>NZ_JBSSCT010000001.1:4870000-9045992 GCF_054060035.1 Bradyrhizobium sp. USDA 3262
CGTGACCTCCAACGACGTGCGGCCGCGCTCGCTCGCCTGGTTCGCCGGCGCGCTGGTGCTGGCGGTCATGTGGCTGTATTTCGCGCTCAGACTGCTGCTGCTGATCTGATGCGCCCAACCGAAAGAGATCAATGACCCCCGCTGCCCGGCTTTCCGCCGCGATCGAGCTGATCGCCACCATCGACGCACAGCGCATTCCCGCGGCGAAAGCGCTGAAGGAATGGGGCACCGCGCACCGTTATGCCGGCTCCGGCGATCGCGCCGCGATCTCCGGCCTGATCTGGGACGTGCTGCGCCGGCAATCCTCCGCGGCCTATTTGATGGACGACGCCAGCGCCCGGTCGCGCCTGCTCGGCATGCTCAAGCTCGAACGCGGCATGGACATCGCCACGATCCAGGCGCTGTGCGACGGCGGCCGGTTCGCGCCGGATCCGCTGACCACGACCGAGGAGGCCGCATTGGCCTCGCGCTCGCTCGAGGATGCGCCGGCGCATGTCGCGGGCGACTATCCGGACTGGCTCGATCCGCATCTGGCAAAGGTGTTCGGCGACGACCGCGCGGCGGAAGCGACCGCGATGGCGAGCCGCGCGCCGCTCGATCTGCGCGTCAACACGCTGCGCGGCAAGCGCGAGAAGGTGCTGCCGCGGCTGTCGCATCTCGGCGCGAAGGAAACGCCGTGGTCGCCGCTCGGCCTGCGCATCGAGCTCGGCGCCGACGCGCGCAATCCCGGCATCCATGCCGAGGAGGATTTCATCAAGGGCGCCATCGAGGTCCAGGACGAGGGCTCGCAGCTCGCCGCGCTGTTCGCGGCGGCCAAGCCGGGCGAGCAGGTGATCGACCTCTGCGCCGGCGCCGGCGGCAAGACGCTGGCGGTGGCGGCGATGATGCAAGGCAAGGGCCGGCTGATCGCGACCGACAGCGACAAGCGGCAGCTCGTGCCGATCCATGAGCGGCTGTCGCGCGCCGGCGTGCACAATTGCGATGTGCGCACGCCGCGCGGCGAGGAGGAGGTGCTGTCGGACATCAAGGCGTCCGCCGACCTCGTGCTGATCGACGCGCCGTGCACCGGCACCGGCACCTGGCGCCGCAATCCCGACGCCAAATGGCGCATGCGCCCCGGCGCGCTGGAGGTGCGGCTGAAGGATCAGGCCGAGGTACTGGAGCGCGCCGCCCCGCTGGTGAAGGGCGGCGGCCGGATCGCCTACATCACCTGCTCCGTGCTCTCGGAGGAGAACGGCGAGCAGGTCAGGGCCTTCATCGCGCGGCATCCGGAGTTCTCCGTGCAGCCGCCGGAGCAGACTGCAGCGGTGCTGTGGGACAAGGCTGAGCAATTTGCGGAGGCCGCATTGCTGTCGCCGGAGGGCTTGCTGATGACGCCACGCCGCACCGGCACCGATGGGTTCTTCGTCTCGGTGTTGAAGAAGGCGTGAGCGAATGACGCTTCCTTCGGCGTCATTGCGAGGAGCGTAGCGACGAAGCAATCCATGGCTCCGCACGTGTCGCACGATGGATTGCTTCGCTTCGCTCGCAATGACGGATGACCCCGCTACGCCTCGGAGCACACGCCGACCGGCACCGGCGTCTTGCTCACGACGATAACCCAGTACAGCAGCGCAGAGGCGCTGATCGCGGCACCCAGCACGCAGACGCCGGGCCAGCCGGCGGCCGCATAGGCCATCGTCGAGGTGATCGCGCCAAATCCAGTACCGATCGAATAGAACACCATATAGCCGCCGACCAGCCGGCTCGCCGCGTCGGGCCGCGCGGCGACGATCAGGCTCTGGTTGGTGACATGGATCGCCTGCACCGCGAAGTCGATCATCAGAACGCCGGCCACGACCAGCCATAGCGAGGTGTCGAGGCAGGCGATCGGCACCCAGCCGGCGAGCATCAGCAGCAGCGACAAGCCGGTGGTGCGCTGCCCCCAGCCGCGGTCGGCGAGCTGGCCGGAATTGCGCGCCGCCAGCGCGCCGGCGAGGCCCGCGATCCCGAGCATCCCGATCGTGGTGTGCGACAACGAGAGCGGGGGTGCCGCGAGCGGCAGCACGACCGAGCTCCAGAACACGCTGAAGCTTGCGAAGATCAAAAGCGCGAACACCGCGCGTTCGCGCAAGACCTGCTCCTCGACGAACAGCGCGACCGTCGAGCGCAGCAGCTTTGCGTAGGACGATCCGGCCATCGGCTGCGGAGCATGCCGCGGCAGTGCGCGTGCCAATAGCGCCGCCAGCACCAGCGTCAGCGCGGCCGAGGTGAGGTAGACCACGCGCCAGCCGCCGAGATCGGCCAGCGCGCCGGCGGCAAAACGTGCCAGCAGGATGCCCGACACCACGCCGCTGGTGACGGTGCCGATGGTGCGGCCGCGGTCGGCCGGTGCTGCCAGCGTCGCGGCGTAGGCGACCAGCACCTGGATCACGACGGCGAGCAGCCCGACCAGCACCATGCCGACAAGCAGCACCGCGGCGTTCGGCGCGGTGCCGACGATGGTCAGCGCGATCGCCGACAGCACGGTCTGGCCGACAATCAGCCTGCGGCGGTCCCAGAGATCGCCGAGCGGCACGATCAGCATCAGGCCGAAGGCGTAGCCGACCTGGGTCAGCGTCACGACGCCGCCGATCACCGCCGGCGTGATGGAGAGATCCTGCGCCATGGTGTCGAGCAGCGGCTGCGCGAAATAGATGTTGGCGACGCTGAGGCCGCAGGCGACGGCGAACAGCAGCACGACGGCGGGCGACAGAGCGCGAGCCATGGTGTCGCCGGGCTTGTCGTTTGTCTTGTGATGGTCCTCGGCCGGCCGGGCCTCAGCCATGGTCTGGTTCGTCATCTTGCCTCCGCTGCAATTCGCAATCTGGTCTCATCATGAGACCAGTTGCGCCGGACGCTGTCTAGTCCTATTTTAAGACCAGTTCGGAATCGTGATCGAGGGAGGCGGAGCGCGATGAAACGGACCGCATTTGCGAAAGCGGAATGCCCGGTGGCGCGCGCGCTGGATGCAATCGGCGACTGGTGGTCGCTGTTGATCGTGCGCGACGCGTTCGACGGCTTGCGCCGGTTCGGCGACTTCCAGAAGAATCTCGGCATCGCCAAGGGCATGCTGACGACGCGGCTGCGCACGCTGGTTGCAACAGGCGTGCTCGAGCAGGTCGCGGCCTCCGACGGCAGCGCCTATCAGGAATATGTGCTGACCAAGCGAGGCCACGACCTGTTCCCGATCGTGGTTGGCCTCAGGCAATGGGGCGAGGCGCATCTCTACGCGCGCGGCGAGCCGCATTCGGTGCTGCTCGACCAGGCCGGGCAGGCGGTCGGGCAGCTCGTGCTGCCGTCGAAGAGCGGGCGGCCGCTGGGCTGGGCGGATACCAACGTGAGGAAGGTCGCGGCGCGGAGGCGGTGAGTGTCTAAGCAACGTCTCTCGACGACGCAACATCCACGATGTCGTCCCGGCGAAAGCCGGGACCCATAACCACCGAAGGTCGTTATTGCACGACGCTGGGGCCACAGCGTTCTAACAACTCAACCCTGTGGTTATGGGTCCCGGCTTTTGCCGGGACGACGAGGGGAGAGATCACGCTGCAAGCCTTTGCGCGGGGGTGACGGGAGAGAGGGGAGGTCCCGCGTCAATCCACAATAAACAGCGTCGCACCCGTCTTCGTCGACGAACGGTGCGCGGCGTCGCCGAAGTCGGAGACCTGGTAGCTCATGCCCGGCTTTAGCGTGAATTTTCGGCCGTCGCGCAGCTCGGTGTCGAGCTCGCCCGTGACGACGTAAAGCACGTGGCCGCGATCGCACCAGTGATCGGCGAGATAATCAGGCGAATACTCGACCATCCGCACCCGCAGATCGCCGATGTTGAGCGTGCGCCACAGCGCCTGTCCGGTCTCGCCGGGATGCACGGTGGGCGAGACATTGCTCCAGTCGGTGACGGTGAAGGGCAGGGGTGGGATTTTCATGGGCTGGATCCTGATGTCGCGTCTTCCGCTTCTGCATCCCATACACCGGCGTCATCCCCGCGCAACGGCGAAGCCGTTGTCGCTGGAGGTGCGCGTCGAGCGGTGCGCAAGCAGCGCTCGGCGAGCCTCGAAGGATGGGATGGAGCCGGGCCGTCGCCCTTCGAGACGGTCGCTTCGCGAGCTCCTCAGGGTGACGGACCGGGTTGGTCGATGCCACGACAAACTCACCCCACCAGATGGTTCGCCGAGCCCTGCTTGATCTTCCCCTCGGCATCCAGCCGCAAATACTCGCAGATCTTCTTGCCGCGTTCGTTCTGGTAGAACACGACGACGCTGTCGGGCGAGACATAGAGGTCGATCAGCGCGAAATGCAGCTCGGGCAATTTCGCCAGCGCCGCGCTCCAATAGGCCCGCAAGCTCGCCTTGCCGCGCACCGTGCCTGATGCGCCGAAGCCGAGCGGCGGGATCCGGTCCGAGGTCATCTCGGCATCCTCGGCATACATCGAAAGCACCCGCTCGAGGTCGCGCGCGTTCCAGGCGGCTACCCAGTCGCGGCCGAGCGCGGTGAGGCGCGACGGGTCGTGAAAATCCGGCATTGGTTTCCTCCATGTGGCTCATGGCCAAATTAGGTCAATAATACTGACCTATATCGATTTGTCCATGCCCAAAGAAGAATGTGGGCGCCCCTTCGAGCGCGGTTGCGGGGGCGGGCGCCGTCGCGTATCTGCTTGCCATGACAGCCCAGCACACAGCCCGCGAACCGTCGACGCCCTCCGTGGCCTCGGCGCATGACAAGATTCTGATTGTCGATTTCGGCAGCCAGGTGACGCAACTGATCGCCCGCCGCGTCCGCGAGATGGGCGTCTATTCCGAGATCGTGCCGTTCCAGAAGGCGGAGGCCGCCTTCAAGGAGATGAAGCCGAAGGCGGTGATCCTCTCCGGCGGTCCGGAATCGGTGCACGAGACCGGCTCGCCGCGCGCGCCGCAGCTGATCTTCGAGTCCGGTGTTCCCGTGCTCGGCATCTGCTACGGCCAGATGACGCTCGCGGCCCAGCTCGGCGGCGAGGTCGAGGGCGGGCACCACCGCGAATTCGGCCGCGCCGATGTCGAGGTGAAGACCGACAGCCAGCTGTTCGACGGCATCTGGGGCCACGGCGAGAAGCACCAGGTGTGGATGAGCCATGGCGACCGCATCACAAAAATGCCGCCGGGCTTTTCGGTGGCCGGCACCTCGCCGAACGCGCCGTTCGCGATCATCCAGGACGAGACGCGCAAATATTACGGCCTGATGTTCCATCCCGAAGTGGTGCACACGCCGGATGGCGCAAAACTGTTGCGCAACTTCGTGCGCAAGGTCGCAGGGCTCACCGGCGACTGGACCATGCGCGCGTTCCGCGAAGAGGCGATCGAGAAGATCCGCGCGCAGGTCGGCAAGGGCAAGGTGATCTGCGGCCTGTCCGGCGGCGTCGATTCCGCCGTGGCAGCGGTCCTGATCCACGAGGCGATCGGCGACCAGCTCACCTGCGTGTTCGTCGATCATGGCCTGCTGCGGCTTGACGAGGCCAAGACCGTCGTCGACCTGTTCCGCAACCACTACAACATCCCGCTCGTCCATGTGGACGCGTCGAAGGAGTTTCTGGGCGAGCTCGAGGGCGTCACCGACCCCGAGGTGAAGCGCAAGACCATCGGGCGGCTGTTCATCGACGTGTTCGAGGCGGAAGCCAAGAAGATCGGCGGCGCCGCGTTCCTGGCGCAGGGCACGCTCTACCCTGATGTGATCGAGAGCGTCTCCTTCACCGGCGGCCCGTCGGTGACCATCAAGTCGCACCATAATGTCGGCGGCCTCCCGGCGCGCATGAACATGAAGCTGGTCGAGCCGCTGCGCGAACTGTTCAAGGATGAGGTGCGCGTGCTCGGCCGCGAGCTCGGCCTGCCCGAAGTGTTCGTCGGCCGCCACCCGTTCCCGGGCCCCGGCCTCGCCATCCGCTGCCCCGGCGACATCACCAGGGAAAAGCTCGACATCCTGCGCAACGCAGACGCGGTCTATATCGACCAGATCCGCAAGCACGGCCTCTATGACGCGATCTGGCAGGCCTTCGCCGTGCTGCTGCCGGTGAAGACCGTCGGCGTGATGGGCGACGGCCGCACCTACGAATACGTCGTCGGCCTGCGCGCCGTCACCTCGACCGACGGCATGACTGCGGACTTCTACCAGTTCGACATGAAGTTCCTCGGCGAGACCGCAACGCGCATCATCAACGAGGTGAAGGGCGTGAACCGGGTGGTGTACGACGTGACGAGCAAGCCGCCGGGGACGATTGAGTGGGAGTGAGGGGGCGGCATAGTATGCCAGCGTCCCCTGCGTGGCGGCTTTGCGCGAACTGTAGGAAAACAAATTGGGTCCGAAAGCCGACTTTTTGAGATTGCTTGCCGTGCGACCGCTTTCGACATGTAAGCGCGCATAACGCTCCAATTAGGTGGCATCGCCGAGGGATACTATGGAGGTCTCAGAGTGGAAGGAGGGTTGGCAGCTCTGGGACCTGGTGGCCCATCTCACGAAGGTTGGTGCTGTCAGTTCGAACAATCTCTTCCGAGGTCAGAGCGATGCAGATTGGAGTCTATTGCCTGGGCTCTACAGGCGCAATGTAAATATCTTTAGCGACTCCCAAACTACTGATGAGCTGTATTTGGTCGCCGAGCAGCAAATGCTCGAAGCTTTCTTTGACCGAGGCGCGATGCTGCTTCCAAATTTTCCGCGTGGCTCGCTCATTGACCGGATCATCGCCCAACACTATGGCGTGCCGACCCAGCTTCTTGACTGGACGCTAGATCCGTTCATCGCGCTTTATTTCGCTGTGCATGGTGGGAATCCGGAGAAGAACTGTGCGCTGTTTTATCTCAATCCACTGAACCGGCTGAACAGCGGTACCCGTAACGTCGACCTCCCTTGGCGGCGCAAGATCACGTTGGTGTTTCCACCTGTGGTCGATGACCGGATCCGAGCTCAAAAGAGCGCCTTCACGCTGCACGCGTTCGGCGGCGCCGAGGCTTTCATCCCACTTGACCAGCGCAAGTTGAAGATTTCCGAGACGGGAGAGGGAACCCATAGCGGTGACGAAGTACAAGCCATAGGCAAGATCATCATCCCTGCCGAGCGTCGCCAGCAGATACTGTTTCAACTCATGCAGCTTGGAGTGGACAGTTCGCTCGTCTATCATCGCTGAGTCTGTTCTCTCTTCCGTGACCGATGCCATCCAGCCGTTAAATGCCATCCACATGCTGACGAAAGACATGAAGGCGGATCGCTGGCGCGATGCGTTCTCAATCAAATGCTGTGCTACTTCGATTGAATCAGGGTTGAGCGAATGAAAATTGTTGAAGCTAATCACACCGGTCTCAGACTTTGAGCTATGAAAAAAAAAGGAGTTGACGTACACGTTATAATTGCATCGCTCAGCGCGCAATAGGTCCTCGCGGTCACTTGCTCGCTTTTTTCTCGTCGGCGAGCGTCGCCCGAACGAGCGACCGCGGTAGAGTTGCTCCGCGCTTTATTGCGCGTATCGCCTTTAGTCTCTCCCGCGTCGCCGGTAAGTCGCTGAAGCGCGGTCAAACTGGCTTTGTCTCCGGCGAAACTCAAATCTCGCTCCATCACCCGCGACAAATCACCCCGACGGGCAACTCACCAAAACCTGTCAATCCGCGACTAAGAAAATATTCCGCTTGGCGTTTGACCCAACTCAGATGTTCAATATGCGCATCCCACCCGACACGAGGGGCGCTTCGCGGTCGTCACGAACGTGGTGTGGGATGCGGTGGACGCTGCGTGCGCGACTGACGAGTGCGCATGAAGTGGACGGTGAAGTCGTGTGGTCCTGACGCCCTTGTGGTAGGTGTCTTCCGCGAGATGCGAAGCATCTTCGCGAAACGGTGACAAAAAAGCCCAGTCTCGCCGGGGAGAGCACGAAGTAAGCCGCACAACCATCGCGCAGGGAAGGCCGGATGTTTCCGGTTACACCTGTGGTCCTACCCCCGAGCTCTCTACCCATTGCTCGGGGCCCATGGGTGCGATCGGCACCCGGTCTTCCCTGCGCCCTCTGATCGAAGAGGGTGAAACCAACAGCAAGGCTCGGACGATTGTCGTCGCGAGAACGCGTTGTCATATCTGACGCTGTTTGACACCGTTGAACCGAACTGTGCGCTGTTCATCCGGCGCGGCCAGGGTGTCCCCCCACTGTGCGAACGGCGCCCATGCGCCGATCACTGCTCCTTCCCAAACAAATCCTGGAAGATGAGCCGGCCCCAAACGCGGCCGCGTGCGTGCACCAGCGAGCGTAGCCCGGATGAGCCAAGGGGTCGCGCGAACGCGCGCCCGATGACGGGCTCCGCGATATCCGGGGCACTTCCTGTCAGCGTGTCGCGTGGTGTCCCGCATATCGCTTCGCTCATGCGGGCTACTCGCTACCATGGCTTGGAACGATCGAGTGGGAGTAGGGCGTCGCCGCCTCATCTCGATCTGACATTCGGGCCATCTATGCCGGCAGAAGACCCGCGGCGCGATAGCTGTCGATCATCGAGTCGTAGAGCGAAATATCGGAGCGGCTTCTGGCGACGAGTTGCGCGCCGGCGACGGCGGCGAAGATGGCGCGGGCCCGCTGTTCGCTCTTTCTCGAATTGACCAGGCCCGCAGCCACCAACAGCTTGCTGAGCCACGCCACGTTGACGTCGGCAAAGGTCTGGACCTCCTTCTTCACTGCGTCCGGCAGGTGGTCGACTTCCGCGGACATGAAGCTGCAGAGGCACATGCGATTGTTGCTCTCGAGCGCTTTGCGAAACACGTCGGGATATCGACGCAGGCAGCGGACAGGATCGGCCGTTTCTGCCAGCATCGACTCGAGTTGGACGGCGGTGTCCTCCCAGTAGCGCCGCGCGACGGCCACGCCGAGATCGGCCTTGCTCGGAAAATGGTGATAGATGCTGGCGGCCTTGATCCCGACTTCGTCGGCGAGATCGCGGAAATTCAAGCCGCCATAGCCGCGCGCCTGCGCGGTCCGCTTTGCCGCCGCCAGGATGGCCTCCCGAGAGCTTGAACTCACTTCATCGCCTCACTGCTTCGTTATCTACCAAGTGACAGATAGGCGTTGACCGGCCGGATTTGAAGGCTAGTTTGACCCTACCAAGTGACAGGTAGACAGGAGTCATGATGAAGATTTACGATTGGCCAACTGGCCCATATCCGGCCCGCGTTCGCATCGCCTTGGCCGAGAAGAACCTGCGGTCGCAAGTGGAGTTCGTACTGGTCGATCTCTACAAGGGCGAGCACAAGAAGCCCGAATTCATCGCCAAGAACTACTCCGGCACCCTGCCGGTGCTCGAACTCGACGACGGGACCTTCATTGGCGAGTGCACGGCCATCACCGAGTACCTTGACGCGCTCGATGGCGCGCCGACGCTGACCGGCAGGACGCCGCGCGAAAAGGGCGTGATCCACATGATGAGCAAGCGCGCCGAACTGGAACTGCTCGATGCCATCAGCGTCTATTTCCACCACGCCACGCCGGGTCTTGGGCCTCATGTCGAGATCTATCAGAACCCCGAATGGGGATTCCGTCAGCGCGACAAGGCCCTCAAGGGGATGCACTACTTTGACGGCATTCTGAAAGCACAGCCGTTCGTTGCCGGCGACGCATTCACGATGGCCGATATCACCCTCATAGGCGGCTTGATCTTCGCGGGACTGGTGAAGGTGCCGGTGCCGATGGAGTGCGAGGCTCTTTTGGCATGGTATGCAGCGATGCAGGAGCGTCCCAGCGTCAAGAACCGGATAACGACGTCCGAGCCGATCGAGGCATCTTGATCGAGATCGTCGTTTGCGAACACCGCTCTCGTGAGACTTACGCGAGAGCGGATCGCCAGGACCGCAAGCGTAGCCCGGATGAGCGCAGCGACATCCGGGGCATTTTCTATCCGCGCGTCGCGGGTGCCCCGCATGTCGCTCCGCTCATGCGGGCTACGGATCGGAAATCCGTTACTGCTCCTTCTTGAACAAATCCTGGAAGATGAGCGGGCCCCAAATGCGGCCGCGTGCGTGCACCAGCGCGCCACCCTCGTTGAGCTTTCCCAGCCTGACGGGTGCGAACCCGAGTTGCTTCGCCAAGGCGGCCACAGGCGCGATCGCGTCCTCGTCGTCACCAGCCAGAAAGACCACCCGGTGGCCGCCCTCGACGATCGGATCGGCAGCCAGCTTGGCCGCAACCAGGTGATTGAACCCTTTGACGAGCTTGGCGCCGGTGAACGCCTTCGCGACGAAGGCGGAGGACGGGAGGCCGTCCAGCTCTTCAGGGACTGGAAACGCATTCATCGCGTCGATGACCGTCTTGCCTTTCCAGCTCGGCAGGGCCTTCGCAACCTCGCGATGCTCCCCGAACGGGACCGCCAGGATGATTGTGTCGGCCTCGAGTGCTTCCCGCAACGACTTGACGACGACCGCGGGTCCAATCGCCCGAGCCTGCGGCGCCAACGCCTCGGGCGGCCGGCGGCTTGCGACGGCCACCTCGATGTTCTTACGGGCGAAGGCGTGGGCGAGGGCCTGGCCTACCTTACCGAATCCTACAATCGCATAGCTCATGATACTTCTCCGATCCGTGTTGATACTGATTTCCCGGCCTTTCAGATGGCCGAGAAGCCGCCGTCGACAGACAGCTCCACCCCGTTCACGAAGCTCGAATCGTCTGAAGCAAGAAACAGCGCGGCCGCCGCAATTTCCTCGGGACGACCCATCTTTCCCCGCGGGATCAGGGATTCGAACATCCGCTTCGCCTCCTCGGTGAGGACCTGGTCCTGCATCGGTGTGGCGATCGGCCCCGGGCTCAGCACGTTCACCCGGATATTCCTGCCCTTCAGTTCGTTGAGCCAGGTGCGTGCGAATGAGCGCAACGCCGCCTTGCTCGCCGCATACACGCCGTAACCAGGAAAGCCTTTCACCGACGCAACCGACCCGGTCATGAAGATCGAGCCGCCATCGTTGAACAGCGGCAACGCCTTCTGAACCGTAAACAGCGTGCCGCGCGTATTCAGGTCGAAGGTCGCATCGAAATGCCGCTCGGTAATCTCGCCGAGTGGGACGGCTTCGCCGATGCCGGCGCTTGCGTACAGGACGTCGATCTTGCCCTTTTGCCGCTTGACCGTATCGAACAGGCGGTCGAGGTCGTCGAGATTGGCCGCGTCGCCGCGCACGCCGGTCACGTTGCGGCCGATCAGCCTGACGGCCTCGTCGAGCGCTTCCTGCCTTCGGCCCGTGATGAAAACATAGGCGCCTTCTTCAACGAACCGCCGGGCGCTCGCCAGCGCCATGCCGCTCGATCCACCCGTGATGACTGCAACCTTACCCTCAAGCTTTCCCATGACTTCTCCTTTCGTCGTGTCGGACAGCGTCTCTGGTCCCATTTGCGAGATGGCCCCCGAGAACCTCGACGTAGCTCCGCCGGCGTCAGGCGTTGAGTGCGGAAGCGTGCACATCGGTGGTGCGAAATCGATCCGGCTGGACGACTGACGTCAGCCGCGACGATCGGTGTCCGCCGTTCGGTATTGGGCTGCGCTTGTCGGCATGGCTATCCGGCTTGGGCTATGATGATCGCCCGTGCTACCCACACACGAGATGCTGTCCGATGTATTGGACACGGGCTTTGGAAGGCGCACCCCAGCGGTGCCGGATTGCACCATGATCGACTGGGATGACGTTCGCTACTTTCTTGCCGTCGCGCGCGGAGGGTCGGTGCGGGCTGCCGCCGAGCGCCTCGGGGTGAACCACTCGACCGTGCTGCGACGCGTCGCCCAACTGGAGGAACGGCTCGGGGCGCAGATGTTCGAAAAGCTGCCTTCGGGCTACCGCCTGACGGCTGCGGGGGAGGAGGTCCTCGAGCTCGCGGAACAGATGGAAGCGTCGTCGCACCAGCTGGAGACGCGCGTCTTCGGCCGCGACCAGGGCGTGCGCGGGCGTCTGCGGGTGACGCTGGCACCGCCCCTCGCGACGCACCTGCTCATGCCGGACTTCGCCGATTTCGCGCGTCTGCATCCGGACATCGAGATGGAAATCCTGTCGTCCGGCGAGCTGGCAAATCTGACCAACCGGGACGCCGACGTCGCGATCCGCGTCGTCTACGACTGCAAAACCCTGCCGCTCAATCTTCACGGCCTGAAGGGACCGGAGCTGTTCGGAGGCATCTACATATCCCGCGATCGACTGGCCGCGTGGCGTGCGGGCGCGCCCGATCCCGTTAGGTGGATCGTCATCAGCATTCACGGAATCCCGGACTGGGCCCACGAGGGCGAGGTTCGCACCGCCGAGGTTCCGTTCAGGGCCACGGATGCCGAGGCGCAGATCGTCGCGGTGCGGCAGGGGCTCGGGATGACGACGCTGCCGTGCTTCGTCGGAGATGCCGACCCCCTGCTGGTGAGGGTGCCGGGCACCGACCTGCACATGTACGGGACGCTCTGGCTTCTCACACAGGGGGAGACACGCAAGACGAAGCGCGTGCGGCTCTTCACCGAGTTCGTATCCCGCAGGCTCGCCGCGTACGCGCCGCTTCTCGCCGGGCTGTCCGTATCGCGCGGCTGACGCGCGGCGGGAGTCAAGACGAAGAAACGTTCTGCAACGACAAATCAACTCATTGGGCGCGATGAGCACGATCGAGCAGGCGTAGCCCGGATGAGCGAAGCGATATCCGGGACATTGCCTATCCGCGTGTCGCGTGGCGTCCCGCATATCGCTGCGCTCATGCGGGCTACGCGCTGTTTCAGCGTCGCGATGGCGCATCGCGCCGGTCAAGCGGCTAGCGGGCAGCCCGACCGATCGATGCGCGCGGAGCGATCAATATGGACCGGGCTCGCAGGGGACATTGTTGCCGGTCCAGGGCGCAGTGGCGAATGAGCCGACGCGCGGCGCCGGAATGCAGGCCCGACCGTCGACATAGACGGGCTCGGTCGGCGCGGCGGCGCTCGCCTCCGCGACGTGGCGGGACACGGCGTGGGCTTCACGCGCCATTGCCGGCGACGCGATCATGGCAACCGCGATCAAAGCAGCCGACAGGAGTTTGACGTTCGTCATGGAGTTTCTCCGTTTTGTTTATGGGGCCAAGGAGGCTGGCCTCGTCGAATATTTGTGTGCAGCAACGGCGGACTTAAATGCAATCATCACTCACGCCGGCTCAACGCTGCGTGAGCAATGATGTCCTCGCCGTTGTGTTGCGCGATGCAGGCCAACACCGACAGGCCGGATGAACGAAACGTAATCCATCACGTCTTCGCGTGATGATCGTGAGGGCGCGTTACGTCCGCGTTGGCACTCCGACGGGTTCAGCAAGCGTAGCCCGGATGAGCCAACGGGTCGCGCGAACGCGCGCCCCGTTGGCTCATGCGGGCTACCCGCCGGCGAACCCGTCCTGCGTGCCTAGGAACTTTCGGACGCAAACGCCGCACAAAACTCCGTCACGGCGCGAGCTCGGGTCTGACCTCGCCGAGCAGCGCCATGCCGCCGAGCCGGCCGAGTTCGTCCGAACATTTTGCGCTCTTGCCGTAGCAGCAGAAGGCGACCGTGACGCGCTCCGAAAGCGGTCCAATGCAGGGCAGGCCGCTGTCGCCGAAGGTGGTCATGCAAGGCACGACGCGGCGTTCCTCGAAAGCGAGGTCGCGAATGCGGTCTAATATCTGTCCTTGAAGCCGATCGGCGACTTCAATCGATCCGCCCGAGCGGAACCAGTCCTTGATATCAGCGTCGCTGTCGAGTGGAAGATCGACCGGATCGCCGCCGAGCTTCAGCCAGGTCTGGCCGTCTGGATAGGGGATCGGCGGCAGGATGTAGGGATTGTCGCCCTTGGGCCCGAGACAACGCATCGACGGCATTCCGGCCAGGCGTTGAACCTCCGCCGCACCAAGCCGGAACAGCGCCGCGGTCCGCCCATAGACCGTAAAACCCAGGGAGCGGCCGAGCAGCGATTGGGTGTGCCCGCCAGCCGCAACCAGAACGCGCTCGGCCTCGACGCTGCCCGATCGCGTCCGGATCGTCACGCCGGAGCCGCTTTCCGAAATCCCCAGCGCGGGTTCGTCGATGATCCGGGCGCCGGCGCGCTCCGCCGCGATCGTCTGCGCGCGGACCAGGCGGCGCGGGCTGATGTATCCGGCATTGCGCGGCTCGAAGTAACCCTGCATTCCCGCTGTCGATTTCAGAAACGGAAAGCGTTCCGCGAGCTCCGCATCATGATAGGCTTCACACCGGATCCCGTCTTCGGCACAGATCCTGCCGATCGAAGCAACATCAGTGGTTTCGCTGTGGCCAATGTGAAGCGCACCGGATTCCCGGTAGAACTCCACGCCGCTCTCCGCTGAAATCTCGCCGTAGCGCGAAATCGCCGCGCGGTTCGCTTGCCGCCAGAACGGCCCCGGATCGTAACTGCGCGTGATGCGGCCCTCGTCATAGTGGCTGCCGAACACGCCGCCATGGCGCGAAAAATCCGCCGGCTCATCGGGCCCAATCAGCGCAACATCATGGCCCATCTTGCTCAGATGCCGCGCAGCCGCCGACCCGATCAGGCCACGTCCGATCACCGCAAGTTTGATCGCTTGATTCGTGCTCACGAATAAGTCCTGCGCTCCGCCTGCATCATCGGTGTGAAATCGACCATGTCATTTCCGATGCTCTGGCAGCAAGCATAATCCAGCCGAGCGCGCAGCAGGACTGGCGAAGCGTGATCCATCACATCTTGAAGCCACGCGCGAGGTGGCGGGTTGCGTGTCGCTAACCCGCCCTGCGATATCAGCCAGACTTTTCGCGACTGCCGGGACGTCGGCGTAAGCCCGTGTCTGATGACGCTGCTTTCCGCACGAACGTTCCACCGCCCCAACTTGAAACAACAGTCACGGTGATTTCACTCGCGCTGGACGGCGTTATATGAGATGATACAACCAAAGGTCAACATCGTGCATTGTCACCGGCAGGAGGGCGAAATGAGCGACCAGATGATCGACGCGACGACAAGTTCGGCACAGATCGTTCAACAGGCGGCCAAAAAATATCTGGGCATCAGCAACGCACCTGGCTGCTGCATCGCGGTCTATGACGAAAAGTCGTTCGGCACCAAGGGCTACGTCTACCCCAAGGGACTGTCAGGCGTGGCCGGCTCTTCGCCCGCGCCATTCAGTGTCACGACCGACACGGTGTTCGAGATCGGATCG
The DNA here is from genome assembly GCF_054060035.1 of Bradyrhizobium sp. USDA 3262. Classification (NCBI taxonomy): domain Bacteria; kingdom Pseudomonadati; phylum Pseudomonadota; class Alphaproteobacteria; order Hyphomicrobiales; family Nitrobacteraceae; genus Bradyrhizobium; species Bradyrhizobium sp. USDA 3262. The sequence continues at coordinate 4,885,171 of NZ_JBSSCT010000001.1, forward strand.
GTGACCAAGGTGTTCACCAGCACATTGCTGGCGGTGGCGGTCAAGGCGGGTGGTCCCTCTCTTGACGACACCATCGGCCCTTATCTGAACCTCTTCAGCGCGAACGTGGTGGGAACGCCGGTGCTGGACGCCATCCAGCTCGTGCAATTCGCCACCCATACCTCCGGCATGCCGGAGCAGCCGGGGGACGGCTTGACCGGCTACAGCGAGCAGCTGTTTGCGGACGAGCCGCCCTCCAGTGAACTCATCAACTGGTGGAATCAATATGATACGCCGCCGCAGGGCTGCTGGCAGTATTCCAATATCGGCTTCGTGACCCTGGGCTTTGCGGTCACGCAGATGTTTGCGAAAGACAAGGGCCATAACTACAACGAGATCCTGGCCGAATACGTCACCGGTCCGCTCGGCATGAAGCAAACGGGAGCCGTGCTCAACTCGTCGTGGAAGATCGCGCAGGGATGTATCGGGCATTGGAGCAAGAGCTCTGAGCCGCCATACCAGATCGTTTTCGACCGCAACACGCCGACCGGCGGCACAGCCTTTGATCTGAAAACCACCGGCGACGATATGGTCAGGTTTCTCGCGGCGCAGATCGCGGCCCCGAACGGGGTGCTCGGGTCGCAAATCGCGCTCACGCAGCAGAACCAGGGGACATTCCCCGTTTGCGGGGAGAAGACCAGCGTCACCATGGGCCTCGCCTGGCAGATCACCACGGACACGCAGGGCCATACCGTTTTCACAAAGAACGGCGCGACGAGCAGGGGCGGATTCGAAGCGATCGTGATCGTCGTGCCGGAATTGCAATGCGGTGTCGCGGTGCTGAGCAACCAGTATTTCGATGCGTCGGGCGTGCATCCCGCGGGGATCGGACCCGGCCGCACCGCACTGGAGATTATTTCGCAGCTCCATCCAGGATTCGAGCTGACCGAACCGTTACCAGAGCACGATCCGTTCGACTAGCAAACTGGCCCGGACTGGCGCAGCGATGTCCGGCGGCTTTGCCGTCTGCGCGAAGGCCTGTCCCTGATGTCGCCAACCTCAGCCGGTGGGTCGCTTACCCGTGTTGACCGCCAGCTGAGCCTCGAAAGCCCGGCGGTAAGCCGGCCGGGCTTCGCCGCGGGCGACATAGGCGGACAGGCTCGGATATTCGTTGAGAATGCCCGATGCTCTCAGCCTGAGCAGCACCGACACCATCATCAGGTCGCCCGCACTGAACGCGCCGTCGAGCCAGTCGGCGTCGCCGAGGCGGGGGGAGAGTTGTTTCAGCCGCTCGCGGATGCGATCCATGACCAGAGGCAGGCGCTCTTTGGTCCAGGGCTTGTCGCTCTCCAGAATCCTGGCGGTCATGAGTTCGAGGATCGGCGGTTCCACCGTGTTGACCGCGGCAAACATCCAGGTGATTGCGCGGGCGCGGGCATTGGCATCGCCCGGCAGCAGGCCGGCATGACGTTCGGCGATATGCAGCACGATCGAGCCTGTCTCGAACAGCGCGAGATCACCTTCCTGATAGGTCGGAATCTGGCCGAAGGGATGCAGCGCCAGATGCACGGGTTCCTTCATTGCCTGGAACGAAACCAGGCGAACCTCGTAAGGCTGGCCCGCTTCTTCCAGCGCCCAGCGAACGCGGGTATCGCGCGCCAGTCCCTTGCCGCCATCGGGCGACCGTTCGAAGGCGGTAATGATGGGCGTCATCGCTTCTCTCCATGTCTTTGCGTTCCGAGGACGAGCGGGCGGCGCGCGCCCCGACAGCCGATTCCGGAATCTTTTGGCCAAGCGTAGCCCGGATGGAGCGCGGCGAAATCCGGGACCGGTTCTGCCAAAGGCGAGAACCCCGGATTTCGCCGCGCTCCATCCGGGCTACAGGCTCGCGCATGCGTGTCACGCAGTCGAGTTTCCCCGACGCAATTCAATTCCTCTCGCGCTGCCTGCGACGGGCAAATCAGCGGCTCGCGTAACGCACTCAGTGTCGTCCCTGCGAAAGCAGGGACCCATAACCACCGATGGTCATTGTTGAGCGATGCCAGAACGACGAGTCCTGTTCCCAACCGCGGCCGCGGCGTATGGGTCCCTGCTTTCGCAGGGACGACGGCGTGCTTGCGGAATGGTTGCGGCCACCGCATCGCGCGGCCGGACCGGACAGGCATCTTCATCGTGATGGCGGTGTGCGGTTTCGCCAACCACCCTATGCAAAAAAAGGAAGACTGCCGTGACCGGGCTCGTGAGATGCCTGTGGTTCGACCAGCGCCAGGCGCGCGGCTGCGGAGTGTACGCCGCAGCCGTTCCTGGTAGCGGTGTCCGCGGAGCATGTCCTCGCTGACCCGCGCCACGAGTTGCAGAACAAAGTCGGGTGAATGTTGATGGGTGATCAAGGCCGCGGGTTGCGACGAATGCGATTGCTTCGTCAGATGAAGCAAAGCCACCTCGCTGAATTGATGGGTGTGGATCAGGCGACCGTGTCGCGCTGGGAGCGCGGCATTCTCGATCTGTCTGAAAGCCAGTGGATCTCGGCGCGCCGATTGCTCATGGGTCCGTTCGAGCCGGCCCAGGATGCCGCCCTGAAGCGTCTCGTCGAATCCTCGACGCGCAAGGTCCATCTGGTGTGCGACCTGACGCATCGGCTGCTTGCCGCATCGGCGCCCAGGCAGGCCGAATGGCGAACCGGCTTGTCCGAATTCCTGGGCAAATCGCTGCGTGTCTATGCCTCTCCGGAAATCCTCGCGGCCGACACCGCGCTCAATGATCTCGGCTGGTATGATGGGCAGCTCAGCTCGCTCGAGGTCAATACGGGTCCGAACTCTGATGCGGACCTCGTGATCCTTCCGGGGCGCATGCTGTGGGAGCGCCTCATGCTCGCCGACGGTGCCCCCGCACGGCTGGTCACCACCATTGCCTGATGCACGGGGAGGCTGCCTCAGCCGGATAACACTCGCATATTTTATGCGTGGCGACCTTTCGACAAAGGCTGCTAGGTCGGGCTCGTACGGCAGATGAGCTTTGGCCCGCGCATCCGTTTGGATGCGCCGGAATAAGCCCTGAAGCGGAACACGCCCGAGGCCAGAAATCGCGTTCAATGAATTCCGTTCCGTTGTTTGACATCAAGGCCGTTCCGAAGGCCGAGCTTCACGTGCATGTCGAGGGAACGCTGGAGCCGGGCATGCTGCTCGATTTTGCCCGCCGGAACGATGTGGCGATCCCGTACCGCTCGATGAGCGACGTCCTCTCGGCGTATCGCTTCTCCGATCTCCAGTCATTTCTGGAGATCTACTGGGCCGGCCTGACCGTGCTTCGGACGGAGCGCGACTTCTATGAGCTGACGCGCGCGTACCTGACCCGTGCGCAGGAAGACAATGTCGTTCATGCGGAAATCTACGTCACCCCGGCCGACCATACCGAGCGCGGCGTGCCGTTCGATGCTGTCATGGACGGCATCAGCGCCGCTTATGCAGACGCGCGACGCGATATCACCGGAGGCATGATCCTGTGCGTTCGCCGGCATAAGCCTGTTGAAGAGGCTTTCGCCGCGATCGAGGCGGCGCGCCGCTGGCGCGACGGCGTGCTGGCCCTCGGACTCGGTGGACCGGAAAAAGGCTACCCGCCCGGGCCCTTCGACGAGGTCTTCGCCCGCGCCCGCGCGCTTGGCTGGAAGACGACCGCGCATGCCGGTGAGGAAGGGCCGCCGCACTATGTGACCGAAGCGATCGACAGGCTGCGCGTCGACCGCATCGATCACGGCGTCCAATGCGAGGCCGATCCGGCACTGATGCGGCGCCTTGCCGACGAGGGGACGCCGCTCACGGTATGCCCGCTGTCGAATGTGGCGCTGCGGATCTTCCCCGATCTCCAACGTCACAATCTGCGCCGGCTGCTCCACGCCGGCCTCTGCGTCACGGTCAACTCCGACGACCCGGCGTATTTCGGAGGTCACGTCAACGAGAACTTCGTCCGCGCGGCAGCGGCGTTAGGCCTGACTGCCGAGGAACAATTGAGCCTCGCCGACAACAGCCTCAAGGCTGCGTTCATGGATGAAGCGCGGCGTCAGGCCTATCGGCGCGTCATCAGGGAGATCAGGCGGCCCATCCACACCGGTCACCTGCATGACGACTGACAGTCCCGGGCTCCGCGTCTGGCTCGCCGTCATCGTGCTCGGCGTTGCTTCGTTCACGATGGTCACGACCGAGTTCGCGCCGGTCGGGCTGTTGTCCCAGATCGCCCTCGATCTTGGTCGAGACCAGGCCGCGGTCGGGCTCACGGTCACGCTCTATGCCTGGATCGGCGCTGCCAGCGGCCTGTTGTCCGCGGTTCTGCTGCAACGTTTTCCCCGCAAGCCGCTGCTCGTTGTTCTGATGCTGGTGCTGTCCGCGAGCAATCTTGCTGCGATGCTTTCCGACAGTTTCACGGGGTTGCTGCTGGCGCGGGCGGTCGGTGCCGTCGTTCACGGCTTCTTCTGGGCGATGGCGGCCGCGATCGCAACGCAGATCGCGCCGTCTCATCGCATGGGTGTTGCGACAGCGATCGTGTTCGGCGGAATCTCGATGGCAACCGTCATCGGCGTGCCGCTGGTCAACCTCATCGGACAGAACAGCGGATGGCGCGCGGCATTCGGCGTGATCGGCGGCGTCGGATTGTGCACGTCGGTCCTGATGGTCGGGGTTCTTCCGCGGCTCCGAGCCGGATCGCCGGCGGGATGGCAAGCGCTGGCCGCGGTGGTTCGCCGACAGGATCTGCGCAGAATCTATTCCGTGACGGCGTTCATGGCGGCGGCGAATTTCGCAGCCTACACCTTCATCGAACCTTTCCTCAGCGAGATCGCGGATGTGCCGCCCTTCATGATCGGTGTGATGCTGTTCGGTTTTGGCGGAGCAGGATTCGTCGGCAACATCCTGACCGGTGTTCTGATCGATCGCTTCATGACATCCGTCATCACGTGGGGACTGCTTGCCCTCGCGGGCGCGCTCGTCGGGCTTGGATGGTTTGGCCCGCAACTGGGGACCGGCACGGCCGTTACCTTGCTCGTCGTCTGGGGCGCCGCCGTCGCGGCGCTGTTCGCGGGCCTTCAGACCTGGATCTTGCGTGCGGCCGGTTCCATGGCAATGTCCGCGGCCGCGATCCACTCGGCCGTCATCAATTCGGCGATCGGCGTCGGAGCCATTCTTGGCGCCCGGATGCTGAATCACTCGGATCTATCCGGAGTGATGCTGATGGCGGGAGTGATCGTCATCGTGCCGCTTCTGATCATGCGCGTGGGCCGAAGTGGCGAAACATGATCCGCGATGGCGGAACACGTTGTGGAACGATAACCTGCGCCGCGTCGAACCAGGACCATAATCACGCATTATGACCGCTCCATCCCGCTCGATCATCCCTGCAAGGAGACTGCCATGACCGATCTCGTCACATGCCTCTGGTTCGATCAGGGCCGGGCGCGCGAAGCGGCGGAGTTTTATGCCGCGACGTTTCCCGACAGCCATGTCGGCGCGGGCCATCCATCTCCGATACCGGGCATCGGGCAGGGCGAGGAGCTGACGGTCGAGTTCACCGTGCTCGGCCGGCGCTTCGTGGGGCTGAACGGAGGCTCCAACTACACGCCGAACGAGGCGGTCAGTTTCATGGTGCTCACCGACAGCCAGGAGGAGACCGACCGCTACTGGAATGCGGTCACGTCCAATGGCGGCAAGGAATTGCCGTGCGGCTGGTGCCGGGATCGCTGGGGTTTTGCCTGGCAGATCACGCCGCGGCGGCTGCTCGAGCTCGTCAACAGCGCCGACCGCGCCGCCGGCAAGCGCGCGATGGAGGCGATGATGACGATGAAGAACATCGACATCGCCGCGATCGAGCGCGCGGCGGCGGGGTAATCCGCGTGCCGGAATGATCTGGCCCGGGCTCGATAGTCAAGTGTCCGATCGAGCTGGTATCTGCGGCGCGCGGCCATTCGCGTTGCGGCGTGCGCTCGCCGCGACGGTCACCCCGGCGCAAACGCGGGATGTGCCTGGTGCTGTCGCGTGATACGAAATTCGCATTCGCAGCTCTGGAGCCAGCCCTGATGTCCGTCGCAGCCGCCGCCGCCAATCAACAGCAAAATCTCACCGCCGCCGAATCCGATCCGCAAACGCTTGGCTGGATGCAGGGCTTTCCGCCGCCGCAGGACAGGACCATCACCTTCCAGAACGGCTCGTTCCGCAGCTTCCCCGAATTGCGCTGGGCCTGGAGCAACATCCGCCAGCTGGTGCCGACCGTGAATGTCTGGCGCGGGGCAGGGCCGGCGTCGGTGCTGCCGCGCGAAGACCATGATATCGGCGCGTCGGCATCGGTGACGATGGACGGCCGCCCGATGACCTTCGCGCGCATGCTCGAGGAGACCTATGCCGACGGCATCGCCGTGCTGCACCGGGGCAAGCTGATCTACGAGCGCTATTTCGGCGCGTTGAAGCCGCACAAGCCGCACATCGCGATGTCGGTGACCAAATCGTTCACCGGCACGCTCGCCGGCATCCTGATCGCCGAGGGCAAGATCGATCCGCAGGCGCCGATCACCGATTACGTGCCGGAGTTGAGGGCAAGCGCATTCGGCGATGCCCGCGTGCACGAGGCGATGGATATGACCACCGGCCTCAAATACACCGAGGTCTATACCGACAAGAATTCCGACGTGTGGGGGCTGCGACGGGCCAACGGCATGGCGCCGATCGAGCCGGGCTATGAGGGCGCGACCAATATCTTTGATTTCCTCTGCGCGCAGCAGAAGCAGGGCGAGCACGGCAAGGCATTCGCCTACAAGACCGTCAACACCGACGTGCTGGCCTGGATCTGCCGCCGTGCCAGCAGCATGACGCTGTCGGACCTGCTCTCCGAGCGGATATGGGCCCCGATGGGCGCCGAGGAGGATGCGCATTATCACGTCGATCGCATCGGCACCGAAAGCGGCGGCGGCGGATTGTCGACGACGCTGCGCGATCTTGCCCGGTTCGGCGAGACGATCCGCAACCACGGCCGCTTCAACGGCCGCCAGATCGTACCGTCTCAAGTGGTCGAGGATATCGCGCGCGGCGGCGATCCCGAGAAATTCAAGCCGGCCGGCTACACCACGCTGCCAGGGGCGTCCTACCGCAATCAATGGTGGGTGACGCACAATGCGCACGGCGCCTTCATGGCGCGCGGTGTTTATGGCCAGGGCCTCTATATCGATCCGAAGGCCGACATGGTGATCGCGCGCTACGCCTCGCACCCGGCCGCCGGGAATGCCGCGAACGATCCCGTGACGCTGCCGGCCTACATGGCGCTGGCCAAGGATCTGATGGCGGGAGGGTAGGACGAAGGCAGGTTGGTTCGCTCGCGCAAGACGCGTAGCCCGGATGAGCGCAGCGATATCCGGGGCTTTTCCGTCTGCTGATCGCGGCTTGTCCCGCATGTCGCTTTGCTCATGCGGGCTACGATCACGTCCGCGAGATTTTGTCGTATCGCTTGATCAGCCGTTCCCGCTTGATGCGGGACAACCGCCTGATCCAGAACACGCCGTCGAGCTGATCGATCTCGTGCTGATGGCACACCGCCCGCAGGCCGTCGGACTCTTCGGTCTGCATGTTGCCGTCGAGATCCTGATAGCGGATGCGGACCCGGGCGTGGCGCTCGACCTCGTCATTGACCCCGGGCATCGAGACGCTGCCCTCCTTGTGCAGGATCATCTCGGGCGAGGTCCGGATGATCTCCGGATTGACATAGGTCCGCGGCCCCTCGCGGGCATCGAGCTCGAGCACCACGACGCGCAGGGACACGCCGATATGCGGCGCGGTGATGCCGATGCCTGGCGCCGCATGCATGGTCTCGAGCAGGTCCTGCGCCAGTTCGCGCAGCGCGTCGTCGAACATGGTCACCGGCTCGGCCGGCAGCGCAAGGCGCGGATCGGGATAGCGCACGATGGGGCGAATGGTCATGCCCGTGTCTTAGGCCAGCGCATCGCGCCGGACAACATGCTGATGCCGGGCACCGCGTGCGGCGCGCTGTTCAGAGATGCTTTTCGAAGAACAGATCGGGGTAGGGGTCGTCATTGAAGCGCGGGATCTCGGTCCAGCCCGTCCTGCGATAGAGCTGGCCGGCTTCCGGCAGCGCGCTGTTGGTGTCGAGCCGCAACACCGCGATGCCGAGCTCGCGTGCGGCCTGCTCGGCTGCGTCCATCAGCCGGCGGCCAAGGCCGAGGCCGCGCGCGCCAGGTGCGACCCAGAGCCGCTTGATCTCCGCGAACTCGCTGCTGCTGCCCTTCAGCCCGACGCAGCCGATCGGCAGCCCGTCCGACATCGCCACGATGAAGCTGCCGCGCGGGCGCACCATGTCCTTGGCCTCGGGGTCGCGCGACAGCCTGACGTCAAAGCCTTTCTCGAACCGTCGTGCGAGCTCGGCGTAATATTCGCCGAGGCAGTAGCGCGCCTCGTCGCTGCGCGGATCCATCTCATCGAGGGCGGTGCCGTCGCGGCCGAGCGCCGAGGCGATCAGGTCCATCGCCGCCAGCAGCGCCTCGCGCTGGCTGTGGTGGGCGAGAAAGTCCTTGGCCTGCCGGTTGGAGATCGCCTCATAAGCGCTGAACTCGCGCTTACCCGCCGCCGTCAGCCGTGCGATGCGGCGGCGCGCATCGTCGCCATCCGCCGTGGTCTCGATCAGTTCCTCGTCCTCGAGGCTGCGCAGCAGGCGGCTCATCAGGCCGGAATCGAGGCCGAGATAATCCCTGATCTCGCCGACATCGGCGCGGCCGTGCCCGATCGCGTTCAGCACGCGCGCCGCGCCGAGCGGCCGGCCGCGCCCGAGGAACGAGGTGTCGAGCGCGCCGACGGCGGAGGTCACGGCACGGTTGAAGCGGCGGACGCGGGAAACGGGGTCGAGCATATATCTGACTTTAGTCAGATATCGTCGCCACGTCAATTGGCCGGCGATCCGGACCGAATGAAGCCTTAGCGCCTAAGTGCTGCGATAGCCGACGCGCATTAGCCTGGGACGCAGCGGAACGAAGTCGCCGCTGCGTCGTCTCGTGTCGTTTCGGCGGTCACGCCGCGGCCATCTTGGCCTTGATCACTTGCGGATCGACGAAGCCGCCAAAGCCGACCGCGATCCGGTTCCAGCCGTTGATGATGTTGATCAGCAAGGTCACCTTGACCTGCTCCTCCGGCGTGAAATGCGCCTTCAGCGTCTCGTAGGCCGCGACATGGGTATGCTGCTCGCAGATCCGCGTCAGGGCTTCGGTCCAGCCGAGCGCGGCGCGCTCGCGGTCGGTGTAGCAGGGCGCTTCGCGCCAGGCCGACAGCAGGTAGATGCGCTGCTCGGTCTCACCCTCATCGCGGGCGAACGTCGTGTGCAGATTGATGCAATTGGCGCAGCCGTTGATCTCCGAGGCGCGGATCTTCACGAGCTCGGCGAGCTTCGGCTCGAGGGTGGAGGTGATCGCAAGTGACGCGTCGAACCAGATCTTCATGATCTTGGGGGCGGCGGCGAGCGGATCAAGTCTGACAGTCATGGTCGGTTTCCCTGGTTTGGTTGACGACATCATGACGAACGAGGAACGGCGAATGTGACATGCCGACGCGATATTTTCATCTGCCGCGGCGCTACTGGGGCGCGAGATCGCTCGCCGCTTGCCGGAGTTCTTGCAGCAGCTCTGTTTCCCATTGCGAAGGATCCGTCAGGAACCGCGCGAGATTGTCGAAACAATAATATCCGAACTCCGACTTCGATCGGGCGGCGGACGTCGCGGCTGCACGCGCCAGCAATCGCGCGGCATACTGCTGCGCCGTCATCAGGCTCGCCGCGTGCTCGGCCATCTTCGCCATGCGCCAGAGACCCGAGTGGTCGATGGCATTGCCGAGATCGCCGAAATAGAACCCTTCCGCGAGCTCCAGGCGAGCGCTCGCGCTGCCAGCGTTCTCCAGCATCAACGGAGCGATCTTCTCGAAGAAGAAGTTCTCGTGATCGGTATCGACCAACCCGTACTAGCGCAGCAGAACCTCGTTGCTCGACTTGTCGAGACGCGCGAGGCACCACGCGGCGTAGCCGAACAGCGCGGTCGGAATCTCGTCTCCGTAAGGGTCGTACCAGGCGTTGGTGTGCGGTCCGATGTGTGCGCACACCGTATCGATCAGCCTTCGGATCGCAGGCGCGGCGCCGGGGCAATGCCTGGCGACATGGGTGAAGAACTTCTTCTCGTTGAGCCGCTTGCCGTCGCAACGGAACACCGCCTGCAGGTGGTTGTCGTGCGGCCGCTCGTTGATATCGGGACCGATCTGCGCCGTCAGCGCATCGATGGCCGCGATACAGTCGGGCTCGCTCATCGAGGCGAGATCGACGGTGTAGGTGCTGAACCGCTTGGCGAGCGTCTCGGCCTTCTTGGCCAGCGCGGCATCCTTGTCCTCTTCTTGCGACTCGGGTGGCGCGGGCCTGAAATGATCCTCCGTTACGGGCACGACCCGGACGCGGTGTATCGGGTGGCCCGGCGCGCCTGAGACTGTCACCATCCCCTCCGCGAACCGCATATCGAGGCGCCGGTCGGGCAGGGGTGTCGCCTTCGACCAGCCGCGGGCGCGCGCCAGCCAAGGACGGTCGTCCATCCCGAACCGCTCCAGCATGATCTTGGGCGAAACCGTCCCGTCCACACCGACGCAGGCGACGAACTCATGCCGCTTCAACCAGAAAGCCTGACTATCGGGTTGCCAGCCGATCACGTCGCGCTCGGAGAGTTCGAAGTCGCGGAGATTGCTGCTGACATTGGCGTAGTGGCCGTTCGGATCCGGCCACAGATCGGGATGCGACTTCGCGTTGATCTCGTTGGTCGTCAGCGTGGCCTCGCGATCGAGCAACTGCGACACCTTGCGGTAGATCTCGCCGCGTCGTGGCGGCAATCCCTGCTTCCGCCTGTCGAGGTCGAGCTGGGTCGTGTCGGGCAACCCTTCGGCCTGCATCCACATCGGCGCGACGGAGTGCAGCCGCCGCAGCGGAAACGCCTGCCAGATCTCGACGGCAACGCTGAAATACTCTCGCTGCGCCGCGGTGTCTCTCCCCAGCAACCGGGAGACGAGCGAACTCTCCTCGGTGATCATGGGGAGCCGGGAATTGTCTCCGCGCAGCCAATAGCGGCCGCACGGGCTCGAGCGGATCAGAAACGACCTCGCCCGCGATTCCTCACAGCTCGACACCTCGTGATGGCTCGTCTGCGGATCGATGCGCAGCAGCAGTGCAACGATTCCATTGTCGTGCCGGAACGCCGAAACCAGAATTCGGCCATCCTGGTCCAGAACCGGAGGGCACAGCGAGTTGCCGCTCGGCATGCCCTGAACCGAGCGGACGATTGCCCTGCGCTCGAGGTCGATGACATGCAGGTCCGTCGCGCGCGCGGCGTGATAAAGCAGGAGATAGACGAACCGGCCATCCTTGCTCTGAAGAAATCCGTAGCTCAGATAGTCGTCGCGCGCGTCCTTTCCGTCGTGTCCGCGCGCCCAGGGCGTTTGCAGCCGATCGACGAGTTGGCGACGCGCGAGATCATAGAAGACGAATCCCGCGTCGGTGTTGAAGAACCACGCGATGCCGTCCGGCAGCAGCCCGGCATTCCGCGCGGGCCGCTCGCCGAGGGCAGGACGCATGATCCAGTCATCCTGGCCGTCGACCTGGATTGCGAAGTACTCGGTGTTGCCGATTCTGCGGATGGAATTCACGATCGGGTAACCCTGCGAAGCCGCCCCGTGTCCCGAGGTGCTTCATTATGCGCGAGCCGGACAACATCCGATTAATGCGATCGGGAAACATGAGGTTGATCGGCCGGCGACCGCCGGCGGGGACAACTTGCCGCATGCCTCTTGCTGTGCGCCGACGAGCCGGTCAAGCGCGCGCCAGCACCAGCATTCAGATATCGTCGCCGCGTCAATTGGCCGGCGCGATCGCGGTCATGGCTTGCCGATCGGCTCGAACACCGTATCGGGCAATTGCTGCCTGATGAAGTCGACGAAGGCGCGCTGCGCCAGCGACCGGTACCGGTTGCTCGGCCAGGCGATCCACACGCTGCCGCGCGGCACCATGTAGTCGGTCAGCACGGCAACCAGATCGCCGCGCGCGATGCAGGAACGCGCAAGGATCACCGGCAGTTGTCCGATCCCGATGCCCGAGCGGATCGCTGCGAGCACGCCATCGGAGTTGTTGAAGGTTACGGAGTCCGTTGCCATTGCGCCGGCGAATTCGCCGCAGAAGCTCCACGGGTAGATTTGGCCCGTAGTCGGTACGCGGAAGCTGACACCGCGATGGACCGCCAGATCGTTCGGCGTCTCGGGCTGCGGCATCCGCCGAAAATAATCCGGCGTGCCGCAGATCACGAAATGCTGCGGTCCGATCCGGCTCGCGATCAGCGACGAATCGGTAAGCTCGCCGGTTCGCAGGGCGACATCGATGGCTTCGCCGACCATGTCGACGAGGCGGTCCTCGAGTTGAACATCGAGCGCGACGTCGGGAAAGCGCCGCGCGAATTCGGCGAGCCGCGGGACCAGCAACTGGCCGATGTTGTGCGGCAACGAGACCTTGAGCCGTCCGCGCGGCGCGCCTTGTTGCTCGGCGAGCACCTGTTCGGCCTCGTCGAGCTCAGCCAGGATGTTGCGGGCGCGCCGGAAGAACTCGGCACCGGGACCGGTCAACGTCACCTTGCGGGTGGTACGGTTGAGCAGGCGCACGCCAAGCCGCGCTTCGAGGCGGCCGACGGCCTTGCCGACCGCGGAGCCGGAGAGGCCGAGAATCCGGCCCGCGGAGGCAAATCCGCCTTGCTCGGCGGCGTGAACGAACGCCGCGACGCCGGCCAGGGTCTCATAATTGCGGAAATTTTGTCCGTTCTGAAGTGCCATGGCGGCGCATTCTAATGCTGGAAGCGTCAATGTCTATTCCGCGGCTCCTTGTTCACGTCGAGCCGAACCATGCAGCAATACCTCCATCATCCATCCGTCGACCGCACTCCACCGACCAGCCTCAGGCGCGCCGTGCTCCTGCCGGGACTGGTTGCGATGTTCGGCCTGGCCAGTCTCGGTGCGCCGCTCGCGGTGCTGCCGGTGCGCGTCGATGCCGATCTCGGCTTCGGTCCGCTCGTTGCTGGCGCCGTGCTGGCTGCCGAGGGCCTCGCGACCTTGTTAACGCGCCCGCTGGTCGGCCGCTTTGCCGACCGCCGGGGCGCACGCGACGCGACGATGCTCGGGCTTTTCGGCGCGGTGGCCTCCGGTGCGTTCTATCTGCTCGCAGGGCTGCTGCCGGTGTCGGCGTTCACGGCGCTTGGGTTGATGGTGACAGGCCGCGTCGCGATGGGCATCGGCCAGGGTTTCCTGTTTTCCGGCGGCACCGCCTGGGCGGTGATCCTCGCTGGACCGGCGCATCAGGGCAGGGCGATGTCATGGGTCGGGCTGTTGTTCTTCGCCGGCATTTCGGCGGGTGCGCTGCTGGGAGGGCTTGCGGGAGACATCGCGCATCTCCTCACCGCGCTGTTGCCGCCGCAGCTTGCTCCGGACAGCTTCTTGGTCGCGGCCGCCATCACGATGTTCGTGCCGCTCGGCGGTCTTCCGCTCGTGCTGATCGCGCAACGGAGTGCGCCATCGCCGCATGGTGCGGTGGCCGTGCCGCTGACGGCAATCCTCAGGGCGATCTGGCGGCCGACGCTGGGCTTCGGCCTCGCCGTGATGAGCTACATCGGCACGACCAGCTTTGTCGTGCTCGCGTTCCTGCATCGCGGCTGGCACGGCGGCTCGGCCGCGCTGTTCGCTTTCCTGGCGGCGTTTGCGCTGGCCCGGCCCGTGTTCAGCGGCGTGTGCGATCGCGCCACGGGTCCGCGTCCGGTGCTGTTTGCGCTCGCGGCGCTGGCCGGCGGCATGCTGATCCTGGGGCTTGCACCCGACGAGCAGACCGCCATTGCGGGTGCGATCGTCGCGGGCTGCGGCATGTCGATGACGTATCCGCTGCTGGCGCTTCCGGTGGTGCGCGCCGTTCCCGCAACGCAGATTGCGTCCGGCATCGGGCTGTTCGATGCCGCCTACGATGTTGCGACGCTGATCACGCCGCCGCTGGCAGGCTTGATCGCTGCGACCGTCGGCTACGCCGCGGTCTTCCTCGTCCTCGCGAGCACCAGCCTGCTCGCGATGATCCCGGCGGCTGCGGCATGGCGCCGTCGGCCAGCCGTTTGAACCCGCAAGCTGCGCGCCGACCGGGAATGTTCTAGGCGCGCGCCAGCACCAGCACGTTGCCGGCAAGGATCGCGGCGGCGCCGGCGAGCACCGGCCAGCCCAGCGTAAGGTGCTCGAACAGCGCCGACAGCACGAGCGCGACGAGCGGCACCAATGCGAGCGTGTAGGCGGCGCGGCCGGGACCGAGCCGGCGCACCAGATCGAAATAGAGCATGAAAGTGATGCAGGACGCGGCAATCGCAAGATAGAGGAAGCTCGCCACGTAGGAGAGCGAGATGTCGGCGGCAAACGGCGTGCCGGTCGCGACGGCCCACAGCGCGCTCGCTGTGGCTCCGACGAACGCGCCGCAGCCGAGCACGGAGACGACGGGCAGTCCGGCGCGCTGGTTGCGCGCACCGACCGTTGTCCCGGCGCCGGTTGCGATGGCCGCGGTGAGCGCCCAGGCGAAACCCGCAAGCGGCGCGGCTCCGTGCGCGGCCGCGCCGGGCAGGAAGATGATCGCGAGGCCAAGGATGCCGCACAGCGCGCCCGATACGAAGCCGGAGGAGATCGGAACGCCGAGCGCGGCGCGCGCGATCACGGCCGCGAACAGCGACGATGTCGACAGGACGAGTGCCGCAAGCCCGCTCGGCATCCGTGCGGTCGCCTCATAGAAGGCGATGAAGGCAATGGCGAAGAACAGCAGGCCCTGCAATGCGACCGCCGGTCGATCCTTTCGCGGGATTGCGAGCGGCACGCCGCGCAGCCGGCCGTAGCCGAGCAGGATGACGCCCGCGAGCATCATGCGCAGTGCGACCGACCACGGCGCGGGCGTCACGCCGGCCTGCATCGCCGTTGCCAGCGCGCCGCCGCCCCAGAGCAGCGCGGTCAGCGCGAACAGCAGGGCCGTCATGGCGCGCCGGCGTCATCGCGCAGTGCGCGCCAGCCCTCGGCATCGATCCGCGCGCTTTCTCCCTCAAGCCGGGTGAGGGCGGAATCGAGCATGGCGCGCTCGCTCTCCGACAGCCGCGCCAGCAGCCGCGTCTCGATCGCGCTGCCGAGTGCGGCGATCCGGTTGAACGCGGCTCGGCCGCTGCGGGTGATGCTGACGGCGGCGAAGCGCCGGTCGGTCTTGCCGGGCCGCCGCACCGCGAAGCCGAGCTCGACGAGCTGGCCAATGCCGCGACTGACCGCAAACGGGTCGAGGGCGCAGGCGCGGCCGATCTCGGAGGCGTTGGCGGCGTCGCGCTCGGCGATGACGGCGAGGATGCGCCAGCCGGCCTGGCTCAATCCGAACGTCTCGCCGTAGAAACGCTCGAGCGGTCGGGCGACCTGCGCCGCGACCAGGAACAGGCGGTAGGGCAGCCAGGCACTGAGCTTCAGCCCATCGTCGGACGCAGGCGCAGTCTGTTTCATGGGGTGAGAGGCTCGCACAGATAGTTGCAAAGTGCAAGCATATCGCAAAGACAGGTTGCGACCCGGATCGCATGCGTGAAAATCCCGACACACTTGTCACTCCCACTCACCGCTGCCGCGGCGTCAGATTGGGGCATGACCAACGGCGAACGGCGGGCGGCGATGGAACCGCGCTGAGGTCCCGGAGTTCGTCCAAATCGGAGATGGAGAGACCATCATGAATAAATCAGCTGAAAACGATCGCGGCGAACTGGCGGCGATGCAGACACCGCCGGTGGTGTCGCGGGAGGCGTGGGAGGCGGCGCGCCTGGAGATGCTGGTGAAGGAGAAGGCCCAGCTGCGGGCACGCGACGCGCTTGCGGCGGAGCGGCGGCGAATGCCCTGGATGGCGGTCGAGAAGCCGTATGTCTTCGAAGGACCGAACGGCAAGGCGAGCCTGCTCGACCTGTTCGAGGGCCGCCGGCAGCTGATCATCTACCGCGCCTTCTTCGAGCCCGGCGTGTTCGGCTGGCCGGACCACGGCTGCCGCGGCTGTTCGCTCGGCGCCGACCAGGTCAGTCATCTCTCCCATCTGAACCAGCGCGACACCACGCTCGCTTACGCCTCGCGCGCGCCGCAGGCCGACATCGCGCGGCTGAAGGCACGGATGGAGTGGGACATGCCGTGGTACACCATCACCGACAGTTTTGACGCCGACTTCGGCGTCGCCGAGTGGCACGGCCACAACGTGTTCATCCGCGACGGCGAACGAATCTTCCGCACCTATCTCGTCAACAGCCGCGGCGACGAAGCGATGGGCACGGTGTGGAGCTATCTCGACATCACGCCGCTCGGCCGCCAGGAACTCTGGGAGGACTCGCCGAAGGGTTATCCGCAGGGCCCGACCTACAAATGGTGGAACTGGCATGACAATTACGACGCCGAGGCCACGCCGAACGCAAAATGGGCGGCGGTGACCGATGCCGGCGAGGCCGCGTTCCGCAAGATCGCGGAGCAGGAGCGCAAGGCGACGTAAGGGGTAGAGCAGGGAGGACGCACGGCGTCCTCCCTAGCGGCCCTCGTTCTTTGCGGCCGAGAGTGCCTTAAGCGCCGACAAGGTCTGCCGCAGCCCGCGATCGAGGCGCTTGTCGCGGCGGATCACCACCGCGAGCCGGCGGTAGAGCTTTGGTGACAGCGACCGGACGATCAGGTCGCGCTGCTTGGTGCTGGCGGGAACGGCCATGCCGGGCAGCACCGCACAACCTAGCCCGGCGCGCACCATCTCCTTGATCGCCTCGACACTGCCGAGCGACATCAGCGGCTTCAGCGAAACGCCGCCGCGGGCCAGCCACTCGTCGGCGGTGCGCCGGGTGTTGCCGCCCGGCTCGAACAGCAGCACCGGCCTGGTCGCCAGCACCTCCGGCGTGATCCGCACCGGCAGTTGCATGTCGCGGGGCGCGATCAGCACGAACTCGTCGTTCACGACCGGCGTGATCTCGAAGCTGCGCCCCGACACCGGCAGCGTGACAAGCGCGATGTCGATGGTGTTGTCCTCGACCGCCCGCGCGATCTCCGCGGTGTTGCCGGTCGTGACCGTGATCTCCAGCGAGGGCAGCGCGGCGCGCAGCTCCTTCAGGATCGGCGGCAGCAGGAAGATGCAGGCGGTCGCACCGGTGCCGAGCCGCACGCGGCCTGCCGTTCCGGTCGTCTGCTGTGCAACGGCGTCGACCGCCGATGCCACCGCCGCATTGATCTGATGCGCGTGCGAAAGCAGCGCGACCCCGGCGGCGGTCGGTCTGGCCTTGCGTCCGACCCGCTCGATCAAGGTCGCATTCAGGCTGCGCTCGAGCTGGCGCACCTGCAGGCTCACCGCGGGCTGCGTGAGTTGCAACCGCTCGGCCGCCGCCGAGAAGCTGCCGCAGTCGATCACGACGGCGAAGCTTTCGAGATAATCGAGGTTGAGGTTCTTCATCAAAGTATCTCTTATGCCGCGCATAAGCTGTCAAAGCTTCACTTATATAACGCCGCGGCGCATAGTCCGGCAAGCGACGGCTTCGGCAGACCTGGAGCAGGCATTGTCCGGCCTCAAGTCCATTGGCGGTGTCATCGTCGAGCTGGGGCGCTATCTTGCGGTCTCGCCAGATTCGCGCATCCGCCGCCGGCAGGCACTGCGCGAGCTCGACGATCGCCTGCTGGCGGATGTCGGATTGTCGCGCAGCGATGTCGAGATGTGCCCGTGGCGCCTGCAGCGTGCGCCGACGCGCCGTCGAAGCACAGGGATGATGCCGCAAGACGAGGCAAGGATGACAGACAACGAAGACACCGTGATCCGCGACGCCACAGAGGTCGACATGGCGGAGGTGCAGCGCATCTACGCGCACCACGTGCTCAACGGGCTGGCGACCTTCGAGGAAGTGCCGCCGGCACTCGATGAGATGCTCGGGCGCCGTGCCGCCGTGCTGGCCGCGGGGCTGCCGTATCTCGTGGCCGATATCGACGGACGGGTGGCCGGCTACTCCTACGCGACAGCGTACCGGCCGCGGCCGGCCTATCGCAACACCATTGAAGACTCGGTCTACGTGTCGGAAGCCCTGCGTGGCCGCCGCGTCGGCGCGGCGCTGCTGCGGGCGCTGATCGAACGGTCGGAGGCGGGACCCTGGCGGCAAATGATCGCCGTGATCGGCAACAGCGGCAACGCCGGATCGATCGCGCTGCACCGACGCATGGGCTTCGAGATGGTCGGGACGCTGAGGTCGGTGGGCTTCAAGCTCGGGCAATGGGTCGACACCGTGCTGATGCAGCGGCCGCTGGGGCCGGGCGCTGCCACGCTGCCGTCAGACAGGGAAACGGCCCGGTGATCGCACGCCGGGTCGTGATTGCCCTCGGGCTGGCTCAACTGATCTCGTGGGGCGCGACCTACTATCTGATCGGCGGATTCGGCGAGCAGATCCCCGCGGATCTGGGCTGGAGCCGCGACATCGTCTACGGCGGATTTGCCGCGGCGCTGTTGGTGATGGGGGTGACGTCTCCCCTTGCCGGGAGGTGGGTGGACAGAAGCGGTGGCCGGCAGGTCATGGTCGCGGGCGCCGTGATCAATGCGCTCGGCTGCGCCGGTCTCGCGGTCTCGCACCAGATCGGTAGCCATTTCGCATCCTGGATCGTTCTTGGCCTCGGCATGCGGCTGACGCTGTACGATGCCGCCTTCGCTGCGCTGGCCCGGATCGGCGGGCCGGAGGCGCGCCGCGCGATGTCCGGGATCACCTTGCTTGGTGGCTTGGCCGCCACCGTGTTCTGGCCGCTCGGCCATACGCTCTCGGACCATTTCGGCTGGCGCATCGCGGTGCTGGCCTATGCCGGCATTGCGCTATTGACGATCCCGCTGCATCTGCTGATTCCGAACCAGCGATTTGCCGGCGTGCCGGGCTCCGCGGTGGCATCGAGGCAACCGCGCGCGGTGGGGCGGCGGCAGCTTGCAGCGGCGAGCGGGCTCTATGCCGTGATCATGACCGGCGCGAACTTCCTGAACGCCGGCATGTCCGCACACATGATCGCGGTGCTCACCGGCCTCGGACTCACCGTCACCATTGCGGTGTGGATCGCTACGCTGCGGGGGATCGGGCAATCCGCCGCGCGTCTCTGCGAAGTCCTGTTCGGCGGACGGATCGATCCACTCGGGCTCAACCTGATGGCCTGCCTGATCATGCCGCTCTCCTTCATCGCCGGCCTGTTCAGCGGATCAGCGCGGGAGATGGGGATCGCGTTCGCGCTGCTCTACGGCGCCTGCAACGGCATTCTGACCATCACCAAGGGAACGCTGCCGCTCATCCTGTTCGATCATCGCAGCTATGGCACGCTGGTCGGCCGGCTCATTGTCCCGAGCTTCATCCTGCCGGCGGCGGCGCCGCTGATCTATGCAATCGTGATCGACCGGTTCGGCGATGCGAGCGCGCTCTATCTCTCCACCGGTCTCGCCCTGGTGACGCTGCTTGCCGCCATCCTGCTCAGGCTGCTGTTTCCGCCACCGCTCGCGGCCGCGAAGCAATAGCCGTGTCGGCGGTGTCGATCTCAACCCGCTGCCGGCTCGCGCGGCAGCCACAGCGACAGCCAGCCGCCGAGCGCCAGCAGCGCGACATTGCAGCCGAGCGCGATCGTGAAGGCGTGCGCGTAATCGTCGGCCCGCGGATGCGGCCCGAGCAGGCTATAGAAGACACCACCGATCACCGCGACGCCGAGTGCGGCGCCGATCTGGAAGGTCGAGATCATCATCCCCGATGCCAACCCGGCATGGCGCGGATCGATGCTGCCGATCACGGCCTTGATCACCGACGGCATCACGGTGCCGAAGCCGAGCCCGCCGCAGATCAGGCCGAATTCCAGACTTTGCGGCAGCGCGCCGCCGACCGACAACATCACGACACCGAAGCCGATGACCTGGAGCGCAAAGCCCAGTGTCAGCGTGCGCGGGCCGAGCCACTGCATCACCAGCGACGACACCAGCGAGCTGACGAAGAAGCCGGCGGCAAAGGGCAGGGTGGCGAGGCCGGCTTCCAGCGGAGATTGGTGCAGGCCACTTTGCAGGTAGACCGCGAAGGTCAAATAGAACGACGACAGCATGTAGAAGGCGAGCGCCATCACCAATCCGATCACGAAATCGCTGTTGCGCAGCAGATGCAGCGCGACCAGCGGGTCGCCGCCACGGGCTTCGAGCCGCGCCTCGAAGCGGACGAAGCCGGCGAGCATCAGCGGCGAGGCCAGCAACATCGCGACGATCCAGACAGGCCAGCCGGATTCCCGGCCCTCGATCAGCGGGTAAACCAGGAGGCCGAGCGTGAGCGACAGCAGGATGACGCCGCCGACGTCGAGCCGCTGCGCGTGCGCGGCGCGCGAGTCGGCGAGGTACAGCAGGCCGCCGACGAAGGCGGCGAGGCCAATCGGCACGTTGATCAGGAAGATGGCCTGCCAGGCCAGTCCGAACGGATGCGCCGACACGAGCACGCCGCCCAGCAGCTGGCCGCAGATATTGGCAAGTCCGAAGGTCGCGCCATAGAAGCCGAGCGCGCGGCCCTGTTCGGCCGCCGGAAACAGCACGCGGATCGAGGCGAGCACCTGCGGGGCCATCACGCTGGCGGTGAGGCCCTGCAGGATCCGTCCGGCGACCAGCATGGCCGGTGACCACGCGATGCCGCACAGCACGGATGCGATCGTGAAGCCGGCGACACCGGTCAGGAACGTGCGCCGTCGTCCGAGCAGGTCACCGAGCCGGCCGCCGGTGATCAGGAACACGGCGTAGGTCGCGGCATAGGCCGAGATCACGAACTGCACCTCGCTTGGGCTGGCGCCGAGATTGTCGCGAATGGCCGGCAGCGCGAGGTTGACGACATTGAAATCGAGGATCGGCAGGAAGGCGCCGGTGAGCAGCACCGGCAACGCCAGCCATCGCCGCGGGTCGACCGTCGCCGGCCGCGCGGCGTGCAATTGCAACGTCTCGGTGGTCTCGCTTGTCACCTGCCAGCGCTCCTCTGCGTTGCCGGCGCGGCACACGAGGTGCGCCCGTCGGCCGAACTTTTCGGGAAGATGGCCTGTTTGTCCGTGATAAGGTATTCGCCAACTCTGCTAATTGAGTTTGCAAAAATGAACAGCCCGCTTGACTGGAATGACCTTCGCCTTGTCCTCGCGGTTGCGCGGGAAGGCAGCCTCTCCGGGGCGGCGCGCAGACTGGGCGTCACGCATTCGACGGTGTTCCGCCGCCTCGGCACGATCGAAGCAGCGATCGGAACGCGCCTGTTCGAGCGTTTCCGCGACGGTTACGCGCCGACACCGGCCGGCGAGATCGCGGCGGCGTCGGCAGCCCGGCTCGAGGACGAGGTGCTTGCGCTCGAGCGCAAGCTGGCGGGACGGGACCTCAGGCCGTCGGGGCCGGTGCGGATCACGACGACGGACACGCTCGGCGCGGTGCTGATGCGGCATCTGCCGGCGATGCGCGCCGCGCATCCGGAGATCCAGCCGGAGATCATCATCTCGAATGCGATGGCGAACCTGACGCGCCGCGAGGCCGAGATCGCGATCCGGCCGACGCCGGCACCATCCGAGCTGCTGGTCGGGCGACGCGTTGCCGATATTGCTCATGCGGTCTACGGATCGCGCGCCTATCTCGCCCGCCGCGGTGACAAGGATCTGTCGGTGCACGACTGGATCGGGCTCGACGATGCGCTGGCGGGGACCGTCATCGCCGGCTGGATGCGCGAGAACCTGCGTTCGGCGCGGACCACCTGTCGGGTCGACGCGCTTCCGGCGCTGCGCGATGCCGCGACAGCGGGCCTGGGGCTTGCCCTGCTGCCCTGCTATGTCGGCGATCTTGCGCCCACGCTGCGCCGCCTGACGCCGAAAGCACTCGCAGAGCCGCGCTCGGCGCTGTGGCTATTGACCCATGACGATCTCAAGCGCACCGCGCGCATCCGCGCGACGCTCGATTTTCTCGCCAGGGCGCTCGCCTCGGAGCGTGCGCTGTTCGAGGGAAAGCGCGCCGGAGGCGCGCGCCGTTAGTCGGCCGGCGCGCAGATCGTTCAGGGGCCGACAACTTCCGTGACGGTATGGATTTCCTCTGCCGCGCGGTTCGCGGGCATCCGATGATGCTCGCGAAAGGCACCAACGATCGTCTTCAGGACCGCGCGGGATTTTGCATCTGACAGCGCCGACAGCAGCATGATCTCGGACGGCGGAAGGGCAGGCAGGCCGAGCCGCCGGCTGACCTCGATCGTCCCGGCCGGGGCGAGCCGGCATGAGAACACCGAAGTCGCGAGGCCTGCGGCGACCGCGTCGGCGACGGCAAAGGATCCGCAGCCAAGGAAGCTTTCCGTCCACGGGATGCCCGCCGCCGCCAGCGCGCGCGTCGCGATGTTGAGCACGCCGCAGGACGGCGAGGAGGCGGCGAGCCGCAGCGGCTCGCCCGCACGATGGACGAAGTCCGGCGTGGCGAACCAGCCATAGTGATCCGTCGCCAGCATCTCGCCGTCGCGGCGGTCGTCCTCGCGGCGGATAATGGCGGCGTCGATCTCGCCGCGATCGAAGGCGCTCAGCAGGTCGCGGGAGTCCTCCAGCCGGACTTCGATGGTGAGCGTCGGGTCGTACGCATGCAGCCGCGCCAGCAAGGTCGGGACCTCCGCGCCACCGACATGGGTGGCGACGCCGATCGAGAAGCGACGCGGGCGCACGGGCGACAACGCCGCGATAGCGCGATCATGTGCGGCAAGCAATTCCTGCGCGGGGCCGAGGAAAGCCGCACCCTGCGCCGACAGGCGCACCAGGCGCGGTGTCCGTTCGATCAGCCTGTGGCCGAGCTGGCCTTCCAGCCGCTTCAACTTGACGCTGATCGCGCCCTGCGTGGTGCCGAGCGTTTCGGCGGCGCGCGTAAAGCTCTTGAGATCGGCGATGGTCACGAATGTCTTCACGGCGTCGACGTCGAGCGTGGTCATGTCAGTCATCCGGATTTGTTGTCTCTGAAATATCTAGTCATCCAATTCACCAATGCTCAAGCCGTGACTAGCTTTGCGCTGTGAAGCGCTGCGGCCACCCGATTCCTGCCGCTGCTGCCTCAATACATCGTGAGTCGATCGACCGACGCTGCTGCCAGCACCCTGGCAACAGCGTGCGGTATGCCGTTGGCTTGCCACAACAAAAGGCCTGATCATGTCTACTGAACTGAGCCGCCGCGGCGCTGTCGTGCTGTCCGCCGTATGCCTTGCCTGCCTGATGTTTGGATTGGAGATTTCCAGCATCCCCGCGATCCTGCCGACGCTGGAGCGGGTGCTGCATGCCGACTTCAAGGCGCTGCAATGGATCATGAACGCCTACACGATCGCGGTCACCACGGTGCTGATGGCGATCGGGACGGTGGCGGACCGCTACGGTCGCAAGCGCATCTTCCTGGTCGCGATCGCGGCGTTCGGCATCACCTCGCTGATCTGCGGCGTCGCCTCGAGCGTCGAAATGCTGATTGTCGCCCGGTTCCTGCAGGGCCTGAGCGGCGGCGCGCTCCTGATCTGCCAGATCGCCGTGCTCTCGCACGAATTCCAGGGCGGCCGGGTGCGCGCCGTTGCCTGGGGCTGGTGGGGCGTCATCTTCGGCATCGGTCTCGGCTTCGGGCCGATCATCGGCGGCGCCGTCGTCGCGGTGCTGAGCTGGGAGTGGGTGTTCCTCGTCCACGTGCTGTTCGCAGCCGTGGCGTTCGTGCTCACGATCGGCGGCGTGCATGAATCGAAGGATCCGAAGGCGAGCAGCCTCGACGTCGCCGGTATCGTGACGATGTCGCTCGCCGTGTTCTGCCTCGCCTTCTACATCACGCAGGGGCCGGATCTCGGCTTCGTCAGTCCGAAGGGGCTTGCGATTCTCGGCGTCTCCGCCGTGAGCTTCATCGCGTTCCTGGTTGCCGAGAAGATCAGCCGGCGGCCGATGTTCGACTTTTCGGTGTTCCGGATTCCTGCGTTCTCCGGTTCGATCGTCGGCTCGGCGGCGATGAACCTCAGCTACTGGCCGTTCATGATCTATTTGCCGATCTGGTTTCACGCCGGCCTCGGCTATGACAGCGTGTCCGCGGGTCTTGCGCTGCTTGCCTATACGCTGCCGACACTGGTGATGCCGCCCTTCGCCGAACGCTTGTCGCTGCGCTATCAGCCGGGCCTGATCATCCCGGTGGGGCTGTTCACCATCGGCGCCGGATTCATGCTGATGAAGTTGGGCAGCGCCGCCGCGCAGCCGGACTGGTTGACGATGCTGCCGGGCTGCCTGCTCGCCGGCATCGGTCTCGGCATCACCAACACGCCGGTCACCAACACGACGACCGGCTCGGTCTCAAGCGACCGCGCCGGCATGGCCTCGGGCATCGACATGAGCGCGCGAATGGTTTCGCTTTCAGTCAACATCGCGCTGATGGGCTTTATCCTGGCGAGCGGCGTGCTGGCGCATCTGAAGGCGGTGCTGCCGGCGCTGGACGGCGCGCAACTTCGGGCAATCGCCGAGCGGATCGCCGCCGGCGACATCGCATCCGCGCCGGAGCTGACCGGCCCGGTCGTGCATCAGGCACTGGCGAGCGGCTTCGGCTGGGTGATGCTCTATGGCGGCATCGGGGTGTGGATCATGACCGCGCTCAGCGTCCTGATCTTCAACGCGCGGCCGGTGCGGCAGGCCGAGGCTCACGGCACGAAGTGAACACGATGTCGCCGTGCCTGCCCAGACGCAGGGGCGGGCAGGCGGTATCGGTCACTTCACGAGGGTCAGCAGCGGCTTGTCCTTCTCGACAATATAGGTCGCAAGCTCGCTGGCGGTGACGTCGCCGACATTCCTCGCGGCATGGACCGTGCCGGTGGGAATGAACAGCACGTCGCCGGCCTTCAGCCTCGCCGGCGGCCTGCCGTCGACGTCGTATTCGAGCGTGCCGGCGAGCACATAGATGATTTCTTCGCCCGGATGCGTATGGCGGCCGAATGCCTTGCCCGGTGCGATGTCGACCCGCACCTGCACGGCTTCACGCCCGGAGGCGCTGAGGTCGTGGCGCTGCAGGTCGGTTCGCGTGAAGCCCGCCGCTTGCTGCGCCTGTGCGCTCGGTATGGTCAGGAGGCTGGCGGTGAACAAGGCCGTCCTTGCGAGAAGGCGCGTTGCCTTCATCAGCTTGCTGGTCATCTTGAACTCCAGGATTTGCTTGCGTCCCTGTCCGATCGCGAGCCGGCAAGCGGCCGGCCCGCGTCGGAGATCGTCATGTGCTGGTCTCAGGCCAGGGTGGTCGTGACATCGATGTTGCCGTGAACCGCCTTGGAGTAGGGGCAGATGCCGTGCGCGGCTTCGATCAGCTCCTGCGCAACCTCGCGCTCGACGCCGGGGACGTGGACGTTGAGGCGTGCGCTCAGGAAGAAGGCGCTGCCGGCCTGGTTCAGATCGATCTCGGCGTCGACCTCGGGCTCGCTCGCGAGCTTGACCTTGCGCTGACCGGCGGCGAGCTGGATCGCGCCGATGTAGCAGGCCGACCAGGCGGCCGCGAACAGGTTTTCCGCGGCGGGGTGCGGCTGCGGCAGCTTGACGTCGAGGAAGCCGTCGCGCGAGCGGGCGGCGCCGTTCGGGCCGGCGGTGACGTGGGTCTTTCCGGTGACGAGAACCTTTGCATTGGCGGTCATGGCGAGCTCCTTTGGGATGAATATAGATCGTATCCGATCTAATCGTGTACGCGTCGAAATAGACCCCGGGCTTGATCGTGTCAAGCACTTCCGATTTAATCGGATACGATTTATATGGACCGCGACATCACAAACTCCGGAGACGTCCGTGACCCGCTCCTCCAAGGCCGAGACCAAGGGCCGAAAACTCTCGAATTTTCTGTGCTTTGCGGTCTATTCGGCCAATCTGGCCTTCGGCCGCGCCTACAAGCCGATCCTGGACGCGGTCGGCCTGACCTACACCCAGTACATCGCCATGGTGGCGCTGTCGGAGGCGGACGAGCAGACCGTCAGCGCGCTCGGCGAAAAGCTGTTTCTGGAATCCAACACGCTGACGCCGATCCTCAAGAAGCTGGAGCAGAGTGGCTATATCAGCCGCGTGCGCGATCCCGCCGATGAGCGGCAGGTTCGCGTGAGCCTGACGCCGGCCGGCCGACGCCTGCTCGACAAGGATATCAATGTGTCCCTGGTCGAAGCCACCGGGCTCGGCGACGAATTTCCCGTCGTGCAGAAGACCGTTGCGAGGCTGCGCGACAATCTGCTGCGCAACACGCGCGCCGATCCGAAGAAGGGCTGATCCTGCGGGCCAAATTGTAACGCGCTGTATCCGCGCCACGCCCTTCCGCATTTTCGCCACGGCGCGATCGACAACTCTGCGCCGCTTGGGGATGACGCGGGGGAGAGATCGATTTGCGCAGACAGTTGCTGTCCATCTGCGGGATGATTGCCGTGATGAGCGGGCTTTCCGCGCCATTTCCATTCGCGGCGGCGCAGCCGGCTCCATCTGATCAAGGGCCGCATCCGCAATCCGGCGGAGACCGCTCACTGGCGAGCGCGGCCGAGATCTGGGACGACAATCACGACGGCGTCTACACCTGCGACGAATGGAAGGCCTATCTCGGCCGGCTGTTCGATCGCGCCGACCGCAATCACGACGGGCGACTCACGCCCGCCGAGTTCGAAGCGGTTCGCCGCGCCGGCAGCGCGCTCGCCGATGCGGATTTCGGCTATTTCGACGAGAAGCGGGACGGCAAGGTCACGCGCGGGGAGTTCGTCGACAAGCCGAACGAGTTCATCCTGCAATTCGACAAGAACGGTGACTGCCGCGTCACGCCGGACGAACTGAAGCAGTCCGGGTCCGATCAAAAGCGGCCGGGCGGCAGGGGCAAGCGATTCTGAACCTGATCCTGAACCTTCCCTAGCCAACGAACTCAGGAACTGGGGGGCGAGACGCGCTCGCCCCGCTTCGATCCGATCCGAGGTGCACGGGCCCCGGCAATTTGATGCGGACGAGAAGGCCGTGCGGCGCGTTGTCGTGAAGGGACAGCTCGCCGCGATGCCCGCACACCATGGCCTGAGCGATCGAAAGGCCAAGTCCGAAGCCGCTTTTCTCGTCCATGGTGCGGGCCTCGTCGCCCCGGACGAATGGCTTCAGCATTTCGGCCCGGCGATGCTCCGGAATCCCCGGACCGTCGTCCGAGACGTCGATGATGGCCTGATCGGCTGACGCGGTCAGCTTGATCTCGACTTCGCTACCGAAGCGCAGGGCGTTCTCCACCAAATTGGTCACGGTGCGGCTGATCTCGCTCGGGCGGATCAGGAGCGAAGCCCTGGTCGGGCCCTGGTAGCGCACGACGTGACCGCAATCGGAGAATTGCTCGCAGATCGTCTGCAGCAGGGCAGCGACGTTCACGAGCGTCGGCTTCGCCGCGCTGCCGCCGCTCAGGAATGACAGCACGGACTCCAGCATGGCCTGCATCTGGTCGAGGTCGTGCAGGGTCTCCGCGCGCTGGGCGTCGTTCTCGATGTATTCGGACCTGAGCCTTAGCCGGGTGATCGGCGTGCGCAGGTCGTGACTGATTGCGGCGAGCATGCGCGTGCGGTCATTCATCAGCGTGGTGATGCGTTCGCGCATGCGATTGAGCGCAACCGCTGCGGCGCGGATTTCCTCCGGGCCGGTCTCCGGAAGCGGCGCGGCGGCCTGGCTGATGCTGAAATTCTCGGCGGCGCGGGCGAACGCGGAGAGCGGCGCGCTGAGCGCGCGGCCGGCCCACACGCCGAGCAGCGTGACGCTGACGAACAGGAACAGGAACGTGCTGACCCAGAACCCGCCGAAGAAGGGCGGCATTTTCGTCGGGCCGATCGTCGCTTCGAACAGGGCTCCGTCCGGCAACCGAATCGCCGCCGGCGCGGTCTTCGAGGAAAACTCATCGACATCGTCGACGCCAGGTGCCTCGGACGAAGCCTCATCGGCCAAGCCCGGACCTGCGTCGCGCAATGTGAGATGCAGGCGGGGAAAGGCGCGATCGGCAGCGCGCAACAACGTAGCGCGATCGGCCGCAGGGGCCTCGGCCAGAAGCCTGGCAACCAGCTGGAACTGATGGACCGGCCTGTCCGCAAACGATCTCGGCTTCTGGCTGACGAAATAGAGCCCGATCAGCGCATGGATGAGCACCAGCGAAAGCAGGATCAGCGCGGCGATCTGACCACTGATCCGGTGGAAGCTGAAAAGCGCGGCAATCCTGCGGGTCCAGCTCATGCGTCCTCCACATGCGGCGTGAAGATGTAGCCGCCGGTGCGAACCGTCCGGATCACCGACGATCCTTCGCTCGTATCGAGCTTGCGGCGAAGCCGGCTGACCAGCACGTCGATGCTGCGCCCGAACGGACTGGCCGGCCGGCTGCGCGTCATGGTCAAGAGGCCATCCCGCGTCAGGATCCGGCCGGGTCGCTCGCAGAACACCTGCAGCAGGTCGAACTCCGCGCTGGTCAGCGGGACCTGGGCGCCGTCGGGATCGCGCAGTTCGCGCAGGCGCAGATCGATGGTCCAGTCCTGGAAGCGCAGGCGCGCGGCGCTCTGGCCCGAGCGCCCGGCAAGGCCGGCCTGGGCCTGGCGGCGCAGCACGGCGTTGATCCGCGCCAGCAGCTCGCGCGGATTGAACGGCTTGGCGAGATAATCATCCGCGCCCATCTCAAGCCCGAGGATCCGGTCGAGGTCCTCGCCCTTTGCCGTGAGCATGATGATCGGGATCGTCGAGTCGCCGCGCAGGCGGCGACACAGGGTTAGTCCATCCTCTCCGGGCAGCATCAAATCGAGGACGACGAGATCGAGCGAATGCCCGGCAAGGTAACGATCCATTTCCCTGCCGTTCGAGGCGGTGGCCACCAGGCAGGATTGGTCGCGCAGGTAGCGGGCAATCAAGTCCCTGGTTTGCAGATCGTCTTCGACGATCAGGATCTTCGGGGTGTTTGCAAGCATGATCCGCGACTGGGTCCTCATCATGACGTTACTGATGCGCGTTCCAGCGCGCTCAGCCACCAATTGACCAGCATACGCGTCGCTTGTGGGCGGCATTGCGCCTTTTCGTAAGCATAGTGTTTCTGAACTGTAAGCGTCGCGCGCAGCCCGAAACAATCCGCGATGCCGGCCGCGTCGCGTCGCGCTAACAGACCCAAACCACTGGAAATAATCCCGCAATCCTGCAGCCACACCGCAGCCATCACCATCCCGTCACAACGGGCTTCTTGTTCGCGAGGTGTGGAATGAAGACGTGGCGGGGCTTTGTCGCGGCGATCGTGCTGTCGGGGTTTTCGATCCCGGGGACGCCGGTGATATGGCCATTGGTGGCTCCGGTGGCGGCCCAATCGGTTGATGCGATCACGGTCGAAGGCAACCGGAGGGTAGAGGCGGAGACCATCCGCTCCTATTTCAGGCCCGGGCCCGGTGGCCGTCTCGATCAGGCTGCCGTCGACGACGGCCTCAAGGAGCTGGTCGGGACCGGGTTGTTCCAGGACGTCAAGATCAATCAGACGGGCGGTCGGATCGTCGTTTCCGTGATCGAGAATCCGGTGATCGACCGCGTCGCGTTCGAGGGCAACAAGAAGATCAAGGACGAGCAGCTCTCGGCCGAAATGCAGTCCAAGCCGCGGGGTACCCTGTCGCGGCCGATGGTGCAGTCGGATGCACTGCGGATTGCCGAGATTTATCGGCGGTCAGGCCGCTACGACGTGCACGTCACGCCGGAAATCATCGAACGCTCGAATAACCGCGTCGATCTCGTCTTCACCGTCGACGAGGGAGCGAAGACCGGCATCAAGACCATCGAGTTCATGGGCAACAACAGTTTCTCGGCGGCGCGCCTGAAGGACGTGATCAAGACCCACGAGACGAACTTCCTGAGCTTTCTCGGCAATGCCGACATCTACGACCCGGATCGGGTCGAGGCCGATCGTGACCTGATCCGCCGCTTCTACCTGAGGCACGGCTACGCGGACGTCCAGGTCGTGGCTGCACTCGCCGAGTATGATCCGGAGCGCAAGGGCTTTCAGGTGACGTTCAAGATCGATGAGGGGCAGCAGTACCGCGTCGCGACGGTCAGTTTCCGCTCGAACATAGCGGGCTTCGATCCGACGACGCTGCGTTCATTGTCGCGCGTCGGCGAAGGCTCGCTCTACAACGTCGAGGCGGTCGAGAAATCGGTCGAGGACATGCAGATCGAAGCGTCGCGCCGCGGCTACGCTTTCGCGGTGGTCCGTCCGGACGGCGCCCGGAATTTCGAGGCCCACACGGTGGGCATCGTGTTTCGCGTGGAGGAGGGGCCGCGCACCTATATCGAGCGGATCGACATTCGCGGCAACGGCCGCACCCGCGACTACGTGATCCGGCGCGAGTTCGATCTCTCCGAGGGCGATGCGTATAACCGTGCGCTGGTCGATCGCGCCGAGCGGCGGCTGAAGAATCTCGACTACTTCAAGACCGTCAAGATCACCACCGAGCCCGGCTCGACGAGCGATCGCGTTGTGTTGGTCGTCGACCTGGAGGAAAAGTCGACCGGCGACTTCTCGGTGTCGGGCGGTTATTCCACGACGGACGGCGCGCTTGCCGAGGTCAGCATCTCGGAGCGAAATCTGCTCGGCCGTGGCCTGTTCGCCAAGGCGACGGTCAGCTACGGCCAGTACTCGCGCGGCCTGTCGCTGTCCTTTGTCGAGCCGTATTTGCTCGACTATCGCGTCGCGCTCGGGCTCGATGCGTACTACAAGGAGCAGCTGCCGACGGACTACACGACCTATGGCGTGAAGACGATCGGGTTCTCGCCGCGGCTGGGCCTGGCCTTGCGCGAAGACCTGACCCTCCAGCTGCGATATTCGCTCTATCAGCAGGAAATCTCGCTCGATAGCGCCTACGCGAACTGCAACAACAATCCGTCCAACCCGTCGCTCGCGTTCAATCCGACACCGGCCTACATCCAGAGTGTGCTCGGCGGCGTCGATCCGACGAACTCGGTCTCGTCAGGGCTTTATGGATATGGCTGCTACGGCGACGGAGAATCCACCTTGCCGGTGCGCAAGGAGTTGGCCGCAGGGGCGACCTGGACCTCGCAGATCGGCTACACGCTGACCTACAACACCCTCGACAACAACAAGAACCCGACCGACGGCCTGCTGATCGACTTCAAGCAGGATTTTGCCGGCGTCGGCGGCGACGTGACATATCTGAAGAGCGCGGTCGACGCGAAATACTATACGCCGCTGGTGTCCGACCTGATCGGGCTGATCCACCTGCAGGGCGGCCTGCTCACCAAGGTCGGCGACAATGATCTGCGCATGCTGGACCATTTCCAGATGGGGCCGAATCTCGTACGCGGCTTTGCCACCAACGGCATCGGGCCGCGTGACATCACCTATGCGAGCCTTGGCGCAGTCGGGGATGCGCTCGGCGGCACCAAATATTGGGGCGCGTCGATGGAGCTGCAGATGCCGTTCTGGTTCCTGCCTTCCGAGGTTGGGTTGAAGGGGGCTGTCTATGCGGACGCCGGCTCGCTCTGGGGTTATGAAGGCCCGACGTCGTGGGCCGCCACCGGCGAGGTGAATACCGCTGCTTGCAAATGCGGCCTCCAATACGACGACGGGAACGTGGTGCGAACCTCGGTCGGTGTCGGCCTGATCTGGGCCTCGCCGTTCGGCCCGCTGCGCTTCGATTACGCCGTGCCGATCACGAAGGGCAAATACGACATCGTGCAGGAGTTCCGGTTCGGAGGCGGGACGTCATTCTGAGGTGACAATCGTCGTGCCTGCGGCGCGCGTCCTCGCCGGCGCCGACCTGTCGCGATACTTGCCATGCTGGCCTGCGGCTTGCGGTATCAGGC
Source organism: Bradyrhizobium sp. USDA 3262 (assembly GCF_054060035.1). Taxonomy (NCBI): domain Bacteria; kingdom Pseudomonadati; phylum Pseudomonadota; class Alphaproteobacteria; order Hyphomicrobiales; family Nitrobacteraceae; genus Bradyrhizobium; species Bradyrhizobium sp. USDA 3262. The sequence goes on from NZ_JBSSCT010000001.1 coordinate 4,917,066, forward strand.
GAAGCGGGGCAGGCTGCTTCGGTTCATTTCCGATCCGAGGCAAGATCCATGTCACGCGTGTCAATCAAGATCAGGAACGACCTGCCGGGCGAGCTCAAGCCGCTGTGGGACAAGATGACCACTTATGGCGCGTTCGAGAACCAGGCCGGCGTCATGGCGCAGCGCCCGCCGATCTTCTAGCACATGTGGTCGCTGCTGGTCGATCTCGCCGACGAGGCGGTGGTCTCGAAGCGGCATCTCGAGCTCGCGCTGGTGACGGTGTCGCTGCTCAACAAGTGCGACTATTGCGTGTCGCACCATGCGCCCAAGCTCGCGATCCAGGGGGTCTCGGAGGCGGGCGCCGAGCGGCTGCTCGACTATCAGGATCATCCCGAGCTCGATGCGCTCGACAAGCTCGTGGTCGAATATGCGATCGCCGTCACCAACAACTGGAACAAGACTCGCGACGAGATCTTCGCACGCCTGCGCGAACACTTCTCGGAACCGCAGATCGTCGAGCTGACATGGCGGATCGCGCTGTGCGGCGCCTTCAACCGCTTCAACGACATCTTGCAGCTCGACGTGGAGCAGGGCGTTCCGCAGCGCGAGGCCGCGGAGTGACGGTTTGATCAAGCCGTCGGTGTGACGCAGCCGCCGAGCGTCGTGAGCACGAAATCGGCGCGAGCGGATGGCGATAGCTTCGGCAGGCAGATGACGTCGTAGCCAAGCGCCGGAAGCGTCTCCATCAAGCGCCGATGCTCCGCCACCGCCATCTCGAAGGTGTGTCGTCGCTCCGCATCCGTGACGTAAATCTCCGGCCACGGCGGTGTCATGAACACGCGCCGGTGGTAGCGATGTGCGGCGCAGATCGGGTGCAGCACCGGCTTGGCTGTCAACGCCTGCAATGCCGATGCCGCGTCGACGACGCCGCGATCGAAGAACACCCATCCCGATTGAGCCTTGGCCATCGCCAGATCCTTCAGCGCGACGTCGATGGCGCGACGCAGGAAGGCCGCCGCATCGGCCCAGGGCAGGGCGTTGCCGCCGGACGCGAGCTCATCGGCGATGATGCGGCGGCCGGGCTCTTCGACGACCGGATAGCCGCGTGCACAGAGTTCGGCCAGCAGGGTCGATTTTCCTCCGCCGGAGCAGCCAGAGATCAGGACGAAGCGGCTTTGCAAAGGGTGTCCTTTCATCAATCGTCACACCGCGCGAACGAGCACGCCGCGAAGGCGGGGTGCCCGATAGACCAGAAATCTTGAGGAGGAAGGCGCGCGGAAATGTCTCGACGCGCGGAGTGAGCATAGCCTCGAATGTGACGCAAATGGGGGCGCGCTTGACGAATTCTTCAGTGCCACGCCGATAAGATCGATCAGACTGGATGCTTCCTGTCTGAAGGAAAGACGCACATGGCATCACGCTCGATCATCTGCACGACGCTCGCGCTTCTGCTCTGCGGTGCGATGCTTCAGCCGGCGCGCGCTGCCGAACCCGGCGAACCGATCCGGGTCGGCGCGGTGCTGCCGTTTTCCGGTGGGGTCGAGCTTTATGGCCAGCAGGCGAAACTTGGGCTCGATCTCGCCGTCAGGGACATCAACGCGGCCGGCGGCATTCTTGGCCGGCCGGTCGAGGTGATCTATGTCGACGACAAGACACGGCCGGGTTCGGCCGCCGAGGCGATGAGCTCGCTGGTCGAAAAGCAGGACGTGCTGGCGGTGGTCGGTCCGATCACCTCGCAAAACCTGAATGCGCTGGTGCCGATTGCCGAGAGCTCGAAGACGCCGCTGCTCTATGCCACCAATTACGAGGGCGGCAAATGCAGCCGCTATCTGTTTTCGTTCGGCGCGGTGCCGAACCAGGAGCTCGGCCAGCTGCTGCCCTACATGAGCCGGACGTTCGGCAACACCTACTTCCTGCTCGGCGCCGACCGGGTCTGGCCGCATCAGATGTTCGGCATCGCGCAGCCCCTGATCGAGAATCTCGGCGGCAAGGTGGTCGCGACCAAATACACGCTGGGAACCGAGACCGATTTCTCGCCGCTGATCAAGGAGATCGCGGCGAGCAAGGCCGAGGTGCTGCTGTTCGCGCTGAAGGGCGACGGGATGGATTTCATCCGGCAGGCCGACGAGGCCGGGCTGTTGAAGGACATCACCGTCGCGTTCCTCGGATTGTCGGAAGTCGACCTCGGCATCTTCCGTGGCAAGGGGCAGAACATGGTGACCGTGGTGCCGGCGGTTGCGGCGAGCGAGGATCCGGCCGTCAAGGCGTTCATCGCGAAGGCCCGCGCCGCCGCAGAGGCGGGTGTCGCGGTGTCGAACTATGTGATGACGCATTACAACACGCTGATCGCACTGAAGGCGGCGGCCGAGAAGGCCGGCAAGCTCGACAAGGAGGCCATCATCGACGCGATCGCGGGCCTCGCCATTCCGTCGCCGACCGGCCCTGTCACGCTCGGTCAGGATCATCACGCGGCGATGAACATGTTCATCGCCAAGACGCAGGGTTCGGAACTCGTGCAGGTGCGAGCACTCGGCGAGATCGCGCCGGAGCCGGGGTGCAGTCCGGCTGGCCGCTGACCAGGAGGAATATTTCGGTAGCGGCGCTCGAGGCCGCGATGCTCGCAAAAAAGTGAGCTGGCGCGCTCGTCAGCTGTCGGTTTCGCGTCGTCCCGCTCGTCTTCCAGCCAGAATGAGCTGCATGGGAGTTCCGGAATGAGCAATTCGACCTATCGCTGGGTGATCGTCGCGGCCGGCGGCCTGCTCGGCTGCGTCGCGATCGGCGGCATGTTTTCGCTGCCGGTGTTCCTCCAGCCCATGGCGCGCGAGACCGGCTGGTCGGTGACCGGCATCTCCAGCGCGATGACGATCGGCTTCCTCGCGATGGCCTTCACCAGCATGATCTGGGGCACGCTGTCCGACCGTTTCGGGCCGCTCCCGGTGGTGCTGACTGGATCGGTCGTGCTGGCGGCAAGCCTCGCGCTGGCCAGCCAGGCGACATCGCTGCTGGCCTTTCAGTTCGTGTTCGGCGCGCTGGTGGGCGCGGCCACGGCGGCGATCTTCGCCCCGATGATGGCCTGCGTCACCGGCTGGTTCGACACCCATCGAAGCCTCGCCGTCTCGCTGGTGTCGGCCGGCATGGGCATGGCGCCGATGACGATGTCGCCGCTCGCGGCCTGGCTGATCTCCCACCACGACTGGCGCACCGCGATGCTGATCGTCTCGGGCGTGGTCGGTGCGATCATGATCCCGGTCTCGTTCCTGGTGCGCCGCCCGCCGGCGCTGCAGGGCGAGCACGCTGAAGCGGTCTCCGAGAACGGCGAACCGCCGATGTCGCTGGCGCAGGCGCTGCGCTCGCCGCAATTCATCATCCTGATCGCGACCAATTTCTTCTGCTGCGCTACCCATTCGGGCCCGATCATCCATACCGTGAGTTACGCGGTCACCTGCGGCATTCCGATGGTTGCCGCGGTGACGATCTACAGCGTCGAAGGGCTCGCCGGGATGGGCGGCCGCATCGCGTTCGGCCTGCTCGGCGACCGCTTCGGCGCCAAGCGCGTGCTGGTGCTTGGCCTGCTGGCGCAGGCGTTCGGCGCGCTCGGCTACGTCTTCGTGCGCGAGCTTGCCGCATTCTACGCGGTCGCGGCGATCTTCGGCTTCATTTATGCCGGCACCATGCCGCTGTATTCCGTGCTGATCCGCGAGAACTTCCCGCTGCGAATGATGGGCACGGTAATCGGCGGCACCGCGATGGCCGGCAGCCTCGGCATGGCGACCGGTCCGTTGGCCGGCGGCCTGATCTACGACACCTTTGCGAGCTACACGTGGCTCTATGTCGGCTCCTGGGCCGTCGGCATCGGCGCGTTCCTGATCATGATGACCTTCCGCCCGATGCCGGCGGCGCGGCCCGTGGCGGTGCCGGCGCCGGCATGAGGTTTGACCTAGGTCATGCAGCGCGCCGCTCGGACAGACGCATTGTTCTTGCCGAGCGGCGGGCAAAGGGGCAACGTTGTGGCGTCATTGCATCGGTCGGGCGTCCACGGCTGAATGCCATGATTGTTGACACGACGCCAGACGCATGTGAGCCCACTATGTACCGTGATCTCCAATGGTCCCCGGCTGAAAAGAAGATTGCGCGCAAGGCCTATGATTCTGCGGTGGAGTGTGCATTCGCCAAGGTGATGGTCGAATTCAAGAGCAGGGCCGTTGCGGCAGCGACGCCGTCGGAGATGTGGGAAGTTGGCGCCTATCTGCACCAGCAAAGGAGGGAGCTCGATGAGATGTTCGACTATCGATACTCGCAGCTCCCGCTTGTCTTCGCGCGGCTCATCCGAGAACAGCATCTCGACGAGGCGCTGCTCGCGGGTTTGTCGGACGAGAAGCGCCAGGTGATCCGCTCTATTCTTTCCCTAGCCGAAAGGTGATCGCAAATCGCTTCACGCGCGGCTGCGCTTCGGCCGCCGGATTGCACGCACCTTGTTGTTGGCGGAGCCGCTTCCGCAGAAGAAGCGGTCGCCGCCGTCGGACTCCAGCCCGGAGACGAACGTGCCCTGCGGCATCTCCAGCTTTTCCATGACTTCGCCGGTCTGCGGGTCGATCCGTCGCACGTCGCTTTCATCGCCTTCCCAGGTGCCGTGCCAGAGTTCGCCATCGACCCAGGAGACGCCGGTGACGAACCGGTTGCTTTCGATGGTGCGCAGAACCTTGCCGGTTTCCGGATCGATCTGAACGATGGTGCGATCGCGGTACTGGCCGACCCACAGCGAGCCCTCCGCCCAGGCGAGGCCCGAGTCGCGGCCGCCGCCGGGCGAGGGGATGGTGGACACCACGCGTCCGCTCTTCGGCTCGATCTTCAGGATGCGGTCCTCGGCGATCTGATAGAGGTGCTTGCCGTCGAAGGCGGTGCCGGCATGGGCCGCGATATCGAGGGTGCGCGTGGTATTGCCGCTGTCGGGATCGAAGGCCACCAGGCGGTCGCCGGCCGCGAACCAGACCTGCTCGCCGTCGAAGCTGACGCCGCCGACGTTCTCGACGCCGTCGAAGGGACCGTATTCCCGGATGATCTCGGCCGTGGCCTTTTTCATGCTGCGCTCCTGTCGCCTGGAGCTTCGGTTCTGATGGAATCAGAATCGAGGCTCCCGATTTCCTGTTTTGACGCGTCTTCTTCACGCGAACCGGTATCCGCTTCGCTCGAAAATGCTCTGATGTCGCCCTGATGCTAGCCGTTCGGCAGCGGGGCAGGGAGTAACAAGGTCGTCGTGAATCCCGGTACCGGCGGCGTCATCCAGCGCCGGGCGCGGGCCCGGCCGACCGACTGCACCTTGCCGGTGGCGGCCAATGTGTCGAGCGCACGCTGCACGGTGCGCTGGCTCGCGCCCAACGCGACCGACAGCGCCGAGCTCGACCAGGCCTCGCCGTCAGCGAGAAAGGCCAGCACCGCCGCATGCTCCTCTTCGACCGGCAGCGCCAGCACGCTCACCTCGCGCCGGCCATGTGGCTCCAGCACAAAGCCGTCAGGCGTGGCGCTGAGATCGGCGAGCGGCCGCAGCGCTCGGCGCAGCCGTCCGATCTCGACGCGTAGCCGCGCACGGTGCGATTCATCGGCGTGCTTGCCGCGAAACGCCCGCGCGATCAGCGTGCCGCGCGACACGTCCTGCGGCCACGCTTCGCCCAGCGCGCGGGCGAGCGCGAACAGCACCGGCCGTCGCGTCAGCGAGACCGTCGTGCCGATATCGCGCACGACATAGCGGCAGGCATCGACGACGAGGGCCTTCGACGCCATCAGGGCTTCGACCTCCTCGAGCAGCAGCGGCCGCTCGCTGCCGCGCGCGATCAGACGTGCCGCGGGCGTGGCGAGCAGGCGCGCGGTGCTCTCGACTTCGGCCGCGAGCTCGGCGATGCCGCCGCGGCGCGCGGCTTCCCTTGCGCGGGCCAGCGCTTCGCGTGCCGGCTTGGTCCGCAGCCGCCGCATCGCGATCCCGGCGACGACCAGTTCATGGCCGACCCGCAGCGCCGGCGGGAACGGCGCCGGGTCGAGGCCGTCAAGCATGCGCTCGGCCGCATCAAGGCTCCCGATCAGCAGCAGGCGGCGGATTTCGAGATAGCCGGCATGGGCGGCATTGAGCGCATCGCCTCGTGCCGCGAGCGTTGCGCGTGCCGCGGCGAGGCTCTTCCCGGGAAAGGAAAGGTCGCGCGACACCAGCGCGATCTCGGCCTCCGCCACCACGCAGCGCGCCCGCGCGACGGCTTCGCGCGGGCCGAAGGCGCGGCCTGCGCGCCGCAACAGCTCCTTGGCGCGGGCGAAATCGCCGAGCCGGGCCATCGCGATGCCGCGCAGCGCCAGCGCCGGCGCATCGTCGCGCAGGGCCACCCGTTTCAGTGCGCCGAGGGGATCACCCGCCGCGAGCGCGCGCGCCGCAGCTATGATCAGCGAGTCCATTCGAATCCCGACACACTTGTCACTCTCACCCTCCGGGGCCCGGTCCTAACCTAGCACATGACGACATGGATCATCCCCAGAGAGATCGAACGATGACCGGTATTGAAACACGAGAAGATTGGGCGAGGGGGCGGCTCAGTGGACGCGGGCCCATCGTGGCGCGCTTTCTGTCGCTGGCGGCGGCGCCGACCTTCACCGTGATGGCGCTGATTGCCGCGATGGCGCCGGCCGACATGATCTGCGGCGCGATGCAGGGACCGCTGTCATTGCAGGGCATGGTCCCGATGTACGCGCTGATGAGCGCATTTCATCTGGCGCCATGGCTGCGCCTGTTCAGATGATCGGCTCACCCCTCCGGCAAAGTGAAGACCGCGCATGGCCGCGCGATACCGCGCAATTCATGACTGCCGAGCGCGACCAGTGGCGTCTCGGTCTCGGCGGCGAGGGCGCCCGAAACCAGCACGGGCTGCTCCAGCGGCTTGCACAGCCCTTCGAGCCGGCTCACCAGATTGACCGCGGCGCCGATCGCGGTGAAGTCGAGGCGGTCGGCGGCGCCGATATTGCCCCAGTGCACCTCGCCGAGATGCAGCGCCGCGCCGAATGGCAACGGCGGCAAGCCCTGCTTGCGTCGCTCTGCATCGAGATGCGCCATGCCGACGCGCGCCGCCGACACCGCGCGCAATGCCGCCTCGGATGCGTTGCGCGCGCTGGTCGTGACCGGAAAGATCGCAAGCAGGCCGTCGCCGATGAATTTCAGCACCTCGCCGCCGAAGGCGTGGATGGCGCCCGCGATGCGGTCGAACCAGGCATCGAGCGCCGCGATCACCTCGGCAGGCGGATGGCTTTCCGACAGCGCGGTGAAGCCGCGGAGGTCGGCGAACAGCAGCGCCGCCCGGATGGTTTCGCCGGTATTGCGCCGCAATGGCGATGCCAGCACGCGCGCCGCGCTGCGCCGGCCGAGATACGCCTCCAGCGCCGCCGTCAGTGTCGCGCGCGCCGCCAGCGCGGCGAGCGGCGCGGCCATGAACCGCGCCGCCTCGCGCAATTGGTCCGCCTCGGCAGGTGTGAACGCGCGTGTCCCGATCCAGCCGAGGGTCGGGCCATCCGGCCGCGTTCCGATCGTGCCCTCATGGATCGGGCCGGGCGCGAGAGTTCCGAGCCAGCGCCGGCCGGCGTCGCCGGATCCCACCATATCGGGCATCGCAAAAGGTTGTTCCGGCGCGAATCCGAGCGCTTCGATGACCTCGCCATTGTCGGCACGCCACAGCCAGGTTCGTCTTGCAATCAGGGGGTGCGGAACCTCGAGCGTCAGAGCGCCGCCGGCAAGCGGCAGGCCATCCGTGATAAGGTGGCTACCGAGGTCCGCCAACAACCGGTTGGCGCCCGCGGTCTCGGCGGCGGCGTCGACCAGCCAGCTCAACGTCGAGGACAATTGCATCACGCCATCATGGGGTTGACGCACCACTCTTGTCACGAATTATCCCTGAGCACCGACCGTCAATGGAGCATGGATCGATGACTGAAGCCTTCATCGTTCAACGCGAGATCCAGATCGCAGCCCCGGCTGCAACCGTGTTCGCCTTCCTGACCGATCCGCAGAAGATCGTGAGCTGGATGGGGCTGGAAGCTGCGACCGAGACGCATCCCGGGGGCCTCTACTTCCTCAAGGGGCTCGGCAGCGATCGCAGCCGCGCCGCGCGCGGCGCGTTCCGCGAGGTCGTGCCGGTGCATCGTCTGGCCTACAGCTTCGGCTGGGAGGGCAGCGAGGAAGTGCCGCCGGGATCGAGCCTGATCGAGATCGACCTGATGGAGCAGGACAACGGCACGCTGCTCCGCATGACTCATAGCGGCCTGCCGAACGCCGCGCAGTGCGAGAGCCACGACAAGGGTTGGGCACACTATATGAGCCGGCTCTCGCACGCGGCCGCCGGTCGGGATCCCGGCCCCGACCACGGTCCCGCCAATCGCCATTGACGTCGCGTCATGTCGGCCATTTCGAGCCGAGGATGATCGAGCAGAAGTTCATCCTGGTGTAGTTCATGTCCTTCAGCGCCAGCACGTCGGCCTTGACGTTGCCGAATGTCGTCAGCGGCTTCTTGATGGTGCTGGCGGCGAAATGATCGATGATGTTCTCCTTGAAGTTCGCCTCGCGCGGATGGTGCGCGCAGACGTGGTCGCGGTGCTCGTGCGAGAAATCGTCGTAGGCGATGCCGAGCACGTCCATCTCGACGCCGGCGGTGACCAGCGCAATGGTCGGACGCATATGCTCGGGGACACCGGGCGTGGTGTGCAGGGCGATTGAGGTCCAGACGTCCTCGACGTCGCGCTCCGGAACGCCATAGCTCTTGAGGAAGTCGCGCGCGGCGTTGGCGCCGTCGACCTCGAAGCGCAAATTGGGGCTCGCATGAGCGGCGGTGAGGCCCATGTCGTGAAACATGGCGCCGATATAGAGCAGCTCGGGATCGAATTTCAGCCTGTGGCGGTTGCCGGTCAGCGCGCCCCAGAAGAACACGCGGCGGCTGTGATTGTAGAGCAGGTCGTCCTCGGTATCGCGCACCAGCTGGGTGGCGGCGCGGGCCATCGCGCTGTCGGGTACGCGGATGCCGGCGATGATCTCGGTCATTTCAAGACGCTCCTTGATGTGGCAAGACGATGCTGTGGCGTGCGAACACGCGAGCCCGGCGCTCGTCTCTGCGGTGTGTGCGGATCGCCGGGTGGCGCGATCCGTGGTGTGTTTGTCGCCGGTTTTGGCCCGATCCCGCAACGATCGCGCGCCGCCGGATCGGGCCAACCAGACGTCGTTTCGCGCCAGCGGGCAGGGAGAAGGTATGGCGGTTCAGAGGGTCGCGATCGCGATTCACGAAGGGGTTCAGGCGCTCGACGTCGCGGGTCCCGTCGACGTGTTCGCGGAGACGAATGGCTTTGTGCCGGCGGGCGATGGCTATGAGACCGTGCTGGTGGGGGCCGGCTGCGAACCGCTGCGCGCGTCGAACGGCATGAAGATATCGGCCGACCTCAGCTTCGCCGAGGCACAGGAGAAGGTCGATATCCTGCTCGTCGCCGGCGGGCCGGCATTGCCCGACGCCGCGCCGGACCCCGAACTGACACGGTGGCTGCGCGGGGCGCCCGGGCGCGCCGAACTCTACGGTTCGATCTGCACCGGCGCCTTCGCGCTCGGCCATGCCGGGCTGCTCGACGGCCACAAGGTGACGACGCATTGGCAGAATGCGCAGCGGCTGGCGGCGCGCTTTCCAGCGGCCGAGGTGATCTTCGACCGCATCTACATTCGCGACGGACATCTGATGACCTCGGCCGGCGTGACCGCGGGGATCGATCTCGGGCTCGCGCTGGTCGCCGAGCGGCACGGGCCGCAGGTTGCGGTCGCGGTGGCCAAGCGGCTGGTCGTGGTGGCGCAGCGCCAGGGCGGGCAGTCGCAATTCAGTCCCTATCTCACCGCGCCGGTCGATGAGGATTCGCCGATTGCGCGCGCGCAGGCACATGTCATGCAGCATGTCGGCGAGCGTCACACGCTGCTGTCGCTGGCGGAGGCCGTCGGCATGAGCGTGCGGAATTTCGGCCGCGCCTTTGCGCAGGAGACCGGCATCACGCCGCACGAATTCGTCGAGCGGGCGCGGGTCGACGCCGCGCGACGGCTGCTCGAGGGCTCAGACCGGCCGCTGAAGGCGGTTGCTTTCGACTGCGGCTTCGGCTCGGCCGACCGGATGCGGATCGTGTTCACCGAGCGGCTCGGCGTGTCCCCCGCGCAGTACCGCGCGAGTTTTCGCAAATTGTGACGCCGTTCATGACGCCGGCGCTTCATTAGGGATAGGATCGACGGCGCCGCCGTTTCCCGCCGCACATGTTCTCCCGCGAGGCCGCCATGGACGCGCTCACGCTCTTCATCATCCGTCATGCCGAGAAGCCTGATGATGGCTGGCCGGGGCCCGGCTTCACCGCGGACGGTGTGTCCGATACCGAGTCGCTTGTCCTCCGCGGCTGGCAGCGCGCCGGCGCTTGGGCTGCATTGTTTGGCACCGACCTCGCCAAGGGCGACTACGCCAAGCCTGACGCGATCTATGCCGCGACGCCTGGCACCACGCCCAACCGGGGCCCGAGCAGCCGTCCCGCCGAGACGATCTCGGCGCTGGCGGCGCGTCTTGGCGCGACGTCCAACGTAGATTTCGGCAAAGGTCATGAACCGGCGCTGATCAAGGCGCTGCTGGCACTCAATGGCGTCGTGCTGCTGTGCTGGGAGCACAAGGCTATCATCGCCGACGTCCTTCCGTTGATACCAGTCAGCAGGGGCAAGCCGCCCACCAAATGGGACGCCAGCCGGTTCGACGTCGTGCTGCGCTTCCATCGCGCCAAGGGCGAAGACGAGTTCACCTTCAAGGAGCTGTTTCCGAAATTGCTGTCGGGCGATTCCGACAAGCCGCTGGACGGCTGAATAGCGTCGCAGCTTGGCCGATCAGTCGAGCCCGAGCGCCTTGCGCGACTTCCGCGTTAGCTTTCCGGCGATCAGCGCATGCGCCTGGTCAAGATAGGCCTGGAGTTCGGCGTCGGGCAGGGCGTCGTTCCTCACCAGTTGCACCCATGTGGCGCGCGCCAGATATGGCGCGGGCCGCGCCAGGCCCTGCTCGATCAGGATCTGGTAGGCCATGTTCGAGGTCTTGAACATGAAGCCGCCGGTGCTTTCGATGTAGCCGCCGGCCAGCGCGAACATCTTGCCGCCGACCTTGAACACCGACGTGCCTTCCCATTGCACCACCTTGGTGGCGGCGGGTAGGCGCAGGCAATGGGCTTCGAAGGTCTTGGGGCGCATGAGTCGGAGGGCTGGAGGGCTTCAAAGCCATAGGCCAGCCGCATGAAGGTCGACAAGCCCCGGACTGAGCCGGCAAGCCCTTGGCCAAACCAGCCGCCGTTTCACCCCCGACGTCTCACGAAAACGTGGGTTGCCGCCGCTTTATCTGTAGATATATCGTAAGATATGTTTTCAGTAAGGAATGAACGATGAGAAAACCGATGTTTCATGACCGGGACGATGACGGCTTCCGGTTTGGGTTCTTCGCCATGAGCCGGCACGGCCGAGGCGGCCACCGCTTTGGCCGCGGCGGCCATGGCTTCTTCGGGCGGGGTGGCGGTGGCGATTTTCCGGGATCGCGGCGGCTTTCGTCGCAGGATCTGCAACTGGTCATCCTCGCGCTGCTCGGCGAGCAGCCGGCACACGGCTACGAGCTGATCAAGAGGATCGAGGAGCGGTCGGACGGCTTCTACAGCCCGAGCCCTGGCGTGATCTATCCGGCGCTGACATTCCTAGAGGAGATCGGCCATGCCAGCGTCACCCGGGACGCGGCGCGCAAGCTCTACAGCATCACCGAGCAGGGCAGGGCATATCTCGGCGAGAACCGTACGACCGCGGATACCATCCTCGAGGCGCTGTCGCGGATCGGCCGCCGCATGGAGGAGGTGCGCGAAGCCTTCGCCGGCGTGAGCGATCTCGATGGCGAAGCGTCCGACGAGGTGCACCGCGCCCGTCACGCGCTGAAGAGCGCGCTGCGCCAGAAGCGCGGCTGCGATGCCGCCGAGGCGCGGCGGATCGCAAAGATCCTCGACCGCGCGGCCGCTGAGATCCTGCAGCAATGACGCAGTCGCAAAGGAGACCCTTCATGTACAACGCCGAACCGCACAGCGCGATCCGTGATGCTCGCGTCACGGCCGTCATCGAGCGCCTGCAGGCCACCCGCCGGGCGCCGGTGCGCGGCAACCCGATGCAGAGCGGCAGCCGCGACCCGCACGACTATGCCGAGCAGGGATTCTCGATCCACCCGGAGCAGGGCGAGCTGATCTATCTGTTGTGCCGCGGCCTGCGCGCCCGGCGCGTCGCCGAGTTCGCGACCTCGGTCGGAATGTCGACGCTCTATTTCGCCGCCGCGATGCGCGACAATGGCGGCGGCACCGTGATCGGATCGGAGATCGTGCCGGCCAAGGTCGCAGCGGCGAAGCGCAATCTCGCAGACGCCGGCCTTGCCGATTACGCCGACATCCGCGAGGGCGATGCGCGCAAGACGCTGCGCGATCTCGGCGGTCCCGTCGACTTCATCCTGATCGACGGCTGGCCGGGCGACAAGGGGCCGACGCTGGCGCGTCAGGTGATCGAGATCGTCGCGCCGCAGCTTCGTGTCGGCGGCTACGTCATGAACGACAATGCCGAGGCGGATTTCCTGGAGTTCGTGCGCGATCCCAACAATGGCTTCGTGTCGATCACGCTGCCGCTCAAGGGGGGCACCGAGCTCTGCCTGAAGGTAGCGTAGCGGGGTTTCACCTGCTGGCGTGATTGTGAGCCGCAACCACAACACGCCATGCTGGATTTTGCCGGCGCTTCTTGCTCTGTTCGAGGAAAATCAGGAGCGAAGCGCCGCATGTCCGAAGCCCCGCCGATTCATCCGCTCGATCGCCCAATCTGGAGCGCGCTGACCACGAGACAACGCGATCTGGCGGAAGGCGGCGCTGACGCGCGCCGCTTTCCTCTCGCGATCGCACCCTTCGCCGACATGGTCGACATGTCGCCAAAGAGCTTTGCCGCGCTGGGTGCGCTGCTGTCGGGACCTGAGATCGCGGTGCTGTTCACGCCCGATCCTGTCCCGGTGCCGCCGGAGTTCAAGGTGCTGCTGGCCGAGACCGGCGAGCAGATGATCGGCACGCCCGCGGACCATTCTGTGCCCGGCGTCGAGATCGTCACGCTCGGCGCTGCCGACGTTCCTGCGATGATGGCGTTGACGGAGCTGACAAAGCCCGGACCGTTCAGTGCGCGGACGCATGAGCTCGGCAGCTTTTTCGGCATCCGCGTTGGCGGCGAGCTGGTCGCGATGACCGGCGAGCGGATGAAGCCGGGGAACTACACCGAGATGACCGCTGTCTGCGTGCATCCGGAGCACCGCGGCCGCGGCTACGCGCAGGCGCTGCTGTCGGCGGTCGCCCGCCAGATCGTGGCGCGCCGCGAAATTCCATTCCTGCACGTCTTCACCAGCAACGTCTCGGCGATCGCGCTCTATCGCCGCCAGGGCATGGAGATCCGCCGCCGCCTGCACATCACGGTGTTGCAGAAACAGGGATAGGGATGCGCGGCAAAGTGGGTTGAGGGAAATCCCTCATTCCTCATCGCCGATCTCGTGCTTACCTTTGCCGGATCGCAACACGATGAGAGAGGATATCTCGATGTCCGAGCAATCCCAGGATAAGCGTCCCGTAGCCGATCCGGCGGAGAACAACGCTTTCTTTCCGTCGCCTTACTCGCTTGGGCAATTCACCTCGGCCAAGTCGGATCTCTCCGGCGCGGATTATCCCAACGCCTACAGGGGTGGCCGCTGGAAAATTCTGATGATCGCCGCGGACGAGCGCTATCTGCTGTTGCAGAACGGCACGATGTTCTCGACCGGCAACCATCCCGTCGAGACCTTGTTGCCGATGTATCACCTCGACAAGGCGGGCTTCGAATTCGACATCGCGACCGTGTCGGGCAATCCGGTCAAATTCGAGCACTGGGCGTTTCCGAAGGAGGACGACGCGGTCAAGAGCATCTACCAGGAATATCTCGCCAGGCTGAAGCAGCCGCTGAAGCTCTCCGACGTGACCGAAAAAAAGCTCGGCAAGGATTCCGACTATATCGCGGTGTTCATTCCCGGCGGCCATGGTGCGCTGATCGGCCTGCCCGAAAGCACCGACGTGAAGGCCGCGCTGAAATGGGCGCTCGACAACGACAAGCACATCATCTCGCTTTGCCATGGGCCGGCGGCGCTGCTGGCGTCCGCGGTCGGCGAAGCCAAGGGCGACTATCCCTTCAAGGGCTACAAGATCTGTGCATTTCCCGACGCCATCGATCGGACGACACCCGATATCGGCTACATGCCCGGCGCGCTGACCTGGGCCTTCGGCGAAAAGTTGCAGGCACTCGGCGTCGAGATCCTGAACAAGGACATCACCGGCAAGACCCATCAGGATCGCAAGCTGATCACCGGTGACAGCCCGTTCGCCGCCAACAATGTCGGCAAGGCGGCCGCAAAGGCGCTGCTCGATACGCTCGGCGGGCGCTGAGCGGGCGGCGGCTCAACCTCCGGGCGGCGCGATCTCGCCGCGCCGCCGGCGGCGGGCCAATGTCACGCGCCTTGCAGGCCGACCTCGCTTGAGGGAAAATCCTCAACGCGCTGGGCCGCGCCTCCGGCCTTCCGCAAGACACGATGGCACCGCATGGACCGCTACATCGAAGCCGTGGTTGCGATCGAGGGTAGCGAGAGCTTGCCCGCGATCCAGGCGGCGGTGCGGTCTGCGAGCGTTCCGCTCGGCTACGACCGGTTCGTGATGTTCTCGGCATCGCCGGCACGTGAGGACCTGGTTGACCGGATCTACTGGGTCGAAGGCGACTGGTTCGGCACAGGCGTGACCGTCGATGCCGAAACCTACGTCCGGCATTGTCCGGTGACGCGCAATTTCCTCAATGTGGACGAGGCGTTTTTCTGGACCAAGGTGATGTCGGCGCGCGGCGAGAAGTACCGCGTGGTGCGCACGCCGCGCGGGCCCGGTTTCCATGGACTGCAGGTTCCGGTGTTCGGGCGCACCGGCCTTGAAGGCGCGATGAGCTTCGCCGGGACGCGGATCGATGCGTCACCGCGGACGCGTGCGGCGCTGACGATGATCGGCGCTGCCGCCTTCCGCGCCGCCCGCGGGCTGATGGAAGCGCACGAGCCGAACGGTGCGTCGAGCCTGTCGCCGCGCGAGCGCGAGGTGCTGCGCTGGATCTCCGCCGGACGGCGCCAGGCCGACATCGCGGCATCGCTCGGCCTGTCGGAACGCACGGTCGAGAACCATTTGCGGCGCGCGCGGCTTCGGCTCGGCGTCGCCACGACGGCGCAAGCCATCCGGCTCGCGATCCGCAGCGGCGAGATCGAGGACTGAGGCGCTTGCGGACGGCCGCCACAGAGCCCGGCGAGCGATCGCTGCGGCTCAATGTCTCTTCGCCGTCTTCGCCCTGACCTTCGGCGTATGCGTTCCCGCAGCGATCCGCGTCAACGCGTCCGCGAACGCGCGTGCGGCGGGACCGAGCGGTTCATCGAGCCGGTGGGCGAGATAGGCCTCCATTGCAAGCGCGGCGTTGCGGCCGAGCGCGCCGGTTTCGACCCGCACAAGGCGGCGCTCCTTCAGGTCGCGCGCCACCTGCCAGAGCGGCAGGCGGCCCCAGCCGAGCCCGGCCAGGATCATGGCGTGCTTGGTGTCCTGATTGCTCACCCTGCAAATCTGCGGCGAGAGCACGCCGAAGCTGCGGCCCTCCGACAGCGGGGTCGGATCCGACAGCACGATCTGCAGATGATCGGCGAGATCAGCCACACTCTTGCGGCCGCGGCGCGCGAGTGGATGGCTGGCGGAGGCGACGGCGACGATCTGCACCGCGCAGATCGCATCGAGCGCGAGGCGGGGATCGCGAAAATCCTCACCGACCGTGACCGCGAGCGCGCTGCGCCGTTCGGTCAAGCCGGTGATCGGACCGCCCATCGGTTCGACCGCGAGCCGCACGCTGACGGACGGATAGGCCGCCCGCATTTCCGTCAGCGCCGCGCCGACCGCGGCGATCGGAAACAGCGTGTCGACGACGAGCGAGAGTTCCGATTCTACCCCGTCGCCCAGGCCGCGCGCCCGCGCCCGCATCGCGTCGACACGGAGCAGCAGATCGCGCGCGTTGCCCAGCAGTGCCGTGCCCTCGGCCGTCAGCGCCGGGCGATGGCTGGAGCGGTCGAACAGCGTGAGGCCGAGCTCGGCCTCGAGGTTGGCGATGGCATGGCTGACCGCGGATTGCACCCGCGCCAGTTTGGCCGCGGCGGCGCGAAAGCTGCCGCTCTCGGCGATGGCGACAAAGGTGCGGATCTGATCGAGCGTGAGGTTGTCGAGCATGATCTATGAAATCGATCAATCGGATGCAAAACATATCACTCCTGTCGATGGTCGGGAAACGCTATCTCTGTGCCGTGAGCCAGGGGCGGAGTGGACGCATGACGATCGAGACGGCCGTGATGCAGCAGAGCGAGGCGAAGCGATGGGCGACGGTCGCCATCGTGATCGGTTGCGGTATCGGCGCGGCCCTTCAGGTCGGCAAGGTTCCGATTGCCGCCTCGATGCTGCAACAGAGCCTCGGCATCGACCTTGCCGCGGTCGGAATGATCGCCGGCATCTTCGCGGTCCTGGGCCTTGTCGGCAGTGTCCCGGCGGGCGTGGTGATTGCCGCGGTTGGCGCGCGCAGGGTGCTGCTGTGCGGCCTTGCGGCCATCACGCTGGGGGCGGCCTCGGGCGCGCTCGCGCCACAGCTCGCGGTGCTATTGGCATCGCGCCTGTTGGAAGGGCTCGGCTTCCTGCTGGTGATGGTCGCGGCTCCTGCGTTGCTCGATCGTGTCGTCGATGTCAGCGCGCGTGACGTCACCATGGCGGTGTGGAGCTGCGTGATGCCGTTCGGGATCGCGCTGGCGCTGGTCGCCGGCCCGATCTTCGCTGGCTGGCGCACGATCTGGTGGGCCAGTGCTGCCTTTGTCGCCGTGCTGTTGATCCTTGCGAGCCTTATCGCGCCTGAAGTGGCATCGCGGACCGGCGCGGCGCGGAGTGGTCTGATGCAGGAAGCCACCGCGCTGGCGCGGCGCCGCACCCCGGCGCTTCTGATGGTGCTGTTTGCGCTCTACAGCCTGATGTTCTTTGCGTTGTTCAGCTTCCTGCCGATCCTGTTGTCCGAGCGGCTCGGCGTGTCCAGCCAAGGCGCCGGCGCGCTCAGTGCATTGGCCGCGGCCGGCAACGTCGTCGGCAATCTCGCCGCCGGTCATCTGCTGGCGCGCGGCGTCAGCCGCAACCTGCTGATCGCCGTGGCGGCATTCGTGATGGGCGCGTCCGCGCTCGGAATTTTCCTGCCGGCGCTCGGCGGGTGGGGAGCATTCTGGCTGTGCCTGCTGTTCTCCGCGATCGGCGGCCTGATCCCGGCGACGTTGCTTGCAACCGCACCCGCCGCAGCGCGTTCGGCGGCGATGGTGCCGGTCATGATGGGCCTGTTGATGACGGGCAGCAATTTCGGCCAGGTCACCGGTCCGATCGCGGTCGGCGCTGTGGTCTCGGCATGGGGCTGGGGCGCGGCTTGCGCGATGGTGGTGGCCGCGGCGATCCTTGCCAGTCTCGCTGCGTGGATGTTGGCGCGCGGCGATCACAAGCGCGTAAGCGAGGCGACGGACCCGGCTTGACGCCGCGCGCGCAGGGGCCGAAGGAGTGAAGGTCTCTCACGCCAACGACAACAGGAACCTTCATGACACGCGTGCGCTGTATCACCGAAATGGGCATGGGCGTTGACGTTCACGGCCGCGACGCCACCAAGGCCGCCAAGCGGGCCGTCTCGGATGCCATCCGCCATTCCAGCCTCGGCTTCTTCCGTATGCTCGGCAAGACCGCCAACGACATGTTCGTCGACGTCACGATCGCCGTGCCGAATCCCGAAGATGTCGATACCGCAGTGGTCGCGAAGGAATTGCCCTATGGCACCAAGACCGTGAAGGCGATCGCGGGCGGGCTCGAGATTCCGTCTGATCTCGGCAACGACCCGATCCTGATCGCGAACGCCGCCGTCATCGTCAGCTTCGACGACGGCAAGTGACGGAAGCGCGTCAGGTGACCGGCATGCCTGCGCTATTCGCCGCCTCTGAAATAGTCGGGCTTGCCGGTCGTCCACGTCTCGCCCCAATGCTGGCCGCCGCCATCGACGGTCAGCGTCTCGCCGGTGATGAACTTGCCGGAGGGCGCGGCGAGGTAGACGGCGGCCTCCGCAATGTCCCAGGGCGTGCCCGGGCGCATCATCGGATTCGAGCGCGGATAGGCGGCGCGCGCCGCTTCGCTGTAGACGTTCCAGCCCTCGGTCTCGATCGCGCCGGGCGCGATGCAGTTGATGCGGATGTTCAGCGGCGCCCATTCGACCGCGAGCGCGCGCGACAGGCCGATCACACCGGAGCGTGCCGCGATCGAATGCGCAATGCCGTAGAGGCCGTGCGTCGTGACCACGACGATATTGACGATGCTGCCGGGATGCTTGCGGTCGCGCCAGCGCTGCGCCGCGGCCTGCATCATGTACCAGGTGCCGTTGAGGTTGGTGTTGATGACCGCATTCCAGCCCTTGATCGAGACATCGATCGCGGGTTGCGGGAACTGGCCGCCGGCGCTGTTGACGAGATGATCGACACGGCCGTGCTCGGTCCACAGCGCCTCGAACATCGCATTGACCGCGTCGGGATCCTTGATGTCGGCGACATGCGCGGACGCCTTGAGCCCGCGATGGCCGAGACGATCGACCAGTGCGTCGAGCCTGTCGGCATTGCGGCCGGCGACCACGACATGCGCGCCGAGCCGGGCGAACAGCCATGCGATGGCGCGGCCGATGCCGCCGGCGCCGCCCGACACGACAACCACCTGACCGGCGAGCGCATCGGCCGCGAACACGGTCGGGTGCGTTGCGAGTTCATCGTCGGAGAGGCCGAGCGTTGCGGCCGTTGTTGCGCCTGTCTGTTGATCGTTCATGGCCGGTTGCAGACCTTGCGGCTTTCACTGAGCTCCGTACATTAGCCATCCAACAACAACCGTGCAAAGCAACAACCATGCAAAGAATGTCGACATGACCGACTTGTCTGCCTTTCCCATCACAAAACGCTGGCCCGCCCAGCATCCGGACCGCCTGCAGCTTTATTCGCTGCCGACGCCGAACGGCGTGAAGGTCTCGATCATGCTGGAGGAGATCGGGCTGCCCTACGAGGTCCATCTCATCGACTTCAACAGGGATGACCAGAAGACGCCGGAGTTCCTGTCGCTGAACCCGAACGGCAAGATCCCGGCGATCCTCGATCCCAACGGTCCGGGCGGCAAGCCGCTGCCGTTGTTCGAATCCGGCGCCATCCTGCAATATCTCGCCGACAAGACCGGCAAGCTGTTGCCGGTGGACGTCGCGCGCCGCTATCAGGCCATCCAGTGGGTGCATTTCCAGATGGGCGGCATCGGACCGATGTTCGGCCAGGTCGGGTTCTTCCACAAATTCGCCGGCAAGGACTACGAGGACAAGCGGCCGCTGCAGCGCTACGTCGCCGAGTCCAAGCGCCTGCTCGGCGTGATGGAGACGCATCTCGCCGGACGGCAGTGGTTCATGGACGATGAATACAGCATCGCCGACATCTCGATGCTCGGCTGGGTGCGCAATCTGATCGGCTTCTACGGCGCGCGCGAGCTCGTCGAATTCGAACAGTTCACGCAGGTCGCGGCCTGGCTGGAGCGCGGTCTCAAGCGGCCGGCGGTGGAGCGCGGCTTGAATATTCCGAAGCGCCCCTAACGCGCCGACGTCAGCAGCTCATAGACGACGGGATTGTCGGCACAGGCGGCAAAGCCACACTCGAGCAGGGTGGATAGCACATTCAGTGCGGTCAGCCCGATCACCAGCCACACCGCGCCTTGCGCGAACCTGCCGGGCGAACTGCCCGGCGCCGCGCGGTGCTCGAACTGGCGGTCGAACAGCAGCATCGCCGCGAGCAGCACGATCGCGGCGACGAAGCCGATCAGCGCCCACGTATAATAGTGATAGCCGAGCAGCGCCGAACCGTAGCCGGCATCGCCGGGGAGGATGTGCAGCAGCACTTGCCGGGTCGAGACCGTGGCGCCGAGGACGGCTGTCAGCAGCGACAACGCATAATGACTCGGCCGCGGCCCGAAGCGGATATTGAGGATCGGCCCGACCGCCAGCAGGGCGAACAGGATGCGCTGCAACAGACAGAGCGGGCAGGGCAGCTCGTGGAGCAGCAGCTGCGCGGCAAAGGCGGCGGCCAGCACCAGCGCCAGCCCATAGAGCGCGACGGCATTGAGGGTGACGGCCTGCGTGTCGTTCATGGCCGGCCTCAGAACGACAAGGTCAGACGGTCGGTGGCGTGGTGCAGCAAGGTCGCGGCGCAGGCGATCAGGATCACCGCGAACAGGCCGATCGCGACGGGGCGTCGGCCACGCCAGGCCACCAGCATGGCGATGGTGATGGCGAGAAACAATGCGGTGAATTCCATTCCCAGCCTCCCGATGCGAGCCGGCCGCAGTCTATGACAGATTCGTGTGCGCTCGCGACGGCGCGAATGGGCATTGTCGCTTGCGCGCGGCTCCGCCAAGATGGCATCACCAGTTGAGTTCATCCTAGCCGGGGCGCCTCATGACCACAGCCGCGATCAAGCCCGTTGCCCGTCCCCATCATCAGCCCTGGTACAAGATCCTCTACGTCCAGGTGCTGATCGCGATCGTGGCAGGTGTCCTGATCGGATATTTCTACCCGAATCTCGGCAAGGAATTGAAGCCGTTGGGCGACGGCTTCATTGCGCTGATCAAGATGATGATCGCGCCGGTCATCTTCTGCACCGTGGTGCACGGCATCTCCTCGATGGGCGATCTCAAGCGGGTCGGCCGGGTCGGGTTGAAGACGCTGATCTATTTCGAGGCGGTGTCGACGGTGGCGCTTGCGGTCGGTCTTCTGGTCGGCGAGCTGCTGCAGCCCGGCCACGGCTTCAACATCGATCCCTCCACGATCGATCCGAAATCGGTCTCCAACTACGTCACGCAGGCCAAAGAGCAGGGCATCGTCGCCCATCTGATGGCGATCATTCCGGACAGCTATCTCGGCGCGGTCGCGCGCGGCGACCTGTTGCAGGTGCTGCTGATCTCGATCCTCTCGGGCTTCGCCATCGCTCTTATGGGCAAGGTCGGCGAGCCGATTGCGTCCGCGATCGACACGGCCGCCAAGATGTTCTTCGGCATCATCCGGATCATCGTCCGCGTCGCGCCGCTCGGCGCATTCGGCGCGATGGCCTTCACGGTCGGCGCCTACGGCCTCGGCTCGCTGTTGAATCTGGCAGCGCTGATCGCGACCTTCTATCTCACCAGCATCCTGTTCGTGCTGATCGTGCTGGGCGCCATCGCACGGCTCGCCGGCTTCTCGATCATCCGCTTCATCGCCTATATCAAGGACGAGCTCCTGATCGTGCTCGGCACGTCGTCGTCGGAAACGGTGCTGCCGCAGATGATCCAGAAGATGGAGCATCTCGGTGCCTCGCGCTCGGTGGTCGGCCTCGTGGTGCCGACCGGCTACAGCTTCAATCTCGACGGCACCAACATCTACATGACGCTGGCGACGCTGTTCCTGGCGCAGGCCACCAACACGCATCTGACGATCTGGCAGGAGCTCGGCATTCTCGGCATTGCCATGATCACCTCGAAGGGCGCTTCCGGCGTCACCGGCGCGGGCTTCATCACGCTCGCCGCGACGCTGTCGATCGTGCCCGACATTCCGATCCAGTCGATCGCGATCCTGGTCGGCATCGACAAGTTCATGAGCGAGTGCCGCGCGCTCACCAACCTGATCGGCAACGGCGTCGCCTGCGTCGTGATCAGCCTGTCGGAAGGCGAGCTCGACAAGCAGGCGCTGCACGAGACGATGGCGCATCCGCTCGAGCTCGGCGAGGCGCTGGAGCCGGGCGGCTCCGGCTAGAGCAATATGAAGTGATGGGGCCGTCGCAGGGGGCGCTGCCAAAATATCGAAAACAACCCCATGCAAAGGAGCCCGCGGCGGCCGGCGTTCGACCAGGCAACTTGACATGTCGGGCAACTCAGGGGTATTCTTCTAATATTCCGAAATTGCGCCAAGTGTCGCTCCGTCCCAAGTCGCTCCGTCCCAAGGCTGTCGCATATGGCACTTGCGGGCTTCCGCAACTGAAGCTCCCAGGTCGCAGGCGGGAGAGGGAACGCGTCTTGTTCGCGGCCGCAGCCTGGGTCGTGAACCCATAAAGTCGGAAGCGTGCGCACGGTAGGATGACGACTATGCGCCAAGCCTTGAGTGCATGATGCGTCATCGATCGTCCGTTGCGCCGCTGGCTTGCCTCTGCGAGTTCGTACATCCAGCCCAATCCAGGAATGCTTAACTATGCTCACCGTCTATGGCGAAGGTCGTGGCTTCCGTGTTGTCTGGCTGCTCGAGGAATTGGGATTGGCTTATCGGCTGCGCCCGGTCGATCTGCTCGCAGCCGGCGGGGTTGATCGCGATTTCCTCGCGATCAACCCCGCCGGCTTCATTCCCGCATTGCAGGACGGCGAGACGATCATGGTCGAATCGATCGCGATTCTTGAGTACCTGCTCGCCCGCCACGGCTCAGGTTCGCTTGCCGTCGCCCCCGACGATCCCGCCTTCGCTTCCTATCTGCAATTTCTCCACTTGGGCGAGGCCGGGCTCGCCGGGCCGATGAACGCCGTCATTGTCGGTCGCCAACTGGCGCCCGAAGCCGAGCGAGATGCCCGGGTCACCTGCTGGGCTCTCGAGACCTTCGAGAGCCGGCTGGGGCTGGTTATCCGCCGCCTCGCGGATTGCCCCTATCTCGCCGGCGACCGATTCACTGCTGCCGATATCTCGGTGAGCTACGCCCTCCTGCTCGGCATGCGAACCGGCAACTACGTCCCCGGTCCTGCCGAGCGTGACTATCTCGCCCGCACGACGGCACGCCCTGCCTATTTCCGAGCGATGGAAAGCTGCAAGGCCACCAAGGCTTGGGCGGCGAGGTCACCGGGATTGTAGTGCTCGCTTCAATCCGGCTGTGACTCCGCCCTTACGAATCTACTGCCTGGGCCGTGTACTCATTCAGCAGTTGGCGCCTGATGCCTGCTTAACCCCCAACAGCGGCGGAAAAGCGGACAGCTCCCGAGATCGTCGAAGGGCCACAACCGGACTTGGCACCATTTAGCGGAGTGAACGATGGTCTCTGCAGGTTGAAACGCGATCATCGCGTCCGGCGGCCCGCGACGGGAGGGGTTCCTTTTTGCTCGCCGCCGGTGTTTCCTCTGCACGGCGGAGAACGGGCATGCGGGGATCGCTGGGAGAGAAGATCGGCCAAGGCGTCTTCGCTGATGTCCACGCCTGGGCGCCCGGTCAGGTCGTCAAGTTGTCCAAGCCAGGTATCCCGCAGTGGGTCGTCCAGCACGAGACGCAAATGACCCGCGCGGTCTTCGCCGCCGGCGGCCCAGCGCCGGAGGTGCTCGGCGAAGTCACCCTGGACGGCCGCTTTGGCATCGTGCTGCCGCGGTTCGACGGGCCGACCCTGACGCAGGCTACGCGCACCGGCGCCATCACGCGTGAACAAGCGGGCGCAATCCTCGCGACGCTCTGCCTTGCCGTTCACAAGACGCGACCGCCGCCGGACGCACTCTCGCTGCGCGAGGCGATGGACGCCAGATTGCGGTTCGGCGGCAGCGTGCTTCCGGAGCGCATCACCACCGGCGTCCTCGCGCTGATCGAGCACCTCGCGCCCGATGACGTGCTGTGCCATTCCGATCTTCACCCCGGCAACGTGATCATGACGGCGCGGGGTCCGAGACTGATCGACTGGCTCGGCGCGGCTCGTGCGCCCGCCGCCTACGAGCTTGCACAGTGCCATGTCCTGATTGCCGAGCTTGACCCGGAACACGCCGACGATCCGGAGCGGGCCACGGTCAATTCGGTTCTGCAGGCGGAGTATGCGCGGCTGGCCGGGATAGCTCCTGCGGCGCTAACGGCGGCGATGCAGCCCTATTTGCCGATCGTCCGCGTCTTCCTCCTGCTCGGCGGGGCCATGCCCGACATGCGGGAGCGGCTGATCCAGCGCGTCGAGGCGGCCCTGCGCTCGGCGGGGTGATTACTCTCGGTCATCCCGTCTACGCGCTGCGCCGGGACAACATACGCGCTCGGCCGCCGAAGCTTCAGCGAAGGCGGCATGCCCGGCCATAGCCGTTCGAAGAACGGCGTCGCTTCGCACCACCCATGACGAGTGACCATAGGGTGAGGGTCACAGCAACACGGGAGCTAAAGATGCAGGGATCGCTGGGGGAAAAGATCGGTGAAGGCGCCTACTCCGAAGCCTACGCCTGGGCGCCGGGGCAAGTCGTCAAACTGTTCAAGCCCGGCTTGCCGCGGCGGATGCCCTGGTTCGAGGTGCGCATGATCCGCGCCGTCCACGCCGTCGGCGCGCCGGTGCCGGAGGTGTTCGGCGAGGTGACCCTGGACGGGCGCTTCGGCATTGTGCTGCAGCGCCTCGACGGACCGACCCTGCTGCAGCTAACCCGAACCGGCGCGGTCACGTTCGAACAGGCCGGCGCGATCATCGCGGCTCTTGCGATGTCCATTCACAAGACGCCCCTGCCGCCGGAGGTCCTCTCCATGCGCGAGTATATGGAGGCTCAGTTGGGGCGCGACGACGGCAAGCTCCCGAAGCACATCGCTACTGAAATCCTCGCGCTGATCGATCGCTTGCCGCCGGGCGACGGGCTTTGCCATACCGACCTGAGCCCCGGTAACGTGATCATGACAGCGGAAGGCCCAAAGCTGGTCGACTGGGTCAGCGCGATGTGCGGGCCCGCCGTCCTCGAGCTTGGGTTCTTGCGCGTGATCCTGTCCGAGCTCGGGCCGGAAGTCGCCGACAATCCGGAGCGGCCGCGCGCGACCAATGCGGCGGCGCAATCCGAATATGCCCGGCTGGCCGGCATGTCTCTCGTGGAGCTAACGGCGGCAATGGAGCCGTATTTGCCCATCGTCCGCACCTTCGCCGTTCTCGGCAACGCGGTGCCTTCGCTGCGGGAGCGGCTGATCCAGCGCATCGAAGCGGCTCTGCGCTCGGAAGACTGAATTGCTTTGGTCGCGCGCGCGAGCGCTACGAACTCTCCGATGAGGAATGGACTGCCATCACGCCGATGTTGCCAAGCAAGCCGCGGCGTATCACGGGTGAATGGTCGTCGCGTCCTCCGAGCGGCATCAGTCCGGGACGCCGGCCGCCTTCAGCGTCTCGCGGTAGGTCGCGGACATCGATTCCACCGGAAACGGGATTCGTGACAGGAAGCCGGAGATCGTGAACTCCGGGTCGATCCTGAGCAGCTCGCGCGCGATCTGGGCCGCACGCGCGGTGTCGCCGGTCTTGACCAGCGCCACGATCAGGACGCGCAGCGCCACCGCGAAGCGGCGGTTCTGCGCCAGCGCCTTGTCGGCCCACATCACCGCCTCAGTGAAATTCTGGTCGAGCACCGCGCAGATCGCCAGCGCCGCGGAGGCGAACCAGCCGCGCGGGTCGCGCGGATTCAGCCGCTGCGCGCGCTCGATCATGGCGCGGCCGGCTTTCTGGTTGCCGCGCATCGCCTCGATCCAGCCACCGAGCACGAGCGCCATCGCCGAGTTCGGATTGATCGCTAGCGAGCGCTCGAACAGGTCGCGCGCGGGCTCGATCTCGTCGGCCATGTTCCAGATCGCGAATGCAGCCATCCACAGCACCTGCGGGTCACCGGGCGCGAGCTCGACCGCGCGCCAGGCTTGCGCGACCGCGCGTTCGCGGTAGGCATCGTTCGGCTTCAGCCAGCCCTGGACATGGCGCATCGCATGACAATAGGCCGAGGCCGCCAGCGCCGGCGCGTAGGCGGGATCGAGCGCCAGCGCCTGATCGAGGCAAGCGAGCGCCGCTTCCATGCTCTCGGGCGTGAACTCGTAACGCAGGCTGTAGGCGCGCAGCAGCAGGTCGTAGGCGTCGAGCCTGTCGGGCGGCGCGGCGCGTACCCGCTCGGCTTCCGCGACGAGCAGGGTCGGCTCGATCGCGCCGACCACGTTCTCGGTGATGCGGTCCTGCAGGTCGAACACATCAGTCGCGGCGCCATCGAACCGGTCGGCCCACAGATGCGCGCCGGAGACGGCGTCGATCAGCTGCCCGGTGATCCGCAACCGATCGCCGCCGCGGCGGACGCTGCCCTCGAGCACATAGCCGACGCCGAGATCGCGGCCGACCTGGCGGATATCGACCGCCTTGCCCTTGTAGGTGAAGGCGGAGTTACGCGCGATCACGGTGAGGCGGCTGCAACGCGCGAGCGCGGTCGTGATGTCCTCGGCGATTCCGTCGGCGAAATAATCCTGTTCGGGATCGCCGCTCATATTGGTGAAGGGCAGCACCGCGATCGACGGGCCCTCGCTCGGCCGCGGCGGGCTGGCATTGTCTGCAACCGGACGATCGGGCGCGGTGTCCTCCCTGACATCGCCGACAAAGCGGAGACCCTTGCGGGGCAGGGTGCGGATCAGCCGCTGCTCCTCGCCATTGTCGCCGATCGCGGTCCGCGCGGCATTGATCCGGCTCGACAGCGTCGCTTCCGAGACGATCCGGCCGTGCCAGACCGCGGCCAGCACCTCGTCGCGGCTGACCACCCGATCGCGGGCGCGGATCAGGAACTCGATGAGGTCGAAGACCTGCGGCTCGACGGCCACCAGGGCGTCGCCACGGCGCAGCTCACGGCGCTCGGAATCGAGGGTCAAGTCGTTGAAATGGTAAGTCAAATCGAAAAGTCCGGCGGCCGGCGGCTGAATTGGTGGCGGAACCTAGCACAGGCCGCCCGGAGCCAAAATCACGACGGTCTGAAGGATAAATCCACGCCCTCTGAAAGCGGACGGGGGCGGTCTCTGCAATATTCCATCCCGACACCAGACCTAAGGAGATCGCCATGTCGCAGTCCATCAATCAGCAACGCCGCCGCTTCCTTGGCATCGCCGGCGGGATCCTTGCCGCCTCCAGGCTCGGCTTCATCGGTTCGGCTCAGGCCCAGTCCAAGCCGGCGCTGCCTGCGATCAAGGCTGGCACTCACACCTCGATCGGTCCCGTCAAGCAGATCAATGCCGGCGTGCTTGATACCGGTTATGTCGAGATGGGTCCTGCGTCCGGTCCCGCGGTGATCCTGCTGCACGGCTGGCCTTACGACATCCACAGCTATGCCGACGTCGCGCCGGCGCTGGCCGAGGCCGGCTACCGCGTGATCGTGCCGCATCTGCGCGGCTATGGCACGACGCGCTTCCTCTCCAGCGACTCGATGCGCAGCGGCCAGCCGGTCGCGGTCGCCGCCGACATCATCGCGCTGATGGATGCTTTGAAGATCGAGAAGGCCGTGCTCGGCGGCTATGATTGGGGTGCGCGCACCGCCAATATCATGGCAGTGCTCTGGCCCGAGCGCTGCAAGGCGATGGTGTCGGTGAGCGGCTATCTGATCGGCAGTCAGGCGGCCGGCAAGATGCCGCTGCCGCCGAAGGCCGAACTGCAATGGTGGTACCAGTTCTATTTCGCGACCGAGCGCGGCCGCGAGGGCTATGCCAAGAACCGGCACGATTTCAACAAGCTGATCTGGCAGCTGGCGTCGCCGCAGTGGAAATTCGACGACGCCACCTACGACCGCAGCGCGGCGGCCTTCGAGAACCCCGATCACGTCGATATCGTGATCCACAATTACCGCTGGCGGCTTGGTCTCGCCGAGGGCGAGGCGAAGTACGACGCGTTCGAGAAGACGCTCGCCCAGGCGCCTGTCATCGCGATCCCGACCATTACGATGGAGGGCGATGCCAACGGTGCGCCGCATCCGGAGCCCGCGGCCTATGCCAAGAAGTTTTCGGGGCATTACGAGCATCGGACCCTGACCGGCGGCATCGGTCACAATCTGCCGCAGGAAGCGCCGCAGGCCTTCGTCCAGGCCATCATCGACGTCAGCAAGGTCTGAGACGGAGCGGATCACGGATCATGAGACAGGTTTTGAAATGGGCAGCTGCCGCGATCGCGGCAGCCTGCATCAGTGCGTCATTGCCGTTTGCCGTCGGGCATGCCGATGATGCGGCACTGGCGTCGCCGATCTTCGGCGTGAAAATTCCTGACGGCTATCGCGACTGGAAGCTGATCGCGGTCGGCGAGGAGACCGGGCTGGATGAACTTCGCAGCGTGCTCGGCAACGCGACCGCCGTGAAGGCCTATCAGGACGGCGCCGCGCGTTTCCCCGACGGCACCGTCCTGGTCAAGCTGGCCTGGAAGCGCAAGCCGGTTGCAGGCCTCGACGGCGCCTTCATCACGGGGCCCGCGACCACGATCCAGGTGATGGTCAAGGACTCCGCCAAATATGCCGCGACCGGAGGCTGGGGTTTTGGCCGCTTCATCGACGGCAAGCCGGTCGATGCCGCGCAGCACGAGACCTGTTTCGCCTGCCACGAGGCCCACGCCAGCGATCACGATTTCGTCTTCACACACTACGCGCACTGAGTGCGATCAACCGCCCTCATCGTCGTCCTGGCGAAAGCCAGGACCCATTACCCCAAATCTCAGTCATTGCGCGACGCTGGGGCCGCGATCCCATTCACAATCAACTGCGGTGGTTATGGGTCCTGGCTTTCGCCAGGACGACGGCGGTGTTTCTGGCGAGCGCCATGCACCGATCACGGAGATGCCGCGGCGTACTGGGTCCCCCGGTCGAGCCGGGGGACGACACCGAGGGATGGCACTACGCCTTCTTCACGTCCTCGCGGCGCGGTCTGATCTGGCGTTGCCGTTGCAGTGAGGCTAGTTTCCCCGCCGCAATCGCATGCGGGGAACGGCTTTGACCATCACCATCTACGGCATCAAGAACTGCGACACCATGAAGAAGGCGCGCAGCTGGCTCGACGACCACGGCGTCGCCTACGACTTCCACGATTACAAGACCGCCGGGATCGCCAAGGACAAGCTCAAGCAGTGGAGCGAGGAGGTCGGCTGGGAAACGCTGCTCAACCGCGCCGGCACGACTTTCAAGAAGCTGCCCGATGCCGACAAGGAAGGGTTGAACGAACGCAAGGCGCTGGCGCTGATGGCCGAGCAGCCCTCGATGATCAAGCGCCCGGTGCTCGATCTCGGACCGAAGCGCGTCGTCGGCTTCAAGCCTGACATTTATGCCAAGGAAGTGCCGGCGAAGGCACGCAAGAAGGGTTGAGGCGCTTCCAGCGATGAGGTTAGCGCTTCGCGTGAAGCGACGCGTCTAGATCAACTCGACCGAATCCTGGCTCGTCGGACGATCTGCGGGCACGAACCTGCGGTCGATCACCGCGCGCACGGTGACGATCGGGACGGCCTTCGCTTTCACGCCCATCAGATTGTGCAGCCGGAAGCCGCCCTCGATGCTGATCGCCTTGTACGAGCCGATGATGTGCTCGACGGCATCGCCACGTCCGAACGGCAAGAGCAGCCGTTCATAGGAAACCTCCTTGCCCTCGGCGTCGGCGACCGTCGCAACGGTGTAGGTCGGGCGCTTGCGCGCCAGGCAGGCACGATAGGACAGGACGACCCCCGCGTAGCGCTCGGGTCCGATCGCATCGTCAAGATAGCGGTTGGTGCGCAGCCGCGGTTCGACGTGCTCGTTGCCATAGACCGTCGTCAGCCTCGCGCCTTGCTGCGTAATCAGGAAACGCGCGGCCTCGCCACTGCCGACCACGTCAAAGCCCATCATGTCGGCGCGCTCGTCGGCGCTGCCCTCGGTATGGAAGTCGCACAACAGGGGAAGCGCGTCCGGCATGCGCAGCGCGCGCAGCCAGGCGTTCAGCAGCACCCGCTGCGTGATCGACTTGACCACCGATGGATCGGCACTTCTGAATTGCATCGGCTAGCCGAATTCAGGCACATCCCCGAACGGGATGCGGCCAGGGACAAGTTCATCGATGTGCGGGATGGTTTGGCTGCGGGCATAAAGTCGCAGCCACGTGCCGAGGACATCACGTTGCGGGATCGACTTGACGACCGAAGAACTGGCGCGCTCGAAATGCAAGGCTCTGGCCATTCATCATGCAATGGCCGGAGCTTCGCCGAGGCGCGGAAATATTCTATGAAAGTGGGAGTCCGGAGCAAAACACCGTTAACGACCGCTTTCCCGAGGCGCAAAGCGCGCCGAAATGCCATTCGACTAAGGATCAACCGGAACCGGTCACGCGGATGCCGCACTGCACAGCTTTCCACCTTGCGTAACCGCCGCAGATGACGGCATATTCCGGCCCGGAGGCGACGGGCCCCGGACGGTTTCCAAGACGGATCGGACGCCTGTCGGACACGAAAAAAGCTGGCCACGCGGGCGAGGGGCTTCGCAGCGATGGCGTATGGGGGAATCTATTTGGCCGATGAGTTCATCCTCGAAACCAGCGGATTGACCAAGGAATTCGCGGGTTTCTTCGCCGTTCGCGACGTCGCGTTGAAAGTGCGTCGGGGCAGTATCCATGCGTTGATCGGGCCGAACGGCGCCGGCAAGACGACCTGTTTCAATCTGCTGACCAAATTCCTGAAGCCGTCGGCAGGCCAGATTCGCTACAAGGGCCACGACATCACCGCGATGCCGCCGGCCGACGTTGCGCGCCTCGGGCTGGTCCGTTCGTTTCAGATTTCGGCGGTATTTCCGCATCTGACGGCACTCGAGAACGTTCGCGTGGCGCTGCAGCGGCAACACGGTTCGTCGTTCGATTTCTGGCGTTCGAAAAGCGTGCTCGACCGCTTCAATCCGCGCGCCCACGAGCTCCTGAACGACGTCGGTTTGAGCGAATTCGCCAACACGCCGGCGGTCGAGATGCCGTACGGCCGCAAGCGCGCACTTGAAATTGCAACGACGCTCGCGCTCGACCCCGAGATGATGCTGCTCGACGAGCCGATGGCCGGCATGGGCCACGAGGACATCGACAAGATCGCGGCGCTGATCAAGCGGATCTCCGCGAAATACACCATCCTGATGGTCGAACATAACCTCTCGGTGGTGGCCAACCTCTCCGACATCATCACCGTGCTGACGCGCGGGCAGGTGCTGGCGGAGGGCAACTACGCCGACCTCTCCAAGGACGAGCGCGTGAAGGAAGCCTATCTGGGAGCGGGTCATGGCTGAGGCAAAACTGGCGGAGAAGCCCGTGGCTGCGGCCGGCGCCGACGTGCTGACGGTCAAGGATCTGCAGGCCTGGTACGGCGAATCCCACATCCTTCACGGCATCAATTTCAACGTGAAGGCCGGCGAGGTGGTGACGCTGCTCGGTCGCAACGGCGCCGGCAAGACCACCACGTTGAAGTCGGTGATGGGCGTCATCGGCAAGCGCTCCGGCTCGATCCGCTTCGACAATCAGGAAATCATCCGCGCCACCTCGGACAGGATTGCGCGGCTCGGCATCGCATTCTGTCCCGAGGAGCGCGGCATTTTCGCCAGCCTCGACGTGCGCGAGAACCTGCTGCTGCCGCCGGTGGTGCGCCCCGGCGGCCTGCCGCTCGACCAGATCTTCACGCTGTTTCCCAACCTGAAGGAGCGCCTCACCAGCCAGGGCACCAAGCTCTCGGGCGGCGAGCAGCAGATGCTGGCGATCGCGCGCATCCTGCGGACCGGCGCGCGCTTCCTGATGCTGGACGAGCCGACCGAAGGGTTGGCGCCGGTCATCATTCAGCAGATCGGGCACACCATTGCGCGCCTGAAGTCGCAGGGATTCACGATCCTGTTGGTCGAACAGAATTTCCGTTTCGCCTCGACCGTTGCGGACCGCTACTACATTGTCGAGCACGGCAAGGTGATCGACGGCTTCGCCAATTCCGAGCTGTCGGCCAACATGGACAAGCTCCATACCTATCTCGGCGTCTGATATCGCCAGAACCAGAAAATTTAAGACGAGGGAATACGACATGAAGAACAAGATTTCGGCGCTCCTGCTCGGCACCGCGATGGTGCTCTCGGCTGCAAGCGTCGCCTCCGCTCAGGAAAAGCTCGACAAGACGGTCAAGATCGGCGCGCTGTCGGATCAGTCCGGCCTCTACGCCGATCTCGCCGGCCCCGGCTCGACGCTGGCGGCGCAGATGGCGATCGAGGACTCCGGCCTCAAGGCCAAGGGCTGGACCATCGACCTGATCTCCGGCGATCACCAGAATAAGCCGGATATCGGCACCACCATCGCCCGCCAGTGGTTCGACGTCGACAAGGTCGACACCATCGTCGACGTGCCGAATTCCGGCGTCGCGCTCGCGGTCAACAACGTCGTGAAGGAAAAGAACGGCGTCTACATCAATTCGGGCGCCGCCACTTCGGATCTCACCAACGCGCAGTGCTCGCCGAATACCGTGCACTGGACCTACGACACCTACATGCTCGCCCACGCCACCGGCCAGGCGCTGGTGAAGGCGGGCGGGGACACTTGGTTCTTCCTCACCGCGGATTACGCGTTCGGCGCGGCGCTCGAGCGCGACACCACGGCCGTCGTCACCGCCAATGGCGGCAAGGTGGTCGGCGGCGTCAAGCATCCGCTCAACACCGCTGACTTCTCCTCCTTCCTGCTGCAGGCGCAGGCCTCCAAGGCCAAGATCATCGGCCTCGCCAATGCCGGCGGCGACACCACCAACTCGATCAAGCAGGCGGCCGAGTTCGGCATCGTCAAGGGCGGCCAGAAGCTCGCGGCGCTGCTGCTGTTCCTCACCGACGTCAAGGCGATCGGGCTCGAGACCGCGCAGGGCCTCAACTTCACCGAGACGTTCTACTGGGACCTCAACGACAAGACCCGCGCCTTCTCCAAGCGCTTCTCGGAGCGGATGAAGAACAGCGCGCCCCCGACCATGGTGCAGGCCGGCGTCTATGCGGGCCTCATCCATTACTTCAAGGCGCTGGAAGCGCTCGGCGGCAATCCGCATGACGGCGCCAAGGTGGTCGCGAAGATGAAGACGATCCCGACCGACGATCCGCTGTTCGGCAAGGGCGAGGTCGAGGCCAACGGCCGCGTCACCCACGACGCCTATCTGTTCGAGGTGAAGAAGCCCTCGGAGTCCAAGGGACCGTGGGACTTCTACAAGCTGGTCGGCACCGTGCCGGGCAACCAGGCCTTCACGCCGCTCGACAAGAGCACCTGCGCGCTTCTGAAGAAGTGACGATCATGCCCGCCGGCCATGCGCGTGGCCGGCGGGCTTCATCTATCTAGCGAAAGCTCATTCGATGCAGGCTCTCTACGCACAGCTTCTGGTGGGACTGATCAACGGCTCGTTCTACGCGCTGCTCAGTCTGGGGCTCGCCGTCATCTTCGGCATGCTCAACATCATCAATTTCGCGCATGGCGCGCTCTACATGATGGGCGCCTTCGTGGCGTATTTCCTGCTCAACCTGGGCGGCATCAATTACTGGTGGGCGCTGATCATCGCACCCGTCGTGGTCGGCATCTTCGGCATGATCCTCGAGCGGACCATGCTGCAATGGCTGACCGGCCTCGATCATCTCTACGGACTGCTGCTGACCTTCGGCATCGCGCTGATCGTGCAGGGCGTGTTCCAGAACTATTTCGGCTCCTCGGGCCTGCCTTACTCGATCCCGGATCAGCTCAAGGGCGGCGTCAATCTCGGCTTCATGTTCCTGCCGATCTATCGCGGCTGGGTCGTCATCTTCTCGCTCGTGGTGTGCCTTGCGACCTGGTTCCTGATCGAAAAGACGCAGCTCGGCGCCTACCTGCGCGCCGCAACCGAGAACCCGACGCTGGTGCGCGCATTCGGCATCAACGTGCCGCGCATGATCACGCTGACCTACGGGCTCGGCGTCGGTCTTGCCGCGCTCGCCGGCGTGCTGTCGGCGCCGATCAACCAGGTCCGCCCGCTGATGGGCGCCGATCTCATCATCGTGGTGTTCGCGGTGGTCGTGATCGGCGGCATGGGCTCGATCATGGGCTCGATCATCACCGGCTTCGCGCTCGGCGTGATCGAGGGACTGACCAAGTATTTTTATCCCGAGGCCTCCAACACCGTGGTGTTTGTCCTGATGGTGGTGGTGTTGCTGGTGAAGCCAACGGGACTGACGGGACGGGCGGCTTGATATGTCAGCATTGACCGACGATACACTTCCGATCACGCCGCGCGCGATGCGCGACGAGATGATCGTATTCGCCGCGATGGCGCTGTTGCTGGCGATCGTGCCGTGGACGGGGATTTATCCGTTCTTCGTCATGCAGGCGCTGTGCTTCGCGCTGCTCGCCTGCGCCTTCAACCTCCTGATCGGCTATGGCGGCCTGCTGTCGTTCGGCCACGCGATGTTCCTCGGCACCGCCGGTTACGTCTCGGCGCACGCGCTGAAGGTGTGGGGGCTGTCGCCGGAGCTCGGCATCCTGGTCGGCACCGCGGCCGCGGCCTTGCTCGGCCTGGTCACCGGCTTCATCTCGATCCGCCGCCAGGGCATCTATTTCTCGATGATCACGCTGGCGCTGTCGCAGCTGCTCTACTTCATCTACCTGCAGGCGCCGTTCACCCATGGTGAGGACGGCATCCAGGGCATCCCGCAGGGCCACCTGCTCGGCATCTTCGACCTGTCGAAGCCGCTGGTGCTCTATTACGTCGTGCTGGTCGGCTTCCTCGCCGGCTTCCTGCTGATCTACCGCACCATCAACTCGCCGTTCGGCGAGGTGCTGAAGTCGATCCGCGAGAACGAGCCGCGCGCGATTTCGCTCGGCTACAAGACCGACCAGTACAAGATGCTGGCCTACATCCTGTCGGGCACGCTGGCGGGCTTTGCCGGCTCGCTGAAGGTGTTCGTGGCGCAGAATGCCTCGCTCACCGACGTGCACTGGTCGATGTCCGGTGAAATCGTGCTGATGACGCTGGTCGGCGGTCTCGGCACCATCTTCGGCCCGGTGGTCGGCGCCTTCGTGATCATCGCCATGCAGCAATATCTCGCCGGTTTCGGCCAGTGGGTGACGGTGATCCAGGGCGTGATCTTCGTGGCCTGCGTGCTGCTGTTCCGGCGCGGCCTGGTCGGTGAGCTGGCCCACCTGTTGCGGCGGTCGCTGTAGGGCACGTCTCGGCGATTTTCGGCCGACATAGCGGTGGACGACCGCCCGTTTGGGCGGTCGATCCCGATGCTTTCCCCGCCAGATGCTCTATGACAGTTCTGTGACAGTCGCTAAAAGGGCTGTCCCGGAACGATGGAACTGAGACATGCTGCGGTGGTTTCGCGCTTTCCTGCCCAAGGAAGAGCGCTTTTTTGACCTGTTCGCCCGCCACGCCCAGACCTCCGTGCAGTGCGCATTGGCGTTGCAGGACATGCTGAAGGGCGGGGAGGAGACACCCGTCTTTTGCCAGCGCGTCAATCAGTTCGAGAACGACGCCGATAGCGTCACCCGTGAGGTCCTGACCGCGGTTCGCCGCACCTTCATCACCCCGTTCGATCGCGGCGATATCAAGAACCTGATCACCTCGATGGACGATGCGGTCGACCAGATGCAGGCGACCGCAAAGGCGGTCATGCTGTTCGAGGTGCGCGAGTTCGAGCCGCCGATGCGCGAGATCGGCACGCTGATCGTGGAATGCGCCAATCTGGTGGTCCGCGCGCTGCCCTTGTTGCAGGGCATCGGCCAGAACGTCTCGATGCTGACCCAGATCACCGAGGAGCTGACCAAGCTCGAGGGCCGGGTCGACGATCTCCATGATATCGGGCTCAAGGAGCTGTTCCTGAAGCACCGCAACGCCAACACGATGGACTTCATCGTGGGCGCGGAGATCTACGACCATCTCGAGAAGGTGGCCGACCGCTTCGACGACGTCGCCAACGAGATCAATTCGATCGTGATCGAGCAAGTGTAGAGCGGGGCATCACGTGGACGCCACGCTGGGTCTTCCAATTCTGACCATCCTGATCGCGGTCGCGCTGCTGTTCGACTTCCTGAACGGCCTGCACGATGCGGCGAACTCGATCGCGACCATCGTCTCGACCCGCGTGCTGCGGCCGCAATACGCGGTGTTCTGGGCGGCGTTCTTCAACTTCGTCGCGTTCCTGGTGTTCGGCCTGCACGTTGCCAATACCATCGGCACCGGGATCATCGAGCCGTCGGTGGTCGATGCGACCGTGATCTTCGCCGCGCTGGTCGGCGCGATCGTCTGGAACGTGATCACCTGGGCGCTGGGGATTCCGTCGTCGAGCTCGCACGCCCTGATCGGCGGCCTGGTCGGCGCCGGCATGGCGAAAGCGGGGATTTCGGCGGCGGTGTGGAGCGGGCTCTCCAAGACCTTGCTCGCGATCGTGCTGTCGCCGCTGGTCGGTTTCCTGCTGGCGCTGGTGCTGGTCGCGATCGTGTCCTGGCTCTCGGTGCGCTCGACGCCGTTCGCGGTCGATCGCGCCTTCCGCATCCTGCAATTCGCCTCGGCGTCGCTCTATTCGCTCGGCCATGGCGGCAACGACGCGCAGAAGACCATGGGCATCATTGCCGTGCTGCTCTATTCACAGGGCCATCTCGGCGACACCTTCGAGATTCCGTTCTGGGTGGTGCTGGCCTGCCAGAGCGCGATGGCGCTGGGCACGCTGATGGGCGGCTGGCGGATCGTCCGCACCATGGGGCTGCGGATCACCAAGCTGACGCCGATGCAGGGTTTTTGCGCCGAAACCGGCGGCGCCGCGACGCTGTTCATGGCGACCTATCTCGGGGTTCCCGTATCGACCACGCACACCATCACGGGCGCCATCGTCGGCGTCGGCGCGGCACGGCGGCTCTCCGCCGTGCGCTGGAGTGTGGCGAGCTCGATCGTCTATGCCTGGGTGATCACGATCCCGGCGTCGGGCGCGGTCGCAGCCGCGACGTATTGGGCGGTTCAGATTTTGAAGTAGCGTTTTCGAGCGAAGTGGAAGCCGGTTCGCGCTAACAAAACGCGTCCCAAGGAAGTCATCAGCCGACCAGCTTCAGCCCGACGATGCCGGCAACGATCAGCCCGATGCTGGCTAGCCGCATCGCGGTCGCGGGTTCACCGAGCAGGATGATGCCGAGCGCCGCGGTGCCGACCGCGCCGATCCCGGTCCAGACCGCGTAGGCGGTTCCAATCGGCAGCGTCTTGAGCGCGAGGCCGAGCAGGATGACGCTGCCGGCCATCGCCGCCAGCGTCAGCACCGACGGCACCAGCCGCGAGAAACCTTCGGTATATTTCAGCCCGATCGCCCAACCGATCTCGAGCAGGCCAGCGGTGAACAGAATGGTCCAAGCCATCACGAACCCTCCGGATAAGGCAGGGTCGTCCCCGCGAATGGTATGGTGAGGAGAAGGTCGTCCTTCCGCTGCCCATATGGGGATGGTGCGGCCGTTCCGCATTGCGACAAAACGCCCTTGATTGCGCCCGTTTTCCCTGCCAAATGCCCCGCCATGTCCGACATTTCAGTTTCAGCCGAATCGCCGTCCCGCTCGCCGCTTTCAGAGGAAGTGGCGCGACGGCGCACCTTTGCGATCATCTCGCACCCGGACGCCGGCAAGACCACGCTGACGGAAAAGCTGCTGCTGTTCGGCGGCGCCATCAATCTCGCGGGCCAGGTCAAGGCCAAGGGCGAGCGGCGCAACACGCGCTCGGACTGGATGAAGATCGAGCGCGAGCGCGGCATTTCGGTCGTCACCTCGGTGATGACCTTCGAGTTCAACGACCTTGTGTTCAACCTCTTGGACACGCCGGGCCACGAGGACTTTTCGGAAGATACCTATCGCACGCTGACCGCGGTCGACTCCGCGGTCATGGTGATCGACGCCGCGAAAGGCATCGAGGCGCGCACCCGAAAGCTGTTCGAGGTGTGCCGGCTGCGCGACATCCCGATCATCACCTTCATCAACAAGATGGACCGCGAGAGCCGCGACACGTTCGAGCTCCTGGACGAGATCGAGAAGACGCTGGCGCTCGACACCACGCCGATGACCTGGCCGGTCGGCCGTGGCCGCGACTTCCTCGGCACCTATGACGTCGTCAATGGCGGCGTGAGGCTGCTCGAGGGCGGCGGCGCCAAGACCGGCGCCACCGAGCAGATCGACATCGCCGATCTCGGCAAGCGCAACCCCAATCTCGACGTCGCCGAGGTCAAGGATGAGCTCGCGCTGGCGTCGGAGGCCTGCA
Source organism: Bradyrhizobium sp. USDA 3262 (assembly GCF_054060035.1). Classification (NCBI taxonomy): domain Bacteria; kingdom Pseudomonadati; phylum Pseudomonadota; class Alphaproteobacteria; order Hyphomicrobiales; family Nitrobacteraceae; genus Bradyrhizobium; species Bradyrhizobium sp. USDA 3262. The sequence goes on from NZ_JBSSCT010000001.1 coordinate 4,955,216, forward strand.
AGCCGTTCGAGCTCGCGGCATTCCGCGAAGGCCATCTGACGCCGGTCTATTTCGGCAGCGCGCTGCGCAATTTCGGCGTCGGCGATTTGCTGGAAGGCCTCGGCAAGTTCGCGCCGGCGCCGCGCGCGCAGGACTCGGATTTGCGCAAGGTCGAGGCCGCCGAGCCGCGCATGAGTGCCTTCGTGTTCAAGATCCAGGCCAACATGGATCCGAACCACCGCGACCGCATCGCCTTCGCCCGGCTGTGCTCGGGCAAGCTGAGCCGCGGCATGAAGGCCAAGCTGGTGCGTACCGGCAAGAACATGAGCCTGTCGAGCCCGCAGTTCTTCTTCGCGCAGGACCGCTCGGTCGCCGACGAGGCCTTTGCCGGCGACGTCGTCGGCATTCCGAACCACGGCACGCTGCGGATCGGTGACACCCTCACTGAGGGCGAGGATCTGACCTTCGTCGGCGTGCCGAGCTTCGCGCCGGAAATCGTCCGCCGCGTCCGGCTCACCGACGCGATGAAGGCGAAGAAGCTGAAGGAAGCCTTGCAGCAGATGTCGGAGGAGGGCGTCGTGCAGGTGTTCCGCCCGCGCGATGGCGCGCCGGCGCTGGTCGGGGTGGTCGGCCCGCTGCAGCTCGACGTGCTGAAGGCGCGGCTCGACGCCGAATATTCGCTGCCGGTCGAGTTCGAGATCTCCGAATTCTCGCTGGCGCGCTGGATCTCGTCCGACGACCGCAAGCAGCTTGATGCGTTCGTCGCCGCCAACAATTCCGGCATCGCCGACGACGTCGACGGCGATCCCGTGTTCATGGCCAAGAACGAGTTCTATCTCGGCTACACCCGCGAGCGCGCCGAGGGCATCACCTTCTCCAACGTCAAGGACGTGAAGAAGAAGGCGTAGCGCGGCATACGCATCGCGCCGCATCTTCGGTGTCGTCCCCCGGCTCGACCGGGGGACCCAGTACGCCGCGGCCTGTCCGTTACCCGCTGCCGTCTCTGGAATACTGGATCGCCCGGTCGAGCCGGGCGATGACAGCGAGGTTGTGGCGCGAAAAGCGCGAGGACGTGAACCGGCCCCCGCTTGATGCGCTCCGGCTGCGGCACCACTTTCCCCGGAAGCGCAATCCGGGTCCATCTGCATGCTCCGACGCGTCGCCATCTGCCTCGCTTTTGCCGTGCTGGCCTTTGCCCTCGCGGGCTCGGCCTCTGCGCGGCAGCGGCATCAGACCAACCCGGTGCCGTTCGCGCACACACCCTGCAGCGTGCTCGACAGCGGACCCTGCATCCCATCCTATTGCAGCGTGTTCAACCACGGGCCGTGCCTGCCCGAGATCGATTATCCGTACGGCGAAAATCTCCAGCTCACGATCCTCACGGTGCCGCCGCAGGATCAGGCCGAGAAGTACCGCAAGCCGGATCATGATCTCGATACCATCGGCGATCTCTTCGCCGCGCTGCGCGCCTGTTGGGCGCCGCCACCACCGGACGACGCGCGCGAGGGCATGCAGATGTCGGTGCGCTTCAGCTTCAAGCGGACCGGCGAGATGATCGGCACGCCGCGCCTGACATTTTCGACGCGGGGCACCCCGGCCGACACCCGCACCACCTACCTCAACGCGATCAATGCCTCGCTGGATGCCTGCCTGCCGCTGAAATTCACCGGCGGATTGGGCGGGGCGCTGGCCGGCCGGCCGATCATGATCCGCTATGTCGACAACCGCGAGCTGGCCAAATCGGCCGACAAGCCTTGATGGCACCGTCATTCCGGGGCGATGCGAAGCATCGAACCCGGAATCTGGAGGTTGGCTTGCGCGCCCGATTACCTCGAGATTCCGGGTTCGCGCTTTCAGCGCGCCCCGGAATGACGGTGTAGAGTGCAGCGCATTGCTTTTCGCGGCCCGAAGGTGATACGCGAAGGCATTGATTGATCAGGGGAGGAACATCGTGGGACTGCTCGTCATGATCCTGGGTCTCGTGCTGTTCCTCGGCGTCCATGTGCTGACGAGCCTGCGCGAGATGCGCGCCGGCCTGATCAAGGCGATGGGCGAGGGCGTCTACAAGATCGCCTATTCGCTCGCCTCCGCGGCCGGGCTCGTGCTGATCATCTGGGGCTTTGCGCATTATCGCGCGACCGGATGGATCGACGTCTGGACGCCGCCGACAGCGTTCAAGCACATCGCCGTGGCGCTGATGCTGCCCGCCGTCATCCTCGTCGTCGCCTCCTATGTCCGCGGCCGCATCTACACCACGCTGAAGCATCCGATGCTCGCCGGCGTGAAGCTGTGGGCGTTCGCGCATCTGCTCGCCAATGGCGACCTCGGCTCGATCATCCTGTTCGGCTCGTTTCTCGGCTGGGCGGTCTATGACCGCATCTCGCTGAAGCGCCGTGCGGATGCCGGCGCGCCGCCGATTCCGGTGGGCGGCCCAACCAACGACCTGATCGCGATCGCGGTCGGTGTCATCGTCTATCTGGCGCTGGCGTTTGCGTTCCACCCGGTCGTGATCGGCGTGCCTGTCATGGGAGCCTGACTATGTCTGTTCAATCCGCCATCAAGCGCAAGACCGCGCCCGATCTGCGCGCCCGCAAGAACGGCGAGCCGATCGTGATGCTGACGTCCTATCATGCGCACACCGCGGCGCTGGTCGACCGTCATTGCGACGCCATCCTGGTCGGCGATTCCCTCGGCAACGTCATGCACGGGTTTGAGACCACCGTGCCGGTGACCCTCGACATGATGATCCTGCAGGGCCGCGCGGTGATGCGCGGCTCGCAAGCCGCGCTCGTCGTGGTGGATATGCCGTTCGGCTCCTATGAGGGTTCGAAGGAGCAGGCGTTTCAATCCGCGGTGCGGATCATGAAGGAAACGCTGTGCGGCGCGGTCAAGCTCGAGGGCGGCGCGCGGATGGCGGAGACGGTGGCGTTCCTGTCCGACCGCGGCATTCCGGTGATGGGGCATATTGGTCTGACGCCGCAGTCGATCAACACGCTCGGCTCGTTCCGCGCGCAGGGCCGCGAGGAGGAGAACTGGGCGCCGATCGAGAACGACGCCAAGGCGATCGCGGAGGCGGGCGCGTTCTCGATCGTGGTCGAGGCGGTCGCCGAGCCGCTGGCGCGCAAGATCACGCAGTCGATCGCCGTGCCCACCATCGGCATCGGCGCCAGCGCGGCCTGCGACGGCCAGGTGCTGGTGCTGGAGGACATGCTCGGCTTGTCGCCGCGGGCGCCGAAATTCGTGCGCCGCTACGGCAATCTCGGTCCGATGATCGAGGAGGCGATCGCGGGCTATGCGCGCGACGTGAAGAGCCGCGCCTTCCCTGGGCCGGAGCACGTCTACGGCATGAAGAAGAGCTGACGGGGCAGACATGGACTGGTCGCAGCACGCAATTCCGCCGATGCGGCTCGAGCCGCGCTTCGGTGACCGCGTCGTGCCGGCTTTCCCGGAGCGGCCCGGCAGCCTGTGGGCGATGATCGCGGACGCCGTTGCGCAGAACGGCGACGGCGAGGCGCTGGTCTGCGGCGCGACGCGCCTGAGCTGGCGCGAGGTCGCGGAGAAATCGGCCAAGGTCGCGGCGGGCTTTGCCAAACTCGGCCTTGCGCCCGGCGACCGCGTCGCGATCCTGCTCGGCAACCGCATCGAATTCGTGCTGACGATGTTCGCCGCTGCGCATGCCGGGCTGGTCACGGTGTTGCTCTCGACGCGCCAGCAGAAGCCCGAGATCGCCTATGTGCTGAACGATTGCGGCGCAACGCTTCTGGTCCATGAAGCCACGCTTGCCGACCGCATCCCCGGTGCGGCCGACATTCCCGGCCTCAAGCATCGCGTTTCCGTCAGCGACGACGGCGCATCGCAATTCGCCGGCCTCGCCGATAACGCTCCGCCCCAGGCGCCGGCACAGGTGAGGGAAGAGGACACCGCGATGATCCTCTACACCTCGGGCACCACGGGCCGGCCGAAGGGCGCCATGCTCGCCCATTGCAACATCATCCACTCCTCGATGGTGTTCGCCTCGTGCCTGAAGCTGACCAGGGCTGATCGCTCGATCGCGGCGGTCCCGCTCGCGCATGTCACCGGCGCGGTCGCCAACATCACCACGATGGCACGCTGCGCCGGCGCGCTGATCATTATGCCGGAGTTCAAGGCCTCGGAATATCTGAAGGTCGCGGCGCGCGAGCGCGTCACCTACACGGTGATGGTGCCGGCGATGTACAATCTCTGCCTGATGCAGCCGGATTTCGACAGCTACGATCTGTCGAGCTGGCGGATCGGCGGCTTCGGCGGCGCGCCGATGCCGGTCGCGACCATCGAAAAACTCGACGCCAAGATTCCCGGGCTGAAGCTTGCGAATTGCTACGGCGCGACCGAGACCACGTCGCCCTCGACGCTGATGCCGGGCGAACTGACCGCCGCCCATATCGACAGCGTCGGCCTGCCTTGCCCCGGTGCCGAGATCATCGCGATGGGCGCCGACGGCCGCGAACTGCCGCGCGGCGAGATCGGCGAGCTCTGGATCCGCAGCGCCTCGGTCATCAAGGGCTACTGGAACAATCCGAAGGCGACCGCGGAGAGCTTTACGGCCGGCTTCTGGCATTCCGGCGATCTCGGTTCGATCGATACGAAGAACTTCGTCCGCGTGTTCGACCGCCAGAAGGACATGATCAACCGCGGCGGCCTGAAGATCTATTCCGCCGAGGTCGAGTCGGTCCTGGCCGGCCATCCGGCCGTGGTCGAGAGCGCGATCATCGCCAAACCGTGCCCGGTGCTCGGCGAGCGCGTGCACGCCGTGATCGTGACCCGCACGGACGTGAATGCGGAGAGCCTGCGCGCCTGGTGCGCCGAGCGGCTCTCGGACTACAAGGTGCCGGAGACCATGGCGCTGACATCAGAGCCGCTGCCTCGCAACGCCAACGGCAAGGTGATCAAGCGCCAGATCAGGGAGAGCCTGTCGGCGGGGGCGCCGTAGTGCGACGCCAACGTGCCCTCCGCCAACTCGGTGCACCTTTCCCGCTTGCGGGGGAGGTCGGCGCGCGCAGCGCGGCGGGTGGGGGCTCTCGCGCCAATGGGACTCTATCTCTGCTCCGACTCGCGGAGACACCCCCACCCCAACCCTCCCCCGCAAGCGAGGGCTTTGCGCAAAGGGGAATCTGCGATTCTCTAAGACCGATCTGAAGGGGGAGGCGGGGATGGCGTATCGGCAGGTTGGTCAAGCGAGCTTCGCAGATGCGCTGGTGTCGCGGCGGGGGAAAGGGAGTTCGGTGCTGAGGCGGATTTGCGAGCTGGTCGATTGGGCGGCTGTGGAGTGCGTGCTGCGCAGCCTTGCTGAACCGGAGCGTGGAGCGCCGCCCTATCCACGGCTGGTGATGTTCAAGGCGTTGCTGTTGCAGCAATGGTATGGGTTGTCTGATCCGGAGCTGGAGGAGGCGCTCGATGATCGGGCCTCGTTCCGCGAATTCTGCGGCTTTGTGCTCGGTGACGAGACGCCCGACCACACGACGATCTGGCGCTTCCGCGAAGCTTTGCAGCAGGCCGATCTGGAGGAGAGGCTGTTCGGCGAGATCCTGCGCCAGATCGACGCGCGCGGGCTGGTGCTGCGCCGGGGCACATTGATCGATGCGAGCCTGATCCCGGCGGCGGTGAAGCCGCCGAAGCCGCCGAAAGACCCGCTGCCGCTCGGCCCGGACGGGCGTGCGCCGAGCAAGCTGGTCAACAGCGAGCGGGATGCGGATGCGCGATGGACCAAGAAGGGTGGCAAGCGGTACTTCGGCTACAAGGCGCATGTCGGCGTCGACCAGGGCTCGGCGATCATCCGTCGCAGCAAGCTGACCGACGCCGCGGTCAACGACACGGTGCCGGCCGACGAGTTGATCTGCGGCGACGAGAAGGCGGTCTACGCCGACCAGGCCTATGACAAGCACGAGCGCCGCGCCCTCCTCGCGGCCCGGGGCATCAAGCCGCGGCTGATGTTCCGGCCCAACAAGCATCATCCCCTGACCGCGCGTCAGAAGCGCTTCAACGACGCCGTGGGACGGCGCCGCGCCCCGGTCGAGCAGGTCTTCGCGCGCCTCAAGGGCGTCTATGGCTGGGCGCGCGCTCGCTATCTGGGCTTGGCACGCAATCAGACCCATCTGCATCTTCTCTGCCTCGCCATGAACCTCAAACGATGGGCAATGCTGCGTCCAACGGGTGTTGCGCTGTGACCGCCGCTCCGCAATGCCGTCAATCGGCCGCCCAAACGAAGCTGTCCACTCCCGCGCGCCCCCAGAAGCCACGCAAAAAAATGCCTGACACTGGCCTGCACCCGCGCACGCCCGATTGCGCAAAGCCCTCGCAAGCGGGAGAGGGAGCCTATGCAGTCCCGTCGCGTAGCTGCAAACGTCCCCCGTTAACGCTTTGATCCGCCTCGCTTTGCCTTGCCTCCGCCACACCATTAGGGTAACGCCGCCGCGATGTGGGGATCGGGTAGGGGCTGGGCCCCACCGATGGCAGCGGTCCCGAGGGGATGGGATAGCCTTAAGTGTCTGAATTATTTAACGAAGTCGACGAGGAAGTCCGTCGCGATCAGCTCAAGAAGCTGTGGGACAAGTACTCGCTCTTTATCATCGCCCTGGCGATCCTGATCGTTGCGGGCGTCGGTGGCTGGCGCGGCTACCAGTATCTCGAGGCCAGGAAGGCCGCCGAGGCCGGCGCGGCGTTCGACCGCGCCGTCGAACTGTCCGATCAGAACAAGCATGCCGAGGCGGAGGCCGCCTTTGCCGCCCTCATCACCAAGGCGCCGTCGGGTTACCGCAATCTGGCGCGGCTGCGCATGGCCGCCGAGGTCGCGACCCGCGATCAGCCGGCCGCCGCGAAGCTCTATGACGAGATCGCAGCCGACCGCAGCGTCGGCGGTCCCGAGCAGGACCTGGCGCGGATCCGCGCCGCGCAAATCCTGATGGAGACCACCACCTATCCGAACATGCTGCAACGGCTCGAGGCGACGGCAACGGCGAAGGACTCGACGTTCCGCCATTCCGCGCGCGAGCTGCTGGCGCTGTCGGCCTGGCGCGCCAACGATGCCACCGCCGCGCGGAAGTGGCTCGACCAGATTGCCAATGACGGCGAGACGCCGCCGAGCATGCGCTCGCGCGCCGAGGCGCTGCAGGCACTGTTGCCGCCGGTCGCCAAGAGCTGAGGAGGCATGATCTGCAAAAGTGGGAACCGGTTTTCCCTCGCGACAAACGCGAAGCGTTTGCGCGGAGATCATGCCCAGACAAAACCCGAGTTTGAGTGAGAGATCGACCATGCGCCGCTCGCAACGCCTGATCGCAGCCGCAGTTCTGACAGCGCTTTGCAGCGTGCTGGCGGGTTGCGGCGGTGGCGGCATGTCCAATTTCGATCCGAGCGACCTGCTCGACTTCCTCGATACCAAGAAGAAGCTGCAGGGCGACCGCAAGCCGGTCTTCCCCGAGGGCGTGCCCGGCCTCGAGCAGGGCGTGCCGAAGGAAATGTACAAGGGCTCGCCGCAGGAACAGCTCGATCAGCAGAACGCCGCGGCAGCCGCTGCCGCCCAGCCGGCCCCGCCGCCGGAGCCGCCGAAGGGCGCCAAGAAGCACGCCAAGGGCAGGGCAGCGCCAGCCGCAGATCAGGCGGCTGCGCCCGATGCCGCAGCCGAGGAGGGCGCGCCCGCCGCGCTGCCGCCGGAGCCGAAGCCGAAGAAGATCGTCCGCCGCCGCACCACCGCGCCACCCGCCGACGATCAGCAGGCGCAGCCCGCGGCGCCGGCCCAGCAGACCCAGACCACGCAACAATCCGGCGGCGCCTTCCCCGCACCGCTACCGAGCGGCGGATTTAGCCGCTAGGCTCCTGCTTCAATTCATTGACGCGCGCCGCGACGCGGCGCCGGGATAATCCATGTCTTTTACCATCGCCATTATCGGCCGGCCCAATGTCGGAAAGTCGACGCTGTTCAACCGGCTGGTCGGCCAGAAGCTCGCGCTGGTCGACGACGAGCCCGGCGTGACGCGTGACCGCCGCGAGGGCCAGGCCAGGCTCTACGACCTCGACTTCACCATCATCGACACCGCGGGCCTCGACGAAGGCGCCAAGGGCTCACTGACGGCGCGGATGCAGGAGCAGACCGAAACCGCGATCGAGCTCGCCGACGCCCTGATGTTCGTGATCGACGCCCGCGTCGGCTTGACGCCGACCGACCGCGCCTTCGCCGACTTCGCGCGAAAGGCCAACAAGCCGGTGGTGCTGGTCGCCAACAAGGCCGAGGGCAAGCATGGCGAGATCGGCGCGATGGAATCCTACGCGCTCGGGCTCGGCGATCCCGTCCAGATCTCGGCCGAGCATGGTGAGGGCATGGGCGACCTCCACGAGGCGCTGAGCGCGCTGGTGCCGGAGACACCGGAGGACGACGACGAGCTCGAGGATGACGAGGACATCTCGGAGGAGGAGGCCGCGCAGCGCCCGATCCGCGTCGCCATTGTCGGTCGTCCCAATGCCGGCAAGTCGACGCTGATCAACCATCTGCTCGGCGAGGAGCGGCTGCTGACCAGCCCCGAGGCCGGCACCACGCGCGATTCCATCGCGGTCGAGATCACCTGGCAAGGCCGCCAGTTCCGGGTGTTCGACACCGCCGGCCTCCGCCGCCGCTCGCGGATCGAGGAGAAACTGGAAAAGCTCTCGGTCGCCGACGCGTTGCGCGCGGTGCGCTTTGCCGAAGTCGTCGTGATGATGATGGACGCGCAGAACAAGTTCGAGGAGCAGGACCTGCGCATCGCCGACCTGATCGAGCGCGAAGGGCGCGCCATCGTGCTCGCGGTCAACAAATGGGATCTCGTCGAGCGCAAGCCCAACCAGATCTCGCAACTGCGCACCGATGCCGACCACTGGCTGCCGCAGGTCAAGGGCGCACCGATCGTCGCCGTCTCCGGCCTGATGGGTGAGGGCATCGACCGCCTGATGACGGCGATCCAGGAGGCCTATGCGGTCTGGAATCGGCGCTTGCCGACCTCGGCGCTCAATCGCTGGTTCGAGCAGGCGATCCAGGCCAACCCGCCGCCGGCGGTCTCGGGCCGCAGGCTGAAGCTGAACTACATCACGCAGGTGAAGGCGCGCCCGCCGAGCTTCGTGCTGTTCTGCTCGCGCGCCGACGCGATCCCGCGATCCTATCTGCGTTACCTCATCAACTCGCTGCGCGAGACCTTCGATTTGCCGGGCACGCCGATCCGGATCACGCTGCGCGAGAAGGCCAATCCGTTCGCCCACAAGCGCAAACGGCCGTCGTGAGCGAAGAGGCGGGGAGTGACACGGTTGCTGTAGCGCAACCGCGCAGCGGCGCGGTGATCTTCATCTTCATCACCCTGCTGCTCGACATGCTCGCGCTCGGGATCATCATCCCGATCCTGCCGAAGCTGATCGAGGGCTTCGTCGACAACGACACCGCAAACGCGGCTCGCATCTTCGGCGTGTTCGGCTCGATCTGGGCCTTGATGCAGTTCGTCTGCTCGCCGATCCTCGGCGCGCTGTCCGATCGCTTCGGCCGCCGGCCGGTGGTGCTGCTGTCGAATTTCGGTCTCGCCGCCGACTATGTGCTGATGGCGCTGGCGCCGAACCTGATCTGGCTGTTCATCGGGCGGGCGATCTCGGGCATCACCTCGTCGAGCATCTCGACCGTGTTCGCCTATATCGCCGACGTCACCGCGCCGGAGCAGCGCGCCGCGATGTTCGGCAAGATCGGCGTCGCCTTCGGCGCCGGCTTCATTCTCGGACCGGCGCTGGGCGGCCTGCTCGGCGAGATCGATCCGCGGCTGCCGTTCTGGGCAGCGGCGGGTTTGAGCTTCGTCAACGGGCTCTATGGCCTGTTCATCCTGCCGGAATCGCTGCCCGTGGAGCGGCGCGCGCCGTTCAAATGGAAGAGCGCCAATCCGATCGGCGCGCTGCATTTCCTGCGCTCGAACCGGACGCTCGCCGGCCTGTCGCTGGCGACGTTCTTCGGCCAGCTCGCGCATGTCGTGCTGCCCTCGGTGTTCGTGCTCTACGCCACCTATCGCTATGGCTGGGACACCGGCACCGTCGGCGCGACGCTGGCGCTGGTCGGCCTCTGCGGCATGATCGTGCAGGGCGCGGCGATCGGCCCGATCGTGCAGCGCCTCGGCGAGCGCAACGCGCTGTTCCTCGGCCTCGTCTGCGGCGCCTTGGGCTTCGTGATCTTCGGCGCCGCGCCGACCGGCCAGCTGTTCTGGATCGGCATTCCCGTGATGGCGCTGTGGGGCCTCTCGGGCGCTGCGACGCAGGCGCTGACGACGCAGCTCGTTGCCGCCGACCAGCAGGGCCAGCTGCAGGGCGCGACATCGAGCGTGCAGAGCATGTCGGAATTGATCGGCCCGTTCCTGTTCACGCTGACGTTTGCGTATTTCATCGGCGACAACGTGCCGGTCAAAATGCCCGGCGCGCCGTTCTACCTGGCCGGCGCGCTGCTGCTGCTCGCGCTCGCCATCGCCTGGCGCGCGACGGCGGCGAAGAAAGCCTAGGGCGGGCAAAGGCGCCGACGGATCCACCGCGAGACGTTCTATTCCGTCGCCGGCGCCGAATGGTGTTCGTGGATGACGCGCCACTCGTCGTCGACCTTGCGCAATCCGATCGTCAGCCTGAACTGGAACGTGGCATCAGGTGGGCCGCACCGCATCACCGCGAACGCGAAGGCGACGTCATCGCCGGCCGTGATCGCGATCTCCTCGATATCGAAGGCGTAGGAGGGGCGGTGATACCTGAAGAACAGATCCCACGTCTTGCTGTACGCGTCCAATCCGCGTGACTGCAACGGCGGCGGAACGTCGAACATCACGATGTCCTGATCGTGACGGGCGAAGATGCCTTGATAGTCGCGTCGGCGGACGGCGTCCGTCCAGGCGTCGATGAGCGCCCTGATTTCGGTTTCCGCCGTCTGTTTCTGCTGTGTCATCGCTCGCGTGCTCCGAGTGTTGGCTGATGCTTCGAGGACGAATGCGGGGGCGCCGATCCGACACGCTGTTGCGTCCGGCCGCATCTTTCGGATTGCGTCATTTTGCCTGTTTACAAACCATCCGGTTGGTTTGTATAAAACTGATACCGGTTGAAGACGCGCGCCTCGCTCCGGGGCGCTCTGCCAGGAGCAGCATGGTGACCGACGAGGCCGTTGATATCTGCGATGAATTGACCCGCTTCAGCGACGCGCAGGCGGCGCTGTTGACGTCGCGCGGCCTTGTCTACCTGACCGACCTGAAACTCGATGGCGGCAGGCACGGGACGATCGTCGCGGCGAGTTATGCCGACGCGCAGTCCGTGGCCCGCGCGCGCGGTCGTGGGGAAAGGGTCGTCGGCCGAATGGCCCACGGTTTCCTTCATGGCCTGCTGCAGAAGGTTCGCTTGTGCGCGTGAGCGATCGGATGGCTCGATGACCGATTCCTGAAATTGATGCGTCTTTCGAGGCCGGCACCGCCATTTCGCGGGCGTCGTTCGCGCTGCCTCGCAGATCAGATGCGGCGCTTGAGATTGACCGAGGCCGCTGAGATACTGTGATCTCAAGCGACTCCTTCCTGAGTACACCATGGATAATCCTTCCCGCTCGGAACGCTCCCGCAACGCCGCACTTGACGCCGCGATCACCATCGTGACGCGCGATGGTCCGGGGCGCCTGACGCTGGACGCGATTGCGCGCGAGAGCGGTCTCAGCAAAGGCGGCGTGATGCATCAGTTCCGCACCAAGGAAGCGGTGCTGCGCGCCTTGCTCGAGCAGCAGATGGCGCATTTCGAGGAATTCTCGAACCGCTACATCGAAAAGGTACGCGGGACCACGGACCAGCCCGAACTGTCGGCGCAGATCGCGACGCTGCGGGAGGCGATCTCAACGCCCCGGGCAGGGGCGTTCGCACTGCTGGCGGCGATGAACGAGAATCCCGAATTGATGGCGATGCCGCGCGATGTCGATATCAAGAAGGTCGCGCTGATGAAGGCCGAGGCGAGGGATCCCGATCTCGCGCTGCTGCGCTGGGCGGCGGCGCGGGGGCTGCTGCTGAGCTCGTTGTTCGGCATGTTGTCGCTGACCGAGGCCGAGCGCGATCGCCTGTTCGAGCGATTGCTCGACGACAGCAAATGGACCGCGATGGAGCAGGGGGCGACCGAGGCAACAAAGCCGTCCAGGGCGACGGCGGCACGCGCGGCATCGCCGCGGCCTGCCGGCGCACCGGCCACAAAGCCGGCATCCGCGCGCAAGCGCGGCTGAATTTCCGGCGCTTTCGAAAACGCAACGCCGCCCAAGCGGAATATGGATCGCTTGGCGGCGTTGGATCGGCACCGGGCCCCTGAAATCCCCCGGCGATTTCTGCCGTATCACACGAGATATCTCGGGTTTGTGACAACGCGAGACCGCCATTCGCGAAGCGGCCTCGCCAGCTAGCACGACATTTCGACCGCCGCATTTTTCTAACGCGGCTCCTGCAATTGCAACTTTACAAACCAACTGGTCGGTTTTATAGTTCGTCGCACTGAGGCAAGATCTGGCGGCGCCGCGACGGCGAGCCAGATCGGCAGTGACGGCCGCAGCCGTACTTTCAGCCCCGGACGCGGCTGCGGCCGAGCTGCTCTTCCGCTTTAGGATCGGATGAGGAGATTGGAATGGAGAGCTCGATCGCCGCGCGCGGTCTGGGAGCGATGGCGCTTTGCGTCCTCGCCGGAGGATGTGCCGCCGTCACGCCGGTGGCCTATTCGGATGTGGCATCGTCGGCCTACATGACGCCGGACACGTCCGATTCTTCGGGGCGTGTGCCGTATCGCTATGCGCCGCCGGTCGACTGGCGGAGCTACAACAAGGTGATGATCGATCCGGTCGTGATCTATCGCGGCGCGGATCATCAGTTCGGCGACACGTCCGAGAAGGACAAGCAGACGCTCGCCGCCTACATGCAGACCCGCTTCGCCGACAAGCTGCGCGGCCGCTTCACGCTGGTGAACACGCGCGGTCCGAACACGTTCCGCCTGCGGCTGACGCTGACCGGCGCGGTCGCCAACACGCCGGTGCTCGGCACACTGTCGCGTTTCGATCTGGCAGGCGCGGTCTACAACGGCGTGCAGGCCGCGCGCGACGGCGAGGGCACGATGACGGGCTCCGTCATCTATGCCGTCGAGATGTTCGACAGCTCGACCTCGCGCCTGCTCGGCGCCTATGTCAGCAAGCAATATCCCAACGCCTACGACATCAAGGCCAGCGTCGGCGATCTCGCAGCGGCCACCGCCGGCATCGACAAGGGTGCCGATGCGTTCATGGCGCAATTGAAGTGAGGCGCGCCTCCCGCGTCCGCAAACCATCCCGACACTGAAAGGTCCCTTTACCATGAACTTTCTGGTTCGCATGTTTCTGCGCAGCCTCGTCGCTGCCTTGCTGATGAGCTCGACCGGCCGCGCCGAGACGATGGCGCCTGCCGATCCCAGCGGCACCTGGCTGACCGAAGACGGCCGCGCACGCATCCGCCTCGAGCGCTGCGGCCCTGTGCATGACCGCATCTGCGGCTTCATCGTGTGGATGAAGGATCCGCTCGATTCACACAGCCAGCCGTTCCGCGACAGCTTCAATCCCGACCCCGACAAGCGGACGCGTGCGCTGCTCGGCCATCAGCTGATCCTCGGATTGAAGCTGACGCCGGAGGGCAAGTTCGACGGCGACATCTACAACGCCGAGGACGGCAAGTCCTACGCGGTCTCGCTGTGGCGCGACAGGTCCGACCGGCTGAAGCTCAAGGGATGCCTGCTCAAGCTGCTGTGCCAGACCCAGACCTGGACGCAGACGCTCGACGTGCAGCCGGGCCAGCTCGTCGGCCTGACCGGCGATGTCGGCGGCCCGCGCGCCGACAGGGAATGGGCATCGCTGCCGCCGCCGGCGCGGAAGTCCGCCGCGAAGTGATGAGTGCAGGGTGGGTTGCGCTTCGCCAACCCACCCTACGGACTTCGTTTACTTCTTCACCAGCGGACAGTCGCTGGCCTCAAGCGGCTTCGCGGCGTCTTCCGGCGCGATCGTGGCGATCAGCTTGTAATAGTCCCAGGGGTATTTGGACTCTTCGGGCTTCTTCACCTCGAACAGATAGGCCGGAATCAGGCGCCGGCCGTCGGCGCGCAGCGGGCCCTTGCCGAACAGCGGATCGTCGGTCGGCAATTCCTTCATCTTGGCGACGACCTTGGCGCCGTCATGCGGATTGCCGCCGAGCGCTTCCATCGCCTTGAGATAGTGCAGCACCATCGCGTAGTTACCGGCCTGGGTCATCGACGGCATCGCGTTCTTGTTGGCCAAAGCGGAGAACCGCTTCGACCAGGCGCGGGTCTGGTCGTTCATGTCCCAGTAGAAGGATTCCGTGAACGTCAGGCCTTGCGCGGTCTTCAATCCGAGCGAATGCACGTCGTTGATGAACAGCAGCAGCGCCGCGAGTTTTTGGCCGCCGGAAACGATGCCGAATTCGGCCGCCTGCTTGATCGCGTTGGTGGTGTCGCCGCCGGCATTGGCGAGGCCGACCACCTTGGCCTTGGACGATTGGGCCTGCAGCAGGAACGACGAGAAATCGGCGGTGTTGATCGGATGCTTGACACTTCCGAGCACCTTGCCGCCATTGCCGTTGACGACCGCGGTGGTGTCGCGCTCAAGCGCATGGCCGAATGCATAGTCGGCGGTCAGGAAGAACCAGGTGTCGCCGCCGGCCTTCGTCAGTGCCTTGCCGGTGCCGTTGGCCAGCATGTAGGTGTCGTAGGTATATGAAATCGTGTTCGGCGTGCAGGCCTTGCCGGTGAGGTCGGCGGTCGCCGCGCCCGAATTCAGCAGGACGATGTTCTTCTCCTTGACGAGATTGTTGACCGCAAGCGCCACGCCGGAGTTCGGCGTGTCGGCGATCGCGTCGACCTTCTCGTTGTCGACCCATTGCCGGGCGAGGTTGACGCCGACGTCGGGCTTGTTCTGGTGGTCGCCGCTCAGGACGTCGATCTTCCAGCCCTTCTTGAGCAGGCCGGAATCCTCGACGGCCATCTTGATCGCGACCACCGAGTTCGGGCCGCCGATGTCGGCATAGAGGCTCGACATATCGTTCAGCACGCCGATCTTGACGGTCTTGTCCTGCGCGAACGCAGAGGTTGAGAAGCCGAGTGCAGCGCAAGCAAGAAGCGCGGCGCAGCGCCGCGCAAACGTCGTTGTCATGAAATTCCCTCCACTGTCTAAAGTCCGGGCAGCCCTCTTGCGGAGCCTTTTTGCCGGTCGCACAAGTTCCCGCTTACCCTTTCCCGGGGGAGGCGGCAATCCGCCTAAAGCCGGGTGGGCCTGCGTCGAAGCGTCATCCGGTGAAATCCCTACTTGAGCGCGTCGGAGGTCAGCTTGAATTTCTGGATCCGCTTTCCGGTGTCGACCTCGGCGGTATAGACGTTGCCCTTGGCGTCGACCGCGAGCGCGTGCACCCAGTGGAATTGCCCGGCGTTGCGGCCGTTGCGGCCGAAGCTGCCGACCACCGCGCCGTCGTCACGCCTGATGATGCGGATCTCGTTGTTCTCGCCGTCGGCGGAGAGCAGGTAGGTCTGCTTGGGATCGGGCCACAGCGCGATGTCCCACACCGCGCCGTTGCCGAGCGTGCTCTTCTCGAAGAAGAACTCCTTCACGAAGCTGCCGTCCTTTCTGAACACCTGGATGCGGTTGTTGATGCGGTCGCAGACATAGACCAGTCCGTCATTGGCGATCTTCACGCAGTGCACGGGATTGCCGAACTGTTGCGCGACCTGCGCCTTCGGATCGTAGGGCGGCTGCTTGGCGTCATCGGGCTTGTTGCCATAGGCGCCCCAGTGCCGCTTGTAGGCGCCGGTGGTGGCATCGAACACGATGACGCGCCGGTTGCCGTAACCGTCGGCGACGTAGATCTCGTTGGCCTCCTTGTCGATCGCGGTCTCGGCGGGCTTGCCGAGCTGGGTGGTATCGTTACTGCCCTTGCTCGGTGCGATCGAGCCGATCTGCGAGACGAATTTGCCGTCGAGGGTGAACTTGAGGATCGCATTGTCATTGTCGGCGTTGCCGCCGATCCAGACGGAGCCACGCTCGTCGACCTCGATGCCGTGCTCGCGGCCAACCCACTCATAGCCGTCACCCGGACCGCCCCAGGATCGCAGCAGATTGCCGTCAGCATCGAATTCAAGCACCGGCGGCGCCGAGATGCAGCATTTCGAGCGCGGAGGGGTGAGGCTCGCACCCTTCTCGTCGTCGGTCAGCGAGCGCGGCCGGTGGATCATCCAGATATGGCCCTGCCAATCCACCGTGATGCCGCCGACCTGGCCGAGGATCCAGTTGTTCGGCAGCGGCTTTGGCCAGGACGCATCGACCGCGAAGGTCGGGACATCGCCGGCCCTGGCGGGCGCGTGCAGAGCGAGAAGGGCCGATGATGCGATGCAGGCGGAGAGAAACAATCCGGACAGAATGGAGCGCGCGCGATTGAAGGTCGGCGTCATTGGTTGCCTCCCGAGATTTTTCTTGGCGGTGGTTCCGCTGGGAAGCGCAGTCAATCGTGGGGAGGAGAAGGAGTCAATCGCAAGGGAAAGGCAAGCCGACGCGTCATAAAAGGTGTCATCGCCCGGCTGGACCGGGCGATCCAGTACGCCGCGGCGTCTCGATTCAAACGCTATCGTCTCTGGAATACTGGATCCCCGCATTCGCGGGGATGACATCGAATGCGTGGCTGCCTCACACCGGCGGCTGGAAGGTCCGCAGCGTGCGTGCCTTGTAGTCGTAGAGCTTGCCGGTCTCGGTCCACGCGGGCGAACACATCGGCACGATGAATTCGGCGGCCATGTCGGGCGTATCCAGCGTCATCGGGTCTTCGCCGGGAAACACCTGCGCGCGCATCCGGGTGCGGATCGGGCCGGGGCTGAACAGGTTGACGCGCAGCGCCGTGTTGGCGGTCTCGTTGGCCCAGGAGCGCACCAGTGCCTCCAGCGCGGCCTTCGAGGCCGCATAGGGGCCGAGATAGGCGTTGGCCTTGTGGGCCACACCCGACGTCACGAACACCGCACGGCCGGCGTCGGACTGGCGCAGCAGCGGGTCCACGCAGCGGATCAGCTGGAAATTGGCGTTGACGTTGATCGCGAACACGTCGTTCCACGGCTTCAGCTCGATATGGCCGAGCGGCGAGGAGGGACCTGCGGTGCCGGCATTGCCGACCAGGATATCGAGCTTGCCGTGGCGCTCATGCAGCGCGAGCCCGAGCCGCGCGATGCCGTCGTAGTCGGTGAGCGAGAGCGGCACCAGGGTGGCGCTGCCGCCGGCCTTGCGGATCTCGTCGTCGAGCTCTTCCAGCCCGCCTTGCGTGCGCGCCACCGCCACGACATGCGCGCCGGCTTTGGCCAGCGCGAGCGATGTCGCATAGCCGATGCCGCGCGAGGCGCCGGTCACGAGGGCGATACGGGAGGCGAGGGGCTTTGTCATGGAAGGGACTCTAACAAATCGTCGTCCCTGCGAAAGCAGGGACCCATACGCCGTAACGGCGATAATGGAAGACAGTGCTCGTGGCTAACGCTGCCCAGCCAGATAGGCCGGTGGTTATGGGTCCCTGCTCCGGAGCGCAATCGCGCCCTAGGCAGGGACGACACCGTGGATGGGCCTCAGCTCGCCTCGGCCAGCAGCGAGAGCTGGCGCGGCGGCGCCTCGGTTTCGCTCTGGTCGGTCAGGTGGGTCGGATAGGCGCCGGTGAAGCAATGGTCGGCGAATCTCGGATTTGCCGGGTCGCGCCCCTCATGGCCCATCGCGCGGTACATGCCGTCGATCGACAGGAAGGCGAGCGAGTCGGCACCGATGATGTCGCGCATCTCCTCGAGCGAATGGGTCGCGGCGAGCAGGCCGCCGCGGTCCGGCAGGTCGATGCCGTAATAGTCGGGATAGAGGATCGGCGGCGAGGCGAGGCGGAAATGCACCTCGCGGGCGCCGGCGTCGCGCATCATGCGCACGATCTTCTTCGAGGTGGTGCCGCGCACAAGCGAGTCGTCGATCAGGATGATGCGCTTGCCCTCGATCGCGGCGCGGTTGGCCGAATGCTTCATGCGCACGCCGAGCTCGCGCACGCTCTGGGTCGGCTGGATGAAGGTGCGGCCGACATAGTGGTTGCGGATGATGCCGAGCTCGAACGGCACGCCGGAATACTGGCTGTAGCCAACCGCGGCGGGCACGCCGGAATCCGGCACCGGCACCACGACGTCGACCTCGGGATGGCTCTCGCGCGCGAGCTGCGCGCCGAACGCCTTGCGCACGTCGTAGACCGAGCGGCCGCCGACGATCGAGTCCGGCCGCGCGAAATAGATGTATTCGAAGATGCAGGGCCGGGCCGGCTTCGGCGGGAACGGCTTGTGGCTGTGCGCGCCGGTCTCGTCGAACACGATGATCTCGCCGGGCTCGATGTCGCGGACGTATTTCGCGCCGATCATGTCGAGCGCGCAGGTCTCCGAGGTCAGGATCGGACGGCCGTCGAGATCGCCGAGCACCAGCGGGCGGATGCCGAGCGGGTCGCGCGCGCCGACCAGCTTCTTGTTGGTCAGCGCAACCAGCGCATAGGCGCCCTCGATGGTGCGCAGCGCCTCGATGAAGCGGTCGATGAAGCGGGTGCGCTTGGACTGCGCCACGAGATGCAGGATCACCTCGGTGTCGGTGGTCGACTGCATCATGGCGCCGCCCTTGACCAGCTCGCGGCGCAGGGTCAGGCCATTGGTGAGGTTGCCATTGTGGCCGACCGCAAAGCCGCCGGCGCTGAGCTCGGCGAACAGCGGTTGCACGTTGCGCAGGATGGTGCCGCCAGTGGTGGAGTAGCGGACATGGCCGACCGCGGCGTTGCCGGGCAGGCGCTCGATCACCTCGCGGCGGGAGAAGGCGTCGCCGACCAGGCCGAGGCGGCGTTCACTGTGGAAGCGGCTGCCGTCGAACGAGACGATGCCGGCGGCTTCCTGGCCGCGGTGTTGCAGGGCGTGCAGGCCGAGTGCGGTGATCGCGGCGGCCTCGGGATGGCCGAAGATGCCGAACACGCCGCATTCCTCGCGGAGCGTGTCGCCATCGAGATCCGGGTGATATCTGAGAGGGTCTTGCAGTTCGATCGGGCCGAGGTCGAGATCCATTTGGTCGGTATGATCCGAAGGGGTCTGCATCTCGTTCATCGCCTCTCGTAAGGGCCCAAATAGTTTATCGGCCCGCGGGTTTCTCGATCAGCTTCTTCAAGCTGTCACGCGCAGGTTTGCTATAGCCATCACCCGACGCCGGCGTCGCCTGATCATTGGTATCGGCCGCAGAATCGTCGTCTGGCTTATTCTTCTTGAACTTCTTTAAGATGGTGTTCTCGGGGTCGTCAGGCAAGAGCGACATCAGCCAATCCCCGGTTCCCTGCAGCACCACCCGGGACTTCGCCCCGGTCACCCAATCGGGCCGCTGCTTGTCCGGAACCAGCCAGGTGAAGAACATGAACGCCACGACCACGATCAAAAGGCCGCGGGCGAGCCCGAACAGGAAGCCGAGGGTGCGGTCGAGTGCGCCGATCCGGGAATCCAGGATCATGTCCGAGATCCGCACCGTGACGATCGAGACCACGATCAGCGTGCCGATGAAGACGCCGGCCACCACGACCACGGCCGCGACCGTGTCGTTATTGAAGTAGGTCTTGGCGGTCGGCAGAAGCTTCGAGAACGCATACAGCGTGACCAACGCCGCGGCGCCCCAGGCCGCGATCGACAGGATCTCGCGCATGAAGCCGCGCACCATCGCGAGCAGGCCCGAAATCAGCATCACGCCGAGCAGGACGAGATCAAGTATCGTTATGGGCATCGGCTTGTCAGGTCCGCTGGGTACGTTTCGGTACGCTGTTAAGGGCTTACGTTGTTAAGGGCTTACGCTGCTAAGGGCTCTCGCGAATCGGCAAAGTCGGTGCCGTCCTAACTGAGGCGCATTGGGGGCATCCGGCAAGGCCAGAGCGCCACCTGTCCCGCGCGGCGGATGTATAGCGGCGGGGGGCTGATACGTCACGCCCGCTTTAGCTGGTCTCGCGACGGAATCGGGCCGGTGTGGCATTTTTCTCAGCCGCATCAGGGCCTCCGGAGCCGCCCGGGTCGCGCCGGTCGCCTCGCGGTGTTCCCCGGTCGCCTCTTGGCGTTCCGCGTGCCGCAATTTCGGCGACCAGCGTGGTGAGATTGCTGACGCTGTTGAGGGTGAGCCCTGAATCGCCGCCGCTCTCGCCGCGGGCCGATTCGGGCAGGATGGCGCGGGCGAAGCCGAGCTTGAGGGCCTCCTTGAGCCGGGCCGGGGTCTGCGCCACCGGGCGGATCGCGCCCGATAGCGAAATCTCGCCGAAATAGACCGCGTCCGTCGGCAGCGGCGCATTCACCAGCGAGGAGACCAGCGCGGCAGCCGCGGCAAGGTCCGCCGCCGGCTCCTGGATGCGCAGGCCGCCGGCGACATTGAGATAGACGTCATGTCCGGACAATTTGACGCCGCAATGCGCTTCCAGCACCGCGAGCACCATCGACAGCCGGCTCGGATCCCAGCCGACCACGGCGCGACGCGGCGTACCGAGCGAAGTCGGCGCCACCAGCGCCTGCAATTCGACCAGCACCGGACGGGTGCCCTCGATGCCGGCGAACACCGCCGTGCCGGGGCTGCCGAGCTCGCGCTCGGAGAGGAACAATTCCGAGGGGTTGGTGACCTCGCGCAGGCCGAGACCGGTCATCTCGAACACGCCGATCTCGTCGGTTGCGCCAAAACGGTTCTTCACCGAGCGCAGGATGCGGAACTGCTGCGAGCCTTCGCCCTCGAACGACAGCACCGCATCGACCATGTGCTCGACCACGCGGGGGCCGGCGATCTGGCCGTCCTTCGTCACATGGCCGACCAGGATGATCGCGGCGCCGGTCTTCTTGGCAAAGCGAATGAGGGCCTGCGCGGAGGCGCGGACCTGGGTCACCGTGCCGGGCGCGGATTCCACCGTGTCGGTCCACATCGTCTGGATCGAATCGATCACGATCAGGCGCGGCACCGCGCCTTCCGACAGCGTCGCGACGATGTCCTCGACCGAGGTTTCCGAAGCCAGCTGCACCGGCGCGTCCGCGAGCCCGAGCCGTTCGGCGCGCAGCCGCACCTGGGCGACCGCCTCTTCGCCGGAGATGTAGACCGCGCGGTGGCCGGCACGCGCCATCATGCTGGTCGCCTGGGTCAGCAGCGTGGATTTTCCGATGCCGGGATCGCCGCCGACCAAAAGCACCGAGCCGCGGACGAAGCCGCCGCCGGTGACGCGGTCGAGCTCGGCCATGCCGGAGGACAGCCGCGGCGCGTCCTGGGTCTTGCCGGACAGCGATTCCAGCGCAAACGTCCGCCCCTTGCGCTTGCTGCGGATCGAAACCGGCACCGAGCCTGTGGTGTCTTCCTCGGCCAGCGTGTTCCACTCGCCGCAGGAGTCGCACTTGCCCTGCCAGCGATTATACGCCGCGCCGCAGTTCTGGCAGACGAAGGAGAGGGTGGATTTGGCCATGGAGCAGGTGAGTCGCGCTATCGAGCACGATGCATAACACGGTTCGGCCGCCGCGCACGATCCATCGAAGACGGAGCGCCCGATGGCGGGGCCGGCTCAGCGCGAGAACACCCGCGTTCCGCTCGGCCAGCGCGGCTTGTCGCCGACCGGGCTTGCGCCGATTTCCCATCCGACGCCGCCCCACAGCACGTCGACCGCACCAAGCTCACCGGCGCTGTCGCGGACGTAAAACACGTTCGGCTTGGCGCTGACTTCCAGCGGGCCGGTGCTGCCGCTGGGCTGTCGCCTCAACGCGCACCAGACGTCGGCCAGCCTGCTCTCGCGGCTCTGACCCAGTTTGGCGAGGATCTCCTTGTCGCTCGAGGCTGCGCTGAGGATGAAGGTCTGCAACGATGCGCCGGCGCTATCGTCCTCGACCTTGTTCGTGAAGCGCTGCGCGAAGGTCGCGCCCAACCAGGAAATCCTGACCGGCGCGCTCGAGGCGATGTCCTCCTTGAAATGTTCCCGCGCGACGAATTTTTCGGCGTGGGGAATTGCCGAGGTCGACGACGGATCGGACGGTTCCTCGCTTTTCGGCTGCAGGGAACATGCGACGCGGTCAGCGGCGGCAACGGCACCCGGTTGTCCCGGTCTTGTATCGTCTGCCGCGACGCTCAAACCTTGTGCCGCCAGAAACACGGTCAACCACAGGGTGAGGCTTGGCTGGCGCATCTTGTTGTTGTCCCTGAATCCGCTGTGCTTGCGGAGACAGGGTAAACCGCATCTTGCAGATGTAAATCAAAGATCAGGTTTCTGGTTAAGGATAAAAAGTAAGTTCAACTACAGCGAGAATTTGAATCAAATGCGCTTTCGCGCAAAGGGAACCGCCCTCGCTTGCACGCGCGGTCAAACGTGGAGGTCCCGCCTCGACAGCAGCAGCGGCGGATTCTCGCGCGGCGTCAAACTCGTCGGCAGAGCCCGGCAGCATCTCGCCTGCGCGCGCAACGGATCGCTCCAGCTCCAGCGAACCCGCCAGGACGGATTGTTGGCGTAGGCCGGAATGCGCCAGACCCAGATCGTCTCGTAAACGCTGTCGCCGAACTGCGCGACATCGGGCTTTGCCGTCGGCCAGAACGCCGAGCCGGCAACCGCCAACGTCACAATCGCTGCAGTCGTGATCATCATCTTGCGCATCGCGCGCCTGCCTTTCCCGCCTGTCGTGGGCTTTGACAACCCGCGACTCCCAATGCTTCGACTTGCGATCTCGAATTCGTCAGGCCGACATCGGCGACATCAGGCGCCGGGCTCTGCGCCCGATCTGCACGCCATGTGTCGCTGAACTCGTGTCGCCTGAACTCTCGGGACTCGCATCCGGGTCGTCGATCAACCCTGTGATGCCTGCTGGAGCAAAGTTCTTTTCCGCAAACGATCAAGTGCAAGTAATGAGATTGTCATAAACGCAGTGGCCGGATGGTGGCAATCCGGATAACAACGGAAGGTGAGCGCTCAACAAAACTCTTTCGGGGTACACGCCACCCGATGCGCAAAGCCCCGTAGAATTACGTCGTCATCGGGAGGATGTTGGTGTTCGTCACGGTGAAATCCGTTTGCCCAAGGCCTGGTCTCACGCAGTCGATGTCGGAATTTTACTGCGTCATTGCAGACCACAGCAACGCCGTGCCCGCCGCCAGCATGATGCCGTCCATGATCAGGCGGAATGACTCCGGCTTCAGCTGCAGCACGAAGCGCTTGGCGATGAAGGCGCCGGCCATCAGCGAGGCGCCGGCGATCAGGCCCTTCAGTGCGATGTCCGGCGTCAGTGCGCCGAAGCGCTCGAACGTCACCGACTTGCTGACATAGAGCCCGAGCGAGCTTGCGGCTTCGGTGGCGAGGAACGCGCCCTTGCTGAGACCGTAGAACAGGAACAGCGGCACGCTGAGCGGACCGGTCGAGGCCACGATGCCGGTGAGATAGCCGATGAGAGCGCCGCCGATTGCAAGATGCCAGAGATTGGCCTTCAGCCTGTGCCGAGCCAGCCAGTGTCGCACCGGCACCATCGCGATCAGGAATACGCCGATCGCGATATCGACCGCATGCGAGGGCAGCGCGAGCAAGGTGCGCGCGCCGAGTGCGGCGGCCGGAATGCCCGTGATCGAATAGGCGATGCATGCACGCCAGTCGACCTCGCGCCACCAGGCGAGGATGCGCGACAGATTGGCCATCACGGCGGCGACGGCCATGATCGGCACCGCCTGCTTCGGCCCGTACTGATAGACCAGCACCGGCATCAGCATGATCGACGAGCCGGTGCCGACGATGCCGGAAATGGTGCCGGCGACCAGGCCGACGATGAGGACGAACAGGAAGCCCACCTGCGCGCTCCGGTGAGGTGTGATCGCCCCATACCTCTGAGTTGCCTGACCGCGCAAGCCCCCGCAGCTCGCGCAACAAACTCGATGTCGTCCCGGCGCAGGCCGGCAACTGTTATGTTGGTTTGGTCTGTAGGTACGGCTTTCGGTCTCGCATCATGGCATTGAGGACCGTGAGCAGCTTCCTGGCGATGGCGATGAGGGCGAGTTTGGCTGGTTTTCCGGCCTGTCGCAGTCGTGCATAGAAGGCCTTGAACGGATCAGCTCTGCGAACTGCGTTGAGGGCCGCCATATAAAGGGCGTCACGAACGCGCTTTCGGCCGCCCGCAATCTTGCGCTTGCCGCGGAAGGTGCCGCTGTCGACGTTGAAGGGAGCAAGGCCAGCGAGCGCTGCGAGTTGTTTCGGTCCGACCCGCCCGAGTTCCGGCATCTGCGCGATGAGCTGCATGCAGGCCACGGGACCCACGCCGGGCAGCGAACGCATTAACTTCGCATCGTCCGCGATCTCCGCTTCGGCTTTAATCAATGCGCTGATGTCGGCCTCGATCTCGGCGATCTCGCTGTCGAGGACCTCGATGAGGCGGCCAATGCGTTCGGCCATGGCGCGATCGTCGGCCTCGCTGCGCCGGTTCTTCTCCTGGGCGCGCATGAGGACCAGCTGATCCCGCCGTTTTGCAAGCCTCGCCAAGGCGCCCCGTGCAGGATCGGCGACCTGCTCGGGGGCGGGCTGCATGGCCCGCGCAAAGGCCGCCAGCATCCGCGCATCGATCGGATCGGTCTTGGCGAGTAGGCCGCTAGCCCGTGCAAAGTCGCGGGCACGGGCCGGGTTGATCCGTGCGAACTGGATCCCGGCCTGACGCAGCGCCTCGCGAAGCGCGAGGTCATAGATACCCGTCGCCTCGAAGACGACCAGCGCATCGCATTGCCAACGCGCCACCTGCTGTGTGATGGCCTGTGTCGCGTTGGCAATGCGCCTCGGCACGCCGTCAGCCTCATCAAAGATATCGAGGTGGTTTTTGGAGATGTCGATTCCGACGTAACGAAGAGCTATGATCACGGTGCCTGTCCCTGTGATGCGAGGTCTGTTTGGCGCAGCCTCGTGCAACTGTTCAGGTTGATAGATGGAACGGGCGGGAGACCGAGCCGGCTCACGGCGTCAAGCGCCAAGGACCCAACGGCTTCCCGCCCACCCTCATCCTGACAGACTTCCAAGACACAGGGACCCATAGCCACCGAAGGTGATTGTTGCACAACGCTGGGGCCACAGCTTTACTTACCAAGCCAATCCTGTGGTTATGGTTCCCGGCTTTCGCCGGGACGACGGCGGTGTGTGCGGCATCATCCGATCCGCGTCGCGACCACCATCATGCTGATTGTCACGAGGCGTGATGCCGGTGCATCACCTCAGCACCACCCACGCCGGCGCGTGATCGCTGGCGCCGTCCTCGCCGCGGATGGCGCGGTCGACGCCGGCTTTCACAAGCCGCGGCGCCACTGCGGGGCTGAGCAGGAGATGATCGAGCCGGAGACCTGCATCGCGTCGCCAGCGCTGGCGCTTGTAGTCCCAGAAGGTGAACATCGGTGCGTCCGGATGCAGGGTGCGGATCGCGTCGCACCAGCCCTGATCGACCAGCGCCTTGAAGGCGGCGCGGCTCTTCGGCTGGATCAGCGCATCCTTGTCCCAGGAGCGCGTCGGATAGATGTCGAGGGGCGTCGGCGCGACATTGTAGTCGCCGGCGAGCACCACCGGGACGTCCTGCTTGAGCAGCTTGGCGGCGTGGGCGCGCAGCCGCTTGAACCAGGCGAGCTTGTAATCGAATTTCGGCCCGGGCTGCGGATTGCCGTTCGGCAGATAGAGGCTGGTGACGACGATGCCGCGCACCGCGGCCTCGATGTAGCGCGCTTCGTGATCGCCGGCATCGCCGGGCAGGGCGGTGCGGATCAGCACCGGCTCGGCCTTGCGCGCGAGGATGGCGACGCCGTTCCAGGTCTTCTGTCCCTGCCACACCGCGCCGTAGCCGGCCTGCTCGATCGCGGCCGCGGGAAACTCGGCGTCGCTTGCCTTCAGTTCCTGCAGGCTGACGATGTCGGGCTTGGCGGTCTTGAGCCAGCGCAACAGGTTGGGCAGGCGGCGGTTGATGTTGTTGATGTTGAAGGTCGCGATCTTCATGCGCACCGGCAATCGCGAACCTTGGTCATGTCAGGTGGACGTCGCCGTTGGCTCGGCGGCCGGCAGTGGCGGCGGCGCAGCGGGCGCTGCTGTTGGCAAGACTGGCGGCGCAGCGGGCGTGGCAGCCGGCTCGCTCGTCTCGGCGACCGCGTCGCTTCTTTCGGCGACCGTATCGCTTCTCGCGGCGACGGCATCGCCGCCCTTGTAGATGCGCACGAAGCGGCGGCCGAGGCTGGTCAGCACCTCGTAGCCGATGGTGCCGAAATGATGCGCGACCTCGTCGACCGTGATGCCTTCGCCGATCAGCGTCACCATGTGGCCGCGCCGCACGGCATTCTTGTCGAGGTCGGTGACATCGACCGCGATCAGGTCCATCGAGACGCGGCCGGCGATCGGGCAGCGCTTGCCGGCGACCACGACCTCGGCGCCGCGGGTGCCGTCATTGGCGCTGGCGGCGCGGAAATAGCCGTCGGCATAGCCGGCGGAGACGATCGCAAGCCGGGTCGGCCGGCGCGCGGTCCAGGTGCCGCCATAGCCGACGGTCTCGCCGCGGTCGATGTTGCGGATCTGCACGATGCGCGCCTTGAGATCGACCACCTGCTGCATCGGGTTGTCGGCCTCCGGCGTCGGATTGACGCCGTAGAGCGCGCAGCCCGGCCGCACCATCTCGAATTGGAATTGCGCGCCAAGAAATACGCCGGAAGAATTCGCCAGCGAGGCCGGCACGCCGGTGAACAGGCTCGCGATCTCGCGGAAGCTCGCAAGCTGCTTGGCGTTGGCGGGATTGTTGAGCAATTCGGCGGAGGCGAGGTGGCTCATCACCAGCGTGATGCCGTGGTCGCCGGCATTGATCCGCGGGATGATGCCCTGCGCCTCACTGACCGTGAGGCCCAGCCGGTTCATGCCGGTGTCGATATGGATGGCGGCGCCGCCGGACCAGCCGGAGCGGCGGCAGAACACATCCCATTCGGCGAGCTCGTTGAGATCGCCGATCACCGGCTTGCAGTCGATCCTGGCATAGGCGTCGCCGGTGTTCTGGAAGAAACCGCCGAGCGAATACACCGTCGCCTCGGGAGCGGCCGCGCGCACCGCGGCGGCCTCCTCGACGCTGGCGACGAAGAAGGTCTTGCAGCCGGCCTTGGCCAGCGCCCGCGAAACCTGCTCGGCGCCGCAGCCATAGGCGTTGGCCTTGACCACGGCGGCGCATTCGGCCGGCACCGCGGTCTTCTCGAGCTTGCGCCAGTTGGCGATGATGGCGTCGAGGTCGATGGTGAGGATACCGCTGGCGGTCGGGTGGGCCGCCAGCAAACTGGCTTCGGGCGTCAGCTGCGATTTCGCGTCAGTCACGATGTTCATGGCTCAGTTGTACGCGGGTGCCCTGCGTCGTTCAACCGAGTCCGGATCTCAGTGGCCGTGATCCGGAACCTGACCGTCGGGTGCGAGGTCGCCGAAGCGCGTGACGCTGGCCTCGAAGTGCAGATCGACCGTGCCGGTCGGGCCGTGGCGCTGCTTGCCGATGATGACTTCGGCCTTGCCGTGGGCAAGGTCCATGTCCATCTGCCACTTCTCATATTCCGGCGTGCCCGCGCGCGGCTCCTTGTTGGCGAGGTAGTATTCTTCGCGATAGACGAAGATCACGACGTCGGCGTCCTGCTCGATCGAGCCGGATTCACGCAGGTCGGACAGCTGCGGCCGCTTGTCGTCGCGATTTTCGACCTGACGCGACAGCTGCGACAGCGCGATGATCGGAACGTTCAGTTCCTTGGCCAGCGCCTTCAGGTTGGTGGTGATCTCGGTGATTTCCTGCACGCGGTTGTCGTTGCCGCGTTTGCCCGAGCCCTGCAGCAGCTGGATGTAGTCGATCACGATCAGGTCGAGGCCCTTCTGGCGCTTGAGCCGTCGCGCCCGCGCGGTGAGCTGCGAGATCGAGAGACCACCGGTTTCGTCGACGTAGAAGGGCAGCGATTGCAGCTCGATCGAACAGTCGCGGATCTTCTCGAAATCCAGTTCGCTGATGCCGCCGCGGCGGATGTGGCTCGAGGGGATGCCGGTGCGCTCGGCGAGAATACGGGTGGCGAGCTGTTCGCCGCTCATTTCGCAGGAGAAGAAGCCGACACAGCCGCCATTGACTGCCTTGGTGGTGCCGTCCGCCTGGACCTCGGGCACATAGGCTTTGGCGATGTTGTAGGCGATGTTGGTGGCGAGCGATGTCTTGCCCATGCCGGGACGGCCGGCGAGGATGATGAGGTCGGACGGCTGCAGGCCGCCCATCTTGGCGTCGAGGTCGCGCAGACCGGTCGAAATGCCCGACAGCTTGCCGTCGCGCTGGAACGCCTTCGCCGCCATGTCGACGGCGATCGTCAGTGCCTGTGCGAAGCGCTGGAAGCCGCCGTCATAGCGGCCGGTTTCAGCAAGGCCGTAGAGCTGCCGCTCGGCATCCTCGATCTGGGCGCGCGGCGCGAAGTCGACCGGCGCGTCGTAGGCGACGTTGACGATGTCCTCGCCGATCTGGATCAGGTTGCGGCGCAGGCTGAGGTCGTAAACGGTGCGTCCGTAGTCCTGGGCGTTGATGATGGTGGTCGCTTCGGCGGCAAGCCGGGCGAGGTATTGACCGACCGTCATGCCGCCGATGTCGAGCTCGGCCGGCAGGAACGTCTTCAAGGTCACGGGGTTCGCGACCTTGCCCATCCGGATCAGGCTTCCGGCGGTTTCATAGATTTGCTGATGGATGGTCTCGAAGAAGTGCTTCGGCTCCAGGAAATCGGAGACCCGGTAGAAGGCGTCGTTATTGACCAGGATTGCGCCCAGAAGGCCCTGTTCCGCTTCGATGTTGTGCGGCGCACTCCGGTAGGCCGGGGATGCGGCGTCGGGCGCGAGCTTGTGGACGTTCGAATCAATCAAGGCCATGGACGAGCTTATTCTTCTGATTTCGTCGTTACTGAGATTTTCGGATGTGGGGGCGCGATGAAGCGCCAGCCCGGCACGAAGCGAAAGGACGGATGTTTCTTATGCACGATTCACACAACGCGAGGTGTGAATCCGAAACAGTCGGATGCATTCCGCTTGACGGGGGTTTTGTCCGAAACCGGGCGGGACCCGGCCGATCAGCACAGTCGTTGGCAAAAATCGGACGCAGCCTGAACCTTTTGCCAGGCGAGCGGACCCATGGAGGGGCGAGGCGGCTGTTGGCGTCGATTTCTCAGACCAGGATGAGGAAGGCCAGCGCGATCAAGGCGGCCACCACGCCAGTGGCGATCAGGGCGTAGTCGGTCGCGATATCGCGCTGCGGGTCCAACATCGTCTGGCGTGTTTCTCGGGTCATTCCGGACCACTACGACAGCCCGGGACAGACCTCTGTGAAGCAGATCACATGCGCCGCATTTTTTTTGCGGCAGGTTCGCGGGAACGACCCGGCGGATTCCGGGTTGTCTCCGCTCAGGGAAGATACGGCGGCGATGGCTCGAGAGTTTCAGACAGCGCGATCAGGGCTTGGCCGGGCAGGTGGCATGGACCGCCGCTGGCTGGCTTCGCTTGTCGAGGCGATGGAACAGGCGGCGCGTCCGGAGGTCCGCAATGGTCCCTGCGATGCCCAGTTGATTTCCGCCGCCGCGGCACATCTGGCCCGTCCCGCGCCGACCTTCGCCCATTGCAGGTCGGTCTACAGCCTGCGCAACTAGCAGCACCTGTTCCGTCAGACCTATTCGCCGGCGAGTTGCAGCCGGGGCTTGGCCGCGCCGGCCTCCTTCAGCCGCAGATGGGCTTCTTCGCCACCGATATAGTCGCGGGTCATCGGCACGACGCCCTGGCGCTTGGTGAGCTGCAGCTGGAAGTTCATCATGTTCTGCACGCGGAACGACATCTCCGAGGCTGCCAGATAGAATTCCCACATCCGGGCAAAGGTCTCGTCGTAGAGCCGCACTGCCTCCTCGCGCCGCGCCATGAAGCGCTCGCGCCACGCCTTCAGCGTCTCGGCATAGTGCAGGCGCAGGATCTCCATGTCGCAGATCAGCAAACCGGCCTTCTCGATCGCCGGCATGACCTCGGACAGCGCCGGAATGTAGCCGCCGGGGAAGATGTATTTCCGGATCCAGGGGCTGGTGACATCGGGGCCGGTCGAGCGCCCGATCGAATGCAGCACCATGACACCGTCGTCGCTCAAGAGTTCGGCGCAGCGCGCAAAGAAGGTTTCATAGAAGGCGACCCCGACATGCTCGAACATGCCGACCGAGACGATGCGGTCGAACGGTCCGGGGATGTCGCGGTAGTCCTGCATCAGGAAACGCGCGGAGTGCGCCAGGTTCCGCTCCGTCGCCCGCGCGTTGGAAATCTGCAGCTGCTCGGTCGACAGCGTGACGCCGGTGACATCGGCGCCACTCATCTCGGCGAGATAGAGCCCAAGGCCGCCCCAGCCGGAACCGATGTCGAGGATGCGGTGCCCGGGCCTGATCAGGAGTTTTGCGGCGAGGTGACGCTTCTTGGCGAGTTGCGCATCGTCCAGGGTGGCGTCCGGCGTCTCGAAATAGGCGCAGCTGTATTGCTTGTCCGCGTCGAGGAAGAGGGAATAGAGGCGGCCGTCCAGATCGTAATGACGGGCGACATTGCTCCTGGATCGGCCGCGCACATTGATCTGCTGGGCGCGGCGTCCGACGAAGCGCACCCAGGCCTGCAGCCTGGCAAAGTTCGGCAGCATGGCTGCCTGACCCATCAGGACCGCCAGCACGTCGGCGATGGTGCCTTGCTCCACCACGAACGTGCCGTCCATGAAGGCTTCGCCGAGATAAAGTTCGGGATCGACCAGGATGCGGAGTTCGGCCGCCCGCGTCATGAAGCGCACGGCGACCGGTACGCCCGTGCCGTCACCGCAGGTGAATTGAGCGCCGCTCGCGGTCGTGAACGTGATCGAACCGCGGCGGATGAAGCGCCCCAAGAAGTATCGCAACAATCGGTCCATCGAAACACCAACGGAACGGCAAGCTGCACACCGACACCACCGGAGCTGATCACCCCAATGTGTCCCCAACCTCAAGATAGGCAGGGAATTAGATCGCGCTATAGCGTTGTGGTCAAAGCCGATATTCCAAAATGTGACAATTGCGTGGATGCGTCATGGGCGCGCTTCCATTCGCGCGATAATCGGCTAAAAGGTGACCGCCGCGGCCGATCCATCAGGCGCTGGCGGCGATTTTTCCGGAATCTGGAGACTTAAGGAATGTTGAGCCGAGCCCTCAGTCTGGCGACGGTGGCGCTTCTGATTGGCTGCCTGTCAGCCGTTTCGGCGCAAGCGCAAAACCTCGAGGCCGGCAAGAGCCCCTCCCAGATCTTCGCAAGCACCTGCGCTGCTTGCCACAAGAGCCCGCGCGGCCTGCTGAAGTCGGTGCCGGCCGGTTCGCTGCCGGGCTTCCTGCGCCAGCACTACACGACGTCCAGCGACATGGCCGGCGTGCTTGCGTCCTATCTGATTTCGAACGGCGCCAACGACCCGCGCTATCAGGCCAAGGATCAGCCCAAGGGGGCCAAGGAGGGCGCCAAGGGCCGGGACGGCAGGCAGGAAGCCAACCAGTCGCCGGAGCAGCCGTCCGAGCGTCCGGCCCGCCGACGGCACCAGGATGCCGCGCCGCAGGAAGGTGCCAAACCCGACGCCGATGGCTTGAATCCCGAAGGGCGTCCGGGTCGCCACGGCAAGCGGATGGCGCGCCCGAGCGAGGCGCCGGAGGGCGCGAAGCCGGACGACGGCCAGACGCCGCAGGCCGCGGGCGAGGGCAAGCCGTCGCGTCAGAAGCACGGGCGTCGCGGCAAGCCCGTCGAGGAGCCGAAGTCCGAGGAGACGCCCAAGGGCGCGGCGACCAGCGACGAGCCCAAGACAGAGCCCAAGACCGAACCCAAGACGTCCACCAGGCATGATGACAAGGGTGAAGCCGAGAAGCCGGCGAAGCCCGCCGCCGAGCCCGACACGGCAAAGGTCGACGCGCCGAAGAGCAATGGCGGCGGCGAACCGGCTGCCGTGCGATCCGATCCGGTTCCGCAGGTCGCACCGGCGCCTGCGGCAGCGGCGCCTGCCGCGTCCGAGCCGGCCGCAGCCGCAACACCCGCTCCGGCGCCGGCCGCGCCGCCGGTGACTGCGACCGCGCCGCCGCCACCTCCGCCCACGACGCCTGGCTCCGGCCCACCGGAAGCCCCGACCTCGAAATGATCGCCAACGCCGGGCCGCAAGGTCCGGCGTATTCGTTTGACCACCGTTAGAGTAGCGCTCTAGAGTGTCAATCTAGGGGAGGACGACTTGAGCACGGCGCGCGAAGATCTGCTGGCGGCGGGACTGGCGGTGTTCGACCGCGACGGCTTTGAGGGCGCCACGGTGGCCGAGATCCGCTCCCGCGCCCGCGCGTCCAACGGCAGCTTCTTCCACTTCTTCGCCTCGAAGAAGGAGCTCGCCGGGACCCTGTTCCTGGAAATCCTGCAGGCCTATCACGCCGCGATCATCACCTCGGTCGACGACAGCTGCGGCGCCGGCGAGGGCGTCGCGCGGCTGATCCACGCCCATCTCGATTGGGTCGTGAGCAACCGGCGCGAGGCGCGCTTCCTGTTCGAGATTTCGCGCAGCGAGGAGGTGCGCGGCGCGCAGCGCAGCGAGAATTCGCGGCTCACCGATGGCATCGAGCGCTGGCGCGCGCCGCTGCTCGCGCGTGGCGAATTGCTGCCGATGAGCGCCGTGCTGTTCTTCAGCCAGATCATCGGGCCGGCGCAGATCTTCTGCCGCGCCTGGCTGTCGGGCCGCCATACCGGCGATCCGCGCGAACAGGTCGAGACGCTGATCGCCTGCGCGATCCGCGCGGTGGTGGCGCCGGGTGCGCCGGAGCGAGCAGGAGGGACTTCATGAGTGAGACCGATCCGGACTTTGCACCGATCGCGACACGAATTCGCGACAATGTCGGCCGGCAGGGCTTCATGGGTCTTGTCGGTGCCGAGGTGGCCGAGCTGTCGCGCGGCACGTGCACGCTCGCGGTCGACCGCCGTCCGGAGCTCTTGCAGCAGCACGGGCTGTTTCACGGCGGGGTGACGGCGTTTCTGGTCGACAACGCCACCACGATCGCGGCGGCGACGTCGCGCGGCCAGCCGGCGCTGACGGCGGAGTACAAGCTGAACCTGCTGTCGCCGGCGTCGGGCGATCGTCTGATCTGCCGGGCGCGGGTGATCAAGCCGGGACGTCAGGTCGCCGTCGTTGCGGCCGACGTGTTCTGCGTCATCGACGGCAAGGAGAAGCACACCGCGACCGCGTTGGCGTCGATCGCCATGCTCGACGACAAGGCGGCGGCACGAATCCAAAGCCCGGCCTGATTAGGGCCGGGCTTCAGTCGATTGCGCGATGAGGACTCGCTTACTTCTCTTCGGCGGCCGGAGCCGGCGCAGCTTCCTCGTCGTGCTGGGCCTCCGGATCGAAGAATTCGCCGGCGGCGGCGAGCGCCTCGGCGGCAGCGTCCTGGTCTTCCTGGCGGGTCGAGATGTCCTCGCCGCGCTTGATCCGCTCGGCCTCTTCGGCGGAGCGGGCGACCGTCACGGTGACGCTGGTCTCGACCTCGGGGTGAACCGCGATCGTCACCTTCTGCGCGCCGATCACCTTGATCGGCGAGTCGAGCCAGACCTGCGGGCGGGAGACCGTCACGCCGTCGGCGGCCAGCGCGGTGACGATGTCGCGCACCGTGACCGAGCCGAACAGCTGGCCGGATTCGGAAGCCTGGCGGATGATGACGATGTCGCGGCCGTCGATCTTCTCGGCGACCACGGACGCTTCGCCCTTGGCCTTGATGTTGTTGGCCTCGAGCTCGGCCTTCATGCCGTCATACTTGGCGCGGTTCGCCTCGGTGGCGCGCAGCGCCTTGCCGCGCTTCAGCAAGAAGTTGCGGGCGAACCCGTCCTTGACGCGCACGACTTCGCCCATCTGGCCAAGCTTGGCAACGCGTTCGAGCAGAATGACTTCCATTTTCGTTCTCCTTTAGATGCTAAGTACGGGTTTAAGTGGTTGGATCGAATCTCAGGCCGCGGGCAAAGGCGGCGGTCTTGTCTGCAGATAGCGCCGGCGCAGCCCGAACACGGCGTCGGCGATACCAAGCGCGAACATCGCCACGATTGGCCAGCCGAACATGGCGACGACGGCGTAGACGCCGCCGAGCCAGAAGCCGCGATTGGCGAGCGACAGCGTCAAGGTGTGCAGCACCGCGAAGCCGATCAGCGCATAGGCGATCACGAGCGCCGTCGCGACGATCTGCGCCAGCAGCGCAAGCATGCCGCCGACAAAGCTGGCGCCGACCGCCACGATCAGCGCGACCAGCGTCACGGCGGGGAGCGCGGTGCGACGGAACTCCGGCCACGGTCGGTTCAGTCGCCCGGAGGTTTGCGTGATCTTGCCGGCGAGCCAAAGGTTCAGCGTCAGCGTCACCATGGAGATGACCGTCGCCGCGAGCGGCGCGAAGATCACCAACGCGTCGACCAGCCGTTCGATGTCACCGCTGGGCTGCGCTTCGCCGGCGCTGAGCATCTTGAGCAGGCCGCGCCGCAGCGTGCCGGTGATCGTGTCGGTATCGGTGCCGAGCGTGAGCAGCGCGGCGGTCGTGGTGACGATGGCGAAGGCTGCAATCCAGAGCAGGATGCGGCCGACGGGGTACCATTCAAGCGCAGGCGGCTGCTGCTTGGCGCTGTCGCCGGCTGCGCCCGCGATCGGCCGTCCGAGCAGGGCGAGGTGGCCGAGCCACCAGCCGGGCACGGCGACCATCATCGCAAACGCGATGCTGTAGGGAAGGCCGAAGATCGTGCCGAGCACGGATGCCGCACCCACTCCACCAATAGCGGCGGTGAGGGGGCCCCAGCCGAGCGCCGCCACCATGATCGGCAGCGATGCGAGATAGAACAGCAATATCGAGATCAGCGCGCCCGAACTGATCGAGGCGAACATCAGCGCCGACGCGGCGCCGGCTGCGAGTGCAACGGTGAATATTCCGATCATCAGCTGTCCCGCCCCCTTCGAGCGGTTAGGGGTCCTGCATCGAGAACCCCAACCATCGGCGACCGGACGACCCGGAAGCCTTATGAGAATGAGCGGCCGGCGGCGCGTGCCGCCGGCCGTCGTCAATTAGCGAATGACGTAAGGGAGCAGGCCGAGGAAGCGCGCGCGCTTGATGGCGCGGGCGAGCTCACGCTGCTTCTTGGCGGACACGGCCGTGATGCGGCTCGGCACGATCTTGCCGCGCTCGGAGACGTAACGCATCAGCAGCTTGGAATCCTTGTAGTCGATCTTCGGCGCATTCGCGCCCGTGAACGGGCAGGACTTGCGACGACGGAAAAACGGACGGCGGGCACCAGCATCAGCCATGATTCATTACTCCTCGGTCGCAGCTTCTTCTTCGCGCGGACGGCGCGGGCCACGGTCGCCACGGAAACCACCACCATCGCGGTCACCACGGAAGCCGCCTTCGCGGTCGCCACGGAAGCCACCACCACGGTCATCGCGCTCGCGGTCACGGTCGGCCTTGCGCATCATCGCGGACGGGCCTTCCTCATGCTCTTCGACGCGCACGGTGAGATAGCGGATGACGTCTTCGTTGATCCGCTCCTGACGCTCGATCTCGGTGACGACAGCCGACGGTGCGTCGATGTTCATCAGCACGAAATGCGCCTTGCGGTTCTTGTTCATGCGGTAGGTGAGGGAGCGCACGCCCCAGCTCTCGGTCTTGGTGACCTTGCCGCCGCCCTGTTCGACGATGCCCGTCATCTGGGCCGTCAGTTCATCCACCTGCTGGGTGCTCGCATCCTGACGCGCGAGAAAAACATGCTCGTAAAGAGGCATGGTTGTCCTTTCCTGTGTTGGCGCGGGTTTCCGGCGACAAGCCCTTCGAGACCTTCGGAAAGGACTCGAGCTGCTCAGAAGGCGGGAGCACGGGACGACGGGCCGACTGGCCCTGCCACATCAAAATCAACAGGTGAATTTGCTGAGACCGTCCGTTCAGCTCCCGGCCGGAGCCCACGAATGGCGCGCTTATACGGATTTTGGCCGCGAAAGCAAGGGTTCTCGGCCTCCGGATGCGCGAGGCGTCGTAGCCCTCCAGGCCGTTTGAGGCAACCTCAGGCGTTTTCCCGTTGATTTCTTTGTTTGTATATCATACAAATATCTCCGGGAGGACGAGAGGTATGGGTTCGGAGACCGCCAGCGGCACGTCTGCGCCCGATCCGAAGCACGCGGCCCGCGCGACGCGGTCGGCGGGGCGCAAGATGCGCTCGCTGCTGCTCGATGCCGCCAGCCGCCTGTTCAAGGAGCGCGGGCTCTCGGGCACCTCGATCTCCGATATCGCCGCGGCCGCCGACGCCTTTCCGAGCCAGATCACCTATTACTTCCGCACCAAGGAAGCGCTGTTCGTCGAGGCGGCCAGCCGCGACATGCTCTATCTCGCGCGCGCGACCGAACAGGCCGCCCTGAATGCCCACACCCCGCGGGACTACACCCACGCCCTGGCCGAGACCGTGACCGCGACCGACACGGTCGCCTTTTTCGCGGAGGCCTTGACCCTTACGCGGCGCCGGCAGGACCTCGCGCCCCTCGTCGAGCGCACCATCGAACGCCTGCACAGCGAAGGCGCGCGCGCCTATGCGGGCCAGGTCGAGCGCCATGGCTGGCGCTCGCTGCGCGCGCCCGAGGAGAGCTCGCGGCGGTTCTGGGCGATTGCGATCGGCGTGATCGTCGAAGGTTTCGCCATGGGCCGTGGCTCCGAGGAAATGTGCCGCGAATTGCTGCGCGCGCTCGGCGAGCAGGCGACATCAACTTCGACGTCGGCCAATGATGCGACGCGTCTGCGCCTGGTCGGCGATCCCAACACTTCATCCTCAACGGACGGGGAGACAAGCACATGACCGCGCTTCGCATGCGAGCCCGCGATTTCCTGACAGAGGACGAACTGGTCGCGGTGCGCGAGCGCACGACGTGGAAGGGCGCAGCCCTGATCGTGCACGCCTGGGCGCTGATCCTGGGCGCGATCGCGCTGGTCGCGTGGTGGCCCAATCCGCTGACCTATCTGCTCGCGGTTGCGATCATCGGCTCGCGCCAACTCGGGCTCGCGATCCTGATGCATGACGGGGCGCACGGCTGTCTGTCGGCGGACGAGAGGACCAATCTGACGCTGAGCCAGTGGTTGTGCGCCTATCCGATCTTCGCGGAGACCCGCGGCTATCGCCGCTATCATCTGCAGCATCATGCGCGGACGCAGCAGGAGGATGATCCCGATCTCGTGCTGTCGGCGCCGTTTCCGATCACGAAGATGAGCTACCGCCGAAAGTTCTTCCGCGATATCACCGGGCAGACCGGCTACCAGCAGCGCAAGGCGCAATTGCTCAATGCGATCGGGCCGAAGGAGTGGCCGTTGTCGCGGCGCGCCGCCAACTTCTGGCAGAAGCTCGGGCCGCAATGCGTCACCAACGCGCTGCTGTTCGCGGGGCTCGCCGCCGCGGGCGTGTGGTGGGCCTATCCGCTGTTGTGGCTGGTGCCGCTGCTGACCTGGATGATGGTGATCACGCGCATCCGCAACATCGCCGAACACGCCGTCGTGCCTGACAGCTCCGATCCCCTGCGCAACACCCGCACCACGCGGGCCAACGTCCTCGAGCGTCTGTTCATCGCGCCGTACTTCGTGAACTATCACCTCGAGCATCATTTGCTGTTCTACGTGCCCTGCTACAACCTGCCGCGCGTCCACCGCATCCTGAGCGAAAGCCGCTATGCTGGCCGGATGGAAGTGCAGCCGGGCTACGCCGCCGTGCTGCGGCTTGCGACCGCCAGGCCCGCCAACGAGGATCGTCCGGGCCAGCTGGTCAACAGTGCACGCCGGGCGAGGGCCGGCGCCAAGGTTAACGCCGACCAGAATGCCGGCGGGTTCTAGCCCGGAGCCGGACCGGCATCCCCAGGGTTCCTCCGTCGCGGCTTGACAGCACCGCCTCCGTCAGTGTCTTACGGCCCGGTCCGAGGCCGGTTGCAAGGCTGGGCTGCCATGGCTTGGTTGCCAAGGCCTGATTGCCAAGGCTGGTTGTTAAGGCTTGGTTTGCAAGGATTGGCCCGGACCCGCCGTGGCGCGTTTTGCGCGACGCGGATACCGTTTTCCCCTGCCAGGCCTAAAGCGCC
Source organism: Bradyrhizobium sp. USDA 3262 (assembly GCF_054060035.1). Lineage (NCBI taxonomy): Bacteria > Pseudomonadati > Pseudomonadota > Alphaproteobacteria > Hyphomicrobiales > Nitrobacteraceae > Bradyrhizobium > Bradyrhizobium sp. USDA 3262. The sequence continues at coordinate 4,993,400 of NZ_JBSSCT010000001.1, forward strand.
TGCGCGGAGATCACGCTCAACAAGGTAGGGATCGCCGATGACGGCAGCATTTACGTTTCCCGGGCAGGGCTCGCAGGCGGTTGGCATGGGCAAGGCCCTGGCCGACGCCTTTCCGGCGGCCAAGGCGGTGTTCGACGAGGTCGATTCCGCGCTGGGCGAGAAGCTGACCGCGATCATCTGGGACGGTCCCGGCGAGACATTGCAGCTCACCGAAAATGCCCAGCCGGCGCTGATGGCGGTGTCGATCGCCACTTTGCGCGTGCTCGAGAGCGAGGCCGGCTTCTCGGTCGGCCGCAACGCGGCCTTTGTTGCCGGGCACTCGCTCGGCGAGTATTCGGCGCTGGCTGCCGCCGGGAGCCTCTCCGTCAGCGACACCGCGCGGCTGCTCCGCACCCGCGGACTCGCGATGCAGAAGGCGGTGCCGGTCGGCGTCGGTGCGATGGCCGCGCTGCTCGGTCTCGACTACGAAACCGCCGTGGCGGTCGCCAACGAGGCGGCGCAGGGACAAGTCTGCCAGGCCGCCAACGACAATGGCGGCGGCCAGGTGGTGGTCTCCGGCGACAAGGCCGCGGTCGATCGCGCGGTCGAAATCGCCAAGACCAAGGGCGCCAAGCGCGCCATGCTGCTGCCGGTGTCGGCGCCGTTCCATTGCAACCTGATGCAGCCGGCGGCCGATGCGATGGCAGAGGCGTTGTCCGGCGTGACCATCAAGGCGCCTGCGGCGCCGCTGGTCTGCAACGTGCTGGCCTCCGCCATCACCGATCCCGACGAGATCCGCCGCCGCCTGATCGAACAGGTTACCGGGACGGTTCGCTGGCGCGAGTCGGTCGCCTATATGGCAGGGCACGGCGTGACGCGGTTCTTCGAGATCGGCGCCGGCAAGGTGCTGAGCGGCCTCGTCAAGCGCATTGCCGACGGCGCGGTCGGCGTGTCAGTCGGCGGTCCGAACGATATTGCTGCGGCCAAGGACGCGCTCACAGCTTCGGCTTGAAGCAGCCGGAAGGAGAATTCGATGTTTGATCTGACTGGCAAGACGGCGCTCGTCACGGGCGCAACCGGCGGCATCGGCGGCGCGATCGCGCAGGCGCTGCATGCGCAGGGCGCGACGGTGGCGATCTCGGGGACGCGGCGCGAGGTGCTGGACGGCTTTGCGGCCAAGCTCGGCGAGCGCGTGCACGTGCTGCCCTGCAATCTTTCCAGCAAGGATGATGTCGAGGCGCTGGTGCCGGCAGCGGAAGCTGCGATGGGGCAGGTCGACATCCTGATCGCCAACGCCGGCATCACCCGCGACAACCTGTTCGTGCAGTTGCGCGACGAGGATTGGGACGACGTGATCGCGGTCAACCTGACCGCGACGTTCCGCCTGGCGCGCGCCGCGACCAAACTGATGATGCGCAAGCGCTTCGGCCGCATCATCGCGATCACCTCGATCGTCGGCGTCACCGGCAATCCGGGGCAGGGCAACTACACCGCGTCGAAGGCCGGCATCATCGGCTTGATCAAGACGCTGGGCGCCGAATACGCCAAGCGCGGCGTGACCGCCAATTGCATCGCGCCGGGTTTCATCAAGACGCCGATGACGGATGCGCTCAACGACAAGCAGCGCGAAACCATCCTGGCGAAGGTTCCTGCGGCGCGCCTCGGAACGCCCGAGGACATCGCTGCTGCGGCGGTCTATCTGGCCTCGAACGAGGCCGCCTACGTCACCGGACAGACGATTCACGTCAACGGCGGGATGGCTATGATTTGAGCTGCTGGCCGGCTCTCGCAATGCGGCGAAAAGCCGTTTTCGGGAGCCGGTTCAGGCGTGTAGTCAAGGCTTGGGAAGTATGGTAGCTGAAGCCCCCGTGGATGGGCAAAGAACGCCATTGCAGGATTTTGAAACCCTGTATATTGGCGTGGCGACGCCTGCCGTTCGCCGGGGCTTTAGTCGGCTACGACCGGGCCGAATCAAGACTATGCGCGACTGAGTAATCGAGACGACCACGATGGCTCGTATCGTCTTGGGGTCGGGTCCAATGGAACAACGAGGTTGAACGATGAGTGAGATTGGCGAGCGGGTTAAGAAGATTGTGGTCGAGCACCTTGGTGTCGAACCCGAGAAGGTGGTCGATAGCGCGAGCTTCATCGATGACCTCGGCGCCGACAGCCTCGACACGGTCGAGCTCGTGATGGCATTCGAAGAAGAATTCGGTTGCGAGATTCCCGACGACGCGGCGGAGACGATTCTGACCGTCGGCGACGCGACCAAGTTTCTCGAGAAGAACGCGAAGAGCTGACGCCGATCGCGAATTTGACGGGGCCGGACGGACTGCGATCGAGCGGTCCCCCGGCTTCTTATTATCAGCCGCGCATTGCTGGCCGGAGACGTGGAAATGAGACGAGTTGTCGTCACGGGGCTGGGCATGCTTACACCGCTCGGCTGCGGCGTTGACGCAACTTGGGCGCGCATCCTCGCTGGAGACAGCGGCGGCAAGACGATCGACACGTTCGACGTGTCCGACCTGCCGAGCCAGGTCGCCTGCTACATTCCGCGCGGCGACGGCTCCAACGGCACCTTCAATCCCGATCAGTGGATGGAGCCGAAGGACCAGCGAAAGGTCGACGACTTCATCCTCTATGCGATGTGCGCGGCCAAGCAGGCGCTGGACGATGCCAACTGGCATCCGAAGTCGGATGAGGACCAGTTCGCCACCGGCACGATGATCGGCTCCGGCATCGGCGGCCTCACCGGCATTGCCGAGACCGCGGTGCTGCTGAAGGAGCGCGGTCCGCGCAGGGTCTCTCCGTTCTTCATTCCGGGCCGTCTGATCAATCTGGCATCCGGCTACGTCTCGATCGAGCACGGCCTGAAGGGACCCAATCATGCGGTGGTCACGGCGTGCTCGACCGGCGCGCATGCGGTCGGCGACGCAGCGCGGCTGATCGCGCTCGGCGACGCCGAGGTGATGGTCGCGGGCGGCGCCGAATCGCCGATCTCGCGCATCGGCATCGCAGGCTTCTGCGCGGCGCGTGCGCTGTCCACAGGCTTCAACGACACCCCGCAAAAGGCATCGCGGCCTTACGACAAGGATCGCGACGGCTTCGTGATGGGCGAGGGCGCCGGCGTCCTCGTGCTCGAGGAATACGAGCACGCGAAGCGCCGCGGCGCGAAGATCTATGCCGAGGTCACTGGCTATGGCCTGTCGGGCGATGCCTTCCACATCACCTCGCCGCCGCCGGACGGCAATGGCGGCTTCCGCAGCATGAGCATGGCGCTGAAGCGCGCCGGCCTTGCGGCATCAGACCTCGACTACATCAATGCGCACGGCACCTCGACGCAGGTTGGCGACGAGATCGAGCTCGGCGCGGTCGAGCGTCTGCTCGGCAATGCGGCCTCGAAGGTTTCGATGTCGTCGACCAAGTCCGCGACCGGACATCTGCTCGGTGCGGCCGGCGCGATCGAGGCGATTTTCGCGATCCTGGCGATTCGCGATAACGTGGTGCCGCCGACCATCAATCTCGACAATCCGTCGGTGCAAACGGCGATCGATCTTGTGCCGCATACGTCGCGCAAGCGTGACGTCAATGTGGCGCTGTCCAATTCCTTCGGTTTCGGCGGCACAAACGCCTCCGTGATCGTGCAGCGCGTGACCAATTAGTAGGTCTTTAGAACTAGTCCACCGTTTTGCCGTATTCCGCGGTGACTCCTAATAGCGGGCGTATGCTATTGGCAGGGCAGGGGTTTGTCCGGCCACGATTCAACCGGCAGGGTATTGGTTTGCATCGATGAGTGAGAGGCCGCCCATTTCACCGAGGAGTCCACGCGCCGCGCTGGAGCCCGAACAGCTTCCGCCGCCGCCCAAGCGCTCGGATCGCGCCCGCAATCCCTTCGTGATCGTCGGCAATGCCATCTTCACCATCCTGATCATCCTGATGATCGGCGCCGGAGCGACGTATTACTACGGCAAGCAGGCGCTGGAATCGCCGGGACCGCTACAGGAAGACAAGATCGTCAACATCCCGGCGCGCGCCGGCAAGCGTGACATCGCCGACGTGCTCTCGCGTGAGGGCGTGATCAACGTCAATCCGTGGGTCTTCATCGGCGGCGTGTTCGCGCTGAAGGCAAGCTCCGATCTCAAGCCCGGCGAATATTCGTTCCAGAAGAATGCCAGCCTGCGCGACGTCATCGCCACCATCGTCGACGGCAAGGTGGTGCAGCACGCCATCACGATACCGGAAGGCCTGACTTCCGAGCAGATCGTGACGCGGCTGTCCGACAACGACATCTTCACCGGCTCGGTGCGCGAGATCCCGCGCGAGGGCACGCTGCTGCCGGAGACCTACAAGTTCCCGCGCGGCACCACACGCGACCAGGTGATCCAGCGCCTGCAGCAGGCGCAGAAGCGCGTGCTCGCCGAAATCTGGGAACGCCGCAACACCGACACGCCGCTGAAATCGCCGGACCAGCTGGTGACGCTGGCCTCGATCGTCGAGAAGGAAACCGGCCGTGCCGACGAGCGCAGCCGCGTCGCCGCCGTGTTCGTCAACCGCCTGCGCCAGCGGATGAAGCTGCAGTCCGATCCGACCATCATCTACGGACTGGTGGGCGGCAAGGGAACGCTGGGCCGTCCGATCAAGCGCAGCGAGATCACGCAGCCGTCGCCCTACAACACCTATGTGATCGACGGCCTGCCGCCCGGGCCGATCGCCAATCCCGGCCGCGCCTCGCTGGAGGCGACCGCCAACCCGGCGCGTACCCGCGACCTGTTCTTCGTCGCCGATGGAACCGGCGGCCACGCCTTCACCGAAACCTACGACCAGCACGCGAAGAACGTCGCCAAGCTGCGCGCGTCTGAGAAGCAGATCCAGAACGACACGGTCGAGCCCGCGGATGATCCGGCGCCTGCCGCCGCGGCGCCCGGCGCCGATACCAATCCCACGGCGACGACGCCGAAGCCCACCAATCAAAAGAAGCCGCCGCGCGGTCGGCAGGGCGCAGCCCAGCAGACCAATTCGCCGCCGGTGGTGCAGCGCTAAAGCGCGATGCGATCGTCGCGCTTTAGCTTCTTGTTTGAGCACGATCTTTCGGAAAACCGCTTCACACTTTTCCGGATCATGCTGTAGCTCTGCGTTTCCGGAGGTGGAACGTAATTCCACTTTCACGGAATCCGTTTTAAGGTCGCACCGGCTCCCCACGAGTCTCGCAGGCTCCGGGTGAGTCCCATATCCTTCTGTTGGAGAGTTCACGCGATGGCGCTGTCGAGCATGACTGGCTTTGCCCGAAGCCATGGCGCAAGCGGTCCCTACACGTTCGAGTGGGAGCTGAAGTCGGTCAATGCCAAGGGCTTTGACCTGCGGTTGCGGCTTCCGCCGGGCTGGGACGAACTGGAAGCGCTTGCCAAGAAACGGGCCGGTGAGCTGCTGTCGCGCGGCACGGTCTACGCCAATCTCAGCGTCAAGCGCACCGACGCGGCGCAGACGATCCGGATCAATGAGGACGTGCTCGCCGCCGTGGTGAAGGTCGCCGGCACGCTCGCGCAGCGGATCGACGCGGTGGCACCGAGCATCGACGGACTGCTCGGCATCAAGGGCGTCATCGAGGTGGTCGAGCCCGAGAGCAACGAGGACGAGGACAAGGCCGCGCGCGAGGCGGCAGCGATGGCCTTCGAGCAGGCGCTCGGGAGCCTTGTCGAGATGCGCCGCCGCGAGGGCGATGCGCTGGGGCAGATCCTGATGCAGCGGATGGACGAGATCGAGCGGCTCGCCAAGCGCGCCGAGACCGCTCCCGGCCGCAAGCCCGAGGCGATCAAGGCGCGGCTTGCCGAGCAGATCGCGGCCCTGCTCGAGACCTCCGACCGCTTCGATGCCGACCGCCTGAACCAGGAAGCGATCCTGATCGCCACCAAGGCAGATATCCGCGAGGAGCTCGACCGCATCGCCTCGCACATCGCCCAGGCGCGCGAGATGATCGGCAAGGGCGGTCCGGTCGGGCGCCGGCTCGACTTCCTCGCCCAGGAATTCAATCGCGAGGTGAACACCTGCTGCTCGAAGTCGAATGACGTCGAGCTGACCAACACCGGGCTTGAAATGAAGAACGTGGTCGAGCAGTTCCGCGAACAGGTCCAGAATCTGGAGTGAATGATGACGGCGCGGGGTTTTGACGGCGTTGAGCGGCGCGGACTGATGTTCGTCCTGTCGTCGCCCTCGGGCGCCGGCAAGACCACGCTGTCGCGCATGCTGCTGGAGCGCGAGCTGGGCCTGAAGATGTCGGTGTCGGCGACGACGCGGCCGATGCGGCCGGGCGAGGTCGAGGGCCGCGACTATTTCTTCGTCGACAAGAAGAAGTTCGAGACGATGGTCGAGCAGGGTGAACTGCTCGAATGGGCCACCGTATTCGACAATCGCTATGGCACGCCGCGCGCGCCGGTCGAGGCCGCCCTATCGGTGGGGCAGGATGTTCTGTTCGATATCGACTGGCAGGGCACGCAACAGCTCCACCAGAAAGCCAGCGCCGATGTGGTGCGGGTGTTCATCCTGCCGCCGTCGGCCGCCGATCTCGAGAAGCGGCTGCATACCCGGGCGCAGGATTCGGAAGAGGTCATCCGCGGACGGATGAGCCGCGCCAGTCATGAGCTGAGCCATTGGGCGGAATACGACTACATCGTCGTCAACCACAACGTCGACGATGCATTTGCCGAGGTGCAGTCGATCCTGAAGGCCGAGCGCCTCAAGCGCGAGCGCCGCACCGGCCTCACCGAATTCGTGCGCGGCCTGCAGCGTCAGCTCGAGAAGTAGCAGGTTGAAGCCGTGACGCGATCGCGGGGGATCGCATCACGGTCATTTCCTTCAGCGCACTCTAGTTCGCAGCGCTGCGCGCAAGCCGCTGCAGCATTGCGGCGATCTGCTTGTTGTCCTGCTCTCTTTGATCCCGATCGCGCGCAGCCTCCCGGCGAGCAGCCGCCGTCTCGGCGCGGCGTGGAGCGGGAGGCGTCTCGGCATGGCGCGGCACGGGCGTCTCCGCGCGGCGCGGCGCAGCCTCGGACAGACGCAGCGGACGGTCCCGGCTGACAACTGCCATCGGGGGCGCCGGCTCGGTGTGCAGCGAATCCCACGGCGCGTGCCACTCGTCCTCGGTCTGGTAGGGCGCCGAGCGCCTGCGGGTCAGCCCGAACACCAGCGCGCTGACCATGCCGGCCAGCGCCAGCGCTCCAACCATCACGATCAGCAACATCTGCGTCGACGATGATTTCTCCACCGACGCCTCGGCTGTGGCGGCAGGCGCCGGCGCGGCCGCCTGTTGCGGTGTCGCGTCAGCCTGCGCGACCACGGTCGGCGGGTCCGCGGCGCGCCGGGTTCCGTTGGTTCCGGCCATGCTCGAGGCATCCAGCCACCTGGCGTTCACGTCGGACGGCTGGGCGTTGGGACCCGGTGCTGCCGGATCGGTGGCGGCTGCCGTTCCACCGACCTGGGTGGCGTCGGCGCTTGGCGCAGGCACAGCCGCGACCTGCGGTGAGGGCCATTCGGCATGGGCGTCGGCGACTGATTTGCGCATCGCCGGCTGCTGCGGCGCGGGCTGGCTCTGCGGCGCCGGCTGGCTCTGTGGAGGCGTCGCGTCGGCCGTTGTGGTATCGGGCGCGGCTGCCGCCGGCGGCGGCGGCTGTGCGGTCGTGGTCGCCGTCTTGGCCGCCTTGTTCTTGGCCTCGCCGAGATACCAGCACTTCTTCTTGCTGCGATCGAGATGGTAGAACCAGTGGCTTCCCGCAGGCGCGGTTCCCTTGGGCGCGGACAGACAGGTGTCCGCCGCGTTGGTGCTATTGGCCGTATTGGCGGCGGTCTGGGCCATGGCGCCGAAACTGGCGCCGGCCAGCATGCTGGCGGCAAGCGCCGCAGCGAATTTCGCTGAACGATTTGACATACGCGTCCCCGGTATCTCTTTTTTTACGCAAACGCTGGAGATTCCAATGTCGGCAAAGAGTTGGGTCGCAATGCGCCGCAAATCCGGAACGGGTAGGGCTTAATTGGGGCTCGCGGGGTGCCGCAATTGCGGCGGGCCGGTGGCCGCGGAACACGAACCGAACGACGGCTTCGTTCGACTGTCGGGTACCACCGGAGCGGCCGCGTCCCGCCGGCGGTAGCAGCACCGGCGGGACGTCATGTCTCAGCATGGTCTTTCGGAAAACCGCGTCACACTTTTCCGGATCATGCTCTAGTTCTTCAGGACGATGCGTCCGACGACCTTGCCGGCGCGCAGCTCGTCGATCCATTTCTGGACGCCGGCCATCGGCTCTTCCTTCATCGGCGTCGGCTTGATCTTGCCGGCGCGGGCGAGCGCCATCAATTCCTGACCTTCGGCCAGCGTGCCCACCATGAAGCCTTCGATGGTCATGCGCTTGTACACCCACTGCACCATCGGCAGCGTGAACTGGCCGCCCATCAGGCCGGACACCACGATCTTGCCGCCGCGCGCGACCGTCGACACCGCAAACGCCATCGACTTCTCGTTGCCGGCAAAGTCGACGACGCCGTCGAAGCCGCCGTCGCTCTCCTTCAGCATGCGCTTGACGACATCGGGCTCTGCCGGGTCATAGGCGGCCGCCGCGCCGTTCTTCAGCGCGGTCTCGCGCGCCGCAGGGCTGAGATCGGCGACCGTGATCGGCTGCTTGAACATCGCCTGTGCGAATGACAGGCCCATCATGCCGACGCCGCCGAGACCGATCAGCAGCAAATTGCGCTGGCGCGGACGATCGACCAGGCGCTTCAGCGCGCCATAGGCGGTGACGCCGGAGCACATCAGGGTGGCGGCCTGGTTGACCGGCAGCGGATCGTAATCGAGCAGATATTTTGCGTCGGGCACCAGCACGTGGGTCGCGAAGCCGCCGTCGATCGAGACGCCGAGGAAGCGCTGCTTGACGCAGAGATTCTCGTCGCCGGCGAGGCAGTCGCGGCACTGGCCGCAGCCGATCCAGGGGAAGACGGCCTTCTTCGTCCCGATCAGATCCTTCGGCGCATCGGGGCCGACCTCGTCGACCACGCCCGCGATCTCATGGCCGAGCGTGAAGGGCAGGGTCATGCCGCGGGTGGTATCGAGCTTCTTGCCGCCGCCGAGATCGGCGTAGCCGTCCTGGATGTGGAGATCGGAATGGCACAGGCCGCAGCGCTCGATGCGTACCAGCACTTCGCGTCCCTGGGGCTTCGGCGTGTCGACGATGGTTTCGCACAGCGGTGCATCGAATTTGACGAGGGATTGGCGAACCATGCGCGCCATCACGTTTTCTCCTGTTGTTCTATTTTGTGGCCCGTATATCGGCCAATTCCCGGGCCATGGCAACAAAGCCCGCGACCGGAATGGTTTCGGCGCGCCGTGTCGCGTCGATACCGGCTGCGGCAGCAAGTCGCGCCGGATCGACCGACAGCGATTTCAGGCTCTGGCGCAGCATCTTGCGGCGCTGGCCGAAGGCGGCGGCCGCGACCTGCTCGAGCATGCGGCGGTCACACGGCTCGGGTGCGGCGCGCGGTATCAGTCGTACCACCGAGGACGTGACCTTCGGTTGCGGCACGAAGGCCGCGGGCGAGATGTCGAACAGGATCTTGGTCTCGGTGCGCCAGTTGGCGAGCACCGCGAGCCGGCCATATGCCTCCTCGTCCTCATGGGCGACGATGCGCTCGGCGACCTCGCGCTGGAACATCAGGACCATCATATCGTACCAAGGCGGCCACGGCTCGATCGACAGCCAGTCGACCAGCAGCTGGGTCGCGATGTTGTAGGGCAGGTTGGCGATGATCTTGGCCTTGGCGCCATCGAGCAAGGGACGCGGGTCAAAGTGCTGTGCGTCGCCATGCACGATCTCGATGCGGCCAGGATAGCGCTTCGCGATGTAGTCGAGCGCGGCCAGCGCCCGCTCGTCACGCTCGATGGCGATCACGCGCTTGGCACCCAGCGCAAGCAGCGCGCGCGTCAAGCCGCCGGGACCGGGGCCGACCTCGATCACGGTGGAGTCTTCCAGCGGGCCCGCGGCGCGGGCAATGCGCGCGGTGAGGTTGAGATCGAGCAGAAAATTCTGGCCCAGCGATTTGCGCGCCGACAGCGAATGCTCGCGAATGATGTCGCGCAGCGGCGGCAGATCGTCGATCGTGCTCACTTAGCTTGATGCCGCGGCCATGCGCGCGGCGAGCCGCAGGGCGGCGATCAGGCTCGACGGATTGGCCTTGCCGGTGCCGGCGATATCGAACGCGGTGCCGTGATCGGGCGACGTCCGGATGAACGGCAGTCCCAGGGTGACGTTGACGGCGTCCTCGAACGCGACGGTCTTGATCGGGATCAGCGCCTGGTCGTGATACATGCAGATCGCACAGTCATAGGTCTTGCGCGCGGCTGCGTGGAACATGGTGTCGGCCGGCAGCGGGCCTCGGACGGCAATGCCATCGCGGCGCAGGATCTCGACCGCGGGCGCGACGATCTCGACGTCTTCCATGCCGAGCGTGCCGTCTTCGCCGGCATGCGGATTGAGGCCGGCAATGGCGAGCCGCGGCGCCGCGAGGCCGAACCGCGCCTTCATGTCCGCGACCACGATCCGAGCGGTTGACACGATCAAGTCGGTCGTCAATTGCGCCAGCGCCTCGCGGACCGACACATGGATCGTCACCGGGACGACGGCGAGCGCCGGCGACCACAGCATCATCACCGGCTGCGGCGCGCGCCCGCCGCTTGCGGCAAGCTCGGCCAAGAACTCTGTGTGGCCGGGATGCCGGAAGCCGGCGCGGTACAGCACGTTCTTGGCGATCGGATTGGTGACGACGGCGCTGGCCTTGCCAGCGGCGACATCGGCGACGGCCTGCCGGATCGACGCCAGCGCCGCATCCGCACTCGTGCCGTCGGGCTGGCCCGGTAGCGCCTTCGCCGCCTTGCCGGTCGCAACGACGGGGAGGGCGCGTGCGAACGTCGCGGATGCCTCCTCGGCGCTGACCTCGGCCAATTCGACGGCAAGCCCGAGCGTCTTGGCGCGTTCGGCAAGCGCGGCACGGTCGCCGAGCAGATAGAACGGCGGGAGATGGAGTTCGCGGCGTCGCAGCCATGCGGCGAGCGTGATATCGGGGCCGATGCCTGCGGGCTCGCCGGATGTCAGTGCGAGAGGTTGAGCCATGCGTCAACGATAGTCGATCATCGCCCGCCTGGATATTCGATCATCGCGGCTTTCCGGACTTCCTGCAGATAGGCCTTCGACTTCGCCTCGTACTTCTGCACGTACATCTTGTCGCGCATCTCACGCTTCTTCGGCGTGTCGACGGTGGTTGCCTTCCGGCCGCAGAGGGCGACCATTTCGATGCCCTGCTTGGTGACCTCTGGAGGGGTGAGGTGGCCGACCGGGGTCTTGTCCAGGATGTCGCGCAGCGACTGCGGCAGGTCGGCCGAGGTCTTCACGACGATCTCGCGGATCGCGGCGTTGCGCATCGACTTGAAGGAGGTGTTGGCTTCCTCGCAGCTGGTGACGCGCTCGCGCAGGCTGTCCGCTTCCTTGCGGCGCCCCTCGAACTCCGACTGCGGCGCGCCGCGGGGCACGATCAGAACGACCGGCTGCATCCTGTATTCGAATGCCTCGGCCTCAGCCGTCCCTCCGGTCTCCTTGACCGCGTTGGCGACGTCCTTTTCGCCAACCTGCAGGCTTTCCTTGAAGCGGCCGCGGACCAGGCTGGTCCAAACCATGTCGGCCCTGATGCGCTGCTTCAGCGTGTCCGGGCGGATGCCCTTGCCCTCGAGCACCTTGGTGAGCTGGTCGCCGGAAAGCCGCATCCGCTGCGCCATGCCGCCGAAGGACTGGTCGATATCGCCGGCGGAGGGATCGACGCCGAATTTCTTGGCTTCCTTGATCTTCAGCTTCTCGTCGATCAGTTCGTCGAGGACGGTCTTCCGATCGGGGGTCTTGCCGCCGGTCAGCGCGTTCAGCTTGGCGCGCTGCTCGATGTCGTAATTGGTGATGGGCTCGCCATTGACCATCACGGCGATGGTCTGGGCATGCAGTCGCGCACCGCCTCCAAGCAGGAGGAAAAGAGCCAGCAGGAAACTCAACACTAGCTGATAGCGGCGCGTTGGCAGGCTAGCGGTCGTCATTATCGTCATGTCAGCCGTTTAAACCAATTCAAGCCGGAGCCACAGGCCTGCAGGCAATCCACGCCCCCCGCCAGACCGCTCGCTCGCTACTGCATGCCAGCCGAACTGCTGGTCGTGGAGGTTTGGGCGATCGTCCGCAGCCCGATCTGGAACATGAACGCGTGACTGAGGACGGGCGGCGTCGAGCCCGCCTGATAGGTATAGGACGTGACATAGTTGGCGGCCAGCACGAAGCAGTCGTCCACATAGCCCGCGCCGAACGCGTACTGGTTGATTTTGTTCGCTTCAAGGTCCCAGCGCGCCGCGCCCTGAACCACCCAGTTCGCCGCCACCTTGATCGATCCGCTGGCGAGGATGCCTTCGCGGCGCGTCAAATAGCCAAGTTCCGGCTGCGCGGCATAGTCGCCGTACATCAGGCTGACCGACCAGCGGTCGAAGTTCGCGCTGGCCTGGGCCTCGAACCGGTTGATGTTCCAGGTCGCCTCGTCCATCCGCGAGCGGACGCTGAACGTGTAGGTGCGGTTGGGCGAGTAGGCGAGGCTGGCGACATAGTCCGAGCGCGGATTCTGCAGGCCGGAGTCGACGCCGGTGTTGGTGACGTCCGCGACCGCGAACGAGTTCAATCCGAACATCTGGTAGGACTGTCCGAACATCGCCTTGACGCTGCCGCCGCGATCGAACTGCGTGGTGGCCTGCACGCCGACATTGGCGCGACTGCCGCCCTCGACGCGGTCGTAGCCGGAGAACTTGTCGACCGCGAACAGGTTCGAGGTATCGAACACCAGGCTCTGCGCGTCCTCGTTCGGAAGCTTGCCGGCGTCGGGCTCGTTTGGCCGGATGATGACCTGCGCAATCGGCTCGATGGTCGTCGTGCCCCACGGCTGCACGTTGATGAAGGGGTAGCGGTATTCGAAGCCAACGGTCGGCATCAGGCGGACCGTCTGGGTGTCGCCGACCGGCAGGAAGTTGGAAACGCCCGGCTGGTTCGAGATGTCGGCGTTGATGGCATCGGCGCGGACGCCGACGAACGGCGTCCAGATCTGGCCGAGCGGGTCGGTATAGGATTTGCGCCACTGCGCCTCGGCGGTCAGCCTTGTGTAGGTGCCCGGCATGCCGCGCAGCAGGCACTGCGACGGCGTCCGCGCCATCGGATCAGCGGACGTGGTCGTGCACAACGGGTTAAGGGGGTTGGCGGCCTGTGCCGTGATCGGGTCGAACACCGCGGTTTCGCGGGTCAGGCTGGTGAAGTTCACCTTGTAGCTGAACTCGCCACCGAGGATCGGGCTGTTGATCACGTTGTTGTAGTCGATGACAGGCGCGACCACCGGAACCTGGTTCTGGTTGCCCGAGTAGCTGAGATAATAGATCGCGCGCGCGTCGAAGAAGCTGCGGTTGCCGACGCCGGTCAGATAGAGTTGCGAGATCGCCTCGGTCGGCAGCGACAGGAACGATCCGAACGGGTCCTTGTACTGGGCCAGCCGGTAATCGGACATGAAGTAGTAGTCGGACAGCAGCACGCCGTCCCAGCCCCAAGTCCACTTGTCGTTCAGCGCGAACTGACCCTTGGTCTCGATGCCGCCGCGGAACTGGCGGTCGCCGGGCTGGCCGGCGAAGGCGCCTTGATCGAGCTGGTCGATGCCGTAGAGCCGGATCTGATAGGCGCCGTTCGACAGACGCTGGCGGAATTCGCCCTGGAACAGCACGCCCTGCTTCGACGTGATGCGCGGATTGAAGGTCGCGTCGAAGTCCGGCGCGAGCGCGAAGTAATAGGGGATTTCGACGCCGACGCCGAACGCCGAATACGTGGTGAAGCCCGGCATCAGGAAGCCGCTCTTGCGCTTCACGGTCGGATCGGGCGTCGAGAAGTAGGGCAGATAGGCCATCGGAACGCCGAAGAATTCGAGCTGGGCGTTCTCGAAATAGAGCATCTTCTCGGTCTGGTTATGGATGATGCGCGCGCCCTTGACCTGCCAGAGCGGCGGCTTCTTCGGATCATCCTTACAGGGAGCGCAGGCGGTATAAACGCCGTTGTCGAACACCGTGTAATTGCCGCTGGACCGATCGGCGCGGGTCGCCGCCATGCGGGTCTGGTCTTCAGTGTCGACGCGCAGCGAATCGACGAAACCGTCGCGGTAGTCGTCGCTGAGATCCATGATGTTGGCGTAGGTGATTTTGCCTTCCGCATCGGTCATGCGGATGTTGCCTTCGGCATGAAGACGCTTGGTCTTCTGGTCGTAGATGACCTTGTCGGCCTCGACGCTGGTGCCGTTGTAGAACATCTGGACGTTGCCGACGGCCGAGATGCGCTGGTTGTTGTAGTCGTAATCGACCTCGGTCGCCTGAACCAGCATCTGCCCGTCATTCTTGGCCGGCGGGCGGGGCGGCTTCGGCGGACGCGGATTGTAGGTGAACGCCTGAGCGGCAGCCGGCGTCGACGCGACAACATCGAGCGCGCTGACCACGACGAACGCGGCGAGGAGAGCTGAGATCGAAACGCCAAACGCGGCCATGCGGCTCCGTTGACGGCGCAGGACACTGCGCCGCCCGAGAGCAGGCGACCTCAACTGGCGGGCGGCGACGATAGCCACTACCCGTCCTCCTGGTACAGCAAGGCTAAGAAACCGGTGAGGCTGCCCACAACGAGCGGGCAACCACGCCGCAGCGATGGGATGCATCAACTCAGCCTTGCTCAAATCTTCAGTTACTTTCGACAGCACGTAGAGCAGAAAGCCTGCGCCCACGCCACTCAAAACCATCTTCTGCACGCCGCCCATCCGAAAGAAGCGGAGGCTCACAGAAGCCGCCAACATCACCATCGCAGCCAGCAAAAACGGCTGTGCGATGAGCTTGTGATACTGCAAGCGATAGCCAGCCGTCGCGAACCCTGAGCTCTCCGACGAACGGATGTAGTTCGGCAGTTGCCAAAAGGACACAGTTTCCGGGGTGGAGAAACTGTTGCGCACCTGTGCCGGGGTAAGGGTGGTGGTCAGGTAGAAGGTGTCCTGGTCCACCGGAGGCTTATCGAGGGTGAATCGGCGTACTCCCTTGAACACCCAACGGCCGTCTTCGAGCGCCGCTTCGCGCGCTTCGATTCGCTCCTTGAACTGGAGCGCCGTGTCGAATCGGAACACGGTGAGTCCGGTCAGCCGGACGCCCTGCTGCTCGCTGCGGGCCGCATTGATGATCGCCTGACCCTCGTCGTTGATCTGGTTCAGCCAGAAGCCGGACGCGTCCTGAATGCCGCCGCCGGGCGCCGAGCCGAAGAGTTCGGCTTCCATGCGTTTGGAGAGCTCGCGCAGATTGGCCGATACCGGATTGTAGGCGGTGGTCGCGAAGATGCCGAGCATGATCGCGCTGGCCAGCGCCGGTGAGATGAATTGCCAGGCCGAGACGCCGGCGGCACGGGCCACCACGAGCTCCAGCCGCCGCGACAAAGCGAGGTAGCAGGTCATCGCGCCGATCAGCACGCAGAACGGCATCAGCTTCTCGAGCAGCTGCGGCACCCGGAATAGCGAAGTCTCCGCGACCGTGATCGCAGAGGCCGAGACGAGGCCCGACGTCTTGCGCACCATCTCGATGTAGTCGACCAGCACGAGCAGCACGAAGATGCCCGCGAACACGCCCACCGCCGCGACCACGAAGCGGCCGGCGAAATAACGCCCGAGCGTGTTTGTGACCATGCTCATGCGGTTGCCGGCCTCCGGAAGAGGCGCGCAATGCGCTCGTTGTTCCTGTTGATCGCTTCCATCAGCCGCGGCGGCGGTTCGACGACCACGCCGCCGACGATCATCCAGATGCCGACGCCGATGCCGCCGAACAGCATCAGATATTGCACCAGCGCCGCGAGCGGCGTCTTCACCGCCATGACGGAGCAGGCGAACCCGACCATGCGCAGGCCGAACACCGCGAATACCGAGCCGCCGATCGAGAAATTGCGGCTTTGGCGCGTGGTGCGCGGTGCGCCGAGGAAGGCGAAGGTGAGGGCCGCGAACGCAAACGGATAGATCGGCGCCATGAAGCGATCATGCAGCTCGGCGAAGAACTGGCCCGACAGCTGCTGATAGGTCTTGTCTTCCTCGTCCGGCCACATCAGCTCCCAGAGATAGCGCTCGCGAATCCCGAGCGTGACGTCGCGGCCCTGCGAGAATTTCGACATGTCGAAGGCGTAACGGGCGAATGCGACCAGCGCCGGATCGCGCTTGCCAACCTCGAACCGTTGGAGATTGCCGTCATAGAGCACGAGGTACGAACCTCGATCGGTCTTCTGCACGGTGCCGTGGTCGGCGATGATGGTGACGCGCTCCTGCGGATCGCGGCGATCGTCGACGAAGACGCCGCCGAGCACGCCGCCGGGCAAGCGCTCGCGGATGCGAATCGTCAAGTTCTGGTCGAGCTGGGCGAAGCGGCCGGGCTGCAGGATGTTGGTCAGCACGTCGGCGGTGATCTCGGCGTCCCACTGCTTGATTCGGCGCATGCCGTCGGGGGCGAGATAGGCGCCGATGAAGGCGACCAGGGCCGCTACCACGCAGGTGGCAAGGAAGAACGGCCGGAACAGCCGGATCGGCGAGAAGCCCGCCGCGTTCATGACGATGATTTCGGAATCGGTCGCGAGCTTGTTCAGCGTATGGGAGATCGCGATCATCAGCGCGATCGGGGCGATGATCAGCACCAGGGCGGGAATCACGAGACCGGTGATGCCAAGGAAGGTGAGGATGGTCTGACCCTGGCTGGTCATCAGGTCGATGCCGCGCAGCGCCTGCGTAATCCAGATCACGCCGGTGAGGCTGACCAGGACAAGCGCAAACGACGCCAGCGTCGTTTTAAAGATGTACTTGTCGATCGACCCCATCGCTACCGCACGACCCCCAAGGCCCCCTGCACGCAACCAAACGCACGGCTTTCGACCATCCCCGTCAACCCGGGTTCCCCTATGGTCGAGCCGCGGACCCGTCCGGCTCACTCTCTAGTCACTCTCTCACTACCATCCCTTTGATCCGTCAACAAAATGGCCGGGCCAAGGCACGCTTAATTTATGGTTAATTAATCGCTTTTGTGGCCTTCCGGCCACTCCGGCGCTTGGCAGCGACGCAGCCGACGGGTCATAGTGCGTGACAAGCCCGGTCCGGGCTGGTTCCGGACCGCCATCGCAATGCTCACCCCGCGTGCCGGAAGGACCGCCTCAGGTCCGAGCAACACCCTGAGTTCTGGAGGATTTTCCTATGTCCGACGCCGTCAAGGTCGGCTTTGTCCCATTCTCCGCGTCCGCTCGCGGTATTCTGGTCGCCTTTTGCGACGAGCAATTGAAGCTGGGAGCCGCCACCCGGAAGGCGCTGGGAGCCGCCGCCGAGACGGTCAAGCGGGCTGCGGCCGCCAACCAGTTCAAGGGCAAGAGCGGGGCGATCCTCGACATCCTGGCGCCGGAGGGAATCAAGGTCGAGCGGCTGATCGTGATCGGCACCGGCAAGGCAGCCGACCTCAAGGCGAAGGATTTCCTCAAGTTTGGCGGCGCGGTGGCCGGCAAGCTCAATGCCGGCAGCGGTTCGATGACCGTGATCGCGGAACTGCCCGATGCCGCGATGGCCGCCGGCCAGGCCGCCGCGATCGCCACCGGCATCCGTCTGCGCGCCTACAAGTTCGACCGCTACAAGACCAAGAAGAAGGATGGCGAGGACGGCGCCGCCCTGCGGGCCGACGTCTCGATCGCCGTCGACGATGTTGCCGCCGCCAGGAAGGCGTATGCGCCCGAAGCGTCCGTCGTCGATGGTGTGAATTTGGCGCGTGAGCTCGTCAACGAGCCGCCGAACGTGCTGTATCCCGAGGAATTCGCACGCCGCGCCAGCCAGCTTCGCAAGCTCGGCGTCAGCGTCGAGGTGCTCGACGTCAAGGCGATGACCAAGCTCGGCATGGGCGCGCTGCTCGGCGTCGCGCAGGGATCGGCGCGGCCCGGCCGCACCGTGATCATGCGCTGGAACGGCGGCAAGAAGAGCGAGGCGCCGGTCGCGTTCGTCGGCAAGGGCGTCTGCTTCGACACCGGCGGCATCTCCATCAAGTCGGCCGGCGGCATGGAGGATATGAAGGGTGACATGGGCGGTGCGGCCTGCGTGGTCGGGCTGATGCACGCGCTCGCGGCGCGCAAGGCCCGCGTCAATGTGGTCGGCGCCATCGGCCTGGTCGAGAACATGCCCGACGGCAATGCGCAGCGTCCGGGCGACATCGTCACCTCGATGTCCGGCCAGACCATCGAAATCATCAACACCGACGCCGAGGGACGCCTCGTGCTCGCCGACGTGCTCTGGTACGTCGCCAAGAAGTTCAAGCCGAAATTCATGGTCGATCTGGCCACGCTGACCGGCGCGATCATGGTCGCGCTCGGCACCGATCACGCCGGCATGTTCTCCAACAACGACGAACTCGCCGAGCGCCTGACCACGGTCGGCCTCGAGACCGGTGAGAAGGTGTGGCGCATGCCGCTTGGTCCCGAATACGATAAGCAGATCGATTCGCAATTCGCCGACATGAAGAACACCGGCGGGCGCAACGGCGGCTCGATCACGGCAGCGCAATTCCTGCAGCGTTTCGTCGACGGCACGCCGTGGGCGCATCTCGACATCGCCGGCACCGCGATGGGCGCGCCGAAGACCGAGATCAATCAGAGCTGGGGTTCGGGTTATGGCGTCCGGCTGCTCGAGCGGCTGGTCTCCGACTATTATGAAGCTGGGAAATAGAGTGTCGGCCGGCGCATGACCGAGGTTCTGTTCTACCATCTGCAGAACATGACGCTGGAGAGCGTGCTGCCGCCGCTGCTTGAGAAGTCGCTCGAGCGCGGCTGGCGCGTGGTCGTGCAATCGACGTCGCAGGAGCGCGCCGAGACGCTCGACGCGCATCTGTGGACCTACAGCGACGATTCATTCCTGCCGCACGCGACCTCGCGCGTTGCCGACGCGCAGGACCAGCCGATCATCCTGTCGATCGAGGAGGGCAACCCGAATCGGGCCAATGTCCGCTTCCTGGTCGACAATGCGGCGCTGCCGGCCGACTGCGACAGCTACGAGCGGGTGGTCCTCGTGTTCAATGGCGACGATCCCGACGCGGTGGCCTCGGCCAGGGAAAGCTGGACTGCTTGCAAGGCCCGCGGCTTCGAGGTCACCTATTGGCAGACCGACGAGCGGGGACGCTGGCAGCGGCGCCAATAGCGATAGCTACTAATTAATGATAATTCGACGTTTCTTGGGGCGGGCCACGGTCATGCCGCAAAGTGATGTTCGGACAAGCCCTTAGGTGAAGGGGTAGGAGCTTTGTCGATCGTGCAGGACGGAACATTCAGTCGGAAGTCTCTGTTGGCCTTGCTGGTGCTTGCACCGGGACTTGCCGGCTGTTCGGGCGCCGGATCCGACTTGTTTTCGCGCGATGCGGAATGGTTCTCGCGTCCCGGGCGGGTGTTCATCCGCAACATCTCGATCGAATCGCCGCCGCTGACGCCGGACAAGCCGGTAACCAACGACGATCTCGTCAGTGCCGACGGCAGCTGTCCAGGCATGGCACCGCCGGGCGCCGCCGATGCCAACGCGCAGGCCGGCGGTGCACCGCCGCCGCAGCCAACCGGCGGTAGCGTTGCACTCGGCCACACTGAATGCGACGTCGTGCGCGGCATCGGTGCTCCCGACAGTGTGAACCTGTCCAATGGGCCGGGCGGCGAGCGTGTTGCGGTCGTGACCTGGTCGCGTGGCGCGCGCGCCGGCATCTACACCTTCTCCTCAGGGCGCCTGTCGTCCGTCGAGCGCGGTGCGGACCCTGTGCCGGAGCCGAAGCAGGCGAAGCCGAAGAAGAAAAAGACCTCGCAGGGTTAGGGTATTTTCGCCGCAGCGGCAGGTCGATGCCTGCTTGCGCTGGCATCACACCGGACAGAGCCCTGGCGCTCCCTCCACCGTCGTCCCTGCGAAAGCAGGGACCCATACTCCGCGGCCCGTGTTGTGAACGGGGCTCGTCGTTCCACCATCGTGCAACAATAACTAGCTGTGGTTATGGATCCCTGCTGTCGCAGGGACGACACCGAATATGTGGCTCCGCCCGGTGGGGCAAATCTAATTCGCGGCTTCGTCGAGTTCGGCGCTGGCTTCCAGCCAGTCTTCCTCGGCACGCTGTAGCGCGCTCTCGGCGCCGGCGCGCGCCTTGGTCAGTTGCGCGGCCTGCTTGGGGTCGCGCGTAAAAATATCGGGCAATGCGAGCGCGGTATCGATCTTGGCGATGATGCCGTTGATGCGCTCGATCTCGGCCTCGGCTTGCTGGACCCGCTGTCTGGGTGAAGCACGCTTCTCGTTGCGGGCGCGCTCCAGCTTGGCGAGCTCCTTGACGCGCTCGCGCGAGGCCGGCCGGCCATCATTGGCCGACAGGATCATGCGTCGATACTCGTCGAGATCGCCGTCATAGGCGGTCACGGTCTGGTTCGCCACGACCCACAGGCGGTCGGCGCAGGCCTCGATCAGATAACGATCGTGCGAGACCATCATGACCGCGCCGGGGAATTCGTTGATCGCCTCCGCCAGCGCCGCACGGCTGTCGATATCGAGATGGTTGGTCGGCTCGTCCAGGATGATCATGTTCGGGCCGTAGAACGTGGCAAGCCCGAGCAGCAGCCGCGCCTTCTCCGCCGCCCGACAAGCTCCTCACCAGCGTGTCGCCGGCCTTGCCTGAGAAACCGATCGCGCCGACGCGGCCGCGCACCTTGGTCTCCGGCGCCTCCGGCATCAGCTTGCGGATGTGATCATAGGGCGAGCCGTCGAGATTGAGCTCGTCGACCTGGTGCTGGGCGAAATAGCCGACCGACAGCTTGTCGGCCCTCGTGATCCTGCCGGCAAACGGCGCGAGCTTGCCCGCCAGCAGCTTGACCAGCGTCGACTTGCCGTTGCCGTTGGCCCCGAGCAGCGCGATGCGGTCGTCGGTATCGACGCGCAGCGTCACGCGATTGAGAACGGGCTTGCCGGGCTCGTAGCCGACCGAGACGTCATCGACCGCGATGATCGGCGGCGACAGCAGCTTCTCCGGTGCCGGGAACGAGATCTCGTGAACATCCTGGGTCACCAGCGCGGTGATCGGCTTCATCCGCTCCAGCATCTTCACGCGCGACTGCGCCTGCCGTGCCTTCGATGCCTTGGCCTTGAAGCGGTCGACGAAATCCTGCAGGCGCTTGCGCTCATCGGCCTGCCGCTTGGCGTGCTTGGCGTCGAGCAGTTCGCGCGCGGCGCGCTGTTCCTCGAACGAGGAATAGGTACCCTTGTAGAGCGTCAGCTTGCCGCGATCGAGGTGCAGGATCTGATCGACCGAAGTGTCCAGGAGATCGCGGTCGTGGCTGATCACGATCACCGTGCGCGGATAGTTGGCGAGATGGTTCTCGAGCCACAACGTGCCTTCGAGATCGAGATAGTTGGTCGGCTCGTCCAGCAGGAGAAGGTCGGGCGCGGAGAACAGCGTCGCCGCCAGCGCGACGCGCATGCGCCAGCCGCCGGAAAATTCCGCGCACGGCCGCGCCTGGTCTGATGTCGAGAAGCCGAGGCCGGAGAGGATCGCCGCGGCACGGGCGGGCGCGGAATGGGCGTCGATATCGACCAGCCGGGTCTGGATTTCGGCAATCCGGTGCGGATCGTGCGCCGTCTCGGCCTCGCGCAGCAGCGCGTCGCGCTCGAGATCGGCCTTCAGCACGACGTTGATCAGGCTTTCGGGCCCGTCGGGAGCTTCCTGCGCGAGGCTGCCGATACGCCAGCGCGGCGGGAGCGCGATGCTGCCGCTCTCGGTCGGGATGTCGCCCCGGACGGCGTGAAACAGCGTCGATTTGCCGACGCCGTTGCGGCCGACAAATCCGACGCGGGCTCCGGGCACAATTTGTACCGAACTGTGATCGATCAACAGCCGTCCGGCGATCCGGACCGAGATGTCAGTGATGGAGAGCATGCAGCGTTGTCACCGGACCCGCCGCCAAACGCAACCCGTCTGTCTGTAAAATCTCTCCCGGGCGCTGTTGCAAAAACGCAATTGAGCTGCTGGGCAGCCCTCAACATCTAATGGCGATCGGCTTCCCGCCGTTGCATCTCGTCGAGGAGCTGCTGCAGGCGAGACGAAAGCGCGGGCTCTGGCCGCATGCTTTGCTGAAGCCGTTCACCCACGGCATCGCAGATGTAACGGCAGGTCTTGTGATCAATCTGATCGGCGTCCTTGTCGATCTTGGTCATTGTCATCGTCATGGCACATCTCTTGGCGAGTTCCACCTCGCGTGTTCGAGTAGCTCCTCGCCATGACAAGTCGCGACGCCGAATTTGGTTTCCGCGCCTTACTCTCGCCTTGAGGTAGTGGGCCCCATCATATGCCCGGGTTCCCCGGCGGACCTGAAAAAAGCCCCGGCGCGAGGGCCGGGGCGAGAAGCAAGTCAGGGGAGCAGTCGACAGATTCGATGGATCAGTAGCAGCGGTTGACCAGCCGCCAGCGGGGGCCCCACGGGGTCGGCACGACGCGGCGCACGTAGCAGCCGCCGCCATAGCCATAACCGCCGTAATAGGCCGGGCCGCCGACGATGACGCGCGGGCCGCCCCACCAGCCGTGGTGCCATCCACCGTGCCAGCCGCCATGCCCGCCACCCCAGGCGGAGGCGGAGGTCGGGGCGAGCGCGGCGGCACCGAGCGAAACCGCGGCGATGGCGGCAAGCGAGAGTTTGCGTAACATGATCGTCTCCTCGAGCTATGGGCGCGCGCGACGCGCCCGCGGTGACATTTCCCGAGACGTCCTGTGAGGCTTGCGGATGGGGTTGCCAGCAAGGCGTCCGATCGCTGCAGAGCCTATGTGGGTGGAGCTGAACGGCAGCGGCACGGCGCTGACAGAATGGGTTCACCTAGGTGAAATCGCGGTAAGTTGGTCCAGCCGGCCGCTGGTCCGGAGGGCACCCAAACGACGGTTTTCGTCGTGAAAATCCGTCAAAACTAAAGGCTAACGCGTCACAGGGTCGCTTGCCGTTACCCCATCGCGCCGATATAAGCCCCGGCAACTCCCAGCCACGTTTACAAGGACGAAATCATGGCGATTGAACGCACCTTTTCGATCATCAAGCCCGACGCCACCGAGCGCAACCTGACCGGCGCGGTCAATGCGGTGATCGAGAAGGCGGGCCTGCGGGTCGTGGCGCAGAAGCGCATCCGCATGACCCGCGGCCAGGCCGAGACCTTCTACGCCGTCCACAAGGCGCGTCCGTTCTTCGGCGAACTGGTCGACTTCATGACCTCGGGCCCGGTCGTGGTCCAGGTGCTGGAAGGCGAGGGCGCCATCCTGAAATATCGCGACGTGATGGGCGCGACCGATCCGTCAAAGGCCGCCGAAGGCACCATCCGCAAGCTCTATGCGAAGTCGATCGGCGAGAATTCGGTGCACGGTTCGGATGCGCCGGAGACCGCCGTGATCGAGATCGCGCAGTTCTTCGCAGGCAACGAGATCGTCGGCTAACGCCGTATTGCTGAAGTGGCGCGGTCTCCCGAGGGGACCGCGTCGAAACAAACCGGGGAGCGGCGGACGATCGCCGTCAGGGGCGGCCGCAAGGCCGAATAGGACTCGCTGTGGACTGGCTGTGGCAGATCTTTGATCCGGCGTACATCGGCGCGTTCTTCACCGAATTCAAGAACGAGATGGCGACGCCGACCTTCTGGGTCGCCGTTGGCAAGATCATCTGGATCAACGTCCTGTTGTCGGGCGACAACGCGCTCGTGATCGCGCTCGCTTGCCGCGGGCTCGCGCCGCGCCAGCGCCTGTGGGGTATGATTCTCGGCGCCGCCGCAGCGGTGCTGCTGCGCGTCATCTTCACCGGTATCGTCGCCAGCCTGATGGAGCTTCCCTATTTGAAGCTGGTCGGCGGGCTGGCGCTGATCGTGATCGCCGCCAAGCTGCTGGTGCCGGAGCAGGAAGACGAGGACAGCGTGCACGCGGCCTCGCATTTGTGGGCCGCGGTTCAGATCGTCGTGGTCGCCGACATCGTGATGAGCCTCGACAATGTGATCGCGGTGGCCGCCGCCGCCAATGGCAGCGTGCCGCTGCTGGTGCTCGGCCTTGCGATCAGCGTTCCCCTCATCGTTGCCGGCGCGGCGCTGATCATGGCGCTGCTCACAAAGCTGCCGGTCCTGGTCTGGGCCGGTGCCGCGCTGCTCGGCTGGATCGCGGGCGATGTCATCGCGACCGATCCGGCCGTGCATCCGAAGCTGGACGCGCTGTTCGCCGGACCGCTCGGTGCCAAGCTCGATTCCTGGCTGACGTCGGTCGGGATGTCGCCGCAATTCGCCCATGGCGGCAACGGCGGCGAGATCGTGCTCGCGGTGCTCGGCATCATCGTGGTGCTGGTCGCGGGGTCGATCTGGCGCCGCCGCGCACTCCGCAAGGCAAAGCACGCCGCCAAGGCGGCGTGAGTCCCTGACCAAGGCGGCGTGAGCCCTAGCGCCGCACGATCGAGCCGACGCGCCCGACCAGCCGCGCCAATTGCTTGAAGCGGCTGCCGACGCGGTCGGCGACCAGATCCACCATCCGGTGCTCGAACACCAGCATCAGCTTGCGGCCCTGGGTGCGGAAATGGGTTGCCGGCAGCACGCCGGTGCGCGCCGCCGTGATCAGATGCGCCACGCGGAACGCGGCGCCGAGCACGCGGGCGCGCTCGTCCATCGCCGGCGTCACCAGCGCGCGGATCTGCGGCGGCGGCTCGTTTTCTTCGCTGAGGCCGGCGTAGCGATAGAACACCGAGAGTGCGACGAAGGCGCGGCCCTGATGCGTGATCGAGCCGAAATTGCCGTTCATGATCAGGCTGAGGGTTTCCTCGCCGCGATGATCGGGATGCACCCGCCAACCGATATCGGAGAGCAGGCAGGCGACATGCCGCAGCCTGCGGTCTTCCTCGGTCTCGCGCAGCCTGACGACACGCACCAGCCGGTCGGTCCACGCCGTCAGCTCCTGGGCGTGGCGGGCCGAGCGCGACAGCAATTCGTTGAGGTTCTGCGCGGCGCAGAGCAGCCCGTCCTTGGCGCGTTCGGCCGGCGGCAGCAT
This sequence comes from Bradyrhizobium sp. USDA 3262, assembly GCF_054060035.1. Taxonomy (NCBI): domain Bacteria; kingdom Pseudomonadati; phylum Pseudomonadota; class Alphaproteobacteria; order Hyphomicrobiales; family Nitrobacteraceae; genus Bradyrhizobium; species Bradyrhizobium sp. USDA 3262. The sequence continues at coordinate 5,018,547 of NZ_JBSSCT010000001.1, forward strand.
CTCGTAGAGCAAGCCCTCGCGCACGCCGAAGGTCGAGAACACGATGGTCTTCGGCTGGGCCACGCGGATGATGTATTCGAGCACGAGCGCGGCGTAGGCCAATAGCGGCCGCCGCGCATCGGCGACCGATTCGATATTGGCCAGCATGTTGGTGGCCGCCAGCCGCCGCAGCCGCTGCGCGAAGTCGAGCGCGTCCGCCGCCGGGATCGAATAGCCGTGCATCACCTTGAGCGGGTAGCCGCTCTGGATGATGTGTATGCGCGCCAGCGCACGCCAGGTGCCGCCGACCGCATAGAAGGTGCGGCCGCGGCCGGTCTTGAGCTGGGCGACGCCCAGCAGCTCGTTCTTGACGATGCGTTCGGCGCGCTTGAGCGATTTGTTGGAGAGGTCCTGCAGCGCGAGGCTGCCGAGCGGCAGCGTCACGCCGCTGCGCACGCGGTTGCCCTTGACGTCGATCAGTTCGAGCGAGCCGCCGCCGAGATCGCCGACGATGCCGTTCGGATTGTGCACGCCCGAGACGACGCCGAGCGCGGACAGCTTTGCTTCACGCGGCCCGGTGAGAATCTCGATCTTGGCGCCGCAGATGCGCTCGGCCTTGGCGATGAAGTCCGGACCGTTCTTGGCGTCGCGGCAGGCCGCGGTCGCGATCGCGTAGACGCGGCCGACCTGCTGGATCCTGCACAGCGCGCGAAAACGGCGCAGCGCGGTGAGCGCCTTGTTGACGGCATCGGTTGCGAGCAGGCCGGTGCTCTGCACCTCGCGCCCGAGCCCGCAGAGCGCCTTCTCGTTGAAGATGGTGATGAGGCTGCGCGCCATCGCCTCGTAAACCACGAGACGAACCGAGTTCGAGCCGATATCGATGACAGCGACGCTGGAAGCGCGCTTCCGCGGTCGCTTCACCGTAAGGCCCCCTTAAGACGATGGCTGCTGTCGCTCGTTGCGACGCGTGAGACGGCGCGGTGAAGATTCCTTGAGAGACTTACCACGGCCGGACAGACTCGGATTTGTCATGAAGTAGTCATGCAGATTGAAGGGCTCTTCGCCTTTCGCGGCCTTCATACGCGTTGACGACCCATCCGGCAACAATTGCCAGCTCTGCTCGGTGTCCTTCAGATTCGCGACCATGATCTGTTCGAGAACCTGCTGATGCACCGTGGGATTTTGCAGCGGACAGAGAACCTCGACGCGGCGGTCGAGGTTCCGCGGCATCATGTCAGCGGACGAGATATACACAGCAGCTTTTGTGCTCGGCAGGCCCTGGCCCATGCCGAAGCAATAGATTCGGCCGTGTTCCAGGAACCGGCCGATCACCGATTTGACGCGGATGTTCTCGGACAATCCCGGCAGCCCCGGCCGCAGGCAGCAGATGCCGCGCACCACGAGTTCGACCGAGACGCCGGCCTGCGAGGCCTCGTACAGCGCGTCGATGATATCAGGGTCGACCAGCGCGTTCATCTTCATCCAGACCGCGCCGTGCCGGCCGTGCTTGACGTGGGCGATCTCGCCGTGGATGTGCTCGATGATCCGCTTGCGCAGCGTCAGCGGAGACACCGCCATCTTCTCGATGTCGCTCGGCTCGGCATAGCCGGTGATGTAGTTGAAGACCCGCGCGACGTCGCGGCCGATGATCGGATCCGAGGTGAAGTAGGAGAGGTCGGTGTAGATGCGCGCGGTGACCGGGTGATAGTTGCCGGTGCCGGTGTGCACATAGGTCGTGAGATTGCCGCCCTCGCGGCGCACCACCATCGACAGCTTGGCATGCGTCTTCAATTCGATGAAGCCGTAGACCACCTGCACGCCGGCGCGTTCGAGGTCGCGGGCCCAGCGGATGTTGGCTTCCTCGTCGAAGCGCGCCTTCAGCTCGATCAGCGCGGTCACCGACTTGCCGGCTTCGGCGGCTTCCGCCAGCGCGCGCACGATCGGCGAATTGTTCGAGGTGCGATAGAGCGTCTGCTTGATCGCGACCACGTCGGGATCGCGTGCCGCCTGCTGCAGGAACTGCACCACGACGTCGAAGGATTCGTAGGGGTGATGGACCACGAGGTCCTTCTGGCGGATGGCGGCGAAGATATCGCCGCCATGATCGCGCACCCGCTCGGGATGGCGCGGCACATAGGGCGGGAATTCGAGGTCGGGGCGATTGAGGCGGGTGAGCTGCGACAGCTCGTTCATCGCCAGCACGCCGTCGACCAGGATCACTTCGTCGTCGGCGGCCGACAAGGCGTGCTGCACGAAGATGCGCAGCTCCTCGGGCATCGTGGCCTCGATCTCGAGCCGGATCACCGACCCGCGGCGGCGGCGCTTGAGCGCGGTCTCGAACAGGCGAACGAGGTCTTCGGCCTCTTCCTCGATTTCGAGTTCGGAGTCTCTGATGATGCGGAATGCGCCCTGGCCCTTGACGGTGTAGCCGGGGAACAGGCGGCCGATGAACAGACCGGTAGCCTGCTCGAGCGTGATCAGCCGCGCCGGCGCGCCTTCCTTGGTGGAGGGGATGCGGATGAATCGGTCGATCTTGCCGGGCATGCGGATCAGCGCGTTCATCGCCTTGCCGTCGGCGATCCGCGACAATTGCAGCGCCACCGTGAAGCCGAGATTCGGGATGAACGGAAAGGGATGCGCCGGGTCGATCGCCAGCGGCGTCAGCAGCGGGAAGATGTTGTGGAGGAAGTGATCCTCGATCCAGCTGCGCTCGGACTTGGTGACGTCGCGGCCGTCGACCAGCTGGATGCCGACCTTGGCCAGGATATCCCGCAGGTCGCTCCAGATCGCCTGCTGGTCGGAGGCGAGCTGCGAGACGGTCTTGTTGATCATCACGAGCTGCTCGGCCGGCAGCAGGCCGTCCGGGCTGCGCTCGGTAATGCCCTCGCGGACCTGCGCCTTGATGCCGGCGACACGGACCATGAAGAACTCGTCGAGGTTATTCGCCGAAATCGACAGGAAGCGGACCCGCTCCAGCACGGGATGGCCGAGATTGACCGATTCCTCGAGCACCCGCCGGTTGAAGTGCAGCCAGGAGAGCTCCCGGTTGATGAAGCGCTCGGGGCTGGTCGCGATTGCGGGAATGGCGGGAAATTCCGCCTCTTTTTCTTTGATTTCAGTAGCTTGTGCCGAGTCCATCAAGTGCTGGTCCAATTCAGGGCAGGGGCCGGGGCGGTCTAGCCGAGAGCCGCAGAAACCATGTGATATTGCGATGACGTTTCGATGACATTGATGTTCCGCTTCCCTGCGCCGTCAAGCCGCGGGGATGGATCAGGCATCGCGCAACAGCTCCGCCGCCAGCGCCCGTGTGACGGGACGGCCGAGCCGGAGTGCCTCGGTATCGAGCAACTCGACCGCCTGCCGGACGGCAACGTAGGAACGCTCGATCCGGTTGCTCAGATAGCTGACGAGCGGTTCGTCCACGCTCATCTGGCGGTCGGCGCAGAACTTGACGATCAGGCCGCGGAACAGCTGGTCGTCCGGCGGCAGCAGCGTCACAGTCGGCACCGCGCGGAGCCGCGACCGCAGGTCGCGCAATTCGATCTCGAACGCCGAGGGCGGAACGCGCGCCGTGATCAGCACGTAGGCATCGTCCTGGCGCGCCAGATTCATCAGATGAAACATCGCGCGCTCGTCGAAATCCGCCGGCCTCAAGTCCTCGACGACGAGCGCACCGGTCGCAAGCGCGGTCGGCACCGTGTCGGCGGTCAGCGCATGCGCCGCGGTCGAGCGCGCGCCGGCGCTCTCGGCCCAGATCGCGGCGAGGTGGCTTTTGCCGGCGCCGTCAGGCCCGACCAGCAGCATGATTCGGTTCGGCCAGTCCGGCCAACCGTCGATCAGCGCCAGCGCAGCCTCATTGGCAGGGCCCTCGAGGAAATCGTCGCGGGTCAGCTTCTCCTCGTGCGGCAGCGCCAAGGCCAATTGACGAGGTTGAACGCTACTGGCCACACAAGTCTCCAAACCACCTTATTTTAGCTATGCGCAAACGCGTCGCGTTTGTCGCGGGAAAACCGGCTTCGACTTTTCCGGATCCCGCCTACCGAGCTTCGATCGTGCTCATGTGCCGCACCCACTCCACGAGATAGAGGGACACCGAACCCAAAGTAAAGATCGTGACCAGGCCCATCAGGATCCAGTCGTAAGGATGCGGCTCGAAGCCGAAGCCGAGCGAGGCCAGCACCAGCGCCGCGAACGCGACCTGCGCCACCGTGTTCAGCTTCGACACCATCAGCGGCTTCATCTCGACCGGCTTGTCGAACAACCATGACACAATCACGGCGGAGACGATCATGATGTCGCGCGACACCACGAGGATCACGATCCAGCGCGGCACCGCGCCCCAGATTCCGAGCGCGACATAGATCGACACCAGGAGCGCCTTGTCGGCGAGCGGATCGAGCAGGGCGCCGAGCTCGCTCGTCATGTTGAAGCGCTTGGCGAGGAAACCGTCGACCGCGTCCGAGACGCCGGCGATCACGAAGATCGCGAACGCAATCTCCATCTGGCTGGACACGATGGCCCAGACGATCACCGGCACCAGGATGATGCGGCCGAGGGTGATGATGTTCGGAATGCTCAACTTGGATCGCTTCCCGGCTAGAAGCCTGATTTTACTCGATATCCGGCTCTTTTGCGCAGCCGCCTTGTGTTATCTACATAGTATCGCGGCGGCAGCGCCGCGAGCCATTGCGCGGGGGCGGAATTCCTCGTAACCAGCCCCTGATCATCTGGAATTGGGCATGACCGAGCGCAAAAACGGGCTCACTTACGCGGATTCGGGTGTCGATATCGACGCCGGCAATCGACTGGTCGATCTGATCAAGCCGATGGTGCGGGCCACCGCGCGGCCCGGCGCGGACGCCGAGATCGGCGGTTTCGGCGGGCTGTTCGACCTCAAGGCCGCCGGCTTCAAGGACCCGGTCCTGGTGGCCGCGACCGATGGCGTCGGCACCAAGCTGAAGATCGCGATCGAGACCGGCATTCATGGCGGCATCGGCATCGATCTGGTCGCGATGTCGGTCAACGACCTCGTCGTGCAGGGCGCGGAACCCCTGTTCTTCCTCGACTATTTCGCCTGCGGCAAGCTGCATCCGGAGGCCACCGCGCAGATCGTCGCCGGCATCGCCGAAGGTTGCCGCGAATCCGCCTGCGCGCTGATCGGCGGCGAAACCGCCGAGATGCCCGGCCTCTACAAGGATGGCGATTACGACCTTGGCGGCTTCGCGGTCGGCGCGGCCGAGCGCGGCACCTTGCTGCCAACCGCGGATATCGCGGCGGGCGATGCCGTGATCGGGCTGGCTTCCTCCGGCGTGCACTCCAACGGCTATTCGCTGGTGCGCAAGATCGTCGAGCAGTCCGGCGTTGCCTATGACGCGCCGGCGCCGTTCGCGCCGGTCATGACGCTCGGCGCGGCGCTGCTGACGCCGACCAGGCTCTATGTGAAATCCTGCCTGCGCGCGATCCGTGACACCGGCGCGGTGAAGGGGCTCGCCCACATTACCGGCGGCGGCTTCACCGACAACATTCCGCGCGTGCTGCCGAAGCATCTCGGCGTCGGCATCGATCTGGCGCGGCTGCCGGTGCTGCCGGTGTTCAAATGGCTGGCCGAGCAGGGCGGCATCGCCGAGCTCGAGCTGCTGCGCACCTTCAACTGCGGCATCGGCATGATCGCGATCGTCAAGGCTGATGCGGTCGACGCCGTGACCGAGGCGTTCACCGCCGGCGGCGAGACCGCGACGCTGCTCGGCGAGGTGATCGAGGCCAAAGGCGAGCATCGCGTGGTCTATAACGGTCATCTCGATCTCTCGCGATGAAGCGCCGCGTCGCCATCCTGATCTCCGGCCGCGGCTCCAACATGGCCGCGCTGATCGAGGCTGCGAAGGCTCAGGATTTCCCGGCCGAGATCGTGGCTGTGATCTCGAACCGCGCCGATGCTGCCGGGCTCGAAAAGGCCGCCGCAAGCGGCATTGCGACCATCGTCATCGAGAGCAAGCCGTTCGGCAAGGACCGCGCCGGCTTCGAGGCCGTGCTGCAGCGCGCGCTCGACGACAGGCAGGTCGAACTGATCTGCCTCGGCGGCTTCATGCGGCTGTTCACCGCCGAGTTCGTACGGCACTGGTACGGGCGGATGCTCAACATCCATCCCTCGCTGCTGCCCTGTTTTCCCGGCCTCGATCCGCACGGCCAGGCGTTGCGCGCAGGGGTCAAGCTGTCCGGAGCGACGGTGCATTTCGTGATCCCGGAGACCGACGCCGGACCGATCGTGATGCAGGGCGCGGTCACGGTCGCTGACGACGACACGGCCGAGACGCTCGCCGCGCGCGTGATCACCATCGAGCATCGCATCTATCCGGAGGCGCTGCGGCTTCTGGCGAGCGGCCGGCTCAAGCTCGAAGGCGACCTCTGCAAGACGCTTGGGAGCGCGCCGACGGACAGCACGCTGATCGCGCCCGCGCCTTAGCGCGCGGTAGCACGAGAGGTCCCCCGGGGTGATGCTGCCGGGGGAGGCATCCCGATGAATTCCGCTGGCAGCGGCGTTCAGTGAACCTTGAGGTTCTCGGCCGACGCCTTGCCGCGGTTCTCCACCAGCTCGTACTCGACGGACTGGTTCTCGTTCAATGTGCTGAGGCCCGCGCGCTCGACCGCGGAGATGTGGACGAACACATCCTTGTCGCCGACGGCTGGCTTGATGAACCCGTAACCTTTGGTCGGGTTGAACCATTTGACGGTACCCTTCGGCATCGTCTCTCTCCCAGTTTAGACATAAAAAAGACGCGGCCACGTTTTCCACGTGCCACGCCGCAAGCGGACTTTGCGCTCTCTGTTCACTTCCCGGGTCGTCAGATCCAAAGTCTTCAAGTCCGAAGTTTCGCCTCTCGATCGAAGCCTTGGATGTCAACGTCGCGAAACGCACAGTCGAACGGCCGCAATCCGATTGTGAAGCGATTGCAACACGAAAATTGCGCCTTAGCAAGCGCGGTGGTTTTGCGTGACGCAACCTCAGCCTGTGCCGGTCGAACTCCGGCGCAACGCGTTCGGCCACTGGCCGACTGCCGGTGGAACCTGCCGCGCACCGGGCAGGCGGCGCGCGCTAGCCCCGGTCCACCCGCACCACGCGGCCCTTGTCGATCGCGAGCGCGAGCTGGCCGTGCTTGAGCTTGAGCGCGGCCTCGCCGAACAGTTCGCGGCGCCAGCCGTGCAGGGCGCCGACCTCGGCCTGATCGCTGGCCGCGATCTGCTCGAGATCGTCGACGGTGGCGATCACCTTGCTGGCGACGCCGTGCCGCTCCGAGGTCATGCGCAGCAGCACCTTCAACAGCTCGACGGTCGCCGCGCCGTTGGAATTGTTTCTCGGCTTTTCCAGCTTGGGCAGCGTGGCCTGGTCGCGGGCGAGGCCGCGCTGCACGGCAGCAATGATGTCGGCGCCCCATTTGGAGCGCTCGAATCCTTTCGGCAGCGAGCGCAGATTGCCGAGCTTCTCCAGCGAGGTCGGCGCGTGGGTGGCGATATCGCCGACCGCATCGTCCTTGAGCACGCGCGAGCGCGGCACGTCGCGGCTCTGCGCCTCCTGCTCGCGCCAGGCCGCGACCTCGATCAGCACCGCGAGCTCGCGCGGCTTGCGCACGCGGGTCTTGAGCCGCTCCCAGGCACGTTCGGGATGGAAGTCGTAGGTCTTGGGCGAGGTCAGGACCTCCATCTCCTCGCTGACCCAGTCGCTGCGGTCGCGCTTCTTCAGATCGGCGTCGAGCGCCGCGAACACTTCGCGCAGATGGGTGACGTCGGAGACGGCGTAATGCAGCTGCTCGTCGCTCAGCGGCCGGCGCGACCAGTCGGTGAAGCGGTGGGTCTTGTCGGGGCGGTGGCCGGTGACGCGGTCGACGAGCTGGTCATAGGCGATGCTGTCGCCATAGCCGAGCACCATGGCGGCGACCTGGGTGTCGAAGATCGGATGCGGAATCGTGCCAGAGAGGTGCCAGACGATTTCGATGTCCTGCCGCGCAGCGTGGAATACCTTGAGCACGGCCTCGTTCGACATCAGGTCGAAGAACGGCTTGAGGTCGATGCCGGGTGCCAGCGCGTCGACCACGACGGCTTCTTCCGCGCTCGCCATCTGCACGACGCAGAGCAGCGGATAGTAGGTCGTCTCCCGCAGGAACTCGGTGTCGACAGTGATGACCTTATGTTTGGCGAGCCGGTCGCAGGCGGCGGCGAGGTCGGAGGTCGTGCTAATCAAATCCATGAAGTGTCCATAACGGCTTAACCACACGCGTTCTGCCGAAAGGGCAGCTATGTCAAGGGTCTTGCAGGGATTTTGGCCCTGCGCGGGGTGAGGGACGGGCCATTTTTGAATTGATTGGGCGTGATTCGAGGGTGTTTTCGGCCCGGTCGTGCCGGGAATTCGGCGGTCGTGCGGGCGAAAGGCGGGACCCATAACCGCCGGAATTCGTTGGTCGGGCGATCGCGGCCCCGGCCGCGCGCGGCAATGGGCATTGGGGGTAATGGGTCGTGGCTTTCGCCAGGACGGACGATGAGGGTGGTTCTCGCGCGATACGGCGCATCGTCATTGCGTACTTCATGTCGGTGTCATCGCCCGGTCCCGTCATCGCCAAGGCTTCGATGACGCTATGCATCCTTGGCGCGCCGAAGCTTCAACGGAGGCGGCGAGCCGGGCGATGACAGTGCGGATGCCACACACGATCGTCGTCCTGGCGAAAGCCAGGACCCAGAACCACCGCATTTGATCATGAACGGGATCGTGGCCCCAGCGTCGCGCAACAACTCTCATTTGGGGTAATGGGTCCTGGCTTTCGCCAGGACGACATTGAGTGTGTGGCGCGGTCTGTGAGTCACACATCCACATCCTCGCGGCGCTGACGCGTCCGAGTCATCGCGCGCGAAATCGGATGGCGCCGCGCGTTTCGCACTTTGTGAACGCGTCCAGTCTGGGGTAAACAAGCCCTTTGGCATCGTCGAACGAGGCCCATTGTCGCCAATGGCCCGCAGTCGGACGGATCACAATGCCGGAGAAACGGCCAAGCGCCGATATGGAGGCTGCTCTCAAGCACTGGCTCGAAACCGTTGATCTCGGCCAGTATAGCGACCTCTTTGTCCTGCATCGCATCGGTTTGGACATCCTGCCCGATTTGACCGAGCAGGATCTGGTCGAACTTGGACTTCCGCTGGGAGACCGCAGGCGCTTGCAGCGCGCGGTTGCTTCCCTGACCCGTTCGGCAAAAGGTCCCGCCGGCGGCAGGAGCGTCGCGGAAAGCGCGGCGGTGAGCGCCGAGCGGCGCCAGCTGACCGTGATGTTCTGCGACATGGTCGGTTCGACCTCGCTGTCCGAACAGTTCGATCCCGAAGACGTCCGCGACATGATCGCGAGCTTCAGGGAAAAGTGCGTCAGCGTGGTCAAGCGGTACGAAGGCTTCGCGGCCCGCTACCTCGGGGACGGCATTCTGGTCTATTTCGGCTATCCGAATGCGCATGAGGATGACGCCGAGCGGTCGGTGCGTGCGGCGCTCGAAATTGTACGGAGCCTGTCGTCGGCGAGAGCGAGTGACGCCCGCGACGTTACAAGTCATGGGCCCAGTGTGCGCATCGGGATTGCGACCGGCCTTGTTGTCGTCGGAGACCTGGTTGGACAGGACACCGAGGAGCACGATTCCGCAGTCGGCGAGACGCCAAATCTGGCTGCCCGTCTGCAGGCCTTGGCGCCTCCGGACGGCGTCGTCATTGCGTCTTCGACGCAATCCCTGCTGAGAGGAAAGTTCGACTACCAGGACTTAGGATTTCACGCGCTGAAGGGGATATCCGCGAAGGCCCAGGCCTGGCTCGTGGTTCGGCCCTGCCGCGCCGAGACGCGATTTGCCGCGGCCATGGGCTCCAGATTGACGCCGCTGGTCAACCGCACCGAAGAGATGGCGTTGCTGCTCACGCGTTGGCAGCAAGCGAAAGCCCGTGAGGGGCAGGTCGTGCTGCTGACGGGCGAGCCGGGAATTGGAAAATCCAGGATCGTTCAGGAATTGCGGGAGCGGATCGCAGGTGATCAACACGGACAAGTTTCGTTCCAGTGCTCTCCCTATTACAGCAGCACCGCTTTTCATCCCTTCATCGAGCATCTCAAATTCGCGCTCGGCCTTGACGGCGAGAACGCGTCTGCGCTTTGGCTGACAAAGCTTGAAGCCGGCGTCGCCGCCTCGAACGGCGAGGCGGACACAGTGGTGCCGATCCTTGCGGCGTTGCTTTCAATTCCCACCGGTGACCGCTACGCGGCCCTGGATCTCTCGCCGCAACAGCTGAAGGATGCGACGATCGCCACGCTCGTCAACCATCTGCTCGCGCAAGCGCGCGGGCAGACGCTCCTGATCGATTTTGAGGACGCACATTGGATCGATCCCACCTCGCGGGCCGTGCTCGATCTGCTGGTGGAGAACGTTCGCAGCGCGTCGATCCTTGTCGTGATCACCTGTCGTCCGGAGTTTCAGCCGGGCTGGAACGATCACGCGCACACCATCAGTGCGAACCTCAAGCGTCTCGGCCGACAGGTCCGCACGATATTGGTCGAACGTGTGGCTGGAGAAAAGGAGCTTCCCAGAGAGGTGATTGAGGACATCATTGTCAAAACCGATGGCGTGCCGCTCTTCCTTGAAGAGCTGACCAAGGCCGTTCTCGAGTCCGACGTCTTGACTGAGCAACATGGACGTTACGTCTTGTCCGGTCCGTGGCATCAGCTCGCTATTCCCGCGACATTGAACGATTCCCTGATGGCCCGCCTCGACCGGATGGGATCGTTCAAGAAAATCGCGCAGATCGGCGCCACCATCGGCCGCGAGTTCTCTTATGAGATCCTTCGCGAGGTTGCCGAGGCGCCGGCGGACCAGATCGAAGCCGCCCTGAACCATCTGGAGGCAGCCGGCTTGATCGTCCGCTTCGGCTTTCTGCCGGAGGCGCTGTACTCGTTCAAGCACGTGATGATCCAGAATGCGGCGCATGAAAGCTTGCTGCACAGGGAAAGAAGAACGCTGCACGCCAAGATCGCACGCGTGCTGGCCGAAAAATATCCGGAGAAGATCGAGCGCGAACCGGAGCTTCTCGCCTACCACCTGACCGAGTCCGGCCAAAGCGAGCCGGCTGCGGGTTTCTGGCTCAAGGCCGGAAAGCAGGCCGCAATGAAGGGTGCGACTCTGGAGGCGATCGGTCATCTGCGTCGTGGGCTAGGGGTTCTGCAAGCCTCACCCGGCATGCAGGGGCGAAACGAGTCCGAGCTTGAGCTTCGCATCGCCCTGGGCACCGCCCTGATCGCGGCAAAGGGGTACGCCGTCCAGGAAGTCGAGGAGAATTATGTTCGCGCGCTCGAACTCGGCCGGCATCTCGACAACATGGCGAAGGTCTTTGCGGCGACGCGCGGACTTTGGGTGTGCCACTTTATCCGCGGCGATCTCGCACGGGCGCATGAGCTGAGCGCGGAGCTCCTGCAGTTCGCAAGGCGCGAGGCGTCGAATCAAAGCTCGTCGGCGACGCAACAGACCGGATATCTGATCGAGGCGCATCGGGCGATTGCGATGACCATGCTGTACCGCGGGCGGTTTGTCGCCGCCGAACATCACCTTTCATCGCTTCAGGAATCTGTACAGCCCTGATCTACACGGCGCCCTGACGGCAACGCATGGCATCCATCCTGGCATCGTCTCGCTCTCGTATCTCGGGTACGTGTCGTGGTTTCTGGGCCGTCCTGACGCGGCACGCCGATACAGCCAGCAGGCTATTTCGGAAGCGGAAGACCTTCGCCACCCCTTCACGCTGTCGTTTGCGCTGACATTCGGCGCTTACGTTTGCCAGCATCTCCGCGATGTCGAAGGGACCCACGATTACACCAACAGGGCACTGGCCCTCTCATCGGAACACGGCTTCCTGCACTGGAAGCATCAGACGACCATCCTGCGAGGATGGGCGATGACTGAGCTCGGCAATGTCGACGAGGGATTGAACCAGATGCGAATGGCTATCGACGGCTACGAGGGCATGAGCGCCCGGCTCGCCAGTTGCTGGTTCAGGAGCCTGCTCGCGAAGGCTTATGCAAGTGCCGGCTTGCCGGATGCTGCCTTGCGCGAACTCGACAGCGCATCGGCGATCGGGAGAAGAACGGGAGAGCATTTTTACGAAGCCGAGATCTATCGTCTGCAAGGTGAGATGACGCTCAATTACGCGAAATCATCGTCCGTCGAATCCGCCGAGCGAATGTTCCTCGCCTCGATCGAGCTGGCGCGCGGGCAAAGCGCGCGGTCCTTTGAATTGCGGTCAGCTGGCAGCCTGGCGCGCCTTTGGCGACATTCCGGCAAACATGAGCGAGCGGCCGAGTTGCTGCTACCCGTCGTCCGAACGTTCACGGAAGGTCTGTCTACGCCTGACGTCAAGGAAGCGCTCGAGCTGGCGAATGAACTGGCAATGGAAATGCCCGGAGATCATGAATGGAGCGGGCGGGTCTGAGGATATCGAGTCGCCCCCCGGGCGCCATCCGCCCGCTTGCGCCTGACCGTCGTCACCACGCATCGCAGATGAATGACGGTGTTCGTTTCGGCCCAAGGTTCGCGACGGCGGCAACGTCGGATGCTGCTCCGGCGATGTGCGCCGGACGGATCAGCGGTTGGCGATGCTGCTGGCCTCGATTGGCGGGGCAACGTCGTCCCGATCGATCCGCGCTTCGCCCGCACGAATGCGTGACGGCCACCCGTGCCGCGAGGCCAGCGTCGTTAGCTTGTCCCTGACGAGATAATGCGCGGGGTCTTCGAGGAAGCGCCAGACGAACCAGGCCAGCAGCACCATGCCCGTCACGACCAGCATGGTCGACAGCGCGTCCGGCGTTGGTGTGATCAGGAGCAGGATGACGTAGCCGAGCTGCAGATGCAGCAGATAGAGCGGGTAGGTGATGCCTCCCACGGCCCTGACGAAGCCTTCCGGCAAGGCTACAGACTTGATGCGGGTGGCCGCGAACACGATGCCGAGCGAGACGATGCAGATCACCGTGACGACGCGTGGATCGAAGCTGCCATGGGTGTGGACGCCGAGCCGCTCCAGCTTGTGCACGGCCTGGAATGTCGCCGTGCCCATCGCGAGCGACAGCAGGCTGTACAGCCTGGTGTCGCGCCGTCCGCGGTAATGCTCATAGATCAGCAGTCCGACGGCGAAGAAGCCGCTGTCGTCGGCCATGAACAGTTTCTCGAACAGGGGAACGTCGATGGTGAGTTCGTTGGCAAAGGTGATCGCGATCCACGCCACGATGATCGTGTCGATCCGCCGCGGGAAGATGCCCCAGGCCAGGAACAGCGCGATCCAGGCGTAGAACACGACCTCGATCACCAGCGACCAATAGGCGTCGTCCATGTAGGGCTGACCGAGCATCGGGGCCGCGATGAACAGGTTTGCCAGCCATTGCCCCCACGTCACGTGGAAGTACGCGTGGCCCAGCAGCAGCGTCGCGAGGAAGGTCAGCGTCATGCAGATGACGAAGGTCGGATAGATGCGGCTGAAGCGGGCGATCGCGAAGCCGATCGGCGTGCGGCCTTCGGCGGAATAGGCAATGACGAAGCCGGAGATCGCGAAGAACACGGGGACGCCGAGGAAGCCGTATTGCGCGATCGGGGCGAGGTACGGCATCGCCACCTTTTGCACGCCGTTCGATGCCACGCCCCAGAAGCCGTAGTGATACAGGATCACGGCCCCGACCGCGGCAAGCCGCAGCAGGTCCAGCACGGGAACCCGGGTCGGTTGTTTAGAAACGCTCGGCATATATCCGCTATCGTGGCGGCGAGGCATGAAGGCGTTCTTAATCCGCGCGGCGAAACCACTGCGCGATCGTTCACGATTGCAGGAGCCCCGTGGCGATGCCGGCGGCCGCGCTGAGCACCACCACCACGAGCGGCGGTGCGCGCCACGCCGTGAGCAGGACGAAGCCGGCCAGCGCGATGCCGAAATCGAGCGGACGGTGGACGCTGCTGGTCCACACCGGATTGTAGAGCGCGGCCCCCAGAATGCCGACGACGGCGGCGTTGACGCCGCGCATCATCGCCTGCGCCGCCGGCCGTTTGCGAAAGCTGTCCCAGAACGGAAGCGCCCCGAGCAGGACGAGAATTCCCGACAGGAAGATGCCGACGAGGCCGACGATCGCGTCCGGCACGCCGCCGATCACGGCGCCGAGATAGGCGGCAAAGGTGAATAGCGGGCCCGGCACCGCTTGCGCGGCGCCATAGCCGGTCAGGAACGCATCGTCGCCGATCCAGCCCGGCGTCACCACGGCTTCGCGCAGCAGCGGCAGCACGACGTGGCCGCCGCCGAACACCAGCGCGCCCGAGCGGTAGAAGGCCTCGAACAGGCCGAGGCCGGGCCATGTCCGCGACAGCAGCGGCAGTCCGACCAACAGCGCGACGAACAGGATCAGCGCTGCGACGCCAACGCGGCGCGATACCGCCATCGCGATATGGGTGACCCCATTGGCCGGTTGCGCCCGGCAGAGCCAAAGCCCGGCGATGGCGCCGAGAACGATGGCGCCGATCTGCGCGATCGACGACGAACTGGCGAGGATGACGAGTGCTGCGACCGTCGCGATCGAGGCGCGTTCGCGGTCGGGGCAGAGCGAGCGCGCCATGCCCCAGACGGCCTGGGCGACGATCGCCACCGCAACCAGCTTGAGGCCGTGCACCAGGCCGGTACCCGCAGGGCCGCTCAATCCGCTGGCGCCGAAGGCAAACAGCACCAGCGCGATCGCCGAGGGCAGCGTGAATCCGGTCCAGGCCGCCAGCGCCCCCAGGTACCCGGCGCGCATCAGGCCGAGCGAAAAGCCGACCTGGCTGCTCGCAGGGCCCGGCAGGAATTGGCAGAGCGCGACCAGATCCGCATAGGCCTGTTCGTCAAGCCAGCGCCTGCGGGTGACGAACTCGTCGCGGAAATAGCCGATATGGGCGATCGGGCCGCCGAAGCAGCTGACGCCGAGCTTGAAGAAGATCAGCAGCACCTCCAGCGGCGAGTGCGTCGAGCTCGCGGTGGCGGGCGGTGTGCCGGGCTGCGGGACGTCGGTGTCGTTCAAGCGTCGTCAATTCCCGCAATTTGCGTCCCAGGTCAGGACTCGTCAGCGCGAGCATATCGCCATTCGATGACGTTTGATCGAGCTATTTCGCGCGGCTCACTCGTAGCGGATGTTCTTCGACGGCCGGCGCGCGGCGGGCATCGCCAGCACGACGAGACAGAGCGCGATCATCGCCAATCCCATAAATTCGAATGCAAATGCGTCCACGGGCCATTCTCCCCCATCAGAAACAGTTAGACTTGTTGGGGGAGCGTTGACGCGCTGTTAAGCCTTATGGTTACCGCAGCCGGCCTCGGCGCATGGTGGAGAGTGAGTTAACGCTCACATGGGGGAACTCAAGCGCGGTGGTCACCGCGCTTGAGTTCTGAGTTTGCGCATGATCTCCGCGCAAATGCGTTCCGCGCTTGTCGCGCCGGAAAACCGCTTTGCACTTTTCCGGATCATGCGTTAGGCGGCCACGCTCAACGGTCCGGTGCGCAGCTTCAGATCCACCGGCGTCGGGTTCCGCAGGATGTCCAGCACGGGGCAATGACGGTCGACGGTTTCCTTCAGCCGAGCGATGTCGGCCGCGGAGGCCGGACTGTCGATGGCGACCTCGGCCTCGATCTGCTGGAAACCAGCTCGCACGTCTGGATCGACGCTGAAGAAGCCGCGCAGATCGATCGCGCCTGACAGCTTGACGGACACGCCCTTGAGGGGAATGCCGAGCGCGTCGGCATAGAGCCGATAGGTGATCTCCTGGCATGAGCCGAGCGCGGCGAGGATGTACTCGACCGGGTTCGGTGCGGTGTCCTGGCCGCCGAGCGCCGGCGGCTCGTCGACGCTGACGTTGAATTGCCGCACGGCAACGCGGCTATTGACGCCGTCGCCGAGTTGCGAAGTCGCCTGGAACACGGCCTGCGCCTGCGCCGGATCGGCGCCGAGCGCCTGCCGGGTGTCTGCGAAAACCTGCTTGAACCTGAAGCTCATCGTTCGTCTTCCCCATGGCATCGATGATGCGAGGCTGATCGAACGGCTCACGCAGGGCAATAGTCGCGGGATAAAAACGACGGCAGCTCCGCGAAGCGCGAAATTTTCAGCAGCATTTTTCCCGAACGCGTAGATGCGTAGGATGAGTAGAGCCAACGGCTCTACACATCCGGCGTTACGCGGTGAGGGCGTCCTGGTTGATCTCGCCCTTGGCGAGCGCCGTCAGCAGTGTGTCGACGTGCCGCTCTTCGTCGAGACTGTCGTGCAGCAGCCGCTGGTCGTCGCGCAGGTTGAGCTGGCCGGCGAGGGCGGCCGCACTGCCATAGGCGGCGATCTCGTAATGTGCGAGCTTCTGCGCCGACGCGACGAGGCCGGCATCGCGCAAATTGTCGTCGGGCAGCAGCGAGACCATCTTGGCGGTCTCGTGGATCAGCGCCTGCATGGCCTGGTCGGTGTGCTCCAGCGGATCGGCGCCATGCATCCGCAGCAACGATTTCAACCGCTCGCCCTGCACGATGGTCTCGCGGTGATGGCGGCTGAACGCATCCTTGAGCGACGGATGCGAAGCGATCTCCGCCATCCGCGCCAGCGCCACGGCGAGTTGCTCCTCGACGCTTGCCAGTTCCTGAAGCTCGGCGACATACATGTCCTTGAAGCTGGTGATCCTCATCATGAAACCCTTCTTGTTTCGGCGTTCAGGCGGTGTGGCCGCCGGAACCGGAATCGATCGGCGTTTTCTTGGCACGTTGTGGCGTCATCTTCGCCGGATCCGGTTGCCCGGGCACGCCGCGCGGCCCGAGTTGCTGGCGCTGCAGATCGTCCTCGGAGAAGGGCTGCTCGACGCCGTTCGGGTTGCTGCGCTCGATCGCAGTTTTCAGGTCGTCATCGCGCTGGTTCATGCTGGCGCTCCATCATCTCGGCGGCACGGAACCTGGATCGGACGAGGCCGCACGTTCCGCGCTGCCCGGCCAACGATGCGCGCGCGAAATCGTTGCAAACAAATCAGGTGCGCGGCGCCACGCCACCGGCCGGGATGCACAGGATGGGGAGGGCCGACGGGAGCTGCGCGAGCGGCGATCGATTGCTCGGGCGTGGACCTGGCCTTCTCTTGCTCGCCGTTTGGTTGTAGTCTGGCATCATAGTTGAGCGGTACGGGTCGATGTCCATTGTTGGAGCGTCGATCCCCGATAAGAGCAAATCTATTTTGGGATGGCAGATGAATTCCCCGACGGTTCGCATTGTGGCCACGCCGAGAACGGCTCAGTGGATCAAGAGTTCGTATGACGCCTATTTTCGCGCCGTGACCAAGAAGGAAATTCCTATCCTGTCCTGTCCGGACGAACTGAAGCCAAATCGGGCCGGTGGTACTAACGATCGTCTTTGGGTGATTACCGTGGCGGATCCCTCGCACGGTCATATCATCGATTGGCACACGATGACCGCATTGCGCGCGCGCGATCGACGCATCAGTATCTGCCTTGTGGTTGCCTGGATCGCCGCGTTCTATGCTGCGATGTTCCTTGTCTTCGAGCGCGGAGTATGGATCACAATCCTTGCGTTTTGCGTTTGGTTGGGCCTGACCGCGCTGTTTGCCCGGCTTGCAGCAGCGCCAGCGCGGCGAACATTCGCATCGCTTACGAGAGTCGAATTTCCGATTGAACTGACCCAAGCGATCAAGCAAACCGCGCGACGCAAGCAGATGTTCTCCATGGTTGGGAAGATCGTCGGGGGCGTCGGTGGGCTGGCTGCGGGTGGCGCCGTGCGTGCCATCATCGATAGCGATGGCGCTGCAAAAGTTGCAGAGGAGCTATCGAAAGCGCTGCTCGAAGCTGGCGGCGAGGTGATGACCGAGACTCTGGCTCATCGTCCGGTGCCCTTAGCATCCGAGATGGGGGCCGGATAATTCGGCGGGTCACCCGGCATTTGCTGGTGCTTTTTCGTCCGTGAGTGGCTTCACGTCCCGCAGAACGTCTGCGTCACGCGCTGCTCGGGGAGCGGCGGATCGGCATAGGCCGCGTAGTGCGGCTGGTCCTCATAGGGTTTTGCCAGCACCGTCAGCAATTCCTCGAACGGCGTGTAGTCATCCGAGTTCACCGCAGCCGCAATCACCGCCTCGATCCGGTGGTTGCGCGGGATGAAGGCCGGATTGACGGCACCCATCGCGGCCTTGCGCTCGGCCGGCGTCTGCTGTTCCAGCGCGAGGCGGGCGCGCCAGCGCGCGGCCCATTCGTCGAACGCCGCGGGATCGGTGAACTGCGCGCGGACGTCGGCGGCATCATCGGTCGCCGCCTCGCCGAGATGGCGGAAGGTCAGCGTGAAGTCGGCCGCGTTCTTGGCCATCGCGTCCAGCAGATCCTGGATCAGCGCCTCGTCACCGTCGCGCGCGGTGAACAGGCCGACCTTGGCGCGCAGCCCGGCATTATAGGCTGCGGTGAACTTTTCGGGGAATTCGCCGAGGATCACTTGCGCCTGTTCGATCGCCTTCTCCTGATCGTCCGCGAACAGCGGCAGCAGGCATTCGGCGAGCCGGGTCAGATTCCACAACGCGATGCGCGGCTGGTTGGCGTAGGCGTAGCGGCCCATCTCGTCGATCGAGGAGAACACCTGCGCCGGGTTGTAGGCATCGAGGAAGGCGCAGGGGCCGTAATCGATGGTCTCGCCCGAGATCGAGGTGTTGTCGGTGTTCATCACGCCGTGGATGAAGCCGACCAGGAGCCAGCGCGCGACCAGCGCGGCCTGCCGCGCCACGACGCCGGCGAGCAGGGCGCGATACGGCTGGGCGGCGTCCTTCAGCTCGGGATAGTGCCTGGCGATGACATGGTCGGCGAGGGCGCGCACGCCGTCGGTGTCGCCGCGGGCGGCGAAGAACTGGAAGGTGCCGACGCGGATGTGGCTCGCGGCGACGCGGGTCAGCACCGCACCGGGCAGCGCGGTCTCGCGCATCACGGGCTCGCCGGTAACGACCGCCGCAAGTGATCTGGTGGTCGGGATGCCCAAAGCGAACATCGCCTCGCTGACGATATATTCGCGCAAGACCGGACCGAGCGCGGCGCGGCCGTCGCCGCGGCGGGAGAACGGGGTCGGGCCGGATCCCTTGAGCTGGATGTCGCGGCGGACGCCGTCCTTGTCGATGACCTCACCGAGCAGGATGGCGCGGCCGTCGCCGAGCTGCGGAACAAAGTGCCCGAACTGGTGGCCGGCATAGGCCATGGCGATCGGGTCGGCGCCGTCAGGCAGCCGCTTGCCGGCAAGGATTTCGGCGCCCTCCGGCGTCGAGAGCAGGTCCGGGTCCAGCCCGAGCTGGACCGCGAGCGCCCGGTTCAGCTTGATCAGCCGGGGGGCTGCGACCGGGGTCGGCGCGACGCGGGCGAAAAAGTTCGCCGGCAGCGCCGAATAGGTGTTCTGGAACGGGAAATGAATGGTCATATCCCGAAGATAGGCCTGCCGGCCGAATAGGCAAACGGTTGGCGGCCCCTGGCGCCGGATCGCGGCAAAATCTGCAGTTTCGGGCCAAAAGCGGGCGTTCCCTTGGTTGCCGCCCCGAGCGGGCTCGGGTAAACCCAGCGCCTTCGGATAGGAAGTTTCCTATCGCGATTCTCCTCCGACATCAGTTTTTGGACAGACTATGCATCGCTACCGGTCACACACATGCGGCGCGCTCCGAGAGGGCGATATCGACCAGACGGTCCGGCTTTCGGGTTGGGTTCACCGGGTCCGCGACCATGGCGGCGTGCTGTTCGTCGATCTGCGCGACCACTACGGCATCACCCAATGCGTGGCCGATCCGGACTCGCCGGCGTTCACCGAGGTCGAGAAGTTCCGCTCCGAATGGGTGGTGCGGATCGACGGCAAGGTGCGCCGCCGTCCCGCCGGCACCGACAATCCGGAGCTGCCGACCGGCATGGTCGAGATCTACATCAAGGAGATCGAGGTGCTGGGCCCGGCGGCCGAGCTGCCGCTGCCGGTGTTCGGCGAGCAGGAATATCCCGAAGATATCAGGCTCAAGTACCGCTTCCTCGACCTGCGTCGCGAGAAGCTGCACCAGAACATCATGACCCGCGGGCGCGGTGGTCGATTCCATGCGCAAGCGGATGAAGGAGCAGGGCTTCTTCGAATTCCAGACCCCGATCCTGACGGCGTCCTCGCCGGAAGGCGCGCGCGACTTCCTGGTGCCCTCGCGCATTCATCCCGGCAAGTTCTACGCGCTGCCGCAGGCGCCGCAGCAGTACAAGCAACTGCTGATGATGTCGGGCTTCGACCGCTACTTCCAGATCGCGCCGTGCTTCCGCGACGAGGACCCGCGCGCCGACCGCCTGCCGGGCGAGTTCTATCAGCTCGACGTCGAGATGAGTTTTGTGACCCAGGACGACGTGTTCGCGGCGATGGAGCCTGTCATCACCGGCGTGTTCGAAGACTTTGCCAAGGGCAAGCCGGTCACGAAGAATTGGCCGCGGATTCCGTTCGCCGAGGCCGTGCGCAAATACGGCTCCGACAAGCCGGACCTGCGCAACAAGATCGTGATGCAGGAAGTCTCCGAGCACTTCCGCGGCTCCGGCTTCAAGGTGTTTGCGCGGATGCTGGAGGACCCGAAGAACCAGGTCTGGGCGATCCCGGCACCCAAGGGCGGATCCCGTGCCTTCTGCGATCGTATGAATTCATGGGCGCAGGGAGAAGGCCAACCTGGCCTCGGCTACATCATGTGGCGCGCTGGAGACGTTACGCTTGATCTCGCGAAACCCGATCAGAAGAAAGATCGGGATATCGTTGAGCAACTCCTCAAGGAAGGAAAGGTCGTCGAAGCGAACAAATATCTGGGCGTGAATCCGACGGAATTGGGCGGCGAACCAAAGGTGGCTGGTGCGGGTCCGATTGCTAACAACATCGGAGCCGAGCGGACTGATGCGATCCGCAGTCAGCTTGGCCTTGGCGAAGGCGATGCGGCGTTCTTCGTCGCCGGTGATCCCGAGAAGTTCTGGAAGTTCGCAGGCCTCGCGCGCACCAAGCTCGGCGAGGAATTGAACCTGATCGACAAGGACCGGTTCGAGCTCGCCTGGATCGTCGACTTCCCGATGTACGAGTACGACGAGGAGAACAAGAAGGTCGACTTCTCGCACAACCCGTTCTCGATGCCGCAGGGTGGCCTCGACGCGCTGACGTCGCAGGACCCGCTGACCATCAAAGCGTTCCAGTACGACATCGCCTGCAACGGCTACGAAATCGCGTCCGGCGGCATCCGCAACCACAAGCCGGAAGCGATGGTGAAGGCGTTCGAGATCGCGGGCTATGGCGAGCAGGAGGTCATCGACCGTTTCGGCGGCATGTACCGTGCGTTCCAGTATGGCGCGCCGCCGCATGGCGGCATGGCGGCCGGCCTCGACCGCATCGTGATGCTGCTCTGCGGCACCAACAATCTGCGCGAGATATCGCTGTTCCCGATGAACCAGCAGGCCATGGACCTGCTGATGGGCGCGCCGTCGGAAGCGACCCCGAAGCAGCTCAAGGAGCTGCACATCCGCACCAACCTGCCGGCGAAGGGTTAGGCGGAAGGAAGAGTGAAACCGTAGCCCGGATGGAGCGAAAGCGAAATCCGGGGCGGTCCCTCCTGCGGCGACGCTGTTCCCGGACTGCGCTTCGCTCCATCCGGGCTACGGGTGGGAGAATCACAACCCCGTCGAGGCGTCGATCCGGAACTGCGCCAGCGCCGATTGCGGGTCGGTCTTGAGCAATTGCATCAGCTGAAGCGCCGGCGCTTTCGCGCGCGGGGTCAGCTTGATGACCAGCGTCTGTCCCGGCGTCTCGATGAACTGGCTGATCGCGGTGAGGAGGCCGGTGGCGTCGGGATTACCCCCGCCGATCTCGCCGCCCTGCGCCTTGATGGCGTCGAGGATGACCTTGCGCGCCTCGTCGCGGCTGATGTTCCGGGTGCGCGCAAATTGAGCGATCGCGAGATCGATGACGCCGAGGTCATGGACCGTGAGCTCGATCGTGCCGGCTTCGATCTGCGCGGCCGCGCCCATGGCTTCCGCGGGGCTGGTCGAGAATGCCTCGCGCGGCACGTTGCCGAGCGCGACCCTGGCCGACGCATTGAGCAGGCCCGCCATGTCGAGCTTGACCGGCTCGAGCGCGAACGCGCGTGAGGTCTCGGTCCAAACGGCGCCGAGATCGGCGTCGACCGCCATCCGGTCGATCCCGGCGGCGACGAGCGGTTGCTGCCGCGGATCGGCGGCGTCCAGCGGTGCCGCCAGCTTCGCGATCAGCCGCAGCTTGCTCGGGATCGATCCGACGAACTGACCCCAGTCGAGGCTGAGGACGTCGATGTTGACCGGCTTGCCGGTGGCTTTGTAGGGCGACGCGACGCCCTTGACCTCGACGCCCTCGATCAGCGGGAACAACGCCAGCGCCTGTTCAGCGGACGGCTTCTGCGCGGCGAACTGCGCCGAGAGCCGCATGAAGCTGGCAATGTCCAGCGACTTCAGCGCGAAGCGTCCGACCTTGATGGGACCGTTCGGCGCACGGGTATCGAGTCCCTCGACCGCAAGCTCGCCGATCTTGCCGTGTTCGAAATTGAACCGCATCGAGGCGAGCTTGAGCGGGCCCTGTGGCGTCTCGACCGAGAGCCCATGCATCTCCGCATTTCCAATTCCGACGCCCGAATAGAGGCTGGCGACCTTGTCCAGCAGTTCGCGTGCCTGGGCGGCAGACGGCGGCGAGCTCCCTTGCGGCGGGATCATTGCCAGCAGCGCCGGCAGCTGCATCCGTGCCGGGTTGATCCTGACGTCGTCGACGGTGATGCCGTCGATCCGCATGTTCACGCCTGGCGTCGCGGTGATGACATACGGACCGGCCGAAACGCGTCCCTGAACCCGGTACTCCCTGTCATCGTTGGCCCTGCCTGGATCGAATATCGCCGCCATCGCGCCGACGTCGATGTCGGCCGCGGCGACATTGGCGAGTTCGCCAGTCAGCTTGATCGGCTTGCCTGCTGCCTGCTGGTTGATCGTGAACACAACCTTGCCGGTCTTGCTGGACGCGATCTTTCCGTCCTTCATGTTTTCGATGGCGATGCCGAATAGGCGAATTCGCCGCTGGCGCCGTCGCCGGCTTTTGCGGCGGCGCTGAAGGTTATCGTTCCGGTCAAGTTGGGCGCAGTGACCGATGACGCGTTGATGCTCGCGAGCAGTCCGAACGCGGACCGGTACAGCTCCAAGATCGACGACGAGGCCGGAAGCGGGGGCAGGCTGGCGGGGCCGGAATAATCCTTCACCGTGATCCGCGGCGCCTTGTAGGTCAGTGAGGTGATCGTCGGGGTCGGTCCCGCCACGCCGATCTCGATATCGCTGAACTCGACGTTGCCGGCGGAGACCCGTGCCGTATCGGTTTGACCGAGGCCTGTCATCGTGAGACGGGCAATCTTGACGCTGACCGGGGATTGCGTCCCCGACTCGGTGGCGACGTCCGCGATCGTCAGGGTGCGGCTCTTGACGTCGAAGGTGATCTTGCCGTGGCTCGCCTTGGCGCCGGTGGCACGGACCTGCTCGAAGGCGGCCTCGACGTCGCGCGTAACCCGGCGCTGGGCATAGAAGTCGAAACCGAAGAAGCCGGCGGCCGCGATCACAACCACGGCGATCAGGCCGAGCAGAATTTTCTTCATTCGGTCAACTCCGGATGATCAAGGGGAAAAAATTGCCAATCCCGGCCGAATGGCGCGGGGAGGGGCAGGCGTCGATGAACGGCCGGCCCGGGCCTGTTGACGGGGACATTATCGGATGTTGCATCCAAGCGGCTGGACATGCTTCACATCCGGCTCGATTTGCCGGACAAATGACTTTCGCCTGGATTAGCACAGAAACAAGAAATTTGGGCCGGAAACGCGGGGAGTACGCATGTCGTCATCGTCTGAAGAACTCCATAACGCGGCGCTCGCCTATCACCGGCTGCCGCGGCCGGGCAAGCTTGAGATCCAGGCGATCAAGCCGCTTGCCAACCAGCGCGACCTGGCGCTGGCCTATTCGCCGGGCGTGGCCGCCGCTTGCACCGAGATCGCCAAGAACCCGGCCGAGGCGGCGACGCTGACCGCCCGGGCCAATCTGGTCGCCGTGGTCTCGAACGGCACCGCGGTGCTCGGTCTCGGTAATATCGGTCCGCTGGCCTCCAAGCCCGTCATGGAAGGCAAGGCGGTGCTGTTCAAGAAATTCGCCGGCATCGACGTGTTCGACATCGAGATCAAGGCCGACACGATCGAGCGCGTGGTCGAGACCGTCGCCGCACTGGAGCCGACCTTCGGCGGCATCAACCTCGAGGACATCCGCGGACCCGAGTGCTTCGAGATCGAGGCGCAGCTCAAGGAGCGCATGAAGATTCCGGTCTTCCATGACGACCAGCACGGCACCGCCATCATCGTCGCCGCCGCGATCGTCAACGGGCTGTTATTGAACGGCAAGCAACTGTCCGACGTGAAGATCGTCTGTTCGGGCGCGGGCGCGGCTGCGATCGCAACCCTCAATCTGCTGGTCTCGATGGGGGCGCAGCGCAAGAACATCTGGGTCTGCGACATCGACGGTGTGGTCTATGAGGGCCGCAACACGACGATGGATCGCTGGAAGGCGGTCTATACCCAGAAGACCGACGCACGCGTGCTCGCCGACGTCATTCCGGGCGCGGACATCTTCATCGGCCTGTCGGCGCCGGGCGTGCTGAAGCCCGAAATGGTCAAGCAGATGGGTGACAAGCCGCTGGTGATGGCGCTTGCCAATCCGGTGCCGGAGATCATGCCGGATGAGGCGCGTCTGGCGCGTCCCGACGCGATGATCTGCACCGGACGGTCGGACTTCCCGAACCAGGTCAACAACGTGCTCTGCTTCCCCTTCATCTTCCGCGGCGCGCTCGATGTCGGCGCCACCGCGATCAACGAGGCGATGAAGCACGCCGCGGTGGATGCGATCGCGCAGCTCGCGCGCGATCCGCCGTCGGATGCGGTGGCCCATGGTTTCGAGAGCGGCGAGACCCAGGGGTTCGGCCCGGGCTCGCTGATCCCGAGCCCGTTCGATCCGCGCCTGATCCTGCGCATCGCGCCGGCGGTGGCCAAGGCCGCGATCGAGTCCGGCGTCGCGACCCGGCCGATCGCCAATTTCGACGAATACGCAGCCAATCTCGAACGCTTCGCCTTCCGCTCCGGCCTCACCATGAAGCCGGTGTTCGCCAAGGCGAAGACCCAGCCGGTGCGCGTGATCTACGCCGAAGGCGAGGACGAGCGCGTGCTGCGCGCGACGCAGGTGGTGCTCGAGGAAAAGCTGGCGCGGCCTATCCTGGTCGGCCGGCCGTCGGTGGTCGAGACCAGGATCAAGCGCTTCGGTCTGTCGATCAAGGCCGGCCGCGATTTCGACCTGATCAATCCCGAGGACGATCCGCGCTACCGTTCCTATGTGCAGTCCTATATCGACGTCGCCGGCCGGCGCGGCGTGACGCCGGAGGCCGCGCGGACCGTGGTCCGCACCAACAATACCGTGATCGCGGCGCTTGCGGTCTCGCGTGGCGAGGCCGACGCCATGCTGTGCGGCGTCGAGGGCCGCTACATGAGCCATCTGCGCCATGTCCGCGAGATCATCGGCTTCCTGCCGGGTGTCAGCGACTATGCCGCGCTGGCGCTGATGATTACCTCCACCGGCGCCCATTTCCTCGCCGATACCCAGGTGCGGCCGAACCCGAGCGCGGAGGAACTCGCTGAAGTGGCGTCGCTCGCGGCAATCCACGTCCAGCGCTTCGCCTTCAAGCCGAGGGTCGCCTTCGTGTCACATTCCGACTTCGGTAGCTATGACACGGATTCCTCGCGCAAGATGCGGCGGGCGACCCAGCTCCTGAAGGACAAACATCCGGAGATCGAGGCCGACGGCGAGATGCAGGGCGACACCGCGCTGTCGGCGGCGGCGCGGCGACTGGTGCTGCCGCAGTCGCGGCTGGAAGGCGAGGCCAACATCCTGATCATGCCGAACCTCGATGCCGCCAACATCGCCTACCAGATGATCAAATCGCTCGCCAACGCGTTGCCGGTGGGGCCGATCCTGATCGGTCCGGCCCGCCCCGCGCACATCCTCACCCCCGGCGTGACGGCGCGCGGCATCCTCAACATGACGGCGGTCGCCGCCGTCGAAGCCCAGGAGCGCGCCGGCCGCGCGCAGCCGACGCTGTTCGGCTGACGGCCGTTGTTTGAGCACGTTATGTTCGGAAAACCGCAGCGGTTTTCCGCATCGTGTTTGAACCGGGATGGATTCGATTTGATCGAGGCAGGCGGAGCGACCATAATCGCTTCGCCTGCTTCGTCCGATTTCCGCCATCCAGTGAGGCCGACCCATGCCAGCGTTCATCACCTTCGGGCGGATCCTGTTCGCCGTGCTGTTCCTGTATTCGGGAGCGAGCAAGCTGTTCGGCATCCAGGCGACGGCGGATCTGCTCGCGGCCAAGGTGACGATCCCGGCGGTGGTCGCGCCCTATACGCAGCAGATCGAAGCCGCCGTCGGCATGCCGTTCATGCAGCTGCTGGCGATCACGATCGGCGGTTTCGAGATCGTCGCGGGGCTGATGATCGCGGTGAACGTGCTGGCGCGGTTCTTCGCGATCCTCCTGATCATCTTCGTGTGCTTCGCCACCTTCTACTTTCATGATTTCTGGAATCAGCCGGCGCCCGACAACCTCAGGACGCTGATCGATGCGCTGAAGAACCTGTCGCTGATCGGCGCGCTGTTCATCATCGCCGGCTACGGCCGCGGCCCGCGCCGTGACGACCCGGCCTATGGGGACGTGTAGGACGCGGCAGCGTAGGATGGGTAGAGCGCAGCGAAACCCATCATCTTTGTGCCGAGCAATCGATGGGTTTCGCTTCGCTCTACCCATCCTACGGGCATTGCCGCTTTCAACCCACGCGCCGCCACGGCGTCACGCTGACATCATGCGCGGCGTCGATCAGTTCCGGCGTGCCGGCGTGCAGGCCGTGCGTTGACAGCACCTGCTGCGGGGTGCGGGCGGGGACGCCGGGAAAGCACGGCTCGCCGTCGGGGATGCGCACGTTCGGCGCGACCGAGAGCCAGAACGTGTCGTAGCGGTCCATGAACATGCCGAACACGCCGGGGCCGCCGATGATCGCGACCATGCCCGAGGTCACGCCGGCCTCGCGGCTCGCCGCCTCGAACGGGCAGCCGGCGGGATTCCACAGCAGCGCCTTCGGATTGTCAGGGTCGGGCGCAGTGGCCGCGACCTTGCGGGTCAGGATCAGGCGCCGCCGCTTTGGCGCGTTCGGCTGCTCTTCCCGGGAGTGGCGGCCATGCACGACGAGGTCGGCGCGGTCGAGGGCCGCCGTGAAGAACCGCTTGTCGCCCTCAATCTTGAGGTCGTCGGGCATCACATTCCGCGCATTCGCCAGCCGGCCATCGGCGGAGACGATGACGAAGCCTTCGATGCGCAACGCCGGCACCAGGATTGTCGCCGGCGCTATTGCTGATCGACGGTCGTGACGACGCTGTTCACCGGGCGCGAGCTTACGGTCGGCAGCTTGACGTCCTTGGCGAGCTCCTGCTCGTATTGCGGCAGCACCGTCACCGGGAACTTCGCGCGCATCGCGACCACCTTGTAGCCGCCGGCCTTGAGCTGCGTCAGCAGCGTGGGCAGGGCTTCCGCGGTGTGCTTCTGGAAGTCGTGCATCAGGATGATGCCCTTGCCGAGCTTGTTCAGCTTCTTCATCACAGTGTCGATCACCTGCTGCGGCTTGCTCGCCTTGAAGTCGAAGGAGTCGAGGTCGCAGGAGAAGATCGCGATGTTGCGGTTGCCGAGATAGGTCACCATCTCCGGCGGATGCTGCAGCGCCGGGAAGCGGAAGAACGGCGAGGGTGAGGTCTCGAGCGCCCACTTGACCGCGGCGTAGCCGCGCTCGATCTCGTCCTTCTTCTGATCCTCGGTGAGCTTCTTGTTGTTCAGATTGGCGTGCGACCAGGTGTGGGCGCCGACCGTGTGGCCGGCTGCATAGACCTGCCGCAGG
Organism: Bradyrhizobium sp. USDA 3262; assembly: GCF_054060035.1. NCBI lineage: Bacteria > Pseudomonadati > Pseudomonadota > Alphaproteobacteria > Hyphomicrobiales > Nitrobacteraceae > Bradyrhizobium > Bradyrhizobium sp. USDA 3262. The sequence continues at coordinate 5,046,599 of NZ_JBSSCT010000001.1, forward strand.
ATTTCGGGGTGATAGGTCGCATGCTTGCCGATCGGGAAGAAGATGCCCGTGGTGCATTCATCCGCGAGCGCCTTCAGCACCGCCGGCGTGTTGCCCGGCCACGGGCCGTCGTCGAAGGTCAGCACCACCTCATGGTCGCGCAGGAAGTCGAGCTGCTTGAAATGCTCGAAGCCGAAGCCGGGACCGCCGGTGGTGTCGATCTCGACCGTGCGGCCGACGCCGAGCGCGTTCGGATTGTTGCAGGCGGCGCGCGCCGGCTGCGGCGGTTGCTTCGGCGGAACCGGGGCTGCCGTTGCGGTTGGTGGCGGGGCTGCGGCGGTGGGCGCGGGAGCCGCGGCCGCTGGTGCTGCCGGTGCCGCGGTGGCGCCCTTGGCGGGCGGCGTCTGCGACCAAGCTGCGCTCGACGCGAGCAACGATACGGTCCCTGCGAAAATCAGACCTGTCGCAATGCGCATGGCGTGTTCCCTGCTGATCGCGCTCCCGGCGCCGGCAATGCCGCGACCGGGTCGCTTCGCCCCCAACCGATCGTACCCTAGTCGCAGTGGCGACGCCAAGGCAATGAACGTGGCGAGCGCGTGCCCAAAATCCTCGTCGGATCAGTTAATTCCGGGGATTATCGCCATATCTCAGGCGGCCGCCAATGCCCGTGCGATCCCGGTCTTGATGCGCGTGTCGTCGGGCGCAACCGACTCAGCGAAAACGTCGGCGATGTAGCCGTCGCGGCCGATCAGGTATTTGTGAAAATTCCAGCGCGGCACGTCCTTGGGCCGGGCCTCCGCCGCCCAGCGGTAGAACGGATGTGCGCTCGCGCCGCGGACGATTGCTTTCGCCGCGATCGGGAAGGTGACGCCATATTGATGCTGCGCAGTCTCGGCGATCTCGGTCGGGCCGCCGGGCTCCTGGCCGCCGAAATCATTGGAGGGGACGCCGATGATGACGAAGCCGCGATCGCGGAATTCGGTCCAGAGTTGCTGCAGGCCGGCATATTGCGGCGTGAAGCCACAGAGCGAGGCCGTGTTCACGATCATCAGGGGACGGCCGGCATAGTCGGCAAGTCTGATATCGCCGCCGCCGAGTGCCGGAAATGAGAAGGCGTAGGCGGTGATCCGGCTCATCGCGGGCTGCTCGGCATGAAGCGCACCGGATCCTGCGGCCGCGGCAAAGGCCGTCACGATCAATGTCCTGCGGTCCATCATGGTCTCGTCCCCGGAACAGATGTCGTGGACATCATAATCCAGCGGGCCGGCTCAGGCTTTCAAGAAGGCGTTATGGGCGGGCCCAGTGGGTCGCCCGAACGGACACCTCAGCGCAGCGGCAGGATGAAGTCGGTGCCTTCGCCGGTCTCGCCCTGGTTCACGCCGAGGTCGGAGACGATGATCGATCCGCCGGTGCCGAGCGCTTCGCTGATCCGCGCCATCACGTCGGCCGGAATGGAGATGCGGTCGAGCGCCTCGGCCGGAGTGTTGGTCAGCGGCTGCGGCTTAGCCTCGGCCACCGCCGCGGCCGCGACCTTGCGGCGATGCGAGGCGCGCTCCTCGACGTCGATGCGGGCGGCGTTGCGGGTCGGCAGCGTCACCACCGACCAGCGCAGCAGGTTCGTATCAGTCTTGTCGACTTGCGCGGTGAACACATGCGTGCCGAGCGGCCGGTCGCTTGCCGCGATCGTCACCGGCACCTCGAACAGCGGCGCAAAATTCTGCCGCACATAGAGCTTGGAATCCTTGCGGCTGATGAACACCGCGATCTGGCCGGCGCGCTTTGGCGCGTCGATCCTCGCGGTGCCCGGCAGCCGCGCCGGATCCTTCTTGGCGTCGGGCGCATCGGCGGCGGTGGCAGCCTCGGCGGGCTTGTCAGCGGCCTTCGATGCGTCGGTCTTGGGCACCTCGGCAACGCCGGGCTTGGCGGTGTCCGCCTTCGGCTCGTCGGCTTTGGCCTCCGCCTTCACCGGATCGCTTGCGGAGACCTCGCTCTTTGGCGTGTCGGTGCTGGCGGTGGTTTCGCCGACCGTGTTGTCATCCGTGGTCGTGTTGCTCTCGCGGGCGGCGGCGGAATTGGTCTCGGCCGGCTTGTCGGCGGCGGCCGTCTCGGGTTTCACCGTCTCGGGCTTGTCCGCTGCGAGCTTCTCCGCGATGGCGTCGCGCGCTGTGGAAGAGGACGCATCGGACATTGTCACTGACGCACTCGCTGCCGGCATCGCGCTGCTGGCGTCGGCGGTGTGGGTGTTGTCGCGCAGCGACGCGGCGGCATGGCCGACGCTGCTGCGCAAATCGAGACTGGACTGCTTGTCGGCGCCCTTGTCGCTCTTCACGCCGAGCGGCGCGTCCATCTTCAGGATGTCGTCGGCGACCGGCTGTTGCGGCGCCACCTTCTGCGTGACCAGCAGCGGATGCGAGAAACTCTCCGGAGAGATCGTGCCCGGCGTGACGAACACGCGGGCGCCCATTCGCGTCCAGTTGTACATCTTGACCGCGAACGACATCGGCATGCGGATGCAGCCATGGGAGGCCGGATAGCCGGGCAGCACCCCGGCGTGCATGGCGATGCCCGACCAGGTAACGCGCTGCATATACGGCATCGGCGCGCCGCTGTAGATGTTGGACTGGTGATACTTCTGCTTCTGGATGACGCTGAAGACACCCATCGGGGTCGAGTGCCCCTTCATGCCCGTTGACACCGGGCTCTCGGCATAGAGGCCGTTGGCGTCGTAGAGGCTGACCCGCTGCTGGTCGATTGAGACCGAGATGATCAGGGGACCTTGCGGCTTGCTGCCGGCCTCCTTCTCGAGCGCCGGATTCTTCTTGGCCGTGTTGCGCTTCGGCTTCTGCCGGTGCGGCTGTGGCATCGGCTCGTAGTCGCCGTAGAAGGCGGAGTCGCGGTTCCAGTAATAGAGCGCTGCATCGGCCTGTGTGGAGGCGGCGACGGTGCCGGCGGTCGTCAGAATTGCAAACTGCCAGAACCGCTCATTCGCAAGATCAAAAATCGAAATCCGCCGTCCACCTGCGCGCATATTCCGAATCCCAGTCCAAACTACCTGTTGGTTGTCGCAGACGCACAACGCGTTCACCAGCGCAAGCGTTCTAACCCTTCCGTGAGGGGCGAATTTTCGACGAAAGAGTAGCAAAAAAGCCTCACAAGAGGTTAAAGCGCGCGGTCCGATCACCGAACTGTCAGCGCCTTCCTGTGCGGCGTTTGCGCACTACATAGGCGGGACCCACCCCGCGGAGACCTCAATGACATCGAGAACTGTGAGCTTGTGTGACCTGCGACGGTTGTCTCGCTGGGGGTGCGCGGCGCTGCTGATGTTGCTGGCTTTGGGGCAGGCACGTCCTGCGGCCGCGGCCGACGAGCCGGACCTGATCTTCCGCCGCTCCACCGTGTTCAAATGGGTGAGCCCCAACGACAAGCTCGCGACCTATGGCGTCGACGATCCCGAGGTCGAGGGCGTTGCCTGTCACTTCACGGTGCCGGAGAAGGGCGGCTTCAAGGGCTGGCTTGGCCTTGCCGAGGAAGTCTCCGATATCTCGCTGGCGTGCCGGCAGATCGGGCCGATCCGCTTCAAGACCAAGCTCGGGCAGGGCGACGACATGTTCAGCAAGCGCCGGTCGCTGTTCTTCAAGAAGATGCAGATCGTGCGCGGCTGCGACGCCAAGCGCAATGTGCTGGTCTACATGGTGTATTCGGACCGCCTGATCGAGGGCTCGCCAAAGAACTCGACGTCGTCGGTACCGATCATGCCGTGGGGCGCGGCCGATGCCGCCGTGCAGAAGTGTGGCGAGTTCATTCAATAGCTGGAGCAGGGGCTTGGCCCAAGCGGCTGAGGCGGTGGGCGAGCTAGCGCTCGGTTTGCCCGAACTGCTTCGCGCTGATGCGAAGGCCCGGCTTGACCTTCGAGTCGCGGCAGCCGACGAGGCGGACCAGCTTCTGCGGCGCGCACTCATTGTCGCCCATGACGTAGGCGCCTTGCTGCGGCATCGCGGCCGTCATCTGCTGCTGGCCGGATTTGCTCGCCGCGGATTCATTGCCAACACCGATGTTGCCATTGCCCACGACTGACATCCTTCGTTGGATCGGGAGGGAGTATCACAACGTGCCACCGCGAAGATGGTTGCACGGCGCCCAGATATGAGTCGGCCAAACCGCCGCCAGGTTCACCGCCGTACTTGCTGTGCTGCTTCCTCTCTCAGCAGAGGAACGTTAACAAAGCCCGCTAGCTCGTTCAGTTTGCATGCATAATTGGCCGTCGCTCCGGCAGTAGCCGGGGGCGGGCATTGTCGCGTGAAGTTTTCAACAGCCTTTCCAGGCACGCTCCTACCGCTGAAATCATTGGTGTTTTCCGGCGAATGTTTCGTGGACCGCTGGTCGACGAAACAATTCCAGGTCCGACGAAACCATTTTCGGCTTGTTCCGCAGAACTCCGGAAACGGCAGATCGTTATCAGACCGTCACACAACGGCGCCGAATGCCGAGCGGAATAACGGAGACTGTCAGATGCGGACCATGAGCCTGATCCTCGCCTTCGCCTTTGTGATGGCCGGTTCGTCGATGGCAGGCTCCCCGGACAGCGGTTTGCCCGGAATCGGCACCTTCTCCTATAACGGCTCGCCGGTGGTCACCCCGGCCCCGATGGTGATGGCACAGGCTAACTGATCGCGACGCAAAAAATAGAACTGCCGGTAAAGGCTCCCCCATGGTGCTCCGTATCTGTTCCGCCGCCATCTTGGCATCGCTCGTCCTGATGGGCCCCTTTGCGGGCGCCGCGCAGGCCCAATCCCAGCTCCCGCTCGAATCGATGCAGATCCGCTCGCTGTACCGCGTGCCCGAACCGCGCGACGAGTTCGTGCGGCAATGCGCGCCGCATATGCTTGGCCGCTGGGCGCATCCCGAGGCCGTGTGCGGCTGCCTGCACGACCACGCCGCCGCGACGGTGGACGATCCCGACCTGCGCCAGGCGCTGCTGCGCGGCATCAGCGAGACCGGTGTGCCGACCATCGAGACCGATTGGGTGCCGCCGTCCAAGCAGGGCGAGATCGGCCCGACCTTCACCAAGATCGCCAAGCCGACCCTGCAATGCATGTTCGAGCCGGTCTCGAACTGAGCCGCGCCTCATAGCAATGAGGACCGCAGCGCCTCGCGACAGCGGGGCGTTTTACTTTTTGGCGAGGCGCGGCACGCAGCTGCTGGTCCGCACCACGCCGTTCTGGCTCAGCCTGGAGCCGACGACCTGCTTGATCTGCCCGGCCGGGCACGAGCCGTCATCGACAAGGACGCGCTGGCCGACCCTGAGATCGACGATGTCGCCCTCACGCATGTAGGACTGCTCTGCTGCGGCGGATTGCGCCATCGCGCCAAGAGCTGCGACGCTGACCAGCGCGATGAATCCCAAGCGCAGCATCGCAGCCTCCTTCACTTGTTCTGGATCTTGAGCCCGTCGGGGCCGACATTGATCTGAAGGCCTTCGGGCTGCTTCTTCGCCTGGTAAAGATTGTAGCCGAGCATGCCTGCGATCACGACCAGCGCGGCGATCACGAGATACAGGACGTTGCGATTTGGCATCCGGTATCTCCGTAAGCTCGCACTGGAGCGTTTTCAAGCGAAGTGGATACCGGTTCGCGTGAAGAAAACGCTTCGAAACAAGGATCAAGAGCCCCGTTCCGATTCCACCGGAACGGAAGGCCCTGACTCAACGCGTGCGACCTTAGTCAGGTGACTGCGATTCTCCTAGAGCGCCGCGGCTTGGCGGATGGCTTGACCGATGTCTTGCGCGTCGCGCGCAGCGCGGTGAGCGTTGTCTTCGCCAGTCGTTCCGCCGACGCGACGAGTTGCGGAACCGGATGGCCGGAAAATCCCAGCACGAAGCCGGGCAGTGGCGGCGCGCGATGATAGGTCTCGGCGAGCAGCCAGCCGCCGACGCCGGCATTGGCCTTTGCTTGCGCGGCAATCAGCGGATCGGTCGCGGGATCGAGCCGCGCCACGAGGTGCAGGCCCTGCGAGGGCACGGGAACCGTGAGCTCGCCCTCGGAGGCATTAGCGAGCGTCGACGCCAGGATGTCGCGCGCCTCACGATAGAGTTTGCGCGATTTGCGCAAGTTGGCCGCGAAGGCGCCGGAGTTCAGCATGTCGGCGACCGCGCCTTCCATCAACGTGGCGGGAAAGCGGTCGAGCGCGGCGCGCGCCGCCGTCACCGGGCCGATCAAGGCTTCGGGCAGCGCGCAATAGCCGATCCGCAATCCCGGAAACAGCGTCTTCGCAAACGTGCCCATGTAGATCACGCGGCGCAGATGATCGATGCCGGCGAGCGACAGCAGCGGCGCGCCGTCATAGCGGAACTCGCTGTCGTAATCGTCCTCGAACACGAAGGCGCCGGCATCCCTGGCCCAGTCGAGCAGCTCGAGCCGGCGCGGCATCGACATCTGCACGCCGAGCGGAAACTGGTGCGAGGGCGTGACATAGGCGGCGCGCGCTTGCGGCGCGGACGCGCGCCCCTTGTCGATGCGCATGCCCGACATGTCGACCGGCACCGACACCGGACGATAGCCGCAATGCTCGATCGCACGCCGCGCCGCCGGATAGCCGGGGTCTTCGCACCACACCTGGTCGCCGGGCCTGAGGATCGCCCCGAGCACGATGCGCAGCGCATGCAGCGTCCCCGAGGCCAGCATGATCTGGTCGGGGTCGCAGCGCAGCCCGCGCGCCGACAGCAGATGGTCCGATATCGCGGCGCGCAGCTCGCTGCTGCCGCGGGGGTCGCCGTAATGCAGATGCTCGGACCCGAACGCGCGCAGCCTGCGGCCGGCAAAGGCGCGGAAGCGCTGTAGCGCGCGCTCGTCGATATGGGTGCAGCCGAGCGACAGCGCATTGTGCTGCGGTGGCTCGATCGCAATCCTTGCGCGGCGCGGCGCGGCGGCCTGCGCCGGAATGCGCGCCGCGACGAAGGTTCCGGAGCCCGTGGTTGCCACCGCAAAGCCGTCGGCGATCAGCCGCTCATAGGCCGTGGTGACGGCGTTGCGGCGGAAGCCGGTCTGCCTGGCGAGCGCGCGCGACGGGGGCAGCGGCTCGCCCGGCTTGACGAGGCCGCCGACGATCGCGTGGCAGAGCGCCTGATAGAGCCGCTGCTGCGAGGCCGCGCCCGGCGTCACATGCGGGCCGCCGAGGTCGAGCGGCAGCTCGGCCTTGCGCGCCGCGGGCTCCCGGGAATTGGTCGGAATTTTTCGCATGGAATTGGCACTATCGCAGACCAAATGGGCCGCTACAACTCTGGACAGATTCCAGATTTCGAAAGGCACCACCGTGACCGAAGGCGCATCCGCTCCGTCCTACCCCATGTCCTCCCGCAACCGGGTGAAGCGCCGCCACGACCGCGGCTTCTACGACCACGCCACCGTGCACAGGATCCTCGACGCCTCGATGCTGTGCCACGTCTCCTACGTGATCGACGGCCAGCCCTATTGCACGCCGACCTTCTTCTGGCGCGAGGGCACCAGGCTCTACTGGCACGGCTCGAGCGCGAGCCGCATGCTGGAGAACCAGTCCGAAGGGCAACGCGTGTGCCTGACGGTCGCCCATCTCGACAGCCTGGTGCTGGCGCGCTGCGGCTTCAACCACTCGGCCGACTATCGCGCGGTGATGGCGTTCGGGTCAGCCTATCTCGTCACCGACCCGGCAGAGAAGGAACGCGCGATCGTCGCGATGGTCGACCGCTTCTTTCCCGAGCGCACCGCGAGCCTGCGTGCCAGCAACAAGCAGGAGATCAAGGCGACCTCGTTCATCGCGATGGAGATCGAGGAGGCTGCGGCAAAAATTCGCGCCAAGGGCGTCGCCGATGATGACGAGGATTACGAGTTGCCGATCTATGCCGAGCGCATTCCGGTGCGCACCGTGCTCGGCGCGCCCGAGCCGTGTCCGCGGCTGCTCGACGGCGTGACGCGGCCGAAGACGCTCGATGGCTATTCGGAGGGCCGGCTGCTCGAAGATGCATTGCGGGATGCCTATTTTGCGCAATACAAGGCGGAGTGAATTCGGGCTACGTTGCGGCTCCCGCCTGATCTGTTTTCCCGATGGAGCCAAAGCATGACTGCCGAGACGCAACAACGAATCCTTAGCGCCGTTGACGAGGGATTCGATGCGCAGCTTGCGACGACGCAGGCCTTTGTCGCGATCCCCTCGACCCGCGGCGCCGAGGGGCCGTGCCAGGACATGGTCGGCGATCTCCTGCGCGAGCGCGGCTACGAGGTCGACGACTGGCACATCAATCCCGACGAGCTCAAGGATTTGCGCGGCTTCGGCCCGATCGAGCATGATTTCTCGAAGGCGCGCACGGTGGTCGGCACCTACCGCCCGGCCGCCAATGTCGGCAAATCGCTGATCCTGCAGGGCCACTGCGACGTGGTGCCGACCGGTCCGCTCGAGATGTGGGAGACGCCGCCGTTCTCGCCCGTCATCAAGGACGGCAGGATGTATGGTCGCGGCGCCTGCGACATGAAGTCCGGCACCATCGCCGCGCTCTATGCTCTCGACGCGATCAGGAAGGCTGGGTTGAAGCCGACGGCGCGGATTCACTTCCAGTCCGTGATCGAGGAGGAGAGCACCGGCGTCGGCGCGCTCTCGACCCTGCAGCGCGGCTATCGCGCCGATGCGTGCTTCATCCCGGAGCCGACCAACGGCACGATGATCCGCTCGCAGGTCGGCGTGATCTGGTTCCGCCTGAAGGTGCGCGGTTTCCCGGTGCATGTGTTCGAGGCCGGCGCGGGCTCGAACGCGATCATGGCGGCGTATCATCTGGTGCATGCGCTGGAGAAGCTTGAGATCGCCTGGAACGAGCGCGCCAAGGCCGACCGCCATTTCAAGGACGTCAATCACCCGATCAATTTCAATCCGGGCATCATCAAGGGCGGCGACTGGGCCTCCAGCGTGCCCGCCTGGTGCGACGTCGACTGCCGCATCGCGGTCTTGCCGGGCTGGTCGATCGCCGAGTGCCAGAAGGAGATTCTGGCGTGCGTGTCGGCGGCGGCGCGCGATCATCGCTTCCTCTCCAACAATCCGCCGCAGGTCGAATGGTCGGGCTTCCTTTCGGAAGGCTACGAGCTGGTCAACTCCGAGGCACCGGAAGCTGCCTTCGCCAAGGCGCACCAGGTCGTCTATGGCGGCGCGGTGGAAGACCGCGCCTTCACCGCGTTGACCGACACGCGCTTCTACGGCCTGAACCACAACATCCCGAGCCTCTGTTTCGGCGCCACCGGCGCGGCGATGCACGGCTTCAACGAATATGTCGAACTGGAGTCGCTGCGGAAAGCGACCAAGGCGATGGCGCTGTTCATCGCGGAATGGTGCGGCGTGGAGAAGGCGTAGGCAGCCTCTCGCTCACGTCATTGCAATGACAGTCTTGCGCGCGATAGCGCAACAAATTCGCTGTCGTCCCGGCGAAAGCCGGGACCCATACTCCGCGGCGGATGTTGTGATCGGGACTCGTCCTTGCAGAGCCGCACAACAAGCAAGATCTGTGGTTATGGGTCCCGGCTCCGTGCGCAATCGCGCACCCGGCCGGACGACGGCGAAAGCTTATGCGTGCTTCCCCCACAACGCCTTCACGATTGCATCGAGCCCGTCGGTCAGCGCGGCGGGGCCGGGCTGCAGGATGATCGGCGACTTGATCTCGACGATGCGGTCGTTGCGTACCGCCGGGATGTCGCTCCAGCCCTCACGCTTGCGGATGCGGTCGGGCACGACCTTCTTGCCGCACCAGGACGCCAGGATCACGTCGGGCATCGCCGCACGTACCGCGTCAGGCGTGACGATGCGATCCTTGGCCGCCTTGTGCGCGCGCAGATGCGGCAGCGCATCGGTGCCACCGGCGATCTCGATCAGTTCAGACACCCAGCCGATGCCGCTGATCAGCGGATCGTCCCATTCCTCGAAATAGACCCTTGGCCGCGGTGCCGGACGCGGCGTTGCCGCGATCGTGGCCAGCCGTTGTTCGAGGTTCTGCACGAGCCGGTCGGCGCGGTCGGCGGCACCGACCATTGCGCCCAGGCTGCGGATCATCGCAAGGATGCCGGCAACGTCGCGCTGGTTGAAGACGTGAACGGCGACGCCGGCGCGCACGAGATCGGCGACGATATCGGCCTGCAGATCGGAGAAGGCGAGCACCAGATCAGGATCGAGCGCGAGGATCTTTGGAATGTCGGCGGAGATGAACGCCGAAACGCGCGGCTTCTCGCGGCGGACCTGCGGTGGCCGCACCGCGTAGCCGGAGACGCCGACGATGCGGTCCTGCTCGCCAAGCAGATAGAGCGTCTCGACCGTCTCTTCGGTCAGGCAGACGATCCGGCGGGGAGGGAAGTCGCGCATCGATGACGGTATGCAGGCTCGGCGCCACATTGTCACTGATGTCATGACGTCATTCGCGCCATTACCTCAGACGTCATTGCCGGGCCCGCTCAGGCAATCCATCATGCCGATATCAACCTCGAAGAAGGCCACGAAGCAGGGAGTGCCCATGACGCCGCTCGAAAAGATCCAATCGATGAAGATGCCGTTTGCGGAACTGAAGGGCGTCACCTTCACCGAGGCCGACCAGGACCGGGTGGTCGCGAAAATGGTGGTGCGGCCGGACCTCTGCACCCTCCGCAACACGATCCATGGCGGCGCGGTGATGGCCTTTGCGGATTCGGTCGGCGCCGCCGCGACCGTGATCAACCTGCCGGAGGACGCCAAGGGCACCACGACGCTGGAGAGCAAGACCAACTTCATCGGCGGCGCCAAGGAGGGGATGACCGTGATTGCGACGGCAACACCGGTTCACCGGGGGCGGCGGACCCAGGTGTGGCAGACCAGGCTGGAGACCGAAGACGGCAAGCTGGTCGCGGTGGTGACCCAGACACAGCTGGTACTATGATGGGGCGATAATGTGATTTTCTAATCACCACATGCCTTAATTGAATGAATCTGGGTACTTGAATTTTATGGTGCGTCGCACAATATAGCAATTGCTAGGGACTCGACGCCTCCTCGAGGGCTACCAAGAGGAGTTATGAAATGAACTATGATTCCATTCGTCCGACGCCCGCCAAGGGCACCGTGCGGACGTTGATTCAGCAGGAAGAGCTTCCGCTGCTGCGCGATCACCTGTTGCGGCTGGATCGCACCAGCCGTCATGATCGTTTTCATGGCTTCATCGACGACAGCTTCATCCGCCGATACGCCGAGCGCTGCGCCAATGACGGCACCGTCATCATCGCCTATTTCGAGCACGGCGTGGTCCGCGGCGCGGCCGAATTGCATCCCCCGGAGCAGTCTCCGGATGCACAGCCCGAGATCGCCTTCAGCGTCGAGCGGTCGGCGCGGCGGAAGGGCGTCGGCAGCACCTTGTTCCGCAAGCTGATCGCCGAGGCGCATGCTAAGGGCTATAGCAGCCTGCGCATCACCACCGGCGCCCAGAACGATGCGATGCGGGCGCTCGCCACCAAGTTCGGTGCCCAGCTGACCTTCCGTCATGGGGAGTCGACCGGCAGCATCGACCTGACCGAGCAGCAGCAGCCCCAAGCGGCGCCGGCTGTCGCCGCCGTGACGCCGGTCGACGCCGCGCGCGCGATCGTCGACATGAACCGCGCCTATTGGCGCATGGTGATGCAGATCTCCGGCTGGGGCCGGGCGGCCTGAGCCGGTAGCGTTTCCAAGCGAAGTGGATACCGGTTCGCGTGAAGGAAACGCGTCCAGCAAGAATCTCAAATCAAACGAAAAAGGGCAATCCATTCAATGGATTGCCCTTTTTCTTTCAGCAGTTGGATGGTGCTTCTCAGGTGCCGGTGCGCTTGTCGGTCGCAAAGCGGCGGACCACGCGGCGCTCGACCACAACGGAGCGCTGCGCGCCCTGTTCGCCGGCGATGACGCGGGTTGCCGTGCCGGTGCGGGCACTGACGCGCGCGGTCTTCTTCACCTCGGCGAGCACATCGTCATAGGGCAGCCCCATCAGGGCCGACGCGATCTCGGCCTGGGCCTCCACGTCATCGGTGATGCCGATGGCAGCGAAGATTGCTTCCTCCAGCGTCGGGGGATCATGCCGCACGCGCCGGGTGCCATACTTGGTATTCCAGTCTCCGCTCATCGCCGCCTCATCTTTGAATCGCGGGAGATACGTAAGGTCCCCAATGTTGCATTGCAATATGAATGTGAGATGGCAATCCAGCCATGCAGCTAGAGTCTCTCAATCTTGTGAGCGTCATAAAGTTCGATGGTGGTCGCCGCGGCCGCGAGAGATTGCAGCGAGCGGACGAAATCGCGTGACGCAGGGACCGTGAAATGCGCAGCCAGCGCGGCGCGATCGGCCCATTGCTCGAAGAACACCAGCCTGAGCGGATTCTCGCAGTCGACATGGACCGCATGCGAAATGCAGCCGGGCTCGGTGCGCGAGCGATGGACATGCTCGAGGCTCAAGCGCCGTACCTCGTCGAACGAGTCGGGGCGGGCGGTGACGCTGCCGGTGACGACGATCATGATATCCCCCTCCAATGCGCGATGAAGCCAGGTCATCATCGCGCTTTAGGTTCTTGTTTGAGCATGATCTTTTCGGAAAACCGCTTCGCACTTTTCCGGATCATGCTCTACGGGGTGGCTTCTGCCCCGGATGCACTCATCTGTTGCTGCGGCCAGCGCTTCAGCGCGGCGCGGCCGGCATCGGTCAGCACATAGATGCCGCGCTCGGCGCGATCGAACCAGCCATAGACATTATGCAGCAGGATCTTGCCGGCGTCGGGAATATCCGCGCGGAGGTCACGCACCCGCCGGGGCCCATCCGACAGCGCCGAGGCGCAGGCCAGCGCCTGCTGACGATAGGCGGTCATGATCGGCGCCCGCGTCGATCCGCCCATGGCGGGATCGCCCTTGCGCTTCCGGTGTTCGGTGATCAGGCGTGAACGCTTCTTCGGATTGCGGCGGGGCGCCGCGGTCGGCGGCGGCACCAGCACCTCGACGTCGCCGCGATCGGTCACGCCGAGCATGCCGAAGCCGAGCCGCCGGCACAGATTGCGATAGCGCGCGTCGCTCTCGCGGCCCTTGCCGCGGGCCGACACCTTGGCCGCGATCCACACCTCGTCGGCGGCGCCGGCGCGATCGACCGCCTGCAGGATCAGTTCGAGATTGAAGGCGAGCTTGAGTTCACCGACCACGACGACCGGTGGATCATCGCCGCTCAACGCCACGAGATCGCAGCCACCGATCTCGCCCTTCACCGTGAAGCCGAGCTTTTCCAGGAAGCGTTTGACGGGCAGATAAAGCGCGGTTTCCAACAGGCAGGCTCCTGCGGCATCCGGCCGCGACTCGGTGCGCCAGCATAGCGCGGAATTGCGTCCGCCGAAGCGGATGGAATTTGCTCAAGGCACGGCCGAGCGGCTATTGTCGGAACCGGGACCAGGCGCAGCTCATGATCCGGAACGGGCTCTATCACATCACCGTCGAATTTCTCGACGGCGTCTCTGGCGGCAACCAGGGCGTCATGGTGCTGCGCGACGGACAGATGCGCGGCGGCGACTCGTTTTTCTTTGCCTATGGCAGCTACACCGCAGCCGACGGCAAGTGGAAGGGCGAGGTCACCAACGAGGAGCATTCGCCGACCTATGGCGAGCGCCCGGTGTGGGAACGCAAGGTGGTTACGATCGGATTTACCGGCACCTATACCGATCAGACCGCCGAAGGCGACGGCATGGCGCTCGCCGGCAAGCAGAGCATCCGCTTCAGGTCGAAACTGCGGCTGCTGGTAGCGGATTGAACTGCCGATGCTGGCCGCGCCCGCGGCGTCAGCTGATCAGGCGGTCATATTCTGCGTGAGAGCCGATCCAGAACCAGAGATATCCCTCGTTTGTTTCGACAGCGAGCGCGCGATAACGCTAGCCAACCCGAACGGACCAAAATCGCCCGATCTTCTTGAATTGTAGGGATGGATGACGTGGATCGCGCTTCAACAGCGCAAAGTTCGCGTCGGCAAGCTCGCGGATTGGAACGGGTAGTTGTTCGTAGGCAGTCCAAAATTTGGGGGAGGCCGAGTGCTTCACAAGTCGCGCGACTGTCCGGCGCGATGAACTGCCAAGGCCCCGTCCGCCAAGGCGTCGAGTTTCCCGGCCTTTGCGTCGCGTTCGATCGCTGCATCGAAACGTTCGGCATCGAACGTTTCAAACCAGGCGCGAAAGCGGGCCAGCTCACGAGGAGGCAGCCGTTCGACGGCCTTTTCGATGTCTTCTGCAGTAGTCATCACGAACATATAGCATTGGCCGGATCGACCCGAAAGGCGTCCAGGAGAGGGGCGGGTCTAAACCCGCCCGTTGACCGGCAGCAGCGCGCCGGTGACGGCGCTCGCGGCATCGCTGGCGAGGAACAGGATCACCTCGGCAAGCTCCTTCGGCGTCACCCATTTGGAGATGTCGGCCTTCGGCATCGCGGCGCGATTGGCTGCAGTGTCGATGATCGAGGGCAGCACCGCGTTGACCGTGACCTTGCCCTTGAGTTCCGCGGCGAGCGACTCGGTGAGGCGGTGCACGCCGGCCTTCGAGGCGGCGTAGGGACCCATGCCGGAGGCGGCCTGCAAGGCGCCGAGTGCGCCGATATTGATGATCCGCCCGGCGCCCGACTTGGTGAGATGCGGGATGGCGGCGCGCGAGGTGTTGAGCGCCGTCATCACGTTCATCGCATACATGCGCTGCCAGGTCGCCGGGTCGCCGTCGCTGACCGCCTCGAAGGTAAAGCCGCCGGCGATGTTGATCAGCCCGTCGAGCCGGCCGAAATGCGCGGCCGCCTTGTCGATCGCCGCGGTCGCCTGCGCGGTGTCGGTGAGGTCGACACCGCCCAGCTCGATATGGTCGGCCGTCGCCGCAAGCGTTGACGCGGCATGATCGATGCCGGCGACGCGCGCGCCGCGCGCCAGCGCCTCTGTGGCGACCACTTTGCCAAGCGCGCCGAGCGCGCCCGTGATGACGATGGCTTTTCCGTGCATGGCGGTCTCCGCATTCGCGAGCAAACGAATGCCCACTATGATCAGGCGGAATTCATTTGCAATGCCGCCAATTTCGCCTCCTACTGCGCGCATTCATCAATTCATTCGCCTCAAGGATGTTTGCGATGCCGACGCCCAGACCGTGCGAAACCCATCTCGATCTCGTCAAATTCGGACATAAGCTGCCGCACTTCGCGGATGCGCTCCGGCATCAGCGCAAGATCAAGCTGGTGGCGCTCGGATCGTCGTCGACCGCGGGCGCCGACAACATCCTGCCGTTCCCGCCGCGGCTCGAGATGCTGCTGCGGCAACGCTTCTTCGGCCGGATGATCGACGTGATCAACCGGGGGATCGGCGGCCAGGAGGCGCCGGAGGAGTATTCGCGCATCGAGTCCGACGTGACCGTTGAGGCGCCGGTGCTGGTGATCTGGCAGGTCGGCACCAACGCCGTCTACAAGAGCTACAATCCCGCCGAAGTGCGCGCCACGCTGGAGGCGGGGCTCGACGTGCTCACAGCGCTTCCGCTTGACGTGGTCGTGATGGATTCCCAGTACACGCAGGCGATCGTCGGCACGGAAGCTGCGCTCAATCTCGCCAACGTGATCATGCCGATGATCGCCGAAGTGGCCGCAAGCAGGAAGGTGAATCTGTTCAGCCGCTTCGCGCTGATGAAGCGCTGGACCGATGACGGGATTCCGCTTGGCGAGCTCGACGATGGCGGACAGCTTCACACCAGCGAGTGGGCGACCAATTGCGTGACCCAGTCGCTGTTCGGCGCGATCGACGACGCATTGAAGCCGGAGGCGATCACGTGACGCCGACTACGTAAGACTACGGGGTAGGGCCGGATGGATAAAATTTGCAGCAGTTCCGTAAGTCGTTTGCAGAACCCTTTCCTTAGAAGCGGAACTCCAGCCAAGGTAGGGGTTATGCGAATGGGAAATCTTCCGGACCACGGTTTACCGCTCGTTCAGCTTAAGGAGCAGCGGCGCGATCTCGTGGTGGCGCTGCAAAACCGCAAGGGACCAGTGGGCAGCTGGGAATTGATGCAGATCGCGGCGATCCAGCAGGCGATCTCGGCGTTCGAGGATGTGATTGCCGACCTCGATGCGGAGCTCGAGCTCGAGGCCGCGGCGGCCTGAGCTTTTCGGCTTGGCCGCGTTTTCTTCACGCGAACCGGTGTCCACTCCGCTCGAAAACGCTGTCGCGCGGACGGATCAGGCCTGCAGATAGCGGCCTTCAAGCGCCTTGCGCTCGGCCTCGCCGAGCCCGAGGCCGTCGCGGAAATAACCGTCGAGGCTGCCGTAATCGGCATCGATCGCCTCGAATGCAGCCTCCAGAAACGCCGCGCGCACCGTGCCGAGCACCTGCTTGACATCATCGGGCAGCTCGGTGCTGTGGGCCGGGTCGCGTTTGTAGAACTGGTTGGTCAGGAGATAGTCGTCCGCGATCACCTGATCGGACACGCCGAGCGCATGCAGGATCAGCGCGCAGGCAAAGCCGGTGCGGTCCTTGCCGGCGGTGCAGTGGATCACGAGCGGCGCCCGGTCTTCCAATAGATGGGCGAACAGCGTGCGGTAGCGCGCGGTGTTGTCCTGCACATAGCCCCGGTAAGAATCACGCATCACGTCGATCGCATCGGCTTCGGAGAGCTGACGGTTGCTGGCGATCTCGCGCAGCGAAGCCACCACGGTCGGCTCGACAGGGAGCGAATGCACGGTGACGTCGCTCATGCCGCACAGCGCCTCGGCGCGCTCGGCGACGCCGCGAAAATCGAACGCGCTTCTGACCCCGAGCGAGCGCACCACGGCGACGTCGTGCTCGGTGAGATGCGCAAGATGGTTGGAGCGGAAGATCTGGCGCCAGCGCACCGTCCGCCCGTCGCGCGTCTGGTAGCCGCCGAGGTCGCGAAAATTGCTGGCGCCGGCGAGATTGAGATGACGGGCAGGGGCTTCGGACATCGGGCGGGCCTGTTGCAGCTGATGAGGTCTTGGCGCAGGAATAGCGGCGCAGACAGGTCTATAACCGGCCCGTCAGGGGGAGAATATGACTTATCGCGGGGGCGCCATTGTCATCGGCGCAATTCTTTTCGAGCTCTTCGGTTCCGCGAACGTGTCGGCGCAGTCCGCCTTCCGGAATTATCGCTGTGCCGACGGCACGCAGTTCATTGCCGGGTTCTTCAACGGGGATACGCGCGCGCATCTACAGCTCGACGGCAAGGCGGTGACGCTGAAGAAGCGCCTGTCGCTGACGGGCACACGCTACAGGGGTGGCGGGGTCACGCTCGAGATCAACCGGGCTGGGCTTGCCAGGCTCCGGCATGCGAGGCGGCCGGCGACGACCTGCGAGCTGGCATGAAAAAAGGGCCGAAACGCTCGCGTTCCGACCCTTGTTATTGCTCTGCTGCTGTCTGACGTTTTTGCGTCACGCCTCTCTGTCGCGTCGGCATCAGTGATCGCGGCCCGGCTTGGCGTCGTCGATGGCCGCCTGATGGTACCAGCTCTCGCTGCAGGCCGACGTCTCGACTTGAGCGGCGAGTTCGAGCGCGGTCCGCGTCTCGCCGTAGCGGCGTCCGCCGAGAGCCGCGCGGCCCCCTGCCGGAAATTGATAGATCGTTGCCGATCCCTGGATCGGTCCTTGGTTTTGGCCCGTGGTGATCATGTCGAAGTCTCCTCTGGCCGGAGCGAGCCTCCATGGTGCGCCCGACTCATTCGCGTGTGGTTACCGTGTTTTCGATATCGGCCCGGGCTGGGCGGGGTGCAAGTGACCAAGAAATAGTCATTGTTTGGCTAATTCGTAGGCAGATTCTGGTTTGCTTCCTGTGAGGCAGGATGCAGCTGACCAACGCTTGAGCCGTGGCGGTGGTTGCAGGGCGCCCGACCGTTGGACACGAACTGTCACATGGCGCTGCCGCCGCATTAAGCGGCAGGCGATGCCGTAGCCGAATTTGCTGCAGAAACGGGCGGCGGAGGGCGCTGAGAGAAGATTTTGACTGACCGCGGCGCATGCCAGCCGCGCTGCTATGTCGCAGAAAAAAATGCGATGTCCGCTGTGGACATCCGCGACCGGGCGCGCGCCGCAGTGCAGCGACTGGCATTTTAATTGCTTAGTAAGAGCCGGCCGATGGTGGCCGGGTACGCGTGCGGCGGCCGACTGGCTTTCGGTTCCTCACGGTTTTGCATCATCAACAGAGAGGTTCAATGACCAAGTACAAGCTCGAGTATATCTGGCTCGACGGATATACGCCGACGCCGAGCCTGCGCGGTAAGACGCAGATCAAGGAATTCGCGTCGTTCCCGACCCTCGAACAGCTTCCGCTGTGGGGCTTTGACGGTTCATCCACCCAGCAGGCTGAAGGCCACAGCTCTGACTGCGTGCTGAAGCCGGTAGCCTGCTATCCCGACGCCGCGCGCGAGAACGGCGTGCTGGTGATGTGCGAAGTCATGATGCCCGACGGCAAGACGCCGCATGTCTCGAACAAGCGCGCCACCGTTCTGGATGACGAAGGCGCCTGGTTCGGCTTCGAGCAGGAATACTTCTTCTACAAGGACGGCCGTCCGCTCGGCTTTCCGGAAGAGGGTTATCCGGCGCCGCAGGGCCCGTACTACACCGGCGTCGGCTACAAGAACGTCGGCAGCGTCGCCCGCAAGATCGTCGAAGAGCATCTCAATCTCTGCCTCGCCGCTGGCATCAACCACGAGGGCATCAACGCCGAAGTGGCTAAGGGCCAGTGGGAATTCCAGATCTTCGGCAAGGGCTCCAAGACCGCCGCTGACCAGATGTGGATGGCCCGCTACCTGATGCTGCGCCTCACCGAGAGCTACGGCATCGACATCGAATTCCATTGCAAGCCGCTCGGCGATACCGACTGGAACGGCTCGGGCATGCACGCCAACTTCTCGACCAAGTACATGCGCGAAGTCGGCGGCAAGGAGTACTTCGAGAGCCTGATGAAGGCCTTCGACAAGAACCTGATGGATCACATCGCCGTCTACGGCCCGGACAACGACAAGCGCCTGACCGGCAAGCACGAGACCGCGCCCTGGAACAAGTTCAGCTACGGCGTGGCTGACCGTGGTGCCTCGATCCGCGTGCCGCACTCGTTCGTCAACAACGGCTACAAGGGCTATCTGGAAGACCGCCGCCCGAACTCGCAAGGCGACCCCTACCAGATCGCTTCGCAGATCCTGAAGACGATCTCCGAGGTTCCGACCGGCGCCAAGGCTGCGGCTTAAATGGCTGCGGCCTAAGCTGCTATCGGACCCGGATGGAGCCATCCGGTACCGCAAATCGGGTCCGCCAGGGTGACAGCCTTGGCGGACCTTCGCTATTTAGCGATACCCTTTGCAGACCGCCTCCGCCGAAACCGGTTTCGCTGCGTTATGAACCGCGCTAGATAACGGGTACATCTTGGCTGCCGGGGACGCGGCGCTTGTTTGAGGGGTTTTACAAGGTCCGGTTCGAACTCGGCGGCGCCGTCGGCCGCAGCGTGATGTATGTCGGCGACGGCAAGATGCTCGGCGGCAATTCGGCGTTCGCCCATATCGGCACCTACCAGAAAGCCGGCGACGAGGTCGCAGTCGAGATCCAGACCGTCCGCCACAACCCCGATCCGAACTACCGCGCGATGGCCGGTACCGATGACGCCACGCTGATTGCCAAAGGCCGGCCGGACGGCGAACTTTATCGCTTCAAGGGCGAGCTGAAGGAGTTGCCCGGCGTGCCGTTCCAGTCGGTGATGACGCCGATCACCGGGGAGGACATCCCGATCGCCGGCGGGGTCGGCGAGGGCGGCGTGATCAACGGGCTCTATTCAATCGACATCCGCGTGCTCGACGGGGTCGACGGCGGCCTCACCGGCGTGATGCTGCTGAACAACGGTCGCATCCTCGGCGGCGACGCCTTCTTCTACTATCTCGGCACCTACACCTCCGAGAAAGGCCGCTGGAAGGGCCAGATCCTCAATCAGGAGCACACTTCGGCGATGGGCGAGAATCCGATCTTTGGCGGCCACGAGGTCGGCATCGGCTTTGCCGGCACCTGCGACGCCGAGGGCGCCGTGCTGGAGGCGACCGCGCTTGCCGGCAAGCGCAGCCTGCGCCTCACGGCCGCGCTCAAGCTGATGCGGCGGGCATAGGCCATATGGGCAATTCGGTTCGCGTTCTTTCGACGCTGGCGCTGAGGGGCGCCGTCGCGCGGCTTGCCGCCGCCTATCAGGCGGCGAGCGGCGTTGCGATCGACGCAGATTTCGCCCCGACGCTGGCGCTGCTCGAACGCCTGCGCGGCGGCGAGGGCGCCGACCTCGTGATCCTGACCCGCGAGGGCCTCGATGAGATGATCGGCGAGGGCCGCGTTGCGCGGGAAAGTGCTGTCGATCTCGCGCGCTCCTATGTGGGCGTCGCGGTGAAGGCGGGGGCCGCGCATCCCGACATCGCAACCGAAGCCGCGCTGCGTGCGGCGCTGCTCGGTGCGCGGGCGGTGGCCTATTCGCGGCTCGGCGCCAGCGGCATCCTGTTCGCGCAGCTGATCGAGCGTCTCGGCATTGTCGAGGCGATCAACGCGCGGGCGGTGATCATTCCGAGCGGCTTCACCGCGGAGAGGCTCGTCACTGGCGACGCCGATCTCGCAATCCAGCAGGTCAGCGAGTTGAAGCAGATCCAGGGCATCGAGGTCGTCGGGCCGATTCCGCTGGATTTGCAGACCCCGGCGGTGTTCTCCGCCGGCCGCATGGCAGCGTCGCAACGCGCAGCGGCCGCCGATCATCTGCTGCGCTATCTGTCGTCGGCCGATGTCGCGCCGGTGCTGCGCGAGACCGGGCTCGAGCCTTGAATTTGCCCGCACCGCGACGCAACCTGCTGGTCATGCTCAAACCACTTCACGCGATTGTCTTCGCTGTGGCGCTGGCCGCGCCCGTGCTTGCCCATGCGCAATCGGCCGACCTCGCGCTGTGCGACCGGCTTGCCGCCGATCCCACCGATCCCGACAAGCCGGCCGACGTGAAGGGCGTGCCCGACATCGCGTCGGCCGACATCGCGACCGCGATCAAGTACTGCGCGGTGGCCGCAAGATCGTCGCGCCGGGCGATGTACGAGCTCGGCCGGGCCTATGCCGCCAACCGGCAGACCGCGGAAGCCGCAAGCGCCTGGCGCAAGGCGGCCGACAAGGGCTCGACATCGGCGATGGTCGAGCTCGGCGTGCTCTACGGCAACGGCACCGGCGTTGCCAAAGACGAGGCGCAGGCGCGCAAATTGTTCGAGCGCGCGGCGCAGGCCGGCAACGCGCGTGGCGTCAGCAATCTCGCCGCGCTCGGCGGCGGCGCGGCGGCTGATCCGGCACGCGCGCGCGAATTGCTCGCCAAATCCGCCGAGACCAATGCCGAAGCGCAGTACCAGCTCGGCATGATGCTGGCCGAAGGCAAGGGCGGCGCGCAGGACGATGCCGGCGCGCGGGCGCTGTTCGAGAAGGCCGCCGCGCAGAACCATCCCGGCGCGCTGGAGCGGATGGGCGCCTTCGCGCAAGCCGGCCGCGGCGGCCCGAAGGATAGCGATGCCGCAAAGGCCTATTACGAGCGGGCGGCGGCGCTCGGCGACGAGGATGCCAAGAAGGCGCTGGAGCGGGCCCGCTGTCCCTATGTCATCAAGGACAAGCGCGGCAATGCCGTGACCAATCTCTGCTTCTGACCGAACTGGAACGCCCACCGCGACATGTCGTTGACATGCGGAAGGCATTGGCGAGGCGATGTCATGATCCGCAAACTGCGTTCCGGCGAGTACCGACTCTATTCCCGCAAGGTCAATCCGAAGACCGGCAAGCGCCGCAATCTCGGCACCTTCAAGTCGCGCGCGGCGGCGGAGAAGCACGAGCGCGACGTGCAGTATTTCAAGCGCCACTAGTTCGGACGTCGGGCGACTAGGGTGCGGGGCAGGCGGCGCCGGTTTTCACCCAGGCCTCGACCAGCGCGCCGGCCTGCGCCTGCGTGCCCGGTGCCGGTGCGCGGCCGAAGCCGGGATGCCACGCCCAGCCCACCAGCGTGTCCTTGCCGATATGCTCGATCAGCTCCTCGACCTTGCGGCCGCCATTGTGCGCGGGGTCGCGGATCTGCGCGCAGATCTCGCCGACGGTCTTGCCGGCCCATGCCATCTCGCGCGGTGCAAGGTGCCATTCCGGGTGGCCCGGCACCCGGCCGGGATCGAAATTGGCGTGCTGGTGACAGATCGAGCAGCGCATGGCGTCCTTGCCGTGGCCGTCGGCACCGCGCGTCACTGGTGGCTGATGCATGCGGCCGATATCGCCCTGCCGCGGGCTGTCGCCGGCGGGATGGCAATTGGTGCAGCGCGGATGCGTCAGAACCTTGCCGAGCTCGGTGAAGATCGCCGCCGAGCGCTGCTCGACATTCTCGATGCCGGCAAAGCTTTCCGGCGAGGCGAGGGCATGGTTCGCGCTCTCCGACGCCGCGTAGCCTGCGCACAGGCTGGTCGCGAGCGCCGTCAGCACCGCAACGATCCGAAACCGCGTTTCCGATGGCATTGCTCGCGCGCTCATTTGTTGGCGGTCAGATAGCGTTTGGAATCGGCGAGGATCACGTCGCGCACCGCCTGGTGATATTTGATGTAGCCGGTGCAGCGGCACAGATGGCCGTCGAGCGCATCCGCAATGACGCTCTCGAGCTGGTCCCGCGCCACCGGCGTCTTCGCCAACCGTTCGAGCAGCACCTGGCCCTCGTTGAGGAAGCCGGCCGTGCAATAGCCGCACTGGAACGCGAAGTGATCGATGAAGGCGCGTTGCAACGCCGAGAGTTCGCCGTTCCTGGCGTGGCCCTCGACGGTGCGGATCGCCTTGCCGTCGAAATTGGCCGCCGGCACCACGCAGGTCGGGGTGGTGTAGCTCGTGCCGTCGGGATTATCGATGATAACGGCACAGCTCAGGCATTGCGCGGCGCCGCAGCCGAACTTGGTGCCGGTCATGCCGAGCATTTCCCGAAGGAAATCGTTCATCGAGAGGTCGTCGCGGACCTCGATCGGGCCGTGCTTCTGGCCGTTGATGGTGAGGTTGAGCGTCGTCACGCCAGCGCTCCCTTGAGCAGGCTCGTTGTCACCGGCAGTGAGCGGAAGCGGTGGCCGGTCGCATCGTTGATGGCGTTGAGCAGCGCCGGCACGATCGGGATCATCACCACCTCGGCCATGCCCTTCGGCGGCTCGTCCGGCGTCAGTGGCGGCAGCATCTCGATCTCGAGATCGTGCAGCGGCAGGTCGGAGCCGCGCGCGATCAGGTACTGGCCGAGATTCCACTGACCGTTGCCGGGCCCGCCTTCGAACGGCGGCAGGGTTTCCAGCAGGGCGTAGCCGACGCCCATCGCGAACCCGCCATGCGACTGGCCGAGCACCACTTCAGGCACCAGCGCCTGGCCGCATTCGAACACGCTGTAGGCCTTGGCGATGCGCAAGCTGCCGGTCGCGCGCTCGATCTCGACGCGGACCAGCGTGCCGCACATCGAGGTGTAGGCGGTGCCGATCCGGTTGTTGTCGGTCGGCGGGAATTTCACGCTTGTTCGGTCAATCCGCTCGAACTGGCTCCGGCCGCGACGAACAGCGAGCGCATCGATCTCGGCGCGGTACTGTTCGCCGAACAGCGGGAAGCGGGCGCGCGACCAGGCCCAGCGCGAGAAGCTGTGCGCGATGGCGCCGGTGACGAAGCCGCGCGTATGCGCGGTCGCGGCAAGCTTTGCCAACGGCAGCGGTGCGAGATCATCGAGCACGAGCTGTCCGTCCTGCCAGCGCGCTCTGTCCCATTGCCGGGCGCGGGGATCGGCCTTGCCGATGTGCCAGAGCTCGAGCGCCGCCGGCCACAGGCCGAAGCGGAAGATGACGCGGGCCGCCTCGGCCGAGGAGTGGGTGCCGACATGGGCGCCGATCGACGCGCTGGTCGCCGAGCTGATCGCAGGCACCCAGCGCGGATTCTTCTCGGCGATATCCTGGGTCTTCTGATCCATCGTGTAGGGATCGCCCGAGGTGACCAGGCCAAGCGCGTCATAGCTGTCGACGCGGGAGACGGCGACCTCGTCGGCGACGGCGCCGAGATGGCTAGCGACCCGGTTGGCGAGCGCGGTGCCGACGCCATTGCCCATCTCGACGTGGTCGCAGTGGATCGCGATCCGTCCCCCGGAATCGATCTCGACCCGGCCGAGCGAGCAATCCGCGCCCGAGCCGTAGTCCTTGGTGACGCAGGCGACGCCGGTGCCGACCAGCCGTCCCTCCGGCGCCTTCCCCTTGAAGTCAGCGCGCTGCCGCCAGATCGGATGCGTCTCGAGCTTGTCGAGGATGTCTGGCGTGCGCACCGATACGATGTAGGGATTGCCGGTCATGGTCCGGCCGTTCTGCTTCAGCGCATTGTTGCGCCGGAATGCGATCGGATCGACCTTGAGCTCGCTCGCCGCCTCGTCGATCAGGACTTCGAGCGCGGTCATGGTCTGCAGTGTGCCGTAGCCGCGCATCGAGCCTGCGGTGACGCCGCGCGAATGCAGCGCCACGGTGGTGACGTCGACCTTGGGGATGTCGTAGATGCCGATCGCGGCGGTCGCAGCGACGACCGCGACATTTGCCGAGAAGTTGGCGAGCCCGCCGCCGTCGAGCACATGGTCGGCGGCGAACGCGGTGATCTTGCCGCTCGCGCGATCGATGCCGATCCGCGAGCGCATCTTGATCGGGTGGCGTTTGATGCCGCCCTGGAATTGCTGGTAGCGGTCCTGCGCCAGCCGCACCGGCCGGCCCGGGAAGAACATCGCCGCCAGCGCCACGTAAAGCACAAACGAGGTATGGTCGCGGCCGCCGAAGCCGCCGCCGACATGGGCGAACTGCGCGTTGATGTGCGAGGGCCGGAACGGCGGGCGGGCCTTGCCGAGCATGAAGGCGATCGACTCGGTCGCCTCATAGGGCGACTGCACGCCGAGCACCAGTTCGAGATTGCCGCTGTTGTCGCTGTACCAGGCGAGACCGCTCTCCGGCTCCAGGAACATCGGATCGACCGACTGGGTCTCGAACTCGCGGTCGAGCACGAGCTGTGTCGGCTCGTCCTTGGCGAGCTGGGCGCGGATCGCTTCGCCATGGGTCGCGGCCTTGGCGTAGTCGGCCTTGGTCTCCTTGGCGAGCGGCAGCCAGACCGGCAGCGCCGCGTTCTGGATGCGGCTCGGCGAAACCCAGCCGGCCAGGATCGGCGAATAGAGGTCGGGCGCGTCAGGCGTGGCGCCCGCCACGCGCGTGAAGCGATACGCGCCGTAGTTCGGCAGGATGACCGGTCCGGTCTCGTCGCCGAATTTGACGAAGCCGCCGTCGCGCAGCGCGAGGCGCGCGCGGTCGAAGGCGTCGAACTGCTCGAAGATCAACAGCGCGACCGGCTGTCCGAGGTAGAGCGGCGTCTTGCCGACCGGGCAGAACAGGTCGCCGGTATAGAATTCCGGGACCCGCGTGCCGATCCGGTCGAGATCGGCAGCGGTCACGACAACCGACGGCTTTGCCGTACCATCGAGGCGGGCGAGGTCCATGCCGGCATAGACATGCGTTGCGTCATCGGCGCGGACCAGGATGGCGTGCGCGGTGGTCGCGGGCCAGCCCGGCATGTCGGCGGCGCGAAAGTCGGACGCATAGAGCTTTGCGCCGGTGACCTTGGCCACGCCGTCGACGCGGCCGGCGCCCTTTTCCGCCGGATTGAAATGGCCGCGCCCGGGCAGCGTCTCGCGGGTCGCGAAAGCCGGTTCCTTCGCCAGCGCCAGATGCGACAGGCTGACCGAGATGCCGCCTGCCGACAACCACTTCACGAATTCGCGTCGTGAAGGCCGCATGGTCTGATCTTTCATCGACACCTCGACGACGGCATATCGCGCCGGGGTTTAACAATTTGTGCAATACACGCGAAAGTATTGCGGCAAAGCGAGCGCAACCGCAACGCCGCAATAGGTCGTAGCTGCCTCACTGTAGCTTTGGCCTCACTTGAGGTCGGCGATGGTGGCCGGTCCAGGACCTGGCGTGATCAGCGTCGGCCACTGCTTGGAACCGAACGGCACCAGCGGCGGCAGGAAGGCCGTCATGCCGCGCTTCTTGGTCTCGGCGATGATCGCCTCGCGCGCGTCGCCCCCCATCAGCTCATAGTCCATCAGGTGATAGCTGCCGAAGAACAGCGCGCCGACCGAGCGGTCCGCGATGATCCGGGTCAGCGACTCCAGCATGTCCGACGGCGTCGTGGTGAAGGAGATCGTCTCGATCAGCATCAGGCGGCTGTTGATGGCGTCAGGCCCGAAGAACTGCGCCAGCACGCTGAAGATCACGTTGTTCTGCCGCGCCACATAGATCGTGTTGCTCGCGCCATAGGTCTTGTCCCAGTCGGCGCCGAGCTGGCTCTTCCAGTCGGCCATGACCGTCATCCAGTGCGCGACCTGGGTCTGCGCGGCCCAGGCGACGTTCTTGGCGAGCAGCGGCGCCTGCTTCTTGCCGAACGCCTCCAGCGTCGCGAAGGGAATGGCGCCGGCGATGAGGCATTCATCCATGAAGGCGAGGTTGTTCTTGAGGATGGCGCGGTTGTTGTCGCGCCAGTCCGCCTGCATCGGCGTGGCATCGAGCCCGTCGAGCGCCGACTGCATCCGGCTGCGATAGGCCTGCATCGATCCGCGCCATGCCTTGTCGTCGGGATTGTTGACATAGGGGCCGACCACCTCGGCCAGCGCCATCGTGCTGTGGCCGACCGACTTGAGCAGCTGATAGACGATCGGCACCTGCGGTGCTTCGGTCGGCGGCTTGCCCGGCCGGTACAGGATCAGACGGCCGCCGGCGCCGGAGAACAGGCCGAGGATCACGGGGTGTTTGTCGAGGATGTTCTTCTGGAAGATCCGCGCCGCATCGCCATAGAGCTCGAACATACCGGTGTTGAGCGCGAGCACGTCCTTGGTCGCGACGTCGGCCGGCGTTGATGAGGTCTTACCGGAGATCGGCCCCATATAGTCGGGCAGCGACTGGGCCAGGGCTGTGCCGCTGCTGCCGAGCAGCAGCGCCAGCGCGGCGGCCAGGCCAAAGCGATTGATCATGTGATGCTCCTCGAAGCCTCGCCTGCGTCGGGCCGGGTGCGGCCGCGCGACCATTGGCGGAATGCGCAAATGCTTGGACACAATGAACTGGGAGAGTAGAGAACCGGCAGACCGGATCCCGCGTGACGCAACACGACGCGGACGGTGCCTACAGCTAAGCGACGAATCGGCTGCTGTCCACACCCGGACATTGCGGGGTTGCCTGCGCCAAAAGACGCAATGGTGCGGCGTTCGGCCCGGTGCTATGTGGCGAACAGAATCAATTTTATTTTTTGGATTTTTGCGTGCTCAATGGACTTTACAAGGTCGAGTACGGCATCAACGGCGCATTCGGCCGCAGCATCATGTGCATGCATGACGGCAAGATGCTGGGCGGCAATTCGGCCTTTGCCCATCTCGGCACCTATCAGGTGACAGAAGGCGAGATCGCCGCCGAGGTGATCACCGAGCGCCACAATGACGATCCGAACTTCAAGCCGCTGATGGGCGCCGACGTCACCGTCATCAAGGTGCGCGGCAGGAGCGAGGGGTCCACCATCCTGCTCGAAGGCAAGGCCGACGCGATGCCGGACGGCGTGTTCTGGGCGAATTTGGCGCCGCTCGACGACGAGGCGTTGCCGCCGCGCGGGGCGGTCGGTCCCGGCGGCATCGTCAACGGACTGTACTCCATCCATCTGCGCGCGCTCGACGGTGTCGACGCGGGGCTCACCGGGGTCATGCTGCTGATGGACGGCCGCATCCTCGGCGGCGATGCGTTCTTCTACTATCTCGGTTCGTATTCGTCCGCGGATGGCCGCTGGCGAGGCGAGATCGTCAACCAGGAGCATACGCCGGCGAAGGGCGAGTACCCGGTGTTCGGCGGTTATGAAGTCGGCATCGGCTTCGCCGGTTCGTGCGGTGCTGACGGTGCCGAGCTGGAAGGCATCGCGCTGGCCGGCAAGCGCAGCCTTCGCCTGTCGGCCGAATTGCGGCTGATGCGCCGCGCCTGACTAGAGGTCCGTCAATCCTTGATCAGAAGCACGCCGCCGATGATCAGCGCGATGCCGGCCAGCCGTGACACCGACACAGGGTGCTGCGCCAACCCGAACAGGCCAAAATGGTCCATCGCGATGCCCGCGAGCATTTGACCCGCAACCACCAGTGCCAGCAGGGTCGCAGCGCCGAGTGGCGGCAGCAGCAGGATCATCAACAGGATGAAGATGCCGCCGAGGACGCCGCCACTCCAGGCCCACCACGGCACAGCCGTCACCAGCTTCCAGGACGGCACCGGCTCGCGCGTCGCGACCAGCACGACCGCCATGGTCACGAGCCCGCCGAGATAGCTGACGAGCCCGGCCCAGGCCGGCGAGTTGAGGGCGGACCTGAGATTGCCGTTCAGGACCTGCTGAACGGCAACGCAGATACCGGCGCCAAGCGCGAGGAGATAGAGAAACCAGACTTGCATAAGATGCCCCAAAACCGATCATCGAACCGCTTCATGTCATATTCGATCGGCAACGATCGTGGCATGCACGAAACGCGGCACGAACCTGCGGAATAGGCTTCCACCCACGTCCCAGATCGAATAAGAGGCCGCAAACCCTCAGTTCCCCAGTATTAAAGCATGATCCGCCTCGATAACGTCTCCAAGCAAGTCGGCCACCAGATCCTCTTCATCGAAGCCTCCGCCGCGCTCCAGAAGGGCGAGAAGATCGGCCTCGTCGGGCCGAACGGCGCCGGCAAGACCACGCTGTTCCGGATGATTTCGGGCCGGGAAATCCCGGACGAGGGCCAGGTCTCGCTCGATCGCGGCATTTCGATCGGCTATTTCAGCCAGGATGTCGGCGAGATGTCCGGCCGCAGCGCGGTCGCAGAGGTCATGGATGGGGCAGGGCCCGTCAGCGTGGTCGCGGCCGAGCTCAGGGAACTCGAGGCCGCGATGGCCGACCCCGACAAAGCCGACGAGATGGACGACATCATCGCGCGCTATGGCGAGGTGCAGCATCAATTCGAGGAACTCGACGGCTACGCGCTCGACGGCCGCGCGCGCGAAGCGCTGGCGGGTCTCGGCTTCAGCCAGGAGATGATGGACGGCGACGTTGGCAAACTCTCCGGCGGCTGGAAGATGCGGGTGGCGCTGGCGCGCATCCTCTTGATGCGTCCGGACGTCATGCTGCTCGACGAGCCGAGCAACCATCTCGATCTCGAAAGCCTGATCTGGCTCGAGCAGTTCCTGAAAGGCTATGAGGGCGCGCTGCTGATGACCTCGCATGACCGCGAGTTCATCAACCGGATCATCAACAAGGTGGTCGAGATCGACGCCGGCCAGCTCACCACCTATTCTGGCAATTACGAGTTCTACGAACAGCAGCGCGCGCTCTCCGACAAGCAGCAGCAGGCGCAGTTCGAGCGGCAGCAGGCGATGCTCGCCAAGGAGATCAAGTTCATCGAGCGCTTCAAGGCGCGCGCCTCGCACGCCGCCCAGGTGCAGAGCCGTGTCAAGAAGCTCGACAAGATCGAGCGGGTCGAACCGCCGCGGCGGCGGCAGACGGTGGCGTTCGAATTCCAGCCGGCGCCGCGCTCCGGCGAGGACGTCGTCAGCCTGAAGAACGTCCACAAGACCTATGGCAGCAGGCGCATCTATGACGGGCTCGACTTCATGATCCGCCGCAAGGAGCGCTGGTGCGTGATGGGCATCAACGGTGCCGGCAAGTCGACGCTGCTGAAGCTGGTCGCCGGTTCAACCGAGCCCGATGACGGCGCGGTCGCGGTCGGCGGCAGCGTCAAGATGGGCTATTTCGCCCAGCATGCGATGGACCTGCTCGACGGCGAGCGCACCGTGTTTCAGTCGCTGGAGGACGCGTTTCCGCAGGCCGGCCAGGGCAGTCTTCGCGCGCTCGCCGGCTGCTTCGGCTTCTCCGGTGACGACGTCGAGAAGAAGTGCCGGGTGCTCTCGGGCGGCGAGAAGGCGCGGCTCGTCATGGCCAAGATGCTGTTCGATCCGCCGAACTTCCTGGTGCTGGACGAGCCGACCAACCATCTCGATCTTGCCACCAAGGAAATGCTGATATCAGCGCTCTCCGAGTTCGAGGGCACGATGCTGTTCGTCTCGCACGACCGGCATTTCCTCGCGGCGCTCTCCAACCGCGTGCTCGAGTTGACGCCTGACGGCATCCACCAATATGGCGGCGGCTACACTGAGTATGTCGCGCGTACCGGCCAGGAAGCGCCGGGACTGCGGAGCTAGCTCAAGCTCTCCACCGCGCGCAAAACGCCTCGACATCGCCTGACTGGAATTCCGGCAGGCGCTCCCAGATGGTCTCAGCCGGCCAGTTCCACCAGGCGATCTGCGACAGCTCGGCGGCGATCTTGCGGTTGAACCGCTCCTTGATCGGACGGGCCGGCACGCCGCCGACGATGGTGTAGGGCGCGACATCGCGCGAGACCACCGCGCCGGCCGCCAGCACCGCGCCGTCTCCGACGGTGACGCCGGGCAGCACGATCACGCCGTGGCCGATCCAGACGTCGTTTCCGATCACGACGCGATCCGCACGTCGGTTCCTGAAGAAGCCATGATCGCGCTCGGCGGAGGCCGTGTAGTATTCCGGGCAGTAGGTGAAGCGATGCTGGGAGGGGCGCTCGAGCGGATGATTGGGCGCGCCGATCCGGACCTGAGCCGCGATCGCGCAGAACCGGCCGATCACGGCGTCGGCGACCATGCAGCCGCTGCCGAGATAGGAGTAGTCGCCAAGCTCGGTGTATTCGATCGCGGTGTCGCCGAGCACTTCGCAGCAACGGCCGATCTTGACCTCCCGCAGCTTGACCGTCGGCTCGATGACGGTTTCGGCAATCTTGGGGCGGGTCAGGCTCGGTGCGTTCATAGCGTTGTCCTCGATGCGACGAGCCGCTTCAGTCGCACAATTTCTATGACGGAGAGATGACAGGAGGAGGCCGCAGCTAGCGCCCGGTGAGGCGGGCGATGGTCTCGATCTCGTTGGTCCAGATGCCACCGGAATAGCTTTCGGGCAGGCGCCGGAACAGATCGGCATCGTCGACCCCGGTCGAGAATTCGCCGCCCTGATAAGGCCCGAGCACGAAGACCGCGCTGTTGGCCGTGGCCATGCGGTTGAGGAGGCGGTCCGGCCATCCCCAGAGCCAGGGCGCGTAGTTGATCGGCACCAGCACGATGGCGTTGCGGCAGGCATCAGGCACCATGCCGGTCCAGCCATAGCCGATATAGCGGACGAGGCAGCTCTTGAGCGCCGCGCGCGAAATGGTCCGGGTCTCCGGCGAAAGCCGCCGGATCGTCTCGATCGGCTCGTCGCCGCCATAGACCATGATCAGCTTGCGCCGTTCGGCGGGGAGCCGGTTCAAGACCGTTGCGAGCTTCTCGCCCTCGGCGGGATCGCGGCTCTTGACGTTGATCAGGAGCCGGCGATCCGGAAAGGTCTTGAGCACCTCGTCCAGCGACGGCATCAGGCCGATGCCCTTGCCGCGGAACGGGAAGGTCTTGCCGCCGTCGGCGGTGTAGCCATAGCCGATATCGAGCATCTTCAGCCGCGCCATCGGCTGTTCGCGGGTGACGCCCTGGACGTCGGTGCGGCAATCGACGGTCCAGTCGTGAAACACGGCGAACTCGCCGTCGGTCGTCGGATGGACGTCGAGCTCGACGATATCGGCGCCGCGCTCGAAGCTCGCCCGCATCGAGCGGATCGTGTTCTCGAGATAGTCATGGGTCGGCGGCAGCATGCGCGCCGCGGTGCAGGTGTCGTTCCTGAGATCGCGCTCGTCGAAACGCTGCGCCATGCCGCGATGGGCGAGCAGCACCGGCTTGCCGGCGGCATGCGTTGCGAGAAGGGTGGTGTTGTTGAGGTAGATTCCGGCGGCGACGGCAACGATCGCCGCTGCCGCGTATTTCAGTTTCCTGCCCAAGCGACTCGGTTCCTTGCTGGATCGTCGCTCCGCCTAGGGGGCGTTTGGGGTCGATTTGCGGCGGCCTAATCCTTCAAGCCGTCGATTGCGGCAATCGCCCGCACCATCGCGTCCTGGAGTGCTGCGCTGTTGGCGGGATTCGACTGACGGCCGCGGCCGGGATCGTCGAAATCGTGGGTGGCACCCGGATAAACCACAACGTCGATCTTGCTGCCGGCAGCAACGGAGCGGCTGGCGACGTCCCGGCAGCGGTCGGGCGATACTTCCTCATCGTCCGACCCGAGCAGCATCGTGATCGGTGCGTCGGACTTGATTGTCTGCGCCAGCAGGGCCGCCGGCCCGCAGCCCGGATAGAACACGAGCGCGGCGCGATAGCCCGACGTTGCCGCGCCCTGCCGCTGCATCACGTTCAGCGCCGTGCTGCCGCCGTTCGACCATCCCTGCAGGAAGATGCGATCGCCGTTGATCTCCTTCTGGCTGCGCAGCCAGCTCAGCGCGCCCGCGGCGTCGAGCGGCCGCACGGTCTTTTCATTGACGTCGGTGCGATCAGGATCGTCATGCGTGAAGCGCCCGAAGCCGTGCGCCTTGCCGCGCGAGCCAAAACTGTCCGGCAGCAGCGCGACATAGCCGTGGTCGGCCCAATACTGTCCCCACATCGCGTGGCGCTTCGACAGGCTGCCGGCGTTGCAGGCCGCCGACGGATTGGTCCGCGACACCAGCGTGCAGCCCCTGTTGACATTGATCGAATAGGGCCCGCCGCGGCCGTGCAGCAGCACGATGGCGGGGTGCGGGCCCGGCGTTGCGGCCTGAACAGGTAGCCGACGATCTCGGTCTTGCCGTCGGCGCTCGGAAAGAAAACGGTGTCGGGCGCGGCCGCCGCCGCTGTCGGCAATGTCGTGAGCATCAGGAGGACGATCGGAATCGCGCGATGGGTCATTCCCGCAGCATGAGCAGGATTTCGGATGAATTGCGGCATGGCTGTGTCCCGCCAGCAATGCAAAGCCGCATGGCGTGCTGCACGGCGCTCGGCTTGTGGGGTTAGGCACCGCCCGCTACGCTTCGCAAAAAAGTGGGAGCGAAACAGCCATGAGGCGGATCAGGATCGGTGACATCACGATCGACGCGGTGATCGAGCGCGAAGGACCGTGGCGGCGGCCGCAGGATTTCTTCCCGACCTATAACGACGACGTGTTCAAGCATCACCTGAAGACGATGGAGCCGGAGGTCTTCGACGCCGCGCGCGGCATGATGGTGATCACCTATCAGACCTTCGTGGTGCGGACGCCGCGCTACACCATCCTGGTCGATACCTGCACCGGCGAGGACAAGGGGCACCCGCCGCCGTTCGACTTTCCGGGCAAGGAGCGCTGGCGCAACGAGCTGTTTGCGCTCGGCATTTCCTATGAGCAGATCGACTATGTGTTCTGCACGCATCTGCATATCGACCACACCGGCTGGAATACGACGCTGCGCGACGGGCGCTGGGTGCCGACCTTCCCGAACGCGAAATACGTCTTCCACAAGGGCGAGTATGCGGCCTGGGAGGCCGAGAACGCCAAAGGCGCCAATCCGCCCGGCACGGTGTTCCGCGACAATTGCCTGCCGATCGTCGAGGCCGGGCAGGCGCTGTTGGTCGACGACGACTATGCGCTCGACGACACCGTGACGCTGACGCCGACGCCGGGCCATTCGCCCTGCCATTGCTGCGTCAACATCTTCTCGAAGGGCCAGCGCGCGGTGGTCGCAGGCGACCTGATGCACCATGCGATCCAGTGCCGCGAACCGGAGTGGTCGGCCAAGCCCGATTGGGATCCGAAGCAGTCGGCACTATCGCGGCGGAAGTTCTTTGCCTCGGTTGCCGGGACCGACACGCTGATCCTGCCGATCCATTTTCCGGCCCCGACGGTCGGCCTGATCAAGCCGGATGGCGATCGCTTCGACTATCGCTTCAAGCGGGAGTAGGCGCGGCGCGGTCGTCAGCAGGTCAAGGTCAGCGTGCTGCGCGGGTCTTGTGCCGAGCCTGGGTCAGGAACCGTTCCAGATCGGCGCACAGGCGATGCGCCATTTCCTCGTCGATCGCAAACGTCGCGACGGTGCCGGCGCAGTCGATCTCGATGGTCCCGCGCAATGGTGCGGCGGAGGCGGTCGATACCGCGATGTTGGTCGCTCTCTGCACGCTCATGTCGTCAACTTTCCTTCAGGCCTGACGCCGCCTATCCTCATTTCGGCAATGCCTATTTCGGCAATTCCTATTTCGGAATGACGGGACGTCCCTTTCGCCTTCGCTCTTCGATGAATCGCACGCCGATCTCGGCGCCGTCGACGCGAACCAGCTCGCAGCGGCGGAAGGCCAATCCGCGCGAGGACAACACCAGGAAGAACTCCTGCGCCTTCAGCACATCGAGCGTTCCGTCGACCTCGAGCCGGGCGCCGCTCTGCGAGACGTCGAGCAGGATGCAACTCCGCCGCCACGTGCCGTCGACACCCATGAGATTGACGGGATAGCGCGTCTCGAGCCTGACGCGTTCCGCCCTGCGGTCACCATATGTCATTGCATCACTCACACGACCTGAGAGCGCTTCGCGGTCAGCTCGCTAAGCGAACCAAACCGGATCGTGCGCTGCGCGTTGGATAGCGCCAGTCCTTCAAACATGTCCCGTGCGCGCTGCAGCTCATCCGGTGCAACCGTCAGCCCGGCCTTCCGGTAGCTGACGATGGCAGCCGTCGTGTTCCAGTTCAGTCGCGATGCGCGGCAGGCGATCACGAGTCCGCTGATGTCGGCGGCTTCTATCAGCGGTGTGATCGTCTCGATCGGAACGGTTGCAAGCTGCGCCAGCGCCGCAACGACGTTGCGGACCTCTCGCCTGATCGCGAAACGGTTGACGCTGGAATCGTTCAACTGCCCGGTTCTGTTCAAGGCCAGCACGGTGGCCCGCGCCTCCGCATAGTCGATTGTGGCTGGTGGGGTTGCGGAGGCGCGGGCTGCGCTTGCGTCGATCGCAGCGCGGATCGCGTCCTGAATGTCGGGGCGTGCGCGTTTGAGCAGTCGGGCCTGTTGGCGCGGCGTGGATCGCATCACGAGGTCGACAAGAACGCGGTGGGGCAGGTCGCTGCGCGATATCAGCGCGTCGGCGATGTCGTCGTCGCGCTCGGCGGCATCGACCATCATGGCGAGGCCCGCGCTGGTCAGATCAGCGCCGGGATTGCGCGCGAGCACTCGAAGCACGCTGCTGTCGCCTCGCAGCAAGAGAATGTCCGTGAGCTCCGCATTGACGGCCTTGCGTCCTGCGATCGCGCAGAGGTGTCCCTCGGCCCGCATCCAGGCGATGTCGATCAGGTCGGCATCGGGGAGGCATTCGCATTTGCGCAGGATCGGAGCGGCGACATCAGCGTCGTCATGGTTGGCCAGACGGCGCGCGAGTTCCAGCGGCACCAGGCGCAAATCGGCAAGCGAGCGGCTGAGCGTGGTTAGGGTCCGCAGTTCGACGCTCTCGGTCAGTCGGACCAGGATGCCGTCGAACATCTCGACGTGGTGCGCGCTGAGACGGTGAGCGTCGTCGAGAAACATCCCGGCCACCTCCTGCAGCATGCGCGTGCGGAGGTCTGGGGAACCGGCTCTCAAGACATGGTCGAGCTTGGCAATAAGATCGGGCGAGGCAATGACTGTCATTGCGGTCTCTAAAATGGTCCGCGACGAGGAACATCATCGTTCCCAGTGCCAATCTGCTCCCCGAATCTTTAATAGGGGTATAGAAATTGATGGGGAGGATCGATCTCGGCGGTGGATATCCCGCTAAAGACTATCGAAATTCGGCAGCCGCGTTACATTGCCGGATTGTCCGGTTCGACCAACGGACCGCATTTTTCCTGATTGAACCTATTGGACGATTCGCATTTTGTGCATGGAAGTTATTGATGAGGCCGGCGCGCAAGGCGCCGCGTCGCGCGCAATTTTTCAAGAGCATTTCACAGGAGCGGTCATTTGACGGCGCCATTGCCGGTGCCGAGAGTCTTTCGTTTTGACGATGTTGATGCATTCCGGAGTTCGATCCGAAATCTGGATGTTGATTTCACGCCACTTGCGCGGAAGATTTCGGCCGAGCAGGTCATCCTGAGTTTGCCAGGATGCGAGCTCAACTACACGCAGTCCTTTCCGCGGATCGTCGACGCGCAGCTTGCGCCGCACACCACCGCGGTCGGCTTCACGATGGATGACGGGGTCCCGATCCGCTTCAACGGCGTCGAGCGCGATCGCGCGGTCATTGTGCTCGGTGGCGGCGGCGCGTTCTACTCGTCGGTGGAGGAGACGCCCCGGCAATATGCTTCGGTGATGTTTACGCCGGAGATTGTCGACCGCGGCTGGCCGCAGGCGGGTCTTCATTTCAGCATTCACGAAATTTCTCAACGCGCGCAGGATCGGCTGCGTGAAGTGGTAAGGCACATCCTGCTCGTGACCTCGCAGCCGACCGATGATGCCCCGTTCGCCAGCGGCGAGTCGATCAAGGAGACGCTGCTTGCGGCGATCGACAACGCCTTCGCCGAGATCGTGCCGGCCAAATGGACGACGCGGGCCAACACGACGCGCCAGTTCAAGGTCTTCAACGACGCGCGCGCAATTCTGGCAGGCGACGTGGCGCACCCGATCTACAGCGGCGAACTCGCCAGGCAGATCGGGGTGTCGGTGCGCACGCTGCATGATGCCATCCAGCGCTACCGGGGCATCAGCCTGCATCGCTATTTGCGGTTGCGCCGGCTCTGGCTGGTGCGCCAACAACTGCTTGCCGGTGCGCCGAGCGTCAAGACGTGCGCGCTGGCCTACGGATTTTGGCACCTGAGCGATTTTTCGCGCAGCTATCGGTCGCAGTTCGGGGAAGCGCCGTCGGAGACGCTGGCCGCCTCGCGCCGTCCGGGCGTCACCGCCGATACGTCCCGCAGACACGGTTCGTAACCATCGATCTGAACGGAATCTTAACGACCGCCGACGAGCCTGTGGGTACGATTTCACCAGAGGCGGCCTGATGCATCCCCGGAGATTTGCGCGTGTTCGTCCGAGCGGATGCGTATCCAGCGTGGTCAAGCTCCAGCTTGAACCGAAGGCCCCGCTGATCGAGTGCCGGCTGGTGGACTATTCCGCCGGCGGGGCCTGCCTGGAATTCTCGAAGCCGGTCGATCTGCCCGAACGTTTCGAAATGTTTCACGGCAACACCAGGAAGCGTTGCCGGCGGGTCTGGCGCAGGGGCGTGCGGGTCGGCGTCTCGTTCTGAGGGCGCCCGCCGATCAGGGGCGATCCACTGGCCAATAGCCGTTCGGGCCGCGCCCTGCGCGACCCGATGGTTTGTCCCGATTGAAGTCTGTTCCCGATGAGGGGTGAAAAGGCGTCGGCGAGGGGCTCAGGCGCCGCTCTGGCACTTCTTCATGAACGAGGTTTTGGCCGCGCCGGCGAGCTTCTTGCCGTCGGAGCCGACCGCCTTGCTCGCGCAGGCATCCGTCGTGCACTTCTTCATGAACGAGGTCTTGGCCGCGCCGGCCAGCGGCTTGCCGTCCTTGCCGACCGCCTTCGTCTCGCAGGAGGCGTCCTGTGCAAATGCCGAACCGGCGGCAAAGGTCGCGATCACGGCCGCCAAGAAAATCCGCTTCATCTGGGTTCTCCCTAAACCAAACCAGTGGCCGGATTGGATACGGGATTCTTGGCCCGATCAAGTTCCCATGGCCGATTTTGTCGATAAAATACCCCGATCAGATCAAGGAAATTCCGCGTGCAGCGCGGAACAAAATCGGGGAAGCGCGGAATGGAATTCGAGACGCTGGTACAGGCACGCAAAAGCGTGCGCGGGTTCAAGAAGCAGCCGGTGTCGCGGGCGACCGTCGAGGAGATCATCGAGGTGGCCAAGCGCGCGCCGTCCTCGATGAACACCCAGCCCTGGCATGTCCACGTCCTGACCGGGGCGCCGCTGGAGGAAGTGCGCCGCCGCAACATGGACGAGATGGTCGCCGGCGCCAAGGTGAAGCGCGACATCGTCAGCCATGGCGAGTACCAGGGCGTGCACCGCGGCCGCCAGGTCGACATCGCCAAGAAGCTGTTCGGCGCGATGGGGATCGCCCGCGACGACAAGCCGATGCGGCAGGATTGGGTGCTGCGCGGCTTCCGTCAGTTCGATGCTCCGGTGTCGCTGGTCCTGACTTACGACCGGATCCTCGATCCCGGCGCGGTCTGCCATTTCGATCTCGGCGCGCTCTGCTACGGCATCGTGCTGGCGGCCTGGGATCGCGGCCTCGGCAGCGTCATCAACGGCCAGGGCATCATGCGCTCCGACATCGTGCGCGAGGTCGCCGACATCCCGGAAGACGAGGTGATCATGACCTGCGTCGCGATGGGCTATCCCGACGACGGCTTTGCCGCCAACGCAGTGCGCTCCGACCGCGAGGCCAACAACGATTTTGTCCGCTACGTCGGCTTCGCCGATTAGCGCCGCGTCGATCGCTTGTTCAGGGGCAACAACCTCGTGCGGCGCGATCGGCTGCTCGATCCATGGGCGTGTCCGGCGCATTTGCGTACGCGCCGACCACGCCGCGGGATATTGAATTCCGCGCCGTGAAACCATCGCGCGAGCGTGAGCACGGCTGGGCGTTTCCGCTATTCCCGCCGATAAAAAATGCGCTACTGGTTTTTTGAAGCACAACA
Organism: Bradyrhizobium sp. USDA 3262; assembly: GCF_054060035.1. NCBI lineage: Bacteria > Pseudomonadati > Pseudomonadota > Alphaproteobacteria > Hyphomicrobiales > Nitrobacteraceae > Bradyrhizobium > Bradyrhizobium sp. USDA 3262. The sequence continues at coordinate 5,085,239 of NZ_JBSSCT010000001.1, forward strand.
GCGCAGGCGAGGAATCTCAGATGAGCGATGATGAACAGACAGCCATGATCCGCGAGACCGTCGCGAGATTCGTCGATCGCGAACTGATCCCGCTCGAGCCGCACTATCTGAAATCGAAGCTGCCCGGCAGCGATCACCCCGAACTCACGTCGGAACAGCGCAAGCGGCTGCGCGACGTCTCGAAGGAGCTCGGCCTCTGGGGCCTCGATGCGCCCGAGGATCTTGGTGGCCACGACCTGCCGACGCGCACGATGGCTGCGGTCCACGAAGAACTCGGCCGCAGCTGCGTGCCATTCGTGCTGCCGCCGGACTCGCCGAACCTGCGCATGCTGCAGGCGGTCGGTACCGAAGCGCAGAAGAAGAAATATCTGCAGCCCTATATCGAGGGCCGGATGGCATCGGCGATTGCGATCTCCGAGCCCGGCGCCGGCGGCGATCCCGCGGGCATGAAGACGCGCGCGGTGCTCGAAGGCGAAGAGTGGGTGCTCAACGGCCGCAAGATCTGGATCAGCAACGCACGCGCCGCCGACTTCATCATCGTGATGGCGCGGGTCGGCAACGATCAGCGTCAGGGCGGCATCACCTCCTTCATCGTCGAGAAGGGCACGGCGGGCTTCATCATCGAGCGCGAGATCCCGATGGTCGGCGGCGGCTCGACCTACGAGATCGTGTTCGAGGACTGCCGCATCCCGAAGGATTCCGTGCTGGGTGAAGTCGGCAAGGGCTACGCGCCGATGCAGCTGCGGCTGCGCACGCGGCGGCTCGAGATGGGGTCGACCTGCGTCGGCATCACCAAGCGTGCGCTCGACATGATGTGCGAGCACGCCAAACAGCGCGAGACGTTCGGCGTCAAGCTTGCCGAGCGCCAGGCGATCCAGTGGTGGATCGCCGACATCTCCACGCGCATGCATGCGTGCCGGCTGATGGTGCGCGAGGCTGCCGACAAGACCGACCGCGGCGAGGACATCCGCCACGAGGCCTCGATGATCAAGGTGTTCGCGACTGAGATGGCTTATGACGCCTGCGACCACGCCATGCAGACGCTCGGCGCGCTCGGCGTGACGCTGGAATTGCCGCTCAACGCGCTATGGCAGAAGGCGCGCCTGATGCGGGTGTACGAAGGGCCGAGCGAGGTCCATCGCCAGGCGATTGCCCGCCGCGTGCTCGGGTTGCGCGGCGGCTAGACGGTTCGTCAGGTCTCAAACCAACACCGTCATTGCGAGGAGCGACAGCGACGAAGCAATCCATGCCTCCACATGCGGCATGATGGATTGCTTCGCTTCGCTCGCAATGACGTAGACAGTACCGTGGCCGTTGCGATCGCGGCGTGCCCTCGGCTACGCAGCCCGCACGTCGGATAGGAAGCGGTTGACCTGCCCGGCGAGGTCCTTGGACTGCGTCGAGAGCTGTTCGGCCGCGCCCAGCACCTGGTTCGCGGCGCCGCCGGTGTCATCGGCGGCGCGCTGCACGCCGGAGATGTTGGAATTGACCTCCTGCGTGCCGCGCGCGGCTTCCTGAACGCTGCGCGAGATCTCCTTGGTCGCCGAGCCCTGTTCCTCGATCGCGGCGGCGATCGCGGTGCCGATCTGGTCGATCTCGGTGATGACGTCGATGACGCTCCGGATCGCCGTCACGGTCTCGTCGCTCGCGGTCTGGATCGCGGTGATCTGCTCGGAGATCTCCGTGGTCGCTTTCGCGGTCTGGCCAGCCAGCGACTTCACCTCGGACGCGACCACGGCAAAGCCGCGGCCGGCCTCGCCGGCGCGGGCCGCCTCGATGGTGGCGTTGAGCGCGAGCAGGTTGGTCTGTGCCGCGATGCTCTGGATCAGCGTCACGACGTCGCCGATCTTCTGCGCGCCCTCGGCCAGCGAGCGCGCGGTGTCGCCGGTGCGCCGCGCATGGTCGACCGCCCGCGCGGCGATCTCGGTCGAGGTCGCGACCTGACGGGCGATCTCCGAGATCGAGGAGGTCAGCTCCTCGGTCGCGCTCGCCACCGTCTGCACGTTGGTCGAGGTCTGATCGGATGCCGCAGCCACGACGGCGGCCTGGCGGTTGGTGGCGGCGGCGGTGTCCGACATCGATTGCGCCGTCTCCTCCATCACCGAGGATGCCGCGGACAATCCGCCGACCAGTTCGGTGACCTTGGCTTCGAAGGTGCGGGTCAGGTCGTCGAGCACGCGGGCACGGCGCATCTTGACGTCGTTCTCGGCTTCCTTCTCGGCAGCGAGGCGATCGGCTTCGATCTTGTTGTCCTTGAACACCTGCACGGCGGCGGCCATCGCGCCGATCTCGTCCTTGCGCGCGGCGCCCGGGATCGTCTCGGCGACTTCACCCGGGGCAAGGCGCGACATCCGGCCGGTGAGGGCCGCGATCGGGTTGAGGATGCGGCGGCGGACCATGACGATCAGGCCGGCGCTGACGGCAACGACCGCGAGCAGTCCGATCAGCGCCACCACGAAGCTGAAGCGCGCCGACGAATAGGCGCTCGCAAGGCCTTGCTCGGCATTCTCGTAGAACGCGTCGCGCACGGTGATGATGGAGGCGAGGCCGATCTGGGATTCGGCATAGTAGGTCTCGACGTCCTGCTCATACTTGCCGGAGATCGCGCCTTCCTTGGCGAGCTTCAGGGCCTTGCCGAAACGCTCGACATAGTCGGCCTGCATCTTGCCCAGCGCCGTCAGGACATTGACCGATGTCGCCGGATTGTTGCGCAACTCCTGCAGCGTCGAGAGGATCTGCTCGGTGCGGCCGGTGCTGCGGAACAGCTCCAGCTTCTCCTGTTCGGTCGCGACGCGCTTGGCGCCGACCAGCGCCTTGTGCAGGCTGGCATTGAGGCCGCCGGTGTCGCGCAGCGTCCAGGCGACATTGGCGTAGCTGGCCTGGCGGTAGGCGTTGCCGTCAAGGCCGGCGAGGCGGCGCACCTGCTCGTCGAGCAGCACGGTGACGCCGGCGTTGAAGACAGAGTTGTCGGCGACGATCTTGGTTGCCGCCGGGCGGCGGGCGTCGACCGGACCTGCGATCGCCTTCTCGATGGCGTCGCGGAGCGCGGCGAACTTGGCCTTCAGCGCATCGATCGCGCTCGCAACCGCTTCGCCGTCGTCGAGCGAGCCGGGCAGCATGGTGCGGACCTGATTGACCTTGGCGAGCGCGCCGTCGGTCAGCTTGCGCAGCTTGTCGAGATCGGCGACCTGCTTCTGGTCGATCGCGCCGGTGCTGAACAAGAGGTTGGTGGACATGCCGCGCTCGGAGTTCATGTAGCGCGGGATGTCGCCGACGGCGCGGACGATTTCGAGCCGGCTCTGCGCGATCGAGACCTTGTCCATGGTCTGGTACTTGGTCACCGCGACATAGGCCGCCAGTCCGCCGCCGACCGCGGACAATGAGACGATCGCGGCCGTCAGGAGAGTACCGATTTTCATGGGATGCGCGCCATTTCTTGACGAGGGAGGGGAGGCCGCAACCGTAGCGGGCGTGCATTAAGCTTGGGTTTATGATGCGGGAGCCGCCGCAGCGGTCCCGGCCGTTTGGTCCGAAAGTCGAAGGTGCCACGTCGCCCGGCCGCGCGTGGCGGCAGGGCGTGACACGTCAGTGCTCGTCGTCGTCAGCGCCCTTGGCCGCGGGGCGGTGTTGGGTGGCGCCGTTCGAGCCCGCTTCGCCGCAGGGGAGCTGGTTCCAGGTGCCATCGGCGGCCTGCTGATAGGCCTGGCAGCCGGACGACGTGGTGGTGGTGGATTTTTCGTCGGCCTTCTGCCGCTCGGTGCTCTTGCCCAGCGCAGGCGTGGCAACAGCAGCGATGGCTGCCAGCGAGCCTGCGAACACCAGCTTTGCGATCCGCATGTCGGGTTCTCCTTCTCGAAGCGAAAACATATCCAGAAAAGAAATCTGGCGATTTTTGGCCATGGCGAGGGGCCTGCGACGAATTGCTTAATGCCGGCGAAGCGAGCCGGAAGGCCGGTTAACGCTTGTGCGCGCCGGCTCGCCGCGCGCCGCACCGCAGGACGCTGTTGCCGCACCGTGCTAGGATCGGCTTGTCATGACCCACCGCATTCTCGTGTTCTACGGCTCCTATCGCTCGGATCGCATGGGCATCCGGCTGGCACATTTCGTCGTCGACGGCCTTCGTGCGCGCGGCAACGATGTCGAGTTGATCGATGCCAAGGAGGTCGGCCTGCCGATGCTCGACCGGATGTACAAGGAACATCCCAAGGGGCAGGCACCGGCCGTGCTCGAAACGCTCGCCGGAAAAATCCGTGACGCCGACGGCTTCCTGTTCGTCACCGGCGAATACAATTGGGGTATCCAGCCCGGGCTGAAGAACCTGACCGACCATTTCCTCGAGGAATGGTTCTGGCGGCCCGCGGCGATCGCAAGCTATTCGGCCGGGCGGTTCGCCGGCGTCCGCGCCGCGACCGCCTGGCACGGCACGCTGTCCGAGATGGGCATGGTGGTGATATCGAGCACGATCGGTGCGGGACCGATTGCGCAGACGCTGTCGGCCGAGGGCAAGCCGATCGGCGAGGCCGGCAAGTCGCTCGAACGCGCCTTTCCGCGTTTTGCTGACGACTTTTCCTGGTGGATCGAAGCCGCCAAGGCACAGCGGGCGCGCAAGGCGCCGCCATACTGAGCGCAGGTCTGCCAATCCCGGGAGTTTCGCGATCATGAGCCTCTTCACCTCGCCGTTCGATCCCGCGCGCGAGACAGCCCTGGTGACCGGCGCGGGCAACGGCATCGGCCGCGCCATTGCGCAGGCCCTGGTTGGCGAAGGAGTGCGGACGGTGTTTGCCGATCTGCATGAGGACAAGGTTCTGGCGGCGATCAAGGCCGCGCCGCGTCCCGAACTCGCGGTCGCGTGGGCCGGCGATCTCGCGCAGCGCGCGGCGTGCGACGCCCTGCTGGCGCATGCGCAAGCCACAGTCGGGCAGGTGACCCATTTCGTCCACAGCGCTTCGCCGCCGCGCCGCGAAGCCGATCATGCGATGGCCGTCGATGAAGAGACCTGGCGGCAGATGCATGCGGTCAATCTCGATGCCGGCTTTCATTTGTCGCGCGAACTGGCGCGCAGGCTGATAGCATCGAAGACGCCGGGCTCGTTCCTGCTGCTCACCTCGCTGCATGCCGGCACGCCGCGCAACCTGCCGCACTACTCGACCGCGAAGGCCGGCATGGCGATGCTGGTGAAGGAGCTTGCCAAGAGCTGGGGCCGCTATGGCATCCGCGTCAATGCGCTGGTGCCCGGCGCGATCGCGGCCGGCGGCTTCGTCGCCGATCCAGCGCTGGCAAAGCACATTCCGCTCGGACGGCTTGGCCAGGCGGACGATCTCGCACCGATCGCGCTTGCCGTGCTCTCGCACAAGCTCTCCGGTTACGTCACCGGGGCGTCGATCGTGGTCGATGGCGGCCTGTCGCTGACCAACTGGTTCGCGCCGCCGGAGCTCGATTGAGGATTCTTGTCTGACGCGACGCGAACCGGTGCCCATCCCGCATCAAGTGCGGGACAGGCTTCGCTCGAAACGCTTTCTATTCCTTCGTCCTGATGTAGCCCGCAAGGCGCGTCTTCTGGTCTTGGCACCAGGTCGTCATGCTGCCGGCGCGGCGCTGATCGAGGTCGGTGGTCTGGGTCGCGATCGCGACTTCCGTCATCAGGTCGTCGGCCTGCTTCTCGCCCATCTTGCCGCCCGTATGCATGAAGGCGATCGCCTTGCGCACCTTCTCGGTGGTGCCGTCGGGCAGATGCATGTCCTGCGCCCGCTGCACGAGGTCCTGATAGACCAGATCGGTGCCGGGGCACTCGACCTTGGCGGCAAAGGCCTGCAGCACCATCGTGACATAGGCCGCGCGCGGATCGGCATGGGCAGGGGTTGCTGCGACAATCAGGCCGCCGATCAGCAGAGCGTAACGCATGAATTTCCTCCGGAGGTTTTGGACGTTTTTTGTGAGGCTAGCGTCCAGGGGAACCGAGTGCAACCGCTAGGACACACTCACGGAAAGAACCGATCAAACAGACGTGTTCCAACCTGCGCTGCCACGATTTAAGCACGATTTCGGCAGCATGTGGCACAAGTTGACGCAGGGGAGAATGATCGTGTCAAAGTTGGGGCTTGCCGCGGTGCTGTTGGGATCGCTGGCGCTTGGCGGCTGCATGCAGGCGACGCTATCGCCGGCGACGGATGTCGCGATGACGTCGCGCGATCGGCAATTGCTGGCGCATCCGCCTTATGCGGATGCCAAGATCCCGCAGCAGTTCCAACGGCACATAGTCGAGTACACCCGTCGGGAGCAGCCGGGTTCGATCCTGGTCGATACCGACGCGCGCTACCTCTATTACGTGCTGCCCGGCGGCAAGGCGATCCGTTACGGCGTCGCCGTCGGCGAGGAGGCGATGGCCTTCTCCGGCGTCGCCACCGTCGGCCGCCTGGCCGAATGGCCGGATTGGGTTCCGACCCAGGATATCCAGGAGCGGCTCGGGCCGTATCCGAAGCGTGTCGCCGGTGGGCCGGCCAATCCGCTCGGCGCCCGCGGCATCTACCTCTACCAGGGCAACAAGGACACGCTGTATCGCATCCACGGCACCAACCAGCCCGAATATATAGGGCAGGCGATCTCGTCGGGCTGCATTCGCATGACCAATGGCGACGTGATCGACCTCTATCAGCGGGTCAAGCCGGGCGCGACCGTGGTCGTGCTGCCGCCCGGACAGAGCGCGTAATCGAATACGAACGTATTGCGGCCGATCGCGTCATCGCGATCGGCCGCACGCTTTTTTACCGGTCCGTCAGGCTTCAGCGCAGCGGCATCGGCGGCCGAACCACCGGGCCGCCATCGTCCGCGTCAACAACCGAGGACTGCTGCTGCACCGGCCGCGGTGCAACCGCCTGCGGGGCGGCGGCGGGCGCCGGCATCGGCGCTGCTGATGCCGGCGGCGGAGGCGGCGGGATATAGGCCTGCGCCGGCCGGCGCACCGGCGGCGGCGCAACGGCGGCATGCGGCGCCGCCGGTGGCGTGACCGCGGCGCGCGGGCGCGGCGGAGCGACCGGCCGCGGCTCGACGGCCCTGGTCTCGGTCGTCTTCGCGACGCGCTGTGCCAACTGATCCTGGCTGGCCTTGAGCTGATCGATGCTGGTCTTCAGCTGCTCGATCTGTTGTCCCATCGACGTGAGATCGCGCGCCATCGATTGCAGCAACTGCGTCTGGTCGGGTGCCGCTGCAGGCGCCGCCGGGACACTAGGTGCGACCGGCGCAGCCGCTGCGACCGGAGCTGCCGCGGCGGCTGGTGCTGCGGCGGGGGCGGGCGCAGCTGCGGCGGGCGCGGCCGTGGCGACGTCCTGTGGCGGAGTGGCCGGTGCAGCTTCAGCTGCCGCCTGATCGGTGGTCGCCGCCTGCGCTGGGGGCGCACTCGCCTGATCCGAGGCGGAGGCTGCCTTGCCCGGGATCAGCGAAGTCAGTGCAGCGATCTGGGGTGCCCACTCGGCGGCGATCTGCTTGGCGCGATCGCCGTAGTGCTGCCACGCCGCGGTGCCCATGGCGCCGGCGATCGCGAAGCAGAACCAGAAGGCGCGGATCGCCCATTTGCTGGTGGGGCGCGGCGCGCGGTCCAATCTGATGTCGTCGAGTCGGCCGTTGTGGCTTGGCGCGCTATAGGCCGGCTCGGCCGGCGGCTCCGGCGCCACTGACATGGGCGTGACCGGCGGCACCGAGGTGACGGCCGCGGCCGGGGGCGCCGACGAAGGCGCGAGGCTCGGGCCGAAATAGGGCTCGCGCTGCCCCGGCGCTGCCCTTCCGGCAGGCGCAGCGGCGTTGTCCGGGCGTACCGGAGCGAAGCTGGGTTCGATCGCGAAAATATCGTGTGGATCTGCGTCTTTCAGTGTCGATTGCATGGCGGTCCCCGTTTCATTCCAAGGTCAACCGCAAATGGGCGGCCGGCAAATTTACGCTCTGTATTGACCCCTGACCCGGTCCCCACGACTCCAGTCCGGTTTGACCAAAGCAAGGCGAGAGGGTGGAGAGGTTGGGGTGTTTGGGGAACCCAAGCCGGGGACAAAGGGCACGAGCGTCCGCAGCCTCTCGCGCAGCGCCCCCTACTGCATTCCGGATGAAAGCTCCCTGGGTTGTGTGGCGCATCCACCACAGCCGAGGGCAAATCGCATGGCGTCCGGCACGTCTGACCGCGCTCCGCCACCGTTCCGCCCCGATTGGATTCGGCTGATAGGGCGTTGGATTTTCGGCTTGGGCTGGGGCGCAAGTTGGGGGTGCAACAATGTCACGCGACGATGCAGTCATCTCGTACGTCGGCGTCAAACGCAGCGCGCATGGTGCTGCGGCCCCGATCCCGTTTGCGCATGCCCGAAAGCCGCTCCGGCTGCTTGCCGTGATGATCGGCGCGGCGTCGCTCGCGGCGTGTGCGCAATCCTCCGTTGTCAGCCAGCGCTCGCAGGCGCTCGCGAGCCGGCCCGTATCGATCGAGCCGGCACGGGCCGCGTCATCTGCCACGCGCACGCGCATCGCCACGGCGCGCAAGCATACGCCTTATGCCTCGCGCAGGACCGGCGACAGCAAGATCGCCTCGCATGGCGTTGCGAGCTTCTACAGCGAGGAGCAGCCGACCGCGAGCGGCGAGAAGTTCGACGGGCGCGAACTGACCGCCGCGCATCCGACATTGCCGTTCGGCACCAGGCTGCGCGTCACCGACGTCAAGAGCGGCCGTTCGGTCACGGTGCGCGTCAATGACCGCGGACCCTATGTTCCCGGGCGCATCGTCGACGTCTCGCATTCTGCCGCGCAATCGCTCGGCATGATCGGCAAGGGCATCACGAATGTCAGGCTCGACGTGGTGCAGTGAACAGCGTGGCGCAAGCCAGGTTCGGGATTTTTGCCAGCTCGATCGGGAAAAAGTCCCGGCGTTGCGCGCGCTTTAATCCTGTTGTCCGAACGACGGCGGCAAATAGAATTGTTGCCGCTACTTCCCCGCGCTCTCCATTTCCAGGCGCGTGGATTTCTACCCAATGAACCTTCCCCGCCTTGGCGTCCCTCCAAGGCGGGGTTTTTCTTGTGGCCGCCATGCGCGCCGCATGCGTTGACAGGGCGAGCCGTCGCCATAACCTCCGTTCTGCTTTTGGAGGGCGGCCATGCCAAGCAACAATCAAGAAACTGACGGCTTCGCATTGGGTCGGCCGTCACGGCGTGGGGCATTGCAGCTGTTCCTGGGCGGCGCCGCCGTCATGCTGGCGCCTGACGGGCGGCTCGGCATGACGAAGGCGCAGGCAGCGGCCGCGTTTGCCGACGGACTGTCGCGCGGCCGGCCGGACGAGCAGGGCATCGCGCCACCGGCGATCCTGGATTTCCTCGACGAGGTCGACCGCCAGGGCTACGAGCTGCACAGCTTCATGCTCTGGCGCAACGGCAAGGTGGTCGCGGAGGGCTGGTGGTCGCCGTACCGCGCCGATCGCAACCACATGATGCATTCGCTGACCAAGAGCGTCACCGCCTGCGCCGTCGGGCTTGCGATCGCCGACAAGCGCTTCGGCCTTCAGGACAAGGCGGTCTCGTTCTTCAAGGACAAGCTGCCGCCTGTCGTCGACGACAAGCTCGCGGCGATGACGGTCGAAGATCTCCTGACCATGCGCACCGGCCACGCGTCGATGACCTCGGGCTCGGCGTGGCGGCCGATCAAGACCAGCTGGGTCGCGGAGTTCTTCAAGATCCCGGTCGTCTACCAGCCCGGCACCAAATGGGTGTACACCTCGGCCGCGACGTATCTGCTGTCCGCGATCGTCACGAAGACGACCGGGGAGGCCGTGGCCGACTATCTGAAGCCGCGGCTTTTCGATCCGCTTGGAATTTCAGGCTATGAATGGCCGGTCGGGCCGGAGGGGATTTCGCCAGGTGCCAATGGCTTCAGCTGGAAGACGGTCGATTGCCTCAAGCTCGGCATCCTGCATGCGCAGAACGGCCTATGGGACGGCAAGCAGGTGCTGCCGGCCGAATGGGTGGCGGCGGTGCAGCAGCCCCACGTCAAGGACACCTATGGCTATCAATGGTGGATTGGCCCGGAGACGTTCTATGCCGACGGCCTGTTCGACCAGCTCAGCTTCGTGTTTCCCAGGCACAATGCGGTGCTGGCGATCACCGCCGGCATTCCGCAACGCAGCGGTTTCAACAAGCTGGTATTCCGTCATTTCCCGGCGATGTTCGCCGGTGCCGCGGCGAACAACGATGCCGACGCCGACAAGCTGAAGGCGCGGACGGCGGCCCTGCAGTTGCTGCCGGTGCTGGTGCCGGCCTCGTCGCCGGTCGCAGCGCAGGTTTCCGGCAAGACCTGGCACATGCCTGACAATGCCGACGCGATCAAAGCGATCAATCTCGGCTTCGCCGACAAGACCTGCACCTTCACGCTCGAGGACGGCAGAGGCACGCACCGGATCGAGGTCGGCCTCGATGCGCCGCGCGAGGGCACCACGACGATGACCGGCAACAAGCTGCATCACGAGTACCAGCCGGACGTGATGCGCGTGGTCGCGAGCGGCACCTGGCGCGACCTGCGCACCTTCGTGATGACCTGGACCTTCGTGGAATCGGCGTTTCGCGATACCGTGACCTGCACCTTCGAGGGACCGCAGATGCGGTTCGCGCGCAGCGTCAACGTCAACTCATTGGCGCTGGATATGCCGACCTTGATGGGAAAACTCGCATAGGCGCGACCGCAAATTGCGCGCTGCCATATCCGGCGCCGGCGCTTCCACCAAATTGTCACAGTCCCAGCGAAATCCGGCCCAAAGCCGCTGCCAACAAACCGCCGGATGGACCAAGTCGGCGAGGGACAAGCGTTGACCTACAAGATGATCGCAGAACGCGAGAACGAAACGGTCAGGATCGAGCGCGAGAGCACCTTCATCATCATCGCCAAGGCCAAGGTCTGGGCGAGCGAGGGATGGCAGGTGGTGATCACCGACAAGGACGGGAAATCATACCCGCCCGAGGAGTTCGACAAGCTGCTCGCGGCCTAGCGTTGCGCTGACACCAGCAGCATCATCGGCCGTTCGAGCTCGTCGGCCAGCTCGGGCATCGCCTTGATCTGCTCACGTGTCGGGGAGAATTCCTCGACATGGCGAAGCGTGAAGCCGGCGCCGATCAACGCGTCGAGCGTGGTGCCGATGGTGCGGTGATATTTCAGCACGCCCTTCACATACCAGTCCGTCCGGCGTTCGCCTTCGATGAAGTAGCGGTTGACCGGCCATGTTTTGCGGCCGTCTTCGTCCCGCCCCCAGTCCGGATGGGCGGCCGCCATGTAGATCGGATGCTCGATGGTGAAGACCAGATGGCCCTCCGGGACCAGCGCGCGATACAGCATGCGCGCCAGGCGATCGAAGTCCCTGATGTAATGGAAGGTGAGGGCGGAGTAGGCGAGATCGAAGGTCGATTTCGGCAGCTCCAGCGTTTCGAGGTCGGCGATCTCGTAGGTGATCGCCGCATCCTGCGTCATGGCCGCGGCGCGGGCGATCATGTTCTGCGAGAGGTCGATGCCGAGCACGTCGGATGCGCCTTGCTCGCGCATCCAGCGCGACATCCAGCCGAAGCCGCAGCCGAGATCGACCACGCGCTTGCCCGCGACATCGGGCAGCATGGCGCGGATCGCCGGCCATTCGGGCGCGCCGAGCAGTCCGCGGACCTGCCGCGGCAACTGGCTGTAGCCGGCGAAGAAGCCGGGATCGTCGTAGATGTTCTGCGCCATGGCTGCGGCAACCCGGGTAGCAACGGAATCCGTCTCTCTGTAACCGCCGCCGCGCCGCGTGGGAACCGCTGATTGTGGCGCGCCCGGCGCGCTGCTGGAACCAGACGCGGCGCTCAGTGGTTTCTGATGTCAGCAGTCGACAGCCGAGGAGAGCGCCATGTTAGCCGAGATGCAGATCCACACCATCGCGCGGCAGATGCTGCTGAAGCACGGCCCCGAGGCGATCGCCCAGGCCGCGCAGAACGCCGTGGCCTGCGAGAGCAAGGGCGAGACCGACGACGCGCGCGACTGGCGCCATATCGAGGACGCGCTGAAGATGATGCGCGGACCGCATCAAAGCTGACGGCGGGCAGAGCAGACGTCCCCGCCGTCGCGCACAGGACACTGGGATCGCGCAAGCGCGATCGCCGCAGATCTAACCAACGTACGCTAGCCCGCCCTGCGCCACCGCGGCACGGGATCGAGCGGCGTGCGGTAGAGCTCGCGCCGGTCGATGTCGGTGACGCGCACCGCGCAGCCGCGCGCCTTCAGCTCCGGCTTGACCTGCGACAGCTCGTTGGCGAGCTGGTCGGCGCGGTCGGAGGCGAGGCTGATGTCTTCGAGGATGATGGTTCCTTGATTACGGAACTCGTCCCCCACCACGAGATCGAAGGTGTAGTACGGCATTCCGAAGTCTCCGTTTCGGTTTGCATCACAGGGTAACACTGAGTCGCGCGTTCCCTAAGATGCGTGGCGCACAATCGGCGTGCGATCGGCGCAAAAACGATGTGCAGCGCATCAAGCACGATGAACGAACAAGCCACGCCGCACGACGAAGGAATCCTAGGATCTAGCTCACCGCTATGCCGTTAAGATTTGATTAAAACAGTCGTCGCAAGCTCAAGACCAAGTGGAATCGCAGCGGAACCGGACTCCGGGAACCGGCAGCTGCAGGAGAAGGCCGGTGGCGTAACGCCCGCCGGCCTTTTCTCGTTGTGGATGCCGCGGAGCTAGTCGCGCAGTGCAGCTTGCCGCCGGGCGCGGCATTTCGGGCCTGGTCCGCGCATGTAGTACAGTTCGGGGCGATAGGGATTGATGACGCCATCGATCAGCGCGACGCAGCGCGCGATGAGGTGGGCGAGGTGGCGCCGCAACGGCCGCAGGGCAAGTTCCATCGAATTCATGGCATGCCCTCAGTGCAGCTCGCCGAGGATGGCGGTGAACGGCAGCTCGAAGATCTCGGTTCCGATGTCGTCGGTGACGTGGACCGCCCAGTTGCGCCAGTCTTCCACGCTCGGTGTCATCACGTAGCTGCGCGCCAGCTGCTCCGCATACAAGCGCGCCTCCGCCAGATCCATCGCGGCGCCGGTGCGATCCAGGATGACGTGCTTGTCGTCGGAGCAGTGAAAGAAAACTGCAGACATCTTCCGATTCCCATGCCGAAGCGATTCTCGTGCGCTGAAATAGCAGCGCGCGCGGGCACTGAGAATCCGGGTGATCCCCCATCGGTAAACTACGGGGAATCCAGACGATTTGAATCACGCGGCCGTGATCGAGGCGGCCTCAGAAGATCGGCTCGCCGAGCGCAACCTCGCTGCGCGGACCGAGCACGATCACCTGGCCGCCGGCGTCCTTGGCGCCCAGGATCAGCAGTTCCGAGGTGAAACCCGCGATGTTCTTCGGCCCGAGATTGCAGATGCACACCACCAGTGAGCCGACCAGCGCCACCGGCTCGTAATTCGTGATCTGTGCGCTCGACCACATGATCCGCCCGGCGCCGACATCGACGCCGACCTTGTAAGACGGATTGCGGGCGCGGGGAAACGGCTGCACCTCGACGACCTTGCCGATCCGGATATCGAGGCGGGCGAAGTCGTCATACGTGGCTTGCGGCTTGAGCGGGGACATCAGCGCTCCTGAAACGCCAGACGAACGCCGAGCGCGATGTAGATCGTGCCGACCACGCGGCCCTGCCACTGCCCGATGCGGCGATGCCGCCGGATCCACGGGCTGATCTGGCCGGCGGCGAACGCCAGCAGCGAGGTGTAGACCGCGCTCATCACGACGAAGATCAGGCCGAGGGTCGCGAACTGCGCGACCGCCGAGCCGTGGCCGGGGTGCACGAACTGCGGGAGGAAGGCGAGGAAGAACAGCGCGGTCTTCGGATTGAGCATTTCCGCCCAGATCGCCTGCCGGAACGCACGGCGCGGATCGACCGGCTGCGCCGCCGGCAAATCCAGGTCGTCGTTCTTCTCGAACAGGGCGCGGACGCCGAGCACGATCAGGTAGATCACACCGGCATATTTCACGACCGAGAACGCCAGCGCCGAGGTCATCAGCACGGCCGACAGGCCGAACGTCGCCATCGCGGTGTGGACGAGATCGCCGAGCGCGATACCGAACCCGGTCGCGACGCCGACGCGCGCGCCGCCGGTGACCGAACGCGCGAGCACCAGCAGCACCGCCGGCCCGGGGATCAGGAACAGGCCGAGCACGACGGCGGCGTAGGTGAGGAGGGTGGTGATGTCGATCATGAGGTGTCCCGGATGTCAGGATGCGGCGATGGCGACCGCCGCGAAGCGCGGCTTCGGATCAAGCATCAGGCCGGCGCTTTCGACAATGCGCATTTCCTCGGTTCCTCTCTGCGCCGTGCGTTCCAGCACGCCGTGGATGCCTGACGCGGCGTGGCTGAGCGCATCCGGCGTCGCCAGGCCGCGCGCGCGGGCGGCGACGAACAGCGCGGCGAACAGGTCTCCGGTGCCGGACGGGCTGATCGGAATCCGCGGCGTGCGCACGCGCCAGGCATAGGTCTTGTCGGATTGAGTGCGCTCGATCGCCAGCGTCTCGATCTCACTCTGCGGGGTGCCGGCCAGCTCGGCGCTGGTGATGACGACGGTCGCAGGTCCCCGCGCCATCAGCGTGCTCGCCTGCGCGATGACGTCATCGATCGTCGTCACGCGTGCGCCGCAGAGGAATTCGAACTCGAAATGATTGGGCGTGATGATGTCGGCGAGCGGGCAGAGCTCGTCGCGCACCAGCGGCGGAATGTCCGATCGCACGAACATGCCGCGGTCGCGGTCGCCGAGCACGGGATCGCAGCAATAGAGCAGGGCCGGGTTTTCCGCCTTCGCGCGGGCGACGAAGTCGGCGACATCCATCGCGATGTCGGCCGAGCCGAGATAGCCTGAGAGGATCATCCGCGCGTTCTCGACCGCGCCGCGCTCCTCGATGCCGCGCAGCAGGTCGGCGACCAGCTGCACGTCGAGCACCCGGCCGCGGATCGTCGGATAGCCGGGCCGGTTGCTGAGCAGCGTGGTCGGCACGGCGACGACGTCGATGCCGTGCAGCTGGATCGGAAAGGTGGCGGCGCTGTTGCCGACATGGCCCCAGGCGACCTGTGACTGAATCGAGATGACGGTCATGTGTTCCGCTTCACCCGAACAGCGCGGCGTAGATGACGTAGAGCCAGCCCAGGATACCGTGAATGATCGCCCACAGGATCGAATGGTTCTTGGTGTAGGAGATCGCGATCGCCAGCGCCGAGCCGAACCCCACGCCATATTTCGCGCCCTCGACGCGGACGCCATAATATCGATTGCCGTTCATGGGGATCCTTCCAGCGGGAGGGCGTGAGGTTGGAGGCAGCGTAACCTGCTAGTTGCCGTCAGTTCAACGGTGGACACGGCTGCTGCGCGGCTTCCTCAGCGTGACGGTGACAGTCCGAGCCCGCGTTTTCCACATCGTCGTCCCGGCGAAGGCCGGGACCCATAACCCCAGGATTGGGTTGGTGAGGAAAGTTGTGGCCGCAGCGGCGCGCAACAATCGCCTTCGGTGGTTATGGGTCCCGGCCTGCGCCGGGACGACACTGAATGTGTGGCGCGGCCAGTGAGTCCTACATCCGCATTCTCGTGACATGTTTTGCCCGAGCTTTGCTCTTCGTTCCGCCCTCTTTCGAACAGAGGGCGCAGGGAAAGCCGGGTGCCGATCGCACCCATGGGCCCCAATGGGCAGCAAGCGGAACATTTTCTTGTTCTAGGATTGACAGGTTTTGCTGAGTTGCCCGTCGGGCTGTTTTGTCGCAGGCAGCGCAGCCGGATTTGGTTTGCGGGGTGCGTCGCAACCTCGTCTGTCACGCCGCGATCAACCGAACGTGTCGGATCGACGTGGAAGAAGATGCGCGGGTGGACTGTCCTGCATCCAAACGCTCGCCTCATGGCGTCGGAATAAGACGGCAGAGCGATCGATCATGATGTGAGCGCGAACTGATCGGCCGGCGGCGAACAGTGCGCCGCGTGCTGAATCCAACAGGAGCAACTGATGTCCAGGATCAAACAGGTTGCGGCCGCGCTGACCGCGCTCGCCATGCTGACGGCGTCGGCCATGGCACACGAAGTGCCGGCGGCGGGCCCATCCGCGCTCGTGAAGAGCCATGTCGCCGCCGGCCGCTGGAGCGGTGGTCCGCCGCGCATGGCAGTCCCGCGTTTCGGCGAGTCCGAGGCACTGCCGCGGGACCAGCCCGGCGGCGTCTGCGATCACGGCGACAATGCCATGATCTGCTGAGCCGGATCGTGCATGGCGGTGATCTCCGGCGAAAGTTGCGCTAGCCTTGCTGGTCGTCTCCCTCCAGCTCGCGAGCGCCGCCGCCATGCACATCCTCCGTCCCCAGTTTCGCATCGAGCAAGACCGCGCGCTCGCCTTTGCGGCGGCGCGCGGCTTCGGCGCCATCGTCGCCGCCGATGCGCGCGGCCCGCGCGCGTCCCATGTGCCGTTCGTGATCGAGCGCCGCGACGAGCGCGTGATCGTGCAGATCCATCTCACCGCGAAGAATCCGCTGGTCGAGCTCGCCGACGGCACGCGGCGCTTCCTCTTGATCGTTTCCGGCGACGACGCCTACATCTCGAACGACTGGTATGTCTCACCCGACAACGTCTCGACCTGGCTCTACGAGGCGGTGCATTTGTCCGGCATCGCGCATCTGCGCCAGCACGACGTGAACCGCGGCCACGGCGACGCGCTGCTCGCGGCGTCCGAGGCGCGGCTGCCGAAGCAGCCTTGGGGCCTGACGCAGATGGAGCCCGGCAAGCGCGAAGCGATGCTGGCGGGGATCAGGGTGATCGACATCGTCGTCGACGAGATCGAGGGCCAGTCAAAGCTGAACCAGCACAAGAGCGATGCGGACTATGTCGCGCTGGTCAACCGGCTGGCGCATGCGGAGGAGACGTCAAGCCACAGGCTTGCGGAGAAGATGCGCGCGCTGCGGCCGGAGCTTGAATATGAGGGAATCGCGAGGGCGGGTTAGCTCCGCGTAACCCGGCGTTGTCTGAACGCGGCAGAGGGCGGATTATGCTTGCGCTAATCCGCCTACAGAGCCGATCGGAATCAAATCTGCAACGTGTTGTTAAGATTCGATTCGCGCCGATTTGTTCGATTCCGATTCGTTCTTTGCGAACAAAATGGAGTCGGATGGGGAACGTGTGGTGCATGATCCCTGTAGCCCGCATGAGTGAAGCGATATGCGGGGCTCGATCGCGTACTCTTGGAGCGGTCCCGGATGTCGCTTCGCTCATCCGGGCTACGCAGTCATCTGGCGGAGAGCGCAAGGAAGCTCACGACCTCGCTGTTGAATCGATCCGGCTGCTCGATATTGAGGATGTGAACGCCGGGCAGCAGAACAAGCTTGGCATCGGTGATTGTCGCGGCGATATCAGCGCTGTGGCTGGCCCGCGTGACGGTGTCGCTCTCGCCGCCGATGACGAGCGTCGGCGCCGCAATCAGCGAGATGACGCGGCGGAGATCGACGTCGCGCAGTGCCGCGTAACATCCGGCGAGACCGCGCGGCGGCGTGGTCAGCACCATGTTGCGGAATTCGTCGACAATGTCGTTCGGTGCAGCCAGCATCGCCGCCGGAAACCAGTTGCGCATGAAGCCGTCCGCGATTCCATTCATGTCCGTGGCCGCGAGCACCGCGCGGATCTGCTCGTCGAACGGTAGCTCCGACGCCAGATAGGACGAGGTGTTCGAGAGGATCAGGCGATCGATGCGTTCGGGCGCGAAGACGCCGAGCCATTGCCCGACAAAGCCGCCGAGCGACAGACCGAGGAAATGCGCGCGATCGATCGCGAGGTGGTCGAGCAGCTCGACCACGTCGCGGCCGAGCCGGTCCATCGAGTAGGCGCCCACCGGCGCGTCCGACCCGCCGTGACCGCGGGTGTCGTAGCGGAGCACCCGAAACGACCGGCTGAGGGCCGGCATCGAACGATCCCACATGTGCAGGTTGGTGGCGATCGAGTTCGACAGCGCGAGCATCGGCCGATCGTCGGGACCGTCGATACGGTACGCAATCCGGCAGCCGTCCGCCGTGGTGAAGTATCGATCGGCGCTCATCCCGTCAGTCCCTTGTGCTGGTGGAAGCCGGCAGGCTTCGCGTCGAGCCAGGCTAGGACTCGCGCCCTCGAAGAAAAATTACTAAGATTGATCAATCTCTGTAGGTTTTATGAATAATGGATCGGATCAAGCTCCACGATTTGCGCTGCTTCGACGCCGTCGCGACCAAGGGAAGCTTTCAGGCCGCCGGCACGGCGCTGAACCGGTCGCACCCGTCGGTGTTTGCGGCGGTCGCCCGGCTCGAGCAGCAGCTCGGCCTCACGCTGTTCGATCGCAGCGGATACCGCATCGGGCTGACGGATGCCGGCCGGACGTTTCACTCACGCGCGCAGGTGACGCTGCGCGAGCTCGAACTGCTGCAGGGCTATGCGGAGCAGCTTGCCGGCGGAGAAGAGGTCGTCCTGCGCATCGTCATCGGCGACCTGTGCCCGCGGCCGCCGGTGCTGCAGATGCTGTCGGCGTTCTTTGCCCGCTATCCCAACACGCGCCTGCACCTGGAATATGAGGCGGTCGGCGGACCGCTCGAGCGCCTGATCGATGATAACGCCGATCTGGCGTTTCATCGCGCGGACCCGTCCGATCCGCGCTTCGAACAGATCAAGCTCTGGAGCACGGCCATGGTGCCGGTTGTCGCTCCCGGCTTTCTGCCATTTGCGTGGACGAAGAAGGTCACGCCGGAGCAGATGCGCCCCTTCACGCAGTGCGTGATCCGCGACACGGCGCGGCGATCGTCGTCTGAAAACTTCTTCCTGATCGATGGTGCGCATCAGTGCAGCGTGCCGGACCAGATGATGAAGAAGGAGCTGATCCTGCATCGTCTCGCCTGGGGCCATCTGCCCGCATGGCTGATCGAGGACGAGCTGCGGGACGGCAGGCTGATCAGCATCGCCGGACCGAATTTTCCGGGCCGCGAGGAAAATCTGGCGGCTATCCGCCATCGTCAACACTCGCACGGACCGGTCGCCGAAGCGCTCTGGCTTCACCTCAAAGGCTGGCGGCTCACTCAGCGTGCAGGGCGGGGTGGCCAGCCGGTCCGCGCAAGGCGCGGCCGATAATTGGTGCGGCGTAATCCGCCGCAGTGATGTCGTCGATGGATGCCGATTACGCTTGCGCTCATCCGCCGTACAAAGTGCCGCGGCATCGAAGTCACGCGAACGTCTTGTTAAGAATCGCTTCGCGCCGATTTTTCGATTCCGATTCGTTCCTCGCGAACAAACTGGAGTCGGATCGGGAACGTGGCCGTGGTGCGACTCATCGCTCGACCAGTGACGCAGGAGAACGCAGTGCGCCTGAAATGCGCCGCGATGTTCCGCGCCGAGAGCAATAATCCCATCATGATACAACATCGATTGTTCGGATGCGGCCGGTGTATATGTGTTGTTAACATCTGGGTCGCGCCGATTTTCCTGATTCCGATTCGTTCTTCGCGAACAAATTGGAGTCAGATGCAGAACGTCGCTGTGGCGCGCGATGCGTTTCTCTGCTCCACTCGCTGCGCACCAGAGAGCGGATCGATGGCCAACAAGGCAGGCAAGAAGACCAGCAAGAAAATGAAACGGCCCGCGTCGCACCGCACCGTGCTGGCGATCGACGTCGGCGGCACGCATGTGAAGGTCATGACCGACAAGGAGCGCGTCAAGCGCGAATTCGAGTCGGGTCCAACTCTGTCCGCGACCGAGATGGTGCGGCAGGTCAAGTTGCTGACCAAGGACTGGTCCTATGATGTGATCTCGGTCGGCTATCCCGGACCCGTCGTTCACAACCGTCCGCTGACCGAGCCGCACAATCTCGGCCGTGGCTGGGCCGGCTTCGATTTTCACCACGCGTTCGGCCGCCCGACCAGGGTCGTCAATGATGCGCTGATGCAGGCGATCGGCAGCTATCAGGGTGGCCGGATGCTGTTTCTCGGCCTCGGCACCGGCCTCGGCTCCGCGATGATCGTGGACGGTGTTTACGAGCCGATGGAGCTTGGTCATTTGCCGTACCGCAAGGGCGCGACGTTCGAGGATTATGTCGGCGCCGCCGGTCTCGAGCGCCGCGGCCGGAAGAAATGGCGCAAGAGCGTCGACGACGTCATCGCGCGGCTGTCCGCCGCGCTGGAGCCCGAGTACATCGTGCTCGGCGGCGGCAATGCCGACAAGGTCGACAACCCGCCGCCCAAGGTGAGGTTCGGCGACAACGCCAACGCGTTCGAGGGCGGATTTCGAATGTGGAAGAAGAGAGCGCGCAAGGCGAGCAGCGCGCGTCGATGAAACCGGAACCGCCACCAAATTGCCGCAACTGCCGAAGTTTCGCGCTGCTTCGTCACCCCTGTTGTCGGAACTGATTGGGTGCGCCGCTCGTTTTATGCGGCATAACATCCCGTTCCATGAGGAGTGAGCCATGCGAAGTTTCATTATTCCCGCGATCGCGGCCCTGGCGATCGGTGCAGCGACGCCGGCGATGGCCTACGATTCCGGCAGCCAGATCTCGATGGAGGCCGCGCTCGACGTCGCGACCAATCTCGGCATCGTGACGGTGTCGAACACCCAGTTCCTCGGCGACGAGTGGGAGGTCGAGGGGCGTGACCGCCTCGGCCGCTGGATGCAGGTCGATGTCGATGCGCGGACCGGCGAGGTGCGCAACGTGGATCGCGGCTGGTAGCCCGCGTCTTCACCACTGCGTGACATTCGGAACGGCCGGCGGAGCAGGGCGCACGCCGGCCGTTCGTTATCCAGAACTGTCTGATGCCGTGCTTTGGCTGAATGGCATAAAGCTGGGGTATGCTGGTCCCATCATTCCGGGAATCGCCGCCAGCGCGGCGGCCCGTGAACAGGAGACCGGCCATGACAAAACCGTTTCCGTCCAAAACCCATATCGGCAATCACCTGCTGCATCCGGAAACCCAGATGCTGAACTACGGCTACGATCCGCAGCTGTCGGAGGGCGCCGTCAAGCCGCCCGTGTTCCTGACCTCGACCTTCGTGTTCCGCACCGCCGAGGACGGCAAGGACTTTTTCGACTTTGTCGCAGGCCGGCGCGAGCCTCCGGAAGGCATGGGGGCCGGGCTGGTCTATTCGCGCTTCAATCATCCGAACAGCGAGATCGTCGAGGACCGGCTTGCGATCTATGAGCGCACCGAGAGCTGCGCGCTGTTCTCCTCCGGCATGTCGGCGATCTCGACCACGGTGCTGGCCTTCGCGCGGCCCGGCGACGTGATCCTGCATTCGCAGCCGCTCTATGGCGGCACCGAGACGCTGTTCACCAGGACGCTGGCGGGCTTCTCGATTCACGCCGTGGGCTTTGCCGACGGCCTCGACGAGAGTGTCATCCGCGCCGCTGCCGACGAGGCGATGAAGAAGGGCCGCGTCGCGATGATCTTCATCGAGACGCCGGCCAATCCGACCAACGGCCTGGTCGATATCGCGCTGACGCGGCGCATCGCCGACGCGATCGGCAAGGCACAGGGCCATACGCCGATCATCGCCTGCGACAACACGCTGCTCGGGCCGGTGTTTCAGCGGCCGATCGAGCACGGCGCCGATCTTTCGCTGTACTCGCTGACGAAATATGTCGGCGGCCATTCCGACCTGATCGCGGGCGCGGCGCTCGGCTCCAAGAAGCTGATGAAGGACATCAAGGCGTTGCGCGGCGCGATCGGCACCCAGCTCGATCCGCATTCCTGCTGGATGATCAGCCGTTCGCTGGAAACGCTCAGCCTGCGCATGGAAAAGGCCGACCGCAACGCGCGGATCGTCGCCGATTATCTGCGCGATCACCCCAAGGTGGCGCAGGTGCATTATCTCGGCCATCACGATCCGGCATCTCCCGCGGGGCGCGTGTTCGCGAGCCAGAGCAGCGGCGCCGGTTCGACCTTCTCGTTCGACATCGTCGGCGGGCAGCAAGCGGCGGAGAAATTCCTCAACGCGCTGCAGATCTTCAAGCTCGCGGTCAGTCTCGGCGGCACCGAGTCGCTCGCGAGCCTGCCGGCCACCATGACGCATTCCGGCGTGCCGGCCGATATCCGCAAGCGGATCGGCGTGCTGGATTCGACGATCCGGCTCTCGATCGGGATCGAGCATCCGTCCGACCTGGTGGCCGACATCGCACAGGCATTGAGCAGGGTGTGAGCGAGTCAAAACCGTGTAGGATGGGTCGAGCGAACGGGCTACCAATTCCGGAGAGAGTGCATGCTAGCGATTACGGCGATCATCAGGACCAAGAAGGGCCACGAGGCGGCGATGCGTCGGGCGTTGCTCGACGTCGTCGAGCATGTCCGCGCCAACGAGCCGTCCACCGTCGGCTACTACGTCTCGCAGGATGTCGACAGTCCCCGGATATTTTCAACGTATGAGCGATACCTGGATCAGGCAGCCATGGACCGGCACAACAATTCGCCGGCCGTGGCGCGCTTCTTTGAGGTCGCAAAGCCGATCCTCGACGGCGAGGTGATCGTGGTCTTGGCGAACGAGATTGCGAGCAAGCGGGAGTAGGGCGTTCGCCGCCGCGTCACAAATAATAGCCTGCTCCGGAAAGGCTCCGCCGCAGCGCATTCATTCTCCGATTTTGACGGTGCGGAGCATTGCAGACCGGCGCGGTCGGCGATTTCAGGACAAACCCATCGCGGCGGAACTGCGCTTGAAGCGAGCGTACACCCGGACAACGTTGACGCGGAAGCGGCGCGCCGTTATTGGCGGCGCGGAAAATTCCGACACAACGATACGGGATGGTCTCGATGCAAGTGACTTTGATGAAGGGCAAGATTCATCGCGCGCACGTCACCGAAGCGGACTTGCATTACGAGGGGTCGATTTCGATCGACCGCAATTTGATCGAGGCCGCCGGTTTCCTCATCAATGAACGCGTCGACATCTACAACATCGACACCGGCGCGCGCTTCTCGACCTATGTGATCGAGGCGCCGGCGGGATCGGGCACCATCGGCCTCAACGGCGCGGCCGCGCGGCTCGCCATGGCCGGCGACAAGGTCATCATCGTCGCCTATGCCAGCTTCGACGCCGACGAGGCGCGCAAGTTTCATCCGCGGGTCGTGCTGGTCGACGACAAAAACCGGCACGTCGCGAAGGCTGCCGCCTCAACGGCGAAAGCCCTGGCGGACGCGTAGGCCAGGCTACGCTAGGCCTTCTTGACGAACTCCGATTTCAGATTCATCGCGCCGATGCCGTCGATCTTGCAGGCGATGTTGTGTCCGTCGCTGCCCTCGGTGAGGCGGATGTTCCTGACCTTGGTGCCGCCCTTGACGACCGACGACGAGCCCTTGACCTTGAGGTCCTTGATCACGATGACGCTGTCGCCGTCCATCAGCGGGTTGCCGTGCGCATCGCGCACGCCCGCTTGCTGCGCGGTCTCGGCGGCCGCGGCCGCATCGCTGCTCCACTCATGGGCACATTCCGGGCAAACCCAGAGAACGCCGTCCTGATAGGCATGCTCGGAATTGCATTTCGGGCAGTTCATTGCGGCGTCCATGGTCGAGATCGTCTCCGTCGTTGCGGGCGCACCGTAGGGGCACAGGCAGCCAAAGCAAGCGAAAACCCGGCGATTTGATGCGCAAAAGGGCGCAAAGGTGGCGAGCCGCCCGTCCACCCGCGGACGCCGATGGAACGGTCTGCCCCTCCATCCGTTGCCGTTCGTCGCTCGGCATTGCGCCCCTGTGCTTGCGGGGAACGGTTCACTGATCGTCGCGTCCGGGCCGGCAACTCATCGAAAAGCAATCGGCTGATCCCAAACATGGACGCGGAAGATGAATCACAGAAACCCGGCTTTCGTCAGCCTTCGCACGTCGCTCGTCACCGCCGCCTTCACGTCGGCGTTGCTGGTGAGCGCAAGCCTTGTAAGCGCAAGTCTTGTAAGCGGAAGTCCTGTAAGCGTAAGTCTTGCCCACGCAGAGCCGGTGAATTCGGGCGCGGATCATGGCAATGGTGGTCCTGGCGAGTTCGCCGATCTTGCCGAGAAGGTCGGGCCGGCCGTGATTGGCGTCAACGCCAAAGTGGCGGCAGCGGCGGATGACGACGACGCTTCTCCCGGCCAGTCTCCCGGCGACTCTTCCGGGCCGGACGGCCTGCCCGATCAGGACACGCCGGGGAGGGCTGTTCCGAATCCCGGCAGGCGCGGACCTGGCAATCTGCCGAAGTCGGGTGAGATGACCTCGATCGGTTCGGGCTTCTTCATCTCGGCGGACGGCTATGCGGTGACGAACAATCACGTCCTCGGAGGCAGCGACCGCGCCGATGTTCGCACCAGTGACAACAAGGTCTACAAGGCGAAGGTCCTGGGCAAGGATCCGGTCAGCGACCTGGCCCTGCTCAAGGTCGATGGGCGGACCGACTTCAGCTATGTCAAGCTCGCGGAGCAACCGCCGCGCACCGGCGATTGGGTGCTCGCGGCCGGCAATTCGTTCGGCCTCGGAAACACCGTCACCGCGGGGATCGTCTCGGCGCGTGCGCGCGACCTGGAGACCGGATCTTCGGAAGATTTCGTCCAGATCGACGCGCGGATCAACCGCGGCGATTCCGGCGGGCCGAGCTTCAACACGCATGGCGATGTGATCGGCGTGAACAGCCTGATCTTCTCGCCCTCCGGCGGCTCGGTCGGTGTCGCGTTTGCGATACCCGCGGATACCGTGAAGACGGTGATCCCGCAGCTCAAGGACAAGGGCACGGTCACGCGCGGCTGGATGGGCGCGCAGATTCAATCGATCACCCCCGGCATTGCCGAAAGCCTAGGTGCGAACAATCTGCACGGCGCCGTGGTGGTCGGCGTGCAGACCGGCGGTCCGGCCGCGAAGGCCGGATTGAGGCGAGGCGACGTGATCACCTCGGTCAATGACGAGCCGATCAAGAGCGCCAACGAGCTGACCAAGAAGGTCTATGCGGGAGCGCCGGGTAGTTCGGTCAAGCTTTCGATGCTGCGGGACAATGCGCCGAATTCGCTGAGCGTGACGCTCAGCCAGCTCGCGCAGTCGCAGGCGCCTGCCGGCCTGCTCAAGTGATCCCGCCGGCCTTGATACCGCCGGCCTCGGCGATCAGCTCGAACGATCGCAGCCGCTGCTGGTGATCATAGACGTCGGACACGATCATCAGCTCGTCGGCGCCGGTCTCCGCGACCAGCGCGTCGATGCCGGCGCGCACCGTCGCGGGTGAGCCGATGATGGAGCGCGCGAGCATCCGCATCGCCTGCACCTTCTCCGACGGCGACCAGTAGCTCTCGATGTCGTCGATCGGCGGCTGGCTGAGGCCGCGCGCGCCGCGGAAGATGTTGGTGAACGACATCTGCTGCGTGGTCGCCAACCGCCGCGCCTCCTCGTCGGTGTCGGCGGCGATGATGTTGACGCCGACCATGGTGTAGGGATGCGCGAGCTGCTCCGACGGCTTGAAGCGGGCGCGATAGATCTGCAGCGCCTGGATCAGCAGCTCGGGGGCAAAGTGCGAGGCGAAGGCGTAGGGCAGGCCGAGCTCGCCGGCCAGCATCGCGCCGAAATTGCTCGAGCCGAGAATCCACAGCGGCACGTCGGTGCCCACGGCCGGCACCGCCTGGATGCGCTGGTTGGGACCGGCCGCCGCGAGGAAGGCCTGCACCTCGAGCACGTCCTGCGGAAAGTTCTCGGCGGATTCCGGCGTGCGGCGCAGCGCGCGCAGCGTGAGCTGGTCGGTGCCCGGCGCGCGGCCGAGGCCGAGGTCGATACGGTCAGGAAACAGCCGCGCCAGCGTGCCGAACTGCTCAGCAATGACATAGGGCGCATGGTTGGGCAGCATGATGCCGCCGGCGCCGACGCGGATGGTCTTGGTGCCCGCGGCGATGTGCCCGATCACGACCGACGTCGCGGCGCTGGCGATCCCCGCCATGTTGTGATGCTCCGCCACCCAGATGCGGCGATAGCCGAGAGCCTCCGCATGGCGCGCGACATCGCGCGCGTTATAGAGCGCGCCGCGCGCGTCGGTTTCCTCGGTGACGCGGACGAGATCGAGAATGGAGAGGGCGGCCACGGCGACTCCGGAACGTTAGGGACGGGAGCCGATGGTATTTGGCTGTGTCCAGGTGGATGCGAAACGGCGGGGAGCAGCCGGTTCATGCAGATGCATATGGATGCGGTCGCCATGCCGGTCAATCCGCCTGATGCGACCGACGAAGCAGGGCTGCGCGTCCAAAATACCGAAAACAACCCCATGCACAGGTGCAATGGCCGCGGGACCCGGAAAAGCGCCTTGACGCGTCGGGCAAATCAGCGGTACTTTTCCATTATTCCGAAATAGTGAAGATGGCGTAGGATGGGTAGAGCGAAGCGAAACCCATCATGTCTCCGTGCGGATAGAAGGTTGATGGGTTTCGCTTCGCTCTACCCATCCTACAGACTACAGACCTGATCCGTACGCTCGATCGCTATCGGAGAACCGACGCGTCAGTCCCCAGACGATTGCGGCCGTGGCGGCCGTCGCGAGCAGATGTTTCAAGGGTGTCCGCTGACGACGCCGAGCCAAAAATCAAAGGTAGTGCAAAAATAAACACTCTACTTCCAATTGACTCTTTTCGATGCCACCGATACACCGCTCTGGTTAAGCACGATCGAGGGCAGAGAATGTCGCTTACCTTTCCTGACAATGACAATCGCGCCGCGCGAATCCGCGAATTGGCGGTACAGACGCAAGATGATCTCCACGACGCCGAAAGCGACTACAAGACGTTCCAGGCGATGGTGAAGGCGACCAACCCCAAGATCGCCGCCGTGTATCAGGGAGCCGGCCTGACGGCGCCGGCCACCACCAGCATCGATATTCTGAAGCTGCAGAACCAGGCCGTCGATGGCGCCTCCGCGCCGGTGGAAATCGTCAAGATCCTTGTCGATATCGCGGGCTTCGCCGGCACCTGAAATATCTGGCGCCCGGCGCCACCCGGTTTCTGGTCTCCGCGGGCGCGATGTCCGCTGAAACAGCTGCGCGCGTGCTGGTCGAATTCACCATCCCGGTGATTGGCCGCGAGGTCAGCATCACCGCCGGCGACATCGCGGGCGGCATACTCGGCGGGATCGTCGGCGGCATCGCGATCGCCGGCATCGACATCGACATCGGCATCGACGGCATCGAAGGCCGGATCGCCCGCGACAAGATGCAATCGGCGATCCATCAACTGTTCCCGATCCGGCTTTCCACCCGCGTCGTGCGCGAGCGCGCCTCCAAGCTGGTGCTGTCGATCCAGAGCGTCCAGACGACGATGGATGCAATCACCGATGCCGGCCTGCCGCTCACCGACAAAATCCTGCAGAACCTCATTACCAAGGACGTCCAGCCTGCGATCCTGAGCGAGCAACAGATCACACCAGAGACGGTGGCGGCCGAACTCGCCAAGCTCGACCGCGACAGCAACTCGTGGACTAACGAGGACACGTAGTCGATTCTCCGAACGATCCGGTCCTGCAACGGTCTCCGGGCGCGCCCGAGGGAGGCGAACGATGTCGGTTTTCTTTCCGGACAACGGCAAGCGGCAGGTCCGCATGTCGGAATTGGCAACGGATGCCGGGCATTACCTGCAGCTGGCGCAACAGGAGTACACCACTTTCACCACGGTGATCGCCGAACTTAATGCGCAGATCGCCGCGCTCTATCGGCAGGCCGGCGTCGCCGCACCGGCGGAATCCAATCTGGATATTCTGGCCGCCGCCGATATCGCCGTTCCAGGCGCGGCAGGCACGGCGGTGATCAAGGTGAGTGAGTCGATCCTGGGCGTGACGGCGTTCAGCGTCACGACGCGCTATCTTGCCCCCGGCGTGCTGTCGCGGATCGTCGCTACCGGCGCGCTTTCCGAGGAGGCCGTTGCTGCGACGTTCGTGACCGCATGGGGCGGCGAATTGACCGTCGGAGTCCTGATTACGGGGATCGCGACCGCGGTGGTGGCCGGCTTGATCATCACGGCGATCGGGCTTGCATTCGACCTCTTCGAAGGCGCGTCGCTGCGGGACGAATTGCGCCACGGCATCGCCAAGCTTTGCCAGATCCGTGCCGACATCTGCCTGAACTGGCTGCGCGCGAAGAAACTGGTGGATGGCATGCAGTCGGTGCGGAACAGCTTGTTGAACCTCGCGCAGCAGGGCCTGCTGACCCCCGCAGCGATTGAGAACGCCATTCAACGCGATGTTCTGCCGGTCGTCGCTGAGGTCGAGGGCATGTCGATGGCCGATGCCCAGGCCGAATTGAGCGGGTTGGATCGCGAGCGCGGGGCTTGGACCAATGAGGACACCTTGCCAGTGGCGCCGGTTGCACCATCGCCGCCAAATTCCAAGCCGACTTTCGCCGTGGCCCTGGTGCGGCCGACGCCGCCCCTGATGCCGGGCGGCTTGATCCTTTGCCCCTCCGTTCCCGGGGTCTGGACGCCGCCGACCGAACGTTATCCCAGTATCCGAAAGGGTGATCTGACGGTGTGGCCGTTCAGCTTCAGCGATCACCGCAACGCGATCAATGTGACGATCTTCGACAAGGCGGGCGCAATCGTAAACCAGTGGATTCTCAACGGCATCAGCACGGTGACGAAAATTCATGCTGATCCGGACACCAACATGGTCTGCTTCACGGGAGATGGTGGCGCGATCGTTCACATGACCTGGTCGCAGATCGCGCCCGCGCCGCCGCAGCAGCCGGTGCATGGCGACGTCCGCGACATGTTGGAATTGCTGCCCGCAACGGCCGATTTCGGCGTGGTCGGCATTGAGCCGGTGTTTCGGCCCGTGATGGTCCGCAACAAAAGCAGTCATCCGCTTCGGGTCCGGTTACAGATCATATCGGCGCTCGCCGCGGATCCAAACGATCCCCAGCATGGATCTGATCCGAAGCCGGCCGTGGCATGGATCAATCTCGGACTGAAGGTCCTCGAGCTCGAGGTGCCACCGAATTCGACCACCGAAGTCAGCACTGTGTCGCAATACCGGCTGCCGAGATGGTGGGATGTCTACA
Organism: Bradyrhizobium sp. USDA 3262; assembly: GCF_054060035.1. Taxonomy (NCBI): domain Bacteria; kingdom Pseudomonadati; phylum Pseudomonadota; class Alphaproteobacteria; order Hyphomicrobiales; family Nitrobacteraceae; genus Bradyrhizobium; species Bradyrhizobium sp. USDA 3262. Next base: position 5,114,264 of record NZ_JBSSCT010000001.1, read on the forward strand.
GCCCCTCCGACTTCGAGGGCGGAGTTGGCGCCCAGGCCATGGACCTGACGACCGGCGCGCTGTGCGGTGGTGCGGTCACCACCTGGTTCCGGGGCGGCATGGACGGCGGCAAGATCAAGCCGGGCGTCGGCGGCCATGTGCCGCTCAGTCCCCGGGACCGACCTCACTTTGCGTTTCGTTCCTGAGAGAGCCGCATCAAATGCGGGTGCGGCGTGGCGAGCGAATGCATCGGTTCGGATGTCGCGGCGCTTTCCTGTGTTCTGCCACTCCGCGCCTTAGGTTCGACGGCCGCCGGAGACGCGTCGCGTCAGCCCCCAGACGATTGCGGCCGTGGCTGAAGTCGCGAGCAGATGCTTCAAGGTGTGTCCGCTGACGAACCCGAGCGTGTCTGCGATCTGATGGTCGAGCACCTCGGCGATCTTGGCCAGAACGTACAGCGCCATCGCGGCGGCGAAAGCTGCGCGGTCGGCGCGCGGCGCGCGATAGATCGATTGCCACAGCGGGATCAGGATGAGCGGGAGCACCTGCAGCAGCAGATACGGCCGCAGGTCGCCCGCGCCATGCCGATCGGTATAAACCCACCACGCGACGCTGGCGGCGGCGTAAAGCCCGAAAACGATCGCCTCGACGTTCGTTTTCGATCCCCGCTGGGTGTCGCCGCGGACGCCGACCAGCAGGCCCGCGCCGGCGAGCGCGATCGGCAGCATGTCCCAGGTCAGCCGGCCGTTGCCGGGGGCAAGGTGAAAGAAGGCGGACCCGAACGCGGTCAGGAACAGGCCGATCAGGAACAGGCGATAGCCCGGCCAGCCGGCGCGCAGCTGGTCGCTGTTGCGGTGAGGGCGCAGCGCCAGCCAGCCCAGATCGCGACCAGGGCGAAGCCGATGTTCGACAAGACATCGCCTGCGTGGGGGATGCCTGAGAGGACCGAGTGGTCGGCGAAATCATTGTAGTGGACCGGCTGCGCGATGCGCCCGTGCGCCGCGAATGCCGCAATGATGCCGAGACTTTCATCCACGGTTTCACCGGCCGTTCGGGCCCGGTCAATCCGTCCATCCGGAAGGTCGTTTGCATCGTCGGCTCTGACAAAAATGAACAATGTTCAATGTTTGGCATGAAAATGAGCATCGTTCAAGTTTATTTTTCGGGAGGGACCGATAGTGCTGATGGGGAAGGTGCCAGGAGATCTCCGCCGAGGCGCCAACACTGCCTACGGCTTGCGCTCCACAGCAACGCGCAGCCCGTAGCCCGCATGAGCCAACGGGTCGCGCGAAGGCGCGCCCGATGACAGGCTCCGCGATATGCGGGGGCCGGTGGTGTGTTCTTGCGAGGCGGATCCCGGATGTCGCTTCGCTCATCCGGGCAACTGGGACAAAAGCGCAAGGCGTTTCAGCGACGCGCGACTTGCCGAAAATGTGCTGATGATGGCGGCTTACGCCTGCGCCCGATCCACCCTACCTTCGCTGAGCGCCGAGCCCGCAGCCTCAACCGATCCGATCCGGAGCGAGACCATTCCCCAACTCATCTTCGGCCTGACCAGCCTCTTGATCCTGGCTCGCTTCATCTGGCCGCTCGACTGGCCGCTTCCGGCAAAGATCGTCGCCGCGTTGCTGGTGCTGGTCGCCTTGCAGTTTCACCGCTGGAACAGGCTGTCGTCGGGATCGGAATTCTCGCCGGAGTTTCCGCGTCCGGTGGTCGTCCTGTTCAACTGGGCGTTCGGCGCGATCATGCTGCTGGCGCTGCTGCAACTGGCGCTCGATGCCGGACTATTGGTGGCCGCGCTGATCCACGGCGGCTTCGTCGGCGCGCCTGACGGCGTCCGCTACGCACTTGCTGCGCTCGCTGCAGCAGCCGCCGCGATCGGCGTGCATCAGGCGATGCGCATTCCGCCGCTCAGGGATGTCGAGGTCGGCATCCGCGGACTTCCGCTTCAGTTCGACGGCTACACCATCCTGCAACTGACAGATCTGCACATCAGCCGGCTGTTTCCCGCGCCCTGGGCGCGCGCCGTGGTCGAGCGGTCGAACAAGCTCGGCGCGGACCTGATCGCGATCACCGGCGATCTGATCGACGGCACCATTGATGCGCGGCGCAAGGACATCGAGCCGTTGCGGGACCTTGTGGCCGCCGACGGCGTCTACGTGATCTCGGGCAATCACGAATATATCTTCGGCTATGACGGGTGGATGGCGCATTACGAAGCGCTGGGCCTGCGCTCGCTCGAGAACAGGCACATCGTGCTCGAGCGCGGCGGCGGCCGCCTGGTGATCGCAGGGATTACCGACCGCGCCTCGCGCCACCGGGGGCATTCCATCCGCGACCTTGCCGCGGTTCTCGACGGAGCCCCCAAGGGCGCGCCCGTCGTCCTGCTCGACCACCAGCCGAGCGACGCACGAAAGGCAGCCCGGCTCGGCGTCGCCCTGCAGCTCTCCGGACACACCCATGGCGGATTGATCCTGGGGATCGATCGCCTGGCCGCGCGCGCCAATGCCGGCTTCGTCTCCGGCCGCTACGACGTCGACGGCATGACGCTCTACGTCAACAACGGCACCGCGCTCTGGCCCGGCTTTGCCTTGCGGCTCGGCCGCCCGTCGGAATTGACGCGGATCACGTTGCGTGTGGCGGGTGATGCTTGAGTGATTTGTTGCGCATGCGATGATGCGAGCGCGGTGTTATCGCATTGGCGCGGGAGCCCGAATACGCGCGGCGCACGTTTGCGGTTTGATTCTCTGCCCGGGTGGCAGCAGCTTCGTAGGATGGGTAGAGCGAAGCGAAACCCATCATTGGCGCCGCAGGTAAAAAATCGATGGGTTTCGCGGAGTTTATCATCGGGCCGCGCGTTGCGCGGACCCATTGGCTCTACCCATCCTACGCGAGCTTCACACCAATACCTCGCTACGCTTGCCGGCTTTCGTTTCGAGCACTCCTGTGCGACGATGGTTGTCCGGAGATGCGCGTGGAGTGATTTGGACGTGGTCATGCTTTCGCGAACGCTTGCATTTGTTGCAGCTACGCTCGTGCTCGGAACTTTGTCGGTGCGCGCGCAGCAAAGCACCGAGTATGATGCGTGCATGGACAAGGCCGAAGGGACGTCAACGAAGATGCTCGCGTGCGGCAAGGCCGCAATCGAGAAGTGGGACGTCAGGCTCAACACCGCTTATCAAGCGCTTCTCGCAAGGTCGAAGGGCGAGGCGCACGCGCAATTGCAGACCGAGCAGCGGGCCTGGCTGAAGCATCATCTGGGTGAAACCCATCGCCTCGCCGCGGACCCCGACAACGGATCCGTCGCGTTCCTCGACTCCCAGGCGTTCGAATTGAAAGACATCGCCGACCGCACGCTGCTTCTTGAAAAGCGAGCCGGCCAGTAGCCCGCATGAGCGAAGCGATATGCGGGACTGATGTTGCGTCCCGGATATCGCGGAGCCTGTCATCGGGCGCGTTCGTGCGATCCGTCGGCTCATCCGGGCTACGCTTGCTGAAGTTTGCCGTCCCCGCTGAACCCGTCGAAATGACCCTCCGCCGACCTTTGATGCTCGGCGACATGCCGTTGTGACCTGCTATTATGGCAGCTCACCTCAGTGATTCAGCAGTCGCTCGCAACTTTACGAGGAATGATGTCCCAGTCTTTCAAGGTCGGCGATCTCGTCAGGAAGCGTGCCGGTTATGAGTATCCTGGCATCATCGTTTCAGTTTTCACGACGCGCGCCGGTGCAGTGCGTTACGTCGTGGAGGCCGATCATCCCGGATTTGCGGGGATGCTCCATATTTTCAATGGCGAGCAACTGGAGCCGAGAACCTAAGTTTGCAGATCAAACGTGCCGTCGGCGTCCGGTTCGAACGGTTGGACGGCTACAACGGCACTTGCGTTGAGAGGACCATAAATATGCGGGTACAGTTTGCCGTTGCCCGCGTCTTCGTACCGAATGTGCGGGATCACGCGAGCCGGATCGATGGCGAGCAAGATCAGGCCTCGTTGTCCCCGGAACAGGTAATTCGCGACTTCAACGAGTTGCCCGGGCGTCGAGCAATGAATGAACCCCTCGCTGTCGAACAAAGCAGGGCGGTATTCGCCGTTGTTCGCTGCTGCCCACGCCGCAGACGAACAGATGTGATAAATCACTGAAGGCTGCACGTTCATTTCGATATCTGCCTTATGTCGAGGGAGCGGCGTGCCTGTCGGGATTGACAACAGGCCGGTCGCGCCCAATGATGGTGTCGGGTTGATACACCCGCTGCTTGCGCCCTTTGTGGATAGTGAACGTATCAAAATCCGCCACACCCTCGCTATTGGCGAGCGGGTCGGCAAGGCAAGCACCGATCTCCTCCGTTCGCCGATAGGGGTGCACCCATGCGCGATTTTCGCGATGCGAAGGCCATGGCGCGGTCTCTGCGCAACGCCTTGAATGCCAGGTCGATACAAACCACTCACAGCGAATCCCTGGAGTTGATCGCGAAGGCGTTCGGCTGCGAGACCTGGAATATCCTGTCTGCCAGGATCGATGCGGCCGGCGCTCAGAAGCAGGCCGTCCAGAGCGGTCTGCTCCACTGCTCATTTTGCGGCAAGAACCAGCATGACGTGAGCAAACTGGTGGCGGGTCCTGCCGTCTTCATTTGCGACGAATGCATCGACCTGTGCACCGATATCGTCGACGAGAACCTAAACCAGCTGATTGCAGGAAACGAGGAGGGCGCGCGCGTCTTGTCGACCGATCGATTGCTGCACTATGTGGAACTCGCGCGCAAGGTCGTGGAGCGCCATCGTTCGATGTTGCCGCGCATTGACCGGATGATCGCGCTTCGATCGAGCCCATCGCCGACGGACGAGGAGGTGCCACAGTCGGCCGTCCTCGCTCAGCTCAAGGCCAAGACCTCAGATGAATTGCTGGCCATGAAGAAAATCTCGCAAGATCAAATCAGCCGCTATGAGCGGGTGCAACGGACGGCGACGCCCATCATCAACGAGCGGGCGCAATAGTGCGCAGGGCCGGTTGGCAGTAGCCCGCGTGAGCGAAGCGATATACGGGATTGATCTTGCGAGTTGCGTGTCGGTCCCGGATGTCGCTTCGCTCATCCGGGCTAAAGGCTCAAAAGATTGCGCAAGAGGGGCGGAAAAGAATTCTGTTCGAGAGGCTTACGGGCAAGAAAACAGCTTTCGCCAAAGCTGTGACGCAAGCTGCGCGTGCGGTCAGTAAGGAAATTTCCGCAGGAGAGTTGCGTCTTCCGAAGGCGCGAGAGGACGTCACGCCGTTTGCCTATGGCTTGACGGCGGTAACTTCGATCAAAGTGCCCCTCCGGGACGTTCTCAATGCGCTGCAGGTAGGACGAGAACTGGCCGAGAAGACAGGTGACAAGAACGCCCTTGGAGCAGTCTGTAAGGCGGTGTGCCGGGTTGATGAGCTGTTCTTCGGAACTGAAGGGGGGCCGCGAGCGGGGAATGAAGAATAAGCTCCTTAGGCAAATTCCAGATAGGATATTGACGCTTGCTATTGGCGCTCTCGCGCAGGCGAACATGCATGCCGTTTTCGCTGATCCGGGAAACGAGCATTGGGACTTTATCTCGGTGACAAACACGGCTCACGCAGGAGAGCTATTCTTAAAGGCAATTATCGCAAAGGAGCATCCGCTCCTGATATTCAAGGATTTGTTCAGCCTCGATGATAATCGAGCAGACGCTCTCGATCTGCTGAGCCTCATTAAGAGAGGAAGGACGCACGACTTCGAGAAGCTTCCGCAGGTGTTGTGGGTGACAACCGGACAGCGTTTGCCCAACCCGGACTGTTTCGACCGTCTTCGCTGTGCAAGAAATTCGATTCAGCATTTTTGTGCGCCGGAAGATGAAGATTTTCGCGCGCTGTCGTTAGAGTTTATCTATACGATTATTGATCCCTTGATACGGAAGAATTTTGGTCTTTACGCGATACAATATCACGAAGATCACAGTGTTGGTTACGACTACGTGGTCGGATGTGTTGTCCGGCATAGACTGAGATTCTCGGTGCCAAGCGACTTTCGTGTTGGGGAGATTAGTCTTTTCGAAGAGCTTGAAGGTGCCGATGACGAGTATCGTGCTTGGCTTGCTCAAGAACTGAAGAAGATCGGACAAGAGAAGTTGCTGGCAAAATAAGGTTGCTGGCAAAATAAGAAAGGGCGGCCTTTCGGCCGCCCTTGTGGATGCCCGGATCAACGCCGGTATGACAATCCTAGTCTAGCTCACGAACATCCCGTCGTGCTTCCGCAAGTATCGCACTTCATGCAGGTCCCATTCCGCACCAGCGTGAAGTTGCCGCACTCCGAGCACATCTCGCCCTCATAGCCCTTGGCCTTGGCTTCGGCGCGACGCTCCGCTTTCGACGGGGCGGCGGCTGCGGCGGTGCCGGGCTTGCTCCAGTTCAAGGCCTCGAGCTTCTCGGTCGGGGAGAGGTCGTGGCTGACTTCCTGCTTCAGGGCGACCGCGCCTTCGACGGTGTCGGAGGCACCGCGCGAGGTTGCGCCGTGGGAGGCGAGCGCGGTGACGCGGCTGCCGGCGGGCGCGTTGTCGGCGCCCTGGCTCACCGCGGCCGAGCCGCCGCGCATGACGACGAGATTGTCGGTGCGCGACCGGGTCAGGCCCTTCGACAGGTACTTGGTGGCCTGGTGCTGGGCGGGGGCCTCATCCGGCTCCTTGCCCTCCTCGACGCCCTTGCCGAGCGCGTCGAAGCCAGACTCGTTCGGATCGACATGGGCGAGGTCGAAGCGCGCCATGTAGCTCACCGCGAGCTCGCGGAAGACATAGTCGAGGATCGAGGTCGCGTACTTGATGGAGTCGTTGCCCTGCACGGGACCCGCGGGCTCGAAGCGGGTGAAGGTGAAGGCGTCGACATACTCCTCCAGCGGCACGCCGTATTGCAGACCCAGGGACACTGCGATCGCAAAATTGTTGATGAAGGAGCGCAGCGCCGCGCCTTCCTTGTGCATGTCGATGAAGATCTCGCCGAGCCTTCCGTCGTCATATTCGCCGGTGCGCAGGTACACCTTGTGGCCGCCGACAACCGCCTTCTGGGTGTAGCCCTTGCGTCGATCCGGCATCTTCTCGCGCTCGCGCATCACGACGATGCGCTCGACCAGCTTCTCGACGATCTTCTCCGAGACCTGGGCGGCACGCGCGGCCATCGGCTTCTCGTACAGCGCCTCCACCGCATCGTCCTCGTCCTCATCGTCGGAGATGAGTTGCGAGTTCAGCGGCTGCGACAGCTTCGAGCCGTCGCGATACAGCGCGTTGGCCTTCAGCGCCAGCTTCCACGACAGCAGGTAGGCGGACTTGCAGTCCTCCACCGTGGCGTCGTTCGGCATGTTGATGGTCTTGGAGATCGCGCCCGAGATGAACGGCTGCGAGGCCGCCATCATCCTGATGTGGCTCTCGACCGAGAGGTAGCGTTTTCCAATTTTGCCGCAGGGATTGGCGCAGTCGAAGACAGGGTAGTGCTCGGCCTTCAGGTGCGGGGCGCCTTCCACCGTCATCGCGCCGCAGATGTGCACGTTGGCGGCCTCGATCTCGCGCTTGCTGAATCCGACCGCCGAGAGCAGGTCGAAGCCGGGGGCTGCGATCGCCTCGGCGCCGATGCCGAGCTGGTCGCGGATGAAGTCTTCGCCAAAGGTCCACTTGTTGAAGGCGAACTTGATGTCGAACGCGGTCGGCAGCGCCTTTTCCACCTTGGCAATGGCTTCATCGGTGAAGCCTTTTGCCTTCAGGGTGGAGGCGTTGATTCCAGGCGCATTCGATAGCGAGCCGTGGCCGACGGCGTAGGCCTCGATCTCCGCGATCTCGCTCTCGCGATAGCCGAGCGCGCGCAGCGCTGACGGCACCGCCTGGTTGATGATCTTGAAGTAGCCGCCGCCGGCGAGCTTCTTGAACTTCACCAGCGCGAAGTCGGGCTCGATGCCGGTGGTGTCGCAGTCCATCACGAGGCCGATGGTGCCGGTCGGCGCCACCACCGTGGTCTGGGCGTTGCGATAGCCGTTGACTTCGCCGAGCGCCAGCGCGTCGTCCCAGGCCAGCCTGGCATGGGTGACGATGTCCTCCTGCGGGCAGGAGGCGTGATCGAGCGGCACCGGGTTGACCGACAGCGCCTCGTAACCGGCCGCGTTGCCGTGGGCGGCGCGGCGGTGGTTGCGGATCACGCGCAGCATGTGCGCGGCATTCTTCTTGTAGCCCGGGAAGGTGCCGAGCTCGGCCGCCATCTCGGCCGAGGTCTTGTAAGAGATGCCGGTCATCACAGCGGTCAGCGCGCCGCAGAGCGAACGGCCTTCCTTGCTGTCGTAAGGCAAGCCCATGGTCATCAGCAGGCCGCCGATATTCGCAAAACCGAGGCCGAGCGTGCGGAATTCGTAGGACAGTTCGGCGATCGCCTTCGACGGGAACTGGGCCATCATGACCGAGATTTCGAGCACGATGGTCCAGAGCCGGCAGAGGTGCTCGTAGGACTCGATGTCGAACCGCTTGGTGGTCGTGCTGTAGAACGTCAGCAGGTTGGCGGAGGCGAGGTTGCACGCCGTGTCGTCCAGGAACATGTATTCCGAGCACGGATTGGACGCGCGGATGTCGCCGGACGCCTTGCAGGTGTGCCAGTCGTTCATCGTGGTGTTGAAGTGCAGGCCGGGATCGGCGCTCGCCCAGGCGGCGTAGCCGATCTTCTCCCAGAGGTCGCGGGCCTTCAGCGTCTTCGTCACTTTCTTGGTGGTGCGGCCGACGAGATTCCAGTCACCGTCGGTTTCCACCGCGCGCAGGAAATCGTCCTTCAGCGACACCGAGTTGTTGGAGTTCTGGCCGGAGACGGTGAGGTAGGCCTCGGAATCCCAGTCGGTGTCGTAGGTGTCGAACGAGATGTCCTTGTAGCCCTGCCTGGCGAACTGGATGACGCGCTTGATGTAGTTGTCGGGCACGAGGTTGCGGCGGGCGAGCTTGATCTCGCGGCGCAGCGCCGGGTTCTTCTCGGGATCGAAGCAGTCGTCGCCGCTGCCTTCGCAGTTGACGCAGGCCTTCATCACGGCCTTGAGGTGCTTCTGGTTGATCTTGGAGCCGGTGACCAGCGCCGCGACCTTCTGCTCCTCCTTCACCTTCCAGTCGATATAGGTCTCGATGTCGGGGTGATCGGCATCGACCACGACCATCTTGGCGGCGCGGCGCGTGGTGCCGCCGGACTTGATCGCGCCCGCGGCGCGGTCGCCGATCTTGAGGAAGCTCATCAGGCCGCTTGAGCGGCCGCCGCCGGACAGCTTTTCGCCTTCGCCGCGCAGGCTCGAGAAGTTGGAGCCGGTGCCGGAGCCATACTTGAACAGGCGCGCCTCGCGCACCCAGAGATCCATGATGCCGCCCTCGTTGACGAGGTCGTCGCCGACGCCCTGGATGAAGCAGGCATGCGGCTGCGGATGCTCATAGGCCGACTTCGACTTGGTGAGCTTGCCGGTCTTCCAGTCGACGTAATAGTGGCCCTGGCCGGGACCATCGACTCCATAGGCCCAGTGCAGCCCGGTGTTGAACCACTGCGGCGAGTTCGGCGCGACCATCTGCTTGGCGAGCTGGAAACGCAGCTCGTCGAAGAAGGCGAGGGCGTCTTCTTCCGTGGAGAAGTAGCCGCCCTTCCAGCCCCAATAGGTCCAGCAGCCGGCGAGGCGATCGAACACCTGCTTGGCCGAGGTCTCGCCGACGATGCGCTCGTTCTCCGGCAGGAGGCCAAGCGCCTCGGTGTCCGGTACCGAACGCCACAGCCAGGACGGCACGGTCTCTTCCTCGACCTTCTTCAGGCGCGCGGCAACGCCCGCTTTGCGGAAATACTTCTGCGCCAGCACGTCGGAGGCGACCTGCGACCAGAACTCCGGAACCTCGACGTTCTCGGCGCGGAACACGACCGAGCCGTCCGGATTGCGGATCTCTGATGTGGTCAGGCGGAAATTGATCCCGGCATAGGGAGATTGTCCGCTGGTGGTGTTGCGTCGTTCGATTCGCATGGTCGAGCCCCGTCTCTTCTTCTGCCCGGCCCCACGTTTGTCCGCAGGTGCCGGAATGTTGTCTGTTCGCGGACTTCGGAACACGCGTCAGCACGCCTCCCGTCATCCGCAGCTCAGCCGGTGGATCCGGCCTGTTTTCTCTCATCCGCTGGGCGCCGGTATGACCGGCCCTGCGGCGGCATCGTCCCGGCGCGGCGCCCGACTGGTCGGGTGCTCCGGGTCATGCATTCAACGCCCCAAAACGCTTCACGCGACACGTCACGCGTACGCTTCTTCGCGGGCCGTTACGGCCTCTGTTTCCGGGTCCTTCGCGGCCCGTTCTGTCGTCCCAAGCGGCCCAAAATCAGGGCAGAGAAGCCCTTCACCCGCGGCCCGTAGGCCTGGCGGAGTGGTCATTTTGGAACCCTTGTGGGAGCGACCGGCGGGGACCCAAACACACTCGCGCCGAACAGGTTGAAAGCTAGGCCATGTCCGTCACGCCCGTCAAGGACTAGTACGAGTTTCTGAATCAAACACTAAATATGGTGGAAAGAGGGGGATAACAGGGGTCGGTGCCGCGCCTGTGATCGGGCCAACTATCGGTGAGTCCTCAGGGATTCCCAAGCCAAAAATATTCCTATCGCCTGTGGATCGGAGCTTCGCCCCGCTGTTCACAGGCGAAGTTTTTATTCGCGGTCCCGGATTGAATTTTGGGGACTCACGTAGGCCTACGGGCAAAGTACGGATCAGGCATGTCAGAGCCGTGATGGTCGGGCGACAAAATCGCGGGCAAGGTGAGGCCGACTCACATCCCCGCCGGGTTCCATGACAGTCCAGAAGCCTTCCGCGCGGCCGCGCCTTGCGCCCGCCGGCCTGATGTTCCTCGCCATCACCTCGGTGGGCTGGGGGTTCAACTGGCCATCCACCAAGTTCCTGCTCAGCGAGCTCCCGCCGCTGACCTTGCGCGGCACCACCGGGGTGATCGGCGCCGTGCTGCTGGCGGTGCTGGCGCTGATCCGCGCCCAGAGTCTGCATGTCGAGAAACGGCTGTGGCCGCGGCTCGTGCTGTATGCGGCGCTCAATGTCACCGGCTGGATGGTGCTGATGGGACTGGCGCTGCTCTGGCTGCCGGCGAGCGAGGCCGCGCTGATCGCCTACACTATGCCGGTATGGGCTTCGCTGCTGGCCTGGCCGGTGCTCGGCGAACGGCCGACGCTGCTGCGGACCATCGCGCTGGTGATGGCCTTTGCAGGCCTCGCCGCGATCATGGGCGGCAGCGGCATCACCGCGAGCAAGGAGAAGCTGCCGGGAATCATCATGGCGCTCGGCGGCGCCTTCGGCTTTGCGCTCGGCACCGTGCTGGCGAAGAAATATCCGCTGGTGATGCCGCCGATCCCGGCCGCGGCCTGGCAGATCGGCCTCGGCTGCGTGCCGATCGCGATCGTCGGCATGCTGATCGAGACCACGCATGTCGACCGCATCACGACGATCGGCTGGTGGCTCTTGGTCTATTCGACGCTGATCCAGTTCTGCGTCGCCTATGTCGCGTGGTTTGCCGCGCTTGCGCGCCTGCCGGCCTCGGTGGCGGCGATCGGCACCATGGCGGTGCCTGTGATCGGCGTGGTGGCCTCCGCAATCGCGCTGCACGAGCCGCTGGGGCCAAGCCAGATCGTCGCGCTGCTGTTCACCCTCGCCGGCGTCGCACTGGCGACGCGGTAGCTCACATCACTCGCCGAGCGCCTGCTGCAGCATGCCGGCGAGCTGCGCCTTGCGGTAGGGTTTTGCCAGCAGCAGCACGCCTTCGTCGAGGCGGCCGTGATGCACGATCGCGTTCTCGGTATAGCCCGAGGTGTAGAGCACCTTGATGCCGGGGCGGCGTTTTTGCACCTCGTCGGCGAGCTGGCGGCCGTTCATGCCGCCGGGCATGATCACGTCGGTGAACAAGAGGTCGAACTTCTCGCCCTTGTCGACCAGCGCCAGCGCCGCGCGGGCGTCGGGCACGGCGATGGTCTTGTAGCCGAGGTTCGTCAGCTGCGTGACGACGTAGTTGCGCACCAGCTGGTCGTCTTCCACCACCAGGATGATTTCACTGCCGCGCCGCACCGGCTCCGGCGGAGGCGCCTCCACCTCGACCTGGCCGCGGGCAGGCGGCAGATAGAGCTTGATCGTGGTGCCGTGGCCTTCCTCGCTGTAGATCTTGATGTGGCCGCCGGACTGCTTGACGAAGCCGTAGACCATGCTCATGCCGAGGCCGGAGCCCTTGCCGACGTCCTTGGTGGTGAAGAACGGCTCGAACACCTTGTCCTGCACCGCATGCGACATGCCGGTGCCGGTGTCGCTGACCGCGAGCAGCACATAGCGGCCCGGCGTGATGTCGGGATTAACAGCGGCATAGGCGTCGTCGAGCACGATGTTGCTGGTCTCGAACAGCAGCTTGCCGCCATTCGGCATCGCGTCGCGGGCGTTGATCGCCATGTTGAGCAGCGAGTTGGCAAGCTGCGACGGATCGATATGAACGCTGGCGACATCGGACGCCAGCACCGAATTGATCTCGATCTGCTCGCCGAGCGTCGGCCGCAGCAGCTTGGCGATGTCGACCACGGTGCCGTTGATGTCGACGGTGCGCGGCTCCAGCGGCTGGCGGCGCGCGAAGGCGAGCAGATGCTGGATCAGCTCGCGGCAGCGCTCGGCGGCGCGGTCGATCAGCTCGGCGGTTTTCGCGAGCTGCGGCTGGGCGCGCAGGCTGTCGACCAGCGTCTCGGTGGTGCCGGTGATCACCGTCAGCATGTTGTTGAAGTCGTGCGCGACGCCGCCGGTCAGCTTGCCGATGGCGTCGAGCTTCTGCGCCTGCTGCAGCTTGTGCTCGGTTTCGCGCGAGGCGGTGATGTCGTGATAGATCAGCGCAGCGCCGGTGATCGCGTCGTCGCCGTCGCGCAGCGGCCGGCCCGACACCACGAGGTGAATCTCCGGCGCGCCGCGCACCGGCTTGGCGACGAATTCCAGCCCGTCGAATTCCTCGCCGCGCAGCGCCTTGGCCGACGGCATGTCGTCGGCCTGCATCGGCGTGACGCCGTCCGACTGGAACACGTTGCTCATGGCGCGCAGCTGCCGGACCGTCATGCCCGGCTTGTAGCGCAGCATCTTCTCGGCGGCCGGGTTCGACAGCAGCACGGTGCCGGCGCCGTCGATCACCAGCACCGCCTCCGCCATGGTGCGGAAGGTGGTTTCCATCACCGAGGTGGAACGGCGGAGCTCCTCGAGCGCGGCGCCGAGATCCTTGGTGCGTTCGGCGACCTTGCCCTCGAGCGACAGATTGGTCGCCTTGGTCGCGCTGAGCGCGCCCTGCAGTTCGCGGCTGGCGCGCCGGGCCGCCAGCGTCAGCGCGATCGCGAGCAGCAGGATCATCGCGACGCCGGCGAGGTCGATCGCCAGCAGCAGGCGTCCGTAGGTCTTCGACTGTCCGGTGCGAAGCCCGAGCACGCGGCGCTCTTCGGTGACGAGCCGCTCGAGCGCCGCGCCGACCTTGTCCATCAGCGCGCGGCTCTCGCCTGCGGACATCAGCGTCGCGGCGCCGGCGGTGTCGCCCGCGCTGCGCAATCTGATCAGCTCGGCGCCGAGCGCAATGCCGCGGTCGACCTGAGTCTTGGCGCCCGCGAGCAGCTGCGCCTCCTCGGGCGCCGTCTTCACCGCCGCCATCAGGCTGTCGAAAGCGGCGGTGAGGGCGGCGCTCTGCTCACGGAATTCGTCGGCGAAGGAGGCGTCGCCTGTCAGCGCGAATGCGCGCGCCGCGCTTTCGACACCCCGCGGCAACGGCCGGGTGTCGGAAATCCGCTTGAGGATCCCGAGCGTGCGATCCGCCGAATCAATCTCGTTGCGCGACTTGACGTCCAATCCGATCGACGCCGCGCTGATGACGAGGAGGATCGCAAGGCCGCTGCCGAGAATGAGACGCTGGGAAGCCATCAACGATTAGTACGGGCAATTACTTAGAAAGACGAGCGGAAGGTGCATACTTCGCAAGACATTCGTTAACGGCGGCAATCAGCGCCTGCGGGGTGAACGGCTTGCGCAGGCAGGCGGAGGCGCCGAGCTCGATCGTCATCCGCAGGAAGTCCGGCGCGCGGTCGGCATTGGCGAAGGCATAGCCGGACATCGCGATCACGGGAATATCGGGCGCGCGCTCGTGGAAGACGCGGATCGCCTCGAACCCGCGCATATGCGGCATGAAGACATCGACCAGCATGACGTCGAAGGTGGCCTGCTCCAGCGCGCGCATGCCGGCTTCACCGCCATCGGCGACGCTGACCTCGAAGCCCTGGCGTTGCAGGCACACCTCGATGGCAACGCACACCATCGGGTCGTCATCAACCACGAGAACGCTCGGCACGATGCATCCTCTTTTTCTAACGGCCTCGCGTGCCGGCGACTCGCTTGGCCTGTTCGTCGATTAAGGCGGAACCTAGACGGAAAGTCTGTATCATAGAATGCATATGCTGTTTGCTGACAAGCGGATTTCCAGCTAGCCGTGACACATCACCTGTATTTGTCCATCCCCTTTACGACAGGTCCATGACCGCAGTTCCCATCGCCGGCCGCGCCCCGCTGTCACCGCTCGGCCTCGCATTCCTGGTGGTCGCTTCGACCGGCTGGGGACTCAACTTCCCCATCATGAAGTTCCTGCTCACGGAGTGGCCGCCGCTGTCGTCGCGCGGGCTGTGTGGCGTGGTCGGCGCGGTTGCGCTCGGCCTGGTCGCGCTGGTGCGGGGACAGACGCTGCGCGTGCCCGACGGCATGTGGTTGCGGCTTGCCTTGGTGTCGACGCTGTCGATCGGCGGCTGGGTCGCGTCCATGGGCCTCGCGCTGATCTGGCTGCGGGCCAGCGAGGCAGCCGTGCTCGGGATAACGATTCCCGTGTGGGTCGCGCTGGTGGCCTGGCCGGTGCTCGGCGAGCGCGTGTCGCTGCCGCGTGCGCTTGCGCTTGCGGTGGCGCTCGCCGGGATCGCGGCGCTGATCGGCGGCGGCGGTGTCGACGCGAGCCTCGACAAGCTGCCGGGGATTCTGTTCGCGCTCGCCGGTGCGATCTGCGTCGGGCTCGGCACGGTGCTGACCAAATCCTTCAAGCTCGCGATGCCGCCGCTGTCGCTCGCGGCCTGGCAGCTTGCGATCGGCTGCGTGCCGATCGCGATCATCGGCGTCTTGATCGAGCAGCCGCAGCTCGCCGCGCTGTCGCAGTTCGGCTGGGCGTCGATGATCTACATGACGCTGATCCAGTTCTGCCTTTGCTATGTCTGCTGGTTTGCGGCGCTCGAGCGATTGCCGGCGGCGACCGCGTCGATCGGCACGCTGCTGGTCCCCGTCGTCGGCGTGCTCGCGGCGGCGGCGATGCTGCGCGAGCCGCTCAGCGCGAGCGATATCGCAGCGCTCGTGGTGACCTTCGCGGCCGTCGCGGTCGCCTTGCGTACATGAGACGACTTGCGCACAAGAAAAAGGGCGGCGCTGGCGCCGCCCTTTGCAACTAGGAATTCAGGCTCTCCTACGGGCAGGGATGCCGCCGGCCATCATAGCCGAGATAGGTGCCCGAGGCAGGATCGTAGGACCTGTAGCGCTGCGCGCAGTAGCTGGCGCCGCCGCCACTCGGCACCTCAACGGCAACAGACGGTTCATCGTAATAGCCGTAGCTGTCGTCATAATAGCCGGGGCCGTAGCCATAGCCGGAGCCGTAATACGCGCCCGAGGCGAGGGCGCCGCCGACGACCGCACCGGCCACCGCGCCGGGCCAGAACCCGCCGCCACGATGGTAACCGCCGTGCCAGCCGCCACCGCCGCGCCAACCGCCGCCGCCACCACCAGCCCAGTGACCGCCGCCACCGCCGCCGTGCCAGCCGCCACCACCGCCGCCGCCCATGCCACCTCCGCGGCCGCCGCCGCCAAAGCCACCACCACCGCCGCCGCCGCCGCCGCCAACGTGGCCGCCGCCGCCGCCCATCGCGCCCATCTGTGCGGCAGACTGGGCGAACGAAACGGTCGGCGCCACGGCCAACGGCAGCGCAAGCGCCAGAGCCGCGGCGGTGCTCAGAACCTTCATATTGATCATTTTGGACTCCATCAAAACGGTGAATGTCTAACCATCTCTGCGGTCGGACGTTCCCGTGCTCCACATTGATTGTGGGTCATCTTCGCGTAGCCGGCGGCTCATGTATGGCAGCTGAACAAAACTCCTCGTGAGCGCGTCATTTGGTCGCCAAACGGGCGCATAAACCGGGGGCTGTCCGAGGGGTGCGGGGCTACCTTGGCGGCGGCTGGACATTTGGGGAATGAGGTGGCATCAGAGCCGCATAGCCTCGAACCGACGACCGGCCACGCATGAAACAATTCCTGCTGAAATTCTTCACCTGGTGGAATGGCCAGACCTTTGGCACGCAATTGTGGACCTCGCGATTCGGCGAACTGGTCGGCGAGGACGAGCAGGGCAACCGCTATTACCGCACCAAGGGCGGTGAGATCGATCCGACGCTGCATTTCGAGCGCCGCTGGGTGGTCTACAACGGCTACGCCGAAGCCTCGCGCATTCCGGCCGGCTGGCACGGTTGGCTGCATCACACGGTCGATGTGCCCCCGACCGAGCAGAACTACCAGGCGCGGGAATGGGAAAAGCCGCATCTGCCGAACCTGACCGGCACCGCGCAGGCCTACCGTCCGTCCGGCTCGACGCTGGCGAGCGGCCGCCGCCCCAAGGCGACCGGCGACTATCACGCCTGGACGCCGGGAAGCTGACTTTCACGCATTGTTGTTCTGTGCACGCGGGCGACGCCGCGCGTGCATCGCACGCGCCCGGCAGCGCAAGCGCGCGCCTGTGAACAACGGTAACAGCGGGGACAGATGGGCCGCAGCCGACGCTGTCCGCTTGCGCCGAGCGTGGGTTCGCGGCTCAATAGGGTCATCTTACGGAGATGGGAAACCATCGCGTCGGATCGGGCTCCAGATCGCGACTGTCCCGATATGCAGCGGCCTCCGAGTTGGATGCGGCCGGGAGATAGGCCCCCGGTACAGACGTCCTGAAATCGCCCGCAAATGTGAGGCTACCGTGAGACAGGAAGGGCCGCTCGGGAAACCGAGCGGCCTTTTTCTTTGCGGCGATCAGATCAGGGCAGGCGTGCCGCGGCACGGCCCATCAAGTCGGCGCGGCGCGCCTGCGATGGCGCGATCCGCTCCTTCATGAAGGCGAGGATCTCGGCCGGTGCGGTATCCGGCGAGCCCGCGTTGAACGGCGGGGCCGGGTTGTATTCGAGTCTGAGCTGAATCGCTTCCGCGGTCTTGCGGTCGACGAGCTCCGACACCAGCGTCAGCGCGAAGTCGATGCCTGCGGTGACGCCGCCGCCGGTGAAGCGGTTGCGGTCGACGCAGACGCGCGTCCTGGTCGGAATGGCCCCGAAGCTCGACAGGAAATCAATCGCGCTCCAATGCGTGGTGGCGCGATAGCCCTTGAGCAGGCCGGCCGCGCCGAGCACCAGCGATCCCGTGCAGACCGACGTGACGTATTTCGCTCGCTCGGCCTGCTTGCGCAGGAAGGCCAGCATGTCCTGGTCGCCGACCATGTCGTCGGTGCCGAAGCCGCCGGGCACGCAGATCACGTCGAGCTGCGGGCAATCGGCAAAGGTCGTGGTCGGCGTCAGGACCATGACGGAATCGGTCGGAACGGGTTCGATGCGTTTCCAGATCAGATGCACCTTGGCGCCGGGGACCGAGGAGAACACCTGCAGCGGACCGGTCAGGTCGAGCTGGGTCACCTTCGGGAAGACGAGCAATCCAATCTGCAGGGGTTCAGTCATCGGGGCCTCCAAATAGCGCTTGACGGAACCACGATGGCATGATGGCCTCTCGTCCAAAATGGCGTATTTCCCTTATTTTCGGACGCAAGCCTCCTGAGAGGAGCAAGTCTCCTTAAGAGAAGCAAGTCTCCTGAGACAAGTCTCCTGAGAGAGGGCCGCCAGGAAAGCAACGTCACCCGCGAGGATTTGGCGATGATCGGCATCCTGATCTTTCCCGACTTCCAGCTGCTCGACGCGGCCGGCCCGATCGCGGCCTTTGAGATCGCGGCGCGCTTCGCCAACAACGCGCCGGCGATCAGGACGATTGCGGCGAAGGCGGGACCGGTGCGCTCTTCGTCCGGTGTCGAGATGCTTGCGCGCGGTCTCAAGCCGTCGGCGGCGATCACGACGCTGATCATTGCGGGCGGCAACGGCGTACGCACACCGGCGAGCTGTCCAGCCACGCTGTCATTCGTGCGGCGGATGGCGGGCCGCGGCATTCGCGTCGCCAGCGTCTGCTCGGGCGCCTATGTGCTGGCCGAGGCAGGCCTGCTCGACGGCCGCCGCGCCACCACGCATTGGCAGCGCACGCCGCATTTCGTGAAGACCTATCCGAAGATCAAGCTCGAGCCGGACCAGATCTTCGTCCGCGACGGCAATATCTGGAGTTCGGCCGGCATCACCGCCGGCATCGACCTCGCGCTCGCGATGATCACCGAGGACTATGGCGACGAAATCGCGCAGAGCACCGCGCGGCAACTCGTGCTGTACCATCGGCGCAGCGGCGGGCAGTCGCAGTTTTCCTCGCTGCTGGAATTGAAGACGCCGAATGGCCGGTTCGGGCCGCTGCTCGCCTGGGCGCGCGAGCATCTCGATGCGCCGCTGACGGTCGAGGACCTCGCCGACAAGGCCGGGATGAGTTCGCGGCATTTCACCCGCGCCTTCATCGCGGAGACCGGCACCACGCCGTCGAAAGCGGTCGAGCGGCTGAGGATCGAAGTCGCGCGGCAGCGCGTGCAGTCGTCGGGCGAGGCGATCGAGCGCGTCGCCGAGATCACCGGCTTCCGCGATCCCGAGCGGATGCGCCGCGCCTTCATCCGCGCCTTCGGCCAGCCGCCGCAATCGCTGCGGCGTGCCGCGCGGGCAGGGTAGGCGCGTTTGGGACAAGCTCGTTGTCCGATTTCACGCGATCGATGTCGTCTTTGCAGTGATGAACCTGGCGAGGGTTCCCGTGACCCACGTTAAGTGGGCATTGGGGACCCGAGGAGGTTCTAATGACAAAGCATCGAACGATTACCGGGTTCGTGGCTGTCGCCCTGCTGGCTGTCACCGCAACCGCCGCGACCATCAAGTCGCACGCGCCCCGGACCGACGGCATTGCCGTCGCCGGCGCGGACGCGCTCCCGGCCAAGGATTTCAGCGACCGCTGGTCCGCGATATCCGATTTGCCTCCGGCAACGGACGCGGCCGGGCGTGCAGCTGACGCGCGTTAAGGTCATGGACCGAGGTCCGGCCCGTTCGAGGGCGCGACCCGCGCAGAGATCACTCGTCTCGCAACAAAAAGCCCCGCCGAAGCGGGGCAAGATGTTGAACGACTTAGTTTTGAGCGACTTAGTCTTGAGCGACTTAGTCTTGAGCGATTTGGTCTTGAATAGAACTAACGATTCTGTCGCGCCGGAATAGCGCAGTCATTCACCAATACAGGATCAGCCCACGATCGCAGAGATCCACGGATGCGCTGATCACGAAACGTGCTTCAACCGAAAAATCACTGGCCCAATGTATCGGTCGCGATCTTCTTCTTGAGTGCTTCGCAGGTGTCCCTGACCTCGGCGGTCATCAACGAGACGGCTTCGATCTGCAGGAAGAAACGCTTGCCCTGATCGCGGTAACCGGCAGCGAACTCCTTGATCTCCGCGATCATCTCATGGACGCCTGCGACCATGACCTCGCAGTTCTTGGCGGCCAATTGCAGTTCCGATCCAAGGGCCTCGATCTCTTTCACCGCCGCTTCATATTCGCGCACGACCGCCTCGGCCGACAGCTTGCCTACCTCGTTGACGCCGTTGCGATGCTCGACATAGTCCGGCATCGGTGAGAGGGGGCGGATGTTGCTGCGTGGTCGATGCGAAGTCACCGTGTTGATTTCATCCTCCATCTGCTCCGACGGAGCGCGGGCGAGGACCTCTGCACTAACACTCATGCGGACTCTCCATAACTTGTTACGGCGAATGGAGTTTAGCAATGTCAACGGATTTGTCTCGATTTTCCACAGTTTTGAGCTAAGCGCAATTGTGCGCTGCAGCATTGTGTTGCGTCAATGTGGCGCGTCGGGGTGCCAGCCAAGCAGGGCGAGCATCACAAAGAAGCCGACGACATAGGCCGCCATGATCGGCCAGCCCTGGGTGATCCAGCGGACCACCGATTTGGCTTCCGGATACATGTTGGACACCGCAACGCCCGCCGACGAGCCGAACCAGACCATCGACCCTCCAAATCCGACCGCGTAGGCGAGAAAGCCCCAATCATAGCCGCCTTGCTTCAGCGCCAGCGCGGTCAGGGGAATATTGTCGAACACCGCCGAGACGAAGCCGAGCCCGAGCGCGGTCTGCCACGATGCGGCGGGCAATTTCTCCACCGGCATCATCGAGGCCGCCGTCACCAGCGCGAGCAGGAACACGGTGCCCTTCAGCGTCTCGGGCATCACCGACCAGTCCGGCCGCCGCAGCAATGAGGTGACCAGGATCGCGGCCCAGACCGCGAGCCCGAGCACGGGCAGCGCATCGAGCAGCGCGGGGAACTTCAGATTGGCCGTCACATTGGCCGTCAGCGCGGCCAGCAGGATCACGGCCACGATCGCAACCCGCGCCCAGTCGATTCTGAGGCCGGACGGTGCATCCTTCACGATCGGGGAAAAGCGGTGCTGTTGCAGCGAGGCCGGCACCGCAAACACCAGCATCGCAACGATCGCTGCGACATAGGCCTCCACGACCGTGAGCGGGCTGATGCCGTCGATCCACATCATCGTCGTCGTGGTGTCGCCGACGACGCTGCCGGCGCCGCCGGCATTCGACGCGGCGACGATGGCCGCGAGATAGCCGATATGGACGCGGCCACGGAACACGTGGCGGGCCACGGTGCCGCCGATCAGCGCGGCCGCGATATTGTCGAGGAAGGCCGACAGCACGAACACGATGACCAGCAGGATCAGTCCGCCCTTCCAGTCATCGGGCAGCAGCGCCGGCATCTCGTCGGGAATGCGGCTTTCCTCGAAGTGGCGCGACAGCAGCGCAAAGCCCATCAGGAGCAGGAACAGGTTGGCGAGCGTGACCCACTCATGCTCCATGTGATGCGCGAGACCGGGCAGGCCCGCGCCGAATTTCGCAAAGCCCGCGAACAGCAGCTTGTAGGCGACGATCGCGGCAAGGCCCGTCAGCGCAACCGCGAGCGTGTGGTGATGGAAGATCGCGACGCCGAGCAGCGTCAGCGCGAACAGGATGAAATCGAGCGGGATACCGTAGACGAGGAGTGGCGTGAGCAAGACGATCTCGATGGCTGGAGTGCCCGGCGGCGTGAGGCGCTGACGGCGGCACTATAGCGCGGCGTCGGGAACTTCAAGGCGCGCTAACGCCGCAACAGGAACGCTGCAACGGGCTCGCGATGCGCTCGCGAGCCCGATCGGGGACGACGCCGGGCACGTCGCCGCTGATCCGATTGCTCAGCCCAGCGTCTTCAGCCAGGCGCTGATCTCGGTCACCGCGATATTGGCCTGATTGAGCAGCTTGCCCATGGTGAAGAAGCCGTGGAACTGGCCGGGGAAATGCCGATAGGTTACCGGCACGCCGGCGTCCTTGAGGAATTTCGCATATTCGTCGCCTTCGTCGCGCAACGGATCGGCGCCGGCGGTCAGCACATAGGCCGGCGGCAATCCGGCAAAGTCCTTTGCGCGCGCCGGCGAGGCGCGCCAGTCGCTGTTGTCGGCGTCACCGAGATAATGGTTGGCGAACCAGCCGATCACCGAATGCGTCAAGAGGATGCTGGTCTCGGGCTCGCGATGCGAGGGATGCTTCCGCGAGAAATCGGTCGCGGGATAGATCAGCAACTGGGCGGCGAGCTTCGGTCCGCCGTCGCGGGCGGTGAGGGCAACCACGGCCGCGAGGTTGCCGCCGGCGCTATCGCCGCCGACGATCAGGCGCGCGGCGTCGATGCCGAGATCCCTGGCATTGGCGGCGACCCATCGGGTCGCGGTGACGGCGTCGTCGACCGCGGCAGGGAAACGATGCTCAGGCGCGAGGCGATAATCGATCGAGATCACGATCAACTCGCCCTCATGGGCAAGCTTCTGGCAAACCACCTCATGGGTATCGAGATCGCCGATCACCCAGCCGCCGCCGTGGAAGAACACCAGGCATGGCGCGAGCCCGTCTTTCTTGCGCAGCGTGTTCGGCGTGTAGATGCGGGCAGGGATGGCGCCGTGCGGCGCGGGGATCGCGAGCGGCTTGCTGGATTCCAGCGCGGGCGGCTCGGGATTGGAGACGACGCGGGCGGCCCGATAATAGTCGCGTGCTTCCGGTGCGGTCAGCGTCTCATAGGCTGGACGGCCGGCCTCCTGGAACGCCTTGTAGACGGCAGCGGCATCGGGATCGAGTACGACGGGCATATTGTTTGTGACCTATGATGTTCGGTTTTCATTGATGTCATTCCGGGGCGGTCCGCAGGACCGAACCCGGAATCTCGAGATTCTCGGTGCGCAATTGCGCACCTGAGGGTTCGGTCCTGCGGACCGCCCCGGAATGACGGTCGTGTCAGGCGGCGGTACGGCCGCCGTCGACGGTGTAGGCGGAGCCGGAGACGTAGCTCGCCTCGTCGGAGGCAAGAAAAGCGACGATGGAGGCGACCTCGCTTGCGAGGCCAAGCCGGCGCGCCGGGATGCGGTCGACGATCTTCTCGATCGGCGGCGGCGCGTTGCCGCCGGAGCGGCCCTGCAGGATCGTGCTCAGCATCCGGCTCTCGATCATGCCGGGGCAGACGCAATTGACCCGCACGCCAGTGCCGGTGCATTCCCAGGCCGCGCTCTTGGTCAGCCCGATCACCGCGTGCTTGCTGGCGCTGTAGACCGCGATCATCGGTGATCCCACGAGGCCGGCGATCGAGGCGGTGTTGATGATGCTGCCCTTGTTCTGCTTCAGCATGACAGGCAGCACATGCTTCATGCCGAGGAAGACGCCGACCACATTGACGTCGAGCACCCGGCGAAAGCTCTCCAGCGAATATTCAGGGATCGGCTTGATGTCGCCCTCGATGCCGGCGTTGTTGTAGAAGGCGTCGATGGTGCCGAAGCGGTCGACGGCGGCGCGGACATAGTCCGTGACCTCGTCCTCGTCGGTGACGTCGGCTTCGATCGCGAAGGCCTCGGCCGAGGCCGGCAGGTCCTTGGTGGCGGCCTTGAGGTCGGCCCCCTTGCGGTCGACTGCGACAATCCGCGCACCCCGTTCGCCGAGCAGTTGGAGCGTGGCGGTTCCGATGACGCCGGCAGCCCCGGTGACGACGGCGACCCTGCCGTCGAGCCTGATGCGATCTGGCATGGTGGGTTTCCTCTGGCTGGTCCGGTTCGATCCGGATTTTCCTGGTTTTCACGCGTGGCCGCGTGCCTTCAGCGTGAGGACTATCACACGTGTTCCCAGGAGTGACCAGAGGCTGACCAAAGGCTGCCCAGCGGACCGGGGAGAGGTGGCCGGGTGCCCTTTCCCCGCCGTATTCGGCGTGTTAACCGGTGACCTGCGAGCGGCCGATATCAAGGTAGACTGTCGCGAGCCCGATTCGCCCTTTAAAGCCGCGCGAGATGCTTCGAACCGTTGCCCTGACTGGCTTTGCGGCCCTGGTTGCCGCCTCAACCATCTCGCTTGCGCCGCCCGCGCGCGCGCAGATCGGAACGATTTTCTCCGATCCCGCGCCGCGTCCGCCCGGCTCGATCCCGCGTGGTCAGCCGGCTCCTCCCAGCGACGACGACGAGGAAGTGCCGGAATTGCCGCGCGGCCGCCTGCTGCCGACACAGCCGCGGGCCCTGCCGCCAGGCCAGGCGGTACCGCCGCCCGGCAGCGTGCAGTCGCAGCCGCTGGCGCCGCCGCCCGGCTCGACGGTGGCTCCGCAGGGCACCCAGCCCGGGGTCGCCGTGCAGCCGCCGCAACCCGGCGGTCCCGCCGTTGCCAACACGCCGCCCGGTGCCAACCCGCTGCCGCCGGGGCAGCGTCCCAAGGGGACGCCCCAGGGCGCGCCGCAAGGCACCGCGCCGCAGACGCCTGCCGCGTTGCAGCCGGGCGACGAGGTCGTGCAGGAGCCGCCGTCGACCAAGATCACCAACAAGAAGGCGAGCTTCTCCGGTCTCGACAAGATCACCGGACGCATCATCAATTTCGACGAGGATATCGGCGAGACCGTGCAGTTCGGCGCGCTGCGGGTGAAGACCGATGCCTGTTACACGAGGCCGTCCACGGAAGCTGCCAACACCGACGCCTTTGTCGAGGTCGACGAGATCACGCTGCAGGGCGAGGTGAAGCGGATCTTCTCTGGCTGGATGTTCGCGGCGAGCCCCGGCCTGCACGGCGTCGAGCATCCAATCTACGACATCTGGCTGACCGACTGCAAAGGACCGGACCAGACCATCGTGACCGCCGCGCCCGATCCGCCGAAGGCGCCGACGCCCCCATCGCCGCCGGCCCAGAAGCGCGTGCCGCAGAAGCAGGCCGCGCCGCGTCCGCCGCCGCAGCCGTTGCCGCAATATCAGCAGCAGCCGCCACCTCCGCCGCCCCAGCAACAGCAGCGGCCGGGCGGGCTGTTCGGCGGATTGTTCGGAAACTGATTGGCACTTCGTAGCCCGGATGAAGCGCAGCGAAATCCGGGTTTCCCGCGGAGAGACTTGTCCCGGATTGCGCTTCGCTGCATCCGGGCTACGCGATCAACCGATCAATTGCGCTCGGCGATGATCGCCAGCGCGTCGGCACCCTTGACCGGCTGGGTGGCGTCGAGCTTGCGGAAATCCGCCGGTGCGCCCGATATCGCCTTGTCGAGCAGCGTGCGATAGCGGCGCCGCGAGATCTCGATCGCGCCGAACGTCCTCAGGTGCTCCGTCACATATTGCGTGTCGAGCAGTTCGAACCCGCCCGCGATCAGCCGCGCCACCAGATGCACCAGCGCGACCTTCGATGCGTCGCGCGTGGTGTGAAACATGCTTTCGCCGAAGAAGGCGCGGCCGAGGCTGACGCCGTAGAGCCCGCCGACCAGATTGTCGTCCTGCCAGACCTCGACGCTGTGGCAATGGCCCGACGCGTACAGCCCGACATAGAGATCGCGGATGCGCTTGTTGATCCAGGTGTCGTCGCGGCCGGGCTGCGGCGCCGCGCAGCCGGCGATCACGGCCTTGAACGCGGTATCGACGGTGACGGTGAAGGCATCCGTGCGCACGGTGCGCGCCAGGCGGGAGGCGACGCGGAAGCCGTCGAACGGAATCACGCCGCGCAATTCCGGCTCGACCCAGAACAGGGTCGGATCGTCGGCGCTCTCCGCCATCGGGAAGATGCCGCAGGCATAGGCGCGCAGCAGCACCTCGGGCGTGATCTCGGAGGAGGCGGAGTCGCGTGAGGTCATAACGCCAAGGATAGCAAAGCGCGGGCGGTCTTGCGATGGGGGCTGCCACCGGGACGCTACGTGTTGACGAAACGCGCCGGTTCCTCCACAAGCCGCGCCGTTCCGCCGCAGTTTCCCGAGACGGACTGCGCGGTCGTGCTAGATTGCAACAAAAAGATGGCGGCGCTGGCGGGACACGGTGGCTTGCGCGCCCGACAATCGACACAGGTGAGGGGGACGCTGCATGAAATGGTCATGGCGAACGTTTGCGCCGTTGCTGGTCTGGCTGGTGATCTATCTGGTCCCGGTGCCGTCGGGGCTGAACGCCAATCAGTGGCACTATTTCGCGGTGTTCGCCGCCGTGATCACCGGGCTGATCCTTGAATCGATGCCGGTCGGCGCGGTCGGTCTGATCGGCCTGACGGTCGCCGGCATCGGCGGCTATGTCGAGCACGATCCGAACAAATCGCTGCGCTGGATGCTCGGCGGCTTTTCCGAGAGCACGGTGTGGCTGATCGTCGGCGCCTTCGTGTTCTCGATCGGCTATCGCAAGAGCGGGCTCGGCCGCCGGCTGGCGCTGCTCTTGGTGCGCGGCCTCGGCCGCCGCACCATCGGGCTCGGCTACGCGGTGGCGTTCTCCGATCTCGTGCTGGCGCCGGCGACGCCGTCCAACACCGCGCGCTCGGGCGGCACCATCTATCCGATCGTCAGCAACATCCCGCGCATCTACGGTTCCGAGCCCGGCCCGACCGCGGGCAAGATCGGCACCTTCGTGATGTGGACCGCGTTCGCGACCACGGCCGTCACCAGCTCGCTGTTCCTGACCGCGCTGGCGCCGAACGCCGCCGCGCTCTCGATCGCCAAGAAGCTCGTCAACATCGAGGTCGGCTGGTCGCAATGGTTCATCGGCTTCGCGCCGCTCGGCATCCTCTTGCTGCTGCTGGTGCCGCTGCTCAGCTATCTGGTCTGCCGGCCCGAGATCAAGGAGAGCCCGGAGATCGTGACCTGGAGCGAGGGCGAGCTCGCCAAGATGGGGCCGCCGTCGCGGCACGAATGGATCATGGCGGTGCTGGTGGTGCTCGCGATGTTCCTGTGGATCTGCGGCTCCAACCCCAATATCAGCGTGCCGCTGCTCGGCTCGAACTTCATCAACGCGACCACGGTCGTGTTCGTCGTGATCTCGCTGATGCTGCTGACCGGCGTGATCGCGTTCGAGGACATCGTCGCGGAGAAAAGCGCGTGGGAGGTGTTTTTCTATTTCACCTCGCTGCTCACGCTATCGTCGGGCCTCAATGAGATCGGCTTCATCAAATGGGTGGCCGAGGGTTATGCCAAGCCGCTCTCCGGCACGTCGCCGCTGGTCGGGATGATCCTGCTCGTCACCTTCTTCTTCTGGATCCACTATTTCTTCTCGAGCATCACCTCGCATACCGCCGCCGTGCTGCCGGTGGTGCTCGCCGTCGGCTCCAGCATTCCCGGCCTGTCGGTGCAGACCCTGATGCTGCTCTGCGTCTATTCGCTGGGCCTGATGGGAGTGATCTCGCCCTATGCCACGGGACCGGCGCCGATGTATTACGGCAGCGGCTATATCGGCAAAGGCGACTTCTGGAAATTCGGGCTGATCTTCGGCTTGATCTACTTTGCCGGATTGTTGCTGATCGTGTTGCCCTGGTTACAAATGATCGGGTAAAATAGCCACAATCCAGCGAGAAACAGCCGCCGACCGGGAAGGAGCACTTTCCTTTCCGATTCTTAACGCGCTTTGTCCGGCAGAAGCCTTCAAAATCCTTCGTCGGATGTGGCGCGCGCGGAGTTCAGGGGACACATAGAGCCGCGCGAGCTCATTCGTGTTCCTTCGTGGGCAGGTTATGGACCAGCAGATCAAAGACCCGTCGATTGTGGCGCCCGAGCGAACCAGGCGAGGGTCGCGTTGGCGAGGGTTTCTGACCGGATGTCTCGTGCTGGCGGTGCTTGCAGGCATCGTCTGGTGGACGCGGCAGCAGGCCGCGCCGCCGCAGGCCGGTGGCGGGCGCAACGCCGGGCCGATGTCGATCGTGCCGGAGACGATCGGCAACGGCGATATCGGCGTCAGCCTGAATGCGCTCGGCACCGTGACGTCGCTCGCGACCGTGACGATCAGGAGCCAGATCAGCGGCTATCTGATGAAGATCGATTTCAAGGAGGGCGATGAGGTCAAGAAGGGCGACCTGATCGCCGCGATCGATTCGCGTCCCTATGAAGCGACGCTGGCGCAGGCCAAGGGACAGCTCGCCCGCGACGAGGCGCAGCTGAAGGGCGCCCAGGTCGATCTCACCCGTTACCAGAACCTCGCCGCGCAGAACGCCGTGCCGCATCAGACGCTCGACACCCAGGTCGCGCTGGTCGCACAGTATCAGGGCACGGTGGAAGCCGATCGCGCCTCGGTGAAGTCGGCCGAGGTGAATTTGCAATATTGTCACATCGTGTCGCCGATCAACGGGCGCGTCGGACTGCGCCAGGTCGATCTCGGCAACTATGTGACGCCCGGCGACACCAACGGCCTCGTCGTGATCACGCAGCTCGAGCCGATCAGCGTGCTGTTCACGCTGCCGGAGGACAATCTGCAGGCGGTCGCGAGGCGGTTGAAGGAGGGCGCGGTGCTGCCGGCAGCGGCCTATGACCGCAGCGGTGCCAACAAGCTCGCCGAGGGATCGTTGCAGACCTTCGACAGCCAGATCGATGCGACCACCGGCACCATCAAGCTGCGCGCGCAGTTCGAGAACGACAAGCGCACACTGTTTCCGAACCAGTTCGTCAACGTCCGCCTGCTGCTCGATACCCACAAGGATGCGACGACGATGTCGACCGCCGGCATCCAGCGCGGTGTCCCCGGCACCTTCGTCTATCTCGTCAATGCCGACAGCACGGTCTCGGTGCGGCCGGTCAAGCTCGGCGTCACCGATGGCGACCGGGTCGAGGTGCTGTCCGGGCTTGTGCCTGGCGATCGCATCGTGATCGACGGCGCCGACAAGCTGCGCGAGGGCGCCAAGGTGGTCGTGCGCTCCGCCACTGACGCCGCGAACCCGGCCGCTGCGGCCAAGGGGACGGCGAGTGGTGCGGCGAACGGGGCCACGAAGGGCGACGGCAAGGGAGATAGCAAGGACGGCGCCGATCCCGGAGGCGGCCACCACAAGCGGTCCGAGGACGGGCAGAAGAAATGAACCCGTCGCGGCCATTCATCCTGCGGCCGGTGGCGACGACCCTGATGATGATCGCCATCATGCTGTCGGGCATGCTGGCGTTCAGATTTCTCCCGGTCGCGGCGCTGCCGGAGGTCGACTATCCGACCATCCAGGTGCAGACCTTCTATCCGGGCGCGAGCCCCGACGTGATGACCTCGTCGGTGACGGCGCCGCTCGAGGTGCAGTTCGGCCAGATGCCGAATCTGACCCAGATGAGCTCGGTGAGCTCGGCGGGCTCGTCCGTGATCACGCTGCAGTTCGGCCTGTCGATCTCGCTCGACGTCGCCGAGCAGGAGGTGCAGGCCGCGATCAATGCCGCGGGCAATCTGTTGCCGTCGGACCTGCCGGCGCCGCCGATCTACGCCAAGGTCAATCCGGCTGACGCGCCGATCCTCACCCTCGGCCTGACCTCGAAGACCATGCCGCTGACCCAGGTGCAGGATTTCGTCGACACGCGGCTGGCGCAGAAGATCTCGCAGCTGCCCGGCGTCGGCCTCGTCAGCATCAGCGGCGGCCAGCGGCCGGCGGTGCGCATCCAGGCCGACATCCGCAAGCTCGCGGCCTATGGCCTCAACATCGACGATCTCCGCACCACGCTCGGCAATGCCAACGTCAACACGCCGAAGGGCAATTTCGACGGCGCGATGCGCGCCTACACCATCAATGCCAACGACCAGATCCGCAATGCCAGCGACTACCGCTCGCTGATCATCGCCTACAAGAACGGCTCGCCGGTCCGCCTCAGCGACGTCGGCAACGTCGTCGACGGCGCGCAGAACGACAAGCTCGGCGCCTGGATGAACGAGACGCCGGCGATCATCCTCAACATCCAGCGCCAGCCCGGCGCCAACGTGATCTCGGTGGTGCAGGGCATCAAGGACCTGCTGCCGCAGCTGCAGGCCACGCTGCCGGCCGCGATCGACCTCAATATCCTGACCGACCGCACCGTCACGATCCGGGCCTCGGTGCGCGACGTCGAATACGAGCTGTCGCTCGCCGTGATCCTGGTCGTGCTTGTGATCTTCGTGTTCCTGCGCTCGACCCGCGCCACGCTGATCCCGAGCCTGTCGGTACCGCTCTCGCTGGTCGGCACGCTCGGCGCGATGTATCTGTTCGGCTTCAGCCTGAACAATCTGTCGCTGATGGCGCTGACGATCGCGACCGGCTTCGTGGTCGACGACGCCATCGTCGTGATCGAGAACATCTCGCGCTACATCGAGGAGGGCGAGTCGCCGCTCGAGGCGGCGCTGCGAGGGTCCGAGCAGATCGGCTTCACCATCATCT
Source organism: Bradyrhizobium sp. USDA 3262 (assembly GCF_054060035.1). Taxonomy (NCBI): domain Bacteria; kingdom Pseudomonadati; phylum Pseudomonadota; class Alphaproteobacteria; order Hyphomicrobiales; family Nitrobacteraceae; genus Bradyrhizobium; species Bradyrhizobium sp. USDA 3262. The sequence continues at coordinate 5,144,160 of NZ_JBSSCT010000001.1, forward strand.
CGCTGACGGTGTCGCTGATCGCGGTGCTGATCCCGCTGCTGTTCATGGGTGATGTCGTCGGCCGCCTGTTCCGCGAATTCGCCATCACGCTGTCAGTCACGATCCTGATCTCGGCTGTGGTGTCGCTGACCCTGGTGCCGATGGCCTGCGCAAAGCTGCTGAAGCCGGAGGCCATGGCGCGGGAAAACACCTTCCAGCGGCTCAGCCGCGAAGGCTTCGATGCCGTGATCGCGATCTACGCCCGGATGCTCAACTGGGTGCTGGATCGCCAGACCTTCGTGCTGCTGATCGCGCTTGCCACCTTTGGCCTGACGGCGCTGCTCTATGTCGTCATCCCCAAGGGCTTCTTTCCGGTGCAGGACACCGGCGTGATCCAGGCGATCTCCGAGGCGCCGCAATCGGTGTCCTATGCGGCGATGGCCGAGCGGCAGCAGCGGCTCGCCAGCGCGATCCTGAAGGATCCGGACGTGCAGAGCCTGTCGTCGTTCATCGGCGTCGACGGCACCAACACCACGCTGAACAGCGGCCGCATCCTGATCAATCTGAAGCCGCATGAGCAGCGCAAGGCCAATGTCTCGACGATCATGGACCGGATCAAGGCGAGCACGGCGGCGCTGACCGGGATCACGCTCTACATGCAGCCGGTGCAGGACCTCACCATCGAAGGCACGGTGAGCCGGACGCAGTACCAGTTCATCCTGCAGGATGCCGATCCGAACGAGCTCGCGGAATGGACGCCGAAGCTGGTCGACAAGCTCCGGGAATTGCCCGAGCTCAGCGACGTCACCAGCGATATCTCGGCGCAGGGGCTTTCGGTGTTCGTCGACATCGACCGCGACCAGGCGGCGCGGTTCGGCATCACGCCGGCAACGATCGACAACGCGCTGTACGATTCCTACGGCCAGCGCATCGTCTCGACCGTCTTCACCAATTCGAACCAGTACCGCGTGATACTGGAAGCCGATCCGTCGCTGCAGACTTCGCTGGATTCGCTGTCGTCGATCTATCTGCCGTCATCGGTGGGCTCGACGCCGGTGCCGCTGTCGGTGATGGCCAAGATGCGGGTGGAGACCGCGCCGCTGCAGATCTCGCATCTCGGCCAGTTCCCGTCGGCAACGGTCTCGTTCAACCTGGCGCCCGGCGCTTCCCTTGGAGGGGCCGTGACGGCGATCAAGCAGGCGCAGGCCGACATCAACCAGCCGCTCGGCATGATCACGAGCTTCCAGGGTGCGGCGCTGGCGTTCCAGTCCTCGCTCTCCAACCAGCTGTTCCTGATCCTCGCCGCGATCATCACGGTCTATATCGTGCTCGGCGTGCTCTATGAGAGCTTCATCCATCCCCTGACGATCCTCTCGACGCTGCCTTCCGCGGGCATCGGCGCGCTGCTGGCGCTGATGATGGCCGGCCAGGATCTCACCATCATCGCGATCATCGGCATCATCCTCCTGATCGGCATCGTGAAGAAGAACGCGATCATGATGATCGACTTCGCGCTCGATGCCGAGCGCAACGAGGGCAAACCGCCGCGGGAGGCGATCTACCAGGCCTGCCTGCTGCGGTTCCGGCCGATCATCATGACGACGATGGCTGCGGTGCTCGGCGCACTGCCGTTGATGCTCGGCAGCGGCGCGGGGTCCGAGCTGCGGAATCCGCTCGGTATCTCGATCGTCGGCGGCCTGCTGGTGAGCCAGCTGCTGACCTTGTTCACGACACCGGTGATCTACCTCTGGTTCGATCGCCTCGCGCTGCGGTTTGCCGGGCGGGCGGACGAGATCGGCGAGGCGAGCGGGTCGCGTTGAGTCATGGATCCGTCAACGCCCTTCATCCGTAGGCCGGTCGCAACGACGCTGTTGACGTTCGGGCTCGCGGCGGCCGGCATCGTCGCGTTCTTCAAGCTGCCGGTGTCGCCGCTGCCGCAGGTGGATTTCCCGACCATCTCGGTGCAGGCGACGCTGCCCGGCGCCAGCCCGCAGGATGTCGCGACCACGGTCGCCAGTCCCCTCGAGCGCCATCTCGGCCAGATCGCCGATGTCACCGAGATGACGTCGTCGAGCTCGGTGGGCTCAACCCGCATCACGCTGCAGTTCGGGCTGAATCGCGACATCAACGGCGCGGCGCGCGACGTGCAGGCCGCGATCAATGCGGCGCGGGCCGACCTGCCGACCAGCCTGCGCAGCAATCCAACCTACCGCAAGGTCAATCCTGCCGACGCGCCGATCCTGATCCTGACGCTGACGTCGGATACGCTGACGCGCGGCGATCTCTACGACGCCGCCTCCACGGTGCTGGCGCAGAAGCTGTCGCAGGTCGAGGGCATCGGCGAGGTCGTGGTCGGCGGCAGCTCGCTGCCGGCCGTGCGCGTCGATCTGATCCCGCAGGCGCTCTACAAATACGGCATCGGCCTGGAAGACGTCCGCGCGGCGCTGTCGAGCGCCAACGCCCACAGCCCCAAGGGTGGCATCGACGTCGGCGACCAGCGCTACCAGGTCTACGCCAACGACCAGGCCAACAAGGCCGACGACTACAAATCGCTGATCGTGGCCTACCGCAATGGCGCGCCGGTTCATCTCTCCGATGTCGGCGAGGTGGCCGACGGCGTCGAGAATTTGCGCAATGCCGGTCTCGCCAACGGCAAGCCGGCGGTACTGATCATCCTCTACCGGCAGCCGAACGCCAATATCATCAGTACCGTCGACCTCGTGAGGGGGCTGATGCCGCAGCTGCAGGCATCGGTCTCGCCGGCGATCGACATCGGCTTTGCGGTCGACCGCTCGACCACCATCCGCACCTCGCTTCGGGACGTCGAACGAACCCTGGTTCTGGCGGTGCTGCTGGTCATCATCGTGGTGTTCGCGTTCCTGCGCAATGTGCGCGCCACCTTCATTCCGGTGGTGGCGGTCTCGGTGTCGCTGGTCGCGACCTTCGGGGCGATGTACCTGTTCGGCTACAGCCTCGACAATCTCTCCCTGATGGCGCTGACGGTCGCGACCGGCTTCGTGGTCGACGACGCCATCGTGGTGCTGGAGAACGTCACCCGCTACATCGAGGACGGCCTGAGCCCGCTCGAGGCCGCGCTGAAGGGCGCCAACGAGGTCGGCTTCACCGTGCTGTCGATGAGCATCTCGCTGATCGCGGTGTTCATCCCGATCCTGCTGATGGCCGGCATCGTCGGACGGCTGTTCCGTGAGTTCGCGATGGTGATCTCGATCTCGATCCTGATCTCGCTCGCGGTCTCGCTGGCGACCACGCCGATGATGTGCGCCGTGCTGCTGAAGCCGGACGCCGGCGGCCATGGCCGGCTCTATTGGGCGAGCGAGCGCTTCTTCGAGGCGATGCTGAATTTCTACCGCAGGACGCTGACCGCGGCGCTGGCGCATCCGCTGTCGGTGATGCTGATCCTGGCGGCGGTATTCGGCCTCAACTTCTATCTTTACGACGTGATCCCGAAAGGCTTTTTCCCGCAGCAGGACACCGGCCGGCTGGTCGGCTCGATCCAGGCCGACCAGAGCGTGTCGTTCCAGCTGATGCAGCAGAAGCTCGCGCAGTTCGTCGGCATCATCAAGCGCGATCCGGCGGTGGAGACGGCGGTCGGCTTCACCGGCGGCGGGCAGACCAATTCCGGCTTCGTGTTCGTCTCGCTGCGTCCGCTCGATGAGCGCAAGATCGGCGCCGACGGCGTGATCGCGCGGCTGCGCCGCGAGATGTCGGTGGTGCCGGGCGCGAGCCTGTTCCTGCAGGCGGTGCAGGACATCCGGGTCGGGGGCAGGGCCTCGAACGCGCAGTATCAGTACACGCTGCAGGGATCGACGCTGGAGGAGCTCAACGAATGGACGCCGAAGATCGCCGCGGCCCTGCAGCGCGATCCTGATCTCGCCGACGTCAACAGCGACCAGCAGAACAAGGGCCTGGAATCCGATCTCGTGATCGACCGCGACGCCGCGGCCCGGCTCGGCATCACGGTGAGCCAGATCGACAACACCCTCTACGATGCCTTCGGCCAGCGGCAGGTGTCGACAATCTATGTCGCGCGCAACCAGTATCACGTCATCATGGAGGTCGCGCCGCGCTACTGGCAGAATCCGGAGACGCTGAAGGACGTCTATATCAGCACGTCCGGCGGATCGGTCGGCGGCTCGCAATCGACCAACGCGGTGGCAGGCACGGTCGTCGCCCCGGGCAACTCCAGCGCGGCCAGTGCGGCCAACGCCCAGGCCGCGCGCAACCAGGCCACCAACTCGATCGGTTCGACCGGGAAGGGCGTGGCCTCGACCGGATCGGCCGTCTCCACCAGCAGCGAGACCATGATCCCGCTGTCGGAAGTTGCAGCGTTCAAGCAGGGCGCGACGCCGCTTGCGGTCAATCACCAGGGCCTGTTGGTCGCCAACACCATCTCGTTCAACCTGCCGCCGAACGTGTCGCTGAGCACGGCGGTCGGCAGCATCGAGGCGACCATGAACCGGATCGGGGTCCCGGCCACGATCCGCGGCACCTTCCAGGGTACCGCCAAGGCGTTCCAGGACTCGCTGAGCAACCAGCCGTTCCTGATCCTGGCCGCGCTGGTTGCGATCTACATCGTGCTGGGCGTGCTCTACGAAAGCTACATCCATCCGCTGACCATCTTGTCCACATTGCCCTCGGCGGGTGTGGGCGCCTTGCTGGCGCTGATGGCATTCAAGACCGAGTTCAGTATCATGGCGCTGATCGGCGTCATCTTGCTGATCGGCATTGTGAAGAAGAACGCCATCATGATGATCGACTTTGCGCTGGAGGCGGAACGCAGGCGCGGGCTGGAGCCGCTCGAGGCGATCCGGGAGGCCTGCCTGCTGCGCTTCCGCCCGATCATGATGACGACGATGGCCGCGCTGCTCGGGGCGGTGCCGCTGGCGATCGGCATGGGCGACGGCGGCGAGTTGCGGCAGCCGCTCGGCATCGCCATCGTCGGGGGCCTGATCCTGAGCCAGGTCCTCACGCTCTACACGACGCCGGTCATCTACCTCTATCTCGACCGGTTCCGCCTGTGGGCCCAGCGCCTCCGCCGCGGCGCGCCGCGGATGCCGGGCTCCTCACTTCAACCGGGCGAGTAAATGCCGACAGGTGCAGCGTTGCGAAATCTTCAGTTGATGCGCAAGCCGATCCGGTTTCTGCGCGTGGCGGCGTTCGGCGGCCTCAGCCTCGGTCTGTCCGGCTGCATTCCCGGAGCGGAGAAGCCCGAGCTCAGCTTGGAAGTGCCGGCGAGCTACAAGACTGCGGCCAAGGGCGATGCCGACGCGGCCGTTCCGGCGCTCGCCTGGTGGCGCGGCTTCCGCTCGCCCGAGCTGACCGGGCTGATGGAATCGGCGCAGCTCTACAATCTCGACATCGCGGTGGCGATCGCCCAGATCGTGCAGGCCGACGCCCAGGTCGGCGTGTCCGGCGCCGCGCTGCTGCCGTCCATCTCCGGATCGGCGAATGCCGAGCGTCAGCGCGTGGCAACGGGATCCAGTTCGTCGCTCGGCACCAGCGGCACTTTCTCGCAATACAGCCTCGGGCTGAGCGCAAGCTACATCGTCGATTTCTGGGGCAAGAACCGCGCGACGCTGTCGGCTTCGGAGGAGAGCGCGACCGTCGCGCGCTACAATCGCGAGGTGGTGGCGCTGACCACGATGGCGACGGTCGCCAACACCTATTTCCAGCTGCTGGCGGCGCAGGACCAGATCAAGGTCACCCGCCGCAACCTCGCGGCGGCCGAGCGCATCCTTGCGCTGATCAAGTCGCAATTCGCCGGCGGCACCGCCTCGCAGCTCGATTTGTCGCAGCAGGAGGCGCTGGTCGCGACGCAGCGCGCGGCGATCCCGCCGCTCGAGGTGACGGTCGGGCAGAACACCGCGGCGCTCGCCGTGCTGGTGGCGCGCGCGCCGGCCGATTTCAAGGTGCGCGGCGGGTCCACCACGCAGATCGCGGTGCCGCGCGTGACGCCGGGACTGCCGTCGGAACTGCTCTACCAGCGGCCTGACGTCCGCGAGGCCGAGGCGCAACTGGCGTCGTCCAATTTCAGCGTCGACGCGGCGCGCGCGGCGTTCTTTCCACAGATCCAGCTGACCGGCACCACCGGCTTCCAGAGCGCGGCGCTCGCCTCGCTGTTTGCGCCGGGCGCCTGGTACTACACGCTCGCCGCCGGGCTGACCCAGCCGCTGTTCGACGGCTTCCTGCTGGAGAGCCAGCTCAAGCTCGCCAAGGGCCAGCAGCTGCAGAACCTGCAGGCCTATCGCAAGGCGGTGCTGTCGGCCTTCGCCGATGTCGAGAAGGCGCTGATCGCGTTGCAGAAGTACACATTGCAGGAGCGCCTGCAGTCCGACGTCGTCGCCGCCTCGCGCAAGGCGTTCGAGGTCGCCGAGACGCAGTTGCGCGGCGGCACGGTCAACCTGATCACGGTGCTGCAGGCGCAGCAGACGCTGTTCACCGCCGAAAACAATCTGGTCACGGTCCGGCTCAACAAGCTGCTGGCGGCGAGCAGCCTGTTCCAGGCGCTCGGCGGCGGCTGGACGCCCGCCGGTACGCTGGCGGCGGCGGTGCCATGAGGTCAGCCATGCAACGTTTCGCGACACTCCTCGTTGCCCTCGTCATCGGGTTTGGCGCATTGACCGGCGCGTCCCGCGCGCAGCAACGGCCACCCAACAGCGTTCCGCTCGCCTTCGGCATGAGCGCCGCGAAGGCCAGCCAGTCGCTCGGCGTTCCCCTGAATTACGTGCGCGGCACGCCGGGCAATGAATTGTTCGTCGCGCTGCCCAATGTCAGGGGCAGCGTGCTGTCGAGGCGCAGCGACGGGCTCTATCTGCAATTCGGCAAGGGACGCCTGATCGCCTGGAAGGGCGATTGGGGCACCCTTCCGCAATGAGGGTTTCGGCCATGATCGCCATGAGAGGACTGATCGCGTGCGCCGCCATCGCGCTGAGCGTAGCCGCGGCGTCGGCCCAGCAGCGGCCGTTGCGCTACGGCAGCACCGGCGGCGCGTATTTCGACGGCAGGGACGACGATCGCGATTTTCGAACCAACGGCTATTTCCCCGGCAATTTCGCGGCCGATCCCTTCAGCGCAGGTTTCGGTGCGGCCGGCCTGTTCGGCTCGACGCCGTGGCACTCGGCGCGGCCCTATCCGTCGCAGGTTGTGTTTGGCGCACCGTGTCAGGACTGCCGTCCGCAGCGCGCACGCCGGCACCGCGGCAGGCACGAGTGAGGCGCTTCGGAGAGGCTTGATGCCTCTAAAGCGTGATGAGATTAGGTTCAGCTGGAGCGGCGTCGAAGGTTCACCTCTCCCTTGGGAGAGGTCGATTTGCGCAGCAAATCGGGTGAGGGATTACGGTCTATCGAGAGAACAAGAGCCCTCACCCGGATTGCTTCGCAATCCGACCTCTCCCCGGCGGGGAGAGGTGAACCGAGACCGCGCCAAGCCGATTCAAACCAAAATTCTTCCTGCTCTAGGCCTTGCGCAAGAGCTCGTCGATGATGCGCGGCTTCATCCAGCCGGCCTTGTCGATGATTTCGTTGCGCAGGGTGTCCTTTTCCATCTCGTATTGTTCATGCGAGATTTCCCGGCCACCGGTCGCGGTGATCCCGTACGTCTCGAGCAGCGCGTTGTGCCGCGCCTTCCACGCGATCACATGCTCGGTCATGACTTGCGTCACGGATGGAAGGAAGCCGGGATGGCTTTCCAGGCCGCATGACACGGTGGTCTGCGGGTCTCCCGCCAGCATGATCACGTTCCACTCGTCGTAGCCGATCAGCCCCATCTGCGCGTAGAGAAACGCGCCATGCGGTCCATCCCAGATCTTCTGGTCGATGACCAGGAACGGCACCGCGTGGCAGTGGCCGTGGCGCGCAGTCATGTCGCGGTTGAAGGTCTCGGTACGATCCTGCAATCGCTTGCTGGCCGCAGCGAACACGGCGAGGCGATTGTCGGCCGTCGGCACGATGCCGGCTTCGTCATCAGGCGCGAAGCCCGCATCGCGCAGCATCGACCCGATCAGTGGGTGATCCCACTGCTGCTTGTGAAAAGCGGGCGTCGCGGCGTCGGCGCCCGGCGCCGGACGCACGGTCTCCTTGAGCTCGCCCAAGGTCGTCTCTTGCTTCTTTCCAAAAACTGGCCTGCGCCCGAACATCGCGTGCCGCTCCTGCCAAGCAGTCGGCACAAGCATCGCAAAGGACGCCCAGAACTTTCTTAACCGGTCAGGCGTGGCCGGCCGCGATCCAATAACAGCATGACGCAGTCGTTAAAGCGAACCAGACAAATCAATCGAATTTGCCGAAATTTGCGGCATTAGCTGGCGGCGGCGCTTGTCGATTTGTCGAGCGCCGGGCTGACGCGGGCGAACCGCACCACGAAGCGGGTGCCCTTGTGGCCGGGGTCGCGCTCGACGCTGGCATCGAGCTTGGCTGCCATCGCGCTGACGATGCGCTGGCCCATGCCGGTGCCGCGCGGATCGGCCGTGTCGGAAAAGCCGACCCCGTCGTCGCCAATCGCGAGCTGCAGATCGTCGCCTTGCGGCTTCAGCTCGACATGGATCGGGCCGGCGCCGTCGGGATAGGCGTACTTCACGGCATTCATCACCAGCTCGTTGACGATGATGCCGATCGCGACCGCGCGGTCGGGGTCGATCTCGATCGGGTCGGCCTTCAGGGTCAGCCGCGACATCTTGTTGCCTTCGGCCGATCGCCGGAGATCCTCGAGCAGCGCCTCGAGATACTGGTTGAGCATCACCGTCTTGAAGTCGTGCGAGGTGTAGAGGCGGCGGTGCACCTGTGCGACGGCCGCGACGCGCCCCATCGCGTTGGTGAGCGCGGCCTTCACATCCCGCTGGGCCGCGGAGTTGGCCTGCAGATGCAGCAGCGAGGCGATGATCTGCAGCGAATTGCCGACGCGATGATTGACCTCGCGGAGCAGAACCTCACGCTCCGCGGCGAGCGCGGCATAGCGGTCGCGCGAGGCGTGCACCTCGGCCTCGGCCTCGTCGCGCGCCTTCTGGAGCGCGGCCTGCCGGATCGCGCCGTTCACCGCGACCTGGAGCAGGGGGATGAACTCGCCCCTGACGTCCTTGACCAGATAGTCCGCCGCGCCGGCCTTCAGTGCGGTGACGGCGATCGCCGAATCCTGCGACGCCGTGACGAACACCACCGGCGGAGCGTCCGGTATCTTGAGGATCTGCTCCAGCGTCTCCAGCCCGTCGAGGCCGGGCATGTACTGATCGAGCGCGACGACGTCGATGCCGCCCTGGGCGAGCCGGTCGAGGCCTTCCTGGCCGCTTGCGGCGTGCACGACCTTGTAGCCCGCGCGCGTCAGCCCGCGTTCGACCAGGCGCGCCAGCGCCGCGTCGTCGTCGATGTAGAGCAGTGTCGGCGTTGCGCTGGTCATACGGAAGCCGGCGGCACCTGAATCACGGAAAAGAACAGGCCAAGCTGGCGAATGGCGTTGGCAAAGCTTTCGTAGTTCACCGGCTTGGTGATGTAGACGTTGCAACCGAGCTCGTAGCAACGCTTGATCTCCTGGGAGTCGTCGGTCGTGGTCAGCACGACCACCGGCGTCGACTTGAGATACTTGTTCTCCTTGACCCGCTTCAGAATATCGATGCCGGTCATGTCGGGCAGATTGAGATCGAGCAGGATCAGCAGGGCCTGGCCCTTGCGCTCGACGGCGCTGCCGTCCTTGCCGAACAGGTAGTTGACGGCCTCTGTACCGTTGGTGAACGGGATGATCTCATTGTTGACACCTGAGCGCCGGATATTCCGCTCAATCAGGCGGGCATGGCCCTCGTCGTCCTCGATCATGATGATGGTGACTGGATCACTCATGTCACTTTGTCCCGATTCTTGCCTGACCAATTGATAGGCAGCGTGATCGTGAAGGTGCTGCCGTTGTGAAGTTCCGATGCTACCGACATGGTGCCGCCCAGTCTGCGCACAAGTGCGCGGACATGGGCAAGCCCGATGCCCTGACCGGGTTTGTCCTGGGTTCCGGCGCGACGGAACAAATCGAAGATGCGCTGATGGTCCTTCGGATCGATGCCGCGGCCGTTGTCGGTGATCTCGAAGATCGCGAAGCCGAGCTTGGTGCGGCCCTCGATCGAAATCTCGCCGGGAACGCCGTTCCTGAGGTACTTGAGTGCGTTGTCGATCAGATTGGAGAAGATCTGCTCCAGCGCGAGGCGGTCGCTGACGATATTGGGCAACGCGCCGACCTCAACGGTCGCATTGGCCTCGACGGCCTGGTGAGCCACCGTCTTGACGATGCCGTCGATCAGCTCGCGCAGATCGACGCGTTCGGGCTTGAACTCGCGGCGGCCCTCGCGGGTGAGATTGAGGATCGCACTGATCAGGCGGTCCATCTTGGCGATCGACGATTTGATGAAGCCGAGCGATTCGTTGAAATCGTCGGATAGCTGCTTGTCGGAGCCTTCGAGCTCGGGCTCGGCCACATCGGTCGCGTCTTCCGGCATCGCCGGCGCCAGCGACGCGGCGCGATTGAGCGTGGCGATCCGCTTGAAGATGTCGCCGCGCAGTTCCTCGAGCTCGCTGGTGAAGCCCATGATGTTGACCAGCGGCGAGCGCAGATCGTGGCTGACGATATAGGCGAAGCGCTGGATTTCCTCGTTGGCCTCGCGCAGGTCGGAGGTGCGTTCGTCGACGATGGTCTCGAGATTGAGGTTGCTGTCGCGCAGCCTCGCCTCGGCGTCGTCGCGCGCCCGCGATGATCGCCGCAGCAGCACCACCGAGAGAGCGGCAAGCGCCAGCACCATGCAGGAGCCGGCGATGGTGACGGAGGAGGCCAGCACCTGGGTCCTGTCCGCAGTCGCGCTGCGCATCGCGAGCAGCCGATCTTCCTCGGCGCGCATGTCGCGGCCGATCCGGGCGATCGCCTCCAACGCATCGGTCGACGTGCCCTTGCGCAAGATGTCGATGCTGGTCGCCGCGTCGTTGTTCTTGACGCGCTCGATGCTGAGGGCGAACTCGGCGAGGCGCTGCTCGACCGCAGCCTTGAGCTTCGCGGCATTGGCGACCTGCGCCGGATTGTCGACGGTCATCATCTGGAGATGACCGAGCGCGGCCGGGAGTCCCGCTGCAGCGGCCTGGTACTCGGACAGGTATTGTGGTGCTGATGTCAGCAGATACGCCCTGGTCGCGCTTTCGGCGCGCCTGATGTCGAGCAGCAGGTTGGCAACCTGGCTCTCGGTCTCGACGGTGTGGATCACCCAGGCGTTGTCCTCGCGCGCCTTGTTGACCAGCACGACCGACGCCACGCTGACCGCGACCAGCACGAAAAATCCCGCCGACAGCAGCAGGATCTGTAGCGTCGACCGGCGTCGTGAAACGAGCGTCACGACGATCTCGCTATGGGAGTGGGATTCAACGCGTCCCCGTGGAAAGCCAATAACCCTATAGTACGTCTGAGGAAGGGCTGGGTTCCACGGAGTTCCGAACTATTTTGCGGCGTCGGACGGCTGACCGGCGAGGTACTGCTCCAGCCAGTGAATGTGGTAGTCGCCCTCGATGATGTCGGGCTCGCGCACCAGCGCGCGGAACAGCGGCAGCGTCGTCTCGATCCCGTCGACCACCATCTCGTCCAGCGCCCGGCGCAGCCGCATCAGGCATTCGCCGCGGGTCTTGCCGTGCACGATCAGCTTGCCGACCAGCGAGTCGTAATAGGGCGGGATCACATAGCCCTGATAGACGGCGGAATCGATCCGCACGCCGAGGCCGCCAGGCGGATGGAATTGCGTGATCCGTCCGGGCGAGGGACGGAAGGTCTGCGGGTTCTCCGCATTGATGCGGCACTCGATGGCGTGGCCGATGATCGCGATGTCGTCCTGCTTGGCCGGAAGGTCGCCGCCGGCGGCGATCCGGATCTGCTCCAGCACGAGATCGATATCGGTGATGCTTTCGGTGACGGGATGCTCGACCTGGATGCGCGTGTTCATTTCGATGAAATAGAACTCGCCGTCTTCGTAGAGGAATTCGATGGTGCCGACGCCGAGATATTTCATGTCCCGCATCGCCTTGGCGCAGGTCTCGCCGATCCTGGCGCGCGCCGCCGCCGCGAGCACGGGCGAGGGGCCCTCCTCCCAGACCTTCTGGTGACGGCGCTGCAGCGAGCAGTCGCGCTCACCGAGATGGATGGCGCCGCCGCGGCCGTCGCCGAGAATCTGGATCTCGATGTGGCGCGGCTTCTGCAGGTATTTTTCCAGGTAGACCGAGGCGTCGCCGAATGCCGACTTGGCCTCGTTGGCCGCGGTCGAGAGCGCCAGCGCGAGGTCAGCCTCGGTATGGGCGACTTTCATGCCGCGGCCGCCGCCGCCGGCCGCCGCCTTCACCAGCACCGGGAACCCGATGTCCCTGCCGATCGCGAGCGCGTCGGCCTCCGAGGTCACCGCGCCGTCCGAGCCGGGCACCACGGGAATGCCGAGGCGCTTGGCGGTCTTCTTGGCTTCGATCTTGTCGCCCATCAGGCGGATGTGCTCGGCCTTCGGTCCGATGAAGCCCAGATTGTGGTCGGCGAGGATCTCGGCGAAGCGCGCGTTCTCGGACAGGAAGCCGTAACCCGGATGCACGGCGTCGGCGCCGGTGATCTCGCAGGCCGCGAGCAGCGCCGGCACGTTGAGATAGGAATCCTTCGACGGCGGCGGGCCGATGCACACGCTCTCGTCGGCGAGCCGCACATGCATGGCGTCGGCGTCGGCGGTGGAATGCACCGCAACCGTCGAGATGCCGAGCTCCTTGCAGGCGCGCAGCACGCGAAGCGCGATCTCGCCGCGATTGGCTATGAGGATCTTGTCGAACATCGCAGCGCCTGGTGTTGACGGAAGCTATTCAATGATGACGAGCGGCTCGCCGAATTCGACCGGCTGGCCGTCCTCGACGAGAATCTGCGTCACGGTGCCGGCGCGCGGCGACGGGATCTGGTTCATCGTCTTCATCGCCTCGATGATCAGAAGCGTCTGGCCGGCGGAGACCTTGGTGCCGATCTCAATGAACGGCTTGGCGCCCGGCTCGGGCGCCCAATAAGCGGTGCCGACCATCGGCGAGGGCACGGCGCCCGGGTGCTTGGCGAGATCGGTCGCAGCCGTAGCCACCGGGACGGCCATTGCGGACGGTGCGGCAACGCTTGCCACGGTGGGCACCGACGCCGCGATGCTGATGTTGCGCGCGACACGGACACGCAGGCCGGCGCGCTCGATCTCGATCTCGGTCAGATTGGTTTCCGCGAGCAGCAGCGCGAGCTCGCGAATGAGGGCGCTGTCGTCGCTCTTGGAGTCGTTCTTTCTTGCGGCTGATTTGTCGTCTGGCTGGCGCGCCATGCTCTGTGATCCAAAATCTCTGTCTGGTGACGGGGAACGTCAGGATTGACGATTAAGTCTTTGGCTTGGCGTCGATCTTGACGCCGATCCTGGTGGCGAGGCCGATGATGGCAAGCCGGTAGCCGTCGATGCCGAAGCCGCAAAGTGACGCGAAGGCGGCTTTAGCAGTGAACGAGTGGTGCCGGAAGCTTTCGCGGGCGTGGATGTTGCTGACATGAACTTCGACCGCGGGAATCTTGACCGCGACCAGCGCGTCATGCAGCGCGATCGAGGTATGAGAGTAGCCACCGGCGTTGATGATGATGCCGGCCGCCTTCTTGACGTGGGCCTCATGGATGAAGTCGATCAACTCACCCTCGCGGTTGGACTGCCGGCAGTCGGCGATCAGCCCGAACTGGCGCGCGGTGTCCGCGCACAGCTTCTCGACATCGGCGAGGGTGGCATGGCCGTAGGTCTCCGGCTCGCGCGTCCCCAGCAGATTGAGGTTCGGGCCGTTCAGCACATAGATCGTTCCGGCAGCAGCCATTCCAGAGTTTCCTGCCAAGGGTTCCGGCCAAAGGTTCCGAGAGGGGATCCGACAAGGGGTGGAGTGGGCCGGGTTATAGGTAACAACCGGCCTAAGGGGAAGTCTTTAGGTGAAATCGGAACGTCTTCAACAACTTCCTCCGCCCTGTTAGATGGCTGCCCTAACCTACGGAAAATGCTGATTAACCAAATCTTGCGGAAGCTGCCTTCGGCGGGCGCTCCGGCCTGCCATCCACTGGCGCGATGCGGGTTGCGGCCGAAAGCAAGACCCCGCCCCAAAAGGGGCGGGGTCGAGATGAAGGCGAGGGCCCGTCTTCGAGGGCTCGTCTTGGCGCCCTCGCACCGAGGTCGGTTTAGCCCTCGATGATGTAGACGATCTCATGGGTCTCAGGCTGCACGATCACGTAGCGGCCCTTGACCAGGATGAACTGATAGCCGCGCCACTGCGGGTAGATCGTCACGACCCGCTCCGGCACCGGGTAGAAGTGAATGTCGGCCGGAACGCGGGTGCCGACCGCCACGTTGAAGTTCACGTTGGTGGCTTCGGTCACGTGCTCCGACTTGATCGCGGTCGTGATCTGGGTGCGCTTCTCGGCCGGCGGAGCCGCGGTCGCCGACGTTGCCGCGTTACCGGTCGTTGTCTGCGTGCGGCTCGTGTCGTTGGTCTGTGCGCGGTTGGTGTCGGCCGGGCTCTTGGTCTGAGCGTTCTGGTTGGTCGTGGCACCGCTACCGCTCTTGTCACGGCTCTCGGCGTTCATCTTGCCACTCTTGTCACGCTCCTCGGCTTTCATGTTGCCGCTCTTGTCGCGACCCTCGGCCTTCATGTCCTTCGAGCCCTCCTTGGAGCCCTTGGCCGCATCGTTCTCCGAGCTCATGCCCTTCGACTTTTGGGTACTGTCCTGCGCACCCTTGGTGGCCGCGCCGGACTTGTCGGACTCTGCACCCTTCGTGCTCGGGGACTCACCGGTGGTGGAATGCTCGGAACCCTTCATGCCGCTCTTGTCATGCTGCATGGTGCCCGATGACGCGCCACCGGACGGTGCAGACTGCTGCGTGGTTGCGCCACCGCCGGCCCCGGACTCCTTGTTGGCGCCGCCCGCGCCCTGCGCATTCGCAAGGCCGGTGCCGGCGATCAGAGCCGCCGCCGCGACCGAAATCAGAAAGCGGTTAGACATCGTAATTCCTCCTCGTTTTTCAGCATTGCCCGCGCCGACAACGAGAGAGCATGTGCGATGTTCCTGTTGATTTGCGGTTCCTTGCGGTTTGTTTGTTAGGTGAATGCGCGATGAATACGCGGATGCTTCAACCGCACGCCCAGTCGAACTCTATGCTCGCAAGATCGAGCTGGCCGTTGCCGCCGCCGAAATTGAAGCCGCCGAAATGCTCTTCGATCTCGAGATTAGGTCGCGCTGTATTTTGGCTTCCCGCGACTTCCGTTGTTGGCGACGGCCCCCGGTTGCGATCCGCGCGGAATCGGTTCGGCGACGGCAATAAAAAATCCGGCTGCATGCCAGCCGGATTTGTACGCGATGAGCTGTCGGAGCGGCGATCAGCAGGTCGCCTTGCCGCAGCGGGCAATGCCGATCTTTTCCTTGAGATTGTCGACGCCGACGGCGCCGATCACGACCTGCTTGCCGATCACGTAGCTCGGCGTGCCGTTCATGCCCATGGATTCGGCGAGGCGGAAGTTCTCCTCGATGGTCGCCTTCACTTCGGGGCTCGCCATATCCTTCTCGATCTTCGTTATGTCGAGACCGACTTCCTTGGCGACCGCCAGCGCGCGCGCCTTGTCGGCGGCGCCGCGGCCGCCGAGCAGCTTCTGGTGGAAATCGAGATATTTCTTGCCGGTCGGATCCTGCATGCGCACGGCGACCGCGACCTGCGCGGCCTCGACCGAGCCCTGGCTCAGCACCGGGAATTCCTTCAGCACGACCTTCAGCTTCGGATCCGCCTTCATCAAATCGAGCATGTCGGACATCGCGCGCTTGCAGTAGCCGCAATTGTAATCGAAGAACTCGACGAAGGTGACGTCGCCGTCCTTGTTGCCGAGCATGACGCCGCGCGGCGAATTGAAGATGGTGTCGGCGTTCTTGGCGACGCTCTGCTCATGCTTCTCGGCTTCGGCGGCGGCCTGCCGCTTGCTCAGCTCGTTCATCGCCTCCTCGAGCACCTCCGGATGCGCGATCAGATAGTTGCGCACGATGGTCTCGATGTCGCCGCGCTGGGTGTCGGTGAAGCTCTGCGCGGACGCCGAAAGCGGCGCGGCGCAAACGCCGAGCGCGAGCAGGGCGGGGGCAAGAAAACGAAGCGCTGGCATGACAAAATCCTTGTTCGCGGTGGCTCAAAAAAGCGGCGTGGCCGTGAGCCGGTTTCGGTGATCGTTGTATGGAACTACGGTTTATTTCTAGTTGTTTTTCTGACCCGGCATGGGCTTGGCGCTCACAATGTCGTCAGCTTTGACCCAGCCGGGCGTGCCGATCGCGAACCGCGTCTTGGCGCGTGACGCAAGGTCGCGGGCGGTCTTGGTGTCGCCGCGGAGATAGGCCGCCTGCGCCGAGGCGAGGTCGGCCTGGGCATAGTCGCCCTTGCGGCCATAGGCCATCGCGAGCTGGGTATAGCCGAGCGGCGCCTCGGGCTCGCGCGCCACCGCGGCGCGCAGCATGTTGACCGCCTCGTCGGTGTAGGCCTTGTTGTCGGAGGCGACCAGCGCCTGGCCGAGCAGCATCTCGATCAGCGGGGAATTGCTGGAGAGCTGCACCGCGCGGCGCAGCGGCGCGATGGCTTCGGCGGGCCGGCCGCCTTCGAGCAGCGCC
Organism: Bradyrhizobium sp. USDA 3262; assembly: GCF_054060035.1. Lineage (NCBI taxonomy): Bacteria > Pseudomonadati > Pseudomonadota > Alphaproteobacteria > Hyphomicrobiales > Nitrobacteraceae > Bradyrhizobium > Bradyrhizobium sp. USDA 3262. The sequence continues at coordinate 5,160,819 of NZ_JBSSCT010000001.1, forward strand.
TGGCCGCGCAACTCGTAGAAATAGGGATTGTTGGGCTGCACCTGGATCAAGCCGTCGATCTGCGCGATCGCCGAGCGCAGGTCGCCGTGCAGATAGGTCGTGATCGCGCGTGCATAGCGCGCCGGCAGGCTGGTGTTGGACAGCGGATAGCGGCGGTAGACCGTGTCCTGCCGCTCCATGAAGCCCGAGATCTTGGCGCGCATCATGTCGTGGCGCAGCTGCAGCGCCGGATCGTCCTTCTTGTCCCAATAGGGGCTGGAGCGCGCCAATTCCTGCAGCGCGGAGACGCGATCGACCGGCATCGGGTGCGACTGCAAATAGGGGTCGGCCCCGCGCGAGGCAAACAGGCTCTCGTCGGTGAAGCGCTTGAACGTCTCGTACATGCCGCGGGCCGACTGTCCGGTCGCGTTCAGGAACTTGACGCCGGCGCGGTCGGCGTTCTCTTCCTGCTGGCGCTGATAGGACAACAGCGTGCGCTGAATGACCGCTTGCGGCGCCGAGATCGCCGCGGCGCCGGCGCTGGAGAGACCGTTTCCGCCACCGCGGCCGCCCGCACCCGCGGCAAGCGCGCCGACGCCGAGCAGCATCGCGATGATCATCTGGGTCTGGGCCTGCGCCAGCTGCTCGCGCATCTTGGCGAGATGGCCGCCGGCGAGGTGGCCGGTCTCGTGCGCCAGCACGCCGATGATCTGGTTCGGCGTCTCCGATTGCAGCAGCGCACCGTAATTGACGAAGATGCGCCGGCCGTCGGCGACGAAGGCGTTGAACGAGCCGTCGTTGATGATCACGATCTGGATGTTCTGCTTCTCCAGACCGGCGGCGCGCAGGATCGGCCTTGTGTATTCGCGCAGCAGCTGCTCGGACTCGGTGTCGCGCAGCACCGGCGGGCCTTTTTGCTGGGCTCGCGCAGGGACGACGGGCCCGACCGCGAGCGCAACCGCAGTCATGAATGCGGTCAGCTTGAAGGTCCTGGTGCGAAGCGCGAGGCGGAACAGCATGGGCGATCTATCGGCGATGACTGGCCGCGCCGGCACACGTCCGGGGTCCGGGGCCGACCGGATTTGGCGCGTGGCGCAGTCTGTTGTTTTTGCAGTTCTTCTTCACGCGAACCGGGTATTCACTTGGCCTGAAAGCGTTATAAGGAGCCACCGAATGCGGCCAGTCTGGGGCGGCAGCCGGTAACGGGAACCCGAATTCGGCAGCGGCCGTGCAATAGCAGAAATCCATGCGTGAAGCGACACCGAGAGACCGCGTAAACAGCCTGTTGACGGCGTCCGGACGGAGCGATGTTCCGCCGTTCATGGTGATGGACGTGATGGCGGCCGCCGCGCGAATCGAGGCCGCCGGCGGCCATGTCATCCATATGGAGGTGGGGCAGCCTGCCGCAGGCGCACCGAAGCCGGCGATCGCGGCCGCGCAGGCCGCGCTTGCGGACGGTCGGATCGACTACACCTCGGCGCTCGGCATTCCCTCGCTGCGCGCGCGCATCGCCCGGCACTATCGCGACACGTATGGTTGCGCGGTTGACGCGGAGCGCATCATCGTCACCACCGGCTCGTCGGGTGGGTTCATCCTGGCGTTTCTTGCGATGTTCGAGCCGGGCGACCGGGTCGCCGTGACCGTGCCGGGCTATCCGCCGTACCGGCATATCCTGACCGCGCTGGGCTGCGAGCCGGTGCTGATCGAGACCTCCGGCGACACCCGCCATGCCCTGACCGGCGAAGCGCTGCTCGCCGCCCATCGCAAGGCGCCGCTGAAGGGCGTGCTGGTCGGCAGCCCTGCCAACCCGACCGGCACCATGATGTCGCGCGAGGCGCTGTCGAGCCTGATGGCGGCTGCCGACAGCGCGGGCATCCGCTTCATCTCTGACGAGATTTATCACGGCCTCGACTACGCGTTTCCTGCGGTGACGGCCGCCGAGCTGTCGCCGAACGCGCTCGTGATCAACTCGTTCTCGAAGTACTTCTGCATGACCGGTTGGCGTGTCGGCTGGATGGTGGTTCCCGACGTGCTGGTGCGGCCGATCGAGCGGCTGCAGCAGAACCTTTCGATCTCGGTGCCGACCCTGTCGCAGATCGCGGCCGAAGCGGCGTTCGAAGGCCGCGAGGAGATGGAGGCGATCAAGCGCGGCTATCAGGAGAACCGCCGCATCCTGATCGAGGGGCTGCCGAAGGCCGGCCTGACCAAATTCCTCCCCGCTGACGGCGCGTTCTACCTGTATGCCGACGTCTCCGACTTCACCTCCGACAGCTTCGCCTTCGCCAGCGAGATGCTCGAGAGGGCGCATGTCGCGGCGACCCCCGGCGTCGATTTCGATCCGATCCACGGCCGCGCCTTCATCCGTTTTTCCTATGCACGCTCGGCCGCGGAGATGCAGGAAGCAGTTGCGCGGATCGCGCATTGGCTTAAATAGCCCGCGAACTCCAAGCGCTTTAAGAGCCTTCAAGAGCCGTCCGGAGTTCGCTTTGCCTTTCGGATCGGTTTCGCAGCGCAGCGTCGTGGTTTCACCGGCGCTGTGGCGGGCGGATCATCGCGGATAAGCGGCAGGGCCCACACAGTTCCATTTGACTTGAGCGGCCAAGTTGATCTTGGCTATTTCCGCCATTTCTGAGGGGGAGTGACACATGGCGACGACAACCGTTGCCACGACTGCACCGGCGAGCACCGGCAGCAAGCCGTGGTATAAAGTTCTCTATGTCCAGGTCCTGATCGCGATCGTGCTCGGCGCATTGGTCGGCTGGTTGTGGCCCGGCCTTGCCACCAACGAGTGGATCAAGGCGCTCGGCGACGGCTTCATCAAGCTGATCAAGATGGTGATCGCGCCGATCATCTTCTGCACCGTGGTGTCGGGCATCGCCCATATACAAGATGCCAAGAAGGTCGGCCGCATCGGCGTCAAGGCGCTGGTGTATTTCGAGGTCGTCTCGACCTTCGCGCTGGTGATCGGATTGCTCGTCGGCAATCTGGTCAGGCCCGGCGCCGGCTTCGGCAACGCGGCGGCGAATGCGCAGGCGGTTGCCGGCTACGCCAAGCAGGCGGAGGCGCAGAAGAGCGTCGACTTCGTGCTGCACATCATTCCCGACACCGTGGTCGGCGCATTCGCGCAGGGCGAGATCCTGCAGGTGCTGCTGTTCTCGGTGCTGTTCGGCTTCGCGATCATGGGCCTCGGTGAGCGCGGCCACACCATCCGCTCGTTCATCGACGACGCCGCGCACGCGGTGTTCGGCGTCATCTCGATCGTGATGCGCGCGGCGCCGATCGGTGCGTTCGGCGCGATGGCCTTCACCATCGGCAAGTTCGGCACCGGCGCCATCCTCAACCTGATGGGGCTGATCGCGACGTTCTATCTGACCGCCGCGCTGTTCGTGTTCGTGGTGCTCGGCATCATTGCGCGGGTCGCCGGGTTCTCGATCTTCAAGTTCCTGGCCTACATCAAGGACGAGCTCCTGATCGTGCTCGGCACCTCGTCCTCCGAGAGCGCGCTGCCGTCATTGATGGAGAAGCTCGAACGGCTCGGCTGCTCGAAATCCGTGGTCGGCCTCGTGGTGCCCACGGGCTATTCGTTCAACCTCGACGGCACCAACATCTACATGACGCTGGCGACCCTGTTCATCGCGCAGGCGCTGGGCTTCGATCTCACTTTCAGCCAGCAGATCACCATCCTGATCGTGGCGATGCTAACCTCGAAGGGCGCCTCCGGCATCACCGGTGCCGGCTTCATCACGCTGGCGGCGACGCTTGCGGTGGTCGATCCGCGGCTGGTGCCGGGCATGGCGATCGTGCTCGGCATCGACAAGTTCATGAGCGAGTGCCGCGCGCTGACGAATCTGTGCGGCAACGGCGTCGCCTGCGTGATCGTCGCCTGGTGGGAGGGCGAGCTCGATCGCGACAAGCTCAACGCTAATCTCGCCCGGCAGATCGACCCGACCGACATGGAGACCGCGCTGACGACGGACTAATTCTCCTTCGTCAGAACCGGTCCAGCCGATACGGCGAGGTGTCCACGGAGGATGCCTCGCCGTTCATCGTTTCGGCCAGCACGCGCGCGGTCGCGGGGCCGAGCGTGAAGCCCTGATGGCCGTGACCGAAATTGACCCACAGCCCGCGATGGCGCGGCACCGGCCCGAGCACCGGCAGCATGTCGGTCGTGCAGGGGCGGGTGCCGAACCACGGCTCGGGCTCGACGCGGCTGCCGATCTCGATCAGCTCGCGCGCGGCCGCTTCGGCGTAGCCGAGCTGGATCGGCGTCGCCGGTGCGTCGGGACTGGTCAGCTCCGCGCCGGTGGTGATGCGGATGCCCTTGGCCATCGGCGCCATCGCGTAGCCGTTCGCGGTGTCGACCAGCGGCAGGTCGAGCGAGCGGCCGCCCTGGTAGTGCATGTGGTAGCCGCGCTTGCGCACCAGCGGGATCCGGTAGCCGAACTTGCGGAGCAATTGCGGTGACCACGGCCCGAGCGTGACCACGACATGGGCGGCATCGATCCGGCCGCCACTGGTGTCGACCGACCAGCCGGACGTCGTTTCCGTCAGCGTCTGCGCATCACCGCGCAGCAGCGTGCCGCCGAGACGCTCGAACAATCCGGCATAGGCGGAAACCAGCCCGCCGGGGTCCGACACGGTCCAGGGCCCAAGCCAGTGGATGGCGCCGGGCAGGTCGTCGCGCAGCAGCGGCTCCGCCTTGGCGAGCTCGCGGCCATCGAGCACGCGAAACGTCACGCCGAAATCGCGCTGGTTCTCCTCTGCGACAGCAATCGCCTGCTCCAGCGCGGCCGGGTCGCGATGCAGCAGGCGATAGCCGGCACGGCGGATCAGATTGTCGGCATGGGCGTCGCGGATCAGCGTGTCGTGCTCGGCGGTGGCGTAGGCGATCAGGCGCGCCCAGGCGAGGGTGGCTTCGCGGTGCCGCTCGGGCGTCGAGTTCCACCAATAGCGCAGCAGCGGGCCGGCGTGCTGCGGCAGCGACGCCAGGCGATAGCGCACATCGTTGGTGCGCCCCATCGCGATCCTGGCGAGCGTGGCGGGATCGCGCGGCATCGGGTAGGGCCGCACCGCCTCGCTCTGAATGATGCCGGCATTGCCGTAGCTGGTTTCGCGGCCCGGTTCCTTGCGGTCGACGAGCGTCACCGACCAGCCGCGACGCTGCAGATGCAGCGCCGTGCTGACGCCCACCATGCCGCCGCCAAGAACGATCGCGCTTTGCATTGGGATCCGTCTCCGTCAGGCTCCGTTACGCCGGCGTCTGACGAACGGATTGCCTGTTCAATAAAAACGCCCGGCGTGAACCGGGCGTTTTGACTTACAGGTGGTGCTAGTTGCCGCCGCCGAAGCGGCGCGACCACCAGCCCTTGCGGGCCGGAGCCTCGGCCGCACCGGCCGGTGCCGGCTCTGGAGCAGCCGCGGCCGGCTCAGGGGCAGCTTCCTCCGCCGGGCTCTGAACCAGCGCCGCTGATGCCTCGGGCAGTGGGCTCGACGCGAAGTTGACCTTTTCGCGCACCGTCGAGCGGCGGCGCTGCGCACGGTCGCCTTCGGCCGCCGTGTCCTCGGCAGCAGTCGCCGCGGCAGTTTCGGGCTCGAGTGCCGCGACCGGCTCAACAGGCTCAACGGGTGCGACTTCGGTCGGCCGCCACTCCGGCGGCTCGGCGACCAGCTCGGGCTGCGCCAGCGAGGGAGCCGGCTCCGCATCATGGCTATCGAAATCGGCGACTGCGTCGGAGGCCTCCGACGTCGCCGCCGGGCTCAACTCATCGGAGATCGATCCGGCGAGACCGTCGTCCGGTCCGCCACTGCCGCGCCGGCGGCGGCCGCCACGACGTCCGCGGCGCCGCGGACGGCGATCGCCATTGCCGGCCTGGTCGTCGCGGGCAGCGCCCTGCTGCTCGTCGCCTTCGTCCTCATCGCCTTCGGCATCGGCGGCGGCAATTGCCTCGGTGCCTTCGGGCAGGACATGCATGAGATCGCCGTCCTCGCGCGGCTGCTGGGCGCCTTCACGCGCCTCGCTGCCGCCGCGGCCGCGACGCCGGCGGCGCCGCTTGCGGCGCTGACCGTCGCCTTCGCCCTCGGCGGAGCCTGATTCATCACCGGCCGCCCGCTCGTCGGCGAGGCCCTCGGTCTCATCGGTCTCGATCTCGGCCTCGTATTCGAACAGCTCTTCCTCGTCATCGGCCTCTTCGGCCTGGGCCGGCGCAGCGGCGGCCTGCGCAGCGAGCAGCGCCTTGGCGGCTTCGAGCGTATGCACCTGCTCGCCGCGGTCGATGATGTAGGACTGCTGGCCGTGCACCGTGGCGTCCGCGACGATCGACAGCGAAACCCGGAAGGAGTCTTCGAGATCGCGCAGATGGCCGCGCTTGTGGTTGAGCACGTACAGCGCGACGTCGGTACGGGTGCGGACCACCAGATTGTGGGTCGCGCCCTTCATCAGGATTTCCTCGATGCCGCGCAGCAGTTGCAGCGCCACCGACGAGACCGAACGGACGTGACCGCTTCCGCCGCATTGCGGGCAGGGCTCCGTCGAGCTTTCGAGCACGCTGGCGCGGATGCGCTGGCGCGACATTTCCAAGAGGCCGAAATGCGAGATGCGGCCGACCTGGATCCGCGCACGGTCCTGGCGCAGGCAGTCGGACAGCTTGCGCTCGACCGCGCGGTTGTTGCGCTTCTCGTCCATGTCGATGAAGTCGATGACGATCAGGCCGGCGAGGTCACGCAGGCGCAATTGGCGCGCGACTTCTTCCGCCGCTTCCAGATTGGTCTTGAGCGCGGTGTCCTCGATATGGTGCTCGCGCGTGGCGCGGCCGGAGTTGACGTCGATCGAGACCAGCGCCTCGGTCTGGTTGATCACGATGTAGCCGCCGGAGCGCAACTGCACGGTCGGCGAGAACATGGCGTCGAGCTGGCTTTCGACGCCCATGCGCGAGAACAGCGGCTGGCCGTCGCGATACTGCTTCACCGCGCGCACATTGGCCGGCATCAGCATCTTCATGAAGTCGCGCGCTTCACGGTAGCCGGCTTCGCCCGCCACCTGGATCTCGTCGATCTCCTTGTTGTAGAGGTCGCGCAGCGAGCGCTTGATCAGCGAGCCTTCCTCGTAGACCAGCGTCGGCGCCTGCGACTTCAGCGTCAGGTCGCGCACCGTTTCCCACATCCGGATCAGGTATTCGAAGTCGCGCTTGATCTCCGGCTTGCTGCGGGAGGCGCCGGCGGTGCGCAGGATGATCCCCATGCCCTCGGGCACGTCGAGATCCTGCACCACTTCCTTCAGCCGCGAACGGTCCTGGGCGGAGGTGATCTTGCGGCTGATGCCGCCGCCGCGCGCGGTGTTGGGCATCAGCACGGCGTAGCGGCCGGCGAGCGACAGATAGGTGGTCAGCGCGGCGCCCTTGTTGCCGCGCTCTTCTTTGACGACCTGCACCAGCATCACCTGCCGGCGCTTGATCACTTCCTGGATCTTGTACTGGCGGCGCGGACGGAACGGGCGTTCCGGAACCTCCTCGAGCACGTCGTCGCCGCCGACCGACTCGACGACGTCCTCTTCCTCGCCTTCCTCGCCGTCATCCTCTTCGTCATCTTCGCCGGCCTCGTCGCCAGGCCCGGTCTCGGGCGCAACCACCTCGGCGAGCGCGCCGTATTCGGCGACCGCGTGTTCATCGGCGGTGGCGTGAACGTCGTCGGAAACCACATGCGGCGCGTCGTCGGCATGCGCGGCGTTTTCCTCGATCTGCTCCTCATGGACCCGCTCGGGCTCATGATTGACCTCGACCGCCTCGACGGTCTCGGGCGCGGCTGACGCGGCGGAGGCTTCGACCACCGCAACGACGGGGTCGGACGGGGCGTCGGCAGCCGCCGGCTCGCTCACTTCGGCGGCGTGGTCGTGATCATGCGCATGATCGTGGTCGTGGTGGTCGTCGTGACCATGATCGTGGTGGCCATGATCGTCGTGGCCATGATCATGGTCCTCGTGATGCGCATGATCATGCGACTCATGCTCGTGGCCTTCGTGGGCGACCACGCCGTGATCGTGGTGCTCGGCATCATGTTCATGATGCTCGGCATCGACGGGATGTTCGTGACCCTCGATGGTGGGCAGCGCCTGCGTGTCGCTCGCACCCTCGATCACCTCGCTCTGGACGCGCTCGCCATGGCCGCGGCGACGGGCATTGCGATGGCGCGACCGGCGGCGATGGCCGCGGTTCTCGTGCTCTTCCTCGGCCTCGCGATGGGCGCGCTCGTCGGCTTCGATCAGCGCCTGACGGTCGGCGACCGGGATCTGGTAATAGTCGGGATGGATTTCGCTGAAGGCCAGGAAGCCGTGCCGGTTGCCGCCATACTCGATGAAGGCGGCCTGCAGCGACGGCTCTACGCGCGTAACCTTGGCGAGATAAATGTTGCCGCGCAGCTGTTTGCGCTGGGCGGTCTCGAAATCAAACTCTTCGACGCGATTGCCACGGACCACAACGACCCGGGTCTCTTCCGGGTGGGTGGCATCGATCAACATCTTGTTGGGCATTTTGGAGCTCTTGACGGCGGCGGGCGCGGATCATGGCGCGCGCAAACTGCGCCGCCCGGTGACGCGACGGTCCACCTGATTCGGGGGTGAGGGGAAGGCCGAAACGCATCTCGCGGCGCAGCGCCGGACGGGAACTCACCGGGATGATGCGACGGGCGAAGTTTTCACCTCGCGTCAGCGCGATCATTCGGGGGATCCTGGTCGGCAATACAGTCTGGCGCATTAAGCGTCGGCCCGTCTAAACATGTTGGCGGCGAAAAATACCGCCGTATCTTTTGCTGAAAGCCCCGCCTGGCGCCGAAGCGCCCGCCGGCCATCGCATATCGAGGCCCCAAGGGACCGGATAATCGGTTATGCCATGTCTCAAACCGTCCCTCTGGCGAGGGAGTGTGCCTGGGACCGGACGCCGCTCGGGCTTGAATCCGCCACTCCGTGTCAGCCGCGCGCGGCGCTGGCTGGGGAGGGACCGGAAAAACACGGCGGGATCTTCGATCTGGAAGGTTCCACCGCTGCACCGGGAGGCTGAACGCGACACAACCGGGAGTACTAGCCGTCAGCACCCCGTACATACGTGGATTGACCGCCGCGTGCAAGGGAAGCGTCACGCCGCCGCAACACTCGGTTCTTTTCGCTGGCGCGTCATTAGGGGGCGATTAACCGTGTGGTTCTAATGCGGTAAGAAGCAGCTGGGAGGCTACGAATCGGGTGGCGAACCGCGCAAAACACCTTGTTTTTCTGGGATGCGGGCTGTTGTGCGCCGCAACATCGGTGTTTGCCGTTGCCGGCGCCCCGAGCGCCGCCGAGGGACCGCAGAACGGCCCGCCTGCGCCGGCCGCGAGCGCCCCGAATTTCCCGGTCGCATCCGGCGCCAGGCTCGCCGGCGACGCCAAGCAGACCCGATTCATCCTCGACCTCGACCGCAAGATCGAGTTTCGCGCCTTTCCGCTGGCCGACCCTTACCGCGTCGTGGTCGATATCCCGCAGGTCGATTTCCAGCTCGCGGCCGGCACCGGCTCGGCGGGGCGGGGCCTGGTGAAGGCATTCCGCTATGGTCTCGTGATGCCCGGCGGCTCGCGGATCGTGTTCGACCTGACCGGACCGGTGAAGATCGCCAATTCCTACGTGCTCGACGCTGCCAACGGCCAGCCGCCCCGGCTGGTGCTGGATTTCGAGGAGGTCGACCGCACCAGCTTCGTGCAGTCGCTGGCGCCCGCGAGCCGGCCCGAATCGAAACCGGCGATTTCCGAATCCACCACGGCGACCATTCCGGCCCTCACCTCGGCGGCGCTGCCGCCGGTCGCGGCCACCGATGCGCGCCCGCTGATCGTGATCGATCCCGGTCACGGCGGCATCGACAACGGCACGCAATCCGGCGACCAGACCGAGAAGAACCTGGTGCTGGGCTTTGGCCTTGCCCTGCGCGACCGGATCGAGAAGTCGGGCAAGTATCGGGTGGTCATGACGAGGTCCGACGACACCTTCATTGCGCTCAACGACCGGGTGAAGATCGCGCGCTCCCAGTCCGCGGCGCTGTTCGTCTCGATCCACGCCGACGCCCTGCCGCGCCGCGAGGGCGATGCCCAGGGCGCCACGATCTACACGGTGTCGGACAAGGCCTCCGACGCCGAGGCCGAACGGCTGGCGGAGGCGGAAAACAAGGCCGACGCCATCGCCGGCGTGAACCTGACCGACGAGCCGACCGAGGTCGCCGACATCCTGATCGACCTCGCGCAGCGCGAAACCAAGACGTTCTCCAATCGCTTCGCCCGTCTTCTGATGGACGAGATGAAGACCACGGTGCGGATGCACAAGCATCCGCTCAAATCGGCCGGCTTCCGGGTGCTGAAGGCGCCCGACGTGCCGTCCGTGCTGGTCGAGATCGGCTACGTCTCCAACAAGGGGGACCTCGAGCACCTGGTCTCGGAGAGCTGGCGGAACAAGGCGGTCGGCTCGATGGTCCAGGCGATCGACACGTTCTTCGCCAAACGGTTGGCAACCGCCGGGTCGGCAAAGTGAAATCGGCCCGCTGAAAAGCCGGGGCCGTTGCGCCGAAGCCCTAGTTTGGCCACAGCGGCGACGGTATAGACAATGGACCGCAGGTCCGCAGAATCGACCATATTGTCCGGCGGCTCTTGTATATTCGTGTGCGCAAGTGGCTCGCTGGGCCAAAGCTTCGTTGTGTGAGGCTTTCGCACTTTTGGACAGGCGCTTCTGACGACTGAGCGCCGGAGGGTAGGAACGGAACGTCGATAATGCGCCTGCTCGTGCGGTTTATGGGTTTCTTGTTCGCCGCCGGAACCGTCGTGTTCCTGGTCGGTGTCGCCGCCGTCGCTGGCGCCATCTGGCATTTCTCCAAGGATCTGCCCGACTACTCGCAGCTGCAGGACTATGAGCCGCCGGTGATGACCCGCGTGCATGCCGCCGACGGCGCGCTGCTTGGCGAATACTCCAAGGAGCGCCGGCTCTATCTGCCGATCCAGGCGGTGCCGAAGCTCGTGATCAACGCCTTCCTCGCCGCCGAAGACAAGAACTTCTACGAGCACGGCGGCATCGACTATCAGGGCATGGCACGCGCTGCGATCCTTTATGCGCAGAACTACGGCTCGAACCGTCGCCCGCAGGGCGCCTCGACCATCACCCAGCAGGTCGCGAAAAACTTCCTGCTCACCAACGAGGTCTCGTTCAGCCGCAAGATCAAGGAAGCGTTGCTGGCGATGCGCATCGAGCGCGCCTATTCCAAGGACCGCATCCTCGAGCTCTATCTGAACGAAATCTATCTCGGGCTCGGCGCCTACGGCATCGCGGCGGCGTCGCTGGTCTATTTCGACAAGTCGGTCAACGAGCTGACGATTGCGGAGGCGTCCTATCTCGCCGCGCTGCCGAAGGCGCCGGCCGCGCTGCATCCGGTGCGCAACCGCGACCGCGCGATCGAGCGCCGCAACTATGTGATCGATCGTCTGCTGGAGAACGGCTGGATCAAGCAGGCCGACGCCGACAAGGCGCGCAAGGACCCGCTCAACGTCACCAGCCGCTCGAACGGCGCGCACATCTTCGCCGGCGAATATTTCGCCGAGGAGGTCCGCCGCGACATCTTCGAGCGCTACGGCGAAAAGAAGCTCTACGAGGGCGGCCTGTCGGTTCGCACCACGCTCGATCCCAAGATCCAGGTGATGGCGCGCAAGACCATGGTCGCGGGTCTCGTCAATTACGACGAGGCGCAGGGTTGGCGCGGGGCGCTGCACAAGCTCGACATTTCCGGTGACTGGGGCGTCAAGCTTGCCGACGTGAAATCGCTGTCCGACATCTCGCCGTGGCGGATGGCCGTCGTGCTCGAGACCAGCGATCAGTCGGCGCGGATCGGCTTCCAGCCGGGCCGCGAGCTCGGCGGCGCGGTCAGCAAGGAACGGCAGACCGGTATCATCACGATGGACGGCGTGCGCTGGGCCAAGACCAAGGGCAAGGCGCCGAGTGCGGTTTCGCAGGTGCTGCAGCCCGGCGACGTGATCTATGCCGATCCGCTGGTGACCAAGGACGGCAACGCGGTCGAGGGCCAGTATCGCTTGCGGCAATTGCCTGAAGTGTCCGGCGCCATGGTGGCGATGGATCCGTGGACCGGCCGCGTGCTCGCGATGGTCGGCGGCTTCTCGTTCGACCAGAGCCAGTTCAATCGCGCGACGCAGGCTTACCGGCAGCCCGGCTCGTCGTTCAAGCCGATCGTGTACTCGTCGGCGCTGGACAACGGCTATACGCCGTCGACCACCGTGATCGACGCGCCGATCGAGATCGATCAGGGGCAGGGCGCCGGCGTGTGGCGTCCGGAAAACTACTCGACCGGCAAATATTACGGCCCGACCACGCTGCGCAACGCGTTGCAGCGCTCGCTCAACACCGTGACGGTGCGGCTCGCGCAGGATATCGGCATGCCGTTGGTCGGCGAATACGCCAAGCGCTTCGGCGTCTATGACGAATTGCCGAACTATCTGTCGTATGCGCTCGGTGCCGGCGAAACGACCGTGATGCGCATGGTCACGGCCTATTCGATGTTCGCCAATGGCGGCCGCCGGGTGAAGCCGACGCTGATCGATCGCATCCAGGATCGCTACGGCCATACCATCTTCAAACACGACACCCGCGAATGCCGCGGCTGCGACGCGCCCGGGGGCTGGAAGAGCCAGCCGGAGCCGCAGCTCGTCGACCGCCGCGAGCAGGTGCTCGATCCGATGACTGCCTACCAGATCACCGAGATGATGGAAGGCGTGGTCCAGCGCGGCACCGCGACCGTCGTGAAGGAGGTCGGTAAGCCGATCGCCGGCAAGACCGGCACCACCAACGACGAGAAGGACGTCTGGTTCGTCGGCTTCTCGCCCGATCTCGCAGTCGGCGTCTACATGGGCTACGACAAGCCGCGCAATCTCGGCCGCGCCGCCACCGGCGGCCATGTCGCAGCGCCGATCGCCCGCGACTTCCTCAAGCTTGCGCTCGCCGACAAACCGCCGACGCCGTTCAAGGTTCCGGCCGGCATCAAGCTGATCCGCGTCGACGCCAAGACCGGCATGCGCGCCGGTCCCGGTGACGGTGGCAACACCATCCTCGAAGCCTTCAAGCCGGGCACCGCGCCGCCGGAGAACTATTCGGTCATCGGCGTCGCCGATGCCGATGGACGCGGCCCGGCGCCTGGCCAGCAGCCGTCGCAGAATGGGGCCCAGCCGGATGGCGGCTTCTTCATGCGCCCGGGAACCGGGGGGCTCTACTAGCGGCCTGTCCGGCCAAATCGCCGGGATAGTGCGGCCAAGCCGATTGCGCTTTGCCGCGCCGGTCGCTACATCCCCCGGAACCTTTTTAGCCAACACCTGAAAGACCATGCGCGCGGAAATCGAACGCCTTGTTGAAGAGATCAAGCAGTCAGTCGGGCTGCTGAGGAGGCATCTTTGACGTCGAACAATCGACGGCACGCCTCGCTGAGCTGAACAAGCTCGCAGAAGACTCCAATCTCTGGAACGATCCCCAGAAGGCCCAGCGGCTGATGCAGGAGCGCACCTCACTGGAGGATGCGCTCTCGGGCATCGGCAAGGTCGAGCGCGAGCTCGAGGACAATATCGGCATGATCGAGCTCGGCGAGGCCGAGAACGATGAGGGCGTGGTCACTGAGGCCGAGAAGGCGCTCAAGGACCTCAAGAAGGAGGTCGCCCGGCGCGAGCTGGAGGCGCTGCTGTCGGGCGAGGCCGACAAGTTCGATTCCTACCTCGAAGTCCATGCCGGCGCCGGCGGCACCGAGAGCCAGGACTGGGCGCAGATGCTGCTGCGCATGTACACGCGCTGGGCGGAGAAGCACGGCTTCAAGATCGAGTTCCTCGAAGAGTCCCAGGGCGAAGAGGCCGGCATCAAGTCAGCCACCATCCAGATTTCCGGCCACAATGCCTATGGCTGGTTGAAGACCGAGGCCGGCGTGCATCGCCTGGTGCGCATCTCGCCGTTCGATTCCAACGCGCGGCGGCACACGTCGTTCTCGTCGGTGCAGATCTTCCCCGTGATCGACGACAGCATCAAGATCGAGATCAAGGAGTCCGATGTTCGCACCGACACCATGCGGTCGGGCGGCGCCGGCGGTCAGCACGTCAACAAGACCGAGTCGGCGGTGCGCCTGACGCACATCCCGACCGGCATCGCGGTGGTCTGCCAGGCCGGCCGCTCCCAGCACAAGAACCGGGCGCAGGCCTGGGACATGCTGCGCGCGCGGCTCTACGAGATCGAGCTGAAGAAGCGCGAGGAGCAGGCCGCCGCCGATCAGGCCGCCAAGACCGACATCGGCTGGGGTCACCAGATCCGCTCCTACGTGTTGCAGCCCTATCAGATGGTGAAGGACCTGCGCACCGGTGTGCAGACCTCCGACACGTCGGGGGTGCTCGATGGCGACCTCGATGAATTCATGGCGGCGACCTTGGCGCAGCGTGCCTTCGGCACCGGGCCCGGCTCCGTCGAGGATGTGGATTAGCCCATGCCGCGCGTCGCTTTCATCGGATTGGGACGCATGGGCCAGGGCATGGCCGGCCGTTACCTCGATGCCGGCTTCACGGTCGCGGTGTGGAATCGCAGCAAGGCCAAGGCCGCGGACCTGATCGCTCGCGGCGCGCTCTGGGCAACCTCGCCGGAGGATGCCGCGATCGATGCCGATGCTGTCGTGACCATGGTCGCCGACGACGAGGCTTCGCGCGCGGTCTGGCTGACCAAGGACGGCGCTGCCGCCAACATGAAGGCCGGTACGCTCGCGATCGAATGCTCCACGGTCTCCTACCAGCACACGCTCGAGATGGCGCGCGAGCTCAACAGCCGCGGCCTGATCTACATCGATTGTCCGGTCACCGGACTGCCGGAGGCGGCGGCCGCCGGCAAGCTGACGCTGCTGGTGGGCGCTGATCCCGCCGATCTCGAACGCGCGCAGCCTTATCTTGCGCCGATCGGCAGCACGATCCGGCATTTCGGCCCGGTCGGCACCGGCACCGTGTTCAAGCTGATCAACAACCTGATCGGCGCGGTGCAGATCGCAAGCCTCGCCGAAGGCGTGGCGATCGCCGAGCAGGCCGGCCTCGACATGCAATTGGTGGCCGAGGCGCTGGCGACCGGCGCGGTGGCAAGCCCACAGGTGATCCGCCACAGCAAGCGAATGATCGACCGCAACTTCTCCGGCGCATCGTTTACCGCGGCGCTGCGCCACAAGGATGCCGACTACGCCGTGCGGCTCGCCGAGACCCTGCTGCCCGGTGTGCCTGTCAGCCGCGCCGCGCTCGCCGCCTACGACAAGGCGAAGGCCCATGCGCCCGACGCCGACGAGGGCCAGATGATCGAGATCGTGTCGCGGCCGAAATAGGCGGGGCCGCCATTCACGGAAATCGGGTGGGAATATTCACAAGCCTGCGCTAGTCACCTGTCCGACCGCAGGTGAGCGCCCGACATGCCTTCCGCCGACAACCGCATCGATCGTCGCGACTGGGGGCTGCTCGTCCTGCTGTCGGTGCTGTGGGGCGGCTCGTTCTTCTTCAACGGCGTGATCTTGCGCGAACTGCCGCCGCTGACCCTGGTACTGCTGCGCGTCGTGCTCGGCACGATCATCCTGCTGCCGCTGCTGCGGGCCGCCAGAATCGAATTCCCGCGCGGCCTGTCCGGCTGGGCGCCGTTCGTTGCGATGGGGCTGTTCAACAATGTGCTGCCGTTCGCGCTGATCGTGTTCGGGCAGACCTATATTCCGAGCGGGCTGGCCTCGATCCTCAACGCGACGACGCCGCTGTTCGCGGTGGTCGTGATGGCGGCGGCCGGCGAGGAGCGGCTGCAGGCGCGCCGCGTGGCGGGCGTCCTGGCCGGGCTGATCGGGGTTGCGATCCTGCACGGCGATGCGCTCGGCTTCGAGAGCCGGCAAGGCATCGGCATCCTGCTGTGCCTCGCCGGCGCCTTCAGCTACGGCATCGCGGCGCTGGTCGGGCGGCGGCTGCCGCAGCGGGTGCCGCCGCTGGGGACGGCGACGTTCCAGATGATCGCCTCGGCGGTGCCGATGGCGCCCATCGCCGCCGTCGTCGATCGGCCGTGGCTGCTGCCGATGCCCCAAGCAACGACATGGCTCGCCGTGCTCGGGCTCGCGGCGTTGTCGACGGCGCTGGCCTATATCGTGTTCTTTCAGATCCTGCGGCGTTCCGGCGCGACCAATGTGATGCTGGTGACGCTGCTGATTCCGGTCACCGCGATGCTGCTCGGATATCTCGTGCTCGGCGAGCCGATCGCGCTGCGCGAGGTGATCGGCGCGCTGGTGATCGCGAGCGCGCTGCTGCTGATCGACGGCCGCGTGCTGGCCTGGTTCAGCCGCGCGCCTGCTTCCACGCCGCATACCATCCGCTGAAGCGTCCGCTGTCGCGCTCGCCGCCGTGCCAGGCGGCATAGGCGGTGCCGTCGTCGGCCACCAGCACCACGGCATCGAGTCCCTTGGAGCGGCGCAGCGTGTCCATCGCCTGCGCCGGCGTCTGCGCGATCGGACCTGCGACGTTGAACGAGGTGTTGACCGACATCTCGACGCCGATATGACGGCCGAGCGCCTTCAGATAGGCATGGGTGAGGGGATCGTCGGCCTCGCGCACGATCTGGATGCGGCCGGTGCCGTCGGCATGCACCACCGCCGGAATCTTCGCCCGCGCCTCCGGCTTCGAATGCGCCGTGAGGACCATGTAGTTGTAGGCGTTGTAGTCGGCGTCGGACGCGCCGTCTTCGAGCTCGAAATAGGCGCGCGCGGCCTCTAGCGTCGCCATCGGCGCCAGCGGCCGGATCGCCTCGCGATACTTGACGCGCTCGTTGAGCCGCTCGCGCACCTCGGGGTCGCAGGGATTGGCGAGGATCGAGCGGTGGCCGAGCGCGCGCGGGCCGGTTTCGGCGGCGCCCTGATAGATCGCGATCACACCGCCTTGCGCGACCATGGACGCCATCAGGTCGGCAACCGCGTCGCGGCCCTCTGACGTCGCCAGATTGCCGATCTCTGTCGAGGCAACGTCGTCGGCTTGCAGCGCCGTCGTGATGTCGGCGTTCGACGACGGCAGGCCGCAATAGAATGCGTGCGATAGCGGCGCGCCGCGCGGCGCGCCCGCCATATGCGCGAACAGCCAGGCCGCGCCAATCGGCACGCCGGGATCGCCGGGCACCGGCGGCACCCACATATGCAGCCGCGTCTTGCGCTGCTGCGCCCGTTCGAACCACGCTTCGTCGAAATGCTCGAGCAGGCGCATGTTGCCGAGCGCGTTCAGCGCGACGCCCCCGGTCAGCACCAGGCGGTCGGTGCCGGTGGCGCGCAGGAGATGGTCGATGACATGGATCATCGCGTCCTCGAACACCAATTGCGTCGCGGCCGCCTTGTCGACGCGGTCCTTGGTGTCGGGGCGGTGATTGATGTCCTCGACGCGCAGCACGGCGTCGGGATTCCAGAGCTGGTCGGGGCGCAGCGGCGGGCCGAGAATGTCGATCAGCGGCTGATGATAGGGATTGTCGGCAGGATCGGCGTACCAATTGGCCATCGCGCGATTGAGCTGAACGCTGCCATTGGGCCCGAGCTGCAGCACCGCCTTCAGGCGCTGATAATACGGATTGGTGGCGCGGTTCATGTCGCCCCAGGCGGCGGCGCCCATGTAGCGGCCCTCGCTGGAGAGCCAGGTCCAGCCGCCCTGGCTGGATGAGATCACCGTGTAGAAAGCACCGAGCGAGTCGAACAGGCTCTCATTGCAATAGAGCTGCTTCATCTCGCCGTTCTCGGCGACATAGAGCGAGATCGAGCCGACGTCGCCGGTGCCGTCGAGCACCGCGATCGCAACGCGCTCGCGCGTATCGGCGAACGGCGAGGCGGTGAACGAGTACCAGGCGTGATTGTCGTGATGCGGCATGCAGATCAGCGGCAATTGCTTGTCGAGCCCGTACATCCTGCCGAGCCGGCGCGACAGCCGCCGCACCTGATCCAGCTGACGCAGATTGATTGCCGGTGCGATCGGGGCGCGCAGCAATTTGAGGCTGGCCGGCGCTTCCTCGAGCGAGGTGCGGATCAGCATCGCCAGCAGCGCCGGATAGTCCCACGTCGTGACGAAGGCGGCGATATCGCCGATGTCGCGGCCCATCCGCTGCAACACCTTGCGCATGTCGTCGAGCGCGTATTGCGGGAACTCGTTGGTGTGCTTGTTGCCGGAGAAGCGCTCTTCCTCGTTGTTGACGATCAGGCGCGGTCCGTCCTTCTGGGTGATCTCGACCAGCGCGACGCCGGTATTGTGCGTGCCGGGGCAGGCGAGGCCGGCGATGTAGACGGTCTCGCCGCGCTGCAGCTTTTCGCGGATCGACGCGATCGTGCGCTGCGCGAACTCGCCATTGGCCTTGTGCAGGCCACGCTTCGCCAACGCAGACTCGCTGAGGCGGCGCGTGATCTCATAGCCCGCGGCCGCAAGATGCGGATGCCGCGGACCGGTACGGATGTCCGGTTTACGCAATCAGAACGCCTCGACTCGTGATCCCCAGATCGACCTTCAATCATAAATAGCGCCAGGCAACAATGCCGTTTCGCCCAACGGAAAAACCCAGCGCTTGCCAGCACATGCGTCTCTTGCGAGACTTGCCGCCAAAACCAACGACAAAAATCGGGAGAAAACGATGCCGGCTCGTTTCGGATATATTGGCGCAATCGCGGCGTTCGCAAGTGCGGCGCTGATCGCGACCTCGGCTACTGCGCAGAAGAAATACGATCCCGGCGCGAGTGATGGCGAAATCAAGATCGGCAACATCATGCCATACAGCGGCCCGGCGTCGTCCTATGGGGTGATCGGCAAGACCGAGGCCGCATTCTTCAAGATGATCAACGAGCAGGGCGGCATCAACGGCCGCAAGATCAACTTCCTCAGCTACGACGACGCCTATTCGCCGCCGAAGGCGATCGAGCAGGCGCGCAAGCTGGTCGAGAGCGACGAGGTGCTGCTGATCTTCCAGCCGCTCGGCACGCCGTCCAATTCGGCAATCATGAAATACATGAATGCCAAGAAGGTGCCGCAATTGTTCGTCGCCTCCGGCGGCACCAAGTTCGGCGACCCCAAGAACTTCCCCTGGACGATGGGCTTTCAGCCCAACTACCAGAGCGAGGGACGCATCTACGCCAAGTACATTCGCGATAAATTCCCTGACAGCAAGATCGCGGTGTTCTGGCAGAATGACGATGCCGGCAAGGATCAGTTCAAGGGCCTGAAGGACGGGCTCGGCGACAAGGTCGGCATGATCATCGCCGACAAGTCGTACGAGGTCTCCGATCCCTCGATCGATTCGCAGATCGTCGCGCTGCACGATTCCGGCGCCGACATCTTCTTCTCCTGGGCGGCGCCGAAGGGCTCGGCGCAGGCGATCCGGAAAGTGGGCGAGCTCGGCTGGAAGCCGAAATTCTTCCTCGCCAACACCGCGACCTCGGTCGCCTCGGTGCTGAAACCGGCCGGGCTCGAATTCTCCAAGGGCATCATCTCGACCGCCTATCTGAAGGACCCGACCGATCCGACCTGGGACAAGGATCCGGCGGTGCAAAGCTGGCGCGCCTTCATGGACAAATATTACCCCGACGGCGACAAGGCCAACGCCAACAACCTCTATGGCTATGTCCAGGCCGAGGCGATGATGCAGGTGCTGAAGCAATGCGGCGACAATCTCACGCGCGAGAACGTGATGAAGCAGGCCGCCAACCTGAAGAACTTCCACTCCGACCTGATGCTGCCGGGCGTCATGGTCAACACCTCCGCCGACGACTACTTCCCGATCGAGCAGATGCAGCTGATGCGCTTCAACGGTGAGGCGTGGGAGCTGTTCGGCGACGTCATCACCGGCGAGGTCGGGCACGAGGCGTCGCGGTAGGCGGGGCGTGATGAAGCCGGTGCTCGCTCGGCAAACACCACCGTCGTCCCGGCGTAGGCCGGGACCCATAACCACAGGATTGGGTTGGTGAGGAAGCTGTGGCCCTAGCGTCGCGCAACAATCGCCTTCGGTGGTAATGGGTCCCGGCCTACGCCGGGACGACGCTGAATTTGTTGCGCCACCGGTGAGTCACACACGGCGCGAGCAGATGCAGCTCCGGATTATACAAGCCGCTTCAACCCGCCTGCCGCGGCATTGTCCGCCAAAATCCTCTCCGGCCGGGCGCGAAGCGCCATGCCGCTGGCGACGCCGACGCCGATCACGTACATCCAGCCTTCGTGAAAATCGGCGAGATGCGAATTGAGCAGCGAGCTCGTGATGTTCTGCACGACCACGGCGAGTCCGATCCAGGTCGCGAGATCGCGGCCGGCGAACAGCCTGACGTGGCTGGTCCATATCGCGTAGAGCAGCAGGATGCCGATCAGCCCCCACTGGACCCCGACATTGAGGGTCTGGTTGTGCGGGTTGTTGATCACCTCGGCCTCAAGGCCGGCTTGCCCGACGGCATCCTGCGTGAACATGTGCCTGATCGAGCCGGTGCCGTGGCCGAGCCAGGGCGCCCCGGCGATGAATTTCACCGACTTCCGCCAATAGGTCAGGCGCTGCGCGGTCGAGGCGATGCCCGAGGTGTCGTGGGCGCGATACTCGATGCCGACATCGGCGATGCGTTGGCGGAGGTAGGGGGACGTGGTCCAGACCACGAGGCTGGTGACAGCGACGCCGGCGAACAGCAGCCGCGTGGCGCGCCGCGACAGATGCAGCGAGGCGAACAGGATCAACAGCACCGGCATGTAGACCAGCGCGGTCCGCGCCGAGACGACGTAGAGCATGTTGGCGACGAACAGCAGCATCAGCGCGATGGCGCCGGCTGCGATGCGCCATTGCCGGGCCCGCAGCGCCGTCAATGCCGGCAGCGCCAGCGCGAACGCGCAGAGCGCGAACTCCTGGCTCTGGTCGAGGTAGTTCTTGACCGGCACGCCGTCGGAGGCGGTGTGCGCGAGCTTGAGCTGCGGCAGCGCCAGCACGATCCAGGACAGGATCATCAGCACCGTGCACGATACCAGGAAGGCCAGGAACACGGAGAGCCCGCGCTGCGAGCGCTGGAAGTAGCCGAGCAGGAACGGCAGCAGCAGCAGCTTGCTGAGCGGCTTGATGCCCTGCAGCCGTTCGGGCCAGCTTGTCTCCGACCACGCCACGCCGATCACGGCAAGTGCGACCAGCGCGATCGGCAATGCAAAGGCCGGTTGCGCGAGGTCGAGCATGAACTGCTCCCCGTCGATGGTCGGGATCACGGCGACAAGCCACAGCAGCATGAAGACGGCGAGTGCCGTGGTCGACCAGGGTAGCGACGCCGCGGCCAGGGCGATCAGGGTATCGGTGGCGCGGAGATAGGCGACCGAGCCGGACCAGGCGCGGACGCGATCGCGCCATCGTGCTGGCGGTTCGGTTGCGAGACCAATGGCGTCGAAATCGGTGCTCATGACCGGTCACACGCCGTGCGCGGTTGCACCGTTGAAGGTCGCCATCGCGGCGCTGAGCGCCGCGGCGGCGGCCGCGACGTCCGGGGCAGCCCGATGGGACAGCAGGTCGCGCGCCTGGGTGTGGTGGCCGAAGCGCTCGGCGAGCTCGGCCCGCCGCTCGCGGATCCGGTCGCGCCATTGCTCCTGCTGCGCCAGCACGCGCCGCACCGAGGCGCAGATCGAGTCGGTCGAGAACGGATCGAAATAGTCGGCAAGCTTGCCGGCGACCTCGCGGAACACGGCAATATCGGAGCACAGCACGGGAGTATTGGCCGCGAATGCCTCGATGATCGGGACGCCAAAGCCTTCGGCGAGGCTCGGCATGATCAGGCCGTGCGCGCCCGCGATCAGTGCCGCCTTCTCGTGCTCGTCGACATAGCCGGAGAAGCGGACGTTTTTCGGCAAATTGCGCGCCTGGTTGGCGCCGCCGGCATAGCCGATCACGACGAGATCGGCCTCCGGCAGCTTGCGGAAGGCGCGGATGACGGCCGCGAGGTTCTTGCGGGGCTCGTTCGAGACGATGACGACGAAGTCCGGCCGTGCCGGGACCGCGGTTGGCACCGGCGCAAGCGGCGCTTCCGCGACGTCGAAACGGGTCCGCGGATAGACCACTCGCGCCGGAATGTGCGCATATTGCGGGAGCAGGGCGCGGAAGCGGTTCATGCTGTAGTTCGAGACGAAGGCGAGCTCGTCAGCCTGGTTCACGCTGGTGAAAAGGCGCGACAGGAACAGGCGTGTTGCAATGTCATCCAGCTTGAGATCGGTGATCGGCAGCAGGTCATGCACGACGCAAATCACCTTTGCGCCCGGGCGGCGCTGGATCGCAACCCGGGTCGGGGTGTCGACGAGAATGACGTCGTAGTCGCGCGCATCGACCCGCGGCGGCGGCAACCGGGTCAGCGCCGACGTGTCCTGATAGCTGTAGAAGCCGGGCTCGAGCAGGAAATCGCCGAACAACTCGAGATGGCGCAAATCGGTCGGAATGTATTCGAGGCCCTCGGTCCGGTTCTCGATCAGCTTGACGCTGGTCGGCAGCAGATGAATCGAACGCAGGAAGGCGATGATGAATTCGAGCGAGGTCGCCGCGTTGAGCTTGTGCTTGAACCAGTCGACGGTGCGGCGCAGGCCGCCGCGCATGATCGGCGAGTTCATGTCGGTTTCATCGAGGTAACGATAGAGCGCGAGCAGTTCGATCAGCCGTGAGTCCTCGGGCAGCAGGCGCGTCCGCTGCTGCCTGCGGCGCAGCTTCCGGTAGCGGCGCGTGGTCTCCACGACGAGGGTCAGGGCATGTCCGTCGCCGGCCAGCGAGCGGATCAATTCACGGGTGAAATGGAAGATGCCGCGCTTGTGGTTGGGCTCGCCAAGCGCCTCGCTGACGACCAGGATCTTTGTCATGCGCTGATTTCTCTGAGCTCGAGGTGATGCGGGACGGGCGCATCCAGCGGGGCGGTGCTGGCGATGCGGCCGTGATCGAGATTGATGATGCTGTTGCAGGTCCGGCGCAGCAGGGCATGGTCGTGCGAGGCGATGATCACGATCGCCGCGGTCTCGACCATCTTGCGCAGCCGCTGCTCGGCCTTGGCCGAGAAATTCTCGTCGACCACGCTGAGCCATTCGTCGAGCAGCAGGATGTCGGCGGGAAACGCGGTCGCGGTCGCGAACAGCACGCGCATCAGCATGCCCGACGAGAACATGCGTAGCGGCAGCCGCCGCATGCGCTCCTCCAGTTCCGTGAACGCCCAGATCTCGTCCAGGACCGCCGGCGTCGGCTTGCGTCCCGAGATCCGCAGCAGCAGGCTGATATTGTCGGCGGCGACGAAATCGAGATTGACGCCGGCACCGAGGCCGAGCAGCGGCACGATGTTGCCGGAAATCTCGACGCGGCCGCTGCTCGCCGGGAATACGCCGGCAATGAGCCGCAGCAGCGTAGACTTGCCGGAGCCGTTCGGACCGGCGAGGCCGATGCGCGCGCCGGCCTTCGCCTCGATCGAGATGTTGTCGACCGCGCGGATGGTACGCATCTCGCTGGCCTGGCGGAACAGGCGGCCGAGCAGGCGGCGCTTCAGCGAGAAGTCGTAGGCGCCGTACAGCGGATAATCGAGGCAGACGTCGCGGAGGTGGATGCTTGCCATGCCCTAGATCCAGAATGCTGCTTTGCGCAGGTGGGTGATGGTGACGATCGCGGCGACCGCGAGCGCGGCGAGGCAGGCCAGCACGTAGATCACGCTTGCCGTTGCGACATGACCGGTCGCCAGCGGGTCGCGCCAGATCGCGAACAGATGCGTCAGCGGATTGAGCCGCATCACGGTCGAGCCGCGATCGATCATTTCGGATGTCCAGATGATCGGCGAGGCCAGGAAGGCCAGCGTCAGCGAGGACTCGATGATCGGCTTGATGTCGCGGTAACGCGTCGCCAGCGCGCCGAGCACGAGGCTCAGACCCAGCGTGCAGACCACGAACAGAGCGAGGCCGGGAAGAGCGGCGATGGCGCCGCCGACATCGCGCGGCGTCAGCACGAGCCAGAGCAGCAGCGGCACGATCGCGTTATGGGCGGCGAACAGCGCCTGCCGGAAGGTACATTGCAGCAGGAAGATCACCGGCGGCAGCGCGCGATCCTTGATCAGGCTGGCCGAGCCCTGCAGCGCAGTGGTGGCGTCGAGCACCACGCTGTTGAGAAAGGTCCAAGCGGTGAGGCTCGCCGCCAGCATCGGCAGCCGCGCCACCGCGCTGGCGTTGGAGAGATGGCCGATGACCGAGCCGAGCACGGCCACCATGATCGCCGTCTGGATCGACATCCAGAAGGGTCCAAGGAGGGAGCGGACGTAGCGATGACGCACGTCGGACCAGGCCAGTGTTGCCGCGATCTGGATCGCGCCGACGAACCCTGCCGTTCGGGGACGCGGGGCTGGGGCTGACGACCCCGCGTCCCTTGCGGCGGCCTCCTCGGTAACGACCTTGCGATACACCGTCTCGACTCCCTCCTTGAAGGCTGCGGTTGAGTATTTCGTCATCGCGCGATGGCGCGCGGCCTGCCCCATGCGGCGGCGCCGCTCGGGATCGTTGATCAGCGTCTCGATGGCGTCGGCAAGCGCGGTGGGATCGCCGGGCGGTACCGTGATGGCCTCGAGGCCGTCGCGGGCGACATGCGGAACGCCGGTGTCGAGCGCGGTGTTGACGACGGGCCGGCTTGCGGCCATCGCCTCGAGCTGCGCCAGCCCGAAGGTCTCTGCATTGGTCACCGACGGCATCACGAAGACGTCGGCGATGCGCATCAGCTTGACGCGTTCGCTCTCGGACACCGAGCCGAGCAGGCGGACACGGTCCTGCAAGCCATAGTCGCGGATCAGCTGCTCAAGGTTGTCGCGCTCGCGGCCCTCGCCGACGATCCAGACCTCGAAATTGCGGGCATGCGCGGCGCGCACCAGCACGTCAAAACCCTTGTAGGGCACCAGCCGTCCGCAGGCGAGCACGAGACGGCCGCGGGCGTTGACGTCGTCGGCCTGTGCGGCCGGCCGGTCATATTTGGCGACATCGACGCCGAACGGAACGGCGTGGCACTTGTCGGAAAATTCCTGCAGCAGCGGCGTGGTTTCGATTAGCACCGGATCGGAGACGATGATCGCGGCGGCCCGGCGCAGCGTTCGCCGCATCATCGGCTCGACGAGGAAGCGCAAGGCCGCGTGCGAGACGATGTCGGCGTGCCAGTGCACGACCAGCGGGCGGGTGCGGCCGAGCCCGAATGCGAAGACGAGGTCGGCGAGCGGGAAGGGGGCGTGCAGCGCCAGCAGATCGTGCTCGGCGATGCGGCGCCACAGCCGCCACGGATAGGTCGGCGCCGCCGGCAGCGACAGCACGTCGCCGAACGAGTGCACGCGCTCGACCGCAACGTCGTTGACCACGATCTGCCGCTCGCCGCCGGAGCGCGAGCAGACCAGCACGGCGGCGTTGAAGGTGTCCTTCAGTCCGGCGCAGATATCGCGGATCACCGTCAGCGTGCCGCCGAACAGGTCGGGATAGTAGACCTTGAAGATGTGGAGCACCGACGGACGCCGGGCCGGCTCGTTGACGACGATCATGGGCGGCTCGATCCGGATCATGCGACGAACAGGGCGACGATGAACGGCAGCGCCAGCGCGGCGGCGAACACCAGCGAGCGCAGCAGCGCCGGAAACACCGGCTCGATCGGGCCGCAGGGGTCCTGCGGCGTGAAGCGGAATGTGGTGGCGGCGAACCGACCGGATTCGTGAAACGAATCGGATTCGTGAAACGAACCGGATTCGCGGGCCGAACGAAGAGACATTGCGTCGGATTCCCTGCTGAACGGATTCTGGATACGTGGGAAATAAAATAAATTTCACACGTCAATGGCGTCGGACTAAAATGTGGGATTATGTCCCACGTATGGCGGTGGACAACTTTTCTGGGAGGAAGGATCGGAACGCATGACGGTGCGATCGCGCCGCGATGGCGGGGCGGGCGAGCAAGGGCGGGAGGTTCTAAAGCGCCATCAGCCTACTTGTGGATCGAGCGGCGGCCTCCGCTTCACCTCTCCCCGCGCGCGGGGAGAGGTCGGAACGCATCGTCAGATGCGTTCCGGGTGAGGGGGAGTCTCCGCGAACTCAGCTATCACCGCAGATGCAGAGACAGCCCCTCACCCCAACCCTCTCCCCGTAAGAACGGGGAGAGGGAGCGCAGCACCATTGCGCTCGCCATTCGACCGAATCTCATCTTGCTCTAGCGGAGCGTCAGGCCGGCTCGGCGGTGCTGCGTTCGGCCGGTCGCTGGAGCTGGCGCCTGATCGCTGCGATGTCGAAGTGAATCCGCTCGGGCGGCATCGCCGCTGCCGGGCGCTGCAGATCCTGCTCGATCACGACGCGCTTGCCGCCGTCGGACGTCAGCGCAATCGAGATCGATTGCGCGCGAGGCTCGGCGCGGAGGCCCGCATGCGCGCGGCAGGCATATTCGCCGGCGCGCAGACCGCCGAAACCGAAGGCGAGCAGGCGGCCGTAGATGTAGAGCGCGAGCAGGTCGGTTTCGTCGAAGCGGCGCGGCGATCCGGGCGCAACGCCCGGCAGGCAGGGATAGCCGCCCGCCATCACCGTCGACACGAACTCCTCAAAGGGAACCTGGGCGATCCGGCAGGCTTCCGCGATCGCAAGGTCGAATCGGGCAGACGTCATGGAGCGGTCCGTGGCGATGGCGGCAATGCCGGACACCGTGGCACCCGCTAGCGAGCGCGCGGACTGTGTCCGGAGGTGATTTTGTTTCCCATAAGTGGGAAAATGTCACACGTCAAGTGAGGTGGGATTGTGTCCCACGGCGCGGACGGCTAAAAGTTGGGCATGAATGCCAAGGCCCCGAAGTCGAAGGTGGGATCGTCCGCGCCGATCGCCGCAGCGAAGCTGCATGCGCCGCTGGCGCGGATGCTGCGCCCGCTGGTGCGGCTCTGCATCCGCGGCGGCATGACGTTTCCGGCGCTGACCCAGCTGCTGCGCGAGCTCTATGTCAACGTCGCCGAGCACGACTTCGCGCTCGAGGGCAAGGAGCAGACCGACAGCCGCGTCAGCCTGCTGACCGGCATTCACCGCAAGGAGGTGGCGCGGCTGCGCGGCGCCGGCGCGCCGGTCAATGCGGTGCCGGCGACGCTGTCGCGCACCAGCGCGATCATCGCGCGCTGGCTGGCCGCGCCCGAGTTCACCGATGCCAAGGGCGATCCGCTGCCACTGCCGCGCACCGCCGAAGGCGGCGCGCCGTCGTTCGAGACGCTGGTCGAATCGATCACCAAGGATGTGCGGCCGCGCGCGGTGCTGGACGAATGGCTCGACCGCAAGCTCGTCAACATCAATGACGACGACGAGATCGTGCTGGTCGAGGAGGCCTTCGTGCCGCATGGCGACGACGACCGCAAATGGCACTATCTCGGCCGCAACCTGCACGACCATGTCGCGGCCGCCGAGCTCAACGTATCCTCGGCCGCGCCGCGCTTCCTCGAGCGCGCGGTGCATTACGACGGCCTGTCGGCGAAGCTGGCAAAACGGCTCGAGGGCCGTTCGCGCGAGCTCGCGATGGAGGCGCTCAAGGTCGCCAACCGCGAGGCCAATCGCGCGCTGGCAAAAGACAAGGGCGGCGACTATCGCTGGAATTTCGGCATCTACATCTATCGCGAGGGTCCGGACGGCTCGGTCGATGACGATGCCGACGAAGGCGGTGCGTCGTGAACGGTCCGCCCGTTATCTCGCGCCGTGCGCTGCTTGTCGGCTTCTGGCTTGCCGGAACGTCGCTCGCGGGCGCGCAGGTCAAGAAGCGCGGCAACGATCAGGGCATCGGCGGCACCGGTATCACCGGTTCCGATCAGGGCATCGGTGGCACCGGCATCGTCGGCGTGATCCAGCGGTTCGGCTCGATCTATGTCAATGGCGAGCGCGTCGCCTATGCACCCGACGTGCCGGTTAGAATCGACGGCGAGACGGCGAGCGCCAAGGCGCTGCGGATCGGACAGCTCGCGCGCGTGGTGGCGCAGCGCGACGCCGGTGGCGCGCTGTCGACCAAACGCATCGATGTGACCAGCGAGGTGACCGGGCCGGTCGAGCAAATGAAGCCGGGCGGGCTGACGGTGCTCGGCCAGACGGTCGCCTGGACCGGACGCGAGAGCTGGCTGAAGGTGGGCGCGCATGTCGCCGTGTTCGGGCTGCGCCGCACCGACGGCGTCGTCGTCGCAAGTCTGGTGCAGGAGCGCCATGACGCTGCCGCGCGCGTCGCAGGGCCGCTCGAGCGCGACCGTGCCGGCGTCTTGCGGATCGGCGAGCTCAAGCTCGCCGGCGTCGATGCGGCGCTGGTCGGTCAGCGCGTGCTAGCCGAAGGACACGTCGCGCAGGGCGTGATGCAGGTGTCGCGCAGCCGCGCCGACGATTTCTCCGATCTCGCCGGCGCGAACCGGCTGTTGATCGAGGCCTATGTGCGGCGGGTCGGCAATGATCTGCAGCTCGGGTCCGGCTTTGTCGCGCGCGACCATTCGCGGTTCTCGCCGGCGGCCGACACGCGCGTCGTCGTCAACGCGCGGCTGTCGGGCCCGCGCGAGCTGCGCGTCGAATCGGTGCAATCGGTCGGCAAGTTCCCGGGCTCGTCGGTGAAGAGCCCGGGTACGCCGGGCCGTGGCCCCGGCGGCGGCGGATCCGGGCCGGGTCATGGATCGGGATCTGGATCGGGACTTGGCGGACCGGGCGGCCGCGGCGCGCCTGGTGGCGGCGGTCCGGGTGGCGGCCCCGGTGGGGCGCCGTCCGGCATGCCGGGCAGCAGCCCGCCAGGCGGCGGGACTGCGCCTGATCCGCTGAGTAGTGGACCGACCGGCCCCGGTCCCGGTGGCTTCGGCCCGCCCGGCGGGCCGCTCGGTCCCGGCGGTGGATTCGGTGGCGGCGGGCCGCCTAGCGGTATGGGCGGCGGCGGACGCCGCTGAAGCCACAAACGCGATCGGCGCGAGTGAGACCGCTTGCGCCGATGTTCAGATCGATCGTTGTGCGATTGAACTAGCCCGCGCTGAGCCGGACGCCGGCGCGGAGGAATTTCTGCGGATCGACCGCTTCGCCGTCGATGCGGGTCTCGTAATGCAGATGCGGACCGGTGGAGCGGCCGGTCGAGCCGACGGCGCCGATCACCTGGCCGATCTTGACGTATTCGCCGACCTTGACGCCGATCTCGGAGAGATGGCCATAACGGGTCGACAGGCCGTTGCCGTGATCGACCTCGACCATGCGGCCATAGCCGCCGGCCCAGCCCGCCGACACTACCTTGCCGTTGGCCGTGACACGCACCGGATCGCCTTGCGCGGCCCGGAAGTCGAGGCCGGTGTGCATCGCCGGCCGGCCGAGGAAGGGATCGGTGCGCACGCCGAAGCCGCTGGTGAATTCGACTTCACCGACCACGGGCTTGCGGTAAGGCACCAGCGCCAGCGTCTGGTTCAGCCGCTGCATCTGCGCGCGGTTGATGTTGATGCGATAGAGCTGGCGTTCGAACGCGCCGGCGTCGGCAGAGAGTTTCACAGGGACAAAGGGCCCGCCCATGCCGGAGCGCGGCGTCGCCGCTTCGAGCTGCGCCATGTTGAGGCCGAGATCGGAAATCACGCCGCGCATCCGGCGCACCTTGGAATCGATGCTGTCCTCGACCGAGGCGAGCGCGGCAACCTGGCGCCGCTCAACCTGGTCAAGCGAGGTCTGGAGGCGGACCAGCACGTTGTCGACGCCCTGAGCCTTGGCGAACTGGTTCGGCTGCGTCTTGGCGATCAGCGGCGCGCGCGATTCCAGCCGCGCCTCGCGATCCGGCGGCGCCACGAAGATCACGGTGTCGCTGATCGGGGAGGGTTTTAGCGTGCCGGAGGACGGCGCCGCCTCGGCGCGGCCCTGCGGCTTGATCGATCCGGTGCTGGTGACGTCGGGCATCGCGCCAAGCGCGGTGGCGCGCGATTCCAGCGTCGACTGCCGCTTCATGATCTGGTCGAGCTTCTGGTCGAACTGCTCCTGGTCGAGCAACTGGCGGCTGGTGGTGCGGTCGACCTTGGCGCGAAGCTCCGAGATGCGGTCCTCATAGGCGTATTGCATCTCGGCCTGACGCGCGATCAGCCGGGTCAGCACGTCGTCGCGGAACGCGAAATAGGTCGCGGTCGCCGCCGACCACATGCCGAGCAGCACCACCGTGCCGACGATGATCCAGAACACCACCGGCCCGAACCGGACCTGCTTGCCGGCATGGACCAGGGTATAGCCCTCGCCGGAGGTCGCCGCCGCTGCCGCCGCGGCGGCAGGTGCGGGGTGATGGGCTGCCGGACGGCGCGCCGGCGTCCGGCCATGGTCCTGCGGATGATGGTGTTTGTGGTGACCGGACCGGCTCGACATCGGTACTCCCGCGGCCGGTCGGACCAAGCTCCGTACGGCTAATTTGCGGGGCCGATTTGAGCCCGTCATGGTTAATTTTCAGGAAACGGAACCCGTCCCGTCAGAGCGCCTGGGCAGCCTCCAATACCGCTTCGGCGTGGCCGTCGACCTTCACGTGACGCCAGATACGGGCAATTTTTCCACCGGAATCGACCAGAACCGTCGTGCGAATAATTCCCATGAAGGTCCTGCCATACATGGATTTTTCGCCCCAGGCGCCATAGGCCTCCAGCATCTGGTGGGCTGGGTCCGAGACCAGCGGCACCGACAGCTGGTGTTTGTTTCGAAATGACTCCTGCGCCTTAACCGTGTCGGCGGAGATGCCGACCACTTCGGTCGCTGCCGCTGCGAACTCGCTTTTGAGCCGGGTGAAATCGATCGCCTCCCTGGTGCAGCCGGGGGTGTCGGCGCGGGGGTAGAAGAACAGCACCAGCTTCTTGCCGGCAAAATCCTTCAGCGAAACGCTGTCCCCGCCGTCGCGCGGCAGGTTGAAGCTAGGCGCCGTGGCGCCCTCGGCAAGTGTGACGGCGGACGAACTGGTCACGGTTGCAGCCGGCTCTCGCTTTAACGGTTTCGATGCCGGCTTGTGCGAGGCTTTGCTTCGAACACCCGCTGCGGTCGCCTTGGTCGTTTTCTTAGTTGTTTTCTTAGTTGTTTTCTTGGCCGCTGCCTTCTTCGCAACCGCTGTGCGGGTTTTCGTCGCGGACTTCCCAGTGCTTGCGCTTGCGGCGCGCGCAACCTTTGTTGCGACCCGCTTTCCGGTTGTGTTGGAGGATTTCTTGCGCGTTTTCTTGGACATACGCCTTCCTTTCGTCGCTTTCCGAAGCTCAACCATTGGGGTATTGCGGGTCTTATTGGCGGCGGCCGGATTCGCTCCGGCCGCTGGGCAAGTTTGATGGCCACGGAGTATGGTGACAAGGAATTCGACGCGTGACCCGTCCGCTTGCTGAATTGGCTTTTGATTGGTTGGTTTGGTCCGTTCTGGGGGCCATCGGCGAGTAACATGATTAGGCGAGGATAGGCGGCGATGCCGGCACAGGAGCGCTCGATACGCATCGACGGGCGCCCCGATGGCGGCGATCAGCTTCGCCGTCAGCACCGAGAGGCAATGGCAAGGAACACGTCGCCGCAGGGTCCAAATCCGCGCGCCGGGGCTGACTTCTCGCAATGGGAAGACGACGCTGCGTGGGACGAGCAGGATGAGGCGGCGGGCAACCGTGCGCGGCAATTGCTGGCGCGTTCCAACACCAACCTGCATCGCTTCACCGATTTCTGCTCCGGCATGCAGCGCTGGCTGAACGGCGGGCGCTGGATTCGTCGCATCGGACTGGTCCTCGTGGTGCTGGTCGCGATGTTCGCGACCTGCTTCGGCGCGCTGTGGTGGCGGCTCGGCGCCGGCCCGATCAATCTCGACATGGCGACGCCGTGGCTTGCCGCGGCGATCGAGGAGAATATCGGCCACGGCAACACGGTCGAGGTCGGTGGAACGCAGATCGAGCGTGCCGGCCGCGTCAGGATCGCGGTGCGCATCCGCGACATCATCGTCCGCGACCGCGACCATGCGGTGGTTGCGAGCGCGCCCAAGGCCGAAGTGCGCCTGTCGGGAACCGCGCTCCTGATGGGTCAGTTGCGGGCCGAGAGCCTCAATCTGGTCGATGCGGAACTGTCGGTGCGCATCACGCCCGACGGCAATGTCACCGTGTCCGCCGGCGACACCGCAAAGCCGCTGGCCACCGGCGTTGCCTCCAAGCGGGAGGCAGGGATGCCGCCGACATTCCCGCGGCCGACACCCGCAGCACCGCCGCCGCCGGTTGCCTCGCCGCCGGTTGCCGCCGAGCCCTCGGCGCCACCCGATTCGGCCCAGAGCGGGCTGCTCGCCGGTCTCGACTGGCTCGACAGCCTCAGCATGACCGGCCTCGACGGGCAGAACCTGAACGAGATCGGCCTGAAGAACGGCAATCTCGTCGTCGACGATCAGCAGCGCGGCAACAAATGGAGCTTTGAGAACATCAGCCTCAGCCTGCGGCGCCCGAGCGGCGGCGGCGTTGCGCTCAGCTTCGGCGAGGAGGGCGCAAAACCCTGGTCGGTGCGCGTGCTGGTCGGACCGCAGCAGAACGGCGTGCGCTCGGTCGACATCAAGGCCGACAAGGTTTCCACCCGGAACATCCTGCTCGCGCTCCGGACCAAGGATCTGACCTACACCGCCGACCTGCCGCTGTCAGGCGAGATGAAGGGCGAACTCGGCCGCGACGGCCTGCCGACCTACTTCCGCGGCAAGATCAATGTCGGCGCCGGCAACATCATCGACACCGACACGCCCGACTACCCGATGCCGGTCGATTCGGCCGAGATGAGCGTCGAATGGGATTCGGGGCGGCGCGTGCTGCTGGCGCCGATCAAGATCATTTCGGGCGCCAACCGCATCACGCTGCTCGGCCATCTCGAGCCGCCGAACGACAACGTCACCGACTGGCAGGCCGGCCTGTCCGGCGGCACCATCGTGCTGGCCGGCGCCGACAAGAACGAACCGCCGTTGATCTTCAATCGCATCAACATCGGCTTCCGGTTCGACACCGACAAGAAGCGCGTGCTGCTGACCCAGGCCGACATCTCTAATGGCGAGATCGGCGTCGCCGGAACCGGCAGCATCGACTATTCCGGCGAGCCGCGGCTGCAACTCGGATTCGCCGGCACGCCGATGTCGGCCGCGGCCCTGAAACGGATATGGCCGATCATCATCGTGCCCGAGGTGCGCGAATGGGTGCTCGAGCGGATCGACCGCGGCACACTCCAGCGTATCGATGTCGGCGTCAATTCGCCGGTGCACAACCTGTCGCGCAAGGGACCGCCGATCCCGGATGACGGCCTCTCGGTCAACATTGTCGCCTCAGGTGTCACGGTGCGTCCGGTGGATCAGATGCCCGCGGTGCATGACGCGGATCTGAAGGCCCGGGTGACCGGCCGCACCGCGACCGTGACCATCAACCAGGGCATTGCCGACACGCCGGCGGGCCGCAAGATCACGCTGTCGGACTTCACCTTCGAGGTGCCGGACATGGCGCCGAAGCCGTCGCCGTCGAAGGTCAAGTTCCGGGTCGACTGTCCGGTGCCGGCCGCCGCCGAAATCCTCGCGTCCGACCGACTCAGCGATCTCTCCGGTCCGCCGATCGATCCCAACGCCAGCAAGGGCAACGTCACCGCGACGATCAATCTCGGCATGCCCGTGAAGGGCGAGCTGACCAAGGCCGATACGCTCTACTCGGTCACCGCCGACATCTCCGGCGTTGCCGTCGACAAGCTGGTGATGAACCAGAAGCTCGAAGCCAACACGCTGAAGGTGATCGCCAGCAATGCCGGCTTCCAGGTCAAGGGCGACGTCAAGATCAACGGGCAGGCGGCCTCGCTCGACTACCGCAAGCCGGCTGAGGGCGATGCCGACGTCAAGCTGCAGGCGACGCTGGACGATGCGAGCCGCGCGCGCCTCGGGCTCGATCTCGGTCCCGCGGTCTCGGGCGCGATCCCGATCAAGCTGAGCGGCAAGATCGGCAGCGGCGACAGCCCCACCACCAAGATGGGCGTCGAAGCCGACCTGACCCAGCTCAAGCTCGACAACATTCTTCCGGGTTGGGTCAAGGCGCAGGGCAGGGCCGGCAAGGCGACCTTCAACGTGGTGCCGAAGGGTCAATCGACCAGGTTCGAGGATATCTCGATCGACGGCGCCGGCGTGTCGATCAAGGGCGCGCTCGAGGTCGACCAGAACGGCGATCTCATGAATGCGTACTTCCCGACCTACGCGCCGTCGGAAGGCGACAAGACATCGCTGCGGGCCGATCGCGGTCCCGACGGCGTGATCAAGGTGACGATGCGCGGCGACGTGTTCGACGGCCGCGGCTT
Source organism: Bradyrhizobium sp. USDA 3262 (assembly GCF_054060035.1). NCBI lineage: Bacteria > Pseudomonadati > Pseudomonadota > Alphaproteobacteria > Hyphomicrobiales > Nitrobacteraceae > Bradyrhizobium > Bradyrhizobium sp. USDA 3262. The sequence continues at coordinate 5,195,111 of NZ_JBSSCT010000001.1, forward strand.
CCTGAAGTCGGCGATCTCCGGCCGCGACAGCGATCCCAAGAGCAAGACCAGGACCACCGATTTCGATGTCGATGTGAAACTCGGCGCGGTCGCAGGATTCAACGGCGAAGCGCTGCGCAGCGTCGACGCCAAGGTCTCGCGCCGCAACGGGTTCTTCAAGGCGTTCACGCTGAGCGGCAAGGTCGGCCGCGACACCCCCGTCACGGTCGATATGCGCGGACGCCAGCAGGGCCGCGAGGTGATCTATCTGCAGACCGCCGACGCCGGCGCGTTCCTGCGCTTCATCGACACCTATTCGAAGGTGGTAGGCGGCCAGCTTACGCTCGCGATGGAGCCGCCGATCCCCGAGCCGAGCCCGAGGGAAGGGCTCATCAACATCACCGGCTTCTCGGTGAAGGGCGAAACCCAGCTCGATCGCGCCGTCGCCGGCGGGCCGGTCAGCACCCAGAACGGCATCGGATTCGACGCGCTGCGCGCCGAATTCACCCGCCAGAGCGGCCAGCTTTCGATCCGCAATGGTGTGGTCAAGGGACCGACCATCGGCGCGACCATCGAAGGCAGCATCGACTATATCGGCAACCAGGTGCGGATGAACGGCACCTTCATTCCGATGTACGGGTTGAACAACATGTTCGGCCAGATCCCGTTCTTCGGGATTTTCCTCGGCGCCGGCAGCAATGAAGGCCTGATCGGCGTGACCTACGAAGTGGTGGGAACGCCGAGCGCGCCGGTGCTGCGCGTCAATCCGATCTCCGCGCTGGCCCCCGGCCTGACGCGCAAGATCTTCGAGTTCAAGCAGTACGGTCCGAACGATCTGCCGACGACGAACAATTAGCGCGTAAATTGCAAAATCAGCGCGGCGTGGACGGTGGCGCTCCCGGAAAGCGAACCCCGAAGCGCTGGATCAGTCCGGGCACGCTGCTCATATCCATGTCGAGCGCATAGCGCGCGCAGAGCGCCGCCAGCCGCTGCGGATCAGGACGACGATTGCTCAATTCTGCTGCGAGCTCGCGGAAATAGTTCTCGAACCCGGCCGGCGATATGATTTCCAATACGCGGGCCGGCGTGTCCCCTGCGTTCCAAAATGTGTGCCACTGCTCGCGCGGCTTGAAGATCAGGTCTCCCGGATTGCCGATCACGACGGACTCGCCGAGCAGCGCCCCGATCCTGCCTTCGAGGACGAAACTGTACTCGTCCTCGCGATGATGCCGGTGCATGGGGGCTGCCAAAGCGTGCGGCTGCATTGGATGCTCGACGAGCGCAAAGCACCTGCCGGCGTCGTCCCCTTCGACCATGAACCGGGCGCTCGTGCCGCCGAGAACGGCGAGATGACCATCATGTGGGCCGAGTATTCGCGGTGATGCCATGCTGTCCGTCGCTCCAGTCATGTGCCGGGATAATGCTGCCGCAGTGGTTCGCAGCCCCGCGCCAGCGCTAGGTTAATTTGGGCGGAGGTGGCAGCGCTCCAATCTGGTGAAGAAGCGCAAATCGGTCGGGCACGCCCCAGTGTTCGATCAGTTTGCCAGCGGAAAATCGACAGATGTCGATGACATCGATGGCGACTGGCTTTCCCGATCGCGGATCGACGCCTGTTGCCTTGCTGCGCGCCCATACCGTATCGTCAGCTTCCACGATCGCCTCTATCGCGAGCTGCAGATTCTTGATGCTGCCTCTTGCATCTTCGATCTGCGCTTTCAGGATTTGTGGGCCGGGAAGCTCGGTTTTCGACAGATACTCATGTTCGATCAGCTTCTCGGCGCAAACTTCGTCCGCGACCGTCAGATCGCCTTGCGAAAATCCACGTTCGATGATGGCTTTGAAGTGCTCCAGGTTCGTCGACATGCCCATCGCTCCGGTTCTCTTGGACCGCCGACCGCGATGCTGGCTGCAACGACGCCGAATTTACGCTGCGTCGTGCTCGCCGTCATCCAGGTCTTCGGTGAGGGCAGACCTTGCCGGGAAGCCAGCGTGAGCGCTTGTAAATTTCGGTCATTCACCGGGGAAAAAGATATTGTCCCAGTCGCCGACGAGGCCGGTCGGCGGCAGGCCGGCGAACGCGCGGCATTCGCGGATGAAATGGGCCTGATCGAAGTAGCCGAGTTCGTGAATAATGTCGGTCCAGGTCCGGTGCGGGGCATCGCGGCGGGCGACCAACGCCCGGTCGAACCGGATCGTTCGGGCAAACAGTTTGGGCGTCATTCCAACCTGCGTCGCAAACCGGCGCTGGAACTGACTGGCGCTGAGGCCGGAATTTGCAACGAGGTCCCCGATCCGCGAACGGTCCCGTACGGCGATCATCCGGCGTGACGCGACGCCAATCGCGCAGTCGGGACCGCGCTTCTCAAGCATTGTCTCAACCCAGCGTTCGACGGCGGCGACGCGCAGATTGAAGTCCGGCGCAAGGCGCACGGCGTCGCCAACGGCCGTGGCGGATTGGCCGAGGACATCGGAGGCTGCCGGGTCCTGATTGACCAACGACGCCATGTCGATTCCAGCCAATCGGTTCAGGCCGGCCGGTTGAAACAGTATGCTGAAAACGTGGATCGAACCCGACAGACACACGTGGGCTCTGCGATAGGTTTGCGGACCGACAATGCTCGTATCGGGCGTAGCGTTCGCCTGGCCACCGTCGATGCGGACACGATATGGATCAGCCAGGTGGACAATCAGGATTTGATGCGGCCGTGCGGCGACAGGCCAGGCCAGGACCGCGCTACCCAGCTCCACGCGCCTCTCCTCGAAGGCGCGTAAGACGCCGCGAAGTTGGGGGTGGGGTAATGCCCGCTTGATATCCATGGAGGCCCCTCGGCGGCGGAAGCCTAGATCGAGCCGATACATGCGACAATGTCTGTCTTGCCGGCCCCCCGGGGTTATTTGCTCCGCGCCGAGTCCGCTTTCGACCCTCGACAGACTGCTCGGTGCATTTGCCTGGTTCAGGAATACGCGCGGTGGCGGGTTTCTGTCCGCATTCATCCGAGGCTGCCACCAAGTCTAGGCCACCGGATGAAGTTCGCGCAGGAACCTTGCCCTATCTGGGGTGTTGGAGAGCAATTCAATGACTCAGGAGGAACTCTCATGAGAACGCTGTTACTGGCTGGTGTACTGGCGGTAGCCGGCTTCGCGATGGCCACGCCGATCTCCATTGCACCCGCGTCAGCTCAGGTTGCCGTTGATACTCCGCTCGGCGGCGTAAGAGTGGGCCCGGAGCCCCGTTACTACCGAGACTACGATCGACCCGCTTATCGCGCCTACGGATATGATCGCGGATATCGCGGATGCCGCACCGTCACGATCGAGCGTGACGACGGATCGGTCCGGAGGGTCCGTCGCTGCGACTAGCAGTACCGGACTAGGATCGACTTCCGTGGCTTACAAGACCGCTCGAGCCGGTTCTCGCAATCGAGGAATTGGAGCCATCGACTTGGGCCGCTGCAGTTGGCGGCCTGTTTCATTTCGCGAATGCCGCCTGTTGGCCCAAGGCACTGGCCCGAGGCCGGCAGGCGTTCATGCCGGATTCCACGTCGCCTTCGCGCGGTAAGCGGACGCGCAGGTCACGAACTTACCGCCGCAGCGCCGGCACCACCAGGAACGGGATCAGGCCGAGCACCACATTGACCAGCGCGAAGACGATCAGCGGATTGTAGCTGTGGGTCCAGTCGTGGATCAGGCCGCCGCCCCATGAGCCAAGGCCGGAGCCGAGGCCGCTGCCGATCATGATCGTGCCGTAGATCGTGCCGACGCGCTCGCCGCGGAAGATCTTCAGCGCGGTCGCGGTGATCAGCGGGCCGCGCGAGCCGATCATGCTGCCGAAGCAGATGATGAAGCCGGTCAGCAGCCAGTAGTTCGGATACCATTGCAGCAGCCAGAGCAGAATGATGCCGAGGATCGAGACGCCGTAGCTGAACAATACCGAGGGCCGGCGGCCGATGATGCCGTCGAGGGTGGACACGCCGAGCATGCCGACGAACAGCGCGACGCCGGAGAAGCCCCAGGCGGTTGCCGCCTGTAGCGGCGGGAAGCCGACATCGATCAGATAGGCGACGATCTGCGCGGTCAGCGCATACATCGCGATCGCGGTGAAGAAGAAGGTAGAGAACAGCGCCCAGAAGGCGTGGTGGCGCATCGCGCTGAGCAGCGTCCAGCCTTCGTCGGCCAGACTGCTTTCCGTCTTCCTGACGATATGCGGCGATCCGCCGGCGAGCAGCCGCCACGGCAGAAAGACCAGCGGAACAAGCAGGCAGAGCGCGCCGATGCCGAACACCTGATAGGCCTCGCGCCAGCCGATCCGTTCGATCAAGACCTGCGACAGCGGCAACAGCAGCAGGAGGCCGGCGCCGGTCGCCGAATACATCACGGCCATCGCGGTCGGCAGGCGTGGTCCGAACCAGCGGCCGAGCAGGATCGAATTCGACACATTGCCGATCAGCGCGGTGCCGAAACCGACGCAGAGTCCGACGCTGAGCTGGAATTGCCAGAGCTCTTGCGCGCGTGAAGCAACGAGGAATGCGCAACCGAGCAGCGACAGGCCCAGCGCATAGACCACGCGCGGACCCGAGCGGTCGAACAGGCGTCCGACCAGCGGCGCGGTCAGGCCGCTGGCGAGCCAGGTCAGCGAGTAGACCGACACCACAGAGGCGCGGTCCCAGCCGAAATTTTCCGAGATCGGTTTCAGGAAAACGGTGAAGCTGTCGCTAAGGCCGCGCCCAAGCACCGACAGCACGAAGCAGAGCGCGAGCACGTTCAGCGCGACGCGGGACTGCTTCGCCGGCGTTGCAAGCGTGTCGTTCGGAGGCGTGGTCTGCTGGTCCATCGCATTCTTTTCGAGCGCGATCGGACGCAAGACCGGAAGTCCGCTTTTGCTGATCGCGCTCAGGCAGGGAGCGCGCTTTCCGCACTCCCTGCAACCGACAAATGCGAATGCGCCTATGCAGGCTTCAGCAGGACGTGGCGCTTCTTGCCGAGCGACAGTTTCACCACGCCTTCCGGCGTGAGATTGGCCGAAGTCAGCAACATCTTCTCGTCGATCACGGCAGCATCGTTGACGCGCAGGCCGCCGCCCTTGATCTGCCGGCGCGCTTCGCCGTTGGAAGCGACGAGCTCGGCCTTGACGAAGGCGACGAGCACGCCGACGCCGGCTTCAAATTCGCCGCGCGGAATTTCCACCGTCGGCAAGGTTTCGGCCAGCGCACCTTCCTCGAAGGTGCGGCGCGCGGTCTCGGCGGCTTCGTTCGCTGCATCGCGGCCATGGAGCAGGGCGGTCGCTTCCGTCGCCAGCACCTTCTTGGCCTCGTTGATCTCGCCGCCAGCCAGCGCCGCAAGCTTGCTGATCTCGCTCATCGGCAGGATAGTGAACAGCTTGAGGAACTTGACGATGTCGGCGTCCTCGACATTGCGCCAGTACTGCCAGAAATCGTAGGGCGAGAACTGGTCGGCGTTGAGCCACACCGCGCCCTTGGCGGTCTTGCCCATCTTGTCGCCGGAGGCGGTGGTGAGCAGCGGCGTGGTCAGCGCGAACAGTTGCGGCGTGCCCATGCGGCGGCCGAGATCGACGCCGTTGACGATATTGCCCCACTGGTCGGAGCCGCCCATCTGCAGCCGGCAGCCGGCGCGTCGCGACAGTTCGACGAAGTCGTAGGCCTGGCAGACCATGTAGTTGAACTCGATGAAGCTCATCTCCTGCTCGCGCTCGAGCCGGAGCCGCACCGAGTCCATGGTCAGCATGCGGTTGACCGAGAAGTGCCGGCCGATGTCGCGCAGCATCTCGATCCAGTTCAATTTGGTCAGCCACTCGGCATTGTCGAGCATGATGGCGTCGGAAGGCCCATTGCCATAGCGCAGCACCTTGGCGAACACGCCGCGGATCGAGGCCTTGTTGGCTTCGATCTCCGCAACCGTGCGCATTGCGCGCGTCTCGTCCTTGCCGGAGGGGTCGCCGACCATCGTGGTGCCGCCGCCCATCAGCGTGATCGGCTTGTTGCCGCTCTGCTGCAGCCAGTACAGCATCATCATGGTGAGGAAGTTGCCGATGTGCAGCGACGGCGCGGTGCAGTCATAGCCGACATAGGCGGTCGCCTGGCCCTTCGCGGCAAGCGCGTCGAGGCCCTCGAAATCGGAGCACTGGTGGACGAAGCCGCGTTCCTGTAAAGTGTTCAGGAAATCCGATTTAAATGCAGTCATTTGTCGGCCAGCCAGCTCATTCTGTTTTTACGGTTTTTGCATCAATTTGCGGAACCTTGGCGCTGAGGCTGCCGCAGGCGAACGCGCAGTGGCATTATAGGATGTACTTGTTTGAGACAAGCCGGGGGTTCCCGGCTGGGGCGCTTCCAACATGATGTTAACGGCACTCGGTCTGATGAGCGGTACCTCGCTCGACGGGGTCGACGTGGCATTGATCGAGACCGATGGCCGTCAGATCAAGTCTTTCGGACCCTCGGGCTATCGGCCTTATACTGAAGGCGAGCGCAGCCTGCTGCGCCAGGCGCTGACGGAGGCGGTTCATCTGTCGCAGCGCGACGCCCGGCCGGGGATTTTGCGGCAGGCCGAGCAGGCCGTCACCACGGCCCATGCCGAGGCGGTCGCCAGCTTCACGGCGCAGCACCGGATCTCCGCCCAGGATATCGACATCGTCGGGTTCCATGGCCAGACCGTGCTGCACCGCCCCGAGCGCAGGCTGACGGTGCAGATCGGCGATGCCCTGGCGCTCGCCAAGGTGATCCACATTCCGGTGATGCATGATTTCCGCGCGGCCGACGTCGAGGCCGGCGGGCAGGGCGCGCCGTTCGTGCCGGTCTACCACCGCGCGCTGGTGCAATCGCTGAACCGCGAGGGGCCGATCGTCGTCGTCAATATCGGCGGCGTCTCCAACATCACCTATATCGACGGCACGGACACGCTGATCGCCTGCGACACCGGGCCGGGCAATGCGCTGCTCGACGACTTCATGTTCCGTCAGATGCACCAGCCGTTCGACACCGCCGGCAAGTTCGCCGCGCTGGGCAAACCGGACGAGGCCTGGATCGCACAGGCATTGAAGCTGCCGTTCTTTGCGCTGCCGCCTCCGAAATCGCTCGACCGCAACGACTTCGCGAGCCTCAAGCTCGGCGCCGTGGCGCCGGCCGATGGCGCCGCGACGCTGACCGCCTTCACTGCCGCGGCCATCGCCCGCGTCGTGCCGCTGCTGCCGAAACGGCCGAAAAGCTGGATCATCTGCGGCGGTGGCGCCTCCAACCTCACGATGATGCGGATGCTGCGCGAGCGGCTGGCGCCGGCGACCGTCGAGCCGGCCGAGGCGCTCGGCTGGGCGGCGGATGCGATCGAGGCGCAGGCGTTCGGCTTCCTTGCCGCGCGCGGCATGAAGGGCCTGCCGCTGAGCTATCCCGCCACCACGGGGGTGCCGATCCCGATGACCGGGGGCATCATCGCGCGACCGTGATTTAGATGCAAATGCATCTACCTTGACAGTTCCATGCCGTTGCATTTAATTCGATGCAGTTGCATTGAACGCGAGGTTCGTCATGGCCGCCCTGAAACTGATCAGCCACAAGCTCTGCCCCTATGTGCAACGCGCGGTGATCGCGCTGCGTGAGAAGGGCGTGCCGTTCGAGCGGATCGACATCGATCTCGCCAACAAGCCGGACTGGTTCCTGAAGATCTCGCCGCTCGGCAAGGTGCCGGTGCTGGTGGTGACGCGCGACGACGGCAAGGAGGTCGCGCTGTTCGAAAGCAACGTGATCTGCGAGTACATCGAGGAGACGCAGGCGGGGGCGAAGCTGCATCCGGAGAACGCGCTGACGCGCGCCGAGCATCGCGCCTGGATGGAGTTCGGCTCGGCCATTCTCGGCGATCTCTGGGGGCTCGAGACTGCGACAGATGCCGCGGCCTTCGAGAGCAAGCGGCAGGCGGTCGCGGCGAAATTCGCGCGCGTGGAGGCCGCGCTCGGCGCCGGTCCGTTCTTCGCCGGTCAGAATTTCAGTCTGGTGGATGCGGTGTTCGCGCCGATCTTCCGCTATTTCGATTTGTTCGACCAGCTGACCGATCTCGCTGTTTTCACGCACACGCCAAAACTTCGCGCCTGGCGCAGCGCGCTGGCACAGCGGCCGAGCGTGCGCAGCGCGGTGTCGCCTGACTATCCGGCGCTGCTGCACGCGTTCCTGGTCGGCCACCGCGCGCATATGCTGAAGCTTGCCGCGTAAGCCATGTCGCACTCGGTTGCCTGGATCGCGCTCGTCGTCGCCGGCCTGCTGGACGTCGGCTGGGCGATTTCGATGAAATATGCCGAAGGCTATACGCGGCTCGGCTGGACGCTGGTCTCGCTGCTGCTGCTCGCCGCGTTCGTGTTCCTGCTCGGACGCGCGCTGCAGGTGCTCGGCGTCGGCGTCGCCTACACGGTGTGGACCGGCATCGGCGCGGCCGGCACGCTGGCCATGGGCGTGCTGCTGTTCAACGAGGCGCTCAACCCGATGAAGGTCGCGGGGATTGCGCTGGTGCTGATCGGGATTGCCGCGCTGAAGCTGGCGCCGGAATAGGTCAGTGCCGTAGCCCGGATGAGCGCAGCGATATCCGGGTTCTTGTCGGCCGCGCCCCGCATGTCGCTTCGCTCATACGGGCTACAAGGTCGGCGTCGTCAGCGCACGTTGGCGAGCCGCATGTCGAGATAGCCGGTCACCGTCTCCATCAGCGGCTCGAGCTTGCCGTCGAAGAAGTGGTTGGCGCCGGGGATGACTTGCTGGTCGATCACGATGCCCTTCTGCGTCTTCAGCTTCTCGACGAGCGTGTTGACGTCCTTGGGCGGCACCACGGCATCCTTGTCGCCGTGCACGATCAGGCCCGACGACGGGCAGGGCGCAAGGAACGAGAAGTCGTAGAGATTGGCGGGCGGCGCGATCGAGATGAATCCCTCGACCTCCGGCCGGCGCATCAGAAGCTGCATGCCGATCCATGCGCCGAACGAGAAGCCCGCAACCCAGCAGGCGCGCGCCTCCGGATTGATCGCCTGCGCCCAGTCGAGCGCGCTCGCGGCGTCGGACAATTCGCCGGTGCCGTGATCGAACGAGCCCTGACTGCGGCCGACGCCACGGAAGTTGAAGCGCAGCACCGAGAAGCCGCGATGCGCGAACGCGTAGTAGCACTGATAGACGATCTGGTGGTTCATCGTGCCGTGGAACTGCGGATGCGGATGCAGGATCATCGCGATCGGCGCGTTCTTCTGCTTGGCCGGGTGGTAGCGGCCCTCGAGGCGGCCAGCAGGGCCGGTGAAAATGACTTCAGGCATTGTGTTCCCTTGATTGCCGCGTTCCCTTGATTGACGTCGATCAATCAACCGGTTGGAGCCATCTTCAGCGACGGTTCGCGAACAGAGCAGCTCGTGATGAAATCGGCGCAGGCACCGCCGCGCGGCACGCTGGAGGCCTTCTAGCATGACGCAAGGGGCAAAAATCAAGGAAATTGTGCCGCTTGGCGGTCGCGAATCCGCGTCGCGTTGCGCGCGTTGCCGACGCGGCGGCGGCGATCCGGATCGACACGCCGGATTGCTTCGAAGGCTACCTGAAGTTTCGGTCTGTCATCATGCTATCGCGCTCGGGACCGCGAACGCCGTGTCTGGCAGCAGCGCAAGGCTCCCGCCGCGGGTGAAAAATCTCCGGTGCCGGTGACGTCTGATCTGGTCTCGGTCGTCAACTGTCGTTATGTCGCAGTGAAGGCCGCAACCACGGTGGTTGCCGCGGATAGCTCCATGGCCGATCGCGTCTATCTCGACTGGAATGCCACCACGCCGCTTCGCCAGGAGGCGAAGGCGGCGATGGCTGCGGCGTGGGAATTGATCGGCAACCCGTCCTCGGTGCACAGCGAGGGACGGCGGGCGCGACGGCTGCTTGAGGAAGCCCGCAATGCTGTGGCGAAGGCGGTCGGCGGCCGGCCGCAGGACGTGGTGTTTCTCTCCGGCGGGACCGAAGCCAATGCGCTGGCACTGACGCCGGGATTGCGCCGCGCTGCGGGCGCGCCGGCGCAGCGGCTCCTGGTGTCGGCGATCGAGCATGCGTCCGTGCTCGCGGGCGGTCGGTTTGCGACGGAGGCGACCGCCGCAATCCATGTCACGCGCGCCGGTATGATCGATCTCGACCATCTGCGCGCACTGCTGGCGGACGGTCCGCCGGCTCTGGTCTCGGTGATGCTGGCGAACAACGAGACCGGTGCCATTCAGCCGGTGGCTGACGTCGCCGCAATCGTCCATGCGGCTGGCGGGCTGCTGCATGTCGACGCGATCCAGGCGTTCGGCAAGATCCCGTTCGATCTGGCCTCGACGCAGGCCGACCTGGTGACGCTGTCGGCGCACAAGATCGGCGGACCGAAGGGCGCGGGCGCGCTGGTGCTCGCCGAGGGCGTCGAGGGCTTGGGGGCGTTTCTGCGCGGCGGCGGGCAGGAGCTCGGGCGGCGGGCCGGGACCGAGAACATCGCCGGCATCGCCGGGTTCGGTGCGGCCGCCAAGGCCGCGATGGCGGCGCTGAAGGGCGACGCGGCCCGCGTCAGGGGGCTGCGCGACCGGCTCGAGCACGGGCTGCGGCAGACGCCGGACGTGCTGGTGTTCTCCGATGACGTCAAGCGGTTGCCCAATACCGTCCTGTTCACGGCGCCCGGAATGAAGGCCGAGACGGCGGTCATCGGGTTCGACCTTGGGGGAATCGCGGTCTCGTCCGGTTCCGCCTGTTCGTCGGGCAAGGTCCAGCCGTCCCACGTGCTGGAGGCAATGGGATACCGTTCGGAGGTGTCCCAGGGAGCGGTGCGGCTCAGTCTTGGCTGGTCTACCACGGAGACAGACGTGGATTTGACCCTCAAGGCTTGGCGAAAGCTCGCCGATACCTTAGTTAAGGGGGAACGACGAAACACAGCTTGAACTGTTCTAAGCGGATTTCGTCAACAAAGCATCGTAAGAGATTTTCGGAACTTGATATCCACCGCGGTCCTTGAAACCGCGAGCGGAGGATTGAATGCCTGCTGTACAAGAGACGGTCGAGCGCGTCCGGCGCATCGACGTCGACCAGTATCGATATGGGTTTGAGACGCTGATCGAGTCCGACAAGGCCCCGAAGGGGCTGTCGGAAGACACCGTCCGCTTCATCTCCGCAAAGAAGAATGAACCGGCCTGGATGCTGGAATGGCGCCTGGAGGCGTATCGCCGCTGGCTGACCATGACCGAGCCGACCTGGGCGCGCGTCGACTATCCGAAGATCGACTACCAGGACATCTACTACTACGCGGCGCCGAAGCCGAAGAAGACGCTGTCCTCGATCGACGAGATCGATCCGGAAATCCTCAAGACCTACGAGAAGCTCGGCATCCCCTTGCGCGAGGTCGCGATCCTCGAGGGCGTCGAGCCGCCGCCCGGTGGTGAGCAGACACCGAACCGCAAGATCGCGGTCGATGCCGTGTTCGATTCGGTCTCGGTCGCGACCACCTTCCAGAAGGAGCTGAAGGCGGCCGGCGTGATCTTCATGCCGATCTCGGAGGCGATCCGCGAGCATCCCGAGCTGGTGCAGAAATATCTCGGCACCGTGGTGCCGACCTCGGACAATTACTTCGCGACATTGAATTCGGCTGTGTTCTCCGACGGCTCGTTCGTCTACGTGCCGCCGGGCGTGCGCTGTCCGATGGAGCTGTCGACCTATTTCCGCATCAATGAGCGCAACACCGGCCAGTTCGAGCGCACGTTGATCATCGCCGACAAGGGCTCCTACGTCTCCTATCTCGAGGGCTGCACCGCGCCGCAGCGCGACGAGAACCAGCTGCACGCCGCCGTGGTCGAGCTCGTCACGCTCGACGACGCCGAGATCAAGTATTCGACGGTGCAGAACTGGTACCCGGGCAATTCGGAAGGCAAGGGCGGCATCTACAATTTCGTCACCAAGCGTGGCGACTGCCGCGGCAGGAACTCCAAAATCTCCTGGACCCAGGTCGAGACCGGCTCGGCGATCACCTGGAAATATCCGAGCTGCATCCTGCGCGGCGACAATTCGAGCGGCGAGTTCTACTCGATCGCGATCTCGAATGGTTTCCAGCAGGTCGATAGCGGCACCAAGATGATCCATCTCGGCAAGAACACGTCGAGCCGGATCATCTCCAAGGGCATCGCCGCCGGCAAGTCGCAGAACACCTATCGCGGTCTCGTCAGCGCCCATCGCAAGGCCACCGGCGCGCGCAACTATACCGCCTGCGACTCGCTTCTGATCGGCGACAAATGTGGCGCGCACACCGTGCCCTATGTCGAGGCCAAGAATTCCTCGGCGACGTTCGAGCATGAGGCGACGACGTCGAAGATTTCCGAGGACGTGCTGTTCTACTGCATCCAGCGCGGGCTCTCGCAGGAAGAAGCCGTCGGCCTCGTCGTCAACGGTTTCGTGAAGGACGTGCTGCAGCAACTGCCGATGGAGTTCGCGGTGGAAGCGCAGAAGCTGATCTCGATCAGCCTTGAAGGTTCGGTTGGCTAATCCATCCCGCCAACGGCGCGGCCGACGTGCCTCGGGGTGATGCTCAGGAAAAATCAGATGTCTCTGCTTGAAGTGAAAGATCTGCAGGTTCGTGTCGAGGAGCGTGAGATCCTCCACGGGCTGTCGCTCACGGTGAACCCGGGCGAGGTGCACGCGATCATGGGGCCGAACGGCTCCGGCAAGTCGACGCTCTCCCACGTCATCGCCGGCAAGCCGGGCTATGAAGTCACCGGCGGGCAGATCCTGTTCAGGGGCGAGGACCTGCTGGAGATGGAGCCCAACGAGCGCGCCGCCAAGGGCGTGTTCCTGGCGTTCCAGTATCCGGTCGAGATCCCCGGCGTCACCACCTGGAATTTCCTACATGCGGCGCTCAACGCCCAGCGCAAGGCGCGGGGCGAGGACGAGATCTCGTCGCCAGCCTTCCTCAAGAAGGTCCGCGAGGTGGCCAAGTCGCTGAACATTCCGCAGGACATGCTGAAGCGCGGCGTCAATGTCGGCTTTTCCGGCGGCGAGAAGAAGCGCAACGAGATCCTGCAGATGGCGCTGTTCGAGCCGGCCGTCTGCATCCTCGACGAAATGGATTCCGGCCTCGACATCGACGCGCTGCGGATCGCGGCCGACGGCGTCAACGCGCTGCGCTCGCCGGAGCGCGCGATGGTCGTGATCACCCACTATCAGCGGCTGCTCAACTACATCGTGCCCGACTTCGTGCACGTGATGTCGAAGGGCCGGGTAGTGAAGAGCGGCGGCAAGGAGCTGGCGCTGGAGCTGGAAGAGTCCGGTTACACGCAGTTCGAAGACGCTGCCTGACAAACGCGGGTTTTGTGATGAACGTTGTTGCAAAGACCGAGACCGGGCGCGCGCTGGGCGATGCATTCGCTGTAGTGCGCGATCGTCTGCCGGGCGAGGGCAAGATCGCCGATCAGCGGCGCCAGGCCTTCGAGGCTTATGAACGATCAGGCCTGCCGCATCGCCGGATCGAGGACTGGAAATACACCGACCTGCGCGCGCTGATGCGCGAAGTGCTGCCGCTCGCGGCGTCCCCGGATGATGCCGCGCTGGGCCGTGCCAGGGCCGTCGTAGAGGCCCGCGCGATCGAAGGCGTCCGGCGCCTGGTGCTGGTCGACGGCGCGTTCGCGCCTGATCTTTCCGATTGGCAGGATCTGGAGAAAGGGCTCTCGATCAATCCGCTGCGCCTCGCGCTGGAAGCCGGCGACGAGATCGTCGCGACGCAGGCTCTCGCGTCTGATGTCGCCAACCCCATGATCGCACTGAACGGCGCGATGGCGACCGACGGTGTCGTCATCGACGTCGCCAACGGCGCGGTGCTGACCCAGCCGCTGCATATCGTGCATGTCGCATCCGGCACCGCGCCGGCCTCGACATTCACGCGGTCGTTGCTCCGGCTCGGCCGCGATACCAGCGTGACGCTGGTGGAGAGCTATCTCGCCGCCGACGGCGCCAAGGCCTACCAGACCCATGACGGACTGGTTGTTGCGATCGGTGACAACGCACGGCTCGATCACGTGCGCCTGGTCGAAGACAGCGTCGATGCCTTCAATATTTCCTCGGCGACGGTGTCGCTCGGCGCGCACGCCCATTTCAACACGTTCGGCCTGACCTCAGGCGGTCATGTCAGCCGCTATCAGCTGACGATCACCTGCGCCGGCGACGGCTCGACGGTCGAGACCAACGGCGTCAATCTGATCAACGGCACGCAGCACGCTGATACAACGCTGTTCATGGACCACGCGGTGCCGCACTGCGCGAGCCGCGAGATCTTCCGTGCCGTCGTCGACGACCGTGCCCATTCCGTATTCCAGGGCCGCATCATCGTCCGTCCGGACGCCCAGAAGACCGACGCCAAGATGATGACCCGCGCGCTGCTGCTGTCCGACGACGCGGAAGCCGACAACAAGCCGGAGCTCGAGATCTTCGCCGACGACGTCACCTGCGGTCACGGTGCGACCACCGGCGCGCTCGACGAGAGCCTGCTGTTCTACATGCGCGCCCGCGGGCTACCCGAGAAGGAAGCGCAGGCGCTCCTGATCCAGGCCTTCGTCGGCGAGGCGATCGAGTCCATCGCCAGCGACACGTTGCGCGAGGTCGCAATTGCCACCGCGCAGCGCTGGCTTCAGGCGAGGGCGTAAGCATGCACAAGGCGGTCGCCAACGGCAGTTACGATGTTGCGCTGGTACGGCAGGATTTCCCGGCGCTCGCCATGCAGATCTACGGCAAGCCGCTGGTCTATCTCGACAACGCGGCCTCGGCGCAGAAGCCGAATGCGGTGCTCGACCGCATGACCGAGGCCTACAAGAGCGAATACGCCAACGTGCACCGCGGCCTGCATTACCTCGCCAATGCCGCGACGGAGGCCTATGAGGGCGCCCGCGGCAAGGTGGCGAAGTTCATCAACGCCCGCCGCAGCGAAGAGATCGTCTTCACCCGCAACGTCACCGAGGCGATCAATCTGGTGGCGTCGTCCTGGGGCGGGGTGAACATCAAGGAGGGCGACGAGATCGTCCTTTCGATCATGGAGCACCATTCCAACATCGTGCCGTGGCACTTCCTCAGGGAACGACATGGTGCCGTGATCAAGTGGGCGCCGGTCGACGACGAGGGCAACTTCCTGATCGAGGAGTTCGAGAAGCTCCTGACCCCGCGCGCCAAGATCGTCGCGATCACCCAGATGTCGAACGCGCTCGGCACGCTGGTTCCGGTCAAGGACGTGATCCGGCTGGCGCACGCCCGCGGCATTCCGGTGCTGGTCGACGGCGCGCAGGGCGCGGTGCACCTGCCGATCGACGTCCAGGACCTCGATTGCGATTTCTACGCCTTTACCGGCCATAAGGTGTACGGACCGACCGGCATCGGCGCGCTCTACGCCAAGCACGAGCATCTGGTGGCGATGCGGCCGTTCAACGGCGGCGGCGAGATGATCCGTGAGGTGGCCAAGGATTGGGTCACCTATGGCGATCCGCCGCACAAATTCGAGGCCGGCACGCCGCCGATCGTCGAGGCGATCGGGCTCGGCGCTGCGATCGACTACGTCAACTCGATCGGCAAGGAGCGCATCGCCGCGCATGAGCATGAGCTGCTGACCTACGCGCAGGATCGCCTGCGCGAGATCAACTCGCTGCGCGTGATCGGAACCGCCCGCAACAAGGGACCGGTGATCTCGTTCGAAATGAAGGGCGCGCATCCCCACGATGTCGCGACCGTGATCGACCGCCAGGGCATTGCGGTGCGCGCCGGCACGCATTGCGTAATGCCGCTTTTAGAGCGGTTCAACGTCACGGCCACCTGCCGTGCATCCTTCGGGATGTATAATACTAGGGAAGAAGTCGACCATCTGGCGCAGGCGCTGATCAAGGCGCGGGAATTGTTCGCATGACCGATACAGCCGAAGTCAAGACGGCCACCATGGAAACCACCTCGGCACTGCCGGCGGAGGAGACCGAGCGCATGAGCGGCGAGATCGTCGCGGCGCTGAAGACGGTGTTCGATCCGGAAATCCCGGCCGACATCTACGAGCTCGGCCTGATCTACAAGGTCGATCTCAAGGATGATCGCTCGGTCGACATCATGATGACGTTGACCACGCCGAACTGCCCGGCTGCGGGCGAATTGCCGCAGATGGTGGAGAACGCGGTTGCCAGCGTTCCCGGTGTCGGCGTCGTCAACGTCAATCTGGTCTGGGATCCGGCCTGGACGCCGGACCGGATGTCGGACGAGGCGCGCCTCGTCCTCAATATGTGGTGATGCGTTAGGGGATTGGACTTAGGCTCAAGAAGAACGGCAATTGATTTGCCGCTGGGACTGACCACATGAGTGACATGACGCAAGCTTCACCAACCCCAGCCAAGCCGAAGCGGCCCCGCCCGCAGGTCATGAAGTTGACCGATGCCGCGGCGGAGCGGATCACCGAGCTGACCAAGCGCGCCGATTCCGAGATCGTCGGGCTGCGCGTCGGCATCAAGAATGGCGGCTGCGCCGGACAGTCCTATACCGTCGAATACGCCCACGAGATCCGCCCGACCGACGAAGTGGTCGAGGACAAGGGCGTGAAGATCCTGGTCGATCCGAAGGCCGTGCTGTTCCTGCTTGGAACCGAGATGGACTATGTGGCCGACAAGATGCAGGCCCAGTTCGTGTTCAACAACCCGAACCAGATCTCCGCGTGCGGTTGCGGCGAATCGGTGCAGCTCAAGCCGGCCACGGTCTAGAGAGACGTCCGCATATCGATTGTCGTGTGATCGGCACCTGTGTTGCCCGTCATTGCGAGCGTAGCGAAGCAATCCATGTTTCCGCTTGTTGCGCGATGGATTGCTTCGCTACGCTCGCAATGACGTGGATGGAGACGCGCTCCTTACCATGAGGCGACAGACGGGGGCGATTGGCACATGGACCGCGAATTCCTCACCGACCTGTTCGCCGACTTCGGCCCGGTGACGCTGCGCCGGATGTTCTCCGGCTACGGTATCTCGGCTGACGGCACCAATTTCGCGCTCGCGCTGCGCGCCGGGCTCTACTTCCGTGCCGACGAGGAGACCATCCCGCAATTCGAGGCGGAAGGCTCCGGGCCGTTCCAGTATCAGACGCGTTCCAAGACGGTGACGGTGAACTCCTACTGGCAGCTGCCGGCACGGCTGTTCGATGATTCGGAAGAACTCGCTGTCTGGGCACGGTCGGCGCTCGGCGCCGCCCAGCGTGCCGCGTTGCGCAAGCGGCCGAGGAAACGAGCGGCCGCGCGAAAGTCGAAGGTGCCTGAGAAGAAGGCTGCTGCAAGGAAGGCTACTGGCAAGAAAGCAGCTGCCAGAAAGGCGGTTGCGAAGGGGCCGTCGGCGAAGAAGAAGCGATCGGCAAGGAAGCGCTCCTCATCCTGAGGCAGCCAATCCATCCACGTCATTGCGAGCGAAGCGAAGCAATCCATGATTCCGCATATGCGGTTGCGGTGGATTGCTTCGCTTCGCTCGCAATGACGGTGGAGGAAGTGAGGGAGATCACGCCACGCGGGTCTGGATCTCGGTGCTGTATTCCGGATCGGCCTCGCAGATCACGCGGTTGCGGCCGGCGCGCTTGGCGGCATAGAGGCAAGCGTCGGCGCGCTCGATCAGCGAGTCGGTATCGTCGGACGGCTTCAGCATGGAGACGCCGACCGAGATCGTGACACGGCCGAGGATCTCGCCGGTCGACTTCTTCTTCAGCTCCTTGGCCATCACGGCGCGGCGGATGTGGTCGGCGACCGTCAGCGCCTGCCGCAGCGCCGTGTTGGGCAGCACCACGGCGAATTCCTCGCCGCCATAGCGGGCGGTGATGTCCTGGCCCTTGATGTTCTGCTTCAGCGACTGCGCCACCAGCCGCAGCACCTGGTCGCCGGTGAGATGGCCGTAGGAGTCGTTGAACGACTTGAAGTGGTCGATGTCGAACATCAGGAGCGACAGCGGTTCGCCGCTGGCGAGCGCGGCCTGCACCGCCATGTCGATCGAGCGGTCGAAATATTTCCGGTTGCCGAGGCCGGTGAGCGGATCGGTCAGGCTCTCGGCGCGGATCGCCTCGAGGCTGTGTTGCAGGTCGCTGATCTCCGACTTCGACAGCGCGAGCCGGTTCTCCAATGCCTGATTGGTCTCGCGCATCTCGCGCGTCGATTTTGCCAGGCTATCGACGATTGCCTTGATGTGATCGCGGGTGGTCGCGCTCGCAAGCTTGTCGCTGGCGCCGACGAGGCTGGCGTCATAGGTCGCGGACACGCCGAGCGCGTCGGTGATCAGCTTCATGACGGCGTCGATCTCGCCGATGACGCGCGCGCCGACCTTGTCAATGCGGTCCGAGGTCTTGATGTGCGAAAGGTAGGTTTCGTAGATCTGCTCGAGATCGGATTCAGAGAGCTTGCCGCTGCGGGCCAGCGTCTCGTTGACGACCTTATTGAGCGGCGCGTTGTATCCGGTCGCGTAGACGTACCAGATTTCGTAGTTGCGGGGGACTGCGGTCTGGCGAAGCGAGCGGATCTGGCCAAGTGCGACTTCGGCAAAGGCCAACGTACGTTCGTGTTCGTCCAGCAGCTTGACCACTGTCACGCCCTCAATGCACGCAATGCCGATTAAGCCCGGCAGCAATGACTAAACTATTGGGGCGAGGGTACGGGACGAGAGTGAAGGCAAGGTAAATAGTGGAACTACGGGGAAGCCGGTTGCGACGACCATGCGGCGCGCCCGATGCTTGTCCGTCTTGAGCGGCACTTTCGGACGCTTTCCGTTTGCCCGCATTGCGATGCGCAAACTGCGCGCATTTGCTTCAAACGCCGGGAATCGACGTGTGCACCGGTCGCGGGCGGCAACAGAGATTGGCTGGACTACCGCCGCTGGCGCGGCGGCATCGGAGCAGGCCTTATGCGCGTGCGCGCACGGGTCGCAGCAGGAAGGCGGGCAGGTGCGAATGATCGGCGGGCTCGTGGTCCACCTCGCGCTGCGGCCGCCGTGGCTCGGCACGCCCGATCGACGGCACGTGCGACGGAGCGGCCTGCGGAGCAGAATTGCGGCCGTGGCGCGGTTCACGCTCCGGCTTCGCTGCGCGCTCCTCGCGGGGCTCCCGCTCGCGACGCCCTTCGCGTTCACCGTGACGCGGCTCGCGTTCACCGTGACGCGCTTCGCGTTCACCGTGACGCGGCTCGCGCTCACCGTCACGCGGCTCGCGTTCACGTCGCGGCTTGCGGCCGCCACGGGCGCCGTCGCGCGAACCTTCGCGGCTGCGCGAGCGGCGCGGCGCGGCGTCCTCGTCGGAGCCCTCGCTGTGAACGCTGTAGTCGCCCTCGGCGCGCGGGATCGGCTGGCCGATCAGCTTCTCGATCGCAGTCATCGATTTGCTATCGAGCGAGGTGACGATGGAGATCGCAGTACCGGTCCGTCCGGCGCGGCCGGTACGGCCGATGCGGTGGACGTAATCGTCGGGGTGGTGTGGCACGTCGAAGTTGAAGACGTGGCTCACCGCGGGAATGTCGAGGCCGCGAGCGGCGACGTCGGAGGCGACGAGCAGCGGAATCTCGCCCTTGCGGAATTGATCGAGGGCCGCGGTGCGGGCGGATTGATCCATGTCGCCATGCAGGGCGCCGACACTGAAGCCGTGCTTCTGGAGTGATTTGTGAAGGACGGCGACTTCGCGCTTGCGATTGCAGAAGATAATCGCGTTGTTGAGATCCTTGGCGTCGCGCAGCAGGCGGCGGAGGATCTCGCGCTTGTCATGCGCTTCGCGACCGGCCGGGACCTGCAATTGCGTGACGGTGACGGCGGTGGTCGCGGGTTTGGAAACTTCGATCCGGGCCGGATTGTGCAGGAAGGCCTCGGTGATGCGGCTGATCTCCGGGGGCATCGTCGCGGTGAAGAACAGGGTTTGCCGCGTAAAGGGGACGAGCTTGCAGATGCGTTCGATGTCGGGAATGAAACCCATGTCGAGCATGCGGTCGGCTTCGTCGATCACCAGAAGCTCGACGCCGGTGAGCAGCAATCCGCCGCGTTCGGTGTGGTCGAGCAGGCGGCCGGGCGTTGCGATCAGGACGTCGACGCCGCGCATCAGCTTGGAGTCCTGGTCGCCGAACGAGACACCGCCGATCAGCAGCGCCACGTTCAATTTCTGACCGGCGCCGTATTTGTCGAACTGCTCCTTCACCTGCGCGGCAAGCTCGCGGGTCGGCTCGAGGATCAGGGTGCGGGGCATCCGTGCCCGGGCGCGGCCCTTCTCGAGCAGAGTGAGCATCGGGAGAACGAAGGCAGCGGTCTTGCCGGTGCCGGTCTGGGCAATGCCGAGGACGTCGCGCCGGGCGAGGACGTGCGGGATTGCCTGTTCCTGGATGGGAGTGGGGGTGGTGTAACCGGTGGCCGCAACTGCGGCGAGGACCTTATCGGACAGGCCTAGATTGGAAAAAGACATTGAGCCTCTGGTCGAAACCGCCGTTCGGCATCGCAGGTAAAAGGCTGTCGCGTTCGGCCCCGAAACGGCTCGCTTTTCTATAAAGCTCGGGGGCTCTGACTAACGCTGACGGACGGCAAACCTGACGAATCGCGCTTCGATCCGAGGGCCGCGTTGCCTCGCAACATAGGGGCGAAACCGGTAAAGTCAATCTTGGAACCGGCCGGATAGCCCAAAAAGCTTAACGTTTTGACTGAAATAAGCGTCTTTTTCGTCATTTGGCGGTCAAATGAATCACGACCCCGGCCCCGGACGGCGAGGCCGCCACGGGGGCTTCCACGCTGTTTTTCATCCTGAATTCGCCGGGCGTCAGGCCTTCGGATGCGCCGAAGATCCGGTAGAAGGTGGCAAGGCTGCCGAACCCGCAGGTGAGGGCGATGTCGGCGATCGGCCGCGGCGGCTTCTGGCAAAGCAGCCTTCGGCTCTCGCACAGGCGCTGGGCGGTGACCGTCTGCGAAAAGCTGGTCCCGGTCGCTTCGAACAAAACGTGCAGGTAGCGCACCGAGACGCCGAGCATCTCGGCGACCATGCTTGGCGACAGCGCCGGCTTTGCCAGGTGACGCGTGATCAGGCGGCGCGCGAGGCTGAGCCGGCCGACGCGCAGCGCCTGCTGCGCGCGGCGGCTGCCCGGCCTGATCGCGCCGCGCTCGATCAGCGCAAGGTCCGCCACGATCTTGACCAGCGCAGGAATGCTCGCGGTATCACCGGCCTCCGTCGCTTCCTTGAAGTCGGCGAGGCAGGCTTCGAGCAGCGGCGCCCAGCGGCGATTGCTGGTCGCCGGTGATCCCTGACGGGCAGGCTCAGATGCCTGGATTTGATCCGCCCGCAGGTCCGCGGCATGGAGAGGAAAGCGCGTGGCGCCTGTAGCTAGCGTTTCCTGGCTGTGATCCCCGTGCTTACCGCGCATCGTGACTGATCCCTCGCTCTGCATGAGAGCGCGCGTCGCCGGTAAGGAAATTTGCTGTGCCGAACCCGGACGAAGCGCCGCAGTGGTTCTGGCGAAATGGCCGGAAAATATCTTCTCAATGCGCGCAGGCTGATCACTTCGGTTCAGCGAAGGTCGGATCGCGCGGCGGTGTGAAATTCAAGGAGGTGAAGGGGGCGGCCGAGCCACGGCAAATTGCGAGCGCGGTGTCCCGGCCAGTCCGGACGGGCGCTCAGGCCGTTTGCGCGCGGTAGTCGCCCGGCGTCATGGACTCGGACGCGTTGAAGAGGCGGTAGAACGTCGCAAGGCTCTCGAAGCCGCAGGCAAAGGCGACCTCGGCGATCGTTTGCCTCGGCTGCTCGCGGAGCAGGCGGCGGCTTTGTTCGAGCCGGAGCGTGGTGACGGTCTCCGAGAAGCTCATCTCGGTCTCCTCGAACAGGATGTGCAGGTGACGGACCGAGATGCCGAGCAGGCCGGCAATCAGCGTTGGCGACAGCGCCGCACGCGCCAGATGGCGCCGGATCAGGCGGCGGGCCAGCGACAAATGGGCGGTTCGCAAGGCCTGCTGCGCGAGGCGGCTCTTCGGCCGCATCATACCGCGCTCGATCAGCGCGATATGGGCCAGCGCCTGCACCATTGGAGCCGTGCCTGCCGCCCCGGCATCGTTGCTTTCGATGAGGTCGCGGAAGCATGATTCCAGCAGGGTCCGCAGCGCGGTCTCATCCTGCATGGGCCTGGGGACGAGTTCGCCGAGCTCGGCGCCCGGCGGGACGATGTTCGTCACCGGGACCTTGATGATGCGCAGGTGGAAGCCGTCGTCGTGCAGGGGGACCGTGCGATAGGGCAGGTCCGAATAGCTGGTCGCGAACATGCCGTCGCGAACGGCGAATTCATCGAGCCGCGCGCCGCCGAACCAGCCGCCGCCGCCAAGCTGCTGGTAGATGCACAGGCTGTCGCTGGCCGCGTCGGCGATGTCGCCCGTGCGCCGCTCGACGCGGTACGGCGAGGCGCGCAGCTCGACCAGCCCGGCATCGCCGAGCTTGCGCAGCGAGAACTCGCCGAAGAAGTCGCGGCGCCGGTCGGCTTCCAGCTCGGCGGTGACGCCGAACAGCCCCTTGGCGCGGACCTCGCGCCAATAGTCGAAGCGATCCTTGGGATCGACTTGATCAGTAGACCATGTGTGCACGGAAAAGCCGTTGCGACGTGCGGAGAGCTCGAGCCGGATGGAGCCACAAATCTATCACGCGGGCCGTAAAAAGAAACTTGACCTAAGACAAATCGGACCCCTCATTTCGGCCTGCGTGGCCGGCCGGAACGGCCGCCCGCGGTCGGCCTTGAACCGGCCAAACGGCTGCTCCGACTATTAGGCGGCGGTCGTACGGGCGGCGTATCTGTCGTGCAGGCGGGAAAACGGGATGAAGAGTTGGCTTTCGAGAGTTTCGGCGATCCTTTGGGCAGTTGCATTTGTCGCATCGGCCGCGCCCGCCCAGGCCGAAAAGCGCGTTGCGCTGGTGATCGGCAACAATGACTACAGGAACGTGCCCAGGCTGCAGAAGGCGGTCAACGACGCCCGCACCATGGGCGACACGCTGAAGCAGCTCGGCTTCAGCGTCATGGTGGCCGAGAACCTCAACCGGCAGGCGTTCTCCGAGACGCTGCTCGCGTTCGACCGCGCCGTGGAACCCGGCGATACCGCGTTCTTCTTCTATGCCGGCCACGGCTTCGAGATCGCCGGCCAGAATTTCCTGCTGCCGACCGACGTCCCGGCCGCCACCGAAGGGCAGGAGGAATTGGTGCGCGACGCCTCGGTTCTCGCCGACCGCATCGTCGAGCGCTTGCAGAACAAGAAGGCCCGGACCTCGATCCTGGTGTTCGACGCCTGCCGCAACAATCCGTTCGAGCGCGCCGGCACGCGCGCGGTCGCCGGCGGCGGTGGCCTCGCGCCGATGACGCAGCTGCCGGAGGGCGTGTTCTCGGTGTTTTCGGCGGGGCCGCGCCAGACCGCGCTCGACCGTCTTTCGAGCGACGACGCCAATCCCAATTCGGTGTTCACGCGGACCTTCGCCAAGGAGCTGCTGCAGCCCGGCGAGAATCTCGTGCAGGTCGCGCAGCGCACGCGGCGCCTGGTCAGCGAGATGGCCGAGACCGTGAAGCACAAGCAGATCCCGGTCTATTTCGACCAGATGGTCGACGACGTCTTCCTGAACGGGATCGCCAAGGGGCAGGCCGAGGCGGCCAAGCCGTCCGCGCCGCCGCAGCAGGTGGCCGCGCTGCCGCCGGTCGCGGTGCCGAAGCTGCCGAAGGAGGATTCGATCAACGCGCCGATCGCGAGCTTCTCGCGGCACAATGGCGGCTGGACCGTGGTGTTCTCGATCGCCGATCCGACGCTCGGGATTTCCTGGCGGATCGGCGACAGCGGCGATTTCCGCGAAACCGGCTTCATCGACACGCTCGATCCGCGCACGCGCAAGCGGATGCCCAATCCGTCGGTCGAGCTGCCGGCCGATGCGCCGGCAGCCACGATCGAGATTCGCTATGTCGATACCCAAGGCATGATGCAGGGGCCGTTCCCGATCAAGTTCGATCCCGACGCCGCGTTGATCCGCGACCAGCGCAAGATTCTCGACATGACCGCGACCAGCTGGCTGTCATTCCGCGAGTTCAACGGGCTGCTGGTCTACTATACGCACCTGATGTCGTATCGCTGCGCGATCCGCGAGGTGCGCATCGGCATCGACACCGCGGTGCCGGACAAGGTCCTGAAGATGCCACCCTGCTATTCGCGCGATCCCAGCGCGATCCCGTCCGACGCGCAGCCCTATCTGAAGCTGGCGCCGCAGACCAAGGCGGTCTCGGTCGAGCTGACCTATCGCGACGGCAGCGTGTCGGAAATCAAGACCTTCAGGCGTTAGCCTTGCATCCTTGCCGCCAGATCCGCGTTACAATCGGGTCCTGAAGGGCGAGGCAGCGGAGAGGACGGCATCATGGATGCAGGCAATCCGGCAGGGCCGAACACGCGTCAGATCAGGGTCCGCTGCTGTGTGGTCGGCGGCGGGCCGGCCGGCATGATGCTTGGCTATCTGCTCGGACGCGCCGGGGTCGATGTCGTGGTGCTGGAGAAGCACGCCGACTTCTTCCGCGATTTCCGCGGCGACACCGTGCATCCGTCGACCCTACAGGTGATGGACGAACTCGGCCTGATCGACGGCTTCCTGAAGCTGCCGCATCAGGACATTCAGACGCTCGACGGCATGTTCGGCGGCACCTCGGTGCGGATCGCCGACCTCCGTCGCCTCAGCGTCAAATACCCCTTCATCGCGATGATGCCGCAGTGGGACTTCCTCAGTTTCCTGCGCGAGAGCGGCAGGCGCTTCCCTTCGCTGAAGGTGCTGATGAAGGCCGAGGCGACCGATCTGATCCGGCGCGGCGACGCTGTCGCGGGCGTGCTTGCAAACACGCCCGATGGCCCGGTTGAGATCGAAGCGGATCTCACCATCGGCTGCGACGGACGTCATTCGATCGTGCGCGAGCGCGCCGGCCTCGACGTCGAGGAGATCGGCGCGCCGATGGACGTCTTGTGGTTTCGTGTCGGGCGGCGTCCGGACGAAACCGAGAATCTGTTCGCCCGCGTCGAGCGCGGCAAGATGATGGTGACGTTCGATCGCGGCGACTACTGGCAATGCGCCTATGTGATCGCCAAGGGCCAATACGAGGCCGTGAAGGCGAGGGGATTGCCGGCGCTGCTCGACGACGTGCTGCGGCTGGCACCGATCCTCAAGGCCGGCATTGCCGACGTGAAGAGCTTTGACGACGTCAAGCTGCTCACGGTTGCGATCAATCGCCTGACGCGCTGGACCCGTCCCGGTCTGCTCTGCATCGGCGACGCCGCGCATGCGATGTCGCCGATCGGCGGCGTCGGCGTCAACCTCGCGGTGCAGGATGCGGTCGCGACCGCCAACATCCTGGCGGCGAAGCTCGTTCACGGCGTGCCGTCGGAAAACGAACTCGATGTGGTGCGGCGTCGCCGCGAATTCCCGGTGCGCGTGACGCAGCGCATGCAGGTGATTGCGCAGAACAACATCATCAGCGCGGCGCTGAAGGCCGGCGATCAACCGGTGCCGTTGGCGCTGCGGTTGATCACGGCAATGCCCTGGCTGCAGGGTCTCACCGCACGTCTGGTCGCCATCGGGGTGCGGCCGGAGCACGTGCATTCGCCGGCCGTGGGCTGAAACGCGCGTCGCGCGATCGGAAGAGAGCTCGTGTTTTCAGGCCATCACCGAATAGCCGCCGTCGACGGGGATCGCGGTGCCGGTGACGAAGTCCGACGCCGGCGACGCCAGGAACACGGCGATGCCCGCGAAGTCGTCGATCGCGCCCCAGCGTGCCGCCGGCGTGCGCGCAAGTACACGCTCGTGCAGCCCCGCCACCTGCTGGCGCGCGCCTTTGGTCAGGTCGGTATCGATCCAGCCCGGCAGGATGGCGTTGACCTGGATGTTGTCGGGAGCCCAGGCGTTGGCGCAGGCGCGGGTGTACTGCACGATGCCGCCCTTGCTCGCGGCATAGGCCGCGGCGAAGCTCGCACCGAAGATCGACATCATCGAGCCGATATTGATGATCTTGCCGTGGCCCGACGCCTTGAGCGCCGGATAGGCCGCCTTCGAGCACAGGAATGCGCTGGTGAGGTTGGTGTCGATCACCTTGCTCCATTCCTCCAGCTCGAGCTCGTGCGGAGGCTTGCGGATGCTCATGCCGGCGTTGTTGACGAGAATGTCGATCCGGCCGAGCTCGCGAACGACCCGTTCGACCATGGCCGCGACGGCGGCCTTGTCGGTCACGTCGGTTGCCACCGCGATCGCCTTGGCGCCGCGCTTGCCGAGATCCTCGACGGCGGCCTTCGACTTCGCCTCGTTGCGGCCGACCACGGCAACCGCCGCGCCGGCGTCCGCCAGGCCGCGCGCCATGCCCAGCCCGATGCCGCCATT
The DNA here is from genome assembly GCF_054060035.1 of Bradyrhizobium sp. USDA 3262. Classification (NCBI taxonomy): domain Bacteria; kingdom Pseudomonadati; phylum Pseudomonadota; class Alphaproteobacteria; order Hyphomicrobiales; family Nitrobacteraceae; genus Bradyrhizobium; species Bradyrhizobium sp. USDA 3262. Next base: position 5,221,459 of record NZ_JBSSCT010000001.1, read on the forward strand.
GCCGCCGGTGACGATGGCGACCCGGCCCGAGAGATCAAACTGTCCGTTTTTCATTGTTGTTGTCCGCTGAGGTTTGAACCGGGCGCGAGAGTGCCCGATCGTCACGGCACTGACCAGACCAGCCACGGCCGGTCCGCCCTGCGCCGGCGGGCGTGCGCGTGGCGCGATCCCGGGACGTTCGGGCAACAAAAAAGCCCCGGACGATGCCGGGGCTTTTGGTCTGCTATCTCAGCAGCGATCAGTACGCAGCTCAGTACTTGGCAACAACCGGACCGGTCCAGTTGAAGCGGTAGACCAGCGAGGTGCTGATGGTCTGCACGAACGGCTTGAAGGTGATGTCGCGGCCGTTCGAGATGTTGGTGCCGTCGGCCAGCTCGGAGATGTTCTTGTTGTCGTAGTAAGCGGCGCGGTACTCGGTCTTCATGAACCAGCCCGGCGCGGTGATGCCGAAGATGTTCAGGTTGTTCTCGACGCCGCCGCCGACGAACCAGCCGCTGCGATCGAAGCCGTTGGTGTGCAGGCCCGAGGGAAGAGCGGACGCGGTGTTGAACAGCGTGGTGCCCTTCCAGTGCGAGCTGGAGTAACCGGCGTTGACGTAGGACAGAACGTTCGGGGCGATCAGATAGCCGAGGCGCGCACCAGCGGCCCAGCTGTAGTCGTTCTTGATGTTGCCGGCGACGAACGGACCCTGATCCTGGATCGTGCCCTTCAGGCTGCCGAACTGACCGTCGGCGAACACGCCGATGACCCAGCTGTTGGCGGTCTGCCAGTCGTAACCGGCGCCGACGGTGCCGAACCAGCCATCGCCGCCCTGGCGCTGGTTGAAGCCGAGGATCGGAGCGCCCGTGGCGGTCGACTGAACGCCGGTGTCAGCGTCCCAGACGCCGCCGCCGCCACCGCCGAAGATGTAGAAGCCGGTCCAGCTCGGAGCGACCGGGAGCGGGGCAGGAGCCTTGGTGTAGGGGCGGGCGGCCAGGTCGGCAGCCGACGCCGAGGCCGTCATCGCAGCAACCGCGGTCAGAGCGAGCAAAATCTTCTTCATATCCAAATCCTCGACTTAGCGTTCGATCAGGTCGCTCAGGGGAGTGCGCTGGCACCGATTCCCGAAACTCATGCTCGGACTATACGTGGTTCCACCGGAAATGCTGTTGCTGGTGGGACACAACCGGCCGAAAACGAAGCCGCTGGGGCTCTCCGAACAGGCAAACGGCAATGGCCGCCCCCAATCTGAAGGCGGCCGGAAACTCAATTCAGATCAATGGGTTGGACCTAGACGTCGAGCAGGTCGTCGCTGGCGAATTCGGCCTTGTCGGAGATGAAGGCAAAGCGGGCTTCGGCCTTGGTTCCCATCAGCCGTTCGACCGAGTCGGCGGTGCCCTCGCGATCGTCGGCCAGCAGCACCACGCGGAGCAGTGTGCGCTTGGCCGGATCCATCGTGGTCTCCTTCAGCTGCGCCGGCATCATCTCGCCGAGGCCTTTGAAGCGATTCACCTCGACCTTGGCATTGGCATTGAATTCGCTCTTCAGCAGCTCATCCTTGTGCGCGTCGTCGCGGGCGTAGATCGACTTGGTGCCGTGCTTCAGCTTGTAGAGCGGCGGAACCGCCAGATAGAGGTGGCCCTCGTCGATCAGCCGCGGCATCTGCCGGTAGAAGAAGGTGATCAGGAGCGATGCGATATGCGCGCCGTCGACGTCGGCGTCGGTCATGATGATGATGCGCTGGTAGCGCAGATCCTCTTCGCGGTAATGCGCGAGCGTGCCGCAGCCGATCGCCTGCACGAGGTCGGAGAGCTGTGCGTTGGCCGTCAGCTTGTCCTTGCCGGCAGAGGCGACGTTGAGGATCTTGCCGCGCAGTGGCAACACGGCCTGCGTCTTGCGGTCGCGCGCCTGCTTGGCGCTGCCGCCGGCCGAGTCGCCTTCGACGATGAACAGTTCCGAGCCTTCGGTACCGGCATCGGAGCAATCGGCGAGCTTGCCGGGCAGGCGCAGCTTCTTGCCGGCGGTCTTGCGCGCGGTTTCCTTTTCCTGGCGGCGGCGCAGCCGCTCCTCGGCGCGATCGATCACGAAATCGAGCAGCCGGTTGGCCTGGTTGGGATTGCCTGACAGCCAGTGGTCGAACGGGTCCTTCATCGCCTGTTCGACGATGCGCTGCGCTTCGGCTGTGGCGAGGCGGTCTTTCGTTTGGCCCTGGAATTCAGGCTCGCGCACGAACACCGAGAGCATCACGGCCGCGCCCACCATCACGTCTTCCGAGGTGATGGAGGCCGCACGCTTGCCCTGGCCCGCGCGTTCGGCATGGTCCTTGAGGCCGCGCAGCAAAGCGCTGCGCAGGCCGGATTCATGCGTACCGCCGTCGGGTGTCGGCACCGTGTTGGTGTAGGACGACAGGAAGCCGTCGGCATCGGCCGTCCAGGCCACCGCCCATTCGCAGGCGCCATGCGCGCCGCTGCGGCCGGATTTGCCGGAGAAGATATCCTGATGCACCAGGGTGTCGGCGTGGATCGCAGCGGCCAGATAATCCTTCAGCCCGCCGGGGAAGTGGAATTTGGCTTCCGCCGGGACGTCTTCGACGCCCTTCAACAGTTCCTGGTCGCAGTGCCAGCGAATCTCGACGCCGCCGAACAGATAGGCCTTCGAGCGCGTCATCTTGAACAGGCGTTGCGGCTTGAACGCCGCCTTGGCGCCGAAGATGTCGGTGTCCGGCTTGAAGCGGATGCGCGTGCCGCGGCGGTTGTTGACCTTGCCGAGGTCTTCGAGCTTGCCCTTGGGATGGCCGCGCTCGAAGGTCATGCGGTGCAACTGCCCGCTGCGCGCAACCTCGACCTCAAGTCGCGAGGAGAGGGCGTTGACCACGGAGACGCCGACGCCGTGCAGGCCGCCCGAGGTCTCATAGACCTTGGAGTCGAACTTGCCGCCCGAGTGCAGCGTGCACATGATGACTTCGAGCGCCGACTTCTTCGGGAATTTCGGATGCGGGTCGACCGGAATGCCGCGGCCATTGTCGGTCACGGTCAGGAAGCCGTCGGCGGTCAGCTCCACGTCGATGAAGGTGGCATGGCCCGCCAGCGCCTCATCCATGCAGTTGTCGATCACCTCGGCGAACAGGTGGTGCAGGGCCTTCTCGTCGGTGCCGCCGATATACATGCCGGGGCGCCGGCGGACCGGTTCCAGACCCTCCAGCACCTCGATGTCAGCCGCCGTATAGCCGGCTTCCGCGCCTCCAGCGGATCGCGAAGCAGCCTTCGCCGGGGCGCGTCCCTTCGGCTCCGGGGCTTCGAACAGATCGTCGGCAGATTTGCTTTTGGCGTTCGATTTCAATGATTTGGCCATGGTTCTTCAAGTGGCGCGCCGGTCACGGCGCGGCGAATCGGTTGCTCTGACTATGCCACGGATGGGCTGCCTATGGGGACGGCCGCGCCCTGGAGCCCGGCCATCCCCATAGATAGGAGACCGCGATTACGCCTTCGAGGTACGGAACACAACGACCGTGAACAGGGCCATGGCGGCGACCACCAGCAGCGACCCGACAATCGGCGCCACCTCGAACGACGGTCCCTTCATCAGCACGGCGGCAACGCCGGCCGGGAACAGGACGCCGCCGACGATATGCAGCCAGCCCTGGATCTTGGCGAGTGGCATGCTGCCCGCTTCCGGCACCAGCCGGTAGTAGAGGCCGAACAGGAACAGCAGCACGCCGCCGACCAGATTGAGATGCGCATGCGCCGGTCCCAACGTGAAGTCGTGCTGGATACCCATGGCGATGCCCGCGAGCATTCCGAACAGCAGGACGAGAACGCTCACGCACATCATCAGCGATCCGATCATCCGGTATTTCCTTTTTCTTGTGAGGGAGATGCCTGCCAGCCCGGACCTCAGGGGCCTTACGGGAAATCACGCTCGATCCCCGCCTTTGTGACTTGATGTCACGCAATCGGCTGGCTTACCTGTTCTTAGGCTGCGTGCCGCTAGAAAGGTTCATTCGAGGTTCAACGGAGCGGGAAGGCACACGACGAGATGGAAGACCTTGCGCGGGCCCTGGCCGAATTCGTGCGCCATCACCAGGCCTGGGCCGCTCCGATCGTCATGCTGCTGGCGTTCGCTGAATCGCTCGCCTTCATTTCATTGCTGGTTCCGGCCTGGGGCGCGCTGGTCGCGATCGGCGCCCTGATCGGCGTCAGCGGGATCAGCTTCTGGCCGATCTGGATCGCGGGCGGGGTCGGCGCCGCACTCGGCGACTGGGTCTCCTACTGGTTCGGCTATCGCTACAAGGAGCAGGTCGCGCAGATGTGGCCGCTGTCGCGCTACCCGGAGATCCTGCCGCGCGGCGAGGCCTTCGTGAAGAGCTGGGGCGTGCCCAGCATCTTCATCGGCCGCTTCTTCGGACCACTGCGCGCCTCGGTGCCGCTTGCGGCCGGCATTTTCGAGATGTCGTACTGGCAATTCCAGATCGCTAATTTCGTCTCCGCGCTGGTCTGGTCGGCGGCACTGCTGTTGTTCGGCGACGTCATTGCGCATGCCATCGAGTGGGTGTGGCGGGTGGTGTAGCGCCGACAGTCGGCGACATCGGACGGGTGCCCACACGCGAAAAGAGAAACCTAAAACTTTTTCTATCCCGGCGAGGCGACGGTAATCTCGCGGTGCTAGCTCAACAGCCGACGTTTCGGTCGTCGTCGGGCTTGCATCACCATGATCGCGCGCATCTGTCTCCTTTTCGCTTTGTTGCTACTGACGCCGTTGAGCTTCGCTGCAGCCGATACATCGGCTTCAACGACTGCGGACCCGCACCGGGTCTGGATCGATCCGGGCTGGCGGCGGACGATCAGCCGCTATGCGATTACTTTCGACGAGCAGGGCCTGAGCACGACTATCTTCGATTTCGAAGCCCAAGCGCTCGATGAGAAGGGGGCCGAGGCGCTCGCTCGACGAATCTTCCGCTACAACAGCTATTTCTACGACTTGTCATCCAGCGAGCTCGCTACGTTGAAAGCCGACGGCCGGGTCATTGCGGTCGACGAACGCGCAATCCGAGACCAGCCGGACTCGACGGATGGCTCTTCTCCCTATTTTGACGAGCAGCGGCAGCGGTTGGTTGCTTATCCGGACGTCGCTCCCGGCGACAAGGTCAAGGGGCGGTTGATCTACAAGGCGAAGAGAGCCGTGTTTCCCGGCGAATTTGCGGGCTACTGGAGTCAGATGGCGGATCAACCTCGCGAGGTAATGGAGCTCACGCTCGATGCGCCCGCGTCGAAGCCGTTGCATGTCGGGTTGCGCAATGTCGAACATGAAGAGGAGAGGCGAGGCGACCGGATCGTCCATCATGTTCTCTTCAGGCAAGAAACGCCGAGGCCGCGCGAGATGGACGCGGGGACATTCGACGATGCCCGGCGGTTCGAGGTCAGCACCTTCGCGGACTATGCAACTTTTGCGGCGGTGTTGAACGCCCGTAACGCGCCGATGGCGCAGCCTGACGAGAGTTTGGAAAAGCTCTCTGCCGAGATCGTCGGCGACGCCTCGGACGCCCGAAGCAAAGTTGAACGAATTCACAACTGGGTCGCGCGGAATATCCGGTACGTTGAGATCGGGCTCGAGGATGGTGGTTTGACGTCGCAACCCGCATCCGCAGTCCTCGCGGCGCGCTACGGTGACTGCAAGGCGCATGCGACGATCCTCAAGGCGTTGCTCGCGGTTCAGGGGATCGAAGCCAACCTTGTCGTGGTGAATGCCGGCCTGCAGTACACGCTGACGCAGGTCGCGACGCAGAATTTCGACCACGCGATTGTCTATGTTCCGGCAATCGACCGCTATCTCGACCCGACCTCGTCGCTGGTGGCGTTCGATTCCCTGCCGCCGAACCTCGGCGGCAAACCCGCGCTCAACATCGACAAGGGGACGATCGGCCGTATCCCGGTGACGGCACCGCAGCGCTTCGTGTTGGCTGCGGATACGGAATACACGCTGCACAGCGATGGTACACGTCAGGCGCGCTCGGTGTTGTCCGGCAATGGACTGGGAGCAAGTGTTGGACGATCCGTCGCACTCGGCCTTGACGCGGGGGACCGTCAGAACGGCGCCAGGAAGCTGATCGAGCAGGCGGGGCTGAGCGGTACGGGCGACTACAGCTTCCCGAATCCGCGCGACCTGTCCGGCAGCTATGCGATAACCGCGAACTTCCAGATCACCAAGCCCGTCGGCCTCAATCATCTCGAGCGGATCAGGATGCTGCCCCTGACTGACCCGCGCCCCTCGCTGCTGCTGCTCGCCACCAGCGGGCCAACCGACCGGGCCTTTCCGTGCCGCTCGCTGGAATATCGGGAGACCAGTTCGCTCACCGTACCTGAGGGAACCAACTTCTACGAAAAGCCAGCGCCGGTCATCTATAGCAAGAGTTTCAGCGGCAGCACGGCATACGGCGCCGCGACGGGGCGCATCGAGGTCAACGCGACCGCCACGCTAAACGGCCGCACGATTCGCTCCAGCGCGTTGGTGCGGTTCACCGTCGACGCTGCGGTCTGTCCGGCGGAATTTGCTGCGGCGATCAAGGCTGGCTTGGACAAGTTCGCGGAGTTCAAATACGGGCCGATCGGATTGACGCCGAAACCGGTGCCGCTCGTTACGGAAATCAGCGCCGAGTTTACCGATGGCGTGAACGCGTATCAGGCGCAAAACTACGCGCGCGCGATGGCTCTGCTCCGACCGCATGCCGAGCATGGCAACGCCAAAGCTCAATCCTATGTGGGGTACATGTACGAAAGCGGCTACAGCGTCGAGCGCAACTACGCCGAAGCGATCCGTTGGTTTCTGATGGCCGCCGAGCAGGGCGATTCCTACAGCCAGGGGAAGCTAGGCTACGCATTTGAGTACGGGCTTGGCACCGCGCGTGACGAGAAGGTCGCAGCCCAATGGTACGCCAAGGCAGCCGAACAGGGCGATGTCTTCGGTCAGACCCACCTCGCGCGCCTCTATCGGGATGGCGCCGGTCTCGCCCAGGACTATCAGCAAGCTGCGACCTGGTTTTCGAAGGCTGCCGATCAGGGCTCGGCTTGGGCGCAGGGGAATCTCGCATTGCTTTACATCAAGGGCCACGGCTTGCCGCTCGACCTGTCCCGGGGCATCGCGCTGCTTCGGGTTGCCGCCGATCAGAACGACAGTGAGGCCCAGTACAATCTGGGATATGCCTATGAGAGCGGCACGGGTGTTCCGAAGGACATCCAGGAAGCCGCCAAGTGGTACAGCAGGGCGTCCGATCGCGGTAATGCGCTCGCCCGCACGCGCCTCGAGGGATTGCTGGGAGGCGGCGGAATTTTGGGCCACCTGCGCCAACTCTTCGGTGGTCTTTGAGCTCCTGATCTGCCCGACGACCGTGCGCCAGCGCATCCGACCCATCGCCGCGAGAGCCGTTGCCGGCCGTCGGCCTCGGAATAAGGCCGCGGCGCAGGGGTTAGCCCGGACGATGGCCAAGTCGCGCAACCGTCATCGCGCGGGCATCGAAAGGCTGATACATCCTCGCCTACCAACTGCGAATTTATTGGGCGCCGCTTCACTGGGAGGACAACACATGGAATTGACACGACGTCATGCTCTTGCCGGCGCTGCCGGCATCGCCGCCGCACCGTTGCTATCAGCCGTTCCTGCGGCCGCTGTGGCGCCGCTCGCCGACAAGCAGGCGCCGAGCTTCTATCGCTACAAGGTCGGCGACATCCTCGTCACCGTGGTGTCCGACGGCAAGAATGTCTTCAAGCTGGAAGATTCATTCATCCCGAACGCGAAACGCGACGATGTGAATGCGGCGCTGGAGAAGGCGTTCATGCCGCGCGATCAGATGACGATCTGGTTCGCGCCGCTGGTGCTCAACACCGGCGGCAAGCTGGTGGTGATCGACACCGGCAATGGCGCGCTGGCGAAGGCCAGCACGAAGGGCGCCAATGGCCTGTTCGCCGACAATTTCGTCGCCGCTGGCTTCGATCCCAAGAATGTCGACATGGTCGTGATCTCGCACTTCCACGGCGACCACGTGAACGGCCTCTTGACCGCCGAAGGCACGCCGGCATTCCCGAATGCCGAGGTGCTGGTGCCGGCGACCGAGTGGAAGTTCTGGATGGACGACGGCGAGATGAGCCGGGCGCCGGCCGGCCGCATGCAGGGCCTGTTCAAGAACAACCGCAATATCTTCGAGGCCGGCCTGAAGAAGAAGGTCACGCCCTACGAGTGGGGCAAGGAGATCGCGCCGGGCCTGACCTCGGTTGAGACCGTCGGCCACACGCCGGGTCATACCTCCTACGTGCTGGCCTCCGGCTCGGACAAGGTCTTCATCCAGTCCGACGTCACCAACAATCCGAACCTGTTCGCGACCAACCCCGGCTGGCATGCGTTCTTCGACCAGGACGGCGACGTGGCGGAGAAGACCCGCCGTCGCATCTACGACATGGTGGTTGCCGAGCGGCTCCAGGTGCAGGGCTTCCACTATCCGTTCCCGGGCCTCGGCCATGTGGTGAAGGACGGCGGCGGCTATCGCGTCGTGCCGGCACCGTGGAATCCGGCGATCTAGGTTCGTCATTCCGGGGCGATGCGTAGCATCGAACCCGGAATCTCGCGCCGCAATCTCTGGATTCCCCGATGCGCAATTGCGCATCTGAGGTTCGCGCGCAGGGCGCGCGCCCCGGAATGACAAGCAACATCTTGACGTCAAGCGGGCGCGGCCTTATAGCCGCGCCCATGATCAACGCCGCGACCATCATCATTGCCCGCCGCCGCCGCATTATCGCGGTATGGGCGGTCGCTCGCGTTTAAGACCATCGCCTCTGCCGCCGGACCTGATCCCGCGGCGCTCTCCTGAAAAAGACACGCGGTTCGATCTGGCGGCTCCTTCGTCATGCAGGAGCATCAGTCATGTATACGCCACCGCCCTTCAAGCCTGACCGCGCCGCGAGCCTTGCCTTCGCGGAAGCGCGCGGTTTCGGCATCGCCTGCGCGTGGGACGGCGGCAAGCCGATCGCCTCCGCGCTGCCGTTCTACTTGACTTACGCCGCCGACGGCACGCCGCGGGCGCTGTTTCATGTTGCCCGTCACAATCGGCTGATAAAGCTGGCGGGTGGCACGTCCTGGCTGCTGGCCGTTACCGGCGCCGACGCCTATGTTTCGCCGGACTGGTACGTGTCACCCGATCAGGTGCCGACCTGGCTCTATCAGGCGGTGCATCTGACCGGGCCGGTGCGGACGTTGTCGGATGACGAACTTGCCGTTCAGATCGACGCACTGAGCGCCAAGTTCGAGGACCGGCTGCTGCCGAAAAAGCCGTGGGTGTCGGGCAAGATGACCGCCGCGAGGCTGGAAACCATGAAGAAGGCCATCGTGGGCCTCGAGATGATGGTGGAAGAGGTGGAGGGCAGCTTCAAGCTGAACCAGCACAAGTCTGAAACCGATTTCGCAGCGGTCGGCAACACGCTCGCTTTGCAGGCCGAAGCCGGTGCCCGGGACATCGCGGCCTTGATGCGCGAGGTGCGCCCGCAGGCTTTCGCGATGATACAGACCGAGATGACTACGCTTCCGAGGAGCGAGCAATGACGAAGAAGAAAATCGGAATTTTGGGCGCGTCCGGCTACACCGGCGCCGATGCGGTGCGCCTGTTGGCGCGGCACCCGAATGCCGAAATCACCGCGCTTACCGCTAACACCCATGCCGGCAAGACGATGAGCGAGGTGTTTCCTCACTTCTTCATGCTCGACCTGCCAAAACTCGTGGAATGGGAAAAGGTCGACTGGACGCGGCTCGATGCCGTGTTCTGCGGACTGCCGCACGGGACGACGCAAGAGATCATCGCCGCGGTGCTGAAAGCCAATCCCAGAATCAAGATCCTCGATATGTCCGCGGATTTCCGGCTGCGCAACAAAGACAGCTATGCGCAATGGTACGGCCATGAGCACCGGGCGCTCGAATTGCAGGACGAGGCGGTCTATGGGCTGACCGAACTCTACCGGGAGGAGGTTAGGGCCGCGCGGCTGGTAGCCTGTCCCGGCTGCTATCCGACGGCGGTGCTGCTGGCGCTTGTTCCGCTGGCGAAGGCAAAGCTGATTGACGTCGACGACATCATCATCGACGCAAAGTCGGGCGTCACCGGCGCCGGACGCGGACTGAAGCAGAACACGCTGTTCAGCGAGGCCGGCGAAGGGTTGTCGCCCTATTCGATCGGAAGCCATCGACACTCGGCGGAGATTGAGCAGGAGATTGGCGCGGCCGCTGGCTCGGCTGTGACGGTGAACTTCACCCCGCATCTCATTCCGATGGCGCGGGGTGAGTTCTGCACATCCTATGTCAAGCTCAACGGGGCTACGCCGGACGATTTGCGCGCCGAGCTGGAAAGGGCCTACGCCAACGAGCCGTTCGTATATGTGACGAAGAAGGGTGTGCTGCCACAGACGCAGAACGTGCGTGGTTCGAATTATGTTCAGATCGGCGTCGTCGCCGACCGGATCAAGAACCGAGCCATCGTGCTCTCGACGCTCGATAATCTTGTGAAGGGTTCGGCCGGACAGGCGATCCAGAACATGAACCTGATGTTCGGCTTGCCCGAAACCACCGGACTGGAGCAGATCGCGCTGTTTCCATGAGCGGGGGTTGTTGTCGCTGGCGAGGGGCGCTCAATCTAAGGATAACTGCCCATCCCCGTTGGCGGCGCAAGCGCGGCCAGATGTGCTAAACGAAACGAACGAGCTCGAAAGGAACGTGCCATGACCCTCACCGACACCAACCAACCGAAAACCAAAAGCGGTGCGACCAAGGCCACCGTGTTCGTCGATGGCGCGTCCGGCACGACCGGCCTCGGTATCCAGGAGCGGCTGCTCTCGATCGGCGACGTCGCGGTGAAGCACATCGCCGAGGACAAGCGGAAGGACGCCGGTGCCAAGCGCGCGCTGATGGAGGAGGTGGATCTCGTGATCCTCTGCCTGCCTGACGAGGCTGCCAAGGAGACCGTGGCGCTGATCGACACGATGGGCAATGCCGCGCCAAAGGTACTCGACGCCTCGACGGCCTATCGCGTTGCGCCCGACTGGGCCTATGGTTTCCCCGAGCTCGCGCCCGACCAGGCCGACAAGATCCGTCACGCGCAGAAGGTCTCCAATCCCGGCTGCTATCCGACCGGCGCGATCGCGCTGCTGCGGCCGATCGTCGATGCCGGCCTGCTGCCGGCGGATTATCCGGTCACCGTCAACGCGGTGAGCGGCTATTCGGGCGGCGGCAAGTCGATGATCGCCAGCTTCGAGGACGGCTCGGCGCCGGCCTTCGAGCTCTACGGCCTCGGCTTCGAGCACAAGCACGTCCCGGAGATGCAGCTCTACTCGCATCTGACGCGGCGGCCGATCTTCATCCCGTCGGTCGGCAACTACCGGCAGGGCATGCTGGTCTCGGTGCCGCTGCAACTCGACGCGCTGCCGGGCAAGCCTGATGGTGCCGATCTGCAGGCGGTTCTGGCGAAGTGGTACGCCGGCAGCAAATATGTCTCGGTGATGCCGCTGCAGAACGAGGCCGCCAAGGGCGGGCGGCTCGAGCCGGAGGCGCTCAACGAGACCAACCAGCTCGAGCTCTATGTCTTCGCCAGCGACAAGCACCACCAGGCGGTGCTGGTCGCGCGGCTCGACAATCTGGGCAAGGGCGCCTCGGGTGCCGCGGTCCAGAACATGCGGCTGATGCTCGGGCTGGCCGACAGCTGACGGCGAAGCGGATCGTGGACGACGCCACGCTGCAATTCTATCGGCGCAATGCCGAGGCCTATGCCGGGTGGGCGAAAGCCCCGTCCACCCGGCTGATCGGCTTTCTGAAGCTGCTGCCGCCGGGCGGCGCGATTCTCGAACTCGGCTGCGGCGCGGGCAATCATGCCGCGGTCATGCTCGCCGAAGGCTTTGTGCTGCGTGCGACCGACGGGTCGCCCGAGATGGCCGAGGTCGCGGCGCGCCGCATCAAACATCCCGTCGAGGCGATGCTGTTCGATGAGCTCGAGGACCGCGAAGCCTATGACGGCGTCTGGGCCAGCGCCTGCCTGCTGCACGTGCCGCGCGACGAATTGGCCGGCATCATCGGCCGCATCCATCGGGCGCTGAAACCCGGTGGCGTTTTCTACGCGAGCTACAAGATCGGCCATGGCGATGGCCGCGACAGCATCGGCCGTTACTACAATTATCCCGCGGCGGACTGGCTCGCCGCGACCTACGCCTCGTCAGGGGCGTGGACGCAAGTCTCGTCCGACACCAGCGAGATCAAGAGCTTTGACGAGGCGCCCGCGACGATGCTGCATATCGTGGTCCGCAAGGCTGCGGCTAGTTGATGCCGCGCCGGCGCGGCTGTCGCCGCAACCGGCGGGAATATTTGGATCAGAGGACCTTGAAGATCGCGAGCGCCAGCACCGCCTGGGCGAGGAAGCCGACTGTGAAGGCCAGGGTGCGGAACACCGGCAGGCCGAGCGTGTACACGATCAGGTGGGCGAGGCGGGCCCAGAAATAGACGGCGCAGGCGAGCACCGTCCATTTGGTGGAATAGTCGGCCGCGTTGAGGATCAACACCAGCGGCGCGAAGATCACGAGGTTCTCGACCGCGTTGTCATGGGCGAACATCAGCCGGTTGGCCCATTCCGCGTGCGGCTTGTCGTTGCGCGAGGGGTTGCCCAGGGCGCCGGAGAGGCCGCGCACCTGGCAGCGGTTGATGATGTAGGGAATCCACAGCAGCCCGGTCAGGATCACCGTCAGCGACAGCCAGAACAGTTCGCGCGTCATCGTCTCCCCCTCACGTGAATTCGATTCCCGACCGTCGGGACCGTCTGTTTATAGCTGAGCGGAAGACTTGGCGCTACGCGCGGACGCGGACATAGCTGCCCGGGGCGTCCTCGAGCACCTGCGTGCCGTTGGAGCCGACCATGCGCGCCGGGACCGTCTCCGGATCATGGCTTTCCAGCCAGCCGCGCCAGTCGGGCCACCACGAGCCCTTGTGCTCCTCGGCGGCCTTCAGCCAGTCGGCGAGCTTGATGTCCTTGATGTTGTCGTTGGTCCAGTACTGGTACTTGTTCGACGCGGGCGGATTGACCACGCCGGCGATATGGCCGGAGCCGGACAGCACATATCTCACCGGGCCGCCGAAGAACTGCGAACCGTAGAGCACCGATTCCGCCGGCGCGATGTGATCCTCGCGGGCGGCGAGGTTGTAGACCGGCACCTTCACCTTCGACAGATCGAGCAGCGTGTTGTCCAGCACCATGGTGCCGGTCGACAGCCGGTTCTCCAGATAGCAGTTGCGCAGGTAGTAGGAGTGGTTCGACGACGGCATCCGCGTCGCATCCGAATTCCAGTGCAGCAGGTCGAACGAGGAGGGCGTCTGGCCCTTCAGATAGTTGTTCACGACATACGACCAGATCAGGTCGTTCGAGCGCAGCATGTTGAAGGCCATCGCCATCTTGCTGCCCTCGAGCACGCCGGATTCCTGCATGTCGCGTTCGAGCGCCGAGATCTGGTCCTCGTCGACGAACACCAGGAGATCGCCGGCATGGGTGAAGTCGACCTGCGCGGCAAAGAACGTCGCCGACGTCACACGCTGGCGGCGCTTCTCGGCGAGATAGGCGAGCGTCGAGGCGAGCAGGGTGCCGCCGACGCAATAGCCGGCGGTGTGCACCTTCATCTCGCCGGTGACCTTCTCGATGACGTCCATCGCCGTCAGCGGGCCTTCGGTCATGTAGTCGGCCCAGGTCTTCTTGCCGAGCTCCTTGTCCGGATTGACCCAGGAGATCACGAACACCGTGATGCCCTGGTCGACGCACCATTTGATGTAGGATTTCTCGGGGCGCAGATCGAGGATGTAGAACTTGTTGATCCAGGGCGGCACGATCAGCAGCGGCGTGCGCAGCACGTTCTCGGTCGCCGGCGAATACTGGATCAGCTGCATCAGCTCGTTCTGGAAGATCACCTTGCCCGGCGTCGTCGCCATGTTGACGCCGACTTCGAGATTGCTCGAGTCGGACTGGCGGATCCGCAGCGTGCCGTGGCCGGCCTCGATATCCTCGGCCAGCATCTTCATGCCGCGCACCAGATTGTCGCCATTGGTTTCGACGGTGGCGCGCAGCACCTCCGGATTGGTCAGCACGAAGTTCGACGGCGCCAGCGCGTTGGTGATCTGCTGGACGTAGAATTCGGCCTTCTTGCGCGTGTGCGGATCGATCCCGTCGGCGTCTTGGACCAGCTGCTGCGCCCATTTCGAGGTCAGCAGATAGAGTTGCAGGATGAAATCGAAGAACTGGTTCGACTTCCATTCCGGGTCCTGGAAGCGCTTGTCGCGCGGGGCCGGGGCGATCGCCGGCCTGGCATCGGCCTCGCCGGCCATGCGACGCACCGCCGAGCCCCAGAGATCGAGATAGTCCTTGCCGAGCTGCATCTGCAGCGACGAGGCGCGCTCCTTGTCGGACAGCCAGTATTCGGCGATCACGCTGAAGGTCTTGATCACCTCACCGAGCTCATTCGGCGGCTTGTCGCGGACTTCTCCCGACTGGCGCGGCTTGAGATAGGCTGCCAGCGCCTGGCCGCTGCTCTCCATGGCCCGCGCGATGTTCATGGCGAAGGCTTCGGCGTTGAATTTCGGGGTGGTCTGGGTGTCGGTGCTAACGTTGCTCATCTGAGGTACAATATCGCGTCGTTTGGAGGGCGTCATCGCGCGGTGCGGCAACGCAAATCAGTCAAAATCCAGCATTTCGCTCTGTTGCGGTGCGAGAAAAAATCTTTGTTCCGTCATATTGAAGCCTCAGGGATCGCTTTTGGTGTTCCCGCTTTAAGCGTTTCGGGCGACAATGGTTTGAAACGCTAAAGTCGGAATTAACGCAGCGGGGACGCTGCAAGGCTCGTACCAGTGCGACCCGTGTCGGCAACGTGCGACGTGCGCGCTAGCTTGTTGGGGACAATTCGGCGCATGCCGATCGATCGAATGAACAGGGGGCTCGCGGCCGCAGTGCTGCTCGCGTCATTGGTGGCGCTGAGCGGGTGCTCGAGCACGATCGCCGATATGACAATGCCGGCCGATGCGCCGGCGCGGGAGAAGGACGCCGGCGGCTACCTGCCGGTCCATGATCTTCCGCCCGACCGCGCCGATCCGACGATCAAGCCGGCGGACCAGGCCAAGATCGAACAGGAGCTGATTGCCGCGCGCGCGCGCCAGGCCTCGACGGCCGCCCAAAGCGGCAAGTAGCGCCCGACAAACGGCCGATCAGCGCTGGCGCCGCCCGGTGTCCGTGCTAAAAGAAACCCAGTTCAACCGCAGATCCGGCCGCAGCCCCCAGATCGTGCGCCTGAATTCGCTCTAAGTCATTGATTCAGTGCGATTTCTGTCAGAGGCCGAGCCGGCTTCCGCAAACTGGACCAAGGGGGTCGATTCTGGCATCGCGGTTGTCGGAGCAAGGGTCCCATGGAAGATTTTTACCGCATTCGCCGTCTGCCGCCTTACGTCTTTGAGAAGGTCAACCAGGCCAAGGCGGCCGCGCGCAACGCCGGGGCCGACATCATCGACATGGGCATGGGGAACCCGGACCTGCCGACCCCGCCGCATGTGATCGAGAAGCTCAAGGAGACGCTGGGCAAGCCGCGGACCGACCGCTACTCGGCTTCGCGCGGCATCAACGGCCTGCGCAAGGCCCAGGCCGCCTATTATGCGCGCCGCTTTGGCGTCAAGCTCAACCCCGACACCCAGGTGGTTGCGACGCTCGGCTCGAAGGAGGGGTTTGCCAACGTCGCACAGGCGATCACGGCGCCCGGCGACGTCGTGCTGTGCCCCAATCCGAGCTACCCGATCCATGCGTTCGGCTTCCTGATGGCGGGCGGCGTGATCCGCTCGGTGCCCTCGGAGCCGACGCCGCAGTTCTTCGAGGCGGTCGAGCGGGCGATCATCCATTCGATCCCGAAGCCGATCGCGCTGATCGTCTGCTATCCGTCGAACCCGACCGCCTATGTCGCGGACCTCGACTTCTACAAGGACCTCGTCGCGTTCGCGAAGAAGCACGACATCTTCATCCTGTCCGATCTCGCCTACGCCGAAGTTTATTTCGACGAGAGCAATCCGCCGCCATCGGTGCTGCAGGTGCCCGGCGCGATCGACGTCACCGTCGAGTTCACCTCGATGTCGAAGACGTTCTCGATGGCCGGCTGGCGCATGGGCTTTGCGGTCGGCAATGAGCGGATCATCGCGGCGCTGGCGCGCGTCAAATCCTATCTCGATTACGGTGCGTTCACGCCGGTCCAGGTGGCGGCGACCGCGGCGCTGAACGGTCCCGACGACTGCATCCGCGAGATGCGCGACACCTACCGCAAGCGCCGCGATGCGCTGGTCGAGTCATTTGGCCGCGCCGGCTGGGACATTCCGCCGCCGCAGGCCTCGATGTTTGCCTGGGCGCCGCTGCCCAAGGCGTTCGAGGCGGTCGGCAGCATGCAGTTCGCGACCCTGATGGTGGAGAAATCCGGCGTCGTGGTGTCGCCCGGCGTGGCGTTCGGCGAGCATGGCGAGGGCTATGTCCGCATCGCGATGGTGGAGAACGAGCAGCGCATCCGGCAGGCCGCGCGCGGCGTGCGCCGCTTCCTTGAAAGCGGCATCGAAACGTTGCACAACGTCGTTCCTCTCGCCAACCGACGCTAATCCTTCCAGGTCGCTTAATCTCCAGGTCCCTTAAATCCATGGTCGCACCCCTGAACGTGGGCATAGCGGGGCTCGGCACCGTCGGTGCCGATGTCGTCCGCCTCATCGAAACGCAAGGACGGGCGCTGGCCGAGCGCAGCGGCCGCGGCGTTCGCGTCGTCGCGGTCACGGCGCGCTCGAAAGCCAAGAAGCGCGGCCTCGACCTGCGCGGCATCGCCTGGGCGAAGAGCCCCGAGGCGCTCGCCGAAGATCCCAATATCGACTGCTTCGTCGAATTGATGGGCGGCGCCGGCGATCCCGCGCTGTCCGCGATCGAGACCGCGCTGAAGGCCGGCAAGTCGGTCGTCACCGCCAACAAGGCGCTGATCGCCAAGCATGGACTGCGTCTCGCCGCGGCCGCCGAGAAGCACGGCGGCGCGCTGAATTTCGAGGCGGCGGTCGGTGCGGCGATCCCGGTCATCAAGACGCTGCGCGAGGGCCTCGCCGGCACCAGCGTCAACCGCGTCTATGGCATCCTCAACGGCACCTGCAATTACATCCTGACCCGGATGGAGCAGGAGGGCCTGTCGTTCGAGGAGTGCCTGAAGGACGCCCAGCGTCTCGGCTATGCCGAAGCCAACCCGTCGTTCGACGTCGATGGTCACGACACCGCGCAGAAGCTCGCAATCCTGGCGAGCCTCGCTTTCGGAACCAAGGTCGCGGAAAGCGCGGTCTATGTCGAAGGCATCTCCTCGATCACGCCGGAAGACCTCAAGGCCGCCGCGGAACTCGGTTACCGCGTCAAGCTGCTCGGTGTCGCGGTGCGCACGGCAAAGGGCATTGAGCAGCGCGTGCACCCGACCATGGTGCCGAAATCATCCTCGATTGCGCAGGTGATGGGCGTCACCAATGCGGTCGCGATCGACGGCGAGGGGATTCCGCCGATTACGCTGGTGGGACCCGGTGCCGGCGGCGGCGCGACGGCTTCGGCCGTGGTCGCCGACATCGCCGATGTGGCCCGCGGCATCCGCGCCAAGCCGTTCGGCCGCCCGGTCGAGCGGTTGCGCGACACCTCCAAGGCGCCGATGGAACGCCATGAGGGTGGTTATTATATCCGCCTGATGGCGCGCGATCTTGCAGGCACTGCCGCAACAATCGCCACCCGCCTGGCGGAACAGAAGATATCTCTGGAATCCATCGTGCAACGGCACCCCGATGGCGTCGATGTGAACGGTGCGGCCAAAAAACCTTCACCGGTCCCGGTCATTCTGATTACCTATGCGACCAGCGAGGATGCCGTGCATCGTGCGCTGGCCGCAGTGCAGCGCGATAAGGTCATCAGCGGCCGGCCGCAGGTGATCCGGATCGAGAAAAACTAGCGCATGGCCTGAACGGGTCGGGCGTGAGACGATTGATGCGGGCAGGCTGGCCTGTCCCCGAGGCTTAAGGAGTACGCCGATGTCGACCCATATTTCCGTTCCGCCGCAGATGCTGCTCGAGCGCATCCTGACGCTCGAAATCGTGCGCGTGACGGAGCGCGCGGCGGTGTCGGCCGCGCGGCTGCGCGGCCACGGCCAGGAGAAGGCCGCCGACAAGGCCGCGGTCGACGCGATGCGGCGCGAGCTCAACAAGCTGCCGATCGAGGGAACGGTCGTGATCGGCGAGGGCGAGCGCGACGAGGCGCCGATGCTGTTCATCGGCGAGAAGGTCGGCCTCAATGCCGGCCCCAAGGTCGACATTGCCGTCGACCCGCTCGAAGGCACCACGCTGTGCGCCAAGAACATGCCGGGCTCGATTGCCACCATGGCGATGGCCGATGGCGGCACGCTGCTGCACGCGCCCGACGTCTACATGCAGAAGATCGCGATCGGTCCGGGTTACGCCAAGAACGTGATCGAGCTCGACGCGCCGCCGGCCGACAATGTCCGCCGGCTCGCCAAGGCCAAGGGCGTCGCCCCCAGCGCGATCAACGTGCTGGTGCTCGACCGTCCGCGCCATGCCGACATCATCAACAGCGTGCGTTCCACGGGCGCTGCCGTGCAGCTGATCACCGATGGCGACGTCGCCGGCGTCATTCACTGTGCCAAACCCGATGAGACCGGCGTCGACATGTATATCGGCACCGGCGGCGCGCCCGAGGGCGTGCTCGCGGCGGTGGCGCTGCGCTGCATCGGCGGCCAGATGCAGTGCCGCTTGATCCTCGACACCGAGGAAAAGCGCGAGCGCGCCCACAAGATGGGCGTCACCGATCCGAAGATGATCTACGGCATCGAGGACATGGCCAAGGGCGACTGCCTGTTCGCCGCCACCGGCGTCACCACCGGCTCGCTGCTGACCGGCGTGAAGTTCAAGAAGGACGTGATCGAGACCGAGACGGTCGTGATGCGCTCGGTCACCGGCACCGTGCGCTACATCAAGGCCGAGCATCGGCAGCTCGAGAAATTCCACCTGGACTAATATCCGCTGTCATTCCGGGGCGTCCGAAGGACGAACCCGGAATCTCGAGGTTCCGGGTTCGATGCTTCGCATCGCCCCGGAACGACAGCGTAAACAACAACAAGAAAAGGGAGACGCGCATGTCCGATCTGTCCGGTGTCAAGGCGCTGGTATTCGACGTGTTCGGGACCGTGGTCGACTGGCGCTCCAGCCTGATTAACGACTTCACCAGATGGGGCGAGACGCGCGGTATCAAGGCCGATTGGACCGCGCTGGTCGATGGCTGGCGCGCAGTCTATGCGGCCTCGATGGACGAGGTGCGCAAGAACCCGCAGAACGGCTACGTCATCCTGGACGTATTGCACCGCCGCTCGCTGGAAAAACTCGTCGCGCAGTTCGACGTCAAGGGCCTGACCGAGGCCGACCTGCAGCATCTGACGCTGGGCTGGCATCGCCTGCACGCCTGGCCCGACAGCGTCGCCGGTCTGACCCGGCTGAAGACCAAATACATCATCTCGCCGCTCTCCAACGGCAATGTCGCGCTGCTCACCAATATGGCGAAGTTCGCAGGCCTGCCCTGGGACCTCGTGATGTCGGCCGAACTGTTCGAGCACTACAAGCCAGATCCGGAAACCTATCTCGGCGCCGCGAAGCTGCTCTGCCTGCCGCCGGAGCAGGTGATGATGGTCGCCGCGCACAATTACGACCTGAAGCACGCGCAGAAGCTCGGCCTGAAGACCGCCTTCGTGGCGCGCCCGACCGAATACGGCCCGCTGCAGAAGGTCGATTTCGAGGCCACCGGCGAGTGGGACATCGTGGGCAAGGATTTCGGGGAAATCGCCGGCCGGATGGGCTGCTAGAACTGGTCCACAAATCATCGAAGCGTTACGATTCCTGCCTGATTGGGAAAGGATCATGACGCTGCACGCATCCGCACTACCCGTCGAGGCGCCACAGGCGTTCCTCGGCGTGACGCGGTCGCTGACCGGGAAACTCTGGCGCGACCGGCTGGATGCGCGCGGGGCGGCGCGGGCGCTCGCGATCGTGCAGCGTCACAACCTGCCGGAAATGCTGGCGCGGGTGCTGGCGGGGCGCGATGTCGGGATCGACGAGGTCGCCGACTTCCTCGATCCGACCATCCGCAAGCTGATGCCGGATCCTCATACGGTCACCGAGATGGAGCACGCGGCCAGGCGCATTGCGGATGCCGCTGATCGCGGCGAGAAGGTTGCGATCTTCGGCGACTATGACGTCGACGGCGCGACCTCGGCCGCGCTCTTGACCTGGCATCTCCGCCATTGCGGGCTGGACCCGCTGATCCACATTCCCGACCGCATCTTCGAAGGCTACGGGCCGAACGTCGACGCCGTGCGCGCGCTGGCGGCAAAGGGCGCGACGCTGCTCGTCACGGTCGATTGCGGCACCACCAGCATCGAGCCGCTGGCGGAAGCCAGGAAGCTCGGGATGTCGGTCGTCGTGATCGATCATCACCAGACCGGCGATGTGTTGCCCGAGGTCGACGCACTGGTGAATCCCAACCGGCCCGACGATCTCTCGGGGCTCGGCCATCTCGCAGCGGTCGGCCTCGTGCTGGTGACCCTGGTTGCCGTAAATCGCGAACTGCGCCATCGCGGCTTCTGGACCGGCGAGATGCCGGAGCCGGACCTGCTTAGCGTGCTGCATCACGTCGCGCTCGGTACCGTGGCCGATGTCGCGCCGCTGATCGGGCTGAACCGGGCCTTTGTCGCCAAGGGCCTGATCGCGATGCGCCGCCGCGACCATGTCGGCCACACCGCGCTGATGGATGTCGCGCGCCTCAACGGCCCGCCGGAGGCCTGGCATCTCGGCTTCATGCTGGGGCCGCGCATCAATGCCGGCGGTCGTATCGGGCGCGCCGATCTCGGCGTGCGGTTGTTGCTCGAAGGCGACGTCTCCGAAGCTGCGCGGATCGCGGCCGAGCTCGATCGCCTCAATGCCGAACGGCGCGTCATCGAGCAGGCGGCCGAGGCACAGGCCGAAGCCGAGGCGCTGGCTTCGCTCGGGCTCGAGGACAAGGGCGCTGTCATCGTCACCGCGGCGGAAGGCTGGCATCCCGGCGTGGTCGGGCTGGTCGCGGCGCGGCTGAAGGAGAAGTTCGCGCGTCCCGCGTTTGCGATCGCGCTGGAGCCCGGCGGCATCGGCACCGGATCGGGCCGCTCGATCGGCGGCGTCGATCTCGGCAAGGCGGTGCGGCAGGCGGTGCATGACGGCCTCCTGATGAAGGGCGGCGGGCACGCGATGGCGGCCGGCGTCACGTTGCGCAAGGAGAAGCTGGCCGAATTCCGCGCCTACATGGAGAGCGCGCTGGCGGCCGACGTCGCCAATTCGCGCCACGAGAACGAGCTGTTCATCGACGGCGCCGTGACCGCGCGCGCGGTGACGCCGGAGTTCGCCGCGACGCTCAATCGCGCGGGCCCGTTCGGCAGCGCCAATCCGGAACCGGTGATCGCGCTCCCGTCGCATCAGCTGGTCTATGCCGACGAGGTCGGGCAGGCGCATTTGCGGCTGCGCTTCAAGTCAGGCGACGGCTCGATCGTCAACGGTATCGCGTTCCGTTCCGTCGGACAGAAGCTCGGCAGCGCCTTGACGCAAAATCGCGGCCAGCAATTGCACGTGGCGGGCTCTCTTGCGGTCGACCGTTGGCAAGGCACCGAACGTGTGCAATTCCGTGTCCTCGACGTCGCGGTGCCGGATCAGGGCCCGACGGTGATCCGATAAGAAACGTTGGGAGAGGACATGTCAGGACAGGTTGAAGGCAAGGTCGCACTGGTGACCGGCGGCGCATCAGGCATTGGCGAGGCCATCGTTGAATTGCTCGCGCAGGAAGGCGCGACCGTTGTTGCCACCGATATCGATGAGTTGAGGGGACCGGAGCTCGCAGCCCGTCTTACGAAGGCCGGCCGCAAGGTGAGCTTTCTGCCGCAGGACGTCACCAGCGAGGAGCGCTGGATCGAGGTTGTAGCTGATATCGGCAAGCGCTATGGCCGCCTGGACATCATGGTCTCGAATGCCGGTATCGGCATCGGGGCGCCTTCGATTGTCGAGATGTCGCTCGCCGACTGGCGCCGCCAGACCGCCATCAATATCGACGGCGTATTTCTGTCGGTGAAGCACTCGCTGCCGCTGATGCGTAAAACTGGCGGCGGCTCCATCATCATGATGTCGTCGCTGGCCGGCCTGCGCGGTGCGGCGACCCTTTCCGGCTACAGCGCCACCAAGGGCGCGGTCCGCCTGTTTGCCAAGTCGATCGCAATGGAATGCGCCCAGCTTGGCGACGGCATCCGCGTCAACTCGGTGCATCCCGGCATCATCGACACGCCGATCTGGGGCAAGATCCCGACTGGCGCGACCGGCGCCGGCCAGAACGCGCCGATCGATCCGGAGGAGCGCGCGAGGTTCGCCACACCGCTGGGCCGCGCCGGCCAGGCCATCGAGATTGCCCAGGGCGTGCTCTATCTCGCTTCGGACGCCTCGCGCTACGTCACCGGCAGCGAGCTCGTGATCGACGGCGGCATGAACGCCGGCGGCGTCGTGCGGCAGCCTGCGAGCGGCTAGCCGCGAATTGTCGTAGCCCGCATGAGCGGAGCGATATGCGGGAAATGCGTCCCCGGGTATCGCTTTCGCTCACCCGGGCTACGCAGCTGCGAGGAGTTGAGCGGCGCATTTGCATCCCAACCGCCGTCGTCCCTGCGAAAGCAGGGACCCATACTCCGCGGCCGATGTTGTGAACGGGACTTGTTCATTCCAGCGGTGTGCAACAATCATCATCTGTGGTTATGGGTCCCTGCTCCCGTGCGCAATTGCGCACTAGGCAGGGACGACACGGAGTATGTGCTGCGAGCTACCCGCCTTGCCGTAACCGCGCCAGCACCTTGAGCCCGCCGTAACCATCGGCGGGCAACAGGCCCATCTTGATCTGAAAATCCTTGATCGCCTTCATGGTGTCGTTGCCGACGCGGCCGTCGGTGCCGCCAGTGTCGAAGCCGGCCTTGGTCAGCCGCGTCTGCATCTCCTGCACTTCGGCGAGTGTCAGCGCGCGCTCCGAGCCCGGGAAGGGCTGGATGAAGGGCGGCCCGCCGAGGCAGCGATCGCCGAGATGGCAGATCGCCAGCGCGTAGTTCATCGACGGGTTGTAGCTCTTCACCGAATTGAAGTTCGGACCGAGCAGGAAGGCCGGGCCGCCCGCGACCGGGATCCACAGTCGCGCTGATGCGTTCGGCTGCGGAAACGGCTGGCCGTCGGCGCGCGTCACGCCGGCGCTGGCCCAGGCCGCATAGGTGCGGCTGCTGCTGGTGTCGCCGCCGGGCGCGCGGACCTCGTAACCCCAGTGCTCGCCGCGGTGCCATTTGCCGCGATTGACGAGATATTTCGCGGTCGAGCCCAGCGCGTCGTCGGGCCGGCCGAACGGCGAGACCTTGCCGTCGCCATCATAGTCGAAGCCGACATTGAGCCAGACTTCCGGCATCCACTGCGAATGACCCATCGCGCCGGCCCAGGAGCCGTTCATCTCCTCAGGCGTGCTCCAGCCGCGCTGCACGATCTTCATCGCGTTGATCAGTTCGGTCTCCCAATAGGCCTTGCGGCGCGGCTCGTTCCAGGCGAGCGCCGCCAGCGAGGGAAACACCGGCGTCATGTGGTTCTGCTGCACCAGCGGATCGCCATAGGCGGACTCGACGCCCCACAGCGCGAGCAGCGTGCCGCGCTCGACACCGAAGTCGCGCTCGATCCGGCCGAACAGCGCCTCGTTCTTCTTCAGTGCCTCGCGGCCATGGATGATCCGCCAGTCGGAGACGCGGCGATTGATGTACTGCCAGATCTGCTCGTGGAATTCAGGCTGGTTGCGCATCTGCCTGAACACGCTCATGTCGGGCTCGATCCACCCCATGCAGCGATTCCAGGTCGCCTCCGAAATGCCTTTTGCCAGCGCGCGGGCGCGAAAATTGTCGCGCCACTGGTCGAAGCCCGGAGGGGCTGCCGCCAGCGCGCCGAGCGGATTGACGAGCACCACGCCTGCGGCGAGCCCCGCCTTCAGGACGGCGCGGCGGGCAAGGGATTTCGGAGAATCAGGCTGTTTCATCGGGCCAGTGTAGCGGCGCCGACCGGGTGAGCCAAAAGCCACGCCGCCGCAGGAGCCATTGTTTTGAGCATGACCTCCGCGCAAACGCGTTCCGCGTTTGTCGCGAGGGAAAACCGGTTCCCACTTTTCCGGGGCATGCTCTAGCTATCCTGCAAATCTATGGCGATTTTTGACAGCCACCGGCGCACCACCTGTTCCGACCTGGCGTCGAGACTGACGGCGAGCCGGCGTTCCTGGGCCTGGGCGATCTGCCGGCATTTCTCCAGCAGCGCGGTTCCATGGCCGGTCAGGGTCCATTGCAGCACGCGGCCGTGGACGGGGTGCGGCGTCTTGCGGATCGCGCCGTCGCGCTCGAGGTTGCGGATGATCACGCTCACGGTCTGCGGCGTCAGCAGCGCGACGCGAGCCAGATCGGCGCCCGAGAGCCCCGGATAGGCTTTCAGCATCGTCAGCACGACGAATTGCGGCGAGGTGACGCCGAGCCGTCCCAGTTGGCGTTCCATCGACAGCCGCGAGGCCGCGTGGGCCTGGCGCAGCAGATAGGCGAGATAGCCCTGCTCGCCGCGCTTGCCTTCGCCCGGCGCCGGAACGGAAGGGGCGAGCAGGACGTCGCCTGCGGTCGATCCTGTATTCGCTGCGGCCCTTCGGCCGAAGGCTTTGACCGGATGCCGCTCGGCGGTGCCGGATTTGCCTCGTTTCCGCATTGCCGCCATGTCGCCTGCCGTCGCCTTCGCCGATGTCCGCATCTTGCCGATGATATCAGAGCTCTGATAATATCTCAGTACACTGATAACATGAGGCCAGGCCAATGTCACATGCCCGCAAGGAATACACCGACTTCGAGAAGCTCGCGCCCGACGTCTTCGCCGCCGTGCGCGCACTCGGCCAGTTCGCGGCGAAGGCCGGCCTCGACAAGCAGCTGCTCGAACTGGTCAAGCTGCGCGCCTCGCAGATCAACGGCTGTGCCTTCTGCGTGCAGTATCACATCCTGCAGGGCGAGAGCCTCGGCGTGCCCGCCGACAAGCTGAACCTCGTCGTGGTGTGGCGCGAGGCGCCGCAGTTCACGCCGCGCGAGCGCGCTGCGCTAGTCTGGACCGAAGCGTTGACCACCTTGCCGAACGGCGTCAGCGACGAGGTCTATGCGCAGGCCATCGCCGAATTCTCCGAGCAGGAGCTGACGTACCTGACCTCGGCGATCGCATCGATCAACGTCTGGAACCGGTTCGGCGCGGCCTATCGCTGGACGCCGCCGCCGCGCCGGCAGCGCGCGGACGCGGCGGCTTCGTAACGTCGAGACGGATCAAACGGCAACTGGCAGGGAGAAAAACAATGACCTCGATGGCAATGACCCCATCTCTTCCATTCGCGCGGCCGCCGCGGCCGGTCGCGCTGGCCGTGATCGCGGGGCTGGCCTCCGCCTTCGTGATCGGCAAGGCACTGCCGACCCCGATGGACGCGATCTCCTCTGTGATCGCGCCGCTGTGCGCCAGCGCCAATGCAGCGTCGCCGCTCGACAAGGTCGAGGTCATCACCTCGCACGCGCTGCCCAATGTCGCGGGCAAGCGCGTTACGGTGGTGCGCGTGTTCTATGGTCCCGGCGGCTTCACGCCGCCGCACCGCCATTCCGGTTCGGTGACGGCCTACATCACCAAGGGTGAAATCCGCTCCCAGCTCGGCGGCGGGCCGGTCGAGACCTTCAAGGTCGGCCAGTCCTTTTTCGAGCCGCCGGGCTCGACCCACATGGTCTCGGCCAATGCGAGCACCACGGAGCCGGCGGAGCTGATCGCGGTGTTCGTGGCCGACGAGGGCGCGCAGCTGACCACGATGCTCGAATAGCGATCGGTTGGGCGCTCGTTCTGCAATACGTGCGCACTGGACCAGTTTGGTGCCCAGTTCGCGTGAAACTGGACCTTGCGCGCGACGGGGCGCGTCGATTGATTGCGCGGCAGGTTACGGCGACGGTTGCCGACGAGGGACGAACCGATGATCAGTCTGAAGGGGCTCTCTGCCTTTCCGATAACGCCTTCGAACCGGGATGGACGGGTCGATGTGGGGGCGCTCCGCGCCTTGCTCGACCCATTGATTGCGGCGAAGGTGGATTCGGTCGGGCTGCTCGGAAGTACCGGCTCATATCCGTATTTCAGCCGCGATGAGCGGCGGCGCGCCGTGCAGGCGGCCACCGCCTTGGCAGACGGCAACACACCAATACTGGTTGGCATCGGCGCACTGCGCACCGACGACGCAGTGCGGCTGGCCCAGGATGCGCGCGATGCGGGCGCGACGACAGGCCTGCTGGCGGCGGTTTCCTATACGCCGCTGACCGATGACGAGGTCTTTGAGCATTTTCAAACCGTGGCTCGCGAGAGCGGGTTGCCGATCTGCATCTATGACAATCCCGGAACGACTCATTTTCAATTCACGCCGGCGCTCATCGGCCGGTTGGGGCGTGTGGACGGAATCGTCGCGGTAAAAAGTCCGGCGCTGGATGCTTCGACGGTGGCGGGCCATCTCAGGGAATTGCGGGCTGTCGTTCCGGACGGCGTTGCGTTGGGTTACAGCGCCGACTGGAATTGCACCGAGGCGCTGCTGGCGGGCGGAGATACCTGGTACAGCGTTGTCGCAGGAATCTTCCCGAAGGTCTGCGTGGACATCGTTCGCGCCGCGACGAGCGGCGATGCGGCCCGGGCGCGAGAGCTCAACGGGCGTCTGCAGCCGATTTGGGATCTGTTCAGGAGATATTCCAGTCTGCGTGTCGTCTACGCACTTGCCAATCTCAGAGGGATCTGTGCGGCGGAGCCTCCACGTCCGATATTGCCGCTCCCTGCGGACGCTCAGAGGCGGGTCAAGGAGACGTTGGCTGCGATCGAGATCGATTGATCGCAACCGCGGCGCAAGGCGCTAGATGCCGGCACGCGCCAGCGGATCGCGGCCGAACCGGTTGTCACCCTTCGATCCCGGCAGCACGCTCAGCGTTGCGACGAGCGCCAGATAGGGGATCCAGTATTTGACGTGCAGCGCGGCGGCGAGGTGGGGAATGGCGAGGATCGTCAGCGCCCACCAGCCCGAGACGTTGAGGTCGTGCAGCCGCTTCACGAGCATCGCGGCAAACGGCCACAATGACAGCATGAGCAGCAAGCGCAGGACGGACAGGTCGTCGGCGGGCGGGCTGCTGTCGTAGTACCGTGGACCGGGGTCGAGCCTCACGCCGATGCGAATGACGAGCATGTCGACCAGCACGAGGCCGAAAAATCCCAGGCCGAATTCCTGCCGGCTGATGCGGCCTTTCACCGAAAGAAAGAACCAGCTGAAGGTCGAGAGCATGCTTGGTTGTGGTCCAGCCTGAACGGGCATCTGATAGAGACTTGCGTCCGATGGTCAAAGCGGGACGGGTTCCCGCGGATTGCTGCTTCCATCATGATCATTCAAGCTGGCAATTGTCGCCGCGACATGGCGCGCATCGATGCGATTCCGAATGGAACCTGCGGTGGGCGTTTGCACAATTTCGGAATAATGGAATAATGCCGCTGATTTGCCCGACGTGTCAAGGTGTCATGTCGAACGACGGCAGCCGCCGGCTACTTTGCATGGGGTTGTTTTCGATATTTTGGCAGTGCGCCCCGAACCGGTGTCCACTTCGCTCGACAACACTCTAATTGCCGCCACCCTCCTGGGTGTCGATGCGATGCAGGACGTCGTCGGGCAGGGCATGGGCCACGGCGGCCGCAGGTCCTGGCTCCGGTCCGATCTCGCGGCCGCGGCCGCGGATCAGCCGCTCATAGGCCGACACCAGCGTGGTGTAGGGATTGACCCACAGCCAGCCGTCGCGCGTGAACACCTGAACGTCGAAATGCAGATGCCGCGAGGTGCCGTTGGGGTGGTCGAGATAGTTCGAGACCACGCCGATCTTCTCGCCCTCGCTGACGCGGCGTCCGTTGAGCAGGCCGTCGCCATCCATCACTGACGGGTTCATGTGCATGTAGCGGAAGCGGACGTGCTCGGTGCGGGTGTTGACCTGCAATGTCGCGGCCTGCTGTTGCGGCGAGCGGATCACGATGCTGTCGCGCACCGCAACGACCGCCTGCTGTTTGGGATCGCAACCATCCTTGCTGTCGACAGGACATGCGCCGGGGCGAATGTCCTGGCCCTGATGGCCGTAGCCGCTGGCGCATTGGCCGACCTCGAAGCTGCGCGCCTCGCAGAAATTGTCCTGCCAGGGATACGCGTCGACGGCCGCGCCGGGCTTGCGCCTGGCGAAGGATTGCGAGTGCGCGAAGGCCGGCGCCCTCTCGAGCGGAAAGCGGATCTGCGAATAGACGGTGAAGTCGGCGTGACCACCTTGTTGCCTGCGGCCGCCGCTGCCTGCGACGATGTCGCCGCTCGGGTGGTAGGTGAAGTCGGTGGATTGCGCGGCGGGCCGCTCGGCGATGTCGGAGGCGACGTCGCTGCGCGGCGGTGAAGGCTGGCCGCCGGCGATGCGCAAAGCCTTCAGAAAGCGCTCGACGACCGGATAGGCCTCGCGGCAGGCCAGCCGCTTCGGCCGCGGCGCGCTGTCGAGGCACTGGATCGACACGACATAGGGAATCCCGAAGCGGGTGAAGGCGTAGCGGACATAGCCCTCGCGAATGAAGCGGCGCAGGTCCGGAAACTGCGCGGCCAGCGTCTTGACCGGCTCGCCCTTGCCGCCGAGCCGGTCGGCGAGGTCGTAGACCAGGATCGAGCCGGAAATCTGCACCTCGACCGGCTTCGCAAATGTTCGCGGCGGCATGCCGTCACCGGCGCCGGGGTCGAGCGAGAACACGGCATCGTAGCCCGAGGCACCGGCATGGAAGAAATCGACCGCGCGGAAGTCGGCCTGGTAGCGCGCGATCGACAGGCTGTCCGGCGCACCGTTTTGCCGCGCGTCGAGATAGCTGGCGGGATCGAACGGCAGCAGCACCGGGATCGGGCTCTGCGCGATGCCGGGAAACAGCGGCGCCGTCACCGCGTTCAACTGCACCAGCGCAGGCGTCGCCCGCGGATCGGTGGCGGGAACGCGGCGTTGTCCGGCGAAAGTGAAGCCGGCGGCGACGGCCGGGCGGCTGCCGATCTCCTGCCGCAACTGGTCGAGCACGGCACGCCATTCGACCCGCATGGCCGAGATCGATGGCGTTCGGAATTCGTCGGCATGCGCGCCGGGAAGAGGCGCGAGCAGGGCTGCCAGCCAGCAACTAACGAAGCTGACCACCTTCCTGCTCACTGCACTCCCCGGGCTCATGTTTGATCGCCCGAGAGACTAAAGCAAGTTCCGGAAAAGTGTGTAGCGGTTTTCGGTAAAGTTGATGCTTAACCAACAAGTTGAGGCGCGGTGACGATTCATTTCAAATCCCACCGCGCCTCAAGCGCTCAGTCCTTGGCGCGTTCGACGTAGGAACCGTCCTCGGTCATGACCACGATGCGGGTGCCCGTGGTGATGTGCGGCGGCACCCCGGTGCGCAGGCCGTTGGACAGCATGGCCGGCTTGTAGGACGAGGAGGCGGTCTGGCCCTTGGTCACCGGCTCGGTCTCGACCACTTCCAGCGTCACGCGCTGCGGCAGCTGGATCGCGACCGGGTTGCCCTCGTGCATCGAGAGCTTCACGGTCATGTTCTCCTGCAGATACGGCGCGGACGAGCCGACGATCTCCTTGGAGACCTGGACCTGGTCGTAGTTGTCGTTGTTCATGAAGTGGAAGCCGTCGCCATCTTCATAGAGGTAGTTGTAGTTGTGGTCCTCGACGGTGGCCTTCTCGACCTGGTCGGTGGTCTTGTAGCGCTCCGAGACCTTCACGCCGTCGCCGATGCGGCGCATTTCGATCTGGCTGACCGGGGTGCCCTTGCCGGGATGAATGTTCTCGGCGGAAAGGACCACATAGAGCTTGCCGTCCTGCTCGATGACGTTGCCCTTGCGGATGGAACTGGCGATGACTTTCAAAGGTGTTTTCCTGGATTTGAGAGCCTAAGGGCGCCAACCGGATCGGCAGCCCCTCGGCCATGGCGGCGATTTCGGGCTGCAACATACTGATTTGTCCCTGAGATGCCAGTCTTTTGCGGCCGAATTCGCAAGGTTGCGAACCGTCCCGGCCGTCCCAATCGGCCCTATTTTCGGGCCGGATCGGGCGTTTTCAGTGCGTCCGGTTGTGCTCGGCAAAGCTCGCAGGAACCGAGAATGTGCCGGTCTTCAGATCGTAGAGGCAGCGCCAGTCCTCGACCCCGGGGGAAAGGCGTTTCCTCTCCTCGCCGAGTGGCTTATCGGTCGCCGGATGGGACGTGCGAGCCGTCGTTCAGGTTCAGCCGGGCGCGCATGGACAAGGTGCGCGTCTTTCGACAAGAAGGGACCAGCCTCGCCGCGTTCCGCGAAGGCCGGGGGCTGTGCGGGGTTATGAACTTGTGTGGAATCAATCGATTGTGCAAGACCTTTGAGTGCGGATGGCGGCTCGTTGATGTTGAATCCATGGGGATACCCTTGTGATGACAGCTCATGACCAGCCGTCGCCCTGGTGGACGCCGCAGCGCTTTGTCGACCGCAGGCCGTTCCTGCAGGCGCGGACCGCGATCACGCGAGCGGTGCGCGCCTGGTTCGAGGAGCAAGGATTTGCCGAGGTCGAGACCGCGATCCTGCAGATCTCGCCGGGCAACGAGACCCATCTGCACGCGCCCCGCACCGAGCTCAGGCAGGCCGATGGCTCGCATGCGCCGCGCTATCTGCGCACCTCGCCGGAGTTCGCCTGCAAGAAGCTGCTCGCGGCCGGCGAGCCGAAGATTTACGAGTTCGCGCGCGTGTTCCGCGACCGCGAGCGCGGCGACCTGCATCTGCCCGAATTCACCATGCTGGAATGGTACCGCGCCAATGCCGGCTATGACGCCATCATGGCCGACACGATCGTCGTGATCGCCCATGCGGCGCAGGCGACCGGGATCGGGCGGTTTTCATTCCGTGGCAGGACGGCCGATCCCTTTGCCGAGCCGGAATTGCTGACGGTCGCGGCAGCTTTCGAGCGCTTCGCCGGCATCGATCTGTTGGCGACGATCACGGGCGGCGCGGGCGATCGCGAGGCGCTTGCGGCGGCGGCGGCAGCGCGGGTGCGGGTTGCAGATGACGACACCTGGTCCGATATCTTCAGCAAGGTGCTGGTCGAGCATGTCGAGCCCCAACTGGGGCAGGGCCGTCTGACGGTGCTGTTCGAATACCCCTCGCCAGAGGCCGCGCTGGCGCGCACCAAGGCCGGCGATCCTGATGTCGCCGAGCGTTTCGAGGTCTATGCCTGCGGCGTCGAGCTCGCCAACGGCTTTGGCGAGCTGACCGATGCGGCCGAGCAGCGCCATCGTTTCACCGCAGCGATGGACGAGAAGGCCCGCCGTTATGGCGAGCGCTATCCGCTCGACGACGATTTCCTTGCCGCTGTCGGCCAGATGCCGGAGGCCAGCGGCGTCGCGCTCGGCTTCGACCGGCTGGTGATGCTGGCGAGCGGCGCGCCACGAATTGATCAGGTGGTCTGGACACCGCCTGCAGGAGAGACATGAACAGGATCGATCCAAAACTGGCGGCGACGCTGCGACAGCCGCGCGAGCTGGTCGATGCCGGGCTCGCGCCGGTCGCAGCACTTGCCGGGCTCGAGCGGGTCGCTGCGCGCTACGCGGTCGCCGTGACGCCGGAGCTCGCCGCGCTGATCGATCCGGCCGATCCCGCCGACCCGATCGCGCGGCAGTTCATCCCGAGCGCCGACGAACTCGTCGAGCAGCCGGGCGAGAACGCCGATCCGATCGGCGACGATGCGCATTCGCCGGTCGCCGGAATCGTGCATCGCTATCCCGATAGGGTGTTGTTCAAGCTCGTCCATGTCTGCGCGGTGTATTGCCGGTTCTGTTTCCGGCGCGAAATGGTCGGGCCGGGAAAGGCCTCGGCCTTGTCCGATGACGCCTACCGCGCGGCGCTGGATTACATCCGCAGCCATCCGGAGATCTGGGAAGTCATCCTGACCGGCGGCGATCCCTTGATGCTGTCGCCGCGCAGGCTGACCGAGATCATGGCCGATCTCGCCGACATCGATCATGTGAAGATCGTTCGCCTCCACACCCGTGTTCCGATCGCCGATCCGGGCCGTATCAATCCCGAGATGGTCGCGGCATTGCGGGTCGAAGGCGCGACGACCTGGATTGCGATCCACGCCAACCATCCGCGTGAGCTGAGCAACAATGCCCGCACGGCATGCGCGCGCCTTGCAGACGCCGGCATTCCCCTGGTGAGCCAGTCCGTCCTGCTGCGCGGCGTCAATGACGATGCTGCGACGCTCGAGGCGTTGATGCGCGGCTTTGTGGAGTGCCGGATCAAGCCCTATTATCTGCATCACGGCGACCTTGCGCCCGGCACCGCGCATTTGCGCACCACGATCGAAGCCGGGCAGGAATTGATGCGGGCGTTGCGCGGGCGTGTCTCCGGACTTTGTCAGCCGGATTATGTGCTCGACATCCCCGGCGGCTACGGCAAGGCGCCGATCGGCCCGAGCTATTTGTCGCAGCCGGCTTCCCGCGAACGTGAAGTTCCGGTGGAACGGCGCTACCGTATCGTCGATTATTGCGGCGACGTTCATCTTTACCCGCCGCAATCCTGAGGCGGCGATGAGCGGGGCCAGGGACGGACGGCAGGAGCCGCCCGAGGACGAAGGCAACCGCAGCATCGAAAATGCTGTGATGTTCGGCTTCTTTGTGGTGCTGGTCGCCGCGGGAATCTGGCTCCTTGGCACGATGGCCGATATACGGAAGGTACAGGATTGCGCAGCGCAGGGGCGACGCAACTGTGCTACCGTCGAGTTCCCGGAACGGGCGCGATAGGGTTGAGAAGCGGAGACGCGAGATGCGGAAGACAGTTTTGTTGATGGCTCTGATGATGGTTGCGGCCGGAGCGCCCCAGCTTGGCACGTCCCAGGCATGGGCGCAGCAGCAGGGCGGATCGTCCTCCATGCAGAAGGGCGGGACGGTCCCGGAGGCCGCCGATCGGACATCGTCAGCCGCGCCGCGGCGACGTTGGCAACGAGAAGAACATCAGCGATCCGAACAGTCAGGCCAACAAGGAAGACGCGGCGCTCGACAAGAAGATCAAGAGCATCTGCCGCGGCTGCTAAGCCACGGAAGAGACCGGCGGAGCGCGATGTACGCCCCGCCGGCAACGCTCAATCCGTCCGGCCGTGTCAGGCCGAACGCTCCTGCAGGCCACCACGCCGCACGCTGCGCCTTGCGTCGACGGCATCGGCCAACTGCTTCAGCACGTCAGCCGTCGTCCCGAGGTCGATGCAGCCATCCGTGATGCTCTGGCCGTAGGTCAGCGCCTTGCCCGGCACGACGTCCTGGCGTCCCGCAACAAGATTGCTCTCGATCATCACGCCGATGATGCGCTGTTCGCCGCCTGCGACCTGGCGCGCGATGTCGGCGGCAACTGCCGGCTGGTTCTCCGGCTTCTTGCTGCTGTTGGCGTGGCTGGTGTCGATCATCAGCCGCGCTGCGACACCGGCGCGGCCGAGCTCGGCGGCGGCAGCATCGACGCTCGCGGCATCATAGTTCGGCGCCCGGCCGCCACGCAGGATGACGTGGCAGTCTTCGTTGCCGCTGGTGGCGGCGATCGCCGAACGGCCGCCCTTGGTGACCGCCATGAAATGATGCGGGTGCGAGGCCGACTTCACCGCGTCCGCCGCGATCCGCACGCCGCCGTCGGTGCTGTTCTTGAAGCCGACCGGACAGGACAGCCCGGAAGCCAGCTCGCGATGGATCTGGCTCTCGGTGGTGCGCGCGCCGATCGCGGCCCAGGAGACCAGATCGGCGATGTACTGCGGCGTCGTCATGTCGAGGAATTCGGTGCCGGCCGGCAGGCCGAGATTGTTCACTGCCGACAGCACGTTGCGGGCGAGCCGCAGGCCCTTGTTGATGTCGAAGCTGCCGTCGAGATCGGGATCGTTGATCAGCCCCTTCCAGCCGACGGTGGTGCGGGGCTTCTCGAAATAGACCCGCATCACGATCTCGAGGCGGTCGGCGAGCTGTTCGCGCAGGCTGGCGAGGCGCTCGGCGTAGTCGACGGCCGCCGCGGGATCGTGGATGGAGCAGGGGCCGACGACGACCAGCAGGCGGTCATCGGTGCCGTTCAGGATCGCGTGGACGGCGTTGCGGGCGCCCATCACCACCCGGGTCGCCGTCAGGGTGCGCGGAACCTCCCGCATCACCTCTTCGGGCGTACTGAGCTCTTTCAATTCCTTGATGCGAAGATCGTCTGTCGTACTCAACACGGCTGGCTCCTTTGGAGTTCGGGACCTGCCGGCACACAAAAAAGCCGCCAGGTCTGGCGGCTTGTTTTGGACGTTTGCTGCAATTCTTCAGATTGAGCGCGATCCTTCTGCCGCCAGCGAGCTGTCGTAGCTAAAGTACCAAAAATAGCTGGTGGCGGATGTGATCATGGGGCGGCTCTATAGCGCAGGGATTTAGGGCTGTCACCCCCCAAAAGCAAGCCCCCCGCGGTTCGGCGTCAGGTGTTGCGCGCCGCCAACGCCATGCCGATCAGGGTCGCACCGCCGAACATCAGATTGAGGCCGACGAGGAGGCCGATCGCCCATCCTGCGGATTCCGGCAAGCCGGCGATGATGAAGAAGGCGATCACGATGTCCATCAGGCCGGCG
The DNA here is from genome assembly GCF_054060035.1 of Bradyrhizobium sp. USDA 3262. Lineage (NCBI taxonomy): Bacteria > Pseudomonadati > Pseudomonadota > Alphaproteobacteria > Hyphomicrobiales > Nitrobacteraceae > Bradyrhizobium > Bradyrhizobium sp. USDA 3262. Next base: position 5,256,312 of record NZ_JBSSCT010000001.1, read on the forward strand.
ATCAGCAGCCACGACCAGCGTCCCGACAATTCGCGGCGGTGCTCCAGCGCGTACATGACGGTGGCGACGCCCTCGGCGACGAAATAGGCGCCGACCACGATGGTCAGCGTCAGCACGCCCTGCATTGGACGGGCGAGCAGCACCATGCCGGCAAGCACAGCGAGCGCGGCCGAAATCAGCGACCACCAGAAGCCCGGCATGTTGCGTGCCCAGAACGTCACGATCAGCCCGCCGATGCCTGAGATCAGGAACATCCAGCCGAGGAAGATGGTGACGGCGAGGCTCGCGAATGTCGGCACGATCATCGCGGCGATGCCGAGGATCACGACGCAGGATGCCTTCGAACAGGAACGCCTTCCAGTGCGCCTTCACCGCGGCCTGCATTTCCGAGCGCAGCTTGTCGAGGTCGTTGGACAGGGTCATCGCGGCTCTCCGGATCTGCGCCTGTGCAGTCTATCCTAACCCGTTACAAATGGTCAGCCCGTCAGTTGCGGCAGCAATAGCTGTGCGCTCATCGTTCCGCATGGCGGTTTTCGACAGCCAGAATCCTTGGCACAAGCCTGGCCGCCAGATATCGCGAGGCGCGCGGCGACAGATGCAGGAAGTCGGCCGATACCAGGTCGTTTGCGCTGGTCCCGACCCTCGTCAGACATCCGTCCGCGTTGCACAGCTCGTCATAGGGCGACAGATATTCGATCCCGAGATCGGTGGCGATCTGCCCAACCCTGTCGTCAGTCTGCTTGGTCAATCGCACGTCGTGGCTGCGTTCCGGGATCAATGCGTGATGGCGCAGGAAATATTGCACCGTCAGATGGGGTACCGTGTCGGTCCAGACCGGGACAGGGCCGACCAGGATGACACGAACGGCGCCGGCCTGTCTGAGGGCGGCAATCGTCGGGCGGAGATCGTCGGCGGCGGGTTCGCTGCTCCACACCAGGTGCAGGAGCACGACATCGGGGTGCGAACGGGTAACCGCAGCAACGATGTGGCGGTTGGTTTGAACACAAAACGGAATGGTCTCGGCCTGCGCGGTGAAGAGCGGCGGGCAGGAATTGACGGTGAACTGGGCTAATCCGAATTGATCGCCCTGGACTTGCCGCAGCCCGGCGGCAAGCATGCCGGCGGTCGAATCGCCCCATACGAAAACAAGCGGGCGCTTGCTGGCGTCGACGCAACTCGGATCAAACGAGGGATCGGCGGAAGCGGAGATATGGCATTCGCCGTATCTCAGGAAGTCCCTGGATACGGTCATGGCGCCGGCTTCGCGAACGATCGCCGGAAGCCGAAAGGCAAAGCCGTCGACGATCGCCAACGCTCCTACCGATGCAACGGCCACCATCGATGCCGCAAGGACCGGCGCCACCCGCCACTGCCCGAACCTGATTGGGCGCTCGACGTAGCGATAGGTTGCCCAGGCCAGAATGAAGCTGGCCCCAACGGCCAGCCCGTTCTCGGCCAAAGTCAGGGGACGACCCTTGAAGCTCGCCGCAAAAACCAGGATCGGCCAATGCCAGAGGTAGAGCGGATAGCTGATCAGCCCGATCGCGACCGCAGTACGGTTCGAGAGAAATCGATTGCGACCTGACATGATGAGGGCAGCTGCTGCGGCGACCGGCGCCACCGCCGCGATCCCGGGGTAGGTCATGGAGGGCGAATAGAACGCGGTTACCGCCGCGATCACTGCGAGCGCGGACCATCCGAGAAGATCGCGCGCCGCGGAGAATCCGTTGGGCAAGGCAGACGGCCACCAATGCTCCGGCTGCGAGCTCCCACGCCCGCGTGAACGGCTGGTAGAATGCGGCTTCAGGGTTGGTTCGAACGACCAGGATATTTGCGACAAGCGATGCGATGAAGATCAGGGCAAGGGGAGCGGCGGCGGCGATCCGCCATCGCATCAGCGCCCACAGCAGCAAAGGCCAGACAAGATAGAACTGTTCCTCGATGCCGAGCGACCAGAGATGGAGCAGCGGCTTCGTTTGCGCGGCCGCATCGAAATAGCCACCCTCCGAATAGAACAGCAGGTTTGCCGAGAAACCCGCGCCTGCCGCAATCTCCTTTCCAAGGGCCACCAACTCGCTCGGCATCAGAAGTTGCCATCCGGCGACGAAGGCGGCGATCAAGACGACGATCAGGGCGGGAAAAATCCTGCGAATGCGACGCGCATAGAACGTCGCAAGGCTGAAGCTCCCGTTCTGAATGTCGCCATAGATGATCCCGGTGATCAGGTAGCCGGAAATGACGAAGAAGATATCGACCCCGACAAAACCCCCGGGAACATATTGCGGGAACGCGTGGCCGAGCACGACCAACGAGACGGCAACGGCCCGCAGGCCGTCGATATCCGGCCGATAATTCTTGTAGTTGTGCCCCATCGTCCTCTCGCGCCTGTCTGTGTCTCTCCCTGAACCTGCCGAGGTTGTTTTGCAAGGGGAGCGGTGCCGGCCGGGGCGCTAGCTTTGACCGGGTGCGGACGGAAAGCCCTCCGAGGCGGTCCGCATCCGGTTGCGGCCGAGGAAGTAGACCGCGGTGGTCGCGATCAGCAGCGCCAGTCCGATCAGGATCGAGGTGAAGCCGATCGGGACCAGGATGAACGACGCATTGCGCTCGGGATTGACGTACCAATGATGCAGCGAGGTGAGCAGGAAGGAGACGCCGGCAAAACCGGCGCCGCCGCCGATCAGCAGCAGCGCCCACATCCGCCGCAGCTGGCTGAGCCGCTCGCGCGCAACGTCGGTGCGCGGCGCATGATGCTTGCCGAGGCGTCGCACCAGGCGGATTGCAAAGCCGATCGAGGAGAAGCCGATCAGCACGCTGGCCGAGCCGAGCAGCAGCCGCGTGGTCGAGCCGAGATCGGGGATGCGCTGGAGCGCCAGCAGCGGAAAATCGAACGCCGCATGCAGCGCGACCGGCGCGACCAGCACCAGCGCCCAGTTCGTCATGCGCGCCCAGTCGCGGTGACCCCGGTAGGCGCCGAGCGCGCCGCCGGAGCGCGCGATCGCAAGATAGGCGCCGGCGATGATACCGAGCGCGCCGTGGAACGGCACCGTGAGCACGCTGCGCAACGCCGCGAGCGCGCGCCACATGTCCTTGTGCTGGACCAGATAGGCGAGGTTCTCATAGGCGGCAAATCCAAGTCCGGCGGCCGCGCCATAGACCACCGTATCCATCGGATCGGCGAAGGCGCGGCGCCGCGTCGAAATGACGACGATGACGAGAACCTTGACGATCTCCTCCGGTGCCGCGACCCCGAAGACTGCACGCACCGCCTGCGTCGCCCAGGGATTGTCGGGAATGGCGAGCAGCGCATTGAACGGAATTCGCGCCAGGCCGAGCAGCGAGATGCTGGCCGCGCCGAGCACGAAGGCGAGCCACACCTGCACCGGCGGTCCGGGGCGCTCGTCGGCGGCGATGACGAGCCACAACACCAGCAATGCGGGGGCAATGGCGGCGGCGCCGATGACGGTTGGAAGCGACTCAAGCAACAACATGAGCCGGACGGGCCCCTTTGATGGCACCAAAGCGATGCGTGCCGAAGAAATGGCAGCAAGTTCAGCGGATTGCAAATCGGTCTGATGCCGTTCTCGTGACCAATATGCCACGGTGCCTTACGAAAGCGGATTGGAAAGGTGCCGTGGCGGGCCTTGATCAGCTCAAGGGGGAGGGCGGCTCCCGGACAGGTTCCTGACGGGAGGCAGGCCCATGGCGTTTCCAGGCGCAGGAGCTTTGGTACCCCGACGATGGATGGGATCGCGACCTGTGGGTCCAATCAGCTTTCGGCACCGCGTTCCCTTCGTTGGGCTATAATGCCGTGGGCAAGGCGACTGATCCGGTAAAAGCCAGAGATGCTTTCGATTGATTCTGCTGTGATCGTTCTTGCCGTGATCGCGCTGTTTGCGGCGTTTGTGAATGGCGCGCTTGGTTACGGGTTTTCCTCGCTCACGGTGCCGGTCGCACTCGTCTTCTACACCAACCGCGTCCTCAATCCCGCGGTGGTCCTCGTCGAAGTCTTCGTCAATCTGTATGTTCTGTGTATCAACCTGAGCGGTGTTCCGGCCGTGTGGCGGCGCGTGCTGCCTATTCTCATCGGTATGCTGCCCGGCATCGCGGTCGGAGCCTTTGCGCTGACGTCGCTTCAGCCCGGCTGGACCAAGTTCGCCACCTACTCGATCATTCTGCCGCTCATTCTGCTGCAGGCGGCCGGTTGGCGGAGGCCGATCCAGTCGAAATGGCTGGTCGGTTTGCCTTTTGGAACGATGCTCGGGGTCTTGTACTCGGTCACGACCATTTCGGGCCCGCCGCTGGCGATCCTTTTCAACAATCAGGGCCTCGTCAAAGATGAGTTTCGGGCCGGTCTCGCACTGGTTCGGGTGACGGAGTCCAGCCTGACTGCAATCGCGTACTACAAGCTCGGTCTGTTCATCGACGAGAGCCGGAGCCTCTTGTTCGTGCTCGTTCCCTGCGTTGTCCTCGGCATACCGCTCGGTGCCTGGCTGATCCGGCGGCTGGACGCCGAGACGTTTCGCCGGATCTGCATGAGCTTTGATGCGTGGGTCGTGGGATTCGGCCTGTCGCGCGTGTTGATCGAAGTGAAGCTGATGGAAAGCCCGTGGGCCTACAGCGTCATGGCCGGCACGATCCTGATCGACATCTGCTTGCTGTACGTCTTCTTCACCGCGAGGAGAAGCACCGTGCAGAGCTCGCACGCGTTGGCTTCGCTGAAGTCGGGCAACCGGAGCGGTCCGACCTGAAGGTGCTCTAACCTGCGAGCAGGCGCCGGCAGGTATCAACAAACACCTCGGCACCCGTGACGATGTCGGCGTCGTCGGTGTTCTCGCTCCAGTGATGGCTGATGCCGCCGATCGACGGCACGAACAGCATCGCCGCCGGCATGATGGTGGCGAGGACCTGGGCGTCATGGCCGGCGCCGCTCGGCATGCGGATCGATTTGCCGCCGGCGCAGGCTGCGCTCGCGGCTTCGATCGCATCCTGAAATGCGGGCGTCATCATCGCGGGCACCCCGGTGCGGATGCGCTCAACCTTCACGCCGCAGCGGCCTTGAGCGGTGGCCTCGGCCGCCAGGCGATGCAGCTGTTGTTCGAGGCGGTCGATCACCTCGGGATTGTCGTCGCGGATCTGGAACAGCATCTCGGCGCCGCCTGGAATGATGCTCGGCGCGCCCGGGTCCAGCGTGATGCGGCCGGTGGTCCACACCGTGCGCGGTCCCGACAGGGCAGGGAAGCTGTCGTCGACCGCGACGCAGAACCGCGCCAGCGCCAGGCCGGCGTCCCTGCGCACCGCCATCCGCGTGGTGCCGGCATGGTTCTGCTCGCCGGTGAACGTGATGCGATACTGCCAGATGCCGACGATCGAAGTGACGACACCGATCTTGAGCCCGCTGCTTTCCAGCGTGTCGCCTTGCTCGATATGCGCTTCGAGATAGTCGATGTGGCGGCCGGCCTCGGCGTTGAGGCGCGGGCGGCCGGCGAAGCCTGCGTCGCGCAATGCATCGCGCATGGTGCGATCGCTGGAGCGGTCGCGGGCTGCATCGATGTCGGCTTCGGTCACCGCGCCGACAAACGACCGGCTGCCGAGGAAACTGCCGAAATGTCCTTCCTCGTCGCACCACGCGGCGACCTCGACCGCGCCGTTTGCGTCCGGATCCGTATTGATGACGCGCGCCGCCTCCAGCGCGTAGATCACTCCGAGCGGCCCATCGAGCCAGCCCGCATGGTTCTGGCTCTCCAGATGCGAGCCGGCGAGCAGCTTTGGTCCAGCCTTTGCGCTGGAGCCGAGCACATTGCCGATGCCGTCGATCGTTGCGGTGAGACTGGCGTCGGGCAAACGCGCCGCGAGCCAGTCGAGCGAGCGCAGATGCGGTTCGGAGAATGTCGGCTTGTGCACGCCGGTCTTGTAGGCGCCGATCGCGCGCAGCGCGTTCAGATCGGCGAGCACGCGCTTGCCGTCGAAGCGACCGTTGATGCCTGGCATGATTGGACTCCGGATTGCCGTCTTGATTTCGCGTCTTGATTTGCGCCTCGATTTGCTCCTTGGCGCCTCAATCCCGTCTTGATGCCGTCGTGGTTGGGTGCGACGGAACAATCAGGGCAAACGATTTCTTAGCGGTTCTGCTCTTAGGTCGCAGTACGAATAGCGTGAGAGTGTGATCATGTCTGCATTCCGGAACTGGGCTCGCAAGGCCGCTGTGCTGTTTTTTCCGATCGCGCTCGGCGCCTGCGCTCAGGTTTCGCAGCAATACAGCATGACCACGCCGCCGCCGGGCACAGGTCCGCTGGCCTGGGACGGTGCCGGACAGGACCCCAATCTCCCGCAGCCGCGGCGCCATGCGCGCAACGCGTCGCCCGCAGTAGCGGACACATCCGGCGCGCAACTGTCGGAAGCGGACGCCGACGAACGGCTGGCGCGCAAGCTCGTGATCTGCAGCACCTGCATCAAGCGGACGCCCGTGGCGTCGCAGCCGAATAATCGTCAGGACGTCGCCAGCAATCACTAGCGGCTGGCGCTGAGCGCTGTTGTCGGACGTCCCGCCGGCTCGCGGGCCTTAGTTAGGCCACGATGTCGGTCGATGCGCAGGCGCATGTCGATCCGAAGATTCATTGTTCCCGTCGTCGTCGTCGCGCTTGCCGCCGCAATCCTGATTCACGTCGGCGGTTCGCGGGCGCATGCGCATGTGCCGACGCATTGCGGCTTCTGGACCTCGATCGAGGCCGGATTGTCCTGCAGGTGATCTCCAGGTGACCTGCAGCGTGACCTGCAATCCGGGAAAAGCGCTCTGAACGCTTGCCCGCCCGGCCAATCGCCACTATACGTTCGCCCGTCGCGGCTTGAGGGCTGTGGCCAGTCCGGCGCATCTCACGTCTAACGTATTGATTTGCCGGGAGTTTTGCTCCCTTCGTCTATCGGTTAGGACGCCACCCTTTCACGGTGGAGAGAGCGGTTCGATTCCGCTAGGGAGCGCCAATATAATCAATAACTTACTGGTCGCGCTCAGATCCGCGTCCAATGAGTGTCTAATATCCGTGCGTGGAATCAGAACCCAGCCTCGCCCTTGACGGCGTGTTCCAACGGCCGCAACCTAGACCGCCGCGGCCGGATGCTACCAACATCCGACCGCGACTTGTCACCAACAGCCGTACGCGGGCCGCCGATGACCGACTCAATCCATACCACGACTCCGACCGGCTGCCCGCCCAGGCGCTTTCAACGCACGGGAGAGGGGCACCTATGACTGATTTTCCTGACACCTACGGACTTCCGGAATTCTACGCCACCAAGGTCGTGACGGAGGCCGACGGGCCAAACGTCCGCGTCGTTTACGGCGTCATGCGAGGTGGCCAGATGCAATGGCTTTTCAGTTGCGTGATGCGGGCCGATCTCCTGATCCACGCGTCGCAGAACTGTACGCAAGCGGCGTTTGAAGCTCTAAACGGGGAGAATTCGGAGCGACCGGAGTTTGCCCAGCTATCGCTCGGAGTAGCAAATTGAAATTGGGGGCGGCGCTCTCGGCCCCGGTACGCAAATTTCATCATTTCAACGACACAGGGAATTAGCGCCATGAGCGACGTTATAGACTTCAGGCGAGCAGAACCGCGAGAACTCTCGAAGAGCCACCCCCTCGCTGGACGGAAACAATCCGCTGCGCACATTGCCAAACGCATTGCCGCGACCGTCGCCACCAAGGCTAGGGAAAAGGCACTTTATCCCTTTGACTGGATAGCTGCCGGACGCCGGCTGCGAGTGACGCGCCTCGCACTGGATATTTCCGAAGAACGGGCAGCGGCGGGCTTCGGCGTTTCGCTGCGAACCTATCGCGGATACGAAGCTGGTAGGCCGCAACGAGGGAATTGGTTTTTGGGCTTCGCAAGGGAGTATGATGTCTCTCTTGATTGGCTGTTAGACGGCGACACCAGCGGCGTTCGCAATCACCTTGCGAAGTGCAGCACCGGCAGGGTTGCGATTCTACCGGCAAAGAGCTCGCGGTATCGTTCGGCCGCGACCTTCGGCACGCCATAGAAAGGCCGTTCAAGCTCCCCCGGTTCATGGCTTGCAAAAATCCCGGCACCGGCTGGAGGATCGATATTCTATGGCCCGACGGCGAAACGGAAGTCATCAAGGGTTTTGTTACGGAGCACGACGCATCCGGACCAACCGCGTTAGACTCGCTGGTTTTAAGGACGACGCCATCCACACGCCCAGGGCGCGAGAGCCTTGGCGACGACGTTGCCGGACGACACCACCAAGGCTTACCACACAATGGATTAGCCCCTTGAATGGCGCGCACCAGCATGCGGGCCATTTCGGCCAAACTAGGGCAGCGTCCCCCTGTCAGCCGCGCGTACCCATCCTGGCCGGCGCGTCTACCGAACGGATGTTCGAGCCTCGCTTGCCGCAAACCGTGCAGACGAACCGCGGCTCAACATCGGAAATGCGCACCTCGTCAGGCCACCGCGAGGCGTCCATTTGGACGTTGTGCGAGCACCTGTAGTCCTTGCAGAAAACAATGATGCTCGTTGCGCCGGTCCGGCGCATTTCACCGAACGTGATCTTGGTGGGATAGTCCTTCTTCATGCGCAAGAGCGGCAGTTACATAAGTCTTTTCGACGGGGAGGCTTATTTACAGCGCTCGCTGAAGCCGCCCGCAATCCCACGAGAGCTAGCGCTTCAATGTCAGCTCCGACCCAATCTATAGCGAGAAGATCAACTATCCAATGCTCTACCAGGACAAGGCGACGCCGGCCGAATACTGGGCATTGCCGCGTATTTCCGGGCGCGATCGGCGAGATTTTTGTCGATGCCGACTTCAGCAAGGGTGATGGGTGCATTGTCCGGCGGGTTTGACTTCAACCCGCCGGTAACATTGGCGTTTCCGGTCCCCGCCGTCCCCGTTAACCCATGATGCGGCGCACGCCCCCTTCCGCGCGCCTCTAGGTTGCGTTAGGATTCCGGCCCGTGCGCCAGATAACGAATGCGATCAGCAGATTTGAGAGAGCCTGGAGCGCGAGGATCATTTGAATCTCGGTCATTGAAGTTACCCCTTTCAATGCCGAGGATGGAATCATTTGGACGGCCTGGTTTCACGTCAATTGCATAGGCGGAAATTGCCATGAGCGACCATTTTAAGAAGGAAGCCAAGCGGCTCGTTAAGCACGCAATACAGAGGGCCGGCGGACAACACGCGGTATCGGACCTTACCGGCGTCGATACGTCCCAGCTCAGCCGCTGGGGAAACGAGGATGACGACGAACGGCACATCACGCTTTACCGCGCGATGGAGCTGGACGAGGCTGCCGGCGACGCAATCCTAAAGGGATGGGCTCGAAGGCGCGGCGCCGAGGTCGTGTTCCGCGACCAGGATCACGAGTCAGCCGATAAAATTTCCACAAGCTGGCAGCTCACGCGGCTAAAGCGCACGGCGACTTCGTGTCGATGGCGCATGAAGCCGCGGCAGATGGCGTATGCACAAATCTCGAGGAGCGCGAGCTTAGCGCAAAAAAGGCGTCGCACGACGAGGCGTCAGACAGGCTATTCGCCGCTGTAACTCGGATGAATCCGGGCTAGAGCAAAACGCGGTGAACCGGTTTCGCCGTTTTACCATCGTCACTTGCGGCTTCCCGCTGCCCGCCTTGCCGGTATAGTAAACCGAGAACCAACCCAAAGGAGTTTGCCGCGGATGACACTCGAAGAGTTGCTGTCGAAGATAGAAACTAGCGAGCCGGGCGAATGGACGAGCATAAGTCGTCCGACCTTCGCGCAAGACATTCAACAGGTCAGTGGTGGCGGGCACCCGGTCCCATGGGTCACTGTCGATGAGCATCACTCGCTTCTTGTCTTGCGAACCGATCTGCGGATCTCGATCGCGGTAGGCCCTGACTCACCTCGAAAATTTCCAAGAGGACTGGGCGACTAAATTTGCCGATCGGAACGCGAGCTCAAGCTGGGTCGATTTTCGATATAATAATGTCCCCGTTCTCCGCGAGTTGCGAGTTTTGGTGGATGGCGCGCGGGCAGGCCTGCCCGTTCCGCGGTACGGCACCATGGACATTCCGGAGCGCCAGTACACGATCTGGGCGTTGATCGACGCCGTGATTGGATCCGGCAATTTCTACGACTACTTCAAGCGCGCTGGACTTCAGACAGTGAATGCCTATTGGCCCGCGCCCGAGCGATGAGCTGAGCGCCGTGGGAGGGGGGATCTATCCTGCATGGGCGCCCGTGGCGGTCGTTGGCCCGCTCATCCGGCGGTAACATCCGGATCTCTTATCTATTGGTTTTTATGCTGTGGGGGCCGATTTCGATCCAAAGCCGCCGGGATGCCTTTTCGTCGCTCTTCTTCCATTCGTGCTCGATTAGGCTCATGGCTTGCTCAATCCTCTTCGCCGCAAGCACCTCGTTGCAGCCAACCCAGATTAAGCTCAGTTTAGCGTACCTGGTACTGCCGTGGCTTATGCCGTAGCGCTTGGGGAAGCGCTTCATGTCCGGATCAATGGCGAGCAAGATCGCGTCATTGGCGAGCGCCGTAGAGCAAACGACGTCATCGTCGATGCGTTCTGGCAACGCTTCGCGGTACAAAATAACGAAATGTCCGCGGCCTCTAAGCATATCACCCACCGAATCGGGAACGCCCGCGTCGAAAAAGACGCGGAGGACAGGCCGATCAGGCTCAAGCCGCGGCGTGCTTGATTGCCGCTCTAATGTCCTGTTCGGTGAGAGTTGGATATTCCTTCTGGATGGCATCTACTGAATATCCGGCGTCCGCGAACGCCTTCACACTGCGCACGGGTATGCGCGTTCCTGCAATAACTTCCTGATTACTCATCACGTTACGATGACGATCAATCCGACCAATTTCGGTCTTGGGTCTGCGACTCAGCGCGCGCACGGCCGATTCCATATCGCCTGACACGACCTTCAGAGGGATCTCTAGAATGGCTTGTCCGGTCTCTACATCCTCTTTGCGATCAGTCTCCGGATTGAAAAACACTATTCGCCGATTCAGAACGTACAGCGTAGTTTTCGCCCACAGATCATCGCCAAGGTGACGTAGCTTCTCTTTCGCGGCGCGAAGCCGCGGAAGCGGCACGCTCGACTCATTGCGGATTGAATTAACAACCTTGAGGCACACTATATCGCGGAACGAGTAAATTCGGCTATGAGCAGCACGACGGTCTTCGTACGCAAGGCTCGGCCGAAAAAAGTCAGTACGATCCCAGTAGCGCAACTGACTGATGCTAATGCCAGTCAGGCGCACGACTTGGTCTTCTGTAAAGGCCGAGACCACCACATTTGAGTCGGGGCGAGGCATAGGATATTCTAGCGTTCGCTTTACTCTAGAAAAAGGGGTTATTTCAACCATGAGTGAAGCCCGATTATCTCTTTCAGAAACCTTAAGTTTTGGGCGGCTCAGCGAAATTCTTTCAGCGAGGACGGGGGGTCGCCGAGCGCAAGCTGATCGCGAAATAGAGGCGGATCAGGCTTGCATCGCGGCGGCGGTTTTCTGGTCCACAGTCGTTCGAAAATTATAGAGGTCGCCGTGGAGAGGGGTGATTTCGGTGTGGACCTTCGTGTTCGGTCCGCCCTCTCGCATGAAGGGCAATATCCGTTCGCCAAGCTCTCCTTTGACGGCGAACCAGAGAAGCGCCTGCGCCACTAGATTTCCAACGTCCGGTTCTGTGTGGTGCGCTCCCTTCTTTAGCGCTGAGATGATGAAGTCCTTCGTAACGCCACTGAGATCCGGATCACAGTTCTTCTCGCTCACCTTCTCCGCCGCCTCGTGCCAATTCGAGACTAGATCATCGATCAAATCGGATTTGACCAAAGTCTGGAGTGACGCGCCCTCCAGATTCGCGGATAGCCAAAAGGTCTTCATCGATATCTCTCCTACACAAAAATCAATTGGTATTTCTTAGGCCGCCTCTCGCCACCGCTGCATGTCGCGATGCCTATCGACATTGCAAGGCTGACAGCTCCGTCGATGCGATTTGTCGCCTTGTCCTTCGCGAACATGCGGTGTCCGGTTCGGTTCGATTCATAAATCACCCCGGCCAGACACATTGTTTGGGCCGGGTTCTTCTCGATAACGATCCGCTCCTCAATAATCGCGGCTTCCAGTTTGTTGATGCTGTCCGGCATCCAAAGATAGATCTCTTCAGCGCCAGTCTCGGCTTTCCCCTTTGTCTCGGAGATAATGCGCTTCTGAAATCCTTGCGGATGCACAACGCACGGAAGCGAAAGCCCGCGCTCGGTCATTTGCTCTCTTAGATTTTCGAGCCCGTACTGGTCGCAGCCAATAGAAACCGGCTGATACTTGGCGCAAATTGTGCCGAGTGCATCCGCGACCCACCCGTAGCCAATGCGCCGGCCAGGCACCGCTTCCATGAATCCCTTATCGACCCAAAGTGCGTACGGCGCCCGATCAGCTTTGGCGCGCTCATGCAGAGTATCCTTAGGGGTCCAAAACCAAGTTCGCGATGCAAACCGCCATTTATCGACGGTCTTATCGAGCAACCATGTCAGCGTGAACGCGGTAAGGTCGTTTGCTCTGGAAAGATCGAGGCCACCAAAACAGGGGTATCCCCGCTCGGTCAGTGCATCCGCGTCTACCTCGCCGAAGACCACCTCGAGGGCAGCACGGGAGAAGGCAGCGGTGACACTATCCGTCCACTCGCAAAAATGAAGACGTCGGACCATTGCCTCTTTGCTGGGCATACCCTTCGCTTCGTTAACCTGTTCGCGAATGAACTGCGGCTGGATGGTGACACCGAGAGTGGGGTTTGCCTTCGGCCAGCATGCTTCATCTTCGAACGGGTCATCGCCCTCATCCAGCGCGCAGACATACGAAAACCACGCGTCGTTTTCTGCTTCGCCGTGCGCCACGCGGATTGAGTATTCGTGCTCGCTAAAACACACAGACTTGCGGTCGAAGCCTGAGTTAGTGATCTCGAAGATCAGCGCGTCCCTATTGCCTTTGGTGCCGGCGCGCAGCATCTCAATAACTTCATTGTTGGGATGTTCATGGATCTCGTCCACCAATGCACAGAAGGGGCGGATCCCGCTTTTGCCACGCTTGTCACTGCTTATCGGCTTGTAAAATGAAGATCGGGCGGTATCGGTCAGTTGCCACACGGGGTTGACGCCGGATGGAAGCAGCCGCTTATGTAGTTGCGGCGAGCGCTGCCACATCGCGACAGCATCACGGAACAAAATCGCGGCCTGATCCTTGTCGGTGGCCGCTGAGTAGACCTCTGCGCGCAGCTTGCCCAATGCCGTCAGCATATAGTGGCCGACGCCGGCAGCGAGCGGCGACTTTCCAGACCCCTTGCCAGCCTCGATATAGGCACGCCGGAACCGCCGGAGCCCGTCTGACCGCTTCCAACCGAACAGGGAGCCGACAATAAACGCTTGCCAGGGCTGGAGAACGAACGGCACGGCGCGACTGGTCACAGCGCCGTAGTCCGCGGTGTCCTCGATCTCCACGGTTAGTACATCGCGGAAATACCCGACCACGCGCTTGACGGCGGCAGTATCCCACACCAGACCGCGCACTTCTGCCGTCTCGAGGTCCTGCAGATGCCGCTTGCAGGCCGCGCGAACGTGGGGGCCGGCGACGATCTTTCCGGCGCCGACAGCCAACGCATATGCCGTTGCTGGGTCAGGACGCAAAGTAGGCGCCCGCGGGGTCTTCGTCTTCTGTGCCATCTGTTTTTACTCGCGCGCGCGCGCTAGGGGTCATCCCGAACTCCGCCAACCAAGACCGGATGCGCCGGTCAGCGTCGTTTCGCTGTGCGACAGCGGGGTGCACTCGGTACATGGTGTCGCCGCTGGCGGTCGACGTCTCGTAATATTCGCTGCCGACATTCTTGAGCTCCGCTCGCGCGGCCAAAAAGTCAGCATAGGCCTCGCACAACATTTCCAACGCGACGCCATCGGCCTCCGTCAGCACACCCATGCGATCAAGTAGACCGGTAACGTATCCCCAGGTCTCGCGGGCCTTGTCGCTCAAGTGCAGGGGCGCCGACGGACGAGACCGCATGGATTTCGGCTCCTTCGAGTTCAGCGGACGCTTACCAGGATTGCCCTTCACCAGTTTTAGGTGTGTCGGCGTTGGTCTTCTCCCTTTCACGAACAAAAGTCCTTTCAGAAACGCGACGTTGTATGGAAATGTCCCCGTGCGATGCCGGGGTCCATCGCTTGAGTTTTGCTTCCCACCCCCGGTGGGGGGCTAGCTGGTGGGGCCACTCGACCGCTGTTCGCGGGGTGCCGCTGGTCCGTCGGCCAACCCGACTCGTCAACAGCACCGCTATATCCACGTCGTTCCGCACGTTGCTTCGAGGCGTTGTGGTGAGGCTCGCATAGACTTTGGAACGGACCAGCCCAGAACTTGACGGGATCCCCGTTGTGCCTCTCGACGTGATCGCAAACCGTGGCTCGCACACGCTCGCCGGCTTGGGTGCAGAAGCGACACCACGGTTCGACACTCAATTGTGCCGCACGGATGGCTCGCCATCGAGATGTCCAATATAGGCGCTGCCAGCTTCGCCGATCAGACAAGTTCTGGCTTGATGTACTCATTGTCGTACGTCCCACCCTTACCTCAGGAGCCGATCACATAGCCGCCCGAACCGCCGCCACCTCCGCCGGTCGCGTCGTCAAATGCGCTGACGAGCAACCCGACATAGTAGTGGTCGAGACTCGAGTTCGTGTTTGCGAACGCGCCGGACGCTCGACTGATCCCATAGCCGCTGGTCCCCCATAGATCAGACGCGCGATGCGCGGCGTTGGCGATGGTCTTGTAATACAGCTGCACGTTCGTGGACGTGCTCGGTTGGATGACCGCCCCGATCGGCTGGTTCGCCGCGACTTGATACGGCGTCGGGAAGTAATCAAAGGCCCACGCCGGGTTGCCGGTCGTCACCGAAATCTTGTTCGTGTAGGCATGAGATACCTGGGCGACAGGCGTTCCGAGCGGATCGCTATACACGTTGAAGTTCAGGTCGCCGCTGCCTGACATATAGGCGTACATGCCGCACACCTTCATCGGGAACGGCATTTGATACAGCTGCCCGTACTCTTTGGTGCCGGACGTGTTGTTCCAGTTCTGGTTGTTGTAGACCGACACGACGTCACTGGCATCGAAATAGCCGATTGCACCGTCGTTGAATACGACGATGATCCCAGGGACGCTACCCTGAACACCGGAAAACGAACCTTGGTACGTGCCCACAAACGGGAATAGCACGCTGTTATTGCTCGCAGCGCGACCATACGCGACCTGGCAGAAGTCCGATCCGCCCAGCGCCGAGTACTGCACTGCAAATGCGACAAGATCGCCGTCTGCGATCGTCTTCGACCCGGTCGTCGGAACGCTCGTGACCCAAGCGTTATTACCCGGCGTAGTGGTCGCCGTCGTGTGAGCACATTTAACGTCGAACGTCGTCGCGCCGGCACTGTTTACCGGGCGACCCGGAGAGCCGTTCGTCGTATCGACCGCGGCAAGACCGACATTGAGGACCGTCGTGCCGCTAGAGAATACCACGCCGATATTGCGCCAGCCGATCGCTGACGAACCCGTGGTATCGATCGTATGCGAATTGCCGTCCGACGTCCGCATCCGCCCGATGATGTAAGTTTCATTCCCATTGCCCGTCATAAAGTTGGCATTGAAACCAGACGACGGCACAAGATACGGCAGAGGGCCAAGCAAATTCCTAGCGCCGGGAAGCGATTGAAGAGCCATCTCAGACCTTTGACTTAAAGCCAACCATCGAACAGGTCACGCTTGTTGCCGCGGCTGATCCATCGAAATTCCAGGCCGTGTTGGCGGAGCCTGGGATAGGCACCGGAGGATTGAAAATGCACCCTCCTCCGGCCGGGACCGGGAGCGAGACCTTCACAGTCGATCCATCCTTGATATCGACCGTGATCGCAGTCGCTGACGTGTTGCAAAGGATGACCGACGTCAGATAGGTTTTGATGCCCGATCCCTGCGCCGATATGCATGACGTCGAATTACCTGAAGTATCGGCCGCGTTTCCGCTGACGATGTCTTCTAGCCCACAATGCGGGCGAGTGATCTGGGCTCCATCAAGCCCAGCATAATTCTCAACGCGATCGGCGGCCGACACAAGCGTTGCGGTGGACAGCCCGGCTATCGCCTTCGATCCAACCTTGACGGGGTTGCCGCTATCAACAGCATCGTTGGCGGTATCGCCGCCGATTCCGCCGGTTACGGTCGCATCAGCATGAACCCAAAGCTTCCCGCTCGAGTCGAAATTGAACGTTGAATAATCACCGTCCGTCCCCGAGCTCGACGCTGCGGTGTCGCGCCGGACGCCCAAAATAACCAGACCAGGATCGCCGGACGCCGCTGGCGCGTCCTCCGCCTTTGCAAGTGTCCCACCAGCTCCGTCGCTCAGCACGGGCATTGCAGAGAACGGCCCGGTCCCAGTCCCGCTCTCGTCCCATTCTCGGCCGCTGAAGGAGCCAGCGTTTCCGTCTTTATATGGCTTCGTGGTTGCTGCGCCGCTCATTATCGAACCCTGTGGTGATGAACAAAGCTATTGTAGAATTTTGCGAAGTCGTGGGAGTACGTGACCGCATCCGGATCATAGTTACCGGGCGTGTAGATCGTCCCGACCCGAATAGTTGTCGGCGGCTGACCACTGCTCGACCCGATGTTTCCCGGTTCGTAGATTGAATTGATGCAGTTATCGAGAGTAGGCATTTGCTAGATCTCTCCTAGTGAATGACTTCAAACCTACAAAATTCCATCTGCCTACTATCGTCAGAACCGTGTGCTGAGCGGCTGTCGCCAGCGACGAGACTGAGCATGGCAATTCGCCGCGCTCAGTCTCCTTTGTCGGTGCCGGTACATCCGCGGCCACCAGATCGTTGACGTCTGCCATTACGTAAGCCTGATCGCATCCGCGCGCTCGCGGCCGTTGCGCTCGTCGATCACCAATTCGAACGCCACCGCTTGCCCGGATTCAGGCCGAAATACTCCGGCAAGATGCTTGATGTGCGCAAACGTATCCGGGCCGCCGTCATCGCGTCGGATGAAACCGAATCCGCGATCGATGTCCCACATTTTGATTCGTCCGGTATGCATAGTGTGTTGCGGTCCTATCGGTTAATCGAACACGCTTCGACGATATTCGTCGAAGGCTTCTTCCGTGGTCGGCTGGTCGAGCTCGTACGACGCGGTTACCCAATTCCCTTGGCCGTCAGGTGCTTCCAGCAACACGGTTCTCTGATCTTCGCAGAGCGTGGCGTCGATGATTGGTGGATATTGTCCGCCGCTGTCGAGAACCCTGAGGTTGAGCTCCATGCACGCGCGAGCAAGAGATATATCTTGAGGTTTCATCGCGCCGCCGCATCCCGTCCGTCGCGTCCGGCCTTGACGACAAGCCGCCAAACGCCGTCACCAGACCCGGGGCGCACGCCTTTCGAGTCGGCCATTGCAAACCACATCGCGCCGCGGTCACTGCAGAAAGTATTGCGTTTGAACTCTTTCGCAGAATCCCAAGTCCCGGCCCAAGGTACAAGCGGGCGCTCTTCCAATTCGACCATCTTCTGCTGAAGTTCGGCCACGCGATCCACCAATGGGGTTAGGTTCTTTTTTACGTACTCGCGGATGACCGGAAACAGCGTATCGACCATCGCCTTGATTTCCCGCAGCTTGTCATCGGAGATGCCCGATTGTGCGATGAACTGCTTCTTTTGGGATTCGGTGGGATTCTTGATCGCGCCAACTTCCTCTGCAGTCATCGACACGCCGTCGATTAAATATCGTCTAGCCATTGCGAGTCTCCACAATCACCCTCTCTGCTAGCGACTTCAGTGCCGCCGCGAGTGGCAGCGCAAACGCAGCGGGCGAGGCAATACCGACCGCGGTCAATGCCCGGTGTGATCTGTCGATATCGGCAAGGGCCTGCTCCGCTAGGCCGACGGCGTCGAGTAACTGTTCAGCCGCACTGCGACGGAAGGGAGCAAGAGCAGTCGCCACAGACCGAGCATACTCTGGCTTGAACTGCATGACTCGACGGCGAAGTTCGCTCGCCTCGTTGCGGGCGTCCAGGATTTGCCGATTGAGAAGAGCGCTCTCGGCTTCAAGCTCTTCCTGCTCAGTCTTGGAAAGAGCCATCCGGGGTAGCGGCGAGCGAAAGTTGAGACGCTCCGCGATCTCACCGAGGCGCTTGGTCAGCGAGGCTTCAAGTGCAACACGCTCCGACAACGCACACTCGGCATCGAGCAGCGCTACGGGCTTCGCGACGGCAGCGACAATTGAGTCAATGCCCGGACAGACGAGCGACGACGGCAAGAGTTTTGAAAGTGCGGTAGCTACGTTCATTCGTCCTCTTCCTGGTTAGATTCAGGTGATAGCAGATCCTCGGATAGCCTCTTGAAACGCGTTTCCCGCGAGAGCCATTGCCGGAGCAGCAGGAGCGCTGTTGACGCGATGGCCTCGCGGTTCTCCGCTTCCGAATTCCAGTCCTTTAAAACTCCGGCCGCTTCAAGCGCGTCCCTTTCCGCTTCGTCGAGATCCATGACAACGCGGAACCTGCCATTGGCCTGCCGCTCGCGAAAACGTCGGACCCGTTCGGTTGATTTCGATTTAGTCTTCAAGGGCGCGCGGAGCTCCGACCGTAGAGCGATGCGGCGGTCGCGCATGCAGCTAAGTAGTTCGCAGTGCGTAGCCTGGGAGCTATGTGCAAACCGGTTGGCAATGATTTGATGATCTCCGGCCAGTTCGGATCCACTTGCTCCGACAGACCTTCGACTTCATGGACGAGTCCACACACAAGCGCTTGCGCGACAGAAAGAGGGTCCTCGGTCAATATCTCGGTGGCAAAAAAATCACGATCGAACCCGGTGCGGGCATGAAGGAGATCAACGATGCGCCCGTCAGTTTTCGCGAGATCCATCGCCGCCCGATTTAAACTGTCGGACGTCACCCGCTCAGGCAAGGAATCGCGAGAACGCGACGTCGGATGCAAGAGCAGGACGCAATCGGAAGTGGCCAGCCGATAGGACCCGGCAGCGAGGACATCCAAGGCAGCGGAATAGCATTGCCCTCTCGCGATCACCGAGATCGGCTGCGGGAGTGCTCTCAGGTACTCATAGATCCGGAGACCCTCGTCGGAGTTGCCCCCCGTCGACATGATCCGGATGTGCAGGTGGCAGAAGTCTGTGGCCAGCCGGCGTTGTATGCCAGCCAGGGAGATTGGCTTGTCGGGTCCGACCTGTCCAATGAGGTCGAGTTGCAAGACGCCCGGGGCAAAGGTCTGCGGCACCGCGTCGAAGGCGAGGTTTCCGATTGGCCCTGAGACAAATCCCAAGTCAGAAGTTGTGCTCATTTACTCCTCAGACTGACCGCAGGCGTCGCTGGGCCAAAGGTGCTCAACTCTCTCATAGGTGCTCAACGTTTTGAGTTGGGCATCTATGGGCTTTGTGAGCACCTTTGATGTTGCGGGGAGCTTCCAGACCCAGCCGCCAGCGGCGCCATAACCCTGCTTCTTCTTCTCGACGCCGACGCGATCGGGGCCGGCCGCGCGCCGGATCGACGCCCATGAGATGCCGGCATCGGCCGCTGCCTTGCGCAGATCCTTCGGTGACTTGCCGTCGCCTAGAAGCTCATCCCTAAGGAACCGTTCGGCTTCGCCGACTGCACCGTCGTCACCTTCATGGTTCGGGGTGCGGTTCAGCATCTCATCGGCCGTGACATCGACGATTCCTGCGTCGAACATGACGTATGGCGCCATGATGTCACCGGGGATGCTTGCGACCGCAATGCGGAACGCCAGCGATGGAGCCTTGCCGAGGTTGTTCTTGCTTTCGACTAGGAGCCGGCGATCCTCGTCTTCGTCGTCCTTGACCACGAGGAAGCTGGCGCGCGCCGCGGCGACGAATGCATTGGATCCGGTCACCGCATTGATGCTTTTTCCGGTACCTGAAGCCTTGTTCAGATGGCTGATTGCGACCACCGCCACGCCGTACTGAGCGGCAAGCGTCTGGAGGGGCGAGAGCGCTGCCCTAACGTCTGCCGTTCGGTGGGTATCAGTCGGCCCCATGTAGGCGGTGATCGGATCAACAGTGACAAGCCGAATATCCGGATTGGCTTTTAGAGCAGCCTCGATGTGTGCGAGGTCTGCTACCAGGTTGAAACCGCGCATCCGGCCTTCGCCAGTGCGCACTGCCTCGATGACATGAACCTTTTCAAGATCAGCACCGGCCGCCTCAAGACGCGGACGGATTGTGTCGGCGATATCATCCTCGCAGGAAAGCATGAGTACGTGCCCTGCCACGGGTCGGCCGTCATCGTTCGGCCACCGGCCATCCGTGGTGACAACCGCAGCGAGGTACGCGGTGAGTTGGGATTTGCCGAGTCCCGGATCACCGGCGATCAGCGTAAGTTTTCCCAGGGCGATACGGGGGTGCCAAAGCCAACGAATTGGCTCTGAACTCACATCGGCAACCCGACGCATGACGATGGTGTCGGGCTGCGACGTGGGCCAAAGGTGCTCGCCTTGCTCAAAGGTGCCCAACTCATTTTGTTGAGCATCTTTGGTTTCTTTGAGCACCTTTGGTGCGATACGGATGACTTCGACGCCTTCCGCCCTCGGGAAACCGGGGGGATTCTTTTCGGGATTAAGCATTGGCCGGCACCTTGATGTCGTTGAGATCGGCGCCGGCCTCGGTCGGCACTATGATGATGGTTTCGATGCCGGCGGCCTCGAGGCGTTCGGCGGCGGCGCGGGCGGCTTTCAGGCCGGTGCCGGAGACGTCTTGGTCCGCGGCGATCCATACCGCCTCGATGCCGGGCAGGGCGGGGAAAGCGGCGGTGCCGTTGGCGCTGATCAGCGACCACACTGGCATCGTGCTGAGCTCGGGCAGATGGCGAATCGACAGGGCAGTTTCGATGCCCTCAGCAATGGCGATAACCGTGGTCACGTCCGCGTCGTCGGTCAGCTTGACGGCACCGCCGCCAATCGGCCCGTAAGCTTTACGGTCGATCTTGTGGCCGTTGGCGTCGATCGCCGTCCGGTGGATCGCCTGCGGCTCATTGTCGACGACGCCGCGGATGATGGCGATCATGCAGCCGTAACGCTCGCCCTTGCCGAACGGGCAGGCCGGATGCCACCGCAGAGCCTCGCCGTCGTATGAAAGGCCGCGGCCAGCCAAATAGATCTCGGCCGGTGTTCCCGTGATCGGGCGAGCCTCCTGCCAGATGGCGAGGGCGCGCTCGGTGCGGTCGCGGTCCTCGGCTGGCGCCTCTAGTGGGCGTTCCAGTTGAGATCGCCTTCTAGAATTCCGGAGCGGAATTCTAGACTCGCCCAGGCCAAGACGCCCGCGCACATGATCCCGGCATTCTGCCCAGCCGTCGCCGGAATGGGAGAACACCACGAAGTCGTCGCCGTCGAAGGTGACGCTAAGGGACCGGTCGCGAGCGGAATGACCGGGCCCCGGACACAGCACGTTGTTGCGGCCGGAGACGTCGCCGCCCAGGGCTTTCGCAGCGGATCTGATGGCGATTGAGGACGCCCGCCTTTTCATTGCGGCGTCTCCATTACTTGACGCCTAATATGAACCCCAAAGTCGATGGGTTCGGCGCCTTCGGCGAGGCTCACGAGCTCGACACGGTCCTCGGTGTCGGCCAAGCAGAAGGAATTGAGATAGGCCGCTGGCGTATCGAACAACAGCTCATTGTAAACCCAAGCCGCCGACGGCACGTCCTGCCACACGAAGTCGTCGATGTTGTCGACCATGGCCATCAACATCGCCTCGACGTGATCGTGGCGGATCGGACGTCGGCCGCCAATCAACTCGCCGGTCTTGTCGTTGTTCTGAATGAACCTCACGACGTAGAAGAAGCCGGGGTGCTGGTAGGAGGGCGCGACCACCACGGTCAGGGACTCGCGCTCGCCGATCTTGATGAAGCCGGCAGGCGGAAGAAGGCTGACCGGCTTAGCCGTCGAAAGTGCCTCGATCGCGGCATTGATTGTCAAATCCGCCCCGAGGGCGGATTTCGCCTTGGCCACGCGCATGTACTTTTGCGCCTGTCGTTCCGACATGGCGCAGTTCGCCTTCAACCAAGGTAGCCATTTGCCATGACCGACCAGCGGTTTTGCTTCAATCAGTCTTTCGCCGACAACAATTGCGTGATCCAGCGCCGTCTTGGCGGCGGTGCTGAACTTCTCATGGGCCGCGTTGATTTCTGCTGCCAGAATCGGAAGCCGGTTGCTCATCTCGCGCACCCCCAAGCCAGGGCCGCGATCGTCGTGGCGACTGCGTAGCTGACGCGATACAGCCGGACGATACGAGTTGCTTGCTTCTCACGGAGCGAGGGGTTAACTTCCGAACC
The DNA here is from genome assembly GCF_054060035.1 of Bradyrhizobium sp. USDA 3262. Lineage (NCBI taxonomy): Bacteria > Pseudomonadati > Pseudomonadota > Alphaproteobacteria > Hyphomicrobiales > Nitrobacteraceae > Bradyrhizobium > Bradyrhizobium sp. USDA 3262. The sequence continues at coordinate 5,278,687 of NZ_JBSSCT010000001.1, forward strand.
GATCGAGCCTCCAAGCAGATCGGAATTCGGAAGCCCGGCGCCATCACGTTGCGCCGGGTTTTCCATGTGAGGCTGCATCAGGCGGCGGCCTCCACGGTCGTGCTGACCTGCTCACGGGACCTGCGCCAATCAGCAGCGGCTTCTTGGCTGATCAGCGTGCGCGATCCAACCTTCATGGTGCGCGGGCCAATCCCTTGCGCCCACAACTTGTAGACCATTGCGCGCGAGATGCGATGCGCCCTCGCGAATTCATCGACGGTATAGGCGTCCATGCTTGTCTGTCTCCATGCCGAGTGTTTCGGTGGGGACAGAGATGGACCACGAGACGCCTTCGCGTCCCGACAATCAAATCGGCTATTTGACTGTCTGTTTCTGTTTCTTGATTAAATCGTGGCTCGCCTTGACGGTGCGGGCGGTGATGTTTTGGCCCCTAAGCCTCTCAGCTACAGCAGCATAGGCTTGTACAAGCGTCGGCCTCTTGCCGCTCGCATCGGCGCAGTTCAGTTCCAACTCCACCAGGGCGTATCGGAGTTGATGATCCTGCTTTGCCTTGAGTCTTGATGCTGGCGACTGCGATCTGCCCTGACCTCCGTGCGTCGCGAATAGCTCAAGCCCCGCGATAACCGGCTCGACGCACCATTCCGGTAGCGGTAGGCCGTTCCAGCCGCAGAGCGCGACGGCCTCCGCTAGGCTGCGCGTATCGCCGGCTTCCCACTCCTCGCGGTAGCGCTCCAAAAGTGGTTTGAACCAAGCGGGCTCGGTCTCGGCGATTTGCGATTTGTCGATCATCCGATCGACTCCACATTTGACGATGTTTTTCCGAACCGCGGCGCGCCTGACCGGATGGCATCAGCAACGAAGCTCGGCGCGAGATGGCCATAGTGCTTCTCGACCATGCGCGTTGTGCTGTGACCAAGATTTTTCGCGACCACCATGAGCGGCACACCGTTCATGACGGCGTGCGAGGCCCATGTGTGCCTTAGACCGTGGAAATTGATCGGCGGTTCGATCTTCGCGGCCTTGCTCGCTTCGGCGATCGGATCCTTTTGCCATGAAGCCAACCACGCTTCGCCATCGCCTCTCACAAACAGTGGATCGCTGGCTATCCGGCCTTTCGTGATGTCGCGGAAAAAATCCACGCCATCCGCCGTCAGCACGATATGTCGCGGCTTGTCCGACTTCGATTGGCGAATTTCAACAGTCCCGCTGTTTTGGTAAAAATCAGCGACCGCGAGCGCGCATAGCTCGCCATATCTCGCGCCGGTTTCCAATGCGCCCCGGACCAAGCGCCGAAAATCCGGTTCGCAGGCATTCAGCAACCGCTCGGCTTCCTTCATCGTTAAAAATCGCACGCGCGCCGCGTCTACGCCCTTGAAGGGCTTTACCCGACGCCACGCGGCATCGGAGGGAATGGCTTTCGGGTGGTCATGGGCACAGAGGTTGAGCGCGGCCTTTAGGATCGTCAGAATCCTGTTTGCTGACGATTGCCGCCGCCGTTGGTTCTCCGGATCGTCGGTCGTCTTAAACTGCTGCTGTTCACCCTTTTTCGTCCGGATGCGGGCCGGAGCCTTGGCGAGTTTGGAGAGCCACGAGCGCACTTGTTCCGGCGTCAATGCGTTGATCTCGACTGCGCCCAGCACCGGCAAAATGAAGGCGTCAGCCGCATAGCGCGCCTCACGTCCTGATCTGCTGCGCTTCGATTCGAGATATGTGGTGTAGTTGTCTATGGCGTCTTTGACGGTGAGGGGCTTGGTCTTGCCGACCGCAGTGTGAGCGCGCGCCACCATCCGGGAGCGCGCCAACGTCTGGGCCTGCCCGAAACTGAGGATGGCCACGCCGTCGGGGTCTGAGAAATCGTCCGCGGTGGCGATCGTCTCGACCTCGTAAGCCTGATGGCCGATGTAGTGCCGCGCCAGCCATCTGCCGGCGCCGCTGAGCGGCTTTCGGTAGCCGAGATGCAATCCCGGTTCCAACCCTCGCCAGTACGGTTTCCCGCGCGCCCGGAGGCGACTGCGGGCCGTTCTCGAGTCCAATAAGGCGTCCTTGATCGTGCGCGCCATAGCATCTGCCCCACGGTGGCAACCGCCTCGTGTCCAACAGATGTCTAATATATGGGGGTAGACGTCAATAGGCGGCGATGGCCTCGGAGAAAGATAAGCCTTTGATGTCTCAAAGATTGGGGAAATAGCTGTGGACAGCCAAAGACAGAGAACCAATCCTTTCACGGTGGAGAGAGCGGTTCGATTCCGCTAGGGAGCGCCATCACGGCCAAAGTGAAGACTCCACAAAATCAGACCTTTACGCGTCCAGATTGATATTTTCGGCGCATCACCCGGTCAATCTCGCGACGACAGCTCTATCAGCAGCTCCGTGAAGTGATCCCCAAGCGCGGGCGATCGCCGCGCTTGGGGCCGGAACGGTCCAGGGTGAACTGGCGCTTGTCTTTGCTCTGCCGTCAGACCTGCAATTGCCGCAACTGCTTCTTGATTGGGGGCTTACGATCGCGATTGGCGCTGCTCGGAACATGACGTCAGGGCAGACCGATGACTTTTTCGACCTGCTGCGCGACTGTGCGAATTGCTGGATCAATTTCGCCTGGAAATAATCCACACGACGATCGGCCAGCTCGGCTCATTTCGTAATGCCAATTGGTAAATTGGATTGGCAGGATCGTCCGGGATGGGTTTCATCCGAAGCGGGGACGCCATCAAGTTGATCACCTCGCGGTTGCCCCATCCCCCACAAGCGATCGACTCGGCGTTCGCCTTGTCAGATAACAGCCTTAGCGATTCCGGAGTGAAGCGCCAAAAGTCCTTCGGCGCCGCGTGAATGCCATTGACGAAACAGGTCGTGTGACAGACGTAGCCGCCCGGCTTCACAACTCTGATTGATTCAGAGAATGCTTTTTGGGGGTCGCCCTCGACGTGTTCGAGAACCTGATCCGAGACACAGAAGTCAAAAGTGTCGCTCTCGAATGGCAAATCTATGAAGTTGGCATCAGGATAGCTGACCTCTGTGTATTTCGTTTTGGTCAGTCCCAGCTCAACACCGAGTCCCTTCGATCCGGATATCGACAGGCAAGTTTTTTCGTTTCCGTCATATTCCGATAGAGCGCGATGGAGCGCTTTGTACATCGCGAGGCGCGTGATCCACCACGTCTTTGGACCGGGCGCATCGAGAGCGTGTTCGTAAAGTTGCCGAATGGTGGTTGGCGAGAGACCGTCCATTGTTTTTCCTTTGAAGGTGGCACACTACCGTATTGCAAATATCGAACTGAGCCCCAGCAAACGGAAAAGAGATGTGCAGCAGTCGCCCGCTCCCTTCAAAAGAAAACAGCATACGCACCACGATCAATCCGATCAAGTGCGGCGTTTAGCGATCGAGATTTGCTGCGGCCCAAGCCGCGCGGACTCGCCACCAAACGGAGAGGGCCAAGGTCGCTTCATCAATTGAGTTCGTTGCCAAGACTGCGTCCTTGATGAGCGACGATGTGACTATCGCGCGAACGCTGGCGGCATTTGCGGCAACGACGTCACCGCAGCACTTGGCCACAGCCAGGCAGCCGCGCTCCGCTTGGTACCAAGCCATGCAGCAGATCAGCCAAGTCAGCCAGGATGTCACTTGCGGAGTCCGAACCGACTTCGAAATCCAGATTTGCAACGGCGCCGTGCCGCGCTGGCAGATGTGAACAATCCTGAGATCGCTGCAATCCGCCGCTCTTTCGCAACCCTTTGTAAAGCCAACGGCGATACGGCTGGGCCCGGGATGATGTGATGGCTCCAGGGACCAGGAAGCGCGAAACGCGCAAATCGCTGCGGCAATCCGGCTGGATCACGCTCGACGGCGGATTCGCCGCGCGGCCCTGCGTGGTCGAGGACATGTCTTCGTCGGGCGCCAAGATCACGGTCCAGGACAACAACACGCTGCCGGCCAAGCTGCGGCTGGCGTTCTCGCGCGACGCCCGCACCGGGCGCGCCTGCGAAGTGGTGTGGCGCGAGGGCAGGACGTTCGGCGTCAAGTTCGTGCGGTAGAGATTGATCCGAAAAAGTGGATCCGGTTTTCCGAACAGATCATGCTCAAGAAAGAAGCAAGCTCATGCCGCAATTCTGCCCGATCGCATCATGAGCTAGCCTCATCCGGTGGCGCAGGATAAAAGGGCGGATGCGCAAGACCTGCTTTGCCATCATCGCCGTCCTGCTTCCCGCCGCTGCGTTCGCCCAGCAGGGCGACCGCCGCAGTTTCCAGACGCCCACCGACGCCGGCAAAACCTTGCCGTCGAAATCCACGACACGAAGCAATCCTTGCGCGTCGTACGGACCGGGCTTCGTCAAGGTCGAGGGCGCCGACACCTGCGTGAAGCTCGGCGGCGGTATCAGCGTCGATGGCGGGATGTCCGGCCGCGGACGGTGAGCGGCTTGCCGCCCGCGCTCACGACATCGGCGGCGCGATGAAGCGCACGAAGGCCGGCCGCCCCGCGATTTCACCGAACCAGCGTTCGAGATTGGGCAGCTTCGGCTTGCTGACGCCCTCGACGCCGAGCCAGCGCCGCGCAAAGGCGCCGAGCGCGATGTCGGCGATCGTGAAATGGTCGCCTTCGATGAAGCGGCGCCTTGCAAGCTGCGCCTCGACGACGCGCCACACCTCGCCCTCGGCATCGGCGTCCTTCTGGATCTGCACCATGTCGCGCTTCTCCGGCGGCGTGCGCACCAGGCCCCAGAACACCGGCCGGTCGACCGGCTGCAGCGTCGACAGCGTCCAGTCGAGCCAGCGGTCGACGGCGGCGCGCGCCTTCGGCGCTTGCGGATAGAGCGGCGCGCCCTGACCATAGGCCATGCAGAGATAGCGCATCACCGAATTGGATTCCCACAGCACATAGTCGCCGTCGACCAGCGTCGGGACGCGGCCATTCGGATTCATCGCGAGATAGTCGGGCTGATCGTTCTTGCCGAACTGCATGCCGGCATCGATGCGCTGATAGGGAAGGTCGAGCTCGGCGAGACACCAGAGCACCTTCTGCACGTTGACCGAATTGGCCCGGCCCCAGATCGTCAGTTGCGGCTTGCTGTCCATCACGCGTTTCTTCCCGCTGTTGTGCTTTGCGCGCGTTCATAGCTGAAGCGTCAGGGAAAAGCGCGGGGTGAATTGTACCGAGAGCAAAAAAAGAGGCTCCGCCGCATCGCGGCAGAGCCTCGCTGATAGCTATGCATCAAGACGCCGTCAGTGACCGAACAACAACCACAACACGATGATCACCGGGATCGGCACACCCAACAGCCAAAGCAAAATTCCTCTTCCCATCGTTGCCTCCTCGCATGCTTGTGAGGAGGCAACGTCAACGATCGTGTCGCGTTCCTCGCGTTCCTCGCGTTCGCTCGGCGCTTCAGCAGAAGCGAAATGCCGACAGGAACGCGGGTGCGGGCGCGGTGTTTACCAGTGGCCGGTGTTCGGCATCGACGCCCACGGCTCGGCCGGGGCCTTCGGCTCGCCCTTTTGCAGGATCTCGATCGAGTGCAGGTCGGGCGAACGCACGAATGCCATGTTGCCGTCGCGCGGCGGACGATTGATGGTGACGCCCATCTTCATAAGCTTCTCGCAGGTCGCGTAGATGTCGTCGACCTCGTAGGCGAGATGGCCGAAATGGCGGTCCTCGCCGTATTTCTCCTCATCCCAATTGTAGGTCAGCTCGACCAGCGGCGCGCCGCGGGTCTGCGGCAGGGACTTGAGCAGATGGAGATCTTCCTCCGCGCAGAGAAACAACAGCGTGAAGCGGCCCTTCTCATTGTCGATGCGGCGCACTTCCTTCAGCCCCAGCGCGTCCTGATAGAATTTCATCGCGACATCGAGATTGCGGACGCGCAGCATGGTGTGCAGATAGCGCATTTTTTTATCCTCCTGCAGATTCAGAGATTTTGTTTGGGCTCGGGCGAGACGGGGCAAGAAATAGCAGCAAAACGCGGCGCGGGGCAGGGGTTTGCGCGACTTTTGCCGACCGCATTTCGCCTTTGCATGCTCACGCCTTCGCGAGCGCTGGCTCCCGTTGCGCCGCGCGATCACGCAGCCAGGTATGGACGGGGCGCGCCGCGACACGCTTGCGCAGCGGCGGATGCAAGAAAGCCCCGCCCAGCAAAATTTCTGGGACGGGGCTTGTGGTCGAGCCTTGGAGGCGCGGCCTCTATCGCACCGATTGCCGATCACGGCCAATCAAGGACGCGCGAGGTTGGACGTCCTCTAAAGCGCAAAACCCCGCGAGTGGGCTCGCGAGGTCTGATGCCGACCGGCCTTGGGGAGATCGTGCCGGCAACCGGGCATACAATGTCGCTGCGCGCGGAAAGTTCCTGGGGCCGGAAAATAGAAAGCCCCGCAGGCTGGATGCGGGGCTTTCCCAGCTGACGGACTGGGGATCTCTCAGGGCGTGAGCCGTCAACTGTTGGAGACCAAACTTAAGGTTGAATTTATAAAATGCAACAGCGCCGCGTAGACGGAGTATGTTCGTCCCACAGCGCTGCGCCGGATGCTGGGCCCTGAAATCCCCAGCGCCCTTTATGTCTTCGCGCCGTGCAAAAGGTTCAAAGAAGGACCCCGCGAGGGGGATTCGCGGGGTCCTTCCAAAGCCGACAGGGCGGTGAGCTGTCGGCACCACGCGTGATGTGCCGTTGCGCTGTTCAATGCGGTTTCGGCTGGCTGGGTCCGCTGGCCGGCTTCACAAACCAAAACCCCGCCAGTTTACCGAAGTAAGCTGACGGGGCTTGTTGAGCTGATATTTCCGGTGGATTTCTCCCTCGTTGTATCGCTCGCCAAACCAACGGCGGAACGAGAAATTCGTTCCTTCCTTTTTTGAAGGTCGCCCCTTTTTTGAAGGTCGTCTTTTAAGGTTGCAGCTCCCCGGGCGTTCGGTCGGGGGAACTACTTTTTTGCGTCGTTCCTTTTCGCCGCGTCCTTTGTCGTGTCCTTCATCTCGGATTTGTTGGCCCGCTTCACATCCATCCCCGTGGTGTCCATCGCGCCGCTCTGGGTGGCTCCGTTGGTGTTTTCAGGCCGTTCCATGCCGCTCTGCGGTGCGGGACCTGTATCCTGGGCAAAGGCCGCGCCGCATATCAGGGTGAGGACGGTGACCGCGACAAGTTTGCACATGAGTGCCTCCTGGCGTCACCAGGATGACCCGCGCGCAGTCGAGAGGTTCCTGTCGGCTGGCGCCGCTCTCACACCTTGATGTCGAGGATGGTCTCGACCGCTTCACGGTCGGCCTGGTTCTTCGCGGCGAAGACATCCAGCACATCCTCATTGATGATGCGCGGCTGCTCCTTCGCCGTCTGGTCGACGACGAGCTGCACTCTGGCTTGCGTCACTTCGACAGGTACGGGGTATACGAGCATGGCTCTCTCCCTCCGGAGGATCGAACCTTGTCAGGGCTTTCTTAACGATTTGTAAGCGCCCGGGAGCTGCGTTTTGCGCCGATTCGGAGGGCCGGACGGTATCGGCCTGCTCGCACGCCGGCCGGATTGGAGCCATACTGCGGGCCGCCAGGACCGGGCGGCGCGATCGATGAAGAACGGGCTCTATTCGATCCACATCCACATGACCGACGGCGTGAGGGGCCGCGACAGCGGCATCCTGATCCTGCGCGACGGTCTCTTGGTCGGCGGCGGGCCGTATTTCTGGTCGATCGGAGCCTATACATTCGGCGAGGGCACCTGGAAGGGACATCTCAGCACCAACCAGCATTCGCCATTCGCCGACCCGTTCACCCGTCCGCTGTTCGCCGGACAGGAAGTGACGAGCGGATTCTCCGGCACGTTCAGCGGTGAAGAGGCCGAAGTGTTCGGGACCGTGTTGGTTGGAACCCGCAGCCTGGGTTTCCGGGCCACCCTGAAACGGCTGGCGGATGCCTGAATGCGCACACACGGCGTGAGGCTGTGGACGAAGGTGCAGCAAGATCCGTATTTTGTTGGATAATTGGACCCACTGGTGTTGTGAATTTGCTGCGGACAAGCGGGGGATATCGCTGTGAATCCCGCTGCGGCGGCTGATCGGAACTTCCCTGACGAGGCATTACCCGGCCACCGCTAACCCTACCTGGTTAGGTTAAGGGCAGCATCGTGTTGCCACCACCTGCGATTGCGATTGGGATGGCTGCGGGTGACAGCCATGATGCCATCGTTCCACAGTGCTGATCGACCGACCCACCGGCGCGTGATGGTGGTGGGGCTGCTGTTCTGCTCAGCTTTTGTCGCGATCAGCTTCTGGCTTCGGCCGCAGCCGGAGAGCGGCAAAGTGCTCGTGAAGTCGGATCGGCTGGTTCGGACAGCGGGAGAGGCTCGGAAGGCAAACTGAAGACGGCAAGCCGGGGAGAGACAAGTGGAGACGGGCCGCCGGCGCTCAGTCCGGCAGCTTCCCGTTCGGATGCTTGTGATACATCGCGATGCCGATGAAGCCGGCAAAGCCCATCACGTTAAGCAGCAGTTCCATCCATGCCGGCATCGACGCCAACCTCGTTCTTCGTCAAGCTAATCTCTGAGGTTGTATTTTTGTTCCAGCGCTATCCGATGGTAGCTTTGCGCTATCGCATGGCTGGCGCGTTTTCGAGCGATCCGATCGGAAAGGAAAACGCTCCAGGGAACCGGAACCATCGCACAGCCGCACTGGCAATAGCCATGAGCCCGGAGCACGCCGCTCCGGGCTTTCTCACTTGCGCCTCTCATGGCGCAATCGCGGTGCCCGGACCATGAACGCGGTCGCCTGGCAGGGCACAAGCGGTCTTGCGTTAAGCGGTCTTGCGTTGAAATCCACTCCAGGCATTGCCGAGCGTGTTGTCGTAATATTCCTGGCGATCGCGCTCGAACTTCTGCTGCGTCGCCCTGAAGCTGGCAACGCGTGCGACGATCTCCTCGCGCTCGCGCGCGACGCGGTCTTCCTGATCGGTCATGCCCATCCTCCTGGCCGTGGTCCTGTCCCGGGCGCATTGGCGTCAGCGAATTGGGCGTCAATGCGGAGTAGCCAGTGCAGGAATGTGATGATGCTGAGGCGGTGGAAGAGCGACGAAGCGTATGCGCCGAGGCGGCTGGTCGCAGCCGATCGATCAAGGCATCTCGATGGCAGCCGATCGCTCGCGCAACGGTTGAACTCGCAATCGGTCGGGCCGTGCTATAGTCGCTGCGGCCAACCGGATTGTTTTCAGTGATCGCAAAAGACTTGCGCAGCGGCGTCGAGCAGCTCGGCAACATGATTGCCGAGGCGTCATCCATCGTGCCGTTCACCGGGGCGGGCATCTCCACCGAGTGCGGCATTCCCGATTTCCGCTCGCCCGGCGGGCTGTGGACCCGCAACCGGCCGATTCCGTTCGACGAGTTCGTCGCCAGCCAGGACGCGCGCGACGAGTCATGGCGACGCCGCTTTGCGATGGAACCGACCTTTGCGGCGGCCAAACCCGGTCGCGGCCATCGCGCGCTTGCGTCGCTCTACCGGGCCGGCAAGGTTCCCGGCATCATCACGCAAAACATCGACAACCTGCATCAGACGTCGGGCTTCAAGGCCGACGACGTGATCGAGCTGCACGGCAACACGACCTATGGCCGCTGCATCGGCTGCGGCAAGGACTACGAGCTGTCGTGGGTGAAGCAGCAGTTCGACAAGACGGGCAGCGCGCCCGACTGCGCGGACTGCGGCGATCCGGTGAAGACCGCGACGATCTCGTTCGGGCAATCGATGCCTGAGGATGCGATGCGCCGCGCGGCGGAACTCTCCAGGCACTGCGACCTGTTTCTGGCGATCGGGTCATCGCTTGTGGTGTGGCCCGCCGCAGGCTTTCCGATGATGGCGAAGGAGAGCGGCGCGCGGCTCGTGATCATCAACAACGAGCCGACCGATCAGGACGACATCGCCGATCTGGTGATCCGCCACGACATCGGCGACACGCTTGGTCCTTTCGTAGGCAATTGATGCCCGATTGATTCGCGGCTGTGCAAGCCTGTTCATAGTTCCCGCAAGAATCGTTTTTTAGCTATGCCCCGCAAGCGGGAGTGTTATCTTTTGGTTGAGAGATTCGCGCCGCGTCCAAAATCAGTCCGAGTGAGTTGGTCATGGAGAGCAGCGTGTACAGGGTGCGCCGCAACGACGGCGATCTGCATTTGATGTGTGGGGTCCGGGGTCATGGGGTCGGACGGATTTGAGTCCAAGAAGCTCGGCGGACCGCCGATGGGCGGAGTTGGGCAAAGCAGGATTGGTCAAGGCGAGTATGGAAGCGCGCCGCGCGATCCGGCGATCGATGCCTTCTCCGGTCTCGGCGACACCGCGGCCAACCTCGTCGAGGTTTCCGGCGTCATCAAATGGTTCGACGCCTCGAAGGGATACGGCTTCATCGTCCCCGACAATGGCTGGCCCGACATCCTCCTGCATGTGACCGTGCTGCGGCGCGACGGCTATCAGACCGCCTATGAGGGCGCGCGGCTGGTCGTCGAATGCGTGCAGCGCGCGAAGGGCTACCAGGCTTTCCGCATCGTCTCGATGGACGAATCGACGGCGATCCATCCGGCGCAGATGCTGCCGCCGCGCACCCATGTCACGGTGACCGCGACCAGCGGGCTCGAGCGCGCGCAGGTCAAGTGGTTCAACCGGCTGCGCGGCTTCGGCTTCGTGACCTGCGGCGAGGGCACGCCCGACATCTTCGTGCATATGGAGACGCTGCGCCGCTTCGGCATGACCGAACTGCGCCCCGGCCAGTATGTGCTGGTGCGGTTTGGGCCCGGCTCCAAGGGCATGATGGCCGCCGAGATCCACCCGGAGACCGGTCCGTCGGCGCTGTCGTCGCATTAGCGCCTGAACGGACTCCATGACGGAAACGTGAGCCGCCGGCGAGCCTTCCCGGCTCTGGCATTTGCCGCAATCGTCGGGTTAGGGTCCGCCGGAAAATTGTCTCCGGTGTGGGTATTTGTCGATGGATTTCGTTCGCATTGTTGAGCGGCTTCGCCCCTGGCTGATGGCCTCGCTCGTCATCATGTTCGGCGCGCTGCTGGTCCCGGCCGCGCAAGCTGCCAGCGTCCAGCCGCTTGAGATCGTCACCAAATCGGGCGTGCATGTCTTCTCGGTCGAAATGGCGACCACCGAGCAGGAGAAGGAAACCGGTCTGATGTACCGGAAGGAGCTCGCGGACGGCAAAGGCATGCTGTTCGACTTCTCGCCGGAGCAGGAAGTGTCGATGTGGATGAAGAACACCTACATCTCGCTCGACATGATCTTCATCCGCGCCGACGGGCGCATCCTTCGGATCGCCGAAAACACCGAGCCGCTCTCGACCAGGATCATTCCGTCGCGCGGGCTCGCCAAGGGCGTGCTCGAGGTGATTGCCGGGACCGCGCAGAAATACGGCATCCAGCCCGGCGACCGGATTGCCCATCCGCTGTTCGGCGGCCGTTAGCATCCGGTTTTGACGCGATTTCCGGGCGGAGACCGGCGCCGGATTCGCCGCACGAAGCCCCGCACCGGCGCCTTGCTGGCGCTGGCTGAAGCGTGTATCCACGGGGCTTCTCGGAAATGTCGGGGTATAGCGCAGCCTGGTAGCGCGGCAGTTTTGGGTACTGCAGGTCGTTGGTTCGAATCCAGCTGCCCCGACCAAAACCCTCAACAAATTCAATTACTTCCTGATCTGACCCAAAGCAGCTCCTGCTACCTTTCTTGCTTGGGCTTCCCGTGGGCTTCCTTTTTACGTGCCTCGGTTTCGGACGTCCAGAAAAGAAAAAGCCGGGCACTGGGCCCGGCCTCTCGCTACGCTGCTGCCTTCTCGGTCAGTTTTCGCTGCCACTCGACCACCTCGTCGAGGAAGAATCCGATTCGCATCGGCGACAGTTCATGGGACTGAGGGAAGCGCTTTTCCTTGACCATGCGGTGCAGGGTCGACCTGCTGACCGGCAGCCGCTTCAAGACCTCCGAGACCGAGATCATCTCTCTGACCTGCGGGTAGGCGTTCGGCTTCGTGTTGGTGTCGACGTCCGTCATTTCTTCTTTCCAAATACAGTTTCGATTGTGGGCTCGTTGGGCCGCTCTGGAGCGGTCCAGCTTCGTGTCGGGTTCCTGGCGCCCTTGACGCGGAAGTCCTGCTCCTGGCGCGCCCGGTTCAGCTGGGTGACCATCACCTTGAAGCCGGCGAGGCAGGCCTGGTCTGCATCGCGGAAGGTCTTCGGCTGGCCATGCTGGTCATGGACCCACATGGGTGGCTTACCGGGGATGCCGAAGGTCCCGAAATAGAGGCCGTCGATCTGACCGTGACCGACAGCCGTCGAGTAGTAGGAGGTCGCCAGCTTGCTCCTCATACGGCGACCTGGGCCTTGATCGAGGGGTGCGGGGTGTACCCGGTCAGCTCGAAGTGCCCCAGCTCGAACGCGAAGATGTCGCGGACGTCCGGATTGATCTTCAGCACCGGCAGCGGTCGCATGCCCCGCGTCAGTTGCTCGCGCGCCTGGTCGAGGTGGTTCAGGTAGAGGTGCGTGTCGCCGAACGAGTGAACGAACTCGCCGGGCTGCAGACCTGTGACCTGGGCGACCATCATCGTCAGCATGGCGTACGAAGCGATGTTGAACGGCACGCCCAGGAAGACGTCCGCCGATCGCTGGTACAGCTGACAGGACAGCTTGCCGTTCGACACATAGAACTGGAACAGGCAGTGGCAGGGCGGCAGTGCCATCTGATCGACCTCAGCCGGGTTCCAGGCTGAGACGATCATGCGACGCGAGTCCGGGTTGCGTTTGATTGTGTCGACGACATTTGCGATCTGGTCGATCGTTTTGCTGAAGCCCAGGCTGAGCGTCTGACCGAAGCGTTCGCCGTGATTGATGGTCTGCTCCCCGGTCTTCTCGAACGCAGGCCAGGAGCGCCACTGCGCGCCATAGACCGGACCGAGATCGCCGTTCGCGTCAGCCCACTCGTCCCAGATGGTGACGCCGTGGTCGTGCAGGAAACGGATGTTGGTGTCGCCGCGGAGGAACCAGAGCAACTCGACGGCGATCGCCTTGAAGGGCAAGCGTTTGGTCGTCAGCATCGGGAAACCGGCGCTCAGATCGAAGCGCATCTGATGACCGAAGATCGACATGGTCCCGGTCCCGGTTCTGTCGCGCTTGACGCCGCCCTCGTTGAGGATCTTGTAGAGTAGGTCGTGGTATTGCTTCATCGTTTCACCAGCGCTTCCGCCTGTTCCTTGGAATCGTAGGGACCGATTGCGTCCCAGCAGCCTGCCGGCTCCAGTTCGAGGATCCACCAGCCGGCCAGCTCCTCGCCGACCTCCTCGGGCGGCAGGAACTTGACCTCGGTCTGGTTCAGCGTTGCGTTCGTCATCGGAACAGTTCCTTGGCTTTCTGGAATTTGCTGTCGAGACAGAGCGAGAGGTGCCCCGACGAAACGCGGGCTTGGCAGTTGTCATGCGGCTGGCTGCTGAGGATCAGCGCGACGGTGAGGCCGATCCCGACACCGACCAGCAGGGTGAGGATGTCCTTCATGGTCATGCGCTCACCGCCTTGATTTGCTCACCGGGGACCAGCTCCAGGAGCCACTTGATCCGCGACTCTAACCTCCGGATTTCCGCGCGTTGCTCCCGGTTCTCGGTCAGCTGCGCGTTGTTGTGCTGGAGCAGCTCGGTGACTCGAGCCGAGTGCTCTTCCTTCGCCTCCAGCGAAGCCACGAGGCTGTCGAGCAGGAAGGGCATGGTGCGGATGAAGCCGACGAGGGCCTTGGCGCGGTCCGCCGCGGTCGGGGAGTGCCCGGTGAATGCGTAGACGATGCCGCCTTCGCCCAGGACCATGTTCATCTGCGTCTTCTCTTCCATCTGCGGGAAGGCGACGCGGGTCCTGGCGAGAGTCGACTTGTAGTCGGCGAGGTGTTCGGCGTCGGTCTGCGTGGGGGTGACAGCCCAGATCGGGTCCTGCACCTGGGCGAGCAGTCGTCTCGCGTCGGCCACGTAGGCAAGCATCTGTTCTTTGGTCACGATGGTGTCGGTCACGTCCTGCTCCTGAAAATCCAAATCGAAAAAAAAGACGGCCGCCCGGGGAGGGCGACCGCCTGTAGTCGGTGCCGTTACTTCGGCTGAACCAGCTTCGCGATGTCGGGCTTGGCGTTGGCGAAGCCCTGCAGCACCTTCTCGAACTCCGAGGAGTGAGCTGCGATCCAGTCGCGGTTGGCGACGAACACGGCGTCGACCTGGATGGTGTTGACCGCCTTCGATCCGAACATGCCGGAGGGCTGGATGCCCTTGTAGGTGCCGGCCGGGATCTCACCGTAGGTGTAGACCTGCTGGCCGCGAGCATCCTTCGCGCCGTTCGCCATGTCGCGGTCATCGGTGCCGACCAGCACGATGCTGTCCGCGTACTGCGGCGCCTCGTTGCGGAGGAACGGAGCGTTGAGCGCCGTGATGATCAGCGCGCACTGAGCTTCCGAGCCGTCCGAGACCATGCTGAGCGCGAGGGTTCCGGTCGCGTCGGTGGTGCGGACCTTGCCGTAGCGCTTCTTGTCGGCCATGACGAACGCGGCCCAGGTCGTGTTGGCGCCGGAGCCTTCGGGGCCGACCGCGACCGTGTAGGTCTCGTTCAGGTCGACCATGCGCGCCGAGGTGTAGGCCTTGCGATTGCAGATCAGGTTCGCCTGCTCCTGGTAGAGCACGCCGGCACGCTGCAGCGCCGAGATCGCCTTGGCGTTCTTGCTCGAATAGACGAGCAGGGCGTCGGACTGCACGAACGCGCCGTCGCACTCGCCGGCCGTGACCTTGTCGAGGTTGTCCAGCGAACCCTTGCTCTCGATGACCTCGATGCCCGGGGCATGGCGCTTCAGGTGCTGGCCCGCGGCGTAGTAGTTCAGCTTGGCGTTGCCGGTGCAGAGACGGAACTTCGTCGTGTCAGCGGCCTCGGCGGTGGTGACTGCCGATAGACCGAGGGTCGCAGCGGCGAGCAACAAAAACAGCTTCTTCATCTCTTCTCCTTTTGCGAGCCCCACCATGGGGCCCGCTCTCCGAAATCGAAACGTTTGCTTTTGAGCAAACGTCAGGGCATCAAAAGAACCAGCGGCGGATCGGATAACCGCGGGCGATCTTGACGGCGACGGTGACCACGAAATAGAGGCCGAGCGCGCCGAGGGCGTGGTTGAGGAGGAGCGCGACGATCATGCGCTAACCGGGTTGGGCAAACCCGTCTCCGCGTTATAGGCCTGGTCCGGACGGCGGCTCAGGCGCGTGAGGTCTTCTCCGTTCATCGCCAATCTCTTCATCTCCTGGATGAGGAAAGTGACGCCGACGCCGATGTTCGGGAAGTCGCCGCCGTAGCTGCGAAAACCGCTCCAGTTCTCGGGATAGATCTGCGGCGGTTCGTCGAAGGCGGTGTCGTCATGGTTGCGGCGGTCGAACACCGCGTCCAGCTGGCCGACGCCGGCTTGGAACAGCTCACCATTCGAGACGTCCACGCGCTCGTTGGCCGGTCCCCACATTGCGTTCTGCCGCGCCAGCTCGTTCACGATGAAGTCGAGGGCGGCCTTTTCTGCTGCGATTGCGTCCAAGTCAGTTAGCTCCTGTTTGCATTGCCTATTTGCATTCAAGCGAACGGGTCGTCAAGAGGAAACTCAACGATCGTCGCCATCTCCTTGCAGTGTGCCGCGATCGACACGCCCGCGCAGTTCCATGATGTTGGCGAGGGCGATATCGCCGAGGCTCATGCCCATGCCGTGGGCGAGAGCAGCGAGATACCACAGGTTTCCGCCCATCTCCTTGACGATGTCCGACTTGCGCTTCGGGGTGAGGATGCCACCGTCGTCGCGGAAGATCTTCTTGACCTTGTTCTGGACCTCGCCGGCCTCGCCGAGGCCCAGCGCCGGGTACCAGAGCTTCATGTCGTCGCCGTAGGCGATCGTCTTGATGGACTGCGCCTGGTAGAGGTCGAAGCCACGGATCAGCTCTTCGGCTCTGATCGGCTCCTTTGTGTCGATGTTGGTATTCACGATGCTCACGTCTGCTCCTTGAATCGTAGTTCGTCGGCGAGGTCTTGGAACATCCGGACGACGTCTCGCTGGTTGCGACCCGACTGATCGTTCCAGTCGAACGGATGCTTGTGGAGCTGATCCTTGATCAGCTTGACGAAGCGCGCATACGCGCCCCGGTCTTCCTTGCCAGCCGCTCGGCGAATGGCGCCCTCGATGTCGAACGCGCGAGCCTCCTGGCTGAACACGGGGCAGGGCTTACCCTGTTGATCCCGTGCGCACGTCTTTTGCGTCCACCGTCCGGGCTTCGAGAACAGCAACAGGCACCGCTCCACAATTTCGAGTTCGGTGTGCATTGCGCGTGCTGAACTCCCATTCGAATGACGCAATCCGGCTGATGTCGCGGCGGCCGAGCCTCATGAGGTCGTACGCCAGGTGGTGCATTGGGACTCTCGACGGGAGGATCACGAAATCAGGCGGCGTGTAGACCGCCTGATCCGTATCCTTGTCGATGATCCAGAGGCGCTTGTGCCTCTTGGCGACGAACAGGCGCATCAGCTGCAGCCGGTCGTCTCGCCACACGTCTCGCACTTCAGGCAGGTGCCGTTCCGCACCATCGTGAAGCTGTGGCAGTTGCCGCACTCGTCCCCGGTGAAACCGGACATCTTGGCGACAGCCCGCTTGTCGGGAGCTGCGTCAGCGATTTCCTTTTCCTCCGGGGCCGGAGCGGCGATCACAACGTTGTTGATCACCGTCACCGGCTTCTCGACGCCTGTGCCCATCGCCGTGTGGTTGCTCTCCTCAGGCGTGACGTGGGCCAGATCATCGCGACCGAGATAGCTGATCGCGATGTCCCGGAAGACGAAGTCGATGATCGACGTCACCTGCCGGATGCGGTCGTGCTCCTGGACGAACCCGGAGGGCTCGAACCGGAAGAACGTGAAGGCGTCGACGAACTCGTCGAGCGGCACGCCATACTGCAAGCCGAGGCTCACAGCGATGGCGAAGGCGTTCATCATCGACCGGAAGGACGCGCCCTCCTTGTGCATGTCGATGAAGATCTCGCCCAGCCGACCGTCCGGATATTCGCCGGTCCGCAGGTAGACCTTGTGGCCACCCACGATTGCCTTCTGCGTGTAGCCGCCGCGCTTCGACGGGAGTTTTTCCCGCTTGCGCACCAGCTTCTCGACCACCTGGACCAGCGTCTTCGGCGCCTCGGCCGGCTCGTCACCGGTCGGTTCGTCGTCGACGAGTGCGGAGCTGAGCGGCTGCGACAGCTTCGAACCATCGCGATAGATCGCGTTGGCCTTCAGCCCGAGCTTCCAGGACATCCGGTATGCCTTCGCCACGTCCTCGACGGTCGCGGTGTTCGGCATGTTGATCGTCTTGGAGATCGCACCCGAGATGAACGGCTGAACGGCAGCCATCATCAGGATGTGACCCTCGGTCGCGATGAACCGCGTGCCCAGCTTGCCGCACGGGTTGGCGCAGTCGAAGATCTGATAGTGCTCCGGCTTGAGACCGGGGGCGCCTTCCAGCGTCATCGTTCCGCACACTTCCGTGTTGGCCTTCTCCAGCTCGGCGTCGGTGAACCCGAGTTCCTTCCATTTCGTGAGGAAGCGGATGTCGAACGTCGACTTGACCTGGGCCTCCGGGATGATGATAGACGCAGCCCGCAGGGCCAGGTCGAACTTCGACGGCAGCACGCCCGTGCCGATGGCGTACTTCGAGATCGCGTCGATCTGCGTCTCCGTGTAGCCGAGCTTGCGGAGCGCAGCCGGGACCTGCTGGTTGATGATCTTGAAGTAGCCGCCGCCGGCTAGCTTCTTGAACTTCACCAGCGCGAAGTCCGGCTCGATGCCCGTGGTATCGCAATCCATCAGCAGGCCGATCGTGCCGGTCGGGGCGACGACGGTCGTCTGCGCATTGCGATAGCCGTAGAGCATGCCGAGATCGAGCACGTCCGCCCAGATCGCCGTGGCCTTGCCAGCCATCACGGTCTGGGGCAGGGCATCCCAGTCCAGCCGAGGCGGACAGATGCTGAGGCCCTCGAACTGCGTCGAACCCGCTTCAGCCGCGGCGTAATGGTTGGCCATCACACGCAGCATCGCGTCCCGGTTCTCCTCGAACTTGACGAACGGACCCAGCTCCCGCGCCATCTCGGCGGAGGTGCGGTAGGCCACGCCCGTCATGATCGCAGAGATGGCACCAGCCATCGCTCGACCTTCGCGAGAGTCGTACGGCAGACCCATCGCCATCAGCAGGCCGCCGAGGTTGGCGAAGCCGAGGCCGGTGGTGCGGTACTCGTAGGAGAGCAGCGCGATTTCCCGGGAGGGGAACTGCGCCATCGTCACCGAGATTTCCAGAACGATCTGGATCAGGCGACAGACGTGGATGAAGGCATCAACGTCGAACTCCCAAGGGCCGTCCGTCTTCAGAACGTTCCTGCCGTAGAACTTCAGCAGGTTGGCCGAGGCCAGGTTGCACGCCGTGTCGTCCAGGAACATGTACTCCGAGCACGGGTTGGAGGCGCGGATGCGACCACCAGATGGGCAGGTGTGCCAGTCGTTCATGGTCGTGTTGAAGTGCAGGCCGGGATCGGCCGACTCCCACGCGGCGCGGCAGATCTGATCCCACAGATCGCGAGCAGGGACCGACTTGACGGTCTCGCCCGTGGTCCGCGACTTCAGGTGCCACATGTGGCCGGCATCGACCGCCTTGAGGAAGTCGTCTGTCACCGACACGGTGTTGTTCGAGTTTTGACCCGACACCGTCTCGTAAGCCGGAGACTGCCAGTCCACGTCGAACTCCGGGAAGTCGAACGGCTGACCCATCTCAGCGAGCTGGAGAACGCGCTGGATGTAGCTGTCCGGCAGGAACGCCGCACGGGCCGCACGGATAGCGCTCTTGACGCTCGGGCTCTCCCGGCTCTCCCGGCTCTCGCCCCAGGCGTCGTAGATGGCGCTCAGGTGCTTCTTGGCAGCCTTGGAGCCAGCCACCAGTGCTGCGACCTTCTTTCTCCTCCTCAACCTTCCAGCCGATGTATTCCTGGATGTCCGGGTGATCGACATCTACAACGACCATCTTGGCCGCGCGCCGCGTCGTGCCACCCGACTTGATCGCGCCGGCAGCCCGGTCACCGATCTTGAGGAAGGACATCATGCCGGACGACTGGCCGCCACCGGACAGCTTCTCGCCCTTGCCACGCAGGTTCGAGAAGTTGGAGCCCGTGCCGGAGCCGTACTTGAACAGGCGGGCCTCGCGGGTCCACAGGTCCATGATGCCGCCGTCGCCGACCAGATCATCCTCGATCGACTGGATGAAGCAGGCGTGCGGCTGCGGGCGCTCGTAGGCGCTCTTGGAGCGGAACTCCATGTAGTTCTTGCCGTTGCCGACATCGCGATCGGCGACGTACCAGTGGCCCTGGGCGGGGCCGTCGATGCCGTAGGCCCAGTGCAAGCCGGTGTTGAACCACTGTGGCGAGTTGGGCGCGAACATCTGCTGAGCCAGCATGAAGCGCAGCTCGTCGAAGAACGCGAGCGCGTTGGCTTCAGCGTCACGCAGCTTGAAGGCGTCGCCCTTCTTGGTGCCCTCAGGGGCGAAGTAGCCGTTCTGCCAGCCCCAATAGGTCCAGCAGCCGGCGAGGCGGTCGAACACCTGCTTGGCTGAGGTCTCGGAGCCGAAGGTCAGCTCGTTCTCGGCCGCGTCGGGAGACGAGTACGCGCGGTTCGGGATGCGGCGCGACAGCCACATCGGCACGCCCTCCTCGTAGACGGGCTCCAGGTGGTTCGGCACGCCGGCCTTGCGGAAATACTTCTGGGCGAGCACGTCGATGGCAACCTGAGACCAATGCTCCGGCACCTCGATGTTCTCCATGCGGAAAACGATCGAGCCGTCCGGGTTCTTGATCTCGCTGGTCGCCCGCTTGAACTTGATCTTGTCGTAGGGCGAGTTGACGCCGGCAGTGAAGAGTCGGTCGATTCTCATAAGGGACTGTTTTTCTCGTTGACGTTGGACTCAGCCGCCGCGCTTCGCCGAGGCGTACGGGTAGCGCTTGGAGTTATCGATGCGGGTCTCGCGCTTGAGCGGGACGAACTTCACCGGCAGCTTTCCGATCTCGGAGAGGATCTCCTTGATGCGATCACCATCGTTCCGCGGATCGAGCACGCGCAGCTGATCGGTCAATGAGTCGACGGCGGCGCTCTCGGCGTTGGTCAACCGGCGCCGTGCGTGGATGGCGGTGTAGGAGTTCTCGTAGGTGAACTTCTGCTTGGGTGCCGGCTTCGGTCTGGCCAGGAAGGCGAAGGCCTTCATCAGGCCGCCCAGGATATCGGTAGCTGCTTCCACTTGGTGCTCCTTTTGCATTCAAACAAACGTCAAGGCAGAGAACGAATGCGGCGTCGGATCTGCTGTCGGGTGAAATTGGTGACGTACGGGGTGCGCGGCGATGATGCGAAATGCACCTGGGCCCACGATGTCCGGACTCGGAAGTGGACCACATAGTGTCTTCTGTTCTGATCGAGATAGAACTCGTCTATCTCACCATCATCCATCAGCTGCTGCGCTTCCTTCTTGATGTCTCGAACGTGAGCCTTCATCTTTCCCTCTCTTCGGGAACGGCCTCTTCGGCCACGCCCGCTTGGGCCGCTTCTCGCGAGGCGCCTCCACGTCGGGATCGACCTTCGCCAGCATGCGGCGTCTAAACTCTTCGGTGTCCTTGGCGATGCGCTTTGTCCGCGCGATCTCGGTCACGTCGGCCCCTCGCTTCGACGCCTTCGACCCGAAGGTCTTGGCTGCGTGGCAGTCGACGTGCTTGGCGAAGATGTGCTCCTCGTCGTTGGCTGGAGGCACAGTGTCTTCCGCCACTGGATCCCAGCACCGCAGCTGCAGTGCTGGGACATGATCGAACTCGGTGTCGTCGAGCTTGCCCAGGCGTTCACCGCAGGACGGGCATTTGCTGTCCTGCCGGATCACCACCTTGAGCTTCACCGTGACTGGGATCGCTTTTCTGAAGCCAGGCGGCGGTGGGAGAGGGAGGGTGGCGTCCATGCGCTTTTCGTATTTGCATTTATGCAAACAGTCAAGCGGCCAGACGCTTTATTTTCCTCCGATAGAACGACAGTCCGGCTTCAGTGAACTGGCCATCGACAGCAGCGAAGCCTTTGCGGATCAGCGCGTTCAAGCTGACCTGCTCGCGCTTCGTCGCGGCAACGGCACCAATCGTGAAGCCGGCGGTCTCACGCCAGTGCTTTTGGGTGGGCACCCACTGCTCCATGAACCGGAACTGGGCTTTCGACAACCGAGGTCTGGGCATCAGTCCAACTCCGGATCGACGTAGAAGCGCCACTCCAGGCCTTCGCGATGCCATTGTCCGGCGCACACCGGGATGACCTTGTTGGCGGAGTTGAACTCGTTGTCGTTCGCGTGGTCCTCATCGCCGATCAGCTCACGCAGCTCCTGCGTGGGGATCAGCGTGTCCGTCCAGACCAGTTCGGTGTTACCGACCTTGATCCTGGCGAAATCCGTCAGCGAGTTTTCGACCTGCGAGATGGCGTGACGCAGGTCGGCCAGCTCGGAGAGGTACATGGCAGCATTGGTCGGTCCGCCGGCTGGATCGGTGCTGTCGAGACCAAAGCGTCCGATCTTGCCGAAGATCCGGAGGCAGCGGCCGATTACCTCGACGACCTCGCCGGACTCCTCAACGACTCTGGCGACCTTGCCGTCGACTGTGATGGGAAGGTATCTCGGGTTCATGCGCTGATCTCGATCTTGAGCTTGTTATTGAGGATGGCGTCGACCTGCTCTTTGACGTGCGCTTTGACGCGAGCGTTAACCTGGTCCTCGATCATCTTCTCAAGTTTCTTCCGGTTCCAGTGGCCCCAGACCACATGGCTGATGGCGCGGATCACGAAGTTCTCCACTTCGTCCGTGTTGCGGAAGCGCTGGGCGGTTACGCCGGTCACCTCCTGGCGGACCAAGGTCTCGATGCCGTCGCGGCTGAGGCCCAGCTCGTTGAACAGGATGTTTCGGACAGCCATGTGGATCGCCGCGTGGGACGGGCGGGATTCTGTCTCGCTCATTTCAGGCTCTTCATCTCGATCTTGAGGGTGGTGAGGTTGTTGCCGATCAGGTAGGCGAGGACTCTCATGGCCTTGAAGTGCCAGACCCTGGTGCCGTCAGGCTTGACCACGTTGAGCCTGCCTCGTGGAAAGCGGGGCGGAGCCTTCCATCCCTTCGGCGTGGTGAGCAGAATGCCAGCCTCCTCGGCGGGCATCTTGTTGAGCGTGTAGAAGTTGATGTTCTCCACGCACTGTCTGGCGATGTCGTCAGCGTGCATAAGGCACCTTGGTGATCTTGCCGGCTGCGATACGCCTCTCCAGCATCTTGAAGGCAGCCTTCAGCGAAGGGGCGACGCAGCAGAACGCGCCGCCCCAGAACCCGGTCTCGCCGCAGATGATCGGCCGATAGAACTTCACGCCGCCACCGCCTGGGGATAGAGCATCGCCAGCTCCGCCTTGACGCGATCGACGATGCGGCCAGAGAAGTTGTCCGGGTGCCGCGGATCGGTGATGATGCCGTCCTCGATCTCGACGTCCTGAGCCTCCGTGTGCGGATTGTCAGCGTGCCAGAGGCCGTAGAAGTTTCGGATGCCCCGGTGCGCGAACACCAAGCAGCCGGCATGATCCGGCGGCGGAGGGTTGAACAGCACCGGACTGAGCGTGAACGGGAACTTCCAGCTCCACGGATCGAGCCAGCGCTTCAGCGCGACCTCGTCCTCGCGGACGCGCTTGATCACGTCGGCGACGATGCCGTCTTCGTCGAGATACGATCCGAACCAGTCCACGGCCTGCGGCTTCTCGCCCTTGCCGATGCCACGGACCAGATTGGACAGCTTGTTCAGCAGGTTTGCCATTTACGCGGCCTCCTCGTTGCGCCGCTCTTCGTTGTCGTTCGCGGCCTTGTAATTCGATTGCGCCCTGGCTTCCTTGAGCAGCTCGTCCAGATCGATGCCCGGGATGATGTGGCTCTGGATGGTTTCGAGAGCTGCGTCGAAGTAGGCCTTGAAGTCTTCCTCGCCCATCGCGTCGAACGCCGTGGAGGAGGGGATCATGATGATCTCGCCGGCCGTGGTCATGACGGGACGAACGACGCCGTTGGCGAGCAGCAGCGTGTCGTGCAGCGACTCCTCGCTGGCGAACAGATCGGTGTTGTTGGTCACGATGCGCAGGATCACCCGGTACAGGCGATGCCTGGGACCGCTCCGGGGCTGAGCGAATTGGGTCCGAACCGGCACGTTCTCCGGGATCGACTGGAACATTTCCACGTCGTACGCGGCGTGCGGGATCAGGTGGCCGTCGACCTTGCGGACGAGGATCCACTTGCTCTTGGACTTGTTGCTCGCGCTCATGCGTTGGTTCTCTTCATGTCACCTCAGATCAGTGATCCCTGCCGGGACCGCTGGCTTGTGGATCTCGGTTTGGGTTGGGGTCTCGGCCTGTCGTCCCGCTGCAGCTGCTCGACCTTCACCCGGCATGCCTCGATGAGCGTTTCGATTTGCTCTTCGTTCAGGCCGTAGTCCTCGCGGTGGGCCCGTTCGTCGGCCCACCACTGACGAAGGGAGGAGGGCGGGCCCTCTGAGAGTGAGATCCCCCAGAGGGCCAGCTGCATGTAGGCCGCAGCCTTATCCGGCATGGGCCGCACGCTTCAGCTCCTGCGACTTGTCGCTGAGCTTGCCCATGACGTAGGCCTCGCCGTTCGACGAGAGCTTCTTCATGTCTTCGATGAAGCCCTTGTCGGCAGCGATTTCCATCGCCTGCTTCGTGCGCTCGATGCCGGCGATCTTTTCGACCCAGAACGTCACGATCTTCTTGCCTTCCTCCGCGGTGACGGAGGCCTCGCGAGCCGGAGCCTTATCGTCGTTGGCCGCCGGCCGGCGCTCGTCACGCTGATCGTCGCGACGGTCGCTCGACCGGTTGTTGCCGGGGTCCTGATTGAAGTCGTCGGCTTCCTCGGACGAGTAGGCGTCGCCGTGCAGGTCGGCCAGCTTCAAGATCACGCGATCCTTCGCCCGCTTCTCCGCCATGGCGTACGGATACGCCGCCATCTTGCCCTTGACCTTGTAGTTGCCGCCGACCTCGTTCTCCTTCGAGATCAGGGCCTCGCCGATCGACCACTCGGTCTTGCCGTTTGCCTCGCCCATGACGAGGATGACGGCCTCGTCGCGCTCGGCACGCAGGATCTCAGGCTTCGTCCACTTGATGCCGATGGCGGCACCGAGGCGCTCGACGTCCTTGTGCTTGACGACGGGCGTTCCCTGGACTTCCCAGATCGAGTCGCGATCGATATCGACCTTATGCTTGTCGAAGACGTCGTAGATCTTGTCGAGCTTCGGGTTCTTTCGCGCCATGGTTTTCTCCTGTGACTATGCGGCGTCTGCCGCGGGGGTGGGTTTGTCGTTGCTGTTGGCGGCCTTGCGGGAGCGGGTCGCCTTCGGTTTGGTCTCGGGCAGGGGACGGCCGGAGTCCTTGTCGGCCTGCTTGACCGCCTCCTTGTCGATCTTCACGAGCATCTTGCCGTCGCTCGAATAGGAGATCGTCACGCCCTTGCCGGACGCGATCTTGGCGTCCTGCGGCATCTTCTTCTTGATGTCCTTCTTCGCCTTCTCGTGCTCGTCGACGGAGGTCTTGGTCTCCACCATCTTCTGAGCCAGGTCGCACCACTCGTTGTCGCCGCTCATGTCGGCGATGCGAACTTTCTCGAGCAGCGGGACCGAGATCGTCGGCGTGCCAGGCGTGCGGCCGGTCTGGACGCAATCCCAGAAGTCCTGCTCGGCCTGGAGCATCTTGGCCTGGTAGAAGATGTCGGCCTCGACCTCCATGACGACGTGCTGGGCGGCGCCGGTGATGATCGACAGGTACGAGAGCGGCAGGTCCATCACCATCATGTTGTGCTGGCACTGCGCGTAGTACTTGTCGTAGGCCTTCTGCTTGTCGAAGCCGAAGGGCATCATGAACTTGAACTCGACCATCGCGATGACGGGAGCGTCGTCCGCCTTGCGAACGAGTCCGTCGAGGGTCGCGTGAGCCTTGTCCCAGTCCTTGTAGAAGACCTTGTCCTGCTCGTTGGTCACGGCCAGGTTCATCTGGAACTCGAACCAGTCAGCATTCAGCTGCTCGGTCGTGTTACCCATCTGGACTAGCAGGATCTCGGACATGTCCTCCTGCTCCTGCTCGCCGCGCTTCTCGCGCCACAGACGCTCGATCGCCATCAGGTCGCCAGACATAATGATGCGCGCATCCGATCCACCGAGGGACGTCATGCGGGCAGCGCGGGCCTCATCGCTCATGCCGAGGTGGCGGGTACGACGTAGAAACTGCATCTCACTTCTCCTGTTCAGCGGTATTCCCGCCAGATGGCTTTCTCGCCGAGGGTCTCGACGAAGGCCGCGTGCAGCCGCCGCTCCTCGTCGGTCAGCCTGGACGGCAGAGGAACGGGCCGCTGGCGCGCAGCGGGTAGGTTGTCGATGGTGACTTCTTCCTTCTCGCCGAGCAGCGAGAGGCCGTATTGGCGGCCACCGCGCAGCTCGACGTAGACTTCGCTCAGCAGCTCGGCGTCGAGCAGGGCGCCGTGCAGCTTTCTCCTGCTGGTATCGATGTTGAAGGCCGAGCAGAGACCGTCGAGGGTGTGACGGCCACGCGGACGCTTCGCCTTCGCCAGCTCCAGGGTGTCGACGATTTCGTTCTGGAGCGGCGGCATATCGAGCCGGTCCAGCTCGTCGTTGATCATCCCGAGATCGAAGGGAGCGTTGTGCGCCACCAGCCGCGCATCACCGATGAAGGTGAGGAACTGGTTGACGACCCGCTTGAACGTCGGCTTCGTCTTCAGGAACTCATTGCTGAGCCCGTGGACAGCGAACGCCTCCCTGTGAACCGGATGCGTGGGGTTGACGTACTTGTGGAACGTCTTCCCCGTCGGCAGCCAGTTGTTGATCTCGACGCAACCGATTTCCACGATGCGGTCGACCTTGCGCTCGATGCCCGTGGTTTCGGTGTCGATGATGATCTCTCTCAAAACGATCTCCGGGTGATCGGGTCGATCCCGTCGTCACGAAGTTGGGCGAACACCTGGTCTCGCAGCCGATCGGCGAGCGTCTGCGACGAGTCCAGGAGGGCTGAGATCGACAGCTCCACCTGCTCGCGGGAGCCGACGATGAACGACGCCTCCAGCCGGCAGAGACATGCCTCGTGGACACGTCTCGCCGAAGGCGTCGGTGACCTCCGGGCTACGCGGCATTGGTGGGCGCGTGGACGACTGGCAGGCCACGTCCGATGCTCGGGCGAGCGAGATCGGGGTGGTCCTGCATCCATTTCTGAACGAACCAGAGCTGACCGCAGCCGCCGCCGATCGTGTCCTGACCGGCCGGATCGAACACTCGGACGTCGTAGCCGCGCTCGACCAGCTTGAGGCTGAAGTCAGAGGCCAGCGAACGCTGGTGCTCATTGGTCGCCGGCATGCCTTCAGACCGCTCGCAGACCACGCTGACGGTTGCGTTCCAGATCAGTGGATCGAACAGGCCCCAGAGGCGCTCGGCGTCCTCGATCGAGGAGTTGCCGTCGTGAGCGCAGTAGTTGAAGAACGGGTTGCGGCCGGTGACCTCGTGCCAGATCATGCCTTCGGTGGCGATCTGGAACAGGTTCAGCTTCTTCTTGAAGGGGACCAGCGCGTCACGGGCAGCGTCGGTCGACTCGTGGACCGAGAACTGCAGGCCGATGGTCGGGATCTCCATCGAGATCTCGCGAACCCACTCATAGTTGATCATCGGCGCCGAGGTCGAGATCAGTAGCGCAGCGTTCGGATACAGCCGGTACAGTTGACGGAGCGCCGGGACCAGGCCCTTCGGATTGAGCAGCGGCTCGCCCATCGACATGAACATGATCTGCAGGCGCTTAATCTCGGACGCCTGGATGCCGGTCTGCTCGATCGAGTGCTCGACCTGAGCGATGATTTCGTCGGCGGTCAGCGACCGCACGAAGTTGTCGCCGGCCCCGCAGAAGCGGCAGCCAACCGGGCAGCCCGACTGCGTGGAGCAGCAGATCACGGTGCGGGTGGCGTAGTCCGGGTACTTGTAGAGCACCGACTCCGCGACAGCGGTGCCGTTGTCGAACACGAACTTGGCGACGTTCTGTGCGGCGTCGTCGATCCGCTTAACGTTATCCCAGGCAGGTCTCACGAGGTGATTTCCTTGAAGCTGATGCCGTCCGATGGGACGATGCAGAGATCTCTCTTCAGGCCGGCCATGATGAAGCCGGTCGTGCGGGTTCGGATTTCGTAGACAGTCTGCCGGTCGTGGGATTTCCTCGTCGGGCAGTAGAGTTTGTGAACCAGCTCGGAGTCGCCTCCGCGAGCGAGTGCGATGGCGGCTTTGGTGAGCCGATCGGACAGACGAGCTGCGTTGCACCAGCGCATCCAGTCGAGGACACCGAGGGCACGGTCGGTGTCGTTTCGCTGAGGCGAGTACTTCGCCGCGCCATCGAAGGGCTTCATCGAGCTGAAGAGACGAATGCGTTCGATCTCGACCAGCTCGGCGCGGGACATGCCGATCATGTTCCAGCCGCCGGAGCGCTGGCCCGATGTCAGCCAGCGACGCTCCTGGTCAGGCGTCTTGTCGATGACCTCGACGGCCTCGACGAGCAGCTGCCAGATGACATCGCTGTGCCGCGTTTTCTCGCCCTTCAGGGCCCACGCCAGCTCGCCACCATGGGCGAGCCAGCTGAGCGCTTGGATGCGCGCCTCAAGCGGGGACGAGTTGGTCATTCGCCACCGCAGCGTTGCCGTACATCTGACGGCGTCGCGTTGCCCGGTACTCGTAGCAGCCGTAGTGGACCCGCTTCTGCGAGAGCAGGATCTGCCCCTCGCGGGCATCCTTGAGGATGCGGTCAGCGATGACGTTCAGCTGCGCGATGTTCATGCGCTCGACGGTGCGCAGGACATCGGTCTCCGGGATCTCAACCTGGCGGTCGATCTGCAGGTGGCCGGTCCAGTAGACGAGGATGTCGCCGGCAGCGGCCTGCTTCAGCCAGTCGTAATAGTCGGACAGCGCGCCCGGCGAGATGTCGAGAACTGTGGTTTCGGTGTCGGACATCACGCCCCCACCTTGTTCTGGACGAGGGACGTGTACATGCCGACGATGTAGACCATGTTGTCGATGACACCGCCGAGATGGTCGACCGCCTGACGGTTCTCTTCGCGCTCGATCGCGGCCAACTCCTCTTCGCTGATCACGTCGTCGTCTTCGAAGTCATCGTCATCGTCGAAGTTGTCGTCGAACGGGTCGTACGGCGGCTCGGCCGCGCCGGAGCCATCGTCGAAGTCGTCATCGTTCATCGCTTGGACGATCACGACGACCTCAGGCATGTCTTCGAGGCCGAGGCACGGACCATCGGGCGGGCAGTTGCAGTCGGCGATCTGGATGCCGCCGCGGGCGGCCAGGTCGTCAGCGAGGAAGGGGAGCACGGTGGTGAAGAACGGATCTCTCATATGACCTCAGTTTGCATTCAAGCAATTGGAATGACGCGAAAAGGGGCGCCCTGGCACGCACGAACCAAAACAGGGCGCCCCTCGATTTTCCCCGCTCAACGGGGAAGCTCAGCTCTTAGAACGGGATGTCATCATCCATGTTGTCGTTGCCGCGCGCCGGAGCGGAGGAGCGGCTGCTGTTGCCACCGCGGCTGCCGCCACGGTCGTCGTTGCGGCCACCGCGATCATCGTCACGGTTGCGGCTCGACGAGCCACGATCGTCCCGACCACGATCATCGCGTCCGCGATCATCACGGCTCGACGAGCGGCCACCGCCGTCTCGGTCATTGCCGCGGTCGTCGTTGTCACGGTTGCCACCGCCGCCGTTGCCATCGCGCTCCCAGATCTTCTGGAATGCGTCGGACTGAGCGAACTGCGGGACCACGATCTCGGTCGAGTAGCGGTCGGCGCCGCTCTGGTCCTGCCACTTGCGGGTCTGGATCTTGCCTTCCAGATAGACCTGATCACCCTTCGCCAAGTTCTTGTCGATGAACTTGATGGTGTGCTCGTTGAAGACGACGACGTTGTGCCACTCCGTCTTCTCCTTCATCTCGCCGTCGCGCTTGTCCTTCCAGCGCTCCGACGTCGCGACGCTGAGGTTCGCGACCTCGTTGCCGTTCTGCATGCGGCGGATCTCGGGGTCCTTCCCGAGACGTCCCAGCAGGGTCACCTTGTTAACTGACATGTCGTCGTCTCCTTTTCTGCGTTTGCATTACCATTCCATTTGCATTCGTGCAAGTGAGGAATCAAAAATCTAGCTTCGTGAAGAGGCCGGTCTTCTCGTTGAAGCCGACGTCGACCGAGCCTGTGTTGCCGGCGATGCGCTTGAGACGCACCTTCGGGATGAAGATGGTTCGTTCGTTCGGCGCCTCGTCTGGACGCATAGCGTGGACCACGATGCCGAGGTCCGGCTTGTTCGCCCAGTGCGCCGAGTCCGAGATGTTGTAGAGCCCGGGGACCATCTTGCCCTCCAGCTTGGTCGGGTGCGCTACAACGCAGGTCGCGCAACCGAACCGATTGCCGAACCGCTTCATCTTCTTGATCGCCTTGCCGACGTACTCGGTCAGCGACAGCGAGTTGGGTCGATTGTGCTCCAGCTCGTTCCAAGGGTCGATCATCAGCATCTTCACGCCGTAGCGGAAGACGGCTGCCGCGGCCTTGTCGAGCACGAAGTCCAGATCGACCTCGGTGTCGTCATTCTCGTCGTAGTCGATGAAGTAGAAGTAGCGCTCGACGAATGCCTCGGCTCTTTTCCGCTCTTCATTCGACCACGCAGCCCGTTCCTTTTCGAGGAACGCGGTCATCAGTTCGTTGGCCAGGAACGGCTTCACCGACTTTTCGCCGGAGAACATCGCGATCGGCCACTTGTGTCTCATGGCCAGTCGCACCGCGACCTGGTTCATGAAGGTCGACTTGCCGACGTTGGGGATGCCGGTGCAGACGATGAACTGTCCCTGGTAGAACTTCATCTTCTCGTCCAGCTCCTTCGAGATGCCGGCCTCGACCATCTCCGGGATCGCGATCTCCGGATAGTCGGACAGCTTGAAGAGACCCTTGACGGGCCACTCCTTGGCGTTCTCGATCAGCTCGCGCACCTTCTCCGCGCCGAGGTACTTCTTGACCTCGTTCAGATCCTTGCACGCTCGCAGCTCGCCGGTCTTCTTGTCGGGCACCACCTCGTCATCCGGGAACTGGACCCAGAAGCATTTGGCGGGGCCGATGCGCCTGACCAGCTCCTTCGCCAGCCGGCGGCCGGGCTCGTCGGCGTCGGTTGCGATGATGTGATACTTCACCGCCATGATCCGCTGCATGTGACGGACCATGAACGAGAACTTGTCGTCGTCCTCGGGATCGACATCGCTGGCGTCGTCCGGAACATCGATCAGGTTGCCGTTCTTGTCGCGGGCAGGGGGTGCGCCATCGGGGACGGACACGATCGTCTCGTAGCCGGACTCCTTGCCGGCCTGAGCGTCGAACTCACCCTCGACCCAGATCAGCGAGTCCGTGCCGGCTTCCAGGCGTGCCATCGTGTCCTCGTTGAGGAGGACGTCGGCGTTGTAGAGCGTCTTTACGGCGCCCTTCTTCTGCATGAACCGGCGCTCGCCATCCTGCGCCCACCGGTACTTGCAGTTCACCTCGACGCCGTGCTCGTAGTAGGGGAAGCAGAGGACGTTGCCGCGTTCATCCGGCAGAACGACGAGGTTGTCCTGCGAATCTCGCGAGAGACGCCCGCTGAAGGTCCCCATATCCACCGCCATTTCGCTGGTGAGGCCTCTGTCCTCGATCCCCCTGGCGTGCTTCTCGCTTAGCATTCTCGTAGCTGCTCCATGTGCAGTGATGACAATTCCAAACCACGCCTGAGGCATCGATCTTGACGCTCAGGCATTTGAGTTTCTTGTGAGCCCCCTTCCGCCTGTGGGAGCAGTTCGGGCAGATGGCGTACTGAGTGCCTATCTTCAGGGAACGGACCTTGATGCCGTTCTCCTGAAGTGCCTTCTCGACATCGACCCCTGCCATCAGATCGCCATCCCTGGGCGACCTCGCGGCCGAGCTGGTGCGCGCTCGGTTTCCCATCGAGCCTGGTTGAGCCAGACCACAGCGGCTGCGATGAACTTCTCGCGGGTCGGATCTTCCCGGACGTCGGCGTTCATCCGATCGGCGTAGTGCCGGAGACCAGCCATCAGGTCCACGAACTCGACCTCGTCCTCGTCATGGATCTTGTCGAGCTTGCGGAGCGCTTCCTTTTTGCTGTCGCCTCGCTTCTTCGGGTAGAGCTTCCAGAACTGATCCCGATAGTCCTCCGGCCACAGCGCTGTCTTGCGCGGCTTCTTCCGGTTAGCTTTGGGTTCATCTGATCGGTTCAGTGTGGGTTCAACTGATAGGTTAGGCGGCACCTCATGCCGGTGGTCACCGGCACCAGATTCCGCACCCACCGGCACGTCGTTCCGGTCCCCACCGGAATCTGATGCCTCTGCCTCCGGCATTTCCTGCCGCGGCACGTCGTTCCGGTCCTTATCGTTGTCGTTTGCTGCAGTTTTCCTGGAGCTACCACCGGAACGAGATGCCGGTGGTTCTTCCGACGAGCCGGCAGCGGGCTCAGTCATGTTCAGGTAGATCATGTCCGTGGTATCGCGGCGCTTGACGCGGCGGATCAGGTTCATGTCTTCGAGGTCGGTCATGGCGTTGCGGACTGCGCGCACACACGCCTCAACCTCGTCGGCGATCCGCTGCTGCGATGGCCAGCACGCACCATCGGCATCGTTCGCTCTGTTGGCGATCGACATCAGCACTGCCTTGCGGAGCGTGCTGCCAGTCTTGATCTTTCTCGCCCAGGATTGCGCGTCGAAGCTCATTCGTTAGTTCCCTTGGATTTGACCCGCTCAGCGGGATCGTGTATTTGCAGAAATGCAAATGAAAATGCAAGCCACGACATTTCGTGCCTGCTCAACTCGAGTCACACACCAGAATGGGTTCTATCCTCGTCGCCGGTCTTGACCCGGCCTTCGCCAATTTCGGCATCGCGAGAATGCGTCTCGACCTCGACAGCCTGGAGCTGTCGCTGGAGGCCGTCAGGACGCTCAGCACGCGAGCGATCGAGAAGGCAGCACGGAAGGTGGTCCGGAAGAACAGCGACGATCTGCGCCGCGCCAAAGAGCTGCACGACGGCTTCCACGAGGCCATCGCCGGCTGCAAGGTAGCGTTCGGCGAGATCCCGACAGGAACCCAGGGGCAGCGCGCCGCCTTAGGCTTTGGCGTAGCGCTCGGCGTGCTTGCGTCGTGCCCGATCCCGATCATCCAGGTGATGCCAGTCGAGACCAAGATGGCCAGCGTCGGAGATCCCAAGGCCGAGAAGCCGGCGATCATCGCTTGGGCCGCGGAGCGCTATCCGGACATCGACTGGAAGCGATATCACGAAAACGTGATGTACCGAGGAAAGCGCACGAGGAGCGCAGGCGATTTGCACGAAGACAACGAGCACGCTGCGGATGCTACCGCCGCCTGCCACGCAGGAATCAAAACAGACCAATTCAAGCAATTGATGGCGCTGTGGAAAGCGGTAGGATTTGCAGGAAGCTAACAAATCGTTACTTTCCTGAATGTTTCCATATAGTTCCCTTGGTGGGTCCAGACCGGGAACAAAAAACCGTTTGCAATTGAGCGAAACCGGCCTTACAGGTTTGCGTTAGCATCCGTGCAAACGGAGGGAACCAGGTATGTTTTGCATTTTGAATCTTTCTAGACCTGATTAGCCGCGCTGATTTGTCAGCGTTTGCTGATCATCTTAACGGTTGCGCTGCGGAAAGCATGTTATTGGAGGACCGCCAAGTGTCTGAAGCGGTATTAGAAATGAAAACCCCGAAGAAGATCGTGATCGAGTGGATCGATCACATCCTCGACCGGAAGAAATGGGACGGAACACGTCTCGCGCGTGAAGCAAAACTCGCGCCTTCCACCATATTGCGCCTACTCAACGATCCCGAACATCCATTTATTCCAACCCTGAAGACCCTGCAGAAGATCGCGGAAGCCTCCGGATATCCGATCCCTCGCAAGGTGACTGAAGCTCTCGGCGCTCCGAAAATGGAAGCACCGGAGAACGGCGAAGAGGAATCCAGTAGCGGGAGTAGTGAGTCTCGCCGGGCTCGTCTGCGGACGTTCCAGGTCGAGCTTCGCCATGTGTCGTCGCTGCCGGCTTCGCTGCAGGCTGCCACGACGTCAGCTCGGCGGGAGGGAACGTATGTTCCTGCGCCGGCCCAGCTGGCGGACGACGAGACTGCGTTCGCGTTCTACATGCCGGACGACAGCTTCGAGCCGTGGGTGAAGTCTGGCACCCTGATGTACGCTACCAAGCGCAGGGATCCTGTGCGGAACGATGTTTTGGTGGTGACCGACAAGAACGAGCGCACCAAACTGCGCCTGCTCCTCGGCATCGATGAGGACGGCCTTCGCATGCTGAAGCAGTTCGGCAGCGAAGAGGAAGAGCGGCTTGGGTTCGACGATATCAAGGATATCGCCATCCTCGTCGGCTTGATCAAGACGATCTAAGGGCAGGGGCCTCAGCCCCCGCCCTCGACATCGAATGTCCTCTCGATACCTGCGACCAGAGCATCAATGCGTGGCACTGATGCCGTCAGGTCGTAGATGTCGAGGCCGTTACGAAGTTCCGTCAGTCGCTTGAGCCAGGCCTCGTCGTTAGCGACCTTCTGGACGTTGACGATGCTCTCCCACTTTTCCTGGTTGATGGAGAGCGTCACCTTCTCGATCTCGAAGTCCAGGAAGTCGATGAACTCCTTGATCGGGATCGCGACCTTGTCCATCGCCGGTTCAATGATCAGCATCTGCTGACATATCTCCTCCAACATTCCGTGGAGGCGGCTCTGGAATCGAGCGTTGATAGGCTGCGGTCGCACAGCCGGCTCGACAGTCCTAGTTTGCTTTTTCGCCATTTGCTGACGCACCTTTCTTCAAGGCTTTCATGCGAACGTTCGTTTCGATCGCCTTGAGATCCTCTTTGGTCGCCCGCCATGGCTTCAGACCGCGATCGAGCGCAGCCAAGGCCAGGGCGATCGCCTTGGTGGCGCCGCGCAATTCGTATTTGCTTATTGCCTGAGGCGTCAGACCGAGCCACGCGCCCAGCTTCGCATGGGTCAAGTTCCTAGAAAGCCTCCAGGCCCGGATTTCGGTGCCCGAAAGGAATTTCTCGGATGCAGCTCGCCTTCCTGTTGGCATGGTTTTGTTTCCCAATGCACACAAAAACGAACTGCATTTGCGCAGTCGTGACGAGGTGCTGGTGGCACCTTTTCCCAGGAAGTGCAAATATTAATGCGGCGTCAATTCGGCAAGGCAGACCTGCCGATCTTAATCACGCCGCATTTGAGATCGGCGCAGCAATGATCCGCGCTGGATGGCCCAGCTTCCATTGCTCTCGAACCACCAGCAGGGCAGACGCTCGCGCTGTCGGCTCACACACGACCTTCCACTTCGGCGGCTTTTCGGTGCGCATAAACGCCACGACAACCACCAACGGTTCGGCCTTCGCTTGATTCCGCTGTTTCATGTCTCCTCTTCTATATCGCCTCCACGAATTTCTCAATCGGGCCGTCCAGCTCGTCGAAGGCGTTGACGATCGAACGGTCGCGCTTGTCATCGACCCAGATCACGATCGTTACGACGACACCTTGTTCACTAGTGTACCGTTCGATCTGGTCGACGACGCCATCCGTGCCGGGCGGCATGGTGTGCTCGATGTCATCGTGGTCTGCTCCCTTCGTTTCGACGAGCGTTTTGATCTTCTGGCCCCGCGTCAGGCCGCGCCACTGTGCCAGTCGCTCAGCCATAGACGATCTCGCCGAGCACGCAGGCCTGAAGGAAGACGTCCGCCGTCTCGGCATCACCGGTCTCTTCGATGATCTCGGCGACGCGATGGGGGTGGTTCTTCATCAGCCACGCCAGGCCATCCTTCACCTTGTCCGGCGTGAAGATGTGCGTCACGCTGTCCTCGTCGGCCAGCACCTCGATCTCGAAGTCGCCGTCCCAGACCTTCGGGTCGGAATACCACGGGCCCTCGGTCGCCCGCTCTTTGCCCTTCTTCGAGTGGAAGCGTTCGAGCCAGTGGTTCGAGCCGCCTTCCAGTGCGGTGACGATCTGGTCGGCGAGCTGTTGCGCCGTAAGGGCGGGCGCCTCGATGGTGGTCGCAGTCATGATGCAATCCTCTTGATGTAAGCCATGTCGATTTCCCCGAAGCGTCGGGGCATCCTGGCGCGCACAGCTGCGCACCAGTCCTTCTTGGTGGGGATCTCCTTGACCTTGCGGACCGGAGCGCACTGCTCGCAGACCGCAACGTCGGATCTTCTGTGCCAGTGCCTGGTCAGGCCGAAGCAGAAGCAGCAGTTCTCCGCTGGCTCGGGAAAACTGGTGCCGTCATGCACGATGGAGATCGGCATCAATTGGTCACTTCTTCAGCGACCATCTCGTGGATCTCAGGATCCTCGCACTCGTCGCTGCACTGGTGGCAAAGCGAGACGAAGTTGTTGTCGCTCTTCTGAGCCATTTCGATGGCCTCCTCCTTCGAGTTGGCCCAGAAGCGGCCCATGTACTTGCTGGCTGTGACGCAGCCGACAACGCTGTATTGCTTCATGGTTGGTCCTGATCTCCGTATCCGTCCTGGTTGCGATCGACCCGCCGATACTCCCGTGCGGTCTTCTGCACCCGATGGTCCTGGCGGTTGGTCCGGATTACGATCTCGATGTCGTCGTCGTCGTAATCGCGGTCGAGAAGGGCGATGATGCTGAACATCAGGCAACCTCCAGACTCCGGTTGAAGTTGTTCTTGCCGGCGCCGTGGATGGCGATGGTGATGTCGGCATTGGCCTTGGTCCGGTTGCCGCCGCACAGCATGCAGGCGGCGCACTGGACGGCCTTGCCCATCTCCGCCGATGCAGGGCAGTGACCCTCGCCGGGGAGCTTCGGATCGGCCTTGCCGCGGACGCGATAGGTGCGGAAGCCGAGAGCCTTGGCGAGCACGCGATCGACTTCGGTGTCGCAGGACGCCATGCAGAAGTCCGCCAGCTCGGGGATCTCGCGCCACATGTGCGTGTATCCGGTGAGGTCGGCGACCTGGCTCAGCGCCGTCTTCCAGACCTTGACCGGCACAGCTCCTGGATCACCGTAGGCGCCGACGCGGACGACCTTGCGAGCCAGCAGCTTTCGGGCCTTGGCGAGCGGCACATCGGGATATTTGCCGCGCGAGTAGGCGTCCCAGACCACGCGAGGACCGCGCATCAGGGTGACGTAGCAGGAGCGGCCGACGTTGGTCAGCAGACCCGTCTTGTGGTCCCTGACGACCTTGCCGCGGTGAGGGCAGGTGCCGCAGATCGAGATGTCGTCACCGGTCTGCACGGCCTTCATCGGGTTGATGCCGTCGCGCAGGATGTAGATCTGAACCATCGGTCCAGTCTTTGAATTGGAGCCACCGTCCTCGAGTCCGGTGGCAATGCAAATAATCTGCTGGCCGTCGATCACGGACGGGCCGCGGTACAGAACGATGCCGTTCACGGGTCTCTCCTTTGCATTCATGCAACTAACAGGTCATGGTTGGGCTTGGTCAGGGCCAGCTCGCGCTCAGCCCTCACCAGTTGCCGGCTGAGGATTTGGATTTGCTTGTTCTTGCGAGCCTTGAAGTCGCGGAGGGCATCAGCCTCGGTCTCCGCAAACCTCTTCTTGTACGCAGTGAGCCGGACGAACTCACCGCAGCAATAGGCGCCCTTCGGCGTCCGGCGATCGACGTGGTACCACCGCATCTCCAGGCGGGGAGCGGTGACGCCGTACTCCTCGCGATCGGCGTCGATCACGTAGGAGTAGCTCTTCGCTTCGCAGCGCCAGAGAACGTCTAGGCCCTCTGGCACTGGGCCGTGCGGATGGTGCAGCTTCATGGTCAGTCGACGCGACCGTCCTGGTGGAAGTCGGTCACGACCGGGAAGCGAAGCATCCCATCCGGCGTGAAGCCGAAGTGACGCACCGTTCCTTCTTTCGGCGTCTTGCCGGCGCGACACTGAGCCAGCAGCTCGGCCGCGAACTCCTGGGAGCCTCGCATGCCGGAGCCGCACTCCTGGCCGTCCGGCATCTGCAGGACGACCCGCTTGGCGACGCCGGACCAGTTGCCTTCGCCTTCCTCGACGCGGAGGATCGGGAACTCCTCGGTCACGAAGCGCTTCCGCTTCATGAGCGACCAGGGCCTGCCGTCGTACTGGTACGGCTCGTTGAAGCGAACCATCTGGCCTTCGTAGCCCAGCTCCACGGCCTCGACCTCGGCGGCGTCCAGCTCCTCCAGGTTGCCCACCTTGGTGGTCGGGACGTAGATCAGCTGCGGATGGCCGATCTTGGCGAGCAGCTCCTTCAGCTTCTCCGTGCGCTCGGCGAACGGCGCCGGGCTCGGAAGGTCGTAGATGTGATACTGGATCAGCTCGACGGCGCGAGCGGACTGCTCGGGCGTGGCCTTCTGCTTCCGGATGATCGATCCCAGGCCGTTGAAGTCGGCCTTGAAATCGTGGTTGTACAGCTCGCCGTCGAACTCGATGCCGTCGTGCGCGCTGAACAGCGGCTCCAGCGCTGCCATCAGGTGACCGCAGTTGAAATGCGGCTGATACTCGCGGGAGGTCGCGCCCCATTTCCGGGTCATCATGGCCCGGATGCCATCGAGCTTCGGCTGCGACCAGACGCCGTCAGCGTAGGGGACATCCTTCTTGAAGTCGTCCCAGGTCTCGGCGAGCATCGGGCCGTTCGGCACGAACTCGAGTTCCGGGATCGTGCGGCGATACTCGCGCTTCAGCTTCTTGGCTTCTTCAGCCGAGGCCTCCAGCGCTGCCTGCTGCTCCGGTGTCGTGGCGTTGGCCTTGCCGGCGTTCTTCGGCTTGGCTGTCTTCCACTTGCTCTCGACCATCTTGCCGCCGTGGATGCCGGCGATGACGCGATAGTCCGCGCCGTTGATCTCGACCTGCCAGCTACGGATCTTGCCGTCCGAGCCACGCTTGAAAATCTGTTCAGTGATCATGATGCTTCCTTGATGGAAAGGGGCGAAGTGGCGGCCCTTAGGCCGCCTTTGTCGCTGCTACGGTTTGCTTGTTGTCGTTGGCCGGCGGCACCTTCACCTTCGGCAACGGCGGGTAGAGATCGATCAGCTCTTCCATGGCGCGGGTGGCTGCCACGTACTGCAGATTGACCTCCTGCTCCTTCTCCCAGGGCATGCTGGCGTACTTCGATGGGCAGGTGTTCAGCCGATCGAGCCAGTAGACGCGCTTCCATTCCCGGCCTTTCGACCGGTGGATGGTGCAGAGGGTGAGGATTCCCTTCACGTCGTCGGCGAAGATGTTGTCGATGTAGGCGGTGACCGCGGCAATCGAGTCCTGCTTGTCGTCGCGGCATGCATCCATGACGACCTTGAGGGTCTCAACCTTGTCCTCCGCCCCAGCCAGTCCTCCAGCTTGTCCTCCAGCTCCGGGATGGTGCTGATCGACTTCCAGCGGGTGGCCAGCTTCTTGAGCGAGTTGCCGATGTCCCGGCCTTCGATGCGGCACGGGATCTTCTCGCGGATCAGGGCGAACGCGGCAGTCACCAGCGGACGGGTGTTGCGGCAGATGATCGCCGCATCGCCGTTCAGCCGATCGCGGACGGTGATCATCTTCTCGAACGTCTCGGAGCTGATCTTGCCCTCGGGCGCCGAGGGGTGAGCCTCGATGTGGTTGACCCAGGTCTGGGCGAACTTCACTACGTTCTTCGGGCAGCGGTAGGTGACCGTGAGTGGCATCACCTTGGCGCCGAACTCCTGCTGGATGATGTCGAGGCTGTCGTTGTCGGCGCCCGTGAAGCCGAAGATGGCCTGGTGAGGATCCCCGACAGCGATGACGCGGCCGGTACCGGGCTTCATCAGCGCCTTCACCAGCAGTCGGCGCACCGTGTTGGTGTCCTGCGCCTCGTCGATCCAGACATTCTCGAACTGCCAGAACTTGATCTTGTAGAGCAGGGGCAGGTAGATCATGTCGTTGAAGTCGATGACGTCCGGGTTCTTGTTCGACTCCTTGAGCAGCAGGATCGCCAGGTCGATGATGTCCGATGCCTTCTTCTGCAGCGGCTCCTCGTCGAACAGGTCGAAGTGCTCGGCGATATCCTCCCAGATCGAGGTATCGTCGATGTGGCCCTGGCCCTCGATGCCGAGGCCGCTCTGCTTGGCGAGGCCGACGAGCTGACAGGCGACCGAGACGTGGGGAACGAGCGAAGGCTCGATCTTGGCGTTGTCTACCCAGTCAGCACTGATGCGTCCGACCTTCTCGTCGTCGATACGGACCTTCGGGAACGTCTTGCGGTAGTTGCGCAGGGCGATGGCGTGACAGGTCGAGGACTCAGCCTTCTTCCAGTCGATGCCGAGTTGCTCCAGCTTGCCCTTCATCTCCTTGGAGATCTTGGCGCCGAATGACAGGATGATGCTGCTGCCGCGCATCTCGCCGACCGTGCGGACGATGGTGGTCGATTTGCCGGCGCCGGCCACGGCGATCACGATGATGGAGCCAGTGCCGTTCCAGGCTTCTTGCTGGACAGCCGCTTGCTGCGGGGAGGGGACGTACATGGTTCACCTTTCGGAATTGGGTCTGGTCAGGGTTATCAGTGCATTTGCATTCAAGCAAACGATATTTGCAAAAAATGCAAATCACCGTTTCTTGCGGGGCTTCCTCGTGCGGGACAGTTCCCGGGCCTT
The DNA here is from genome assembly GCF_054060035.1 of Bradyrhizobium sp. USDA 3262. NCBI lineage: Bacteria > Pseudomonadati > Pseudomonadota > Alphaproteobacteria > Hyphomicrobiales > Nitrobacteraceae > Bradyrhizobium > Bradyrhizobium sp. USDA 3262. The sequence goes on from NZ_JBSSCT010000001.1 coordinate 5,318,449, forward strand.
TCGGATTAGGGCGTAGAGAGCCGACGCATCGCTGCACAGGCGCTCGTCGTCGAGATCGGCCATGATGTCTTCGGCGTGCTCGGCGTTCCGCGCCTTGTCGGTCGGCGTGTCCATCCTGGAGAGCTGGGAGATGATCTCGCAGGCGCCTTCGACGAACTTGCGAGCCCGATCGTGCTTGGCGTCGTAGCCGCGGCCATAGATCGATGCGTCCAGGCCGTCGAGGTAGGTGGTGATCATCGGGTGGAGAGCCATCACGCAGCCTCCTTGCTGGCGTCGACTTCGGAGATCCGCAGCTCCTTCAGCCCTTCGACGACGCGCGTCGCGTCCACCTCGTTGTAGACCTTGCAGATGTATCGCTTGTCGTCGAAGATCAGCCAACCTTCACCGTGGAAATTCGCCATCTTGAACGTCCGCGGATTTTCCCGCCAGAACACGGCCTTGACCTCTGCGGTCAGGTGGCGCGGCTGGATCGAGCCGTAGGCGTGCTGGTCGATCAGGTTCTTGGCCTTCAGGCTGTTGAGCGAGTTGACCTCGCCCTCGCGGAGCCAGACGTAGTTGGTGGCATGGAGCGTCAGCACCTTGGCGACGATCTGCTCCTGCAGTTTCGTCAGAGTCTTAGGCATCGGTCATCTCCTTCGCGCACTCGGCGCAGTAAAACTCGCTCTCGCCGAGGGTCGTCTTGACCTCGATCGCCTTGTCGGTGTCGGCCTCGCAGCACTCGCAGATCTTGGTCAGCGCGGTGCCGGCGAAGCTCGCCCAGCTCCAGCCCAGGACGTAGGCGCCGTTGTCATCGCCCTCGGAGATGATCGCGCCATCGATCTCAAACTCTCCGTCGTCGCCGACGTCGGCCATGTCCGCGATTTTCTTGTCACGCTCCGACGCGCGGTCGTAGAAGAACTGGAGCACGTCGCCGATCTCCAGACCGGGAATAGCCGCCAGTGCGACCTGCTTCGGATCGATCGGCTTCTCGTTGATCTTCTTGCCCATGGGTCACCTCAGGTAAGCAGGGCCGTACGGACCCATCTTCGCGAGACCGTTGTGCTCGTCGAAGACGTTGCCGCGGGCGTGTTTCGCCGGCCGGGCCCGGGACTCGGCCATCAGCACGTCGCCGGTCGCCTTATCAATGAAGCAGTGAACGCCGCTCCCATTCACGATCCGAAATCGCTTCTGCAGCTCCTGCAGCTTCCACTCCGGCGCGGGGTTGCGCGGGTAGTTCGCCTGCCGGTGAGCGTCGGCGATGCGCTTGCAGCCTTCGAAGAAGGTCTGGATTGCTTGTTGCAAGTCGGGCAAGTTCGTTACTCCTCAATTCCTTGGCGATGTCCCGCAGCTTCTGGCGGATGACCTTCGCGGTGCATTCGATCTTCATGGGTTTGCGGTGCATCCACCCGTCCAGGCGCCAGGACTCGCGGCACCTTTGCAGTGCCACTTCGCTTCCCGGATGAGCGGGTCCACCCTCGGGTCACGCGGCATCGGCCGCGTCCCGGATGATCTCGACGATCGACGTGTTGGCGACGAAGCCAAAGTAGTCCTCGTCGTTGTCGACCGGCTCGACGTAGACGCGCTTGTCCACGTCGGTGTTGTCGACCTCGCCGACGGTGTAGATGCCGTCAGGCGCATCCTCGTCTCCTTCGACGCGGACCCGATCTCCCGGCGTCACCGCCAACACCTTCGCGGCGTCGGGCTCGGCACAGGCCTTGTAGAGCCAGGCCTGCGGCAGTTGCTCTCCGGCCATGTACAGACCATCCTCGGTGAGGGTGGCTGCGCCGCCGGAGTGCTCCTCAACCGCCACTCGCACGTCGGCCAGCCGGACGATCTCGTCGGAGTCGTCAGAGCCGGAGGTCAACAATTCCTTGACCTTTCCGAAGTGCGTGTGGTCCGCTGCCAGGGTCCATGGACGGCCCCTGGCAATGAACGTGATTGAGGTGTCGGTGATGACGCTCGGGATCATTGGATCGCTCCGTCTCAGGCTGCTTCTGCCAGCGGGTCGATCTCGTCCTCGACCGGCTCGGCGTTCTGGTTGTTGTCGTTCAGCGCCAGCGCAGCCCTCGCGATGTCCGCCTGCCGCTGCAGGAGCTGTTGCTCTGCATTGAGGAGGTCACAGTAGTGCTTGAGCTGGCGCTGGGTTTGGGCAGCGTCGGTGCGGTTCGAGTACGAGTAGTACGGGTTCGGCTCGATGATCAGCTTGAGCAGCGCGTACTTCGAGCACAGCTCGCGGTAGCGCCGTTCCATCGCCGTGATCGGGCACTGCACCTCCGGCTTGTCGATTTCGATACCGAGCCGGGACAGGGCGGAGTGCGCCTTGTCGGTCGGGGTATCGACGGTCGAGTTGCCCCGGAGAGCGGTGCCGAGCGCCGTCAGCTCGGTCTTGAACAGCAGCAGGTCGCCCGGCGCATTGGCGAACGTCGCCGGCGTCATGCCGACGATGCCCCGCAGAGCCGAGTCGAGATCGTTGAAGGACTTCTGGTGCAGACCGGTGAACGTCGAGACGTCGATCTTGGCCTGTAGATCGGGGATCAGGTCATCTCCGAACAGCGTCCAGTTGTCACCGAGCGCAGCGTGATCCTCGCTCTGGATCAGGATCGTGGTGCCTTCCTCGACCAGACCCAGCTCGAAGGAGGCCGAGATGACTTCCTTCATCACGCTGAGCGAGACGCTGTTCTGTTCGGTCGAGACCTTGACGTACTCGTTACCGCGACGCCGGCTGTAGAGGCCGTTGCTGACGCGCTGCAGGTAGAAGCCGCCCTCGGCCAGGTCGACATCCTCCTGCGACACGAGGACGCCACCGCCCTCGGTGACCACCATCACCCTGCGGCGACGGACGGTCTTGCCACGGGTCCGCTTGCTCGCCGGCACCTTGAAGGTGTCCAGCTCGACGACCTCGGGATTGCCGAGGGCATTGAGCACTTCCTCGCGGAAGGCCCGCTTGCAGCGGATCCAGAGCACCTTCTGGCCGACCAACTGCGCCATCTGGAAGCGCGAGTAGGAGTAGCTGGGGTTGTGCTCGATGACGATTTTGGCGTCCCGGCACCAGCTCATCCGGACCGTGGTGTCTTCGAACTTGTCGAAGTGGACCCAGCCATCGGCCAGCATCCCGGTCTTGCAGTTGATCTTCGGAACGGTCGACGAGAGCGTCTTGCCGCGCCACTTCACGACCTCCCGCAGCTTCTCGGTGCGAGAGACGCCGAGAGACTGGGTTGCTTCCTCGAACAGCTCGACGGCACCGATCAGGTCTTCAGCCGTGTCGACGGCGGTCTGACAGTTTCGGATGAAGTTCTGCTCATACTCCTCGGTCAAGCGAGCCAGGGTCGCCTTGGTATTGTCGTCATAGGCCAGCTCTTCGCGGGACAGCGTCACCTTGAGCGAGCCGATCGGCGCATCGAACAGGACGGCGTCGCTGTAGTCGAGGAAGCCCGTCGTCTTGATCTGCCGCATGTCGAAGGGGTACATCACGCAACCCATGCGGACGTGCGGACCGTTGAACGGCACCGTCCCGTTCTTGTAACGGGTGTAGTTGTCGCCCTGGCTCATGACGACCGGGTCCTTCCAGTCGATCGCCGGGGTGATCTTCGGCCGCGGGGTGAAGGACCAGAGGATGCTGCGAGCCCGATCGTGGAACTCGCGGATGTCTTCGCGGCGAACCGGGAAAGACACCTCCAGGCCGGTCGGCTCGTCTGACGGCGCCTCGATCAGCAGGCGCATGGTCGGCGCACCGCTCTGGGAGAGCGAGAGCACGTAGGTCCGCATCATGCCGCCGTGGTACGACGTGACGGTGTAGGAGCCGGAGCCCGAGTCCGAGATCAGGTAGGCGTAGGGGCTCTTCGAACCCAGACCCCAGCCGCCGACCTGGTCGTTGCTGCCGCGCTTCGTCGAAGCGTAGAGGCGGGCATAGACGTTCTTCATGTCGTCGGGCGACATGCCGGGACCAAAGTCGCGGAACGAGATCGTCGGCGAGAGCGGCGTCGGCAGCCGGATCTGCGGGATCTTGTCCTCCGGGATGTCGTCGCCGTACTTCAGGCGCGAGCCATCCCACATGTTCGTCGTCAGCTCGCGGATCGGGTAGCCGATCTTGTCCTTCGCCAGACCGGAGATCTGGGCGTAGAACGCAACAGCGTTGGCTTCGAACGAGATAGCGACTTCATCCTGCACTCCAGAGGCGACGTCGACATGCTCTTGCAATCCGAGTTTCATTGTTCGGTGTCCTTGTGTTTCGTGTTGTCGTGTGTGGCGATCAGGCGCTGAGCAGGCCTTCGTCGTCGAAGAGATCGAGGAACGAGGACTGGCGGTGCGGCCGGTTGATGAGGTAGATGGCGTCATCCAGTTCGTCGGGGCTGACGTTGCTGTCAGCCAGATACCGAGCGACCTGTCGCGGGTACTTGAAGACCAGATCCTCGAGTTCACGCTGCCGCAGCTGCTTCAGCATCCGCATGGTTCGCATGGTGCCGCCGCCGAAGCTGGACGATCCCGACCAGGAGGATCGCTTCGCTTCCGGCTCCGTTGCCTTGGGATTGCGCTCGATGACGAACTTCGAAGCGTCGATCTTGACCATGTGATCGCGCAGCTCGAACAGGTGCTGCACGCACTGCGTCTCCCGATCGGTGTGCTCGTGCTCGTATCCGACCGAGACGTTCGAGCACTCCGGGACGATGCCCATGTAGATCTTGGTATCGGTCAGCACACCGGTCGGATCGTTCTTGAACCGGCTCGGCAGCTGAGCTGCCAGTGAGTCGCCGAAGGCATCCGACGCCGTCCGTCCCCGCTGATGGGTGATGACAGACGTGAAGCCGCGGCGGTCGAAGGCGATGGCAGCCTGGATGCCCGCCAGGAACTCGGGCGTCTCGTTGGCGATGCCGCCCGATCCCTTGCAGCCGACTTCCTCCCCGAAGTGGAAGACGTACAGGCCGGGCACCTTCGTCTCGATCATCTTGATCATGATGAAGTTGCCGGCCGCGTCGTCGGCGCCGAGACAGTTCGACTTGGACTTCTTCGGCAGATGGATCTTGGTGCCGGTCATTTCGATCTGCTGGAAGCCTTCATCCCGGTGGACGCTGTCCGTGTGGGATGACCAGAGGATCGTCGGCTTTTCCTCGCCGATGATCATGAACCGGTTGCCGAACTTGTCGGTCTGCACCCCGAGCGGGGTGATGAACCGATCGATGTAGGCAAGCTCGGTCTTCGAGCCATAGGGACGACGATGCGACAGCATCGCCTTGAGCATCTCAAGGTCGTTGGACATTTCAGTTCCTGTTGGATTAGCGGGTTGGATCGTAGTCATACCGAGCGGCCGGCTCAGGGAGGCCCCGGAGCATCTGGTCGCGCAGTTGTCGGTCGACGAGATCGCCCATGTAGCGGGCCATCTCTTGTTGCTGGCGTGGGTCGAGCTGGGGCGCAGCCACGAACGGGTCGTCGATGATCACCTGGTCAGCACGCCGACCGGTGACGCGAGTTTCGACCGTGTTGGTGACGGCGTTATACTCACGCTCAAAGCGGCTCTTGCTCAGGTACCGCATGTCGCGGTGCCACGGCTTTTCGCCGATGAGATCACCGATGGTGACGGTGCCCCAGCGCTCCTCCTCGATCGCCTTGATCTTCTTCGCTGGCAGCTCCTTGCCGTCAGCATCGAAGCGCCACTCCACGCTGTTGTGGACACGACGGTCGCCCTTCTGAACCATCTCGGTCTTGGGATGGTTCTTCTTGGTGACGGCGCAGTGCTCGCCGTGCTCGGCGAAGTAGTCGTGGCCCCAGTAAACGCCTGGAGTGGCCATGGAGACCTTGAACTCGTTGGCGTAGAGCTTGCCGGAGCCACGGCAGGTGAAGGCGTAGGACTGGTACGCCTGGCTGGACCATTCCTGCTCGACACCGTGGATGTGCTTGAAGGTGTGCGCCGGCTGTCCGCTGCGCATCTTCGGGCAATACTGGTAGAGCAGGGAGCGACCGGCGCTGCCGCCACAGCTGATGTACTTCGTGCCGAGCGGCAGGCTTGCCAGCGTGCCGTTGTAGGTCTCGAAATAGTCGCCGTTCATGATGACCATCTCGATGTCGTCGAAGTACGGCATCACGTATTCCCAGCGCCGTTCGGGGTGCTCGATCTTGAGGAGCTTCGCGCCGTCCGGGAAGCGGATGTTGTCGCCGTGGTAGTAGGTGTAGCCCTCGGCCTTCATCGCAGCGATCATGCGCTGGATGTCGCCATAGCAGCGACCGAAGATCTTCTTCTCGGGCCAGCACAGGCAGCGCGACTGGATGCGGCCCTCAGCGTTCTTGGTGTAGGCCACAGCCAGGTCGCCAGCCCCGTAGGGCTCGGTCGGCCAGTGCGGGTCCATCCCTTCGAACGTGTGCTTGCCGTCCATGCACGAGCCGGGACCTTCCTTGTAGATGCGGACGATCTCTTCCGGGCTGAACGCAAAGAAGATCTCGCCGTTGGGATCGATGGCAGCGATCAGCTTCCGGCGGTGAGCGTCGGGGATCTTGTCTTCGGTCTCATAGAACCGGGTGATGTACCGGCCCGGGTTGAGCGAGGTCGTGCGGTCGATCGTGCCGTGCTCGTCGCTCTCGGTGAACGCGATCTTCGACGGATCGCGCGGGCAGAGGTGAGCGAAGTGATCCTTGATCGGCTCAAGGTCCCACGCCTCAGGCAGCGCCTTCACAGCGCCGCTCGCGAGCCGCTCCTGCTGCCGGCCACGCCAGTCCGGAGCCTGGGCCATGCGCCGCGGCTGCACCTTGTAGCCGCGCTCCTCGGTAAGGGTCTTCGCGGCCTTCGCTGCCTCGCTGCCCTTGTCATAGGGGCCATAGTCCGGGATCGGCACATCTTTCATGGCACCGGCCCCGTCCGGTTCTAACCGGACCAGGTAGAACGACATTGCAGTCCTCCATTTGCTTTGATTTGCATTCAAGCTATCGCGCAGACGCACGTATCCCCTTGGTGGAGCAGGGAAAACCTTTAAAATATGAGGTTCGCCCGGCTGCCGTTCTTGGCGTTAATTTGCATTCATGCGCACGGAAGCGCAAGAGTTATTTACAAACAACCGCCTTCTAACGCGGTCTATCTCGTGGATTGTAGAAGCGAACCCGCCGCACGGGCCCGGCCTTCATCGGCTTGTTGACCATGGCTCCATCTCATTGGTGTTGAAGATTGAGGTGGAAGCTGAGGGATGGTCTGTCCCTTGCGTAGTAATACCGGATCTTTCGCATTCGCACGTCTCCGTCTCATGGAGTGGGGGGGATGAGAAGATGCAGGGTTGGTCTGTCCCGAGAGTTGAACAGGCGGAACCTCCTGATGGTCCCGCAGAAGTTTATGGTGAGCATTTGTGCTCCTCTTTTTGGTTTGACGCGCTCTCGGTGTGAGTCGTCTGTTAGTCAAGTTCCCTGCCTACAAGTAATGCTAGTTCGTAGAAGTGACGTCGAAGCCCAACCGAGCACTTCGAACATCGGCGGTTGGTGGGGACCTCATCAAGCATCCCCAGTTAGACCCGATCAGTTTTCCTCGACGACGTAGTCGATGAGGAATGACTCGAGTCCATCCTTGTGTGCCGCGTCGCATGCCTCATGGATGCTGAGGTATGCGCCGTGCCAGCGTTTGCCGGGCCATTTGGCGCGAAGCGTGTTGCCGTTCAGCCTGGCGTAGAGCACAGGCTTGCCGGCTTGTTCGTCAGAGACCTCGGACACGATCGACCCCCTCGAACGCGCGGGCCTGCTCGCGGAGGCCGGCGATTGTGATCGCGGCGTCCACACGGTCGTCCTCGATCATCGCAAGCGTTGCCTCGCGGCGCCGACGCTCCAGGTCAGCCCACGATCCACGATACCGGGTGATCGGTCCCTTGGTTGAAAGTCCCATGTTATTCGTCCTTCCAGTCGATGGTGAAGGTCCCCTCCGGACCTGGTATGAGCGCAGCGTCGAAGAACTCGATCGCCTTCCGGATTGCAGTCATGTTCGGCTTGCTGCCGCGCTGTGCTCGGAGCGCGGCGCAGCTGGTGAAGTAAAGCCCTGTGCCCAGCTCGGCATCGAGAGCGCGAACCGAAATGCCGTCCTCCCTGGCTCGCTTGCGGATGGCGTCTGCCAGCGGCTCGCCGAGGATCTTCAGCGGCAGCTCGTGAGAATTGAACAGGGTGACGCCCAGCTCCTGGGCGCGTTTAGTGATGTCCCACTTCGTGCGGTGCGGCAGAATGTGGGAGATGCCGGTGGCACCCTTGGTCGCAGCAGCACGCCTGATCTCCTCGTCCTCGCCGCGGGTGAATGGCGGCCGGCGGTAGGTGAAGCCGGTAGAGCTGCGCTTACCCGAGACCGATTGCCTCGACCGGCCCGGCAGCAGCGCGTGCAGATCGTGCAATCTCAAATGCCGATTGCGCCTGATGATGTCGATCTCGGCATTGGTGTACTGCTTGCCGCATCTAACGAAGAAGCCGTCACCGGACCTCTCGGCACCAGAACTTTTCGAGGCACGACGGGCATTCGATGACTTCGCTGGATTTGTCGCCTTCTTCGTGGAAGTCGTAGTCGCAAAAGGGACAATCGAAGTGGGTTCTGATGTACCCGAGGACATGTTCTGAGCAGCTATCACGGAGGTCACTCATGTGCGGGCAAACCGCTTGTTGATGTCGACGAAACGCCGCTCTTGCCGGCGCTGCCGTCCTCGTTCTGATTTCGAGAACGGCTCGTGGTGTCGCTTCCAGGTGCTGGTTTCGAGCAGGAAGCGGAAGGCGGCGCCGATGGCGCGCTGCTCAGGATCTCCCTTGCAGCACGGGTGACGCATTCGGCGGTACTGTTGAAGCATTGGAGCGCTCCCTCTGCAGTCGACAGGCGAGATAGGGGCCAGTGCTGCCGGTCATCTCGCGCAGCTCCAGCGGTTTTGGGCAGCCGATCTCCCAGTTGCCGCACTGCTCGCACGTCCCACCGCGACCGCAGCTGTAAGTGCTGGTCACCTGTGTGCAGACGAGGCGAGGCAAGGGGAGATTGCTGTTGCCTTCGTCGCAGCCGGCGAGCAGCAACGCGGCGATAAAGATGATGGCTCGCTTCATGCGGCGAACCCCAGCTCGTGGCGATAACGCTGAGGCTTCCGCGCCTCGTACCAGAAGGCGATGCGCGGCGGCTCTTCGTAGACCGCGATTACGGTCGGCGCCCGGCCCGTCTTCTTGGTGTACCAGCTGGCCGATTTGCGGAGCGTCCGGCCACTCTCGCGGGCAGTGTCGATCAGCAGCAGCTCGAACTTGTCCGGGACATTGGCGCCGAACGGGATGAACGGGATGCCGAGGATGTGGGAGGCATAGACCGCGGCGACAGCGCCTGATCGGCCGGGGCCGGTGACGCAGCCGACATGCTCAACCCGCTGGTTGAAGAGGACGGTTCTGATGCGCTGAGCAAACTCAGCTTCGGAGACGATGCGGATGGTCATGCCACGGCTTTCTTGTCGATGGTGTCGATGATGCAGCGATGTTCCAGGGGATTGTGATCAGCCAGGAACTGCAGCGCTTTCTGGTGGTACTCGCTGCCGGCGTTGGCGTAGTCGACGACGAGGCGCCACGCTTCCAGGTCATCCCGGAGGCGGTCGCACTCATCGAGCTTCTGCAATTGCCAAGGGCCGTTCTCGCTGCCGTCGCAGTCGAAGATGCCCCAGCCCTGGTCGAAGGCGATGTTGTTGTCGAAGGAAACTCTGTCCGGCATGTCGATCTCCAAGGGGGAATGGTGCCCGCCCTCCGAGGAGGACGGGCAGTTGTTGGGATCAGCGGATGTTCTTGTTCAGCGCCCAGTACGGGTTGGTCCCGTCCTGCGGCTTGACGAACAGCGTCTGGTAGGCGTGGTCGCGGGTCTTGATGACCTCGACCTGGCGGGTGCCGAAGCGCTGGCGATAGGCCGACACGATCTGGCCCGGGGCGATCAGACGACCGCTCACCCACTTCGCATCCGGATGCGGCGGGGCAGTCTCGACGACCTCGGCCACGACCTCGTCGCCGGACTCGTCACCACCCTCGTCGTGCTCTTCTTCCTCGTTGAAGTCCGAGCCGTCGCCCTCGACGACTGTCGACTCGACGACGGCGCTGGCCGAGACGCGCGGCGGGATGGTGATCGGGAACACGCCGAACACGTCATCGTAGGCGTGGTTGCTCGCTCGATCGGCTGCGAACTGGGTGTCGTAGAGCGTCTCGTCGACAGAGAGGGCCCGATCCTCGTCGATGAACAGGCGAACGAACTTCGTCTGCGGTTCGGTCGAGATGTTCTCGAAGACCCAGTCGCCGCGGATGTCATCGCCGTCCAGGTCGAACTGGAGGACGACGCGCTCACCCTCGCTGTCGTGGTAGCCGGCGATCACGACCGGATGCGTGGCATCCGCCAGCACCGAGAGGATCACGACCTCCGTGAGGAAGTCCTGATTGTCGTCGGTCCGGAAGATCTCGAACGGCTTGTTGAAGTCGACCTTGCCGACCGGATACTTCGGCGGCGAGGGCGGGGCTTCCGGCGCCGGCAGCGCTTCGACAACCGGCTCTTCGGTCGTGATGGCGGCGAAGACTTCCTCGGTCGAGGTGTCAGCAGCGAAGACTTCCGAGGTCTCGGCGATCGGCGAACCGATAGCGGCGGCGAGCAGGGCGCCGTTGTCGATCTCGGTGGTCAGGCCCGAGGCTTCCGTGCCGGCAGCCTGGTCAGCCTGCAAGTCGGCTCGGTTGAGGTAGCCGGACATGCTGACGACGGATGCCGTCTCGGTTGGAGCGGGCAACAGGTTGGTCGGCTGCTGCTCGTTCGCGAGGACGAGACCGTAGGTGGACGTTTGGCCCATGGTGGGGTCCATTTGCAGTTCTCCTTTGGTGATTGCGGCCGACTGGTTGAGGTCACCCCGTCAGTGACGGCGGCCCGCGCTTGGATTGACGGGGTGTTTCGCTGCGCGCCTATAGACCGTCGTTTGCATTCTTTGCAAGTGTAGATTTGCATTTAAGCAAACGTTCAGGTATAGGGAGGCATGCAGAAAACTGAATTGGTCTATGGGTTACCTTGGCTCCAGACGAAGCCGGAACGCGCTATCTTCGATGAACTTCAGTTCGCCTGCGTCTATGCAGCCGGCCCCCTCGGGGGTCGGCCGCTACGGCTCGGCGCCTCGACCAACCTCAAGAAGCGGATCGAGTGCCTGCAGCCCGGCAGCTGGGAGCCGCTGAAGATCCATCATGCGATCTGGACCTCGAACGAGGCCTTCGCCGTCAGGATCTTCAACGATGCCGCCGCCATGTTCGACAAGGCAAACCGCCGCCTGGTTGGGGACTGGTTCGACGTGACGCCGGACTTCGCCATCCAGGCATTCCGGATCGCGGCCGAGAAGGCCAACATCAGCTTCATCTCGCATGACGCCATGCTGGACAGGGTCAGAGCCATCCGGGAGAAGCGCCTGAACAGCGGCATCGTGGTCCGTAAGCGCTAGTTCGGGTAGGCCCATCAGGCGGCTTCCTCATTGTCGTTGCAGGGCCGGCTCACGATCGGGAGCAGGCCAAGCATGTGAATGTCGAGAGTGATCGGCTCCACCCAGGTGAAGCCGGCACGGTCCCGATGCGTATGGTTGAAGGTGACGGTGTGGACGACGACGGTGCCGAACGGCAGGCGCTTGCCCGGAGGCAGACCGATCGCGAACATCAGTCTTCTCCCCAGCAGTCTTCGCAGTCGAGGTCTTCCAGCGCCTCGGGGAGCGGCTGGCCATCGGTCGCGGGCCAGAACGGTGCCGCGAACATGCCGGCGCCGTAGGTCACCTCGCCGCCATTGACGCCGATCTTGGCGGCCAGCGCCTTCGACATCTCGGTTCCGATCTTTTCGAGCTGATCGGTGTAGGCTTTGACCTCGTCCGGCATCTTGGCGCGGTACATCGCCTCGATCATCTCTCCGAGCCTCAGTTGGTAGGCCATTTGCAGTTCCCTTCGTTTGCATCAGGATTGCATGTCGTTTGCATTCAAGCAAGTGCTATTTCGCGAGTCCACCCAGAACGACAGCAAACGCTGCGGCCAGAAGGAGCGCGAGCCCCAGGTTTCGAACGCTGAGGAACTCGCGCGGGTCAGCCTGGAGTCTCAATTGATCTTCCTCATGAAGCCGATGTTGACCATCACGGCGCCGTACTTTTTGCAGAAGAAGCGGTCGCCCTTTTTGATCTCGACCAGCAGCTCTTCGAGGTGTGAGCGGACCCGCTGCGTTACGGACGGGATCAGCTTCGTGCGGTCGTACTCCATGTCCATGATGACGAAGATCGCGTTCATGGTGGCCGGAGCGTAGGTTTCGAAGTCGGCGCCCATCCGATCAGCGGCGCGCCGTGCGCCTCCGTCGATGAACTCGTAGCTCGACGAGCACTTCTGCAGGACAGCGTAGGAGATCGTTGCCAGGGCGACGAAATCCGCGTCGACGTTTTCGGCCTTGGCGGGAGAAGAGAAGGCAAGCGCCAGCGTTACCGCCAGCGCCGCAATTGCGCGCAGTTTCATCGTCGTAGTTCCTTGTCGGTTATGGTTGTCGTCGCTGCTTGTAGGAAGCGAGGATCATGTCCATCACCTCAGCGACTCGGAGGCGGGACTCTCGCAGTTCACGGACAGCCCGAAAGCGCAAAGCGCGGCCGATCTTGTCCAGCTGCATCACCGGCATGTCTTCATAGCCATGGCGGTAACGCGGAATGTGGGAGCCCTGGTCGATGACGACGCGCATCACCTTGAGCCAGGGATCGTTGAGGTCGGGGTTGGTCGGGCTCTTCTTGTGCGCCTTCTCCAGCCCATAGAGCTGGTTGGAGGCGAGATTGAAGAGGTCTCGAACGTTTCTGGTCGGGATGCCGGACACGGTCGACGTCCCGTTAGGGTGATGACTCACCCTGATAGCGAGGCGGGTCATTGGACTTCTCCGCAACCGTTGCAGACATAGGCGTTCTGGTCGGGTGTCCATTCCCACTCAGACTCGATGCCGGCGTCAGTGCAGTCGCAGCCGACATCCTCCGCCTCGTACACCGGCTCGGGATACTCGTTCATGCTGTTGTCCTCCTCTGGGGCGTCCAGCTTCCATGTCAGGTTGCCGTTGCCGTCGCAGTTCCAGTCGGTGACATGGCCGTCCTTGACCATGCAGCCGGTGTAGAAGCCGGGCGACTCCACCTTGGCGCACAGGGTGCATTTCGCTGTTGTGACCATCACTCGCCCTCCGGGTCGTCGAAGTGCTCGCCGCTATCGATCGTGAGCACGTCGACCAGTTGGACCGGGCCGCTCACGGTGAGGTCTTCCAGGAACTGGATGGCCGCATAGCAGCCGCCATCGCCCATCTCGTCGCCCTGGAAGATGCGCTCATGCTCGCCGCCGGACGGGTCGCGGTAGGTGATCTTGACCTTAACGCCCATTGGCTTCCTCCCGTCGCACCTCGGCATCGCGGATCTTCAGCAGCGCCAGGTCGAGATCATCCCGAAGCTTGCGGGCCTGGACGGTGTCCAGAACCTCGCAGCAGCGCGTGCCGCCCTTCGGACCGATCAGGTAGACGATGACGCGGTCGTTCGGATCGCGGTCGAATGACCCGCCGCTGGTGAAGCCGCTGATGAACTCACGCATCGTCGTCATCCTCGTCTTCCTCGTCGTCGACGGGGGTGAGCTGGTCGAACGTCCACTCGGCGCCGTTGTCGTCGAGGAAGACGGTCTTGCCGTCCTTGGTGGCGGTGACCTGATCGTCATAGAAGATCACCGTGCCGTCGCTGTCGTGGACGGGCGTTCCGTCATCCTCAATGCCGCTGATCCCGCAGCGGCCGGTCAGTCGCTCCAGCGTGCCGATGATGGCCGATCCGCTCGGCGAAACGTATTCGCGTGCCATCTCAGCCCTCCGACGACGTCAGCATGGTGGTGAACGTCTCGCCGTGAGAGTTCTCAACCTCGGACCAGTCGTCGATCAGCATGTTGAGGATGCCGACCAGTTCGAGCGGGACCGGCACGTAGCAGGGGTAGGCGTCCTGCTCCTGGTGCTCGGCGATGCCTTGCAGCCAGGTGTCGAGGCGGGCGCGGTTGGTAACCGGGATGCCTTCCTCGTCCAGCTCCTCGTCGGACGGGTGCTCGTCGATCCAGGTGATCAGATCACCCAGCTCGTCCGCACTGCCGATCGCCAGCATCCACGCCCTGTCGAGCTGCGCCTTCGGCAGCGACTCGAGGATGGTGCGGGCTTCGAGATCGACGTCGTTCATATCGCGGATGCGATAGCCGGCGTTGATCATGATGTCGCCGATGGCGGACAGTGTGTCGCTGTCCCACTCCACGCCATCCATCTGCTCCTGGATGGCAAGCATTGCCTGATGATCGTTCATTATGGCCTCTCGGGTTTGGCGATTTCGGTGTCGATGGTGGCGTCGATGACGTGTCCGTGGCGCCCGCGCTTCTGGTACCTGTCGTGATCGACGAGGAACCATTTCTCGACGTGCTGGCATTTGGCGACGACGCCGACCTTGCCCTTCGGCACCCAGTGCGCCCAATCGCCCCACGCCGCGTTGAGGACGAACTTGTCGCGGTTCTCGATCCAGAACAGCTTCTCGTCGCGGATGAGGGACTGGCCTTTCTCCAGCTTGACGCCGAAGAACTGCTCGTACTGGTCGGGGTGCCAGTGGCGGAACGTCTCGACAGCGATGTCGTACTCGCTCCGGTCAGGCTTGCCCTCGATCTTGATGATGCGCTGGAAGGCGATCGGGTGGATCATTGCGGCGATCGACCACTGACAGTCCTCCTCGTACCAGCCGGCCTCGGCTCGCATGTACTTCGGGACCGCCGCATTGCGCTCGCGGGACAGCTTGATGCCGCCGTGACCTGCGGTCGAGACGGACCAGATGCCAGGCGCCAGCTCGCGCTTGTCCTGGATGGCGCCCCACGGCGACGACTTGGGGCATTCGCAGCGCTCATACTGGGTCATCTCAGTCCTCGAATTTGATCTTGCGGAAAGCGAGATGGCTCTTCGCATAGGGGGTGATCTCGCCACGGTCGTAGGCGAGGGCGTAGGTCGGACAGCGGACGAACACGCAGTTCGATGGTTCGTCGTCCGAGTCGCTTTCGTCGTGCTCGGTGGTGAAGCCGAAGTGGCATTCGTCGAAGTGCTTGTCGCCCTTCCGCAGCGGTCGCCACCACCACTCGTCATCGTCGAGCGACCAGCCGGCATCGATCGCCACTTGATGGATGCGGTGGGCTTTCTCGATCAGGTCGAGGCACTTGAGTGCGGCGACGACCTGACTGCGACGGATGCCGTGCATCGACTGGATCACATGTCGGATGTCATGGGTGAACAGCGGTTGCATGATCAGTCCTGCGGGAAGTGGGCGACGATCGCCTCAAGCTGCGTGCAGAGCGTGTGATGGCCGACGAATTGTCCGGTCTGCCACCACAGCCACTGAAAGGTGAAGGGAAGATGCGGGCATGCATCGTTCCCTTCGAGGCCGGCTTGGAGTCCGGCGTCGTAGTAATCGAACGGGCTCATCGGAAGCCCGGACCAGCTGGAGTCAGGTCGTACTTCTCGCCGAGCCACTTCACGAATGCCGGCGGCGCCTCGCCTTGCTCGAAGGCGGAGAGCATCCGGCTATCGCTGGGATCGTCGCGGCTCTTGCGGTCGTCGGTGACCAGCTCCTCGTAAGCCCACTGCTGGCGGGCCTGGCTCTTGCAGTCATCCTCGTACCGCAGCCAGGCGAACTCCTGCGCCACCAGCTGGGCCGCGCTGTGAGCGTCGATCAGCCCGCCGCCGGTGTAGATGTAGTCGCCGCGATACATCGAAGCCTTGCCGTCCTTGCAGACAGCGTGCTTCAGCATCGCCGGGATCACCTCCCAGTCGTATGACCAGTAGCTGAAGAACTCCTCGTCGTTCGCGGTGAGGATGTCGTAAATCTCGAGACACCACAGGCCGAGAACGATCGACTGCGAGCGCATCTCGGCCGAGCCGCACTGCTCCCGCATCTCGATCCATTCCACGCGGATCGCGGCCATGGAATGCGGGTCCTTCTTGGCTGCCTTTTCGAGCTTCGCGACCTGCGCCTCGGTGCCGAGCGTCCACTCGTTGAGGCATTCCCACACGCAGAGGGCCGCCTCCACCTGCAAGGCGGTGTAGGTCTCGGGCTCTTTCTTCTTCCTAGCCATTGTCGATCTCCTCCAGCAGCTTGACTGCGTCGCCCTTGAGGGCATTGAGGTCGAGGCGCACGGGGATGCCGTGCATCACCTCGACGGGATTGACGAAAGCGCGAACGATCTTGAGCAGCCGATCGACCCGGTCCTTCGCTCGATCGAGCGGACCGTCGAGGTAGGCCAGCGAGTCGCATTCGGGGCAGCGTCCGCACGGCGATGCATCGCCCGGTGTCAGGCTGCAGTCGTCGATCTCGGCGCACTCGATCGCGGTGCCGGACCAGTCACAGCTGCTGCAACAGCAGACCAGCTGGTCGGGTGGGCCCATGAACGCGATCTCGGCGGAGTAGGTGTCGCCTTCGAGGTCAGCCATCAGCCCATCCTCGCTTTCAGCTTTTCATGGATCTCCGTCGCGACGCCGACCCATGCGTGGCCGTTGATCAGCGGCGTATTGACCGCAGCCGGCTCGGCCTTCGCGACCAGCTCCGACCACTTGTCGAGCGCATCGAGCACGAACAGGTGGGCGAGGGCGCCGTACTTGCTGTGCTCCATCAGCGATCGGACGAACGCGGTGTTCGTCTGTTGTCTTGTCGTCGCCATTTCGTCTCCTTTGCATTCAAACAATCGGTCGGACACGGCTCCGCTTTTCCTGAGTGTCAGGAAAAACTCGGCTTCGAATTGGTGTGGTTCGCGAGTGCTCTCTCCACCACTCCGCCCTATAGCCGCGGGGGGACACGGCATCGACGGAGCAGGTTTCCCTCCAACCACGCTGCATCCTTCGGGGAGCAGCAGGCCTCACAGTGTCCGCATGTGCGGCGTGCCGTATCACGCAAGGCAGGCGCTACACTGCGAGGGCATCGAATTGCACCAGCGGATTGGTTTGCCCGCCGCTGGTCGGGCTGTGCGTCCGGTCGCTCGCGGCTTCACCGGTCCAAAAAGCTCAGTCGTTCGGGGTCACAGTGGGGGTCGCTTACTTCATGGCCGTGCTCCGTCGTCGTTGCTGTAACTCGGGACCTTCGCCTTGCGCTTCTTGTTGGGCACAACGCGGGCCTTGTACTTCGGCGTCCGCAGATCACGAGCGATCGGCGAGCGTCGGCTCTGCGTCTTTCGCTTCTTCATGTCTCGAACTCCGGTGAAATTGAATGGCCGGATTGCGCCGGCCTCGCCACTGCGTTTGGGTCGCAGCAACCTATGAGCGGGTACCCATTTCTCCGGGCCGCAAACTTCTCATCATGGTCATGGGTGGCCATCATCGCCAGGCGCGGACGAAACACCGAAGCTAGGCCGTTTGAAAATGCGAGACGGGATGAAACCGCTACTCGCCTCGTCCTGCGGGATTTTCCCTTGCCTTTGTGTGCAGACCCACTTCAACCACACACAGGGACCTCAGGACTCGCTGGTGTTCGCCCAGCGAGGATTGATGCCGCGTCCGTCGATCGCCCAGCGGTTGGTCCGCCAGTAGAGATCGGCTTCGCAGTGACGGCGCTCGGCTGCACGGATGCGAGCCTGAAAATCTCTGAACTTCAGCTCTTCACGATCGTCCATGGCTTGCCTCCAGCTGCGCCAGCTCGGTTTCGAGCGGGTGGTAGTCCTCGAAGCGGGCATTGGCCCAGCCGTTGCGGGACATGTCCGACAGGATGCGGATCAGCGCCATGCGGCGGCGCTTGCGTTGCTTCTCGGTCATGGGTCCACCACACGGCTATGGATGACGCTGTGAAACCACTCGGTCACGTTGCCCCGATCGTCTTTGCAGTAGACGCGGCGCTCGTTGAACGACTGGACGGTGACCATCTCCTTGCGGAAGGTCGGGACCTTGTCACCGGGCTTCAGTTCCTGGCCGGTCGGTTCGCAGATCAGCCGCATCACAGCCTCCAGTGCTGCATGCGGGCACGCTGGTCCGCACGCTCATTGTCGTTGTCGGCCTTCGGATTGGCCCGGGTCAGCTCACTGCCCTTGCGCAGCCAGCGCTTGCGGTCGTCATCGCGGACCACGTACTCGTCGCCGTCGAGGACTTCCTTGACCTGCCCGACGAACGACCCTTTCGCGCCGACGCGGGCAGAGCGTACCCAATCATCCTTCTCGAACTTCATGCTCCGCCGAACCTTCCCATTTCCAGATCGAGGCTGTCGGTGTTCTCGTATGTGGCGATCAGCCGATAGACCCGGCCGTCCCTGATGTGCAGGGAGGCGAAGACGATGACGTCAGACTTCCTGCACTCCTCGAACGCCTTACGGGCGTCCGCCTCGAATGCGTAAGTGTCGGTGTAGGCCTCGGTCATCGAGACGTGCGTGACCTTGGCCGATTTGCGGACGGCGCCGTTCGCGGTGTCAGTCACAGCTCGCTCCCATGAACTTGCGGACGCCGGCCGCCAGCGCGGCGTCGTCGACGCCCTTGGCGATCAGACCTTCGGCGTGCCTGTGGAGCGCCGGGATCGACATCATCGGGATGACCATGCCGGTGACGGCACGTTGGATGCGGGCGTCGTCGAGCGCCTGCTGCTTCTTGGTGCGCTTCATGTCAGCTCCTTGCCGGGAATGCCGCCCGTTCGGACGTGCGCTTCGCAGTTGGGGTACACTCGGGCCTGATCCCGAATGTGCGGGATGATGATCTCGACGCGGGCCAGCTCGGCCTCGCGCTCGGTGGCGTACTGCTTGGCGTTGCTGCGCCAGATGTCCCAGGTGTTGGCCGTGCCCATCGGGTTGAACCGATCGGTCAGGTACAGCACCTCGCGCTTGCCGCTGTTGTCGGCCGGGATGCCGTTCCACCACACGACGACGAACGTGTCGGGATTGTTGACGCGGTCGATCGTTGCCTGGGACGCCGGCCGGAAGCCTTCGGGGAACTTCATCCGCTTGCTCCCGTGGCTTTCCACTCGTGCTTCGGGCAGTACTGCCAGCACTTCGGCTCCAGCGGGTCCGCGTCACGCAGGGCTTGCGCCTCCTTGTCCGTGACGCGGACCACCTCATCCGAAAGGATGTGTTTCAGGCACTTCATCTCAGACCCATTTGGCAAATGCCGCACGGCAGGCGCGGGCATCGTTGAAACTGCGAGCGGCGGCGCGGGCGATCCGCATGGACCGCATGCCGACCGACTCGATGACGCCATCGCGGCGGATGACGAACAGCGTGGGGACGGGACGAGGGACGCGGCGGATCACTGACATTGGCGCACCTCATCCCTGGCCATGTTGTGAGCCAGCAGCAGGAGATCGGAGATCAGGACGTGCAGATCGTCCCGGGTGATGGTCGGGGCCGTCCTGAAGTTGAGGTCGACCGTGGATTTGCCGTGACCGGCGGTGGTCGCGCGGACGGTCGCTTCGAAGAACCGGGTCTGCATGTCACGCTCCCGCACAGGTCAGAGCGAAGCGGGCGGACCCGACCTTCGCGATGTTCTTGATGTGGACGAGCTGGCCGTGCTCGCGGGCGTCGGCGACGTAGTCCTCGCCCCAATGCAGGGCGAGGGCCGGGGCGTTCGCCTCGAAGTCATCCCATTTGACGCGGCCGAAGTCCGGGTTGCTCTCCCAGACCTTCACGAACGTGCCGCGCCGCTGCGGGCCGGACCCGGTGAACTGGCCGGTGTTCTTCAGGAAGGCTGCGGCGTAGGCGACGCGGTCGCCCGGTGCTGGCGCTGACATTCACGCCTCCACCGATTGCCAGCCAGCCGGTATCCGGCCGCGCGCCGCGACCTGATCGACAGCCGACACGTCCAGCTTGAAGAGGCTGGCGACGCCCTTCAGGTGATCGGCGAGCCGGTCGTAATCCCAGCCACGGTGAAACCAGTTGTCGCGCTCGTCGTGAACGCTCTGGAGGCGGGTGAGCAGCCGCTGATGCTCCTTGAACCACGGTGGCACGACCTGACCGAAATGCTCGATCAGATTGTTGACCGCGTTGCCGCCGGAGTTGGGCTTGTAGAACGGCATCTCGGACATGTCGTCCATCCGCGGATCGTACCTGTCGTCCGGGATGAAGTTGCCGGCGATGCAGCAGCGACCGGTCGGGTCGCGGTACATGCACATGTCGTCAAGGCCGGTCGACGGGCCGGGGGACGTGGCGAAGAACGCACAGGCAGTGTCGAACACTTCCTGAGCAGTGGGTGTGTTGGTGAAAACGTGGGGCATGGGATGTCCTGTCAGGTGCTCGTGGGGGACGACAGCAGCTCGCGGAGGGCGTCGGCGCGGGTCCAGCAGTCCGACGCATTGCCGACCTCGTTCCATTGGAACGTGTGGGTCAGGGCCTTGTGCTCGGCCGCCTCGATCTCGGCGCCGATCTCGGCCGCGCTCTTGCCGGTGGCCCAGCTGAGAGCGTTGTATCGGGCGTAGGATTGACCGCGCATCGCCCGTCCTCAGAACTGGTAGACGTTGTTCTGGGTGACGATCAGCCGGCGCTCGAAGTCGATCGAGCGGAGGGCGGAGGTGATGGTCACTTCCCCCTTGGCGCCGCCGCGCTCGTCGTGGTCCTCGCCCATCTCGACGCGGGCCTTGATGACGCCGGACAGTGGTATCCGCTCGATCGGCGCGCCGATGCAGTCAGTGAAACCGAGAAGCTTGCAGGAGAACATGCGCATGGGGTGGCTCCGTTGGTGCGCGGTCAATGCACGAATGCAAACGCAAATGCAAGTGCAAATGCGCCCTAATTCGAGCAAATTCGTATGAGATAAGGAGGGGGTTCCGAGGGCAGATTCACCGCCCCGGAAATTCGAGAATAATTCCCGAGAAAATGGGCCGAGCGACAATAACCGGACGGCCCGGGGTATTTTCGAAGGCCGCCTCCAGCTCCTCGATCGTGCCCATGAGCACGGGGACAGAGGCTCCTCTTTGAGAGAGGACACAGGCCGCCTCAGCCAGTATTGCCGACTGGACGGGGGTGATGCCGGACCTGCCCGAGTAGGCACGGTACAGCGCATCGAGACGAGCACGCATCGGTTCCTCCGGTGATGTGAGACGGGGCGGAAAGCCCTGCGAGACAGGCACTTCCCAAGACGACGACGAACGAAATCGGGGCCGCCCATCGAGGGCCGCCGGCGCAACTCAATCCCAAGCCAGTGACCTACAGGCAGGGAGAGATGCAGGGGACAGAGAGGGAGGGAGAGGCACTGTACCTGGCCTCATCGACCTCACCGGTCAGACGCAGATTCTCGACTTTCGGATGCAAACGGCCTGCAAACCGCAGAGATCGGCCGCGTCGACCTTACCCTGCACATAAAAGCACATTTGCATTTTCGCGATTTCCAGCCCTATCGGACACTAAATCTAGTGCCGTACATGCCAAAATCGGTACCTCAGTCCGCAAATCAGGGGTGGAGAGCCCATTTTCAGGGGTCCACCCACTAGATGTTGAATATTCAGGGGTGCAGCGACCCCATCAGGATGCCAGCGAAGGCGAACGCCATCAGGATCAGGGCGCCGGTTGCGAGATCCACGCGGGTGTTGAGCAGCTTCATCATGGCGGATCCTTCAGGCGTACCTGGCGAGGGGCTTCTCGCTCACGGGGTGGTGGACGGTGCCGTCCTTGATGGTCACGCGATCGGCGGACCAGACGGTTGCGGGGGCGTTCAGCGAGGCGTGGCGTTGGGCGAAGTGCAGATCGCCGAAGGGTTCGCACTCGGACCGGCCTGACCGGAACGTTTGAACGATGAAGCGGGGCACCTCGGTACGGGGCTTGGCCTGTGTGACCGTGGGGCGGGCCGCGGGTTTTTCCCGAGGGTCAGGAAAAACTCGAGGAGCGGTCGCGTCCGCTTTCTGGATGGTCGCAGTCACGAGCGAGCGCAGGTATCCGGTCTGACGAGCGGTCAGCATGGCGTGGTCTCCGGTGAGTGGCGGGTGGAAGCGCGTTCAGCGCTGAGCGAAGCGGGCCTTGCGACGGGCATAGCCGGGCGTCGGAGGCTGGAAGCGGGGGCCAGTGAATGGCGTGTAACGCAGGTGGGGCTCTTTGGCCTCGAAGTGGGTATCGGCCCATGTACGGCGGGCGAGCTCGATCCTGTGCTGGCCTGCGAGCGTCTCGGGGCTGACTTCCGCTTCCGGGATCATGAGGCGGGTCTCAGCCAGTGTGGTCCGGCTCTCTTCGCCGCTCTTGGGCGTGATGAGCATTTCCCGACCACCCGGAAAATTTGAAGCCAGCCAGTCCGCGTCAGACTGGGGGCGGGGGGTCGTTTTCGCATTGGCGAATGCACGATTTTTCCGGGGCATGCTCACACTCCGTGGAGGGCACAAAAAAAGGCCCCCGGCGGTGAGGCCGGGAACCTTGCGATTTGCGGGGGCGAGTGGCGGGGGCTTAGGCCGCCTTGCGCTTCCGGGACTTCTTTGCGGGGGCTTCCGCCAAGGGGGCTTCCGCCGTCTCTTCCGCCTTGCCCTCTTCCGCCGGAGCGGGCGGGGGCAAAAGCAGGATGACGTTTTCCGCCGTGGGGGCTTCCGCCGAAACCGACGCGCCGACCTTGGCATTGATGTGCGCCTGCAGCGTCATCAGTGCATCGATCGAAAGCGTATCCACTGCAGCCATGATCGCCGCCAGTTTCTCGCTTTCGGTCAAAGGCGCGGGGGCTTCCGCTTCCGCCGACTCGGGGGCTTTCGCTTCCGCCTTGGCTTCCGCGCCTTCCGCGCCGCCCTTGTCCGCCTTGTCCGCCTTGGCCATTTCGTGCCATTCGGCCAAGCGGGATTGCATGATACCCCACTGCCCGGAAAGCAACTCGCCGACCTTGGCGTTCCACATCGTTTCCGCCGACTCGACGGAAGCGGCGCGGGCACATTCCAGAATGACCGGCGTGTGGTTCAGGCGCATGAAAGAGGCAAGGCGCGTTCCGTAGGTCCGGAGCGTTTGCAGGGAGTCGATAAGCTTGACGTTGACCGGCTTACCGTTCGCGCCAGTTGCGCCGGTATGCTTCAGTTTCACGTATTCGCTTGCGAGCTTGTTCCGCTCGCTTTCGGCCGCCTTGAGTGCATCGCCCGAAAGCCGGTCAAAGCTGGCGGTAGCGGACATGATCGCCGCCGCATGGGACTCGGTACCGCGCCAAATCATCTTGCCAGCCTTGGCGACCGGAACCAAAATGTCGCGGGTAAAAATCCACGCGTCTTTCTGCGGATCATAGTTGTTATCCGTCAGAACGGCGCGGATTTGTTCGCCGCAAAGGTTCAGCGCCAGCATGGTCACGGCGTTGTAGGTCGACGACTCGGCCGCGCCAAGCGACTTAATCGCAAGGTCCGCCGCACGAGTCTGGATCGTATCGGCATACTTTTCCGTTGCGGACTGCAACACGTTGGTTTCTGCCATCTCTTGCGCGGTAGCGGCGCGGGTATCGGTAGCGGTAGCCATTTTCGTTTCGCCTTTCTCGTTTCGCCCCCGTCTTTTCCAGACCATCCGGAAAAATCCGAGGTTTTGGCATGGCTCTCCCGTTCTCTGCGAAGGTCATTCGCGAGGTGGAAAAACGCGCGGGAAAGCCCGCTTGCCTCTCCCGCTATATGCGGGCACAAAATCACCATACGAAACGAGACTTGAGTTTAGAAGCACGAAAAAACAGTAGTAAAATCAATTGTTTGCAAGGCAAAAATCGGGGTTTTGTATTCCCCCGAAACAAAATCGAGCAAAGAAAATGTAAGCAAATCAATTCGTTAGCATGTATGCAAACGATGATTCCAATTCAGAAAAATGATAGATCTAGACAATGGAAAGATTGAGATCGAAACGAGAACAAACGTTCAGCTATGGTATGATTGACAAGGGTTTCCCAGCACTCGAATCGATACCCCTACCAAAGTCTAATTTTTTATTGGACATGGGGACTGGGTTGGCCAATACCCATCAACTCCGCACCGCTAAAAGGCCATTTCCCCCAATCGACTGGGCGATGATATGAAACTTGGGCCTGAGCTTTGAAATCCAGGGCCGTGGGAGGCTCTGCGGCCCGCCTATGTAGGTTCCGAGGGGTGAAACGGGCGGCCCTTCCTGGGCCTTCCCTGGGTTTTGGGGGGGGGCGTTTGCATTGCCACAAATCCGAGGCCGCGAAAAGCGGTATGCCCTTCCAAAAGACCCCCCTGTTTTGGGGCCCCACGGCCACCGCCGCACTGGCAAAAGGGGATTTGTCCCGTGTCCTGGGACGTGGGGCAGCCGACCTGAATTGCCGCATGGGTAGCGAGGGCTTCGCCCTGGAATAACAGACCAGTCACCGCCGCGGCCGGCGCGCGGCAGCGAGACCTCGGGCTGGGGGCCATGGGGTGAGATCTCGCCGTCGTGGGGTGGTTGGGGTTCTCAGCCTTGGAGGAGCTGAGGTCTTCATCGAACGCTCATTCAGGCCGCTCGTCAATGAGCATGGGGTCATTCTTGAGCCGCGGCCTACGGGTGGGAATGACCACGACGATCGCCACGCTGATCGACCACGACAAAGCGGCGGCCTATTACACGTGAAGATGCTCTTCACGATCCGTTGGCTTGAGCGGCCCCCCTTCGTGCGGTGGGCTCTCCTCACCTGGGCCACGAAGCCTGGGCGCGGCGGACCGCGGCCGGCGAGCACTTCGCGCTACCGAAATCTCGGCTGGCTGCCGAACAGATGGACGACATTGCCAACGCGCATCGGCGCGGCTGGCCGACTTCATGGCTGCGGATCTGTCCGCGCTCGACCTTCTGGTGGTCGAAATCGACGGGGTGCATCCCGGCGACGATCTTGTGGTGGTGGCCGCGACCGGGTTAGGGCCGCGTCTAACCGACCACTTCCAAAGCCATAATCACTGTACTGCTAGAACTAGTAGGTTCGCTGTTCTCAGTTCCCAGCTAAGCAAGTAGAGCCGTTTTGGAAGAAACCTGTCCTGAACATAAGGCCAGAAGGACCTGAAAAGTGCAATTGACGGTGCTAAGCAAGTCAGGAACTCGCAGAAAATGGAGAACAAGCATGGCAAACTTACGCCAGGACGACAAGTCTACACCAGGAGCAGATGATGCAGCTCGCCGTGCCGGCGAGCGGGCTGCCGAGCAGACCAGCCGTACCGGACAAGCTGCAGCTGATCAGACCGCGCATGTTGGACAAGGTGCCGCTCAAGCCGGAGAAGAAACGGCCCGATCAACTTCCGACTTTCTTAAGCAGAACCTCGAGACGGTGCAGAACGCATGGCGGATCGGCCTGGAAGCGACGACCTTAGCCGTGGGACGCTCTACCGAGCAACTTGGACGCACGCTCGGCGTCTCAGGAGAAGGGGTGCAACAGGCAAAAAAGGCAACGGAACGGTCGGCGCGCAATGCGCAAAAGATCCTTTCCACCAGTAATGCTGCTGCCAAAGTGATGAATGGAATTTCTGAAGAGTACAGCCAGATGGTTCGGCATCAAGTCGGGAAGAACATGGACTACATCAGCGAGCTGTGGACCTCGCGGACCCCTCAGGAATTTGTAGCCGCACAAAGTGATATTGTGCGGGAGTCTGTGGAAATTGCTCTGGAGGGTAGTCGTCGGATCGCCGACCTGTCGCTCAAAGTGGCCGAGGAAACCGGAAAGCAGATCAAGTGAAGTATGGAAGGAGTCCGATTGCCCCATGGGAGCGTTCTTCGTTGTAGTCGCCGCGCTTCCCCAGACAGCGCTCGTCGGATGGCTGCGCCGGGCTGTGTTGCTGGGCTGCGGCCTGATTCCGGTCCTTCGTGCCCGAGGCCCAGGCCGTCGGCGTGAGCCGCTCCAGCCTGAGCTATCCGCCCACGGCGACATCAACCCCTGAGTCGGTTCTGCAGCGCCTGCCGATTGGCAACGACGTTGCTAAGGTTCAGCTGGTCTGGCTCCCATCCTTGCGCCAATTGCCTAACCAGCTCCCGCGTGCCGTCCACGACAAAGACGCCGCAATCATAAGTGTTCTGCTGCTGGGCCATGTCGGCTAGCTCCAGGGGGAGGTTCAGCCTTCTTGCGAGATGTGCTGCATCTCTGTTGTTGAGTCCGCCGTAGGAATCGTAGTGATAGGCGACCGGCCGCCACCGGTCGCTGCGATCTACGAACAGCAGCGACCAATGGTTGCCGCGGCTATTAGGATCTTCAGGATTGCCATTAATCACGGGCAGGAACAGGAAGTCGGCTGTATCATTACCATTATCGTCATAGACGATGCGCTGGAACTCGGTTAGCACGACGCCATCGTCGTTAGAGCGCAGATAATTTAGGGCGATGAGGGGATTCACGAACCGCGTCCGGGCGGCGAGATCCGGATCGTTCCTCTGCAAATCCTGCTCCTGGAGCCCGTAATCCCTGTCGATATGCTGGTCGCCCAGCCATTCTGTGTCATCGAGCACCAGCCCGTGGCCGTGAGACGAGACTGTCGGATCTAAAGCCCCGATCTGAGCATTAGCGGAGGTGCTCGGAAACGGGCGTACAGAATTAGCATCGTCACGTGATTCGGACGGCGTGGGCGCAGTCAGATCGACCAATGGAAAACCGCGGTAGGCGTCTGAGCGAGCCCTGGCAAAAGGCGCCGCCGCAAAGTGAGCATCGTCGCGCAACTCGGACGGCGTGGGCGCATCCAGATGCACCAATGACTCAAGACCGCCGTAGGTGTCTGAGCGAGCCCTGGCAGCGGGCGCCGGCGCAAAGTGAGCATCGTCGCGTAATTCGGACGGCGTGGGCGCATCCAGATGCACCAATGACTCAAGACCGCCGTAGGTGTCTGAGCGAGCCCTGGCAGCGGGCGCCGGCGCAAAGTGAGCATCGTCGCGCAATTCGGACGGCGTGGGCGCATCCAGATGCACCAATGACTCAAGACCGCCGTAGGTGTCTGAGCGAGCCCTGGCAGCGGGCGCCGGCGCAAAGTGAGCATCGTCGCGTAATTCGGACGGCGTGGGCGCATCCAGATGCACCAATGACTCAAGACCGCCGTAGGTGCCTGAGCGAGCCCTGGCAGCCGGCGCCGGCGCTGCTTCCAGCGTCGGCCACATACTCCAATCAAAGTCGAGCGGCATCTGCGGCGACCAGGTTGAGGCGGACCACGCAGGTTGCTGCCGTCCAGCTTGGACTATGTCCTGCGCCTGCCCAGGGGGAACCTCGGGCCACGATGGGCCGTCTTTCCCCATCAAACGCAGATCCCGATCGTAACCTTCCGGGAGGACCAATGGCCGACTGACAGCTCCCTGCGGCGCGCTGTGCTGCGCGGCGGCGCCCGCGACGTACGTCGCGGCCGCATGCGGCGCCGTTGCATCTTCGTGCACGCTCGCCTGCATCATCGGCTGCGCATGCCATGGCGATGCACCCTGTTGATGGGTGGGGGCCGGGGTCGCGGCGATCTCGCTCAGCAGCCGCTCAATAGCAAGGCCTTGCGGATTGTCTAGGGTCCTCGGCCTCTTCGCTGGCCTTAACTCAGCTGCATCCTGTTCATCGTTGATGAGGATCTCCTCGCTTGGCGGGAGGTTGCTCCTGGCAAGTGCAGCCATCGGCTCTTCCGAGAACTGCTGGCCGTCCCGGCGCCAGTTCAGGGGACGAATGGAATCTCCGGGATCCGATGCCTGGTCGTGCCGCGCGACTGGCTCGAGAGATGACGACGGGCCGGGTTCGTCCATCAGCCCCAAAACCAAATCCTGCTCGTGGCGTTCCGCAGGAAGCAGTTTCTCTGGCCAACTGCCAACTTCCTGCGAGCTGTGCTGCGCTGCGGCGTCGCCGGCCCGCCTCGGCTCCATCAGTGCCGCGCCTTCGGGATCAGGACCGGGGGAAATATAGCGCTCGCGCTCCATCGCTTTAGCGCCCGCCTGTGATTTTCGGAGTTGACCTAATGCGGCATCGATCGTCCGGATGCCACCGAAGTCCTTTTTATAGGCCTCGACATCTTCATCCAACGCCCCGCCGGAAAGCCGAGTAGCAATGCCCTTCTTGTTATTTTCACGCAGGTGGTGACCGAAACTGCGAAGAGCAGTCGCATACACACCGCCGGTACTTGTCGCTGCTTCGTTTTGGTACTCTATGATGAGAGCCGCGTCCTGGAGGTAAGGATTTAGCTCAGTGGTGGCTGTGACCGTCACTCCGCCCGTCGACTGAAAGGTCCGGAGAAGACCTATTGACCTAATAAGGAGGCGACTGCCCTTACCCTTTTCGATGAACTCACGCGCATCATCGGTCAGCGACTCTTTTTCGAGCCGATCAACAATGCTCGTTTTGTTATTTGCCAAGAGCCAGCGGCCAAAGGCGCGAAGCGGGCCTACAAGGTCTTTGGCGGTGCGTTCGGCGGCGTTGCCACTGCGGAGGGCCTCCTCAAGCCCCGAAATAAGGGGAGCATCCTCGGAATAAAGAGGCTTCCTCCGCCCTCTCAAAATCCCAGTTGACTGAGCCGGCTGCGGCGCCGACGACGACGGGCCGGGTTCGTCCATCCGGCCCAAATCCTGATCGTGGCCTTCCGCAGGAAGAAATTCCTCTGGCCAACTGCCAGCTTGCTGCGACGCACTGTGCTGCGCAGCGGCGTCGCCGACCTGCATCGACTCCATCAGGGCCGCGTCTTTGGGATCAATATGCCGCTCGAGCTCCATCGCGTTAGCGCCGGCCTGCGATTTTCGGAGTTGAGCCAGAGCGGCACCGATCCTCGAATCAGCACCGGCGCCCTTCTTATAGCTATTGATATCTTCATCCAACGCCCCGCCGGAAAGCCGAGTAGCAATGCCCTTCTTGTTATTTTCACGCAGGTAGTGACCGAAACTGCGAAGAGCAGTTGCATACATCCGGCCGGTACTTGTCGCTGTTTCTTTTTTGTACTCGTTGATGAGATCCGCGTCCTGAGGGTGAGGATTTAGCTCAGTGCGGGCTGTGACCGTCACTCCGCCCGTCGACTGGAAGGTCCGGAGATGGTTCAATTCCTCTGACCAACTGCCAGCTTGCTGCGACGCACTGTGCTGCGCAGCGGCGTCGCCGACCTGCATCGAATCCATCAGGGCCGCGTCTTTGGGATCAATATGGCGCTCGGGCTCCATCGCCTTAGCGCCGGCCTGCGATTTTCGGAGTTGAGCCAGAGCGGCACCGATCCTCGAATCAGCACCGGCGCCCTTCTTATAGCTATTGACATCTTCATCCAACGCCCCGCCGGAAAGCCGAGTAGCAATGCCCTTCTTGTTGTTTTCACGCAGGTAGTGACCGAAACTGCGAAGAGCAGTTGCATACATCCTGCCGGTACTTGTCGCTGTTTCTTTTTTGTACTCGTTGATGAGATCCGCGTCCTGAGGGTGAGGATTTAGCTCAGTGCGGGCTGTGACCGTCACTCCGCCCGTCGACTGGAAGGTCCGGAGATGGTTCAATGCCGCAAGGATATTCGAGGGACGCCTCTTTTCGAACTCGCGTGCATCATGGGTCAGCGACGGGTCGTTGAGCCGAGCAACAATGCTCGTTTTGTTATTTGCGAAGAGCCAGCCGCCAAAGCTGCGAAGTGAAGTTAGATAGTCCCCAGCGTTGCGGTGGGTGGGGTTGCCGATAAGGGCCTTCTCAAGCCCCGAAATAAGGCGAGCGTCCTCGGAATAAAGGAGATGCTTGCCCTGCCGTCCTATCAAAACCCAAGTTGACTGAGCCGACTGCAGCGCCGAGGCGGCCGGCATTGCTCCACCACCTCCATCTGAGTTGGCGATCTCGCTCAATTGCCGCTCAAAGGTCGCCGCGGCTGCGGACGGAGCCGCGGGTGAGCTCTCTTGCGGGCCCGTGCTGTCCGATTGTTCATGCACCGACTTGGTCGAGGGGAAATCCATCCGTTCTCACCTTCAAAATATGAACATGGGCTTCGATCTGACATGCTGGGAATCAGCAACAAACCACCCTTTACGGCCCTCGACAGGCGCGCACCGTGAGCATCGGCAGCCGATGTTTTTGCAAGGCGACCAGCCCTGTATGTTTTGTTAAATGGGGAAGCTGTCGAGAACCTGATGACGACAATTGCCGCGCCAAGACAGCATGGTGCATGTGCCTGCGCGCTTCGCCGTCAACAGCCGAGAGACCGAAGATACCGAAGATTCAGAGACAAAATACTGCTTCTCATCGGTGAGGCGTACGGCCAGCTTTCGCGGCTCCAGCCAACATCTTGACAGGATGCGCGGTCGTGTCCCAACTGATGGTGTAGCTCGGTAGAGCAAAGCCGTCCGCACGCGCGAGGCAAAAATCGAAACGCAACCACTTTTGGTGCCTTACAATTCAGTATTGATCTTAAGACGCCTATTGCTGAATCGGCTTGCAAATTTTGGACGCCGATCCCCCGGCTTAGGGGGGCAGAATTGCAGAATGACACCCACGTCACCCCAATAGACGAACCATTCACCTGGTCGGTGCTCGTCGTTGTCCCGGCGTCGGGTAAGCTGGGTCAATTGGGACGAACCTGTGGTTTCTGACACTCGGTGCGGGGTGGAGCGCTTCGCGCTCAGTCCATACCGTAACAGGGCGGCTGGCCTTACCGGGATTTGTAAGGGACCACCGGCATCTGGTGCCGCGGCATCTCGTGCCGGTACCACCGGCATCTGGTGCCGGTACCACCGGAATCTCCTGCCGGTACCACCGGCACCAGGTGCCTACTAACCTATCAAGAAACAACACTGAACCAACATTGAACCCAAAGAGGGTTTGCCGACCTTCGCGCTCGGCGGGTTCCAGCGTTTGCATTCCATTTGCAGAGGGCTTGACGGAAACTGCGTATGGGGGTATCTACTGCGCTACGTTAGCATTCGTGCAAACGGCCATCATCAAGCCCCCAACCCAGCCAGCCGGTTCCCGCCGGACTGGCCGGCGCGGGCAGAGGAACCCAATGACCCTCACGGACCTGCAATTCGTGGCGGCACTCGGCGTGCTCACCATGAAATTGCTCGTCCTGACCTTCGGGGCGCTCGCCATCACCTCGATGGCGTTTGTGATCACCGCCGTCTGCAAACGCTGACACCAAGTTACCCAGAGCCCGGTCTCGCCCACGGCAGACCGGGGCACCCTTTCCGGAGCGACCATGCCTCGCAGACGCCGACGCCAGGAAGAAGATCTCGTTCATGCCGCCGTCGAGGCGTTGGAGGATGAGATCCGATGCTGGCAGCAGCGGGAGAGGCCGTATTCCGGCGACATGGTCACGCTGACGCGCTGGCCGCTCAGCCGCATTGCTGGACCAATCGGTCCTGCCGAGGTCGACGCTCAGGCGATGCAGACCATCGAGCACATCGATCTTCAGAAAAACGAGGTTCCGTTCTTCCTCCGCTATCGCGGCATGGAGGCGGCGATCAAGAAGATCCGCGAGCTGGAAGCATGAAGCAGCTCGGTGACATCCTGCTGGGCCTCGGGCTCGGCCTCACGATCGCGGCCCTGATCGCCAACAACTGGCGGCGGTCGAAGCCTCGCGTCCATGGCTGGAGCGAAGCCGACGCCGAGCTGCTGACGATGCCGGCGCACGAGCGCCTGGCCCGGCAGCTCGCCGTCCGGGCAGGCGCCCCCGAGTTCATGTGGCGGCGGTACACGCCGCTCGCCGTTTCGATCATCCTGAGGAAGCCGTCATGAGCCGTCGTCGCCAGCTGCAGATCATCCGCGATCAGATCCACGCCGAGATGCGGGACGGCCTGACGCAGACCATGCTGATCGCCTTCCTGGTGATCGCCGCGATCGACGTCATCGCCCGGAACATCCACTGATGGCGCGGACTGGCAATTACCAGATCCCGTTCGACGAGGCCGGTAACCAGCTCCATTACCCGGAGGTCTGGACCTTCGTGAACGGCAAGCGCGGCGACGTCGTCTGGCGCGACAACGTGCCGTTCCAGGCCAAGCTGACCTACACCGGCTTCAACCGCGGCCGGTCGGCGGCCTACCTCGACTTCACCGACGAGAACGGCAAGTCGGTCACCTTCTTCATGAAGGACTTCGACAAGCTCGTCCCGCACCTGAGCGGGGGCGCCGTCACCGGCACATTCATCTTCGTCAAGCGCGGCCAGAACTACGGCTGCCAGCTGATCGAGCCCGTCGCGTGAGCGTCGGCCAGGGCAAGGCGCTTCGCGCTCACCAGCACAAGATGAACCGCAAGCAGGACATCTCCGATCGCCGCGGTCGCGAGTTGCAGGAGCGCGTCGAGCAGCGCCGCAAGGCGAGGCAGCTCCGCAAACCAGTTTCCAAGAGCCCGTGATCTGCTCCGAGCAGCACGGGTCCACCCTTCAGAGAGAACCATGCCCGCCAAGAAGAAGACCGCCGAGAAGTCCGCAGCCGTCATCACGGTCAAGGACGCGCCCGAGATGACCAAGCGCGGCCGGCGCCAGGTCGCCGAGTGGATGCGCAAGCAGGCCGACTTCCTGGAGTTCGAGGGCAAGGCGTTCTCGAAGCGCTTCACCGCGCGCTACCTCTATCGCTGATGGCCAGCGATACCTGCGATGCCTGCGGCAAAACGGAAGAAGGCGTCGCCTGGTTCGCAGCAGCCTTTCGAAAGGTACGGCTTAAAAAAGATAAGCCTGATCCCGGAAACCTCTGCGGAGGATGCGCCGGCTCCATCACCGGAAAAGAAATCGGTGCCGAAGTCTCCGGCCGAGCCAAGGCCTGATCCGATCTCGACCAGCCCGTTCGCGTTGCAAGCCTACGAGCTGATCAAGGTTCTGGATCCGCTCGTCGGTGTGGCCGAGGCGACCTTCTTCATGAACCGCAGCAACGAAATGCTCGGCGGCATCACCCCGGTGACCGCGATCAAGCAAGGCCGGCTCGACGACGTCAAGCGCGCCGTGCGCGCGGTCGCAGCAGAGAAGGGCGTCTTCCAGACGCCGTTGTGATGAAGACCAAAACCCGGAAGCCGGCGAAGCGGTATCGACCGCTCGCTTGCGGCTGCTGCGACAGCATCGACTGTCGCGAAACCATCAACCATCAAATCGAGTGGCGCGAGGCACAAGATGAGCTTGCAGACGATCACCCCGTGGTGCGCCGTAGTTGCGGCGAGCGAGACGATCGCTAGGCAGTACATGGACGCCTTCAAGCTCTCGTCCGAGATCTGGGATGCGCGCCAGCACGACACGGCGCTCGGCGCCCAGTACGAGCACATCGTGCTGATCCGGCCGCACTGGCGCATGGCGCCCGCCGAGGTCGCCCACTTCGAAAGGAACGTCCTGCCGATGTGGCTGACCCGCCTGTCGCCGAACGGCAAACTGAAAGTCATCTGAGGACATCATGGACGCCGCCGAAGTCACCGACCACAAGCCAGTTTCGATCTGGAACAAACTCAACCCGCTATGGTGGCTCGTCGGCGATGACGGCTGGAACGTGCCGGACGTCAACAACGGCGCGCCGTACCTGCCGGAGGTGACCAACATCTGGCTGCGGCGCTTCTACTGGTTCATCTGCCGCAACCCGCTGATGAACTTCGTCGGCTACGTGCTCGGCGTCGAGGACAAGAACTACTGGGTCTACGGCTCGGACCAGGTGCTGCGCACCACCGGCCGCGACTGCACCCCGCAGGCCTTCGGCTTCCGCTGGGCGGTGCTCGACCCGGGCGTCTCGTTCGGCGCCATCGCGGTCACGCTGATCGCCGCCGCGCTCGCATGGTTCATCCATCCGGCGTTCGCCGTGGTCCTCCCAATCTCGCTGTTCAAGGCGGCCGGTCTCTTGCCGTTCGTCAACTACTGGAACGGCTCTCTCGAGTTTTACCTGGGCTGGCGGCCGGCAAGCGGCGGCTTCGGCACCAAGATCATTTTCACGGAAAGCACATGATCATCGAAGCCATCATCCTCGGCGTCGCTCTCTACGCCGGCCTCTCCTCGATCGGCGACGCCATCGACAATGTCGCGGTCGGCATCGAGCAGGCCTCGCTCAACCAGATGGCGTTCTTCCAGGACGACGAAGACGACGAGGAGGGCAAGTGATGCCGTTCCCGCTGTCCATCTTCCTGTTCAGCTACGTGATCTGGCAGGCCTCGATCGAGCGCGCCTTCACGTTCAACCCGGTCGAGCTGCGCCCGTGACGATCACCCTCAATTCCTGGGCCATCCCGGTCTTCTTGACCGCGCTGCTCTGGCTCGCCGTCCAGCTCTGGCCGGTCTCCGAGAACAACGGCGGCTTCGGCTTCAGCCAGGCCTTCGACTATCTGCTCCACGCCGTTGTCGGCATCATCGCCACGCTGGTGATCTGGCTCGTTTATTTCGCCACGCGCTTCGCCATCGGCTGAGCCGGCGCGCACCAAAAGCCACGCCAATGAAACTGCTGCAACTCGCCCTCGCGGGCGTGCTGATGCTGTGCGCCTTGTCGCCAGCGTCGGCCAAGGACGTGCCGGTCCAGTTCGAGTCGGGCCACAACGTCACGTTCATCACGGATGATCCCGGCGGGGTCATCGTCGAGTTCGTCAAGAAATACTCCGACATGCGCGACGCCAGGACCAAGGTCATCCTGTCCGGTGAGTGCGTCTCGGCCTGCACCCTGATGCTCGGCCTGCTGCGGCCGGAGCTGGTGTGCGCAACGCCGGATGCCGTCCTCGGCTTCCACTCGGCGTCCGTCATCACGAGGGAAGAGGGCAAGCCCGACATCGTCGAGCACGGCTCCGAAATGTCGCTGCTGGTGTTCAACACCTATCCCGCGAAGGTGCGGGCGTTCCTTGCCGCTCGCGGCTGGAGCGGCGCGAACGCGCACCCGGACATCATCTGGGTGAAGGGAAGGCAGCTCCGGAAGATGATCCGGCCTTGCACCGCGGCGGACCTGTCATGACGCGGCGCCGGCTACCCGATCGGCGCAAACTGCCGTCCAAGATCATGATCGGCATCTTCGTTTACACGCTGGTGCATTGGGACGCGGCCGAGGCTGAGGAGCAGGAATGCCTGGGCCTCTGCAATCGACTGAACTTCATCATCTACGTGCGTGACGACCTTCCGGACTCGAGCTTCGCCGAAGTGCTGGAGCACGAGATCAATCACGCCTGCTGGCACGCTGCTTCGCTGAAGAGCCGAGCCGCAGAAGAGACGGTCGTGAATCGGCTGACGCCGATCATAATCATGGCTCGCCGGGACAATCCAGAAATCTACGCCTGGATCGACCGGGCGATCGCCCAGAAAGAATAGCCATGCTCAACGCCATGGTCGCGTCATCGAAGACGCATGCCGCAGCCATGATCCGTTGGCTCGGCCTCAAGCCTGAGGAGTGGGAGCCGATCGCCTATGGCGATCCGATCCACAAGATGTTCGCCAACGTGCGCCTCGTGCGCCCGAGCGAAGGCGTCGAACAGGCTCACACCGACTGGGTGCTGGAGAAGCTCGTTCCATACATCTGCATGACCTGCACGACGGTGCCGCTGAACTGGCGCATCCCGCAGGAACACGTCAGCTAAAAACAAGAAAGAAAAAAATGACGCGACGGATATCGCGCCCGCTCTGGGCCGCGATGCGGCTCCATGAGCACAATCAAAAGCGACGTGCCGAGCTTCTCGGTGGCGTCAGTCCTCTTCCCTTCATGGGGCTTGTTGCCCTCTCAAAGGCAGCGGCCGGCGCCGCCGACGCCTGGTGCTGGTTCCACGAGCCTCGTGCTCTGTCCGTGAACGGAAAGACGTTCTTCGGCACGAACGGTTCGGACGACAACTCGGTCCTCACCGGTCGCACCACGCTTTACGAGGTCGACGAAGCGAGCGGCTCCGTCATCAGCAAGGTCATGCAGACCAGTACGATCGCGGCCTGGTGGGCCGACGACCACGACTATCCGACGATCGTTGTGCGTCCCGACGGACGACTGATCGTGTTCTATGTCCCGCACCGCGTGGCCGCGCCGATTTATTTCCGCATCTCGGTTGGCGTCGGCACGATGGCGCAGGGCTGGTCGCAGGAATACAATCTCGGCAATACGTCCGCGCAAGCGACGTATCCGTCGCCGGTGATCCTGTCTGGCGAGAGCAACAAGCTCTATCTGTTCTACCGCAACGGCGCGAGTTCTGGTCCGTTGTCGCTGGTGACCTCATCCGACATTGCTACAGTCGCGCCTCCGACCGTGGATGGAGGTCCGATTGGAGCTGCGCCGACGTGGGCCGCTGAAAGGCGCCTGGCGCAGAGTACCGGCACCCAGGGCATCTACCACAAGGTCACCTCGAACAACGTCGATCGCATCGATCTCCTGATGACCGACGCGGTCGGCCCGCAAGCAGGCACGAAGACCGATGTCCGCCATGCCTACTATCAGGGTGGCCAGTGGCGCTCTTCGAGCGGAACGGCGCTCGGCGACGGTTCGACCATGATCGGCTTCACGAACTTCACGCCTGTCGCAACGTCAGGCGCTCCGGACAATCTCGGCGATATGTGGTGCTCCCACATTCAGCGTCGGCAGAACGGCATCATCGAAGCCGTCTTCTGGAGGTTCGTCTCGACGAGCGACCACCGTTGTTACTACGCACGCTGGAATGGCACCGCCTGGTCGAAGGTGGAAGTGGATGCCGGCCAAGGAATGGGAGTTCCGGACTCCCGCGGCGGGCAAATAACGGACGGCCAGGGCCTCACTGAAGGCTACTACAGTCCGGGTTCTTTCTTCGACACCGTCGAGGAAGGGGTTCTTTACATCTCGGTCGGCAACTCCGCCAACTCGCAGCTCTTCAGGTATCGCACCATCAATGGCGGCGCCTCGTGGACCCGCCAGCGGGTAAGCGATCTCACGCAGGAAAACGTGCGCCCGGTTGTGCCTGTCGGACGCGGCAGCAAGTACTCCGTACTGTGGTTGAAGGGCGACTACCACATGTACGACTTCAACACGAACCCCGCGACGACCAACATCGGCTACACGACGCGCGTCAATGCCGCGTCGCGAGCCTACTCGGTCGCCAGCGTGAAGCCGTCTAACATCTCGGTGCCGACGATCTCCGGATCGACGGGGACGGTGGGCAACACCCTTCAGGTCGCGCTCGGATCGTGGGTCGGCGACCTTCCGATGAAATACCCCGTTCAGTGGGTGAGGGGCGGGGTCGATATCCCGGGGGCGAACTCGGTTGGATATACGATCCAGGCCGCTGATGTCGGACGAACCGACATCGTCTGTCGGGTAACCGCGACGAACGCTCAAGGATCGACCCCGGTCCTGTCGACGCCGGCATCGGTCCTGCCGACCAACCTGGTTTCGAAGTCTGACGCGCTGGGTAGCTGGACGCTGAATGCGACGACGCAGTCGCCGAACGTCACGCTCGATCCCGTCAACAACACGATGACGGCCGATCGGATCGTCGAGCAGGCCTCGACCAACATCCACAGCGTGGCGTCGGCGAACATCAGCTTCGTCTCGGGAACGACCTACACGTTCTCGGTCTACGGAAAGTACGAGACGGCGCAGTTCGTTCAGCTGCTGTTCGGCAGCACGGCATTCGGCAGCACCGCGTACGCAAACTTCGACCTCCAGAACGGAACCGTACAGACCGTTGGCGCAGGTGTCACTGCCAGGGCCGTCCCCGCCGGCAACGGCTGGTATCGGCTGATCATCACGGCGCCGGCAACGGCGACCGCTGCGGCTGCTGTCGGCATCTACGGTTGCACGGCCGGCAACTCGGCTCGCGCGCAGAGCTACCTCGGCGCTGTCGCGAACACGCGGCTGCTGACCGACATCCAGGTCGAGACCGGCGTCAACGCCAACGCCTACGTTCCGACGCTGTAATCACCATCCCCGGAGCACAGAACAGGGAGCAGGGACAATGAGCCCTGACCGACTGCTCGGCCCGGCCTGCGGCGGGGGGTTCTCCTCCTTTACCCCGCCGCGCCCGATGACAAATCAGCTCAGCTGCAAAACATCGGGCACTTTCTCTTTACGTTCTCTTGCGGAAAAAAGTTGCCCGTTTTTGGAAACACTTTTCCGGACATGAGACGTTCCACGAA
Organism: Bradyrhizobium sp. USDA 3262; assembly: GCF_054060035.1. Taxonomy (NCBI): domain Bacteria; kingdom Pseudomonadati; phylum Pseudomonadota; class Alphaproteobacteria; order Hyphomicrobiales; family Nitrobacteraceae; genus Bradyrhizobium; species Bradyrhizobium sp. USDA 3262. The sequence goes on from NZ_JBSSCT010000001.1 coordinate 5,356,228, forward strand.
CAGGTGGCGTACCGCACCGGCAACGGTGTCGGCTCTAACGGGTAAGCCAGTAGCCCCGTAGTCCTCGTAATTCTTCAAAGCGGCCTCTGAGGAGGAACGGCTGATCCCCGTCAACGCGATGCAGTTGAGGCATAGGCTCGTCGACTTCTGGATTGGACGCGCCCCACCTGTTTGGCTCGTGATGACACGCGGCGGCGTTATACGCACAGCCTATCGGCGAAGAGGTCCATGGTAAGTCGCCGACGACCGTTTGAGGCCAGCGTGATGCAGGTCGAGGTCGAAAGGATCCGAGTCGTTGCCCTGCGGGGGAACGACGGTCACGAGCCAGCTATCATACCCCCAAGAGCGGTGACGCGACATGCGTCCAGCGCAGGAACTGCGCGATGGCGATGGTGCCCCACGAGCTCTGTAATCCGACACGAGGTGCGCCGCTCTTGCTATCTTTTCTCGGACCAAGGTTGCCAGTATGCTGAAACACGGACATTCACGAGACAGCGGCGAAAGCCCAACGTACAGGTCGTGGGTCGCAATGATCCAGAGGTGCTACGATGAAGATGCCACTTCATACGATCGATACGGCGCTCGTGGTGTCACTGTGTGCGACCGCTGGCGCTTTGGCACCGATGGAAAGTCCGGCTTCGAATGCTTCCTGGCCGATGTAGGAGAGCGTCCGTCGCTGGAGCATTCGATCGACAGGATTGAGAACGAACTGAACTACGATCCCGATAACTGCAAATGGTCGACCGTCAAAGAGCAGAACCGCAATAGGCGGTCCACGCGCTGGGTCGAGTTCATGGGCAGGACGATGTCGCTCGCTGAGGCGATCGAATTGTCGGGACTTCCAGAAGCCAGAGTGAAGCGCCGGCTCTACGTCTACAAGTGGACGGTAGACGAGGCGCTCGCTGCCCGCTGAGTTCGTGGCGCACGGCCCATAGTGGGACCGCTAATGCACTGAATTGGCTTCCGCTTTCGGCGGAATAGCGGGCATGGCCGGACTTGCTGCTGGCTCGACCCGGTCGCGAATGACCCAACTGCGACATTTGGTGTGCGCTGGCGCCTTTCTGTGGCGGACCAGGTCAGCTACAACCCTCTCAACCCTTATTAAGGGGGCGACGACCAGGGAGGACGATGATGAAAATCCGTTATGCCGTAGCGTTGTCGATACTGGCAGGCGCCGTAATTGGCGCGTCTGCGATCCAGGCTCTCCACGCGCAAGCCAAGCCGCCCGTCTATATGGTTGCGATCAACGAGATCACGAATCAGGAAGGATATACGAAGCAGTACCTACCCACGGCGCAGAAAACGATCAAGGACCATGGCGGCGTATACGTCGCAGCTGGACCAGGAACGCAAATTGATGGCTCTTTCCCAAAGGGGCGCGTTGTTATCTTGCGTTGGGAAAGCATAGAAGCGCTGAATGGGTGGCGTCATTCACCCGAGTATGAGGCCATCAGGAAGGTCGGCGAAGGCTTCGCCAAGTACAATGTCGTTGCCGTCGATGGAGTGAAACAATAGCGACTGCGACCATCCCTAGGCCGCCCTGTTGGCGGCCTCTTTCATTTCAATTGACGCGCGTCCCGCGCGGTGCGCAATTGGGGTCCTTCGCGTCGCATTACGCTGCCGCGGGCACAGCGGAAGTCGACGAGCCGCCATCTATCGCAGAGGGCGACGCTCGTGGCCCTGAAGGGGCATTCGGTCAGCACCGGCCCGACTGCTAAGTTCGACAATAAGACCACACCTATCAGCCGGAGGCTTGTCTTGATTGACTCCCTGAGCCTTCTGCGCTTCCAATTTGAAGCGCGCAAATTGGAGCTGTACTGGGAGAGGCACTATGAAAGCTTACAAGGTTGGTCTTGGAATGCTTGCGAGTTTTGGACTTGGTGCGGGAATTGTAGAAGGGTTACATGCTCAGGCATCGCCGCCCGCTTACGTTATTTCAGAGATTGAAGTGACCAATCCGGACGCCTACGCAAAGGAGTACGTGCCGCTTGCGAACAAGGCGCTCGCGGATAGTGGTCAAAAGCGCCTCGTGTCAGGCGGCAAGACGATTTCACTTTCTGGCGCGTCGCCAGCATCCCGCATCGTCGTATCAATGTTTGAAAACTTAGAAAAAGCCAGAGCGGCCTATAGTTCACCGGCCTATCTGGAGGCGCGTAAGATCGGTGACCAATACGGCAAGTTGCGGATCTTTGCTGTTGAGGGCATCGCCCAATAGAGCAACGGCGCTTTTCTCCTTAATCGATCTATATCCGCTTGTGGCCCATCGCGTCATTTCGCTGCGTAGCGGATTCTTCGCTATGGGGGCATAGCGGACTCTAGCAAACCGTTCGCCCGGCAGATTTATGGGTTCACGGCCTAAATTTCTCGGTGCCAGCCGAAACGTCAAATAAAACGACATAGGGGTGGCTGGTTAAATGGGGCCATGTGCCAAGCCGAGCGCTCGCTGTTGCGAGCACAGCCCGCCACCGTCTGTTGTGGCGGGCACCAATGGAGCCCCAGGATCGTTGCTCACGCCAAGCGCCCGCACTGACCATGCGCGCGTGTGACGCTCCCCTGGGCCACCCGGATCACAGATGGTCTCGTGATTTCGCGGGAGGGTGGGCGCTGTCGAGGAGCAGCAGGCAAGGCCTGGCGAAGGTCATCCTCTTTAATCGGGCTGCGGGTTCGTCGAAAGACCCGCCGACGTTCTGCTGCAGCAGAAGGTGAGGGATACACTCCACGTCCCCCACAGCCCCGTCAATTCGGTCGAGGGCGGAACGGCCTCCCGCCACGCCGCTGATCCTGAGAAGCACGTAGGGAAGGCGGCAAAGTACGAGCAATCGGAAGAGATGCGGGCACATGGGCAACCCGCCGACCGGACCAATCGCTGCCATCGTCTAGTGGACCAGGACAACGCACTTTCACTGCGCAAACGAGAGGGTTCGAAGCCCCCTGGCAGCTCCATCAAGCCGCAAGGCGCACGCCATCCCCAACATAGGCGTCCCGACGACTGGGTAATCCGTCGCGAGAAGAAATCGGGCTGGGGCTCCATTCTGCATCGGTGAGCCAGTGGTGGTGGCACGGTCTCCAAAACCGAAGTCCGCTGGTTCGACTCCAGCCACCGGTGCCAATCAACAAAAAGAAGAAACGATGAGCACGTCGCGCTATCGCGTTATCTCCCTCAGCGGGATCACCATCGGCACGGACTTCTACGATGTGAACTCGATCGTCACGCTCACGCCCGGAGGCGCGAAGTACTTCCTCCTGAACAAGCAGATCGCGCTGGCCGACAGCCAGCCGCCGGTCGGCGTTCCGGGCGGTCCGAGCGAAGACGACGTCAAGATCGAGATCTACATCAACAATATCGGCAAGACGGTTTCGCTCACCCAGCTGCGGGACATGTTCCCGAGCTTCAAGGGTGATCCTGGCGAGCAGGGCCTTCGTGGGCCTGCTGGAGCGCAGGGCGCGCGAGGACCGCAGGGCGACGTCGGCCGCGGCATCAGGCTGGCAGGCATCGTCGCTACCGTGTTCGACCTTCCGCCGGCCGCCGCCGAAGGCAATGACGTCTACCTCGCCCAGGACACCGGGCACGGCTGGGCCTGGACGAATGGTGCCTGGATTGACATCGGCCCGTTCCGAGGTCCGGAAGGCAAGGCAGGTCCGGCAGGCCCGAAGGGTGAGGCTGGTCCGCAGGGGCCGGCAGGCGAGCAGGGGCCTCCCGGAGACCCCGGCGACCCTTCGCTCGCTCAGCTGACCGCAGCCAACGCGGCAAGCTCGACGGCCTCTGCGGCCACGGCTTCCGATGCCGCAGACCGGGCGCTCGCATCGGAGAATGCGGCTGCTGCTCACGAGCAGGGCGCCAGCGATAGCGCCACCTCTGCTGCCGCAAGCGAAGCATCCGCGCTCACGAGCAAGATCGCGGCCGAGCAGGCGGCGTCGACCGCCACCACCGTGGTGGCAAGCGCATCGGATTCGGCTGCTGCGGCGGCGACGTCCAAGACGAACGCGGCGACCAGCGAGACCAATGCTGCTGCCAGCGCGACGACCGCGACCAACAAAGCGGCTGCCGCGGCAACGAGCGAGCAGTCCGCTGCCACTCATGCCGCCAATGCCGGCACGTCGGAGACCAATGCCGCAAACAGTGCGACCGCCGCATCCAATTCTGCCACGGCTGCAGCGCTGTCAGAAACCAATGCAGCGACCAGCAAGACGGCGGCGGCTACGTCCGCTTCGAATGCATCCACCTCTGCAGACAACGCGCAGGCAAGCTACACGAATGCGCTGAACGCCTACAACAACCTCAGGGGCACCTACTACGGCGCTCAGGCGACCGATCCTGCGACCGATCCTCTTGGCGCGGCGAAGGGATCTGGTGATTTCTATTTCAACACCACGTCGCTGACCATGCGGTACTGGAACGGCGCCGTGTGGGTCGACTTTCTGCTGCCTGGCGCCATCGGACAGTGCAAGCTGACCATGGTCAGCTCGACCACGCTCAAGCTGATCCCGTTCAACGGCAACCAGATCAAGATCAATGGTCAGCTGTACCAGATCCCTGCGGCCGGCGTCACACTGACCAACGCGGGATTTGCGGCGAACACGCTGTACTACATCTACATCAAGATCGTGGGCAGCACCCTGACGCTGCAGCAGAGCCTGACTGGTCACATCACCAGTTCTTCGGCCGGCAGCGTCGGCGTCGAGGTGATGAATACCGCTGGCGGCGAAGTGTACACGCTCGTCGGCATGGTTTTCACTGGCGCATCGAGCCAGTTCTTCGACCAGCCCGACACGAGATGGGTCAGGTCCTGGTTCAACGAGACCGGCGTCATTTTGACAAGGGTCTCGTCGACGACGGTGGCGACGACATCAGGTACGCCGATCGAGCTTGACTCAGCAGTCCGATGCTTTGCGCTGCTGTGGGCCAACGAGCAGTTCCATCAGACCATCTCGTGCTCGTGCTTCAACAACACGGCCGGGGCGCTGACATATTTGATCCCTGGCTGGGGCAACAGCTTTGGCAGCTACTATGGTCTGCAGCAGTACATGCACCAGGACACGGCGACGTATGCGAGGTCCATCAGCAACTCCGCGACGATTCAGAACGCCACCGATCAGGCGGTGATCTTCTCGATGTGGGGTCAGGTTGGGTCCGGTACGGGCTCCTACGCCTACAAATCTAACTCCATCATGACGGTGCGCCGATGACGTCCCTTGCAACAGCTTTGTCTGAGCTTCGCCCCGGAGCCCAATGGGTGCTCCGCGGCGATACCCTCGGCGACCTTGATTGGCTCGACACAGAGCAGGACGTGCCGACGCAGGCGGAGGTGGACGCCTACCTCGCGTCCCCAGTCGTGCCGCAGTTGGTGACGCCTCGGCAGATCCGGCTGGCGCTCTACCAATTCGGATTGCGCCAACAGGTCGAAGACTACGTCAACAGCCAGGACATCACCGTTCAGGACAGTTGGAACTATGCCACCCAGATCGAGCGGACCAATCCGCTCATCCTGGCCTGCAAGTCCGCTCTCGGAAAAACCGATGAGGAGCTGGACCAGCTCTTCATCCTGGCCGCGTCCATCGTCTGAGACCGCACAACGCACACCAACCAGGCCGTCCTTCGGGGCGGCCTTTTTCGTTTCAAGGACCGCAATGCTGTTCTCAATCATCATGGGCCTCTTGCCAAAGTTCGGGACCTCGTTCCTGGACTGGCTGAACAAGAAGACCGACGCAGACCTTGAGAAATTCAAGACCGCGGTCGGCGGCGACGTCCAGCTGAATGTCGCCGAGCTGCGCTACAAGGTCGAGATCGCCCGCATGGCGGCCGACATGCGCAAGGACGATCGCGAGCACTGGTTCACCGCCTGGATGGTGCCGGTCGCCTTCGCCGTCCTGTTCTTTCACGTCGCGGCAGTCGTCTTCGACTCGATCCCGCTGCTCGGCCATGAGGTCGGCAGCTGGAGGATTGCCGCGCTCCCAGCGCCCTACAACACCATGCAGGAACAAATCGTCCTGACGATCTGCGGTGTGGCGGGCATCTCCTCACTCAAGAAGATCTTCTCCCGATGAAATCCGTTACCGACAGCTCATTCCCCGCCGATGTTCTCCAGGCCCAGGGGCCGGTCGTCATCAAGTTCGAGGCACGCTGGTGCCAGCCGTGCAAGGCGATGACGCCGACGCTGGAAGCGATCGAGAAGGAGCTGGCCGGCAAGGTCACCTTCGTCAAGGCCGATGTCGAGCACTGCGTCGCCGCCACCCAGCGCTTCAAAGTCGGCCAGGTGCCAGCGCTCGTAGCCGTCAAGGATGGCATCGTCACTTCCATGAAGACGGGAGCTGCGCCGAAGCAGGAGATCCTGAAGTGGGTCGACCTGGCTTTCCCCGGCCTGCGAGACTGATGGGCTACCGGTTCGATCTGGAAAACCGGGTCGCCGTTCACGACCACGGCTTCATCATCCCGATCACGGACTTCTACGACAAGTTCGGCGAGTACACCGACGATCCGGAGGAGGCCGTTGTCATCGGCATGGTCCTGCCCCCGGACGGGATGTACGTCACCCTCGACCTTCGTGACCTTGATGAGGACGACATCGTCACGACGCTCCAATAGCAAGAAGAAAAGCACATGACTGACACGCCACGTCGTCGGGGTCGCCCGACGAAGGAGGAGGCTGCTGCGCGCAAGGCCGCTGCAGAGGCTGCCGCCAAGAAGGAAGGCGAGGAGACTGCTTTCCTCGACGAGGTGCTCGGGGAACCGATCAAGCGCCGCAACACAAAGCTCCAGCCGGATGAGGTGACCCTCCGAACGCTCGGCGAACTGGGCAAGCTGTTCTGCACCCAGGAAGAAGCCGCCGCCGTGCTGGGCGTCTGCAAGAAGACCTTCTCGACGTTCCTCGGCGAATATCCCGAAGCCCGCGAGGTCTGGGACGACGGCCTGATGCACGCGAAGGTTTCGCTCCGCCGCAAGCAGCTGGCACTCGCCGACAAGAACGCGCCCGCCGCGATCTTCCTCGGCAAGAACTACCTCGGCCAGAAGGACGAGAACACCACCAACCTCAACGTCACCAAGCCGGCCAACGAGATGACCGAGGACCAGCTCCTCGAGATCGCGGGGCAGGCCGCATCGCCGCGGCAGCCGCCGGCCAAGAAGTCAGACACCGTTCACTGAGGCAACATGAGCTTCGTCATCAATCTCATCGGCGGCCCCGGAGCCGGCAAGAGCACCACAGCTGCAGGTGTGTTCTTCCTCCTGAAGCTCCTCAACGTCCGCTGCGAGCTGGTGACGGAGTTCGCCAAGGAGCTGACCTATGACGAGAACTGGAGCGATCTGAAGCGCCAGCTCTACGTCACGGCTGAGCAGGAACGCCGGCAGCGGCGCCTGGTCGGCAAGGTCGACTTCATCGTGACCGACTCTCCGCTGCTGCTCGGCGTCGCCTATGTTTCCGACGAGCGCGAGCGCCACGCAGTGGAGCAGTCAGCTCGCAGCCTGTTCAACAGCTACAACAACCTCAACTTCATCATCGAGCGCGTGAAGCCGTACCAGCCGTACGGTCGCAAGCAGACCGAGGAGGAGGCGAGGGCGATCGACCAGCGCCTGTTCGACGACGTGTTTGCCCGCGAGTCCTTGATCCCGATCCGGGGCGACGAGACCGCGGCCAAGACCGTCCTTCAGGTGCTCTCGAACATGGGGCTGCTGCCGGAGCTGTACGACACCTACGGCACCCCGAACTAGCGAGTGACCGATGGCTGTCGACAGGCGAGGCGCCATGGGGGTCTCCGAAAGCATCCGCCAGCAACGGCGTGAACTTTTGGAGATGAGCCAGCAGCAGGCGCGAAACTTCTCCGAAGTGAAGCGAGAGATCCAGCCGGACCCTCCGCCGATCCAAATCCAAACTCCCAAAGAGGAACTCAAGATGGGACTCCCCCACCTGGTAATCGTCGGCGCCGATAAAGGCGGTGTCGGCAAGACCGTCGTGGCACGAACCGTGCTCGACTACTTCAAGGCTCAGGGCGTCGAAGCCCGAGCGATCGACACGCAGATGCCCGAGGGCAATCTCAAGCGCTTCCATCCCGATGTGACGGAAGTGATCGACCTGTCCAGCTCGGACGGCCAGATCAAGGTGTTCGACGCACTGCCCAGCAGCCCGGTCACCGTGATCGACATCCAGGCTGGCTTGCTGACCCCCACGCTGACCCTGCTCAGCGAGATCGGCCTGCTCGCCATGGTCGAAGACGGCAAGATGAACGTGACCGTCATGCATGTCGTCGGCAGCACCGTCCAGTCGCTGAGCGAGATCGAAGGCGCCGCCAAGATCATCACCGGCTCCCGCCACTTCATCGTCAAGAACCACACCAACGACGCCGCGTTCTTCGCCGGCCTCAACGTGTCGACCGACGCCCTGAAGATCGGCACCGCGCTGATCGACATCCCGAAGCTCGACGAGCGCGCCACCGAGTATGTCGAGGCAGCCGCGACGTCGTTCGCCAACTACGCCAAGACCGGCGATTCCTTCACCATGCGCGGTAAGGTCGGGTTCTGGGAGAAGGGCGTGTTCGCCCAATACGACGCAGCCAAGCTGCACATCGTCTAAGGAGCAGCTCATGTCTTCGATCTCGATCGTCCACCAGAAACTGCAGGTGGAAGATGCCCGTCTCGTCACCGTGTCCGACCTCGTGCAGGACACGGACGGGAAGTGGCTCCGCATCGTCAAGTTCTACGGCGACCCGACCGTGAACGGCGCTCCGACCGCCTTCGTGGAAGTCGCCGTCCGCTCCGCCAACAAGGCCGACCTGGAGATCCAGGCGCCGGGCTTCAAGTTCTAATCCAGCAAACAAGACCCCTGACGGGACCGATCGTGGCAGCCGGAAACGCAAGTTACCCGGTGACGGTCGGCCGCAATACGAAGTCCTGAATCAACAGGACGATCCTCTTGGCCAGAGGGCGTGGGGTCCTCCTTTCGCGGTGACCGGTTCGCAACGGCGGCAGCGGTGGGTCTGATCAACCTTCCTGCGCCGCTCGCCAAGACGGCGGTTCGATTCCGCCGCGCCGCTCCATCTCAACAACAAGAACAAAATGAACAACCTGATCGACGTCTCCCCGGAGGAGGCGGCGGCCGAACTCCTGCGTCGTCGGAGGGGCCGCGAGCACCTCATCGACTTCACTGAGTACACGCTCCACAAATACTACGCCGACCCGTTCCACCACCTGGTTGCCCAGAAGCTGGAAGCGGTCGAGCGCGGCGAGATCAAGCGACTGATGCTGTTCGCTCCGCCGCGACACGGCAAGTCGGAGCTGTCCACGCGCCGCTTTCCCGCCTGGTACATGGCGAGGAACCCCGAGAAGAACGTCATCTCGGCATCGTACAACGGCGACTTCGCAACGACCTTCGGCCGCGACGTCCGCAACATCGTCCAGGGCAAGGAGTTCAAGACCCTCTTCCCGGACGCCAAGATCCGCACCGATAACCGAGCTGCCGACGAATGGGAGCTGGAGAAGGGCGGCAAATACTTCGCGGTCGGCGTCGGCACCGGCACCACCGGTAAGGGCGCCAACCTGTTTCTGATCGACGATCCGATCAAGGACCGCAAGGACGCCAACTCCGCATCATTCCGTCAGGACCAGTGGGACTGGTACCGCGACGTCGTCTACACCCGTCTCGAAGAGGACGCCGCAATCGTCCTCACGCTGACGCGGTGGCACTATGACGACATCGCCGGCCGGCTCGTCGACCTGGCGCAGTCAGGAAAGGGTCTGCCGTGGGACATCCTGTACCTGCCGGCGCTGCCCTACACCAAGAAGGTCAAGCGCGAGGACGGCACCGAGGAGCTGATCCTCAACGACGACGGCACGGTCCCCGGCGACGCTCTCGGGCGCAAGCCGAACGAACCGCTGGCGCCGAACCGGTTCTCCTACGCGGCCCTAACCGACCGCATGGACGTTCTCGGCGAACGGTCCTTCGCTGCGCTCTACCAGCAGCAGCCGATGGCCGACGATGGCGGCATGTTCAGCGCCGCCTGGTTCGAGGCTCCCGGCGAGATGCCGGCCCGCCGCGTCCGCGTGCGCGCGTGGGACTTGGCCGCGACAGCTGACGGCGACTACACGGTCGGCGTCCTGATGTCGAAGGACATGAGCGGCGTCTTCTACATCGAGAACGTCATCCGCTTCCGCGGGTCGTCGCTCGAAGTCGAGAAGAAGATCTTCGACACCGCGCGCAGTGACGGACACTCGGTCCAGATCGTCATCCCGCAAGACCCGGGCCAGGCCGGCAAGAGCCAGGCCCAGAACTTCATCCGCCGGCTCGCCGGCTATCGCATCAAGGCAATCCGCCCCACAGGCTCGAAGGAGACCCGCGCCGCAGCGTTCGCTGCGCAGTGCGAAGGTCGCAACGTGAAGATGGTGAAGGCTCACTGGAATGAGTGCTTCACCGATGAGTTGGAAATGTTCCCGCTTGGCACCCATGACGACCAGGTGGACGCAGCGTCCGACGCCTTCAACGAACTCCTCGGGCCCCGCAAGGCCGCGATCCTTGACTGGTAAAGTCAGGACGTCCCCAGAAATGGCCGACACTCAGATCAAATACACCCCGTCCCCCAAGACGGGTAACCCCGGGCAGCTCTCGTCTGCCGCGGACACGATGCAGACCCGCACCGCGATGCTCCGCGCCGTCTATGGCGGCACGGAAACCATGCGTGCCAAGGGTGCCGAGTTCCTCCCGCAATACGAGAAGGAGTCCGACACCCGGTACCAGGCGCGACTGGCATCCACGTTCGCTCTCAACAAGCTCAGGGAGGCCGTGGATGCGGCTTCCGCCAAACCCTTCCGGACGCTGCTCAAGGTCCAGAACGGCGATCCTGACCTCGATCTGTGGACCCAGGACATCGATTTGCAGGGCAACCACCTGCACATCTTCGGGCACCAATATTTCAACAACTCGATGCTCGACGGCATGTGCCACCTGATGGTGGATCATCCCGACACCTACAACATGAAGAGCCTCGCCGACCAGAAGGCCTCGGGCGCTCGCCCCTTCATGAAGATGTATAAGGTCGACGACGTGGCAGCCGCCTACGACATGTATGTCGGCGGCGACACCAAGACCGTCCACGTCCGCATCCGCAGCCAGCGCGCCGAGCGCGACGGCTTCAAGGAGGTGCTCTACAACCAGATCCGTGTCATCGAGATCGACCCGACCAAGACCTCGGGCATCGTCCAGCTTTGGGAGCAGAAAGCGGCCTCGGGCGGATCGAACTGGGAGTTCGTCGAAGAGACCCCGCTGCAGAACATGGCCGAAGTTCCGTTCGTGACCATGTATGCCGGCGAAAAGGAAGCCGACTACCTGGCCCGGCCGATCTTCATCGATCTCGCCTACAAGCAGATCGAGCACTGGATCTCCAGCTCGGACCAGCGGTCGATCCTGTCGGCAGCGCGCTTCCCGATGCTGGCGTGCTCCGGCGTCCAGATCGACCCGGAAGACGAGAAGCAGTTCGCGATCGGTCCCTACAAGGTGCTCTACGCTCCGGAGGCCAATGGCCGCTGGTACTACGTCGAGCCCCGCGGCACGGCGATCGAGAGCGGCGCCAAGGATCTCGACAAGCTCGAAATGCAGATGGACATGATGGCGCTGAACCCGGTCACGGGCACGCACCGTCAGTACGTTCCGCAGAACGAGCGCGACATCCAGGAGACGCGAGTCCACTCCGTCGTCCACGACATGGCGATCAATTGCCAGGACGCGCTGGAGAAGGCGATCAAGTTCATGGGGCAGTGGACCGGCAAGGACTACAGCCAGGTCCAGGTGATCCTGAACACCGAGTTCTCGAACACCAAGGATCGGATCGAGGAGGTGAAGCAGCTCGTCGCCATGTACGAGAAGCGCGGCATCTCGCGAGAGACCCTGTTGCGCGAAGTCTACAAGCGGAACCTGCTCGGCGACGATTTCAACATCCAGAACGAGCTGACCGCCCTGGCAGCGATCGACCAAGCCCTCACGGCCGGCACCGATCCGAACGCCAGCGCCACCGACCCAGCCGCCGACCCGTCGAAGACGACGGACCCGGCCGCGGCCAACAGCAACACGCCTGCAAACGGAACCGGGGGTACCCCGAAGACGTTTGATTTCCCCAACAATCAGGATCGGCCCAAAAAGCAAATCTGATTGACGGGTGCAAATGCACATGGTAGGTGGCGCGTCCCATGGCTGAGATCGTACTGGAACTGAAAGCCGAGCAATATTTCTGCGAGCCCTGCTCATTGAAGCAGGGCACGCTGGTGCGCGAGCTTGTGCGGATGATCCCGAAGTCCGTGGTTCTGTTCGATAAGCTGGTCGGGGACGAGTACTACTGCTGCCCGATCTGCTTCGAGCCCAAGTTCACGGTCAAGGGCAAGAAGAAGGTCAAGCATGGCGCGAAAGATCCCAAAGTGGCAGCACATTCTGAACCTGGAAGCGCGGGCGAAAGGCCTACCGGCCCCGTACTTGTCACCTGACGACGATCCTCCGATGCCCTCCGGCAGCCTTCCGCGGCCGGAGGTATTGGGTGCTCCTACCGGCGACAAACACGTCCAGCAGATAGCAGGAGATGTCAGGATGGCTCGCAACGTCGGGCTGGCCTTCCTGTTCGGGAAGGCGGTTCCAGCCCTGTTTGCGCTGTGGCTGATCTGGCTTTTCTTCGGCAAGCACTGATTTGCATTTTTCTTGGGGGTGGGGCTTGACAGAAACCCCATATCATGCGTATAGATTTGCTTGAATGCAAATGGAGTGACCGTGCAGCTCTTCCTCAGCAAAAACCTCGTCCAAGCCTTCCGCCTGCCACTCTGGGGCCAAGCCGCTGACGAGACGCCGCCGCAATGGCTGGTGACCCGGATCCAATCGGGTGAGCTGGAGATGAACAGCCTGGGCGGTCTGACCTACAGCACACCGTTCGGCGTGCAGTCCTGCGCCGCAGGCGACATCGTCGTCTTCTACGCTGACAATTCGATCGGGTTCGAGAAGCCCGAGGCCTTCGAGCGGGACTTCACTCCCGTGGAGGAAATTTCTCTGGCTGCCTGAGCGCTCGATTAGGCTCTGCCTGCGAGATCATAGGCACACCGTATGGGTGCCCGCTCAACACCAATCTCACTCCGACTTCTAGCCCGCCAGGATCAATCGCCTGGCGGGTCTTTTTGCGTCGTGGGTTCGCGCGCTCCTGGGTTCCTCCGGTAGAGCGCGATTTCAGCGGTCTCAGCTCGCATCCTGCACAAGACGGGCAGAGATACCAAAGAGCGCGCCGCACGCCCGCGCCGCCGCTGAACAACTTCTTGGCATGTAGCTCAGCCGGTAGAGCACCTCGCTGTTAACGAGGGTGTCGCAGGTTCGAGACCTGCCGTGCCAGCCAGTCTTCGTTCATCCGCCAAGGGCGGACAGAACTCTTGGGCCGCTCAGCGGCTCACCCAATTCGCCAGCACCGATCAACCGAGCCTCCCGGGATGGGACCTCGACCGATCGCTGCTGGCAACTCCGATTCCCCCGCTCCTGGGGGATTCACCGGACCACACGGCGGGATGCCATGGGGTCCTTTTATCACGAGGGGCGGGATGCCCCGCATTTCCGGGATGGATATGCTCAAAGCAGTCGTTACTGATCTCAATGAACTCGACGAGGGCCTCCGCGGCTACTACGTGCAGAAGGACGGGAAGTTCTTCCTGAACGTCACGCCGATCGACGGTTTCCAACTCGACAACACCCAGGGCCTGAAGACGGCGCTCGGTGCGGAACGCAACAACGTTTCCGTGCTCCAGGCGCAGCTGAAGCCCTACGAAGGCCTCGACGCCGCCGCGGCTCGCACCGCGATCGAGCGTGTCACCGCCTTCGGAGACATCACGCCGGAAGCCGCGAAGACCGCGGTCGAAACGGCGGCACGACTGTCTGCACTCGATCCCACGAAAGAGGCTGAGCAGATCGCCAACACCAAGGTCGAGACCCTGAAGGGTCAGCTCCAGGCACAGTGGACTGTGCGTGAGACCGAGCTGACCACCGAGGTCAAGGGCCTGAAGTCGGCGAACGAAAGCCTGACGGGGCAACTGAAGACTTTGATGGGCGACAGCCAGATCAAGTCCGAGGTAGCAAAAGCCAACCCACTGGACGACGCGCGGGATGCCGTCGAACTCCTGGTGAGCAAGTTCGTCCGCACGTCCATGAAGGACGGGAATGTCGTCGTCGATGTCATCGACGCCAACGGCAACCCGCGCATCAAGGACCACGCGGGCACCGCGTTCACCGTCGCTGATCTCGTCGCTGAGATCCGCGAGAGCCGCGCCGCTCTCTTCAAGCCTGACGAGAAGCGAGGCCTGGGGACCAACCCCAACACCCCCAGCAATCCGCCGGCCGGCGGGGTCGTGAACCCCTGGGCCAAGGAAACGCGCAACATCACCCAGCAGATGGTGCTGGAAAACACCAAACCCGAACTGGCCAAGCAGCTCAAGGCTGCAGCCGGCGTCACGGACTAACACCCCAACACGCTCATTCTTCGCAACCGCCGGGACGTTCGCGCCCCGGCGTTTGCATGAATGCAAAAAGCTGCACCCAAAGAGGGCAAAGGCCAGTCAAACTCAAGAGTGAGAAATGACTGAGACCCGTCTCGCGGACATGATCGTCCCGACCAAGTTCAACAAGTACGTCCAGGTTCTGTCGACGCAGAAGTCCGAGCTGTTCCAGTCGGGCATCATCACCGACCTGTCGAGCGTCATCGACTCCGAGATCGAAGGCAAGACGGTCAACATGCCGTACTTCAACGACCTCGATGCGTCGGACGCCGAGCAGATCCTCGACGACACGACCGACCTGACCGTCAGCAAGATGACGACCGGCCAAGACGTGGCCGTGAAGCTGCTGCGCGGTAAGGCGTTCGGCTCGACCGACCTCGCGGCCGACCTGTCCGGCGCGGACCCGATCGACGCGATCGCCAACCGTTTCGCCGACTGGTGGAACAAGCGCATGCAGACCGCTCTGCTCGCGACCCTGGCCGGCGCCATGGGCTCGACCGACATGGCGGCCAACGTCAACGACATCTCCGCGCTGACCGGCGGTGCCGAGAACTTCGACGCCGACTCGTTCATCGACGCGGCCTTCTTGCTCGGCGACGAGCAGGGCGGTCTGAACGCCGTGGCCGTCCACTCGCTGACCCTGAAGGCGATGGTGAAGGCCGACCTGATCGACTTCGTGCCCGACTCCCAGGGCAAGCTGACGGTCCCGACCTACCTCGGCAAGACCGTCATCGTCGACGATGGCATGCCGGTGACCGGCGCTGGTGCGAACCGCGTGTTCACCACCTACATCTTCGGCCCCGGCGCGATCGGTTTCGGCGAGAAGTCGCCGAAGGTGCCGGTGGAAGTCGAGCGCCAGGCTCTGAAGGGCATGGGCCAGGAGTACATCGTGAACCGCCGCCAGTGGGTCATGCATCCGCGTGGCGTCAAGTGGCTCGGCGCGAACCAGGTCGGCGTGACCCCGTCGAACACCGAGCTGGCCGACGTCGCGAACTGGAAGCGCGTCTACGACGCGAAGATCGTCCGCATCGTGGCGTTCAAGCACAAGCTGGCCGCCTAATCGTCAGCCCTCTGACGGTTAACAGCTGAAACACAAAACCCTCCCTGGCTCTCGCAGCTGGGGAGGGTTCTTTGTGAGTCTGGAGATCAAGAATGCTCGGAGCAAAAGGCTTTCGAACCCGTGAAGCGACCGCGAACTACAAGCGTCGCATCCGTAAGCTCGTGACGGACGAGGTCCGTGCCGCACGCTTCGCCAACCTGCACGGCAATGCCGAGGCATCCCGGGAGCCGGTCGCTCCTGTCGAGCCCGTCGAGCCGGCTGCGACCGAGACCGCCCCCGAGGCCGTCGAGGAGCAGGGCGCGGAGACGAATACCGAAGACAATTCCGCTGACGAAACCGGCGACGGAACCGGCGATGAAGCCGGCGACGAAGGCGAGGGCGACAGCGAAGAGACCCCCGACACGGAGGGTAAGCCCGCAACGCCGAAGAAGAAGGGCGGCAAGACCGCCAAGAAGAAGTCCGAGTAATCGGCAGGAGTGGTCATGGGATACGCGACGAAGGAAGACATCGACGAGCTTTACGGCACCGATCTCCTCGTCAAGATCGCTGACTACGACCGTGACGGCACGCCAGACCCTCTCGTTGTTGACAAGGGGCTTCTGGCTGCCGACGAGATTTGCGACGCCTACCTGTCCGCCCAGTACACGATCCCGGTAGTTCCCACGCCCGGCGTGGTGAAGAACTGCGCGATCGACATCGCGGTCTACAAGATCGCGCTCGGGCGCGGCGGGCGTACGGACGAAATGCGGGTCCGCTACGAGGACGCGCTGGCGCTGCTTGAGAAGATCTCGACCGGCAAGGTCGGCCTCGGGCTGCCGCCGGAAACCGTCGACAATGGCGACGGCACCAGCACCACGACGAACCCGAACGTCAAGCGTTCCGGAGGGTCGTTCGACTGCGGTAGGGCGTAATGCCTTCCTTCAGCGTCAGGATGAATGCTGAGTCTCTAGCTCAGCTGAACAAGCGAATCACCAAGCTCCTCCAGGACGCGGAGCACATGGAGCCGGTCTGGCAGCAAGCTGCCGAGTACATGGTCCGCTCGACGCAGAACCGCATCAACAAGACCCAGACCAGCCCGTCCGGAGAGAGGTGGGCGGGCCTCGCGGCGCTCACGATCAAGCTGAAGGGCACTGACTGGCCACTGTATGCGACCGGCAAGCTCGTCGGCGGCATCCACACTGGCGAGATCGATAACCACGGCTTCCAGGTCGTCTCCGACGCTCCCTATAGCTCGTACGTGCAGGACGGCGTGAAGAACAGCCGCGGCAAGTACAAGAAGAAGACGACGCCGCACTCACCAGCTCGCCCGTTCATGGGCTTCTCCGCTGAGAACGCGCGGCGCATCAGCAAGATGATCCGCGATCACCTGAAGGCAACCTAATGAGCGCGATCGTCAACTTCCGAAATAACATCATCGAGGCCATCAAGGCCGCGGCGCCTGAGATGCAGAACGTCGACTGGTACGATGGCCTCTTTGATGAGAAAGACATTGCAGACTGGACGCTGAAGACGCCTTGCGCTCGCGTCGCAGTCATGAATGTCCCGACCGAGCACCACTCGACGGGCGAACTGAACGCCTGCCTTCGCGTGGTTGTCGTCATCATCGACGAGAACCGCTACGTCCAGCTGGACGGGGACGCGAACGCCTGGGACTTGGTCGAGAAGATCGCCATCATGGCGAACCTGAATACCTTCGGCGACCCCAACGCGGCACCCGCCACGAAGGTCATTTTCAAACGCATCAGCCAGCCAGAGCTGCGACGAGAAGGCATCGCCGTCGGCATCGTTGAGTGGACCAGCGACTTGATGATCGGACGGAACCGGTCAGTCGAGCGCTCGTACTTCTTCCTCAACGGTGAACGGATCAACAAGGTGCCCCGCAGCCACGTCACGGCGCTCGGCCAGATCAACCTGGCAAGCGGCGCCCACGCCGAAGAAACGCTGGACATCACCCCAGAGGACTAACCCGCCATGCGCGCTCTACACGCGATGGAGCGGCGCATGCAGGATCTTGAACGCAAGATCCAAGGCAAGGAGCGGCTCGGTAAAATCGTCGACGTCAAGTTCGAGAAGCAGCGCTGGTACGTCAAGCTCAACGACGGGCAGGACGACACCCCAAGCGGCTCGGGCGGAAAGCGCGGCGACACCGTGAAGAGCGACTGGCAGCCGTGGAAGAGCTTCTCCCACGGCACCATCAAGTCGTCGGTCCCGCCGAAGAAGGGCCAGTACGCGCTGCTCCGCGGCGTCAACGGCATGATGGAGCTGGCGACCGCTGAGCCCTATCACTACGGGCCCGAGACCCCGTCGCCCCACGACAAGCCTGACGAAGTCGTCCATCTGGTCGAGGACGAAGAGGACCAGAAGAACAGCAACCAGCAGGGCGGCTCATCCGGAGGTGCCAGCGGCGCGTCCACCGAGGGCGGCGGCCAGCAGGGCGGCAACGACAAGTACAGCACCTGGCAGCGGGTCGCGAAGAACCTGCACCACCTGATCATCCAGAAGAAGGGCGCCAACATGGACGCCATGGGTGATCTCGGCGGTCTCGCTGGAATGGCTGGCCTGAACGGGCTGGACATGTCCAACTTCACCAGCGCGATCGGCAACCTCGGCAACACGGGCGGCCTCGCCAACCTGAACCTCGCCAACATCGGCGACTTCAGCCAGATCAGCAGCCTGATCAACATCAGCAACATGTCGGGCTTCGCCAACCTCGGCCAGCTCGCGCAGCTGCAGGGCCTGACGAACCTGACCTCGGTTGGCAACATCGTCCAGACCGTCCAGACAGTGCTCAACGGCGGCAACCTTCAGGCTCCGGGAGGGGCCGCTGGCGCTGACGGGCAGGGCGCCGGCCAGAAGCAGCAGGCCTCTCGCAAGATCCCGCAGATCGAGGAGCAAGGTCACTCCGACACCACGCAGGTACTGACGGACCAGGAAAAGATCGTCAAGACGGTCGGCGACAAGAAGTCGTACTATCGCCAGGACGAGGACAAGGTCCATCTCCGCTACGGTGAAGATGGCTCCAAGGCCGACGTCGTCATGGACAAGGATCAGGTCAAGATCCAGTTCAAGGACAAGACGGCGGTCATCAAGTGGACCGAGAACGACCTGAACGTCTCGTTCGGAGAGGACAAGGCGAACATCAAGCTTGACGGCTCAGCCATCGCGCTCAGCCAGGGCAAGGACAAGACCAAGGTCACCATCCAGGAAAGCTACGTCGAAGTGAAGGGCGCCTCCGAGTGCTCCTGCGGCGTGGATGGGCGCTGGGTCTACATCAACAACGGCCGAGTCAACCTCGGCGTCTCCGGCCCCAAGGAAGCGGCAACGAACCGCGTCATGACCGATGCCGGCCCGTCGCAGGTCGTCTGGGCCAAGATCTCGTAACAAGGAACAAGAACGATGCCGCAATACACGGTCGACAAGGAAATCTGGCTCGGTGGGCTCAAGCAGCCCGTGGGCAAGGTCGTGACCCTCACGGAAGGCCAGGCCAAGTATCTGGGCCACGCCCTGACGAAGGTTGAGGACAAGCCGGCTCCCATCGCCAAGAAGGCAAAGGCCGCCGCGGCTCAGGCCGCTGGCGCTGTCGTGACGGAGGCTCCTGCGAATGGCGCTGGCAACTGAGCATCTGATCGATATCGACCGGAAGACGGGCGAATACGTTCAGGGCTGGCCACGCATTAAGCAGTCCATCGAGACCATCCTCTCCACGCGCATCGGCGTTCGGCTGATGCGTCTGTGGTGGGGATCGAAATTCACCGACATGCAGGACAAGCCGGGCAACGAGGAAACCCTCATGACCGGCATGATGGCGGCGATCTCCGCCATCAACACCTACGAACCGGAGTTCAAGGTGTCCCGTGTGTCGATCGACGCATTCGACTCGTCCGGCGAGATCACCATCACCGTTGAGGGCGTCGACCTGATCGACGCGCAGCTCAAGAGAACAAAAACAACAATCTAAGGCGAGGGCCTGATGCCGAACTACGAGTCACCCGCGCTTTACATCGACTTCGCGCGGCTGCCGCCGCCCGACGTCGTTGAGACCATCGACTTCGAGGTGCTGCTCAAGCGGTACCAGGACGAGGTCGTCGCCAAGAACCCGGCTCTCGCCGCTGCCGTCAAGCTCGAACAGTCGCCGACCAACGTCATTCTGGAACCGCAGGCCTATGGCGAGATGCTGGTGCGAGCCCGCATCAACTCGGCGGCTCGCGCCGTCATGCTGGCCTTTTCCAGGGGAGGCGACCTCGACAACCTGGCCGCCTTCTTCGGAGTCGAGCGCGCTGCCGGCGAGACCGACGACAGCCTGCGCCGCCGAGCCCAGCTCGCGCCCGAGGCGTTCACGACCGCTGGCTCCGAAGGCGCCTACATCTTCCAGGCGCTCTCCGCCGACCCGACCAATGTCCGGGACGCCACCGCGGTCAAGATGGACGACAGGGGCAGGGTGAAGATCACCGTCATGGCGCGCGGATCCAATCCGATGCCGACCACAGCGACCATCCTGCTGGTCCGCGATCGCATCAATTCGAAGGGCATTCGGCCGCTCACCGACGTGGTCAGCGTCGTGCCCGTCAGGCCGATCACGACCCAGATCGTCGCGAACATCTGGCTCTATCCGGGCCCCGACGCATCGCTGGTCATGGCCGATATCGGCAAGGCGCTGCAGAAGGTCCGGGACAACGTTTCGCTGATCGGCCGGGACCTGACCAGGTCCGCGATCATTTCCGCCCTCAACCAGGAAGGCGTGCAGTCGGTAGATCTGATCTCGCCGGCCGAGAACGTCGTCGCCGGCACCGATCAGTGCGTCATCATCGAAAGCGCCGCGATCACGCCGCAGCAGCTCAGGGTGGAGTAACATGGCGAAGTATCCGACGCGCCTGATGGATCACATCCTGGCGCCGAATGCGACGGAGTACGAGCGGACGCTGGCTTCCCAGGTCGATCGCCTCCTTGATCTGGACATCCCGATCCGGCTGCTCTGGAACCCGTGGGAGTGTCCGGAGAACCTGCTGCCTTACCTGGCGTGGGCTCTCTCGGTAGACCTCTGGGACTCGAGCTGGCCGATCACCAAGCGCCGCAGCGTCGTCGCCAACGCCATCAAGCACCACCGTCTGAAGGGCACGCTGAAGGGCATCGAGACCTATCTCGATCTCATCGACAGCAAGCTCCTGCAGGCGCAGACGCCTCCGGGCACGCTGTTCTCCGGTCCATCGCTGACCAAGGAGCAGCGCGAGTCCTGGCTGCAGAAGCTGCCGCAGGTCCGAACCTGGAAGGAATGGGAGAACGCCACCGCTGACTACCGCATGTTCATGGGTGGTTCGCGGGCGCATTGCTTCCTCAACGGCAAGTTTCCGTACCCCAACGGTGCCGCAGAGCGAACCGCTCGCCGCGCGCGGTGGGTCGTCAACGGAGCCGAGACCGACACAAAGGTCGAGAACTACGGAAGCTACTTCCGTCTCTTCATCAAGGCTCATCTGCCTTATTCGCTGTTCTCCAACACGATCGTTCGGAAGGGCAAATTTTCGATCCCCTCGACCGCCTACAAGCGGATCGTCTCGATCGAGCCGATCATGAAAGCGCCTTGGCGCAGCTCAATCAGTCCTCAGCTGGAGCCGGTACAAGCGCAACCCGACCTGGTCACTCAGGCCGGTCATGAAAATGGAAACGCCGTCTTCTCGAACCGGGTGAACTTTCACAAGTTCTACGTCCCGTCTCGGGCCGGATATCGTCTCTACATGCGCTATCCGGTCTACGACGCCTCGGTCGAATATCCGGCGAAGCGCCGCTCGATCCAGTTCATGGGCGTGGGACGCTATGGCGTCAAGCCGAAGACGGCCGAGCTGAAGATCTCCATGCCGACGAAGTGGAGCAGGTTCAAGGCGCGCATCAACGAGCCTTTCGTGCCTCGCACTCGCTTTTGGACGCCGCATGACGGCTCAAGAATGGCGCAGAACCGGCATGCGGTGATCGCCGCCAAGAGGCTGTCTGACCAGATCCTGCTCGACACCAACACCAAGCCGGGGTTCATCGCCGGCCTGCCGCGTTGGGCCGGCGACGAGATCGTCATCTGATCAAATCAACCAATGCACTGAGCCCATTGTCCCCGAGGACAGTGGGCTTTTTCGTGCGTCAACAAGAGGCCCGCAATGGACCGCAAAGTTAAATTCCGCGACTATCAGGAACAGGTCGCGACCGACCACAACAACCTGCAGGACTATGTGCAGCAGGCGATGGACAACATCGTGTCGGACGCCGTCAGCGCAACCCGGAAGTATTCGGGCCTGATGGTCACCAAGACCGGCCAGGTCGAAGTCACGGTCGGCCAGGGTCGCGTTTACGACATGGGCGCCGTCTTCGGTCGCCGGGCGGTCCTGACGCAGTCGGTTGCCACCTACGTGGCCGCCGCAGCCCGCCGCATCGTCACCGTGTCGGCCTATGGCCAGGAAACGGAAACGGACATCGAGACCCGCGACTATCTGACCGACGTCGACACCGGCACGGTCGAGCCCCGCGCCGTGTCCATGACCGAGTCCCGCGACGCGCAGCTGGTCTTCACGGCCGGCGCTGAAGCTGCGGACCCTGTGCCTCCGGCGGTGCCCGCGACCCACGTCGTGATCGCCAACATCATGTTGGACACCACGCAGATCATCTCGATCGACATGCAGGACCAGAACCAGGTCGTCTCGACCGACGCTCTGGACATCAGAACCGACATGCTCGAAACCTTCCGGTCGATGATCGAGCCGCGAGTCACCTCGCTGGCGTCCGACTTGGCCGACCTCGCGAACCGCGTGAAGGGCCTGGCTGACCAGTCCGACCTCTCCCGGGTCTACCTGGACCTGGCCCGCGTGAAGGAAAGCCTGCGTTATCCGGACGACGCTTCCGGCTTCGACGCCGACTTCTTCCTGATGCCGAACAAGTCGGACTACAACAACACGCTGTTGCTCGGCTACGACGCAAAGGTCGAGGAGGGCATCCGCTTCAACGACGCCAACAAGAACCAGTTCGAGATCTCGCTGTTCTCGGCGAACGACCCGAACGCCTCGCTGGCCGGCGGCTACCTGATGCCAAAGTACGTCAACGTGCTGAAGATCCAGACGGGTGCCTACACCTCGTCGCTCGGCATCGCGCAGTACGGCTATCAGGTGCATTCGATGCAGGTTGGCTACATGGCCCGCTCGCGCGTCCGCTACGGCGGCAGCTATACGGTCTGCACCAACGGCAACAACTTCAGCACCCCCGGTGAAGCGGTCGACACCACCAACCTGTACGACTTCAACACCGCCGAGTTCACGACCGTCCAGAGCAACCCGGCGTCCTGGGATCATCCCTACGCCTGGACGCGAACGGACTACTACTGGCTCGACACCTGGCAAGAGCCGTTCATGTACGAGATCACGACTGATCTCGCGATCACGGGCGCTCAGGTTGCTCAGACCTTCCTTGTCTCGAACGACATCATCGCCACCCAGCTCGGCTTCTACATCACGGCCAAGGCTGCGAACGAAGACATCCACCTCGCGCTCTGCGAAGTGACGGCTGGTATGCCTGACCTCACCAAGGTCTGTCTCAAGACGACCTACCCGCACTCCAGCATCGGAACGGGTTGGAACGTCTGCCCGATCCAGCCGACCTTCCTCGGGAAGGGCAAGCGCTACGCCCTCGTGTTCATCTCGAATGCGAACCACCAGGTCGGCATGACCTCGGGTCAGTCCTATTTGGATGGCACGTTCTTCTACTCGACGGACGGCATCTACTACATGGGCGACCTGACCAAGGACATGATGATCCAGGTCTACGGCGCCGCGTTCCCGTCCTCTCAGGTCGCGATCGAGTTCGCTCCGATCAACCTCGACGGCGGTTTCCGGGATATCGACATCCTGGCTGAAATGTGGGTTCCGGGTTCGTGTCAGCTGGTCTTCGAGATGCGGCCGAACGGTACTGGTCAGTGGCAGCCGCTGATCGCCGACAATGCCGGCATCCTCGCTGTCGCTCCGCCGCTGGCTCAGTTCCGGGCTCGCTTCATCGGCACGCAGGACATGCAGCCGATCCTGCATCTGACCGGATCTCGCGTCACGGTCTCTCGGCCGAAGACGGTCTTCAAGCACGTCTCGACGAAGATGACGGTGCCAGCGATGTCGGCCAGCGCGAACAACCTGACGTTCGTGAACCTGCTCGAAATGTTCGACCCGACGCCGCACACCTACAACATGACGGTTCGGGTTGGATCGACGGACTACACGCCGAACGCGACCGTCACCGAGCTGAAGGATGCGACCGCGAAGCGCTACCAGAAGACTTACACGTTCAGTCTCCCGGCCGGCACGACGCAGTTCACCATCGTCCAGAACGGAACGACCAACTCTCCGCAGGTCACGTACCACGTCGCCGAGCGGACGTTCTACACCAAGTAAGGAATCCACTTCATGGCAGACAACGAAAACGGGGCCGCTCCGGTGGCTCCGAGCATCGACCCGGACAAGAGCTATCGCCTGACGCTCGGCCGGGCGGTCGAAATCGCTCCCAAGATCTGGGCGCGCCCCGGAAGCGACGTGGTCGTCAAGGGTTCGCTGATCGCCGACTACGGCGATGCGGTCACCAGCTACGAAGAGGTCTAAGACGTGGCTCGCCGGTTTGATCAGATTTACCGGGTAAAGCCGAGGGACAACCTCGGCGACCCCGAATATTGGAACCGGCGTTTCGATGACATCGATCGCCGCGTTTCTTCGAACGAAGACGAACTCGATGCCATCGATGGCCTGACCGCCTACATCGAGGGTCTGGCTCTCAATCGGCTGGACCTGGTTCTGGCGCCGGCACTCGACAAGATCGCTCTGGTGTCGGAGCAGGGCTTCTTGCTCGCTCACTCCAATTCCGAGGTGACGCTGGACGTGAACACCACCCAGGTGTTCGCGATCCCCGACCTGGCGGAGCGCGAGCTGTTCGCTCCGTCGCCGTTCGTCACCATCGTTCGCAAGGGCAGTCAGACCGACTATGCCTTTGCTGAGCTAGTGGAGTGGGACCGGGACGCCGGACAGCTGACGCTGCTTCCGAGGGCGATCTTCGGCAATCCCGGCCCGTTCATCGACTGGGAAATCTACGTCGGCACCGCCATCCAGCAGGCAGTCATCGATACCCTCGCACAGTGCGAGGCGGCCCGAGACCTGGCCCTCCAGTACAAGGCTGACACGGCTGCCGACGCGACTTCCACCGCGGCGGATCGGACGGCTGTCGGTCTGATGAAGGGCGACACGCTGGCGGCCCGAGACCTTGCTCAGTCGTATGCAGCCGCGGCCCAGACCTGGGATCCTTCGCTCTACTATTCGAAGGTGACGGTCGATGCGACCTTCGTTGCTTTCGGCGTTGCTCAGGGACTCAGCGCAGGTCAGCAAGGGCTCGCGCGTCGGAATATCGGCATCAATCAGACGGAGCCGATCGCTGGTGCGACGAACTTCAACACCATCCTCGCTCCAGGCACGTACTACACCATCCTCCCGAACAACCCGGGTGCGCCGGGGTCGGGGTATTGGTATTTGAGCGTCGAGTCCTACGGGAGCAGCCCGACCCACTATGCGGTTCAACGGGCGATCCAGCTCGACACGAATACCGCGGTCATCATGTACGTCCGCGTCTTCGCGTCCGACGTATGGACGCCGTGGCGCCGGGTCATGATGGGGGTCAACAACCTCTCCGACGTCGACAACGCCGCGCAAGCACGGGCGAACATCGGCGCGCAGGCGACCCTGGGCTACACGCCGGCTAACAAGGCTGGTGACGCCTTCACCGGCAACGTCTCAACGTCCGGCAGCCTCATCGCGACCGGCTATGTCTGGTCCTACGGTGGCGTCTGCTATCTCAACTCGGGCGGAACGGCATACATCCAAGCCCAGGGCGGCGGCAGCTATTACCTTGGCAGCGGTGGCGTCATCTGGCACACCGGAAACATCAACCCGGTCATCAGCATGAGAGCGGTGTACGCGGGAGATTACACCGGATCGTCCATCACCGAGCCGTTCGGCGGTTCTGCTGTCTGCACCTGTGCGATCATGGGTGCCTCGCGATACCGCTATCACCAGTATCAGCTTGCCAGTGGCGGTTGGTTCAACTTCACGGAAGTGACATAAGGCATCCGGCATGGAGATCATCAATCACGGGACGTGGTCTGGCTATGTGCCAGACCCTTACCCGGCTAACCTTCCGCCCAACATATCGTTCGCCAAGAACGACTTGAGCGGGCGGGATTGGTACGCCGCGCTCTATAGTGAGACGCCGCTCTGCGCAGCCGACAGCGTCAAGGTCACCGCGACGAAAGAGGCTGATGGCTCTTGGCGCCTGCAGGCAGCGAGCGTCGATGCGACCCGCGTCTTTCCGCATAGTCAGCTACTGATCGAGATCATCGGCTACGCCGGCACAAATCCGCAGGCCGACTTCGGTCAGAAGAGGTACGACGCGGCGACCAACACGATCTCGGAGTTCCAGAAGCCCCCGCGCTCTGTGACTCCGCGTCAGATCAGGTTGGCGCTCAACCAGATCGGCTTGCGTCAGCAGGTCGAGGACTGGGTCAAGAGCCAGGATCAGGACACCCAAGACAACTGGAGCTACGCGACTGAATTTGTCGAGGACAATCCGCTGCTCGTCGCCTGCGTCGCCGCCGTTGGAAAGACGGAAGCTGACAAGACGGCGCTCTTCGATTTGGCGCTGACGCTCTAAGCCGACCAACCATCACCAACACTCTTCAGGCCGCTCCGAACAGGGCGGCCTTTTCTTTTGGAGAACCCATGACTGTTCAATACCTCCACGGCCTCGAGACGATCGAACTCGACAGCCCTTCCGGTCCGGTTGAGACCGTCAAGTCGAACGTGATCGGCTTGGTCGGCACGGCGCCGGACGCTGACCCGGATATCTTCCCGCTCAACACTCCAGTGGCTGTCTTCGCCGACGCACTGAAGGCGGGTCAGCTGAAGTCCACCGGCACGCTGCTCGATGCGGTCGACGCCATCTACAGCCAGAAGTCGGCTGTGATCGTCGTGACCCGTGTCGCCGAGGGCGAGAGCCAGGAAGAGAGCTGGTCGAATGCCGTCGGTTCGCCGACTGGCAAGACCGGCGTCTGGTCGCTGCTGAAGGCGCGTCCGATGCTCCAGGTCGTGCCGAAGCTGCTCGTCGCGCCGGGTCTGACCGGCGGTCGCCCGACCAACGGTCTCCGCAACCTCGTGATCGGCGATCAGGGCACCGGCTACATCCTCGCCACCACGAACATCGTCGTGCAGGCTCCCCCGGCCGGCGGTCGTCAGGCGACGGCGGTGGCCCAGGTGGTCGGCGGCAAGCTGACCGGCGCGATCATCACCGACCCGGGCTACGGCTACACCGATCCCCCGACCGTGACCGTCACGGGCGCAGGCGCGGGCGCAACGATCACCGCCACCCTCGGTCACGTCGCCAATCCGGTCGGCGTCTCCTTCGCCTCGATCGTCGACCGCCTCCGTGCGGTGGCGTTCCTGGACGGCCCCGGCACCTCGTATGAAGACGCGGTCGAGTATCGCGGCGACTACGGCAGCCAGCGCATCTCGATCATCGATCCGGGCGTGCTGAGCTGGGATACCGAGAACTCCGTCTACGTGCAGAAGCCTGCTTCGGCCTACGCGGCCGGCATCCAGGCCCGCGTCGATGAGGAGCGTGGCTTCTGGTACTCGTTCTCGAACGAGCTGATCCAGAACATCGGCGGCCCGGCCCGTCCGGTCGACTTCATGCCGAACGACCGCGACTGCGAAGCGAACATGCTGAACAGCCAGCAGATCACCACCGTCATCCACGACGATGGCTTCCGCTTCTGGGGCGTTCGCGGCACCGGCACCGACCCGCTCTGGGCGCACCTCTCGGTCCGCCGCACCGCGGACATGGTGTACGAGAGCCTGGAGCGCGCCGAGCGCAGCCGAATGGATAAGCCGTTCAGCCTGCAGCTGCTCGCCGACATCCAGCTCGACGTCAACTCCTACCTCCGACTGCTCCGCTCCCGCGGCGCGCTGATCGGCGGCAAGTGCTGGATCGACCCGAACATCAACACCCCTGCGACCTTCGCTGCGGGCGAGCTGTCTGTCGACTTCGATCTCGAACCGCCGGCGCTCCTGGAGCACCTGCAGTTCCGCGCTCGCCGCAACCCGCAGTACTACGTCGACTTCATCGAAGAGTTCAATCGGTCGATCGCCGCCAACGGCTAAGCCGTAGCACTCCACCAACAACCCAAAAGAGCCAACCGAGCCGCTCGATCCCTCGTGGATCGGGCGCGCTTCGGCGTGGCCGGAGAGATAAATGACCACGAGCAATCTTCGCGACTCCAACATTCTCCAGGACTTCACCGTCTGGATCGACGGCGTCGGCAAGATCGGCGAAGCGCCGAACTTCCAGCCGCCCGAGATCAACATCGCCGTGGAAGAGTTCCGCGGCGGCGGCATGGACGGCACCGTCGAAATTCCGTTCGGCATCGAAAAGATCGAGTTCGATTTCACGCTGCATACGTGGGACGAGCAGATCTGGACGAAGCTGGGCTACGGCCCGGGTTCGCTCGATGTGCCGATCACGTTCCGCGGCTACCTGCTCACCCCGGGCGGTGGCGACAAGGGCGTGGTGATCACCACGCTGTGCCTGGTGAAGGCGATCAAGACGGGCAAGGCGGAAGCCGGCAAGAAGGTCGAAATGACCATCAACGTCTGCGCCAACTACTACCAGCACAACATCGACGGCAATGTCGTCGCTGAAATCGACGTCTTCAACAAGGTCACCATGATCGGTGGCGTCGACAAGAGCGCGAACGCGCGCCGGATCCTCGGCTTCACCTCCTAAGGTTCAGCCAGGCTCCCAACTCAAGGCCCTGCCACCCGGCGGGGCCTTTTTCTTTTTCCCCCAGCAATAGGTGTGCAAACCAATGGCAAACGAAATCAAGCAGGAAACCTTCAGCCTCTCTCATCCCTTCGAGTACCGCGGCGCGACGTACATCGAGATGAAGGCTCGCCGCCCGAAGGTGCGCGACCTCCGCAACTTCATCAAGAACATGGAGAAGGACGCGATCGCTGCCATGGAGAAGGTGCTCGCGGATCTCTGCGAGGTCGACGAGAAGGTGATCGCCGAGATCGACGTCGAAGACTTCGCTCCCATGAAGAAGTGGTTCGAAGATTTTTTGAAGCCCATGGCGAGCGAATAAGCCGCATCATCGCCGACGCATTCCCGGTCTTCGAGCGCTTCCACTGGACGCTCGAAACCGTGGATCGAATGGACTTCGACGATTTCATCCTCGTCGCTGACGGCGTCCAAGCACTCAATCAACGAGACGCCGAAGCAATCAAAGCTGCCCAGGGCAAATAGAGCCCTGGGTTTTTTCTTTTGTGCATAGCCAGGGGAGCTGCAATGGCCGACGAACACATGAAGATGATTGCCGAGCTGGAGTTTCGCTCCAGCGGCTCGGCGACCATCGCAGCCCTCCAAGCGAAGATCAAGGCTCTCAAGGCGCAGCTCGACAAGAGCTTCGCGAAGAACGCCATAACGACGCCGATCGTGTCGCCCCAGCTGATGAAGGATCTGCAGGGGACCGGCAAGGCCATCAACGGCCTGACCAAGAAATACATCGACATGGCCAAGGAAGCTCGCGAGCTGGGCCAGATGAACGCGCGTGTCTACAAGGGCATGCAGCGAGACATCCAGGCGCACGCGCGGGCTTGGAGGAAGGCGACGGGCGACGAGAAGGAAGGCCTCGCCAGGTCGCTGAAGGAGAAGATCAAGTATCACCAGGCCTACAGGTCGATCTACAACAAGGAAAACCAGCGCTACCTGGGCATGTCGGCGGCTCTGAACCGAGCTGAGACCGATCTGCACCTCGCCAAGTGGCGACAGAAGGAACGGATCGATCGACAGCAGCGGGCAGCCGCGCTTCGATCTCGCGCCGCGTTCGCCGCATCCATGCGCACCGTCGCGGGATCAGTCCGTAGCGGCGGCTTCCAGGCTGGACTCATCGGCGGCGCATTGGCGTACGGCGCCGGCCGTGCAGTCAGCTCGTCTATCCGGTCGGCCACCGACATGGATCGTGCGGAAGCCAACGCCCGCATCAACATGGATGAGAAACAGATCCCCGGCGGTTTTGCCGGTCTGCGTGAGCGCATCCTGCCGAAGTCCGTTCAGCTGGGTCAGGACCCGGCCCGGTACATGCAGACCGTGGTCGAAGCGGCCAAGGCCGGCGTCCCGGAAAACATGTCTGAGCAGACCGGCGAGATGGTCACCATGCTCGCCAAGACGTTCGGCGTCGAGGTGGACCAGGCCATGGACGGCATGGGCTACGCGATCGCGCAGGAATTTGGTGCCGGTCGATTGAAGGACATGAGTGGTGTCCGTCGTCTCGGCAACATCGCCGCGTTCCTGTCGGCAAAGACCGCCGCTCGCCCCGACCAGATGTTCTCGTTCCTCCGCACCGGTATGGGTTCCGGCGCGCTGTTGGGCATGAACCAGCAGTCGACGCTGGCGTTCGGCGCTTCGGCCATCCAGGCTGGTGCCCAGGGTCAGCAAGCCGCTCGATTCCTCGGCAGCCTCGGCGAGACGCTCGCTGAACTGACGATGGAAGCGAACGCGATCACCAAAAAGCACCACCGGTCCGAAAAGGATCGGCTGTTCATGAGTCTTCCCGGTCAGCTGGGTTACGGCTCGTACGGCGAGATCGAGCAGAAGCTCAAGAAGGACCCCAACAAGGGGGTCTTCGACCTGATCAGCTCGTTCCAGAAGATCAAGCAGCCTCTCGATCGTCAGAAGGCGATGTCGGCAATGTTCGGCGCTGACTTCGGTCGGTTCCTGGCGAACATGATCGCGTCGCCCGAGATGCTCAAGCGTACCAAGCAGCTGGCCGAAGAGGCCGCTGGCCAGAAGGAAGGCAACGACTTCATCAGCGAAGCGTGGAGCGAGTACAGCAAGAGCCTTGAGTTCTTGATGGATCGCATCAGCGCCACCTGGAAGGTTCTCAAGACCGAGCTGGGCGGCACGTTCAAGCCGCTCGTCGATCAGCTCAGCCAATACGTCACCGACTGGTACAACGCAGTCAAGACCGGCGGCCTGAAGGAGAAGCTCACCGCCGTGCTGAACGGACTGACTGAGGGCTTCCTCGGCAAGCCCGGAACGTTCCGCGACCTGCTCGAGTCGATGTTCGGCAAGCCCGGCGACGGAAGTCTCGGGAAGACGGACGCCTGGTTCAAGTTCGCCCGCGGCTTCGCAGCTGGTCTGCGAGAAGTCGGTGAGATGATCTCCAGCGTCATGTCGAAGCTGGCCACCTACTTCGGTGGCAGCGGCGATACCGAGTCGATGGGCAAGTTCACTGCCCAGATCATCGCGCTGGTCGGCGCGCTCGTCGTCCTGGGCCCGGTCATCTCGATCATGGCCTCGTTCGTGACCCTGGTTGGCGCGCTGGCGGCCATCTTCGGCACTCCGGCACTGGCTGCCGGCGTTGCAACGGCGCTCCAGAACTCCGGTGTCAAGAAGTCGAGGATCAGGGAAAAGGGCGAGTCCTACGAGCACTGGCAAAACCGGATCGCCGAAGACAAAGCGGCTCGCGTCCAGAAGCAGTCCGGCTCGGGCTTCAACCCGGCCGACGTCCACCCGATGAACTATCTGGGTGAGAAGCTCGACAAGTTCGGCGGTAAGATCGAACGAGCTTCGCTCATGAGCACCGACTTCAGCGCAATGCGGCGAGGCGGCGGTCTCGGCTACGCCTACGAAGGTGCCGGCTCCTCTTTGGCTGGTGGCGGAGGCGGCAGCGGCATGCGCTTGCTCAGTGGTGTCGGCACTCCCGACGCCCTGATCAAGAACGTCACGCCGGGCGGCTCGCTCCCGAACTTCGGTGTCGGGACGGGCGGCATCATCGGCCGTGGCGGCAAGGTCGACATGGGCTACAGCGCTGCAAGAGCGGCGACCAGCGGTTCGCAGGAGGCGGCTTCGGCAGCTGTGAGCGGGCCTGCTGACGGCGTTGGCGCAGGCTTGGGCGGCTCCGCCTTCCTGGCGGCACGACGCGCCCGCTTCGCGCAGGAGCTGAAGGACGATCCGACTCTGAGGATGCACCTAGCTGCAATGCAGGCAACCGAGGGCGCGAGCAGAGGCGGAACGATCGAGAGCCTCATGAACCGTGCTGACATGCAGGGTAAGACCATGCGTCAGATGCTCGGCTACAGCGCCGATGGTCAGATCAACCCGAGGAGCTTCTACGGACCCATCCGTCGAGGCGAGCTTGGGCCGACGATCGCACGGCTGAAGCGCAATCCGAAGGAGTTCGCCCAGTACGACGCGCTCACGAACCGCGCGCTCGGCGGCAGCCACATCATCGGTGGCTACACCGACCAAGGCTTGCCGACCGATCCAAACGGATCGAAGCGCACGGGTATCCCGGGGCTCGTTCTCCGAGATCCTCGCACCGGCAAGAAGGACGGCAACGAGTTCACCGACTGGGTCGGTCCTGGCTCAGCCTACGGTAAAGGTCGTCAAGGCGCGATCAACTATCGCAGGTTCATCGAGCAGCACATCAACGATGTGCCGTCGCCTGCTGATGCGATCAAGAACGTTCCTGCAGCTGCTCCGCAGTCTGGCGTCCCGATGAGGGGCGACTTCGGCGGCAACGGTCGGGGTAGCGTCGCGATCCACATCAACGGCAACAGTCACGATCCGGAAGCTCTCGCAACGCTGGTCCAGCGCCGCGTCGACGAGCAGATGAACTGGCGGACCCACGATACGGACTCCGAATACACCTAACGCGAATAGCTCGGCCCTACGGGGCCGGGCTCTCCTCCAACAATCCGAGAGGTATCTATGGCATTCATGCTGTTGGGCATGGCTCCCGTCCTGGAGAAGGGAGAGACGGCCCCCAAGGATGGCAGCGACACGATCCTCTTCTACGTTCCGCTGCCGAACCATGAGACGCCGAACTTCGAGACGATCCAGCGCGACCACCAGTTCACCTGGGTGTCGAACGATCGACTCTCTCGTGATCCGGCGATGCAGTTTGTCGGCCCCGGCGAAGAGAACATCTCGATCGACGGTAAGCTCTACCCGTACCACTTCGGTGGCCTCGACACGATCTCGCGCCTGAAGGCAGCGGGCAGGCGGGGTAGGCCGATGGACATGATGCGGTTCTACCCGCTGAAGGACCCGGCTGGATACGCGGCCGAGTTCGTCGGGACCTACGCGATCAAGCGAGTCCGCACTGTCGAGCAGAAGATCGGCGCTGTCGGAATCGCTCAGAAAATCGACTTCACCGTGGAGCTGACCAAGTACGGAGATGACGTCTACACAGGCGGCGTCGTGATCCCGGCGGCAACCGAAGACAATTCGAAGCTGGGGATCTGATGTCGACTTACGTCACCAAAATATTCGACAGGCTCGATCGCGTCTGTTTCGCCAGGTACGGCAACTCGTCCAACGGCATCGTCGAGTGGGTGATCGAGCAGAACCCCGGCATCGAGCTTTACGGCATCGTGCTCCCGTTGGGCATCACCATCAACCTTCCAGACGCACCGAAGAAGCTGGATGCACCCCCGGTGCTCAAGCAGGTCTTCCTCTGGAACTGATCAGCGGCATACGCGATCGCGTATAACCGCGAAATATACGCGAGAGCGTATGAGGCCGTCCTTCGGGGCGGCCTTTCTTTTTGCGCGGAGTGTAAATGGCCACCGGCTACACCCCGATCTACCGCGTCATGAAGGGCGGTATCGATATCACGGGGAACTTCAACGATCGAACCACGCAGATCAAAGTCGAGCTGATCGCTGGCGGCGGCGAGGGCGACAACTGCACCATCACTCTCGATGACCGAGACTGGGCTCTCGCCGCAGTCGATCCGGGTGATCAGATCGGCGTCTATCTCGGCTACAAGGAGGTGGGCCTTGCCTACCTCGGAACCTTCAATCTCACCGACGTCGTCTACAAGGGTAAGCCGCGCAGTGTGCAGCTGGTCGGCACGTCCACCAAATTCGGCGATCTGAACAAGGCGCCGACGACCAAGGAATACATCGGCAAGACGGTCGGCGAGATCCTCAGCGACATTGCCGGCGAGACCGGCATGGCCGTCGCGGGCGCCACTGGCCTGACTGATCAGCAGGTCGAGACCAAGAACCAAATCACCAGCAACTTTCACGTCATCAACGAGCTGGAGCGCCGCTACGGTGCTGTGGCAAAGGTGGTCGACGGCAAGCTGATGTTTGTCCCGCGCGACTCCGTCACGAACGCCAGCGGCGAGCCCGTGCCGACGTTGGTGCTCAAGCCTGAGCACTTCGGCGACTGGCAGGTCCGCTACATGCAACGCTCTGCGTTCAGCGGCGTCAAGGCGTTCTGGTGGGACGAGCACGACAAGGTCCGTAAATGGGTCAAGTCGTCGACTGCTCCGATCGGGCAGGCCACGGGCGGCGAATATCCTCTCGGCGAATGGTTCAAATCGGCCGCGGAAGCGACCGCCGCCGCCAACTCCAAGATGGAAGCGTTCAACCGCGCTCAGGTCGAGGCCACGTTCGATCTGGCGAAGGGTGACCCGTGGATCCGGGACACCCAGACCATCTCGGTGCAGGGCATGCGTGACCGCGTGAACGGCTCTTACGTCGTTCAGCGAGCGATCCACACGTACATCAAGAGCACCGGCATCCGCTCAACGCTCGAATGTCGTGGGCCCGGCAATGGCGCCGACTTCAGCGACCGTGCCGACGACCTGATGCTGAGTCCACTCCCGGGCGAAGTCATGGGCACCGTGCTGCCCGAGAAGTGGAACTTCCCCGAAGACCTCTAACGAAAGACTCCAACATGTTCAGTAAGGAAATCGTTGACGCCATCGTGGCGGCAGCGAACGCGAACGGCTGGCCTGCGTCCGCGCTGCTAGCCGTTGTCGAATGCGAGACCTCGGGGAAGCCGTTCGAGCAGGACAACCACACCCCCGCGCTACTCTTCGAGCGGCACAAGTTTTATTCCGAGCTGCAGTCCCACAAGCCGATGAAGCTGAAGGACGCCATCAAGGCGGGCCTCGCCATCCCGAAGTGGAGCCGGAATACCCAGTACAAGGACCAGGGCACCTCGGCCGGTCGATTGAATGTCATCGCAAAAGCGAGGCAGATCGACGAGGAAGTCGCCAACAGAGCGGCGTCCTGGGGCCTTGGCCAAACCATGGGCTTCAACGCCGAGCGCCTGCACTACGACAACGCGACCGCCATGGTCGAGGAGCTGTCGAAGGGCGTCGCCGAGCAGATCGAAGCCATGGTCCGTGAGATCAAGTCGAGCAAGCTCGACAAGCATCTCATCGCCAAGGACTTCGCCAAGTTCGCCAAGGGCTACAACGGCGCCGGCTACAAGCAGAACAACTACGACACGCGCATGCGCAACGCGGACGCTGTCTGGGCTCGACGCCTGGCCAACGGCTTCGAGGCCAAGCCGAGCAAGTCCGTCACGCTGGTCTATCAGAGCAAGCTGAAGGAGCTGGGCTACGCGGTCGGCAAGGTCGACGGCGACTGGGGCAATCTGACGACGGGCGCGACCTCCGCCTTCCAGCGGAAGGAAGGCCTGAAGATCACCGGCCATCCCAACGACGAGACCACCGCGCACCTCGATAGCGTCGGCCCCGATCAGTCCGCCGAGCCTTCGCCGGAACGCCAGACCGCAACCGTCGACGATCTCCGGACCGCCGGCTCGCAGACGATCGCAGCTGCCGACAAGGGCTCGCTGGTGTCGAAGATCCTGGTGGGAGCGGGCGCCTTGGGCGGTGCGCAGCAGACCGGCGTCCTCGATCAGGCTCAGGACATGGTCAGCAAGGCCCAGACCGCCAAGGCCGTCCTCGACTCGATCCACGATCTCGCTGCCGGCCTCGCACCGTACTGGTGGGTCGGCGTGATCGCTGTCGGCTTCATCACCTGGCAGCTCTACGGCGACGTGATCAAGCGCCGCCTCGCAGACCATCAAGCAGGAGTTCACCTTGGATAAGGCCATCAAGGCGGCCAAGGCGATCTTCGCGACCAAGTTTGGCAAGGCCCTCGCGGCCTTGCTGATCCTGGCTGCGATCATCGCCTACGCCCATCACCGCGGAGTCGTATCGACCGCCGCCAAGTTCACCGCGCAGCTGGAGCAGCTGAAGCAGCAGCTCGCCGACGCATCAGCAACGCCGGCTCCAGCCGTCCAGCAGCCCGTCTGCCCGGAACAGGAGCCCGACGCCGGCACGGCCGAACGTCTCAAGCAGGCTGAAACGGCGAAAGCCGCTCTCGAAAAGAAGGTCAAGGACTATGAAAAGCAGCTGGCTCGCCGGCCTGCGAAGGCTGGGGGTTTTGCTCTGTCTCCCGCTGACGCTCGCAGCCTGCAAAACATTCGGTGACGCCTCGCCGCAGGAGCGGATGGACATCCAGTCCTGCATGCGCCTGGCGAGCGCCGTGGAGCTTCCCCCGATCAAGGCGGGTATGGATGCCCGCGTCGTGATCGCGCGATACCGGGCCGCCCTGGTGGCGGCAAACGCCAACATCAACGACACCAAGGCCTGCTTGGCCCTGCTCGACCGGGCAGAACAGGACGGTAAATTCTGATGGCTCTCGCCGACGTAACTCTCGCCGACGTGTTGAGCCTTGCCGGTCCCCTGATCGCGGTTGCCGGCGCCATCTCCGGCGTCTGGTACCGCATGGAGACGAAGGTGGAGAGCGTTCGTAAGGACGCCGCCGACTCCATCCACTCGGTCGAGAAGGAACTGTCGAACTTCAAGATGAAGGTGGTCGAGGAGTACGCCTCCTGGGATACCGTCCGCGCGATTGAGACCCGTCTGACCGAACGGATGGACGGCCTCTCGAACCAGGTCATGGCCATGCCGGACGCGGTGGTCGACCGCATCACAAAGTTCCTCAATCTGAAATCAGCATAAGCCCTGTGCGGGCCGGGACGCCCCGGCCATCTACCGACACCAAACCGCACACGCAGACCCTGAGCGCTCAGGGGCAGCCGGTGAGAGCCCGGCAGTCTAACGGCTCCGCAGCTCCTGCTCGAACGCGCCTACCAAGTCGCCAAACGCCTTGAGGCAAGGGGAGGCGTCGGCAACCTTGTTGTTTCCGAACCGAGCCTTCCTGACCTCGATGTCGATCACGGCGGCCTCGCTCTGCTTCGCCAGCTTGTAGAACGCCCGAAGGACGTCAGTCTGCATTTCGGCAATTTCTCGGACGGTAGGAACGTTGCATTCCTCGGCCGACACCGCTGCTGAGGTGGAAAGCAGCACGGCGATCACGCCGGCAATGGTCTTGGTCATCATGCATTGGTCTCGCAACTGGCGAAAGGGAGCCGTTTGCATTACACCTCCGTGCATTTGCATTCAAGCAAATTCTATGGTAGTGCCTCAGGAAGATCTCCACAGCCTTCCGAAGGAAACCATGGCTCCGCCGCAAACGCCATCCGCTGAACGCGCCCGCAGGAAACAGGTCATCGAAGACCTCCTGAGACAGGGGTACCACCCCCAGGGACAGCGCGGCGGGATCGCATCCGCGACGAAGACGGCCGAGCGCCGTGAGAACATCAACTATCCGAACTGGGTCCGCGCCGAAGAGGCGCTGAAGCGCAAGCGCAAAGAGAACTATGCGATCGACTGGTCGCTCTACGTTCCGTCTGCACCCAAGGCTACCGTCACCTCAGGTGGCGAAGAACTGTCCGCCGAAGAAGTCGACCCGTTGATCCGGGCGAAGACGCTCTCGGCCGAGGTTACACAACTCATCACCCAATCGAAATACCCGGTCATCAACCCGGAAGCCGTCATCGTCGACACGCCGATGCTGCGGAGCTGGTCCGCCAAGCACCGTCGCTACGTCGAGAAGGAAGGCAAGCCTCGGACCTGGATGGTCGAGACCCTGCGCGTCGCGCCGTACCGCGACCCGCGCGGCAAGAACTTCATCTTCACCGGCGCGCAGAACGATGCGCTCCTGCACGAGGAGTTCTGGGTCAACCTGAAGGCCTATGCCGCCTACATCGACGCTGAGATCATCGTCGGTCCATGGACCTACGAGACCCAGTGGTGGGCGGAGAACGACCCGCAGGCGCGCGAGTACGCGCCCGAGCTGGCTGAGCACCTGTGCTTCGGCCAGATGAAGATCGGCGACAACTTCGTGTTCTGCGGCGAGATGAACACGCTGCCGACCGCGTCGCAGCCGATCTCCGATCTGGTCACGTACAGCCGGGGCCGCTGGGCAGTGTTCCCGCACGCCAAGCGCCAGCTGAAGAGCGTTCCGTCCAACGACCCCAACGTCCAGGCCCACCAGGTCATGACGTCGGGCGCCTGCACGCGGCCAAAGATCATCCCGCGCAAGGCGGGCGTGAAGTCGCTGTTCCACCAGGTGGTGGGCGCCACCGTGGTGCAGTTCGACGAGGACGGCGACGTCTTCTGCCGGCAGATCACGGCGGACGACCATACCGGGGCGTTCTACGACCTCGACGCCTACGTGGCGAACGCTGAGGTGACCACGGGCCATCGGGCTCGCGCGATCACCATGCCGGACCTCCACGTCCGCAAGATGGACCAGGCCAACTGCATGGCCATCTTCGGATGGGACATGCGTGGTGGCCGGGCGCAGTACCGGGAGAGCATGGTCGACGTCCTCGATCCCGAGAACGTCATCGGTCATGACATCTTCGACAACGAGGCGCGGAATCACCACCACGTCCACGACAACGCCTATAGCTACGAGATGGCCTTCCGGGGCCGCGACAGCGTGGAGGAGGAGGTCGAGCAGTGCGGTCAGTTCTTGCTGACGGCGATCGGCCTGGTCGCTCTGCCGATGGTCACGGTCGGCGACCGGACCTTCATCGTCGCGGAAGGCAACCACGACATCGCGCTGGAGAAGTACGCCCGAGAAGGCCGGTACCGAAACGACGGCCAGAACGTCCGCTTCGGCCTGCAGCTCGAAGACGCATACCTGGACTATGTCGAACGGCGCTCGATCGCCATCGACAACAACCAGCCTGTGCCTCGCTTCTCGCTGCTCGAACACGCCATCCGGATGAAATATCCGCAGCTCGGCGACAAGGTGGTCTGGTGCCATGACGGCTACAGCCATCTGATCGACGGCATCGAGGTCGGCAACCACGGCTTCCGTGGCGCGAACGGCGCCAAGGGCACCGTGGCCGGCTTCGCGCGGGCAGGGCGCAAGATGTCGATCGGCGACAAGCACAGCCCCGAGATCATGGAGGGCGTGTACGTGGCTGGCGCGATGAACCTGCGCCACGGCTACAACAAGGGCCTGTCGGGCTGGGCGGTTACGGTGATCATCCAGTATCCGGACGGGAAGCGCTCGCTGCTGACCTTGCAGAAGGGCAAATGGCGGCCTGGGAAGCGCGTCGTGCGCGTGCCGGCGCCGTCTTTCGCCGCCTGAGTGTTTGCGCGAATGCAAAAGGTAGGAGCTATGAAGCCGCTCGTGTACCTGGCGGGCCCGATCTCCGGGCTCGACTTCGATGGAGCCACCGACTGGCGTCACACCGCCAAGGAGCTGCTCCATCCGTTCGGGATCAAGACGCTCTCGCCGCTGCGCAGCCAGGAGCACCTGCGGAAGGTGGGCGTCTTCACGAACGCAGCCGCCGAAACCGCCAGGCTGGAGTCGCCGATGTCGATGCCCAAGGGGCTGACGATCCGCGACCGCTGGGACGCGATGCGCTGCAACGTGCTGCTGGTGAATCTGCACGGTGCCAAGACCGTGTCGATCGGCACCGTGATGGAGATCGCCTGGTCCGACTCCAAGGGCATCCCGATCGTCGCCGCGGTCGAGCCCGACGCCAATCCGCACGAGCACGCGATGCTCATGCACTGCATCGGCTTCCGCGTCCCGACGCTCTGGGAAGCCTGCGATGTGACCCGGCAGCTGCTTGCCTGCTGATTTGCTTGAATTGTAACGAGGAGAGAGAAGACAAATGACGGTAGTTGGACTCGCGGGTTTCGCTCAGTCGGGCAAGACGACGGCTGCGCTGTACCTGGAGAAGAAGTACGGCATCCGCCGCAAACACATCGCCGAGCCGCTGCGGGCGATGCTCGCCGTGCTGTTGCAGGCGAACGGCATGAAGGCCGACGAGATCACGCGCTACCTGGAGGGCGATCTCAAGGAGCAGGTCATCCCGTGCCTGGGCGTCACCTCGCGCTACGCGCAGATCACGATCGGCACTGAGTGGGGCCGGGAGTTGATCGGTCAGGATCTCTGGGCCAACACCTGGGAGCGCGGCATCGCCGAGGGCGATTCCGTGATGAACGACTCCGTCCGCTTCCCGAATGAGGCTGATGCGATCCGTCGCCGCGGTGGCGTGGTCATCATGATCAAGCGTCCGGGCACCAAGCCGGCCAAGCTCAAGTGGGGCAAGCTTGGCGAGTTCCTCTACGACAAGCTCGGCCTGCTCTGGGGCGTTCACGACAGCGAGCGCATCGACCGGATCAAGCCGGATTTCGTCATCCACAACGACGCCAGCGTCGAGCAGCTCTACGCGGACCTGGATGAGGCCATGGCGCTGCACTTCAAGAAGGTGCAGCGAACCTCGTTCGCTGGCTCCAAGGCTGCCGCCGGCGCCGCTGTGGGCCTCGCGCTCGCGAGCGCATCGGGGCTGTAATGGAGCAGTCCCGCGTCATGTCACTGGTTGAGGTGGTGACGTCGAGCCTGATCGGGTTCGTCGTTTCTATCTGGGCCAATTACGCCGTGCTGCCGCTGTTCGGGTTCAAGGTGAAGCTCGCTGAGAGCTGCGCAATCACCCTGATCCTCATGGTGATCTCGATCATCCGCAGCTACCTGATCCGCCGGTTCTTCGCCGTCCACCTCAAGCGCTTCGCCGTCTGGTGCCAAGATTTGTACGACAACTTCAAGGTAGTGTAGCCGATTACGCCAATCAGTTAGTAGGACGGCCTAACCTTATGTCCACTGCCGTCGGCCCTTCCCTATTGAAGCGGATCCTAAAGTTAACTTCCTGACCAATTTCCAATTCGTCAAAGACATCGGCTTCCGAAGCGGAACGGTGACCGAAAATGTCGTGTGGGTAATGAGGGCTCTTCACAAAAAGGAAACGTTCACGCCTCCTCTCAATACGACCGACGTAACGGCCGGCCTCTTCAGTAAAGACATTCTCCTTCGACGGAGCTAGTTGACGAAATCCCTCGGGAGCGCGCCGATTGATCTCCTCGAAGAGAGATATCGCTCCTGGCAGGTCACCTGCGAAGAACAGGAATTGCGCCAGGTTGAAGCGCGCTTCGAAGTTATGGTCTTCTGGTGCGAAGCTTCGCCGCAAATGCTCCTCCACGACAGACCGCTCGTATGCAGGCTGACGCAGATAGTGGATTGCGAGAGACTGATGCACGGCTTTGTCGTCTTCGTTTCGACCCAAAGCCTCGCGTAGAACTTTCAGTGCGTCGTCGGGTCGCTTCCGAGCTGCATACATGTGAGCCAGCCTCAGGGCTGCCCCTGATCCCCTAGGGCCAGCCTTCCAGGCATGCTCTAGAGCTCTCAGCGCCTTATCTTCTTGATCAATCTCTCGCCTAAAGCGAGACTCGGTCTGAAACAGATCAGGATCATCAGGATGAAGCTGTTGCGCTCGTGAAATTGCCGCTTCGACGTCTCGTACCTTCTCTGCGAAATGCAATAATTCATGGGACTTTGACTCGTCGCTCAGCTCGGCATTTAGCTCAACCAATTCATCGACAAGGATCTTACAGCGCGTGGACAGAACGAAGCGATCGTTAGTGGGAAGGCCTTCCAATCGCGATCGCGCTCTGCGGCGGAGAGACTCTCTCATCAGAGGAGAGTCTTCCGCATTTGCGCGTTTCCGATCGACTTCAGCTTGCGTATGCGCAATGCTTCGATTTGGTCGCTTGTTCTTTGAATCCGCTTGGCGAGCGATCTCTGCTAGCCGCTCTGCTTCTAAAAGCGAGCCGTCTTTGTGGTTTGACTCGAAGATGGCCCACTGCTGGTAAAGAAAGGGTTGGTCCGGAGCAATTGATGTCGCGGCCTCGTAGATCTCGCGGACCTCTGTAGCCCCCGCAAAGGCCTCGGCCAAGGTGCGCCCCTTCGTGATTTCTTCGAGCGCTCTTCTGTCCGAAGAGTAACCCAAATCTAGCCCATCGATTAGCCGTCTGAACTGCTTAGATCGTGAAGCGTCGTCTGGACAGACCTGACGAAACATGATCGTCGCCACTCGCGCGTGGCGCGTCTTGTAGGCGTAATCGCCGGTGTAACGGTCTTGCTCGACCTTCACAATATCCTGGAGCGGCCCGAAAAACTCTGTCTTATAGTCTTCAAGCTCAATCCCAGAGATTCTGGAGATCGTACCCGCCCGTACTTTCACGCCGAACTGGTGCATCGTTGCGATGTCCAGATAGAGCTGTCGAGCACGCTCTGGGTGAATCCGGGAGTGCTCGTTCATGATGATCTCTTCGAACGGCTTCCCTTGGGTCAGCTCATGTAAAGCGACCAGCAGCTGGCGATCAGCTCGTTCCTTTTCCATGAACGCATCAACCTGCTCTTCTCGACTTCGATCTTTAAGCAAGCCGAGACAGTCGTGCCTCTCAAGCAGATCGAGTAGGCCCTCGACCTCATCGCGCGATAGATTGCCAACGCGTAGGAAGTGCGGCGTAAACTCATCCTCAAGCGCCACACAATAGGTATTCCAGTCCGAATCTCTCTCTGCCCCGACAACTACGATCGGCACCGACCGAGCCTTCGCCGCTTTGAGCAGCGCGTATACTTTGTTCATTTGGAGCGCGACCTGATCCACGAACACGTAGATGGGCCTTTGGGTGAGGCTATGCAACTCAACGAATACGTCAGGCTTGAGTGCCCCGCTCTCTTCCAGCCAAAGCACCAGTGCATTGGAGGCCGTGGCAGCCTCGAACGCCGTGCGCTTAAGTGCGATGGTCTTTCCGGCCCCCGCAGAGCCTCGCAGCATCAGCAGCAAAGGACCTTTCGGAGATTCATTTTCTAGCAGCGCTTTGAAAAGCAGGTCCTCCTCAACTTTTCTTCGAACATCAAGCCGGTCCGCTATCGCCCCCCAGCCGGTATCATATCCTTCGTAGAACTGCTT
Organism: Bradyrhizobium sp. USDA 3262; assembly: GCF_054060035.1. Lineage (NCBI taxonomy): Bacteria > Pseudomonadati > Pseudomonadota > Alphaproteobacteria > Hyphomicrobiales > Nitrobacteraceae > Bradyrhizobium > Bradyrhizobium sp. USDA 3262. The sequence goes on from NZ_JBSSCT010000001.1 coordinate 5,398,824, forward strand.
CGGTTTTTGTTCCGCCACGGGCATGCCAGCATGCACGAAAGTCAGATCCGTACCCAAAGCATCGCGAACTTGTTGCGTTTCCTCAGATCGAACGACGTAAAACTTTCTGACCGGAAACTCGCCCACAGCATCGGACGGCGCAAAAGCTCTGAACAGTGGAGGAATCGAAGCGTCGAGTGCCTTCATCAAATCAAGGAAGCGACACTTCAGAACTCCGACATTTTTCGTCGCCCAGAAGTCAATGTCGTAGTCCTCTGCGTCGGGAGTAACGATGAACCATCGTGGTCGCCGATTGGACTGTAAGTTATAGATCAGCTCGCGGACGTGAGCATCGTCGAGACGGTATCCGATAAAGATGAGCGTGTTCTCTCGAGCGTGATCTTTCAGTCGATTGAACAGTCGAGTGCGATGCTCGGAGTACGCTGCGTACTGTTCTCGCGAGAGAACCAGTGGCACATCAGAATCGTGGAGGTGGTCCAAGCAACCGTGTAGCTTCAGATATTGGACAGGATTTGAAACCGCTTGCAGGCGCTCCTCGATCGGCTCGTCATCCTTCACGAACCGGACAAGGTTTTGACGCCGCTGCGGTTCTTCATATGCGCGCTCTAGAAGGAGATCGTAATTCGTCGTGGCAATCATGTTCCAATTGAAATGGGTAAGCAGCCGATGCGCCTCGCCAGGTTCAAACTTATCGAAGGCCTCCCGAACGACTTCGAAGACTCGAGCTTGCCCTCCGCTAGTGGCCACGGCCATTTCTGCGACTGCCATGACGTCACGGTGGCTCATGTCTCTGTTGAAGAAGCGCGTAGCAAGAATGTCTCGAAGCTGATTCGCGTCCGGTGGCCTGGCCTTGGCAGCGTTGGTAGCTTCCTTGGATGCGCCCGCTCCCAGAAACGGAATTGCTCTCCTACTCTTCACAGCTTCGATCAGCTGGAAAGAAAGCTCCAATGCGTGCGGTGAAGTCTTTGCCACATAGCCCTCGTATGAGCCGACGCCGGCTCGACAGATGAATCGTGCAGTCCGAAGTACAGTTAGGTGCGGGGATCGACGAAATATTCAAGTGTGGATAGCCAACATCCTACTTCAAGGTTGTATAAGATCAAGTTGTCGCTTGACAGTTGGCGGCTCGGCCTGAGCTAGGCAGCCGAATCGTCGCGCGAAATGGCGCTTTGACTGCTGCAAGGAATAATGCTCGCCTTCCAGCCCTTTGATTTGATGTATTGCCGCGCCTGGTCGTCACTCTTGCCGACCAGGTATTTGATGATTGGCGCAGCGCGCCGCACCACGCCATCGCTCTCGAAGCTGGCAACGAAGTGCGGAGCCACGACGCGGACATGCGATTCGGCCGATGCGTCGATGATGGCATGCGACACTTGGTGTTGCGGGTGCAAAAGACGAATTGCTCGCTATTCACAGACGGTTAGTATCGGCGATCGTATCGGTCGCGGGGGAGGGCAAAAACTTAAGCAAAAATAGCTACGTAGAAGATACCGGCGGCAAGCTGCGGGCCGAAGTGTGGCCGGCAATCAACCCGCGGCGACTCCTCTTCTGGGCTGTCGATGGATGTATGAGCGGTTATGACCGGTGCATCGTGGAGAGATACCGTTTCCTGGACTACAATCTAGCCTTGTTCTGAAGGGGAGCGCGATGCAGGAGAAATCACCTCCAACTATGACCGCTCGGCCCGCCGTGCTTCAAAATCTCGATAGCCGGAGTGACGCCGACCTGCTTACCATCTTCAGTAATTGCGTCCGCGTCCTCGCGAAAGGCGAGAACGAAAATGCGCAATTGGTTGTCGCCGCCATCGAGAAGGAGTGGCTGCGTCGCGCGCAGGCCTGGAGCGGTGATGCTCGTCCAAGCGAGGGAATGCTTGCCGCCCTTGGTTATCACGTGGGCAATAACGGAGAGTCGTTAGCCGTTCGGCGCCGAATCCTAACACATGTCATAGAAGGAGAGCTTCCGATTGTCGGCTCGGTCGCATATACAAGCGAGTGGGGCGGGCCAGGCACGCAAAAGCGCTTTGAAAAACTCCTCCGCGTCTTGTCGAACATGGTGGAGAGCGCTCGAAACAATCCGAGCAAAGGCTCAGCTATAGCTCATTGGCAGGCAGATATGGACTGGTTGACAGAAGAGTATCTCGCGCCTGATTCGGAGTAGCAGAAAAGGCAGCCCGCCCGCGCGATTGGTGGCCAAGCTGAAGTCGCGTTTCAGTGCAGCCATACGACTTTTGGTGGTATACGCGCTTGTCGCGGGAAAAAAGGTTAGACTAATTCGGTTGATATGTGCGACTCGTCACAATCGGTCAGCCCGGCGAAGGGGCCGGCCAAGATCGCCCCGGCTAAGGAAATCGAAGTTGAGGCGAAACAACGCGAAACTTGAAATGCATCTTGGGGCAGAAACGATATGAACCCGGTCGAAATCGAAGAAGCGATTTCGGCTCTCGCTGAGCTGCCATTCGACCTCGTCGAGTTTCCATTCGCTTTCCTCCAGGCGTTCGGGAACAAGGATACGACGATCAAGCGGCTGCGGTCGGGCACGTCTAACAAGTCCGATCTGGGCGGCGTCCTTCAGACGAACAATATCCACATCGCGGTCTGTCCGCCGGGCAACGTCACGAAGACCCTTACCGCGCTCAAGGCCAGTCCGGCAACAGCCAAGGCGAAGGCGCGATTCATCCTCGCAACCGATGGGACGGACTTCGAGGCCGAGGACCTGGAATCGGACGATTCGCCGATTGCCTGCGCCTATCGGGATTTCCCGGACCATTTCGGTTTCTTCCTGCCGCTCGCCGGTATCACCACCGTCAAGCAGGTACGCGATAGCTCTTTCGACATCCGGGCCACCAGCCGCCTGAACCGCCTCTATGTCGAGCTTCTCAAGGATAACCCGGATTGGGGAACGGTGCAGCGCCGTCCGGACATGAACCATTTCATGGCGCGGCTGATCTTCTGCTTCTTCGCCGAGGACACCGACATCTTCAACGGGAAGCGTCTGTTCACGGGTACCATCGAGCGGATGAGCGCGCGAGACTCGTCCAACACCCATGACGTGATCGGCGAGTTGTTTCTCGCCATGAACACGAAGATCGAGGATCGCGACGCGGCAAAAATACGAAATTGGGCTGGCGCATTTCCCTACGTGAACGGAGGGCTGTTCTCAGGCAACTTGGAAGTGCCGCGCTTTAGCAAGATCGCGCGCTCCTATCTTCTTCACATCGGCAATCTGGACTGGACCAAGATCAACCCGGACATCTTCGGCTCAATGATCCAGGCGGTCGCCGACGACGACGAGCGCGGCGCGCTCGGCATGCACTACACCACGCGTGCCGAATATTCTGAAAGTACTCAACCCGCTGTTTCTCGACGACCTGCGAGCACGGCTTGTGGAAGCAGGTGACAATCCCCGCACGTTGCTCAACCTGCGCAAGCGCCTATCGAAGATCAGGGTGTTCGATCCGGCGTGTGGCTCGGGCAATTTCCTCGTCATTGCCTATAAGGAGATGCGGGACATCGAGGCCGAGATCAATAAGCGGCGTGGCGAAGCGGACCGCCGTACTGAAATCCCGCTCACGAACTTTCGGGGCATCGAGCTACGCGACTTTCCGGCCGAGGTTGCGCGCCTCGCCCTCATCATCGCGGAGTTTCAATGTGATGTGCTCTATCGTGGACAGAAGGAAGCTCTTGCCGAATTCCTGCCGCTCGACGCTCAGAACTGGATTACGTGGGGCAACGCGCTTCGGCTGGACTGGCTCAGCATCTGCCCGCCGACGGGTACGGGCGTCAAGCACCATGCGGATGATCTGTTTCACACGCCCCTGGATCAGGCACAGATCGACTTCGAGAATGAGGGGGGAGAAACCTATATCTGCGGCAATCCGCCTTATCTCGGCTTCACTTGGCAATCGGCAGAGCAGAAATCAGAACTGCAAGCCATATTCGAGGAACGGACAAAAAGCTGGAAGTCCCTCGACTATGTTGCCGGCTGGTTCATGAAGGCAGCCGACTACGGCACACAAACGAACGCTGTAGCAGCCTTTGTGTCTACCAACTCGATTTGTCAGGGCCAGCAGGTGCCGATCCTCTGGCCACTGATCTTCCAAACTGGCCACGAGATTACGTTCGCGCACACATCATTCAAATGGGCAAACCTTGCGAGCCACAAGGCCGGCGTCACCGTGGTGATTGTTGGGATTTCAAATCACGCGGGCAGGCTGAGACGACTGTTCTCAGTTGCAGATGACGGAAGTGCCGTTGCCAAGGAAGCGGAGCACATCAACGCCTATTTGGTGGTCGGGCCGGATGTGATTGTCGAGAAGGCAAGCCGGCCAGCTCAAGGCTTGTCGCGTATGGATTTTGGCAACAAGCCCGTCGATGGAGGGAACCTTCTGCTTACGTCAGGAGAGCTTTCAGATCTTGGCCTGACGGCGGACCAGCATGCGCGGTTTATCCGCCGTATCTACGGATCGGCGGAGTTTATTCGCGGGTCGGAGCGATACTGTTTATGGATCGAGGACGCGCACCTTGAAGAGGCGATGCAAATTCCGGGCGTTCGACAGCGAGTCGATGGTGTTCGGGCCATGCGACTTGCAAGTCGGGACAAGAGCGCGAACGAAATGGCCGTCCGCGCCCATCAGATGCGGGAGATGAATATCGGGGTCAAAGATACAATTTGTGTGGCAGCTATTTCCTCCGAAAATCGTCCGTATCTCCCTTGTGGGCTCTTGGGTGATGATCAAACCGTTACGAACAAGATGTACGCCCTCTATGATGCCCCCCTTTGGAACATGGCGCTGATTGCGTCGCGCCTGCATTGGGTCTGGATCGGCGCAGTCTGCGTTCGACTGGAGATGCGCTTCTCTTATTCCAACACGCTGGGCTGGAATACTTTTCCTGTGCCGACCCTCACCGAGAAAAATAAAGCCGACCTGGCTCGTTGCGCTGAGGGCATCTTGCTGGCCCGCGAGATGCATTTCCCGGCGACGATCGCCGAACTGTACGATCCCGACGCCATGCCCGCCGATCTGCGCGAGGCGCACGAGCGCAACGACGAAGCGATTGAGCGCATCTATATCGGCCGCCGCTTCCGCAACGACACTGAGCGGCTCGAGAAACTGTTCGAGCTTTACACCAAAATGACCGGATCATCGGGGCCGGCCAGAAAACGAAGGGCGGGGGCAAGCGCATGACCGACGAAAAGAAATCAGTCCCCTCCGTCTCAGTTTCTTATTCCCGCAACGGTACCTCGACCAAGGCCAACGCGCTTGGCATGCGGCCGATGCAGGAGCGCGCCTACGAAAGGCGCGGTGAACAGTATCTTCTCATCAAGTCGCCGCCGGCCTCTGGCAAGAGCCGAGCGCTCATGTTCATCGCCCTCGACAAGCTCCAAAATCAAGGGCTCAAGCAAGCGATCATCGTCGTGCCGGAGAAATCTATCGGCGCGAGCTTCCACGACGAGCCGCTGACCAAGTTCGGCTTTTGGGCCGACTGGACCGTTGCGCCCAAATGGAATCTCTGCGACGCGCCCGGAAACGACAATGGCGGCAAGGTCAATTCTGTCGGCGCTTTCCTTGATGGCGACGACAAGGTGCTAGTCTGCACCCACGCTACTTTCCGCTTCGCGGTGGACAAGTTCGGCGTCGAGGCGTTCGACGACCGGCTGATCGCCGTCGACGAATTTCACCACGTTTCGGCGAATCCGGACAACAAGCTCGGTCTACACCTCGGCGAGTTCATCGCCCGCGACAAGGTTCACATCGTCGCGATGACCGGCTCCTATTTTAGGGGCGATGCCGAGGCCGTGCTGGCCCCGCGCGATGAAGCGAAGTTCGATACCGTCACTTACACGTATTATGAGCAGCTCAATGGCTACGAATATCTCAAGCAGCTCGACATTGGCTACTTCTTTTATTCGGGCTCCTATGCCGATGATATCCTGAACGTGCTCGATCCGGCCGAGAAAACGATCATCCATATCCCGAGCGTCAACTCCCGCGAAAGCACGAAGGACAAGATAAAGGAGGTCGAGCACATAATCGAAGAGTTGGGCGCATGGCAGGGGCCCGACCCCGCGACTGGCTTCCAGCTGGTCAAGACACCGGCCGGCCGCGTGCTCAAAATTGCCGATTTGGTCGACGACGATTCCGCGAAGCGTGACCGTGTTTCTGCCGCACTAAAAGACCCAGCGCAGAAGAACAACCGCGACCATGTAGATATCATCATCGCTCTAGGCATGGCGAAGGAGGGCTTCGACTGGATTTGGTGCGAGCACGCGCTGACGGTGGGCTACCGATCGAGCCTCACCGAGATCGTGCAGATCATTGGCCGCGCGACCCGCGACGCTCCGGGCAAGACTCGCGCACGCTTCTCGAACCTGATTGCCCAACCGGACGCCGCCGACGAGGCCGTCAGTGAGGCGGTGAACGATACCTTGAAGGCGATAGCGGCGAGCCTGCTCATGGAGCAGGTGCTTGCGCCCCGCTTCGAGTTCAAGCCGAAGAACCCCGCGAGCGGCCCGGTAGAAGGGTTCGACTATGGGGATGGGGGCTACGACCCCAACAAATGTAATGTCGGCTTCAACGGAGACACTGGGCAATTCCAAATCGAGATCAAGGGTCTGACCGAACCCAAGAGCAAGGAAGCGGCGCGCATCTGCCATGAAGACCTGAACGAGGTCATTGCCGCCTTCGTTCAGGACAAGACCGCCATCGAGCGGGGCCTATTCGACGAGGAGCTGGTGCCGGAGGACCTGACCGTTGTTCGCATGGGCAAGATCATCAAGGACAAATATCCAGAACTCGACGAGGAGGATCAGGAGGCGGTGCGCCAGCACGCCATCGCCGCCCTGAACCTGACGCAGCAGGCCAAACAGATTGCGCTAGAGGGAGGGGCAGGCGGCGACCCCGAACAAAGCGCCAACACCGCCCTGATTGACGGCGTGCGCAGGTTTGCGATGGACGTCCGCGAACTCGACATCGACCTTATCGACCGGATCAATCCGTTCGGCGAGGCTTACGCTATCCTCGCCAAGACGATGAGCGAGGACAGCTTGAAACAGGTGCAGGCGGCGATTTCCGCAAAGCGCACGAGCCTGACGCCCGACGAAGCGAAGGAACTCGCCGTGCGCGCCGTCAAGTTCAAGAAGGAGCGAGGGCGGTTGCCTTCCATCAGTTCGACCGATGCATGGGAGAAGCGGATGGCCGAAGGTGCTGCCGCCTTTGTTCGCTTCAAGGACGAGGGCCGCTATGAGTGATCTCGACCTTGACGAACTCCGATCCGAACTCGACGATTTCGCCCAGCCGGAGAAGAAGGGCGGACGCTCAGCACGCGAGGAGCGCATCATCGCCGGGTTTGAGGAAGTTCAGCGATTTGTGAAGGAGCATGACCGCCCCCCTCACCATGGCGATGACCGTGACATATTCGAGCGCCTCTATGCCGTGCGCCTTGACCGGCTACGCGCGCTTGCAGAATGTCGTTCGCTGCTTGCGCCGCTCGACGATCAGGGGCTGCTGGCCGGAGCGGAAACCGTCGCCGCCGCCCCGGCGGATGAGATGGACGAGGACGAGCTGCTCGCCGAGCTGCAAGGTGCGGCGGGGGCATCGGACATCACCGAGCTTCGACATGTCCGCGCCAGTGCCGAAAAGCGTGCCGCCGAGGAAATCGCCAATCGCGAGAAATGTGAAGATTTTGAGAAGTTCAAGCCGCTATTCACGCAGCTCCAGAACGACCTGAATTCGGGCGTTCGGACAACCCGGCCCTTCGTGAAGGATGCCGGGTTCCTGAAAGCCGATATCACCGAGGGGCAGTTTTTCATTCTTGGCGGTCAGATTGCCTACGTCGCCCACGTTGGAGAAACTTTCAAAGCCCCGAATGGCGAGCTTGATGCACGTCTGCGTGTGATCTACTCCAACGGGACCGAGAGCAATCTGCTGCGCCGGTCCCTCCAGCGGGCATTATATAAGGATGAGGCCGGAAGGCGGATAACCGAACCCACCGCTGGTCCTCTGTTCGCCGATGAAAACGATGACAGAGACCTAGCGAGCGGGACGATCTATGTCTTGCGCAGCAAGTCCGACCATCCGGTGGTCGCAGCCCATCGCGATGTTCTGCACAAGATCGGCGTGACCAGCGGGGAAGTGGAACGACGTATCGCAAACGCGAAACTCGACCCTACATTTTTGATGGCCGATGTGGAGGTCGTCGCGACTTACGAACTCTACAACATCAATCGCACTAAGCTCGAAAACCTCATCCACCGCATCTTTGGCCCGGGTCAGCTCGATATCAAGATCAACGATCGCTTTGGGAATCCAGTGATTCCACGCGAATGGTTCCTTGTGCCGCTGTTCGTCGTCAACGAAGCAGTTGATCGGATCAAGAACGGAACGATCACCGACTACACGTATGATCCGAAATCGGCAGCATTGGTGCGTGTAGCCTGACTTGATTGATGCCATGATCCTCGCGAATGTTTCATAGTCGGCTCCTGAACCACTCTTTGATGAACGCATCTAGCTTCGGTGCGTATTTCGGGAGGCGCGAAAGGCCTGTTCCTATGCCGTCAGACGGGACGACCACTGTGCGGCCACGATCCAGGGCTTGCTGAACCACGAGCAGATCGCGCTCCACCAGCGCCTTGCAGGCTGCGGTGTCGTCAAAGAATGCCCCGGGGGACATGCTTGGTGCCCACTTGGTGACGACGCCGATCGAGTTCGGCTCTCCTCGCATTTCTTTGGCCTGTCCGGCAAAGCCGGAGCGCTGCACGTTGTCGCCAAAGACGTAGAGCTTGTCCCGGTTGTTTCGCAGGTCATTGCGGGTGATCCATTGTTGAAACTCGATCGGCATCTGATTGCTCCTTACGAGGCTGAGACCCAGGCGCGGATGCGGCTGCGCGAGTAGACGGCCTCGCTGACACGTCCACCGTGGTTCCCGCTGATGACGATCGGGTCGCCCTTGGCCGTGAAGCCCGAGACGATGCCGACGTGCCCGCCGCCGCGGCGGCTCATGGTCACGACGGCTCCGACCTGGGGAGTGATGCGCTCGTGGCGCTCCCAGGAGAGAGCGCGGTCATCGACGTCCTGCGCTCCGGTGATCTTCCGGAGGAATGCCGAGCACCACAGGGTGCTGCGCACGCCGACCTGGTGAGAGGCCTCGCCGATGAACTGGCGGGCGCGATCGACGACGCCGACGCCTGCGTTGAAGCCGCTCTGGAAGCCAGACGTGAAGGTGTCGCCGAACGACGACTCCTGCACATGTTGGCGAACGGCGACATGCTCCACGACGCGGGTGTGCGCATGCCGGTGATGATGGTGGTGGTGACGATGCCTTGGACGTGCTTCTGCGGCCGAAAAAGACAAAGCGATGATCGCGGCGCCGACGAGCGCCGTGCTCAGGGTTCTCATTTTTGGGGTAGCTCCGTTTGAGGTAGATCAGACCGCTGCGTTGCGAGCGGCGATCCGTTTGCGGTCAGCTTCGACCGCGGCGTAGGTAGGCAGCTTGGTCCAGGCGTCTTCCGGCGGATTGCCCGCGCCGACGACCTGATGCCCCTGATTGAAGAAGAAGCGAGCTTGCTCTTCAGTCAGATCTGCAACGGCGCTGTCGGCCGCCGTGCGGATTCGGATGGAGTAGGTGACCGTGCCGTCGTCCTGCCGCTTCGACTGGAATGCGACTGGGCCGGCTTCGATGTGAACGGAGTTGATGTCGATGGTCGTCATGCTGCGATCTCCTGATCGGCGTTGAACTTCGTGATTTCGTTGCCCCAGGAGTCCCAGCCGGGACGCTGCTCGCGGCTGAAGATGTCGGCCTTCGGATAAGGCCCAGCCATCTTCGCGGCCTCGACGTAGCCTTGCTCAGGCTTGCGTGAGTGCTCGCGGCGGGGTTCGAGGATTGCGGAGCGGATGTCGCGTGCGTGGATCTTCGGCTTGCCGACTTTCCCGATCAGGAAGGGCTCATGGCAGTTGCGGAGCGCGTAGCCTGTGCCGAAGGTTGGCTTGCTGCCGTCCTTGACCATCTTCACCCAGGCGCCTTGGGTGACGTAGGTGACGTTCCAGCGGACGAAGCACTCGCGCGCCTGGTCGTACATCGGCGCGGTGGCGTAGAGCCAAACCCACATGCCGTCGCGATGCGCGAGGCGCTCGATGTCCAGCTCGAAGATCTCTTCGAGTGTCATCGTGTCGTAGTGCTGCTCGGCGGACTTGCCTTTGCCCTTGGCCGAGTAGGTCTTGAACGCCCACGGCGGGTCGATCTTCGCGAGCCCGTAGTGGTTCTCTTTCAGCGGCGAGAGGTTGAACGTCGGCGCCGGCAGGATGGGGAAGGGTCTGATCTGCATTTTGCTCTGTTTGCATTCACGCAAACGACAGGGCGCACGTATCCCGTCGATGCTGGGGTCAAGCTACTTGGTGGCTTCGGCGAGGGCGGCGCGTCCGGCGTCGGTGATCCGGAACTGGTTGCCGTAGGCCGGGTGCCGCTCCTTCACGAAGTAGCCCAGCTCGGCCAGCTTCTCGGTGGATTTCTGCTTGAACAGACCCCATCCACCCGGGCGGCCGGCGGCGTCCTGCAGAGCTTCGATCTCTCGTTTGTTCATGATGTCCTCAGCGTGGTGTGACGGTGACTTCGATCTCGCGACCGATGTAAAAGGCTCGCTTGTTCCGGTCGGTCATTGGAACGTTGACGAGGATGCTCATGAAGGGCTGCCATTCAGCGGCGCCGACCGCCTTCCCCTGAGCGGTTACGCTCAGCTTGTCGCCCCTGTCGCTCGCTTCCAGTACGTGTGCATTGATCTTCACTTCTTCTCCTCTCGCCACTTCTTCGCTTCAGCGGTCAGCCGTTTATCGATGATCTCGTCGTCGCTCTTGGCAGTGATCGCCTGCACCAGCAGGCCATCCGGCAGCACCGACTGGCAGGGCTGCTTCTTGTCCGGTCGCTTGCAGGAGGGCTCGGTGAGCTTCTCGCGGATCACGAACATCTCGCGGTTGGGTCCGAAGCGCTCGATCAGGCCGTCCTTGCTGAGGCGGCCTTCGCGGTCACACTTCGAACACTTCACTCGGACATAGGGCAGCGGCCAGGCGCCGAGCTTCATTCGACCTCCGTCGTGTTAATCAGTGCCCAGGACACGCCGGCCTCGTCGTAGAGCTGTCCGGCGTCGCGCACGGAGGCGGCCCAACGCTCCTTGAGGTGCTCGGGCAGTTCGGGGGCGACCACGCGCTTGATGCCCGCCTGGATGACGTGGAGGGAGCAGCGTTTGCAGGTGATGAAGGGCCAGGTGTAGAGCGTGTAGCCGTGCAGCGGCTCGCGAGCGGTGAGGATCGCGTTGATCTCGCCGTGGACAACCAGGTCATACTTTACCTCGCGGTTGTTCAGGCGCTCGTCGGTGTCGGCGATCCCGCGTGGGAAGCCGTTGTAGCCGAAGGACGCCATGGTCCGGTCGGGGCGGACGATGACGGCTCCTACTTTCGTGCTGGGGTCTTTTGACGCGGTGGAAACAGCCTGCGCGACCTTGAGGAAATACCGATCCCAACGCTCCTGCTTGAGGCGTGCGAGTTCCTGATCACGATCGGTCGGCAGGAAGGTCTTCAGCCATGCGGCGAGACCGGAGTTCGCAACTCGGGTTGCCAGAGAGTCAGCGATGCTGACCAATCCGCCGTCCCGCAGAAACGCGGAAACATGCGGAAATACTGGGGTAACCTGCGGTCTGGAACCCGGCACAATCGACTCTCCATTTGCTTTATGTTGTTTGCATTAACGCAAACACAATGGCGTGACAAGAGGGGTCACCCAGATTTTGCATCGTCTCAAATTCAGACAGCTGCGACAGAAACACCGAAGAACACAGGCTTTTGTTGCAGGTGTGGGATTAAGGTTACCGTAGTATAACGGGGAACCATTCCCCTTGCGTCAGGATGCAAATGCTAATAGCGGTCTGCGCATAAAGCCGGCTCGCCGTGGGCCCGGGAACGAGAAACCTAAAAAGAATATGAAAACGTCGTTTGAATACCGCTCATACGTCGTCAGTTTCGACGGGGTGGCCTACCGAGCCGATTCCTCTGACGGGGAACCTTTTGCAATCAGATCCAGGAACGTGCTGCGCGTCACTCGCGCGATCGACACGCTGTGGAATGCCCTTGAGGGGAAGATTCCCGCGCCTGCGTGGCTGAGTAGCTCGGCCGATATCATCGACGTGGACGCTGCTTCTGAAGCAATGGTCGTGGTCGATCGTTCCGCGACACCAGTGGTCCCTTCGTTCCCGATCGCGCCTGTTTCTGTGGCGTTACAAGCCGTGGCCTGAGGCGCTCGATGACCACCATTTACCGCAACTACGATGTCCTGAAGCTCGGAGACGCCTTCATCGGCCAGTCGAAGGATGACGAGAGCCTGATGATCTCCCGCAGTCAGGCACGTCTGATGAGCGCAATCGACCAGATGTGGGACGGCCTCGAACGTGGCGCCGCTCCAGCCTGGTTCTCCGGCAGCAGCGCAATTGATCTCGATGCCGTCAACATCGTCGATGAGAAAGACGCCCCTGAGTCAACGCCATCGGAGACCGATCCGCCGGCCGCGAGGGAGTGGCGTATCCCGTATTGGATGTTCGGTCTCGCCGCACTCAGTGTGTCCGCGCCAGTGGCGTATGCGATGGACTTCCTTCAGATCGACGCCCGGATCGACGTAATGCTCACCCTCGCGGTGTGCGCCATCTCGATTGCCTTCGGCAGGGGCTACGCTCTGGTCATTGCCGGCATTTCCGGCTTCATCGTCAACTTCTTCACGATCGATCCGTTTTTTACCTTTACGTGGCCGACCGTCAGCGAGATCCTCAACGCCTTTCTGAACTTCGCAGCTGCCTGGGCGATGCCGCTGATCGTTACGACTGCAGAGCGGTTTCGACCGTCAAAGGGGTGATCCCGTACGCGAGGCACCGCTTCGTCATGTCAGCGGTGCCGGCTCCGCCAGGAAAGCCAACGGCGCAATTCGGCCGACCTTCGCGCAGCATCCGCTCGTTGCGGAATGGGCCCGCAGCTGCGTCGTATAATTTCCCACGCCTGTTCCTTCTCACCACAGCTCCAGGACGATCGACGTTGTCCCAATCGGCCGGGTAGGGATCGACCGCGATGTTGCGGTCCTCAGCCCACTGGCGAGCCAGCAGATCGGCTCCCGACATTTCCCCCTCAACGATGCAGGTGATCTTCCTGCGCGCATGGACGGCGTCGAGAACGCGATACAGCGTGCGTTCGTCGCGATAGTCCCGGCCACCGAAGACGACCACGCGGTGGTTCGCCTTCAGCAGGATCGAGTCGCCATGGCATCGATGCGGCGCGCAGAAGCAGACGAGGTCGCAGCCGGCGAGGGACGAAACGTCCAGCTCGGGAAGCTGTTCGCACTCGAACTTGTTGCAGACCTGGTCACGGTCGCCATCCTTGCCGATGACGAAGCGGTTGCCCCACGGGGAGCCGCGGCCGATGTAGATCGCGCCAGGGGGAGCGTCCCTGTGGTGCCTGTTGTAGACTCGAGGTGCGGACATCATTGATCCTTCCGCCACGGGTTTTGCTTGCCCGTTCCGCCGAATTGCTCGTCCCAGTTCCATGCGTTGGAAGCACGATCCTCTGCGGCATTGAGCGCGTCCTTGACCTTCTCGTAGATCGCTCGCTCTTCGGCGGGGAAGGAGCGGTAGGCCTCGTTTCGCGCTGTTGATTTTGCGTAATACAGCTCCTCCGCATCCCGTTCCTTCTGCCTCTCCTCAGGGGTCATCTTGGATAGGCGCTCGTTGTCGCGAGCGATCTCTCGACGCGCTCGACCCGGATTGTTGTGTCCCATTGCCGCGTGCTCAGCGCTTCATGTCACAGGTGACGAGGGAGCCCTTGAAGTCGAAGTCAGCGACGCCCTTAGTGGCGGTGCAGAAGTCGAAACCAACCCCATCCTTCTCGGCGTGCCACCCGGCCTTGCCACATTCGGTCTCTTTGATCTTGTAGGTGGTCCCCTTCCAGTCGAGCGTGTTCTTGGTGTCGTCGACCTTCAGTTGGCTCGTGCGCCCGTGTTCCTTGCAGGCGTAGACGTAGGTCGCGGCTTCAGCCTGATTGGCGCCAAGGGCGAGAGCGACCAGCAGTAGTTTTTTCATTCCCAGTTCCTCAATTCATGCCGGTGGGGCCGAGTCCGAGTGCGGTCAGCCTTGCTTTGAGCTGCTCGTCGTTCTCGTCGGCCTGGCGCTCGGTCTCGTAGCACTTGGCTGTGTAATCGAGATTCTCGCCGTGCAAAGGCTCAAGCTGCCCTTGGATGGTATCCAGTTGCAACTGTCGGCGGAAATCATGCGCCGGGAACGATCGGCTCAACCGAAGTCCCGGGTTGGTGCAGACCGCTTTCACCTCGCCGCCACCGACCTCCGTGGCCTTGAAGTAGATCCCGGAGAAGAACTTCATGCCCTCCAGTTTTGCCATTGCCATGCCGGCGATACGCCCGACCAAATCCGTGTTGTCTGTCACTTCAAGCTCCTAAATCATTCTTCAGCCAGCTCAGCTGCTGGCCCATCATCAAACCCTCCATGGGAACCGTGACCCAGTCGAAGCGCACCTCCAGCGCCTCCATCAGGAATCGCCGATAGCTCTCTCCCGCTAGGACATGTGCCCAGGTGCCTTCAAGTCTCCGTTCGTCGATCTGGCCGATCACGCGCTTGGTCCACGCGAGGCGATCCGCCGTGCTCATCCTGTTCAGGGTTCGCTCGTACGGTTTGACGAGCGTCCCGGGCTCGATCAGGCCGTATTCCGCCGACAGGATGAACCAGCGCTCCGCGTTCCTCCGGGCCCACTCCCTCGCCATGCGAAACCACGGTGAGATGTAAAGGTGCTCGGCCAACTCCGGCGTCGACGACTTGGTCTTGACGCAGGAGACGAATGCCACCCGCGTCATCACGACCTCTTCGGCGGCGCCGGCCGCTTCATCCAGTGCGTCGGCCTGACGTCGGGGGACAGCGGAAAGCTCGGAGACAGGCCGCCACTCGGATACCAGCCGGGCCTGTTCGGCGGCCGGTGCTGCAAGATGACGTCTGTCACGCGCCCCTGAAGCATCGGCTGGCCGCGCTTTACTGGGTAGGCGTCCGGGCAGTAGAACTTTACTATGCTGTGATCGGCGTCCAGGCCCGTGCTCCCGATCCAGATGTCGACCACGGCGTTGGTCGGCGCCGTCTCAATCGGCTGCCACTCGCTCATCTTCTCGTCCATCGCATCTCTCTTTCTCAACGCCTCGATTTCAGACTTGGTCGGCTTGGGCCGACTCCACGGATTCGGGCTCAACGCTTCCGGAGCAGTCCCCGAAGGGGTTTGGCAGCTTCAGCATCGAGTTCTGGAAGCTGGCGAGCGCTTCCTTGGCCGCCCTGGGTGCAGCTGCGCCCAATTGCGTTACGACCCGTTCCAGCGAGTGCCAGTCGCCGATCACGGGCTGCTCCATCAATGCGTTCGCCTTGGCGTGCAGGTCGGCATTGCCGCGCTTGGTTGCTTTCCGGGACATCAGCGGAACTCCTTGCAGGCGCCGCCGCTACGGAACGTCCCGGACGGGCAGGCCGTGCCGGGGATGTACGGGTAGGCGCGGGGCGTGTCCTTGTGGAGCGCCTCGCATTTCTTGCCGAGACCGACGTATCCGGTCGGGCAGGCGCCAGTCCTGGTGATGGTCTCCCTGCCGTTCTTCGGAACGGGGTAAGGGGTCTCAGCCCACGCCGCCGTCGTCAGCAGCAGCGCGATCAGTGTGATGGTGGTCTTCATGTTCGATTCCCTTCGCGGCCTCCCGTGCTCGGCGCCGCTCCTTGATCCTTCGGATGGTGTCCTTGACTTGCTCGATCTCGCCGGGACGCGCTCTTCTGGTTGATGGCCCAGAGCGGAACGGTTCGAAGGGGATGTAGTCGCTGTCGTCAATCAGCTGGCCCATAGCTTGTCTCCGATGATGTCGGTCAGTGCATTGGCCAGAACGCCCTGCACCTCAGTTTTCTCTTTCAGCATGTCGTATTTGTCGTAGACCTCGGTCACGTCGCCGTTGACGTGGTCGAGGGTGGCCTTGACGCAGTCGCGGGGTGCGCCGGCCCGGCGGGCGATCGTCGCCGCTGTTCGGCGCAGGTCGTGCGGCGTGAAGTGCTCCATCTTCAGGAACTCGCGGATGCCGATGCGGCCCTGCTTCGGGCGGCCGGTCAGAGCCTGCGAGATTGAGTTCCTCAGGATCGGAATCTGGTCGAGCTGCTGGGCAACTCGCTTCTCCGCATTCTTGAAGCCCTGCTCGAACGGCGTCGGGAACAGCGCGATCTGGCCTTCTTCCGTGATGGCCTTGGAGATGATCTTGCCGGCGATGCCGTTGACCGGAACGATCACCTCGCGGCGCCGCTTCACCCGGATCTTCGGGATGTGCCACTGAGGTTCCTTGCCCTTGAGGCTGTGCATCTCCGTGAGCAGGGCGCCCGCCGCCTGGCCCGGTCGCACCATGGTCGACAGGATCAGCCTCAGCGCGCCGCGGACGGGCTCCTCGGCGGGCAGGTCGGGATCGTAGAGCCCGTGCCAGAGCATCTTGATCTCGCTGTCGTCGAGGACGCGCTCCCGCTTGTGTTCCTGGCCCTGCAGCGGCAGGTCAGCCAGCGGGTTGACGTCGACGTATTTCCGGCCGGGGAGCTTCGCCCACTTGAAGACCTGGAACAGCTTGGACTGGGTCCGGTTGGCCTGGACGGGGGTGTCCTTGGCCTTCTTCTCCAGCCAACTCATGATCTCGTCGTCGGTCAGACTCCTAATCGGCCGGCTGCCCCATTTCTCGCGCGGCTCCTTCAGCAGCTGGATGTCGTTCTTCCAGGAGTCCAGGTTCGGCTTGGAGTAGTTCTCGATGTACTCGTGGCAGACCTCCTCGAAGGTCTTGGTCGCCGTCGTCGCAGCAGCCGCCACCTCAGCCATCTTGGCGAGGCGAGGGTCGTCACCCTTCCGCCGGTCGCTGCGATAGTCACGCGCCTTCTGCCGGGCCTCCTCCAGCGAGACCTCGGGGTAGGCGCCGATCGCGACCCAGATGTTTTGCTTGGTGCCGGCGACCTTGTAGTTGAAGGAGAAGGTCTTGGCGCCGGACTTCGTCACCCGGAGAACAAGCCCGGGGACCTCGGCATCGCGGAAGACAGCGCGATCAGCGTCGGTGATTTTTACCGTCTTGAGGAAGACGTCCGTTAGTCGTTTTTTCATGGTGCAGTCCTGCAAACTCGAGTTGATTCTCGGGGAAGCCCGGCTTCCCATTCTGCAGGATTGCTTAAATGCAAATGCAAATGCTGACAAAGTCTAAATGCACCAAATCAACGACTTAACGTTTGCAGCTTGTGTCAGGTCTTCGTCTAGAATGCAAATAAATTTGTTTTGGGTACTGCAGGTCGTTGGTTCGAATCCAGCTGCCCCGACCATCTATCTAGTTGAGCCTACTAATAAAAGTAGAACGGCTCCTAGCCCAGGTCCAGCTCCATTCCTCTTGAATCGCCACCGTCCACGCCACGATTCTGCATTTTAGCCGATTCATGATATTGTGATGCTTCGGGGTTGGACCACGAGATATGGGGTTCCCACGGAGGACGGCCTTGGCGACTTTTATCTATAAAACGGACGAAACCCTTGAAGCGATCGGCCGCGATTTCCTCGCGAAGCTGGGACTGGACGGACAGCCAAATCCGGACGTCATGACGATCTTCGCGAAGGTCAAGCACGGCAATCACAAGTTTAATTACCGCCGTGTAGCGGACAAAGAGATGCCCGACTCGGAAGGCGACTGGAATTCGGACGAATCCGAATTGCGGATGCGCGAGAGCATCTTTGTCGGCATGAACCGGGGGGAAGCCTTTTGACGAACATCGGTGCGGCGCTCATGCTTGTAGTAGTTGTCGCAGGCGAGGCGTCTGACCAAATCGACAAAACGCTAGGCCATATTGATTCTGCGATCGAACGAAGCGCCAAAATTGCCGGGCATATAAAGGATGCGTACAAAATGATCGAAAGCTGGCGGTCGAAGCCTGCGCAGATCGAAGCTAAGCCCGATAAAGAACCAGCAGATGGGGGAGAGGTCTGACGCCGCTAAAATGCAAAAACCGCCCCGCGATGTTCGTGATCGGCGCGTGCTCGGCATTCGCGTCTGACTTGGTCCGCAAATCGCGGTCAGTTGGCACCCCCAAATAGCAAGCGCGGGACCGAAGCCCCCCGCGCTCCACTGCTCGCAACTTCAGCCGCCCGGGCGCTGACGAGATCAACGAGTCGGCGGGTTGTAGCGATCCAGGATCACGGTTCTTGAGCCACTCTCCGGCGGTCGCGAGATGGGGTCGTCGAATTTGTGATAGCGGTCGAACTGCTGCTGCTCATCGCGCAGATGTGGCGCTTCTACAGACGAGTAAGCTCTATTTGCACCGTTCCAGTGATCAAATCCCGACACGACGCAACCCCGTCTTGATTCAGATGCAGGTTGGTTAGCATCGTTGTGGGGGTATCTCTGTATCGCCGTGGCAACACCACCAGCAATCCGCGCGACATGAGCACACGGATTGTTTCTATGGCTCTCCGTGCGTGAACAGCGTTCTGGCACGGGTAACCAGGCTTCGGCCGAGATTGTCTCGCCTGAGGCAACAACGCCGCCTGGACGGAATATGCTCGTCCAGACGGCGCCGTCGAAATACTGGGCCCTGAAATCCCCAGTGCCAATGGGTCGTACGGGCGCGGGATAGGTTCAACGTTGCGCCGCCTTGCCGCAGTCCAAGCCACGACATCGTGAGCTGCGATCTCGAGCGGATGTGGCTTGCCGATAACGCGCGCGCGCTGGCAGGGTGGTTCGACCCGACAAGACCAATCCGCGAGAAAAGCACCATGGCGCGCAGACTGATCGATATCTCCGTTCCCCTGCAGAACGACGTTCCGGCCGATCCGCCCGGCAATCATCCGACCATCCAGTATATCGATCACCAGCAGGGTCTGCCGCGCATGCTGCAGTTCTTCGATGGACTGAAGGCCGATGATTTGCCCGACGGGCAGGGCTGGGCCGTCGAGCAGGTCTCGCTCTCCACCCACAACGGCACGCATCTCGACGCGCCCTGGCATTTCCATCCGACCATGAACCGCGGCGAGCGGTCCTGGACCATCGACGAGGTGCCGCTGGAGTGGTGCTTCCAGCCGGGCGTGAAGCTCGACTTCCGGCATCTGCCTGATGGCTACGTCGCGACCGCCAAGGATGTCGAGGCCGAGCTGAAGCGCATCGGCCACGCGCTGTCGCCGCTCGAGATCGTCGTCGTCAACACCAGCGCGGGCGCGAAATACGGCCAGCCCGACTACGTCAATTCGGGCTGCGGCATGGGCTACGAGGCGACGATGTATCTGCTCGAGCGCGGCGTGCGGCTGACCGGCATCGACGGCTGGAGCTGGGACGCGCCGTTCGTCTTCACCGCGAAGAGATACGCCGAGACCAGGGACGCCAGCCTGATCTGGGAAGGCCACAAGGCCGGGCGGCACATCGGCTACTGCCACATCGAGAAGCTGCACAATCTCGAGCAGCTGCCGTCGACCGGGTTCATGGTGTCGTGCTTCCCGGTGAAGATCGAGCGCGCGTCGGCGGGCTGGACGAGGGCGGTCGCCATCCTCGACGGCTAGGCGCGCCGGGGTTGTGATCGGCCAGCTTCGGGAACCGGTGGACAGGCTGTGCATTACGGCGGGTTGTTGCGGCACGGCTACAGCTTGAGGCAGCCGAATCTGCTTTCATGCACGCAGTAGATGCATTGGGTGATCGGGCCGCCGGCTCGTCCTCGCGTCCCGATTTCGGAAGCGTTCTCTCCCGTGACTAGAGCCCCGGCGTCTCCGGGGCTCTTTCTTGCGTGCCGCAGCTGAGCCAAGCCCGGCAGGTGAACCAACCCCCAAAAAGCAAATCAGGTGCGTCGGGACCGACGCACCTGATTTCATGTCTTCAATATCGCTTGTGTCGACCGGGCGGTTGTTACCACCGGCAAACGCGAACACCACGCGGGGTCCACCAGCAACGGGGACCGGCGTAACCGCCGTAGCCATAGCCACGGCCATATCCATATCCGCGGCCATAGCCCCACCCGCGACCGCGACCCCAGCCGCCGCCGCGATAGCCCCAGCCACCGCCGCGTCCGCGCCATGCTTGCGCAGGCGCTGTGGTGACGCCGACCAGGATGGCAGAGGTGCTTGCGACATAGACGAACAACAAAGCGACTGCTGCTAGGCAACGAGTCAGGATATTGTAGCGTTTAGTCATTCTGAAGATCTCCAGTCCACTTCCAAACATCTGAACTGATGCTGGCTGTCTCGCTTAGACGCGCGACACCGGCATTCGGTTCGTGCATGCTAAGACAATATTTTCACTAAGGTTCTTGCGAGCTTTAACGACTCTATTGAGACCAACAGGTAAGGTCAAGTTACAGTCCCGCCTGCAAAGGATACTGTCGTTGCTGCGCTCATCTTGTCGTTCATCCGCCGTTCATTCTGTTCATCTTGCGTTGGGCCGATTTGATTTGTGCATCGCAGAAGCAGAGATTTGAGAACCTCGGAAAATGCCGGCGAGAACTTGAAGTCGACACGATCCTGTTCTCTCAGCGTTGCTGTATCCTTCCAAAGAGTGCCCATGCCGAAACAACACACTTACGTCCTTGGTCTCAACGTCTACGACCATGACGTCAGCGCCTGCCTGCTGCGTGACGGCGCGATCGCCTACGCGATCTCCAAGGAGCGCATCACCCGCGAGAAGCACGCCTCCGGCTTCTACAAGGAAGTCGTCGACTACTGCCTGTCGGCCGAGGGCATCACCCTCGACGACGTCGATCTCGTGGTGCGCAACAGCTACATCCTGCCGGTGCCCGAGATGGAGGAGCGGATGCTCCACCAGGACATGCCGGGCTTCCTGCCGATCGCCGAACGCAACGAGGCAATCAAGCACCCGCTGTTTCGTTCCAAATCCGACAAGGTGGTGTCGATCTCGCACCACCTTGCGCATGCCTACAGCGCGTTCGCGGTGTCGCCATTCAAGGACGGCGTCGTGATGATCGTCGACGGCGTCGGCAATTATCAGGCCGACGCGATGGAGTCCTATCCGCAGGATGGGGCATCGCCGCTGGCCCGCGAGTCCGAGAGCTATTACAGGTTCGACGACACCAGGCTCGAATGCCTGAAGAAGGTCTTCATGGAGCCGTCGCGCGGGCTGTTGTCGGACGAGTTCTACAACATGCCGGGACTGGGGGCGCTGTACAGCCGGGTCTCGACCTATGTGTTCGGCGACTGGAACAAGTGCGGCGAGTTGATGGGGCTTGCGCCCTATGGCCGCCGGGAGCAGGTCGGCCATCTGCTCGAGATGAAGGACGGCAAGCTGCACGTGCCGTTCTGGGGCGCCGAGAACCAGCAGCCCTTCGTGCTCGACAGCGGCAGCTGGGACAAGAGTCCGGCGATGCGGCACTGGGAGGACATCGCCTGGCGGGTGCAGGACGACACCGAGAACGTGTTGCTGGCGCGGGCGCGCTGGCTGCGCGAGACCACGGGGGCGAAAAATCTCTGCATCGCCGGCGGCGTCGCGCTGAACTGCGTGGCCAACGGGCGCATCGCGCGCGAGTCAGGTTTCGAAAACATCTGGATCCAGCCCGCCGCCGGCGACGACGGCATCGCGATCGGTTGCGCCTATTACGGCTGGCTCGAAGTGCTCAAGCAGCGCCGCTCGTTCGTGATGGACCACGCCTATGTCGGGCGGCGCTACAGCGACGCCGAGGTGGCCGCCGCGCTGCAAAGCTTCCTGGTGCGCATCCAGATCGACGCGAAGCGCAGCGACAATATCTGCCGCGACACCGCAAAGCTGCTCGCTGACCAGCGCGTGATCGGCTGGTTCCAGGACCGTTCCGAATTCGGTCCGCGCGCGCTCGGCAACCGCAGCCTGATCGCCGATCCGCGCAAGGCCGAGATGAAGGACATCCTCAACAGCCGGGTCAAGCACCGCCAGGCATTCCGGCCGTTCGCGCCGATCGTGCTGGCCGAGCGCATGAAGGAGATCTTCGAAGGCGAGGAGGACTCGCCCTACATGCTGATCGCAAAGCCGGTGCGGCCGGAATGGCGCGACAGGATCCCGGCGATCGTGCATGTCGACGGTTCGGCGCGGGTGCAGAGCGTGCGGGAAGAGACCAACCCGATGCTCTACCGCCTGCTGAAGGAGTTCGAGGCGCTGACGGGCGTGCCGGTCCTGATCAACACCTCGTTCAACGTCAAGGGCGAGCCGATCATCGAGACGCCGCAGGACGCGGTCAGCTGCTTCCTCACCACCGGGATCGACCACCTCGTGATGCACGACACCCTGGTGTCGAAGACCGCCATGCACAAGGTGGTCACGCCCGTGATGACGACGTTCGGCGACGTCGCCACCATCGTCTCCTCGACGACGCAGGACACCAGCCGCGGCGGCGGCTGAAACTGATTACGCGGGTGTCGCCGGTGCCGCGGGCTTCGCCGCCGGCGGCTTGACCGGCTTGTCCTGCCGCTTCGACCACGAGATGTAGTAGGCCACGATCGTCATGATCGCGATGCCGGAGATGCTGACGAAGATCTGCGCGAACAGCGAGCCCGAGCTCATCGAGAGCTCGAAATGTCCGACAAAGGACAGGAACACGCCGACGCAGAACACCGCCAGCGACTGCTGGCCGCAGACGATCAAGGGATCGAACACCTTCCACTCCAGCGCCGCCCAGTCCTTCGGGATGAAGCGGATCACCAGCACCGTGATCACCACGAAGTGCAGGAAGCGATACGGCGCAAGGTTGGTCTTGTCGTTCGGGTTGAAGGCCGAATAGAGCCAGTCCGGGAACATGGCGCCGAAGTCCGGGAAGCGTCCGGCCATCGTCATGATCAGCGCGAAGATCATATAGGCGATGCAGAACCACAACGTGTAGCGCGAGTTGATGATGCCCATGTTGTTGCGTGCGCCGCCCATCGCGCACCACGAGCCGAACACGAACAGCACCTGCCAGGCGAACGGATTGAAGTACCAGCTGCCGGCCGGGTAGGCCGGCAGGTTCCAGCCCTGGTGGCGCGACAGCAGCCACAGCACGAGCGAGGCTGCCATGGTCCAGTTCGGCCGCCGCAGCATGAACCACAGCACCGGCGGGAACAGGCCCATCAGCACGATATAGAGCGGCAGCACGTCGAGATTGACCGGCTTGAATTTCAGGAACAGGCCCTGGCGCAGCGTCTCGGTGGCGTTGTCGACGAGGCCGGCGACGTTGAACTCGTTGATGATCTCGGAATCGCCGAAGCGCAGCGCCAGATAGCTGATCGAGGCGATGTAGATCACGAACAGGATGATGTGGGCGACGTAGAGCTGCCAGACCCGCTTGGTCAGCCGGGTGGCGCCGACGATGAAGCCGCGTTCCAGCATCATGCGGGCGTAGACGAAGGAGGCGGTGTAGCCGGAGATGAAGACGAACAGGTCCGCGGCGTCGCTGAAGCCGTAATTCCGCGTCGTGATCCAGTTCACGACATTGTCGGGGATGTGATCGAGATAGATCGCCCAGTTCGCGACCCCGCGGAACAGGTCGAGCCGGAGGTCACGTCCTTTTTCGGGCAGGGTAGCGTGGATTTCCATGGGGCGCCGCTTCCTCGAGGTGATGCTTGTCGAGAAGATCGCGCCGCGGGCCCAGGGGACTGCTAAGGGAGCCTCCCGGGGCCAGATTGTCACAGCGCGGTAGAATGACTATACCGGTCCGGCGAAGGCTGCCTCCGAGATCCGAGGAATCACCGATCAGATCGTTGATAGGTGTCTCTATACTATCCCGGCGGTTTCCTTCAAATCGCTTCCATGTCGCACATCCCACGGGGCCGACCATCCATGACCGCACGCATTTTTAAGCCCGCCAAAAACGCGATGCAATCGGGACGTGCCAAGACCAAAGAGTGGCAACTGGACTACGAGCCGGAGCAGCCGCGCTCCGTGGAGCCCTTGATGGGCTGGACCTCGTCCACCGACATGAAGCAGCAGCTGACGCTGCAGTTCGAGACCAAGGAAGAGGCGGTCGCCTATTGCGAGCGCAAGGGCATCGCCTACCAGGTGATCGAGCCGAAGGATTCGGCGCACCGCCAGATCGCCTATGCCGACAATTTCGCGTTCCGCCGTTGGGAGCCTTGGACCCACTAAGGTTGGACCCACTAAGCCCTGACTAGCGCCCGGATCAGCTCGCCGCGGGCGCGGCGAGGGCGCCCGGGATCGGCAGCGGCGCGTCCTTGGAGACGCCGAGCACCGGAAAGCTTCTGATCTTGCGCACATTGGGCAGGCCGGCGAATTGCAGCAGCTGCTGGCGCATGTCGTCGACGCTGGGCGCGACGCATCGGAGCATGAAGTCGGCATCGCCCGAGATCCGCCAGCATTGCAGGAAGCGCGGCACGGCCGCCACATCAGCCTCGAACGCCTCGATCGCGCTCAGGGTCTGGCTGTCGAGCTGGATCAGCACGAAGGTCGTCACCTCATAGCCGAGCAGCCGTTCGTCCAGCGTGGCACGGATCGCCTGGATCACGCCGCGGCTGCGTAGGGCGCGAACCCGGCGCAGGCAAGGCGGGGCGGTGATGCCGACCCGCTCGGCGAGCTCGTTGATCCTGATCCGGCCGTCCCGCTGCAACTCGGACAGGATCCGCAGATCGATGTCATCGAGCTGTGGGCGCTCGGTCACGGTCACGAGCCCGCCACGGCGGCGCGCCGGCTGTCGCTGCCGTGGCTCGCCTGGCCGATCGCGGCCTGCGGCGCGACGCCCGACAGCACCAGTTTCTCGTGCGCTGCGATGATGGCGTCGCGGGTCAGGCGGCCGCCGGGGCGGTACCAGGTGCAGAGCCCGGTGAGCAGCGCCAGGATCGCGAAGGTCGCGACCTGGATGTCGACGACCTCGAACACGCCGTCCGACGCCCCGTCGGTGAGGATCTGCGCCAGCCGCTGCTCATATGCGCCGCGCAGCGCCACCACTGCGTCGTAATTCTTCGCATCGAGGCTGCGCAGCTCGGAATTGGCGATGAAGACCTCGCGCTTGCGGGTCATGTGATAGGTGACATGGAACGCGACAAAGGCGCGCAGCTTCTCGGCCGGATCGGCCTTGCCCTCCAGCGCAAGATCAAGCTCGCGCAGCAAATCGTTGATATGGTCCTGGACCAGATCGAACAGCAGGTCCTGCTTGGTTGAGATATGGTTGTAGAGTGAGCCCGCCTGGATGCCGACCTCGGCGGCAAGCTGGCGCAGGCTCATGGCCTCGTAGCCGTGCTCGAAGATCAGGCGCACACCGGCCTTGCGGATCGCCTCCAGCGTTGTGGGGCCGTGTGAGCCGATCGTGCGTGCCATCGGGGCCTCGGAGGGTGTTGGCTTGCCAGGGAGGGCCAGGAAACAAGCGAACGACCGTATGTATATCGCATGAAATCCCAGTGAATTCAATGAACTGCGGATTTCGCGCCCAAACCATAGCACGATTGCTTGCGAAGCCAAGAAAAAAACGTATGATCGTTTAATTGCGAGATGAATCTCACGGGAGGGATCATGGCCTCGAACCAGGCGGCAATCTTCAATTTCGACCTTGGCGAGACCGCGGATGCGATCCGCGAGACGGTGCATGATTTCTCGACCAACGAGATCGCGCCGCGCGCCGCCGAGATCGACCGCAGCAACCAGTTTCCGCGCGACCTATGGCCCCGGATCGGCGCGCTCGGCCTGCACGGCATCACCGTCGAGGAAGAGTATGGAGGGTCGGGCCTCGGCTATCTCGAGCACTGCATCGCGGTCGAGGAGATCTCGCGGGCGTCGGCCGCGGTCGGCCTGTCCTACGGCGCGCATTCCAACCTCTGCGTCAACCAGATCCGCCGCAACGGCAGCGAGGCGCAGAAGCGCAAATACCTGCCGAAGCTGATCTCCGGCGAGCATGTCGGCTCGCTCGCGATGTCGGAGCCGTCCGCCGGCTCGGACGTGGTCTCGATGAAGACCCGCGCCGACAGGAAGGGCGACCGCTTCGTGCTGAACGGCAACAAGATGTGGATCACCAACGGTCCGGTCGCCGACACGCTGGTGGTCTACGCCAAGACCGATCCGAACGCCGGCCCGCGCGGCATCACCGCCTTCATCATCGAAAAGGGCATGAAGGGATTTTCCACCGCGCAGAAGCTCGACAAGCTCGGCATGCGCGGCTCCGACACCTGCGAACTGGTGTTCGAGGATTGCGAGGTGCCGGAGGAGAACGTGCTGTCCGAGGTCGGCCGCGGCGTCAATGTGCTGATGAGTGGTCTCGACTATGAGCGCGCAGTGCTGGCGGCGGGGCCGATCGGCATCATGCAGGCCTGCATGGACGTGGTGCTGCCTTACGTCCACGAGCGCAAGCAGTTCGGCGAGCCGATCGGCTCGTTCCAGCTGGTGCAGGGCAAGGTCGCCGACATGTACACCACGATGAACGCCTCGCGCGCCTATGTGTATGCCGTAGCGAAAGCCTGCGACCGCGGCGAGACCACGCGCGAGGATGCCGCCGGCGCCATCCTCTATGCCGCCGAGAAGGCCACCCAGTGCGCGCTGGATGCGATCCAGCTCTTGGGCGGCAACGGCTACATCAACGACTATCCGACCGGCCGCTTGCTGCGCGACGCAAAGCTCTACGAGATCGGCGCCGGCACCAGCGAGATCCGCCGCATGCTGATCGGCCGCGAGCTGTTCGCCAAGACGGCCTGATGTCTTCTCCCTCGCCCCGCGCTTGCGGGAGAGGGGCGGGGTGAGGCCTGTCACCGCATCGACGGTGGCAGCTCACCCCGGCACGATGATTGACCTTGAACCCCACCGATACTCCAACGAAACGTGCAACACCGATGCCGCTTCATTCGACGATCGATCCCACATCTTCTGAATTCGCCCGCAACGCCGAGGTGATGCGCGGCCTGGTCGCGGAGCTCCGCGGAAAGCTCAACCAGGTGGCCGGCGGCGGCGGCGAGACCTCGCGCAAGCGGCACACCTCGCGCGGCAAGATGCTGGCGCGCGATCGCGTCGATCTTTTGGTCGACCCCGGTACGGCGTTTCTGGAGCTGTCGCCGCTCGCCGCCAACGGGCTCTATGGCGGTGACGTGCATTCCGCCAGCGTCATCACCGGCGTCGGGCGCATCGCAGGGCGCGAGTGCATCATCGTCGCCAACGACGCCACCATCAAGGGCGGCACCTATTACCCGATGACGGTGAAGAAGCATCTGCGCGCCCAGGACATCGCGCGGCAGAACAAGCTGCCCTGCGTCTATATGGTGGATTCCGGCGGCGCCTTCCTGCCGCTGCAGGACGAGATCTTTCCCGACGAGCGGCATTTCGGCCGCATCTTCTACAACCAGGCCCAGATGTCGTCGCAGGGCATCCCGCAGATCGCGATCGTGATGGGCTCCTGCACCGCGGGCGGCGCCTATGTGCCGGCGATGTCCGACGAGAGCATCATCGTGCGGAATCAAGGCACCATCTTCCTCGGCGGCCCGCCGCTGGTGAAGGCCGCGACCGGCGAGGTCGTCACCGCCGAAGAGCTCGGCGGCGCCGATGTCCACTCCCGGCAGTCTGGCGTGACCGATCACTACGCCCAGAACGATGCCCACGCGATCGGGATCGCGCGCCGCATCGTCGGCACGCTGAAGCAGCCGGTAAAGGCACAGCTCAACATGCGCCCTGCGCAGGAGCCGCTGTTTCCGGCCGAGGAGATCTACGGCGTGGTCTCCGCCGACGGCAGAAAACCGTTCGACGTGCACGACATCATCGCGCGGATCGTCGACGGCTCCGAATTCGACGAATTCAAGAAGCTCTACGGCACCACGCTGATCTGCGGCTTCGCCCATATCTTTGGCTATCCGGTCGGCATCATCGCCAATAACGGCATCCTGTTCAGCGAGAGCTCGCTGAAGGGCGCGCATTTCATCGAGCTGTGCTGCCAGCGCGGCATTCCCCTGGTGTTCCTGCAGAACATCACCGGCTTCATGGTCGGCAAGAAATACGAGGCCGGCGGCATCGCGCGCGACGGCGCCAAGCTGGTGACGGCGGTTGCCACCGCCGGCGTGCCGAAATTCACCGTCGTGATCGGCGGCTCCTACGGCGCCGGCAATTACGGCATGTGCGGCCGTGCCTACAGCCCGCGCTTTCTCTGGCTGTGGCCGAACGCGCGCATCTCGGTGATGGGCGGTGAGCAGGCGTCGATGGTGCTCAGTCAAGTGCGCCGCGACGGCATCGAGGCCAAGGGCGAGAGCTGGTCGGCGGAAGAGGAAGACAAGTTCCGCGAGCCGATCCGCGCGCAGTACGAGAAGCAGGGCAATCCCTATTACGCGACGGCGCGGCTGTGGGATGACGGCGTGATCGATCCGGCCGATACGCGCCTCGTGCTCGGGCTCGGCCTGTCGGCGGCGGCCAACGCGTCGATCGAGCCGACGAAGTTCGGCCTGTTCAGGATGTGACCCAGGAACTGACCATGGACCGCTCAAAACTCACCCGGCGTTTCCGCACGCTTCTGATCGCCAACCGCGGCGAGATCGCCTGCCGCGTCATCCGCTCGGCGCGCGCCATGGGGCTGCGCACCGTCGCGGTTTATTCCGAGGCCGACCGCGACGCGATGCATGTCGCGCTCGCCGACGAGGCCGTGCTGCTCGGGCCGGCGCGGGCGCGCGACAGCTATCTCAACATCGAGCGCGTCATCGCGGCGGCCAAGGAGACCGGCGCCGAGGCCGTGCATCCCGGCTACGGCTTCCTGTCTGAAAATGCGGAGTTCGCGCAGGCCTGTCTTGAAGCAGGCTTGGTGTTCGTCGGCCCGACCGCCGAGATGATGACGGCGATGGGCTCGAAGTCCGGCTCGAAGGCGCTGATGGAGAAGGCCGGCGTGCCCTTGGTGCCCGGCTATCACGGCGAGGCCCAGGACGAGGCGACGCTGGCGGAGGCCGCCAACCGGATCGGCTTCCCCGTGCTGGTGAAGGCGTCCGCCGGCGGCGGCGGCCGCGGCATGCGCGTGGTCAATTCGGCCGCTGAGCTCACGGCCGCGATCACCAGCGCCAAGCGCGAGGCCAAGGCGGCGTTCGGCGACGACCGCATGCTGATCGAGAAATATGTGCAGAACCCGCGCCATATCGAGGTGCAGATCATCGGCGACAGCCACGGCAATCTGCTCTCGCTGTGGGAGCGCGAATGCACGCTGCAGCGCCGCCACCAGAAGGTGATCGAGGAGGCGCCGTCGCCGACGCTGAACGCCGCGCAACGCGAGACGGTTTGCGAGGCCGCCCGCAAGGCTGCCGGCGCGGTCAATTATATCGGCGCCGGCACCATCGAGTTCGTCTCCGACGGCAAGGACGTGTTCTTCATCGAGATGAACACCCGCTTGCAGGTCGAGCATCCCGTCACCGAGCTGATCACCGGCGTCGATCTCGTCGAATGGCAGCTCCGCGTCGCCTTCGGCGAGGCGCTGCCGCTGAAGCAGGACGAGATCAGGCTGAACGGGCATGCCATCGAGGCGCGCGTTTACGCCGAAAATCCGCAGAAGAACTTCATGCCCTCGGTCGGCCGCATCAAGACCTGGCGCACGCCGCCGGAAGGCGACGGCCTGCGCATCGATGCCGGCTATCGCAGCGGCGATAACGTCTCGCCGTACTACGACGCGATGCTCGCCAAGGTGA
The DNA here is from genome assembly GCF_054060035.1 of Bradyrhizobium sp. USDA 3262. Classification (NCBI taxonomy): domain Bacteria; kingdom Pseudomonadati; phylum Pseudomonadota; class Alphaproteobacteria; order Hyphomicrobiales; family Nitrobacteraceae; genus Bradyrhizobium; species Bradyrhizobium sp. USDA 3262. The sequence goes on from NZ_JBSSCT010000001.1 coordinate 5,428,456, forward strand.
TCGCCTGGGCGCCGACGCGCGAGGGCGCGATCGAGAAGCTCAATCGCGGGCTTGAGGAAACCGATGTCCGCGGCATCGTCACCAATATCCCGTTCCTGTCGGCGCTGGTGACGCACAAGGATACGCGAACCAATGCGATCGATACCGGCTTCATCGAGCGCGAGCTGAAGAACCTGACATCGGGCACGGGCACGGCCGGCGAGTTCGAGCTTTGCGCGGCGGTGGCCGCGATCGTCAACGACGAGCAGAAGGCGGCGCGGCGCGAGGCCAACTCGCCCTGGCAGGCCTTCGGCTGGATGCCGGTCGGCCGCCGTCAGCGGGTGTTTTCGTTCCGGCAGGGCCATGAGCCCGCCCAGACCATCACGCTGCACTATGGCAACGGACCGTCGACGCTCTCCGTCGGCGGCCGCGAGCTCGTCTTCGCGATCTCGTCAGCCGGCGATGACGGCTTCGACCTGACGCTCAACGGTCTCAAGTCGCGCATTGCTTCGGTCGTCGAGGGCCACGAGCTTTACTTGCGCACCCGCAACGGCCGCTTCGACCTGCATTGGGTCGATCCGTTCGGCGGCGAGAGCGAGGAGCAGGTCGGCGAGGACAAGATCGTGGCTCCCTTGCCGGGCACCGTGGTCGCGCTGCTGGCCGAAGAGGGCGCGACCTTGGAGAAGGGCGCGCCGATCCTCACCCTGGAAGTGATGAAGATGGAGCAGACCCTGCGCGCGCCCTATGCCGGGGTGCTGAAGAAGCTCAAATGCAAGGTCGGCGACATCGTCGGCGAGGGCGTCGAGCTTGCCGAAGTCGAGCCCGCGGCCGCGTCATGAGCGATCAGATCAAGATCATCGAGATGGGGCCGCGCGACGGCCTGCAGAACGAAAAGACGCCGGTCAGCGTCGAGGCGCGCATCGCCTTCGTCGAGGCGCTGGTGGCGGCCGGGCTCAATACGGTCGAGGTCGGCGCCTTCGTGTCGCCGAAGGCGATCCCGCAGATGGCAAGCTCCGACCAGGTGCTGCGCGGCGTCAGCCACGTCAAGGGTGCCGAATTCCATGTGCTGGTGCCGAACGAAAAGGGCTATGACGCAGCGCGCGCGGCGGGCGCCCAGGTGGTCTCGGTGTTCGCGGCGGCCTCCGAAGGCTTCTCCCGCGCCAACATCAACTGCTCGGTCGCGGAATCGATCGAGCGCTTCAAGCCGGTGCTGGCCCGCGCCAAGGCCGACGGCGTCAAGGTGCGCGGCTATATCTCCTGCGTGCTCGGTTGTCCGTTCGACGGCGAGATCGAGCCGAAGGCGGTCGCCGACCTCGCGGTGACGTTGTGGGATCTCGGCTGCTACGAGATCTCGCTCGGCGACACCATCGGCGTCGGCACGCCGCTGAAGGCCAAGCAGATGCTGCGTGCGGTCGGTTCTGAGTTGCCGGTCGGCAACCTCGCGATGCACTTCCACGACACCTATGGCCAGGCGCTCGCCAATCTCTATGCCGGCATGGAAGAGGGCGTCCGCGTCATCGATGCCGCCGCGGGCGGTCTCGGCGGCTGCCCCTACGCCCCCGGCGCCACCGGCAATGTGGCGACGGAGGACGTCGTCTACATGCTCGAAGGCATGGGCGTGAAGACAGGGATCGACATGGACAGGCTGCTGGCCACGACGAACGAGGTCGCCGGATTGCTCGGCCGTCCGCCGGTCAGCCGTGTTGCGTCCGCGCTCAACGCGAAGCGCAAGCGGCTCCCCAAATCGTAAATTGTGGGATGCTTGGAGCGATTTGTCCGCCGTTGCTCGAGGAGCGAAGGCGTAAGCGATACCCATCGCGGCCCGAGCAGCATTGATGGGTATGGGGATTGTAGCCGCCTCAATCTTCGGCGGTCGCGCTCGGACTTATGCGCTGCGAAGCGCAGATTCAAGGCACATAGTCGCACCCCCGGCTTGCGCAGTCTGGGCTCCCGAAGCTGGACTCTCAACCCATATGCGTATGGTGCGACAGCGCCTTGCGCTATCGCCGCCCTCCTTGAGGGCGTTTCCTCCCTAGACTTGGGCCGCTTGTTGTTTCGAGCGGCCCTTTTTCTTACGCTGCCGGAGCGTTGATCGTCGCGATCACGGCCCTCATATCGGTCGCCAGCTCGCGATAGTGCCCGCCCAGCCGCTGGTACAGTTCGCGGTTGCTCCCATCCAGCGTCCTGCTAGCGATCAGCTCGCATTCGTCGGCGAGGATCTCAAATCGTTCCAGCTTCGCTTGAAGAGCAGACATGGCGGGAATTTCCCTGACTGTTACTGAGGGAGTTGCGACGCTACTACTCCGACTGCGTCTAGCGCAGCATAATTATAGGGTAGAACTAAATTCTTCCCGGCAGTTTTGCGGCGCACACAGCCGCCGTCATCGGCGCGGCGCCCGATTAAACCCTCCCGAAAGCGTTCATGGCTTGGTGACTCAAACGTGCTGAGGTGAGGGGGCTCGCAATTGCTCCAGGTGGATTCTCGTCATGTCCGGACAGGTGTCAGCTTCCCGCGGCCGAACGTTTCTGGCCGGAAAAATCGTCTTCAACTTCGGCCGGTCGGCCTTCGACTGCACGGTCCGCCAGCTCACGGAGACGGGCGCCACCGTGGAACTCGAAAGTGTCGTTGGCATTCCCGATCACATTCAACTGTTGCTCGTCGGCAGCAATCAGGTGAAGCCATGCAAACGGCTGTGGCAATCGGACCGCCAGCTCGGCCTGGTTTTTGAAGAGCAGCAGGCCAACGCTGCGGCGCCCGCGCCTGCCGCTCCCGCGCCGGCCGCCATTCCGGAGCGGCGCAGCGGCGATATTCTGCGCGGGCACATGCTGGCGCTGCGCGCAGCGCTCGATCAGATCCCCGTCGGCATCCTGCTGTTGGACGCAGAGCTGAAAGCCCTGTTCATCAATCGTGCGTTTCGGAGCATGTGGGCGCTTCCGGACGCGGTGGCCGACCGCAACCCCACCTTCGCCGATCTGATGCAGCACGGCTGCAAGACCATGGCCTATGAGCTGCCGGCTGAGCAGCTTCATGCCTACCTTGCCGAGCGCGTCCGCCTCGTGAGCATCGGGGACCCGAACCCGATCGATCTCAGGCGCAGCAATGGTGATGTGGTTCGATGTCAGTGCACGCCGCTGCCCGACGGCGGCCGGATGGTGAGCTACACGCAAGTGACCGACATCGTGCGCGCATCGGACAAGCTGAAGCTGCTGACCGGTGCGCTCGAGAACGTGGAGGACGGCGTCGTCCTGCTCGACCGCGATCTCAATGCGGTCTTCCTCAATCGGCAAATGCGGGAATTCTGGGAGGTGAGCGAGGAGGAGGTCGCGCGGCATCCGGCATACATCACGCTGCTCACGCGCAACCGCCGCGCCGTTCCGGCGGACGCGACCCCGGAGCAAGTCAGGGCCTTTCCCGCGAAGCGGATCGCCGAGATCAAGGCGGGCGACCACAAGCGCGACGTGCAGACGCCGGACGGCCGCCATATCAGGATCCATTGCTCGACGATGGCAAACGGCGGTCGCATGCTGACCTTCGTCGACGTGACCGATCTCGTACGCAACGCACGGCAGCTGGAGGTGCTTGCGACCACCGATCCGCTCACCGGATTGTTCAACCGCAGGCACTTCCTGACGACGCTGGATGCGGAGTGGAGCCGGTTCCAGCGCTACTATCGTTCGGTATCCGTGCTGATGGTCGATATCGATCACTTCAAGAGCATCAATGACCGCTTCGGACATGCGGTCGGTGACGAGGCCATCAAGGCTGTCGCCGGGATATGCATTCGGGGCAAGCGCAAGTCCGACGTCGTCGGCCGCGTCGGAGGCGAGGAGTTCGCGGTCCTGCTGCCGGAGACCACTTTGTTGCGCGCCCGAACCGTCGCCGAGCGCATCCGCAAGAGGGCGGAAGCGTTGACGGTGGGCGCGGATGATCGGCCGGTGTCACTCACGGTAAGCATCGGCGTTGCCGAGGCCCTCACAAGCATGCCCGGGATCGATGCCCTGATGAAGGCCGCCGATGCGGCGCTCTACCAGGCCAAGGAGCACGGCCGGAATCGCACGGAGTGCTGGTCACCTCCATCGCCACCGAAGCTGGCCGCCGGATAAACGGCTCTGGAATACTGGATCACCCGCATGCGCATGCGCGGGTGATGACACCGAATGCGCCGTTTGACAGTTGAATCCGTGAGCAAGGGCTGTCCTTCAATCCCGCTACTCAAGCGAGCTCCATCACAAGGCGGCAATCTGACGGCTATGTGGTCAGCCACGCGTCAGGTTCCCATAAGGATTGGTAATACATGGTTGCCCGGCGGCCACGATTGTTGCGACACTGCAACGGTGCTTGAACATTTAACCTTAAAAGCACCCGGTCCGTAGTCGCGCCGCTTTTTAGCCACACCCCGACGTGAAAGGATATTCACGTAGCTGAATCCGACGGTGGGACATTTTTTCGGGTTCCGGCGTTGATGCAGGAAAGAGCGCCGGGAACAGGGTCGCGATGGACGTCAAGACGAACATCAAGGGCAGGCTGCCCAGCCGTCACGTGACGGAGGGCCCCGAGCGCGCACCGCACCGGTCTTATCTCTATGCGATGGGGCTGACGACAGCCCAGATTCATCAACCCTTTGTCGGCGTTGCTTCATGTTGGAATGAAGCCGCTCCCTGCAACATTTCGCTGATGCGCCAGGCGCAGGCGGTGAAGAAGGGCGTGGCCTCGGCCGGCGGCACGCCGCGCGAGTTCTGCACCATCACGGTCACCGACGGCATCGCGATGGGCCATGACGGCATGCGCTCGTCGCTGCCGTCGCGTGAATGCATCGCCGATTCGGTCGAGCTGACGGTCCGTGGCCACTCCTATGACGCGCTGATCGGGCTCGCCGGCTGCGACAAGTCGCTGCCGGGCATGATGATGGCGATGGTCCGCCTCAACGTGCCGTCGATCTTCATCTATGGCGGCTCGATCCTGCCAGGCAATTTCCGCGGGCAGCCGGTGACCGTGCAAGACATGTTCGAGGCGGTCGGCAAGCACTCGGTCGGCGCCATGTCGGACGAGGACCTCGACGAGATCGAGCGGGTGGCGTGCCCGTCGGCCGGCGCCTGCGGCGCCCAGTTCACCGCCAACACCATGGCGACCGTCTCCGAGGCGATCGGCCTCGCGCTTCCGTATTCCGCCGGGGCCCCGGCGCCTTACGAGATCCGCGACTCCTTCTGCGCCGCCGCCGGTGAGAAGGTGATGGAGCTGATCGAGAAAAACATCCGGCCCCGCGACATCGTCACCCGCGAAGCCCTTGAAAATGCTGCGGCCGTGGTTGCAGCCTCAGGTGGTTCGACCAATGCTGCGCTGCACCTGCCGGCGATCGCCCATGAGTGCGGCATTAAATTCAATTTGTTCGACGTCGCCGAAATCTTCAAAAAGACTCCTTACGTCGCGGATTTGAAGCCAGGCGGCCGTTATGTTGCCAAAGACATGTTTGAAGTAGGTGGCATTCCGCTGCTGATGAAGACGCTGCTCGACAATGGCCACCTGCACGGGAATTGCCTGACCGTCACTGGCCGAACGATCGCCGAAAACCTCAAAAGCGTGAAATGGAATCCGCACCAGGATGTGGTGCGGCCCGCCGACAATCCGATCACCGTGACAGGTGGCGTTGTCGGGCTGAAGGGTAATCTCGCTCCGGAGGGTGCGATCGTGAAGGTCGCGGGAATGTCCAACCTGAGGTTTACCGGTCCGGCCCGGTGCTTCGACCGCGAGGAAGACGCCTTCGAGGCGGTGCAGAAGCGCACCTACAGGGAAGGCGAGGTTATCGTGATCCGCTACGAGGGGCCGAAGGGCGGTCCCGGCATGCGGGAGATGCTGGCGACCACGGCGGCGCTGACCGGGCAGGGGATGGGCGGCAAGATTGCCCTGATCACCGATGGCCGGTTCTCCGGCGCCACTCGTGGCTTCTGCATCGGACATATTGGACCCGAAGCGGCCGTCGGCGGGCCGATCGGGTTGTTGCAAGACGGCGACATCATCGAGATCGATGCGGTCGCCGGCACCCTTAACGTAAATTTGAGCGACGCCGAACTCGCAAATCGTAAGACCAAATGGGCCCCTCGCGCGACGAACCATACATCTGGTGCGCTGTGGAAGTACGCCGAGCAAGTGGGGCCGGCGGTGGATGGCGCAGTCACCCATCCGGGTGGCGCGTACGAGAAACAGTGTTATGCGGACGTTTAGGCGTACGATATTTGCGTTTGCGTTAGGGGCCATCCCGGTGGCGGGCCCCGGATTCGGATTCGACGGCGCTCCGGTCAACCCACAAGATACGGTTCTTCCTGTGGTTTCCCCGCAGCCGGGGACAGCCGGCGCGCTGAAACGGGCCGCGACTCCGGCGGCGCCTGCGGCGACCTCGCCGACCTCGTCGTTCAGCTCATTGCAGTATCAGGCCGAGGGCGGTCACCCCGTCGCGCAGTGGAAGCTCGGCAAGATGTACGCCGAGGGTGACGGCGTCATCCAGGACGACATGCGCGCCTTCGAGTATTTCAGCCGGATCGCCAATGCGCATGCCGAGGATTCGCCGTCGGCGCCGCAGGCCTCGATCGTGGCCAACGCCTTCGTGGCGCTCGGCCGCTACTATCTGAGCGGCATTCCCAATTCCAAGGTGAAGGCGGACACCGAGCGGGCGCGGGAGATGTTCTCCTATGCCGCGTCCTATTTCGGCAATGCCGACGCCCAGTACGACCTTGCCCGGCTGTACCTGAAGACGCCGGACGCCTCGCGGGACGACTTCCGCTACGGCGCGCGCTGGCTCGGGCTCGCCGCCCAGAAGGGCCAGCATCAGGCGCAGGCGCTGCTTGGCCAGATGCTGTTCAACGGCGACCGCCTGCCGCCGCAGCGGGCACGGGGCCTGATGTGGCTGACGCTGGCGCGCGACAGCGCGACGCCGGATGAGGCCTGGATCAAGGAAAGCTACAACCGGGCGATCGCCAAGGCTTCCGAGGACGATCGCGCGATGGCGCTGCAGATGCTCGAGCACTGGGTGCAGGGCCGCCGGGATTGATCTCCCGGTCAAGCCGGCGGGTCAGGCGGTCTCGAAATCGAGATCGGCCCAGACCGGGACGTGGTCGGACGGCTTCTCCCAGGCGCGGACATAGCTGTCGATCCCGACATCGATCAGCCGGTCGCTCGCCTGCGGCGACATCAAGAGGTGGTCGATGCGCAGGCCCCAGTTCTTCTGCCAGGCGCCGGCCTGGTAGTCCCAGAAGGTGTACTGGCCCGGCTCGTCATTGACCGCCCGCAGCGCGTCGGTCAGGCCGAGGCCGAGCAGGGACTGGAAGGCCTCGCGGGTGGCGGGGCGGAACAGGGCGTCATCCGCCCAGGCGGCGGGATTGTAGACGTCACGGGCCGCCGGAATGACGTTGAAGTCGCCGGCCAGGATCAACGGCTCCTCGGCCTTCAGCCGCTCCTTCGAATACTCAAGAAGCCGCGACATCCACTTGAGCTTGTACGGATATTTGTCGGTATTCGCGGGATTGCCATTGGGCAAATAAAGGCACGCGACCCGGATCACGCCCTGCTTCAGTGTGACGACGCCTTCGAGGAAGCGGGCATGGGCGTCCTCGTCGTCGCCGGCAAGGCCCGATTTGGTCTCGTCGAATGGCAGCTTGGAGAGCAGCGCGACGCCGTTGAAGGTCTTCTGGCCGTGGGTGACGACATTGTACCCGAGCGCCTCGACCTCGAGGCGGGGAAACGCGTCGTCGACGCATTTGATCTCCTGCAGACAGACGATGTCGGGGGAACACTCCTTCAGCCAGCTGACCAGAAGTTCGATCCGTTGCCGGACCGAGTTGACGTTCCACGTAGCGATGCGCATGCAAATGACCGGATTGAAGCCGCACTATTTCACTTAGGTGGCATACCATGGGCGGTCCGCCTGTGCTAACCCTCTCCGGAAACAAGGCGCAACAATTGCCGACGGGGGAGTGACGACGCGCACCGGCCTGCAAGGGAAGCCGGCGGCGCACGTGCAAAACTTATGAAAAAACGCAATTTGGTTCTGACTGTCGCTGTTCTCGGCATTGCGGCCGGGGCGGCTTACATGACCCGCACTTCATGGATGGGTGGCGGCGCCGCCACCGCGCAAGGGACGGCGCGGCCACGCGTGGTGTCCGTGGATCTCGCCAAGGCGGAACGCAAATCGGTTCCGGTCGATGTCGATGCCATTGGACAGGTCACGCCGATCTCCAGCGTGGCGCTGAAGTCGCGGCTGGAGACCACCATCGTCTCGGTGCATTTCGAGGACGGCGCCAAGGTCAATGAAGGCGACCTGCTGTTCACGCTCGACGCGCGGCAGATCGACGCGCAGATCGAGCAGGCCGAGGGCGTCCTGGCCCGCGACCAGGCCCAGCTCGAGGGCGCGCAGCGCGACCTCCGCCGTTACACCGAACTGGTCGGCAAGGGCGCGACCACCCAGGTCAACCTCGACAACGCAAAGACCCAGTCCGACGTCCTGATCGGCACCATCAAGGCCGACCGGTTCGCACTGGAAAACCTCCGCGTCCAGAAGAGCTACACCGTCATCCGCGCACCGTTCGCGGGACGGATCAGCGCCGCCAACGTCAAGGTCGGCAACTTCGTCCGCCCCGCCGACACCCAGCCGCTCGCGGTCATCAACCAGATGGCGCCGGTCTATGTCACCTTCGCGATTCCGCAGCGGGCGCTGGTCGATCTGCGCGACGCGATGGGCAAGGGCGATTCCAAGGTGATCGCGACCATTCCCGGCCACCAGCGCTCCGAGCGCGGCAAGGTCGCGATGGTCGAGAACGCCGTCGACGCGACCACCGGCATGGTGACCGTGCGCGGCATCATGAACAACGAGAGCGAGACGCTGTGGCCCGGCACCATCGTGCAGACCAAGCTGATCATCCGCAGCGAAGACGCGGTCGTGGTGCCGACGGTCGCCGTGCAGCGCAGCCAGAACGGCAATTTCGTCTTCGTCGTCAAGGACGGCGTCGCCAAGGTCCAACCGGTCAAGGTCGATCGCACCTTCCAGGGCAGCTCGGTGATCTCAGACGGATTGGCGGGCGATGAGAGCGTCGTCGTCGACGGTCAACTGCTGCTCTCGGAAGGATCGCGGGTCGAGCTGCGGGCGCGCAAGGCCGGAGCCTGACCGATGACGCTCTCCGAGCTCTGCATCCGCCGCCCGGTCATGACGACGCTGATCACGGCGTCGATCATCGCATTCGGGGTGTTCGGCTTCCGCCTGCTGCCGGTCTCGGCGCTGCCCAAGGTGGACTTCCCGACCATCGCGGTGACCGCGACCTTGCCCGGCGCCAGCGCCGACACCATGGCGGCCTCGGTCGCCGGCATCATCGAGCGCCAGCTCTCGACCATTGCCGGCATCTCCTCGATGTCCTCGAACTCCTCGCAGGGCACGAGCGTCATCACCATCCAGTTCGACCTCAACCGCAACATCGACGCCGCCGCGCTCGACGTGCAGACCGCGTTGACGATCGCGCAGCGCCGGCTGCCGATCGAGATGACGATCCCGCCGAGCTTCCGGAAGGTGAACCCGGCGGACTTCCCGGTGCTATTCGTCTCGCTGGGGTCGGCGACGTTGCCGCTGTCGAGCGTCAATGAATATGGCGACATCACGATCGGGCAAGCGCTGTCGCAGCTGCCGGGCGTCGCCCAGGTGCTGATCTACGGCGCGCAGAAATTTGCCATCCGTGTCCAGGCCGATCCGGAGGCCGCCGCTGCCCGCAGCGTCTCGATGGAGGATATCCGCGCCGCGGTGTCGCGCGCCAATTCCTCGACCCCGGTCGGCACCTTGAACGGCCCCAAGCAGGACGTCGCGCTGCAGGCCTCCGGCCAGATGGACAAGGCGGCCGACTACCGCCAGATCTATGTCGCCTGGCGCAACGGCTCGCCGGTCCGGCTCGACGAGATCGCCAAGGTCTATGACAGCGTCGAGAACGACAAGATCGCGACCTGGATGAACGACGAGCGGGCGATCGTGCTCGCGATCCAGAAGCAGCCCGACGCCAACACCGTGGCGGTGGTCGATGGCGTGCTGGCCAAGCTGCCGTCGCTGCGCGCCGCGATCCCGCCCTCGGTGACCATGCAGGTCATGATGGACCGTTCGGTCTCGATCCGCCAGGCGGTCAGCGACGTCGAGGAGACCCTGCTGATCGCGATCGGCCTCGTGATCCTCGTGATCTTCCTGTTCCTACGCTCGGCCTCTGCCACCTTCATTCCGGCGCTCGCGGTGCCGATCTCGCTGTTCGGCACCTGCGCGGCGATGTACGCGCTGGACTACTCCATCAACAACATGACGCTGCTGGCGCTGACGCTCTCGGTCGGCTTCGTGGTCGACGACGCCATCGTCATGCTGGAGAACATCGTCCGCCATATCGAGCACGGCATGAAGCCGTTCGAGGCGGCGCTGAAGGGCGCCCGCGAGATCGGCTTCACGATCATCTCGATCACCTTCTCGCTGATCGCCGTGTTCATCCCGGTGCTGTTGATGGGCGGCATTGTGGGCCGCGTATTCCGCGAGTTCGCGGTGACGATCTCGGTTGCCATCATCGTCTCCGGCTTCGTGTCGCTGACCTTGACCCCGATGCTGTGCGCCCGCGTGCTGCGCGCGCATGACGCGAGCAAGCGGCCGAACGTCGTGCTGCGGGCGTTCGAGGCGATGTTCGAGGCCTGGCTGCGCGCCTATGAATGGGCGCTGGACTGGGTGCTGGCCAAGAAGGCGCTGATGCTGGTGGTGACGCTCGCGACGCTTGGCGGCACCATCTATCTCTACATGATCGTGCCGAAGGGCTTCTTCCCGCAGGAGGACACCGGCTTCCTGATCGGCGTGACGGAGGCCGCGACCGACACCTCGTTCGAGGCGATGAAGGTGCGCCAGCAGGCGCTGGTCGAGGTGATGCGGACCGATCCAGCGGTGGATTACATCAATTCGACGGTCGGCTCCGGCGGTCCCAATCCGACCACCAATTACGGCCGGTTGTTCATCGCGCTGAAGCCGCAGAAGACCCGCGACAACGCCACCGTGGTGATCGGCCGGCTCCGCCAGAAGGCGCGCGAGATCCCGGGCATGCAGGCGTTCTTCCAGAGCGTCCAGAACCTCAGCATCGGCGGGCGTATCTCGAAGAGCCAGTATCAGTATGTGATGCAGAGCGGCGATACCGAGGCGCTGTACCGGCTGGCGCCCGAGATGCGCGACAAGATCGAGAAGATCCCGGGCTTGCTCGATGTCACCACAGACCTCTACATCAAGAACCCGCAGATGACGGTCGACATCGATCGCGAGAAGGCGGCGGTTTACGGCGTCACGGTCGATCAGGTCCGCAACCAGCTCTACAACGCCTACGGCGCGCGGCAGGTCGGCACCATCTACATGCCGTCGAACGACTACCAGATCATCCTCGAGGTGCAGCCGCAGTTCCGCGTCGATCCGTCCGACCTCTCGAAGCTCTACATGAAGACCGCGAACAACCAGACCATTCCGCTGGATGCGGTGGCAAGGCTGGTGCCGACGGTCGGACCGCTGCAGATCAACCACCAGGGCCAGCAGCCGGCGGTAACGATCTCCTTCAACCTCGCGCCGGGCACCTCACTCGGCTACGCGGTCGACAAGATCACCGAACTCGAGCAGACCGCGAATTTGCCGCCGACGATTGTGACCGGCTTCTCCGGCACCGCGCAGGTGTTCCAGGATTCGCTGCGCGGGCAGGGCGTGCTGATCCTCGCCGCGGTGTTCGCGGCCTTCGTGATCCTCGGCATTCTCTACGAGAGCTTCATCCACCCGATCACGATCATCTCCGGCCTGCCTTCGGCCGGTATCGGCGCGATCCTGACGCTGATGATGTTCGGGATGGAGCTGTCGGTCATCGCGATGATCGGCATCGTGATGCTGGTCGGCATCGTCAAGAAGAACGCGATCATGATGGTCGACTTCGCGCTGGAGCGACGCCGGGTCGGCCTCAGCGCCGAGCACGCGATCCGCGAGGCGGCGCTGCTGCGCTTCCGCCCGATCATGATGACAACGTTCGCGGCGATCTTCGGCACGCTGCCGATCGCGCTCGGCGCCGGCGCCGGCGCCGAACTGCGTCAGCCGCTCGGCGTCGCCGTGGTCGGCGGCCTCTGCGTCTCGCAATTGCTGACGCTGTTCATCACGCCCGTCATCTACATCTATCTCGACCGCATCGACCGCAGGCTGCGCCGCAAGCTCGATCCGCAGGCGGAGGCGGGCGGCGACGTCGAGCGGCCGCAGGTGGTCGCGGCGGAATAGCCGAGCGTTCGGCGCGAGCCGGAAACCGGCTCGCCGGGAGAAACTGCTCGGGATCGCGAGGTGTTAGATCGAGAAGCTGGTGCCGCAGCCGCAGGAGGCGGTGGCGTTCGGATTGACGACGCGGAATGAGGCGCCGATCAGGTCGTCGACGAAGTCGACTTCCGAGCCCGCGAGGAACGGGACCGAGGCGGGATCGATCAGCACCACCGCGCTGTCGCGCTCGATCACGAGGTCGTCATCGGCTTGGGTGCGCTCGACGTCGAACTTGTACTGGAAACCGGAGCAGCCGCCGCCCTCGACCGAAATGCGCAGCTTGGCGCCTTCGCCTTCCTTGCTGAGGATCTGCCCGATACGGCGGGCGGCCCGTTCGCTGACGGTGATGGCAGCAGTCATGTCGGTCTCCGAAACCCTTTTTGGGCACGATCTGATCGGGATCAGGCCCGGCGTCATCCCCAATTCATTTGGTCGGCCGCCTCGGTCATAGTTAAGTGCGTCGGACCATGGAATCAAATGGATAAGGACTAAAATACAGTGTCGGTCGGAATGGCTGCCCCCCGCGCGCCTTATGCCTGCGACCCCGATCGCAGCCGCGGCCGGCTGGTCGCCGAGCCGCCGAGCCGGACCCGCAGTCCGTTCCGGCGCGACTGCGACCGGGTGATCCATTCCACCGCGTTCCGCCGCCTCAAGCACAAGACCCAGGTCTTCGTCTTCCACGAAGGCGATCACTACCGCACCCGGCTGACCCATTCGCTGGAGGTCGCGCAGATCGCCCGGGCGCTGGCCCGCCAACTCGGGGTCGACGAGGACCTGACCGAGACGCTGGCGCTGGCGCATGACCTCGGCCATCCGCCGTTCGGGCATGCCGGCGAGCGGGCGCTCGACGAATGCCTCAGGGATGACGGCGGCTTCGACCATAATGCGCAGGCGCTGCGGGTCGTCACCTCGCTGGAGCATCGCTACCCTGAATTCGGCGGGCTGAACCTGACCTGGGAATCGCTCGAGGGGATCGTCAAGCACAACGGGCCGCTGACCGAGCGCAATGGCGCTCCCGCCGGCCGCTACCTGGAGGGTGGAATCCCGATCGGAATTGCCGACTACAACAAGGGCTACGACCTCGAGCTCTGGAGCTATGCCTCGCTCGAGGCGCAGATCGCGGCCTTCGCCGACGACATCGCCTATGACGCGCACGATATCGATGACGGCCTGCGTGCCGGTCTTTTCGCGGTCGACGACCTCAAGGAGATGCCGCTGACCGCCGACATCATCGCCGAGATCGACCGCCACTATCCCGGGCTCGACGAGGTCCGGCGCGGCGCCGAACTGGTGCGTGAGCTGATCTCACACTTCATCAGCGCAGTCTTCAACGAGGCCAGCCGACGCCTCGCGGCGGCGCAGCCGCAATCGGCGCACGACGTGCGCCACCACAATGCCCCGCTGATTGCGTTTCCGTCCGAGGTGGCGGAGCAGGAGGCGGCGATCAAGGCGTTCCTGTTCCGGCGGATGTATCGCCACAAGCGGGTGATGCTGGTGATGGGGGAGGCGGAGGAGGTGGTCCGCAATCTGTTCGAGCGCTACCAGCAATCGCCTGAAGACCTGCCGGCGGAATGGATCGAGGGGAGCGTGCAGGAGACCGGGGGCGCTCGGAACAGGCGGATCGGCAATTTCATTGCCGGGATGACCGACCGTTTCGCCCTGATCGAGCACCAAAGGCTTTTTGACTCGACCCCGGATTTGCGTTAGCGCCCTGCCATGGCCGACACCACTGCTTCACCACACCTTTTTGCCGACATGTTGACGCGCGTGCACGCGATCTGTGCCGCTGTGGCAGCCGAGGACAATTGGCCCGCCGCCATCGATCTGTCCCGCGTCGTGGTGGAGCCGCCGCGCGACGCCAGCCATGGCGACATGGCGACCAATGCCGCGATGGTGCTCGCCAAGGACGCCAAGGCCAAGCCGCGCGACCTTGCCGACAAGATCGCCGAGCGCCTGCGCGCCGATGCGCTGGTGGCCTCCGTCGATGTCGCCGGGCCCGGCTTCATCAACCTGACCTTGAAGCCGCAAGTCTGGTCGGACGCGCTACGCGCCGTGCTGGCCGCCGGCTCGGCTTACGGGCGCAGCGACGTCGGCAAGGCCGAGAAGGTCAATGTCGAATACGTCTCGGCCAACCCGACCGGGCCGATGCATGTCGGCCATTGCCGCGGCGCCGTCTTCGGCGACGCGCTGTGCAGCCTGCTGCAATTCGCGGGCTTCGACGTCTGCCGCGAATATTACATCAACGACGCCGGCGCCCAGGTCGACGTGCTCGCGCGTTCGGCGTTCCTGCGCTACCGCGAGGCACTCGGCCAGGACATCGGCGCGATCCCGGAAGGGCTCTATCCCGGCGACTACCTCGTGCCGGTCGGCGAGGCGCTCGCCAAAGAATATGGCGAGAAGCTGCTCGACATGCCGGAAGCCGCGTGGCTGCCGATCGTGCGCGACAAGGCGATCGCCATGATGATGGAGATGATCAAGGGCGATCTCGCCGCGCTCAATATCCATCACGACGTGTTCTTCTCCGAGCGCTCGCTGATCGCGTCAGGCAACAACAAGGTCGCCGAGACCATCGATTTCCTGCGCGCCAAGGGCGACATCTACGAGGGCCGTTTGCCGCCGCCGAAGGGCAAGCCGGTCGAGGACTACGAGGACCGCGAGCAGTCCCTGTTCCGCGCCACCGCCTATGGCGATGACGTCGATCGTCCGCTGATCAAGTCGGACGGATCCTACACCTACTTCGCATCCGACATCGCCAACCACCGCTACAAGTTCGAGCGTGGCTTCACCAATCTGATCGACGTGTTCGGTGCCGATCACGGCGGCTACATCAAGCGCATGCAGGCCGCCGTGAAGGCGGTGACCGCGGGCAAGGCTGTGCTCGACGTCAAGATCGTGCAGCTCGTGAAGCTGCTGCGCGACGGCGAGCCGGTGAAGATGTCGAAGCGGTCCGGCGAGTTCGTCACGCTGCGCGAGGTGGTCGACGAGGTCGGCTCCGACGCTGTCCGATTCATGATGCTGTTCCGCAAGAACGATGCGGTGCTCGATTTCGACCTCGCCAAGGTGATCGAGCAGTCAAAGGACAACGCGGTCTTCTACGTCCAGTACGGCCACGCCCGCGGCCATTCGATCTTCCGCAACGCGCGGGAGGAAGCGGTTCCCGATCTGCCCGAGACCGATGAGGCCCGGCTGGCCTATCTCCGTAATGCTACGGTCGAGCGGCTGACCGACCCGGCCGAGCTCGATCTACTCCGGCGGCTTGCGCTTTATCCGCGGATGATCGAGGCTGCGGCGGTGGCACATGAGCCGCACCGAATCGCTTTTTATCTCTATGACTTGGCCAGTGAATTTCATGCGCTTTGGACCAAGGGGCGCGATTTGCCCTATTTACGCTTCATTATCAATAATGATGCAGAGATCACGAGGGCGCGACTGGCAATGGTTCAGGGCGTCGTCTCGGTTCTGGCATCGGGCTTAGCTGTTCTAGGCGTCCACGCTCCGACCGAGATGCGGTAGGCAGGGGCATTAGGCCCTCACGAGTGGGGATTTGTGAGGGCATCTGGCAGAGGCCAACTCGTACGGACCGGCTGTGCCGGCGATCTTGGCGCTGTCCCGAAGGGGATGCATCATCACAATGGCTGATCGATATCAGGACCGACATTTTCCCGCCGACACGGCTTCCAAGGCCGACAGCGATCCGCTTGCCGAACTGGCACGGCTGATCGGCCAGACGGATCCCTTCGGCTCTTCCAACAAGCCGCCGCCGCGTCCGCTGCAGTCGCGCGCCAACGCGCGGCCGCAACAATACGAGCCGCAGGCCGCGGACGAGGATGCGCCGCCCGCGGGCCCGCCGCCCTGGATGCAGCGCGCGCGGCAGGAGGCCGTCGCTCCGCCTCCCGTGCAGCACACCGAAGACGAAGAGCCCGAGCGGGACTACCAGCCGAAGCCGGTGCATCCGTTGCACCGCTATGCGGCTCAGCAGGCGCAGCCCGCGCCCGCGCCGGTGGCGCAGTATCGGCCAGTCGAGGCCCCTCGGCAGCCGGAGGCATTTGACGAGGAGCCGCACTATCAGAGTGGCGGTCAGAGTCAGGATCCGTCGCGCTATGACGACGCGCTCTATGGCCAGCTGGAAGCCGGCGAGCAGGACCTGCAGCGCGATCCCGCCTATCCGGACGATCCCTATGCCTATGAGGAGGCCTACGAGGAAGAACCCGAGCCCCGTCGGCGGCGCAGCGGCCTGATAACGGTCGCCGCGGTGCTGGCGCTTGGCGTGTTCGGCGTCGGTGGCGCGTACGCCTACCGGACCTATGTCGGCTCGCCCCGCAGCGGTGAGCCGCCGATCATCAAGGCTGACAACACGCCGACCAAGGTGATCCCGGCCCAGGCCGATGCGCCGGCCAAGACGCCGGACCGGATGGCGACGGGCGACGGCACCGAGAAGATCGTGTCGCGTGAAGAGACGCCGGTCGACGTCAATTCGAAGACCGCCGGACCGCGCGTCGTGTTTCCGCCGCTGAACGCCAATGCGAATCCGCCGCCGGCGGCCAGCGTGCAGACGGCGCAACCCGCGCCGGCGCCGCTCACCGCGAACGGCACCTTGCCCAACAACGAGCCGCGCAAGGTCCGCACCCTCTCGGTCAAGGGCGATACACCCGATGGCACGCAGGCCACCGCGGCCGTGCCGGCGAAACCTTCGGCGGCGGCGAAGCCTCCGGTGTCGCGCGGCAACCCGGCGGCGGCCAATGCCAGCGTCAACTCGCCAATGTCGCTTGTTCCCGGCCAGGCTGAGGCGGCTCCGGCCGCGCCTCCGACCCGGGTCGCGTCAACCTCGGCGGCTCCGGTTGGTGGCGGCGGATATCTGGTCCAGGTGTCCTCGCAGAAGAACGAGGCGGACGCCCAGGCGTCGTACCGGACGCTGCAGGGCAAGTATCGCAACGTGCTCGGTTCGCAGCCCTTGGTGGTGAAGCGCGTCGATCTCGGAGAGAAGGGCGTCTATTACCGCGCCTTTGCCGGCCCGTTCGCGTCCTCGGAAGAGGCGAGCCAAGTGTGCAAGAGCCTGATGTCTGCCGGTGGGCCGCAGTGCCTCATCCAAAGAAATTAGAGGCGGTTTCCTTGACCCGTGAGCTGCATACGGCCTAATCGGCCGAATGACGAACCGCGCATTCATCACGGGCATATCTGGGCTGATCCTCAACGACGCCGAACGCGAATTCATTCGCGCCGAGCGGCCATGGGGCTTCATCCTGTTCAAGCGCAACATCGAGAGTCCTACCCAAGTGGCGGCTCTTGTTGGGGAACTCCGGTCCGCAGTCGGCGTCGTTGATGCCCCGGTCCTGATCGACCAGGAAGGCGGGCGGGTGCAGCGGCTCGGCCCGCCGCATTGGCCGGCCTATCCGCCGGGCGCGAGCTCTGGGGCGCTCTACGACATCGATCCGAAGCTTGGGCTTGCGGCAGCCCGGCTCAGCTCACGGCTGATTGCGGCCGATCTGATCGATCTTGGAATCACCGTCGATTGCCTGCCCTTGGCCGACGTTCCCGTGGCCGGGGCGGATGCGGTGATCGGCAACCGGGCCTATGGAACCGAGCCGGGCAAGGTCGCGGCGATCGCCCGCGCCGTCACGGACGGGCTGGAACAGGGCGGGGTCCTGCCGGTTCTCAAGCATATTCCCGGCCATGGCCGGGCCACGGCGGACAGCCATTTCCGGCTTCCGACGGTCGATACCGCCAGGGACGAGCTGGAACGGACCGATTTTGCTGCGTTCCAGCCGCTCGCGGACCTGCCGATGGCAATGACTGCACATGTTGTGTTTAGCGCGCTCGACCCCGCCCATCCGGCGACGACTTCTGCGACAATCGTCGAACAGGTGATTCGCGGCCTGATCGGGTTCCAGGGTTTGTTGATGAGTGATGACGTGTCGATGAATGCTCTGGCCGGATCGATTGCCGAGCGGACCCGCGCCATCGTCACCGCCGGTTGCGACATGGTTCTGCACTGCAACGGCAATATTGACGAGATGCGCGAGGTCGCACGCGAAACGCCGGAACTGACCGGCAAGGCGCTTGAGCGCGCCAACGCGACGCTCGCCGCGCGCAAGCCGCCTCAGCCGCTCGACCGGCAGGCGGCACGGGCTGAACTGGATGCGTTGTTGGATCGGGTAGGGACGGCATGACCGCTGAAATTCTTTCGTTTGATACCGGGCGGCCGGCCGACCTCGCCGAGGGCGAACCGGCGCTGGTGGTCGACGTCGAGGGCTATGAGGGCCCGCTCGACCTGCTGCTGACGCTGGCGCGGCAGCAGAAGGTCGACCTGTCGAAGATCTCGATCCTGGCGCTCGCCGATCAGTACCTTTCGTTCATCGAGGCGGCGCGCAAGATTCGCCTCGAGCTTGCGGCCGACTATCTGGTGATGGCGGCGTGGCTGGCGTTCCTGAAGTCGCGGCTGCTGCTGCCCGAGCCGCCGAGCGCGGAGGGACCGAGCGCCGAGGAAATGGCGACCGCGCTCGCCAACCGGCTGCGCCGCCTGGAGGCGATCCGCGAGGCGGCGAACCGGCTGATGAACCGGCCGCAGTTCCAGCGCGATATCTTTCCGCGCGGCAATCCGGAATCGATCGCCGAGATCAAGCATCCGAAGTTCACCGCGACCTTGTACGACCTGCTGTCGGCCTATGCCACGCAGCGCGCGTCGCGCGTGCTGACCTCGGTCCATCTGGCCAAGCGGACGGTGTGGTCGCTCGCCGAAGCGCGCGCGTCGCTGGAGCGGCTGGTTGGCCTCGCCGAGGAATGGAGCTGCCTCGACGAGTACCTGATGAAGTACGTCGCAGATCCCAAGCAGAAGGCGACGGTGTTCGCCTCGAGCTTCGCGGCCGCCCTCGAACTGGTTCGCGAAGGCGAGATGGAGATCAACCAGAAGCAGGCGTTCGCGCCGATCTATTTCCGAAAGCGTCAAGCGCAAGCCGCAATGGCGGCACCGGACCTGTCGGTTGAGTAAGTGGAAGAAGGAGAGCAAGCCCATGGCAAGCTTGGCGGAAGTGCGCAGAGAAGAGCCCGAGGAGGAGGTTTCTCCTATGGATCCGGTGGCGCGTCCTGAGGAATTGCGGCTCCTGGAAGCCCTGTTGTTTGCATCGGCCGAGCCGATCGATCAGGCAACGCTGGCAAAGCGGATGCCCGACGGCGTCGACGTCAAGGCGGCGCTCGCGCAGCTGCAGGCGGAATACGCGCCGCGCGGCGTCAACCTAGTGCGTGTCGCCAACAAGTGGACATTCCGCACCGCGGGCGATCTGTCGTGGCTGATGACGCGCGAGAGCACCGAGACACGGAAGCTGTCGCGTGCCGCGATCGAGGTGCTGGCGATCGTCGCCTATCACCAGCCGGTGACTCGCGCCGAAATCGAAGAGATTCGCGGCGTGGTCACGTCGAAGGGCACGATCGACGTGCTGCTCGAGACCGGCTGGATCCGCCCGCGCGGCCGCCGCAAGACGCCGGGCCGTCCGCTGACCTTCGGAACCACCGACGCGTTCCTGTCGCAGTTCAGCCTGGAAGCGCTCGGCGACCTGCCGGGGCTCGAGGAGCTGAAGGGCACGGGTCTGCTCGACTCGCGTCTGCCGACCGGATTTTCCGTTCCGTCGCCTTCGGATGACGCGACGCTGCGGGAGGACGAGGAGCCGCTCGAGCCGGGTGATACGCTGGAACTGCTGCTGGCGCCGGCCGTCGAGCCGGAAGCCGAGGAACCCAAGACTGAGGCCGAAAAGACTGAGGCCGAAGCGACTGCGGAGGTTGAAACCACCGCCGAGGCCGAGGTCGAGGCGGACGTTGCCTCTGACGCGGATACGGCCGAACCTGACGCTGGCGAGCCGGAAGACCGGGCCGACCGCGCGGGTGATGACGCCGACACCGAGGACAAGGGCGAATAAGCCTGAATATTCCCGGTTAAGCCTAGCAATATTACGTAGCCGCGACAGCGATTTGCCGCGGCCGAGGTCCTTGTTTTTGACACCCCGCGGGCCTACCTTCCGGCAAAGTTCAGGCCGGTCCGCCGGCCATTTCTGGAGGGTTGCAGGATGGGTTCGTTGAGCATTTGGCACTGGATCGTCGTGATCGCAGTGGTCCTGCTGCTGTTCGGACGCGGCAAGATTTCGGATCTGATGGGTGACGTCGCTCAGGGCATCAAGGCCTTCAAGAAGGGCATGCAGGACGACGACAAGGTCGCCGAGAAGACCGAGCCCACCAAGTCGATCGATCACAATGCGGCGACGTCGGCCGCGCGCCAGGACGTCGGCAGCAAGGCCGTCTAACGCGCTTGTACTGACGCATATTTCGACGTTTTTTCTTGCGCGAAACGGTGACGCCGTCGCACAGACGCGCTATGGACGCCGATTGAGAAAAGGCGCCGGCAGCCCCAGATCCTGTTAGGAGCGATGGGGCCGATGGCGGCGCGCTTAGGCGGAAGAATTCATGTTCGATATCGGGTGGAGTGAACTGGTCGTCATCGCGGTCGTCGCGCTGATCGCCATCGGCCCGAAAGAACTGCCGGGCGTGCTGCGCATGGTCGGGCAATGGATGGGCAAGGCCCGCAAGATGGCCTCCGAATTCCAGGGCCAGTTCCAGGAAGCCATGCGCGAGGCCGAGATGGCCGACCTCAAGAAGAGCTTTGACGAGGTCAGGGAGGCCGCAACCGGCATCACCAGCGGCAACATCATGACCTCGCTGCAGAAGGACGTCAGCGACGCCCTGCAGATCGAGAAGCCGGTCGACGCGCAGGTCGCGTCCGCAATCGACGCACCGGTTACTCCCACGACTCCCGCCGAGCCGACGCCGGAAACCTTCGTCGAGGCCGAGACGCATGTTGCCGCCAGCGAGCCGCTCGCGATCACCAATGAGGTGAAGGGCGAGCCGACGCCGCAGGACGCGACGCCGGTACAGCTCGATGTGCGCAAGGACGCGAGGGCGTCATGAGCGCCGAAGACATCGAGGCCAGCAAGGCCCCCTTGATGGATCACCTGATCGAGCTGCGCTCGCGGCTGATCAAGGCGCTGCTCGGCTTCGGCGTGGCCTTCATCATCTGCTTCTTCTTCGCCAAGCAGATCTACAACGTGCTGGTCTGGCCGTTCGTCTGGATCGCGGGGCCGGAGAATTCGAAGTTCATCTACACCGCGCTGCTGGAATATTTCATCACCCAGCTGAAGCTCGCATTGTTCGGCGCCGGCTTCATCTCGTTTCCGATCGTGGCCACCCAGATCTACAAATTCGTCGCGCCCGGTCTCTACCGGCATGAGCGCAACGCCTTCCTGCCGTATCTGATCGCCACCCCGGTGTTCTTCGTGATGGGCGCGGCGCTGGTCTATTTCGTCGTGCTGCCGATGCTGGTGCGGTTCTCGCTCGGCATGCAGCAGGCCGGCGGCGCGGAGACCGCGCAGATTCAGCTGCTGCCCAAGGTCGGCGAATATCTTTCGCTGATGATGTCGCTGATCTTCGCCTTCGGCATCGCGTTCCAGCTGCCGGTGATCCTGACGCTGCTCGGCCGCATCGGCATCGTCACCTCGAAGATGCTGAAGGAGAAGCGGCGCTACTTCATCGTGATCGCCTTCATCATCGCCGCGGTGCTGACGCCGCCCGACGTGCTGAGCCAGGCCTCGCTCGCGATCCCGCTGCTCGCGCTCTACGAGGGCGCCATCATCGCGGTCCGGATCGTCGAGAAGAAGGCTGCGACCGCGAACGCCTCGTCCGGGGCGCCGTCGGCGACCAATCCCGCCGAATAGGGTGATTTCACCTCACACTCGGCGTCATACCCCGCGAAAGCGGGGTATCCAGTACGCCGCGGCTTCCCGGTGACACACCGACCTCTCTGGAATACTGGATCACCCGCTTTCGCGGGTGATGACGGTCGTGGTAGTGGAGCTACATCACCGTAGTTTAGCGACGCGTAGCCTGCCAGGACTGACCCATGCACGACATCAAAGCGATCCGCGACAATCCGACCGCCTTCGACGCCGGCCTGAAGCGCCGCGGGCTTGGGCCGTTGTCGCCGTCGCTGCTGGCGATCGACGAGAAGCGGCGTGCGGCGATCCTGGCGTCCGAGCAGGCCCAGGCGCGGCGCAATGCGGCCTCGAAGGAGATCGGCGAGGCCAAGAAGGCCAAGGACGAGGCGCGTGCGGCCAAGCTGATGGCCGAGGTCGCCGAGCTGAAGACCACGATGCCGGAGCTCGAGGCGGCGGCGAAATCGTCCGATGACGAGCTGACCAAAGAGCTGTCGTCGATTCCGAACCTGCCGCTCGACGAGGTGCCCGACGGCACCGACGAGCACGGCAATGTCCAGCACCATGTGTACGGGAAGAAGCGCGACTACGGCTTTGCGCCGAAGCTGCATGATGATCTCGGCACCGCGCTCGGCTACATGGATTTCGAGGCGGCGGCGAAATTGTCCGGCGCACGCTTCGTCGTGCTGAAGAAAGGGCTGGCGCGGCTCGAGCGCGCGATCGGGCAGTTCATGCTCGATTTGCACACCGGCGAGCACGGCTACACCGAAATCAATCCGCCGCTGCTGGTGCGCGACGCCGTGATGTTTGGCACCGGCCAGTTGCCGAAATTCGAGGACGACCAGTTCTGGGCGATCAAGGGCGAATTGCTCGCGGCACCGAATGCCGATCTGCGCAGCGAGCGCCTCGGCCTGATCCCGACCGCGGAAGTGTCGCTGACCAACCTCGCGCGCGAATCCATCCTCGACGAGAAGGAGCTGCCGATGCGGCTGACCGCGCTGACGCCGTGCTTCCGCGCCGAGGCAGGCGCGGCGGGACGCGACACGCGCGGCATGATCCGCCAGCACCAGTTCACAAAGGTCGAGCTGGTGTCGATCACGACGCCGGAAGCCAGCAAGGATGAGCTGGAGCGCATGCTGTCCTGCGCCGAGCAGGTCCTGCAGAAGCTCGACCTGCATTATCGCGTGATGACGCTGTGCGCTGGCGACATGGGCTTCTCCGCGCAGAAGACCTACGACATCGAGGTGTGGATGCCGGGGCAGGGCGACGGCGGCGCCTATCGCGAGATTTCGAGCTGCTCGGTGTGCGGCGATTTCCAGGCCCGTCGCATGGACGCGCGCTATCGCGGCCCCGACGGCAAGCCGCGCTTCGTGCATACGCTGAATGGCTCCGGCACGGCGGTCGGGCGCGCCTTGATCGCCGTCATGGAGACTTATCAGCACCAGGATGGTTCGATCGCGGTGCCCGATGTGCTGCAGCCCTATATGGGCGGGCTCAAGGTCATCGAGCACGGCATGTGAGGCGAGGGCCAGTGTGATGCCGCTCCACCGTGACATCCACTGGCTTGGTCGACAATGGGCCGTCACGGGCCACGGTCTGCAGCTGATCAATCAGAAGCAGATGGGCTATTACGACATCGAGGCCGCGCGCCTGTGGGAGGCGCGCGTGACCGAGGTGCAATCGAAGGCCTGGATCGACAGGCCCGACTTCGACAAGGCGCTGGAGATCGCACGCGGCAAGTTCGCCCAGTTGGCGCCGGCCGATTTGCCGCCACCACCGGCACCGATTGCGTCGCCGCCACCGCCGGTCCGGGCGACGCCGCCGGCCCCGCCGCGCGCGCCGCTTGACGCGACATCGGTGCCCTCGATCGAGGAGCTGCTGGCCAGGCTGAAATCGAAATCGGCTGCGACGGCGCCGGTCGCAAAACCGGCCGAGGCGCTCGCTCCGGTGCCGCCCCGGCCCGAGCCGTTCAGGGTTGAGCCTCGGAAGGTCGAGCCGGCGAGGTCTGAGCTCCCCCAAGCGGCTTCGGTCGCCCCCGAACTGTCCAGGGCTGAGCCTCGCGCGTTTGAAGCTCCGAAGGCTGAGTCGCTCACGACCGCACCCGCCAAGGCCGATCCCATCACGGCCGATCCCATCAAGTCCGAGCTCCCCACATCGGAGCTTCCGAAGCCTCCCAAGCCCGAGCCTCGCCAAACCGCACCAATTGCTCTTGAGCCCGCCAGGCCGGAAGCGCGGAGGGGTGAGCCGCCCAAGGTTGAAGCTTCCAAGTCTGAAGCTCCCAAGGCTGATGCTTCCAAGTCTGAAGCTTCCAAGCTTGAAGCGCCAAAGCCTGAACCTGCCAAGCCCGAGCCTCCAAGGTCAGAAGCTGTCACGTCCCGGGGTCTCGGGGCCGAACTGCGTCAGGCCCCGCGGGTCAAAATGCCAGGGGCGCCGCCGCCAGCGCCCGTTATCGCGGTTGTTCGACGGCCGGCCAGACCGGCCTGGCCGGTGTTCGAGCGCAAGATTGCCGGCAGCGCGCGATTTGTCCGTCCATGGCGCGTGACGTCGGCGCGATGGCACGGGTCATCGCCAGGTTTGCCTCCGCGGCCCTAGCCGGTTAAGACGGCAATCAACTCAAGAAACCGCAGCGTAAGAAACCCGCGTCGAATCGGAACAAAAGGCACTTTGACGGATGCGAATTCTCTGCACCAATGATGACGGCATCCACGCTCCAGGCCTGCAGGTCGTCGAGCAGATCGCACGCGCGTTGTCCGACGATGTCTGGATCGTTGCCCCCGAGCTCGATCAGTCCGGCGTCTCGCATTCGCTGTCGCTCAACGATCCGCTGCGTCTGCGCGAGGTCAGCCCGCGTCATTTCGCGGTGCGCGGCACGCCGACCGATTGCGTCATCATGGGCGCGCGCCACATTCTCGGAGACAAGCTGCCCGATCTCGTGCTGAGCGGCGTCAACAAGGGCCGCAATGTCGCCGAGGACGTGGTCTATTCCGGCACCATCGCCGGTGCGCTGGAAGGCACCATTCTGGGCTTTCCGTCATTCGCGCTGTCGCAGGAATTCTCGATCGAGACGCGCAATGCGCCGCTGTGGGACACTGCGCTGAAATTCGGACCCGACATCATCCGCAAGGTGATCGGCGCCGGCGTCCCCAGGAACACGGTCATCAACGTCAACTTCCCGTCCTGCATGCCCGATGACGTCAAGGGCATCCGGATCACGCGGCAGGGCAAGCGCAATCAGGGTTTCCTGAAGATCGATCGCCGTCACGACGGACGCGGCAACCCGTATTTCTGGATCGGCTTCGAGCGCGCGGCGATGATGGACGCGCCGGCCGAAGGCACCGATCTCGCCGCGCTTGCGGCGCGCTACGTCTCGGTGACGCCGCTGCGGCTCGACCGCACCGATGAAGCATTTTCGGAAACGTTGCTTGATACGCTGAAGTAATTCTCGGGGAATCTGTAGCCCGGATGGAGCGAAGCGAAATCCGGGACCCGTGTTGTGAAGTCACCGGATTACGCTTCGCTCCATCCGGGCTACGCACCCAACTTGCCGTTAAACCGGCGCACCCTTCATCGCGCTGGAGATCACCTGGGCCAGCGTTTCCAGCTGGAAGGGCTTTTGTAGCGCCGGACGGTCGCGATACTCCGGAGGCAGGCCGGAGGAGCCATAGCCGGTCGCGAAGATGAAGGGGCGGTTGCGGGCGTTGATCAGCTCGGCGACCGGGGTGATCACCTTGCCATTGACGTTGACGTCGAGGATCGCGAGGTCGAATTCGGTCGATTGCGCAAGCTTGACCGCTTCGCCGATCTCGCCGGCCTCGGCCGCGACGCTATGGCCGAGTTCCTCCAGCATATCGGCGACCATCATCCGGATCATGACCTCGTCCTCTACGAGGAAAACTGAACAGCCCGCCGGCCGTATCGCTGTCATGATGGAATCCTTGCCCTTCCCTGAATCAGGCTCGCAAATAACATTACAGCGCGCAATGCAAACGTTTGGGAATTGGTCCTTTTCCAGCGCGCAGCAGGGTTTGCCGCATCGCCTTGGCTGACCTTGTTGCGCAAGATTTGCTCAACAGCCGACGAGGTATGTTGGCTCTACCAAAGCCCCGGTCTGCACCACCCAGACGTTAACCCACGCATCGTCGCGATTATATGTGATGCAACCGGGCCGGCGCCAACGCGAAACCGGGCGGATGGTTCCTGGCCGGGAACAAAACGCGACGGGAAATTTTTCCTTAACGCGGTATTTCGGATTTCAATGGCATCAAGAGGGCGGAGATTCCGCGCTGCTGCCCAGAGACGCTGATGAACATGGCCGTGAACCCCGATCCGACCGAGAAGATGATGTTTCAGCTGACCCTGCGGCGGCGCGGGGTGAGCGATCAGACGGTGCTGCGTACGATGGAGGAGGTGCCGCGCGAGGTCTTCGTCGATCCGCGCGATCGCAGCGAGGCCTATCGCGACAGCGCGCTTGCGATCGCCTGCGGGCAGACCATCAGCCAGCCTTTCGTTGTGGCCTACATGACCGAGCAGCTGCAGCTGCAGAAGGACCATCGCGTGCTCGAGATCGGCACCGGCTCGGGCTACCAGGCGGCCGTGCTGTCCCGGTTGTGCAAGCAGGTTCTGACCATCGAGCGCTACCGGACGCTGGCCGACGGCGCCCGCAAGCGCCTCGAAAAGCTGGGTTATTACAATATCGAGGTGCTGCTCGGGGACGGCTTCGACGTTCCGGCCGGGGCAGGCGATTTCGACCGCATCATCGTCACCGCGGCGATGGAGCAGATCCCGGAGAAGCTGCTGGAGCGGCTCCAACCCGGCGGCATCCTGATCGCCCCGGTCGGGCCGCATCAGGGTACCCAGACCCTCGTCCGCGTAGTGCGGACCGAGAACGGCTTCGACCGCAAGGAATTGGTCGACGTCCGCTTTGTGCCGGCGCTGCCGGGAATCGCGCGCGAATTGTAAATTTGGCGATTTGCTGCTTGGCACCAACGCCTTATTCGCAGGGTTAAGCGGTTATTTACTCGGTACGTGTTTACTCAAAACAGTCTTTTGTTGCGTACGAGTGAGTAACCATGTCTGGGGTTGTCGAGTTGCTTCGCTCGCGTCGCGTGCCGCAGGTTGCGGTGCTGACGCTGATGTCCATGGCTTTTGCCGGTTGCAGCGCCGATATGTCGTCGCGCTTCTCGCAAAACTCCTACTCGCAAAATCCGTTTGCGTTTGATCCGCAGCCGACCGGCACCGTGCAGCAGGCGCCGCCGCCGCGCGAGTTGCCGCAATACGCGCGGCCGCGAACGCAACCGCAATATTCGCAATATCAGTCACAGCCGTTGCCGCCGCCGGTCGCAGCAGCGCCGCAGTCCTATCCGGTCGCCAATGCCAATGCCGGCGTCTCCGGAGGAGGGCGCGGAGTTTCGTCCTACACACCGCCGTCCGCGCGTCCGCAGATCGAATCCACCGGCACCGTTCCGCATTCGGTCGCAGCAGCCAATGCCGGGCATAACGGCACCACGATCATTGTCGGCACCAGCGACACACTGGAAGTGCTGGCGCGCCGCTACAACGTCTCGACCGCGGAGATCCTGCGCGCCAACGGCTACAAGGGACCGCGCGCGCTGTCGCCCGGCCAGCAGCTGGTCATTCCGCGCCCGACCGCATCGGCCGCGGCGCCGGCGATGGCCGCACCGGCGGCGCGCCCCGTCGCCGTGGCAGCGGCGCCTGCCGGCGTCCACTATGTCAATCGCGGCGACACGCTGCACAGCATCGCGCGCCAGCACCACATTCCCGTGGCCGAGCTCGCCCGCGCCAACAATCTCGACCAGTCGGCCCGGCTCAGCCTCGGCATGAAGCTTGTGGTGCCCGGCGCCAAGACGGCGATGGCGGCACCTGCGCCCGTCACTCAGCCTGTTGCTGCTGCGCCGATTGCTGCAGTGGCTCCGGCACCGGCGGTCGCAGCCCCGAAGGTCGTTGCAACCGCGCTGCCGCAGCAGAGCGCGCGGCTGGTCCAGCCGACCGCGACAGTCGAACAGCCGGCGGCTGCCGCTGAAGCGCCCGTCG
This sequence comes from Bradyrhizobium sp. USDA 3262, assembly GCF_054060035.1. NCBI lineage: Bacteria > Pseudomonadati > Pseudomonadota > Alphaproteobacteria > Hyphomicrobiales > Nitrobacteraceae > Bradyrhizobium > Bradyrhizobium sp. USDA 3262. The sequence continues at coordinate 5,456,552 of NZ_JBSSCT010000001.1, forward strand.
TCACCAAGTCGAGCGAGGCCACCGGCGCGTTGCCGACCTTCCGCTGGCCGGTGCGCGGCAAGGTCATCACCGCCTACGGCTCGAAGACCAACGGCAAGGTCAATGACGGCATCAACGTCGCGGTGCCCGAGGGCACGCCGGTGAAAGCGGCCGAAGACGGCGTCGTCGCCTATTCGGGCAATGAGCTGAAGGGCTACGGCAATCTCGTGCTGGTTCGCCATTCCAACGGCTACGTCACCGCCTACGCCCATGCGAGCGAAATCCTGGTGAAGCGCGGCGATACCATCAAGCGCGGTCAGGTGATTGCCAAGTCGGGCCAGTCCGGCGAGGCGGGCTCGCCGCAGCTCCATTTCGAGATCCGCAAGGGATCGTCGCCGGTCGACCCGCTCCAGTTCCTCAACGGCGCGTAAGCTACGCGTCGGGACTTCAAGGGACTTCCAAGTCTCACAACAAAGACAGCGGGGGAGGCGCAAGCCTCCCCCGTTTTGTTTGTGTGCCGAGTATGAACGACAGCTTGGAGGTGGAAGTCCTCTACCCAGCCTGATGGCGGCGAAGGGTTAGCGAAGCGCAAGGGCATCATCGCGAGGTGGGGTCTGAAGAAAGCGTGGAGCAAAGCCGCGGCCCGATGGACAAGAACCGGATAACGAGGCCTACCCGGCCGGACGAGCGAGCAAACGGTCGCGAAGTCCAAGGTCATCAAGGGTCGGGGTGGTAAATCCGGCGGGCGTGCGGCGAAGGCGGTCGGTCTTACCTCGGGAGGTCTGCGCTGTGTCCCGGCAACGGGACTGAGGTCGTCGCAAGGCGGCCTGACCGCAGCGCAGAAGTCAGCCGAGGGCATAGTAGGCGGCAGCGCGCCGCCGAAGGCCCGAACGGTGGAAGTGGTTAGTAGAGCGGTCGATCTCGCGCGAGCCATGCGGCAGAAGAATCAGGTTGAGCTGAACTCGGACACCGGAGCGAAGGGTGAAGCCCAAAGCGCCGCCGTCCGAGAGACCGAAGCAAGCGCGGCGACGGCCAGTCTTGAACGCCCGGCGGTCGCAGGGCTGTCGATGGAAGCAGTGGTCGAGCGTGAGAATCTGAAGAAAGCGTTGGCGCAAGTGAAGCGCAACAAGGGCGCGGCAGGCGTCGATGGGATGACCGTCAACGAACTGCCGGCCCACCTGAAAGAGCACTGGCTCGCGATCCGAGCTCAACTGCTTGACGGCACCTACAAGCCGCAGCCGGTGCGGCGGGTCGAGATACCGAAGGCGTCGGGCGGCCTGCGGCCGCTCGGCATCCCGACGGTGCTCGACCGCGTCATCCAGCAGGCGGTGATGCAGGTGCTGCAGGCGGATTGGGATGGGACGTTCTCCGAGACGAGCTTCGGCTTCCGGCCGACCCGCTCGGCGCATCAGGCGGTGGAACGGGCGCAGGCGTATATCGCGTCCGGGCACGCCGTCGTCGTGGACATCGACTTGGAAAAGTTCTTCGACCGGGTCAACCACGACGTCCTGATGGGGCTGGTCGCCAAACGGGTGACTGACAAGCGCCTTCTGAAGCTCATCCGCGGATTCCTGAATGCGGGGGTGATGGAGGGAGGGGTGGTCAGCCCGACGGAAGAGGGCACGCCGCAAGGCGGTCCGCTCTCGCCGCTGTTGTCGAATCTGATGCTGGATGTGCTGGACAAGGAACTGGAGAAGCGCGGCCACCGCTTTGTGCGTTATGCCGATGACTGCAACATCTATGTGCGCAGTCAGCGAGCGGGCGAACGGGTGCTGGCCGGCATCGAGAAGTTCCTCGAAAAGCGCCTCAAGCTCAAGGTCAACAAGGCCAAGAGTGCGGTCGCCAAACCGAGCGTTCGCAAGTTCCTGGGCTTCAGCTTCACCGGCGGGACAGCACCGCGGCGGCGCATTGCGCCGCAGGCGCTCGCCCGCTTCAAGGCGAAAGTTCGGGAGCTGACACGGCGCACGCGCGGCCGAAGCCTTGCGCAGATTGTCAAGGAGTTGTCCGTCTATCTGATCGGATGGCGCGGCTACTTCGGCTTCTGCCAAACCCCGTCGATATTGCGCGACCTTGATCAATGGCTCAGGCGGCGGTTGCGCGCCATCGCCTGGAAGCAGTGGAAGCGCGGAATCACTCGTTTTGCCGAGCTGCGACGCCGCGGCGTCGGCCGGGATCGGGCGGCGCAAACCGCCGGAAGCCCACATGGCCCCTGGCGGCTCGCGAACAGTCCCGCACTCACCATCGCCATGCCAATCGCGTTCTTCAGTTCACTCGGCTTGGCTTCCGTCGCGGCGCTGCAGACCGCATAATCCACTGAACCGCCGGATACGGACCCGTATGTCCGGTGGTGTGGGAGGGGCGGAGCCGCGAGGCTCCCCCCTATCCCGATTGATGATTGCTGTGACGATTACTTGCCGCTCAGCCGCGTAGCCCGGATGGAGCGAAGCGAAATTCGGGAGCTCACCCGCGGAGTACACGATCCCGGATTGCGCTGCGCTCCATACGGGCTACACAGGCAATGACGGGAGGGCTATGCCTTTCATTGCCTGTTACTGGCCGCTCAGCCGCACGCCGAGTCGGCCCGCGAGCTCCTGCGTGTACTGCCAGGCGACGCGGCCCGAGCGCGAGCCGCGGGTGGTCGACCATTCGAGCGCCTCGCGCTCGAGTTCGTCCTCGGCGATCTTGATGCCGTAATGGTCGCAATAGCCCTTCACCATCGCGAGGTATTCGTCCTGGCTGCAGCGATGGAAGCCGAGCCAGAGGCCGAAGCGGTCCGACAGCGACACCTTCTCCTCGACCGCTTCGCCGGGATTGATCGCGGTCGAGCGTTCGTTCTCGATCATCTCGCGCGCCAGGAGATGCCGCCGGTTCGAGGTCGCATAGAGGATGACGTTGTCGGGGCGCCCCTCGATGCCGCCTTCCAGCACGGCCTTCAGCGACTTGTACGAAGCATCGTTGCCGTCGAAGGAGAGGTCGTCGCAGAACACGATGAAGCGGAAGATGGAGCTGCGCAGCAGCTCCATCAGGCCGGGCAGGCTCTCGATGTCCTCGCGGTGGATCTCGATCAGCTTCAGCCGGTCGGCCGGCTTGCGGTCGAGATTGATGCTGGCATGGGTGGCCTTGACCAGCGACGACTTGCCCATGCCGCGGGCGCCCCAGAGCAGCGCATTGTTGGCGGGCAGGCCGTCGGCGAAGCGCTCGGTGTTCTCCATCAGGATATCGCGCATCCGGTCGACGCCCTTGAGCAGGCCGATCTCGACGCGGCTGACGCGTGGCACCGGAGCCAGGCGCCCGTCCGGATGCCAGACAAAGGCGTCCGCGGCGCCGAAGGTCTCGGCCGGATCGAGGGCCGGGGAGGCGTCAGCGAGGCGGCTGGCGATGACCTCCAGGGCGTTCGCGATCCGCTCGGCCGCTGCGCCGTCGAGCGCCGTTACCGGGCGTTTTGTCGCGGCGTTTTCAGCATGCTTGGCGGCAGCCTTGGGGGTGGTTTTGCGGGTTGTTTTACTGGTCGTTTTCTTGGCTTTTTTCGGCATTTGTCCAGTTCCTGACGGCGCAGCCTTATCGGGCTGGCGGCGGTCCCGCAAGCGCCCTAAATGAAGGTCCGTTAACGTTGCAATTGGGACCGCGGCCGCTATAGTCCGCGCGAATTTGTCCGGACCGCCATACCGCCCCGAATCCGAGGGCGCTGCCGGTTCTTTCCCGTCTTATCCGAGGATCGTCCGAATGCTGATTACTCCTGCGTTTGCCCAGGCTGGAGCGACTGGTGACACCAACAGCATGTTGATGTCACTGCTGCCATTCGCGCTGATCTTCGTCATCATGTACTTCCTGATTCTGCGCCCGCAGCAGAAGAAGGTGCGCGACCATGCGGACCTCGTGAAGAACATCCGCCGCGGCGACACCGTGGTGACTTCGGGCGGCCTCGTCGGCAAGGTGACCAAGGTGGTCGACGACGACCAGATCGAGTTCGAGATCTCGGACGGCGTGCGCGTGCGCCAGATGCGGCAGATGATCTCGGGCGTGCGGACCAAGGGTGAGCCGGCGAAGGGCGACGCCAAGGACGAGGCGTCCGCGAGCTGATTGCCGCGGAGCCTCTTGCCGAATCTGACAGGTCAATTCGATGTTGTATTTCACGCGGTGGCGAGCGCTGGGGATTATCCTGACAGCGCTGGTGGTCTGCCTGTGCGCCGTGCCCAATTTCTTCCCCGAGGCGCAGGTGAAGACCTGGCCGGCCTGGGCGCAGCGGCGCCTGGTCCTCGGCCTCGATTTGCAGGGCGGCTCTTATCTGCTGCTCGAGGTCGACTCCAACTACGTGAAGAAGGAGAAGCTCGACCAGATTCGAGACGATGTTCGGAAGGTGCTTCGTGAAGCCAAGATCGGCTACACCGGCCTCAACACACGCAACGACGCGGTGGAAGTCCGCATCTCCAAGGAAGGCGACCAGTCGACGGCATTGTCGAAGCTCCGCGAGCTGTCGCAGCCGCTCGGCGGCCTGCTCGGCTCCAGCGGCCAGCGCAGCCTCGAGGTTGCCGATGCCGGCGGCGGCCTGATCCGCCTGACGGTCCCGCAGGCCGCGATCACCGAGCGCATCCGGCAGACCATCGAGCAATCGATCCAGATCGTCGAACGGCGCGTCAACGAGCTCGGCACGGTCGAGCCGGTGATCCAGCGTCAGGGCACCGACCGCATCCTGGTCCAGGTGCCGGGCCTGCAGGATCCGACACGCCTGAAGGAACTGCTCGGCAAGACCGCCAAGATGGAATTCCGCATGGTCGACAGCTCGGTGTCGCCCGACCAGGCCCAGCAGGGCCGCCTGCCGCCGGACTCCGAGCTCTTGATGAGCGCGTCACCGCCGCCGGTTCCGTATGTCGTCAAGAAGCAGGTCCTGGTTTCCGGAGGCGAGCTCTCCGATGCCCAGCCCGGATTTGACCAGCGCACCGGCGAGGCGATTGTCAGCTTCAAGTTCAATACGTCGGGCGCGCGCAAATTCGCGCAGGCGACCGCCGAAAACGTCGGCCAGCCGTTTGCGATCGTGCTCGACAACAAGGTGATCTCGGCACCCGTCATCCGTGAGCCGATCACCGGCGGACAGGGCCAGATCTCCGGCAGCTTCACCGTGCAATCGGCCAACGATCTGGCGATCCTGATGCGTGCCGGCGCGCTGCCGGCCCCGTTGACGGTGATCGAGGAGCGCACCGTCGGTCCCGGCCTCGGACAGGACTCGATCGAGAAGGGCGAGCTCGCGGCCTATGTCGGCTCGATCCTGGTCATCGTGTTCATGCTGATCACCTATCGGCTGTTCGGCGTGTTCGCCAACATCGCGGTGGCGATCAACGTCGCCATGATCTTCGGACTGCTGTCGCTGCTCAACGCCACGCTAACCTTGCCCGGCATCGCCGGCATCGTGCTGACCGTCGGCATCGCGGTCGATTCCAACGTGCTGATCTACGAGCGCATCCGCGAGGAATTGCGCGGCGGCCGCAACGCGATCTCGGCGATCGACGCCGGCTTCAAGCGGGCGCTGGCGACCATCCTCGACTCCAACATCACTACCTTCATCGCCGCCGCCGTGCTGTTCTACATCGGCACCGGACCGGTCCGCGGCTTTGCCGTGACGCTCGGCATCGGCATCATCACCACGGTGTTCACCGCCTTTACCCTGACGCGCCTGATCGTCGCCGGCTGGGTGCGGTGGAAGCGGCCGCAAACCGTGCCGATCTGAGAGGCCTGTTGTGACTCATACCGTTCTCATTGGCCTTGGTATCCTGATTACCGTGCTGACCGTGGTCGCGGCGCTCGGCCTGCTGCCGGCGCTGCGCATCGTGCCTGACGACACGCATTTCGACTTCACTCGCTTTCGCCGCATCAGCTTCCCGATCTCGGCGCTGCTCTCGATCCTTGCCATCACGCTGTTCTTCACCCACGGCCTGAATTTCGGCATCGACTTCAAGGGCGGTACGCTGCTGGAGGTGCAGGCCAAGTCCGGCACCGCCGATATCGCCGCGATGCGCACGACCTTGAACGGCCTTGGCCTCGGCGAGGTGCAGCTGCAGCAGTTCGGCGGTCCGGCGGAAGTCCTGATCCGCGTCGCCGAGCAGCCCGGCGGCGACAAGGCGCAGCAGGATGCGGTGACGAAAGTGCGCGGCGCGCTCGGCGAATCCGTCGACTACCGCCGCGTCGAGGTGGTGGGACCGCGCGTCTCCGGCGAACTGCTGGCCTACGGCATGATCGGCCTGATGTTCGCGATCATGGGCATCCTGATCTACCTTTGGTTCCGGTTCGAATGGCAGTTCGCGCTCGGCGCCATGATCGCCAACGTCCACGACATCGTGCTCACGATCGGCTTCATGTCGATCACCCAGGTCGATTTCGACCTCACCAGCATCGCGGCGCTGCTGACTATTCTCGGCTACTCGCTCAACGACACCGTCGTGATCTACGACCGTATCCGCGAGATGCTGCGGCGCTACAAGAAGATGCCGATGCCGCAGCTGCTGAACGAATCGATCAACTCGACGCTGTCGCGCTCGATCATCACCCACGTCACCGTGACGCTGGCGCTGCTCGCACTGCTGCTGTTCGGCGGCCAGGCGATCCACAGCTTCACCGCGGTCATGATGTTCGGCGTGGTGCTGGTCGGCACCTACACCTCGATCTTCATCGCGGCGCCGATCCTGATCTATCTCGGTGTTCACACCACGCGGGGTGGAGAGGCTGCGCAGGACGCGCCGGCCAAGAAGCCGGACACGGCGGCAGCCAAGAAGTAGCCGGTCATGAGCAACCCCTCGGACGCTCCCCATCTTCCGAGGTCGGCGCCGATCGAGGCCTACGGCAAGGGCGGCTTCGCGTTTGCCGATATGTCGCACCGCGGCTCGCTCCTGTGCCTGCCTGACTCGATCTGGGCCTGGCCGGTCACCAGACCGCAGGAGATCGACGAGTACTCGCTGCAAAAGGTGTTCGCGGCCGCCAACGCGATCGACACGCTGATCGTCGGCACCGGCACCGACGTCTGGGTCCCGCCAAAGGGCCTGCGCGAGGCCCTGCGGGCCGTGCGGGTGGTGCTCGATCCGATGCAGACGGGACCCGCGATCCGCACCTACAACATCATGCTGGGCGAGCGGCGTCGCGTCGCGGCGGCGTTGATCGCGGTGCCATGAGCGCGACGGAGGCACCGAAGGACGGCGCGGCCTTCTGCGCCGATCTGGTGCGGAGCCATGACTTCGTGCGCTACGCGTCGACCTTGTTCCTGCCCGGTCCGGAACGGCGGGCGATGCTTGCGATCTACGCCTTCAACATCGAGGTCTCGCGCGTGCACGAGCAGGTCAGCCAGCCGCTCCCCGGCGAAATGCGGCTGCAATGGTGGACCGACATGCTGGCCGGCGCGGGCCATGGCGGCGTCGAGGGCAATCCGGTCGCGGCAGAATTGCTACACACGATCCGCAATCACCGTCTGCCGGTCTCGCCATTCTCGCTGTTGGTCGAGGAGCACCAGTTCGATCTCTACAACGACCCGATGCCGTCGCTGACCGCGCTCGAGGGCTATCTCGACGCCACGGCCTCAGTGCTGTTCTCGCAGGCCACGCGCGTGGTGGCGCGGCCGTCGGAGGCGATCGATCACCTGGCCCGTCATGCCGGTCTTGCCCAGGGCATGGCGCAGGTCATCGCTTCGGTCGGCCGCGACGCCTCACGGCAGCAGCTGTTTCTGCCGTTACAGCTGCTGCAGCAGCACGGCGGCAGCAAGGAGGAGGTGTTTGCCGGCAAGGTGACGCCGAACATCCGTGCCGCGATCGATCAGCTTGCGGAGGAGGCCCAAGGCCATCTCAAGACCGCATTCGGACTGCTTGCGGATGTCCCGTCCGGTGTGAGGCCGATCTTTCTGCCGCTCGCTTGCGTCAGGCGCGAGCTGAACCGGGCGAGGAGGGAGGACTACGACCCGTTCCTGCCGAAGGCGGTCTCGCGCCTGCGTACGCTCTGGACGTTGTGGCGAGCCGCGCGCACGGAGGAGTTCGGTCGCTAGCTCTGCTCTTTCGGAATGTGCTTGGTGAAGATCCGGATCATTGCGCCCCTGACCATCGGGCCGCTGTCATAGATGTCGGATGCGATCTGCTCCACCGCGTCGCGTAGCGCAACGAACTGGGCTTGCCGCGCCATGCTCGCCGTTCCGCGCGTGCCGGCCAGCTCGTCCAACGCGGCGTCGCTGATCTGGCATTCGATTTCCTGGTCGCCGTTCATCATGGTGAATCCGAACGCCAGTCGTTCGGAATCGTATCCCCCGATCCGGCCACGGGTGAGTGGCATTAAACTTGTCCCTTGAGCGCGCTACCCCTCGCAAAGAGTGAAGCTTCGCGCCGCGTTTGTCGAGGGCCACGCGCCGAGAAGCGCGCTCTAACCTGCCGGCCGGTCCATCTCGGCGACTTCAAAATTGAAGCGGTCGCGCAGATTCTTGCGTTGCTCGAGGATGTCCTTGAGGAACTCGCGATCGGCGTCGCTGCGCATCATCGGCTCGATCAGGTCGATCTGGTTCATGGCGACGAGCTGCAGGATTTCGGTGCGCGGCTTGCCGGCGGCATCGCGCGGCAGCGCGTGCACGACCTGGATGTGTTCGGGCGGCTTGATGCCCCTTGCCGCGGCAAGCTCATTGCGCAGCGTCTTTTCCAGCGCGGACTGGTCCGCCTCGACGAAGGCGTAGAGTCCGACGCCGACGCGCCGATCGGCAAAGGCGACGATCGCGGTGTCGCGCACCTGCGGATTCTTGCGGATTAGATCGATCAATACCGGGGCGTCGTTGACCAGCCTGCGGCCGCCGCCTTCGCGGTCGGTGAAATTGAAGATGCCGCGCGTGATCGCCTGATAGACCTTCTTGCCGGTCTTGAGCCAGACGCTGGCGACCGCGGACTTCTTTGCGAGTACCTTGCGCTCTTTCGGCGTCAACGCCTCCGGTGCGTAGCTGCGCTTGTGCTTCAAAAGATGCCGCAGATCCTCATAGGCGGCGATGCGGAACAGCCGGCTGCGGGTCTTGAAGCAGGCGGCAAGCTGGAAGTCGGTGAGGTAGGCGCGGCCATCGCGGCCGACCAGCCAGTTCTGTTCCTTGGCGAGATCGTTGTGGCAGATGCCGGCGCGATGCAGCTTGCGCAACGCGGCCTTGGCGGAACGAAAATAGGCGACGTCGCCATGCGGCTTCGCCAGATGCAGCGCCGCGCCGTCGATGAAGCCGCGCACCAGCGCGCGCCGGCCGGCCCACAACAGCTTTGGCCCGACGTCGAGGTCGCGCGCCAAGGTCAGCGCGCGGCGCTCGCGCGAGAACAGATGCAGCGCCAGACCGAACGACCAGAGCGGCACCTGATCGAGCCGGCGCAGCACGCCGTCGACCTCGCCGTCATCGGCGCGGAAGCGGCCGCGCTCGACGGTCGAGAACACGTCGCGCTTGAGCAGCACGCCCTGGCTCCACCGCACCGACAGGGTGGCGTCATCGTCTTTCGGCAAGCTCATGACTGTCAGGCCGCTGCCGCAACGCGCAGATGCTCTGCGATCCAGTGGTCGAGATCGGCGAGAGCGCGCGCGCTGATCGCCTGCTTCTTGGCGACGGTCTTCTCGTTGCCGCGCAGCCGCGAGCCGTCCGGCTTCTTGGTCGGCGCGCTGGCCAGCGGCGGGAACAGACCGAAATTGATGTTCATCGGCTGAAACGAACGCGAACCGGCCTCGATCGTTTCGATGTGGCCACCGGTGATGTGGCCGAGCAGCGCGCCGAGCGCGGTCGTCGCCGGCGGCGGCGTCAGCGCGGCACCGCGCATGTCGGCGGCGGCACAGAGGCCGGCGATCAGGCCGACGCTGGCCGACTCGACATAACCCTCGCAGCCCGTCATCTGCCCGGCGAAGCGCAGCCGCGGCTGCGCGCGCAGACGCAGCTGACCGTCGAGCAGCTTTGGCGAGTTCAGGAAGGTGTTGCGATGCAGGCCGCCGAGGCGCGCGAACTCCGCGTTCTCAAGGCCAGGAATGGTCCGGAACACGCGCTGCTGCGCGCCGTGCTTCAGCTTGGTCTGGAAGCCGACGATGTTGTAGAGCGTGCCGAGCTTGTTGTCCTGCCGCAGCTGGACGATCGCATACGGCTTGACGGTCGGGTTGTGCGGATTGGTCAATCCCACCGGCTTCATCGGCCCGTGGCGTAGCGTCTCGTGACCGCGCTCGGCCATCACCTCGACCGGCAGGCAACCGTCGAAATAGGGCGTGTTGGTCTCCCAGTCCTTGAAGTCGACCTTCTCGCCGTCGAGCAGCGCCGCGACGAAGGCGTCATACTGCTCCTTCGTCATCGGGCAGTTGATGTAGTCCGCGCCGGTGCCGCCGGGGCCGACCTTGTCGTAGCGCGACTGAAACCAGGCCACCGACATGTCGATGGAATCCTTGTGCACGATCGGCGCGATCGCGTCGAAGAATGCCAGCGCGCTCTCGTCGGTCAGCTGCCTGATGGCGTCGGCAAGCGGTGCCGAGGTGAGGGGACCGGTCGCGACGATGACGTTGCTCCAGTCGGCCGGCGGCAGTCCTGCGACTTCCTCTCGGCTGATCTCGATCAGCGGATGTTCGTTGAGCGCCTTGGTGACGGCGGCCGAAAAGCCGTCGCGGTCGACCGCCAGCGCGCCGCCGGCGGGCACCTGGTTGGCGTCGGCCGAGCGCATGATCAGGGAGCCCAGGCGCCGCATCTCGGCGTGCAGCAGCCCGACCGCGTTATTCGCGGCATCGTCGGAGCGGAAGGAGTTCGAGCAGACCAGTTCGGCACAGCCGTCGGTCCGGTGCGCCTCGGTCATCCGGTGCGGGCGCATTTCATGCAGCACGGCGCGGATGCCGGCATTGGCGACCTGCCAGGCGGCCTCCGAGCCGGCGAGCCCCGCGCCCACGATGTGCACGGGTTGGGAAGAGGATTGATGCGGTGTCATCGCGCAGCGTTAGCGCGTTTTGATCTCATATGCATCTGAAACCGCACCACAAACGACAACGCCCGCTGTGGAAGCGGGCGTTATCCGTTCAGCAGATGGCCTGCGGCCGATTAGCCGTTGTAGGTGCCGGCGGCAACGCGCGGAATGTCCGAGCGGTCGAGGCCGATATCGGCGAGTTCACGATCGCTGAGCTGGGACAGTTCGCTGACATTGCGCTGATAATCCCGGAAAGCCTGGATCATGCGGATGAGCGAGAGCAACATGGTAGTCTCCTAGTAATTCAGATTCAGCTTTTCCAAAGCCTCATCGTTGAAGTGAATATAGATGATATAGTGCAGTGCGGTAGTTCCGATGTTGCGATGCAGCTAGGCTCAAAACGCATAGCGGCAGTAAGTTCCGGTTAACCGTTTGGCGCATCGAAAACTGCCCGGTAGACGGAAGTTCCATAAAGGCCGAGTATGCCAACAAAACGTTTCTGAAATCAGTCAGTTATTGAAATCTTGGCAGGCGTGGTTGCGTCATTTACGTGGTAATTACGGACCGTTTGTTCAAGCCGAGGTCCCTCGTTACGGGAGGGATCACAGCGATGTGTTCCATGCGTGATTCGCATGCAAGCGGTTGTCGTTAAAATGATCTTATATTCACTTCATTGCGATCTCGGACAGGAGATGGTGTCGCGTCAATCAGTCGCATTGACGTAGGCGGTAATTCGATCCTGTGCCGCAACGGATTTCCGTCGCGGGTCGCATGTCGCGCGGAATGTGCTGCTGATTATCGGAAGTGAGTCTCGATTGAAGTGAACACGCCGAACAAAGCTATTGCGGCGCTGCTTCCTTACTGCCTTGTAATCAAAACACTATGCAACGCATGCGCGATACGCGCGCAGCGCTCATCACATTTGTATCGCGCGAAGTTCATTCTGAACGGTGCCGGGAACAGCGAATAATCGTTCCGCAGATTCCGCAATCACGCTGGGATCTGTCCAAGAACAACAGATGGATCATCCCATGATTAAGACATTGATCGCAGCAGCCACCGTGGCTGCCGTTGCCTACGCTGTCGCTCCCGCTCAGGCTGCGCATCGTCATCACGCGGGCCTCGGCTGCAGCGGTGCCAATCTCGGCAAGACCGAAGCTGCAGTCGAAGCCATGGCTGACAATGAGGTCAAATTCGCGGCGGAGAAGGAAGTCTCGCTCGCCCAGGACGCGATGCTGAACAACAAGTGGGGCGCATGCGGCGCGCACCTCAGCAAGGCTGCCGAAGCCAGCATGGCGAAGTAAGCTTTGATCATTGCGATAAGGGCCGATTGCCTGGGGCGATCGGCCCTTTTTGATTCACCCGTAGCTGGAGCAGCGTTGATCGAGTCAGAGCGGAAGGTTGGCCTCGCTGCGCCACGCAATCTGGCGTGAAGGCGCTATGGAGCCTTGGCGAGTTGGGTGGCGAAGTAGCCGATCGTCTTGGCGTACACCTCGCTCTTGTTCCACTGCTGGATCACCGCAAAATTCTCGCTGCCGGGCTCCCAGCCCTTGCCCTTCTTCCAGCCATAGCTCTTCAGGTAGTTTGCCGTCGACGCCAGCACGTCGGGCACGTTGTGCAGGAGGTCGCGCTTGCCGTTGCCGTCAAAGTCGACCGCGAACTTGATGTAGGACGACGGCATGAATTGAGTCTGGCCGATCTCGCCGGCCCAGGCGCCGCGCATCTCCTGCGGCGGCAGATCGCCGCGCTCGACGATGCGCAAGGCATCCATCAACTCGGCCTTGAACATGTCGGAGCGGCGGCAGTCATAGGCGAGCGTCGCCAGCGAACGTATGGTCGGAAACTTGCCGGTGTTGACGCCGAAATCGGTCTCCAGTCCCCAGATCGCAACCAGAATCTCGCCCGGTACGCCGTAGGCCTCCTCGATCCGCGACAGCACGGAGCCGTAGCGCTTCATCATGTCGGCGCCGCGATTGAGGCGCGGCGGCACCATGCGGCCCGAGAACTGCTCAAACGTCTGGCTGAATACCTGCTGCGAATGGTCGCGGGCGAGGATCGCCTTGTCCTGCGTGACGCCGGTCAACCCGGCCTGGATCGCGTTCTGCGAAATGCCCTTCGTCGCAGCCTCTTTCTTGAAATCGTCGAGCCAGGATTCGAACGTGCCCGTGCCGCATTGGGCAGCCAGCACCGACGCCGTCGAGGTCAACAGCCACGCGCCGATGGCGAGCGTGCGAAAGCAAAAGCGAGAGGTCATAGGCAATTCACTCCGGAGTCTGCGATGTCGTCGATTGGTCGCGAAGGGCGGCGGGTATGTTCGCGGCAACAGCGGCCAAAACAAGGCTCGCGACCGAGCCGCTTTTTCTCAGGCCGCGCTGCAAGTGCCACGCCAATTTCACATCCTCTTGACGGTCCGGGACGACAAACCGCCGGCCGAACATATCGGCCGGCGGTTGCTTTGACGTTTACGAATCCGGGTTAGCGGCGCTTAGCCGCGATCGCTGCGCCGCCACGGAAACAGATTGGCCGGGAAGTCCGCGGCGGGCTTGCGCTCGCGCGGTTCGGGGGTTACCGGCCGCGCATTCGGATCCTTGACGATGACCTCGCGATAGAGATGCCAGGTGGCGTGACCGAGCAGCGGGATCACCACGGCAAGCCCGAGGAAGAACGGGATCGTGCCCAGCACCAGCAGCACCGCGACGATCAGGCCCCAGGCCGCCATCGGCACCGGGTTCTGTGCGACGGCACGCATCGACGTCACCATGGCTTCGCCGGCGGTTGCCTGGCGGTCGAGCATCATGGGGAAGGCGATCACGCTGATGCAAAGTGCGACGAGCGCGAACAGGAAGCCGACGCTGCAGCCGACCACGATGAGCCACCAGCCTTGCGGAGTGGTCAGCACGCGCGCGGCGAAATCGGGAATGTTGGCTGCGGTCTCATAGCCGAACACCGCCGTGTAGATCGCCTGGGCGGTCGCGATCCAGGTCACGAACAGCGCGAACAGCAGCGTTCCGACCCCAAGCATCGCGCCGAATGACGGCGAGCGGAATACCTCCATGGCATCCCATGCAGATGCTTCCCCGCCATCTTCGCGGCGGCGGCTCATCTCGTAGAGGCCGATGGCGGCAAACGGGCCGAGCAGGGCAAAGCCCGCGGCCAGCGGAAACAGCAGGGGCAGCACGGAATAGCCGTGCACGGTGCGCGCGAGCACGAGGCCGAGCACCGGATAGATCAGGCAGAGGATGATGGCGTGACTTGGCACCGCCTTGAAGTCTTCCCAGCCGAGACGCAGCGCATGATGCAAGTCGGACAGGCCGATGGTGCGGATAACAGGCGCAGACGCGGTGCCTTGTCCGCTCTGCGTCATCGATGTGACATTGCCTTGATATGACGTGGCCATGGTCGTTGTCTCCCTCTGGGCGGTCGCATTCAGCGCCCGGCACGCGGGCACAAACCTACCGCCTCTCGAAGCGATCACGAGCAAGCCAGACGCGAAAGACAGAGCAGGGAACTGGCCGTGTCGCGAACTGTGCAATGAGGCTACTCCCAAACTGTGCCAAAAGCACTCACGCTTAAGTGAATGTCGCATTGGCAAGCTATGGAGGGGGCGATAGACTTGAACTGCGACCTCGGTCAGGCGCGCCAAGGCCGTCTGGCCTTCACATCTCAACTCTCTTGGGAGCGAACGATGAGCATTTTCGGAAAAATCATGGGCGCGATCTTCGGCAGTAGCGCCAGCGCCGCGCCCGCCGGCGGAACGGCCACAAGCGCAGCTCCCGCCGGTGGATCCGGCAGCGCATCGTCGTCTCCTGCCGCGGTGCCCGCCGGCGCGGCGCCGGCGCAGTCGGTTGACGTCGCCCCGATTCTCGACAAGGCGGTTGCCGCGAAGGGCGAGAAGCTCGAGTGGCGGACCTCGATCGTCGACCTGATGAAGGCGCTCGACATCGACTCCAGCCTGTCGGCCCGCAAGGAGCTCGCCAAGGAGCTCGGCTACACCGGCGACACCAACGATTCCGCCAGCATGAATATCTGGCTGCACAAGCAGGTGATGACCAAGCTCGCGGCCAATGGCGGCAAGCTGCCCCCCGACATCAAGCACTGACGGGATCATCCTCCCGCGCATAAAAAGGGCCCGCGCCAGCGCGGGCCCTTTTTTATCGACCGGCGAACATCTATAGATCGGCCAACAACAACAAGGAGAACACCATGACTGATCTCGATCGCCGGACGATGCTTGCGACCGGCGCCCTCGCACTGGCCGGCGCCGCCGCGCAATCTGCGCCGGCCCATGCCGAGGCCGCGCCGAAGGCGATGTTTCCGGTCCCAGCCGTGACGATCCCGATCGTCGGCGCCAGCGAGGTGTTTCAGGTTCGCCGCATCTACTGCATCGGCCGCAACTACGCCGCGCACGCGATCGAGCGCGGCTCGGACCCGACGCGCGAGCCGCCGTTCTTCTTCCAGAAGCCGACGGATGCGATCCAGAATGTCGCGATCGGCACCGTCGCCGATCATCCCTATCCGTCGCTGACCAAGAACTATCACCACGAGGTCGAGCTGGTCGCCGCGCTGAAGTCCGGCGGCACCAATATTCCGGCCGACAAGGCGCTCGATCACGTCTATGGCTACGCGCTCGGCCTCGACATGACGCGGCGCGATCTGCAGAACGGCATGGCCGCGGAGAAGAAGCCCTGGGAGATCGGCAAGAGCTTTGACCATGCCGCGGTGCTCGGGCCGATCCATCCGGCTGATAAGACCGGCCACTTCACACAAGGCGCCATCTCGCTCGCGATCAACGGCACGGTGCGACAGAGCTCGGATCTGAAGAACATGATCTGGAGCGTCGCCGAGCAGATCGCAAAGCTGTCCGAGGCATTCGAGCTGAAGGCCGGCGACATCATCTATTCCGGTACGCCGGAGAACGTCGGCCCGGTCGTCAAGGGCGACGTGCTGCTGTGCAAGCTCGAGGGCCTGCCCGACATGTCGATCAAGATCGTCTGACGCCGCGTGAAGCGCAATAGCGTTTTCGAGCGAGTGGGTACCGGTTCGCGTAAGGCAAACGCTTCAAAAGAAGCAGCTGGAGCCCCGTTCCGATTCCATCGGAACGGAAAGGGCTCTAGCCGGCAAGGTCCGCGTATTCCGGATGCTTGTCGAGGTAATCCACCACGAAACCGCAGCCGGCGATTACCTTGCGGCCGTCGGCGCGGATCAGATCCAGCGCACCCTTGACCAGCTCCGATGCGATGCCGCGGCCGCGCAGGGCGCGCGGTGTCTCGGTATGGGTGATGATGACGGCCGCGGGCGTCCGCCGGTAGTTCGCAAAGGCGAGGCCGCGCTCGGTGTCGAGCTCGAAGCGGTTTTGGTCCCTGTTGTCGCGCACGGCGGCCATCGCAAAAATCCCGGTTGATTCACAGGCCCTGATGTAAGCGTGTGAACCGGCCGGTGCAAAGCCGCGACCAACCCGCAAATTGGCATTTGTGGATTGACGATATGCGCATTTTGACCTGCCTGACCGCCGTATTGCTCGGCGCCGCCTTGACGCTTCCAAACCCGCCGAAAGCCGCCGCCGGCGACGATCCGAGCTGGCAGAGCTGCATCGGCCCGACGACAGCGCCCGGCGACCGCGTGGCCGCCTGCACCACGGTGATCGACGGCAAGACCGAGAGCGGCAAGCGGCTGGCCGGGGCCTATTGCAATCGCGGCCATGGGCTGACCGAGAAGCGCGAGCTCGACGCTGCGCTCGCCGACCTCAACGAGGCCATCAAGCTCGATCCCGCCTATGCCTGCGCCTACACCAATCGCGGCCGCGTCTACGCCTTCAAGCGCGATCTCGATCATGCGATTGCCGATTACGACGAGGCGATCCGCATCGATCCGGCGTTCGCGCTGGCCTACAACAATCGTGGCGATGCCTGGCTCAACAAGGGTGATCTCGACCGCGCGCTGGCCGATCTCACCCTCGCCATCAAATTCAATCCGCAGCTCGCCACCGCCTACGGCAATCGTGGCTTCGTCTACTACCGCAAGCGCGACGCGGCCCATGCGATCGCCGACTTCACCACCGAGATCAGGCTCGATCCCAACGTGCTCGCCTATATCAACCGCGGCAATGTCTATCGCGATACCGAGCAGCTCGATCGCGCAGCCGCCGATTACGGCGAGGCGGCGAGGATCGCGCCGACCGATGCGCGCGGCTGGCGCAACCGCGGCATGATCCGTCTCTATCAGGGTGACAACAAGGGCGGGCTCGCCGATTACGACAAGGCGCTGCAATACGATCCGAACGATGTCTATTCCTGGAACAATCGCGGCCAGGCCAAGCTGCGGCTCGGCGACAAGAAGGGCGCGGCGGCCGACTTCCGCAAGGCGCTCGAGCTGCAGCCCGATCTGCAGAGCGCCAAGGGGGCACTGGCGCGGCTCGGCGGGGCGCGGTGACACGCTGCCGGCCACGATCGCCGCTGCCGCGTCGCACACGCGCGGGACGGGCCTTGCGGATGGATGCAGTTCGATTACGTTTGATGTCAGACATACGCCCCTGATGCGGCCGGATGGTCGTCTGGTACGGAGTGGCGGAGCCGGCCGCCGACGTATGCCTCTTGTCGGAGGAGGTTCGTCATGTCTGACAATCGTTTCTTCAACACACACCGTCCCTGGGAGGACTGGTTCGGCATGCTGCTCGGCGTGCTGATCATGGTCTCGCCCTGGTTTCCGATGCAAGTGAGCGGCGCCGTCGATATCGAGCGCAGCCACCTCGTCCTCAACAGCTTCATGGTCGGCATGCTGGTGCTCGGTATCGCCCAGCTCGAATATGTCGCGCTGCACCGCTGGGAGGAGGTGGCCAGCATCCTGCTCGGCCTCTGGCTGATGGCATCGCCCCTGGTCTTCGGTTACGCCGAGGACCACTGGCTGCAGTTCTGGCACATCCTGCTCGGCGCGGTGGTCGCCTTTATAGGCGCGTTGCAGCTGTGGCAGGACTGGAACCTGAGCGAGCAGGAACTCGCCAAGCACCCGCAGTAGCGGCCTGGGCAGAAAACAATGGGCTGGCCGCCGCCGGCGCGCGGTATCATCGCGCTGCGTCCGGCGGGCCTTGCCGAAGGCGGCGGCTTGGCGATAAACCGGGTGGTACGGCGCTTGAAGACGCCCGGTTCTGACCGAGGAAATACCCGATGACCGTCCTGACCTTGCCCTGTCTGTTGTGCGTATCGGCGGGGCGGCAATGAGCGGGACGGCTGCTGCCGCGCCGCGCGGCGGGATCGCGCAGGTGTCGCGCCGGGTGATGAACCTCGCCTACATCCTGACCCAGAACGCCCGCCGCCACGGCGATCGCCCCGGATTCATCTGGAAAGAGAAGGCCTGGTCCTGGCGTCACATCGACCAGAATGTCTCGGCGTTGGCGGCGGCGCTGGCCGCGCGCGGCATCGTCAAGGGCGACCGCATCCTGGTGCATTCCAAGAACTGCGACGAGATGTTCTGGTCGATGTTCGCGGCGTTCCGGCTCGGCGCGGTCTGGGTGCCGACCAATTTCCGCCTGATGCCGGACGAGGTCGCCTATCTCGCGGCGGCCTCCGGCGCCAAGGCGTTTCTCTGCCACGCCGACTTCCCCGAGCATGCCAAGGCGGCCGCCAATCCCGCGCTCGAATTCGTCTGGCGGATCGGGGAGGAGGGCACGTTCGGCGAGGCGACCGTCGGTGACGTCATCGCCAAACACGCAAGCGCTGTGGTCGAGAACGTTGCCGTCGACTACGACGATCCCTGCTGGTTCTTCTTCACCTCCGGTACCACCGGCCGCTCCAAGGCCGCGGTCTTGACCCATGGCCAGATGGCCTTCGTCATCACCAACCATCTCGCCGACTTGATGCCCGGCACGACGGAAGAGGACGCCTCGCTGGTGGTGGCGCCGCTGTCGCATGGCGCCGGCGTGCATCAGCTGGTGCAGACCGCGCGCGGCGTGCCGACCATCCTGCTGCCGTCGGAGAAGTTCGACATCGCCGAAGCCTTCAGGCTGATCGCCAGGCATCGCGTCAGCAACATGTTCACGGTGCCAACCATCCTGAAGATGATGGTCGAGCATCCCGCCGCCGACCAGCACGACCATTCCTCGCTGCGCTACATCATCTATGCCGGCGCGCCGATGTATCGCGAGGACCAGAAGGCGGCGCTGAACAAGCTCGGCGGCGTGCTGGTGCAATATTTCGGCCTCGGCGAGGTCACCGGAAACATCACGGTGCTGCCTCCCGGTCTGCACGATCCCGAGGACGGCCCGCATGCGCGGATCGGCACCTGCGGCTTCGAGCGCACCGGGATGCAGGTCTCGATCCAGGGCGACGATGGAAGCGAGCTGAAGGCGCACGAGACCGGCGAGATCTGCGTGATCGGTCCCGGCGTGTTCGCCGGCTACTACGACAATCCCGACGCCAATGCGAAGGCGTTTCGCGACGGCTGGTTCCGCACCGGCGACCTCGGCCACATGGACGAGGAGGGCTTCGTCTACATCACCGGCCGCGCCTCCGACATGTACATCTCGGGCGGCTCCAACATCTATCCGCGCGAGATCGAGGAGAAGCTCTTGACGCATCCCGCGGTCGGCGAGGTCGCGGTGCTCGGCGTGCCCGATCCCTTCTGGGGCGAGGTCGGCGTCGCCGTCTGCGTCGCGCGCGAGGGCACCGAGGCGGTCGCGGAGGCGGAGCTTGCCGCCTATCTCGCGCCAAAAGTGCCGCGCTACAAGATGCCGAAACGCTTCTTCTTCTGGGAGGCGTTGCCGAAGTCCGGCTACGGCAAGGTGCCGAAGCGACTTATCCGCGACGAGCTCGAGGCGCGCGGGCTGCTCGAGGTGATCGCCAAATCGACGGGCGCGTGAGGCGATGCGCAGCATCGCCCAGCCTGGCGCTCCGCGTCCAGAGCGCATCCAATGGGTCAGCGCGCGGGGCCGCGCCTTTTCATTCGTGCTCGAGGCCGGCACTTCCTTGCTCGAAGCCGTGCGCCGTGGCTTTGCGGCGGAGGGGTTTTCCGGCGGCGTGCTGAGCGCGAAAAGCGGCGCGCTCGGGCCGTTCGCCTATGTGATGCCGGCGCTGTCGAAGGACGGCGTCAACGCCGCGTTCTACAGCGACACGTTCCGCCCCGACGGCGTGACGCGCCTCAAGCTCGCGGCGCTGACCTTCGGCGAACGCGACGGCGCGCCGTTCTTTCATTGCCACGGCTTGTGGACTGAGGCCGATGGCCGCTTCAACGGCGGCCACATGCTGCCGGATGAAACCATTGTCGCCGAGCCGTTCGAGGTCAACGCGTTCGGGATCGACGGCGCGACGTTCCTGGCCGAGGCGGACAGCGAGACCAATTTCAAGCTGTTCGGTCCCGTCGCCAGCGCGCCGCGCGGGGCCAAGACCACGAGCCATGCCTTCGCGCTGCGGCTGCGGCCGAACCAGGATTTTGCCTGCGCGCTGGAAGGCTTCTGCCGCCAGCACGGCATCCTGCGCGCGCGGCTGCATGGCGGCGTCGGCTCGACCATCGGCGCCGTCTTCACCGAAGGCCACAGCGTGGTGCCGTTCGCGACCGAGCTTGCGGTGACCGCGGGCGAGATCGCACCGGACGCGGATGGCCGGCTGCATGCCGAGCTCGACATCGCACTGGTGGACTATCTCGGCGGCATCGCCGAGGGGCGCCTGGTGCGCGGCGACAATCCGGTGTTGATGACGATGGAGCTGGCGCTGGAAGTGCTGGCGGAGGCGGAGCAGCCGTAGGGGCATGGCATACCCCATCCCCGCGTCGTCCCGGCGAAGGCCGGGACCCATACTCCGCAGCAGTTGTTGTGAGAGGGACTCGTCGTTCCAGCGTCGAGCAACAATAGTCATTCGTGGTTATGGGTCCCGGCCTTCGCCGGGACGACAGGGAGTGTGTCATGCCGCCTGCGCGTCACACATCCGCATTCTCGCGACATGTTTGCCCGAGCTTTGCATTTCGCTCCGCCCTCGCTTGAGCGGAGGGCGCAGGGAAAGCGGTGCTTGCGCCGTCAGGCAACTCAGATGTATGGGCCGCTCACCGCCGCTTGCGGACATGGATGTTGATGTCGAGGTCGATGGCGCTGACGCAGGTCTGCTCGGTGCGGTGCGATCCGCCCTCGTGCCAACGGCCCTTGCGCAGGCTGATGTCGCTGACATTGGCGAGCCGCAGGCAGCGCCATTGCGGAAGCTTGCCCGAGCTCTCGCCGGCGAACTGCCAGGCCAGCACGGCCTCTTCACCGCTCTTGTTGTGGCCGATGATGTGCGGGCAGAGTTCGCGCGGCCGGCCGTCATAGATGCAGACGACCTGCTGCTCGGTGAGGATCGCCTTGCGGAAGAGGTCATAGCTGCGGCTGGGCATCGGCGCGGGTCTCGGTTGAAGGGTGGTGGCGGCAGCGGGCGCTTGCGCATCTGTTAGCATGACGCATCGACATCGCTTCTGGCCTGGGTTTGTTGTTCTTGTTACGTTCTTGACGGGGCCATATCGATCTGGGATTGTGCGTTTCGAGGCGCGAGCCCCCAAAGGTTGCACCGATGGCCAGACGAAACCGCCCGATCAACATGCCCGCGCCATACCTGCGGCGGGTCTGGCTCGAGCCTGCGCGGATCCCGGACCGCGAGGCTTACCCGTTCGTGCTGCCGCTGCTGCGCGACGATTTCGAGCTGAGCTTCGACAAGGCAATCACCATCATTGTCGGCGAGAACGGCACCGGCAAGTCGACGCTGCTCGAGGGGATCGCCGTGATGGCCGGCTATGATGATGCCGGCGGCGGCAAGGGCTATATGCCGGTCGATCACAGCAATGCGGTCGAGGAAATGGGCGGCTCGCTTGCGACCGCGCTCCGCGCGAGCTGGCTGCCGAAAATCACCAATGGCTGGTTCTTCCGCGCCGAGAGCTTCTTCTCGGTCGCCAGATATCTCGACTCCGTCGCCAGCCCCTATGCTGACTTCCTGTCGCATTCGCATGGCGAGGGCTTTTTGCGCTTCTTCGAGGAGCGCTGCCAGCGGCAAGGCATCTTCATCTTCGACGAGCCGGAATCCGCGCTGTCGCCGTCGCGCCAGATCGAATTCCTCAAGCTGCTGCACCGGATGAACGGCACCGGCCACTGCCAGGTGATCATGGCCACGCATTCACCGGTGCTGATGGCCTATCCGAATGCGACGCTGCTGCGGCTGACGAAATACGGGCTGGAGCCGGTGAACCTGAGGGACACCGATCATTACAAGGTCATGCGCGAGTTCTGCGACGATCCCAAAGGGTTCGTCGAGGCGGCGATCGAGGAGTGAGACCGCCGCCCGGCGGGCTTGCCTCCCGGGGAAGCCGCCGGCCGCGACTTCGCTCTGGTGCAAGAAGCCGGTCCCCGATCTAGTCTAGAACCCGGACCATAAACTGCGGCATGCGCCAGGCGGCGGATGGCCGACACACATCGGGAGAGAACAAGGATGAGGCGAACGATCGCGCGAGCTTGCGTCGTGGTGGCGGCATTGGCTGTGTTGGGGGCCGCGTGGGCTCACGGGCCGACCCGCCAGAAGGTGCGGGAATCGATCGAGATCGACGCGCCGCAGGCGAAGGTGTGGGCGGTGATCGGCAATTTCCAGGACATGAACTGGCTCGCCGGCGTCACCAAGACCGAGGGCGAGAAGGGCAACGAGATCGGCGCCACGCGGCGGCTGACGCTGGGCCCCGGCGCCACCGTCGACGAGGAACTCTACAAATACGAACCGGAGATGATGAGCTATTCGTACCGGATCACCGCGGTCGACGTGAAGGTGCTGCCGGTCACCAATTATTCCTCGACGCTGACGGTGTCGCCGGCGCCGGACGGCAAGTCGAAGCTGGAATGGGCCGGCGCGTTCTACCGCGGATTTCCCAACAATGATCCGCCCCCGGAGCTGAGCGACCAGGCCGCGGTGAAGGCGGTGAGCGGGCTCTACAAGGCCGGGCTCGAAGCGCTGAAGAAGAAGATCGAGAGCGGGACCTGAGCGTGCGCGCGATTGCTCTCGTCGCGCTGCTTGCCAGCCTCGGCGCCGCGCGCGCCGAGGAGGCGTTCGTCACCAACCAGCTCAGCGACGACCTCACGGTGGTCGATCTCGCGACCTCGAAGCCGGTCGCGACCATCGCGATCGGCGGCAAGCCCGCCGGCGTTGCCGTCAGCAATGACGGCCGCTTCGCCTATGTGACCAGCCCGGATGCCAAGGCGGTCACGGTGGTCGACGCGTCGACGCGAAAGGTCGTCGGCCGGGTTGATGTCGGCGGCGGGCCGCTCGGCATCGCGGTCGCGCCCGACGGCGCCACGGTCTATGTCGCCGACTGGTACGCCGCCGCGGTGCGGGTGATCGACGCCAGAGAGCGGCGTGTCGCCGCGAGTATCGCGGTCGGTGCATCGCCGTCCGGGCTGGCGGTGACGCCGGATGGGCTGCTGCTGCTGTCGGCCGATCGCGACGATGACAGCGTCTCCATCATCGACACCGCCTCGCGCGAGCGGAGGGGGATCGTGAAGGTCGGGACGCGGCCGTTCGGCGTCACGATCGATGCCGATGGCAA
Organism: Bradyrhizobium sp. USDA 3262; assembly: GCF_054060035.1. Lineage (NCBI taxonomy): Bacteria > Pseudomonadati > Pseudomonadota > Alphaproteobacteria > Hyphomicrobiales > Nitrobacteraceae > Bradyrhizobium > Bradyrhizobium sp. USDA 3262. The sequence goes on from NZ_JBSSCT010000001.1 coordinate 5,479,969, forward strand.
GCGCGCCTACACCGCCAATGTCGGTACCAACGACGTCTCGGTGATCGACATCGCGACCGCCCGCGAGATCGGCCGCGTCCATGTCGGCCTGCGTCCCTACGCGGTGGCGCTGGCGCAGGGCCGCGGTTTCGTCACCGACCAGTATGACGGCAAGGTCAGCGTGTTCGACCTCGCGACCTTGCAGCCCGTGAAGCGCATCACGGTCGGCGATTACCCCGAAGGCATCGAGGCGACCGCCGACGGCAAGCAGGTGTTGGTCGCGAACTGGGAGAGCAACACGCTGAGCGTGATCGACGCCGCCGAGATGAAGGTGATTGGCGAGGTCAAGGTCGGCGACGGCCCGCGCGCGTTCGGGGCATTCTTGAGAAGGACGGAGTAGGGGGGCCGGTAGCCCGCATGAGCGAAGCGATATGCGGGGCACGAGAAAGTCCCGGATATCGCTTCGCTCATCCGGGCTACTTGCGGACCATCGCAGGATGGATGGAGCGAAGCGATACCCATCATTCGGGCCGTGGGCTAATGGGTTTCGCTTCGCTCTACCCATCCTCTACGCCCCACGGCTCGGCGCCCTGTTGGCTCCTCGGGACGACAGGCCTATATTATCAGGCAAACACCAGGAAACAGGGAGGATGCAATGCATCATACCTTGGTGCCCAGTGACCGGGTCGAGCACGTCTGCGTCTACGGGCGCGACGGCGCAAAACTTGGGTCGATCGAGCGGCTGATGCTCGACAAGGTGAGCGGAACGGTGGCCTACGCCATCATCAAGACCGGCGGCGTGCTGAGCACCCACCACCACTATCCCGTCAGATGGGCCGCACTGCGCTTTGACCCTGTGCGCCAGGCCTTCGAGGCCGAGGTGACGCTGGACGACCTGCGGTCCGGCCCGTCCGAGTTCGACGGCGACGAGTTCGACTGGGGCGACCGCTCGCACGCCTACACGCACCCGAATTATTGGGCGGTGTAGCGCGGAGGTGAGAGTTGTTGTAGCCCGCATGAGCGAAGCGACATGCGGGGCAGACGTCGATGACTCCGAGAGTCCCGGATGTCGCTTCGCTTATCCGGGCTACTAGTCTACGACGCGTCGTCGTGACCTAAGCAAACGCAGACCCATGCCCCAGTTCAAGCCCGTCGGCTGGCCTTCCGTCATAACCCGAATTGTCACACGCGACGTCGCCGGCTTGGCCGGATTCCTGAGAGACGTTTTCGGCGCGGAAGGCGAAGTCCGGCCCGGCGCGCCAACGGAAATGCGGATCGGAGACTCGATCATCCTGATCAGCGACGGCGGAGGCGTCCGCGAGGCGATGCCGGCCTTTCTCTATGTCTATGTCGAGAACGCGGACGAGACCTATCGGCGGGCGATAGTGGCCGGCGCTGAATCGATCGAGGCGCCTGCGGACACGCCCTATGGCGACACGCGAGCGACGGCCCGGGATTCCTGGGCAAACGTCTGGCAGATAGCCACTTACCGAGGAAATCCGTAGGATGGGTGGAGCGAAGCGATACCCATCGTTCGGGCCGCGAGATGAGTCGATGGGTTTCGCTTCGCTCCACCCATCCTGCGCGCTACGTGCGACGGGCGTGGTCCGCTCGAAGCAACCACATGACCTGGTCGCGATACTGGGGTGGAAATGCGACAGAAAGCGGATGGTCCGCCGATCGCGACATCTTGCAAACAGCGTCATTCAGAATTGCCACATAGGTCATGGCGTTCGACACGTCGCTAATCAGGGGCACGTCCGCATGCGCTACGAATACGGGACCGTGGGGCAACTATGAGAGATCGCGAATACATTCCTCGAACGCATCCCAAGTGTTGCCAAAGTAATCGGGGAGTCGGAGCTGCGCTGCGAGCGTTGCCAAGAGCGCTGCTTTGCTTGTCACGTTTTCGGGAATGTCTGCGCGCGCCGCAGCGGTGTGCGGAGCGCTGTCATCTCCGAACGCGAAGCTTGTTTGCAGCCCGCTCACCCTGCCAATGTCACTCCGCCGCCTCGCTCGCTGAGCTCTTCCTCGGCTTGCTGTTCGCCTTCTTCAGCACCGGCGCCAAAAATTTGCCGGTGTAGCTGCGCGGCGCCTTGACGATGTCCTCCGGCGGGCCCCAGGCGACGATCTCGCCGCCGCCGTCGCCGCCTTCGGGGCCGAGGTCGATCACCCAGTCGGCGGTCTTGATGACCTCGAGATTGTGCTCGATCACGACGACCGTGTTGCCCTGGGCGACGAGCTCGTGCAGCACCTCGAGCAGTTTTGCGACGTCGTGGAAGTGCAGGCCGGTGGTCGGCTCGTCCAGGATGTAGAGCGTGCGGCCGGTGGCGCGCTTTGACAGCTCCTTCGCCAGCTTGACGCGCTGGGCTTCGCCGCCCGACAGCGTCGTCGCCTGCTGGCCGACATGGATATAGTCGAGGCCGACGCGGTGCAGGGTCTGGAAGGTTTCGCGCACGCGCGGCACCGCCTTGAAGAACTCGGCGGCTTCCTCGACGGTCATGTCGAGCACGTCGGCGATGCTCTTACCCTTGAACAGCACCTCCAGCGTCTCGCGGTTGTAGCGCTTGCCCTTGCAGGTGTCGCAGGTGACGTAGACGTCGGGCAGGAAGTGCATCTCGATCTTGATGACGCCGTCGCCCTGGCAGGCTTCGCAGCGGCCGCCCTTGACGTTGAAGGAGAAGCGCCCGGGCTCGTAGCCGCGCGCTTTCGCTTCGGGCAGACCGGCGAACCATTCGCGGATCGGCGTGAAGGCGCCGGTATAGGTCGCGGGGTTGGAGCGCGGCGTGCGGCCGATCGGCGACTGGTCGATGTCGATGATCTTGTCGATGTGCTCAAGGCCCTCGATGCGGTCGTGCGGCGCCGCGCCCTCGCTGGCATTGTTCAGTTTGCGGGCGATGGCGCGGTACAGCGTGTCGATCAGCAGCGTCGACTTGCCGCCGCCGGACACGCCGGTGACGCAGGTGAACAGGCCGAGCGGAATCTCGGCGGAGACGTTCTTGAGGTTATTGCCGCGGGCGTTGACGACCTTGATGGTGCGCCGGTGGTTCGGTGGCCGCCGGTCGGGCACGGGAACCGAAAGCTCGCCGGTGAGATACTTGCCGGTCAGCGATTTCGGGTTGCGCATGATCTGGTCGGGCGTGCCCTCGGCGACGATGTGGCCGCCATGCATGCCGGCGCCGGGCCCGATATCGAGCACGTAATCGGCGAGGCGGATGGCGTCCTCGTCATGCTCGACCACGACCACGGTGTTGCCGAGGTCGCGCAGCCGCTTCAGGGTGTCGAGCAGGCGGGCGTTGTCGCGCTGGTGCAGGCCGATCGACGGCTCGTCCAGCACGTAGAGCACGCCGGTGAGGCCCGAGCCGATCTGCGAGGCGAGGCGGATGCGCTGGCTCTCGCCGCCCGACAGCGTGCCGGACGAGCGCGACAGCGTCAGGTAGTTCAGGCCGACGTCGAGCAGGAAGGTCAGGCGCTCGCGGATCTCTTTCAGGATGCGTGTCGCGATCTCGTTCTGCTGCGCGTTCAGCGCCTCCGGCACCGTCTCGAACCATTCGCCGGCGCGCTTCACCGAGAGCTCCGAGATCTCGCCGATGTGCTTGCCGCCGATCTTGACGCACAGCGCCTCCGGCTTCAGCCGGTGGCCGTTGCAGCCGGCGCAGGGCACGTCGGAGAAATACTTGCCGAGCTCCTCGCGCGCCCACTCGCTCTCGGTCTCGCGGTAGCGGCGGTTGATGTTGGTGATGACGCCCTCGAACGGCTTCTTGGTGTCGTAGGAGCGGACGCCGTCCTCATAGGAGAACTTGATCTCGTCGTCGCCGGAGCCGTGCAGCAGCGCGTTCTGGACCTTCTTGGTGAGGTCCTTCCACTTGGTGTCGAGCGTGAACTTGTAGTGCTTGCCGAGCGCGGTCAGGGTCTGGATGTAATAGGGCGAGGACGATTTCGCCCAGGGCGCGATCGCGCCCTTGCGCAAGGTCAGCTCCTTGTCGGGGATGACCAGATCCTCGTCGATATGCTGCTCGACGCCGAGGCCGCCGCAGGCCGGGCAGGCGCCATAGGGGTTGTTGAACGAGAACAGGCGCGGCTCGATCTCGGGGATCGTGAAGCCGGAGACCGGACAGGCGAATTTTTCCGAGAACAGGATGCGCTCGGGCCCGCTCTTGTCGTGGATCTTCGCGGTCTTCTTCTTGTCCTCTTTCTTGTCGTCCTGGGCGGCCGCCGCCGGCGCATCGGCGTATTCGATCACGGCGAGGCCCTCGGCGAGCTTCAGCGCGGTCTCAAAGCTTTCCGCGAGGCGCTGGGCGAGGTCGGGACGCACCACGATGCGGTCGACCACGACGTCGATGTCGTGCGGGAATTTCTTGTCGAGCGCGGGCGCCTCGGACAGTTCGTAGAAGGTGCCGTCGATCTTGACGCGCTGAAAGCCCTTCTTGAGGTACTCGGCGAGCTCCTTCTTGTACTCGCCCTTGCGGCCGCGCACGACCGGCGCCAGCAGGTAGAGGCGGGTGCCTTCCGGCAGCGCGAGCACGCGGTCGACCATCTGCGAGACGATCTGGCTCTCGATCGGCAGGCCGGTGGCCGGCGAATAGGGCACGCCGACGCGCGCCCAGAGCAGGCGCATGTAGTCGTAGATCTCGGTGACGGTGCCGACGGTGGAGCGCGGGTTCTTCGACGTGGTCTTCTGCTCGATCGAGATCGCCGGCGACAGGCCGTCGATCTGGTCGACATCCGGCTTCTGCATCATCTCGAGGAACTGGCGCGCATAGGCCGACAGCGATTCGACGTAGCGGCGCTGGCCCTCGGCATAGATGGTGTCGAACGCGAGCGACGACTTGCCGGAGCCGGACAGGCCGGTGAACACCACGAGCTTGTCGCGGGGAATCTCGACGTCGATGTTCTTCAGATTGTGTTCGCGCGCGCCACGGATCGTGATGGCACGCGATGAGGAGCCGGCGTTCTGTTGGCGCTTCGCCTTGAGCACTTCATCCATAGCGACAGTTCCGGGCGCATGCTTGGGCGCCTTTTGGGCGCGCATCGCCGGTGATGCCGGGACCTTGCGCCGATGGGGTGTGAAGACTGGAACGTAGGAAGAACGGCCGACAATTTCCAGTGCTGAGTCGCGTCCATCAACGGATAGTTTGCCTGATGGCAGCAGCCGTCAGCAGCGCCGGTTCCGCGAGAGCCTTTCCCGTTCCGACGGAATCGGAACGGGGGACTCCAGATTCCTGCTTTGACGCGTTTTCTTTGCGCGAGCCGGAATCCGCTTCGCTTAAAAACGCTCCTACGCAAAAAGGCCGGCGCGAGGCCGGCCTTTCCGTGCGATCTGATCGCAGATCGATCTTAGTACTTGGCGACGATCGGGCCGCCGAAGTGATAGTTCACGCCGAACTGGGCGCTGTGCAGCTCGAGCGTACCGGACGGCACGCCGAAATAGTTCTCGCTGTCGAGGCTGCGATACAGGTATTCGCCCTTGATCGACCACTGCGGGGCGATGAACGCCTCGACGCCGGCGCCGACGGTCCAGCCGGAGTGGAAGTTGCTCTGCGAGGCGGTCACGCCGAGCGCGGTGACGCTGACCTCGTTGTTGGCCCAGGCGTAGCCGCCGGTGCCATAGAACAGCACCTTGTCGACGGCGAAGCCGAGGCGGCCGCGCACGGTGCCGAGCGAGTCGATCTTGCTCCGGGCGGTGACGCCGAGGGCGGAGACCGAAGCGTCGATGTCAGCGCCTGCAGCGTCGACCTCGAGGCCGTACACGATGTTGCCGGCCTGCCAGTTGTAGCCGATGGTACCGCCGCCGAAGCCGCCTTCCATGCTCGGGGTGCCGGAGTTCTCGCTGGCGTAGCCGCCGAAGCCGCCGACGTAGAAGCCGGTCCAGTTGTAGATCGCGGCCGGCGGCGGAGCCTTCACGTAGGGGGCGCGAGCCGCCATGTCGGCGGCCATCGCAGGTGCAAAAGCGCTCAGTGCAAACAAGCCGGCCGATGCCAGCAAAACATTCCTGATTTTCAAAGTCCGAGTCCCGTTTTTCTTGCCCATTTTCTTGTTGTCCCTTCAAAGATTTTGAAGAGAGCGTCACAGCAGTGTCGCGTGACGTGCCGGTGCTTCTACAGAGAAATGCCGGAACGTGTGTATCCGCGAAACCACAACGCACCGAAAACGGCCGCGGTGAGGCGCACGCGCACACGCAACGAAAAGCCGGCGCACAAACAAAAAGGCCGGCACGAGGCCGGCCTTTTGTCTGGATCAATCTGCTTCGCGCGTTCAGTAGCGCGCGACGACCGGGCCACCCCACTTGTAGTTCACGCGGACGGTGACGAGGTCGACGTCCTGACGATCACGGATGGTGCTGTTCAGCGTGCCGTTGGGGGCGATCAGGTTGTAGGTCTTGTCCTGCATGAACAGGTGGTCGTATTCGATGCCTGCGGTCCAGTTCGGCGCGAAGCCGACTTCGATGCCGGCGCCGACGGTGCCGCCCCAGCGGGTGTCGCTTGCGCTGCCGACCAGCACGCCGGTCGGGGTGAAGTAGGTGTTGAAGCGGTTGTCGGTCAGCGCCGCACCGCCCTTGGCGTAGAGCAGCACGTTGTTGACGGCATAACCGATCTGGCCGGTGAACAGGCCGAACGCGTCGATCTTGGACTGGTTGGTGAACAGGCCCGGGAAGATCGCGCTGCCGTTGCTGCCCTTCAGGTCAGCCCAGTCGCCCTGCGCTTCAAGGCCGAACACCCAGGCGCCGGCCTGCCAGCGATAGCCGATCTGGCCACCAGCGACGCCGCCGGTTGCGTCATGGCAACCGTCCGAGGCGAGGAAGATGCCGGCCGGGAGCTGGTCCCAGCAATTGTGGCTCGAGCCCCAGCCGCCGTTGGCGCCGATGTAGAAACCGGTCCAGTCATAGATCGGGGCAATCACGGGCGGCGGCGCCTTGGTGTAGGGGCGCGCAGCGAGGTCGGCGGCCGCGGCAGGCGCAGCAAACGCAATCAGAGCAACCGTACCGAGCAAAAACTTCTTCATTATCAATCCCCCAGCTCCCCGATCGGCTTCCAAACGGTCCCGAAGCACGATCCCAGACGCGAGCGCCCGCGCCATGATTGGTAGCTATACGCTGATTCAACCGCAAACGCCGTCTCCCAAATGCAACACTCGCGGAAGAAGTAACGATGAGGCAAGGCACTGATTTGCTTGCTATTTTTATAGATCTCGCTGCCAGGCGTCGGCCGGTGCCGATGTCGATTGCCGCTCCGTCAGCACTGGCCGCTTCTACGGCTGGTTGTGGCGAACAAAACTGGAACAATTCCGGATGCGATGCTATATCTCGAATATCGTGGATAACCGGCGCGACGGCAAAGGCGGCGAGCCGGCACCGGCGTATAGGGTCATCCACGACGCCTGCGACGTAAGTGGCGAAGGTTGAGAGTGGCGGCCGATGTCCGGACGCCCGGTTTTGAGTGGAGATGATGCGATGGCAGGAAGCGTGAACAAGGTGATCCTGGTGGGCAACCTCGGCAAGGATCCGGAAATCCGGCGGACGCAGGACGGCCGTCCGATCGCAAACCTTTCCATCGCCACCTCGGAAACCTGGCGCGACAAGGGCACCGGCGAGCGCAAGGAAAAGACCGAGTGGCACCGCGTCGTGATCTTCAACGAGGGCCTCTGCAAGGTCGCCGAGCAGTATCTGAAGAAGGGCGCCAAGGTGTACATCGAGGGTCAGCTGCAGACCCGCAAATGGACCGACCAGAGCGGCGTCGAGAAGTACTCGACCGAGGTCGTGCTGCAGGGCTTCAACTCCAACCTCACCATGCTCGACGGGCGCGGCGGTGGAGGCGGCAGCTTCTCCGATGATAGCGGCAGCGATTTCGGCTCGTCCGGACCGGTCAGCTCGGCGCCGCGCCGCGCCGTCGCCGCGGGCGGCGGCAGCCGCAACAGCGACATGGACGACGACATCCCGTTCTGAGGAGCGGTCGCGCTTCTATCGATGCCGTCAGGCGCCGTTCCGTGAAGATCATTTTCCGGAACGGTCGCTGCGATCCGGAGCGGCAATCTCCTCGTGTGGATTATGAGGATAACCCCGTAACCATCTGCTAGAACGGCGGTGGTTCACGTGCGGTGATGCGGGTTCCCTGAACTTTGACACAGGTCGATGTAAATGTTATTTACATTGATCTGCGGCATTTGATGTCTGGCCGCGAGCTTCACTCGAGGGCCGTCATCATGAGCCTCGCGCCATTGCTCGACGCAGCGCCTGCGATCCCGCTTCACGCCTTTGCCGCGATGGCCGCCTTCGTGCTCGGCTCCGTTCAGCTCGCCGCCCCCAAGGGCACGCTGCCGCACCGGACCCTGGGCTGGATCTGGGTGATCCTGATGTTGGTGGTCGCCGGAAGCTCGTTCTGGATCCATCAGATCCAGCTGGTCGGTCCCTGGAGCCCGATCCACCTGCTGTCGATCTTCTCGCTGGCGATGCTGGTGCTCGGCGTAACGGCCGCTCGGAGCCACAATGTCCGCCGCCACAGGTTCACGATGATCGGCATCTTCTTCGGCGCACTGCTCATCGCCGGACTGTTCACCTTCATGCCCGGGCGGATCATGCATGCGGTGGTTTTCGGCCACTGACGGGAGAGGCGAGTAGCGAATGGCGAGTGGCGAACAGGGATTTTTCCATTCGCTATTCGCCATTCGCTACGCGCTTCCCGACCAAGCAGCCGGAACCTCGGCGCTCCACCCGTAAGTGCATGAAAAAACGAAGGGAAAAACGGCTTGCCGGAGCCGCGCAAGGGTGGTTATCAGGCCTTCGATGGTCTATATGATTCCCCAGTAGAACTGACCGGATTTCCCCTTTGTCCGATAACGACGACCACAAGCCCGGCGAGCCGCCGGGACCCTCAGATATTCGTCCCGTTTCCATTCTCGACGAGATGAAGAAGTCCTACCTCGATTACGCGATGAGCGTGATCGTGTCGCGTGCGCTGCCCGATGCGCGCGACGGGCTCAAGCCGGTGCACCGGCGCATCCTCTATTCGATGCATGAGCAGGGACATACGCCGGACAAGAAATACGTGAAATCCGCCCGCGTCGTCGGCGACGTGATCGGTAAATATCACCCGCATGGCGACCAGTCGATTTACGACGCGATGGTCCGCATGGCGCAGGATTTCTCGCTGCGCGTGCCGCTGATCGACGGTCAGGGCAATTTCGGTTCGGTCGACGGCGATCCGCCGGCGGCCTATCGATATACCGAAGCGCGGCTGACCAAGGCGGCGCTGGCCGTGCTGGCCGACATCGACATGGAGACCGTCGATTTCCAGCCGAACTACGACAACTCCGAGAAAGAGCCGTCGGTTCTGCCGGCCCGGTTCCCGAACCTTCTGGTCAATGGCGCCGGCGGCATCGCCGTCGGCATGGCGACCAACATTCCGCCGCACAATCTCGGCGAGGTCGTCGACGCCTGCGTGGCGCTGATCGATAATCCGGCGCTCACGATCGACGAGCTGATCGACATCATTCCCGGACCGGACTTCCCGACCGGCGGCGTGATCCTCGGCCGTCAGGGCATCCGCAGCGCCTACCACCTCGGCCGCGGCTCGATCGTGATGCGCGGCAAGGTGACGATCGACACCATCCGCAAGGACCGTGAAGCGATCATCATCACCGAGATTCCCTATCAGGTGAACAAGGCGACGATGGTCGAGCGCATCGCCGATCTCGTCAAAGAGAAGAAGATCGAGGGCATCGGCGACCTGCGCGACGAGTCCGACCGTGACGGCTATCGCGTCGTCATCGAGCTGAAGCGCGAAGCGGTGCCCGACGTGGTGCTCAATCAGCTCTACCGGTTCACGCCGCTGCAGACCAATTTCCCGGCCAACATGCTGGCGCTGGATTCCGGCCGTCCGCAGACCATGAATCTGAAGGACCTGCTCACCATCTTCGTCGCGTTCCGCGAGCAGGTGGTGACCCGGCGGACCAAGTTCCTGCTCGGCAAGGCGCGCGATCGCGCCCACATCCTGGTCGGCCTCGCGATCGCGGTCGCCAATATCGATGAGATCATCCGTGTCATCCGAACCTCGCCCGATCCGAACACCGCGCGCGAGGCCCTGATGTCGCGCGACTGGCCGGCCCGCGACGTCGAGGCGATGATCACGCTGATCGACGATCCCCGGCATCGCATCAACGAGGATGGCACGCTGCGGCTGTCGATGGAGCAGGCCAGGGCCATCCTCGATCTCCGGCTGCAGCGCCTGACCGCGCTGGGGCGCGACGAGATTTCCGAAGAGCTCGACAAGCTGGCGGCCGAGATCGCCGACTATCTCGACATCCTGCGCTCGCGTGCCCGCGTACAGGGCATCGTCAAGACCGAGCTGGCGGAGGTGAAGCAGCAGTTCGCCACCCCGCGCAAGACTGTGATCATCGAGCAGGAAGGCGAGGTCGAGGACGAGGACCTGATCCAGCGCGAGGACATGGTCGTCACCGTGTCGCATGCGGGCTACGTCAAGCGCGTGCCGCTGTCGACCTACCGGGCGCAGCGCCGCGGCGGCAAGGGCCGCGCCGGCATGCAGACCCGCGACGAGGATTTCGTCTCGCGCCTGTTCGTGGCTTCCACGCACACGCCGGTGCTGTTCTTCTCGTCGCGCGGCCAGGTCTACAAGGAGAAGGTCTGGCGGCTGCCGATGGCGGCGCCGAACGCGCGCGGCAAGGCGCTGATCAATATCCTGCCGCTGGAGCAGGGCGAGCGTATCACCACGATCATGCCGCTGCCGGAGGATGAATCCTCCTGGGCCAATCTCGACGTGATGTTTGCGACGACCGGCGGCACCGTTCGCCGCAACAAGCTGTCCGACTTCGTCGACGTGCGCCGTTCCGGCATCATCGCCATGAAGCTCGGGGAAGGCGAGGCGATCGTCGACGTCCAGATCTGCACCGAGCATGACGACGTGCTGCTGACCGCCGCCGGCGGCCAGTGCATCCGTTTCCCCGTCACCGATGTGCGCGTCTTCACCGGCCGCACCTCGATGGGCGTGCGCGGCATTGCGCTGGCCGAGGCCGACAAGCTGATCTCGCTGGCGATCCTGCGCCATGTCGAGACCACCTCGGACGAGCGCTCGGCCTACCTGAAGATGCGCCGCGCCGTAGCCGGCGAGGCCGCGGCCGAGGAGCCGGTCGAGGCCGAGGGCGAGGAGACCGCGAATGCGATCCAGCTGTCGCAGGAGCGCTATGCCGAACTGTCGGCGGCCGAACAGGTGGTGCTGACCGTCTCCGTCAACGGCTATGGCAAGCGGACCTCGTCCTACGAGTACCGCACCACCGGCCGCGGCGGCAAAGGCATCGTCGCCATGAGCGTCAACAACCGCAACGGCAACCTGGTGGCGTCGTTCCCGGTCGAGGACGCCGACCAGATCATGCTGGTCACCGACAAGGGCCAGCTGATCCGCTGCCCGGTCGCCGACATCCGCGTCGCCGGCCGCTCGACCCAGGGCGTGATCGTGTTCGACACCGCCGAGGACGAGCACGTGGTCTCGGTCGAGCACATTCCGGAAGAGGAAAACGGCGAGAACGGCAACGGCGGCTAGCGCCGCCGGGCCGTTGAATTTCCTGTAGCCCGGATAGAGCGAAGCGAAATCCGGGGCTGTTGATGCGGCGTCGGTCGTCCCGGATTGCGCTTCGCTCCATCCGGGCTACGCTAGGGTATTCGCGGCGCGTTCCAACTCCTCGGTGATCTTCGGAAGCGCGTCCGCGTTGCCGATCTGCGCGAACCAGCACCAGAGCTCGAGCGTGCAGGCCAGCCGGTAGAGCGCGATCGTGGCCTCCCAGTCCGGCCGCTCGCTTGTGCCGTGGCCCGCGAGCAATCCGTCGCGCTTCGGCGCGTCCTTCGGCGTGAAGTAATAGAGCGCCTTGGCGACGTCCATCAGCGGATCGCCGGCGGTGGCATTCTCGAAATCGACGATGCCGGTGAGACGCGGCTGCCCCTCCGGTGTCACCAGCACGTTGCCGGCGTGGAAGTCATAGTGGCAGAGGCGAGGCGTGTCGGCTGCGTCGAGCAGGACGCTGCGCGCCAGGATGCCGGCCCGCAGCCGCGCGGCCAGCGCTTCGTCCCCGCCGCGCGTGCAAAACTCGGTCAGCTTCCGCTCGAACTGCGCGGACATGTAGGCGCGGTTGGTCGGGTGCGACGTCCAGACGCCGTGCGGGCCGATATAGCCGAAGCTGTCGAGCGTGATGGCATTGATATGGCGGAGCGCCGCGCCCATGGCGGCGTAGATCGAAAACAGCTCCTGATCCGTCAGCGCCGCCTCTCGGTTGCCGAGCACGACGCCGTCGAGCTTGCTCATCAGCACAAAATTGAAGTCGATCAGCGCGCGGCTGTCGTCGGCTGCGAGGATGCGCGGAATGGCAATGCCGGCGTCGCGCAGAAGTCCAAGGACATGGACCTCCTTCGCCATCTTCCATTGCAGCTGGGCGGGGTAGACCTTGAGGATGCAGCTCGGCGCATCCGCCCGCGTGATCTCGAGGATCGTGCTGATCTCGCCGCCGCGAAGCTCGGTGATGCCTGCCACGCGCGAGCCCGGCGCAACCCGATCGATGATCGCCTGCGCCTGGTCGATCGAAATCGCCAGGCGCGGCTTCAGCTGAAGAGGCGGATCGTCGGACATTTGCAAATGCCGTAGCCCGGATGGAGCGAAGCGAAATCCGGGAGCTTGCGGTGCGGTTTCGATTGTCCCGGATTGCGCTTCGCTCTATCCGGGCTACGCAGCTACGCAGGCGGCGAGATCAAATCTCGATCTCCGTCCCGAACTCCACGACCTGTCCGGTCGGCACGCCGAAGAACGCCGCCGACCGCTCGGCGTTGCGCTGCAGGAAGGCGAACAGCGATTCCCGCCACACCCACATGCCCGGAATGTCTTCCCGCGGAATGATGGTCTCGCGACCGATGTAGTAGGTCACATCGGTCAGCCGGAGACCGGGCAGTTTGCCCTGACGGCAGGCGAGCTTCAGCCCTTCGTAAACGGTCGGATATTGCATGAAGCCGTAACGCAGGATGACCCGGATGATGCCCGGGGTGACGTCGTGAACCACAACGCGATCCTCATCCGAGATGCGCGGGGATTCCTCGATCTGTACCGTGACCAGCAGCACGCGCTGGTGCAGCACGTGGTTGTGCTTGACGAACTGGGTCAAGGCGAGCGGCACGCCGTTAGGGGCGGAGGCGAGGAATATGGCGGTGCCCGGCAGCCGGCTGTGGCACTTGTTGACCGCGGTCTCGATCAGATCTTCTTCCGGCTGACGCAGCTTGCTGCGCGCCGTCTCGACCAGTTTCACGCCGCCGCGCCAGGTCAGCATCAGGAAGGCCACCGCAGCGGCGAGCAGCAGCGGGAACCAGCCGCCTTCGAACAGCTTGGTCGAGTTCGCCGCAAAGAAGATCGCGTCGATCACGAAAAAGAAGCCGTTCACCGCGATCACGATGATCGGCGAATAGCCCCACTGGATCGCGACCAGCGCTGCAAGCAGCGTGGTGATCGCCATCAACAGCGACACCGCAATGCCGTAGGCGCCGGCGAGTGCGTCGGAGCTGCCGAAGACCAGTACGGCGCCGAGTGTCCCGGCGGCGAGCAGCCAGTTCACCAGCGGCACGTAGATCTGCCCGATCGCATCGCTCGTGGTGTGCTCGATGTGCATGCGCGGCAGGAAGCCGAGCTGGATCGATTGCTGGGTCAGCGAGAACACACCCGAGATGATGGCCTGCGAGGCGATCACCGTGGCAATGGTCGCGAGCAGCACGAGCGGGTAGTGCGACCAGTCCGGCGAGAGCTGGAAGAACGGGTTGTCGATCGCGGTCGGATCGGTGATCAACAGCGCGGCCTGGCCGAAATAGTTCAGCACCAAAGCAGGCAGGCAGACGGCGAACCAGGCGAGCCGGATCGGAAAGCGGCCGAAATGTCCCATGTCGGCATACATCGCCTCACCGCCGGTCACCGCGAGGAAGGCAGCGCCGAGGATGGCGAAGCTGACGTGAAAATCCTGATGGATCAGGAAATCGAATGCATAGAGCGGGCTCAGCGCAACCAGCACGCCGGGCGCCTTGACGATGCCGTGAATGCCGAGCGCTGCCAGCACGGCGAACCAGAACAGCATCACCGGGCCGAAGATCCTCCCGATGAAGCCGGTGCCCTGCTTCTGCATCATGAACAGGCCGATCAGGATGACGACGGTGATCGGCACCACCGCAGGGGTCAGCGAGGGCGCGTCGACCTTGAGGCCCTCGATCGCCGACAGCACCGAGATGGCCGGCGTGATCGCGCCGTCGCCATAGAGAAGGGCGGCACCGATCAGGCCGACCACCAGAAGGTGGGCGCGCCAGGTGCCGGGCGCCGCGTTGCGCGCCGAGAGCAGCGCCAAGAGCGCGACGATGCCGCCTTCGCCGCGGTTGTCGGCGCGCAGGATCAGCATCGCGTATTTGATCGAGATGATGAGGATCAGCGCCCACAGGATCAGCGAGACCACGCCGAGCACCGCGCTCTCGGTGAGCGGACCGCCATGGGTGGCGGCCTTGGCGGCTTCCTTCAGGGCGTAGAGGGGGCTGGTGCCGATGTCGCCGTAGACGACCCCGAGGGCACCGAGCGTGACGGCAACCGGGATCGGACTGGACGGGGGGTGGCCAGAAGAAACGATGGCGGGCGTACTCGTCACGGCAATCCCCCGATGTCTTGCGCGCGCCGGGTTATCCGGCCGGGCGCCTTAGACGATAGTCTGCGACGGGACGTCGCAAATTACCATTGGGTTTTGTGTGACGGCCTGACCTTACGCCAGGCTGACGATCGACTTCGCTTGAATGCGCGCTACGGGGTACGGTCGGCGGTGACCAGGCGGGCTTCGCGAACCACCGTCTTGTTGCCGGCGGTGCGCAGGCACGAGGCCTCGAAATTCGGCCAGGCCTGCTGCGAGCAGTCCTTGCCGACCGGGTGGACGTCGAGACGGTCGCTCTTGGCCAGCGGCTGCGGGGTGGAGGCTTCGACCTGCGGCGCAAAGCCCGGCAGCACGGTGAGCGCGGCGGCAATGAACGCGGCAACAGCGATGGCGGAAAGTGCCTTGATCATGACGGTCCCCAGTTGATCGGGCCGCCCGGGCCCGTCGTTTCGTTGTCCAACGTCTACCGGCCGCAAGTTTCCTGGTGTCTTCGCCACCGCGGGAAATGGTTTCGTCGAGGGCCGGTTTTGTTTCGTCCGCCAACGGCCGACGAAACATTCACCCCGTAGACGCTGGCATCCCAGGACTCGTTCACTGGACGACTGGAAATTTGTTTCGAGCAGGCGATGGAACCCGGGCGGCTTGCCGGGGAGAGCCGGGCGGGTTAGGAGGGACCATGTCCCGTATCGCGATCTATCCCGGCTCCTTCGATCCCGTCACCAACGGCCATCTGGACGTGGTGAAACAGGCGGTCTTCCTCTGCGACCGCCTGATCGTCGCCATTGGCGTCCATCCCGGCAAGAAGCCGCTGTTTTCCACCGAGGAACGGCTGGCCATGGTCCATGAGGTGTTCGGCCCCATCGCCCAGCAGGCGGGCTGCGCCTTCGAGAGCGCGACCTATGACAATCTCACGGTCGCGGCGGCGCGTGCGTCCAAGGCCACGCTGATGATTCGCGGCCTGCGCGACGGCACCGATCTCGATTACGAGATGCAGCTGGCCGGCATGAACGAGGCCATGGCGCCGGAGGTGCATACCGTGTTCGTTCCGGCGTCGGTTGCGGTCCGCCCGATCACCGCCACACTGGTGCGCCAAATCGCCCAGATGGGCGGCGACTTCTCTTCATTCGTGCCGTCATCGGTCGCCGCTAGCCTGAAGGCCAAGTTCGCCGGCTGACCCCGGCGGCCTGCCACACCCCGAACGTTAAAGCTCCGGAGTTGCCATGATCCGCATTCTCGCATTCGTTGCCGCGCTGCTCTGCGTCGTGCCCGCGGTCGCGCAGCCGCTGCCGGCCAATCTCGACAAGGCCGATGCGATCGTGATCGACACCACCAAGGGCCGCATCGTCATCAAGCTGCGCACCGACATCGCGCCCAAGCATGCCGAGCGCATCAAGCAGCTGGCGCGCGAGGGCTTCTACAACAACGTGCCGTTCCATCGCGTGATGGACGGCTTCATGGCGCAGACCGGCGACGGCCAGAACTTCAACGGCACCGGCGGCTCGAAATATCCGAACCTGAAGCAGGAATTCTCCCAAGTCCCGTTCAAGCGCGGCATCGTCGGCATGGCCCGGCGCGGCGACAGCGTCGACAGCGCCAATTCGCAGTTCTTCATCATGTTCGCCGACGGATCGAGCCTGAATGGCCAGTACACCGTGGTCGGCGAGGTGGTGCAGGGCATGGACGTGGTCGACAAGCTGAAGAAGGCATCTGCGGGCTCGCCTGGCGGAGCCGTCACCGATCCCGACAAGATGGTGAAGGTGCAGGTCGCATCCGACATCAAGTGATCCGCGATGGCGGCGCGCAGCAAACCACGTGCCTGGTTCGCCGCGCCGCTGCTGGTGTGGCTCGCGCTAGGTGGACCTGCGGCGGCCGAGCCGGAGCAACTCAATACGATCAAGGACGTTGTTCTGGCCATCCACCGCTGCTGGCGGCCGCCGCCGGCGGACAAGGCCGGCCCGATCGACATCACCGTCATTGTCAGCTTCAACCGCGAGGGCGCGATCCTCGGACATCCCAGGATCAGCTATGAATCGCAGGAGGCGACCGACAACGACCGGATTGCATACCGGATCGCGGTGATGGAGACGTTGCAACGCTGTACGCCGTTGCCATTTACCGAGAGCCTGGGCGGCGCGGTCGCCGGCCGTCCATTCGCAATCCCGTTCAGGAATAAGAAGTATCCACCCCGAAGCCAGGAGAAGCGAGCATGGCTGCTACCGAAAATACTCTGATCCTCGAAACCACCCAGGGCCCGGTCACGATCGAGATGCGCCCGGATCTCGCGCCCGGCCACGTCGCGCGGATCAAGGAACTGGTGCGCGAGGGCTTCTACGACGGCATCGTGTTCCATCGCGTGATTGACGGCTTCATGGCGCAGACCGGCTGTCCGCAGGGCACCGGCATGGGCGGCTCCGGCAAGAAGCTGAAGGCCGAATTCAACAAGGAGCCGCATGTCCGCGGCACCGCCTCGATGGCCCGCGCCGCCAATCCGGATTCCGGCGACAGCCAGTTCTTCATCTGCTTCGACGACGCCTCGTTCCTCAACGGCCAGTACACCGTCTGGGGCAAGGTCACCGAGGGCATGGAGAACGTCGACAAGATCAAGCGCGGCGAGCCGGTGAAGGATCCGGACAAGATCGTCAAGGCGCGGATGGCCGTCGACGCGGCGTAAGTCAAACACTCCGTCATTCCGCGGCGATGCGCAGCATCGAACCCCAATGCGTAATTGCGCATTGTGGAATCTCGAGATTCCGGGTTCACGCTTCGCGTGCCCCGGAATGACGGCGCTGAGGTATTATTCACCGCCATGCGCACCGATCTCTTCGACTTCGAACTCCCCCCGGAAAGCATCGCGCTTCGCCCCGCGAGCCCGCGCGATGCCGCGCGGATGCTGGTGGTGCATCTGGACGGCGTGCTGCGCGACGCCGCGATCGCCGACCTGCCGCGGTGGCTGGAGCCGGGCGATCAGGTCGTCGTCAACGACACCAAGGTGATCGCGGCGCAACTCAAGGGCCGCCGGATCGGGCGCGACACCGAACCGAAGATCGAGGCGACCTTGATCAAGCGGCTCGACGGCTCGCGCTGGCAGGCGCTGGTGAAGCCGGCGAAGAAGCTCAGCCCCGGCGATACCATCCGCTTCGGCAATGAGGGCAGGGTCTGCCTGCTCGGCAATCTCGATGCAGAGGTCGAAGCCAAGGGGCAGGAGGGCGAGGTGACGCTGTCATTCTCGTTCCATGGTCCGGTGCTCGACCAGGCGATCGCTGATGTCGGCGCCACGCCGCTGCCGCCCTACATCGCTTCCAAGCGCACGCCTGACGACCAGGACGTCAGCGACTACCAGACCATGTTCGCCGCCAATGAGGGCGCGGTCGCAGCACCGACGGCGGGGCTGCATTTCACGCCCGCGCTGGAGGCCGCGCTGAAGAGGCGCGGCGTCGAGCTGCACCGCCTCACGCTGCATGTCGGGGCAGGGACGTTCCTGCCCGTGAAGACCGAGGAGACCTCGGAGCACAAGATGCATGCCGAATGGGGCTGCATCTCCGCCGAGACCGCTTCCGCCTTGAATGCCGCGCGCGCAAAAGGCGGCCGGATCGTCGCGATCGGCACCACGTCGCTGCGGCTGCTGGAAAGCGCCGCCAATGCCGACGGCGCGATCGAGCCGTTTGCGGCGGAAACCTCGATCTTCATCGCGCCGGGCTACCGCTTCCGCGCGGTCGATATTTTGCTGACCAACTTCCATCTGCCGCGCTCGACGCTGTTCATGCTGGTCTCGGCGTTCTCCCGCCTCGAGACGATGCAACGCGCCTACGCCCACGCGATCAGGGATGGCTACCGGTTCTACTCCTACGGTGACGCGTGCCTGCTGTTTCGCGCGCGAGGCTAGCTCCGCAAGCACGGCTGCTTCACCGTCACCCCCGCGCAAAGGCTTCGCCTTTGTCGCTGAGGCGGCCGCTTCTTCAGCGGCCCTCGAAGGGCGACGGCCCGACTGGGGCCGATGCATCCTTCGAGACGCCCGCCGCGCGGGCTCCTCCAGCGACAATGGCTGCGCCATTGCGCGGGGATGACGGTTCTTGCATTCACGCCATCGCGCGTTCGGGCAGCAGCTCGGCGATCTGCACCGCGTTGAGGGCGGCGCCCTTGAGCAGCTGATCGGCCGCGACGAACATCGAGATCGAGTGGCCGCTGGGATCGCTGAGATCCTTGCGGATGCGGCCGACCAGCACGTCGTCCTGGCCGGAGGCGTCGATCGGCATCGGGAAGTAGTTCTTGGTGCGATCGTCGACGACCTTGACGCCCGGCGCCCGCGCCATGATCGCGCGCACCTGGTCCTCGGTGATCGGCTTCTCGCATTCGAAGGTGATCGCCTCGCAATGCGCGCGCAGCACCGGCACCCGCACGCAGGTGACGCCGACCGCGATCTTCTCGTCCTCGAAGATCTTGTGGGTCTCCTTGATGACCTTGGTCTCCTCGTCGTTGTAGCCGGTCTGCGGATCAATAGCGGTGTTGTGGCTGAACAGGTTGAAGGCGTAGGGGTGCGGCATCACCTTCGGGGTATAGACCTGTCCGTTGAGATTGGCGCGGGTCGATTCGACGAGCTCCTCCATCGCGGCTGCGCCGGCGCCGCTCGCGGCCTGGTAGGTCGAGATGATCACGCGCTTGATGCGGTTCTTCTGGTGGATCGGCCACAGCGGCACCAGCGCGGTGATGGCGGCGCAGTTCGGGTTGGCGATGATGCCCTTGTGGTCGCGGATGCGGTTGGCGTTGATCTCGGGGATCACCAGCGGCACATTCGGATCCATCCGGAACGCCGAGGAATTGTCGACCACGACAGCGCCGGACTTCACCGCAAGCGGCGCGAACTTCCTGGAGATGCCGCTGCCGGCCGAGAACAGCGCGATGTCGACGCCCTCGAAGGCGCGTTCGGTCAGCTCCTCGATCACGACCGGCTTGCCGCGGAAGCTGACGGTCTTGCCAGCCGAGCGGGCGCTCGCCAGCGCCTTCAGCTTGCCGACGCGGAAGCCGCGCTTGTCCATGGTGGCGATGAATTCGGCGCCGACGGCGCCGGTGACGCCGACAATCGCGACGACGGGATCGTTACTCACTTTGTCCTCCATTTCAGTCTCGGTTGAGCATGATCTGATCGGAAAACCGGTTCCCACTTTTCCGGATCATGCTGTTGGGCTGCAGGCAATAAAAAAGCCCCGGACCTTCATCAGGCGGGGCTTCGGGTAGAGATGATGCGGTTCGACCGACTACGCGCGCACGCCTCCCGAGGCCCCGGAGGGCTTGGTGGTTTTGCTGGTGCATTTGGTCGCGGTGATCATGGTTCGGACTTATGCGGGACAGATCGGCGTCCGTCAACGGCTTTTGGGCGAAAACTTGGCGAGGGAAAACTTGGCAAGGGAAAGCTTGGCGAGTCCCGCGCCGGCCTCAGCGCCTGCGCGCGCCGGGCGGTTCGAGGATCACCTCTTTCAGATCGCTGCCGGCGAGCACGACGATGACGAAATTGAGCTTGCCGCGTTCGCGCATCAGGCCACCGCTGATCGCCTTTCCCGAGGTCGTGCGCTCGGCCACCCGCACGGCGTCGGCGAGGCGATGCCGGAGCGCCCTGAGCACGGCGAGGTTGTCACGGTCTTCGGTGCCGAGCGACTTCAGCGGCGCGGCGGCCTCGCCACCCACCACTTCGCCGGTCGCCGCGTCAATGGCGTGGCGCCAGATGCGGTCCTGCTGCATGGTCTTGACCCGGTAGACCGCGGGCTCCGACGCGCCGTCGAAGCTGATGTCGGCGGTGATCGAGCCGGAGTGCAGCGCCTCCGCAATCGCCATCGCCTTGCGCAGCGAGATCTGGGCCGCCTGGAAGCTGTCGAGCTCGCGGCGAACCGCGTGCACGTCGAGCGCGGTGTCGTTGTCCTGCGGGGTGAGCGCCGCGGCCGTTGAGCTCGTGATCGCGTAGGCCGGCGTCGCGAAGGGCAGGGCAATGAGCGCGGTTGCCAGCAGCCGCGTGCCGAATGCCCAATGCCGCAGTGCGTGTAATCGTCCCGTCGTCATGGTCGCATCCGTCGCGTCGAACCGCCCCCCGGGCAGAGAAAGTGCGGCCGACCTTTGTTAGTCAGAGGTCGGCCGCCGAACGTTCAGACGGAGCGATGGCGGCAGCTCCGTCGTGACGATCGAAGTTACAAGGCGACACGAAACCGTTGGGGGGCTGAACTTGGGTTCCGCGTCTCATTGCAACTAAACAATACGGTTTCGTTCTGTTTTCTTCAAGGTTCATCACGACAACGTGTGAGACGATGCAACGATCCTAAAACTGTCAGCGGGCCGGGCGGCGGCGCGTCTTCGTCGCTTCCTTGGCCGCCTCGCGAAGCCGGTCCTGCGGCCCGACGGCGCCGGCGAGAAACAGCCGGATCGAGACCTCCATCCGGGTCTCGGCGGTCTTCATGTCGATCGGAATTCCGAATGTCGCCATCCGGTGGGTGTGGCCGACCACCATGTTGAGGAATGTCTCGGCCGCGATCGTGGTGTCCTCGAGATCGAGGACGCCCATGTCGACCAGATGGTCGAAGAAATCCGCCGTGGTGGAAACCGCCTTCGACCAGCCCTCGTCGACGGCAAGCTTGGCGACCTCGGGGAAATTGATCGCTTGCGCGGTCAGGATCCGGCTGAAGGCGATGGAGTCGGCGCTGCAATTCAGCACCAGTAGCTGGCGGCCGAGCTCGATCAGCCGTTCCTCGACCGAACCGTCGCAGTTGCTGCCGGTCTGCGCTTCGGCCGCCGCAGCGGCGAGCGGGGCAAGCCAGCGGGCGATCTCGCGGCGGAGCACCGCGGCGAACAGGCCGCGCTTGTCGCCGTACTGACCGTAGACGGTGGGCTTGCTGACGCGGGCGGCCTCGGCCACCGCGTCTATCGACGTCGCATCGAAGCCGCGCTCGAGGAACAGGCGGGTGGCGACCTCGATCAGCCGCTGGTCGCGCTCGATCGCGGCGTCCCGCGTCGGCCGGCCGCCGCGTGACTTGATCACGCCGCGTTTGGCCGCCTTGGCCTTGGTTGCCGTCAATCCCATTTGCCCATTCATCTCGTTGTGCGTCGGACGGGTCTGTCCGGTCTATAACCCGCGCGATGCGGATTCGTCCATTCGGCGGTACCGGGAGCAGGCCGCTCAAGGCGGCGTCGCGGTCCAGGCCTGCCCGGCGGCGGCCTTGTCGTATCCGTACTGGTAGAGCGCGCGCATATAGGCGGTGTCGAAACCCTGCGTTTCCGGCGCCGGATAGTCGCGCTCGATGTAGGACAGATGGAAACCCAGCCGGTTGCGCCGGGCGAAGTCATAGGTCGAGAGGATGACGGAGCGCGTCTGCGCCTGCGTGATCGCGGAAATGCTGCGGGAGGCGACGTCGATCGTCGAGTTCGACACCAGCTCGAAGTTGCCCTCGAGCTTCTTGTTGACGAGGATGTAGATGTTCATGCGGCCATTGGCGGGCCAGCCGCGCTCGCGGAACAGCAGCGCGTCCGGCAGCGTCAGCACCGGCGCGGTCACGCCGCCGTCGACATGCATCTCCTGGAAGCGGCGGCCCTGGCCCTCGGCGTCGATCATGATCGGCGGAAACACCAGCGGGATGCTGGCGGAGGCGGCCATCACGTCGCGAAACAGCTGCAGCGCCTCGGGCGTTCCGACCGCGGCGATCCGTCCCATGTCCCAGATCACCGTGCGCTGGGTGTCGAGATCTGTGGTGACGATCAGGAGCTTTCGGCCCTTGGCGTTTTCGCGCGCCACCTCGCTCAGGATGTCCGGCCCGACGTAGCGCGCCACCAGTTCGCGCAGCCGCTTGTTGCCGAACAGGCCGGAGCCGAACAGCACCCGCATCAGGCTCGGATCCTGCAGCAGGCTTTCCGCGATGCCCGAGGTGTAGACCTCCTTCAGCGTGTCGTCGTAGCGCGGGCCAAGGAAGGCAAAGGGCGCAATCAGTCCGCCGGTGCTGACGCCGGAAACAACCGAAAAGGCCGGGCGGTTGCCGGCCGCAGTCCATCCGTTGAGGACGCCCACGCCATAGGCCCCGTCGGCGCCGCCGCCGGAGAGCGCGAGGTAGGTCTTGATCGGGGCGAGGTCGCTCTTCTCGAGCTTGAATTTTGACGCCGGCTCGTCGGCATAGCGGCGCAGCCCGTCGAGGTCGAGCACCCGCGCATTGGCGGCATCGGCGGCCGTGTAGGGCATCCGCGGCAGCGAGCTGCAGGCCGCCAGCGCCAAGGCGAGGCCGCACAGCAGGACCGCTTGCCGGATCGTGCGGGCGGCCGTCATCCGAGGGCCGGCGCCGCGGGCCGGGCGCTAGGGGGTGAGACCATCTCTGCCAGTCACGTTCGCGGATTGACGTCGCTGCGGAAGCCGGTTGCCATATTGTCGTCATAAAACGACACTGTTTCGTTTTGTTTAGCGGGGCGGACGATGCAAGGCAAGCGTCCGGCCGGTTGCCCGTGTTCACGAAGTCGCGCGAGGGCCGTTATCCGACGGGTTGATCGGGCACCGGCGACACGCAATAAGCAGCCGCATGAATCTTCCCAACCATTTCGAGCTGTTGGCAACCGACGGCGCCGCCCGCACCGGGCGCCTGACCACGCCGCACGGCCTCGTGCGGACGCCCGCCTTCATGCCGGTCGGCACCGCGGGCGCGATGAAGGGCATGCATTGGCGCGAGGTGCGCGATGCCGGCGCCGACATCGTGCTCGGCAACACCTATCACTTGATGCTGCGGCCCGGCGCCGAGCGCATTGCCGGGCTTGGCGGCCTGCAGCGCTTCACCGGCTGGGGCGGCCCGATGTTGACGGATTCCGGCGGCTTCCAGGTGATGTCGCTGTCGGAGCTGCGCAAGGTGACCGAGAAGGCCGTGACCTTCCGCTCGCATATCGACGGCACCAAGGTCGAGCTGTCGCCGGAGCGCTCGATCGAGGTGCAGCGGCTGCTCGGCTCCGACATCGCCATGCAGATGGACGAGTGCGTCCGGCTGCCGGCCGAGCGCGCCGACATCGAGCGCGCGATGCAGCTGTCGCTGCGCTGGGCCGAGCGCTCCAAGCGCGCCTTCGAGGCGGCGCCGGACGGCTACATGCTGTTCGGCATCGTGCAGGGCGGCGACGTCCCGGATCTGCGGCACGTCAGCGCGCGCGGGCTGACCGACATCGGCTTTCACGGTTATGCGATCGGAGGCCTCGCGGTCGGCGAGCCGCAGGCGGTGATGCTGGCGATGATCGAGGAGACCGCGCCGGCGCTCCCGGTCGATCGGCCGCGTTATCTGATGGGCGTCGGCACGCCGGAGGACATCCTCGAGGCGGTGGCGCGCGGCGTCGACATGTTCGACTGTGTGATGCCGACACGGAACGGACGCCACGGCATGGCGTTCACCCGCTTCGGCCAGATCAACCTGCGCAACGCCCGGCACGTCGACGACCCGCGTCCGCTCGACGACGAGAGTCCGTGGCCGGCGGCGAATGGCTATTCGCGCGCCTATCTGCATCACTTGGTGCGATCGGGCGAAACACTTGGGGCAATGTTGCTGTCCGAAATCAACGTCGCCTATTACCAGCAGCTGATGCAGGGCATCCGTGATGCGGTGGCGAACGGCGCGTTCGAGGACTTCAGAACGAAAACGCGCGCCGGTTGGGCGCGCGGTGACATCGCTCCAAGGTGAGCTGTGTGATCAGTTGCACACGATCGGTTTCACCGCGTGCTTGGTCACGAACCCGTAACCGCAGTTGTCGCAGGTCCAGAGATAGCTGATCAGATTGTCGAAGAGGTACGCGGAGGCTTCCGCCGCCACCATGGAGTCAGCACACACCGGACAGGTCGGCAAATCGCAGCCGCGCGGATCGGGCCTGGACGCTGTGGTCGACAGAACTTCAGCGAGAGCTGGCATGTGACCTCCTTTGCGTTCTGAGCTGCACCTGACGAAAGTATATAAACGCATTTGTTTGACCATGTCGCAACACAAATGCGTAGGTTTTACGTTATTTGCGTAGGTTCTTTTTTTGCGATGCAACGAATTCGCGCCACGGCGGTTTCTCACTTGCACGTCATGATGCGCTGCTTCTAATGAGACAAGACCGCATATTTCCAGCACATCCCGCTACAGGAGCCGCTTGATGGACGCGCCGTCGACAACGAGTGCAGTGCAACCCGGACGCGGCCGCGTCTTTGACTCCATCGTCGATGCGATCGGCTCTACGCCGACCGTGCGGCTGCGCAGATTGCCGCAGGCGGCTGGCATCAACGCGACGATCCTCGCCAAGCTGGAATACTTCAATCCGGCGGCCAGCGTGAAAGACCGCATCGGCGCGGCGATGATCGTGGCGATGGAGAAGGCCGGCATCATCAATGCCGACACCGTGCTGATCGAGCCGACCTCGGGCAACACCGGGATTGCGCTTGCCTATGTCGCGGCCTCGCGCGGCTATCGGCTCAAGCTCGTCATGCCGGAATCGATGTCGATCGAGCGGCGGCGGATGCTGGCCTTTCTCGGCGCGGAGATTGTGCTGACGCCGGCCGCGCAGGGCATGAAGGGCTCGATCGCGACCGCGGAAGAATTGGTGCGCACGACGCCCAACGCTGTCATGCCGCAGCAGTTTAAGAACCTCGCCAATCCCGAGATCCATCGCCGCACCACCGCCGAGGAGATCTGGAACGACACCGGCGGCAACATCGATTACTTCGTCGCCGGCGTCGGCACCGGCGGCACCATCACGGGCGTTGGCCAGGTGCTGAAGCCGCGCAAGCCGTCATTGCGCGTCGTCGCGGTGGAGCCGGAAGAGAGCCCGGTGCTGTCGGGCGGCCAGCACACGCCGCACAAGATCCAGGGCATCGGCGCAGGCTTCATCCCTGACATCCTCGACCGCTCCGTGATCGACGAGATCGTCAAGGTCAACAGCGCGACCGCGATCGAGACCGCGCGCGAGCTGGCGCGCAACGAAGGCATCCCCGGCGGTATCTCGTCGGGCGCCGCGATCGCAGCCGCCTTGCAGATCGGCAAGCGGCCGGAAGCGGCCGGCAAAACCATTCTGGCGATTGTGCCGTCATTCTCGGAGCGCTATCTCTCCACGGTACTGTTTGAAGGAATCTGAGACACAGGAATCCAACATATGGCCGACCAGCCGAGGCGACCGCGAACCCTGAGCGATGCCCGCAGCGAAGCCGAGGCGGCGTTCAAGCGCGCCACCACCAAGGTCGCGGACGCGGTGCCAAAGACCGTCGCTGTCCCCGGCGTCCGCGAGCCAGTCACGCTGCGGATCGATCAGGACGTGCTGGAGTATTTCCAGGCGGGCGGCCCCGGGTGGCAGGACCGCATCAACGCGGCGCTGCGCAAGGCCGCCGGAAAGTAACGCGCTTTCGAAACCAGGAGGCCCGGGATGATCCCCGGGCCTTTGGCTGGCAGGGCGCGGCGGCGCTACGCGCGCACGGCGCGGGCGTCACCTTGCGCGCGCCGGCTTCCTTGCGGTTGGTTTCAGGTTCATGAGGTTGCCCGCCAGGATCATGGCCGCGCCCAGCACCGTGTAGACATCGAGCCTTTCGGCATAGATCAGCCAGCCGGCGATCGCCGTCAGCGGCACGCGGACGAAATCCATCGGGATCACGACAGTCGCGTCGGCGTGGAGCAGGGCGCGCGCCATGCAATAGTGCGAGAAGGTGCCGCAGAACGCGATCACGACGAGCCAGCCCCAGGTCGAGAGCGGCGGCCAGGTCCAGACGTAGAGGGCAGGCCCGATGCTCGCGAGCGATTGCACCACCAGCATCCAGAACATGATCGTCAGCGTCTGCTCGGTCCGCGTCAGCGACTTGACCACGGCGACCGAGATGCCGAAGCCGACCGCCGCGGCAAGCGCGATCAGCTGGCCCGGATTGATCGCGCCGGCCGCCGGCCGCACGATCACGAATACGCCGACAAGGCCAAGCACGATCGCGACGATCTTCCACGCCGTCATCCGCTCGCCGAGAAAGCTCGCCGCAAGGATCGCGGTCCAGATCGGCATCGTGAACTCGATCGCAACCACCTGGCCGATCGGGATCAATGTCAGCGCAAAGAACCAGCCAAGCTGCGCGCAAAAATGGATCAGGTTGCGCGCGATATGGACGTGCACCCGTGCGGTCTTCACGATCGCAAACCCGCCGTTCATGTGGATCAGCGGATAGAGCATCGCGAAGCCGAGCACGCCGCGAACGGCCATCAGCTGGAAGACATTGACCTCGCGCGTCGCCTCGCGGCCGGCCACCGCCACGATCAGCATCAGCGCGAGCCAGCCGGACATCCACAATGCTGCGCGGGTCTTTGAGGGCGTGCGATCCATGACGGGGAACGAGCGGAGGAGGGGTGCCCGGTATCGGCGAGCTGCCATGAATTTGCAACGCGCAATTCTGCCTGCGCGGTGATGCGTCACCCACGTGATCTCTGCTAAGCAGCATCGACTACGCTGTCATCCCGGGGCGCACGTGAAACGGGCGAACCCGGGATCTCGAGATTCCGGGTCTGGCTCTGCGAGCCATCCCGGAATGACGAACGCCATAAAGGAGGATCTGCTCATGCGTGTTTTGCAACCGGCCGAATGGTCGAAACCCCGCGGCTTCTCGCACGGTGTCGCGTTCGACGCGCCCGGCAAGTGGATCGTGCTGGCGGGGCAGACCGGCGGCGACGAG
Source organism: Bradyrhizobium sp. USDA 3262 (assembly GCF_054060035.1). NCBI lineage: Bacteria > Pseudomonadati > Pseudomonadota > Alphaproteobacteria > Hyphomicrobiales > Nitrobacteraceae > Bradyrhizobium > Bradyrhizobium sp. USDA 3262. Next base: position 5,507,270 of record NZ_JBSSCT010000001.1, read on the forward strand.
AAGGGCGACTACGCCCCCGACATGGCCGCCCAGGTCGGCACCGCGCTGAAGCGCATCATCAAACTGTTGAACGAAGCCGGTGCCGGCCCCGAGCACATTGTCCGCCTGACCTGGTACCTGACCAGTCGCAGCGAATATGAGGCCGCGGGCGCCGGTATCGGCGCGGCGTGGAAGGAGACGCTCGGGCGTAATTTCCCGCCGTCGACGCTGCTCTATATCGGCGGGCTGGTCGATCAGCGCGCCAAGGTCGAGATCGAGGTCACGGCATTCGTGCCTGCGGCATAGCACCGCTGGGGAGTAAACAAAAAGCCCTCGGGGATGACCCGAGGGCTTTGCACGTTGGAGCGCGGATCGATTACTTCGACAGCACGATGCTGGCGCCGCGGAACTGGCTGTCGGCCCTGATCGTGACCGCCTGCTTGTTGCCGGTGGTGCGCATCGAGATGTCGGCATTGAAGCCGGGAGCGCTGGCAACGACCTGGAAGTTGCCGCCGCCGCCGCGACCCTGCAACGAGCCGCTGACATTGCGGCTGGACTCGCTCCAATTGCCGCTGACCGCGCTGCCTTCGGCCTGCACATCGGCCGCCAGGTTGAACTTGTAGGCGTCGCTGGCGCAGGTGAGGCTCATGGTCATGCGGGGCCCACCGACGTGATAAGTGGCGCGGCAGCGGATGCGCTCGCTGGAGCCGTCATCCAGCATGACCGAGCCGGCGCCCGACCAGGTGCCTGCCATGCCGGCGAACGGGCCGGACTGGGCATGGCCCGTGGTGCTTGCGAGTGCTGTCACGAAAAACGCGGCGGCTGCAAATGCTGGCCGCCGCGCGATGGCGAAGAAACTTGATAGGCTGGTGATCTTACTGACGGGACGCTTCCCATCGGCCGCTGCACGGTACGCCAGCTGATGCCCCATTCCACTTCCCCGATCCGGAGTTGCCACTGAGTTGTCCGTTCGCATATGCACCATTGATCGAGACTCGCACAAGTCCCCCGCTGCCGACGGTGCCGGAGATCGCCGCGCCCTGGGCCGAGATCTTTCCTTCAGCGACGGTCACGGTCGAGCTCTGCGACGGTTCGCAACTGCCGGTCTTGGTGACGACGGTGACGTTCCAAAGGCCGTCATAAGGCTGCTGAGCGGAGACGGGAGCAGCGGTGAGGGCGGCGGCCGAAGCGACCGTAGTGACCAAAATCAGGTCGCGAATGCGGATCGAACGCATGAATCAAATCCCTGTAATTTCGTGTGATGACGCGGCTTATCCTGTCACAATGTGTTCAAAATTTGCTGCGTCGCGGGGTCCCCAAATGTTCCTGTGAACTCAAACACATCATAGTGAATTCGGTTCCGGATCAGGAACGGAAAATCCGAGCGTGGCTTTTCCGAACGAGGTATTTATATACTCTAGCTCGGATTAGTGTTTGCCAGGGCTCAGATTCGGCGCCTTGGTCGCAAACTGCTCATCCTGGACCTTGGCCGGCAGCGCGCCGTTGACCTTGCCATAGTCGATGACCTGGGCGAGCAGACGCAAACCGAGCGGCGCCAGCGCGCGCTCCCACAGCTCGCGGGCGGTCTCGCCTTTCTTGACGAACACCCAGTCCTGCGCGGCGATCGCGCCGGCGTCCATGCGGTCGGCGAGGTGATAGATGCTGCCGCCGGCGATCGGATCGCCTTCCTTGATGGTCCATTCCACCGCCGCGATGCCGCGGTGGCGCGGCAGCAGTGACGGGTGGTATCCGATGCCGCCGAGCCTGGACGCGGCAAGCGCCTCCCTGCTGACCCGGGCGTGGCTGTGGGCGGTCACGATCAGGTCGGTATCCGGCGCAATCTCGGCGGCCGTCACCAGCTTGGGATCGGCCTGGACAACGACCTCGATGCCGGCCGCCCTGGCCGCTGCCGCCAGCCGGTCCTCACCGTCATGCACGACCACCCTGACCAGCGTGACGTGGTGTTCGCGCAGCATGTTCAGGGTCGTCACGCCGAAATGGCGGGAACCGACGAGGGTAATGCGCATGGGGATCTATTCCGTGGGGTTTATTCGGGGATTGCTCGGGCCGCGGCTATGCCGATAGCACACCGCGGCCGCCTGTTTCGCTGTCTTGCCGCTTATCAACAGGACGGCCGGGTGGCAAATGTCAGGCCGCCGGCTGCTTGCTGGCCAAAACCTTGTCGATGCGCCGGCCGTCGAGGTCGACGATCTCGAATTCCCAGCCCTGCGCGGCGGTTTTCGCGCCGACATCGGGGATCGCGCCGAATTCATGCAGCAGGAAGCCGGCCGCGGTCTGGTACGGCCGCGGCGATGGCAGCGCGATGCCGAGCAGTTCGCTGAATTCCAGCGCCGGCATCCAGCCCGAGATCAGATAGGAGCCGTCGGCGCGCCGGACATAGGCGGGCTCGGCCGGGCCTTCCTCGGTGTGGAAGGCGCCGACGATGGCCTCGAGGATGTCGGCGCTGGTCACGACGCCCTGGAAGGTGCCGTACTCGTCGTGGACGAGGCCGATATGCACTCTGGAGTCGCGCAGGATCGCGACCACGTCGCGGGCGTCGACGGTCTCCGGAATGATCGGCGCATCGCGCGTCAGCGCGCGGATGTCGGGTGTCTGGCCCGCGAGGTAGACGTCGAGCACGTCCTTGGCCTGCACGATGCCCAGCGCATGATCGCGGTTGCCGTCGAACACCACGCAGCGCGAGTGACTGCTCTTTTGCAGCGTCGCCAGGATCTCGGCCGCGGGGGCGGCAAGGTCGATCAGGCTGACCTCGTGGCGCGGTGTCATCACCGCGCCGACCGGAAGATCGCCGAGCCGCATCACGCCGGCGATCATCTCCTTTTCGCCGGGCTCGAGCACACCGGCGTTCTCGGCCTCCACCACCAACGTCTTGATCTCGTCCTCGCTGATGCGGTCCTGTGCATCCTCGCGATGGCCGAGCACCCACAGCAGCAGCTTGCCGGAACGGTCGAGCAGCCACACTAGCGGCAGCGACAGCCGCGCCATCATGGTCATGGCCGGAGCGACCTTGACCGCGATCGACTCGGGATCGCGCAATGCGATCTGCTTCGGCACCAGCTCGCCGACGATCAGCGAGGCATAGGTGATCACGCCGACGACGAGGCCGACGCCGGCCGCGTCGGCGATGCCTGCGGACACCCCGAGCTCAAGCAACCATTGGGTCAGACGCTGACCAAGCGTTGCGCCCGAGAAGGCGCCCGACAGCACGCCGATCAGCGTGATGCCGATCTGCACCGTGGAGAGGAACTTGCCGGGATCGGAGGCCAGTGCAAGTGCGCGGCGCGAACCGCTGACGCCTCGTTCGACCAGCGCCGCAAGGCGCGCCGGACGGGAGGAGACGATCGCGAGCTCCGACATCGACAACAGACCGTTGACGACGATCAAGACCGCCACGATCGCAAGTTCCAGATATAACACGGGAGTCCCTAAACATTGGCGGCATTGGCCGCTACACGACGCCCAATATAGGCATACCGGAGCGGTTTTGCTGTGCCTTGTCGGGCGTCCCTGCACAAGCAGAGGGTGCGTATGGCCAGCATGCAGCAGGAGATCGCGGCATTTTGGCGCGCTGGCATGTGTGACAGCCAGACAAACGCTGAGGCGCGATGAGATTGGGTTGAATCGTCATCGCGCTTCAGCCCATTGTTTGAGCATGATCTCCGCGCAAACGCCCTGCGTTTGTCGCGAGGGAAAGCCGCTTCGCACGTTTCCGGATCGTGCTCTAGGCGAGGATCCGCAGCGCCGGCTTGGCGAACGTCCTGCCCGATGAGGCGGGCTGCACCAGCATTCGTTTGGAGGCGGCCTGCAGTTGCACGCGCAAATCGGCGTTGCATTGCTTCATCTGGTTGCGCAATTCGCGGCGAGAGAAGGCGGTGAGCGAGGGGTCCGCGAGTTGCTGCCAGGCCCTGCGCAGCCATTCCTGCAGTTCGCGAATGTTCTGATCCAGAACCTTCTGATCAAACACGTCGGGCTGGGTCATGCCGCCAAATCCCACGAAGCGATCAGTTGCAAAGTAACGCTGATTCGCGTCGCTTCACCTAGCGCTATGTTGCGCAGGCGTGTTTGCGGCAGGGGAGATCGGCGGCGGCGGGCGCGTTCGTGTCCGCGTCAGCGAGCGTCGCCGGGTCCGGTGCGCAGCAAATCCAGCGCGACCGGCAGCGCGAGGAACAGCGCTGCCAGCATCGAGAGATGACGCGTCTGCGCGGCGGTCAGGCCGAGATCGTATTGGGCGAGATAGGCCAGCATGATCGCGATGTAGGCGGCGACGCAGATTGCGACGGCGATGCTTCCGAAATCGGTCTTGCTGTCGGTCTTATCGTCCACGGCGGCACCACGTCGTTGCCGGAGGGTGTAGCGTGGCTCGGCTTCACCACCTATGAGCTGGATCACGGGCGAGGGGTTGCGCCGTCCAAATGGCTTCGTGCGTCACGACAGGAAAAACTGGCGGAGACAAATGTCGCGACCAGCATTCCGCAGCGACGTGGCTGCGACGCCCTTGAGAATCTCGCGGCGACCTAACCTGCGGGCAGTAGGAGCCTAGCGAGGCAGGCTGCCTTGCGGTTGGCTTCCACCGGGAAGCTTCACCGGAATGTGGGGCGAGGTGCTCACCACGCGGGGACTTCCGTCGGAATGGGTCTGGCCGTTAAGCAATGTCTCGAGCAACAGAATGAATTTCTCGGCAAGCATGGGCGTAGCCCTCGTCGTCTAATGTCCTTATGTCGCGGCGCTCGGCGGAAAATTCGATCAACAAAATGCGAGTCGGACCGGCACCGCGATGTTGCAGCGCGGAGACTTCCCGGTGCAATCCGGGAGACTACCGGCACCCGCGTAGAGCCTGCGCGTGGATGGTTGCCAGGTTGCTAACGATTGCCGGCGCTGCACGTGATGGCGCTCACCGTTCCTTCAAGGATGCACGTTAATGATAGGGGTATGGATCGTGATCAGGACATCGACGAGGGATTCGGATCGGCGCTGCGCCGCAGCTACGGACAGCTGGCCTGGTGGATTGTACGACTTAACCGCGTGCTCGAACCGTCGCGCGCGGCCGAACCACCGCGCACCCAATTGCCGCCGCGGCCGGCCGTTCCGCCACGGCGGCCGCACCCGCCGCGCCCCGAATAGACCCCACCGGAATACCGGCTTCCACTGTATCGGCCGCGCGGCCGGACTGCTATTCATGCGCCATCCGCGGACCCCTTCGGTCCGCCGTTTTTGACGATGCGGCCGCGCGGCCGCGCAAGCGACGAGGGACGAACGCGATGATTGAGACGGTTGGCATTATCGGCGCCGGGACCATGGGCAACGGCATCGCGCAGATCTGCGCGGCGGCAGGCCTCGGCGTGACCATGGTGGATATCTCCGACGCGGCGGTCCAGCGCGGCCTGAAAACGGTCGGGAGCAGTCTCGAGCGGCTGGTCGCCAAGGAGAAGATGACCGCGGCCGACCGCGACGCGACGCTCGGGCGCATCAACGCGACCACCGACAAGGCCAAGCTCGCCGCCTGCGATCTCGTGATCGAAGCCGCGACCGAGAACGAGGAGCTGAAGATCAAGATCCTGAAGGATCTCTGTGCGGGGCTGAAGCCGAGCGCGCTGGTCGCAACCAACACCTCGTCGATCTCGATCACTCGCCTTGCGGCCTCGACTGATCGTCCCGACCGCTTCATCGGGATGCATTTCTTCAATCCGGTGCCGGTGATGGCGCTGCTCGAATTGATCCGGGGCTTGCAGACCTCGGACGACACCGTCGCCAAGGCCGAAGCCTTCGCCAAGCGGGTCGGCAAGGTCGCGATCACGGCGAAGAACAGCCCCGGCTTTGCGGTGAACCGCATCCTCTGCCCGATGATCAACGAGGCGATCTTCGCGCTGCAGGAAGGCATTGCCACCGCCGAGGAGATCGATGCCGGCATGAAACTCGGCTGCAATCATCCGATCGGCCCCCTCGCGCTCGCCGATCTGATCGGGCTCGACACCATGCTGTCGGTGATGGAGGTGTTCTACACCGGCTTCAACGACCCCAAATACCGGCCGGCGCCGCTGCTGAAGGAGATGGTCGATGCCGGCCATCTCGGCCGCAAGACCGGGCAGGGGTTCTACAGCTACAGCAAGTGAGGCCGGCGCGCGCCTGACCCCGTAATCATCCGGGATGGATCGCGCGGACAAGGTCGCGTATCGACAACACCTGATCCGCCACGAGGCGGGGGACATCAGAAACGAGGCCCGGTCTCCTAGGCACACCGGGCCTCGTTTTTTTGTGGGATACCGGGCTCAGTCGGCCGATGCGACCGGCGTGACGCTGGTTTCCTCGGGATCGGCGCCGAACAGGCCGACGAGATACTTGTAGTAGTCCGGCATCTTCTCCTTCAGCGTGGCGCGCGTATAGGGTTCGTGCTCGGAATCCTTGCCGGCCAGGAAGATGCTCGCTGTCACCGCGAAGAACTCCTGCTGGTTCTTCAGTGCGTAGGCGTCCTTGGCGAACAGCTCCTTCGACTTCGCCTGGCTGAGGAAAGCCTTGATGCCCTTGTTCTCATAGCCGTTCGGCAACAGCCGGGCGTGATAGGCATGAAGGAATTCGTGCAGCAGCACCGGCTCCTTCGCGTAGCGCATCATGTTCGGACGCATCCTGATGATGCCGATGCCGGAATCGAGCGCAAGCGCGAGCGGATCCGAATTGGTCCATTGCTGCTTGTCGTGATCCCAGATGGTGACGTCGCGCGTCGTGCCGCGGTCCCATTCCGGTGGCGTCAAGCCATAGCAGGCCGCCGCCGCGCCTTCGTCGAGACACGCCATCTCGCTGGCAACGATCGGCACGCGATGGAAGAACTGCAGCACCTTGGGGCTGAAGCCTGCGGTTTCCACGACGTCGAGCTGGCGGCGGACCATATCGGCGATGCTGGTGACGTCCTTGCGGTCGGCGTTCTCGGAAAGATCGAAGACGTAGCCGCGATATTTCTCGACGCTGGCCGGTGCCGCCTCGGACGACCCCGACGTTCGTGGTCCGGCAACGGCCGGCCCGACCGCAAGTGACAGGATCATTGAAGCAATGAGCGCGCTGCGCATGATTATCCCCCGTGCGACGAGCCTCTCCGGGTGTCGTCGTCCATTGAGCCGCGCGGGAGACTAGGGCAGCCGCCTTGCGGCGCGCTTAAATCGTACATTTCAACCGCGCATCCTCGATTAGGCGTCGGTTAACTACATGCGCTGGGGTGGCCCGGCGGGCAGCGGGCCAGCAGGGTCTGGAGGCCGCGAGGGCCGATGACCGGTCGGCCGGTCCTCACCGTGCCGCGACCGGGCTTTGAACCATCGTCACAGCTTCTTGAGGCGGTGCCCGGAAACCTCGCAGATCTTGCCGGCGTACCTAGATCAGCGGCTGGGTGCCGATTGAGCAAGGAAACACGATCATGCGCAGGACGAATTGGGCAATTCTGGCGTTCGCGGCGCTCGGAACGAGCTGGATTGTCGGTTCCGCGTCGCCTGCGGCGGCCGATCCCTATGAGTATCCCTGGTGCATCCAGGGCCGGCAGGAGGGATATCCCGGCTATTGCGGCTACCAGACCTATCAGCAGTGCCAGGCATCCGCGTCGGGCCGCGACGCCTATTGCGGCATCAATCCGCGCGTTGCCTTCAGCCAGCAGCGGATGGCGCCGCGGGCGTTCCGCTGAGCGGTGCGAGGAGGTCGGGCCAAGCGATCGTCGGGCACGATGGTTGCATAGCTGACGGTCGGATCATTTTTTCTGCGTTGGAGCGAACATGGGCGAGATCATCAGGTTCATCTCGAAGTCCGAACGCGAGCGCGCGCGTCTGATCCGCGAGGCGCGTGCGAACTATGAGCGCATCTTTCCATCGGCCGATCCGGCTGATGCGCAAGGCGCCGCAAACGAAGGCAGCAGCGAGGCGTCGTCGAAGCCGTAGCGCCGGTATTGCGCGCAAGGGGAGGCGGAGCGGCGATGTGGCAGCGTTTGTGGCAGCGGTCATGGCAAACTTGGACGATCGACAAGCCGGCCGCGCTTGGCGATTGGCTGTGGCAGATCCTGGTCGTTGAGCTCGCCGCCTTGCTCGATCGGCTGACGTTACGGAAGCTGATCGCGCTGATCCCGGTTGCCATCGTGATCGGCGCCTATTGGCACCGGATTCCGCTTCCTCCCGAGCTGATGCTGGTTGGCGATGTGCTGGCCTATATCGACATCTTCTCGATGATCTTCCTGATCGGCTTCTTTACCCGCGTTGCGACGGTGGTGGCCGTCGTCAGGCAGGCCATCGATCTCGTCCGCGGCGTGATGCGGCATGTGCCGATGGCGCTGCACAGGTTTGGCGTTCGTCACCGTCGTGCCAAGGACAGTCCGCGCCGCAGGCGGCTCACGCATGCCAAGACAGATGACGATGGCGCCGCCGGCATGGCAGGCCTGGCTTGGGCCTAGTCGGACACGATGTGGTGGTGACGAACGCGATCGCGGCGCCTATCGCGGCTGTCCGGCCTGCTGATCGCCGTCATCCGCCTGGAGCCGGGCCGGGCTGCGCGCGGACGCGCCGTCCTGGCTCCGCCGATGCGAACTGGAGAGGTCGGTCGCGCCGTGCTGGGATCGATGAAACGCGATACCCATCTGGAAACTCCAGACGCCGAACAGCAGTGCGCCTGCCACACAGGCCGCCACGAAAGCCCAATCGCGTTTCCTCATCGGTCCAACAAAGCCAATTCGATACCGCATCAACCGCGCATGTTCCAAAGCTCGCCAAGCGAGACCGCCGCATTGTGAAACGATTGCACGCGCTTGTCGATCCGCGCAGCTCACCCTCGCATCGGTCACGGAGCGGTGATGATCAAATCGTGCGTCCAGAAACACTCCGACCAGATTGCCCGACCCCCGCAACAAACTTGCCAAACTTTCACTAGGTCGCTGGCGCACTGAGTTCGAAAATGCAGGAACCGATCGGACGATTCGCGAATGACCGAACTTGAGGAGCTCAGATATTTCGAGCATCAGTGCCTGGAGATGGCGGAGCAATCCACGCTGCCGGATGCTCGCCGCGCGCTCCAGATCCTGGCGCGCAACTATGCCGCTGCGGCCGAAATCGTCGAGCGGCGCGCGCAATCCGCCAACACCGCGCTCGCGCAGCTGTTTCGATGTTTGAGGCTGTGACCGGTTGAGGGCGCGACAAGGGCGCCGCGTGCGCCGGTCACGACAACCGATCCCGATGGCGCAGATGCGGCTTGCCCTTTAAGCCGCCGGCTTCGGGACGCTTTGGTCCCACGTCGTCGGAATCGAAATGCTTGAACACACCGGGCGACGCTGCCATCAGATTGCGCGGTCTCGGCGGCATGGCGCCGTCGGCAGTCGGAAGGCGAGGTGCTGCGATGTTCTCGCTGACTTTTCTGGGAACGTCGGCAAGCGTGCCGTCTCCCGAGCGCAATCACCCGGGCATCCTCGTCGAGGCAGCCGGCAGTCGTATTCTGGTCGATTGCGGCGAGGGAACGCAGCGCCAGCTGCTGCGGAGTGGCGCCGGCTTTCGACGGCTTGATCGCCTGTTGCTGACCCACGGGCATTTCGATCATGTGCTCGGCATCCCCGGGCTGTTTTCGACCCTCCGGTTGCGGCAAAGCTCGGATGCGATGACGATTCATGCCGGGCCCGGCGCGCTCGATGTCGTCGTCCGCATGCTGGCAGGGCTTTGGAGCGAGGGCAGAGCGCCGATCCCGCTTGATCTGGTGCCGTTGAGCGAGGGGCGAGTCCTCGACGCCGGCGAATTCACCATCGATTGCTTTCCGGTCCGCCACCGGGATACGGACAGCTTCGCTTTCTCCTTTCAGAGCGCGATGCGCCGGCATCTCCTCCCGGACCAGCTCCTCGCGCTGCGCGTGCCCGATGGGCCCGTTCGGCGGGCGCTGGCGGAGGGACGGCAGGTGAAGTTGGACGACGGTCGTACCATCGATCCAGAGCAGGTGCTTGGCCCGGCTGAAGGGCGGAAGAAGCTCGTCATCGTCGGTGATGCCGAAACGACCGATGGTCTGGCTGACCACGTCAGGGACGCCGATGTGCTGGTGATCGAAGCGACGTTTCTCGAGCGTGACGCAGCCATCGCGCGCGACTACGGGCATTTGACCGCCAGCGAAGCCGCCGCGCTTGCGGCGCGGAGCGGGGTCAAGCAGCTCATCCTCACGCACATCTCCGGCCGCTACCCGGACGAGGACATTCTGGCGGAGGCGACGAGGATTTTCCCGAACAGCCGGATAGCCATCGACTTCGACCGCATCGCTGTCTGAGTGCGCGCCGCCGCACGAACAACGTTTCATTAACCCGACTCACGCAACGTCGTCCCAGGCCGTCTGGATGGGCCGCTTGCAGAAGGCCGCCACGAGTGACTACGTGGCGGCCTTTTGCGTGTCACAGTGCCAAGGGAGACCACCGATGGACTACGGCGCCTTCAGCGACGCCAGCCTGAAGATGATGTACGAGGCCGTCCGCGGTGCGCTCAAGGCCGACGACCAATTCGAGGCAGCCGGCGAAGATCCAAGATTCCGCGTCCGCGCAACGCTCGAATGGAAACGGCATGCCGGCAGTCTCGAGGCCGAGATGTTGAAGCGAGGACTCCAGATCGACATCATCGACTGGACAGGCGGTCAAGGCGAGTTGCCGTTGGCTTGATGGCTGAACTCTTGCAGCGTTCCGAATGTTCGCTCCGAATTGCCCGCTGAGCTTCGTGCGCTTTCGGCATCATGCGTTCGCGCTCCCCTTGGTGCGCAGGTGGCCTTCACCGGCGCGGGCGGCTTCCGCTATGCCTTTGAGCTGTTCACTGATCGTTCCTCTGCGGCGACGCGCGGTGGCTCGACTAAATGGCCGGTAGTCAAGGCTGAATTCCGCAACGGCCTAATTTGCTCCACTGATGCGCCGCGGTTTTGCCGCGCCTCGTTCGCTTTGCCCAACTCTGTTCATATACCTTACGAGGTAACACAGATGTCATCTGTTCGCGGTTTGTGTCGTCACCGATCGGGGTATTCGAGCTAGCTCTGCCTACGGCTCGGGTTTCAGGGCGTCAGTCAATGCCTGCTTGATGTGTTCGGCCTGTTCCTTCGTCAGCTTCTCGGCGAAGCGGCCGTCTTTCTTCAACTGCGCTGGCCCCTTGAGCTCTCGATCATAGACCATCCAGTCGGTGCTTCCTCTCCGAACGATAAACCTTGACGGTAGGGGCGCTGCGTATCTCAACGATACCTCCCAATGAATCCAGCTGGTCGTCTCCAAAAGACACATCCGGCGACAGCTTGTTCCTGAACCGGGACACTGAAATTCCCTGCGCCACGTAAAGAGCAAGGCCTATGCCGCAATACACCCGCCGCCGACCGGTCCTGAGAACCGCAGGCGGGCTCGACGTGGGCGATCGCGGGCGTGCCGCCGACCATCGTCTCTATCACTTCCGGCTGGCCTATTCCGGGTTTGAGCACGCCCATGTCGTGCTCGGCGGTGAGAGCTTCATCGCTCTGGCCGAAGGCCTGCAGAATGCCTTGTGGTCACTCGGTGGAGCGCCACGGGAGCATCGCACCGACAGCCTGTCGGCCGCCTTTTGCAATCTCGACCGCGACGCCAAAGACGATCTGACGCGGCGATACGAAGACCTCTGTGCCCATTACGGCATGCGCCCCTCCCGCAACAATCGTGGCATCGCCCACGAGAACGGGGCGATCGAGAGTTCGCATGGCCATCTCAAGCGGGCGGTCGGCGACGCGCTGTTGCTGCGTGGCACCGCCGACTTCGACGATCTCGCTGCCTATCGTGGCTTCATCGATGAGATCGTCAGCCGCCGCAATGCCCGCAACGCCAAGCGGATCGACAGCGAACGTACCGCACTTCAGGATCTGCCGGACCGCCGCACGTCGGACTATGAAGAGGTGATCGTCCACGTGACATCGTCCGGCGGCTTCACCTTGCGCAAGGTGTTCTACACGGTGCCGTCGCGCTTGATCGGCCATCGGCTGCGGGTGCGCCTGTATGACGATCACCTCGACGTGTTTGTCGGCGGCACGCATCTCCTCACCTTGCCGCGCGGGCGGCCGCATCCCAATGGCAAGCACGATCAGGTCGTCGATTATCGGCACGTGATCCATTCCTTGCGGCGCAAGCCGATGGCGCTCCTCAACCTGGTCTACCGCGACCAGCTGTTCCCCCGGGAAGCTTACCGCCGAGCCTTCGACGTCTTGCGCAAACGCTTACCGGACAAGAAGGCCTGCCGGATCATGGTCGATCTCCTCGCACTCGCCCATGAGCGCGGTTGCGAGGCCGAACTCGCCGATCAGCTCACGGCCGACCTGAACGACGGCCGGCTGCCCGACCTCAACCGGCTACGTACTCACTTCGCCCCGGATCCCGCCCAGATGCCGAACGTCGTGGTGCGCCTCGCACCGCTCGCCACCTATGAATGCCTCATCGGTACTGCCGAGATCGGAGGTGCCGCATGAGCACAACCAACGTAGTCGACACCGCGCGCCTCAATCTGTTGCTCAACGAGCTGCGGCTGCCCGCCATCAAGGTGCTGTGGCCGCAATTTGCCGAGCAGTCCGATAAGGAAGGCTGGCCGGCGGCGCGCTTCCTCGCCACCATTGCAGAGCACGAGATCGCTGAACGCAGCCGTCGCCGCATCGAGCGCCATCTCGTCGAGGCGCGGCTGCCCACCGGAAAGACTGCGCTGGCCCCTTGAGCTCTCGATCATAGACCATCCAGTCGGTGCTTCCTCTCCGAACGATAAACCTTGACGGTAGGGGCGCTGCGTATCTCAACGATACCTCCCAATGAATCCAGCTGGTCGTCTCCAAAAGACACATCCGGCGACAGCTTGTTCCTGAACCGGGACACTGAAATTCCCTGCGCCACGTAAAGAGCAAGGCCTATGCCGCAATACACCCGCCGCCGACCGGTCCTGAGAACCGCAGGCGGGCTCGACGTGGGCGACGCCGAGCATGATGACCGCGACAGGGAGAGCAACGAGCCGTTGGCGTCCGAATGCGTCTGATCCGAGCATCGGGGTTGCGGTGACCATTCCGAAAAATTACGCCGCCGGGCCCGAAATGGTTTGTCCCGGCGGCGCCCTGTTCTTCCAGCCTCTGGGCCCTGAAATCCCCAGCGCCGAAAACCTACTAAAGATCACGCCGAACAACTGTGGCTTGGTTCACACAAAATTAAGAAGAAGAACCGGCGCCAGGGGCCGGGCGGCCATGAATAGCACCGGCGCCTGCGGCAGCTGCGCCGAGCACCATGAGGGCTATCGTCATTGCCGCACTACTGTGTGCAACGCATGTGCAAGACGAAACTTTGAAACCGGCTTGGAGGCTGTATTTCTGGCTTCAGTATCTGAATTTGTTTGGTGAGCGCGGAGGGACTCGAACCCTCGACCCCATGATTAAAAGTCACGTGCTCTACCGCCTGAGCTACGCGCTCACTCACCTGAACAGCGGATCCGGACGTCAGCGGGTTAACCCGCATCTCGGGATCGTGCTCCAGCCCGCGCTGTGTAGGGGGCAGGGCCCATCGGGTCAATAGCCGAGGGGCGGTCAATTGTGCACCGCTGCGCCGGATTTGCCGTTCCGGCGCCTGCGGTTAGGGCCGTTTCTTGAAGTCGGCTAGATCCGCCGCTAGTTGTCACGGCGGATTTCCGAGCCGACCGGCTGCGACGGGGCGGCGACCGAGGGCAGGCTGACCGGGCGCAACCCGATCAGTTCCGCGGTGCGGATCGCGCTGTTGCGCCAGAATGCGAACTCGTTGATCCGCGAATTCTCCAGGATCGCGATGGAGACCGCCGCCAGGAATGGCAGGCTCTGCAGCACCAGGACGCCGGCGAAGATGTAGATCTCGCGCACCTGCTTGTAGCCATTGGTGACGACCAGCACGACGGCGCCGATCAGCAGCAACACGCCGATCACGGCTTCCCAGAACGCCTGAAACTCGATCGACATCCGCGACAGGCCGCCCTTGGAGGTGCGGGCGAACGCGAGATGCTCGGTGATCAGGCCCTGCGCCACCGCGCGCGACACCGTCCACTGCACGCTCATCGCCGCGATCATGGCCCCGAGCATCTGCCCGGCCTTGATGTTCACGCGCAGCCGGTAGAGCGCGACGAAATGCACCAGCGAGACGATGAAGGATGCGATGATCGGCAGCGTCAAAATCTTGTCGGGGATCGCGATGTCGGCGAAGGCGACGATCGGCACCCAGATCAGATTGAGGATCGCCACCACGACGCCGAGGCTCTCGGCGCCGAGCCAGTTGAGCCAGCCCAGCGAGAACTCGCGGCGCTGATCGGGCGTCAGCCGGCTGGCGCCAGGCAGGAAGCGCCGCCAATGCTTTTTAACGATCTGGAAGCCGCCATAGGCCCAGCGGTGGCGCTGCTTCTTGAAGGCCTCGTAGGTGTCGGGCAGCAGGCCTTCGCCGTAACGCACATTGGTGTAGTGCGTGAGCCAGCCCTGCTGCTGGATCGAGAGGCCGAGATCGGTGTCCTCGCAGATCGTATCGCTGGACCAGCCACCGGCCTTGTCCATCGCGGCGCGGCGGATCAGGCACATCGTGCCGTGCACGATGATGGCGTTGAACTCGTTGCGCTGGACCATGCCGATGTCGAAGAACCCGGCATATTCTCCGTTCATGATGTAGTGCATCAGCGAGCGGTCGCCGTCGCGATGCTCCTGCGGCGCCTGCACGAGGCCGACGCGCGGATCGGCGAACGGCGGCACGAGATCCTTCAGCCAGTCCGGATGCACGACATAGTCGGCGTCGATGATGCCGATGATCTCGGCATCCGCCGCGGTGCGGTCCATCGCGATGCGCAGCGCGCCGGCCTTGAAGCCCTGCACCTTCTCGGCATTGATGAACTTGAAGCGCTCGCCGAGCAGGCGGCAGTGGTCCTGGATCGGCCGCCAGAAGTCGGGATCGGGCGTGTTGTTGATGATGCAGACGCACTCGAAGTTCGGATAGTCGAGCCGCGACACCGCATCGAGCGTCTGCTTCAGCATCTCGACCGGCTCGAAATAGGCCGGGATGTGGATCGAGACCTTCGGAAACTTCACGTTCTCGCCGATCGTGGCGGGCGCAAGCGGCGCGCTCTTGCCGATCAGCCGGCGCGGGCCTCGGCCGAACGCCACCGCCGCGATCTCCTCGATCCGCGCCATCGCGATTAGGACCAGCGGAACCAGCAGCACCAGGCCGAGGCTGAGCGCGAAGGCCGAACCCCAGACGAAGTAGTGCGTGGTCCAGTACGAGAACACGGTTGCGACCCATGCGCCCACACCGTTGGCCGCGGCCGACAGCAGCAGCGCCTGCATCACGGTCGGCTGGTCCAGCCGCAGGATCGGCAGCGACATGAACAGGCCGACGAGGACAGCGACCAGCGCGATCTTCCAGTAGTTCGGATCGGTGACCGGACCGGTCCAGGCGAACTTCGGCTCGCGGTCGGCATTGAGGATGCCCCAATAGGGTCCGACGCCGCCTTCGAAGAACTTCCACGGCTGATCGATCGCCTCGACGATGTTGTAGTCCATGCCGATGGCTTCGGCGCGGGTGACGAAGTTGCGCAGCACCGTGGCCTGCTGGAACGGGCCGGGAACGGCGCTGCGCAGATTGTAGCCCTGGCTCGGCCAGCCGAATTCGGCGATCAGGATGCGTTTGCCGGGGAAGGAGTCGCGCAACAAATTGTAGCGGTCGACCGCCTGGTCCACCGCCTGCTTGTCGGTGAAGTTTTCCCAATAGGGCAGCACGTGCGCGGCGACGAAGTCGGACGAGTTGGCGAGCTGCGGATGGTCGCGCCAGATGTTCCAGATTTCACCGGTCGTGACGGGAACGTTGACCGACTTCTTGACCCGCTGGATCACCTTGATCAGCCGGTGCACGTTGTTTTCGGCGACTGCCCACTTGATCGCTTCAGCGCGCTTGCTCAAGCCGCTGCTGCCGCTTTCATCCGGCTGCATTTCCGCGTCGTGAAGGCGCTGCGCTTCCTCGCGAAGGATGCGCTCGGACTCCTCGGGCGGCACGCCGATCTCCGGAACCGAGCCAAGGTTTTCCAGCGGCACCTGTTCGCCGCGGAACACGGTTTCGTTGCCGACCACGATGCCGATGACATTGCTGTTGCGCTTGGCCAGGTTGATCGCGGCTTCGATCTCGCGGTTGTTGCGGTTGGCGTCCTTGTCGATCCACGCGCCAACCGTGACCTTCATGCCGAACTCGGCGGCGACCGGCGGCACCAGCTCGTTGCCTTCCGTCGACGAATAGAGGCGGACCGCTTTTGTGAGCGTGGAGAGCTTCTTCAGGTCGGTGCGCACCTTCTCGGTGTCGGCGGCAACGTCAGCGACCGTGTGAGCCGACTCGAACGGGGCGTAGGACAGGCTCGGCAGCGTGCCACGGAAATCGGGCGCCGACTGCTTCTCCTGGAAGAGACCCCACAGGGCGGCGTGGGCGGCGGTGACAAGCAACAGGACGGCGACGACGGCGCGCATCGCGGTTAAACCATACGGGGCCTGAGATTGAGGACTAAGCGAACCCGTCCCCTGGGTTCGACCAATACGATGGCGGAGGGAAAGATATCTCCGCCATCCGATTTAACAACTGGTGTGCCGCGATGGCGTTTTAAGGGCGCAAGCCGTTCCAGCCGCGAAAAAAATCGCGGCCGGACCCGGTCGCCGGATACGGCTATTTCGACGCCGGCGCAGGTGACGCCGACGGGCTCGGTGCAGGCGAGGGCGACGCTGCCGGTGCCGGTGCGGCGGTGCCAGCCGTCGCCGGCGCCGGGGTCGGAGCAGCGGCCGCCGCGGCCTGGGGCTGCGCGCCCGGATTGATCCAGCAGGCGTGGATACGGCCGTCGAGGCTGCCGCGGACCTTGTCGTCGATCTGGGCGCCGAACCGGGTCAGGCAGCGGAACGCCGCCTGGACGTGGCCGCCGGGGCAGCCGAACCGATCGTAGAGGTCGAGATGGCGGAACGCGGTGTCGAGGTCGTCGTTCCACATCAGGCGGACGACGCGGCGGCCGAGCCAGACGCATTCCGGGTTGCCGGCCGGGCCGTTGATCGCCTGCTGGGCCTCGACGAATTCCTCGACCTTGCGCTGGTTGGCCTCCCGCGCCGCATTGGCGTTCGCGTCGGCCTGTCCAGGCTGCTGCTTGGCCTGGTCGGGCGGATTGGGCGTGCCGCTCTGGGCGAAAGCACCGCCGGCCCCGGTCAGGAGCGCAAGGCCTGTGACAACGCCGGTTATGGCAAGGTGGCGCAAAGCAGTGTTCTTCAACTCAAGCAGCCGTCGACGCATGTATTCCCCGATAATGTTCCTGCCCCCGCGGGATCATCCTAACGGCTCGCGTGATGCCGTCCAAATAGGTCTCCAGTGCGGCGGAGACTCTGGCGGAATCCCATGACTGGAATTTGGTATTTTGTCCAGCAAACTCACAACTTTATCGACCCAGCGCAAAACTGTCGCAGGACAACCATGGTATTGACCTAATCCCGCTCTTGGCAGATGGGCTGTGACCGGCTAATTCGACGGTCCCCCGGAGGATGGAACCGATTTCGCTTCGTACGCCGCTGGCGCTTCTCCTGATCTCGCTCGCCGTGATTGCATCCGTGTGGTGGTGGCTCGCCACGCCGATTACGCTCGTGCGCGCGCCGATCGATCCCGCTGCAAAGCTGCAATGCGTATCCTATACGCCGTTCCGCGGCGCGCAGACGCCGCTGGATCCCACCACGCAGATTCCAGTCGAGCAGATCGAGCAGGATCTGACCGATCTCGCGAAGGTCACCGACTGCGTGCGCACCTATTCGATCGAGAACGGCCTCGACCAGGTCCCCGGCGTTGCGGCCAAGGTCGGGCTGAAGGTGATGCAGGGCATCTGGCTAAGCAGCAACCGTTTCAAGAATTTGCAGCAGATCGCGATCGCGGTCCGGCTCGCCAAGGAGTATCCCGGCGTCGTCACTTCGCTGATCGTCGGCAACGAGGTGCTGCTGCGCGGCGAGATGACCGCCAACGATCTTGCCGGCAACATCCGCGCGGTGAAGGCGGCGGCGGGCAATCTTCCCGTCACCTATGCCGACGTCTGGGAATACTGGGTGAAGAACCGCGAGATTTATGACGCGGTCGATTTCGTCACCATTCACATCCTGCCGTATTGGGAGGACATCCCGGTCAAGGCGAAGTACGCCGCGGCGCATGTCGACGATATCCGCAAGCGGATGGCGGTGACATTCCCCGGCAAGGAGATCCTGATCGGCGAGACAGGCTGGCCGAGCCAGGGGCGGATGCGGGAGGGCGCACTGCCGTCGCGCACCAACCAGGCGCGGGTGGTGTCCGAGATCCTCGACCTCGCCAAGCGCGAGGGCTTTCGCGTCAACCTGATCGAGGCCTATGACCAGCCCTGGAAGCGCAAGCTCGAGGGCACCGTCGGCGGCAATTGGGGCCTGTTCGATTCGGTCAAGCGGCAGGTGAAATATCCGCCCGGCGTTGCTATCACGAACTATCCGGACTGGAAGCTGCAGATGGCGGGCGGCATGGCGCTGTCCGTCGCCACCTTCCTCGCGGCCTGGCTGACGCTGCGCCGCCGGCCCTGGACGCCGCGGCCGTCGGCCTGGATCGCGGTCGCCATTTCGGCGACGACGGCGGGGGCGCTGCTCGGGATTGCCGGCGACAAGATGTATTACGAGAGCTACGGCGTCGGCGGCTGGCTGCATTGGGGCGTGCTGCTCGCGGCGGGCATTGCCGCGCCACTGCTGACGGCGCATGCGCTGATCGCCGGGCGGTCGCTGCCGACCTTCCTGGAGTTGATCGGGCCGCGCGACTATCGCGGCAAGGGCGTGATCGGCGCGGTGCTGGCGATTGTGCTGATCATCACCACGGTGATTGCTGCCGAAACCGCGCTCGGCTTCACCTTCGATCCGCGCTACCGCGATTTCCCGTATGCCTCGCTGACCATGGCGGTGGTGCCATTCGCGCTGCTGACCATGCTCAATCGCCCGAAGGAAGGTATCCGGCCGCTCGCGGAATCCGTATTCGCCGGCCTGTTGGCGATCGCCGCCCTCTACACGATCTACAATGAGGGTACGATCAACTGGCAGTCGGACTGGACCTGCGTGATGTACCTTTTGCTTGCCGCTACGCTGTGGCGGGCGCGGGCCGCGCAAAACCCAGGATGAACAGCCCGATCGCAAGCCCCGACAGCACGACGTTGTAGAGCACGATCCCGAGCCCCGCAGCGATCAAGCCGACGGTGAGCAGCACGATCGACGGCCGCGTCAGGTTGAGCACCGCGATTACCAGCGCGGTGATCCCGAACACCGAGTTCTTGAACAGTACGGTCGACAGCGCGCGAGCCTTGCAGAGCATGGTCTGCGTGCCGGCGTCGCAGGCCAGCGCAACGGGAGAGAACTCGATCGCCAGATAGCGCACATAGAGCGCGTAGCCGACGGTGACGAAGCCCACGACCATCAGGAACTGGACCTGATACGGGGAGAGGCGGAACGGAGGTTTTGTCATCGCGGCACTATGGTCGGGATCGGGTTGCGGGACAAGCTAGGTCGGAGCATCGAAATCGGTTGAAAATCCGGCCGCAATCCCTTGGCTGGCATGATTATTGGCTGTTCCGCCGGAACATCGAGGAGATCGTGGTCGGCTCCGGCTTCTTGTCCTCGGCGACCGGCTGCTGCTGCGGCGGCGGCGGTGCGACGGCGCGCTTCGGCACGGCCCGCCGATGCGATGGCGCCGGCTTGGCTCCGGCGGGCGGCTCGTTGAGGGCGAGCCGCTGTCCGTCATAGATCGCCGTCTCGCAGGTCCGCTGCACCAGGTTGAGGCCCGCGCAGATCCTGGCGGCGGTGCCGGCATCGTTCAGCGGTCCGGCCACCAGGCGCAGCTGCATGCCGAGCCCGTTGCTGTTCTCCTTGATCACGATGATCGGCCGCAGCGCCGCCAGCGGCGCGTTGGCCTTCGATTTCAACAGGCCGCGCCACAGCGCGCGCAGTCCATTGACCGAATTGGCCGTGCCGAGATCGACGCCGAACTCGGTGCGGTGGATCTGTGCCTGTGGCGCATCGTCCTCGGAGTCCGGATCCGCCGTGATCACCAGCGGAGGGATCGGTGCGGCGGTGACATCGTTGGCGGTCGGCGGCTTGACCGCTTCGGTTGCCTTGTTCGCTGCAGGATCGAGCGATGCCAGGACCGGCTTGTCGGCAGGCGGCTTGTCCGCGATCGGCGCCGGCGCAGCGGGTCCATCCTCGGCGCTGGCCGCCGCGGCGCTCATCGGACTGGCGATCGATGCGGCGGAGGCGGAATTCGGCGGCGAATTGTCGGAGGCTGGCGGCTTCTCCGCGGCGGCCTGCGGCTTGGCGGCCGCGAGCGCCGGTTTCTTGTCGGCCGTCACGGGCTTTTCGGCCGCCGCAACCGGCTTCTCGAGCGGCCCAGTCGCCTTGCTGTCGCCGGCTGCAGGCAGCTTGTCGATCGCCGCCGGCTTGTCCAATGCGACCGGCGGCGTCGTTGCGACAGCGGCAACGGTTGGCGCGGAGGCTGCGGGGGACGAACTGGCGGTTGCGGGCGAGGCACCGGGCGCCGCCGCCAAGGGCGATGGTGCCGCCGCTGGTGCCGGCGGCTGTTTGGCGATCGCGCCGGTCACGGAATCGAGACCCTGCTCCAGCGTGGTGACGCGCGAATACAGCCGGTCGCGGTCGCCGTTGAGCGTATCGATCGCGGAGGCCAGCCGGCGCGTCTCGTTGTGGCTCTCCTTCGCCAGCGTCTGCAACTGCTGGGCCTGTCGTGCAATGTCCGCGGCGGCGACCTGGTCGCGCCGCAGCGTCAACGCCGATTGGTTGGCCATCACCGCGACGGTGACGGCGCCGACCGCGGCAACGCCCCACGAGCCGAGCCGCCACAGCATGCGGCGATCCAGAGCTTCCTCCTCGGCCAAAAAGCCGGTGGTGCTCTCGGTGTCGAATTCCGCCGCCAGATTGTCGCGATCTTTGGCCAAAGCCCGCTTTGCCCTCCTCAAGGCCCGCCGAATCACGAGGCAAAGATTAACAGGAAATGGACCGGGAACTTGAATCCGGAGCGCCACGGAGGCGAATCGGTTTCTTCTGCCGGGGAAAACAATTAAAGACGGCCTCGAAGAAAGCTTTGCGCAGCGAACTGCGCGCAACATCGAGGATTGCGAATGACTGCGCGAACGAGCCTGACAGTGGTGCTTGCGGCCGGTGAGGGCACGCGGATGCGCTCGTCGCTGCCGAAGGTGCTGCACCCGGTGGCCGGGCAGCCGCTGCTGGCGCATGTGCTCGACGCCGCGGCCTCCGGCGAGGGATCGCAGCTGGCGGTCGTGATCGGCCCGGACCACGAGGCGGTCGCCGCCGAGGCGCGGCGGGTGCGGCCCGACGCGCAGACCTTCGTGCAGCGCGAACGGCTCGGCACCGCGCATGCGGTGCTGGCGGCGCGCGAGGCGATCGCCCGCGGCGCCGACGACCTCTTGATCGCATTCGGCGATACGCCGCTGATCTCGGCCGAGACCTTTGCCCGTATGCGCGCGCCGCTGCGCGGCGGCGCGGCCCTTGCGGTGCTCGGCTTCCGTGCCGCCGACCCGACCGGCTACGGCCGGCTGGTGGTCGAGAACGGCAAGCTGGTTGCGATCCGCGAGCAGGCCGATGCCAGTGCCGAAGAGCGCAAGATCACGCTGTGCAATGCCGGCGTGATGGCGTTCGACGGCAAGAAGGCGCTCGCGATCATCGAGAAGATCGGAAACGCCAACGCCAAGGGCGAATATTATCTGACCGATGCCGTCGGCATCGTCAGGGAACTCGGACTGGAGGCCGTCGTGATTGAGACCAGCGAAGACGAAGTGCGCGGCATCAACACCAAGGCGCAGCTCGCCGAGGCCGAGGCCGTGATGCAGGCGCGGCTGCGCAAGCAGGCGCTCGAGGCCGGCGTGACCCTGATCGCGCCGGAGACCGTCTATCTCGCCGCTGACACCAAATTCGGCAAGGACGTCACGATCGAGCCATTCGTGGTGATCGGTCCCGGCGTGTCAATCGACGACGGCGCCGTGATCCATTCCTTCTCGCACATCACCCAGTCCACGCTCGGCAAGAAGGTGGAGCTCGGACCCTACGCGCGGCTGCGGCCCGGCACTTCGCTCGGCGATGGCGTGAAGATCGGCAATTTCGTCGAGACCAAGGGTTCGAGGCTGGAGGCCGGTGTCAAGGTCAACCATCTCTCTTATGTCGGCGACGCCCATGTCGGCGCCAATTCCAACCTCGGTGCCGGCACCATCACCTGCAACTATGACGGCTTTCTCAAGCACAAGACGCTGATCGGCGAGGGCGCCTTCATCGGCACCAATACGTCGCTGGTCGCGCCGGTCACGATCGGCAAGGGCGCCTATATCGGCTCGGGCTCGGTGATCACCAAGGATGTTCCCGACGATGCGATGGCGCTCGAGCGCAGCGAGCAGTCCATCCGCGAAGGCGGCGCCGCGCGCTACCGCACGGCGAAGCTGAAGGAGAAGGCCGCGAAGGGGAAGTGATCTTCTCGCGACGTGATTCCGAGTCTCCACGAAGTTGTCGTCCCTGCGAAAGCAGGGACCCATACTCCGCGGCCGGCGTTGTGAACGGGACTCGTCGTTCCAGCATCGTGAAACAATAACCATCGGCGGTTATGGGTCCCTGCTTTCGCAGGGACGACACCGAACAGGTGGCACGGTCAGTGAGACATACATCTGCGTCCCCCGCGCCGCGGTTCATGCCGCATTCTTCGCCTGGCGCGGCTCGTCGGTCTTCTGCTCGACCGGTCCGAGCAGGATGCGCCGCTGCATCTCGTCAAAGGCGAGGTTTGCGTTCTTCTCGCGGGTGACCAGCGACAGCAGGATCGCGACCGCAAAGGATAGCGGCATGCTGATGATCGCGGGATTGCGCAGCGACACGAACCACCATTGATGCTCGACCGCGGCGAGCGGCTTGCCGAGAATGTCGACCTGGATGGTCGGGGACAGATAGATCAGCACCAGCGAGCTCAGCGTGCCGACGAGGATGCTCGCCACGGCAGCAGGCGTCGTGAAGCGGCGCCAGGTGATGGCGAGCACGAGCGAAGGGAAGTTGGCGGCGCAGGCGATCGAGAACGCAAGTCCCGCCATGAAGGCGACATTCTGGCCTTCGAACGCGATGCCCAGGCCGATGGCGAGGATGGAAATCAGAACAGTCGCGACCCGCGCGACCTTGAGCTGCTCGGCCTCCTGAGCGGTGCCGTTCCGGATCACATTGGTCCAGACGTCGTGGCAGAGCGTGGCGACGCCCGACAGCGTCAGCCCCGCGACGACCGCGAGCATGGTCGCGAACGCGACCGCACAGATGAAGCCGAAGAACGCATTGCCGCCGACGGTGAGTGCGAGCAGGGGCGCTGCCATGTTGCCGCCGCCTCCGGCCTTGGCCACCGCCTCGGGGCCGACCAGCACCATGGCGCCAAAGCCGATGATGAAGACCATGAGATGAAAGACGCCGATCAGGCCGGTGGCATAGAGGATCGACAGCCGTGCCGCTTTGGAATCCTTCACCGTATAGGCCCGCATCAGCACATGCGGCATCGCGGCGGTTCCGAACATCAGGCCGAGCCCGAGCGAGATGGCATCCCATTGACCCGAGACCACCTTCGATCCCGGCTGCAGCACCTTGGTGCCGTATTTCTCGGACGCCGCGGCGAACAGCTTCAGCGGGTTCATGTCGAAATGGGTCAACACGAGGAACGCGAGCAGGATGCCGCCGCCCATCAGCAGCACGGCCTTGACCACCTGCACCCAGGTCGTCGCCAGCATGCCGCCGAACAGCACATAGACCAGCATCACGCTGCCGACGACGATGACCGACCAGGTGTAGGGCAGGCCGAACAGCAGCTTGATCAGCGATCCTGTCGCGACCATCTGGGCGATCAGGTAGAACAGGATCACGGCCAGTGTACCGATGGCGCCGGCGAGGCGCACCGGGCGCTGGCGCAGGCGATAGGCCACGACGTCGGCGAAGGTGAAACGGCCGACATTGCGCAATGGTTCGACGATCAGGAACAGAATGATCGGCCAGCCGACCAGCCACCCGATCGAATAGATCATGCCGTCGAAGCCGTTCGAGGTGACGATGCCGGCAATTCCGAGCAGAGCCGCGGCGCTGAGGAAGTCTCCCGCGAGTGCCCAGCCGTTCTGCCACGGCGTGACCTGGCCGCCGGCGGCGAAGAAGTGCTCGGTGGTGCGCGTGCGCCGCGCAGCCCAATAGGTGATCGCCAGCGTCAACGCCATGAAGGCGAAGAAGAACCCGATCGAAAGCGTGCTGCTGCCCATTTGCCTGTCCCCCTAGCGAAGCTCGCGAACGCCTGCGTCGAACACCCGGTTCGCCCACAGCACGTAGACCAGGCAGAGCACGAAGGAAGAGATGATGACGAGCGGGCCTAGCACGATACAAAGCGACAGGCCGGGCATCAGGATGGTGCCGAGCAGCGGCTTGTCGAACGCGAAAAGCCCCATGAAGCCGAAATAGATCGCGATCATCGCGACGCTCAGAACGAGCGCGACGATCAGCCGCTTCTTGGCCAGTTGCTCGGCCGCTTTCTTGGCCGGTTTCTTGGCCAATGCGCCGCCGCTCGGCGTCGGATCGGCATTGCCGGGAATAACCACGTTCATATCGGCCCCCTCAAAACTTCAGCGCGCTCTGCTTGCGCCAATCGGACGAGCTTCAGCCGGGGTCTGACGGAAGGGAATTATGGATTTTTGCAATCTGCTGTGCGCGGCTGCGGCACGACGTCGGCCAGCGTGACCTGCATGTCAGGATCCTGCTTCAGGGTATTTTTCAGGAAGGCGCGGACGGCGCGGATGCGCGGGGCGAATTGCAGGTCGCCATGGACGTTGAGCCAGACCTCGCGAACGGTGCCGGCGAGAGTGGGCAGCACGGGTATCAGGTCGGGCCGGTCCCTTGTGGCAAAGCTCGGAAGCATCACGATGCCGAGGCCGCCCGCCGCGGCGTTCATCTGCGCGATCATGCTATTGGAGTGGAAGGCGATTTTCGGCTCTTCGATGACGTCGGCGAGCCAGCGCACCGAATCGACCTGGATCAGGTCCTCGATATAGGACACGAACCAATGATCCTGCAGGTCGCGCAGGCTTGCGGGCATCCCGTGGTTGTCGAGATAGTCCTGGTTCGCGAATAGCCCGAGCCGAAACTTGCCGATGCGCTCCGAGATCAGGCCGGGACCAGGTGGCCGGAAGAAGGACACGAACAGATCGGCCTCGCGCTTATGGACGTAGACCGTCTGGGCGGACGTGACGAGTTCGACGGTGAGCTGTGGCGTGGTGCGACGCAGCTTGGCAAAGCGTTGCGCCAGATAGAGCGAGGCGATCCCCTCCATGGTGGCGAGCCGCACGGTCCCGATGAGCTCCTGGGTGTCGCTGGCGCTGGCCTCCTCGCGAATGGCGATCACCGCGCTCTCGACCCGCTCGGCATGACGCAACAGCCGCTCGCCGACCTCGTTGAGCTTGAGCCCGGTGCGGTGACGTTCGAACACCGCCACCCCGAGGGAAGCTTCCATCTGGGCGATGCGCCGGCTGACGGTGGAATGGTCGAGCCGCAGCCGCTTTGCTGTTTGGCTCAAATTCCCGGCGCGGGCGGCGCAGAGAAACACCCGCAGATCGTCCCAGTTGATCGTATCGAACATCACCTGCCTCCCGGTTGCGGCCGTTGAAATTGCGGCCCTTGTCAGCAAAGCAATTCCCGTTCCAGCGCGTGGCGGTTCCGATCCTTCGCAACCGACCTTGCGACAATTCCCATGCACGCCGGCAAGGCAGGGATGATACCGCTTCGCTCCCCTAGTCCTAGCCGGGATTTTCGACATGCTTCCTCGTTTCAAGGCTGCTGCCGTCCACGCCGCGCCCGTCTTCCTCGACAGCTGGGCGACCACCGAAAAGGCGATCGCCATCATTCGCGAGGCGGCCAGAGCCGGCGCCGAGCTGATCGCGTTTCCCGAGACCTATATTCCCGCCTTTCCGGTCTGGGCCGCGCTGTGGCCTCCGATCGACAACCACGATCTGTTCGTGCGCATGGCGGAGCAATCCGTGCTGGCGGACGGACCGGAAGTGGCGCGGCTGTGCGCCGAGGCGCGCGCCCTCGGCGTCACGGTCTCGATCGGCATCAGCGAGCGCTCGGCCGTCAGCGTCGGGGGGCTGTGGAACTCGAACCTGCTGATCGGGGAGACCGGTGAAATTCTCATCCATCACCGTAAGCTGGTTCCGACCTTCTATGAGAAGCTGGTGTGGTCGTCAGGGGATGGTGCGGGCCTTAAGGTCGCGGAGACGCGGCAGGGCCGGATCGGCGGGTTGATTTGCGGCGAGAATACCAATCCATTGGCCCGCTTCGCGCTGATGGCGCAGGGCGAGCAGGTGCACATTTCGAGCTGGCCGCCGATGTGGCCCACCCGGCGCCCGGCAGGCGGCGGCAATTTCGACAACGTGGCCGCCAACCGCATCCGGGCCAGCGCCCACTGCTTCGAAGCCAAGGTATTCGGGATCGTCACCGCCGGCTACATGGACCAGGCGATGCGCGCCTTCCTCATCGAACGCGATCGAACGATCGCCGACGTGATCGACCAGACGCCACGTGCGGCGAGCTTCTTCGTCGATCCGACGGGCAGCGTCTTCGGCGATGGATTGCAGGACGAGGAGGGGATCGCCTACGCGGAGATCGATCTCAATCGCTGCGTCGAGCCGAAACAGTTTCATGACGTGGTCGGTTACTACAACCGCTTCGATATCTTTGGCGTGACGGTCGACCGCAGCCGGTTGACCCCGGCGCGATTCCGCGATGCAGATCAGCCGATAGCGCAAGTGCAAGACGCGGCAATTCTGTCGGTCGATGCCGACGCGGGTATGAACGGGCAGGGGCGCGACTGCCGGAGCTGACGAAGAGCTGGTGCGGCCTCATACAATCCTTCGTCTGCTTGCGGGACCCGATGCGAACATCGCAGTCCGGCATTCTCGATAGCCCGTAAACCTGCACCGTTGCCAACGCGGGAATGTATGGCTACGCTTTACCCTGGGTAGGCTGCCAAACGCTTCTTCGATCGGCCGGACGCTCATGCCAAAATTCCTTCGCATCGGAGTCCATCAGTCGAACGTTTCCGGATACACGTCGAAGGCATGGTGCATTCGACGGGCCGGCTCGACGGTTTTCCTGAAGTGGGGCGCCGTGCAGGTTGATGGCGCTGGCGACGGGCGAAAGGTCTACTGGACGTTTCCACCGCAGGAGAAAACCATTCGCTGCCGCACGGTGCAGCGCGCCCAGGACTACACCAAGGCCGCCATCGCGCGGCGACGCAGCCATCGCTATGAGCCGCTGGCTGGGAATATCGCGAACCGGCGCCGAACCGCCGATCGGGACTCACAGCTCAAGCAGGCGCTCGCCACGATCCTCTATGTCGATATAGTCCGATCCACCGAAAAGGCCGCGCGGCTCGGCGACACGCGCTGGGCGACGGTGATGAATCACTACTACGTCGCTGTGCGCAGGGAGCTGAAGGCCTTGCGGGGGAAGGAAGTCGTGACGACGGGGGACGGGGTGCTGGCGACGTTCCGCGCGCCGGCAGCCGGGATCCGTTGTGCGACCGCAATCCGCGAGTCCGTGCGCACGTTGGGGCTGGAGATCAGGGTTGGACTGCACGCTGGCGAATACCAGGTGAGTGGGGCGGAGGTGATCGGTCTTGCGTTTCACATCGGCGCGCGCGTCGCAGCGAAAGCGCGGGCCGGCGAAGTGCTGGTCTCGAGCGCCGTCAAGGACCTGATGTCAAAGTCCGAAATCCGCTTCAAGGACCGCGGCGCGCACCAGCTCAAAGGCGTGCCGGAGC
Source organism: Bradyrhizobium sp. USDA 3262 (assembly GCF_054060035.1). NCBI lineage: Bacteria > Pseudomonadati > Pseudomonadota > Alphaproteobacteria > Hyphomicrobiales > Nitrobacteraceae > Bradyrhizobium > Bradyrhizobium sp. USDA 3262. The sequence continues at coordinate 5,535,117 of NZ_JBSSCT010000001.1, forward strand.
GATGGCGGCTCTACCGGGTTGAGCATTAGGGCGTCCGGCAAGGATCGACGTCGGCGTTGCATCGCGCTTTCCCGGATCGTGCTCTAGCCCTTGCGGGTCGAGATGTTCTCTCGAATCCGTTCCAGCCAGCCGATGATGGCGCCGAGCGCCTGATCGCCCTTGCCGAGAAGTCCCGCCAGCTCGCGCTCGGCACTGCCTCGCCGCGTGGAATCGGGCTCGGGCAGTGGCGGAAGAATGTGGGCGTAGTAGGTCTTGTCGAGTAGCCGGTGCAGCAGGCGTTCGCCCGGGAACGGCTCGTTGTTGTTCAAGGCACGGGCGCCCTTCAGGATGGTCCGGATATCATATTGCGTGGGGCTGATGTCCGGCACCTGCTTGGCGAGCTTGAGCAGCGTGTACACCGCGACCCGCGCGGTGCGGACAGAGCTGTCCATCGTGAAGATGATGTCGTTCGATGTTTCCACGAACTGGCCCATCAGGCCCAGATTGGTGCAGCCCGCGGGGACGGGATGCGGCCGGTCGCCCGCCGCGCGGGGCATGAACATCGCGGTGATGTAGGGCATCAAGGCGAGGCGGGCCTTGGTGTTCGCCACTACCGCATCCAGCTTGTCCTCGATGCCGAGGTGGTAGCAGAGCTCCTCCAGGATCTCGCGGCCGGTGCAGGCCGGCATCGGCTTCTTGACGTAGTTGCCCTCCTTGTCCATCAGCAATGCGTAGACCCAGACCACCAGGACGTCCTTCGGCTGGGTCGGAAAGTGCGGCTGCCGGTTGCAGGTGAAGCTGAGCACCCAATTGGAGTCGGTGAAGGTGATGATCCCGCCGGTGACCGTCTTGCCGGAATAGGGATCGTTGACTGAAAGCTCCTTCAGCCGGTCGACGAAGGGCGACGGCTTGCAGGTGAGCGTGACCGACTCCCACATTGACTTGTCGACATTGCCGTAGAACTTCTCGGGCTTGCCGAAGATCGGCGATTTCTTCGCCAGGTTCGTCCACAGCGTCCAGTCGCTGGCTTGACCCGGATCATGCTTGCCGCGCTGAAGAACCGGAGCGTGGTCCATGTCGCCATAGGCGGTGCCCTCGGTCATCGATCCCGTGAGCGCGAAGACCAGATCTTTCGGACCGACCGGAATGGTGATGTCGGCGCCGCCCACCTTGGCGTGGATCGCGGTGACCGTGCGGGCATCGCCGTCGACCTTGATGTCGAGATCGTGGGCGCGGGTATCGAACTGCACCTTGACGCCGCGCTCACGCAGATGCGTCACCAGCGGACGGACGAAGCTGTCGAACTGGTTGTATTTCGGAAATACCAGCGCCGACATGTCGCTCAGCCCGTCGATCGCATCGAGGAAGCGATGCATGTAGAGCTTCATCTCGAGCAGGCTCTGCCAGTTCTCGAAGGCGAACATCGAGCGCCAGAGGAACCAGAAGTTGGTATCGAGGAAGCCCGGGCTGAAGTACTGCTCGATGGTGATGTCGTCGAGATCCTCCTTGCGCTTCAGCAGCAGGCGGATCAATTCCCATTGCTGCGGCTTCGACAGGCCGAGCGTCGAGAAGTCGCGGATCTGGCCGCGCTTGTGCATCAGCCGCGCCTTGGAGAAGTTCGGATCGTTGTCGTTGACGAGCCGGTATTCGTCGAGAACGCTGTAACCCTCGGGCAATTCCAGCGCCTGGACGTCCTGGAACATGTCCCAGAGATTGTCGTAGTTCCAGTTCATCTCGCGACCGCCGCGAATGATGTAGCCGTTCTCGGGATCACCGGCGCCGTCGAGCGAGCCGCCCTCGATGTGCATGGTGTCGAGAATGGTGATGTCGTCGCCCTTCATGCCGCCGTCGCGGATCATGTAGAAGGCCGCGGCCAGTCCCGCGATGCCGCTGCCGATGATCCAGGCCTTGCGGGCTTCGACCGGCTGATTCGACACGGGACGGTTGCGCATGTACGCGCCCATCATGTCCGGCGGCGGCAGCGTGTTGTGGCTCCCGTTGTGCCAGTAGCGCCTGGACGCGTCGGTTTCGACCTCGAAGGTGGGCGTGCCGGAAGCTGCGACTTCAGTCATTGGCGACCTTTCTGCGTGATTGGCTTTCGCGATCTCCGTGGGGCCGATGTTGGCAGTTCGCCATGTCATTTTCTGGCCCGGGCCCGGTTGCGGCGAAGATGTCGCGGCGCGACCGGCGACGCTTCGTTAAGGGAGGGTGTCGCGGAGCCGGCAAATTTTCAGTGATTTGGGGAGGTCGACCGGATCGCCGCGCGCCGGTCCGGGATCGCAGGTGCGTCTCTACCGCGCGCCGAGGATGCGCTGCCATAGCGTGCAGCCGAGCACCTTCTGGGAGCGCCGACTACCTCCGGCGTCGGCTGGCCTCGCCGAAAGGCGTTAATGACGTATTGATGCGGTTAACGGCGTTTGCCGCCGGCGGTTTCATCGCTTTTAGGAGGCGACGAGGCAAAACACGTCATGCGCAAACATGCTGCGACCGCTTTGATTGGAGTCTTTTGCAGCCTTGTGACGTACTTCAGCGCCGCGCGACTCTGCCAATGGGCCGAGACCGGACAGTTGGCGGTGCTGTCCCGGAAGACACACGACCAACCTGAGTTCGTTTCCTGGGGCGACGATCGGCTCAGCTTCGTGCTGCTGTTCGCGCTCTATCTGTTTTTCCTCAAGAACGGACTGCACGGCATGCTGGTTACCTGCCGCGACGTCTGGCTGCGTGGCCGGGGATGGGAACCGTGAGCGCGCGGCTGATCGCTGGATTGATCAAGGTGCTGCTCGGAGGTCTTCTCACGGCCGGTCCGCCGCTCGCGCACGTCGCGCGCGGCGACGAAACTTCGAGCATCAATGCACGACGCGAGGCGCTTCGCGAATGGAGCAGTCTTGCCAATGGACGCACGGACTTTGAAATTTCCGATCCGGCCCTGGTGCCAAGGGTGCTTGCGCTTGCGGCCGAGCAATCCGGCTGCAAATACAGGGACGATATCGAAAAGCTGCCGGTTCGCTTCATGAAAGTGGCCGGGCACCGTCTCGCGCTGATGTTCTGTCGCTTTTCCGTGACCGGATCGCATCGCGCGTTCGATCTCTCCGACGTCAGCAGACCAAAGCCAATGGAGTTTCCGTACGTCGCGCTGAACGGCTTCGGTACGACGGACACTCCGGGTTTCATCACATGGAGGGAGGAGGCCGGCTTGTTTCAGGCCGAAACCGGATCGGACCTGTGTCCCAGCCGACACCTGCGGCATGTCTATCGGCTGGACGTGACCAATCGCGAAAGCTTTGTCGTGGTTCGCGTCGAGGTCAGCGCGCCTGCGTGCGGCGCGGGTCAAGAATGGACCACGATTTGGGAGGCGAAACCGTGGCCAGCGCCGGCGGATCCCCGCTGACGCACTCTTGCCAAAATGGTTAGCCCCGATTAACCAGCCTTTCGCATCAACCTTGCCGTTTAAGGCTGTCGCAATCGGCAATAATTATTGAGTATCTTGCGGCTGGCGATTCCCGTTAAGGGACCGTGTCGCCGCTTTGGCAAATTTTCGGCGATTTTTGGGGATATTGAACCGCATGTGCGGCATCGTCGGCATTCTTGGACGCGCTCCGGTCGCGGAGCAGTTGGTGGATTCGCTCAAGCGGCTGGAATATCGCGGCTATGATTCCGCCGGTGTTGCCACGCTGGAGAATGGCGGCCTGGCGCGGCGTCGCGCCGAGGGCAAGCTGAAGAACCTCGAAGCCCGGCTCGAGGCCAAGCCGCTCGGCGGCCACACCGGCATCGGCCACACCCGCTGGGCCACCCACGGCCGGCCGACCGAGAACAACGCGCATCCGCACGCCACCGAGCGCGTCGCCGTGGTGCATAACGGCATCATCGAGAATTTCCGCGAGCTGCGCGAGGAGCTCGAGGCCAAGGGCGCGGCGTTCTCGACCGAGACCGACACCGAGGTCGTGGTGCATCTGGTCGACAATCTGCTGAAGGGCGGCGTCAAGCCGATCGAGGCGGTGAGGGCGGTGCTGTCGCAGCTGCGCGGCGCGTTCGCGCTCGGCTTCATCTTCGCCGGCGAGGACGACCTGATGATCGGCGCCCGCAACGGTCCGCCGCTCGCGGTCGGCCATGGCGAGGGCGAGATGTATCTCGGCTCCGACGCGATCGCGCTCGGGCCATTCACCGACACGATCAGCTACCTCGAGGACGGCGACTGGGTGGTGTTGAACCGCAAGGGCGCCACGATCTTCGACAAGGACAACGCCATCGTCCACCGCGAGGCGATCAAGCACACCACGGCGACGGCGCTGGTCGACAAGGCGAACTACCGCCACTTCATGGCGAAGGAGATCCACGAGCAGCCCGAAGTGGTCGGGCACACGCTGGCGCGCTATGTCGACATGGCGACCGAGCGCGTCACCATGCCGGTGAAACTGCCGTTCGACTTCAAGGATATCCAGCGCATCTCGATCACGGCCTGCGGCACCGCGAGCTATGCCGGCTTCGTCGCGAAATACTGGCTGGAGCGGCTGGCGCGGCTGCCGGTCGAGCTCGATGTCGCCTCCGAATTCCGCTACCGCGAGGCGCCGCTGCGCAAGGGCGATCTTGCGGTCTTCATCTCGCAATCGGGCGAGACCGCCGACACGCTGGCTGCGCTGCGCTACGCCAAGGCGCAGGGTGCGCACACGCTCTCGGTCGTCAACGTGCCGACCTCGACGATCGCGCGCGAGAGCGAGACCGTGCTGCAGACGCTCGCCGGCCCCGAGATCGGCGTCGCCTCGACCAAGGCGTTCACCTGCCAGCTGATGGTGCTTGCCTCGCTCGCGGTCGCCGCCGGCAAGGCGCGCGGTGAGCTGTCCGATGCCGACGAGGCCAAGCTGGTGCATGGCCTGGTCGAGATCCCGCGCCTGATGTCGGAAGCGCTCACCACCGAAGTGCAGATCGAGAAGCTGGCGCGCGAGATCTCGAAGTCGCGCGACGTGCTCTATCTCGGCCGCGGCACCAGCTATCCGCTGGCGCTGGAAGGCGCGCTGAAGCTGAAGGAAATCTCCTACATCCACGCCGAGGGCTATGCCGCCGGCGAGCTCAAGCACGGGCCGATCGCGCTGATCGACGAGCACATGCCCGTCGTGGTGATCGCGCCGTACGACAAGGTGTTCGAGAAGACCGTCTCCAACATGCAGGAGGTCGCCGCCCGCGGCGGCAAGATCATCCTGATGACCGACGCCAAGGGCGCGGCGGAAGCGACGATCCAGTCGCTGGTGACGATCGTGATGCCGGACATGGGGGCGACCTTCGCGCCGATCGTCTACGCCGTTCCGGTGCAGCTGCTCGCCTATCATACCGCTGTCGTGATGGGCACCGACGTCGATCAGCCCCGGAATCTGGCCAAATCGGTCACGGTCGAATAGTCGCAAGCCGCGGCTTCACGCGGCCCTTCAAAAAGCTGCTAGAATGGCTTAGCTGGGTGATGGACTACGGCCGCTCCGACGCCGCTTCGACGACCTTGGAACCGCAATGACCTCCAACCAAGTGCCTCCCGCCTCGACCGGTGAATTGCCCCCGGATGCCCCGCGCGGGCTGATGGCGCGGTTTCGCAACTATTTCCTCACCGGCCTCGTGGTGGCCGGTCCGGTTGCGATCACCCTGTATCTGACCTGGTGGTTCGTGAACTGGGTCGACAATCTGGTCCGCCCGTTCGTGCCCACGGCCTACCGGCCGGAAACCTATTTGCCGTTCGGACTGCCGGGTTCCGGCCTGATCGTCGCGGTCATCGCGCTGACGCTGCTCGGCTTCCTCACCGCCAACCTGATCGGGCGAACCCTGGTCGATCTCGGCGAACGGCTGCTTGGCCGCATCCCTGCGGTGCGCGCGATCTATCGCGGCCTGAAGCAGGTGTTCGAAACGCTGTTCTCCGGCAACGGCTCGAGCTTCCGCCGCGTCGGCCTCGTCGAGTTTCCCTCGCCCGGCATGTGGTCGATCGTGCTGATCTCACAGGCGCCGAGCACCGAGCTCGCCGCCAGCTTCCCCGGAGAGGAGGAGCATATCTCGGTGTTCCTGCCGTGCGCGCCGAACCCGACCACCGGCTTCTTCTTCTATGTGCCGAAGAGCAAGATCATCGAGCTCGAGATGAGCACCGAGGATGCCGCGACGCTGATCATGTCGGCCGGCGTGGTGCAGCCCGGCGCCAACGACCAGAAGCGCACCGCGGCGCTCGCCGGCATGGCCAACGCCGCGCGGATCGCCAACCAGGCCTCGACCAACCACGCCTCGCTGCAGCCGGCCACACAGCCCGCGCCGGCGAAGGTGGAAGGATAGGTGGGAGTCATTCCGGGGCGCATCGAAGATGCGAACCCGGAATCTCGAGATTCCGGGTCTGCGCTTCGCGCATCCCGGAATGACCGTGCAATTCACCCAGCCCCGATCAGCGGCACGGCCTCGTCGCGTTCATAGAGGTAGAGCAGGACGCGCAGCGCTTCGCCGCGTTCGCCCTTCAGCTTCGGATTGTCCTTCATGATCCGCAGCGCCTCGTCTCGGGCCTGGGTGATCAGCTGGCTGTGCACTTCGGAGCGCGCGATGCGGTAGCCGGGCAGGCCGCTCTGGCGGATGCCGAGCACGTCGCCTTCGCCGCGCAGCTTCAAATCCTCCTCGGCGATCCGGAATCCATCCGTGGTTTCGCGGATCACTTTCAACCGCGCCTTCGACATCTCGCCGAGCGGCTCCTTGTAGAGCAGAAGGCAGGTCGAGGCCTCCGAGCCGCGGCCGATGCGCCCGCGCAATTGATGCAGCTGCGCAAGCCCGAAACGTTCGGCGTTCTCGATCACCATGATGGTCGCCGCGGGCACGTCGACGCCGACCTCGACCACCGTGGTTGCCACCAGGAGGCCGATCTCATGCGCGGCGAATTGCGCCATCACGCGATCCTTCTCGGTGCCCTTCATCTGGCCGTGCACGAGGCCGACACGATCGCCGAACCGCTTCTGCAGGCTCTCGAAACGTTCTGTCGCGTTGGTGAGATGCTCGGTGCCCTCGGCCTCGGATTCATCGATCAGCGGGCAGATCCAGTAGACCAGCTTGCCGGCGGCGAGCGCGCGGCCGACGCCGTCCATGACGTCCTCGATCCGGCTCATCGGCACGGCGCGGGTGTCGATCGGCTGGCGGCCGGCGGGCTTTTCGCGCAGCTCCGAGACGTCCATGTCGCCGAAGTAAGTCAGTACCAGCGTGCGCGGAATCGGCGTGGCGCTCAGCACCAGCACGTCGACGGCCTCGCCCTTGGAGGTCAGCGCGAGGCGTTCGCGCACGCCGAAGCGATGCTGCTCGTCGACCACGGCGAGCGCCAGCGCCTTGTAGATCACATCGTCCTGGATCAGCGCGTGGGTGCCGACCAAAAGATCGATCTCGCCGGCTTCAAGCTGCGCCAACAATTCGCGGCGCTCCTTACCCTTCTCGCGACCGGTGAGGATGGCGACGCGCAGGCCGGCGCTCTCGGCGAGCGGCGCGATGGTCTTGATGTGCTGGCGCGCCAGGATTTCGGTCGGCGCCATCAGCGCGGCCTGCTTGCCGGCTTCCGCGACGGCAGCGGCTGCCAGCAGCGCCACCACGGTCTTGCCGGAACCGACATCGCCCTGCACGAGGCGCAACATTCGCACCGGTTGCTGCAGGTCCGCGATGATCGCCGCGACCGCCTCTTGCTGCGACCTGGTCAGCGCATAGGGCAGGGCATCGATGATCTTCCTGCGCAGATGACCATCGCCGGCGTTGCGCACGCCGGCTGGGCGGCGCAGCGTGGCGCGGATCAGGGCGAGCGCGAGCTGGCCGGCGAGCAGTTCGTCGAATGCGAGCCGCGACCAGAACGGGCCGTCGGGCAGGATGTCGGTCAGCTCGACCGGCACATGCACGCGGGTCAGCGCCTCCCTGATCGGCGGGAAGTTGCAGCGGCGCAGCACCTCGGGGCTGATCCATTCCGGCAGATCCGGCAGCCTGGTCAGCGCCTGCGCGATGGCGCGGCGGAGCGAGCCGATCGCGAGCCCCTCGGTCAGCGGATAGACCGGATCGATGCCGGACAGTTTTGCAAATCCCGCTTCATCGACGACGCGATCGGGATGCACGATCTGCGGGATGCCGTCATACATCGCCAGCGTGCCGGAGACGTAGCGCTTCTCGCCGACCGGCAGCAGTTTCTCGACATAGCCGGGCTGGGCGCGGAAGAAGGTCAGCACGACGTCGCCGGTGTCGTCGCTGGCATAGACGAGGTAGGGCGCGCGCGAATTCCGCGGCGGCGGCGGGCGATGGCGGTCGACGGTGACCTCGAGCGTCACCATGGTTCCGACCGCGGCGTCGCGGATCTTCGGCCGGGCGCGGCGGTCGATCACGCTCGCCGGCAGATGCAGCAGCAGGTCGACCAGCCGCGGCGTCTCGCTGCGGTCGAGCAGATAGCGCAGCAGCTTGTCCTGCTTCGGGCCGACCCCTTGCAGGGTCGTGACCTGGGCAAACAGCGGATTGAGCAGGGCTGGGCGCATCGACGAATCCAAGACCGTTTCACACCGTCATGCCCGGCCTTGTGCCGGGCATCCACGTCTTTTTTTGGAGCTGATGTCGGCCGGGTCCCGTCTACAAGGCTTCGACGGGCGCGCAAGCCCGGCGACGGCATGCGCCCAGGGAAACCCCAAAACGCGGCGAATGAGGGCTGACATCGGCCTTCGCCATGGCTATATCAAGCCCGCCCGGCACGTCCGGGCTTTTGGCGTTGGATGGATTTTGGGACATGACGGGATCGACACGATCGAGCAGCGGGCTCGATGACCGCCGCAAGCGGCTTTTGTTTCGCTGCTGGCACCGCGGCACCCGGGAGATGGACCTGATCCTCGGCCGCTTCGCCGACGCGACCATTGGCGAACTGTCCGACCACGAGCTCGGCGAGCTCGAGCATCTGATCGAGGTGCCGGATCCCGACCTCTATTCGGCGCTGACCGGCGACAAGGTGCTGCCGGCCGAATATGCCACCGCGCTGTTTGCCCGCATCAAGGCGTTTCGGGTCGCGGATCCCAGCGCATGAAACAGCCGATGAAATCACCGGCCGCGATGCTCGCGCCCGGCCGGGTGCTGACCATCGCCAACGTCGCCGAGGGCGCCGAGGGGCTCGTCATCTCGGATCTGGCGCGCGCCATCGCGGCGCAGCCGAAGCGTCCGGCGGTGAGCCTTGCCGTGGTGTGCCGCGACGGCGCGCGGATGCAGCAGCTCGCCCGCGCGCTGGAGTTCTTTGCACCCGACATCGCCGTGATGCAGGTTCCGGCCTGGGACTGCCAGCCCTATGACCGCGTCTCGCCGCATTCAGGCATTTTGGCGCAACGCCTGACCGCTTTGGCCAAGTTGTCGCGGCTGGTCGGCAGCGACAAACCGCTGATCGTGCTCACGACAGTGAACGCCGCCGTGCAGCGGGTACCGGCGCGCGACCAGGTCGCAGCGCAAGCGCTGTCGGTTGCGCCCGGCAATGTGGTGCCGATGGATTCGGTCGTGGCCTGGCTCGAGCACAATGGCTACACCCGTTCGTCAACGGTGCGCGAGCCCGGCGAATATGCCGTGCGCGGCGGCATCCTCGATCTGTTTCCGGCCGGCCTCGACCAGCCGGTGCGCTTCGACTTCTTCGGTGACTCCCTTGAGTCGATCCGCACCTTCGATGCCGAGACCCAGCGCACGCTGCTCGATATGCGCGGGCTCGACCTCGTGCCGGTCTCCGAATTCCAGCTCACCACTGAGACCATACGGCGTTTCCGCATGGGCTATGTCGCCGCGTTCGGCGCGCCGGAGCGCGACGATCAGCTTTATGAAGCCGTGTCCGAGGGACGGCGCCATCCCGGCATGGAGCATTGGCTGCCGCTGTTCCAGGAGCGGATGGACACGCTGTTCGATTATCTCGACGGCGCGACGGTCGCGATCGAGCCGCAGGGCGAGGACGCCGCGCGCGAGCGGTTCTCGCAGATCGTTGACTACTATGACGCGCGGCGCGAGGCGCTGGAGCATCCGGGCAGCGGCGCGATCTACAAGCCGCTGCCGCCGGACCAGCTCTATCTGACCGAGGCCGAATGGACCAAGCTGCTCGGCGATGCGCCGCTGGCGCGGCTGACGCCGTTCGCGGTGCCCGAAGGCACGCCCGACGTGTTCGACGCCGGCGCGCGGCAGGGCCGCAATTTCGCCCCCGAGCGCGCCGACACCAACGTCAACGTGTTCGAGGCCGTGGTCGGTCATGTCGGCGCGCTGCAGTCGCAGCGCAAGAAGGTGGTGATCGCGCTGTGGAGCGAGGGCTCGCGCGACCGCATGGGCGCGATGCTGCGCGACCACAAGCTCCTGAACACGACCAGCGTCAACACCTGGCGGATCGTGCAGGCGACGCCGCGCAACGAGACCATGCTGGCCGTGCTCGGCATGGAATCCGGCTTCGAGACCGACGAGTTCGCCGTCATCAGCGAGCAGGACATTCTCGGCGACCGCCTGGTGCGGCCGCGCAAGGCGAGCCGCAAGCTCGACAATTTCATCTCGGAGGTGACGAGCCTTGCGACCGGCGATCTCGTGGTCCATGTCGAGCACGGCATCGGCCGCTTCGTCGGGCTGCAGACGCTCGAAGTCTCCGGCGCGCCGCACGACTGTCTCGAGCTGCATTATGCCGCCGAGACAAAACTGTTCCTGCCGGTCGAGAACATCGAGCTGTTGTCGCGCTACGGCTCCGATAGCGCCAATGTCGAACTCGACCGTCTCGGTGGCGGCGGCTGGCAGGCCCGCAAGGCCAAGCTCAAGAACCGCATCCGCGAGATCGCGGGCGAGTTGATCAAGATCGCCGCCGAGCGGCAGCTGCACGAGGCGCCGAAATTCCCGCTGCAGCCGCACGTCTATGACGAATTCTGCGCGCGCTTCCCCTATGAGGAGACCGAGGATCAGCTCGGGGCCATCACCTCGACCTTGAAGGACCTCGAGATCGGCCGCCCGATGGACCGCCTGATCTGCGGCGACGTCGGCTTCGGCAAGACCGAGGTGGCGCTGCGCGCCGCGTTCGCCGTGGCGCTGGAGGGCAAGCAGGTCGCGGTCGTGGTGCCCACCACGCTCTTGGCGCGCCAGCACTCACGGACCTTCACCGAGCGCTTCCGCGGCTTCCCGGTGAATATCGCGCAGGCCTCGCGGCTGGTCTCGACCAAGGAGCTGAACCAGGTCAAGAAGGGGCTCACCGACGGCAATGTCGACATCGTCGTCGGCACCCATGCGCTGCTTGGCAAGGCCATCAAGTTCAGGGATCTCGGCCTGCTGATCGTCGACGAGGAGCAGCATTTCGGCGTCAGCCACAAGGAGCGGCTGAAGCAGCTGCGCGCGCCCAGGTCCACGTGCTGACGCTGTCGGCGACCCCGATCCCGCGCACGCTGCAACTGGCGTTGACCGGCGTTCGCGAGCTCTCGATCATTGCCTCGCCGCCGGTCGATCGCCTTGCGGTGCGCACCTTCGTCGCGCCGCACGATCCCCTGATGATCCGCGAGGCGCTGCTGCGCGAGCGCTACCGTGGCGGACAGGCGTTCTACGTCGTGCCGCGGATCGAGGACCTCGCCGGCGTCAAGGACTTCCTCGACAAGAACGTGCCGGAGATGAAGGTCGCGGTCGCCCACGGCCAGATGCCGCCGACCGTTATCGAGGACATCATGTCCGCGTTCTACGACGGCAAGTACGACATCCTGCTCTCGACCACGATCGTCGAGTCCGGCCTCGACATCCCGAACGCCAACACGCTGATCGTGCACCGCGCCGACATGTTCGGCCTCGCCCAGCTCTACCAGCTGCGCGGCCGCGTCGGCCGCTCCAAGCTGCGCGCCTATGCACTGTTCACGCTGCCGGCGCAGCAGAAGATCACGGCGCAGGCGGAGCGCCGGCTCAAGGTGCTGCAATCGCTGGAGACGCTGGGGGCCGGCTTCCAGCTCGCCTCGCACGACCTCGACATCCGCGGCGCCGGCAATCTGCTCGGCGAAGAGCAGTCCGGCCACATCAAGGAAGTCGGCTTCGAGCTGTACCAGTCGATGCTGGAGGAGGCGATCGTCAACCTCAAGGCCGGCGTCGCCGAGCCGGCTGCCGACCGCTGGTCGCCGCAGATCACGATCGGCATGCCGGTCCTGATCCCCGAGGACTATGTCAACGACCTCAGCGTCCGGCTGTCGCTGTATCGTCGGCTCGCCGATCTCGACACCGACGAGGACATCGACGCCTTTGCTGCCGAAATGCGCGACCGCTTCGGCGTGCTGCCGGACGAGGTGCGCTATCTGTTCAAGGTCGCGGCGATCAAGGCCTATTGCCGAAGGGCCAATGTCGGGAAGGTCGACGCCGGCCCGAAGGGCGCCGTGATCGCATTTCGCGACAACAGCTTTGCCCATCCGGAGCGTCTCGTGAGCTTCATCCGCCAGCACGGCCAGGCCGCCAAGGTGCGGCCCGATATGAAGGTGGTGTTCTTCCAGGAATGGGATACGCCCGAAGAGCGCCTCGCCGGCACCACCGAGATCCTGCGCCAGCTTGCGAACCTCGCGGAGAGCAAGAAGGCGGCTTGACACGCGGTTCGACGCAAACCCCTGCTCAGGATCGGATCAAATATGGCGCAACGTGGTCGTCGAGCAGTTTCAGGAACTGCTCGGCGAGAACGCTGAGTTCGCCGATCGTCGGCTTGAGGACCCCGACCTCGTAGTGGATCGCCGGCGCGAAGGGGCGGACGACGAGCGTGCTCGCACCGCTGGTTCGCCTGAGCGTTTCGGACGCGCTGAGCGCGTCGACGAGGCAGACGCCCGCGCCATCGATGACGAGGTTGAGCGCGACGGCGAAGAATTCACACTCGATCGCCGGATGAAACGGCGTACCGCTGGCTTCGAAGGCGCGCGATACCGCGGCATAGGTCGATCGGCTCTGCGAGGTGATGATCAGATCATGTCGCTCGAGAAGATCGGGAGTGACGACTTTCCGGTCAGCCAGTGCATGCGTTGCAGGCATCACGCAGTCGAGCGACATCCGGTAGCGCCGCAACACGACATTGGTGCGGTCGAACGGCGGCTCGGCGACTCCGAAGTCGAATGCACGCGCCGAGACCAGGCTCCGGACATTCTCGGAGCTTCGGGTCAGGAGCCTGATCGTCGTTGACGGCCGCTCGCGCTGGAAGCGGCTGACGACGCCCGGAAGCCAGACTATCCCAGGTCCCGGACTCGCGATCGTCAGAACGCCGCGCTTGCCTGCGGAGATCCCGGCAGCGGCATCCTCCAGTTCGGCAAACCCGGCGAGCGCTCGGATCGCTTCATTGTGCAGCAGATGCGCCTCCGGCGTAGGCACGATATGGCGGCTCTCCCGGCGAAACAGCGCAAACCCGACATCCGCTTCCAGCCGTTTCAAGGCCGTACTCACAGCCGGCTGCGATATGCCGAGTGCGCGCGCGGCCTCAGTTGCCGATCGATGCTGCATAACAGCATGGAAAATCTCAACAAGGCGACGATCCATAACGAATATCTATATATCGTTTCGATGCTGCTCGTGGTATGAGCATGGAGGGAAACGCCAATAATACAAGGAATTTTCGCACATCACGCCGACGAAATTCCAGATAATGTTACCGCAATCTGAGCGTGACAAGCATTGGCATTATATTTGCTTATGTTTCGGGATGAACTCGTCTGGAGGGTCTGCGGGGATGAACGTTAGCCACGCATCATGTGCCGCGTCGGTCCTGGCCGCCGAGGCGGTCGTCAAACGCTTCGGCGCCCACACCGTTCTGAACGGCGTCGACCTTGCGCTGGGCACCGGGCAGTCGACCTGCATCATCGGTCCAAGCGGCTCGGGCAAGACGACCCTTCTGCGATGCATGGCGCTGCTGGAAGCTCCTTCCGACGGGCGCGTCGTGATGGAGGGGGCGACGGTCTCGCAGGCCCGGCCATCGTCGGATGTGCGGCTCGCTGCCCGCAAGGTGCGGCCGGAAATCGGAATGGTGTTCCAGCAGTTCAATCTGTGGCCGCACATGACGGTGCTGGGAAATATCATCGAGGCCCCGATGCGCGTGCGCGGGGTCAGCCGGGATGAGGCGGTCGTCACGGCCGAACGGCTGCTTCAGAAGGTCGGCATGGAGGCGAAGCGCGATGCCTATCCGGCCAGGCTGTCCGGAGGCCAGCAGCAACGCGTGGCGATCGCCCGGGCGCTTGCCATGCAGCCGAAGATACTCCTGTTCGACGAGCCGACGTCGGCTCTCGACCCCGAACTTCGCCGCGAGGTGCTGCAGGTCATGCGCACGCTCGCGCTCGAAGGCATGACGATGCTCGTGGTGACGCACGAGATGGGCTTCGCCCGGCGCGTGGCGAGCCATGTCGTGTTCATGGACGAGGGGATGATCGTTGAGCACGGCGCGCCGGCCGCCTTTTTCGAACGGCCGACAACCGAGCGCGCCAAGCGCTTTCTCAATCAGTTTGACGAGTGATCACCGCACGACAGGAGATTGAAGCTCATGCCAAATCTGCGCCGACTTGCCTTCGTTTGCGCGCTCTTTCTCTCGATGACGCCGGCGGCTGCCCAGCAGACGCAATCGCGCCTCTACGAGATCACCAAGAGCGGGGTACTCAGGGTCTGCATCTGGCCCATGTACTATTCGATTTCGTTCCGCAATCCGGATAGCGGACAGCTCGAGGGGATCGACATCGACCTCTCCAAGGAGCTCGCAAAGGACATGGGCGTGAAGCTGGACTATGTGGAGACCAGCTTTGGCAGTTTCATCGCCGACCTGCAGGCCAACAAATGCGATCTCGGCATGTTCGGCGTCGGGGCGACGATGAAGCGTGCGCAGGCCGTCGCGTTCTCGGACCCGTATCTGACGAGCGGCGTCTATGCCGTCGTGCGCAAGGGCGGCCCGATCACATCCTGGGCGGATATCGACAAGCCGGGCGTCAACGCCGGCGTCTCGCTCGGCAGCTATGTCGAGAACTTCATGCGGTCCTACTTCAAGAACGCCAAGACCGTCGCGGTTGCACCTCCGGCCACGACCCCGGCTGAGCTGATGGCGCAACGCGTCGACGTCGTCATGACCGATTATCCGGCCTCGATCAAAATGAATGCCCAGTTCGACTGGACCACAACGGTGGCGCCGCCGGAAAACCTGTCCGTGACGCCGTACGCGTACGTCATGAACCAGGGTGACCAGATCTGGCTGAACTACGTGAACCTGTTCGTTCGCACCATCAAGCTCGACGGCCGGCTCAAGGCCGCCGCCGAGAAGAACAAGCTCGGACCGATCGTCGCGCCCTGAGACATCAGATGCAAAGCTACAGCTTTCGCTGGGACGTCATCCCGAACAATCTGGGTTTTCTTGCCTCCGGCATGGAAATGACCCTGTTCATTTCAATTGTCACGCTCGTGGTGGCGACCCTGTTGGGGCTCGTCATCGCGATCATGCAGATGTCCCGTTTCCGCTTCGCGCGCATCATCGCGCTTTCGGTCGGCGAAATCGTCCGCAATACGCCAATCCTTGTGCAGCTGCTATGGGTCTATTACGTGCTGCCGATCGTCTTCAATGTGAGGATCGATGCGCTGGCCGCGTCGATCCTCGGTCTCTCGCTCTATTCGGCGGTGTTCATCTCCGAGGTCTTCAGAGCGGGCATCCAGACCGTTCCGGTAGGGCACCGCGAAGCGGCGCAGGTGCTCGGCCTGACGCCCGCGCAGAGCTTTGTGCGGATCGTTGGCCCGCAGGCGATTCGCAGCGTGCTGCCGCCGCTGGCCGCCAATTTCGTCCAGCTCATCAAGTATTCCTCGCTTGCGTCCGTGGTGTCGGTCGGCGAGGTCACGCGGCGCGGCATGGAGTTGTCGTCGTCGACGTTCCGGCCGCTGGAAATATTCACCTTCATCGCGGTGGTGTATTTCGCGATCTGCTGGCCGCTCACCCACTCAATCCGCATATGGGAAGCGCGCCTTGCACGACGTTGATCAAGTTCGCCGCGCGGTTTCGAGCGATCGGACCAGCCAGGTCGTCGAGCTGGCGATGCGGCTGATCGGAGTGCCGTCGCCAAATCCGGACGGCGACACGCGCGCCGTGGCGGCGCTGGCGGCCGATCTTCTCGGGGCGCATGTGCCTGGCGTTGCGGTTGAGCTGCATCCGGGGACAGCCGAGATCGTCAACGTCGTCGCGCGGATCAAGGGCCACGCCCCCGGCCGCCGCATCGTGTTCAACGGCCATCTCGACACCTATCCGTTGGGCGAGCGGATGAGCTGGTCGGTCAATCCCGACGGAGAGGTCGTAGGCGGCCGCCTTTACGGCCGCGGCGCTGCCGACATGAAGGGCGGCATCGCGGCATCGATGGCCGCGATGGCCGCATTGGCCGAGCAGCGCGCGGCATGGGCGGGAGAGGTGGTGCTGACGCTCGCCGGCGACGAGGAAAGTATGGGTCCATACGGGACCAAATACCTGCTCGACCAGGTCCCCCATGCCAGCGGCGACGCCGTGATCATTGGCGACGCCGGTTCACCGATGGTGCTGCGCTTCGGCGAGAAGGGATTCCTCTGGATCGAGATCGAGGCGGAGGGCAGCGCGGCGCACGGCGCGCATGTCCATCTCGGCATCAATGCGATCGATCGCTTGCGTGAAGCGCTGGACAGAGTGAGTGAGCTGCGCAGCCTGGCGGTTGCGATGCCGGTCAATGTCGCCGACGCCATCCGCCGTGCAAGGCCTGTCTCCGAACCGCTGTGCGGCGCCGGCGAAGCCGACGTCCTGTCGAGCGTCACGGTCAACATCGGAACGGTGGGTGGCGGTTCGTCGCCGAACCTGGTGCCGAGCCAGGCGCGAGCGGCCATCGACCTGCGTCTGCCGGTCGGCGTCACGTCGGAAGCTGTCCTCGCGCTGTTGCGGGAGGTGCTCGATCTGCCCGGCATCACATGGCGCGTGTTGCGCTGCTTCGAACCCAATCACACCGGCCCCGGTGACGAGATCGTCACGCGCTGCGCAACTGCAGCGACGGACATCATCGGCAGGGCGCCGGCGATCAACATGCGCGTCGGCGGCTCCGATGCGCGCTGGTTTCGAATGGCGGGAATCCCGACGGTGGTCTATGGGCCGACTCCTCACAACATGGGCGCGCCGGATGAGTACGCTGACATCGCCGAACTGGCGACGGTGTCGCGCGTGCACGCGCTGACCGCCTTCGACATGCTGACAGGAGAGAACAGAAAATGAGCGACGTGGCGGGTTTCGTGGGTCCGGAAACATTCATGGGATTGCCGGCGGGGTTACCGCGGCCGGGCAGCCGCGCTGCCGTGCTCGGCGTGCCGTTCGACTGCGGCACGCATCCGTTCCGCGTCGGCGCCCGGCAAGGCCCGCTGGAGGTCCGGCGGGAGTCGCGGCTCATTCGCCGCTATCATCCGTCGCTCGCCGACGTCGACGTGCTGTCATTGTTGGGTGCAGTCGATGCCGGCGATGTTGCCTTGGTGCCGGGACGCATCGAAGACGCCTTTGTCAAGATCGAGGCTGCCGCCGGTCGAATTCTCGAGCTTGGCGCGGTGCCGGTCGGGATCGGCGGCGACGGTTCGGTCTCGCTTCCGCTGATGCGCGCCGCCGCCCGGTATCACAAGGATCTCGTCGCACTGCATATCGACAGCCATACCGATGCATATCCGTATACGCCCGACGATCGGTACAATGCGGCCACGCAGTTCACCAACGCGGCGCAGGAAGGCGTGGTGAACGCCGGCCGATCCTGGCACATCGGCGTGCGCGGATTCACCTATTGCCCGGGTGTGCTCGAACATACGCGGTCGCTCGGATTTCGCGTCGTCACGATCGAGGAGCTGATGCGGCGCGGTTTCGCGCAGACCGTCGCGGAATTCAGCCAGGTCGTCGGCGCGCGACCGGTCTATCTGTGCTGGGACATGGATGTGTTCGATCCATCGGTCGCTCCCGGCGTCTGCACGCCCGCCTGGGGAGGCCTGTCGGCCCGCGAGGGGATCGAATTGCTGCGCAGCCTTTCAGGCTTGAACATCGTCGCGATGGATTTCAACACGGTCAGCCCGCCACAGGACGTTCAGGGAATGGCCGCCCAGCTCTGCGCCCATATGATCATGGAGGCTCTCGTGCTGCTTGCCGCGGGCATGGGATTGTTGCCGGACTGAAATTGCAGCGGCTGGATGGGGTATGCTGCGCCGGCGATGACCGTGCCCTAAAATCCGCGGGCCTTACGACGCCGCGCGCTCCGGCGCTCCGAACAGGCGTCCGAGCAAGGAGATCGCGGAATCGCCCGGCATCAGCGTTGCGACGCTGACGGCAGGCTCGGAGCGGGCATCGCGGCGGCCGTTCTGGGTGTGCCGCATGACGCTCGCCAATCGCCGCGTGATCGCTTGCGCGTTGCGCAGGTCGGTGCCGGCGAATGCCACGACCAGCGAGCGGTCGTCGTGCACCGCGCCGAAATCGGCCTGGCGCATCAGCCGGCTGATGATCCGCGCGCCGTCGAATTGCGCACGCGGCTGCGTGTCGTCGAAGGTGAAGCGCGCCACCGAGAGCGCGCCGCCGCGCTCGGCGGTCTGGTAGACGGCGGTGGCGAAGTCGCGCTCGAACGCGGCCTTGGTGAGCAGGCCGGTGCGGGCATCGATCAGGCCCTTGGCGTCGATCGCCTTCAGCATGCGGCCGAGCCGCGCCTCGAAGGCGTGCTGGCGGATCATCGGCAGCGCCATGTCGGCGATGCGGGTCGGTCCGGCCGTGACGATCTCGAGATTGGGCAGCTCGTATCGCGGCGTCAGTTCGCCCGAGGCGACGATCACGGGCAACGGGCGGAAGCGGACATCCTCGGTCAGCACGGTCAGGAACGCATCCATCACCCGCGGCGTGAATCCTTCCGCCAGCACGATGCCGTCGATATCGCGGCTCGAGAGATGCTTGGCGGCGGCCTCGATGCTGAGCGCGCCGACCACGCCGGCGCGTTCGCCGAGCGCGACCGACAGCGTCGGGTAGGCGCCGCCGCGGCCGATCAACAGCGCGGTGGCCTCTCCGATCGGATCGATGTCAGACAGGGCGATCGGTGCCGGCGGCACCAGGCGGCGCATCACGGTTGCATGCAGGCCGCGAACGCGTAAGGACGCATTGAGCCGGGCGACCAGCCGATCCGGCAGACCCTTGTTCTGGAAGAATGCGATCACGGTGTCGGGCAGGGTGGTCGCAGGATCGACCGCGATCAGCGGCAGATACGGCGCGCGGGCGGCGGCGCGCTTGGCGAGACCCGACAGGGTGACGAAGTCGACGCCCTCGGCGGCCGCGATGATCGCTGCCGGCTTGACCTGCTCGATGGCCCGTCCGACCTCGTTCCAGTCGCTGACCACGACCGGGAACAGTTTCGTCTCATCGAGGACTGCGGCGAACGACGGCCTTGTCGACGCCGATACGATGAGGACCGGACCTTGTTGGGACATTCGAACGCTCGAAACCAATGCTTAAGATCAGCAAACGGCTGCGATGCTAGTTCGCATGGCTTAATGCAGCGTCAACACAATGATAAGACTAACGCAATGATAAGATTTTAACTCAGTCCGGCGCCACCACGGTCGCGAAATGCTTCGACCATCAAGGGGTTAAGCCCAAGTTCTGTGAGGGCGTCGCGGGCGCGCGCATTGTCCTGCGCCCGTCCGGCCAGGCGGTGGCCGCTGAGACGGTCCGGTAATGCCGTGAGCAGCGCACCCTGGCCGAGGCGGCGCGACCACTCCTGCAGCTCCTGGGCGAGGAAGCGGTAGCCGCCGACCGTCATCACCCCCGACGGCGGCGCGGTGATGTTGATGGCCCCGGTCGCGCGATCGACCCGTGCGGCATATTCGGTGTCGACGAAATCGCGCGGCGGCGGCGCGATCAGGCTGTCGCCGGGCGGAGGCGGCGGCGCATAGGCGGCGACCGGCACCATCGGACCGCGCAGGCCGAGCGTGCCCTTCGGCGTCAGCAGGATCTCGCCGGCGATCGATGCGCCGGGCGCTTCGCGCGGCGCGCTGTGCGGCCCCGGCTTGATCAGGGCCGGCGATCCGTCCTCGCCGGTGCGGCGGGCGCCGAACAGCCCGGCCTCGCCGAACAGATAGACGTCGGTCATGGTCACCGGCCGCGAGGTCCAATGCGCACTGGAGGCAACTTGCTCCGGCGTACGCCAGAGGCCGATCACGTTGCGCAGGCTGGGCAGGCGCTCCGACAGGCCGCGCTCGTCGAGCCGCAGCGCGAGCTGCGCCGGCGCGATCAGCGTATTGCAGCCGTGCTCGTTGAACTGGGTCTCGAACGCGTCCTCGTCGAACGGGTGGTGCAGCACCAGCGTTCCGCCCGACAGCAGCCAGGTCACCAGCGACGCGCAGATGCCGGCGAACGACATCGGCGCGAACGCCGACATGATGGTGGCGCCTGGCGGCAGATCGCTCTCCAGCGACATAGCGAGTCCGCCGGCAATCAGGCCGAAATGCGCCCGCGGCACCGGACGCAAACCTTCACTGGTGACGTCGAACGAGATCAGCGCCGGCTTGCGGCCGTCCTCGATCATCGGGCGTGAGGCCCGGGTGTCCTCCAGGATCGCCTGGTCGAGCGAGGCCATGCCTTCGGGCAGATCGGTGCCGAAGCCGCAGACATGGCGGATCGAGAAGGCTTCCGCCGCGGCGTTCATGGCGATGTCGGCATAGGAGACGCCGTCGATCCGGCCGCAGCTGACGATCGCCCGCGCCGCGGTGCGGTTGAGCACGGACGTCAGCTCGGCCTGCCGCCACAGCAGCGGCAGCGGCACCACCACCAAGCCTACCCGATGGGCGGCGAGGACCGTGAGGGCGAATTCAACCGTGCCGGGCAGCTGCACGGCGATCACCGTGTTGGCCGGCAATCCGCTCTGGACGAAGTGGGCGGCGATCGCCGAGATCGCGCGATCGGCCTGGGCATAGGTCAGGCGCTTGCGGGTCTGTCCGGTGATGCGCTGCTTGTTGAGCGGGTCGACCAGCGCCAGCGCCTCGGGCTGCCGCGCCAAAGTGCGCTTGAACAGGGTATCGAGCGTTGGCGAGGTGATCGACTGGTTCACGGGTTCAACGTCGGTTGCATCGCTTCGGTCGGACCAGATCATGCCGCGTCGGGTCGCATCACTCGGCAAATCATCTGGATTGCGTGCCGGGCTTCTGCCACCAGGTCTCCGGCAGGTAGCCCGTCAACGCCGTGGTCGAAGGCCGTTCTATCCGATTCCAGCGCGCGATCCATTGCTCTCCCAAGTTAAATAGGGGGATAGCGTAGAAGCCCGACATCAGGGACCGGTCCAGCGCCCGTACCGCCGAGACGAAGGCCGGCCGCTCGTGCGCCGCGAGCAACGCCGCGATCATGGCATCGATGGCGGGATTCTTGGCGCCCATGTAGTTCCTTGTGCCTGGCACATCGGCGGCCTGGCTGCCCCAGTAGAACCACTGCTCGTTGCCGGGCGACAGCGACTGGTCCCAGCGGATGGGGATCATGTCGAAGTCATAGCCGACCCGGCGCTGCTCGAACTGCACCGCGTCGACCACCCGCACAGTGGCTTCGATGCCGGCCCGCTTCAGGTCACGCTGATAGGCGAGGGCGATCCGCTCATGCTCGCGCGTCGTCACCAGGATCTCGATGCGCAGCGGCGTCCCTGTCGACCGTTGCTTCAGGACGGTGCCGTCGAGCGCGTAGCCCGCCTCGGCGAGCAGCGCGAGCGCACTGCGCAGAAGGCTGCGGTCGCGTCCCGACCCGTCGGTGACCGGCAGACGATAGCGGCCGTCGAGGATATCGGGCTGGATGTGCGACAGGTATGGCTTGAGCAGCTCGCGCTCGCGATCGTCAGCGGGACGGCCATAGGCGGACAGATCCGATCCGGCGAAGAAACCGCCGGCGCGCGAGAACAGTCCGAAATAGTAGTTGCGGTTGACCCATTCGAAATCGAACAGCATCGCCAGTGCCTGACGCACCCGCAGGTCGGCAAATTTCAGCCGCCGGCTGTTGAACACCAGGAATTCGGACGGCCGCGGCGTGCCGATCTTGATGGTGTCGCGGATCACCTCGCCGTTGCGCGCCGCCGGGAAGTCATAGCCGTCGTGCCAGCGCAGCGGCTCGGTCTCGGTCCGGAAATCATACAGCCCGCGCTTGAAGGCCTCGAACATGCCGTTGGCCTCGCGGTAGTAATCGAGCCTGATCTCGTCGAAGTTCCAGAGGCCGAGGTTGATGGGCAGATCGCGGCCCCAATAATTGGGATCACGCGTGAAGGTGACGCTGGCGCCGGGCTTGACCGCCGTCACGCGGTAGGGGCCGGACCCGATCGGCGGCGCCAAGGTTGTTTCCTCGAATTTTTCCGGTTCGATGGCGTGCCGCGGCAGGATCGGCATCAGGCCGAGGATCAGCGGCAATTCGCGATCCGCCACGCCGCCGAAATCGAACCGGACCGTGAGCGGGTCGAGCGCCTCGGCCTTTGCGACTTTCGAATAATACTGACGGTGCATCGGACGGCCGTGGTCGCGCAGCAGCGCCAACGAGAACAGCACGTCGTCGGCGAGTACCGGCTGGCCGTCCGAGAAGCGGGCGCGGGGATCGATGTGGAACGTCACATAGCTTCTGGCGTCGTCGGTCTCGACGCTGCGCGCGAGCAGGCCGTACAGCGTGAACGGCTCGTTGTTGCCCCGCGCCATCAGGCTTTCGTAGACATAACCGCGCTCATAGCCGTAGCCCCTGACCTGCGGCACGGCGACGCCCCTGATGATCATCGGATTGAGGCTGTCGAAGGTGCCGATCACACCCTGGATCAGGCGGCCGCCCTTGGGAGCGTCGGGATTGGCATAGGGCAGGTGGGTAAAGTCGGGTGGCAGCGCGGGGGCGCGATGCATCGCGATCGCGTGGCTCTCGGCGGCCGCCGCAGGGGCCAGCCCGCTCATCAACAATCCCAAGACCAGCCAGATCGCGGCCAATGCGGCGCGCCAAGTGTGCCCGGGAACACGTGCGTGAGGCGCCGGATTTGATTCGCGAAACGTCACGTCCGGAGGTTTATCACAGGCCGCTGAAACCCGCCGGGAGATGGGCGCAAATACGCTTGTCGGCATTGATCTTTCCGCGCGCCGCTGTATTGAAGGCGTGCAATTCGAAGGCGGGAACGCCTGTCACGTATCCGCCTCAATTGACTAGGAGACAGCCGCCCAAACGGCTATGTGTCGGCGCCTGCAGCGGTTTCGGGCTTCCGTTCAGAAAGGGTTTTCCGCAATGAATTTCCGTATCTTGGCCGCCCCGGTCCGGCCGCATGGGCGAATTGTTGCCCTGATGGCGGCGACGGCATTCTCTGCAGCGCTCCTGGTTCCTGCCGCTCGGGCCCAGCAGCCGGCAGCGCCGGCGCCTGCGGCACCGAAGGCTGCGCCCAAGGCGGCACCCAAGGCAGCTCCGAAGGCTCCGGCAGCCCAGGCGCCCGCCCAAGCACCGGCCGCCGGCCAGCCGCCCGCTGCGGCCGCCCAGCCGCCGGCGCAGGATCAGCAGATCCAGCTGATCTACGCCCCCTGGACCAAGTTCTGCCTGAAGGGCCAGGAAGCCAACGCCAAGCAGGTCTGCTTCACCGGCAAGGACGGCCGCATCGAGTCCGGCCAGCCGGTGATTGCCGCCGTGATCATCGAGCCGGAAGGCGAGCCGAAGAAGATCCTGCGCGTCACGCTGCCGCTCGGCATGCAGCTCGTGCACGGCACCCGCATCATCGTCGACGGCAACCCGCCGCAGCAGGCGCCCTATGTGATCTGCTTCCAGAACGGCTGCATGTCCGACTATGAAGCGACGCCCGAGCTGATCGCCAACATGAAGAAGGGCCAGAACCTCGTGGTCCAGGCGATCAATTCGAACGGCGCGCCGCTGACGCTGCCGCTGCCGCTCAACACCGAATTCGCCAAGGCCTATGACGGCCCGCCGACCGATCCGAAGGTGTTCGAGGAAAACTCGAAGAAGCTGCAGGAAGAGTTGCAGAAGCGCGCCGAAGAGCAGCGCAAGAAGCTGGAAGGCGCGGGCGGTGGCTCTGCGCAGGCTCCGGCACCAGCCAATCCGGCGGCCAAGTAAACACTTCAATCTCGCGTTCAAGAAAACGCGAGATCATCGCGATCAAAAGGCGCCCGGAAGGGCGCCTTTTTTTGTCATGCGAAACAGACTGGCTGCTGGCAGCCTGCTGCGCTGGTGATCGGGCAGATCGTGTGCGATGGTCATCGAAGGGTGCTTCGATTGCGTCGCGCGATGAGCGCGCATCGTGGGTGCCTCGTCCGGACAGGTCCGGCGTCGAAGTACAATCATAAATCCGATACGGGAGGCCAGACGAAAGCGCGGACAGCGCGCCTTCGATGCGCAAATCTGCGCGTGGTTCTTCCGCGAATCCTGGCCGCCGTTCGCAGTCACGGAAGTCGCGCTATGTCCCAGCAAGTCAGCACGCAGCGGCGCGAACCGCGCTCCCGGCCTCCGGAACGGCCGACCGGCGGTGCGTCGGTCGATGCTGGCGTTCGCGTCAGCCAGGATAACGCCCCCGGTAACTTTCATCCCGGCATCGTCCATCTCGCGCTGGCGATGGGCGGGTTCGCGATCGGCATCGCCGAATTCGCGACCATGAGCCTCTTGCCGTTCTTCGCCCACGATCTGCACGTCAGCGAGCCCCAGGCCGGCCACGCGATCAGCGCCTACGCGCTCGGCGTCGTCGTCGGTGCGCCGGTCATCGCGGTGCTGTCGGCGCGCATGACGCGGCGGACGCTGCTGATCGCGCTGATGGGCTTCTTCGCGCTGATGAACGGCCTTTCGGGCCTCGCGCCCGATTATCACACCATGCTGGCGCTGCGCTTCATGGCGGGGCTGCCGCACGGCGCCTATTTCGGCATCGCCATGCTGGTCGCAGCCTCGCTGGTCCCAATGGACAGGCGCACGGCGGCCGTCGGCCGCGTGCTGCTGGGGCTCACCGTCGCGACGACGATCGGCGTTCCGCTCGCCAACGGGGTCGGGCAGGCCATCGGCTGGCGCTGGGCCTTCGCGATCGTTGCCGGCCTCGCGCTCCTGACCGCGATCCTGGTCCTGATCTTCGCCCCGCGTGATGCCGCCAACAGCAAGGCGAGCCCGCTGCGTGAACTGTCGGCACTCGGGCGCAAGCATGTCTGGCTGACGCTGGCGATCGGCGCCATTGGTTTCGGCGGGCTGTTCTCGGTCTACACCTATCTGGCGTCGACCATGCTGGCGGTAACCCACTCGTCGCCGGCGCTGGTGCCGGTCACGCTGTGCGTGTTCGGCGCCGGCCTCACCGCCGGCAACATCATCGTGCCGCGCTTTGCCGACCGCGCGCTGATGGCAACCGCAGGCGGGCTCCTGCTATGGTCGGCGGCGACGCTCGCGCTGTATCCGCTGGCGGCCGGAAATTTCTGGACGCTGACCGCCGACGTGTTCCTGATCGGGCTGGGCGGGGCGCTCGCCACCGTGTTGCAGACCCGCCTGATGGACGTCGCGGGCGAGGCGCAGAGCCTCGCCGCCGCGCTCAACCATTCCGCCTTCAACGTCGCCAATGCGCTGGGTCCGTGGCTCGGCGGAATGGCGGTTGCCGCGGGTTATGGCTGGACGTCGACCGGCCTCGTCGGCGCGGGGCTGGCGCTGGCGGGCTTTGCCGTCTGGGCGATCGCGGTTGTCTTGGCCAGGCGCGAGGGGGTGTGAGCGTGGCAGCGCGAACGCGGTGGCATTCGCCGGAGCGCCGCCGAAGCTCAGTTCAGCGACGGGTTGCGCGGACGGTAGCCGCCCGATTTGTCCTTGATGAAGATCTCCGCCACCTGCGAATGCCGGATCGGCTCGCCGGACTCGTCGGGCAGGAGGTTCTGCTCCGAGACATAGGCGACGTACTCGGTCTCCGAGTTTTCCGCGAGCAGATGGTAGAACGGCTGGTCCTTGTGGGGCCGCATGTCCTCGGGGATCGACAGCCACCATTCCTCGGTGTTGTTGAACTCCGGGTCGATATCAAAAATCACGCCCCGGAAGGAGAACACCCGGTGACGGACGATCTGCCCGATCTGAAACTTGGCGGTGCGCGCTTTGATCATGGCTCGTCGATAGACCAACATTGTGGCCGATGCTAGGGGCTAAGGTCCGAATTAACCCGCGCTTTACCGATTCCAGCCCTGCAAAAACGACCCGAAATCCGGCCGAGAAACTACTTTCAGAATGATCGATATCCTCAATCTGGCGTTGCCGTATTTCGGCTTGATCTTCATCGGTTACGCGTGCGGCAAGGCCAAGGGTTTGCCCGAGAGCGGGCTCGCCTGGATGAATTTCTTCCTGCTTTACGTTTCGTTGCCGGCGCTGCTGTTCGGGATCATGTCCAAGACGCCGTTTGCGGAGCTGAACAACCCGCCATTCCTGATCGCCACCACGCTCGGAACCGTGCTCGCGTTCTTCCTGGCGATGGTCGCGGGCAAGGTGATCGGCGGGCTCACGCTGCGCGAGGCGACGCTGGCCGGCCTGTCGGGCGCCTACGGCAATATCGGTTACATGGGGCCTGGCCTCGCGCTCGCCGTGCTCGGTGCCAAGGCCGCGGCGCCGACCGCGCTGATCTTCTGCTGCGACAGCATCTTCCTGTTCTCGATCGTGCCGCTCTTGATCGAGCTCACCGACCGCGACCATCCCTCGCTGCTGCACGCACTTGGCGTGGTGCTGCGGCAGATCGTGCAGAACCCGCTGATCATGTCGGCCGTGTTCGGGGCGCTGGTCGCGGCGTTTCACATCCCGATCCCGGTCGCGCTCGATCGCACCATCCAGTTCCTGGAAAACGCCGCCGCGCCGACGGCGCTGTTCGTGCTCGGCATCACGGTGGCGCTGCGGCCGTTCGAGCGGGTGCCGTGGGAGGTCCCGGGCGTGGTCGCGATCAAGCTTTTGATCCATCCGCTGCTGGCGTTCGGCCTGATGCTGCTGTTCGGCCCGTTCGCGCAGCCTTGGGCTGCGACAGCGGTGCTGATGGCCTCGCTGCCGCCGGCGCTCAACGTGTTCGTGATCGCACGGCAGAACGACACCTGGATCGAGCCGGCGTCGGTCGCGGTGCTGATCGGCACCTTCGCCTCGGTGGTCACGCTGACCAGCGTGATGTGGTTCATCCAGAGCGGACGGCTGGTGTTTCCTTAACGTACGCCGTTCTCACCGCCGCCACGACGGCGCGAGGCCCTCGCGCATCGCTAGTCGCCGCAACGGGCCGAATGCGCCGAGCAGATGCAGGCCGGCAGCACGCGCCGTCTGCATGCCCAGGAAATCGCTCAGCAGCGACCGGTTGGCGATGTCGATCGCCCAGGTCCGGCTGGCGACATCGGGGCGCCGCGCCGCTTGGTAGCGCCACAGCACATTGGGCGCGCCGGGATCTTCGCCACGACCGATCGCCTGCCCCGTGATCTCGGCGATATCGGCGGCATCGCGCAGTCCCATGTTGAGGCCCTGCGCGCCGATCGGCGGCAGCACATGGGCGGATTCCCCGACCAACGCGATCCGGTCCTTGGCGAATTGCCGCGGCCGCTCGATCGCCAGCGGAAACACGTGACGGCCGCCCTGGACTTCGACGCGGCCGAGGATCGAATGCGATTGCCGCTCGGCGGCGAGGGACAATTCGTCGTCGCCGAGTGCCATCAGCCGTTCGGCCTCCTTGGGTGCCGAGACCCACACCACGCTGCTTCTGACGCCGCTGAGCGGCACGAACACGCAGGGGCCGTGCTCGGTGTGGAACTCGGTCGAGATGTTGTGGTGCGGGCGGGTATGGGTGATGTTGAAGGTGAGGGCGGACTGCCCGAGGTCGCGGCTCGTCACCTCGATGCCGGCGGCCTCGCGGGACAATGAATTGCGCCCGTCGGCACCGACCACGAGCCGGGCCTGAAGCGACTGGCCCTGCCGCGTCACCACGGTGATCGTGGCATCGTCCGGCCGCACCGAGGCGGCTTCATCGTCGAACCGCGTCAGCGCGGACAGTTCTCCGGCGCGGTCCTCGAGCGCCGCGACCAGTGAGCGGTTGTCGATATTAAAGCCGAATTGCTCGCGGCCGATCTCGTCGGAGGAGAAGCGCACCTCGGGCGCACGGATCAGGCGGCCGGTGTCGTCGACGAGGCGCATGGTCTTGAGCGCCGCCGCTCGGTCGCTGCAGCGCCGCCAGACGTCGAGCCGGTCCAGGATATCGGTCGAGGCACCGAGCAGCGCGGTGGTCCGGTTGTCGGCATAGGGCGCGCGGCGCGCCAGCAGCGCGGTCCGCGCACCGGCGTCGGCAAGGGCAATCGCAGCCGTCAATCCGGCCGGACCGCCGCCAATTACGATAACGTCATAATCCAGCGAGCTGTCGATCATATCAGGACATTTGACATGCTTGGCCCGATTTTCAAGCCATCGCTAACCACCAAGAGTTTCCAACGCTTTGCGCGGCGGAACGCCGCAAGACCGCATATGCAAACCGGTCCGATTCCTGATAGCACTTCGGCCGATGGAGCATTCGAGCCAGCCCGATGCGTTGCCAGAACGGATGCGGACCGCCGCATTCTCCGTTCATATTTTCACGGCGCTCGGTGCCGGAGTGGCGCTGCTGGCGATGCTGGAGGCGGTGCGCGAGCACTGGGCCAACATGTTCGCCTGGCTCGGGGTCGCGCTGATCATCGACGGGATCGACGGCCCGCTGGCGCGCCGGCTCGACGTGGTGCGGCTACAGCCGAACTGGTCGGGCGAGGTGCTCGACCTGGTGGTTGATTTCGTCACCTATGTGTTCGTGCCGGCCTATGCGATCACCGCGAGCGGCATGCTGCTGCCGCTGGCCGCGCCGATCCTCGGCATCGGCATCGTGGTCTCCAGCGCGCTGTATTTCGCCGACCGCCGCATGAAGGCCGATGACAACCATTTCCGCGGCTTCCCGGCGCTGTGGAATGCGGCGGCGTTCTATCTGTTCCTGCTGCACCTGCCGCCGGTGCTGTCGACGATCGTGGTCGCGGCCCTGATCGCGCTGACCTTCGCGCCGTTCCACGTGCTGCACCCGCTGCGTGTGGTGCGGCTGCGCTGGCTGACGCTGTGGCTGCTCTTCGCATGGGCGCTGCTCGGCATGTACACGCTCGCCAACGACTTCGTGGTGGGAGCTCCGATCACCTTCGGGCTCTGCGCCATCGCCGCCTACATCATCGGCAGCGATACCGTGATCCGCCGGATGAAAGCCTTCAGAGCATGATGCAATTGATCACCAGCCCGGAAGCCTGGGCGGCGCTGTTGACCCTGACTGCGCTCGAGATCGTGCTCGGCATCGACAACGTGATTTTCCTGTCGGTGATCGTGTCGCGGATCCCGCCGGCACAGGCCAAGCGCGCGCGGCAGATCGGCCTGCTGCTGGCGCTGGTGTTCCGCATTCTGCTGCTCTCGATCCTGGTCTGGCTGATCGGGCTGACGCAACCGGTGATATCAGTCAGGGATGTCGAGCTGTCGTGGCGCGACATCATCCTGATCGGCGGCGGCCTGTTCCTGATCGCGAAAGCGACCCACGAGATCCACGGCGAGGTCGAGGCGCGCGAGGCGGAAGCCGACGACAGGCCGAGTGCCAGCGCGTTCTTCTGGGTGATCGTGCAGATCATCATCATCGACCTGGTGTTCTCGCTGGACTCGATCATCACCGCGATCGGCATGGCGCAGGACATCGAGATCATGGTCGCTGCGGTGGTGATCGCCTGCGCCATCATGTACATCTCGTCGGGACCGGTGGCGCGTTTTGTCGCGGAGCATCCGACCACCAAGATGTTGGCGCTGGCCTTCCTGGTGCTGATCGGCGTGGCGCTGGTGGCCGACGGATTCAAATTCCACATTCCGCGCGGCTACATCTATTTCGCGATTGCCTTCTCGGCCGCCGTCGAGGCGTTCAACGTCATGGCCAAGCGCAACCGCAGGAAGCCGGCGCGCTAATGGGCATTGTCTCCGCGCCAACGCTGCGCGTTGGTCGCGAGGGAAAGCCGCTTGGCGCTTTTCCGGATCATGCCGTAGCCGGTTCCGGCCCGCTTGGTTGACAAGCCGGCCGCGATGGCATTCGCTCGCTTGACGCTGATATCTGAGGGGAGCGACGACATGACCAAGGCTGTGCGCGTGCACCAGGTGGGGGGCCCGGAAGTCCTGACCTATGAGGACGTCGAGGTGGGCGCGCCGGGGACCGGCGAGGTCCGGATCCGCCAGCATGCGGTCGGTCTGAATTTCATCGACGTCTATTTCCGCACCGGCCTCTACAAGGCGCCCGGCCTGCCGTTCATCGCCGGCAATGAGGCCGCAGGCGAGGTCCTGGCCGTGGGTCCGGGGGTGACCAATTTCCACCCCGGCGATCGCGTCGCTTATTACTACAATCTCGGCGGCTACGCGTCCGAGCGCGTCATCCCGGCCGACAAGCTCGTCAAACTGCCCGACCACATCACCTACGAGCAGGGCGCCGTGCTGATGCTCAAGGGGCTCACGGTCTGGTACCTTCTGCACAAGACCTTCAAGGTCGAGCAGGGCCATCGCGTGCTGATCCACGCCGCGGCGGGCGGCATCGGGCTGCTCGCCTGCCAATGGGCGCGGGCACTCGGCGCCCATGTCATCGGCACCGTCGGCTCGAAGGCGAAGGCCGATCTCGCGCTCGCCAATGGCTGCGATCACGTCATTCTCTACAACGAGGAGAACTTCGTCGAACGCGTCAAGCAGATCAGCCGTGGCGAGCTCTGCGACGTCGTCTATGACGGCGTCGGCAAGACCACGTTCCCGGGATCGCTGTCCTGCCTCAGGCCGCGCGGCCTGTTCGTCTCCTTCGGCAACGCGTCGGGTCCGGTGCCGCCGTTCCCGCTCGCCGAGCTCAACAACCACGGCTCGCTGTTCGCGACGCGGCCCAAGCTCAACGACTATGTCGGCACCCGCAAGGAATTGCTCGAAGGCGCCGACACGCTGTTCGCCGCCGTGATCAACGGCAAGCTGCACGTGCCGATCAACCACGCCTATGCGCTCAAGGACGCCGCCAAGGCGCATATCGACCTGGAGAGCAGGGCGACCACGGGCGCGGCGATCCTGCGGCCGTAAGTAGATCGTCATTCCGGGGCACGCGAAGCGTGAACCCGGAATCTCGAGATTCCGGGTTCGATGCTGCGCATCGCCCCGGAATGACGGGGTGGTCGCGACTACGCCACCCGGCGCGCAGCGCCGACCTTGGTCAACACCGTATCCAGGCAGTCGATGACCAGGGAAATCTCCTCCCGCGTCACGTTGAGCGCCGGCATGAAGCGCAGCGTGTCCGGCTGTGGTGAGTTGATCAGCACGCCGGACGCGAACGCCTCGGCGACGACGGCCGCGCCGATCGGCATCTTGAGATCGAGCGCCAGCAGGAGGCCGCGGCCCCGGATCTCGCCGAGCCCATGCCGCGACGACAGCCGCTGCAATTCGCGCTCGAGCAAAAGACCGGCATCGACAACCGATTTCAGAAAATCGGGCTTGCCGACCTGATCGAGCACGACAAGCCCCGCGGCGCACATCAGCGGATTGCCGTTGAAGGTGCCGCCCTGATCGCCGTGATCGAAGCACGAGGCATGCTCGGTCGCGAGCAGGGCCGCGAGCGGCACGCCGCCGCCGATGCCCTTGCCGAGCGTCATGATGTCGGGCTCGATCCCGGCGTGCTGATAGCCGAACAGCCTTCCGGTCCGGCCGATGCCGGTCTGGATCTCGTCGACAATGAGCAGCAGGCCGCGCTGCTGGGTCAGCGCGCGCAACTCCTTCAAAAACTCATCCGTCGCGGGCCAGACGCCGGCCTCGCCCTGGATCGGCTCCAGCATGACCGCGACCGTCGACGACGAGATCAACTTTCGCACCGACTCGATGTCGTTCAGCCGGGCCTTGCGGAAGCCCGAGACCTTCGGCTCGAACAGCGGCTCGAACGCCTTCTTGCCCGAGGCCGACATGGTCGCGAGCGTGCGGCCGTGGAAGCCGCCTTCGAAGGTGATGATCTCGTGGGCGCCGTTCTTGTACTTGGCGCCGAATTTCCGCGCGAGCTTGATCGCGCCTTCATTGGCCTCCGCGCCCGAATTGGCAAAGAACACCTGGTCGAAGCAGCTGTTGTCGACCAGCAGCTTTGCCAGTTTCAGGCTCTGCTCGTTGTAGAACGCGGGGCTTGGCGTGAGCAGCCGTCTGGCCTGCGCGGCCAGTGCGTCGGCCACGATCACCGGCGAGTGGCCGAGGGGATTCACGGCCCAGCCCTGCACGAAATCGAGATAGCGGTTGCGGTTGCTGTCCCACAAATACGAGCCGGCGCCGCGCACGAACACGACCTCGGGGCGCGCGGTGATGTCCATCAGCGCATCGAACGGAGGGGTAGCGTTGGTCATGTCGTTCTCCTCTGGGGTCGGTGTTGGGAAAGGGCAGGCCGAAAAGCGAGAAGGCCGCGCTTTGGGGGCGCGGCCTTCTCGAAAACCTTGGCTGATTTATAAGATCAGCGATGGCGTCGGACACGGCGCAGCCCAGCATCGTCGCGGGTGCGACGACGGCAGATGGCGCGGCGGTGGGTCCGGTTCAGCTTCATGGCGCACGGCCATACAGCCGAACGCCGGAACGTGTCAAGCGTCAGAATCCCGCGACGCTGCCGTGCAGGTCGTATTCGTCGGAGCGCTCGATCTTGGCGGTGACGATCTCGCCGACCTTCAGCGGGCGGCGGCTGGTGAGGTAGACGGCGCCGTCGATCTCAGGCGCGTCGGCCTTTGACCGGCCCTTCGCCACCGTCGGACCGACCTCGTCGATGATGACCTGCTGGCGGGTGCCGACCTTGCGCTTCAGGCGCTTCGTTGAAATCTTCTGCTGGCGGGCCATCAGCGCATTCCAGCGCTCCTGCTTGACCTCGTCGGGCACGGCATTGCCGATCGCGTTCGACGTGGCGCCGGCGACCGGCTCGTATTTGAAGCAGCCGAGGCGGTCGATCCCGGCTTCATCGAGCCAGTCGAGCAGATAGGCGAAATCGGAATCGGTCTCGCCGGGGAAGCCGACGATGAAGGTCGAGCGTAGCGTCAGCTCGGGGCACTGCTCGCGCCATTTCTGGATCCGCGCCAGCGTCTTCTCCTGCGCGGCCGGGCGCTTCATCGCACGCAGCACGTCCGGGCTCGCATGTTGGAACGGGATGTCGAGATAGGGCAGCACCTTGCCCTCGGTCATCAGGCCAATGACCTCGTCGACATGCGGGTAGGGGTAGACATATTGCAGCCGTACCCAGGCGCCGAGCTCGCCGAGCTCCTTGGCGAGATCGAAGAATTTCGCGCGGACGCTGCGATCCTGCCAGGGGCTCTCGGCGTATTTCAGGTCGACGCCATAGGCCGAGGTGTCCTGCGAGATGACCAGCAATTCCTTGACGCCGGCCTTCACCAGCTTCTCGGCCTCGCGCAGCACGTCATTGGCCGGCCGCGACACCAGATCGCCGCGCAGCTTCGGGATGATGCAGAAGCTGCAGCGGTTGTTGCAGCCTTCGGAAACCTTCAGATAGGCGTAGTGCCGCGGCGTCAGCTTGACGCCTTGCGGCGGCACCAGGTCGATATGCGGATTGTGCGCCGGCGGCAGCGCGCGGTGCACGGCGTCCAGCACGCTCTCATATTGCTGCGGCCCCGTGATCGAGAGCACGCCGGGATAGGCGCTCTCGATCTGCTCCGGCTCGGCGCCCATGCAGCCGGTGACGATGACCTTGCCGTTCTCGGCCATGGCCTCGCCGATCGCGGCGAGCGATTCCTGCTTGGCGCTGTCGAGGAAGCCGCAGGTGTTGACGATGACGATGTCGGCGCCGTCATGCTTGCGCGCCAGCTCATAGCCTTCCGCGCGCAGCCGGGTGATGATGCGCTCGGAATCGACCAGCGCCTTGGGGCACCCCAAGGACACAAAGCTCACTTTCGGCGAGGCGGCCTCTTGCATATCTTCCCAAATCTGCCTGATTGAAGGGCAGGAGCTAGTCCCAATTGCCGAGAATTACAACCCTTTCCCGGGGCTTCCGGCATGATATGGATGGCCTTGCCGGGTCCTTAAGAGTCGTCGATGAGCGCTGAGTCGTCTCCCAAGATCGTCATAGTCGACGAGAGCCCGATCCGCGCAGCCATCCTGGAGGAGGGGCTGCGGGAGGCCGGCTATACGGACGTGGTCCATATCAGCGAGATGCAGAGCCTGCTCTCGCGGATCTATGCGCTCGACCCCGAGATCATCGTCATCGACCTCGAGAATCCCAGCCGCGACGTGCTGGAACAAATGTTCCAGGTCAGCCGTGCGGTCCGCCGGCCGATCGCGATGTTCGTCGATCAGAGCGATGCTGCCTCGATCCAGGCCTCGGTGGAGGCGGGCGTCTCGGCCTACATCGTCGATGGCCTCAAGAAGGAGCGGATGAAACCGATCCTCGATCTCTGCGTGTCGCGCTTCAATGCCTTCTCCAAATTGCAGGACGAGCTCGATCGCACCAAGCATGCGTTGGAGGAGCGCAAGGTGATCGACCGCGCCAAGGGCATCCTGATGAAGGTGAAGGGGCTGACCGAGGAGGAGGCCTATGTGTTGATGCGCTCGACCGCGATGCGCGAGAAAAAGAAGATCGGCGAGATCGCGCAATCGATCCTGACGGCGTCGGAGCTCCTGAAATGACCACACCGTTGCGCATCGGGTTCATTCCGCTGGTCGACGCTGCCGCGCTGATCGTTGCCGTCGACAAGGGATTTGCCACGGCCGAAGGCCTCGACGTCACGCTGGTGCGGGAAGTGTCGTGGTCGAACGTCCGCGACAAGCTCAATATCGGCCTGTTCGACGCCGCCCATCTGCTGGCGCCGGTGGCGATCGCCTCGAGCCTCGGGCTCGGCCACGTCAAGGTGCCGATCGCGGCGCCCTTCAATCTCGGGCTCAACGGCAATGCCATCACGGTATCGCCGGCGCTGCACGCCGCGCTGATGGAAGAGCTCGACGGCGACCGCTTCGATCCGATGGCAACCGCACAGGCGCTCGCCCGCGTGGTGGCCAAGCGGCGCAAGAGCGGGGCGGAGCCGTTGACCTTCGGCATGACCTTCCCGTTCTCGACCCACAATTACCAGTTGCGGTTCTGGATGGCCGCCGGCGGCGTCGATCCCGACGAGGACGTCCAGCTCGTGGTGCTGCCGCCGCCCTACATGGTCGACAGCCTCGCCAACGGCCATGTCGACGCGTTCTGCGTCGGCGCGCCCTGGAATTCGATCGCGGTCGATCTCGGCATCGGCCACATCCTGCATTTCGTCTCCGACATCCTGCTTAGCGCGGTGGAAAAGGTGCTGGCGGTGCGGCAGAGCTGGTCGGAGAAGCATCCCGGTATCGTGGCGGCGCTGGTGCGTGCACATCTGCGCGCCGTGGAGTTCATCGAGCGGCCCGAGAACCGGTCCGAGGTCGCGCGCATCCTGGCGCAGCCCGAGCGGATCGGCGTCGATGCCAGTGTCATCCAGCGCACGCTCGATGGCCACCTGAAGATCTCGCCCGACGGCACCATGCGCGAGAGCAATCGCTATCTGCTGGTCGGGCGAGAGGCCGCGGCGCGGCCTGATCCGGGGCAAGCGGCCTGGCTCTATGCGCAGATGGTTCGCTGGGCCCAGGCGCCGTACCGGCCGGAGGCGCTGAAGACCGCCATGGCCGTGTTCAGGCCCGACCTCTACGACGCTGCATCGGGGCGCCCGGCCGGCGCCTCCAGTGCCATTGGGGCGTTCGCCGGCCCGCCGTTCGACCCGAGCGACGTTCCCGGGCATCTGGCGGCGTTCAAGATCGGGCGCTGGAAGGCCTGAGCGCGACGCAACTCCGCCTCCGGCTACTTTGCATGGGGTTGTTTTCGAGATTTTGGTTAGTGCGGGACTGGTGCGGGTTCCCGACGCCTCGAATTGCAGCGAATAGGATTCTCGGTCGAGCGCGCGAGGAGGAATATTCCTCTCGGAACCGGGTTCCCGAAGGCGGCGGCATCGCTATTTTTGCCGCCCGCTTGAATCCGCCCGCGAACGATATTCCATATGCCCGAGAATGGGGCGTTGGAGATCGACCATGCGCGAGCTATCGGCGGAAGCCCGCCTGCACCTTTACGCGCGAAACATTTCACGGAAGTCCGGGACCGGAATTCACACGGCAGCGCTGTACAGCGCCTTTGCAGTGATCGCGGCCATCGTGTTCGGCACGCTGTCCGTCCACCCGTTCTAGGCGCTTCGGAACATTCAAAAGCCGCTGCCTGATATCCTCAGGCGGCGGCTTTGTGTTGGGTGGATGCTGGCAGCTCAGTAGCCGTAACCGTATCCGTAGCCGCCGCCGCAGGTGTTGCAGGTCGGCTGAACCGGCGCATAATAGGAATAGCCCGGCGAGACCATCTGCACGCGCTCCTGAGTGGCGTATTGCGGCGGGATGCGCTCATAGGCGACGCCTTCGGGCGCGACCATCACCGTCTTCGGCACCATCACGGTGCGGTACTGCGCCGGCGTGCGATGTGCGACGACGCGGCCCGGCGCCACCATTACGGTTTCCTGCACCGTGCGATATTGCGGCGGCACGCTCTGCACCTGATAGCAGGTCGTGCACGGCTGCGGCGGCGGCGTATAGCAGCTGTTGCAGCCGGCGGATGCCGCGCTGGTGAAAGCGGCGGTAGTAACCGCGGCGATGGTGAGGGAGAGGCTGGTGCGGAACATGCTTTCGTACCCAATTTCCTAAGAGGACAATCAAAGGCTCGGAAGCTGCACCTAACAATCAAACGGCAAGTTTGGGTTTAAGAAGACTCTTAACGGAATCTAAAAGGGCCGGCGCGCGGCCGGCCCTTTTCTGATCGATGCATTCGCGGCTCAGTGCGCGGTCTTGAACGGCGCAACGGTGATGCCCGCCTGCTTCAGCGCCTCGCGCAGGCCGCGCGCAATCTCGACGGCACCGCGCGTGTCGCCGTGGATGCAGACGGTATCGGTCTGCATTTTGATCACCTTGCCGGTGACCGAGACGACCGCGCCGTCCTGCACCATCCGCACCACACGATCGGCGATCGCCTTGGGATCGTGCAGCACCGCGCCGGGCTTCTTGCGCGACACCAGGTTGCCATCGTCCTCATAGGCGCGGTCGGCGAACACCTCATGCGCCATGCGCAGATTGGCAGCCTCGCCGGCACGCACCAGTTTCGAATTCGCCAGCACCACGAAAATCAGGTTCGGGTCGACCGCCTTGATCGCATTGGCGATCGCCCTTGCGGTCATGTCGTCCTCGCAGGCGACGTTGGAAATCGCGCCATGGGCCTTCACATGGGTGACCTTGTGGCCGGCCGCGGTCGCAATCGCCTGCAGGGCGCCGATCTGATAGGCGATCAGGTTCTCGATCTCCGAGGACGTCAGTCCCGGCATCGGGCGGCGGCCAAAGCCGTGCAGGTCGCGATAGCCGGGATGGGCGCCGACGCTGACGCCGCGCGCCTTCGCCAGCTCGACCGTCTTGCGCATGATGTCGGCGTCGCCGGCATGAAAGCCGCAGGCAACGTTGACCGAGGTCGCAAGCTCGATCATCGCGGCATCATTGCCCATTTCCCAGGGGCCAAAGCTTTCGCCGAGATCGCAATTGAGGTCGATGGTTGAGGTCATGACGATCGATCCGTCTGTTGTTGTACAGATTCAGGGTAGCGCAACTTGCCAGGTCGACACATCGACGGCGTTGACGGCCTGACCCGCGACATTCGCATCCCGCAGCGCTTCGATGTTGAGACCAAAGTCCTCAATGCCGCGGAGGCGGTCGGGCAGGGAACGCAGCAGCTCGTGGAACTTGATCGCCTCGGCCTGCGCTTCCGCCATCGTCACCGCCTTGAAGCGGAACGGCCGGCCGGCCGAGATCTGCGCGAAGCGGCCGAAATCGGCCGTGATCACGGTTGCGATCTTCGGATAGCCGCCGCTGGTGCCGCGGTCCGGCATCAGCACGATCGGCTGGCCGTTGCCGGGCACCTGGATGCTGCCGTTCACGGTGCCGTCGGAGACGATGTTGTGGCCGTCGAGATGCTTGATGACGGGACCTTCGAGGCGATAGCCCATGCGGTCGCTGGTCGCCGAGATCCTCCACTCGCTGTCGACCAACAGCTTCTTGTGGTCCTCGGCGAACTCGTCATCCTGCGGGCCGAACACGATGCGGATCGGCGCATCGGTCGCGGCCGGCAATTCGATGCGGCGTTCGGGCGCGCCGCTCGCGGCCTGCGTCGTCAACTCGTCGCCGCTTTGCAGCGGCCGCGGGTAGGGGCTGCCGAGTCCGGCGCGGGCGTTGACGGCGAGGCTGCCGAACATCGGCTCGCCTTCGATGCCGTGCTCGATCGCGAGATAGCTGAACGAGCCGCTGCGGGCAAAGCCGAGAGTGAGCGTCTCACCTTCGGCGAGCGTCGCCGAGCTGTCGAACGCGACCGGCCGGCCGCCGATATCCGCATTGCGCGACGCGCCGGCGAGGGCGACACGCACCGCGCTGCCGCGCGCGGTGAAGCTGGCACCGAACGGGCCGATCTCGACCGCGGCGGCGAACAGGTCGTTGCCGACCAGCGTATTGGCGGCGGCCAGCGCAAGCCGGTCCATCGCACCGCTCGGCACGAGACCGTAGCGCTGCGAGCCCGGACGACCAGCGTCCTGCACCGAGCTTGCCGGGCCGATCGAGGTGACGACGAGCTTGCTCATGGCGTCACCAGTTCAGCGACGAACTCGCCGGCCTCGGCGGCGCGGTCCTGTTCGGCAAACGTCTTGGCGTCGACTGCGTTGAAGGTGATGGCGTCGCCCGGCTCGAGCAGGAAGGTCGGATCGCGATGCAACTGGTAGGTTCGAACTGGCGTGCGGCCGAGCAGGTGCCAGCCGCTCGGGCCGGCCAGGCACTGCACGCCGGTCTGGATGCCGCCGATCGAAATGGTGCCGGCCGGGGTCAGGAGCCGCGGATCCTTGCGCCGGGGCATGTGCAGGAACTTCTCCAGTCCGCTGAGATAGGACCAGCCCGGCGTGAAGCCGATCATGGCGACGCGATAGTCGCCGGCGACATGGCGGGCCACGATCTGGTCGGGCGTGGTTTGGAGCGCCTTCGCGACATCCTCGAGATCGATGCCGTGCTCGCCGCCATAGGTCACCGGGATACGCCAGCGCCGCGTTCCGGTCTCGGTCGGCGGCGCCTTGGCGGCGCGTGCCAGCAGTTGCTCGCCGAGCGCATCGAAAGTGATCTGGATGGGGTCGTAATGCACCAGCAGCGACCGGTAGGTCGGCACGGTCTCGGTGATGCCGGCGATCGGCTCGGCGGATATCACGCGGTCGAGCGCCAGCACCCGCCGGTTGGCGGCGTCATCGATGGTGCGGCTGAATTCCACCGTGATGGCGCTGTCGCCACTCGGCAAAAGGCGGGGAGGACTTAAGGGTTCGGCCATTGGGTCAAGCGCTGTCGTCAGCCATCAAGCTAGCGTGTTTCGAGATAAAACGGAATTCGCTTCGTGCAAAATGATGCAGCAACTTCAATAAATTAATCGGCATGCCGGCGATAAATTTGGATGATCGCAGCTTTTTCGCGCAGCCCTTGACGCAAGGCCTTTGCCCGGCAACATGCACCGGTCTTTTCCTCCATCGGAGCACTCTTTCGAGATGTCACTGTCCGCCGAAGCGATCGCGACGCTGTCGCATGTGTCCACCGCCACCATCACGACCGTCCTGCTCAAGAAGGGCCTGCGCAACATCTGGATGCGCGGCACCAAGCCGCTGAAGCCGGGGCAGAAGCGGCTGGTCGGACCGGCCTTCACGCTGCGCTTCGTGCCGGCCCGTGAGGATCTGGCGACGCCGGAATCCTGGTCGTCGCCGATCTCGACCCGCACCGCGATCGAGGCGATGCCGACGGGCTGCATTGCCGTAGTCGACGCCATGGGCATCACCGATGCCGGCATTTTCGGCGACATCCTCTGCGCCCGCATGGTCAAGCGCGGGGTGACGGCGCTGATCACCGACGGCGTGGTGCGCGACCTCGAGGGGGTGCTCGGCACCGGCCTGCCGGTGTGGTGCGACGGCTACGCGGCTCCGCCGTCAGTTGCAGGTCTGACTTTCGTCGGCTGGGGCGAACCGATTGGCTGCGGCGGCGTTGCCGTATTCCCGAACGACGTGGTGGTGGCCGACCAGGACGGCGCGGTGCTGATCCCGCAGGCGTTCCTCGATCACGTGCTGGCCGAGGGGCCGGAGCAGGAACGGATGGAAGCCTGGATCGTCAATGAGGTGAACAATGGCGCCCAGCTGCCCGGCCTGTATCCGATGAATGCTGAGACCAAGGCGCGCTACGCCGCCACCAAGAAATAACGTCAAGAAAGGGAGGTAACCCCATGGACATCCACGTTTCTGGCTCGCGGCCGACCCGCCGCGCGCCGAAGGAGAATTTTACCGGCACGGTGTTGCAGGACCCGATCAACATGGCGCCTGCGCCGGCGCGGCTCAACGCCTCGCGCGTGTCGTTCGAGCCCGGCGCACGTACCGCCTGGCACACTCATCCGCTCGGACAGACGCTCTATGTGATCTCCGGCATCGGGCGCGTGCAGGCCAAGGGCGGCCCGATCAGGGAGATTCGTCCCGGCGATGTCGTCTGGATTCCGCCGAACGAGAAGCACTGGCACGGGGCCTCGCCGGACAACAGCATGACCCACATCGCCATGCAGGAGGCGCTCGATGGCGTCTATTCGACCTGGATGGAACACGTCACCGACGAGGAATACAACGGCAGGGTCGGCTGAGCAGCCGTAGTTGCTAGCACAAAGGAAGGCCCCGCTCTTGAGCGGGGCTTTTCGTATGCGTAGCCCGGATGGAGCGAAGCGCAATCCAGGGCAATCTCTCTCTCGGTGAAAACCCCGGATTTCGTGGAGCCTGTCATCGGGCGCGCGTTCGCGCGACCCGTTGGCTTCATCCGGGCTACGAATTCCGGCCGATTAATTCACCCGCGTCCATGTCTGGCCGCCGCAGAACATGCCGCCGAACGCGCAGCCCTGGACGCGTAGCGTGTCCGGGCTCTTCATCGCGATGCTGGAATCGTAGGTGCTGCCGCTGTTCGGATCGAAGATGCGGCCGCTCCATTTGTCCTTGCCCGGCTTCATGTTGATCAGCACCTGTTCGCCATTGGCGGCGTACCCGCAGAGATTGGCACCACATTGCTCGATGCGGATTTTGCCTTCCTTCTCTTCGGTGAGCCAGACGCCGAGCGGCGAGTTCGCTGCTTGCACGGGATTGGCAAGCGGCTTGGGCGCTGGAGCGTTCGGCGAGGCGGCACCAACGGTTGGAGCGGTGGTGGGCTTTGCGGCTGGCGCAGCAGTTTGCTGGACGGCTGGCGGCGCGGGCGGTGGCGGTGTGGTCGCTGCGGTAGCTGAAGGCGGCGTGGCCAAAACACCCGTGCCGGCCGGCTCTGGCGGGACGGCGGCCGGATCAACGGCCTGCGGAGCAGCCGCCGCGGGCGCGCCCGGCGGCGCGACCTGGGAATCCGTCTTGGTGTCCGTCCTGGCGTCCGTCTTGGCTTCCTTCGGAGCTTTGCGCTTCTGCTCGGTGTCGTCGCGTTTGGCGCGCTTGGTGCCGCGGCCGGTATTGTCGTAGACGCCGGGGATCGAAACCGTGCCGCGATCGGGATCGATGCGAAC
Organism: Bradyrhizobium sp. USDA 3262; assembly: GCF_054060035.1. Classification (NCBI taxonomy): domain Bacteria; kingdom Pseudomonadati; phylum Pseudomonadota; class Alphaproteobacteria; order Hyphomicrobiales; family Nitrobacteraceae; genus Bradyrhizobium; species Bradyrhizobium sp. USDA 3262. The sequence goes on from NZ_JBSSCT010000001.1 coordinate 5,576,666, forward strand.
GGTGCGGCCGCCGTAATCGAATGTGTACTGCGCCTGCGCTGCGGCCGTGCTCGCAAGTACGAGCGCGGCGATCGCCAGAAGCTTTCTCATCTCGATCTCCGATGCAGGGAACTCCGTTCGCAAGGCTATCCGGTGACCGCCTCGTTGAACGTGCCCCAGATCACGGTCAGAACATGAGTCGTATCCTTGCGGCTTAGGTTCAAATCGCTGGATTGCGGTCTGGTTTCAGGCCGCGCGCTTCAAATTATTCGCGTGATGCAGCTATTCGAACCACGCGGCGTAGATCTTCGCGTAGCTACCATCTTCGCGCGCGATGTGAAGCCATTGGTCGACGAACGCCTTCAAGGCAACGTCGCGCTGCATCCAGTAGGCCTTTTCCGCGAAGTCGAACGGCTTGTCGGGATGCACGGCGCACAGCACGCCGGGATGCAGCTTCTGCTGATAGCGCGTCTCGGACGCATCGGTCATCATCAGGTCGGCGTCGCCCTTGGCGATCTCGTCGAAGATCTTGGTGTTGTCGTCGAAGACCCGGATCTCGGCGGTTTTCACATGGGCGCGCGCGAAGCGCTCATTGGTGCCGCCGGGATTGACGATGACGCGGGTTCCGGGCTTGTCGATCTCGGCGATCGTCTCAAACTTGCCCGTGTCGGCACAGCGCGTGATCGGCGTCTTGCCCTCGCGCATGATTGGCGTGGAGAACAGACCCTTCTTCTGCCGATCGAACGTGATGGAGACGCCGCCCATCGCGATGTCGAAATCGTCGGCCTCGAAATCCCTGGTCATCTGCGGCCACGATGTCGGCACGAACTCGACCTTGACGCCGAGCGCCTTGCCGAGTGACTGCGCCATGTCGACATCGAAGCCGCGGAACGCCTTCGTCTCCTTGTCGAGATAGGTGAAGGGCAAGTAGTCGCCGGTCATGCCGACGCGCAGGATACCGCGCTTGACGATCTCGTCGAGCCGGGACGGAGCCTGCTGCGCATGCGCGGCAGACAGGAGCAAAGCCAGAGCGAGGCCGGCGAGCGCGCGAAACATCAAACTTCTCCGTCAATTCCGATGACATGTCGTTGCGGAGCATTTAGACCAGATGGGACGATCGAGCCAGCATGGCGGGCGCAAGATGACCATCTCGCTCCACGAAGCATCCGTCGGCGTTTATGTGCCGTATCTGCGCAATCTTTCAGCGTTGCTCGATCACGCGGAAGCCTACGCCAGGGCTCGCAAGATCGAATCTGACGTGCTGCTCGGAATGCGGCTCTCGCCGAACATGTACAGCCTTCGCCAGCAGGTCGGGGAGGCGAACCGGCATGTCGTGCTGAGCTGCGCGCTGCTGGCAGGGTGCGCGCCGCCGGTCTTCGCCGACGCAACGCCTGGCATCGCCGATCTGAAGGCGCGGATTGCGGCCACGATTGATTTTGCGCAGAGCCTGCCGCGGGAAGTGATCAACGCCGCCGCCGGCAAGGATGTCGTCTTCACGTTCCGGAGCGGCGCGACCAGGCCATTCACCGGCAAGTCCCTGATCCTGACCTTCAGCGTCCCGCAGTTCTTCTTCCATGTCGCAACGGCCTACGACATCCTGCGTCATGCCGGTGTCGACCTCGCGAAGAAGGACTTTCTGGGACCACCGAGGCCACCGCAGGGCTAGACTAAAGCGTGATGGCATTAAGTTCGATAGCCTGAATTTTTGAGGTAGTTGGCACATTCCTCGGAGGTGAAGGCGTCGAGCGCGTGGCCGATAGCGGCGCAGACTGCGTCGACGGTTCGCGCGGCGGCGTTGCGAAGCAGGTGTTTGAGCTTGGCAAAGACCTGTTCAATCGGGTTCAGATCGGGCGAGTATTTTGGCAGGAAGAAGAGCTTGGCGCCGACCGAGCGGATGAGCTGGCGAACTACCTTGCTCCTGTGGCTGCCGAGGTTGTCCAAGATGACGATATCGCCGGGTCGAAGGACGGGCAGCAGAACCTTCTCGACATAGGTGCGAAAGCTCACGCCATCGATCGGCCCTTCGATGAACCATGGCGCATCGATCCGGTCATGGCGCAAGGCCGCCAGGAAGGTCATGGTCTTCCAGCGGCCGTGAGGAACCTTGGCGTGAAGTCTGTGTCCGCGCGGCGCCCATCCCCGCAAGGGCGCCATATCGGTCCTGGTCCAGGTCTCGTCGATGAAGACCAGCCGCTCAGCTTCGACGCGATCTTGATACTTTGTCCACTGGGCTCGTCGCCTCGCGACCTCGGGTCGATCGCGTTCGCCAGCCGCCACGCTTTTTTTTGAAGCTGAGCTTCTCGGCATGGACGAAGTCCCACACCGAGTGGTAATCGACCTTCAGGCCGCGACGGGCGAGCTCGGCAACGAGACCACGTATGGTGAAATCGCCGTCCCTGATCCGCTGCGACAGCCAGACTGCGTGGTCTCCCGAAACCGCCTTCGGCTTGTGACCGCCCATCTGGCCAGGCTCAACGCTGCCGGTCTCATCGACACGCTGCATCCAGCCGATGGCAGTGCTGATCGCCACCCCAAACTGCTTGGCGGCCCGATTGCGGGACATCCCGCCCTCAATCGCGGCTACGACACGGTTACGGAGATCCAGGGAATAAGGCTTGCCCATCCATGCCGGCCTCCTATCCAGCCAGCATGGTGAATCAGAAACACACTGATTTGGGAATCCCAAATCGATTCAACCTAAACCCATCCCGCTTTAGGCTTCGTTGCTATCCCTGTTCGCCTGAACGGCGGTCGCAGAGCGGCTGAGCATCTCGTGCTTGAAATGCTCGAAACGCCGCCGCGCTTCGGCCTCGCGATCGTCGACGAATCTGATCGCGGCATCCCCGTCCATCGGGCCGTTGACGAGTGGGGTCGATGCCTCGCCGACGGTCTCGTCGACATAATATTGGGCGCCGTCCTGGCGCACCGTCCAGCGGAAGCGCAGCGCGGCCATCGGGCCTGGGCCGGATTTCGAATAGCCATTGGCCTCGATCGCTTGGGGCGGCGGCTGGATCGGCTCCGGCTCCGCTTCCGGCTCGCTCGGCTCCGGTTCGCTTGGCTCCGGTTCACTTGCTTCAGCTTTATTTGCCTCAGCTTCACTTGGCTCAGGCTGTTCGACCGGTTCGGGCTCTTCGATCGGAGGCGGCTCGACCACGGTCGGCTCGGCAGGCGCGGCCTCGACGGACACGGCCGTGACGGACACGACCTGGATGGACGGCGGCAAAGGTGGCGGCATTGCTATCGAGGCCGGCGGCTCCGCGGCGGGCTCGGCTGGCTTGTCCGCCGTCTTGTCGGTCGATTTGGAGGTCTCGGGAGGTGTGGTCGTCTGGTCGAGAATGCTCGCGATTGCGGCCAGCGCATTGTCGGTCGGATCATTCACGGTTTGGTCTCCCAAGCTGACGCCGCGCGGAATCGTGCCGACGCCCTCTCTATCTACCTGATCTGACTATCCTTTGTCAGCCCTGGCGGTTCCGGCGCGCAGCCTTGAAGCGAAGCGAGATTCGCTTCGCTTGAAAGCGCCGCTAGGCGCAAACCGGCGGACGCCGGTCCTTCCAGGGGCGGACCTGTTCGAGTTGGCCGGCCAGGCGGAACAGCAATCCTTCCTCGCCGAGCTTGGCAGCGAACATCATGCCGAGCGGCAGACCGGCCTTGTTCCAGGCCAGCGGCACCGACATCGCCGGCTGTCCGGACATGTTGAACATCGAGGTGCCCGGCATGTAGCGGCGCAGCACCGGCGCGATGTGGGTCAGGTCCTCGGACATCGTGTTGAGCTCGCCGAGGCGGAGCGGCGGCGCGCACAGCGTCGGGCTGAGGAAGATGTCGCAGCCCTCGAAGAAGGTCGCAAGCGCGCGCGAGATCTGGAATGCCCCAAGCTGCGCGGCGACGTAGTCGGCCGGCGTCATCTTGGCCGAGTTCTGGCCGCTGGCGAGCGTCAGCCGCTCGACATCGTCCGACGTCAGGGTGCGCCCGACGCGCTGCTCGAGCAGACGGACGGTCAGCGCGGTGTTGCCGCCGACGATGGTCGTCATGACTGCGGCGGGATCGGCGGCAAGCGGCGGCGCGCGCTCCTCGACATGATGGCCGAGGCCCGCCAGCAGCTTGGCTATGTCGCGCACCGCCGCGGCGATCTCGGGATCAATGGCATCGCCATAGGGCGACTTGTCGGTGAAGCTGATGCGCAAATGGCCGGGATCGCGGCCGACTTCCTGCGAGAACGGTCGCTCCGGCGGCGGCGCGACATAGAGGCTCGACGGCTCCGGACCGTGGATCGCATCCATCATGACCGCGCTGTCGCGGACGCTGATGCTGAGCACATGGCCGACTGAGAAGCCGCCCCAGCCTTCGCCGCGATCGGGACCCACCGGGTTGCGGGCGCGCGTCGGCTTCATGCCGAACACGCCGGAAGCGGAGGCGGGGATCCGGATCGAGCCGCCGCCGTCGCTGGCATGCGCGACGGGCAGGATGCGGGCTGCGACCGCAGCGCCAGCGCCGCCGGACGAGCCGCCGGAGGAATGGTCGAGATTCCAGGGATTGCGGGTCGGGCCGAACAGGCGGGATTCCGTCGTCGGCATCAGCCCGAATTCCGGGCTCGAGCTCTTGCCGAAGATTGCAAGCCCGGCATCGAGGAAGCGCTGGGCCAGGGTGCCGTTGTGATCCGCGACGAAGTCCTTCAGCAGGCTGGCGCCCGACGTGGTGCGGGTGCCCTCGAGCAGATCGAGGTCCTTCAGCAGGAACGGCACGCCGGTGAAGGGACCGTCAGGCAACCCCTTGGCGATCTGGCGCTCGGCATAGTCGTAATGCTTGACGACAACAGCGTTGATCTTGGGATCGACGGCGGCGGTGCGCGTGATCGCCTCGTCGAGCAGATCCTTCGGCGTCACGTCCTTGTTGCGGACGAGCTCGGCGAGACCGACCGCGTCGTAGTTGCCGAATTCCTTGAAGGCCATGTGGGTACTCCGCATCGCCGGGCCGATCTTTCGGATCGGCCGCGGCGCAAACGAGGAAGGCTGAAAGCTCAGCCGAGGACGTCCTGGTTGATCACATTCTGGCGCAGCGGACTGCCATCCAGCACGCTCAGGATATTGCGTGCGGTCTGCTCGCTCATGCGATCGACGGCCTCGACCGTGACGCCGGCCACATGCGGCGCCATGATCACGTTGGGCAAAGCGTGCAGGGGCTGGCCGACCGGCGGCGGCTCGACCTCGAACACGTCGAGGCCGGCGCCGGCGAGCTTGCCCGACACCAGCGCGTCGTGCAGCGCCTTCTCGTCGACGATGCCGCCGCGGGCGGTGTTGATGAGATAGGCGGTCGGCTTCATCAGCCGCATCCGCGCGGCATTGAACAGCCCGACCGTTTCGGGATTCTTCGGGCAGTGGATGGTGACGAAGTCCGCCCGCGGCAGCGCCGCTTCGAGGCTCGACACGGCCTCGCAGCCGGTCGCGGTGATCTCGCTGGCGGGCTTGTAGGGATCGTAGACCAGCACGCTCATTTCCATGGCGAGGCAGCGCTTGGCGGTGCGGGAGCCGATGCGGCCGAAGCCCACGATCAGCACGGTCTTGCCGTAGAGGTCGAACGGCAGCACGCCGAGCCGGCTCGCCCAGGTGCCGTCCTTGACCATCGCGTGCATTTCCTGCGCGCGCTTGGCCAGCGTCAGCATCATGAACAAGGCTTGTTCGGCGACCGACGGCGAGTTCGCGGTGCCTGCGACCATCAGCGGCACCTTGCGGCGCGACAGCGCCGGAACGTCGACGGCGTCATAGCCGACGCCGATCCGGGTCACCACCATCATGCCCTTGGACGCCTCCAGCTCCGCCTCGCCGAAGCGGGTTGCGCCGAGCGCCACGCCATGGACCGGCGCATGCTGCTCGAGCATGGTCTGAAAGTCCTTGGCGGAGATCAGGTTGGGAAATTCGATGAGTTCGACGTCGTCCCGCTCGTTGAGGAGCACCCGTGCCCCCGGCGACAGAGTCTGGGTAATAAAGATCTTCTTCTTGTTGGTGGCCATTTCCTGCCCTTGAGGTTTCTTGTGCGCCGTCAAAGGACGGCGCCGGTCACCTCGTTTAGCAAATGCATATTGTTGAGGTCCACAGCCAATCGGAGCGGGCTGCCATCCTGCGCACCGGCATTGGGATTGACCCGGCCGCAGACCTGGGTGCCCTCGAGCGTGAAATAGACCAAGGTCTCCATCCCCATCGGCTCGGTGACGTCAAGCGTCGCGTCGAACGGCTCGACGCCCGGTTCGGCATGCGGCCGCGCCTCCATGACGTGCTCGGGCCGGATGCCCAGCAACAGCTTGTCGGTGCGGGAGAGCGCCTGGTAGCGGGCGGCGCGTGCCGGCGGCAGCGCGAAAGCGAGGCGATCGGTCAGCCGCACGTTGAGCTTGCCTGCGGTGTCCTCGAGCCGACAGGGCACGAAGTTCATCGCGGGCGAGCCGATGAAGCTTGCGACGAACCGGGTCGCCGGCTTGTGGTAGAGCTCGTTGGGCGTGCCGATCTGCTCGATCCTGCCGTGGTTCATCACCACCACGCGGTCGGCGAGCGTCATCGCCTCGACCTGGTCGTGGGTGACGTAGACGGTCGTGGTGCGGACCTTCTGATGCACCTTCTTGATCTCGATCCGCATCTGCACGCGCAGCTTGGCGTCGAGGTTGGACAGCGGCTCGTCGAACAGGAACACCTTCGGATTGCGCACGATCGCCCGCCCCATCGCGACGCGCTGGCGCTGGCCGCCGGAGAGCTGCTTCGGCTTGCGATCGATCAGATCGGTGATGTCGAGCATGCGGGCGGCCTCGGTGACCCGGCTCTTGATCTCCGCCTTGGGATAGTGCTTCAGCCGCAGACCGAACGACATGTTCTCGGCAACGGTCATATGCGGATAGAGCGCATAGTTCTGGAACACCATCGCGATGTCGCGGTCCTTCGGCGGCACGTCGTTGACGACGTCGCCGCCGATCATGATGTCGCCGTCGGAAATGTCCTCGAGGCCGGCGATCATCCGCAGCGTCGTCGACTTGCCGCAGCCGCTCGGCCCGACCAGCACCACGAACTCATGGTCGGCGATATCAAGGTCGATGCCGCGCACCGCCTCGACCTCATCGTAACGCTTCACAACCTTCCGCAAACTGACGTCAGCCATAAGTTCAACCCTTTGTCGCACCGGCGGTCAGGCCGGCAATGTAGTAGTCCATCAGGAAGGCGTAGATGATCAGCGGCGGCGCGGCGCCGAGCAGGGCGCCAGTCATGATCTGTCCCCAGTTGAAGACATCACCCTTGATCAGGGTCGTGATGATGCCGACCGGCAGCACCAGCTGATCGGTCGAGGTCGTGAACACCAGCGGATAGAGGAACTGGGCCCAGGAGACGGTGAAGGCAAAGATCGTGGCCGCGATCAGGCCGGGCAGGGCGACCGGGATGAAGATGCGGGTCAGCGTCTGGAACCAGCTCGCGCCGTCGATGATCGCCGCCTCGTCAAGCTCCTTCGGGATCGAGGCGAAATAGCCGATCATGATCCAGGTGCAGAACGGCACCGTCAGCGTCGGATAGATGAACAGCAGGACATACCAGCGATTGATGAGCTGGATGCCGGTCCAGTCGCCGATCACCGCGAACATCTTGAACAGCGGGATGAACAGCAGGCTGTCGGGGATAAGGTAGGTCAGGAATACGCCGGTCGCGAGCGTGGCCGAGCCCCAGAACTTCATCCGTGCCAGCGCAAAAGCCGCCGGCACGCTGATCAGCATCGTGATGGTGACCACGATGATCGAGACCCAGGCCGAATTCCAGAAGAAGCGCAGGAACTGATTCGAGGTCAGCAACTCGGCGTAGTTGGAGAGCGTCGGATGATAGACCCACCACGGGTTGGTCGCCGCGGAAATCTCCGCGCTGCTCTTCAGCGAGGTGATCAGCATATAGAGCGGCGGCACCAGCGAAAAGATCGCAAACAGCACCAGGAAGAAATAGGACCAGCGTAGCGCCCAGGCGCGGTCGCGGCTCATGCTGCCGTACTTCACCTTGCGGGTCGGTCCGGACTTGTCGATCGTCAGCGAGCTCATCAGGCTTCGTTCCCGCGTTTGGTGATGTCGCGCAGGATGAAGATCGCCGCGACCGCGAGGATCGGCACCATGAACAGCGAAACGCTGGCGCCGAGCGGCACATCGCTGCCCTCGATGCCGACGCGGAATGCCCAGGTGGCGAAGATATGGGTGTGGTCGAGCGGGCCGCCCGCGGTCAGGATGCGCACGATGTCGAAATTGGCGAAGGTCACGATCAGGGAGAACAGCGTCGTGATCGCGATGATGTTGCGCATCATCGGCAGGGTCACGTACCAGATGCGCTGCCACCAATTGGCGCCGTCGATCGCGGCCGCCTCATAAAGCTGGTCGGGTACCGATTTCAACGCCGCCAGATACATGATCATGAAGAACGGCGCGCCGTACCAGACGTTGACCAGGATCACCGAGAAGCGCGCCCACATCGCATCGCCGGTCCACGGGATCGGCCCGATGCCGAAGAAGGAAAGCGTGTAGTTGAAGGCGCTGTAGGAGGGGTCGAACAGCCAGAGCCACGCCAGCGTGCTCATCGCCGGCGGGATCACCCACGGCACCAGCAGCATGCCGCGCCACTTGCGCTGCTTGTTGGCGGGTACGTTGTGCACGAAATGCGCGACGATGAAGCCGATCAGGGCTTTGAAGATCACCGCCGAGATCGCGAAAATGCAGGATTGCTTGACCACCAGCCAGAAGGTGTCGCGCTTGAACAGGAACTCGAAATTGCCGAACCCGACGAACTTCGTCATCGCCTTGTTCAGCGTCGCAAGGTGCAAGGAGTAGAGGGCCGGGTAGAGCACCAGGATCGCGATCAGGAGGATCAGCGGCAAGGTCATCAGGAACGCGGCCATCGACTTGCGCCGCAGCGCGTTGCGCAGGCCGACGCGCCTTCGTCCCGTCTGGGCAGCGGCTGCGCGGTTGGATTGGAATGCGACATCAACCATAACGCAGGTCCCTCGCGCGGGTTGGTTGCACAGCTCGCCGGTCCGACGGCTGGGATGTGAAGACGGGACCTCGCGCGGCCAACATTACGGGCGGTCGCGCGAGACCTCGCTTGTCGTCAGCTTCGCATGAAGCCTTCGCACTCGCCCTCGGCCCAGGCGAGTGTCTTTTCCATGCTTTCACCCTGGTAGTACCGCAGGCACATCTTGGTCAGCGTGGCCTGGAAGTAGATCTGCTGCGCGATCTTGGGCGGCGCGGGCGAGGCCGCAATCGACAGCGTCTGGTGCTTGTAGGGGTTCGGATAGTGGTAGAGCGTCCCCTTTGGCGGCGCTTGCTCCGCCCAGACCTTCAAGGTCGTGAGCTTTTCGTAGGCCGGCAGGTCATAGCCACCGCTTGCGACCACCATCTTCTCGATCGATGCAGGTTGCGACAGGTGGGACAGCAGGCTCTTGGCCGCCTCCTTGTTCTTCGAGAACGACCAGATCGACCAGAAGAACGGCAGATAGGGCGCGAAGCGTCCCTTCGGCCCGGCCGGGAACCCGTGCGTCCAGCATTGCTCCGCGACTTGCGGAGCATCGCGCTTGGCGACCGCCCACGCGCTCGGCGGATTCAGGATCATCGCGCCTTTGCCGGCGACCAGCCACTTGTTGTTGGACGCGTCGTCCCATGCCGCCACATCGGGCGGCAGGAAGGCGAGCAGCTTCTTGTAGTAGTCGAGGGCCTGGCGCACCGCGTCGGTCTTGACGGTGAGGTTGCCCTTCGCATCGACCAGCTGCGCGCCGAACGACTGGAAGATCGCGCCGGCGGTGTCGACGCTGTCGCTGGTTTCGCCGAGGCCGATACCGAACGGGAATCCGGCCTTGTGGCAGGCTTCAGCCGCCTTGAGGAACGTATCGAGGGTCCAGTTATCGGCTTTCGGCTCGCTTCCGACCGGATACATCTCCTGCACGTCGATGTTGGCGTGTTTCTTCATCAGGTCGATGCGCGAGCAGGGACCCTTGATCTGGCTGCCGACGCTGGCGGGTACGCCGAGCCATTTGCCGCCGGCCTGGCCGAGATATTTCACCGTGCCGTTGACGTCGCCGTTCAGCTTGAGGAGCGGATCCATGATGTCGTTGACCGGCTCGAGCAGCTCGGCGTTGGCCTGCGGCCACCATGTCGGCATCTGGAAAATATCGTGACCGGATTTCGCCTGCGCCTCGGCGGCGATGGTGACGATGTTCTTGTTGCCCTGGCTGGTGATGTAGTCGATCTGGACCTCGACTTTCTCCTTGGCAGCCCATTCATTGACCAGCTCGGTGGACGCACTGTTCGCGCCGGGCACCCAGTGATCCCAGAAGCCCATCGAGAGCTTTCCGGCTGCGTAGGCGCCACGCACGTAGGGGGCTGTAATCAGCGCGGCCGATGACAGCGCTGTCGCCGCGACGAATTCTCGGCGCGAGAGCTTCTTCCGTGACATGGCATTCCCTCCCTGGTAGCCAACGGACAAAAGACTTTTTTGAATCCCGTGTTGTTTTTGTGCGTCGCGTTTACGCGACGTCGCGGGATTGCGTTGACACTGATCAGAACAGAATTGCCGGCATCTGTCGAGAAACGAGATGCTGATGCCACGTAGAACTAACGTTGTGGTCAAATAGCAGGCAGTGTCGTTCGCATCATTGCAGTTGCCAGCGGTTTGCCGCGTGTCTTGCGATCATGCTGCGATGCACGCGGACGGTGACGCAGACAAGGTCGCAGACGGTGTGCGCGGTTGAGCCGCAGCTTTCCGGTCAAGCCTTAGCGAACTCTGTTCCGCCATGGTGATGCCCGCCGCGGCCGATAGACTTGCGGAAGCCGGAAACGCTAAAGTCCGGATTCGTCAAACCTACCCCCGCATCAATTCCGCAATCCACCACCGATCACGGAGACCCGATCATGCTCATCCCGGTAGCGAAGCTGCGAGCGCAATGGAGATTGTGCGCCGCGGTTGGGGCCGCCACCGTCATGTTGCTCGCAGTGCCTCATATGGTCGACGCGCAGATCGTGCAGGGCGTCGAAAAGGGCGCGCGCGAGGGCAACAAGGCCGCCGGGCCGGTCGGCGGCGTTCTCGGCGGAGCGATCGGCGGCGTTGTCGGAGTGGTGACCGGCGTCACCGGAGTACTGACCGGCAACAATGGCAATAACGCTCCCGGCAGCAGCAAGAACGCGCAGGCCCCGGCGGCCGGCGCCAAGGCCTCCAAGTCGGCCAAGGCCGCCGCCAAGGACAAGGGCGCGAAGCAAGCGCCGACCGTGCTGACCCAGGCCGGCGCGCCGCAGCTGACAGCCGAACAGATCGTCGCCAACAGCGACGCCAACATCGAACGGATCAAGAAGGAGCTCAACCTGACGCCGGAGCAGGAGAAGAACTGGGCCGGCTTCAACAGTGCGATGCACTATCTCGGCCACAACGGCGCCGACCGCCTCAACCTGCGCATCGCGCGGGCGCAGCGCGATCCGCCTGATGACATTATCGAGCAGATGCGCAACGAGGCCCAGTTCCTCAATGACCGGGCGGTCGATCAGCGCGGCGTTGCCGACGCCGCCGAGCCGCTGTTTGCCAGCCTCGACGACAAGCAGAAACAAATCTTCATCAACGAAATGGTCCGCCTGAGCCACGAACGCGGGCTCGACTGAGAGGCCTCGCTGGCCAGGTGGGGACGAATAGCCGGGCCACCAAGCCCTGGGGTAGGTTAAAGGCGCAGCACCCGGCTATTCTGCCGCAGCGGCGCGGCCCGGTTAATTCGTCATTCAATGTTGAAGAAAAGCGGACCGGATCACGCCCGAGTGATGGCCGAGTCAGGGCCTTGTCGGGAACCATCCACAGCGCCTGAGGCCAGCGCGGATTGAGCCGTCAATGACCGGGACATCGGCGCGCAAAAGCGACGATGTCCTTCGGACGGCTATGCCCGGCAATCAGCGATCCGCAAAACGCCGACGCTCAGCTCTTCGGGAAGTTCAGCTCCACGCCGACGCCGTCCGGATCGTAGAGGAAGATTTGGGTGTCGCCGGTGCGCGGCACGATCTGCTCACGGAAGGTGACGTTCTTCGACTGCAGGCGCTTGCGCACGGCCTCGACGTCGCTGGCGGCAAAGGCGATATGGTCGAGGCGGCCGGTGTCGTCATATTTCTTCTCGGTGCCGCGCACCACGATGCCGTCGCGCGGCTTGCGGGTGCCCATCAGATGGACCGTGGCCTGGCCGCCGGAATAGAGCCAGTAGCCGGGGAAATCGAGCGGCGGCCGTTCGCCGTTCTCGAGCCCGAGCACATCGCAATAGAACTCCTTGGTCCTCTCCAGATCCTGCGGCTCGATGGTGTAATGCTGTAGTCCACCCAATGGCATGGTTCTTCTCCTTGAGAAATCGGGTTAAACGAAGCTGAGGTCGGCCTCGACGCCCAGCATCCAGGCGCCGACGGTCTCGAAATGACTGAAGCGGCCCTGCAATTGCTGGGTCACGGTGTGGATGTCGCGGAAGCGCCGCTCCAGCGGATGGCCGTCGAAGATCGCGGTGGCGCCGGCGGCGTTGTAGGCGAAATCGACGGCCTCCCGCGCCTTGTGGATGGCGTGCGTGGCCGCCATCCGGATCGTCATGCGCTGCGCGACCGTGATGCTGTGGCCGGCAACCAGATCCTTCCAGATGTCGGCCATCGACTGCAGCAGGAAGGCGCGGGCAGCGCGCAGATTGACCTCGGCCTGGGCGAGGCCGGACTGCACCACGGCATTGTCCCGCAGCGTCTTCTTCATGCCGCGCGGCACCTTGTTGCGGGCGACGTCGACAAAATTGTCGAGCGCGCTGCGGGCAATGCCGCAGGCGACCCCGGCAAAGCCGATCTGGTAGCAGGTGTGGTTGCTCATCCGGTACAGTGGCCCGTCCTCGCGGCACTCGCGGTCGAATTCGCGGGTGATCGAATGGTCCGCGCGGACGAAGAAGTCGTCGAGCGCGAACTGGTCGCTGGCGGTGCCGCGCAATCCGACCGTGTTCCAGATGTCGGTCCACGCGACGTCCTCGGTCCGCACCAGCATGGTGCGCTCGACCTGCTCGCCATTGGCATCCCGGCGCGGCGAGCCGTCCGCGGCATAGACCGGGCAGTGCGCGCCGAGCCAGGTGGCGTGCCGCCCGCCCGAGGCAAACGACCAGACCCCGGTGACGCGGTAGCCCCCCTCGCACTCGATCGCCTTGACCTTCGGGCCCGGGCCCCAAGCCAGCACGGCGCGCGGGTCGGCAAACACCTCCTGCGCGACCGGCAGGTCGAGATAGGCCGCCGACATCGCGCAGCCGCCGGCCTGGCTCAGGCACCACGCCGTCGAGGCATCCGCCTTGGCGATGGTCTCGATGGCATGGAAGAAGGTGACGGGATCGGTTTCGATCCCGTTGCTTGAACGCGGCAGCAGCAGGCGGAACAGCCGCGCCTCATGCAGCCGGTCGAGCAGGTCGGGCGGCAGGCGGCGCGTCGTTTCGATATCGTTGGAGGCGGCCGCCACCGCGTCCCTGATCGCCTCGGCGCGAGCGATCACGTCGCGATCACCGATAAGGTCCGCAGCAGTCACATTCATGTTCGCCTCCCTCAGGCGCGCCGGATCGTTGCGGAGGCCGCGACGTCAGCCGTCGCGTTGAGCTCCTTGTCGATCTGCTCGATCGACTTGCCTCTGGTCTCGAGCCCGAAGAACAAATAGACGGCACCTGCCATCAGGAACCAGCAGCCGAGATAGACGAAGGCGGTCGGGATCTGGGTCAGGGGCACGTCAGGCTTGAGGTAGTTGCTCGAACCGACGATCAGCGCCAGCCCGACCGGTCCGATGATCTTGCCGATGCCGCCGAAGCCATAGGCCGAGCCCATGCCGGTGGTGCGCAGATGCGACGGCCAGACCTCCGCCGCATAGGGCCCGACGATCGCAAAGCCGCCGTCGGCGAAGAAGAAGGCGGCGGCCAGCAGCAGCCAGAACGCCGACATGCCGAACAAAGTCGCGTCGTAATGGTAGCCGGCAATGATGGTCAGCGCGCCGGCGCCGAAGCCGAGCAGGCCGCCGGCAACACGCCGTCCGAGCAGCTCAGAGAACCAGGAGAACGAGATGCGGCCGAGGAAGCCGGTGATGCTGAGCAGGATCATCATCTTGGCGGCTTCCTGCGGCGTCACCTTCAGCAGCAGCACGAACAGCGCGGGAGCCCACAGCGTGATGCCGTAGACGCCGGTCTGCGCGCCGGCATTGCCGAGCCAGGAGACGATCAGGCTGCGCGGATATTTGAAGAGGTCGAACCAGCTCGTCGTGACGATCGGACCGGCGTCGGCGGCGCTCGGCAATGGCAGTTCGGAGGGCTGAACCTGCAGCGCCCAGGCCAGCGACTTGCGGGCTTCGTCATAGCGTCCCTGCCGGCACAGCCAGCGCGGCGACTCCGGGACCCAGATCCGAACCAGCAGCACCAGGACCGACGGCAGCACGCCGATCGCAAACAACAGCCGCCACTGATCGGTTCCCATGACGGCTCCCAGCACCGCGCCGAGGCCGACGCCGAGCGGGATCACGCAGGTGACGAGGCCGCCGACCCAGCCGCGCTTGTGCGAGGGCATGAACTCCTGCACCAGCGGCAGGTCGACACAATAAAGACCGCCGACGCCGGTGCCGACGAAGAAGCGCAGGATTGCCAGGTAGACCCAGCCATTATCGGGCGTGAAGTAGAGCAGGCCGGTTGCGATCGAGAAGTTCAGCACCGTGCCGATGAACACGATACGCCGCCCGACCCGGTCGGCGAGCCAGCCCCAGAGATAGGCGCCGAGGATGGCGCCGATGCCGGAGCTCATCAGCACGGTGGCCGACTGGCCGAAGGTGAGTTTCCAGGGCCCGATCAGGAACGCGAGCACGAAGCCGATCAGGAAGTAGTCGAAGAATTCCAGCGCATCGCCGATGATGGCCGCCGCAAGGATCTTGATCTGGTTGCCGGTCAGAGTCGTCCGGCGATCGAGAATCTCGAACATGGCGCGTTTCCCCATGGCGCCTGTTCATTATTGTTCGGAGCGTGCGTCGCGCCAGCGCATCGCCCATAGGATGAGGCTATCCTCGCGCCTGCACGAACGACAAGCCGCGCCGACGCGGGGCTCATCTGCACTGGCGCGATAAGCGGTTCGGCTTACTGCTGCGCACAAATGGTGGTGCGAAAGCCCGATGGGGGCCGCCGGAGCCGTTGACTCCTGCATTGCCGATCGCCCACGTTTACGTGAAGAAGGCGGGGAGCAGGTTGGGTGGACGAAAAGCGCAAGCATCCGCGAACCGAGGTCAATGAACCCGGCTATGTCTCGTCGGGCGGTTCGGTCATGCATTGCACGATCGTGAACATCTCGCCGGAGGGCGCCGCCATCGAAGTCGAGAATCCGGCCTTCGTCCCGCACCGATTCCGCCTGGTGATGGCCCGCGACGCCTCGGTTGTCTATGAGTGCCAGGTGATCTGGAGTAAGAAGTCGCGAATTGGAGTGAGTTTCGTGGCGACCGCCTGAGCGCGGCAATCTCGATTGGGGACGCCCATGAACCAGCGTGCCAACGGGCCCGGGTTTCGTTGCTGGAACAGCAGGTGATCCGCCGATGACTCCGGAACCTGCAACGATCTGCCTTGGCTGCTGGCAAAACCTGCATATGCCGATCCCGTTGCGCGGTCCCTTGTCGGCGCCGTTCCGTCTGTTTGGCGTCCGGCCGAGCCGCATGAACCCGAATACATGCACGATCTGCGAGATGGCCTTCTCGAAGATCATGAAGGCGCGCGCCGTGACCATCGACGCCACCATCCTGTTCGCCGATCTGCGCGGCTACACCACGCTGACGCAGACCATCGCGCAGGACGGGCTGACCTCGCTGCTCGACGCGTTCTACGACGACTGCGCCGCCGCGATCTGGCGCTATGACGGCATCCTCAACAAGACCATCGGCGACGCCGTGTTCGCGATCTTCAATTTCCCGGTGCGGCGCGACGATCATGCCGTGCAGGCCTTGCTCGCGGCGCGCCAGATCCAGCGCAGTTTTCGCGACAGGCACGACGCGCTGGTGCGGGCGATCGGCGCCGGCGACCTCGAGATCGGCATCGGAATTGGGATGGATAGCGGTGACACCAATTTCGGTGAGTTCGGCCAGGCCCACCGCGATCTGACGGCAGTCGGCACCGTGGTCAATCGCGCGGCACGCGCGCAGGCGGCCGCCAAGTCAGGCGAGATTCTAGTGACGACGGCGGTGCGGGATCGAACCCGCGACATGATCACGGCAACCGGTGCCGATTACACCCTGAAGGGCTTCGACCAGCCCGTCACACTGTTTCCTGCGTGAATTGGCTTTCGCGTGAATTGGCGCGGCGCAAAAAAGACGGCTCCAGCGTGCAACTGCGCGCCGAAGCCGTCGGGGAATGGTCGTTTGCCGATTACGAACGCGCCTCAACGCGCGGCAGGCAAGTTCGTTCCAGGCCGCGTCAAAACTCGTTCGGGGCCGCCATCAGCGCCACATGCCGCGCATCCGGGCGCCGATGTCGATCGGCGGCGCGCGGTTGGCCGAGGATGCTTGCGCTGTTGCGGCGCGCGGCCAGGTGGTGCGCTCGAACATCGGCAGCAATCGTTCCGGGATGAAGCGGGTGCGCGAGGCGTACATGTGGCGGTCGCCCTTGGCGGCCTGGCCGTGGACGAAGAAGCGCTGCGGCACCAGCAGATGCAGATCGTCCTTGGCGCGGGTCATCGCGACATAGAGCAGGCGGCGCTCCTCCTCGAGTTCGGCCGACGTGCCGGCGCCGAGGTCGGAGGGCATGCAGCCGTCGACGACATTGAGCACATAGACGGATTTCCATTCCTGCCCCTTGGCGGAATGGATCGTCGACAGGATCAGATAATCCTCGTCGAGCAGCGGCACGCCGGCCTGGTCGCTGGTCGCATCGGGTGGATCGAGCGTGAGTTCGGTGAGGAAACGTTCGCGTGACGGGTAGCCGGCGGCTATCTGCTCGAGCTGGATGAGATCGGCGCGGCGCACCTCGCTGTCCTCGTGGATGCGATCGAGATGCGGTTCGTACCAGAGGCGGGCGCGCTCGATGTCGACGGGCCATTCCGAGTAGCGGAGGTTCTCGATGGCCTCCACGAACAGCCGCCAGTCCGCACCGGCGCGGGGCGGAGCGGGCAGTGCAACGAGCGCAGCAATCGGATCGGCAGCCTCGGTCATGCGGTCGAGCACCCGCTGTGCCGAGGCCGGTCCGACGCCGGGCAACAGATGCAGGATACGAAAACCTGCAACCCGGTCGCGTGGATTGGCGGCGAAACGCAGCAGCGCCAGCATGTCCTTGACATGCGCGGCGTCGAGGAATTTGAGGCCACCGAATTTCACGAATGGAATGTTGCGGCGGGTCAGTTCGACTTCCAGCGGTCCGCTGTGCGAGGAGGTGCGGAACAGCACCGCCTGGTGCTTCAGCAAGGTGCCTTCCTCGCGATTGGCCAGCACCTGCTCGACGATGTAACGGGCCTGATCGGCCTCGTCGCGGATCGTGACGAGCAGCGGCTTGCGCGTCGAGGTCCGGTCGGTCCACAGGTTCTTGGTGAAGCGTTCCTTGGCGAGCGAGATCACGCCATTGGCGGCCGAAAGGATCGGCTGCGTCGAGCGATAGTTGCGGTCGAGCGTGACGATCTCGGCGGCCGGGCTGAACTGGGCCGGGAAGTCGAGGATGTTGCGCACGGTGGCCGCGCGGAACGAATAGATCGACTGCGCGTCGTCGCCGACCACGGTGAGCCCGCGTCCCGCGGGCTTGAGTGCGAGCAGGATCGAGGACTGCAGGCGGTTGGTGTCCTGATATTCGTCGACCATCACATGGTCGAAGCGGCCGCCGATCTCCTCGGCCAGCGCGGCGTCCGTCACCATCTGCGCCCAGTAGAGCAGGAGGTCGTCGTAATCGAGCACGTTCTGCCGCTGCTTGGCTTCGACATAGGCGCCGAATAGCTGTTTCAATTCACTGGCCCAGCCGGAGCACCACGGGAAGAACTGGCCGAGCACGGCCTCGATCGGCATCTCCGCGTTCACGCAGCGCGAATAGATGGCAAGGCAGGTGCCCTTGGTGGGGAACCGGCTTTCGGTGCGGGAGAAACCGAGATCGTGGCGGACCAGATTGATCAGGTCGGCGGAATCCTCGCGGTCATGGATCGTGAAGGCCGGGTCGAGGCCGATACGCTCGGCGAATTCGCGCAGCAGCCGCGCGCCGATGCCGTGGAACGTGCCGGCCCAGCTCAGCGCGTCGGTCATGACCGAGGCACGATCGCCGAGCACGCGGCGCGCAATGCGCTCGACGCGGCCGGCCATCTCGGCGGCGGCGCGCCGCGAAAAGGTCATCAACAGGGTGCGGCGCGGATCGGCGCCGGCGACGATCAGATGTGCGACTCGATGGGCGAGCGTGTTGGTCTTGCCGGACCCCGCGCCCGCGATCACCAACAGCGGCGCGCCGACGATGCAATCCTTGCCGACCCCGTGCTCGACAGCACGGCGCTGCTCGGCATTGAGCGCATCGAGATAGGCAGTGTTGGCAAGATCAGTCACGAATCACCCCCACGAAACGCTAACAGACATTGCGATTCATTGGGGCCGACGCGCCGAGGCGGACGCAGAGAAATTAGATTGACATTAACGTGGCGCGGCGCACAACCCCGCCATGGGTGACGTATCCAAATCCGACACGCCGCTGAAGGCGACGTTCAAGGTGCGGCTGAACGGCGAGACGGTGACGCTCGCGACCGTCGGCCAGGCCTATCACTTCATCAGCAATCTCAGCGCCGTCGAATGGATGGAGTTCCGCTCGCTGCATGACGAGGCGCTGGTTGCGCTCGAGATGGCGGCCGGCAACGCCATGCTGACGGTGCAGGCGACCAACGCGTTGCGGATCCTGTTCGTCCGCGCGAAATTGCTTTGAAAGGAAAATGGGCCGCCTTGGTGTTCCCTTGGCCCTCCAAGGCGGCCCGAGAGTGCGGCTGAAGCGCATTGCGCACCCGGCCGTCGCGTGTACCGCCGTTACCTTGTTTGCGGCCATAACGAACAGGGCCTTACGCAACCACCGCCGATTCGGCTGTAGCCGCCGCACCACAATCAGGAGCCGACGTCGTCGACCAGGCGGTCATACACGAGCGCGGACCGGAGGTTCATGGTTGCGATCTTCAGATAGCCCGGCTCGCGCATGGCGTTGTTGAACATCATGATCGCCGTCTTCCAGTAGCTGCGCTCACGCTGATCCAGGTTCAGCGCGGACAGGTAGTCCGCAGCGTCGCCAACCGTCGCGAGCGTTCGCCCGTCCTTCAGCGTAATCGGGAACGCAAGCGGCGACCGCTTCTCCAGCTCCAGCACGTCAGGCTCCCCCAGGACCAAGCAGCAATAGGACAAAGCAGCAATAACAGGAACAGACCTAGCTGCGCCGCTATATCAAAGCCTTAAGGGGACGTCCGGCCTGGTTGGAGCGGACGGTTCAGAAAGAATCCGCCAGCGCGATCTCCGCCTTCAGCGCATCGATGCGCCGTTCGGCTTCCTCGGACGTCAGGTCGCGCGCGTACTGGTTCGGCTGATAGGCCTCCTCGGCAAGGCTCCTCAACCGCAGCGCCTGGGCGCGGGTCATCAGCCCGCCAAGGCGCTCCGCAACCCCACCATATCTTACCGCTGCCACGCTCATTGCTTGCCTCGCTTGCTGGATCGTGACTTGACAATATGTTCTATTTTTGTTCTAACAAGCCATGGACAATAAAATCAATGAAATTCGGCGCAAGATCAGCACGTTGCGAGCCGAGATGACCTTGGTCGAGGCGTCGATCCGGGATCAGGTCAACCGCGACCTCGATTGCAGTGAAGCGTCGTACCGGCTGATGGCGATGCGAGCCGAAGTGGCCGAGCTCGTCGGCCGGTGGAAGGCCGCCGGCGGCGGCGAGCGTCTCCCCACGGTGCGGGAGCGGCTCAGCCGGAGCTTCGAGGACCGTGCCGGTGCGAAGGTCAAGCTGGACAAGGCGAAGAAGCCCGGGCCCAGTCACAGCAACGCTCGGGTGTGATCGGGCCGTTCGACCAAAGAAGGGAGCCTTGAACACCGGCTCAGGCCCAAATAGGTTTCAAGGCTGGAACCCGAGCCGCAGGATCTGCATTTTCTTGTGGTGAGAGCCAATACCATAGCATCGCCCAGCGCCATGATCGCCGATCCGACCGCGCCACCGCGGGCATCGATGAATGACGATCGCAGTCCGTTGCTGACGCTGATCTCCTGCATCAGCTGCATCAGGACGATGCGGCTCGAGAGCAGCCATCCGGGCAGTGAGGGCAGGGATATCCTTCAGTACCGCTGCGAGCAATGCAGCCGCATCGAGCGGGTGCAATTGGTACGGCGTAGCTGGCCGGCGGAACGCTAGCCTTTCCATTTTGCACTAGGAGCGGGCTTTCGCCTTTTGTCTGGCCGCGACGTCGCGCGCGATGGCATCGAACTCGCCCGAAGCGTCGGCGGACGGGCTACTCGTCGCGTTGTCGACCCCGTGCCCCGTCAACTTCGCGAGTTCGCGGCTGAGGTCGTGGATGTGGTACGGCTTGCGCAGCACCGGAAAGTCGGACCTGACGTCGCGTGCGCTCTCGCTGTAGCCTGTCGTCAGCAGGATCGGCAGTTCGGGCTTCCGGTCGCGGATCGTGCGCGCCAGCTTCAGCCCGTCGATCCTGCCGGGCATCACGATGTCGCTGAACACCAGATCGATCCCGTTGGCGTCGATTTCCGACAAGGCGGCTTCTGCGTTCGACGCCCAATGCACGGTGTAACCGAGCTGTTCGAGCAGGCCCGTGCTCGCATCGGCGACGGCGGGATTGTCCTCGATCAGCAGGATCGTGGCCGAGCCGGGCACGCTGCGCCCCGTAGCCGTGCACTTTGCGGCCGCAGTGCCCCGCGGCAGGTAGATGCTGACCGTCGTGCCCTTGCCGAGCGCGCTTGTGATCTCGACCCGGCCATCCGCCTGGTGCGCGAAACCGTGAACCTGGGACAACCCAAGGCCGGTCCCTTTGCCGACTGGCTTGGTAGTGAAGAAGGGATCAAAGACCCTGTTCATGACATCGTCAGGAATGCCTTCGCCGGTGTCGGTAACGCTGACGACCACCTGGGCGGCTTCCGGGACATTGCGCGCCGCGATGGTCAGCGTGCCGCCGCCGGCCATCGCATCCCGCGCATTGACCACGAGGTTGATCAGCGCGGTCTCGAATTCGGTCGGATCGACGAAGATCGGCCAGAGATCCGCTCTGATCTCCATGTTCAGCTTGATCGCGCCGCCGAGTGCGCTGGTCAAAACCTCGCGCACCGCGGTGATCCTGTCAGTGACATTGATGGTCTGCGGATTGACACTCTGCCGACGCGCGAAGGTGAGGAGCTGCCTGGTCAGGGACGCGGCACGCTCGGATGCGGTTTCGATCGCGCTGAGCGCAAGCTTGCTCCGCTCGCTCGTCACCTCGCGCTTGATCCGGTGCAGATTGCCGGAGATGATCATCAGCAGGTTGTTGAAGTCGTGCGCGACGCCGCCGGTCAATTGGCCCAGCGCATCCATCTTCTGCGACTCCGCCAGCTGACGCTGCACCTGTTCGAGCTTCTGTTGCGCGTCGCGCCGCTCGGAAATGTCCCGTGTGATCTTGGCAAAGCCGACCAGGCTGCCGTCGCTATCGCGGATCGGATCGATCACGACGCTCGCCCAGAAGAACGAACCATCCTTGCGAACCCGCCAGCCTTCCTCCTCATAGTGCCCGGTCTCTTCGGCGATCTTGAGCGCGCGGGCCGGCTTGCCCGCGGCCTGGTCGGCCGGCGTATAGAACCGCGAGAAGCTCTGGCCGATGATTTCGCCGGGCGAATAGCCCTTGATGCGCTCACCGCCGGCGTTCCAATTGGCAACGATGCCGGCCGGCGTCAGCATATAGAGCGCATAGTCGGTGACATTGCTCACCAGCAGACGGAACTGACTTTCGCTGGCCTCGAGGTCCTCGCGCGCCTGATGCCGCTCGGCGATGTCGCGGATGACCATCACATAGCCGACGAGCTTGCGCTTCTCATGGATCGGATCGATGACCACAGCGGCGTAGAATTGCGATCCGTCCTTGCGGAGACACCAGCCTTCGGCCGCTGAGTGCTTTTCCTTCCGCGCCATCTGCAGCGCTTTCGCTGGAACGCCGGATGCGCGGTCTTCGGCAGGATAGAAGATCGAGAAGTGCTTGCCGAGGATCGCCTTGGCCGGATAGCCGGTGATGCGCTCAGCGCCCTTGTTCCAGTTGATGACCCGGCCATCGGGAGCGAGCACGCAAATGGCGTAGTCGACCACGCCGCCAGCCGCTGGCCGAAAATTGCGCCGGTTCGCAACAATACCGTGTTCGAGCTGTTCTGATTTCTTAACCATCACCGATCCTGCCCCCGCCCGAAACGCGCGGGGGAAGCCAATGTTCCATGCGAACACCAGGACTGCGGGGTAATCCGACCGGCTTGGGTTGGCCTTCAGAAAAGTCCCGCCGGCGGTTGGAACTTTTTGGTTCCAGTCGCGATTAAGGTACTCGGTTTGCGTCACAAATTGCGGTTTTGGCGTTTTCCCGCTTGAATAGATCAAGGGCAGTCATTCTTATGGTCACACTGGCATTGCCGAGTCTCTGGATTCGCGGCCAGCGCGTAGGGGAAATTACATGACCGATCTCGGTTCGCCGCCTCGTCCCCGTGCTGATACACGCCGCAGCCAATCATCAAACGGAAGCCTCGATTCCTCGCACGATCTGCTGCAGTCGCTGCAAGCGATGCGCGCCGGCGACTTCTCGGTCCGGATGCGTGGCGATTATCTCGGCATTGACGGCAAGATCGCGGACGCCTTCAACGAAATCGCAGCCGCCAACGAGCGCATGGCGCAGCAATTGGCGCGCGTCGGCCAGGTCGTCGGCCGCGAGGGACAGACCCGCCAGCGCGTCAATTTCGGCCTCGCCAGCGGCGCCTGGGCCGATATGGAGAGCTCGGTCAACACGCTGATCGACGATCTGCTGTGGCCGACCCGCGAAGTCACCCGCGCGGTCGCCGCGGTGGCGCAGGGCGACCTGCTGCAGACCGTGCAGCTCGACGTCGAGGGCCGGCCGCTGCGCGGCGAATTCCTGCAGTCGGCGAACATCGTCAACACGATGATCAAGCAGCTCTCGGTGTTCACCTCGGAGGTCACGCGCGTGGCGCGCGAAGTCGGCACCGAGGGCAAGCTCGGCGGCCAGGCCCAGGTGCCGGAAGTGACCGGCGTCTGGAAGGACCTGACCGAGAGCGTCAACTCGATGGCCAACAACCTGACCGGCCAGGTCCGCAACATCGCCGAGGTGACGATCGCGGTCGCCAACGGCGACCTGTCCAAGAAGATCACGGTCGACGTTCGCGGCGAGATCCTGCAGCTGAAGGAAGCCATCAACACGATGGTCGATCAGCTGCGTTCGTTCGCTTCGGAAGTGACGCGCGTGGCGCGTGAGGTCGGCACCGACGGCAAGCTCGGCGGCCAGGCGATCGTGCCCGGCGTCGCCGGTACCTGGAAGGACCTCACCGACTCGGTGAACGCGATGTGCGGCAACCTGACCGCCCAGGTGCGCAACATCGCCAACGTGACCACGGCCGTGGCGCGCGGCGACCTGTCGCGCAAGATCACGGTCGACGTCAGCGGCGAGATTCTGGAGCTGAAGGACACCATCAACACGATGGTGGACCAGCTCAACTCGTTCGCGTCGGAAGTGACGCGCGTGGCGCGCGAGGTCGGCACCGAAGGCAAGCTCGGCGGCCAGGCCCAGGTGCCCGGCGTTGCCGGCACCTGGAAGGACCTGACCGACAACGTCAACTTCATGGCGTCGAACCTGACCGCGCAGGTCCGCAACATCGCCGACGTCGCGACCGCGATCGCCGGCGGCGACCTCTCGAAGAAGATCACGGTCAACGTGTCGGGTGAGATCCTCCAGCTGAAGGAAACGCTCAACACCATGGTCGACCAGCTCAACGCCTTCGCGTCGGAAGTGACGCGCGTGGCGCGCGAGGTCGGCACCGAAGGCAAGCTCGGCGGCCAGGCGAATGTGCTCGGCGTCGCCGGCACCTGGAAGGATCTGACCGACAACGTCAACTTCATGGCGTCGAACCTGACCGCGCAGGTCCGCAACATCGCCGCCGTGACGACGGCGGTCGCGGGCGGCGACCTCTCCAAGAAGATCACGGTGGACGTGCGCGGCGAAATCCTCGAGCTGAAGGACACCATCAACACGATGGTGGACCAGCTCAACGCCTTCGCGGGCGAGGTGACGCGCGTGGCGCGCGAGGTCGGCACCGAAGGCAAGCTCGGCGGCCAGGCCGAGGTGCGCGGCGTCGCCGGCACCTGGAAGGATCTCACCGACAGCGTCAACTCGATGGCCTCGAACCTGACCGCGCAGGTCCGCAACATCGCCGAGGTCGCGACCGCGGTGGCGAAGGGCGACCTGTCGAAGAAGATCACGGTGAACGTGTCGGGCGAAATCCTTCAGCTGAAGGAAACGCTGAACACGATGGTCGACCAGCTCAACGCGTTTGCGGGCGAGGTGACGCGCGTGGCGCGCGAGGTCGGCACCGACGGCAAGCTCGGCGGCCAGGCCGAGGTGCCCGGCGTCGCCGGCACCTGGAAGGACCTGACGGACAGCGTCAACTCGATGGCCGGCAATCTCACGGCGCAGGTCCGTAACATCGCTGAAGTCGCGACCGCGATCGCCGGCGGTGACCTGTCGCGCAAGATCACGGTCGACGTGCGCGGCGAGATCCTTCAGCTGAAGCAAACGCTGAACACGATGGTCGACCAGCTCAATCGCTTCGCGGGCGAGGTGACGCGCGTGGCGCGCGAGGTCGGCACCGACGGCAGCCTCGGCGGACAGGCCAACGTGCCCGGCGTCGCCGGCACCTGGAAAGACCTGACCGATAACGTCAACTCGATGGCCGGCAACCTGACCGCGCAGGTCCGCAACATCGCCGAGGTGACCACCGCCGTGGCGCGCGGCGACCTGTCGCGCAAGATCACCGTCGACGTGAAGGGCGAAATCCTCGAGCTCAAGAACACCATCAACACGATGGTGGACCAGCTCAATGCGTTTGCGGGCGAGGTGACGCGCGTGGCGCGCGAGGTCGGCACCGAAGGCAAGCTCGGCGGCCAGGCCGAGGTGCCCGGCGTCGCCGGCACCTGGAAGGATCTGACCGACAACGTCAACTTCATGGCGTCGAACCTGACCGCGCAGGTCCGCAACATCGCCGAGGTCGCGAGCGCGATCGCCGGCGGCGACCTGTCGAAGAAGATCACCGTGGACGTGCGCGGCGAGATCCTGCTGCTCAAGGACACCCTGAACACGATGGTCGAGCAGCTGCGCTCGTTCGCCGCCGAAGTGACGCGCGTGGCGCGCGAGGTCGGCACCGAGGGACGGCTCGGCGGCCAGGCCGTGGTACCCGGCGTCGGCGGCACCTGGAAGGACCTCACCGACAACGTCAACCTGCTGGCCGCGAACCTGACCACCCAGGTGCGCAACATCGCCGAAGTCACCACCGCGGTGGCGCGCGGCGACCTCTCGCGCAAGATCACGGTCGACGTGAAGGGCGAAATCCTCGAGCTCAAGAACACCATCAACACGATGGTGGACCAGCTCAACGCCTTCGCCGGCGAGGTGACGCGCGTGGCGCGCGAGGTCGGCACCGAGGGCAAGCTCGGCGGCCAGGCCGAGGTGCGCGGCGTTGCCGGCACCTGGAAGGACCTCACCGACACCGTCAACGTCATGGCGGTCAACCTGACCGAGCAGGTGCGCGGCATCGTCAAGGTGGTGACCGCGGTCGCTAACGGCGACCTGAAGCAGAACCTGACGGTGAAGTCGAAAGGCGAGGTGGCCGCGCTCGCCGACACCATCAACAACATGACCGAGACGCTCGCGACCTTCGCCGAACAGGTCACCAGCGTGGCGCGCGAGGTCGGCGTCGAGGGACGGCTCGGCGGTCAGGCCAACGTGCCCGGCACGGCCGGCACCTGGAAGGATCTCACCGGCAACGTCAACCTGCTCGCGGCCAACCTGACTTCCCAGGTGCGCGCGATCGCGGAGGTGGCGACCGCCGTGACCAAGGGCGACCTGACGCGCTCGATCCAGGTCGACGTCCGCGGCGAGGTCGCCGAGCTCAAGGACAACATCAACACGATGATCGGCAACCTCCGTCTCACCACGGAGCGCAACACCGAGCAGGACTGGTTGAAGACCAATCTGGCGCGCTTCACCAACATGCTGCAGGGCCAGCGCGATCTTGCGACCGTCGGTCGGCTATTGCTGACCGAGCTTGCGCCGCTGATCAACGCGCATATGGGCGTGATCTACCAGGTCGACAATCCCGAGAATGCGCAGTTGCGCCTCTTGTCGGCCTATGCCAGCGACAGCAGCAATCCGCATCCGCAGATCGTCCAGTTCGGCGAGGGATTGATCGGCCAATGCGCGCTCGACAAGCGCCAGCGCCTCGTCTCCGAGATTCCCGGCGATGCGGTGCCGATCAATTCGGCGCTGATGCGGATCATGCCGAAGAACCTCGTCGTGTTTCCGGTGCAGTTCGAGAACCAGGTCAAGGCGGTGATCGAGCTGTCCTCGATCTCCTCGTTTACGACCTCGCAGATCACCTTCCTCGAACAGCTGACCGACAGCATCGGCATCGTGCTCAACAGCATCGAGGCGACGATGCAGACCGAGGCGCTGCTCAAGCAGTCGCAACAGCTCGCCGGCGAGCTGCAGACCCAGCAGAAGGAATTGCAGCAGACCAACGATCAGCTGGAGCAGAAGGCCCAGCAGCTTGCCGAACGCAACGTCGACGTCGAGCGCAAGAACCAGGAAATCGAGCAGGCGCGACGCGCGCTGGAAGAGAAGGCGACCGAGCTGTCGCTGACTTCGAAGTACAAATCCGAATTCCTTGCCAACATGTCGCACGAGTTGCGGACGCCGCTGAACTCGATCCTGATCCTGGGCCAGCAGCTCACCGAAAATCCCGACGGCAATCTGACCGGCAAGCAGGTCGAGTTCGCCCGCACCATTCACGGTGCCGGCACCGACTTGTTGAACCTGATCAGCGACATCCTCGATCTCTCCAAGATCGAGTCCGGCACGGTGACGGTCGACGCCGAGGAAATCCTGACATCGAGCCTGCTCGAGACCGTCGGACGACCGTTCCGGCACGAGGCGGAGAACCGGCATCTCTCGTTCAGCATCGATGTCGACGCTAATCTTGCGCGCAGCATGGTGACCGACTCCAAGCGGCTGCAGCAGGTGCTCAAGAACCTGTTGTCGAATGCGTTCAAGTTCACCGCGGAAGGCGGCGTCAGCCTGACCGTGTCGGCCGCGCTCGGCGGCTGGAGTGTGGAGCATCCGATCCTCAATGCGGCGCCTGCGGTCGTTGCGTTCGAGGTGTCGGATACCGGCATCGGCATTCCACAAGACAAGCAGAAGCTGATCTTCGAGGCGTTCCAGCAAGCCGACGCCGGCACCAGCCGCAAATATGGCGGCACCGGTCTTGGACTGGCGATCAGCCGTGAGCTCGCAGGCCTGCTCGGCGGCGAGATCCATCTGCGCAGCGCGACGGGCAAGGGCTCGACCTTCACGCTCTATCTGCCGCTGAAATATGCCGGCCCCTCGGTGGCGCTGCGTCAGCAGGCCCAGCCGTTCCCGATGCCGCACACGCCGGCGCCGGCGCTGCAGGCGTCAGGCGCGCAGGACCGTGTGATCGAGCAGCTTCCGGACGACCGGCTCAATCTCGAGCCCGGCGACACCATCTTGCTGATCGTCGAGGACGATCCGCATTACGCGCGGGTGCTGATCGATCTGGCGCGCGACAAGGGCTTCAAGGTGCTGGTCGCAAGCCGCGGTGCCGAGGCGCTGGACCTGGCCAAGCAGTTCCAGCCGAGCGCGGTGTCGCTCGACGTCTTCCTGCCCGACATGCTGGGCTGGACGGTGCTGAGCCAGCTCAAGCACAGTCCGCTGACCCGTCACATCCCGGTTCAGATCATCACGCTCGACGAGGACCGACAGCACGCGCTGGCGCGCGGCGCCTTCTCCTTCGTCAACAAGCCGACGACGACGGAAGGCGTCAGCGCCGCGCTGTCGCAGATCAAGGAATACGCCAGACCACGCCGCAAGCGCCTGTTGATTGTGGAGGACAACGCGGCCGAGCAGCTCAGCATTACCGAACTGCTCGGGCACGAGGATATCGAGATCGTGACCACCGGCACCGGGGCAGGGGCGCTCTCAACGATGCGCGAAAATCCGTACGACTGCGTCGTGCTCGACTTGCGCCTGCCCGACATGAGCGGTTTTGAGGTGCTGGATCACATCCGCAAGGACGAGACGCTTTCCAATATTCCCGTTGTCGTGTTTACGGGCCGGGAACTTTCGGCGGAGGAAGACGCGGAACTGCATACGATGGCGCGCAGCATCGTCGTCAAGGGCGTGGAATCGCCGGAGCGTCTGCTCGACGAAACGTCACTGTTCCTGCACCGTGTGATCACGGAATTGCCCGTCGAAAAACAGAGGATGCTGGAGAAGCTCAATAGTTCCGACGAGGATCTTATTGGCAAGACCGCGCTGCTGGTCGACGACGATGCCCGCAACATCTTCGCGCTCTCGAGCGTGTTGGAGCGGCGAGGTATGAAGGTGTTGACTGCGACGACCGGTCACGAGGCCATCTCGCTGGTCGAATCCAATCCCAAGATTGCGATCGTGCTGATGGACATCATGATGCCGCAGATGGACGGTTACCAGACCATCGGCGCCATCCGGCAAAACTCCACCTTCGCGCGGCTGCCGATCATCGCGCTGACCGCGAAGGCGATGAAAGGCGATCGAGAGAAATGCCTGGAGGCAGGCGCGTCCGACTATCTGGCGAAACCCGTGAACACCGAGCAACTGCTGCTGGCGATCCGCATGTGGCTGCACCGCTGATCGGCGATCGAACATGATGGACCACGAAAAGGTAAACATCCTTCTGGTCGATGACCAGCCGGCGAAGTTGCTGGCCTATGAGGTCATCCTGAAGGAGCTCGGCGAGACGCTCGTCGCCGCGTCGTCGGGCCGCGAGGCGCTGGAGTTCCTGCTCAAGAACGAAGTCGCGGTCATCCTGGTCGACGTCTGCATGCCAGAGCTCGACGGCTTCGAGCTCGCGGCGATGATCCGCGAACATCCCCGCTTCCAGAAGACCGCGATGATCTTCATCTCGGCAATCCAGGTCAGCGATATCGACCGGCTTCGCGGCTACGAGATGGGCGCAGTCGATTACGTCCCGGTGCCTGTCGTGCCCGAGGTGCTGCGGGCAAAGATTCGCGTGTTCGCCGAGCTCTACCGCAAGACACGGCAGCTCGAACGCCTCAACGCGGAGCTCGAGGACCGGGTGCGCGCACGCACCGCTGAGCTCGAGCAATCGACCACGCGGCTGGTCGAGAGCGAGGCGCGCCGCAGCATGGCGATTGCCGCCGGCAAGATGGGTTCGTGGGACTGGGATTGGGTCAACGGCGACTGGATGTGGGACGAGGGGCAATACAAGATCTTCGGCGTCGACCCGAAGTCCTTCAAGCTCACCTCCGACAATATACAGGCGCTGTTTCATCCCGACGATGTCGAACACCTCCGGCAAGCCTGGACCGGCTTCGGCAAGGGCCAGACGTCCTACGAAACCGAATTCCGTGTCATGCGGCCGGACGGCGAGGTGCGCTGGTGCGTCGGCACGGCCGCGGCCACCAGCGACCGCAACGGCAAGGTGGTTCGGGTGAGCGGCGTCACCGTCGACATCACCGATCGCAAGAAGGCCGAGGAGCGGCAGAGCCTGTTGACCCGCGAGGTCGACCATCGCGCCAAGAACGCGCTCGCGCTGGCGCAATCGATCGTGCGGCTGACGCGCGCACAGAACGTGACCGCCTACGTGCGGGCGGTCGAGGGCCGCATCACGGCGCTGGCGCGCGTTCACACCGTGCTGTCGCTGTCGAGCTGGCAGGGCGCTGAAATCCGGCGGCTGGTCGCCGAGGAGATCGCGCCGTATTCGGAGGCCGGGCAGATCCAGATTGACGGCGCGGAGGTGCAGTTGCAGCCCGCGACCGCGCAGACGCTGGCACTGGCGTTGCATGAGCTCGTCACCAACTCCGCCAAATATGGCAGCCTCTCGGTGTTGTCGGGCCGGCTCGCGATCACCTGGGAGTTGCACGATGACACGCTGATCCTGGCCTGGGTGGAATCCGGCGGACCTCCCGTGACCAAGCCGAAGCAGAAAGGTTTCGGCACCCGAAGCGTGATCGCCAGCATCGAAACCCAGCTCGGCGGGCGCGCCGACTTCGATTGGCGCGCCGAGGGCCTGGTGTGCCGGCTCACGGTTCCGCTCAAGGCGCTTGTCGGCGAGACGCCGGCGTTCCGCGAACCGTCGGCAGCCGAACGCAAGCCCTTGGCCAGTTCCAGAGCCGTGTAGCGCGTCGCGGCCGAACAGGAACCAAGCGCCGGACGCTGCGGTTAACGAAGCTTGACCGCTCCGTTCGTGGCTTGAGGTGCTGCCGTGGATGCCCAAACCCGTGAGCGCGGGCCGTCCGCGGAGAAGCCGCGGCAGCCTGAGCGCAATCCCGAGCAAGAAACGCGACCCGACCGCGAATCCTTGCCGCAGCAGGAGACCGGGCGCAAGCCATCGATGCGTGATCGGCTGCGCGAGCACTGGCTGCTTGCCACAGTCGGCGCCTGTCTGCTCCTGCTCGCGATCATCGGTGGCGTGAGCTACTGGCTCGATGCCCGTCATTATGAATCGACAGATGACGCGTTCGTGGCCGCACGCAGCTTTGCGGTGGCGGCAAAGGTCGGCGGCTACGTCGTCGAGGTCCCCGTCACCGACAACCAGCACGTCAATGCCGGCGATCTCCTCGCGAGGATCGACGAGCGCGACTACAAGATCGCCGTCGATCAGGCCAGCGCACAAGTCGCGGTCGCAGAGGCCAACATCGCCAATGTCGAGGCCCAGATCGACAGCCAGCAGGAGCAGATCAAGGAAGCCAAGGCGCAGCAGCAGCAGGCCGAGGCGCAATTGAAGTTCGCGCGGGAGGAGGCGGAGCGCGCCCAGAACCTCGTCGAAAAGGGCGCGGGCACGGTGCAGCGGCAGCAGCAGACGCGCTCGGATCTCGACGCCCAGCAGGCCAATGCCAGCCGCGCCAGGACGGCAGTGACCGCGGCCGAACTCGGCGTCAAGACGCTCGAGGCTCAGCTCAAGAGCAGCAAGGCATCGCTGGAGCAGGCGCAGGCACAGCTCGATCAGGCTAAATTGAACCTGCGATATACAAGCATCGTCGCGGCGCAATCCGGGCGCGTCGTCAAACTGAGTGGCGCGGTCGGCACCTATGTGGCGCCGGCCCAGAGCGTCATGATGTTCGTTCCCGACGAGGTCTGGATCACCGCCAACTACAAGGAAACGCAGCTGACGGACATGCGCCCGGGCCAGCCGGTCGAGATCAGGATCGACGCGTATCCGGGGCGCAAGCTCACCGGCCGCGTGGCTTCGGTTCAGCCGGGCTCAGGCACTGCGTTCAGCCTGCTGCCGGCGGAGAACGCGACCGGCAATTTCGTCAAGGTCGTGCAGCGCGTTCCCGTGAAGATCGTGATCGACAATTGGCCGGATGACGTTCCGATCGGACCCGGCATGTCGGTCGTGCCCTGGACCAGGGTGCGATGACCGACGTTGCGGCAGGCGGCGGCGCGGCCTGGTCGCCGGAGCGTTCGGCTGCCGGCGGACATAATCCCTATATGATCGCCTTCGTCGTCTCGATCGCGACGTTCATGGAGGTGCTGGACACCACGATCGCCAATGTGGCCTTGCGTCATATCGCGGGCGGCCTGGCGGTCGGCATCGACGAGAGCACCTATGTCATCACCAGCTATCTGGTCGCCAACGCGATCGTGCTGTCGATCTCGGGCTGGCTCTCGACCGTGATCGGCCGCAAGCGCTTCTACATGATCTGCGTCGGCACCTTCGCATTTGCGTCCCTGCTTTGCGGGCTTGCCTGGAGCCTGGAGGCGCTGGTTCTGTTCCGGATCATCCAGGGCCTTGGCGGCGGCGGGATGGCGACGAGCGAGCAGGCGATCCTCGCCGACTCCTTTCCGCCGGCCAAGCGTGGCCAGGCGTTCGCGATCTACGGCGTCGCGGTGGTGGTTGCTCCCGTGGTTGGGCCGACGCTCGGCGGCTGGATCACCGATACCTATAGCTGGCACTGGATCTTCCTGATCAACGTGCCGATGGGCTTGCTCTCGCTGTTCCTGGTCGGGACGCTGGTCAAGGAGCCCTCCGGTGCCGAGCAGGAGCGCAAGCAGCTCCTCAAGAACGGCCTGCGCGTCGACTACATCGGCTTCGTGCTGGTCGCGATCGGGCTCGGTTCGCTCGAATTCGTGCTCGACGAAGGCCAGCGCAAGGACTGGTTCGGGTCCAACATGATCGTCGGCTTCGCGCTGGCCTCGGCGATTTGTCTGATCGCGCTGGTTCCCTGGGAGCTGACGCGCAAGGACCCGATCGTCGATCTCCGTCTGCTGGGACGCCGCCAGTTCGGATCGTGCTTCCTGGTGATGCTGTGCACCGGCGCGGTGCTGATCTCGTCGACGCAGCTCCTGCCGCAGCTGTTGCAGACCGAGCTGAACTATACTGCGCTGCTGGCAGGGCTCGCACTGTCGCCCGGCGGCATCGTCACGCTGATCTTGATGCCGGTGGTCGGCAACCTCGTCAGCCGCGTTCAGCCGAAATATCTGATCGCGATCGGCGGCTGCATCGTTGCATTCTCGATGTGGCACCTGACGGGATTGAACGGCGACATCACCTATGGCTACGCCGCGCTCGCGCGCATCTTCCTCTCCGCCGGGCTGCCGTTCCTGTTTCTGCCGGTCACGACGGCGTCCTATGACGGCGTGCCGCCGGACAAGACCAACCAGGCCTCGGCACTGATCAACGTCGCGCGCAATATCGGCGGGTCGATGGGCGTCGCACTCGCCCAGACCGCACTGGCGCAACGCCAGCAATTCCACCAGAGCCGGCTGATCGAGCATGCCGCGCCGTCCGATCTCGGGTATCAGCAGACCATCGACACGATGACGCGCTTCTTTCAGGCGCAGGGGTCGAACGCATCGGACGCCGCGTCCCAGGCGGTCGCCTGGGTCGGCCAGACCTTGCAGCGGCAGGTCGACCTGCTCGCCTATATCGACGTGTTCTGGATGCTCTCGATCATCGGCCTCGTGATGATCCCGCTGGCGCTGATCATCAAACCGGTCGATCTGACGGCGCCACCCAAGGGACATTAGAGCAGACGACATTGTGAACGCGGGAGCGGCCGAACCGCGCTATGAACGGCGTGGCCGAAGGGAAATCGCGCGAGGAGCATATGCCCAGGACGAGTCTTGCCGCTGCGGGTCTGTCGGTCGTCTTCCTCGCGGCGATCAGCATCACGCGGTCGGGCGCCGAGCCCGTGCTGAAAGGCGCGGAAGCCTTCGGCGGCTGGCAACGCGACAAGCCGGGCAGGGTGCGCCTGATCACGCCGCAGGACTTACCCAAGCCCGGGGCAACGGCGTCGAGCAGCAAGTTTCCGCGCGTCATGCCGAGACCTGCATCGGCCGCGCCGCAGGTGCCGGCAGGGTTCAAGGTCGAACTGTTTGCGAGCGGGCTCAGCGGCCCGCGGATCATCCGGGCCGCGCCCAATGGCGATATCTTCGTGGTGGAAACCGGCTCCAGCCGCATTCGTATCCTGCGCAGCGCCGACGGCGCCGCCAAGCCTGCGACCAATGAAGTCTACGCAACCGGCCTGAACCAGCCGTTCGGCATCGCGTTCTTCCCGAGCGGCGACGCTCCGCAATGGCTCTATGTCGCCAACACCGGCAGCGTCGTGCGCTTTGCCTACCGTAACGGCGATCTCAAGGCGTCGGGAAAGCCCGAGACGATCGTCGCCCGGCTGCCGCCCGGCTACGGCCATTCCACGCGTGATATCGTGTTCACGCCGGACGACAAGCGGATGCTGGTATCGGTCGGCTCCGCCGGCAACGCAGGCGAGGGGCTGGGCCGCCCGCCGAAAGGGATCGAGGCCTGGAGCCGCGACCACGCGCTCGGCGCTGCCTGGGGCGACGAGACCGACCGCGCCGCCGTGCTCGCCTTCGATCCTGATGGCAAGAACCAGAAGCTGTTTGCCACAGGGATCCGCAACTGCGTCGGACTTGCGATCCAGCCCGGAAGCGGTACGCCGTGGTGTTCGACCAACGAGCGCGATGGCCTCGGCGACAATCTTGTGCCCGACTATGTGACACGGGTCCGCGAAGGCGCGTTCTACGGCTGGCCCTGGTACTACATCGGCGGCAACGAAGACCCCGCGCATGCCGGCGCGCGGCCCGACCTGAAGGACAAGGTGACGGTCCCCGACGTGCTGTTGCAGGCCCACTCGGCGTCGCTTGGCCTGACCTTCTACACCGGCAGCAGTTTTCCGCCAGAATATCGCGGCGATGCGTTTGCCGCCGAACACGGCTCGTGGAATCGGTCGAAGCGCACCGGCTACAAAGTCATTCGCATCAGGCTGAAGGACGGCGTGCCGACCGGCGAGTACGAGGATTTCGTCACCGGCTTCGTCATCGGCGACAATGAGGTTTGGGGCCGTCCGGTCGGTGTGACGGTCGCGCGCGACGGCGCACTGCTGGTCTCCGAAGACGGCAACGGCACGATCTGGCGCGTCAGCCGCGACTAATGCTGCAGACGGCGCGCGCTAGCCGAGCCCGTCCTTGAGGCCATATTCCTCGTAGATGGTCAGGGGATCGGTGTCGGGAAACAACCGGCACTTGGCCTGCGCAAGATGCAGCGTGACGGCGCCGGCCTCACATCTGGCGGTCAGGATTTTTCGGACATCCTCCATATGCGCGCGCGGCTGATGCTTTGACGGCAACTGTTCGAGCGCCACCAGCGCTGTGGCCAGGGCCTCCGTGACCACCCATTCGTCGTGTCCGGTAATTCCCTTTCGCGGCATCGCCACACCCTCCGTAGCACCGGCTGCGACATTGTAGCGCGAGATGGGTGGGGGCTGTCATCAGCCAACATGGGCAGGGCAGCGGGGAACCGGTTCGCGTGGCCCTGCCACGATGCGCCGCAGGGAACCGGCGTGGCAGCGCGCGGAAGCAATGATTAGAACCACGAGGCTCGCTTCTTCGTCCCCGGTCAGTCCACCCAAATGTTCGCTCCCTATCTCTCGGCCTGGAGTCTTGTCCCCGACGGCGACCCGACCGTGACGCACGCCGCACGGTTGCTGCCGGTGCGCCGGCATGGGGAGCCGGCCATGCTCAAGCTTTCGCACGAGCCGGACGAACGCCTCGGCGCCGTCGTGATGGAGTGGTGGGACGGCGAAGGTGCGGCGCGGGTTCTTGCCCGTGACGGCGACGCCCTTCTGCTCGAGAGGGCGATGGGATCGGCTTCGCTCAGCGAAATGGCGCGAACCGGCCGGGACGACGAGGCCTGCAGGATTCTCTGTGCAACGGCCGATCGGCTTCACGCCGAGAGAGCGAAGCCGCGGCCGGATCTGACGCCGCTGACGCACTGGTTTCGTGAGTTGTGGCCCGCGGCAAGGGCACATGGCGGCATTCTGAACCGATCGGCGGAAGTTGCCGAAGCTCTGCTGGGCAATCAGCGTGGGATCGTGGTCCTGCATGGCGACCCGCACCACGACAACGTGCTCGACTTCGGCGCGCGCGGCTGGCTTGCGATCGATCCGAAGCATCTCGTCGGAGAGCGCGGGTTCGACTTCGCCAACATCTTCACCAATCCGGATCTTGCGGATCCGACGCGGCCGGTCGCGACCAAACCCGGACGCTTTGCCCGGCGGCTCGACCTTGTCGTTGAAGCCGCGCGGCTCGATCGCCGGCGCCTGCTGTCATGGATCGTGGCCTGGAACGGCTTGTCGGCAGCCTGGTTTCTGGGGGACGGCGATCCGCTCGCCGAAATCGACCTTACCATCGCACAGCTCGCCGCCGCGGAGCTCGACCGGATGGCGTAGAGCGCGCAGCGATTACGCCGCCGCGGCGCTGGCTCCACTCAGCGACACGCTCAGAATCCGCCACTTCGAGATATCGAAGAAGTAGGCGGCCTTGATGCGCGCGGAAGCGGGATCCGGCGCCTGAATCGCCGTGTGGAATTGCCGCGTCCCATCGCTCAGCGAAATCCGGAATGTTTGCATTGGTCGAACCTCCACGCGCGGATGCTGCGGCACGGAGCGTTAACATCCGGTTGCAGTTGATGGCGCGCGCGACACGCGCGCTTCTCACTCAGGCGGAGCCGGCGGCAGCCGCACCATCGTGTCCTCCGCGCCAACGACGCGTCCGTCTTGCGCGCGCAACTCGAGCCGCCGCACCGGCAGCCCGTTCTTGCGGTCGACCAGGAGCACATGCGCCTCGTCGGGTTCAAAGAAGAAGTCCTCACCCCACTGCCGGAGCGCGACGAGAAGAGGGAAGAGCCCGCGTCCCTTTTCGGTCAGCACATATTCCTGGTAGGGGCTGCCATCGCGTGCGGGCGCCGTCTCCATGATGCCGTGCGCCAGAAGATTGCGGAGCCGGGCCGAGAGGATGTTCTTGGCAAGCCCGAGGCTCTTCTGAAACTCGCCGAAGCGGCGCAGCCCGTCGAACGCATCGCGGACAATCAGCAGCGACCACCAGTCGCCGATCGCATCCAGCGGCCGGGCGACGCCGCACATCGAGTCCCTGTGGCTCACTCGCTTGGCCATCGTGATCCTCAATATTCATTCCCTGGGGGTGATCGGCGCTCAGCGGCGCGGCCGGAAAACCACCCGGATCGTTCGGTTGATATATTGGTTGCAAACTAAAACCTCAAGCGTTACACGTCGGTTTCAACTTGAAACCATACGAGGTCAGAGCCGTGATCCAAGCCGACGCCACGTTCGACGGCACTTTTTCGTTCTCGCCGCATTTCAGCGCGGCGCCGGGCTTTCAGATGCATTATGTCGACGAAGGCCCGCGGGACGGCGAGGTGGTGCTTTGCCTGCACGGCGAGCCAAGCTGGGGCTATCTGTTCCGCCACCTGGTGCCAGGCCTCAGTGCGACGCACCGGGTGGTCGTTCCGGATCACATGGGCTTTGGCAAGAGCGCGACGCCGGCGCATCGCAGCTATTGGCTGCAGGACCATGTCGACAATCTCGAAGCGCTGGTCCGCGCGCTCGATCTCACCAACATCACGCTGGTCATGCATGATTTCGGCGGCCCGGTCGGCATGGGGTTAGCGGCCCGGCATCCGGACCGGATCCGCCGCATCGTTTCCGCCAATGGGCCAACGCCGTTCGGGCAGAGCGATCTGTTCGATCGCGTCGCCGCCAACGCGCAGGCCTCGCCGTGGTTTCAATGGATCGCAAAGGCCGAGGCGAGCGGCGACCTCGAGCCGGTTCTCGGGCAGCTCGGCTTCAACATCTTGAGCACGCTGAAGCTCAACGGATTCGAGAACAACGCCGTCATCACCGACGCCTGGCTCGCCGCCTACGGCGCGCACTTCGCGCGTCCGGCGGACTGCCTCGGTGCGATCGGCTGGGCCAAGGGTTTTGCGACCGGCGCGCATCAATTCCAGACGCCTGATCCCGCCGCCGACCGTTTGATTCGCAGCAAGCCTGCGCTCGCGATCTGGGGCGAGGCGGACCGCACGCTACGTGCAGAGCATTTCCTGCCGCTGTTTTCCGCAATCTTCCCGACGGCACCGGTCAGGCGCCTTGCCGGTGTCGGGCATTACTGTTTCGAGGATGCGCCTGAGGAAATCGCCGGCCTGATTGCGGAATTCATCTGGCAGACGTGACTGCGCGTCTGATCGCGTACTGCGGGCAGGGCAGCACGGACCGTGCGACGCTCCTGTATTGTGGGCAGTGCCAGCCGGTCCGGCCGTCGCACGTCACATCGTGCATTCCGCCGAGATCGCCGCCTCAAGTGCCGGCACCCAGGCCTTGTAGGCGGCCGCGGTGAAGTGAATGCCGTCGGCCATCTTCGCGCCGGGCGGCAAATGCGGGTCGATAAACCGAACACCGCGCGCAACTGCGGCAGCTTCGATCGCGCGGTTGGTCCGTTCGTCAGCTGCGACGGCAATGACCACCAATGGCCGCGTCGACAGCGGCTTGACGGCATCGATGAGGTCGGTGAAGTCGCGTTGCGCCGTTGGCGATCCGGCATCGTTCGCGCCCACCGCGAGGACGAGCAGGAATGCGCCCTGGTCCGGCAGCACGCGCCCGGCGAGCTGCTTTGCCTCCGGGATGGTCTGACCGCCAACGCCGGCATTGACGACCGGACGTCCGCAGAGCAGCCGGGGCAGCGGAGCCATTTCGGTGATGCTATCGCCCAGCACAACGATCGGCGCCGGCGCGTCGGCGAGCGCGGCGCGTATCATGAATTCGCGCACCGCGGCATGATCGTGAAAGGCGTGCTGAGACACTTCACCGAAGCGGTTGCGCATCCTCTGCAGCTCCGCAAAGGAAGCGACAAAACCAATCAGAAAAGTAACGGCCAAAACCCAAGGTAGTGCGCGACGCATTGTTCGTCAGAGCTACCATCGCGGCTCCAGCCCGAGCAATATTCAGAAACAACCGCACAACGCCGGAGCGATCACTTTATGCGGATCACGTCCTGCGGGAGGTTGCTGGATACGGCGGCGCGCAACCCGTTACCATCGTTGCGGCCATCCGGTGGTTGGATATCGCGCAGCCGCTTTAGTCTCAGCTCTGAGCCCGGCCGACTTCGCGCGGTGCTGAATCGCTCGGTATCGACGCTGTGACGCCGGCCTGATCGTGGCATTGTCCCGAAAAGACGCCGCCGGTCTCACAAATATACGCCCGGCGGCGTTTTCTTCCTGGACTGGGACACTGAAATCCCCAGCACCGTCAAAAGTGCAGAGATGATGCCATCGGTTCACGCGGGACGGCTAAGTATGCATGCCGCATCGCTGGATTCCTTGACCTAGATCAAGCCCCATCTATCGAGAACAGCGTCATATGCGGGCCCCCTGTCATTTCAATTGGAGGGTAGCATGGCAGTCGTCGTGCAGTATGTGGTCAAGCCGAATCCAGGCGGCGACCTCGCAGGAATACTCGAATTGGCAAAGGAGAGCGCCGGGCTTTGGCGCAAGCACGGTGGCAAACCAAGGTTCTGGTCTGTCGCCGTCGGTGAAGCCGGCAATTTCGTTTTCTCAGTGAATTTCGAGACGTTTTCGGCTTACGGCGCGGCGGTTGACAAACTCAACGCCGATCCAGCCTTCCACACTTGGCAAGCGAAAAGATTGAAGGCGGGCTTGACCACCCTCGTGCGCGCGAACATGGCGATCGAGATTGAACTTTGAATGAGCAGTACGCGAAAATTACGCCGCCGGGGCCGAAACGGTTTGTCTCGGCGGCGTAATGTCAGCTGGTCCGCAATGCCCCGCGTCATAACAATAGTGGGATTGTCGTAACGGCCGCATCGACGCCGGTATCAATGCGGCTGTCGGTTCTGGCCCCGTGGGCCGGATCACTTGGGCGCACGAAATCGTCGTGGGCAAATAACAAAGTGAATTCAATAAATTGTGGCGGAAGGGGTGGGATTCGAACCCACGGTACCCTTGCGGGCACGCCGGTTTTCAAGACCGGTGCCTTAAACCACTCGGCCACCCTTCCGGATCAAGGATCAGGCCCTTAGCGTAGGGCTGCGCCGAACGCAACGCGAACTTGGCAGCGAAACGCGGGCCGGCCGGTCATTCGCCCGGTCCCTGCTGAAGGAACAGCTCACACATGCGGCAGCCCCGCGCCAATGCAGGCGAGGCCGACAATCAGCAGCGCGCCTGCGCACGCTTCCAAGATGACTGAACGATGCCGTCTCGCATAAAGGGCGAGCACCGATCCCACGATCGTGCTCGCGATACCGAACTCCACGATCATTGATTTAAATCGCTGAACTTTGGCAATTGGCCTTGACGAAGAAAAAATGAAATATCTCAGACACTACACGACGCCACGTCGGTGCGGGCATCGGTTTTCGGCTTAACGTTAAGGTGGCGAACCGTGGATTTGCGGATACACCGCCAACCCCGCCGTTACTGTCGGGGTGATCTGGACAGCACTATTTTTGTCGATCGCGCCCGCTGAACATGCTTCGAAACCGGCGGGGCAGCCGCGGCAATTGCCATTCCGAACTAGTCCTAACCAACAGACGGGCAGGCAAATCGCGTGCGCAAAAGTAGTAGCGCGCCGCAGCATTGCGGTTCGTGGTGGATAGAAATTGGGAAAAAGGCGCAATGTAACGTCGTGGGCGGAGGGTGGCCGCTTCAGCCTCCGAAGCCGCGCCAGTCCCGGCTTAATCCGCCTTCCAGCTGGGCGCACCGGACGGGGAGGGAGATCTTATGAAGGCAGCGCTCTTGGCATTGTCGCTCGTTGCTCAGCCGCCCGTACAAGTTTCAGACAGTGTTCCCAACTTCGACATCAAGGCGCTCTGCGCGGACGTTTCCGTTGACGATGAAGCGTCGGGACTTCCCAAGGACGCGAGCAAGTGCGTGAGTGACGAGACGGTTGCGCGGCAGCAGCTAAACTCGATCTGGCTAACTGTCCCGGCAGGACCGCGTGAAAGTTGCGAACTCTTGGCGGGGTCAGGGCAAGTGCAAAGCTATGTCGAACTCCTCGTTTGCCTGAAAATGATTGACTGGGACTCGCCATCGACAGTGCCCTCTGAGAGGCCCAAGCAAGGTTCGAAAACGCTAGGCAATTGAGCGCCATTCGATGAATTGCGGTTGAAAGAGGCCGCCAATTGAGGCGGCCGGAAGCGCTTCAATTGCGGCCGAGGATCAAAGAACGTATCTGCCCGGCTGGGCAGCGGCCTGTATCTGAATTGGCAAAAATGGCCCGCCGGCCGTGAACCGGCATCGGCGGGCCCGGTCTCGGCATCAAGTGCCCGTGAAATGTGAGGCGGTTCACACTCGATCATCGCGAGTTGGCCTAATGCATGAGCGGGTGGCAGCTCGGTGTCGGAGAATCGTGATGCCGTTTTTCAGCAGCCAAAGCTTGGCGTCAGCAGCCGCCGCTTCAGTGCTCAGTATTGTCATCGTGGGAGCGGTTACCTTTTCGGCTGTTGGTTATGTGGAGTGGTCATCGGGCGTTAATCTGACCCATTTCATGGGCCGGACTGCGGCGGATGCCTCAACGCCGGTTCTACCGCTCAAGGGGCGAACAGGTTGCGAGCAGGGCAATAAGCCGCTGCCCGCGCTTTCTCTACCGCTCGAATGACGCCGACCTAAAGCGACAGCGCGCCCAATCTCCCAAGGCGACTAAACCGCCAGACGGGCAGGCAGGGCAATCGCGCCAGCTTGCTGTGCGAGGAAAAGACGCCGCCGGTCTCAAAAATACACGCCCGGCGGCGTTTCCTTCCTGAACTGGGACACTGAAATCCCCAGCGTCAATTTAACTGCATGGGTCGTGCCGGCAGGGCCTCATCGCCTGCTGGCGACGTGCATCGGCGAATTTGTGCCTGGCTCGGGCGCCCCCATGGTTGCCCATACCGCAATGCCTATGGCCAGCGCTAACAGCACGGTCTTTGTAGCAATCTTGTCGCCAGACATTCTCGAGACGCCTCTCATGCGTCAGCGCGGCAAATCTCAAAAACTACGCCGCCGGGCCCGAAATGGTTTGTCCCGGCGGCGCCCTGTCATTCCCAGCGCTAGGGCCCTGAAATTCCCAACGTCACTTGCTTAGCAGGTACCCGGAGTGACGGCTGTTGCCTAACTCACACAAGGTCCAAAAGAGGAGCCGACGCTCAGGGCCGGCGCGCCAGCTCCTCCGAAACGTGACCGTGCTGCGTCCCCAACGGTCCCGTCCCTCAGAGAAGCCTGCGCCGATCACGTTGCTGATTTGCTAACGGGTCTCATTTCCGGATGCGCCCTGTGGGGTACCCCCTGAGACCTCGCCAGGCACGCTACGACATCGAGTACAATTCAGACAGCCGCGGATGTACCGGCGCTCTGCTGAACCGAGGCGGCCTGCTCACTGGCGCCCGCGCCCCAGCAGACGGAATGACGGCCTCAGCAACCCACGCTGGGGCCGTTTTCGTTTGCGGCCCGCTGCTCAAAATTGGCACCGCAATTGGCACCCAACTCAACGGGACGGGCAGGGATGATTGAGGACTGGTCGGTTCCGTCGTTTCAAGAACCCCCGGGCCGGCCCGTCATTCGCCCGGTCCGTGAGCTGAAAGAGGCTCATGCTCGCAACGCCATTGACCGCGAGGGCCCACGTTGGCCATCATGACGCCCATGAAGCGTGTCCTCTTTCTCTGCACCGGCAACTATTATCGCAGTCGATACGCAGAGGAACTGTTCAATCATCTTGCAAGAGCCGAACAACTGGCGTGGCGCGCGTCCTCCAGAGGCGCGGCCGAGCGGGGATCGCCCGACAATGTCGGGCCCATGTCAGTCTTCACCGATGATCGTCTTCGCGCCAGCGGTATCGTGCCGGAAGGCGCAGCGCGCTTTCCGCAGCCCTGTTCATTGGCGGACTTCGACGACGCCGACCTCGTGATCGCGCTCAAGGAGGCCGAGCACCGTCCGCTGATCGAGCGCCGGTTCCCCGAGGTCGCCGACAGGGTGACTTACTGGCACGTAGACGATATCGACTTTGCTCATCCGTCAGTCGCGTTGGCCATGATCGACGATCACATCCGCGCGCTGGTTTCAGCGCTCAGGTCATCGGTTCGCGCTTCAGGAAGATCTCCAGCGCAAACGTAGCCGGGCGCGCGAGCATGCCGCTGATGCGTTCGAGGTCGTCGATGGCGACGATCTCAAGGCGGCCTTCGGTCACCGTCAATTGGTCGATGGGCACATCGCGCGCAAGGAACACCTCGCCGCGAAGCGTGCCGTTTGGCGTTGCATGATCGGCGCCGGAATAGCGGCCGATCAACTCAAAACGCTCCGGCGGCAAATAGTAGCCGATCTCCTCGTGGATCTCGCGCACCACGCATTCGAGGAAGGTCTCGGCGCCTTCCCGCCGTCCGCCAAACAGGCTGACCTTTCCGCGATCGGTAACATGTGGGAGGTCGTCGCGCAGTTGCATGAGCAGCCGGCCATCTGTGCTGACGAGAAGGGCGGACGTTCCCTCTCTGACACTGCCGGTCATCCGTGCATCCTCTGCTGGAAAAGGCGAGGATGCGTCACGAGTGGGGCGGGGGGAAGACCGCACGCCTGCCGCAACCCGATCGGCGGGGAGTGAGATAGGGGTAATCGATCACAGTCGCACGGGCGCCGATCGCGCCCGAGGTCTCAAAAACGTTCAGCCGAACGCGAACGCCAGCAGGCTCGAGCACAGCAGCACGAGGCTCGCTGCGGTCAGGGTCAGAAATCCGTCGGAGACCAAATCGTGATTACGCATGACACACCTGCCTTCAATCGATGCTCATCCGAATTGATTAAAGCTTTCCGAACATTCACTCCTGGAAAGAGGTGACGCGTCTTTCCGCCTTCAACGGACTGTCAGGCCCGGTACCGATAGCCTTCCACGGCGTGCGCCAAGAAGATCGCCGCACTCACCAGGCCCATCACCGCTGTAACCGTCTCGATCATCGCAAACTTCCTTTGCGCCCCACGCGGACGAGAAAACGATTGCAGCCTTGCACAGTCAAAAAGATTCAATTGTTGGAATCCAAGATGCCCCCCGACTGATGATTTGCTGCAACAGTGTGTCTGATCGCGGGACAGGCGAGGGCGTTGGGCGGAGACGAAGGTCAGTAGAACGACGGAGGAGGCGCAACAGACCATTCACCAAGACGCCAC
Source organism: Bradyrhizobium sp. USDA 3262 (assembly GCF_054060035.1). Classification (NCBI taxonomy): domain Bacteria; kingdom Pseudomonadati; phylum Pseudomonadota; class Alphaproteobacteria; order Hyphomicrobiales; family Nitrobacteraceae; genus Bradyrhizobium; species Bradyrhizobium sp. USDA 3262. The sequence continues at coordinate 5,620,442 of NZ_JBSSCT010000001.1, forward strand.
CGCCCGCCGGCTCTCCCCATTTCCGCCGTGTTCCGGTTGCGATATCGTCACGCTCTGGTGCGGAGGTGGGCCGCACAGCGACGGCAAGGGACTTCGACGCCTCGGAGTAGGCGCAGGTCCGGCAGAATGGTACTTGGGGCAGATGGGGATTAGACGGCCAGATTCGATGATCCGGACGGCGCGCGGCGCCGTTGCGGTGGCGACGTGCCTCGTCCTCGCCAATTGTGCCTCCTCGAACAAGTTCGCCAGCCGGGTCGACCCCAAATACGGGGTGTCGTCGAGTCCGCGCGTGGTGGCGCTGGGTGACCCCGTGCCGAAAGGCGGCGGCACCTATCGCATCGGCAAGCCTTATGTTGTCGCCGGCCGCACGTATGTGCCGGAGGAGAATGAGAACTACCGCGCCGAGGGCATGGCGTCCTGGTACGGCGACGACTTCCATGGCCGCCTGACCGCCAATGGCGAGGTGTTCGACATGGGCTCGCTCACGGCCGCCCATCCGACCTTGCCGATGCCGAGCTATGCCCGCGTCACCAATCTGAGCAATGGCAGATCGCTCGTCGTTCGGGTCAATGACCGCGGCCCGTACCACGGCAATCGCCTCATAGACGTCTCGAACAAAGCCGCAGAACTGCTTGAATTCAAAGGCAATGGCGTGGCTCGCGTCCGCGTCGAATATGTCGGCCGGGCGCCGCTCGAAGGGTCCGACGACCGCCAGCTGATGGCGACCTTGCGCACCGGTACTCCAGCGCCGTCCCCGTCGATGGTCCGGGTCGCCTCCGCACGGCCGTTCGTGCCTGAGATGTCGTCCTCCTCGGGCCGGGTTCGCGGCGACGTTCCGTTGCCGGAGGGACGGCCCTACAGCCTCGGCAACACCCAGGCCGATTACGCCTCGGTGAGCGCCACCTCCGAAATGTCGGCCTCGAGCCGCTCGCACCGGCGCGCCACGAACAATCCGCGCGAAGTCTCCTATGAGGGTGACGCGCGCTATGCCGCAAGTCCGAACCCGGCAGCCGCCTATGTCCCGATCGACGCGCGGGGGCCGGCCGAAGTCCTGAGCGGGCGCGGGCTCTACTGAGCCATGCGCTTACAGATCAAGCCCTTGGCCTGATCATTTCAGAAACGCTATCAGCGCCTTGTTGACCTCGTCGGGGCGCTCCTGCTGGATCCAGTGGCCGGCGCCCTCGATGATCAGCTTCTGCCTGAGGTTCGGCAGCACGCGCTCCATGTCCGCGACCCGCTTGGCGCCAATCAGCCCGGTGATCACCGAATCGTTCGAGCCGGCGATGAACAGCGACGGCTGATGGATCTGCGCGTCCTGCCAGGGCGCGGTCAGCTCCCAGTTGCGATCGAGATTGCGATACCAGTTCAGACCGCCGCGGAAACCGGAGTGCCGATAGCCTTCGGCGAATTCGGCAATGTCGGCCTCGGTCAGCCAGGCCGGCAACGGCATTCCGGCCGGCAGCTTGCCGAGGAAGCCCTTGGCCTCGTCGACGAACATCGAGCTTGGATCGGAGACGCCACGCCCGAGCACCAGCCGCATGGTGTGGGCGATGTCGCGCTCGAACTCGGCCTCGGCCACGCCGGGCGGCTGAAAGTACTGCCAGTAGAAATTGGTGATGCCGCCGTCGCGCAGGGTCTCGAGCGGGCGACCACGGCCGCGGAATGGCGGCGGCACGCTGAGGCCGGCGACTTTCGTGAAGATGTCGGGACGGAACAGGGCGGCGTGCCAGGCCACCGGCGCGCCCCAGTCATGGCCGACGATCATCGCGCGGGTCTCGCCGAGGGCGGCAACCAGCGCGACCATGTCTCCGACCGTATCGAAGATCGTGTAAGCACCGACCTCGGCCGGCGCGCTGGTGCGGCCGAAGCCGCGCATGTCAGGCGCGACGACCCGAAAGCCTGCCGCGGCCAGCGCCGCGATCTGGTGCCGCCATGAATAGGACAGTTCCGGCCAGCCATGGCAGAGCACGACCAGCGGGCCTTGCCCGGCCTCGCGCACGAACATGTCGATGCCGTTGGCGGAAATGGTGCGGGAGGATGACATTCGCGTTTCCGCCTTGTTTGCCGGTTCTGCTGACGTTAGCTGGTTCCGAGGATAGGGACGTTCAACGCAGGCGGCAATCCAGCTTGCCGTGCACAAACGCAGAAACCTCAGTTGTTTGCGATACTTCCAGCTGTTAGAACGCAGTCTTTCAGGACATCGCCGATGGCAGCCCCAACCGCAGTTCCCCGCACGTTGTCAGCTCGCGCCGGGCGTTGCTGGCGCGGCCTGGTCGCGGCCGCGGTCGCGCTGGCGATCGGTTGCGGCGGAATGGTCTATGCCGCCAACAACAGCGTCCAGGGCGCCAAGAAGGAAGAGGGCGGGTTCGACGGCGATGCGCCGACCGCGATTCTGGTCGAGGCCAGCAGCGGCAGCGTGCTGTTCGAGAAGAACGCCGACGAGCTGCGCGCGCCATCCAGCATGATGAAGCTGATGACGGCCGAGGTGGTGTTCGACGCCCTCAAGAAGGGCGACATCAAGCTCACGGACGAGTACCGGATCAGCGAGAGCGCCTGGCGGCGGGGCGGGGCGCCGTCCGGCACCTCGACGATGTTCGCGGCGATCAACAGCAAGGTCTCGGTCGACGATCTCCTGCATGGCGCGATCATCCCGAGCGGCAACGACGCCTGCATCGCGCTCGCCGAAGGCATTGCCGGCAATGAGCATACCTTTGCGACCGACTTCATGACCAAGCGCGCCCGCGAGCTCGGCATGACCAAGTCGACCTTCGGCAATTCCAACGGGCTGCCCGACCCGGCCAACAAGATGACGGTGCGGGAACTCGCAACGCTGGCGCGCCACATCATCCTGACCTACCCGGACCGGTACAAGCTGTTCGGCGAGAAGGAATTCACCTGGAACAAGATCCGCCAGCAAAACCGCAATCCGCTGCTGAACGCCTTGCCCGGTGCCGACGGCTTGAAGACCGGCTACACCAAGGAAGGCGGCTACGGTATGGTCGGCTCGGCCGTGCAGAACGACACGCGGCTGATCGTCGTGGTCAACGGCCTCGAGGATTCCGAGGACCGCGCGACCGAAGCCAAGAAGATGCTGGAATGGGGGTTCCGCAGCTTCGAGACCCGGACCCTGATCGCGGCCAATCAGCCGGTCGGCTATGCACGGGTGTTCGGCGGCGAGAGCCGCTCGGTCAAGCTCGTCAGCCCCGATCCGATCAAGGTGATGGTGTCGAAGAACGGCAACGACAAGCTGCTCGCGCGCGTCATCTATAGCGGCCCGGTCAAGGCGCCGATCACCGCCGGCCAGAAGATCGGGGTAGTGCGGGTGTGGCGCGGCGCCAATGTCGCAATGGAAACTCCGGTTTTCGCGGCGGACGCCGTCGGCACCGGATCGACGATGCGCCGTGCGCTCGACGGCGCCCAGGAGCTGGTCATCGGCATGTTCCGCGCAGGGGTCGAGAAGCTCTGACATGGCGGAAGCAGCAGTCCAACGGCCGAGCTTGCGCGGTCGCTTCATCACCTTTGAGGGCGGCGAGGGGTCGGGGAAATCGACCCAGATCCGCAAGCTTGCCGAACGGCTCGATGCCGCCAAGCTGCGCGCGATCGTGACCCGCGAGCCGGGCGGCTCGCCGGGGGCGGAAATCATCCGTCACCTCGTGCTGTCAGGGATGGGCAAGCTGCTGGGGCCGGAGGCCGAGACGCTGCTGTTTGCCGCTGCGCGCGACGATCATGTCCGCACCGTGATCCTGCCGGCGCTCAATCAGGGCATCTGGGTGCTGTGCGACCGCTTCTTCGATTCCACGCGGGCCTATCAGGGCCAGCTCGGGCAGGTGTCGCCCGAACTCGTCAACGCCATGCAGCGCGTGACCATCGGTGATCTCAAGCCCGATCTGACCTTCATCCTCGATGTGCCCGTCGAGGTCGGATTGCAACGCGCCGCTGCGCGACGCGGTGACGCCACCGCCGATCGCTTCGAAGCCGAAGGCATCAAGTTCCATCAGGATTTGCGTGACGCATACCGCCGGATCGCGGCCGAAGATCCGGAGCGCTGCGTGCTGATCGACGCCACGGCCGATCCGGATACGGTCACGGCCAGGATATGGGCCGCGCTGCGCGAGCATCTGCGCGCAGCGCTCACGGCGGACAATCCTGCATGAGCGCGCGCAAGGTCGAACAGGAGAGCGCCGCCCGCCATCCGCGCGAAACGCCGGATTTGTTCGGGCATCGTGAGGCGGAGACCGCCTTGCTCGATGCCTATCGCAGCGGACGAATTCCGCACGCGTGGCTGATCGGCGGTGCGCAGGGCATCGGCAAGGCGACGCTGGCCTACCGCATGGCGCGGTTCGTGCTGGCGTTTCGCAATCCGAAATCGTCCCAGGTTCAGGCGGCGCCGACGCTGCGGGTCGATCCATCAGATCCGGTGGCACGCCAGATCACGGCGGGCGCCCATGGCGGGCTCCTTGTGCTTGAGCGCGGCCTCAACGATCGCGGCGTGATGCGGACCGTCATCACCGTCGACGAGACGCGCGAGACCATCTCGTTCTTCGGCTCGACCGCAGCGGTCGACGGCTGGCGCGTCTGCATCGTCGATACCGTCGACGAGCTCAATCCCAACGCCGCGAACGCGCTGCTGAAGATCCTCGAGGAGCCGCCGCAGCAATCGCTGTTCCTCCTGGTCAGCCACGCACCGTCACGGGTGCTGCCGACCATCCTGTCCCGTTGCCGCAAGTTGCTGCTGCGGCCGCTGGAGACGAGCGACGTGGTGCGCGCGGCCGCGGCCGCAACCGATATCGAAGCCGACGATCCGGCGCTACTGGAAGCCGCCGCAGCATCCGAAGGCAGCGTCGGGCGGGCGCTGTCGCTGCTCGGCGGCGATGCGCTGAAACTGCAGCAACGCACGGCCGCGCTGCTCGCGACGCTTCCGAGCGTCGATCCGCGCGAGCTGCATGCGCTGGGCGAAGCGCTCGGCACCAGCGACCGCGTCGCGCTCGCCGCTTTCATCGACGGCATCGATCGCTGGATGAGCGAGCGCATGCGCACGGGCGACGCCAATGCCAATCTGCCGCGCCTTGCACGGCTGGCGGAGGTATGGGAAAAGATCGTCCGCGCCGCGCGCGATACCGAAGCCTACAATCTGGAGCGCAAGCCGCTGGTTTTCTCGGTGTTTTCGATGCTCGCGGACGCGACCCGATAGACGCCAAGTCTGCAAACAATCTGGCTGAAAACGCATCTGCCTGAAAACATATCTGTCTGACTAAACTCCCGACAATCTCGTTTCGATCTGCAAAGGATTCCGTGGTGGCGACCGCTAAGAAGAAATCGTCGAAAAAAGCCAAGAAGACGAAGAAGGCATCGCCCGCTCGCGCGACCGGCAAAGCCACGGCGAAATCGCGCGCCGCCAAGAAGGCTGGGCGCGTCGCCAAGAAAGCGAAGAAGGCCGCCAAGGCCAAAACGGGAGCCAAGGGCGCCAGGAAATCGGCGGCGAAGAAGGTCGTGAAAAAGGCCGTCAAGAAAGCCGCGAAGAAGACGGCCAAGAGCACGGCCAAGAAGACTGCTGCGAAGGCCACCAAGGCTCGTCCGAAGAAGGCAGCCGTCGCACCGGCGGCAACGAAGCCCGCTCTGCCGATGGCTCCCGTTGCCGAGAAGGCGCCGAGACCGGCAAAGCCTCGCGCGCCGAAGCAGCCCAAACCCGCAGCGGCGGCTCCTGCGGCCGCATCCATCCCGGTCCCCGCCGCGGACCGCGGCAACATCTATTACATCACGACCGCGATCGCTTATCCGAATGGCCAGCCTCATATCGGCCACGCCTATGAGGCGATCGCGACCGATGCGCTGGCGCGCTTCCAGCGGCTCGACGGCAAGGACGTGTTCTTCCTGACCGGCACCGACGAGCACGGACAGAAGATGATCCAGACCGCGGCCGGTGAGGGGATGACGCCGCACGATCTTGCGACCCGCAACGCTGCCCGCTTCAAGGAGATGGACGAGCGGCTCAACGTCTCGTTCGACCGCTTCATCCGCACCTCGGAGCCTGCGCACCACAAGTCCGTGCAGGAGATCTGGCGGCGCATGCAGGACAATGGCGACATCTACATCGACGCCTATGCCGGCTGGTACTCGGTACGTGACGAGGCCTATTACGCCGAGGATGAGACCACAGTCGGCGAGGACAATGTCCGCCGCGGCCCGCAGGGCACGCCGGTCGAGTGGGTTGAGGAGAAGAGCTATTTCTTCAAGCTCTCGGCCTACCAGGACAAGCTCTTGCACCTCTATGAGAGCCAGCCCGATTTCATCGGCCCGGATTCGCGTCGCAACGAGGTGATGAGTTTCGTGCGCGGCGGGCTCAAGGACCTCTCGATCTCGCGCACGACGTTCGACTGGGGCGTCAAGGTCCCGGAGGATCCCGAGCACGTGATGTATGTCTGGGTCGACGCGCTGACCAACTACATCACCGGCGTCGGCTATCCCGATGAGAGCGACAAGCATTGGCGCTACTGGCCGGCCGACGTCCACATCATCGGCAAGGACATCATCCGCTTCCACGCCGTGTACTGGCCGGCCTTCCTGATGTCGGCAGGCATTCCCGTGCAGAAGCGGGTCTATGCGCACGGCTTCCTGTTCAACAGGGGCGAGAAGATGTCGAAGTCGGTCGGCAATGTGGTCGACCCCTTCAATCTCGCCGAGCAGTACGGCGTCGACCAGATGCGTTACTTCTTCCTGCGCGAAGTGCCGTTCGGCCAGGACGGCAACTACAATCACGAGGCCATCGTCGCGCGCATCAACGCCGACCTCGCCAATGATTTCGGCAATCTGGCGCAGCGTTCATTGTCGATGATCGCCAAGCAACTCGGCGGCGTGCTGCCGGAGCCCGGCGAATTCAGCGACAACGACAAGGCGATTCTGGCGCAGGCCGACGCCATGCTGGAGACGTCGCGGACCGCGATGGCGACGCAGCAGATCCATCAATGGCTCAACACGGTCTGGGCCGTGGTCGCCGAGGCCAACCGCTATTTTGCCGGCGAGGCGCCGTGGGCGCTGGCGAAGACTGATCCCGCGCGCCAGAAGACGGTGCTGTATGTCACCGCCGAGGTCGTGCGCCAGATCGCGATCATGGCGCAGGCCGTGATGCCGGAGTCCTGCGGCAAGATGCTCGACAGCCTCGGTATAGCTGCTGACGCCCGCGGCTTTGCCGCGGTCGCCGAGCGCATCAAGCCGGGCACCGTCCTGCCGGCGCCTGTTGGCGTGTTCCCGCGCTATGTGGAACCGAAGACCGAGTGAGCGGTTCGAAATTCATGCTGGTCGACAGTCACTGCCATCTGGATTTCCCTGATTTCGCCGACGATCTCGACGGGATCGTCGGGCGTGCCGAAGCGGCCGGCATCGGCCGCATGGTCACGATCTCGACCCGGGTGAGGCGGCTCGGCGGCCTGCTCGCGATCACCGAGCGCTTTCCCGACGTCTACTGCTCGGTCGGCACCCATCCGCATCATGCCGATGAAGAGGACGGCATCCCGGCCAGCGAACTGATCGAGCTGACGAAGCATCCGAAGGTCGTGGCGCTCGGCGAGGCGGGGCTCGACTATTTCTACGAGCACGGTTCGCGCGAGGCCCAGGAGCGCGGCTTTCGCGCGCACATCGCCGCCGCCCGCGAAACGGGGCTGCCGCTGGTCATCCATACCAGGGAGGCCGACGAGGATTGCGGTCGCATCCTGGAGGATGAAGTCGCGAAGGGCGCGTTCAAGGCCGTCCTGCACTGCTACACCGGCGGCCGCGAGCTCGCGATGAAGGCGATCGCGCTTGGGCTGTCGATCTCGTTCACGGGCATCCTGACCTTCAAGAAGTCGGACGCGCTGCGCGCGCTGGCCGCCGAGCTGCCGGCCGACCGCATCATGGTCGAGACCGACGCGCCGTATCTTGCGCCCGGCAAATTCCGCGGCAAGCGCAACGAGCCGTCCTATGTCGTCGAGGTCGCCAAGGTGCTCGCGGAAACGCGCGGCGTCTCCCTGGAGGAGATCTCGCGGCAGACCACCGAAAACTTCTTCCGGCTGTTCTCCAAGGTGCCGGCGCCGAAGGTTGCCGCATGACGCTGACACTGACTATTCTGGGCTGCGGCTCGTCCGCCGGCGTGCCGCGCCCGGCACTCGGCTGGGGCGCCTGCGACCCCGGCAATCCCAAGAATCGCCGCCGCCGCTGCTCGATCATGGCCGAGCGCACCATGGAGCACGGCACCACGCGGGTCGTGATCGACACCTCGCCCGATCTGCGTGAGCAGCTGATCGACAGCAATGTCGAGCACATCGACGCGGTGTTCCTGACGCATGAGCATGCCGACCAGACCCACGGCATCGACGATTTGCGTTCGGTCGTGCTGCATCAGCGCCGCCGCATCCCGGTCTACTTCAACCAGTCGACCGCCAAGGACATGATGGCGCGGTTCTCCTATTGCTTCATCGCGCCGGAAGGCAGCGACTATCCGCCGATCCTGACGCGACATTCGATCGAGGCCGGCGAGAGCCACACGGTCCAGGGGAAGGGCGGCCCGCTGAAGCTCGGGGCCTTCCTGGTGCAGCATGGCAAGATCCCGGCGCTCGGCTACCGCGTTGGCGGCGCCGCCTACACGCCCGATCTGCACGACATCCCCCAGGAGAGCTGGCCGGCGCTCGAAGGTCTCGATCTCTGGATCGTCGACGGCTTGCGTTATGCGCAGCATCCCAGCCATTTCAGTGTTGCGGACGCGCTGTCGTGGATCGAGCGCTTCAAGCCGAAGCGCGCGGTCATCACCAACATGCATTCCGACCTCGACTACGAGGTGCTGCGGCAGAGCCTGCCGGCCGGCGTCATCCCGGCCTATGACGGCATGCGGTTGACGCTCGATCGGGCTGGCTGACGGCTCAGGCCGAGATCGCCTTGGCCGATCCGACCTGGTTGCGCAGCAGGAATTTCTGGATCTTGCCGGTCGAGGTCTTCGGGATCACGCCGAACACCACGGCTTTCGGCGTCTTGAACCCCGACATGTGCTCGCGGCAATAGGCGATGATCTCGGCCTCGGTCGCCTTGGCGCCGTCCTTCAGCTCGATGAAGGCGCAGGGCACTTCACCCCATTTCGGGTCGGGCTTTGCCACGACGGCCGCAAACAGCACGGCCGGGTGCTTGTAGAGGATGTCCTCGACCTCGACGGAGGAGACGTTCTCGCCGCCGGAGATGATGATGTCCTTGGAACGGTCCTTGATGATGACGTAACCGTGCTCGTCGAGCACGCCGAGATCGCCGGTGTGAAACCAGCCGCCGGCAAAGGCTTCCTGCGTCGCCGTCGCGTTCTTCAGATAGCCCTTCATCACGATGTTGCCGCGGAACATGACCTCGCCGATGGTCTCGCCGTCGCGCGGCACCTCGCGCATGGTCTCGGGATCGAGCACCGTGACGCCTTCCTGCAGCGGATAGGACACGCCCTGACGCCGCTTCAGCTGCGCGCGCGCGTCAGCCGACAGCTCGTCCCAGCCCGGCTGCTCGGCGCAGACCGAGGCGGGGCCATAGACCTCGGTCAGCCCGTAGACGTGGGTCAGCTTGATGCCGATGCGCTCGCCACCCTCAAGCACCGCAACCGGCGGCGCCGCGCCGGCGATCAGGCCGACGACGGGCTTTGCCTTGCCGCTCTTCGGCGCATCGGGCGCGTTGATCAGCGTGTTGTAGACGATCGGCGCACCGCACATGTGGGTGACGCCGTGCCTGGGGATCAGCTCGAAGATCTTGGCCGGATCGACCTTGCGCAAGCAGACATTGACGCCGGCGGTCGCCGCGATCGTCCAGGGGAAGCACCAGCCGTTGCAATGAAACATCGGCAGCGTCCAGAGATAGACCGGATGCTGGCCGAGATTGCCGGCGAGGATGTTGCTGACGGCGTTGAGATAGGCGCCGCGGTGATGGGTCACGACGCCCTTGGGATTGCCCGTCGTGCCCGACGTATAGCTCAGCGCGATCGCATCCCATTCGTCGGCCGGCGGCCGTTCCACGAAAGCAGGATCGCCGGCTGTGACCGCCGCCTCGTACTCGATCTCGCCGACCCGCTTGCCGCCGCTGAAGGCCGCGTCATCGACGTCGATCACGAACGGCTTTGCGCCCGTCATCAGGGTCAAGGCTTCCGCGATCACGCCGGAGAATTCGGGATCGACCAGGATGATCCTGGCGCCGCCATGCTCGAGCTGGAACGCGATCGACGCCGCGTCGAGGCGGATGTTGAGTGCGTTGAGCACCGCGCCGGTCATCGGCACCGCGAAGTGCAGTTCGTTCATCGCCGGGATGTTCGGCAGCATCGCCGCGACCGTGTCGCCATGGCCGATGCCACGGCCCGCGAGATAGGACGCAAAGCGCCTGCAGCGTTCGTAGGTCTGTTTCCAGGTGAAGCTGCGGTCCTCATAGACCGCGCTGATGTGGTCGGGATAGACGGCGGCCGAGCGCGCCAGGAAGCTCAGCGGCGAGAGCGGCACGTAGTTGGGCCGGCGTCTTGTCCAACCCGATCGAGTACTGGTTTTGAGCTGCACTCATGGCTCTATCCCATCCGCAAGGTGCTTTACAGGAAACCGATCGATATCCAGGGGAAGATGGCGACGATGATCAGGCCGATCAACAGCGCCAGCATGTAACCCCAGATCGGCCGGATACCCTCGGCCGGATCGACGCGCCCGATGGCGCAGGCGGCATAATAGCCGACCCCGAACGGCGGCGCGAACAGGCCGATGCCCATCGCCAGGATGATGATCATGGCGTAGTGCACCTCGTGGACGCCGACCTGGTGCGCAATCGGAAACAGCAGCGGCCCGAACAGCACGATGGCCGGGATGCCTTCGAGCACGCTGCCGAGGATCACGAAGGCCAGGATCGAGACCGCGATGAAGGTCGCCGAACCGCCGGGCAGCCCGGTCATTGCCGCCGCCAGCGCCCGCGAGAAGCCGGACTGGGTCAGGCCCCAGGCCATGCCGGTCGCGGTGCCGATGATGAACAGGATCGCCCCCGACAGGCACGCGGTGTCGATCAGCATCGGCAACAGCCGCCGCCAGTTGAACTTGCGGTAGATCAACAGGCCGATGACGAAGGCGTAGACGATGCCGATCGTCGAGACTTCGGTTGCGGTGGCGATGCCTTCGACCACGGCGTAGCGGATCACGAAGGGCAGGGCCAATGCGGGCAGGGCGAACACGAACGCCTTGCCGATCTCGCTGCCGGTGGCGCGCTGGACGTGGCTGCGGTCTTCGCCGCGGTAGCGCCACCACACCAGCCCCGACAGCGTGATCGCCAGCACCACGCCCGGCAGCAGGCCGCCGGTGAACAGCGCCGAGATCGAGACGCCGGTCACCGAGCCGATCGTGATCAGCACGAGGCTCGGCGGAATGGTCTCGGTCTGCGCGCCGGTGGCGGCGAGCAGGGCGACCAGATCGCCCGGCTTGGCGCCGCGCTGCTTCATTTCCGGGAATAGCACGGGCGCGACCGCGGCCATGTCGGCGGCCTTCGATCCGGAGATGCCGGAAACCAGATACATGGCGCCGACCAGCACGTAATGCAGGCCGCCGCGGACATGGCCGAGCAGGCTCGCCAGGAACGCCACCATGGCCCGCGCCATGCCGGTCATCTCGATCAGGAGGCCGAGGAAGACGAACAGCGGCACCGACAGCAGGATCAGATGGCTCATGCCCTCGTCCATCCGACCGACCAGCACCATCAGCGGCGTTCGGGTGGTCAGCGCCAGATAGCCGAAGATCGCCATGCCGAAGGCAAAGCCGATCGGCACGCCGGCGAACACGCAGAAGCCAACCACGCCGACGAAGAAGATGATCAGGTTGAGGTTGCCGAGCGGCCGCAGCATCGGCTGCGCCAGCCAGAACGCGCCGATCAGCGCAGCCACGGTCAGCGCGGCCAGCAGGAAGGTCCTGAACTCGCCGACCCGGGCCAGCCGCAGCAGCGCGAACAGCGCCATCAGGCAGGTGCCGACCGGCAGCGCCGCCGCGCGCCAGGTGTTGGAGATCTGCAGCGCCGGCGTCGTGATGAAGCTTTCCTCGTAGGCGTATTCATAGGCCGGCCGCACGATCAGGATCAGGAACGCCAGCGCGGCGCAGGTCGCGACGACGTCGAGATAGCCCCAGAGCCGCGGTCCCGCGCTTGCGACCAGCGCCGTCATCCGCATGTGCTCGCCGCGACGGAATGCCACGGCCGAGCCCAGCATCGCAAGCCACAGGAACAGGATCGACGCCAGTTCGTCGGACCAGATCAGCGGCGCATGCAGCACGTAGCGCGACACCACGCCGGCGAACAGGATCACGACCTCGGCGACGACAAGGATCGCCGCCGGGATTTCGACCAGCATCCCGAGCGCCGCATCGATGGAACCGAGAACGGAGCGGCGGCGAGGGGGCTGCGACGCCGCCTCGCCGGCCACGGCCGGCGTCATCTCGACATGAGCCATGGCAAGCCTCCTGCTTGATCGATCAGGACAGTTTGCCGACGGACTTCTCGAGCAGATCCCAGGCCTTCTCGCCGTACTTGCCCTTCCACTCGGCGTAGAAGCCGGCGGCGCGCAGCTTGTCGCGGAACGGCCCGACCTCGGGCTGGTTGAAGACGAGGCCCTTGCCCGTGAGCTCCTGCTTCACGGTGGCGTTCAGCTTCTCGGTATCCTCACGCTCCTTGACGGCCGCCGCGTTGACGTTCTTGGCGACGATGGTCTTGATATCGTCCGGCAGCGCCGCCCAGGCTCTGCGGTTCATCAGGAACCAGAAGCCGTCCCACATGTGGTTGGTCATCGAGCAGTATTTCTGCACCTCGTAGAGCTTCGCCGCCGAGATCAGCGCCAGCGGGTTCTCCTGGCCCTCGACGATCTTGGTCTGCAGCGCCGAATAGACCTCGCTGAAATTGATCGAGGCGGGCGATGCATCGAACGCCTTGAACATCGAGGTCCACAGCGGCGACACCGGCACGCGGATCTTGAAGCCCTTGAGGTCGTCGGGACCGGTGATCGGCTTGGTCGACGACGTGGTCTGGCGGAAGCCGTTGTCCCAGATCTTCTCCATGACCTCGAGGCCGGCCTTGTTGATCTCGCCGCGCACATAGGCGCCGAGCTCGCCGTCCATGGCCTTCCAGACCGTGGGATAGTCCGGGAATGCGAAGCCGATGCCGTTGATCGAGGCGGCCGGCACCAGGGTTGCCAGGATCAGACCGGACAGCGTGAAGAACTCGACGCCGCCGGAGCGCACCTGGCTCAGCATGTCGGTATCGGAACCGAGCTGGCTGTTCGGGAACACCTGCAGGTCAAACCGGCCGTTGGTCTCGGTCTTGATCGCCGCGGCCATCTCCCGGGCGCGCGCCACGAACGGATGCGACTCCGGCAGGTTGTTGGCGAACTTGTAAGAGAACTCGGCCGACTGGGCGCGCGCGACATACGGCGCGCCAATCCCGCCGAGGACGGCGGAAGCGGCGGAAACCTTCAGCAGCGTGCGTCGTGAAAAGCTCATTGGTTGCTCCCTCAAGAGGCTTGTTGTTGTTCTGAGATGCCATCCTATACGGACCTGATGCCGCGGGGTCACCAGCGATCTCTGCACAGCTGGGGCTTATTGCAGCGTCCGTACGCGGCGGCAATATCGGCTTTCAGACGAGATGCGCGCGCGTGGATCGCTGCGGCATCGGCACGGGCCGGACGACCGGCTTGGGCGCATCAGCACAGACGCCAACTTGCGGACCATTGCGAAGATTTCCCACTAAATATCTGATCTAATTGTACATATAAATATTCCATAATATACCTTATGCGAATTACGGATATGGGCCTAGCCACGATCGCCGGCAGCTATCCCATTGCTCCGCTCACCGTCTCGCAGATTGACGGCCCAAGTCCTACCTTCCAGCCGTCGAGCGATGAGCCGTATCAGCCAGGCACGCTCCGGGCTCGCTAGATTGGCGCGCGCGCTTGGTTTGCTCGGCATCACCATGATTGCGTCGGCCGCCCGCCGAGGCATCAGCCGGTCGTAGCTGGACCAAGCCGCGATCGTGCTGCGTCCAAGCGCGCAATTGCCGACCGCGGTACCCCTGACCGGCTGCCTCGCAGCTACGCATCGCCAGCGTCAGCTCAGTACCAGGAAGCCGGTATTGCCACCCCTGCTCCGACCAGTACCTCGCATCGGCGCGTTATCGCTTCAGTCGTCGAGGGTCCACATCCGGAGGATATCGGCCGTGGCTGCCACCTCGATTTGGATACTGAAGCGTTCGGCATAGAGCTGCAGCAGCGCGTCATGGCTGTGATCGGAAGAGCTGCACAGCGCATCCTCGGCCACGATCACCCGATAGCCGATATCGATCGCGGCCAGCACGGTGGCGAGCACGCACACGTCGGTCTCGCCGCCCGACACGATGGTCGTATCGATCGCATGCGCATCTAGATGAGCTTGCAGGCGCCCGTTGCCGAACGCGTTGTAGGTCGGCCGGTCGGCGATGGCGGCCGGCGGCACACAGGCGGCGAGCGCCGGCACGAGCTCGATCAACTCCGGATCGAGCCGCTCACGGGTCACGCATTCCCATTTCTCGTAATAGGCCCGCCAAATCCCTCGCGCGTCGTGCTTCGAGCGCGGCGGGATAAAGCGGGTGAATACGGTACGTTCAGGCGCATGCTGCGCCAGCTCGACGATGCATGGCAGCACACGGTCCATCCAGGGCGTCGCCCAGGGCGCCCCCGGCTCGAACAGTCGCTGCATGTCGATGCAAAGGTGGGCCGCGCGCGGACCCGGCGGGCTGAGAAGCTGTCCCATCGCTCACTCCTGCGCGCGCCGACCGCATGCCGTCACACGCAGGGTCAGCCGCCCAAGCCGCAAAAGGCCCCGCCGAAGCGGGGCCCGGAACGTGGTCCTGTTCACCATTTCTGGCGGCCATACCAGTCGTTCACTTCCTTGGCGGCTTGATCCTTGGCATAGCCGTAGCGCTGCTGCAGACGGCCCTCGAGCTGCTCCTGCTTGCCGTCGATCACATCGAGATCGTCATCGGTGAGCTTGCCCCACTGCTCCTTGACCTTACCCTTGACCTGCTTCCAGTTGCCTTCGACACGATTCCAATCCATCGCGGTTCTCCCTTGAACGATGAGACCGACCAACGGGCCGGCCGAGGCTTCGTTCCGAAGCCGCGTTGCGGCAAGACTTCGCAATCCAGACTTCGCAATCCGACCAAGGTCCATCGTGACGCGCTTGAATGGCGACAACCGGGAATGCGCTTTGCCGCGCATCAAGGATAGGAACTTGCTTTTCGCACTCGTGTTGGCACTCCGGACTATTCACCCAACACACGGAGCGACCAATGCCGGACAAGGATCTCAGCGCCCTCTTCCTCGATACTCTCAAGGACATTTACTACGCGGAAAAGCAGATCCTGAAGGCGTTGCCGCGGATGGCCAAGGCCGCCGAGTCCGACGACCTGCGCGCGGCCTTCGAGAAGCATCATGACGAGACCGAAGGACAAATCGAGCGGCTCGAGCAGATCTTCGACCTGATGGGCAAGCCGGCGCGCGGCAAGAAGTGCGACGCCATCGAGGGGATCATCGACGAGGGCAAGGAGATCATGGAGGAGTATGCCGACACGCCGGCGCTCGACGCGGGCCTGCTCTCGGCAGCCCAGGCGGTCGAGCATTACGAGATCGCCCGCTACGGCACCTTGAAGGCGTGGGCCAACCGCCTCAGCATGAAGGATGCGGTCAAGCTCATCGACCAGACCCTGGCCGAGGAAAAGAAGACGGATGAAGCGCTCACCAAGCTCGCCGTCAGCGGCATCAACGCCGAAGCCGCCTGACGAGACGCGCGATGAAGCGACGTCCGCTTTGTACACACGTTCGCATTTGCTGGTAGATTGGACGCCGATTCAGCATCTGGGAGCCCGATGGCCCGACGCACCGGCAGCGCCGATCTTCCGCTCCATGGCGGCCGCGTGCCGCCATGGCTGGCGGCGCGCATGGCGACGCTGGGCGGCATCATCACCCAGGCCATCGTCCACCATCACGGCCGCGATGCCTTTTTGCAGCGACTGTCGCATCCATTCTGGTTCCAGTCGTTCGGCGCCGTGATGGGCATGGACTGGCACTCGTCCGGCATCACCACCAGCGTCATCGGTGCGCTGAAGCGAGGTCTGGCGCCGCTGCAAGGCGAGCTCGGAATCCACGTCTGCGGCGGGCGCGGCAAGCATTCGCGCCGCACGCCCGATGAACTGTCCGCCCTCGGCGACCGCGTCGGATTCGACGGTGCCGCCCTGACCCGCGCGAGCCGGCTGGTGGCCAAGGTCGACAGCGCCGCGGTGCAGGACGGATTCGAGCTCTACCTGCACGGTTTCTTCGTCACCGACGACGGCAAATGGACCGTCGTCCAGCAAGGCATGAACGGCGACAAGCGGCAGGCCCGCCGCTATCACTGGCACTCCGAGGGCCTGCGCAGCTTCGTCGACGAGCCGCACAGCGCGATCGACGGGCCGACGCAGGGCGAGATCGTCAATCTCACCGACCACCGCGCCGAAGGCTCACGCCAGGCGCAGCTCGATCTGCTCGCCGCGCTCGGCCCGGACGGCATCACGCGCGAATATGCCGAGCTGACGCAGAGCGCGACCGCGCAGCCGGACCTCCTGCACCTGATCATGCCCGCGCATCACGACGTGCGCTCGAGCGACGTGTTCGTGCGCCGCCTGCACGGCACCTTGGCCGCGGCTGCCGATCGCGGGCCGCTGGATTTTCCCGAACTGCTGCTGACGCCCGGCGTCGGCGCCCGCACGGTGCAGTCGCTCGCGATGGTCGCCGAAGTCGTTCATGGGACGCCCTACCGCTTCCGCGATCCGGCACGCTTCTCGCTCGCCCATGGCGGCAAGGACCGTCACCCCTTCCCGGTGCCGATCAAGGTCTATGACGAGACCATCCGCGTGCTGAAGTCGGCCGTGCAGCAGGCAAAGCTCGGCCGCGACGAGGAGATGCAGGCCTTGAAGCGGCTCGACGATCAGGCCCGCAGGCTGGAACGAACCGCCACCGGCCCCTCCTTCGAGGCGTTTGTCGCGAACGCGCGGGCCCGTTCTCCTGCGCTCGACGGCCGCTCGGTGTTCGGCTGGGAAGCCGACCTTGCCGAGCGCAACGGGATCACCAAGCCTTAAAGCGAGGGCTGATCCACCGCTCGATCCATCGTCAGGTCCTACGAGGCGGCCACCGAGAACGGCGAGTAGCACCACGGCCGGCCCAGCGCCTACGCTTCATTCCCGTTGGTCACCTGCGTCCTGGCAGCGGCGACAAAGTTAGGAACGCCGTTCCGGGCGGCATCGTTAGGCCGTTGACGCAACCAGCCACATGGAGAGGCTAGCATGAAGGTTTGCGACGCGATGACACCGGACGTCCAGCTATGCACCCCCGACGATACGTTGCGCGATGCCGCAGAAGCGATGGCAGCGCTCGGTGTCGGCCTGCTGCCGGTTGCCGATGGCGAGCGCCTGGTCGGCATGATCACGGACCGCGACATCGCGCTTCGCGGCATCGGAATGGGTCGCGGCCCCGACTCGCGGGTCGGCGACGTCATGACGGCCGAGGTGAAGTATTGTTTCGAGGATCAGGAGCTCGAGGACATCGCGCAGAACATGGGTGCGATCCAGGTTCGGCGCCTGCCGGTGCTGAGCCGGGACAAGCGCCTGGTCGGAATCATCGCCCTCGGCGATATCGCCCTGATCCAGGCCAGCGATGGTACGGGCATGGCGCTCAGCCAGATCTCACGCCCGACCACCCAGCACGCGCAACTCTAGACTTACACGGCTCCGCTTCGCGCGCTGGCTCGCGAAGCGGACCGTCAGGTGCGCCAATGGCCGACTATGTACCGTGGATCGTGATTGCCGCCGGGGTCATCGCCCTGATCGTCACGGCGCTGCTCTGGCGCGCCCACTACGTCAGCTCCGATTGACCGAACGGCGAGCCCGCGCCGTCAGGCCGCCATCTTGCGGCAGGATTCCGCGCACGCGCGGCACATCGCCACGCATTCGTCCATGCCGCCGACGCGATCGCAATCCTCGGCGCATTCGCCGCAGATCTCGGCGCATTCCCGGCAGGTGTGCTTGTGATGCGGGGTGTTGATCAGCATGAAATGGGCCGCCGTCCGGCACATTTCCGCACAGGCCATCATCAATCGGAAATGTGCCGGCTCGACGTGCTTGCCGCCGGTGACGAGACAATGGTTCATGGCCGTGGCGAGACAGGTCCTATAGCAGGACAGACAGGTCTCAACGCATCGGTTCATTTCCTCCGAGAATGCCATGTCCATACCTCACGCCTGCGCCAGCAGTTGGCGCAGGTAGCAGAGCCCGTCAAAGGTCAGTTTCGACTCGCGGACCTCGCCCTGTGCGATCTCGGCTTCGAGGAAGTTCTCGAGCTCGGGAAGCGCGCGGTCGAACCTGTCCGCGATGCCCATCAGCTCGCAGGTCTCCTTGATCCGCTCGATCGGTTTTTCCAGCACGTTGATCTGAACCATTTTGGCATAAGCCCGGGTCATGCCATTGGTTCCTATGCTCATTGCTGGACGCGTTGCTGCGGGGTCGGCGCCGGCTACGACGCCTTGCCGACCGTGTCGGCCATGGTTGCGCCACGCGCTCCGAGCGGCTTGCGGCGGCCCTCGGTCGAATCGAGCATCGTCTGATGCTCGATCTCTGAATTCAGCTCTGCCCCGCACAGCACGATGATGGCGGACATCCACATCCACGTCATCAGGCCGATGGCCGCCCCCAGCGAGCCGTAGGTCGCGTTGTAATCGCCGAAGTTCGCCAGATACCAGGAGAGCAGCACCGAACCGGCCAGCCACAGCACCGCTGCCGCGACGGCGCCGACGCTGAGCCACTGCCAGCGCGGCCTGGTTCGGCTCGGGCCATAGCGGTAAAGCACCGCAAGCGCGGTGAGGAGCAGGAGCACCAGGATCGGCCACCGTCCGAGCCGAATGACGAGCTCGGCCGTCGTGCCCAGTCCAACCTGCTGCAGCAGAAGCGGGACGACGACCACCGCTCCGACCATCAGCATGATGGAAATCAGCCCGGCGATCGTGAACGCGAGGGACATCAGGTTGAGTTTGACGAAGCCGCGCTTTTCCTTCTCATCATAGACGACGTTGAGCGCATCGAAGATCGCTTTCATACCGGCATTGGCGCTCCAGATCGCGATCAGCAGGCCAGCGGCAAAGGTCAGGCCGAGTGTCGAGGTCCCCTTCGCGAGCACGCGGGCGATCTGGTCCTGGACGATCGCAAACGAGCCTTCCGGCAGCATCAGCGCCAGGCTCTGCAGGTTGGATGAGATCGTGGACGGATCGGCGAACAGGCCGTAGCTCGAGACCAGCGCGGTGATGGCCGGAAAGATCGCCAGCAAGCCGTAGAACACGACGCCGGCCGCGGTGGCCAGCAGGCGGTCCTCGTCGATCTGCTGATAGGTGCGCAGCAGAATGTCCTTCCAGCCGGCAGCCGGAATCTCAAGCGGCGTGTCGGCAAGCCGTCCACGATCCCGGGTTTCGGCCAGCACGGGTTCGACGCCCTGCTCCCGGGCGGACGGCCGCTCCGATCGGGACAGCTGGCGAGAGATCGCCAGGGTCGCCAGAGCCGTTGCACCGGCGAGCATCAGATCGTTGGTCCAATTGCGCGGCGCCATCGCTAGTCCTGGATCGCGTCGCGCTGACGCCGGGCGCGCGATGCGGCAAACCAGCCGACAAGCATGATTGCAGCCCCGGCGGCCAGTGCCCGGGTGGTGGGATCCACGCTCCCCCCTGCTCCCGTCCGATTGGAGGCGATCAGCCGCGCCGCGACGGGCACTGCGATCGCGCGCTTGAGCATATCGGCCTGTCGGCCCGGGCTCGGCACCGCCGGCGCAGGACGCGCGAGCAGGAGGCGGCCCACGACCAACCCCACGATCCCGAGGAGAAGAAAGACGCCCCCGGTCGCGGCATATGCGATCCAGCTGCCGTAATGCACTTCAAGGGCGTGGAAAGCCGCGGCGACCCCGATCCCGATCGCAACCAGGAGCGAGACCGCGCCGACCAGCATGACGCCGCATGCCAGCGCGTAGCCGGTCGCGAGGCGCCCCAGCCATTGCCGCAAGTCCGCAAGGTAGGAGCGGAAGATCTGGCTCAGCGAGGACGGCCGGGTGTTGACGCGCATGGCAAGGTCCGTGGCAAGTTGGCACCCGACAACCCGGCAGGAAGATCGACGTTCCTCCCCGGCAACGCGCGACTGCTCGCGCCACGCGAGGCAGCGCGGACCGAGCGCTAACTGACCGGAGGGAGATTTGCGCGTGGTGGCATGGAGCTCGGGAATGGCTTGGCAACCATGAGCGTCGCGCGTTCGTCGGTTTCGAGCGCGATTTTCTGGGCAAGCATGACGTCGCCCGCCACCAGTGAGCCGACGGGCCGGAAGCACCAGCCCAGCACGATGCGGTCGCCGCCGTCCATCTCGTAGACGTTGGTCGAGGTGCCGTAGCAAATCCGATATCGCTTGCCGGACTCCGAGCCGATGACGTCGAAGCGATTATATTTTTCGAATTGCGCCCGCTGTTCGGGTGACAGCCACGCGGACAGCAGCGCAAGTCCGCGCGCCTCAATTCGCTCATACGCTTTCCAGCGATCCCAGATCGCGGCCAGCGTCGCACGCAGCGTGCTGGCGGCTCCTCGGAGCGCGGATCGCAGGGGCATCTCGCGCAGACGGGCGAGCATGGCGTCAGCCGCCGACCAGCCTCGGATAGAACAGGGTTTCCTCGGCGGTCGGATCAAGCGCACGGACCAACTTCGCCTCTCCGGTCGCCTGCCGAATTGCGGCAGTGTAGCCGTCCGATGTGAGCTGGGCGAAGCGGGCATTCGCCCAGGCCAGTTGCTCGCTGTTGTCGGGATCGAATTGCTGCCTCGTGTCGCCGGAGTGGTCCATCACCAAGATCGTTGCCATCATCGTCTCCCTTGAAGGACATTCACAACTGCATCAGACAATCGGCACGGCCGTCGTCGGCCTGCCGCCCATCCACTCCGGCAACGCGGCGCCGTCGCGGTGACGGCCGCCCGCGCCGGCCGCGGCCCACGCGGCGACCGCACCGAACAGCAGCGCCGCCGCAACCGAGAACGCCAGAATCACCGCGCTGCGCCGCGACCGCTGGATCGCGGTCCTGGCATCGCCCATCACGCTGTCGACGCGCTTCTCCGCCTCCGCCGCGGCCAGACCGGTCGCGGCCGCGACCTGCTGGATCAGATAGCTGCGATCGTCACTGTTGACGCCGCTGCGGCCGGAGCTCGTCAGCAGGATGCGGCCCGCCTCCGCCCGCTCATAGCCGATATCGATATTGGCCGGACGCCGCAGCGACCGGTACAGACGGTCGAGCTCGGCGCTCAGCAACGGCTCCGCGGCCGTCGCAGATGGCCGGTTCTGGACCACCGGGCGCGCGGTTGACAGGCCAACCAGCGTGACGATTGTGGCACCGAGGATGACGGCGAGCGCCCAGGCGGTCAGTCCGTGAAGCCCGTCGCGGCTGTCGATCTCGTCCGATGGCGTCACGCCAATCACGCGCTGCGCCCGGCCGGCGATGTAGCCGCCGACGCCGAAGCTCACCACCGCCTGCAGGATCAAATACAGCCCCGACAGCAACGCGAGCGCGGCCGATGCGTCGCGCCATGTCGGCGAGCTTGAACTCACGCCCAACCCGACCGCCGCGCCGAAGCCGATCAGGATCACCGACAGTGCCGCGGCAGCCAGCGCGCCGGCGATGACCGGGCTCCATTGCAGCCGAAGCCCGGTCCTGTTGACGGCGGACACGGCAAGCCCTCGCTCGTTATCCATGATGTGCCTACCGCAGCCCGAAGAACGACAATATCGCCAAAATGACCACGATCAGTCCGACCAGATAAATCAACTGGTTCATGCAAACCTCCTCCGTCCGCCTCGTCCCGTCCTGACAATTTGGTGGAGCAGCCAAGGTTCCTACGCTGACGAACCGGCGCGATGCGGTAACGCCAATGAAAAGGGCCCCGCCGAAGCGAGGCCCTCATCGGTCGTCGCGAGCTGGTTATCGCGACGTGCGACCAGCACCGTTAATCGTCCCAGTCATGACCACGGATCACGAAGCCGCGGTCGCGGTAGTAGTCGCGATGATGGTTGTACCAGCCGTGGTGCCAGCCCCGGTCATGCCGGTATACGTCGACGCGCGGGCCACCATAATATCGATTGCCGTAGTAGCCGTGGTCGCTGCCGACATAAATGCCCACACCCTGCGCGCTCGCAACGGTCGGTGCCGCTATCGAGAGTGCCGCCACTGCGGCAAGAGCGTAAGTAAGCTTCGTCATGGCATCCTCCTTTCCAGTACACCGTGACAACGACTGGCGTCCGCGCATGTTGCAGGAACAGGATCGGAACTTTCCTGAACGTTCCTTCACCATCATGGCGGCTGCACGTGACCGGCGCACGAGATCGAGGAGCCCTCGACGCGCTCTGCTCGATCGCTGTGGCTCCACTCTCACCTGTTCGACACAAGTGACCCCAGCTCAGGGGTGGAGAGCTGGGGTCGTAGCGGGGTTCTCCTGGTTGCGCTGACGGCCGGTCGGCGCGTCAGCTCGTGAGAACCTGCGCTTCGCAACGGGTTCCGGCACTAACGTCTGCAAATGTGCGACGCACAATCGCGGCAAGCGCAGCGCCCGCGTCAGCCCGACAAAGCCGCCTTGCCGCGTCTCAGCCGTGCCGCTTGGTGTGCAGATAGTCGGCCGAAAACAGCGCCGTGTCCTTGAGCTGCTTCAGGTCGTTGATCGTCAGTATGCGGTCGCGCAGCACGATCAGGCCGGCGCCGCGCAGCTCCTGCAGCGTCCTGTTGACATGGACTACGGACAGCCCGGTGGCATCGGCGAGATCCGTCTGCGTGATCGGAAACAGGCAGGAATCGCCGTCGATCATTCCGACCGGCAGCAGGCGCTCATAAAGTTCGCACAACAGATGCGCGACCCGCTCCAGCGCCACGCGCCGTCCGATATTGGCCGTCCATTCCCGCTGGATCGCGCTGTTCACGATGGTTTCGCACCACAGCGCTTCTTCCAGCGAACGGTCGCTCGCCAGCAGCTGCTCGAACGCCGGACGCTTGATGTCGGCGTAGGTGACCGGGGTCAGTGCGCCGATCGAATGATCCATTACGGAAAGCAGATAAACGCAGGCATCGCAGCTGTCGCCCGGCAGGACAAAATTGACGATTTGGCGGCGGCCGTCGGCCAGCGTCTTGTAGCGGCAGAGCCAGCCCGACAGGATGATTCTGACGCTGTCGACCGGATCGCCTTCGGTCGCGAGGTCCTCACCCGGGCTGGCGCGGTGCAGCCCCTCCTGGATCGCCTGCTGCAGCAACGCGATCCCCCGTTCGGACAATTGCCGCAAGGCGTTGAGCCGCCGGATCACCGGCTGCGCCAGATTCCCCTCGAGCATCGGGGGATGCATCTAGCTCCCCATACTCGGCGTATGGATGGCCTGCGCGCTCATCGGTATAGCGATCGTGCAGTGAAATCCCGACGGATTGAACTCGAGCGTGCTCTCGCCCTTGAACTCGAACGCCAGCGTCCGCTCCAGGAGATCGGATCCAAATCCCCTGCGGCGCGGCGGCGTCACCGCCGGCCCGCTGCGTTCGCGCCAGTCGAACACCAGTTGCCGTGGCTCGGCCGCGTCATCGACCCGCCATGAGACGTCGATGCGCCCGGCGCGTTGGCTCAGCGCGCCATATTTCAAGGCGTTGGTTGCGAGCTCGTGGATCGCCAGCGCGAATGTCTCCGCGGCCTTGGGTTGCAGGCGGATTCCTGGACCGGAGACCTTCAGTTGCTCGCCTTCCCGCGCGTTGTAAGCCAGCAATTCCTCGACCACGAGGTATTCGAGATCAACGCCGCCTGCCGGATCTCGGGTCACCAGCGACTGGGTCCGCGCGAAGGCGTTGAGCCGGCCGTCGAGATGCGATGCGTAGTCCTCGACGCTCGCGCTGGTCTCGGCCGAGCGGCGCGCGATCGAGCGGACCACGCCGAGCGTGTTGCGGACGCGGTGCTGCAATTCGGCATGCAGCAGGCGCTGCCGCTCCTCGGCCCGCGTGATAGCAGTGACATCGATGAAGCTGATCACGACACCGGCGACGAAATCGTCGATGCTGCGGTAAGGCAGGATGCGCACGATGTAGCGCGTGCCGCTGTCGGGCGCGGTCAGCTCGCGCTCGGCGCTGGCCAGCGTCCGCTGCACGCGGCGGACATCGTCGTAGAGCTCCTCGATCGGGATGCGCGCCTTGATATGCGCGATCGGGCGGCCGACATCGGTCTCGACCAGATGCAGTAACTGCGTGATCGCCGGCGTGAAGTTCATCACCTTCAGATCGTTGTCGAGGAATACGGTTGCGATGCGGGTGCTCTCGAGGAAATTCTTCAGGTCGCTGGTGGCCTGGGTGAGACCCTGCACGCGGTGCGCCAGCTCGCCATTGACGGTGGTCAGCTCCCCATTGACCGACTGCAACTCCTCGCGCGAGGTCTCCAGCTCCTCGTTGAGCGACTGGTATTCCTCGTTGGAGGACTTCAGCTTCTCATTGGTGTTTTCGAGTTCCTCGATGGTGGCCTGCAGCCGCTCGCGGGTGGCGCGCAGCTCGCTTTCCAGCCGCTCGACATGATCGGTCCTGGCCAGAATGCTGGGATTGCTCTCGGCCTGCTCCACGGGACGGATCGGGCCATCCTTGAACAGCACGACGAAATTGCGATGGCCGGCAGGGCCGTCCTGGATCGGCTCGACGGTGATGTCGACCAGCACGCGATGCCCGTTGACGCCGAGTTGCACCTGCTCGGCATGCGCCGCTTCATTGGTTTCAGCGGCACGGGTGAGCACGGTGCGCAATTCAAGCCTGAGGTCGCGATGCACAAGTTGCAGCAAATCGAGCGTCGCCGCCCCGGCGGTCGGCTCGATGTAGCGGCCGGTGCGGTCGGAGGAATGCAGGATGTGAAAACTGCCGTCGGTGATGACAAAGGCCGGCGCATAGCGCTCTGCGATGCGCTGGGCGCGGCGCTCGAGGCCGACGTCCGGGCCAACGGAACGTACCGGCGGGATGTCGATCGCGCCCCGTCCGGCCGCCGTCGTGATGGGGAATTCCGGCGGCAGCCGCGTCCCGGTCTCGAGCCGGCGGAGGTGGCGGGAATAGACGTCGATATGCTCCGGAATGTCCTCCGGCGGCAGGACAAAATCGGCGATCGCCGCGGCCGAGCTGCCTTCGTCGTGGGGGTTGGACTGACCGTCGCCAATGCGTTCGGCGATCGCGAGGCCCCCATGATCCTTCAAGGTCCCGACCCCGAGCATACCGTCGCCGCCCGTGCCGGCCAACACGACGCCGATCGACCGCTCGGCGCGCTCCTCCGCCAGCGAGACCAGGAAGCTGTCGATGGTCGCCCGGTCACCGCGCGCCTGCTCGGCGCGCCGGACGGCGAAACGGTCGCCATGAATGGTAGTGATCATGTCGGACGGACACAGATGGATCACGCCGCCCTCGACGAGCTGTCCGTCGCTGATCTCGGACACCCTCGCGCCTTCCGATCGCTGCAACGCGGCGTGCAGCCGGGTATCCTCGATGGCATCGTGGTCCTGCAGCACGAGCACGACGGCTTGATCCGGATTGAGCCGCAGCCGGGAAAAGAAACGCTCGATACTATCGAGAGCGCCGGCGGATGCGCCCACGCCTACGATCAGCGGCGCCTTGCTCTTGCGCTCTCCATCTCCGCCCTGGGGCTGGCCGACGTCATCCATGGTCGCAGCGGCTCTCAATTCTCCGAAGGGCATTCTCGCCCGTGCCCGTTGATACCAGAGTTTGATCCTATCCCGATGGGATAAGTAGGAAATCTCCGACCTGCAGGGAAGCGCGATGTGGCCGCCGCTTGTCCTCCAGAGCGCGACGGATCATGTTGCTTGGCGGCGCCCGACCCGACGATAGACCTTTCCAGCGAGTTCGCGCCGCTACCCCGGCTGAACCGCCGATGACGATGATGTCCCGATTGGACATGGAACCTGCCCTTTCCAACATTGTTTGCAACAAGGCGAGCATTCGTCCTATGTTCCAATTCTGCGATGACGACATGCCGGGCGCGGCCGGAGTTGATATGTCTGATTTTTTTGCACGTTTGCCCGAGGGCGCATTGCTGACCGGTCGGCGCGTCCTGATCGTCGAAGACGAATATTTCCTTGCCGACGACATGCGCAGCGCGCTGCGCGCGCTTGGTGCTGATATCGCCGGGCCGGCCGGTGATATCGACGATGCGCTTCGTATCCTTCACGACGGCGGCGTGATCGATGGTGCGGTGCTCGATGTCAACATCCGCAAGCAGATGATCTATCCGGTCGCGCGCGAGCTGCAGGCGCGCGGCGTGCCGATCGTGTTCACCTCGGGATACGACAAGGTCGTGCTCGGCACCGAGTTCGCGGACGTCCCGTTGTGGGAGAAGCCGTTCGATCAGCGCGCCATGGCGCACGGGCTCGCCGGCATGATCCTGCGCGGTGATCCCATGAAGCAGATTGATCCGCAGGTCTGACCGCCTGTCTCATGGCGCTGCTGGACATGAACAATCCGCTCGAGCATTTGCAAATGTTAGTGCGGAGGTTTGCAGAGAGCCCCACGATACTCCAGTCACGATATCGGACGGGGGTGCGTAATGACCGAGATCGAACGACGTATCGAGCTGCTGGAGCAGACGGCCGCAGAACGCGCGCTGATCGCCGACCTCTCAACCGTCACGGAAACGCGCATCCGTAACGCCCAATTGGCAGACGAAGCGCGCCTCGTCGTCGCGCAGCTCAGGACCTTGAGGCCGGGTGACGTTCACATTGCCTGATTGTCTCGGCCCGCGATCTCCGGCGAACCCGCGACGTGACGCATCCTCCCGGCGCATCGTCCTCAGGAAGGACAGCGATGCTGCAGGATTCAACAGATAGGATCGCGGAATGCCGGCAACTGGCCGATGAAGCCGACCGTCGGGCCTCGGCATCCAGCGTCGAAACGACGCGCAAGGATTACGAGTTGCTGGCGCGATCCTGGCGACAATTGGCGCTGAGCTACGAATTTTCCATGTATCTCGAACGCTTCATCAAAGCCCGCTAGTCGGCCTGCCGACCGATCGGGATATTGCCGCCCCCTCAGCGAAAGCCTTACTTGCTGTTGTCGCGGTGAGCCTTGATCTCCATGCGCGCGCTCGCGGAACTACGCACCGATTGCCGCAGCTCGGCGAGCTGATCGTCTCGCTGATCGGCGAGCGATTTCTTTTGTGCGCGCAAAGTGTGACTTTCTTCGATGGCAAGCTGAGCGCGGGCGAACAGGGGATCGATCATCGGCGAAAGATGTCACTGGATCGCAGCGTCCGCCCTGTCATGGGATAAGTCGGAAGCAGGTTTGCCGAGCAGGCGGTGCGCCAGACGCATCAGCCCATGAGACTTCGAAAATTGTTCGAGCGCGTTCGTTGCCGGCATTGATGCGCCGCTTCATGGTCTGATACCCGGCGAGTTGGTATCCGTAATCACCATCCGGCACGATTCCGCCTGCGCGAGGCGCGAAAGCTTACGCAGGTGAGGATTTCAGGTTCCCGTACTGACTTTCCTCTTGCGGAAAGGGTTCCTGCGTTTTGCGGCCCAGAAAAGTGCTGGCGGGGTTTTCGGCAAGGAGTTTGCGTGCCTGGCCGACGACCCGGATCGTCCGCTCGGCATCGTCGAGATCGTGAGAATTGGAAAGGCGATAGATGTACCGCTCGTTGGGCATGGTCGTGCTCCCCGGTTATGCAGGCGGGAGCACCATCGGTCTCTCAGCCACCGACGCCTACGGGCAGAGCCTCGGCCGGTGATGAGGAGACAATAAACCTCGGCGAGGAAAGTTGCCAACAAAAGTGCTGGTGCCGGGAACCTGAGGCGCCCGAGACACAAGCATGTCGCGAGAATGCCGACGTTTGACTCGCAGGCGGCACCACACCCTCAGTGTCGTCCCTGCGAAAGCAGGGACCCATAACCACAAATGCTGATTGTTGAACGATGCTGGGACGACGAGTCCCGTTGCCAACACCTGCTGCGGCGTATGGGTCCCTGCTTTCGCAGGGACGACGTGGGGGTTGGAGTTGTGCGCCCAGATGCAGCAAGCTACGCGTTCTCAGGCCGGTCGCAGCTCCGCCCTCACCCGCCGTCGCCGGTGTCCGGGCAATCAAAGTCTGCGATGATCGAACGGTCCTACGGCGTCCTGCCGGATCGGGCCCGGCCAGCCCGCGGCGCATCGATCTGCGTTCAGCTCGCCGGCTATCCGGCGACGCTCATCTGCTTGCACAGTATCCCGAGAGCTTCCGCACATCCGCGCGGCTTGGTCACCACGGGAAGATGCGCATACTTCTCGGGCAGCATGCTGGCGTCGTAGCCGGTGTACAGGGTGACCGGTGTTCCCATCGCAAGCAGGGTATCGATCAACTTGTAGGACGCGGTTCCATTGACGTTGATGTCGATCAGCGCGCCAGAGGCTCCGGACGCGTGCGGGCGGGCTTCGTCGATCGAAGCGAACGGGCCAGCGACGTGATAGCCGGCCTGCCGTGCCAGCGCGGCACAGTCATCGGCAATGAAATACTCGTCTTCCACGATCAAGATCGTACGCATAGCAGCACCTCTGCCAGTTGCGCGGATGATCGAGGCGTTAACGTTTTCCCGCTGGTCGGGTTTCCCGGGCGCGTCGTTGTGTGCGCCGTTAGGACAGTGGCCGTGGCCTATTTAATGAGCAGGGAAATTCGACGCCAAGGCGCGGGTAACCCTGGTTTTCGAGGCGCGCGCCGTCAGCTACCGGCC
Source organism: Bradyrhizobium sp. USDA 3262 (assembly GCF_054060035.1). Classification (NCBI taxonomy): domain Bacteria; kingdom Pseudomonadati; phylum Pseudomonadota; class Alphaproteobacteria; order Hyphomicrobiales; family Nitrobacteraceae; genus Bradyrhizobium; species Bradyrhizobium sp. USDA 3262. Next base: position 5,649,266 of record NZ_JBSSCT010000001.1, read on the forward strand.
ACCAGCAACCCGAGGTACAGCCAGAGTACAATTGTCACTGTAATCGTTGCGGCGAAAAAGTAGCGGTCGATGAGATTCATCAACTGCACCCTTCGGCTGACTAAGGCGGATATCGAATCGCGGTCGAAACATCAGTCGCTGCCGCTTGTCATCTCTCTGCCCGGTTCCGGCATTTACATATGAGAGATCGGTGAGCTCGCAGGAATTCGCAAAATCCAAACAGAGGCGTGTGGCAGCAAACAATCGGAGCGCCCGCGCTGGCCGATGATCGTGCTGCGCAGTCCAAAGGGCTGAAGCGGTCCGATACGCAGGCCATTCGGCTGCAGCAAGGAAAGCCGCGCGCACCGGAGCGCGGCGGCGAAGTTAAGCTTGGCGGTCGGAGAGGATTGGGATGACGATTTACATATGCAAATGCGGACGCTGGCGATGGGCGCATGGTACCGCCTGCCTGCTCGGTCTCGACAACGGTGCAGGCGGATGACCCCAACGTCGGCTCCCAGGCCCTGAAAGGTGCTGGGGTCGTCTCCGCACCGCAAAGGCCCTGACGCATCGGCCCGGCGTCAGGGCCTTCGCCATTCCGAAGCCTGGAAGGACTCCTGAACGACACGTATCAGCGCCCCTTGAAGCGCGGCTTCCGCCGTCCGAGGAAGGCCGCGACGCCTTCCTTGTGATCCTCGGTCAGGCTGGCCAGCGCGAACTGGTCGAGGTCCATGTGGCTGGCGAGATCGTCGAGCGCATGTGCCAGCCGGTTGACCGTCAGCTTGGTCATCGCGACCGAGATCGGCGGCTGGGCGGCGACCTTGGCCGCGAGCGCCATCGCGGCTTCATATGACCTTCCAGGATCGGTCACCTGCTCCACCAGGCCCCATTCGTAGGCCTCCTCGGCCGAGATCCGGTCGTCGGCCAGGATCACAGCCTGCTTGGTGCGCGCCGGTCCCATCAGATGCAGCATGCGCGGCACGCTCTGCCAGCTCATGTTCATGCCGAGTGCGATTTCCGGCACCCGCATGTGCGCGTCGCGCGCCATGACGCGGAAATCCAGCGCGACCGCGAGTGCCACGCCGCCGCCGACGCAAAACCCCTCGATCGCGCCGATCGTGACCTGCTCCATGTCCTGCCAGGCGCGCGTCAGCCGCGGCCCGAGCTTCAGGTGCCGGCGCAGCGCGCCCATGTCCATGGTCTGGCGAGAACGCCCTTCGGCATCCTTGAGGTCGAAGCCGGCGCTGAACGATTTGGCGCCGCCGGTCAGCACCACCACCGAGGTCTCGCCGTCGTCCTCGAAACTGCGCGCCGCGTCGGTCAGCTGCCGCAGCGCATCCGGCGACAGCGCGTTGATACCGTCGCCGCGGTCGAACCGCACCACCGCGATCCGTCCCTCCGGTCCGAGCCCCTTCTCGATCGTCACATCATCAACCACGCATACCTCCCCGCTCGCATTCTTGTGTACTGCCTGCCTCGACATAGCACGACGGTTTCGCCTATTCTGTGGGCATGAGCGAACATGATCATCACCACCACGATCACGACCATTCCGAACTGTCGGAGACCGAACTGCGCGTCCGCGCGCTGGAATCGATCCTGACCGAGAAGGGCTATGTCGAGGCTGCCGCGCTCGACGCCATCGTACAGGCCTATGAGACCAAGATCGGCCCGCATAACGGCGCCCGCGTCGTCGCCAAGGCCTGGACCGATCCCGCCTTCAAGAAGGCGCTGCTCGAGGACGCCAGCAAGGCGGTCGGCACCCTCGGCCATGTCAGCCGGGTCGGCGACCATCTGGTCGCGATCGAGAACACGCCTGGCCGCCACAACATGGTCGTCTGCACATTGTGCTCCTGTTATCCCTGGGAAATGCTGGGGCTGCCGCCGGTCTGGTACAAGGCCTCGCCGTATCGCTCGCGCGCGGTCAAGGATCCGCGCGGCGTGCTCGCCGATTTCGGCGTCAGCCTGCCGAAGGAGACGGAGATCCGGGTCTGGGATTCGACCGCGGAGACGCGTTTTCTGGTGCTGCCGATGCGGCCCGAAGGCACCGAGGGCTGGAGCGAAGACCAGCTCGCCGAGTTGGTGACGCGCGATTCCATGATCGGCACCGGCTTTCCCAAAAAACCGGGAGCGCCGTCATGAACGGCGTCCATGACATGGGCGGCATGGACGGGTTCGGCAAGGTCGACCCCGAGCCGAACGAGCCGATGTTCCATGAGGAATGGGAATCCCGGGTGCTCGCCATGGTCCGCGCGATGGGCGCGGCCGGCGCCTTCAACATCGACGCCTCGCGCTTCTATCGCGAGACCCTGCCCCCGCAGGTCTATCTGTCGAGCTCCTACTACAGGAAATGGCTGCTCGGGCTGGAAGCCCTGCTGCTCGACAAGGGTTATATCTCCAGGGACGACGTCGCCGCTGGGCATGCCGTCGCGCCGGCGAAAGCGCTCAAGCACGGCAAGTTCTCGGTGGCCGACATCGAGCGCATCATGGTGCGCGGCAAGTTCGGCCGCGCCGCGCCAGGACCTGCTAAATTCAAGGCCGGCGATCGGGTGCGGGCGAAGAACATCCATCCCGCCACGCACACGCGGCTGCCGCGCTACGTGCGCGGTCACGTCGGGGTGGTCGAGCGCGATCATGGCTGTCACGTATTTCCCGATACGGTGGCCAACGACGCCGGCGAACATCCGCAATGGCTGTACACCGTCGTGTTCGACGGACGCGAGCTGTGGGGACCGGACTCCGATCCGACCATCAGGGTCTCGATCGACGCGTTCGAGCCGTATCTGGAGGCCGTCTGATGGATGCCGGCGCCGCCGCGCGCGCCACCAGCGCCGTCTCGAGCATTCCCCGCGACCAGGACGGCCCGGTATTCCGCGCCCCCTGGGAAGCGCAGGCGTTCGCCATGGCGCTGAGCCTGCATGACCGCGGCGTGTTCACCTGGACCGAATGGGCCGCCGCGCTCGCCGACCAGATCAAGCGCGCGCAGGCGGCCGGCGATCCCGACACCGGCGAGACCTATTACCAGCATTGGTTGGCAACCCTCGAACACCTCGTGGCCGCCAAGGGCGTCACGACGCATGAGACACTGCACCGCTACCGCGACGCCTGGGACCACGCCGCCGACCGCACCCCGCACGGCCAGCCGATCGTGCTGACGCCGGGGGATTTCGCGTAGCGGCGCGTTTCCCGCCGTAGCACCAGATCGCGCCGCATTCACAGCTGTCGTCCCTGCGAAAGCAGGGACCCATACTCCGCAGCGAATATTGTGTGAACGCGACTCGTCGTTCCACCATCGCTCAACAAAGACCATTTGTGGTTATGGGTCCCGGCCTTCGCCGGGACGACGATGAGGATGGGTTTGCGATTCGAGCCGCATCTGCACTATTTCTGGATAATAGAAGAGTACCGCTGAGTTGCCCGACGTGTCAAGTTGCGGTGTCGAACGGCAGCCGCCGACTCCTTTGCATGGGGTTGTTTTCGATATTTTGGCAGTGCGCCCCTGCGGACGGCTATCAGCCCACTGTTACGGGCCACCCTGAGCAACATATTCCCGCCAGCCCTTGGCCCGCAGGCTGCAGGCCGGGCATTCGCCGCAGCCATAGCCCCAATCGTGCTGCGCGCCGCGTTCGCCGAGATAGCAGGTGTGCGAGTGCTCGCGGATCAGGTCGACCAGCCCTGCTCCGCCGAGTTCGTGCGCGAGCCGCCAGGTCGCGGCCTTGTCGAGCCACATCAGCGGCGTGTGCAGCTCGAAATCCCTGGCCATGCCGAGATTGAGCGCGGACTGCAATGCCTTGATGGTCTCGTCGCGGCAATCCGGGTAGCCGGAATAGTCGGTCTCGCACATGCCGCCGATGATGTGACGGATGCCGCGCCGATAGGCCAGCGCCCCAGCGAAGGTGAGGAACACGAGGTTGCGGCCGGGCACGAAGGTGTTCGGCAAGCCGTCCGCGCCCATTTCGATCGCGACGTCGCGGGTCAGCGCGGTGTCGGAAATCTCCGACAGTGTCGGGATCGCTAGCGTGTGGCTGTCGCCGAGTTTCGCAGACCATTCCGGTCGGACCCGCTTGATCCCGGCCAGCAGCTGGTCCCGGCAATCGAGCTCGATCGCGTGGCGCTGGCCGTAGGTGAAGCCGAGCATCTCGACGCGGGCAAAGCGCGACAAGGCCCAGGCAAGGCACGTGGTGGAATCCTGGCCGCCGGAAAACAGCACCAGCGCAGTGTCGGAAGCGTTCTGATCGGTCATGGAACGCGATTTAGCACCTGACGGCGCCGTGGCCAATCCGTGGACAGTGCCGTGTTTCCGGCGTGTTTTGCTGGGATCGACAGGGCCGATTTGGCATAACGGCTATACCTCTCATCCAGCGGTGCTCCATGACCCCTTCCCGCGACATTTCCCGCCTGATCGAGATCATGGCTGCGCTGCGCACGCCGGTGACCGGCTGCCCATGGGACCTCGTGCAGAATTTCGAGACCATCGCGCCCTACACCATCGAGGAGGCTTATGAGGTTGCGGATGCGATCACGCGCGGCGATCTCGACGATTTACGCGAGGAGCTCGGCGACATGCTGTTGCAGGTGGTCTATCACGCCAGGATGGCCGAGGAGCAGAACGCGTTCGCGTTTGGCGATGTGGTCGAGGCGATCACCAGGAAGATGATCCGCCGTCACCCGCACGTCTTCGCCGACAAGGACGGCAACATCCAGCCGGCCGGCGTCAAGAGCGCCTGGGAACGGATCAAGGCCGAGGAGAAGGCCGAGCGCGCCGCGCGGCGGCCGCCCGAAGACACCGCGCACAAATCGCTGCTGGCGAGCGTGAAGGCGGGCCTGCCTGCCCTGACGCGCGCGATGGAGTTGCAGCGCAAGGCATCCACCGTCGGCTTCGACTGGAACGACCCGCGCGCGGTGCTCGCCAAGATCCGCGAGGAGGCCGACGAGATCGAAGCCGCGCTCGACCGCAACCACAAGGCGGAGATCGCGGAGGAAACCGGCGACCTGATGTTCGCGCTGGTCAACCTCGCCCGCCACGTCGATGCCGATCCGGAAACCGCGCTGCGTGCGACCAACGCCAAGTTCGAGCGGCGCCTTGCCTATATTGAGAAGGCGCTGGCGGCGAAGGGGCGTTCGCTCGACGGCGCGTCGCTGGAAGAGATGGACGCGTTGTGGAATGAAGCAAAGACCGCTGTCGTCCCTGCGAAAGCAGGGACCCATACCGCGTGATCTAACGGTAGGTTAGCGATACCAGTACCGCGCAATTCACCGCCAAGCTTGGTTGCGCTGAACAACTGCGACCGAACTCAATAACGATGGCCGGTGGTTATGGGTCCCTGCTTTCGCAGGGACGACACCGAGGTTGAGGGCGCCGGCTCAGCCTACAACAACGTCCCGCGCAGGATCACCGCAGCAACACCGAAATAGATCACGAGACCGGTGACGTCGACCAGTGTCGCGACGAACGGCGCCGATGCGCTGGCCGGGTCGAAGCCGATGCGTTTGAGGATGAATGGCAGCATCGAGCCGCACAGCGATCCGAACGTGACGATGCCGACCAGTGCGGCACCGACGGTCGCGGCGACCAGCACCCAATGCGGGCCGTAGTCGAACAGGCCGAGCGTCTGCCAGAGCGTGATCCTGATGATGCCGATCACGCCGAGAATGGCACCGAGCACGATGCCGGTCGGCAGTTCGCGCACGGCGACACGCCACCAGTCGCGCAGCCGCACCTCGTGCAAGGCCAGCGAGCGGATCAACAGCGAGGTTGCCTGTGAGCCGGAATTGCCGCCCGAGCTCATGATCAACGGGATGAAGAGCGTCAGGACGATCGCCTTCTCGAGCTCGCTCTGGTACGACTGCATCGCGGTCGCGGTCAGCATTTCCGACAGGAACAGCGCGCACAGCCAGCCAGCGCGCTTCTTGATCATCTCGCCGAAACCGATCCGCAAATACGGCTCGTCGATCGCTTCCATGCCGCCGAACTTCTGGGCGTCCTCGGTGGATTCCTCGACGATGGCGTCGATGACGTCGTCGACCGTGACGATGCCGAGGATATGGCCGGGGCCGTCGACGACCGCGACGGCGAGCAGATCGTAGCGCGAGATCAGCCGCGCCGCCTCCATGCGGTCGGCCTCCGGCGAGATCATCAGCGGCTTCCGTGCCGGCGCCGCGGTCAGCACATTGGCGTGCGGATCGCCCGAGATCAGGCGGCGCAGCGGCACGGCCTGGATCAGGGTCTTCTTGACCGGGTCGATCACGAAGATCGAGTAGACGGTCTCGCGGGTGCGCTCGACCATCCGGATGTGATGCAGGACCTCCGCGATGGTCCAGCTCGAGGGCACGCTGACGAATTCGGTCGTCATGATGCTGCCGGCGCTGCGCTCGGGATAGGCCAATAGCCCCGAGATGACGTTGCGGGTCTCCGGATTGAGCCCGTTCAGCAGCGTGGTGCGCAGCGGCTCGACCAGCTCCTTGAAGATATCGGCGGCACGGTCGTCGGAGACGCCCGACAACAGCGAGACCGCGGTGTCTTTCGGCAGCTCGGCGAGGATCTCGCAGGTGTTGTCGAGCCCAGGCAGGTCGAGCACCTCGATCGCCTTCTCGGCGGGCAGCGATCGCAGCAGCTTGGCGGCATCCGCGGGCTCGCGGGCGTTGAGCGCATCGACGATCTCGGGCGCGCGGACATGGGCAAGATCACCGTTCTGGCCGGCGACCGTGTCGTGGGTGAGGGTTTCGCTGGTGTCCTGCATCGATCGGCCTCGGCTTTGCGTCTTGCAGCGCAATGAACCAAGGCGGCGCGGATTTCAAACAGAAAGTGCGACGCTGCGTCGCAGGCGCATCGGCGCCCGCAACGTCACGGCATCGTCATATTTCGGAAGATTGCAGGGACCGTCTTCGAGGGCTTACGCCTCGTGGGGAACGGCCGCGAAGCGGCTCATCACGATGTCGCGCTTGGTCTCGTCGACGCGCACCGTCATGTCGAAGCGCTCGCCATGCAGCTCCTTGTTCAGGACCTCGGCATTGCGGTGCAGCCAGCTGATGCCGGCGCCATCGGAGGCGTCGATCGAGAGATTGAGCGTCGAGCGCTTGGCCGCGAGGCGATCCTCGATCGCGGCGAGCAGCGCATCTATCCCCTCGCCTGTTGCGGCCGAAACCAGGAAGCATGGCCGCTCCGGCGGACGGCGCGCGGCGATATTGCGCAAATTGTCCCGCTCCTCGGGATCGAAGCGGTCGATCTTGTTCCAGACCTCAATGATACGCTGACCGCCGTCGGCGTCGGGGTCAATGCCGAGCTGGCGCAACACCGCCTCGACGTCACGCTCCTGCGCCTCCGCGTCCTCATGGGAGATGTCGCGGACATGCAGGATGATGTCGGCTTCCAGCACCTCTTCCAGCGTGGCGCGGAACGCGGCCACGAGCTGGGTCGGCAGATTGGAGATGAAGCCGACCGTGTCCGACAGCATCGCCTTGCCGCCATGCGGCAGGTTGAGCGCGCGCAAGGTCGGGTCGAGCGTCGCGAACAGCATGTCCGCTGCCTGCACGTCGGCGCGAGTCAGGCGGTTGAACAGCGTCGATTTGCCGGCATTGGTGTAGCCGACCAGCGCCACCACGCGATACGGCACGCGCTGGCGGCCGGCGCGATGCAGCCGTCGCGTCGCCTGCACCTTTTTCAACTCGCCTTCGAGCTTGGTGATGCGCTCGCTGATCAGGCGGCGGTCGGCCTCGATCTGGGTTTCGCCGGGGCCGCCCATGAAGCCGAAGCCGCCGCGCTGGCGCTCGAGATGGGTCCAGGACCGCACCAGGCGGCTGCGCTGGTAGTTGAGATGGGCGAGCTCGACCTGCAGCGCGCCTTCGTTGGTCTTGGCGCGGCGGCCGAAGATTTCCAGAATCAGGCCGGTGCGGTCGAGCACCTTGGTGCTCCAGGCCTTCTCGAGATTGCGCTGCTGGATCGGCGACAGCGCGCAATCCATCACCACGAGCTCAACCTCGTTGCTGGCGACGAGCCCGTTGATCTCCTCGACCTTGCCCTTGCCGAGATAGGTCGCGGGCCGGATCTGGCTGATCGGCGCGATGACGGAGTCCACCACAGTGAGGTCGATCGCACCGGCGAGGCCGGCGGCTTCCTCGATCCGCGCTTCATAGTCGCGGACAGAGGAATCCGTTTGCGCATCGCCGTCGCCACGGCGCGTGCGCAGGTACGGGCCGATGACGATCACCCGCCCGGTGCTGCCGCTCCCCGCCGACCCGGCCCTGGACTTGGTCCGGTCGGCGCCCCCTTCACGATTGAAGGGTTCCAATCAGTTCACTCTCAAGCCGGTGCGTCCTCACCACCTTCGAACAACTGAATCGGAGCTCCGGGCATGATGGTCGAGATCGCGTGCTTGTAGACAAGCTGCGAGTGGCCGTCGCGCCGCAACAGCAAGCAGAAATTGTCGAACCATGTGACAATGCCCTGCAGCTTTACTCCGTTGACCAGAAATATCGTCAGTGGCGTCTTGGTTTTACGAACGTGATTAAGGAAGGTGTCTTGTAGATTCTGTGCGCGGTCTGCCGCCATTGTTTTTGTCCCGCAAGCTTGTGCTTCTTTTTATTGAACCGGTTGCTGCTCTCTGACGGAGCCTCCTCCGGCTGCCCACCTGCCACGAGATCCCCCTCCGGCAGGCATAGCGGTAGGATTAGAGGCTACGCGCGGTTTTTAGGCAAGCCAGTTCGCGGTGCAGTCGGTAGGAACACGGTGGCAATTCTAAGAAAGTGCAGGGAAAGAGACGAATATTCTCGTGGAGAGTGGATAAATCCCCGGTTGTACCGGCCCCACCCTCGCCCCGCCGATCGATCCAAACCGCCCCCGAGAGCCGCCTGTCGGCTCCCCGGCGGGTGACCGCCGGGGCTTCGCTCCGAGCCGCCGGCGGACTGCCGGCCCGCCGCGCCAGGGTCAGCCGACCCCGAGCGCCTTCAGCTTGCGATGCAGCGCCGAGCGCTCCATGCCGACGAACTCCGCGGTGCGCGAGATATTGCCGGAGAAGCGGCTGATCTGGGCGATCAGATAGTCGCGCTCGAACACCTCGCGCGCCTCCCGCAACGGCAGGCCCATGATGTGCTCGCCATTGTTGGATGTCGGCATCGCCGGCACCATCGAGCCGACGTCCTGCGGCAGCATGTCGGCGGTGATGATCGCCTCCGGCCCGCCGCCGGCCAGGATCATCACGCGCTCGACATTGTTGCGGAGCTGGCGGACGTTGCCCGGCCAGACATGCGACTGCAGCACCGCCATCGCGTCCTGCCCGATTTGCCGCTTCGGCAGGCCGGTGGCGGCCGAGATCTGGTCCATGAAATAGTCGATCAGCTCGGGGATGTCCTCGCGCCGCTCCGACAGCGGCGGTACGCGGATCGGCACCACCGAGAGGCGATGATAGAGGTCCTCGCGGAAGCGGCCTGCGGCGATCTCCTCCTCGAGATTGCGCGCGGTCGAGGAGATGATGCGGACGTCGACATGAACCTTGCCGGTGCCGCCCTGGCGCTGGAAGGTCTGATCGACCAGCACGCGCAGAATCTTGTTCTGGGTCTCGCGGGGCATGTCCGCGATCTCGTCGATGAACAGCGTGCCGCCATGCGCCTCCTCGAGCGCGCCGGCCTTGCGCTGCTGCTCGCCGTTCGATCCCTCGATGCCGAACAGCTCGATCTCCATGCGCTCAGGCGTGATCGCGGCCGCATTGATCACCACGAACGGCCCTTCGGCGCGCCCGGAGGCATGGTGCAGCGTGCGCGCGGCAAGCTCCTTGCCGGCGCCGGAGGGACCGACGATCAGGATGCGGCTGTTGGCCTTGGCGGCGCGGTCGATGGTCTGGCGCAGCTGGTTCATGCAAGCCGAGCGGCCGGTCAGGACGCTCGCCGCAGGTGCCAGTTGCTTGAGCTCCTTCACCTCACGGCGGAGCCGCGAGGTTTCCAGCGCCCGGGTCGCGACCAGGATCAGCCGATCCGACTTGAACGGCTTCTCGATGAAGTCATAGGCGCCGCGTTTGATCGCTGCGACCGCGGTCTCGATGTTGCCATGGCCCGAGATCATCACAACCGGCAGATCGGCATTGTCCTTCTTGATCTGCTCGAGCAGCTGCAGGCCGTCGAGCTTGGAGCCCTGCAGCCAGATGTCGAGGAAGACCAGGTTGGGCCGGCGGTTGGCGATCTCGGCGAGCGCCGAGTCGCTGTCGCGCGCGGTGCGCGTGGAAAACCCCTCATCGTCCAGAATACCCGCAACGAGGTCGCGAATGTCAGCTTCGTCGTCGACAATCAGAATGTCACTTGCCATGGGTTACACCTGCCTTGTCAGTCGCTCGTCGCGGCTTTGAATTTTGGCTTTTGCGCATTTGGCTCTTGATTATTTGGCCCTTGATCAGCGGGTTCTTGGATTGGTTCTTGGGTCGGTTCTTGGATTTTTGGTTCATTGTTGGTCGCCTGTGCCGGGCTGTTGGTCGGCTCCTCCGGCGGATTTTTTTCACTGTCCGGTTCGGTCTTGTCCGGGTTGACGTCCGGTTTTTGGTCCTTGCCCTCGGACTTGCTCTCCGGCTTGGCCGCCTGGCCCGTGACGGCAAAGCGCAGCCGCATCCAGGCGCCGCGCTGGCCGTCGCGGAAATCGGAGGCATCCTTGAGCTCGATGCGGCCGCCATGGTCCTCCAGAACGCGGCCGACGATCGCCAGGCCGAGGCCGGTGCCCTTCGCCCGCGTCGTGACATAGGGCTCAAGCAGGCGCGCGCGGGCGACCTTGGGCAGGCCGATGCCGTTGTCAACCACGTCGATCAGGATGTCGTCGTTCTCGCGCTGCGCCACGACGTCGATGCGGCCCTTGCCGAGCTCCTCGCGCGGGACCTGCTCGATCGCCTCGGTGGCGTTCTTGATGATGTTGGTCAGCGCCTGCGAGATCAGCCGGCGGTCGAACTGCGCGGGCAGCGGCGACTGCTTGATGTCGGCCTCGATGTCGAGATCGGGATGGGCGACCTTCATCAGGAACACCGCCTGGCGGACCACGTCGGCGACGTCCTCGCCTTCCATCACCGGCTTCGGCATCCGCGCAAAGCGCGAGAACTCGTCGACCATCCGCCTGATGTCGTCGACCTGGCGCACGATGGTATCGGTGCACTGCTCGAAGATCGACTTGTCCTTCTCCTCGGTGATGGTCTTGCCGAACTTGCGGCGGATGCGCTCGGCGGAGAGCTGGATCGGGGTCAGCGGATTCTTGATCTCGTGGGCGATGCGGCGGGCGACGTCGCCCCAGGCCGAGGTGCGCTGCGCCGACACCAGTTCGGTGATGTCGTCGAGCGTGATGATGTAGCTGTCGCGCGACTGGCTGGTCTGTTCGGCCGAGACGCGGACCGACAGATTGCGCTCATGGCCGTCACGCAGGATCGTGACCTGCCCCTGCACCAGGCGCTGGGTTCCCTCGCGCGCGGTCTTCATCATCTCGTCGAGCTCGGGCAGCACGTCCGAGAGCGGATGGCCGAGCGTCTCCGACTCGGCGTGGCCGATCAGCTTCTCCGCCGAGCGATTGAGGACGCCGATGGTGCCTGAGGCGTCGACCCCGATGATGCCGGCAGAGGCCGACGACAGCACCGCCTCGATGAAGCGGCGGCGGCTGTCGATGGTTTCGCTGGCATCGACCAGCTCGTTGCGCTGGGTGCGCAGCTCCTGCGTCATCTTGTTGAAGATTTCGCCGAGCAGCGCGAGGTCGCTTTCCGACTTGTTGACGGGCACCTGGACATTGAGATTGCCGGTCGAGACCTCGCTCGCCGCGCCCATCAGCTGGCGGATCGGCGACACCAGCCCGTTGGCGAAGTTCAGCCCGATCAGCACCGAGGCCATCAGGATGGTCAGTGCGATCACCGCGAACATCAGCGCGAACGCGACCTGGATGCCGAGCCTGCGAGTCTCGAGCTGGGCATACTCGGCCGCGCTGGTCTGGGTCTGCTTGAGCTGGGCAACCACCGCCGGATCGAGCAGCCGCGCCACGTACAGGAACATGTCGTCATAGGCCCGCAGGCGGACCACGGAGGCGACGTAGTTTTCCGGAAAGACCGAGATCTTCGGCTCGGTCTCGTTGATGTCCTTCAGGATATCGGGCGGGGGCGCCTCGTAGTTCAGGCGAACGCCGGTTTCGGCGCTGGCGACGATCTTGCCGTCCTTGTCCATCAGCACCGCGACCGGCAAATTGCGCGACTCGGCGCCGGCCGTCATCAGCTGCAGGAACGTCATGCGGTCCTGGTCGTAGAGCGGCCGCGCATGGGCGAGATCGTTGGCCATCGCCAGCGTGTCGCCGTTGATGAGCTGGGCGTGCTCCTGCATGTAGGCGCTGGCAATGGTCAGCGAATTCTGGATCACCTGCTTGGTGGGGCCGGAGAACAGCCGGTCGAGGCCGCGCTCGATGGTGACGTTGGCCACGATCGACACCAGCACGGCGGGCAGCACCGCGATCACCGAGAACAGGCCGACGATCTGGACATGCAGCCGCGCCGCGGCCCGGCCGCGCCGCCTCGCCTGCACCATCTGCCAGACTTCCCGGACGATGATGCCGACCAGCAGCAGGATGGTGCCGGCGTTGATCATCAGGAAGGAGCGGACCACCTCGGACGTGGGCTCGATCGGGGTCAACCCGGTCAGCACCACGAAAGTCAGGAAGGCGGACAGCAGCGCGATGGCCACGGCAAACGGCGCCAGCCAGCGCCGCAGCGGGAAGCCCCGCGCCTCTGCATTGGGCTCGGCCGGTGAGGCGTGTAATGTTGAAGCGGTGGTCTCTGCGCTGGTCATACCGGCAATTGAGCTGAGAGCGATCGCCCGCGGGAATTGCGAACTGATGCAATCATATCACAATGTTGCCGAATTGCGACATTTCCGCGGCGCAAACCCCTGGTGCGGCGCCGTGTCCCCAAAACCATTTGTGACTACTCAATAACGCTGATGGGGCCCGTGCCGGCCCCGTCAACCTCTACCCGCCGCTCCGGTAAACCTGGATGTCGAGGTCGCGGATCTTCTTGCGCAGCGTATTGCGGTTCAATCCGAGCAGGTCGGCGGCCCGGATCTGGTTGCCGCGGGTCGCCGCCAGCGCGGCGGTCAGAAGCGGGATCTCTATCTCCTTGAGGATGCGGTGGTAGAGGCCCGGCGGCGGCACGCCGTTCGGGAAGCCGGAGAAGTGCGAGGACAGATAGGCCTCGACCGCGCCGCCGAGATTGTCGACGCCGACGGTCGCCGTGCTGCCCGAGGTGACCGCCGGCGGCGCCAGCTCGCCGTCGATGACGGAAGCGGTGATGACGTCCTGCGGATAGAGCGCGGCGAGCCGCCGGGCGAGGTTTTCCAGCTCGCGGACGTTGCCCGGCCAGCGGTGCTGCTTGAGCCGCTCCAGCGCCTGGGCGTCGAGCTTCTTCGGCGGCAGGCCGTCCTTCTCGGCGAGCGAGAAGAAGTGCCTGATCAGGTCGGGCAGATCCTCGATGCGCTCGCGCAGCGGCGGCAGCCGCAGCGGCACCACGTTGAGGCGGAAGAACAGGTCCTCGCGGAACAATCCCTGCTGGATCAGGATCCGCAGGTCCTTGTTGGAGGCCGCGACGATGCGGACGTCGGTCTTGATCGGGGTGCGGCCGCCGACCGTGGTGTATTCGCCCTGCTGCAGCACGCGGAGCAGACGGGTCTGCGCCTCCATCGGCATGTCGCCGATCTCGTCGAGGAACAGCGTGCCGCCCTCGGCCTGCTCGAAGCGGCCGGAGGCGCGGGTGTTGGCGCCGGTGAATGCGCCGCGCTCATGGCCGAACAGCTCCGATTCGATCAGATCGCGCGGGATCGCCGCCATGTTGACCGCGACGAACGGGCCGTTGCGGCGCCGCCCATAGTCGTGCAGCGCACGCGCGACCAGCTCCTTGCCGGTGCCTGATTCGCCCGAGATCATCACGGTGAGGTCGGTCTGCATCAGCCGCGCCAGCACGCGGTAGATTTCCTGCATCGCCGGCGAGCGGCCGACCAGCGGGATTGAGTCGAACTCGCCGTCGTCGGCGGGACTGGAAACCCGCTCCTTCGGCTCGGCCAGCGCGCGGCCGACGATGGTGATCAGCTCCTTCAGGTCGAACGGCTTCGGCAGATATTCGTAGGCGCCGCGCTCGGAGGCGCGGATCGCAGTCATGAAGGTGTTCTGCGCGCTCATCACGATGACCGGCAAATTCGGCCGCATCTTCTTGATCCGCGGCAAGAGATCGAACGCGTTCTCGTCCGGCATCACCACGTCGGTGATGACGAGATCGCCCTCGCCCTGGCTGACCCAACGCCACAGCGTGGCGGCGTTGCCGGTCAGGCGCACCTCATAGCCGGCGCGCGAAAGCGCCTGGTTCAGGACGGTCCGGATGGCGGTGTCGTCGTCGGCGACAAGTATGCTACCTGCAGGCATTGGTGTTCCTCATCGTGCATCCTGAGAGGCAGGCGAGGACGTACCCGGAACGTCATCGCGGTTGCTTTGGTCGAGTTGCTTGGCGGCGCTGTACATCGGCATCAGCACGCGGAAGGTGGTTTTGCGCGGCTGCGACTCGCATTCGATGATGCCGCCGTGATCGCCGACGATCTTGGCGACCAGCGCGAGGCCGAGCCCGCTGCCGGTCTGCTTGGTGGTGACGAAGGGATCGAACAGGTTCGGCAGCAGGTCTTCCGGCACGCCCGAGCCATTGTCCTTGACGCAGAATTCCAGCGGCAGCGAAACCCGCGATTTCTTGCCGGGCACCGACAGCCGCACCCCCGGCCGGAACGCCGTGGTGAGCTGGATCTCCGCATCGGTGCCGAGATCGGCGACCGCCTCGGCCGCGTTCTTGACGAGGTTGAGGAACACCTGGATCAGCTGGTCCTGGTTGGCCAGCACCGGCGGCAGCGACGGATCGTAATCCTCGATGAAGCGCACATTGCGGGCAAAGCCGGACTGCGCCAGGCGCTTCACATGATCGAGCACGGAATGGATGTTGACCGGGCCGCGCGCCACCGGGCGGTCGTCACCGAACACTTCCATGCGGTCGACCAGCGTCACGATGCGGTCCGCCTCGTCGCAGATCAGCCGCGTCAAGAGCCGGTCCTCGGAGGAGGCCTGCTGCTCCAAAAGCTGCGCCGCGCCGCGGATGCCCGACAGCGGATTCTTGATCTCGTGGGCGAGCATCGCTGCCAGCGCGATCACCGAGCGCGCCGCGCTGCGATGGGTGAGCTGCCGATCCATCTTGTCGGCGATGGTGCGCTCCTGCAGCATCACCACGATATGCCCGGGCCGCTCGGTCAGCGGCGCGACGTGCAGATCGACCTGGCGATCGCCGCCGATCCGCGGCGTGCCGAGATCGACCTTGTATTCGTTGACCGGCGAGCCGCTCGTCCGCACCTGCTCGATCAGCGCCAGCAGCGGGCTGCCGAACGGCACCAGCTCCTTCAGCGACTGCCGGCGCAGGAACTGGGTCGATATCTCGAAGAAGGATTCGGCTGCGATATTGGCGTCGACGATCCGCCCGTCGGGTGCGACCAGCAGCACCGGATTGGGCAGCGCATTGAGGATGGCCTCCCCGTCAGTCGGCACCGGCCGGCGGAATTCCATGGCTGACGTCATGCGGCAGCACTCCAGGCAAAATCGTCGTAGGCGTCGGCGAGCGAGCGATGCACGCTGGACGGCTCTTCCGCGGTCAGGATCGCCTGCCGCCAGGTCTTCAATGTCGCGGCCGGTGCGCAGCTATAGGCCGCAGCAGCCTCCAGCGCCCAGCCGAGATGCTTGCGCGCATGCTTGAGCCCGATGCGCAGGCCATAGTGGCTGCAAACCTCGTCATAGAGCGCGCGAATGTGCTTCAGCTGCTCGGCGAGCGACGGCGCCGCCTCGGCAACCCCGGTCTCCAGGCGGCGGCCGATCTGTCCCGGCAGCCAGGGCTGCCCCTGCGCGCCGCGGCCGATCATGACGGCGTCGGCACCCGACATCTCGAGCGCGCCGACAGCCTTGTCGAACGAGGTGATGTCGCCGTTGACCACGACCGGGACGGTGACGGCGTCCTTGACGGCGCGCACGGCGTTCCAGTTCGCCTCGCCCTTGTAGAACTGGCAGCGGGTCCGGCCATGTACGGTGATCATCTGCACGCCGACGGCCTCGGCGCGGCGCGCCAGTTCCGGCGCATTCAGCGAGCGGTCATCCCAGCCGAGCCGCATCTTCAGCGTGACCGGCACCTTGACCGCAGACAGCGTCGCCTCGATCAGCGTGATCGCGTGGTCGAGGTCGCGCATCAGGGCCGAGCCGGACTGGCCGCCGGTCACGTGGCGGGCCGGACAGCCCATGTTGATGTCAATGACGTCGGCGCCGGCGCCTTCGGCGATCCGCGCGCCCTCCGCCATCCAGTGGGTCTCGCAGCCCGCCAGCTGGACCACATGCGGCCCAACCCCGGCTGCCTCGCAACGCAGCTTCGACATCGGCTTGCCGTTCACCAGATCGTTGCTGGCGGTCATCTCGGAAACCACCAAGCCGGCGCCCAAAGTGGCGGCGAGTCGCCGGAAGGGCGCATCGGTAATGCCGGACATGGGCGCGAGGAGAACCCGGTTGGCGACAGCAATATCGCCGATCTTCAATGGGTTACGAGGAGTACTTTGCACGCCGGTCACAGCCGTCTCGTCGTTCTGTCAGCCACGCCATTGCAGCTGACGTCGTCTATTCTGCGCACAATTCTTGTGCAGTCAAGGCTCATGCCTACGGTTTAGACATTCCTACCATCAGTGCAAGTGCACTGCAACAAAATCTGCTTTTCCCACAGTCATCGGCAAACGCTCTGTTTTTGCGCAGCGGTCATGCTAAGGGCTGTGCGCGGCGATATCAGCCGTCCCCCTCATCCCCGATTCGTCTGTCACTGGTTCAAAATGCCGAAGCCTGAGCGTACCGCAGCCATTCTTGTCGCAGCCGGCCGTGGACTGCGCGCCGGCGCAGGCGGGCCGAAGCAATACCGGACGATCGGCGGACAGACGGTGATCTACCGCGCCATGGAGGCGTTCTCCGGACACCCGGACGTGTTTGCGGTGCAGCCTGTGGTCAATCCTGACGACACCGCGCTTTTCGATGAAGCGGTTGCAGGCCTCCGCCATCGGCCGCCGACGCCGGGCGGCGCGACCCGGCAGGCCTCGGTCCATGCCGGGCTCGAGGCGCTTGCAAGCGAGAAGCCGGACATCGTGCTGATCCACGACGCCGCGCGCCCCTTCGTCACCGCAGCCGTGATCTCGCGCGCGATCGCCGCGGCCGGCCGGACCGGAGCTGCGATCCCCGTGATTCCCGTCACCGACACGATCAAGCTCACCGGCGATGCCGGCGACGTCGAGGCGACGCCGGAGCGCGCGCGCCTGCGAATCGCGCAGACACCACAGGCTTTTCGTTTCGACGTAATATTGGAGGCGCATCGTCGCGCAGCGCGCGAGGGCCGCTCCGATTTCACCGACGATGCGGCGCTTGCCGAGTGGGCGGGATTGACGGTTGCGACGTTTGAAGGTGATGCTGCCAACATGAAACTCACCACACCCGAGGACTTCGTGCGCGAGGAAGCGCGGCTCGCAAGCCAACTCGGCGACATCAGAACCGGCACCGGCTACGACGTGCACGCCTTTGGCGACGGTGACCATGTCATGATCTGCGGCGTGCGCGTGCCGCACACGAAAGGATTTCTGGCCCATTCCGACGGCGACGTCGGGCTGCATGCGCTGGTCGACGCGATCCTCGGCGCGCTGGCCGACGGCGATATCGGCTCGCATTTCCCGCCGAGCGACGCCAAGTGGAAAGGCGCCTCGTCCGACCAGTTTCTGAAATACGCGGTCGAGCGCGTCACCGCGCGTGGCGGACGGATCGCCAATCTCGAAGTGACGCTGATCTGCGAGCGGCCGAAGATCGGACCGTTGCGCGATACCATGCGGGCGAAGATCGCGGAGATCTCCGGCGTCCACATCTCGCGCGTGGCGGTCAAGGCCACCACCAGCGAGCGGCTCGGCTTCACCGGCCGCGAGGAAGGCATCGCGGCGACCGCGAGCGCCACGGTCCGCCTGCCGTGGGATGATACAGGTTGGGACGACAAAGGCCGGAGTGCCTGACATGGGCGGCAGCGACGCTCGTGCCCTCTCCCGCTCGCTGCTCGACCTGTGCCGGATGCGCAAGCTGACCATCGCGACCGCCGAATCCTGCACCGGCGGCCTGGTCGCGGGTGCGCTCACCGACATCCCCGGCTCGTCCGACGTGATCGACCGCGGCTTCGTCACCTACTCGAACGAGGCCAAGCGGATGATGCTCGGCGTCAAGGCGGCCACGCTGGAAACGTTCGGCGCGGTGAGCAAGGAGACCGCGACCGCGATGGCGATCGGCGCGCTGGAAAAGGCCGGCGTCGACCTTGCGGTCTCGATCACCGGCATCGCGGGCCCCGGCGGTGCGACGCCGGGCAAGCCGGTCGGCCTGGTGCATTTCGCCGTCGCGGCGCGCGACGGCCGCATCATTCATCGCGAGCAGCGATTTGGCGCAATCGGCCGCAGTACGGTGCGGCAGCGCTCCGTGGTCGAAGCCTTGCGCATGCTGATGGAGCTTGCGCGCCCGCCGCAGGCCGCCAAGCCGCGTCGCGAGGCCGCCAGCCGGTTGCGGCCAAGGGTGGCCCGCTCGCCTCGGAGCCACGCCGCGAAACGCCGCCGGCCGCCGCGCGGATAGGCCCGACTCGAAGTCGGGTCGCGTCACGGCCCGCCCTACACTGACTTGTGTCAACTGCGGCCCAGTGACGCCTACCTAAAATGGAACTCTGACGCGGCTTCGCCGCTTTATGTTGTTCCAACTCTGCTGTTTCGATTGTTCGTCCAACAGCAAAATCCCACAACAAGGAGAAAATGATGAAGTTGGGAACTTTGCTCGTGGCCGCCATCAGCGCTGGCGCCATGACGCTGTCGACTGTTGCGCCTTCGTCCGCCACGCCACTTGCTCCCGTGCGATTGCAGGACCAGCCTACCTCCGTCGATCATGTGCAGTATCGTCATTGGCACGGTGGTCCGCGTTACGGCTATCGCGGCGGATACGGCTACCGCGGTGGTTACTATCGCGATCGTGGTAGTAACGGCGCGGCGATCATCGGCGGGCTGGCGGCCGGCGCGATCATCGGCGGCGCGATTGCGGCGAGCCAGGCCAAGGCCAACAACGACGCCTATTGCTCCCAGCGTTTCCGTACCTACGACCCCGCTTCGGGCACCTACATCGCCTCCGGCGGCGTGCGGCGATCCTGCCCGTAAGTCGGCGAACGGTCTCCTGCATCATCCGTCGTGCCCGGCCTCGTGCCGGGCATTTGCGTTCCAGAGATGTAGACGAGACGGCTTCGCTACGTCGACAGCTGAGGCTTGCCGTAGACCTGATCCGCGCGCTTCTCGAACGCCGCGGCAAAGCGTGAAAACGCGGCGTCGAACATCGAGCCCATCAGCATCGCCAGCATCCGGCTCTTGAATTCGTAGTTCAGGAAGAAGCCGACGTCGCATTCGGCTTCTGACTTCGGCTCAAAACTCCAGCGATTCTCCAGATTGCTGAACGGGCCGCGCAGGTATTCGACCAGGATCTTCAGATTGGGCCGGTCGAGCGTCACCCTGCTGGTGAAGGTTTCCCGCACCAGCTTGAAGGACACCGTCATGTCCGCCACCACGACCTCGGTGCCGTCATCCTTGGGCGTGCGCTGGCGGATCTTGAGCGACTGGCATAGCGGCACGAATTCGGGATAGCGCTCGACGTCGGCGACCAGATCGAACATTTGAGGTGCGGTGTGGCGGACCCGCCGCTTGCTTGAGAATCGTGGCATCAGTGGATACTCGCACGGTTTTGCCCGAGTGCGAGGCGCGTCAGATATTCATCCGCCTGCGCCCGATCGGTGAAGCAGACCAGCGATTGATCGGACCGCAAGCCGGCAAAATACTCGATCAGCTTCGGCCGCTGCTGCTGGCGATAGGTCCAGACGTAGCGGAAGAATTCGAGATCGATCTTCTCGGGGCAGCCTTCCGCCATCTCCGGGCGGACCTGGCCATAGCTCTCGGCTATCCGCCTGAAGATACCGAGCATGCAGGTCGACCGCGGCAGGTCGAACCAGATGATCGTGTCGGAGAGCTCCCGGCGCAATTGCCCTGCACCATGCCTCATGTAGTTCCCATCCATGATCCAGCGCGGCTCGCGGGCTGCTGCGGTCATGCGGCGCTCGAATTCGTCCCTGCCCGACTCGACCCAGCCCGGCTTCCAGAACAGCGCATCGATCGACACGGTCGGAATCCCTGTCATCGCGGACAGCCGCCGCGCAAAGGTCGACTTGCCGGATCCCGACGATCCCATCACCAGAACGCGCTGCATTGGTCCAGTCCAAGATTCGATCAAGGTTCGGTCAAGGCCCGATCAAGCAACGGCGCGTGACGACGCCGGTTACCGCCGTTTTACAAAAATCTAGCGGCCGCGGGCCGTGCGCGCCGCCTGCAGTTTGGCGAAATCCTCGCCGGCGTGATGCGACGAGCGCGTCAACGGGCTAGCCGACACCATCAAAAAGCCCTTGGTATAGGCGACGCGCTCGTAGCCTGCGAACTCGTCCGGCGTCACGTAGCGCATCACGGCGTGATGCTTGCGGGTCGGCTGCAGGTATTGGCCGATGGTCAGGAAATCGACTTCGGCCGAGCGCAGGTCGTCCATCACCTGCAGCACTTCGTGCCGCTCCTCGCCGAGGCCGACCATGATGCCGGACTTGGTAAAGATGGTCGGGTCCATTTCCTTGACCCGTTGCAGCAGCCGGATCGAATGGAAATAGCGAGCGCCGGGACGGACCGTCAGATAGCGCGACGGCACGGTTTCCAGATTGTGGTTGAAGACGTCGGGCTTGGCCGCGACCACGCGCTCCAGCGCGCCGTCCTTGCGCAGGAAGTCCGGTGTCAGGATCTCGATCGTGGTGGTCGGGCAGCGCGCGCGGATGGCGCGGATCGTCTCTGCAAAATGCTCGGCGCCGCCGTCGGCGAGATCGTCGCGGTCGACCGAGGTGACCACGACATGACTGAGCCCGAGCTTGGCGGTTGCCTCCGCGACGTATTCCGGCTCGCTCGCTTCGAGCGCGCCGGGCATGCCGGTCTTGACGTTGCAGAACGCGCAGGCGCGCGTGCAGGTGTCGCCCATGATCATGAAGGTGGCGTGCTTCTTGTCCCAGCACTCACCGATATTGGGGCAGCCCGCCTCCTCGCACACCGTGACGAGGCCGTTCTCCTTCACGATCCGGCGCGTATCCGCATAGCCGCGCGTGTTCGGCGCGCGGACGCGGATCCAGTCCGGCTTCGGCGGCGACACGGCATCCGGCCGGTTCACCTTTTCGGGGTGCCGCGGGCGGAGCTGAGCGGTGGAGATGGTGTCGACGATGGTGACCATTTGTGCCTGCAAGTCGCGGGAGCATGATCCGGAAAAGTGGAGACCGGTTTTCCCGCGACAAACCCGGAACGGGTTTGCGCTGGAGATCATGCTCCGAACCAAGGGTTTAGCTAATCGGTGTTGACGCGGCTCGCAACCCGCCCTGCGACCCTAGCAGGTCAGCCAATATATTGGCAGTCTTGCGGTCCGTTCCATGCCGATTCCTACCTCAAAATGCCTCAAAAACCCCGATCCACCAGCGCGACCGCGCCGCGCCTCGGCAAGCCGCTGAAGCGCTCCTTCTTCGATCGCAGCGTCCACGAGGTCGCCCCCGACCTGATCGGCGCGACCTTCCTGGTCGGCGGCGCCGGCGGCATCATCACCGAGGTCGAGGCCTATCATCACACCGATCCGGCGGCGCATTCCTACCGCGGGCCGACCCCGCGCAACCAAGTGATGTTCGGCCCGCCGGGCTTCTCCTACGTCTACCGCTCCTACGGCATCCATTGGTGCGTCAATTTCGTCTGCGAGGAGGCGGGCTCCGCCAGCGCCGTGCTGATCCGCGCGCTCGAGCCGACCCATGGGCTCGCGGCGATGCGCCGGCGGCGCGGGCTGGAGGACGCGCGCGCGCTGTGCTCGGGGCCCGGCAAGCTCTGCGAGGCGCTCGGCATCACCATCGCGCACAGCGAATTGCCGCTCGACCGCGCCCCGATCGCGCTCCATGCGCGAACCGAAGCACCCGACATCATCACCGGGGTGCGGATCGGCATCACCAAGGCCGTCGACCTGCCCTGGCGCTACGGGCTGAAGGGATCGAAATTCCTCAGCAAGCGGTTTTGAGCGCCACGGCGTTATCAGCTATGACGCCTTCTTCAACCGCTCGATCGCCTCGAGGATCTTGGCGCGGCGCTCCATTGCTGCCGCGCGCTTTTCCTTCTCTTCCTCGACGAGCTCTTCCGGTGCGTTGGCGACGAATTTCTCGTTGGCGAGCTTGGCATCGACCCGCTTGATGTCGGCGTCGGCCTTGCCGAGCTCCTTCTCCAGCCGCGTGCGTTCAGCCGCGAGATCGATCACGCCCTTCAGCGGCAGCGCGACCGCCTCGCCGCGGATAAGGAGCTGCACCGCGCCTTCCGGCGGGTGGTCGGCGAACGAGATATCCGACAATCGCGCGAGCCGCTTGATGGTGTCGTTCCAGCGCTGCGCGCGGTCCCGCGTCCCGGCGGAGGCGCCCGCGATCACCAGCGGCGTCAACGTCGACGGCGGGATGTTCATTTCCGCCTTCACCGATCGCATCGCGGTGACGAGGTCGACCACCCAGCCGATCTCGGCCTCGGCCGCGGGATCGCTGAACTCGTCGGCGTCGAGCGCGGCAATGACCGGCGGAATGATCGGATCGACCACCGGACCGGCGGTCGCGATCGCGGCCAGCTGCTCGCCGGTCACGCCCGACTTGCGCGGCCAGGACGCCAGCACCAACAGGCCCTCGCGCTTTGCGGTCACCGCCCACAGCTCCTCGGTGATGAAGGGCATGAACGGATGCAGCAGCTTGAGGATCTCGTCGCGGGTCCAGGCGATCATGGCACGGGTCTCGGACTTGGCCGCGCCCTCCTCGCCCATCAGCACGGGCTTCGCGAGCTCAAGATACCAGTCGCAGAACACGTTCCAGACGAAGCGGTAGATCGCGGCCGCGGCATCGTTGAAGCGATGATCCTCGATCGTCTCGGTGACCTCGCGGGTGACGCGCGAGGTTTCGTACGCGATCCAGCGGTTCAACGTCTCCTTTGCGCCCTTCGGATCGAAACCGTCCGGCTTGACGCACTCGTTCATCTCGGCGAAGCGGCAGGCGTTCCAGAACTTGGTCGCGAAATTGCGGTTGGTCTCGACCAGATGCGGCGACAGGCGGATGTCATGGCCTTGCGCCGCCTCGCGGGTCAGCGCGAAGCGCAGCGCGTCGGCGCCGTATTCGTCGATCACGCCGAGCGGGTCGATGACGTTGCCCTTCGACTTCGACATCTTGGCGCCCTTCTCGTCGCGGACGAGGCGGTGGATGTAGACGGTCGAGAACGGCGCCTCCTTCATGAAGTGGAGGCCCATCATCATCATCCGGGCGACCCAGAAGAAGATGATGTCGAAGCCGGTAACCAGCGTGTTGGTCGGGTAGTAGCGCGCGACCTCCGGGGTGTCGTCCGGCCAGCCCAGCGTCGAGAACGGCCACAGCGCCGACGAGAACCAGGTGTCGAGCACGTCCTCGTCACGCGTGATGAAGCCCTCGCGCTTGGCGGGGTCGACCGCCATGTCGTGGCCCTGCTCCGGCGTGATGACTTCCTGCTCGACGTAATAGCCGAGCGCGTGGCCGACCGCCTCTTCCTCGGTCTCGGCGACGAACACCTTGCCGTCGGGTCCGTACCACGCCGGGATCTGATGGCCCCACCAGAGCTGGCGCGAGATGCACCAGGGCTGGATGTTCTCCATCCACTCGAAATAGGTCTTTTCCCAGTTCTTCGGCACGAACGTGGTTTCGCCCGAGCGCACCGCCGCAATCGCCGGCTGCGCCAGCGTCTTGGCGTCGACATACCACTGGTCGGTCAGATACGGCTCGATCACGACGCCGGAGCGGTCGCCATGCGGCACCATGTGGGTGTTGGGCTCGATCCGCTCGAGGAAGCCGAACTCCTCCAGCCGCGCCACGATCTTCTTGCGCGCGGCGAAGCGCTCGATCTTGTCAAACTCGGCGGCGAACTCGTCGGCGCCAACAGGCAGGCCGCGCAGATAGTCCTCGTTGCCCACCAGACTGAGGCAGCCTTCCTGGTCGAGCACGCTGATCTGCGGCAGGCCATGGCGCTTGCCGATCTCGAAGTCGTTGAAGTCGTGCGCCGGCGTCACCTTGACCGCGCCCGAGCCCTTCTCCGGATCGGAATAGTCGTCGGCGACGATCGGAATCCTGCGGCCGACCAGCGGCAGGATGACGTGGTGGCCGACCAGATCGGTGTAACGCTCGTCGTCCGGATGCACCGCGACCGCGGTGTCGCCGAGCATCGTCTCGGGGCGCGTCGTCGCGACCACGATGAACGATTTCGGATCCTCGGGGCTGAAGCTGCGGCCCTCGATCGGATAGCGCAGGTACCAGAGATGGCCCCTGACCTCGACCTGCTGCACTTCGAGATCGGAGATCGCGGTGAGCAGCTTCGGGTCCCAATTGACCAGGCGCTTGTCCTTGTAGATCAGGCCATCGCGATGCAGCTCGACGAACACCTTGACGACGGCGCGCGACAGGCCCTCGTCCATGGTGAAGCGCTCGCGCGACCAGTCGCAGGAGGCGCCGAGACGCTTGAGCTGGTTGACGATGGTGCCGCCGCTCTCGGCCTTCCACTGCCAGACTCGCTCGAGGAATTTGGCGCGGCCCATGTCGCGCCGGCCCGGCTCCTGCCGTTCCATCAGCTGACGCTCGACCACCATCTGGGTGGCGATGCCGGCGTGATCGGTGCCGGGCTGCCACAGCACGTCGCGGCCGCGCATCCGCTCGAAACGGCACAGGATGTCCTGCAACGTGTTGTTGAGCGCGTGTCCCATATGCAGCGAGCCGGTCACGTTCGGCGGCGGGATCACGATGGTGAAAGGCGCGGCGTCCTTGCGTTCAGGCCGGCCGGCCTTGAACGCACCGCTCTCCTCCCAGATCCGGGCCATACGGTGCTCGATATCGGCGGGCTGGTAGTTTTTCTCGATCATGACAATGCGCTGTGGACCATGGAAAGCGTTAGAAAGCCGCCGGAGCGCACCAAGTCAACCGGACCCGCACGTCAAATCGGCGTTTAGGGCGTTTTCGAGCGACGTGGACACAGGCTCGCGTGAAGAAAACGCGTCAAAACAAGAAGCTGCGGTTTCGGTTCTGATTTCATCAGACCGAAACTGTGGGACATTTGGGGAGCTGAATGAGGGCTGCCAGACCCGACGGCGGGAGCCAGCCTCGCGCCCGCGGCGGAGCTAGCGCCCGCGGCGGAGCTAACGCCCGCGGGATACCCGCTCGATCTCGGCCTTGACGATCCGTTCGACCAGCCCGGGCAGATTGTCGTCCAGCCAGGACTTCAGCATCGGCCGCAGCATCTCCTTGACCAGATCCTCAAGCGTCCGCGCATTGTTGCTCAGCACGGTGTTGGCCAGCGAGTTGAAGGCCGACTCGACGGCCCGCATCGTGGTTCCCGAGATGATCTGCTGCATGGGCGCGCTCTCGATCGCCGGCGGCTCCTGGGCCGGTTCCGGCGCCCGGCTCCGCGCTTCCGTGAACTCGAGGTCGTCCTGCGGCTCGACCTTGCGGAACGACGGCGCGGTCGCCGGATCCGGCAGCGCCATCTCGTCGGTGAGTTCGAACACGTCGGCTTCGGGCTGGGCTGCGGGCTGCGGCGACGGCCTGATCTCGGCTGCGGGCGTCGCCTCGTCGAGGCTGGCGAGCAGCGAGTCGATGTCGTCCTGACTGTTGCTGGCCGCCGGTGCTGGCGCAGGCTGCGGTGATTTCGGCGCGGGCGCGGCGGCCTTCGCGGCCGGTGGCGCTGCGGGCGGCGGGCTCTTCATCGCGGGCTTGGCTGCTGGTGCTGGCTCGACCTTCGGCGACGGCGCTGCGGCAGCGGCCGCAGGCTTCTCGGCCGCGGCCGGCTTCGCCTCGTCGTCGGCAATGATGCGACGGATCGACGCCAGGATCTCCTCCATCGAGGGCTCTTGGACCTTCGCAGGTTGCGTCATCTCCGACTCCACATCGAAACGATTTTACATCAAGCCCGAGAGGATTCGCCGGTTCCGATGATGCGGGCGGAGATTTTCATTGCTCCCGCCCGACTTGTCCCCAGATCAAGCCCGCCCGAGGCTTTGTGCAAGCTTCGTGTCGCCCAATGCAGCGTGATCACAGGTGGCGTCGCACCTGTCATCACGCTACGCCGGCGCGCCGCGAATCGCCTTGCTGCCCGACAAAACGGTATGTCAGGCCAATTATCGAATGCAAGCAAAC
Organism: Bradyrhizobium sp. USDA 3262; assembly: GCF_054060035.1. NCBI lineage: Bacteria > Pseudomonadati > Pseudomonadota > Alphaproteobacteria > Hyphomicrobiales > Nitrobacteraceae > Bradyrhizobium > Bradyrhizobium sp. USDA 3262. The sequence goes on from NZ_JBSSCT010000001.1 coordinate 5,675,617, forward strand.
GCGCCTGTTTGTGGTCCTGATTAACTCAGAACCACAAACATGACGCGACAAGCGATGATGATGCGAAGGTGTTTAGCGGCCGTCGGGCGTGCGGACGCCGGCCCAGTTGTCACGAACCTGCTGGTAATGCACGCTCGGATCGTAGACGTTGGTCGAAAGGCCCATCACCTGCGGCGACAGGCGGCCAACTGCGCTCAGCACGTTATAGGACGCGACGACGCGGTCGTGCTGCGCGGTGACCAGCGCGTTGCGCGCGTTGACGAGCGCCTGCTGCGCGTTGAGCACGTCGAGCGTGGTGCGCTGACCGGCCTTGGCTTCTTCGCGCACGCCGTTCAGGGCGATCTCCGACGCGGTCACCTGCGCCTGTGCCGATGCCACCTGCGACTTGCCGGCGACCAGCTGGCCCCATGCGGTGACGACGTTGGCGCGCGCCTGATCGCGGGTCTGTTCGAGCACAAGGCGCTGCTGCGCCAGCGATTCCTTGGACTGGCGGATCAGCGAGTATTCCGCACCGCCCTGGTAGAGCGGCACCGACAGCTGGACCGCCGTTCCCGCGCTGAATGCGCGCTGGCTGATCATGGTCTGCTCGTATTGCTGCTGCACGGACGTTTGAAGATTGACCGACGGGAACAGCGCACCTTCGCTGACCTTGACCTGCAGGAAGTTGACGTCGACGCCGTACATCGCCGAGGTGACGTTCGGATTCTGGGTCAGGCTGAGTTCGACGGCGGACGCAAGCGTCGTTGGCAGGAAGCGGTCAACCGGCGAGCCCGGCGCGAGATTCTGCGGCTCGTTGCCGATGATGCGGCGGAAATTCGATCGCGTCGTCGTCAGGTTCGATTCGGCGGTGAGCTGCTGGGTCTTGCCAGCCGCAAGCTGCGCTTCGGATTGCGCGACGTCGGTCCGCGTCACTTCGCCGACATTGAAACGGTCCTGAGTCTGCTTCAGCGTCTGTTCCAGCACGCGCGTGTTGCTGCGTTGAACTTCGACGATGGCGGAGTCGCGGAGAAAGTCCATGTAGATCGTGGCCGCGCTCAGGATCACGGTTTGCTCGAGCACACGCAGGCCCTCGCGGGCCGCCGAGACCTGGCTTTCCGCCGCGCGCACCCTGGGCGCGGTCTGCGCGTTGAACAGCGACTGGTTGACCGTGAGGCCTGCGCTGCGCGGCGCGTTGGCGCCATGGATTTGGGTGCGGACAAGATTGTTCGCGTCGCCGCCCTGTGTCGTCAGGTTATCGGTGTACTGGTACCCCGCGCTTGCCGTCAGAGCGACTTTCGGGCGGTAGCCCGACAGTGCCTGCGGAACGTTCTCGTCAGTTGACCGCACCTGCGCGCGTTGCGCGTTCAGCTGGGGATTGTTCTGGTAGGACCGCACCAAAGCGGCCTCGATTGTATCGGCGAGTGCGGGCACAGGGCCCATCTCCGCCAACAGAAGGACGGCAGTCGCAGCCGCGGTGACAACCTTCACCCCACGCATCCCCGGAAATCCAATCATTGTAGTCGCCGTCTCCACACGCAAATCAGTCCGGCGGTCGCTTCAGTCGAAGTGAGTCCCGCCTCACCTTAGTCCGCAGCTAGGGCCAACGGAACTACCCCGCAACGGAACACGGTCGAAACTCTTCACATGGGGCAAACGGGCCACACTTCTGATTCGGAACGGGATTTTATCAGCCCGAGCGCCGCGATAGCGTCAGAAGACGAAGGCGGGAAGCCGCTCGAATCCGGGCAAAACGGGGGCCGAGGCGTCGAACAGCTCGCGATGGCCGAAATCCCCGTGGGAGTGCGTCACCAGGGTGGCGCGCGGCGGCGGCAACAGACCGAATACCCCGACCAGCCGGCCCCCCTCCTTGAGCTGGCCGAACAGCCCGGTGGGGACGATTTCCGTGGCACCATTGAGGATAATGACGTCAAACGGGGCGCCGGCGGCGTCGCCGTCGGCGGCCGCAGCCGTTTTGACGGTGATATTCTGGACCCCGAGCTGGGCGAAGGCTGTGGCCGCCTTTGCGGCAAGCGCCGGATCGCTTTCGGTCGCGCTGACGTCTGCGGCAAAGCGCGCCACGACGGCAGCGGCGTAACCGGTCGCACAGCCGACCACCAAGACGCGGTCGGTGGCCTTGATCTCGGCGGCCTGGAGCATCCGGGCGAGCAGCGCCGGCGTGATCAGGCAGCGCCTCGTCGCACCGCCCTCGGCTACATCGAGGTCGAGGTCGAGATAGGCCAGCGCCTGCTTGCCGGCCGGCACGAAGACCTCGCGCGGCACGGTCAGCATGGCATCGAGAATACGATCATCGGTCACGTCGCTCGGACGCACCTGACCATCGACCATAAACTGGCGCGCGGTCGAAAAACCGGTCATTGGCGGAGACCCTGCAAGTCGCGGCATTGCCGCTGGAGAAGCTAGAACAGGGCCATCTTTTGGAACAAGCTCCGCCAAAACGCAACATGCCGCTGGCGTGCAAAACGCGCTCCCAAATCGCGCTGCACGGCGCGGTCTATTCGATCGTGACGGCGAGTCTGCCGATCAGGCGGGCCACTTCATCGAGATGCTCGGAATCATGCTCCTCGACGGCCCTCGCGAGCCGCCGGACGCACTCATCGTCACTGATGTCGGGGGCATCATTCGGAACCAGCGTCGGCTGCGGCATCGACAGGTCGATCAGGTTAATGGCCATCAAAATCACCTCTCAAGACCCGGCGAGAATAAGTGTCGACGGCTATTGAGTCGATTTGACGACGTTTTCGGCCTGTCCGATGCGGGCCACGGGCTTGTGATTGTTGATGAGTGTGATGGGGCCAGACCGAACTGGCTCCCCGGGCTGGATTCGAACCAGCGACCATTCGATTAACAGTCGAATGCTCTACCGCTGAGCTACCGAGGAATAGGCGAACATCTGTTCGCGCGCGGGCAGCGTATAACAAAGCCTTTCGGCCTTGCAAAGAACCAAATGGCCCCTCCGGCGAAACTTTAGCGCGCACGGTAAGCCTCTGCGATACAAGGGCTTACCCATCGCCCCGGCTTGGTACATGCCCAGTCCGCCGGCCCGGCCGCGCTCCTGTGGGCGCCTAGAAACACCGCCAGCGCGGCGATCGGGCCGCGCCTATGATTCTGGTCTCGGGCAGCACGGCCCAGCTCCTCGTGCAAACGGGGCTGGCTACCGCCCGGCGATGGCAGCGATGAACAGCGCGGTTGCGGCCAGCGAGGCGATGGTCCGCACGTGGTTCCAGAAGGTCCAGTCGGTCAGATAGCGCGCCCAGACCGATGCCGCCGACGTGCCCGCGGGGTCAGTAGCCGCAAGCTGATCGTTCAGGGGAACGTTGAAGACGATGGTCACGACGAACATGCCGACCACGTAGAGGCCGCCGCCGCAAATCATCGCAATCGCTCCCGGCTCCTGCCATCTGAGCCCGCCGAGCACGACCAGCACGGCGCAGGACAGCGTGGTGCCGAGGAACACCGGCATGAACGGCGAGCGGACGATATCGACATTGATCGCGTTCATCGCCGAGATGCCGGCGGCCTGATCGATGCGGCCGAGCGCAGTCATGACGAAAGCCGAGAACGCGAAATAGAGCCCGGCGAGCAGGCCGCAGCCGAGCGCGGAAAACCACAGCAAGCCCGAGGTCAGGATCTGGCGCATCGTTCCGCCTCCAAATGCGAGACATGCTCGTATTTGAGAAATGCGATAAACTCTCGTATTAGAGCCGTCAACCCCGATCGCAGGGAAGAAAGAGATGTCGAGACGAAAGGCCGCGCCCGTGGAAGTCCCCCTGCCCGGGCTGGCGCGGCTTACCCCGACGCAGCAGCGCAGCCGCGAGCGCTTCGAGCGCATCCTCGCCTGCGCGACCGAGATCATGGCGGAAAAGGGCAGCGAGGCTTTCCGCATGAGCGACGTCGTCGCGCGCAGCGGCGTCGCATTCGGCTCGCTCTATCAATATTTCCCGGACAAGGCCGCGATCATCGGCACCCTGGCCGAACGCCATAACGCGGTCGGACGCGATTGCGTCAGGCGCGATCTGGCCACGGTGACGACCGCGCGCGACCTGCACCCGGCACTTTGCCGGATCGTCGACAGCTACTACGAGATGTTCATGCGCGAGCCGGTCATGCGCGACATCTGGCAGGCGACGCAAGCCGACCGCGCCCTGCAGAAGCTCGATGCGGACGACATGGCCGTGCTCTCCGGCCTGTTGTCCGATGCGGTCATCCGGATTGCGCCCGACATGCCGACTGCCGCCCTCGCCACCTTTTCAGCACTGACCATGACGCTGATCGCAGCCGCCGTGCGTCATGCGATCACGCTGCCACCGAGGAAGGCGCGGCAGGCCCTGACGCAGTTCAAGTCCATGCTGCCGCACGACCTCACTGGGCTGACATAACCGCGCGCAGACGTCGGGAATTTCCTCCAGCCCGGGGCGATAGACAGCGGGCGTCGACGATTTGCGCTGTCCGGGAGCTGCCCGCAGCGCCCAACGCTGCCCACCGGTGAAACCACGTCAGCAAGAGCCGAGGAACGAGGTGGCATGCGATCAACGAGTATCCCGCGACGCACGCCCTCATTGTCACAGCACCCTAAAATTCCTGCGATATTTGACGGCTATGAGTATTGCCGGGAATTCCGGGCAGAGTTTTTCGCAAGAGATGTGATCTGTCTCACATGAGGTGCGGCTACGCCGACCTAGGTTCCCGAAGGGGTCACCAACGAATTATTAACCAACACGGGCGCCATCGTTCTTTTCATAAAATTCGAACGAATCGCTCAATCCGGACCGAAGACAGTTTTGCGACCATGGCGCTCTCGAACCTCGGAGAGCGCGATGAGCGAAGTCGAATTTGATCTGCTGCTGGACGCCGTGCGAACGGCGATCGCGCCCACTGCTCAGGAGGATCTTGTGGCTCAGCCCTCGCCCCGCATTCAGCCGCCACCGCGCGCGGCCAATGACAACCAGGCGCCGTGGCCGCTGATTCCATTTCCTGAAGGTTGGTACGCCGCGATCTAATGCGGCTTCTCATTGATTGGCTGCAAGCCATTGATGAGATGAGTGGAGGCCACGACCAGAATTGAACTGGTGTACACGGTTTTGCAGACCGTTGCGTAACCACTCCGCCACGTGGCCCCTTGCGGCGGACTTCATATACGGCCTCTCTCCGATAGGCAACCGAGCCGGAAGGTAAGGTGCCCCTTGTTTGAGCATGATCCTTTCGGAAAACCGCTTCGCAGCTTTCCGGGCCAAGCTCTAACGCCGGCGCCTCCGGAAATCCCGCTTCTTCGGTTTTGGCGCCAATTCCGGCAATTTGGCCTGCACTTCCCGGAACCTCGCCAGCATCCGCTCGAAACTACCTGACAACGTTGCGGCAATGTCCGGCCGCTTCTCCAGCCCCGCCAGCAGGATCGCGGCCGCCTCGATGGTGGCCAGGCCGTCGCGGCGCGGTTCCCGCCGCAGTCTGCCGTAGAGCGAGGGCCGTTTCGGTCCGAGAATCACCCGCTGGCACTTCAGCATCCAGGCATTGCGCCACCACAGCGCCTTGGCCTGGCTCCAGGTGCCGTCGAGCAGCACGATGCCCTCGATGTCGGCCAGGATGGCGCGCTGATGCGGCTCCAGCTCGCCCTTGCGGTTGATCGCGACGATCTCGGCAGTCTCGAGGTCCTCGACCTTGGCGGAGCCGAGATAGAGCACCGCCCAGCGCGACGGATCGGGCACCGGCCGGCCGAGTGCCTTGGCAAGGCTCGGCCAGGACAGCCCGATCCGGACCACGGCGTTCTCGAAATGCCGCGCCAGCAGTCGCGCGGTGCCGAGCGCCCTGTCCTGCTCCTGCGGATGGATCAGGATCAGGAGCTGGATGCGGCTCTCGATCGGCGTGACGCTGTCGCAGATGCACAGCGGCAACGGCTTGCCGCAATGCGGGCACTCCTCGATCTCGGCGACAATGGTGGTTTTTGCTTCGGTCGGTTCGGACATTGCTCCGCTATACGCTTGCAACCGCGCAATTCAAACTATTCCGCGGGTGCGTGCACGCCAGACGGCTCGCGGCGCTGGCGCAGCCGGTCGATCAGCAGGTAGATCACCGGCGTGGTGTAGAGCGTCAGGATCTGCGACACGAACAGGCCGCCAATGATGGTGATGCCGAGCGGCCGGCGCAGCTCGGTGCCGGGGCCGGTCGCAATGACCAGCGGAATGCCGGCGAACAGCGCGGCCATGGTCGTCATCAGGATGGGACGGAAGCGCGCGCGGCAGGCCTCGAAGATCGCGTCCCGCGACGACAGGCCCTGATGCCGCTCGGCCTCGAGCGCGAAGTCGACCATCATGATGCCGTTCTTCTTGACGATGCCAATCAAGAGGATGATGCCGACGAAGGCGATCACCGTCAGCGGCGTGTTGGTCACCTGCAAGGCGAGCAAGGCGCCGAGGCCGGCCGACGGCAATGTCGAGATGATCGTGATCGGATGCGCCAGGCTCTCATAGAGCACGCCGAGCACGATATACATCGCGACCAGCGCGCCGAGGATCAGCAGCGGCTGCCGCCCGCTGGTCTTGTTGAAATCGCCGGCATTGCCGTCGAAGCTGCCGCGAATGCCCTCGGGCATGTGCAGCTCGTCGACCGCCTGCTGGACGTTGGTGGTCGCGACCTCCAGCGGCACGTCCGGCAGCAAGTTGAACGACACCGTGGTCGAGGGGAAGCCGCCGGAGTGATAGACCGCGAGCGCCGATAATCCGCGCTGGTAGTGCACCAGCGCCGACAGCGGCACCTGCACGTCGTTGGCGCCGGCAACGTAGATGCGCTCGAGGTTCGACGGATCGCTCTGGAATTTCGGATCGATCTCGAGCACCACCACGTACTGGTTGCGCTGGGTGTAGATGTACGAGATCTGCCGCTGCGAGAAGGCGTTGTTGAGCGCGTTGTCGATGTCCTGCACGCGGACGCCGAGGCTGGAGGCGGTCTTGCGGTCGATCACGAGGTTGAGCTGCAGGCCGCCGGGATCGCGGTCGGAGGAGACGTCCGTGATGCCCTCCACCGTCTCCATGCGCTTGGCCACGATCGGCGCCCATTTCTGCAACAGCTCGAGATCGGTCGAAGCGAGCGTGTACTGATAGTCGGAATCGCTCTGCCGGCCGCCGGTGCGGATGTCCTGGGCGGCGAACATGAACAGGCGGATGCCCGGCACCATGAACAGGTTGCGGCGCAGCCGGTCGATCACCTGCGCGGTCGACAGGCCGCCCCGCTCCTCCGGCGGTTTCAGGCTGATGAACATGGTGCCGCGGTTGGAGGTGGCGCCGCCCGGGCCGCCGCCGGAGCCGACCGAGGAGCCGATGCCGGCGACCGCGGGATCGGCCATCACGATGTCGGCGAGCCGCTGCTGCAGCTGAAGCATCGCCTGGAACGAGATGTCCGCCGACGCCCGCGTCGAGCCGATCACGAAGCCGCTGTCGTCGGTCGGAAAATAGCCCTTCGGCGTCTTGATGTAGAGCGTCACCGTCAGCGCGACGGTGGCGAAGAACACCACCAGGGTCAGGAAGGGATAGCCGAGCACGATCCGCAGCGTCGCTGCGTAGAACGCCACGACACGGGACAGCGTGCCCTCGATGACGCGGTCGTACCAGGTGGCGTGATCCGAGGTCGCCTCCCTAATGTAGTGCGCGCAGATCATCGGTGTGATGGTCAGCGACACCACGGTCGAGACCGCGATCGCGAACACCAGCGTCAGCGAGAATTCGCGCAGCAGCCGCCCGACGATGCCATCCATGAAGATCAGCGGCGTGAAGGCCGCGATCAGCGACAGCGAGATCGACAGCACCGTGAAGCCGATCTGCTTGGCGCCTTCGACGGCGGCCGGATATGGCGCCATGCCCTGCTCGAGATTGCGGTACATGTTCTCGATCATCACGATGGCGTCGTCGACCACGAAGCCGACGGAGATCGCCAGCGCCATCAGCGACAGATTGTCGATCGAGAAGCCGGCGAGCCACATTCCGGCGCAGGTACCGGCCAGCGCCAGCGGTACCGAGACGCCGGCGGCGATCGTCGGCACCACCCGGCGCAGGAACACGAACACCACAATCATCACAAGCACGGCGGTCGCCAGCAGCGTGAACTGCATGTCCTCGACGCTGGCGCGGATCGTTCCGGTGCGGTCGACCAGGGTCGAGATCTCGACGCCCGCCGGAATCCATTTCCTCAGCTCCGGCAGCAACCTGCGAACGCCGTCGACGGTGTCGATGACGTTGGCGTCGCCCTGCTTGGTGATCTGGATCAGCACTGCCGGCTGCTTGTTGAACCAGGCGATCGAGCGCGAATTGCGCACGGAATCCTCGACCTCGGCGACGTCGGCGAGGCGGACGAAATTGCCGTTCGAGCTCTTGATGACGATGTCGCGGAACTCGGCCGCGGTGCGCATCTGCTTGTTGATCGAGAGCGTCTCGCTCAGCCGGCCGCCATTGAAGATGCCGACCGGCCCCAGCGGGTTGGCATTGATGATCGCGAGCCGAACGTCGTCGGTCGCGATCCCGGCGTTCGCCAGCGACACCGGATTGAGCGCGATGCGCACCGCCGGCTGGTCGGCGCCGCTGACGGTGACCTCGCCCACTCCCGGCACCTGCGAGATGCGCTGCGCCAGCACCGTGTCGGCGACGTCGTACATCGCGCTGGTCGAGATCGTCTTCGAGGTCAGCGCCAGCACGAATACCGGCGACGCGGCCGGGTTGGCCTTGCGGAACCTGGGCAGCGACGGCAGGTCGCTCGGCAGATCGGCGAGCGAGGCGTTGATCGCGGCCTGCACGTCGCGCGCGGCGCGGTCGATGTTGCGGCCGATCGAGAACTGCACCTGGATGCTGGTGGTGCCGAGCGAGCTCGTCGAGGTGATCTGGTCGACGCCAGAAATGGTGCCGAGCTTGCGCTCCAGCGGTGCGGCGACGGTCGCGGCCATCACCGAGGGATCGGCTCCCGGCCTGGACGCCGACACCCGGATGGTCGGGAAGTCGACATTCGGGACCGACGACACCGGCAGGAACTGGTAGGCGACGATCCCGACCAGGAACAGCCCGATCGCAAGCAGTGTGGTGCCCACCGGCCTGCGGATGAAGGGCTCCGAGATCGAGATCACTGCATGCCCTCGGTGGCGCCCGCGATCGGCGGGCCGCTGGGACCTGGCTCCGGCACGGCCCGCTCGATCCGGCGGTTGAGCCGGTCGAGCGCCAGGTAGATCACCGGCGTGGTGTAGAGCGTCAGCAGCTGGCTCAGCAGCAGACCGCCGATGATCGAGATACCGAGCGGGAAGCGCAGTTCGGCGCCGGTGCCGCTCTCGATCGCGAGCGGCAGCGCGCCGAACAACGCCGCCAGCGTCGTCATCATGATCGGGCGGAAGCGCAGCAGGCAGGCCTGCACGATGGCGTCATAGGACGACATGCCCTGGTGACGCTCGGCCTCCAGCGCGAAGTCGATCATCATGATCGCGTTCTTCTTGACGATGCCCATCAACAGGATGATGCCGATCAGGCCGATCACCGAGAGGTCCTGCCCGCACAGCATCAAGGCGAGGATGGCGCCGACGCCGGCCGAGGGCAGCGTCGACAGGATCGTGATCGGATGGATATAGCTCTCGTAGAGCACGCCGAGCACGATGTAGATCGTGATGATCGCCGCCAGGATCAGCCAGGGCTGTCCGGCGAGCGAGCGCGCGAATTCGGCGGCGTCGCCGGAATAGATCCCGACGATGCTGCCGGGCATCCCGATCCTGCCCTCGATCGCCTTTACGGCCGCGACCGCGTCGCCCAGCGCCTCGCCCGGCGCCAGGTTGAAGCTGAGCGAGACCGACGGGAATTGCGCCTGGTGCGAGATCGCGAGCGGCGCCGTGGTCCGGACCAGCGTCGCCACCGCCGACAGCGGCACCTGCGCGCCGTTGGCGCCGGGCAGATAGAGCTTGTCGAGGATCGACGGGTCGCGCTGATACATCGGCAGCGCCTCGAGCACGACGCGGTACTGGTTGGCCTGGCCGTAGATCGTCGAGATCTGCCGCTGCGCGAAGGCATCGTTCAGCGTGTCGGTGACGCCCTGCAGACTGACGCCGAGCTGGCCGGCACGCTGGCGGTTGACGTCGAGCGCCGCGCGCAAGCCGCCCTCCTGCGCCTCCGAGGAGACATCGCGGAAGATCGGGTCGCGCCGCATCTCGGCGACGAGCTTTTGCGCCCATTGCGAGACCTCGGCGGCGTCGGTCGCGGTCAGCGTGTACTGGTATTGCGAGCGGCTCGACTGGGTCGAGATCTGCACGTCCTGCACCGGCTGGAAGTAGACCGTCATGCCGGGCACCGTCGCGACCTTCTGCTTGAGGCGCTCGATCACCTTGACGACGCCCTCGCGCCGCTCATCGAGCGGCTTCAGCGTCATCACCAGACGGCCGACATTGGTGGTCGGATTGACCGAGCCCGAACCGATCACCGAGACCACGCCAACCACATCGGGATCGGCCTTGATGATGTCGGAGACCGCGCTCTGCCGCCGCTGCATCTCGGCAAACGAGACGTCGGGCCCGGCCTCGGTCACCGCGGTGATCGACGAGGTGTCCTGCAGCGGCAGAAAACCCTTCGGCGCCAGCACATACATGATCAGCGTCAACGCGATGGTCGCGAACGTCACCAGCAGCGTCGCGCGCTGGCGCCGCAACACCCAGAGCAGCGTTCGATGGTAGAACTCCACCATGCGGTCGATGAAACGGCTGACCGCGGCCAGGCCCGGGACCGCCATCTCCTCATGGATGTTCTTGAGCAGCCGCGAACACATCATCGGCGTCAGCGTCAGCGAGACGATCGCCGAGGTCACGACCGCGATCGTCAAGGTGAGCGCGAATTCGCGGAACATGCGGCCAACCAGGCCGGACATGAACAGCAGCGGGATGAACACGGCGATCAACGACACCGTCAGCGAGATCACGGTGAAGCCGATCTCGCTGGCCCCCTTCAGCGAGGCCTCCATCACCGTCTCGCCGCCTTCCATGTGGCGGACGATGTTCTCGATCATGACGATGGCGTCGTCGACCACAAAGCCGGTTCCGATGGTCAGCGCCATCAGTGACAGATTGTCGAGGCTGAAGCCCGCGAAATACATGATGCCGAAGCTCGTGATCAGCGACAGCGGCAGCGCGACGCCGGCGATCAGGGTCGCCCGCAGCGATCGCAGGAACAGGAGTACCACCAGTGTCACCAGCACGACGCTCAGGATGAGCGTGAACTGGACATCGCGCACGGAGGCGCGGATCGTCACGGTACGGTCGGAGACGATGGTCAGCTTGACGCCGGCCGGGACCGCCCGCTGCAGCCGCGGGATTTCGCCGCGGATCTGCTTGACGACGTCGATGACATTGGCGCCCGGCTGGCGCTGGATGTCGATGATGACGGCCGGCGTGCCCTGGTACCAGCCGCCGGTGCGGTCGTTCTCCAGCCCGTCGACGATCTGGGCGACGTCGCCGATCGTGACCGGCGAGCCGTTGCGATAGGCGATGATGATCGGCCGGTAGGCGTCGGCGGCGGCGATCTGGTCGTTGGCGGCGATGGTGTAGGATTGCTGGGCGCCGTCGAGCGAACCCTTCGGCCCCGACACGTTGGCGCCGGCGATCGCGTTACGCAAATCCTCCATCGCGATGCCATAGGCCGCAAGCCGGGCCAGATCGGCCTGCACGCGCACCGCCGGCTTGAGACCGCCGAGGATCGAGACCCGGCCGACGCCGGAAATCTGGCTCAACCGTTGGCCCAGGATGGTATCGGCGAGATCGCTCATCGCCCGCAGCGAGATCGTGTCCGAGGTCAACGCCAGCGTCATGACAGGCGCGTCCGCCGGGTTCACCTTGGCGTAGACCGGCGGATACGGCAGCGTCTTCGGCAAGATGCCGGCGGCGGCGTTGATCGCGGCCTGCACATCCTGCGTGGCGCCGTCGATGTCGCGGTTGAGGTCGAACTGCAGCGAGATCTGGCTGACACCGAACGAGCTGGTCGAGTTCATCGACGACAGCGACGGGATCTGCCCGAGTTGCCGCTCCAGCGGCGCCGTGATCAGCGAGGCCACCACGTCGGGGCTCGCGCCGGGCAGTTGCGTCGTCACCTGCACAGTCGGGAAGTCGACCTGCGGCAGCGCCGAGACCGGCAGCGCCCAATAGCCGAGCGCGCCGCCGATCATCAGGGCGATGCCGAGCAGCGAGGTGGCGATCGGCCGGCGGATGAACGGTTCGGAGACGCTCATGGCTGCGTGCTCGCTGTTGGATCGGACATTACGAGGTCAGGATGCTGGTCATGGCTGCGCCTTCGGCGCGCCGCCCGACTGTTCGCCCCCTGCTGCCGGCGCGGGCGCCGGTCCGGTCTGCCCCTTCTGATCGCCTTCGCTATGCTCGTGCCGGCCGCGATGCTCGCCGTCCTTGCCCTGCCAGTCTTTCTTACCGTCCTTGCCCTGCCCTTCGCCTTGACCTGCGCCGCGCTTGCCGTCGGGATTGCGGCTGCGCTTGCGCGGCGCGAGATCGGCGGCCGGCGGCCCGTCATCCTTGCCGACCACGACCTTCGCGCCATCGGCGAGATTGGCAAAGCCGGTCGTCACGACACGGTCCGACGTGGTCAGGCCGCTGGCGATGACGGCCTCATGCTCGTTCTGCTGGGTGACCGTGACCGGCTTGGCGGTGACGATGTCGCCCTCGCCGATCACGTAGCTGAAGGTGCCGGCCGGACCGCGCTGTACCGCCGAGGTCGGCACCACGATCGCCTGCGGCAGGGTCTCGACCTTGAGCCGCACATTGACGAACTGGCCGGGCCAGAGCTGGTAGCTGGCGTTGGGGAATTCGGCCTTCAGCTTCAGCGTGCCGGTGGTCGGATCGACCTGGTTGTCGATGCCGGTCAGCTTGCCGGCATCGATCACGGTGACGCCGTCATTGCCGAACACATCGACCGCAAGCTGGCCCTTCGCCGCCGCGGCGTTGACGCGCATGATCTGCTGTTGCGGCAAGCTGAACCACACCGCGATCGGCCGCAACTGGGTCAGGATCACGAGGCCCGTGGTATCGGCGGCGTGGATGATGTTGCCCTGGTCGACCTGGCGCAGGCCGGCCCGCCCCGCGATCGGTGCGACGATCTTGGTATAGCCGAGCGTGGTGCGCGCATTGTCGATCTGGGCCTGGTCGGCCTTGATGATGGCCTCCTGCTGCGCGACCAGCGCGCGCTGCGTGTCGGCCTGCTGCTTGGAGCCCGCGTTGCTAGCGGCGAGCTGCTCATAGCGGGCGAGGTCGATCTTCTGATTGGCGAGCAGCGCTTCGTCCTTGGCCTTCGTGGCCACCGCCTGATCGTATTGCGCCTGATAGATCGCGGGATCGATCTCGCCCAGCACGTCGTCCTTCTTGACGTCCTGGCCCTCGACGAAATTTACCTTGAGCAGCTTGCCATCGACCTGCGAGCGCACGGTGACCGTGTTGAGCGCCTTCACCGAACCGACGCCGTCGAGATAAACGGGCACGTCCTGCACATGCGGGGTGGCTGCAAGCACCGGCACCGGCAGATCGGGCCGCCCGTTTGCACCGCGCCCGCCGCCACCGTTTTGCTTGGGCTGGAAGGCGAGCCAGCCGAGATAGCCGAGGCCGCCCAGGATCACGAGCGTGATGAGCAAGGACACCATGCGCCCAAGCAGGCGCGAGAGAAGGCTCCGCTTGCGCGGCGCCGTGCGTTTCTCGTCGTCCGTCGAGTCGGGCTTAAAGAGCATCGACCGGTCTTTCCATCTTCGGTTCCCAGCCGCCCCCTAATGCCTGATATAGGCTCACGATCGCCAATAGCCGGGCCAGTTGGGCCTGCGAATAGGCATCTTCCGCCTGGAATAGGGTCAGCTGCGTGTTTAGCACAGTTACGATATCGGCGGTGCCGGCCTTGAGCTGCTGCTCGGCGAGGTCGAAGGCCCGCCTTGACGACGACAGCACGTCGCGCTGCAGCTGCAACCGCCGCGTGGTCTCGCGGATCGCGACCAGCGCATTGTCGACGTCGGTGAACGACTGCACCACCGTCTTGCGGTAGGTCTGCAGCAACTCGTCCTGCTTGGCCTTGGTGTATTCGAAATTGCCGAGGATCCGGCCGCCGTCGAAGATCGGCTGGGTCATGCTGCCGACCAGGTTGAAGAAGGCGGCATGCGGCTGGAACAGCGAGACCAGCGCCTGGCTCTGGTAGCCGCCCGTTCCGGTCAGCTGGATGCTCGGGAAGAACTGCGCCCGCGCGCTGCCGACATTGGCGGTGGCGGATGCAAGCTGCGCTTCCTGCCGGCGGATATCGGGACGCTGGGTCAGCAATTCAGACGGCAGGCCCGGCGTGACGCGCGGGATCGCGACGGCGTTGAGCGAGCCGCCGGAGACGCGCACGCTTTCCGGCGGCCGCGACACCAGCACCGCGAGCGCGTTGATATTCTGGTCGAGCGTCTGCCGCAGCGGCGGCACCAGCGCGCGCTGGTTGGCGAGCACGCTCTCCTGCTGCGCGACGTCGAGATCGGAGCCGGTGCCGGCCTTGAAGCGCTCCTTGATCGCATTAAGGATGCGCTCGGCGCTGGCGATGTTGCGCTGCGCGGTGCGCAGCCGGTCCTGCGTCGCGAGCACCGTGAAATAGGCATTGGCGACGCTCGCCAGCGTGGTCAGCGCCACCACCTCGCGATCGAACCGGTTGGCAACGGCGGTCTCCTCCGCCGCCTGCGCGGCGTCGCGGTTCTGGCCCCAGAAGTCGAGCTGATAGCTCGCGCTCAGCGAGGCATTGTAGTTCACCACCTCGCGCCCGCCATTGGTGAGGCCGCTGGCGCTGGAGCCGGAGGTGCGCGAGTAGGTTTCCGATCCGTTGAGATTGAGGGTCGGCAGCAGCGCCGCGCCGGCCTGCCGCGCCAGCGCGTCGGCCTGGCGGAAGCGCGCAATCGCAGCGGCAATGTCGAGGTTGACGGTCTGCGCCTCCTCCATCAGCTGGGTCAGCTCCTTGGAACGGAAGCCCCGCCACCAATCGAGCATCGGAAGCGCGTCGCCCGGCCGGCCGAGACGCGCGGCCTTGTAGCCCTGCGGCACATCGAGCGCCGGATCAGGGATGTCCTGGGTCAGAATGCAGCCGGCAGAACCAGCGACCAGGCCGAGCGCAACAAGCGAGCGTCCCGCGAGCCGGCGCGCGCGGACGGCGAGGCCGAACCGGCCTCCAGGCACCATCACGGGTACGGGCTGGGTCACACCCATTCTCCGCCGAAGCCAGACCTCGCCCATGGCGCACGAATGACGCGTTCAGCGATGGTCTGGGTGACGTTCACGGGGGTATGCTTCCAATGGAACCTGCCTGTCCCATCCTACCCTTGGGACAAGGGGGCGGACAGCCCCGTCACGATTGCGTGGCGTCGCATCGCAAGCGATTCGTGGCTACCTTGAATGCCGACTTTTCCCTATTTTTTACCGCATTTCCGCGCATTTCGGACCCGTGCCGGAAGTCACGATTCTTACAAAGATTTCATGGGGATTTCTCGGCTCCTGTTGCATTGAATCCGCAAGATGTGCCGGCGCGGCGCGAAAGTCGCGCCACCGCGCACCGCGCCGTCAGGTCTCGATCGGCCTGGAGCGCGCAACTCATGCAAAACCGCGGACCGCAGGATGATT
This sequence comes from Bradyrhizobium sp. USDA 3262, assembly GCF_054060035.1. NCBI lineage: Bacteria > Pseudomonadati > Pseudomonadota > Alphaproteobacteria > Hyphomicrobiales > Nitrobacteraceae > Bradyrhizobium > Bradyrhizobium sp. USDA 3262. The sequence goes on from NZ_JBSSCT010000001.1 coordinate 5,691,233, forward strand.
CTGCTGGCCGACCCGACCGCCGAAAAACGGCGTTCTCCCCAAGTCCGCAACATTCGCGCTTGTGAGGTCAAGCGTGTTGAACCCGCCTCTTGCCGCAGTGCAAAAGCCCTTCCCTTTTTCGATCAGCACACTAGGTTCGCCAAGCAAGACACAGACCGGCAAAGAAATTCCCCGACATGATATTCAACAAAGACGTCATCGAAGCGATCGGCAACACCCCGCTCATCAAGCTGAAACGCGCGTCCGAACTGACCGGCTGCACCATTCTCGGCAAGGCCGAATTCATGAACCCGGGCCAGTCGGTGAAGGATCGTGCCGGCAAATGGATGATCCTGGAGGCCGAGAGGCGCGGCGCGCTGAAGCCCGGCGGCCTCGTGGTCGAGTCAACCGCGGGCAATACCGGGATCGGGCTTGCGGTCGTGGCGAGTGCGCGCGGCTATCGCACCCTGATCGTCATTCCGGAGACGCAGAGCCAGGAAAAGAAGGACATGCTGCGGCTGTGCGGCGCCGAACTCGTCGAGGCGCCGGCGCTGCCCTTCGCCAATCCGAACAACTATCAGCATCTCGGCAAGCGTCTCGCCGAGCAGCTGCGCAAGACCGAACCGAACGGCGTGCTGTTCGCCGACCAGTGGAACAACCTCGACAATCCCAAGGCTCACTACGACTCGACCGGACCGGAAATCTGGCAGCAGACCGACGGCAAGGTCGACGGCTTCATCTGCTCGGTCGGCACCGGCGGCACGCTTGCCGGCGTCAGCCGCTACCTGAAGGAAAAGAACCCGGCCATCGTCACCGCCTGTGCCGATCCGCACGGCTTCGGGATGTACGAACTGTTCAAGAATGGGCAGGTCAAATCGACGCCGGGCGATTCGATCACGGAAGGCATCGGGCTCGGACGCGTCACGCCTGTGGTCGAGACGGCGAAGGTCGACACCGCGTTCCTGATCTCCGACGAGGAAGCCGTGACCATCATCTATGAGCTTTTGGAGCACGAAGGCCTGTGCCTCGGCGGCTCGACCGGCGTCAACATCGCGGGCGCGATCCAGCTCGCCAAGCAGCTCGGCCCCGGCAAGACCATCGTCACCATCCTCTGCGACTCCGGCAACCGCTATCAGTCCAAGCTGTTCAATCCGGCCTTCATGCGCTCGAAGAACCTGCCGGTCCCGGAATGGCTGGAAAAGCGCAGCAAGATCGAGCTGCCGCTGGTGTGACGAACCGCGTCCCCGCAGACGTCATTGCGAGGAGCTATTGCGACGAAGCAATCCATGCTTCCGATGCGGAAGATTGGATTGCTTCGCGGAGCCTGTCATCCGGCGGCGCTTTGCGCCGACCGGGTGGCTCGCAATGACGGCGGAAATCACCGGAGAATCTGGCTTAGGAACAGCTTCGACCGCGCGTGTTGCGGGTTGGCGAAGAATTCCTGCGGCGTGTTCGATTCGATGATCTGGCCCGCGTCCATGAAGACGACGCGGTTGGCGACCTCGCGGGCAAAGCCCATTTCATGGGTCACGACCAGCATGGTCATGCCCTCCTTGGCAAGATCGACCATGGTGTCGAGCACTTCCTTGACCATTTCCGGGTCGAGCGCCGAGGTCGGCTCGTCGAACAGCATCACCTTCGGGTTCATCGTCAGCGCGCGGGCGATCGCAACGCGTTGCTGCTGACCGCCCGACATCTGGCCGGGAAACTTATTGGCCTGATGCGGGATCTTGACCCGCTCGAGGAACTTCATCGCGGCGGCCTCGGCATCCTTCTTCGGGATGTTGCGCACCCAGATCGGCGCCAGCGTGCAATTGTCGAGCACGGTGAGATGCGGGAACAGGTTGAAGCTCTGGAACACCATGCCGACCTCGCGGCGGACTTCGTCGACACGGCGCAGGTTCGGGCCGAGGTCGATGCCGTCGACCACGATCTCGCCCTCCTGGAATTCCTCCAGCGCGTTGATGCAGCGGATCAGGGTCGACTTGCCCGAACCGGACGGGCCGCAGATCACGATGCGCTCGCCCTTGCCGACCTCCAGGTTGATGTCGCGCAGCACGTGGAAGTCGCCGTACCATTTGTTGAGAGCGGAAATGTTGACGATCGGGGTTGTGGACATGGTGACCTTGTTCAGTGGCGGCGGTGAGCGTTGAGCCGGTTTTCGACGAACAGCGAGTAGCGCGACATTCCAAAGCAGAACACGAAGTAGATCATTCCAGCGAAAGCGAAGCCGGTAAAGGCCGTGGTCGGCGTCGACCAGGTCGGATCGGAGAACGTCGCATGCAACGACCCCAAGAGGTCGAACAGCGCGACGATCGAGACCAGCGAGGTGTCCTTGAACAGCGCGATGAAGCTGTTGACGAGACCCGGAATGACGTGGCGCAGCGCCTGCGGCATCACGATCAGCGACGTGGTCTTCCACCAGGACAGGCCGAGCGCGCTCGCCGCCTCGCCCTGTCCGCGCGGGATCGCGGCAAGGCCGCCGCGCACCACCTCGGCCTGGTAGGCGCCGGCAAACAGCGCAATGCCGATCAGCGCACGGACCAGCCCGTCGACGTTGAAGTTGCCCGGCAGGAACAGCGGCAGCATGTAGGTTGCGAAGAACAGCACCGTGATCAGCGGCACGCCGCGCCAGAACTCGATGAAGGCGATCGAGAAGATCCGGATCAGCGGAATGGTCGAGCGGCGGCCCAGCGCCAGCGCGATCCCGATCGGCATCGAGGTGACGATACCGGTGACCGACACCACCAGCGTCACCAAAAGGCCGCCCCACAGCCTGGTGTCGACGATGGGCAGTCCGCCGCGGTCGAGCCCCATCAGCTTGATCACGATCGCGATGCCGGCAAAGCTCACGATGCTCCCGAGCAGCGCCCGTTGTCCGGTTCGCATGCCGCCGCCGAGGAAGAACAGGATCAGCGAGACGATCGCCGTGGTCAGCAGGAAGTCGAACCAGAGCGGCTGGCTCGACATCTGAAGCTGCTCGCGCAGCCAGGTCATCGGGGAGATCAGCCAGCCGATCAGGCTGCCGACGAGCACGATGATCTTGCCGACGGCCCACAGCGGCGGTCCGATCGCCGAATTCTGGCTGAGATTGACCAGTACCTGCCCGGCATTGCCGATGCTGTCGTCGAACAGCTGCAACAGGCTCGCGACCCAGCTCACGCCGAAACCGGTCAGCCCGCCGCCGCGCAGCAGGAAGAATGCGACCGCGGGAAACGCGAAGAAGAACAGGCTCGCATTCAAGCCCTTCGCCGGCAGCCGCGGAATAAGGAGTGGCAGCAACAAGACAGCCGCGAGGACGAAGGTCAGGTTGACGCGCCAGCGTTCGGCTTCCGGATAGAAGCCATAGATCAGCTGGGTGAGCTTGGCCTGGATATAGGGCCAGCAGGCGCCGACCTGACGGCCGGCGGTCTCGGCGAGGCACGCATTGCGGTCCTTGCCACTCCAGACCGCATCGACCAGCAGGAACCTGAACGCGGGAACGATCATGTACCAGAGCAGCCCCAGCGCCAGGATCGTCAGCAGGATGTTGGTCGGCGAATTCAAGAGCCGCGTGCGGATGAAACCGACGAGGCCGGTGGTCCTCACCGGCGCCCGGCGCTCGGGCACCAGGTCCTGCCGGACAAAGGATGACGCGGTGACGTCGGTCATGCCCCAAGGCTCCGGTTGATGCGCCAGCCATAGACGCTCATGACCGCGCTGGTGACCAGCGAGATCAGCAGGTACACGCCCATGGTGATGGCGATGATCTCGATCGCCTGGCCGGTCTGGCTCAGGGTCGTTCCGGCAAATACCGAGACCAGGTCGGGATAGCCGATCGCGACCGCCAGCGACGAATTCTTGGTCAGGTTGAGATACTGGTTGGTCAGCGGCGGAACGATGACGCGCATCGCCTGCGGCACGACGATCAGCCGCAAGGTGGTGCCGCGCGACAGGCCGAGCGACGAGCCGGCTTCCATCTGTCCCTTATGGACCGACAGAATACCGGCGCGGACGATCTCGGCGATGAAGGCCGCCGTATAGGTCGACAGCGCAACCACCAGCGCAACCAGCTCCGGAATGACCCGCGCGCCGCCGGCGAAGTTGAAGCCCTTGAGTTGCGGCAACTCGAAGGTCACCGGCAGCCCGAACACCAGCACCGTCACCAGCGGCAATCCAGCCAGCAGGCCGAGCACGTAGGGCCAGATCCGGATCGCCTGCCCGCGTTGAAACAGCGCCCGCCTTGCGTAGCCGCGCAGCGCCAGAGCGCCTGCGATGCCGATCGCGAGCGCGATCAGAAACGGATCAAGTCCGGCCTCGCCGATCGGCCGCGGGATCACCAGCCCGCGATTGGAGAGGAAGAAGGCGTTGAACAGCGAGATGCTCTGGCGCGGCCCGGGCAGCGCCGCCAGCACCGCAAGGTACCAGAACAACAGCTGGAACAGCAGCGGCAGGTTGCGGACGATCTCGACATAGATCTCGCCGAGCCGCGCCAGCAGCCAGTTCGGCGACAGCCGGCACAGCGCGACGATGAAGCCGATAATGGTGGCGAAGACGATGCCAATGCCCGCAACCAGCAGCGTGTTGAACAGGCCGACAAAGAACACCCGCGTATAGGTGTCCGATCCCGAATACGGGATCAGGTTCAGGCTGACGTCAAAGCCCGCATTGTTTTTGAGAAACCCGAACCCGGAGGCAATGCGCTGCGTCTCCAGGTTGGCGCGGGCATTGGCCACGATCTCATAGGCGACCCAGGCCAACACCGCCGCGAACACGATCTGCACGGCAAGGCCAGTCCAGCCGGACTGGCCGCCGAGCGCGCGCTTCAGGCGGAAGATGAACTGCGGCGGTGGTTTTCGGGGCTCGGTCGTCATCGCCGCAGCCGCCTCGTCGCCGATCAGCGGATCGGAGGCGCGTACTGGATGCCGCCCTTGTTCCAGAGATTATTGAGCCCGCGTGCGATCTGCAGCTTCGATCCGGCGCCGACGTTGCGATCGTACATCTCGCCGTAATTGCCGACGGCCTTGATGATGCGGGAGAACCAGTCCTTGGTCAGGCCGAGCTGCTCACCGAGATTGCCGTCGGTGCCGAAGGCGCGCTTGAGGTCGGGCTTGTCCGACTTGGCCATCTCGTCGACGTTCTTCTGGGTGACACCGAGTTCCTCGGCATTGATCTGGGCGAACAGCGCCCACTTCACGATGTCGAACCACTGGTCGTCGCCATGGCGAACCATCGGGCCCAGCGGCTCCTTGGAGATGATCTCGGGCAGCACGACGTGGTCGGCCGGGTTGGCGAGCTTCAGCCGCTGCGCATACAGCTGGGACACGTCGGAGGTGAACACGTCGCAGCGGCCGGTCTCATAGGCCTTCACGGTCTCGTCGGCGCCGGCGAACGCGATCACCTCGTACTTCATGTTGTTGCCCTTGAAGTAGTCGGCGAGGTTCTGCTCGGTCGTGGTGCCGGTCTGCACGCAGACCGACGCGCTGTTCAGCTCCAGCGCCGAGTTCACTTTCAGCGACTTCTTCACCAGAAAGCCCTGCCCGTCATAATAGGTCACGCCGGTGAAGTTGGCGCCGAGCGAGGTATCGCGCGACAGCGTCCAGGTGGTGTTGCGCGACAGCACGTCGATCTCGCCCGACTGCAGCGCGGTGAAGCGGTCCTTGGCCGACAGCGGCACGAACTTGACCTTGGACGGATCGTCGAAGATCGCCGCGGCGATGCCACGGCAGATGTCGACGTCGATGCCGGTCCAGTTCCCCTTGTCGTCCGGCGACGAGAAGCCCGGCAGGCCGCCGCTGACGCCGCAGGACAGCTGGCCTCGGTCCTTGACCGTCTTGAGGGTTTGCGCCGAGGCGGCCTGGACCGACAGGGCGGCGGCAGCGGCAAGGGTGACAGCCAGGGATACGCGTTTCATGGGCGGGGCCTTTCAGGGTCGTCCGGTGGACGGTTACTTTGTGATCGCCTCGCGTTCACGGGCCATCCCAATGATCCCTTGCAGCAAAAATGCCGACTTGACCGGCAGTTTGACCTGCAAACCGGTCAGGCAACGGATCGTAGGTCGCGGCAGGCCCCTCAACGTGCGGCGACTGGTAGTTGCGGCGCATCACATAGCGACTGACGAGCCGGGTCAAGGGGTTGACGCATGTCTTCTACCTCTTGTTAGTAACACCTCCCGGCCCAGCCCTGTCTTCCGACGCGGTAGGGCTGCGGCAAAAAGTCTAAAGTCTAAAGTCTAACGGCAGCGCTCCATGACCTCCTCCGACGGCTCCACGCCCTCCCACCCGCAACAGGCCGCGACCCGTCTGGTCACGGCCGGCCGTGACACCAAAGCCCAGAAGGGCTTTGTCAATCCGCCGGTGTTTCACGGCTCGACCGTGCTCTATCCGACCGCGGAGGACCTCCACGCCCATCGCGCCGAATTTACCTATGGCCGCCATGGCAGCCCGACCACGCGGGCGCTGCAGGACGTGCTGATGGCGCTGGAAGGCCCGCAATGCGCCGGCGTCGGCCTCGCCCCGTCGGGGCTGGCGGCGATCAGCACCACGCTGCTTGCCGTGCTGAAGGCCGGCGATCACCTCCTGGTGTGCGACAATGCCTATCGGCCGACCCGCAATTTCTGCGACAACATGCTCAAGCGCTACGGCATCGAGACCAGCTATTTCGACCCGCTGATCGGCGCCGGCATCGAGACGCTGTTCAAGCCGAACACCCGCGCGGTGCTGATCGAAGCGCCCGGCTCGCAGACGTTCGAGATGCCGGACGTGCGGGCGATGTCGGCCGTGGCGCACGCCCGCGGCGCGCTCATGATCGACGACAACACCTGGGCGACGCCGCTCTATCACCGCTCGCTCGAACAGGGCGTCGACATCAGCATGCAGGCCGGCACCAAATATATCGGCGGCCACTCCGACATCATGTTCGGCACCGTCGCAGCCAATGCGAAAGCCTGGCCGCTGATCCAGGAGGCGATCCGCCTGCTCGGCGTCTGCGCCGGCCCCGACGACGTCTATCTCGCGCTGCGCGGGGTTCGCACGCTATCGGTGCGGCTTGCGCAGCACCACCGCTCCGGGCTCGAGATCGCGCGCTGGCTCGGCGCGCGGCCCGAGGTCGATCGCGTGCTGCACCCTGCCCTCGACACCGATCCCGGGCACGCGATCTGGAAACGCGACTTCACCGGCGCCTCCGGGTTGTTCGGCATCGTGCTGAAGCCGGTGCCGCAGACCGCGGTCGATGCAATGCTGAACGCGCTCACGCTGTTCGGCATGGGCTTTTCCTGGGGCGGCTTCGAAAGCCTCGCCATCCCGTTCGACTGCAGCGACTATCGCACCGCGACCAAATGGTCGCCGGGCGGCCCGACGCTGCGGCTGCATATCGGGCTCGAGAACCTCGATGACCTCAAGGCCGATCTCGATCGCGGCTTTGCCGCGTTGAAAGCCGCGCTCTGATCCGTGCGCGCGGGATTGCGCATCAGGCGACATTAACCACGACCGACCGGCTGTGACGCCGCGTTGCGACTCCCACATCGCACACGTTGCGCGAGCGCGATCTCCGGGATTCTGCGGAGATGCGACGGCGCCGATAACTCGCCGTTCACCATCCCCACCAATCCCTTAATTGTCCGGACCTTCCATCAAGTTCCCTTATACTTTTGCGGCCGTAGTGATGCCTCGGGAAGGGCTGTCAGTGCCGCAAGGACGCGACTGCCCTGTGTGAAGGGCATTCAGACAATCGCATGAAAACGGCACGCATCGTGGTCCTCGGCATCGCCGGCGTCGCAGGCCTCGCGGCCATGTATCTCGCGAGCGTTGGCGATCGCAAACCGGCGCCGCTTGCGCCGCCCGTCGCGCAACTGCCGACCGTCGAAGTGCTGGTCGCAAAGTCCGACATCGGGCTCGGTCAATCGGTCAAGGCCGAAGACATCCAGTGGCAGCGCTGGCCGGCTGAAACTGCCAGCAGCGCGTTCATCCGTCACGACGCCAACGCCAATGCCATGAACGACGTCATCGGTTCGATCGCACGCGCGCCCTTCATCGTCGGCGAACCGATCCGCGAGCAAAAGCTGGTCAAGGCCAATGGAAGCGGCTTCATGGCCGCGATCCTGCCCTCCGGCATGCGCGCGATCTCCACCGAAATCTCGCCGGAGACCGGCGCCGGCGGCTTCATTCTGCCGAACGACCGCGTCGATGTGATCCTGTCGCGACGCGACAAGAATCCAGACCAGCAAGGCGGCCGCGATATCGTTACCACTGAAATCCTGCTGTCCAACGTCCGCGTGCTGGCGATCGACCAGGCGCCGAAGGAGAAGGACGGCAACAACTCCCTCGTCGGCAAGACCGTGACCCTCGAGCTCAAGCCTGAACAGGCCGAGACGCTGGCGCGCGCCCGGCAGAGCGGCACGCTGGCGCTGGCGCTGCGCAGCATCGCCGACGTCAACGAACAGACCGACGAGACCAGAGACCATGCCCCGAAGCGGGGCGAGAGCATCAAGGTGGTGCGCTTCGGCATCCCGAGCTCTCTGACGACACAGAAGTGATGGGGGCTTCGATATGACGACGGGTGCGAAACAAATGGCGACGTCGACCACGCTGGTCCGCGCGCTGTCATTCTCGGCGATCACTGCGCTGATGCTGATCCCTGCCCTTGCCAGCGCGACCGATCCCGACAAGAACGCGGATGTCGCGGTGACGAGCAGCATCGCCGCCAAGACGCGCTCCGTCTCGCTCGGCGTTGGCAAGTCGGTCGTGGTCGATCTGCCGCGCGAGGCCAAGGACGTTCTGGTCGCCGATCCCAAGATCGCCAACGCCGTGATCCGCTCGGCGCAGCGCGCCTATATCATCGGCGCGGCGGTCGGCCAGACCAACGTGGTGTTCTTCGACGCCGACGGCAACCAGGTCGCCTCCTACGACATCGCGATCAAGCGCGACCTCAACGGCATGCGCGCCGCGCTGAAGCAGATGCTGCCCGGCGTCCAGATCGAGGGCGTCGGCGACAGCGTCGTCCTGACCGGCACGGTGGCAAGCCCGGTCGAGGCCCAGCAGGCCGGTGACATCGCCGCCAAACTGGTCGGCAGCGCCGACAAGGTCGTCAATTCCATCGTGGTCCGCGGCCGCGACCAGGTGATGCTGAAAGTCACCGTCGCCGAAGTCCGCCGGGACGTCGTGAAACAGCTCGGCGTCGACCTCAGCGCCAACATGAACTACGGCACCGCCGCGGTGGTCTTCAACAACGCCAACGCCTTTACCGCCAATAATGGTGCGCTCGCCCCCAGCAACGGGCTGACGGGCGCAGCCCTGAACAAGCTCGGCGTACCGACCGTCACCGCGACGCTGCGCGCGATGGAGAGCGCGGGCGTCGTCAAGACGCTGGCCGAACCCAACCTCACCGCGATCTCCGGCGAGTCGGCGACCTTCATTTCGGGTGGCGAGTTTCCGATTCCGACCGGTGTCACCTGCCAGACGACGACGTCGGGCACGATCGGCAATTGCGTCCAGACCGTCAGCTTCAAGAAGTTCGGCATCTCGCTCAACTTCACTCCGGTAGTGCTGACCGAGGGACGGATCAGCCTGAAGGTGATGACCGAGGTCTCCGAAGTCTCGATGGAGAACGCCCTGACCGGCGGTCAGAACGGCACGACCATTCCCTCGATCAAGACCCGCCGCGCCGACACCACGCTGGAGGTGCCCTCCGGCGGCTCGATTGCGATGGCCGGTTTGATCCAGGAGCAGACCAAGCAGGCCATCAACGGCATGCCCGGCGTCGATCAGATCCCGATCCTCGGCCAGCTCTTCAGGAGCCAGGACTTCGTCAACAACGAGACCGAGCTCATGGTCATCGTGACGCCCTACGTGGTGCGCGCCGTTGCGCAGAAGGAGCTGTCTCGTCCCGACGACGGATTTGCCCCGGCTTCCGACGCGCAGTCGGCGCTGCTGGCGCGCGTCAATCGCATCTACGGCGTTGCCGCCCGCAGCGAGCCGATCGGCGCCACGCCGGTCAATTTCGGCTTCATCATCGACTGAGGCGCGGACCTGAAGGGGTTGGGGGATCCTATGATGACACGCAACACACAAGCCGGTCGTGCCAGGACGCTGTGGCTGTTCGGCGCCCTCGCCGTCAGCGCGATCGCGCTCGGCGGCTGCAATCTGACGAGCGATGTCGTCACCGGCACGGTGCCCGACGACTACCGGCAGCGGCATCCGATCGCCGTCACCGAAGGCGAGCAATCGATCGTCGTCTTCGTCGGCCGCGCCCGCGGCAACCTCACCGAAACCCAGCGCGACGACGTCATGGGGCTGGCGCGCACCTGGCGCCGCGAAGGCACCGGCGCGATTGCGATCGACGTGCCGGCCGACAGCTCGAACGCGCGCTCGGCACAGGCGGTGTATCAGGAGATCCGCGGCCTGCTGGCGTCGATGGGCGTGCCCGCCCATGCCATCACCAGGCGCTCCTATCATCTCGATGATCCGCGTGCGCTTCCGACCATTCGGCTGAGCTATCCGAAGATGGCCGCCGTCGCCGGTCCCTGCGGAGTGTGGCCGAGCGACCTCGGTCCCTCGATCTACAATCCGAGCTACAACGAGAACAAACAGTACGACAATTTCGGCTGCGCCACGCAGCGTAACCTTGCCGCGATGGTCGCCAATCCGTCCGACCTCGAACAGCCGCGAACCGAGACCGCAGCCTATACGCCGCGCCGTACGATCGCGTTCGATAAATACCGCAAGGGTGAGTCGACCGCGACCGCCTACCCCGAAACCGAGAAAGCCAAGCTGAGCGACGCCGCGAAATGACCGAACAGCAAGACGAGCCGCAGCACGCCAACGATTACATCGCGCCGGCGCCGCGGATTTCCGTGCAGGCGTTCTGCGCCAGCGTCGCGACCGCCGCGAACGCACGCGCGGCTGCCGACGACCGCCGGCTCGCCAAGGCTCATCTCTCGGTCCATATGGGCGGCATCGCCGCGGCGATCGACGCCTACCACAAGGCGCCGACGCCCAACGTCATCATGCTGGAGACCGAGCCGGATCATGATTTCCTCGCCGGTCTCGACGAGCTCGCCACGGTCTGCGATCCCGGCACCCGCGTCGTGGTGCTCGGCATGCCCGGCGAGACTGCGCCGTATCGCGAATTGGTCCGGCGCGGCGTCAACGACTACGTCATCGGGCCGGTCAAGGTGCTCGACATCGTGCGCTCGATCTGCAGCCTGTTCTCGGCCTCCGAAGCGGTCTCGGTCGGCCGCCTGATCGCGGTCGCGGGCGCCAAGGGCGGCGTCGGCGCTTCGACCGTTGCCCACAATGTCGCCTGGACCATCGCGCGCGACCTTGGGCTGGACTCGGTGGTCGTCGATCTCGACCTCGCCTTCGGTACCGCCGGCCTGGACTACAATCAGGACCCGGTGCAGGGCATCGCCAACGCCGTGTTCTCGCCCGAACGTCCGGACTCCGCGTTCATGGAACGCCTGCTCGCAAAGTGCGGCGATCATCTCAGCTTGCTGGCGGCGCCGGCCACCCTCGACCAGGTCTACGATTTCGGCGCCGAAGCGTTCGATGCCATCTTCGATACGATGCGCATGACGACGTCCTGCATCGTGCTCGACGTGCCGCATCAATGGACCGCCTGGACCAAACGCGTGCTGGTCGGTGCCGACGATATCCTGATCGTTGCAGAGCCCGACCTCGCCAACATGCGCAACACCAAGAACATGATGAACCTGTTGAGGACCGCGCGTCCGAACGACCGCCCGCCGCTCTACTGCCTGAACCAGGTCGGCATGTCCAAGCGCCCCGAGATCGAGGTCAAGGATTTCGCCAAGACGATCGAGAGCCAGCCCATCGCGGCGATCCCGTTCGACTGCAGGCTGTTCGGTGAAGCCGCCAACAACGGCCAGATGATCGCGGAAGTCTCCGCGCGTCACCGCACCACAAGGACTTTCCTGCAGATCGCGCAGCGCCTCACCGGCCGCCCCGATCTCGCCGAAGCCCGCGAGTCGTTCCTGTCGCCGATCCTCAAGAAGCTGCAGTCGCGCCGAAACGACGGGCGCCGGGCCGCCGGCTAGCGTCCCGCTTGAAACCGTCCTAGTCGCGGCGACTGGCCGCGACCGGGATCTTCTCGGCGTCGGTGCGGCTCGCATCCCTGCGCGCCAACAGCCGTTTCAGCGCGGCGACGTTGGCTGAGCCCTGCTCCGGCGTCAGATCGGCCTTCATGATGGTTTCCGCCTCGGACTGGCGGCCCTGCAAGCCAACCACGACGGCGAGATTGGTCCGCACCCGCATGTCGCCGGGGGCGCGCTCGCGGGCACGGCGCAGCGTCTCCTCGGCCTTCGGCAGGTCCTTCGACAGCAAATAGGACAACCCGATATTGGAGAGCACTGACGGATCGTCAGGCACGATCTTCAGCGCACTCGCATAGTACTGCCGCGCCTCGTCGTGGCGATCGAGCTGATCGAGCACGGCGCCCTGCGCCGACAGGATGCGCCAGTCCGGATCTTCCGGCGTATGCGCGCGCCCGAGCACGTCGAATGCCTGCTGGAAATTGCCGTTGTCGGCGAGCGCCCGTCCGTAACCCGCGAGCAGTGCCTTGTTGCTGGGCTGCGCCAACACCGCCTGCTCCATGACGGCGACCGCCTGGGCCCGCTGTCCGGTGGCGCGCAATGCCCGGGCGTATTTCAGCGCAGCGTCGGTGTCTTTCGGGTTGGCGCGGACGCGCTCGTGGTAGGTCGCGATGTCGCGCCGCGGATCGGCGGGTGCCGGCGTGGCCTCCGCCGTGTCGCCCAATGAGCCGGTGATGTCAGACGGGCCGGAGGTTTGACAGGCGGACAACCCGATCAGCAGGATCGCGGCAGATACCGTGCCCGCGAGACGGCGCGCGCGGCCTGAGGGTCGGGGTAATTTCTCAAACATAAAGCGAGACTCGGAACGGCGAAGGTTCCGGGATGCTCACAGCTTAACCCTAAGGTCCGGTTAAGGATGCCATCATGTCGCCGTCATCCGGCCCAGATCCGGTGCCGGACGCCCGGCGAGAAAGCAGCGAAATCGCTGGTTCAGTCGACGAACTGGGCGCCGAACTCGTGCCCGATTTGCCAGGCCAGCCGGCACTGACGCGGACTGCCGGTCGACAGGATGATGGTGAATTCCGGCGGGATCTCCAGATATTCGGCGATCACCTTGACGCCGCCGGCCGAAATATCGGTGATCATGCAGTCGCGTGGCAGCGACCCTGTGCCCAGCTGAATTTTGGCGACGCTCCGGCACGGGCGGCGTTCGCTCTTGCGGCGATTCATAAACATTCTGATCCCCAAGCCTTTCTGGGCAACTTCCTGGCCTATCGTCATAACCGGGAAAGATTGGAAACTGCCTAGCGGAACCGATCGCAATTGAGCGGTCGCGTTCGAGATTCGTTTACCCGGGGCGCCCTCGTCGGGGCCCCAGAAGCTTGCTTCAATCAAAGATTGAATAGTTGAGAATTGTCGCTGCAGGTCGCATAACGCTCTCCCGATGGGCCAATCCACTCAGCTGCGTGCGTCGCTCCCGCCCGGGCTCGCATGAGAACAAAAAGGGGTTGATCGCCAGTCGATAGACGATACCTATATCCTTTCGACTCGAATTCGCCGGGATGCCAGGAAGCATGGGAAGCATTGTTCTGCTCGATCTGATGGGGGGCGTGGCGCTCCTGCTGTGGGGCCTGCACATGGTCCATAGCGGGATTCTGCGTGCCTTCGGGCCGGATTTGCGGTTGCTGCTCGCCCGGGCGCTGCGCAACCGCTTTACCGCCCTTGGCGCCGGTCTCGGCCTGACCGCCCTGCTCCAGAGTTCGACCGCGACAGCCCTGATCACCAGTTCCTTCGCCGCCGAAGAGATCGTCAGCCTGGTGCCGGCGCTCGCGATCATGCTCGGCGCCAATATCGGCACCACGCTGATCGTGCAGGTGCTGTCGTTCAACGTCGCCGCCATCGCGCCGGTTCTGTTCATTGTCGGCCTCGTCGCGTTCCGCAGCGGACCGCGCTCCCGGATCAAGGATCTCGGCCGCGTCTCGATCGGCCTCGGCCTGATGCTGCTGGCGCTGCACATCCTGCTCGATACGATGGCGCCCGCCGAGAATGCCCCGGGCGTGCGCGTGTTCCTGGGCGCGATCACCGGCGATCCGGTGCTCTGCATCCTGATCGGCGCCGTCGTCACCTGGCTGGTCCATTCCAGTGTCGCCAGCGTGCTGCTGGTGATGTCGCTGGCCTTTTCCCAGTTCATCTCGCCCTATGCCGCATTTGCCCTGGTGCTCGGCGCCAACCTCGGCAGCGCCATCAATCCGTTGCTGGAGGGCGCGCGGCGCGACAACCCGGCGAGCTACCGGCTGCCGGTCGGCAACCTCGTCAACCGCGTCGTCGGCATCCTGCTGGTGGCGCCGTTCCTGCGCCCGATCACCGAGATCATCTACGCCTGGCAGCCCGATCTCGCCAAGGCGACTGCGCTGTTCCACATCGCCTTCAACGTTGCGACCGCGCTGCTGTTCATCGGCGTGCTCGATCACATGGCGCGGCTGCTCGAGCGTCTGTTGCCGAAGCGAGCGCAGGAGACCGATCCATCACGGCCGCGCTATCTCGACGAGAGCGCGCTGGAGACGCCTTCACTGGCGCTGGCCGATGCGGCGCGCGAGGTGCTGCATATGGGCGATCACACCGAGGCCATGCTGCGCAAGGTGATGGCGGCGATGCTGACCAACGATCGCGCCCTGGTCGACCAGGTGTCGAAGATGGACAACACCGTCGACCGGCTGAACGAGGCGATCAAGCTTTACGTCACGAAACTCACCCGCGGCAGCCTGGACGAGCGCGAGGGCCAGCGCGCGATGGAGATCGTCGCGTTCGCGATCAATCTCGAACATATCGGCGACATCGTCGACAAGAACCTGAGCGAGCTCGCGACCAAGAAGATCAAGCATCGCCTGCAATTCTCCACCGAAGGCGCCGAGGAACTGTCGGCATTCCACAAGCGCACGATCGACTCGCTGCGGATCGCATTCGGCGTGTTCATGTCGGGCGACGCCAACGAGGCGCGCAAGCTGCTCACCGAGAAGGCGGCGCTGCGCGCGGCCGAATTGGCCGCCGTCGAGCGTCATCTGGAGCGCCTGCGCGAAGGCCGGCCCGAAACCATCGAGACCACTTCGCTGCATCTCGACGTGCTGCGCGACCTTCGCCGCATCCATTCGCACATCTGCTCGGTCGCCTATCCCGTACTCGATGCCGCCGGCGAGACCGCCGCCGATCGCGAGAGCACGATGGCGACGACCGACGTTGCGGCGCCCGTGCCTTCGAGCTCTCCGGGCTCCTGACCCCTGCAAGGCCCGCGACGGCGACATGGCCTGATGCGATCTGCGCTCGCTATGTCGGCGGCCGATGTTCGGAGCCGAAACGCCGCTGTGGAAGCGCGGAGACGGCGGCGAGTTGGTTGATGCTGTCACGCTGGCGATCGAAGGCCCCAAGCAGGTCGCCTTGCAGCAGCCGGCCGCCTGAGAGCTTCATCCGAAGCGGATCGACGTTGCGGCCGTTGATCCGCACCTCGTAATAGAGATGTGGTCCGGTCGAGAGCCCGGTCGATCCGACAAAGGCAATCGTCTCGCCCTGACGAACGCGGTCGCCGATCTTCAGCCCGGACGGGAAGCTCGCGACGTGGGCATAGGTCGTCTCATAGCCGCGGTCGTGCCGCACGCGGATATATTTCCCGTACCCCCGTTCGTACCCTTCGGTCTCGACGACGCCGGCGCCGGCGGCCGCGATGGGCGACCCATAGGGCGCCGCATAATCGACGCCCTCATGGAAGCGGCGGTCGCCAAGGATCGGATGAATCCGCCAGCCAAAGCCGTCGCCGAGCCGCCCGCTCACGACCGGCTTGCGCAACAGGAATTTGGTGATGGACTGGCCGGTCTCATCATAGAAATCGGAGCTGTTATCGTCCGGCGCCGTGAAGCGATAGTACCGGCGGGCCTGCCCGCCCGCCGTCAAGTCAATGAAGACCAACTCCGGCTGACCGATGTCGTTCGGCGCGTAGATGATCTCAGCCACATCGGCGTCGCCGAGCGGCTCGTCGAGATCGAAATCGCGACCACAGAGCCGCATCAGTTCAGCAACGATTCCCTGATCGACGTGGTTGGAGCGCGCAAGCGCGTTAAGGCCGTCACGGAGCGTTTCGCCCGGAACGGAATGCGTATCGATCGACTCACGCAGCGGGCTATCGCTCCGCACGGCAATGTCGGGCTGTTCCGGCACGATCGCCCGGTATTGGCCGCCATCGGTGCGACCGACGGCGGACACATTGGAGCCGGCCCGTTCGATCGACACCTTCGCGACATGGCCGCGCGCCGAACCGGCGTCTCCGCCTTGTTCGATGACCGTGATTTTGTCGCCACCGGACAGACTCTCTCGAGCGCCCGGCGATGGGAAGGCGGCGAGGATCGCCGGCGCGTCCTCCGCGGCCGCCGTCAGCGCCCGCAGAATGGCGGCCAGCGTGTCGCCGCTTCTCGCGATAACGACATGTCGCCGGTGACGCGACGACGAAGGAGACTTCGGAAGGTTGGTGACGTTGACAGCCTCACCTATCGGAGCCGGCGGATGCGGCACGTCCTCACCGTCAGCATAGGCGCTGGTGCCGCCCGGCAGTGGGCGGCGCGATGGACCTGTCCGTATGATGGCTGGCAGTTCCGACAGCAGGTCGCGTTGCGAGCCCGGTCGCGCGTCGTCCTTTTCGTCTCCCCGCGCTTCCTGTCGTGGTTCGAGATCGATCTCCGCGAGCCGCGCTGACACGCGGGTAAATCGACGGACCGCGCCGGCATCGCTCAGCTGCTCAATCTTGAGCGCAGCGGAACTGCCTTGCGAGCCGAGCCTGCGGTCGAGACGATCGCCGCGCCGCGCCTCGTCAACCACCTGCCCTGCGAAGCGCGGAAGTGACACGACCGGCGCGCTTGCGAATCGCGCGTGATCGCCAAACGCCCCGCGAAGCGCGCCAGCAAGAAGAGCGACGGCCGCGGATCCGATCAGAATCGTTCCCGCCATCCAGCGGAAACTGACGGCGCGCCGGTCAGGCAATTTGCGCTCGCCGGTCAGCGGCGGCTCGTCAAGCGACGGAACATCGCGGACGCCCGATAAATAACCACCCGCTTTCGTCGCTTCGTCACGGCTGGTCATCAACGCCCCTCATCCCCTGGGGCACGGTCTCGAGATGCCGCCACGCCCACGGCAGGCCGTAGATGCCATGCGCCTTGGGGCGAATCTTTGACCTTGGTTCAGATCCGGTCGCAATTGATGCCGGGCTGACGGTGACGGCAATCAGCTATCGAGCGTCTTCGACCCGCGGCCGCGGTTCTTCACGATCAGCATGATGTTGCGGATATAGATCAGCGTGGCGAGCCCCTGCCCGATGATGATGACGGGCTCGCGCTTGGCAAGCCCGTAGATCAGCGTCATCAGGCCACCGCCCATCGAAAAGAACCAGAACGCCATCGGCACCACGCTCTGGCCGGCGCGCTCGCTGGAGATCCACTGCACGAGGAAGCGCGCGGTGAAGAACAGTTGCGCGATCAGGCCGAACGCCAGCCAGAAGTCGAACTTGGCGATGAACACGTCGTAGAGATAGGCGCTCAACGCCTGACCGTACTGAATCAGCATCACTTCACCTCGGTCACGCCCGGCACGCCGGCGACATCGGGCACTTCAGCGACCACTTCAGTGACGACCGGCGTCGGCTTCTTGCGGCGGATCAGCCACCACACGCCGGCGAGATCCATGATCCCGATCCAGAGCCGGTCGAAGAATCCATAGTTCGACACGCCGGAATGGCGCGGCCGGTCGACGACGTCGACATAGGCAATCGTCAGCCCCTCGCGGCGGACCAGTGCCGGAAGAAAACGATGCAGCCCGTCGAAGTAAGGCATCGCCAGAAACACCTCGCGCGGAAACGCCTTCAGACCGCATCCGGTGTCGCGGGTGCCGTCGCGCAGGATGATACCGCGCACCGTGTTGGCGATGCGCGATTGCAGCTTCTTGAAGCCGGTGTCCTTGCGCCCGACGCGCTGGCCCGCGGCGAGGCCGACGCGACCGTTGCCGCTTTCGACCGCCGCGATCAGGTCCGGCAGGAAGGCGGGATTGTTCTGCCCGTCACCGTCGAGCGTCGCCACGATCCCGCCGCGCGCGGCGCGCACGCCGCTGCGCACGGCCGCCGACTGGCCCGACGAGACTGCGTGGCGGAGCTGCCGGAGATTGCGCCGCTCGGCCATGACCGCGCTCAGCCGCTCGCCGGTGGCATCGGTCGAACCGTCATTGATGTAGATGATCTCGTAGGCCCAGCGTCCGTCGAGCGCGGCCGCGATCTCGGCGATCAGCGGCGCGATATTGTCCGCCTCGTTGCGCACAGGCACGACGATGGAAACGGCGACCGGCGTCTGGTCGGGAGCAGGCAAATCGGCACTCGTGGTTGGTATTGTCGGCGATGGAACCAGCCCGATCCGACCGTCGGGCGACCGCTTTTATGGGGCGAAGGCGCTCCTCGCAACCCTTTTGAGACGCCCGTCCGACGGTCCTGACAGCGCCACCACAGTGCCGTCGCGATGAATGGCAAAACCAAGGCGGCGGGCGGCGAACCAGTAGCGCACGACCATTGCGCCGATCACCCCGACCAGCGCCCCGGCCACCACGTCGCTTGGATGATGCGCCAGCAGCACGAGCCGGGTCGCGGCGATCACCAGCGCATAGACCAGCATCGCGAACCGCGCGCCCGGCCACACCGCGGACACGGCAAAGGCCAGCGCGAACGCGGTGATCGAATGTCCCGATGGAAAGCTCGAATAGGCCTCGGTGCCGGCGAAATGCTGGAAGTTGAAGGCATTGGCCTTACCGCCGACAAAGGGCCGTCCGCGGCCGACGGTCCACTTGATCAATTCACCGACAGCGACCGAGAGCACGACCGACAGAAACAGGTATTGCAGCCTTGTCCCGAGGCCAAGCAAGGTGGCGCGCGGCACGCCGCGCAGCGCAGGCGCCGCCAACGCGACCGCGATCAGCAGCAGGCCAAGCGCGCACAGCACATACTCGTCCTTGCCGAAATCGGTGAGCGTCTTCACCCACCAGAGACCCGGCGTGCCGCGTGGCGGCATCAGACTGATCTCGGTCACATCGAACGCATACATCAGCGTGATGATCACGGCACCGACAATGACGACGAGCAAAAGTCCGTGGCGCGCGGAGCGGCGCGCCGCCTCGGCGCGGCGCGAATGCGATGGCGCCCGCACGAGCTGGGCGAGGGACAGCCAAACCAGCGTCAGCAATCGTCCGAAATAGTTGGCGGATTCCGGGGTCGCTGGCGGCGCCGGCATGTCATTCCGTCCCTTCGGAACGGAAGATCGCGATCGAGACCGCCTTGCCCTGCGAGATGTTGTAGCCCTCGACGCGCACCGGCGCGTTGTAGCGCAGGCCGATCGCCTCGGCGCGCTGCACGAAGGCGCGCTCCGAGCGCTGTTCGACCAGCGCGAAGCGGCAGGAGCCCTGCCCGAGGAAATCCGCGGCGCCCGATCCGTCGGTGAGCAGCGTCGAGGTATCGGTCATGAACACGAGGCTCGGCTCGTGGAACCCGGCGGCTGCCGCCTTCGGGCCGACGCAGGTCACGTTGCGCAAGGCGCGTGCGACCTCCTGGCTCGGAAATACGGTGGTGAGCCGCGGCAGCACCACGCCATAGGTGCCGGCTGCCATCAGCGCCGCGGCAATCACCGCATTGAGCAGCGAGCGCTCGGCGCGGCTGTCCTCGAACAACCACCACGCGAACAGGCCGAACACCATCGCGACCGCGAACAACGGCCAGGCCGGAAACACCGGCTGATGGATCGCCTTGATCGCGCCGACGATCACCAGCACCGCGCCGAAGGCGGGGATCGCGAACCACCAGGCGGCGCCCCGCAACAGCCAGGGCGAACGCGACAACACGCGCCGCTCCAGCGCACCGACGGTCAGGATCGCGATCGCCGGATAGAGCGGCAGCACGTAATGCGGCAGCTTGGTCAGCACGGCCTCGAACACGATCCAGGACGGGATCAGCCACGCCAGCAGGAACTGCGCGCCGGGCTCGCGCCGCGCGCGCCAAACCGCAGGCGCCGCCATGCCGGCCAGCGGCGCGCCGGGCCAGAACGTGATCCAGAACAGCAGCAGATAGATTCCAGGCGGCGCGCCGTGGGATTCCTGCGCACCGAGCTTGCTCAGCATGTCGCCGCCGACCGAGTCGGCAAAGAAGGTCTCGCCGGCGCGCAGGAAGATCAGCACGAACCACGGCAGCACCAGCACCAGGGTCCACATCAGGCCCCAGACCGGACGCATGCGCCAGAACCAGGCCGCCGACCGGTCGAGAATCGCAAGCCCCGCCATCGCAAGGCCGACGAACATCAGGATCAGCGGCCCCTTGAGCAGAATGCCGACCGCCAGCGCCGTCCAGAAGACCGCAGGCGGGACCCATGACGGGTGCGCGGGGTCCTCGCCGCGCTGCCACGACAGATAGACCCGCGCCATCGCGCCCATCGCCGCGGTGACCGTCAGCAGCAGCATCGCGTCGGTCTTGGCGAGCCGGGCTTCGACCCCGAGCAATACGCAGCTTGCCATCATCAGGGCGGCCAGCACCGCCCCCTGCCGCGTCACGAAGGCCAGCGCCGTCCAATAGGTCAGCAAAACGGCGCCGATGGCGCCGATCAGGGACGGCAGGCGGTACACCCAGATGCGGACCTGGGCGCGCGGCACCCCGAGCGCGGAGACAGTCTTCAGCGCCGCCGCCTGCATCCAGTAGATGCCGACCGGTTTCTTGTAACGGACGTCGTCCTGGAAGCGGATGTCGACGAAATCGCCGCTCTCGACCATCTGCTTGGTCGCCTGGGCAAAGCGGACCTCGTCACGGTCAATCGGCGGGATGGTGAAGAAGCCCGGCAGGAACAGCACCAGGCAGGTCAGCGTCAGGAACAGGACCGAACGCCATTGGCTGGCCGTTGCGAACTCGAACGCCATGAACAGCCTGCGGCTCGAATGCGCAGGTTTTACAGACTGTTGCCCTGCTCCGAAGCGCCGGGGTTGGAGGCCATCCACCATGGGTTTCGCATACGATGAAACCGCAGCGCAAACAACTGTGCTGTTCCGCTTTCCGACCTTACTGGTCCGCTTTCCCGTGCGATCATTGCACGCGGATCACAACGGTATCCGCGGCCCCTGTGGCGTCGATCACGGTGAGCCGGGCGAAGCCCGGCCCCGGCGGGTCGATCAGGCGCTGGCGCCGGCTGTCGATGTCCCCGGCTGAGACACCGTTCACAAGGACCGTCAGTGGTAGCACCCCGCCGGCAACCTTGACCGGCAGCGCGGCATTGCGGCCGCCCTCGGATAGATCGACGTCGATGCGTGAGCCGTTCAGCGGAAACTGAATGTGCGGGGCCTGGTCATTGCCGCTACGGACCAGTTCGCCGAGCGGCCGGAAGCGGCGCAGCGGCGGCGGCAGTTTCGCGTTGGAGGCGACCAGAACGCCGCGTGGCGGCTTCGGCAATGCCGCCGGGATTTTGCCGGTGCGCGCAAAGGCGTCGAACAGGATCGGCGCCGCGGCCGTACGGCCGACCAGACCCGGCACTGGCGCGCCGTCGGGACGGCCGACCCAGACGCCGATCGTGACGCGGCCGTCGAAGCCGACCGACCAGGCATCGCGATAGCCGTAGCTGGTTCCGGTCTTGAACGCGATCCGGTTGTGCACGCCGTTCTCCGGCGGCGGCGTGCCGAGCAGGACGTTGCCGACCTGCCAGGCCGCAGCCTGATCCATCAGCCGCATCGTGTCGCGGCCGTCATTGGCCTGCATGATCTCGCGCAGCGGCTTGGTCGCGCCAAGCCGCGCCAGGCCGGAATAGAGCTGGGCGAGATCCTGCAGCGTGATGCCGACACCGCCGAGACCCATCGCAAGGCCCGGAGCCTCGTCCTTCGGCAACACGAGACTGGTGCCGGCCTGCTTCAGCCGCGACGACAGCCGGCTGGCACCGACCCGGTCGAGTAGCGCGATCGCCGGCACGTTCAGCGACAATTGCAGCGCCTTGCGGATCGGCACCGTGCCCTGGAACGTCATGTCGAAATTTTCCGGCGCGTAGGTGCCGAAGCGGATCGGCCGGTCCTCGATCAGGCTGTCGGGATGGACAAAGCCATCCTCGAAGGCAAGGCCATAGATGAACGGCTTCAAGGTCGAGCCCGGCGAGCGCACGGCGCGCGTCATGTCGACCTGCCCGGCCCGCCGCTCGTCGAAATAATCCGCCGAGCCGACGCGCGCGAGCACATCGCCCGTCTCATTGTCGACCACGACGATCGCGACCGAGACGTCAGGCCCCTGCGCGATGGCGCGGTCGCGCGCCAGCGCCTCCAGGTTCCGTTGCAGCGTGGCGTCGAGCGTCAGCTTGACGACGGGCGCATCCTTCATCGTCGCGATCGCCTGATCGGACGAATGCGGCGCCAGGATCGGAATCTGCTTGCGCATCTTCGGCACCGCCGTCGCCGTTGCCTGCGCGGCATCGTCCTTCGACACCACGCCATCCTCGACCATGCGCTCGAGCACGCGGTCGCGCGCGGCGTGGGCGGCGTCCGGGTAACGGTCGAGCCGCCGCCGCTCCGGCGATTGCGGCAGCGCCACCAGCAGCGCGGCCTCGGCGAGCGACAGCCGCTTCGGCTCCTTGCCGAAATAGGCGATCGAGGCGGCGCGGATGCCCTCGAGATTGCCGCCGAACGGCGCCAGCGCAAGATAGAGATCGAGGATCTGGTCCTTCGAAAGCTGCCGCTCCAGTTCGACCGCGCGCACCATCTGCCGCAGCTTTGCGTAGACCGAGCGCTGGTGGCGCGGCTCGATCAGCCGCGCCAGCTGCATCGTGATCGTCGAACCGCCCGAGACGATATGGCCGCTCGTGAGCAGCTGGAATGCGGCGCGCGACAGCGCCAGCGGATCGATGCCGTGATGCTCATAGAAGCGCTTGTCCTCATAGGCGAACAAGAGCTTCAGATAGGCGGGATCGACGGACGTCTTGGCGTCGACCGGCAGCCGCCAGCGCCCGTCCGCCATCGCATAGGCGCGGAGCAGCTTGCCGTTGCGATCGATCACCGTGGTCGAGACCTGCTGGGCCTTGTCGAGCGGCAGCGGCCCGAGCGACACGACCCAGGCGGCGAAGGCGCCGGCTGCGCACAGCGTCGCGACGGCACAGATCGCAAGGACCGTCTTGATCCGTGGCCAGCGCGATCCGCGTACCGGTGCTGTCCTCAACGTTCTACTCATTTCGCCGGCTTCACCTCAACTGCGCCGGTTCCGCTGCGGCCGTAGCGCGAGGGATTGTACATGTCCTCGACATAGGCCTGCGGCAGCACATATTTGCCCGGCGACACCGCGCGCACGACATAGGCGACCGTAAACACCGATTTGTCATTGGCGCCCCGGTCGATCGCCGCCGTGAAGCGGTCATCGCGGAACTCGGTGTTCTTCGGCTCGACGCCGTCCTCGATCCACGCGAGCGTACCGGAGTCGCCCGACGACACCAGGTTCGGGTTGTCGATCTCGAGCCCGGCCGGCAGATAGTCGGCCACCATGATGTGCCCAAATTCCGGTTTTGCTTCCGTGACCTTCAGGACAACCGCGAAGCGGTCATTCTGTTTCGCCTTGGCGACATCGGCCGGCTTGCCATCGAGCGTGAAATAGCTGCGCTCGATCTTGAAACCGTTGGAGGCCGCCGGCTCCGGCGTGACCGGCGAGCCCGACACCGAGATCACCGCCTGCACAGGTGCGTCTCCGGTGTTGGTGATCCTGAGCGGCTGGCCGGTCATCTCCTCGGCCTTGTAGCTGCGATAGACCGCGGTCTTGACCGGCTGGCCGTTGATATCGAGCGCCAGCGTTTCCTTGGCGAGCGCCCGCGCCGCCAGCACCATCCACGCATTTTCCTGCGTCGAGGTGTAGGGCGACAGTCCCCGCGCCGCCTCGACCCGCAGCACGGCCTGCGTCAGCGTGGTGCGCGGTGCATTGCCCTCGCCGGCAAGCGAGACCAGCGCAGCAGCGTCGCGCAATGCCGAGCCGTAGTCGACCCGGCCGAACTCGATCACGGGTTTCGGGTTCAGCGCATCGAGCGCGGCACCATAGACCCGCTCGGCCCTCGCCTTGTCGCCGACCAGCGCCAGCGCCGCGGCAAGTTGGGCCTTGGAGATCGGGGTCGCCAGATTGTTCAGCTTGGTGTCGGCGAGATAGCGCAGATCACCGATCGGTGCTGCGCCGTTGCGCGCGAGCACGTAGAGGCCGTAGGCCAGATCGCGGCCGCCGTCCTTCTCCGGCTCGTTGGCATTGACCACCGAGTTCCTGACGCGGTCGAGCGCGTTCTTGAACAGCACGTCCGGCACCGCAAAGCCCTTTTCGCGGGCCCGGGTCAGGAAGTCTGTGACGTAGGCATCGAGCCAGGCATCGTCGCCGCCCGCCGACCACAGGCCGAACGAACCGTTCGAGCCTTGCCGAGCGAGGAGCCGTTCGATCGCGTCGCGGATGCGCTGGTCGACTGCTGTGTCCATCGCGAGATGGGCGCCGGCGGCGAGATCGTTGACATAAAGCAGCGGCAGCGCGCGGCTCGTGATCTGCTCGGAGCAGCCATAGGGGTAGCGGTCTAGCGCCTTCAGAATGCTCGCGGCATCGAGCGCGGTCGACAGGCTCGCCGAGACCGACACGCTGCCGGTGCCCGGCACGAGATCGGAGAACATGTCCGAGGTCAGTGTCAGGCTCTCGCCCTTCGCCAGCGTGCGGATCGAGCGGCGCGCCAGGACTTGCGTCGCCGGCTTGACGTCGAGCGCATAATGCCGCGCCAGCGTCAGCCCGTTCGGCCCGGAGATGTCGACGTCGAACTCGGCACGTCCGGCGCCGCCGGCCTCGAGGCCCAGCGACAGCGAGGAGCGCTGCTTGGCGGCGAGCTTCACCGTCGTGGTCGAATTGCCCGAAGCCTTGATCGGGCCGCTCGCCTTGACGCTGATGGCGTAGTTGCCTGCTGCGCCTTCGACATTGTCGATATCCATGCTGATGGTGCCCTTGTCACCGGTCAGCAGGAAGCGCGGCAATGTCGCGGTCACCACCACGGGATCGCGCACGATCACGTCGACATTGGCGCGGCCAACCTTGGTTGCGCTCCACGCCACCGCCATCACCCGCGCGGTGCCGGCGAATTCCGGGATGTCGAAGCTCACCTCGGCAGTGCCGTCAGGCCCGACCGTGACGATGCCGGAATAGAGCGCCAGCGGCTTCTGCGTCGGCGGCGAGCCCTGCAGCTCGGCGCCGGCGGAGTCGCCGCCGCTGCGGATCTGGCCGCGGGTGCCCTGCATGCCGTCGATCAGCTGGCCGTAGAGGTCGCGGATCTCGGCGGTCAGGCGGCGCTGACCGAGATAGTAGTCGTCCGGCGCCGGCGGCTTGTAATTGGTCAAATTGAGAATGCCGACATCGACCGCGGCCAGCACCACCTTGGCGTCCTCGCCGGGATTGAGGCCGCCGAGCTTGACCGGGATCTTCAGCGTCGAGGCCGGCCGCACCAACGCGGGCGGCGACAGTTCGACGGCAAGCGTGCGCGCCTTCTTGTCGATGCCGAACCATTTCAGCCCGATCGCGCGGCCGGGCATGCGCCCGGCGGCGGCATCGAGCGGACGACGCAGCGTCGTCATGACATAGGCGCCGGTGCCCCAATCCTTGCCGACGGGGAGCTTGACCTGCTGGGTACCCTCCTTGACGTCGACGCTTTGGGTGGTCAGCAGGCGGTCGCCAAGCACATAGACCGTCAGCTTGCCTGATGTGCGCGCGTTGACCGACACCGTCATGGTGTCGCCGGATTGATATTCCGGCTTGTCGATCGAGGTTTCCAGCAGGTCGGGCGTGTCGGCACTGCCGTCGGAATACCAGCCGACATCGAACTGCACCGAAGTCACCGGACCGTCGGCATCGGTCGATTTCACATCGAGCCGGTAGCGGCCGGGCTGCGGCTGGAAGGTCAGGCGCATCGGCTTGTCGGCGGCAAGGTTGACGTCGCCATCGGCAACGCGGCGGGTCGACTTGACCGGCTCATACTGCCAGGACGAATTCTGCCGGTACCACTGGTAACGCGACTCGAGCTTCAACAGCTCGTAGCGCAGCCCGTTGCGCGGCAGCTGCTTGCCGTCGGGCGCGACGAACACGACGTCGAACTCGGCCTTGTCGCCCTCGGCCACGCTCTTGTCGCCGAATAGCGGCTTGACGCCGATCAGCGAGGCCACCGGGGCCACCGGCAGTACGATCTTGCGCTCCACCGAGCGGCCGCCGGTCTCCGCCATGCGGATGTAGATCTGGGCCTCCTGTGGGCGGGTCGAGGTCGGCACCTTCTCGAGCTTCACCGGGAACGTCGCCGCGCCGTTGGCATCGGCCTCCGGCAGGTCCTCGATCGGGGTCCGCTCGTTGCTCGCGGTCGGCTCGTCGTCGACGCCGAACTGATAGCCGACATAACCGGGCCGACCGTTCGCCGCGGGCGCCACCAGCATGTCGCCCTCGAGCTGCAGGCCCGAGGCCGGCGCGCCGTAGAGGAAGTGGCCGGAGACCTGAAGTTCCACTGGAACTTCAGCTTTGATCACCTTCTCCTTGCTGGTCAGATCGAATTCGACCCGTTCGGGGATGTAATCCTCGACCATGAAGGTGGTCTCGCCGACCGAGGAGCCCTTCGGATCGGTAAAGACGCGGGCGCGCCAGGTGCCGGTCGGCACCGCCGAATTGAGCGCCACCGCCAGCATGCGGCCGCCGGCGCCCTGGTCGGGCAGCACGGCACGGCGGAATTCGACGCCGTCGGGGCGCTCGATCACCATGGTGAGCGGCGTCCCGGTCAGGGCGTTGCCCTGCCCGTCGCGCAGCAGCGCGGTCAGATAGACGGTCTCGTTGGAGCGGTAGACGCCACGCTCGGCGTAGACGAAGGCGTCCGCGCCGGCCGGGATCGCCCGGCCCGCAACGCCGCGGTCGGTGAGATCGAACGCATTGGTCTTCAGGCTCAGGAAGGCGTAGTCGGCCTTCTCGCCCATGACCGTCAGCAACGCCGGCGACAACCCTCCCTCGCCGCGGGCCAGGCCTTGCTCGAACAGCACGTGGCCGGCGGCATCGGTCTTGCGGGTGGCCAGGATCTCGTTGTTGCGGGCGACCAGCTTCACATCGGCGTTGGCGACCGGTTCGGTGGAAGCCAGCGAGTTGACGAAGACGTGGATACCGTCATTGCCGGAGAAGGCCGACAGGCCCATGTCCGAGACGATGAACCATTGCGTCGCCAGTGTGCCGTCGTCGTCGGTGCCCGGCCCCTTGGCCGCGGCGGTCATGACATAGACACCGGGCTGCAGGTCGCCGAGCGCCTGGTCGACCGGAAATGCCGTGACGACGTCCTGATTCAGCGTCGTGGCGGTCGCAAGCTCGCCCGACCACACCTTGACGCCGCGCTGGTCGCCGAGATCGGAGAGCTGGTAGCGGCTCAGCGTGCTCTGGAAGTCGCTGTCGATCACCGTGTTGATCAGGTTGCGGTCGCCGATCCGGAAGACGTCGACCTTGACCGCCGGCGTGTTGACGCTGACCACCGGGATACCGCGCTGTCCGGTCCGCGGCAGCACATAGGCCCGCCCGGTGAACCGCACGAACGGCTTGCGGTCGCGGACATAGATGTTGAACTCGGCCGATTTCGGCAGGGTCTCCTTGACGGTCGAAGGCAGGCCGGCGCGCAGATTGATGTTGTACCGCTCGCCGTGCTTCAGCCCGTCGACGCAGAGCTGCTGGCCTTCCGCCGACAAGGCCGGCTTGTCGGTGCCGGCGAGCGCCAGATAGGGCGCGAAGTCGACGCGCTTGGCGAGCTCCTCGGAGAACTGGAAGCAGGCCCGCGGCGAGGCCGCGTCGGAATCGACGGTATAATCGAGCAGCCGGAAACCGTGCTCGTCGCGCATCTTCTCGTACTGGCCGCGGACGTCGGCGACCTCACGCATGTCGAGCGACAGCCGCAAGCTGTCCAGCGCCGGGCGCCACAGCTTGCGCTCGGCAAGCGCTTTGCCGAGCACGGCGAGCGCGTCCGCCTCCTCGCCCGCATTGCCGGCGCGCTGATAGGCGATGTAGGCGGCGGTCGAGGCGCGCTCCATCAGAAACGTCTGTTCGCTGGAGCTCGCCGACCGGATCTGGAAGATCGTCCGGGCGAGGCGCAGCCAGTTGGCGCCGTCCTCCGGCGTGGTCGCCGCGATCTGGCCGAGGATCTGCAGCCCGCCGCGGAAATCATTGCGCTTGAAGGCGGCGTCGGCGTCGGTGCGCAGGGTCGCGGCCGATTTGTTGACCGCGCCGGCCTCGCTCTTGATCTGGGCTTCCAGCTTGATCGCGGAATCGGCGAGATCGTCGCGCTTGAAGGCCTTGTCCGCGGCCTGGGCGCTCACCAGGGCGAGCAGCAGCGTGGCGCATATCGTGGCGGCACGAACCAATCCGATCATGATGGAGCTCCTGAACGCCCCGCGGTCGAACGCCGCGTTGGGGCCAAAAATGCGCGAAAAGGTGACGGAGTGAAGGCGCGGACATGAACGGACGAAAACGTCGCAGATCGCATTGCCGACATTCCTTTGACCAGCCCCGGCGGCAGCATCGTGCGGCGCGACGGGCTGGACAGGCCAACGCAGGGCGGGTCCCTGCTCGCCTTTGTCGCTCGACCACAAAAATCGGTTCGGCCGGACTTGGCGGAAAGGCGGATTTTTCATATTGGCGGTGCTACAAGGCCGCCACGGTCCCGTAGCTCAACTGGATAGAGTAGCGGATTTCTACTCCGCGGGTTGCAGGTTCGAATCCTGCCGGGATCGCCAGATTTCAGAGGCCAAAATTCCTTGGATTTCAAAGGCCTTTAGCTGGTTTGCGGTGCAAAGCTAATTCACTCTTTGTGTAGAACAGATGCCGATCAATGCAGCTGTTTGACGCCAAATGTTGCACCAATCCCCGAACCAATTCCGCAGCGAAACGATTGTTTGATATTGAACGACCCAATGAAAAAAAGGCTCATTTACTGAGGAGCTTGAAAAAACCTTTCGAGAAGGAGTGAAGCGGCTCGGAACGGCGCTCGAGTTTGGCGCGCAGGACCGCGCCCTCCCAGCCGATCCAGAAGAATTCGGCAAGCCAATCGCAATCGTGGCTGGAAGAGATCGCACCCATGGTTTGAGCAGACCTCAAGCACTTGGCTGTGCGCTGCTGCCAGTCGATGAACACAGCGAATAGTTGCTGACGAAAAGATTGTGGAAGTGCGCCCATCTCCTGGCCAAGATTGCCGACCAAACAGCCGCGCGTATAACGGAAGCGCTTCATGGCAAACGCAGCATCGTCGGTAAAACCCCTAAGCCTCTCCAGCGGGGGGTGTTGCTCGTTCAGGAAGAAGCTGTCGAGCTTCCGCGAAAAATAGGCAGCGTAGCTGTCGATCAGTTCCGCTCCAAATGCTTCCTTGCTCGGAAAGTAGTGGTAGAACGAACCCTTTGGCACGTCGACGCTACGCAAGACTTCCTCGATTCCCGTCGCGGAATAGCCCTTCTCCGTCAGCATGACGACACCTGCACGGACCAGCGCGTCACGGGTCGCGCTATAGCCCGCAAATTCTTTAGGCGGTCGCCCGCGACGGCGGAGAGGCAGCGTCTTGCTCATGCAGATTATAATAGACCGATCGTCTAGGAGAAGGAAGCAGCAAGTGACGGCGCCTGCTTGGATTGACCTGCTCCCCTGAAACGCCCCGGTTTTAAGTTACGGTTCTGTTCTCCAGTGAAGAGACGACCATGCGTAAGAGCAGGTTCTCGGAAGAGCAGATCATCAAGGTGCTGAAGGAGCATGCTGCCGGCCGTCGCCAGGTGATCTGTGTCGGAAGCACGGCATCAGTGATGCGACGTTCTACAAGTGGCGATCGCACGTGACCCGGGCGTCCCTCAGCGTGGCGCGTCATTCGCAGGGGCGGGTGCGAACAGTTTGCTCGACGCGGCTTCCTGAACGACCACCGCGGCATCTTCCGGCAGCATGAGGCCGCGCGTCACGAGGTCCTGCGCGGCGATGCGGATCCGGTTCACGTAATCGTCGCGGGTGCGATAGCGCTCCTCGATCGACGGACGGGTGTCTGGCGTGCGTTCCCGTTCCGCTTTCGTCGCAGCGAAGGGCGAGAAGGATCCAACCAGCATGCAGGTGAACGTCTGCGGCTGGTTCTGTCCGCCATTGGTGCCGGTCGGCACCGCGATGTCAGGCAGCCGGACGCCGCCGAGCGCGTTGCCGTCCTGATCGCGCTTCGGCACCTGGATCACGGCAGCGGAAAGCGCGGTCGGTGCGCGCAGCGCGGGCGGATCGCCGCTCGCGGTATCGAGCGGCATCAGTTCGCTGGCGGGCGGCTCGGCGTTGCGGCTCACCCAGTCATCGAGATGCAGCAACAAGGCCCGCGACAAGGGAGCCCAATCGAGACGGCCGGGCGATTGCGTGCACGTGGGCGCCTTTAGAACCACCACATGCGAACCGCCGGCGACATCGTACATCCGCACATTGGCGGGGAGCGGCTGGTCCGCGGTACCGGACACGCCGGTGCGGCCAAGCGAAGCGCGCAGCGAGTAGTAATCGGTGGTCGAGTTGACCAGCATCATCTTCGGCGGCACCTCGCCGCGCGCCGCGACCTTGGCGGTGATCTCGCCGATCGTGAGCGGCCCGTCATTCACGCCGGGAAAGTCCGGATTGGCGAAGCTGGGAGCCTCCTCGCCGCTCGATTTCGGCCCAAGGCCGGTCTGCAGGATCGGAAGAAGACCAGCAGCCGAGACGAACACATGCATGCCGTCGAATACGCGCCGGTTGCCCACCATGTTGAAGCCGTTCAAGAGAAAGGTCTTCAGGAAGCGTCCGTCCTGGGATTTGCCGCTCGCGAGCACGCGGCTGATAGCGCCCTTGAGCGGGTTCGGCGTTCCTCCGGCGTCAGTGGCTGCGTGCGCGAGGAAATCCGCGGCATCGCGCACGATCGCAAAGCCTACCCCCTCGACGTAGCGCGTCTTGCCGTCGCTGTCGGCGAACGAAGGTAGCTCCGCGCCCTGTCCGAGCTCCCAATGCACCTCGGCGATCGCAAAACCGTGGTCCTGGAGAAAGCCGGTGCCCTGCTCCAGCGTGCCGGAGAGAAACGGCGCGTCGCGCGGCGAGTTGTAGAGCGCCTCGGCGTAGACGCGACCGCGGTTGGGCACATCCACCAGCAATGCGCCGTTGCCGGCGCGCAGAGCCGCCGGCATCATGAGAATGATCTTTGCCGCGTAGTCGACGCGCCCGCGTTCATTGCGCGCCGCCTTGTCGATGCCCGGAATGGCCTCTTGCGGCGCCAGGTCGCCATGGATCATGCCCTGCCAGATCACATAGTCGCCGGTGCGAAACGTACCGTACGGCTGCTTCGAGGTGAATTCGATTTTGGTGACTTCCGCGGACGCAGATCGCGTCACAGCGATGAGGCTGAGCAGGCAGAGCAGAAACGACACGATGGGCCTGTTCAGGTGCAACATTTGGAATCCTCCCGGCTTGATCGCCATGACGTTTTTGGTGTCGCCGTTGTCCAGATATCGTCACAGGGGGAGACATCGTGGAAACGGACATAATGGACCGGCAATTTCTCACCGGTCCATCGCCTGTCGCGAAGACCTTCTCACTCCATCCAATAGTCGATGTCGGTCTGATTGGCATTGACGCCGGCCTTCGGCTCGGACGGCCCATGGCTGCTAATGATGCCACGCATCCTGGCGAGGCTACCTGTGCCTCCAGTAATGACGCCCGATGTCATGTTTGTAAGCTTCCCGTCTCCACTGCTTTGGGCGACCAGAGACGTCCTGACAAAAAACTTGTCGCCATTCTCCAGTATCCAGACGTTGTAGATGAGGGCCGGACCATTGTTATCGATGTAGTCCGACATGCCGCGCGTCCACTGCTCCTTCAACTTCGACCCGTTGATCATGGGGGCATCGTCCCCATAGGTCCGCCGAATTTCGAAGAGCCGAGCTTGATGTCCCGGAATATCGCCAACGTCGATGATATGTTGGTGGGTGTATATCGTCTGAGTTGCCGGGGTATCGTAGCTGACATGGTGCTTCTGCTGGGCCATGGCCACCGGAACGGTCAGAGCCATTGCGAGAGCGATCGTCATTCCAAGCGCGATCCTGTGAACCATACGTGACCTCTCTTGTTGGAAACCAGCCAACCGCGAAGGAGTCGGCGGACGTTGTTTGTTGAAGGTGTCTCGATCAATCCGTCAGCGCTCGGCAGCGACCGAACTCCGCCAAAGCCGATATCACTGCATTTTACCGGGACCCATTAAATTAGACCGATCGTCTAATATTTGGCTGAGAGCGATTTCGCGAATCACTCTTTATTGACGACGCTTTGTCGGCACACGTTTCCTGCCGCGAAGGCAGCGTCTCGATGCCCGACGTCAACGACGAAGGCGAGCGCCACGCGCGCCGCGAGCGTGACCGGGCATGGGCAGCGCGCCAGGCGCGGCAGCTCAATGCCGATTGCGAGGAGGAGATCGCGCGGCGGCACGGCGCCCGGTTTGTTTCTACTCCGCGGGTTGCAGGTTCGAATCCTGCCGGGATCGCCACCCTGCTCCCCTCAATGAAACCATTTTCCGCAAGCCGCGAAGCCTGCCGGAAACAAAGGCGGCGTAGCGTCCGATCATTGGACCAAAGGGGATTCGGTCATGTGGGATTTCATCAACGAATTGTATCGGGATTTTTGCCTCGCTCGCCTGCAGGAGATGCGGAAGCTGGAGCACCATAGCTGATCGGGCGGAGCATTGATGGCGATCAGCCGTTCTCGCCGCACGGCTTGGATCACCCCGACAATCGGACCTTCGCCAGCGCACAAGTCGCCAACATCAGTCCATCACGGGACGCCAGTCCCCGTATGACTACGGGGGCGCTCGAACCTTGGCGCCGGTTTTGCAGACATAAACATGACTGGGATTGCGGGCCCAGATTGGAACAGGGCGCTGCCGGGACAATGAATTTCGAGCCCGGCGGCGTAATTTTTCGGGACAGGCTCACGCGGTGATCCGACCGCCTTGGCGTTAGTGCCAGGGTCGGTCCCTTACTTCGCCCCGTTGCCTCTCCTGCCTGGAAATCGACCTTGCGCGCGCACGCTCGTTCGACGTCGATAGATCCACCATCGAGGTGTTGGCCGGGACGACGGCGAAGAAATATCGCCGTTGGTTGATCGTCGTCCTCCTGGTCGGTCGCTCCCGACCGTCGCCAGCAATCAAACCAATCTCTAAGGCTCTCTTAACCACAAACGAAGGCCGCACGCGGGGTCATTGGCCGTTGCGCGCCGATCCGCGTTGTCCAGCACCATGCGTATGTCAAGCCGTTCGATCGCCTCTGCTCTGTGTGGTGGGCGGTTCTCGCTGCGCCGCTCGCAGCCGCCAATGCGCAGCAGGTGCAGGCCGGAACGCTTGAGTGTCGTGGCGGACCCGATACCGGGTTCGTCGTGGGTCCGGTGACCAACCTGAATTGCGTGCTGCACGTCGATAGCGCGCCGGACAGTCGTTATGTCGCGGCCATCCGCAATCTCGGTGTTCTGATCGGAGATCAAGAAGTCGCTGTGACCTGGAAGGTGATGGCGCCCGTGCCGTGGCTTGGAAGCGACGATCTCGCCGGCGGCTACGCCCATGCCGACGGCGCCGGCGTCAACGTTCTCGCCGGCGGCACGAATACACCGATCACGTTGCATCCGTTGAACGAGCAGAACGCCCCCTCAACGCCGCCCCTGAAAATCAAGAACCTCGAGATTCGGCCGGTGGACCGCTGGCCCTGAGCGCAGCCGGGTGATGGCTCGCGCGGACGCCAGAATGCACAACGCCGTCCGCTTGAAATACATGCGAACGGCGTTGGCCCTAGCCCCAGGAAGGTGATGCAAAATCCTGACAGCTCCAAGAATGCACACTTTGTGCCAGCGGCGCATGTCCCAAATTGGCTATCACGCGGCATGGCCCAAATGGGCCATTTGGAAACACAGAAACGAAGATAAGTTAGGCACCGAGGCGCCGGCGACGGTGCCTCACGACCAAAGTGTCTACTTGGCCTCAGCGTGGCCCACGCGCTGAGGCCTTTCTTTTTTTGATGTTCGCCGTGTGCCGAAATCAGTCGCCGTCTTTATCATTCAGCGCACGAAACGATTCCGTAGTTCTCCGTGCGTGAACAAAGTTCCGACGGCGATTGAGAGACCGATCGCTTTCTGTTCGTGCGTTGCAGGTTCCAACACTTGCCGTGAGCGCCGGGAGCGCGCTTCGCAATTTCTTAATCCAAGAATGCGTTCTTAGGGGATTGTGAGTGCACGCCTCGGTCGTCGATATAGCAGGGACCGCGATGGACGATTCCGGGATCGTCCTTTTTCCTCGATGAGGATTCGCACGACTCAAACATCAAGCGAGCAATGCGGACGCAGCACGCAGCGATCACGCCGCGCGCGGTCGCTTCAGTGTCACGCCGCCCTCCGATCGCCGGATCAGGACCGCCGCTTGGCTTCGACGTAACGCTTGAAGTTATCCAGGATCGCCTGCCAACCGCCGCGCTGCTGCTCGACCGAATGGGTATCCTCGCTGTCGAAGCTGACCTGCACCTTGACGCCGCCGGTCTCCGGCGTGAATGCGACCTGCGCGCTGCGATCGCCGAACGAATATTCGAGCAGACGGGGCTCCTCGACCCTGGTGTAGGTGCCCGCGAAATCGAACCCCATGCTGCCGTCCTTGGCTTCCATTCGCGACGAGAAGGCGCCGCCGGTGCGCAGGTCGACCGTCGCGGCGGTCGTGTGCCAATCGTCGGAAGCCGCGTTCCACTGCTTGATGTCGTCAGGTGTCGTGTAGGCGCGCCAGACATCCGCGATCGGCGCGGCAACGGTCGTTTCGACGGCAATCTTCATATGTATTCCCTCGTCGCGATGGGGTGAAATTGACGCGCTTCCCGGGCGGCGCCGGACCGCGGCCATTCTATTAGGGCCATAGATGCCTTCGTCAAATGACAACGCCCGGACCATCGGGAACATGAGGAGACCGGAGACGCCATTCAACCAACCAAATGGTGCGTGGCCGCCACAAGAATTTCGTCAGCAATGACCGTGTATGCAAGACGGGTCCAATGCCCGGAGAGCGCGTCATGCGGAACCTGAACACCGTCCTGAGTAAGCTGAATGACCGCCTGCTGCGGCTGGAGGGCGAACTGTTCGTGCTGCGATCGATCGCGCGCGCCGCCCTCACCGCCGGCGACGAGTCAGCCGTCCGCACCCGCAAGCTGCTCGAAGGCGCCAAGCTCGCGCTGTCAGACGAAGCCGAACGGCCGCTGGACGCCGCGACCGGGAAATACGTCGCGGCCGCGATCGCCATGGTCGAAGAGCTGCTTGAGAATCCGCGTGAGGCGGCGCCGCTGTTCAGGGTGATCGACGGCGGCAAGCGGGACGATTAGCGCGCTTGCACCGAGCCTAGCCGGCGTCCGCCACGGCCCTGTCATACGCCTCGATCGTCACCTTTGCCCTGAGAGCAATATCCGCGGCCGTCATGCCCGGCTTGTAGAGGCTGCTACCGAGACCGAAGGCGCGAATGCCCGCCTTCACATACTCGGCGAAACTCTGGTCCGAGACGCCACCGACCGCGGCGATCATCACATCCGGCGGCAGCACGGCGCGGATCGCGGTGATGCCGGCGGCGCCGAGCACGTTGGCCGGAAAGAATTTCAGGCTCGACGCCCCCGCGCGCGCGGCGAGCAGCGCTTCCGTCGGCGAGAACACGCCGGGCATCGTGATCATCGCATGGTCCCGCGCGCGCGCCAGCACCTCGACATCGACATTCGGCGACACCATGAGGCGGCCGCCGACGTCGTGCAGGCGATCGACGTCTGCGGCAGTCAGCACCGTGCCGGCGCCGATCAGAACATCGGCCGGCGCGCGCTTCGCCGCGATCTCGATCGAGCGGAACGGCTCGGGCGAGTTCAGCGGAATCTCGATCGCGGTCATGCCGGCGTCGAGCAGCGCGCTGACGATGCCCGGCGCCTCGTCCGGCTTGACGCCGCGCAGGATCGCGACCAGCGGTCGCTTCATCGGCGGAAACGGAATGCTCATGCGTTGATCCCTCAGTTCTTCCAGATCGCCGCCGCCGCGCCGGCGAGACCACGGCGAACCGCCTCCTCCGCGTCCACGGCATCGAGCGGAATCAAAAGGCATTCGAGCGCCATCTGATAGAGCCGCTGCAACCGGCCCGAGGCAATCAGCGTAACCGGCGCTCCCTGCTTTCGCTCCGCAAGGCCCGCCGCCAGCTCGACGCCGATCAGCGTACCCGAGATCGTCTCACGCGCGGCCTCGGCGCTGCCGCCGAACAACAGCTGCCGCGATCGCACGCGAAACAGCAGATTGGCCGATAGCGCCGGCGCCGCGAAGGCCTCCGCGACGGCCGCGCGGAACGCATCGCCGTCAACCACCTCCTCTGCGCCGGCGACGGCGTGCGACAGGATGGTGTCGCGCGCGACAGCACTGAACAACTCTCCGGTCATGAAGGTCGCAAAGCGCTCGACCGTTCCACCGCGGACCCTGACCCATTTGGAATGCGTTCCCGGCATGCAGACGAGCGCCTCGCCCGGCGCGTTCAAGCCGAGCGCCCCCAGCAGCTGGGTCTCCTCGCCCCGCATGACGTCGGGCGCGGCGGTATCACGCTGCGCAATCCCAGGCAGGATACGGATATCGCGCGCCTGCCCGCCGACTACGACGGCGCCGTTGAGGATGTCCGAGAGATGCGCCGGCGTATCGATATAGCCGGCCTCGACCCAGCCCTGCCGCGCGCCCGCCATGCCGCAGATCACGACCGGCAAGTCGGCCGCCGCGCCCAGCGCATCGAGATGCGATTGCAGCACGGCCGCAAAGCCGGTCCTGGCGGCCGCGGTCATGCCTTCATCGCTGCGCCGCTCACCGAGCACCCTGCCACCGGCACTCATCAGCCAGAGCCGGAAGCTGCTGGTGCCCCAGTCGACCGCGACATAGGAAAGCCCGCTCATCGCGCCCTGTTCCACGCTCTCAGTGTCCGGCGCACCGACGGCGCCGCTGCTCAGACGCGATAAAGGCGATCATCGCCTCACGCAAGGCGGCCCGCTGGCGTGACATCACGAGGCCTCGCCTGGCATCAGATGCGCGGCTGCGATTACCGCGCGCCCTTCAGCGTGCAGGAGGTCGTGCAGGTCGTAACGTTGCCGCGGTCACATTTGATGCAGGCATTGACGCACTGATCCATGACCTTGGGATTGTACTGACTGTAAAGATTGGCCGCACAGCTGTTGGTCGATCCCGTGACCTCCGGGTCGGACCAGCAACCGGACAGTAAAAATGCTGCGGCACTCAAAATGGCGACCTTGCGCATAAGGCCTCCTGCCACGCTCTATCCGAGTAACCTTGATCGGTTAGGTTAAATTCTGGTTTCAATTGCGACCTTATTCGGAAGCAGTATTGCTTATCCACCGGACATTTCCCCAAGGTCCGGGCCCACACCGGCAAGGCCGTCAGGCGACCCCGCCTGGCGGCTTTGTTGCCCAGCAATGCATAAGGATACCAACAAGATGGCCCGAAAGCCGCGGTGGTCGTTCAAGGAGGACCGACGACTGATGGAACTGGCACGCTCCTCGAAGTCGCTGGAGGAGGTCGTGAAGGCGACCGGCCGCTCGCCGGAGCGGATCAAGAAGATGGCCATGCGCCTCGGCCTGTCGATCAAGCCGCGCGGTACCACCAAGAAATAACCTGAAATGCGGCCGCTGCGGCGGCCCGGCCGGCGCGCCTTCCAGCGAAATCGGCACCGCTTCGCGTGCGGACAACGCGCCAGAAAAAGATCTAGAGCTCCGGCGGGCAATCGTCCTTCGCCCGCACCGGGATCGCCTTGACCTCGCCCTGCGGCTTGGCCTCAGCCTCCGCCTCCGCCTCGGTCGCCCGGGTGCAGGTGGTCAGCACGAAGGCAACCCGGCTGCATTGCCATTCCGGCCCGAGCGCCGCATTGGACACCGGCTCGGGCGACGCCAGCGTCAGGGATAGATACGCCACCAAAACGGCACCCGCCGCGCCTGCGGCAGCCAGCGCCGCGCCCTTTCCGGACCACAGCTTGGACATCATGGCCTTGGTTCCCGCCGATCTCCAGGAGTCGAGGCAGCCCGCCCGTCCGCGTGTGACCGGAATCACAACCGAGATCAAACAGTTCAGCCCGAGTCTTTGCGCTTGATGTGGGATCGATATTGCACTGCCGCAAGACGGGGTCAGCGCGCCGGCTCAATCACATTACAGTTGGTCCGGCCCGACATCAGGCAGTCCTGCATCTTGCTCGCCGCCGTCAGGTCATGCGCGAGCCAGAGGCCGACCGCGAGCATGACCGCTGCGACCAGCAGTCCGATCAGCGCGCCCCTTCTGCTGCCTCCGTCGTCGGATTCGCTCATGCCAGCTTCGGTTCCCGATTGCCACGGTCCGCATCATGACGGTTTGCACGGTTGCGTGCGATCAATTCTGCAACAGTCGCACTACGAAATGCACGGCCGCGGCCGTCGGCACCGCAATTCCGTTGCGCGCCAGGGGCGACTCGCGAAAGAGTACTCGCTGAAGTGGAGCGCGTGTGCGGGGCGTGCCGATGAGCGAACAAGAAGCGACGACGTACGACTATCAGCGTTACAGGCAGTTGCTCTCGGAGGCTGTCGATGAGAGCAGCAGGCTGCAGCTGATCAGCCTGCTGATCGCCGAAAAGGCGCGCGACAGGCTGGAAGCCCAGCGCGCCTCGGACCGGAGCGCGATGACCGCCGAGACCGTCGCCAAGGTCCTGGGTAACGGACGACGCGAGCACCTCCAGCGCGGCTGAACTTTTCAACAGCGCTTGTTCAACAGCCCTTGGTGACCAGCCACTCACCACGCGCCCGCGGGGCGAACGATGGCCGCTTGACGCTGGCTCATATCTCCCTTGCTCCACAGCCCTCCGTTCGCCACTGGCAATTTCGTCGCCATTCACTTATTGAAACGCCGAACCAACCCCATCCATCACCCGAACAGAAAGCAGCAAGGCTTCCTCTATGAGTGGCTTCAAGGAACCGGGTTTTGCCGACCGCCAGAAAGCGGCCCTGCAGGCGCGGCAAAACCTCCTCAACAAGTTTCGCTCCCAGCCGGGAGCTGACGATCCCGCTGTGAAGGCACGTGCCGAGGAGCGCGCGGCGATCGCCGACCGCCGCGCCAAGGCCAAGGAAACCCGTGAGGCCGAAAAGGCCGAGCAGAAGCGCCGCGGGGAAGAGGCCGCAGCCGCCGAGGCCGCCCGCATTGCGCGCGAGAAGGAAGAGGAAACCGCCCGCGAGGAGGCGCTGCTTGCCGAGCAGAAGGCCAAGCGCGATGCCCGCTACGCGGCACGCAAGGAACGCGGCAAGAAGAAGCGCTAAGGCGCGCAACCAGGCCCGCCAGAGCGGCGGGCCTGCGGACAGCGGGCGATGACGGCAGTCAGTTCTTCTTCATGCCGTCGTCTTTCTTCATCATCCCGCCGCCGTCCTTCTTCATGGCGTCGTCCTTCTTCATCATGCCACCGTCCTTCTTCATGGCATCCTTGGACATCGTGTCTTCCTTCTTCATCGCGTCATCCTTGCCCATCTTGTCCTGAGCGAAGGCGGCGGGCGCCAGCGCCACGCTGAACGAGAGCAGCGCGGCGGAAAGGCCGAGGCGGGTCTTGGTGGTCATGGTGATGATCCCTTGTGTGGTCGAATGTGAGCGCGACGACTTGCCGCTCTCTGCTCGACGCACTTGCGCCGGCCGTCGTTACCTCCAATAACGAATTCTTGAAGCAGCACGGCTGCGGTCGCCCGGCGGCTGGTCGCGCGACGGTTGCGTGACGACGCGGCGTCACCGCGCATCAGTGTGCGCCGCAACAACGGCAAGGCTTGAACGTCAGGACTTGAACGTCAGGACTTGCAGCCCCGTATCGGCTCGCACTATCAGGGCGCCTCGAACTATCAGACTAGAGAAAATTCACGCGAAGACCGGCTAAGCTAAAACTCCGCGCCGGCCTAACAGCCACTTAAGAAGCTCTCAGGGGAGAACCATGCTTACACGCCGCCACGTCCTCGCTTCCGCCCTCGCCGCACCCGCCGTCCTGCGGATGGGCATCGGGACCGCGCATGCCGCGACCACGCTGAAGATCTCCCACCAGTTCCCCGGCGGCACCATCGACAAGGGCGACTTCCGCGACCGGCTGTGCAGGATGTTCGCGGCCGAGGTCGCCAAGCGCTCCGGCGGCGAGCTGACCGCCGAGGTCTACCCGAACTCGTCGTTGATCAAGACCAACGCGCAGTTCTCGGCGATGCGCAAGGGCGCGCTCGATCTCAGCCTGTATCCGATGCCTTATGCCGGCGGCGAATTGCCGGAGACCAATATCGGCCTGATGCCGGGCCTCGTCACCACCTACGATCAGGGCCTGCGCTGGAAGAAGGAGCCGGTCGGCAAGGCGCTGACCGACTTCCTCGCCGACAAGGGCATTCTGCTGATTTCCTGGGTCTGGCAGGCCGGCGGCGTCGCCAGCCGCTCCAAGGCGATCGTGGCGCCTGAAGATGCCAAGGGCCTCAAGGTGCGCGGCGGCTCGCGCGAGATGGATATGGTGCTGCAGACCGCCGGCGCCGCCGTCCTGTCGGTGCCGTCGAACGAGCTCTACGCCGCGATGCAGACCGGCGCCTGCGACGCCGGCATCACCTCCTCCACCAGCCTGATCTCGTTCCGCCTCGAGGAGGTCGCGAAATCGCTGACCTCGGGCGCCGGCGCCTCCTACTGGTTCATGCTGGAGCCGTTGATGATGTCGAAGGCGATCTTCGACAAGCTGCCGAAAAACCAGCAGGACATCATCCTCGCCGTCGGCACCGAACTCGAGGCGTTCGGCCGCAAGGGCGCGCAGGACGACGATACCGAAGTCGCCAAGGTCTATGAGAAGGCCGGCGCCAAGGTCAGCGCGCTCGATGCAACCATTGTCGGCAAGTGGCGCGACATCGCGCGCGATACCGCGTGGAAGGATTATGGCGCCAAGACCGCCACCGCCGCCAACCTTTTGAAGCTCGCAAGCGACGTCGCCGCATGATGCATGGTCCGGTCGCGGATCAGGCCGAAACCGCAAGCATCGCCGCGGGCAACACGCCCGTGGCCTTGCTTGGGCGCGCGCTGTCCATCTGCAACAACATCATCGTGGTGTTCGCCGCCCTCGCCCTGGTCGCGGCCTGCGTGATCCTGAGCTACAGCGTGCTCGGCCGCGCCCTGTTCCACAGCCCGAACTACTGGCAGGACGAGGCCGCCGTGTTCCTCCTGGTCGGCGCCACCTTCATGACCTCGGCCTATGTGCAGAGCCAGCGCGGCCATGTCAGCATCGAGGCGTTCGTCGGGCTGCTCTCGGCGCGCGCCAACGCCATCAGGCTGTGGCTGGTCGACGTCGCGAGCTTCGCGTTCTGCGCCTTCTTCGCCTGGAAGTCCTGGACCCTGGCGCATGAGGCCTATGTCGACGGCCAGGTATCCAACTCGATGTGGTCGCCGCCGCTCGCCATCCCCTACGTGCTGATGGCGCTGGGCATGACGCTGCTCTGCGTGCAGATCCTCCTGCAAATCATCATTCCGTTGACGGGTGGCGCGCGCCGATGACCGTGTTTGGTATTGGTATCTCCTACGGACTTGCCACCCTGTTTGCGATGTTCTCCGGCATGCCGATCGCGTTCGCGCTCGGTGCCGTCGCGGTCGTGTTCATGGCGATCTTCATGCCGGCGGCCTCGCTCGATACGGTGACGCAGAACGTCTACGAGGAGATGGCCTCGATCACGCTGCTGTCGATCCCGCTGTTCATCCTGAAGGGCGCGGCAATCGGCAAATCGCGCGCCGGCCAGGATCTCTATTCGGCGTTGCACGCCTGGCTGCACCGCGTGCCCGGCGGCCTCGGCGTCGCCAATGTGTTCGCCTGCGCCCTGTTCGCGGCGATGGCCGGCTCCTCGCCGGCGACCTGCTCGGCGATCGGTTCCGCCGGCATTCCGGAGATGCGCAAGCGCGGCTATTCCGGCGGCTTTGCCGCGGGGATCATCGCCGCCGGCGGCACGCTCGGCATCCTGCTGCCGCCCTCGATCACGATGATCCTGTTCGCCGTCGCAGCCGAGAAATCGCTGGGACGGCTGTTTCTCGCCGGCATCGGCCCCGGCCTGCTGCTGGTGACGCTGTTCGGTTTCTACGCCGTGTTCCGCTTCCGCAAGGAATACGCCATGGCCCGCGCGGTCTATGACGCGACCGGCAAGGACGCGGCGATCCTGCAGCATGACGAATTCACCATGGCCGAGCGCTTCAGCGCGCTGCCGCGCGTAATCCCGTTCGTGCTGCTGCTGACCGGCGTGATGATCGCGCTCTATGGCGGCTACGCCACGCCGTCGGAAACCGCCGGCCTCGGCGGCCTCCTGGCGCTCGGGCTGATCGCCGTGATCTACAGCGTGTGGACGCCCAGCGACCTGTCGCCGATCCTGAAATCGACCATCCGCGAGTCCACCATGCTGATGCTGATCATCGGCATGTCGCTGCTCTATTCCTATGTGATGAGCTACCTGCACATCTCGCAGTCGGCGGCGGAAGCGATCGTCGCAATGCACCTGCCGCGCTGGGAGCTCTTGTTTGCGATCCTCGTGATGGTGATCGTGCTCGGCTTCTTCCTGCCGCCGGTCTCGATCATCCTGATGACCGCGCCGATCATCCTGCCGCCGCTGCGCGCGGCCGAGTTCGACATCATCTGGTTCGGCGTCGTCATGACCATCGTGATGGAGATGGGCCTGATCCATCCGCCGGTCGGGCTCAACATCTTCGTCATCCGCAACGTAGCGCCCGACATCCCCTTGAGCGAGGTGATCTGGGGCACGCTGCCGTTCGTGCTGCTGATGATGTTCGCGGTGCTGTTGCTCTGCTTCTTTCCGCAGATCTCGACCTGGCTGCCGAATCTGATCATGGGGCCGGACGGCGGGCGCTAGACCGTTTTCGCGCAGGGGGACGGGGCAGGACCGGAGCTTCAGGCCGCCTCCTGCTCGCGTTCCGCGAGCGCCTTCTCGATCCGGCGGACCAGCAACACCGTCGGACGCCCCTCGCGCTGCAGCCGGCGGAGCTCGTTCCACAGCCTGATGATTTCGCGGTCTCGCTCGGCGTCCATGGCGGCACTCTCCCGGAGCGCGCCAATATGAACGAAACGAGAACGAAACTCAAGACCCCGAGATCAAGACGCAGTCGCTCGTCCAGGAACCAGAGCGACGCGGCGCGATTGGTTCCTTCATGAAAATGGCCAAGGCAATTCGCAAGCAGGCGCAGACCGCGGAGCGGGTCGCATTGATGACGGCCGACGCACTTGTCGCAAACCAGATGCGCTCCCTCGCCCGTGCCTTCAGGAGCCAGGCCGATATCCTGAAGAAGAAAGAGAAGAAAAAGAGGAAGTGAGACGCGCCTGCGGTCGCGGCTCAGGGATAGCCATCACCCGGCGTGTCGACCTCGACCACATCGATCCGCGACGTGGACCTGCCCTTGCGTAGCTCCTCGTAGGACGTCTCCGCACTCAGGCAGAACAGCGTCCTGCGGTCCGCACCACCGAGCGCGCAGGCAAGCGCGCGGCGGCCGGACACCGTGATGCGCTCACGCTCCACACCGGTGCGATCGATCCGGACAAAAGCATCCTCCGTGAAAGACGCGACCCAGGTCGCCCCGTCGGCATCGAGGCAGATGCCGTCGGGATCGTTGATGCTGCCGAACCGCCCGTGCAGGCTCAGGCTGCCGTCCGGCGCGATGTCGTAATCGGCGAGACCTGCGCCATCCATTTCGGCAACGACGAGCCGGCGATGGTCGGAGGAGACGGCAATGCCGTTGGGAAACCGCAAGCCTTCCGCGACGACGCGCGCACTGCCGTCGGGCGTCACGAGGATGATCCGGCCGACCGCACCGCGGCGCTCCGGCGGCGGCAGGTTGAAGCCGAGATCGCCGACATAGGCGCGTCCCTGCCCGTCGATGATCATGTCGTCGATCGTGCCGGTCGCGACCTCGGAGAGATCGGCATAGAGGGACAGTGCTCCATCGGAAAACCGCAGCAGCCGCTTCCTGAACATCGTCAGCACGACGATG
The DNA here is from genome assembly GCF_054060035.1 of Bradyrhizobium sp. USDA 3262. Lineage (NCBI taxonomy): Bacteria > Pseudomonadati > Pseudomonadota > Alphaproteobacteria > Hyphomicrobiales > Nitrobacteraceae > Bradyrhizobium > Bradyrhizobium sp. USDA 3262. The sequence goes on from NZ_JBSSCT010000001.1 coordinate 5,735,365, forward strand.
TCGCCATCAGGCAGGACGCCGAGCCCACACGGCGTGTCGTCGGTCAGCGCAGCATGCTCCTGCAACTCGCCCGATGGGCTGATGCTCAGAAGCGTCCGCGCCATGCAATCGACGAACCAGAGCCGCCGGCGATGCCAGCGCGGGCCTTCGAAATAGCGGCCGCCGTCGAGGATGGTTCTGAGGCGCGCCGTCATGGCGCACCGGCTTGCAAAAAGTGATCGATCAGCGACATCGGCAACCCCCACGCGCGCTCGCAACGACGATACAACTCAGGAGGAACCGGTCAAAGCTCGGCGCGGCCTGTCCGTTTCCGCCCGTAAAAACCCCGGTTCCCGCGGGTTCCACACGCCATATTCCATATTTCGCCGCGTTTTCCCTGTTGAGTTGCAGCTGCATTAACACTCGAGAATCGAGGGTAGTGATAATCTGCGGCGGTTGTGCCGCCGTATGACGCGTTCTGTTGTGCCTCATGGTTTCTCAGGGGGGACCAGGGAATGAACCGTTGCCTACGTCCGCTGGCGTGCTTCGCCACCGCCGCCGCGCTCGCGCTGCTTCCGGTCCAGGCGACCGCCAAGCCGCATCACCAGCACCAGGCCAAGAGCGGCCACGGGGACAAGAAGGCGCATGGCGGCAAGGCCGCGCGCGAGAGTGCCTCCGGCAAGCGGCGGCACGCCAGACATGGCGCCGACAAACGGAAATCCGCGAAGGCCAAATCCGCTCCTTCCAAATCCGCTGAGAAGGCGCCCGAGCCGGAGAAACCCGCCGGGCCGCAATTGTCGGGCGATCTCGCCACGGTCAGGGACGCGATCCTCGCCGCGCGCAGAGGCAAGACCAGCGACGCGACCGACATCCAGGCCAAGATCACCGACCCGGTCGGGCGAAAACTCGTCGAGTGGTATCTGCTGCGCCACTCGGAATCGAGCGCGCCCTTCACCCGCTATGCGGCATTCGTGACGGCCAATCCGGATTGGCCAAGCGTCACGCTGTTGCGCAAGCGCGCCGAAGCGCGGATGTGGCAGGAGCGCAGCGATCCGGCCACGGTGCACGGCTTCACCCTCGATCAGCCGATCAGCGCCAAGGGCAAGTTCGCGCTCGCCCGCACGCTGCTGGCCGAAGGCGACCGCGACGGCGCCACCCGCCTGGTGCGCGAAGCCTGGCGCTCGGAGGAGCTGTCCGATCGCACCGAGAGCGACGCCTATGATGCGTTCAAGGACCTGCTGACGCGCGACGACCATCGCGCACGCATGGACAAGCGGATCGGCGCCAAGGATCTCGCCGGCGCGCGGCGCGCGGCGCAGCGGCTCGGCAGCGACGATCTGGCGATCGTGAAAGCCTGTGGCGCGGTCCGCGGACAATCCAGCAAGGCAGAGGACACACTCAACGATGTGCCGGCCGATGCCCGCCGCGATCTCGGCTACACGCTGTGCCGAATTCAGTGGCTGCTTGCGAAGAACAAGGTCGACGAAGCGGCGCGCGTGACGATCGCGGCTGAGCCCGAGACGATGGCGCAGCAGGACACCGACCAGTGGTGGCGCGAGCGCCGCATCCTCTCCCGCAAGCTGCTTGACCAGGGCGAGTACCAGGCGGCCTATGACGTGATCCGGCCCGCGGCGGCGCCGGACAATCCTTATTACCGCTCCGACATGCACTTCATGCGCGGCTGGATCGCGCTGCGCTATCTCAACGACGCCAAGATCGCCGCGGCGCATTTCGCGCATATCGACGAGGGCCAGACCAACCCGACCGTGCTGGCGCGCGCCGCCTATTGGCGCGGCCGCGCCGCCGAGGCTCTCGGCAATTCCGCGGGGATGCGGGCCGATTACCAGGCCGCCGCGCGCTACCCGACGGCCTATTACGGTCAGCTCGCGCTGGCCAGGCTCGGCCGTGATGGTGGCGTCGAGCTGCGCGCGCCCTCGCCGGCCGCCAGCGCCGGCGGTATGGCGGCCGACGAGCGGGTCCGCGCCGCCGATATGCTCTATGCGATCGGCGAGCCCGACATCGTGCTCTATTTCGCCGCCGACCTCGCCGAGGAAAGCACCGATGTCGGGATGCTCGAAGCGCTCGGCGAGCTGACCGGCCGCCGCGACGATGCCCGCGCCATGCTGCAGATCGGCAAGATCGCGCTCGCGCGCGGCTTTGCCTTCGACCATTACGCTTTCCCCGTGATCGGCATTCCCAAGCACACGCCGATCGCGCCCGATATCGGGCGCAGCATGACCTACTCGATCGCGCGCACCGAAAGCGCGTTCGACCAGCGCGACAAGTCGGCGGCCAACGCCGTCGGCCTGATGCAGGTGACCCCCGAAGCCGGCCGCGACACCGCCAAGCGCTTCGGCGTCAGCTACGACTGGAGCCGGATGGTGTCCGATCCCGTCTACAACACCCAGATGGGCGCAGCCGAGCTCAGCGCGTTGCTGTCGGAATATCGCAACTGCCACATCATGACCTTTGCCGGCTACAACGCCGGCCGCGGCCGCGTTCGCGACTGGATCAAGGCCTATGGCGACCCGCGCGATCCCAAGGTCGATCCGGTCGACTGGGTGGAGCGGATCCCGATCTCCGAGACGCGCAACTACGTCCAGCGCGTGATGGAGAATTTCGCGGTCTACCAAGCACGGTTCGAGGACGCCGGCACGGCGGTGGCCAAGAACGGCGAGCGCGTCGTGACTCAGGAGAGCAACGCGGCGCCGGCTGAGGCAATGCCGGCGCAATAATGCAGCGTCGTCCCGGCGAAAGCCGGGACCCATAACCACTGCATTTGATTGTGATCGGGAACGTGGCCCCAGCGTCGCGCAACACCAACATTTGGGATAATGGGTCCCGGCCCCGTGCGCAATTGCGCACTAGGCCGGGACGACGCAGAGAAGCGGTCTTTAATCCACCTTCACGTTGGCGGCCTTGATCATCGGCCACCATTTTGCGATTTCCGCCTTCTGCCAGGCGCCGAGCGCTTCCGGCGTGAGCTGGTCCTTCGGCGGCATCTGCAAGCCCAAATTCTCGAGTTGCTTCTGCACGGCCGGATCGGCCATCGCCTCGACCGCCGCGGCGTTGAGCTTGGCCACGATCTCCTTCGGGGTGCCCTTCGGCACCCAGAGGCCGGACCACAGCGTCATGTGGAAGCCCGGCAGACCGGCCTCGTCCACCGTCGGGACGTCGGGCGCATTCGCGACCCGCTTGGAATCGGTGACCGCATAGGCGCGGATATTGCCGGCGCGGACCTGGTTGATCGAGTTCGAGGTCTGGTCGACGATGATGTCGATCTGGCCGGCGACGAGGTCGTTCAGCGCCGGCCCGGTGCCGCGATACGGCACATATTGCAGCTTGATGCCGGAGACGTTCTCGAAATAGAGCCCGGCGATATGGCTGCCGCTGCCGGCGCCGGCGGTACCCGCGGTCGGCGGCGCCGGCCGCGACTTCAGCCACTCCAGCAATTCCTTCAGCGATTTCGCCGGCACGGCGTTCTTGCTGACGATGATCATCGGGTTGCTCGGCAGCAGCACCACCGGCTCGAGATCGGTGACGAGGTCGTAGCCGAGCTTGTAGATCGCGCCGTTGGCGACATGGGTGCCGAGATGGCCGAACGAGATGGTGTAGCCGTCGGGCGCCGAGCGCACCGCACGGCCGACGCCGATCGAGCCGCCCGCACCGGTCACGTTCTCGATCAGAAGCACCTCGCCCAGCGACTGCTTCATGCGCTCGCCGAGGATGCGCGCCATCGCATCCGAGGGGCCACCGGCAGCAAACGGCACCACGATGGTGATCGGGTGCGCGGGATAGGTTTCCGCGGAAACGGTCCCCGTCAACGCCAACATCGCCAACACGGCCAGAACCAGCTTCCGCATCACGCTCTCCCTCAATTTTCTTGTTTCCAATTATTTTTGAAGGGCCACCTCTCGACAAGATGGCCCTTCGGATGAGGCGTCAGAACTGCGAGAAGTCGATCGGCTTGTGCCGGTCGAGCGTGCGGGTGATCGGCGGCAACGGGTATTTCAGGCCGCTGGCGCAGTTGAACAGCATCACGCGGTCGGTCTTGCTGACACGGCCGTCGGCGAGGCTCGCCTTGTAGGCGGCATAGGTCGCGGCGCCCTCGGGGCACAGCAACAGCCCCTCCTCGCGCGCGACCTCGTTGAGGGCGGCGCTGATCTTGTCGTCATCGACGGCGATCGCAAAGCCCTTGCTCTCGCGCACCGCGCGCAAAATCAGGAAGTCGCCGATCGCCTGCGGCACACGGATGCCCGAGGCGATGGTGTGGGCGTCCTCCCAGCGCGCGGCGTGCTCGGTGCCGGCCTCATAGGCCCGCACCATCGGCGCGCAGCCCGAGGCCTGCACCGCGACCATGCGCGGGCGCTTCGAACCGATGAAGCCGATCTTCTCGAGCTCGTCGAACGCCTTCCACATGCCGATCAGGCCGGTGCCGCCACCGGTCGGATAGAAGATCACGTCGGGCACGTCCCAGCCGAGCTGCTCGGCGAGCTCGAGGCCCATGGTCTTCTTGCCCTCGATCCGGTACGGCTCCTTCAGCGTCGAGGTGTCGAACCAGCCGACTTTGGCCTTGCCCTCGCCGACGATCTTGCCGCAGTCGTCGATATAGCCGTTGACGCGATAGACGGTGGCGCCCTGCAGCTCGATCTCGCTGACATTCACCTCCGGCGTGTCTGCCGGGCAGAAGATCGTGGTCTTGATGCCGCAGGAGGTGGCGTAGGCCGCCAGCGCCGCTCCGGCATTGCCGTTGGTCGGCATCGCCATGTGCTTGATGCCGAGCGCCTTGCCCATCGACACCGCCATCACGAGGCCGCGCGCCTTGAACGAGCCGGTCGGCAGTCGCCCCTCGTCCTTGACGATGATCTCGCCACCGCCAAGCCTGGCGCCGAGCCGCGGCAGCCGGATCAGCGGCGTCGTGACCTCGCCGAGCGAGACGATGTCCTGGCATTTGCGCACCGGCAGCAGCTCGCGGTAGCGCCACAGATCGGCGGGACGCTGCGCCAGCGCATCCTTGGTCAGCGTCTTCTTCACCCCGGCAAGGTCGTAGCGCACCAGCAGCGGCTTGCCGGCCTTGGAGAGGTTGTGCACCTGGTCGGCGGGATAATGATCGCCCTCCATCGCGCATTCGAGATGGGTGACGAAAGTCGGGCGTTCGATGGTGAGGTTGTCGTTGTCTTTCACGAGATTCTGTCCTTCTTGTTCTTCTTGAGTTCTTCCCTGCCGGATCCGTCACCCTGAGGAGCGCGAAGCGCGTCTCGAAGGGCGACGAGCCCGGCTGCTAGGTCTCGGCCGTGCATCCTTCGAGGCTCGCTGCGCTCGCACCTCAGGATGACGGAGCTGAGACTAGATATTCAGCACGCGCCCATAGGCGTCGAGCACTGCTTCCTTCATCATCTCCGACAAGGTCGGATGCGGGAATACGGTGTGCATCAATTCCTCTTCCGTGGTCTCCAGATTCATCGCCACGACGTAGCCCTGGATCAGCTCGGTGACCTCGGCGCCGATCATGTGGGCGCCGAGCAGCTGTCCGGTCTTCTTGTCGAAGATCACCTTGACGAGGCCCTGGTCCTCGCCGAGCGCAATCGCCTTGCCGTTGCCGACGAAGGGAAAGCGGCCGACCCGGATCTCGCGGCCGCCTTCCTTGGCGTTGGCCTCGGTGAGGCCGACGGAGGCGACCTGCGGGTTGCAGTAGGTGCAGCCCGGGATCATCAGCTTGTCCATCGGATGCGGATGCAGGCCCTTGATCGCCTCGATGCAGATCACGCCTTCATGCTCGGCCTTGTGCGCGAGCATCGGCGGCCCCGCGACGTCGCCGATCGCATAGATGCCGGGGACGCTGGTCTTGCCGAGGCCGTCGATCACGATGCAGCCGCGGTCGGTTTTGACGCCGAGCTTCTCCAGCCCGAGATTCTCGATATTGCCGACCACGCCGACCGCCGAAATCACGCGCTCGAACTCCACCGCTTGCGGCTTCTCCTTGCCGTCGTCGATGGTCGCAACCACGCTGTCGGCCTTCTTCTCGAGCTTTGTCACCTTGGTCGAGGTGAGGATCTTGATCCCCATCTTCTCAAACCGCTTGCGGGCGAGCCCGGCAATCTCCGCGTCCTCGACCGGGAGAATCTGCGGCAGCACCTCGACCACGGTGACATCGGCGCCCATCGTGTGGAAGAACGAGGCGAACTCGATGCCGATCGCGCCGGAGCCGACCACCAGCAGCGACTTCGGCATCCGCTCCGGCACCATCGCCTCGAAATAGGTCCAGATCAGCTTCTTGTCGGGCTCGAGCCCGGGCAGCACGCGCGGCCGCGCGCCGGTCGCCACGATGATGTGCTTGGCCTGATAGGTGCCCTCGCCGCTGGCGCCCTTCGGCGCCTCGACCGCCGACTTCTTCACCGTGATCTTGCCGGGCGCATCGATCGTGGCGTCGCCCCAGATCACCGTGACCTTGTTCTTCTTCATCAGGAAGCCGACGCCGTCATTGAGGCGCTTCGAGACGCCGCGCGAGCGCTGCACCACCGCCTTCGGATCGAACGAGACGTTGTCGGCCGACAGGCCGTAATCCTTGGCGTGCTGCATGTAGTGATAGATCTCGGCGGAGCGCAGCAGCGCTTTGGTCGGGATGCAGCCCCAGTTCAGGCAGATGCCGCCGAGATAGGATTTCTCGACGATCGCGGTCTTGAAACCGAGCTGCGCGGCGCGGATCGCGGTCACGTAGCCGCCGGGGCCGGAGCCGATGATGATAACGTCAAAGGATGTGTCGGCCATGGCGGCTCCCGTTCAACTCAACGTGTGACGCCGCGGGCGCGGCTTCTTGCGATCAATGACCTGACCAGCCATTCGAGCCCGATCACCAGGGCCATGATGGCCAGGGCCGTCAGCACGAGCGGCTGGGCGATGTTCCGCGCCAGCTGTTCGCCGGCGAAGAACGCGGAGTGCAGAAAATCGAACCCGACCGGATTGCAGACCAGCGCGGCCGACAGCAACAGCGAGATCCAGGGCCAGCGCGTGCGAGCCGTGCCGGCCATTCATCCGTACTCCCGCCATACCGCACCGAGGAACACGGACCACGCCAGCGCCAGCACCGCGGCGCCGATCATCATGATCCTGAACTGGATCGTCGATATCAGGTCGCGATTGACCGCGACCAGCAACGCGACGGCGACGGCGGCGAGCAGGACGTACGGACCGTAGATCGCGTACATGGCGGATGCCCGTCACACCATCATCATCACGGGGTTTTCGATCAGCTGCTTGAAGGCGCCGATCAGCTCGGCGCCGAGCGCGCCGTCGATCGCGCGGTGATCGCACGACAGCGTCACGCTCATCATGTGCGCGATCTCGATCTTGCCGCCGCGCACCACCGGACGTTCCTCCGAGGTGCCGACCGCGAGAATCGAGGCATGCGGCGGATTGATCACGGCGGTGAAGTGGTTGATGCCGTACATGCCGAGGTTGGAGACCGCGGTGGTGCCGCCCTGATATTCCTCCGGCTTCAGCTTGCGGGCGCGGGCACGCGCGGCGAAATCCTTCATCTCGTTGGAGATGATCGAGAGCGTCTTGGTCTCGGCCTTGCGGATGATCGGCGTGATCAGGCCGCCCGGCATCGCCACCGCGACGCCGACGTCGGAATGCTTGTGCTTGAGCATGCCGCCTTCGGTCCAGCTGACGTTGCAGTTCGGAATCTTCTGCAACGCGACCGCCATCGCCTTGATGACGAAGTCGTTGACCGAGATCTTGTAGAGCGGCTTCTTCTCCTTGTCCTTCGGCGCTGCGGCGTTGATCTCCTCGCGCGCGGCGAGCAGCTTGCCGATGTCGCAGTCGATGGTGAGGTAGAAGTGCGGGACGTTCTGCACCGAGGCGGTGAGACGCTGCGCGATGGTGCGGCGCATGCCGTCATGCGGCACCACCTCGTAGGAGCCCGGCTCGAACAGCGCGAGGATCTGCTTGTCCGACATCGACGGCGCGATGCTCGGTCCCGCGGCGGGCGCGGCCGCCGGCGCCTTCAGGCCCTTGCCGGACTTGGCCTCGTCGACGTCGCGCGCGATGACCCGGCCATGCGGGCCGGTGCCGGTGATGCGGGCGAGATCGATGCCGGCTTCCTTGGCCAGCCGGCGCGCCAGCGGCGACGAGAAGACGCGGGCGTGGCCGTTGGCCTGCGCGGCGGGTGCGGCGGCCTGAGGCGCCGCGGCGGGCGCTGCGGCCGGCTTCGGCGCAGGCGCTGCCGCCGGTGCGGGAGCCGCCGCCGGCGCGGCCTGGGCTGCGGGCTTCGGCGCCTCGGCGGGTTTCGCGGCCGGTGCGGCGCCCGCTCCGGCGCTGGCCGCCGCCTTCACATCCTCGCCGTCGCCGGCCATGACCGCGATGACGTCGTTGACCGGCACGTCCTGGGTGCCCTCGGGCACCAGGATCCTGGCGATCGTGCCTTCATCGACCGCCTCGACTTCCATCGTCGCCTTGTCGGTCTCGATCTCCGCGATCACGTCGCCGGACTTGACCTTGTCGCCCTCTTTCTTGAGCCACTTGGCGAGGTTGCCCTTTTCCATCGTCGGCGACAGCGCGGGCATGAGAATATTGATCGGCATTGTCAGTGACCTTGTTGCGACCGCGGTTTGGTTTGGCCCATGTCGGTCGGCCGGGCGATTTCGGCTTCGAACATCTCGACGATGCGCGCGAGCGCCTCGTCCTCGGTGTATTCGCTCTCGCGCGCATAGGCGCGCGCGGCGTGACGGGCGATGTCGACCAGCATGAGCCCCCACATGTCCGGCTCCTCGAAAGCGCGCTGGAACGCGATCGACAGGCCGCCATCGACGACGAAGGCGCGCAGCACCTCGATGGCGTCGTCGCGGCCCATCACGTCAGGCGGCAGCGGCTGCTCCTTGGGACCGGCCATCGGCGTTACCGGTAGGATACGGCCTTGGCGGCGGCGACCACCTCGGCGACGGAGGGCAGAGCGAGCTTTTCGAGGTTGGCGGCATAGGGCATCGGCACGTCCTTGCCGGAGACGCGCGCCACCGGCGCGTCGAGATAGTCGAAGGCGTGCTCCATGATGCGCGCGGCGACCTCGGAGCCGACGCCGCTCTGCTGCCAGCCCTCCTCGACCGTGACCGCGCGGCCGGTCTTCTTCACCGAGTTGATGACGGTCTCGGTGTCCATCGGACGGATGGTGCGCAGATCGACGACCTCGGCCTCGATGCCTTCCTTGGCGAGTTCGTCGGCAGCCTTCAGCGCATAGGACATGCCCATTGCCCAGGAGACGATGGTGACGTCCTTGCCGGCGCGGGCAATCCGCGCCTTGCCGATCGGCACCACGAAATCAGCCAGCTTCGGCACCTCGCCGGTGTGGCCGTACAGCACCTCGTTCTCGAGGAAGATCACCGGATTGGGATCGCGGATCGCGGCCTTGAGCAGGCCCTTGTAATCGGCGGCCGAATACGGCGCGATCACCTTGAGGCCCGGGATCTGCGAGTACCACGCCGCGTAGTCCTGGCTGTGCTGCGCGGCGACGCGCGCGGCGGCGCCGTTCGGGCCGCGGAACACGATCGAGCATCCCATCTGGCCGCCAGACATATAAAGCGTCTTGGCGGCGGAGTTGATGATCTGGTCGATCGCCTGCATGGCGAAGTTGAAAGTCATGAACTCGACGATCGGCTTCAAGCCCGCCATCGCCGCGCCGACGCCGACGCCGGCAAAGCCGTGCTCGGTGATCGGCGTATCGATCACGCGGCGGGCGCCGAATTCCTGCAACAGGCCCTGCGTCACCTTGTAGGCGCCCTGATACTCCGCGACCTCCTCGCCCATGATGAAGACGTCGCCGTCGCGGCGCATCTCCTCGGCCATCGCATCGCGCAGCGCCTCGCGAATGGTCTGCGTGACCATCTCGGTCCCCGCAGGGATTTCCGGATCAGGCAGCGGCTCGGTCGCGGGCGCGGCCGGTGCTTTCGCCGCGGGCTGCGGCGCTTCCGCCTTTGCATCCCCCTTGGCTTCGGCCGGCGCGGCCTCGGCGGCCTTCGGCTGCGGCACCGGTGCCGCCGGCGCCTTGGCGAGGTCGGCGGCGCTCTCGCCGTCGACGAGAATGGTGGCGATCGGCGTGTTCACCGCAACGTCCGCGGTGCCTTCCGGGATCAGGATCTTGCCGAGCGTGCCCTCGTCGGTTGCCTCGACCTCCATCGTCGCCTTGTCGGTCTCGATCTCGGCGATGACGTCACCGGACTTGATGGTCTCGCCTTCCTTTTTCAGCCATTTGGCGAGGTTGCCCTTCTCCATGGTGGGCGACAGCGCAGGCATCAGCACTTGAATGGGCATATCGGCTCCCGAAATCGGTCTTGAAATTCGTCTGCGCGGTGGGGTCAGCGGTAGATGTCGGTGTAGAGTTCGGACGGATCCGGCTCCGGATCGTGCTGCGCGAAGTCGGCGGCCGCGTTGACGATCTCGCGCACCTCGGCGTCGATCGCCTTCAGGTCCTGCTCGCTGAGGCCCGAGGCCAGCAAGCGGTTGCGCACCTGCTCGATCGGGTCCTGGTCGTGACGCACCTTCTCGACCTCCTCGCGCGTGCGGTACTTCGCCGGATCGGACATCGAGTGGCCGCGGTAGCGGTAGGTCTGCATCTCCAGAATCATCGGACCGTTGCCGCCGCGGCACCAGGCCACGGCCTCATCGGCGGCGGCCTTGACGGCGCGCACGTCCATGCCGTCGACCTGCTTGCCGGGAATGTTGAAGGAGGCGCCACGCTTGGAGAAGTCCTGCTGGGCCGATGCACGCGACACCGAGGTGCCCATCGCGTAGCGGTTGTTCTCGATCACGTAGATCACCGGCAGCTTCCACAGCTCCGCCATGTTGAAGCTTTCATAGACCTGGCCCTGGTTGGCCGCGCCGTCGCCGAAATAGGTCACGCTGACGTTATCGTTGCCGCGATAGCGGTTGGCGAACGCAAGGCCGGTACCGAGCGAGACCTGCGCGCCCACGATCCCGTGACCGCCGTAAAAGTGCTTCTCCTTGCTGAACATGTGCATGGAGCCACCCTTGCCGCGGGAATAGCCGCCGCGGCGTCCGGTCAATTCGGCCATCACGCCCTTGGCTTCCATGTCGCAGGCCAGCATGTGGCCGTGGTCCCGGTAGCCGGTTATGACCTCGTCGCCCGGCTTCAGCGCCATCTGCATGCCGACCACGACTGCTTCCTGGCCGATATAGAGATGGCAGAAACCGCCGATCGCACCCATGCCGTAGAGTTGACCGGCCTTCTCCTCGAAGCGCCGGATTAGGAGCATGTCCCGCAGTGCCTTGAGCTCCTGCTCCTTGGTGAATTCGGGGGGAGAACCGGCCTTCTCCTGCCCTGATTCTTTTGCGACGCTTTTCTTGGGTGCGGCCATGGCAATTCCGGGTGAGAGAAGTCGGAGAACCCTCTCTAACCCAACTCAAATCGCCTTGGAAGGATTGCGTTCGCCCGATGGAATTTTGCTATGCCGCACTGCAGCGCAGCGCGACATTTTTGTGATAGCACGCGAATGATTTTGAAATTTGAGAACGCGTCAGTTCTTGTTGATCCGAACGAGATCACGCGGATTGGCGTAGTCGAGCTGGAAGCGCGCACGCTCGTCCAGCATGTCGGGATCGACCCGGTCCGACCGCAACAGCGACACCCGCTGCTCGCCCTCGGCCCGCTCCTTCTTCAGCCGCGCCAGCTCGGAGGTCAGCGCGATGATCTCCTGATCGAGCTCCTGCCGCGCGTTCAAGCCGTATTTGCCGGTGTAGGCGTTGACGCCGAAATAGCCGACCATCAGCGCCGCCAGCGTATAGAGGGCGAGCCCGGTCAGAATCGATTTGAGGCGTGTGCGGGAAACCATGGCCGCGAGCATGCGGCCATGGGGTTAATGAAGGCTGAACCGGAGCGTTTTCGAGCGAAGTGGATACCGGTTCGCGTGAAGACAACGCGTCAAAACAAGTTCAGAGTCCCGTTCCGATTCAATCCGAACGGGGCTCTTGCTCAGCGGTTCTGCTTTTCGATAAAGGCCGCGAAGGCGTCGAGATACTGCTGCAGCACGCCCTTGAGCGACTCCTTGGTCAGTTCGCCGTTGTCGTCGAAGGCATCGCCGACGCCGTTGAGATAGGCTTCCGGCTGACCGAGGATCGGACCGGAAATGCCCGGCAGGATGTTCTGCAGGTGCTTCACCGCGCTGACGCCGCCGAGCGGTCCGGGCGAATTGCCGATGATGCCGATCGGCTTGCCGATGAAAGAGCTCTTGCCGTAGGGCCGCGAGGCGACGTCGATCGCGTTCTTCAGCACGCCCGGGATCGAGCGGTTGTATTCGGGGGTCACGAACAGCACGCCGTTCGACTTCTGCAGCTTCTCGCGGAAGGCGAGCCAGTTCGCCGGCGGTGCGGCCTCGAGGTCCTGGTTGAAGAAGGAAATTTCCTGAAGCGTCGTCACATCGAGCTTCAGCGACGCCGGTGCAAGCTTGGCCAGCGCATTGGCGATCTTGAGCGAGAAGCTCTGCTTGCGGATGCTGCCGACGATGGTGACGATGTTATAGGCCATAGCAAATTCCCCTCGGGTTGCGCGTGAAACTGGTGGGCCTCACCTACCGGCGCACCAAGAAAGATGCAAGTGCATGGATCGTTCAATTCCGGAAACGCAGCGTTTCGCCGAATTGGTCTATGCAAAGCAAAAAGGCCGCCCCTGTCGGGACGGCCCTTCGTTTTCGATCCTCAGCCCTTGTTCGGGTTGATCAGGAATTTCTCGCCGGTCGCGCGCTTGTTGTAGACGGCGATGTTGTCGAGCTGCAGGGTCTCCTGCAACGAGACCACCTTGGTGTAGTGACTGGCGAAGGTCGTCTTCAACTCGGCCACCACGCGCTGGCGCAGCTTGTTGCCGGCCTCCGGACCGATCTTCATCAGGAACGGGAACAGCAGCCAGCCGCCGACGCCCCAGGCCATGCCGAAGCCGCGCGGCAATTCGATCGAGCGGGTGTCGAGGCTGCCATAGACATAGACCTGCTTGTGTACGTTCGAGCCGTAGCGGCTGTAGGCCTTGGCGGTCTTGTTGATCGCGGTCTCCATCGCGACCAGGATCTGGCCCGCGAGCTTGCCGCCGCCGATCGCATCGAAGGCGATGGTCGCGCCGGTCTCGACCAACGCGCCGGTGAGCTTGTCCATGAAATCGGGCGCGGAGGAATCGACGACATGCTTGGCGCCGATCTTGTGCAGGATGTCGGCCTGCTCCTTGTTGCGCACGATGTTGACGAGGCCGATGCCGTCCTTGAGGCAGATCTTGTTGAGCATCTGGCCGAGATTGGACGCCGCCGCGGTGTGCACCAGCGCCTTGTGCCCCTCGCGCCGCATCGTCTCGGTCATGCCGAGCGCGGTCAGCGGATTGACGAAGCAGGACGCGCCTTCCGCCGGCGTGGTGCCGTCGGGCAGCGGCAGGCATTCGTTGACGCGCAGCGTGCGGTATTGCGCATACATCGCGCCACCGATCATCGCGACGGTGCGGCCGATCAGCGCTTTCGCCGCATCCGATGAACCGGTCCTGATCACGACGCCGGCACCTTCATTGCCGACCGGCATGGACTCGTCGAGCCGCGCGGCAAGGCCCGGCAATGCCGCTTCCGGCACGCGCGCGGTCACCACGGGCAATTCCTTGCTGCCGGAGACCTTGGCGGCCGACATGTCGGCCGGGCCGATCAGAAGACCGAGGTCGGACGGATTGATCGGGGTCGCCTCGACCCGGACCACGACCTCGTCGGGGCCGGGCTCGGGGGTCGGGACATTGACCAGCGATATCTCGAGCTCGCCATTCTTCTTGAGCAGCGAACGCAGTTGCAGACCGCTCTTGCCGTCGCTCATCCCGACCTCCCGTTTTTGCGTTTGTTGGATCCCGATCAAATTGGGGCGCTACGCCAGCGCCTTCAAGGCCGCCCTGCCCGCGTATTTCGCCTGGGTGCCGAGCTGCTGCTCGATGCGCAGCAGCTGGTTGTACTTGGCGGTGCGGTCGGAGCGTGCCAGCGAGCCGGTCTTGATCTGCCCGCAATTGGTGGCGACCGCGAGATCGGCGATCGTGGAATCCTCGGTCTCGCCGGAGCGGTGCGACATCACGGCGGTGTAGCCGGCCTTGTAGGCCATCTCGATCGCCGCAAGCGTCTCGGTCAGCGTGCCGATCTGGTTGACCTTGACCAGGATCGAATTGGCGCGGCCGTTCTTGATGCCGTCGGCAAGCCGGGTGACGTTGGTGACGAACAGATCGTCGCCGACCAGCTGGCACTTCTTGCCGATCGCATCCGTCAGCTCCTTCCAGCCGTCCATGTCGTCCTCCGACATGCCGTCCTCGATGGTGACGATCGGATAGCGGCCGACGAGATCGGCGAGATACTTCACCTGCTCGGAGCGCGAGCGGGTCTTGTTCTCGCCGCCATAGACGTAGGAGCCTTCCTTGAAGAATTCGGTAGAGGCGCAGTCGAGGCCGAGCACGACGTCGTCGCCCGCCTTGTAGCCGGCCTTGCCGATCGCGTTCATGACGAACTCGAGCGCGGCGTCGGCCGACGGCAGGTTCGGCGCGAAGCCGCCCTCGTCGCCGACATTGGTGTTGTGGCCGGCCTTCTTCAATTCGCCGCGCAGCGTGTGGAAGATTTCCGAACCGCAACGCAGCGCCTCGGCGAACGACGTGGCGCCGACCGGCAGGATCATGAATTCCTGGAAGTCGATCGGGTTGTCGGCATGCACGCCGCCATTGATGATGTTCATCATCGGCACCGGCAGCGTCCGCGCCGAGGTGCCGCCGACATAACGATACAGCGGCATGTCGAAGGATTCGGCGGCGGCCTTGGCGCAGGCCAGCGAGACGCCGAGGATGGCGTTGGCCCCGAGCCGGCTCTTGTTCGGCGTGCCGTCGAGCTCGATCATGATCTGGTCGATCGCGACCTGCTCCTCGACGGCCTGGTCGCTGAGCGCCTCGAAGATCTCGCCGTTGATGGCGGCGACCGCCTTCTCGACGCCCTTGCCGAGATAGCGCGACTTGTCGCCATCGCGCAGTTCCACCGCCTCATGCGCGCCGGTGGACGCTCCCGACGGCACCGCCGCGCGACCGATTGACCCATCCTCCAGCACCACATCGACCTCGACCGTGGGGTTGCCGCGGCTATCAAGGATTTCGCGGCCGATGATGTCGACGATGTCAGTCATGACGTGCTCTTTCTCGATATGGGGTTGGCTGATGCGCCGCGTCATACACGGCGCGCAAGCAAATGTGAACGGCCCGCCCGCCCGGCCCGTCTGACGGTGCAATGTGGTGGGTTTATGCTGTCGGGGATTGCCTTCGCGTGCTGGCCCATTGTTTCACGAAGCCGGGATAACGCAATGAACCGTCGCCAGTTTCTCGCCTCCACCACTGCCGCGATTTTGACCACGAGAGCGCAGGCGCAGGATGCCCAGACGCCGTTCCGGGTGAAATATTTCAATGTCGACGCCGGGACCGGCCTGCACGATGTCACGCCGGCGCCCGATGGCACCGTCTGGTTCACGGGCCAGCGGAGCGGTGCGCTGGGCCGGCTCAATCCGCGCGACAGTGCGTTCAAGCTGGTCAGCCTCGGCAAGGGTGCGGCCCCGCACGGCGTCACGATCGGCCCCGACGGCGCGCCATGGGTAACCGAGGGCGGGCAGAATGCGATCGCCCGCGTCGACCCCGGCGACCACAAGGTGACGCTGTTCCGCCTGCCTGAGAAAGCCACTGACGCCAATCTCAATACCGGCGTGTTCGACAAGCGCGGCGTCTACTGGTTCACCGGCCAGTCCGGCTTCTACGGCCGGCTCGATCCGAAATCCGGTGAGATGAAGGTGTTCGAGGCACCGCGCGGCGTCGGCCCCTACGGCATCACCGTGACCCCAAACGGCGACATCTGGTACGCCTCGCTTGCCGGCAGCTATATCGCACGGATTGACCTTGCGACCGGCAACGCCAGCGTGGTCCAGCCGCCGACGCCGAAACAGGGCGCGCGACGGGTGTGGTCGGATTCGCGGGGGCGGATCTGGGTCAGCGAATGGAACAGCGGCAACGTGTCGGTGCACGATCCCGCCGACGGGACGTGGAGGGCCTGGAAGCTGCCCGGCAGCAATCCACGGACCTATGCCGTCTATGTCGACGATAAGGACAAGGTCTGGCTCACCGATTTCTCGGCCAACGCGATCATGCGCTTCGATCCGGTGGGCGCGACCTTCAACGCCTTTCCGAGCGACCGCGCCGGCGCGAATGTCCGGCAACTCGATGGCCGGCCCGGCGAGGTCTGGGGCTGTGAATCCGGCCAAGACCGCTTGGTCCTGATCCAGACTGCCGCGCCCGCGTAGCACCCTGCCCCAGCACGCGGACGGTTGACGAACCGCCCGCTTCCGTTCATTTCGGCCGCTCCCAAAAGGATGAGGCCCATGGCGAAGAAAACCCTGCAACTCGGCCGTGCCGTCGCGTGGCCGGATAGCCCGGACAAGGCGGTGCTCGACCGCGTCCCCAATCCGCAGGCCGGCACGGATTATCTGGTGCGCTTCGCTATCCCGGAATTCACCTCGGTCTGCCCGATCACCGGCCAGCCGGACTTCGCCCATCTGGTGCTCGACTATGTGCCGGGCCGGTGGCTCCTGGAATCTAAGTCGCTGAAACTCTATGCGGCGAGCTTCCGCAATCACGGCGCCTTCCACGAGGATTGCACCGTCATGATCGGGAAGCGCATCGTCGGGGAAATCAAACCGAAATGGCTGCGGATCGGCGGTTACTGGTATCCGCGCGGCGGCATCCCGATCGACGTGTTCTTCCAGACCGGCCGGCTGCCGAAGGGCGTCTGGGTTCCCGATCAGGGCGTCGCGCCCTATCGAGGCCGGGGCTGATCCGGCGTCTCAATAGGCGCTCAGCAGATCGACCTTGGCATTGGCGAGGATGAGGCGGCGCGCCAGCAGTGCGGAAAGATTGCGCATGATCTTCATCGAAATCTGCGGGTGGAGCTGACGATAGTCGGCAAAGCTGTCGATCGGCAGCTCGAGGCATTTGACCGGCGTGTCCGCCCAGACGTCGGCGCTGCGGTGGCCCTCGATGATCGCCATCTCGCCGAACTCCATCCCCGGCCCGAGCGAGGCAAGCCGCACGCCGCTCGGCAGCTTCACGCTCACCATCCCGCTTTGCAGGAAGAACAACGAATTGGCCGGCTCGCCGGCCACGACGATGCGCTGGCCGGCGTCGTAGCGGCGCGGCGTCGAGAGTTCGGCGAGCGCGGCGATCTCCTCGGGCGCGAGATCGGCCAACAGCGCCTGCTCGCCGAGATGGGCGGTCTCCTTGGTCTCGGTGAAGCCGCCATAGCGGTAGATCAGTTGATCCTCGGCCCATTCAACGGCGTCGTCGAGCAGCGGAAAATGCCGCAACCGCTTCGGCTCTTCGATCTGCGCGCGGATCGTGGCCCAGACCGGCGACGTCGTCTCGACACCGGAGATGATCGTGGTGACACCGGAATTTCCGAGCGTGGCGATTTTCTCAGCCAGCAGCCGGGCGCCGGCTGCCGTGATGTCGGGCACGCGGTGGAAATCAAGGATCAGCAGCGGCGCGCCGGGCGGCTCGCTGGACAGCCGGCGAGTGACGTAGTCGATCGACGCGAAGTTGAGCGCCCCCACCAGCTCGATGACACGGGTGTCGCTGTGGCGGTCATCGAGGATCTGCTGTTCGTGCGGCTGGCGGCTGCGGCGGGAGGTGATGCCGAAGATGTCGTAGTCGGCGATGATGCAGGTGCGGACGTCGCCGCTGCGGTTGAGCATATGCAGATCAAATCGTGCCGACAGCGCCTCGCAAACCTTCAGGCCTCGCACGCTGTTGAAGTGCCCATCGAGCAGCGGCGAAAAGGTGCCGAGCCCCAATTGCGACGGGAGCGCTGCGACGATGCCGCCGCCGACCCCACTCTTGGCGGGCATTCCGACGCGATAGATCCACTCGCCGGCATAGTCGTACATGCCCGAGCTCGTCATCACCGACAGCGTGCGCGCGACGACGTGCGGCGTCACCACCTGGACGCCGGTGACCGGATTGACGCCGCGATTGGCGAGCGTTGCGGCCATCACCGCGAGGTCGCGCGCGGTGACGAGAATGGCGCATTGCCGGAAATAGATGTCGAGCACGGCATCGACGTCGTCCTGCAGCACGAGGTAGTTGCGCAGCAGCCAGGCGATCGCGCGATTGCGGTTGCCGGTCGCCGTCTCCGACGCATGGACCGCGTCGTCGACGTCGAGTTCGCGGCCGGCAAACTGGCCGAGCTTGTCCCGGATGCGCTCGAATGCGGCGCGGCCATCGACCTCGTGGATCAGCCCGGAGCAGGCAATCGCGCCGGCATTGACCATCGGATTGAACGGCTTGTTGTCGTTGGTCAGCCGGATCGAGTTGAATGCCTCACCGCTCGGCTCGACGCCGATCGCCGACGCGACGCGCGCTTCGCCGACGAGATCGAGGGCCAGCGCAAACACGAACGCCTTCGAAACGGACTGGATGGTGAAAGGAGCGGCGCTGTCGCCGACTTCGTAGACATGGCCATCGATGGTGACGAGGCTGATGCCGAAATGCGCAGGGTTGGCCCGTTTCAGCTCCGGAATGTAGTCGGCGAGCGCGCCGGAATTGTCCGATTTGAATTCTTGGTGGCAGGAGGCCAGAAAACGTTGAAGTGGAGGCTCGGTGCCATATCCCGTTGTCCTGACGTCCGCATTCCCTCGAATAGGCCAGCCAGTCTGGACGTCCACGCTCTCACCTCAAATGGCGAGAAATAAGCAATCCTCATGCCATGCGCGGTCGTCCGAACGCTGCTGCGACATGCGTCATCCTGACGCTGCACCCCGCTTCCCTGCATGTTGTGTCTGCCACCGCCGGCGGGCCCGTGGACGCCTAGGTTGTCTGCGCATCGGCGGGCCTGGTCTGCCGCAGAAACCGCGCGCAGATGAAGCCGAGCACCACCATCACGGCGGCGGCTGACACCAGCGTCGCGGTCTTGCCGACGTGTTGCAGGCCGAAGCCATAGGCGATCGGGCCGACGGTCTGGCCCATGAAAAAGAAGAACGAGTGCAGCGACAGCGCGGTGGCGCGCGCCTCGACCGACAGCTCGCTGGCGAACACCTGCAGGCAGCCGTGGATCATGTAGAAGCCGAGGCCCATCACCAAGAGGCCCGCCATCTGCAGCTTCCAGTGCGGCCCGAAGGCGACGCCGACGAGCTGGATAGCGACCAGGGTGGCGCCGACGACCATCATGCCCCTCACCCCGATCCACGGCAGCAGGCGCGACACCGTCAGCGTGTAGAGCAATCCGCCGATCGCAAAGCCGGCGATCACGATGCCGGCGATCGACAGCGAGGTCTCGCCGAGCTCGAACAGGAACGAGGCGATGAAGGGAAACAGCCCGAGCACGCAGCAGCCTTCGATGAAGACCGCCGAGTAACAGATGCGGGCGTTCGGATTGGTGAAGATGGTGCGATAACCGTGGCGAAGGGCCTTCAGGCTGGTGCGCGGCGGACGGTTCAGCGCGGCGCCGCGGAAACCGGCCGCGACCGCAAGCGCGACGATGATCACGAGGCCGCCGAGCACCGCGAGCACGCCGCGCCAGCCGAGGAAGTCGCCGATCAGGCCCGAGGCCGTGGCGCCAAGCAGATTGCCGGTCATCGAGCCCGCAAGGGTTCGCCCGATCGCGAGCTGCCGCTTGTCCGGGCCGACCAGATCGCTGGTCAACGACAGCGCCACCGGAAATACGCCGCCGGAGCCGATGCCGGCGAGGATGCGGGTCACGAACAGCATCGGGAACGAAGTCGACAGCGCGCCGAGGATGTTGGCGACGCCGAGCAGTCCGAGGCAGATCGTCATCAGCCGCGCCTTGCCGAACAGGTCGGCAGCGGCGCCGATCGCCGGCTGCACCGCGGCAAAGGTGAAGGCGAACACCGCGGCAAAGCTCGCCGCGGTCGCGATGCTGACGCCAAAGTCCTCGGCGACATGCGGCAGCACCGGATCGAGCGCGCGCACCGACAGGCTCGCCGCGAAGGTCGCCAGCGTGATCACGTTGAGGGCCGGCGGCATGCCGCTGGTTGCGGTCATGTCGTCGTCCGCCGGTCAGGCCGTCTTGGCGAGCGCGTCGAACTGCATCAGCCGCTTGACGAGGGACTCGAAGTCACGGAGCGGCACCATGTTGGGGCCGTCTGACGGCGCATGGTCCGGATCGGGATGGGTCTCGATGAACACGCCGGCGACGCCGACCGCGACCGCGGCCCGCGCCAGCACCGGGACGAATTCACGCTCGCCGCCCGACGAGGTGCCCTTGCCACCCGGCTGCTGCACCGAATGGGTGGCGTCGAAGATGACGGGCGCGCCGGTGGTGCGCGAAAGGATCGGCAGCGCGCGCATATCCGAGACCAGCGTGTTGTAGCCGAACGACGCGCCGCGCTCGGTGACCAGCACATTGGCGTTGCCGGCGCCGGTGATCTTGCTGACCACATTGGCCATGTCCCACGGCGCCAGGAACTGGCCCTTCTTGACATTGACGACCTTGCCGGTCGCGGCCGCGGCCAGCAAGAGATCGGTCTGCCGGCACAGGAAGGCCGGGATCTGCAGCACGTCGACCGCCTGCGCCACGTCGGCGCACTGGGTCGCCTCATGCACGTCGGTCAGCACCGGCAAGCCGAGCGAAGACCGGATTTCGGCGAAGATCGGCAGCGCCTGCGCCAATCCGATGCCGCGCGCCGCCGTCGCGCTGGTGCGGTTCGCCTTGTCGAACGAGGTCTTGTACACCATACCGATCTTCAGCCGCGCCGCGATCTCCTTCAGCGCGGAGGCCACTTCAAGCGCATGCGCGCGGCTCTCGAGCTGGCAGGGACCGGCGATGATTGAGATGGGCAAGGCATTGCCGAATTTGGCCGATCCGACGGCAACGATCGGCGCGGCGGCTGGCGCGGAAACCTGATTGGTCAAAATGCTGCATCCTTTTGCCGGCGACCATGCAGTCCCGCGCGGGACGGATCAAGCCATCCCGCACGATGAGGGGGTTGCGCTGACGCCGTGGGTGCGCCGTGCTAACACAATCCTGCCCGAACAGCGCCTATAAACTGGCTCGGAACAGATTCCCATGGGGAAGACATGCGCATCCCGCTGATGATCGGAGCCGTCGCCGCCCTGTCGGCGATGTCGGGCCTCGCCTACGGCCAGACCAGCAGCCAGCCCGGGGTCGTCACCGGCGGCGCCACCGGCGTGACCGTCAATGGCAAGCCGGCAGCGCGCAGCGGCGATACCACCAGCAATGGCGGCCCGCTCGTCGAGGGCGTGCCCAATGTCCTGATCAACGGCAAGCCGGCGGTGGTCATGGGCGATCGCACGCATTGCGGCGGCAAGACGACCTCCGGCAGCCACGGCGTCCTCATCAACGGCAAGCCGATGGTCCGCGAGGGCGATCAGACGTCCGGCTGCCCGCAATAGCCGCGCCGGTCACTGGGCGCGACGAAGTTTCGTCATCGCGCCCCCTGCGGCCACCGCGTCACTTGACCGACGAAAACGCCGTCGGCACCAGCAGCTGGTTGACGATGTTGAGAACGATCTGGCCGTCCTCCTCGGTCTTGGCGCGCGCGGTGATCCACTCCGGATCGGTCTGGAACGCGGTCCACTTCTTCTCGCGCTCGGCGAGCGATTCCCAGGCCAGCAGATAGGTCAGGTCCTGGTTGGATTCCCCGACCAGCGTCGTGAAGAAGCCGGCCTGCCTGATGCCGTGCTTGTCCCAGAGCTTCAGCGTGATGGTCTCGAAGCGCTTGAGCAGCGCCGGCAGCCGTCCCGGCAGGCAGCGATAGACGCGGGTCTCGTAGATCATTGGCGGTCCTCCCAGATTTGTGTGCGGGCGGTTATAGCCAGCGCCTTCCGGACTGTCTTGAGGGGGTGACAACATGGCACCCCTGCTCGCGACAGGCGGCCATTTCCGCAATGTTGTTGCAATGTTACTTGCCTTAAAACCTGCCTTCAGGAGCTGGACCCACAAGGACATGCGGATACTGCTGGTTGAGGACGAGGCCGAAATGGCGGCGGCGCTGTCGCAGGCGCTGAAGGGCTATGACATGGTGGTCGACCACGTGCCGAACCTTGCCGAGGCCGAGGAAGCGATCTGTGCCGACGTGCATGGCGCGGTCCTGCTCGACCGCCAGCTTCCGGACGGCGACGGCCTCACCCTGATCCCGAAGCTGCGCGCCAAGGCCGACGGCGTTCCGATCATCGTGCTGACCGCGCGCGGCGATCTCACCGACCGCATCACCGGCCTCGACAGTGGCGCCGACGACTATCTGGCCAAGCCGTTCGCCGTCGAGGAGCTGCTGGCGCGGCTGCGCGCCGTGCTGCGCCGCCCCGCCGGACTGCAGCTCGAGATCATCAGGGCCGGTCGCGTGGCGTTCGATTGCAGCCATCGCGAGGCCAGCGTCGACGGCCATCCGCTCGAGCTGCCGCGGCGCGAGCTGCTGGTGCTGGAGACGCTGCTGCGCCGCATGGGCCGCACCGTGCTGCGCGCGACGCTGGAGGAAGCCGTCTATAATTTCGAGGACGAGATCCAGTCCAACGCGCTCGACGCCCACGTCTCGCGGCTGCGCCGCAAACTCGCGGACGCCAACGCCGGGGTCGAGATCCATAGCATCCGCGGCGTCGGCTATCTTCTGAAGCAAACGTCATGAGCGAACAGGCCGAGCACTATTGCCTGCGCTCGCAACTGAGCTGGCGGCTGGTGACGCTGCAGGCGCTGCTGCTTGCGATGCTGATCGTCTGCCTGATCAGCGCGTTGTGTGCCACCGGTTTCCTGATCGTTCCGCGCGATGAGGATCATGTGATTTCCATCGTGCAGGGCGCGGTCGCACGCGACGGCAAGGGCGAGCTGATCCTGCGCCCGACGGCCGAACTGCAAAAGCTTCGTGACGACACGCCCGACCTCTGGTTCCTGGTCCGCGACCGGCAAGGCCGTTCGCTGACGGAAGGCGCGGTGCCGCCGGAATTCGCCAGGATCGGTGGCGCGCTCGACCAGATCAGCCAGGCGCGGCTCGGCTGGCAGATGTTCGAGGATGATCCGCGCAAGCCGCCGGCGCGGCTGAAGCGCGTCAATTCCGATGCCGGCCCCGTGCAGGTGCTCACCGCGACGCAAGGGCCGATGTCGAGCGTCAAGACCGCGCTCGCCACGACGCTGGCGTTCCTCGCCATTGCCCTGCCCGGCCTTTTCCTGATGGCATGCGCCACCTTCATCGCGACGCCGATGGTGGTGAAGCGCGCCTTCGCCGGTCTCGATACCACCGCCGACGAAGCGCGCCGGATCGATTTCCGCCAGCGCGGCAGCCGGCTGTCGGCGGATCATCTGCCGCTAGAGGTCGCGCCGCTGGTGACCGCCATCAACGATGCGCTGAAGCGGCTCGACGACGGCTATTCCCGGCACCAGCGCTTCGTCGCCGACGCGGCACATGAATTGCGCACGCCGATCGCGATCCTCAACACGCGGCTGGAGTCGCTGCCGCCGGGCCCGGAGAAAACCCGCCTGCTCGAGGACTCGGCGCGGCTTGCGACATTGGCCGAGCAACTGCTCGACATCCAGCGCTTCGACCAGTGCCGCAATCCGTTCGTCCGCGTCGATCTCGTCGCGGTCGCACGCAATGTCGCGGCCGACCTTGCGCCGCTGGCGATCGCGGCCGGCTACGAGCTGTCGCTCGATACTTCGGTCGATCGCGTGGAAACATCCGGCGATCGCGCGGCGCTGGAGCGCGCGCTGACCAATCTGGTGCAGAACGCCATCCAGCATGGCGGCCGCCGCGGCACCATCACCATCCATGTCGGCAGCGCCGCGACGATCGACGTATCGGATGAAGGCGACGGCATTCCCCAGGACCAGCGCACGCGGATCTTCGACCCGTTCTATCGGCTCGCGCCGCTCGACCGCGGCGCCGGCCTCGGCCTCAACATGGTGCGCGAGATCGCAAGGCTGCACGGCGGTCACGTCTCCGTGCTCGATGGTCCGAAGGGCGGCGCGTGCTTCCGCCTCACATTACCGCCGGCGCCGTTCGCATCGTGATACCAAGCGTTTTCGAGCGAAGCCTGTCCCGCACTCGATGCGGGATGGGCACCGGTTCGCGTGAAGCAAACGCGTCAAAACTAGAATCGAGAGCCCCGTTCCGATTCAATCGGAACGGGGCTCTCGCGCAATGTTGTCGCAATGCAGCTCCCGCAAACAAGGCGTCACGCTTCGCATCTTGAGTCGAAGCGCCGCGACACTCTGTTGGGAATCCCAATGTCACATGATCTGCTGTCTTTCTTCACGGCGTGGATGGCGGCCCCCGGCCGCGTCGGCGCCATCGCGCCGTCGGGCGCCGCGCTCGCCGAACTCATCACGCGCGACATCACCGCCGACACCGGCCCGGTGCTCGAGCTCGGTCCGGGCACCGGCGCGTTTACCTATCAGCTGTTGAAGCGCGGCGTGCGCCAGCAGGATCTTACGCTGATCGAGTACGGCTCGGATTTCATGCGGCTGTTGCAGCTCCGTTTTCCCGGCGCGCGCGTGCTGTGGATGGACGCGGCGCGGCTGGCCTCGGAACGGCTATATGAGGGCGCGCCGGTCGGCGCCGTCGTCAGCGGACTGCCGCTGCTCAACATGTCGCCGCGCAAGGTGATCTCGATCGTCGGCGGCGCGTTCAGCTATCTGCGTCCCGGCGGCGCGTTCTATCAATTCACCTACGGCATGCGCTGCCCGGTGCCGCGGCCGATCCTCGACCGGCTCGGCCTGCGCGCCACGCTGGTCGATCGCGCCATCCTCAACGTGCCGCCGGCCGCAGTCTACCGGCTGACGCGCCGCCCGCAATACAAGCTGATGACGCGCGACGGCACGCCGGCGGCTGGTGCAAACGTTTCACCGATCAAGAAAGAACGCCGGGCCAGCGAGGACTGCGCCGCATAGCGGCGCAGCTGACGGCCGCTTGGTTAGACCAGCCGGCTCTGCTTCGCTGCGGCCTCGATGAACGAGGCAAACAGCGGATGCGGCTCGAACGGCCGCGACTTCAGCTCGGGATGGAACTGGACGCCGATGAACCAGGGATGGTCCTCGTACTCCACGATCTCCGGCAGCACGCCGTCAGGCGACATGCCGGAGAAGCGCAGGCCGTGCTGCTCGAGGCGGTCCTTGTAGGCGGTGTTGACCTCGTAGCGATGGCGGTGCCGCTCGGAGATCTCGGTCGCGCCGCCATAGACCTGCGAGACGCGGCTGCCGCGGTTGAGCGCCGCGGGATAGGCGCCGAGCCGCATCGTGCCGCCAAGATCGCCGCTCTGCGAGCGCTTCTCGAGCTCGTTGCCGCGCAGCCATTCCGTCATCAGGCCGACCAGCGGCTCCTTGGTCGGGCCGAACTCGGTCGAGTTGGCGTCCTCGATGCCGACCAGGTTGCGCGCCGCCTCGATCACCGCCATCTGCATGCCGAAGCAGATGCCGAAATACGGCACGTCACGCTCGCGCGCGAACTGCGCCGCGCGGATCTTGCCCTCGGCGCCGCGCTGGCCGAAGCCGCCGGGCACCAGGATGCCGTTGACGTGCTCGAGGAACGGCGCCGGGTCCTCGTTCTCGAACACCTCGCTCTCGATCCAGTCGAGATTGACCTTCACCTTGTTGGCGATGCCACCATGCGACAGCGCCTCGATCAGCGATTTGTAGGCGTCCTTCATGCCGGTGTATTTGCCGACGATGGCGATCGTCACCGCACCTTCCGGATTGCGGACGCGCTCGTTGATGACGTGCCAGCTCTGCAGCGCCGGCGGAATCTTCGCGGTGATGCCGAACGCGGCCAGCACCTCGTCGTCGAGGCCGGCGGCGTGATAGGCCTCCGGCACGGCGTAGATGTTGTCGACGTCGCGCGCCTCGATCACGGCGCTCTCGCGCACGTTACAGAACAGGCCGAGCTTGCGCCGCTCCTCCTTGGGAATCTCGCGGTCGGTGCGGCACAGCAGGATGTCCGGCTGGATGCCGATCGAGCGCAGCTCCTTCACCGAGTGCTGCGTCGGCTTTGTCTTGAGTTCGCCGGCACTTGGAATGTACGGCAGAAGCGTCAGGTGAATGTAGACGGCATGATCGCGCGGCAGCTCGTTCTTGAGCTGGCGGATCGCCTCGAAGAACGGCAGGCCCTCGATGTCGCCGACGGTGCCGCCGATCTCGACCAGCACGAAATCGAACTCGTCGTTACCCGACAGCACGAATTCCTTGATCGCGTTGGTGACGTGCGGGACCACCTGGATGGTGGCACCGAGATAGTCGCCGCGGCGCTCCTTGGAGATAATATCCTGGTAGATCCGACCGGTCGTGATGTTGTCGGCCTTGGTGGCCGGACGACCGGTGAAGCGCTCGTAATGGCCGAGATCGAGGTCGGTCTCGGCGCCGTCGTCGGTCACGAACACTTCGCCGTGCTGATACGGCGACATCGTTCCGGGATCGAGGTTGAGATAGGGATCGAGCTTGCGAAGGCGGACTTTGTAGCCCCTGGCCTGCAGCAAAGCGCCGAGCGCCGCTGAAGCCAGACCCTTGCCGAGCGAGGAGACCACGCCGCCGGTGATGAATATGTACCGCGCCATGGGACTTTACCTTTAATCCGACTCCGGCGATTCGCAAAACGAATCGGCTGTTCCCGGCAAACAATTCGCCGGGCTGTGGGTTGCATCAAACTGGAAGCGATTTCAAAGCATTGATGGGGGTTTCTGATGCAGGATGCCAGCGGGGCATCCTGCATGGCCACCCTGCTTTATTGCGACCGTGGCGCCTGCGGGCCGCTCGGGGCCTGCTGCCCCTGCTGCTCGTCGGCCTTCTTCAGCGAATCGAGGATGCCGCCCGAGGTCGGCGCGTTCATCGGCGTGCCGCCGGCCGGCTGCGTCTGCGCCGGTGCGCCGGTGCCGATGATCGAGCTCGGCTTGCGGTCGTAGCCTGCGTACCAGGACAGGAACAGGCTGGTGATGAAGAAGCCCACCGCGAGGATCGCCGTGGTCCGCGTCAGCAAATTGGCGGTGCCGCGGCTCGACATGAAGCCGGCGCCGCCACCCATGCCAAGGCCGCCGCCTTCGGATTTCTGCAACAGCACGGCGCCGATCATGACGCTGACAATCATGAGATGAATAATGATAACGACAGTCTGCATCGCAAGCCTTCCGTCATAAGCCGCCAAGCGGCCAGACAAACGGCGCTATCGGCTTTACGGGTTTTCGTGAAGTCGCGCCCTGTTACACGATTGCACCGGGCATTGTCACCCCCGAGATAGTCGCACTGTCGATGATCACAAGCCGCGCCGATCGCGGCCCGGCCGGGCCTTGCCCGGAACCGGCGATTTCTATTATAATAGACACATGGATACTTTGGTAGACGATCTGAGCCAACGACTGGCACAGCGGATCAGGCTCGAACGCGATAGCCGCGGCTGGTCGCTGGCCGACCTCGCCGAACGTGCAGGCGTCTCGAAGGCCACGATCAGCAAGATCGAGCGCGCCGAGGTCAGCCCCACCGCGGTCGTGCTGGTGCGCCTCGCCTCGGCTTTCGATCTCACTTTGGCCGGGCTGATGTTGCGCGCCGAAGGCCAGGGCGAACGGCTGTCGCGCGCCGCCGCGCAACCGGTCTGGCGCGATCCGGAAACCGGCTATCTGCGCCGCCAGGTGTTCAGCCGTCCCGACCATCCGGTCGAGCTGGTGCGGGTCGAGTTGCCGCCGAAGCAGACCGTGACCCTGCCCGCCTCCTCCTACGCGCATATCCGCCAACTGGTCTGGGTGCTCAGCGGCAGCCTCGTCATCACCGAAGGCGGCGCACGCCACGTGCTCGCCGCCGGCGATTGCCTCGGTTTTGGCCCGCCGGCCGAGACGACCTTCGCCAACGAGACCAACGTCGGGTGCACCTATGTGGTCACCCTGGCCCGGAGCTGATGCATGTCGCACCTTGCCATCAAGCCGCTCGAGGACGCGCCCGCGATTCGCAGCGCGCTTCGCGAGCTGCTGATCGAGACCGTCGCCGGCGGCGGCTCGGTGAGCTTCATGCATCCGCTGTCGCCGGATGACGCCGATGCGTTCTGGCAGGACTCGCTCGGCGCCGCCGCGCGCGGCGAACGCATCGTGCTCGGCGCCTTCACCGGCAATGATCTGATCGGCACCGTGACGCTTCTGCTCAACCTGCCGCCGAACCAGCCGCATCGGGCGGAAATTGCAAAGATGATGACACGCATCGCCCACCGCCATCGCGGCGTGGCGACCGAATTGATGCGCGCGGCCGAGCAGCTTGCGATCGCGCACGGACGCACGCTGCTCGTGCTCGACACCGCCGAAGAGGATGGCGCCGCGCCACTCTACGAACGGCTGGGATTTCAGCTCACCGGCATCATCCCGGACTACGCGCTGAAGCCGCATGGCGGCCTCACCGGGACGATGATCTACTGGAAGCGGATCGGCGCGGCTGCGGCTGCCTAGCCCGCCACTCAATAAAGGTGCCTACGGCCAACTGCCAATCCCGTCACCCCCGCGCAAAGGCGAAGCCTTTGTCGCTGGAGGAGCCGCGTAGCGGCGTCTCGAAGGGTGCACGGCCACCAGCCGGGCCGTCGCCCCTTCGAGGCTCGCTCCGCTCGCACCTCAGGGTGACGGTGAGCGAGCCCAATTCGAGGCACGGCCGCGGCCGCCTAACACCCCGCGGCGATCGCCAAAAAGTCGGACGCCTTCAGGCTGGCGCCGCCGACCAGTGCGCCGTTGACATTGGCGACGGCCATCAGCTCGGCCGCGTTCGACGGCTTGACCGAGCCGCCGTAGAGGATCCTGATCCTGTTTCCCTCGCCCATGAAGCGATCGGTGAGCTGACCTCGGATAAACCTGTGAACTTCCTCGACATCCTTGGCCGTCGGGGTCAGGCCGGTGCCGATCGCCCAGACCGGCTCATAGGCCACGACCAGGTTGGCCGCGGTCGAGCCGTCGGGCAGCGAGCCCGCAAGCTGGGTGCCGCAGAGATCGAGCGTCTTGCCGGCGTCGCGCTGCTCGCGCGTCTCGCCGATGCAGACGATCGCGGTCAATCCGGCGCGCCAGACGGCCTCCGCCTTCTGCCGAATCAAGGCATCGGTCTCGCCGTGGTCGGCGCGCCGCTCGGAATGGCCGACGATGATCGCGACCGCGCCGAGGTCTTTGAACATCTCCGCCGAGAGATCGCCGGTGTGGGCACCCGATGCCTTGGGATGGCAATCCTGGGCGCCGACCGCGACCTTCGAGCCGCGCGCCTTGTCGGCAAAGGCCCCGACCAACGTCGCCGGCGGACAGACCAGGAGATCGGCCCTTCCGGCGACATCGCCGGCGCCCGCCAGCATCGCGTCGAACTCGACAAAAGAGGATTTCAGGCCGTTCATTTTCCAGTTGCCGGCGATCAGCGGCCGGATGGCGTCGGTCATGTCGGATGTCCCATCGTTCAAGCGTGTCCCTGCGCTACCAGAGCCGGGCGGCGACTTCCAGAGCGCGGCTTCGCGCTCACCGTGCGACGCTTCCGCCCGCGCGGCCAAGGTTGCGGGGGCGCTTCGGCCACTTTATGATGGGTTTTCAACCCGGTGACGCCCTGCTGCGGGACAAAAGCCTCGACTTTCGGCTCCCCATTGGGCACGACCCGGTTCCCCTCCTGTAAAACAAGTTGGACCCATGCTTCGAGGAATGCGGAAAGCCTCATCAAACTGGCTCGGCAAGACGATTATGGCCGTGGTGATGGGCGTTTTGATCGTCAGTTTCGGAATTTGGGGCATTGCCGACATTTTCAAGGGGTTTGGCCAGTCGACCTTCGCCAAGGTGGGCGGGACCGAGATTTCGGCCGAGCAGTTCCGCCAGATCTATACCGACCGCCTGCAGCAGCTTGGCCGCCAGTTCGGCCGTCCGCTGACGCCGGACCAGGCGCGCGCCTTCGGCATTGACCGCCAGGTGCTGCAGCAGACGCTTGCGGAAGCCGCGCTGGACGAGGAGGCGCGCCGCATGGGCCTCAATGTGTCCGACGCCGAGGTGCTGCGCGCGATCTACAACGATCCGAACTTCAAGGGCCTCAACAACCAGTTCGACCCGCAGCGCTTCCAGGCCGTGATCCGCAACTATGGCTATACCGAAGGCCGCTACATCGCCGAGCAGCGCCGCGTTGGCCTCAGGCGCCAGATCGCCGGCACCATCTCGTCCGGGATCGAGCCGCCGAAATCGCTGGTCGAGGCGCTGACCCGGTTCCAGAACGAGCAGCGTTCGATCGACTACATCACGCTCGGCGCCGCGCAGACCGGCACCATCGATCCACCCTCGCCCGAGGCACTCGCCGCTTATTTCGAGGACCACAAGGTCCAGTTCCGCGCGCCCGAATACCGCAAGATCTCCTTCGTCGCGATCACGCCCGAGGAGATCGGCAAGTGGGAAACGGTGTCGGACGAGGACGCCAGGAAGATCTTCGAGGAGCGCAAGGACCGGCTCAGCACGCCGGAGAAGCGCGAGGTCTCGCAGATCGTGTTTCCGGACGCCGGCGAGGCGCAGGCCGCACGCGGGCGGATTGCGTCGGGCGCGTCGTTCGACGACATCGCCAAGGAGCGCAACCTCAATCTGGCCGACGTCAATCTCGGCCTGGTCGCGAAGTCGGCGATCCTCGATCCGGCCGTCGCCGATGCCGCCTTCTCGCTGCCCGCAGGCGAAGTGAGCCAGCCGGTGCAGGGCCGCTTCGGCGTCGCACTGGTCAAGGTCGGCAAGGTCGAGCCCGGCGCGACCCCGAGCTATGAGAGCCTCGCCCAGCAGGTAAAGAACGAGATCGCCTCCGAGCGCGCCCGCACCAAGGTCGCCGAGCTGCGCGACAAGATGGAAGACGAGCGCGGCGGCGGCGCCAGCGTCGTCGAAGCCGCACAGAAGCTGAAGCTGACGCCCGTCACCATCGACGCGGTCGATCGCTCCGGGCGGCTGCCGAACGGCCAGGTCGCGACCAACATCCCGCGCGGCCTCGACGTGGTGTCGCAGGCCTTCAACAGCGACGTCGGCGTCGACAACGACCCGATCCAGTTCAGTGGCGGCTATGTCTGGTACGACGTGCTCGGCATCACGCCGTCGCGCGAGCGCAGCCTCGACGAGGTTCGCGACCAGGTCGAGGCCAAGTGGCGCGAGGATCAGATCTCCG
Organism: Bradyrhizobium sp. USDA 3262; assembly: GCF_054060035.1. Classification (NCBI taxonomy): domain Bacteria; kingdom Pseudomonadati; phylum Pseudomonadota; class Alphaproteobacteria; order Hyphomicrobiales; family Nitrobacteraceae; genus Bradyrhizobium; species Bradyrhizobium sp. USDA 3262. Next base: position 5,766,489 of record NZ_JBSSCT010000001.1, read on the forward strand.
CCAAGCTGCGCGCCAAGGCGACCGAGATCGTCCAGAAGCTCGACAGCGGCGCCAAGCTCGCCGACGAAGCCGCCGCGGCCGGCGTCAAGGTCGAAACCGCGGCGAATTTCAACCGCGAGGCCTCGCTGCCTGCCGTGCCGGCAGGCGTGATTGCGGCCGCGTTCCGGGCCGCCAAGGACGGCGACGGACAGACCTCCGTCGCCGGCGGCAGCCAGTGGGTGGTCTTCCGCGTCACCAACGTGACGGTGCCGCCGGTCGACTTCGCGTCGGATGCGGCCAAGCAGCTCACCGAGGCGCTGCGGCGGTCGCTCAGCGACGAGCAGGTCGCGCAATATGTCACGAAGATCGAGTCCGATATCGGCGTGACCATCAACCAGGCAGCCTTCGCACAGGTGACAGGCGCAAATAATTGAGCATGATCGGGACAGCGCGACGGCGCGCTGCGCGGCGATCAAGCTCCAACAACAGACCCTGAGCCAGCGAATGGACGACCTGAAATCGATCATCGGAAAAGTCGCCACCGGCGCCACGCTGACGCGTGAAGAGGCGGCGTCCGCCTTCGACAGCATGATGTCGGGCGAAGCCACGCCCTCGCAGATGGGCGGGCTATTGATGGCGCTGCGGGTGCGCGGCGAGACCGTCGAGGAGATCACCGGCGCCGTCACCGCGATGCGCGGCAAGATGCTGCCGGTCACGGCGCCGGCGGAGGCCGTCGACATCGTCGGCACCGGCGGCGACGGCTCCGGCTCGGTCAACGTCTCGACCTGCGCGGCCTTCATCGTGGCCGGCGCCGGCGTGCCTGTGGCGAAGCACGGCAACCGCGCATTGTCGTCGCGCTCGGGCGCCGCCGACGTGCTGGCCTCGCTCGGCGTCAAGCTCGATTTGACGCCCGAACAAGTCGGGCGCTGCGTCAAGGAAGCCGGCATCGGCTTCATGTTCGCGCCCGCGCATCATCCGGCGATGAAGAATGTCGGTCCGACCCGGGTCGAACTCGCCACCCGCACCATCTTCAACCTGCTCGGGCCGCTGTCGAACCCGGCCGGCGTCAAGCGGCAGATGGTCGGTGTGTTCTCGCGGCAATGGGTGCAGCCGCTGGCGCAGGTGCTGAAGAACCTCGGCTCGGACAAGGTCTGGGTCGTGCATGGCTCCGATGGCCTCGACGAGATCACCCTCACCGGCCCGACCTTCGTTGCGACGCTCGAGAACGGCGAGATTAGGACATCAGAGGTGACGCCCGAGGATGCCGGCCTTGGCCGCGTCGGCGGCGAGGCGCTGAAGGGCGGTGACGCCGATGCCAATGCGATCGCGCTCTCCAGCGTGCTGCAGGGCAAGCCGAGCGCCTATCGCGACGTCGCCCTGCTCAACGCCGCCGCCGCGCTGATCGTGGCCGGCCGCGCCAAGGACCTCAAGGAAGGCGTCGCGATCGGGGCGCAGTCGCTCGACAGCGGCGCCGCCGCTGCGCGGCTGAAGCATCTGGTCGCGGTTTCCAACGGCTAAGCAAGGCGTTAAGCGATGTCCGACATCCTGACCAAGATCGAGGCCTACAAGCGCGAGGAGATCGCCGCCGCGAAACGCGCCCATCCGCTCGCCGAGGTCGAGGCGCAGGCCAGATCGGCCTCGGCCCCGCGCGGCTTCGTCCGCGCCCTCAAAGACAAGCATGCGCGCGGCGACTACGCGCTGATCGCGGAAGTGAAGAAGGCCTCGCCCTCGAAGGGCTTGATCCGGGCCGATTTCGATCCGCCCGTGCTCGCGAAAGCCTATGAGGCCGGCGGCGCGGCCTGCCTGTCGGTGCTGACCGATGCGCCCTCGTTCCAGGGCCATCTCGACTTCATGGTTGCGGCCCGCGCCGCGACCAGCCTGCCGGTGCTGCGCAAGGATTTCATGTTCGACACCTACCAGGTGGCGGAAGCGCGCGCCCATGGCGCCGACTGTATCCTGATCATCATGGCCGCGCTCGACGACACGGCGGCCGGGGAGATCGAGGACGCCGCGCTCGGCTACGGCATGGACGTGCTGGTCGAGATCCATGATCGCGCCGAGCTTGACCGTGCCTTGAAGCTCCGCTCGCCGATGATCGGCGTCAACAACCGCAATCTGCGCACCTTCGAGACCACGCTCGCGACCAGCGAGGCGCTGGCGCCGCTGATCCCGCGCGACCGCCTGATGGTCGGCGAGAGCGGCATCTTCACGCCTGACGATCTCGCCCGGCTCGAACGGGTCGGGATGTCGACCTTCCTGGTCGGTGAAAGCCTGATGCGGCAGCAGGACGTCACCGCGGCCACCCGCGCCTTGCTGACGCGGCGGGCCGCCCCGCGCGCCACCGCAACGCGCTGACGCAATGGCGCGGAAGAGCAAGGGCAAGACCAAGGCCGAGCAGTCCGGCCCCGGCACCGCCCTCACCCACATCGACGCCAAGGGCGAGGCGCGCATGGTCGACGTCTCGGCCAAGCCCGCCACCGAGCGGACCGCCGTCGCCGAAGGCCGCGTCGTGATGAGCAAGGCGACGCTGGCGCTGATCGAGACCGGCCAGGCCAAGAAGGGCGACGTGCTGGCGACCGCGCGGATCGCCGGCATCATGGCGGCGAAGCGGACCTCGGAATTGATCCCGCTCTGCCATCCACTGGCGCTGACCAAAGTCACGATCGACATCACGCCCGACCGCAAGCTGCCCGGCTGCATCGTCCGCGCCAGCGTCAAGGTGACAGGGCCGACCGGCGTCGAAATGGAGGCGCTGACCGCAGTCTCGGTCGCATGCCTGACGATCTACGACATGGTCAAGGCGGTCGACCGCGGCATCCGCATCGAGGGCATCCACCTCGTCGAGAAGATCGGCGGCAAGTCGGGGCACTATCGCGCCGGCGCGTGAATTTTTTGGCGCCCGACTACTCGAGAAAATCGCATATCTCGGCGACAAAACCGGGCCATGCAGGTTCGTCTGGAATCAAGAATATGATTGCGGCTTTCAAGCGGAACGAACCGTGCATTCGGAATAGCATGCGCGAGTGCCAGACCTTGATCGAAGGGAACCAATGCATCGTCGCGGCTGTGCATGACGAGTGTCGGCGCCGCGATTTGTTGCAGCGCCTCGGAAACGTCAATGTCGCCAAAGGCCAGGAATAGCGCCGCAGCGTTTTCCGGCGATGTCGAAATGCGCTGCACCTCGTTGAAGTCGCGCATCTGCTCCTGCGTCGCGTTTGGATGCACCAGCGAGGTGAAGACCTGACGGAATGCCGGGGTGTCTTTGCCCCACCCCTCCCGAATCAGAGTCGCGAGAGCTTCGCACCTGGCAATCTGGTCCGGAGCACCCCGTTTGCGGAAGCCGCGCGAGTATCCACCGTGCAGGATGAGGTGCGACACGCGATCGGGATGTCGCGCGGCATATGCAATGGCAACCGCGGCGCCCTGCGATATGCCAAACAAGGCGAAGCGCTCGAGCGACAACGCATCGACGACAGTCTCAAGGTCCTGCATGAGAGCTGCAAACGAGAAGTCGGCGACGCGCCAGTCGGACAAACCGTTACCGCGCTGATCGTATCGAACCAGCTTGTGCCGGGCAGCCAGTTGAGCGAGAAGCGGACTCGAAACCTCCATTTGCCAGTCATGCTCGATATGGGTCAGCCAACTCGCCGTCTTGACGATGGGAGAACCTTGGCCAACGCTCGCCGCGGCAAGATGGACGCCATCCGCCGATTTGCAGAACGTGATCTCCTCGCGCAATCCAAGTTCCTTGGGCGGCCCCGACGCACCTCTTGGAAAACGGGGCGAGGCATGTTCTGAGGCTGCTCGTGTCTCCTCCTGCTGCACCTCACCGACAAAGCGGATTCCACGCCGCGCGGCTGTCCGAATATATCGCTGGTTGACGCCGTCATCCCCGACGGCGCGGCGAGCGGCGTTGATGCGGCTGGCTATCGTCGAGTCCGAGACGATCCGGCCGCACCAGACCGAGGTCACGAGATCATCTTTGGAAACAATCCGATGACGTTGCCGAACGAGGTACAGAAGCAGATCGAAGACCTGCGGTTCGATGGAAATTGTTTGAACGCCGCATTGCAGCTCGCGTCGCCCCGCATCCAGAACGTAGTCGCCGAACTTGAAGCGCATAAGGCCCCTCAGGGGTGAGCTTGGCTCGCATACAAATCACAAGCTTCTCAAGCGAAAATCAAGGCTTTCTGAAAGGCAATACCACGGTCGTTTGATAACGCTAAGGTCGGGATTTGGCTCGCCCCGCGCTCCGGAGCCATCCACGGCAGCAAGGGGAGAAGACATGAGCAAAATCCTGGTTTGCGGCGGCGGCGTGATCGGGTTGTGCGCGGCGATGATGCTTGGCCGCGACGGCCACCGCGTCACGGTGCTGGAGGCCGACCCCGAAGATCAACCTTCGACCTCCATCGAGGGCTGGGATTCGTGGCAGCGCCCCGGGGTTGCCCAATTCAGACAACCCCATAGCCTCCATTCGCGATTTCGGATGATCAGCGATCGTGAACTGCCAGGGCTCACGGACGGCCTGCTTCGCGCCGGATGCGTCTGGGTGGATTATCTCGACTGTCAATTCCTTCCCCCAACGATCACGGACCGGGCGCCGCGTCCGGGCGATGAAGCCATGCGATGCATCGCCGGTCGCAGGCCGACCGTCGAATGGGCGGTGGCCGCGATGGCGCAAACGGCGCCGAACGTGACCATCCGCCGGGGCGTGAAGGTTCGCGAATTGATCACGGGCAGATCGGCCATGTCAGGGGTGCCGCATATCGCCGGGGTCCGTACGATGTCCGGCGAAGAGATCCGCGCCAATCTGGTCGTGGACGCCATGGGACGGGGGAGCCCGGCCCGCGAATGGATCCTCAATGCAGGCGGCCGCAGTCCGATCGAGGAAGCCGAAGATTGCAACTTCGTCTATTTCGGACGCTATTTCTCGGGGCGGCAACGGCCACGCAGGATGGGCAGCACACTCACGCCGATGGGCCTGGTCTCGATCCTGACGCTGGACGGAGACAACGACACCTGGTCGGTCACTCTGTATACCTCGTCGAAAAACAAGGCGATGCGCGCCTTGCGTAATCCGGTCACATTCCATCGCGTCGTGTCCGCGTGCCCGCAGCACGCCCACTGGCTCGATGGGGAGCCGATCACGCCAGTCCTTTTGCTGGCGGGAGTTCTCGACCGGTACCGGCGGTTCGTCGTCGACGACCGGCCCGTCGTCACGGGATTCGCCGCTGTCGGTGACGCGTGGGCCTGCACGAACCCGTCCGCCGGGCGGGGCTTGAGCGTCGGTCTTCTGCACGCGCAGGTGCTGCGCGATGTCGCGCGCCGGCATATCAACGATCCCGAAGCGTTCACCCGGGACTACGACGCGGAGACCGAACGCCAGGTCGGTCCGTTTTATCGAAACCAGATCGCCGCCGACCGCGCGCGCGTCGCCGAGATGAACGCGCTGGACGAAGGTTTGCCGATGCCGGCGCCCAATCCGGTCATGGCCAGGCTTCTTGCTGCCGCATCCCACGACGCCGATGTGTTTCGCGGCATGCTTGAAATCGCGATGTGCGTTGCATTGCCTCAGGAGGTCATCGCCAGACCGCATGTCGCGGAGAAGCTGGCCGCACTGGACGACCAGCCGTTGGCGTCGGCTCCCGGCATCATCGATCGACATCGGATGGCAGCGCTGCTGGACGGCTGATCTTCGAACTGCCGCGCCGCCCAAGCATTCACTGCCTGACTTCCGGCGCGTGGCAATTCTGTGGAATCGCGACGAGCATGATGCTGAGGCGGACTCTGAGCCGTCGCGCCATAGCGCAAATGCGGCGTGAGCTCTGCCCCCTCGCCGCCCTCATCAACCACTCGTTAACCAATCTCGCTAACCCGCGCTCCATTTCGATTGGATGCGACTTTCGCGGGCCGGGGGTGCACGAAACCTACTTCCGGGTGAAACGCCTGGAAGCGATTGCGGCACATGAATCCAAACGGCAGCGCCTCGTTCAACATCACCTCGGTGATCGGCAGCGGTCCGATCCGCTGGCTGATCCTCGGCGGCGCCGTCTTGATGGCCGCGATCGCGATCGGCGCCACGCTGATGGCGGAGAATTTCCGCGATCGCGCCCTGCACAACAGCGAGCGCGAGCTCGAGAACACCGTGCTGCTGCTGGCGCGGCATTTCGACCAGCAGCTCGACGATCTCGAGGTCGTCCAGCGCGACCTGATCGCGTTCATGCGCGACAACGCAATCGCGACACCGGAGAATTACAGGCGCCGGATGTCGGCCGCCGACATCCATGCGATGCTCAAATCCAAGATGGACGCGCTGTCCAATGTCGGCAGCCTCAACGTGTTCGACGCCGACGGCGTTCTGATCAACAGCTCGGGTGCCTGGCCGCTGCCGCAGGCCAGCATTGCCGATCGCCCCTACTTCCAGATCTTCAAGTCGAGCCCCTATTCGCCCGACATGCAGGTCGCGCCGGTGGTCAGCCGCGTCACCGGAAACTGGACCACCGTCATCGTCCGCAAGGTCACCGGACCGCATGGCGAATTCCTCGGCGTGGTTGGCCGCGGCATCGAGCCGGCGACCTTCGAGAAGTTCTTCTCCACGGTGGCGCTCGGCGACGGCGCCGCGATCTCGATGCATCATCGCGACGGCACGCTGCTGGCGCGCTATCCCCATGTCGAGGAGCTGATCGGGAGGAACTTCCGCAACGGTCCGGTCAATCAGCAGCAGGTGTTCGAGCTGCCGCAGAGCACGACGCGGCTCGCCAGCCCCGTCGACGGCAAGGACCGCCTGGTGTCGTCGCGGGCACTGACCAAATTCCCGATCGTCGTCGTTGCGACGAGCACCACGGAGGCGGCGCTCGCCAACTGGCGCGAGCAGATCGGCATCCTGATCGCGGTGACCAGCATCTCGGTGCTGGCGATTGCGATCCTGCTGACGCTGGTGGTGCGCAAGCTGGTGCAGCAGCATCGCGCCCAGCAGCAGCGCCTGACGCTGGAGAAGCTGCGGCTCGACACCGCCGTCAACAACATGACGCAGGGGCTGTTGCTGTTCGATGCCGCGCAGCGCCTCGTGATCTGCAACAGGCGCTATATCGAGATGTACGGGTTGTCGGCCGACATCATCAAGCCCGGCTGCAGCTTCCGCGACGTCATCGTGCATCGTCACCGGACCGGCTCGTTCCAGGGCGACGTCGAGCGCTACGTCAATCTCGTGCTGCGCGACGTCGGCATCCGCAACACCATGGTGATCACGACGCCCGACGGGCGCTCGATCCAGGTCGTCAACGAGCCGCTGGCCGACGGCGGCTGGCTTGCCACCCACGAGGACGTCACCGAGCGCCGCCGCGCCGAGGAGCGCATCACGCATCTCGCCCACTACGATGCGCTCACCGACCTGCCGAACCGCGCGCTGTTCCACGAGGAGATCAGGCGCGAGCTGCCGCATGTCACGCCCGACAGCCAGCTTGCGGTGCTCTATATCGACATCGACGAATTCAAGGGCGTCAACGACTCGCTCGGCCATATGGTGGGCGACGAGCTTCTCAAGTCCGTGGCGCGGACGCTGAGCGGCGTGATCGGCGAAGGCGATTTCGTCGCCCGCCTCGGCGGCGACGAGTTCGCGATCGTGCAGACCGGGGTGAAGAGCGAGGCCGAGGTCACCGACCTCGTCGCGCGCATCTACGAGGTGATCCGCGCGCCCTATCAATGCCTCGGCCACCAGGTCACGACCGACGCCAGCATCGGCATCGCGCTAGCGCCGAAGGACGGCACGGATCTCGACCAGATCATGAAGAACGCCGATCTTGCGATGTATGCAGCGAAGTCGGCCGGCCGGCGCGTCTTTCGCTTCTTCGAGCCGGCGATGGATGCCGACGCCCGCGCCCGCCGCGAGCTCGAGGTGGAGTTGCGGCAGACGATCGCCGCCGGCAGCGGGCTCGAAGTGCATTACCAGCCCTGCGTCGACCTGCGCAGCAACGAGATCACCGGCTGCGAGGCGCTGGTGCGCTGGCGTCATCCACAGCGCGGCATGATCTCGCCGGCCGAATTCGTGCCTATCGCGGAAGAGACCGGCCTGATCAACCAGCTCGGCGAATGGGTGCTGATGACGGCCTGCAAGGAAGCCGTGAACTGGCCGGACCACGTCAGGCTCGCCGTCAATGTCTCGCCGGTGCAGTTCCGCAGCGGCACGCTGGCGCTCAAGGTGATCGCGGCGCTTGCATCGTCGGGGCTGTCAGCGAGCCGGCTCGAGCTCGAGATCACCGAGGCGGTGCTGATCCGCGACGACGAGACGGCGCTGGCCGCGCTGCACCAGCTGCGCGCCATCGGGATCAGGATCGCGCTCGACGATTTCGGCACCGGCTATTCGTCGCTGAGCTACCTGAAGCGGTTCCCGTTCGACAAGATCAAGATCGACCGCTGCTTCGTCACCGACATCGCCGATCCGCAAGGCTCGGCCGGCATCGTCGAGGCGGTCGTCAACATCGCCGCCGAGCGCAGCATGACGACGACGGCGGAAGGCGTCGAGACCGCGCAGCAGCAGCAATTGCTGCGCGAGCTCGGCTGCTCGGAAATGCAGGGCTATCTGTTCAGCCCGCCGAAGCCCGCCGCCCAGATCCGCGAGCTGCTGGCCGGGCATCGCCGCGGCCCCGCCGCGGGAGCGAGCACCACGCGCCGGCGCAAACCCGTCGCCGGCGCGGCGTAAGGCTGCTCGGAAGTCGCGAGCCCGAGGGGGCACCTGCACGATTTCGGAATATTAGAAGAATACCTTGAAATTGCCCGACGTGTCAAGTTGCCTGGTCGAGCGCGAGCCACCACGCTACTTTGCATGGGGTTGTTTTCGATATTTTGGCAGCTGCGTAGCCCGGATGGAGCCATCCGGGCCACCGGTTCTAGTTCGGCACCGGCCGCTTCTGCGCGGCCTTGGTGTCGGCGTTCTTGGCGTCGGCGTTGACGGTGACGCCGCGCAGCTGGTTGAACGCCGCGGCCAGCGCCTTGTCGTTCTTCTCGTCCGGCGGGACGTAGGACTGCGAGCCGGTCTGCTCGGCGCCCTCGGCGGAGAGATGGCCACGCATCGAGGCCTCGCCCTTGATTTCCGAGCGGGTCTTGAACTCGTCCGGCACGTCCTGCAGCACCTCGATGTCGGGCTTGATGCCAAGCGCCTGGATCGAATGGCCCGACGGGGTGAAATAGCGCGCCGTGGTCAGCGCCAGCGCACCATTGCCGGTGCCGAGCGGAATGATGGTCTGCACCGAGCCCTTGCCGAACGAGCGGGTGCCGATCAGGGTTGCGCGCTTGTGGTCGTGCAGCGCGCCGGCGACGATCTCGGAGGCCGAGGCCGAACCGCCGTTGATCAAGACGACGAGCGGCTTGCCCTTGGTCATGTCGCCGCCATGCGCGGTGAAGCGCTGGGTTTCCTCGGGATTGCGGCCGCGGGTCGAGACCACCTCGCCGCGCTGCATCAGGGTCGAGGTTACCGAGACTGCCTGGTCGAGCAGACCGCCCGGATTGTTGCGGAGGTCGACGACGTAGCCGGCGAGCTTGTCCTGCGGGACCTGCTTCTGGATATCGCCGATCGCCTTGCGCAGACCTTCGGTGGTCTGCTCGTTGAAAGAGGTGATCCTGATATAGCCGATGTCGCCGCCCTCGACGTGATACTTCACCGGACGGACGCGGATGATCTCGCGCGTAATCGAGACCTCGATCGGCTTGTCGGCGTCCTTGCGGATGATCTTCAGCCGGATCGAGCTGTTGGGCGCACCCTTCATCTTGTTGACGGCCTGGTCGAGCGTCATGCCCTGGATCTGGTCATCGTCGATCGAGGTGATCACGTCGCCCGACATGATGCCGGCGCGCGAGGCCGGCGTGTCGTCGATCGGCGCCACCACCTTGACGAAGCCGTCCTCCATCGTGACCTCGATGCCGAGCCCGCCGAACTCGCCATGCGTGGTCTCCTGCATCTCCGCCCAGCCCTTCTCGTTCATGTAGCGAGAGTGCGGATCGAGCGAGGAGATCATGCCGTTGATCGCGCCCTCGACGAGCTTGGAGTCCTCGGGCTTCTCGACGTAGTCGGTCTTGACCTTCTCGAACACCTCGCCGAACAGATTGAGCTGCGAATAGGTGTTGCTGTTGTCGGAATGTGCGGCGGCGTTGGCGACGGCGAACAGATGCGCGCCCTGCGGCGAGGCCACGAGCAAGGTGAGACACGCGCCCGCGACCGTTCCGAGCAAGAAGCCAACATGTTTGCGCATTATCCGTGATCCCTTCGCTAACGGCCGGCAACGTTTCGCAACATTCGGCCCCACCCCGACGCGGGGCACCACACAACGGCTTTTTGGTCGGATCAAGGCCGCCTTGTCACCGGACCATTACGGTCCTGTCACGCTGCCCGGATCGGCCTCTTGTCAGCCCCCTGTCAGCCTTTCGTCGGCCTTTGGCCCAGTCTCCTGCAACCCGTTCTGCCAGGTCGACGGCTGGGTGCCGAATCCGCGCTTGGCCCGCGTGCCCAGCCAATAGCCGAACTGCGGAGGAACATTGCGGAACGGCCCCTCGACGCCGAGCTTGAGCGCGGCGTCCATCGGCCAGTTCGGGTTATTGAGGATTTCCCGGCCGACGGCGATCAAATCTGCTTGTTTATCACGCAGGATTTGTTCGGCCTGGTCCCCGTGGATGATCAGGCCGACCGCCATGGTCATGATATCGGCATGGGCGCGGACATATTCCGCGAGCGGCACCTGATAGTTGTATTTGATCTCCTTGCCCAGGATCGGCGCCATCTCGCTGATTCCGCCCGATGAGCAGTCGATCACATCGACGCCCTTCGCTTTCAGGATCCTGGCGAGCCGCGCGCTCTGCTCAGGGCCCCAGCCGGCATTGTCCTCGACCGACAGCCGCACGAACAGCGGCTTGTGATCCGGCCAGTGCGCCCGCACCGCCTCGGTGACCTCGGTCAGGAAGCGCATCCGGTTGGCTTCCGAGCCGCCATATTCGTCGCTGCGCTGGTTGGAGCGCCCGGAGAGGAATTCGTGCACGAGATAGCCATGGGCGCCGTGCAGTTCCAGCACCTCGAACCCTGCCTGATGCGCGCGCCGTGCCGCCTGCCCCCAGGCCGCGACGAGATCCTTCACCTCGTGCGTGTCCAGCGCGCGCGGCAGCGGCCAGCGCTCGCTATGGGCGATCGCGCTCGGCGCCACCGGCGTCCAGGCATCCCAATCCTCGATCTCGGCGGTGCGTTCGAGCGGACGATCGCCCTCCCAGGGCCGGCTTGCGCGCGCCTTGCGGCCGGAATGGCCGAGCTGGATGCCGGCGACCGCGTTCTGCTGCTTGATGAAGCCGACGAGGCGGCTGAGCGGCGCGATGAACTTGTCGTCCCAGATGCCGAGATCGCCGATCGTGCCGCAGCCGCGCCGCTCGACCTTGGTCGATTCGACGATCACGAGACCGGCGCCGCCGGCGGCGAACTTGCCGGCATTCATCAGATGCCAGTCGGTCGGAAAGCCCTTCTCGGCGGAATACTGGTGCATCGGCGGCACCACGATGCGGTTCTTCAGCGTGACGCCGCGGATGGTCATTGGCGAAAACAGCAGCTTGTCGGACATCGCTTCCTCATTATTCGTCGTTACCCGGCGCGCGGGACCGATCTTGTGTTTGGCGCGGACGATATACGCACCGCGCGATGGCCGATAGAGGCACGCGGCGGCCACTCAAACGGATCGCTGTAGCGAGCCGCGGCACGTTCGCCATGCCTGTTCCCTCGCGGCGACTTTTCGCCCGCATAGGAAATGATGATCGCGATGCGTGTTGTCCCCCGGCAACCCAGAGGAGGGACACTCATGAGGACCCGCACGATCGCACTGCTCATCGCCGGTGCCATGGCAACCGGCCCGATCCTGGCGCAACACGCGGTTGCCCAGAACCTGCAAAACGAGGCCGACAAGGGCGCCAAGACCCGCAACTCCGGTGAATCCGGTTATGTCGGCGATCAGGACAGGCCCGGCGCGGCCGCAACGCCTCCCGGACGCCCCGATACGGCCGCCGGTTCCCCAGATGCCACTACGTCTCCGAGCGCTCAGAGTTCCGGAACCGGGATCGCCGGCGCGCCGGGCAACAAGAGCGGGCCGCCCGCCAAGCAAGGCACGGTCGGCTCGAACTCGCAAAACCTGCATGTCCAGGAACAGGATTCGTCGAACATCAAGGGACAGCCCGGCAACAAGAGCGGTCCACCCGCAAAGCGCTAGGCTGCACCGCCATGCTGACCAGGCGGCCGTAACCCGGGCCGGCAAAGTTCGCTGATCGGCGCAGGTTCGACACGAGCCGTCGAGCGAAGGTGTTCCGATCCTATTGAGCGGCCTTGCGGCTCGCGGAGAGGTCGGTCGGGCAATTTGCTCCGCATTCAATCGACTTCTTCTGGTCGGCGACGCGCCATACCAGCAACGCGACCAGGACAATGATGGTGACGGTGAGCTTGGCCAATGCGTCGTGGTTCAATGTCGGCTCCGCAGAACAATCGGCATAACGGAAAAAATCAGCTGCAAGCGGAAATGTGACCCCGGCACCCTTTGGGGCCGAGAGCCGACGCTGGGGGGCGTCCACCGGGCCCGCATTCGATTCGGGCCGGCCGACGTCATGATGGTACGGTCCTGGTGCGGTCCGCAAGCTTCTCAGTCTGCATGGCAGCATGGCACGGCTGGCCGCAGCCTGTTGGAACATTGTCATCGGTGTGCGGTTCAGAGGCTGTCCTCTGATTCATTGCCCCAGAGGCACACACCACCTCCTGCGGCCCCAGCCGTCACGCTGGGGCCGTAAATCATTGGAGGTGCACGCGGACTGCTGTTGGTCGCGGGGTGAGTGAACGATCTCCGAGAACCACAATCGATTTGCGCGGGGCGGGCCCGCAAATGACGTAGCCTATACAGATCGCGGTCAGAGCTTCGCGAGCCTCGCCGCGCCCGCCGCGATTGCTTCGTTGAAGCTGGTGTCCCAGAATTTTCCAACCTCCGCGCGCGCGTCGAGCACGCCGAGCTTGAGGAAGGTGTCGGCGACCTTCTGGTGCGTCTCCGGCACGTCAGGCGTCACCCCGGCGAGCGCGAAGTCGTCGCTGCGACGGGCGAACTGGTCGAGGATGTCCTGCAACGGCAGATGCGTCTCCGCCACCTGCGCGGCCGCATACACCGGAAAATTCTTGTTGGCGAACGCATAAGCGCGCTGGATCCGCAGCAGCAGATCGCTCACGGCCGCGTGACGCAGCGGATCGTCGACGGCCTTCGGATTGGCGTAGATCGGGAAATTCCCCGAGAGATAGCCGGCGCCGGTCTTGAGCAGCCGCGCGCCCTGCTTGGCGATCGCGAGTTGCCCGTTATAACCGTAGATCGCCCAGGCATCGAGCTTGCCGGAGGCGAACGCCGAATAGCCGTCGGACGGCGTCAGATTGATGGCCTCGATATCGCCAAACGCAAGGCCGGCTTCCTCGAGTTGCTTGGCGAGGAAATAATGCGCCGTGGTCGCGCGCACATAGCCGACGCGCTTTCCCTTGAGATCAGCGATCGAATGGATCGGCGCGTCTTTCGCCGCCACCGTGACCTGGATGTTGAGATCCTCATGGGTGACGGCGACGAAGCGCACCTTGGCATTCTGGCGCGCCGCGAACATCGCCGGAATCTCGCTGCCCGAACCGATGTCGAGCGCGTCCCCGTTCAAGGCCTCGATGTGGAGCACACCGTTGTTGAGCTCCTTCCACTCGATCCTGTACGGCGTCTTGTCCTCGCCCGCGGCCTGCAACAGCTGGCGCCAGCCGCCCTTGTAGTAGGCAACGCGCAATGTAACGCCGCTGAGATCGGTGCCGCCCCCCGCCCCGGTCTCCGCGCGCGCACCGCCGGTGATCAGACTTCCGGCAAGCACGCCGAGCGCAGAACGTCGCGAAAGCGAAAATGGCGTAGTCACCGGCTTGAGCTCCTGAACAACAGTCACAACTGCTGCGAGCTTAAGAGAAAACCGCCCGATGTATATGAGACGCTATTTCGTTTTTCGCCATGCGCGCGAAAAGCCGTTCCATGGATTGATGGCCGGACGCGGCGATCTGTTTTCCGCCGCCCTGTCGGCCAATTGTAGCCCGGATGAGCGAGCGCGATATCCGGGGTCCCGCCATCGATTCAAGCTGGACCTTACCCGCATGTCGTTTTGCTCATGCGGGCTACTTTCTACTACTTGCCGACCTCGTATACATCGGGATCGAAGCTCGAGCTCGGATTGGCGAAGGCGTGGCGCAGCGCCGGCGATATCGGCACGTTGTAATTGATGCCTTTCGGCGGGGTCGGCGCTTCCAGCCACTTCCTGTACATGATCTCGATCTCGGGGCTCTTGTAGAGCTCCGCCGTGGCGCGGTCGGCGAGCGTCTTGAACGGGGTGTCCTCCCTGCGCAGCATGATGCCGAAGGGCTCTGCCTTCGAGAAGGCCTCCTCGCTGATCATGTAGACCGCCGGCTGCTTCGATCGCGCGATCGCGACGGCGAGCTGGACGTCGTCGAGCGCGTAGGCCTGGGCGCGATCGGTCTCCAGCATCAGGAACGCCTCGGCCTGGTCCTTGGCCGGGAGGACGTTGATGCCGAGCTTGCGTTCGGTGTTGACCTTGATGAGCTGCGTGAGGTTCACCGAGCCCGCAACAGCGGTGACGGACTTCCCCTTGAGATCGTCGATCGTGTTGATCCCAGCGGATTTCTTGGCGGCAAAGCGTGTCGCGCTGAGGAAGTGCGTGTTGGTGAAGGTCACCTGCTTCTGGCGGTCGGCGCTGTTGGTGGTCGCCGAGCAATGCAGATCGATCGTGCCGTTGACCATCAACGGAATGCGGTTCGACGAGGTCACCGGGAGGTAGTCGACGGCGATGTCAGATACGCCGAGCTCCTTCTTCACGGCATCGACGATCTTCAGGCAGATGTCGAGCGCAAAGCCGATCGGCCGCTGATTGTCGTCGAGATAGCTGAAGGGAACGGAAGCCTCCTGAAAGCCGAGCGTGACCTTCTTCGTTTCCTTGATCTTCTGCAGCGTGCCCGACGGCTCCTCCGCCGCCGCGGGGCTTGCGGCGAGCGTGAGAGCGAAGAGGATGGCGGGCAAACGCATCGGCGGCTCCTGTGCGGTGATCAGACGGCGGTGATAGCGCACGCATGAGCCCGGAGCCAGATGACGGTGTGTCTAGCAGCTATCGCACTTTGCTATGGTCCGCCTGCCAGAGTTGCAGCCGCGGCCGCGACGCATCCCTAGCGCTGCGCCCCGCCCTCGAGCAGGCGGTCGCCGACCAGGCGGACCGCGCCCCGGGTCCAGGAATAATCGGCGCCCATCCGCAGGCCGCTGTCGCCGCGTGAGACGACCGCGCCGCTGCGGGCGTCGCGCAGCTGGAAGCCGACCGTGTATTCGGTCCGGCTGACCCGCCTGATTACGCCGATCAGCGATTGATCGGCGCCGAGCTGCTGCGCGATCGCGGCCTCGCAGCCGTCGCAGTCGCGCAGCGTATGTGCCTTGACGGGCTCCTCGGTCGCACTGCCGGTATCGACCAGGCGGTAGCGGCCCGACTGCGCAAGCCGGTCACGCACGCCCTTCGTGACATCGGCGAGATAGGCTGCATCGGAGCCGGCAGGGCCGGACGCGGTTGCCGCCGAGGTATCCTCAAGCTCGAATTCGAACACCGCAAGCCCGATCGGCGCCGCAGCGGCGGTCGGCGGCAGCGCGGCCGCAAGGGCGCGGCGCACCTCGCGCGACACGAACATCGCCGCGTGGTCCCATGCCTCGTCAGTGTCGCCGCGAAACGTGTAGAGCTTCTCGTAGAGCACCTGGCTCGCGCTGACGTCGATGACCGCCACCTTGGCCCACTGGATCAGCGTGCTCATCTTCTGCACGCCGCCGATAACCTTGATCCGGGCCTCGCCCGCGGGCGCCGTCGATGGCACCAGGCGATAGTGCGGCTCCGCGGCGACATCGGCGCGCAACGTCCGCATCAACGCATCCAGCCGCCTCTGGTGCGCAGCGGTCTGGTCGATCACCTCGCCCGACGTATCAACATAGCCGAAATCGTCGATGCTGACGCCAGGCGGGAGTACCGTCGCGGCGCCGGTCTCGGCGCGCAGAGGGCAGATTCCGGCCAGCAGGCCGATCAAGGCAACAGAGAGCACAACGAGACGGGACTGACGCATGATTGGGGCCTTTCAGCTGCTGGCGCGGGCGGGTCGGCCTCAGCCTAGGCCGGCGGGCCTCAGCGCCGCAGCGGAGTGCCTCCCGCCTGGTGCCGGGAAAATTTCACGACGATGGTCCGCGCCCATAGCGGCGCTTCTCGGCGGCTCCGTTCTGCCGTTTAATGTGCATGACGGCCCTGCCCGCGATCGCGCACTGAGGCTCGTCTGCGATCTTGAGGATACGCCAATGTGGAATTGGTCCGGAAGCGATCTGAAACTGCGGCTGACGTTGCGCGTGGCGATCGTCTCGACGCTCTGCTTTGCCGTCATCTCCGGCTATTTCCTGATCGAGGCCGACCGCTCGGTGCGCGGGCGGATCGCGGCGGTTGCCGATGTCGCCGCCAAGACGCTGGAGCTGCAGCAGAGCAAGATCCAGTGGCTGAACAATGCGCGTTCCGACTTTCCCGATCTCGACAGCGTTGCCGCTACGGTCATGACGCCGGGATTGTGCATTGCCTTTCGCAGCAATAGCGGCGAGATCAGCCAACGCTTCTGCGGCGGCGCGCAGACTGACACGGCCGCGCCGCCGCTGGCCTTCGCGGCTCTCTATCGCCGCCTGTTCGATCCCGGCCGCGAGGCGGTGCGGCAGGTGGTTTCGCGCGGCAACGCCATCGGCGAGGCGGTGGCCTGGATCGATCCGGCGGTGCCGACCGCCGAGGCCTGGCACGATGCCGGCCGGCTGATGGCGGTGTTCATGATCGCGCTGCCGCTGCTCTGCGCTTTGGTCTATGCGGCGCTGGCGCGCGCGCTGCGTCCGACGCGGCAGATCCGCGACGGGCTCGAGCGGATCGCAGCAGGCGACCTCGCCGCGCGCCTGCCAGCGTTCGATCTTGCCGAACTGTCGGCGATCGGCGACGTCTTCAACCAGCTCGCCGAGCGCCTCGCCGCCGCGCTCTCCGACCGCAACGCGCTGACGCAGAAACTGATCCTGGTGCAGGATGAGGAGCGCCGACACCTCGCGCGCGAGCTGCATGACGAGTTCGGGCAGTCGCTGGCCGCCATCCGTGCGCTCGCCGCCTCGGCGCGCCAGACCGCGGCGGCGGATTGCCAGCCTTTGCTCGCCGAATGCGACGGCATCGCGCGGACCGCGACCGACATGATGGAGACGTTGCGCGGCGCCCTCTTCCGGCTCCGCCCGCCCGATGTCGACGAGCTCGGACTTGCGGCCAGCCTCGAGGGTCTGGTCGCCGGCTGGAACGGCCGCAGCCGGGGACAGCCGCGGTTCGAGATCACCATATCGGGATCGTTCGAGCGCCTTGCCGCCTCCGTCAGCGCCAATCTCTACCGCATCGTGCAGGAGGCGCTCACCAACGCCGCCAAGCATGCCGGCGCCACGCGCGTGATGCTGCGGCTTGAGATGCGCGAGGCGCCGCCTGGCGGCGGCGGCAGCGCGATCGTGCTCGCGATCGACGATGACGGCCAGCCCGGCGATCCGCAAGGCGATCCCCAGCTCAAGTCCGGCCTCGGCCTGCTCGGCATGCGCGAACGGGTCGCCGCGCTGGGCGGGCGGCTCAGCTTCGAGACCGGACAGCCCAGCGGCTCCTCGCTCCGCGTCATCGTTCCCGTCGCGGCCAGCCGAGAGGCCGCACCGGTGGAGCGCGCGGCATGAGCAATGCGGCGCGAACCATCATGCTGGTCGACGACCACGCCGTCGTCCGGGAGGGCTACCGGGCGATGCTGCAGAAGCAGCCGGGCCTCTGCGTCGTCGCCGAAGCCTCCGACGGCGTCGAGGCCTACCGCCTCTACAAGGAGACCGGGCCCGACCTCGTCATCATGGACCTGTCGATGCCCGGTATCGGCGGCATCGAGGCCATCCGCCGCCTCCGGCAGTGGGACAGGCGCGCAAAAATCCTGGTGTTCACCATGCACCAGAACGCGGCCTTTGCCGTGCAGGCGATCCGCGCCGGCGCGATCGGCTATGTCACCAAGACCAGCCCGCCGGAGACGCTGGTGCACGCCGTGATGGATGCGCTGTCGGGCAAGATCGCGATCAGCCCGGATATCGACCACGAGCTCGCGCTCAGCCACCTTGCCGGCGAGAGGAAGGCTGCCGACCTCCTGACCGCGCGGGAATTCGAGGTGCTGCGGATGCTGCTCGCGGAGAACACCACCGAGGAGATCGCCGAGGCGCTGCACCTCAGCCCGAAGACGGTCGCGAACCTGCATTCCCTGATCAAGGACAAGCTCGGCGTCGGCACGGATATCGAGCTGGTCCGCCTCGCGTTGCGGCAGGGTATCCTGACGCAGACCGACCTCGGCGAACGCTGAGCCTCCGTGGCGGCGCCAGCGAGGCCGCGTACCGGTAAATCGAGCCGCATTTGCCTCCGGGCAAACCGAACATCGAGCCGCATCGTCGAATGGCCGAGTCCCGAGAAAGTCGCGTACCAGGCGTAACAGGAGAGCCTCGATACTGGCGCGCCTGGGACCATAGTCCAGAGACTGGACTACCTTGGTGGCCCTCGTGATGCTAAAGTTCTCGTCATGAAAGGCTATGGATCATTTTGCCCCGTAGCCAAAGCTGCGGAAATTCTCACGGAGCGGTGGACCCCGCTCTTGCTCCGCGAACTGCTGCTGGGGTCCCGCCACTTCAACCAGCTTCGCCGCGGCATTCCACAGATGTCGCCGACCCTCCTCTCCAAGCGCCTGCAAACTCTAGAAGAGGCCGGGCTAGTCTCACGCCAACCAGGCGACAACGGGCATTGGGAGTACCATCCAACCCAGGCGGCCAGGGAAGCCAGGCCAATTATCGATGCAATGGGCTATTGGGGCCACAAATGGGCTCGCAGCCAGCTCACACCGAACGAACTCCACGCGGGCCGGCTCATGTGGAATATGCGCCGTTCGTTCGATCTAAGGCACATTCCATGCGACTTCGTGCTGTACATTGAGATTGCGGACGCTCGGCCGAAGCGCTGGTGGTTTGTTGTGAAGAAGGAGGAAGCCGATCTCTGCTGGGATGACCCCGGCTTCAAGGTCGATATCAGCCTCTATGCGAGTCTGCTGACGCTTGTGCAGATTTTCGTAGACGAGATGCCGCTGCTACGGGCGCGTGAGCTCGGCAAAATCGAGATCGACGGTCCTAAGCATCTTGTGAACAGCATGCGGGCTTGGTTTCCACGTAGCAAATATGCCAGTGAGGCGTCTGCGGCCGCGGGGCAAGTCTTAGCTAGCTGAAAGACACCTCCAGTCCACTTTTTGGACTAGTGACCCTGCTTCCCCCAGCTGTAGCGTTTGCGAATGCGCTCATGCGCTGAGCATCTCAGCTAAAGGAGGCAAGGATGAGCCGCCCTTCTCTTCTTTCATACGCCCTGCTTTTGATCTTCACTTGTGCTTGCGTTGGTCATGCAGCAGCAGACCCACTTGCCGACGAACTTTCCTCTGTGGCTGCCAAGTGGGATGCCGCCATCAACAACGCAGACTTCGATGCCCTACTTCCATTGTATACCGCTGACGGCAGATTGATGCCGCCCGGTGCGCAGCCGGTCACCGGCCCTTTGGCAATCCGTAGTTTCTTTGCCGGGCGGGGAAGAAGCGTCAGAGAGCACAAGGTTGAGCTGGTCGATGTGTTGTCCATGGGAAACTACGCCTACACCACCTCGCATTTCACGGCCACGCTAGTGGTAAATGAGAAGGCGGCGCCAATTTCTGGCAGCACCGTGAGACTGCTTGAACGCCAACCCGACGGGCAGTGGAAGATAAAGTCCCACATTTTCGTCAAGGAATAGATTCGCGGGTGCTACTGCTACACAGTCAGCCTCCCGGCGACGCCAGCTATGGAACCCTGCCAGCTATGGAACCCTTGCGGGACCGCCGAGGATTGAATAGCCTTCTGCTCGCGATGAGCTCGCAGGCTCATTCGCCCCTCGCGCGACTGGCGAGCTTACGTGGAATTGACCACGGTGAAGCGCGAAGGGTTCTATGGCCGTTCGCCTGGGCAACCCGTTCAGCTGATGATCCAGCGTCTTAGGGAGCCCGGACCATGCCGTCATTCCGCAATGAACTCCACCTCAACGATTCCGAAGTTGCCCTTGCGCTCGAGGGCGAAGAGCGCCGCCAGCAAGACGGCGTCGAGCTGATTCCGTCGGAGAACTACACCTATCCCGAGGTTCTCGAGCTGCTCGGATCGGTGTTCACCAACAAGTATTCCGAGGGCTATCCGGGACGCCGCTATTACGGCGGCCAGGAATTTACCGACCAGATAGAGAACCTTGCCCGACAGCGAGCGTGCGCGCTGTTCCGCGCCGAACATGCCAACGTTCAGCCTCTGTCCGGATCGCCAATGAACCAGGCCGTGTATCTCGGCCTGCTGCAGCCCGGCGATACGATATTGGCGATGGACCTGTCACACGGCGGCCATCTCACCCATGGCGCGCCCGTGTCGCACATGGGGCGGCTCTTCAACTTCGCCCGCTACAAGACGCAGCCGTCAAACGGCGGCGCCATCGATTTCGATGAGCTCCGCGCCATGGCCCGGCACGTCCGCCCGAAGCTGGTGCTGTGCGGCTACAGCTCTTATCCGCGCGATCTGGATTATGCGTCCTTCAAGAGCATCGCCGGTGAGGTGGGTGCACTGACCATGGCCGACGTCAGCCATTACGGCGGCCTGATCGCCGGCAACGCCTTGCGCAATCCGCTCGATGCGGGTTTCGACGTGATGACGACGACATCGCACAAGACGCTTCGCGGGCCGCGCGGCGGCATCGTTCTCTGTCGCCGGGAGTTCGCCGGCAAGATCGACGCGTCGGTGTTCCCGGGATTGCAGGGAGGTCCGCACATGAACGTTGTGGCCGGAACCGCGGTCACGCTGAAGAAGGCTTCGACGTCCGATTTTCAGGCCTATGCAAGGCTGGTCATGCGCAACGCGAAGGTCCTGGCCGAAGCGTTGATGGAACGCGGCATGACGTTGATCACCGGCGGAACCGACAATCACATGATGGTTGTGGATACGGTGGCCAGCGTCGGCGTGGACGGCGGTGCGGCCGAGAACATCCTCGACACCGTGGGGATCACCGCAAACAAGCAGATCATTCCCGACGATCCGCGTCCGCCGCTCAAGCCGAGCGGCATTCGCCTCGGGACGCCGGCGGCGACCACGCGCGGCATGGGCGAGCCCGAAATGCGCCTCATCGCCGAACTCATTGTGGAGTCCCTCCGATCGAAGGGAGATGCAGCGGTCGTCAAGCGACTGAGGTCGAACAGCGTCGAGATGTGCCGCGCTTTCCCCGTTCCGGGGATCGCGCCGCCCTCATAGGCGGCCCAGCCGCATTCGCGTCACTCGGCAGGTCGTGAAGGTTCCCGGGGGAAGGACCGGAACGGAAATTGATGCTGTTCGTTGGACCGCATGATCTCGAAGACGGAGCGTCCAACGCCGTGACCCGGAAAACCTTGCAAGCACGCTCGGAACAGGCGCTCGTCGTCATCATTCTCAGCACCGGTGCGCTGATCGGTTACCTCGGCCTGGCGCTGTCCAGGCTGTGAGAGCCACGTCCGGCGGGCACCAAGCCGCCGGCTGGCATCAAGCCGCCGGCAAGCATCAAGTCGCTTGGTGCGCTGAAAGCTGGCGCGTGCCACTGAGTTGCCCGACCCACAAACGACGACTTATATTGGGTGTCGTCCCTGCCTAGTGCGCAATTGCGCACGGGAGCAGGGACCCATAACCACAAATGCTGATTGTTGAACGATGCTGGGACGACACGCGTCCCGTTCTCAACACCCGCTGCGGCGTATGGGTCCCGGCCTTCGCCGGGACGACGGTGGTGCGCGCGGGCACAGTCTCGCGATGAATGCAACGCCACGTACAATCCACACACCCGTCACTGAAATCGAGGACATTGCCGCCTGTCCGCAATTCTCGTACACGGTTTCATGCAATGACCTCGCAATTCTCTCCCAACTCCGTCGACGTGCTGCTGTTCGATATCGGCCGCGTCGTGCTCGACATCAACTTTGAGAAGGTGATGGCGCACTGGGCGCAGCATGCCGGCTGTGCGCCCGCCGAGCTCGCCACCCGCTTTGTCGTCGACGACAGTTTCAAGCATCACGAGATCGGTCGGATCGACGACGCGGCGTTCTTCGAAAGCCTGCGCCTGACGCTCGGCATCGACATCACGGACGCCCAGTTCCTCGAAGGCTGGAACGCGATCTTCACCGGCGAGATGCCGGGCATCGCCCCGCTGCTCGCGGCGGCCGCCGAGCGGATGCCGCTCTACGCCTTCTCCAACACCAATCCGGCCCATGTCGCGCATTTCTCGGTCACCCATGCCGAGC
This sequence comes from Bradyrhizobium sp. USDA 3262, assembly GCF_054060035.1. Taxonomy (NCBI): domain Bacteria; kingdom Pseudomonadati; phylum Pseudomonadota; class Alphaproteobacteria; order Hyphomicrobiales; family Nitrobacteraceae; genus Bradyrhizobium; species Bradyrhizobium sp. USDA 3262. The sequence continues at coordinate 5,788,945 of NZ_JBSSCT010000001.1, forward strand.
TGCTCAGCCATTTCCGCAACGTCTTCCTGTCCTCGAGCATCGGCTTCCGCAAACCCGACGCCGAGGCCTACGATCATGTGGTAAAAGCCATCGGCGTGCCGGCGTCGCGGATCCTGTTTTTCGACGACCTGGCCGCCAATATCGAAGGTGCGCGGGCGCGCGGCCTTCATGCTATCCACGTGACGTCGACGGATGACGTGGCAAGGGCTTTGACCGCACTTGGTATTTGAACATGAGGAATTGAGGAGCTCTGAGCGTGGCCCTGATGCCGGTTGCCGATGCCCTGTCCGCCGTCCTCGCCGGCGCCGAACCGCTGCCGGAGGAGATGATCGCGCTCGATGCCGCCTACCACCGCACCCTGGCGCACGACCTCGCCGCGCTGCGCACCCAGCCGCCGCAGCCGATGTCGGCGATGGACGGCTATGCGGTGCGCGCCGCCGATGCGGCTGATCTAAAGGCCCGGCTCAAGGTGATCGGCGAAGTCGCCGCCGGCCGGCCGTTCGAGCGGACGGTCGGCGCCGGCGAGGCGGTGCGGATCTTCACCGGCGGCGTGATCCCCAATGGCGCCGACGCGGTGATCATCCAGGAAGACACCACCGTCGACGGCGACCACATCACGATCACGGAGGCCGCCAGCGTCGGACGGCACATCCGCCCGGCCGGGGTCGACTTCCGCGCGGGCGAGGTGCTGCTCAGCGGCGGCAGCCGCCTGTCCGACCGCGCGCTGTCGCTGGCGGCCGCCATGAACTATCCGGAACTTGCGGTGCGCCGCCGCCCGAAGGTCGCGGTGCTGGCGACCGGCGACGAGCTGGTGATGCCGGGCTCGCGGCCCGGCCCCGGCCAGATCGTCTATTCCAACGGCTACGCGCTGCGGGCGCTGGCGCGCGCCGAGGGCGCCGAGACCGTCGACCTCGGCGTTGCCGCCGACACGGTGGAGGCGACCACGGCCGGCATTCGCCGGGCGCGCGAGGCCGGCGCCGACGTCCTCATCACGACAGGCGGCGCCTCGGTCGGCGACCACGATCTCGTCAAGCGGTCGCTGGAAGCCGAGGGCGTCGACATGACGTTCTGGCGGATTGCGATGCGGCCCGGCAAGCCGATGATGCATGGCTGGCTCGATGCGATGCGGGTGATCGGCCTGCCCGGCAATCCGGTGTCGTCCTATGTCTGCGCCTTCCTGTTCCTGGTGCCGTTGATTCGGGCGCTGAGCGGCCGGGAAGTGATCCATCATCGCCGCACGAGCGCCCTGCTCGGCCGCGACCTCGCCGCCAACGACCAGCGCGAGGACTATCTGCGTGCACGGCTCGAAGCGCGCGAGGACGGCACGCTGATCGCGACGCCGGTGACGCAGCAGGACTCGTCGCTGCTCGGGAATCTCGCTGCGGCACGGGCACTTCTCGTGCGTCCGCCGTTCGCGGCTGCGGCCGTCAAAGGCAGCGAATGCGAGATCCTGACACTGCCCGAATAGGGTTTTTGCGCCCCGCCGCTTGTGCGTTGCCTGATCCGTTCACCGGAAATTAAGTGGTTGCGGAACACATATCGAACATATAGTGTCCGTTCATGATTTGTTTCGAGTACTGGTGTCTACAATCGGGAAGCCGGGTGGAAGCAGGTGCAACGAGCACATGCTCCTGAGGTCAGGCCCCGCCTGCAGGCCCCACCAGAAGAGTCTCGGAATCGAACGACGCTATCAACCGGGGGATACTCGAGATGCTCACGCGCAAACAGTACGAACTTCTGCGTTTCATCAATGAACGTCTGAAAGAGGCCGGCGTACCGCCCTCCTTCGACGAGATGAAGGATGCGCTCGACCTGCGCTCGAAGTCCGGTATCCACCGCCTGATCACTGCGCTGGAGGAGCGCGGCTTCATCCGCCGCCTGCCGAACCGCGCCCGCGCCATCGAGGTCATCAAGCTGCCCGAACTCTCGGCCGGCGGGGGCAACGGCCGCCGCGGCTTCACGCCCAGCGTCATCGAAGGCACCCTCGGCCGGCGCGCCAGCACGCCGCCGATCGCCGAGGACGACGGCAACCGTCCGGTCGCGGTCCCCGTGATGGGCCGGATCGCCGCCGGTACGCCGATCGAGGCGCTGCAGACCCGCAGCCACACCATCAGCGTGCCGCCCGACATGCTCGGCGCCGGCGAGCACTATGCGCTCGAAGTGCGCGGCGACTCGATGGTCGATGCCGGCATCCTCGACGGCGACATGGCGCTGATCCAGCGCAACGACGTCGCCAATACCGGCGACATCGTGGTGGCGCTGATCGACGAGGAGGAAGCCACCCTGAAGCGCTTCCGCCGCCGCGGCGCATCGATCGCACTCGAGCCGGCCAACACCGCCTATGAAGTGCGCATCCTGCCGCCGAACCGGGTCCGCATCCAGGGCAAGCTGATCGGCCTTTATCGCAAATACTGAATTGCAAATACTTGCGGCGGCCGGGAACGAGCAACACGTCGGATCGTTCCTTGCATGATAGTGTAGCGTACGGCCTGCCCGATGCGCTCCGATACCTCTCGCGCAGCGTCGCGTGTTTGTGATCGGAGGCGGTCTCGGACCAGTCGTACAATCGCCCAGAAACGAGCAGAAGCTCGTTCGCTATCGTCCACTCTGGTAGAGGCCCTAATGCCTCAAGGAGAGGCACGGGTCGCTACCTCGAAATGAGGAGCCATCCGATGTGTGACTATAGTCTGCACGCCGTGGCATCGCGCCCCGCCATTGTCGGAGAGACGCTGATCACGACGACGTTCCGCGGCACGTCGACCCGCGGCTTTGCTTCGGAGAACGATCCCACTGTCGCGGTCTGCATGCTGCCGGGCACCGAGCTCGCTTTCGCCGAGAACGTTCGCTACGACAGCCGCTGGATCTGGACCAAGACGCTGAACTATCGCGTCGGCGTGTTCAACGAAGTCGAGCCCGACGTGCCCGATCGGCATCATGACGCGGTCGAATTCCCCGACGGCAGCCATGTCCTGGTGACCCAGCTGGTCGAGGGACAGCGCGTCAGCGTGCTGCAATTGCCGGCGCTGCATCCGCCGGTCGAGCAGAAGCCGAAGGTTGTGGAGCGGCGGCCCTCCGCATTCGCAACGCTGTTTTTGGGTTGAGCGCATCGTCGCCGCGGAATGAGCTGTTCGGCGGCGAATGACCTAAGCAATTTCGGGCGACCCCGGACTTCCGCTTCCGGGGCGCATGGGGAGATTTGCGTCGGCCGGCGCCTTGGCGCATCATCGGGCACGGAGGACGTGCGCGGTGGTCGATAAGGTCACATGGCAAAAGGCTGGACGCGTCACGGAACCGGGCCGCTACATGTTCCGGTTCGGTTGGCTGACGGTGACGGCCGACGACCTGAAAGTCTGGGAGCAATTTCCCGAGGCTTCCTTCACCCTCGTCAAGAAGCCCGACGCCGGCCCCGATTCCGACGAATACCATCTCGGCCTGTTCGAGCTGCCGAGCGGCCCCTCACCGGACCACCGCTAATCATCGCCCTGCAGATCGGTCTCGGCCGGCGTCGCGTCCACGGCAGGCCGCGGCGCGGCGCCGGGCGCGCGCAGCGTGGTCTCGCTCTCGCCGTCGCCCGGAACCGCCGGCGACCATGGCCGGTCGATCCCGCCGGGCTTCACCGCATCGACGGCATAGCCGTCCCTGATCCGTCGCAGCACCAGCGCGCCGTGGCGGCGCAGCCGCTCGGCATCGATCACCGATGCCGCGCAGCCCTGCGGCGCCGGCCGCGCCGTCACGATCAGGCCTGCGCGCTCGCAGTCGTCCGCCAGCGCCTCCGGCCGGATCGCGAGCGCGACGAAGGCGCCGCCAGGTCCCTGGGCCACGCAGCCGCCGGCATCGCAGGAGACGCCCTCGCCGAGCGACGCATCGGTGGCGGTCCGCGCGTCGGCGTCCGCCGCCAGCCACTCCTTGACCAGGAACGCATCCTTGGCGCTGTGCATCAAATGCAGCCGCCCGTCACCGCCGCGCACCGCGACGTTGCGGCCGTCGCCGGAGACCAGCACGTCCGGCTGCGGCACTCTGAGCGCCCAAACCGACGCCATCACGAGCAGCACGGCGCCAGACCAGCGCAGCGGCGTGCGCAGCAGCCCGAGCAGGATGATGCCGGCGCTCGCTGCGATCAGCGGCCCGATCCCGAACGCCGCCATGCGGCCGACCGCGCCCGGGAGTGCGGCGACCCATTGCGTCACCAGGATCATCCAGTCGATGCCAAGGCCCATGATCGCCCAGAACACGCCGTCGAAGCCGAACGGCATGGCGAGGAGCCCCAGCAGGCCGGCCGGCATCACGACCGCTGACACGACAGGCATCGCCGCGAGGTTCGCGAGCAGCCCGTAGGGCGTCACGCGGTGGAAATGGAAGGCGGCGTAGGGCGTCGTCGCAAGCCCTGCGACCAGCGAGGCCAGCATCAGCATCGTGAGCTCGCGGCCGCCCCACAGCGCAACCCGTGCGGTCGCCGAATGGTCGGGCGACGCGAATAGGTTCGGCAGCCCGATCTGCACCAGCGCCACCAGCCCGAGCGTCGCCGCGAACGACATCTGGAAACTGGGATGCACCAGCGCCTCCGGCGCGATCGCGAGCACGATCAGCGCCGCCACCGCCAGCGTCCGGAAGGTGATCGCGCGGCGGTCGACGATCACGGCGAGCAACACCACGGCGGTCATGAAGAACGACCGTTGCGTCGCGACCTCCGCGCCCGACAGCAACAGATAGAACGCCGCGGCGACCAGCGCCGCCGCCGCGGCCCATTTCTTGATCGGATGCCCCGCCGTCAGCGCCGGAAACAGCGCGAGCAGCGCGCGCACCGCGAAGAACACGACGCCGGCGACCACGGCCATATGGTAGCCGGAGATCGACAGCACATGGCCGAGCCCCGAGATGAACATCGCATCGTTGACCGGCGTCGAGATCGCGTCGCGCCGGCCGGTGAGCAGCGCGGTTGCGATCGCGCGCTGGTCGCCGTCGAGCGTGGTGCGAATACGCGCGTCGATGGCGTCGCGCAGGCCTTGCATGAAGGCGGCGTAGCGCAGCGCAAAGCCGCCGGTCGCAGCCGGCTCCCTGGTCTTGACCGCGCCCATCACGAAGCCGGAGGCGCCGATGCCCTGGAAATACAGGTCTCGTCCGAAATCATAGGAGCCCGGGCGCTGCGGCCCGAGCGGCGGCAACAGTCGCGCCTTCAACTCAACGAAGCTGCCGACATCGGGCGCGGTGCCCTTCTTCACCGAGAGCCGGACACGATCGAGCTTCGTCATGTCGCGTGGGCTCTCCATCGAAACCACGCGCAGCACGAAACGATCGGTCTTCTCGCGGATGTCGCGCGTCTCGACGAAGCCGGTCAACGCCACCGAAAACATCGGCCGCGCCAGCACCGTGTGGGCAACGCGCGCCGTCTTCCAGGTCGCCGTCGCAAAGCCCGCGGCCACCGCGGCCAGCATCGCGATGACGGGAAACACGCTGCGCCGCCGCAGCAGCAGCGCCAGCAGGCAGAGCAGGATTGCGACGGTGGCCCAACCGACAGCACCGGCTCGTGCTCGGCCGCGAAATAGAAGGCGATGCCGGTGCCGAACGCCACCGGCATCCAGGGCAACAACCGGCCCGCCCCCGCTTCAGCGCGCGCCCATTGCCGCAATGTCTCGACGAAAGGCTTCCAGATGCCGACGCGCGCCGGGAGATAGCCGCCGACCGGCGCGGCCGCGCGCGGCGGCCACGTCCCCGCGTAGCCGCGTTTGCCGCCCGGCGTCGTGCCCTGCTCCGCCATTCCGCTTGCGATCCCTGCCGGGCGGCAGGCTAGCGGATGGCCCCGTCACCCGACTAGCGGAACGGATGCAGAATACGGACCGGCAACGCCCGGGTACCTGGATCGTCCTGCGCCTTGCCGACCTGGCGCCGGGCCACAGCTGCCGCCTGCGTCAAATCGATCGAGCCGAAAGTCTCATAAGATACCGATCCCGTTGGGATTAGACTGTCCTGATGCCTCCACTCCCAAAGAGACAGGGATGAGGCAGTGACGGCTCGCGGCACTTGAAGGCCGCTGGAGCTCCTCTCAGGTGGCCACAACTCCCCTGAGATCAGGCGTTGCGGACGAACTCGCAAAATCTCGCCTGTAACGCCGTGCACCATGCGCACTCCGCGAGCGGACAGATCGCTGAAAAACGCGAGGCGTAGCGTTTGCATTTGAGAGGAGCAGCACATGGCAATTCAAGTACCGAGTGATTTTCGTCGCGTGATTGTTGCTGCATCAGTGGGAAACATCATTGAATGGTACGACTTTTATATTTTTGGCAGTCTGGCCGCGGTTCTGTCGGTCAAGTTCTTTGAGCAATCCCACCCCGTCGCAGCCCTGCTGAGCACGATCGCGCTGTTCACTGCGGGATTCCTGATCCGCCCGCTGGGGGCCTTCCTGTTCGGATGGATGGGCGATCGGGTCGGCCGCAAATATACATTCCTTGTTACCTTGAGCGGAATGGGCCTGGGAACGGGCGCGATCGGACTCATCCCAACCTATGAATCGATCGGCCTGACGGCCGCATTCGTTCTGTTCGGCTTGCGGATGATCCAGGGTCTCTGCCTGGGCGGCGAATATGGCGGCGCCATCACCTACGTCGCCGAGCATGTTCCGGATGACCACCGCGGCTACTACACGGGCTGGCTACAAACCTCGCCAACGCTCGGAATCGTGGTGTCGCTGGCCGTGATCGTTCTGACCCGAACCTGGGCCGGCAATCAGGCCTTTGACGAATGGGCGTGGCGCGTACCGTTCCTGGTTTCGTTCCTGCTGGTGGCCATCGCCATCTACATCCGCCTCCAGCTCCAGGAGACGCCGATTTTCCAGGAGATCAAGGCACGCGGACAGATGACCAGGAATCCCTGGCGGGAAGCTTTCCTCAGCTCCAACATCAAGTACATCTTGATCGCGATCGTCGTCCTGATTGGACAGGGCGTGGTCTGGTACAGTGGTCAATTCTGGGCACTGTACTTCCTGCAGCAGGTCTCCAAGGTCGATGCGGTTACCTCGGCCTACATCGTGGGAACCGCACTGTTGATCGCAACGCCGAGCCTGATCTTCTTCGGTTGGCTGTCGGATCAGATCGGCCGCAAATCCGTGATCCTCGGAGGCATGCTGCTTGCCGCGATCACCTACTATCCGCTGTATCTGTGGCTCGGCACGGTCACGCAGCCGGGACACATCAACTATCCGGTCGCCGTCTTCATCATCTTCATCCTCGTCTGCTACGTCGGGATGGTGTACGGGCCGGTCGGCGCGTTTCTGGCGGAGTTTTTCCCGGCCAGGATCAGGTACACCTCGGTCTCGGTGCCGTATCATATCGGCAATGGTTGGGGCGGCGGATTGGTGCCGTTCATCACATCAGCCGCCTTCGCGGCCACCGGCAGCATCGGCTACGCGCTGATCTACCCGATTGTCGTTCCCGCGGTGTGCTTCGTGATCGCGGTTTTCATCATGCCCGAGACACGCAAGACCAGAATCTGGGAGCAGATCGAGGCGAAAGCCGCATCGTGACGGAGTCACCTTGCTGACGGGCGACTGGAGCCCCGTTCCGATGGGATCGGAACGGGGCTCCAGAATCTTGTTTTGACGCGTTTTCTTTACGCGAACCGGCATCCACTTCGCTCGAAAACGCTCTCACCCTGCAGCAGCAGCCGTGGCCGCCTTCCAGCGCGTGCGGGACGACGCTTCTGGTTCGTCCCGTACTCTCCACTCGGGCATGATGTCTTCGTCGAACCTGCATCCGCGTTACGCCGATGCGGCACGGAGGGGATCCGGCGCTGCGCAGTTCCAACCTCTCCGGCCGCCTTGGGTTGGCGGTCAGGCCAACGTCTCAATCAGCTGCCTCTCAGCCCGCTCGGTGATGCCAGCGATCGTGCCACCAGGTGGCGAAATCACGATCCATCGTCAGCTCCCAGCAAGCAAGCACGATCACCACGACGCCGGCGAGCACGCTGCTCGTCGTGACCGATCCCTGCTGGTAGTTGAACGTCCAGGGTGCCACCACCAGAGCCAACCCCATCAGCATCTCGCCCCATTCCTCCAGATAGGACGGAATGATGAATGCCTCCAGGGCGAACAGCACGACGCCCAATCCGAGCGCGATGGAGATCCAGAGAGCTGCCCCGGAAAAGCCCAGTGCAAACGGCGATGCGACCAGCCAGGCGCCTACCAACAGGCTGGCAGCATCCTGCCAGTGTTGAATGCGCATGATCCTCACCTCCTTCTTCCGAAGACATGGTGCGGCGCGGACAAAAAAGCATCTGTCCGACCTGCGATGTGTTGCCGCTGCCGATCCGCGAGCCGACGACCATGCTGCGGTCCGGGCGCCCGGAAAGCGCTCTTGCAATCGCGCCGCAGCAAGATGCACACTGTGGGCGCTTGACCAGGTGTCAACGTCTGCGGTTCGCGGCCCGACCGGTATTTGCGGTTGCGCTCAGGACGAGAGGAGTATGACGCCATGCGAGAAATCGAAATCCACAACTATGCGCGGCAGTTGCTCGAGGCACATGGCGCCAAGGCCATTGCGGAAGCTGCCCAAAACGCCATCGAGCTTGAAGCAAAAGGCGAGGCCGAGCTGGCCAGAACCTGGCGCCATATCGAAGACGCCATGAAGCTGATGCGCGGTCCGCACCAAAGCTGAGGCTGCCAGCTCGTAGCGCAGAACGTGGAGCAGGATCTTCCTCAAGCCGCCTCGCAGGGGCTGAACGGCAGCACAATCTCAACGACGCGGCTCTCCAATAACAGGAGTGAAGCCATGTTTCCGACATGCGCAACAGCCGAAGATCTCGTGAAGGCAATCAAGGACGAGAAAGTGCAGATGATCGATCTGCGCTTCACCGACCTGCCGGGGGTATGGCAACATTTTTCCGTCCCGCCGAGCGCGGCGAGCGCAGACGCCCTCAGCGAAGGGATTGGATTCGACGGCTCATCGATCCGCGGCTTTCAGGAAATCCAGGAAAGCGACATGCTGGTCGTCCCGGACCCGACCACGGCTTTCCTCGACCCGTATTCCCCTTCATCCACCCTGGTATTGATCTGCAACATCCGCGACCCCGTGACCGGTCAATCCTATAGCCGCGATGCCCGCTACATCGCCCAAAAAGCTGAAACCCACCTGAAGGCCACGGGCCACGCCGATACCAGCTACTTCGGTCCAGAGGCCGAGTTCTTCGTGTTCGACAGCGTGCGCTACGGACAGGGCATCAACTACGCTTTCCACGACATCGATTCCGGTGAAGGCAGCTGGAACACGGGCACAAACGAAGCGCCCAACCTGGGACACAAGCCACGCCCGAAAGAGGGATACTTTCCAGTGCCCCCGACGGACAGCATGCAGGCGCTCCGTACCGAAATGGTGTTGACCATGGAACAGCTGGGCATCCAGATCGAAGCCCATCACCATGAAGTCGCGACCGGTGGGCAGAACGAAATCGACATGCGCTTCACCACGCTCACGCGCATGGCGGACAATCTGATGATCTACAAATACGTGGTGAAGAACACCGCCCGCCAGAACGGCATGACCGCAACGTTCATGCCGAAACCGCTGTTCGAGGACAACGCTTCCGGAATGCACGTTCATCAGTCGTTGTGGAAGGGCGAGACCAATCTGTTCTACGACAGGGGCGACTATGCCGAACTGAGCCAGCTCGCCCGCCACTATATCGGCGGCCTGTTGACCCATGCCTGGGCATTGTGCGGGCTTTGCGCCCCGACCACGAACTCCTATCGGCGTCTGGTGCCGGGCTATGAGGCTCCGATCAACCTGGTCTATTCCCAGCGCAACCGTTCAGCCTGCTGCCGCATTCCGATGTATTCGCCGAACCCGAAGGCCAAGCGTGTCGAATTTCGTTCGCCGGATCCCTCCTGCAATCCCTATCTGGCTTTCGCCGCGATGCTGATGGCCGGCCTCGACGGAATTCGCAACAAGATCGACCCGGGCAGCCCGATCGACAAGAACCTCTACGACCTGCCGCCCGCCGAGGCGAAGGAGGTGAAGTCGACGCCGGGGTCGCTGGATCAGGCGCTGGACGCGCTCGAACGCGATCACGCATTCCTGCTGCGCAACGATGTCTTCACCGCCGACGTGATCGAAACATGGCTCGACTACAAGCGGAAGAAGGAGGTCGATCCCATCAGATTGCGACCTCATCCCTACGAGTTCCATTTGTACTACGACATCTAGATCAGCGGTGTCTGCGACGAGACGTGGTGGCAGACGATCTTCCAGTCGCCGTCCTCGCGCGCGATCACCCAGGTGATCTTGACGGCGAGCGAGGGCGCATCGCCGTCGAGGAAGAATGACGCGATGCCCGCCATGTTGACGAGATCGGCATTGACCCGTTCTGCCCTGACATCGCTGAACTGAACGCGCGGCGCGTGCCAGCGCGGCAGACCGTCAAAGTAGGCTTTGACGCCGTCGCGGCCGCGATACAGCGTCGGATTCGAGCCGAAGAAGAACGCGCCCTTCGAATAGAGCGCGCTTAACGCATTCGCATCGAGCCTGCTGAAACCCGCCGACCATCTGGCGATGGTGGCGGAGGCAATCTCGTCGGATTCATCAGGCATTGATCCCCCCGTCTGCTTGTCCGCGCGGGACGCGCTTCCCCTCGGCTAGCCCTTGCCGCCGACTTCCTTGGCGAAGGTGTCGCGCAGGCCGATGGTGCGGTTGAACGCCAGCCGGTCCGGCGTCGAATCCGCATCGCGCACGAAATAGCCCTGCCGCTCGAACTGCATCGGGTCGGGCGAATTGCTCTCGGCGATCGCCGGCTCGACGCGCGCATCCTTCAGCACTTCGAGCGACTGTGGATTGAGGTCGGCGGCGAAATCGGCCGCGTTCGGGCTCGGATTGGCGAACAGCTGGTTGTAGATGCGGATCTCCGCCGGCTTCGACTGCGCCGCCGGCAACCAGTGCATCGTCGCCTTGACCTTGCGGCCGTCGGGCGCGTTGCCGCCCTTGGTTAAGGGATCGTAGGTCGCGCGGAGTTCGACGATCTCGCCGGCGTCGTCCTTCACCACGCCGGTGCACTTGATGAAGTAGGCATAGCGCAGCCGCACCTCATTGCCGGGCGAGAGGCGGTAGAACTTCTTCGGCGGATTCTCCATGAAGTCGTCGCGCTCGATATAGAGCTCGCGGCCGAACGCGATCTTGCGGGTGCCGGCTTCCGGATTGTCGGGATGGTTGATCGCCTCGATCTCCTCGACCTGCCCTTCCGGATAGTTCTCGATCACCACCTTGAGCGGCCGCAGCACCGCCATGCGGCGCAGCGCCGTGCGGTTCAGTTCCTCGCGGATGCAGAATTCGAGCATGCCGACATCGACCACGCTGTTGGCCTTGGCGACGCCGATGCGCTTGATGAATTCGCGCACCGCCGCCGGCGGCACGCCGCGCCGCTTCAAGCCGGCAATGGTCGGCATGCGCGGATCGTCCCAGCCCGAGACGTGGCCGTCGCGGACGAGCTGGGTCAGCACGCGCTTGGACAGCAGCGTATAGGTCAGGTTCAGCCGTGCCATTTCGTACTGGCGCGGCTTCGAGGGCACCGGCAGCTTGTCGAGCAGCCACTCATAGAGCGGGCGGTGATCCTCGAACTCCAGCGTACAGATCGAATGGGTGATTCCCTCGATCGCGTCCGACTGGCCGTGCGCGTAGTCGTAGCTCGGATAGATCGACCATTTGTCGCCGGTGCGCGGATGGTGGGCGTGCAGGATGCGGTAGAGCACGGGGTCGCGCAGGTTGATGTTGCCGGCGGCCATGTCGATCTTGGCGCGCAGCACGCGGGCGCCATTCGAGAACTCACCGGCCTTCATGCGGCGGAACAGGTCGAGGTTCTCCTCGACCGAGCGGTCGCGGAACGGCGAGTTCTTGCCGGGCTCGGTCAGCGTGCCGCGGGACGTGCGGATCTCCTCCTGCGACTGATCGTCGACATAGGCATAGCCGGCCTTGATCAGGCCCTCGGCCCAATCGTACAGGCGCTCGAAATAGTCCGACGCAAAGAACAGGTTGGCTCCCCAGTCGTAGCCGAGCCAATGGACGTCGGCCTGGATGGAGTCGATGTATTCCTGCTCCTCCTTGGTCGGATTGGTGTCGTCGAAGCGCAAATTGCACTGGCCGCCGAACTCCTGCGCGATGCCGAAATTCAGGGCGATCGACTTGGCGTGGCCGATATGCAGGTAGCCGTTCGGCTCCGGCGGGAAACGGGTCACGATCCGGTTGTGCTTGTGGGAGGAGAGATCGGCCTGGACGATGTCGCGGATGAAGTCGCGCCCTGCCTCTGCCGTCGTGTCAGTCGTCATCAAAGGGTTCCCTGGAGGAGTCAGCTCAACCTTCTGCCAAATTCGTGCCGTCCGGCCAAGTCTGGTTTCAAGCCCCGGTTTCAAGTCTGGTTTGGCGGGCAAAAGGTCAACCGGGGCTTTAGTTATGTCCGGTTCCTGTTATACACCACGGCCGTTCCCGCATACGTCTCGCTCGATCATGACCAAACCCGTCGTTACCCGCTTCGCCCCCTCACCGACCGGCTTCCTCCATATCGGAGGTGCCCGTACCGCGCTGTTCAACTGGCTCTATGCCAGGAAGCTCGGCGGCAAGATGCTGCTCCGGATCGAGGACACCGACCGTGAACGCTCGACCAAGGAGGCGATCGACGCCATCCTGGACGGCCTGAAGTGGCTCGAGCTCGATTGGGACGGCGAGGTCATCTACCAGTTCAGCCGCGCCGCCCGCCATCGCGAGGTCGCCGAAAGCCTGCTCGCCGCCGGGCGCGCCTATTACTGCTATGCCTCGCCGGAAGAGCTCACCGCGATGCGCGAGAAGGCGCGCGCCGAGGGCCGCACCCGCCTCTATGACGGCCTGTGGCGTGACCGCGATCCGGCCTCCGCGCCCGGTGGCATCAAGCCGACCATCCGGCTCAAGGCGCCGCAGACCGGCGAAACCGTGATCGAGGACCAGGTGCAGGGCCGCGTGGTCTGGCAGAACGAGAACCTCGACGACCTCGTCCTGCTCCGCGGCGACGGCACTCCGACCTACATGCTCGCGGTCGTGGTCGACGACCACGATATGGGCGTCACTCACATCATCCGTGGCGACGACCACCTGATCAACGCCGCGCGTCAGAAGCAGATCTACGACGCGCTGGAGTGGGAACTGCCGAGCATGTCCCACATTCCGCTGATCCACGGTCCCGACGGCTCGAAACTGTCGAAGCGCCATGGCGCGCTCGGCGTCGATGCCTACCGCGCGCTCGGCTACCTGCCGGCCGCCTTGCGCAACTACCTCGTCCGGCTCGGCTGGAGCCATGGCGACCAGGAGATCTTCTCGACCCAGGAGATGATCGACGCGTTCGACCTCTCGGGCATCGGCCGTTCTGCGGCGCGGTTCGATTTCGCCAAGCTCGAGAACCTCAACGGTCACTATATCCGGCAGAGCGACGATCAATCCCTCGTGACCCAGTTCGAGAGCGTGCTGGATTATGTTCCCGAGGGCGCCGCGCTGAAGGCCAAGCTCAACGACACCACCCGTGCGCAATTGCTGCGGGCGATGCCGAGCCTGAAGGAGCGCGCCAAGACGCTGATCGAGCTGATCGCGGGCGCCTACTTCATCTTCGCCGATCGTCCGCTCGCGCTCGATCCGAAAGCGGCGGCGCTGCTGACGCCGGAAACGCGCGCGTTGATCGGCCGCCTGCGCACCGCGCTGGAAGCCGTCAACGACTGGACGGCGGAAACCACCGAGACCGCGATGCGGAATTTCGCCGAGCAGAACAACCTGAAACTCGGCGCCGTCGCCCAGCCGCTGCGGGTGGCGCTGACCGGACGTACAACGTCGCCGGGCATATTCGACGTGCTGGCGGTGCTGGGACGCCAGGAGTGCCTTGCCCGCCTCGCCGATCAGGCGGCGTGATCCTGCATGGACCCCCTCCAGGGTCCATCTTGCAGCGCACATGGCAATGAGCTACCCAATCCCGGACGCTTTCTCCACAAGCCGTTCCGCCCCGCCATGGGCCGCAATTTAGCGACTGGGCAAGGTCGGTTTTCGCAACGAATTCATCGGGGATATCACGATGGACGCAAAATCCAGCAAGACAGCCACACTCACCATCGGCAACAAGAACTACGATTTCCCGATCCTGAGCGGCACGGTTGGGCCTGATGTCATCGACATCGCCAAGCTCTACGGCCAAGCCGGGGTGTTCACCTACGACCCCGGCTTCACCTCGACCGGCAGCTGCCAGTCGAAGATCACCTACATCGACGGCGACGCCGGCGTGCTCGAATACCGCGGCTATCCGATCGAGCAGCTCGCCGAGCACGGCGACTTCCTCGAGACCTGCTACCTGCTGCTGTACGGGGATCTTCCGACCCCGGCGCAGAAGAAGGACTTCGACCATCGCGTGATCCATCACACGATGGTGCATGAGCAGATGGCGCGGTTCTTCCAGGGCTTCCGCCGCGACGCGCATCCGATGGCGATCATGGTCGCCGCCGTCGGCGCACTGGCCGCGTTCTATCACGACTCCACCGACATCAACGATCCGCGGCAGCGCATGATCGCCTCGATGCGAATGATCGCCAAGGTGCCGACGCTGGCGGCGATGGCGTACAAATACACGGTCGGCCAGCCCTTCGTGTATCCGAAGAACTCGCTCTCGTTTGCCGAGAACTTCCTCAACATGTGCTTCGCGGTGCCCTGCGAGGACTACAAGATCAACCCGGTGCTCGCCGACGCGCTCGACAAGATCTTCATCCTGCACGCCGACCACGAGCAGAACGCCTCGACCTCGACGGTGCGCATCGCCGGCTCCTCGGGCGCCAACCCGTTCGCCTGCATCGCGGCCGGTATCGCCTGCCTGTGGGGCCCGGCGCATGGCGGCGCCAACGAGGCCGCGCTCAACATGCTCTACGGCATCGGCAAGGTCGAAAACATTCCGGACTTCATCGCCAAGGTGAAGGACAAGAACAGCGAAGTTCGCCTGATGGGCTTCGGCCACCGCGTCTACAAGAACTACGATCCGCGCGCCAAGATCATGCAGAAGATGTGTCACGCGGTGCTGAAGGAGACCGGCCACGGCGACGATCCGATGCTCAAGGTCGCGATGGAGCTCGAGAAGATCGCGCTCAGCGATCCCTACTTCATCGATCGCAAGCTCTATCCGAACGTCGACTTCTATTCGGGCATCACGCTGAAGGCGATGGGCTTCCCGGTCTCGATGTTCACCGTGCTGTTCGCGGTCGCCCGCACCGTCGGCTGGATCAGCCAGTGGAGCGAGATGATCGAGGATCCGCAGCAGAAGATCGGCCGTCCGCGCCAGCTCTACACCGGCGTCGCGCGCCGCGACTATGTGCAGATCGACAAGCGCAAGTAAGCTGCATCGCTCAAGAGAATCCGGGACGGCGCCATCATTCCTGATGGCGCCGTTTTCGTTTGCCCCGCGCGACTTCGGTCGCGATCGCGTCAAGGCGCGGCAGCCAGAACGCCCGGAACCGGTCGAGCCAGTCGTCGACCTCGCGCAGCCGCGCCGGCTCGACCGCGTAGATGCGGCGCGTACCCTCGGCGCGCACCGACGCGAAACCGGCGTCCCGCAAGATCCGCAATTGCTGCGAGACCGCCGACTGGGTGATGCCGAACTCGCGCTGCACGACCGCAACGACGTCACCCGAACTGTGCTCGCCGGTCGCCAATAATTCCAGGATGCGCCGGCGGACGGGATCTCCGAGGATGTCGAAGGCGTGCAAGGTCGCTAAAGCGCGATGAGATTGCATCGTCATCCCGCTTTAGCTCTTTGTTTGAGCATGATCTCCGCGCAAACGCTTCGCGTTTGTCGCGAGGGAAAACCGCTTCACACTTTTCCGGATCATGCTCTAGCCTCCGCTCCCCGGCTCCGGCTCGCCGCAATAGGCCGCCGTGGTATTTGCTGCTGATCTGCGCGCCGCTGCCTCCTCGGTGCCCGCCGCGATCGAGGCCCGGCACCAGTCCTCGCTGGAGCGGCGGATGAATTCCTTGCCGTCGTCGGTGGCTGGCCACGCCGACGCGGCGGCGCGGTCGAATTCCTCGCCGGGCGGCATGGCCAGATAGAGCGCGAGCCCGAGCAGCGCGAGATCCCAGCCGACGCCGACCGCACCGGCCCCGTAGCGGTCCCAGAAGTCGCCCTCGATTACCGAGAGGTGTTCCAATTCCAGGCGCGTGGCGTCCGGGCCATTCTCGGCCAGCGTCACGGTAACCCAGCTGACCGTGCCCATGGACTCCCACGTCACGGCAAGCCGGCGCGGCGGCTCACACGTCGTGATCTCGCCGCCTGCATGGCCCTGGAACTGATAGCGGCCGCCAAGCCTCAGGTCGCCCGAGATCGGCAGGAACCAGCGTGGAATGCGTTCGGGGTTGGTCAGCACATCCCAGAGATCGGCGATGTCGGTGTCGTAGCTGCGGGTCGCGATCACCGCCCGCGCCGGCTTGCCGTCGCGTTCCCGGAAGGCGACGTCGCGAATGACGGCTCCGACATAGGCGACCGGGTCGATCTTCATGGCTGGCTCCGTACTAATATTAGATATTGCTAATATTAGTACAGTCTAAATATTCAGCGCAAGCGGGATCGTTGCGGCGGTATGTCGCCACTGAACGCGGACACGATCGATTGGCTAGGCCGAACGGCGGCGCATCTCCGCCAGCACGATGTCGGCGGCGCGGACGCTCGGCGGCTGGTCGCCGGTCGACATCTTCCCGTCCATCGTCGCGAACCCCACGAGCTGCCGCAGACGATCGGGCGAATCGGCAAGCACATCACCCAGCGCCGCCGCGAGCTTGTCCGGTGTGCAGTCCTCCTGCAGAAACTCGGGAATGATATCGCTGCCGATCACGAGATTGGCGAGGATCACCGACGACACCCGGATCGCGCGGCGCAGGATGAACGCCTCGGCGGCGCCGACGCGATAGGCCGTCACCATGGGAATCCCTGACAGTGCGAGTTCCAGCGTCACCGTGCCCGACTTCGCGAGCGCAGCGCGGGCGACGCGGAACGCGGCGCGCTTCTCGGCCTCGCCGATCGCGAGCCGCGGCACCACCGGCCACGACGCGACGCCTTCGCGCACCATCGCCTCGAGATGCGGCATGGTGGGGAGCACGAGCTCGAACGGCGTTTGCTTGCTGAGCTGGCCGAGCGCGGTGCCGAACAGCGCCAGATGATGCCGGATCTCGCTGCGCCGGCTTCCGGGCAACACCAGCAGCACCGGAGGCTGTGCATCGCGCCGCTTCTGCTCGTCCTCGTTCGGCCGCAGCGAGGCAAGCTGCTCGGTCAGGGGATGGCCGACATAGCTGCACGGCGGTCCCTGCAGCTTGCGATATTCCTCCGGCTCGAACGGCAGCAGCGCCAGCACGTGATCGACATAGCGCCGCATCGCCCGCGCCCTGCCCGGCCGCCAGGCCCAGACCGACGGCGACACGTAATCGACGATCGGAATGTTCGGGTTGCGGGCGCGGACACGGCGGGCCACGCGGTGCGTGAAATCGGGGCTGTCGATGATGACGAGCATGTCGGGCGCGTCGGCGAGCACGGTATCGGCTGTGCGCCGGATCAATCGCAGGATTTTCGGCAATTGCTTCACAACGGCGGCAAAGCCGATGATCGAGAGTTCCTCGATCGGAAACAGCGGGGCGATGCCCTGGGCGGCCATCGCCTGGCCGCCGACGCCGGAAAACTGCACGGCATCGCCGAGGCGCTGGCGCAGCACCTGCATCAGCGCCGCGCCGAGGCGGTCGCCGGATTCCTCGGTGGCGATGAGGAGGATCTTGCGAGCGCTGCTGGGGCTGCGCACCTGCATCAGCCCGCCAGTCCAATGACAAACAGTCCCTTGGCGTCGGCGGCCTCGACCAAAGCCTGCGGCTCGGCGGCCAGCGTATTGCCGGCGATCACGGCGATACCGGCGATACCGGCGGCTGCCGCGCCTTCGACCGTCCGCGGGCCGATGGTCGGCAGATCGAAGCGCAGATCCTGCCTGCTCTTCGGCGCCTTCACCAGCACGCCGCGGCCGGCCTTGGCACGAATACGGCCTTCGGTGCGCAGCCGCACGACGCGCGCGAGCAGCCCGTCGGTGCCCTCGATATCCTCGACCGCCACCACGTGACCGTCGATCACCACGGCCGCCTGACCGATGTCGAACGGGCCGAGCGCGTCGAGCACGCCGCGTCCGCGCGCGATATCGGCGAGCGCCGTGCTGTCGGGCGCCGCGCGCGTCACGGCGCCCTCAGGCATCAAGAGATCGGGCGCGACGTCCTTGATCCCGACCATGCGGAAGCCCTGCTGCTCGAGGATGCGGCCAACGCTCGACAGCAAATGATCGTCGCCGCCACGAAATGCGCGAACGACGTGGCCGAGCAGGCGCAGCGTGCCCCAGTCGAGCCGGATCTCCGACAGCGCGGGGCGCACCAGGGTGCCTATGAAGATCAGATCGCGGCAGCCTTCGTCGCGGAACAGCCGGGTCGCCCGCCCGAGCTGGCCGACCGAGATCCAGCGGTGACGAAACCGCTGCGCGCGCGCCGGATCGCAGGCGCCGCGCAGCGCGAACAGCACCGGCGTGATGCCGCGCGCAACCAGGGACTCGGCGACCGCGAACGGCATGGCGCCGCCGCCGGCGATGACGCCGACCGGCGAGGAAAGCGAGGGAGCCGCTGACGTCATGCTGGCGGCCATCCCCTGCTCAATCGGTATCGGCGGGAAGGCAGAGCGGGCGCAGCTTGCCGCCCTCGATGAAGGCCAGGATTTCCGCAATCGCGGGATCCTCGCCGGCCAGCGGCTGCACCGAGGCCAGCCGCTCGGCGAAGATGCCGGGGCCGTGGAACAGCTTTTGATAGAACGCGCGCACCGTCGCCAGCCGCGCCTTGGTGAACTGGCGGCGCCGCATGCCGATGATGTTGAGTCCTTCGAGCACCGCGTACTGACCGTTGGCGAGGCCGAACGGGATGATGTCGCCGCGTACGCCGCAGACGCCACCGATCATCACCTGCGAGCCGACGCGGGTGAACTGGTGCACAGCCGACAGGCCGCCGATATAGACGAAGTCGCCGATCTCGCAGTGGCCGCCGAGCGTCGCCGACGTCGCGAAGATCACGCCATTGCCGACCATGCAGTCATGGCCGACATGGCTGTTGTTCATGAAGAAGCCGCGATCGCCGACACGGGTGAGCCCGCCGCCCTTGACCGTGCCGACATTCATCGTCACGCCCTCGCGGATGGTGCAGGCTTCGCCGACTTCGAGGTGGGTCGGCTCGCCGCGATAGCTGAGATCCTGCGGCGGCCCGCCGAGCGCCGCGAACGGCGAGATGATGCAGCCGGCGCCGATCCTGGTATGCCCGCTGATCGTGACATGCGCGATCAGCTTGCAGTTCTCGCCGAGCACGACATTGGGGCCGATGATGCAGTACGGACCGATCTCGGTGCCGGCCCCGATCACAGCGCCATCGGCAATCCGCGCAGTCGGGTCGATCATGCTCATGAAGTTTCGGTCCGGAATTCGTTAATGGCGCCAAGGTGCTATCGAGGCGCCAGGCTGTCGATTGGGGCGGTCGTTAGCGCGACTTTGCCCGCCCTGTCCAGTGACGTATCATGACCGCCTGTTGCAAACGAGAAGGTCGCAACCAATCATGGTCCGGGCCGCCGCGCTGATCCTCAGCCTGCTCTCTGCGCCAGTCGGCCCGGAGACGGTCGATCTCGGCCACAGCACGACGGTCGATCTCTCGAGCTTCGAATGCCGCGACATCAACCGCAGCACGATCGTCCAGCGGGTCTGCTACAGGGCGGATCAGCGCGCGCTGCTGGTCGCGGTCAGAGGCAGCTACCAGCACTATTGCGGCGTCCCTGCCGAAACCTACGACGCGCTGATGAACGCGCCGTCGATGGGCGTCTTCCTCAATCGCGTCCTGCGGATCGCGGGCGCGGACGGCCGCTACACCTGCACAACGTCGTGAGCCCGGCGCGGCCTAATCCGTCAGCATCGCACCGACGTCGGCCTCGGCGACGACCTGGCCGTTGACCTTGGCATCGCCGTGAAACCACCACATCGTCTTGCGCCGGCCGAGCGAGCGCATGTGATACTCGATGGTGTCGCCGGGCATCACCGGCTTCCTGAACTTGCACTTGTCGATGGTGAGGAAATACACCGCGCGCGGCTTCTCGGTGCCCTCGACCGACTTGATGCCGATGACGCCGGCGGTCTGGGCCATCGCCTCGATCATCATCACGCCGGGGTAGACCGGGCGGTCCGGGAAATGGCCCTGGAACGGCGGCTCGTTGAAGGTGACGTTCTTGATGCCGATGCCGCTGTAGTCGGTGCGGATCTTGATCACCCGGTCGATCAGCAACATCGGAAAGCGATGCGGGAGCGTCTTCAGGATATCGTTGATATCCACCAGCTCGAATTTGACCGGTGCCTCCTCCATCACTCCTGTTCCTTGCCTTTGGCTTCGTTGTCGCGCACCAGACGCTCCACTGCGATAATTTCCCTGAACCACTGCTTGGTCGGCTTGGCGAAATGCCCGCCCCAGCGACCGTTGGCCGGGATATCGTCCTTGACCGCGCTCATCGCCGTCACCTGGGCGCCGTCGCCGATCTTGAGGTGGTTGTTGATGCCCACCTTGGCGCCGAGCGCGACATTGTCGCCGATCGTCAGGCTGCCGGCGAGCCCGATCTGGGCCGCCAGCAGGCAGTGCCGGCCGATCGTCACATTGTGGCCGATCTGGACCTGGTTGTCGATTTTGGTGCCCTCGCCGATCACGGTGTCGCGCAGGGAACCGCGGTCGATGGTCGAGGCGGCGCCGACCTCGACATTGTTCTGGATCACCACGCGGCCGGTCTGCGGCACCTTCACATGGCCGGCCGGCCCGAAGAAGATGAAGCCGTAGCCGTCCTGGCCGATATTGCAGCCGGGATGGATCAGGACGTTGTTGCCGATCAGCGCGAACTGAATGGTGGTCTTGGCGCCGACATTGCAGTCGCGGCCGATCTTGACGTCGGCCCCGATCACCGCGCCGGCGCCGATGATGGTGCCCGAGCCGATCTCGACCCGCGGGCCGATCACGACCAGCGGATCGACAATGACGCCATCCTCGAGGCGCGCGGTGGGATCGATGATCGCCGACGGCGCGATGCCGTCGGTGTCGAACCAGGATTGCGGCCGCAGGGCATCGGCGTGCCATTGCCGGGCGAGCTCGACGAACGCCTGGAACGGCTTCGCCGCCCGCAGCACGGCGGTGCCCTTCGGCACCTGCGCCTCGAAGCGCGGGCTGACCAGACACGCGCCGGCCTTGGTCGCGGCAAGCTGGTCGGCGTATTTCAGATTGTCGAAAAAGGCGAGATGCATCGGACCGGCCTCGTCGAGCGAGGCCAGCCCCCTGATCTGAAGCGCGCCCCTTTCGGGGTCGACCAGTTGCGCCTTCGTCAGCGCGGCTATTTCAGCCAGCGATGACGAAGGAGGACTCTTGTAGAAGATCGGCTGCGCCATTCCATCCGTCGCAGTCCGGTTGGCAATCGGTCTTAGAACGTCGTACCGCCGCCAAACCGGAATTCTTGCGTGCGGTCAAACGCACCCTTGGTCAGCGGCACCGCGTAGTCGAAGCGCAGCGGACCGAACGGTGACTGCCAGATCAGGCCGACACCGACCGAGGTACGGACAACCTTGCTGTCATCGTAGCTCAGGCCAAGGCACGTACCCGGAGACGGCGGATTGTTCGTCGGCCTGATACAGCCAGGCACGTTGACTTCGCCGGTCGCCGCCCACGAGGTCGGGCCCTGGTAATCGTACAGGCCGCCGGCGTCGGCATAGACCGCGCCCTTGAGCCCGACTTCCTTCGGCAGGAACCAGAACGGCATCTGCAGTTCCGCCGACACGCCCCAGTACTTGGTGCCGCCGATGGCGTCCATGGTGCCGTACGGGTTGATGTCACGCGGACCGATACCGTTCGGCGCGAAGCCGCGGACCAGGTTCGGGCCCATCTGGAAGTGATCGAGCATGCGCAGATCCGAGGTCCCGAGCTTGTTCAGGATGCCGCCCTGGGCGTGGATCACGCCGACGATGTCGGAGACCAGCGGGGTGTAGTACTTCGCGTCGATCGCGGTCTTGATGTAGCTGACGTCACCGCCAACGCCGGCGAAGTCCTGCTTGAAGTCGACGATCAGACCGTCGGTCGGGTTCTTGTTATTGTCGAGCGTGTTGTAGTTGAGCGTGTAACCCAGCGCCGACGTGAGGGTCTTGCCGCCAGCCAGCTCCTTGCGGACCGGCAGCGAGGCTTCGCCGTCAAAGAAGCAGCCGAGACCATTGGTCGACACCAGGCTGATTCCGTTCAGGTTCGCATAGGCCGGGCTCGGATTGAACGCGGGATTGGGCGTTCCATCCGGCAGGAGCGGCACGTTGTTACAGTTGTTCAGCGTCGACGGCAGGGTGATTTCCTGCTGGTAGATCGAGTAGCGCAGCTGCAGCGACAGATCTTCCCGCAGGCTGAAGCCGAGCCGCGGGCTGAAGCCCAGCGTCTTGGTGCCGTAGGCGATGTAGCTGTTGGACAGCTGCTGGCGCTGATAGAGGTCGAGGCCGAGCGCGACGCGGTAGTCGAGCAGATAGGGCTCGACGAACGACAGCGAGTAGCCGCGGGCATACTGGCCGTAGGTCACCGACGCCTTCGCGTACAGGCCGCGGCCGAGCAGGTTGCGCTCGGAGACGCTGACTTCGGCCAGCGCGCCGTCGGTGGTCGAGTAACCGCCCGACACCGAGAAGTCACCGGTCGACTTCTCCTCGAGATCGACAATCAGGATGACGCGATCGCTGGAGGAGCCCGGCTCGGTGGTGATCTTCACCGTCTTGAAGAAGTCGAGGTTCTTCAGCCGGCGCTCGGCACGGTCGACCAGCGCACGGTTGTAGGCGTCGCCTTCCGAGATATCGAACTCGCGGCGGATCACGTAGTCGCGGGTACGGCTGTTGCCGCGGATGTTGATGCGCTCGATATAAGTGCGCGGACCTTCGTCGATCGCGAAGGTGATCGACACCGTGTGATTGTCGAAGTTGCGATCGCCGCGCGGCCGGACCACCGCGAAGGCGTAACCGCGGCGCGATGCCTCGATCTGCATCTCTTCGACCGATTTCTCCAGCGCCTCGGCGTTGTAGAGCGAGCCGACATTGACGCGCGAGTAGGTGCGTAGCGCGTTCGGGTCGAGCGTTGCGATCGACGACGTATAGTTGACGGATGCGACGCGGTACTGCTGGCCTTCCTCGATCTTGAAGGTAACCAGGAAGCCCTTTTTGTCGGGATCGTATTCGGTCAGCGCGGCCACGACCTGGACGTCGGCATAGCCGTTCTTGAGATAGAAGCGACGCAGCAGGTCGCGATCGGCCTCGACCCGGTCGGGGTCGTAGACGTCGTTGCCGCCAAGGAAGCTCAGGATGTTCGATTCGCGGGTCTTGATGACATCGCGCAGACGGGACGCCGAATAGGCGCTGTTGCCGATGAACTCGATCGACCGGACGCCGGTCTTCACGCCTTCATTGACCTCGAAGATCAGGTCGACGCGGTTGTTCGGCTGCTCGATGATCTGCGGGTTGACCCGCACGTCATAGCGGCCGGACCGGCGGTAGATTTCGGCGATGCGCAGGGCGTCCGACTGGACCATCGGGCGCGAGAACGTGCCGCGCGGCTTGGACTGCACTTCAGCGGTGAGCTGTTCGTCCTTGATCTTCTTGTTGCCCTCGAAGGCAACGCGGCCGATCACCGGGTTCTCGACCACGACCACGACGAGGCGCCCGCCCCGCTGGTCGATATGGACGTCCTGGAACAGGCCGGTCTCGATCAGCGCCTTCAGACCGTCGTCGATCTGGGCCTGGCCCAGCCGACCGCCCGGTCCGGGATGGAAGTAGGAGCGGATGGTTTCAAGCTCGACACGGCGGTTCCCCTCCACCGTGATCGAATCGACGGTCTGCGCCGACGCAGGCACAGACACAGCTACGGTCGCCAAGGTGGCAACCACCGGCGCGGCGAACATGACCAAGGCGGCGAACAGCCCCCCCCTCACTCGCATTCCAAACATCATGCGCAACGCGCCCTTATCTTAACGATGCCAGATCGTTCCCCAACGACCCGACAGATTCCCAACCTGCCGCTCAGCTTGTAACCAAATTTGCCAAGGGGGCAAACTTACTAGAGCTGAACATTTTCATTTTCGTTCCAAGACGTTGCCCATTGGCAACGCCACAAAAAAGCCCGTTTCAGGACCCGGCGATCCTGAGGATGTCGTTATACGTCGCAAACACCATCAGCATCAGAACCAAACCCAGCCCGATTCGGAAACCCACCTCCTGCGTCCGCTCCGACAGCGGACGTCCCCGCAGCGCCTCCGCGCTGTAGAAAAGCAGGTGTCCGCCATCCAAAAGCGGGATCGGAAACAGGTTCAGCAGGCCGATCGAGACCGACAGGATGGCGCAAAGATTGATCACGAACTGGAACCCGGCGCTCGCGGCCTGCCCCGACAGCTTCGCGATTCCAATGACCCCGCTCACCTCGGCCGGATTGCCGGTTCCAACGAACAGCGACCCCAGGAACTTGAACGTGCTGGAGATGATGTACCAAACCTGCTCGACGCCGATCTTCAGGGCCTCCAGCACGCCGACCGAGGCGCTGGTCGCCTCGCCGACCTGAGCCTTGTGCTCGATTCCGAGCACGCCGATTCGGTGGGCATTGCCGAAGGGGTCCTTGACCTCCCTGAGCGCCGGCGTCGCCTTGAGCGCGACGATCGCGCCATCGCGCTTCACCTTGAACCCAAGCTCTGAACCAGCGTTCGAGGCTACAATCCGCTGCATGTCGGCGAAGCTCTGGATCGCGCTGCCGTCGATATCCACGACGACATCGCCGACCTTGAAGCCGGCGTTCGCGGCGACGCTTTCGGCCACCAGGCCATCGACCCGGGCAATCGTGCTCGGCTTGCCGTAGTAGAGCGCCATGCCCGCGAAAATCAGGGCACCGAGAATGAAGTTCGCCACTGGCCCTGCCGCGACGATGGCGGTGCGCTTTCCGACCGATTTGTGATGGAAGCTGCCCTCGCGCTCTTCCGCCGTCATGGCGGCGAGCGTCTCGTTGGACGGCGTCGAAGCCTCGCTGTCGTCGCCGAAGAATTTGACGTAACCGCCGAGCGGTATCGCCGAGATCTTCCAGCGCGTGCCATGCCGGTCGTTGAAGCCGGCGAGCTCCGGCCCGAAGCCCAGCGAGAACGTCAACACCTTCACGCCAGCCCAGCGCGCGACCAGGAAGTGGCCGAGCTCATGGAAGAAGACGACGATGGTCAGGACAAAGAGGAAGGGAACGATGGTACCGAGAAGCCCATGACTCAACGCATTGATACTATGAATAAAATACTCGGGCATTCGATTTCCCTCGACAAGAGCCAAAGGCTCCGCCCCCAACCCTCTAGGTTGCCTTTAAGGCAATTTGAGGCAATAGGGCGGCAGCTTTATTTCGCGCGATATGGTCAACGGAAATCGCATCATCCGCCGAGTGCAGTGGTGGCTGATTCCCTGACTTGATCCAATCGTTCATCGTCGCCTCGACCAGCCGGGCGATCGCGCCGAACTTGATCTTGCCGGCGATAAACGCGGCGACCGCGATCTCGTTCGCCGCGTTGTAGACCGTCGTCGCGCCGTGCCCCATCCGCAGCGCCTCATATGCCAGCCGCAGCCCCGGGAAACGTTCAAAGTCCGGCGCCTCGAAGGTGAGCTGTCCGATCTTGGCGAGGTCGAGCTTGGCGGACGGGCCGACGACGCGGTCGGGCCAGCCGAGGCAATGCGCGATCGGGATCCGCATGTCGGGCGTACCGAGTTGCGCCACCACCGAACGGTCGGAGAACTCGACCATGCCGTGGATGATCGACTGCGGGTGCACCAGCACGTCGATCTCGTCGGGCGCCAAAGCGAACAGATAGGACGCCTCGATCACCTCGAGGCCTTTGTTCATCATCGACGCGGAATCGATCGTGATCTTCTGCCCCATGCTCCAGTTGGGATGTTTCAGCGCCTGTTCCAGCGTCGCCTGCTCGATGTCGGCGGGGGCCCAGGTCCGGAACGGCCCGCCGGACGCGGTGATGATCACCCGCGTCAGTTCCTCGCGATTGCCGGAAGCCAGCGCCTGGAACAGCGCATTGTGCTCGGAGTCCGCCGGCAGAATGCAGGCGCCGGCCTTCTTGGCCCGCTCCATGAAGATATCGCCGGCGCAGACCAAACATTCCTTGTTGGCGAGCGCAACGGTGGCGCCGCGATCGACCGCGGCAAGCGCGGGCTTCAGCCCGGCCGCGCCGCTGACCGCCGCCATCACCCAATCGGCCGGCCGCGCGGCCGCCTCGATGATCGCGCTCTCCCCGGCCCCGCATTCGGTCCGGGTTCCGGCCAGCGCGTCCTTCAGCTCCGAAAGCTTCGCCGGATCGGCAATGGCGGCGAACCGCGCGCCGAATTCCTTGGCCAGCTTGGCGAGGCCCTCGACGTTGCTGTTCGCGGTCAGCGCCTCGACCCGGTAGCGGTCGCGCGCGCCGCGCAGCAGATCCAGGGTGCTGTCGCCGATCGAGCCGGTGGCACCGAGGACGGTTACGGTCCGCACGGCGGACACCGCCGCGGCCTTGTTGTTACGCAACGGAACTGCGCTCATCTCATCACCAAACCATAAGACCGCGCCCGACGCCATCGGCGCCACCACGGAGAAAGCCGAAAATCGCCGCCACAATGACGGCCGCGACAAATCCGTCCAGGCGGTCCAGGAGGCCGCCGTGACCGGGAATGATGTGACTCGAATCCTTCACGCCGAACCGCCGCTTCACCGCGGATTCGAAGAGATCGCCGAGTTGCGAGACCACCGACAAAACGGCGCCGAGCATCAAGAGCGGACCGGTCGAGCCGATCTCGAAGGCGGCAAAGCCGGCAGCGACCAGCAGGCTCGCCACGAAGCCGCCGACCGCGCCCGCCCACGTCTTCTTCGGGCTGACCCGCACCCAGAGCTTCGGCCCGCCGATGCTGCGGCCCGCGAAGTAGCCGCCGATATCGGTGACCCACACGATCAGCAACACGAACATCAGCGCGGCAAAGCCCTTCGCCGTGTCGAGGCGCAGCAGGACCGACGCGATCTCGGCCCCTGCCGCATAGAGCAATCCCGCAATGGCCCAGTTGCGCCGCGCGCCGGACGTCAGTGCCACAACAACCGCACCGACGGCGAGCACGATCAGGGCCGCATCGATACGGCCGGCCATCAGGCACAGTCCGGCGAGCAGCAACGCGATCACGCCGGGCACCAGGATCCGGAGCTCGCGTCCGAGCCCGGTGACAACAAGCCATTCCGCGAACAATCCGGCCGCCGCCAATGTCACGAGGAGCGACCAGGCGACGCCCCCCATATAGGCCAGCGCGATCGCAACCGGCGCCAGCACCAGCGCCGCAATCACGCGCATCGCGAGATTGCGCGACCCCTGTTCGTTTGCTGCCGCCGGCGCGGCCTCGCCCTCGGTCACGATCCGGTTTTCGCAGCGAGTCCGCCGAACCGGCGCTCGCGCTTGCCGTATTCCGCAATCGCGCCTTCGAGCGCCGCCTTGTCGAAATCCGGCCAGTGAATCGGCACGAACACGAGCTCGCTATAGGCGGCCTGCCACATCAGGAAGTTGGACAGACGCTGCTCGCCGCTGGTGCGGATAATCAGATCCGGATCCGGGATGTCGGGCGCATCGAGATATTGCCCGAGCGTGTCGGCATCGATGGAGCTGGCGTCGCGCTTGCCTTCGGCGACCTCGCGCGCAAGGCGCCGCGCTGCGGAAGCGATCTCAGCGCGCGAACCGTAGTTGAAGGCGACCACGAGGTTGAGCTTGTCGTTATTCCTGGTCAGCTCCTCGGCTTCGTTGAGCAGCGCGCAGATGTCGGCGTCGAGGCCGTCACGCTCGCCGATCACGCGCACCCGCACCCCATCGCGGTGGAGCGTCGCCAGATCGTTGCGGATGAAGCGGCGCAACAGGCCAAACAGATCGCCGATCTCGCTGGCCGGCCGCGACCAGTTCTCCGAGCTGAAGGAAAAGATCGTGAGATAGACGATGCCGAGTTCATGGGCTGCGCGCACCACGCGGCGCAGCGCTTCGACGCCGCGGCGGTGGCCCTCGACGCGCGGCAGGCCGCGCGACTTGGCCCAGCGCCCGTTGCCGTCCATGATAACAGCCACATGCAACGGACTGCCGGAGCGATCCGGTCCATCGGTTGCTGGGGCGGCGGCATTCGACATCGGCTGGTTCCCGTAGGCCTTCAGACCGTCAGGATTTCCTTTTCCTTGGCGGCGAGCAGCTGATCGATTTCGGCGATCATGCCGTCGGTCGCCTTCTGCACCTCGTTCGACAGGCGCTCCTGATCGTCCTCGGAGATCTCGTGATTCTTCTCGAGCTTCTTGATCACGTCGAGACCGTCGCGGCGCACGTGGCGCACCGCGACCTTTGCCGCTTCGGCGTATTTGTGCGCGACCTTGACGAGCTCCTTGCGGCGCTCCTCGTTGAGTTCGGGAATCCGCAAGCGCAACACCTGACCTTCGGTCGCCGGCGACAGGCCGAGATTGGAATCGACGATCGCCTTTTCGACCGCCTTCACCATCGTCTTGTCCCAGACCTGCACCGAGAGCAGGCGCGGCTCGGGCACGCTGATGGTCGCAACCTGGTTGAGCGGCATATGCGAGCCGTAAGCCTCGACCTGGACCGGCTCCAGCATGGACGCCGCGGCACGGCCGGTGCGCAGACCGCCGAGCTCGTGCTTGAGCGATTGTGTGGCGCCCTGCATGCGGCGCTTCACGTCGTTGATGTCAAAACCAGGTGCGGCCATGACGTTCTCCCTTCCCTAGAAACCGGCTGTCGACGCCCGGAGGCGCGGCATCAGCCGGCGACGACCGTGCCGTGTCCGGTACCGCGCAGAATCGCACCGATCGAACCGGGCTCCGCGATCGAGAACACGATGATAGGCAGCGACGTCTCGCGGGCAAGCGCGAAAGCGGTCGCGTCCATGACCTTGTAGCCGCCCTCGATCGCCTGCGAATGGGTCAGGCGGTCGAAGCGCTTGGCTTTGGGGTCCTTCTTCGGATCGGCGCTGTAGACGCCGTCGACATTGGTGGCCTTCAGCACCGCCTGCGCGCCGATTTCGGCCGCGCGGAGCACGGCGGTGGTGTCGGTCGTGAAGAACGGGTTGCCGGTTCCACCGCCGAGCAGGACGATGCGTCCCTCGGCGAGATATTTGTGCGTTGCACTACGGGTGAACAGCTCGGAGATCTCCGGCATCACGAATGCCGATAGGGTCCGCGCCGGGGTTCCCTTGCGCTCGATCGCCGCCTCCAGCGCGAGGCAGTTCATCATGGTGGCAAGCATGCCCATGGTGTCGCCGGTCGGCCGGGAAACGCCGCGCGAGGACACCTCGACGCCGCGGACGATGTTGCCGCCGCCGATCACGACGGCGACCTCGATACCGAGCTTGCGGGCTGCGATCAGGTCGTCGGCGACGCGATCGACCGTCGGTTGATCGATACCGAACCCGTGGGAACCGGCCAGGTATTCGCCGGACAGCTTGATCACCACGCGACGATAGATCGGCTCAGCCATGATGCGATCGCTTTCCTATCCCGCGCAGGCAGGCATCCGGCGCAAAGCGCCGGAGGCCCTCTGGTGTCAGCGGTTACTTCTTGCCGCTGGCGGCCGCGACTTCGGCGGCGAAATCGCTTTCCTGCTTCTCGATTCCCTCACCGAGAGCATAGTTCACAAAGCCAGCGATTTTGATCGCCCCGCCGACCTTACCCTCAGCTTCCTTCACCGCCTGGGCAACCGACTTGCCGCTGTCGTGGATGAAGGCCTGATCGAGCAGGCAGACCTCCTTGTAGTAGGTCTTCAGGCCGGAATCGACGATCTTCTCGATGACGTTCTCCGGCTTGCCCTGCTGGCGGTACTTGTCGGCCAGCACGTCCTTCTCGCGCTTGACGGTCTCCGGATCGAGCCCGGCCGGGTCGAGCGCCAGCGGCTTCGCCGCCGCCACGTGCATGGCGAGCTGGCGGCCGAGCACCGCGAGCTCGTCGGCCTTGCCGGCGGACTCCAGCGCCACGATCACGCCGATCTTGCCGGCGCCCTCGACGACCGCGTTATGGACATAGCTCGACACCACGCCTTTGCTCACCTCGAGCGAAGCGGCGCGGCGCAGCGTCATGTTCTCGCCGATGGTCGCGATCGCGTCGGAGATCGCGGTCTCGACGGTGACGTCGCCGACCTTGGCCGCCTTGATCTTCTCGACGTCGGCACCGTTGTGCAGCGCGACCTGGGCGATCATCTTGACCAGGCCCTGGAACTGCTCATTGCGCGC
This sequence comes from Bradyrhizobium sp. USDA 3262, assembly GCF_054060035.1. Taxonomy (NCBI): domain Bacteria; kingdom Pseudomonadati; phylum Pseudomonadota; class Alphaproteobacteria; order Hyphomicrobiales; family Nitrobacteraceae; genus Bradyrhizobium; species Bradyrhizobium sp. USDA 3262. Next base: position 5,819,306 of record NZ_JBSSCT010000001.1, read on the forward strand.
AACGAAGTCGGTCTCCGAGTTGACCTCGACCAGCACGCCCTTGGTGCCGGAGGTCAGCGCGCCGATCAGGCCCTCGGCCGCGACGCGGCCGGCCTTCTTGGCGGCCTTGGACAGGCCCTTCTTGCGCAGCCAATCCTGCGCTTCCTGCATGTCGCCGTTGTTCTCGGTCAGCGCCGCCTTGCAATCCATCATGCCCGCGCCGGTCGACTCGCGGAGCTCCTTGACCATCGCTGCTGTGATCGTTGCCATCGTTCAATGCCCTTCTTGCCTGTACAGAAACCGCGGCGCCCGATGGCGCCGCTGTCTGCGACAGCGAAATCGTTGTTCGTGGAATAGAAGCGGCGGCCGGGCGAGACCCGGCCACGCCGCGTAACCTTTATTCCGCTTCGGCGAGCGTCTTGGCCTGGGCGACCCAGGCGTCGGCACGGCTCGGCAGACCGACTTCTTCGCCGATCTTGTGCGCGGTGTCGTGATCGAGCTCGGCGAGCTGCCAGTAGTGGAAGATGCCGAGGTCGTTGAGCTTCTTCTCGATCGCACCGGACACGCCGGTGAGCTTCTTGAGGTTGTCGGCGGTGCCGCGCGGGCCGGCGAGGCCCTGGAAGCCGGACGGCGCAGCCGCCGGAAGGTCTTCCTGCACGGGCGTCGCCGACGCGCCGATGTCGATTCCGGAATCGCCCTGAGCGCGCGAGATGCCGTCGATGGCGGCGCGCGCCACGAGATCGCAATACAGCGAGATCGCGCGACCGGCGTCGTCATTGCCCGGCACCACATAGGTGATGCCCTTCGGGTCCGAATTGGTGTCGACGATCGCGGCGACCGGAATGTTGAGCCGCTGGGCTTCCTGGATCGCGATGTCTTCCTTGTTGGTGTCGATCACGAAGATCATGTCGGGAAGACCGCCCATGTCCTTGATGCCGCCGAGCGAACGGTCGAGCTTGTCGCGCTCGCGCTGCAGCGTCAGCCGCTCCTTCTTGGTGTAGGAGTTGGCTTCGCCCGACGACAGCACGTCGTCGAGATGACGCAGGCGCTTGATCGAAGCCGAGATCGTCTTCCAGTTGGTCAGCGTGCCGCCGAGCCAGCGCGAGTTGACGAAGTACTGCGCCGAACGCTTGGCAGCGTCGGCAACGCCGTCCTGGGCCGAGCGCTTGGTGCCGACGAACAGGATGCGGCCGCCCTTGGCGACGGTATCGCTGACCGCCTGCAGGGCACGGTGCAGCATCGGCACGGTCTGCGCGAGGTCGATGATGTGGATGTTGTTGCGGGCGCCGAAGATGTAATCCTGCATCTTCGGATTCCAGCGGTGGGCCTGATGGCCAAAGTGAACGCCAGCTTCCAAAAGCTGACGCATGTTGAATTCGGGCAGCGACATAGATCTAATTCTCCGGTTGGTTCCTCCGGAAACGTGTGAGCAAACGTGCCTGAATGGCCCGGTTGCCACCGGACGGCCTTGAGAGCCATGTTTCCGTGTGAGATGGCGCGCTATATAGCGCGATTTGCGCGAGAAGCAAGGAAATACGGCCGGTTACACCGGCCGGCCGGGCCCAAATCGTGCCGAAACGGCCCTGTTTGGCGCCCGAAACCTCCCTTTAGAGGGTCTGCACGTCGACCACGCCCGCCACCGCCTTGATCGCGCCGGCGATCTGCGGCGAGACCTTGTAGCGGCCGGGCAGCTTCATCTCCACCTCGGTTTCGAGGTCCAGCATCATCACCAGCGAGACGTCGCCATCGGCCCCTGCCGCCGGTGGCGGCGCGGCGACCGGCTTCACGGCCGGTGCCTTGGCGCCGCCGCCCGGGGCGGGCGCGGCTTCCGGCATGTTGAGGCGGCGGGCGATCGAATCCAGCGGCTTGGTGTCGCGGACGAAGATGCGCAGGCCCTTCTGCGTCTTGGCCGCGGCGTGATCCAGCGGCTCGGCGTGCAGCACCCTCGCCCGCACGTCCTCGCCCTGCAATTCGGCGCCGAGCTGCAACAGCACGGCCGCCCCCGGCTCGAGCACGTCGCGGTATTGCGCGAGGCCTTCCGAGAACAGCACCGCCTCGAAATGGCCGGTCGGGTCCGACAGGCCCATGATGCCCATCTTGTTGCCCGTCTTGGTACGCCGTTCCATGCGCGACACCACGGTTGCCGCTACCTTGCCCGCGGTGGCGCCGGTCTTCACCGCGCGCGAGAATTCCGCCCAGGACTGCACGCGCAGCCGCTTCAGCGCGGTCGCGTAATCGTCGAGCGGATGGCCCGACAGGAAGAAGCCGATGGCGTCGTATTCGCGCCGCAGCCGGTCCGCGGGCAGCCACGGCTCGATCTGCGGCAGCATGATACTCGGCGCATCCGCCGCGCCGCCGAACATGTCGTTCTGGCCCGAGGTCGCCGCCTCGTGGCTGCGCTGGCAGGCGGCGAGGATCGCATCGGCACCGGCGAAGACGCGCGCGCGGTTCGGCTCCAGCGTGTCGAAGGCGCCCGCCGCTGCAAGGCTCTCGATGATCCGCTTGTTGACGGCGCGCGGGCTCACCCTTGCTGCGAAATCGGCGAGCGAGGTGAAGGCGCCCTTCCTGTTGCGCTCCTCGATGATCTGCTCGACCGCCTGGATGCCGACGCCCTTCAGCGCCGCGAGCGCGTAGTAGATCGTGTTGTCGCTGACCTCGAAGGTTGCGCCGGAGCGATTGATGTTGGGCGCCTCGACCTTGATGCCGAGCCGCTGCGCCTCGGAACGAAATTCGGAGAGCTTGTCGGTGTTGTTGAGTTCGAGCGTCATCGACGCCGCCAGGAATTCGACCGGGTAATGCGCCTTCATATAGGCGGTGTGGTACGACACCAGCGCATAGGCGGCCGCGTGGCTCTTGTTGAAGCCGTAGTCGGCGAACTTGGCGAGCAGCTCGAAGATCGTCTCGGCCTGGCCCTTCGCCACGCCGTTCTTCATCGCACCGGCGACGAAGATGTCGCGCTGCTTGTCCATCTCGGCGCGGATCTTCTTGCCCATCGCGCGGCGCAGCAGGTCGGCCTGGCCGAGCGAGTAGCCCGCCATCTGCTGCGCGATCTGCATCACCTGTTCCTGATAGATGATGACGCCGAAGGTCTCCTTCAGGATCGGCTCCAGGATCGGATGCAGATATTCCGATTCCTCGTCACCGTGCTTGCGCGCGCAATAGGTCGGGATGTTCGCCATCGGGCCCGGGCGATACAGCGCCACCAGCGCGATGATGTCCTCGAAGCGGTCCGGCCGCATGTCGATCAGCGCGCGCCGCATGCCCTGGCTTTCCACCTGGAACACGCCGACGACATCGCCCCGCGCCAGCATCTGATAGCTCGGCGCATCGTCGATCGGCAGCGTCGCGAGATCGACATCAACGTCGCGCTGCTTGAGCAGCTTCACCGCGACGTCGAGCACGGTCAGCGTCTTCAGGCCGAGAAAGTCGAACTTCACGAGGCCCGCCGGCTCGACCCATTTCATGTTGAACTGGGTCACCGGCATGTCGGATTTCGGATCGCGGTAGAGCGGCACCAGCTCGCTCAGCGGCCGGTCGCCGATCACGATGCCGGCGGCATGGGTCGAGGCGTGGCGCGTCAGACCTTCGAGGCGCTGCGCGATGTCGAACGCACGTGCCACCACCGGATCCTCGTCGCGGAATGCCTGCAGCTTCGGCTCGCCCTCGATCGCCTGCGCCAGCGTCACCGGTGCTGCGGGATTCTGCGGCACCAGCTTGGTCAGCTTGTCGACCTGCCCATAGGGCATCTGCAGCACGCGCCCGACGTCGCGCAGCACGCCGCGCGCCTGCAGCGTACCGAAGGTGATGATCTGCGCCACCTGGTCGCGGCCGTAGCGCTCCTGCACGTACTGGATCACCTCGCCGCGGCGGTCCTGGCAGAAGTCGATGTCGAAGTCCGGCATCGAGACGCGTTCGGGATTGAGGAAGCGCTCGAACAGCAGCGCAAACCGCATCGGATCGAGGTCGGTGATGGTGAGCACCCAGGCGACCAGCGAGCCCGCGCCGGAGCCGCGCCCCGGCCCGACCGGAATGCCCTGCGCCTTCGCCCATTTGATGAAGTCGGAGACGATCAGGAAGTAGCCGGCATATTTCATGCGGGTGATGACGTCGAGCTCGAAGGCGAGCCGCTTGCTGTAGTCCTCCTCGGTCATTCCCGGCGAGAGACCGTGCACCCGCAGGCGATTCGCGAGCCCCTCCTCGGCCTGGCGCTTCAGCTCGGCGGCCTCGTCGGCGGCGGCATCGGCGCTGGCGGCGGCCCCCACCGTGAAGAACGGCAGGATCGGCTTGCGGGTCTTCGGCCGGAACGAGCAGCGCTCGGCGATCTCCACCGTCGAGGCCAGCGCCTCCGGGATGTCGGCGAACAGCACCGCCATTTCCGCGCGGGTCTTGAAGCGATGATCAGGGGTCAGTTGCTCGCGGTTGGTCTCGGCGATCAGGTGGCCGCCGGCGATGCAGAGCAGCGCGTCATGCGATTCGTAGTCGTCATTGCTGGCGAAATACGGCTCGTTGGTCGCGACCAGCGGCAGGCCCTTGCTGTAGGCGAGATCGATCAGGCCGCCCTCGGTGCGGCGTTCCTTGTCGGCGCCGTGGCGCTGCAATTCGATGTAGAGGCGATCGCCGAACAGGCTGGCGAGGCGCTCGCAGCGGGTGGTCGCCAGCGCCGCCTGTTCGGCCCGGAGCGCCAGCGCGATCGGCCCGTCGGGGCCGCCGGTCAGCGCGATCAGGTCTTCGGCGTCGTCGGTGAGCCAATCGAACTTGATGTGCGGGGTCTGGTTGACCGGCGTCTCCAGGAACGCCCGCGAGTTCAGCCGCATCAGGCTGCGGTAGCCGCGCTCGCGCGCCGCCAGCAGCACGATTCGCGCCGGGCCCGTCGTCGCAAGGATGCTCCGCGTGTTCGGATCGACGTCGCCGAAATCCACCGCCAGCTCGCAGCCGACGATCGGCTGGATGCCGTAGCCGGCCATCTTGTCGGAAAATTCCAGCGCCCCGAACATGTTGTCGGTATCGGTCAGCGCCAGCGCCGGCTGGCGGTCGGCCTTCGCGAGCTCGCCCAGCTTGGCGATCTTGATCGAGCCCTTCAGCAGCGAATAGGCGGAATGAACGTGAAGATGAACGAATCCGGCATTCGGCATGGCTGCTTACGGAAGCTCTTGGGTCAGGGATGGAGCGAGCGCCTGGGCCGGAACTCGAAAGCGTCAGACCCGACTCGCGATCCCATCGTGGGGCCTAAACCCTGCCAAGTCCACGCCGAACGCGGCGTGGCGGCAAGTCCTCCCGCTTTTCCCCAAGGGCAAACCATGCCGTCGGCTATGCCCCAGTCTCCGCGGGCGCATTCTCAGAATTGGGTGATCAGCTGGGCCCACACCGCGATCATCCCGACGAACAGCGTGATCGATGCCAGCGCTGCAGCTTCCTGCACGAAAATCTTCAACATGGCCGCTCTCCCGAACTGGAACGTATACAGAACATTGTTCCTTTTTTGTTCTAGGAGTCAAGCAACGGTCCGTGGGTCAGATTGAAAACTGCCCGCGAAAGAATTCCCTTGGTTAATCGTGGCAGGAAGTGGCAGCGACTCGATAGTTTGAAGCGTTGCTGCGCTCAGCGTAGGACGTGCTGAATCACTTCTCAAACTGGGCTGCCAGCGTTGCTTGGGTAGTGGGTCGGTTTGATTGTGGCAGTCGGCCGGGGTGGAAATTGGCTGGCACAGGGTGCATACTTGCTCCATGAGCCACTGGCTAAAAACTGCCTTGATCATTTTCGGCATGTGCGCGGGGTGGATGGCCTTTGGTTACTTGACCACCGATGACGATGAGATCGTCCGAATCGTTGCGGCGCAAAAATGACGCCTAAACGCCCCAGAGACCCCAACCTCTGTGGTTAATTCCTGACCGGCCGACGTCTCGCCGCCGATCCGGATGGCGAGCTGGTCGGAGGCTCCGGGGAGCTAGTTACCGCAGCAATTCCCCGCCTGCTTGGGCGGGCACGGGACCGTTCCGTAGGAGCAAAACACGCAGCAGTCTCCTGCTTTCGGCTTCAGGCGAGTGCCGCACCCCTTGCAGTCGTAGAAGAACCGGCAGGCATCGGTCGGCATCGTCTCGATGGAGACATGGCCGCAGGATGGGCACGTCAGTTCGGAGATAAGCTGCAGGTCGGTCATGCCCCGAATATGCGGCGTTGACCGTTCGGTTGGAAAGCCCCGCCCAATCAAACCTGCCCCGAATCCCGAAGCGGACAGCAAGCCCCCTTGCTCCTGGCCGACGAGCTGCGCCGCCAAGCCAACAAAAAACCCCGGGCCGAAGCCCGGGGTTTTCGATGCCGCTTGAATTAAGCGAGCGATCAGTACTTCGCGATGACCGGACCACCGAACTTGTAGTTCAGACGGCCGAGGACCATGTCGGTGTCGCCACCGGTGTGGAAGCCAGCCACTGCAACACCAGCCGGGGTGACGAAGGTCGCGCCGTGGGTGTCTTCGAAGATGTGGTTGTATTCGACGCCGAGCGACCAACCCTGCGAGAAGGCGAACTCGAGGCCAACGCCGACCGTCGGGCTCCAACGGGTGTCGAAGCCGGTCTCGGACGCCAGATTGCCGGCCGCGTTGAGGAACTGATAGTTGCGATCGGTGACCGCAGCACCACCCTTGGCGTACAGCAGGACGTTGTTCCAGGCGTAGCCGATCTGACCGGTGAACAGGCCGAACGCATCGGTCTTCGAGCGAACGATGCCGCCCGGGACGACCAGGTTGCCGGTGCTGCCGGAGAAGTCAGCCCAGTTGCCCTGAGCTTCCAGACCGAACACCCAGCCGCCGGCCTGCCAGCGGTAGCCGATCTGGCCACCGACGGTGCCGCCGTTGGCGTCGTAGCTTCCGACGCCGCCGAAGCCGTCGACCGAACGGTTGTCGTGGCTCTGGCCCCAACCGCCGTTGATACCGATGTAGAAGCCAGTCCAATCATAAACAGCGGCAACCATGGGCGGCGGAGCCTTGGTGTAAGGGCGAGCCGCGAGGTCAGCCGCGGAAGCAGCAGTCGCGCTGAGCGCGATCATGCTGGCGGTGACAAGCAAAATCTTTTTCATTTTCCCGTTCCAACTTTTTCTACAGGCCCCCAAGGCCGCGAGACACCGTCATAGCAGCCCCCGGCGGAATTGCTGTAACTTCGCGGCAACAGGCAGGGCCAAACGACTTCCCTCAAATTTGAAGTTAATACTGTATTACGGGCACTTCCTGGGACTTTTGCCATATAACTGCCGCACAATCTTCACAATTCAGGCCCGCCTACGCAGCTGCGCGCAAGATCGTGTTGACCGAAACCGGCTTGTCCGATTTGGATCGTCGCCAAGGTCGAATCTTCGCAGCAAAAGGAATGCACATGCGGACGATGATTCTTGCTGCTGCAGCGTCGGTGGCCGCACTCGCAACGCTGGGGACTGCGCCCGCGCATGCGGTCGGCGTGCGTTACCCGTTCTGCATTCAGGGCGACCGCTATCCCGGCCTGAGCAACTGCTCCTATCCGTCGTATGAGGCGTGCCTGGCCACCGCTTCGGGCATCGGGCAGAACTGCGTCGCCAACCCCTATTATGCCGGCGACAACGACCCTCGCTCCTATCTTCACGTGTCCCCGCGGGACCGCCGTGAGGGCAATTTCTTCGACCTGTTCATCCACTGACGCCCGATCCGGCAAGCACCGGCGCGGGAATGTGAGTTGATCCAGCGCTGCGCGCGGGTGCCTATTCGCGCGCGCTCGGTATGAGCGTTGCCGACGCCTGACCGACGAGGAGATTTGTGATGCGCAGTCTGATTCTGGCACTGTTGCCGGCATTCCTGGCCTTGGCGGCGCCGGCACCAGCCAGCGCCCAGAAATACGATTCGACCTCGCCGGTCTGCAAAACCAACTACCGATGGGGCGGTGAGGATACCGACTGCGGCTACACGTCGATCGCGCAGTGCCAGGCCTCGGCGTCCGGCCTGGCGGCGATCTGCATCAACAACCCCTATTATGCCGGACCGCCGATCGACCGTCGGCCGAGGCAGCCCGGCAGACGCTCCGCCTATTGAGGATCAAGCGCTTTCCGAGACGCGTGAAGCAGGGCGAAAAAGGCTACGGATTCCAGCTCTTAGCGCGCATTCTTCATGCGAACAATTACCCGGTTCGCGCGACGGCGCACTATTCGAGCTCGACAACCTGTCCGTTCGACAGCGACACCCGGCGATCCATTCGCGCGGCGAGATCCAGATTGTGGGTCGCGATCAGCATCGCGACCCGGGTCGCCTTCACGAGTTGCATCAGCGCGTTGAAGACGTGGTCGGCGGTGCCGGGATCGAGATTGCCCGTCGGCTCGTCCGCGAACAGCACCCGGGGCGCGTTGGCGACCGCGCGCGCGATTGCGACACGCTGCTGCTCGCCGCCCGAGAGTTCGGCCGGACGATGGGTGATGCGGTCGCCGAGCCCGAGATAGGAGAGAATCTCGGTCGACCGTTTCACGGTTTCGGAGCGTTTGAGGCCGCGAATCATCTGCGGCAGCATGACGTTCTCGAGCGCCGAGAACTCCGGCAGCAGCCGGTGCGATTGATAGACGAAGCCGATATCGGAACGGCGAATCTGGGTGCGGTCGACGTCGGACATCTGCGAGGTCGGCGTGCCCGCGACATAGACTTCCCCGTCATCTGGGGTCTCCAGCAGGCCCGCGATGTGCAGCAATGTCGACTTGCCGGATCCCGACGGCGCCACCAGCGCCACCGATTGACCGGGCCACAGCGCGAGCTTGGCGCCGTTCAGGACCGTCAGCGTCGCTTCGCCCTGCCGGTATTCCCGCTTGATGTCATGAAGATAGACGACCGGTGTGTCTTCCGCCCCCTCAGCCATGTGCGCTCCTTATTCGTACCGGAGCGCGTCGACCGGATCGAGGCGCGCGGCGCGCCAAGACGGGTAGAGCGTCGCAAGGAAGGACAGCGTCAGCGCCATGATCACGACGGCGAGCGTCTCGCCAAAATCGATTTCAGCAGGCAGCTTCGACAGGAAATACAGCGTGGGATCGAACAGTTCCGTGTTGGTGAGCCACGACAGGAATTGCCTGATGGTTTCGATATTGAAACAGATCAGCAAGCCGACCAGCAGACCGACCAGCGTGCCGACAACGCCGATCGATGCGCCGGTGATCAGGAATATCCGCATGATCGAACCCTGCGAGGCGCCCATGGTACGCAGGATCGCGATGTCCTGGCCCTTGTCCTTCACCAGCATGATCAATCCCGAGACGATGTTGAGCGCCGCGACCAGCACGATCATGGTCAGGATCAGGAACATCACGTTGCGTTCGACCTGAAGCGCGTTGAAGAAGGTCGAATTGCGCTGCCGCCAGTCGACCAGGAAGACCGGCCGGCCCGCCGCCTCCGTCACCAGCTTGCGATAGGTTTCGATCTTGTCCGGATTGGTGGTGAACACCTCGATCGAGGACACGTCGTTGTTGCGGTTGAAATAGGCCTGCGCCTCGGTCAGCGGCATGAACACGAAGGTCGAATCATATTCCGACATGCCGATCTCGAACACCGCAGTGATCTTGTAGGGCTTGATGCGCGGTGTGGTGCCCATCGGCGTCACCGCGCCCTTCGGCGAAACCAGCGTGATCATGTCGCCGGCATGCAGCGACAGCTGGTCGGCGAGGCGGCGACCAATCGCGACGCCCTGCCCCTCATCAAAGCCCTCGAGCGAGCCTTGTTTGATGTTCTTGGCGATCGAGGTGAGGTTGTTGAGATCGTCGGCGCGGATGCCGCGGATGAAGACACCGGCGGCGTTGAACGGCGACGATCCGAGCCCCTGCCCGTCGACCACAGGCGCGGCGAGGCGGATGCCCTGCACCTGGCTGATGCGGTCGGCGACATCCTTCCAGTCGGTCAGCGGCGATTCCAGCGGCTGCACCAGAATATGTCCGTTGAGGCCGAGGATCTTGTCCAGCAATTCCTTGCGGAAGCCGTTCATGACCGCCATCACCACGATCAGCGTGGCGACGCCGAGCATGATGCCGAGGAACGAAAAGCCGGCGATGACCGAAATGAACCCTTCCTTGCGGCGCGCGCGCAAATAGCGTCCGGACAGCAGCCATTCGAATGGCGCAAAGGGCGGGGTACGGACTGGCTCGCTCATGGTCTCATCCATCTGTCGATAATCCCATGATTCGGGCCAAATGTGGCCGGATTACCCCGCCGATCAGCGCGGCGCGAATAAACTTTAACCCGCGAGCTTCGCGACCACGTCGGCGAGGCTCATGTTGTCGCGTGAGCCGTCGCTGCGACGCTTCACTTCAACCTTGCCGTCCGCAAGCCCCTTGGGCCCGACGAGAATCTGCCACGGGATGCCGATCAGATCGGCCGCGGCGAACTTGGCGCCGGCACGCTGGTCGGTGTCGTCGTAGAGCACGTCGACGCCCTTCGCCGAGAGCTCGCGATAGAGCTGCTCGCAGGCGCCATCGACCGCGGCATCGCCCTGCTTGAGATTGAGGATCGCGGCGCGGAACGGCGCGACGGCCTCGGGCCATTTGATGCCGGCGTCATCGTGACACGCTTCGATGATCGCGCCGACCAGACGCGACACGCCGACCCCGTAGGAGCCGCCATGGATCGGCACGTCGACGCCGTCGGGACCGGCTACCATCGCCTTCATGGTGTCGGAATATTTGGTGCCGAAATAGAAGATCTGGCCGACCTCGATGCCGCGCGTGTTCAGCCGCTTTGCCTCGGGCACTTCCTGTTCGAAGCGCGCAGCCTCGTGAACGTCCTCGGTCGCGGCGTAGACCGAAGTCCACTGCTTGATGATCGGCGTCAGATCACCGTCATAATCGACGTCCTCGCCCGGCACCGGCAGGTCCAGCACATCGCGGTTGATGTAGACGCCGGACTCGCCGGTCTCCGCGAGCACGATGAATTCGTGGCTGAGGTCGCCACCGATCGGGCCGGTCTCTGCCCGCATCGGGATCGCCTTCAGGCCCATCCGCGCAAAGGTGCGCAAATAGGCCACGAACATCTTGTTGTAGGAGCGCCGCGCGCCGGCCTCGTCGAGGTCGAACGAATACGCGTCCTTCATCAGGAACTCGCGGCCGCGCATCACGCCGAACCGCGGACGCTGCTCGTCGCGGAATTTCCACTGGATGTGGTAGAGGTTGAGCGGCAGGTTCTTGTAGGACTTGATGTAGGAGCGGAAAATCTCCGTGATCATTTCCTCGTTGGTCGGCCCGTACAACAGCTCGCGCTTGTGACGATCGAGGATGCGCAGCATCTCCGGGCCATAGGCGTCGTAGCGACCGCTTTCGCGCCAGAGATCGGCGAGCTGCAGCGTCGGCATCAAAAGCTCGAGCGCGCCGGCGCGGTCCTGTTCCTCGCGGACGATCTGCTCGATCTTCTTCAGCACCCGGAAGCCGAGCGGCAGCCAGGCATAGATGCCGGCCGCCTCCTGCCGCATCATGCCCGCGCGCAGCATCAGCCGATGCGAGACGATCTCCGCCTCTTTCGGGTTTTCTTTCAGGATGGGCAGGAAAAACCGCGACAATCGCATGGCGTTACTCGGGAATCAGGAAAGCGTGGGAAGAGCTGCAGTGAAACCGGATCGGCTGTGAAAACACAAGGCCGCCAAATAAGAAAAACCCTTCAAATCAGGCGATTTTCGGCCATTTGAACGAATTGCGTCCCATCGAAGCGCCGAGCGCGCTGACCGCGGCTTTACCTCACCTCGAAATCGTCTTCCAGCGTCACTTTCTTGAAATCGGTCACCAGGGCGTCGATCTGCATGTGCCAGCGGCCCGGGACCGGCAGCGGCACCTTGCGCACGTGCCAATAGCCGTCGGCACCGCGCGCGGCGGCGCGTTCCATCGGTTCGATGCCGCGCTCGGGCAGGCTCAGCGTCAGCGTCGCCTCCTTGGCCGCAAACGGGCTGGCATCGCCGCTCATCAGCTGCAGCACGAAGTCGTTCTGCCCGACCTTGCCTGGCGCGATCAGGACCTGGAACATCGCGGCATCAGTGTGGATGTGGACCGCGAGCGGAACATCGGCCGACATCGCCAGCACGCGCGGCGGCGGCGTGAAGCGCCAGAGTGCGACGAGGCCGAGAATGGCGATCATCAGCACGAATTCGAGCGCAATCGAGCGCTGCAGCGGTCGTGTCCGATGAAACTCGCGCGCGATGGCCGGCGTGAACACCAACCGGTTCAGCGCAGCGAGCCCGAGCAGCAGCACCACCAGCACCAATTTCGCAACCAGGATGTTGCCGTACCCGGTGTCGATCAGCGCGTGAAAACTTTCGAGCTGGACGACGGCGAGCGCCAGGCCCGACAACGCGATCAAGGCGACGACCGGCACCGCGAGCGTCGAAAAATGCCGCAGCACCCGTAGCAGCGACTCCTTACGCTGCCAGGCAAGCACTGCCAGCGGCGCCAGCGCGCCCATCCAGAACGCCAGGCCAACGCCATGGATGAACAGCGCGGTTCGTGTCAGCCATTGCGGCGAGGCCGTGGCGGCGTGGCCGCTGACCGCAAACGACAACCCGACGCAGATCATTGCGATCGCAGTGCGGGTGAAAGCTGCACCGAACGACGGGCTGCGCCAGGCGATCGCCGCGATCAGCATCGCGGCGATCGCGAGCAGCAGCGCGGGAAACAGGCTGGTGCCGGCGGCGCTGGCCCATGCCGCCCACGTCACGATGCCCGAGAGCGGCAGGTTCAACAGGTCGACGCCCTGCAATCCAAGCGACGCGATCGCGCCGACAAGGCCGATCTTCAGCGACCACATGATCAGCGGTTCGCCGGCCGGGCCCTGCCCGATCCAGGCCGCAAAGAACACGCCGCCGACGCCGGCAAACAGCCCCAGATAGAGCCCGAGCCGCGCCAGCCAGATCAACACATCGAGCACGCCGTCGCTTGACGGCGCCGCTGAGCCGGTGACGACGCCGATCGAAAACAGCAGCGAGCCCGCGACCGGATGGCCATCCTGCGACACCACGCGATAGCTGACCACCTGCGTGCCCTTCGGCAGGCCCGCCGGCAGTGTCACCATCACCGACTGGTCGACGGCGCGGATCGCGACGTCGCGCGGCTTGCCCGCAGCGTCGAGCAGGCTGACCGCCGTCGGCGCCACCGCTTCGTTGAAGCGGAGCACCACCATCTTGGGTGCTTCAGCTACCACACTGCCGTCGGCCGGTTCAGCGCCGATCAGGACGGCGTGCGCATGGGCTGAGGTCGCAAGACACAGCGCCACGAGCAGCACTGCGAGGTTTGCGACCAGCCGCATCGCTTACGACTTCGGCAGCAGCTTGACTCCGGGAGCCGGTGTCTTGCTGCCGTGGTCGTGCCCGCCGCCCTGCCCGTCGGCTGGGATATCGATCCAGCGGCTGACGCCCTGCTCGCACTCCTGCACGACCGGAAAGTACAACGTGGTGTTGGGCTTCAAGGTATCGGTGAGAAACGTCTGCATCACGAACTCGTCGTAGTTCTGGTCCGCAAGCTTGCCACCGCTCCAGGCGACTTCCCTGACGCCCTCGGAAAGCTTGGCGCCGTGATAGTCGTATTGGGCGGCGTATTTGCCGGTGACCGTATCGAGAGTCCAACCCGCCTTCGGCATCGGCTTCACTCCGATCACGCCCTCCGGAATCTGCACCCGGATCTTGATCGTCGCCGAGCCCGCGCAGCCATGCGGCACGGCGAACACCGCCTTGTAATACGATCCGACCGCCGCCTGCTTTCCTTCGAGCGTGATATGCGCGATCGCCGGCTGCGCTGCGAGCAGCGCCGCCGTGGCAATGAGGAGCGTCTGTGATCGCATGGCTCCCTCACATCTTCTTCATGTCCATGTGACCGGAATGCTCGCCATGGCCGGAACGATCGCCGCCGCCCGGCGCCTGCGCGCCGACGGCCTGCACGTCAAGCGAGACCGAGACCTTGCCGGCCTTTTCGAATTCGAGCGTGACCGGTACCTTGTCGCCCTGCTTCAGCGGGTTCTTCAGGTCGAACATCATCAGATGATAGCCGCCCGGCGCGAGCTTCACGGTCTTGCCGGGCTCGATGGAGAGGCCCTTGTCGAGCGCTCGCATCTTCATCACGCCATTGTCCATCGACATCTCGTGGACTTCGATCTTGCCGGCAACATCGCCGGAGCCTGACACCAGCCGGTCGGGCGTCGTTCCCTTGTTCTCGATCGTCAGGTAGCCGCCGCCGATCTTGGCGCCGTTCGGCGTTGCGCGCGTCCAGGCCTGCGTGATCACGAGGTCGCCGGCCTTGACGTCCTCGGCGCGTGCGGACGTCGACACGAGTGCAGCGGTCAGCGCTGCGAGGGCAAGGATGCGGGGGAGCGTCTTCATGGTGACGGATTTCCTTTCAAGTTGAAATTCAAGTGTCATCGAGCAGCTGCCGACTGGGCGCTGGACCATTTGTCCAGATCGGCAATTTCGGCCGATCCTTCGATCGTCGTGATCGTTCCATCCCGCGCAATCAGCATGGTTCGCGGGATATCGCCTTGCCAGGCCGGATCGATCTCAAATCTCAACCGCTCGGCAAAGCCGTCGTCGAAGATCCAGTTTTCGGCCGCGCCGAGGCCGGCGCGATCCAGCATCGATCGCGTCGCCTCCGGTAGGTTGGGAACCAGATCCGCGCTGATCGTGACGACATCGATTCCGGGATGATCCTTCATGAACTTGCCAAGCTGCGGCAGCTCGACCTTGCATGGTCCGCAGGTTACTCCCCAGAAGTGCACCAGGGTCGGATGACCGGCATGCGCATGCAGCAGCTTTTGCCAGCTGCCGCGTTCGAACGGCTTTGGCGCCCCCTCTCCCGCCGCCAATGCGGTCGGCAGCGTTGCGAACAGGATCAGCGCAGCGAGCAGATGACGCTTCATGGTTCGCCCTCGATCGCTTGAAAATGGTAGCCGTCGGCCTTCGTCATCCACGACAGATAGGTCTGCCGGCTGTCCGAGACGAGCAGCGGATGGTCGGAACTGTCGGCGGTGTCCGAAATCACCGTTGGCTTCGACCATGTCGCTCCATCGTCGTGCGATGTCATGAGGTCGACTGTCGTCTTCTGCCCGTCGAATTCCTTCCAGGCCATGACAAGCCCCTGCGGCCCCGCGATAATCTGCGGCCGGGATGGGCTGCGGTTCGGCTGACCGACCGGAAGCGGATCGGAGAAGGTTTTGCCGCCATCGCGCGAGCGCGCATAGAACAATCCCTTGCGCGCCTTGCCGTTGGTGTACCACGTCACATGGTAGGTTCCTTCGGGCGATATGGTCAGGCTCGGACCGTGATGCGGACAGGCCGCGATCTGCCAGTCGTCACGGCTCACCCGATGTATCTCGCCGGGCGTGGCCAGGTCGGAGAACGTCACGATCGCATGGTCGCGCACGCCGCCCTCAAAGATGTTCCGGAATACGACCACCGGATGGCCCGCGCCGTCGAACGCCAAAGCGAGGCGGCAGCATTCGCAGGTGTTGTCGGCGACGAGCCGCGCGTCGGAATAAGTTGCTCCGCCATCTCCTGATGACGCGAAAAACAATCCGGCGCCGTCATATTTCTGGCCGCGCTGCTGCGCCGGCACGCGGTTGCGCTTGTCGAGCCACGCGGCAAACACCGCCCCCACAGGATCGAAACCGATCGCCTCGAACCGTTGGCTCTCATTGCTCGCGGTGATCGGCTTCGGCGCATCGAAGCTGCGGCCGCCATCGGTCGATCGCGTGGTCAGCACCTGACCGTTGAAATTCTGATCGCGGAAGATCGAGAAGGCCACAGCGATGTTGCCCTTGGCATCGATCGCAAGCTTCGGCCGCGCATCCGGTCCCCAATCGAGATTGAGCCGCTCCCGGGTGACCTGCACCGGTGTGGAAAAGCTCTTGCCTTGGTCTTTTGAGCTCGCGACGGAGATCTGGCCGCCGGCCATCCACACCAGCCACAATGTCCCATCCCGCCCAAAGGCGGGCGTGACCTTGGTCGCGCAGCGCAGGGCCGCCTCTTCGCAGGCAGCTTCAGAGGCGTGCTGATGGCTCATCTGTGCGACGGCAAGGCTCGGCAAGGCCGCGAGCACGAGCGACGCAAGCAACGTCAGGGCGACCGGTTTGCGATAGGTCATCGATGCGCTCCTCATTTGAACGCAATCTTCATGCCCGCCACGAAGGCGCGCGGCGATCCGGCATAGATCGAGTTGGTCGAGTTCGCCAGTACGCTCGCGGGATTTTGAATGCCGGCCGCGGTCACCGAATTTGAGATGTTGTTCGCCGACGCCACGTAGGTCCGGTCGAAGACGTTCCTCACCTCGATGTACAGGTTCAGCGCCTTGAAGTAATCGGAGACGAGATCAGTCTTGTAGTGCAGGTTGAGGTTGACCAGCTCATAGCCCGGCGCCTTCAAGAGGTTGGCGTTGTCCATGTAGAAGCTGTCCTTCCACTGGACTTCGACGAACCCGCCAAGTCCCTGCAACGGACCCGACAACTGGTCGTAGCCTAGCCGCGCCGTGAGCTCGTTGGGTGAGATGCCGGGGATCTTGTTGCCGGCGCGATTGAAGCTGAACACCGCGCCGTTCGTGATGTTCTCGACGTATTCGGCGTAGACCTCGTCGAGATAGGTGTAGGCCGCCGAGAACCGCCAGCCCGGCAGGAATTTCCAGTCGGCGGCCAGTTCGACGCCGCGATGCTCCGATCGCGGCGCGTTGAACGTGTAGGAGATGCCCGCAAGTGGCGTGGCCTGGGAAACGAGCTCGTCCTTGAAGAACTCGTAGAACCCGGTGACGCTGAGCTTGAGCGCGTTGTTCGGTGTCCAGTCGGCGCCGACGTCGTAGCCGAGATTCTTCTGCGTCCGCAGCTGGGTGTTATTGCCCGAGGCGCCGCTCGGCAGGACGAACAAATTGCCGACCTGCGGCGTACCATATCCTGTTGCCACCCGCCCGCGGAATTGCCACTCGCTGCTCAGCCGGTAGAGCAATGCGAGCTCGGGCGCGGTATTCTGGAATTGCCGGTCCGCCGTCGTGATCGCCGTGGTGGTGGTTCCGGCCGCGCCGGCGTAGCTGTAGGCGGTGTTTCGGCCCGTCAGACTGGTGGCCTCCCAGCCAATGCCGGCAACGGCCGTCAGCGCAGACGTGAGCCTCAATTCCTCCCGTGCACGAACACCGTAATTCGTCGTCGTGCTGAGCAAATTGCTGGACAGGCTTCCGAGCGTCGCGTTTCCGCCCGGCATCACATTGCGCGTGTCGCTCGACGCGGTGAGCGTATTGTAGAAGCCGCCGAAATAGGTCGTCGAATCCAGCCCGAAGATATCGCCGCGTCTGACGACGTCGCTCATGTAGTTGTAGGACGGGAAGTCGCCGATCGCGCTCGTCGATCCAGTCGGCTGGTTGATGTTGCGATCGTCGAAGACGAACTGGTTGCGCCAGGTGGTCTGGTTGTCGAAGTCGTGCTCCCAACGGCCTCCGACGATGGTACGGCGGTCGTCGCGCCCGAGGCCGGCCTGAACCGCGGTCTCCCTGTCGGTTCCTGCCGCCGCGTTGAAGCCGTTGTTGAACAACGTCACGGTGGCGCATCCCGGCGCGGCCGTCGCGCCGGTCGTGCAACCCTGCTGGAACGGGTTCTGGTAGAACTGGTTCAGCGAAGAGCGGATCGGCAGGCGCGTCGTCAGGTCGTTGTTGATCAGCTTCACCGTGAAGCGGTCGTCCGGCGTGACCTGCAGCGTGCCGAGGAAATTGACGGTCTGGGTGTTGAACCAGCTGTTGCCGATGTAGCCGTCGCCGCGCGCATCGCTCGCGAACAGCGAGCCCTCGAAATTGCCGACCTTCTTGCCAGCGGCGAGATAATTGTTGAGGTAACCGAAGCTGCCGCCGTCGACGCCATACTCGACGCCGTCGATCGTGCCGCCCGGCCGGGTCCGGAAATTCAGCGCGCCGCCGGTCGCGTAGTTGCCGTAGAGCGCCGAGGATGGCCCGCGGACCACGTCGATCGCGCCATAGGCACGCGGATCGATCAGGTCGCTGCGCGATAGGCCGTCCGGCTGGGTCACCGGGAAACCATCGTCGAAGATGACGAGGTTGCGGATGCCGAAGCCGTTCCGCGCATTCGACCCGCGGATCGAGATGCCGAAATCACGCGGGCCGTTGCCCTGCTTGATCGAGATGCCCGGACTGTCCCGCAGCACATCGGCGACGGAGAACGCCGGTCGGTTGTCGAACTGGCTGCGGTCGATGGTCGTCTGCGTCTGGCCTGTGGGCGCCCGGTTCAAACCGTCGCGAGTCGCGGCAAGCGTCTCCCCCGGCCTCGCGCCGCCCGCCGGGGCCGCCGTCGCGGCCGGCCCTGCCGCCGGCTTCGGTGGCCGCCGGACGGACGCCGCACGAACGCGCGGCTTCGCCGCCGCCGGTTTGGCGCGCACCGCCGTCCGGGGCGCCTCGACGGTGACGGAGGGTAGCTCCGTGCTGGGTGCCTGGGCTTCGGCAGCGGACGGCAATGCGCAAAGCGTCGCGCCCAGCGCGAGCACGCTTGCCGCTTCCAGCGGATGATAGCGAAACATGGATGAATCCTGACACCGGCGCTCCGGCCGGCTTGCTCAAGGGCACTTGCCGGCGCGGGACGCACCGGCAGCGACAAGGTCGTCAGGAAAACAGCGGCGGCGCGCGGGCTTGCGCCGAGAGGCCGGCGCGCGAACGATCGAGCTCGGAGGCGAAATCAAGCCAGGCGATGCGGCTCGGCAGGCGTTCGACGGCCTGGGCCGCAACTTGCGGGCTATCAACCGGCGCACCTGTCTGCAGCACGCTGCAGGCCGAGCAGCAGCCGTCATGGGCGTCGTGACTGGTCTGGTCACCCTGCCCGGCTCCGGAGCCGGCATCGCCGTGGCAGATGGTGGCGGCCGCGAGCGGATCGGACGCGGCAAGGCTCGCCGCCCAGCAGGCCCCGATCGGCGCAAGAATCTGCACCAGCAGGGCAACCAGGACGATGGGCAGAAAATTCTTCAGCCGCCGGCGCATCGCAAAACCATCCGGGACGGAACTAACCACCATGAGCGCCGGAAGTCGAGATCGCCGACGCGCCCCGTTTCTTCCAGCCGACGGAAATAGCCGAGCGTGGCACTTGCGTCACGGCGGCCCCGAAATCAGTCGTATCCCCTTACCCTGCCACGTGTTTTACATCTCCCGTCACAACCGCCAGTGGCGCCATCCCAATCATTTCGCAAATTGCTCGAAAATTGAACAATCGTTGCCGAAAATGATGACAAGCCTGGAAAGATAGTCTACCAATTCGGGCTCAGGCCAGCCGCGAGGTGTGTCCTGGTGGTCCAAGTCTCGGGAGGAGCCCGACGCGCACAAGCAGCGTCACCCCATCAATCAAGATCAAATCGAATTTTTGGGGCAAATAGGGTCGACACAATTTTTGGAGCAGGGCTTTCAGCCCTGCTCTTTTTTTATGTGATGATCGCAATCCGCTATGACTCCATCATTGAATCCGATCGAACGCAGCTTTGAACTCGCAGCCGCGCGTTGCGATGATTTGACACCATTGGTCTATCGCCGCCTGTTTCACGAACATCCCGAGACGCAGGCGATGTTTCGCACCGAAGGCAGCGAGCCTGTGAAAGGCTCGATGCTGCAGCTGACGATCGAAGCCATCCTCGATTTCGCGGGCGAGCGCCGCGGACATTTTCGCCTGATCGAGTCGGAAGTGTTCTCGCACGACGCCTACGGCACGCCGCGCGAACTGTTCGTGGCATTCTTCGCGGTGATCGCCGATGCGCTGCGCGACATTCTCGGCGAGCAATGGACTGCGGAGATCGATGCTGCGTGGCACAAGCTGCTCGGCGACATCGAAGCCATCGTGCTGCAGCAGAAACATCTCGTGGACGAGAGGCCGTAGCGTCATCGTTCCGATTGTGACACACTCGTTTTATCCGCGGCGCGTGCAACTGACGCCGACGGTCAGAAAAACGAAGAGGGAGCAAGCAATGCCAGGGACCGACAAGGGGATGGACAAGGCGTCGACGACGCGGCGCGACCTTTTGCAGATGGCGGCGGCGGGTGGAGCTGCGGCCGGCCTGTTCGGCGGAATGGGCATGACGACGTCCGCGCTCGCCGCCGAAATGGGACGCTCGGAAAAGCCGCTGAAGGCGGCGTTCTCCAACGCCGGACTGCAGGCGACGTGGTGCGCACAGGGCAAGCAGGCCGCCGAATTCTGGGGCAAGCTGTTCAACGTCGAGGTGACCTGGTTCGACGGCCAGCTCGATGCCGTCAAGCAGCGCGCCGCGATCGACAACATGGCGTCGCAGAAATGGGACTTCGTCGCGATCCAGGCGTTCGGCATCGGCACGCTGACCCAGCCGGTGCAGAAGATGATCGACGCCGGCACTCCCGTGATCGACATGGACACGCTTATTGCTCCTCTCGATCAAATTAACGTCCACTCGTTCCTC
This sequence comes from Bradyrhizobium sp. USDA 3262, assembly GCF_054060035.1. Taxonomy (NCBI): domain Bacteria; kingdom Pseudomonadati; phylum Pseudomonadota; class Alphaproteobacteria; order Hyphomicrobiales; family Nitrobacteraceae; genus Bradyrhizobium; species Bradyrhizobium sp. USDA 3262. The sequence continues at coordinate 5,839,684 of NZ_JBSSCT010000001.1, forward strand.
GCGCCCGACAACGAGTTCATGGGCGCCTCGGTGACCCAGGCGCTGTGCAACGCGATCGGCGGCAAGGGCAAGGTCATCATGACCCAGGGCGCGCTCGGCCACACCGGCGCGCAGGGCCGCGCCAAGGGCTTCAACTCGGTCATCAAGCAGTTTCCGAACATCGAGGTGCTGGACACCCAGCCCGCCGACTGGGACGTCTCCAAGACCGCTCGGCTCTGGGAAACCTATCTGACCAAATACTCGCAGATCGACGCCGCCTTCTTCCACAATGACGACATGGCGCTCGCCGCCTACAACATCATGAAGGCGCGCAACCGCACCAACATCCTGATCGGCGGCGTCGACGCCATGCCGCCGGCGATCCAGGCGGTCAGCGAAGGCCGCATGTTCGCGACCGTCCGCAATCCGTCCTGCCGCATCCATGGCGGCGCGATCGTCGCGGGTGTCGCCGCCGTGGTCGGCGGCGAGAAGAGCGGCCAGGGCATTCCGAAGAACGTCGTGACCGACGGTCCCGTCGTGACCAAGGCCAACGCCGCCGGCATGCAATGGATGGAGGATCACTTCCTGATCTGAGCGGGCCTCATGACGCAGGGACGCTCGGCGATCCTCGAATTGCACCAGATCACGAAGGCCTTCGGCGGCGTCGAAGCCCTTCGTGGGGTCGACTTCGCGCTGCACGCCGGCGAGATCCACGGTCTCGTCGGCGAGAACGGCGCCGGCAAGAGCACGCTGATGAAGATCATCGCCGGCGTGCACCCCGAGTTCTCCGGCCGCTTCATGCTGGACGGCAAGGAGACCCGCTTCCGCTCCACCCGCGACGCACACGCCGCCGGCATCGGCATGGTGCATCAGGAGCTCAGCGTCGCGCCTGATCTCACGGTCGCCGAGAACGTGTTCCTCGGCAACCAGCTCACCAACCGCCTCGGCTTCGTGCAGTGGCGGCGGATGGCGCGCGAGGCCGGCGAGCAGCTGGCACGGTTTGGCATCGACGTCGACCCGATGACGCGGCTCGGCGATTTGCCGATCGGCCTGCAGCAGCTGATCGAGATCGCCCGCGTGCTGTTTTCCGGCGCACGCATCATCATCCTGGACGAGCCGACCTCCGCCCTCTCCCCACCCGAGGTGGAACGCCTCTTTGCGACGCTCCACAAGCTGCGCGACCAAGGCACCAGCATCGTCTTCATCTCGCATTTCATCGAGGACATTTTGCGGGTCTCCGACGTGGTGACGGTGTTCCGCAACGGACGGAAGATCGCCGAGACGGCGTCCGCGGACACCACCAAGGGCGCGCTGATCGAGGCCATGATCGGCCGCGGCGGCGAGGCGCTGGAGCACAGCTACACCGACGACCTCATGCTCCCGCAACCGGGCGGCGGCGCGGCGGTGCTGAAGGTCGATCAGCTCTCGCTCCGCCGCAGCCTGCAGGACGTCACGTTCGAGGCCCGCTCCGGGGAAGTGCTCGGCATCTACGGCTTCATGGGCTGCGGGCAGTTGGAGCTGTCGCGCATCCTGTTCGGCAAGCTCCGGCCCGACGGCGGAACGCTGGTGGTCGACGGCGCCGCCAAGACCTTCCGCAGCACCGCAGCCGCCCGGCGGGCCGGCGTTGCGCTGGTACCTGAAAGCCGCCGCGCCATGCTGTTCCACCAGGAGCCCGTCTACAAGAACATCTCGATCAGCATCCTCGAGCGGATCTCGGCGCTGCTGCTCAAGCCGGTGCGCGAGCGCGCGATCGCCCAGCGCCAGGTCGAGCAATTGCAGATCCGGCCGCCAGTGGTCGGCCTCGATCTCGGCATGCTGTCCGGCGGCAATCAGCAGAAGGTGGCGCTGGCGAAATGGCTCGCCTATCCGCCGCGCGTCCTGGTGCTGTGCGAGCCGACCCGCGGCATGGATGTCGGCGCCAAGAACGACGTGATCAACATCGTGCGCGATCTCCGCGCCAGGGGACTGGCGATCATCGTGCTGTCGACCGAGCCGGAGACGGTGCTGTCGCTCGCAGACCGGATCCTGGTGCTGAAGCGCGGCGCGGTGGTGCGCGAATTCGCGGGCGAAGCGGTCAGCAAGGACCGGCTGCTGGAGGCCGCCTAGAGCATGATCCGGAAAATTGCGAAGCGGTTTTCCGATGAGATCATGCTCAAACAAACAGAGAAAGCGCGATGACCACCTCATCGCGCTTGATGGAGAGACATGATGGCAAGCAGTGACGGCGCGACGGCGCGAGCGGATCACCGGCGGTCGCGCGGGCTGGCGCCCTTCCTGCGCTCGCAGATGCGCAACATCGCGCCGTTCCTGACGCTGATCTTCCTCAGCGCCTTCTTCGCGATCGCGAGCCCGTCGTTTGCCACCATCGACAATGTCGGCAACATCCTCACGCAAGTCTCGGTCACCGGCATCATCGCCGTCGGCCTCACCTTCGTGATCCTGTGCGCCGAGATCGACCTGTCGATCGCCAGCATCGCCAACGTCACCGGCATTGCCGTGGCGTACTTCACGCTGCAGGAATCCTACGTCAACATCGCCAATGTCCCGATGCCGGGCATCGTCGCGATCCTGCTGGCGTTGGCGCTGTGCGCACTGCTCGGCCTCGTCAACGCGCTGGGGCTGACCATGATCGGCATCCCCTCCTTCATCATGACGCTGGCCATGATGCAGATTGCGGCCGGCGTCTCGGCGCTGCTGGTGCGCGGCCAGATCGCCTACAAGGTGCCGGACCTGATCACGACGCTGGGCTCCGGATCGATCGGCGGCATCCCCTGGATCGTGATCGTCGCCGCGGTGATGCTGCTCGGCGGCCATCTGGTGCTGACCTATACGCGGTTCGGCCGCTACGTCTACATGGTCGGCGGCAACCGCGAGGCCGCCGAATTCGCCGGGCTGAACGTCAAGCTCATCCTCGGCAGCGTGATGGTGATCTCGGCGGTCTGCTCCGGGATCGGCGGCATGCTCGGCGTCGCCCATTTCGGCAGCGCCCAGCAGAACGAATTCGATACCTATCTCTTGGATTCGATCGCGGCCGTGGTGGTCGGCGGCACCAGCCTGTTCGGCGGCCGCGGCGGCATCGGCAACACCATCGTCGGCCTGTTCGTGCTCGGCGTGCTCAACAACGGCCTCGACCACATCAATATCGACAGCTTCCTCAAGATCCTGATCCGCGGGTTGATCCTGCTCGCGGCGCTGATCATCAACGTCTACGCGCAGCGGCTGCGGGAGCAAGCGGCGGAGTGACATGTTAGGTCCGTCATCCTGAGGTGCGAGCCTTGCGGCGCAATTGCGCCGCTGGGCGAGCCTCGAAGGATGGATCGGCCGGAGTGGGGCCGTGCATCCTTCGAGGCTCGCAAGGGCTCGCACCTCAGGATGACGGGGCCGCGATCGTTGGCACGCGTTCTCTCCATTCGTCGTCCCTGCGAAAGCAGGGGCCCATAGTCCGCGGCGGATGTGGTGAACGAGACCCGTCGTTCTAGCATCGCTCAACAAGAATGCCTGTGGTTATGGGTCCCTGCTTTCGCAGGGACGACACCGAGCGTTTTGCTCGATTTACGAGTCATACGTCCGCGTCCTCGCGGCGCCTTTCGCCCGAGCTTTGCTGTTCGTTTCACCCTCTGAAAGCAGAGGGCGCAGGGAAAGCCGGGTGCCGATCGCACCCATGGGCCCCGTGCAAAAGGTAGAAAGCACGGGGGTAGGACCACAGGTGTAACCGGAAACAACCCGGCTTTCCCTGCGCGATGGGCTACGGCTTACTTCGTGCTCTCCCCGGCGAGACTGGGCTTGCTTGTCACCGTCTTCGCAACGCGCACCGCGCAATCGGAAAAGACACCTGCCGCTAGGGCGTCAGGACCACACGACTTCACCGTCCGCCTCATGCGCGTTCGTCAACTGCGCAATCGGCGTCCACCGCATCTCGACCCACGTTCGTGACGACCGCGAAGCGCCCCTCGTGTCGGGCGAGACGGAGGGATTAAACATCTGAGTTGGGGTCCACGTCAAGACAAAATTCTGAAAACACGAATATCTCCATCCCCGCTACCTGGCAAAATCCGGCTGCCAGTGGCGCAGTTCGCGCGTGGCGTAGGTGACAGCGCCGATTGTCGTGTAGGACGCCGCCTCCAGCATCATATTGCGTGCGAGCCTGAGGGCCCGCGCCTCGCAGATCGCGCGCTGCTTCTCGTCGGCGATCCACTCGAAATCGATGTTGTGCGCGAGACCAAGGATGCGCCGGATGGTCTTGGCCGCGGCGAAGCCGACGGTATCCTGGAACAATCGCGCCATATAAGCCTGCCGTTCCGCCTCCAGCCGCGCGGCGCCAGCTTCGCCCGTGAACAGCAACGACGGATAACCGTCGCCCTTCGCCTCGTTGCGCCACAGCGCGAGAAATTTTCGCGAGAACCCGGCCCAGACGCCCTCGATGGTCTCGAGCAGCCATGCCTCGAACGAGGCGCGCTCGCCCGGCGTGCGCTCGTGGCCGGCGGAGGCCAGATAGGCCATCAGGAGGTTGCCGATGACGGCGCCGATGTCGAAGCCCATCGGGCCGTAGAAGGCGAACTCGGGATCGATCACCTTGGTCTCGCTCTCGGTGACCATGATCGAGCCGGTGTGCAGGTCGCCGTGCAGCAGCGCCTCCGGGCTCGCCATGAATTTCAGCTTGAGCCTGCTGATCGCGACGTGCAGGTCAAGGTCTTCGCGGAACGCCGCTGCGGTCGCGTCGAGATAGGGCGCGGTCCAGCGGTTCTGCTCGGCGGTGCGATAGGGATCGGTGAAGATCAGATCCTCGGTGATCTTGCACAGCGTGTGGTTGCCGGCGAAATCGGCGATGCCCTGCTTCTTCTCCGCGGCCGACAACGCAAGGTCGGACGTGAAGAACAGCGTTTGCGCCAGGAAGGTCGATATATCCTCGACAAAGCGCGGGTACCGCGTGGCCTCGATCAGGCCCTTGCGCATGATGATGTGCGGCTCGAGCAGCTCCATCGCGGTGAGCGCGAGCGGCGCATCATGATGCAGCACCGCCGGCACGAGCATCGGCGCCAGCCGCGCCTGATGCACCAGCGCCATGTGCTCGTAATGCGCCCGCGACAGCGGCAGCGGCCAGCTCTCGCCGACGAGGCGCACATAGGGCAGCGCCTGCTTGACCGCGAGGCCGCCGCTTCCGCCCTTGACGATGAAGACGAGGTTGAGATTGCCGTCGCCGACCTCGCTGATCGACCAGTCCGCCGGCGCGCCGCCGAGCTGCGCGCCGATGGCGGGCAGCCCCGCGAGATAATCCCGCAGATCGGCTTCCCGCAGGATTCGATATGCGCTCTGCCCGGAGCCTGGCTGGGACTGCAGGTTCATCGTGGTCGCCTCCTCCGCATTGCCAGGGCGAGGTTGATCCCCGCTCCATTGGCGTCAGTTTCTAAAACAGCATCCCCATCGGTACGTAGCCCGGGTGAGCCAACGGGTCGCGCGAACGCGCGCCCGATGACAGGCTCCGCGATACCGGGGAAAGTGATCCCGCATGTCGCTTCGCTCATGCGGGCTACTTCTGATCCAACGAAAACTGCGTATCAGAACGGCATCCCCATCAGTTTCGACAGCCGCTCGATCGAGAGATAGCCGGAATGATAGGCCCACATCGCGATCGCGAAGATCACGGCCGAGATCAGCGTGGTCCACAACAGCTTGCGGCCCATCCGCGCCAGGATCGGCGCGCCGGGATCGGTGCCGGGCGCGCCGACGCCGTCCTCATGCTGGCTGCGTATGCCAAACGGCAGCGTCAGGAACAGCACGAGCCACCAAAGCACGAAGTAGATCGCTAGCCCTGTGGAGATCTGGTACGCCATATGGCCTCAGGCCTGTTCGATCTCGACCAACGCGCCGGAAAAGTCCTTCGGGTGGAAGAACAGCACCGGCTTGCCATGCGCGCCGATCTTCGGCTGGCCGTCGCCGAGCACCCGCGCGCCCTCGGCGATCATGCGGTCACGGGCGGCGATGATGTCGGGCACGTCGTAGCAGACATGGTGGATGCCGCCGTCGGCATTGCGCTCGACGAATTTCGCGATCGGCGAGGCATCGCCCAGCGGCTCGATGAACTCGATCTTGGTGTTCGGCAGCGTCACGAACACGGTGATGACGCCGTGCTCCGGCAGCGGCACCGCATCGGAAATCTCGGCATTGAAGGCAGTGCCGTAGATCTTCGCGGCCTGCTTGGCGTCCTTGACCGCGATCGCGACGTGATTGAGCCGGCCCAGCATCTCTCTCTCCCTTTAGTTGAGCATGATCTTTTCGGAAAACCGCTTCGCACTTTTCCGGATCATGCTTAGGCTCAAACCGTCAGAACGTGCACGACGCAGATCGGCTTCTTGCCCCATTGCTCGTTCAGCACCGCCCGCACCGCGCGCCGCACCGATTCCCCCAGCGCGTCCGGATCGCGCCGCCGCGGCTTCGGCAGGCCCTCGATCGTCGATACCACCACATCGAACACGATGTCGTCGAGCAGTTCGCCTGCCGCATTGTTCTCCGGCATGCCGACCAGATCAACCTCGGGGTCGTCGACGAGCTCGCCCTGCGCGGTCATGGCGATGGCGACGAAGGCGCAGCCGGCAAAGCCCATCCGCCGCCGCTCCACCACGGCGCGCGACTTCGAGTCCTCAAGGATGGTTCCGTCCTTGTAGAGCCGGCCCGCCGGCACCTCGCCGACGATGCCGGGCTCACCGGGCCCGAGCTTGACGAGGTCGCCGTTGCGGCAGGTCAAGACCTTGGGCACGCCGGCGGCGCGCGCCAGCTTGGCGTGTTCGGCCAGATGCAGCGCCTCGCCATGGACGGGGATCAAGAGCTGCGGCCGGACCCAGGAGATCATGTCGCGCAACTCGTCGCGACGCGGGTGGCCGGAGACGTGCACCAGATGCTCGCGGTCGGTGATGATCTCGACGCCCTGCATGACCAGGTTGTTGATGATCGAGCCGACCGCCTTCTCGTTGCCGGGAATGGTGCGGGAGGAGAAAATCACGGTGTCGCCCTTGTTCAGGGTGACCTGCGGATGGTCGTCATTGGCGATCCGCGCCAGCGCCGCGCGCGGCTCGCCCTGGCTGCCGGTGCACAGCGCCAGCACCTTGTCGGCCGGGAAATGGCCGTAATAGTCGGCGCTGCGGAATTTATGCGAGCCGTCGAGATAGCCGCATTCGCGCGCCACCTGCACCACGCGCTCCATGGCGCGGCCGACCACGACCACCTCGCGGTCGGCGGCGTTCGCGGCGTCCGCCACCGCCCGCACCCGGGCGACATTGGAGGCGAAGGTTGTCACCGCGACCCGGCCCTTGGCCGCCTTGACCAGCTTCTTGATGGTGGCGGCGACCTCGGTCTCCGACGGCGAGCGCCCGTCGCGCACCGCATTGGTGGAGTCGCCGACCAGCGCCAGCACGCCTTCATCGCCGAGCTCGCGCAGACGCCGCTCGTCGGTCGGCTGTCCGATGATCGGGGTCGGATCGATCTTCCAGTCGCCGGTATGCAGCACGGTGCCGACATCGGTCTTGATCGCCAGCGCGTGCGATTCCGGAATCGAATGCGCGACGGGGATGAACTCGACATTGAACGGGCCGATATCGACCCGCCCGCCCGACGGGATCACCGTGACCGGGATTTTTGGCGGGTTGCGCTCGGCGGCGCATTTGGCCTCGAACAGCGCCGCGCTGAATTGCGTCGCGTAGATCTTGCAGCCGAGCTTCGGCCAGAGATCGATGATTGCGCCGAAATGATCCTCATGGGCGTGCGTCAGCACGAGGCCCACCAGATTGTTGCGCTCCTTCTCGAGGAAGCGGACATCGGGCATGATCAGGTCGATGCCCGGCAGATGCTCCTCGTCGCCAAAGGAGACGCCGAGATCAACCGCGAGGAAGGACCGCTGGTGGCGGTTGCCGAGGCCGTAGATCGACAGGTTCATGCCGATCTCGCCGACGCCGCCGAGCGGCGCAAAGGTGAGCTCGTCGGGACGCGCCATCAGTTCGCCCTCACCGAGGCTGCGGAGCCGAAATAGACCTCTCCCGCCGTCACGGGCAGGCGCTCGCCATCAGCCGTGCGGACGATCAGGCAGCCGGTATCATCGATGGTGTCGAACGTGCCCTCAAGGGTCGCCGAGCCGGTCTGGACTGCGACCTTCTCGCCGAGCCCGGCCGCGCGCTCCAGCCACAGCCTGCGGACCTCGGGGAAGCCGCGGCCGTCGTCCCAGATGCCGCGAAACTCGACCCAGGCGTCCGACAGCGCGGCAAACAGCTCCTCCGCCCCGATCTGGATGCCGAGCGCCGCGAGCGATACGGCCGGCGTCGGCGTCCCCTCGGGTGCTGCGACGACATTGGTGCCGATGCCGACGACGACCGCCAGCCGGCTCCCGATGGCCTCGGCCTCCAGTAGGATGCCCGAGAGCTTCTTGCCATTGGCCAGCACGTCGTTTGGCCATTTCAGGGTGAACTTCGGGCTGTCCGGCCCGAGCCGCAGCGCCGCCTCGATGCTGACCTTCCGCAGCGCGGCTTCGAGCGACAGCCCGGCGGCAAAGCCGAGGGTGGCGGCGACTGCCGGCTGGACGTCCGTCACCTCGAGGATCGTGCTGGCGAGATTGCCGCGCGGCGCGACCCAGACCCGCTGCCGCCGCCCGCGGCCCGCGGTCTGTTCCGGCGTCACGAACCACATCGGTCCCTGCTCGCCGTCGCGGGCGCGCAGCATCGCCTCGGCATTGGTCGAGCCGATCTGATCGAAGGCGGCGAGCCGGTAGCCCGCCGCTATGGCCCGCGGCCCGAGCGTGAAGGTCATGTCAGCGTTATGCGCATGATTGGTTCCGAAAGCCAGCATCCCGATTTCGGAACCGCACGCGTCAAAATAGTGATTTGGCCGCCGCCGTGGCCACGCTCACCAGCGGACCCGGATAGGCGAAGAAGAAGATGTTGAAGATGCCGGCGACCGCCAGCACGGTGCGCAGCTCGACGCGCACCGGGTCGAGCTTGCCGAGCGGCTGGTCGAAATACATCACCTTGACGATCGACAGATAGTAGAACGCGCCCACCACGCTGGTCAGCACGCCGATCACGGCGAGCGTGAACAGATTGGCCTTGATCGCCGCGACGAACACGTACCACTTGCCGAAGAACCCGGCGAGCGGCGGCACGCCGGCCAGCGAGAACAGCAGCATCGCGAAGATGAAGGCGAGCAGCGGGTTGGTGCGGGACAGGCCGGCGAAATCGCTGATCTGCTCCAGCGCCTGGCCGTTGCGCTTCATCGCCAGGATGATGCTGAACGAGCCGAGCGTCATCGCGACATAGATCGCGATGTAGATCAGGACGCCCTGCGCGCCCTCGACCGTGCCGGAGGCGAGGCCGACCAGCGCAAAGCCCATATGACCGATCGAGGAATAGGCCATCAGGCGTTTGATGTTGGTCTGGCCGATCGCGGCGAACGAGCCCAGCGCCATCGAGGCGATTGCCACGAATACCAGGATCTGCTGCCACTGGGTGGCGATGCCCGGGAACGCGGTCAGCGTCGCGCGGGTGAACACCGCGAGGGCCGCGACCTTCGGGGCGGACGCGAAGAACGCCGTCACCGGCGTCGGCGCGCCCTCATAGACGTCCGGCGTCCACATGTGGAACGGCACCGCCGAGACCTTGAAGCAGAGGCCGGCGAGCAGGAACACCAGGCCGAACACGATGCCGATGCTGCCGGTGGTTGCCGCCGCAGCGATGCCCGCGAAGCTGACGGTGCCGGTGAAGCCGTAGATCAGCGAGGCGCCGTAGAGCAGCATGCCCGACGACAGCGCGCCGAGCACGAAATACTTCAGGCCCGCCTCGCTCGACTTAGCGTTGTCGCGCTGGCTGGCGGCGACGACGTAGAGCGCAAGGCTCATTAGCTCGAGGCCGAGATAGAGCGAGATCAAATCGCCGGCCGAGATCAGCACCATCATGCCGAGCGTCGACAGCAGCACCAGGATCGAGAACTCGAAGTTGCGGCTCGACGGCTGAGACAGGTATTCGGTTGACAGGATCAGGGTTGCCGCCGAGGCGATCAGGGCGAGGACCTTCAGGAAGCGGGCGAAGTCGTCGACGATGAAGCTGCCGCCGAAGGTCACGAGCTTGCCGGCCGGCAGCCAGAGCTCCAGCACGCCGGTCAGCACCAGGAGACAGATCGCCAGCGCCGTGACGAGCCGCGTCGTCCCCTGCCCGCGATAGGCTCCGATCATCAACAGCACCATGGCGCCGACCGCGAGCACCAGCTCCGGCAGCACCGGCTGCAACTGATAACCTGCACTGGAAAAGCTCATGACGGGGCCTTACTGGACGGTCAGCGCGGCTGCCTTCACGGCAGTCACGGCGGTTTGGTAATTGTTGACGAGCTGCTGCACCGAGGCGGCCGACATGTCGAGCACCGGCTTCGGATAGACGCCGAACAGGATGGTCAGCGCGATCAGCGGGAACAGCGTCACGCATTCGCGGAAGGTGAGATCCTTGATCGACATCAGCGACGGCTTGACCAGCGCGCCGAACACCACCTTGCGGTAGAGCCAGAGCGCGTAGCAGGCCGACAGGATCACGCCCGTGGTGGCGAAGAACGCGGTCGGCAAGGAGATCTTGAAGGTGCCGAGCAGCGTCATGAACTCGCCGACGAATCCGCTCGTGCCCGGCAGACCGACATTGGCCATGGTGAAGACCATGAAGGTCAGCGCGTAGAGCGGCATCCGGTTGACGAGGCCGCCATAGGCCGCGATCTCGCGGGTGTGCATGCGGTCGTAGACGACGCCGACGCAGAGGAACAGCGCGCCCGAGACGATGCCGTGCGAGACCATCTGGAACATGCCGCCGGCGACGCCCTGCGTCGTCACCGCGAAGATGCCCATGGTGACGAAGCCCATATGCGCGACGGACGAATAGGCGATCAGCTTCTTCATGTCCTCCTGCATCATCGCCACCAGCGAGGTGTAGATGATGGCGATGACCGACAGCACGAACACGAACGGCGCGAAGTCGTGCGAGGCCAGCGGGAACATCGGCAGCGAGAAGCGCAGGAAGCCGTAGCCGCCCATCTTCAGCAGGATCGCGGCCAGGATCACCGAGCCCGCCGTCGGCGCCTCGACGTGCGCGTCGGGCAGCCAGGTGTGCACCGGCCACATCGGCATCTTCACCGCGAACGAGGCGAAGAAGGCCAGCCACGCCCAGGTCTGCATCGACCGCGGCACCGCGGTGTGCATCAGGGTCGGGATGTCGGTGGTGCCGGCGTTCCAGTACAGCGCCATGATGGCGAGCAGCATCAGGACCGAGCCGAGGAAGGTGTAGAGGAAGAACTTGAACGACGCATAGACCCGGCGCGGGCCGCCCCAGACGCCGATGATCAGGAACATCGGGATCAGGCCGCCCTCGAAGAACAGGTAGAACAGCACGAGGTCGAGCGCCGAGAAGGTGCCGACCATCAGCGTTTCCAGGATCAGGAACGCCATCATGTATTCGCCGACGCGCTGCGTCACCGACTTCCAGCTCGCGATGATGCAGAGCGGCATGATCGCGGTGGTCAGGATGATCAGCGGCAGCGAGATGCCGTCGACGCCCATGTGATAGGTGATGCCGGTGGCGAGCCAGGACGCCTTCTCGACGAACTGGAAGTCGGTCGAGGCCGGATCGAAGCGCGCCACCAGGATCAGCGAGATCGCGAAGGTGATCAGCGTGGTCCACAGCGCGATCCAGCGCGCCGTGCGGCTCGCGGTCTCGTCACCGCCTCGCGCCAGCAGATAGACCAGGATCGCACCGACCGCCGGCAGGAAGGTCGTGACCGAAAGGATGGGCCAGGTTGTCATTTACTGGCCTCCCAAGCCGAACATGAACCAGGTGATCAATCCGGCGGCCCCGATCAGCATCGCGAATGCGTAGTGATAGAGGTAGCCGGTCTGCAATTTCACGACGTTGCGGGTGACGTCGAGCACGCGGGCCGAGACGCCGTCGGGGCCTAAGCCGTCGATGATGAAGCCATCGCCCTTCTTCCACAGAGTGTAGCCGAGCCACTTCGCCGGGCGCACGAAGATCCAGTCGTACAACTCGTCGAAGTACCATTTGTTGAGCAGGAACTGGTACAGCATCGGCTGCTGCTGCGCGAGCTCGACCGGCAGATACGGCCTGCGGATGTAGAACAGATACGAGATGAACAGGCCGAGCGCCATCATCACGGTGGGCAGCGGCGCAAGCCAGCCCGGCATGTGCTCCATGTCCTCGAGGATGTGCGGGTTCATCTTCACGGACTCGCGGAAGAACTCTTCCACGCCGTGCGGGTTGACGAACAGCTCCTTGAACGGCAGGCCGGCCAGGATCGAGCCGGCGGCGAGCACGCCGATCGGCACCAGCATCCACACCGGGCTCTCATGCGCCGCCTCGTAGTGCTTCTGGTCGTGCGGCTCGCCGAAGAACGTCTTGAAGATCAGACGCCAGGAGTAGAACGAGGTCAGGCCGGCGGCCACGATGGTCAAGAGATAGGCGTAGGTCGCGAACGGATTATGCGCCGCGTAGGCCGCCTCGATGATCGCATCCTTCGAGAAGTAGCCGGCGAACAGCGGGAAGCCGGTCAGCGCCAGGGTGCCAATACACATCACCGCGAAGGTATATGGGATCTTGCGCCACAGCCCGCCCATGTTGCGGATGTCCTGCTCGTGGTGCATCGCGTAGATCACCGAGCCGGAGCCCAGGAACAGCAGCGCCTTGAAGAAGGCGTGCGTGAACAGATGGAACATGCCGACCGAATAGGCCCCCGCTCCCATCGCCACGAACATGTAGCCGAGCTGCGAACAGGTCGAATACGCGACGATGCGCTTGATGTCGTTCTGCACGAGGCCGATCGTGGCGGCGAAGAACGCCGTGGTCGCGCCGAAGAACATCACCACCGCCTGCGCGGTCGGCGACAGCTCGAACAGCGGCGACAGCCGCGCCACCATGAACACGCCGGCGGTGACCATGGTCGCGGCGTGGATCAGCGCCGACACCGGGGTCGGGCCTTCCATCGCGTCCGGCAACCAGGTGTGCAGCAGGAACTGGGCCGACTTGCCCATCGCGCCCATGAACAGCAACAGGCAGGTCAAGGTCAGGGCGTCGACCTGCCAGCCGAAGAAGTTGATGGTCTTGCCGGTCAGACCGGGCGCGGCATGGAAGATGGTCTCGAAATCGGTCGAGCCGACCAGCGCGAAGATTGCGAAGATGCCGAGCGCGAAGCCGAAGTCGCCGACGCGGTTGACCACGAAGGCCTTGATCGCCGCGGCATTGGCCGACGGCTTCTGATACCAGAAGCCGATCAGGAGGTAGCTCGCGAGGCCGACGCCCTCCCAGCCGAAGAACAGCTGCACCAGGTTGTCTGACGTCACCAGCATCAGCATCGCGAAGGTGAACAAGCTGAGATAGCCGAAGAAGCGCGGCCGGTTCGGATCCTCGTCCATGTAGCCGATGGAGTAGAGGTGGACGAGCGCCGACACCGTGTTGACCACGACCAGCATCACGGCGGTCAGGGTGTCGACCCGCAGCGTCCAGGCCACCTGCAGGTCGCCCGAGGTGATCCAGGGCAGCAGCACGACGCGCGCTTCATGATGCATGAAACCGACATCGACCAACGCGAACCAGGACAGCGCCGCCGAGACGAACAGCAGGCCGGTGGTGATCAGCTCGGCCAGCCGGGAGCCGGCCGCCGGCGGTTCGGAGACGTGGTGGTCGTCATGGCCATGGTCATCCTGGCCGTGATCGTCATGGGCCGCGGAGGCATGGGCGTCGCCATGCGCGTCGTCGTGATGGTCGACGGTATCGCCGCTCGGGCAGCGCGCGTGGGCACCGACCAGCGAGATAATGCCTGCGAGGATGGCGCCCAGCAGAGGCAGGAATACGATTGCCTGAACCATAACTGCGCCTAGCCCTTCATCAGATTGACGTCTTCAACCGCGATCGAACCGCGGTTGCGGAAATAAACCACCAGCACGGCGAGACCGATCGCGGCCTCGGCGGCGGCCACTGTCAGCACCAAGAGCGCGAACACCTGGCCGACGATGTCGCCGAGGAAGGTCGAGAACGCCACCAGGTTGATGTTGACCGACAGCAGGATCAGTTCGATCGACATCAGGATGACGATGATGTTCTTGCGGTTGAGGAAGATGCCGAGGATCCCGAGCGTGAACAGGATCGCGGCGACCGCGAGATAGTGCCCGAGCCCGATCGTCATTTCACCCACTCCGCCGCGTCGGCATCCTGCAGGCCCTGCCCCGACGCCACCTTGCGCATCGCCATCGCCATCTCGGGCGTGCGCGCGTTCTGCACGTTGATGTTCTGCCGCTTGACCTTGGCCTTGTGGCGCAGCGTCAGCACGATGGCGCCGATCATCGCGACCAGCAGCACCATGCCGGCGAGCTGGAAGTAATGGATGTACTTCGTATAGAGCACGAGGCCGAGCGCCTCGGTGTTGCTGACATTGGTCGGGATCGCCGCGGTGATCGTCTTGGTCACGGCCGGGTTGATCACCCAGGCGCCGACGACGAGCAGCAGCTCGAACATGAAGATGCCGCCGATCACGATGCCGATCGGCAGATACTGGATGAAGCCCTCGCGCAGTTCGACGAAATCGACGTCGAGCATCATGATCACGAACAGGAACAGCACCGCGACGGCGCCGACATAGACCACGATCAGCATCATCCCGAGGAACTCGGCGCCCATCAGGATGAACAGCCCGGCCGCGTTGACGAAGGCCAGGATCAGGAACAGCACGGAGTGCACGGGATTGCGCGAGACAATCACCATGACCGCCGAGGCCACGCAGACCGCGGCAAACAGATAGAAGAACAGCGCCGAAAGGATCATGCCCTCACCTCACCGGTACGGCGCGTCGAGCGCGATCGACTTCGCAATCTCGCGCTCCCAGCGGTCGCCGTTGGCGAGCAGCTTGGCCTTGTCATAGTACAGTTCCTCGCGGGTCTCGGTCGCGAATTCGAAATTCGGTCCCTCGACGATGGCGTCCACCGGGCATGCCTCCTGGCACAGGCCGCAATAGATGCACTTCACCATGTCGATGTCGTAACGCACCGTGCGGCGGGTGCCGTCGTTGCGGCGCGGGCCGGCCTCGATCGTGATCGCCTGCGCCGGGCAGATCGCCTCGCACAGCTTGCAGGCGATGCAGCGCTCCTCGCCGTTCGGATAGCGGCGCAGCGCGTGCTCGCCGCGGAAGCGCGGCGAGATCGGGCCCTTCTCGAAGGGATAATTCAGCGTCGGCTTCGGCTGGAAGAAATAACGCATCGCGAGGAAGAACGCCGAGACGAATTCCGACAGCAGAAGCGAGCGGGCTGTTGCGTTGACATTGACACTCATGACGGCCTCACTTCGGCGCGATGCCGGCGAACTGCAGCACGCCGGCCACGATCACCACCATCGCCAGCGACAGCGGCAGGAACACCTTCCAGCCGAGCCGCATCAGTTGATCGTAGCGGTAGCGCGGCACGATCGCCTTCGCCATCGCGAACATGAAGAACATGAAGAACACCTTCAGGGCGAACCAGACGATGCCCGGAATCCAGGTGAACGGCGGCAGGTTGACCGGCGGCAGCCAGCCGCCCAGGAACAGGATCGACGCCAGCGCGCACATGGTGGTGATCGCGACATACTCGCCGAGCATGAACAAAAGATACGGGGTCGAGCCGTATTCGGTCATGAAGCCGGCGACGAGTTCGGATTCGGCTTCCACCAGGTCGAACGGCGGACGGTTGGTTTCCGCCAGCGCCGAGACGTAGAACACCACGAACATCGGGAACAGCGGCCACACATACCAGTTCAGGATGGTGAGCTGCGGCAGGCCGATCAGGTGCGCAAGCCCGCGGGTGTTCTGCGCCTCGACCACCGCCGACAGGTTCAGCGAGCCGACGCAAAGCAGCACGGTGATGATGACGAAGCCGATCGAAACCTCGTAGGACACCATCTGCGCCGCCGAGCGCAGCGCGGCCAGGAACGGGTACTTCGAGTTCGACGACCAGCCGGCCATGATGATGCCGTAGATCGACAGCGACGAGATCGCGAAGATGTAGAGAACGCCGACATTGATGTCGGAGATCACCCAGCCGAGATCGAACGGGATCACCGCCCAGGCGGCCAGCGCCAGCACGCACGACACCAGCGGCGCGAGCAGGAACACGCCCTTGTTGGAGCCGGACGGAATCACCGGCTCCTTCAGCACGAATTTCAGGAGGTCGGCGAAGGATTGCAGCAATCCGAACGGCCCGACCACGTTGGGGCCGCGGCGGATCTGCACCGCCGCCCAGATCTTGCGGTCGGCGAGCAGGATGTAGGCAATCGCGATCAGGAGCACGACCAGCAGCAACAGGCTCTCCGCGACCATGATGATCAGCGGCCAGAGGAAGCCGGTCCAGAACGAGCTTGCGAAGAATTCAGCCATCAGGTCACGCTCACTCCGCTGCCGTCAGCATTCGGCCCGACGCCAGCCGCGAGCATTCCGCCATCACGGCAGAGGCCCGCGCGATCGGGTTGGTCAGATAGAAATCCTCGACGGTCGGCTTGAATGCCGCCTTGTCGACGCTGCCGCCCTTGCCGGCCAGCGCCTTGACGTCGTCGGGCTTGCCGGCCTCGATCTGGTCGAGCCGCATCAGATGCGGATGGGCCTTGAACATCGCTTGCCGCAGCGCCTGCAGCGAGTCGAACGACAGCTTCTTGCCGAGCACGTCGGACAGCGCGCGGATGATCGCCCAGTCCTCGCGGGCCTCGCCCGGCGGGAACGCGGCGCGGTTGGCGATCTGCGCCCGGCCCTCGGTATTGACGTAGATACCGGACTTCTCGGTATAGGCCGCGCCCGGCAGGATGACGTCGGCGCGATGCGCGCCCTGGTCGCCATGGGTGCCGATATAGACCACGAAGGTGCCGTCCGGCGCCTTGATCTCGTCGGCGCCGAGCAGGAACAGCACGTCGAGCGTGCCGAAGGTCGTCATCTGCGCCGAGGTCAGCCCGCCCGCCGCCGGCGAGAAGCCGATATCGAGTGCGCCGGCGCGGGAGGCGGTATCTTGCAGCACAGCAAAGCCGTTCCAGCCGTCCTTCAGCGCGCCGACGTCGACCGCGAGCTTGGCAGCCTGCGCCAGCACGGCTGCGCCGTCATGCCTGGTATAGGCGCCGGCGCCGACCAGGATGATCGGGTGCTGAGCCTTCTTCAAGACGTCGGCAAAGGAGTGCTTGCCCGCCACGAGATCGGCCAGCGTATCGGTGCCCGCGCCGAGATAGTCGTGATCATAGGTGAAATCGGCCTTGGCGCCGATCATGCCGACCTTGAGCCCGCCGGTACGCCAGCGCTTGCGGATCCGCGCGTTCAGCACGGCGGCTTCCTTGCGCGGGTGCGAGCCGACAATCAGGATCGCGTCGGCCTGGTCGATGCCGGCGATGGTCGGATTGAAGATGTAGGAGCCGCGGCCGGCCTTGGCGTCGAACGCATCGCCGCCCTGCACGGCGAGATTGACCGAGCCGAACTTCGCGAGCAGTTCCTTCAGCGCATACATTTCGTCGACCGCGGCGAGATCGCCGGCGATCGCGCCGATCCGCTTGCCGTCGCTGCGGCCGGCCCTGGCGGCGATCGCGGCGAAGGCTTCCTGCCAGGTCGCCGGCCGGAGCTGGCCGTTCTCGCGCACATAGGGACGGTCGAGGCGCTGCGTGCGCAGGCCGTCGACGACGTGGCGGGTCTTGTCGGAGATCCACTCCTCGTTCACCGCCTCGTTGATGCGCGGCAGGATGCGCATCACCTCGCGGCCGCGGGTGTCGACGCGGATCGCAGATCCCACGCCGTCCATGACGTCGACCGACTGGGTCTTGCCGAGCTCCCAGGGCCGCGCCGCGAAGGCGTAAGGCTTCGAGGTCAGCGCGCCGACCGGGCAGATGTCGACGAGGTTGCCCTGCAGCTCCGAGCTCAGCGCCTGCTCCAGATAGGTGGTGATCTCCATGTCCTCACCGCGGCCGGTCGCGCCCATTTCCGGCGCGCCGCAGACTTCGGCAGAGAAGCGGACGCAACGCGTGCACTGGATGCAGCGGTTCATCGAAGTCTTGACCAGCGCGCCGAGATACTTGTCCTCGACCGCGCGCTTGTTCTCGGCGAAACGGCTGGTGTCGACGCCGTAGCCCATCGCCTGGTCCTGCAGGTCACACTCGCCGCCCTGGTCGCAGATCGGGCAGTCCAGCGGATGGTTGATCAGCAGGAACTCCATCACGCCTTCGCGCGCCTTCTTCACCATCGGCGAACGGGTCGAAATCTCCGGCGGCTCGCCCTTCGGGCCCGGGCGGCAGTCGCGCACGGCCCAGGCGCAGCTCGCGACCGGCTTCGGGCCGCCCTTCACCTCGACCAGGCACATCCGGCAATTGCCGGCGATCGACAGCCGCTCGTGATAGCAGAAGCGCGGAATCTCTGCGCCGGCCGCCTCGCACGCCTGCAGCAGCGTGTACTCCGGCGGCACATCGATCTCTTTGCCATCGACGATGATCTTGCTCATGTCTGTCTCAAGTCTTTCCGAGCTTGCAGTCGGGCGGTGCGACGCTCGCGGTTTTCAATGAGGTCTTCACCCATTGCTGGGTGTCGGCGCCGTAGGTCGCGAGATAGGCAGGCTGCGCCTGGTTCTTCTCGCAGAGGAACGGCAGATGCGGTTTCAGGTCGTAGTCACACGATGCCTGCCATTCGCGCTTGTCCGCGAATGCGGCAAAGGTCTCCTCGCAGGCATAGAGGAAGTACGAGACAAAACTCTCATACTGCGATCGCTCTTCGCGGCCGCCGGCCTTGATGGCCTCGTAATCGGGCTGAGCGAATTTCGGATTCTGGAATGCGAGATCGGTGTAGCCGAGAAACGCCGAACGCGCGCTGGAGGCGCGGTTCGAGGTGCGGATTTCGTTGATCTGCAGCAGGATTGCACCAAAGCCGAGCAGCGCCACGGTCGCCTGCGCCATCTGCGCAAGCGTTCCGTATTTCTGCCACCATGCGGCCTGTTGCGTCATCGCCAGCATTACTCCGCAGCAACCATGTGCATGGGATCGCGCACGCCCTGATCGTCGAGATCGGCCTTGTGCGAATACTGGTCGATGCGCTCTTCGATCTCGTGACGGAAATGCGCGATCAGGCCCTGGATCGGCCAGGCAGCGGCGTCGCCGAGCGCGCAGATGGTGTGGCCCTCGACCTGCTTGGTGACCTCGAGCAGCATGTCGATCTCGCGCTTGTGGGCGCGGCCCTCGGCCATCCGGGTCAGGACGCGCCACATCCAGCCGGTGCCCTCGCGGCACGGCGTGCACTGGCCGCAGCTCTCATGCTTGTAGAAATAGGAGATGCGCGCGATCGCCCGGATCAGGTCGGTCGACTTGTCCATCACGATCACAGCCGCGGTGCCGAGGCCGGAGCGCAACTTGCTCAAGCTGTCGAAATCCATCGGCGTGTCGATGATCTGCTCGGCCGGCACCATGCGCACCGACGAGCCGCCGGGGATCACGGCCTTCAGATTGCCCCAGCCGCCGCGAATGCCGCCGCAATGCTTCTCGATCAGCTCGCGGAACGGAATCCCCATCGCCTCTTCGACGTTGCAGGGGCGCTCGACGTGGCCGGAGATGCAGAACAGCTTGGTGCCGACATTGTTCGGCCGGCCGATGGCGGCGAACCAGGCGGCGCCGCGGCGCAGGATGTCGGGTGCGACCGCGATCGACTCGACGTTGTTGACGGTGGTCGGGCAGCCGTAGAGGCCGACATTGGCCGGGAACGGCGGCTTCAGCCGCGGCTGGCCCTTCTTGCCCTCGAGGCTCTCGAGCAGCGCGGTCTCCTCGCCGCAGATATAGGCGCCGGCGCCGTGCGCGACATAGATGTCGAACGGCCAGCCATTGATGTTGTCCTTGCCGACCAGCTTGGCCTCATAGGCCTGGTCGATCGCCGCCTGCAGCCGCTCGCGCTCGCGGATGAACTCGCCGCGGATATAGACGTAGCAGGCATGCGCGCCCATCGCGAAGCTCGCGAGCAGGCAGCCTTCGACCAAAAGATGCGGATCATGCCGCATGATCTCGCGGTCCTTGCAGGTGCCGGGCTCCGACTCGTCGGCGTTGACGACGAGGTAGCTCGGACGGCCGTCCTTGGATTCCTTCGGCATGAAGGACCACTTCATGCCGGTCGGGAAGCCGGCGCCGCCGCGGCCGCGCAGGCCCGACGCCTTCATCTCGTTGATGATCCAGTCGCGACCCTTGTCGATGATCCCCTTGGTGCCATCCCAGGCGCCTCTGCGGCGCGCGCCCTCGAGGCCCCAATCATGCAGGCCGTAGAGGTTCTTGAAGATGCGGTCCTTGTCGTCGAGCATGCTCAAAACTTTCCGAACATCACCGATTGGCTTGCGAATAAGCGAGCCCGGCGGCGCAGCCGCCGAACACGATGGCCCACAACAGGCTGGATTCCAGCGTGGCGCTCAGGCCGTAGCGTTGCAGCAGGAACATGAAGCCCGCCGCGACGACGGTATGCAGGGCGATCGTGCGCCAGGCCTTCATCGCAGCGCCCCTTCCCGTCTCATCTGCTAGCACCTGAAAGCTCCGCATCAGGTGGTTTCCTTCAACGTCGTCGGCCCGCCGGCGGGGGCCGAGAACTGACGGTCGATCTGCGGGCCCGGCTTCGGCGGATTGCCGGCGGCAAAGCCGTCGAGCACCTTGCCGAAGCTTTCCTTGGTCAGGTCCTCATAGGTGTCCTTCCAGATCAGCACCATCGGCGCGTTCACACAGGCCCCTAAGCACTCGACCTCTTCCCAGGAGAAGTTGCCGTCCTTCGACAGCTGGAAGGGATCGTGATGGATGCGATGCTGGCAGACCTCGATCAGGTCGGCGGCGCCGCGCAGCCGGCACGGTGTGGTGCCACACACCTGCACATGGGCCTTTTTCCCGACCGGCGAGAGCTGGAACATGGTGTAGAAGGTCGCGATCTCCAGCATGCGGATATGCGGCATCTCGAGCAGGTCGGCGACGGCGCGGATCGCCGCTTCCGAGACCCAGCCGTCATGCTGCTCCTGCACGCGCCACAGGATCGCGATCGCGGCCGAAGCCTGCCGTCCCGGCGGATATTTCTCGATCTGCTTCTTGGCCCAGGCGAGATTCTCGTCCGTGAACGTGAAGCTCGCAGGCTGCAATTCCTTCGGGGCAAGGCGGCGGACGGACATCGATCAAACTCTCATTGCGCGCGGTGCGGATGCGGACATCGTCACCGGTCGACCTCGCCGAACACGATGTCCAGCGAGCCCAGGATGGCGGAAACGTCGGCCAGCAGATGGCCCCTGCAGATGTGATCCATCGCCTGCAGATGGGCGAAGCCCGGCGCGCGGATCTTGCACTTGTAGGGCTTGTTGGTGCCGTCGGCGACGAGGTAGACGCCGAACTCGCCCTTCGGCGCCTCGACCGCGGCATAGACTTCGCCGGCCGGCACGTGCACGCCTTCGGTGTACAGCTTGAAATGATGGATCAGCGCTTCCATCGAGCGCTTCATCTCACCACGGCGCGGCGGCGCGATCTTGTTGTCCTCGACCACCACCGGGCCCTGCCCGTCGGGTGCTTTGAGCTTCTGGATGCACTGCTTCATGATGCGCACCGACTGGCGCATCTCTTCCATGCGGATCAGATAGCGGTCGTAGCAGTCGCCGTTCCTGCCGATCGGAATGTCGAAATCCATCTCAGCGTAGCACTCATAGGGCTGCGACTTGCGCAGGTCCCAGGCGGCGCCCGAGCCGCGCACCATCACGCCGGAGAAGCCCCACTCCCAGGCTTCCTTGAGCGGCACCACGCCGATATCGACGTTGCGCTGCTTGAAGATGCGGTTGCCGGTGAGCAGCCGATCGAGGTCGTCGACGACCTTGAGGAACGGATCGCACCACGCCTCGATGTCGTCGATCAGCTTCGGCGGCAGGTCCTGATGCACGCCGCCGACGCGGAAGAACGCCGCGTGCATGCGCGAGCCCGAGGCGCGCTCGTAGAACACCATCAGCTTCTCGCGCTCTTCGAAGCCCCACAGCGGCGGGGTCAGCGCGCCGACGTCCATCGCCTGGGTGGTGACGTTGAGCAGATGCGACAGGATGCGGCCGATCTCGCAATACAGCACGCGGATCAATTGGCCGCGGCGCGGCACCGTGATGCCGAGCAGCCTTTCGGCCGCGAGGCAGAACGCATGCTCCTGGTTCATCGGCGCGACGTAGTCGAGCCGGTCGAAATAGGGAATCGCCTGCAGATAGGTCTTGTGCTCGATCAGCTTCTCGGTGCCGCGGTGAAGCAGGCCGATATGCGGATCGACGCGCTCGACAACCTCGCCATCCAATTCGAGCACAAGACGAAGCACGCCGTGCGCCGCCGGATGCTGCGGCCCAAAATTGATGGTGAAGTTACGAAGGTTTTGCGGCTGCTCATTCATGGCTTCGGCTCCGCCTTGGCCTTTTCATCGCCGGGCAGCGGATAGTCCGCGCCTTCCCAGGGCGAAAGGAAATCGAACTTGCGGAATTCCTGGTTGAGCCGGACCGGCTCGTACAGCACCCGCTTCTCCTGGTCGTCGTAGCGGACCTCGACGAAGCCGGTTAGCGGGAAATCCTTGCGCAGCGGATGGCCGTCGAAGCCGTAATCCGTCAGCAGGCGGCGCATGTCCGGATGACCGGTGAAGATCACGCCATAGAGGTCGTAGGTCTCGCGCTCGAACCAGTCGGCGCCGGGGAAGACGCCGATGATCGACGGCACCTGCGTGGTCTCGTCGGCCTGGCCGCGCAAACGGATGCGCGCGTTCAGCGTCGGCGACAGCAGATGGTAGACAACGTCGAAGCGCTTCTCGCGGCTCGGATAGTCGACTGCGGTCACGTCGGTGACGTTGACGAAACGGCAGCCGGGATCGTCACGCAGAAAACGGGCGACCTCCACGATTCTGCCAATCTCGACGTCGATAGTGAGCTGATTGAACGCGACCGAGTGCGCCGTGGCCGCGCCCGGAAGCGCGCTCACGATCGTCTGCCCAAGGGCGTCGAGCTTGCCGTCGTCCATACCTAAAACCTTAGCGTTCGATAGTGCCGATACGGCGGATCTTCTTCTGCAGCAGCAGCACGCCGTAGAGCAGCGCTTCCGCCGTCGGCGGGCAGCCCGGCACGTAGATGTCGATCGGCACGATGCGATCGCAGCCACGCACCACCGAATAGGAGTAGTGATAGTAGCCGCCGCCATTGGCGCAGGAGCCCATCGAGATGACGTAGCGCGGCTCCGGCATCTGGTCGTAGACCTTGCGCAGCGCGGGCGCCATCTTGTTGGTCAGGGTGCCCGCGACGATCATCACGTCGGACTGCCGCGGCGAGGCGCGCGGTGCGAAGCCGAAGCGTTCGACGTCGTAGCGCGGCATCGAGACCTGCATCATCTCGACCGCGCAGCAGGCGAGACCGAAGGTCATCCACATCAGGGAGCCGGTGCGCGCCCAGGTGATGAGGTCATCGGCCGCGGCGACGAAGAAGCCCTTGTCGGACAGCTCGTGATTGACCTCGAGGAAAAACGGATCCTTGGCGCCGACCGGCTTGCCGGTCGACGGATCAAGAATCCCCTTCGGAGCCATGGCGATCTCAGATTTGGCAATCGCCGGCTGGGAGGTTGCGGCGGTGGGGCTCAATCCCATTCGAGCGCGCCTTTCTTCCATTCATACGCAAACCCGACCGTCAGCACGGCCAGGAACACCATCATCGACCAGAACCCGGTGGCGCCGAGCTTTCCGAACGCCACGGCCCAGGGGAACAGGAACGCCACTTCGAGGTCGAAGATGATGAAGAGGATCGCCACCAGATAGAAGCGGACGTCGAACTTCATGCGGGCGTCGTCAAAAGCGTTGAATCCGCATTCATAGGCGGACAGCTTTTCCGGGTCCGGCGATTGGAACGCGACCAGGAACGGCGCGATCAGGAGCGCCAGACCGATCAGGCTCGCAACTCCGATAAAGACCACAAGTGGGAGATAATTCTGCAGGATGCCGGTCATCGGCGAGGCCTTCTTGCTGCGGTTTCGGACGTGCCGCAGATTCGTTGATTGGAATTGTTCTTGAGGCTTTAGCGCAGCGCAACAGGGGGCGCAAGACAAGCTATTTTGACGCTTTTACCGTCCTTCCCGCGGGCTCTTGGCCCCATCAGGCGGATGCGCTTGCCTCCATGGGCAACGCTGCGGCGGCCATCCCGTGCCCTGCGCTCTTGCCATATCAGCCCAGCCCCCGTTCGGCAGCGAGCATCTCGGCGGCGGTCAGGGTGAGCCGATCGATGTGTCCGAGCAGCAGCTCGAGCTCCCCTGGCGCAAGCTGTTCCAGCAGGCGCCGGTTTCGCTCCTGCGCGCCGGCCACGATGGCATCATGGGCGGCCAGGCCGGCCTTGGTAAGAGAGACCAAAGTCTCCCGGTTGTCGCGCGGGTTGGCCGCCTTCGCCACCAGCTTGCGCGCCACGAGCTCGGCGAGCGCCCGGCTGATCTGCCCCTTGTCCATGCCGACGGCCTCGGCGAGCCGCACCACACTCATCGGCGGCCGCCGGCCGAGCGAGGCGACCAGGCCGAACTCGACCGAGGACAGGCCGGTCAGGCGCTTGTAGCGCAGCATCGCGCCGCGCCTGAGCAGGTTCGCCAGCACCATCAGCCGCGACGACATCATCGCGGTGATCGGCGCCAGTTCGGAATCGACAACGGCCTCCGGCGGCAAGGCCCTCTCAGTCCTGAGCTTCTCGGTCATCACCAACCTCTGCCAACAAAGCCGCGCGCTGCCAAGTTCAACGAGATCGTTGACATTGTCATCGATCTATCGTTGACTTGGTCAACGATAGATCAGCCGCCGGCGCCAGACCAGCGGCGGGGAGGACAACATGACGATCACCCAGCGGGACCGCGATCTCGGCACGGCCTATGCGATGAAGCCGTCCAGCACCCGGACCGAGCTCACCTCGGTCGGCCGCGGCACGCCGATGGGCGAGCTGCTGCGCCGGTATTGGCACCCGGTCGGCCTCACCGGTGACGCCACCGATATCCCCAGAAAAGTCCGCGCGCTTGGCGAAGACCTGATCCTGTTCCGCGACCGGCATGGCCGGGTCGGTCTGCTGCATGCGCGCTGCTGCCACCGCGGCACCACACTCTATTACGGCAAGGTCGAGGAAGACGGCATCCGCTGCTGCTATCACGGCTGGAAGTTCGACACCGAGGGCCGCTGCCTCGAACAACCCTGCGAGCCCGACGGCGGCCTGTTCAAGGACAAGGTGCGCCAGCCCTGGTATCCGGTGCAGGAACGCTACGGCCTGATCTTCGCCTACATGGGGCCGGCCGAGAAACGGCCGGTGCTGCCGCGCTACGAGTGCCTGGAGAACATGGACGACGGCGAGTTCGTCGAGGCCGACGATTCCTCGATCGGCGGCGGCGGCCCTGTCGTGATCCCCTGCAACTGGCTGCAACATTTCGAGAACGTCGCCGACCCCTACCATGTGCCGGTGCTACACGGCTCGTTCTCAGGGCCGCAGTTCACCAACATGATGGCCTCGATGCCCGAGGTGAAGTTCGAGATGTCGCCGCGCGGCGTCGCGGTGCGTTCGATCCGCAGGCAGGACGACGGCAAGGTGTTCTATCGCGTCACCGAGGCCGCGCTCCCCACACTGCGCGTCGTGCCCAATCCGCGCGTCGCGCAGTTCGCGCGCGTCGAATCGATCGGCTGGACCTTGCCGATCGACGACACCTCGTTTCGCATCTACGTCGCCGGCCGGGTCAAGAACGCCGGCGATATCGGGCGGATGCGCTCGAAGTTCAACGGCAAGTTCTGGTGGGACATGACCGAGCCCGAGCACCAGCAATTCCCCGGCGACTACGAGGCCCAGGTCGGCCAGGGGCCGGTGACGATCCATTCGGAAGAGCATTTCGGCCAGAGCGACCGCGGCATCCTGATGATCCGCCGGATGCTCTTTGACCAGCTCGAGGCCATGGCCAGCGGCCGCGACCCGATCGGGGTGTCGTTTGACGCCGACACGAGGCCGGTCGAATTCGAGGCAGGGAATTACATCCGCGAGGCGTAAGGCCCGCGCGCAAGCAACAACAAAGAAGGTCGGGGGGAGGAAGTCATGGTCGATGTCGCACCGCAGGCGGCCGCGCCAACGCAAGCTGCGGCCGCGCCATCGGCGCGCCGCTACTACGTCCTCGCCTTGCTCACGATCATCTACGCCCTCAACTTCCTCGACCGCACCATCTTCAACGTCCTGATCGAACCGATCAAGAAGGAGTTCACGCTCAGCGACACCACGATGGGACTGCTCGCCGGGTTCGGCTTCGTGCTGTTCTATTCGCTGCTCGGCATCCCGATCGCGCGGATGGCCGATCGCCTCAACCGCCGCAACATCGTCGCGGTCGCCTTCGCGTTCTGGAGCGCGATGACCTATCTCTGCGGCCTCGCCTCCAGCGTCACGACGCTGGCATTGGCCCGGGTCGGCGTCGGCATCGGGGAGTCAGCGGGAACGCCGGCCTCACAATCGATGATCGCCGATCTCTTCGACAAGAACGAACGACCACGCGCGCTCGGCATCTACGCGATCGGCACCTATCTCGGCGTCTTCCTCGGCTATTTCATCGGCGGCTATGTCAACCAGCACTATGGCTGGCGGATGGCGTTCTTCACCGCGGGCCTGCCCGGCATCGCGCTCGCCGCCGTGCTGTGGCTGACGATCGCCGAACCGAAGCGCGGCGCGATGGCCGAGACCTTCAAGGCCGAGCCGATCGGGCCGACGCTGCGCTTCCTGGCATCGCAGCCGAGCTTCGTCATCGTGCTGATCGGCTTTTGTCTGACGACCTACACCAACTACGCCACCGCGGTGTGGATCCCGCCGTTCCTGGCGCGCATCCATCACCTCACCAGCGCCGAGATCGGCACCTATGCCGGCACCTTCAAGGGTCTCGCCGGCATGGCGGGCACGCTGGTCGGCGGCCTCGTGGTGGCGCAGATCGGCCGTCGCGACGACCGCTGGAAGCTGTGGGCGCCCGCGATCATGTCGGGCCTCGCCGGCCCGGTGTTCGCGCTGTGCATGCTGACGCAGAGCTTCACGCTGATGGTCGCGACGCTGGCGCTGACCTCGTTCATGGTCGGCTTCCATCTCGGCCCGATCTTCGCGATCGCGCAGACCGTGGCAAAACCCAGCATGCGCGCGCTGGCCTCGGCGATCGTGCTGCTGACCGCGACTTGCTTCGGCCAGGGCGTCGGCCCCCTCGCCGTCGGCATGATCAACGACGCGCTGAAAGGCACCTACGGCATCGATGCGGTTCGCTACTCGCTGCTGTCGGCCGCGCTCACCACGACGCTCGGTGCCCTGCTGTTCGTGTGGGCGGCGCGCGAGATCCGCGCCGACATTGCGCGCGCGAGCTAGCACCCATCTCAGCCGAACCCGCGCGTGGCGTCATGCGGCGCTCACGTCAGCTTGCCGGTGTATTTCTCCAGCGCCGCCCAGGCGTCCGCGCCGTAGGTCTTCTGCCACTGCGTGTAGAAGCCGGCCTTCACCAACGCGGCCCTGAACTGCACGGGATCAGGCTTGTTGAACGTCATGCCCTTCTCGGTCAGCTCGGCCTGCAACGAGCGGTCCATCTCGACCAGATCGGCGCGCTCCTTCCCCGCCGCGGCGTCGAACGCGGCATTGATGAGCTCGAGCAGATCCGGCGGCAGGCCCGCCATCGCGCGGCGGTTGCCGAGGATCCAGTAGCCGCTCCAGCAATGGTTCGAGAGCGCGCAGAATTTCTGCACCTCGTATAGTTTTCCGGTGGAGACCTGCGCCAGCGGATTCTCCTGCCCTTCGACGATGTGGGTCTGCAACGCCGAATAGAGCTCGCTGTAGGAGATGCTCGACGGCAATGCGCCGAGCCCTGAGAACAGCGACGTCAGCAATGCCGTCACCGGCACGCGGATCTTGAAACCCTTGAGATCGTCGACGCTGTTGAGCTGCCGGCTCGACGACGAGGTGATCTGGCGGAAGCCGTTGTCCCAGACCTTCTTCAGCGGCACGACGCCGGTCTTGGTGATCGCCTCGCGCACGAGATCGCCGACGCCGCCGTCCATCGCCGCCCAGACCTGGTCGTAGGACTGGAAGGCAAAGCCGATGCTGGGCAGTCCCGACAGTGGCACCAGCGTCGACAGCGTCATGCTGGGCGCCGCCAACAGCTCGATCCCGCCGGCCCGGACCTGCGACAGCATCTCCGGATCGCCGCCGAGCTGGCTGTTGGCGAACACCGTGATGTTGACCCGGCCGGACGACTGCGCGCCGACCGCCTTGGCGGCCTCAGTCAGGCGCATTGTTAGCGGATGGGTTTCCGGAGTGTTGACGCCGAGCTTGAGATCGAACTCGGCGGCGGCAAGGGCCGGCTTACCAAACATCGTGGCGGCAACTGCAGCAGAACCGGTTCCCAGCACCCGGCGGCGGGTCATTCTCATTGTTTTCATTATTGTTTTTCTCCCAAGCGCATGTCCGCGCTCAGGGCCAGTTTTAGCCGGCCGGCAATGTGACGCAAGGCACGGTGAAACCAATCCGCCCGTGGCACGAAACCATTTCCCGGAACTCACGAAACGATCCGGAAACAGATGGGCCTTACCAGTACCTGCCATAGACGGCGCACAGACGCCCGGAGGCGACCATGAACCACTCGATCCATTCGGCTGACCGCGCGACCCATCTCAAGATTGTGGTGGTTGCCCTTGTTGCGGCGATCGGGATTGCGGCGCTCGGCATCTCGGCCCGGAACAACGCGGATTTCACCCAGACTGCCCAGACGACGCAGGTCGTCAAGGCCGGCAAACCGGTGGCGATCACCTCCTCGGGCACCTCAACGGTTCGCTAAGACGCGTTCAGGCTTCGGCAGACAAGACGGCCGCCTTTTGGCGGCCTTTTTTGTTGGTCCTGATCGTCTCGAGCTCGGACCAGGATGGTGTGGCCTTTGCGAGCAAGTTCGGGTACGGCGATTGGACCACCGAGACCGGGGCGCGCGCGATCGACGTGTGCAAGGTCGCAACCCGGCTGAGCGCCGCGAATGACTGAGCCTCGCCTCGCCGGCGACAACATTGCGAAGCCGCAGGATGCTTCCCTCCGCACCGACGGGGCGCCCCCTTTGCTCGGCCTCCCGGCATCGCTGCCGCTGGTGCTCGACCTCGACGGCACGCTGATCACGGGCGACCTGCTCTATCTGAGCTTCTTCTCGATCCTGCGCCGCAATCCGCTGATCGTCGTGTCATGCGCCGCTTGGCTGACGCGCGGCCGCGCGGCACTGAAGCGCCGGCTCGCACAGCGCCAGCACATCGACTGGAGCCGGATCGAACTGCGCGAGGACGTCGTCGCATTGGCCGAGCGCGAGAACGCGGCCGGCCGCCGCATCGTGCTGGCAACCGCGGCCGACGCGCTGCTCGCACAGACGCTGGCGTCGCGTCTGCCTTGGATCGACCAGGTGCTCGCCTCCGACGGCGAACATAATCTCAAGGGTGCCAACAAGGCCGACCTGTTGCGGAAGACATTTCCCGGGGGCTTCATCTACGCCGGCGACAGCGCCTCCGACCTCGCGGTCTGGGCCCACGCTGCCGGCATCATCACCGTCAATGCCCGCGATGCCGTGCGCGCCGCCGCGGCCGGGCTCGGCAGGCCGACGCTGCATCTGCAGGGCCGCGCGGCCACGGCGAAATCTTAATCGCGTCCTAATGCGGTCGCTCGATTGCAATCCGCTCCGCGACCCCAGTCTTAAAAGTTGTTCGGTTAAGGTCGGCGTCAACAGAGGCGCAGGCCACAATGAATTTGCAGCAGCAAGTAATTTCAACCGGCTTCAAGATCATCTGCACGGATTGCGGCAGCCTGGCGATCAAGGTCGCCGATCCGGCGCATGCATCCGGCGACACCATCATCGAGTGCCGCCGCTGCAACGCGGTGCGCGGCACGGTGGCGGACCTGCACAACCTGGCGCGGCACGGCCGCGACCTGTTCGAATTCTAACCGCGGCCCCGTCGATGCTGTCAGACCCGAAGGCAACTGTGCAGAGCGACGTTCCCTTGGACACGGTCTGGTCGATCCTCGAGGCCGCCAACGAATTGGGCGACACCCACACGGTTGACGCCTGCCGCCGCGTGATCGACGCCAATCTGCGCGGCGATGCGCCGGGACAATCCGACCTCAACGCGGTCGCCGCATTCTTTGCCTGATCAAGTCAACGTGTTGCCGTTCTGTGAATTCAATAAGGCGTCGCGGTGACGAATTACCAAGCAGAAACATAACAACACAGACCGAGATATTGCTTTACTTGCTTCGTCCACGGCCGACCGGCTAGCTGCCCGGCAGCTTTTCGGATTCGGACTGGCCGATGACATTGACGCGCGATGACCTGGTTGTCGGGGTCACGATCCCCGGGTTCTTCGTCCTCAGCGTCGTCTCGATGATCGCCTGCGGGCACGCATTCCCGGCGATGCATGTCTGGCGATCCGGCATCACCGCGCAGGCCGTCCTCGGCACCGCCATCATGGTCGCGTTCGTCCCGGCGTTCGTCGCGGCACGATTCAGCTTCGGTTATCTGGTGGGCTTCTCGCTGCTGTCAGCCGTGTTCGGCTTCGTCTGGCTCAGCTTCTTCAGCGCATTCGACTATCCGCACGCCATCGCTCGCTGGGCCATGATCGCCGCGCTCGCCGCCGCGATGATCCCTCTGATGTTGCAGAATATCCCGGTTTGGCGGCCCGATTTGTCCGAAGCGGCCGTCAAGCGCATCGCGGTTCTGCTGTTGGCGTCGTGCTTCGGCGTGCTGGTCGCCGACATCTCCTACGGGGTCAATCTTGGCAATCCCTATGGCGCAGCCCGCACCGCCGTCGTGCGGCCGGCGCTAATGAACTATCTCACCGGGATCATGATCGGCGCAGTCCTGCCCTATCTGTTCGCGCATTTCGCATCCCGCAGGCGGTGGATTCCGGCGGCCGGTGTGCTGCTGCTTGCGCTTTGCTTCTATCCCGTCGTCAACAACAAGACCGTGCTGCTGCTGCCGATCTGGCTGCCGTTTCTGTTCTGGCTGTACGGCCGGTTCGACCCACGGCTGGCCACGGTGCTCGCATTTCTGATCCCGATGCTCATCGGCCTTTTGGCTTTCGTCATTCTCGTCGCCGACAAGAACTACATCGTGTTCAGCGCAATCAATCTGCGCTTCGTTGCGATCCCGTCGCTCGCCCTCGATCAATACGCCGACTTCTTCGCGCACCGCGAGCTCACCCGGTTCTGCCAGATCACCGTCGTGCGATACATGACCGCCTGCCCGTACGGCGAGCTCGGCCCGACGCTCGGAGCGATCTATCAGGACGGCAATTTCAACGCGTCGTTCCTCGCCACCGAGGGCATCGCGTCGGTCGGTCTTGCGCTCGCCCCGCTGTCGGCGCTTGTCTGCGGCCTGATCCTGTCGGTGGGATCGATGGTCTCAAAGCACCTGTCGCCGCGCTTCATTGCGGTTTCGTCCGGCATCGCAGTTCAGGCGATCATGAACGTGCCGCTCACGACAGGCCTGCTCTCGAACGGCATAGCGCTGCTGTTCCTGCTGTGGTGGCTGACGCCCGAACAGCGGACCGCATTATCCGTCAAGCCCGAGCAGGCCGCTCAACCGGTCGGCGCCGTCGGCCTCGCGGCGTCCTGAGCTGTCTCGACAGTCGCCAGGTGCAGTGAACAGGGAGAGCAAGCAACTCGTTACGGCACCGGCCCTGAGGGTCCGATGGTTCCGGGCCAAACACGCTGCTAAGTCATTGAAATGAATGGCGCGAGAGACGGGACTCGAACCCGCGGCCTCCGCCGTGACAGGGCGGCGCTCTAACCAACTGAGCTACTCCCGCGGATGCCGATCATCGGATTGATCCGCGCAGGACCGAGGGCATAAAGGCCCGCATTCGGTTAGTCAAGGACGTTGCGGATCCCTGCACAGCGTCGGCATTTTCGCGGCGCCGGCGCGAGTTGTCGCCTGTTTTCAGGGGAAACGGCGTAGTCAGCGAAGCCCCGAATCAAATAAGGCCTGATACGTCTGGGTTTCCTGTGGCCGGCCCGGCGCTGCCCGTTCCCGGAACCGGCGGTTTTCAGGACTTTTCCGGACGCATTTTCCCGACGCGAACGGCGCGCCATTCGCGTGAAAGCAGCAATCCAGCCATTCAGCAACGAGGAGGGCCAGACATGGCGAAGAAAGCAGCGACACCGGCGACGATCACGCTGAAGCATTTGGCGGCGGCCATCGCCGAGGAGCAGGAGCTGTCCAAGAAGCAGGCCGAGGCGATCCTGACCGATATGGTCACCAGGATCACCAAGCACCTCAAGAAGGGCGAGCGCATCAGGATCGTCGGCCTCGGCATCCTGCAGGTCCGCAAGCGCGCCGCCCGCATGGGCCGCAACCCGGCGACCGGCGAACAGATCCACATCAAGGCAAGCAAGAAGGTCGCCTTCCGCGCCGCCAAGGAGCTGAAGGAAGCCGTCTAGCGCCTTCTCTCTCCGTTAAGGCAAAGCGCCATTCCGGCTCGTGACGCGGCCCCGGAGTGGCGCTTTTCTGTTATTGTCCTTCGAAATTCGCCTTGACGCGGTTTGCTCGCGCGAACCAACTTCGCCAAAGCTCATTGTTCCTTTTCCCTGTTTTTGCGCGGTTTTCATGCTGGTACCGGCTCTCGACTTCAAGCACACCGTCACCGAGCGCTTCCTGCGCTATGTCGTGATCGATACCCAGTCCGACCCGGATTCACCGACCTGCCCCTCCACCGAGAAGCAGAAGAATCTCGGGCGCCTGCTGGTCGCCGAGCTGCAGGCGATGGGAATATCCGACGCACATCTTGATCCGCACGGATACGTCTATGCGACGATCCCGGCCAACACCGACAAGACGGTGCCGGTGATCTGCTTCTGCTCGCACATGGACACCTCCCCCGACTGCACCGGCAAGAACGTCAGGCCGCAGGTCGTGAAGAACTATCGTGGCGGCGACATCGTGCTTCCCGCCGATGCCTCGCAGGTGATCCGCCCCGCCGAGCACGAAGCGCTGGCCGACCAGATCGGCAACGACATCATCACCACCGACGGCACCACCCTGCTCGGCGCCGACAACAAGGCGGGCCTTGCCGAGATCATGGATGCCGCGGATTTCCTGGTCACCAATCCGCAGGTCAAGCACGGCACCATCAAGATCCTGTTCACGCCGGACGAGGAAATCGGCCGCGGCGTCGACAAGGTCGACATCAAGAAGCTGGGGGCCGATTTCGGCTACACCATGGACGGCGAGACCGCCGGCCATATCGAGGACGAGACCTTCTCGGCCGACGGCGCCAGCATCATCATCGAAGGCGTCGCGACCCATCCGGGATTCGCCAAGGGCAAAATGGAGCACGCGATCAAGATCGCCGCCGCGATCGTCGATCGCCTGCCCAAGGACACCTGCTCGCCCGAGACCACCGAGGGCAAGGAAGGCTTCCTGCATCCGGTCGCGATCTCGGGCGCGCTGGAGAACGCGCGGATCGACTTCATCGTGCGCGATTTCACCGAGGCCGGCCTGAAGCAGAAGGAAGCGCTGCTGGAAGACATCGTGAACGATGTCATGAAGGCCTATCCGCGCTCGACCTACCGCATGGAGGTCAAGCAGCAGTACCGTAACATGAAGGATGTGATCGATCGCCACCCGCAGATCGTGGCCTATGCGATCGAGGCGATCGAGCGCGCCGGCCTCACGCCGGTGAAGACCTCGATCCGCGGCGGCACCGATGGCTCGCGGCTGTCCTTCATGGGCCTGCCCTGCCCGAACATCTTCGCCGGCGAGCACGCGTTCCATTCGCGGCTCGAATGGGTCAGCCGGCAGGACATGGAAAAAGCCGTGCAGACCATCGTGCACCTGGCGATGATCTGGGAAGAGAAGGCCTGATCAGGCCCGCGCCGTCACGATCCAGATCGCGCCGGGCAGCAGCACCGCATCGCCCTTGACGAACGGCGCCAGCGCCTCGCGCATCGAGGCGATCGCCGCAGCGCGCACCTCATCGGTGTGCCCTTCCAGCGCGCGGCTGGCAGGCCCGATCTCGAGCGCGCCCTGGATCGCGGCATCGATGCCGCGCCCGGTCGCGACATCGAGCTCAATCCGGCACGGCTCCATGGCAATGCCGGAGAAGCCGGCTTCGCCCAGGATCCGCTTCACCCTCGCCTCGGAGGCGAACGCGAAAGGGCCGGGATCCTCGGGCCCGAGCGGCGGCAGTTTCGGCACGTGCTTGTAGACGGCAGCAAGCGGCGTCATGAAGAACGGATTTTCGCGCGGCTCCTGCCAGCAGGCGAAGGCGAGACGGCCCGTCGGCTTCATCGCCTTGTGCAGATTGGCGAACGACACCACGGGATCGGCAAAGAACATCACGCCAAAGCGCGAGGCCAACAGATCAAAGCTCTCGCCGACAAAGGGATAGACGGTCGCATCGGCCAGCGCGAACTCGACCGGCAAACCCTGCGGCGCGCTCTGCCGCGCCCGCGTCAGCATCGGCTCCGAGACATCGACGCCGAGCACGTGACCAGCGGGCGCGACCTTGGCCGCCAGCGCGAAGCTCGAGGCGCCGCTGCCACAGCCGACATCAACGACGCGTTCGCCGGCTTTCGGCGCGGCGCGATCGATCAGGAGGTCGAGCACCGGTTGCAGCACGATGTCCTGCGCGGCCTGCCGTGTGGCCCAGCGCTGACCGCCCGGCCCGTTCCAGTACGCGATCTGATCGGCGTTTTGCGGGTGGCTTGCGTTCATGCGATCCAAACCTTCTCAGGAAGCTTCTGTCGTCTCATGTTTGGGGAAAACCGCTTCGCACTTTTCCGGATCATGCCCTAGCAGCTCTCGCCCGTCGCGGCGCGCAGCATCGGCATCACCTGATAGGTGAATCCGGCATTAGCCTTGGTGACGGGATCGTTGGCGATGATCTCCTGCGGATCGGCGTCGTCGGGCAGTTGCAGCACGCCGAGGCCCCAGACGCCGGCGGGATCGGCGACCGGCCCGAACACCAGCGCCTTGCCGGCTTGCAGCAGTTCGCCGCAATAGGCGACGTGCGCCTGCATGATGGCGGCTTCCTGCGGCGTCATGTCCTGCGGAAAGGTCGGGCGCGGTCCTGTCAATTTGCAGACGTAGTATTTCATCGACCCGATCCGCGCTCGGAGATTATTTGGCGGCTGCGCTCGTGGGCTTGGCCGGCTTCGGCTTCGCGGCATTCGCCTTGGGCGCGCCCTGCCCGTCGCTGCGCGCAATGCCCCAGGGATCGGTCGGCTTCTGATCCGGCACACCGCTGAGCGCACGCTGATAGGCACGCTGCTGCCGCGCCTCGTTGGCCACATCGGCCGGCGACTTCTCGACCTCTTCGCGATAGCGCTGAACGTGATCCGACTGCGCGAATGCGGGTCCGGCAATCATGGTGAGAAGAAAAATCGCGGCGAGTTTGCGCATACATCGAGTTCCCGGTTAGGCGGACAGAATAGCATCGTGGCAGCGTCGGCATCAAACCTGAGCGCGTGACTTTCGGCACCTTTCGCTCGATCGGCCATCGAACGACACTTGCCACGCCAGCGCGGAGCAAGCGCGGTCCCGGCCACCCCATCCACGCCACGGTCGGGATCGCGCCCTCTCCACGCGTTCACCGAGAGCCGTGCAATGGACTTGCTCCGTAGGGCTCATCAACCCAGAGGCCGCTTTGCAGCTCGTGAAACACCGCGCCACCGTCATCCTGCGCGAGCATGTGCAAGCGGAGGCGGAGCTGGTCGGACGAGCCGCGGTTCTCACCGATGGAACCGCGGGCACCGTCGAGGGCGTGTTTCTGGACGAATCTCATGGGTTGCGCATCTCGATCAAGGGCCACATCGGGAAATGGCCGATCGCGACCATCAGGATGCTGCAACCGTAGGGCTGGATCCAGCGCCTTTACCTCAACGGGCAAGCGCCGATGCAATCTCCCAATCATCGGGAGAAGCATGCCCGCTCATCCGGTCGGCTGGGCCGCTCGAAAGGCTGCGCCTGAGGGTCGCGAATGGTGGGCGGTGAGAGGATCGAACTCCCGACCAATGGTGTGTAAAACCAGTGCTCTACCGCTGAGCTAACCGCCCTTGCCAGCGCGCCTCTTTAGCCTCGCCAGCCCTCAGGGCGCAAGGTCGCAAACGCCTCAATCCGTCAGCTCCAATCCTTGGGGCGCGCCAGCAATTCCTTGAGATCATTGATCCATGGCGCGGCGGAGCGGCACCAGACCTGACGTCGCGGGGTCAACTGGCCGCGCTGGCGAATGCTGCCCCAGCGGATGCCCCAGTCGTCGGGCCCGCCGTCCTCGCCGCTCGTGAACAGCGGCGAACCGCAATCGCCGCAAAAGTGCTGGAAGCGAATCCCGCCATTGTCGCCCCGTTTGCCGTAGAGCTTCGGCACACCTGCGGTGAGCCGGACCTGTTCGGCGCTACAGATCACCGTGACGCGATAGGGCGAGCCGGTCAGCGCCTGGCAGTCCGTGCAATGGCAAATCGAGACCCGTTCGGGGTCGATCTCGGCCTGATAGGTGATAGCCCCGCAATGGCATTGCCCGTCGATACGCATGTGGCGCGCTCCAATTCCGTCCAACAAAGCAGCCGCCGTGGGCGCGGTTCCATCGTCCAGGGCTCCGGCCTCGGCCCGCCGTCTCCTTTGGCGGAGCAACGCTGGTATCCCGTACTCGCCTTGTTTGGGATACCAAATCGGGATACGAAACTCGCCAGACCGAGATTCCGCTCCCGCCAAGCGGCGGCCAAAGGACGGCGCCATGTCGCAGATGCTTCAGATCCATGACCAGCTCCGGGAGATGATCCTGTCCCTCGACCTGGGCCCTGGCGAGCGGCTGACCGAGCGCTGGCTGGAGAGCCGGTTCGAGGGATCGCGCACGCCGATCCGTGCGGCGCTGGTCCGGCTCGAAGGCGAAGAGCTGGTGCGTCGCGACGGCCGCAACTGGATCGTCGCACCGATCGACCTCGGTGAGCTGGAGGCGCTGGCCGAGTTCCGGATTCCCCTGGAGACCACGGCGGTGCGCCTCGCCTGCGCGCGGGCGAGCGCGGCCGATATCGCCGGCGTCGAGGAAATGCTGGACGCCTGCCAGTCCGGCGCACCGCGCGAAGAATGGCACCGGGTCGGCACCGATTTCCATGTCGAGATCGCGCGGCTCTCCGGCAATCCCTTCATCGTCAAGGCGATCGCCGGCGCCATGACCCGGCTGTCGCGGGCGCGCTGGCTGGAAGTGTGGACCGAGCCGTCGCGCGAGCAGGCCTGGCGCGAGCACCGGCGCATCCTCGGCTTCATCAAGGCCAACGATCCGGAGGCCGCCGCGCGCGAGGCCGCCGACCACATCACCGATACCCGCGATCGCCTGCTGCGTTCGCTCAACGAGGATCGCCGCGGCCTGCGGGCGCGCGGCTTCGCCGTGATCGGGCTGCGCTGACATGAACATCGAGGTCGATCGCGAAGCCCTGCTCGACGCGGGCCCCTGGAAACGCAATTTGATCGTCTGCGTGTTCGGCTCCTTCACGACAATCGTGGGGATGACGCTGCTGCTGCCGTTCCTGCCGCTCTATGTCGAGCAGCTCGGCGTGACCGATCACGCCGCGATCGTGCAATGGTCGGGCGTCGCCTATGGCGCAACCTTTTTCAGCGCGGCGCTGACGGCCCCCCTGTGGGGACGACTCGCCGATCGCTACGGCCGCAAGCTGATGCTGATCCGCGCCAGCCTCGGCATGGCGATCGCCATGTCGCTGATCGGCATGGCGCACAATGTCTACGAACTGGTCGGCCTGCGGCTGCTGACCGGCCTACTCGGCGGCTACGCGTCGGGTTCGACCGTGCTGGTCGCGGCGCAGACGCCGAAGGCGCGGTCCGGCTGGGCAATCGGCGTGCTGTCGGCCGGCATCATGGCCGGCAGCCTGGTCGGCCCCTTGATCGGCGGCGTGCTGCCGGGGCTGATCGGCATCCGCGCGACCTTCTTCCTGATCGGCGGCGTCATCTTCTTCACCTTCCTCGGCACGACGTTCCTGATCCGAGAGGAAGCACGCCCGAAGACCACGAAAGGCGGCAAGGCGCGTGGCGGCTGGTCGCTGGTCCCGGACAAGCGCCCTGTCGTCGCGATGTGGGGAACGGGCCTGCTGCTGATGGTCGCCAACATGTCGATCGAGCCGATCATCACGGTCTATGTCGCGCAACTCGTCAAGACACCGCAGGTGACGTTCGTTGCCGGCCTCGTGATGTCGGCGGCGGCCTTCGGCAGCCTGTTGTCGTCCTCGCATCTCGGCAAGCTGGCCGATCGGGTCGGCCACTGGCGGATCATCACCATCTGCCTTGCTGTCTCGGCGCTGCTGTTGATCCCGCAGGCCTTCGTGGTCAGCGGCTGGCAGTTGATCCTGCTCCGCTTCCTGATGGGGCTCGCGCTCGGCGGCCTGCTGCCCTGCATCGCGAGCGTGATCCGGCACAACGTGCCCGATGCGGTCACCGGCAGCATGCTCGGCTATTCGATCTCGGCGCAATATGCCGGCCAGGTGATCGGCCCGCTCGCAGGCGGCTTCATCGGCGGCCATATCGGCATGCCCGCGGTGTTCCTCGGCACCAGCGTGCTGATGGCACTCGGCGCGATCGGCAATTTCATCGTCGAGAGGAAAGACTAGTTCCGGCGCCGGCGTACCCACGTCGGCAACTCGATCGTTCCGTACCGCAACGACGAAAAAGCCCGTCGGGGTGTCGGAACGCGCGCCATTCGTTCGTCCTTTTGCCTGTGAAGCCAGCAAATGGAGATACCCAATGGCCGACCTGACGCTGACCACCTTCGATTGGGTTCCGGAGATGCCGCGGGGATTTGTGCGCGACCTCCGGGTGCGCTGGGCATTGGAAGAGGCGCGCTTGCCGTATCGCGTTGCGAGCGTGCCATTTCGCGATCGGAGCGCCGAGCACTTCGCGCACCAGCCGTTCGGCCAAGTGCCGTGGCTGACCGACGGCGACATCTCGATCTTCGAGAGCGGCGCGATCCTGCTGCATCTCGGCGAGCGCAGCGACGCGCTGCTGCCGACCGATCCGCGCCAGCGCAACGAGGCTTTGAAATGGCTGTTCGCCGCGCTCAACTCGGTCGAGATGGCGAGCCTGCCCTGGTCGCTCCTGGTATTCTCGGGCGAGAGCGGCGGCACGTCGGCATGGACACGCTTCGACGGCTTCCTGCAATCCCGGCTCAGGCACATGGAGCCGGTGCTGACGGGCCGCAAATGGTTGGCCGGGCCGTTCTCCGTCGCCGACGTTCTCATGGCGGATGTGCTGCGCCTGGTCGACCGCTTCGACGGACTGGCGGAATATCCCGCGTGTCGCGACTACGTCGCGCGCGCCACGGCCCGGCCGGCTTTCGCAAAAGCGCATGCCGATCAGATGGCGCACTTTGCCGCCGCGGACAGAGCCGCAGCCTTCCCGACCTGATCGCGAACAGCGAAAGCAAAAACGGCGCCCGAAGGCGCCGTTTTCTTAACTTCGATTGGAGCTCGCTCAGTGCGCCGTCAGGCCGCCGGAGGCCTCGTCCGAAGCGTCGGGCTTGACGTCGACCTTGCTGGTCTCCTCTTCCCAGACGATCGGCGCCGGCACGCGGGTCAGCGCCTTGGCAACGACCTCATCCAGCCGCGAGACCGGAATGATCTCCATGCCGCCCTTGATCGCATCGGAAATCTCCGTGAGATCCTTGGCGTTGTCCTCCGGGATCAGCACCGTCTTGATGCCCCCGCGGGCGGCAGCCAGAAGCTTCTCCTTCAGACCGCCGATCGGCAGCACGCGACCACGCAGCGTGATCTCGCCGGTCATCGCGACATCGTGGCGGACCGGAATGCCGGTCATAACCGAGATGATCGCGGTGGCCATCGCCACACCGGCGGACGGACCGTCCTTCGGCGTCGCGCCCTCCGGCACGTGAACGTGGATGTCGCGGCGGTCGAACATCGGCGGTTCGATGCCGTAGACGATCGCACGCGAGCGGACGTAAGACGCCGCCGCCGAAATCGACTCCTTCATCACGTCGCGCAGATTGCCCGTGACGGTCATCTTGCCCTTGCCGGGCATCATGACGCCTTCAATGGTCAACAGCTCGCCGCCGACATCGGTCCACGCCAGACCGGTGACGATACCGACCTGATCCTCGTCGTCGATCTCGCCGAAGCGATACTTCGGAACGCCGAGGAACTCTTCGATGTTCGCCTCGGTGACCTTCACCGACTTCTTCTTGGAGATCATCAGCTCCTTCACCGCCTTGCGGGCGAGTGTGGAGAGCTCACGCTCCAGGTTACGCACGCCCGCTTCGCGGGTGTAGCGGCGGATCATCAAGAGCAAGGCCGCGTCGTCGATCGACCATTCCTTGGAGTCCAGACCGTGCTTGGAGAGCGCGCTCGGGATCAGATGCTTGCGCGCGATCTCGACCTTCTCGTTCTCCGTGTAGCCGGCGATCCGGATGATCTCCATGCGGTCCATCAGCGGGCCGGGAATATTCAGCGTATTCGCGGTCGTGATGAACATCACGTTGGACAGGTCGTAGTCGACCTCCAGATAGTGGTCGTTGAAGGTCGAGTTCTGCTCGGGGTCCAAGACCTCAAGCAGCGCCGACGACGGATCGCCGCGGAAATCGGCGCCCATCTTGTCGATCTCGTCCAGCAGGAACAGCGGGTTCGAGGTCTTCGCCTTGCGCATCGACTGGATGATCTTGCCGGGCATCGAGCCGATATAGGTGCGGCGGTGACCGCGGATCTCGGCCTCGTCACGCACGCCGCCGAGCGACACGCGCACGAACTCGCGCCCCGTCGCCTTCGCGATCGACTTGCCGAGCGAGGTCTTGCCGACGCCGGGAGGCCCGACCAGGCACAGGATCGGTCCGGTCAGCTTGTTGGCGCGCGACTGCACCGCGAGATACTCGACGATGCGGTCCTTGACCTTCTCGAGCCCGTAGTGATCGGAGTCCAGCACCGCCTGCGCGGCCTCGAGGTCCTTCTTGACCTTGGACTTCTTGCCCCACGGGATCGACAGCAGCCAATCCAGATAGTTGCGCACGACGGTCGCTTCCGCGGACATCGGCGACATCTGGCGCAGCTTCTTCAGCTCGTGCTGGGCCTTCTCGCGCGCTTCCTTGGACAGCTTGGTCTTGGAGATCTTCTCCTCCAGATCGGCCAGCTCGTCGCGACCTTCGTCGTCGCCGAGCTCCTTCTGGATCGCCTTCATCTGCTCGTTCAGGTAATACTCGCGCTGGGTCTTCTCCATCTGGCGCTTGACGCGCGAGCGGATGCGCTTCTCGACCTGCAACACCGAGATCTCGCTCTCCATCAGGCCCAGCACCTTCTCCAGGCGCTGCGTGACGGACAACGTCTCCAGGATCGCTTGCCGATCGGCAATCTTGACCGCGAGATGCGAGGCAACGGTATCGCCGAGCTTGGCGAAATCGGTGATCGCCTGAACCACGCCGACGACTTCGGCGGAGATCTTCTTGTTCAGCTTCACGTAGCTTTCGAAGTCGGACACGACCGACCGCGCCAGCGCCTCGGCTTCGACCGAGTTGGCGTCCGTGTCGGCGAGCGCGACCGCGGTCGCCTCGTAATATTCGCTGCGGTCGGAATACTTCTCGACGCGCGCGCGCTCGAGGCCCTCGACCAGCACTTTCACGGTGCCGTCGGGCAGTTTCAGGAGCTGCAGGACGCTGGCGAGCGTACCGGTCTCGTAAATTGAATCGGGTGCCGGATCGTCATCGGACGCATTCTTCTGCGTCGCGAGCATGATCAGCGCGTCGTTCTTCATCACCTCTTCGAGCGCGCGGATCGATTTCTCGCGGCCGACGAACAGCG
Organism: Bradyrhizobium sp. USDA 3262; assembly: GCF_054060035.1. Classification (NCBI taxonomy): domain Bacteria; kingdom Pseudomonadati; phylum Pseudomonadota; class Alphaproteobacteria; order Hyphomicrobiales; family Nitrobacteraceae; genus Bradyrhizobium; species Bradyrhizobium sp. USDA 3262. The sequence continues at coordinate 5,881,502 of NZ_JBSSCT010000001.1, forward strand.
GCACGATCATGTGCGGGAAGACGACGATGTCGCGGAGCGGCAGCACCGGATAGGAGTGGCTTTCGCCGTGGACGATCGTTGGCCGGGGTTTTGAGGTCGTCATGGCCTAATCCTTTTGTTGTGCCCCCTTGCACGCAGTCCGCTTGCTTGCGCAACCGCCACAAGGTGCCTTGGTGATCCGGAATGAGAGTGCCGTCGGCAGCCGCTTATTCCGCATCGTGAAGCGACGAATCTCAACGCATGAGATCCTTCACCGATAGCATTAGGTGGCTATCAGGCAGGGGGGTGTCAAGTCTCAGAAGTGTCGGGAAATATAGGCTAAACAGGCATTTGCTGCTACGCCGCAAGGGCGCCGCTGCTGCGCCACAGCGGCCGCCGGAGCGTCCGGCAGCCGTGCATTTTTGGCGGGTCGAGACGAGCGCCGTTTAGGCGCTCGCGCTGCTCTCGACGGCGCGGTCGGAACGATCCGCGTAGATGTAGAGCGGACGCGCCGTTCCCTCGACGACCTCGCGCGAGATGACGACTTCCTCGACGCCTTCCAGGCCCGGGAGATCGAACATGGTTTCGAGCAGGATGCTCTCCAGGATCGACCGCAGGCCGCGCGCGCCGGTCTTGCGCTCGATCGCCTTGCGGGCGACCGCGCCAAGCGCCTCGTCGGCGAAGGTCAGCTCGATGTTCTCCATCTCGAACAGCCGCTGGTACTGCTTCACCAGCGCGTTCTTCGGATCGGTCAGGATCTTCTTCAGCGAGGCCTCGTCGAGGTCCTCCAGCGTCGCAACGACGGGCAGACGGCCGACGAATTCCGGGATCAGGCCGTACTTCAGCAGGTCTTCCGGCTCGACGTGACGGAAAATCTCGCCCGTGCGGCGGTCCTCCGGCGCGAGCACCTGCGCCGCGAAGCCGATTGAGGTCGAGCGGCCGCGCGCGGAGATGATCTTCTCGAGACCCGAGAACGCACCGCCGCAGATGAACAGGATGTTGGTGGTATCCACCTGCAGGAATTCCTGCTGCGGATGCTTGCGGCCGCCCTGCGGCGGGACCGAGGCCACGGTGCCTTCCATGATCTTCAGCAGCGCCTGCTGGACGCCCTCGCCCGACACATCGCGGGTGATCGAGGGATTGTCCGACTTGCGGCTGATCTTGTCGATTTCGTCGATATAGACGATGCCGCGCTGCGCACGCTCGACGTTGTAGTCGGCGGCCTGCAGCAGCTTCAGGATGATGTTCTCGACGTCCTCGCCGACATAGCCGGCTTCGGTCAGCGTCGTCGCGTCAGCCATAGTGAAGGGCACGTCGAGGATGCGGGCCAGCGTCTGCGCGAGCAGCGTCTTGCCCGAACCGGTCGGACCGATCAGCAGGATGTTCGACTTCGCCAGCTCGACGTCGTTGTGCTTGGTCTGATGGTTGAGCCGCTTGTAATGGTTGTGGACGGCGACCGACAGCACCTTCTTGGCATGGCTCTGGCCGATCACGTAGTCGTCCAGGACCTTGCAGATTTCCTTCGGCGTCGGGATGCCGTCGCGCGACTTCACCAGCGAGGACTTGTTCTCCTCGCGAATGATGTCCATGCACAGTTCGACACACTCGTCGCAAATGAAGACAGTCGGTCCGGCAATCAGCTTGCGAACTTCATGCTGGCTCTTGCCGCAGAACGAGCAATATAGCGTGTTCTTGGCGTCGCTCGTGCCGACCTTACTCATTCATTATCTCCGTCCGCCGTTCGATCTTGTTTGCCAGATCGACCCAATCCGGCACAAAACCGGGGTCTTGGGTAGATAGAGCAAATTCCGTACCAAAAAAGACCCTACGCAATACTGACCGTGTGGATCACGGTTTATTCGAATCTCCGCGATCATAGCCGATGCATCACAGCCAACCATGCTGGCACCCGACTATCAAGAATTCGCTAATCGGATGGCCGGCTCAAGACCGTGACAATACCGTGATTTTCAACGATCGCACGTGGAATACGCGTCGAAATCCACGGAACGTTGCGGGATTACCACGTCGGTATATGAGCACGAAACCGGAACTTTCCGCCTGTGCGCATGCACCGCCCGCGGGTCCACCGCCCTGCTTTTGCCGGTTATGTGAGGCGTCAATGTGGAGATCACACCGACGCCTCGAGATGCCTGCCCAGATCAGGCCGCCTTCGCGGCGGCCGGATCGTCCGGACGCTTGTCGATGACCTTGTCGACGAGGCCGAACGCCTTGGCGTCCTCGGCGGTGAGGAACTTGTCGCGCTCGAGCGCGTCCTCGATCGCCTTGTAGGTCTGGCCGGTATGCTTCACGTAGATCTCGTTGAGGCGCTTCTTGAGATTCAGGATCTCCTGCGCGTGCAGCATGATGTCGGTGGCCTGGCCCTGGAAGCCGCCGGAGGGCTGGTGCACCATGATGCGGGAATTCGGCAGCGTGAAGCGCATGTCCTTCTCGCCGGCGGCCAGCAGCAGCGAGCCCATCGAGGCCGCCTGCCCCGTGCACAGTGTCGATACCGGCGGGCGGATGAACTGCATCGTGTCGTAGATCGCAAGGCCCGACGTCACCACGCCACCCGGCGAGTTGATGTACATCGAGATTTCCTTCTTCGGATTCTCGGCCTCGAGGAACAGCAGCTGCGCGACGATCAGCGTCGACATGCCGTCTTCCACCGGACCGGTGACGAAGATGATGCGCTCCTTCAAAAGGCGCGAGAAAATGTCGTAGGCGCGTTCGCCGCGATTGGTCTGCTCGACGACCATCGGCACGAGGTTCATGTAGGTTTCAACGGGATCGCGCATGAAAGAACCCAAGGGTTAGGGGTGATGCAGAACTTTGCTCAAGACTACTTGGCTCAAGACTACTGCCTCAAGGCTTAACCCAGATATGGGCCAATTTCCGGCCGACAAGACCGTCAACTCGCCGCACTAGCCACCTGGGCAGGTCGCAGAAGTTCAAGCTGATTCGCGTCGGTGCGCCTAGCGACGGGACCCGTCGCGAGGCGCGCTTTCGCGGTTCATCATTAACGCGAGGTGCCGGAATTAGGCGGCAGTTTTCTCGGCGTCTTCATCCTTGAACAGCTCTTCCTTGGTGACCTTCTTCTCGGTCACGTTGGCGAGCTCCAGGACGAAGTCGACGACCTTGTCCTCGTAGATCGGGGCGCGGAGCTGGGCCAGCGCCTGGGCGTTGCTGCGGTAGTAGTCCCAGACCTCCTTCTCACGGCCGGGCATCTGGCGCGCACGCTCGATCACGGCGCGCGACACCTCGTCGTCGGTCACGGTGATCTTGTTCTTCTCGCCGATCTCCGACAGCACGAGGCCGAGGCGGACGCGGCGGTCGGCGATCTTGTGGTACTCCTCCTTTGCCGCTTCCTCGGTGGTGTTCTCGTCGGCGAAAGTCTTGCCGGACGAGTCCATCTCGGCCCTGATCGAGTTCCACATCAGGTTGAACTCTTCTGCGACAAGCGACGGCGGGGCCTCGAATTTGTGGCTCTCGTCGAGCCGGTCGAGTAGCGCGCGCTTGACCTTCTGGCGGGTGGCGCCGGCGAACTCGGCCGTCAGGCGCTCGCGGGCGGCTTCCTTCAGCTTGTCGAGCGACTCCAGGCCCAGCGTCTTGGCGAACTCGTCATCGATCGTGGTCTCACCGGGCGCCTCGATCAGCGTTGCGGTGGTCTCAAACTCGGCCGGCTGGCCGGCGAGTTTCTCGTTCAGATAGTTCTTCGGGAACGAGACCTTCAGCGTGCGGGTCTCATTGGTGCCGATGCCGATCAGCTGCTCCTCGAAGCCCGGGATGAACTGGCCGGCGCCGATCACGACCTGAATGCCCTCGCCGGTGCCGCCCTCGAAGGCTTCACCGTTGATGGTGCCCTTGAAGCTGATGGTGACGCGGTCGCCCTTCTCCGCCGCCCCCTCGGCCTTGGCATTGTACGGGCGGCTGCCTTCGGCGATCCGCTTGATGGCATCGTCGACATCGGCGTCGGAGACGTCGACCACCGGCTTCTCGACCGAGAACGACTTGAAATCGGCGAGCTGGATCGGCGGCACGACCTCGATCGCGACGGTGTAGGTCAGGTCGGTCTTACCAGACAGCAATTCCTCGACCTGGTCCTTCTCGGTCGGCATCGTGATCTTCGGCTCGCCGGCGAGGCGGAAGCCGCGATCTTCGAAGATCTGCCGGTTGGTATCGCTGATGGTCTGGTCGATGGTCTCGGCCATCACCGAGCGGCCGTAGATCTTCTTCAGATGCGCCACCGGCACCTTGCCGGGACGGAAGCCGTTGAGACGGACCTTGTCCTTGAGGTCGACCAGCTTGGCGTCAGCCTTGGCATCGAGATCGGATGCCGGGACGCTGATCGTGAACTCGTGCTTCAATCCCTCGTTGAGGGTCTCGGTGACCTGCATGGTATCAATCTTCTTCCGCTTTTGCCGCGGCCCGAGCGGCCGTGGCAGTGTTCAATCTGTTCGACGATGGGCCTTGCGGCCTAACGTCTGTGGGTTCGGCGAACCCTCACCCCATCGGGGCCAAAGGTTCTCCAAGAATTCGTCATGCAAACGCTGTAAGCGCTTGGTGCGGGCGGAGGGACTCGAACCCCCACAACTTTCGTCACTGGAACCTAAATCCAGCGCGTCTACCAGTTCCGCCACGCCCGCGCGAAAAGCATCCCAGTCCGGCCGCGATGCCGCGGGCGGCCGGGCTTATAACATGCGCCCACCGGTTCGCAGCAAAAAAATGGCCGCTGTTGAGCCCGCCCTGCGACCGATCGCGACTGGACAGGTACTCTTGAAAATGGTCCGCATCGGCCGGATGGCAAGTCCTCCCGCAAGTCCCGAATTTTCACTCACCCGGCGCAACCTGATCGCCGCCCTCGGCGCCGCGGCGCTTTGCCCCGCTCTGCCGGCCACCGGCGCAGCACAGGGCCGGACCGCGGTCGCGCTCCAGGCCAAACCCGACCGCATCTCGCTTCGTCTGGGCGACGGACCGGGTGCTAGCGGACCGGGTCCTGGCGGACCGGGTCCTGGCGGACCGGGTCCTGGCGGACCGGAGACACCGGTCTGGTCACTCGGCAGCGGCGACCTCCGCTTCAAGCGCGGCGAGGTTCTCGACGTGACCTTTGGCAATGAACTGCCGGTCGCGGCCGCGCTGGATTGCCGCGGGCTCGACGGCGTCGCGGCCGCGGAGCCACTGGCCTCCCGGGCGCTACTCGCCGCCGGGGCCAAGGATAGCTTCCAGTTGCCGCTTCGGCATGCCGGCACCTTCCTGTGCGAGCCGCTATTCGGTGATGGCGGCACGGCACCGGCACGGCCGCGGCCGCTGATCGTGACCGGCACTTCGCCGGTCGCAGTCGATCGCGACGAGGTCCTGCTGATCGAGGAGTGGCGCCTGCGGCCGGACGGAAGCGCAATCCCGGCCGGCAACGATCCAAAAGATTCGACGCAAATTCATACAATTAACGGCAAAACCTCATACGACATCTCGGCACCGGCCAATGCCCGCCTCAGACTCCGCTTTATCAACGGCAGCCAACGCAGCGTGTTGGCGATCAAGCTGGAGAACCTCGACGTCCGGGTGATGGCCATCGACGGCCAGCCGGCCGAACCGTTTCCGGCCCGCAACGGTGCGCTGGTCCTCGCTCCCGGCAGCCGCACCGATGTCTTCGTCGATGCGGCCGGACCGGCCGGAACCAGCTTTCCGATCCTGCTGCACGACGGCAAGCAGGCCCGCCCGGTCGGCAGGCTGGCCGTCTCGAACGACCCGCCGGTCCGCCCGGCGCCGTTCCCGCCGGCACCGCCGCTGCCCGGCAACGACATGCCCGCCCAGCTCGATCTCAAGAGCGCCGCCAGGTTCGAGCTAACCCTCGGCACGCCGACCGATTGGTTCCACCCAGCGGACTTCAAGCCGTCAGCCGCTCCGGCCTTTCAGGCCAAAGCCGGCCGGCCGGTCGTGCTGGCGCTGACCAACCGCGGCCCGATCGCCAGCGTCTTTCATCTGCACGGCCATCACTTCCGTCTGCTCGACCGGCTCGACGACGGCTGGAAGCCGTTCTGGCTCGACACGCTCGCGATCGAGCCGGGCCAGACCCAGCGCATCGCCTTCCTCGCTGAATATCCCGGCCGCTATTTGATCGAGCAGGTCGCGACCGACTGGGCCGCGCCGCGGCTGGTCCGATGGTACAGCGTCCAATAACAAGAAGAGGAAACGTCCATGAGCCAGACAGTTGCAGCCATCCGCGGAGTTCGGGCGCGAAGCGTCGTGGTGCCGCTGAAGCGCCCTGTGAAGAACGCCTTCGGCGTGATCGATTCCGGCCCGCTGGTTCTGATCGATGTCGAGACCGATCAAGGCATTACCGGTCGCACCTACATCTTCGCCTACAGCAAGCTCACGCTTAAACCGCTTGCCTATCTGATCGAGGAGATCGGCCGCGAGCTCATCGGCAAGCCGGTCGCGCCGTTCGACCTGATGAAGGCGATGGACGCCAAGTTTCGGCTGCTCGGCTGGCAGGGCCTCGTCGGCATGGCGGTATCCGGACTCGACATGGCCTATTGGGATGTGCTCGGCCAGCTCGCCGACCGGCCGCTGGTCGAACTGCTTGGCGGCTCGGCGAAGCCGATCAAAGCCTATGACAGCTACGGCGTGGTCGATCCCGTCGCCGATGAGCGCGCGCTGCGCCGTTCGCTCGACCAGGGCTTTCGCGGCATCAAGATCAAGGGCGGCGATGGCGACGCCGCCAATGACGAGCGCGTCGTGAAGGGCGTGCGCGCCCTGCTCGGCCCCGACATCGCGTTGATGATCGACTTCAACCAGTCGCTCGATCCGGCGGAGGCGACCCGCCGCATCGCCCGCCTTGCGCCCTACGATTTGCACTGGATCGAGGAGCCGGTGCCGCAGGAGAGCCTGTCCGGCCACGCAAAAGTCCGCGAGACCTCGCCGACGCCGATCCAGGCCGGTGAGAACTGGTGGTTTCCGCGCGGCTTTGCCGAAGCGATCGCGGCCGGCGCATCCGACTTCATCATGCCCGACGTGATGAAGGTCGGCGGCGTCACCGGCTGGATGCAAGTCGCGGGACAAGCCGATGCCGCCTCGATCCCGATGTCGAGCCATCTGTTCGCGGAAGTCAGCGCGCATCTGCTCGCGGTGACGCCGACCGCGCACTGGCTCGAATTCCTCGACTTCGCCGGCTCCATCCTCACAAGGCCCGCCGAAATCGTCGACGGCGCCGTGACCGCCCGCGGTCCCGGGCTCGGGATCGAATGGAACGAGCCGGCGGTAGCGAAGTATCTCGTGACCTAGCGGCGATCCTGGCTGGTGAGCGCGCGCTTCACCTTTGCGACGCATTCATGTAGGTCGATCCGAAATCGGAGCGCCCAATGTCGACCAATAGCAAGCTGACGCTCAAATTCCGTTGCCCGACGGAGCTCGACGGACTGATACCGGCCCCCATACCGGCGGCGCAGGCGCGTTCCCGACTGGCTCAAGGCCATGCCGGCGACGGCCTTCTCTTCGATCAACCTGCACGACGAGGACACCATCAAGCGCTGCCCGCCGTTCGTGGATGCGATGACCTGCGGGTTCTTGCTGCCGCTGGTTTGCGATCTCAAGGTCGAGGACGGCGAAATCACCTGGGACCAGGATTTGCCGCCGGGAGGCACGCCGGAATTCCCACGCTCACCGATCGGCTTCCACGACCCGAGTCAGGTCACCGGTACCCCGTTGTTTGAAGAGGGCCGCTTCTTTCTCAAATTCCACAATTTGTGGACCGTCGAAGCCCCGGAAGGCTACGCGATCTACTTCACCCATCCCGTCAACCGCTTCGACCTGCCATTCACCACACTCAGCGGCCTGGTCAATTCCGACCTCTATGCCGACAATTGGGTGCACTTTCCGGCGTACTGGCACGACAGGAATTTCAGAGGCGTCCTGCCCAAGGGTACTCCGATCGCGCAATGCATTCCGGTCAAGCGAGACGACTGGACCGCGCAGGCATCGCCGTTCACCGCGGAAGACGCCAAGCGGGTCGGCGAACTCCGCACCGAGCTCAAACGGCAGCCGAACCTCTACCGGAGAAACTTCAGGGCGTAAGGCAAGGCGGAATGTCGTCCGCCGCGCTCAATCTCACTCCCCGCCGAGGAACTTCGCAGCGGCGCTCTGGGAGAAGAAGAAGCGGCCGTGAGATCCCGAGGCCATGACGAATGCCGCGCGTCCAAATAGCTGGGGCTGACCGCGCATCACCGAGCGCAGCGCTGCCTCGGCAGCATCGCGCTCACCCTGCTCGAAAAGGCAAGTGGCGAGGTGGGCGCGGGTCGAGCGATCATCCGGGTATTGCGCGAGCACGCGGCGGAACGCATCCGCGGCTGCGGCGTAGTCGCCACGAAGGATCAGGACCCGCCCGAGTTGGTTGAGAACGTCGGGGCGGCCCGGCGCAGCATCACGTGCCGCCGTCAGGACGCTTGCAGCCCGCGCGATGTCATTCGTCTCTTGCAACAGGCGCCCGAGATCGAGCTTCAGGTCGACGCTCTCGGGAGCCAGCGCCAGACCGGCCTCGACCGTGCTGATCGCCTCGTCGTGTTGACCGGCCTTGGCAAGCTGCCCGGCGAGTTCCTGAAAGGACGGAAAATATGGCGGGCGGCGTGCCGCCGTGCGCCGAAGCTGCGCGATGCCGTCGGTGACACGGCCCGCGCCACACAGCAGCGCGCCGAGCAAAGTCTCGACCTCTCCATCGTCGCCGCGGCGCGCAACGCGCTCGAGCGCTGCGATCGCCTCGCCTCCCCGGTTCTGCCCCATCAGGGCATGCGCCAGAAGAAGCGCGGCGTGTCTGTCCGTGCGGTTTGATTTCAGGATGTTCGTCGCAATCTGCTCAGCCTGAGCAAACTGCTGCGCCCGCAACGCCAAGGCGCCTTGTTGCAGTGCCTGAGCGAGGAAATTGTTCTGCCTGCCACTCACGAGCGAGATTCACGGTACCGAGGGAATACCCTGCGCGTTTAGCCCGCCTCTTTCGACGCGTCCACCAAAAGTATCGTGAGACAGACGAGGCCCGGATGTCCGCATGCGTTGATCACGCGGACATCGCGCGCTTCGTCCCGCTACTCCCCGCCGGCGGCGATCCCTCCGGGGCTTGGTTGCAGCTTGCCGCGCACCTCTGCGGATGACGCTTCGTCGTCCATCGCCTCCGGCCGCAACGCTTCCAGCGGACGCTTGCGGGTCTCGATGCCGAGCACCGCGACCGCGATCGCCTGCACCACGAGGAGCCCGGCCACCACAGAGACAACGCCGGTGACGCCGAACCTCGTGAACAGCTCGACCACGATGAACGGCGTCACGATCGACATCAGGCGACCGGCGGTGTTGCAGATGCCGGATCCGCGCATCCTGAGCTCGGTCGGGAACAGTTCGGGGATGTAGAGCCCCCAGGCCAGCGCCAGCATCACCGCCACCGTGAACACCAGGAGGAAGCCGATCACGACGAAGGCGACGGGGTTGATGAACATCGGATAGATCAGCCCCAGCCCGGCCGCCGCGAGCGACAGCACAATCAGGGACGGCTTGCGGTCGATCTTCTCGCCGATCCACATGCCCGACAGCGTGCCGAGCGGGCTGCCGAGCGTCATCAGCATGGTGTAACCGAGCGATGACGACAGGTTGATGCCCTGCTTGACAAAGAAGGTCGGGATCCAGGCGATGAAGCCGTAGACCGCAGTGTTGAGCCCGATCAGGATCAGGCAGCCGACGATGGTCCGCGCGATCAACGCGCGCGAGAACAGGCGCGTGAAGCGAACGTCCGGCTGCACCGGGGCCGGCTGATAGGCCGGGGTCGGCAGGGTCCTGCCCTTGCCGACCTCTTGCTCGATCGCCGCCAGCACCGCCTCCGCCTCGGCGCTCTTGCCCTGCGTCTCGAGCCAGCGCGGCGATTCCGGCAGCGAGCGCCGCAGGAACCAGACGATCATCGCGCCGATGCCGCACAGCGCGAACATCCAGCGCCAGCCGAGATGCGGAATGACGACCCAGCCGACCAGCGTCGCGACGAACAGCGCACCATTGGTGCAGGTCGCGAGCGCCGCGCCCCAGCGGCCGCGCTGCTGCGGCGGGATGAATTCGCTGAGCACGACATAGCCGACGACGATCTCGGCGCCGAGCCCGAGGCCCATCACGAAGCGGGCCCCGATCAGCCAGTTCATCGACGGCGCGAGCGTTGCCGCCAGCGCGCTGAGGCCGAAGATCAGGAGATTGGCCTGGTAAGCGAACTTGCGGCCGAAGCGGTCGCCGGCGACGCCCGCCAGCCAGGCGCCGATCAGCATCCCGACAAAGGTCGCCGAGATGAAGCGCGCATTCTGGGCAAGGTCCGAATAGCCGGATTGAACCAATGCGCCGAGAATGCTGCCGGCGAGGAAGATCTCGAAGCCGTCTACGAACAGTCCGGCTCCGATCAGCGCGAATATCCGGTAGTGAAATCCGGCGATCGGCAATCTATCGAGCCGGCCCCCCGCGTTAACGCCCTTGGTCACTTCAGCCTCCCTGATTTTGATTTTGTTCTGATCGTTGTCTGCGCCGATTTTTGTGCCGGGGCTATCCGGTCGAGACGCGCGCCTCCTCGTCTGCGCTTGCATGCGCGGCTTGCGGCCGCGGCAGGCCGAGATTCTCGCGCAACGTGTCACCCTGATACTCGCGCTGGAACAGGCCGCGGCGTTGCAGCTCGGGCACCACGAGGCGCACGAAGTCCTGGTAGGTGCCGGGCACATGGGTGGCGGCGACGACAAAGCCGTCGCAGCCGCCTTCGCAGAACCAGCGCTCCATCTGATCGGCGACCGCCTTGGGCGAGCCGACGAAGGTCGGCAGTTCGGCGAGTGTCCCGCGCCCGCTGAACTGCACGAAGTCCCGCGGCGTCGGATTGGGCTTGCCGCTGAGATTCACCACGCGGTCGCGGATTGCCTGCAATCCGCTGATCGAAGCCAGCTCGTCCGACGTGAACGGTTCGTCCGTCGGCTTGGCCGCGAAATCGTAGTTCAGCACCTCCGACAACAGCGTCAGCGCGTCGATCGGCTTGGCGAGCCGGCTGATCGCCGCGAACTTATCCTCGGCCTCGGCCTGGGTCTCGGCGACGACAGGATAGACCGCCGGCGCGATGCTGATGTCCCTGCCCGTCTTGGCCAGCGTTCCCTTGAGGTCGGCATATTGCTTCTTCGCAAGGTCGAGATTGGGATAGATCACGAAGATCAGTTCGCCCCAGCGCGCCGCGAAAGTCTTGCCGCGGCCGCTCTGGCCGGCCTGGATGATCACCGGATGGCCCTGCGGCGAGCGCGGCACCGTGAACGGGCCGCGCGAGCGGAAGAAATGCCCGTGATGGTCAAGCCGGTGCACCTTGGCCGGGTCGGCGAACAGCCCGCTCTCGCGGTCGAAGCTGACGGCGCCGTCCTCCCAGCTGTTCCAGTGGCCGAGCACGACCTCCATGAACTCGTCGGCGCGGTCATAGCGCAGATCGTGGCTGAGATGCTGCGAGGCACCGAAATTCGCCGCCTCGGAGTCGTTCAGCGAGGTCACCACGTTCCAGGCCGCGCGGCCGTTCAGCAGCAGGTCCATCGTTGCGAACACCCGCGCGACGTGGAACGGCTCGTAATAGGTGGTCGAATAGGTCACGCCGATGCCGAGCCGCTCGGTCGCCAAGCCCATCGTGAGCGCGACCGAGACCGGATCGAGCTTCGCCGCGCGCACGCCGTGGCGGATGGTCTCGCGGAAATCGTCGCCGAAGCGATCGGGGATTGCGAGCCGGTCATCGAAGAAGGCGAGATGAAACTTGCCGTGCTCCAGCGTGCGCCCGATCTCCTGATAATAGTCGCGCGAGAACCAGTTCGGCTTCGAGTCCGGATGGCGCCAGGAGGCGGGATAGTTCGAGCAATTCTGGGCCTGCAGGAAGCCGATCAATTTCATCTGCCTGGTCATGGCGTGGTTCCTTCGTGGCCGCGGGAGAATTGGGGCATGTCAGATCACCCCGTCGCTGCGCAGCGCGGCGAGCGCCGCCGCGGTTGCGCCGGCAAGCGAGGTCAGGACGTCGTCGGTGTGAGCGCCGAGCGCGACGCCGGCATGCTTGAACTGTGGCGGCGTGCGCGACATCTTGGGGATCGCGCTCGGCACCGCGATCGGCCCGGCGCGCGAGGGCACCTCGGCGATGTTGCCGCGGGCGCGGTATTGCGGGTCGGCGAAGATGTCACTGATGCTGTAGATCGGCCCGCAGGGCACGTCGTAGCGCTCGCATTCGGCAAGCGCCGTCTCCAGCGGCATGGAGCCGATCCAGTCGGCGACCATCCCGTTGACCTCCTCGCGCCGCGCCAAGCGGCCGGCCATGGCCGCATAGCGCGGGTCGGTCGCGAGATCCGGCCGCCGCATCGCCTGCGCCAGCCGTTCGAACATCTTGTCGCTCGAACAGGCCAGTGCCACCCATTTGCAGTCGGCGGTCTGGTAATGGCTGTGCGGCACGACATTGACCGTGTCGGCGCCGAGGCGTTCGCGGACGAAGCCGGTCTTGGCGAACACGGTCGCCATTTCATCAAGCAGCCGAAACACCGATTCATAGAGCCCGATATCGACCACCTGCCCGTGTCCGGTGGCTTCGGCATGGCGCAGCGCCAGCAGCACGCCGAGCGCACCCCATAGCCCGGAAATATAATCGGCGAGCGAGGTCGATCCCGGCATCACCGGCGCCCGCCCCGCCTCGCCGGCAAGATAGGCGAGCCCGCTGAAGCCGTGCGCGATCCGGGCAAAGCCCGGCTTGTCGCGCAGCGGGCCGTCCTGCCCATAGGCGCTGATGCGCAGCATCACGAGTTTTGGGTTGATCTCGCGCAGCGCCTCGAAGCCGAGCCCCCATTTCTCCAGCGTGCCGGGCCGGAAGTTCTCCAGCACCACGTCGGATTGGCGGACCAGCTCGCGAAACAGCGCGGCGCCACGCTCGCTGCGCAGATCGAGCGTAACCGACTTCTTGTTGCGAGCTTCGCTGAGCCAGACATAGGTGTCGCCGCAGTCGCTCGGCGTTCCGAACCGGCGCAAGGGATCGCCGACGCCTGGCTGCTCGATCTTGATCACCTCGGCGCCGAAATCGGACAGCACCGTCCCGCAGAACGGCGCCGCCACGAAGGTCGCGATGTCGAGCGCGCGAATTCCGGCAAGCGGTTGTTCATGCGACATCGCGCGCTCCTGCCCTGCCCGCCGCCTGAATTGCGTCGTGGCGGTCGATGATCGCCTGCGCGCGCTTGAGCACCGCAAGATCGATCAGCACCCCGTCCTGCCCGAAGGCGCCGTCGCCGCCAGCGCTGGCGGATTGAATCCTGGCCGTGATCTCGCGCGCCCAGCCGATCTCGCGCGCAGTCGGCGAGAACACCTCGTTGGCGGTCTCGAGCTGCGAGGGATGGATCGCCCATTTGCCCTCGAAGCCGAGCGCGGCCGCCCGCGCCGCACTGGCGCGAAAGCCTGCGGCATCGCCGAAATTGGCATAGGGGCCGTCGATCGCACGCAGGCCGTGGGCGCGGCAGGCATTGGCAATCCGGGCGAGCGCGAAGTGCCACTGGTCGTTCCAGTGCACGCGGCGCGCGCCGCCCTCGTCCGCATCGGTGAGCACGGCATAGCGCGGATCGGAGGCGCCGATAATCTCGCCGCAGGTGCGCAGGTCGATCGAGTAATCGCCGATGCCGAAGATCACAGCCTCCAACCGCTCCGACGCCTGCACGATCTCCTCGACATTGGCGAGCCCAAGCGTGGTCTCGATCAGGATCTCGATGCCCAGCGGCCTTGCGCGCGGGAACTCGCGCTCGAGCCCCGTCAGCAGCGCATCGACGAAACGGACGTCGAATGCGGTGCCGACCTTCGGCACCATGACGAGGTCGAGGCGCGGCGCGCGGCTGACGATCTCGATGATGTCGCGATGCGCCCATTCGGTGTCGAGGCCGTTGATCCGCACCGCCAGCGTCTTGTTGCCCCAGTCGATCCGGTTCAGCGCCTCGATCGCGATCTCGCGCGCCTCGGGTTTTCGCGGCCGCGCAACCGCGTCCTCCAGATCGAGGAAGATGAAATCGGCGGCGCTACTCGCGGCGCGTTCGAAGAAATGGGTTGAGGTCGCGGGAACCGCGAGTTCGGAACGCTGGACGCGGCGGGTGCGCGGCTTGGTGACGGTGAAGGACATGAAGCATCTTTTCTGCATCGCGCCGCAGGATCGTCTCCCGCGGCCAACACAATCATGCTAGATGTCCGGCACTGATCTTTCTAACGAGATTATCTTAAGTACTGTTCAGTTGTTCGGGACAATCCCCTGCAGGGCAAAACGATGTCGCAGATCAATTTCAAGCTGCTGCACATGTTCATCGCGGTCGCCGAGAACAAGAGCTTTCGCCAGGCCTCCGAGCAGCTCAACCGTTCGCAATCCGCGGTCAGCATGCAGATCAAGCTGCTGGAGGACCAGGTCGGCGCCGCCCTGTTTCATCGCACCACGCGACGCGTCGAGCTGACCGCCGAGGGACTGCAACTGCTGACACATGCGCGGCGCGCGCTCGGCGAATGGGAGAACGGGCTGCGCGAGATCCGCGAGGTCATCGACATCCAGCGCGGCACGCTGTCGCTGGCCTGCGTTCCGACCATTGCCGCGACCATCCTGCCGCAGGCGTTGCATGCCTTCCAGGCGAGCTATCCGGGCATCAACATCAATCTGCGCGAGCTTGCGGCCGAGGACATGCTGGACTGCCTGCGCCGCCGCGAGGCGGATTTCGGCATTGGACCGGAGATGGACGGCTCGACCGAGTTTCAGTTTGCGCCGCTGTTCAACGACCCGATCTATGCGCTGGCGACGAGGGCGTTTCCATTTCGCAAGCGCAGCGCGGTCGACTTGACCGAGCTGTCCGCCTACCCGATCCTGCTCAACTCAAAATCGGCGGCGCTGCGCTCGATGCTGGAGCGCGCGCTCGCCACGCGCGATCTGCAGATGAAGATCAAGTTCGAGGTCGAGCACAGCTACACGCTGGCCGCGCTGGCCGGCGCCGGCCTCGGCGTCGGCATCCTGCCGAAGGTCGCCTTGCCGCGGCCGATCAGGAAGACGATGCAGGCGCTGCCGATCGTCAATCCTGTGCTGGAGCGCACGGTCTGCATCGTCTCGCTGCGCGGACAATCGTTCTCGCCGGCCGCCGGCGCGCTGACATCCGTGATTCACAAATTTCTCAAGCCGCGGCCTTAGGCCCGCCGGGCCAACCCGCAGAACGCGCCACCAAAATAGATCAGCGGCGTCTCCCCTTCACGCAGATGCATCGCGCGGACCGCGCCGACGAAAATCGAATGTGTGTCGTGCGCATGTTCGTCGATCAGCTCGCAGTCGAGCCCGATGAGCGCACCCTTAAGGATCGGCGCGCCGGTGGCAAGCGACAGCCAGCCGTCGGCGTCGGAAAACCGATCGTCCCGCTCGATGCCGCGGCGGCCGGCGAACACATTGGCCAGTTCGGCCTGGTCGGCGTGCAGCATGTTGACGCCGAACGCGGCGGTGCGCCGGATCAGGCCATGCGCGCTCGCCGAACGGTTGACGCAGGCGATCAGCCGCGGCGGTGTGTCCGACAGCGAACAGATCGACGTCGCCGTCATGCCGGTTCTGTCGCCCGGCCCGCCCGCCGACAGGATCGTCACCGCGCCGGCGTGATGGCGCATCGCCGCGCGATAGGACGCGGGGTCGACGTCGTGGTGAAGCGCGCCGGCGGTCCGTGCGGCGGTAGAGAGCTGGCTGCTCGGTGCGATCATCTGACTGTTCCGCGCAAGTGACAAGGATGCCGATCCTATAGGTCAGTCGAACCGATCGCGGAAACGCAAATATCTAACGAGTTGTTCAGTTCAACCGATCAATGCCGATCACGCTGATGGGAGAGGTCCGGCGATCTCCAGTTCGCCTTGGGCAAAAACGTAACGTCGATTGCGGACTATGACGCTGTCATCGATCCAGTCCGCAAGCGCTGCATGGATATAAGTGGCCGGCACGTTGGCGATCCCAAAAAAGGCCGCGCAGGCGATGCTGAAGCTGATCCACCGGCGCATCTGCTGCTCGGCAGCGATGCCGTGCGGCTGGTCGAGGACAAATCAAACTGCTGCAGGCCGAATTCGACGCGTGGAAGGACGTTTCGCTTTCCACCGACGTTGCCTGAGTGGCGTCAGCCGTTCGAACAAGAAGCCAGAGCTTCAGTCCTGATCCAATCAGAACCGAAGCTGTGGCGAACTTTGCCGTCCATCAAACGGCAAACTAGATCAACTCATTGCACAAGCGCCCTGGCCTTCACCGGCTTTCAATTACCCACATTTCCAGCCGATGCGATTTCGGCGCCGAGTTCGATATCTGTGAGTCTCGAGAGGCCGCGCCAGATGACAACATTTCCAGGTGGCGGATCGCCGGCCCTGGCCAAGTAGCCACCTAGTCGTGCAAGCTTGGTAAGGTAAAATGCAAGGGTTCCAGGGCGACATCGTCGATGGCTGGCGCCGCTGATGAGTTGATCGAGCAATGCGATCTCGGTGTCCGTCAATGCGAGCTTCGGTGACGCGTCTGGGGCGATGCGATTGAGCATGGTGAGCCAGAGGACGCGCCAGCTGAGAATGCAGAAGACCGCCATTAGATTGGCGAGTCGCTCCGCGGTCCGGAGTTTTGAGTCTTCCGCCTTGCAGCCCGATTTCAGGATTTTGTGGAACACCTCGATTTTCCACCGCATGGCGTACCAGTTGATCTTCTCGATTGCCTCGGAGCGTCCGCGGACGGCTAGGTCCGTGATGAGCTTCCACTCAATCGGTTTACGGCCCTTTGGCGTACCGCGCTCGGTGGCATGGATTATAGTCAGGTCGAGGACTGGATAACGTTTCTGCTTCCCGATGGGAGGCAAGACTGCGATCCGCTTGAATTTGATTTCCAGCGCGGCCTTCGTCGTCTCGCCCTTGTCATTGCGCACGTCGATATAATGCAAGCCTTTGACGCTGGTCTCTTCCATCTCGGTTGCAATCGTATGACCGCCATCGCCCGCCAGCCGATCGACGCAGGCGCGGACAAGGAAGTGAGCGCCAAGCTCTTGCGTCAGGCAATACAGTTCGTAGATGTCGCTTTCACGGTCACCGATATGAATGCAACGCTCCGGCTGTCCGAGCCGCTCGATCGATTGCCTGAGATTGTCGAGCCAGCGAACGCTCTCCTTCTTCTCGATCGGAACGCGGGTCGGGTTGATCTTCTTCTTGAGCTGCGCTGTGCCTTTGAACTTTTTCCGTGTCCAGAACTTCACCGCCGCCAATCCCAGCGGTAGGCCCTCGACAGTCACGGCGAGACTGGAATGCATCAGCATTCCGCAGACCGTGTGATGGCGCCAACGGCCATCCTTGTCCCGGCCGCTGTTGACGCTCTTGGTCAGGCCGATAGCGCTCGTGTTCGCGCGTTGGTAGGAGAATTCCGTCGTGTCCTGAATGAGGAGAATTGGGCCTGTACAATCATCGTAACGCGCGCGCGTGGCGGCGAAGTGGCCGCTGAGGATGTCGGCTTCCTCCACGCGCTCGTTGGCGAAGAAGCGGTAGGCCGCCTTCGTGTTCGCCCAGTCCTGGCACGCGAACGGTATGCTCCCGCCCATGCCGTCACCAATTTGCTTCAACAGCTCGCCAAATCGCTGACCAAGACGGGCATCCTTGAAAGCTGTCTTGTCGATCTCGCGCTCTGTCCAGTGTTCGACGACGCTTTCATCACCATCATCCTGGCGACCATCCGGGCCGGCCGACCAACGAGACGTCGTTCCGCTCGAACACATCAAGGCACCTCGTCGTCGCGATTCAGGTGCTCGACAATGAATCACAAGCGATTCATCCGATTCAAGATTTTTCGATTAGGGCTACTGCAATCGAATCAAGCATTTGTGGGTAATTGAAAGCTTCACCGGAGGTGTACCGTCCAACTCGGCAATCCGGCGTTCAATCACACCGATCACGTATTTCGAGAACGGCCCGAAGTGCAAGTACAGCGCCATCAGCATCACGATGTAGCGCAGCGCGCCTGGATTGGACTTGGCGACCTCGACGAAGGTCTTCCAGAA
Source organism: Bradyrhizobium sp. USDA 3262 (assembly GCF_054060035.1). Lineage (NCBI taxonomy): Bacteria > Pseudomonadati > Pseudomonadota > Alphaproteobacteria > Hyphomicrobiales > Nitrobacteraceae > Bradyrhizobium > Bradyrhizobium sp. USDA 3262. Next base: position 5,899,534 of record NZ_JBSSCT010000001.1, read on the forward strand.
CGGCTCGCGAACCTCCGGCAGGGCATTTATGATCTTGTGTACGCCTTCGATGCCGCCAAGCCTCTTGCGCATGTCGCCATCCGGCAGGTCGCGGCGCCGGTCCGACCGATCGAGCATGGCAGCAAGCCGCGACAGCCGTCCTGCATATTCCGTCGGGCTGTACACGTGCCCGAGCACAGCCTTGTAATCCGTGAGGATGTCACGAAGCGGACGCTTGGTGTCGAAATTGCAGCCCAGCGTGCATTGGTCGCCCGCCTGCTCGACCTTCATGAGATCATGGCCCTCGTGCAGTCGGCCTTCCTGGGCCAGCCGCCGCGTCAGCTGTGTGCCAGGCAGCGCATAGAGCAGTCCAACCATGCAGACTGGAATGCTCGCCTCCTCGATGAAGTCGATCATCGCCTGTGCCATCGAGACTTTCTCGGTATCGAACCCGACGATGAAACCCGCGGTGACGAACATGCCGTAGTCATAAATCTTGTGAACGCTCTCGGCGATGTTGCGCCTGGTGTTCTGCTTTTTCTTCATCTGCACGAGGGTCTCTGGATCCGGACTCTCGATGCCGACGAAAATGCCGAAGAAGTTGGCGTCCTTCATTGCCTGCAGCAGTTCGCTGTCGTCAGCGATATTGATCGAGGCTTCGGTCGAGAATTCGAACGGATAGTCCCGCTCTTCCAGCCAGGCTTTGAGCCGCGGCAGCAGGACTCGGAGGTTTTTCTTGTTGCCGATGAAATTGTCGTCGACGAAATCGACATGCCCTCGATAACCATGATCGTAGAGCGCTTGCAGCTCGGCGAGAATCTGATCGGGGGTTTTGGTGCGCGGCACGCGCCCGTACAGCTCGATAATATCGCAGAACTCGCAGGTAAACGGGCAGCCGCGCGAATACTGCACGCCAATGAAGAGATAATGCTCGAACTTGATCAGATCGTAGCGGGGCATCGGGCTTAGCGTGACGTCGATCTTGAATTTCTCGGCGGTGAACACGCCCTTGCGCTCACCGCGTTCCCAAGCGGCGATGAATTCCTCGATGATGTGCTCGGCCTCGCCGATCACCTGGAAGTCCGCATCCGCGTAGAGGTGCGGGCTGGAGGAGACGTCGGGCCCGCCGACACATACCGGCTTGCCGTGCCGGTGGGCGAGATCGATCAGGTGGAGAAAATCAGGCTGCTGGTTGAGCATACCGCCGATCATGACGAGATCGGCCCAGTCGAGGTCCGCGTCGGTCGAAGGCTCGGTGTTACGGTTGACGAGGCGAATCTCCCAGTGCTTCGGCAGCATGGCGGCCACGGTGATCAGTCCGAGTGGCGCCGCCGGATACTTCGCGCCGACGAGTTCGCAAGCCTCCGTATAGTTCCAGAAAGAATCCGGAACGAACTTCGGATAGATCATGAGGACGCGGCAGGGACTCGTCATGTTGCTCCGGTCCGTACCACAAAACCTCAAGGCTCAAGGGTACATTCGCTGGTCGATACAGGCATTAAGTGCTCAAAAGGTGGCGGATAGCCAGACGATATTTCGTCTTGCCGCGAGCCCGGTCCTATCCCCGGGCCTGCCGCGGTCAGCTATTCCGGTCAAAATCACTCACCCGCCGGCGCGCGCGTCCAGCGATAGCGCACGCCCGGCTCCCTCTCCTCGTTGCCGCTGCCGTCGGTCTCCTCAACCGCGACAAAACCGCGCGTCTCGTAGAAGCGGCGCGCGCGGGCGTTGCGTTGAAACGTCCAGAGCTGCAGCCGGTCCGCGTCTTGCCTTGCGATCTCGAGCAGCGCGCCGCCGATGCCGCGGCCCTGCGCGTCCGGCAGCACATAGAGCTGCTCGATCCAGTCGTCATGAAACGCAATCACGCCCCGCATCGCCGCGCCGTCGAACGCCCCCCATAGCGTGCAGGTCGCAAACATCTGCTCGCGGTAGAACCAGCGATCTTCGTCGGGCGTGTGCAGGCCGGCGAGCCACGGCAGCGCCTGATCGAACGCGGTGCGATGCACGCGCGCGACGGCATCCATGTCGGCCAGCGTGAGCCGCCTAATACTCAACCCCGAACTCGTCATAGAGACGGCGGAACACGGCGGGCAGCACTTCGGTGAGATCTTCCGCGATCAGGCCGGGGCCCGCCTCGCTCGCGCTCTCGCCGTGCATCCAGACGCCGATGCTGGCCGCCTCGAAGGCCGCGACGCCCTGCGCCAGGAAACCCGCGATGATGCCCGACAGCACGTCGCCGGCGCCGGCGGTGGCGAGCCACGGCGGCGCGTTGGCGGCGACGGTGGCGCGGCCGTCGGGAGACGCGATCACCGTGTCGGCGCCTTTCAGCAGCACCACCGCGCCGGAGCGCTCGGCCGCCGCGCGCACGCGCTCGAGCTTGGAACGGCCGGGATGCTTGTTGGAGATATCGCTGAACAGCCGTGGAAACTCGCCCTCATGCGGCGTCAGCACCACCTGCTGACCGTCGCTTGCCTTGATCGCCTCGAACAGCCGGTCCGGCGCACCGGCAAAGCTGGTCAGCGCGTCGGCGTCGAGCACCAGATGCCGCTGCGCCGACAGCGCGGTGTGGACGAGGTCACGGGTCCGCGCGCTGACCCCGGCGCCAGGACCGATCACGCAGGCATTGAGGCGCTTGTCGCCAAGCAGCTCGGCGAACTGGATCGGGTTGTCGACCGCGCGCACCATCACCGCGGTCAACGCCGCGGCATTGACGGCAAGCGCTTCACGCGGCGAGGCCAGCGTCACGAGGCCGGCGCCGGCGCGCAGCGCCGCGCGCGCGGCGAGCCGTGCCGCCCCGGTCGAGGCGAGATCGCCCGACACCACGACGGCATGCCCCCGCGCGTATTTGTGGCCGTCGATCCGCGGCACCGGAAACGACCAGCGCCAGGCCTCCGGCAAGTTCTCCGCGGTCAGCGGCTTGATCTCGTCGAGCACCTGCGCGGCGATGCCGATGTCGGCAACGCGCACCCGGCCGCAATACATCCGGCCCGGCAGCAACAGATGCGCGGGCTTCTTGCGGAAGAAGGTGACGGTCTCGGTCGCCTGCACGGCCGCGCCCATCACGGCGCCCGATGTGCCGTTGATGCCGCTCGGCAGGTCGACCGCCAGCACCGGCGTACCGTTGGCATTGATCGCCGCGATCATCTCCAGCGGATCGCCCTTCACCGGCCGGTTGAGGCCGGCACCGAACAGCGCATCGATGATCAGCGCCGGCTTGCCGAGCGCCTGCGGGTTGAACGGCAGCACCGGATATTTCCAGCCCTTCGCCGCCAGCGCCGCGTCGCCCTGCAGGCTGTCGCGCTCGCAGAGCAGGATCACCGAGACCTCGCGGCCGCGCGCGGCAAGCTCTGCGGCCGCAACGAAGCCGTCGCCGCCATTGTTGCCGCGGCCGGCGACCACCACGATCGGGCCCTCCTCGACGAGGTCCATCGCGGCTTCCGCGACGGCCTGGCCGGCGCTCATCATCAGCGCGAAGCCCGGCGTTCCGGCTGCGATGGTCAGCCGGTCGGCGCGTTCCATCTCGGTGGTGGTCAGAACGTCCATGCCGAATCCTCAATCGCTTCGCCTTTTCGAGAGGCAATTCCTGTGACGTTCGCGGGGTTTCCACTGGCCGACTGCATACGGATTGATCTATTTGCCTATTTGTTAGGCTTGGATATCATAGCCCATGTGGTTCGATATCAGCCGATTGCCTGTTAAAAGGCTGATAACATTCCGAAATCGGGGACCTTAACAACTTGGCATAGACCCTGCTTTTGAGGAAGCCGCGCGCAAGGCCGCTCCATGCGACCATTGCGCGTGTTTCCGGCAACCGGCCGGAAGCCTTAAGACCAACCAGACTGCGCCCCACGCGCATCGAACTCGACCCTGCAATCTGCAATGCCCGGGAGGCGCTCAGTGAAGAAGATTGAAGCCATCATCAAGCCCTTCAAGCTCGACGAGGTGAAAGAAGCGCTCCAGGAAGTCGGACTGCAAGGCATCACCGTCACCGAGGCCAAGGGATTTGGCCGCCAGAAGGGCCATGCCGAACTCTATCGCGGTGCGGAATACATCGTCGACTTCCTGCCCAAGGTGAAGATCGAGATCGTGATCGGCGACGACCTGGTCGAGAAGGCGATCGATGCGATCCGCCGCGCGGCGCAGACCGGCAGGATCGGCGACGGCAAGATCTTCGTCTCCAACATCGAGGAAGCCATCCGCATCCGGACCGGCGAATCCGGGCTGGACGCTATTTAAGGGCGGTGCTATCCGGATTTTCTGACGGCAAAAGAGAAAAAAGGCTGCTTCGGCAGCCTGATTTCGTTTGTGCAGTCACACGAACTCGCCAAAAGCGGGAATAACGTCGCTCTCCGCTGGAAACCGACCCGAACATCCATAAGGGGTATTCATGAAGACCGCCAAAGACGTCCTGAAATCGATCAAGGACAACGACGTCAAATACGTCGACCTGCGCTTCACCGATCCGCGCGGCAAGTGGCAGCACGTCACCTTCGACGTCAGCATGATCGACGATGACATCTTCGCCGAGGGAACGATGTTCGACGGCTCGTCGATCGCCGGCTGGAAGGCGATCAATGAATCCGACATGTGCCTGATGCCCGACCCGGTCACCGCGACGATCGACCCGTTCTTCGCCGAGACCACCATGGTCATCACCTGCGACGTGCTCGAGCCGACCACCGGCGAGCCCTACAACCGCGACCCCCGCGGCATCGCCAAGAAGGCCGAGGCGATGGTGAAGTCGATGGGCGTGGGCGACACGGTGTTCGTCGGCCCCGAGGCCGAGTTCTTCGTGTTCGACGACGTGCGCTATTCGGCCGAGCCCTACAACACCGGCTTCCGCCTCGACTCCTCCGAGCTGCCGATCAACTCGGCGACCGAATATGAGGGCGGCAACCTCGGCCACCGCATCCGCACCAAGGCCGGCTACTTCCCGGTGCCGCCGCAGGACTCGGTGCAGGACATGCGCTCCGAGATGCTCGGCGCGATGGCCAAGATGGGCGTCAAGGTCGAGAAGCACCACCACGAGGTGGCCTCGGCCCAGCACGAGCTCGGCATGAAGTTCGACACCCTGACGCTGATGGCCGACCATATGCAGATCTACAAGTACTGCATCCACCAGGTCGCCCACATCTACGGCAAGACCGCCACCTTCATGCCGAAGCCGGTCTATGGCGACAACGGCTCGGGCATGCACGTCCACCAGTCGATCTGGAAGGACGGCAAGCCGACCTTCGCCGGCAACAAATACGCCGACCTGTCGGAGACCTGCCTGCACTACATCGGCGGCGTCATCAAGCACGCCAAGGCGATCAACGCCTTCACCAACCCGTCGACGAACTCCTACAAACGTCTGGTCCCGGGCTATGAAGCCCCCGTGCTGCTCGCCTATTCCGCGCGCAACCGCTCGGCGGCCTGCCGCATCCCCTACACCGCGAACCCGAAGGCCAAGCGCGTCGAGGTGCGTTTCCCCGACCCGATGGCCAACCCCTATCTCGGCTTCGCCGCGATGCTGATGGCCGGTCTTGACGGGATCAAGAACAAGATCGATCCGGGTCCGGCGATGGACAAGGACCTCTACGATCTGCCGAAGGAAGAGCTGAAGCAGATCCCGACCGTCTGCGGCTCGCTTCGCGAGGCGCTCGAGAGCCTCGACAAGGACCGCGCGTTCCTCAAGAACGGCGGCGTGTTCGACGACGACTTCATCGACGCCTATATCGAGCTGAAGATGACCGAGGTCGCCCGTTTCGAAATGACCCCGCACCCGGTCGAGTTCGAGATGTACTACTCGCTCTAAGTTTTACGGCACCGACGAAATGCGAAAGGCGCTTCCACCGGAAGCGCCTTTCGTTTTGCGGGGTGTCGCCGTCGCGCGCGATCCGTAGGATGGGTAGAGCGAAGCGAAACCCATCATCTCGAAGCTTGCACCGGCGCGATGGGTTTCGCTTCGCTCTACCCATCCTACGAAGGGCGGCTACACCTTCGCCTTGGCGAGCCGCCGTCCGCCGGCGTCGAGCGCGCCGAATTTGCCCGCGATCATGTCGGGCGTCGGGATCATCCCGCCGAGCGACCAGCTCGCCGGATCGCCCTCCTCGATCTTGACCCAGACGTTGCGGCGGAAGTCCGGATTACCCTGCCCCTCGATCTCGACCATGAGGTCGGTGACGCGCTCCAGCAGCGCCTGCTTCTGCGCGACATCGAAGATGCCGCGGACGGTGGAAATGGTGACGTAAGGCATGGTCTCTCTCCATTGCTGAGGGTGTGACAACGCAGCGAAGATGGACCGGCACGGCACAATCAGGCAGTGGCCGATCGGACAGAGATCGGGCAATATCTGCCACCGCCCGATTGCGCTGATCGGCTAGCGTGACGGCAAATTCCGGAGGTCCCATGAAGCTTGCGATCCTCGCGCTGGAAGGCTGCATGCAATCGGCGGTCGCCGGCATCGCCGACATCCTCACCCTCGCCAACCACGTGATGCAGTTGCGCGGCGGCAAGGCGCGCTTCAGCTGGCAGACGCTCTCGCTCGACGGCAAGGCGGTGCGCGCCGGCGGCGGCAAGTTGCTCGCCGTCGATGGTGCGGTGGGCGGGCGGACGGCGTGCGACGCGATCATCGTGCCGGGCAGCCTGGTCGATCATCTCACCGCCGAGCGCCTGCAGCCGCAATATGACCGTGCCGGCGCCTGGCTGCGCCGGCAGCATGCCAGCGGCCGGTTGATCGGCGCGTTTTGCAGCGGCGTGCTGCTGCTCGCCAATGCCGGCCTGCTCGACGGCCGCCGCGCCACCATCACCTGGTGGTTGCAGAGCGAGCTCCGCCGCCGCCATCCCAAGGTCGATCTCGCCGGCGATGCCGTGATCACGCAGGCCGATCGCCTGGTCTGCGCCGCCGGCCCGATGTCGTGGGTCGATCTGTTGCTGCGGCTGATCGAGCTTGTCGAAGGCGCGGAGGTCGCAAAAATTTGCGCCGACTATGCGGTGATCGACACCGCGCAGCGCACCCAGGCGATCTTCATGCCGCTCGGCTACATGCTCGGCCAGGATCCGCTGCTGATCAAGGCAGACATGCTGGTGCGCCGCACCGGCAAGGCCCCGATCACGGTGCGCGGCCTCGCAGACGCGCTCGGCCTCAGCGAACGTACGCTGAACCGCCGCTTCCGCGAACTGACCCACGAGCCGCCGCAGGCCTTCATCATGCGCCGCCGCGTCGAGCACGCCCGCACGCTGCTGGAGACCACGGCGCAGCCGATCAAGGCGATCGCCCGCGCCACCGGCTATGAGGACGAGAGCAGCTTTCGAAAAGCCTTCCGCAAGCTCACGCTGACATCGCCGCAGGCCTACCGCGCGCAGCGATCGATGCGCGCGGCCTGACCGCAGGAAGCCCGGAAGACTACGGTCAGCAACGCTGACGAACCTGATGACGTGATGCAAACCGCATACAAGGTTGTGTTTCCGGGATCGACAACGCCTGGGCCCGGGTGTTCACTGCCCGGCAAGGACCAGAAAAGCGGCCTCCGATAAAACGCGCATTCATTTTCTGCATGGGGAGAAACGAGATGTCTTTCGTCGCTCGACGAATGGCGGCGCTTTCGACCGCCATCACCATTCTCGCTGTCTGTGCTGGCAGCGCATTTGCCCAGAAGAAATACGACACCGGCGCAACCGATACTGAAATCAAGATCGGCAACATCATGCCCTATAGCGGGCCGGCATCCGCCTATGGCACCAGCGGCCGGGCCCAGGCGGCCTATTTCCGCAAAATCAACGCCGAGGGTGGCATCAACGGCCGCAAGATCAACTTCATCTCCTACGACGACAGCTACAGTCCGCCGAAGACGGTCGAGCAGGCGCGCAAGCTGGTCGAGGGCGACGAGGTCCTGCTGATCTTCGCCTCTCTCGGCACGGCATCCAACGGCGCGATTCAGAAGTACATGAACGTGAAGAAAGTACCGCAGCTGTTCATTCAGACCGGTGCCACCAAGTGGAACGATCCGCAGAACTTCCCGTGGACCATGGGCTGGCAGCCCAGCTATCAGAGCGAGGGACGGATCTACGCCAAGCACATATTGAAGGAAAAGCCGAACGGCAGGATCGCGGTCCTCTACCAGAACGACGATTATGGAAAGGACTATCTCAAGGGCCTGAAGGACGGCCTCGGCGACAAGGCGGCGTCGATGATCGTCATCGAGGATGCCTATGAGGTGGCCGAGCCGACCATCGACACGCACATCGTCAAGATGAAATCGATGAATGCCGATGTATTCGTCGACATAGCCACACCGAAATTCGCGGCGCAGGCCATCAAGAAGACGGCTGAGATCGGCTGGAAACCGCTGCACATCCTCAACTCGGTCGGCTCCTCGCTCGGCGCCGTGATCCAGCCTGCCGGCTTCGAGAACGCGCAGGGCATCATTTCGGTGGCCTACCTGATGGATCCGCTCGATCCGCAATGGAAGGACGACCCCGGCATGAAGGCGTTCGACGACTATCTCTCCAAATATTTCCCCGAGGGCAATCGGGCCGACGGCCTGATTGTGACAGGGTACAATGCCGCCCAGACGCTGGTTCAGGTGTTGAAGCAGTGTGGCGACGATCTCACGCGCGCCAACGTGATGAAACAGGCCGCCAACCTGAAGGCCTTCCGGACCACCAACCTGCTTCCCGGCATCACGATGAACACCAGCCCGATCGATTTCGCGCCGATCAAGCAAATGCAGCTCAGACGACTCAAGGGCGAGAGATGGGAGCTGTTCGGGCCGATGCTCAGCGCGGAAGTGGGAGGTTAGCGCGATCTGTAGGATGGGTAGAGCGAAGCGAAACCCATCATTTCGCCCTTGCACGGGCGATGGGTTTCGCTTCGCTCTACCCATCCTACGCGGGCCGAACTACACCCGGAACAGCTTCGCGTACTTCGCCTTGATCTCCTCGGACTGCACCTGCACCTGGGCAGGATCGGCCTTGAGCATTTTCAGTTTGTCGAGCGGCACGTGCCCGGCCTTCTCCTTCACCTTGGCGTGGAACGAACGGTGCGCGAATTCGTCGGCCAGCATCTGCTGGGTCTCGGCGCTGAAAAAATAGCTCTGGAACAGCCGCGCGGCATTCGGGTTCGGCGCGTTCTTGAAGATGCCGCTGGGGACGATGATCAGTGGCGCGCCTTCGGTTGGATAGACCACCTCGACCGGCTTGCCCTGATCCTTGGCCAGCACGAGGTTATAGTCGTTGCCGTCGGCCATCACCGCGCGCTCGCCGAGCAGGATCTTTTTCGGTGGATCGGCCGCCGACTGCACCTGCATCACGCGTTGCTGCGAAAGTTTCTCCAGATACGGCCAGCCGAGATCGCGCGCCAGCACGAAGGTCGCGGTCATGATCGCACCGGAGTAGCTCGGGTGGCCCTTGACGATCTTGCCGCGCCACTTGGGATCGAGCAAGTCGGCGTAGCTCTTCGGCGCCTCCTCGCGCTTCACCTGCTCGGTGTTGTAGCCGATCACCTCGAACCAGGCGCAGGATGTCGCCGAGGTGCCGTCGGGATCGATCTGGTCGGCCGGAAAATGCCTGGCGACGTCTTCCGGGACATAGGCCGCGAGCCAGTCGTTCTTCTTCCAGTCGAGGTAATGCGCGGGATCGGTGGAATTGGCGACGTCGACGGCGTTGATGCCGCTGCCCTGCTCCTGCGCGATGCGCTGGAAGATGCGCTCCGCGCCCGAGCGCTCGACACGGACGCTGATCCCGGGATATTTCTGCTCGAAGTCACGCGCGAGACGCTCGGCCGTGTTCAGTTCCAGCGCGCTGTAGAACGAGATCTTGCCTTCCTTCTTGGCGGCTGCGATCAGCTCCGGCGTCACCGCTTCCGCCGGCGGCGGTGGCCGCCGTCACCTTGAGCCAGTCGCGCCTCGACCATTTGCGGTCCTGCATTCCAGACTCCCTGAGATCGGGCCGTTGACCGGCCGCGCCTTTGTCGCGGGAGCTTAGCGCGTAGGATGGGTAGCGCGAAGCGAAACCCATCAAATAGCGGCCGCATCAGGGATGACGGATTTCGTGCAGTTTATCATCGGGCCGTGCGTTGCGGACCCGGTGGCATCCAGGCCACGCCGCGGTCTACGTCTTCCCTGGCGGATTCTCGCGCAGGAAGCGTTCGAGATCGGGCTGCACGGAATAAGGCTGTGGAACCGGATCGCCCTGAAAGTCGACCTGAAGATCAAGGCAGCGCCGCAGCATCCGCGCCAGTTCGCCGCGCCGATAGGGCTTGGTCAGCAGCGGAATGCCATGGCCGCCACGCCCCTGCTGTGCGGGCAGCACGCCGTCGCTGTAGCCCGAGGTGAACAGCACCCGCAGTGCCGGGCGCCCTGCCATCAGTGTCTCCGCCAATTGCCGGCCGTTCATGCTGCCGGGCATCACGATATCGGTGAACAGAAGGTCGAACGCGGTGCCGCGTTTGACGATTTCGAGCGCGGCGTCCGCGTTCGCCGCGACCAGCACGTTGTAGCCGAGGCTTTCGAGCTGGCCCGTGACATAGTCCCGGATCGTCGGGTCATCCTCGACGCACAGGATCGTCTCGTCGCCGCCCCTGACGGGCAGATCGTCCTCCTCCGCCGCGCGCTGTGCGGTGCCGTCGGCCTTCGGCAGATAGATCCTGAAGATGGTGCCGCGCCCCTGCTCGCTCTTGACCTCGATGCCGCCGCCGCTTTGCTTGACGAAGCCGAACACCATGCTGAGCCCGAGCCCGGCGCCCTGCCCGACCTCCTTGGTGGAAAAGAAGGGATCGAAAATCTTCTCCAGATGCGTCGGCGAAATGCCGGTGCCGGTATCGGTCACCTCGATCACGAGATGATCGCCGGCGCGCTCGACGCCGCACGCCACGGCGTCGGGAATCCCGAGCTGGATGTTGCGGGTCGCAAAAGTCAGCGTGCCGCCGTCAGGCATGGCATCGCGCGCATTGATGGCGAGATTGACCAGCGCGGCACCAAGCTGGCTGCGGTCGACGAGGGCGAGCCAGGCGTTGCGGCCGAGCTCGGTCCTGATCTCGGTCTGCGAGCCCAGCGTCTGCGACAGCAGCCGGACCACCTCGCCGACCAGGTCGTTGACGTCGGTCTCGGCGGGCTGCAGCGGTTGCTTGCGCGCGAATGCCAGGAGGCTCGAGGTGAGCTGCGCGCCGCGATCGGCGGCATCGCTGATCAGCTTGGCGATCGCGGCAAGTTGCGGGTTGTCCTTGACGCCGTCGGCGAGGATCTCGATCGTGCCGGTGATCACGGTCAGCATGTTGTTGAAGTCGTGCGCAATGCCGCCGGTCAACCGCCCCAGCGATTCAGACTTCTGTGCCTGGATCAACTGCTCCTCGGCGATCCGGCGCTGGCTGACGTCCCTGACGAAGGAATTGATGATCCAGCCATCGCCGCGGCGCAGCGCGTTGAGCGACACCTCGACATAGAACCGGTGACCGTCGCGGTGCAGGCACGCCGTTTCATAGCGCATGCCCATGCCGCCGGCCGCGGTCTCCTGCAGGAAGCGGGTGATCCGCTGCCGGTGCGCGAGGCGCAACTCCTCCGGAAACACCAGTTCGACCACCCGATAGCCGACCGCCTCGGACCGCGTCCAGCCGGTCAGTGCCTCGGCCTGCGGGCTCCAGTCGAGAATGAAGCCGTCCTGGTCGGTCTGGACGAAGGCGTCGAGCGCGGTCCTGACGATGGCCTGCGCCATCTGCTCGCTCTCGACCAGCGCCTGGTGGGCCCGCCGCTGCGCGGTGACGTCGTGCAGCACGGCGACTGCGCCCCGCAGATTGCCGGTATCGTCGCGCAGCGGCCGCGCGTTGACGACAAGACAGACCGCCGGTTGCGGCGGTTGCGGTTTGACGATCAGCTCGAAATCGTCGACATCATCGCCGCGCAGCGCACGCGCCATCGGCGTGTCCGGGATCGGCATCACGGTGGTGCCGTCGGCATAATAGTTCTGGAAGGTGCGAACGCCGGTCAGGGTATCAAAACCAGGTTCGACACTGTACAGCCGCCGCGCCGCGGCGTTGACGATCACGATCATCCCGTGCTCGTCGGCGACCACCACCGGATCGCGGATGCTCTCGACGGTCTTCTCCTCCAGCAGGTGCTGCCTGCTGCCCAATTGGGCCGACAATTCGGCCAGCGTCGCCGCGAGCTGAGCGGTCTCGCCGTCATCGCTTGAGCCGAGCGAGACCTGCTGGCCGCGCGACAGCGCCTCCGCCGCCCGCACCAGCTGGGCGGGCGTCCTGGACAGCGATCTCGCAATCACCTCAGCCGTCATCAATACCACCGCAACCGCGCCACCCGCGAGCAGAATGCCCGGCCAGGTCACGCCATGGACGAAGCCCAGCGCGAGCAGGAGCGCGGCGACGGGAAACATCATCCCCATCGCCAGACGGCCCGACAAATTCATCCCGACCAACCCCTCGTGTCGGCTGCACCGAAAATGGAAAAGGAAAAACAGTATTCGGAAAAGGGGTCGTCGGCGCCGGAGCAAATATCCCTGTTGCTTAGCCGAGTCCGGCGCGGCAATCCGCCACTTTTGTATCCGTATTAGTACGGAGAAAGACCGATTCCGGCGCGCGCTCGATACCGGAAGAACAGCTGCGACCCGTCGACCAGCGGGACTTTCTCGCCAGCAGCGCAACTCAACATACCGAGAATGCGCGTGAGGGCCCCGGGGTACATGTCTGGCGCCACGGTCAGGCACCGGCGGCCGAAGGCGCCTTGCAGGATGCCGACATGGTCCCTTGCCGAACATGGAACGCTCCGCATCCCCGCGTTTCCGGGTCCGGCCCGCCCCTCTCCGTCGCTTGGTGACGCTCTCAACGCCGACTAACGATACCTCGACGTAATGTGCCTCGGCTCCGAGAGGCTTCCGATGTTCGCGCTCGATAGCGTGAGGCGGCCGAACGGCACCCCGATCCACGAGCTCCAGCGCTCCATGGCAAGCGGTGTTCCCGATTGCGGACGAACGATATCTCGGTCAAAATCGTCGGGACAGTTCAGGAAGGGTGAGCTGATAAAAGAAAGACGATGTGACGTACAGGCCGCATCCTCATCCCTGGGAAGCTTAAGCTGCAAATACCCATCCGGGTCCCGTTGAATGTTAGCGCGCCGAGGAGCGGATCTGCTCTCAAGGCGGGTGACCTTGCATTTGATACGGAGCACAAAATGCATTCCATCCTGGATGACAGGGGCGCGGAAGGGCGGCTCGCGAGCTTGGAAGAGCAGCTTTCGAACCTCGCGCGCGAAGCGGGAGTCACTCCTTCCAACCCGCCGACCACCATGAAGGCGTTTCGCGCGCCGCTAGCGACGGTTCATCGATTGGTGGATTGGCGCCACCTGGCTGTTGTCGGTACTGTGTTGGCAGCATGCATTGGTGGCGCTGCTTGGTGGTGGTCGTCACCCGTTGATACGGCGATGGTGGCCTCCTCCGGCCCCCCATCGCCTCCTGCGCAAACCCCGCCGAAAGACGCCGCGCCGAAAGACGTTGCGCCGACTGCTGCGGCACTTTCTTCCGACTTGGCGCAGCAGCTTCAACCGATGGCGCGCGATCTCGCTGCCTTAAGGCAAGCGGTCGAACAGCTTGAGGTGAGGCAGGAACAATTGGTCCGCGACCATAAAAACGTCGCGAGCCAACTCGAGGCGAGCCAAGCAGAAATGGCGCGCAGCAAAGATATCATCGACCAGATCAAGGCGACCCAGGATCAGATGGCGCGCGAAAGCGAGACGGTCACCGAGCGGCTCAACGCAAGCCAGGAACAGCTGGCTGGTGTCATCGCCAACGCCGCAGAGCCGAAGGTGAGCCCCGAACAACCAACGGTAACCCCGGAAATACCACTGCCGCGCCCGCGGCCGTCGGCCAATGTTGCCCAGACGCGCAAACCGGCGCCACCCCCGGCGCGGCCGCACGCCACCGCCAAACCGCAACCGTCGGCATGGCCATGGTCAGTGCGCTAATGCCGTGACGTGCTTGCTTCCTGCGCGCCATCGACGCGGCGACGGCCCCTACCTGCATTTGCGATCAATGAAGCAACACGAAGAGGCCGCTGGCGCTGGTCAGCGGCCTCCTGAACCTGATCTCAAATGAACGTCTTGGTGGTAAAATCTTTGCCTCAGGTCCGCCATTATTAAACGGGGAATTCGCCACACAGTGAAGTCCCAACAGTGCGATGCTCAACGGAACTCTTGTGACGTTGCGGGGACAACACACTTTGCGTTGGCAACGATCTACTCGCCTGCCGCTCGGCCCGCGCGGATTGGCTCAGGAAAGCCCCGCGTCTTTCATGGCCTCCCGAACCGGCGAGACTGGGCTTGTTTGTCACCGTCTTCACAGACGACGCCACACATTCGCTGTCGTCCCTGCGAAAGCAGGGACCCATAACCACCGACGCTGATTGTTGCGCGATGTTGGAACGACGAGTCGCTTCAACAACAACCGCCGCGGAGTATGGGTCCCTGCTTTCGCAGGAACGACAGGGCATTTTCCGGAGACGATGTCGTGACTAAAGGCGCAGGGACGATGGCGGTGAAACCGTCCTACGCCGCCCGCCGCCGCTCGCGCAGCGCGTCGCCGAAGGCCTCGAACAGGGCGCGGTTGATCGGATTGCGCTGCGGATCGTATTCGGCGTGCCACTGCACACCGAGCGCAAAACCCGGCGCATCGGCGATGCGGATCGCCTCGATGGTGCCGTCCTCGGCGATGCCCTCGATCACGACGCGCTTGCCGGGCTCGAGGATGCCCTGGCCGTGCAGCGAATTGACCCGAATGGTCTCCCGGCCGAGGATTTTTGCGAACGCGCCGCCCGGCGTCAGTGCGACGTCATGACGGTCGGCGAACACAACGGTCGGGTCAGGATGGATTTCGCCATTCTCGAGCCGCGGCATCCGGTGGTTCATGCGGCCCGGAATCTCGCGGATCTCCGGATGCAGCGAGCCGCCGAAGGCGACGTTCATCTCCTGCAGGCCGCGGCAGATGCCGAAGATCGGCACGCCGCGCGCGACGCAGGCTTCCGACAGCGCCAGCGCGACGTCGTCGCGATGGATGTCGTAAGGCTCGTGCGCGGCACACGGTTCGGTGTTGAAGCGCGTCGGATGAACATTGGCGCGGGCTCCCGTCAGCACCACGCCGTCAACCACGTCGAGCAAGGCGCCGACCTCGGTGATTTCGGGGCTGCCCGCAAACATCAGCGGCACCGCGCCCGACACCTCGGCAACCGCGCGAAGGTTGCGCTCCCCGACCATCTGGACTGTGAAACGATTTTCGATGCGATGGGCGTTTCCGATCACGCCGACCACGGGCCGTCTCATTATTGAAGTCTCGCGCAATGATTCTTCTAAGTTTGCGACGTTGCGGAGACGATCATGCCTTCGAGTTCCCGCCGGATCAACTGTCTATATCTGCACAGGGGGCCTTGCAGTCCTGCACAGATTCGCGCCCCTCGGGACCCAGAGTCGGCCAGATGCCCACCAATCGCGCCCGGCGCCGCGGCGCGTCAGCGGCAAACCGGCACGCTCCCGCCAGCTTGATCCCGGCGGGATTTTCGCCAAAGACTGCTTCGGACCGTCGCGAAGGGGGAATCACCCGTGACAGACTCGGCTGACAATCGCCTGCAGGCCCGCAACGACTTGGCGTGGGCGATCGCCGTCGGCGGCATCGGCGTGGTGCTGTTCGCAGCCCTGCTGACCTTCGCCTGGCATTTCGCCGCGACCCTGTTCCTGCTGTTCGCGGGCATGCTGCTCGGGGTCGCCCTCAATGCCATGGCCACCCTGCTCGGCCGGCTGACCAAACTGCCCCACGCGTTGCGGCTCGCGATCGTATGCCTGGCGATGGCCGGGCTGCTGTCCGGCATCGTGTTCCTCGGCGGCACCACGATCGCGCAGCAGGCCACGGTGTTGAGCAACACGATCAAATCACAGCTCGGCAGCGTCAAGGACTTCCTCGAGCAGCACGGGGTCGACACCAGCTATCTCGATTTCACAAATGCCGCCGGCGAGGCGAAGGGCGAAGGCAGCGCCGTCACGACAACGACGACGACACCCGCGCCGTCCCAGTCCCATGGCATCCCCGGCGCCGGCGCGCTGGCCTCAAGCGGCGGCGCCATCATCAGCCAGACGCTAAAGGTGCTGCTCGGCACCGTCAGCGTCGTCGGCAACTTCTTCATCGTGCTGTTCCTCGGGCTCGCCTTTGCGGCCCAGCCAAGCATCTACCGCGCCGGGCTGTTGTTCATCGCGCCGGCGAAGTACCGCGCGCAGTCGACGGTCATCGTCGACCGCATCGGCGAGACGCTGGAGCGCTGGCTGATCGCGCAGATCATCACGATGACGGCGGTGTTCCTCGTCACCTGGATCGGGCTTGCCATCATCGGCATTCCGAGCTCGTTCATCCTCGGCATCCAGGCCGGCCTGCTCGCCTTCATCCCGACGGTCGGCGCGATCCTCGGCGGGCTGATCGTGGTGCTGGCGAGCCTTGCGACCGGATGGATCGCGGCGCTCTCGGCCTTCATCCTGTTCCTCGGCGTCCACGCGCTGGAAAGCTACGTGCTGACGCCGATCATCCAGCGCCAGGCGCTCGACATCCCGCCGGCCACGCTGTTCGCGTTCCAGATCCTGCTCGGCGTCGTGTTCGGCATCTGGGGGCTGGCGCTGGCGCTGCCGCTGATGGCAATCGCCAAGGTGATGATCGACCACTTCAAGACGGAGGATCCGGCGCGGGCCGCGTGACGTCAGGAGAGCAGCAGCACCGTTCCCGCGACCATCAGCATCACGCCGGCCAGCATCACCACCGGCCAGCGACTCTTCGGCGGCTGGTATCGCCCCTGCGCGCGCCGTTCGGCGATCAGCGCGGTCTCGTATTCATGGGAGTCCGAGAACAGGCAGGCGAAACCGCTGCGCGCCGAAACCGCATCGGCTTCGAGCGACATCAGGGCTGACTGCGGATTACGGGTGCGGATCGACTCCATGCCCGAAAGCATGGGATTGAATGGTTAACCACTCGTTACCACGCTCACACCCGGACGCTCGCCGGCTTTTGCCGCGCCGAAGCCGGCAGGCCCGCGGTCTTGCGCCGCCAGTTCTCCAGCGAGAGCGGCAGTTCCTCCGCCGCCTCGACGCGGTTGCGGCCGCCGCGCTTGGCCTGGTAGAGCGCAGTGTCGGCCGAGGCCAACAGCACCTCGAGCTCGGTGCCGGCGGGACCGCCGGCGACGCCGATGCTGACCGTGGTGTCGACCGCGCCTTCCTCGCAGGTGATGTTGCTGTTCTCGAAGGCTTCGCGCACGCGCTCGGCGACCAGCACACCTTCCTCCAGCGAGCACGGCAGCAGCGCCGCGAATTCCTCGCCGCCGATCCGGCCCGACAGATCGCTGATCCTGAGACTGTTGACCACCACCGCGGAGAACAGTTTCAGGATCTCGTCGCCCGCGGGATGGCCGAACCGGTCGTTGATCGACTTGAAGTGATCGATGTCGAAGATCATCACGGTGACCGGCCGGCCGGCAACGGACTCGCGCTCGATCACCCGCGCGCAGGCCTCGGTGAAGCCGCGGCGGTTGAGCATGCCGCTCAAGGGATCGATCGACGCAGCCGTCTTATGCACGGCCACCGCACGGTCCGACACCATCATGAAGATCACGAACACCGTGCCGATCGCGTACAGCACGAGTTCGATCGAAAACAGCGTGACCCAAAAGCTGGAGACGAAATTCTGGCCGTTCAATCGCAGCAGGTCGCCGACCAGGATCGGCAGCATCAGGACGCAGCCGTGCGCGACCGGGATGACGATCGCAAGCCAGCGCCGCTGCATCGCGCGGCGGCGCTCGCTCCACAGTTCGGAGGCGGTCAGCGCGGCGTAGATCGCGACGATCCCGGCGCCGATCGTCAGGCGCATCGCGGGATCCTCAACCGTCGTCACCGCCCCGATCCATGCGATCGGGCCGAGCACGAGGCCCAGCAAATTGGCCTTGCGGCCGTGGAAAATGCGCGCGGCATTCCAGACCAGGCCGCAGGCGGCGAAGCCGATCGCATTGAGGCCCAGCAGAACCATCGGATCGAGCGTCGAACTGCCGACCGTCCAGACCGCGACCGAGGCCGCGCCGAGCAGATAGGCGGTGCCCCACCATTTCAGCGCGGAAATGTTCTCCTGCCTGCCGAACAACCAGAGCATGGCGCCGAGCATGCCCGCGACCATGGTGGCGAACAGATAAAGTGTCGATGGATCGAACGACATAAACTCACCCCAGCCCGGTGTGATGCAACGTTCGCAGGCGCAAATAAATACGGTGATGCAGCGCCATTGCGAGCCCGCAAGCTAGAAGGTGCGAGTTCCAATTTCGTTTGCACGCACACGCAAGTTTTCATGAAAAACTGCGCTAATTCGCGCCGAAGCATGGCCGGTCGGACGCAGCAAAAAGGGCGCCTCGCGGCGCCCTCTGCAACTCGATGCTTGCGGCAATTGCCGCGAATTTTAGAACTCGAATTAGCGCTTCGAGAACTGGAAGGACTTGCGGGCCTTCGCCTTGCCGTACTTCTTGCGCTCGACCGAGCGGCTGTCGCGGGTCAGGAAGCCGCCCTTCTTGAGGACGCCGCGCAGCTCGGGCTCGAAGTTGGTCAGCGCCTTCGAGATGCCGTGCCGAACAGCACCGGCCTGGCCGGAGAGACCGCCGCCGGCGACGGTGCAGATCACGTCGTACTGGCCGTTACGGGCCGCAGCGACCAGCGGCTGCTGGATCATCATGCGCAGCACCGGGCGGGCGAAGTAGACTTCGAACTCGCGGGTGTTGACCGAGATCTTGCCGGAGCCCGGCTTGACCCAGACGCGGGCGACCGCGTCCTTGCGCTTGCCGGTGGCGTAGGCGCGATTGTATTTGTCGACCTTCTTGACGTATTTCGGCGCGTCGGGCGCGGCCGGCTTGACCTGCGAGAGCTGGTCGAGGGACTGCAACGTATCGGACATTATGCGGCCCTCGTGTTCTTGCGATTCAGGGAAGCGATATCGACCTTCTCGGGGCTCTGCGCTTCATGCGGATGATCGGCACCCGGATAGACGCGCAGATTGCCCATCTGCATGCGGCCGAGCGGACCGCGCGGGATCATGCGCTCGATCGCCTTCTCGACGACGCGCTCGGGGAAGCGCCCCTCGAGGATCTGCTTCGCGGTGCGCTCCTTGATGCCACCGATGAAGCCGGTGTGCTTGTAGTAGGTCTTCTGGTCGCGCTTGCGACCGGTCAGCACCACATGCGCGGCGTTGACGATGATGACGTTGTCGCCGCAATCGACATGCGGCGTGTAGGTGGGCAGGTGTTTGCCGCGCAGGCGCATCGCGACGAGCGTGGCGAGACGACCGACGACCAGACCCTTGGCGTCGATCACGACCCACTTCTTCGTCACTTCGGCGGGCTTGGCCGAGAACGTGCTCATGTGTGAAATCCGTGAAAAGGAAATCGGCGCCGTATGCGCCGAACTGGGCAGCTTTCTAGAGAAGCCGCGATCGCGCGTCAACGCCGGCGCGCTCAAATTACATCAGCAAAAACAACGGCTTGCAAATATGGTGTAATAATACCGCAGAAAAGTCTATTGATTTGGAATGGAATAGGTCGCCGTGACATGGGCAATGGGATCGGGAGACGAGCCGGACAGCAGGTTGACCTCGCCGACCGCGAGCCGCTTGCCGAGCTTGAGCAGCCTCGCCACCGCAAGTACGTCCTGCCCCGGCTGGCCCTTGCGCAGGAAATTGACGTTGAGGTTGGTAGTCACGGCAAGGCCGACCGGCCCGATCGCCGACAGCAGCACCACGTACATCGCAAAATCCGCCAGGCCCATCAGGGTCGGCCCGGACACCGTACCGCCCGGCCGCAGCATGCGCTCGCTGAAGCGCTGGCGCAGCAGGGCCGTCTCGCCGTCAGCGCTTTCGATCCGGACATCGTCGTGGACGAAAGCCTGCGGGAATTCCCTCCGCAGGAACTCCTCCACGTCAGCCACGCTCATTTTCGCTGTCGCCATGCCGTCCCTGCCCTCGCTTCAGCCTGCCTGTTACATTAAGTTGTCACAGAGACCAAAGTGGAATTTTCAGCATGTCCGCCCAAGCCGCCCGCGCCGAAGCGCCGCAACGCCAGCCGATCCTGCTGCGTGAGACCATCGGCAGTATCGCGCTACTGACGCTCAATCGGCCCGGAGCGCGCAACAGCCTCTCCGAGGGCCTGATCGCCGAGTTGCACGCCGCGCTGAACGATGTCGGCGGCGACAAGCGCATCCGCGCCGTCGTGCTCGCCGCCAACGGCCCGGCGTTCTGCGCCGGCCACGACCTCAAGGAGCTTACCGCGCGCCGCAGCGATGCCGACCGCGGCCGCGCCTATTTCGCGCAAATCATGAACGCCTGCAGCGCGATGATGCAGGCCATCGTGCGCCTGCCGAAGCCGGTGGTCGCATCCGTCCAGGGCATCGCCACCGCGGCCGGCTGCCAGCTCGTCGCAAGTTGCGACCTCGCGGTCGCCTCCGACGCGGCGGCGTTCGCGACGCCGGGCGTCGACATCGGGCTGTTCTGCTCGACACCGATGGTGGCGCTGTCGCGCAACGTGCCGCGCAAGCAGGCGATGGAGATGCTGCTGACCGGAGAGCCGGTCTCGGCGGCAACGGCGCAGAGCATCGGCCTCGTCAACCGCGTGGTATCCGCGGGCACCGAACGCGACGCCGCGATCGCGCTGGCCGAGAAGGTCGCGCTGAAATCGGCCTACACCGTCAAGCTCGGCAAGGAAGCGTTCTATCGCCAGGCCGAGATGACCCTCGCCGACGCCTATCGCTTCGCCGCCGAGGTGATGACCGAAAACATGATGGCGCGTGACGCCGAGGAAGGCATCGGCGCCTTCATCGAGAAGCGCGATCCGAAGTGGCAGGACAAGTGACGACCTGAGGTCGTCATTCCGGGATGGTGCGTTAGCACCAGACCCGGAATCTCGAGATTCCGGGTTCTCGCTGCGCGAGCCCCGGAATGACAAACCCGGAAGAAAAATGAATCACGACGCCTACGACGACAATTACATCCGCAGCATTCTGAACAACGTCAAGACGATCGCGATGGTCGGCGCGTCGCCGGTCAATGTGCGGCCGAGCTATTTCGCCTTCAAATATCTGGCGCAGCGCGGCTACGACATGATCCCGGTCAACCCCGGCCATGTCGGCAAGGCGCTGATGGGCAAGCCGTTCGTCGCCTCGCTTGCGGACATCGATCGGCCGATCGACATGATCGACATCTTCCGCAATTCAAGCCACATCATGCCCGTGGTCGAGGAGGCGCTGAAATTGTCGACGCCGCCGAAGGTGATCTGGATGCAGCTTGGCGCGCGCGACGACGCCGCGGCCGAGAAGGCGGAAGCCGCAGGCCTCAAGGTGGTGATGAACCGCTGCCCGAAGATCGAGTATGGTCGGCTGTCGTCGGAGATCTCCTGGATGGGCGTCAACTCGCGCACGCTGAGTTCTAAGCGTGCGCCGATCCCGACGCAGGGCATGCGGCTGTCGCTCAATCGCACGAGCTTCGGCGGCGGACAGACCGCGGCATCCGACCGCGCGGCAAAGAACAAGACCGAGACGACCTGACATCGCGGCGGAATAATCGTTGCGATCATCCGGTATAGCGCGGGATGCCCCTCCAAAAACCGGCGGCGTGCCCAACTCGCTTGACGGCGGGCGCCGCCGCCATCAGCATGCCGCGCGTTTCGACCAGGCCACAACAGGATACAAAGAATGACCGATCGCCTTCCGGGATTTTCCACCCTCGCCGTGCACGCCGGCGCGCAGCCTGATCCCACCACCGGCGCGCGGGCGACGCCGATCTACCAGACCACGTCATTCGTCTTCAACGACGCCGACCACGCGGCCTCGCTGTTCGGCCTGCAGGCATTCGGCAACATCTATACCCGCATCGGCAACCCGACCAATGCCGTGCTCGAGGAACGTGTCGCAGCCCTCGAAGGCGGCACCGCGGCGCTCGCCGTCGCTTCCGGTCACGCAGCGCAGGTCGTCGTGCTGCAGCAGCTATTGAAGCCCGGCGATGAGATCATCGCGGCACGCAAGCTCTATGGCGGCTCGATCAACCAGTTCACCCACGCCTTCAAGGCGTTCGGCTGGAATGTGGCCTGGGCCGACCCCGATGAGATCGAAAGCTTCGAGCGCGCGGTGACGCCGCACACCAAGGCGATCTTCATCGAGTCGATCGCCAACCCGGCCGGCAGCATCACCGATATCGAGGCGATCGCGGCCGTTGCGCGCAAGGCCGGCGTGCCACTGATCGTCGACAACACGCTGGCCTCGCCCTATCTGATCAAGCCGATCGATCACGGCGCCGACATCGTCGTGCACTCCCTGACCAAGTTCCTCGGCGGTCACGGCAACTCACTCGGCGGCATCATCGTCGATGCCGGCACCTTCGACTGGTCGAAGGACAACAAATATCCGATGCTGAGCGAGCCGCGCCCGGAATATCACGGCATCCGGCTCCAGGAGACCTTCGGCAACTTCGCCTTCGCGATCGCCTGCCGCGTGCTCGGCCTGCGCGACCTCGGCCCCGCGCTGTCGCCGTTCAACGCCTTCATGATCCTGACCGGCATCGAGACGCTGCCGCTGCGCATGCAGAAGCACTGCGACAACGCCAAGGCGGTGGCGGAATTCCTCTCCACCCACCCCGCGGTCTCAGCGGTGAATTATGCCGGCCTGCCCGGCGACAGGTACAACGCGCTGCAGCGCAAATATGCGCCGAAGGGCGCCGGCGCGGTGTTCACCTTCAGCCTCAAGGGCGGCTACGACGCCGGCGTCAATCTGGTGTCGAACCTGAAGCTGTTCTCGCATCTCGCCAATGTCGGCGACACCCGCTCGCTGGTGATCCATCCGGCCTCCACCACCCACAGCCAGCTCGACGACGCCGCCAAGGTGAGGTCTGGCGCGGCGCCCGAGGTGGTGCGGCTTTCGATCGGCATCGAGGACAAGGAAGACCTGATCGCCGACCTCGACCAGGCCCTGCGCGCCTGATCCCGCAATTGTTCCGGAGCGGTGCGCCGCATCGCTCCGGCAACTTGCCCAAAGCGACCGGCCTCCCGTTAACGCTTAATACGGACGGGCCTCTCGTTAACGTTCAATCCGGCTTAAAGTGGCAGTGATAGGCTCCGGATGATTCGGGAGACCATTGATGCTGCGCTGGACATTGCCGCTCGCGATCGCATTGTTTGCGACCCCGCCTGCTGACGCCGCCGACGGCCCGGCCGTCGCCAAGAGCGCGACCGTCAAGGCCGCGCGCCAGCTGCCGGCGGGCCTGCCGCGGCAGCATTACGCCTACCGCACCACCATCACACCGCCGACCTATGTCCGACGCGGACGCCAGCTCGTGGTCGTCGAGCCCGTGGTGATCCCGCTCAATTCCGAGCCATATATCCCGTTCGTGCCGGGCGAACCGCTCCTGCCGGGGTCGTCGTCACTGCCCGGCTATTACGGCAACTGGCACTCCTACAACTATTTCGGCCCGTACTACGGCGGCGCCTATGTGACCTATTGGGACCGCCTGCCCTACGCCTGCGGCGTCTACGGCTACTGCTAGCGCGGACCGATCGCGTGGCCAGATCGCCGAAGAAATCCAGCGCAACGGCCTCGGGGAACGCGGTGACCGCCGATCTCGTCGCGGTGCTGGTCGCCGTCACCGAGGGCACGCCGAAGATCATGACCATCGCCGGCGGCTCCGCGCTGCCGAGCGGCCCGTTCGAGTTCACCCATCGCTCGCTGCAGACCGCGCTGCGGGCCTGGGTCGAAGCGCAGACCGGCCACCCGCTCGGCTATGTCGAGCAGCTCTACACCTTTGCCGACCGCGGCCGCTCCGGCGACACCAAGGTGCCGCACAGCGTCTCGATCAGCTATCTCGGCCTGACCCGCGAGGATCGTGTCGGCGAAGGCTTCGAGGCGCACTGGTCCGGCTGGTACGACTACTTCCCCTGGGAGGATCATCGCGCCGGCGCGCCGGCCTTCCTGGCCAAGACGATCGCGCCGAAGCTCAAAACGTGGGCGAAGGCCGCGCCGTCACCAACGCTGCAACGCGAGCGCTGGCAGCGCTGCGCCATCACCTTTGGCCTCGATGATCGCGACTGGAACGAGGAGCTGGTGCTGCAGCGCTATGAGCTGCTCTACGAGGCCGCTCTGATCCCGGAAGCCGGGCGCGGGCATGGCCGCGAGGCGCCGGTCGTGCCGGGCAAGCCCATGACGGCGGATCACCGCCGCATTGTCGCGACCGGGATCGCGCGGCTGCGCGCCAAGATCAAATACCGTCCGGTGGTATTCGAGCTGATGCCGGCCGAGTTCACCCTGCTGCAACTGCAACGCAGTGTTGAGGCACTCGCAGGCCGGCTGGTCCACAAGCAGAACTTCCGCCGGCTGATCGAGCAGCAGGAACTCGTTGAAGAGACTGGCGCAATGGCCGCCGATACCGTCGGCCGGCCGGCCAAGCTATTCCGCTTCCGCCATGCCGTGCTGGCCGAGCGGGCCGTCGCCGGCACCAAGCTTCCGCTTTCGCGCACTTGACACGCCTTATGCTCAGGATAAGTATAAGCCATCTTATGCTCACGGAGAGTATAAATGGTTGCACTCGATACCGATCTGCTTACCCGCACCGCGCCGCTCTATGAGCGCGTCAAGCGCGTCATCCCGCCGTTCGAATGGGCCACGTTCGCCGAGGACGTCGATGCGATCCTCGCGCTGAAACGCCGCCGCAATGCGGTGGTGCTGGCGCACAATTACCAGACGCCGGAGATCTTCCATGGCGTCGCCGATATCGTCGGCGACAGCCTGTTGCTCGCACGCGAAGCAACCAAGGTCGACGCCGATGTCATCGTGCTCGCCGGCGTGCATTTCATGGCCGAGACGGCGAAGCTGCTCAATCCGGCCAAGACCGTGCTGATCCCCGACCTCAAGGCCGGCTGCTCGCTGGCGGATTCCATCACGGCGCAGGACGTGCGGCTGATGCGGGCGCGCTACCCGGACGCACCGGTCGTCGCCTACGTCAACACCTCGACCGCGGTGAAGGCCGAGTCCGACATCTGCTGCACGTCAGGCAATGCGCTGAAGGTGGTTGAATCGCTCGGCGCCGAGCGCGTCATCATGCTCCCTGATGAGTATCTGGCGCAGAACATCGCCAAGCAAACCAGCAAGAAGATCATCGCCTGGAAGGGTCATTGCGAGGTGCACGAGCTGTTCACCGCCGATGACGTGCGACAGCTGCGCGAGGATCATCCCGATGTCACCATCCTGGCGCATCCGGAATGCCCGCCCGAGGTGGTCGCCGAAGCGGACTTTGCAGGGTCGACGGCTGCGATGCAGTCGTTCGTCGAGACCAAACGTCCGCCGCGCGTCGTGCTGCTGACGGAATGCTCGATGAGCGACAACATCGCGGCACGAAACCCCGATGTCGACTTCGTCCGCCCCTGCAATCTCTGTCCGCATATGAAGCGGATCACGCTGAAGAACATCCGCCACGCGCTGGAGACCAACCAGCACGAGGTCACGATCGACCCTGCGATCGCCGATCGCGCGCGCAAGAGCGTCGAAAGGATGCTGGCGATATGAGCACTGATATCTCCGATCTCAACGGCCGCCCGGTGATCATCGGCGGCGGCGCCGCCGGGCTGATGACCGCGCTTCAGCTCGCGCCCGAGCCGGTCGTCCTGCTGTCGAAATCGCCGCTCGGCGCGGAGGCTTCCAGCATGTGGGCACAGGGCGGCCTTGCCGCGCCGGTCGGCGCCGATGACAGCCCTGCCCTGCATCTCGCCGATACGCTCGCGGCCGGCGCCGGCCTTTGCGACGCGGCCGCCGCGAGCCGGATCGTCCACGCCGCGCCCGCCGCCGTCGAACAGCTGGCGAGGCTCGGCGTCGCCTTCGACCGGCACGCCGACGGCAGCTGGCGCCTCGGGCTCGAGGCCGCACACCGCCGCAACCGCATCGTGCACGCCACCGGCGACGGCACCGGCCGCGAGATCATGCGCGCGCTGATCGCGGCGGTCCGACAGACGCCGTCGATCACGCTGCTGGAAGGCGTCGAGGCGCGCCGGCTGATCGTCGAGGACAATGCGGTCAGGGGCGTGCTTGCAGCCAGCCCAAGTGGCGCGTTGACGATCGCGACCAACCGCGTCGTGATCGCGACCGGCGGCATCGGCGGGCTGTTCGCCGACAGCACCAATCCCGGCGGATGTTTCGGCCAGGGGCTCGCGCTCGCGGCACATGCCGGCGCAAAGCTGTCGGACGTCGAGTTCGTCCAGTTTCATCCGACCGCGTTCGACGGGCCGTCGCGGCCGATGCCGCTGCTGACCGAGGCGATCCGCGGTGACGGCGCGGTCCTGATCGACGAGACCGGCCGGCGCTTCATGGCCGATCAGCCCGGCGCCGAGCTGGCGCCACGCGACATCGTCGCGCGCGCCGTGTGGCGCCACCGCGCCGCGGGGCATCGCACCTTCCTCGACGCGCGCCAACATCCGGGCGCGGAGTTTGCGCAGCGCTATCCCGTGATCAGCGCGTTCTGCAAGATGGCCGGCATCGATCCCGCCCATGATCCGATCCCGATCCGGCCGGCGGTTCACTACCACATGGGCGGCATCGCGGTTGACGGTTTTGGCCGCAGCACGGTGCAGGGCCTGTGGGCCTGCGGCGAGGCCGCGCGCACCGGGTTGCACGGCGCCAACCGGCTCGCCAGCAACTCGCTGATGGAAGCGATCGTCTGCGCGCGCTGGGTCGCCGAAAGCATCGAAAGCGTCAGCGCAGGCCCGCGGGCAATGCTGCGCGACGACGCCATGCCGCCGGCTTCCGATCCCGCCGCCGTGCGACCGATCCTCACCCAGGGGCTCGGCGTGCTGCGCGACCGCGACGGCATCGCACGCGCGATCCGCAGCCTCTATCCGCTCGCGCGCGGCCAGAGTGGAGCATCCGACGCAGCGCTGGTCGGATTGATGATCGCGGTTGCCGCGATCAGGCGTGAGGAGAGCCGCGGCGGTCATTTCCGAACCGATTTCCCGCACACCGCCCTGTCTGCGGCGCCCTCTTCCCTCACCCGTGCGGAAGCGCTCGCCGCCGCGCACGACATCGTTGAATCCGAGCTACCAGCCAG
This sequence comes from Bradyrhizobium sp. USDA 3262, assembly GCF_054060035.1. NCBI lineage: Bacteria > Pseudomonadati > Pseudomonadota > Alphaproteobacteria > Hyphomicrobiales > Nitrobacteraceae > Bradyrhizobium > Bradyrhizobium sp. USDA 3262. Next base: position 5,926,618 of record NZ_JBSSCT010000001.1, read on the forward strand.
GAGTGCCCGCTCATGACCCTCAATCCCCTGTTGCCGCTTCTATACGAACCGATCGTGCAGACCGCCTTGCGCGAGGACCTCGGCCGCGCCGGCGACATCACGGCGGACGCGATCGTGCCGGCCGGCCAGCAGGCCCGGCTGGTGATGCGGGCGCGGCAGCCCGGCGTAGTCGCCGGGCTCGATGTTGCGCGGTCAGTCTTCCAGACGGTGTCGCCGGCCATCGAGCTGCACGCCGAGCGGCCCGACGGCAGCGCGGTCGAGCCCGACCAGGTGATTGCGATCATCGACGGCCCGGCGCGCAGCCTGCTCACCGCGGAGCGCACCGCGCTCAACTTCCTCTGCCATCTCAGCGGCGTCGCGACCGCAACCGCCACGCTCGTCAAGGCCGTCGCCGGCACCCGCGCGCAGATTGTTTGCATCCGCAAGACCACGCCGGGACTACGGGCGCTGGAGAAATACGCGGTGCGCGCCGGCGGCGGCCGCAATCACCGCTTCGGGCTCGACGACGCCATGCTGATCAAGGACAACCACATCGCGCTCGCCGGCGGCATCCGCACCGCGATCGAACGCGCCAAGGCCAATGCCGGCCATCTGGTCAAGATCGAGGTCGAGGTCGACACGCTGTCGCAGCTCGAGGAGGCGCTGGCGCTGGGCGTCGACGCTGTCCTGCTCGACAATATGACGACCGAGCAGCTCACCCAGGCGGTGGCGATGGCGCGCGGCAAGGCGATCACCGAAGCCTCGGGCCGCATCACGGCGGCGACCGCGGCAGCGATTGCCGCCACCGGCGTCGATTTGATCTCGGTCGGCTGGGTCACCCACAGCTCGGCCGCGCTCGATATCGGGCTCGACTATTTGTCCTGATCGATCAAAGAGGTTGATGAATCAACCGGGTTGATGGATCAACCGGGCTGGCCGACCGGAACGAGGGTCGGCTGGTCCCGTTCGGTCCGGCGCGCCGCGAAGCGCTCGGCCTGCAGCACCGCGAGCGTCAGCACGACGATGGCAACGGCCTGGTGCGTCAGCGCCAGATCGATCGGCACCTGATGCAGCAGCGTCAGGATGCCGAGCGTCGCCTGCAGCGTGATCGCCGCGACCAGCCACCAGGCGCCCGAGATCACCGCGCCGCCGGCGCGCGCGCGCATGGCATCGATCGCATGCGCGATCGCCAGCGCGAACAGCAGATAGGCGGTCATGCGATGTTCGAACTGCACCGTCAGCGTGTTGTCGAACAGATTGCGCCACCACGGCGTCTCGAACCAGAGACGGTCAGCCGACGGGATGAAGCCGCCGTCGATGTCGGGCCAGGTATTATAAACCCTGCCCGCGCGCAGCCCCGCGACCAGCGCGCCGAAATAGAGCTGCACGAAGGTCAGCACGAGCAGCACCGCGCTCGTGATCTTCAGCCTGAGCGGCGCGATCACGGAAGGACGGTCCGTCAGGCGCCGCAGCGTCCAGACGATCGCCGCGAAGATGAGGAGCGCCAGCACCAGATGCGTCGCCAGCCGATACTGCGACACCTCGACGCGTTCCGAGAGGCCGGACGCGACCATCCACCAGCCGACGCCGCCCTGCAGCGCGCCGAGGCCGAAAATTACCCACAGCCGCCGGCCGAGCTCGCCGCTCACCGCGCCGCGCCACAGGAAATACAGGAACGGCAGCAGATAGGCCGCGCCGATCACGCGGCCAAGCAGCCGGTGGCTCCACTCCCACCAGAAGATCGTCTTGAAGTCCGCGAGCGTCATCCCGGCGTTGAGCTCGCGATATTGCGGGATCCTCTTGTAGCCCTCGAAGGCCTGGGTCCACTGCGCCTCGGTCAGCGGCGGCAGCGTGCCGGTCACCGGCTTCCATTCGACGATCGACAGGCCGGACTCGGTCAGCCGCGTGGCGCCGCCGACCAAGACCATCAGCGCGATCAGGGCGGCGACCGCGACCAGCCATACCCTGACGGCGCGGAGCTGCGATGTCTTTGCGGAATTACCGGCCATTTCGCCCTGACTTGATTGGATTTTCGGGCCCCTTATAGTCCGCCGCGCCCGCAGCGCAAGATCACGAGTTACCCATATCAGCCATGGCCATACGCACCCGCAAACTGCTCGGAACCATTTTCCTGCTCATCTTGGTGGTGGTGTGGTCGCTGCTCGGCATGACGGTCGCGCAGACGCCGTGGCTCGCCAATTCCGGATTGTTGCAGGCGATCTTCTACGTCGTCGCGGGCCTCGGCTGGGTGCTGCCGGCAATGCCGATCGTCGCCTGGATGTCGCGGCCCGATCGCGTCTAAGTAACGTTCTGGTCGCGCGCGCTGCGCGTCGGCCGCACCGGCGCGAACATCACGCCCGACAGCAGCACCCGCATCATCCGCAATGAGCGCACGCGGCCGTCCCATGCGATCCGCGGCAGCGCGTGCAGATTAGTGCGGCCCTGCGCCTCGACGACCCCGGAGATGGTCGACACCGCGCTGGCAAAGCCGGCCTCCTCGGCCATCACGACATGCGGACGACCGAACGCTTCGCGGTCCCCGAAGGGGAATGCGAAATGCCCGACCGGCCGCCGCAGCGCGCTCTCGGCCACCGCCTTGCCCATCGCCATCTCGCGCTGCGCGTCGGCATCCCTGAGGCTCGACAGAGCGGAATAGTTCACCGTGGCGCTGCCGAACGTCACGTTCGGATCGGCGGCAAGCTGCGCCAGATCCTGCCAGTCGAGTGACGCATTGCGTGACAATTGGGCCGCGTCGGCCGAATAGCGCCTGGCGAGATCATTGAGCGCGTAGGACAGGTCCGACGGCGGCAGCTTGCGCAGCCAGCCGGACAGGAAATCGAACAGCTCGTATTTGTCCGACGGCGTCGAGATCGCAAAGTGCTGCTCCCTGCCGTCGACCATCATGCTGATGCGGCTCTCGCGGGCGATGATGTCCTCGAGCGCCAGCCACCACGCGACGCCCACGCCGTCCGGGAAAGCCGTCGGCAAATACAGGGTGAAGGGGACGCCGTGCCTGGCGAGCACCGGCCAGGCATGCGTGACGATGTCCTTGCTGGCGCCGTCAAAGGTCAGGCAGGCAAAGCGTCGGCGCTCCGGCAAAGTCACCGCGCGGCGGCAAGCCTCGTCGATCCCGACGATGTCATACCGCCAGCGCTTCAGCGCGCGGATCGTGCGATCGAGGAAAGCCGGCGTGATCTCCTCGGACTTCAGCGGCTGAAACCGGCCGCGTCGCGCGGGACGAACGCGGGCGAACCGCAGGATCACGCCGGCGCCGCCGGTCTCGCGTTCCCGCAGCCTGAACGCGCCACTGAAATACGCGAGCTCCATTCGGGCCCGTCGTAAAATCCCGCTGTCCGGCGCCAAGGTCCCTCTACCCGTCCCTGCCTGGCGGTTCCCGCACGCCGCCGCGGCATTGTTCTTACTCTTTGTTGACATTTCCCTGCGAAGGTCGGCCCCAGCCGAGAACTGTAAATTAATACCTAAAAATTTCGAGTTCCGAGATGACCATGGCGGCGGCAATCGAAGGCCAGACGGCTGAGGCGAGAGCGTGGCCGAACGCAATCCGCGTCGCCGGCGTCGACATCTTTCATGACCTCACCGCGGCCGAGGCCACCTGGCGCGGCTTCGAGACATCGCAGCACAGCTACACGCCCTATCAGCGGTTCGACTTCCTCGCCGGTTGGCAGCGCCAGGTCGGCGAGCGCGAGGGCCTGCGGCCCTTCATCGTCGTCGCTCATGACAGCGAACGCCGGCCGCTGCTGCTGCTGCCGCTCGCAATCGAGTCCCGCCTCGGCGCGAACTGCGCGAGCTTCATGGGCGGCAAGCATACGACCTTCAACATGGCGCTGTGCGCGAAGGATTTCGCCGCCAACGCGACGGAAGCCGACATCGCGGCTCTGATCGGATCGATCGCCGAACGCTCCCGCGCCGATGCGCTCGTGCTCTGCCAGCAGCCGCTGCGCTGGCAGGACCTCCCGAATCCGCTGGCGCTGCTGCTGCATCAGCCTTCGGTCAACGATTGCCCGGTGCTGGCGATCGAGCCCGGCGCGGCACCGGCGACGCTGGTCAGCAACTCGTTCCGCCGCCGCCTCAAGGGCAAGGAGCGCAAGCTGCAGGCGCTGCCCGGCTACCGCTATTACGTCGCGAGCGAGAGCGTCGATGTCTGCCGCCTGCTCGACTGGTTCTTCCGCGTCAAGCCGCAGCGCATGGCCGAGCAGAAGCTGCCGAACGTGTTCGCCGAGCCGGGTATCGAGCAATTTGTTCGTGCCGCCTGCCTCGCGCCGCGCGCCGACGGCAACGGCTATGCGATCGACATCCACGCGCTGGAGTGCGACGAGGAAGTGATCGCGATCTTCGCCGGCGTGTCCGACGGCCATCGCTTCTCGATGATGTTCAACACCTACACGATGTCGGCCAATTCCAAGTTCAGCCCCGGCCTGATCCTGATGCGCGATATCATCGATCGCCACGCCGGCCTGAACTACCGCGCTCTCGATCTCGGCATCGGCTCGGACGAGTACAAGCGGCTGTTCTGCAAGGACGATGAAGCCGTCGTCGACAGCTTCGTTCCGCTCAGCCTGCGCGGCAAGCCGGCGGCCAGCGCGCTGTCGGCCATCAATCGCGCCAAGCGCGCCGTGAAGCAAAATCCGGCGCTGTTCGAGATTGCGCAAAACCTGCGCAGCATGTTCCGCTGAGCATTCAGCTCGCCGCGTCGCCCTGCTCTGCGCCGCCGCCCGGTACGCCGAGCCGTTTCATCGCGTCGAACAGCAGTGCCGCGGCGGGTGACAGCGCACGCTTGCGCAGCTTGATCAGGCCGTAATTCTCCAACAACAGCCTGTCGCGCAGGCGCAGCACCTTGAACCGCTGCGGATCGACCAGATCGAACACCAGCATGGGGACCGGCACGATCGCGTCGATGCCCGCGGCAATTCCGACCGAGGCGAAAAACGACTCGGTGTTGATGACCCGGCGCGGCGGCGTCACGCCGCGGCTCATGAACAGCCTCTCAAGCGCCTGGCGCATGAAGGATTCGCGCGGCTGGCAGATCCATTGCTGGTCGACCATGTCCTCCAGCTCGACCGTCCCGCGGCCGGCCAACGGATGCTCCGCACGGACGAGCAGCACCGCCTCCTCCGCGCCGATCTCATAATAGTCGAATTGCCGGGGATCGATGCCGGCGGGAATCCTGGCGACGACGAAATCGAACTCGAGCGCCAGCAGTCGCGTGATCAATGGCGGGCTGGTGCTGACATCGAGCGAGATATTCACCCGATGCAGCTTCTCGCCGAGATACTGGATGACGTCGACGACGAGGTCGATGCTGGGCTTGGCGACTGTTCCAACCGAGACGGTGCCGAGCTCACCGGACTTATAGCCCGCGAACTCGTCGGTGACCTGGTCGAGATCGGCCAGCACGCTCTTGCCGCCACGGATCAGGATCGACCCATAGGCCGTCGGTTCGACGCCGCGCGCCGTGCGCTCGAACAAGGGAACCCGCGCCAGCGCCTCGATTTCGGCGAGCATCTTCGATGCCGCGGATTGGGTGATGTTCAACCGCTCGGCAGCGAGCTGCAACTTGCGCTCATTGTCGAGAGCGACCAGCAGGCGCAGCTGGCGCAGTTTCAGATTATTGATCACGGCCCGCCACCATCCTGCCCGGCAAGAGCCTGTTCCGTTCCGATTAGACCGGAACAGGGCTCCAGATTCTGCTTTGAGGCGTATTCTTGGCGCGAACGAGCAGCCACTTCGCTGGAAAACGCTCCAGGGTTCCCGCGTTTATACCGCGGTGCATCATGACAGTTTCGCCGTGGCTCCATTCCCAAATGCCATTAGTCACGCGGCAGTCGATTACACAACAATGAACAGGACTTGCAAGAGCAACGCAACGAACCGCTGCGGGTGCGCCAGGTGCCGCCCCGAACAGCGCGGTGATCGCCTGCCGATTCGAAAAACAGGAAGGGATGGGAACGATGAGCGACGATGTCGAGAAGCGCGCGATCGGAAAGATGATGCGGCGGCTGATTCCGTTCCTCATCCTGTGTTACTTCGTGGCCTATCTCGATCGCGTCAATGTCGGCTTCGCCAAGCTGCACATGAACGCGGCGCTCGGCCTCAGCGAGGCCGCCTACGGGCTCGGCGCCGGTCTGTTCTTCATTGGCTACTTCTTCTTCGAGGTGCCCTCCAACATCCTTCTGGAGCGGTTCGGTGCTCGGCGCTGGATCGCCCGCATCATGATCAGCTGGGGCATCGTCTCGGCCGCATTTGCCTTCATCCCGCAGATGTCCGCGGCGAGCGGCCTGTCGAGCGAGTGGATCTTCTACTTCCTGCGGCTTCTGCTCGGCGCCTGCGAAGCCGGCTTCTTCCCCGGCATCATCTTCTATCTGACGCTCTGGTTCCCGTCGGTGTACCGCGCGCGCGTCATCAGCCTGTTCATGCTGGCGATCCCGATCTCGAGCATCATCGGGGCGCCGATCTCGGGATTGCTGCTCAACCTGTCGGGCGCCGGCCTGACCGGATGGCAGTGGCTGTTCGTCTGCGAGGCATTGCCGTCGGTCCTGGTCGGCTTCGCTGTCCTGACCTTCCTTCCCGACTTTCCGCGCCAGGCGAGCTGGCTGCAGCCCGACGAGGTCAAGTGGATCCAGACCACGCTTGAGCGCGAGCGGCAGCAAACCGAGGCCGTGGAGCATATTTCCGTTCTGCAGTCGCTCACCGACTCGCGGGTCCTTGCCTGCGCCTTCGTGTATTTCTGCCTCAACGCGGCAAGCTACGGCGTCGCATTCTTCCTGCCCACCATCATCAAGGCGTTTGGCGTCACCGACACCCAGACCGGCTTGATCGCGGCCCTGCCCTTCGTGTTCGGCGCGGTCGGCATGGTGCTGCTCGGCCGCCATTCCGACAAGACCGGCGAGCGGCGATACCATGTCGCCGGCGCACTGACGCTCGCCGCCGTCGGCATCGGCCTTGCCGGGCTGATGTCGAATCCGGTGCTGATCGTCGCCCTGCTCTGCCTTGCGCAGATCGGCGTGTCGGCGGTGCCGCCGATGTTCTGGCCGATGCCGGCCGGCATCCTGACCGGCGCCTCGGCGGCGGCAGGCATTGCCGCGATCAACTCGCTGGGCAACCTGTCAGGCTTCGCCGGCCCGTTCGCCGTCGGCTACCTGAAGGACCTGACCGGCAGCTTCACGGCGGGGCTGCTGCTGCTCGCCGTGATGGGACTGATCGGCGCGCTCGTCACGATCAGGCTGCGGATCGATCCGGTGCTCGAGCGAACCGCGCGCGAGCCGATGATGGCGCACTAGGCATCGGGCGCCCGCACCGGAAGGGAACGGCGCTCGTAATGCCCGTCACTTGCCAGCGGCCGCCTTGCTTGCGGCCGCCTTGGCGACCTCGCGGATGCAGGCGATGAATGTCTCGGCGGTCGGGCCCAAGGTGCGGCCTTTCAACGTGACGATCGCGGCCGAGACGGCGGCCGCGCGCGGAAGCTGAACCGGAAGCACCTTCAGGCCGAGATCGCCGCCGGCAAACCGCGCGACCGAGCCCGGCAGCACGGTGATGAAGCGGCCGGCCGCGGCGAGCCGGCAGCACAAATGAAGCGACAGCGTCGTGATCGGTGCGCTTGGCATCCGCATTCCGGTTTCGCAAAACATCTCCGCCACCGCGGAGCCCGGAAAGGTGTCCGGCGGAGGCAACACCCAGCGCTCGTCTGCGAGGTCGGCCAATTCAAGCCTGGATGCGCGCGCCCATTTGCTTCGCCTTCCCGCGACCACGACGCGCCGATCATCGAGCAAGGGCTCGACCGCCAGGTCCGTCTCGTCAAACGGCGTCGGCGTCCATCCAAGCAGCAGATCGATGTTGCGCTCGCGCAGTTCGCGGTAACGCAGATCGCTGAGAACGGTCTGCGCGACATTGATGCGGATGCCGGGATGCTGCTGCGTGAAGCGGTCGATCGCCACCGGAAGCATGCCCGCTGCGATGCTCTCCGTACTGCCGATGCGCAACTCTCCGATGCTCGGATCAGCCAGAAACTCGAGTTCCTGCAAGCCCTGGGTAAGCTCGTCGAAGATCGAGACCCCGCGTCGCACCAGAGCATGGCCATAGGCCGTCAGTTCGATGCCGTTACGGCAACGATCGAACAGCCGAAGTCCGAGCGCGTGCTCCATGTCGCTGACCGCCCGCGAGATGGCCGGCTGCGACACCGCGAGCTCCGCGGCAGCCTTCGCCATGCTGCCGCGCTGCGCGATGACGAGCAGGATGTGCAGGTCGCGCAGCTTGATCCGGCGTCGGGCACGCTCGATGTCCTGCATCAGCGATCCTTACCAAAACGGTTATGGACGCCTCAGACACTAGCATTGGACGTTTATCCCCGCCTCACGCATCCTCCGCGTGCGATGACGCAGATCGTCGCGCCCCGGACGGCGCGGCTCGACGACCATGGAGGCATGCATGTTGACCCGTCGCGACGTCCTGACCGCGTCAGCGGCCGGTGCCGCGCTCGCCGCCGCGGGCCTGGTCCGGCCAGTCGCCGCGCAGCCCCGCCTGAAGACCGCCCATATCCTGACCGGCTACACACCCGGATTGCCGGACGCCGTCGCAAGGCTCGTTGCCGGGCAGATGAAGGACTATGCGGACACCATCGTCGTCGAGACCCGGCCCGGCGCGAGCGGCCGGATTGCGATCGAGGCCGTGAAGAACGCCGAGGCCGATGGATCGGTCATGCTGCTCGCGCCGCTTGGGTTCATCGCGCTGTTTCCGCACACCTACAAATCGCTCGCATATGTACCGCAGGACTTCACGCCGGTATCGACCGTCGGCTCATTCGCGACGCTGCTGGCGGTCGGCCCGAAAGTCCCGAACGACGTCAGGAGCCTCGCCGATTTCGTCGCCTGGTGCCGCGCCAACCCGACGCAGGCGACTTATGGCACACCGGGCGTCGGCACCACGCTGCATTTCATCGGCGCGATGCTCGGCCGGACCGCGGGCTTCGACTATCTCCACGTGCCCTATCAAGGCAGAGGGGCGGTCCAGGATCTGCTGAAGGGCGAGATCGCGTCGGCGGTGATGCCGATCGACAGCCTGCTGGGCCAGGTCCAGTCCGGACAGCTTCGCGCTCTGGCGACGACCGGTCGCGGCCGTCTCAAATCTCTCCCCGATGTGCCGACGGCGGCGGAAGCCGGTTACCCCGCGCTCCAGGACGTGACCTGGTTCGGCATCTTCCTGCCGGCGAAGACGCCCGCGGCCGTCGTCGCGCAACTCAACAGCGCAATCCAGGCGTCACTGCGCACCGACGAGGTCAAGTCCGGTATGGCCAAACTGTCGGTCGACGTCGACGCCATCGCGATGAATGATTTTGCCCGACTGCTCGTCACCGAATCCGATCGCTGGAAAGGGATCGTGCGGGCGACCGGATTTACCCCGACGGGCTGACGGTGGCCGTCAGGCGGCCACCACCCGCGGGCCCCTCGCGACCGCTTCCGACGCCGCGCAGGGTTTGCTCAGCATCGTCACTTCGGCGAAGCCGACCGCCCTGAGTTGCTCGACCATCGAGTGGCGGGCATCCTGCGCCATGGCGGCGTCCGGCACGACGACCGCCTGCGCCTTCGCGGTCAGCAGTTCGGCCGGCAGGTCGACGGCCGAACCGGCGTCGAGCAGCACGTGATCGTAGACCCTGAGCAGCGCGTCGATCGCAAGTGCGAGCCGCGGCGACTGCAGATGCGAGCGATCGAAGCCCGGACGCCCGGCGCTGACGATCTGAACACGCGACTGCCGATCCTTGGTGATGATCTGCGCGAAGGTCGCCTCGCCCTGCATCAATTCGGCAAGTCCGGGCGCGGCGGGATCGACGGTCGCCGACGTCAGTACCAGCGAGGACGCGACGAGATCGATGACGACGACCTTGGCCTGGCGCGCCATCAGACGCGCCAGCGTCAGAGCGGTCAGCGTAACGCTCTCAGCCGCGGCCGGGCCGAGCACCGTGACCTTGTGGGCGGCGGGACCGGCGGCGACGAGGCGCTCGGCGAGCTCATCGATCTCGTCGGCGGTCTGGGCGGACGCAGGCTGCGGCTCGCTGGGCGCAGGTTCATAGGCAGCCGCAGGCTCCAGCGGCAGTTCGGGCTCCACCGCCGGCCTCGGCGCGACCGGCGATGCGAGCGCGGGTTCAGGCGGCAGGGCCGGCGCGGGCTGGTCGGCCGTTGCGGCATCCATGACCGGCTCGCGGCGCCTGATCACGGCGGCCGCCGGCGCGAAGGCGCGGCCAACCGCACCGGGCGCGGAGATACGCAGCAGCTCGCCGGTGATGATGATGCCGGACGACAGCAGCAGCGTCGCCAACGTCGCGATCAGCACGATCGGCAGCTTCTTCGGATAGGCCGGCGTATTCGAAACCGACGCGCGCGAGATGATACGGCCGTCGGTCGGCGCGGCCTCGATGTTCTCGCGCGCCGTCGCCTCGCGATATTTGGCGAGATAGGCCTCCAGCAGGTCGCGCTGCGCCTTGGCTTCACGCTCCAGCCCGCGCAGTTGCACGTCCTGGCTATTGCTCGACGACGCCTGCTTCTTCGACTGGTCGAGGCTCGCCTGCAACGCCATGACACGGCCATCGGCAACGCGGGCGTCATTGTCCAGCGAGCGCGACACTTTGCCGGCTTCCTCGCGCAATTGCCGGTCGAGATCGGCGATCTGCGCCTTCAATTCCTTGATGCGCGGATGGTTGTCGAGCAGCGTCGAGGACTGCTCGGCAAGCTGCGCGCGCAGCGTGCCGCGCTGTTCGGCGAGCCGACGGATCAGCTCGGAATTGAGCACCTCCGACGCCTCGATCGGCTTGCCGCCCTGGAGCATCTCCCGGATCAGCCGCGCCTTGGTCTCGGCATCCGCCTTCAGCGCGCGGGCATTGTTGAGCTGCGTGTTCAGCTCACCCATCTGCTGGTTCGACAGCGGGATGTTGTTGGTGCCGACGAACAGGCTCGACTTCGAGCGGAATTCCTCGACGCGCGAATCCGCATCTGCGACCTTGGTGCGCAGCTTGTCGATCTCGCCGAGCAGCCATGTGCTGGCGGACTTGGCCTGGTCCTGCCGCGCGGCCTGCTGCAGCACGAGATAGCCGTCCGCGATCGAGTTGGCGACGCGCGCCGCGAGCTCGGGATCCTCGGACTGGAACTCGATCACCATGACGCGCGACTTGTCGACCGCAAAAGCCTGGAAGCGCTCGTAATAGGAATCAAGTACCCGCTCTTCCGGCGTCAGGCTGAACGGGTCACGGCCGATGCCGAACAGCGCCAGCAGCGACTTCAACGGCGAAAAGCCCCGCAGCACCGGATCGAACTCCGGACGCTCGGCCAGCTTGTTCTTCTTGATGATGTCGCGTGCGAGATCGCGCGACAGCAACAGCTGCACCTGGCTCGTCACCGCTTCGGCATCGAGCGAGGTGCGCTCCAGGTCGCGCTCGCCGTTCGGACGCAGGAAGGCGTTCTCGCGATTGTCGATCAGGATTCGCGCTTCCGACTTGTAGCGCGGCGTCACGACATTGACCGCGGCAAGCGACAGCGCAAATACGAGCACGGTCGGCACGATGATCCAGCCGCGCTTGCGTGCCAGCGCGCGGCCGAGCACGTGCAGGTCGAGATCGGCCGCCTCCGCCGGACGCGCCGGCTTGTCAGGCGCAGGCTTGTCAGAAGCAAGCTTGGGCGCAGCCGGCTTCACGACAGCTTCGTCGGCGACGGGCGCAGACTTCGGCAACGCCCGTTGCACGACGGCCTTATCCTTGCCTCTACGCCAAAATGCAAAACGCATAACGAACTCCCGCGGCCGCCGCGACTCCATCGCAATGGGGCGATTACAGTCCATTAAGGTTGCCGCTGGGTTAATCGGTGGGGTTGACGGACATCGCGGCCACCACCCTTCCCGTCATTCTTTGTTAACCACGAGTGCCGTTAATCGAGGCCGATATTGTCGCGGGATTCCTCACATGCGCGATCTGCGCGCTCCCCTTATTTGCCTGGTCGCTGCGCTCGCGCTGTCGGGCTGCATGGGCCGGACGTCGCCGGTCGCCGGCGACCCCGGCCTCGATTCGATGGCGTATGCCGCGCCCGTGGCCTTTGCCGAGCCCGCGCCGTCGCACGGCGGCTACAATCTCGGCCCCGGCGACAAGCTCCGGGTCGTGGTCTATGGCCAGGAAGGGCTCACCAACTCCTATGCGATCGACGCCGCCGGCGCGATCACCATGCCGCTGATCGGCTCGGTGCCGGCGCGCGGCCGAACGTCTGCCGGGCTTGCCGCCGAGATCACCGCACGGCTGCGCAACGGCTTTATCCGCGAGCCGTCGGTGGCGGTCGAGATCGAGGCCTACCGGCCGTTCTTCATCCTCGGCGAAGTCCAGGCCCCCGGCCAATATCCCTATGTGCCCAACATGACGGTCGAAAGCGCGGTCGCGATCGCCGGCGGCTTCTCGCCGCGCGCCAGGCGCGACGAGGTCACCCTCACCCACACCGATGCATCCGGCGCGGGCCGCTTCGTCGCTCCCCTGGGCACGCCGATCGGCCCCGGCGACACCGTGTTCGTCGGCGAGCGCTGGTTCTGACCGATGGCGCAGGATCAAAATCAGCAACCGCCGCTCCGCATCCTGCATGTCGTCCGTGCCCCGGTCGGCGGCATCATTCGTCATATCCTCGATGTCGCCAACGGCCAGATCGAGCGCGGCCATCATGTCGGCATCGTCGCCGACAGCCTGACCGGCGGCGCGCGGGCCGACGCGGCGCTTGCCGAGATCGAGCCGCGGCTCAAGCTCGGCGTCCGCCGGGTGGCGATACGCCGCGAGCCGCGCTTCGCCGACTTCATGGTCTGGGCCCACATCGCCGGCCTGATCCGCAAACTGAAACCCGATGTCGTGCACGGCCATGGCGCCAAGGCCGGCGCCTATGTCCGGCTGCGGCGGCGCTCGAGCAAGGTGATCCGGGTCTACACGCCGCATGGCGGCTCGCTGCACTACCCGCTCGACACCTGGAAGGGCCGCTTCTACAGCCAGCTCGAGCGCACCCTGATGAACAGCACCGACCTGTTCCTGTTCGAGAGCGCGTTTGCCCGCGACACCTATCAGCGCACCGTCGGCAAGCCGGCGGGCCTCGTGCGCTGCGTGTTCAATGGCGTCACCGCGGAGGAATTCGAACCGGTCCCCCGCGCCGATGATGCCACCGATGTGGCCTATGTCGGCGAGTTCCGGCGCATCAAGGGCGCCGATCTCCTGATCGACGCGGTGGCGAAGCTGCGCGCCGAGGGCAAGCCGGTGACGCTGACGCTCGGCGGTGACGGCGAGGAATTCGAGCGCCTCAAGGAGCAGGTGAAGCGGCTGTCGCTCGGTGAAGCCGTCCGCTTCGTCGGTCACGTCAAGGCGCGCTACGGTTTCTCCAAGGGCAGACTGCTGGTGGTGCCCTCGCGCGGCGATTCGATGCCCTATGTGGTGATCGAGGCCGCAGCCGCCGGCGTTCCGATGATCGCCGCCGATGTCGGCGGCATCCCCGAGATCTTCGATACCCACACCGACGCCCTGTTCGCGCCGAGCAATGCCGGGGCGATGGCCGACGCGATCAAAACCGCGCTGGACAATCCCGCCGCGACCGCGGCGCGCGCCGAGCGACTGCGTGAGCGGATTTCGGAACATTTCTCGCAGGACGCGATGGTCGAAGGTGTGCTGGCCGGCTATCGCGACGCATTTGCCAAACGTTAACCACTTCTTGCACACGTAACCGTTTCTTCCGATTTGTCCCCTTAAGTCACGTCCGGGGGAATTTTCGTGCTGCGCGCGGATGCCCATCTGCGTGCGCAGGAATGGACGTGGACTCGTGGAACCGTTTAACGCACGCTCGATGCTGGATGCCGCTGCGTCTGCGACGGCCGCTCAGCCGCAGATCGAACGGCGCCGGCGCCTCTCGCCGGCTGCGCTCGCCGTCACCAACCAGAAGGTTCGCGGTGCCTACTCGCCGGTCGTGATCGCCGGCGTGGTTCGCCTCGCCGACTTCGTGCTGCTCAGCCTGGTCGGCGTCGGGCTCTATCTCGCCTATGTCAGGCCGCTCGCCGGAGGGGGCATTCACTGGGGATACATCGCATCGATCCTCGGCATGGCGGCTGCCGCCGTGGTCTGCTTCCAGGCCGCCGATATCTACCAGGTGCAGATCTTCCGCGGCCAGCTTCGCCAGATGACGCGCATGATCTCGTCATGGGCCTTCGTGTTCCTGCTGTTCATCGGCATCTCCTTCCTGGTCAAGCTCGGCGGCGAAGTCTCGCGGGTCTGGTTGTCGTCGTTCTTCTGCGTCGGCCTTGCGGTCCTGATCGCCGAACGGCTGCTGCTGCGATCGATGGTGCGCGCCTGGGCGCTTGACGGCCGGCTCGACCGCCGCACCATCATCGTCGGAGCCGACCACAACGGCGAGCAGCTGATCGAGGCGCTGAACGCCGAGGATGATTCCGACATCCATTTGCTCGGCGTGTTCGACGACCGCAATGACGATCGCGCCACCAATACCTGCGCCGGCTCACCGAAACTCGGCAAGATCGATGACATCGTCGAATTCGCCCGCCGCACCCGCGTCGACCTCGTGCTGTTCGCGCTGCCGATCTCGGCGGAGACCCGCATCCTGGAAATGCTGAAGAAGCTCTGGGTGCTGCCGGTCGACATCCGCCTGTCGGCCCATACCAACAAGCTGCGCTTCCACCCCCGTTCCTATTCCTATATCGGCAAGGTGCCGACGCTCGATATGTTCGAGGCCCCGATCACCGACTGGGATCTGGTGCTGAAATGGCTGTTCGACCGCGTGGTCGGCGGCATGGCCCTGCTTGCCGCGCTGCCGGTCTTGGGACTGGTGGCGCTCGCGGTGAAACTCGACAGCCCCGGCCCGGTGCTGTTCCGCCAGAAGCGCTTCGGCTTCAACAATGAGCGGATCGACGTCTACAAATTCCGCTCGCTCTACCATCACCAGGCCGATCCCACCGCCTCCAAGGTGGTGACCAAGAACGATCCGCGCGTCACCCGCGTCGGCCGCTTTATCCGCAAGACCTCGCTCGACGAATTGCCGCAACTGTTCAACGTCGTGCTGAAAGGCAATCTCTCGCTGGTCGGCCCGCGTCCACACGCCGTGCAGAGCAAACTGGAGAACCGCCTGTTCGACGAGGCGGTCGACGGCTACTTCGCCCGCCACCGCGTCAAGCCCGGCATCACCGGCTGGGCGCAGATCAACGGCTGGCGCGGCGAGGTCGACACCGACGAGAAGATCCAGAAGCGCGTCGAATACGACCTCTACTACATCGAAAACTGGTCGGTGCTGTTCGACCTCTACATCCTGCTCAAGACCCCATTCTCGCTGCTGACCAAGAGCGAGAACGCGTACTGAGAACCAACCTACTGTCGTCATTGCGAGCGCAGCGAAGCAATCCAGTTCGCAATTCGGGGATAGGTGGATTGCTTCGTCGCTTCGCTCCTCGCAATGACGAAGCATCTGTTGCGTGTTTTGTACCAAGTTGCGTGAGTATCCGATGGCCTATGCGGCGACAGCCGGGACGTCCCATTCGCTGACATCAGCACCAACGGGCGTGCTGGCGCTGCAGCGGGCGCTGGTGTGGCTGGCCGGCGCGTCCGGCGCCATCGTGTTCATCGAGCCGAGCCCGTATGAGCTCGTCACGCTGACCGCCTGCGTGCTGTTCTTCGCCACGGGCCTGCGCATGCGGCTCGTGTTCATGCCGCTGCTGTTCACATTGATCGTGCTCAATGTCGGCTACAGCATCGGTGCGATACCGTTCCTCGACAAGCCGGAGGTGGTGAACTGGGTGCTCACCTCCTGGTACATGGCCGTCACCGTCATCTTCTTCGCGATGGTGATGTCGGAGGACACCGAAGCCCGCCTCGACATGCTGCGCCGCGGCCTGATCGTCGGCGCGATGATCGCCTCGCTCGCGGGCATCGCCGGCTACTTCCGTCTGGTGCCCGGCGGCTACGATCTGCTAACGCTGTACGATCGCGCCCGCGGCACCTTCAAGGACCCGAACGTGCTCGGCGCCTTCCTGATCCTGCCGGCGCTGTTCACGCTGCAGAGCGTCGTCTCCGACCGCTTCGGCAAGGCGCTCCGCAACGCCATCGCCTTCGGCATCATTTCGCTTGCGATCCTGCTGTCGTTCTCCCGCGCCGCCTGGGGCGGCCTCGTGATCACCGCGGTCTTCATGCTGGCGCTGATGGTGTTCACCAGCCGCTCGCAGGCGCAGCGCTCGCGCATCATCGTGATGACGCTGATCGCCGCGATCCTGGCCGTGGCGCTGATCGCGGTGCTGCTCTCGATCGGCTCGGTCGCCGACATGTTCAAGCAGCGCGCGAGCTTCGACCAGAGCTACGACGAAGGCCGCTTCGGCCGGTTCGGCCGCCACATCCTCGGCGCCCAGATGGCGCTGGAGCTGCCGTTCGGCATCGGGCCGCTGCAATTCCACACCTACTTCCCCGAGGACACCCACAATTCCTATCTCAACGCCTTCATGTCGGGCGGCTGGATCTCCGGCATCTGCTATCCGGCGCTGGTGTTCGTCACCGCGATTATCGGCTTCCGCTACATCTATCTGCGGGTGCCGTGGCAGCGCGACTATCTCGCGGTCTTCTCGGCGTTCCTCGGCTTCGTCGGCGAGAGCTTCATCATCGACACCGACCACTGGCGGCACTTCTGGATGATGCTGGGCACGATGTGGGGCATGTATGCGGCCGCCGAGCGCTATCGCGCGACGTCGGCACGGATCATCGACGAGTCTTCGGCGGCATCTTGAGACTGGCGCGCTGCTCCGGCGGCATGTCGATCACCGCCTTCAACGCTCCGGTCGCTTCCAGCACGCCCTTGTAGCCGTCATTGGCGAAGCGCAGCAGCAAGCGCAGCTCGTCGTCGGTGTAGCCGCTCCACAGCTTGAGCATCGCCTCCTGCATCGGCACGTAGAACTTGCCGATCTCCGCCGCCTTTTCCTCCACAACCGAGATGAAGACCTTGCGGCGGTCGCTCTCGTCTCGCTCGCGGCGCACGTAACCCGCCTTCTCCAGACGATCGACCACGCCGGTGATCGCGCCGGTGGTCAGGCCGGTGACTTCGGCGAGACGGCCGGCGGTCACGCGCCCCTCCAGATGCAGGATGTCCATGCATTCCATGTCGGAGTTGGAGATTCCGGCCATGTTCGCAACGGCTTGGCCGTACATCACGCCCTGCGCCGATGACCGGCGCATCGCCTCCTCGAGTTCCTGCATCAGCGCTGCACGCGACTTCGCACTTGACAAAGCGGCTCCTGTATCTTACTCGCCTTATATCTTAGATACTAAGATAGTTAGCAACTGACCTTTCCTACCCCACACGGATGCATGGAGCAAGGCATGACCTCTCGTCCCCGTAAAGCTCTGATCATCGGCGCCGGCATCGCAGGTCCAGTGACCGCGATGTTCCTGACCCGCGCCGGAATCGAGACCGAGCTCTATGAAGCCTGGCCCTATTCCACCGGGATCGGCGGCGGGCTTCAGATCGCGCCGAACGGCATGCATGTGCTGGCGGAGCTCGGCCTCGCCGACGAGTTGATCCGCAACGGCTCGATCGCGGAGTCCTTCGACTTCTATTCGCAGGGCGGCAAGAAGCTCGGCTCGCTTAATCAGAACATGCAGCAGCGCTTCGGCCAGCCAGCGGTGAACATGTGCCGCGCGACGTTGAACGAGACGCTGATCGACAAGGCCTGGGCCTCCAACGTCTCGGTGTTCTTCGAGAAGAAACTGGTGAAGATCGAAGACCGAGGCGACCAGCCCGTGATCGCCTATTTCAACGACGGCACCACCGCCGAAGGCGATTTCGTGATCGGCGCCGACGGCGTGCACTCGGCGGTGCGGCGCCACGTGATTCCGGATGGGCCGACGCCGTTCGACACCGGGCTGATCGGCTTCGGCGGATTCGTGCCCCGCGCGGTGATCGAGAAGCTGCCGATCGGCCTGAGGGTGGCGACCACGTTCGGGCAGCGCGGCTTCTTCGGCTATGGGATGTGCAGCCCCGATCCGGACACGGGCGCGATGTGGTGGAGCACGCAGCCGTCGCACGGCATGACCGCGGCGGCCTACCGGCTGCAGAGCCAGGACGCGATCAGGCAGCATCTGCGCGATTTCCACGCCGGCTGGCACGCGCCGATCCCCGCGATCATCGAAGCCGCCGAGAATATCGTGGTCACCGACACGCTCGACGTCGCAACGCTACCGACCTGGTCGCGCAAGCGCACACTGTTGATCGGCGACGCCGCGCACGCCACCAGCCCGCATGCCGGCCAGGGCGCATCGCTGGCGCTGGAGGACGCGCTGCGGCTCGGGATCCTGATGCGCGAGGGCCAGGAGTTCGGCATGACGTTCCAGGCCTTCGAGCACGAGCGGCGCCCGCGCGCCGAGAAGATCGTGGCGATCGCCCGCCGCAACGGCAACAGCAAGCGCGAGTTCAGCCCGACCGGCGCCTGGCTGCGCGATCATATCCTGAAGCTGCTGCTGCCGGTGTCGTCCAAGGGCATGGACTTCATGTACGCGTACGATCCGCGGGCGGCGGCGTAGCGCCGGCTGTCATGCCCCGCGAAAGCGGGGCATCCAGTATTCCAGAGACGTTCGTGCTTCAACCGAGAGGCCGCGGAGTACTGGATCGCCCGGTCAAGCCGGGCGATGACGCCGATAGGGACGGCATAAAGTTACTTCTCGACCTCGAATGTCAGCCCGGCGTGATCGACCAGGCGCTTGATGAGCTTGTGCTGCATCGCGGCCCCCGGCGTCCAGAAGCCGGGCGCAACGTCGGGCGTATCGCGCAACAGGCAGATCGCGCATTCCGAGATCATCTTCGAGGTCGAGCCATAGCCGGGATCGCGATCGCCCTTGATGCCGGCGCGGACCATCCGGCCGTCGGGTGCGACCGCGAGATAGAGCAGATCGTAGCGGCCGTTCTCGCGCTCTTCCTTTGACGGGCCCTCGCCCGGCTTCGGCGCGCTTGGGCCGGTCTTCTCGGCATTCAGCGCCATCACGCGCTTGGCGTTGGCCTCGCCCTTCTCGCCCGGGCCGGTCAGGACCATCTCGTCGTAGACGAAGTCCCGTCCGTAGGGAAAGCCCATCAGCATGTTGGAGCGGTGGACGTTGCGCGTATTGATCAGCGCCATCATGAACGGCGCGGTCCAGGAGTGCAGATCCTCCTCGTAGGCCGGCTTGCTGCCGCGCGGCTGCTTCGGACCCTCGAAGCCCGGCGTCAGCGCGAACGGGTTGTTGAGGATCGCAACCAGGCTGAGGTCCTTCGCGACCGCATCGAAAGTCGCCTTGGCGCTCGCCGCGGTACCGCCGGACAGCGTACCGCGCATGTCGCGCACGCGGCCCTTGACGCGCGACGCCGGCGCGCCGAACACCCGCCTCGCTTCCTCCTGGACAAAGAACGCACCGAGCTCGAACGGCACCGAGTCGAAACCGCAGGAGAATACGATGCGCGCGCCGCTCGTCTTCGCGGCGGCTTCGTATTTGTCGATCATCTGCCGCATCCAGACCGGCTCGCCGCAGAGATCGAAATAGTCGGTGCCGCTTTCCACGCAGGCCGCGATCAGCTCGTTGCCATAGAGCTGATACGGTCCGACCGTCGAGATGACCGACTTGGTTTGCGCCAGCATCGCCTTCAGCGAGGCGGCATCGCCGGCATCGGCAACAATCAGCGGCGTGTCGGCGGGCGCGCCGATCCCGTCGCGTACCAAGGCGAGCTTGTCCTTGCTGCGTCCGGCCATCGCCCATTTCAGGCTGCCGTCGCGATAATGCGCCGCGAGATATTCGGCGACGAGCTGGCCTGTGAAGCCGGTCGCACCGTAGACGACGATGTCGAGTTTCGACGAGGACATGGATCAGGCTCCCTGCGCAGCGAATTGGGCGCCCTTTTGTCATCGCGGGCGCGGCGACGCAATCGGCTATTTCTTGTACGATACGCCCATGCCGGCGCGCACGTCGGCCTGGATGCCGTAGGGCGCGATCGGGTAGCGCAGGCCGTTCTTGGCAAGCTGCTTCATGCCGGCGATCGCCTTCACCAGATGGGCCGGCGGCAGCGCCATCAGCATCTCCTCGTCCGGCACGCCGCCATAGCGCCGCTCGGCGAAGCATGGCAGCGACAGGCTCGGCTCGCCGGTCTTCAGCGCCCGCCCCCACGAATCCGCGCAGGCGGTCTCGCCGACCACGCCCCACTCGAACTTCTTGTAGCCGGTATACTGGAGCCCGTTGATCAGGATGATCATCTGTCCCGGCGTCGCATAGACGAGGCAGATGTCGGGCGGATTGAGGCGGCCGCTGGTCAGCGGGCTCACCGCCATCGCCTGGTACCGGCCGTAAGGCACCACATCGAGCGCCTCCTGGCGCTTGCGCGCGTCTTCGGCGGTGCCGTGCCAGACGCCGACATAGTTCTCGCCGGCAAGCCACTTCTCGTCCTGCGGCGCGAGTCCGATCACCGCGCGGCATTGCGCGCCGACCAGATCGTCGCCGGTGATGCCGACGGTCCAGCCGAGTCGCGAGGCCATGCTGACGATCTGGTCCGTCGTGTGGACCGCCGACGGACGGCGGATCTTCGGGATCGCCTCCATCTCCTCGACGCGCGCGAACATCTTGATGCCGATGACCGTGGTCTTCAACCGCAGCAGATTGTTCAGATCGGTGACGATTGCGCCGAGGTCGAACTGTTCCGGCGGTGTCTGCTGTTGCATGGCGTGAACTCCCGTGATCGGCGGCTTGGCGCCGCCTGTTGCGTCGATGTTAGGATTGGCCGTTGGAGGCGACAAGTGCCTGCGGCTCAGCGCGCGGCCGGTCCCGGCAGCAAATCATCGGTTCTGCCGGCCAGATGATAGGCCAGAAGCCCGATCCACTCCCGTGTGCCGAGATCGGTGCGCGACAGGCCCTCGATCGCAAGCGTCGCGAAGCTGAAGACATTGCCGACGCGCCAGTCGACCGGATAGGCCTCGACATTGAATCCCGCCTTGCGGAACAGCCCGACCGAGCGCGGCATGTGGTAGGCCGAGGTGACGAGCAGCCAGCGCTCACCGGGCTTGGGATCGACCAGTGCCCTGGAGAATTCGGCGTTCTCCACCGTGTTGCGGGAGCGGCGCTCGATGATCAATCGCGACCTGGCAATGCCGAGACCCTCGAACATCTCGGCGGCATAGTCGGCTTCGCGCGCATCGTTCGAGATCAGGTTTGCGCTGCCGCCGGTGAACACAAGGCGCGCATTCGGATATCTGCGCGCGAGCGCCGCCGCCGCGATGACGCGATCGGCCGCGCTGCGCACTACCGGCGTGCCATGCGCAACCGACAGATCGGCATCGATCGAGCCGCCGAGCACGATGATGCCGTCCGGCGCGCCGCGCGAGGCGTCCCATGGCGGGAAGCGCTGCTCCAATGTGGAGATCAGGACATTGCCGAGCGGCGAGAAGCCGCAGATCGCGAGCAGCAGCAGCGCGGCGACCATCAACCTGCGGCCGAGGCGCGCAAACCGCGTCAACAGCAGCACGGCGCCGATCACGCCGATGCCGATCAGGAAGTTGATCGGCAGCAGCATGATGCCGAGCGTCTTGGAGAGCACAAAAAACAAGAGAAGCCCCTGAGAAGTTCTGCTACAGCGTCATACGCTGCTGGGAAACCAATCAAAAGCCGTCACATGACCCATCATCATCTGAAGTCGAGCCCCGAAACCTGCCATTGGGGCTTCTTTGAAGCCAAGCTGAAACCGGTTCTGACCGTCGCGAGCGGCGACGAGATCACGATCGAGACCGTCAGCGGCGGCCCGGACGTGGTGCCCGACCGCGGCAAATTCTTCGTTCCGCCGGAGCTCGACGACATCCATGCCAAGTGCGAGCGGATGGTACCCGGACACATTCTGACCGGGCCGATCGCGGTTGCCGGCGCCGAACCCGGCGACGTGCTCGAGGTCGATATTCTCGACGTTCAGCTGCGACAGGACTGGGGTTACAATCTGATCAAGCCATTGTCCGGCACCCTGCCCGACGATTTCCACGAGACACGCGTCCTCAACATCCCGCTCGATCGCGGGCGCATGGTCGGCCGCATGCCCTGGGGGCTCGATCTGCCGCTCAAGCCGTTCTTCGGCGTGATGGGCGTGTCGCCGCCGCCGGCCTGGGGCCGCATCTCCTCGCTGATCCCGCGCGCGATGGGCGGAAATCTCGACAACAAGGAGCTCGGCGCCGGCGCCAAGCTCTATCTGCCGGTGTTCGTTCCGGGCGCGCTGTTCTCCTGCGGCGACGGCCATGGCGTGCAGGGCGACGGCGAGGTCTGCGTCACCGCGATCGAGACCGCGCTGACCGGCCGCTTCCGCCTCACACTGCGCAAGGATATCAAGCTCGCCTATCCGCGCGCAGAGACCGCCGATCATTACATGACCATGGCGATGGATCCCGATCTCGACCAGTGCGTGGTGCGGGCGCTACGCGACATGATCGTGCTGCTCGGCGAGAAGCGCAATCTGTCGCGTGAGGACGCCTACACGCTGTGCAGTCTGGCCGCCGACCTGCGCGTGACGCAGACGGTCAACGGCTCCAAGGGCATCCACTGCATGATCGCCAAATCCGTGGTCCACGGCTAGCCGCCCGCGTCATTCCGGAGCGATGCGCAGCATCGAATCCGGAATCTCGAGATTGGCTTGCACGCTCAACAACCTTGAGATTCCGGGTTCTCGCTTCGCGAGCCCCGGAATGACCAATAGCCGCACTTGTGTTCCGCGAGTACGGCTCGATACAATCCCCGTCCCAACGAACAAGAATGGACGGGGACGGATATGCTGAAGGACAGGCTTTCGCCGGCCGACGAGGCTGCGCGCGACAGGGAGATGCAGGAGACGCTCGCCGCCTGCCCGCGCATCCTCGACCTCATTGCCCGCGGCCCGCAGGGTGCGCCGGACGCTGAAGCCGCGATCTATCTGCGCTCGCCGCTCGATCCCGACCCGGTCGTGATCTCGAACGATCATTTGATGGGCTGCATCAAGGCCGCTGAAACCTATTTCCGTAAGCACGGCATCGGCAAGGACGATGCGGTGGCTGTCCTGCTCCCGGCGTGCCCTGCGACCGTCGTCGCGATCTTCGGCGCTGCCGCCTGCGGTGTCGCCGAGCCGCTCAACCTGCTGTTCACGCGCGAGGCAATCGTCGCCCAGCTCAATGCGATCAACGCAAAGCTGTTGCTGGCGCCGCCGCCGGGCATGCCGGGCGGGCTCTATGAGAGGGTCGAGGGCCTGCAGCGCGAGGTGCCGTCCCTGAAGCGCGTCGTGATCGTGCCGCTCGACGGCAGCATCGCCTTCGACGGCGAGGTGCTGCGGCCTGATCCCGCCTGGCGCGACGACTACGGCAGGTCCAAGGACATGAGCGAGGCCGACCGCGTCGCCGTGATGCTGCCGACTGGCGGCACCACCGGCCACCCCAAGGTGGCGCGGCTCACCAATCGCGCGATGGTCGCCTCCACGGTATCCTCGCGGATGGCGCTCGATTTCCATCGCGGCGAGCGCGCGATGATCACGATGCCGCTGTTCCATGTCGGCGGCCTGTTCTGCACCACGGCCAATTCCCTGGCGGCCGGCACGACGATGGTCATCCCCGGCCCCACCGGCGCGCGCGATCCGGCGCTGGTCCGGCACTTCTGGCAGATCATCGAGAAGTACCGCATCAACATCGCCGGCAACGTGCCGACGATACTCGGCGCCCTCGCCGACATCCCGGTCGCGGACAGCGACATCTCGACCTTGCGTGTCACTGCCACCGGCGCCTCGATCTGCCCACCGGAGATCGAGCGGCGTTATCTTGCGACCTGGGGCGGCCCCTGCATCCAGCAGCTCTACGGCATGACCGAACTTGCCGGCGCCATCACTCACGATGTGCACGGCGTGAAGCCGCGTGCCGAGAGCGTCGGCACCCGCAATCCGCTGGTCGAGCTTGCGATCCTCGACGGCGGCAAGCTCCACACCGGGCCGTGGCCCTCGCCGGTCGGCGAACTGCTGACCAGGGGCCCGCAGGTGTTCGCCGGCTATGTCGACAAGAAGCAGACCGAGGAGGCGTTCCGCGACGGCTGGCTGCGCACCGGCGACATCTGCCGGATCGATGCCGACGGCTTCGTCTACATCATGGGCCGCGCCAAGGACGTCATCATCCGCGGCGGCCACAACATCGATCCGCGCGCGATCGAGGACGCCGCGCTGGCCTTTCCGGGCGTGGCGCTTGCCGCGGCCGTCGGACGTCCCGACACCTACGCCGGCGAAGTGCCGATGCTGTTCGTCTCGGCGCAGCCCGGCTCCCATATCGATCCGAACGCGCTCGCCGCCTTCGTGCAGGACAACATCCTGGAGCCGCCCGCGCGCCCGCGCGTGGTGTCGGTGATTCCGGAGATGCCGGTCACGCCGGTCGGCAAGATCTTCAAGCCGAAGCTGCGCGAGATCGCCGCCGGCGAGGCCGCGCGCGAACTGCTGGCGCTGGAAGGATTGTCCGGCGTGGTCAGTGTCGAGGCGGTCACCGATCCGTCCCGCGGGCTGTACCTGAGTGTGAGCGCGCCTCCGGACAAGGCCGAGACCGCTGAGCGGCTTCTCAAGAAGTTCCCGGTCAAGGTCGAGTTACGGTCCTAACACCCTCATTATTCAAGACAATCTGACTACAATACCGCGCCGGAACTGGGCTCCGGCGCGGCAGGACGCGGCCGCCCGTATTTTGCGGTCTATGGCTTGACGGACCGTCATACTCCTAAATAGACTCTAAATAGATACTTTCCAGTACAGGCGTTCAGGGTTAAGCGTTTCACCATGGCTACGGAAAAGGCCGAAACCGACCGCGTCCCGGTCACGCTGGCGCTCTCGACCATCGGATACCTCGAGAAGCTGGTGAGACAGGGCACCCACGGCACGAGCGTCCCGGGCGTCGCACGGACATTGATCGAGGAAGGCATTCGGCTCGCCATCAAGGACGGGTTGCTTGCAATCCGCGACAACGGCCGCACGCCCTAGAGCATGATCCGGAAAAGTGGAGACCGGTTTTCCGAAGAGATCATGCTCAAAAG
This sequence comes from Bradyrhizobium sp. USDA 3262, assembly GCF_054060035.1. Lineage (NCBI taxonomy): Bacteria > Pseudomonadati > Pseudomonadota > Alphaproteobacteria > Hyphomicrobiales > Nitrobacteraceae > Bradyrhizobium > Bradyrhizobium sp. USDA 3262. The sequence continues at coordinate 5,951,663 of NZ_JBSSCT010000001.1, forward strand.
GGGATGAGATCACGGCGCGATCGCTTGTCATCGCGTGGTGAGCTCAGGCGTGTGCCGGCGCGGCGGTTCAACACAGAACGTGGAACCGTCAGATGATTGCCATCGAACCAACCTGGACGCCGGAGCGCGTCGACCAACTCAAGATCTACTTTGAAGCCGGCCTCTCCTGCCGCGATATCGCCGTCAATATCGGCGTCAGCCGCAATGCGGTGATCGGCAAGCTGTCGCGGCTGAACCTCACGCGCGCGACGCCGGACGAACGCCGGGCCCGGCGCAAGAAATCCGCCGCGCACGCCGCGCAGCGGGCGACCGCCAAGCAGCAGCTCAGGTTGCTTCAGGCGGTCTACGAGCAGCCCTGCGACGATGCACCCATCGTCAGCGCCAACAATTGCTCGCTGTTCGAGCTCAGCGAGCAGCGCTGCCGCTGGCCGATCAGCACCCCGGGCGCCGATGATTTCTGCTTCTGCGGCAACACGCCGCTCGGCGGCATGCCCTATTGCTCGGGGCATTACCGCCTCGCTTATCAGGCGGGCTCGCGCCAGCGCGCGATGCGCGGCTAGCCCTGAGTGAAGCCGTCCCGCACGCGATGCGGGACGGTCGCTCAGCCGACCTTCCAGCCGGTTGCCGCTACGATGTTCTGGTAGAACTCCGGCGTGTAGGCCTGTTCCGGAGTCTTGCGCACGCGCTCGTCGAGCAGATGCGCATCGTCACCGACCAGAATGCGCCAGCGCTCGGCCTTCACGCCGTCAAGGATGATCTTGGCGGCGGCCGCCGCCGAGGTCGGCGCCTCGTCGCGGAAAATGCGATCGCGGTCGAGCGCAAGCTGCTGGATATCGGCATCCGACATTTTGGCAACGTCGATGCCCTGCCCCTTCAGGCGTTGACGCGCTTGCGTCAGTTCGTCAGCGGTGAGGTGATCGGAGCTGGTGCCGAGCTGCACCTTGCGCGAATTCGACACGATCGAGGTGCCGATGTGACCGGGCATCACGACCGAGCACTTCACATGCGGTGCATTGAGGCGGAGATCGTTGATCATCGCCTCGGTGAATCCCTTCACGGCAAATTTCGCCGCGCTGTAGGCGGTGTGCGACACGCCCATGCCGACCGAGGCCCAGAAACCGTTGACGCTCGAGGTGTTGACGATGTGCGCCTCGTCGGCCTTCACCAACAGCGGCAGGAAGGTGCGGACGCCGAGATAGACGCCGCCCCAACAGATGTTGAAGGTGCGCTCCCACTGCTCGCGCGTGTTGCTGAACAGACTGCCGCCGCCACCGATGCCGGCATTGTTGATCAGCAGGTGGATCTTGTCGGTCGCCTGCTGCTCGATCAGCTCATCGCGAAAGCGCTTGTAGTGATCCTCGATCGAGACGTCGGCAATGTGGGTCGTGATGCGCAGGCCCTGCGGCAGCTTCTCGACCTCGCAGAGTCGCTTGGTCTCGGCCATCGCCTCGGCCGAGACGTCGCACATCGCGACATTGCAGCCCTCGGCAACGAGCTGCCGTGCCAGCTCGCGCCCCATGCCCGTGCCGCCACCGGTGATGACGGCGATCTTTCCTGCAAAATCCTTCATGTGAGATCCGTTCCTTCCTTCCCTTATTTTTCTTGCCCTGTTCTTCTTTGTTTCGGCCGGAGCGCGGATCGCAGTCCTAACCGCTTGGCTGCGGCACCTTACATCACCGAATTGTCGCCCAGCAACGGCGCCGCCTCACGCGCAAGTGAGCCGCGTGCAGCAAATTGAAGCGGCGGCCGCGTAACGAGATCATTCCGCGTTGCGAACAATCCGACATCGACACTCGGAGACGATGATCGTGCACATCCTGAACAGATTGGTCGCGACAACGCTGATGGCGATCGCGGCCGGAATTTCCACCGCGGCCGCTGCCGCCGAGGTAACTCCAGCGAAGCAGCGCGACAGCACCTGCGCAGATGGACCACGTTGATCGCAGAGCGCGGCGCGCGGCGTCGCACAGCGCGGGATCGTCATAGGCGGAGCTCTGACAATGCTGGGATCGCGTCGCCCGAATTCGAATACTGGTTTGCGAAGCGCGTGAGCCTCACGCGATGATCGCGTGCATGTTGGCGGCAGGCCACGCCGCGTCATGATGCGGCCCGCGCTATTCGGCGGTCTCGATGCGCACGGATGCGCGCCGCCGCAGGACGCCTGCACCCGCGCTCAGGGCCAGCTTGAACAGGCCGCGCCACGAGAAATCGATGATCACCTCATGGTGCCGCAATCCCTTGCCGCCCTTCACCAGACCGAGATCCCGGATCAGGCAATAGTGGCCGCTGCTCATGCGCGCCAGGCGGCTGTTCTTGAAGCGTCCCATGAATGGCGAGAATGCACTGCGGATCGATTCCGTCAAATCTTGACGGCGTCGAATCGGCAAGGCGAAGGCAACCCGATCGCCAGCCGCAGCTTGCGCGGGCCGCGCGCCACCATCGTCGACGCCGGCTGGGCCCTTGAATCAAAAACCTCCGGCAGGGCATTGCCGGAGGTTTGGGAGGCTTAGCAGCTAGCTAAGAGCCATCATTCAATGTGTTGGCCGTGGCGTATATAGTTTAGTAGATCAGGTAAGTAAATAAGTTTGCGGCTAATGAATCGCATGGCTCGTCTTCGTCGTTCGCGTGGACCGAAATGACGCAGCTCAGCTCTTCTCGGAATCTTCCGCAAACAAAAAACCCCGGCAGTTGCCTGCCGGGGTTCTGTTGGATCGTGATCAGACCAACCGGAATTACCAGTTGCGCTGAGCGCGGAAGAGCATCTGGACAGTGTCCTGATCCTTCAGCTCGTAGGTCGCGGTCGGCTTGCCGATAGCAGTCGACGACGTGGTGATGATGCCGGCATACTTCTGATCGAGGTGCGAGTAGGTCACGTCGGCCGAGAAGGTCAGGTTCTTGACCGGGGTCCAACGGGTGATCACGCCGATCTGCGCGATGTTGTAGTCGGGGTTGCAGGCGGTCACGCCAGCGCCGCCAGCGAATGCGGCACGGAACGAACCACCGACGCCACCAACGCCGCAGATGAGCGACTTAGCCGCGTCGTTGTACGAGACAGCGGCGAACGCACCGTACAAGCTGGTGTTCCAGTAGGGATCCCAGTTGTGGGTGTACGCACCGCGCATACCCCAGGTCTTGATGGACTGCTGCTGACCGCCGGGGCCGAACACCGTGTCGGGTGCCGTTCCGAAGCCAACGCTGCCATAGACGCCCGGCAGGCTCGAACCGCCGAAGATGGCGATCGAGCTGGCCTGGCTGGCCAGTTCCTGGATGTTGTAACGGGTCGCACCGTCGGTGTAGACGCCCTGGATGTTGATGGTGTCGCCGGGTCCGGTCGGGATGTTCTTGATCGACAGGGCCAACGCACCAGCCCAACCCCACTTGTCGTCGGGATGACCGGTCAACTCGGTGCCGCCGTAGTAGGCAGCGTGGTTGTCATGCGCGGCGACCGACGCCTGGAAGATACCCCAAGCCTGGTCGACCTTGAGCGAAGCGACGAAGTCCGGAGCGATCGTGCCGGCGTAGTCGCTGGAGCCGTACGCACCACCGACACCGAGGTTGTTCACGCCAGCCTGCATGTAGGCAACCTGGTCCTGCGCCGACAGAGCGAGCGACACGCCGTTGCCGAACTGCGCGGTGTAGGTGAACTGGTTGATGCCGTTGGTGGTGTTCACGCCACCGACGAGCGCGTCGTAGTTGTTGCCCGGATAACCGTTCCAGGGGGCAGCGAACTGCGAAACCGCCTTACCCATCGTGAAGCCGGCGAACTGGATGAAGGCATAGTAGACGCCGACCGTACCGGCAGCCACGTTGCCCGAACCTGCGTTGTTCGGCGCAGAAGACGAGCCGATCGCCGAGTACACGGTCGAGCCGTTGCCCTGGCCGGCATAGGTGTCGGACGTCCAGGTGAACACCGCATCGAAATAGGTGCGGACCACGCCGTATTCGGTCGCGGTGCGCGTATCGATGTTGAAGTCTTCACGCGAACGCCAGGTGTAGCCGTTCGTGAAACGGTTGTTGGCACCGCTGGCGCCGTTGTAGTTCGCGCCGTACACGCTGTTGCCGTTCACCACGACGTCAGCACGCACATAGCCGCCCAGCTTGATGCAGGTGTCGGTGCCGGGGATGTAGTAGAAGCCCGGACCGTAAAGCGAGCAAACCTTCACGTACTCGACCGCTTTGGCCTTGACGGGAAGATCGGCCGCCTGTGCCCCGCCGACCGCGACCAGCGCAGCCGTCGAGCCCAGGATAAGGCTCTTCAAATTCATATTAAACCTCCAAGTTGCTCATATGCGGAGAGTCCGAGGCCGCGAGCGCCCCGTGATCCTCCCGCATTGTCCAAGACCGTTTTCCCCAAACCCCGCACCCTCAGATCAATCTGTGGTGTGCGACGGACTTGAACGATCACCGCAACGGGACGATCGAGATTCCCCTACCGCCGGGTTCAATATGCATTGGCGAGTTCGCCAATCAAAATAGTTTATAAAGTCAGGAATGCGAATGCGGCCACACTGTGTCTCGCCGGCAACGCTGCCTGTAAGCCCTTTGCTTACCTGAGAAAACTTGTCACACCCCAAATAGTCCAACCGTCACAAGGCCATCATAATTACTTTACGTTCACTTGCGTTCGTTGGCGGCTTGCGAGAAAAAACGTACTGCAGCGCAGAAAACAAGAAATAAATCAGCACAAAGCTGAGTCGGCGCCCGAGGGAAGAGGAAGCTGTGTCAGTGACAAGGAAGGATACGACGCGCCAGCGCGCCATCGAACATCTCGACATCATCAAGCGATTCACGCTCGAGATTTCCGCCATCAACTCGCATCTGGAGCGCGTCCGTCAGTTCTGGGGCAAGTCGCTTGGCGTCAGCGGTCCGCAATGGATGATTCTCATCGCGATCTCGGATCTCGACAAGGATGACGGCGTGCCGATCAACGTGGTGTCGAAGCTGCTGCACGTCGATCCGTCGTTCGTGACCACGCAGTCCAAGCTGCTCGAGCAGAAGGAGCTGCTGCGGCGCGCGCCCTCCCCGGCCGATGCGCGCGTGGTCCGGCTGTCGCTGACCGACAAGACCAAAAAGCACCTCGCGGGCCTCGCCGAACAGCACAAGGCGTTCAAGAAAACCGTCTTCGAGGAGTTCAGCGAGCCTGAGCTGGCCGAGTTCACGGCCAAGCTTTCGATGCTCACCAACCGCCTGGAAAAGGCCTGCCTGATTGTTGCGATGGAGGCCGAGGCCTGAAGCGACCGGCTCTGCTGCGGACAGGACGACTGGCAACCGGCACGGTCGCGCGCTCACCTTGCGAAGCGTACGATGCGGAGACTTAGCGGTGTCCGCGCCCCGGCGACTGGAACGCCAGGAAGGCGAGAACGCTCAGCAGTGCAGCCCAGACCAGGAAGTGTTCAGCAATCACGTTGGCCCCCCATTTTGCCCCTCAATGGAAAGCATGAAACGGGCCAAGCCGCGGTCGATCCGTGAATGGGCCATGGAAAAGGAGCCCCGGCGCTGACGGCCGGGGCCCCGAAAAACTTACAGTCTAACTATCTGGATCTGGTCGAGCTGCCTCCGGTCATCCCGGTGCCCGTCCCCGTCGTCTGCCCAGGGGCGTAGCCAGAGGCCCCTGGGCTCCCGGCTTTCGATCCTCGCGCCTGCATCTTGTGCCCGGCTGCATAGCCCGAAGCGCCGGGACTGCCCTTCTTGGAGCCCTTCTTCTGCATTTCGTGTCCGGGTGATTTGCTCGAAACACCCTGTGCAAAAGCAACCGGGGTGGAAGCCATCAGGCATGCCGCGGAAAGGACGATGATTGCGTGCTTCATTTTGTCCTCCAAAATGCGCCCCGCAACTAACCGACTGAAATCAGTGACGTTCCATGAACGCTTGTTCATCGACACGACAGCCGCCGATGCGATCGGCTTGCTGCTGCCTCTTCAACGAGCGTTTGCTCAATATTGACGGCAGCGTGTTGGCTTCCGCGCACAGCTTTCCGCGACTGGCGAACAGCATCGGCAACCAATCGCAAGCCGGCGGCGAGCGATGCGCGTCCGCTTCAAACCATCACCGAACGAATTTTGAGAAAATGGTCGGAGCGAGAGGATTTGAACCTCCGACCCCTAGTCTCCCAGACTAGTGCGCTAACCGGGCTGCGCCACGCTCCGATGCCGTTCCATTAGCTGCGATCCTGCGTTCGCGCAAGGCGGGGCAGGCTCTCAAAGACTGTATTCCGAGGTCGGTTCCCTTAGCAGGCGTCCTTGCCTTAGCCGTCCTTCATCGCCGCGTCGATCATCTGCCGGCAGGCGACCAGCTCCTGCAGCACGCGTTCGAGCCGCTCCCGATCGACTGACGGAACGGAGGGACGAACCGGCGGCGCGGCGGGCGCCTTGCCCGGCTGGGCGTGCGCCTTGTAGGTCGACAGGATCGGATCCTCGTCGGGATCGACGAATCGGTAGTCGATCCCCTTCTCGTCGCCATCGCCCTCCTCGCCGTCGAAATCGAGGCCGTCGCTGCTCTCGAGGTCGTCGGGCTCGGCCATGCTGTTGCCGACGGCTTCCTCGACCGCGCCGAACGAGACCGCCGCGGTCTGGTCGGCGATGCCCTGCACCGACTTGATGCCGTGCTCCTTCAGGATCCGCTGCACGCCGCGGATGGTGTAGCCCTCGCCGTACAGCAGCCGGCGGATGCCCTTGAGCAGGTCGACGTCGTCGGGGCGATAATAGCGGCGTCCGCCGCTGCGCTTCATCGGCTTGATCTGCGCGAAGCGCGTTTCCCAGAATCTCAGCACATGCTGGGGAATATCGAGTTCATCAGCGACCTCGCTGATGGTACGGAACGCATCCGGCGCCTTGTCCAAATGCCCGCTCCTCTGGCTTCAATGCCTGGAGCCTTTTCCGTTCCAATTGAATCGGAACGGGGCTCCGGATTCTAGTTTTGCCGCGTTTTCTTCACGCGAACCGGGTATCCACTTCGCTTGAAAACGCTCTAGTCGGCCTTGCTGCCGTCGCCATTGGTGACGACATGGCCATTGATCCGCTGCTTCAGGATCGCCGACGGCTTGAACACCATCACCCGCCGCGGCGAGATCGGCACCTCGGTGCCGGTCTTCGGATTACGGCCGATACGCTGGCCCTTCTTGCGCACCATGAAGGAGCCGAATGAGGACAGCTTCACCGTCTCGCCCTTTTCCAGGCAATCGGTGATCTCCTTCAGCACCAACTCGACAAATGCCGACGATTCCGTGCGCGAAAGACCCACCTTTTGGTAGACCGCCTCACACAAATCGACGCGCGTAACTGTTTTTCCGGTTCCCGTGGTCATCGCCTGCCCCGCACTCTCGGCGAACAATTTCTTGACTGAAATTAAAAGCTTAGCGCGCAATGGTCAACAGCGACAAGCATCCGGGTGCAGAAAGATACCAGCAACCTGTCGATACTCTTTGGCGATGCGCTACCAGCGCACGAGCGCCGAGCCCCAGGTGAAGCCGCCGCCCATCGCCTCGAACAGCACCAGATCGCCCTTCTTGACGCGCCCGTCCTTCACGGCGACCGACAGCGCGAGCGGGATCGAGGCCGCCGACGTGTTGCCGTGCTTGTCGACAGTCAAGACCACCTTCTGCGGCGCAATATGAAGCTTGTGCGCCGACGCATCGATGATTCGCTTGTTGGCCTGGTGCGGAATGAACCAGGTGATGTCCTCGGCGGTGAAGCCGGTGGCGTTGAAGGCGTCGACGATCACGTCGGTGATCATGCCGACGGCGTGCTTGAACACCTCGCGGCCCTCCATCCGGAGATGCCCGACCGTCCGGGTCGAGCCGGGCCCGCCATCGACGAACAGCTTGGCCTTGTGGCGGCCGTCGGAGCGCAGATGCGTCGTCAACACGCCGCGGTCGCTGGTGGTGCCGGAATGCTGCTGCGCCTCCAGGACGACCGCGCCGGCGCCGTCGCCGAACAGCACGCAGGTGCCGCGGTCGTTCCAGTCGAGGATGCGCGAGAAGGTTTCGGCACCGATCACCAGCGCCCGCTTGTGGGTGCCGGCGCGCAGGAAATTATCGGCGGTGGCCAGCGCGAAGACGAAGCCGGAACAGACCGCCTGCAGGTCGAACGCGACGCCATGGTTGATGCCGAGCCCGTGCTGGACGGCGACCGCGGTGGCGGGAAAGGTGTTGTCGGGCGTCGAGGTCGCGAGCACGATCAGGTCGATCGACTGCGCATCGACTTGCGCATGGGCGAGCGCGGCCTGCGCCGCCTTGATCGCCAGATGCGAGGTGAATTCGTCGTCGGCCGCGATGTGGCGCTCGCTGATGCCGGTGCGCTGCACGATCCAGTCATCCGACGTGTCGATCCGGCTGGCCAGTTCGGCATTGGTCAAAACCCGCTCCGGCAAATATGAGCCGCAGCCGAGCACTACCGAACGTATAGCAGTCACGAGACAGCCTCCTGCGCGATCTGCGCCTGCACCAAGGCGCTGCCGTCGCGATTAAGCATCTGATTGATCTTGGTGAGGAGATCGAAGTGGGCCATCTCATAGCCAACATCCACCGCATAGGCAAAGCCTTCCGCGTTGGTGCCGCCATGGCTCTTGACCACCACGCCCTTCAGGCCGAGCAGCAGGCCGCCATTCGACTTGTTGGGATCGAGCTTGTCGCGCAGCTTCTGGAACGCGCCGCGGGCCAGCACATAGCCGATCCGCGCCAGCCAGCTCGATGACATGGCCTCGCGCAGCAGCGTGAACATCTGGCGCGCGGTTCCCTCGGCGGCCTTGAGCGCGATGTTGCCGCTGAAACCTTCCGACACGATGACGTCGGCGAGGCCCTTGCCGATCGCGTCGCCCTCGACGAAGCCGATATAGTTGAACTGGGTCGAGTTCATCGCGCGCAACATCTCGGCCGCCTCGCGGATTTCCCCATGCCCCTTGATCTCCTCGGATCCGATATTGAGCAGGCCGACGGTCGGCCGTTCGAGGTTGAACAGCACGCTCGCCATGGCGCTGCCCATCACCGCCAGCGTCGCCAGATGGCGGGCGTCGCCGCCGATCGTGGCGCCGAGGTCCAGCACGACAGAGTCGCCGCGCAGCGTCGGCCACACCGCCGCAAGCGCCGGGCGGTCGACACCGGGCAGCGTCCGCAGATTGAGGCTGCCCATCGCCATCAGCGCGCCGCTGTTGCCGGCGGAGACCGCGACGTCGGCCTGGCCATGCTTGACGGCGTCGATCGCGAGCCACATCGAGGACGCCCTGCGGGTCCGCCGCAGTGCCTGGCTCGGCTTCTCATCGTTCTTCACGGCGACGTCGGTATGGATCACTTTCGATACCGCCTTCAGCGCCGGATGCTTGGCAAGCTCCGGCTCGATCTGGGCCCGGTCCCCGACCAGCAGGAATTCGCTGTCGGGATGACGGCTTAACGAGATTGCGGCGCCGGGAATGACGACGGAAGCGCCGACATCGCCCCCCATGGCGTCAAGCGCTATTCGAACCTTTTGAGGCATGAACGTCCCGGAAGCCTGCTTTCCCGCAGCCTTCAGACGAAGACCGCGAGTTTGAAGTCACCGCCGTCAACGGCGCGCGGCGAAACACCAACTCGCGTCCCGGCCGGGCCGCGACAATAGCGTGTCCTCGATCCGACACAACCTCTTGACCGCAAATGAGGCAGCTGCCGAACCGTCACGCAACACATCAAAACATACCAGAAATACATTGTATTTCAATGTATTGTGGCACTTATTTGAAGTAACTGGGAACACCGCTCGCGCAAGCTTGCAGGCAAGCCATCCCCGCAAATGTGGCGCCGGCTGCCCTTAACTCCCCTTGGGCTTCTTGCCGTCCGGCTTTTCCTTCAGCGCCTTCAGCGCCGCGAAAGGATGATTTTCCGGGTCAGGCACTTCAACCTTCTGTTCAAAGACCGCATCCACCTTGCGCGGATACGGGTCTATGCCGAGGAACAGCGCATCGGTGGCGAGCCGGCCGATGTCGATGAAGCCGCCGACGATCGGCTCCGGCGGGTCCGGCGTTTCCTCATCGCTGTCATCGGCGTCGTCGACCAGGTCGGCCATTTGCGGGATCTGCTCGGGCGGCGCGAACACCACATCGATCGGCTCATCGATCTCGTTCTCGATCGGATCGAGCGTCACCACGCAGGTCTGCCCGACCCTGGCCTTAACTCTGCCGGTGACGTGGTAGCTGCCGTCGCGCTTGGGCTGCAGGTCGAACTCTGCATGCGCGGAGACGACCTCCCGCAACTCGGCAACTTCGGCCATCGCCTTGCGCACCGCCTCGTCGGCCGCGATCTCGCGATGCAGGCCGGTCTCCGGTATCTGCGCGACATTGACGAGGACCCGCCAGGGGTCGCGGTCGCGCCGTGCATCGGGCTGCCCTGTGGTGCCGCCGCTCATGCCGCCGTCCCCGCAGCCTGTGGTACCGGAAAGCGCCACGCGCCCTTGGCCAACGCCGCGAGATCGGCGCGCGCCAGCTCTTCGATCGCCTCCCGGGCGTAGGCGGCGAGCTCGCGGGCCTTGTCGAAATTCTGACCGTTGAGGATGTTCTTGCAGAACGACTCGGCCAAAGCCGCCTCGCTGTCGGTCAGCGCCAGATCATAGGCCGCGGTGCGGCCGTAGAAGGCCTCGCCGAAGGCCTGCATGCGCTTCGGCACCGTGAGGTCGCCGACGCCCATTTCGCGCAGATTGTCGTCCATATCGATGCAGAAATGATCGAACAGGGCCTGGGACAGCCCCACGCCGCCCTCGACGGATTTGAGGCGCCGCAGCACCAGCCACAGATGCATCAGAAGCAGGTCAAAACGGCCGTTAACCGTGTCCGGAACGCCCAAGTCACGGTAAAACAACGGTTCTCGCGCCTGCGTCACGATCATGCCATAGATGGTCTCAATGGTGCTGCGCGCGGGCACCCGGGGTCTTCTGAAGTGATTGAACGGCCAAAGCATGACGGGTTCCGGCTGCCGGTCCCCAAAGGGTCGCCTGTTGAGAGGTCGCCCATTGGAGCTCGGCATGATTGCAATCCATTGAGCTGCCCGGTACGTCAATGCCTCGGCCGATGCAAGGGGACGGATCAGTTCCGCCGATGAACCACACTCTTTCACGACAGTCTCGCGCCGCTTCCGCGCGCGGGTTCTTTTCGCGTCTCCGCGCCGTCGCGGCGATTGGCCTCGTCTGCGCCGCACTCGGCGGCTGCGCCGGCGAACAATTCCAGAAGGGCTACATCCTGCCGGAAGGGGCGCTCGAGCAAATCCCGATCGGCGCGAGCCAGGACCAGGTGCTCATCGTCCTCGGCACGCCCTCGACGGTCGCAACGCTGGACGGCGAGGTGTTTTATTACATCTCGCAGCGGACCTCTCGCCCGGTCGCCTTCATGAATCAGCGGGTGATCGACCAGCGCGTGATCGCGGTCTATTTCGACAAGAACCGGCAAGTGCGCCGGCTCGCCAATTACGGCCTGAAGGACGGCAAGATCTTCGACTTCGTCAGCCGGTCCACGCCGACGTCGGGCCAGGAAATGTCCTACCTGACACCGCTCTTCAAGCTGCTGAGCTTCAACTAGAGCGAAGTGGACTCCGGTTCGCGTGAAGAAACGCGTCAAACCGGAGTCCAGAGCTTAAGCCGCTGCGCCAAGTTGTCGCTTGCCCGAGGGGCAAGCGGTCCCCTAGTTTGCTCGCAAACAAAAGCCTGAGCAGGGGGTAAGCGCATGAGAGCCAAGAGATTTTCCCGTCGTACGGTATTGTCGGGCACGGCCGCGATGACGGCCGCGTCGATCCTGCCGCGCACAAGCCTCGGCGCCGGCGACTGGCGGCCGACCGAGACCGTCCGCATCATCGTGCCGGCGGCGGCGGGCGGCTCGACCGACGTGATGGGGCGGCTGCTGGCGGCGCATTTGCAGCCGCTCTGGGGCCAGTCGGTGGTGGTGGAGAATCGCTCCGGCGCCGGCGGCACCATCGGCACATCCGAGGTCGCGCGCGCCAAGGGCGACGGCCACACCATCCTGATCGGCAATCCCGGCCCCAACGCGATCGCCTACAGCATCTTCCGCAACCTGACCTACAAGGCCGACCAGTTGCAGCCGGTCTCCAACATGATCCGTATCCCGAACATCGTGTCGGCGCATCCGTCGACCGGCCTCAAATCGATCCCCGAATTGATTGCCTTCCTGAAGCAGAACCCGGACAAGCTCACCTACGGCTCGTCCGGCACCGGACAGAGCCCTCACCTCACCGGCGCCTGGTTCCTGCAACTCACCGGGCTGAAGATGACGCACGTGCCGTTCCGCGGCGCCGGTCCCGCATTGCAGGCGGGGCTCGCCGGCGACATCCAGATCCTGTTCGACAATCTCTATCCGTCGCTGCCGCAGGTGCAGGACGGCAAGCTCAACGGCCTCTGTGTCACCACGCCGGAGCGCAGCGATTCCGCACCGAACCTGCCGACGATGCGCGAGGGCGCGCCGGAACTGGCAAAGTTCGACGTCTCGTCCTGGTTCGGCGTCTTCCTGCCGAAGACCGCGCCTGCCCCGGTGCTCGACGAACTGAACCGCCAGGTCAAGGCGATGCTGGAGCGCGACGACGTCAAGAAGAACATCGCCGGCATGGGCGCGCGCGCCGACTACGGCACGCCCCAGCAATTCTCCGATTTCGTCGACGCCGAGACGAAGAAGTTTGCCGCAATCATCGAGAAGGAAGGCTTGCAGATGGAGGTGAAATAGCCTCCGAACAAAGCTCGCGCCGCGTACCCGGCGTCATCCCCGCGCAAAGGCTTCGCCTTTGTCGCTGGAGGAGCCGCGCGCTTGCGCGGCGTCTCGAAGGATGGCCGCATGCACCGCCTCTCATCCTTCGAGGCTCGCCCAGCGGCGCAATTGCGCCGCAAGGCTCGCACCTCCAGCGACAAAGGCGAAGCCTTTGCGCGGGGATGACGACTGCTGAGCTGTAGGGCGGATTAGCCAACCGCGTCCGCCGCAGCTCAACGAGCGAAGGCGGAAGGCGTAATCCGCCGCCGCGGTTAGACCTGTCGGTGGATTACGCTTCGCTAATCCACCCTACGATTCTGTCCCAGTCCGCAGCACGGTGCGGCTACGACGACTTGTTGATCTTCTTGACCTTGGCGTCGGTTGCTTCAATCGACATTGCCAGTTCCATGATCGCCTTCGACAGCAGCTCGATGGCCTCCTTCTGATCCTGTGATTTGGAAGCGCGGAGCGCGTAGTTCCGTGCGGATGAGAGCGACATCGATTGATCTCCGTGTTGTTCGCGTCTGGGTCTCGGCGGATATCGTTGGCGGAAAGTCGATCAGTTCGGCAAGCACGCCGAACGAAGCCCATGCAGAAATAAAAATCCCGCGGCTCGCACCGCGGGATTTTGCGCTTCAGTCGTGTCGCGCCGCTCAGTGCGCCAGGATCGCCAGCAGCAGCAGCGCCACGATGTTGGTGATCTTGATCATCGGGTTCACCGCCGGGCCCGCCGTGTCCTTGTAGGGATCGCCGACGGTATCGCCGGTCACCGCGGACTTGTGGGCGTCAGAGCCCTTGCCGCCGTAGTGGCCGTCCTCGATGTACTTCTTGGCGTTGTCCCATGCGCCGCCGCCCGAGGTCATCGAGATCGCGACGAACAGACCGGTGACGATGACGCCGAGCAGCATGGCACCGACCGCGGAGAATGCCGCCGACTTGCCGGCTGCGCCACCGCCCGCGATCGCGTAGATCAGGAAGTAGACCACGATCGGCGACAGCACCGGCAGCAGCGACGGGATGATCATCTCCTTGATCGCCGCCCGGGTCAGCAGGTCGACCGCCTTGCCGTAGTCGGGCTTGTCGGTGCCCTGCATGATGCCGGGCTTCTCGCGGAACTGACGGCGCACTTCCTCGACGATCGCACCGGCGGCGCGACCGACCGCGGTCATGCCCATCGCACCGAACAGATACGGCAGCAGGCCGCCGAACAGCAGGCCGACCACGACGTAAGGATTGTTCAGGGAGAAGTCCGGGTTGACGCCCTTGAAGTAGGCATGGGCGTTGGCGTCGCTGATGAAGAATTTGAGGTCCTGGTTATAGGCCGCAAACAGCACCAGCGCACCGAGGCCGGCGGAGCCGATCGCGTAGCCCTTGGTCACCGCCTTGGTGGTATTGCCGACCGCGTCGAGCGCGTCGGTCGACTTGCGCACTTCCTTGGGCAGGCCGGCCATCTCGGCAATGCCGCCGGCGTTGTCGGTGACCGGCCCGAACGCGTCGAGCGCGACGATCATGCCGGCCAGCGCCAGCATGGTGGCGGTCGCGATCGCGATGCCAAACAGGCCGGCCAGGCTGTAGGTGACCAGGATGCCGGCGATGATCACGATCGCGGGCAGCGCGGTCGCTTCCATCGAGACCGCGAGACCCTGGATCACGTTGGTGCCGTGACCGGTGACCGAGGCCGAGGCGATCGACTTCACCGGGCGGTAGTCGGTGCCGGTGTAGTATTCGGTGATCCAGATGATCAGGCCGGTGACGACGAGACCGACCACGCCGCACCAGAACAGCGCCATGCCGGTATAGTCGACGCCGTCGAGCTTGCCGAAGCCGACCAGCCAATTGATCACGAGCGCGACGCCGACCAGCGACAGGATGCCGGTGGCGATCAGGCCCTTGTAGAGGGCGCCCATGATGGACTGGCTGGCACCGAGCTTGACGAAGAAGGTGCCGACGATCGAGGTGATGATGCAGATACCGCCGATCGCGAGCGGCAGCGTCATCATGTTCACCAGGATCGGCGTCTTGGCGAAGAAGATCGCCGCGAGCACCATGGTGGCGACCGCGGTCACCGCATAGGTCTCGAACAGGTCCGCCGCCATACCGGCGCAGTCACCGACATTGTCGCCGACGTTGTCGGCGATGGTGGCCGGGTTACGCGGATCGTCCTCGGGGATGCCGGCCTCGACCTTGCCGACGAGGTCGCCGCCGACGTCCGCACCCTTGGTGAAGATGCCGCCGCCGAGACGGGCGAAGATCGAGATCAGCGAGGCGCCGAAGCCGAGCGCCACCATGGCGTCGACCACGGTGCGGCTGCCCGCTTCGAGACCCATGAACTTGACCAGCACCATGAAGTAGATGGTGACGCCGAGCAGCGCGAGACCGGCAACCAGCATGCCGGTGATCGCGCCCGCCTTGAAGGCGAGCTCGAGGCCGCCGGCGAGCGAGGTGGTTGCCGCCTGCGCGGTGCGGACGTTGGCGCGCACCGAGACGTTCATGCCGATGAAGCCGGCAGCCCCCGACAGGATGGCGCCGACCGCAAAGCCGATCGCCACGAGCAGGCCCAGGAAGTAGGCCAGCACCACGAAGATCACGATACCGACCATGCCGATCGTAGTGTACTGCCGCCGCAGATAGGCCTGTGCGCCCTCGCGCACCGCGGCCGCGATTTCCTGCATGCGGGCATTGCCCGCATCCGCGTTCAAGACCGACTGCGTCGCCCAGATCGCGTAGACGATGGAAAGCGCCCCGCAGAGCACAATCAACCATAAAGCTGTCATGTTGCCTCAGATCCTTGATGTAACCCCCGCGCCTTCTTGTGCCGCTAGGGGGCGGCAGGCGCTTATTTTGCGAGGACAATCCTCCCCAAAAACGGATTGCCTCAAATCGGGCGCGACCTTGCCAAAATCGTTACCGCTGTGCAACGCCACCTGTGGCCGAAAACGCCGATATCGGCAGCTATTTAGAAGGAAAATCGGCGCCATCAGGCGCGGGAAGTCTAGCGCTGCTTCCGTTCCGACGCGTTTTCTCAACGCGAACCGCTCACTTCGCTCGAAAACGCTCTAGAAATGGCTGTAGGACAGCCGCTTCAACTTCAGTTCCCGGCCCTGCCCGTCAAGGAAGCTTGGTGGCGACAAGCCTGCGATCAGGCCGCCGATTGCGGTTACCGCGACCTTGGCCTGCCGTGCGTCCCGCAGAAACGCGTCGACATGATGGCTCGGGACCGCGCACAAGAGCTCGTAATCATCACCGCCGGCCACCAAGGTCTCGATATCAATCGCCTTGCGCGCGAGCAGCCCTGCGGCTGCAGACGACAACGGGACACTCGGCACATTGATCACGGCCGCCACACCACTGGCTGCGCAAAGCTTGGCCAGATCGCCGGCAAGACCGTCGGACACATCCATCGCGGCGCTGGCGTGGGTGCGGACGGCCTTGGCCAACGCGTTGCGCGGCTGCGGAACGCGGTAACGGGCGGCAAGAAAATCCCGCCCGACGACATCGTCCGCCAGAGCCGCGGCGACCGGGCCACCCCGGAGCACATCGAGGCCGAGCGCGGCGTCTCCGATCGTGCCGGTGACGAACACACGGTCGCCCGCCTGTGCCCCCGCGCGATGCACCATCGTGCCCTGCGGCACCCGGCCGAACGCGGTGATCGAGATCATCAGCGGCCCCGGCGTCGAGACCGTGTCGCCACCGAGCAGCGGGCAGCCGAAATGCGCGGCGTCCTCGCCGAGCGCCCGGGCAAACGGCTTCAGCCAGGCCTCCTCGGCGCCGCGCAGCGCCAGCGTCAGCACGAAGCCTGCCGGCACCGCGCCCTTGGCGGCGATGTCGGAGAGGTTCACCCGCAGCGCCTTGCGCGCCAGCGTATCGGGCGGATCATCGAGAAGGAAGTGCACGCCCTCGACGATGGCGTCCGTGGTGACCACGATGTCCTCGCCATCAGCCCTCAGCGCGGCGGCGTCATCGTCGAGCCCGAACGCACCCGGATCGGTCGCGAGCGGCTTGAAATAGCGCGCGATCAGGGAGTCTTCGCCGGATATCGGTTTGTCGCTCTGCGTCACGATAGCAGCCCCGTCATCCTGAGGTGCGAGCGGAGCGAGCCTCGAAGGATGCACGGCCCCAGCCGGGCCGCCGCCCTTCGAGACGGCCGCTGCGCGGCCTCCTCAGGGTGACGGTCAAGCGATCATATGTCTCCACTCAGCTCCGCACAAACTCGTCGCCGCGGAACTGGCGCGCGATCTGGTCGAGCACGGCGTTGACCATGCCGGTTTCGTCCTTTTCGACGAAGGCGTGCGCGACATCGACATATTCGGAGACCACCACCCGGCCCGGCACGTCCTTGCGGTGCTCGAGCTCGTAGGAGCCTGCCCGCAGCACCGCGCGCAGGATGGCGTCGATCCGCTTCAGCGGCCAGCCCTTCGACAGCGCCTCGTCGATCAGCGGATCGAGCTTGGCCTGGTCGCGCACCACGCCGGAGACCACGTCGCGGAAAAACGCGGCTTCCGCCGGCAGGTATTTCTCGCCCTCGACCTCGTTGCCGAGCCAGTGGCTCTCGAACTCGGCGAAGATGTCGTTGATGCCGGCGCCGCCAATGTCCATCTGGTAGAGCGCCTGCACCGCCGCAAGCCGTGCCGCGCCGCGGCGGTTGGCTTTTCTGTCGGGAGCTTTCGCGGGCTTCTTGTTGTCAGCCATGGTCAGGCCTTTGCCAGGCGGCGTTTGATCCGCAGCATCGCGAGCGCCGCACGCGCCGCATCGCCGCCCTTGTTCAGTTCGCTGGCACGCGCCCGCGCCCAGGCCTGCGCCTCGGTGTTGACGGTGAGGATGCCGTTGCCGAGCGGGAATTTCCGGCTGACGGCCAAATCCATCAATCCGCGCGAGGACTCCTGCGAGACGATTTCGAAATGGATGGTGTCGCCGCGCACCACGCAGCCGAGCGCGATCGCCGCGTCATAGGGCTTGCCGTTCGCTTCAGCCGCATCGATCGCGATCGCGATCGCCGCCGGAATCTCCAGCGCGCCCGGCACCGTGATCACGTCATGGCTGGCGCCTGCGGCCTTGATCTCGGCAAGCGCGCCTTCCAGCAGCGCATCCTGGATGTCGTCATAAAACCGCGCCTCGACGATCAGCACGCGTGCGCCGGTAATGTCGGTCTGGTCCTTCAGGGGTGCGCGCCGCGCGTCAGCCATTGCAATACCAATCGGAACTTGGGGAGGAGTTGTGCAGCGTTTTAGGCGCAGCAGGGGCTAAAGCCAAGGGCAATACTGGCCCGGATGTCACCGCGATCAGCCCGATTTTTCAGGCCGGGTTCGCCTGCAATGCATAGGCCGCCCGGGCTGAAAATCGCCCGAGGCGCATAGGCAGATAGGGACGTCTGTCTTGGCCGCAATGCCCAGGCCGAAGCTATTTCATCTCCGACAGCCGCGCCGCGTAGCGGGCCATCAGATCGACCTCGATATTGACCTCGCTGCCGGCCTTCCAGCCGCTCAGGGTCGTCACAGCAAGCGTGTGGGGGATGATCAGCACCGAAAATGTCACGTCGTCGACCGTATTCACGGTCAGCGACACGCCGTCCAGCGTGATCGAACCCTTCGCCGCGATGAAACGCGCCAGTTCGCGGCTGGTTCGCAGCTCGAAGCGCGCCATGTCGGGCAGGTCGTCGCGCTTGACGATGGTGGCGATGCCATCGGCATGCCCGGCCACAATGTGACCGCCGAGTTCGTCGCCGATCTTGAGCGCGCGCTCGAGATTGAGCTTGCCGCCCTGCGCCCAATGCTTGGCGGTGGTCATGCCGAGCGTCTCGGCCGCCGCATCGACATCGAACCAGGTCTTGCCATCGGCGGTGCCGGAGGCGACGACGGTGAGGCAGACGCCGTTGCAGGCGATCGAGGCGCCGTCGGCGATCGTGGTCTGGTCGTAGTCGCAGGCAATTCGCATCCGATGCAGTTGCCCCTGCGCTACCTGCTTCAGGCTGGTGATCTCACCGATATCGGTGACAATTCCGGTAAACATTACGCACGCTCGTAGATCATGAGACTGTCTTTGCCGAGGGTTTCGCTAGCACGAAGCCGGAAGGCGGGCGACTGCGTGATTGCGTCGAGCGGCATTGCGTCCAGCGCGGGAACGCCGTCGGCACCGATCGCATCGGGTCCGCGCAACAGCCAGATCTCATCGACAAGGCCGGCTGCCACGAAAGAATTTGCCACGCGCGATCCGCCCTCGACCAGCAGCCGCGAGATCCCCTTCTCGGCCAGCGCATGCAGGACGGACGGCAGATCGAGACCTTCAGGCGCGCTGACGGCGACGCGGATCACCTGCGCCCCGGCGGCACCTAACTTCACCGCGGCAGGCGCCTCCGCCATGTCGGAGGTCAGCACCCAGAGCGGCGTCTCGCGCGCCGAGTGCACCAGGCGGCTGTCGCCTGAAATGCGCAGCGCGCGGTCCAGCACCAGGCGCACCGGCGAGCGCGCCGCCATCCCCGGCAACCGGCAGGTCAAAAGCGGATCGTCGGCCTTGACCGTGCCGATGCCGACCAGGATCGCGTCGCTCTGCGCGCGCAGCAGATGCACCCGGGTCCGCGCGGCCTCGCCTGATATCGCGACCGGCTTGTGGCCGCTGGCAGCGATCTTGTCGTCGGCGGACACCGCGAGCTTGAGGATCACATGCGGGCGCTTGTCGCGGATGCGGCGGAAGTGTCCGGCATGGTCGCGCGCAGCCTCCGCCGCGCACAGCCCGACATCCACCGCGATGCCGGCGGCGCGCAGCTTGGCGTGCCCCTGCCCCGCGACTTCCGGATTGGGATCCTCGATCGCCGAGACGACGCGGGCGAGCCCGGCCGCAACCACGGCATCCGCACAGGGCGGCGAACGACCGAAATGCGAACAGGGTTCGAGCGTCACATAGAGCGTGGCGCCGCGCGCGGCGTCACCTGCGCGCCGCAGCGCCTCGACCTCGGCATGCGGCCGGCCGCCTGCTTGCGTCCAGCCGCGGCCGACGATGACGCCGTCCTTGACGATCACCGCGCCGACCGCCGGATTGGGCCAAGTGCGCCCAAGCCCGCGCCGGCCGAGCGCCAGCGCCAGCTGCATGAAGCGCAGATCGGCCGCCTTCGCCGCTTCCTTGGCTGCTTCCTTGGCCTCTTTGGCCTTCTGCGCGAACTGGTCTTCCAGAATGCGGAAGATCATTTGCGTAGCGTCGCGAGCCGCGGGTCCTCTTCGCCGGTCAACTCGTCGAGCACGGCCTCGAAGTCCTTGGCCTCGCGGAAGTTGCGATAGACCGAGGCGAAGCGCACATAGGCGACGTCGTCGAGCTGGCGCAGATGCTCCATCACGATCTCGCCGATCGCCTCCGAGGAGACCTCGGCCTCGCCGCCGCTTTCGAGCTCGCGCACGATGGTCGACACCATCTTCTCCACCCGCTCGGATTCCACCGGGCGCTTGCGCAAGGAGATCTGCAGCGAGCGCACCAGCTTGTCGCGGTCGAACGGCACGCGGCGGCCGTTTCGCTTGATGACGGTCAGCTCACGCAGCTGCACCCGCTCGAAGGTTGTGAAGCGGAAGTTGCAGGCCATGCAGACGCGACGCCTGCGGATGACCGCGGAGTCCTCGGTCGGACGCGAGTCCTTGACCTGCGTATCGAGAGAATTGCAGCTCGGGCAGCGCATCCGACGGGACCTCTACACGAGCATGATCCGGAAAAGTGCGAAGCGGTTTTCCGAAGAGATCATGCTCAAAAAAACGAACGGGCCTTACTGATAGATCGGGAAGCGATCGGTCAGCGCCTTGACGCGCTCCTTGATCGCGGCCTCGACCAGCGGCGCCTTGCCGTCCGGCGACTGCGCCAGCGCGTTCAGCACTTCCGCGATCATGCCGCCGACCTGCTTGAACTCGGCGACACCGAAGCCGCGCGTGGTCGCCGCCGGCGTGCCGAGGCGCAGGCCGGAGGTGACGAACGGCTTTTCGGGATCGAACGGGATGCCGTTCTTGTTGCAGGTGATGGCGGCGCGCACCAGCGCCTTCTCGGAGATGTTGCCCTTCAGCCCCTTCGGCCTGAGATCGACCAGCATCAGATGGTTGTCGGTGCCGCCGGAGACGATGTCGAGGCCGTGGCCGCGCAGCGTCTCCGCCAGCGCCTTGGCGTTCTCGACCACGTTCCTGGCGTAGACCTTGAAGTCCGGCCGCAGCGCTTCGGCGAACGCCACTGCCTTCGCGGCGATGACGTGCATCAGCGGACCGCCCTGCAGGCCCGGGAAGATCGCCGAGTTCAGCTTCTTGGCCAGCGTCTCGTCATTGGTGAGGATCAGGCCGCCGCGCGGGCCGCGCAGCGACTTGTGCGTCGTCGTGGTGGTGACGTGGGCGTGCGGCACCGGCGAGGCATGCACGCCGCCGGCCACGAGGCCCGCGAAATGCGCCATGTCGACCAACAGATACGCGCCGACGGAGTCCGCGATCTCGCGGAAACGCTTGAAGTCCCAGGCGCGCGAATAGGCCGAGCCGCCGGCGATGATCAGCTTCGGCTTGACCTGCTCGGCCTGCTTCTGCACCGCGTCCATGTCGATGATCTGGTCCTCGCGGCGCACGGTGTAGTGCGCAGCCTTGAACCACTTGCCGGACATGTTGACCGGCGAGCCGTGGGTGAGATGGCCGCCGGCCGCGAGGTCGAGGCCCATGAAGGTGTCGCCGGGTTGCAGCAAAGCCAGAAACGCCGCCTGGTTCATCTGGCTGCCGGAGTTCGGCTGGACGTTGGCGAAGCCGGCGCCGAACAGCTTCTTGGCGCGCTCGATCGCCAGATTCTCGGCGACGTCGACCCACTCGCAACCGCCGTAGTAGCGCGCGCCCGGATAACCCTCCGCGTATTTGTTGGTCATCACCGAGCCCTGCGCCTCCAGCACGGCGCGGCTGACGATGTTTTCGGAGGCGATCAGCTCGATCTCATGACGCTGCCGGCCGAGCTCGCCCTTGATCGCGGCGGCGATCTCGGGATCGGCCTCGGCGAGGGTCGCGGTGAAGAAGGAGTCGGGCGCGGAAGCGGTCTTGGTGGATGAGGTCATCGGCGAAATATCTCCACCGCCGCAAGCCTTTAGGCGGGATGCGGACGGTCACGAGTGGCGGTCGAAGCTGGTTTCAGAGCGTTATCACATCGCCCCAAAATGGCCAAGCGGTTGCGGTCCCTGCCGGTCAATTATGCCAGATATGGTGGGGATGGCGGGGATTGCCAGCCGGCGGGGTGGCCGCCCCCGCCACCCCGTTCCAGCCGCCCGGCGAGCACGGCTGAGGCGGCCGCCGAATGGAACGTGACGCCCCCCTTCCCGCCCGCGCGGGGCTAACGGACAGGACGACCAGCACCTCGAGGTTTGCAAGCCCTGCTCGCACAACCACGCGACATCGGAGCCGCCTGAGCATGACGCGCGCGATCGCGATGCATTGACTCACGAGACGGCGAGACGATTTTTGAATCGTTCGATTTTTGAATCGTTCAACACTGGATCGATTCAAAGCTCTCACGCGATGCGTGCAATTGCGCGTCATGCGCCGTTGTCTCCCGGTCACACAGCCAAGCTTTGCGCGCAACTTCGACAGCTTCTAACCGCGTGCAGGCCGCTCGCGAAAATCACCGTGATAACGACTCGCTCAAGATTTTTTTACGGAGCGTGGAATAAATGTCGTGCAGGTGGATTCGGCCGCAGCGGTTTGCTGCTTCGGCTGTCGTTGTGTTTTCGGTTGTCGTTGCTGACGATGCCTTCGCCCAGACGCAATTGCCGTCCGTGACCGTCGAAGCGCCGCAGCGGCAAGCGGCGCGATCGCAGCAGCCTTCGCAACGGACCACGCGCGCACGCAGTGCCTCGCGCCGCGCAACAGTTGCGCCAGTGGCCACCCAGCCACAACTCGCACAGCAGCCGGCAGGCGCAGGCGGCGGGCACGAACGCGCCAACGGCCCGGTCACCGGCTATCTGGCGCGGCTGAGCGCCAGCGGCACCAAGACCAGCACGCCGATCATCCAGACGCCGCAATCGGTGTCCGTCATCAGCGCCGAGCAGATCCGCGACCAGAAGATCGTCAGCAAGTTCGACGAGGTGCTGCGCTACACGCCGGGCGTCATCGGCGGCACCTATGGCGCCGATTTCCGCAACGACTGGTTCATGATCCGCGGCTTCCCCGCGCAGAACGAGTCGCTGTTCCTCGACGGCCTGCAGCTGTTCTACACCTCCTATGCGAGCTGGAAGCTGCAGCCCTTCAATCTCGAGCGCGTCGAGGTGCTGCGCGGTCCGTCCGGCATCCTGTATGGCGGCTCGGCGCCGGGCGGCCTCGTCAACGCGGTGAGCAAGCTGCCGCAGGCCGAGCCCATTCGCTACATCGAGACCGGCGTCAACAATTTCGGCAACGCCTATACCCAGTTCGACATCGGCGGCGCGACGGCGCAGCCCGGCAATGGCCAGGTGCAGTACCGCCTGGTCGGCCAGGCCCAGGGCGGCGGCACCCAGACCGACTATGTCTACGACAACAACTTCTTCTTTGCCCCGTCGGTGACCTGGCGGCCCGATGCCGACACCAGCCTCACCGTGTTCGGCATGGCCTCGCACAGCAACACCCGCGCGCTGAACTTCCTGCCCTATGTCGGCACCGTCACCAACGCGCCGTTCGGCCGGATTCCGACCAGCCTGTTCGTCGGCGATCCCAGCGCCGACCAGTTCCGCCGCGACCAGCAGATGGTCGGCTACCAGTTCCAGAAGAGCGTGACTGACAGCGTCGACTTCCGCCAGAACGCGCGCATGGCGCATGTCGACGTCTATTATGCCGGCCTCTATGGGCTCGGCTACGCGACGACGCCGGCCGCCGCCGACATCACGCGCGGCAATTTCTACACCCGCGGCATCGCCACCCAGCTCAACCTCGACAATCAGCTCGAATACCGCTTCACCACCGGCGCGCTGCAGCACACCGCGCTGGTCGGCGTCGATCTGAAATATTACGGCATCGACGACCGCCAGGGCTTTGGCATGGGCACGAATCTCAACGTGCTCAATCCGGTCTATGGCACCAACCGGCCGTATAGCGGCCCACTCTATCAGAACGGCTATCTCGCCCAGGGCATGGCCGGGCTCTATCTGCAGGATCAGGTCAAGCTCGACCGCCTGACGGTCGTGCTGTCCGGACGCCAGGACTGGGTCGATCTCACCAACAACAACCGGATCGGCGCGTCCCAGGGCCGCGACGACAGCAAGTTCTCCGGCCGTGTCGGCGCGATCTACAATTTCGACAGCGGCGTTGCGCCCTACGTCTCCTACATGACGGGCTACAATCCGGTCATCGGCACCACCGCGGCCGGCCAATTGCTGCTGCCGGAAACCTCCGAGCAGACCGAGGTCGGCGTCAAGTACGAGCCGGTCGGGCTCAACGCACGGTTCGGCGTCGCGTATTTCGACCTCAAGCGCAAGAACGCGCTGACAACCGATCCGAACAATCCGCTGTTCCAGACCCAGAACGGCGAAGTCACCTCACGCGGCGTCGAGCTTGAGGCGGTCGCGAACATCGCGCGCGATTTCAAGCTGGTGGCGAGCTACACCAATTACGAGCTGTTCGTCAGCAAGGACCTCAATCCTGCGCTGATCGGCACCGTGCCGACCAACGCGCCGCGGCAGCTCGCATCAGCGTGGACCGACTATACCTTCCGCGACGGCCCGCTCACGGGCTTCGGCTTCGGCGGCGGCGTGCGCTATGTCGGCTCGTCCTTTGCCGACACCGCGAACACCGCACGCGTCCCGGGCGTCGTGCTGGGCGACCTCGCCTTGCATTACGAATGGGACAACAACTGGCGCGCGGCGCTCAATGTCGTGAACGTCACCGACAAGATCTATGTCGCGAGCTGCGCGACCATCAGCTCCTGCTATTACGGCGATCGCCGCCGCATCACGGCGAGCCTCGCCTACAAATGGTGAGCTGAACTTTCCGTTCACGGAAAATCCTGCGACAGCGAGGTGGCGTTCAGCTGCCTCGCTTTTTTTGCCGTCGTCAGGGTGGTGTCAGCTTGTCGCGCTAGGTTTTGCGTCGCGGCGATATTTGCCGTGCCCAGACTGGCCCGCTCCGAAATGCGAGCCCCGGAGCGGGCCTTTTACGGTCTGGTCGCGTCCTAATCCTCGTTCGCTTTGAATCGCCCGAGCCCCTTGAGCACGAACGGCGCCAGCAGCGCGATCAGCGCGATGCCGAGCAGCGTCGCCGACATCGGGCTTTGCAGCAGCACCATGGGATCGCCGAGGCTGATGGCCAGCGCGCGACGGAGCTGGCTTTCGGCGATCGGCCCGAGGATCAGCCCGATCACGACGGGTGCGATCGGGAAGTCGAACCGGCGCATCAGAAAGCCCATCACGCCGAACGCCGCCAGCATCGACAGCTCGACGACCGACGGCTTCGCCGCGATCGTGCCCATGGTCGCGAACACCAGGATGCCGGCATAGAGCCAAGGCTGCGGAATCGCCAGCAGCCGCACCCAGAGACCGACCAGCGGCAGATTGAGCACCAGCAGCATGCCGTTGGCGATGAACAGGCTCGCGATCAGGCCCCACACCAGATCGGGCCGCTCCGCGAACAACAGCGGCCCCGGGTTGAGGCCGTATTGCTGGAAGCCCGCCAGCATCATTGCAGCTGTTGCCGAGGTCGGCAGCCCGAGCGTCAACAGCGGCACCAGCGTGCCGGCGGCGGACGCGTTGTTCGCCGCTTCCGGCCCTGCGACGCCTTCGATCGCGCCCTTGCCGAACTCCTCGGGATGTTTGGTCAGCCGCCGCTCGGTGGAATAGGACAGGAATGTCGGGATCTCCGCGCCGCCGGCCGGCAGCGCCCCGATCGGAAAACCGAACAGCGTGCCGCGCAGCCACGGCTTCCACGACCGCCGCCAGTCCTCCCGCGTCATCCACAGCGAGCCGCGCACCGGCTCGAGCTTCTCCTCGGCGTGATGACGGCGCGAGGCGACATAGAGCGCCTCGCCGACCGCGAACAGGCCGACCGCGAGCGTCGTCACCTCGACGCCGTCGAGCAGCTCGGGGATGCCGAAGGCAAGCCGCGCCTGACCGGTCAGCTTGTCGATCCCGACCAGCCCGAGCGTGAGGCCGATGAACAGGCTGGTGAGGCCGCGGACCGGCGAGTCGCCGAAGGTTGCCGACACCGTGACGAAGGCGACGCACATCAGCGCGAAGTAATCCTCCGGCCCGAAGCGCACCGCGAAATCGACCAGCCATGGCGCAAGGAATGCGAGGCCGATGGTGGCGATGGTGCCGGCCACGAACGAGCCGATCGCCGAGGTCGCCAGCGCCGGACCGCCGCGGCCGGCCTTGGCCATCTTGTTGCCCTCGAGCGCGGTCGCCATCGACGCGCTCTCGCCCGGCGTATTGATCAGGATCGCGGTGGTCGATCCGCCATACATGCCGCCGTAATAGATGCCGGCGAACATGATCAGCGAGCCGCCGGGATCGAGCTTGTAGGTCACCGGCAGCAGCAGCGCGACCGTCAGCGCCGGACCGATGCCCGGCAATACGCCGACCGCGGTGCCCAGGAACACGCCGATCAAGGCGTAGAGCAGGTTCATCGGCTGCATGGCGACCGCCATGCCGTGCGCCAGCGCGGCGAAAGTGTCCATCACAGCAGTCGCTCCAGCGGGCCGGCGGGAAGGCTCAGCGTCAACAGCTTGTCGAACGCGAGATAAATCAGCGTCGTGATCACCAGCGCGATGGCGGTGTCGGCCAGCACGGCGCGGCGGCCGAACGCCGCCGACGTGGTGACGAACAGCGCCGAGGTCGCGAGGATGAAGCCGCCGCCAAGGCCGATGATGGCGATCAGGAGCGCCAGGCCGCCGATGATCAGCCACACCGGTTTCTGATCCATGCTCTCGCGCGGCGGCAGGTTGCCGCGCAGCGCGTCGATCAAATTGCCGACCGCGAGGATGACAAGGCCGATTGCGATGACGACCGGCATCGCCTCCGGCCCCATGCCGTACATCGTGGTCGACGGCAGCTTGCTGGCGTCCCACACCAGCACCGCGGCAAGCCCGGCAAGCGCGGCCGCGATGATTACGCCGGCGCGATCGACGCGCCGCGCCGGCGCGGGCGGGAGATTTTCAGACGCCGCGTCCGGCGTCATGACTTCACGAGGCCGACGGACTTCAGCACCTCGGTCACGCGCGTGATCTCCTTCTTCAGGAAATCCGCGAAGGCGTCGCCGCCGAGATAGGCGTCATCCCAACCCTTCTGCTTCAGGATCTCCTTCCAGGAATCGGACTTCACCATCTTCTCGACCGCATCGCTCAGCACCTTACGCTGCTCCGGCGTGATGCCGGGCGGTGCGACCACCGAGCGCCAATTGGCCAGCACGAGATCGATGCCCTGCTCCTTGAAGGTCGGGATATCGACGCCCGGCAGCCGGTTCGCCGACGTCACGCCGAGCGCGCGCAGCTTGCCGGCCTTGATCTGGCCTTCATATTCGCTGAGGCCGGAAATGCCGGCCGTGACCTTGCCGCCGAGAATGGCCGCAAGCGACTCGCCGCCGCCCGAGAACGGAATGTAGTTGATCTTCTTGGCGTCGGCGCCGACCGTGCCCGCGAACAGCGCCGCCATCACATGGTCGACGCCGCCGGCCGAGCCGCCGGCAAAGGTCACCTTGGCGATATCGGCCTTCACCGCGGCGGCAAGATCCTGCGCCGTCTTGATCGGCGAGTTCGCCGGCACCACGATGACCTGGATCTCCTCGGTGAGGCGCGCGATGGGCGTCACCTGATCCAGCGTCACCGGCGACTTGTTCATGGCGAGTGCGCCCACCATGACGAAGCCGTTCACCATCATCTGGTTGCCGTCGCCCTTTGCGCCGTTGACGAACTGCGCGATGCCGACGCTGCCGCCGGCGCCGGGAACGTTGGTGACCTGGACGCTGCGCGCGACGCCGGAGGCGACCAGCGCCTGCTGCATCGAGCGCGCCGTCTGATCCCAGCCGCCGCCGGGCGCCGCCGGCGCCATCAGCTTGAGCTCGAGCTGCTGCGCGGGCGCCGGACCGCTCGCCCCAAGCAACAGCGCGACGACCGCGCCGACCAGGCGCATGTGGGACGGGATCATGGGGCTTCCTCCTGAATTTTCGGCAAGCAGCCTGCCGATCGCCGGCTGCATCCGGTCACGTGATCGCATCGCCACTCGGACAGCGCGGTCCCTTCGGTCAGGAATCGCTCGCCGATCTCGCGTCTGCGTGTCCCTAGCGACCATTCGCCACAGCCTTCGGCAAGCCGCAGGGCACGGCTAGCCAGTGCTGCAAATCGCCGCACCATCGCCGGTCATTTTTCGCTTGCTTTGATTCGGAGCGGGCCTCGGCTGTTTCAAATACGATCGCGCCAGCACGACCTGGAAGCCGGAGAACAAGTAGCACCGACGTCCCGCCTGCTCACTGAGGGCAGACGGGACGCTGCGGCAGATCACTCACGGGATGGTGGCGCTGTCGAAGCTCGCCCGAAACGCATCAGGTAATGCGCCAAACAACGAAATGGCCCCAGCACCTTTGGGGGCCTGGAGGCCGGTGCTGGGGCCGTTTGCCTGATCCGGGGCTGAGCTGTTGGAGCCAGGCAGCCCTAATCCATCAAGAACCGCGCGGTTCCAGCATTAGCTTATGTAAATCGCTGCGGGATATCCCAAGGCGAGTGTCTTGCGCGCAACAGCCGATTGGCTGGGCAAAGCCGGCAAATCAGGGCGAAGCCGGCGCGACCGTCGAATGAGGGTCTCGGTGGAGCCCTCGGTCGAATTTCAACCTGGCAATTTTCACCCGAGCAAAAGCCAGGCCATGGAGGCGATGAGAGCCACAAGCGACACGGTCGCAGCGCTTACAAAGGCAATCTCCACACCGTCGATATGGTGGTGGTTTGTATGCATTGAGCGTCCTCCTAGATGGGTGCCCGCGGACCTTGGGACAGCAGCCACGCCGTCAAATTGGCGGTGGTTTCGTCATGCCGCGCCTGCCTCAACAGGGTCTCTCGCTCTCGACAGGGAGGAAGGTTCTTGGCCCGTTGACGTAGCCTTTTGGCTTCCTGGGCAAGGCGTTCTTCAAGATGGAAAATCTGCCTAACCCGGCGTCGTCGCTTCATGGCTCCTCTCTCCAACGCTGACGTTTGGCTGCCCCAAAGCAAAATCAAAAAGCCCGGGAGCGTGAAAAGTTCCCGCCAGCTTCGCGTCAATGAGATCAGACGGATGGAACTGCCGGAACGGCGTGGAAGTTACGGGACATGGGCATCGCCAAGGACCTGAAGAAGCAGGCCAAGACCGCCGAGCAGGCGGCGGTCCGGACGGCTGACGAATTCGCGGCCGAGCAAATGAAGAACCTCGCCCAGGCCTTCCGGGCTCAGGCCGAGGTCGTCAAGCGAAACAAGAAAAAGAAGAAAGATGAGCTTCACCGTAAAGGCTAGGTGCAAGTTTGGAGAGATCGTGCACCGTCGCGGCACCGCCGAGGCAGCTCTGCGCAAGGCAAAAGAGCTTTCACGGTCACAGTGTTACGACATCCACATCGTGACACCTGAAGGCCGAGACTACGACTCGTCCGAGTTTGGGGATCTTCCCCGCACGCCGTTGGCTGTGCGCGTTGCTCAGAAAGGCCACACCTATCCGTAGAGCAGCAGAGGTTTCAAAGAGGCCGGCTCAAAAAACGGCCCCAGCGAGGGGGTACAGGCTGAGGCCGAGCAACTTGGTGCTCAATTCTAACCTAGACCCGACATCTGCCGCCGCTCCGTCCGGTATCGGCGCTTGCGAAGTTGAGGTACCTCTTCTTGGCTACGAAACTCTTGGACCCGCCAGCAGACCAATTGTCGTCAGGATTTTGCATCACCCATCCTGGGGCCAGAGCCATCGCCGCTCGCATGCATTTCAAGCGGGCGGCGTTCGGTTATGAGCGCCCCCCTCCGCGACCCGCCTTGCGCGCGCCATTGGCGAGACAATCAATAGCGGCTGCGATATCCCTGCCGCTGCTGACCAAATGCCGCGCGAGGACTGATGCCGCAGGTCACGTTCCTTCCGGAAGCTGACGCGAGACACTGGGCGCGGGTTCGGTACATGCAATCGCCGGGATAGCCGACGCCGCGCCCCTGCACGCACCAGGGATAATCCCGGGCGCTGGCCGGGCTCACATTTGCCAGCCCTGCAACGCCGAACGCCAGGACGAACGCCAAGACAGCGAATAGGACAGTTGTGCGCATGATTGGCTCCTCGCAAGCAATCGAGGACCAACGGAGTGGCAAGATGAGCGTTCCCTTCGGATCGTGGCCGGCCGGTGAGCAAGATCGCGGGCCGCGGCTGGAGCGGCCGCGCCGAGAGCGAGCGCAGGAACCATGCTCCGTCGGGTCGGTTGTCGGAAACCATCCATCCCACACAAGTCAATTGGCATGCCGTCACGACTGCTTTGGTTTCTGACTTTTCCGATTCTGGTTGTTCTGGGTGGCTGCGGCGATCAACTCGAGTGCGATTCAATCGAAACCCGGAAGGCCGTGCTCCAGACCATCTCCAACGATCACCGCAATCCGCTTGTCAATTTCGCCGCCAGGGAATCGACGGCAAAGCCCACTGCGGAAAACTCAAAGCCGCAATACCTCCTCGCTGAAAAGATCGTCACGACGTCGGCCAGTGAGGACAAGCGAACATTGCAGTGTAGCGGCGGCATCTCGGTTTCCGTGGGCGACATCAAGGCTTCCAAGGAAGTCGAATTCACCGTGCAGAAATCAAGCGACGGAAAGCTCGCGGTTTCGGTTGCTCCATTTCAGTTTTGAGGTGCGACAAACTCAGTGTCGTCCTGGCGAAAGCCAGGACCCATTACCCCAAATCTCAATTGTTGCGCGACGCTGGGGCCGCGATCCCGTTCATCGTCAAATGCGGTGGTTACGGGTCCTGGCTTTCGCCAGGACGACGATCGTGTGTGAGGAACCCGCACCGTCATAGCCAGGTTGGCGATCCAGTACGCCGCGGCCTCTCGGCTCAATCACCGCGGCCTCTGAAATACTGGATCACCCGCTTTCGCGGGTGATGACACCGAACAGCTGTTTGACAGTTGAACCAGACTGCGAAGCCCGCGCCGGCCTTACAGCCCGGTATACCCGGCCTTGACATGGTCGGTGCTGCCGTCGAGCTGGCGCAGATAGGTCAGCCCGCACACCGTCAACCGATGCGGATCGCGCTCGCCGGCGTCGAACAGCGTCTGCACGTACTCCGTCACCTTCGCGCGCGCTTCGTCGCTTGCAGCGGGCGTGCGGTTGAGCAGCAGATCATACGTCTGCATGATCCGATCGATAGCGGCTTCCATTGAAGTCTCCGGGTTGACGCTCAGGCGACCACCAGCGTCTCGGCCTCGAACTTCGCGATCGCCTTGTTGGCGAGGCGGAGGCGGTTCATCTCGCCGCGCTGGAACAGCTTCACGATGATGCCGAGCAGGCGCTCATTGGTGGCGAAATTGTCGGGAATGGCACCGGATTTGCGCAGATAGTTCGAGGCGATCGCGTAGGCGTCACCGACGACCTCGACGTTCAGCACCTCAATCCCGCGTTCGAGCAACATATCCCTGCCTCTCCGTTGGCTAACGGATAAGCCGCAGGGAATGCCTTGGTTCCTCGCCGGGGCTCATTTATTTTCGCAGGTGCAGCATGAAAAACGCACCGGCCGGGCATGACCGATGCGTTGACTGGAGCAAGGTTGAACTGGAGGAAGGCTGCCGGTCTTCTCGAGCGGCCGGCTTGGCCATCAGGCGAAAACAGGAAGGCTTAGAGGCGATACAGGATCTGGTCGGTCCAGAAGCGCTCGAGGCGATGCAGCGACTTGTTGAGGCTCGCGAACTCCTCGTTCGAGATGCCGCCGACCTGCTCCACCGTCTTGACGTGCTTCTGATAGAGCGCATCGACGATCTTGCGGACTTCCTGGCCCTGCGGGGTCAGGCGGATGCGGACCGAACGGCGATCGACGCGCGAGCGCTGATGATCGAGGAAGCCGAGCTCGACGAGCTTCTTCAGATTGTAGGAGACGTTGGAGCCGAGATAGTAGCCGCGGGTGCGCAGCTCGCCGGCGGTCAGTTCCTTGTCGCCGATGTTGTACAGGAGCAGCGCCTGCACCGAGTTGATGTCGGCGCGGCCGCGACGATCGAATTCGTCCTTGATGACGTCGAGGAGCCGGCGATGCAGCCGCTCCACCAAAGTCAGGGCTTCGAGATAGAGCGGCTGCACCGGAGCTTGATCGGCAGCGCGATCAGCGGCATTCGCCGCCGTTGTCGCAACGGCTTTCATCATGACACTTCCCCTGTTTGTCGTTTTTATCGACTTTATTCGACGAAACTTGTGTCCCGCCTGATAGGTCCAACGTAAGGGGGCCGTTTGAATATCCGCTTAAATAAGAGAATAAAGAGATCATGAATTTAAGACAGTGAATCGTGGATTAAGCCCATGGATCAAAGGCTTTTCGCAACTTTTCATTGACGGTGGCAGACCCTTGTTCACGCTTCGTCTGCCTGCCCTGTCACATTCGGAAACAGCATCGTCTGAATTCGAAACGGTGGCGTAACGGGTATGAGGGAACCCTTTACGGTGACCGATCGGTTACCGGAAAATTCTTTGAAAATTTTATCGGAGTGCATCGGCGGGACGTGCACGCGATGCGCGCAAGCGGTGCCGACCTGTTGCGGGGGCCAGACCGGTTCCGCCGTCGGCCCGCGCAAAGCCGGCCGGCACACGCGCCGAGATCCGGTGAAATGGGTCCCGACGGCAGGTCCCGTAGAGACGGTCCCGGAAGGGGGTGTCTCAAACGGATGCGATCTGTCGGCACCCACCTATCAGAACCAGCGATGCTGTCTTCTCGTTGCGCGCACGGCTGCCAAATATTGCCGGCCGCGGCCAGCTATTCATGGCCCTGTCGCCACGGGGCAACAGTGCATCAGGCCAGCGCCGCACGCCGGCCTATGGCGGGCGTTCGCGCGCCGACATCCAGGCCAGCGCGAGATAGGCCGCGAGCATAAAGGCCTCGAGCCCGACCACGGTGAGACTGCCGCCATAGATGCCGGGAAACATCAGCTCGATGACCGCCATCGACACCACGGTGGTCAGCCACACCACGGCGCCCCAGGGCGTCGCGAGCCAGAGGCCGACGGCGGCGACGAGCTCGATGACGGCGAAATAGATCGTGGCGGTCTGCCAGGCCATCGACTGGTTTTCGAACGCCTCCTCCTCGCCGCCGACGAAGCCGGTCACCTGGGCCCAGTGATAGAGGCCCTTGGCGACCGAGACGACGGCCATGATGCGCAGGAAGATGACGAGGCGCCGCGTCCACGCATTGTCGTCCGGCTCGATCCGGTCGGACGAGATCGCGCTCACCGAGATGGCATTGTCCCGCGCCTGATCGCGTGCAGAGGTGTCAGACATCCGAATCGCCGCATAGCGGCTGCAAAATGGGGTTCATGGGCGCAGTCTTGGCCCGCCGGGGACGCAAAATCAATTGCCGTTGCGGCAAATCAAGGGCGCCAAGGATGCAATAGCGGCGCAATGACGGCGCCCCTGACAGGTGCTAGAACTGGACTTATATCAGGTCCAGACCTTATCAGGTCCAGAACTGCCGTCCGTCGAGGAGAAGAAGACATGGCGATCAAATTCGGGCGCCCGATCGAACTGCGCGACGCGCCGCGGCGCCAGACTGACACCCTCGCCTCCCCCTCGCTCGACCTCACGATCCGGATGCGGCGCAATCGCAAGTCGGAATGGGCCCGCCGCCTGGTGCGCGAAAACGTGCTGACCACCGATGACCTGATCTGGCCGATGTTCGTGGTCGATGGCCACAACACCCGCACGCCGGTGGCCTCGATGCCCGGCGTCGACCGGCTCACCGTCGACCAGATCGTCCGCGACGCCGAGCGCGCGGCAAAGCTCAACATTCCCTGCATCGCGCTGTTCCCGTTCACCGAGCCGTCGCTGCGCGACGAGCAGGGCTCGGAAGCGCTCAATCCCGACAATCTGGTTTGCCAGGCGGTGCGCGCGATCAAGAAGGAGTTTCCCGACATCGGCGTGCTCTGCGACGTCGCGCTCGATCCCTTCACCAGCCACGGCCATGACGGGCTGATCGAGGGTGGCAAGATCCTCAACGACGAGACCGTCGCGGTGCTGGTGAAGCAGGCGCTGACCCAGGCCGAGGCCGGCTGCGACGTGATCGCGCCGTCGGACATGATGGATGGCCGGATCGGCGCAATCCGCGAGGCGCTCGACGACAACGGCTTCGGCGATGTGCAGATCATGTCCTATGCGGCGAAATACGCCTCCGCCTTCTACGGACCGTTCCGCGACG
This sequence comes from Bradyrhizobium sp. USDA 3262, assembly GCF_054060035.1. Taxonomy (NCBI): domain Bacteria; kingdom Pseudomonadati; phylum Pseudomonadota; class Alphaproteobacteria; order Hyphomicrobiales; family Nitrobacteraceae; genus Bradyrhizobium; species Bradyrhizobium sp. USDA 3262. The sequence continues at coordinate 5,985,675 of NZ_JBSSCT010000001.1, forward strand.
CAATCGGCTCGGCCAAGACGCTGACCGGCGACAAGCGCACCTACCAGATGGACAGCGCCAATTCCGACGAGGCGCTGCGCGAGGTCGAGCTCGACATCGCCGAGGGCGCCGACATGGTGATGGTGAAGCCCGGCATGCCGTATCTCGACATCGTCCGCCGCGTGAAGGACCATTTCGCGATGCCGACCTTCGTGTACCAGGTGTCCGGCGAATACGCGATGATCGCGGGCGCCGCCGCCAATGGCTGGATCGACGGCGAGCGCGCGATGATGGAGAGCCTGGTCGGCTTCAAGCGCGCCGGCGCCGACGGCATCCTCACCTATTTCGCGCCGAAGGCCGCCGAGAAGATCAAGGCGGAGAGCTGATAGTTTCCTCCGCCGTCATTGCGAGGAGTTCGCGACAAAATTGCAAAGCAATTTTGCGCTGGAGCGACGAAGCAATCCATGCCGCCGCGAGCTCAGCAATGCATTGCCTCGCTCCGCTCGCAATGACGGCGTGGAGGTAGAACCGCTCAATTCAGCCGCCGAATCGCCGGAATATTTCGGCTAGTTAATGTTCGCGCAGGCTTGGCGAACGCGCCTCCTGTTCCCATGTCCTGCGCGGGACTTTCATCGGAGGTTGGTCATGTCCTACGGCAATGACGGCGGCACCTGGCGCAACGAGGCCTGGCGCAACGACGGCGGCGTTCCCCCGCATGCGTTCGATCCGTTGATGCAGCCGGACCTGTTCCGCGGCGTGCTGACGCGACGCGTGTTTGCGTTCCTGATCGACCTGTTCGTGCTGTCGGTGCCGGTGATCCTCGCGGTGATTTTCATCGCGGTGTTCGGCCTCGTCACACTCGGTCTCGGCTGGGCGCTGTTCTGGCTGGTCTCGCCGGCCTCGATCGTCTGGGCGATCGTCTATTACGGCGCCTCGATCGGCGGGCAGCACTCGGCCACCATTGGCATGCGCATGATGGATCTGGAACTGCGGACCTGGTACGGCGCGCGCGGCTATTTCGTGCTCGGCGCCACCCACGCGGTGCTGTTCTGGGTGACGATCTCGTTCCTGTCGCCGCTGGTGCTCCTGATCGGGCTGCTCAACGGCCGCCGCCGGCTGCTGCACGACATCATCCTCGGAACCGTCATTATCAACAGCTCGGTCCGGACCCCGGTCGCTCCGGCCGCGCGGGCATCCTATTAGGCCCGCCTAAACCAATTGACCGTTAGCCTCAGGGGGGCGATGCTCACTCGGCTGCCTTTATTGTTTGTGGAGCCCGACGATCTGACGTGACCCAGCATTCGCGTGATACTCCCCAGTTCTATTTGACGGCGCCCTCGCCCTGCCCGTATTTGCCGGGCCGCCACGAGCGGAAGGTTTTCACGCACCTGGTCGGCGACAAAGCGGGCGATCTCAACGACTTGCTGACCCATGGCGGCTTCCGCCGCAGCCAGTCGATCGCCTACCGCCCGGCCTGCGACCAGTGCCGGGCCTGCGTCTCGGTCCGGGTGATCGCCAACGAATTCCGCCCCTCCCGCAACTTCCGCAAAGTGCTGGCCCGCAACGCCGACGTCATCGGCGAGCAGCGCACCGCGGTGCCGACCTCGGAGCAATATTCGGTCTTCCGGGCCTATCTCGACCGCCGCCACCGCAACGGCGGGATGGCCGACATGACCGTGCTCGACTACGCCATGATGGTCGAGGACAGCCATGTCGAGACCCGGATCATCGAGTACCGCAAGCGCAATGCCGACAGCGCGATCACCGGCCGCGGCGACGAGCTGATGGCGGTGGCGCTGACCGACGTGCTCAGCGACGGGCTGTCGATGGTCTATTCGTTCTTCGAGCCCGGGCTGGAAGCCCGCTCGCTCGGCACCTTCATGATCCTCGACCACATCGCCCGCGCCCGCCGGCAGGGTCTGCCCTACGTCTATCTCGGGTACTGGATCGAGGGCTCCAAGAAGATGGACTACAAGGGCCGCTTCCTGCCGCAGCAGCGGCTCGCGCCATCGGGCTGGCTGCGCGTCGACGCCTCAGGCGAGGTGCTCGCCGAGCCGCAGGACTAGCTGCCGAAGAACGTATCGATCAGCAGCTTCACGTTCAGGATCACGATCAGCCCGGCGACGATCCAAGCCGCCACCGCGACGGGGCGCGAAATCGCAAATGCGCCCATCTTGCGCTTGTCGGATACGAAGCGCACCAGCGGGATCACCGCGAACGGCAGCTGCATCGACAGCACGACCTGGCTGAACACCAGCAGCTGCGCCGTGCCGCTCTCGCCATAGAGCGCGGCGACCACGATGACAGGGACGATCGCGATGCCGCGGGTCACCAGCCGCTGCAGCCAGTCGGGCAGCCGCAGATCGAGAAAGCCCTGCATCACGATCTGGCCGGCCAGCGTCGCCGTTACCGTCGAGTTGAGGCCGGACGCCAGCAGCGCCACGGCAAACAGCGTCGAGGCGATGCCCAGGCCAAGCAGCGGCGACAGCAGCTCGAACGCCTGGTCGATCTCGGCGACATCGGAATGGCCGCTCTTGTGGAAGGTCGCGGCCGCCAACACCAGGATCGCGGCATTGACGAACAGCGCCAGCATCAGCGCGATGGTGGAATCGGTGGTCGCCCATTTGATCGCGTCGCGCCGCCCCTCCTCGGTGCGCGGATAGGCGCGGGTCTGCACGATCGAGGAGTGCAGATAGAGATTATGCGGCATCACGGTGGCGCCGATGATGCCGATCGCGATGTAGAGCATCTCCGGATTGGTGACGATCTCGCGCGAGGGCATGAAGCCGCCGATCACCGCGGCAACCGGCGGCGCGGCGGCCGCGATCTGGACGACGAAGCAGACCGCGATGACGATCAGGAGCGCGATGACGAACGCCTCGAGGAAGCGGAAGCCGCGGTTCATCAGGAGCAGCAGCAGGAATGCATCCAGCGCCGCCAGCAGCGCGCCGCCGATCAGGGGAATCCCGAACAGCAGCTTGAGCGCGATCGCGGTGCCGATCACCTCGGCGAGGTCGCAGGCGATGATCGCGGCCTCGCAGGCGAGCCACAGCAGCAGGTTCACCGGCCGCGAATAGGTTGCGCGGCAGGCCTGGGCGAGATCGCGGTCGGTGGCGATGCCAAGCCTTGCTGCGAGCGCCTGCAGCAAAATCGCCATCAGGTTAGAGAGCAGGATGACCGACAGCAGCGTGTAGCCAAACTTCGATCCGCCCGCGAGGTCGGTGGCCCAGTTGCCGGGGTCCATGTAGCCGACCGAAACCAGATAGCCCGGCCCGGCGAAGGCCAGCAGCCGCCGCCACCACAGGCCGCCCGACGGCACCGCGACGGTCGCGTTCACCTCCGGCAGGCTGCGCACATGTCCGGCATCGCCCCGCCAGCCGCCTGGCACGGCATTGGGAACGGAAACGGAAGAGAGTTCAGGGGTCCGAGCATCCATCCGGCAAGGATGGCCGATCTCTCCCGTTATTGCAACTCATTTGCAACTGCATCTAGGCTCACGAAAATGATACCAGCCACCCTCCTTGTAAAGCACTGAGGAAGTGCTTTACGTTAGATGCATGATCAAGCTGCCCGTCGAGACGCCGACCGCGACGCTGCGCTACGCCCTCGCCCCTGACCTTTCAGGCACCGAGGCGATCGAGGCGACCTTTGCGGCCTATGACCGGATGATGGCGATCCTCGCCGAGGTCGCCCCCGTCGGCGCCAACCTGGTCTCGTTGCACGCCCAGGCCTACGAGAAGATCCGCAAGGAGACCGGCCTGCCCGCACGGCTGGTGACGCTCGGCCTGCGCGACCGCGCCAATTACATCGCGGCCGCCGCCGTCCGCCGGATACCGCTCGACGACAAGTTGTTCGCGATCAAGGGCCCAACTTCACTGACCATTAGCACTGTCAGCGGACGCGTCTTGGTGCCGTTCGACGTGCCGGGATATGTCTCGGGCTGGGAAAGCCCCTTCCCGGCGCATTTGATCTCGGATGGACGCGGCTACGAAATCCACATCGCCGTCAAATCGAAATCAGCACCACCGGAGGAGAAGACCATGCTTCACGAAGGCATCCTTGCGCGCATGGGCCGGCTTCTTGCCGCCATCGCGAGCCAGACCATCGACAATGTCGAGAACAACAACAAGGTCGCGCTGGTCAAACAGGCGATCCGCGAGATCGACGCCGGCGCCGACGAGGCGCGCTATGCGCTCGGCAAGTCGCGCGCCGAAGAATTCCGTCTGAAGAAGCGGCGCGAGGAACTGGATATCGAAACGACCGGTCTGAACGAGAAGATTCGTCTCGCACTTGCGGAAAATCGCGAGGATCTCGCGCGCGCCGGCGTCGCACGCCAAATTGATCTGGAGTCGCAGGTGATCGCGCTGGAACGCGCGATGGATTTCATCGAGCTCGAAATCGATGAGCAGACCAAGGCGCTTCAGGCCATGCTCGGCGCGCGCCGCGAGGCGGATACGCGCTTGGCCGATCTCGAACAAAGCCTGATCCGCGAGGCCCAGGACGAAACCAGCCGGGGCCTATCGACGACCAATACATTGAGTGCTGAGCGCGCCATGGCGGCGATCGCCCGGGTCACCGGTGTTCCCGCTGCAAGCGTGCTCGGCGACAAGGAGCTTGACGAACTCGATCGCCTGCATCGCGAAAAGGAAATCGCGGCGCGGCTTGAAAGGATCAAGTCAGAAAAATGAGTGCAGTTGGCGACATTCTGCTCGCCCCCGACGTGCGGCCCTTCGCGGTCGCGGCTGCGATCATGGTGGCACTTGGCGGTATCGAATTGCTGAGCACCATGATCGGACTTTCGATCAGCGAACTCATCGGCAAGGATTTCGCGGTCGAGGCCGAGAGCCACAACGCTCTCAGTGGCCTGTTTCTCTGGATCAACGCCGGGCGGCTTCCCCTCCTGATCCTGATCATCCTGATCCTCGGCATCTTCTCGATCGGAGGCTTTCTGCTTCAGGGACTGGCGCATGCCGCAGGCACCGCCATTCCGGTCTCGCTTGCCGCGGTGGTTGCTGCCGCGGGCAGCATCCCCGTGATCAGAAATACCAGCCGCGGCCTCGCCCGCGTCATTCCGCGCGACGAGAGCTATGCCGTCAACGACAGCGACTTTGTCGGCAAGGTCGCGACCGTGTCGGTCGGCCCGCTCGATCAGGGCCTGCCCGGCAGGGTCCGTCTCAAGGATGTCTTCGGCAACTGGCACACCGTGTCGGCGCGTGCCAGCGCGGAGTCCGAGGCATTGCCGGTCGGCGCCAGCGTGCTGCTGGTCGATCGCGACGCCAAGGGCTTCATCGCGATTGCCGCTCCAGCCGACCTCGTCGACCAACAACCGTCTTCCAACAGGGCATAACACATGTGGGAACTTGCTGTACCCGTCGTTATTGGCGTCATCGTCATCCTCGTTATCGGTCTCTTGTTCGCAAAACTCTACAAGCGCTCGACGCGCGACGAAGCCTATGTCCGCACGGGCCTCGGCGGCCAGAAGGTGGTGCTCGACGGCGGCTCGCTCGTGCTGCCGATCTTCCACTCCACCGCCGCGGTGAATCTGAAGACGCTGCGGCTCGAGGTCGCGCGCGGCGGCCCGGACTCGCTGATCACCAAGGACCGCATGCGCGTCGATATCGGCGCCGAGTTCTATCTGCGCGTCAAACCCGACTCGTCGTCGATCGCGCTCGCCGCGCAGACGCTCGGCAACCGCACCAATGACGCGGCCGAGCTGCGCGAGCTGGTCGAGGCCAAGTTCGTCGACGGCCTGCGCTCGGTCGCCGCGACCATGAACCTCGAGGAATTGCAGGAGCAGCGCGCCACCTTTGTCAAGGCGGTGCAGGACGCGGTCGGCGCCGACATCCAGAACAACGGTCTCGAGCTTGAATCGGTATCGCTGACGAAGCTCGACCAGAGCGACATCAAGCACTTCAACCCGAGCAATTTCTTCGACGCGCACGGCCTGACCACGCTGACCAAGATCACCAAGGAGCGTGAGCAGGAGCGCAACCAGATCGTCCGTACCACCGAGGTCAACATCGCCCAGCAGGACCTGGTGGCGCGGCAGACCACGCTGACGATCGAAAGCACCAAGCGCGAGGCCGAGCTCGCCCAGCAGCGCGACATCGCCAACAAGACCGCCGCGATGCGCGCGCAGACGGCGCAGGTCGAGCAGACCGCGTTGCAGAACGAGGCCGAATACCGCATCCAGCAGGAGCTCGCGGTCGCCAACAAGCAGACCGAGGCCAACCAGGCCCGCGACACCCGCAAGATCGAGGCCGATCTCGCGGTCAAGCGCCGCAACACCGAGATGGAGCGCGACCTTCAGATCGTGGCGCAGGAGAGCGCCATCGCGGTCGCGGCCAAGAGCAAGGAGCAGTCGGAGGCCCAGACCATCGCCGAGACCGCGCGCGCCGTCGCGATCGCCGCCGAGGAAAAGGTCACCACCGCCCGCGCCACCGAGATCGCCGAGCGCGACAAGATCATCAACGTGATCGCGGCGCGCAAGGCGGCCGAGACCGACGCGATGCCGATCACGGTGATGGCCGAGGCCGAACGCCAGGCCGCCGCCAACAAGGCGGAAGCCACCAACGTGCTCGCCAAGGCCGATGCGGCCGCCGCCACCACCCGCGCCGCCGGCGTCAAGGCGCTCGGCCAGGCCGAAGCCGAGGTCGCGACGATGAAGGCGGAGGCGCGCAACAGACTGAGCGCCGACATGATCGCCTACGATCTCAACCTCGCGCGGATCAACGTGATCCCGAGCGCGCTCGCCGAGGCGGTGAAGCCGATCGAGAAGATCTCCGACATCCGGATCTTCGACACCGGCAGCATGCTCGGCCGCGGCGGCGCCAACGGCCACGCCAACGGCAATGGCGGCCTCGGGCTCGGCGACGGCCTCGCCGCGCAGCTGCTGTCGGTCTCGGCGTTCAAGCCGATGATCGACAAGATCCTCTCGGAGGCAGGCTTCCCGGCCGGAGCCGACGCACTCAGCAGCCTGACCAGCGCGCTGGCGCAGCACAAGGCCGTGGTCGCCCCGTCGTCTGCAAACGGCGAGGACAGCCGTCCTGCAACACTGGTCGGCACCATCACCGGCCAGCTCGCGCCCACGCCGCAATAAAAGCGCCGAGGTGTTGGGCTGAATGAGTCTGATGGCAAACGCACTTCACCTCTCCCGCTTTGCGGTGGAGGTTGGATCGCATCGACAGATGCGATCCTGTTGCCGCCTCAGGGCGTGATGTTCCCACAGATGGCGCCTGAGCATGGGCGCATTCTTGCCCGTGCATGTCCGCCGTAGGTTCAACAAGTTGTTCTAGGCGAATGGCATGTCGATGAGCCGAAGCTGGATCGCCTTCGCTATCGCATGCGGCCTGTTCGACGCGTTGAGGTGCGCGATCGCACGCTTCATGTGAGAACGTACGGTCTCGCAGGACAAACCGAGGATCAGGGCAATGTCATCCGAGGTCTTCCCTTGCGCGGCGAGGGACAGGCACTCCTTCTCACGCGCGCTGAGCCAGGCCTTGGTGTCGGCGGCTTGGTTCCACAACCATCTCCGGAGAGAGGTGTTCTGGAATTGATGACACAATGCGAACAGCCCATTGACAACCGTCGGTGAAGAACCGGTCTCGTACTTCGTCGCGCTTTCCGAAATCGCGCTGACGAACGCAAATGACCCGTTCGGCATGTGCATCGGAATCGTGATTCCGTAGTGCAGGTTCTTGTCGTTCAGGTGGTCCACGCACGCCCGCTCGCCAGTGCTCAGGCGTTCATGGGCTTGTACATCGATCCACTTCAGGGGCAAGGTTGTCGTGAAGCAGAACCGGTAGTAGGGATCGCAAAGGTGGCTCCAGTGCCGATCCCATCGATTTGGAAAGGCTCGCGTCTTCACGACGGGTGACGTGAAGCTGCCGTCTTGCGCTCTCGGCGTGCTGGCCATGCCGTAGGCGAAGGAGGAAAAACCCAGCTCCGACAGGGCTTGATGCAAGGCATCCAGGGCGGACTCGAGGTCACCCGCCTGTTCGAGGTCGGCCGCGAAGCGTCCCATCAGAGCTTCGCGGTCGGCGGTGGGAAATGCGTGCGCTGCTGGGAGAGACATCGAGGTCCATCTCTCATCATGGGCCATAATGCTCCGCCTGCGGCTCGCCTGTGTCAAGCCACGCTAGGAGGCCAGCTTCGGTCGCCGATGCTGCCAGGGGCGCGTCGCGCCTTCGAACGCGGACGCGATGCGGAACACCCTCAGGTCGTCATAGGCTGGACCGACAATCTGCATCCCGGTGGGCACGCTTGTTTCGGCATCGAAACCGGTGGGCACGGACATCACCGGGAGGGTGCCGACCAGGTTGAAGGGATACGTCATGAACCAGCCGATAAAGGGGTTCACCGGCTTCCCGTTGATGGTGAGCGGCTCTTCGCTGCTGCGCCCTGCGACGATCTTCGTCGTCGCGGTGGTCGGACAGATCAGCGCGTCGTGGGTCTCGAAGAGCTTCGACATCGACGCGTACATCTTCTGCCGCACGGTATTCAGGTTGTAGAACTTCGTGACGTCGAGCTTCTTGCCCTCTTCGAGGATCTTGATGACGTACGGGTCCACGTCGTTGCGGGACTTGGTCAGAAGACTGCCCGCCAGCGCGTAGAACACGCCCTGCCACCGGGTGTTCCATGTCTCTTCGATTTCCTTGGTCCAGCCGATGTCGACCTCATCGACCACGGCGCCGAGCGAACGCAGGACCGACACAGCATTGCGTGTGTTCTTCTCGACCTCAGGATCGACCGCGAAATAGCCCAGGTCCATCGACAGCGCGATCCTCATGCCGGCGATGCCGTCGAAGGTCGGCGGGATGACCACCTTGTCCCGCAGGGACGACATGTCGGCCGGATGCTGGCCGGAAGTGACATTCTGCATCAGCCCGCAATCGCCGACGCTGCGGGCCAGTTCGCCATAATGGATCAGCCACTCATTCGGGTGCTCGCGGTCGTTGGGGTTGCGTCCCCATGGCGGCTTGTAGCCGAACACGCCGTTCATCGCGGCCGGGATGCGAATAGACCCGCCACCATCCGTGCCGTCCGACAAGGTCGTGTAGCCGGCGGCCAGGGCCGCGCCGCCTCCGCCGGTCGAGCCGCCGGGGGTATAGGCAGGGTTCCACGGGTTGTGCGTGACGCCCCAAAGCAAGGACGCCGTCACACCTGAATGCGCGAACTCCGGTGTCGTCGTGCGGCAATGCATGATCGCCCCTGCGGCGAGAAGGCGCTCCACAGTCGGCGCGAATTGGTCCGGAACGAAATCCTTGTAGAGCCGCGAGCCGTAGGTGGTGATCTTGCCCTTGACGGAGTGATAGTCCTTGATGGCAAGCGTGATGCCTTCCAGCGGGCGGACCGCTTCACCGCGCACGTACTTGCGCTCCGCAATTCGCGCCTGTTCCAGCGCCTCGTCGAAATAGGTGTACGTCGTTGCCTTGAGCGTCGGCTCCCATGCTTCGACCTGTTTGATCTGCGCCCGCAGCAGTTCGACCGGCGATAGCGTCTTGGCCTTGAATCTCGCGAGCGCCTCGCCGGCCGTCAGATAGGCAATGTCGTCGGCATCGGCCTTTTCGGACGGCCCCGCGGCGGCCGCGCGCGATGCTGCCGGCAGGACCGCCCCCGCGACGCCTGCAAGGGCGATGCTCAGGAGCCGGCGACGCTCCGGATTCGGCTGGGCTTCAAAACTCTCGTAGGAGGCTTGGCTCATGATTTCTCGTTTCCCGTTGGTGGAGCCGGTGAGCGACCGGACAGCTTCCGCCAATTCGACGCCGCGCGATTCCAAGTCACAATTCCCCTAAAGGGTGAATCGAGATGAGAACGAGACGGAAATGGTGCTGCCCGCCACGCGGGCCTTTGTTTTGGTGTTGTCGGGAAACGGGTGGGATCGGGCCTCTTCCAACCACACACTACCGGGCAGTCGAATGATCAAGGATTCCGTCATGTCCGCCGATACGCCTCGCCTGCCGGCCACCTTCAACCGCCTGGCCTGGTCCAACCTTGCCGCGCAGTCGGCCGAACAGATTGCGCTTGCGGCTGCGCCGATCGTCGCCGTGCTGCTGCTTGGCGTCGGCGAAGGCCAGACCGGCCTGTTGCAGACCGCGCTGACGCTGCCCTTCATCCTGTTTGCGATCCCCGCCGGCCTGCTTGCCGACCGCGTGTCGCGGCGCTGGGTGATGGCGGGCTCCGAGGCGCTGCGCGCGGCCGCGCTTGCCGCGATCCTGCTGCTCTTGTGGCTTGGCCTGATGACGCTGCCGCTGCTCGCTTTGCTCGGCTTCATCGCGGTCTGCGGCACGGTCGCCTACAGCGTCGCTGCGCCGGCGCTGGTCCCTTCGCTGGTGACGTCACAGCAATTGCCGGCGGCGAACGCCCGCATCGAGCTCGCGCGCACCGTCGCGTTCGCCAGCGGCCCCGCGCTCGGCGGCGTGCTGGTCGGCTGGGTCGGTGCCGCGCCCGCGTTCGGCTTCGCCGCAGCGCTGTCCGCCATCGCAGTCGTGCTGCTCGCCGGCATCTACGAGCCGGCGCGCCAGCCTGCCCCGCTGCGCCATCCGTTGCAGGACATCAAGGAAGGCGCGGCCTTCGTGATGCACCACGCCTTGCTGCGGCCGGTGTTCATCACCCAGTTCATCTTCAACACCGCCTCCTTCCTGCTGCTCGCCGTGTTCGTGCCCTATGCGGTGCGTCATCTCGGGCTCAGCGCCACCGGTGTCGGCACCACGCTTGCGATGTACGGCGTCGGCATGGTGGTCGGCGCGCTGTTCGCCACGCGCGTGATGAAGCGGCTGGCGTTCGGCACCGTGATCGGGCTCGGCCCGGTCACCGGCTTCGTCGCCGCGGCCGTGATGGCGCTGACGACCTGGATTGCGACACCGCTGCTCGCAGGCCTCAGCTTCTTCCTGCTCGGCGTCGGCCCGATCCTGTGGGTGATCTCGACCACCACGCTGCGGCAGTCGGTAACGCCGCCCTCGCTGCTCGGCCGCGTCTCGGCGATCAACATCATGAGCTACGGCGCGCGCCCGCTCGGCTCCGCGCTCGGCGCCATCGTCGGCGGCCTCTACGGCGCCGAGGCCTGCCTCTATCTCGCGGCCGCAATCTTCGCCGCCCAGGCGCTGGTGATCCTGATGTCGCCCGCGGTGTCGCTGACGCGGCAGCCCGACATGGTCGGCGAACCCGTGCGCTGCTGAGCGGACTATCGCATCACGTCATTGCGAGCGGAGCGAAGCAATCCATGTCGCCACTTGCGGGGAGATGGATTGCTTCGTCGCTTCGCTTCTCGCAATGACGGTGGAGAGACGCTAGCTCGCCAGGTACCGCTCGTATTTGCCGCCGACGACCTCGTCGGCGGCGACGGCCGGATCCAGCGTATAGAGATCCTGTGCATGGCCGATGCCGCGCAGCACGAAGCGGCCGGTGGAGACCAGATAGTTGCGGCCGGCGGCGTCGAGCCCGGTGCGGAAATCGGTCGAGGTCAACAGTTCGCGGTCGACCGAGGCGCACATCGAGGCGATCCGGCTGACCTCGTTGACGGCGGGCCCGACCACCGTGAAATCCAGCCGGTCCTCACTGCCGATATTGCCGTAGAACACCTGGCCGACATGGAGCCCGACATAGGCCGTGGTGGTCGGCCGGCCCTCGTTCTCGCGGCGATCATTCAGCACGCGGATGTTATGCCTGAATCTGTGCTCGGCCCGCAGCGCCGCTCGCTTGGCGCTTGCCACGTTCTCGCCGGTGAACATCGCCAGCACGCCGTCCCCGATCAGCTTCAGCACCTCGCCGCCGGCGTCATGGATCGCGTCGATCGAGGCCTGCGCATAGTCGTTGAGGAACGGAATGATCTCGTCCGGACCGATCCGCTCGCTGATTGCCGTGGAGCCGCGCACGTCGGAGTACCACAGCACGGCCTTGATCTTCTCGGTGATGCCGCGCTGCATGCGCCCGCGCAGCACCTGCTCCGCGGTGTCGCGGCCGAGATAGACCCGCCCCAGCGTGCGGGCGATCTCGACCTGCGCGGCCGACTTGATCGCGAGCCCGAGCACCGGCACCAGGTCGCGCAGCGCCGCCATGTGGTTCTCGTCGAACCCGTCCGAATGGCGGGTGGTGTAGTAGGAGTAGAAGCAGTCCATCTCGCCGATCGTGCCGGCCTCGCCGAAGCGATGCACGAAGGCGGCGAAATGCTTGTGGCCCTTCTCGGCCAGCTCGCCGATCATCGAGAAATCGTGCGAGGTGTCGGCGAGATCGATCACTATCTCGTCATGGCCGTTTTCGAGCATGTGGTAGAACGCCGACCGCCGCCAGGTCTGGCTGGCCTCGCCGGTGCTGGTCGAGCCGTATTCGAAGATGTCGGCTTCATTGCTCTCGCCGTCGTTCCAGCGGAAACCGCGTCCTTCGAAGATCGGATGCAGGGTATCGATGAAGACGATCGCCCGCGACAGCGGCATGCCCGCCGCCCGGCAGCGCTCGCAGAAGCCGCGCAGCAGGTCGTTTTCCGGCAGGCCCGTCAGACCCTGGCGGACCAGCCAATTCATCAGGCGCAAACGGGGCGTCAGTTCCATAAGTCGGATTATGCCGGGCAATTGGTGCGGGAGGAAGGCCTGGTGGTCGCGTGACAGATGCGGACGCCAATGCGGCATTGCAAGGCCGCCCGCCTCACCATTTCCCGCGGAACACGGCCGCCGAACGGCGCCGAATCCGCTTCCTTTTGTCCGGCCCTTCGCGCACAACGGCGCATGGACAACGACGCTGGCCCGCCAAACCCGATCCGACGCCTCATGCAATGGGCGATCACCCCGCCGCAATCCTATGGGGTCTACCTTGTCGGCCTCATCCTGGTGTTCGTCCTGTCGTTCTACGCCGGCACGCTGAAACCGAAGCACCCGCCTGCCCCATCGGTGACCGCGCCTGCCGCCCCGCGCGGCTGATCAGATCGATTTGGTTTCCGACGTCGCGATCCAGATGCCTGCGAAGACCGCGATCAGACCGACGACCAGATTGGCCGTGATCGGCTCCCCGACCAATTGCTTGGCAAGCAGCCCGGCGGCGATCGGATTGACCGTCATGGTGTTGGCGACGCGGGTCGGCGAGGCTCGCTCGAGCGCCAGCACCCACAGGATGAAAGCCAGCGCACCGCCGGCTATGCCGAGATAGAGCCCCGCGATCCATTGCGACGTGCCGAACTCGCGCAGCGTCGCCAGGCTGCCAGTGAACGATCCCACCGCCACCAGCGCCGCCGCGCCGGCGCCCATGCCGACGGCAAGGAAGCCGAGCGCGCTGGAGCGGCGGATGAACGGCCGCGACAACACGTTGTAGAAGGCCATGCAGAGCACCGCGGCGGCCATGATCAGTTCGCCGCGCCATGCTCCCGATGGCGCCGCCGCCAGCCCGGATGCCAGCGCCGCCGCCACGCCGAGCACCGCGATTGAGACCCCGATCGATTTCCGCATCGTCAGCGGCTCGATGCCGAGCAAGGCGCCGACCACCATGGTGGAAAGCGGCAAGGTCGCCAGCGCCAGGCTGGCGCGCGCCGCCGTCGTGTAGGACATCGCGAGATTATAAAGCACGAAGAACACGCCGAAGAAGGCGACGCCGAGCGCCGCGACCGCCGGCAAGTCCGCGCGCCGCGGCCACTTCGCGCCGAGCAGAACGGCGGCGGGCAGCACGCAGAGAAAGCCGATCGCCCAGCGCAGGATCGCAAGCGTGATCGGGTCGGCGTTGCCGGCCAGGTAACGCGTGATCGCCGCCGCCGTGCCGCCGAGGCAGCTCGAGACCAAGGCAATCGCAACGCCGATCCACTCGCCCATGCCGATCCCCATGCGTTTTGCATTCGCTTGTGGCATCTTGCCCGTCGAGATCATTCCGGCAACTACTTGGCAGGTATTTGGCAGGTACCCATGTCGCAGCAGCGCGATTTTGCAGCCAGCCTGCGCTGGTGGCGGCAACGCAAGGGGCACTCGCAACTCGAGCTCGCCGGGCGCGCGGACATCTCGCAGCGCCATCTCAGCTTCCTGGAGCTCGGGCGCGCCGCACCGAGCCGCGACATGGTGATCCGGCTTGCCGCGGCGCTCGACGTGCCGTTGCGCCAGCAGAACGCGCTCTTGGTCGCGGCCGGCTTCGCGCCGGTCTGGCGGCAGACCGACCTTGCCGCGCCGGAGCTCGCCCAGATCCGCTACGCGCTGGATTTCATCCTGGCGCAGCAGGAGCCTTTTCCAGCGGTCGTGGTCGACCGGCACTGGAATCTGCTGCTCGCCAATTCGGGCGCGGGGCAGCTGGTGGAATTCCTGGTCGGGCCGCTGGCCCCAGGCACGGCGGTCAATCTCGCCGACGCGCTGGTCGCGCCCGACGTGCTGCGGCCCTATCTCACCAACTGGACCGAGGTGGCCGGCTACTTCGTCCGCAGCGTCGAGGCCGATGCCGCCGCCGACGGCACCACAACGACGGCGGAATTGCTCAAGCGCCTGCTGGCCTATGACGGTGTCGAGGCTGCGTTGGCCGCGCCGCCGGGGCCCACATCCGGGCCGGTGCTGCCGATGCTATTCCGCAAGGGCGGCGTCAGCCTGCAACTGTTCACCACGATCGCGACGCTGGGGACGCCGCAGGACGTCACGCTGCAGGAGCTGCGCATCGAAAGCTTCTTTCCGATCGACGAGGAGACCGCGCAGATTTTTCGAAACTGGTCGAAAGCGAACGCCGCCAAGGCCGCTCAATCGTAGAAGTCCGGCGACAGCTTCAGCCCGTCGCGCTGCGCCTTGTCGTGGTTGATCCAGAGCTGCGCCTTCTCTTTCGTCAGCGTGTCGGCGATCTTCTGCATCGAGGCCAGCGTCTGCTCCTTGCTGGCGTTCATGCTCGGCGCGCGGCGATTATCCCAATTATCCTTGAAGTGAACGGCATCGCCGGTCAGCACGATCGCACCTGTGTTCGGCAGCTTCACCAGCAGCGACTGGTGGCCGGGCGTGTGGCCCGGCGTCGACAAGATGGTGACGCTGCCGTCGCCGAACACGTCGCGGTCGCCTTCCAGCTTCGTCACGGGATGCTCGGGCTTGAAGCGCGGCGCGTTGTTGGTGCCGGGCCATTCATACTCCGCCTTCTGCACATACAGCATCGCGGCCGGGAACAGCTCGACATTGCCGATGTGATCGGGATGGGTGTGCGACACGGCGATCGCCTTGATGTCCGACGGCTTGACGCCGAGCTGGTCGAGCTGCGCCGCGAGCGTCTTCGGCCGCCGCCAGGTGACCGCCTTCGGATCGGCCGGCGCAAGGCCGTCCGGCATCGCCGTCACCGCGTCGGGAATCCCAGTGTCCCACAGGAACCAGCCCTGGGCATGCTTGATCAGGTAGCAATTGTCGACGAAGTCCATCGACCTGCCTTCATTGACGCCGGGCGACCAGCGTGAAATGTCGCCTGCAACGCCTTCGCCGCAGTTGAGGATGTAGAGCTTCTCGACGCCTGATTTCGCCGGCTCGGCATCCGCATGCGGCAGCGCGCCCACGGCCCAGAACAAGATCGCAAGACCGATTGCCTTCTTCACGTCGCCCTCCCTTGATCACGCCGGCCATCCGCGCGGTCGCAATGTGCCGTGTCGTCGCCGCCCGTGGAAGACGGGGACATGGGTCGGTCGATCAATTGAATGCGAGTGCGTGGCCGCGGCAGGCTAGACCATTTCCGCCGGCGCCAGCCGGCAGGTCTCGCTGCTGATCTCGACCTGCAGCGTGGCGTGGTGGATGCTGAAGCGCTCCGAGAGCTCGGCGCAGACATGATGCAGGAAGACATCGTCGTGTCCGCCGGGCCGCACCAGATGCGCGGTCAGCGCGGTCTCGCTGGTGCTCATCGCCCAGATGTGCAGGTCGTGAACTTCAGTCACCCCCTCGAGCGCGGCGAGATAGTCCCTCACCTGCTTGAGATCGATGCCCTTCGGCACCGCGTCGAGCGCGAGATTGACGCTGTCGCGGGCGAGCTCCCAGCCGCTCAGCAGCACCACCACGGCGATAACCAGGCTGATCGCCGGATCGAGCCACTGCCAGCCGGTCGCCATGATCAAGAGCGCAGCGATCACGACGCCGACCGAGACGCCGGCATCCGCCGCCATGTGCAGATAGGCGCCGCGGACATTGAGATCGCTGTCGCGGCCGCGCATGAACAGCAGCGCGGTGCCGCCATTGATCAGGACGCCGAGCGCCGCGACCCAGACCACGGTCCAGCTTGCGACCTCCGCAGGTTCACGCAAGCGGTTGATCGCCTCGACCGCGATGCCACCGACCGCGATCAGGAGCAGCCCGGCATTGAACAGCGCCGCCAGGATCGAGGCGCGACGGTAGCCATAGGTGTGGGTATCGGTCGGCCGCCTGCCGGCGAGCCACGCCCCGCCCCAGGCCAGCAGCAGCGCGATGACGTCGGAGAGATTGTGGACGGCGTCAGAGACCAGCGCCAGCGAGTTGGCGGAATAGCCGAAGATCAGCTCCGCGACGACGAAGGCGGTGTTCAGCGACGCGCCGACCGCAAAGGCGGTGCCGAAATTGTCGGGCGCGTGGCTGTGCCCGGCATGGGAATCCCCGGCGTGGGCATGTCCATGAGAATGACCGCTGTGGTCGTGGTCGTGATTGTGCGCCATGGCAACCGTCGCCCGATGTCGTCGGCGACGGTTATAGCGCGGTGAAATGTGGATACTATCACACCGCGCTCGTCGAAGGCGTAGCCCGGATGGAGCGCAGCGCAATCCGGGATCGTTGCCAAACGCGAAAGCGGCCCCGGATTTCGCTTCGCTTCATCCGGGCTACAACACCGCTACTCCACGCCGCGATTGAACTTGTTCGATTTCGGCAGGCCGTGGGCGAGCCGGCCGGCGTCGGCGCGGTTGCCGCGCCAGTCGGCCAGTTCCTTCATGGTCATGCTGTGCTCGCGGCCGGCGGAATCCTTCCAGGTCAGGCCGGCCTTGGCGTCGAACACCGCAACGTCAGACAGCGACGCGCTGGTGTATTTCTGCAGGCGCACGCCGCGGCCGCGCGCCATCTCCGGCACCTGGTCGAGGCCAAACAGCACCATCTTGTGGTTGGTGCCGATCACCGCGACGGTGTCGCCGTTCACGGTCGTGATCGCGCGGGCCTCGTTCGGCATTTCGACGTTGAGCACCTGCTTGCCCTTGCGGGTGTTGCCGACGCAGTCCTCTTCCTTGACGACAAAACCCTGACCCTCGCTGCTCGCGATCAGGAACTTGCGCTCGCCCTTGTTGACGAACAGCGAGATGATCGCGGCGTCCTGCTCGAGATCGATGAACATGCGGATCGGCTCGCCATGGCCGCGGCCGCCCGGCAGTTTTGCCACGTCGAGCGAGTAGAACTTGCCGTTGGTGGCGAACAGCAACAGCTTCGAGGTGGTCTCGGCAAAGAACGAGTGCTCGAGCTTGTCGTCGGTCTTGAAGGCAAGGCCGGAGAGATCCTCGACATGGCCCTTCAGCGTCCGCACCCACCCCTTCTCGGAGATCACGACGGTGCACGGCTCGCGCTCGACCAGCGCTTCCTCGATCGCGGCGAGGTCATGCTCGGGCGCATCGGCGAAGGTGGTGCGGCGCTTGCCGAGCGGCGTCTTGGGCCCGAAGATGTCGCGGACCTTGCGCACCTGATCGCCGACCTTGGCCCACTGCTCCGTCTCGGAAGCGAGCAGGCCCTCGATCCCCTTCAGCTCCTTGCGAAGATCCTTGTCCTCGGTGCGGATCTCCATCTCCTCCAGGCGGCGCAAATTGCGCAGGCGCATGTTGAGGATGGCTTCGGCCTGGATCTCCGTGAGCTTGAAGGTCTTGATCAGGACCGGCTTCGGCTCGTCCTCGGTGCGGATGATCTTGATCACCTTGTCGAGGTTCAGGAAGGCGATCAGCTGGCCGCCCAGGATTTCGAGCCGGTGCTCGATTTGGCCCTTGCGGAAGTTGGAGCGGCGGACCAGCACGTCGCGCAGATGGTCGAGCCATTCGCGCAGGCACTCGGCAAGGCCGACCACCTTCGGGATGCGGCCCTTGATCAGCACGTTGAGGTTCAGCGAGATCTTGCTTTCCAGCTCGGTCAGGCGGAACAGCGACTCCATCATCAGCGCCGGATCGACGGTGCGCGATTTCGGCTCGATCACGAGCCGGACGTCCTCAGCCGACTCGTCGCGGACGTCGGCAACCAGCGGCAGCTTCTTCTCGTTGATGAGTTCGGCGATCTTCTCCACGATCCGCGACTTCTGCACCAGCCACGGAATTTCGGTGACGACGACCACCCAGGTGCCGCGCGCGCCCTCCTCCTGGGTCCAGCGCGAACGGGTGCGGAACGAGCCGCGCCCCGTGGTGTAGGCCTCGACGATCGCTTCCTTGGAATCGACGACGATGCCGCCGGTCGGGAAGTCCGGGCCCTTGACCCATTTCAGCAGCGCCTTCGACTTGGCGTCGGGCTTCTCGATCAGATGTAGCGCGGCGTCGCAGAGTTCGGCGGCGTTGTGCGGCGGGATCGAGGTCGCCATGCCGACCGCGATGCCCTGCGCGCCGTTGGCGAGCAGGTTCGGGAAGCCGCCCGGCAGCACCACCGGCTCTTTCGACTGGCCGTCGTAATTGAGGCGAAACTCGACGCCGTCCTCGTCGATGCCGTCGAGCAGCAGCCGCGCGACCTCGGTCATGCGCGCTTCGGTGTAGCGGTAGGCGGCCGGATTATCGCCGTCGATATTGCCGAAATTGCCCTGGCCGTCGACCAGCGGGTAGCGCGAGGAGAAATCCTGCGCGAGGCGCACCATGGCGTCATAGATCGCCTGGTCGCCATGCGGATGGAACGAGCCCATCACGTCGCCGACGATCTTGGCCGACTTCTTGAATGCGGCGCGCGGGTCGAGCCCGAGCAGGTCCATGCCGTAGAGGATGCGCCGGTGCACCGGCTTCAGCCCGTCGCGGGCGTCCGGCAGGGCGCGATGCATGATGGTCGAGAGCGCATAGGCGAGATAGCGCTCCTCGAGCGCGTCACGCAGCGGCACCTCGTGAATTTCGGCCGGCTCTTCCGGCGGAATCTGTCGTTTTCCCATGGGGAGGCGTTAAACCTTGGCGGTGAATCGGGCAAGCCGCGAATCATGCCAACCGCGCATCGATGCACCTGATTCGCGCGATTATTGCGCCGATTGGCCGGCGGTCCGCACGGGCTTGACGGGAGTTTCCTTGAGGCAATGGCGGGCGATTTCGATCTCGGCGTCGGTCGCACCATGGGCTCTGGCCCAGCTTTCGGCGGCCGAGGCCGAGTACCTGGCGACGTAGTAGCGAACCACCGTGCAGGAGACGCGACGGAGCACGCCCCCCTGCTCGCCGGCCATTGCGTCCGGTGGCAGCGTCAGCAACGCCGCTGAAATAATAATTCCCCGCAGAAACATCGGTCGCCCATCGATGGAACCACGCCCCCCGCAATGCTTCACGAGGCGATCTCGTTCCCGTCCCGCCGCGCATGACAGGGGCGCGGGAATGTCAGTGCTTCGCGCCATCGACCTGCAAGGCGAGCTCGATGACCTCGATCTCGTCAAAACAGCGGCTCGGGGCGCGGGATCACGTCCCCGCCAGCCGCCTCCGCCGCCGGGCCACGGCGTTGATAAATCCGTCGCGGGCGTCGGAATGGCCCTGGCCGCGGGGCTCCAGCACGTGGCGGAGCAGGAACAGGCCGGTAATCTGAAAACCGTCGAGCAGGTCCTGGTCCGACCAGCTGTTGGCGCCGCCCTCGCCTTCGCGCAGGAACGCCGGCAGCGGCAACAGCCGGTCGCGCCACTGTTCGCCGGCGGCGCGGGACACGGCGCCGCCGGATTTCGGCGATACATAGATCAGGTCCGACGTCTCCCCGGTGGCCGCGCAGTTTCCCAAGTCGAGCCCGAAGCCGAGCTCGGTCAGCATGGCGAGCTCGAACCGGATCAGGTGCACGGCGGCAACGCCGGCGTCCTCGAAATCGTCGAGCGTCCCTTGCAGCATCCAGTAGATGTCCTCATGCGGATCGCGCTCCGGCAGCAGCCGGGCCAGCGCCGCCAGATGCGTGACGCCGTAGACCGCGTGCGATGAGCCGAGCAACGTCGCCGCGCGCAGCCGCGTGCCCTCCAGCACATACATGCCGAGATGCTCGTCGAGGCGCGCCCGCCACACCGCGGTAACGCTGTTGCCGGGCTGCAGCAGCGGCCGCATCCGCGAGCCGGCGCCGCCGCGCACCAGGCCGAGATGGCGGCCGTGCTCGCGCGTCAACAGCTCGACAATGGCGGAGGATTCGCCATGCCGCCGCACGCCGAGCACGATGCCTTCGTCGGTCCATTCCATGCGCGGAGTCTATCAGGATTCCGCGGATGAACGCAGTCATCCTAGCGCGTCATTCCGGGGCGATGCGCAGCATCGAACCCGGAATCTCGAGATTCCGGGTTCGTGTCTTCGACGCGCCCCGGAATGACGGTGGATACCCCTACGCGTTGAACCAGCCCCGCGCGTCGCCGGTGAAGGAATAATACAGCCCGGCGGTGGTCAGGATGCACGACACCACCTCGATGGCGCTGTCGATCTCCATGCCCCTTGCGCCGATGACCTGCATCAGGGACATCACCGACAGGACAAGCACCGCGAGCAGCGCCCAGCGCGGCCAGTTCTTGCGGTGCTGCGCGGCGAGCCGGACGAAATACATCAGCAGCAGAATCATGCAGCCGGCCGTCAGGGTCTCGCCCATGATCATCTGCTCGGTCTTCAGGACGGTCGGCGTGCGGTCCTGGAACGCCACCGACAGCGCATCCAGCGTCAGCGACAGATAGAGCAGAACCTCAAACCACAGCACATTTCTGGGCACGTTCATGCAAACGTCGACTCTTATTCCTTGGGGAATTCCAATCCCATTTCCTTGTAGCGATCGGGATCGTCACCCCAGTTCTCACGCACCTTGACGAACAGGAACAGATGCACGGTGACGCCCATGATCTCGGCGATCTCGGCACGTGCCTGCGCGCCGATCGACTTGATGGTGGCGCCGCCCTTGCCGAGCACGATCTTGCGCTGGCTCTCGCGCTCGACAAAAATCGTCTGCTCGATGCGGATCGACTTGTCCTTGCGGTCGGTCCAGCTGTCGGTCTCGACCGTCGACTGGTACGGCAGTTCCTGATGCAGATGGCTGTAGATCTTCTCGCGCGTGATCTCGGCCGCCAGATGCCGCATCGGCGCATCCGACATCTGGTCCTCGGGATAGAGGAAGGGCCCTGCGGGCACCAGCTTGGCCAGCGTCTGGCGCAAATCGGCAACGCCGTCGCCGGACAGCGCCGAAATCATGAAAGTGTGCTCGAAGCGCATCCGCTCGTTGGCGGCCTGCGCCAGCGCCAGCAGCTTCTCGCGCTGAACGAGATCGACCTTGTTCAGCACCAGGATCTTCGGATGGGCGACGGTCTCGAGCTTGGCCAGGATCGCGTTGGCCTCTTCGTCGAGGCCCGACTTCGCATCGAGCAGCACGCAGACGAGATCGGCGTCGTGCGCGCCGCTCCAGGCGGTCGACACCATGGCGCGGTCAAGCCGGCGCCGCGGCGCGAAGATCCCGGGCGTGTCGACCAGGATGATCTGCGCGTTGCCCTCGATCACGATGCCGCGGATCAGCGCGCGCGTGGTCTGCACCTTGCGCGAAACGATCGTGACCTTGGAGCCCACCAGCGCGTTGACCAGCGTCGACTTGCCGACATTGGGCGCACCGATCAGCGCGACGAAGCCACAGCGCGTCGCGTCCCCTTGCCCTTTGGCCTCGTCAGTCATTGGTACCGACGCCTTCGCGCTCGATCATCGCGGATGCTGCCGCCTTTTCGGCCGCGCGCTTGTTGCCCCCGAGGCCCTCGGCGGAGGCCAGCCCCGGCAGGTCAACCGCAACGCGGAATTGTGGATCGTGATGCGGGCCGGTGCGTTCGACCTCGCGATAGACCGGCGTCGGCAGCCCCTTGCCCTGCGCCCATTCCTGCAGCACGGTCTTGGGATCGCGCAGCGGCCGGCGCAGCTTGTGCATCCGTTCGGTCCAGTTGCGCTCGACGAACTGGCGCGCGGCCTCGTAGCCGCCGTCGAGAAAGATCGCCCCGATCACCGCTTCGCAGATGTCGCCGAGCACGGACTTGCGCAGCCGGGCGCCCTCGACCGCCTTCACCATGCCGAGCTTGATGTCCTCGAGCAGCCCGAGCGCCTTGGCGACGTCGGCGCAACTCTCCTTGCGCACGAGGTCGGCGAGCCGCTTCGACAATTCGCCCTCGTCGGCCTTGGGGAACGACCGGAACAGCATGTCCGATACGATCAGCCCGAGCACGTGGTCGCCGAGGAACTCCAGCCGCTGGTAGCTGTCGGCGCGGTTGCGGGTGGCGGGCTTCAGCGCGGACACGTGGGTGAACGCAGTGGTCAGCAGCGCGGGATCCTGGAACGTGTACCCGATCCGCGCCTCGGTGCCCGCGATCGCGGCCTTCTCCTCGGCGGCCTTGGCCGCCTTGCTGCGCCGCTTCTTCGGCGCGGCTGTGCTGTCGGCGGCAGGCGTCTGGCTCGGCTCGCCGGTCGGCGCTTGATCGTTGATGGCTGCGGTATCGTCGTTCATCGCACGATAGAGAATAGGCGATTCCACCGCACGGCAAGCGGCCAGCGCCAGATCATCCAGGCCTGCTCGCCCTCGGCGATCGAGAAGAAGATCATCTGGGCTCGCCCGATGATGTTCTCGAACGGCACGTAGCCGACCTGCGACAGGAAGCGGCTGTCGGTGGAGTTGTCGCGGTTGTCGCCCATCATGAAGAAATGCCCGGGCGGAACGGTGTAGACGATGGTGTTGTCCATGTAGCTGTTGTCGGTGCAATCCAGCGTCTCATAGCTGACGCCGTTCGGCAGCGTCTCCTTCCAGCGCTTGACGCGGGCGGTCGCATCCGCCGAGCCGCAGGGATCCTCGCCGACGAAATCGCTCAGCCGCTCCCGCTTGATCGGCTCGTCATTGATGTAGAGCAGCCCGCTCTTGACCTCGATGCGGTCGCCGGGCAGCCCGATGATGCGCTTGATGTAGTCGGTGGAGTCATCCCGCGGCAGGCGAAACACCACGATGTCGCCGCGGTTCGGCTCCGAGCCGAAGATGCGGCCCGAGAAAATGTTCGGCGAGAACGGGATCGAATAGTGGCTGTAGCCATAGGAATATTTCGAGACGAACAGGTAGTCGCCGACCAGGAGCGTCGCCTTCATCGACCCGGAGGGGATGTTGAACGGCTGGAACAGGAAGGTGCGGATAACGAGCGCGATCAGAAGAGCATGGATGACGACGCGGATGGTCTCGCCCAAGCCGCTTTCAGATTTGGTCCCGGTGGTCACGCTCATTGCTTTCCCAATTCCCGTGGACTGATGTCCACGCGGTGGCAGAACGTTCTCTTCGCGCGAAGCGTTCGGCCTTCGCGTGAGGAAAATGGCCTTGATTCTGATCTTGAGGGCAAATTCCGGCCTAAACCCGGAATCAGCGTCTCGCTCGATATAACCCTGCGGCGTTTTAGACGGTTGTTCGCAGGGGCGCAATCAATCGCCGCCTCAAAACTTCGCAATTCATTGAAATATCAATGATTTTTTAGTTTTCTGAAGTTTTCCGGCAGATTCCGGCGCCCCGCGTTCATCTGGCGGGGGCAACCGCCGAAATTATGACGAAGGCCTGGGCCAACGGCCAATCGTCGGTGATCGAAAGATCGATCTGCGCCTGCATGCCCTCGGGCGTCAGTTCCTGGAGCCGGGCCAGCGCCCCGCCGGTCAGCCGCATCGACGGCCGGCCGCCCGGCAGGTTCACGACACCCATGTCCTTCCACCACACCCCGCGCCGGATACCGGTGCCGAGCGCCTTGGAGCATGCTTCCTTGGCGGCGAAGCGCTTGGCGTAGGTTGCGACCACCATCTTCTCGCTGTTGGCGCGGCGCATCGCCTTGGCGCGCTCGGCGTCGGTGAAGATGCGATCGAGGAATCGCTCGCCATGGCGCTCGATCACCTTGGCCACCCGGGTGATGTCGATCAGGTCGGAGCCGATGCCGATGATCATGCGCTGACGCCACCCTGCGCCCTGGCGCGGCCGCGGTCCATCGCCGCACGCATCTCACGTACCGTCGCGGCGATGCCGACGAACAGCGCCTCGCCCATCATGAAATAGCCGATGTTCAACTCCCGGATTTCGGGCAGCGCGGAAATCGTCTCAGCGGTGTCATAGTCGAGCCCGTGGCCTGCATGGACCTCGAGCCCAGCCGCCTGCGCGAGCCTGGCGCCGGCGACGATGCGCTTCCATTCGGCCTCCGCCTTGTCCTTGTGACCGTCGACCACGGCGTCGCACCAGCCACCGGTGTGGATCTCGATCACCGGCGCCTTCAGCTTCGCGGCCATCTCGATCTGCCTGGGATCGGCGGCAATGAACAGCGAGACGCGGATGCCGGCGTCATTGAGCCGCGCGATGAACGGCGCCAGCGCGTTGTGCTGGCCGACGACGTCGAGGCCGCCTTCGGTGGTGAGTTCCTGGCGCCGTTCCGGCACCAGGCAAACCGCGTGCGGCTTGGTGGCGAGCGAGATCCGCAGCATGTCGTCGGTCGCCGCCATCTCGAAATTCAGCGGCTTGGAGATCTCGGCCTTGAGCCGCGCCATGTCCTCGTCGCGGATGTGGCGGCGATCCTCGCGCAGATGCGCGGTGATGCCGTCGGCACCGGCCGCAATCGCGGCAAGCGCCAGCCGCACCGGATCAGGCCGCCCTCCGCCCCGCGCGTTGCGCAGGGTGGCGACGTGATCAACATTGATACCGAGACGCAGCGGCGGAGACGACATCAAATCACTCTCTGACAAACCAGTTGAACCATCCCCTCATCCTGAGGAGCGGCGCCTGCGCCGCGTCTCGAAGGATGTGGCCCCGTCTCGGGCCGCATGGTTCCCGAGCGATGCGGAGCATCGTCCGGAGACGGCGCCGACGCGCCTCCTCACCATGAGGGCCGATGACGGGCGGAACCCTAACCATTGACGCGCTCGACCCGAGCGACGACGGCCTTGGCGCGCAACTGGGCGATGATAGCGCTGAGATGCTTGAGGTCATAGACCTCAAGATCGATGGTCAGCTCCGTGAAGTCAGGCGATTGGCGCGACATGTGGATGTTGTCGATGTTGCCGTCGTGCTCGGCGATCACGGTCGCGATCTGGGCAAGGCTGCCGGGCTCGTTGACATTGTGGACCAGGATGCGCGCCGGAAAGCGCTGCGGCATGGTTTCGTCGATATCCCAGCGCACGTCGAGCCAGCGCTCCGGCTCCTCCTCGAAATCCTTCAGCGCCGGCGACTGGATCGGATAGATCGTGATCCCCTCGCCCGCCGTGACGATGCCGACGATCCGGTCGCCCGGCACCGCGCCGCCGTTTGGCGCGAACTTCACCGGCAGGTCGGAATTGATGCCGCGCACCGGAATCACCGAGGTGGCGCGCGCCGGATGCGGCGGATTCTGCGTCTTCAGCTTGGCGGCGAGGCCCTTCTTGGCGCCGTAGCGCACCAGCCGCTCTTCCTTGTAGTCGGGATACATCGCGCGCGCGACGTCGGAAGCCTTGATCTCGCCGCGCCCGACCGAGGCCATCACGTCCTCGATCGAGGTGCGCGCGAGCCGCGGCAACGCACCCTTCAGCTTATCGTCGGCATATTCGATCTTGGCGCGGGCAAACAGGCGGTCGACGATGCGGCGGCCGAGGCCGGCATACTGGTCGCGCACCGCGTCGCGGGTGGCGCGGCGGATCGCGGCCCGCGCCTTGCCGGTGCGGGCGAGCGCTTCCCAGGCCGACGGCGGCGCCGACTGCGCTTTCGAGGTCAGGACCTCGACCTCGTCGCCGTTCTGCAGCTCCGAGGACAGCGGCGCGAACTTGCCGTTGATCTTGCAGCCGACCGCGCTGTTCCCGACGCCGGTGTGAACGGCGTAGGCGAAATCGATCACGTTGGCGTTGCGCGGCAGCGCGATCAGCTTGCCCTTCGGCGTGAAGCAGAACACCTGGTCGTGGAACAGCTCGAGCTTGGTGTGCTCGAGGAATTCTTCCGGATTGGCGCTTTCCGAGAGGATGCCGATGGTGTGGCGCAGCCAGGCGAAGGCGTTGGACTCGTGCTTCATCCGCTCGTGCGGCGAACCCGCGCCCTCCTTGTAGAAGGCATGCGCGGCGATACCGAACTCCGCGATCTGGTTCATGTCCTCGGTGCGGATCTGCAGCTCTACGCGCTGCTTGCCCGGCCCGATCACCGTGGTGTGGATCGAGCGGTAGTCGTTCTGCTTCGGGGTCGAGATGTAGTCCTTGAAGCGGCCCGGCACCACCGGCCAGGTGGTGTGGACGATGCCGAGCGCGCGGTAGCAGGCCCCGACATCGTCGAGGATGATGCGGAAGCCGTAGATATCGGACAGCTGCTCGAAGCCGACCGACTTGCGCTCCATCTTGGTCCAGATCGAAAACGGCTGCTTGCGGCGGCCGAACACCCGCGCGGTGATGCCGTTCTTCTGCAGGTTCTTGGAGAGCTGGGTTTCGATCTCGCCGATCAAATTGCGGTTGCGCTCGGCCAGTGAATCGAGCCGCTGCTTGACCACCGCATAGGCCTCGGGATCGAGCACGAAGAACGACAGGTCCTCGAGTTCCTCGCGCATCTCGTGCATACCCATGCGGCCGGCCAGCGGCGCGTAGATATCCAGCGTCTCTTCGGCGATGCGGCGGCGCGAGGCCGGCGGCACGAATTCCAGCGTGCGCATGTTGTGCAGCCGGTCGGCGAGCTTGATCAGCAGCACGCGGACGTCGTCGGCGATCGCAAGCAGCAGCTTGCGCAAATTCTCGGCCTGCTTGGCCTCGCGCGACACCAGTTCCAGCCGCTTCAGCTTGGTCAGGCCCTCGACCAGCGCGCCGATCTCGTGGCCGAACACATTGTCGATCTCGGCCCGAGTCGCCTCGGTGTCCTCGATCGTGTCGTGCAGCAGCGCCGCCACGATCGTGGCGTCGTCGAGCTTGAGGTTGGTGAGGATCGCGGCGACCTCGAGCGGATGCGAGAAATAGGGGTCGCCGGAAGCACGCGTCTGCGTGCCGTGCGCCTTCATGGCGTAGACATAGGCGCGGTTGAGCAGGTCTTCGTTGGTGTCGGGGTTATAGGAGCGGACGCGCTCGACGAGGTCATATTGTCGCATCATTCGCGTCCGCGGCTTGGCCGGCCTTTCCGCCGTGGACGACGTCGGCGCCACCGCGACCGTTTCGGTTGCAGCCTGCATCTGGATGGAACTGCGGCGTCGATACGCCATGAACTCGCTGCCTCTCGCGCGGGACCGGAATGTCCCACCTTTCTTCAATCTAGTGCGCTTTCGAATGAAGCAGCACCCCGCGCGGGCCCTGGAACCATTCAATTTCGCGCGTCCGCATAGGACGCACCGTAACAGCAAAATTGTCAACAAAAGCAAAGGCCCGGAGCAATGTCCGGGCCTTCGGTAAATCGGTTCGAAACGACGGCGAGCTTACTCGTCTTCCTCGGGCTGCTCCTCCGGGGGCGCCAGACCCTCGAGGCCCTTCAGCAGCTCTTCCTCGGTCATCCGCTCGACCGCGACCTCGGTGTCGTCGGCGTCGACGCTGGCACCGGCGGAACCGATCAGCGGCACGGTGTCGGGCTCGGGCTCGTCGACCTCGACGAACTTCTGCAGGGAGTGCACGAGCTCCTCTTTCAGGTCTTCCGGCGAGATCGTCGAATCGGCGATCTCCCGCAGCGAGACGACCGGATTCTTGTCGTTGTCGCGATCAACCGTGAGTTGCGACCCCGACGAGATCATCCGGGCGCGATGCGCGGCCAACAGGACGAGGTCGAAACGATTGTCGACCTTGTCAATGCAATCTTCGACGGTGACGCGAGCCATCTCGAGGCGCTCCGTGGTAAAAGGGACCGAACATGTAGGTTATGAGGGTTAGTTATAGGCCTAGCCCCCGTTTCGCAAGGTAAAATTTGTGATTTGCCTTCCGAACAGGCTCTGATAACCCGGTCTGACGGGGGGCCAGAAGGGCCGGAGCGTCTGACGACATGGCCAGGTTGCTGTCCCAGGCGAGTAAATCTCTTCATTGCAATGTCAAGGGTCTAGGCTTTTTGCCCTCGCCTCACCATAATTGCGGTGGTGACTGTCGTGGGGAAAGATTCACAGAACTTTAGGCAGCAACGCCGGAAATTGCGCGCGGTTGATCACCGCCGCGCTAAGAACACTAACAACCACGCGAGAACACTTTGATGTCGTCACCTGTTTCCAACAAGATCGCGCTCTTCATCGACGGAGCGAATCTTTACGCCACCGCAAAGACGCTGGGCTTCGACATCGACTACAAGCGCCTCCTCAAGGAGTTCCAGAGTCGCGGTACGCTGCTCCGTGCGTTCTACTACACGGCGATCATCGAGGATCAGGAGTATTCGTCGATCCGCCCGTTGATCGACTGGCTCGATTACAACGGCTACACCGTCGTCACCAAGGCGACCAAGGAATTCATCGACGCCAGCGGCCGCCGCAAGGTGAAGGGCAACATGGACATCGAGCTCGCCGTCGATGCCATGGAACTCGCCGAGCACATCGACCAGATGATTCTGTTTTCCGGCGACGGCGACTTCCGCTCGCTGGTGGAAGCCGTGCAGCGCCGCGGCGTTCGCGTCACGGTCATCTCCACCATCGCCAGCCAGCCGCCGATGATCGCCGACGAGCTGCGCCGCCAGGCCGACGTCTTCACCGACCTGGTCGAGCTGCAATCCAAGCTCGGCCGCGATCCGTCGGAACGTCCGGCCCCGCGCGAACCGCGCCACCACTCCCCGCAATTCCTGCAGCGCGCGACCACCATGGCCCCACGGGGAGCCGATGACGAATTCGACGAGTAACCTCGTCACCGCTGCCACGCGCCCCGACAGCAACTGTCCGCTCTGTCCACGGCTGGCCGAGTTCCGCACGCAGGCGCGCGCGCGCGAGCCGGGCTGGTTCAACTCACCGGTGGAATCGTTCGGCGATCCGAATGCGCGGCTGTTGATCGTCGGGCTCGCGCCGGGTCTGCAGGGCGCCAACCGCACCGGCCGTCCCTTCACCGGCGACTACGCCGGTGATCTGCTCTATGCGACCCTGCTCGAATATGGCTTCGCCAGCGGCGTCTATCAGGCGCGGCCGGACGACGGGCTGAAGCTGGTCGACGCCCGGATCAGCAACGCGGTGCGCTGCGTGCCGCCGCAGAACAAGCCGCTGCCGGCCGAGATCAACACCTGCCGGCAGTTCCTCCGCGCCACCATCGCCACGATGCCGAAGCTGCGCACGATCGTGCTGCTCGGGCGAATCGCCCACGAATCGACTCTCAAGGCGCTGGATGTTCGCTTGGCGGCCGCGCCTTTTGTGCACGGTGCCGTGCATAGTGCAGGCAAATTCAAGCTCTACGACAGCTACCACTGCTCGCGCTACAACACGAACACCGGCGTGTTGACGACCGATATGTTCCGCAAGGTGTTCGCGACCGTGCGCAAGGAGCTCGGCTAGCAAACGCGACAGCCTTGGGCGGAGGCATGCACAATTTCGGAATATTAGAAATATATCCCTGAATTGCCCGACGTGTCAAGTTGCCTGGTCGAACGCCGGCCGCCGCCGGCTACGTTGCATGGGGTTGTTCTCGATATTTTGGCAGCGTGACCTGCGGCGGCCCCATCACATCACGTTGCGCTAGTCCCTCCGCGGATTGGCCTTCAGCCAAGCCAGCACGTCGCCGGCGTTCCGGTCGGGCGGGAACACCGGGTAGAACACGTGCGTGATGCGCGCGTCGTCGATCACAAGGGCGAGCCGCTTGATCAGGGTCAGGCCCGCCACCGACATGGTCGGCAACTTCAACGTGTGCGTCAGTTCCAGCGCTTCGTCGGACAGCACCGGAAACGGCAGATGCAGGCGCGACGCCATCTCGGTCTGGTACGCATTGCTTTGCGTCGACAGCCCGAACACCTGGGCAGCACCGGCCGCCTTCAGCTCGGCAAACAGGTCGCGGAAGGCGCAGGTCTGCGGCGTGCAGCCGCGGGCGCCAGGGATCATGTCCCAATCGTCGACCAGCCCGATCTTGCCTGGCTCGCCGGTTCGCGGATAGGCGAACACCACGGTGCGGCCCTTGAGCGCCGACAGCGTCACCGCGGTGTCGTCGGTGGCACGCAGCCGGACCGGCGGGATCGTCATGCCGACGAGGTGCGCCGCGCCGCCGTCATCCGTGGGCGCCGGGATCTTGCTCCAGTCGACATCGGTAAGGCTCGGTTGAGTCATGGCCCAAATCTCCATCCACCGTCATCGCGAGGAGCCCGCGACAAAATTGCGGAGCAATTTTGCGCTGAAGCGACGAAGCGATGACGACAAATCAACCGCCCTACCCGCGCGCCCGCATCAGGCGGCCCTTCTCGCGGCCCCAGTCGCGCTTCTTCACGGTCTCGCGCTTGTCGTGCAGCTTCTTGCCCTTGGCGACCGCCAGCAGCAGTTTGGCACGGCCGCGCTCGTTGAAGTACAGCTTCAGCGGAATGAGCGTCATGCCCTCGCGGTCGACCGCTCCGAGCAGCTTGTTGATCTGCTTGCGATGCAGCAGCAGCTTCCGCGGCCGCTTCGGCTCGTGGTTGAAGCGGTTGGCCTGCAGATATTCAGGAATATTGGCGTTGATCAGCCACAGCTCGCCGTTCTTGGAATCCGCATAGGATTCCGCGATCGTGCTCTTGCCGCTGCGGATTGATTTCACCTCGGTGCCGGTCAGCGAAATGCCGGCCTCGATCGTGTCCTCGATCGCGTAATTGAAGCGGGCCTTTCGGTTCTCGGCAACGACCTTGATGGGACGTTCGTTCTTCTCGGCCACTTTAGCTCTTCTTGAGGAGGTCGCGGATTTCCGTCAGCAGCACGGCCTCGGCGGACGGCTTCGACGGCTCGGCAGGCTTGACCTCTTCCTTGCGCTTGAACTGGTTCATGGCGCGAATGACCATGAACAGCACGAAGGCGACGATCAGGAAGTTGAGCGTCAGCGTCAGGAAGTTGCCCCAGGCCAGCACCGCACCCTGCTTCTTGGCGTCGGCGAGGTTGGTTGCGGTGACGGCCTTGGAAAGCCCGGTGAAATAGTTGGAGAAGTCGAGACCGCCCGTGATCGCGCCGATGATCGGCATGATGACGTCGCCGACCAGCGAGGTGACGATCGCACCGAAGGCCGCACCGATGATGACGCCGACGGCGAGGTCGACGACATTGCCCTTCATGGCGAACTCGCGGAATTCCTTCAGCATGCCCATCCCCTTCTGTTCGACATTGCGCACGGCACTGGTCGCGGCGGCAGCGGTCCGGCTCAGTTGATCAGGCCGGCATGCACCATGGCGCTGCGGACCGCCTGGCGGGTCGCTTCGGTGACCGGCACCATCGGCAGGCGCAGCTTCTCGTCCAGCTTGCCGAGCAGCGACATCGCGTACTTCACCGGCGCCGGATTGCTCTCGATGAACAGGTTGGTGTGCAGCGGCATCAGCTTGTCATGGATCTTCAGTGCCGTGGTGACGTCGCCCTTCTGCCAGGCGATCTGGAACTCCGAGCACAGCCGCGGCGCGACGTTCGAGGTCACCGAGATGCAGCCGTGGCCACCATGGGCCATGTAGCCGATGATGGTGGCGTCCTCGCCGGAGAGCTGGTTGAAATCCTCGCCCATCGCGGCGCGCTGCTGCGAGACCCGCACCATGCTCGCG
This sequence comes from Bradyrhizobium sp. USDA 3262, assembly GCF_054060035.1. Classification (NCBI taxonomy): domain Bacteria; kingdom Pseudomonadati; phylum Pseudomonadota; class Alphaproteobacteria; order Hyphomicrobiales; family Nitrobacteraceae; genus Bradyrhizobium; species Bradyrhizobium sp. USDA 3262. The sequence goes on from NZ_JBSSCT010000001.1 coordinate 6,017,345, forward strand.
GTGGCGTCCTTGACGCCGGCGATGTTCTTCAGCTCGAACAGCCGCTTCATGGTGTCGACCGACATGTCGATCACCGAGCGCGGCGGGATGTTGTAGATGATGATCGGAATGCCGATCGCATCGTTGATCGCCTTGAAGTGCTGATACATGCCTTCCTGGGTCGGCTTGTTGTAGTACGGCGTCACGACCAGCACCGCAGTGGCGCCGGCCTTCTCGGCGTGCTCGGCGAGCTCGATCGCCTCCTTGGTCGAATTCGAGCCGGCACCGGCGATCACGGGCACCCGGCCCCTGGCCTCCTCGATGCACCACTCGACCACCCGCTTGTGCTCGTCGTGGCTCAGCGTCGGGCTCTCGCCTGTGGTGCCGACCGGCACCAGGCCGTGAGTGCCCTCGGCGATCTGCCAGTTCACGAGGCTGCGGAACGCCGCTTCGTCCACCGAGCCGTTTTTGAAGGGCGTCACCAAGGCAGTGAATGATCCCCGGAATTTTGTCTTGGCTGCCATGGACTTCCTCCAAACGCTTCAGGCTAAAGGCTAGGTCGACGGACCCTTGTTGTCGGCGTGCTTCACGTCCGTGCGACCGGCACCCGGTTGTTGCGAAACGCCATGAAAGGCAATTCATATCGGGTCTGGCCGACAGGCGAAAGGGCCGTACCGTACCTATTCCCAACGGTAATCTGCGGCGCGCGAAATCGTTTCCAGCCGCGATTTTGCCGTTGTGCTGGCGCAAACAGCCGCACCGGCAGGCTTCTTAGTATTTTGTGTACGTTTTCAATCAAATAAGAACCCATGGCCCAAACGACCAGATGATTCGGGGCCGCAGAGGACTTCTGTGATCCGTTCCGTTCGCGCAGGCACATTGCGGTCGACGGCGCTGGCGACGAGCCTGGCGCTCGTTGTCGGCCTTGCCGCCATCACGGCAGATGCCTGGGCCGCCGAGGATGCTCCAACTGCAAAGCCGGCTGCCCAAGACACGGCCTCCAAGAGCGCCGCCTCCAAGACCACGCCGAAGTCCACGGCACCGAAGGCGGCGGCTTCAAAGCCAACGGCAACCAAACCCGGCGCCGCCAAGACTGACGCGGCCAAAACTGACGCAGCCAAGACCAGCACAGCCAAGACTGACGCTCACAAGACCGAGGCTCACAAGACAACGTCGTCCAAGTCCGGCGCGGTCAAGACAGACGGGGCCAAGGCCGCTCCTGCCAAGACCGAAGCTCACAAGGCAACGGCTCCGAAGCCCACGGAATCCAAGGGCACCACGTCCAAGACCAACACATCCAAGACCACCGCGGCCAAGCCCGCCGCTCCGGTTGCAACGGGAACTGTGTCGAACAGGTCGGTGCCCGCGCCCGCGCTGGTTCCGGCAACCCGCCAGCATGCCGCACCGATCGCGCGCAAGCCGGTGCTGCCTGCGGCCGTAGCCGCGACATCCTCGACGTCGCAGTCGGACAAGGAAGCGCTTGCAAGCGTCGTCGAGCTGCTGCGCAAGCGCAAGCCGGCGGACGCCACCGAGGCCGAAGCCTCGATCTCCGATCCGGTCGCGCGCAAGCTTGCCGAATGGCTGATCCTGCGCAGCGAGGACAACGGCGCCTCGGTCGAGCGCTACCGCGCCTTCCTCGATGCCAATCCGAGCTGGCCGTCGCAGACCTTCCTGCGCCGCCGCATCGAGGCCTCATTGTGGGACGACCGCCGCGACGACTCCGTGGTCTGGACCTGGTTCCAGAATGAATCGCCGGTCTCGGCCAAGGGCCGGCTCGCGCTCGCCAAGGTGATGATCGGACGCGGCGACCGCGGCAATGCCGAGCGCCTGGTCCGCGAGGCCTGGCGCAACGACGGAATGAGCGAGGACACCGAAAACACCGCGCTCGACCTGTTCGGCTCGCTGCTGACTGCCGGCGACCACAAGGCACGCATGGACACCATGCTGTACGGCACCGACAACGAGGCCGCCGGCATGCGCGAAGCCAAGCGCCTTGGCTCCGGCTACGTGGCGCTCGCGAAGGCACGCATCGCCGCCACCCGCAAGGGTTCGAACCTGCGCGCGCTGCTGGAAGCCGTGCCGAGCGAGCTCTCCGGCGACACCGGCTATTTGTTCGCCAGGATCCAGTTGCTCCGCCGCGAGGAGAAATTCGCCGAGGCCGCGCGGCTGATGCTGAGCGCACCGAAGGAAGCCTCCCGCCTCTACAATGTCGACGAATGGTGGATCGAGCGCCGGCTGCTGGCGCGCAAGATGATCGACACCAACGAGTTTCGCACCGCCTATCTGATCGCGCGCGACGCGGCGCTGCCGGCCCGCGACATCTACAAGACCGAGCAGGAATTCACCTCGGGCTGGATCGCGCTGCGCTTCCTCAACGATCCCGCCCTCGCCGCCCAGCATTTCGCGCGGATCGGCGTCGGCAGCGCCAACCCGACGGCGCTCGCGCGTGCCGGCTATTGGCAGGGCCGCGCCGCGGAAGCCGCAGGCCGCGGCCAGGAGGCGCGCGCCGCGTACGGACGCGCGGCCGAGCAGTCCACCAGCTATTACGGCCAGCTCGCGCGTGCCAAGCTCGGCCTGCCGCAGATCGAGCTGAACAGCGCGCCGCGCGGCCGCGGCGCCGAGCGGCTGGAGATCGTGCGCGCGGCGGCGCTGCTCTACGAAATCGACGCGCGCGAGCTCGCGATCCCGATCTTCGGCGACATGGGCGACAATGGCGATCCGGAGGCCCTCGCCGGCCTCGGCGAGCTCACCGGGCGCCACGGCGATGCCCGCGGCATGCTGCTGATGGGCAAGGCCGCGCTCAACCGCGGACTGCCGTTCGACCACTACGCCTATCCGGTCCACGGCATTCCGTCGTTCCGCCAGGTCGGGCCGGAGGTCGAGCAGAGCGTCGTCTACGCGATCGCGCGCCAGGAGAGTGCGTTCAATCCGGCGGTGGTGTCGCCGGCCCAGGCCTACGGCCTGATGCAGGTGACGCCGGACGCCGGACGTTACGTCTGCAAGCGCGCCGGCATCGGCTTCGACCTCAACCGGATGAAGACCGATCCGGTCTACAACGCGATGCTCGGCGCCGCCGAGCTCGGCGGCTTGCTCGAGGACTATCGCGGCTCCTATATCCTGACCTTCGCCGCCTACAATGCCGGCCGCGGCAGCGTGCGGAAGTGGATCGAGCGCTATGGCGATCCGCGCGATCCCAAGGTCGACGCGGTCGACTGGGTCGAGCTGATTCCGTTCTCGGAGACGCGGAACTACGTCCAGCGGATCATGGAAAACCTGCAGGTCTACCGCGCCCGGTTCGGCGGCGGCACCAAATTGCAGATCGAGGCCGATTTGCGCCGCGGCGCCAGCGTGGAATGAGCCGGCGCGACCGGTTTTCAACAGGCTTGGCGACCGAAGCTTCCAGCCTCAATCCAGTATCACGCTAATCTATTGTTATAACTTGCATTTTAAGCATCGACGCGCTTCGACGCCTGCCGATCGGCGCGGTATATCAAAGGCTCGGGGACGGCCGGCGGCCGAGCTGCCCTTAAATCACCTTGGCGCAATCTGAATCTGCCGCTTGCGGCTCAGCGCCCTCTCGGGCATATCGGCGCCATTGGAGACGTGGCCGAGTGGCTGAAGGCGGCGGTTTGCTAAACCGTTATAGGCTTGTAAAGGCCTATCGAGGGTTCGAATCCCTCCGTCTCCGCCATACTCATTGTTGTCCAGCCCGGAGACATGGGTAACGGATCGTACCTAAGACATGGGTGACAACCTCGTGCCGAACGGGTTGTCGAGGGGTTGCAGGGTTTTCTGCTCCAGGTCGAAGTCCCAGATCATAGTGCATGAAGCTGACGAGCCAAATGCCGGCCCCTGGCCTGGACCGGTCGTCACCTCCGCGTGAATGAAACATCATTCCCGGCGCCGCGAAGCGAGCGCGCAACAAACCGCGCCCACGATCCTTGCATTGTTTTCTTTCACCTGAACATTTCCGGGGTAAGGCCATGCAGCAAGACAGTGGCATCCAATTCCAGGATCTCGACCAGGTTCTGCGTAACGCCCAGCTTCGCCGATCCGCCGACGTTGGCTTCTGGCTGCGACAGCGCTTCCCATCCAAAGCAGGCAGGCTCGTCGTCGCAACTTCGCTGGCTTGCATGGTTGTTGCGCTGGCGATCGTTGCTGCCCCGCGGCCGGTCTCAAGTGCTGCGCTCGGCAGCGAGTGGCAATGCAGCAAGGCGGCGTTTGTTTTGACGACCTGCCGTCAAGCCGACCCTGCGCGCTCATAGCAATCGGCCGCGTCCGAGGGTCGTACGGTAGCAACGTCAATTGACATCGGTGAAACCATTGTCCGGCGACTCCGTAGCTGGAGCGCCGGCCTATTTCTTCCATTTTGGCACTACGGGCCGGCTGGGGCCGTTCGGTCTTTCCCAGTCACGAACGGCCTCACTTTTAAGTCCCACTATGAACTCAGCTTTCCCTCGGCTTGATTATTTGGCATCAAATGATCAAGACGCCCGCACGAAGTATCCGCCGGCTGGTCGAGATCGGGCTGAAGGCGAAGAAATAAATGGATGGCCCAAGTCGCGGTCTCAGGTTAGCGATCTGTTTCGCGCTGGTTCTCGTTCTGCCTGCTGCGCAGACGCCGCCGACACTACATTCGCGGGACGAGTGGCGTGTGGTTGACAAGGAATGTCGCGATGTCTTGCCCGCGCAGGCAAAGATACGGGCATGCCTCAACCTGCTGAGCGATCGACGCCTCCCGACCGCCTATCTTGCGTCGATCACCGGCGAAATATCGAGCACGTTCCAAAGCTTGCGGGATTACGGCAACGCCATCAAGTACAAGAAGATCGAAATTGAACGCACCTCGGCGAGGCAACCTTCTTCGTCGGGTGAAGCACTTCCTGCCAGTCTCGGTGCGATGTCTCTGCGTTACACGGAGCTCGGGACACTCCAGACACTCAATCGCCAAACCAACTTCGGCAGTCAGTCGGATGAAGCCCGCCGAGGCGCCACTGAGGAACAAAATAGCTACAACCTTGCGCTTCAGTACAACCCGATGAACTACAGGGCATATAGATACCGGGCTGAAATTCGCAGCCAATTCTGCGACAGCGCGTCCGCCGCTCAGGACATGGAAGCAGCGGTTAGGTTTGCCGAACAGGCAGGAGATCAGGACGCCGCGCGAGACTTCAAGCGTGTCACGCTAGGTGCTTGCGTTCCGGCTTGGCGGCGAGACTAGTCAGCGAGATCTACCAGACGTCGTCACCCGGTGGCATACCCCGCGCCGGACCGCCCCCGACCGTATTCCTACGGACCTGCGACTGGCAGGCAACTTGCGATGTATCCGTCAATAGTTCGGCGCCGCTGTTCTCGATGTGCCGAACTCAGACATTCGGAGCACGCAAATGAACATGCATCATCGTTTTGAGACAGCTCGCGGACGTGGCGGACGAGAGTCGACGGTCAGCAAGATGCTGTCCGATCTCATCCTGGCCTGCCAGCAGATCGAAGCCGATATCGCGACCGAAGAAGCGCGCGCGGGAATTTACGACCGATCGGACGCGAGGTATCCGATTTTGGCAAGGTCGCTCAATGAGCGGCACGCCAATCTCAAGGGAACGATTGCCACACTCGAAAAGCGCGTCGCCGAGAGATCTCAGCACAAATTGGTCACCGACGCCGCATAGCTCGATCTTTGACCAACTTCCTGTACGCTGGCAGAGCGACCGATGCGATGAAGCATCAGTGCGGGCGCTGACCGACATCAGCCGCTGCCGCGGGCGGATGGATCGAGGTTCCGGTTCTCGCCCGGCGGGATCGGGCCAAAGCCCGGATATCGGTACGAGCTCGGAGGAGCCATCTGCTCGCTTGGGCGGATGATGAAATGCTGCCGCACGCGCCTGTGATGCGCAGTTGCGGCGTCGGCAGCCAGGCTCGACAGGAGCACAAGCGGCAACGTCAGGACCAGGGAAATACGTAAGCATACGCGCAAGGCAACACGCATCGTGATCACTCCGTCTCACCGAACAGGTGATCGCCGAGCGTAGCGCCCTATTCTGCCCTGGCCTCTCACATGCGATCAAAACAGCGAGATCGCCAATCCATGACTTGCGGGTTATCGCGAATCGCAGGCCGTCTTGACCGGCCGCGGCAAGGCCTGCGCGCAGGCGACGCCGAGCAGCGCGAGGCCGCCGCCGATGACGTGGAATGGCCTGACCGGCTCACCCAGCATCACGATCGCGGCCGCGGCCGTCAGCACCGGCAGCAGGTTCATGAAGATCGCGCAGCGGTTCGGGCCGAGCTGCGCGACGCCGCGGATCCAGAGAAACGGCAGCACGACCGAGGCCAGCGCGCCGGCATAGACGATCAGCGGCCAGGTTTCGGCGTTGACCTGCCGCAGCGGCGCCGGCGTCGCGAGGAAGGCGGGAAACATCACGGCCAGCGCGCACAGCGCCTGCATGTAGGTGGATTGCCATCCAGTGATTGGCAGATTCCAGCGTTTCAGCAGCACGCCGTACAGCGCATAGACGATCGCGGCCAGCAGCATCAGCGTGTCGCCCGCATGCACGCCGTTCTGCAACAGCGACGACAAGTCGCCGCCGCTGACGAGATAGACGAGGCCCGCAAATGACAGCGGCGCGCCGCAGATCATGCCAAGCGTCGGCGGTTCGCCGAGCAGCGCGGCACTGAGGGCGACCGTCAAGAGCGGCGTCAGCGCGGTGAACACCGCCATGTTGGTCGCGGTGGTAGTCTCGGCCGCCAGATACGACAGGCTCTGGAACAGGCACATCGCAAGGAAGCCGAGGATCGCGAGCGGACCAAGATGCGGCCAGATCGCACGGCGATTGCGCCAGGCGCCGCGCGCCGCGAATGGAGACATCAGCAGCACGGCGACCAGCAGGCGATAGAAGGTGATCGCCTGCGGACCGATCGTATGCGCCGAGAGGCGAGAGACGATGACGTTGCCTGCCCACAGCACGATGGCAACGAAGGGATAGAGAAGTGCAGCTTTTGACTTGAACATGACCCGGCAGCGCGTTGGTGAAGATCACACCAGCAACTACCTGTCGCGCCCAAGTCCGTCTCACGCTAGACTGACCTAACCTAGCGAGATTGGGACATGCGAGATGAAGACGTGTTGGACGAGCTGGACGAGCTGGACGAGCTGATCACACGGCACCTCGACTATCACGCCACGGCGCGGCCGATGGCGGCGATGGAGATCGACTATCCGAGCGGCGCGTCGACCGGCCTGCACACGCATCCGCGCGGCCAGCTGCTCTACGCGATCGAAGGCGTGATGGTCGTGCGCTGCACTGAAGGCACCTGGGTGGTACCGCCCAATCGCGCGGTGTGGCTCGTGGCCGATCTCGAGCACGAGGTCCGGATGTGCGGCGCGGTCAAGATCCGCACCGTGTTCGTGGACGCCAACGCGGCTCCCAATCTGCCGCAGGCCAGCTGCGTGTTCGCGGTCTCGCCGCTGCTGCGCGAATTGTTCGTCGCCGCGATGCGCGTCCCGCTGGACTATGCGCCCGCGACCTCCGACGAGCGCCTGATGCGCGTGCTGCTCGACCAGTTGCGCGAAGTCGATGTGCTGCCGCTGCACCTGCCGATGCCGCGCGACGAAAGGCTCGCACGGGTCTGCTCCGCGCTGGTGGCCCGCCCGGACGATGGCTCCACAGCCGAGCAATGGGCACGCCGGCTGAAGCTGACGTCGAAGACCATCCATCGTCTGTTCGCCAGGGAGACCGGCATGACGTTCGGCGAATGGCGTCAGCAGGCGCGCTTGCTGTTCGCGCTCGAACGCCTCGCGCGCGGCGCGCGCGTGGTCGATGTCGCGCTCGATGCCGGCTATGCCAGCCAGAGCGCCTTCACCGCGATGTTCCGCAAGCATTTTGGCGTGCCGCCCAACGCGTTCTATCGGTAAGCCGCCCACTGCCGCTGTGCTCCCTCTCCCCGTTCTTACGGGGAGAGGGTTGGGGTGAGGGGCTGCATCCGCGTATCCTATGATAGCTGCGTTTGCGGAGGCTCCCCCTCACCCGGATCACATTGCGCTTCGCTCCATGCGATCCGACCTCTCCCCGCACACGGGGCGAGGTGAAGCAGAGTCCGTTGCTCGACCTGACATAATCTCGTCGCGCTTTAGTGCTCCGCCGCCGACTGAGCCTCCGGTCCCAGGATCCATTCCCTGAACGCCGCGATCTTCGGAGGCGACTGCCGGTTGTCGGGACAGACGAGATAGTACGCGAACTCCTCCAGATGCGCGGTCTCGAGCAGCTGGATCAGTTCACCGCTCGCGATCTCATTTGCCACCATCGCGGCCGGCAGCAGGCCCGCGCCCTGCCCCGTCAGCACGGACTTCAGCAGAAGGCCGCTGTCATCGAACGAGGGTCCGCGCGGCGTGCGAACCTCCGCGATGCCGTTGGCCTGAAACCACAGGCTCCATCCCTTGCGATCGGCGTCATGCACCTGCGGCCAGCTTGCGAGCGCGCCAGGAGATGCCGGTCGCCCGAGGCGCGCCACCAGCGACGGCGATGCGACCGCCACCATCTCCACGGTGACGACGCGGTCGCTGCGCAGCCCCGGATAGCGGCCAAGGCCGTGGCGCACCGCGACGTCGACGCCGCTGCGCGAGAAATCGACCACCGTGTTGCTGGTGACGATCTGCAGATCGATCTCGGGATGCGCGCCCTGAAACGAGGCCATGCGGGGCACCAGCCAGGCCGACGCAAAGAACGGCGTGACGCTCACCGTCAGCGTACCGACATCGACGGAAGCCGCGACGCGGCGCGAGGCATCCGCGATCTGGCGAAACGCGTTGCGGATCGACGGCAGATAGTCGCGGCCGGCGTCGGTGAGATAGATGCCGCGCGGCACTCGCTCGAACAGCTTCACGCCGAGATCGGCTTCGAGCGTCTTGAGCATCTGGCTGACCGCACCTGGCGTCACGCATAGCTCCTCGGCCGCGAGCTTCACCGAGAGATGGCGAGCGGCGGATTCGAACGCCTTGAGCGCGTTAAGGGGTGGAAGCCTGCTCTCCATGATTTAGATTTTCTAATCTGAATTGCCCAGCAAATCTGGTTTGCCAACTCGGCCTTCCGGGCGCTCTATCAGCTTAATCCAATGCTGAAAGCCGCGTCAACACAGAGAAAGTCGAGCCATGGACCTTAGGTTTTCTAACCGTCTTTCCCGCTCCCGACGGCCCCATTTTCTTGATGGAGCCAGGCCATGACCGAGGTCGCAAACAAGCTCGGCCTCCGCGAGATCGCTGCAGGCGGCCAGACCAGCTCGCTCGTCGAGCGCATCAACGCGTCGCAAGCCGGCAGCCTGCCCGGCCTCCTGGACTTTCAATGGCTCGAAGCCGGACGCGGCCACATCCGCGGCCGCTTCGAGATTGCCGCGAAGCACTTCTCGCCGCACGGGCTGCTGCACGGCGCAAGCATCGTCGCATTGGCCGATACCGCATGCGGGTTCGGCTGCCTCGCGTCGTTGCCGGATGGCGCCATCGGCTTCGCCACCGGAGAGTTGAAGACCAACTTCATCGGCGCCGCGCGCGAAGGCGATTTGAGCTGCGAGGCGCGCCTCGTTCACGCCGGGCGCACCACCCAGGTGTGGGACGCCGAGATCCGCAGCGAGGCCACAGGCAAGACCATCGCGCTGTTTCGCTGCACGCAGATGCTGCTCTACCCGCCGAGCGTGGCCGGCGGTCGCGCGGCACAGGGAGAACGATCATGAGGAATGCCGCGATGCATGCCGGTTATCAACGCGCCAAGCCGTTCTACGGCTGGTATGTGGTCGCAGCCGCCTTCGTCGTGACGCTGATCGGGTTCGGCAGCGCCTACACGTTCTCGTCCTTCGTCGAGTCCCTGCAGCGGGAGTTCGGCGCCTCGCGCGGCTCGGTGTCGCTGGTGTTCTCCTTCGCGGGCTTCCTGTATTTCGGCCTGGGGATGATCTCCGGTCCGCTTGCCGATCGCTGGGGCGCGCGCAGGCTCGCTGGCCTCGGAATGCCGCTGGTCGGTCTCGGCATGGTGCTGGCGGGACAGGCGCAGACCATCCTCCAGGTCTACGCCGCCTACAGCATCGGGATCGGCGCCGGCGTCGGCTGCGCCTACGTTCCGACCTTGGGCGCCGTGCAGCGCTGGTTCGTCAGGCGGCGCGGTTTTGCGTCGGGCCTCGCCGTCAGCGGGATCGGGGTCGGCACCCTGGTGATGCCGCCGCTCGCGACCTGGCTGATCACGAGCCTCGGCTGGCGCGATGCCTATGTCGTGCTGGGCGTTGTCGCCGCCGTCGCCGGGATCGGTGCATCGCTGCTGATCGCGGACGATCCGCGCCGCTACGGCACCGGACCGGACGGCGATCCGCTCGAGACGGTTTCGGGCGCGCCGCTCCGCCAGGGCGTCTCGATCCGCGGCGCGGTGCGGACCGCCCGCTTCGCCGGGCTCTATGCCGCCTGCCTGATCAGCGCGTTCGGGGTGTTCGTGCCGTTCGTGCACCTCGTGCCCTTCGCGGTCGATCATCAAGTCGCGCCGACGCTTGCCGTGCTGCTGCTCGGGATGATCGGGGTCGGCAGCACCGCCGGCCGCTTCTTCCTCGGCGGCATCGCCGACCGGGTCGGCCGCGATGCATTCCTGGTCGCGATGTATCTCGGCATGGCCGTCTCGCTGGCGATCTGGGCGATCGCCGGCACCTTCTGGTCACTCACGGTCTTCGCGCTGCTGTTCGGCCTGTTCTATGGCGGCTGGGTCGCGATCCTGCCCGCTGTGGTCACCGACCATTTCGGCGGCCGCAATGTCGGCGGCATCATCGGCATCCTCTACAGCAGCGTCGCTGTTGGCACGCTGCTCGGCCCGAGCGCCGCCGGCTTCGCCTACGACATCAGCCACAGCTACTTCATTCCGGTGGCGATCAGTGCAGCCGCCAACCTCGTCGCCGCCCTCATCGCAATGGCGACCATGCGAACGGCCTCGCCGATCGTTTCGGTTGCGCAGGGGTGAAGCCCTCCTGACGGTCGGCGATCCCTGTGCTAGCGTTCCGGGCTCACCTGCCCGATCGCTTGAAGACCTCCGTGATCACTCCGTTCGCCATGACCAATACCTGGAATTATCGGCGAGCGGACAGTGACGGCATCGTCGAGCTGGCATTGTGGCGCGGCGCCGGCTCGCTTTGCCTCAAGCCGCACTTCCACGACGAGAACCAGATCGTGCTGGTGCTGTCGGGGTCGCGCGCCTTTCGCATCGGCGGCGCGACCGTCACCGTGCCAGCCGGCCATGCCGCGCTCATTCCGGCGGGAATGCTGCATGCGCCGATGACGATGTCGGACGAGGAAACGGTCTGCCTGAACGCCTACGTTCCTGCCGGCCGCGTCTGCTCGTCGGTGCGGATCATCCGCTTCGGGCAGCGTTGGCGGAACCTCGACGAGATCTCGCCTAGGCACGTCGGCGAGATCGCCGACGACATCCTGTCGCGCGCGCCATCCCACCCCGCCGGGTGCGCCGACAGGACGATGCTCGGCATCGCGCTGACCGAGAGCGTCGCGCCGATCGGAGCGATTGCCGCCGGCTTCGGGCGAAGCCGCGAAGGGTTCAGCCGCATGGTCAGCCGCGAGCTCGGCATCCCGCCGCATACCTTCCGCCTGCTGGCCCGCCTCAATCTTGCCCGGCAATTGCTGCGCGCGGGCGAGCCGATCGCAGCAGCCGCGGCCGATGCGGGCTTTTCCGACCAGAGCCACCTCACCCGGCTGTTCCGCCGCACCTTCGGCACGACGCCGGGCGTCTACTGGCGCGGCTGAACCGACGTCACAGACGTTCCAGACCGATTGGCGCGCCGCCCGCTAGCCTGCTCACCCTCACGAGGGTGAAGGATGGATACCCAGACAAGTCTTCTGTTGCTGGCGGCCGGGGTCACCGGAGGCATCATCAATGCACTGGCGGGCGGCGCGACGCTCATCACCTTTCCGGCGATGCTCGCGGCGGGCCTGCCGGCTGTCATCGCCAACGCGTCGAACGCGGTGGCGATCTCGCCGGGGCATTTGATCGCCGCGCTCGCCGATCGCGGCAAGCTGCCGCCGCCGACGCGGCGCACGATCAGCTTCGTCGTGATCGCCGCGCTCAGCGGCACAATCGGTGCTGGCATCCTGTTGCTGCTTGCAGAACGGCTGTTCGTCCTGCCGGTGCCGGCTCTGATCGCATTTGCAACGCTGTTGTTTGCCTTCGCGCCGCAGATCCAGGGATGGACCATCGGGTGCGAGAGGGCCGCAGCGCTGTCGTCGACCGGCGCGAGCGGTGCTATCCTGGGATTGGCGTGCGTCTATGGAGGGTTCTTCGGTGCCGGATTAGGCGTCATCCTCACCGCGGTGCTGTCGATCACGGAGCCCAACGACATCAGGGCGATCAAGGCGTTGAAGAACCTGCTCGCGACCTGCGTGTCGCTCGCTGCCACATTGATCTTTGTCTTTCAGGGAGCAGTGCGGTGGCCGGAGACCTTGGCGATGCTGCTCGGCGCCATGATCGGCGGCTATGCCGGAGGCTTCCTGATCCGGATCCTTCCCGGCCACACCGTCCGGCAGTTCGTCATCGTGGCCGGAGCGCTGATGACCGTGATCTACGCGGCGCGACACTGGTTCTAGGTGGAGCGAGGGAGCCAAGGCTCCCATCGACATCGGTTGGCTTAGTGCGTCGTCATCCAGGCGCGGGCTTCACGCTGGGCAGCCGCGATCTCGACATCGGACATCTGCTCGGCGACTTCGCGGCGGTGCGCGATCGCATCAGTACGTCCCTTGAGCGCCGCCAGGTTGAACCATTTGTGCGCCGCGATGAGGTTGACCACGCCGGAGCGGCCGCTCGCCCAATACATGCCACGTTCGAACAGCACGTCCTGGATTGCCGTTGCGGCAACCGGGACAGCGCTTTCCTGATCGATGACCCCCTGAAACATTCTCATTCCCCTTTTTGTTGTTGGCCGCCCTCCCCCGAGCGCGGCCCCCGTCCACTGTTAAAACTACCCTGTCATTCCCGGGCTGATCTCTTGATCATGCCCCGCGCCGATCCTTGGGATCACCGCGTGCCGGTTGCCGGCTTGTTGGGATGATCATGGCCCATCAAATTTGAAGAGCGGTTTAAGTATCGCGATGAACGGGATGTAAATCGGCGTCGCCAAGGGCACATCGAGGAATCGCAGAAATGCCTGTGCCGCAGGCACTTCCTTGCATTCGTGAACGCCGGTTTACCCTGGTGCTTGGGACAACGATAACCATGGCGGACATTGGCCGCGGGCGTCGGCAGGTCCCACCAGGGATCAGTTTTCGAAATTGACGGAGGGGCGGCGCGACCTATGGACGAGCCGCGGAACGGCGTGCGATCGGTGCACAGACAAAAGCAACGCGAGGCCGTCAGGCCCAACGTCGATCCGGAACGGGGATGGGGAAAGTGGCTGCCGGGCGCGGACTGCGCGGGCCGCCGGAACGAGGGGGTCGGCGAACACGTCAGGACCAGATTTCAGCTCGGCATTCTCGCCGGTGAAATTGCGGAACCAAGCGGGCTCCGCACCGAACGAAGAAATCTCTGTTTCTTCTGCCGGACCGGTTTTGGGAAGGTTGCCCTCTCCGAAATTCGATCCAGCCGTTTGACCTGATGTCTCGCCGACACCCTCTTTCGTCAGCCAGAGCCTTGGGGGTGGGATGTGCCTCTCAGCAGTCCGTCCGCTGGCTCTCGCGACGTGCCGGCGTCAAGCCGCCGGCAATCCTCTCAAGGCGAGAGGCTTACTTCTTCTTGGCGACCTTGCGGGTCTTCTTCGCAGTCTTCTTCACTGCGCTCTTCGCCTTCTTCGCCTTCTTCGCCTTCTTTGCCTTCTTAGCCATGTTGCCCTCCAGTATGTGAGATGGCTCTTACTTCGCTGCGTGCACTCGGGAATCGATATGCACTACTTCCCGAATACACCAACAGACCGAAAAAAACAGTGTCCCGCTTAAGGAAGTGTTGACGCAGCGCTGGCAGTGCGCACCGTGCGCGCCGCCGTTCAAATCGACGCGTCATTCGCGCGACGATGCAAGAAACGCAACGGCCGCCGACATCGGCATTTGTCAACGTTGCAGGAAACGCCTTCTGTTGTAGGCTTTTCTTGAATTCGCATTCGAGCGATCGACGCGCGACCGTCATTGCGTTGAGTCGCGAGCGCCGACGAAAAGCGGCGCGTCGCCGACGCCGAGTCGTAATTTTTGGCAACGAAAAAATTTTCGTGGGTAAGACGGGTTTTGCCTCGTTTGAGGTCATCCGAACCGGATTTGCGAACGAATCGCGGCTTCGGCGATTCGGCGCCGATGGCGCCGGCGCGCCGCGAACGGAGGGTGTGAGGCAGGATCACGCCGCGTTCACGCGCGCGCGACGACGCCGGAGGTGACGGCAAGGAAGCATGCAAGGGAGCATGATCCGGCTGGATCATGCGCCAAGGACAACATCATTGTCCTGTTGTTCAGATGCCGAGCTTCGACTTCAAGAGGTCGTTGACCGCCTGCGGGTTCGCCTTGCCGCCCGACGACTTCATCACCTGACCGACGAACCAGCCGACCAGTTGCGGCTTCGCCTTCGCCTGCTCGACCTTGTCGGGATTGGCCGCGATGATGTCGTCGACCACCTTCTCGATCGCGCCGAGGTCGGTGACCTGCTTCATGCCGCGCGCCTCGACGAGCGCGCGCGGATCGCCGCCTTCCTGCCAGACGATCTCGAACAAGTCCTTGGCGATCTTGCCGGAAATCGTTCCCTCGCCGATCAGGTCGACGATCGCGGCGAGTTGCTCCGCCGACACTGGCGAAGCTGCGATCTCGACGCCTTCCTTGTTGAGACGACCGAACAGTTCGTTGATCACCCAGTTGGCGGCGAGCTTGCCGTCGCGCGCCTTGTCGGCAAGACCCGACAGCACCGTCTCGTAGAACTCCGCGCTCTCGCGCTCGGCGACCAGCACGCTCGCATCATAGGGCGACAGGCCGAAGCCCGTAATAAAACGGGACTTCTTCTCGTCCGGCAGTTCCGGCAGCTGCGCCTTCAGATCGTCGACGAAGGCCTGGCTGAACTCGAGCGGCAACAGATCGGGATCGGGGAAGTAACGGTAGTCGTGCGCCTCTTCCTTGGAGCGCATCGAGCGGGTCTCGCCCTTGTTCGGGTCGAACAGCCGGGTTTCCTGGTCGATCGAGCCGCCGTCCTCGATGATCTCGATCTGGCGCCGCGCCTCATACTCGATCGCCTGGCCGATGAAGTTGACCGAGTTCATGTTCTTGATTTCGCAGCGGGTGCCGAACGCAGTCTCGCCGTAACGGCGCACCGAGACGTTGACGTCGGCGCGCAAATTGCCCTTCTCCATGTCGCCGTCGCAGGTGCCGAGGTAGCGCAGGATCGAGCGCAGCTTGGTGACGTAGGCCTTGGCCTGCTCGGCGTCGCGGATGTCGGGCTTGGAGACGATTTCCATCAGCGCGACGCCGCAACGGTTGAGGTCGACATAGGACATCGTCGGAGACTGATCGTGCAGCAACTTGCCGGCGTCCTGCTCCAGGTGCAACCGCTCGATCCCGATCGTGACGCTGCGGCCGCCGTCGAGCTCGAGCGACACCTCGCCCTCGCCCACGATCGGCGACTTGTACTGGCTGATCTGGTAGCCCTGCGGCGAGTCCGGATAGAAGTAGTTCTTGCGGTCGAACACCGAGCGCAGGTTGATCTTCGCATTCAGCCCGAGACCGGTGCGCACCGCCTGGCGGACGCACTCCTCATTGATCACGGGCAACATGCCCGGCATCGCGGCATCGACCAGCGAGACATGGGAATTGGGCTCGCCGCCGAACGCGGTCGATGCGCCGGAGAACAGCTTTGCGTTCGAGGTGACCTGGGCATGGATCTCCATGCCGATCACGACCTCCCAATCGCCGGTGGCGCTCTTGATCAGCTTGTGCGGGGCGGCAGATGCGGTCATGGATCTCGGTTTCCGGATAAAGGATATCTGGGATGGATTGGGCTTCGCGCAACCAATCGCGCCAGTCAAGCCGCCTTGCACCTATGGACCCCCTCATGGTGAGGAGCGCGGAACGCGCGTCTCGAACCATGAGGCCCCGCCGGCGGCCTACATCCTTCGAGACGCTTGCTTCGCAAGCTCCTCAGGATGAGGATAGACGGTGTCGATGGGCGGCCGAAATCTAGAGCCCGCGCCGGAACTGCTGGTAGGCCTTGCTCGAGCGCAGCGCGTCGGCGCCGCCCGCGATCAGCTGGTCGACCTGCTCCGGCGGCAGCGACAGCCGCGTCGGGATGGCGTTCAGGATGCCGGCGCGGTCCGGCCCGAGCCGGTCGAAGCCGAGCCGCTCGACATAGATCGCGACGTCGCCGCATTTCCAGCCGGCGCCGACGCCGAGCCGGCTGCGCTCCGCCGCCGACAGCCCGCAGCGCCAGCGCTTCAGCTTGCCGGACCAGTCCTCGGCGAGCGCCGTGAAGGCGGCGTAGCTGGAGCGCACGCTGGCATCGATCGCGGTGTCGGCGGCTGCGGACACCAGTTCGACGCCGCTCGGCCCTTCGAGCGTCTGCACGAAGTCGCCGGAGATGCCGCGGCCGGCGTCGACCACCAGGAACAGGATGCGCTTTAGCTTGGCCGCTTGCCGTTCGTTCAGCGGCTCATAGGGCCGTTGCGCGGCGAGCAAGCCGATGCTCAGTCCCGACAGGCCGTAATTGTCGACGAGGCCGCCATCGAGCAGCTTGACGTAGCGCATCGAGCCGTCGCGGTAATGCGCCTGGGCCTCGGCGTAGGCGCGCAGCAACGGCTGTGCGTTCGGATCGTTGCGCACCCGCTCGAGCCAGGCCGGCAGCGGCGCGGCGCAACCGCCGGGATAGGTTTGCAGCACGATCGGGGCGAATGCCAGCGGCACCGCGGCCGATGCCGCCACCGCTTCGGCGACACGATACGATCTGATGTCGCTGCACAAGGCGTCGAACGATGTCTTGCCGAACACGAACGGCGTGCGGTTGTAGATATCAGACGCGTTGATCCAGACCCGCGGCCGGCGATCGTCGGCCAATGCATCGAACCGCGCGCCGTCGAACAAATTCTGATCGAGCCAATCGGTGAACTGGCTGTCGTTGACGCC
Organism: Bradyrhizobium sp. USDA 3262; assembly: GCF_054060035.1. Taxonomy (NCBI): domain Bacteria; kingdom Pseudomonadati; phylum Pseudomonadota; class Alphaproteobacteria; order Hyphomicrobiales; family Nitrobacteraceae; genus Bradyrhizobium; species Bradyrhizobium sp. USDA 3262. Next base: position 6,034,419 of record NZ_JBSSCT010000001.1, read on the forward strand.
GCCGCCGAGCGCGCGCCCGATATTGCCGAGCGAGATCCGGGTCTTCAGTCCCTCCTCGGCGTTGCGCAGCAGGAAGCGCTGGCGGAAATCGTCGAGCGCCGCGCGGCGCTTCAATCCGAAATAGGCGGCGGTGACCGATCCGCCGGAGACGCCGGAGACGAAGTCGACGCGGTCGAGCAGCGTCTTCGTGCCCGCCGCGCTCGACCGCGTATGGTCAAGCTCCTCCAGCACGCCGAAGGAAAACGCCGCCGCGCGGGTGCCGCCGCCGGAGAACGATAGCGCGAGCAGCAGATCATCTTCGTAGGCCGGAATGTCGCGGGCGCTGCTGTTGTCGGCGAGCGCGGCGCCGAGCGGTACGTTGCCGGGCAGATTGTAGACGGAGGCGCAGCCGGCAAGGCCCGCCGCCACCACGGCCACCAGCATTCCTGACAGCCATCCCCCTATGCCCGACCCACGCACGAATACTCTCTTTTGCCGCTGGCCCCCGCCCGGTTCCATTAGCCTATCACGGCCAATCTGGGCGGCGGCATGGCGGCTGAAACAGGGTTAATGCTCGCGGTGCCTCCGCACCGGCGTCCTTTAGCCGCGCTGCGCCAGCAGCGTGGCAACGATCCGCTCCCACTCGGCTTCGAGCGTATCCCTTGCGACCGGCTGGCCGGCCTGGCGATACCAGTAGCCGGCGTTGCCGAGATCGCCCTCGACGCGATGCAGATAAGCATGCACCCAGGCCGAATTGGCGTCGCCCTCATCCTGCACGATGCGGTGCGCCTGGTCCCAATCGCCCTTCTTCGTCCACCACAACGCGGCGAGCGGCGGCGACAGCGCCGCATCGGGCGCGGCGTCAGCGAGACTGGCGCGGAAATCCGCCATCGCTCACCACCATTTGGGCGCCGTGAAGCGGCCCGCCGCCTGCTCGATCACCTCGCCGAGCGAGAACAGCGTCTCCTCGTCGAACGGACGGCCGATCAGTTGCAGGCCGAGCGGCAGGCCTTGCGAGTCCTTGCCGGCGGGCACGGCGATGCCCGGCAGGCCCGCCATGTTCACAGTCACGGTGAAGATGTCGTTGAGATACATCTCGACCGGATCGGCGCCGCCCTTCTCGCCGATGCCGAACGCCGCCGACGGCGTCGCCGGCGTCAGGATCGCATTCACGCCCTTGGCGAAACAGTCCTCGAAGTCCTTCTTGATCAGCGTCCGCACCTTCTGCGCACGCAGATAATAGGCGTCGTAGTAACCGGCCGACAGCACATAGGTGCCGATCAGCACGCGGCGGCGCACCTCGTCGCCAAAACCATCGGCGCGGGTGTTCTCGTACATCTCGATGATGTTCCTGCCCGGTTCGCGCAGCCCGTAGCGCACGCCGTCATAGCGCGCGAGGTTCGACGAGGCCTCGGCCGGCGCCACGATGTAATAGGCCGGCAGTGCATATTTGGTGTGCGGCAGCGACACCTCGACGAGTTCGGCGCCGGCGGCCTTCAGCCACTGCGCGCCCTCGCTCCAGAGCTTTTCGATCTCGGCCGGCATGCCGTCGAGCCGATATTCCTTGGGAATGCCGATCTTCATGCCCTTCACGGACTTGCCGATCGCGGCCTCGTAATCCGGCACGGCGATGTCGACCGACGTGGTGTCCTTGGGATCGTGCCCCGCCATCGAGCGCATCAGGATCGCGGCATCGCGCGTCGAGCGCGCGATCGGGCCGGCCTGGTCGAGCGAGGACGCAAAGGCGACGATGCCCCAGCGCGAGCAGCGGCCATAGGTCGGCTTGATGCCGACGGTTGCGGTGAACGCGGCGGGCTGGCGGATCGAGCCGCCGGTGTCGGTCGCGGTCGCGCCCATGCAGAGAGCCGCCGCCACCGCCGAAGCCGAGCCGCCGGACGAGCCGCCCGGCACCAGCGTGGTGTTGGAGCCCTCGCGCCGCCACGGGTTGGTGACCGGGCCGAAGCACGAGGTCTCGTTCGACGAGCCCATCGCGAACTCGTCATTGTTGAGTTTGCCGAGCAGCACCGCGCCGTCGCGCCAGAGCTGCGAGGTCACCGTCGACTCGTAGGGGGGAATGAAATTGCCGAGGATCTTCGAGCACGCCGTGGTCCTGATGTCGCGGGTCGCGAACAGGTCCTTGATGCCGAGCGGGATGCCGGCGAGCGGTCCGCCCTCGCCTTTTGCAATTTTCGCGTCGGCGGCCCTCGCCATCTCGCGGGCGCGGTCGGGCGTTTCGAGCACATAGGCATTGAGCACGCGCGCGGCTTCGATGGCGGCGAGATGCGCATCGGTCAGTTCGCGAGCGGTGAAAGACTTGCTCGCCAGGCCCTCGCGGGCCTCGGCGATCGTCAGCGATGTCAAATCAGTCATTTATTGATCGGGCTGCAGAAGAACGGAGACAGGGTCTTGTCGTTGGCGGGGTCGTCTTGGCGTGCCAGGTTATTTGCCTTGGCATTTTCCTTGGCGTTTTCCTTGGCGCGCTCGGCGTCGAGCGCCTCGAGATGGTCGAGCACGGCGTCCATCGCGGCGTTGGGATCGGCGACCTTCCCCTTGCGCTCCATGGCATCGAGGAAGTCCATATAGGCCTTGTAGGCCTTCTCATCGTCGCACAGCAGACACATTGGGTTTTGTCGCTTTTGTTTGACGCGTTTCCTTCACGCGAACCGGGATCCACTTCGCTCGAAAACGCCTTGCTTGCGTTACTCGACCACCTTCGGCACCAGGAAGAAGTCGTTCACGGTGTCGGGCGCGTTGCGGACGATGACGTCGGCGATCTCACCATCATTGACCACGTCGGCGCGCTTCCTCATCTCCATCGGCGTCACCGAGGTCATCGGCTCGACGCCGTCGATATTCACTTCCGACAGCTGCTCGACAAAGGCCAACATCGCGTTCAGCTCGCCCTGGAGATGGGGAACTTCGGCGTCGCTGACCGCGATCCGCGCCAGATGCGCGATGCGGCGGACGGTCGTGGCGTCTACGGACATTATATAGGGCCTCGGGGCTGAAAGGTCAGCCTGCCGTATAGCAGAGGCCGGTTTTGCGCCGCAACCGCGCGAATTTGCCCGCCCAATGGGGCTTTGGAGCCCATCCGTCGACCGGGCAAGACATCCTGCCACGCATTCCGGCTGCGAAACGCACGATGAAACCACTTCGCGGCCGCCGCGAAGTCGTCCCGAAACATTCACGGCGCCTACTTGACCCAAACAAAAAGTTCGGAGCGCGTCATGTCAATGCTCAACGGCAGCCCCCGCCCGGAGGGCTGGGACCCCGCCCTCTGGTCGATCGGCACGGCGCTGGGGGTCGCGATCCTCTACGTGGCATGTCTGGTCTGAAAGAGCTGGCGCGTCAGGCCTGAGACAGAGCCCCCATCCGCGCCAGCGCGGCACCCGCCAGCGCGCGGGTCAACTCGGCCGCCGGCATTTCCTTGCCCATCCGCACCGCCTGCCCGGCCCACAGATTGGTGAAATCGACCTTGCCCTGCTTTTCGGCAGCCGCCTTCAGCGGTCCGAGGGCGGTCGCGGCGTGCGGGAACGCCGGCGCATCCGGCGAGATCGGCCCGACCTCGCGCATCACGCGGTTGGCGACGCCGCGCGCCGGGCGGCCGGTCATCACATTGGTGATGACCGTCGATTCGTCGCTCGCCTGCGCCAGCGCGATACGGGCTTGCGCCGTCACCTTGGACTCCGGACAGCGCAGATAGGCCGAGCCGACCTGCACGCCGGAGGCGCCGAGCGCGAATGCCGCTGCGATCCCGCGTCCGTCGGCAATGCCGCCGGCCGCGACAACCGGCACCTTCACCGCATCCACCACCTGCGGCAGCAGCGAGAACGTGCCCGGCTGCTCGGCGATGTTGTCGGTCAGGAACATGCCGCGATGGCCGCCGGCATCGGCGCCCTGCGCGATGATGACGTCGGCACCGTTCTCCTCGAGCCAGATCGCCTCCTTCACCGTCGTCGCCGACGACATCACGGTGGCGCCGGTGGCTTTCACCCGCTGCAACAGGTTTGCCTCAGGCAGGCCGAAATGGAAGCTGACGACCTCAGGCTTCAACTCTTCGACCACCGCGCAGAACGCCGTATCGAACGGCGCGCGGTTCGCCGCATTGATCGCCGCATTCGGATCGAGGCCGTGCTCGCGGTAATACGGCGCCAGCCGCTGCCGCCAGTTCGCCTCGCGCGCCGGATCGGCGTCGACCGCCTTGTGGCAGAAGAAGTTGAGGTTGACCGGCGCTGAGACGCGCTGGCGAATGATGTTGACCTGCTCGCGCGCCTTCTCGGCCGACAGCATCGCGCACGGCAGCGAGCCGAGCCCACCGCCCTGCGCCACCGCAATCACCAGCTCCGCATCCATCACGCCGGCCATCGGCGCCAGCACGATCGGGAATTCGGTCTTGAAGCGATCGATCAATCGACGGTCAGGCCACATGGTGTGCCTCGCACTTGTTCAGGTCAAAGAGGAAAGAGAGTTGCGCCGGCCCTGCAGCGACTGCTCGGCCTCGGCGACGATGCGACCGACGATCTCGGTCGCCGGAACGATATCATGGATCAGGCCGACGGACTCGCCGGCAAACACCGCGGCGACATCGAAATTAGCCGCGGCCTTCGCGGCGGCATACTCCACCGCGACCTCATCCGCGCGCTGCATCAGTTCGATCTCGCGCCCGCTCCAGCGCCGCAAATGATCGTTGGCAAGCGACCGCGCGGTGAACGGCGCCGGCCACATCAGCTTGCGCGACCAGTCGAACACCACGCCGCGCACCGTCTCGCCGCTCTTTGCCGCACAGATCAGCTGCTTGGCCTGCTCGGCCGCGTCGGCCTCAACGCTGGCGTAGAAGCGCGTTCCCATCAGCACGCCGGATGCGCCGAGCATCATCATCGCCGCGAGGCCCCGGCCGTCCGCGATGCCGCCGGCCGCGACCACAGGCACGCGCCCCGCCGCGAAATCGATGATCGCCGGCACGATGTCGAGCGTGGTGCGCGATGCGCCGTGACCGCCCGCCTCCGTGCCCTGCGCGATCAGGATGTCGGCGCCGCAATCGAGCGCTTGCTGTGCCATGTCCTCGCTCTGCACCTGGCAGATCAGCAGCGCGCCTGCGGCCTTGATCTTCGGCGCGAATGGCGCGGGATCGCCGAATGACAGCATCACCGCGCGCGGCCGCGCATCCAGCGCGATGTCGATCAGCTCGGGCTGCCTGGCGAGGCTCCAGGTGATGAAGCCGATGCCGAACGGCTTTGCAAAACCCTTCACCTTCGCGGTCTCGGTCTGCAGCCGCGTCTTGTCGCCGTAGCCGCCGCCCAGAATGCCGAAGCCGCCGGCATCGCTGACCGCCTTGACCAGCGCGCTGCCGGCAATCGTGTCCATCGGCGCGAGCAGGATCGGATGCTCGATGCCCAGACGTGCCGTCAATTCGGTGCTGATCGGCATGCGCTTGCTCCCTGTTCTGGACTTGCTGTTCTGGACTTGCAGCCTAAGCGGGCTTAACATTCTGTGAAAATGAATACTAGAGAACGCTACCATCTCTAAAACGAAACGGTGGTCCCCGATGGAATTGACCGACCTGCTCACCTTTTCCACCGTCGCCCGGCTCGGCGGCATCACCCGGGCCGCCGACGAGCTGAACACCGTGCAGTCCAACGTCACCCAGCGCATCAAGGCGCTGGAGGCCGAGATCGGCACGGCGCTGTTCGAGCGCCACAGCCGCGGCATGTCGCTGACCGGCGCCGGCCGTCGCCTGTTGCCGTATGCGCAGCGCATGGCGGCGCTGTCGCGCGAAGCCGTGCTCGCCGCGCGCGACGATGGCGAGCCGAAGGGTCCGTTGTCGATCGGCTCGATGGAAACCACCGCCGCGGTGCGGCTGCCAACGCTGCTCGCCGAGTTTCATCGCCGTTATCCGGCGGTGCGCCTGACCTTGCGCACCGCGCCGACCGCGGACCTCGTGGCCGCCGTGCTCGACGGCTCGCTCGATGGCGCCTTTGTCGCCGGTCCGATCGAGCATGCCGAACTGTCGGCGACATCAGCCTTCACCGAGGAACTGGTGCTGGTCACCGCGCAGCGCTGGAAATCGCTGGCCGCCTTGCGCGCCGGCACGCCAGAGTCGGGCCCGACCGCGCTGGTGTTCCGCACCGGCTGCACTTACCGGCAGCGCCTCGAACAGGTGTTCACCGAGTTCGGCTGGCCATCGGCCGTCCGCTTCGAGTTCGGTACGCTCGACGGCATGGTCGGCTGCGTCGCCGCCGACATGGGCGTCACCCTGCTGCCGCGCGCCGTCGTCGAACGCGATCACGTCCAGCGCGACATCAACATCCACAAGCTCAACCCGCAGCATGCGCATGTCGAGACGCTGTTCATCCAGCGCCGCACGGCGCATCAGTACAGCGCCTTGCAGGGGCTGGCCGCGTGCCTTCCCGGCGACGACCGTGTGATCGCCGCCTGACCGGCGTTTTCGCATGGACGCCTGCCCGCAGCCGGGCTTTGCCTCGGCGCGCGGCTGCGTGCTAATCGCAAGGGCATGCCCGCCCCCATCCTTCCCTTGATCGAAGCTGCGCCGCACTGGCCCGAGCGCGGCGCGCTTGTCGGCCTCGACCTCGGCACCAAGACCATCGGGGTCGCCGCCTCCGATCCCGACCGGCGGCTCGCCACCGGCGTCGAGACCATCCAGCGCAAGCAGTTCAAGGTCGACGCGGCGCGGCTGCTCGCGATCGCCGCCGAACGCAATGCCGTCGGCTTCGTGCTCGGCCTGCCGATCAACATGGACGGCAGCGAAGGTCCGCGCGCGCAATCGACCCGGGCCTTTGCCCGCAACCTCGCCGGCCTCACCGCGCTTGCGATCGGGCTGTGGGACGAGCGGCTCTCGACCGCGGCGGTCGAGCGCGAGTTGATCGGGATGGACGTCAGCCGCGCCCGGCGCGCCGAGGTGATCGACGAGCACGCCGCGATCTTTATCCTGCAGGGCGCGCTGGACCGGCTCGCGAAGCTGCGCGGGGAACGCTGACCGTGGCCGTGGTGATCGCGGCGCTGCTGCCGGTGTTCCTCTTGATCGTGCTCGGCTTCGTCCTGAAACGCACGCTGATGCCGCTCGATACGCAATGGCACGGGCTGGAGCGGCTGACCTATTACGTGCTGTTCCCGGTGCTCCTGGTGCAGACCCTGGTGAAGGCTGACCTGACCACGGTGCCAGTCGCTGGCGTCGGCGGCGCACTGCTGCTCGCGGCGCTGGTGATGTCGCTGTTCTGTCTCGCGCTGCGCGGCCCGCTGGCGCGCGCCGGGGTCGACGGCCCCGCCTTCACCTCGATCTTCCAGGGCGCGACCCGCTGGCAGACCTATGTCGCGCTGTCGGTGTCGCGCAATCTCTATGGCAGCACAGGCCTTGCCCTGGCTTCGGTCGCGATGGTCGCGATCATCCCGCTGGTCAATGTGTTCAGCGTCGCCGTGCTGGCGAAATATGCCTCGTCCGAGAAGCGTTCGACCGGCGCCATCGTGATGACTGTCGTGCAGAACCCGCTGATCTGGGCCTGCGTCATCGGGCTCGTCATCAATGTCGCGCACATCCCGCTGCCGCAGATCTGGCATGACGTCGCCGACGCGCTCGGCGGCTCGTCGCTGGCGATCGGCCTGCTCGTCACCGGGGCCGGGCTGCATCTGGAAGGCATCTTCCGGCCCAGCCTCGCCGCGAGCATCGCGCTGGTGCTGAAACTCGTGCTGATGCCCGTCCTGACCGTCGCGCTCGCGGTGTGGTTCGGCGTTACCGGGTCCAATCTCGCCATCGTCGCAGCCTGCGCCGCGGTGCCGACCTCGCCGTCAGCCTATGTGCTGGCGCGCCAGATGGGTGGCGACGCGCCACTGCTCGCCCAGATCATCACGCTGCAGACGATTTTGGCTGCGATCACGATGCCGATCGTGATCGCCGCGGTCGGGCCCTAGAGGGTGTATCCGAGCGGCCTGGAATAGCGCCGCGCCTATCGGCTGCTACCAGACTTCGCGATAGTTCGCGAACTTGCGCAGGGTCTTGTCATAGCGGGCCGGTACGATCCAGGGCAACAGAAGCCTGAAGATCGCGTTCGGAAGCGGAGAGCGAAGCCGCACATAGAGATCGAGCGGATCGAGGTCGTGCCGCATCCGGAATTTCGGTTCGTAGCTGAGACCCGTGCTTCGAAGCCACCTGTAACCGTTGGCGATCGCCCAATTCATCATGTCGCGAATGGTGTAGTAATAAAGATGAAGGTCGAGTGCGACGCCATAGTCGAGGCCGACATACTCCCAGAACAGACTGTCGCCTTCGACCATGCAAAGGCTGAAGGCGATCACCTTCCCGCCACGGCGCCAGATGAAGAAGCGGACCTTGTCCTTCATGTCGCTGCCGAGCCGGCGGAGATAGTCGGCTGTCAGTTTCTCGAAACGGAATTTCGAACGGTCGAAGACCTGCAGGTAGAGCGGATAGATCTCGTCGACGGCATCCCTTGCGTCGTCGGTGACGGTAAGAGCTATGGCTTCACCGTCGGTTGCCTTGAATTTCTTGCGGAGCTGCCAGCGCGCCGACCGCGGCAGCGCATTTTGCATGTAAGCATCGAAGTCGTCGTGCTCGATATTGAGCGCCGTCATCGGCATGCTCGGCGCGCGGGCGAAGCCGCGCCGGACGAAGCAATCCAGCACCGGCCTATAGCGCGCGGGGAATTCCTTCAGGACGATGAGCTGCGCCCGGCACGATCTTGCGAGCGTGACGATTTCGCTGCAAAGAATCTCGGCGATCTTGCCGGACGGCACCGTGCTTGATCCCGCAAGATGCCCTTCCCCGGCGAAGCATCCGACCATCAGGGTGCGCATTCTGAGAAACCCGGGAACGAAGCGTCGGATGCGCGCCAGCAACGGCTGCCATTCCGCTCCGAGTCCTTCGAGAACGTCCTGGTCGAGAAGAAAAAACGGCTGGACGGCATGGAGACAGCCTGCCCGGTCGATGATCGCGAAGTACCGGTACTCGACGCGCTCGCGGAGCGTGTCCTCCAGGATTTCGTAGTAACGGTGATCCTTGCGCAGATCGGCGAAACTGGCCTCCCAAGCGGGACAACCGGCGATTTCGTCGCGCGTCACGATCTTTACGCGAAATGGCGCTGTAGCAGCCGCCGCGTCCGCTACGCTTGTTGTATCAGCCAGACTGACTGCGTCTGACGCCAACGCAATGCTCCGGGTGATGAAAAGTCTTTCAATACAGTATCAATGTACCTGATTTGGCCGCGGGCTCCTGTGCCATCCGCGCAACAAGTCATTTCTTTCGAAGTCGCGTCTCCCGCGATAGACCGGCCCGCCGGCGCAGTAGCGCCACAACTTGTCCCTGCGCTTCAGCAAGCAGCGAAGGCCTGCAACAATGGGCGCGGCTCGTATGGCTTCGCCTGATCGTCGCTATTTTCCGGACGAACCGACGAACGCCGTATCGAGCACATCACCGATCGGCTGCCAGCTACGGCCATCGAACTGAAGCAACCGCAATTGCTCGACCGGTCGGAACTGAGTGGTGTTGATCTTGATGCCCGGGAGCAAGGCGGACGCCTGATAATCCCTGAGTGCCGCAGCCTGCTTCATGACGTTCTCGCGCGACAGGTCGTTGCCGCATTGCCTGAGCACCTCGACCATCGTTTCGGCAGCGGCATAGCCGTAGACCGCGGCCGCGTCATCCTTGCCGCCGGCTTTGGTATACTTGTCCAGGAAGCTGTGCCAGCCGCCCTGCTCCGTTCTCCAGGCGGGATCGCTCGCATCCTTCAGGAACGCGGCGGTGATGACGCCGGTCGCATTCTCCGTGCCGGCCGGCTTGAGCACCGTCTCGATCGATGACGCCATCTGGTTCACGACAAACACCGGCCGCCAGCCGTGGTCGGCCGCGGCCCGGATCACCTTGGCGGCATTTTCCGGCACTCCGGCAAACACGAAGACCTCGGCGCCCGATTGCTTCAGGATCGAGACGTGGCCGTCCAGATGCTGATCGTCGACATCATAGGCGATGTCGACCCTGATGTTGTGGGCGACGTCACCCAGCCCTTGCAACCAGTCCCTTGAACAATTCGCGCCCGAACTGGTCATTCTCCCAAAGCGCCACGATCTTCTTTCCAGGATAGAACGCCTGGATATAGTTGGCGTAGATGCGCCCTTCCTCGCGATACGAAGGCTGCCAGCCCATGGTCCACGGATAGAGCGACGGCTCGCTGAGATCGTGATCGCCGGAAGCAACGAAAAGCTGGGGGATCTTCCGTTCGTTGAGATATTTCCGCACCGCCAGATTCCCCGGCGTTCCGAACGAACCGAACATCAACAGAACATTGTCGGTCTCGACCAGAATGCGCGTGAGATCCATGGCGTTGGAGGGATCCGACAGATCGTCATAGGACATGAAGCGGATCTTGCGGCCATTGATGCCGCCGCGTTCGTTGATCATCTCGAAATAGGCGGCTTCCGCCTTGCCGATCTGCCCGAAAATCTCCAGCGCGCCACTATACGGCATGACATTGCCGATGCGGATTTCGGTGTCGGTAACGCCCTGGTCACGTACCTGCTGCGTGATGGCGCCGAGAGACGCCAGCGCGACGACGCCGGCCAGGAGTGTTCGGATCAAGATAGTCATGAGAAGAGCTCGCACGACGGCAGCCGCCGCTGCCTGGTTTCAGTCCGGCCCGCGCTCATTCATTGATCTAGATCATAGCACTCGGACGGGATGCTGGCATCCCCTTCGTCAACCTTCCGATGGGCGGCGATGCGCCACTGCTTCGTCCGGATCGTCATGCGGCTGACGATTTTGGCAGCGATCACGATGCCGATCGTGACTGCGGCGGTGGGGCCCTAAAGATCCGCTCTGCCCTTACGCAGCGTCCTGGCGCCGAAACACGCGAAGATCCATCTCGCGCCAACGCGTCATCACTTTTCGCTCGAAGCGGTCTTCTCTGAATCGAACGCGATAAATGCCCTCGACCAGGAAGATGTCGTCCTTAGTTGCGACCGCCTCCATGAACCTGGGAGACAGAACGCTGAGATCGATGACGTCACGCCCCGATATTTGGCCCAGCAATTGCCAGTAGGTGAACATCGCATAGCAATAATTGTCGAAGGTTTCGAACGCTGAAAAGTCCGCAGCGCGACATTCATCCAAGGTCATCAAGGGATAGCTAAATGGACTCCGCCCCTTAGGGTCTGGCTTAACAAGGTGCGCGAGTGCAGCCGGTGGCGGCGGTTCCCTGAGAGTCCTGGTGACGCCCGCTTCTTCCAATATTGAGGTGCTCCACTCCCAGCAACTGGTGAAACCGTGGAAGAAGGCTTCCCGCGCCACACCATCGTCATCGGGGAGCCAGAGACTATTTTCGCGCTGAGCCTCGATCATCCGATAAACGTCGAATAGGAATTCGTGTACGAGCGCACCTACCGTCGCGTTTCGCATTACGCTTTGCACGTCACAACCTCACATCAAGTCCGCCGCTCCGCCGTCATTGCGAGCGAAGCGAAGCAATCCATCGTTCCGCGTCTGCGGAACGAGATGGATTGCTTCGTCGCTTCGCTGCTCGCAATGACGGTGGAGAGCGGCGCGCTACGACCCCGCCAGCCACCAGGTCTGGATCGTCGCGGCGAAATTGTTCAGCCCGTGCAGCAGGATGGTCAGCCAGGTCGAGCCGGTGCGGAAGCGCAGATAGCCGAACAGGAGACCGATCGTCAGCACCTGGCAGAGGAAGAACCAGTCGTACTGCAGATGCATCACGGTCCAGACGATCGACGACAGCAGGATCGCGCCGTAAGGGCCGAGCCTGGATTCCGACCAGCCGCGATAGAGCCAGCCGCGCGCGAACAGCTCCTCCCAGAGCGGGGCGGCGACGGCGAAGGCGATCACCAGGAGCCACAGCGCGCTGTGCTCCTGCGCCGATTTCAGCACGTCGCCCATGAAGCCCGGCGCCACCTCGCGGCCGGCGGCGCGGGACACCATGTCCCAGGCCCCGACCAGCACGACGAGCGCGACGACGCCGATGATCACGTTCTTCCACGACGTCCCGCGCAGCCCGAGATAATCGGCGAACGGAATCCGGGTCCTGCGGATCGCGAACCACAGCACCAGCAACACCATCGGCAGGCCGGCGAGGACCGAGAGCGAGATCGTCAGACCGTCGGCGACCACATGGGTGATGCCGGCCGTCGACACCTCCCCGCCCTGCGCGACGATGCGCCAGACGATGACCGTGACCTGGCCGACGAACATCGCGGCGAAGATCAACAGGCCCCACAGTGCGGTGCCCCAGAATTTCCAGACCCGCGGGGGGAGCGGCGGCGGTTCGATCGCGGCAGTCGCGTCTTGCGGCGTGAGAGAATCCATCAGCGAACCTCGGCTCTATCAATTCGTCACGGCCGGGCTTGTCCCGGCCATCCACGTCTTTCCTTGCCCTGTCGAAGCAAAGACGTGGATGCCCGGCACAAGGCCGGGCATGACGGTGGTCAATGTGGTCATGGCAGCGCCCGCGCCAGCAGCGCGCGCTGATCGGCATCGGATAAGTCCACCGCGCCGTACATGCCGGCGTGGCGTTCGGCAAGCCGTGTCGCCGCGAACAGTTCGGCATTTTTCGGCGAGACCTGGTTGAGCGCCGCGGTTGCCGCCAGGAGCGCCAGCTGCTCGACCGCAAGCCGCGCGACGCGCTCGCTGTCCGGCCGGCGGAACGACTGCCCGATCGAGGCAACAGCCTCGGCAGCGCCCGGCAGGCTCCTGGTCTCGTCGGCGAGCGCGCGCAGCACCGCGAGCGCGGCATCGGCCTCGCGGCCGAGCGCGCGCAGCACGTCGAGGCACATCACGTTGCCGGAGCCCTCCCAGATCGCGTTGACCGGCGACTCCCGGTAGTGCCGCGCCAAAATGCCTTCCTCGACATAGCCATTGCCGCCGAGGCACTCCATCGCCTCATAGAGGAAGCCGGGCGCGCTCTTGCAGGTCCAGTATTTGATCGCCGGCGTCAGCAGCCGCATATAGGCGGCCTCGCCCGCATCGGCCGGCGCGCGATCGAAAGCACGACAGAGCCGCATCACCAGCGCGACGGACGCCTCGACATGCAGCGCCATGTCCGACAGCACCGCCTGCATCAGCGGCTGGTCGGCGAGATGCTTCTGGAACACGCTGCGGTGCCGCGCGTGATTGAGCGCATGCGCCAGTCCCGAGCGCATCAGCCCGGCGGAGGCGATCGCACAATCCTGCCGCGTCAGCTGCACCATCTGGATGATGGTGCGGATGCCCTTGCCCTCCTCGCCGATCAGCTCGGCATGGGCGCCGTGGAATTCGACCTCCGACGAGGCATTGGAGCGGTTGCCGAGCTTGTCCTTCAGGCGCTGGAAGTGGATCGCGTTGACCATGCCGTCGGGCGCAAAGCGCGGCATGAAGAAACAGCTCAGCCCATCCATCGTCTGCGCCAGCACCAGGAAGGCGTCGCACATCGGCGCCGACATGAACCATTTGTGCCCGGTGACACGCCAGGCCTCGCCGTCGCGCTCGGCGCGCGTCATGTTGGCGCGCACATCCGTGCCGCCCTGCTTTTCGGTCATGCCCATGCCGAGGGTCATGCCGCGCTTGGTCCACCATGGCGCAAAGCTCGGGTCGTAGGCGCGCGTTCCGATGACCGGCATCGTCTTCGCCAGAATATCCGGCTGCGAGGCCAGCGCCGCGACCGAGGCGCGCGTCATCGTGATCGGGCAGAGATGGCCGGTCTCGACCTGGGAAGCGATGTAGAACCTTGCCGCACGCACCACCTCGGCCGCCCCGCCCGCCGGCCTGCCGTCGGCGCTCCAGGTCGAGTTGTGCACGCCGGCATGCGCGGAGTGCGCCATCAGCTCGTGATAGGCCGGATGAAACTCGACCTCGTCGCGGCGATTGCCCCTGGCATCGAACAAACGCAGTTTCGGCGTGTTCTCGTTGGCAACGCGGCCGCGCTCCGCCATGGCAGCGGATCCCCAATGCTTGCCGAAATCGGACAGCTCAACCGTTGCCGCCGCCCCGCCATTGGCGGCAACCGCCGCGGCGAGCGGCGCATCCACCGTGAACAGGTCGACGTCCTCGAACGGCGGCGACTGGTTGAAGACGTCGTGGGTGGCAAACGGAGCCTGCGTCATGGTCTCCTCGGGAACTGGTCTATACGCATGCGGCCCGGACAACCAGCCTCTTCCGGCCGGGATCACGGGCCAGCCGCGGCGCAATGGAATCGGAGGATCATAAGCCTGCGAGCCGGCGCGGGGCAGCGAAAAGTACAGGTCTGCTAGATGCTTCCATGCTTTAGATACTTGCGCGCTTGGGCGCATGGCGGCCGAGCCAGCGGTCGACCCAGTCATTGACGCGGGTCCGGTTCGCCTCCTTCCTGGAAGCCTGGACAGGAAAGATGTCGCCGCTGCTCAATTGCCGGTTATCGGGATAGGCCGCCAACTGCAGGTTGGACTCATGCGCGGCGCGGTCCACCGGCGAGATGTAGGCAAACCGGATCTCGATCTTGTGCTTGATGTCGGCGCCCTGCCATTTCGGATGATGGCGTGCCAGCAGTTCGGTAAGCTCGCAAGGCAACAGATCGGAGGTCGAGCTTCGCGACCCCTCGGTCTTCTCCATGTAGCATTGCTCCCTGACGCTGGTGACGCGCGCGTCGATTGGCCGGAAGTTCACCCGCTTGTCGAACTCGCTATAGACATAGAAGCTCGCGACGGCGATAGCGATCATACCGTAGAGGCCAAGACGCATGGTTGTGCTTTCCGTCCTGTCGAACCGTGGCGGTCAGATCGAACGCGTCTTGTCCGCCTTGGTCTTGGAGGCAAGGACAGGAAACACGTCCCCGGCGCGCAGCGGCTTGCCATTGGGGAAGTAGGACATCTGCAGGCTCGACTGGTGCGTGGCCCCGTCGACCGGCGAAACATAGACGACCCTCACCTCGATCTTGTGCTTCACGTCATAGCCCTGCCACTTCGGATGCTCCTTGCGCAGCAGCTCGGCGATTTCGCAGCGGGTCAGGTCGGAGGTCGACGTCGTCTTGGTGATGACGCCGCGCTCGACCTTTTCCAGATAGCATTGCTCGCTGACGCCGCTGATGCGGGCATCGACGCGCTGATAATTCGCGCTCTTGTCGTGTCGATCGTAGATCAAGACGCCAGCGACGCCGACGACAACAATTGCAATGGCTGCGAACCGCATGCTGCATGCTCCCGTGTTGCCCGCACTTCATACGGCCACAATTAAGGAGTGTTGAAAGCGTGCTTAGCTACTTTTGCGATGGCAAGCGTCGTCTTGCGAAAATGCTTCGGATTTGAGGAAAATCCTGCGCTAGAGCTTCGCGCGAACCGGCGTCCACTTCGCTCGAAAACGCGCTACCGCGCCCGGACGATCGGGAAGTCGTAGGCCGGCCCGCCTGCCCCCGGCAGCGAAAAATGCCACCATTCCTTGGCATAGTTCGCGAACCCCTGCCGGGCCATCGCCGCGACCAGCATGGCGCGCCAGCGTCTCTGCGCCGGCGTGATCGATCTGGCCGCGGTGTGGGCCTTCACGTCGGAACAGTCGTAGCCGGTGCCCATGTCGACGCTGCCCTCCGGGGCGCGCGCGGCGGCCGGCGCGGTGCAGTCGGCATAGTCCCTGGCCGGATCGAACTTGCGCGAATTGTCGGCGCCAAGATCGACCAGCGTGAGATCGACCGCGGCGCCGGTCGAATGCCCCGAATGGGTGGCGATGTAGCCGAGGCGGAACAGGTCCGCCTTCGAGAAGGCCGGGTTGTAGCGCCGCTCGGCGACCGTCTCCGTGCCGTTCTTCGCCCACGCCACCATGTCGGCGACGGCACGGGCCGGCCGGTAGCAATCAAAGATCTTCAGCGACAGTCTTTGCCGGGCCAGTTCCTGTTGCACGGCCTTGAGCCTGAGCCCCACCTCGCGCTTCACCACGCATTCCGCCGCGCCATAGCCCGCGATCGGCCGGCCCATGAAATTGTTCGCGCTGGCGTAGCGGATGTCCTGGACGATGGTCGGGTCGATGTCGCGGAGGAACGCGAAGTCGCCGGGCAAGTTCTGGGCGAAGGCAGGCGAGACCGCCCCCGGGATCAACGCGATGGCCATCCATGCGATCACGACAATTTTCACGAGGTCTCGCTCCGGCGTCACGGCGGGGTATAGCCCGTCAGGAGGACGGCGTCGCTGCCGCTCCGCCTATGCCCGGCCATCCACGTCTTGTTCCGGAAAACTCCGCAAAAGCAAGGCGCGGATGTCCCGCGGCGAGCCCCGTCAGGACTGCCGAGAAGGCGGCGACATCTTACTCGGGGAAAACTCCCGCGAGCCCTCTTCGCGCTTGCCCCACCGGCCATCCGCGCCTATAGCTCTCGCTTTAATGACCCCATCATTGAAATCGACTTTTGTCCTCGGTCACCGGCATCTGCTGGGCATCGAGGGCCTTTCCGCTGACGACATCACGGGCCTGCTCGACCTCTCCGAGGAGTATGTCGAGCTCAACCGCCAGGTCGACAAGAAGCGCGCCAGCCTGCGCGGCCGCACCCAGGTCAATCTGTTCTTCGAGGCCTCGACCCGGACCCAGTCCTCGTTCGAGATCGCCGGAAAACGCCTGGGCGCCGACGTCATGAACATGTCGGTGTCATCGATGTCGACCCGCAAGGGCGAGACCCTGATGGACACCGCGGTGACGCTGAACGCGATGCACCCGGACATCCTGGTGGTGCGCCACCACGCCTCCGGCGCGGTCGAGCTTCTGGCGCGCAAGGTTGACGGTTCCGTGATCAACGCCGGCGACGGCAGCCACGAGCACCCGACCCAGGCGCTGCTCGACGCACTGACCATCCGCCGCAACAAGGGCCGGCTCGAGGGGCTGACGATCGCGATCTGCGGCGACGTGCTGCATTCGCGCGTGGCGCGCTCCAACATCTTCCTGCTCAACACCATGGGCGCACGCGTCCGCGTGGTGGCCCCCTCCACCCTGCTGCCGCCCGGCATCGAGCGGATGGGCGTCGAGGTCGCGCGCGACATGCGCGAGGGACTGAACGGCGCCGACATCGTGATGATGCTGCGGCTGCAGCGCGAGCGAATGAACGGCTCCTTCGTGCCGTCGTCTGGCGAGTATTTCCACTATTTCGGCCTCGACCAGAAGAAGCTCGGCTACGCCAAGCCGGATGCGCTGGTGATGCATCCCGGCCCGATGAACCGCGGTGTCGAGATCGACACCTTCGTCGCCGACGGCGCGCAGTCGCTGATCCGTGAACAAGTCGAAATGGGTGTGGCAGTGCGTATGGCGGTGCTCGAAGCGCTCGCCCGCAACCTGCCGAACGCGTGATGCCATGCTGACCGACCGCCGCCCCATCCTGCTCGCCAACGCCCGCGTCATCGACCCGTCCCGCGACTTCGACGGTCCGGGCGACGTCCTGATCGCCGACGGCGTCATCCGTGACGCCAAGCGCGGCATCGGCGCCGCCGGCGTCCCCGAAGGCACCGACATCGTCAATTGCGCCGGCAAGATCGTGGCCCCCGGCCTGATCGACATGCGCGCCTTTGTCGGCGAGCCCGGCGCCAGCCATCGCGAGACTTTCGCCTCCGCCAGCCAGGCCGCCGCGGCCGGCGGCATCACCACCATCATCTGCCAGCCCGACACCTCGCCTGTCATCGACAACTCCGCGACCGTCGACTTCGTGCTGCGCCGCGCTCGCGACACCGCGATCGTCAACATCCATCCGATGGCGGCGCTGACCAAGGGCATGCAGGGCCAGGAGATGACCGAGATCGGCCTGCTCAAGGCCGCCGGCGCCGTCGCCTTCACCGACGGCGACCGCAGCGTCACCAACGCCCAAGTAATGCGGCGCGCGCTGACCTACGCCCGCGATTTCGACGCGCTGATCGTGCATCACACCGAGGACCCGCATCTGGTGGGCGAAGGCGTGATGAACGAAGGCGAATTCGCCACAAGGCTCGGCCTCGCCGGCATTCCGACCGCGGCCGAGTCGATCATGCTCGAGCGCGACATGCGGCTCGCCGGGCTGACCGGCGGGCGCTATCACGCGGCCTCGCTGACCTCGACCGAATCGCTGGAAATCCTCAAGCGCGCCCGCGACGCCGGCTACAATGTCTCGGCCTCGGTCTCGATCAACCACGTGACGCTGAACGAGAACGACATCGGCCCCTACCGCACCTTCCTCAAGCTGGCGCCGCCGCTTCGCACCGAGGAGGATCGCAAGGCGCTGGTCGCCGCGCTCGCCTCCGGCCTGATCGACGTCGTGATGAGCGACCACAATCCGCAGGACGTCGAGGTCAAGCGGCTACCGTTCGCGGAAGCGGCGAGCGGCGCGGTCGGCCTGCAGACCATGCTGCCGGCGGCGCTGCGGCTGATCCACAATGGCGAGATGGACTTCAAGACGCTGATCCGGGCGATGTCGACGCGGCCGGCGGAATTGCTCGGCCTGCCCGGCGGCACGCTGCGCGCGGGCGCGCCGGCCGACGTCATCGTGATCGACGCCGACACGCCCTGGGTGCTCGACCGCGACGATCTCAAATCACTGTGCAAGAACACGCCGTTCGACGACGCCCGCTTCTCGGGCCGCGTGACGCGGACGATCGTCGGCGGACGGACCGTGTACGAGCACGTCTGAAACTGGGGTGGAACTCAGCGCGACGCGAGTTGCGACATCGCTTCCATCGTTGTGCCAACGACGATGGCCGCGACGTAAACGACAAAGAAAAACTGCTCCAGCCGCCTGCGAACAGAAGCCATGATAAGCTCCCTCATTACCAAGGCCATGGTGCGCATTTATGGTTAATATTTCATTGACGGCACGGCCCCATTCGGGCGGGACCGACCGAAGGAACCACCGCGATGTCTGCTGATGGCTTGCTGCCGGTCGCCTTCCTGATCGGCTACCTGCTGGGCTCGATCCCGTTCGGCATGGTGCTGACCAGGATGGCCGGCACGCAGGATCTGCGCACGGTCGGCTCGGGCAATATCGGCGCCACCAACGTGTTGCGCACCGGCCGAAAGGGCCTCGCCGCGGCGACGCTGCTCGGCGACACGCTGAAGGGCACCGTTGCCGTCATCATCGCCGGCACCATCGACGGCCCGAACGCGGCGATGCTGGCGGCGCTGGGGGCATTCCTCGGCCACCTCTTCCCGGTCTGGCTCAAGTTTCGCGGCGGCAAGGGTGTCGCGACCTATCTCGGCGTGCTGCTCGGCCTGTTCTGGCCGGCGGCGCTGATCTTTGCCGTGATCTGGCTCGGCACCGCCTACACCACCCGCTACTCGTCGCTGTCGGCGCTGATCGCGGCGTTCGTGACGCCGCTGTTCCTGTGGTGGTTCGGCCACAACGCGCTCGCCTCGCTGTTCGCCGTGCTGACGCTGCTGCTGTTCTACATGCACCGCGAGAACATCAAGCGCCTGCAGGCCGGCACCGAAGGCAAGATCGGCGAGAAGAGGTGACGCAAGTCATTCCGGGGCGCGACGAAGTCGCGAACCCGGAATCTCGAGATTCCGGGTTCGATGCTGCGCATCGCCCCGGAATGACGGAAGGCTAGGACTTCAGAGCGCTCTCGACAAAGCTCGCCGCCGCCAGTGCCCTGGCGTCGTTCCCAAAGCCCGCGATCACGGTGACACCGACCGGCAATCCGCCCTCGGCGATCAGCGTCGGCACGTTGACGCAGGGCGCGCCCATCAAGGTCCAGAGCCGGTTGTAGCGGGGATCGCCGGTCGAGCCCAAACCTTTCGGCGCGGCGCCCGGCGCCGACAACGTCAGCAGCACGTCGACCTCGGCAAAAATCGCAGCGAACGCCTGCCGCGCCCGCAGCGTGACGTCCATCGCGGCATCATACTCGGCGGGCGTGCCGCCCTTGCTCTCGTCCAGCCGGCCGCGCAGCAACGGCGGCATCGCATCGTAGTTCTGGCCGTATTCCCAGGCGAACGACTGATGCGCCTCGAACTCCTGCACCACCGGATGGATCCGCCAGGCTTCCGCGATGATCTCGGGCATCGCGAGCTCGCGCACGGTCGCACCCGCCTGCTCCGCCGCACGCGCCGCCTTCTGCAACGCCTCCGCGCCGGAAGGTTCCGGCGAACCGGCAAAGGCCTGCGTCACTACGCCGATGCGCGGCGCGGCGAGCTGCGACGGCACCACCAGCTCAGGTCGCTTCGTCATCGCAGCGAGCCCCAGCGCGACATCGCGCACGCCGGCGCCAAACAGTCCGACGGTGTCGAGCGTCCAGGAGAAGCATTTCACGCCGACGGTCGGCAGCAGCCGGTAGCTCGGCTTGATCGCGGCGACGCCGCAGAACGAGGCCGGCCGGATCACCGAACCGCCGGTCTGCGTGCCGAGCGCTAGCGGGATCATCCCGGCCGCGACCGCCGCGGCCGAGCCCGACGACGAGCCGCCCGGCGTGTGCGCGTGATTGTGCGGATTGAGCGTTGCGGTCGGATCGTTCGCCGCGAACGCCGTCGTCGTGGTCTTGCCGATGATGGTCGCCCCCGCCTGCTTCAGCGCCATCACGACCGGCGCGTCGGCGCGCGGCTGATGCCCGCGGTAGATCGCGGCGCCCATCTCGGTCGGGAGGTCGGCGGTATCGATGATGTCCTTGATGCCGACCGCAATCCCGCGCAACGGCCCGGTCTGCTGCGCACGCGCCGTCTCGTCGAGGCGGACGAAGGCGCCGATGGTTTTGTCCTGCGCCGCGATGGCGTCCCGCGTCTGCGTGATGGCGGCATCGGTGGACAATTCGCCGGAGGCGATGCGGCGTTGGAGATCGGCAAGCGAAATCATCGGCGGACGTCCTGCTTCTTGATGGTTTTTGGCGGCTTCTCGGCAAGCGCTTTTAGCGCGTCGCGCGCGGCTGCGCCAATGTCGCAGTTGATCACAATCTCAGGTTGGGCGAAGCTGCGGCCCGCATGCATGACCGCTCGCCCAGCCCCGGAAAACTCACCGACACCGAACGGCTCAACCGCCTGCGGCTGATCCGTTCCGACAATGTCGGCCCGCGCACCTTTGCATCGCTGCTCCGCCATTTTGGCGACGCGGCGCACGCGCTGGAGCGCCTGCCCGATCTGGCGCGCCGCGGCGGCGCCTCGGGCCCCGGGCGGATCTGCAGCGAGGCCGACGCCGCAGCCGAGCTCGCGGCCTGCCGCAAACTCGGCATCGATCTCGTCGCACCGGAGGAAGCCCATTATCCGGCGCGGCTTGCCACCATCGACGACGCGCCGCCGCTGCTTGGTGTGCGCGGCGCGCGCGACACCCTGATGCGGCCGATGATCGCGATCGTCGGCTCCCGCAATGCCTCCGGCGCCGGGCTAAAATTTGCCGGCCAACTTGCGCGCGATCTCGGCGATGCCGGCTTTGTCGTGATCTCGGGCCTCGCCCGCGGCATCGATCAGGCGGCGCACCGCGCCACCGTTGCCAGCGGCACAGTCGCCGTGCTGGCCGGCGGCCACGACAGGATCTACCCGCCGGAGCATGAGGATCTGCTGGCCGCCCTGCTCGAACACGGCGCAGCGATCTCGGAGATGCCGATGGGCCATGTGCCGCGGGCACGCGACTTTCCCCGCCGCAACCGCCTGATCTCGGGCGCCTCGCTCGGCGTCGTGATCGTCGAGGCCGCGCATCGCTCGGGCTCGCTGATCACGGCGCGGATGGCGGCCGAACAGGGCCGCGAGGTGTTCGCGGTGCCGGGCTCGCCGATCGATCCCCGCGCCGCCGGCGCCAACGATTTGATCAAACAAGGTGCCACCTTGGTCACCGAAGCCGCAGACGTCATCAACGCGGTCACGCCGATCATGGAACGGCCGGTGATGCTTGGCGCGCGCGAGGACGACGAGCCGCTGGACTTTGCCACTGATAGCGGCGATCGCGCCCGCATCATCGATCTGCTCGGGCCGAGCCCGATCAGCATCGACGATCTGATCCGGATGGCCGATGTGTCACCCGCCGTGGTCCGCGCGGTGCTGCTCGAGCTCGAGCTCGCCGGCAAGCTCGAGCGCCACGGCGGCGGGCTGGTGTCGATGATTTGACGAGCTGAATATCTCGCTCGCGCAAACGCCTGTCCGTCATCCTGAGAGCCTGACTGAAAAATGGGGTGAGTGATCTCAGTGGGGTGTGATTCCATCGGATTTGCAAAGATTCGAGGGAGAGCACGATGCCCTGGACTGAGATCACTCGGGAGCAATATCGGCGGGACGATCTGCGTTATGCAAGCGATATGACCGATGCGGAGTGGGCGCTGATCAGACGCCTGTTGCCGCGAGCGAACCGGCGCGGCCGGCCGCGTAAGACGGAGCTGCGTCGTGTGGTCGAAGCGATTCTCTATATCGTTTCGACCGGCTGCCAGTGGCGGGCGCTGCCGCGGGAGTTCCCGCCCTACTCGACGGTGCAGGGCTATTTTTATAGATGGCGGGATACAGGCCGGTGGCAAAGGATTGTCAGCGTCCTTGTCCGACGGGCGCGAAAAAAGCTTGGACGCGCACCGAAGCCGACGGCAGCCGTGATCGACAGTCAAAGTGCGCCGACCACGCAAGCTGGCGGACCGCGCGGCTACGATGCAGGCAAGCGCATCTACGGCCGCAAGCGGCATATTGTGACGGATACCAATGGCCTCCTCCTCGGGGTTCATGTTCATCCGGCCAACGTTCAGGACTGCCATGGCGCCGTACCGCTGCTGAAGAACGTGCGGATGAACTTCCCCCGGCTGCGCCACGTCTTTGCCGACCGGATCTACCGCGGAAATCAACTCCTCGACGCGCTCTCAGACTGCGGTCCATGGACTGTCGAGATCGTCGAGCGGCCCCAAGGCGTCAAAGGCTTCCAGCTTCTGCCGAGGCGGTGGGTGGTCGAACGCACATTCGCTTGGTTCGGCAGATGCCGCCGCCTCGCCAAGGACTTCGAGGCGACGGTGGCAACCGAAGCTGCCTGGCTGCTGATTGCACACATGAGGCTCCTGACCCGCAGACTTGCCGCTGCCCGCAAGGATGGGTGACTTATGAGTCAGACTCTGAGGAGCGCGCAGCGCGTCTCGAAGGATCGACGGCCCGACTGGTGGCCGTGCATCCTTCGAGACGCCTGCTACGCAGGCTCCTCAGGATGACGGATCTACTTGTCCGAACGCGAAGGCTCCGAACTCAGCCTTCGCCGTTCCGCGCATCGAAATCGTTTCGCGCGCCCTCGATCTCCGGCAGATGCGCGAACGCCCATTCGCCGAGCGCCATCACAGGCACCGCCAGTCCGCGCCCGAGGTCGGTCAGTTCGTAGTCGACCCGCGGCGGAATGGTCGGAAACACCGTGCGCGTCACCAGGCCATCGCGCTCCAGCCCGCGCAGCGTCAAGGTCAGCATGCGCTGCGAGATGCCGTTGATCATCCGCTTCAGCTCGTTGAAGCGGCGCGGTCCATCGCGCAGCAGCATGATGACCAGCACGCTCCATTTGTCGCCGACCCGCGACAGCACCGAGGCCACGCCGCGGCAGTCCTGATGCGTCCCGGGGCCACGCGGCAGGCCGGTTTCGGCGGTTACATCGATGTGCTCGGGTTCCATTGGTGTGCTCGGGTTTCAAAAATGTGCGTTCTTGCGGAGATTTAGGACGGTCACTCATATAGCGCCAGTTACAAACCTATACCAAAGGTGACCTCAGCCATGAAACTTCTGCACATCGATTCCTCAGTCCTCGGCCCCCACTCCGTCAGCCGCCAGGTCTCCGCCGCCGCCGTCGAGCGGCTGCGCCAGGCCAATCCGGGCCTCGTCGTCAGCTACCGCGATCTCAGCCAGACCCCGCTCGCCCACCTCTCCGGCCTGCACCTCGCCGCCAGCCAGGGCGCGGCGCCGGACCCGTCGGTGCGCGACGACATCGCGACCAGCCAGGCCGTGCTGGACGAGTTCCTTGCCGCCGACATCGTCGTGATCGGCGCGCCCATGTACAATTTCACGATTCCGAGCCAGCTCAAGGCCTGGATCGACCGCATCCTGGTCGCGGGCAAGACCTTCAAATACGGCGCCGGCGGCGTCGAGGGACTGGCCGGCAACAAGCGCGTCATCATCGCGATCTCGCGCGGCGGCTATTACGGCGCCGACACGCCGATGGCCGCGCTCGAGCACCTCGAGACCTATCTGCGCGGCGTGTTCGGCTTCATCGGCGTCAGGAATGTTGAGTTCATCCCCGCCGACGGCATCCAGGTCGGCCCCGAGCATCGCGAAAAGGCGGTTGCGGGCGCGCTGCAGGCCGCCGGCAGCCTGAACGCCGCCTGATGTGATTCAAAGCGCCTGCCGTCGCCCGGCGGCGGCAGGCCGTTCAGAACCAGACGCCCTGAATGCCGAGGATGACAGCCACCAGCGAAATCAACAGGCCGATGCCGGAAAACAGTGCGACCGTCACGAACTGCGACGTGTCCGAACTTTCCGATGCGGACGAAACCGGGATCGACGTCGAAATGCGGGCTGCTTTCGGCATGACGGCACTCCAAATGATTCCGTGGTGAAAAATTCCCCGCCCCATCAGGAGTCCGGGGAGTACGTCAAAGGTTCAATACACGCGATGATAGTCGCGCACGAAATCGGCCGGTGTGAAGCGCTTCACACCGGCCGTTCGTTACAATGAGAAACAAACCAGAGCGTTTTCGAGCGAAGTGGATACCGGTTCGCGTGAAGAAAACGCGTCAGAATAAAACCAGAGCCCCGTTCCGATTTAATCGGAACGGAAAGGCCCTATCCGCGATAGATCGGTGCGCCTGCGGGCGACGCGGTTGCACCGCCATCGATGAACAGCTCCTGCCCCTGCACATGCGCGGCGTCGTCGGACGCCAGGAACAGCACGGTCTTCGAGATGTGATCGGGTTCGCCGATCCGGCCGAGCGGCGTGGTCTTGCCGATCCGCTGCTCGAATGCCTTCTCGGCCTCGGGCGTCGCGATCGCTGCGCCCCAGATCGGGGTGCGCACCGCGCCCGGCGCCACCACATTGACGCGGATGTTGCGCGGCGAGAATTCTGACGCCATCACCCGCGCCATCGCGCGCACGCCGGCCTTGCTCGCGGCATAGGCCGAATAGCCGGGATTGCCGAGCACCGAAATCACCGAGCCGTTGAGAATGATCGATGCGCCGTCGTTGAGATAAGGCGCGACCGCCTGCACCGTGAAGAACACACCGGTGAGATTGGTGCGGATGACATTCTCGAAGGCGGCCAGCGTGGTGCCGCCGACCGGCGTCTGGCCGGGAATGCCGGCATTGGCGAACAGCACGTCATACTTGCCGAACTTCTCGGCGCCCTGCTTGACCGCGGCTTCCAGCGCCGCGACGTCGGTGGCATCGGCGGCCACCGCGAACGCGTTCGGCCCGAGCTCCTTGGCTGCCGCCGCAAGCGTCTCCTTGTTGCGCCCGGTGATGACGACCTTGGCGCCTTCGGCCACGAACAGCTTTGCTGTCGCGAGCCCGATGCCGCTGTTGCCGCCGGTGATCAACGCCGTCTTGTTCGCCAGTCTCATGTCCGCCTCCAGTTGGTTGCATTATTAAACTTCGTTGCCTAGCTAGGGTATACGGTTTAATATTGCAACCACACAAGGTCGTGATGGCCCAAATTCCTGGAGACAGTCGGTGAAACGAACCAGCCTTGCAGGCGACAGCTGTCCCGTCGCACGCGCGCTCGACGTGTTCGGCGACTGGTGGTCGCTCCTGATCATCCGCGACGCCAGCCTCGGCCGCCGCCGCTTCGGCGAATTCCAGGCGAGCCTCGGGCTTGCCAAGAACATCCTTGCCACACGGCTGCGCACGCTGGTCGAGCGCGGCATCCTGAAGACGGTCCCCGCCTCCGACGGCAGCGCCTATCAGGAATATGTCCTGACGCCGAAGGGCCACGGCATCTTTCCGATCCTGGTCGCGCTGCGGCAATGGACCGAGGAATTCGACGAGCATCCGGACGAGATCGCGACCATCCTGGTCGACCGCGACAAGGGCAAGCCGGTGAAGAAGCTCGCGCTGTACTCGCAGGATGGACGCGTGCTTGGCGCCGCCGACACTGCGCTGAAGCCGCGGCCTGCAGCAAAGCGCGCGCGTCGCCTCGCGACTGCGTAGGATGGATGTTGCCGGTACGACACGACGGGCAAATCAGCAAAACCTGTCAATCCTCGCGCGCGAAAATATTTCGCTTTATCCGAAGCGCAGTCCTACCCCGAGCTTTCTACCCATTGCTCGGGGCCCATGGGGGCGATCGGCACCCGGCTTTCCCTGCGCCCTCTTCAAGAGAGAGGGCGGAACGAAGAGCAAAGCTCGGACGATTCATGTCGCGAGAACGCGGATTTATGTCCACAGGCCATGCAACAGACACGATGTCGTCCCTGCGAAAGCAGGGACCCATAACCACCGATGCTGATTATTGCGCGTCGCTGGAACAACGAGTCCCGTTAACAGCATCCGCCGCGGAGTATGGGTCCCTGCTTTCGCAGGGACGACGGGGTGGGTGGATGTAGGCCGTGCCCACACATTCGGTGTCGTCCTGGCGAAAGCCAGGACCCCATTACCCCAAATGAGAGTTGTTGCGCGACGCTGAGGCCGCGAACCGGTTCGTCACCGAATGCGGTGCTATGGGTCCTGGCTTTCGCCAGGACGACGAATGGAGAGAGCCCCGCTCATAGGCCGCCCCTGCATCCCGCGACGCCCCTCACGACAACCTCCGCCGGCTGCGCGAACGCAGTTGCTCGTCGGCCTCCAGGCGGGCCATCGCGAACAGGCGCTCGAGGACTTCGAATTTGTGGCGCCGGGCGAGTTTGGCGAGTTCGGTCGCGGCGGCTCCGATCAGGACCAGAGCGTCGTCCGGGCCGCCCTCCCCAGCTGTCTCGTCGCCCGCCGGTCGCCGCCGGCCGGACACCTTGCGCTTTCGGCCGCCCCCTGTGCTGCTCAAAAGGCCTAATCCGATTCCCACCGTATATATAAAGAGATACGCCCTTTCCGGCCGCAACTCTAGGGAGCATTTTGCAACCCTTGGGATAGAAACTCCACAGCTTGGCAACGCCCTTCAATATCTGGCGATTTGACAGGGACCGCCCCAGCACCCATGTTCGCCCCGACACGGCGGACCGCGAGTCTAGCGGAATCCGCCTTCAAGTTTTCCCATAAGCTATTGGAATGACATGAATATCGTCATTGTGGAGTCGCCGGCCAAGGCCAAGACGATCAACAAATATCTGGGGTCCTCCTACGAGGTCCTGGCGTCGTTCGGCCATGTTCGCGACCTCCCGGCCAAGAACGGTTCCGTCGATCCCGACGCCAATTTCCAGATGATCTGGGAGGTCGACGCCAAGGCCGCGAGCCGGCTCAACGACATCGCCAAGGCGCTCAAGGGTGCCGACCGCCTGATCCTCGCAACCGACCCTGATCGCGAGGGCGAGGCGATCTCCTGGCACGTGCTGGAGGTGATGAAGGAGAAGCGCGCGCTGAAGGACCAGAAGGTCGAGCGCGTGGTGTTCAACGCCATCACCAAGCAGGCCGTCTCCGAGGCGATGAAGGCGCCGCGCCAGATCGATGGCGCGCTGGTCGACGCCTATATGGCGCGCCGTGCGCTGGACTATCTGGTCGGCTTCACCCTCTCCCCCGTGCTGTGGCGCAAACTGCCTGGCGCCCGCTCCGCCGGCCGCGTGCAGTCGGTCGCGTTGCGGCTGGTGTGCGACCGCGAGCTCGAGATCGAGAAGTTCGTGCCGAAGGAGTACTGGTCGCTGGTCGCGACGCTGCTGACGCCGCGCGGCGAGGCCTTCGAGGCGCGGCTGGTCGGCGCCGACGGCAAGAAGATCGCACGGCTCGACATCGGCTCCGGCGCGGAAGCCGAGGATTTCAAGAAGGCGATCGAGGCCGCGCTGTTCAAGGTCGCGACCGTCGAGGCCAAGCCGGCGCGGCGCAATCCGCAGGCGCCCTTTACCACCTCGACCCTGCAGCAGGAAGCGAGCCGCAAGCTCGGCTTCGCGCCGGCGCACACCATGCGCATCGCGCAGCGGCTCTATGAGGGCATCGACATCGGCGGCGAGACCACCGGTCTCATCACCTATATGCGAACCGACGGCGTGCAGATCGCCCCCGAGGCGATCACGCAGGCGCGCAAGGTGATCGGCGAGGATTACGGCAACGCCTATGTGCCGGACGCCCCGCGCCAGTACCAGGCCAAGGCCAAGAACGCGCAGGAAGCGCACGAAGCGATCCGCCCGACCGATCTGTCGCGTCGCCCGGCCACCATCGGCCGCAGGCTCGATGCCGATCAGGCGCGGCTCTATGAATTGATCTGGAAGCGCACCATTGCGAGCCAGATGGAGTCGGCCGAGCTCGAGCGCACCACCGTCGACATCGAGGCCAAGGCCGGCTCACGCGTGCTGGACCTGCGCGCCTCCGGCCAGGTCATCAAGTTCGACGGCTTCCTCGCGCTCTATCAGGAAAGCCGCGACGACGAGGAGGACGAGGATTCGCGCCGCCTGCCCGCGATGAGCGAGGGCGAGGCCGTGAAGCGCCAGAGCCTCGCCGTCACCCAGCATTTCACCGAGCCGCCGCCGCGCTTCTCGGAAGCATCATTGGTGAAGCGGATGGAGGAGCTCGGCATCGGCCGCCCCTCGACCTACGCCTCGATCCTGCAGGTCCTGAAGGACCGCGGCTATGTCAAGCTCGAGAAGAA
This sequence comes from Bradyrhizobium sp. USDA 3262, assembly GCF_054060035.1. Classification (NCBI taxonomy): domain Bacteria; kingdom Pseudomonadati; phylum Pseudomonadota; class Alphaproteobacteria; order Hyphomicrobiales; family Nitrobacteraceae; genus Bradyrhizobium; species Bradyrhizobium sp. USDA 3262. Next base: position 6,063,012 of record NZ_JBSSCT010000001.1, read on the forward strand.
GCGGCTGCACGGCGAGGACAAGGGCCGCGTCGTGGTCGCGTTCCTGGAGAACTTCTTCTCACGCTACGTCGAATACGACTTCACCGCCGATCTCGAGGAGCAGCTCGACCGCATCTCCAACAACGAGATCGCCTGGCAGCAGGTGCTGCAGGACTTCTGGCGCGGCTTCATCGGCGCGGTCAACGACATCAAGGACCTCCGGGTCGCCGAGGTGCTCGACGCGCTCGACGAGATGCTCGGCCCGCACATCTATCCGCCGCGCGCGGATGGCGGCGATGTCAGGCAATGCCCGACCTGCGGCACCGGCCGGCTCAACCTCAAGGCCGGCAAGTTCGGCGCCTTCGTCGGCTGCTCGAATTATCCGGAATGCCGCTACACCCGCCCGCTCGCGGCCGACAGCGCCGAAAGCGCCGACCGCGTGCTCGGCACCGATCCCGACACCGGCTTCGATGTCACGGTGAAGGCCGGCCGCTTCGGCCCCTACATCCAGCTCGGCGAGCAGAAGGATTACGCCGAAGGCGAGAAGCCGAAGCGCGCGGGCATTCCAAAAGGCACCTCGCCGGCCGATGTCGATCTCGAACTGGCGCTGAAGCTGCTGTCGCTGCCGCGCGAGATCGGCAGGCATCCGGAAACCGGGCAGCCGATCACCGCCGGCCTCGGCCGGTTCGGGCCGTTCGTCAAGCACGAGAAGACCTATGCCAGCCTCGAGGCCGGCGACGAGGTGTTCGACATCGGGTTGAACCGCGCCGTCACGCTGATCGCGGAGAAGATCGCCAAGGGCCCGAGCGGTCGCCGCTTCGGCGCCGACCCCGGCAAGCCGCTCGGCGATCACCCGACGCTCGGCGCGGTCGCGCTGAAGAACGGCCGCTACGGCGCCTATGTCGCGGCCGGCGGCGTCAACGCGACGATCCCGAGCGACCGCACGCCCGACCAGATCACGCTCGCGGAGGCGATCGCGCTGATCGACGAGCGCGCGGCCAAGGGCGGCGGCAAGAAGGCCAAGAAGGCGAAGGCGGAAAAGCCCGCCAAGGCGAAGAAAGCCAAGTCCGAGGCGACCGAGACCGACGGCGACGCCGAAGCCAAGCCCGCCAAGAAGGCTGCGTCGAAGAAGGCCGCAGCGAAGCCGAAGACGGATGCGACCAGCAAGGCGCGCGCGCCGGTCGCCTCCGGTGCCAAGACGTCGCCTGCAAAATCATCGGCACCAGCGAAAGCGCCCGCGAAGAAGAGCGCCGGCAAGGCACGAGGATAAGTGAAACGAAAACCCGACCATGGCTTTCCGGGCCGGGACGCCATCGTCGCCTTCATCCGCGCCAATCCAGGCAAGGTCGGCACCCGCGAGATCGCGCGCGAGTTCGGCCTGAAGAACGCCGACCGCGTCGAGCTGAAGCGGATCCTCCGCGAGCTCGCCGACGACGGCACGATCGCCAAGCGCGGCCGCAAGATTCACGAGCCGGCGGCGCTGCCGCCGACCCTGCTGGCCGACATTACCGGCCGCGACAGCGACGGCGAGCTGATCGCCACGCCCGCCGAGTGGGACTCGGACGAGAACGGTACCGCCCCGAAAATCCGCATCGAGACGCCGCGGCGGCCGAAGCCCGGCACCACCGCCGGCGTCGGCGACCGCGCGCTGCTGCGCGTCGAAGTCACGGACGAGCAAGACGGCACGCCCTATCGCGGCCGCGTCATCAAGGTGATCGATCACGGGCGCACCCGGATCCTCGGCATCTTCCGCAGCAATCCCGATGGCGGCGGGCGCCTGATCCCGGTTGACAAGAAGCAGGCCGGCCGCGAGCTCAACATCGCCAAGGCCGACAGCGGCGGCGCCGAGGACGGCGATCTCATCAGCGTCGACCTGATCCGCACCCGCGGCTATGGGCTGGCCTCCGCCCGCGTCAAGGAGCGGCTCGGCTCGATTGCCAGTGAAAAGGCGATCAGCCTGATCGCGATCAACACCCACGACATCCCGCAGGTGTTCTCGTCCTCTGCGCTGCGCGAAGCGGAAGAAGCAAAACCCGCGACCTTGCAAGGCCGTGAGGACTGGCGTGACGTGCCGCTCGTCACCATCGATCCCCCGGATGCCAAGGATCACGACGACGCGGTGCATGCGGAAGTCGATCATGATCCGAACAACAAGGGCGGCTTCATCGTCCATGTCGCGATCGCCGACGTCGCCTACTATGTGCGGCCCGGCTCGGCGCTCGACCGCGACGCATTGCAGCGCGGCAACTCGGTCTATTTCCCTGATCGCGTCGTGCCGATGCTGCCCGAGCGCATCTCCAACGATCTCTGCTCGCTGGTGCCGGGCGAGCCGCGCGGCTCGCTCGCGGTGCGCATGGTGATCGGCGCCGACGGCCGCAAGCGCTCGCATACCTTCCACCGCGTGCTGATGCGCTCGGCCGCAAAGCTCCATTACGCGCAGGCACAGGCTGCGATCGACGGACGGCCCGATGACACGACGGGCCCCATCCTCGATCCGATCCTGAAGCCACTGTGGTCGGCCTACGAGCTGGTCAAGCTTGCACGCAACGAGCGCGACCCGCTCGATCTCGATCTGCCCGAGCGCAAGATCCTGCTGAAAGCCGACGGCACCGTCGATCGCGTGATCGTGCCGCAGCGGCTCGACGCTCACCGGCTGATCGAGGAGTTCATGATCCTCGCCAACGTCGCCGCGGCCGAGATGCTGGAGAAGATGGCGCTGCCGCTGATCTACCGCGTGCACGACGAGCCGAGCCAGGAGAAGGTGCACAACCTGCAGGAATTCCTGAAGACGCTCGACCTGCCCTTCACCAAGCAGGGCGCGCTGCGTCCCACGCAATTCAACCGCGTGCTGGCGCAGGTTGCCGGCGAGGACTACGAACCGCTGGTCAACGAGGTGGTGCTGCGTTCGCAGGCGCAGGCCGAGTACTCCGCCGAGAACTACGGCCATTTCGGCTTGAACCTGCGCCGCTACGCGCACTTCACCTCGCCGATCCGTCGCTATGCCGATCTGATCGTGCATCGCGCGCTGATCCGCGCGCTCGGGCTTGGCGAAGGCGCCTTGCCGACCGATGAGACCGTGGAGACGCTCGCCGAGATCGCCGCGCAGATTTCGGTCACCGAGCGCCGCGCGATGAAGGCGGAGCGCGAGACCACCGACCGGCTGATCGCGCATTTCCTTGCCGATAAGGTCGGCGCCTCGTTCCAGGGCCGCATTTCCGGCGTGACGCGATCCGGCCTGTTCGTGAAGCTCGACGACACCGGTGCCGACGGCCTGATCCCGATCCGCACCATCGGCAGCGAATATTTCAACTACGACGAAACCCGCCACGCGCTGATCGGCACGCGCAGCGGCACCATGTATCGGCTCGGCGACGTCGTCGATGTGCGTCTGGTGGAAGCCGCGCCGATCGCCGGCGCGCTGCGGTTTGAGCTATTATCCGATGGTCAGGCAATTCCGCGCGGCAGAAAACGCGACGGCGTAGGGGCCGAGCGCCGTGCCGCCGGATTTGGCAAGGGACCGAAAGGATCTGGCAAGAAGGCGCACAAGGAGCGGAAATCGCGCAACAAGAAGGATCGCAAGCCGGCGCAGCAGAAGTCCGGCAAATCGAAGCGAGGCAAGTCATGGAAGTGACACCGCCGACGGTGGTCTGGACTCGCGAAGCGGCCGAGCCCGAGAAGCGCGACGTGTGGAGCGCGATGAAGCGCGGGTTCCGCTGCCGCTGTCCGCGCTGCGGAAATGGCAGACTGTTCCGCAAGTTTCTCAAATGCGACGGCCATTGCCCGGTCTGCGACCTCGACTTCACGCCGCATCGCGCCGACGATCTGCCTGCCTATCTCGTCATCGTTATCGTCGGCCATATCGTGGTACCGATGGCGCTGTGGATCGAGACCAATTATTCGCCGCCGGTGTGGCTGCAACTTGCGATCTATCTGCCGTTTACGCTGTTCGCATCGCTGGCTTTGTTGCAGCCGGTGAAGGGAGCCGTGATCGGCTTGCAATGGGCCCTGCGCATGCATGGCTTTGACGAGAATCCCCCTAGCGACATCCCGCCGGTCTAGCTAAACCGGGCCGCAAGAAGAAATGAAAGGGATGAAATGACTGAAGCTGCCGCACCCGCCGCTGTCGTCCACCAGGGCGAAAAAGAAGCCGATCATCATGCGTATTTCCGGCCGAAGGATGCCGCGACGCTGATCCTGATCGATCGCTCCGGCGCCAAGCCGAAGGTGCTGGTCGGCAAGCGCCACGACAAGGTGGTGTTCATGCCCGGCAAGTTCGTTTTCCCCGGCGGCCGCGTCGACAAGGCCGACAACCGCGTGCCGGTCGCAGCGCCGATCACGCCGGAGCTCGAAGCCAATCTGTTGAAGGGCAGCCCGAAGATCACGCCCGGCCGCGCACGTGCGCTCGCCAACGCCGCGATCCGCGAGGCCTGCGAAGAGACCGGACTCTGCCTCGGCCGCAAGGTCGAGAAATCGCACAAGCTCGACGGGCCCTGGGCGGCGTTCGCCGACGCAGGTCTGTTACCCGATCCGTCCGGCCTGTTCCTGATCGCGCGCGCGATCACCCCGCCCGGCCGCGTCCGCCGCTTCGACACGCGCTTCTTCACCGCCGACGCCTCGACCATCGCGCATCGTGTCGAAGGCGTGGTGCATGCCGATGCCGAACTGGTCGAGCTGGTCTGGGTCGAGATCGGCTCCGAGCCGCTCGCCGACGCGCATGCCATGACCAAGAACGTGCTCGCCGAGCTCGACCGTCGTCTCGCCACCGGCCCGCTCCGCCACGACGCGCCGGTGCCGTTCTTCCATTTCTACGGCGGCAAGATGCAAAAGGACGTCCTTGGGGCGTAAGATGATCCTCGTCATTCCGGGGCGATGCGCAGCATCGAACCGGAATCCCGAGATTGCGGCGCGAGATTCCGGGTTCATCGCTGCGCGATGCCCGGAATGACAATGTCGAGAGAGCGGCCAAAAACAAAATAATCTTCCCGATGGCGCGCCGCAAAGCGCCTCCCTATCTGTTCCGCTAACGACATCAAGCACGGAACGGGGCAATGGCGAAGCGTCAACTCAAGCTCGGCGCGTTCATGCGGCCGATCAGCATCCACACCGGCGCCTGGCGCTATCCCGGGGCCTGGCCCGACGCCAATTTCAACTTCGACCACATCAAGACGCTGATCAGGAAGCTCGAGGCCGGCAAGTTCGACGCATTCTTCATGGCCGACCATCTGGCCGTGCTGAACATGCCGATCAACGCGCTGAAGCGCAGCCACACCGTGACCTCGTTCGAGCCGTTCACGCTGCTGTCGGCACTTGCGGCCGTCACCGAGAACATCGGCCTGATCGCGACCGGCTCGACCACCTTCGACGAGCCCTATCACGTCGCCCGCCGTTTCGCCTCGCTCGACCACATCTCCGGCGGCCGCGCCGGCTGGAATATCGTCACCACGTCGAATCCGGACGCGGCGCTGAATTTCGGCCTCGACGATCACATGGAGCACGCCGAGCGCTACAGGCGCGCCCGCGAGTTCTACGACGTCGTCACCGGCCTCTGGGATTCCTTCGCCGACGATGCGTTCGTGCGCGACGTCGAGTCCGGGCTGTTCGTCGATCCCGAGAAAATGCATGTGCTCAATCACAAGGGCCAATATCTCTCGGTCCGCGGTCCCCTGAACATCGCCCGCCCCGTGCAGGGCTGGCCTGTCATCGTGCAGGCCGGCGCTTCCGATGACGGCAGGCAGCTTGCGGCCGAGACGGCGGAAGCCGTGTTCACCGGCGGCGGCAGCCTGGCCGACGGACAGAAGCTCTATGCCGACATCAAGGGCCGCATGGAGAAGATCGGCCGCGATCCCGAGCATCTGAAGATCCTGCCCGGTGCCTTCGTCGTGGTCGGCGACAGCGTCGAGGAAGCAAAAGAGAAGCGCGCGCTGCTCGACAGTCGCGTGCATTACGACAGCGCGATCGCCTCGCTGTCGGTGATCCTCGGCACCGACGCGTCCGGCTTCGATCCCGACGGACAGTTGCCGCCGATCCCCGAAACCAATGCAAGCAAGAGCGGCCGGCAGCGCCTCGTCGATGTCGCAGCGCGCGACAAGCTCACCGTACGCCAGCTCGCGCAGCGCGTCGGCGGCTATGGCGGGCTCGCCTTCGTCGGCACGCCGCAGACCATCGCCGACCAGATGGAGGAATGGCTGACCGGCCGCGGCAGCGACGGCTTCAACATCATGTTCCCCTATCTGCCGCAGGGCCTGTTCGAGTTCGTCGACAGGGTGGTGCCGGAACTGCAAAAGCGCGGGATTTTCCGCACTGAGTACGAAGGTCGGACCCTGCGCGAGAATTTGGGCCTGCCGCGGCCGAAAAATCAGTTCTTCGAGGGGTAATAGGCCCGGAATCGGGGTGATCTTGGCTCAGAAATCCTTGACTTTGGGCGGTTTCTGGCTAATTTCCCGGCCAAACGCGGGCCGATTTGGCCGGCTCCCGAATTCCCCCGATTTTCGAGGTTTTGCACATGGCCAAGGCGGTCACCATCAAGGTCAAGCTCGTGTCGACGGCCGACACCGGCTTCTATTACGTTGCCAAGAAGAATTCGCGCACCATGACCGACAAGCTGGTCAAGAAGAAGTACGACCCGGTCGCGCGCAAGCACGTCGAGTTCAAGGAAGCCAAGATCAAGTAAGTTCGCCTGCTTCCGACGTTTCAAACGGGGCCCTCGCGGCCCCGTTTTTGCTTTCTAGGCTTGCGTCATCCCTCATGATTCCCGGACCAGTCCCGGGCGCAGGGCTCAGATGATCGCAACCTTGGACGAGGGAAACGTCGGCGGCTACTCGGTCGCTTACGGCCGCGAGGACATCTACTTTCCGGTCTATGTCACGGCAGCCCTCGCCGCGATCTTTCTGACCGCGACCTGGATCACGGGCGCGATCTATTGGCTGGCGCCGGCGGCGGCAGCGGGCGGCTTCACCTATTACAACATCCCCCTGCTGGAGGCCGGTCGTCCGACGATCGGGGCCAACCAGTACGGCATCTTCATCCAGGCCTTCGGGCTGATCCGCTGGCGCGCTATCACGCGCATCGACCTCGTCGAGATCGCCGAGCGCGCGATGACCGTTCACGAATTGCAGATCGCACTCAGCGGGCCGCTCGGCAGCGCGCTGGTGGCCGATTGGCGCAAGCGGCCGGCCTACCGGCTGCTGATGCGCCTGCCGTGGCGCATGGACCATCGTGGCGTGGTCCGCGTCAATCTGGAGCCATTCGACCGGACGCCCGACGAGATCCACCGGACGTTCCTCAGGATGTGGCGCTACTATCGGAGCTAACCTTTGAACGCCTCATCGCGCAGATGCGCGTCCGCGATCTCTGCATCCGGATTGTGTGTGATCGTCATGAACCAAATGAGGCTGAAGAACAGCGACCACGCTGTGTTCCAATAGAACCAGTTCATCGGATCACCTCGAACAGCTTAGATCCGCGCCAGCCCGCGAAGTTCGCCGGCTGCGCGGAATGCCGCCAAAGTCTACTGCACGACCTCGCCGTGCAGTGCCAGATCCAACCCTTCGCGCTCGATGTCCCGCGTCACGCGAAGCCCGACGAAGAGATTGATCACGAACAGGATGATCAGGCTCACCACGGCATCATACACGAAAACCGTCGCGACGCCGATGCATTGATTGAGGAACTGCCCGGGATTTCCTTCCAGAACGCCTGCCGTTCCACCATACTGCTCTACCGCGAACACCCCGGTCAGCAGCGCCCCGACGATGCCGCCAAGGGCATGGACACCGAAGCAGTCCAGCGCATCATCGTAGCTGAACATGCGCTTCAAGCCGGTGCATCCCCAGTAGCAGCAGACGCCTGCGGCGATGCCGATCGCGAAAGCGCCGACCGGCCCGACGAAACCGGAAGCCGGCGTGATCGCGACGAGGCCCGCCACGGCACCCGAGCAGATTCCGACCACGGTCGGCTTGCCCTTCAACGCCCATTCCACCAGCATCCAGGTGAAGCCCGCCACCGCCGTGGCGATCTGGGTCACCAGCATGGCCATGCCCGCCTGCATTCCGGCCGTGACAGCGGAGCCGGCGTTGAACCCGAACCAGCCGACCCACAGCAGCGAGGCGCCAATGAAGGTCAGCACCATGTTGTGCGCCGGCCCCGTCTCGACGCGCTTGCCGAGCATGATCGCGCACATCAGGCCCGCGACGCCGGCATTGATGTGCACAACGGTGCCGCCGGCGAAATCGAGAACTTTGACATACGCAGCGTCGTTGCCGGCCGAGAATATGCCGTCGGGTCCCCAGACCCAGTGCGCGATCGGCGCATAGACGAAGATCGCCCACAGCCCGATGAACCAGAGCATCGCGGAGAACTTCATCCGCTCGGCAAACGCGCCGGCAATCAGCGCCGGCGTGATGATGGCGAACGTCATCTGGAAGCAGATGTAAACGGACTCAGGAATGGTCGCGGCAAGTGGATTGGGATTGCCGATGCCCCCCTTGCCGATGTCGCTCAGGATGTCCTTGAGGAACAGGCGATCCAGACCGCCGATGAACGGCGTGCCGGCACGAAACGCCAGGCTGTAGGTGAGGACGGCAAACAGGATCGTGACCAGGCAGGTGACGGCGAAGCTGGTCATCACGGTGTCGCCGACATTCTTCTTGCGCACCATGCCGCCATAGAACAGACCGAGCCCCGGGACCGTCATCATCAGGACGAGCGCGACGGACGTGAGCATCCAGGCGGTGTCACCGGAATTCGGCGTGCACTTCTCGAGGATCTTGCCGCCGCAAGCCAGCGGTGCCGCCGCATCCTCAGCGAGCGCGAGCTCGCTGAACAGCAGGCAAAGAACGGCCACCCCCAGCAGGGCAACCACGATTCTCACGAGCTTCCGGCGCGTGTATGTCGCAGACTCCATCATCGACCTCCCATCACAAGAAATGCTGGCGTTCGGAATGGGCGCGGCGCATCCGGAGCGTGAGCGCCGAAGTCGTCGCGACATTGAGCCGGACGTGAGGCACAAGGGCCCCCTGCTCGGCAGCGCGGCGAAGGCCGCGGTGCGCGGATGGCTGGAGATTGACGGCGACTAGCCTCATCGCGGCCAGCCCTTCCCATGGGTCCCCAGGCCGGAAACCTCAGCGTCGGCTTCCGGCACGATTTCTAGCCAAATTCAATCAAGATTCGTGCCACCGCCGCGTGCGGAGTAACAGTTTGAAGATGTTGTGATTTCAAACCGCGCAGGGAGCGTCTCGGCGCTCCATTGCACGTTCTCGCAGCAAGCGATCGATGGAAAAATAGGCAGAAACCGGCGACTGCCCTCGCATGGGGCAGTCGCCGGTTGCCCGGATTGGAAACTAGGCGGCCTTCAGCAGCGGCGGTTGCGCCGGGCGGATCAGCGCGAAGGCGAGCTGGATGATGCCGCCGGCAAGGCCCAGCGCGACGCCGATGCGCCAGGCCATGGTGTAGGAGCCGAGCGAGTCATAGATCAGCCCTCCTCCGTAAGCGCCGAGGAAGCTGCCGACCTGGTGGCTCATGAAGGCAAGGCCCTGGATCATCGCCTGCCAGCGCAGCCCGAACATCTCGGCCACCGCGCCCGCGACCAGCGGACCGACGCCCATCCAGAGGAAGCCCATGATGGCGCCGAACAGCAACGTCGAGCCCGGCGTTGCCGGCAGCATGAAGTACCAGGCGAGCGCCAGCGAGCGCAGGATGTAGATCGCGCCGAGCAGCGCCAGCTTGTTCCAACGCTGGCCGGCCCAGCCGAAGAACAGCGAGCCCAGCACGTTGAAGCCGCCGATCATGCCGAGCGTCTGCGCGCTCAGCATCGGATCGAGCCCGCAGATCGCGAGATACGATGGCAGATGCGTGGTGAGGAAGACGAGCTGCATGCCGCAGACCATGTAGGCACAGGTCATCACCACGAAGGCTGCGTTGCTGAACGCGGTCTTCGCCGCGGTCGCCGCAGTGGCGTTGCCGATATCGTCGGCCGCGGGCTTCGGCAGCGGGATCTTGTCGACGCGGCCGGCGTACAACGCAGCCGGAATCATGAAGACCGAGAGGATCACGAAGCCGGCAAGCCCGACGCGCCAGCCGAAACCTTCATTGAGCATCTGGCCGATCGGCGCCGACAGCAGCGCGCCGAGCGAGCCCGCGGCGGAGACCATGCCGAGCACGGTCGAGCGTACCGTCTCCGGCACCGCGCGCGCCGAGACCGACATTGCGATCGCATTCGCGGTGCAGGCGAGCGAAAGGCCGATCAGGACACCGGCGCCGATCATGATGGCAACGAGCCCATGCGCCGTCGTCATCAGCACGAGGCCCGCGATGTAGGCGAGCGCGCCGACCACCATGATCGGGCGAAAGCCGTAACGCACCGTCATCGCGCCGGCGACCGGCTGCAGAAAACCCCAGGCGAGGTTCTGCACCGCGAGCGCCAGCGTGAAGTGGGATATCGAGATGCCGATGTCGTGCGTGAGCGGCTGCATGAAGATGCCGAGGCTCTGCCGCAGCCCCATGCTCAGCGTGAGCATGATGGAGGCGCCGATCAGGATGGGAAGCGTGGGACGCAGGACCTGCAACAGGGGCATTGTTCTTGTTCTCCCATAACGGCACGGCACGCGTGCCATGGCCTGCGATTGATGCATGTTTTTGTTACACAGACCTGTGTACTTAGGCTATACAGGGGGCCGACTGTCAAGCGAAGAGGATCACGGCTGGCGCATGGCTTCCCCGCCTCCCAAACAGACCATGAAAGAGCGGATCCTCGAGACCGCCGACAGACTGTTCTACCTGCAGGGCATTCGCGCCATCGGCGTCGACACCATCGCGGCCGAGATCGGCATCAGCAAGCGCACGCTCTACAACCACTTCCCGTCGAAGGACGCGCTGATCGAAGCCTATCTGCAGCGCCGCTTCGTGCAGCCCCGCCCCTCCGACAAGCCGCCGGCCGAGCAGATCCTTGCAACTTTCGATTCGCTGGAGCGACGGTTCTCGGCGAAGGATTTTCGCGGCTGCCCGTTCGTGAACGCGGTGGCCGAGCTCGGGCCGGAGGACGAGGACCGCACCTTCAGGAACATCGCAATCGCCTTCAAGGAAAGCCGCCGGCTCTGGTTTCGAGATCTGCTGCGTCAGCTCGGCGTCGCCGACGCCGAGGGACTTGCGACCCAGCTCACGCTCCTGGTCGATGGATCGATCGCGCAGGATCTGGTGCGCGACGATCCGGCGATGGCGCGCGCGGCCAGGGAAGCCGCCCGCGTGTTGCTGGCCAATGCAGGCGTCAAGGTCGGCAGCCCCGCCCCCGCTGGCAAGAAACGCGCCGGATAAATCCGGTTGCGTGCGGAAGTCAGGTTTGGTTGGTTGCGCCGAACGCAGGCGACAGCATTCCCGACTGGATATTCCGTCCGGCGAGATTGACAGCGACCGCGCAAAGACCTGCTACACAGAAGATCTGCGGCACAACAGGGGAACGACCATGGAAGATCTGAAGGTGACGGCCACCGGCTATGATTTCGCGCCGGCGCGCGCTGCCATGCAGCGCTATATCGCCAACGATCTCCTGGCCGGCATCTCCTGGACGGTTCTGGTCGGGCGCGACATCGCTGACACGGGCTGCGTCGGATGGGCCGATAGGGAAGCGCAGATTCCGCTGCGCACCGATCACATCTTCCGCGTTTTCTCCAACACCAAGCTGATCACCTCCTGCGCGGCGCTGCTGCTGGTCGAGGAAGGCCGCTTGCGGCTCGACGATCCGATCGAGACCTTCATCCCGCAGCTCAGAAACCGGAAGGTGCTGCGGCCGGGCGCGACGTCGATCGACGACACCGAGCCGGCGCAGCGGTCGATCACCATTCGCCATCTGCTGAGCCACTCGGCCGGCCTCAGCTACGGCCTGTTCGATCCGGGCACCCCGATCTTCAAGGCCTACAACGAGCGCAAGATCCTCAATCCGATGACGACGCTCGCCGACATGGTCGACGGTCTGTCCGATCTGCCACTGGTGTTCCATCCCGGCTCGTCATGGGAATATTCCGTTGCCATCGACGTGGTCGCACGGCTGGTCGAGGTGGTGAGCGGCCAGCCGTTCGACAAGTTCATCAAGGCGCGTATCCTCGATCCGCTCGGCATGGTCGACACCGGCTTCTATGTTCCGGAGAAGGACCACAACCGGCTCGTCGCCTATTACGCCGGCGCCGATCTGATGGATCCGATGAAGCCCGGACTGACGCGCACCGACAACGCGCCCTATCCCGGCGCCTATCTGCGCCCGGTGCCGCGCTTCAATGGCGGCGGCGGTCTCGTCTCGACACTGCATGACATGGTCGCGCTGATCCGCAGCCTGCTGCCCGGCGGGCCGACGCTGCTGAAGCCGGAGACGATCGCGCAGGCGATGACCAACCAGCTCACACCGGGCCAATGGATCCGCTTCGCGATGATGGGCGAGCAGCCCGGCAAAACATATGGTCTTACCGGCGGACTGATCCTCAACCCCTCCCCGATCGATCATCCCGACGCCGCCGGCGAGCTCTATTGGGGCGGCGTCGCAGGCACGCAGTGGTGGATTTCGCCCAAAACGGGCATCGCCGGCGTGATGATGGCGCAGCGCCAGATGGCGTTCGTCCATCCGTTCTCGTTCGAGTTCAAGCGGATGGCCTATGACGCGGTGAGACGCGGCCGCTAAGGGCACTTCGTAGCCCGGATGGAGCGCAGCGAAATCCGGGTATCGCGCCACATGCACAGGCGTCCCGGATTACGCTTCGCTCCATCCGGGCTACAGGAGACTGACTACGCCGCGGCCGACACCACGCGGTTGCGGCCGTCGTGCTTGGCGCGATAGAGTGCGGTGTCGGCGCGCTTGAGCACATCGGTGACCAGTTCGCCCTTGCGCTCCAGCGTGGTGAGCCCGATCGAGATCGTGACGGTGATCCGCTTGCCGCCCTTGTCGACTGTGAAGGGCTCGCCCGCGATCGAGCGGCGCAGCCGCTCTGCGACCATGCCGGCGACATGCAGATCGGTCTCGGGCATCACGATGACGAACTCCTCGCCGCCATAGCGGCAGGCGAGATCGATGCCTCGGATCGACTTGCGGATACGGACGGCGAATTCGCGCAGCACGTCGTCGCCGGCATCGTGGCCGTAGGTGTCGTTGATCGCCTTGAAGTAGTCGATGTCGAGGATCATCAGCGCCAGCGGCTTGCCGCGGATCGAGGCCTGCTCCGCCAGCGTCGCGAGGTGGCTTTCCATATAGCGCCGGTTATTGAGACCGGTCAGCGCATCCGTGATCGCCATCTCGATCGAGTTCTGCACATTGTCGCGCAGATGATCGGTGTAGCGGCGGCGGCGAATCTGGGTGCGCGCACGCGCCAGCAGTTCGTTCTTGTCGACCGGCCGCAGCAGATAGTCGTTGACGCCGATCTCGAGCCCGCGCATCAGCCGCGTGTTGTTGTCGGCATCCGAGATGGCGAGGATCGGGACCTGGCGCGTGCGCTCCAGCGAGCGGGCCTGGCTGCACAGCCGCAGGCCGTCGTAATTGTCGAGGCTGAGCGACACGATCAGCAAGTCGTAATTGCCCTCGGCGGCGTGGAACAAGGCTTCCGACGGATTGATCTCGACGTCGACGGTATGCTCGGCCGAGAGGATCGGCGCCAGCTTCTCGTAGGACGACGGCCGGTCGTCGACCAGAAGGATGCGGCCGCCGGTGCCCTTGTCGGCGATCGCGCTGCGCTCGGGCGCCTGCATGCCGATCTCGAGCGAGGTGATGGCGCGCATGCGCAACTCGTCGGTCATCATCTTCAGCCGCGTCAGCGAGCGCACGCGCGCGATCAGCACGACGTCGGACACCGGCTTGGTCAGGAAGTCATCGGCGCCGGCTTCAAGGCCGCGCACGCGATCGGCCGGGCTGTCGAGCGCGGTGACGATGACGACGGGAATGAAATGGGTCGCCGGATTCGACTTCAGCCGGCGGCAGACCTCGAAGCCGTCCATATCAGGCATCATGACATCGAGCAGGATGATGTCGCATTCGGCGCGTGCGCAGATTTCCAGTGCCTCGCTCCCGTTGGAAGCGGTCAGCACATCGAAATATTCGGCTGACAGACGGGCTTCCAACAACTTGACGTTCGCCGGAACGTCATCGACCACGAGGATACGCGCGGACATTGCACCACAACTCCCCTATCCGATAAAGCGTCGGACAGTCTCAATAAATTTGCCGACCGAGATCGGCTTGGACAAATAGGCTTCGCAGCCGCCCTCGCGGATGCGTTCTTCGTCGCCCTTCATGGCGAAGGCGGTGACCGCGACCACCGGAATCGTGCGCAGATTGGGATCGTCCTTGATCCAGCGCGTGACCTCGAGACCGGAAACCTGGGGTAGCTGGATGTCCATCAGGATCAGGTCGGGGCGCAGCTTGCGGACAAGATCAAGCGCTTCGAAGCCATTGCTGGTGCCCGAAGTCTGATAGCCGTGCGCTTCCAACAGATCGCGAAAGAGCTTCATGTTGAGCTCATTGTCCTCCACGATCAGGACGGTTTTGGCCATCCCGTCCCTCCCAAACCCAGGAGACGGGCCCGGCTGCGGTACCTCACGCACCGCGCTCGGGGCGCGTCGAAAATGTGAATTCAAACTAGCGCCAGAATCGCTCTAACCCGTTAACCCGAAGTCCAACTTCCGCAGCGTGGTTTCCGTTGCTTGAACACATGCGGAAGACTCGGGCATGATGGGCCTCTCAATAGAGACCATAAGTTAACGGAAAGGCAAACCGGCGCGTTGAAAAAGCCTGTTCACAACCCCCGGGAAGTTGCTGAAATCGTTGCGATTCAGGCGCTCGGCTTCATTGCCGGCGATCCCGAGCGGCTGGGCCTGTTCCTGGCCGAAACTGGAATCGGTCCAGAGACGCTGCGGAACGCCGCGTCCGATCCTCAATTTCTTGCGAGCGTGCTCGATTTCGTGATGCGCGACGACGCCACCGTGACGGCGTTTGCCAAGGCCTCGGAACTGCACCCGACCAACATCGCTGCCGCCCATCAGGCGCTGGGCGACCCGAAATGGGAGCGCGACGTGCCGTGACGACGGCAGCGGCAGCGTCCGACGGCCCCCTCAGTTTCTGCCGAGACTGCCTCGGCGATCTCGATATCAAGGTGAAGCGGTGCAGCCATTGCGGCTCGCCGCGGCTGGTGCGTCATCGCGCCCTGCCCGCGCTGGCGCTGGCGCATATCGACTGCGACGCGTTCTATGCCACCGTCGAGAAGCGCGACAATCCTGACATCGCCGACCGCCCGGTTATCATCGGCGGCGGCAAGCGCGGCGTGGTGTCCGCCGCCTGTTACATCGCCCGCACCTACGGCGTCCGCTCGGCGATGCCGATGTTCAAGGCGCTGGAACTGTGCCCGGACGCGACCGTGATCCCGCCGGACATGGCGAAGTATGTCCGGGTCGGGCGCGAGGTGCGGCAGGCAATGCAGGCGCTGACGCCGCTGGTCGAGCCGCTGTCGATCGACGAAGCCTTCCTCGATCTCGCCGGCACGCAGCGCGTCCACGGCATGATCCCGGCGAAGGTGCTCGCCAAATTCGCCCGCGATGTCGAGCGCGACATCGGCATCACGGTGTCGGTCGGGCTGTCCTGCAACAAATTCCTCGCCAAGATCGCCTCAGATCTCGACAAGCCGAGGGGCTTCGCTGCGCTCGACCAGGACGAGGCGCGCGAGATGCTGGCGAGCAAGCCGGTCGGGTTCATCTACGGCGTTGGCCCTGCGACCCAGGAGAAGCTGGTGCAGCGCGGTTTCCGCGTCATCGCCGACCTGCAGCGCGCAGACGAGAACGAATTGATGAAGCAGTTCGCGAGCGAAGGCCGCCGGCTGTGGCGGCTGGCGCGCGGCATCGACGACCGGAGCGTGGTGGCCGACCGCGGCGCCAAGACGATCTCGAGCGAGACCACCTTCGAGACCGACATCCGCGACTTCGCGACGCTGGAGAAACTGCTCTGGAAACTGTCCGAGAAAGTCTCGGCGCGGCTGAAGACCAGCGAGCTCTCGGGCTGCACCATCACGCTGAAGCTGAAGACCGCGGACTTCCGCCAGCGCACCCGCTCGCAATCGATCCAGACCCCGACCCAGCTTGCCGCCAAGATCTTTGCGGTCTCGCGCGAGATGCTCGCGAAGGAGATCGACGGCACCGCCTTCCGCCTGATGGGCACCGGCGTCAGCGCGCTGCGCCCGGGCGCGCAGGCCAATGATTCCGACATGCTCGACCGCCGCTCGGCGCACGCCGAACGCGCGATGGACAATCTGCGCAAGAAGTTCGGCAATGCCGCCGTGATCAGGGGCATTGCCTATGAGGGGCCGCCGAAAAACGCGGAGGAGTAATTCATCGTTGACGTCATCCCCGCGCAAAGGCCTCGCCTTTGTCGCTGGAGGTGCGAGCGGAGCGAGCCTCGAAGGATGACCGGAAAGACTCGGGCCGTCGCCCTTCGTGACGCGCGCGATGCGCGCTCCTCAGGGTGACGGTACTCAGCGTCACGATGCCCCCTCAATCAGCAACCGCCACCGCCTCGATCTCGATCAGCCATTCCGGCGCCGCGAGCGCGGTGACGCCGACCAGCGTAGAGGCCGGCGGCTCCATGCCCTCAAAGAACGCCGAGCGTGCCTTGCCGATGATGGGACGGAGCTCCGGCTTGTAGCCGACGACGAAGGTCGTGATCTTGACGATATTGGAATAGCTGGCCCCGGCGGCCTTCAGCGCCATGCCGAGGTTCTGCATCACCTGCGTCGTCTGCGCGGCGAGATCGCCGGCGCCGACCACGCGGCCCTCCTCGTCGACCGAGACCTGTCCCGAAATGTAGATCGTGCGCGCGCCGGAGGCGACGACGACGTGGGAGTAAGCCGGATTGTGATGCAGGCCGCTGGGGCGAAGATGGTTGAGCTCGCTCATGATGTGCCTCCCTGACACGCGTGTTTTGGGAAGCGTACTCGTGTCGGACGGTTCCGGCCAGAGCGGTGTCGTGGAGTGCTCGGGCCTGCTCCGCTGTCGTCCCGGCGAAAGCCGGACCCATAACCACCGAAGGTGATTGTTGCGCGACGTTGGGGCCACAGCCCCCTTCAACAACTCAACCCTGTGGTTATGGGTCCCGGGTCGCGCTTCGCTTGCCCGGGACGACGGCTGAGTATGCCGAGAGGATCAGCCCCTCACTTGCAGGGCTTGGAATCCCTGACGTCGAACTTGTCCAGCGCGCCCGAGATCACGAAATCGTTGTAATCCAGCACCAGCGCGCGGGAGACGCCGTTCTCGTAGAGCTCGAACGACATCGCGTAGACCGGCGTCTGCTCGCCGTCCTTTGCGCGCGCGTCGCTGTCGTAATAGCTCACGGTCACCGGCCAGCGCGTCATGGCCTTCATCGCATTGCTCGCCGTCGACGGATCGGGCGATGACGGCGCGCGGTCGCCCGCGATCGGGCGGCCGATCACGGTCAGCGTGTTGTAGATCTTCTCGCCGTTGTCGGAGCCGTCATAGACGGTCTGCTCGAGCACCGATTTGCCGTCGCGGGCGGCAGCGATGATGTGCTGGATCTGCTCGGTCGGGAACACGATCTTGCCGTCGATATTGAACGTCTTCTTGACCGGCTGGGTCAGCTTCACGGTGATATGATCGCCGACCCGCTCGGCGATGCCATCGACCGGCGACGATTCACTGTCGTTCATCCGCGTATCGATCTTGAAGCGGTAGCTTTTGCCCGACGCGTCCTCCCAGGACGTGGAGCGAAGATCTGATAGCGTCACCTTGCCCTCGCCGCTGTCGAGCTCGGACACCTGGCGGAATTCGGAGGTATAACCTTCGCAGGAGTTGCCGGAGAAATTGTAGAGGATGCGCCCACGCGCATCGCTGACCGAGTTGGAGCCGCGCGACTTCACCAGGCTGAGGTCGTAGAGCGCCTGATGCGCGAGGAACGGCCCGCTCGCCGCAGCGACCGCGGACCCCTGAACCAAGCCAGATCCTGCGGCAACGGCGATCGCAAACACCAGGGCACGCGACGGAGTCCGGAACGGCAGGGTCATATGGTTTCCTCAAGGAGGTAGGGATTCGCCACAATAGTGACGGTGGTATTGCGCCGCAACTGGGGCAAGTCTGACAAAATGGCAATGTACGCAGCGAAAATGCCGTCATTTTCGGCAGCTTTCCGTGCGATTCGGCACCTCATGGCCGCGTTGTCCTCACCTTACCGTCGCTTGCAACCGGCGGCATGATGCGCGAAACAATCGAAACAAACTTGGCCCTGACCGCGTTTCAGGCTTCGTGCAATCCAATTTGGGGGACCAAAAAATGGCGGGTACCGTCGAACAAAAACTGGCGTCACAGGGCATCACACTTCCCGAGCCGACCTCCCCGGTCGCAAACTATGTCCCCTTCGTCCGCAGCGGAAACCTGCTGTTCGTTTCCGGCCAGGTCTGCTTCAACGCCGAAGGCAAGCTGATCGCCAAGGGCAAGCTCGGCGCCGGCGTCACGCTCGAACAGGGCGCCGCCGCCGCGCGCGGCTGCGCAATCAATCTGCTGGCCCAGATCAAGGCCGCGCTCGGCGACCTCGACAAGGTGGTGCGCGTGGTGCGGCTCGGCGGCTTCATCAATTCGGCGCCCGACTTCTTTGACGGGCCAAAGGTGCTGAACGGCGCTTCCGACCTGATGGTCGAGGCATTCGGCGACAAGGGTCGCCATGCCCGCACCACCGTCGGCGTCGCCTCGCTGCCCGCTGACGCCGCGGTCGAAGTCGAAGGCGTGTTCGAAGTCGCCTGATCGATGCGCGCTCCTGATTGGCTGACGAAACGGCCGGTCGCCCATCGCGGCCTGCACGATGCCGCGCGCGGTATCATCGAGAACATGCCGGCCGCGGCCACCGCCGCGGTCGCCGGCAACTTCGCCATCGAGTGCGATATCCAGCTCACCGCCGACGGCGAGGCGATGGTGCATCACGACGATGCGCTCGGCCGCCTCACCGAGGGGGCGGGCCTGCTGGCGACCAAGACGGTGGCCGAACTGAAGGCCGTCAAGTTCAAGGACACCTCCGAGCAGATGATGACGCTCGGCGATCTCTGCGCGCTGGTCGCCGGCCGCGTGCCGCTGGTGGTCGAGGTGAAGAGCCATTTCGACGGCGACCGCAGGCTGGTGCGGCGGATGGCCGAGGTGCTGGCGTCCTATTCCGGCCCGGTGGTCGGCATGTCCTTCGATCCCGACCAGGTGCTGGCGCTTCGCGAGATCATGCCGAACCTGCCGCGCGGCATCACCGCCCAGCGCACCTATGACGACGGCCATTGGGACAAGCTGACGCCGGCGCAGCGCGACAGCATGCTGTACCTGCGGCACGGCTTTACGACCGAACCGCATTTCGTCGCCTATTGGGTCAACCAGCTGCCGGCGCCGGAGCCGTGGATCGCCCGCAATGTGTTCGGCTGTCCGCTGCTGGCCTGGACCGTGCGGACGGTGGAACAGCGCGAGCGGGCGGCGCGCTACGCCGACCAGATGATTTTCGAGGGATTTGTGCCGGGAACCTGACATGTCCGAGACATGCCCCTTGCAGTCTTGAACTCATCGCTGCGACGCACGATGTTGGCGAGGGTTGGTCGTCATCGGCGATGGCGGAATGCAGGGCATGATCCGGAAGTGGAGCCAGCTGTTCCGGAAAGATCATGCTCAAACGAGGCACCGGTCTTCATTCTCGATGGCGTCTTCTGAAATCACGCTAGAGGCTGTAGCTGACATCGGCGGCATTCCGGCCGCCGAATGGGACGCCTGCGCCAATCCCAAGGCGGATGCGGACAGCATCCATAACTTCGACACGCTGGCCTCGCCCGGTTCCGCAGGCGATTGCCAGATCGGCGCAAGTTCGAGCTATAACCCGTTCGTTTCTCATGCATTTTTCGCCGCGGCCGAAGCCTCCAATTCGGCCTGCCCGCGGACCGGCTGGGGCCCGCGGCATCTGATCGCCAAACTCGACGGCCGGATCGTCGGCGTCGTGCCCTGCTATCTGAAATCGCACTCGCAGGGCGAATACGTGTTCGATCGCGGCTGGGCCGAGGCCTATCACCGCGCCGGCGGCAGCTATTACCCGAAGCTGCAGGTGTCCGTCCCCTTCACGCCCGCGACCGGGCCGCGGCTGTTGATCCGCGACGGCGTCGACCGGGAGGTGATCGGCTCGGCGCTGGCGCGCGGCCTGCGGGCACTCTGCAACGCCACCGAGGCCTCCTCCGTGCATGTGACGTTCGCCCGCGAGGACGAGGCCAGGTTCCTCGGCGCCCACGGTTTCCTGCAGCGGACCGACCAGCAGTTCCACTGGCACAATGAGGGCTACAAGACCTTCGACGACTTTCTCGGCTCGCTGAACTCGCGCCACCGCAAGGGCATCAAGCGCGAGCGCCGCGAGGCGGTTGCCGCCGGGATCACCATCCACTGGCTCACCGGCTCCGACATCACCGAGGACGCCTGGGATGCGTTCTTCGAGTTCTACATGGAGACCGGCTCGCGCAAATGGGGCCGGCCGTATCTGACCCGAGAATTCTTCTCGCTGATCGGCGAGACCATGAGCCGCGACGTGCTGCTGGTGATGGCCAAGCGCAACGGACGCTGGATCGCGGGTGCGATCAACTTCATCGGCTCGGACACGCTGTTCGGCCGCAACTGGGGCGCGATCGAGCACCACCCGTTCCTGCACTTCGAGGTCTGCTACTACCAGGCGATCGACTTCGCGGTTCAACGCGGGCTCAAGGTGGTCGAGGCCGGCGCGCAGGGCGAGCACAAGCTGGCGCGTGGCTACCTGCCGCAGACGACCTATTCGGCGCATTTCATCGCCGATCCCGGACTGCGCAGGGCGATCGCCGATTACCTCAAGCGCGAGCGCGACTATGTCGCCGAGGTCGGCCGTGAGCTCGCCGAGGCCGGCCCGTTCCGCAAGACGGTCGACGACGACGCTTGACGTCTCCGCCGCCACCTAGGCAATAAAAGCAGCATCATCGAGGAGCCGCCGCCATGCCCGCCGCCTACGACAGCAACAACATCTTCGCAAAGATCCTGCGCGGCGAGCTGCCCTGCTACAAGGTCTATGAAGACGAGCACGTGTTCGCCTTCCTCGACATCATGCCGCGCTCGCCGGGGCATACGCTCGTCATTCCGAAGGCCCCTGCCCGCAACATCCTCGACATCAAGCCCGACGACTACGCGCACGTCGCGCGCGCCTCGCACAAGATCGCCGCCGCCGCGATGAAGGCGTTCGAAGCCGACGGCATCACCGTGCAACAATTCAACGAGCCCGCCGGTGGCCAGGTCGTGTTCCATCTGCACATGCACGTCATGCCGCGCAAGGACGGCGTCGCGCTGCTGCCGCCTGCGAGCCACAAGGAAGATGCCAAGGTGCTGGAGGCGAGCGCGGCAAAGCTGAGCGCGGCGTTGAAATAGGCCACGGCGCTATTCCGTAGCCCGGATGAAGCGCAGCGCAATCCGGGAATCTCTGCCGTGCAGTAAGAGTGCTGCACCGGATTTCGCTTCGCTGCATCCGGGCTACGACGTCGCAGATTTTACTCCGTCTCGAAGTCCCCCGCCTGCGGCGGGGCCAGCGGGGTGAACTCGCAGCGGTCGGGCTTGACGTCGATCAGCGGCGTCTCGTCGAGGCAGTCGAGGCCGCGCACCAAAATGACGTTGCCCTCGACACCGACCAGCTTGACGATCGAGGTGCCGATCGGGTTGGGGCGCACCGGCGAGCGCAGCGAGAAGGTGCCGCGGGTGTTGCCGTTGTTCTTCGGGCTTTGCAGCACGATGTCGCGGCGCGACTGGTGCAGCCAGTACAGCACCTCGAGATTTGAATAGAAATCGACGCCCTTGATCGCGGCGACCCAGGGCTCGAAAATCTCGAGCCGGCACACCGGGCCGTCGTGCCGCCCCTGCCGCGGCGTCGCCAGCCGCGAGGTCCAGGGCGTACGGATGCGGCCGATGAAGACCAGCCCGGCATCGCGCGCCGTCGGCATGTCGACGGCGACCTCGCCCTGGCGCAGTTCCATTTCACGTACCATGTGTCAATCCAGCGATATGTTCAGCGCCTTGACCACGCCCGCCCATCGCGCGCGATCGGTATTCACGAACTTGTCGATCTCGGCCTGGCTCTTCGCGTGCAGCGGCGGGAATCCGATCTTGAGCAGCGAAGCGCGGAACGCCTCGTCGTTCAAGGCCCGGTCGAGGCTCGCCTTGATCTTGTCGGCGACGTCATCAGGCACTTTCGATGGCGCTGCGATACCATACCAGACGCTGACCGCATAATCGGGATAGCCGCTCTCGGCGATCGTCGGCAGATCGGGCAAATCGGGGATGCGCTCCGTCGAGCTGACGCCGAGCGGCCGCAGCATGCCCGATTTGACCGGCGGCAGCGCGGTGCCGAGCGTGTCGAACATCAGCTGGATGTTGCCTGACAAGAGGTCGGTCAGCGCCGGACCCGCGCCCTTGTAGGGCACGTGGGTCATCTCGACGCCGGCCATCTGCTTGAACATCTCGCCGGCGAGATGAACCGTGCCGCCGGTGCCCGCCGATCCGAAATTGAGTTTTCCGGGATTCTTCTTCGCGTAGGCGACGAACTCCGCGATCGTCTTTGCCGGGACGGACGGATGCACCTCCATGATCATCGGCGCGTCCGTGATCACCGACAGCAGACGGAAATCCCTGGCCGGATCGTAGGGCAGCTTCTTGTAGAGCAGCGGATTGAGTACGAAGATCGAGGCCGCCGTCACGAATAGCGTGTAGCCGTCGGGATCGGAGCGCGCCACGGCCTCGGCGCCGATCGCCCCCTGCGCGCCGGCCTTGTTCTCGACCACGACCACCTGCTTGAGATCGCGCCCGAGATATTCGCCGACGATGCGGCCGAGCACGTCGGTCGGCCCGCCCGCGGCATAGGGCACCACGAGCTTGATCGGTCGTGTCGGATAATCCGCGGCACGCGCCGGCAGCGTCGCCGCCAGCAAAGCCGTCAGAGCAACAATGAATAGCGATGATGCGCGCCGCTGCATGCCGTTTCCCCGTTGTCTTGTTCTTGGGGAGCGAGAGTAGCGGATAATGCGGACGCCGCAATCAGCCGAGCCAGTATTTGCCTGCGATCATGACGATCTCGCCCGCGATCACGCCGGCGAAGATCGACTTCCTCGCCAGCATGAACACGACAAAGCCCGCGGCGACGGCGCCGTAACGCAGCCAGTCCGGCACGCTGGCGAGCGCGCCCGGCGGCTGCACCACGATCTGCGCGATGATGCCGGCGAGGATCGCGGTGGCGACCGCCCTCACCCAGACCAAGAGCTCGGAGTTCTCGTCGATGCCGCCGCCGAACCACAGGCCGAGCATGCGCCAGATCTGGTTGGGGATGACGCCCGCGACGAACAGGATCGCGAGCGCGTGCCAGTCGCCGATGAAGGTACTCATGCGCGCGCCCCGACGATGCCCGCCCTCGCCCGGTGCACGGCATAGGCGATGGTGCCCGCGACGACCCCGCTGACCAGGATGTCGACGCCGCTGTTCAGCATCGCCGCCAGCGGGAACAGCAATAGACCGAGCACCAGCGCGATGACATCGGCGAGCTCGCGACAATTGCGCGCCGTGGAGAACAGGAAGGCGAGCGGCGTCAGCATCAGCATTCCGGCGGCGAACAGCGGCGTGAGGTTGGCCGCGAGCATGTAACCGAACATGTTGGCGATCAGGCAGACCGTGACCAGCCCGCAGCCGAGCCCGTGGATGAAGGCGATCCGCCGGTTGCGCGGCACCTGCGGCAGGAAGCGGAAGCATTCGACCCACAGCGTGACGGCGGTGAGATGCGCCACCAGGATCAGATGCCGCCGCTTGGTCTGTTCGGTGCGCATCATCGGCAACACCGAGACCACCATCGGGAACAGGCGGATCGCGCTGACGGTGACCGCGATTGCCGATTGCAGCACGGTGGCGCCGGAGCCGAGCGTCGTGATCACGATGATCTGCGCAGGACCGGCCCAGACAAACGCCGTGCTTGCCAGGGTCCAGCCCAGCGAGAAGCCGGAATCATGCGCCAGCGCGCCGATGCCGAGATAGGTCGCAAACAGCACCAGGGTCAGCACGGTCGCGCCGATCGACCGTGCGCCCCACAGGAAGGCGCGGAACGAGGTGTGCCATTGCGGAGAATCGAGCGGAGGAAGCGCCACGGGGAACCGGATGGTTTTGCAATCGCGGCGGATTAGGGCGCGGACAACGCAGGGTCAAGCAAGAGACGGCGCACGGCGGGTATGCAGTAGCCCGGATGGAGCGCAGCGTAATCCGGGGATCGCGCCCGACGCCAACGTCCCGGATTTCGCTTCGCTTCATCCGGGCTACGCAATCACGCCCTGTTCTTCAGCACAAAGCACGCCCCGCCCGCCTTGCGGATACGGCTGCACAGGCCGTCGGCTTCGGGGCGCGTGTCGGCGCCGATGCGCACTTGGTAGAAGGTCGCGCTGCCGCGGGTGCGAAGCCGTGAGCTCAGCAAACTCGGATCCTGATCGCCGATCACGTTGGCAAGGCGCTTGATGGCGCGGGCATACATCGCGAGCGCCTTGTCGCGGCTGAAGCCGGCGGCAAGCTGCACGCCCCAGACCTTGGCCGCCGACAGCGTGATGTGCTGCTCGAGCCCTGCGACGAACGGGTTAGGCGCGCGCTTCAGCAGCGCCATCAGCTCGCGGCAGCTCGTGGTCGGCGCGCGCTGCGGCATCTTGCCGTTGCGCCCGGCGGCGGCCCAGTCGTCGACGCTGGAGCCGGTGATCGCGGAGACGTAATTGCGCGTCTCCTGCGGCATGTAGCCGGAGCCGGCGAGCCAGTCCTGGATCCGGCGCGGGCCGGCATTGTAGGCCGCGGCCGCGAGGCCGAGATTGCCGAACTGGTTGCGCAGCTCGCTGAGGAATTCGGCTGACTTCGGCAGCGCCTGCACCGGATTGAAAGGATCCAGCAGCCCGCGCTCGTTTGCCGTGCCCGGCATGAATTGCGCGATGCCCTGCGCGCGCTGGCCGTTGCGCGTCATCGGACCAACCGCATCGGCCTGGAAGCGGCTCTCCTGCCAGATCACGCGCGCGAAGAATTCGAGCGGCAGGTCGTTGGCCCGCGCCGCCGACTCGATCATCAGGCACATCGCCTCGCGGGTGTCGCTCTCGCGCGCGTCGTCCGCGGGTTTCTCAGTCGTTGCCGCAGGTTTCTCGGCCTGTGTCGCCGGCGTATCCGCGGGGGGTGCAGGTTTCTCGGCCGATGGCGCAGCCTGCTCTCCCGGCGGTGGCGCAGGCTGATCTGCCGGCGCCGCGGCGGGTTTCTCGGCGGGCGCGGCGGGCTGGTCAGCGGGCGGCGCTGCGGGCTGCTCGGCGGACGGCGGCGGCGCCGGGGCTGCGGCAGGCGCGTCCTCGGCGCCGGCGCCGACCGGCGACACCAGCAACACAAGCATGACCCATGCGGCGCAACGACCCGTTCGCATCGCAAATCTGTTCCCGCGCGGCGTGGCTTGACACCGCAAGCTCGTGGTCTAGCTATGGACTGAAATGATGGCGCGCAAAAGGGAGCGCAAAATGGCCGCAGCTTCGGACGATCAACTCGGCTTTGCCCCCGACGACGACGCCCCGATCGGCTATATGAAGCGGACCCGCGATTATTACGCGGCGATCGGCTACACCACCCCCTACCGCTGGGCGCATTACACCTCCGCCCCGTTCCAGCCCCTGAAGAAGCCGTTGAACCAGTCCCGCGTCGCCATCATCACGACGGCAGCGCCCTTCGATCCCGCCAGGGGCGACCAGGGTCCCGGCGCGAAATACAATGGCGGGGCCAAGTTCTATGCGGTCTATGACGGCGACACGTCAAAGCCACAGGACTTAAGGATTTCGCACATCGCCTATGACCGCACCCACACCACGGCGACCGACAGCGGCACCTGGTTCCCACTGGCACAGCTCAAGCGTCTCGCCGCGGCCGGCACGATCGGCGACGTCGCCCCGCGCTTCTTCGGCGCCCCGACCAACCGCAGCCATCGCGTCACCATCGAGACCGACGCGCCCGAAATCCTCAAGCGCGGCCGTGACGACAAGGTCGACGCCGCGGTGCTGGTGCCAAACTGCCCGGTCTGCCACCAGACCGTCAGCCTGGTGGCGCGGCATCTCGAAGCCAACGGCATCTCCACGGTCGTGATGGGCTGCGCCAAGGATATCGTCGAGCACGCCGCGGTGCCGCGCCTCCTGTTCTCCGACTTCCCGCTCGGCAATTCCGCCGGCAAGCCGCAGGACGTCGCCTCGCAGGCGTTCACGCTGGAGCTGGCGCTGCGCGTGCTGGAGTCCGCGCCCGGCCCGCAGACCACCGTGCAGTCGCCGCTGCGCTGGAGCGCGGACGCTGCCTGGAAGCGCGACTACAGCAACGCCGATGCGCTGAGCGCCGAGGAGCTGGCCCGCCTGCGCCGCGAGTTCGACGCGCAGAAGGAAGTCGCCAAGGGGTTGCGCGAGCGCGTGGCGTAGCGCAAAGCTGAGTGCACGATCGCTTGGCCAACTCACGGTGTCATCGCCCGGCTTGACCGGGCGATCCAGTATTCCAGAGACACCAGTCATCACGGAGAAGCCGCGGCGTACTGGGTCCCCCGGTCAAGCCGGGGGACGACAAGCGGAGGCAAAATGCTCCCTCTCGCTTCTTGTCAGGCATGGGCGCGGACAGGGCCCGGTCATGATGAAGCTACCTCTCACGACCGTCTCTTAGGGCTAACTCAACTTGGCTGGTCTGCCGCGACCTGTACGGCGGTGAGCATGCCGGTCCGTTCGTGGCAGCCGAGATATTCGAAGAACTGCTCGTCGGCGGCTGCCACCGTGACCTCGTGATACAGCCTGAGCTTGGCGTTCGGCCCCAAGGTCGAGAGATACTTCATCGCCGCGCCAAAAATCCTGACATGGGTCGGGTGCGATTCCGCCCAGCGCTCCAGCGCCGCGAGGCTCTTCCACCAGCTCTGGCCGTAGGACTTTTCGGTCAGCCTGCCCTCGGCATCGACAACGCGCATGTAGCGGTTGGCGTAGCAGCCGATCGGCACGCCATCGTCGCGCAGGAAATCCATGCCCTCGCGCAGCACCGGCTCGACATCGTCGAGATACATCTTGCGTTCCGACGCTTCGGTGTCGCTCCAGTCCTGTCCGGAGCGGATCAGGCAGAGATTGTCATGCGCGATCACGCGGATGCAGGCACCGTCGCGGATCACGCGCGGCTCGCCGGTCGGCAATATCGCGTCGGTCTGCGACAGCGGGATGCGGTCGCGCATGCCGCCCCAATAGGCGTGCTCCTGCACCTCGCCGCTCATGCCATCGGCGAGCACAGCGACACCCTCCGGACGGCCAAGCGACGAGAACAGCGTCTCGTAGCGCGCAACATGCGGCCGCAGCACCTCGATGAAGCGGCCGACGCCCTCAGTGGCGCCGCTGCCGGTCCAGGTCTCGCGCGCGCCGTCGAACCAGGCGTCGAAACGCCCGGCGTCGTCCCAATAGGCAACCGAGACGACGTTGGTGAAGCCGGCCTGGTCGACATGTTGCGCACGATCCCAATGCGTCGGGCCGTTCTCGCCCGCAAAGCGTTTTGCGATCGATGCGAGCGCCTCGTTCGCCGCGGCAGTCAGTTCGCTGCGAAACTGCACGCCGAAATAGGCCATGATCAGGCGTGCCACCGCAGGCTTGTGGCGCGCGACATAGGACGGATAAGGCGGCGCGTAGTCGTCGGGCACGCGACGATGACGGGTCCGCTCTGTCTGCAGGTGAGAGGGAATCGCGGATTCCATGGCAGTCGCCTCCGATTGGATGTCGTGCATTCAGTTCGCGGCCGCGTCGATCTCCTCAAGACTGTCGAGCGGCAGCGCGAAGTGCTCGACTCGCTTCGAGGGCTTCTTGTTCAGCAGCAGACGCGTGACATCGGGGCGCGAATAGTGCCCGGCCGGATCGGCGGCGTTCTTGGCGATCCCGATCGCGCCGAGATCGATATCGGCGAGCAACAGGCCCTCCTGCTCGGGCGGCAGCTTCTCGGCGATCGAGCTGCCGTCCGGCCCGTAGATCGCGGCGTGTCCGCCGCCGACATGCAGCAGCGCGTGCTTGTCGTCGCGGTCGCACATCTCGTCGACCATCGCCTGCGAGACCGTGGCGCAGGGCGCCAGCACGAAGCACGAGCCCTCGACCGCATAGACCCGCGAGGCCGCGTTGTTGACCTCCCAGCCGAGCGCCGGCGCGAACGGATCGTACAGCGAGAAGCTCGGCCAAGCCGCGACATGAACCTGCTCGTTCTGGGCGTACATCGCGTATTTCGACAGCGGCTGCAGATGCTCCCAGCAGCACAGCGCGCCGAGCCGGCCGATGCCGGGGCGGTCATGCACCGCAAGGTCGCTGCCGTCGCCCTCGCCATAGACGGTGCGCTCGGCATGGGTCGGCCGCAGCTTGCGCCGCTTGGCGATAGTCTCGCCGTCGGGCCCGATCAACCATTGCGCGAGATAGAGGCTGCCGCCGTCGCGCTCGGACAGGCCGAGCACCGCGGTCATGCCGGCCTTCTTCACCGCGAGCCGCAGCTTCTCGGCCTGCGGGCTGTCGTAGCTGAGCGAGTTGTCGAAATAGCGCTGCACAAAGCCGCGCCCGATCGCCCAGGCCGGCGAGTCCAGCCAGATGTACCAGGGATAGCCGGGGATGAAGGCCTCGGGAAACGCGATCAGCTTCGCCCCTTTGGCGGCGGCCTCCTCGATCAGCGCGATGGACTTGGCGATGGAGCCGTCGAGGTCGAGCCAGGCAGGTGCGGCCTGTACCACCGCAACGCGGTATTTCGGATGTTGGATGCCCATGATGTCCTCCTCGCGGCCGACGCTTCCGGCCGGTTCGTGCTTGATCGGCCATGGCGGCCTCTGACATCATGCTGCCCCGGGACCGGGCACGCCGTTCGACCAGGACGGAAGGAAAATTCGACTGCGGAGGAGATTCCCCAGCCGCCCCCGGTATGAAGCTTGCTTTGTTCGCGTGGCCAGCGTTTGCACTCGTGAAGGGAGGAAATCATGCCGGCCCTGTTCACCACGGAAGACGCGCCCACCCATCGGCGCCTTGCGCTCTGGCAGGACATCGTCTGCGACGTCTTCGTGCAGCTCGACTGCAAGTCCGATCTCGGCACCGCCTTCCACGGCGCCATCACTAGCGAGCAGCTGGGCGCGGTGAAATGCTCCGTTGTCTCGTCGAGCCAGCAACGGGTGCTGCGCACGCCGTCGCGGATCGCACGCGCCAGCGAGGATTTTGTGCTGTTCGCGCTCGGCCGGAGCGGCGCTGGCGCCGTGCTGCAGGACGGCCGCGAGACCGTGATCCAGCCCGGCGAGTTCGCATTCTACGACACCACCCGGCCCTATGAATTGCGCTTCAACGCCGACTTCACGCAGACCATCTTCCAGGTGCCGCGCGCCATGCTGCACCGGCGCTTCGCCGGCACCCAGGGCTTAACTGCGACCACGTTCACATCGGATCGTCCCGTGCAGCGGCTCGCCTGGCAGTTCATCGCAGGGCTCTCCGAGATCGCCGACAAGCTCGATCCTGACAACGCGATCCGCCTCGCCGACCAGGCTGCCGACCTGCTCGCGATGGCGATGAGCGAGCGGCTCGGCGGCGCCGCGCTGCCCGCCTCGACCCACCGCTGCGCGCTGCTCTACCGGCTGAAGGCGCATGTGCTCGCGCATCTGCCTAACCCCGAGCTCGGCCTCACCGAAACCGCCGCCGCACTCGGCATCTCGCCGCGCTACGTCAACAGCCTGCTGGCCGACGAGGACACCTCGTTCCAGCGCTTCGTGCTGGCGCAGCGGCTGGAGCGCTGCAAGCGCGACCTCGCCTCGCCGGCGCACGCGCATCGCCACATCGGCGAGATCGCATTCGCCTGGGGCTTTAACGATCTCTCGCATTTCGGCCGCGTGTTCCGCGACCACTACGGCCTGTCGCCGCGCGACTGGCGGCAAAGCCGGCGGCCGAACTAAAGCGTTTTCGAGCGAAGCGGATACCGGTTCGCGTTAAGAAAACGCGCCAAAGGAAGAAACCAAGGCCCGGGGTCTTTGCGGCGCAAAAAATACCCGGGAATCCACGCCCTCACGGATGCAAATATTTACACTAACTGCAACGGGTTCCCCCGGCGCCCTTCTTTTCGCTGAGGCGGACCGGTACAGTCGTGCCGTTCATTTGGAGGATTTCCCATGCAGGACCGGCGCCAGAGCGTACGCGACAAGGTGTTTTATGGTGCGGTTGCGGAGATCAATGAACGCGGCTCGACGATGGATTGCGTCGTTCGCAACATCAGCGAAGGCGGTGCCTGCGTTGAATTTGGCGATGCTGTGCATCTGCCCGAAGAGATCAATCTCAGCGTCGCACGCAAGGGCCGCTCGTTCCTGGCCCGCCTGATCTGGCGCCAGGCCAACAAGGTCGGCCTCGCCTTCCGGATCATGACCTCGGACACGCCGGTCAGCGATCTCGACGAGCGGGTCCGCCGCAGCGAGATCAAGAAGCGGCAGCTGCAGCGGCGCATCAATGAGTTGCTCGGCCAGGGCTGAGCCAGCTCGGCTCGGAGCCATCGTTTCCGTCGCGGCCGACATCCGGCATTCGGGGTTGCAAAGGCCGGGCTAATCCAGCATGCGGTAATCCCCGCAACGCCGGAACCCGAGAGCCACTCCACGACATGTCGTCCGCGATCATCGAGCATCCCGACGGGCTGCCGCAGCCGCAGCGCAATTGGGCCATTCTCACGATCGCGCTCGGCCTCGTGATGGCCGTCGTCGACGGCTCGATCGCCAATGTTGCGCTGCCGACCATTGCCCGGGATCTGAACGCCAGCCCCGCGTTCTCGATCTGGATCGTCAACGGCTATCAATTGGCGATCACGATCTCGCTGCTGCCGCTGGCCTCGCTCGGCGAAATCATCGGCTATCGCCGCGTCTATCTGGCGGGGCTGTTGCTGTTCACGCTGGCCTCGCTGTTCTGCGCGCTGTCGCATACGCTGCCGCTGCTGACGGTCGCCCGCATCCTGCAGGGGTTTGGCGCTGCCGGAATCCTCAGCGTCAACACCGCGCTGGTCCGCTTCATCTACCCGCATTCGCAGCTTGACCGCGGCATCGGCGTCAACGCGCTGGTGGTCGCGATCTCGGCCGCGGTCGGCCCGACCATCGCCTCGTTCATCCTGGCGGTCGGGACCTGGCCGTATCTGTTTGCCATCAATGTCCCGCTCGGCATCGTCACGCTGGCGCTGGGTTGGCGCTTCCTGCCGCACACCAGGCCGGCGGTTCACGCCTTCGACTGGCAGAGCGCCGCGCTGAGCGCCATCGCGTTCGGGTTCGGCATCAGCGCGATCGACAGCGCCGGCCACGGCGGGGCGCTGTATCTCTGCGCGTTGGAGTTCGCCGTCGCCGCGGTCGCCTCGCATTTGCTGTACCGGCGGCAGCAGCATCTGCCGTCGCCGCTGCTGCCCGTCGACCTGCTACGAATTCCGATCTTCGCGCTCTCGATCGGCACCTCGATCGCCTCGTTCTGCGGTCAGATGCTGGCCTTTGTCGCAATGCCGTTCTATCTCGAAAACCATTTCGGATATTCGGCGGTTCAGATCGGCCTGTTGATCACGCCCTGGCCGATCGCGGTCGCGTTCGCCGCCCCGCTCGCGGGCTGGCTGGTGGAACGCTATCCGGCCGGCCTGCTCGGCGGCATCGGCCTGCTGCTGTTCGCGACCGGATTGGGCACACTGGCCTTGATGCCGGCCAACGCCACGCCGATCGACGTGATCTGGCGCATGGCGCTCGCCGGCGCCGGCTTCGGCCTGTTCCAGACCCCGAACAACCGCACCATGATCGCCGCCGCCCCGCGCGAGCGCTCGGGCGGTGCCAGCGGCATGCTAGGGACCGCGCGCCTGCTCGGACAGACCATCGGCGCCGCCCTGGTGGCACTCTTGCTGGCGCGCTATCCGGCTGACGGCACCCGGATCTCGCTGATGGTCGGCGTCGGCTTTGCCGTCGTGGGCGCCGTGCTCAGCACGCTGCGGCTGTCCTCGGCCGGCAGCCGCGGCGCCGACCAGGTCCGGGTCCATGAGGGCCAGCGCCTGAAGGGCGAGTGACGCCGCGTGCAATGCGGATCGCATCGGGGCCCTCCACCGCCGCAAACAAAAAGGCCGGCTGTTCAGCCGGCCTTTTCGTTTGGTTGTTCGCTCGCGCCTCAGACCTTGACCATCGGCCCCTTTGAGGCCGGCCCCTTGGTGCCGCCTCCGCCGCCGTTGGGACCACCCTTCGGCGGCTTGCGCTTGCGCGGCGGAAGGTTCTCGGGCTTCGGCGTGACCGGGCCCTCGACATATTCGAAGCCGATCTTGTCCTTGGCGGTCGCCTCGTCCTTGACCAGGATGACGCGGACGTGTCCGCCGCCCTTGAGCTGGCCGAACAGCACCTCATCCGCGAGCGGCTTCTTGATGTGCTCCTGAATGATGCGCGCCATCGGACGTGCGCCCATCTGCTCGTCATAGCCGTGCTCGATCAGCCAGGCCTTGGCAGGCTCGGACAGCTCGATCGTGACGTCGCGGTCGGCGAGTTGCGCCTCGAGTTGCAGCACGAACTTCTCGACCACCATGCCGATCACCTCGGCATTGAGGTGCGCGAAGGAGACGATCGCATCCAGCCGGTTGCGGAACTCCGGCGCGAACTGGCGATTGATCGCCTCGTGATCGTCGCCTTCCCGCTTCGAGCGAGTGAAGCCGAAGGCCTGCCGCGCAAGATCGGCCGCGCCGGCATTCGTGGTCATGATCAGGATCACGTTGCGGAAGTTGACCTGCTTGCCGTTGTGGTCGGTGAGTCGACCATGATCCATGATCTGCAGCAGCACGTTGTAGAGATCCGGGTGCGCCTTCTCGATCTCGTCGAGCAGCACCACGCAATGCGGATGCTGATCCACGCCATCGGTGAGCAGGCCGCCCTGGTCGAAGCCGACATAGCCGGGAGGCGCGCCGATCAGGCGCGACACGGTGTGCCGCTCCATGTATTCGGACATGTCGAAGCGCAGCAGCTCGACACCGAGCGACGCCGCGAGTTGCTTGGCCACCTCGGTCTTGCCGACGCCGGTCGGACCCGAGAACAAATAGCTGCCGATCGGCTTCTCCGGCTCGCGCAGGCCGGCTCGCGCCAGCTTGATCGACGCCGCCAGCGACTCGATCGCCTTGTCCTGGCCGAACACCGTGCGCTTCAGGGTCTGCTCGAGATGCTTCAGCACCTCGGCATCGTCCTTCGACACGCTCTTCGGCGGGATCCGCGCCATGGTCGCGATCGTGGTCTCGATCTCCTTGATGCCGATCGTCTTCTTGCGCTTGCTCTCGGCGACCAACATCTGCGCCGCGCCGGACTCGTCGATCACGTCGATCGCCTTGTCGGGCAGCTTGCGGTCGTGGATGTAGCGCGACGACAGCTGCACCGCCGCCTCGATCGCCTCATTGGTGTATTTCAGCCGATGGTAATCCTCGAAATAGGGCTTCAGGCCCTTGAGGATCGCGATCGCGTCTTCCACCGTCGGCTCGTTGACGTCGATCTTCTGGAAGCGCCGCACCAGCGCGCGGTCCTTCTCGAAGTGCTGACGGTATTCCTTGTAGGTGGTCGAGCCCATGCAGCGGATCGTGCCCGAAGCCAGCGCGGGCTTCAGCAGATTGGACGCATCCATCGCGCCGCCGGAGGTGGCGCCGGCGCCGATCACGGTGTGGATCTCGTCGATGAACAGGATGGCGTTCGGATGCGCCTCCAGCTCCTTCAGGACCTGCTTGAGCCGCTCCTCGAAATCGCCGCGATAGCGGGTGCCCGCGAGCAGCGTGCCCATGTCGAGCGAGAACACGGTCGCGGCCGCCAGCACTTCCGGCACGTCGCTGTCGACGATGCGCTTGGCGAGGCCTTCGGCGATCGCAGTCTTGCCGACGCCGGCTTCGCCGACGAACAGCGGGTTGTTCTTCTGGCGGCGGCACAAGACCTGGATCGCACGGTTGATCTCGGCATTGCGGCCGATCACCGGATCGATCTTGCCGTCGCGCGCCTTCTTGTTGAGGTTGACGCAATAGGTCTCGAGCGCCTCGCCCTTCTTCTTGGCGTCCTCGTTGCCCTTGGTCTCCGTTTCCTCGTCGACGCCGCGCACCGGCCGCGCCTCGGACACGCCGGGCCTCTTGGCGATGCCG
Source organism: Bradyrhizobium sp. USDA 3262 (assembly GCF_054060035.1). NCBI lineage: Bacteria > Pseudomonadati > Pseudomonadota > Alphaproteobacteria > Hyphomicrobiales > Nitrobacteraceae > Bradyrhizobium > Bradyrhizobium sp. USDA 3262. The sequence continues at coordinate 6,097,167 of NZ_JBSSCT010000001.1, forward strand.
TGGCTGATGTAGTTGACGGCGTCGTAGCGCGTCATGTCCTGCTCCTGCAGGAAGTACGCGGCATGGCTCTCGCGCTCGGCGAAGATCGCGATCAGGACGTTGGCGCCGGTCACTTCCTCGCGACCGGACGACTGGACGTGAATCACCGCGCGCTGGATCACGCGCTGGAACCCGGCGGTCGGCTTCGCGTCATCGGCGCCGTCAGTCACCAGGTTTTCGAATTCGGTCTCGAGATAATTAACGAGGCTCGTCCTGAGCTTGTCGAGATCGACGCTGCAGGCCCGCATCACAGCCGCCGCATCCGAGTCATCGATCAGCGACAGCAGCAGATGTTCGAGCGTCGCGTATTGATGGTGACGCTCGTTTGCGATCGCCAATGCACGGTGCAGCGATTGTTCAAGGCTTTGGGAAAAAGTTGGCATTCGCGTCCTCTATGGCCCCCTGCCATCATGATCGCCATTACCGGGTCAGGCAATAACAACCTTCGTGATCGCCTTTGATATAGTTACGGCGGATCGTGGCGAAAGACCGGTCCCGCGATGATGGTTTTCTTCTAAATTCGGGGCATCGGGGCGTCGCGTGGCGGCGCCCCGTGATCGTACGGGAACGCCGTTCACCATCATCAAAAACCGCGATGCAAGACCCGTTCCGCGCCCCGCGGCGGGTCAGTCGTTCCAGCGAGCTATTTCTTTTCCATCACGCATTGCAGTGGATGCTGATGCTTGCGCGCGAAGTCCATGACTTGCGTCACTTTGGTCTCGGCGATCTCGTAGGTAAAAACGCCGCACTCGCCGATCCCGTGGTGGTGAACGTGCAGCATGATCTTGGTCGCCGCCTCGGCGTCCTTGTTGAAGAAGCGTTCCAGCACGTGAACGACGAACTCCATCGGCGTGTAGTCGTCGTTCAGGATCAGGACGCGGTACAGGTTCGGGCGCTTGGTCTTCGGCTTGACCTTGGTGATGACCGAGGTCGACGGGCCGCTGCCCGTCCCATTGCGGTTGTCATCATTGTTCATTTTCGGCGCCGGCGCGGCGGCCACCGCCGGCATCGACGAAACCGGCTCGGAAATCGGGACTGTCAACGTGGATCGCAGCATGGCTCAGGCGTTCGAATTCCCCAAGGGAAACCGGATGGCGGGAAACCGGATGGCAATTGGATGGTGGTCGCGACTGCCGCAAGACTGATCGCGGAACCCCCAGCAATGCTTTCCAGATTGCCGCTCCCGGTCCGATCCGGCGGCCGGATCGACCTCCCGAATATGGGCCTCGCGAGGTCCTGCCGCAAGCGCAGACCCGGCGCGGCCCACCGGTCCGATTCCCGGCGCGGCAACCCTCGGAAGGTTAATCATTTCTGCCTGATTTGACAAAGGAGTCGGGCCGCCAATTTAGACGTCATTGAGGATAGCCAGCGCTTTTGCCCGGCTTTTGAGCCTCCCCCGCGCCACCCTGCCGGGTTTCCCGCGCCCGATTCACCATCTGTTTAGCGGCGCCGGTCGAGATGCCACCGCAATTCATTTCGACGAGAGTGCCATGCTTGGTTCAGCCATTTCCGATCGCGTCTGCGCGGTTGCTCGCCGGTTTTCCAGGGCAAATAGCGGCAATGTCGCGGTGATCTTCACCTTCGCAATGCTGCCGCTCCTCGCTTTCGTGGGAGCCGCGATCGACTATACCCGCGCCAACAACGCCCGCTCCGCGATGCAGGCGGCGCTCGATTCGGCCGCGCTGATGCTGTCCAAGGATCTGACCATGGGCAACATCACGGCTGCGGATATCCCGAGCAAGGCGCAGACCTATTTCACCGCACTTTACACCAACAAGGACGGCCAGGGCATTTCCGTCACGGCCAACTACACCACCCCGACCTCAAGCGCGGCGGCAACCATCCTGCTGGGCGGATCCGGCCACATCAAATCCGATTTCATGCAGCTGGCCGGTTTTCCGACGCTGGGTTTCAAGAGCTCGACGACCACCACCTGGGGCAACGTCAAGATGCGCGTCGCCCTCGCCCTCGACAACACGGGATCGATGTCGGACGACAACAAGATCACCGCGCTGCGCAACGCGGTGGCCGGAACCGGCGGACTGATCGACCAGCTCAGCGCGCTGAGCAAGAACAATGGTGACGTCTATATCTCCATCATTCCGTTCGAGAAGGTCGTCAATGTCGGCAGCAGCAATGTCGGCCAGAGCTGGATCGACTGGACCGACTGGCTCAATCCGCCGACCACGCAGCCCGCCAACGGCACCATGCAGGCAAGTCTGCCGATGAACTGGCACGCGGTCGGACCCGGTGCGCGATGCCCGTGGACCAGCAACAGCGGCGGCTTCACCTGCCAGAAGAGCCCGACCAATACGGGCAACGCGAACTACATCCCCTCGAGCGGGACCTATTCAGGCTACATCTGCCCCAGCGTCGATGCGAACTCCTACACGCGCTACAACGGCTGCTGGGTGAGCACGCAGGTCGGCACCGGAGTGTTCTGCAGCGGCTCGACGTCGTGCAGCTGTCCGAAGAATTCCTCCGGTAACGATGTCTCCGGCTGCAGTTGCGGCACCTCCGGCGGCGTCTATCAATGCACCGGCAAGCTGTACACCCACGACTGGACGCAGCCCGGCCCCAACGACACGGCCGACAACCAGGGCCAGCCCCGGGTCAGCGCCGTAGTCGGATGGACCAACAATCAATGGACCTCGACGAACCAGATCCCCACCGTGAAGAACGACTGGCGGCAAGCGTCCACCAACCCGATCGGCAACTGGACGGGCTGCATCGCCGACCGCACCCAGCCGAACGATGCGACCGGCGTGCTGCCGGCGTCATCCGACGCCACCACGCTGTTCCCGGCCAACGAGTTGTTTGAGAACGGCTACTCCTACTGCAGCAGCAACTCCTCGCCGCAGCTCGAGCCGATCATTCCGCTGAGCTACAACTGGACCGCGCTCAAGAATGCGGTCAACGCGATGCAGCCGACCGGCGGCACCAACCAGGCGGTCGGCCTGGCGTGGGCATGGCAGTCGCTGCTGGTGGGCGGCCCGTTGAACACCCCGGCGGAGGACTCCAACACGACCTACAACCGGGTCATCATTCTCCTGTCCGACGGTCTGAACACCGAGGACCGCTGGCCCGAATACGGCGACGGCCGCACGCAGGCTTCCGGCAACCCGATCGACGCCAGGCAGTCCCTGCTGTGCCAGAACCTGCAGGCCGCGAAGGACTCCAGCGGCCAGCCGCTGTACACGATCTATACGATCCAGGTGAACACGCACTCGCCCGCCGATCCGACCTCAACCGTCCTGAAGAACTGCGCCAGCACGCCCGACAAATTCTTCATGCTGACCAGTTCGACCCAGATCCTGACGACGTTCAACACGATCGGAACCGCCCTCAGCAAGCTGCGGCTGGCGAAATAGCTGCCCGCTTCAGGCACAACAAAAAAGCCCGGCCAAACGGCCGGGCTTTTCGTTTGTCCTGGTCGCTTACTGAGCGGCCGGCGCGAACTTGGAGACCAGGCCCTCATAGGGCTTGAAGGTCTGCTTGGCGCAGTCGCTGTACAGGCCGGCGATCTTCTGCGATTCCGCAACGAAGGTCTCGTAGGACGAGCGCAGGTACTCGGTCTGCGCCTCGAGCGCCTTGTCCAGCGACTTCACGCCCGACAGCTTCTCGACGAACGACTTGGTGTCCTCAAAGGACTTCTTGGCATAGTCGCCATAGGCGGTGGCGATGGCCTGAACGCCGCTCTGCAAGTTGTTGGCCGACGCGGTGACCGACTCGAAATGCTCTTTGCCGTAGTTCTGAATGTCTTCGATCTTGACCATGGATGGAATTCCTTTTCCCAGACTTGAAGGCGCAAATTCCCATTGCCGGGAAGCTCCCGGCCCCCTGACGCCGATAGCCATATCGCATCGCACAATAGAGTCAATGAATATTGTGCATCGCACAATCACACAGCCCCGAATCTCCGGCATTTGCGATAAACCCCGGGGGACTACGCAACGGTTGCTTAATCTTTTGGAAACTCGGTCCGCCTAACCTGATTCCCGGACTTTGTTCGCCTTCCGACAGGCAGCCTCGAAAGCTGTTTGTGAACAACACCTTAGCTAGAAGAGCGACCTGAGCCGCCACGTGGGCCGATGGTTCTGCCCGAAGTGGTTTGTTGCGCAGGCAAGGATCAATGGCCGCCGGGCACAATTTCGCCTCACGAGCCAGTGATCTAGATAGAAATTGGGACGGGGAAGTAGATGCTTCGAACAACCTTGGCCTCCTCGCGGGCGCTGCGAGTTGGCGTTCTTGGGCTCGTGACCGTCACGACGGCGATCCTGATCACGAGTGATAGCGCCGAGGCGCGCCGTCACCGGCGCCACTACGCCCGTCACCACCACAGCCAGGAAGCGCGCGAGAGCTACAGCCCGCAATTCGCGTCGATCATCGTCGATGGCAACACCGGTTCGGTGCTCACCGCCACCAGTCCCGACGGCCTGCGCCACCCCGCCTCGCTGACCAAGATCATGACGCTCTATCTGCTGTTCGAGCGCCTCGATTCCGGGAAGATGAAGCTCGACACCGAAATGCCGGTGTCCGAGCACGCCTCCGAACAGGACCCGACCAAGCTTGGCCTGCGGCCCGGCTCGACCATCAAGGTCGAAGACGCCATCAAGGGCCTGGTCACCCGCTCGGCCAATGACGCCGCGGTCGTGATTGCCGAGGCGATCGGCGGCAGCGAAGACGATTTCGCCCGGATGATGACCCGCAAGGCCCGTGCGCTCGGCATGAGCCGGACCGTTTATCGCAACGCCTCTGGCCTGCCCAACGATGAGCAGGTGACGACGGCGCGCGATCAATCGACCCTCGGCCGCGCGATCCAGGATCGCTTCCCGCGCTATTACCGCTACTTCTCGACCTCGGTGTTTAACTTCCGCGGCCAATCGATCCGCAACCACAACCATCTGCTCGGCAACGTCGAGGGCGTTGACGGTATCAAGACCGGCTACACCCGCGCCTCCGGCTTCAACCTCGTGACCTCGATGCGCCGCGGCAATCGCTTCCTGGTCGGCGTGGTGCTCGGCGGCCGCAGCGGCGGCTCGCGTGACGCCATCATGCGCAACCTGCTCGCAGAGAACGTCGGGAAGGCCGCGACCACCCGCACCGCCGCCGCGATCACCGAACGCAATCCGGCCGACGCCAATGTCGAGGTCGCCGACGCGGATAATGCGCGCGCGCCGGACACCTCGCCGGTCGCCGCGTCGGAGCCCGCCGCTGCAGCTGCCACGATCCAGGCGCCGCGCCCGGCCAGCAAACCCTCGCTGATGGCGGCGGCCGCCGCCGCGCTGCCGCCGCTCCCGGCCAAGCCGGAGCCGCAGGCCAAGCCCGAGCCGGCGCCGCTGACCTCAGGCGTGATCCAGACCCAGCCGATCGCCGCGATCCCCGGCTCGGCTGAACCGATGAAGCCGGTGAAGGTGAAGACGGTGCAGGTCAAAGCCGGCCAGATCAAGCTCGCCGCGGCCGGCCCGGCCCAGTCCGCGCCTCCGGTCACCAACACGATCCCCGCGCGCGGCGAAGTCCCCGAGACCTCCAATGCGATGATGGCGCGGGCCGCCGAGACCTCGAGGCCCGAAATGCCGCGGCAGCCGGCCAATTTCGGCACCGGAAATGGCATCCTCGGCGTGCTGCCGGCCTCGGCCGTCCATGTACCCGCTGCCCCTGCGCCGCAGGCCGTGGCGTCGATTGAACCCGCTACCCGCAGCCTGCAGGCCGCTCCGCCGACCAGCTCCGCAAAGCCGAGCGCCGCGCACACCGGCTGGATCATCCAGGTTGGCGCGCTGGAGTCCGAGGGCGAGGCCAACAAGCGCATCGACCTCGCGCGCAGCTCGGCCCGCGGCCTGCTCAGCAAGGCGGATCCGTTCACCGAGGTGGTCGCCAAGGATAATCGCAAGCTCTATCGCGCCCGCTTTGCCGGCCTCGAGCGCGATCAGGCCGAGGCGGCTTGCAAGACGCTGAAGCGCGCCGAGATCTCCTGCATCACGGTTCGCAACTGATCGTCGGCATCAGCTGATTTCAAACGGCCGGCGCCGCAAGCGCCGGCCGTTTTGCTTTTGCCGTCGCGAAAACGGCCGGCCCGGCCGCGCGCGGCGCGACCATGAAACTTCTCGTCAAGATTTTACGGTTAAATTTTCCCGAAAGAGCGATCGGTCACGCCGGACAGCGGCGGGCCAGACGGGGCATCAATCAGAAACGGAAGGCAGCTCTCGGCTGTGGCGTTGGTAGCGTAGCCGGAGTTAGAGATGCGTGCGAAGCAAAGTATCCTTGGCCTCGTTCACACGGGCCGCGAGGTACGTCGAGCCCCCCTGGTCGGGATGGAGTTTCTTCATCAGGGTACGGTGAGCCCGGCCGATATCGTCGCGCGACGCTCCCGGCTGCAGGCCAAGGATCTGATAGGCCTCCTCGTTCGTCATTTTGCCACCCGACGCCGCACGGCCCGGCCCCCGTGCCCGGTCGCCCTGTGCGTCCTGACGCCAGGCGGGAAAACGGCGGTCCAGATAGCTTTCAAGTAGCGCGACGCTCTCGGCGTCGAAGCTCGGGACCATCGCCAATAGCTGCGACAGGTCGAACTCGTCGAGCATGCGGCCGGCCTGCGGTCCGGCCACGATCTGGCCCCTGAGCACGCCGCTGCCGTGATCGAGGGTCATATCGAGATATTGCGAGCGCACCCGCGAGCTTTGTCCCTGGCTGCGCGAACCGCCGAACATGCCGCCGAAATTGGGAAATCCGGTGCTTCCGAACGGCGACCAGCCGAGCAGTCCGGCGCCGAAGATGCCGAGCGGAATTGCTACCGCCAGTTCGCCCCGCACGCCGGTAAAGGCCGCGACCGCCAGTGCGAGCACCCCGCCACCGATCTTGATCGCGCGCGCAAGCACGGCGGGATTGGCCGCACGAAACATCTGCAGCGCGGAATAAATGACGACAACGGCGACGACGCCAGCGATCAGGGTTGGCATGTCCGGAATATAGGCGGCCCGGCGGCAAAAAGCATGCGAAGCTTCGTCTCACCGGCATCAGGCGGAGCCTGACGCGACGCGGCGCTATTTCATCTGACCGATCAGCTTCGCCGCGCCGCTCGCGGTCTTGGCCAGTTGCAGCAGGGCCTCGCGGCCGCCGGCGGCATAGGCTGCGGCGGCACGCAGCAATTCGCGGAGCTGCGCGGCCGCGCCGGGATCGAACCTGCACCATGCACCGCCGGTCAGCCGCGCGACCTCGCGAAACGTCTGTTCGGCGGTCACGTCGTGGCCCTCCTGGAACATGAAGACCGGCACCTTGAGCAGGCCGAGCTCGCCGGCTTTGGCGCAGAGATCGTCGGCGCTCTCCTCCATCGCGTCGCCGACGAACACCAGCGCGCGCACCCCCGCCTCGACCGCCTCGCGGCGCGTCTCGGACAGCACCTTGCCGATCTGGGTGTTGCCGCCCTGGCAATCGATCTTGCTCATCAGCCGCGCGAGCTGCGCGCTGTCGGAGATCCAGCCCGACGCACGGCACTCATTGAAGCCGCGATAATAGACGAGGCGGATATCGAGACTGCCGAGCGCGCCAGCCTCGCGGAACATGTCCGCCTGCAGCGTGCACGCCATGTCCCAAGTCGGCTGCCGGCTCATCGTGGCGTCGAGCGCGAACACCAGCCTGCCGCGGGCGCCGGCGCGATGCGGCGACATCGCCCGCGCCTTGGCGACGAATGCCGCGATGTCGTTCGCGCTGGATGTCGGCACGCCAGGCGCATGGGTCGGGCGTACATCGCTTCCGGATGTCGGTTTGATCGTCTTGCCGGCCATCAGCGCTTGCCTCGTACAGCAAACACTATGTGGGCCGCGGCAGCGGATTGGTCAACGTGACGGGCCAGCCTGGGTGCCGGGCCGCCCGGTCAATTCGTGACCGACGGATCCTTCTTCGTCTCGGTCTTGGTCAGCGAGAGCGACTTCTTGAGCTTGTCGGTCAAGGTCTGAGGTTTCTCGACCGGCACGTAGAGCGAGACGGGGCCGGGCTCCAGAATCTTCGGCGGCGCATTCCTGGTGTCGACCGGCGCGACAGCGCTGTCGGTATCGGCCAGGAATTTATCGAGCATGGCCTGGATCGAGTCCTTGGCCTTATCGGGCCCGGTGTCACGCATGTCGTTGTGCTGGAAGTTGGTGTTCACCACGGTGATGCCGGCCTTCTCGCATTCGTCGGCATCGGGAACGACACCCGGATCCGGCTTGAACTGCGAGTCATGCGAACGGAACGACAGAATCTTGAACTTGCCGTCGGTCATGAACGGCACGCGCAGATTGTCCAGCGTCACCACCTTCTTGATCTCGTCCGGATACTGCTTGGCGAAATACATCGCGATGTCGCCGCCATTGGAATGGCCGACCATCGTCAGCTTGCTGTAGTCCGCGTTCGGATGGCGCTTCTTCATCTCCTCGATCGCGAACTTGATGTTGGTGATACCGCGCTGGTACTGCGGCAGGCGGCCGACATAGAGCTCGCCGACCTTGGTCACCATCGGTCCGTCCGACGGCAGGTCGTTCTGAATGCTGATGGTCAGATAGCCGCGCGCCGCGAACACGTTCGCGAGGAAGGAATATTCGGTGAATTTGACGGTATTGCCATGGTTGAGGATCGCAACCGGCAGCGTGATCATGCCAGCGTCGGCCTGCATCTCCTTGTCGAAGCGCACGGCAACGTCGACCGCGACCGGCCGCTCATCGCGCGTCGGGTCCTTGAACATGAGAGTTTCGTGACGGATCGCCCACTTGCTCGCGGTGAAATAGGCCGCCGTGATCACCACGGAGAGAGAAAGCAGAACGAGAATTCCACGCTTCATGACGTCCTCGAGGTGCCCGCCTTTTCAGGGCTATTCTTGGCCGGAGACTCTTCGGCCTCCTTTTGAGAATATATGTCACAGCGCTGTGACAGGAAGTCTAAAAGTTGGGACTTCGCAGCACGTTCATTGTGCGGTGCACACAACCTTTGTGCATTCGCTTCTAGCGCCATGGCTCTGCGGCACGATAATACCTCAAGACCAGCCGACGGGAGCGAGAACGCGGCTGGCTTGGGAAAACCGGATCTGGCCAGCTTTGTTCCGGCATTTTGGCGACGGAGTGGCCGAAAACCCCGCAAGACTACCGCGCTTCGGCATCGTCCCGGAAGTGACGATCGTCACCTCCTGTACGGCCGCCGCCCTGGAACCTGCCCAAGGGAGGCCTGACGGCCTAGCTGCCGATGATGTCGTCGACTTCCAGCGGCTTGTCGACCTGGCTGAACCATTCGGCCCGGTTCGCGGCCCGGCGGCGGCCGCGCTCGTCCAGCGGCAGCTTCAGCTGGCGGAGCAAGCTCATCACCTCCTCGCGGGCGGTGACGTGGCCGAGGCTCGGGCGCGTGCCGAGCGTCGCCTCGTCGATGTCGTCGAGCGCCGTCAGCCCGCGCGGGAAGAATTCGCGATAGACCACCCGCTCGGCAAAGCCGTCGACCGAACGGAACCCGAGCTGCAGCGACAGCTGCTTCAAGCCGTCGGCGACCAGCTGCTTGTTGCGCGAACCGAGCATCGACAGGCGGTTGCGCACCACGATCCAGTCGGTCGAGGCGCCGTCGAGCTGGCGGCGCTTGCGCCTGGTGTCGCGCACCATCTCCGCATAATGGCTCTCGCCGGTCACCGCGTAGGTCGCGGGATCGACGGTCCCGAGCACGTCGAAATCGAGGAAGCTGTCGTTGATCGGCGTCACCAGCGTGTCGGCCATCGAATGCGCGAGCCGCATCAGGTAGCTGTCGGCGCCCGGGGTATCGATGACGATGAAATCATAGGCGCGTTCCACCGCGCTCACCGCGGCCATGAACTGCTGGAATTCCGCGTTCTCGTTCTCCTCGATCTGCATCGTCGCGCCGTACTTGATGCAGTGGTGGGCGGGGAGTTCGAGGTCGAGCCCGGTGCGTCGCGCCCAGGCCTGGCGATTGCTGATGTAGCGGGTGAAGCTCTGCTGGCGGCAGTCGAGATCGATGCTGGCGACGCGCTGCCCGGCCTTCAGCAGCGCGACGGCGATATGCAGGGCGGTGGTCGACTTTCCCGATCCACCCTTCTCGTTGCCCAGCACGATGACATGTGCGGAGCCGGATTGACCCTGACGAGCCTGCACCAACATGATTCAAATCCCGTCAATGATCTTCAAAGCGCGCGCCGCTGCGGTCAAGTGAAATGCATCGCCGCGACAGGAAATCAATTGCGGCCGTGCTCAATGATGCGTCGATCAAGTAAGACTGCTGCGTCGATCGGCGGCACGGCAGCTGCGATCCACGCGCGTCCGGGATCGGGTAAGGCTTGTCGCGGCGGTTTGCCGATAGCGGTTCGGACTTGGTAAGCTGCGTCACCTGCCGAACGCCAGCCCGTCCCACCCAGATTCGTCCCCACCCGGATTGCCCCACGAGCCGAGACCAGATGCCGAGAAATCCCACCGTCGTCCGTACCGTCCCCGCCCTTCGTCGCGCCGTCGACGCCCTGCGCGCCAAGAAGGCCACCGTCGCGCTGGTCCCAACCATGGGAGCGCTCCATGACGGCCATGTGTCGCTGGTGCGCCTCGCCAAGCGCCGCGCCAAGCGGGTCGTCGTCTCGATCTTCGTCAACCCGACCCAGTTCGCGCCGACCGAAGATTTCGGCTCCTATCCGCGCACCTGGAAAGCCGACGTCGCCAAGCTCGCCGCCGAGGGCGTCGACCTGATCTGGCACCCCGAGGTGAAGGCGATGTACCCGGACGGCTTCGCCACCAGGATAGTGCCGGAGGGGCCGGCCACCGCCGGGCTCGAGGACCGCTTCCGGCCGCATTTCTTCGGCGGCGTCGCCACCGTGGTCGGCAAGCTGTTCACCCAGGTCCGGCCCGACCTCGCGATCTTCGGCGAGAAGGACTTTCAGCAGCTCCGGGTCGTCACCCAGATGGCCGCGGACCTCGACCTCGGCGTCAAGGTGATCGGATCCAAAACGGTGCGCGAGCGCGACGGTCTCGCGATGTCGTCACGCAACGTCTACCTCTCCCCGGAGGAACGGCGCGCCGCCCCCGAGCTTCATCGGGTGATGAAGGAGACGGCCGGCCGCCTGCGCGCCGGCGAGGATACCGCGACTGCAATGGCCGACGGTGCCGCGGCGATCACCAGGGCCGGCTTCGTGCTCGATTATCTCGAAGTGCGCCACGCTGCCTCCCTGGCGCCGATCGGCTCGCTGAAGGACGGCCCGATGCGGATGCTGGTGGCGGCAAAGCTCGGCAGCACGCGCCTGATCGACAACATCCCGGTCTGAAGCAGGATCCGGAAAGTGTGATGCGGTTCATGCTCAAACGAGGTGCGAGTCTGTAATGAGGGCCCGGCCTCATCTGCGCGGCCCGACGCGTGGATGATCGCGCCTTTCAGAGGCGATCGGAATGAGCGGTTATTTCAGGCAAGGCATTGCTTTCGGCATCGCGCTCGTGGCCGCAGGCCTGGCGCAGGCGCAGACCCGGCCGCCGGTCGGCGGGGTCAATTCGGCGCCCGGCGCGATGATCTTCTATGTCGCACATGGTGCGCCCGATGCCTGTGGCCCGGGCTGCTCGGACTGGATCGCCGCCGAGGGCGCCGTGCAGTGGGATACCTACAAGCGCCTGCTGGCGATCCTCGACCGGCAGAACGGCCGCAAGCTGCCGGTCGTGATCAACGTCAAGGGGAATTCCAACCTCAACGTCGCCTCCAGCCTCGGCCGCATCCTGCGCGATCGCGGCATCGATGCCGCGGTCGCGGCGACCGAGGTCGAGGCCTGCACCGGAAAACCCGAGGAGGAATGTTTCGCGCTCAAGCGGCCCGGCGGCCCGCTCGACGCGAAGGAGAAGCCGTCCGGCATTGCCTGCGATTTCGCCTGCCTGCTGATGCTGTCGGGCGGCGTGCATCGCAGCCTGCCGGAGGGCAGCCGCGTGGTGCTGAGCGGCATGGCGATCCACAACCGGCTGGCGCCCAACGTCTCCGCCGAGCACCGCGAGAGCCTGACCTCGATCTTCACCGACCAGTTCCGACGCTATCTCGGCGAGATGGGGATCGATCACGAACTGCTCGACGTCGCCGTCAGCAATGCGGGCGGCGGCCGCTTTGTCGAGATCCCGGCCTCCGAATGGGGCCGGCTGCACCTCGTGACACAGCCGCAGTAGTTCGCGGCAGCCATCGTGCTCAGAGCAAGCCGAGGTCGCGCAACTCGCGGCGCATCGGCTCGGGCATCGATGCCACGCTGGCCGCGCTCGACTTGGTGAGATCGGCCGGCGCGGAGTCCGCGGTCAGGTAGCGCCAGCCCTGGAACGGCCGCATCGGTCGCGGCGAGACCGCGATCACCTTGGGCTGCATCACCAGCCGGCAGCGGCCGATACCGTCCTTGTCGCGGAACGGCTCAATGGCGATGATCTTCTCGCGCGCGGCGATCTCGCCGCGGATCACCCAATAGAGCGAACCGCCGGCAAGGATCTCCTCCTCGCGCTTCGGCGTCATCCGCGTGATGTGGACGTGACGGAGCGGCAGGCCCTTTTTCTTCGCGGTCGCCATCCGTTCGGCAACCCAGCCCTTGAGTTCCTTGACGGAGTCGCAACCGACGGCGAGCTTGATGAGATGAAGCGGCATGTGCCGGATGTAGCGGCCGGCGCGCGCTTTGAAAAGGGAGCGCTCTCCGCGGCGGTGGATATCGGGACTAGAGCGTTTTTCGAGCGAAGCGAAGCCGGAACAGTGCAGTGACGGCGGCTCAAGCCGCCGCCATCACGCTCATTGTTCGTTCGCAGCCGCCGGTGCGCTGGCGGCGGCAGGAGGCGGCGCCGGCGCGGCTGGGGCCGGCGCGATCTGGACGGGGCGCTTCGCTGCCGGCGGCCGCTTCGGGGCTGCAGCGGGCGGCGCGGCGGCGGCGCGCGCGGCCGGTGCGGCTGCGGCCGGCTTCGCCGGCTCGGGCGTCATGATGCTGACCGGCGGCGTGTTCGCCGAGCTCGGAAACTCCGCATTGGTCGGCTTGCCGGTGGGCAATGACTGCGGCAGCGCCGCGACCAGGCCGGCGGCGGCCGACGCTTGGGCGCCGGCCGCCGCGTTCCAGGACCCCGCATAGCGCGTGATCAGGTTCTCGTAGGTCCGCTCGTTCATGTTGGCGATGATCTGATGGTTGTCGCCGAGCGAGCGGAACGCGGGGCACGCGGTCGGCGTGCAGTGGTCGCGCGCCATCAGCGCATAGGCCACCAGGCCATAGCGGTCATGCTCGATGGCGCGGCGCAGCGCCTGCAACTCGGTGGTCGAATTGCGCTCGGCGGTCGCGAGGTCGCCCAGCGCGGTCAGGCGCGAGACCTGCGCCGCCGCGTAGCTGACCGCCGCCGCGGCCGTATCCGATGAACCGAACAGCACCTTCTCGCAGGCGTTGAGAACGGCGTCGCCGGCGAGGTCGTCGACGCAGGCCAGCGCCGGCACCGTCTGGCTGGTCAGTTGCGCCGTCCGCGTCTCAGCCGGCGCCGCCTGCCCGCCCGGGCCGAAGCCGCGGATCGTCGCGGCGACCGCAACCGCGATCGACAGCAGCGTGATCACGGTCAGCGCGCCGTTGGCGACGGATTTTTCCGCACGCAGCAGCGTGACCAGAACGACGATCCCAAAGAACCCCGCGGCGGCCAGCGTCAGCCACATCGGGAAAGTCGGTGAGCGCCAGATCTGATCCAGCGAGGAAGCCCAGTTCATGCGCGATGTCCCTCAACGCAGCGTAAGCACAATCGGCGACGGCGGACGCCGCCACCCCGACGTCCAACCTTCAGCACAATGGGTCTGCGAACAGGGCCTTTTGACGGCGGCGGTGCGGAACCCGCGCCAGCCGCCGGCTTGCGCACAACTCCTTCAGGACAGCGCGAGCTGACTCTCCTTGGCCACCCGTTCGAAAGCTTCAGTCGAGCTCTTGATGCGATATTGGCAATCGTCACCGTCGGTCGGCAGCAGCCGGATCACTTGGTAGGTGCCGCTCGCGGCGGGGCGCGCCACGTTGCTGGCCGTGAAATAGACGGTCTCGCCAATCGAGTACTTATGCTTCAACGCCCTCTCCATTTTCTTAGAGATTGCTGGCTGAGCTGACAGTCCCGATAGCTCAGGCCGGCATTTTGAGAACCCTGCGGCAAGCTAGCACATCGCACCTCCCCAAATCCAGCAAGATTGGGGTATAGCGAAGGTGCGATTTTTGCAGGTTTTTCAGGGCGATAGGCAGCAATTTGCGTGCCAGCCGGAAATTGCCCGCCGAGCCCGGCTGGAACCCGATTCCAGCCGCTCAGGCGGTGTGCGGCAGCTTGCCGCCCGGGCTCGCGCCGTCGACCGCAGCCGGAAGTTGCTGGGCGAGCACCTTGGACAGCTGGTCCACCGGAATGTTGAATTTGGCGGCGAGCTGCTTGACCGTGTCGCTGCCGAGCACCTGCTGGAGCTGCTCGGCCGTGATCGGCAGGTTCTGACCGGTACCGATCCAGGATTTGACCTGCTCGCCGAGCCCGGCCTGCTCGAGCTTGGCGACGATCGCGGACAAGCCGCCCTGCCCGCCATTGCCCAAGACCTCGCCGAGCACGACCGGGATCACCGCCGCGCCAAGCTGGCCAAGCATGCCTTTCAGCTCCGGCGAATTCTCCAGGGAATCGAGAATGCCCATGGTCTAAGTCCTTTCACGACTTGCAAAACCAGCCTTTCCGGATTCGACGCCTCCAACCCCGCGGCGTCAAGCCGCGATCTTTGCGACCGCTGTCACAATTCGGAAGCGCATGGAGCGTTTTCGAGCGAAGTGGATACCGGTTCGCGTGAAGAAAACGCGTCGAAACAAAAATCCGGAGCTTCGGTTCTGATTCAATCAGGACCGAAGCTCCAAGACCGGTCAGGCATCCTCGAATCGAGCGATCCGCAGCGTCTCGGCAATGCCGTCGCGGGTCCATTCGGCGAACGCCGGCAGCGCCATCATGGCATCGACATAGTGCTGCGCCTCGGCCTTCACCGGGATCGCATAGGTGCGGAAACGATGCACCACGGGCGCATACATCGCGTCCGCCGCAGAGAATGCGCCGAACAGGAACGGACCCTGCTTGCCGTAGCGCGCATGGCAGTCGGCCCAGATCTCCTGGATCCGCGCCACGTTGGCGCGCGCATCGTCGGAGAGCGCGACGGCGCGGATCGGCCGGTGCAGGTTCATGCCGCATTCGTTGCGCAGCGGCATGAAGCCGGAATGCATCTCCGCCGAGATCGCGCGGGCATGCGCGCGCGCGGCGCGATCCGCAGGCCAGAGCTTCGCCTCGGGAAATCTCTCGGCGAGATATTCGATGATCGCCAGCGAATCCCACACCGTGACGTCGCCATCGATCAGTGTCGGCACCTTGCCGGCCTTGCTGAACGAGAGAATGCGGTCCTTGTCGGTCTGGTCCGTGTAGAGCGGAATGAAGACCTCTTCGAACGGGATGTTGTTGGCGCGCAACGCCAGCCAGGGCCGCATCGACCATGACGAATAGTTCTTGTTGCCGATGACGAGCTTGAGCATGTCCGGGAATCCTGTTGCCACGGTAGTTTGCCATAGTGCATTGCACGCGTTCAACCTGTACATGACGCGGATGCGGCCCGGCGCGGACAGTCAGCCGCGCGCTCACGAAGGAAGGCAACATGACTGGCTATTGGACCGACATCCTGGCCGTCGGCTTCTTTGCGCTGGAATGGCTGGTCTATACCATCACGCTGGAGCATACCGCGTATGGGCGCGACAGCCTATCGGCGCGGATGCATGTCTATCGCGAAATCTGGGTGCGGAATCTGCTCAACCGCGACGCACGGATGGTCGACATGCAGATCATGGCCAGCTTGCAGAACGGCACCGCGTTCTTTGCCTCCACCAGTCTGATCGCGATCGGCGGCGGGCTGGCGCTGTTGCGCGCCACCAATGACGCGCTCGCCGTGCTCGGCGCGCTGCCGGTCAACCTCACGCCCTCGCCCGCTTTGTGGGAGGTCAAGTGCATCGGGCTGATCCTGATCTTCATCTACACCTTCTTCAAATTCGCCTGGGCCTATCGCCTGTTCAACTATGTGGCGATCCTGTTCGGCGCGATGCCGCCGGCCGAGCAGCGCGATACGCCGGAGGCGGAGGCCCACGTGATCCGCACCACGCGGCTGTTCGAGACGGCGGGCCGGCACTTCAACCGCGGCCAGCGCGCGTTCTTCTTCGCGCTCGGCTATCTCGGCTGGTTCGTCAGCCCCTGGGTGCTGTTCGTCACGACCGCCGCGGTCGTGATCGTGATCTGGCGCCGGCAGTTCGCCTCGAATGCCTGGCAGGCGATGGGAAGCTGAAGCGAACCTTGTCTACGACGCGAAATCGCGCGGGCTGAAGTCGAGGTCGAGCACCTTCCATTCGCCGTAGCGATCCCGCGGCAGCATCGCATAGGGCTGGCAGGCCTGCAGCGCCTCGGTCGCGCTCTTCAGCAGCAGCGGCCCCTTTTCCGAGGCGGTGGCCTCGATCAGCACCGGCTGCGCGGCGAGCTTGCCGTCGGGCTTCATGAGCACCCTGAGCTTGATCTTTACGTCGTCACCCGCGCTCAGCGTCGGCGGGAGTTTCAGGCAGGTCTTCAGATGACGGCGAAATTCGGCGACCACGCTCGAGCCGACGTCGGCCTGCTCGGTGGCGGCTGCGTCGAAATTGTCCTTGCCGGGTCCGGGGCCGGACGGCGCGCTGGCGGGCGGCTTCACGGAAATGTCGGGCGGCAGGCCGAGCATGACATTGTATTTGACCGAAAGATCCGGCTCGGGCTGCGCATAGGCAGGCGACGACGCTGCCGCCTGTTGCTGCGCCGTCGGCTGGGGCATCGGTGGCGTTTGCGGTGCCGGCGGCGCGGGCGGCGGCTCGGCCGCGGCACGTTGCGGCGCCGGGCTGGGCTTGGGCGCCGTCGGCGTCGCCTGCTTCTGCGGTGGTTGCTGTGGCGCGTTCTGCTGTGGCGCGGCCGCCTGCGCCGATGGTTCGGGCTTGGCTGAATCCACCGGCTTGTCGAGCGACGGCAACTGCAACTCGGGCGTCGGCGACGGGCTCGGTGCCGGTTCGGGCTTGGTCTCGACGTCGGACCTGGCGACCTCCTGCGGCGTCACGATCTCGACCGGCACCGTGTCAGCGGCGACGGGATCGAACTGATGGACCTCCGAATAAAGGAAAATCAGCGCGAGCAGCATCAGGTGCACGAACACCGACGCCATCAGATCCGCGTTTGGCCGAAACTTCATCCCACTCGATCACGTCAGTGATGTCTCTCCCCGCCGGCTATAATACCGGCCGGAACCCGCCTGCCTCAATCCCCATTCGGTCCAAAGCTGCAATCGGCCAGCGGGGCATTAGCATGATTGGGATCAGGACCCAGCCATTTTTCCGAGACTTGATTCTCAGGCAAAGACCCCGTGCGTCGCGGAGCCCATCATCGCGCGTCAGCGCTCCCGATCGCCGAGATCTCGCGCATGTCGTCGACCGACAGCTCAAAATCGAAGATGTCGATGTTCTCCTGAAGGCGTTCGAGCTTCGAGGTGCGCGGGATCGCGGAGACATTCTGTTGCACCAGCCAGCGCAGGCAGACCTGGGCAGCGCTCTTGCGATAGCGGTCGCCGATCCGCGCCAGCGC
Organism: Bradyrhizobium sp. USDA 3262; assembly: GCF_054060035.1. NCBI lineage: Bacteria > Pseudomonadati > Pseudomonadota > Alphaproteobacteria > Hyphomicrobiales > Nitrobacteraceae > Bradyrhizobium > Bradyrhizobium sp. USDA 3262. The sequence continues at coordinate 6,114,812 of NZ_JBSSCT010000001.1, forward strand.
GCGGTCGCCCTTGACCCGTCCCTTCGCGATCGGGCTGTAGGCGACGAATGCCATGCCGTGGCGTCGACAGGCTTCGATCACATCGGCCTGGTCGAGATAAGGATGGTATTCGACCTGGTCGCAGGCGAGCGGCTCGGGGCATGTCGCCACCGCCTCCTCGATCAGCGCCGCGTTGAAGTTGGAGACGCCGATGTGCCGCGCCAGGCCCGCCTGCCTGACTCGCGCCAGCGCGCCGAGCGTCTCGGCAAGCGGCACCTGCGGATTGGGCCAGTGCAGCAGCAACAGATCGACCTCGGTCAGGCGCAGCCGCGCCAGGCTCTCCTTGGCGGCGCGTTCGAGATCCTTCGCCATGAAATGCGTGGTCCAGACCTTGGTGGTGACGAACACGTCGTCGCGCTTGACGCCGGAGGCACGCAGCCCCTCGCCGACCTCGCGCTCATTGTCGTAGATCTCCGCGGTGTCGATGTGGCGATAGCCGAGCCGCAACGCCTGCTCGACGATGCGCGCGCAGGTCCGCCCGCGCAGCTCCCATGTGCCAAGCCCGATTGCCGGGATCCTGGCACCGTTGCCTTCGACGACATTCATGCAGCCATTATGCGCGCATGACGAAGCGCTGCCAACTCACAGTGCGGTTCCGCGGTGGAACGTCGCGACGTCTCACCGCTCCGGCTGGTAACCGTCGGTCAACGTCTTCAGGAAGGCGATAATGTCGGCCTCGTCCTGTGCCGTCATCGCGGGCGTCTCGCCGAGATGGCGCTCGAACGGCGGATCGCTGACGTCGACATTGCCGTGATACTTTTCCGGCAGGTCATCGTACTTGCGCACCGTGCCGTCGGCGCCGCGCGGAAAGACCTTCTCCGGATTGGTATCGCGGAAGTTATAGAAGTCGAGCACCTGCTCGAGGCTCGTGAAGACGCCGTTGTGGAAGAACACGCGACGCGTCGCCGTGTTGCGCAAGGTCGGCGTCAGAAACATCCCGCAATATTGCGTCTGCTCGGCAATGTCGGTGCGGTACGGACCGCAAACCCCGAGATCGAAATGGTCGGGATCGCGGTTGCTGGCGAGCGCGGGGTTGCGCGGCGCGCCGAGCGCCTCATATTGATGATCGGTGAACAGCGGCGGCAGACCATCCCGGGTCGGCTGCGACGTATGGCAGCCGCCGCAATTGGCCTTGTCCGGATCGTTGAACAATTGCAGGCCGCGCAACTCGCTCTCGCTCAGCCGCGCCTTGCCTTCCAGCCAGTAGTCGAACTTGCTGGTGTAGGGATGGAAGCTCGGCTCCTCAACCTGATAACGCGCGACGGCAAACATCGCCTCCGCGACCAGCAGCCGCGTGTTGTCGAAGACCTGGGCGCCGAACAGCTCGGCGAAGCGCGGCGCGTAGCTCGCCTGGCGCAGCTTCTGCGCTACGATCTCGATGCTGCCGCCGTCCATCTCGTTGGGATCGAGCAGCGGGAAGATCGCCTGGTCCTGCAGCGTATCGGCGCGGCCGTCCCAGAACAGTCCGCCCTGCGGGACGATGTTGACCGCCGACGCGGCAGTCCCGGTCGCAACTTTCCTGGCGCGCGCGGCCTGCTGGCCGAGCGCGGCCAGTTGCGCGAAGTCGACGACATTGTCGTCCTCGTCCTTTTCCGGCCCGATGCTGAAATTCGGCTGCCGCTCGAGATAGGTCAGGCCCGGCACGGCGCGTGTCCCTTGCCGGGATTGCGCGGGCCCGCCGAGCATCACCGGTCCATCATTGGGCGGGCCGTAAGCGTGGTCCGGACTGTGGCAGGACGCGCATGACAACGCGCCCGACGAGGACAGCGACGCGTCGAAGAAGATCTTCTGACCGAGCAGCGCCATGGCGGACAGAGGGGCGACCGGCGGACGCCTGAGCTGCACCGGGTTCGGATTGGTCCCCGGAAGTCCCTGCGTCTCGACGGCCGCAACAGTGCCGGCCATGCACAGCAAGCCGGCGCCGAGAAGCCACAAGGTGCGGCGGTTCATGTCAGATCCAGTGTCGTTAAGCGTTTTCGCGCGAACTGGAGACCAGTTCGCGCGAGCAGAACGCGTCAGGGCAGAGCTTCGGTTCTGATTGGATCAGAACCGAAGGGCGTTAGTGGTGATGGTGATCATCCGGCGGGCTGACGATGACCGTTCCGGCTGTCGGATCAAGGAACAGCGTGTCCTGCCGGTACTCGTGGTCCTGGCCGTGGCCGCGCTCGAAGTCGAACAGGTCGGCGATCGATTCGACGCTGTCGTCGAACGAGCCGCCGCCAAGACGCTGGCCGTGCAGCCAGTTGTCCTCGATGAAGCGCACCACGGACGCCTGCGAGATGCGGGTGTGGCTGACGTAGTTGCGCTTGGCGAAGGGCGAGATCACCAGGAACGGGGTTCGCGTGCCGGGACCGCAGCGGCCGTTGACCGGCTGGCCATTGAGGCCGTTCGGCTGCGTCTGCTTGCCGATGCCGCGGCCGCACTGGCCGGGGCCGTTGACCTGGTCGGCGGTCGGGTCATACGAGGCGCTGATCGGCGCAAGGTACTGGTGATCGTACCAGCCGTCGGAGTCGTCATAGGTGATGATGACCGCGGTTTCGCCCCACTCCTTCTGCTTCTGCAGGAAATTGATCAGCTCGACATCGCCGGCCTGCTCGTCGAGCGGATCGGAGTTGCCGGGATGACCGTCCTGGTAGGCCGGCATCTTGATGTAGGAGACGGCAGGGAAGTTGCCGGCCTTCACCGCGGCGTAGAAGTCCTCGAGGTCGTAGGCGTGATTGGCCGGATCGAGCGTCTTGCCGCCGGGCACATAGGTGTGTCCGACCGCATTTACCGAGCTCGGCCGCGCATGGGTCGGGTTGGCCGTCGACTTGTAGTACTGGAACCAGGCGTGGTGCGGGATGTAGTCCACGACTGTGCCGTTGACGTTGCTCGAGAACGTGCTGCGGCCGCAGTTGGTGGTGCCGTTGCTGTTCTTTAGCGTCAGGTCGAAACCGCCCATGAAGCTGCCCCAGCTGATCTGCTCGGCATTGAGCAGGTCGCCGATGTTCTTGCTGGTCATCAGGACCTGGCTGGTCGTGCTCGAGCAGGCATCGTAGGCAGGGTCGGTATCACCGATCAGCGTCAGGCCGCCCTGGCCGTCGGCGATCGACGACGACGAGCCGACGATGTTCTGCGCACCGTTGGTCTGGCCGGCAACCACCTCGAGCGCGCCGGGCGTCGACGGACCAAAGGTGTCGGTCCAGTTGTTGTCGCTCATCGCGAAGTTCTGGGCGTAATTCCAGAACGCGGTGACGGTGTTGCCGTCGAAATAGCCCATCACCTGCCCGTTGGTGCCGAAGGCGCCGACGCCGCCGGCGGTGCCGCGACCGGTGAATTTCGGAAACAGGTCTTCCTTGCCGTTGTCGACCGCTTGCTGCTCGGGCGTGTAGGCGTGATTCTGCGACTTGGTGTTGGCCTGGGTGCGGTCGAGGCGGAACGGATTGGTCGCGCCGGTGCCGTTGGCCGGGTTGGTGTTCGGGTTGTTGGTCAACAGATTGGCGTTGGCGAGGTTGTTGACCTTCGGCGTATGCGGCTTCGCCGTGAACGGGATAGAGCCGGTCGGGTTGGTCGCAACAGGATAGGTTGCGAAGTAGTGATCGAACGAGCGATTCTCGTTGAAAATAACGACGAGATGCTTGATCGGCGTTTGGGTGTGGATGTCGTGCGGATGATGATCGTGGCCGTTATTGCCCTTGTTGTCGTCCTGAGCTGCGGCGCTGCACATCACCGCAGCGGCAGCAACCAGACAGACTCCGACCGTCGAAAGAAATTTGGCTTTCACCGTAGTGCCCCTTTTATTTTTAAGGATTTATGACGTCGACCTGCGACAAGTTATCCATCGCCGATGACAGCGCTGTGTCGATCGAATGAATGCGACGAATGATGATGCGCGCTCATGTCCGCATCGGTTGCAGCAGGCATCGAGGGACCAATCTTTGCGCGCATGACAGACGCCCTCCCCTTCCGTCTCACGCGAGCGGCTATCTGTGGACGCGGTTTCGGTCACAAGACATGGAATTGAATGACAGCAATCATGCGAACAGATTGTGCGCCGCCTGCTGTCGCGGCGTGCTCACGCCCGAAAAAAATCCGCGCCTTCCGAGGATGTTGCTCGAAAGGCGCGGATGCTTGGCCTGGTGGCGGATGAAGGCCGCGATTCAACTCGGCGTGAAGCCTACTCCTTCATTCCCGTTATTGAAGCACTGACCGCCCGCGGATCGCGCTGCGGCCAGCGGCCGCTCTCGACCTGCGACAGGAAATCGCCGACGATCCGGTTGTATTCGTCGGGCTCCTCGATGTTGATGGCGTGGCCGCAGTTCGGCATCACTGCGAGCGCGGCCGACGGGATGCTCTGCTTCATCAGGATGCCCGGCAGCAGGCAAGGCCAATCCTCGTCGCCGGTGATGATCAGCGTCGGCACCGTGATCCGCTTCATCTCGTCGACCAGCGTGTAGAGCGAGGGACGCTCCTTCTGCACGCCCTGCTGGGTATTGGCCGATCCCACCGCCGAATGCTCGGCCAGCATGGTCTTGAACTCGGCGTGGCCACGCGGGTCCTTGTTTTCATATTGCACGCGGGTCGGCCCGTAGGCGTAGCGCTCGGCGAAGGCCGGCATGCCCTCCTTGCGGATCATGCCCGCGATCACGTCGGCCTCGGCGCGAAACGTCTCGCGCTTGTCGAGCTCGGCGCCGTAACCGCAGCCGCCGATGCACAGCGACAGCGCCCGATCAGGGTGACGCAATCCAAAATGCAGCGTCGCAAAGCCGCCCATCGACAAACCGACGATATGCGCTTTCGGCGCGCCGATGTGATCGAGCACGGCCAGGATATCGTCGGCGGCGCGCGCCTGCGAATAGGACGAGACCTGCTCCGGCACATCGGACGGTGGGAAGCCGCGCGCATTGTAGGCGATCGTCCGGAAGCGCTTGCCGAAGTGCCGCATCTGCGGCTCGTAGCTGCGCAGGTCGCCGGCAAACTCATGAACCAGGATTACCGGATGCCCCGATCCGGTCTCCTCGAAATAGAGCCGCACTCCGTCGTCTGTCACAGCATAGGGCATGTTGATCTCCTGCCTTCTCTCTTTGCTTGTTACGGGATGGTCGCGTTACGGGATGGTCGCGGCCTTCGGCGGCTTGGCACGCGGCAGATAGGTGCCGTGGTCCTTGCCGCCGACGAGCGTACCGTTATCGACGACGACCTTGCCGCGCACCATGGTCAGCACCGGCCAGCCCGTCACCTCGAGCCCTTCATAGGGCGTGTAGTCCGCGCCGTCGTGGATCAGCTCGTGACGGATCGTCACCTTGCGCTTCGGGTCCCACAGCGCGATGTCGGCATCCGAGCCGACCGCGATCGTGCCCTTGCGCGGATAGAGGCCGTAGATTTTGGCGTGGTTGGTGGAGCTGAAGGCGACAAAGCTGTTGAGGTCGATCCGCCCCTTCACCACGCCTTCGGAGAACAGGATCGGCAGCCGCGTCGCCACACCCGGGATTCCGTTCGGCACCCAGCGGAAGCTGGTGCGGCCCTTCGGCGCAAGCTTGCCTTGCGGGTCGTCGTAACGGAACGGGCAATGGTCCGACGAGAACACCGAGAACACCTTCTGCTGCAAACCTTCCCAGCAGGCCTGCTGGCTGGCGACGTCGCGCGGCGGCGGCGAGCAGACGTATTTTGCGCCTTCCATGTTGAGCTGATCGAGATCCTTTTCGGTCAGCATGAGGTACTGCGGACAGGTCTCGCCCATCACCCGCAAGCCCCGCTGCTGCGCGCGCCGGATTTCGTCCATCGCCTCGCGGTTCGAGACATGCACGATCATGATCGGCACGTCGACGAGCTCGGACAGCGAGATCGCGCGATGGGTGGCCTCGCGCTCAACCGGGATCGGCCGCGAGGTCGCGTGGAAGCGCGGCGCGGTGTTGCCGGCGCGCTCCAGCCGGTCGGTCAGGAAGCGGATCGCGTCGAAGTTTTCCGCGTGCACCATCAGCATCGCGCCGGTCTCGCGCGCGACCGACATGGTCTCGAGCAGCTCGCGATCCGACAGCGCCAGCCCCTCATAGGTCATGAAGACTTTCAGCGAGGTATAACCGTCCTCGACCAGCGCCGGCAGTTCCTGGCCCAGCACATGCTCGGTCGGATCGGTGAGGATGAGATGGAAGGCGACGTCGACATGGCACTCGCCTTCGGCCAGCGAATGGTAATGCTTCAACGCTTCGCGCAGCGTCTGGCCCTTCTCCTGCAGGCAGAACGGCAGCACGGTGGTGTTGCCGCCGAACGCCGCCGAGCGCGTGCCGCTGGCAAAGCCGTCGGCCATCACGATGCCGTCGCCGGACGGCTGGGCGAAGTGGACGTGGCTGTCGATGCCGCCCGGCAGCACCAGGCGGTCGGTCGCGTCGATGATCGTGGCCGCATCGCCGAGATCATGGCCGAGCGCCGTGATCTTGCCGCCGCGGATACCGACGTCGCAGGCGAAGGTGTCGGCAGCGGTCACCACGGTGCCGCCGCGGATGATGGTGTCGAAGGACATCAGTTTGTCCCTTCCTTCGGTGAGCGGTGTTCGATGATTGCGGCGAGTGGCTCGGCCAGACCGCGCGTCGGCTTCGGATCGGGACGGCGGAAGGTGCCGGCCACCGCCTTGCGCGGCTTGAGCACGGCGAGCGTTTCCGCCTGCCGCACCGCCGCCACGACCGGATCGACCACCGGCACCGGAATGCGATCGCGGACCTTTGCCGCGAGTCCGGCGAGCGGCGCGCCCGACAGAATGACGACATCGGCGTTGTCCTGCTCGACCGCGCGGTTGGCGAGCGCGACCAGCAGTTCCTCCTTCTCGGCCTGCACCTGCGAGATCGACTGGAAACTACCGTCAAGCGTGCGGATGCCGGCGCAGCGCGCGCTCAGCCCGTGCATGGCGACGCATTCCTCGTACCAGGGCGCCAGCGCGCCAGCGAAGGTGACGATCGCAAACCGGCGGCCGAGCATGCAGGCCGTGAGCATCGCAGCTTCGGCCAATCCCACGACGGGAAAGGCGAACAGCTCGCGCGCGCCGAACAGGCCGGGATCGCCGAACGCCGCGATCACGGCGGCATCGACGCCGGGGCCGGCTTCTGCCAGCATCTCCAGCGCGATCGCGCCGCCGATCTGGGCCTCCGCGCGGGTCGCGATATAAGGCACGCCGCGCGCGGCAGTGACCGGCACGAGCTCGGTGCCGGCCGACGCCGCCCTGCTGCCGGCGGCATGAAGCAGATCCGTCACATCGGCCGTCGTGTTGGGATTGAGCAGCAGGATCTTCATGGCGCAACGTTCCTCGTCTTCCGGCCACGCGGTCTTGCCGGCGGCTCCGGTGCCGCGGCGTCGTCCGCCTTGTCGTTCATTGCCTTGGCATCCAGCGTCTCGGCGACGATCTCGCCGGTGCGGCGCACGTGGTGGGCCAGTATCTGCCCGGCCCGGGCCGCATTGCGCGCCTTCAGCGCGGACAAGATCTCCTGATGCTCGCGCACCGATTCATCCCAGCGGCCGAGCACCGACAGCGCGAAGAAGCGCGCACGCTCGGCCCGCGCCAGCAGCGCCTCGTGTGTCGCCTTCAGCACCGCATTGCGGGCGAAGCCGACGATCGCCGAATGGATCTGCTGATTAACTTGAAAATAGTCGCGCAGCTCGCCACGGCCGTGATGCCACTCGATCTTGTCCTGCAGCGCCGCGAGCCGTTCGAAATCTTCCGGCTCCATGCGCAGCGCGGCGAGCTCGGCGGCGCAGCGTTCGATGCCGCTGACGGCCTCGAACAGTTCGGCGAGTTCGGCGCGGCGGAACGGCGCCACCACGGCGCTGTGGTTGAGCCGCAGCTCGACCAGGCCCTCGCTCGCCAATTGCTTGAGCGCCTCGCGCAGCGGCGTGCGCGAGATGCCGAGCGCATCGGACAGGTCCGCCTCCCCCAGCGATTGCCCCGGCGCCAGCTCGCCGCGCACGATCATGGTGCGCAGCCGCGCCGCCGCCTGCTCGTGCAGCCCGACCCGCGGCACACGTAGGCGTCGGCGTTGCAGCGCGGTCATCGCGCGCTTGGGTTCCTTGGTACGTCTGGTCGCTTTGGCTTCAGTCACCGCTTGCCTGCATTGTCATGATTGGAGATCGCGCTCTCCCACGTGGATCGCGGTGGCCGCGCGCAGATCGGGGTTCGCGAACAGGCTGCCCCAGCCCTGCACGCGCGACGGATCGCAGCCGGCAGCTGTGAGGCACGCCCACAGCGTCACCGCAATCGAATCCAGCACCGGAACGCCAAATCCCCGCTCCAGCCGCTCGGCTGCGCCGGCGCCGCGCATGTTGGTGCAGAGCACGACGGCGGCATCGCAGCCCTCGCGCACCACCTCCTCGATCAGCCGCGCGACCCCGGCCTCGCTGACCTCGGCAAAGGAGAAATTGTCCTGCAGCGACAGATGCCGCTCGGCAAAACAATGCAGCCCTTGCGAATTCCAGTTGGCGATGATCCGCTCCTGCACGTCCTTGCGATACGGCGTCACCAGCCCGATGCGGCTGGCGCCGATCCGCCGCAACAGGTCGCGATAGGCCAGCACCGTGGTACAGGCCTTGATACCGGTTGCCGCCGTGATCTCCTCGCACAGGCTCTCGTCGCGGTCGAAGCCGAGCCAGCTTGCCGAGGTGCCGTTCCAGGCGATGACGTCGACCTTGGCATGGGCCAGCAACTCGGCCGCGCGAAGAATCTCGCTGGCGTCGAACTGGCGCAGCGCCTGCTCCGACAGCGCGATCTCGGTCACCTTGAAGCGCGAGAAATGCGCCGAGACGTCGTCGATCCCCGATAGCATCGCGCAGGTGATCGGCTCGAGCGCGGTATTCGACGACGGCGTCAGCATGCCGAGCCTGATAGGACGTGTCATTGGTGAGCCTCGTCAAGCGGCCGAACCCTTGGCGGATTCGGCCGCATCGATTTTAGACCGGGAGCTTGCGGCTGTAATCGATCAGGGTCGAGCAGATCAACAGCGCAATGCCCGCGGCGGCGAAATACATCAGGGCCAGGAAGTAGGAGCCGGTGGCCTGCACGATGAAGCCGACGATCAGCGGCGTCGTGATGCCGGCGATGTTGCCGCCGAGATTCATGCAGCCGCCGAGGAAGCCGGACTTACCGCGGCCCGCCAGCGCCGACGGGATCGCCCAGTACATGCCGCACCAGCGCAGGAAGAACAGCGTCGTCGACAGCAGCACCACGACCGCAACCGCGTTGGTGACGTAGGCGACGAGGAAGATCGAGACCGTCGCCATGATCGCCGCGATGCCGAACAGCGTGCGGAACACGGTGTTAGGCGACCCGCCCCGCTCCCGCCAGTTATCGCCGATCCAGCCGCCAACCAGTTCGCCGACGAAGCCTGCGAAGAAGATGATGAACGACGCGCCACCGAGCGCCTTGATGTCGAAGCCGTGCACCTTGAACAGGTAGGTCGGCATCCAGGTCAGCAGCCCGTAGAACGTGGTGTTGAAGAACATCCAGCCGAGGCACATGCACCACACCGAGCGAAACCGGAAATACGCCATCCAGCTTGCGCCGGAAGACGGCGGCGTCGCCGCATCCTCGATCGCATGCGCCTCCTCGAGATAGCGCGCCTCGGCTTCATTGACCGACGGATGCTCGCGCGGCACGTTGCGGATGTAGTACCAGGCCCACAGCCCGCACAGCATGGTGCCGACGCCGGCGATGACGAAGGCGACGCGCCAGGAGCTGAACGCCGCCATCAGCCAGGCGATCACGATCGAGCCGAGCGCCGCACCAAGCGGCGCGCCGCCGTCCAGCAAGGTGGCGCCGCGGCCGCGCTCGGTCTGGGTCATCCAGATCGCGTTGAGCTTGCCGCCGGCCGGATAGATCGGCGCTTCCGACGCGCCGAGCCCGAGCCGGGTCAACAGCAGCAGCATCCAGCTGGTGGACAGCGCCGCCAGCGCCTGGAAGAAGCCCCAGAACAGCGTCGCGAGCGCGATCACGATGCGCGGCTTGAAGCGATCGGCGAGCATGCCGCCGGGCACCTGCATCAGCGCGTAGGTCCAGAAGAACGAGCTCAGGATCAGGCCCTGCATCGCCGGATCGATATCGAACTCCTTGGCGATGACCGGCATCGCGACCGAGAGCGAGGCGCGATCGATATAGTTGATCGAGATCAGGAACAGCATCAGCAGGAAGATCTTCCAGCGCACGCCGCTCGGCTTTGCCGTATCTGCCATTGCGATGGTGGACACCTGATCGCTCATTGCTCGCTCCTCCCGACAGATTGTTTTGCCCTGGCGCGCCCCTCGTCCTTGAAGGTTGCTGGCCTCTCCTGCCCTGCGCGAAGTCTGCTTCAAGGCGGCCAACCCGACAAGCACATTTTGTATTCTGCATGCAATTTTTTACATGATATTGATATTACTTAGTATTTAGTAGTTAATGCATTGGTTTTGATCAGCCGGTGATGACGGATTGAGCGTGAGGTCATCCGCTCGAGCAAGCCAATATCAGGCAATTGGTCCCCCGCGTCGCGGCTCCACCGATCGCACGCACAACGGCGTTCTGCTCGTTGCAAAAACAGCGGTCCGCGCTTCCCGTCGGAAGCGCGGACCGGTGGTGAGCCGCCGATAGGGATCGTTCGTCAGCGGCGGATGAAGGCCGCAACCACCGCGCTGGAGGTCGCGCAGACGGCGACCACCAGGAACACCAGCGAGGTCTGGTTATGCTTGTCCATGAAGTGGCCGATCATCGGCTCGCCGAGACCTGCGAACAGATAGGCGAAGAAGTTCATCACCCCGGTTGCGGTCCCTGCGCGCTTGTGGCCGACCAGATCCGGGCAAAGCGCCCAGAACGAGGATTGCGGGCCGTAGGTGAAGAAGCCGCACAGGAACAGCACCGTCATCCCGAGAACGACATCCGAGGTCGGGATCGCGTACATGCACAGCGAGGTGACCGCGGCGAGCGCCATGTAGAGCACGATGGCGAGGTAGCGGCGCGAGCCGAACACCTTGTCCGAGACCCAGCCATTGCTGAACGCGCCGACCGCCATGCCGACCGGCAGCGCGATGCTGATCCAGCGCGGATCGATCACCGAGGCGGCGCCGGCCTTGGCCCAGTTGCTGCCGAGGAAGTGCACCGGCACCCATACCAGCAGGCCGTAACGCGCCGCGTTCTGGAAGCCGATCGCGACGCCGGCGACCAGGAGGCGCCAGTTCGACAGTACCGCCTTGTAGCGCGCGAGCGAGCCTTCATCGGCGCTGACCGCAGCTTCGCTTGCAGCGACCTCGTCGGCCTCGTCATGCGGCGAGGCAAAGCCCATGTCCTCGGGCTTCTCGCGCGCGATCAGGTAGAACGCGATGCCGCCGAGCAGCAGCAGCACCACCGGGATGCGGAAGATCCAGCGCCAGTCGAGCTGAAAGTAGCCGACCACGACCAGCGAGGTGACGAACGACAGCACCGAGGCGAGACCGGCCGCGAACGTATAGAGCCCGTAGACCGTGCCGCGCTCGTGCCGGCCCCACCAGTTCGACAGCAGTCGGCTGCCCGGCGCCCATCCCATCGACTGGAAATAGCCGTTGATGCCCCAGAACGCAGTGAGGCTGACGATCCCGGTCGAGAGGCTGGTGGCCCAGTTCATGATGAAGGAGAGGATCGCGCCGGCGCTCATCACGCGCCGGCCGCCGAACTTGTCGCCGAGATTGCCATTGATGGCCTGCCCGACCGCGTAGCACCAGAGCAGCGCCGCGCTGGCCCAGCCCAGCGCCTCCTTGGTGACGCCGAACTCGGCCTGGATGCCGGGAATGGCGAAGCCGAAGGTTTGCCGCCCGGTGTAGAAGAACAGATAGCAGAACATCGCCGCGAACAGCATCCGCCACTGCGCGCGGCGGAACGATGTCGCAAGCTCCGGATTCTGGACACCGACCGAGCCGACGCCCGACGGACTGAACGTGATCGACATTAAGACCTCCCCTGATTGTTTGGTGATTGCAGTCGGCCGCCGCGTTGTTCTTGTCGTCCGCGTGCGGCCCTCGTTCGGTCGTCCCTATGCCGGCCAGGGCAGCGAATAGGTCTTGACGTTGGTGAAGCTCTTGATCGCCTCCTGCACGCCTTCCTTGTAGCCAAGGCCGGAGTCCTTGATCCCGCCGAACGGCGACATCTCGATCCGGTAACCCGGGACTTCCCAGACATTGACGGTGCCGACGTCGAGCTCATTGACGAACCGCGTGATGTAGTCGAGCCGGTTGGTGCAGACGCCGGACGACAGGCCGAACGCGGTCGCGTTAGAGATCCGGATCACGCTGTCGATGTCGTTGGGCACGCGGATAATTGGGATGACAGGGCCGAAGGTCTCCTGCATCACCAGCTCGCTGGTGTAGGGAATCCGGTCGACCACGGTCGGCGGATAGAGCGCGCCGTCGCGAGCGTTGCCGTGCAGCAGCTCAGCGCCGTCGGCGACGGCGGCATTGACGCGGCGCTCGAATTCCTTCGCCGCGCCCTCATGGATCACGGTGCCGACGTCGACCGTCGGGTCCATCGGGTCGCCGCACTTCAGCGTGCGCGCCTTCTTCAGCACCAGCGCGGAGAACTCGTCGGCGACTGCCTCGACGCAGAGGATGCGCTTCACGGCCGTGCAGCGCTGGCCGGAATTCTTGGTGGCGCCGGTGACCGCGAGCTCGGCCGCCTTCTCGAGGTCGGCATCCTCCATCACGATCAGCGGATCGTTGCCGCCGAGCTCGAGCACGACGCGCTTGTAGCCCGCCTTGCTGGCGATGTGCTTGCCGACCCTGACCGAGCCGGTGAAGGTCACGAGATCGGCGTCCGGATCGGTGATCATCGCATCGCCCATAGAATGCGGATTGCCGGTCACCACCGACAGCATCTCGGGCGGCAGCCCGGCCTCGTAGAGCACGTCGGCGAGCGCAAGCGCGGTCAGCGGCGTCAGCTCGGTCGGCTTCAGCACCACGCGGTTGTTGGTCGCGATCGCCGGCGCGATCTTGTGGCTCACCATGTTGAGCGGATGGTTGAACGGCGTGATCGCCGAGATCGCACCGAGCAGCGGCGTGCGCGTCGTGAAGATCTTGCGCGCCTTGCCCTGCGGGCTGATGTCGCAGGAGAACGTCTCGCCGTCGTCCTTGATCGCGAGCTGGCCGGCAAAGGAATAGACGTCGTAGGCGCGGCCGGCCTCGTAGAGCGAATCCTTCCAGCACAGGCCGGACTCGGCGGTGATCAGCCGCGCGAATTCCTCCTTGCGGCCGGCCAGGATCTCAGCGGTGCGCAGCAGGATGCGCTGGCGCTCGTAGCGCGTCAGCTTCGGCTTGAACGCGGCCGCCCTGGCAAAGGCGCTGCGCACATGCTCCGGCCGCGCCGCCGGCACCGTGCCCACCACCTTGTTGGTGTACGGATTGAAAACCTCGACATGCTCGTCGGTGTCGACGAGGCTGCCTGCGATCCGCATCTGCTCGTGGCGAACGGCCGAGCTCTGGATGTTCATGGCACTGTCCTTGGGGTCCGATAGCGTCACTGGATGCGGTTGAGCGCGACGTCGAAGGCGTCGAAATTGCGCAGGGCGTGGCCGGCCGGCAGCGCGATCTTGCGGTTGGCGATCAGCGGCACCCGCTCCTCGGTCAGCCCGCCATGCGAACGCAGCGGCTCGGTCAGGCCCGACAGATCGTGACGCGACTCGCTGGTGCCGAGCACCTTGTGCCTGGTGGAGATCACGACAATGTCGCCGATCCGGTCCGGCGGCAGCTCGAACCTGGCGCAAGCCTCGTTACGTGTCAGCGCGACCTCGATGCCTCCGGTCGCGCGCAGCCGCGACAGCAGCGTGTCGACGTCGGCGCCCTCCGGCGTGTAGATGGTCGCGAACGAGCCGAGCGAACCGTGATGAGCGACATAGGGATCGGTGATCGGCAGGATCACGCGTGCGGCGCCCGCACCCGTCCAGTCGTCCATGACGTCCTGGAGGTAGATCACGTCGGGCCTGCCGTCGGGCAAGAACTTGTCGTTCATGCCGTGGTCGGCGGTCGCCACGATATTGCAGCCGAGCGCATCGAGCTTCGCAAGATAGCCGTCGATCATCGCGTAGAAGTCGTTGGCAACCTTGGTGCCAAGCCCGACCTTGTGCTGGATGTAGTCGGTGGTCGACAGGTACATCAGATCGGGACGGTAGCGCTCGACCAGCTTGACGCCGGCCGCGAACACAAAGCGGGACAGATCGGCCGAGTAGACTTCGGGCAGCGGCAGGCCGACGAAATCGAGCACATCATCGATGCCGTTGGCCGCCTTGGTGGCCTGGTCGGCCTTCTCCGACGAGAACGCGATGGCGCGGCCGCTCGAATAGTCCAGACCGTACGCAAGCAATGTGCGCAGCTTGTCCTTGGCGGTGACGGCGGCGACCTTGTAGCCGGCGTCATGGACACCGGCGAGGATGGTCGGTGCGCGCAGGAATTTCGGATCGTTCATCATGACTTCGGCGTTGTTCGCCGTGTCATAGAAGTAGTTGCCGGCGATGCCGTGCACCGCGGGCGGCCGCCCGGTGATGATCGAGAGGTTGTTCGGATTGGTGAAGCTCGGGATCACGCTGGCGGCATGAACATGCGCGCCGTCCTTCATGAAGCGCGCGAAGGTCGGCGCGACGCCGGCCTCGATCGCCTGCTCGATATAGCCGGGCTCCGAACCGTCGAGGCAGATCACGACGGTTGGCTGCGTCGGCGCGTCGTAACGGCGCCCGTTGACGGTGATTGTCTTGCGATTGTCTTGCATGATGCCTCTCCCTGTCACTGCGCCGTCGTCACGCGTTCACCGCGCTCGGCATCCGCAGCGTCTGCGCTGCCTCGATCAGCCGTTCCTTCGACCCTAAGAAGTTGCGGCCGCGCTCGCCTTCAAGCGAGTCCGCGATCAGCGCGTGCCATTCCGCGCGCTCGATCCTGTAGGCGGCCGGATTGCAGGAGATGCCGAGCCGCGCCATGAAGTCCTCGAGATCGTCGGCCGCCCGCGCCAGGTCGGCGCCGAAGATCTGCTTCAAGCTGTCCTCGCAGAGCCCGCCCGCCCCTTTGACGCTCCGCAGCACCATCGGCAGCGAGAACGAACAGGCGATTCCGTGCTGCACGCCGTGCCGCAGCGTGATCGGATAGGACAGCGAATGCGCGATCGCGGTCTTGGTGTTGGAGAACGCCAGGCCCGCGAACAGCGCCGCCTGCGCCATGCGGCTGCGCAGCTCGAGATTGCCGAGGTCATTGGCGAGCTTCGGCAGCACGTCGAGGATGCTGCGCGCCGCGGCCACCGCGTGGTTGGCCGACACCGGATTGTTGTTGACGTTCCAGATGCTCTCCAGCGCGTGCGACAGCGCGTCGAGCCCGGTGCTGATGGTGAGGAGTTGCGGCTTGCCGAGCATCAGGCGCGGATCGATCACCGCATGGGTCGGATAGAGCGACGGACGCGCCAGCGAATATTTCTTGCCGTTGGCCTCGTCCCACACCGTGCCCCAGCAGGTCACCTCGCTGCCGGTGCCTGCGGTGGTCGGCACCGCGATGATCGGGATCGCCGCGAGACGCTCGGCGCCCTGCTGCGTCTCCAGATAGGTCTTGACGGTCGCGAAGTCGCCGCTGGCGGCCGCGAACACCTTTGCGGAGTCGATCACCGAGCCGCCGCCGAGCGCGACGATCACCTCGGGCTGCCTCGCGAGCCCGGCAAAGCGCGCGGTCTGCTCGGTGAGCAGGCGGTAGTCCGGATTGGGCGCGACGTCGCGGATGGTCAGGACCGACGGTCCCGCCGCGGCTCGCAGCCGCCGCTCCAGTTCGTCGAAGAACGGCTCGCCATAGGTCACGAGCGCGTAGGCGCGCTTGCCGATCAGTCCCGGCAGCTTGTCGAAGCTGTCGGCTCCGAATTCGATCCTCACCGGGTTGGAATAAGTCCAGTCCATCCGCGCGTCCTCCGTTTGGCGCGAAGGTACGGCGCCGGCTGCTATTGACAAATTCATTCTACGGATGCGTTCTATTGATTATGTCAATAGTGTTCAGCCAGCTGCGCGCCTTCCATGCGGTCGCCACCCATGGCGGCTTCACCGCGGCCTCGCGCGTGCTCAATGTCGGTCAGCCGACGCTGACCATTCAGGTCAAGGAGCTGGAGGAGAGCTACGGCGTCGAGCTTTTGATCCGGAAGCCGCGCCACACCGAGCTCACCGAGGCCGGCGCCGCGCTGTTCGAGATCACCCGCGGCATCATGACGTTCTGCGACGAGGCGCACGACCTGTTGGCCGCGCACGGCAAGGCCACCAAGGGACACCTGCGGGTCGCGACCGTCGGGCCGTTCCATGCCACCGAAATCATCGCGGCGTTCAAGCGCGATCATCCGGAGGTGCAGATCTCGACCCTGCTCGGCAATTCCGAACGCACCTTCCGCCACATCGTCGACTTCGAAGCGGATGTGGCGATCCTGGCGGAGGTCCCGGAAGATCCGCGCGTCACCATGATCCCCTACCGCACGCACCGCGTGATCGTGTTCGTCAACCGCGACCATCCCTGGTTCAAGCGCAAGTCGGTCAGGCTGCGCGAGCTGGCCGACCAGCCTATCGTGCTGCGCGAGCGCGGCTCGACCACGCGGCGCGCGTTCGAGGCGACGATGCAGGCCGAGGGCATCAGCATCGAGCCGGTGTTCGAGATCGAAAGCCGCGAGGGCGTGTGGAAGGCGGTCGAGCGCGGCCTCGGCATCAGCGTCGTCGCCGACTTCGAATTCGTGCCGCATCCCAATCTGCGCGCGCTGGAGATCAGCGACCGCACCATCAAGACCCAGTACAGCATCGCGCATCACAGCGGACGCGGTCATTCCCCGATCATCAAGGCGTTCATCGACACGGTCCGGCGGATGAAGGGTCGTGATGCTACCGCGAGGGGGACACGGCGGTTGTCGTAGCCACGCCAGAGTCGATGTGGATTATTCTGCAGGCGCCGACGAAGGCGCGGATTTGGTTCGCGGCAGCATGGCCAGGGCGATCAGCGCCGACAGGCTGAGCCCCGCCGACACCACGACCACCGCTCGTCCCATCGGTTCGATCAAGAGCCCGAACGCCAGCGGCGCAACCGCCTGGCATATACGCGACGGCGCCCCGATCAATCCGAGCCGATAGGCATAGTTCTCCGATCCGAAGATCGCGAGCGGCAGCGTTCCGCGCGCGATCGTCAGGATGCCGTTGCCGGCACCGTGCAGAAGAGCAAAAGCGGCCGCAGCACCGCCTCCGAAGATGCCGATGACGCACGCCCCGATCGGATGGGTAAGGCAGGCAAGCCGTGTCGAGAGCAGCGGATGGAAGCGACTGAGAAAGCCCGCCTCGAGAATACGCGCGGCGACCTGCGCCGGGCCGATCATCATGCCCGCGAACACGGCCTGTGCCGGCGTCGCCCCGAAGGCTTCCACGATCCGCGGCAGATGTGCCGCCATCGCCGACGTCACCGTCCAGGCGGCGGCGAAGGCGAATGAAAGCACCACCATGGTCCGATCGATCCGGATATGGGGCTTCACATGCAAAGCTTGGGATGAAGCCGCCCGTTCGGTGCGTGGCAGCAGTAGATTGAGTGGCAGTCCGATAACGAGATGGGCAATCGCCCAGGCGTAGCAGGTCTCCCGCCAGCCGATCGTGGCGAGGCCCAGCGAACTCAGCGGCCAGCCGACCGTGCTGGCGAATCCCGCGATCAGCGTGATGCCCGTGATCGCGGCCCGCGCATCGTTGCCATAGATGCGTCCGAGCGTGCCGAACGCAGCGTCGTAGAGTCCGAGCCCCATGCCGATGCCGAGCAGCAGCCACGCCGCCGACATCGTCCACACCGACCCGGAGGCACCGAGCAAGGCGAGCCCCGCAGCGAGGACGACGTTCGAGGCGCAGAGCACCTGCCGCCCGCCGACGCGATCGATCTGCCGGCCGACGCGCGGACCAAGCAGCCCGGAGATCACCAACGATGCGGAAAATGCCGCAAAGAACCAATTGCTGGAAATTCCGAGATCGTGCGCGATCGGATCGGCGAGTATCGCGGGCAGATAGTAACTCGAACCCCAGGCAAGGGTCTGGGCCGTACCGAGCGCCGCAATGATCGTGAGTCGACTGCGGCCCATCAGGAGCAGCCACAACCGGCGCGACCTGCCGCCTTGGCAGATGCGTCGTCCGCGCAGCAGGCGTCGGCTCCAGCTGGGGCCGGGCCCCCGCAGCAGCCGCTCGCAGCGCCTCCGCCCTCGACGCCTCCACGTGTACAAACGCCGGTCTCGGGCAATTCGAGCTCCAAAAAATCAGGCGGCTGATTGCGCCGCGCCGCAGCCGGACTCCTCGATGCAGCATTCGGCGACGAGGAAATTCACCAGCGTCTGCATCGCATCGTACTCCGCGTGACAAACCAGCGTCGTGCCTTCGCGCTTCTGGGAGACAAGGCCTACCGAAACCAGCCCCTTCACGTGGTGCGACAGCGTGGACGCAGGAATCTTGAGCCGTTCCTGCAGGCGACCGACGGGCATGCCTGCATGGCCCGCACGGACGAGCGCTCGATAGATCTTGAGCCTCGTTGGATTGCCCAAGGCCTCAAGGCGCGCTGCTGCATCATCGATCTTCATGATCACATCATGCATCCACATCCCCACCGCCGTCAATCGATATTTCTAGAATGTTCGAAATATTCGGATGCGTCGGTCGCACCGAACGCAAAATCCGGTTGACTCCCGGCAACACTTCCATAAATCTGGATATATGGAAACTGAAGTAGCCGTTCTGGCCCTCGCAGCCCTTTCGCAGTCGACCCGTCTGGAAGCATTCCGGGCGCTCGTCAAACACGAACCCGAGGGATTGGCCGCGGGCGATCTCGCCCGTCTCCTGGAAGTGCCCCAGAACACCTTGTCGGCGCATTTGTCGATCCTCACCCGGGCCCGCCTCGTCAGCTCTCAGAGGCGGAGCCGATCAATCGTCTATCGCGCCAACCTGGAAGAATTTCGCAACGTCGCGGTGTTCCTGCTTCGTGATTGCTGCGACGGCCGGCCCGAGGTCTGCGCGCCGGTCGTCGAGAGCTTGCAACCGTGTTGCCCTCCGCCGCGAAAGGAGCGAAGCCGTGCCTGACCATCCGTACAACGTGCTGTTCCTCTGCACCGGCAATTCCGCGCGTTCGATCCTCGCAGAATCGATCCTGCGAAAAGATGGAGCCGGCCGCTTCAGAACCTTTTCTGCCGGGAGCTCTCCGAAGGGCGCGGTGCACCCGTTGGCGCTGCACACGCTCGAGAGCCTGAACTACCCGGTTGATGACATGCGCTCGAAGAGCTGGCTGGAATTCGCCGCTCCTGATGCGCCGGTGATGGATTTCGTCTTTACCGTCTGTGACAACGCCGCCGGCGAGGCCTGCCCGGTCTGGCCGGGTCAGCCGATGACTGCCCATTGGGGCATCGAAGACCCTGCCGAGGCCACCGGCACCGAGCTGGAAAAACAGGCGGCCTTCATGACTGCGTTCCGATACCTGAAGAACCGGATCGGCGTCTTCATCAACCTTCCACTGCGTAGCATCGACAAGCTCTCGCTGGGCACCAAGCTGCGCGAGATCGGGCGTTCCGAGGGCGCGACGTCCTCACGAAACGACGTGGCATGAAACAATGAACATCTTTGAAAAATACCTCACCCTTTGGGTAGCGCTCTGCATCGTGGCCGGCGTCGCACTTGGGCACATCATGCCCGGCTTCTTCGGCGCGGTCGCTTCCGCCGAGATCGCCAAGGTCAACTTGCCGGTCGCGATGCTCATCTGGCTGATGATCGTGCCGATGTTGCTCAAGATCGACTTCGGTTCGCTGGGCCGGGTTCGCGAGCATTGGCGGGGAGTCGGCGTCACGCTGTTTATCAACTGGGCCGTCAAGCCGTTCTCGATGGCGCTGCTGGGATCGTTCTTCATCGGCCACGTCTTTGCGCCCCTGCTCCCGCCCGGACAAATTTCCTCCTACATCGCAGGCCTGATCCTGCTCGCGGCTGCGCCCTGCACCGCGATGGTGTTCGTATGGTCCAACCTCTGCGAGGGCGAGCCTCACTACACGCTTAGCCAGGTCGCGCTGAATGATACGATCATGGTGTTCCTGTTCGCGCCGCTGGTGGGCCTTCTGTTGGGCGTGGCATCGATCACCGTTCCCTGGGGTACGTTGCTGCTTTCGGTCGTCCTGTACATCGTGGTGCCCGTCGTGATCGCTCAGGTCTGGCGGGGCGTGCTACTGCGCAGCGGCGGCGGAGCATTCGACCGCACGATGCGCCTGCTGCAGCCGATCTCGCTCGTCGCGTTGCTTGCGACCCTCGTTTTGCTGTTCGGATTTCAAGGCGAGCAGATCATCAGGCAGCCGACCGTCATCGCAATTTTGGCGGTGCCGATCCTGATCCAGGTCTACCTCAATGCGGGGCTGGCCTATTGGCTGAGCCGGCGTTTCGGCGTCGCCTGGTGCGTGGCTGCTCCTGCGGCCCTGATCGGCGCCAGCAACTTCTTTGAACTCGCGGTGGCCGCTGCCATCAGTCTGTTCGGCCTTGATTCCGGAGCCGCGCTGGCGACGGTCGTGGGCGTTCTCGTCGAGGTCCCCGTGATGCTCTCGGTGGTTCGCATCGTGAAGGCAACGAGAGGCTGGTATGAATCCGGAACTGGCGCCTCGGCACCAGCGTCCGCAATGGAGGCGCGTCAATGACCGTCACGATCTACCACAACCCGGATTGCGGCACCTCGCGCAACACGCTGGCGATGATCCGGCAAAGCGGCACTGAGCCTGTCGTCATCGAATATCTCAAGGCGCCGCCGTCGCGCGAGACACTCAAGGAGCTGATTGCCGCGATTGGAATCCCCGTGCGCGCGCTGCTGCGCGAGAAGCGAACGCCTTACAAGGAGCTCGGCCTGGACCAGCCGAAATGGACGGACGAGGAGTTGATCGATTTCATGCTGGCGCATCCCATTCTCATCAACCGTCCGATCGTGGTGACGCCGAAAGGCGTGCGATTGTGCCGGCCATCGGAGGCCGTCATCGATTTGCTGGACTCACCGGTTGGACGGTTTGTGAAGGAAGACGGCGAAGTTGTAGCGGCGCGATGACGGGCTGATGCGGCCGACGCAGCACCACTGGGTGCGACAATCGGCCCCGACGGGCAACTCAGCAAAACCTGTCAATCCTCGCGCGCGAAAATACTTCGCTTTATCCGAATCGCTACTCAGTATATGGTTCGTCCGTCTCACCTGATCGAGGGGCGCTTCGCGATCGTCACGAACGTGGGTCGAGATGCGGTGGACGCGGCAAGCGCAACTGACGAGTGCGCATGACGCGGACGGTGAAATCGTGCAGGCCTGACGCCCTAGCGGCAGGTGTCTCTTCGCAGGACGTGAATGCGTCGTTGCGAAGACGGTGACAAAAAAGCCCAGTCTCGCCGGGGAGAGCACGTATAAGCCGTAACCCATCGCGCAGGGAAAGCCGGGTTGTTTCCGGTTACACCTGTGGTCCTACCCCCGTGCTTTCTACCTTTTGCACGGGGCCCATGGGTGCGATCGGCACCCGGCTTTCCCTGCGCCCTCTTCAAGAGAGAGGGCGAAACGAAATCCAAAGCTCGGACAATTCATGTCGCGAGAATGCGGAAGTTTGACTCACAACGCGCGCAACAAACTCACTGTCGTCCCTGCGAAAGCAGGGACCCATAACCACAGATCGCCATTGTTGCGGGACGGTCGAACGGCGAGTCCCGTTCACAACACGGGCCGCAGAGTATGGGTCCCTGCTTTCGCAGGGACGACACCGAGATTGCAGCAATGATGGCGAACGACGCCCTACCCGCTCAAGCCGCCGTCGGCTCGCTCGACAACGCGGCGAACACCGTCTCCGGCGAATGGGCGATCACCGCAAGCAGCGCGCGGGCAGGTCCGCGCGGCGCGCGCTTGCCCTGCTCCCAGTTGCGGATGGTTTCCACGGGCACGCCGAGCTTGGCGGCGAATTCGAGTTGGGTGAGCTGGGCCCGGCGGCGCAGATCGCGCACGGCCGGCTGCGCGGCCGCAGGCTGCATCGCCGCCTGGTCGGGATGTGCGGGCACGAGCGGAATTTCCTGCCCGTCGCGCAATTCGACGATCCGTCCGTCCGCCTTGAGCCGCAACCGCTGCATGATGGCCCCCGTGATGGCCCCTTGGAGATAGCGGCATCATCGATGAAGCGCGTTAAGTTCGGATTAACGATAAGCGGCCCGGCGCGGCTCGCGCCCGAACCACGCGCCGCCCTGCCCGCGAGCACGTTACTTGAGCCCGAACCACAGCGTGGCGATGCCGAGGAACGAGAAGAAGCCGACCACGTCGGTGACGGTCGTGACGAAGGTGCCGGAGGCGACCGCGGGGTCGGCCCGCACCCGTTCCAGCACCATCGGGATCAGGATGCCGCCGAGCGCGCCGGCCACCAGATTGCAGATGATCGCAAGCCCGATCACGATGCCGAGGCCGGGGATCTTGAACCAGGCCACCGCGGCGACGCCGGTGATGACGGCAAAGGCGATGCCGTTGACGAGCCCGACCATGGTCTCGCGCAGCACCACGCGCATTGCGTTGTAGGAGCCGAGCTCGCGGGTGGCGAGCGCGCGCACCGCGACCGTCATGGTCTGGGTCGCGGCATTGCCGCCTTGGCTCGCCACGATCGGCGCCAGCACCGCGAGCGCCACCATCTTCTCGAGCTGGCCCTCAAACAGGCCGAGCACCGACGAGGCCAGGAACGCGGTGGCGAGATTGACCAAGAGCCAGTTGAAGCGGCCGCGGGCGATGGTCCACACCGTGTCGGACAGCTCTTCGTCGCTGGTGACGCCGCCGAGCGCCTTCAAGTCCTCGTCGGCCTCCTCCTCGATCACGTCGACGACGTCGTCGATGGTGATCATGCCGACCAGCCGGTCGATGGTGTCGACCACGGGAGCTGCGACCAGATTGTACTTGCCGAACATCCGCGCGACCTCCTCCTGGTCCTCCAGCGCGGAGACCCGGCGGCGGTCCTCGTCGATCAGGTCCTTGATCGGGACCGGACGGCGCGTGCGCAGCAGCACGTCGAGCGGCACGGCGCCGAGCAAATGCTTGCCGGTGTCGACCACATAGATTTCGTAGAAGCGATCCGGCAGATCCGGCGTGTCGCGCATGTAGTCGATCGCCTGCCCGACATTCCAATCCGGCGGCACCGCGATGAACTCGGTCTGCATCCGCCGGCCGGCGGAATTCTCCGGGTACAGCAGGCTGCGCTCGATGTCCTCGCGCTCGGCCGCCGGCAGCTTCTCCAGGATCTCTTCCTGATCCTCCTCGTCGAGGCTCTCCAGCAGCTCGACGGCGTCGTCGGATTCCAGCTCCCTGACGCCCTCCGCAACCGTCTCCGGCTCAAGTTCCTCGAGGATCTCCTCGCGGACCGTCTCGTCGACCTCGTTGAGCGCCGAGAAGTCGAAATCGGTGCCGGTGATCTCGACCAGAGTGACGCGGTCGTCCGGCGCCAGCGCCGCGATCAGGTCGCCGAGATCGGCCTCGTGCAGTTCCGCCACCACCTCGCAGAGCAGCGGCCGGTCGGCGGCGTGGATGGCCCGGGTGATCGCCGCGACGAATTCGCCGCGGAGCTCACCCTCCTCGTTCCGCATCGGCATCCGGGCCAGCGGGTCGGCCTCGGCGGGTTCGGCAGCGTCGAAATTCTCGGCCATGCCGTGTTTCGCCGGTTTGACAGGAGGGGAAAAACTGGTTGGATGAGTGCGGAACGGATTACCTAATCGGTGGGGCCCAGTGCAATGAGAAAGATGTCGAGCGCACCGCGACCGCTCCGGAGGGCTTTCGCGGCGCTGGTGGCGCTCGCGCCTGTTGCACTGTGCGGCTCGGCGCACGCCGCCGAATGCCAGCGCAAGGACGCGCTCGGCACCTCACGTGTGCTCGAGGTCGACCCTGCGACCTATCCGCGCGTTGGGCTGAAGAGCTTTCCGCAAACCCTGCCGCTCAGGGATGGCGAGGTCGTGCTGACCTTCGACGACGGACCGACGCCGGGGGTCACCGACAAGGTGCTGACGGCGCTGGCCGCCGAATGCGTGCAGGCAACCTTCTTCATGGTAGGCCGCAACGCGGCCGATCATCCCGATATGGTCCGCAAGATCGCGCGCCTCGGCCACTCCATCGGCTATCACAGCTGGGACCATCCGCATCTCAACAAGATGCCGACGGATCAGGCCGAGGCGAACATCAACCGGGGAATCGAAGCGGTCCAGACGGCCCTGCGCGGCACCGCAAGCACGGTCCCGAGCACGCCGTTCTTCCGGTTCCCCTATTTCGAGTCGACGCCCGCGCTGCTCGATCGCCTGGAAAAGCGCGGTATCGCGGTGTTCGGAGCCGATTTCTGGGCCAGCGATTGGAACAAGATGACCCCCGAGGAGGAACTCAAGCTGCTCACCGGGCGGCTCGAAGGCCACCGCAAGGGAATTATCCTGCTGCATGACCCGCAAATGCGGACAGCCGAGATGCTGCCCGCCTTCTTGAGGTACCTGCAGGAGCATAATTACCACGTCGTCCACATCGTCCCGCCGGCGATGAAAACCGTGTCCGACCGGACACATTGAACCCGGGACCCAAGGTGGATTACAGACCGTTAAGGCGGCATTCATCGCGCCGCACCTAAGGATTCGTCAGTGCGTTTGGAATGCGGCCGAGATTCGATGATTGCAAACGTCATGGTGATGATCCGGAAGCGGTCGCGGACCGTGGTCCGCGCGGCGCTGCTGGGCTGCGGCCTGATGACGCCGTACGCCGCCCTCGCCGCAGACTGCCCTAACCCCAACGCACTCGGCACCTCGCGGACCCTCGTCGTCGATCCCAAGGAGCATCCCCGGATCGGCACCATGCAGTATCCGGAGACCTTGCCGCTCGCCGATCACGAAGTGGTACTGACCTTCGACGACGGACCGCTGCCGAAATACAGCAACCAGGTGCTGGCCATTCTCGCCAGCCAGTGCGTCAAGGCGACCTTCTTCACCATCGGGTCCCAGGCCCGGTTCAATCCGGAGGGCGTGCGCAAGCTGATCGCGGCCGGACATTCCGTCGGCACGCACAGCCAGAACCATCCGCTGACGATGAACAAGATGCCGCTCGAGAAGGTGCGGCAGGAGGTCGACGACGGCATCGCCTCGACGCTCGCCGCGCTCAATGGCGACAAGAGCAAGCTCGCGCCGTTCTTCCGGATTCCCGGCCTGATGCGCGCCGAGATCCCGGAGGCCTATCTGGCGTCACAGGGCATCCAGGTCTGGAGCGCCGACTTCCCGGCGGACGACTGGCGCCACATCTCGCCGCAGCGGGTCTATGAGCTCGCGATCCAGCGGATCGAAGCCAAGCGCAAGGGCATCCTGCTGCTGCACGACATCCAGCCGCGCACCGTTGCGGCGCTGCCGCGCATCCTCAACACGTTGAAGGAGCGCGGCTACCGGATCGTTCATGTCGTGCCCGCAACGCCCGATCGCCCGGCGACGCCGACCCAGCCGCAGCAATGGTACCTGCATCCGCCGACAGAGACGGTGGCGACCACGCGCTGGCCCAGGATTCCGAACTTCGTCTTCACCGCGACGCGGACGCTGCCTGCCCCGGTGCTTGCCGACATGGATTGGCGCGATGCCGACATCCTCGACCACGCACAGCGCACCCGGGTCGCGATGCCCGTCCGCACGCTGTGGCCGCAGCCGCAGCTTGCGCGCTTCGCATCGGTCTCGACATTGCCTATCCCGGCGTCCGACGTGTTCCGCGTTCCCGAAGCACTCGACCTGACCCTGCTCGCAGCCCGATCGGCGGCCGATCGCCGCCTCGCGCGGCGCGCGACCGTTGGCGTTGGCGTATCGCGCGCGCAGGCGTTCTCCGCGCGCCAGGCCAGGCATCCGAAGCAGGCTGCGCATCAGGCGCCTGGCGCGGCGCACGGCAGAGCCCACGGCGCACCCTTGCATGTCGCGCCGCCCGCTGCCGACAATGCTTCAGTCCACGTCGCCAACAATGTGAAGAAGCGCACGCCGCGCGCCGAGGCGTCGGCTGGCAGGCGCGTGCCTGATTGACGGGATCTAGTGTCCTGAACCAGAAGTTCGCAACATCGCGTCGTGTTTTGGCGGGGCATTGTAGCGGCAGAAGCGCTCGATGGAAGCAGGGATGTTATCGGCGGATTTGGTCCATCGGAACGGTTTGGGATCGGCGTTGTGTCGTTCGATGAACGTGGCGATGTCCGCCCTGAGGGCGGTTACGCTGCGATAGACGCCGCGCCTGATCTTCTTATCGGTGAGGAGCGCGAAGAAGCGCTCGACTTGGTTGAGCCATGACGAACTGGTCGGGGTCAGGTGCACGTGCCAACGCGGCCGTTTGGCCAACCATCTCCGGATCATTGGGGTCTTGTGCGTGACGTAATTGTCCATGACGAGATGAACGTCGAGGTCGCGCGGTACGGCAGCCTCGATCTCGTCGAGGAACTTGCGGAACTCGGCGGTGCGGTGGCGCCCGTAGCACTTGCCAATGACCCGTCCGGTCGCAATATCGAGGGCAGCGAACAGCGATGTGGTGCCAAGCCTTTTGTAGTCGTGGCTCCTTCGGGCCGCCTGGCCGGGACGCATCGGCAACATCGGCTGGCTGCGGTCCAGCGCCTGGATTTGGGATTTCTCATCCACACACAGAACGATGGCGTGCTCCGGCGGTGAGACGTAGAGGCCCACGACATCGCGCACTTTGGCCACAAAGTTCGGATCGGTCGAGAGCTTGAACGTCTCCATCCGGTGCGGCTGGAGCCCGAAGGCCCGCCAGATGCGTTGTACCGTCGACACCGATAGGCCGCTGGTCTTCGCCATGTCGCGGGAGCTCCAATGAGTGGCGTTCTCAGGGCAACTCTCCAACGTCCTCACGATCACGGCTTCGATGCGGGCGTCGTCAATCGTGCGCGGCGCGCCGGAACGCGGCTCGTCGTGCAGCCCGGCCACACGCTGCTCCATAAAACGCCGCCGCCATTTGCCTACGGTCTGTCGGTCCAGCCCAAGCTTGGCCGCCACTTCCGTGTTCTGACCACCTTCCGCACAGGCCAGCACGATCCGGGCTCTCAGAGCCAGCGCCTGCGCCGTCTTCCGCCGCATCGTCAGCGACGTCAGTTCGGCCCACTCATCATCGCTCAATATCAGGGGGGCAAGTTGCTGGACAGCCATTGGAGACTCCGTCGCCGTTTGCCTCCATCCTTGGCACAGCGACGCGAATCTACTGCGAATCTATGATTGCGAACTTGTGACTCGGGACACTAGCTGGCCACGATCTTGGCGACGCAGAGCAGAATCACCAGCGCCAGGAAGAAGATGTCGATATAGGTTTGATCTCGCCGGCATGCCTGAGCACAGTGACATCGGCGACGATCTGCCTGCGCGAGGCGACAGCATTGGGCCCCTCGCCGGCCGCCGCGGCGAGCCGCCTCGTCTCACCCTCCAGGCGCTCGATGCGCTGGAAGAAATAGAACGAGCGCAGGCCGGAAAAGGCGTGCATCGCCGCATAGACCACGATCAGGATCGCGACCGTCGCGCTGCTCGTACTTCTCCAGAAGGTTCAGCGTGAAATAGACCAGCCCCAGAAACATGAAGTTGGAGACGACACGGTAGGCGTAGCTGGCAAAGATCATCGGGCGCTCCGGGTGGGGCAGGCTTGCGGCCGCGCGATCGCTCGCATTGCCAAAGTCGCTGCAGCTACGGCGCCGCCCGCACGTAGATGCGCCATGGCTCTACGCCATACATCTTGAAATTCGGCGAGGCCAGCGCCTCAAGAAGCGGCGCAGCAGGCCCGGCCATATCGACGTACAACCCGTCATAGAGAACAACAGTGCAGATATCGCGCTTGTCCAGTTCATGCAGCAGCTTTTCCTTGTCGCGCTCGACGAGAAGGTCACGCATGTATTTGCTGTAGAGTTGCAGAACCTGCCGCTGAGCGAGAAAATTGATGCCGGTATCCTCGGCCAATACCCGACACGTTGGTGGCAGGTTCGCCGTCAAAGCGTTCAACTGCTTGGCAACCCGTTGATAGCCGCTCGTTGAATAGTACGTCCATCGCTTGACGAGAATGCAGGTCGTGGCAACAGCCACACCGAGAATCGCCAACGACAATGCAGCTCGGGTCCAGGTTTCGCGGCGCTCGACGCTCGTTGACGTGGCGGTCAGCGCAACCGGAGCAACCGCTATTCCCCACGCGACGAACAGAGCCGCGAACATGTAAAACTGCATCGCGTAGCGTGCATTCAACACTGTCCAACTCGACAAATTGTAGTATCCGACGTCGAAGGCGCCCAACAGCAGAAGCATCTCGCTGAGAAACCACGCCCCAAACATGGCTCCGATCCGCCAGTCGATTGACTGGAGTGTAGAGCGATCTCGGGACGAAACCCGCTGCACGGCGTACCAGGCTATCGTCGCGAACAGGACGACAAGCGCCGCTGCGCTCGGCCATCCACCGTCCCTGGCAAAACTGATGAGGAGCCGGCTAGACAGGACGGCACCTTCTCCGATGCGTGCCGTATCTCGCGCTTCGATGCTGTGCGCATAAAGCGTACCGGCGGCGACCCGGGCTGCGTCAACGTTGTCGCCGGTCAGGGAGCCGCTCTTGTAATAGGCCATTGCGACGTGAAGGCCGCCCAGGCAATAGCCTGCAGCCACTGCGGCAGTCAGCAGCGCAATGCGCATCGGGGACTGCCCGAATGAAACGCTCAGAAGCGTCCAGGGCGCGACAATCAGTGGCACAAGGACAATGGATAGTGCATGGCCCTGCATCGCCCAACCGCCGAGCACGACGCCCAAAAGCGCAGCTCCGACGCTCGGGTGACGCGAACTGACTTGCCACTGCGCCACAAGAAACGTGCAAAGCAGTAGGAGCGCCGTTAGTCGGAATACGTCGCGGCCGCCGTCGATTGATCCGCTGTGGATGAGAGGGACCGCCAGAATCAAAAGCGGCAGAAGGATCGCGAGGCCACGCACCCGCGCCGCGCTGGCGAGAGTCACGCCCGCCGCAACATAGGTGATGATCGTCAGCTGGAATGCAACGCGCGGCACCATTTCGTCGCTCAAACCGGCCCCGCCGAGACCGGACCAAAGCAGGGCCGACGCATTGTAGGCAGGCCAGAGCAGGCCATGGGGGTCGCCGCGCAGAGTGCCGTCGGAAAGGCCTCCGATCCCGGAGGCATCGAAGAAGCTACGCTGCGAAAGAAGTTGCCGCGCTTCCGCAAGGTACTGCATTGCGTCGGAATTGCCGGTCACCTGGCCGGCATAGAACCAGAGCCGCGGCACGATAATGCAGGCCACCATCAATGTGGCTACGATCGAAGCCAGAACGACTGGATCGCGCAGGGCGTGGGGGCTCTTGGGACCGCGAGGCGTCGGTCCTTTCCAGGGCGCTACAAGCAACGCCAATCCAACGATGAATGGCGCGCTGGCGTGCCCTCCAAGGGCCAGCCCAGGTGCAACAAGCGTGAGCAGCAACAGTAGACATGCTGTGACAAAGCTGGTCGTTGCCACTCCGAAGGCAATACGCCCAAAGGGAGGAATCGGGAGGACGCTGTCAAAGACGTAGAAAAGTCTCGCCAAGCCCGAGGCTAGAACGAGCTGGCCGATCAGAAACAGAGTGCTCAAGCCATTGTCCCTTTGTCGTTCGGCCCATCGCGCAATTACGGTGCCCGGCATTCTGTTCGTGGTGCAAAGCGTGCCCTATCGGCGAAGCCGGAACTCGACGATGTTGTAGTCGCCCCGCGCACGGGCCGCTACCTAATCTTGGGGCGGTCGCGGCGCGTCAAGCAGTTGCCCTACGACCGTGAACGTGTTGCGATCAGTCCGGAGACGGCGAAACCAATCAGCAGCGGAAGAACCGTGCGCACGGTGCGGTGAATCAGAGCAAGCGCTGCAGCCGTCTCCGCCGAAGCTCCGGCCTGCTGCAACAGCAGCACGAACGTGACGTCACGCACCCCCAGTCCCAATGGCAGCAGGGAAACTGCCCCGGCCAGATAAGAAATAACGATCGCGTGCCCGATGGCCACAAGGGGAAGATCAGCACCCAAGGCCCGGCCGAGATACCAAATCGAAGCGACGTCGACCACATAGGTTGTCGCAAGCCACAACGTCGCGACAGCCAGCGCAAACGGCTTGATCCCGAACATTGCGTTTCGCAGATCGAAGACGAACCGACGGATCGGCCCGGAGGCCCGAAACAACGGGCCGAGTACCCACATCTTGTCCAACACCGCCGGACCAAGTCCCACCGCTGCGAGGCCAGCGATCAGCAATCCCGCGGCCGCGAGCGAAAGCGGCAGTGCGCGATCACCTGCCAATTCGCCCGGAATGACCAGGACCGCTCCCATCAAGAACAGCCAAAGAAGGCTTTCGATCGTCGTTTGAGCCGCGCCGACACTCACCGGGATATCCGCCAGCATCTTGTAGAACGCCAGGCGCGCCGGCACGCCGAGCTTCGGATCGCCGGCCAGGCTCACCGTGCCCGCTGCCAGCATGGCCATCATGACATCCATCAGGCTGGCTGGATACCGCATTCCCGCCAACAACGTCGCCGCGCCCGCCGCATGCAGCGCAATCATAACGATCGACGAAAGGCAGAGTACGAGTAACGTCTGAATCGAGATCGACCGAAGAGTGTGCCAATCGATGCGATCGACCAAATAGAACAGCGCCGCAGCACCAACAATGAAGGCCGCGCCCCAAAGCAACCGCTTGCGAGTAAGCAGACCCATCAGGCTCCGTGCCTCTCAATCGAGTTCGAGGCGCAAGAGAGGTCCCCGGCAAGCGAGGCGCCGCGTGGCAGTCCGGCTCGCAGCAAGTAGCGGGTGAGGATTTTCATCCACGCTCCGTGGCGGAAGAATTCGCCAGATATTTGCTGGTCGCCTTGTACATCGGTGCTTGCGTCCAGCGAATGAAGACGGCGTCGTTGTTGTTGCCGTTCTCGAACGCCTTGTAACGGAACTTGCCATCGCCGGCATAAAAGCGATCCATGGCAAAAGCCATGTGGCGCTTTGCCAGGCTTTTGTCCCCGTAGGCGAGCGCAGTCAGGATGCTCTGCGCGACATCGTGGGAATCGATTGGCCAGGTCTGCTCGGGACTCCAACGCGGTTTGTCGCCGTCGATCAATTGGGCCTGCATATAACCGCAACCACGCCCGATCGCATCCGCGATACGTTGGTCACCCATTGTCGCGTTGACTTCGATGAGCCCTTCGATGATGTAGCCCGTGTGCCGGCTATCGATGATCGTGTCGACGGGGTGATCGCGGAACGCCGGCGCATAGAACCAGGATCCATCCGGATTTTGATGGTGCACGGCGAACAAGGCCGCCCGCCCGGCAAGCGCGACGAGTTCGTCGCGATCAAGCACCCGTCCCGCCCGGGCCAGCAGGCCTGCGGCTGCAGCACTGGCATTGATTATCAGACGCGTGTCGCCCGGACCAAAATAGACACAAGCGCCTTCGGGCAACTCGATCATGCCAGCCTCTTCCAGCATGAAACGAATGCCGGATTCGAGCAGCGCCAGCCCCCGGTCGCGGTCGAGCAGATGGATGGCATCGAGGAGACCGGTCAACACGATGGTGGACGTAATCGTGGTCGGCCAATGCTTCGGGTGCTTCCCCGTTCCTCCCCAGTTGAACGGCAAACCCCAAGCTGCATTGCGAGCCAGCGGGCTACGCGTGTCCTCAAGCAGGGTCAGCAACCTCGCCGCTCGTCGACGCGAGACCTTGCTGTCGGGTTGGCGAGCTTCACCCGCGAGGCTATCTCCGAGTGCTTGTGGCATGACAATGGCCGGGGCCGCCTGGAACAGGCGTTTCGGGATCAGCGCATGGTAAGGCTTGAGCGTTCGGCGGGCAAAGTGCATGAGCGGCCCGATGATAGGTCGACCGCCAACCTGGGAAATAATGTTGTCAAGCTGATAAGGATCATTGCCGGCATAGTCGTTCTGCTCGAGCCAGTTGCCGAGAGCATCGGACGCTGCGCGAACACGTTCGAGCAGATCCTGATCCGAAGCCGGAGCTTGACCGGTCATCATGCGTGGAGGCCTTCTACAAAAAAGCGCGCTGTAGCCATCTACTCTATCGTGTATGCAACAGGCTAGCCGCTACCGTTGCCCGACCAGAATCTTCAAGTGCCGTAGCCGCATTTTTCGCATCAGCCAACCGGTGAGTTCGACATTGCGAAACAGCAGATCGGAGCGAACGACTGGTGGCGATTGGCCTACCGCTTCCTTGCTTGGGACTGGATCGACGGCCCGAGCCGCACGCTCCAGCGTCGTAATCTCTCCGTCAAAGCGACCGACGCAGTCGGCCAGCAATTCATCGAGGACCGCGCAAGCGCGTTCGTCCGGCCGAAACCCGCGTTCGATATCTATCAACGAATAGGAATGCAAGAACAGCACGATAATTTGCTGACTGGACGCCAAGACGGCTTCGATCTGGCGGCGCAACTCGCCGGGACTGCACCAGTCCGGATCGAGCTTCTTCGTCAGCGACAGCAGGCGGGCCGGTCCGAGCGCAAGATCGCAGCGCGTCACGGTCACGGGAACTTCGAGTAGATCGCCATGCCGAACAACGGCGTTCGCGGTGAGCGGGGGATGATTGAGTCCGCAGTGCGGATAGCCGTAAAAAACACTCGAATCGATCTCGATGCCGTTTTGCTCCAGAGCAACGAGCGTATCGTAGTTGGCGCCGTAGCCGCCGGCGCGATGGCTGACAGGCGGTCGGCCTGTCCAGGCTTCAATCAGCGCCACCCCTTCGGAGATGAACCGACGCTGCTCGTTGAACGACAGCGTCTTCATCGTCTGCGCCATTCCGTATCCGCGCTTTCCCTCCGGAAAGGCCGGATGGGTGTGCAGGCCAACTTCATGGCCCCGCTCGGCGATCTCGCGCGTCACGCCGGCAACGAGCTCCTCGCTGACGGTCCGGCGGTTCTGGACATCGACAAAGAAGGTGCCGCGGCCGCCGTGTCGTTCGAGGATATCCATGATGCGCGGAGTCGCGTAATCGCGCCCAGCGTTACGGCCCCGATAGGTGTCGATCGGAGGCCGCGGCTCGAAGAAGTCCTCGACGTCTACGGTCACCACGAATTTCGGGCGCTGTCGTCCCGGGTTCATTTCACTGCCTGTGCAATCACAAGGTGGAAACGGGCGCGGCGTCCGAATGTCGGATGCTTTGCAAGCCAATGATCAATGCTCTGCGTGGCGTCGATGAAGCCCGACATGACCGGAAACAAGGGCGGCCAGATGTTCAGCGGAAATTCCGGCACGAAATCGGGAATGAGCCGCATTCCGGATATCTCTATCATCTTGAAGCGGCCCTGCAGCAGACGCTCGAGCTCTTCGCGAGAGAACAAGACGCGGTGATAGCTCGACGCCCCCTTCACGATGCGCTGCGCAAGCTTCGCGAGATAATATGGCGAGTAGTAAAGATAGCGCGCGAAACGTGCTGTCTCCTGGCTGTTTATGATCGTTGCGCAGAATGCACCGCCCGGCCGCAGCACTCGACGGATTTCATCGAGGGCAGCGTTCAGGTCGGGAAAATTGTTGGGGGCCGTGCACGATACGATCAGATCAAAGCTGTTGTCTGGAAACGGCAACGCCATCGCATCGCCAATACCGTAAGTTGCCGGGAGGTCACCATTCAGGGCCCGCGCATGGGCGATCATTTCGGGGCTGAAGTCCGCACCGTGCACGGTGAAATCTCCGCCCTGATCTCGCTTGCTTTGTGCAAGCCACCGCGTCAAACGTCCCTCGCCGCAGCCAAGGTCGAGGATATTTGTTGCCGCCGCGACGAGCGGGGCCATAGCCTCCCGCTCGAGCCTGTCGGTGTAAACCTGAATGGGGCGGGCTCTGAGCGCAGTGTAGTTTTTCGCCTGCAGGTTGTAGAAGCGGAGCGTTTCCTCGTTCATGGAGTGCGATCCGCGCCTGCCCGTCGAAGTTGATTTGGACGCATCTTATTGATCTTGCTAGATAATATGGCGCAACCCGCTTGAAGACGCGAATCCGCGGGCTTGGCCTGCTGCCCCTTCGCCGGCACCAAAGTCGAAAATGCAACAAATTCAGACACGAGAGCCAGAAAAATTGGAGCCGAGCGCGATCTCCGGACCGGCGCGCCGGTGGACAGCCTATTGACGAAACTGCAGATACCGCATTCAAGCAGGGTGGTTCAACCTGGAACAGAGGCTTAAGCAGGTTCCCCAACCGGCCTACGACTCACGAAGCCGCGCCGCGGCGGGAAATGCGCATGTATAAATCGAAGACTGTCGCGGTTGTGGTGCCTTGTTACAACGAGGAGAAACTGATCGGCCGCGTCATCGAGACCATGCCGGAGTTTGTCGACCATATTGTCTGCGTGGACGACCAGAGCCGCGACCGCACCGCCGAGATCGTCGAGCGCTATTCTGCCGCGCAGCCCGAACGCGTCATACTGATTCGACTGCCCAAAAATGAAGGTGTCGGCGGGGCGATCGCCGCCGGTTATCGCTGGGCGCGCGACCACGACATCGATGCGACGGCCGTTATGGCCGGCGACGCGCAAATGGATCCTTGCGATCTAAACGCACTGCTTGAGCCCGTCATTGCCGATGAAACCGATTACGCCAAGGGAAACCGGCTCTTCACCGGCGAGGCGTGGAACCTGATTCCGCGCGTTCGCTACATCGGTAACGGATTGCTTTCGATGTTGACCAAGATCGCCTCGGGCTATTGGCACGTGGCGGACTCGCAGACCGGTTACACCGTGGCCAACCGGAAGGTGCTTAAGACGCTGAATCTGGACGACATCTACAAGCGGTACGGGATGCCGAACGACATGCTCGTGAAACTGAATATCTTTGATTTCAGGGTGCGCGACA
The DNA here is from genome assembly GCF_054060035.1 of Bradyrhizobium sp. USDA 3262. NCBI lineage: Bacteria > Pseudomonadati > Pseudomonadota > Alphaproteobacteria > Hyphomicrobiales > Nitrobacteraceae > Bradyrhizobium > Bradyrhizobium sp. USDA 3262. The sequence continues at coordinate 6,149,655 of NZ_JBSSCT010000001.1, forward strand.
TCCCGATCAAGCCGATCTACGGTATCGGCGAACAATCAGGCATCAAGCCAATTCGTCTCGTGCCGAGACTGTCACTGTTGCTCGTGCGATTGTTTGCCTATCGTATGCTGCAGAAATATATCATCCGCGACTTTCATCCGTTGGTGCTGTTCTACTTTACGGGCGCTGTTTTGCTGTCGCTCGGAATGTTCGTCGGACTCTACGTTGTGATGCATCGGCTCTTCATTGGATTCGTGGCAGACAACACACCGCTTTTCACGACATTCCTTGTCTTGATGGGCTGGCAATCCGTCATGTTTGCCATGTGGCTTGACATGGAAATGAACAAGCACCTGAAATAGATCGAGCGACGGCGAGCGGTTGCGATGTGCGGCATTTTCGGAGTGATTACGAGCCCGGGCGCGCTTGATCGCGAGATCGTGGAACGCGCCGTCTCTCGGTTGTTCCTCCTGTCGGAAACGCGCGGCAAGGAATCGTCCGGGCTAGCCATCGTTGGGCCGACCACCGTCACCTTTCGCAAGAGTGCGCAGCGTCCGCGCGATTTTCTCGCCTCGACGGACTTTGCTCCCTTCTTCAAGGGTGCTCTGGACACGCTCTACCAGTCCCGCGAGCCCATCGCTATCTTCGGACATTCGAGACTCGTCACGAACGGCACTCAAAACCTGCACGCGAACAACCAGCCGGTTCTTGCCGGCGGCATCCTGGGCGTTCACAACGGCATCATCGTCAATGACGAAGACCTGTGGCGAACCATAAACACGGCCGAGCGGAAGGCCGAGGTCGACACCGAAGTGATGCTCCAATTGCTCCGCCAGCATCTCGATCGGGGCGAATCCCTCGCCGACGCGATGCGCTCGACGTTCCGCAGGTTGCTTGGGACGGTTTCCACCGCGCTCGTGTCCGACGACCTCAATTGCATGGTCCTCGCAACGAACAACGGCTCTCTTTACGTGGCGCCGAGCGCGGCCGACGGCACGATCGTATTCGCCTCCGAGCGCTACATTCTGGAGGAATTCCTGACCACGCCAGGCTTGGCCTGGCCTGCGCGCCCGGACGCCATCCGACAGATCAAGGCTGGCAGCGCATTGCTGATCAAACTCGATACGCTGGTCAGCCACGAGATCGATCTCGGGGTCGACACCGAGGAGACGCCGGCGATCGCCCCGCGGCGGCGCGAGATCCGGGACGACACACCCGGCAAAGTCCGCAATGCCACGACCTTCAATTCGATGCCCGCAGTCAGGCTCGGCAACTTCTCGCGCTTCGAAATCGATCCGCAACCGATCAAGGCATTGCGCCGGTGCACCCGCTGTATTTTGCCGGAAACGGTCCCTTTCATCGCGTTCGATGCAAGCGGCGTCTGCAACTTCTGCCAAAGCCACCAACCGAAGACCTATCTGGGGCGTCCCGCCCTGGAGGCCGAAGCCAACAAGCTGAAGACACGCCGCAACGGCGCCTCCGCCGACTGCCTCATCACGCTGAGCGGAGGACGCGACAGCAGCTTTGGCCTTCACTATGCGGTGCGTGAGCTCGGCCTTAAGCCGATCGCCTACACTTACGACTGGGGAATGATCACGGACCTGGCGCGCCGCAACCAGGCGCGGATGTGCGGGGCGCTCAAGGTCGAGCATATTCTCGTCTCGGCTGACATTGCCGAAAAGCGAGCAAACATTCGTCGCAACGTCTCTGCTTGGCTCAAGCGGCCGTCACTTGGAATGGTCCCCCTCTTCATGGCCGGCGACAAGCAGTATTTCTACTACGCCAATGACCTCGCGAAAAAGCTTCACCTTGAAGCTACGGTGCTTGCCTCCAATCCGCTGGAGAAAACACATTTCAAGGCCGGCTTTTGTGGTGTGCCGCCCACGCTTGGACACCGGCCGTCACAATTCGCGCAGCTTCAGATGGCGAGCTACTACGGCAGGGAATTCCTGCTCAACCCGCGCTACATCAACAAATCGCTTCTCGATACCGCCGGCGCCTTTTTCAGCTACTATTCGATCAAGCACGAATATCTCCGACTGTTCGACTACATTCCCTGGGTCGAGAGCGAAGTAAACGACACGCTGATCGATCAATACGACTGGGAGACCGCCAACGATACGCGCTCGACCTGGCGCATCGGAGATGGGACGGCTGCTTTCTATAACTACATTTATACGCGGGTCGCGGGCTTTAGCGAGAACGATACCTTCCGCTCGAACCAGATTCGAGAGGGCGTGCTCGATCGAGCGAGCGCGCTTCGTCTCGTCGAAATGGAGAACATCCCGCGCTTCGAATCGATCGCGTGGTATTGCGGCGTAATCGGTCTCGATCCCACCGAGGTGATGGAGCGCATCGCTCAGATCCCAACGCTCTATCCCAGCAAAGTTCACAAGAGCGATGCACGTTCTCTTTGATATCGGCCATCCCGCGCACGTTCACCTTTTCCGAAACGTGGCGCAGCGCATGCAGGCGCGTGGCGACAAGATCACGGTCACGATCCGTGATCGCGGCATTATCGGTGGATTGCTCGATCATTACGGCCTGCCCTATACCGTCGCCTCGAAGCCGCGCCGAGGCCTTGTCGGCAGCGCCATCGAACTTGCGATCCACAACTGGCAGGTCCTGAAAGCCGCGCTTCCAGACAGACCGGATTTCCTTGTCGGCACGTCTGTATCGGTTGCTCACGTCGGCCGCGTCATTGGCAGGCCCTCGATCGTCCTGAACGAAGACGACGCCGATTACGTACCGCTGTTCGCGAAAATTACCTATCCTTTCGCAAATCGCATCGTCATACCGGCGGTCTTGCGGGACAAGAAGACCGCAAAGGTGCGAACTCACGACAGCTATCATGAGCTGGCCTACCTCCACCCGAACCATTTCAAGCCCGACCAGGACGTGGTCCGCCTGTTGGGAATAGAGCCTCGCGAGCCCTACTTCATCATACGGCTGGTTTCGCTGACGGCTCATCACGACGCCGGCGAAAGCGGGCTTTCCGAGGCTCAGGTTCTTCGATTGATTGCGTTGCTCGAACCGCATGGCCGCGTCTTCATCAACGCGGAAAGCTCCATCGCTCCGCGCCTTCAGCCATACGCCCTGAAGGCTCCGCCCGAGACCATGCATGACCTTCTGGCTCACGCGAAGATACTGATCAGCGACAGCCAGACGATGACGATGGAGGCGGCTTTGCTCGGACGCCCCGCGATCCGCTGCAATAGCTTCGTCGGGCGCTGCTCCGTGATCGCTGAACTGGAACAGCGGTATCGGTTGGCCTGGGGCTTCAAGCCCCAGCAGTTCGAGGAACTGGTGACGCTCGTGTCGGGTATGGTTGCTGATCCAGCATTGGAAGCGACGATGGCGCAGCGACACGCGCGGGTACTGGCCGAGAAGGTCGACCTCACCGACTGGCTGCTCAAGCAGTTTGATAATGGCTTTGCATGATGGCCGGTCGCGCGTGTCAGGGTCTCGCGTCGAGACCTGGGGCTCAGTCTCGCCGGAAGCGGCCGCTATCGGCGAGGTCCCGCGATTCGATCGGCGCCTCCAACTGTCATCGACCAAGCCAAGAAGTTAGCAGCGCGACCTTCTAAAGCGTGATGGCATTAAGTTCGATAGCCTGAATTTTTGAGGTAGTTGGCACATTCCTCGGAGGTGAAGGCGTCGAGCGCGTGGCCGATAGCGGCGCAGACTGCGTCGACGGTTCGCGCGGCGGCGTTGCGAAGCAGGTGTTTGAGCTTGGCAAAGACCTGTTCAATCGGGTTCAGATCGGGCGAGTATTTTGGCAGGAAGAAGAGCTTGGCGCCGACCGAGCGGATGAGCTGGCGAACTACCTTGCTCCTGTGGCTGCCGAGGTTGTCCAAGATGACGATATCGCCGGGTCGAAGGACGGGCAGCAGAACCTTCTCGACATAGGTGCGAAAGCTCACGCCATCGATCGGCCCTTCGATGAACCATGGCGCATCGATCCGGTCATGGCGCAAGGCCGCCAGGAAGGTCATGGTCTTCCAGCGGCCGTGAGGAACCTTGGCGTGAAGTCTGTGTCCGCGCGGCGCCCATCCCCGCAAGGGCGCCATATCGGTCCTGGTCCAGGTCTCGTCGATGAAGACCAGCCGCTCAGCTTCGACGCGATCTTGATACTTTGTCCACTGGGCTCGTCGCCTCGCGACCTCGGGTCGATCGCGTTCGCCAGCCGCCACGCTTTTTTTTGAAGCTGAGCTTCTCGGCATGGACGAAGTCCCACACCGAGTGGTAATCGACCTTCAGGCCGCGACGGGCGAGCTCGGCAACGAGACCACGTATGGTGAAATCGCCGTCCCTGATCCGCTGCGACAGCCAGACTGCGTGGTCTCCCGAAACCGCCTTCGGCTTGTGACCGCCCATCTGGCCAGGCTCAACGCTGCCGGTCTCATCGACACGCTGCATCCAGCCGATGGCAGTGCTGATCGCCACCCCAAACTGCTTGGCGGCCCGATTGCGGGACATCCCGCCCTCAATCGCGGCTACGACACGGTTACGGAGATCCAGGGAATAAGGCTTGCCCATCCATGCCGGCCTCCTATCCAGCCAGCATGGTGAATCAGAAACACACTGATTTGGGAATCCCAAATCGATTCAACCTAAACCCATCCCGCTTTAGGTCCGCACGCCCAGCCAATCGACAGCGCGTTGCCGGGGCCGGACGCGAACAGTGGCATTCTCGGGCGACATCCGGAAAAAGCTTAATGATTTCAGATGGGAACTTGGGTTTGTGGTGCGCTCGGAGGTTGCACGAATTTGTTGTAATATCAATGAATTACCAAGGTTTTTCAAACCATAAGGTGCATTTCGAACCTAAAAAGTTTCGTTCAGAAGGCGCCACGATGCCTCCCCCAAAAGGCCCCTCCGCGCCTGCAAACCGGACCGAGGCTCCCCGGCTCGTACCGAGCATCCGGCTGATGATGGCTGTAGCGGACGCTCTTTGGGCCCCCGTGAGCGTCTGTTCAGTATCTCGCAACCAGCGACGACTGCATCGCGCGCAATGCCGAGCTCGATGCTGCTATCGCCCACTGGGTGGCTTCGGTTGGCATCCTGGGGATCGGTGGCGATCATTACCCGCTGCCCTGGCAATACCTGAACGATACGGGCCTTGGTGGGTAACCGCGACAACCATTGTCGCGTTGTGTTCGTGCTTTGCTGTCGTTTCGAACAGCTGGATACAGCGGAGGAGCAGTGCGGCGGAGAGAGTATCAGTCAATCCCCGTTGAAAGATAAGGCATATTTGAGCGTCCTGGGCCAAAACCTACCAATTGACTATTGCCGAAGTCCGGCGTTTCGCCTCCAACACGTCGTCGTGATACAAAAGCGGTTGTGGGCGCCAGGTCGCGTATCATTCCGGCCGGCCGCCACCCAACAGCCCGGAATCCCACCCTGCAGCGGTTGCACCAGCGTGATAGGTGGATTCGAGGAAGGTCAGCAGGTCTCGATCAGGATCGCCCGACTGGCGCAGGTCATCGTAGTCGAGCAGGAACTCGCCCATGCCGGCGTCCCAGCGGGCGGCGGCCGGACCGACCTTGGTGTTCTCGATGCCTTTCGGCTGCGGATATGTGAAGGAGTAGAACGCGGGCCTGGGATAGGAGACATCGCCCGACCACCACCCCATCTCGATCAGTTCCGCATTCATCGCATTGCGCCTGATGAAGCCGATATCTTGCGCGGGCGTGACGGGCTTGCCGTTGTAGAACACCGCGCGAATATCCAGCGTCCCCCACATCAGGCCGATCGGTTGCGTCTTGCCGGTGAACCGGCCCTGAAAGTCCTGGAGCACGCGTTGCGTGCCGAGCAGGATGCGCCACCACGCATTGACCAGGTCGCGATCGTACGGGCGCTGCTCCTTGTCCTCGTTGAACGGGATCGGACGGGACACCTCCTGCGGCATGAGGGTGATCGACGCGTCAATGCCGGCGTGGCGAAGCTGATCGAGCAGAGCGTCCACGAGCGCGGCAACGGACGTCGGCCGCAGTGGCAACTGCCCCGATGTGCCCGAACTCGTGAGCCACTGCAGCTCGTGCGAGATGAAGTCGGCGCGGACCTCATAAACGCCGCCGGCATGACGGATCGGTCCCGTGGTCAGCCCTCGCGCGCTGAGCCACAACGGCACCTCGGCCCATTGCGCCTGAAACGGTTCCGCGAGCTTCAGCTTGCCGACCGCCTGCAACGCCATGTGCAGGAGATATCGCGTGGGCTCGAAGGCCGGGCCGGAAAGCGCCGGCCAGGAATCGGAAGTGCGATTGCCGGCAATCATGGCGTATCCTCACACACGGCATGTGGACGGCCTGGCAGCTGGATCGATTCAGCGAACCTTTTCTGCCATGCAGCTGCTCCAATGCGCCGCTTCCAGTTAGCGGTTCGCGTCAAGGTTATCGCTTATGACCTTGTCGATCACCCCTTCATTATGCTGGATGAACTCGTCCCGCGACATGCCGGAGGCCTGCCACAAGGATTGAAGGCCAGCGTCCCGGTGAAGCCATTCGTTTCGGGTCTGATGGTCGATCTTGTGCCGCCGCGCGTCCTGTGATCCGTGGGAGGCTTTGTCATGATCCTTGGACATTGAGGGTCCTCCTATGTCGCTATCAATGACGTTCAACGTTGCGCTCGACCGGATTGTTCGAACCAACAGGAGTTCCGATCCGCCCGAGCGTCGAAATTCCTGATGGCAAAGAATGCGCCAACTTGGGTACGGAAACAATGTCAATGGCTTGGGCGCGCAACGCCCGGCGACGACGGACATTTTGTCCACGCCGTCGAGGACAGGCTGTCCATCGGCGATGCCTCACCTGTCTCGCGCAGGCTTCCGCGGAGCAGACACGTACGCGCGCTCCGCATCTCCGTCACGGATGGACTTTGCCCCAGCCTAATCGGCTTCGTCGAGAAGCGGCCGGGGCGCCTGAAAGCCATGCGCGTCCGCGAACCGAAGCGCCTCGACGATCATCGTCTTCATCGCCTCGGGTCCGTCATCGTGCGTGATCTCATACTCAAGGAGGAACGAGGCAAACGCATCTTCATCGATCTTGTCGAGCGCGTCAGCGAGTTCATTCATCGTCATAGGGCACCTCCTGGACCTCGATCCCACTCGGATAGCTCATTCCCTATATGCTCATGGCAACCTCCATATGAAGGTCGAGGCGTTGCGCTATCGAAGGGCATCTCGCAGCAACTTTCCTGGATCAAAGGTTCCGCCTACTTCAGCACATTGTCACGCGCCTCGATCGGCGCGGGAAGATCACGCTCTCCGAGCAGGAATAGAATCTCGCGCTCGATCATGCGCCGCATGGCGTCCAGTGGGAGAGCGTTAGGCTCCAGTCCGAACGGATCCTCGAGTTGATGGCCGAGCGCGTCGAGACCAAAGAAGGTGTATGCGACCAGCAGGACGGGCAGCAGCGTCCACCAGTCCAGCGATCCGGCCAGCGCGAACGGCAGCGTCACGCAAAAGATCAGAGCGGTCCGGTGCAGCAGCAGGGAATAGGCGAACGGCACGGGCGTCGACGCGATGCGTTCGCAACCGCCCTGCACGTCGGAGAGCGCGCTAAGCTGCCCCTCGAGGACGGAGTAGTGGATCGGCTCAATGCGGTCCCGCTTCATCAGCGCCAGGCAATATGTTCCGATCTGGTTGAGCACGACATTGGTCGGGTTGGGCCCGCCTGACGCGGCGTCGATGTCGCACCAATGTCCGATCGCCACCAGTTCGTCCTCGCCGCGCAAGCGGGCTGCCAGTCCGGCGCAGAAGCCGCACAGGCCGCGAAGCAGCACGCGCCGCTCCTCCTCATCAAGGGTGGAGGTCTGACGTGCGAACGAGCGGCAGGCGATGATCAGCTTGCCCCAGAGCTCCCGGCCTTCCCACCAGCGCTCATAGCAGGCGCTGTTCCGAAAGCTCATGAAGACCGACAGCGCGATGCCGATCAGTGTGAAGGGAACGGCGCTGATCCGCGCAAAAATGCCCGGATGCTCCATCGCGGCGAGCACCGCAAGGACGCTGATCAAGGCGATCGCAACCAGATGCGGCGCGATCCGCGGCAGGATCGAGCCGTTGACCGCAAACACGATGTCCCTGAAGCCGGGCTTGGAGCGCACAATCATGTCGACCTCCGCGGCGCGCTTAAGCCCTCCTCGAGATTGCAGCTCGAGCCGGACGCCGCGCGCGTATCGTCACTGGTGACGACGAGCGCATTGGTCGCAATGATCAAGTTTGGACATCGCCGGAAGCAACCTTCCGACATGGACAATGGGTGGTTCACGCCGTCTCCCCGATTCAACGGCGCGTAATGAAGCAACCTCCGCGCCAATTCCGGAATGTAGTCCAGTCAGTCACTTAGAGCGCGATCGGCTTTCAACGCCGGACATTTTGTCCGCGCAAAAGGACAAAATGTCCATAGAAATCAATATGATAGAATGGTTTACTTCCGATATCGCGGATGATTGGGGAGTGCTGGCAATGACCGACCACAAGCCTCGTTACAAGGCCTATCATCATCCTGCGGGCGGCTGGGGAGCGGCCGGCGCAACCGCCAAGGTGCTGCTCGAGCAGAGCGTCGTCACCAAAGGATCTCGCGCGTTGCTCGCGATGAACCAACCCGGCGGCTTCAAATGTCCGAGCTGCGCCTTCCCCGATCCTGACTGCAAGAAGACGCTGGAGTTCTGCGAGAACGGCGCCAAGGCGCTGGCGTTCGAAGCGACCAAGCGCAGGGTCACGCGAGAATTCTTCGCCACATACACGGTGTCCGAGCTGATGGAGAAGTCGGACTACTGGCTTGAGATGCAGGGCCGGCTGACCGAGCCCATGCGCTATGATGCGGCTTCCGATCGCTATCTGCCATGCGAGTGGGACGAAGCCTTCACGATGATCGGAGATCATCTGCGTGCGCTGGAGAGCCCGCATCACGCCGAATTCTACACCTCGGGACGCACGCCGAACGAAGCCGCGTTTCTGTATTCGATCTTCGTCCGCGCGTTCGGCACCAACAATTTCCCCGACTGCTCGAACATGTGCCACGAGCCCACCAGCCGCGGCCTGCCACCCTCGATCGGCGTCGGCAAGGGCACCGTTGTGATGGAGGATTTCGAACACGCCGAAGCCATCTTCGTGATCGGGCAGAACACCGGCACCAACTCGCCGCGCATGATGACCAATCTGGTCGAGGCGCGAAAGCGCGGCGTGCCGATCGTGGCCGTCAATCCGATGCCGGAGCGGGCACTGATCCGCTTCACCGAGCCGCAGGATGTCATTCAAATGGCGACCTTCGGATCGACCCCGATCGCCAGCGAGTTCGTTCACATCAAGATCGGCGGCGATCTTGCCCTGTTCAAGGGCATGATGAAGGTGATGTTCGAGCGCGAAGCGCAGGGCGAGAAAGTCCTCGATCACGACTTCATTCGCGAGCAGACCGTCGGATTCGATCTGGTCCGGAAGGATGTTCTGGCCCAGTCGTGGCCCAACATCGTCGCGATTTCCGGCGGCGAGGAGGCACAGATCCGCCGTTGCGCCGAGATCTACATGCGCTCCCGGGCTACCATGATCTGCTACGGGATGGGACTGACCCAGCACCAGGAGGGATCGCGGCTGCTGCAGCAAGTCGTGAATCTGCTGCTGATCAAGGGCAATTTCGGCAAGCCCGGCGCCGGCATCTCGCCGATCCGCGGCCATTCCAACGTCCAGGGCGACCGCACCGTCGGCATCGACGAGAAGCCGACCGACGACTATCTCGACCGCGTGCGCGACGTGTTCGGCTTCGAGCCGCCGCGCGGACACGGCCACCACACCGTCGAGACCGTCGAGGCGATGCAGAACGGCACGGCCAAGGTCTTCATCGGCATGGGCGGCAACTTCGTCCGCGCGGTCCCCGATACCGAGCGATCGTATGCGGCGATGAGGAAACTCGCCCTGACGGTCGGCATCAACACCAAGCTCAATCGCGGACATCTGGTCCACGGGCGAGATGCGCTGATCCTGCCGGTGGTCGCGCGCTCCGAAGTCATCCATACCCTGGCCGGAGAGCAGTTCGTCACGATAGAGGACTCGATGTCCACCGTCACGGCATCGCGCGGCGTGCTGGCGCCGGCAAGCGCCGATCTGCTCCCGGAGGTCGAGATCGTCTGCCGGATGGCGCGCGCGACGCTTCCCGACAGCACGATTCCGTGGGAGAGCTATATCGAAGACTACGGACTGATCCGCGATAAGATCGCGGACGTCTATCCCGAGATCTACAGCGACTTCTCGGAACGGATCAAACGACCGCAGGGCTTCCACCTCGACGTGCCACCGCGCCGGCTGGTCTGGCCGACCCCGAACGGCAAGGCCAATTTCCTCTTGATGCCCGGCCTCGAGGTCAACGCTCCGGTGTCCGATCCCGCGATGCTGCGGTTGGCGACAGTCCGCTCGCACGACCAGTTCAACACCACGATCTACAGCTATAACGACCGCTATCGCGGCGTCTACAACGACCGGATGGTGCTGTTCATGAACGCCGATGACCGGGCGGCGCGAGGGCTCGCCTCTGGCGCACGGATCGCGCTCGAGACGATCAGCGATGACGGCGTGCGGCGCCGGGTCGATGGTCTCACGGTGCTGGACTATCCGATGCCACGCGGCGCGGTCGCGGGATACTATCCCGAGCTGAACCCGCTGCTGCCGCTCGAATACTACGACAAGATCAGCGGCACGCCCGCCGCCAAATCGATTCCGGTTCGTGTCGTCGCCTAGCGGGCGGCTCCACAGGTTGCGGAGAGCTTCGGTTTCATAGGGAGGCAACATTGCTTGGGCAACTCGACCCGGTAATCCTGGCGCGTGCGCAGTTCGCGTTCACCGTCTCCTTCCATTTCATCTTCCCGGCGTTCTCGATCGGGCTCGCAAGCTACCTCATGGTGCTGGAGGCGCTGTGGCTGAAGACGGGAGAAGGCGTCTACGCCAATCTCTACCGCTACTGGCTCAAGATTTTCGCGGTTACGTTCGGCATGGGCGTGGTGTCGGGGGTCGTGATGTCCTACCAGTTCGGCACCAACTGGTCGGTATTCTCGACCAAGGCGGGACCGATCATCGGTCCGCTGATGGCCTATGAGGTGCTGACGGCGTTCTTCCTGGAAGCCGGCTTCCTCGGCGTCATGCTGTTCGGCATCAGCAAGGTCGGCAAGGGCCTGCATTTCTTCGCGACCTGCATGGTGGCGCTCGGCACGCTGATCTCGGCGACCTGGGTCATCGCGGTGAACAGCTGGATGCAGACGCCCGCGGGCTATGCGATCAACGCCAAGGGACAGTTCGTGCCGGCCGATTCCTGGCTGCCAATCATCTTTACCGCGAGTTTTCCGTTTCGCCTGGTCCATACCGTGATCGCGGCCTATCTCACCACCGCTTTCGTCGTCGGGGCCGTCGGCGCCTGGCATCTGCTCAGGGACCGCGGCAATCCGGGCGCGCGCAAGATGTTCTCGATGGCGATGTGGATGGCCGCGATCGTCGCGCCGATCCAGATCCTGGCCGGCGACGCCCATGGGCTCAACACGCTGGAGCATCAGCCGGCCAAGGTGCTCGCGATGGAGGGCGACTACCAGCCGAGCCCGAACGGCGCCCCGCTGATCCTGTTCGGCTTGCCGAGCAATGACGAGGCGCGCGTCCGTTACGAAGTCTCGATACCGCACATCGGATCGCTGATCCTGAAGCATGATCCATATGCGCCGCTTCAGGGCCTCACCGACTTCCCGCGCGAGGACTGGCCGCCTGCGCATGTCGTGTTCTGGTCGTTCCGGATCATGGTGGCGCTGGGATTTGCGATGCTCGGCGTTGGCCTCTGGAGCCTTTTCGCCCGGGCGCGCGGCAAGCTCTACGACTGGCGCTGGCTGCATCGTGTCGCGGTTGCGATGGGGCCGGCCGGCTTCATCGCTGTGATCGCCGGGTGGGTCACGACCGAGGTCGGCCGCCAGCCCTTCACGGTGTACGGCCTGCTGCGCACCGCGGAATCGCATTCGCCGCTCGCCGCGCCCGCGGTCGCCGCTTCGCTCGTCGCCTTCGTGCTGGTCTATTTCAGCGCCTTCGGGGCCGGCACCTATTATCTGCTGCGGCTGATGGCCAAGCCGCCGGAACGGAAGGAGCCGGAGCTGCCGAACCTGCCGCAGCGCGCGGCGGGCATCACCCCGGCGGCAGGTGTCGGGGCGCCGCTGACGGCCGGAGAGTGAACGCCATGATCAGCATCGACCTCACCATCTTCTGGGCGGCGGTCATCGGCTTCGCCGTGATGGCCTATGTCGTGATGGACGGCTTCGACCTCGGTATCGGCATCCTGTTCCCGAGTTTCGCGGTCGGCGACGAGCGCGATCAGGCGATGAACTCGATCGCGCCGGTGTGGGACGGCAACGAGACCTGGCTCGTGATGGGCGGCGGCGGACTGCTCGCAGCGTTCCCGCTGGCCTATGCCATCCTGCTTCCGGCGACCTATCCGCTGATGATCGCGATGCTGCTCGGCCTCGTGCTCCGCGGCGTCGCGTTCGAATTCCGCTGGCGGGATGCAGGCCACCGCGCGCTGTGGGACATGGCCTTCTCGCTGGGCTCGGTGGTCGCGGCGCTGGCCCAAGGCATCACGCTCGGCGCGATCCTGCAGGGCGTCCGGGTGGAGAATGACGCCTATGCCGGCGGCTGGCTCGACTGGCTGAGCCCGTTCAGCCTGCTGACCGGGATCGCCGTCGTCATCGGCTATGCCCTGCTCGGCGCGACCTGGCTGATCTGGAAGACCGAAGGAACCAGCCAGCGCCATGCGCGCCGCCTCGCCTTCTGGCTCGGCCTCGGAACGCTCGCAGCGCTTGCGGCCGTGAGCGCGGCAACGCCGTTCCTGCATTACGATTACTGGCGGCGCTGGTTTGCGCTGCCCGGCGTGCTGCTCACGGCGCAGGTGCCGCTGCTGGTCGCGATCTGTGCGGCGACGCTGTTCTGGAGCCTCAAGCGCGATTTCGAGCGGCTGCCCTTCGCGATGGCGCTGGCGCTGTTCCTGCTCGGCTTCCTCGGCCTCGGCATCAGCATCTATCCCTATATCGTCCCCCGCGCGGTCACGATCTGGGATGCCGCCGCGCCGCCCGAGAGCCAGTCCTTCATGCTGGTCGGCGCGCTGGTCATCGTCCCGGTCATCCTCGCCTATACGGGCTGGGCCTATTGGGTGTTCCGGGGCAAGGCCGGCGTTCACGGATATCATTAATGGAGAGCCAGCTTCCATTCTGGAAGCGGCTCGCCTGGATGGCCGCGATCTGGGGCGCGAGCGTCACCGCGCTCGGATTGGTCGCCGGCCTGATACGCGTCGTGCTGACAGGGTGACATCGTCGCAACGGAATCAGGCGACGGTGCAACGGCGAGCCGGCCAGCGATCGTCGGCGCAATCGCAGCGAGCTCAGCTCTGCTGCCGGCCGCTTCGCTTAGGCAGCCGCACCGTCAGCACGCCGCCGTCGAAATCAACGCACATGCGATCGGGGTCGACCGGACATGGCAGCCGCATGACGCCCAGAAACCTGAACGAGCGTCCTGCATGGCAACGGTCCTCCGGCCTGTGCCGCCCGAGGGTTGGCTCGGCGCGAATGGTGAGCACGTCATCGTCGACCATGACTTCGATCTCGTCCTCGTTCAGGCCCGGCAGGTCGGCAAGGACCACCACATCGCGTTCGTCTTCATGCACGTCAAGGTCAAGCATGCGGGGACTGTGCGGTACGGTTACGAGCCTGCCCTGATCACCGGCTTGAGCCTTCTATCATTTGGATTTGGCAGCCGGCGCCTTCGCCGGTGTGAGCACCACGGATGCCTCGGTCGTCAGCACCCGGAAGGTGAAGCTCTCCTGGAAATACAATTCGACCGTCGAGCTCGAATGGCTGAGATAGCCGATGGAGAAATCCTGGCCGATATCGAGCTCGAAATCTCCACCCCGTGTCGTCAGGACGAACGCGCCTTCAATCGCCGGCGCCCAGATGGTGCCGCCATCGACGATCCGCTCGATGTGGTGAAAAATCGGATAGCCGTCGTCGGCTCCCCCACTCGCGGCCGTGTATGTGCTTGCCCCGAGCACCAGCGCGTACGGCCCATTGCAGCCGGCCAGCCGAAGCTGGCTGACGGCCTGCGCGACGACATCGGGGTAAGCTCTCACATTGGCCGGAAGGGGGATCGCAGCATTGCTGCTCGCCTCCGTGATGCCCTGAATGCCTGCCGCCGCATAACCCGCGAACACCGCGCGATCTTCGGCGAAGGCGATCTTGCGCGCCGCTTCCTTCACGGGAGACCAATCCGAATCGTTCGAGCCGCGATCGACATCGTCGATCTGCTGCCGCGACAGCTGAAAGGGGACGCGCAGCTCGACCAATGCCTTTGCCTCCCGCTGAATGGCCCGGATTTCGTCGCCGGGCGCATCGATTTGCCTGATATGCCCGGTGCCGATGGCGGCGAGCCCGGGCCCCTTCGGACCCGTGACATCCACGACCCTTCGGGCTGCCAGATGCCGCTTGAGTGTCCGCGACGCTTCCTGCTCGATTTGCGCCCAGGCCTCGTCGGAGATCGGCGCGAGGTGGCGGTGAAGATTACTCATTCTTTAGCCCCTTGCTTCAGAGAACCAATGCCGAGCGACCCATCATTGCCGGCCGGGCATGAGAGAGATTCATTGGTGGACGGCGTCGATGCGCCCGGTAGGTCGACGGCATCGGGCGCAGGTTCCGGCTCGACGTCGTCGAGGAAGCTTGCCGATGGCACGAAAAACAATGCGCCGGTCACGGCGCGGCTGAAATCCAGCAGCCTGTCATAGTTTCCGGGCGGCCGGCCCACGAACATGTTTTCGAGCATCTGCTCGATGCGGCGCGGCGATCGCGCGTATCCGATGAAGTAAGTGCCGAACTCGCCCTTTCCGAACTCGCCGAACGGCATGTTGTCGCGAACGATCTCCAGCTGATCGCCATCCTCGACAACCGTCGTCAGGACGTTGTGCGCATATGGCGCCTTCGCCGCGTCCAGTTGCTCGATATCCGAGAGCTTGTGCCGACCGATGATGTTTTCCTGTTGCTCGATCGGCACCGCATTCCAGCGCGCCAGATCATGCAGATACTTCTGCACGATGACGTAGCTTCCGCCGGCGAAGGGCGCATCCTCCTCGCCGATGACGGTTGCGCGTTCGGCGTCCGCGCCGACAGGGTTTTCCGTCCCATCGACAAAGCCCATCAGATCGCGGTCATCGAAATATTTGAAGCCGTGGACCTCGTCGACAACGGTCACGACGCTGCCGAGCCGCGGCATGATCTGCGCCGCGAGCTCGAAACACATATCCATGCGCGTGGACCGGATATGAAACAGAAGATCGCCCGGCGTCGAAACCGCGTGATGCACGCCGCGAACTTCCCGAAACGGGTGCAGATCCTTCGGTCGCGGGGCACCGAACAGCCGGTCCCAGATGCTGGAGCCGATGCCCATGACGCACGACAACCGCCCTTGCAGATCGCGGAAGCCGACGGCGCGCAACAGCGACGACAGGTCCGCGCAGAGACCGCGTACGGCGGCGTCGCTTTCCGGTCCGGAATTGACCGTCACGACCAGGAAGATGGCCGCCCGCGTGAGACGCGCGACGACCGGTTGCGGAACAGCAGACGTCCTTTGGTGACCTCCGAGAGGTCTCTAGTCCATGTCCCGGAAAGCGTGGCCGTCGGCTTTCACGCCCACGATGACACTCGAGGGCACCAGGTCCTGGGCGCAGGTGCCGTCGAACACCCAATCACCCTTGTCTGCAAGGTCAGGGAGATTTGCGCCCTTGCGTACATACAGCCCGATCGCGGGCTTCTTCGCATTGATGTAGAGATCGTACTCTTCCATTTCATCAACCTTCCTGAAACGCGAGGTCTATCGTCCGCCCGTTCTGGGAGTGCCAGATCGGACAGGCAGTCTCCCGCGTCCGCGCGAGCGACACGATTTCCGGTCACAGCTTGACCGGCCGCCCCGACTTCTCCTCCTCCAGCGTGACGGCAATATCGGCATTGGCGGAGAGGCGAACCTTGTCGCCCTCGACACCCGCCACAAAGCCCATTTCAACGTAGTGATGATGGCCTTCGTGATGGCCAAAGCTGTCGGACATCTTGAGCTTGATGCGATCGCCCTCGACGCGATCGACTGTGCCGACGTGAACGCCGTCCGCGCCGATGACTTCCATATTCTCCCTGATCGTGTTCGCCATGAGTTGGTTCTCCTGTCCAATTTCCGAATCGATTGACACGCCGCCCTGCGGCCACGCCATCAGTCCTCGAAAAGCCTGGCAATGTCGGCGTCGCAGCAAAGCCGAACCTTGTGGCCCTCGATGTTGTTCACCAGATCGAGGCCGATATAGTGGTGATGCTTCTCGTGCGAACCGCCGTCGTGCTTCTTCAGCTTGATCCGATCCGCTTCGACGCAGTCCACCGTGCCCAGATGATCGCCATCGAAGCCGATGACCTCCATGTTCTCCTTGATGTCGTCCTTCACCATGCTTTCCTCGTTCGATACGATCTCGGTTCCCGCTTCGGCCTGCCGACCGCCCGGCCAACGCGATGATGCCGCGCGCAGCCGCAGCCTCGGATCACGGCCTCAAATCATGACTTCATCGTCCTGGTCCGCGGTCGGCGCGGCCTTGCCGTTGAAGGTGAGGCCGTCCTTGCCCGCCGAGATCTTGACCTGCGAACCGTCGCGCACATCGCCTGCGAGCAACATCTCCGCCAGCGGATCCTGCAAATAGCGCTGGATGACACGCTTCAGCGGACGGGCCCCGTATGCCGGGTCCCATCCCTTGTTGGCCAGCCAGTCTCGCCCCTTGGCGTCGAGCGACAACTCGATCTTGCGATCGTCCAGCAGCCGTCGGAGCCGTGCAAACTGGATTTCGACGATCCGGCCCATCTCGTTCTTCTGGAGCCGGTGGAACAGAATGATGGCGTCGATCCGGTTGAGGAACTCGGGCCGGAAATGCGCCCGCACCATGGTCATGACCTGCTCCCGCACTGCGCTGGTCTTCTCGCCTTCGCCCTGGTTGACGAGCAGCTCCGCCCCGATGTTCGAGGTCATGATGATCAGCGTATTGCGGAAATCGACCGTACGGCCCTGGCCGTCGGTCAGGCGTCCGTCGTCGAGCACCTGCAGCAGGACGTTGAACACGTCGGGATGCGCCTTCTCGATCTCGTCGAACAGCACTACCTGATACGGCCGCCGACGCACCGCCTCGGTCAATACGCCGCCCTCGTCATAGCCGACATAGCCGGGCGGCGCGCCGATCAGCCGCGCGACCGAGTGCTTCTCCATGAACTCGGACATGTCGATCCGGACCATCGCCGTCTCGTCGTCGAACAGGAATTCGGCAAGGGCCTTGGCAAGCTCGGTCTTGCCGACGCCGGTCGGCCCGAGGAACATGAACGAGCCCATCGGACGATTGGGGTCCTGCAACCCAGCGCGCGCGCGGCGTACTGCCGTCGACACGGCCCGCACGGCTTCGGCCTGGCCGACGACGCGCTTGCCGAGCGCCTCCTCCATGTGGAGCAGCTTCTCCTTTTCGCCCTCCAGCATCTTGTCGACCGGAATCCCGGTCCAGCGCGACACCACCTGCGCGATATTGTCGGCGGTCACCGTTTCGCCGATCGACGTGCTCTCGCTGGCTTCGACCGCGGCAAGCTTCTTCTCGAGTTCGGGGATCCTGCCGTAGGCGAGCTCACCCGCCTTCTGGAATTCACCCTTGCGCTGTGCATTTGCGAGTTCCGTGCGAAGCCGTTCGAGCTCGCTCTTCATCTTCTGTGCGTCGGATAGCTTGCCCTTCTCGGCCTGCCATTTCGACGTCAGATCGGCCGACCTCTTCTCGAGATCGCGCAATTCCGTCTCCAGCGTCTGCAAGCGGCTCTTCGAGCCGGCATCGTTCTCCTTCTTCAGCGCTTCCTGCTCGATCTTCCGCCGGACGATCTCGCGATCGAGGTTGTCGAGCTCCTCGGGCTTGGAGTCGACCTGCATCTTCAGCCGCGCCGCCGCCTCGTCCACGAGGTCGATCGCCTTGTCCGGCAGAAAGCGGTCCGTGATGTAGCGGTTCGACAGCGTCGCCGCCGCGACCAGCGCCGAATCCGAGATGCGCACGCCATGGTGAAGCTCGTACTTCTCCTTGAGACCGCGCAGAATCGAGATCGTGTCCTCGACCGTCGGCTCCGACACGAACACCGGCTGGAAACGGCGCGCCAATGCCGCGTCCTTCTCGACATGCTTGCGGTACTCATCGAGCGTGGTGGCGCCGATGCAGTGCAGCTCACCGCGGGCCAGGGCCGGCTTGAGCAGGTTGGAAGCGTCCATCGCGCCGTCGGTCTTGCCGGCGCCGATCAGCGTGTGCATTTCGTCGATGAACAGGATGATGCCGCCCTCGGCCGACGTCACCTCGCTGAGGACCGCCTTCAGCCGCTCCTCAAACTCGCCGCGATATTTCGCTCCGGCGATCAGGGCACCAAGGTCGAGCGCCAGCAGCTTCTTGTCGCTCAGGCTCTCCGGCACGTCGCCGTTGACGATGCGCAACGCCAGCCCTTCGACGATGGCGGTCTTGCCGACGCCGGGTTCGCCGATCAGCACCGGGTTGTTCTTGGTGCGGCGCGACAGCACCTGAATGGTGCGGCGGATCTCCTCGTCGCGACCGATCACCGGATCGAGCTTACCGTCGCGCGCGGCCTGGGTCAGGTCGCGGGCGTACTTCTTCAGTGCGTCATAGGCGTTCTCCGCCGACGAGCTGTCGGCCGTGCGCCCCTTGCGCAGCGCATTGATCGCAGCTTCCAGATTTTGCGGCGTGACGCCGCCATCCCTGAGAAGCCCGGCCGCATCGCTGTTGCGGTCCGAAGCCAGGGCCTGAAGCAGCCGCTCGACCGTGACGAAGCTGTCTCCCGCCTTCTCCGCGGCCTGCTCCGCCGCGGTGAACACGCGGGCGGTCTCGGGCGCTAGATAGACCTGTCCCGCGCCGGCGCCCGATACTTTCGGGAGCTTGTTCAACGCCGCTTCGGTTGCCTTGAGGATCGCCCGCGAATTGCCGCCGGCGCGGTCGATCAGACCGCCCGCCAGACCTTCGCCGTCATCGAGCAGCACCTTGAGGATGTGAAGCGGCGTAAACTGCTGGTTGCCTTCCCGCGTCGCCAGCGATTGTGCCGACTGGATGAAACCTCTTGCGCGATCGGTATATTTTTCAACATTCATGGAATCACCTCACGCTGGCAATACCGGCGCATGCCGTCCTCGTTCCGATTTCATCGACCTGTCGGCGAATGCGCCCTTTTCGCCTCGAGGTGCTGTTCCAGTCGAGCGAGATCGATCACCATGCGCTCATGGGTGCCCCTGCCGATCTCTTCGATTTCGTCCTGCGCGGTCACCGCGAAGACCAGGCGCCGTCCATCGACGCCGGTGACTTCAGCCTCCGCGGTCACCCGTTGTCCCGCCGGCGTCGCGGCGATGTGCCGGACGTCGACGGCGATCCCAACCGCCGCCTCACCGGGTTCGAGATAACCCCGGATGGCGTTGAGCGCTGCGTTCTCCATCGCAAGGATCATCACCGGCGTCGCGAGAACCGGCGGTAGCGTCGGGTCCTTGAACTGGCTGGCCAGATGCTGCGGCCTCACGTCGAGCGTGAAGCGGCCCTTTGCGCCAAGAGACACCGGCTTCATGTTTCACACCGCCTTCTGGAACAGTTCCTCGACGTAGTCCCAGTTCACGAGGTGATCGAGAAACGCCTTGATGTAATCGGGCCGGCGGTTGCGATAGTCGAGATAGTACGA
Source organism: Bradyrhizobium sp. USDA 3262 (assembly GCF_054060035.1). NCBI lineage: Bacteria > Pseudomonadati > Pseudomonadota > Alphaproteobacteria > Hyphomicrobiales > Nitrobacteraceae > Bradyrhizobium > Bradyrhizobium sp. USDA 3262. The sequence goes on from NZ_JBSSCT010000001.1 coordinate 6,169,404, forward strand.
GTGCTCCCAGACATCGCAGCCGAGAATCGGCTTGGCGCCGTGCACGAGCGGACTTTCGCCGTTCGCAGTTTTCATCACGACGATCTTGCCATCCTTCACCGCGAGCCAGCACCATCCCGAGCCGAACTGACCGACACCGGCCGCCACGAAGTCGTCCCGCATCTTCTCGATGGAGCCGATATCGGCGCTGATCCGCTTCTCGAGGCTGCCCGGCATCGCGCCGCCGCCCTTCGGCTTCATCCATTTCCAGAAATAGGTGTGGTTGAGATCCTGGCTTGCATTGTTGAAGAGCGGCGTGTTCTTGCCAAAGGAGCCGACGACGACCTCCTCGAGGCTCTTGCCTTCCCATTGCGTGCCCTTGATCAGCGTATTGACGGCGTTGACATAGGCCGCGTGATGCTTGTCGTGATGGTATTCGAGCGTTTCCTTCGACATGTAGGGAATGAGCGCATCATGGAGATAGGGTAGATCAGGAAGGGAAAACGACATGGGACTTCTCCGGCTCATGATCTGCTGTACGAGCGAACATCCGTGTTTGCGACATAGGCTCGATCGTTCATGCCGATAGTTGCGTATCGCGATCCGCCAAGCCGCGGTCGCGCCGACCCGACGGACACTTCCTCAGCAACCGACGTGCCAACTCGAACCGCACGAAATATCAATGCGTTACAGAGCGACAAGCACATGCCATCGGACAATTTGTCGAAACGGCGCGAGACAAACTGTCCGAGATGGCAGCAGCCAGACGAGGCTCGAACAGACGTTCTTGCGACGGCATACGACGTGAGCGGAAGCAGCGCACACGCATCAACACGTGGCCGGCCGTTCTACTTCCCTGACCCGTACATCAGCTCGAGTGCCGCAAGTGCAGTCAGGATATAGCCGCCATCATTGTCCATATCGTCGTCCGTGGAGAGATCGAATTCCCGCCACACGCCATCAAGATTGCCGGCCTTTCTTTCGTTGATGACCCGGGTCGCCACGTCACTGATGACGCCGAACTGTGCGAGGTCGTAATGCAGGCCGTCGTCATCGGAGAACAGACCGTGCTTGCGCAGGAACGCGGCCATCGGCATCGACGTTTCGCTGAGGTAGAACAGCAGGTCTCCCGCGTCCACGGGCCGGTCCGTCGCCTGGGGCACGAAGCCGACCTGCGTGATGAGCTGGGCGGCGCATGATTGAAGATCGGTCGTGAGCTGGCTCAGCGATACGACAGCCATTGCGATCTCCTCAGCTGTGAAAACGAATCCCCGATCGGCCCGGGCTCTATCGGTCCCCGCCTGATTGGATAGCGTCGCGCGGGCCCGAATTCCTATTTGACCCTGCGGCCATGGAAGAACCCGGCATTCGTCGTGTTCTCGCGAATATTGGCCGTCTCGCCCTGCTCCGCCGCGTTCTTCGCCTTTCCCTTCGGCTGCGGCCCGGCATTGCTGTCGGGTTCCGATCCGGTCCCCTTCGGGCTCCGGTTCGCAGGCGGGACAGGCGGCATCTTGTTGTGACGTGACATCGCGGCAACTCCCTTTGAAGACAACGGATCGCGATTCCGGCCGATATCGTGGGAGATCGAGCAACTGACGTGCCAAATCGAATCGGCAACGAAATCAGCCTCATAGCGTGGCAGTTCTCACCGGATAAAGACAATTTGTCAGGGCGAGGCCAGACAAACTGTCCGGCGAAATACGTTCGTTCGAATCCTCCTTGTCATGGACCAGCGCGCGACACAATTCGCGCCACGCCGCTTTCACGTGTCTAACGCTGCACTACGGCTAATCGTTGCACCGCGACGGCCTCGATCTCAAAGGTCGGGCGAGCCATCCCTCGCGATCAGCCAGAAGCTTCTCGCAGCCAGACGGAAAAGGTCGTGCCCTTTCCCAATTCGCTTTCGACCGAGATCCTACCACCTTGTCGGGTCACGAGCATCTGGCTAATTGACAGCCCGAGACCGGTGCCTTCCCGCCTCTTGGTCGTGAAGAAGGGATCGAAGATCCGTTGCATGATATCGGGCGTCATGCCGGCGCCGGTGTCGCCGACCTCGATCACGACACCGCGACGCAGACCTTCCTGGCGATCGAAGGTCCGCAGCGTCAGCTGTCCGCCGTCCGGCATGGCGTGAATCGCGTTGACGATCAGATTGACCAGCACCTGCTGAAGCTCGGTCCTGTTCATCGAAATCGGGCGCGACGCGCGATACTCCTTGTCGACGGTGATCGTCGTCTTGTTCAGCAGGTGCTGCACCAGTGGCAGCGTATCGTTCACGATCTCGTCCGGCTGATACTGCTCGACAAAGCCGGCGTATTCCTGCGGCTTGGCGAACTGAAGCAGCCTGGTGACGATCTCGCTGATCCGTCGGAGCTGCTCGTCGATGAGCCGGAACTCGGTCTTCGCGGTATCGACCTTACCCCCCATCAGGTCGCGGATGACTTCGAGATTGCCCTGCACCACGGCAATCGGATTGTTGATCTCATGCGCGATGCCGGCGGTGATTTCGCCGATCGCGGCGAGCTTTTCCGACATGATGAGCTGCTTCGTGGTCGCTTCCAGTTGCTGGTTGGCGAGTTGCAGCTTGCTGGTGCGCTCCTCGACGCGCTGATTGAGCTCCTCATTCCACTGCCGCAGCTGAGTATCGCGCTCGTGAAGCTGGTCGAGCAGCCGATCGAGGTGGAGCGCAACCCGGCCGATTTCGTTCTGATCGCCCGTATGTCCGGTCCGGGCGTCGAGCTCACCGCGTTCGACCCGGGTAATCGTACCCGTCATGCTCTCGAGCGGACGGAAGATTGCCGCAGCCCACCTCAGGAACAATGGAACGGTCGCAGCAACCGCGACCAGGAACGCCACCGCGATCTCGAGCAACGTCCGGCGCTTGGCTTCGGTGAAGGGCTTTTGAAGGAAGCCGGCATAGAGCATGCCCACGCGATGACCGTAGCTGTCGAGCAGCGGTTCATAGCCCGAGACATACCAGTCGTTGACGACGAATGCACTGTCGAACCAGCTGCCGCCGTCCTCAAGGACGGCCTTGTGGACTGCGGCCGACACCCGGGTGCCAATCGCACGTTGCGTCTCGAACAGCTGCACATTGGTGCTGATGCGGACATCATCGAGAAACAGGGTGACGGTGCCACGGCTTTCGCGAGGCAGGCCGAGGCCGTGATAGATGAGATCATTGATCGTATCGACGAAGGCGAGATTCTGATTCAGGAGGATGCCACCGACCAGCGCGGCTCGCCGGCCGTCGGGCAGCATCAAGGGGTTGGCCGACTGCAGGACCAGGCCGCGCGTTTCCTCCGTCTTGGTCGTCGGAGCACTTCCGACTGTCGGAACGAGCTCGATTCGCGCCCGTCGCGCGAGATCAGGCGATATCGCCGAAAGCTCGGCCGCCTCGAAAACGTCGATGACTGTCCTTGCGCGCCCTTCGAGCGCGGTGCTGATGACCGGCCAGTTCCAGCGGACGGAGGCCGAAGCGAGCGGATAGTCGCTTGCCACGATATGTCCGCCGTCGACCACGATATAGAGAAAATCGAATCCGCGGGCTTGCGCAGTCTCCTTGAGAAGCGCCGCAAGATCGTCATCGACACCACCTTGCTTTGGCAGAACCTTCTGAAACCGCGCGGAGCTGGTGACGAAAGCCAATTGGTCTTCCGTATTCTCCATGATGCGGGCGAGATATTGGTGCGCGATGGTCAGGTCATCGTGGACCTTGGAGAGCAGCGCTTCGTCGAACTTGGCGTTCCAACGATAGATGCTGATCCCCAGCAGCAGCGGGAGGATCACGAGCATCGGCACGAGAGCGATCGCCAGCAATCGATAGCGAACCGAGCGCTGATTGCTCATCGAGCGAACAGCTATACTTTCCAGCTTGCGCATTTGCGGTCGACCGTCTTGCGCGAGATGCCGAGCCGCCGCGCGGTTTCGTCGCGATCTCCGCCGGTCTCGCGAAGGATAGCCAGTATGTGGCGTCGCTCCACCTGGGCAAGACTCTCCCCGCCGCTGTCGCCATGATCGAGGGCCCTCTCGAAATCCTCCGGGAAGGTGCCGAGGATGATGGTCCGCTCGATCAGATTGCGCAGCTCGCGGATATTCCCGGGCCACTCATAGTGCGTCAGGGCCGCGCGCACACGCTCGCCCATGGGCACGGCAGGCATGCCTAGCTGCTGGGAGATATCGCGCATGAATATTGCGGCGAGCTCGAGCACGTCCTCGCCGCGGTTGCGGAGCGGTGGCATGCCGATTTGCATCACATTCATTCGGAAGTAGAGATCGGCGCGGAAGCTGCCGGCCTCGACCCGGCCTGGCAGATCGGCATTGGTGGCAAAGACGAAGCGGGCATCGAACGGGACCTCCCGTTCCGCACCGACGGGACGGACCCGGCGATCCTCGAGAACGCGCAGCAGCTTGCTTTGAAGCGTGTACGGCAGTTCGCCGATCTCGTCGAGAAACACGGTCCCGCCCTGAGCATGCATGAACAGGCCCTCGCGCGCCCGCCCCGCGCCCGTGAACGCTCCCTTGAGATGGCCGAACAATTCGCTCTCGATCATGTCGGCTGGAATCGCGCCGCAATTGATCGGCACGAACAGCTTGTCGGCGCGATTGGAGAGGGAATGCAGCGAGCGGGCAGCAACCTCCTTGCCGGTGCCTGACTCGCCGGTGAACAACACTGGCGTCGGCAACGGCGCAACGCGCGCGATGATATCGCGCACCTGCTGGATTGCGCTCGACTGACCGAGCAGCTTGTTACGCAGGAACATTTCGTGCGAAGCGGACGCCAATTCATGACGCAGCACGTAATTCTCTCGCTGCAGCCGCGTTCGATCCAGGCATCGCGCCACGGCGTTGAGCAACTGATTGGAGCGGAAGGGCTTGATGACGAAATCGACAACGCCGGCCCGCAAGGCCACGATGGCGGTATCGAGGTCGGCGTAGGCCGTCATCAAGATCACGTCGGCGAAGAAGCCGATCGCGCGTTGCTCGGCCAGCCAGTCAAGGCCGGCTTTCCCGGGCATGACGTTGTCGAGGATGACCACATCGAAATGCCGGCTGTCGAGCTTGCGCGACGCCTCCTTGGCATCGGCCGCCTCCTCGATCAGCTTGCAGCGCGGTCGCAGAATCTTGACGAGAAAATTGCGGATACCGGGCTCATCATCGATGACCAGTATCGACGCCTGCGAGAGCCAGGGGCCGAACTCCGGGCTGCCGACGGGTTCGACAACTTCCTGGGTTGATTCCTCCGACATTCGGCCCTTCTCCTGACGTCGCCTGCACCCTAACAGGGCAGGCCCGAGAACCACAACATCGCCGCGCAGGACTCGTTTGAACGCGATCGCACGCGGGCGCCGGCCCGAATTCCGGTTGCCGGGCCACAGCGAAGACTAGGTCGACTCTCCGCTGACCTCATCATGCAACCGCGCAAGCACCCGCCGCATGCCATGCAGCTGGTCGACGAGATGAAGCACCACATCGATGCCTTCGTCGTTGACGCCCATGCCAGCCGCGAGATCCTGAATGAAGCGCGCGCGGGCGACGTCGCCCTCGGTGAATGTCATCCCGGCGACGGTCCCCTCAGGGATCAGCCATTCCTGCTCGAGCCAGAATTCCAGGGTCTGTACCCGGACACCGGACGCGATCAGAAACTCCTGCCTGTTCATGATCATGATGCACCGCCTTCGCGCGGGTTGAATTCCTTGCCCTTGCCCCATCCTGATACGAATGCCTCGAGCTCCGGGTCCGGCGAATTCGGCAGGACGATCTTCAGCTTCACGAGCTCATCGCCGCTGCCGCCGCCGTGACGCGGCGCCCCCTTTCCGCGCAGGCGAAGCGTCGTCCCGGTATTCGATCCCTTTGGGACCGACATGGTCACTTCGCCGGTCGGCGTCGGGACGCGCACCCGCCCGCCCAGGACGGCTTCGGACAGCGAGATCGGCAATTCCAGCGAGATGTTGTCGCCGTCGCGCGTGAAGCGCCGGTCGGGCAGGACTTCCACATCGATCAGCGCATCGCCGGGCCCGCCCTTGCCGGTGCCGGGCGCACCCTTGCCCTTCAGACGCAGGACCTGGCCGTCGACCAGCCCGGGCGGGATCTTGACGTCCAATGCACCGCCGTCCGGCAAGGATATGCGCTTGTTGCTACCCGTGATCGAATCGACAAAATCGATCGCGAGCCGATAATGCAAATCTGCGCCGCGACGGTTCGCGCGTGCCCGCTGACTGCGCTTGAGCAGCTCGGCGAAGGGATCCTCGCCGTCCATGAAATCGGCGAAGCCAGCACCGCTGCTGTACGGATGGCCATGGTCCGCGCTGGCGAAATCCCGATAGTAATGATGCTGCGGCTGCTCCGCACCCGACCCGTCGATCTCGCCATTGTCAAACCGCTTGCGCTTCTCAGCATCGCCAAGCAGATCATAGGCGCCCGCAACTTCCTTGAACTTCTCTTCGGCCTTCTTGTCGCCGGGGTTGAGATCCGGATGAAGCTTCTTCGCCAGCTTGCGATACGCCTTCTGAATGTCGGCGGCTGAAGCCGATGACGAGACGCCGAGCACATCGTATGGATTGGTCGCCACGTCAGCTCTCCTGGCATCGGCAACAAGACATCAGGCTCCCGTGACCGAGGCGCTTGCGAGGCGCGACGCCGTTCGACGGCAGGTTGAAGCTATTCGACATGGCCCGGGTCCACATATCTCGGATAGTTCTTGGCCTGCTGCGGCGTCATCCGCGCCGGGTCCGGCGCGCCCGGCACCCCCCGCGGGCCGAGCTTGGCCCGCGCGATGTCATCCTCCATCAAACGCGGCTTACCGTCGTCAAGCTGTCCATTGCCTCCGTAATCCATTGCCTTGGTTGCTCCCTGATCCTGCGAGGGGCCCGGTGGCCGGGCTTCGATTCAGGAGACCGAACGGCTCATCAGCACACCGCTCCCGCGTCATCGCCCCGGTTGCAGGGTGAGGCTCTCGACCCCGGCGGCAATGATCACGCCGGTGGTGGCCTGAACACTGATCGGCTGCAGGGCGATGCTGTTGTTCGAACCACCGAGCAGCACGTTTCCGCCCACCCCAACTACGGCCGCTGCCATGGCGTCGACCCCGACATAGGTGCCGGCAAGGTCGCCGCGACCGGGCTGCACCACGGGCGCGAACACGTTCCAGGCCAGCGCAGTGTTCTCCGTGAAGCCGATATCGAGGCCGAGCTTCCGCATTGTCGCAACGTAGTAGTCCTCCGGCAGTCCGTTGATCCGCAGGACACATCGAAGGTTGACCACGGCTCCGACCAGGAACCCGACGGTCGCGCCACCGAGACATTCGAGCACGCCAACTTGTACCTTCTGTGCCGGTGCCGGTTGCTGCGCGTGGCCGGGCGACACGAGCGCGCTCAACATTGCGGCGACGATGGCGATTGAAAGACTCCGGTGACGACGCATAAAGAACCCCCTTGTGAGTTGAAAGACGATGCCTGTTGGGCATCACGGACAGAGTTTGAGTGAACCGGTAGAAGGGTCCGGGCAACGCACGTCGCCCGGACCAAGTGGCATCATTTCCTGCGCATGCCGGGACGGATTCGGCGGCTGCGCTACATCGACTTTTTCTCATCGTCACCGATCTCGGTAAATTCGGCATCGACGACGTTGTCATCCCGGCCCGGGCCCGCGCCGGGCGCCCCATGCGGCGCGGCATGGATGGCCTCACCCAACTTCATCACGTTCTGCTGGAGCACGCTCGCCTTGCTGGTGATCGCAGCCGCGTCGTCGCCTTTCAGCGCCTCGCGCAGATCCGACATGGCGTTCTCGACCGCGCGACGGTCCGTGTCGGAAAGCTTCGAGCCGTGCTCGACGACCGTCTTTTCCGCCGAATGCAGCAGCGCCTCCGCGGTGTTCTTCGCCTCGACGGCTTCCTTGCGCTTCTTGTCCTCGACCGCGTGCGCCTCGGCCTCCTTGATCATGCGATCGATGTCGGCTTCGGACAGGCCGCCGGACGCCTGGATCTGAATGCGCTGCTCCTTGCCGGTCGCCTTGTCCTTTGCCGAGACATTGACGATGCCGTTGGCATCGATGTCGAAGGTGACCTCGATCTGCGGCACACCGCGCGGCGCCGGGGCAATGCCCATCAGGTCGAACTGCCCGAGCAACTTGTTGTCGGCGGCCATTTCGCGCTCGCCCTGGAAAACGCGAATGGTCACCGCGTTCTGATTGTCTTCCGCCGTCGAGAACACCTGGCTCTTCTTCGCCGGAACGGTAGTGTTTCGCTCGATCAGGCGCGTAAACACGCCGCCCAGGGTCTCGAGGCCGAGCGACAGCGGCGTGACGTCCAGCAGGAGAACGTCCTTGACGTCACCTTGCAGCACGCCGGCCTGGATCGCCGCGCCGATCGCAACGACCTCGTCGGGGTTGACGCCCTTGTGCGGCTCCTTGCCGAAGATCTTCTGCACGATCTCCTGGATCTTCGGCATCCGGGTCATTCCGCCGACCAGGACGACCTCGTCGATGTCCTGGGCCTTGAGCCCGGCGTCCTTGAGCGCATTGAGGCAGGGCTCGATGGTCCGTTGCACGAGATCGTCGACCAGGGATTCGAACTTCGCGCGGGTCAGCTTGACCTGAAGGTGCTTGGGACCGGTTGCGTCGGCCGTGATGAACGGGAGGTTGATCTCGGTCTGCGTCGTGGTCGAGAGCTCGATCTTGGCCTTCTCCGCTGCCTCCTTGAGCCGCTGAAGGGCGAGATTGTCCTTGCGCAGGTCGATGCCCTGCTCCTTCTGGAACTCGTCGGCCAGGTAGTTCACCAGCCGCATGTCGAAGTCCTCACCGCCGAGGAAAGTGTCCCCGTTGGTGGCCTTAACCTCGAACACGCCATCGCCGATGTCGAGAATGGAGATATCGAACGTTCCGCCGCCGAGATCGTAGACCGCGATCTTGCTCTGCTTCTTCTTCTCCAGACCATAAGCGAGCGCTGCGGCCGTCGGCTCGTTGATGATGCGCAGCACCTCCAGGCCTGCGATCTTGCCGGCATCCTTGGTCGCCTGCCGCTGCGCGTCGTTGAAATAGGCGGGGACGGTGATGACCGCCTGCGTGATCTTCTCACCAAGGTTAGCCTCGGCGGTCTCCTTCATCTTCTGCAGGATGAACGCCGATATCTGCGACGGCGAATAGGACTTCCCGCCGGCCTCGACCCAGGCATCGCCGTTCGAAGCCTTGATGATCGTGTAGGGAACGAGCTTCTTGTCCTTCTCGACCATCGGATCGTCATACCGACGGCCGATCAGGCGCTTCACCGCGAAGATGGTGTTGGTGGGATTTGTCACGGCCTGGCGGCGCGCGGGCTGACCCACAAGGCGCTCGCCGTCGCTCGTGAACGCCACGACCGACGGTGTTGTGCGCATTCCCTCGGCATTCTCAATGATGCGCGGGTTCTTGCCGTCCATGACGGCAACGCAGGAGTTCGTCGTTCCGAGATCAATACCGATTACTTTTCCCACTGTCGCACCCTCCTGTTTCGCTTGTTTCTCTTCGCTGTCGTTCACCGAACCGGTGTAGAATGCTTCCCTGACCACCAGGTCGGCGTGTCGAAGCTATCGGCGTCCAATGCGTGTGCGTGTCGTTCGTCGATATGGGCGGCGCAACGGCCAGCAAGGCCTGGCGCAGACCTGTTCGATCTCCAGCGCGATGTACGTCTCATGACGCCTTCGGCTTCGGATTGGCATTGTACGCCTCTTCCGGTGCGGCCGCTCCGGCTTTGTTCTGGTCCGGCGCCGTCGGCGCGCCGCCCTGGGCGGCAACTTGAACGGGTATTCTGCGGGCGCGTTCCTTGTCCCTGTTGATCGGCAATGCCACAGTCAGAACTCCATTGTCGAAGTCGGCCTTCATCTTGTCTGTGTCGACCGAATAAGGCAGGCGCAACGTGCGGAGCAATGTGCCGTGGGAGCGCTCGAGGATGTGGAAGCTCTCCTTGTCGTCCGCCCTGTCCAGCGTCTTCTCCGCGCGAATGGTGAGGATGTCATCGACGAGCGTAACGTCGATGTCCTCCGCCCTCACACCGGGAAGGTCGGCACTGATCCGCATTTCACCGTCGGTCTCGCTCACATTGATGCTGGGCATGAAGGGACCCTGCCGATCGCCACTGAGATGCGACCGGCGATGAAGATGACCATGCAGGAAGACCTCGCCGAACAGACGATTGATCTCGTGATGGAGCGAATGGAAGGGAGCTTCGATATCACGCTGAATCGGATTGCCCGATCGAACAGGTGCGGTGGAATTCGGCGCCATCATTCTCTCCCTGTGCGACGACGGGCTCTTCCTTTCGAAACTCGGGCTCTTCATTGCAACAGGCATGCCATCCCCGACAGCCAACGGTAACAGCGACTTAGAAGTGCATCGATCGCGACGGCGGACATTTTGTCTCGGCTGCACGGGACAAGTTGTCGGTGAAGCGGGATGGCATTTCATGCTCCGCTCGCGATGCCGACCTTCGCGGGACGCAATGCGCGGGCGCCGATCGCGTAACCCGGTTGCAGAACCTTCATCACAGTGCCGCGCGGCACGGACGGATCCGGCACCTCGAACAACGCCTCGTGGAAATTGGGATCGAACCGTTCGCCGACGGGATCGAGCTTCGTGATGCCGTGCTTTTCCAGCACGCGCAGCAACTCCTTCTCGGTGAGGCCGACACCTTCGACCAGCGTCTTCAGCGCCCCCTCCCGCTCCCAGACACTATCGGGAATGCTGGCAATGGCACGCTCCAGGTTATCGGCCACGTGGAGTATGTCGCCGGCAAATTTCGTGATCGCGTACTGACGCATGTTGTCGAGATCGCGCTCGGCGCGGCGACGCGTGTTCTCGACCTCGGCCAATGCGCGCAGCAAGCGGTCCTTGAGCTCGGCATTCTCAGCGAGGAGCTGGGTGCGATCCTCCGACGAACGATCGCTTGCTACGGCTCTCCCGAAATCCGCAGCGTCCCCGGGGTCAGGCAGGGCATCGCTCACGGTTGGCAGCGTGTGAGCCGAACTTGCCGGGCCGTGTCCATGCGGATCGTCGTCGGGTGGCCATTTTCGCTCCGTCATCTAGTCCTCCCTCGCAAGCGGACAGCGTTTCCCTGTCCTGTTCACCTAGTGGAGCCCGCTAGGCCGCGCGAAACCGCAGGCCGAGACCGACCAGCGCGCAGCCCTGAAAAACGAGATCGATCGCCAGAACAAGACCGAGCAACCACAGACTGTTGACCGGCCAGCCAAGCAGGAAAACCAGCCCTGCGATCGCGGTGACGACACCCGAGGCAACGATCCAGCCCCAGCCGTGGTCGGTTCGCGTCTGGAATCCGAGCCAGAGGCGGGCGATGCCCGCCGCAAGCGTGAGCAGCGCCAGCATCAGCGTCAGAAACACCGAGGCAAGCAGCGGATTCATCGATGTCACGACGCCAGCGGCCGCGTAGAGGACGCCACTGATCATCCACCACAGGAAGCCGCCCCAGCTCTTCACGCGGAACGCCTGCACGATCTGCATGGCGCCCGCTACGATCATTCCCGCGCTCACGTAGAAGACCGTCACGATCGTAGCCAGCAGCAGGTTGCCGGCCGCGACAGCGCCCAGGACAATGAAAAGGAGCCCGAGGCCGACGAACCAGCCCCACTTGGCGTGCACGTCCGCAAATGCGCGAGACAGCATGGACGTATGATTGGTGGTTGTCATCGGAGCCTCCGGAATTCGAACCGGCGAGCTCGCTTCAGCCGTGTGCAACCGGCACTCCGGCGTGAAGGCGCCACAGCACACTCGCCACCGCACGCCAGAGCAACAGGCATGCCAATCAGGAAACCACGTTATGTCAGACGCTTGGTGGTTCGACCGCATGCAAGAAGGACAATTTGTCCGCGCGCCACCGGACAGAATGTCGAGGGAACGCCGCCGCTGGGGAAGCGCATGCGCTGCCTCCCGATGACGAAGAGCGGCGATGGCTTGGTCATCGGCAGCCTAGGGGGCATGTGCAGCCATCCCGGCACTTGGCCAGGCTGAAGAGAGGTCGGCTACCCCCTAAGGTGTCTCAACGGTCAGTCTTTCGAGGGCTTCGGCTGAGTTTCGCTCACAGGATCGGAGGCCGGAAAAGTCTCTTCGAGGCCTTCTTCGAGCCGGGTCATTTTCATATCCGCCTCGATCGCCGTCTTGGGATCTACCGCGAGCTTATCGACGGGGGCGGGATCGAATTTTTTCTTCATGGACAGAGACCAGCGTGACCGGAATTGCACCTGATGCGCACCCCATTCGTTCCTTTGGCAACTCCGCACATCCGCAAGAGCGTCATTGGGCATCCGTCGACGGCACCCTGCGCATGTCAATCCGGGAAGACCGCGTCGCGCTCCCGAACGAGAGACGGCCCCGCCGATTCCTACGCTGTGCTGCACTACAGCACTCTCGTGAGGAAGTAGTGGTTTTCCTTCGCTGGACCTTGGCTCAAAAAAACGGATGCGACGACAAGGATAGCGCTTGCCAGATCAAAACTGGAGATTGGCGACAAGTAACTACGAATTTTGTTGGGTAACAATGTGGGAGCAGGCCATTGCGAAAACCTTATTCGTATCAATGGCTTATTGCCTATGGTGCGCTCGGAGGGACTCGAACCCCCACGGTGTTACCCACTGCCACCTCAAGGCAGCGCGTCTACCAATTCCGCCACGAGCGCTAGGATGCCGGATGGAACCCTAAGGCGCCGCCGCATCGACGGGGCCATGTAACAAATCATGCATGCAGGGACAAGGCGATTAATGCGGGAATTAACTGCGAACGCCGGGAGATTTCGGCAGCATTTGCTTGACCTCGACCGCAATCCGGTTGCGGTCGACCAGGACCACCCCGCTGGCCACCGGCAGGTTGTTGGCGAGGATCTTGACCTCGTCGGCCTCGGTGGCATCCAGTTCGATGATGGCGCCGCGCGATAGCCGCATGACCTGGTGAATCGGCATCGTGGTGGTGCCGAGGACCACCATGAGATCAACGCTGACTTTATCGAGGGTGGGCACTTCTGAACCGCCGAACGGGAACTAGATTGTGGGTTCACCTGACCACGTTAGGGTTAGCTAATGGTTAACGACCGCCAGAGCCTCGATTTGACGACCTTTGCGCGCCCTTCGGGCGGCGGCGCGATCGAATGGCGGATTTCGGACCGCGCGGTGCCCTACCCCGATTCGCTCGCCGCCATGGACGACCGGGTGGCGAAGATCGCAGCGGGCTCGGCCCCCGAACTGGTATGGCTGCTGGAGCACCCGCCGCTCTATACCTCCGGCACCAGTGGCAAGACCGACGATTTGCTCGCGCCGCGCTTTCCGACCTTCCAGAGCGGCCGCGGCGGCCAGGTCACCTATCACGGCCCGGGCCAGCGCGTCGCCTATGTGATGCTCGACCTCAAGCGGCGCCGGCCCGACGTGCGCGCCTATGTCGCTTCGCTGGAAGAATGGATCATCCGCACGCTGGCCGCCTTCAACGTCCGCGGCGAGCGCCGCGAGGACCGCGTCGGGGTCTGGGTGCGGCGCCCGGACAAGGGCGACGGCCATGAGGACAAGATCGCCGCGATCGGCGTGCGGCTGCGCCGCTGGGTCTCGTTCCACGGCATCGCGATCAATGTCGAGCCTGATCTTGCGCACTTCCAGGCCATCGTGCCCTGCGGCGTGGTCGATCCGCGCTACGGCGTCACCTCACTGGTCGATCTCGGGCTGCCGGTCACGATGGCCGATGTCGACGTCGCGCTCCGGCAGGCCTTTTCCGAGGTGTTCGGCGACACCGCAGCGCGCCTGCCGGAAGCGACGTCATAGGCTTCACGCCGCCTTCTGCGGCGCGACCTCGAGCTTGCCGGCGATGTAGCGGCGCTCCTGGGTGAGGCCGCCGAAGCCGTAGGCGTCGCCCTTCACCTCGTCGACATGGGCGTAGCTCTCTGTGTGCAGCGGCCCGAGCAATTCGCCCATCCGCTTGAACAGCGCCGCGAGATAGGCCGCCTTCTCGTCCTTGGTGTTGGTGCCCTCGGTGACGTGGATGTCGAGCCAGTAGCTCGCAAGCCCCTGCTCGGCGAGCGACTTGCCGCCTGCGAACCAGTCGTCGGCATCGGCGCACTTCACAATGATCGCAGAGACCTCGGGATCCTTGTGCAGAATCCGTGCGGTCAGGTCCGACACGGCGGCGGCGATGTCGGACTTCAGCGACGGCCTCTCGCGCGAGGTCGCGTAGGTGACGGTGATGAGCGGCATGATCGGTCTCCTTGAATTCGGTTGGCGCGGGTCAATCGCGCCTCCTCTAGCTAGACCTTCGCGCATCATCTTGGTATCTTATCTACATTGATAGCAATGATAACGATCATTGATTATGACAACCACGCTCGATATCGACACCGTGCAGGCCTTCCTTCTGGTCGCCGAGCTGCAAGGCTTCACCCGCGCCGCCGAGGCGCTTGGCACCACGCAAGCGGCGATCAGCATGAAGTTGCAGCGGCTCGAAACGGTGCTGGGTAAGCGGCTGGTCGAGCGTTCGCCGCGCGCGGTGCGGCTGACCGCCGACGGTGCGGCCTTCCTGCAGCACGCCCGCGCGCTGATCGAGGTGCATGATCGCGCGCTGGCCGGCGAGAAACCGGCGCGGCAGCCGCTCACGCTCGGGATCAGCGATCACGCCGCGGGCCCGGAGCTGGTGCCGCTGCTGGAGCGGCTGCACGCGACGGCCTCCCAGCTTGCCCTCTTGGTGACCATCGGCTTCTCGCGCGAAATGCTCGATGCCTACGATGGCGGCGAGCTTGACGCCGTGATCGTGCGCCAGGAAGGCAGCCGGCGCGGCGGCGAGAAGCTGACCGAGGACGAATTCGGCTGGTTCGCCGCCAAACGCTTCGTCTGGCCGCGCGGCGATGCGCTGCCGCTGGCAACGCTGGCGCCGCCCTGCGGCGTGCGCGCGCTCGCCGTGCGCGCGCTCGACAAGGCCGGCATCGCCTGGACCGAAAGCTTCGTCGGCGGCGGCGTCACCGCGGTGGTGGCGGCCGCGCTTGCGGGGCTTGCCGTTGCGCCCCTGGTCCGCCGCATCGCGCCGCCGGGCCTGGTCGATATCGGCCCTGCCCACGAGCTACCGCGGCTCGGCACGTCGAAGGTGATGCTGCATTCGAAAGTCGGCGATCCCGCCAAGCTCGCGGCACTCAGGACGCTGGCTGCAACGTTTCGGAGCGTGGCGTCTGCGGCATAGGTTGAACATCGTAGCGGTTCACATCGAGTCTTCGCCTGTCGCCAGTTCGCACATGACGAACCAGTAGGTCAGGCCGGCGACAAACCCGGCCACGACGAACAGGCAAACCAGCCCAGATGTCCAGACAGCCGGGGATCGTAGAAGGACACTGATGCTCAACGCGCCGATCGCCGCGCCTGCGCAGGCGAAAAATCCCGCGGCTCGGATATGGAACTCCTCAGTGAACCAGACGACGATCGCCGTGGGAATTGCTGTGAGCAGACAAGTGATGACGAAGACCGCGGCCGACGGAAGCAGCATCACGACGATGCCGTAGAGCAGCCGCACGACATCGCCGTGCGACGTCATCATCAGAATGGTCTGACCGACGGCGGAAATCACCGCGGTCGCGGCGCCACAGCCCGCAAGCCAACCTCCGAATGCACGGGAACAGGTGCTGCACATCCAGGCCTCCTTACAAGATGGCATCGAACGCGCTGCGCAAGGTTTCGTGCCGGAACACAAAGCCGTTGCTCAGCGCCTTGTTCGGCAGCACGCGCTGGCCGCCGAGCAAGAGCTCGTCGGCGAAGTCGCCGCCGACGGCGCGGAGCAGCGCCGCCGGCACGCGGAAGATCGCCGGCCGGTGCAGACGGCGTCCGAGCTCCTCGGTGAATTTCGTGTTGGTCACCGGGATCGGCGCGGTCGCGTTGACAGGACCGGACAGTTCAGGTCTCGCAATCACATGCGCGATCAGACGCACGAGGTCGTCGCGCTCGATCCACGACATCCACTGCTTGCCCGAGCCGAGCGGGCCGCCGAGGCCGAACTCGAACGGCGTCAGCATCCGCGTGATGAAGCCGCCGTCGGTGCCGACCACGAGACCGATCCGCAAATATGCCACGCGCACGCCGTGATCCGCGGCCGGCTTCGCCGCATTCTCCCAGGCCTCGCACAATTCGTGACTGAAGCAGGCGTGGGATTTCGCCGACTCCGTCAGCACCTGGTCCTGCCAGAGTCCGTACCAGCCGATCGCGGAGCCGCTCACGAGTACCGACGGCTTGCGTTCGAGGCGCGCGATCAGCTTGATCACGTCAGAGGTCATGTCGATCCGTGAGCCGATGATCTTGCGGCGCTTGGCCTCGGTCCACAGGCCGTTGCCGATCGGCTCGCCCGCGAGATTGACGATGGCGTCGATCCCGGAGTCGGCGGGCAATTGGTCGAGGCTCGTGATCAGCGTCACCGGCGGCGTCAGCATGTCGGCCTTTGCCGGATTGCGGATCAACGCAATCACCTGATGGCCGGATGCGGTGAGGCTCGCGACCAGGCGGCTGCCGATGAAGCCGGTCGCGCCGGTGACGAGCACGGTCTGCCGCGTCGGCAATTTCTCGACCAGCGTCGCGGCCGGCACGCTGGCCATCCGTCCGAGGCGTCTGGCGGCGGCAAAGTCGCGCGCGCCGAACAGCGCGGCGCCGAAGGCCGCAGCCGTCGCGAACAGACTTAACGGACCCGCAAAGGCCGGCGCGACGGCGGTCGGCAGCATCGTCCAGCCGATCAGGACCGGCACCAGCAGCACGAGGATGGCGCCGTAATTGATCGCCAGCAGCGTGTGATTGATCCGCTCGCTCGGCGGCAGCTTTCGGCTCAGATCCTCCTCGACGAAATCCATCAAGGTGATGACGACCTCGACGACGAGCACGGCCATGATGGCGATCGCAAGAATGCCGTGCACCTCCAGCCAGCCGAGCACGAGGAACAGCAGCGCATAGAGCATGTTGCGCACGCTGTGCAGCTGGAGCTCGTGGCGCTGCGAGGGACGCCAGGCCAGCCGCTCGGTGAATTCGTGGTGATAGAACGTATCGAATGCGCCCATCGCAATCTGGATGGCGACAAGCGTCCAAAGCAGCGGCGTCATGGCGTGGCCTCCCTGAACACAGCGGACTGACGGATCAGCCGGCCGAAACGCGGGTGGATGATCTCCAGCGTGAAGCGGAAGTCGCCGCAGCCGAGATCGGAATGGGTTACGGTGAGATCGCCGGGCGTGAGCCATTCGGGCAGCGGCATCCGAAACGGGCCGAGCTGCAGCGAATAGCCGACGCTGCGAAACACCAGCGCCTCATGCTCGACCGCGATGCGCAGCGCCATGCTGACGCCGAAGCCGACATATTCCTCGAGTCCGGTGGACCCGGCAAAGCGCTTGGCGGAATGAATCACCTGCGGGAAGCCGTCGCGGCGCGCGCAGATGCGGGTCCAGACCTGGCCGCCGCTTGCCGCGTCCTCGGTGACGGTGACGATCATCGGCACGCGCGTTTCGGTGCCGGTCGGGAACGGTCCGCCGATCAGCCGCGCTGCCTGCGCCAGCCACCAGCCGATGCGGCTGCACGCCGCCTCCTCGACCTCGCCGACATAGACGACGGTGTTGCCGTCCTCGAACCGTTTCGAGAAGCGCCGCCAGATCGCAACCGGCAGGCGGCCCCAATCCTCGTCCGACAGCAATGCGCGGAAGCGATGGTCGTCGAGCAGCTTTGTATCGGAAGCCGGCGCGGTCTTTAAGGTGGATATCCTTGCTGACGCCATCGCACACTCCCGTTGCACCGCCGCCTTTATTTGGCCCTGCCTGCCGGCAGGAAACTCACGATCTTCTCGCCGAGCTTGATCAGCGCGACCAGGCGCGGCCGCGGCACGTTCAGCATCTGCGTGTACCAGCGGTCGACCAGCTCGGTGAATGTCAGCATCTCCTTCAGCCGCTTGCTCGCGAGCGGGCTGATTGCCGGATCGTCGGCCGCGTCGGAGACGCAGGCGCGCAGCGCTGCGAGCGCGGGATCGATCTCGCGCTCCTTGCGTCCCGCCGCGATCTTGGCCGCGACCTCCCAGATGTCGGTCTCGGCCTCGAAGTGGTCGCGGCGGTCGCCAAGGATCGGCACCCGCCGTATCAATCCCCAGGACAAGAGCTCCTTGATCGAGTTGGAGACGTTGGAGCGCGCCATGCCAAGGGTGTCGGCAATGTCCTCCGCCGTCATCGGCGCTTCGGCGAGGTAGAGCAACCCGTGGATCTGGCTGACCGAGCGGTTGACGCCCCATTCGTCGCCCATGTCGCCCCAATGCAGGATGAAGCGCTCGACGACGGCGGGAAGTTTTTTCTTGGCGGTTATTTCTGTCATGACAGAAATATCAGACCGTTCGGAGCAGAAGTCAAGGCTGGCCGCGCGGTCCACGAAGACGCAGGAGACATGGCAGGTCTCCTGACCTACCCGATGCCCGGCGAATGCCGTTCGTCACAGGTGAGGAGTTTTCCTTTGTCGCCCCCGAGCTCTTCGTCCAAGCTGATCCGGGTGGATGATTTTGGGCCGTGCACCGGATTGCCCGCGTCACGGCCGCAATGGAGATTGCGCATGCCAGCGTCCGACAAGGAGTTCGTTGGGTCCATTCCAGAGCTTTACGACCGGCTTCTCGTGCCGATGATTTTCGAACCCTACGCACGCGATCTCGCGCAACGCACCAAGGTTCTTGGCCCGCGCGACCTGCTTGAGACGGCAACCGGCACCGGCGCCGTCACCCGCGCGCTGGCGTCCGCGCTCGGCAGCGACACCAGGATAGTGGCGACCGACCTGAATGAACCGATGCTCGAACGAGCGAAGTCACAGATGCCGAGCGGGACCGCAATCACCTGGCGGCAGGCCGATGCACTGAACCTGCCGTTCGACAATGCGAGCTTCGACGTCGTCGCCTGCCAATTCGGCGCGATGTTCTTCCCCGACAAGCCCAAGGGTTATTCGGAGGCGCGCCGTGTGCTGAAGCCGGGCGGCCGTTTCCTGTTCAGCATGTGGGGTCGCATCGAAGACAACGAGTTTGCCGACGTGGTGACCCAGGCATTGGCGGAGGTCTTTCCGGCCGATCCGCCGCGCTTCCTCGCGCGCACGCCTTATGGCCACTACGCGGCCGACCCGATCCGGGCCGACCTTGCAGCCGCGGGCTTCAGCAAGATCGAGATCGACGACGTTCGGCTGCAAAGCCGGGCGAATGCACCGCATGATCCTGCGATCGGCTTTTGCCAGGGATCACCGCTCCGCGCCGAGATCGAGGCGCGCGGCGGTATCGGCCTTGATGCTGCGACCGAGCACGCCGCATCGGCGCTCGCGCGCCGGTTCGGCAGCGGCGCGATCGAAGGCCGGATTCAGGCGCTGGTGATCTCAGCGGTCGCGTGACGCCGCGCTTCAGACCGTCGGCAGGACCGAGAAACGCTCCCCTGCCCGGCGCTGGTTCAAAAGATCGGAGTTGCCTGATGCGGCGTGCACGGCAGCGACGCGCGCCGAGAACGGACCGCGGTTGCATGCCGCAATCATGTCAGTGACGACGTCGTCGGGGCCGGCAAACACCGCCTCGACGCTGCCGTCGCGGCGATTGCGGACCCAGCCTTCGAGGCCGCGTGAGTTTGCCTGCTCGTCGACCCAGGCGCGATAGCCGACGCCCTGGACGCGACCGCTGATGGTGACGTGGCGGATCACGCCGCTCATTTTTTCAGACCGAGGAACTCGCCGCTGCGCGCCTTGGTCTCCGCCTCGCGCATGACGCGGCCAGTCAGTTCGGACGAGGCAATGCCCTTCAGGTTGTTCGGCGAGGTGCCTTCGCGCAGCGCCTTCAGCGTCTCGTAGACGGCCTGGGTTGCGGCCGCGAATGGCGCGTGGCCCTGCAGCGCGATCCTGACGCGCTGGCTCGCCAGATAATCGAGCGCGGTCATCTCCTCCGGCGCGCCGCCGAGCACGATCGGCAGCGTCGTCGCGGCCGAGAGCGCCTCCAGCTCGCCACGCGATTTGATGCCGGTGAAGAACAAGCCATCGACGCCGACCGCCTCATAGGCCCTGGCGCGTGCAATCGCATCGTCGAGACTGGTGATCGAGACGGCACCGGTCCGGCCCAGGATGACGAGCGACGGATCGCTGCGGCCGTCAAGCGCGGCCTTCATCTTGCCGACACCTTCTTCCAGCGAGATCAGCTGGGTCTTGGTCTGGCCGAACGCCTGCGGCAGCAGCGTGTCCTCGATGGTAAGGCCGGCCGCGCCGGCGGCCTCCACCTCCTGGACCGTGCGACGGACATTGAGCGCGTTGCCGTAACCGTGGTCGGCATCGACGAGCACCGGCAGCGTCGACGCACGGGACATGCGGCGTATCTGCTCGGCGAATTCGGTCAGCGTGATCAGCGCGATATCGGGATCGCCGAGCACGGCGAGCGAGGCCACCGAGCCGCCGAACATGCCGAGCTCGAAGCCGAGATCGTCCGCAATCCGGATCGAGGTCGCGTCATAGACCGAGCCTGGGCGAATGCAGGTTGACCCGTCGAGAATCGATCGCAGTGCTTCGCGGCGTTTGCGGAAGGCCATCTTGGTGACTCCTTGTTCGTCCTTGCAAAGGCCCGGCGACAATTTGATCGCCGAAGCCTTCGAAGGTGGAGCTTCTTAGGCGAACTCCAGGATCAGCGCGTCGACCGCAAGCGTAGCGCCCGCGGCGGCGTGGATCTTCTTGACCGTGCCGTCGCGCTCGGCGCGCAGCACGTTCTGCATCTTCATGGCCTCGACCACCGCCAAGGTCTCGCCGGCCTTGACCTCCTGCCCTTCGGTCACCGCGATCGACACCACGAGACCGGGCATCGGGCACAGCAACTTCTTGCCGGTGTCGGCGGCCGAGACCACCGGCATCAGCCGCGCCGAGGTCGCCTCGGTCTCGGTGAAGACATAGACCGGGACCTCAAAGCCCTGATGCGCGAGGCGGAAGCCGTTGTTGATCGCCCGCACCTGGACGGCGACAAAATTGCCGTCGACGGTGCCCTGCCAGACCGGCTCGCCCGGCACCCAGCCCGATACCAGATTGTGCGGATTGCCGGGCAGCCCGTCGGCGCCGATGAAGCGCACTGCAATCGCGTCATCCTCGCGCGCGACGTCGAGCGCAATCTCGGCGCGGTCGAGCCACACCGCGCGGCGGCGCTCGCGCAGCACCACGCGGCCGCCCATCTGGCCGGAGATCTGCCGCTTGCGCTCGCCCAGCACGTGATCGATGGCGGCGCCGACCGCGGCCAGCCGCCGAGCGATCTCGCCCTCGGGCGCGCGCGCCGAAAATCCCTTGGGGAATTCTTCCGCGATGAAGCCGGTCGAGAGCCGGCCCTCGCGCCAGCGCGGATGGTTCATCAACGCCGACAGGAACGGAATGTTGTGCCTGATGCCGTCGACATAGAATGCGTCGAGCGCGGTCGCCTGCGCCTCGATCGCGGCCGCGCGCGACGGGGCGTGGGTGACGAGCTTGGCGATCATCGGATCGTAATGGATCGAGATCTCGCCGCCCTCCTGCACGCCGGTGTCGTTGCGGATCGTGATGCCGTCATGGCTGGCTTCGGCCGGCGGACGGTATTTCACCAGGCGCCCGATCGACGGCAGGAAGTTGCGGAACGGATCCTCGGCATAGACGCGGGATTCCACCGCCCAGCCGGTCAGCGTCACGTCCTTCTGCGCGATCGCGAGCTTCTCGCCGGCGGCGACGCGGATCATCTGCTCGACGAGGTCGATGCCGGTGATCAACTCGGTGACGGGATGCTCGACCTGCAGGCGGGTGTTCATCTCCAGGAAGTAGAAGCTCTTGTCCTGGCCGGCGACGAATTCCACGGTGCCCGCCGAATCGTAGTTCACCGCCTTCGCCAGCGCGACCGCCTGCTCGCCCATCTTGCGGCGGGTCAGCTCGTCGAGCAGCGGCGACGGCGCCTCCTCGATGACCTTCTGGTTGCGGCGCTGGATCGAGCATTCGCGCTCGCCGAGATAGATCACGTTGCCATGCTTGTCGCCGAGCACCTGGATCTCGATGTGCCTGGGATCGACGATGAATTTCTCGATGAAGACGCGGTCGTCGCCGAACGACGATTTCGCCTCGGCCTTGGCGAGGTTGAAGCCTTCGGCGACCTCGCCCTTGGAATGCGCGATGCGCATGCCCTTGCCGCCGCCGCCGGCGGAGGCCTTGATCATCACGGGGTAGCCAATCTCGTCAGCGATCTGGACGGCGTGCTTGTCGTCCTCGATGACGCCGAGATGACCCGGCACGGTCGAGACCTTGGCCTTCGCAGCGGCCTTCTTGGATTCGATCTTGTCGCCCATCGCGGCGATGGCGCCGGGGTTCGGGCCGATGAAGACGATGCCGGCGGCTTCCAGCGCGCGCGGAAACGCCTCGCGCTCGGACAGGAAGCCGTAGCCGGGATGCACCGCCTGCGCGCCGGTCTTGCGGCAGGCCTCGACGATCTTGTCGATCAAAAGATAGCTCTCGGCCGCGGCCGGCGGTCCGATCAACACGGCCTCATTGGCCATCTCGACATGCAGCGCATCGCGGTCGGCCTCGGAATAGACGGCGACCGTCTCAATCCCCATACGGCGCGCAGTCTTGATGACCCGGCAGGCGATCTCGCCGCGGTTGGCGATCAGGATTTTCTTGAACATGCTCTTCTTGCTTGGGCTTCTTAGGACTTGGGCTTTGGCAGGATTCCTCCCCGCGCAATCTGGCACGGGCGATTGGGCGTAACCACTCCGTGGTACAGCAAATTGCCCCGGAGGCAACGGTCTAATGCACGCCCTGCCCGATGCTTGGCCAAATCCTCGGCCAAATCCTCGGCGGTAGCCTGAGGGGTATTTCAGCCCGAATAGGTCTTGAAGCGGCCACGCGAATGCGCCTTCGCGACGGCTTTCATCAGTTCGCTGACCTCGTTCTCCAGGAATTCATTGGCCACGATCAGCGCCCGGATAGTGGCGCGCAGATTCCCGCCGCAGGCGGAAATGGCCTGATCGACAGCGGCCTCCAGCCCGTCATCGTCGTCAGATTCGGGCCGTGCAGACATCATGGGGTATCCGGGATTCAGGTGGCGCATCATGTTCCTATTTTGTTCTCATCAAGTCAATCGGATCTTTGATCGGACGCGGTTCTTCTGGGCCGCCTTTCTCTTCCGCCGCCAGCGTGCGAGGCATTACAGAGTCCAGATGTCGGTGACGATTTCGGCGAGGACGTTGATGACGAAACTCGGCCATGCGCATCCCTTCAATGGCCATGTCTGGCCGTTCTACGTCGCGGAATGCCGATCGGGATGTGACGGCCCGCACGCCCCCTCTTTGCGAACGGTCCTTGGTTGGATCGTACCGGCCTGTGCTAGAAGTTCGGCTGCCCGCCAAAGATTTGAAGTGAGAAAATGCGGTTTCGAAATCCGGTCGTCACGACGCTTCTCCTGACCTGCCTGTCTGCAATCCCCGGCCCGTCCGCGACCGCCGGCCCCGCGGCGTCAGCGGTCATCAAGGACGCCGGCACCGTTCAGCTCGGCAACACGACCTATCGGCTCGACGGCATCGACGCGCCGGCGGTCGACCAACTCTGCATCGACGAGCATGCTGATGTCTGGACCTGCGGGATCGAAGCGCGCGACCAGCTCACCAAGCTGATCGGCGGCAAGCAGATTCACTGCGACGATATCGGCGTCGATCCGAGCTTCAAGAAGCGCCGCCTCGGCGTCTGCAAGATCGAGGGCGACCCGACCAGCTTGAGCCAGGTGCTGGTCCAGAAAGGCTATGCTCTCAATGTCGAAAACTCGGCCACTGGCCGATTCAAGCCGGATGAAGCCACCGCCAGGGACAATCGTGCCGGGCTCTGGAAGGGCTGCTTCGTGGCGCCGCGCGACTTTCGTACGGCCAGGAAGGACGGCGCCCTGCTCGGCAACGCCTGCCCCGCCGACCGCGACCAGCAGATCCGCAACGCGCTCTTCCCCGATGACCTGCCGATGCCGGCAAGCTGCAACATCAAGGGCAAGTACGCCGTGCGCGCCCGCGTCACCGGCAATGTCGGCATCTACCACCTGCAGGCGTGCCGCAGTTACCCGGGCCTCGGCAATCCGGATCGCTGGTTCTGCTCCGAGGAGGATGCACAGGCGGCCGGGTTCCGCCGGGCCTATAATTGCCGGCCGCCCAAAGCCAAGTGAAGGGCTCGTGGATTGCACCGTCATTCCGGGGCGCGAAGCGAACCCGGAATCTCGAGATTCCGGGTTCGACGCTTCGCATCGCCCCGGAATGACTCAGCCTAACGATTGCCGTAAATCAAGCTGGCAAAGCCGCCGCGTCCTGTGTGAAACTGCACCGAGAGGTTGCCGGCGCGTATGACCCCATCCGATCCCGCTGATGTGCTTCCCGAAGCTGCGGCAGCCGAACGGCTGCGGCAGCATCTTGAGGAGATCGCGCGCGAACGCGATCGCGCCCATCGCGAGCTCCAGGAGCGCGAGGCGGAGCTGGCGCGGATCCAGCGCATCGCGCGGGTCGGTGGACTCGAGATCGATTTCCGCGACGGCGTGCGCAACCGCCGCTCTCCCGAATACCTCCTGGTGCATGGGCTGCCGCCCGAAGAGGTCAACGAGACCTATGAGAACTGGGTCGCGCGCATCCACCCCGAGGATCGCGAGCGCACGATCCGGCACCTGTTCGGCGTGCTCAAGGCCGGCGGCGAAGACTACACGGCCGAATACCGCATCGTCCGCCCGAACGACGGTGAGAGCCGCTGGATCCGCGTCGTCGCCAAGATCGAGCGCGACCGCAGCGGCCGTGCGCTGCGGCTGGTCGGCGCCGATCTCGACGTCACCGATCAGATGCTGGCGCAGGAGACCTTGCGGGAAAGCGAAGAGCGCTTCCGCCTGATCGCCGACAGCGCGCCGGTGCCGATCTGGGTGACCAAGCTCGACCGCACCCGCTCCTTTGCCAACCAGGCCTATCTCGACTTCCTTGGACTGCCGTTCGAGGAAGCGATCGTGTTCGACTGGCGCAAGGCGCTGCATCCGGATGACCTGCCGCAAATCCTGCAGGAGCAGATCACCGGCGAGCTCTCGCTGAAGCCATTCGTGCTCGAGGCCCGCTATCGGAATGCCGCGGGCGATTGGCGCTGGCTGCGCTCGGAATCGCAGCCGCGCTGGGACCCGAACGGCAAGCATATCGGCTTCATCGGCGTCGCCCACGACATCACGGCGGCCAAGGAAGCCGAGATCGAGCTTCGCAAGCTCAATGAGTCGCTGGAGCGGCGCATCCTGGAGCGCACCGCGCAGCTCGAATCCCGCGAAGCGCAGACGCGCGCGATCCTGGAAACCAGCCATCAATACCAGATGCTGCTCAACCGCGATGGCGGCCTGCTCTACACCAACCAGACGGCGCTGGCCGGCATCTGTACCGATGCCGCCGACGTCGTCGGCAAGCCGTTCTGGGACACGCCGTGGTTCGCCGCGACCGAGGGCATGCCGCGCGTGATCCAGAATGCCTTCGTGACCGTGATGCGCGGCGAGGAAGTCAAGATCGAGATGCAGCTGCGCCTGCCGATCGGCGAGCGCTATTTCGATTTCGCGATGCGGCCGCTGCAGGACCAGCACGGCACCATCGTCGGCGCCGTGCCGGAGGCCGTCGACATCACCGAACGGCGCCGCGGCGAGGAAGCCCTGCGGCAATCGCAGAAGATGGAAGCGGTCGGCCAGCTCACCGGCGGCGTCGCGCACGATTTCAACAACCTGCTCACCATCATCCGCTCCGCGACCGACTTCCTGCGCCGCCGCGATCTGCCGGATGACCGGCGCCGCCGCTATATCGATGCGATCTCCGAGACCGTGGAGCGGGCCTCCAAGCTCACCGCGCAGCTATTGGCATTTGCGCGCAGGCAACCGCTCAATCCGGAAGTGTTCAATGTCGGCACGCAGGTCGACAGCGTGACGCAGCTGATCCGCCCGCTGGTCGGCGCGCGAATCCACATCGAGGTCAGGATCGAGGATCCCGACTGCTTTGCGATCGCCGACATCGGCCAGTTCGAGACCGCGCTGCTCAATCTCGCGGTCAACGCCCGCGATGCCATGAGCGGCGAAGGCCAGCTGACGATCGGCGTCCGGAAGGTCAAGAATATCCCTGCCCTGCGCGCCCAGGCCTCGCGCAGCGGCGATTTCGTCACGGTCTCGATCCAGGACACCGGCACCGGCATCTCGCCGGAAAATCTCGACGCGATCTTCGAGCCGTTCTTCACGACCAAGGAGGTCGGCAAGGGAACAGGTCTCGGATTGAGCCAGGCCTTCGGCTTCGTCAAGCAATCCGACGGCGACATCGAGGTCACCTCTACGCCCGGGCACGGTGCGACCTTCACCATCTATCTGCCGCACGCGATGCGCCCGGCGGACGCCAAGGTCGCCGCCAGCGCCGGCGTCGAGCAGGCTTCGATCGGCCGCGGCTATCGCGTCCTCGTGGTGGAGGATAACGACGATGTCGGCCAGTTCTCGACCGAGCTGCTCGAGGATCTCGGCTATTCGGTCAAGCGCGCGGCCAATGCCAATGCCGCGCTCTCGATCCTCTCGGAGAACGAGTTCGCCGCCGACCTGGTGTTCTCCGACGTGATCATGCCGGGCATGAACGGCGTCGAGCTCGCCGGAATCATCCGCGATCGCTTTCCCGGTCTGCCGGTGGTGCTGACCAGCGGCTACAGCAACGTGCTCGCCGAGAACGCGCACAGCGGCTTCGAGCTGATCCAGAAGCCCTATTCGGTCGAGGCACTGTCACGGACGCTCCGCAAGGCGATCGCCGAACAGCGGGCGACCGCTTCCAAGCTCTGATTCCGCCGCCGGCCGCGCTCTACTGGATCACAACATGCGCGACGCCGAGCTGAAGGATGCCGAGCGCGCGGGCCGCCGTGGTCGACACATCGATGATCCGCCCACGAACGAACGGACCGCGGTCATTGACGCGGCACCGGATCGATTTTCCCAGATAGGAGACGGTGATCATGCTGCCGAATGGTCGCTTGCGATGCGCGCAGGTCATCTCGCCACTCTTGCCGATGCCACGATAATAGGACGCAAGGCCACTCTCTGCGTTTGCCATGCACGAGGCAAACAGCAGCATGGCCGCGGACGTTGCTGCGGTTTTCATCGATCGCCTGCCGGTCGAGCCCCGCAAAGGAACGCGGTTCCACGGCTTCGGTTCCGCGCCCCGGCGTCGGCAGGTCGATTTTTAGGAACTTTTCGACGGAAAGCGTCAAGCGGTCGCGGCGGGATCGATCAGGGCGATGCCGAGCTCGGGCCGCTTCCGCCGGCGAAGCCTGACGGGGGCTTCCGTGACCACAACCTCCAGCGTCGGGCGGACGATGCCGGCAAGCAGATGGCCGCCGCGGGTCGATCCATCCGACAGTCCGAGCACGATGTGCATGTGCAGGCTGGCCTTGCCGTCGTCGCCGGTCGCGATGTCGCCGAGCGCGCACAGCACCTCGCACTGTTCGTCGATCTCGATCTTCCGGTAGCTCTTGGATGCGAAATCGAACCAGCCGACCGTTGCCCGCTCGAACGCGCCGATCGCGCTGAGCGATGCCGCCGTCACCCTGGCATCATTGGCGAACTTCGTCAGCGCGCCGAACGCTTCCTCGCCGCTATCGAGCACGACGACGTGAATCTGCGCGCTGGGCGCATCGGACACGAGCTTGCTTTTCATGGACCGCCTCGCCTCTCAAGAGCTTCCACTCCCAATCGGAGACGGCGACGATTGTTCCTGACGGACCGGATCGGCAGCCGCTCAGGCGGCGACGCTATCGGCCGCGAGCAGCGTCCGCAGGTCCCGCGCAGGAACCGGCCTGCTGAACAGGTAGCCCTGCATCTGCGTGCAGCCGAGCATCTGCACGGTGTCGCGCTGCTGGTCGGTCTCGACGCCCTCGGCGGTGGTGATCATGTTGCGGTCGGCTGCGATCGAAACCACGGCGCGGATGATCGAGGCCGAGCCGCTGTTGCGGGTCACTTCCTTGACGAAGCTGCGGTCGATCTTGATCTTGTCGAACGGGAAGCGCTGCAGATATTGCAGCGACGAGTAGCCGGTGCCGAAATCGTCGAGCGCGATGTGGACACCGAGCGCACGGAGCTGGCCCAGCGTGACCAGCGCCGCATCGTCGTCAGCGATCAGCACCGCCTCGGTAATCTCGAGCTCAAGCCTTCGCGGGTCGAGCCCGCTCTCGGCGAGCGCGTTTGCGACCTTCAGCGCCAGCGTCTCCGACTTGAACTGGACCGGGGAAACGTTGACCGCGAGGCGCACATGCGCCGGCCAGGCCGCCGCCTCGGCACAGGCGGTGCGCAGCACCCATTGCCCGATCTCCTCGATCAGGCCGGTTTCCTCGGCAACCGGCACGAATTCCACCGGCGAGATCATGCCGCGCACCGGATGCTGCCAGCGCAATAGCGCCTCGCAGCCGGTCACCTCGTCGCTGCGCAGGTCGACCAGCGGCTGATAATGCAGCTCGAAGTCGCCCTCGGCCAACGCGGTCCGCAGATCGGCCTCCAGCGCGCGGCGCAGATTGGCCTGCGCCTCCATCGCCGGATCGAAGAAGCGATGGGTCCTGCGGCCCGCCGCCTTGGCGGCGTACATCGCAAGGTCGGCACATTTGAGCAGGCGGAACAGGTCGGAGCCGTGGCGCGGGGCGATCGCAATGCCGATGCTGGCGTCGCTCGACAAATGATGGCCGAGGCAGTCGAACGGCGTGCGCAGCGACTGATAGATGCGCGCGACCAGGTCGCTGACATCGTCGTCCGAGGTGATGTCGTGCTGGACGATCGCGAACTCGTCGCCGCCGAGCCGCGCGATGAAGTCGTTCGATCCGACCGCCAGACGCAGCTTCTCGGCGACGCGCCGCAGGAACTCATCGCCGATCAGATGGCCCAGCGTGTCGTTGATCCGCTTGAACTCGTCGATGTCGATGTAATGGATGGCGAACTCGCGCGTGGCGGCCTCGAGCAGCAGCCCTTCCGCGTGGCGCTGGAACAGCGTCCGGTTCGGCAGATTGGTCAGCGCATCGTAATGCGCGAGATACTCGATCCGCGCCTGCGCACGCCGTCCATCGGTGACGTCCTCGAGCGTGGTGGCCCAGCCGCCGTCGGGCGCACGCTTGTAGATCAGTCGGATGCTGCGACCGTCAGGCGTCATGATCACGGAGTCGCGGACCTCATCGCCCCTCGGATTGGTGAAGCGGGCGCAGTACTCATCGACGTCGCCGACAAACGAGCCGATCGCCTGGCGATGCAGGATCAGGTCGCGCAGATGGCAGCCTGGCCTCGCGACATCAGGCGAAAGGCCGAACATGTCGATATATTGCTGGTTGCAGATCACGAGCCGCGCCGAGGCGTCGAACAGCAGCAGCCCCTGCGTCATGGTGTTGATCGCGGTGTCGAGGTGCTGGCTCTTCTCGGACAGCCGGCGGCTTGCCGCATCATGCTGCCGCTGCAGCTGGCGCACGATCAGGAAGACCGCGAAGCTGATGATCAGGACCGCCAACACGGCTGCGCAGAATTGCAGTTTGGTCTGGGCGCGCCAGTCCTCCAGCGCGCTCGATGTTTTCGTGGTAGCGAGGATCAGGATTGGAAAATGCGACAGCGATCTGACCGCGCCGACGTTCTCCTCGCCCGAAGCGCCAACGAACCGTCCCGACGTGTTGCCGCCAAAGCTGATGACCTTTTGGAACACCGGCAGGTTGATGATGTTGCGGCCGATCACGCCGGCATCCTGCGGATAGCGTGCGATGATGGTGCCGTCGCGGTGGATCATCGAAATCACGGTGTCGCCGCTCAGTGCCAGCGAGGCCACGAAATCCTCGAAATGGCTCGGCTCGACGCCGCGGCTTGCGAAGCCGATGATCTCGCCGTTGCGCCCGGTGATCTTGCGCGCGAAGATCGTGGTCCAGTTGCCGCTCACCTTGCTCATTGCGGGCTCGACGATCACGGGCGAGGTCGGGCGTCCCGAGGTGAACTCCTGGAAATAGCGCCGGTCCGCAACGCTGATGTCGGGCACCGGCCACATCTCGGATGAGTTGATCAGCCATCCCTTGGCGTTGAACAGATTGAGCCCGCCGACATGCGGCAGCGCCGCCAGCCGCGTGCGCAGCATCTCGTGCGCGCTCAAGAGCGACATGTTCTTTTCGAACTGATCGGCGGTCTCGACCTGCTCGGCCCGCAGATAATTCACGATGTCGTCGTGGACATGCTGGAGGTCGGTAAGCTGCTGGTCGAAATGCCGCGACAGCAGCAGCGCGGTGTTGTTGAGCTCGCGCTCGGACATCTCCAGCGCGCGCTCGCGAAACTGCAGCGCGAGATAGCCGGTGCCAAGCGTGATGGCGAGCACCAGCAGCGCGGCACTCAGGACGAGCGACTGGATGGCGCCCATCCTGCTGGCGCGCAACACACCTTTGATCGACAGCCGCCGGTATTCCGGCACGCTGCTCGTTGAGACAACCGACATTTTCCTGCCCCTGTGGATGCCCTTGTACGGGAACACAACCCAAGGGGTGGTTAGGAAAATCAGTTATCGGACGGTTAAGGCCAGCGTGGACTCGCGCGCAACCGGCCCCTCGGCCGCTCCATGCTCACGAGTTGCAGCAGGCCGAGGCCCCGGGCGGCGCGGCCTGGGGCTGTGGAGCACAACACGCGCTCTGTTTCTCTTCCTGCTTCTCGTGCGCGACACGCGCGGTCCGCTCGCCGGTGCCGTCGCCATAGACGATGCTCTCACCGGTCGTATGGAACGTCTCCCAGGCGATCCCCGCGGGATCGTCGATCCACGACTTCTCCGACTTGGCATAGCAGCACACCGTCTGGCCCTGCTCGATGACCTCGCCGCCGGCCTTGCGCAGCCGTCCGTACACTTCGCCGAGCTCCTCCGCGCTCTCGACCTGAATGCCGAGATGGTCCAGGCCCGGTTCGCGGCCGCGGGTCGAGATCGCGAAGTTGACGCGGGGATCGTCGAGCATCCATTTGGCATAGTCGGATTTCACGACCGTCGGCTCGGCCGCGAACAGCGCCGAGTAGAAGCCGACCGATTGCGGGATGTCCTTGACGGCGACGTGAACATGCATGCGCTTCATGGTGCAGTCCCTTTAGGGCGGCGACGCTGGATGGATATTCCATCCCAAGCATGCTCAGATATCAACAGCGTTACAACAGGAGTTCTGCTGCGGAATGGATGCGCTGACGCTGTTCGGGTTATTCGCCGTGACCATGATGCTCGTCTGCTATGCGGCCGAAGATCGCAGCCCCTGGTTCATCCTGGCCTTCGCTGTCTCCTGCGCGCTCGGCTCGGCCTACGGTTTCCTGCAGGGCGCCTGGCCGTTCGGCCTCGTCGAAGCGATCTGGGCGGTCGTCGCGGCGCGCCGATGGTCGATGCGCCGAGCCGCAGGCAGCGCGTAACGTTATAGTATCCACGGCCAATCTGTCGCGGACCCGAACTTGAATGCGCGCGGGCACGGCGCTAAGTAGGCCCCATGGACGCTTCGCGCACCATGATTCAGTCTTCTCCTCACGCAACGGGATCGCGCCGCTGGCGCAGCCTGCTTGCGGGACTGATTTCGCTTGCGCTGGTGCTGTCGTTCTTCCACGGCTGGACCTCCGACGGCGATGCCGACGCGGCTCCCGGCTTCTCGATCGCGCAGCCGATCAACGACGCCGGCGGCAAGGCTCCGGCGCATCCGGCCTCGCCTCACGGCGACCATTGCCTGACGCACGTCGCGTCCGTGGCTCCGCAGGAGACCGCGTTCCCGATCGCCTATGCGCCGCATAGCTATGGCCACAGCAGCACTGAGCTGCCCGCTTCGGCCGACCGCCTCTCTCCCTTCAAGCCACCCCGCGCCTGATCCGGTCGGCATGACCGGCCGTGCGCTGCTGCCATGAGCCAGCGCACGCTTCCGCACAGATCGATGTCGCGACAGCGCAGGGCCATAGGCCTGCGCTGCGGAGAGGCGCATATGAAACGGGTTGTTCTATTTTTCGCCGGCGTGGCCGCCGGCATTGCACTGGTCGTTGTGGCGGCCGGATGGATCGGCTGGCCGGTCAGGTTCCCGGCCGCGACGCAGGAGACTGCGACGACAGGCACAAAGACCGAGGCCCGGCACGAGGCCCCCGGACATATCGAGCTGAGTGAAGACCAGGTTCGCGAAGCCGGCATCACGTTCGCGCAAGCCAGCGGCGGCATGCTGAAGCGGCATTTCCTCGCGCCGGGATCGCTGATCCCCGATGCGGATCACATCGGCCGGGTCTCGGTGCGCGTGCTTGCGACGGTCACGGAGCTGCGCAAGCGCCTCGGCGATGTCGTCGAGAAGGGCGAGATCGTCGCCGCGATCGAAAGCCGCGAGGTAGCCGACGCCAAGAGCGAATACCTCGCCGCGCGGCTCACCAACGATCTGCAGCAGACCCTCTACGCGCGGCAGAAGACGCTGGTCGAGACCCGCATCGTGTCGGAGAACGAGTTCCTGCGGACGCGGCTGACCGCGAACGATGCCCAGATCAAGCTCGACGGCGCCCGGCAGAAGCTGTTTGCGCTGGGCCTCTCGGAGAGCGAGATTGCCGATCTGCCGAACCAGCCCCCAGAGAGCCTGCGGACGCAGTTTTTGCGCGCGCCGATCAGCGGCCGGGTGTCCGAACGGCGCGTCGATCTCGGCGGATTGATCGGGCGCGAGGGTCAGGAGAGCGAGCTCTATGTCATCGTCAATCTCGATGACATCTGGGTCGACCTCGCGGTCTCCCCCGAAGATATCGGCGCGGTTCGCGAAGGCGTTTCGGTGAAAATCCGCGCCATCGGCACCGAGGATGAAGCCAATGCCGGCGTGATCTTCGTCAGCCCCCTGCTCGACCGCGAGACCCGCAACGCGCGCGTGATCGCGACCATGCCCAACAAGGACCACCGCTGGAAGCCGGGCACCTTCGTCACCGCGGAGGTCCCGCTGTCGGGCGCGCCGTCGACCGTGATCGTTTCGAAGAAGGCGCTTCAAACCATCAAGGGAACGCCGACCGTGTTCGTGCGCGATGCCGACGGCTTCGAGGCGAGATCGGTGCGCACCGGCCGCGAGGACGACGACGATATCGAGATCGTTGCCGGCCTGTCAGCCGGCGAGACCATCGCGGTGCAGAACACCTTCACGCTGAAGGCGGAGTTCGAGAAGGACGAGGCGGAGCACGACCATGATTGAGCGCATCATTGGTCTTGCGATCCAGCGGCGCTGGGTGGTCGTCACATTGGCGGCGATCCTGATGTTCCTCGGCGGCCTTGCGCTGTCCAGGCTGCCGATCGACGCAGTGCCCGACATCACCAACAAGCAGGTCCAGATCAACACCGTGGCCCCGGCGCTGTCGCCCGCGGAAATCGAGAAGCAGATCACGTTCCCGATCGAGACGGCCCTGGCCGGCGCGCCGGGACTCGAGAGCACGCGCTCGCTCTCCCGCAACGGCTTCTCGCAGATCACGGCGGTGTTCAGCGAGGCCACCGACATCTATTTCGCTCGCCAGCAAGTCGGCGAACGCCTGACCGAAGTCCGCGCGCGCCTGCCGCAAGGCATCGAGCCGCGGATCGGCCCGACCTCGACCGGCCTTGGCGAAATCTACATGTGGACCGTCCATTATTCCGGGCAGAAGGTGCAGGCCGACGGCGCGCCGGGCCTGCAAAGCGACGGCCGCTTCCTGACGGCGGACGGCCAGATGCTGCAGAGCGAGGTCGAGAAGGACGCCTATCTGCGCACCGTACAGGACTGGATCATCAAGCCGCAGATCAAGATGGTGCCTGGCGTCGCCGGCGTCGATACGATCGGCGGATACCTCAAGCAGTATCAGGTCCATCCCGATGCGGCGAAGCTGATCGCGCTCGGCCTCACCTTTGCCGACGTTGCCAAGGCGATCGAGACCAACAATGTCAGCCGCGGCGCGCGCTACATCGAGCGCAACGGCGAAGGGTTTGTGGTGCGCTCCGGCGGCCGGCTCGAGAACATCGACGAGCTCGGCGCCGTCGTCGTCACTACCCGCGGCGGCGTCCCGGTCCGGATCCGCGACCTCGCGACGCTTTCGATCGGCGGCGAGACGCGCACCGGCAGCGCCAGCGAGAACGGCCGCGAGGTCGTGGTCGGCACGGCCCTGATGCTGATCGGCGCCAACAGCCGCACGGTGTCGGCCGCGGTCGACGCCAAACTGCGGACAATCATGCCGTCCTTGCCGGCCGGCATCGAGGTCAAGACGGTGCTGGATCGCACTCAGCTGGTCGATGCGACGATCGGCACCGTGGCGCGCAACCTCAGTGAAGGCGCACTGCTCGTGATCGCCGTGCTGTTCGTGCTGCTCGGCAATTTCCGCGCGGCATTGATCACGGCGCTGGTGATCCCGGTCGCGATGCTGATGACGGCGATCGGCATGTGGCAGGGCCGGATCAGCGCCAATCTGATGAGCCTCGGCGCGCTGGATTTCGGCCTGATCGTCGACGGCGCCGTGATCATCACCGAGAACAGTCTGCGTCACCTCGCCGAGAAGCAGCATGCGCTTGGCCGCGTGCTGACGCGCGACGAACGGCTGGCGACGGTGCGGGCGTCCGCCGTGGAAATGGTCCAGCCGAGCCTCTATGGCCAGGCCATCATCCTCCTGGTCTATGTGCCGCTGCTGACCTTCACCGGCGTCGAAGGCAAGATGTTCGAGCCGATGGCGCTGACCGTGATCCTCGCGCTCGCCGCCGCCTTCGTGCTGTCGCTGACACTGGTTCCGGCGCTGATCGCGATCGGCATCACCGGTCGCGTGCAGGAGCAGGAAAACCGACTCGTTGCGGCGCTGAAGCGCTGCTACAGCCCGCTGCTCCGGCGCGCGGTTGCAACGCCTATCCCGGTCATCGCGGTGGCGGTCGTGCTGTTCGCCACCGCCCTGTTCGGGTTCTTCCGCCTCGGCCAGGAGTTCATCCCCTCGCTCGACGAGAAGAACATCGCCATGCACGCGCTCAGGATTCCGAGTACGGCGCTGTCGCAGTCGCAGGCGATGCAGCTGTCGGTCGAGAAGACCGTCAGCCGCTTTCCGCAGGTGTCATTCGTCTTCTCCAAGACCGGCACCGCGGAGGTGGCGAGCGATCCGATGCCGCCGAACGCGTCCGACACCTTCATCATCCTGAAGCCGCGCGAGCAGTGGCCGGATCCATCGCTGACCAAGGAGCAACTGATCGAGGACATCTCGAAGGCGGTCGGCCGGCTGCCCGGCAACGTCTATGAATTCACCCAGCCGATCCAGATGCGCTTCAACGAACTGCTCGCCGGCGTTCGCGGCGATATCGCGGTCAAGGTGTTCGGTGACGAGTTCGGGCCGATGCAGAAAGCCGCTAACCAGATTGCTGCCGCGCTGCGCAGCGTGCGCGGCGCGACCGACGTCAAGGTCGAACAGGCTGGCGGCCTGCCCGTGCTCGAGATCAAGGTCGACAAGGCTGCGATCGCCCGGCGCGGCCTCAGCGTCTCGGCCGTGCAGGACGTGATCGGCGCCGCGGTCGGCGGTCAGGATGCCGGCGTCGTCTACGAGGGCGATCGCAGCTTCGACATCGTGGTGCGATTGCCGGAGAGCGTGCGCTCCGATCTCGAGGCGTTGAGCAATTTGCCGGTCGCGTTGCCGAAGGCGACGCCGAGTTCGCCGGTGCAGAGCTTGCCGCTCAACCGCGTCGCCCAGTTTTCCTTCACCGAGGGGCCGAACCAGATCAGCCGCGAGAACGGCAAGCGCCGCATCGTGGTGACAGCCAATGTTCGCGGCCGCGATCTCGGCTCGGTGGTCGAGGAAGCCCAGGCAAGAGTCGCGCAATCCGTGCAGCTGCCGCCGGGTTATTGGATGACTTGGGGCGGCCAGTCGGAAAATCTCGCCGCAGCGCGCCAGCGCCTGGCCGTCGTGGTGCCGGCCTGTTTTGCGATGATCTTCCTGTTGCTGCTGGCGGCGATGGGCTCGGCCCGCGACGCGCTGCTGGTGTTCAGCGCGGTGCCGCTGGCGCTCACCGGCGGCATCGCCGCACTTTGGCTGCGCGGCATGCCGTTCTCGATCTCGGCGGCGGTCGGCTTCATCGCACTGTCGGGCGTTGCGGTGCTGAACGGGCTCGTGATGCTGAGCTTCGTCCGGCAGTTGCGCGAACGCGGCGTGCCGATGCGGGAAGCCATCGAGCAAGGCGCCCTCACCCGCTTCCGCCCCGTGGTGATGACCGCGTTGGTGGCCTCGCTCGGCTTCGTGCCGATGGCGTTCGCCACCGGCACCGGCGCCGAGGTGCAGAAGCCGCTCGCCACCGTCGTGATCGGCGGCCTGATCAGCGCGACCCTGCTGACGCTTGCCGTGCTGCCGGCGCTCTATGCCCGGTACGGGCATGCCGGCAGCGCTGCGCGCAATGAGAGAACGGCGGTTCAACCTGCGGAATGACGGTGTGCTGACCGGCAATCCGCGGGAAAAATCCGGCCGTTACAGCGCCGAACAAGCGCTGTAACATTTCTGTCATGTGGCAAAACTAAACGAAGGCTGCGGCGGGCTGCCGCGGGGCTTCATCAGGGGGAATAACACTATGCGTCGTGCCATTACCTTACTGTCCGCGAGCATGATCGCGCTTTCGGCGGGCGCCGCCTCGGCGCAGAACGCCAAGCCCCGCAACCTCATCCTGTTCGTCCCCGACGGCCTGCGCGGCGGCATCGTGACGCCGGAGACGACGCCGGCCATGGCCGAGATCCGCGACAAGGGCGTCAACTTCAAGAATTCGCACTCGCTGTTCCCGACCTTCACGATGGCGAACAGCTCGGCGCTGTCGACCGGCCACTACCTCGGCGACACCGGCACCTTCTCCAACACGATCTACACCGGCTACACCTCGGTGCCCGCCGGCGACACCGTGGTCCCCTTCATCGAGAACGACGCGGTGCTCGCCGACGTCGACGATCACTTCAACGGCGACTACCTCAACGAGGAGACGCTGCTGAAGATGGCCCGCGGCCAGGGTTTCAGCACCGCCGCCATCGGCAAGGTCGGCCCGACCCTGCTGTTCGACCACACCGATCGCGGCAAGAACACGATCGTGGTCGACGATTCCACCGGCGGCAAGACCGGCGTGCCGCTCTCCGACGAGATGAAGGAAGCCCTGACCAAGGCCGGCCTGCCGCTCGCGACCCCGAGCCGCGGCGACAACGCCAAGGCCGGCGACGCCAAGACGCCCGGCACCACCGTCGCCAACGTCGCCCAGCAGGCCTACATGGCCGACGTCGCGACCAAGGTCGTGCTGCCGATGTTCAAGGCGCGCAACAAGCCGTTCGTGCTGGTGTTCTGGTCGCGCGATCCGGACGGCAGCCAGCACAACACCGGCGACAGCCTCAACACCATCACCCCCGGCATCAACGGCCCGACCTCGATGGCCGGCATCAGGAACGCCGACAACAATCTCGCGCAGCTGCGCAAGGCACTCGACGAGCTCGGGCTTTCCGCCGACACCAACATCATGATCTCCTCCGACCACGGCTTCTCGACCATCTCGAAGGAGAGCAAGACCAGCCCCTCGGCCAAGATCGCCTATAGCGACACGCCGAAGGATTTCCTGCCGATGGGCTTTCTGGCGATCGACCTCGCCAGGGCGCTGGACCTGCCGCTGTTCGACCCCAACGACAAGAACGCGAAGGTCGCCGACAATGCCCACCCGAAGGCCGGCAACGGCGTGCTCGGCCAGGATCCGGCCAAGCCTGACGTCGTGATCGCGACCAATGGCGGCTCGGATCTGATCTATCTGCCGAACCGCGACAAGAAGCTCGCCGACCGCGTCATCAAGGCGCTGCTCGAGCAGGACTATGTCAGCGGCCTGTTTGTCGACGACAAGCTCGGCACCTTCCCCGGCACGCTGCCGATGTCGAACCTCAATCTGAAGGGCAAGGCGGTGACGCCGAACCCATCGATCGTGGTCAATTTCCGCTCCTGGTCGAGCGGCTGCGAGATCCCGACCAACTGCTCGGTGCAGATCGCCGACACCGTGCTGCGCCAGGGCCAGGGCATGCATGGCAGCTTCAGCCGTGGCGACACCTTCAACTTCACCGCGGCGATCGGCCCCGACTTCAAGGCGGGCTATGTCGATCCGCTGCCGGTCAGCAACGCCGATGTCGGCATGACCGCGGCCCAGCTGCTCGGCCTGCGCGCGCCGAACAATGGCGGCCTGATCGGCCGGGTGATGTCGGAGGCGCTGCCGAACGGCATCGTGCCGAAGATGGCCGAGGGCACCATCATGTCGAAGAAGGCGTCGGCCAACGGCCTGCGCACCGTGCTGAAATTCCAGCGTGTGCTCTCAACCCGCTATTTCGACGTCGCCGGGTTTCCGGGGCGGACGCTCGGGCTCGAGGAAACCGGCCGCAAACAGAAAACGGCGGGGAAGTAATCCCCGCCGCTCTGCTCGAATTCCAGTCACGCGGGATGATGGTTTACATCATTCCGATGTCGAACACGTTGGGGAGCTGCGCCGCGAGCGGCAGCGCAGTCGCGCCGACCAGCGTCGCCACCATCGCCGCCAGCGCGCGGCCGGTGCGACGCTGACCGCGCATCTGGCTCGCGATCCACTCCAGGACCTTGGTGTCCATCTTGGCGCCCTGCCTCGGCGCCCAGCGATCGATCTCGGTGTCGGGCGACAGCGCCACCGTGCGCGGCGGCACCGGCAGGCCGGACTCGGAGGCGGCATGATGGGCGATCGCCTTGGCGAGCAGATCGTCGAACCGGCCGCCATCGCTGCGCTCGGCAGCGGCCTCGTTGATCGCGAACAGCGCCTCGATCTCGGCCCGGCTGACCGGCTGATGCTCGACCGCGGCCGCCGTCAGGATGCGCGCGCACCAGGCAGCGTCATCGGCATCGAGCGACCGGGAGAAATGGATGCGGCCCTTGGTGGTCGGGCCTTCGCCGGTGATCACGCCGTCGCGCACGATGGTGAGCGCATGGGCGGCGGTCTTGCGGCAGGACGGATGCAACGCACCGCTGAGAGGCTCAGCGGTCTTGGTACTTGGGGTAGACATTGTGGGAGCTTTCAATTCCTATCTCAGGCCAGCTTTTCCATGCGGGCGTAAACGAGTGGTTAATGATTCGGAACTTGCGTTCCGAGATTTTTAGATGGTTGCTATTTGGTCGATTTAAACGTCGTCACGGTTCAGTCCTATAGCAGCCGGGGCCGGCGTGATGACGGCGATAAGCGGCATTATCTGGGCATTTCCAAGCCTTTGTGCCGCAGCTGATATTTCGCCGCAGGGATCCGGATCAAAACAAGTTGCTTGGAATTCCACCCTCAAGGAGAAATGTTTCACCTTTTTTCAGAACCCGTTCACTTAAGCCTTATCCCGTCCTATACTGGAACGGACAGCCTCAAATACAAATTCAACTGTGACTTCAAAGAGATGAGGTAAAATCATGACACTTCCGATTGGCGCGACCGCACCGGACTTCGAAGCCCAGACCACTGAGGGCAAGATCAAGTTCCACGACTGGATCGGCGACAGCTGGACCCTGCTGTTCTCCCATCCGAAGGACTTCACCCCGGTCTGCACGACCGAGCTCGGCGCGCTTGCCAAGCTGAAACCGGAATTCGACAAGCGCGGCATCAAGCTGATCGGCCTTTCGGTCGATCCCGCCGATCGCCACGCCAAATGGGCCGAGGATATCCTGGAGACGCAGGGGGCGGCCCCGAACTATCCGCTGATCGCCGACACCGACTTCAACGTCTCCAAGCTCTATGAGATGCTGCCTGCCTCGACGTCCGGCGACCCCCTCACCCGCACGCCGGCGGACAACCAAACGGTCCGCAACGTCTTCATCATCGGCCCCGACAAGAAGATTAAGCTGGTGCTGGTCTATCCGATGACCACGGGTCGGAACTTCCAGGAGATCCTGCGCGTCATCGACTCGCTGCAACTCACCGCCAAGCACCGCGTCGCCACCCCTGCCGACTGGAAGCAGGGCGAGGACGTGATCATCGCGGGCTCGGTCAGCAACGACGAGGCCAAGACGATCTATCCGCAGGGCTGGAAAGAACCGAAGCCCTACATCCGCATCGTGCCGCAGCCGAAGTAACGGCCGGCACGCAGCGTCCGGGTGGCCCGCGCACAGCCTGTTATCGTCTGGTTTCGTGACGATCTGCGGCTGTCGGATCACCCGGCCCTCTACGAAGCAGCCAGCCGCGGCGCACCCGTGGTTGGTCTCTATGTCCGCGACGACGAAAGCCGTGCCCTGAAACCTCCAGCCGCACGCTCCCTTGGGGGCGCGACGCGCTGGTGGCTGGCGCAATCGCTGCGTGCACTCGGCAAGAGCCTCAAGGCGATCGGCGGCACGCTGGTGCTGCGCACCGGACCGGCCGCCTCCGTGATCGCCACACTGGCGCGCGAAATCAACGCGGGCGCCGTGTTCTGGAACGACATCGCGCAGGCACCGCATCAGGCGATTGCCGCAGACCTCGAATCCGCGCTCGCAATTGACGGCATCGCTTGGCAGATTTTTCCCGGCGACCTGCTCGTCGATCCCAAGGCGATCCGCAACAAGGACAACCGGGCCTTGCGCGTGTTCACGCCGTTCTGGCGGCGCGTCCAAGGCCTCGGCGATCCGCCAAAGCCGTTGCCGGCGCCGAAGAAGCTTACATCCATCCGCGGCATCGCGAGCGACCCCCTCGGCGATTGGAAGCTCGAGCCTGACCGGCCGGATTGGGCCGGCGGCCTGCGCGAGACCTGGACACCCGGTGAAGCCGCTGCGCAGGCGCGGCTGAAGCGATTCCTCGATGAGGGGATCAGCGGCTACACCGGCGACCGCGACCGGCCCGACCGCGACGGCACCTCGCGCCTGTCGCCGCATCTGCGCTTCGGCGAGATCAGCCCGCGGCAGGTCTGGCATGCGGCACGCTTCGCCGCCGCCGAAGACTCGCGCCTTGCCGGCGACATCGACAAGTTCCTCAGCGAGCTCGGCTGGCGCGAATTCTGCCGCGATCTGCTGTTCGACATCCCCGACCTGGCGCAGCGCAACCTGCAGGAGCACTTCAATGCCTTCCCGTGGAAGCGCGACGCCCGCGCGCTGGAGGCCTGGCAGCGCGGACTCACCGGCTATCCGATCGTCGATGCTGGCATGCGCGAGCTCTGGCACAGCGGCGTGATGCACAACCGGGTGCGGATGGTGGCGGCCTCGTTCCTGGTCAAGCACCTCCTGATCGACTGGCGCACAGGCGAACAATGGTTCTGGGATACGCTGGTCGATGCCGATGCCGGCTCCAACCCGGCGAACTGGCAATGGGTCGCGGGCTGCGGCGCCGACGCCGCGCCCTATTTCCGCGTCTTCAATCCGGTCCTGCAGGGCAAGAAATTCGATCCCGACGGCTGCTATGTCAGGCGCTGGGTGCCGGAGCTCTCGCAGCTCTCCAACGACCTGATCCACCAGCCCTGGACAGCAACACCGATCGAGCTGGCGAGCGCCGGCATCGAACTCGGCAAGACCTACCCGCCGCCGATCGTCGATCACAAAAAGAGCCGCGAACGCGCGCTTGCAGCTTACGCGAAGATCCGTCGCAGCGATTAAGCGCGGCGATTGACCAGCAGCACCGCCGCGGCGCAGGCGGCCATGCCGGCAATGGCGACATGATCTAGTCGCTCGTCGAACAGGATGTAGGCCATCAGCGCGGTCACCGCCGGCACCAGATAGAACAGGCTCGCGACCGAGGTCGCGGCGTGGTGACGGATCAGCCAGTACAACAGCCCGATCGAGCCGATCGACAGTGCGAACACCAGCCAGGCCAGCGCCAGCACGAACTCGCCGGTCCAATGCACGACATTGGTCTCGAACACAAAGGCGCCGATGCCGAAGAAGATCGTCACCGCGATGTACTGTACCAGATTGCCGGCGCGCCAGTCGATCCGGTTGCAATAGCGCCGTTGATAGAGCGTGCCCAGCGTAATGCTGATCAGCGAGACGCCTGAGGCGAGCCAGCCCCACCCCGCCTCGCCCGTCATCGGCCGGTTGTGCAGGATCAAGACGACGCCGGCGAGGCCGAGCACCAGCCCGCCCCATTGCACCGGCGTGACGCGCTCGCCCAGCCAGCGGTTGGCAAGGGTCGAGGTCAGGATCGGCTGCAGGCCCGGGATCAAGGCCGACAGCCCGGCCGGAACCGAATGCGCGATCGCAATCGCGGTGCCGCCGAGATAGAAGCCGTGCACCAGGATGCCGGCGACCGCGCTGTGGAAGATGCCTGTCCGGTCCGGCCAGTTCGGCCGCGCGATCGCGGCGATGACCGCCATCACCACAACCACGAACGTCATCCGGATCGCCAGATAGGTCAGCGGCTCCGCATTGTTGATGACGTATTTGGTGCCGATGAATCCGGTGCTCCACAGCACGACAAAGATCGCCGGCGCCAGACGAGCGGCAGTTTCCTCGAAGCTCTTGTTCATTGCAGGCCGTCATTGCCTGAAGATGAGGCAGCCAGCAATCGCGAATTTAACGAGGGTGGCGGGCGAGCCCGCGGCTGTAAGCAGGTGGCGCCTCACCCACAGTGTCGTCCCTGCGAAAGCAGGGACGACACTCCGCGGCGGATGTTGTGAAAGGGACTCGTCGTTCCAGCGGCCTTCAACGATAACCATCGGTGGTTATGGGTCCCTGCTTTCGCAGGGACGACACTGAATGTGTTGCACGGTCTGCTAGCCACACATTCGCATTCTCGCGACATTGCCGATGACACGAGACCACTCTGACCTTGCAGACGCTCGCGGACCCAACGCCTGTCGCTGCCAATCACGACGATTTGTCCTCAGGGATGCCATGCGCGTTTATCGGATGCGACATGCCGCCCTCACCGATACGCTTCGGTGGAATCTCGCAGCCGTCGGTCGCGGCACGTTCCGGATTGCACTGGAATCTACCGTCGCCGAATACCGGCGGCCAAAAACACTGCACAAGAAGAGCCGGCCACGAGCCGGACAAGAAGAAAAACAATGGATCAAGTGGCGTTGGTCGTCGTTCGGGCGGTCGAGAGCGGCGCGACGACGACGAAAGATATTATCGGCGTGACCAGATTGTCGCGCCTCAAGGTCGAGCGTGCACTGAGCACGTTGGAGAAGCAGAAGCTGCTCCTCCGCGAACGACAAGGCTCGTGGGCCCTCGGCTTTCCCGTGGCTCCGACGGTCAGGCAGTGTGGATCATGCACCCTCTGCTGCAAGGTGCTTGAGGTGACCGATCTCCGCAAGCCAATGAACACGGTCTGCAACCACATCCTGGCGGGCGGCGGATGCGAGATCTACCACGAGCGTCCCCGGCAGTGCCGGTCATTCAGCTGTGCCTGGCTGCAAGGCCACCTCGATGACGATTGGTTTCCCGAGACCACGGGCATGGTGCCGCATTTCGGGCTCGACGCGCTGAATGTGCAGGTTGACCTCGATGATCCCGACCGCTGGCGCGAGGAACCCTATTTCAGCAAGCTGTGCGAACTTTCGTTGAAGGGCCTCAGGGTAAGTGAAGGGCGGCCGTATGCCACCCTCGTCATCGTCGGTCAGAACCGCTACCTGCTGCTCGGGCGGACCATCGTGCCCGATCCAACGCTGTTCGGCACCGCCTTCGTGCCGATTACGTTCGATACCTTCCGCTACTGGAAGGCAACATCGCTTGAACATCTGCAGCGGTTGAACGATCGCGTCATGGAGATCCAGCGCGTCCAGCAGGAGTTCGGCCATTGCGCCATCCCTGACGACGACGATCCCTCCCCGCCTTACCGGCCGGCTCTGCTCCAACGGTCGAAGGAACTGGGCGTGATACGCACGACGTGACGACAGCCGGACACCAGTTCGTCATCTGAGGTGATACTTCCTGCCGTTGGTGTTCGGGTCGGTATTGTCGCTGGTCGAGAACATCAAGGCCGGGCCGAAGTAATTCCAGGTGTCCCGGTAAAATGCGAATCGGCCGGCGCCCTTGTCGATGATCTCTTGCTGGGCGGTGTTCGCGGGGCCGAGCAGCCGGTCGTCTTCATACAATCGGGCGGTCTCGAGCGTGCCGTCCACGTATTTGACGGGGATGAGATACGCATATCCCTTGTAAAGACGGAAGGCACCACGCAACAGGTTCCTGTCGATCGGACTCGGAGGAACCAGAAAAAGGAATGCACTCGACGCCAAGGCAAAAAGCGTCGATCCGATCGCGATGCGCGTGCTGGCAGATGTCCTCAACGACACTTTTCCCTTGGCTCTTGCTTGCGAGGCTTCCCGCCTTCTGTAGCGCGGGCCTGCAGCGCAGACAACCGACCGGCCGCCGCCACGCCTCGTCGCGAGCCGGATCTGGCTCGCGTTATTCCGCATCGAACGACAATCAGATTGTCGCCGCGCGGCCGGCTGATCCGCCCAGGACTGCCATCAGCACCGTCGCGACGGCGCAGCACGCGAGCGCGACCTCCCAGCCTCCGGTCGCATCATGGGCCAGTCCGGCAAGCGGCGGGCCCGCAGCGGCGAGCGAGTAGCCGAGGCACTGCGCCATGCCCGACAGCGCGGCCGCCTGGTGGCTGTGCGAGGTTCGCAGGCTGACGAATGTCAATCCGAGGATGAAGGCTGCGCCCGCCCCGAAGCCGAAACAGCGCGACCCACAGCATTGCGAGCGACGGAAGCTGCCACAATCCCAGCAGCGAGATGCAGGTCGCAAGCGACACGGCGATCGCGATGCCGCGCTGGTCCTTCATGCGCCGGACCATCGGCCCGAGGATCAAGCCGGGGACCGCGGTCGCCAATTGCAGCACACCGTGCAGCGTACCCGCCGTCGCCGCCGGGTAACCTGCCTGCACGAGGATGGCGGGCAACCATC
Source organism: Bradyrhizobium sp. USDA 3262 (assembly GCF_054060035.1). Taxonomy (NCBI): domain Bacteria; kingdom Pseudomonadati; phylum Pseudomonadota; class Alphaproteobacteria; order Hyphomicrobiales; family Nitrobacteraceae; genus Bradyrhizobium; species Bradyrhizobium sp. USDA 3262. Next base: position 6,214,161 of record NZ_JBSSCT010000001.1, read on the forward strand.
CGACGATGATGTAGAACACCAGCGAGGTCAGGCCGAGGAAGCCGGTCACCTGCCACGCAAGCAGCGAGTGCCAGATGCGCCCGCGATGCGGCGGCGAGGCCGGCTCGACCGTCGGGGCCGCGTGCGCCCCAAGCTGGGGTGCCCAGGCCATCAGCGCCACCAACGGAAAGATCAGCGTGCTCGCAAGCGAGAGATGCCAGTTCGATCCCGGCAATTGGGCGAGCGGGATGGCCACGACGGATGCGAGCGCCTGGGCCAATGCGGACGTGATCGCGTAAGCGCCGGTCAGGCTGGCGATGCGGGTCGGAAAGTCCCGCTTGAGCAGGCTCGGCAGCAGCACATTTCCAACGGCGATTCCGGCGCCAATGGTGGCGGTGCCGGCGAACAGCGCCCAGACCGGACCGGACGAGCGCAGCGCGATCCCGGCCGCGATGACAAGCAGCGCACCGAACAGCGACCGCTCGATGCCCCATTTGCGCCCGAGCACAGCTGCAACCGGTGAGATCGCCGCGAATGCCAGCAAGGGCAGCGTCGTCAGGATCCCGGCCTCCGCCGCGCTGATCCGGTTGGTCTCACCGATCATGCCGAGCATCGGCGCCACGCCGGTAATGGGCGCGCGAAGCGTCGAGGCGATCAGCAGGATCCCCGTCAACAACGGCCCCTGCCCGCCCAGCGTGCGCATCGGCGCAATCATCGTCATCGCATGCTCCTGGCCATTTGCATCGCCAGGCTATCGACTTGGCTGCCGGAAGAATTTACATATCTGCTCTATCGATCGCTAAATTCGGTCATTCGACGGGTTTCCTGCTCCGTTATGGGCTTTCAACTTCGCTATCCCTGGCCGGACCTTGATCCGGATGACGTCGCGGCGGCGGCCATCGCCGTGCGCCTCGACGTCACCGAAAACAAGGTCGAGGCGGCCGAGCACGCGCACCGGAAGGGACAGCTCGTCTTCGCGCTCGGCGGCGGCGTGATGTGCCGCGTTCCGAACGGGTTGTGGATGGTGCCCCCGCATTGCGGCGTCTGGCTTCCCGGCGGCACGCGCCACACCAATATCGCAACCGCCAATGCGCAGATCTTTTTCGTCTTCATCGAGCCCGGTGCCGCCGACCTGCCCGACCGCTGCTGCACATTGTCGATCTCGCCGTTGCTGCGCGAGCTGATCATTGAGCTTTCCGACCGCATGCAGCACGACGGCGGCAGCGAGACGCTCGTTGCGCAATTGCTGCTGAGCGAATTGCCGCGCATGCCGCTGCAGCAGCTGCATCTGCCGATCTCGCCCGAGCCACGCTTGCGACGGATCGCGGCAGCGCTCGCCGATGATCCGGCCGATCGCCGCACGATGGCCGAATGGGCCGAACGCGTGGCGCTGAGCGAGAGCAGTCTGGCGCGTCTCATCCTGAGAGAAACCGGCCTGACCTTCGGGCGCTGGCGCCAGCAACTGCATTTGATCGTCGCATTGCGCGAGCTCTCCGCCGGCGCGAGCGTACAGCAGGTCTCGTCCGCACTGGGCTATGAGTCCGTCACAGCCTTCATCACCATGTTCAAGAAGGCGCTCGGCAAGCCACCGGCGAAATATCTCAGCGATATCATGCAAGGTAGCGGCTCGGCCTTTGCGGCTGGCGCGCGAATTTAGGAACACCAGTCAGCAACGGACGTTTTCGACATATCGGGCGAACGACAGGCGAGCCGCCTGCGCCGGGCCGCCAATGCTTGAGGATGCCAGATGCCCTACGCGCTGTTCGATCGCGACAAACAAATCGACAAGGCTTTTCCGACGGAGAAGCAGGCGTGGGAACATGCACTGGTCTCCGGGCTGGTCTTCGATGTTCCGGTCGCGGATGAGGCTCCGGGCCAGGTGCTGCCAGCCGGCTATCACATGAAGCAAATTCCCGGCGACAGCGAAGTCTGCGAGCCGGCGCCCGAATGGAAATTGCCGAACGAAATTTCGTGATCGGCACACCGATTGCGATCGCGACGTTGCGCGATAAGTAACGCCGAACCAGACCAACAATTCAGGATGAGCGCATGGCCGAAACCGGCAAGATTTTTCACGTTCGCTGCGTCGACAACACGTTGCAGCGGGACACGCTCTCGCTCGGGCGCGTCTACGAGGTGACAAGGGATATCGAACGTGACGGCTATTACGAGCTCAGCGGATTGGGCCGCTTCAGCCGGTCCAGATTCGAGGTCGTCGAGCCGAACGACGACACGGCCGAAGTCCGGCGGACGTCTCGATCAAAATAGACAGGAGAGCGCGATGCCCAGAGGCGACAAGTCGAGCTACACCGACAAGCAGAAGCGGCAGGCCGAGCACATCGAGGAAGGCTACGAGCAGCGCGGCATTTCGAGCAGCGAAGCCGAGCGGCGCGCATGGGCGACCGTCAACAAGGAGACCCACGGCGGCAAGAAGAGCGGCTCCGGCCGCGGCACGCGCGAGGATCACTCGCCGTCGCGCAAGGGCGGCAAGCTCGGCGGCAAGGCGGCCGCGAGCCGCCCCGCGGCGGAGCGGTCGCGCTCGGCCAAGAAGGCCGCGCGGACCCGCAAGCGCCGGGCAGCCTGATCCGCACTGGCATCATTTCGCCGGCAGGAAGACAATACCGGAAGGCAATACCGGGCGCTTTGAGGCGGCGCCTCGCAAATGCGTGATCGGGCGCCACCATTGGTTGCCTTCATTTGGGCACCTATCGGGAACAGGCTGTCGGGCCAGGAAGCAAGGCGGCCACCGCACGGGGTGCCTGCAATTGACGTATCGGTCCCATAGCAGCTGGCAGGACGTGGATCTGCGCAATCTCGTCCGCGTCATATCGGCCTGCACCCTCGGGCTTTGGGCATTTGCGGCCGGCCTCCTGATCGGGACCTTCCTGCTTTGATGGATCGGCGCGGCACGCGCCGCCTGCCTATCCGCCGCTCAGGTGATGCGCGGCGACGAACAGGACGAGCGCGCTAAGCACCAATGCCGATGTGGCGCCGGCAACGCTACGCGCGAGTTCAGCCTTCGAAAGATTGGATCTGGTTGCCATCGCAGCCTCCCGTTCGCGCGAGCTGAGCCGCAGCCGCTTCGGCGGCCAGGCTCGCTCATGGAGACATTCGCATCACCAGGATGAACGCATCATGAGCGAAACGAACCGCCGGTGCCTCCGTTCCAAAATCTGACCCAGTGGATCACTTTCGGAACCCGGGCGTTGACCGCATGCGGCAAGCGGACCGGGCCGCGCCGGAATTGGAAATCGGAGATGCCATGGTGATCCGCTGGGGGCGGCTTCAACCGGCAATTTGGGCGACCGTCATCCTGCTCGTGAGTATCACGGCAGCCGACGCCGAGGGCGACAAGGCGAGCAGGCCATCCGAGTTCATTCTGCTCGCCCAGATCGCGCTCCTGATCGCGGTCGGGCGCGGCCTCGGCGAATTGATGCAGCGGATCGGCCAGCCCTCCGTGATCGGCGAACTGCTCGGCGGCCTGCTGCTCGGACCATCGCTGTTCGGCTGGCTGTGGCCGTCGGCGCATAGCGTGATCTTTCCACCATCCGGCGAGCAGAAGGCGCTGATCGACGGCATTGCGCAGTTCGGCATCCTGCTCCTGTTGCTGCTGACGGGCATGGACACCGACCTCAAGCTGGTGCGCAAGGTCGGCCGCGCCGCGACCACGATCTCGGTGGCGGGCATCGCGGTGCCGTTTGTCTGCGGCTTCGTGCTCGGCGAATTCCTCCCCGACGGCCTGCTGCCGCATCCAGAAGCGCGGCTGATCGCATCGCTGTTTCTCGGCACGGCGCTGTCGATCTCCTCGGTGAAGATCGTGGCCGTCGTGGTGCGCGAAATGAACTTCATGCGCCGCAATGTCGGCCAGATCATCGTCGCCAGCGCGATCATCGACGACACCCTCGGCTGGATCATCATCGCCGTCATCTTCAGCCTCGCCTCGCGCGGCAGCCTCGACCTGCTCTCGGTCGCGCAGGCGCTGTTCGGCACACTGGCCTTCCTCGCGGTCAGCTTCACGATCGGCCGGCGGCTGGTGTTCCGGCTGATCCGCTGGGCCAACGACCATCTGGTCTCTTCGGCGGCGGTGATCACCGTGATCCTGATGTTGATGTGCGGGATGGCGATGATCACGCACCTGATCGGCGTGCACACCGTGCTCGGCGCCTTCATCGCCGGCGTGCTGGTCGGGGAATCCCCGATCCTGACCCGGCGGATCGACGAGCGGCTGCGCGGGCTGATCTCGAGCCTGTTCATGCCGGTGTTCTTCGGGCTCGCCGGCCTCAGCGCTGACCTCACGGTGCTGAAAGATCCGTCGGTGCTGGGGCTGACCGCGGCGCTGGTCCTGATCGCGAGCATCGGCAAGTTCGGCGGCGCCTTTGTCGGCGGCGCGCTGGGCGGGCTGACTCGGCCGGAATCCTATGCGCTGGCGAGCGGCATGAATGCACGCGGCTCGACCGAGGTGATCATCGCCACCATCGGCCTGTCGATGGGGATGTTGAGCCAGACCATGTACTCGATGATCGTGGCCATGGCGATCCTGACCACGATGGCGATGCCGCCGATGCTGCGCAGCGCGCTGGCGCGGCTGCCGCTCGGCAAGGACGAAAAGGAGCGGCTGGAGCGCGAGGAATATGAGCAGCGCGGCTTCGTCGCCAATCTCGAGCGGCTGCTGCTCGCGGTCGATGAAAGCAGCAATGCGACATTCGCCGCGCATCTCGCCGGCCAGCTCGCCGGCGGGCGCGGTCTGCCGATCACGGTGCTGCATGTCGGCGCCAACGCCAAGCTGCAGGAGCAGAACCGCGCCGATGCAGAGAGCCCCGAGGCGGCGGTCATCAACGCCGCCAAGGCGAGCGCCGAAGCCGATGCGGGCGGCGGCGGCGGCAATGTCGACGTCATCAGCCGCGCCCGCGAGGAGACGGCGGCGGAGGCGATCGCCGAGGAAGCCAGAAAGGGCTTCGACCTGCTGGTGGTCGGCATGGACGCGGTTGCCGGCCCCGATGGCGGCTTCGACAGGCGGCTCGACGACCTCACCTCCGGCTTCGACGGCCCGCTGGCGATCGCGGCCGCCAAGGGCGTGCACGAGAAGGAGCCGACGGCGAATGCGCGGAAGATCCTGGTGCCGGTTTCGGGCAGCAACGTCTCGCGGCGCGGCGCCGAGGTCGCGATCGCGCTGGCGCGCCTCTCCAGCGAGCCGCTGCAGGTGGTTTACGTCTCGACCACGCGCGACAAGGGCGCCCGCCGTACCAGCCCCAGCATGTCGCTGGCGCATGAGGAAGCGATCCTGAAGGACATCGCGGCGACCGCGGCGCGCTATGACATCAACGTGACGACGCGGCTACGCACCAATACTGCACCTGAGGTCGCGATCCTGCAGGAGATCGCGTCAAGCCGGGCCGACCTTGTCGTGATCGGCGTCGACCGCATCCAGGGCGACAGCCTGAATTTCGGCAGCATCGCCGCGGCCGTGCTCGGCAAGTCGAAGGCGTCCGTCCTGCTGGTGTCGGACGGCGACGTCAGGCCCAAGACCTGGGACCCCAAGACTTGAAACAAACATCTGAGCAAGGAAGTTCGGGGCGCGCGAGAGCGTCCGCGTCTACCACTCTTCCGGACAGGGATCGACGATCTTCCAGAGATCGACCCCGTTCTTGATCTTCTTCATCTCGGTGGTGAGCCCGCCATTGCGGCGGATCCACTCCTTCACCGTATCGGGGTAGTAGGACATCAGGTCGGAGGTGCCCTCGAGGCTGGTGACCTTGATGCCGAAGGTGAAGGCCTTGTCGTAATAGGCCTGGTGGAAGCCGATGCTGGCCCGCGGCGTGACGCAGATCTTGTTCAGCGGCACGATGCCGAACACCAGCGTGCAGGCCGAGTTGCAGATGCCGTCGATCACGACGCGCTCGCGGCGCTCGCGGATCTGCTTGTACTTGGCCTTGTACTCCTCGACATAGCCGCCATGGTCGCGCGTGATGTGCAGCACCGCCCGCGCGGGCGTCGCGGCCAGAACCGAGAGCAGCAAGGCGACAAGGGGCGTGATGCGCATGGATCGTTCGAAACCGCGGGAAAGGCCGGGCCCGGGCGGACCTGACCGCAAGACTCTGGCCGGACTGTGTTGGCAATCCGTTAAGCATCCGCAAAAAGGCAAAATTTGGCGCGCTGTGGCTGATTTCCCGCAGCTTTTGGCCCCGATTCCGGGTTAAATGGGCGTTGGGGCGGCCCAGAATGCCGATTCCCGTAAATGCCCGGAGGCCGTCCATGACCAAGACCAAGCTTTTCGCCGCCCTCGCTCTGGCCGTGATGGCCCTGACCCCGGCGGTCGCGGCCGACCTCACGGCCCATCCGCGCCACCACCGGCATCACCACCACGCGCATTCGGGCCTGCCCTACCACATCAGCTATCTGCACAATTACGGCCCCGGCCCGACTGCCGGCAGCTTCGCCTATTACGACGGCCCCGCGCGCAACAAGTGCTATCAGAGCGCGGCCGCCTATATCGGCCAGGACCACCGCCGGCATCCCTGCTTCTGACGGCTTCAAGGAGAGGGCCGGCGGAACGCGCCGGCACTGCCGGATGCCGCGCTCCGTGGCTGCTGGCCCTCCCCGCCCAAGTCTGATAATCGACCCGCAACGCGCTCGTAGCTCAGCTGGATAGAGCATCGGATTTCGATTCCGAGGGTCGGGAGTTCGAATCTCTCCGAGCGCGCCAACGATTTTACCGATAGATCAATAATTTAAGCCGCGCTCATTTCGTTCTGAATGATCGTTTTCGTGTTGCGAGCCAGCTCAACTCGCTCTGAACAAAATCAACGCGTTACCAACCACTGCAAATCGTTCCGCGCAACACGGGCGCAACACGGCGGTTCATCCTCCGTTCGCGTTTTGCCTAGGCGCCGGGCGCAACTGAACCGACCTCGTTCTGGCTAGGACCGAAACGCAAATAACGATTCCGAAATCTTTAATAAATTCGGACCAGCCTCCCTCCGCGACAGGGAGGTGTCTCATGCGTAATCATGACTTCGTGTCCGGCGGGCTCCTCGCACTAATCGCAACCTGCCTTGTGCTGCTGTGCTCGGGCCTGCTCGTCATCGCATTTAGCTAAACCCGGACGGCTCGCCAATGCGGCCCTGCCCGCCAACCTCTCTCCCTTATTCCCGAAATCGTGGCCGCCGGGACAAACCATCACTGACCCGGCGGGCGCATTTTCGGGGGTTTGCCTAATGGCGTCGCCAACACCGCCTACAGACAAAAAGTATCTGTGCCCGATTTGCGGTGAGTCTCGCGGATCCTTTCTGCAGCGACGGCTCCCTTCGCGTCTCGTGCGATATCCGATCTAACCTGCCCTAATGGGCACAGGCTCAGAACCACGCCGGATGGCAAGGTCGTAACTGCCTCAACATCTCGGCGTGAACGATACATCATTCGCGACACCTAGAAGCGAGCGTGAAACAAAGCGCGCCCACCATCCCGTGCGTGAAAGTTTCCGGGGTAAAGCAATGCAGGAAGAGACAGGCATTCGACTCCAGGACATCGACCAGGTTTTGCGGCATGCCCATCTGCGCCGATCCGCCGATTTGGCCCACTGGACACGACAGTATATCCACGATCGTAGGCTTGCCCGCCAGCAGCGAAATTCTGAGAAGCCGAGAGTGACGTCGACGCCAACCGGCATGACCCATGCAGTCTAAGTGACACTGGGGATTTCAGCGTCCCAGTTCAGGAAGAAAACGCCGCCGGGCGTGTATTTGTGAGGGCGGCGGATTCTGATTAATGGAACAGCAAGGTCGCTTGCCTAAGAAGCAGTCTACTCGCTGTAGGACGCTCGAAAATGACCGAGTACGTCATCAGGGAAGTTGGCCTTCGCCAGTGGCTCGTGTTTGCCGATCGGCGAAGCATCGCTTTTTGCGCCGACGAAGATGAGGCGGTGAAAGCCATGGCCGAACATAGCGCGCGCCGCGGCCGACCACCCGAAAAAATGGAAATTGCGCCAAGGGAAAACCCGCCGGTCTAAACCGGCGGGCTCCGAGCGATCAGTGTTGCGTGCGGTCCGGCGGCGGGTTGTCCGGGCTGTAGCCCATGCGCTCGACCACACGGAAGCACCGGGTTAGGGCCACGTCGCAGATTTCGGCCAGCGCGAGAAGATGATCCCTCGTAGTGGTCAGACCTTCCAACATCTCAGGTCCGTAGCCCTCGGCCACCATCGCCCCGAATCTCCCTTGAAGACCGATGTGATCTTGGCTCAGCAGAATTTTCGATGCAGGTTCGCTGCCTCCGCAGCTGCCACCGCTTGGTACGAAGCTTCGCACAGTATACGACCTATCCATTCGTCCGGGCGACGCCACGCGGGCCGAGTTAAATCGCGCAACTGAGCAAAACGCTTGGAGTTACAAGACCAACACGGAAGATCTGGCCAGGCGAGTCGGTGGCACCGCACACCGCGATCCTCCCGGGCGCGGTGATAGCGGAAGGTTCTGGATCACAATCCCATAGCTACCTGCAACGCCAGCGCAACACGGTGCAGCTAAGCCATTGACCTAACTGATAGTAAATCGGATTTCGATTCCGAGGGTCGGGAGTTCGAATCTCTCCGAGCGCGCCATCCTTTGGAGGCCCCCGCGCCAGCGTGGGACGGCAGCCACGAAACCATTTTCATCAGCGGACGAAACCGGGCGGAAACAATTGACCGCTACCACTTCTCGCAAACAAAAATGGGGAAGTGTCATGATGGAAGCGACCATTGTCGCGCTGCTGCTCCTCAGCGCCGCTGTGTTTTTTGCCCACGCCTACGACGCCCTGCATACGCATTGACGGGATCGGCATCGTTCAGTCGGCGTACCGTCCACCAGGATCTGTGGGCTCGCGCGAGCCATCAACCGCGCCCTAATCTTGCCCGCCCGCATTCTCTCCAAACCACCGCCGGCACGCCCGGCTGAAGCTGGTCGCATCGGTATAGCCGAGCGCGGCCGCCATCTCGTCGCGCGATTGGGTGCCTGCCGCGAGCATGATCCGTGCCCGCTCGCGCAGCACGCCGTCGAGCAGCGGGCGGAAGGCGCTGCCGGTCTCGGCGAGCCGCCGCACCAGCGTTCGCCGCGAGGTGCCGACGAGGCGCGCGGCCTCCTCCTCGGCGAGGCGCTGCGGCAGGCGCGCGGCGATCAGGCGCTCGACGATCCCCGCCAGCGCCACGGTGTCGGGCTGCGGATTTTCGATCGCCTCGAGCGCTTCGATGGCCTTGGCGTGCAATTGCGGATCGGCAAACGGCGACGGCCGCGCGCCAAGCGCTTTCGGCACCTCGAAGATGAAGGCGACAGCGTTGAACTTCACCGCGCAGGAATAATGCTGCAACAACCGCTCCGCGCCTGCAGGCGGCGGCCAGGGAAATTGCAGCGTCGCCTGCCCGATCGAATCCTCGAGCAGCTGGACGTACACGGCGTGCACGTTGAGGCTGACCGCCAGCGCCACGGCGTGCCACAGCGCTTCGTCCATCGCGACCGCGGGAGAGATTTCAATCTGGATCGCGCGCGCGGTCTTGCGCAGCCGGTTGCGGACGAAGGGCGCGCGGGTCGACCCGAAGCGCGCGCCGGTCGCCAACGCATCCGCGATGGTCGGCGCCGTCCTGGTCGCGACGTCGAGCGCGCCTTGCAGCGATGTCGACCAGACCGCCGCGGCCGACAACGGCCACAGCTCGCCATGCCGGCGGGTGATGTTGGCCGCCAGCACCACCAGCGAGGATACCGGCATGTGAGCGCCGGGCTGGTCGAGCGCCTCGAGCCGAATTCCGGTGCCCTTCAGCAGCTCGTCGCGCTCGCTTCGCGTCTGGCCAAATGCCCGCACCAAGGCCCGCGCATAGACCGCGGAGACCGGCGTGCGAAGGGCGTCGGATTCCGATCCGTGCATGGCGTCGGCGACCTCCCCTCGCGAACGTCCGGCCGAACAGGCTTGGCGCAAAATGCCACAAAATTGGCCTGTTGTGAACTGGCGGCGCAGGCCCGCCTCGCGGCATGCTTGGCCCAACAACGGCGAACGCCGCCTCGCAAGAGACGCTGGAGGGAATGCGATGATCTTCACGGGCACCAATGCTGCTGGCGAAACCATCACCTACCGGGACGGCAAGCGCTATCTCTGGATGCTCTCGTTCATTCCGCCGCTGATCCCGCTCCTGTCTTACTGGCTGTTCCTGCAGACGCACAATCCGCTGGTGACGCTGATCCCCTTCGTCTTCATCTTCATCCTGATCCCGCTGCTCGATGCCGTGATCGGCGAAGACACCCACAATCCGCCGGCGGAAGTGGTCGCCGCGATGGAGGCCGATCCCTACTACCTGCGGCTCGCGCGCATCACCGTGGTATTTCCCTGGATCAACTACGTCGCGCTGATCGCCTTCTTCGGCACCCAGGATCTGCCGTGGTGGTCTTATGTCGCCTTGCTGCTCGGCGTCGGCACCATCAATGGCGGCGCGCTGCTGATCGGGCACGAGCTCGGCCACAAGGCTGACAGGCTCAACATCCTGTTCGGCATGCTCGCCAACTGCGCGGTCGGCTACGCGCATTTCCGCGTCGAGCACAATCGCGGCCATCACACCTGGGTCGCAACCCCCGAGGACCCCGCCAGCGCGCGCTTCGGTGAATCGATCTATGCGTTCGCAACGCGCGAACTGCCGGGTGCGTTCAAGCGCGGCTGGCGCAACGAGGCCGAACGGCTGACCCGCCGCGGCGAGCCGGTCTGGTCGGTCAACAACGAGATCCTGCAGGGCTTCGCGCTGACGCTCGTCGTCGCGGCGATCCTGATCGCGCTGTTCGGCTGGAAGGTCGCGCCGTTCATCGTCGCGCACCATTTCCTCGGCTGGTACGCGCTGACCCAGGCCAATTATGTCGAGCATTACGGGCTGCTGCGCGAGAAGCTGCCGAACGGCCGCTACCAGGCCGTCGAGCCGCGCCACTCATGGAATACCAACCACATCGTCTCGAACCTGATGACGTTCCACCTGCAACGTCACTCCGACCACCACGCCAACCCGATGCGCCCGTATCAGTCGCTGCGCGACTTCGACGACATCCCGCGGCTGCCGAACGGTTACACCGGCATGTTCGGGCTGGCGGCGATCCCGCCGCTCTGGTTCCACGTGATGGATCCGAAGACCCTGGCCTGGGCCGGCGGCGACAAGAGCAAGTTGAACCTCGGCGATCGGCCCGCGAGTTCATGATCGCGGCGATCGCCTGCCGTCGCCATGCGATCGTTGGTCGTTGTCACTTGCCGTGATGCCGGAGCGCGTCGACAATGACCTTGAACGCCGGTGAGTTTTGACGGCCACTCGGGTAGTAGAGGTAGTACCCGGAGAACTTCGGCGACCAATCGTCGAGCACCAGTTGAAGAAGGCCCGATGCAACGGCGTCAGTCACTGTCTCCTCCGGCACGTAGGCGATGCCGTAGCCCGCTATTGCGGCCTTGACCATCGGCTGGGTGAACATGCTGTTGCCGTGCCGCCTTATCCGGGTCAGCGCCGTTTCATGGCGCCGATGCCGAGGAATGAGCCATTGATCGACGGATACTGGCTGGTGAATTCGAACGTATCGAAGCTGGGCGCCTCGAACTGCTTCAGCGCCTTCCAGAGCAGCGTGGTATCGGGACAGGCCTGGGAATGGATGTCATGATGCACGATGATGCGGGCGTGGGAACGCACCAGCAGATGATCCTGTAGCGCGCCGCGCAGGCTGTGATCGCCGTCGATAAAGACGAAGTCCGGCTTCAGCCGGTCGACATGCGCACCGACCAGCGGCGAGGTTGAAAAATCCTGCAAGTAGATCGGCTCGATAGCGGCCTGCTGCTGCAGCAGATCGAAATAGGCCGAGATAAAGGGCGTCGGCGCGATCGGATCGAGTGCAATCACGGTCTTGAGGTCGGCGCCGCTGTTCCTCAGCCACTCCGTCACCAGGATGAACGTGCCGCCCCAGCGGCAGCCGATTTCCATGTACGAGGAGACGCCGGACGCATTGCGCGCAAGCCATGCGAGGTACGGTGCGAGCTGGTTCGGATATTGCCAAAGGTGGAGGCCCTTGCCGAAGCTCTGCGCCAACTCCGGCGGCTGCTCGTGAAGCAGTTCGTCATTGAGCCCCAGCGCCGGGATGAATTCGCGTTCGAGGAAATTCACGTCGGTACGCTGGGCCGAGGTCAATGCGCCGATGGTACCGATCGCCTCGCGGACGAAAGGCGCAAGATCGGCGAAACGCTGGTATCGGTCGGCTTGGGCTTGCTGGGCGTTGAGCATCGGGGCAATCAGATCGGAGGGCGGACGGGAGACCGCTGGTCGTCGCGCCTCCAGTCATTGAACGGACCAGGCAGCCGTCTCGGGCGCAAAATCTGCGTTCGGTGTCGAATAGCCGCCCGTTCGCACGGCGCCGGGCCAGTGCTTCGAACGCGCAAGCTGCTCCGCTCTCACCCGCTCGGAATCTTCCGCCGCACAGCCTCCACGCCGGCATCGGTCACGTTGTATCTGCGCCCCATCTCGGGGACGATCCAGCCCTTCTCGATCATTCCGGCAATGGTGCTCGGCCCGACGCCCGCGGGAAACGGACGGCGGTTGCGGATCGCGTCGATCGCGACCCGCTCGAGATGGGTGGCGACATGCGACGGGCGCGCGCGAAACGCCTTTGCCATGATCAGAACCGACAGGACCTCGGCGCGCCGGCGCACGGCCGAAGCGCTGCGGGTCAGTTCGTTGCTGATCTCGAGAGCGTTCTTGCCGGCCCTGGCGAGTTCCCTGAGCTTCTCGTCCTCGTCAGGGCTCCAGCGCCGCACGATCCCCATCTGCCCCTCACCGCCTGGATACCCATCTCAAACCGATGCATACGCAGGCGGCTCTGATTTGCCATGTGACTTTCGGCACCTCTTGATGCGACGTCGGGGCTGTCGCCATCAGGACGGCCGATCGCGGGTGCCGCGCGATGCAGCACAAAGAGCATGATCCGATTGAATCGGATCATGCTCTCAATCCCCTTGCTTGGTGGCGTTTTGCTTGCGCGAACCGGTATCCACTTCGCGCTGGAACGCTTCAGTGCTTGCTGGGTTCAAGCGCGATGAGCACGCCGGTCGGCTCGGGCTCGTGCGGCCGAAGCGACGTCAGCTCCGGATCGCTCCACTCGGCGAGACTGACGACCTCGCCCGTCTGCCCCGGCATGTCGGAGGTCTGGGCCGGTTCGAGCACCTTGAGCCCGCTGGTGTCGACGAAGAATGTGTGCTCACCGAACACGCTGTTCAGTTGCGCCACGGCCGGGTGATCGTCCGGAAGCACCTGGGCATTCAGTTGCGTCATGGTCTGCTTGACTTGCGTGGAATTGAGTTTCATCCGCTGCTCCTTCTCGTTGGTTCCGGCCGCGATGGTTTCCTTGACAGGTTGACAAGTTTCCTTGGCTGGTTCCTCCCCGCCCGCACCCCACATCGGGGGCTTCTAGGTCTCGAACCAATCAGGCAACGAAACGTTCCGCACGCGCGACGGATTGACCGCCTGCGCACTGGTTCCCCGCGTGTCAGATGTGAAGTGCGACTCTGAAGTCACGCCCATCGCTACGAGACGGGAGGCTTCTTCCTTGCGAGTCCTTCTAGATGCACGCGGCGTGCGGCGGATTTGCGCGCGCGCTCTCTGGTGCGGCAGGCCCGGCAGCGCACCGCCCCGGTAAATACATCGCCCTTGGCGGTCTCGTACCACCATTTCTGCTGCAACGGCGTCCAGACCTCGGCAACGCCGCAGTCCTTGCAGACGAAGGGCTCCGGTCGATAGGTTCCGCGCAGCACGAAATCGGGAGTCGAATAGCTGTTCGATGGCGCGAGCCGCTTCGTATCCACGGCAACCTCGTCGCGCGCCAGGGCAATTTTGTAGTCGCGAAGCCGTTGCCGTTCAGCGGCGCGTTGCGTCTGTATGCGGCGCCATTCCTCCGCCTTGCGCCGCCTGGCTTCGATCTCTCCGTGCGTCTGCTTGCTGCGTTTCACGGCGGCACATCCGTCTGGGTCGAATGCCTTCGGCGCATCGACGAAGTAAATACCGGGCAGCATGGCTCGTCGATGACGACGTCATTGATACGCTGCTGTTCTGCCGCCAGCCTGTCATACTTGCCGCAACATTGCGCCACGACAAGATCGCGTGCGGGAAACACCTAGCGGCGTTGGCCGCCGTCCGAGGCGGATGACTTCGGGATCCCCGTCAGCCGAGCTACGCCCGCCCCTGCTCCGCCGGCTGCATGTGGATCAGCGCGTCGAGCACGAGGACAAGAACGGGGCGCTGCTCGTCGTTGACCAGCTCCGTCTTGAAGATCACGACGGCGTCGCGCCGCTCCGGCCTGACGGTGATCTTCTGGATCCGGGATTGGCCGGTGAGCGTGGCACCGGGCCGAACCGGGCTCGGCAGGCGAATCTCGAAGCTCCGCCCGACGATCCCCGCCACCTTGGTCCAGATCGCCTCCACGACGAGCCGCTGATAGATCGCAATGGTGTTGAAGCCGCTTGCGATCAGGCCGCCGAACGGGCCCACTGCCGCGGCGACGGGATCGGTATGGATCGGCACCGGATCATATTTCCCGGCGAACTCCAGGATTTCGGCCTCACCGATCGTGTAGCTGCCAAGCTTGAACGTCTGGCCCTCGGTAAGATCTTCCGCATACAGCATCGCCCGCCTCCATCTGTCGCGCGATGCTAGACCAATGGTGCGGGCTTTCCATTACCCCGGACGTCATGAACTTCGCGCGCGATACGCGAGCGACACCCGCCGCTCGCGTATCGCCGCAGGCACCCCACGCTATTGCAGCCGGGCCGCCCTCGCCTTTGCGGCCTTCACCGTGTTTTCCATCAGGCAGGCGATCGTCATCGGGCCGACGCCGCGCGGCACCGGCGTGATCGCGCCGGCGACCTGCACCGCCTCGTCGAACGAGACGTCGCCGCACACCGCATAGCCGCCGTCCGGCTTCTCGACGCGCGTGGTGCCGACGTCGATGACGATGGCCTGCGGCTTGATCCAGTCGCCGCGCACGAGGCCGGCCCTGCCCACCGCGCTCACCAGGATGTCGGCCTCGCGGCAGATCCTGCTGATGCCGCGGGTGTGGATATGGGTCTGGGTCACGGTCGCGTACTCCTGCAGCAGCAGCGCGGCCATCGGCTTGCCGACGATGTTGGAGCTGCCGATCACCACGGCATGGGCGCCGGTGAGGTCTGGCAGGGTCGATTTGATCAGCCGGAGACAGCCGAGCGGCGTGCACGGCACCAGCGCATCGTCGCCGTGAAACAGCCGGCCGGCGTTCAGGGCGTGCAGGCCGTCGACGTCCTTGGCGGGATCGACCGCCGCCATCACGCGCAATGCGTCGATATGCGCGGGCAACGGCAGCTGCACGAGGATGCCGTCGATATCGTCGCGCGCATTGAGCGCCGCTACTCTGGCAAGCAGATCGGCCTCGCTGGCATCGTCCGGCAGGCGTGCGACCTCGCCGCGCAGGCCGAGCCGTTCGGCCATCCTGACCTTGCTCTGCACATAGATCTGGCTCGCCGGATCACAGCCGACCAGCACGACCGCAAGCCCCGGTGCGCGGGGCAGCCGGTCGAGTTCGCCAGCAATCTTGTCGATGACAATTTGGGCATGTGCATGCCCATCGAGAATGTTCGCCGTCATGGCACCTCCGTTTCGAAGCGGTGCCCAGGCGCGCGGCGTTCAATCTCTGCGCTCCCCGATGGTGGTCCATCCAAGCGCCAGTCGCGCAGATGGCGTCGTCATAGCCGCCCCGCCAGGCAAAGGCAATTCACGCTCTCCCGCGGGTCGAACGGCGACGAATTGCCCTCACTTTTGCCGGTGGATCGGTGCCGGGCGGATCGCCTCTGGGGGTAGGATTCGGGCAAGACTTGCGTTAAGTCTCGGCGCTTGCCGGGCTTTTCCGATCCCCGGCGCCATCCTTCCGGTCATCACGCCATTTCGGACATTTTCGACATGAGACATATCATCCTCGCGCTGGCGCTCTTCTGCCCGGCTGCCGCGCTTGCCCAGGGAACCACGCCGGCCCCCGCCGACGCAGACAAGCCGGCGGCGGCGACCTCGCAGCCGATGGTCGGCGACAAGCCGCTGGTCCAGGTCGGCAAGAAGTCGGCCGCCAAGAAGGGCGAGAAGCCTGCCACGCCCGGCAAGCCGCAATCGGTCGCCCAGAAGCTTCAGGCCTGTCAGGACATCGACGACGCCACCAAGGAACGGCTGATCTGCTACGACGAGATCTTCAAGCCGCAGCCGAAGCCGAAGGCCACCCCGGCCAAGGGCGTCAACGATTGCCGCTTCGTGAAGGAAGAGGACGAGCGGCTGACCTGCTACAACGGCTTCGCGGACAAGATTCCGCGCCTGCCGCGCTAAAGGTAGCGAGCGGCGCTCGGACGCCGTCCCGGATCCGGCCACCCGCCTGATCGCGGACATGAAAAAGCCGCCGCAAGTGTTTGCGGCGGCGGATTGATTGCCGGCTGCGGGCGGTCCTTTCTTACCAGGTGCCGAAGCCGCCGAAGAAGCCCATGCGCTGCTGCTGCGCGACGCGGTAGGGCTGATACATGCCGGGCTGCGCCAGCCGCATCGGCTGCTGGGGATGGGCATGGTAGCGCGCGACCTTGCGCTTCTTCGGCGCCTGAGGCTGGGCCTGCGCCGGCTGCTCGGCCGGCTTTGCCTCGGCCGCGACCTTCTGCGCGTCAGCCTTCTCCGGCGGAATGAACTGGGCGAACGTATTGCGGACACGGGCTTGCGCCGACGCGTCACCCGAAGCCGACGGGACGGCCGCGGCGACCGCGTTGACCTGCGCCGGAACAATGGTCGGCAAATTGGTGTCGTAGACCACCCGCTCGGGCAATTTCTGGGTCGACTTGATGCGCACCATGGTCTTGTCGACGCCCGGCGACGACAGGCCCTGGTTCTGACCGGCGACCACGGCCTCCTGCGGCACGATGGAATTGACGACGAAGAGCAGCGCGAGCAGCACTCCACCAACGAACAGGAAATAACGCGCCACAGGCATTTTGGTAGCTCCCCCCGCGCAGCGGGCGCGGTTCATCTCGGCGCGACGACATCAGTCATCGCGCGGGCGATCTCATCGTCTGCGCATGATCACCCGGACGCGGTCCGCGCTCCCGGGTCGTTCGCTAACGGCTGGTTTATTAGTTAGTTCCTATCCGGCCGTTACGGTTCACCCGGCAAGTCAATTCGCGGTCACTTTTTCGGGATGCCGGGAATTAAAGGCGGCTCGCCGTCACGACCGAACATTTCGCCTTGTTTGCGTTAACATTGACGAACCCGACCAACATCCGCGAATAGGTCTTGCGGCTTTTCATGGCGATCGTGTCGGAGATCAGCCGCTTGCGCTCGGTCAGCGGCCGACCGTCCCGACGGATGAAGGCGCAGGCGATCTCGATATCCTTGACGGCGAAATCATTTGCATTGCGCAGCGTCAGGGTGACGAGCGCCTTCGAACCCAGCCCGCCCCGCCGCCACGATTGCGAGGCGATCCGCAGCTTGTCCAGCGGCGACCTTTCGGCGCCAGGCCCGGACGGCCTGGCCTCCTCTGCCCCCTGTGGGGCGGTGGCCACGCCGACGGTGGTCGGCTCGTCCGCCGGTGCGGCCAGCGCATCCCGCGCGGCCTGATTTGTGATTTGGGCGGGTTGCGCGCCGGTCGAGGCGTTCTGCGCGGTGCGGACGATGCTGGACGACACCGGCCAGACATCCTGGTCTCCGGCGTCGCTCGGCTCGGGGAGCATGAACCAGGCGGCAATCCCACTGAGCGCAATCAGCGGCAGCAGCAGGCTGGCGTAGAAGCCGCCCTCACCGAGACGTCCGGCGGCCAACCTCCGAAACGACGCCAAGCCGATCCGCATCGTCGTGCCCTCACCCTGGCGACCTGATCGGGCCGCCCCCACACAGAGAGGAAGCCGCACCGCGCGGCTTCCGGGGCGGCCGCAGGTCGAGCGGCCACGCGAAGACAATCGCTGACGGCCGCAATGGTTTCATTCCGGGACGACAATCTTGCGGCCCGCAGCACGGAGGGATGGCCTCACGGTCGGGCGCTCGCTAAGTTCGCGCCGCCCGAGAGCGAGTGCCGCGCGCCGAAGCGGCGCGAGAACAACAAGGAGATCGCAATGCCTGTCGTCACCTGGGACCACGTCCACCTGCGCAGTCCCGATCCCGAGGCCACCGCGACCTGGCTGCGCGACATTCTCGGCGGCGAGATCATCCGCGGCCCCGGCCGCATCGACGTCCAGCTCGGCGGCGCCAAGGTGTTCATTGCGGAGGTGACCCAGGGCGACGGCGTCAACGCCGCGCCGGTGACGCCCTATCAGGGGCTCGATCACTTCGGGCTCACGGTGAAGGACATCGACGCGGTCGCGGCCGAGATCAAGGCCAAGGGCGTCGAATTCACCAAGGAGCCGACCACGATCCGTCCCGGCGTGCGGATCTGCTTCATCCGCGGCCCGCAGGGCATCTCGATCGAATTGCTCGAGCGCGACCAGAAATACGTGTGAGCCACGCGTGCGGCGCTAAGTCATGCTGCCTGGCATGAAGCAGCGGATCGTCACGCCCATGTAGCTCGGAATCGGCCAGACCATGGCGCGACCGACCCGGTTGGGCTCGGTGACCACGGCCTCGTCGGGGACATCGATCCAGGCCCCGTCGAGGCGGACACGATAGTGCCCGTCCTTGGATTCCCAGTCGACATCGCTGACCGCTGTGCCGTCGGCATCCGAACAGCACGGCCCTTTGCCGCTGCGCAGGCCGTCGAACCATTCCTTCAGCGGCGAATTGGCGTAGCGGCCGTCGGGATCGCGCGCCTGCGCGATTCGCACGGCCGCGACCAGCACCAGCGTTATCAACCCGAGGAATACGATGACGTGGCCCGCATGACGGGCCGAAGTTCCATTGAGCCTGCGAGGGCGTGCCCAATGGCCACCGGATTCAATCCAGTCAGACATGTGTTTGCTCCAGCACTCACCGGCCAGTGCAACCAGAGCTATGCATTTCGCGGGCCACTTTGATTCGCGCGTACGGTCCGCTGTCATCGCGCCGTCACACTGCCTGGCAGGAACCGAGGGTGTCACCCGAACGCAGGACACCCGGGAATCAACCTGCCGCATTGCACGAGGTTGCTCGCTTTGGCATAAAAAACCAACTGGCTTGCCGTGGGCGCGGCGGCCAGCAATCGGGACGTCATGAAGAACGGACTTTACTCAATTCACGTCACCCTGCTGGACGGTCGCGTCGGTAAGGGCAGCGGCGTCATTCTCTTCCGCGACGGCCAGATTCTGGGCGGCGACGCCTATCTCTACTACACCGGCAGCTACACGGTGAAGGGCGACGCCTTCAAGGGCGAGGTCCTTGTGCAACGCCACACGACACCGCGCGACACCGACAACCCGCTGTTCGGCGGGCCTGCGCCCGTCGGCATCGGCGTTTCCGGCACCTTCACCGACAGCCGCGGCACCATGAGTGGGACCGCACTGGTCGGCAAGGCGAGCCTGATCTTCGGCGCCACGCTGCACAAGCTCGCGGATATCAATTAGCGGTGTGAAACCATCAGACCCGTCATCCCCGGGCAAAGGCGAAGCCTTTGCGCGGGGATGACGGATCGAGCGCGAACACGTGGTTGGCCACTACGCTTCGTGCCTACTCCGCGGCCTGCTCCAGTGGCGCGACGCGCGGCAGGATCATCTGGATGCGGGTGCCGTTGCCCGGTGCGGAATCCAGCGAGAGCCGGCCGCCGAGCCGCGTGGTGACGATGCTGTAGACGATGTGCAGGCCGAGCCCGGTGCCGCCCTGATCGCGGCGCGTCGTGAAGAACGGATCGAAGGCGCGGCGGCGCACGTCGAGGCTCATGCCGCAACCATTGTCGGCGAAGATCACCTCGACATTGTCGCCTCCGGCGGCGTGGACCTGGATCTCGACCTCGCCGGCCTTACCGTCCGGGAACGCATGCGCGACCGCGTTGAGGAACAGATTGGTCAGCACCTGGCCATACGGTCCCGGATAGGAGTTCATGATCAGGTTCGGCTCGCAATCGATGTTGAGCGTCAGGTTGTGCTTGCGCAGGCCGGGCCGCAAGCTCATCACCACCTGCTCGGTGAGATCGCCGAGGTCGAAGGTGCGCTGGTCGGAATAGTTGCGGTCGGCGGCGACCTGCTTGAACGACTGGATCAGCTCCGCGGCGCGGTTGAGATTGGCGACGAGTTGCGAGGAGGCATCGCGCGCCGTGTTCAGGAAGTCGTTCAGGCTGGAGCGGCGCAGGTCGCCGCGATCGACCTGGGTGGCGAAATTCGCGGTCTTGCGCTCCAGCGCGGACGCCACCGTCAGGCTGATCCCGACGGGATTGTTGACCTCATGGGCGACGCCGGCCACCAGGCGGCCGAGCGCGGCGAGCTTTTCGGCCTCGATCAGCGAATTCTGGGTTTCCCGCAGATTGCGCAGCGCGGCCTCCGCGGAATCCCGCGCCTTGCGCATCTCCTGCTCGGAGCGCTTGCGCTCGCCGATGTCGAGCGCGACCGTGACGATGTTCTCGATGTCGCCCTGCGCGTCGAGGATCGGCAGCTTGTTGACCAGCCACTGCCGCATGTTGCCGGCGACGTCCTTGTACTCCTCTTCATAGAAGCCGAGCTCGCGGCGGGCCGACAGGACGCGCTTGTCGTTCTCATCGGTCTTGGCCGCGCCGTAGCGCGACATCAAATCGCCGGTGGTCTGGCCGATCGCGTCCTGCGGCTCGATGCCGAAGATCCCCGCCATGTAGCGGTTCATCAGCACGTAGCGCAGGTCGCGGTCCTTGACGTTGATGACGGCGGGCACCGTGTCGATGACCATCTGCAGCAGCCGCCGGCCTTCGGCGATCGCGTCTTCGGCGCGCTTCTGGTCGGTGATGTCGCGCACCGTGCCCTCGTAGCGGACCACCTCGCCCTCGTCGTTGCGGACGACGGTCGCCGAATCGGACAGCCACAGCACCGTGCCGTCGCTCGCGCGCACCTGATACTCGTAGTCGCGCACCACGCCATCGCGCTGCATCAGCTGCTGGTACTGCTCGCGCGCCGCCGGATCGACATAGACGGTGGTGGCGATGTCGTCGATGCCCTTGATCAGATCCTGCGGCGTTCCATAGCCCATCATCCGCGCCAGCGCCGGATTGGCGTTGAGCAGCGCGCCGCCCGGCGTCGTGACGTAGATGCCCTCGACCGACGCCTCGAACAGCTTGTGGTAGCTCTCCTCGGCGAGCCGCTGCTCGGCGAGCGCACGCAGCGCCGCCTCGCGCGCGCTGTCGGCGTCGACCAGGGTCTGGCGGAACACTTCGGCAGCGCGTGCGATGTCGCCGATCTCGTTGTCGAGGTCGGCGCCGGGAATGAACGCGCTCTTCTCGCCGCCCGCGACCTTGCGGATCGAGCCCGCGATCCTGGCGAGCGGGCGGACGGTGCGGCGAACCACCAGCACCGACGCGAACAGGCCGATCAGCACGCCCGCCGTGCCGAGCACGATGCTCTGCCATTTTGCTTCAGCCAGCGTCCGGGCAAAATCGCGCGACAGCACGTGGCCGCGGCGAGAGCTGAGCTCGCGGAGCAGCTCGGTGACCTTCTGGATCAGCCGGCCTTCGGCGCCGAGCACCTCCTTGTCGATGTCGGCGATCTGGCCCTCGCGCACCGAGACCGCGATGATCGCCTCGGCATAATTGTCGACGGCGCCGCGCAGCGCGGGATCGGAGATGGTCATCGCCCGCATGCTCTGCGCGGCCTGCTCGGCGGCGGACGTGTTGTGCGCCAGCAGCGCGGTGGCAATCCGGCTCTGGGATTGCGACAGCGCATTGGCCAGCGCCGCATCGTTGCTCGCGGCGACCGCCTTGTCGAAGGCGTCGCGCAGCGGCGGCAGCCCGGCGACCAGCTCGGCTCGGCGACTGAGCAGCGCCGAGATGCGCTCGATGCCGTTGCGATAGGTCGCCAGACGCTGGGTGACGCCGTCGATCATGTCCTGCTGCTCGGGCGCCAGCTTGATGCGGGTCTTTTTCAGGATCTCGCTCAGCGACTGGGCCGCCTCCGCGACCTGGACCGACTGGCTGCCCGGCTCGGTGACGAAATCGCGCGCCGCGAGCCGCAGCTCGTTCATGCGGCGGTCGATATCCTCGGCGATGTCGCCGACGCTCTGCAGCCGCTGCAGCTCGGCGAAGGTCGTATCGATGTGACGGATCGCGATCACGCTGGCGGTGGATGTGATGATGATCACAGCCAGGACCAGCAGGAAGCTGCCGAACGTGAGCTGGCCAATGGAGAGGGAGAACGCACGCGGCGCTTGCGAATTCGGCGTCAATTCAGCGGTCATGTCATCAAGGCCGGGGTCCAATGGGCTCCAATATACGGGAAATTACGGGTTTTGGGGAAACATGCTGAAGGGCCGGGCCGGCCGGTGTGATCTGTATCACCCCTCCCGCAGCTGACCGCTTCCGGCACGGGCCGGCGGCGGGCTCAGTCCGGCGGGATGCCGGCCTCCTTGACCACCCGGCCCCAGAGGGCGACGTCGGCCGCGATGATGTCGGCAAAGCGCTTCAGCGGCGCGCTCCGGGCGTCGCAACCGGCGACATCCAGCTTCTTGCGCACCTCGGCGGAGGCCAGCGCGGTTTCCAGCGCCGCGCTGATGCGTTCGACCACCGGCTGCGGCGTGCCCGCCGGCACCACGAAGCCGAACCACGGCGTCACCTGCGCCTCGGCAAAGCCCTGCTCGGCCATGGTCGGCACGTCGGGAAAGTATTTCGAGCGGCCGTCGCTGATCGCGCCGATGATTCTAATGCTCCCGGACTGCACCTGGGCCAGCGCCTGGTTGGCCGACAGGAAGCTCGAGGTGATCAGCCCGCTCGCGATATCGGGCACCATCTGCGGATAGCCGCGATAGCCGATCGCGGTGACGTCGATCCCGGCGAGCCGCTTGAACAGCTCGAAGCCGAGATGGCCGGTCGAGCCCTTGCCGGGATGGCTGTAGTTCAGCGTGCCCGGCTTGGCCTTGGCCAGCGCGACATAGTCGGCGACGGTCTTCACCGGCAACGAGGTCGGCACGATGAAGAAGTTCGGGGCGAGACAGATCTGCCCGACCGGCACGAAGTCCCTGACCGGATCCCAGCGCAGCTGCGTGTTCAGTGCCGGGCTTGCGGTGAAGAAGGTCGCCAATAGCCATGTGTAGCCATCGGGCGCGGCGCGTGCGACCTCCTCGGCCGCGATCGAGCCGTTGGCGCCGGACTTGGCCTCGACGACGATCGTCCCCTTCCACTGCTCCTGCATGTCCTGCGCCATGATGCGCGCGAACACGTCGGCGACGCTGCCCGGCGCATAGGGAATGACGATGCGGATCGGCCGGCTCGGGAAGTCCTGCGCGCGCACCGTGCCTGCCATCGCCAGCAACGCCATGCACGCACCGGCAATGAGGCTGATCCGTCGCAACATCGTCCCGTTTCCCGCCCTGTGATTTCTTTGCGGGCAGCATGCAGGGATTGCCTGACGGCAGCAAGGCGCCGGTTTCAGCGGGCGAAACTTCAGGCGGTGGCGAGCGTCCAGGGCCACTCGACGACAAGGCTGAGCGGAACGAGGATCGCGGCGCCCGCGAGCAGCGAGCCCGCCGCCGGCGCCATCGGATCGAGCCCCTTGAAGCCGCGGCTGAAGATCGCAGCACAGGCGTAGCAGATGGTGGCGGCGACGATCGCGACCTCGGCCACGATCCCCTGCCCGAGATCGCGGAACGCATCGACGCCGACGATCAGGCAGATGCCGGCCATGCCTGACATCACCCCGAACAGCTTGCGCGGGCTCGCGGCCTCGTGGCGGGTGACCGCGGCGGTGAACAGGAAGGTGAAGATCGGCGAGGCCGAATTGAGGATGGTGGCGAGCCCGGCATCGACGAGGCGTTCGCCCCAGGCGATCAACGTCCACGGGATCACGCTGTTGAGGCAGGCCTGGAAGATGAAGCGGCGCCAGGTCGCGCGATCGGTCGGCATCGTCACACCGCGCATCCGCATGATGACGAGCAGCAAGAGCCCCGCGATCGCGGTGCGCGCCGCGATCAGCGTGATCGGCGGGATGGTTTCGACGCCGAGCTTGATGAAGGTATAGGAGCCGCCCCACAGGGTGGCGAGCGCGAGCAGCAAGGCGAGCTCGAAGCCCATGTTGGGCTGGCGGGGGGTGGTGGTCGTCATGGGCTGGGGATTCCGTCTCGATGGTTGAGAGGAATCTACATCGGCGGCGGCGATGATATTTCGATATAAGCCGAAATGTGGAGAAGCGACTTTCCTTCCCACCGTCGTCCCGGCGAAAGCCGGGACCCATTACCACAGGGTTGTGTTGTTGGAAGAAGGTGCGGCCACAGCGTCGCACAACAATGAAGATCGGTGGTTATGGGTCCCGGCTTTCGCCGGGACGACATCGAGTATGTTGCGCCGCCTGCAAATCATGCACTCGCCGTCTCTCAGGATAACGCTTACCCCAGCGCCCCGACGTCGAACACCTCGCCGTCGTAGCCCGCTTCCTTGGGGATGCGGAGCTGGCGGCCGGTGGCGGTCTTGGTCATCACGGGCATCACGGCGACGATCGCCTTGCCCTTGCTGTCGGCGAGCGCGGCGCCGACATTCGGCTGCTTGCCGAGCCGGATCAGGTTGCGCGTGGTCGGGAACGGCAGCTTGAAGCGGCCGGTCTCGCCGCCCTCCAGCGCCTCGCGCGTCGACACCCAGATCGAGTCGGTCGATTCCTTGCCGTCATGGGCGCCGAGCTGCTCCGGCGGCGCGGCGGCGAGGAAGAACCAGGTGTCGAAGCGCTTCGGCATGCCCTCCGGCGTGATCCAGTGCGCATACGGCACGAGCGCGTCGAGCGCGAGCACCATGCCGTTGTCGGTCAGCACCTTGAGGAAGCTGATCTTGCCTTCGTTCAACGCCGCGCGATGCGCGGTCGCGATCTCGTTCGCACGCTTCGCATCGACCAGGTCCTTCGACCCCTGCGGCCGCGCCAGCAGGATGCCGCTCTCCTCGAAGGTCTCGCGGATCGCCGCGATCCGGAAGCCGAGCGCGTCGCCGTCGAGCCCTTCCCCGCCGGAATAGAGCGCGGGATCGGCCGCGATCTCCTTGTCGTTCTTGTCGACGCTGCCGCCCGGAAACACCAGCGCACCCGAGTTGAACTCGATCTGGTGATGGCGGACCATCATGAAGACTTCGATTTCACGTGACGCCGTGCCGTCACGCAGCAGCAGCACGGTCGAAGCAAGACGCGGGGCAACGATCTCGGTCATGATTAGCCTGCTGCACTGGATTGCGGTTGCAGATTGGCGCGGCGGTCGACGCGCGCCACACGGGACAAGAGATAGTCGACCTCCGCCCTTGCCTGCGGCGTGATGACAGCTCCGGGCTTGCGCTGCGCGCTGGAGGAGATGATGCCGCGCTTCTGCAGCACGTATTTGCGCACGGTGAGGCCGACGCCGGGCTGCTGCTCGTAGCGGATCAGCGGCAGATGCGCGTCGAACAGATCATGCGCCGCATCGCGCTTTCCCGCCTTGGACAGATTGACCACGTCGATCAGCAGTTCGGGGAAGGCATAGCCCGTCATCGCGCCGTCGGCGCCGCGCTCCATCTCGAAATCGAGGAACAGGCCGCCATTGCCGACCAGGATCGATAACGGCCGCAGCGAGCCGTCCTTCTGGAAGTTGCGCAAGGTCGAGATCTTCTCCAGGCCCGGCCAGTCCTCGTGCTTGAGCATCACGCAGGACGGCGAATCCATCACGATCTTGCGGATCACCGCCGGCGTGAACACGACGGTCAGCGTCAGCGGATAGTCCTGCAGCACCCAGGGAATATCGTCGCCGATCGCTTCCTGAGCCTGCTTGAAGTAGCCGATGATCTGGTCGTCGGTGCGCAGGTGCGGCGGCGGCGCGATCATGACGCCGGCGGCGCCCGCATCCATCGACTTCTTCGCCAGCGAGCGCATCGTGGCAAAGCCGGGCGCCGAGACGCCGACGATGACCTGCAGCTTCTTGGCGCGCTTGACGAAGCGCAGCGCGACCTGCTCCGCCTCCGCGGCGTCGAGCTTCGGCGCCTCGCCCAGGATGCCGAGCACGGTGACGCCGTCGCAGCCGACATCGGTGTAGAAATCGGTCAGCCGGTCGATCGACGCCTCATCGATGCGGCCGTCATCGTGGAACGGGGTCGGCGCGATCGCAAAGGTTCCTGCGGCCTGGGCGGTGAGTTTGGTCATTTGGGCATCTATCCTCTGGTCCGTCGTTCCGGGATGGTGCGCCAGCACCAGACCCGGAACCTCGAGATTCCACAATGCGCAATTGCGCATTGGGGTTCACGCTTCGCGTGCCCCGGAATGACGGTATACATCAGAACCGCCGCGCGCCCATCTTGATCTGCTCTTCGGAGAAGAAGATATCCTTGGCGTGGGTGACGATGTCCTCGGCCTTCCAGCCGGTAAATGGCGGCTTCCAGCCCTCCATTTCCATCATCCTCATCTCCCGGACCCCGCGCGGGCCCGAGACGCCGAGGACCTTGCCGGTCTGGTCGCCCGACAGGTCGCTGACCATGTAGAGCACGGCCGGCGCGATGCCGTCCGGGCCGAGCGCCGCACCCGGGTTCTCCTTGTAGCGCGGCAGGTCCGCGGTCATGCGGGTCAGCGCGCCCGGCGCCAGGGTCCAGATCCGGATGTTGTACTTGCGGCCCTCGATCGCCAGCACGTTGGACAGGCCCCAGATGCCGCCCTTGGCGGCGCCGTAATTGGTCTGGCCGAAATTGCCGATCAGGCCCGAGGTCGAGGACGTGTTGACGATGACGCCGCCGCCATTGTCGCGCATCCATTTGAACACCGGCTGGGTGCAGCAGAAGGTGCCCTTCAGGTGCACCTTCATCACCTTGTCCCAGCTCGCTTCCTTGGCCTTGTGGAAGGTCTCGTCGAGCAGGATGCCTGCGTTGTTGACCAGGATGTCGGCGCGGCCGAAATGCTTGATGGCGTCGTCGAACACCGACTGGCCGCCGGCCAAGGTCGAGATGTCGGCGCCGTTGGCGACTGCACGGCCGCCCTCGGCCTTGATCGCGTCGACCACCTTGTCGGCCATCGACTTGTCCGAACCCGAGCCGTCGCGCGGGCCGCCGAGATCGTTGACCACCACGGCCGCGCCCTCGCGCGCGAACAGCTTCGCATAGGCTTCACCAAGTCCGCCGCCGGCGCCCGTGATCAGCGCCACCTTGCCGTCGAGTAATCCCATGGTTGTTTTCTCCGTTTTGTTTCTTTCTTCTTCACCTCTCCCCGCCTGCGGGGAGAGGTCGGATCGCCCTTGCGATCCGGGTGAGGGGGTACAGGTCTGTCCGCAGACCACCGTTGCGGTGAGAGAGCCCCTCACCCCAACCCTCTCCCCGCAAGAGCGGGGCGAGGGAGTGCATCACCCTCGCCGCTTAAGCCAGCACCGTCTTGCCGCTCTTGATCACGGTGACGCCGCGCGATTTCACCTTGGCCTCGAACGACACCACATGGCCGTCCTTCCACAGCTCCATGGTCACGGTCTCACCGGGGAACACCGGCGATGAGAACCGCGCCACGTGCTGCTTGAAGGCGGACGGATCATAGTCGGCATAGGTCTGCAGCACGCCGCGGCAGGTGATGCCGTAGGTGCACATGCCGTGCAGGATCGGCCGCGGGAAGCCGGCCTTCTTGGCGAACTCCGGATCGGAGTGCAGCGGGTTGCGGTCGCCGCACAGCCGATAGACCAGCGCCTGGTCGGGCCGCGTCGTGATATCGACGATCTTGTCCGGCGCGCGCTCCGGTACCTTGTGCGGCTCGGGTTGGCCGTCGGACGGGCCGCCGAAGCCGCCATCGCCGCGGGCGAAGCGCGAGGCGACCAGCGTGGCGAGCTTCTCGCCCTTCTCGTCCTTCAGCACGGTCTGGTGGCGGATCACCGCGCCCTTGTCCTTGCCCTTGTCGAACACGTCGAGCACGGTCGAGTCGGCCGTGATGTGCGCCGCGGTAGCGAATGGCTTGTGGAAGGTGATGTCGCGCTCGCCGTCGACCACCATCACGCGGTTGAGGTTCATCTCGCCGGGACCGGCGCCCCAGGCCGCGACCGAGGCAAACGTCGGCACCACCTTGAGCGGGCGCGGCGTCAGCACGCCCTCATTGACGAAGGCGAGCTCGTTCTCGTCCATCGGATCGGCACCCAAGCCGATGCCATAGGCGTAGAGCATCACGTCGCGGTCGGTGTAGCTGTATTTCTGGCCGAGATTCTTCAGGGCCATCAGCTGTTCGTACACGATCGGCATTGTTGTTTTCTCCCCGAACTGTTCTTTCTTCGCCGTTGCGCGTTATTGCGCCCTCTCCCCTTGCGGGAGAGGGCTGCACCGGCATCAAACGCAAACTCGTTTGGGAGAGGGGTTGGCTCCTCAAACGCATCTCTCGCGGAGAGAACCCCTCTTCCGGCAGCCTTCGGCTGCCACCTTCCCCCGCAAGGGGGGAAGGTACTTTCTAGGTTAGGCCGGCGTGAAGAACGGCAGCGGGGCGCCGTCGGTCGGCTTCCACACCACCTTGACCTTCTGGCCGATCTTCACGTTCTCAAGATCGCAATCGACGATGTTGGTCTGCAGCGACGGACCTTCCTTCAGCGTCACATAGGCGATCGCATAGGGACCGGTCGGCGACTTCCGCATCAGGCTGTAGGTGTAGACCGTGGCCTCGCCGCTCGACTCTTCCCACACTGTCTTGTCCGAGAAGCAGAACGGGCAGATCGCGCGCGGGAAGTAATGCGCCTCGCCGCAGGTGTTGCAGCGCTTGATCATGAACTTACCCGCCTTCGCCGCTTCCCAGAACGGCGCGGTCTCCGGGTTGGTCACCGGGGCATTGTACTTCTTCGCTTCAGACATCACGCACGCTCCAGAATGCAGGTTGAGGCGGCGTGGCGAACGCCGAGCAGACCGCCGGTGCCGTGGGCGATCGCGAGGTCGCAGTTCTTCACCTGCACCTTCGGATGCGCCTCGCCGCGCAACTGGCGCACAGCCTCGAGGATTTTCGTCATGCCGCCGCGATTGACGGGATGGTTGCTGCACAGGCCGCCGCCATCGGTGTTGAACGGCAGCTTGCCGACGCCGGAGATCAGATTGCCGTCGGCGACGAACTTGCCGCCCTCGCCCTTCTTGCAGAAGCCGAGATCCTCGAGCTGCATCAGCACCGTGATGGTGAAGCTGTCATAGATCGAGGCGTATTTGATGTCCTTCGGCGTCACGCCCGCCTCCTCGAAGGCACGCGGACCGGACCACACGCCGGCGGAGTAAGTCAGATCGAGATCCTTGCCGCCGCGCGGGCCCTTCATCGCCTCGCCATGGCCGATCAGGCGCACCAGCGGCTTCTTCAGGCTCTTGGCGATCTCGGGCGTCGTGACGATCATCGCGCCGCCGCCGTCGGTGACGACGCAGCAATCCATGCGGTGCAGCGGATCGGAGATCATCGGCGAGTTCAGCACGTCCTCGACGGTGACGACCTCCTTCAGCATCGCATGCGGATTGTATTGCGCGTGATGCGAGGCCGCGACCTTGATCCAGGCGAGTTGTTCGGAGGTGGTGCCGTAGTCGTGCATATGGCGCATGGCACACATGCCATAGGCATTGTGCGTGGTAGCCCCGTAGGCCAATTCGAAATCAGCCTCGGCGCCCGACGCGCGCGGCGGCATCGGGCCGGTGCGCGGCTTGCCCGCCAGCGTGACCAGCGCGACCGAGCATTTGCCCGCGGCAATCGCCTCGGCGGCGTGGCCGAGATGGATCAGATAGGAACAGCCACCGGTCTCGGTGGAGTCGACGTGACGCAGCTTCCTGGTGTTGAGGCCGAGATAATCGACCATCGGCCACAGCCCGCCCGGCGCATCGCCGGCGCAGAAATAGCCGTCGATGTCGTCCTTCGTGAGCCCGGCGTCCTCGATCGCGCCCTTGGCGACCTCAGCGTGAAGCTGTGCTGTTGATTTATCGGGTGCGTGCCGGGTGGGATGTTCGTAGATCCCGGCAATGTAGGCCTTGCCCTTGATGGTCAAATCGCTCTCCGCTGGCGTTTCTTCGCTCGAGCGTTTTTCTGAACCGGACGCGCGACCTTGGCAAGCGCGGAAATATTCCGTCAGGCGAGACTGCGGCGTGTGCACCGTGCGCGCGCCCAAAACACAAATGTCGTCCCGGCGAAAGCCGGGACCCATAACCACAGGATTGTGTTGCGAGACCAAGCTGCGGCCACGGCCTCGCGCAACAACGAACAACGGTGGTTATGGGTCCCGGGTCGCGCTTCGCTTGCCCGGGACGACGTTGAATGTGTGGCTACGCTACTCCGCCGCCATCTGCCGCGGCGCGGGCGGCGGGTTGGCGAGGTCGGCGGCGAGTTGCGCGTAGCGAACCTTCGCTTCCTTGATCGCCTTGTCCTTCACCGGACCGTAGCCGCGGATGCGATCGGGCAGCGCCAGCAATTCGACCGCGATGTCGTGGTTGAGGGGCGACAGCAGGTTCAGCACCGTCGCGACATCCTTCTCGTAGCCGGCGATCAGATCGCGCTCCAGCTTGCGGTCGGCGTTGTAGCCGAAGATGTCGAGCGGCGTGCCGCGCAGGAAGCGGAATCTTGCCAGCACCCTGAAGGCCGACATCATCCACGACCCGAAGGCGCGCTTTTTCGGCCGGCCCTGCGCGTCGAGCCCGCCGCCGAGGATCGGCGGCGCCAGATTGAAGTTGAACTTGAACTCGCCCTCGAACTGATCGCGCAGCTGCTTCTCGAAACGGCCGTCGGTGAACAACCGCGCCACCTCGTACTCGTCCTTGTAGGCGAGCAGCTTTGCGTAGTTGATCGCGACCGCGCGCGGCAGCGCCTCGCCGTAGCCGCCCTTGGTGGCGGTGTCGCGAACCTGGTCGACCAGCTTGCGGTAGCGTTTTGCCAAACGCGCGCTCTGATAGTCAGT
This sequence comes from Bradyrhizobium sp. USDA 3262, assembly GCF_054060035.1. NCBI lineage: Bacteria > Pseudomonadati > Pseudomonadota > Alphaproteobacteria > Hyphomicrobiales > Nitrobacteraceae > Bradyrhizobium > Bradyrhizobium sp. USDA 3262. Next base: position 6,245,080 of record NZ_JBSSCT010000001.1, read on the forward strand.
CAGAAGCGCCATGCGGTGGGTGATGATCTCGTCGAGCGACATCGCATCCAGCGTCTTGACCGGGGCTGCGTCGTCATCCTGCCCCTTCATCATCGCGGCGAGGCGCGCCGGATCGGCCGCGGCCAGACGCCCGAGCTGGAACGCCTGCGTGTTCATCTTGATCGAGACGCCGTTGACCTCGATCGCCTGCAGAATCGCCTCCGCCGACAGCGGCAGCAACCCGCGCTGATAGGCAAAGCCCATCATCATGATGTTGGTGGCGATGGAGTCGCCGAGCAGCGCCTCGGCCGGCTTGGTGAAGTCGAAGAAGGCGGAGTCCTTGCGCAGCTCGGTCTCCAGCACGCTGTTGACCTTGCGGCTCTGGAAGTTGAAGTCGCGGTTCAGGATGAAGTCCGCGGTCGGGATCACGTGGCTGTTGATGATGCCGACGGTGCGGCTCGCATCGCACAGCGTGATGGTGTCCTTCGACGCCGCCACGACCTCGTCGGCCGCAAGTACCAGATCGGCCGTTCCGGTCACGATGCGCGAGCAGGTCACGTCGGCGGTGTGCTCGGAGAGCCGGACGTGGCTCAGCACCGCGCCGCCCTTTTGCGCGAGACCTGACATGTCGAGGATCATCGAGGCCTTGCCCTCGATATGCGCGGCCATGCCGAGCAGCGCGCCGATCGTCAGCACGCCGGTGCCGCCGACGCCGCCGACCGCGATGTTGTAGGGCCGGTCGAGCGCGGGCTTGGAGGCTGGCTCCGGCAGATTATCGATGCTGCCGAGCTCGGGCGGCGCGCGACGCCTGAGCTTGCCGCCATCGACCGTGACGAAGGACGGGCAAAAGCCCTTCACGCAGGAATAATCCTTGTTGCAGGTCGACTGGTTGATGGTGCGCTTGCGCCCGAGCTCCGTCTCCAGCGGCTCGACCGAGATGCAGTTCGACTGCACCGAGCAGTCGCCGCATCCTTCGCAGACGGCAGGATTGATCAGCACGCGACGCTGCGGATCCTCCATCAGGCCGCGCTTGCGGCGACGGCGTTTTTCGGCGGCGCAGGTCTGCACGAACACGATCGCCGACGTGCCCTTGGTGTCGCGGCACATCTTCTGGACGTTCTCGAGGTCGTCGCGATGGAACAGCTTGACGCCGGGCGCGATCGTATCGGCCGGATAGGCGTCCGGATTTTCCGAGACCAGATAGATCTCGCGGATGCCTTCGGCATGGAGCTGGAAGGTGATCTGCTGCGGCGAGAGATCGCCGTCGTGGCGCTGGCCGCCGGTCATGGCGACCGCGTCGTTGTACAGGATCTTGTAGGTGATGTTGGCCTTGGAAGCGATCGACTGGCGGATCGCGAGAATGCCGGAGTGGAAATAGGTGCCGTCGCCGAGATTGGCGAAGACGTGGTTCTCGTTGGTGAACGGCGCGATGCCGACCCACGGCACGCCCTCGCCGCCCATATGGGTGAAGGTCTCGGTCGAGCGGTTCATCCACAGCGCCATGAAGTGGCAGCCGATGCCTGCCAGCGCGCGGCTGCCTTCCGGCACCTTGGTCGAGGTATTGTGCGGGCAGCCCGAGCAGAAATACGGCGTGCGGCTGACGGGCGCGGTCGCCTGCATCTGCGTCGACTGACGGCCGTTGAACCAGTCCGCCTTGGCGCGCAGCATCTCGGCGATTTCGGGATTGAGATTAAGTCGAAGCAGCCGTTCAGTGAGCGAGCTCGCAAGCGAAGCCACGCTGAGCTCGGCCGCGAAGGTCAGGAAGCGCTTGTCGTGATCGTCCATCTTGCCGACGATGCGCGGACGCACGTCGTCGCGCCAGTTGAACAGCTCCTGCTTGACCTGGTTCTCGACGATCTCGCGGCGCTCCTCGACGATGAAGATCTCCTCGAGGCCGACGGCGAAGTTGCGCACGCCTTCCGGCTCCAGCGGCCAGGGCATGCCGATCTTGTAGAGGCGGATGCCGATCTTGGCGGCGATCTCGGGCGTGATGCCGAGCTCGCGCAGCGCCTGGCGGATGTCCTCGTAGCTCTTGCCCGAGGCCATGATGCCGTAGCGCGCGTTCGGCGAATCCATCGTGATGCGGTTGACCTTGTTGGCGCGGGCGAAGGCGATCGCGGCAAAGCCCTTGTAGTCCTGCAGCCGGCGGTCCTGCTCGAAGCGGTCGTCGGGCCAGCGGATGTTGAGGCCGCCCGGCGGGAGCTCGAAATCGGTCGGAATGATGAAAGGCGTCATCTCGTCGGTGAGATCGATCTCGGCCGTGGTCTCGACCGTCTCGGTGATCACCTTCATGCCGACCCAGCAGCCGGAGTAGCGCGACATCGCGATACCCAGAAGGCCCATCTCGATCATTTCGTGGATGCTGGAGGGGTAGAGGTAGGGCATCAGCGCGGAGATGAAGGCGTGGTCGGACTGATGCGGGACGGTGGAGGATTTCGCGCCATGGTCGTCGCCCGCAAGGCAGAGCACGCCGCCATGCTTGGCGGAGCCGGCCGCATTGCCGTGGCGGAACACGTCGCCGCAGCGGTCGACGCCGGGGCCCTTGCCGTACCAGATGCCGACTGCGCCATCATATTTGGCGCCCGGCGACAGGGCGAGTTGCTGCGAGCCCCAGATCGCGGTGGCCGCGAGGTCCTCGTTCACGCCGGGCTGGAATTTGATGTTGTACTGCTCGAGATGCTTGCGGGCGGCGAACAGTTGCTGGTCGTAGCCGCCGAGGGGGGAACCGCGATAGCCGGAGATGAAGCCTGCCGTGTTGAGACCCGCGGCGCGGTCGCGCCTGATCTGCGCCATGGGCAGGCGGACCAGCGCCTGGATGCCGGTCATGAAGACGTGGCCGGTGTCCTGGGTGTATTTCTGGTCGAGGCTGATAGGCCCTTGGTTGATTCCCATTTAGCCCTCTTTTCGCTGGTCGCGACGACTGCTTTTTAGCTAGTCATCCGAACTTGTTAGAACCAGTCTATGTCGGATTTTCCAGCGCGCGCAGCACAATTCTGGGCAACCAGGCCCGTCGCTCAAAAATCGCAATTTCGTGCCGGGAATATTGCAGGGCCGTTTCGGTTTCTGTCGCAGGACAGGCCCGCGGCGAAATGGCGTAACGCGTCTTGTGGACCGAAAGGTGATTGGATGCGGCGACGATTTCGAACGACGGGCGCGATTCTGGTCGCCGCGCTGTTGTGCGGTGCGCTCACGGCAAGCGAATGTGCCGCGGCGCCGGCCGACGACGTCATCGCCCGCGGCAAGGCGCTCACGATCGCCGGCGACTGCGCCAGCTGCCACACGGCCGATCCGGCAAAGCCCTTCGCCGGGGGCAAACGGATCGACACGCCGTTCGGTGCGGTGTTCTCACCGAACCTCACCCCCGACCGCGATACCGGCATCGGCGGCTGGAGCGACGACGATTTCCTGCGCGCGCTGCGGATCGGCATCTCGCCGAGCGGCGCGCATTATTATCCCGCCTTCCCCTACCCGTACTTCACGAAGCTGATCCGCGACGACATCCTGGCGATCCGCGCCTATCTCGCGACGCTGGCGCCGGTCAGCAACAAGGCGCCGCCGCCGGAGCTGCGCTGGCCGTTGAACTACCGCGTGCTGATGCGGGCCTGGAACGCGCTGTTCTTCACGCCGGGCATCATCCAGCCGGACCAGAATCAGGCTTCGGAATGGAATCGCGGCCGCTACCTGGTCGAGGCCCTCGCCCATTGCGGCGCCTGCCACACGCCCAAAAACGCCTTCGGTGCCGACAGGCGCGACCAGGCGCTCAGTGGCAGCGTGGTGCAAGGCATGTTCGCGCCCAGGCTCGATGGCGCCGCGCGCAGCGGGCTGAAATCATGGAGCGTGGCTGACATCGCCGAATATCTGCAGAGCGGCCGCAACGGGCACAGCCATGCCGGCCCCCTGATGTCCGAGGTGGTGCTCAATTCGACCTCGAAGATGAGCGACGCCGATGTGCGCGCCATCGCGGTCTATCTGAAGAGCCTGCCCGTCGGCGCGCCGGAGCCGGAGGTCACCCCGCCCTCGCCGGCGCAGATGAGCAATGGCGAGCGCATCTATCGCGGCGCCTGCATCGCCTGTCATGAGCTCGACGGCTCGGGCGCGCCGCGGATCTATCCGCCGCTGCCCGGCAACGCCAATCTGCAATCGGCCAATCCGGCGAGCACGCTGCGCATCATCCTCGACGGCGCGCAGACCGTGACGACGCCGCGCGCGCCGAACGGCGGCTCGATGCCGGCCTATCCGAAGCTCACCGACCAGGAGGTCGCGGACGTTGCGACCTATATCCGCAATGCCTGGGGCAACACGGCGCCGGCCGTCACCGCGGACGAGGTCGCGAAGGCGCGGACGGCGAAATAGCCGTTCAACGCTCCTCGTCGCTGAACACGAATTTCGGCATCTCCCATCGGTAGCGGATCGCAAGCATGCGGAACGTCAGCCCGAGGGCGAAGGTCAGCGCGGTCCAGAGCTGCGCATTCACCTGCAGCCCGGAGCCGGTCACATAGAACAGTCCCGTCACCACTGAGACGCTGGCGTAGAGCTCGCTGCGAAACAACAGCGGCACCTCGTTGCAGAGGATGTCACGCAGCACGCCGCCGGCGCAGCCGGAGATCATGCCGGCGACGATCACAATCGGCAGCGGGACGTCGACTTGCGAGGCCACGTCGCAGCCGGCCATGGTGAACACCACAAGTCCGATCGCATCGAGCACCAGGAATGCGAGGTTGAGCCGGTGCACCAGCCGCGCCAGCAGGATGGTGGCGAAGGCGCCGGCGGCTGCGACCGCAAGGTAGATCGGGTGCGCGACCCAGAGCAGCGGATAATGCCCGAGCAGCACGTCGCGGATGGTGCCGCCGCCGAGCGCGGTGATCGCGCCGAGCATGCAGACGCCGGCCCAATCCATGCTGCGCCTGCCGGCCGCCAACGCCGCCGTCATCGACTGCGCCGCAACCGCAATGAACGAGAGCACTTGCAGCACCGAATCGGTGGGCGGCATGGTCCACATTGAAAAGGCCTCATGAAACAGATTGGAACCCAAGGAATCGACGGTTCCTGCATGAACAGGTTGCAACATTGGCGCGGAACATCCTTGCGCGCCAGCCATTGTCCCATGCGTTTAGCTTTGAGGTGCTAACGGAGGAACTTTGCAATGGCCCATCAACCTGACGATCCGTATCGCGCCAACCTGACCGAGGACGAAATGCGCCGTCAGGCGCGCTTCAACAGCCTGGACAACGAGCTGCAGCCGGATCCGGAACTCCAGGAGGGACCGGCCAGCACCACCAAGATCGCGATGTTCGCAGTCGCGGTGGCCGTGGTGCTCGGTGCGTTGTTCTACGGCTTGAACAATACTTCGGTGCACGAGGCCGGCACCACGCCGTCAGCGCAGACCGCGCAGCAGCAGCCGGCCAATCCGGCCGCGCCGCCTCCGGGCATGCGCGACGTGACGCCGAAACCGAACAGCCAGCCCGGCACGACCACGGGCGCGGCACCGGCGCAGCCCGCGTCTCCGTCGGCCAACAAGCCGACCGGGCAGGAGATCGACCGTTCGGCGACCCCGTCCGACTCGACCGGCGACAAGAACAAGTAATCCGCTCGCTATCGTGAGCGACGAAGCAGCGGGCCCAGCGGCCCGCTGCTTTTTTGCACGTGAGCCTACTTGAACATCTTGTTGAGCTCGCCGCCGGGATAGCCGTTGGCGAATTCGGTGAAGGTGCCCTTCTCGGCCATCTCCTTGGCCGCCTTCATCACGCCGGTCCAGGCCATCCGCGCCAGCGCTCCGCCGACGCTGATCCGGCGCACGCCGAGATCCGCGACCGATTGCAGCGTCAGCTCCGACGCGCCGCCGATCAACAGATTGACCGGCTTTGGCGCCACCGCCTTCACGACCGCGGAAATCTCCTCCTTGGTCGCGATGCCCGGCGAATAAAGGACGTCCGCTCCTGCTTCCGAATAGGCCTGCAGCCGTTCGATCACCAGATTGAGGTCCTTTTTCCCCCACAGGAATGCCTCACAGCGGCCGGTGAGCAACACGCCGCTGTTGTCGGCATCGATGGCCTTGCGCGCCGCCTTGATGCGCTCGACCGCAAGCTTGTGCTCGAACAGCGGGTTGGCGGCGTCTCCGGTGGAATCCTCGATCGAGAGCCCGGCGACGCCGGTCTTGACGCCGCGCGCGACATTGACCGCGACCTTGTCGGGCTCGACCGCGAAGCCGCCCTCGAAATCCGCATTGACGGGAATATCGACCGCCGCACACAGCGCAGTCAGGTGGTCGCAGACGTCATCGACGGTGACGCGGTTGTCGGCCTTGGCGATAGTCCATGCAAAGCCCGCGCTGGTCGACGCCAGCGCCTTGAAGCCGAGATGTTGCAAGGCGCGGGCGCTGCCGACATCGAACGGATTCGGAATGATGAAGCACCCGCCCTCATGCAGCTTCTTGAAGGCGGCGCGTTTGTCAGCAGTTGGCAGTGGCATTGGTCGCTCCCTAGAGTCATTGGCCGCGCACAGATAGGCACCCACGCATCCGCCCGCTAGTGCGGCTCATGCACCGCGCGGCTGTCCTTCGGTGCCTGATCGCGTTCGTTCAGGCCGTAGTCACGGATCACGCTCGCCACCCGCAGCCGGTAGTTCTCGAAGATCCGCGCGCGGCCCTTGGCCTGGGTACGGCGATGCTCGATCGTGTTGCGCCAGGCTTCCACCGCAGCCTCGTCGCGGAAGAATGACAGCGACACGAACTTGCCCTTCTCCGTGATGCTCTCGAACCGCTCGACCGAGATGAAGCCGTCGATCTCCTGCAGGATCGGCTTCAGCTCGGCGGCAAGGTCGAAATAGAGGTCCCGGTGCTCAGGCTTCGGCCAGACTTCGAAGATCACGGCGATCATGGGCGCCTCCCGCACATTGCTGTTGTGGCCCCACTATAACTCGACCTTGCGGAGAAATGTCCGTTCCTCGGCGAGGATGAAACGGTTTTCTTCCGCGAAGTTGAAGTTCGCGACGCCCTCCTTGTCCTGGCGCAGCCGCGCGCGATAGGCCTCATAGGCGGCAAGGCTTTCGAACGAAATCAGCGCGAAGCCGATGTTGTTGGTTCCCTCATGCGGCATCCAGTAGCCGATGAGATCGCCGCCGCAGCGCGGGATGATCGAGAGCCAGTTCCGCGAATACTCCTCGAACATCGCGCGCTTGAACGGATCGAGCTGGTAGCGGATGAAGACGGTGACGGTCATTGATGGCCTCCGGTAATGTTTCCGCCATTGCGAGCGTCAGCAAAGCACTCCTCGCAATGACGGCACGGTGGACAATAGCGGCTTGTCCGACCTCGATGCTTCGGCTATCATCGAACTATGAAAGCAGGACCCGACATCTCCCGGATCGCCGCACTGGTCGGCGATCCCGCACGCTGCAACATGCTGACCGCGCTGATGACCGGCAGGGCGTTGACCGCGAGTGAGCTCGCGCAGGAGGCCGGCATCACTCCGCAGACGGCGAGCTCACATCTTGCCAAGCTCGAGGCCGGCGGGCTGATCGAGCCCGAGAAGCAGGGCCGCCACCGCTACTACCGCCTCTCTGACCCCGACGTCGCCGACGTGCTGGAAGGCCTGCAGGGCATCGCCGCCCGCGCCGGCCATATGCGGGTGCGCACCGGGCCGAAGGATCCGGCGCTGCGCCGCGCCCGCATCTGCTACGACCATCTCGCCGGCGATCTCGGCGTGCAGATGCTCGACAGCATGAAGCGGCAGAAGCTGGTCCGCCAGAGCAAGCAGGCGATCGAGCTCACCGGCGAAGGCAAGCGCTTCATGGCCGAGGAGTTGCAGATCGACGCCGATGCGCTGACGCATCCGCGCCGTCCGGTGTGCAAGGCCTGCCTCGACTGGAGCGAGCGGCGGCATCATCTCGCCGGCACACTCGGTGCTGCCATGATGGACCGCTTCACTGAACTGAAATGGGCCGCGCGCGATGCTGCGCCGGGCAGCCGCGTGGTCAATTTTTCGCGCAACGGCGAGAAGCGATTCGCTGCGCTGTTCGGCCCGGACCAATAGCGGCGCGCCTTCCGGCAAGCATCGATGAACCGGCGGTCTCGCTTGCCTCGCCTTCCGATGCATTTTCGCACGCTCGCCATTACCGCGCGGCTGTCACGTCTGCGAAATATTTCGAAGTGATGCTGAGCCGACTTGCGGCGCCCTGACGCAGCTGTGAGCTGCAACATTCATGTCGCATTCAGGCCGCAACATTATGGTCGGCGACATCGGGCACGGCTTCTGCAATGATCCCGCCGGGCGAATCGGTAGACGAAAGTTTGTTGCGGTGCCGCAGCGCGGCCCAATAAAAAGGAGAAGACATGAAGTATCTTTTTGCTGCAGCAGTTTTGCTGACGACCGCATTCGCCGGCATCAGCGCCGCTGATGCGGCCGGTGGCTGCGGCCCCGGCTGGCACCGTGGTCCCTATGGCGGCTGCGTCAGGAATCGCGGCGTCGTCGTCGCACCGGGCGCCGTCGTCGTGCGTCCGCCGGTCGTGGTCGAGCGCCCCGTCGTGGTGGCGCCGCGCGTCCGCGCCTGCCCCTACGGTTTTGCCTGGCGCTACGGCCGTTGCCGCCCGATCTGATCGCTGCACATTTCGAACTAACAAAACCCCGCCGGTAGCGGGGTTTTTCTTTTCGTCATGGAGTCGATATCACCAGCGGCGCCAGTGATGACGGCGCCAATGGTGGCGGCGCCAGCCCCAATGCCTGCGGTGCCAGTGCCGGTGACGCCAACCCCAGTGGCGATGATGCCAGCGTACTTGCTCGGGCTTCATGCGGCCGACCTCCTCGCCCGTGGTGACGGCCGGATGCGCTTCGCCCGCCGCCGGCGCGCGTGCGTCTTGGTTGAGGGGTAGCGGCGCGAGCGGCGCCGCCTGCGCCGTCGCTGCGAAGGTGACGGCTCCGGCGGCGACACCGAAGGCCATCTTCAGAAAATCCCGGCGTTCCATGAGCGTTTCCCTCTGTTGCTGAGCTGGACCAACTGCAGCAGCGAGTTTTTGCCTCGCGACCTGAACACTCGCTGAACCGCGCGTTCACGTTTGATGGAACTCGAGGGTCGTCGACGTCGTGACGTCACGCAACCATCATGCCGCCGTTGCCTCCTCCGCCAGCACCAGGAGATCGCGCGTACGCGTCACCTCCGGCCAGTCACGGTTGAAGTCGGCGACCAGCCGCTTCATGTGATCGCTGTTCAGCGCGCTCCCTCCATGGTTTCATTTCGCGCAGGCGGCCGGCATATGCTCCGTGATATGTCGGCCTGCTGACAATGCCTGATCAGGGGGATCACCCATGCTTGCCCGCCACCGCACCGCCCTGCTCTCGTTCCTGCTCGCCCTCGGCGCCGCGCTGCCCGTCGCCGCCGGGGAGATCGCGCTGCCGCGCGAGGCGCAGCTCGGGCCGCGCCCGTTCTATCTGGTCGACAAGATGAAGGACGGGCCCCTGAAGCAGCAGCTCGGCCAATGCACCGGACCGTTCCACAAGACCGATTTTTCGATTGGCCATCGCGGCGCCGCGCTGCAATTTCCCGAGCATAGCCGCGAATCCTATCTCGCCGCCGCACGGATGGGCGCCGGCGTGATCGAATGCGACGTCACCTTCACGCGGGACCGCCAGCTGGTGTGCCGGCACTCGCAATGCGACCTGCACACCACGACCAACATCCTGACGGTGCCGGATCTCGCCGCAAAATGCACGCACCCCTTCAGCCCGGCCGACCCCGCCACCGGCAGGAAGGCATCGGCGAAATGCTGCACCAGCGACATCACGCTCGCCGAATTCAAGCGGCTCACCGCGAAAATGGACGGCTTCAATCCGGATGCGAGGACGCCCGAGGAGTACCAGAAGGGCACGCCGCGCTGGCGCACCGACCTCTATGCCAATTCCGGCACGCTGATGAGCCACGACGAGAGCATCGCCTTGATCAGGAGTCTCGGCGCAAAATTCACGCCCGAGCTGAAGGCGCCGGAAGTGGCGATGCCGTTCGACGGCGACTACACCCAGGAGACATATGCGACCCAGATGCTCGCCGCCTACAAGGCCGCCGGCATTCCGCCGAGCGACGTGTTCCCGCAGAGCTTCAGCCTCAAGGACATCCTCTATTGGGTGAAGACCGAACCCGATTTCGCGAGCCAGGCGCTCTATCTCGAAGACCGCTACGAGAAAGCAGGCCTCGATCCGAACCGGCCGGAGACCTGGAAGCCGTCCATGCAGGAATTGAAGGCCTCCGGCGTCGCGATCCTGGGGCCGCCGATCTTCGCGATGCTGGCGCTGAACGACAAGGGCGAGATCGTCCCGTCGGCTTACGCCAGGGCGGCGAAAGCGGCCGGCCTCGATCTGATCGGCTGGTCGCTGGAGCGCGACGGCCCGCTGAACAAGGGCGGTGCGTTCTACCACAAATCGGTGAAGGCGGCGATCGACCGCGACGGCGACACGCTGAGCGTGCTCGACGTGCTGGCAAAACAGGTCGGCGTTCGCGCGATGTTTTCCGACTGGCCGGCGACGACCACATTCTATGCGAACTGCATGGGGATGAAGTGAGGTCTTGCCGGGCGCGTTACGGCTGCCCCGCCCTACGCACCGTGCGCGCTCGCCATGACCATTCCGGCCGTTCCGCGCGCGGCAGAGCAGGACTAGCATCATCGCCTTCCCGCCCGACGGGACAACACCACAGGGAGGCCGCCATGAAGCCAGGACAACCGGTCAAGGACGCCAGCCATCTCTACGAAGTCGAGCGCCGCGCCCAGCACGCCGCCCGCCCCGGCTTCCGCATCATGGAGCTGCAACTCTCGCCGACCCAGAAGGTGCCGTGGCACACCCACAGCAACATCTCCGACACCTTCTATGTGCTGGAGGGCCAGATGCGGCTGTTCCTGCAGGAGCCGAAGGAAGAAGTGAACCTGAAGGTCGGCGAAGTCTATGCCGTGAAGCCGACCCGCCCTCACCTCGTCACCAATGCCGGCACGACGTCGCTGACCTTTTTGATCCTGCAAGGCGTCGGCGAATACGACTACGTGCCGCTGGCGTCGAAGTAAGGGGCACTCCCTCCACTGTCGTCCCGGCGAAAGCCGGGACCCATACGCCGCAGCAGATGTTGTTGAAGGGACTCGTCGTTGCAATAGCGCATAACAATTTGCTTCGGTGGTGATGGGTCCCTGCTTTCGCACGGACAACAGTGAGTCTGTTGCGCCGCCGCTGCAAATATTGTCGTCGTCCTGGCGAAAGCCAGGACCCATAATCACGGGATTGGGTTGGTGAGAAAGGCTGTGGCCCCAGCGTCGCGCAACAACGAGCATTCGGGGTAATGGGTCCTGGCCTTCGCCAGGACGACATTGAGTGTGTAGCGCGATCTGGGAATCATAGCCACGTAGCCCGCATGAGCGAAGCGATATGCGGGAAAGACGTCTCCGTGGATGAAGGGCCCCGGATATCGCTGCGCTCATCCGGCCTACAAGTCACTTCACTCAAATCAGCTTCAGCGGCGCATCGTGAACCAGGCGCAGGTCGATATTGCCGATCAGACGCGCGCGACGCGCCTCGGCGGTGCTGATCGCAGCCTCGGTCTGCCGCAGCGTGCTGACATTCGATCCGAGCGACACGATGCCGCCGAGCACCAGTGCGATCGATCCAAGTGCCGCAGTCTGACCGGCGCCCAACAGCCCGAGCAGCGCGACGGCCAGCAACGCGAACCCGCCTGCGATCGCGATCTTCGAGCCGAGAATAATCCGCCGCGATCGCTCGGCGCTCTCGGCAAGCTCCTCGATCTGCGCCTCGATCTCGGAGATCTCGTCGGTCGGCTCGTCTTCGGTCATCAAGTTCGAACCTGTAGGGCGGGTCAGGCGGAAGCCGTAACCCGCCACGGATCGTGCGGAGCGAGGATGGTGGGTTACGCTTGCGCTAACCCACCCTGCGCTCCCCCTCACAACGGCAAATTGTCGTGCTTCTTCGCGGGAATCTCCACCTTCTTGTCCTTCAGCATCGCGAGCGCCCGCGCGATCCGCCGCCGCGTCGAATGCGGCATGATGACGTCGTCGATGTAACCGCGTTCGGCAGCGATGAAGGGGGACAGGAAGCGGTCTTCGTATTCCTTGGTGCGCGCGGCGATCTTGTCGGGGTCGCCGATGTCACTGCGGAAGATGATCTCCACCGCGCCCTTGGCGCCCATCACGGCGATCTGCGCGGTCGGCCAGGCGTAGTTCATGTCGGCGCCGATTTCCTTCGACGCCATGACGTCGAAGGCGCCGCCATAGGCCTTGCGGGTGATGATGGTGACGAGCGGCACCGTGCACTGCGAATAGGCGAACAAGAGCTTCGCGCCGTGCTTGATCAGGCCGCCATATTCCTGCGCGGTGCCCGGCAGGAAGCCCGGCACGTCGACGAAGGTGACGATCGGGATGTTGAAGGCGTCGCAGAACCGCACGAAGCGCGCGGCCTTGCGCGAGGCATCGCTGTCGAGCACGCCCGCCAGCACCATCGGCTGGTTGGCGACGAAGCCGACGGTGCGGCCGGCGATGCGGCCGAAGCCGGTGACGATGTTCCTGGCGAAAGTCTCCGAGATCTCGAAGAAGTCGCCCTCGTCGACGACCTTCAGGATCAGCTCCTTCATGTCGTAGGGCTTGTTCGGATTGTCGGGGATCAGCGTGTCCAAGGACATATCGACCCGCCCGATGTCGTCGAAGCTCGGCCATTCCGGCACGCCGTCGGTGTTGTTCGAGGGCAGGAAGTCGATCAGGCGGCGCATCTGGAGCAGCGCGTCGACGTCGTTCTCGAACGCGCCGTCGGCGATCGAGGAGCGCGTGGCGTGCACCGAGGCGCCGCCGAGCTCCTCGGCGGTCACCACCTCGTTGGTGACGGTCTTCACCACGTCGGGGCCGGTGACGAACATGTAGCTGGTGTTCTTCACCATGAAGATGAAGTCGGTCATCGCGGGCGAATAGACGTCGCCGCCGGCGCAGGGGCCCATGATCACCGAGATCTGCGGGATCACGCCCGAAGCCTGCACGTTGCGGCGGAACACGTAGGAATAGCCTGCCAGCGCCGCGACGCCCTCCTGGATGCGCGCGCCGCCGGCGTCATAGAGACCGATGATCGGCGCCCTCGCCTTCATCGCCATGTCCTGAAGTTTCGTGATCTTCAGCGCGTGGGTTTCGGAGAGCGAGCCGCCGAACACCGTGAAGTCCTTGGCGAAGACAAACGTCTTGCGGCCGTTGACCGTGCCCCAGCCGGTGACGACGCCGTCGCCGGGGATCCTGGTCTTCTCCATACCGAACTCGATCGAGCGGTGCTCGACGAACATGTCGAATTCCTCGAACGAGCCCTTGTCCAGCAGGAGCTCGATCCGCTCGCGGGCGGTCAGCTTGCCGCGGGCGTGCTGCGCCTCGATGCGCTTTTCGCCGCCGCCCAGCTTGGCGCCGGCGCGCCGCTCTTCGAGGGTATCGAGGATATCTTTCATTTGTTTCCGCCCGTGTTAGCTGCAGTCCGCGTCCCGGCGCGAGCCGAGCTCCGCTTCGTTCGGAAATGGCTTTAGCACGGCCGTTTCGGAACCGGAAAGCCGCTTGTGAGCGGGTTCGGGCGCAAAAACGGTAGGATTTTCCGATATCTGGGGAGACAGCGATGACTGATACGACCACGGCCGAGACCGGTGCCGCGACCGGCGGGGTGCGCACCCTGCTCCGGCTGGAGGGCCTGGTGCTGTTCCTCGGCATGACCGTGCTCTACTACAAGTGGGAGGGTTCCTGGCTGGTCTACGTCCTGCTGTTCCTGGTGCCGGACATCAGCTTCGCCGCTTACTTGATCAGCCCGCGGGCCGGCGCCATCGCCTACAACGCCGCCCACACCTATCTGGCGCCGGTGGCGCTGATGACGCTGGGTTTTGCCGGCGAAGGACCGCTGGTGCTCTCGATCGCGATGATCTGGCTCGCCCATATCGGGATCGACCGCGCGCTCGGCTACGGGCTGAAATATTCTGTTGGTTTTGGCTTCACCCATCTCGGGCGGATCGGGAAGGCGCAGGAGCCCGCCTAGCGCCGGCTCCCTGACGTCACGCACGGCCGGTCAAATTGACAGCGTGCGCGTCGATTGCTGTAGTCGCGGCCAATCAAGACAACCTCCGGGGGAATCGATGCTGACAGACTGGCGCCTGGCCGCGACCGCGATCCTGTTTTGCTGCGCCGTGCTGTTCACCTGCATCGAGACCAGCGCGCAGCAGATTCCGAAGGAGATCGCGGCGCGCACCGAGATCTACGGCATCCCCTCGCTGACGATCTCCGACCAGCAATTCCTGAACGGCGACGGCAACGGCAAGCCGGTCACCGTCGGCGGCGAATTCCGCATCGCGCAAGGCAGCGGCCGGCTGCCGGTCGTGGTCTTGATGCACGGCTCGAGCGGTGTCGGCGCCGGGATGGACGGCTGGGTGCGCCATTTCAACCGCATGGGCATCTCGACCTTCGTGATCGACGGCTTCTCCGGCCGCGGCCTCACTGCAACCGGACCGAACCAGGCGCTGCTCGGCCGGCTCAATCTGATCGTCGACATCTATCATTCGCTGGAGATCCTCGCCAAACATCCGCGGGTCGATCCCGAGCGCATCGTGCTGATGGGATTTTCGCGCGGCGGCCAGGCGACGCTCTATGCCAGCCTCGACCGCTTCAACAAGCTCTGGAACAAATCCGGCGTGCAGTTTGCGGCCTATATCCCGTTCTATCCGGATTGCTCGACCGGCTATCTGACCGATACCGAGGTCGCGGCGCGGCCGATCCGGATCTTCCACGGCACGCCCGACGACTATAATCCGGTGGCGAGCTGCAAGGCCTATGTCGCGCGGCTGCAAGCGGCCAAGCGCGACGTGGTGCTGACCGCGTATCCCGATTCCGCGCACGGTTTCGATGCCGGCCTGATCGGCAACAACACGGTGGTGGAAGCGACGGGATCGCAAACCGTTCGCCACTGCACCATCAGGGAAGGCGAAGGCGGCGTGCTGATGAATGCATCGACCCAGGCGCCGTTCAGCTACAAGGACGCCTGCGTTGAGCTCGGCCCGCATGTCGGCGGCAACCCGACCACCGCGCTCGAGGCCCGCAGGGCAGTCAGCGATTTCCTGCAGGCGCTGTTCAAGCTGGGCTGACGAGGCCCGAACTCTATGTCCTCATCCTGAGGAGCCGCGAAGCGGCGTCTCGAAGGATGCAGGCCCGCCTGTGGCCTCATGGTTCGAGACGCGCGTTCCGCACTCCTCACCATGAGGAGAGACAGACGTCAGGCGAAGCGGCGCGCGAACACCACGCAGACCACGACCAGCAGGGTCGCTGCGATCATCGACCAGGCCACCTGCTCGTGCAGCAGCAGGCCGGCCAGCGCGAGGCCGAAGAACGGCTGCAGCAGCTGCAATTGGCCGACGCTGGCAATGCCGCCGATCGCAAGCCCGCGATACCAGAACACGAAGCCGACCAGCATGCTGAAGATCGAGACATAAGCGAGCCCGAGCCAGGCCGGCGCGCCGATGCCCTGCCAGCTCGGCGGCAGCGTCATGATCGTCATCACGAGCACCACCGGCGCCGAGAGCACCAGCGCCCAGGAGATCACCTGCCAGCCGCCGAGCCGCCGCGACAGCGCCGCGCCTTCGGCATAGCCGAGGCCGCAGACGATGATGGCGGCGACCATCAGGAGGTCGCCGGTCAGCGACGCCGATCCGTCGCTCGACAAGGCGAACGCGCCTACCGTCGCGCTGCCGATGCAGGAGAACAGCCAGAACAGCGGCTGCGGCCGCTCGCCGCCGCGCAGCACGCCGAACACGGCGGTCGACAGCGGCAGCAGCCCGATGAACACGATCGAGTGCGCCGAGGTGATGTGCTGGAGCGCGAGCGCGGTGAGCAGCGGAAAGCCGATCACGACGCCAACCGCGACGATCGTCAGCGACACCAGGTCCTTGCGCTGCGGCCAGGGCTGCCGCAGCACCGCCAGCAGCGCGGCGCCGAGCAGCGCGGCGATCGCCGCCCGCGCCGAAGTCAAAAACAGCGGTGAGAACCCGGCGACGGCCACGCGGGTCGCCGGCAGCGAGCCGCTGAAGATAATCACGCCGAGCAAGCCGCTGCCCCAGCCGTCGATCGAAGCCTTGTCCATCGTACTCTGCTTCCCAAAACGTAACTGCGCCCCTCGCCCCGCTCTTGCGGGGAGAGGGTTGGGGTGAGGGGCCGCCCCGCATACTCGGTAACGGCCGAACCCGTGGAGACTCCCCCTCACCCGGAACGCATCTGGCGATGCATTCCGACCTCTCACCGCAGGCGGGGCGAGGTGAAGCCGAGTCCGATGTCGCACCGACCATAGCCAGCGGAGGCTCGCCAAGGCAGCTACAGATCAGTACAATATCGCAAAACTGTATGGGCAAAGGTAGGCATACACTTGCAACAGCAATCCGATGCACCAAAGGCGACGCGGACCACCGACGTGATGAACGCGATCCGCGCCAAGGTGGCGAGCCGCGCGCTGGTCGTCGACGACCGCCTGCCCTCGATCCGCGGCCTGGCCGCGACCATGGGCGTCTCGCCCTCCACCGTCGTCGAGGCCTATGACCGGCTGGTGGCCGAGGGCTTGATCCGGGCCCGGCCCGGCTCCGGCTTCTATGTCTCGTCCGCGGCGCTGCCGCCGCTCGCGCTCGCAAAGGACCAGCCGCAGCGCGACCGCGCGGTGGATCCGTTCTGGGTGTCGCGGCAATCGCTCGATGCCGAGACCGGCGCGCTCAAACCCGGCTGCGGCTGGCTGCCGGCCGAGTGGATGCCGACGGAGGCGCTGCGGCGCGCGTTGCGCGGCCTGGCGCGAGCCGACGACGCCGTGCTCTCCGACTATGGTGCGACGCGCGGCTCGCTCGCGCTGCGCCGGATCCTGATGGCACGGTTTGCCGACGAGGGCCTCGAGGTGCCGCCCGAGCAGCTCTTGCTCACAGCATCCGGCACGCAGGCGATCGATCTCGTCTGCCGCTTCCTGCTGCGGCCGGGCGACACCGTGCTGGTCGACGATCCCTGCTACTTCAATTTCCGGGCGCTGCTGCGCGCGCATCAGGTTCGCATCGTCAGCGTGCCCTATACGGCGTCGGGGCCCGATGTCGCGAGCTTCGAGGCGACACTGGCCGCCGAGCGGCCGCGGCTCTATGTCACCAACTCGGCACTGCATAATCCGACCGGCGCGACGCTGTCGCCGCAGACCGCGCACCGCGTGCTGAATGCCGCCACAGCCTACGATCTCACCATCGTCGAGGACGACATCTTTGCGGACTTCGAGCCGGAGCCTTCGGCGCGGCTCGCTGCGCTCGATGGCCTGAGCCGCGTGATCCGGATCGGCAGCTTCTCCAAGACGCTGTCGGCATCGGTGCGCTGCGGCTTCATCGCCGCGCGCGCCGACTGGATCGAGGATCTCGTCGATCTCCAGGTCGCGACCGGTTTCGGCGGCCCGAGCGCGGTCGCCACCGAGATCATCGCCAGCGTGCTGTCGAGCGGTTTCTATCGCAAGCATGTCGAGGAGCTGCGCCGGCGCCTTGCCCGCGCCCGCCGCGACGTCGGCGACAAATTGCAGCGCATCGGCGTCACACCCTGGCTGATGCCGCGCGGCGGCTTCTATCTGTGGTGCCATCTGCCCGACGGATGCGATTCCGCCGACGTGGCGCGGCTGGCGCTAACAGACAATGTCGTGCTGGCGCCGGGCAACGTGTTCAGCGCCTCGCAGACGGCCGCCGCCTTCATGCGCTTCAACGTCGCGCAATGCCGCGACCCGAAACTGATGCCGACCTTGCAGCGGGCGATCGGGCGTTAGACCAGGATGAGTTGGGATGAAGGTCTCGAGGCAGACTGGTTCTACCTCTCCCGCCTGCGGGGGTCGAGACGAGCGAAGCTCGCTCTTAGGTCGTATTGCATCGAAGATGCAATACGGGCGGGGGCTCTCTCCACGATGTGATCCCTGGAGAGAGCCCCACCCCAACCCTCCCCCGCAAGCGGGAGAGGGAGCACACCGCATTCGCGATTGCGCTGGCAGCCACCCGACGCAGTGGCGCCCTACTTCTCACCCACCTTGAACGGCTCCTCCTTGCCCGGCGGCACGGTCTCCTCCGCCATCGCCAGGATCATCGCCACCATCACGTAATTGCCGGCGACCGCGGTGAGGTCGACGATCTGCTGATCGTTGAAGATCTTCTTGGCCCGCGCATAGGTCTCGTCGGAGACCTTCTTGGTCGTGGTCAGCTCGGTGACGAAGTCGTACACGACCGCCTCGTCGTCGGCCATTTTCGACGGCCGGTTGCCGGCCTTCAGCTCGGCGATCACATCAGGCGGCAGGCCGGCCTTGGCGGCGAGCGGCGCGTGCGCGAACCACTCGACCTGCGAGCGCCACTGCCGGCCGATGATCAGGATCGCGAACTCGTTCAGCCTGGTCGGCACCGAGGTCTGCCAGCGCAGATAATAGAACAGATCGTAGAGCCGCTGGCCGAGCACCGGGCTCCTGATCATCGGATTGTAGGGACCGCCGATGCCGACGCTCGACACCTTCATGATCTGCTCGCCGAGCGGTTTTTGCAGGTCGCTGAGTTGCTCCATCGTGAGCTGCGGGAAGCGCGGCTCCTTGCTGGTGGCCGGCGCCGAGAACACCGTCGCCGCGAGCCAGCCGCCGGCCGCGGCCAGCGTGAGCGACGAGAGCCAGACTGTTGCTGAATGCATGATTCCTCCGCTTGATTTTATCGGAGGATGCTAGTCGAGCTACGTAGCGCCAGCCAGCGATGAACACGCAGATCAGCTCATCACAGCGCGACGATATCGGTGAGGCATTGTTGCGTGACGCTCATCCGCGCATCGATCTGCGCCTGCGTCTTGCAGTCCATGTTCATCGCGAACACCGTGATGTCGGTGCCCTTCTCGGCCCAGCCGACCAGCCAGCCGAGCGAGCCGTGCTCCTTGTCGGTCAGGCCGGTCTTGGCGCGGATGACGGTCTCGCCGACTTTCGTGACGGGGAGGATGTCGCACACCAGCTGCTGGCTGTGCTTGCCGACCGGCAGCACGCCGCGGCGCAGCCGGTCGAGGAAATCGATCTGCTGCACCGGATCGATCCGCAAATTGCCGGTCACCCAGAACTGGTCGATACCGCCGCCGATGTCGCGGTTGCCGTAGTCGATGATCTCGAGATATTTCTTCATCCGCTCCTCGCCGATGCGGCGGGCGATCTCCTGGAACACCGGAAACGCCGACACGGCGAGCGCCGAGCGCAGCGTGTGATCCTTGTTCCAGGTCTCGATGCTGCGGGTTGTGCCGTCCCACTTGAAGACGTCCTTGTCGGGGTCCTGCACCACGCCGGTCTCGAGCGCGATCAGCGCGTTCGGGATCTTGAAGGTCGAGGCCGGCAGCCTGCCCTCGCCCGAGCGGACCTTGTCGCTGGCGATGATCAGATAGTCCTCGACCTTGTAGCCGACGAAGGTGCCCTCGGTGCCGAGATCGAAGAACCGCTTTTGCAGCTCCTCGCGAAACTCGCTGCGCTGGTAGGACACGTTCGCAAAGCTGCGCGACGGCAGGATCGTAGCGGCAGCAAGCAGACCGAGCGCATGGCGGCGATGGATCACGACAAGTCCTGGGCAGGTTCGGATTGACGACGATGCTGATGCCATCGTGGTGAAAGGATGGCAATAAGACTCACTTGTTTGTCGCGTTTTCTTCACGCGAACCGGTGTCCACTTCGCTCGAAGACGCGCCCGCTAGCGCGCCCGGCCCGACATCCGCAGCACGAACACCAGCACCTCGGCGACGGCCTTGTAGAGCTCGGCCGGAATCTCGTCGCCGAGCTCGACATTGGAGAGCGCGCCGGCCAACACCTCGTTCTCCTCGATCGGGATGTCGTTGGCCTTGGCGACCTCGATGATCTTGGCGCCGATTGCGCCCTTGCCTTTTGCCACCACGCGCGGAGCGCCGGCGTGGTCGTAATGCAGCGCGACCGCGAGCTGGTTGTTGGCCTCGCTCATGATGCGCGGTCCAGGAAATGGCCGGCGCGCGCGGGCGCGGGTTGCGGCGGGCTGCCGTCGCGGATCTCGATGTCGCCTGGCGTGAGCTCGGCCCTGGTCAGCGCCTGGCTCAGCTCGGAGGCGCCGGCGCGCAGCTGCGCGGCGGTCGAGGGCCGCTCGGCCCACATCCGCACCGAGGTGCGCTCGCCGTTCAGCGAGACCAGCGCGTGCACCGGGCCGGCCGGCTCGACATCGAGCGTGAAGCGCGCGCGCCACGCCCGCTTGGCGGCTTCGACCTCATTGCCGCCGCCGTCGCGGGAAATCTCGAACTGCGCCATCGCCGTGCCCTGCTGGGTCAGGAACGGGATCTCGAAATTCCAGCGCGGCAGCATGGCGTCGAGCTGCGGGCGCGCAGCGTCGCCGCGGTCCGGCAGCGAGGCGACCTGCAGCAGCGTCTGCCGCGCCAGCGCCGCATCGGTGTTTTCCAGCAGACGATGGGCGGCGGTCGCGAGCGGCGCGCCCGGTGCGATCGACGGCTCCGCGACGGCCTGGGCCGACGGCAGTGCGCCGTGAAACGGCGGCGGCGGCGTATTGCCGCGTACGGGCACCTCGCCCGGTAGCATCTCCCTCGGCGCGGCGCCTTGCCGTGCGGGATTGCCGAGTTCGTGCAGCGCTTCCTGAATGAGATTGAGCGCGCCGCCGGAGGACGGGCCGGCATCGAGCGCATCCGCGAGGACCCCTGCGAGCCCTGTGGTGCCGCGGCTGACATCCTCGGCGACCGGCAGGCGGGCCTGCGGCAGTAATATCTCCTGAACCTCGAGCTCGGGCATTGCCGGCGGCACAATGCTTGGCGCCGTGCCGGCACTGGCGGGCACCGGTTGCGGCGGCGGTGTGGAGGACACGGGCCTGCCGGCATCGCCGGTGCCAAGCGAGGTCAGCGCCTGGCGCAGCACGATCAGCGCGGCCTTCAGATCGGGCGCGCTGCCACTCGCGGGCGCAACGCCCGCGGCCAGCGTCGCCTCGAACAGCAGGCCGGATTTCTGCAAGCCGGTCTTGACCGCATCGCCGCTCAAATTCTCGTCGAGGCCGGTTTGCTGCGCCAGCACCTGCGCGATCGCGGCCTGCAACTTCGGCGGCAGATTGGCCGAGGCGACCGCGGCGAGATTGGCAAACAGCGGCGCCTGGCTGCCCTGTACCGCCGCCGCGGTCTGCGCCGCCGCGGTGATGGTGACGCGCTCCAGCGGCGTCAATACAGCCTTCGGTGCCGTGGCGATCGGTTGCGAAGCATCGGTGGCGTTGGCCGCCGCCGGCGACAGCCGTGCGGCATCGCCGGTGTCCTGGCCCTGCCCGACCAGCTGCAGGCGGATGCCGTCATTGGTCTGCGACACCGCGAGCTGCAGGTTCTGGCCCTGCTGCAGCGGCACCTCGGTCTGGACGTCGATCGAGAGGCTCGCGATCGCGATCCGCACCAGATCGGCGGACAGCACCTTCAGCACCTGCGCATTGACGACGCTGCCGGCCTCGAGCGTGAGGTCCGGCGCAACGCTGTCCGCCTCAGTCGAGGCGAGCACCGGCAGCACGGGATTGATGGCAAGTGCCATGTCGGAGGTCTCGGCCCTGCGCGAGGAACGTGCCGCAGGCTAGCCCGGCGCCGTAAACCCCTCGTTAACCGGCAGCCGGCTTGAGCTCCCTGAGCACGCCGGCGGCGGCCCTGAAATCGAGCTGGCGGGCGGCGCGGCGGGCGGCGACCTCCTCGTCGACGCCCCATTTCTCGATGTTCCAGTCCTCGTCGACATGGGCGGCGGCCCAGACCTGGTCCTCGTCGCGGACACCGTGCGCCAGCGCCAGCGCGAGCAGCGCCGAGCCGGTCAGCGTCGTCACCACATGGAGCGCCGCGACCGACCATGGGTCGGTCGGGAACGCCGCCCGTGCCGCCTTGATCGCACGCTCGGGCTGGCCGACATGCATCACCCCCTCGGCCATCACGAAATGGGCGCCGAGCGCGTCAGCGGCCCAGAACAGGATCGGATCCCAATGCCGGGCCTCGCGCGCCACCAGCGTTTCGGGATGCCCGGCGCGATAGAACAAGAGGTCGCTGCCGAGGAACTTGGCCGCATCGTCGGCCACCTCGTCGACGCGATCGATCACCCCCTCGATCACGCTGTTGGCAAGGCGCGTCAGCGGCATGGTCATGGGATCGATGGTCTCGCCCTGCGCATTCCATTCCGCCGCCACCGCGTCCGCAATGGCCCGCGTCGGCACCGCGATCGGCTTGCCGGACGGCGAGCGGATCGGCTTGCCGTCGAGCGTGATCGAAAATCCACCGTCGGCCTCGGCGACGCCGGTGCTGGTGTAGAACCGCTTGCGCTGGGGCGTGCGAATGTGGCGCCGCACCGCCTCCTGCGGATCGAACGGAGATTGTTCTGGGACATCGTCGAAAAGTTCGCGCATCGCGCCGGCCGGCTTTCGTTCGGAAGGATTTCCCTGCAAGATATGTCAGGGGCAACGGCAAATAAAGCTGATGGGACGCGTCAATATCCTCGCGGGTTTCTCGCTCGTTGCGGCCGCCCTGGGCGCCGCCACCGCCGACGCCGGGTTCCGCACACCGGAATCGCTGATCCGCAACGTCTACGCCTACTATGGCAAGGGCAGTCCTGCGTTTTCCAATGGACTGCCGCGCGACGAGGACGCCGCCCGGCAATTCTTCGATTCGTCCCTGCGCACGGCCTGGTCCGCCCCGCACGACGCGCCGTACGATTTCCTGGTGCAGAGCCCGAGCTGGAGGCTCGGCCCGATCTCGATCGCCATCCTGCGCCGGCAGTTCGACCGGACCGATCTGACCGTCTCATTCGATAATGAGGGCCGCGCGGTCACGCTCAATTTCATCGTCGTCAACGGACCCGACGGCTGGGTGATCTCCGACGTCGAGAGCCCGCACGATTCCCTGCGGATGTTTCTGACGCAATTCAAGCGCTAGGACACCGTCCTTGCACTTGTGCGCTCCGGGGATCAAGAACGCATATCGCGCCACGACCTCGCCCCTGTGGAGATTGCTCAATGACGGACATCGCTTTCCGCCGCGCCGAACTGGCCGACCTTCCAGCGATTGTTGCTCTGTTGGCCAACGACATCCTGGGCCAGCAGCGCGAGGACGCGAGCTCCCCGCCGAACCCGAAATATGTCGAAGCCTTCCGGGCTATCCTTGCCGATCCCAACCAGTTGCAAGTCGTCGCGACCTTGAACGACGCCGTGATCGGCACGCTTCAACTGACCTTCATTCCCGGATTGGCACGCATGGGCGCCTGGCGCGGGCAGATCGAGGCGGTCAGAATTGCCGAGACGCACCGGGGCTCAGGCGTTGGGCAGCAGATGTTCGAATGGGCGATCGAGCAATGCAGGGCGAGAGGCTGCAATCTCGTGCAACTCACCACCGACAAGGCGCGCCCCGACGCGCATCGCTTCTATGAACGGTTGGGATTCGTCGGCAGCCATATCGGCTACAAGCTGACGCTCTGACGCTGCCGCCGGGCCGGCCTTGTCATCAGGTCCGTCTACTTGTTCCGGTCACCGCCAAGAAGATTCTTGTAGACCTTTCCATCCTTCATGATGACCAGGAAGTTCTTTGCCGGATCTTCGATCAGCTTGATGTTGTCGATCGGATTGCCTTCGACCAGCAGAAGGTCGGCGAGCGCACCTTCCTCCACCACGCCCAGCTTGCCCGAATATGGATTTCGAAGCCCGGACAGAGCGAGCAATTCGGCATTCGTCGATGTCGCCATGATGAGCGCCTCAGCCGGCGTGTACCATCGCGTGAGGGCCGTCAGCATGGCGCCTTGCCGGTCAGCGAGCGCCTTCGAGAACAAGACGTCGGTACCGAAGGCCGTCTTCAACTTGTACTTCTTGGCGAAGCCGTAGACCCTGTCGGTGCCGGCAACGACCTGCCGCATCTTCTCCTGCTCCGCAGGTCCAAGGGCACTGGCGCCCGACAGATCGAGGAAGGGCTGGGTGCTCAGCCAAATTCCCTTCTCGGCCATCAGGCGGGCCGACGCGTCGTCCATCAAATGACCATGCTCGATGCACTTGACCCCCGCTGCGATAGATCGCTGGATCGCGACCGAGGTATAGGCGTGTACGGCGACATAGGTACCCCAGTTCTCGGCAGCATCTACCGCGGCACGCAACTCCGGTTCGGTAAACGTGGACACATCGATCGGACTGAACGGCGAGGCCACCCCACCGCCCGCCGTGAGCTTGACCTGCGTAGCCCCCTGCATGAGCTGCTCGCGCGCCCGCACACGGACTTCATCCGGGCTGTCCGCGACCATGGCGCCACCTATCCTCTCCATGCGGCTGAGCATGCCGCCGATCGTTCTGGGCAGATCGGACAGCTGCCGGAAGTCGCCATGGCCGCCGGTGATGGTGATCATGGCACCGGATGGGTAGATGCGAGGACCGGCGACGAGACCCTCGTCGATCGCCCGCTTGAGGGAAAAGGCCGGCCCGCCCATGTCGCGAATGGTGGTGAAGCCTCGCATGAGCGTCGCCGTTGCCTCGGCGGCCGCAAGAAGGTTGGTGTAGCCGACGTCGCTGGCCATCACGGCCGCCGGAGTCGGGCGTACCAGCAACGCATGCCAATGCGCGTCGATCAGCCCGGGCATCAGCACCCGTCCATCGCCGGCGATCACCTGAGCGTCGGCCGTGATCGCCGCAGTCGAAATCTTCTCGATCTTGTTGTTCCGGATCAACACATTGGACGGCCCGGACAGCGCGCCATTCTTGCCATCGAAAATGCGCACGTTCTGGAACAGCACGCCACCATCCTGCTGAGCCTGCGCCGGCCCCGAGGCGACGAGGCTCATCGCAATCGACGCAACCAGCGCCGAAACCCTGACGCTCTTCCTCCAAACCCGACATGTCCACTCTCCGCCGATGGCGCATCGCGCGAGACCGTCATTGATCTCGCTGTGCGCGAGGGACCGACTTGATTACAGCAATTGGTGAGAATTCCGCTGCTCCCTGGAGGATCGACGGCCTATTGAGCCGCTCTGGCGGCAGGCTGCAAAGCGTAGCTCAGCCATCCGATGCCATGGGACAACAGATCGATGCCCAGCAGCAGCCCGAGCACCCACAGCCCGGTGGCCGGAAATCCGGTCAGAATGATGAGGCCGGCCAGGATGCCAAACAGCCCGGACGCCAGCATGATCCAGCCGGACTGCTGCCAATGGCCGATGCCGACCAGCATGCGCACAATCCCGGAGACCAAAAGCATGAGACCGAGGGCATAGGTCAGGAGCAGCGCACTCGCCACCGGCTGGCTGAGCAGGACGATTCCGCAGGCAAGGTAGAGCACCCCGAGCAGAAGCTGCCATACGAATCCACCCCAGCCCTTGGTCCAGAAGGCGTGCAGGATTTCGAACCCGCCGGCAACGATGGCCGTCCAGCCGATAAAGATGGCGCTGATCACGGTGAAAAGCACGACATCTCCCAGGACCAGAAGGCCCGCGGCGATCAGGACGAGGCCCAGCAGAACGCAGACCCATAGAGGCGGGCCAGGCAGGCCGCGGAGCATCGTGGAACTGTTCTCATAGGTAGCCATGTCGTCCTCCTTGATCCCAGGCAGCCATGGCACGGTCGCGCATTGCAGGCCGCGCAACCGGGCCACTCGAGCTGCCGAAGCTTATGCCTGCTGTCACCAGCGCCATCCGCAGCGGCGGCGACCTCTGTGCCACCAACAGGTCCAGCGGCGCCGGCGATGCCAGCGGCGGCGCGGTGGCGGAGGACGCGGGCGCGGTGGTGGCCGGGCGACGACCATATGAAGCGGCCGCTCCGGATCATCCGTCTTCGCCACGAGGGCATCTTCAGGGGCCAGTGGCAGCGCCTTGGCCGCCTGCGTCAGCAAGCCGGTTCCGAGACCGACGGCTGCGACGCCGCCAAGCATTCTCCGGAGCACGATGCGACGGTCGAGTTCATCCATATCCGGCACCTCGTCGTTGTTGCAGAGAGCTTCTTACCCAGCGGCGGCCAGCATCCCGATCAGGCCGATCGCTCGCGCTCGCCGGTCGCTCCGTCGTCCGGTATTTCGCCCGGCCGGTAATTCGGCAACCGCCCCGCCGGAATGACCGCAAGCAGAGCGAGGCCGGCCATGATCAACAATCCGATCTTCAAAGCGCGCAGGCGCGCTTCGGTGTTGACCCGGACGGCTTCCTCGACCTGCTGCGGCGTACCGCTCGTACCTTCGAGCACACTGCGCAGCCGGTCATTGCTGACGAAGGTGATGTTGCCGAGGTCAACCTGGCTCTGAAGCTCCTTGGTCAGCACCGGACTGGCCGCGATCCTGCCGAGCGCGATCGTGCTCAAAAGACCGACCAGCAGAGCTCCGGCCACCGCGGTGCCAACGGCAGCCGCCAGATTCTGCGTGGTTCCGCGCAAAGACCCGACATCCCCCGCCAACGCCTTGGGCGAAGCAGTGACCAGAACGTTGAACAGAAGTGTCACCAGCGAGCCCTGGCCAATGCCGAACAGCACGAGGCCAAGGAGAACGGGGATCTCGCTCCAGTCGTTGCGCACGACGAAGGCGAGCCACAGCAACGCAACGGTGCAGAGGCCGAAGCCAAAGCGTCCGATCTGGCGGGGCGTCAGTTTGTCGTAGAGATTGACGATCAGCATCGCCGAGAGAAAGACGGTCAGATTGAACGGCATCATCGCGATCGCCGTCGCGATTGGCGAACGTCCCTGCACGATCTGGATGTAGAGCGGCACCGTGAAGTTCAGCGCGGCCTCGAGCGCCACGACCGCGAATAGCGCGTAGACCGCACACCTCTCCTCCGGCGAGTCGAGCACCTCCAACGCCAGCAGGGGCGTCTTCCCCGCGGCCTGCTGCCGATGCGTCCACATCAGGAATGCCTGCCCGAGCACGATGCCGAGCACGATCAGGATCGGCGCCGGCGAGACGCCCAGCAAGTCAAACGGCGCGTTGGGGGTCGCCAGGATCACGCCCCAACCGTTCAGGTTATTGAATCCGAAGCTGATGAAAATGATTGCGCTCGCTGCGAGAGCGACGCCGATCAGATCGATTTGGACATCCGCGCGACCGCGGTCCGGCCGCAGGCGGAAACTCAGAGCGAAAGCGATCGCCGAGGCGACGATGAGAATTGCAAATGCCGGACGCCAGCCGATATAGGTGCCGAGCAGCCCACCGACGACAAATGCCAGCACGCCGGCGGCGGCCCTTGCCGAGCCCAGCGCACCAAGGGCGGTCGCCTGCTGGCGTCCAGCATAATTCTCGGCAATCAGCGCGACGAGCGAGGGCACGATCACCGCGCCCGCAGCGCCGCAAAGCGCCTGAGCGGAAATCATGACGGAGGCCGTCGGGCTGAACGTCATCGCGATCTGCGCTATCAGGAAAAGCACGACGGCACCGCGAAATACCTGCACCGCGCCGAACCTTTGGGCGAGCTTGGCGCCAAGCATCACGAACCCGGCGACAAGCATCGAGTAGGCCACGATTCCGGTCGCAACCGTGGTCGGCGGTACGCCGAAGCTGGCCACCATTCCCCCCATCGCGACCGGCAACGACGCGACGTTGAACGACATGATCATTTGGCCGACCGCAATCGCGATCATGGGCACCCATGATGCGCGCTCTTCCTGTTGAATGTCGCCGATCGAGATCGCTTGCGTTGCCATCGCGTCCTCCAACCTGCCCGGTGTTGCGATCGATCGAGCGACGGCTCCACCGATCCTCACAGCATCTGGTTTCACTCGTCTGGTTGGGACACGAACAGATCCATGCCCAGTCTTTGCGACAGGAACTTCGCGGCGAGCTGCCCTCGCACGCTGTTGCCGGCCGCATCCAGTGGCGGCCCGAAAGTGCCGAATCCACCTTTTCCCGGAGACACCGCGACGATGCCGCCACCGATGCCGCTTTTGCCGGGCAGACCGATGTCGTACAGCCAGTCGCCCGACGTCTCATACAGTCCGGCCGTGACCATGACGGCCAATGCATAGTGGCACACGGCCGCATCGACCACCCGCTGCCGGGTCACCGGATTCACGCCACCATCGGCCAGCGTTGCACCCATCACGGCCAGATCCCTGGCGCTCACATTCAGCGAACACTGCCGGGTGTAGAGATCGGTCGCCTGCCTGGCGTCGCAGTAGATCCGGTCGTAGCTCTCCAGCAGCCGCGCGATGCTTCGGTTGCGAAAATTGGTCTTGGATGCCGATGCGTAGACTTCCTCGTTGAGCGAAAGCTTGCGGCCCGCGAAGCGCGAGAGACCGTCATGGATGAACCGCCACTGCTCGTCCGCGCTCGAACCCGGCACGAGGCTTGTGGTCGCGATCGCGCCTGCGTTCACCATCGGGTTGGTGCGCCCGTCGCCATGCTCGATCGCCGCCAGCGAATTGAACGGCAACCCGGTCGCATTCGCGCCCAGTCTTGCGCGAGCCTCTTCAGGGCCGATGGCTTCGCACACCAATGCGAACACGAATGGCTTCGAAACACTCATGATCGAGAATTCGTATTCGATATCGCCGGCGCCGTAGACGCGCCCGCTGGTACCGGCCACGCAGACGCCGAACAGTTCACTCGGCACCCTGGCCAGGGCCGGATAAACCTGCGAATTGGTCCCTTCGCTGTTCGACTTGAAGCGCAGATGCGCTTGAGACACGAGCTCCTGCACCATCTCGGGCTTGGGCAAGTGCCCAGTCGAGATGTAGGGCCGCTCCGCTTGTTCCGCGATCGAAGGCGGCCACATTGGCTCTCCTTCCGGATTTCGACCTTATTGCTTCAGGTCTTCTAGTCGGCAACCAGAAGTAGGCGCCCAAAAAACCACGGAGTCAACGATCCGCTCCCACAGCCTTTGCAATGCTTGCGTTGGTCCAGACCACTTTACGACAAATGCGCTCAACGCATTGCATGTCGCGGAATTGCAGCATCGTTACGCGATACGGCACTCGATTGATTCATGCGACGTTTCGGCGCGGCTAGGTAAGCAAGATTGTCCAATCGCCCGCGACGCAATTGAATCAAAAGAGAAGTCATCAGCAACGAGCGATTTCCATCGTGGGCCCGCGAGAGTACGATCATCGTGTGCGGATGTGAGCCCGCCGCTTGTCCAAGCAACACCGGCCCGCGGCGACGGTGGAATGACCGCATCACTTGCAGAGTGAGGTTGATCATGGTTGCGCGCGCAAGCGACGGACAGCTTCTGTTGGTAAAGAAGCTTGGTGGGCTTATTGCTATCCTTGTTGGCTGCTTGTTGACAGCAGTCGGTGTGACATTCGAATCGACAAGCACAATTGTCGTCGGTGTCCTGTTTCTTGTGCTCGGGGCGGCCCTGCTCACGCTCAAGATCATGAGACGCAATCAAAGTGGGCCGTTTGGATAGTCAAACGGATTCGCACGTTCGACGCCCTTTAACCGGATCGCCGCGCCTCCGCCGGCCGATGCCGCTTGTCCGTTCGAGCTCGCACCGGCGCGACCACAGTTCCGTCCGTGCGTCGGCAAGGCCTGTCTAGCAGACCACGCCCTGCCCTAATCCCGGTGGTTGGCGCAGGATCGCGAATAAGCGGCGCGCTCGGCCTGGTTCAGGCCGGCGGCGGCGGCCTCGTCGAGGCACCGGCTGACGCGGTCACCGAACGAGCTGCGCGGCCGCGAACGCAGGCTCGGCTGCGTCGGTGCATCCATCCTCGGGATCGCCGGCACCTCGATCCGCGGCGGCGGCGGAGGCTGGGGCACCGGCGGGTCCCACATCGAGCGGCCTGGCGGAGGGATTTGCGCAACGGCGCTCGCCGCGCCGATGGCCCAGAGCAAGGTGCAGGCAACAATCAAGGATCGCGTCATCAGCCATATCTCGTGACACGCCGGCACAGGTTCAAGTGATTGCGGCGCACGTCAACGCTTCGCTTGATATGCGAGTTCCCCCGCCCTCGTCACGGCTTCTGGTAGATCACGTGACCGGCACGGATGGTGGTGCTCACTTTCGCGAGATTGCCGACGTCGCCGAGCGGATCGCCGTCGAGCACCACGAGATCGGCGTCGAAACCCTGCTCCACCCGTCCCTTCCTCGCGGCCTTGAAGAACCGTGCCGGACTGGTCGTCAGCGAGGCCAGCACCTGCCGCTCCGACAACACGCGGTGCATCAGCTGAAATTCCTGCGTGGTGTCGTACAGCGTGGTGAAGCCGACATCGGTGCCGAACAGCACCGTGCCGCCATTCTCCGAAAACTGCTTGAGCTGGTTGACGGTCGAAGCCACCAGACGGTTGGTGACGTTCGGATCGAGCACCACGGTGGTGAACAGCGACAGCGTGGGAACGAGCGCAGTCCCCTGCGCCTTGAACCGCGCCAGCTGATCCCCGGTGTAGCTGGGTTCGCCGGGTGTGGTGTGCGCGAGCACGTCGACGCCGGACTCGATCACCGTCTCGACGCCGACCTTGTTCTGCGGATGCGCGAACACCGGCCTGCCCTGCGCATGCGCCACATCGACGGCTGCTTTCGCGATCGCCGGGTCCATGTTGACGACGGGCTTGTCGCCCATGAAGGCGCCAGTGAACAGCTTGATGCCGTCCTCACCCATCGCCAGCCAGTCGCGCGCCCATTTTGTGGCCTCCTCGGGCGTTGCGACTTCCGGAAGCTGCACCTCACGCGGGATGTAGACGGGGTGACCGCCCTTCGGGAAGATGTTGCCGGCAAACAGGATGTTGGGGCCGGCGACTTCGCCCGCGACGATGCGCTTGCGCAGCGGCAACGTGTCCCTCGGATCGGAGCCGAGGTCCCAGACCGTCGTAAAACCCCAGCGCGTCAGCATCTCCTGCATGTGCTGCGTCAGCGCCGCGGTCGGCGCTGCGCCTGAGTTGCGCCAGACATTCTGCGTGAAATGGACATGACTGTTCCAGAAGCCGGCGACGATGGTCTTGCCGCTGCAATCGATCACGCGGGCATCCGGCGGCGCCTGGATGTCGCCGGACTTGCCGACCGCGCTGATGACGCCGTCGGTCATCACGATCACCGCATCCGGCAGCGCTTCGGCATCGGCCGATGCGTAGAGCGTGCCGCCGCGCAGCACGATGGTCTCGGCCTGTGCCGTCACCGAGGCGACAGCCGAGCCAATCAGGAAAAGCGTGACGCGCAGCCAGGTGCCGATCATGGAGAGTCTCCGTTGCAGGCCGGCAAAGGCCGGCGCGCGAAGATAGCCGCAAAGCGCGGAGCCGTTTGATCATTCTTGCTGTCCGCGCCGGATAGCGGCGCCCGACCGTCACTCCTCCGGCGCGTTCTCGATCGGGTCGAACCGGTCGGCCTCGAGCCCGAGCAGATTCCAGGATTGCAGCATGTGCGGCGGCAGCGGCGCGGTGGCATCGATCACGCCGCCGCGCGGGTGCGGAATCACGATGCGGCGGGCGAGCAGATGCAGCCGGTTCTGCAGGCCGCCGGGCAGCTGCCAGTTCTCCTTGTTGAAGTATTTCGGGTCACCGACGATCGCGTGATCGATATGCGCCATGTGGGCGCGCAATTGATGGGTGCGACCGGTCACCGGCTTGAGCGACACCCAGGCGAGCTTGGTCGCCGAGGTTTCGACCACTGCATAATAGGTCACCGCGTGGCTCGCGCCCTCGTCACCATGCTCGGCGATCCGCATGATGCTGTCCTCCTCGCTCTCCTCCTTGGCGAGGTAGGTCGAGATGCGTCCCTGCTTCGGTTTCGGCACGCCGGCGACCAGCGCCCAGTAGATCTTGCGCGCGGAGCGATGGCGGAATGCGCCGGTGAGATGGGTGGCAGCGAAACGCGTCTTGGCAACCAGAAGGCAGCCCGAGGTCTCGCGGTCGAGCCGGTGCACCAGCCGCGGCTTCTGCCCCTTGGCATCGCGCATCACCTCGAGCATCTGGTCGACATGGCGCGTCATGCCGGAGCCGCCCTGCACGGCGAGACCGGCCGGCTTGTTCAGCACCAGCACGTCGTCGTCTTCGTAGAGCGTCATGTCCTTCAGCGCCTGCAGCGTCTTTGCCTCGGCCTCGGAGAGCGCGCCGGCCGTCTTCGGCGTATCAAGCCGCAGCGGCGGAATCCGCACGCTCTGGCCCTCCTCGAGCCGGTCCTTGGAATCGGCGCGCTTGCCGTCGACCCTGAGCTCGCCCTTCCGGACGATGCGCTGGATATGGGAGAACGAGAGGCCCGGAAACCGCGCTTCGAGGAAACGGTCGACGCGCATGCCGTTCTCGTCGGCGGTGACGACAACGGTCTGCACCTTGGTCGGCAATGGCTGCTCGGCCGCGGCAGTCTTCGACGTGGCGGGCTCGGCCCGCTCCTGCCGGTCGCGGCGCGGCTCGGCAAAGCGCGGCGGCTTTCCGGCCGCACGGTGCGCGAACGGACGCTCGCCGGTCTTGCGCTCACCGGATTTGCGCTCACCGGACTTGCGGTCACCGAATTTGCGATCGTCCGGCTTGCGGCTGCGCTGCGCCGATCCGCTCTTGCCACGGTCCTTGCCACGATCGCCGGCGTGGTCCCGGTCGCGGCCCTTGTCGCGCCCTTTGGCGCGGTCGCCCGGCGATGTAGTTCTCTTGATGCGGCGGCTCATGGTGATTTTTCGGCTCCAGACCTGCATTGTGCCTAGCGCAAATGCCGCGAATCGTCACGGCGAAATCGGTGTGAATCCGGTGCAGCATCGGCCATGTTCGGCCGCATACGGCAATCGACGGGGGCCCTGGAATGAGACTGGCGATATCGGCTTTGGCGGCGGCCCTGATGCTCACGGACCCTGCGCTCGCCCAGCAAAGCCCGATGCCCGAAGCCGCGATGCCGGAAGATCTGGCCTGGAAGCTCCTGGAACTCGGCCGCGTCATCGACCCGCCCAAGACCGCCGCGCTCTACGCGCCGCTGCAACAGAAGGAGCCCTATCAGGGCGTCAAGGTCGAGCGCGACGTCAAATACGGCCCCGCCGACCGGCATCTGCTCGACGTGTTCACGCCGGAGACGGCCTCACCACCACGGCCGGTGCTGATCTACATCCATGGCGGCGGCCTCATTGCCGGCAACAAGCGCGCCCCCGGCAGCCCGTTCTACGACAACATCATGCTGTGGGCGGTGAAGAACGGCTTCGCCGGCGTCAATGCCACCTATCGCCTGGCGCCGGCCTTTCCGTGGCCGGCAGGCGCGCAGGACATGGGCGCGATTGTGCAGTGGGTTTCGGAAAACATCGCCTCCCACGGCGGCGAGCCCAGGCGCATCTTCCTGATGGGCCAATCGGCCGGCGCGATCCATGCCGCGAGCTATGTCTCCCATGGCGAATTCCACAAGGTGAAGGGCGGCGGGCTTGCCGGCGCGATCATGGTGTCGGGCATCTATGATCTGACGGCCTCGCCGACCGGTGACGCCGAGCTCGCCTATTACGGCTCCGACCCCTCGCGCTATGCCGAACGCTCCTCGCTGCAAGGCCTGGTCGCGAGCCCGATCCCGTTCCTGATCACCGCGGCCGAGCTCGATCCGCCGCGCTTCGTCGAGCAGTTCGAGCTCATGAAGCAGGCGAGCTGCAAGCGGCCAGCCGGTTGCGCCCGCAGCTTCATGCTGCCGCAGCACAGCCACATGTCGGAGGTCTATGCGATCAACACGCCGGACACGCGGCTGACGGACGA
Organism: Bradyrhizobium sp. USDA 3262; assembly: GCF_054060035.1. Classification (NCBI taxonomy): domain Bacteria; kingdom Pseudomonadati; phylum Pseudomonadota; class Alphaproteobacteria; order Hyphomicrobiales; family Nitrobacteraceae; genus Bradyrhizobium; species Bradyrhizobium sp. USDA 3262. Next base: position 6,278,651 of record NZ_JBSSCT010000001.1, read on the forward strand.
GATTTTGGAGTTCGTGAAGAGCGTCAAGTGACGTGCCAGCGCAATATGAGGTTATGGGCCGTTGCAGCGGGCGCTGGCAAAATATCGAGAACAACCCCATGCAAAGGAGCCGGCGGCGATCGGCATGGCACCAAGCAACTTGACACGTCGGGCAAATCAGGAATATATTTCTAATATTCCGAAGTTGCGCAAGTGTTCCTCGCCCGAAGGTGTTGCACATGGCATTGGCGAGCTTCCGCAACTGACGCTTCCACGCCGCAGGTGGCAACGGGAGCGCACGTTACTCGTGGCGCGGCCCAATCTCATGTTGCTCTGGGCCGTGTACCCATAAAACCGTAGGCGTGACTCTACGTCCGCTTTGTCCCGATAGCGACCAAGTTCGTGCAGCAACGCAAGATGTCGCGATCGGCCACTTCCGGACTCATGCGCCGCAGAAAAGCAGGCTCATTTGATCAAGGTCGTCGGCGCTGTCAGCAGAGTCTGGTGAGATGGAGATCCTTCAACCGCCAAATCCTGCGAGCCGCTCGATGAACCAGAACGCAGCCGCGACGCCGATCGCATAGCTCGTAACCGGGACAGTGGCGTGTCTGATCCTTGGCGAAACGCCAAAGCGTCGGGTGCAAAACAATGCCCCGAGCACGGCACCGATGAAAATCAATTGCCCGATCTCCACGCCGACATTGAAGGAGAGCAGCGCAAGTGGGATATCGCCTTGTGGCAGTCCGATATCCGTCAACGCGCTGGCAAAGCCCAGCCCGTGCAGGAGGCCGAAGGAGAAGGCCACGATCCATGGCCGTCGTAAGGTTAAGCTGGTCTCACCCTGCTGCATGCGAACAATTTCACACGCCAGCAGCAGAATGCTCAGCGCGATCATGGCCTCGACAGGCGGCCCCGGCACATGCACCACCCCCAGCGTGGCCAGACTGAGCGTAATTGAATGGGCAACCGTGAAGGCGGTGATGGTCCACAGCAGCACCCGTCCATTGCGCACGATCAAAATGAGAGCGAGCACGAACAGCAGGTGATCGAAACCGAACAGAATGTGCTCGACTCCGTGCAGGACATAGGCTCCCGCCACCGCGAGCATTCCGGGCGCGGCCGCGATCTCAATCCATGGGCGGCTTGGCCGTACCAAGGTGGTCGAGACAGTGCCGTCACGCATCTGCACGCGCACCAGCACCTCTGTGATTGTCAATTGCAGGCCCGCGAACTCGATGCGCCCTCCCAGTCCGTTTGGCCCCGCCTCGACCCAGCGACGTTCGACGAGCGAGTCCGAGAGCTCGCTCACAACGGGATCCTTCAGGTTCTTTACACGGTCCGGAAGCTTGAGGACGACCGGCAGACGCATGCCCGACAGGACGGGCGTTCGCCACAGAACCTCGTACTGGCCCGGCGCTGTCTCCTTGAGCGCGAGATAGGCGGGGCGAATCTCATGGGCGCAGGCGGACCGACAGGCGCAAAACGCCAGCAGCAGGGCTACAATAACGCCGATGAAAGGACGGACGGCGCTCACTGGGGATAGACCCCGGCCGGGATGGACTGCATGACCGTTTTCGGGTCGAATTTTCGGGGCGGCGGCGCGCCTTCAGGCGGTGGCGCCGGCAGCAACACGGTGTATTTCGCGCGCAATTCGTCATAGGCCTTTTTTGTCGCCTGCGCCTTCCGGTCGCTGAGCCAGACCCGTTTCACATCGGCCTGAATCTCGTCGAAGGGCGGCGTGCGCGCTGGAATCTGCGTATCGACGAAAATCAGATGCCATCCGTAACCGGATTCAATTGGACCCCGCCAGGAGCCCGTCGGGAGGTTGAGTACGGCGGTCGCAAAGGAAGGTCCGAATTCCTTGAAGAGATATTCGGGCGTGCGATCGCGATAATATTCTTGCAGCATGAACGGGTCGGCGCCTGCGAGTTTCGTATCTTGCGGCTGGCGATTTAGTTCCGCGAGCGCCTTCTCGGCGTCCGCGTGCGCGTTGTCGCCGCGGCGGTCGGGCGAGAAATAGAGATGCCGGAAGCTGGTGCGCGGTGGCTCCACGAATAGCCTTTGGTTCTGTTCGAACCATGCTTTCAGTTCGTCGGCGCTTGGCTCGTGCGCGGCGGCCACGTCCTCGGCGAGGAACTGCATTTTCTGCGCCATGCGCCGCCTGATGATCTCGTCGTCCTTGTCGAGCCCCATCGCGATGGCTTCGCGATAGAATATCTCCTCCTTGACGTTGGTTTCGACGAGACGGTCGAGTTCTTGCAGTGTCGGCTCGCGGCCCCATTGCGACTGAAAAAGCGTGGCGAGGCGCGCGAGTTGATCGTAGGTCAGAACAATCTGCCTTGAAGGCGCCTGAGGAGCCGGAACGGAGGCTTGAGCCTGTGCTGTCGGGGCCGGTCCCGATGGCGGCAAGAAACGATAAAACGCGAACAGGGCGGCGCCGATTACAAAAAAATGGACCAGAGGCTCGCGCAAGAAACGGGACACAAGGAACTCCACGAAACGTGAACTATTGGATGCGCACGCCCGCCTCCGCCGCGCGCTGGAGATAGACAGTGATGGCGAAGTGACTGGCGGGGTCCAATTCCGGATTTGCCTTGACGATCGCGAAATAATCCGCCGCAGCATCCCAATAGCCCCAGTCCGCCAATTGCGGGGCGACGAAGCCGGCCATGGCCGGGCGCCGTTTGATGAAACTACGATAGGCTTCAATGATGCGCGCACGCGGCACTGCACCGTTGGCGTCGCCGAGAACCTTGAGCGCCAGAAGCGCGGCCTCGATTTCAGGCATTGTCCGGCTGCGGTCGCCGAACACCCGCGTTTCGATCCATTCGACGCGGGAGGCGCCGTCGAGTTGGAGGTCGGCGGCGAATAGCGCCGCGAGGTCTCTTGCGTCGTGGAACGCCAACGCCGCTTCGAGGCGGGCGCCGAGGCCCTTGGCTTCCACAGCGCCGCCGGCAAAGCCGAGCAACATCAGATAGGCGGCGCGGCGCGACGAAAGTCTTGGATCGTCGATCCAACCGGTGACTTTGGCCGGCTCGATTTTCGATCGCGCCGCATCAATCGCCGCATAGGGTGCACGGGCAAGTTCTCCCCAGGCGAGGCGCGCTGCCAGGGGATTGGCGATTTCCAGATAGGGCAGGACGAGCGCTACCCTTTGGCGCCAGCCGGCGTAGGTGAGGATGTCCGCCGTCGCGGGCGTCATCGGCCATGAACGTTGAGGGGCGTCGCCGCCGATTTCGCGCGTGGCGACAATCGCGCGGAGCCATTCCGCGTAGGCCCGTGGGATAGAGCCCAGGCTTGTCCAACCGGCGTCGGCGGCGCTGTGCACCAACAACAACGCCTCGCCGGCAGGAACGGTCATCGCGTTTCCGGCGACAGGGTCGGCGATGATCGCGCCGTCCATGTCTTTTCCCTTGACGACCGCGACCACCTGCAATGGGCCGCCCTCAGCTTCCGGTGCGGCGAGCACGGCACGGTCCGCTGCATCGAGCCGCGTGCCCTCGGTCAGCATTTGCCGCGCGGCTTCATAGCAGAGCGGGCACGCCGCCGCGCCCATCGACGAAATCAGCAGCAACAGAATCGGCAGGCCGCTTCGAAGCCGCTTGAGCGCCGCAGCCCTCGTTCTTTTCCCCGGCGTCAATCGTGTCATCAGCGCAAGTTGTTCAGCGGATTCAGTTCTCTGATCGGCGGAATGATTTCATAATTGGCGTAGCCGAACTCGTTGCTGCGCGCGCCATAATATTTGTCGCCGAGCTTATAAACGCTGACCTGGATCGCCGTGCCGACCATGTCGGTGACGAGCTTGCCGTTATTGATGTAATAGGGCTTGGTCGCGCCGAGATAGCTGCTGCCCGCGATATCGCCTAGCGCGCTCGGCTGCATTTCGCCCTTGCCGCCGTAGGCGAAGCGGGTCTGAGCCTGGTTGGCGGCGAATTTCGACGTCTCATAGGCCGGGTCGATTGGCGTCAGCGGCTTGGCGGGGTCTGCGCCGCCTGACGCGCCGAAGACCATTCGCATCTTCACGCCGGTCACGTTGTTTTGCAGGTACGGCGATTTTCCGACAAGCAAACCCTTGAGTTCGCTGTCGCCAAGCGCGACCGCGCCCTGCTTCATGAGATCGTCCACGGTCGGCCCGGCCTTGGCCGTCTTCCGCACGTCTTCGCTTGGCGTGTACCAGATCGGCGAACTCCAGGCGCGCTCCTGCTGGGTCGAGGCCACGACGTCCGGCGGGGCGATGCCAAGTTTCGCAGCCTGGATCGTCGTCCACCGCGGCGTCGGGATTTCGAGCACGCGGGCGTAGTAGAATGCGTGCAGGCTCGGATCGAATTCCGGATCGGTCCAGACCGTCTTCAGTTCGACGGCGCCTATTGTGTTGGTGTAGGTTCCCTTGCCGATATTGACCGTGTTGCCAACCGGCGGCACGATGCCGGTGTATTTGTCCGGCTCGCGGTCGCCCGCCCAGGCGACGTCGAAGACTCTCTCGAAGCTCTGGCCACTCTTGGTCCAGCCCTTGACGACTTGGATGCGGTCGAGATTCCCGGAGCTCGGGTCCTTGAGCGCCCAGACGACGAAGGACGGCGGTTTCGCGCCGGCGGGCATCGGTTGCAAGTCGCCGCCCATCGGCACGCCTTGATCATAGGCCGTCGTGACCCAGGCCTGATCCTTCAGCCAGTCCGGCGCGATCTTCAGCCGCTTCTGCTCATCGGTCACGTCCTTCGCGTAATTCCAGCCGCCGAAGAAGCGCACCTTGATGTGCGGGCCACTGACCGCAAAAGTCTCCTTGCGCTTCATGGCGTTGAAGATCGATTCGCGGGTGTTTTCTTCCGCCCAGACGCCCGTCAGGCCGGCCGTAGTGATGTTGCGGACGTCGATGCCAGACAACAACAAACCAGCCATGCGGCGTTCGACCGTGCCGTCGAGACTGCCGAGGGTGCCGAAATAATTGTCATGGCGGTAAGGCGTGGCCGTCGAGTGAGAATCCGACGCCGCGCCGAAGCCGAATTTATAAGGATTGAAACCTTTGGCGTCTTGGAGGGCGATGCCATCCTTCAACGCCTGGCGGGCATAGCTGCCGACAATGTGCGGAATGCGCCCTTCGGGATCGCCGAGCAGAAACGCAAAAATTTCATAGCTGGCGAATTCGTCATTCGGCGAGAGCAATGGATGGGTTTCGGATTGCCCCTTGGTCTGCTTCAGCTCGATCAATGGCTCGTTGCGCATGCGATCTTCGGCATAGGCCCGATCGATCGGGCGACCGTGCAGATCGACCTCGGTTGGATACATGCGCCCGTCCGAAAGATTGGCGTTATGCGAAATCGCCAGCAATTCGTTGCCGGTCTTGCGCTGGCCGTCCATCCATTTCCAAAGGTCTGTCGGGTCGGTCGAGTCAAGCGCGCTGTACGGCGCGGTCGGGATATGTTTGCAATCCTTGAAGAAAATGTTGCGGTGGAGGTTCATGCTGTTGGGCATCGACGTCCACTCGTAGGAGCAAAAGGCCGTAAACTTGCCCGGCTCGTTGGCCTTTTCCGCGAAATCGACGGCTTTTTGCCAGACCGAGTGCGCAATCTCCGGATCCATGAGCGCTTGGTTAGGCGTAGGAAGGCCCACCAAAGTGACCGCGGCGAGGTAAACTCTCTGTTGTTCTTCCGGAGTGTTGCCCTTCAAAATGAATTGCTGCGCCGCGGGGACTTTGCTGATCGGCGACGACGGATCGTTGGCCAGACTGACGATGCCCACATATTCGGAATGATCGGTGACGCCGGCGAAATCCAATGGGGTTTCAATCTTGATGTCATAGCCCAGCGGATGCTTGATCGTTTGGCCCTTGAAATATTTGTAGGAGTCGCCGGGGTCGCCCCGGTTGCCAAACGTCCAGGCGTCGAGCGAATAGCCGGTATGGATGTGGGTTTCGCCGAAATAGGCGTCGCGTTCGGGATTACGCTGCTGAGCCTGCGCGGGCAAAGACACAAAGCCGATTATGCCTGCTGCCAAGATTGACTTCGCGAAATGGCTTTGCCTGGAACGACTTTGTTCAGAAATGAACTTCATCATCGCCTCCCAGCTAAGTCTCGAGTGCTGCAAAGAATATATAGCTCAAATAGAGTCGGCGGTTCGGCGGTGTGGCTGGCCCGTCCCAGAGATCATCTGAACGGGAGAGCCGAACTTCCTTTGACTTAGATCAAAGCAGGTCCGCTGGATGATCGAAGGTGCCAAAATTCTCGAATGACCGCTGCGGGTCAAACGCGCCGCTTGGCCGGTTGAAGCGACCCAAGCTACGTCTCAAACGGTCCGAAAAGCCGCCGAGAAGCAACCGCAACGATGCGATCTGCTTCAGCCCCTATCTCTACCGTGCTCGCAACCAGGTCGAGCGGTTCTTCAACAGGATCAAACAATGTCGTCAGGTGGCGACGCGCTATGACAGGCTTGCTGCCAACTACCTTGCTTTCGTTCAACTCGCGTCAATCAGGCGCTGGCTGCGCCTTTATGAGTCCGCGTCCTAGCTCCCGCCGCGCTCCTTGCGCAGCCGCTGCCAGTAATCCAGCCGCTTGCGGATCTCGCGCTCGAAGCCGCGGTCGGGCGGATCATAGAAGGTCTGACGGCCCAGCGCTTCCGGGAAATAGTCCTGGCCGGAGAACGCGTCCGGCATGTCGTGATCATATTGATAGCCGGAGCCGTAGCCCTCCGACTTCATCAGCTTGGTCGGCGAATTCAGGATGTGCTTCGGCGGCAGCAGCGAGCCGCGTTGCTTTGCGGTCTGCATCGCAGCGCCGAACGCAGTATAGACCGCGTTCGATTTCGGCGCGGTGGCGAGATAGACCACGGCCTGCGCGATCGCGAGTTCGCCCTCCGGCGAGCCGAGGAAGTCGTAGGCATCCTTGGCGGCGTTGCAGACCGCCAACGCCTGCGGATCGGCAAGGCCGATATCCTCGACCGCCATGCGCACCACGCGCCGCGCCAGGAACAGCGGATCCTCGCCGGCATCGAACATGCGCGCGAGATAATACAGCGCCGCATCCGGATCGGAGCCGCGCACCGACTTGTGCAGCGCCGAGATCAGATTGTAATGGCCGTCGGCCGATTTGTCGTAGATCGGCGCGCGGCGCTGCAGGATGGCCTGCAACTGCTCGGCGTTGAACACTTCGCCCTTGCGGGCGGCGCGCCAGACCTCTTCCGCCAGTGTCAGGGAGGCGCGGCCATCGCCATCGGCCATCCGCACCAGCACGGCGCGGGCTTCGGCATCGAGCGGCAGCTGCTTGCCCTCGATCTTCTCGGCATTGGCGAACAGTCTCTCGATCGCCGCCGTATCGAGCGAGTGAAACACCAGCACGCGGGCGCGCGACAAAAGCGCCGCGTTGAGCTCGAACGATGGATTCTCCGTGGTGGCGCCGACCAGCACCACCGTGCCGTCCTCCATCACGGGCAGGAAGGAATCCTGCTGCGCGCGGTTGAAACGATGCACCTCGTCGACGAACAGCAGCGTGCCCTTGCCTGTCTCGCGGCGGGCACGCGCAGCATCGAACGCCTTCTTGAGATCGGCGACGCCGGAGAACACCGCGGAGATCTGCTCGAAATGCAGCTCGGTGGCATCGGCCAGAAGCCGCGCCACGGTGGTCTTGCCGGTGCCGGGCGGTCCCCAGAACACCAGCGAGCCAAGCGTGCGCGTCTCCAGCATCCGCGTCAGCGCGCCGTCGGGGCCGAGGATGTGATCCTGGCCGACGACATCGGCCAGCGTGCGCGGACGCAGCCGGTCCGGCAGCGGGTGCGGCGCGTCCTGCTCCATCCCCGCCGCAGCGAAGAGATTGCTGGCTTCCTGCGGTCTCTTTGGGCTCATCCGCCGAGCGTCACGTTGATCTGCTGGCCGCCGCGCACCAGCGTGATGCGCCAGACCCGCGACCCCGTCTTCGAGGCCTTCTCGAGGTCGCTGGTCCGCGCGATCTTCTCGTTGTTGACCGCGAGGATGATGTCGCCCTTCTGGAAGCCGACATTGGCGGCGGTGCCGTCATCGGCGAGCTCGGTCACCACGACGCCCTCGGCGCCGGCGTCGAGATGCAGCTCATCGGCCAGCGCCGGCGAGATGTTGGCGACCCTGGCGCCCTGGAACGGCGAGCGCGCGGTCAGCACGATCTCGTCGCGATTGGTGTCGGGCGCGGTCTCCAGCGGCACGGTGAGCTTCACCGGCTTGCCGGCGCGCTGCACCTCGATCTCCGCGTTGCCGCCGAGCGGACGGGTCGCGAAACGGTAGTCGAACGCGTTGGGATCGTCGATCGGCGTGCCGTCGATCCCGACGATCAGGTCGGAGAGCTTGAGCCCGGCCTTCGCCGCCGGGCTGTTCGGCGCGACATTGGCGACCAGCGCGCCGGACGGCAGCTTCAGTCCCAGCGTCTCCGCGATCTCCGGCGTGACCGCCTGCAGCCGCGCGCCGAGCCACGGCCGCTTCACCGCCTTGCCGCCGCTCTTGGCGGAGGCCACCACCACCCGCACCATGTTGGCGGGAATCGCAAAGCCGATGCCCTGCGAGCCGCCGGAGCGCGAGAAGATCGCGGTGTTGATGCCGGCGAGCCGGCCGGTCATGTCGACCAGCGCGCCGCCCGAATTGCCGGGATTGATCGCCGCGTCGGTCTGAATGAAGAATTGATAATCCGTGATCCCGACTTGAGTGCGTGCCAGGGCCGAGATGATGCCGTGCGTCACGGTCTGGCCGACGCCGAACGGATTGCCGATCGCCAGCACGACGTCACCGACCTGCAGCTGGTCGGAATTGGCGAAGTCGAGCGTTGCGAATTTTTCCTTGTTGGTGTTCTTCAGCCGCAGCACCGCAAGGTCGGTGCGGCTGTCCTTCAGCACGATCTCCGCCTCGTATTCGCGCTTGTCGGCGAGCGAGACCTTCACCTGGTCGGCGCCCTCGATCACGTGATTGTTTGTGACCACAAGCCCGGAGCCGTCGACCATCACGCCGGAGCCGAGCGAGCGCTGCATCTGCTCGGGCTGCTGTCCCGGCACGCCGAAGAACCGGCGAAAAATCGGATCGTCCAGGAACGGATTGCGGTTCTGCACGGTCTTGGCGGCGTAGACATTGACCACCGCCGGCTGCACCCGCTGCACGATCGGCGCATAGGACAATTGCAGCTCGGCCTGCGAGGACGGCACGCGGCGCTCCTGGGCCGCGGCAGCGGAAAGATTCCCCATGAAGGCCAACGTGCACAGAGCGGATACGGCAGCAAAACGGACGGGTCGGAGCATTCTCACCTCTCGTGGAAACGCCGGAATATAGGCGTGTTCGCCGGGCAATTGAAGGGCGCCGGGCCGGATAACTGGCCCCCCGCCGGACCGGTGCACAACCCGCGGCCACCGCGTTGAAGCGCGCCGCCAAGCTTCTATGATGGCTGTCATCTCACTGCGCCGCTCCGCTTGTTGCCTGCGGACCACAAGCGGAACTGCGATGCCCGGAAGCAGTGTCGTGCGTCAGTCACGATACGCTCCTAGGACCGTTCGGTGAGTGGGGACTTCAAACACAACAGGGGTGCACAATGGGTGCGACAAAAGTTGGTGCAATCGCCATAGGCCTGGCAGGGGCGCTCGCCGCCTCGCCGGCCTATTCACAATCGGCCGGAGGCGGCAGCGATGCGGAGATCGCGCTGCTGAAGCAGCAGCTGAAGATGCTCGAGCAGAAGCTCGACAGACTGCAGAAGCAGACCAACGCCAATACCGCAAGCGCCGCCAGCGCAAACGCCAATGCGAAGGCGGCGGACGCCAAGGCCGCGCGGGTGGCGAGCGCCAACGCCGCGATCCCCGTGAAGGGCCCGGTCGCGCCGTCCGGCGTCGTGGTGACGATGCCGAACAACCGGCCGACGATCTGCACCGCGGACGAACAGAACTGCGTTGCGATCACGAGCCGCGTGCACTGGGATGTCGGCGGCTACGACTATCGTCCGAACACCGCAGGCACCTCGCCGCAGAAGCTCGACAGCGGCGAGAACGTCCGCCGTGCGCGTATCGGCATCGTCGGCAAATTCTTCGGCGACTGGAATTACTCGCTGATCTACGATTTCGGCGGCTCGTCCGACGGCTTCGGCGGCGCGGCGCCGGGATCGCTGCCCGGCGGCGGCACCTCGGGCATCGAGAATGCGTATCTGAGCTACACCGGCTTCAAGCCGTTCGGCGGCAAGATGGCGATCGAAGGCGGCATCATGGACGTGCCGTGGACGCTCGACGAAGCGACCAGCTCCAACGACATCCTGTTCATGGAGCGCGCCTCGGTCGGCATCATCGCCCAGAACATCGCCGCCGGTGACTTCCGTTCGGCCGCCGGCACCCGCTGGTGGAACGACCAGTTCTGGATCGGCGGCTATGTCACCGGACCGACGTCGGGCGCCATCCACTCCGCGTCCTCGGCCTCGCCGGCCGGCACGTCCGAGCAGTATGGCGGGGTCATCCGCGTCGCCGGCAATCCAATCAGCGGCAAGAACTATTCGGTGCACATCGGCGCCGATGCGGAATGGCTGGTGCAGCCGCCGCGCAACCAGCTGACGCAGGCACAGACGCTCACGCTCAGCGACCGGCCCGAGCTGCGCATCGATCCGACGACGCTGATCTCGACCGGTGCGATCGCCAACGTCTCCGGCGCGCAGGTCTACGGCGTCGAGGCGGCCGCGACCTATGGCCCGTTCATCGCGCAGGGCGAATATTACTGGTTCAATGTCGATCGCTCGGCGAACACCGGATTGCCGCCGTTCGGCGCGCCGAGCCTGAAGTTCGACGGCGGCTACGCGCAGGTCGGCTACGTGCTGACCGGCGAGAACCACGCCTACAATCCGGCGACGGCCTCCTATAGCGGGATCAAGCCGCATGATCCGTTCTCGCTCGCCGGCGGCGGCATTGGCGCCTGGGAAATCGCCGGCCGCGTCAGCACGATGGACCTCAACGATCAGATCGCGCAGGCGGTCGGCATCGCGGGCGGACGGCAGACCGTCTACACCGCCGCACTGAACTGGTACGTCAACAACAACGTCCGCTTCATGCTGAACTACCTGCACGGCGATATCGCCAAACAGGCCTCGGCGACCTCGACTGCGGACGTCGGCTCGAAGTTCGACGCGGTCGCGCTGCGTACGCAGGTTGCGTTCTGAGGCGATCCGAGCTGAGACCAACTCATAGACGGCCGGGCATCGCCCCGGCCGTTTTTGTTGCTCTGGAATGCGTGAAATGATCGAGCCGTAGCGGCATCGAAACTGCGTTCCCTCTCCCGCTTACGGGCAGGGCTATCGCATTTCGTGGCGGTGTCCTCGTGGCCATCCTTCGAGACGCCCGCCTTCGGCGGGCTCCTCAGGATGAGGTCTTGTTTTGCGGCACAATAGTAGACCCTCATGGTGAGGAGCGCCGCTTGCGGCGCGTCTCGAACCACGAGGCCAAGCACTTGCGCCGTCGCCAAGGGGCATATGCGATAGCCCTGCCCGCAAGCGGGAGAGGTGCAGCGGAGTTTGCCGCACGACCAGTTCAACTGCACCTCAGCCCTAGGCCGCGCGCTTCTTCTTCACGACGACCTCCGGCGCCGGCGCGCAGGACAGCCGCTCCTGATGGCCCTCGCCCCAGGCTTTCAGAATATCGATCACCGGGCGCAGGCTCTCGCCGAGTTCGGAAAGCGTGTATTCGACCCGCGGCGGCACCTCGGCATAGACCTTGCGGATCACGAGGCCATCGTCCTCAAGCGCGCGCAGCTGCTTGGTCAGCATGCGCTGGGTGATGCCGGGCATCCGCTTCCGCAGCTCGCCGAAGCGCTGGGTGCCGGCCTGCAAGTGGTACAGGATCACGCCCTTCCATTTGCCGTCGATCAGGTCCAGCGCTGCCTCGACCGCGCAGCCCGGCCGGCGCGCAAAGTTCTGCCGTTTCATCGGATATTTCCCAATAGTATACAAACAGGGACTAGTTCCCTGTTTTTACAGTACTTGCCAAAAGGACGCCAGCGCGACAGGTAAGACGGCAGGCAATCGCCCACCACGGAGACCAGGCATGAAGGCCGTCGGATACCAAAAATCGCTGCCGATCGAGGCGGCGGATTCGCTCGTCGATTTCGAGATCGCCAAGCCCGAGCCGAAGGGGCGCGACATCCGCGTCGCGGTGAAGGCCATCTCGGCCAATCCGGTCGACTACAAGGTGCGCAAGCGCGCGGCGCCGACCGACGGCGGCTACAAGATCCTCGGCTTCGACGCGGCCGGCGTGGTCGACGCGGTCGGGCCCGACGTCTCGCTCTTCAAGCCCGGCGACGAGGTGTTCTACGCGGGCTCGATCCTGCGCCAGGGCACCAATTCGGAATTTCACCTGGTCGACGAACGCATCGTCGGCAACAAGCCGGCGTCGCTGTCCTTCGCGCAGGCCGCCGCCCTGCCCCTGACCTCGATCACCGCGTGGGAGCTGCTGTTCGACCGGCTCGGCGCGGTGCCGGGCAAGAGCCTCGATCCGCGCACGCTGCTGATCACCGGCGGCGCCGGCGGCGTCGGCTCGATCCTGATCCAGCTTGCGCGCCGCCTCACCGGGCTGACCGTGGTCGCGACCGCAACGCGGCCGGAGTCGCAAAAGTGGTGCCGCGATCTCGGCGCCCACGCGGTGATCGACCACTCGCAGCCGATGAAGGAGCAGATCGAAAAACTGAAGTTGCCGCCGGTCGGCCTCGTCGCCAGCCTCACCTTCACCGACCAGCACTACAAGTCGATCGCCGACTTCATCGCACCGCAGGGCAAGTTCGGCCTGATCGACGATCCGCCGGAATTCAACGTTGCCGCGTTCAAGGGCAAGGCGGTCTCGGTGCACTGGGAATCGATGTTCACGCGCTCGTCGTTCCAGACGCCTGACATGATCGCGCAGCATCATCTGCTCAACGATGTCGCCGACCTGATCGACAAGGGCGTGCTGCGCACCACGCTCGACCAGACCTTTGGCACCATCAACGCCGCGAACCTCAAGCGCGCCCACGCTTTGCTGGAAAGCGGCAAGTCGCGCGGCAAGATCGTGCTGGAAGGCTGGTAGACGGGTGGGTTAGGCCTGCTGCGTTACGGCTCTACCTCCGCCGTCATTGCGAGGAGCTCGCGACAAAATTGCGAAGCAATTTTGCGCTGAAGCGACGAAGCAATCCGCCCAACCGCGTTTGCGGGCAGATGGATTGCTTCGCTTCGCTCGCAATGACGGCTGGGCGCGGGATCCGTGGAGAAGCAGCTGCAACGCAGTAAGAGCAGCAAACCCGCCCACCGCACCTCGCGAGATATCCCCACAGGCCGGCGGGTGGCTTTTGCCAAAGCCACAGCATCGCCTGTATGATTTGCGCAACGATCACCCCGTCCTCAATCCAACCGCGCAAGACGTGGCTGGAGCGGTGGTGACGCCCCAAGGGAATACATGGGGGATGGGAGGAAACCGATGAATTTGCTCGCGGCCGATCCGTCGCGGATCGATCCGGGGTGGATGACGCGGGCGCTGCGCGAAGCCGGTGTGATCGACCAGGTCAGGGTCGTCGATCTCGCGTGCAAGCCGGTCGGCAATGGCCTCGTCGGCGACAGCTATCGATTTCGTCTGACCTATGACGGTGACGAGCCGAACGCTCCCTTGAGCGTCGTCGGCAAATTCCCGGCCGCGGATCCCGACAGCCGCCGCTCCGGTTCCGCGCACACGCTTTACGTCCGCGAGGTCGCATTCTATCGCGAGTTGGCCGCCACCGTCGCCATTCACACCCCGCGGCCGATCCTCGCCGAAATCGATCCGGCGACCGACGACTTCACCCTGATCCTGGAGGACCTCGCGCCGGCGCGCGCGGGTGATCAGCTCGCCGGATGCGTGATCGCCGACTGCCTGACGGCGATGACCGAGGCCGCGGCGTTGCATGCGCCGCGATGGAACGACCCGACGCTCGACGCTGTGCAATGCTTCGCGGTGGCCGCAAGCCGGCGCAGAGACCTTCGCACGGTGCTCCCCGGCATCATCGGTCACTACAAGGAGCGCTATCGCGGCGTGATCGAGCCGGAATTCCTTGATCTGATCGACCGGCTTCCGGACGCGCTATTGCGCTACCAGTCCGATCGATCGGCGCCGCGAACGCTGCAGCACGCGGATTTCCGGCTCGACAACATGCTGTTCGACGTCCGCGGCAATACCCATCCGATGGCGACGCTGGACTGGCAGACGCTGACAGTGGGCCCAGGAATCGTCGACGTCGCCTATTTCCTCTCGGCCGGTATCGACCCGATCGAACGGCGGCTTCATGAAGCCGACCTGGTGCGGTTCTATCATTCGGAACTGATCCGGCGCGGCGTGCGGGACTATGACTGGGATCGTTGCTGGCGGGATTACCGGCGCTACACGCTGCATGGCATCATGATGGGCGTGGTCTCCGCGCTCAGCGTCCAGCGCTCCGCGCGAGGCGACGCGCTGTTCCTGAAAATGACCCGCGGCGCCTGCGCGCAAGCGCTGGACCACGACAGTTTTTCATACTGGCAGGACTAAGGCGTTTTCGAGCGAGCCGTATAGCGGTTCGCGTGCGGAAAACGCGTCAGGACAGCGAAAGGGATCGGCGTGCTCAACAAACTGGACGACTTCCCCATCCACCAGACGCCGGAGCCGATCGCGGTTCCCTCAACCAGCGACCGCAATGTCTATGACCGGACCTGGTTCAATGGCTATACCGCCGACGGCGCGTATTATTTCGGGATCGGCATTGCGATCTACCCGCACCGCAAGATCCTCGATTGCGCCTTCAGCGTCGTGGAACGCGGCGGACGGCAGCACTGCTTCTACGGTTCGCGGCGCGCGCCGATCGAGCGCACCGAGATGCAGATCGGTCCGTTCAGGCTCGAAGTGCTCGAGCCGATGCTGCGGACCCGGGTCGTGCTCGACGACAATGCGACGGGCCTCGCCTGCGATCTGACGTTCTCCGCGCGCACCGCCGCGATCCAGGAAGCGCGCCAGACGCTTTGGTCGGGCGGCCGCCGCGCGATGGATTCGACGCGGTTCGACCAGTTCGGCCGCTGGAGCGGCGTCATCAGCCACCCCGATGGCGGGATCAAGGTCGACGATCGCATATGCTACGGCACCAAGGATCGCTCTTGGGGCGTGCGCAATGTCGGCGAACGCGACGTCGGAGGCGCGCCGATGCCGCCGCCGAGCGTGTTCTTCCTCTGGGCGCCTCTGGTCTGGGACGACCACATCTCGCACGCGATCTTCTTCGACGGGACGCAGGGCGAGGCGCTGGTCCGCGAGGGCATCACCGCGCCGCTCTACCGAAGCGAGGCCGAGATCCCCGGCGTGGTCGACGGCCTCGATCGCCGCATGGCGACCGCGCGGCATCGCGTCAAATACGTGCCGAACACCCGACTCGCGCAGTCGGCTGAAATCGACCTCGTCGACATCGACGGCCACACCGCGACCATCGCGCTCGACCCGATCCTCAAATTCCAGATGAAGGGCCTCGGCTACGGCCATCCGCAATGGGGCCAGGGCATGTGGAAGGGCGAGCTCGAGATCGGCGGCGAGTCGTTCGATCCAGCCACGCTGGACCCGCTGGCCCGCGAGAATGTGCACGTGCAGCAGGTGGTCCGCGCCCGCCAGGGCGGGCAGACCGGAATTGGCGTGCTGGAGCAGATTTGCTTCGGCCCCTACCGCCCCGCCGGCTTCAGCGAATTCCTGGACGGCGCGAAGGGTTAAAGCGTGATGAGATCAGGTTGAGCTGGAACGGCGTCGAAAGTTCACCTCTCCCTTGGGAGAGGTCGATTTGCGCAGCAAATCGGGTGAGGGGTTACGGTCTATCGAGGGAGCAAGAGCCCTCACCCGGATTGCACTGGACGATGCTTCGCATCGCCAGGCGCAATCCGACCTCTCCCCGATGGGGAGAGGTGAACCGAAACCGCAGCAAACCGATTCGACCAGAACTCATCCCGCTTTTAGATCGGCGGCACGCCCTCGACGAACAGCAGGCGTCGCTCCAGCGCGGTTGCGCGAAGCTTCAACGCTTCGGCGTATTCCGGTGACGCATACCATTCGCGCAGACGCGCCATGGTCGGAAATTCGACGATAACGATCGCATGCGGTGGTGGACCGCCCTCCACCAGTTCAGCTGTGCCGCCGCGCACGACGTAGCGCCCGCCATATTGTGCGATGGTGTTCGCCGCAAGCGTGCGATAGGCCTCGAACCCCGCGGCGTCCCGCATCTCGACCTCGGAGATCACATAGGCCGGCATGCGGCCTCACGCGATGGTGTTGACGATGCCGCCCTCGGCGCGCAGCGCGGCGCCGTTGGTCGCGGAGGCCTGCTTGGAGCAGACATAGACCACGAGATTGGCGATCTCCTCGGTGCTGGCGAAGCGCTGCAGCAGCGAGGTCGGCCTGTGCTGCTTGACGAAGTTGGACGCCGCCTCCTCGACCGACTGGCCGTTCTGCTTGGCGAGATCCTTGACGAAGGTCTCGACGCCTTCGGACATCGTCGGTCCGGGCAGCACCGAGTTGACGGTGACGGCGGTGCCCTTGGTCAGCTCGGCGAGCCCGCGCGCGATCGCAAGCTGCGCGGTCTTGGTCATGCCGTAGTGAATCATCTCGGTGGGGATGTTGAGGCCGGATTCCGAGGAGATGAAGACGATGCGACCCCAGTTACGCTTCAGCATGCCCTGCATGTAGCCGCGCGACAACCGGACGCCCGACATCACGTTGACCTCGTAGAAGCGGCTCCAGTCCTCATCCGGGATTTCAAAGAACGGCTTCGGCTCGAAGATGCCGGCATTGTTGACGAGGATGTCGACGTCCGGCAGCGCCGCGAGCAGCGCCTTGCAGCCCGCCGCGGTCGAGACATCGGCAGCAACGCCGCGGACCTTGGCGCCGGGTACGGCCTTCCCGATCGCGGCAACCGCTGCATCGACCTTGGCCTGACCGCGGCCATTGACCACGACCTCGGCACCGGTTTCGGCCAGGCCCTTCGCAATGGCGTTGCCGATGCCCGCCGTGGAGCCGGTTACCAGCGCAGTCTTTCCGGAAAGGTCGATTTTCATCTGTCATCTCCATTGATGTCGATGGATATCGGGCGCCACATGATGCACCGCAATTGTGTCTCACCGATGCGTGAGGAAATAGAACACACCTCGTCGTCCTGGCGAAAGCCAGGACCCATTACCACCGCAGGTGATTATGAGAAGGATTTGAGCCCCAGCGTCGCGCAACAATTTAGATTTGGGGTAATGGGTCCGGCTTTCGCCAGGACGACGGGGATCGAGCGCGGCCGTCAAATAAAAACGGCGCCCGAAGGCGCCGTTCTCAAAATCTGCTCGGTAAGCGAGGCTTACGCCGCCTCGGCTTCCTTGTCCTGCGCCGGACCGGAGTCCTGGCCCTTGGCGTCGACGTCGCGGTCGACGAACTCGATCACGGCCATCGCCGCGTTGTCGCCGTAGCGGAAGCCGGCCTTGATGATGCGGGTGTAGCCGCCCTGGCGATCCTTGTAGCGGGTCGCCAGCGTGTCGAACAGCTTCTTGACCTGGTCGACGTCGCGCAGCTCCGAGATCGCCTGGCGGCGCAGGGCGAGGCCGCCCTTCTTGCCGAGGGTGACGAGCTTCTCGACGATCGGCCGCAGCTCCTTGGCCTTCGGCAGCGTGGTGACGATCTGCTCGTGCTTGATCAGCGCGGCCGCCATGTTGGCGAACATCGCACGCCGGTGCTCGGCGGTGCGGTTGAGCTTCCGATGAACCTTGCCGTGACGCATTGACTTCTTCCTTCTTCAATTCTGCCGCGGTGGTTCAGCGACAAGTTTTGCAGGTGGGCATCCTGCGTTCGCCCGGTCGTCATTCCGGGGCGGCTCGCAGAGCCGAACCCGGAATCTCGAGGTTCCCCGATGCGCAATTGCGCATCTGTGGTTCGATGCTCGCGCATCGCCCCGGAACGACGAATTCTCAGTAGTGATCCTCGAAGCGCTTGGCGAGCTCGTCGATGTTCTCCGGCGGCCAGCCCGGCACTTCCATGCCGAGGTGCAGACCCATCTGGGCCAGCACTTCCTTGATCTCGTTCAGCGACTTGCGGCCGAAGTTCGGGGTGCGGAGCATTTCCGCTTCCGACTTCTGCACGAGGTCGCCGATGTAGACGATGTTGTCGTTCTTCAGGCAGTTTGCCGAACGCACCGACAGCTCGAGCTCGTCGACCTTCTTGAGGAACGCCGGGTTGAACGCGAGATCGGGGATGATCTCCTGCGTGACTTCCTTGCGCGGCTCTTCGAAGTTGACGAACACGTTGAGCTGATCCTGCAGGATGCGCGCGGCATAGGCCACCGCGTCCTCCGGCGTGATCGCGCCGTTGGTCTCGATCGTCATGGTCAGCTTGTCGTAGTCGAGGATCTGGCCCTCACGGGTGTTCTCGACCTTGTAGGAGACCTTGCGGACCGGCGAGAACAGGCTGTCGACCGGGATCAGGCCGATCGGCGCATCCTCGGGACGGTTGCGCTCGGCGGCGACATAGCCCTTGCCGGTCGTGACCGTGAACTCCATGCGGATCTCCGCGCCGTCGTCCAGCGTGCAGAGCTGCAGGTCAGGGTTGAGCACGGTGACATCGCCGACGGTCTGGATGTCGCCGGCAGTGACGGCGCCCGGGCCCTGCTTCTTCACGACCATGCGCTTCGGGCCTTCGCCCTGCATCTTGATCGAGATGTCCTTGATGTTGAGGACGATGTCGGTGACGTCTTCACGGACACCGGCGATCGAGGAGAACTCGTGCAGCACGCCGTCGATGTGCACCGACTGCACCGCCGCGCCCTGCAGCGAGGACAACAGGATGCGGCGCAGCGCGTTGCCGAGCGTCTGGCCGAAGCCGCGCTCGAGCGGCTCGGCGACCACGGTGGCGAACCGGCTCGCATCCGAGCCCGGCGTCACCTGCAGCTTGTTCGGTCGAATGAGTTCTTGCCAATTTTTCTGGATCGTCACTGTTTCACCCATTTGCCGGTCACAGGGCCAAATCGAATGGCCGAACCCGGCGTTGGAGATCGCGGATCAGTCCGCGCGGTCAATTCCAAAAACCATCGCAGGGCGGCCAGAGGCCGCCCGCGACTTACAGATCAAACGCGCCGACGCTTGCGCGGACGGCAGCCATTGTGCGGGATGGTGGTCACGTCGCGGATCGAGGTGACGGTGAAGCCCGCAGCCTGCAGCGCGCGGAGCGCCGACTCACGGCCCGAACCCGGGCCGGCCACTTCAACCTCCAGCGTGCGCATGCCGTGTTCCTGCGCCTTCTTGGAGACGTCTTCGGCCGCAACCTGCGCGGCATAGGGGGTCGACTTGCGCGAGCCCTTGAAGCCCATGGTGCCGGCCGACGACCAGGCGATGGTGTTGCCCTGCGCGTCGGTGATGGTGATGGTCGTGTTGTTGAACGACGAATTCACGTGCGCGATGCCGGAGGCGATGTTCTTGCGTTCGCGGCGGCGTACGCGGGTGGCTTCCTTGCCCATTTCAAACCTTTCCTGTGATCTCGACGCCGCCGTAGTGCCAGCGGCTACACCTCAAAACGCAAATGGCGAGTAGCGAATTTCCATTCGCTACTCCCCACCCGCAATTCGCAAAACTTACTTCTTCTTGCCGGCGATCGCCTTGGCCGGCCCCTTGCGCGTGCGCGCATTGGTGTGGGTGCGCTGGCCGCGCACCGGCAGACCGCGGCGATGACGCAGACCGCGGTAGCAGCCGAGGTCCATCAGCCGCTTGATGTTGATGCCGACCTCACGACGGAGGTCGCCCTCGACCAGATAGTCGCGGTCGATGACTTCGCGGATCTGCAGGACTTCCTGGTCGGTCAGCTGGTTGACGCGACGGTCCAGCGGGATCTTGACCTTCTCCACGATGTCGGCCGCGTGCTTCTGGCCGATGCCATGGATGTACTGAAGCGCGATCAGGACGCGCTTGTTGGTAGGAATGTTGACGCCGGCAATACGGGCCACGGACTTCTCTCCTGTCGCCGATCCATCACGGATACGGGCTTCTCGAGTTCTTGCTCTCTCGGGCTTGTGTCCACAAACGCGAACACGACGCCCTCCCCTCATGTCCTTCGGGGCCCGGCATCGTCATAAAACTATCCAACTTGGATGCGGGGCTTATTAAAGGATTCATGTCGGTTTCGTCAACCGCTCCTAGCGTTTGGCTCGCTTTTTCGTGAGCTTTTTTGCCGCCTTTTTGGCGGTCTTTGCTCCCTTGCGGGCTTTCGCGGCGCCGGCGGCCTTCTTTACCGCCTGCTTCGCGGCTTTCTTCACGGCTTTCTTGGCCCCCTTGGCCTTGGAGGGCGCCTTGGCAGCCTTCCGGGCGGGTTTGGTGGCCTTTTTGGCCGCTTTGGCTACCTTCTTGGCCGGTATCTTGGTGGTCTTCTTGACCGTCTTGTTGATCGTCTTGGCGGCCTTTCTGGCCGCCTTGGGGGCGTGATCCTCGTGATCCTTCGGTTCCAGCGCGCCGAGCGCGGTCAGGATCCGGTTGATCTCGCGGGTGACGTGCTCGATGGTCATCATGCCATCGACCGTCAGGAGCTTCCGCCGCTCCGAATAGTAGTGAATCAGCGGCTCCGTTAGGGAACGGTACTGCGCCAGGCGCTTGGTCAGCACCTCCGGCGTGTCGTCGAGGCGGACTTCCTCGCCGCGTGCGCGGGTTTCCTCGGCACGCTTCTCAACGCGGGCGAGCAGCGCACTCTCGTTGACGCGGAGCTCAACCACCGCATCGAGCTTGAGATGCTTTTTCCGGAGCAGATCGTCGAGCGCCGCGGCCTGCGGCACGGTGCGCGGGAAGCCGTCGAGAATGAAGCCCTTCTTGGCATCGGGCTCCTCGATTCGGTCGGCGATGATTCCCACCACCACCTCGTCGGGAA
The DNA here is from genome assembly GCF_054060035.1 of Bradyrhizobium sp. USDA 3262. NCBI lineage: Bacteria > Pseudomonadati > Pseudomonadota > Alphaproteobacteria > Hyphomicrobiales > Nitrobacteraceae > Bradyrhizobium > Bradyrhizobium sp. USDA 3262. Next base: position 6,299,474 of record NZ_JBSSCT010000001.1, read on the forward strand.
CCAGGCCGCCATTGGCCATGATCTCCTTGGCCTGCAAGCCGATCGGGGTGCCCGCGGCAACCGCAGCGCGCAGCATCTCACCGGTCGAGAGCTGGACGATGCCGTGCTTGTGCACCAGCCGCTGCGCCTGGGTTCCCTTGCCCGAGCCCGGCGGCCCCAAAAGGATCAATCTCATTTCTGTTTCGCCCCCCGGCTAGGTGGGCGACGTCCGCACACCTGTGTTTTGAGTTCGAAGCCGAGCCGCGATCAGCGGCGGCGGCCTCCCCTGAGCTTCGACTTCCTGATCAGCCCTTCATACTGATGAGCGAGCAGATAGCCCTGCACCTGCGACACCGTATCCATCGTCACGCTGACGACGATCAACAGCGAGGTGCCGCCAAAGTAGAACGGGACCGATGCGTAGGAAATCAGAATTTCAGGAATCAGGCAGACGATCGCGAGATAGACCGCGCCGAGCACCGTGATGCGCGACAGCACATAGTCGATGTACTCGGCGGTGCGCTCGCCGGGCCGGATGCCGGGGATGAAGCCGCCATGCTTCTTCAGATTGTCCGCGGTCTCGGTCGGGTTGAACACGATCGCGGTGTAGAAGAACGCAAAGAACACGATCAGCGCGAGATACATGAACAGGAACAGCGGCCGGCCGTGGCTGAGCTGGGTCGTGATCCACTGGAACCATTCCGGCCCCTTGCCGGCGTTGAAATTCGCGACCGTGGTCGGCAGCAACAGCAGCGACGAGGCGAAGATCGGCGGAATCACGCCCGAGGTGTTGAGCTTGAGCGGCAGATGCGAGGACTGGCCCTCGAACATCTTGTTGCCGACCTGGCGCTTCGGATACTGGATCAAAAGCCGACGCTGCGCGCGCTCCATGAACACGATGAAGGCGATCACGGCGACCGCCATCACGATGACGATCAGGATCAGGCCGGTCGACATCGCGCCCTGGCGGCCGAGCTCCAGCATGTTGGCGAGCGCCGACGGCAACTCGGCGACGATGCCGGCCAGGATGATCAACGAAATACCGTTGCCGATGCCGCGCGAGGTGATCTGCTCGCCGAGCCACATCAGGAACATGGTGCCGCCGGTCAGCGTGATCGCGGTCGAGATCCGGAAGAACATGCCGGGGTCGCTGACGACATTGCCGGCGCCTTCGAGGCCGATCGCGATGCCGTAGGACTGGAACAGCGCCAGGATCACCGTCAGATAGCGGGTGTACTGGTTCAGCGTCTTGCGGCCCGCCTCGCCTTCCTTCTTGAGCGCCTCGAGCTGCGGCGACACGGTGGTCAGCAGCTGCACGATGATCGATGCCGAGATGTACGGCATGATGTTCAGCGCGAAGATCGCCATGCGGTGGATGCCGCCGCCGGCGAACATGTTGAACATGCCGAGGATGCCGCCGGACTGGCTGCGGAACACCTGCTCCCAGATGTTGGGATCGATGCCGGGCAGCGGGATGTAGGTGCCGAGCCGATAAACAAGCAGCGCACCCAGGGTGAACCAGATGCGCTTCTTCAGCTCGTCGGCTTTCGCCAGCTGTCCGAAATTGAGGTTGGCGGCAAGTTGTTCGGCTGCTGAGACCATGTTTCGGCTTTCTCCCGGAGCCCCATTCGCCGGCGCCCCCAAGGAGATCAATTCCCTGGGCGCCGGCAGACACCGGACATTATCTGGTGCTCGGCCTCGATAAGTCCATCATTCGATCTGCGAATTGCCCGCGCGTCGCGGGCAATGACGCAGATGTTACGCCGCCTCGCCTTCTTCCTTGGCGGGGGCCAGGATCTTGACCGAGCCGCCGGCCTTCTCGACCGCGGCAATGGCCGACTTGGAAGCGCCGTGCACCTCGATGGTCAGCTTGGTCTTGATCTCGCCGCGGCCGAGCAGCCGCAGGCCATCCTTGGCGCGGCGCAGCACGCCGGCCTTCACCAGCGATTCGACGTTCACCGTCGCGCTCGCATCGACCAGCTTGTTGTCGATCGCTTCCTGCAGACGGTCGAGATTGATCTCGGCGAAGTCGAGCCGGAAGATGTTGTTGAAGCCGCGCTTCGGCAGACGGCGATGCATCGGCATCTGGCCGCCTTCGAAACCCTTGATGCGGACGCCCGAACGCGCGGTCTGGCCCTTGCCGCCGCGGCCCGAGGTCTTGCCCTTGCCGGAACCGATGCCACGGCCGACACGCATGCGCTTCTTGCGCGAGCCGGCGTTGTCGGCGATATCGCTGAGCTTCATCGCCCTTCTCCTTATCTCTGCTTACTCGCCGACGACGCGGACGAGATGCTGAACCTTGCTGATCATGCCGCGAACTTCAGGGGTATCCTGCAGCTCGGCAACCCGGCCGATCTTGTTGAGCTTGAGGCCGATCAGCGTCGAACGCTGCGAGTGATGGCGGCGGATTGCGCTGCCGATCTGCTCGACCTTGATGGTCTTGCTGGCCTTGGCCATGACAGTAACTCCGAATAGCGCTTCGAGAAGCGCGCGTTGTTATTCCGCCACCACTTCGGCGTCGCCGCCGACGCGGCGCGACTGCAGGGTGGAGACCTTGATGTTGCGGCGTGCCGCCACCGAGCGCGGCGAATCCTGATGCTTCAGCGCGTCGAACGTCGCGCGAACCATGTTGTAGGGATTCGATGAGCCGATCGACTTCGCCACCACGTCCTGGATGCCGAGCGTCTCGAACACCGCGCGCATCGGGCCGCCGGCGATGATGCCGGTACCGGCCGGAGCGGCACGCAAGTAGACTCGGCCGGCGCCGTGACGGCCGGCGATGTCGTGATGCAGCGTGCGACCCTCGCGAAGCGCGACGCGCGTCAGGTTGCGCTTCGCCGATTCAGTCGCCTTGCGGATCGCTTCCGGAACTTCGCGCGCCTTGCCGTGGCCGAACCCGACCCGGCCCTTCTGGTCGCCGATCACGACCAGCGCCGCAAAGCCGAAGCGCTTGCCGCCCTTGACGACCTTCGCCACGCGATTGATGTGGACGAGCTTGTCGACGAACTCGCTGTCGCGCTCCTCGCGCTCCCTGCTCCGTTCGCGTCCGCCGCGTTCGCGTTCACCTGCCATGGTGTTTTCCAATCTCTAGGAGGCCTTGCGCCTCTTTCCTCGTCATCGTTCGTAAAGTTTAGAAGCTCAATCCGCCTTCGCGCGCCGCATCCGCGAGCGCCTTGACGCGCCCGTGATAGATGTAGGCGCCGCGATCGAACACGACTTCCTTGACACCCTTCTGCGCCGCGCGCTCGGCGAGCAGCTTGCCGACCGCCTTCGCCGCATCGATGTCGGCGCCGGTCTTGCCGGCGTCGCGCATGGTCTTCTCCAGCGACGAGGCGGAAGCGAGCGTCTCGCCCTTCTGGTCGTCGATGACCTGGGCGTAGATGTGCTTGGACGAGCGGAACACCGACAGCCGCGGACGGCCGCCTGCCGAGCGGCGAAGCGCAAGGCGCACGCGCTGCTTGCGCCGGGCATTCGTAACCTTGAGTGACATGACCGGCTCCGTTACTTCTTCTTGCCTTCCTTGCGGAAGATGAATTCGTTGGCGTACTTCACGCCCTTGCCCTTGTAGGGCTCCGGCGGACGGTAGGCGCGGATCTCGGCGGCGACCTGGCCGACGCGCTGCGGATCGTTGCCGGTGATCGTGATCTCGGTCGGCTTCGGCACCGCGATGGTGATGCCTTCCGGGATCGCGTACACCACGTCGTGGCTGTAGCCGAGCGCGAGCTGCAGGTTCTTGCCCTGCATCGCGGCGCGGTAGCCGACGCCGGTGATCTCGAGCTTCTTCTCGAAGCCCTTGGTGACGCCCTCGACGAGGTTGGCGACCTGCGCGCGCGCGGTGCCGTACATCGCCTGCGCGCGGTTGGTCTTGATCCGCGGAGCGACCTTGACCTGGCCGTTCTCGAACTTCACCTCGACGTCGTCATGCACGACGAACTGAAGCTGGCCCTTCGGCCCCTTCACCTTGACGGTCTGGCCCTCGACGGTCGCCGTCACACCCGACGGGATCGCCACCGGCCTTTTGCCGATACGTGACATCGTAAAATCCTTCCTCAGAACACCGTGAAGAGAACTTCGCCGCCCACGTTGGCGTCGCGCGCCTGGTGGTCAGCCATGATTCCCTTCGGCGTCGACAACACCGAAATGCCGAGACCGTTGTTCACGCGCGGCAGGTTCTTCACCGAGGCGTAAACGCGGCGGCCCGGCTTCGACACCCGCTCGATCTCGCGGATGACGGGCTCGCCGTCGAAATACTTCAGCTCGATCTCGAGCTCGCTGCGGCCCGAGGCATGCTCGACGCTGGCATAGCCGCGGATGTACCCCTCGGACTTCAGCACCTCGAGCACGTTTGCGCGCATCTTCGAGCCGGGGCTCGAGACCTTGGACTTGGAGCGCATCTGCGCGTTGCGGATGCGGGTGATGAGATCGCTGATCGGATCGTGCGTAGACATTGTTCCGACCCTCCCTTACCAGCTCGACTTCACGAGGCCGGGAACCAGGCCCTTGGAGCCGAGTTCACGCAGCGCGATGCGCGAGAGCTTGTTCTTGCGATAGTTCGAGCGCGGACGCCCGGTCAGCTCGCAACGGTTGCGGATGCGCGTCGGCGACGAGTTGCGCGGCATCTCGGCGAGCTTCAGCGTCGCCGCGAAGCGCTCTTCCATCGGCTTGGTCTTGTCGGCGATGATCGCCTTCAGCTTCTCGCGGCGCGGGCCGGCGTTCTTCGCCATCCGCTTGCGCCGGTTGTTCTTCTCGACTGAACTCTTCTTTGCCATGCTTGGCTCCTGGGTATCCGCGTTTGAGTGGCTTTGGCTCAGCTACTCACTGCCGGAACGGGAAATTGAAAGCGGTCAACAAGGCACGCGCCTCGTCGTCGGTCTTGGCGGTGGTGCAGACCGTGATGTCCATGCCACGCGCTTCCGAGACCTTGTCGAAGTCGATCTCGGGGAAAATGATGTGCTCCTTGATGCCGAGCGAATAGTTGCCGCGGCCGTCGAAGCTCTTCGGGTTCAGGCCGCGGAAGTCGCGGACGCGGGGCAGCGCCACGTTCACCAGGCGGTCGATGAACTCGTACATATGGGTCTTGCGCAGCGTGACCTTGCAGCCGATCGGCTGGTTCTCACGCAGCTTGAAGGTCGCGATCGCGATCCGCGAATAGGTCACGATCGCCTTCTGGCCGGCGATCTGGGTCAGCTCGGCTGCGGCGGTCTCGGCCTTCTTGCGGTCGTTGACGGAGTCGCCCACGCCCATGTTGAGCACGACCTTGTCGAGGCGCGGCACCTGCATCACGTTGGCATAACCGAACTTCTCGGTCATCATGCCGCGGATCTTCTTGTCATACTCCGCGCGCAGACGCGGCGTGTAAGCTGTATCAGCCATCGATCTCTGCTCCCGAGCTCTTGGCAACACGAACCTTCTTGCCATCGGCCTGAATCTTGAACCCGATGCGGGTCGGCTTTCCGTCCTTGCCGACATACGCAATGTTGGAAAGGTCGATCGGCATCTCCTTGGAGATGATGCCGCCTTCCTGGGTCTGGGTCTGCTTCTGGTGACGCTTCACCATATTGATGCCGCGAACGAGAGCCTTGTTCTCGTCCGGACGCACCTCGAACACCTCGCCGGTGCGACCCTTGTCGCGGCCGGTGAGCACCATGACCTTGTCGCCCTTGCGGATCTTGGCAGCCATCACAGCACCTCCGGCGCGAGCGAAATGATCTTCATGTGGTTCTTGGCGCGCAGCTCGCGCGGCACCGGCCCGAAGATACGGGTGCCGACCGGCTCGGACTGATTGTTGATCAGCACGGCGGCGTTGCGGTCGAAGCGGATGACCGAACCGTCGGCGCGGCGGATGTCCTTGCGGACCCGGACCACGACGGCCTTCATCACGTCGCCCTTCTTCACCTTGCCACGCGGAATGGCTTCCTTGATCGACACAACGATAACGTCGCCCACGGTGGCATAGCGGCGCTTGGAACCTCCAAGAACCTTGATGCACATGACACGGCGTGCGCCTGAATTATCGGCCACGTCGAGGTTGGTCTGCATCTGAATCATTGATGCACCTCGTCCTCTTTCTGCGCTTTAGCGCGCTCAAAATTTCCCTGAATTTCCTCGGCCAGGCCGAAGTAATCAGGCCGTTTTCTTGTGTTCGCCCCGGACCACGGTCCAGCGCTTCAGCTTCGAGATCGGCTTCGATTCCTCGATCCAGACCATGTCGCCCGGCTTGAACTGGTTGTTCTCGTCGTGCGCGTGGTAGTTCTTGGAACGGCGGATCGTCTTCTTGTAGATCGGGTGGGTGAAGCGGCGATCGACGCGCACCACGATGGTCTTGGCTTGCTTGTCGCTGACGACCACGCCCTGCAGAGTACGTTTCGGCATAGCTGGCCCCTTACTTCTTCTTCGCGCGCTGCTGGGCAGCGATGGTCTTGATACGAGCGATATCGCGGCGGGCTTCCCGCATCCGCGAGGTGTTCTCCAGCTGCCCGGTGGCGCGCTGGAAACGCAGGTTGAAGCGTTCCTTCTTCAAATTCAGGATCGCGTCTTCCCGCTGGTCGTCGCTCATCGCGCGAATGTCTTCAACTTTCATCTCGGCCATGGCGATTACTCCGCAATGCGCGCAACGAAGCGCGTCTTGATCGGCAGCTTGGCGGCGGCGAGCGACAGCGCTTCCTTCGCGGTCTGCACCGGCACGCCGTCGATCTCGAACATCACGCGGCCCGGCTTGATCCGGACCACCCACAATTCCGGGGCACCCTTGCCGGAGCCCATGCGGACTTCGGCGGGCTTCTTCGACACCGGCACGTCCGGGAACACGCGGATCCAGACGCGGCCGGCGCGCTTCATGTGACGGGTCAGCGCGCGGCGGGCGGCTTCGATCTGACGGGCGGTGACGCGCTCAGGCTCCATCGCCTTCAGGCCGAACTGGCCGAACGCCAACGTCGCGCCAGAGGTCGCAACGCCGTGGATACGGCCCTTATGCGCCTTCCGGAACTTCGTTTTCTTAGGTTGCATCATGGCTTTAAGCCCTCAAATTCCTGCTTTGCCTCAAGCGGCGTCGCGGCGCGAACGCGGCGTGCTGTCGCCTTCCGCCATCTTCTTGTCCTGGGCCATCGGATCGTGCTCGAGGATCTCGCCCTTGAAGATCCAGACCTTGACGCCGCAGGTGCCGAAGGTCGTGAACGCGGTGGCAACGCCGTAGTCGACGTCGGCGCGCAGCGTGTGCAGCGGCACGCGACCTTCGCGGTACCACTCCATGCGCGCGATTTCGGCGCCGCCGAGACGGCCCGAGCAGTTGATGCGGATGCCACCGGCACCGAGACGCATCGCCGACTGCACGGCGCGCTTCATGGCGCGGCGGAACGCGACGCGACGCTCGAGCTGCTGGGCGATCGATTCAGCGACCAGGGTCGCGTCGAGCTCCGGCTTGCGGATTTCGACGATGTTGATCACGACGTCCGACGAGGTGATGTCGGCAACCTTCTTGCGCAGCTTGTCGATGTCGGCGCCCTTCTTGCCGATCACGACGCCCGGACGGGCCGAGTGGATCGTCACGCGGCACTTCTTGTGCGGACGCTCGATCACGATGCGGGCCACGGCCGCCTGCTTGAGCTCCTTGTGCAGGATCTCGCGGATCTTGACGTCCTCGTGCAGCAGCTTGCCGTATTCCTGCTTGCCGGCGAACCAACGGGAGTCCCAGGTCCGGTTGATGCCGAGACGCAGCCCGATTGGATTGATCTTTTGACCCATCGTCTTCTCCTGCGCCCTTCTTAGGCGCTTGCCTCGGCCTCGACCTGACGAACCACGATGGTCAGGTGCGAGAACGGTTTGAACACACGGCCCGAACGGCCACGGCCGCGCGGAGCAAAACGCTTCATCACGATGCCATTGCCGACATGCGCCTCGGCGACGACCAGATCGTCAACCTCGAGGTCATGGTTGTTCTCGGCGTTCGCGATCGCCGATTCCAGGCACTTCTTGACGTCGACCGCGATCCGCTTGCGCGAGAACTGCAGGTCGGCGAGCGCAGCGGACGCCTTGCGGCCGCGGATCAGCTGCGCCACCAGGTTGAGCTTCTGCGGGCTGACGCGCAGCATGCGGGCGACGGCCTTGGCCTCATTGTCCGCGAGGCTACGTTCGCGCTTTGGTTTGCTCATCGGTTAATCCTCAAGCCTTCTTGGCTTTCTTGTCGCCCGAATGGCCGTGGAAGGTCCGGGTCGGCGAGAACTCGCCGAACTTGTGACCCACCATTTCCTCGTTGATTGCCACCGGCACGTGCTTGTGGCCGTTATAGACGCCGAACGTCAGGCCGACGAACTGCGGCAGGATGGTCGAGCGGCGGCTCCAGATCTTGATGACGTCGTGACGGCCGGACGAGCGCGCGGCATCTGCCTTCTTGAGCAGAGAACCTTCGACGAACGGGCCTTTCCAGACTGAACGAACCATGTCCGGCGTTCCTTACTTCTTCCGCTTGTGGCGGCTGAGGAGAATGAATTTGTTGGTCGACTTGTTGGTGCGGGTCTTCTTGCCCTTGGTCGGCTTGCCCCACGGAGTAACCGGGTGGCGACCGCCCGAGGTACGACCTTCACCACCGCCGTGCGGGTGATCGATCGGGTTCATGACGACGCCGCGGTTGTGCGGACGCCAGCCGAGCCAGCGGGTACGACCGGCCTTGCCGATCGAGATGTTCATGTGATCCGGGTTCGAGACCGCGCCGATCGTGCCGCGGCAACGGCCGTGCACCAGACGCTGTTCGCCCGAGTTCAGGCGGATGATCACGTAGTCCTGGTCGCGGCCGACGATCTGGGCGTAGGTGCCGGCGGAGCGCGCCAGCTGGCCGCCCTTGCCGATCTTCAGCTCGATGTTGTGCACGATCGTGCCGACCGGCATGTTGCCGAGCGGCATGACGTTGCCCGGCTTCACGTCGACATAGTTGCCGGCGACGACGGTGTCGCCCGCCGCCAGACGCTGCGGCGCCAGGATGTAGGCCAGCTCACCGTCCTGATACTTGATCAGCGCGATGAAGGCGGTGCGGTTCGGATCGTACTCGAGCCGCTCCACGACCGCCGGCACGTCCACCTTGTCGCGGCGGAAGTCGACGGTGCGGTAGGCCTTCTTGTGGCCGCCGCCGCGGAAACGCACGGTGATGCGGCCAGTGTTATTGCGACCGCCATTGCCGAGCTTGCCCTCGGTCAGCGTCTTCACCGGCTTGCCCTTGTAGAGCGCCGAACGATCGACCATGACCAGCTGGCGCTGGCCCGGCGTCGTAGGATTAAAGGTTTTCAATGCCATCGTCGTTGCGCCTTATAGTCCGGTAGTCACGTCGATGCGGTGGCCCTCTTCCAGGGTCACGATCGCGCGCTTGGTGTCCGACTGCGAGCCGAGATTGCCGCGGAACACCTTGGTCTTGCCTTTGCGAACGAGAGTGTTGACGCTCTTCACCTTGACGTCGAACAGCTTCTCGACCGCTTCCTTGATCTGCGGCTTGGTCGCCTTGCCGGCGACCTTGAACATCACCTTGTTGTGCTCGGAGGCGAGCGTCGCCTTTTCCGTCACGACGGGAGAGATGATGACGTCATAGTGGCGCGGATCGATGTTCTTCATTTGAAGCGCGCCTCCAGCGCATCAACCGCAGCCTTGGTCAGCACCAGCTTCTGGCGGCGGAGAATGTCGTAGACGTTGATGCCCTGGATCGGCAGCACGTCGATGTTCGGGATGTTGCGGGCCGCGGTCGCGAAACCGGCGTTGAGCTCGGCGCCGTCGATGATCAGCGCGTTGGTGAGCCCGAGGCCGGAGAAGTGACCGAGCAGCGCCTTGGTCTTGGCGGCCTCGAGCTGCGCATTGTCGATCACGATCAGCCCGCCGTCCTTGGCCTTGGCCGACAGCGCATGCTTCAGCGCGAGCGCGCGCACCTTCTTCGGCAGGTCGGTCGCGTGCGAGCGAACAACCGGACCGAACGCACGGCCACCGCCGCGGAACTGCGGCACGCGGGCCGAGCCGTGACGGGCGCCGCCGGTGCCCTTCTGCTTGTACATCTTCTTGCCGGTGCGCCAGATTTCGGCGCGGCCCTTGGCCTTGTGGGTACCGGCCTGACGCTTGTTCAGCTGCCACTGCACGCAGCGCTGGATGATATCCTTGCGCGGCTCGAGACCGAAGATCTCGTCCGAGAGCTGGACCGAGCCAGCGTCTTTGCCTTCAAGGGTGGTGACTTTCAGTTCCATCTCACACGCCCTCCTTCTCGGCCACAGCTTCGGCAGCGTCGCCGCCGGCAACCTTGAACTTGCCGGGCTTCGGGGCTTCCTTCGGCAGCGGCTTCTTGACCGCGTCGCGCACCGAGATCCAGCCGCCCTTGGAGCCGGGAACGGCGCCTTCGACGAGGATCAGGCCGCGCTCGACGTCGGTCGAAACCACGCGCAGATTGAGCGTGGTGATGCGATCGACGCCCATGTGACCGGGCATCTTCTTGTTCTTGAAGGTCTTGCCGGGATCCTGACGACCACCGGTCGAACCGATCGAACGGTGCGAGACCGACACACCGTGGGTGGCGCGCAGACCGCCGAAATTCCAGCGCTTCATGCCGCCGGCGAAGCCCTTACCGATCGAGGTGCCGGTGACGTCCACAAACTGGCCGACCACGAAATGGTCCGCCTGGATTTCCGCGCCGACCGGGATCAGCGCGTCCTCGGACACGCGGAACTCGGCGACCTTGCGCTTCGGTTCGACCTTGGCGACCGCGAACTGACCGCGTTCGGCCTTGGGCATGTACACGGTCTTGCGGGCGCCCGAGCCGAGCTGAAGAGCGACATAGCCGTTCTTCTCGGTCGTGCGGTGGCCAAGCACCTGGCAGTTGCCCAACTTCAGCACGGTCACAGGGATATGCTCGCCGGTCTCCGTAAAGACCCGCGTCATCCCGACCTTTTGTGCGATCACTCCGGAGCGCATCGGCGTGCTTCCTGTCTTTCTGTCCGCAAGCGGCGGACGTAAAAATCCAAAACCTTAGAGCTTGATCTCGACGTCGACACCGGCGGCCAGGTCGAGCTTCATCAGCGCATCGACGGTCTGCGGGGTCGGGTCGACAATGTCGAGGAGGCGCTTGTGGGTGCGCATCTCGAATTGCTCGCGGCTCTTCTTGTCAACGTGCGGCGAACGGTTGACGGTGAACTTCTCGATGCGGGTCGGCAGCGGAATCGGTCCGCGAACCTGCGCACCGGTGCGCTTCGCCGTGTTCACGATCTCACGGGTCGACGTATCGAGGATTCGATGGTCGAACGCCTTGAGACGGATGCGAATATTTTGGCCGTTCATTGCCGTATTCTTTCTTTAGTGAGTGGCGAGTAGCGAATAGCGAATGGAGTGACCCACTCGCTACTCGCCATTCCCTATTCGCGTAGTTACTCGATGATCGCGGCGACGACGCCGGCGCCGACGGTGCGGCCGCCTTCGCGGATCGCGAAGCGCAGCTTCTCTTCCATCGCGATCGGCACGATCAGGTGCACTTCCATCGCGATGTTGTCGCCCGGCATCACCATCTCGGTGCCTTCCGGCAGGTGCACGACACCGGTCACGTCGGTGGTGCGGAAGTAGAACTGCGGACGGTAGTTGGTGAAGAACGGGGTGTGGCGACCGCCCTCTTCCTTGGTGAGGATGTAAGCCTCAGCCTTGAACTTGGTGTGCGGCTTGACCGAACCGGGCTTGCACAGCACCTGGCCACGCTCGACTTCCTCGCGCTTGGTGCCGCGGAGCAGCGCACCGATGTTGTCGCCGGCCTGGCCCTGATCGAGCAGCTTGCGGAACATTTCGACGCCGGTGACGATGGTCTTCTGGGTGTCGCGGATACCGACGATTTCGATTTCCTCGCCGACCTTGATCACGCCGCGCTCGACACGGCCGGTAACGACGGTGCCGCGGCCCGAGATCGAGAACACGTCTTCAACCGGCATCAGGAACGGCTGGTCGATCGGACGCTCCGGCTGCGGGATGTACTCGTCGACATTGCGCATCAGCTCGAGGATGGCGTCGTGGCCGAGCTTCTTGTCCTTGTCCTCGAGGGCGGCGAGCGCCGAGCCCTTGATGATCGGGATCTTGTCGCCCGGGAATTCGTACTTCGAGAGCAGCTCGCGGACTTCGAGCTCGACGAGCTCGAGCAGCTCGGGATCGTCGACCATGTCGCACTTGTTGAGGAACACGACGAGCGCGGGCACGCCGACCTGGCGGGCGAGCAGGATGTGCTCGCGGGTCTGCGGCATCGGGCCGTCAGCAGCCGACACGACCAGGATCGCGCCGTCCATCTGGGCGGCACCGGTGATCATGTTCTTCACGTAGTCGGCGTGGCCGGGGCAGTCGACGTGAGCATAGTGGCGGTTCTGCGTCTCGTACTCGACGTGAGCGGTCGAGATCGTGATGCCGCGCGCCTTCTCTTCCGGCGCCTTGTCGATCTGGTCGTAGGCGGTGAACGTCGCGCCGCCGGTTTCTGCAAGCACCTTGGTGATCGCTGCGGTCAGCGAGGTCTTGCCATGGTCGACGTGACCGATGGTGCCGATGTTGCAGTGGGGCTTGTTACGCTCGAATTTTGCTTTGGCCATTTGACTCTCCGTTCAGTCGTCAGTTGCTAACCAACGACAATCAAGCAAACTTTTTCTGGACTTCAGCCGACACGTTCGCCGGAGCTTCGGCGTAGTGATCGAACTGCATCGTGAAGGTTGCGCGACCCTGGCTCATCGAGCGCAGGTTATTCACGTAACCGAACATGTTCATGAGCGGCACCATCGCGTTGATGACGTTGGCGTTGCCGCGCATGTCTTGGCCCTGGATCTGGCCGCGCCGGGAATTCAGATCGCCGATGACCGAACCGGTGTAGTCTTCCGGGGTCACCACCTCGACCTTCATGATCGGCTCGAGCAGAACGGACTTGCCTTTCGTCAGCGCTTCGCGGAACGCGGCGCGCGATGCGATTTCGAAGGCCAGTGCCGACGAATCGACGTCGTGATACTTGCCGTCGACCAGCTGCACCTTGACGTCCACCACCGGGAAGCCGGCGACGACACCCGAGCCCATGACGCTGTTGAGGCCCTTCTCGACGCCGGGGATGTATTCCTTCGGCACCGCACCGCCGACGATCTTCGATTCGAACTCATAACCCTTGCCGGGCTCGTTCGGCTCGACGACGATCGACACTTCGGCGAACTGACCGGTACCGCCGGTCTGCTTCTTGTGCGTGTACTTGACTTCGGCCTTCTTGGTCACGCGCTCGCGGAACGCCACCTGCGGCGCGCCGATGTTGGCGTCGACCTTGTAGGTGCGCTTGAGAATGTCGACCTTGATGTCGAGATGCAGTTCGCCCATGCCCTTGAGAATGGTCTGGCCGGACTCCTGGTCGGTCGACACGCGGAACGACGGATCTTCCGCGGCGAGCTTGGCAAGCGCCACGCCGAGCTTTTCCTGGTCGGCCTTCGACTTCGGCTCGATCGCGATCTCGATCACCGGCTCCGGGAATTCCATCTTCTCGAGGATGACCGGCTTGTCGGGATCGCACAGCGTGTCACCGGTGCGCGCTTCCTTCAGGCCAGCCAGCGCGACGATGTCGCCGGCATAGGCTTCCTTGATGTCCTCGCGGTTGTTCGCATGCATCAGCAGCATGCGGCCGATACGTTCCTTCTTCTCGCGGGTCGAATTCACCACGCCGGTGCCCGACTGCAGGACGCCGGAATAGATGCGGCAGAAGGTAATGGTGCCGACGAACGGGTCGTCCATGATCTTGAACGCGAGCAGCGCCAGCGGCTCCTTGTCGTCCGCCTTGCGCACGACCTCGTTGCCGTCATCATCGATGCCCTTGATCGCGGGCACGTCGATCGGCGACGGCAGGTAGTCGACGACCGCGTCGAGCAGCGGCTGCACGCCCTTGTTCTTGAACGCAGAGCCGCACAGCACCGGATAGAACGCGCCGGTGAGCACAGCCTTGCGGATCAAGCGCTTCAGGGTCGCCTCGTCCGGCTCCTTGCCGTCGAGGAACGCAGCCAAAGCGTCGTCGTCGAGCTCGACGGCGGCTTCCACCATCTTCTCGCGATATTCCTTGGCCTGCTCGATCATGTCTTCCGGGATGTCGACATAGTCGAACTTGGCACCGAGAGATTCATCGTTCCAGACGATGCCCTTCATGACGACCAGGTCGACGAGGCCCTTGAAGTTGTTCTCGGCGCCGATCGGAAGCTGGATCGCGATCGGCTTGGCACCGAGGCGGTCGACGATGTCGGACAGGCACTTGAAGAAATCGGCGCCGGTCTTGTCCATCTTGTTGGCGAAGACGATGCGCGGCACCTTATACTTGTCGCCCTGGCGCCAGACGGTCTCGGTCTGCGGCTCGACGCCCTGGTTGGAATCGAGAACGCAAACGGCGCCGTCGAGCACGCGCAGCGAACGCTCGACTTCAATCGTGAAGTCGACGTGGCCGGGGGTGTCGATGATGTTCAGACGCTTGCCGTTCCAGAACGCGGTGGTCGCAGCCGAGGTAATCGTGATGCCACGCTCCTGCTCCTGCTCCATCCAGTCCATCGTCGCGGCACCCTCGTGCACTTCGCCGATCTTGTGGCTCTTGCCGGTGTAATAGAGGATGCGCTCGGTGGTCGTGGTCTTACCGGCATCGATATGCGCCATGATACCGAAGTTGCGGTAGTTCTCTATGGCATGAACGCGGGGCATAGGCTGTTCCTTAAATTCCGTTGTTCGCCTTACCAGCGATAGTGCGAGAAGGCGCGGTTGGCTTCCGCCATCCGGTGCACGTCTTCACGCTTCTTGACGGCGTTGCCGCGATTGTTCGAGGCATCGAGCAGCTCAGCCGAGAGGCGCTCCGTCATGGTCTTCTCGTTGCGCTCGCGGGCGGCCGAGATCAGCCAGCGGATGCCGAGCGCCTGACGGCGCACCGAACGGACTTCCACCGGGACCTGATAGGTCGCGCCGCCGACGCGGCGGGAACGAACCTCGATGGTCGGCATCACGTTCTCGAGCGCCTGCTCGAACACGCCGAGCGGGGGCTGCTTGGTCTTGGCCTCGATCATGCCGAGCGCACCGTAGACGATGTTTTCGGCAACCGACTTCTTCCCGGCGTACATCACCGAGTTCATGAATTTCGTAATGATGATGTTCCCGAACTTCGGATCCGGAAGAACTTCACGCTTCTCAGCAGAATGGCGACGCGACATCTGATCGTTTCCCGCTTACTTCGGACGCTTCGCGCCGTACTTCGAACGGCGCTGCTTACGGTTCTTGACGCCCTGGGTATCCAGCACGCCGCGGAGGATGTGGTAGCGGACACCGGGCAAGTCCTTGACGCGACCGCCGCGGATCATGACCACCGAGTGCTCCTGCAGGTTATGGCCCTCACCCGGGATGTAGCCGATCACCTCGAAGCCGTTGGTCAGGCGCACCTTGGCGACCTTACGAAGCGCCGAGTTCGGCTTCTTCGGGGTCGTGGTGTAGACGCGCGTGCACACGCCGCGCTTCTGCGGCGACTGCTGCAGCGCCGGCACCTTCTTACGCGACTTCTGCACTTCACGCGGATTTGCGATCAGCTGGTTGATCGTCGGCATGCAGCCTTCACCCTTTAGTTCGCGCGAAAACCTTGAACGGCTCCGCAAATTTCTTCTCAGGACTAGCCGTCCCGCACGGCCCGCTCGGCACGGAACAAACAACCGCGCAAAGCGAAATCGCGCCAACCACTCATCGCTGAGCGGAAAGCGCATCGACGCCACAGAGGACCGCGATCCCGAACCGATCAGCGTTCGCTGTTCGGTCCGCCACCGAGGTCATGCATCCGAATTCACTCTCAAGAGGACGTGCTCAAGAGAACTAATATCGTCCTGGCATTGCCTAGCTATCATCGACAGCGTTTGAGCGGCATTCGTCGAGGTTGGTGCCCGTCCGGCTCCTCAAAAAGGGCCATCGGGTGTTCCGTTCCGACGCTGGCGTAGCTCACCGCCTGTCGTTAAGTGGGCGCCTTGTATAATCGAGAGATAGTGAAGTCAAGCAAAACGACAAGCAAAGAAACGCCTCTGGCACTTGCAGATTTCGCATTTCGCCGAGGTTCGGCGCAAGGCGAAATGTGACGGTCGACCGACCTCCCCGCGCCTATCATCCGAATCTTCGGGGCGCGCGCGGAATCATATTATACCCGGATAAAATATAGATAGAAACAACTCTCCCCAAGTTGGTCTTGAAGGCAAACTTCGAAACTAAGCCTTTATTTGCCATTCGCAGCGCAAAAATCGGGGTCACGGCCACGGAAACTCTTATGCGGTATACCGACATCGCGATCATCGGCGGCGGTCTTGCGGGCTCGACCGCGGCCGCCATGCTCGGCCGTGCCGGGATACCGACGGTCCTGGTCGATCCCCACCAAGTCTATCCGTTCGATTTCCGTGTCGAAAAGATCGGCGGCGACCTCCAGCTCGAGCGATTCGCCAGGACCGGCCTTGCTGAGTCGGTGCTCCGCTCGGCGACGCTGGACGGCGAGAACTGGATCGCGCGATTCGGCCGCCTGCTCGACCGGCAGCCGAGCCGGCAATACGGCATCATGTACGACGCGCTGATCGCCGCGATTCGGAACGAAATCGCGGGGCCGGCGGAATTCGTCTGCGACAAGGTGGTCAATGTCGCGACCAGCTCCGAGCGGCAGCGGCTCGTGCTTGCCAATGGCGAGGAGATCTCGGCGCGCCTCGTGGTGCTTGCCAACGGCCTGAATGTCGGGTTGCGCCGGATGCTCGGCATCGAGCGGCTGGTCACGAGCTTCTGCCACTCGATCTCGCTCGGCTTCGATTTCGTCCCCGTCGGCCGCCCCGCCTTCCCGTTCGCGGCCATGACCTATTTCTCGGAGCGGCCGAGCGACCGCATCCCCTACATCACGCTGTTTCCGGTCGGAGACCGGATGCGCGCCAACCTCTTCACCTATCGCAAGGCCGACGATCCCTGGCTGCGGGCGATGCGGCGCAATCCGGTCGAGACGCTGAACGCCGCGCTGCCGCGGCTGCGCCGGCTCGCCGGCGAGTTCGACATCGCGGGCGACATCAAGATCAGGCCCGCCGATATCTATGTCAGCACCGGCTATCGGCAGGCCGGCATCGTGCTGGTCGGTGATGCCTTCGCCAGCACCTGCCCCGTCACCGGCACCGGCACCGACAAGGTGTTCACCGACGTCGCCCAGCTCTGCAACGTCCACATCCCGGCCTGGCTGTCGACCGACGGCATGGGCGAGGACAAGATCGCCGCGTTCTACGACGATCCGGTCAAGACCGCCTGCGACGCCTGGTCGAACGCCAAGGCATTCAGCTTCCGCGAGGTGTCGGTCGGCAGCGGGCCAGCCTGGCGGGCCCAGCGCTGGGCGCGCTTTTTCGGCTATCTCGGCCGGGGCTGGCTGCGCCGGCTGCACACCCCCGCGGCGGCGTCAACGACGCGGCCGGCCAATCACTTCCGGCAACGTCCGCAAGCCGCGGACCGGGCGTAAAATAGAATCTAGCGCTCGGCCATCGCCCGCGGCGCGGCGCGGGCCTCACGCCTCCTCATCCTCGTCTTCGTCCTCATCTTCATCATCGTCATCATCCGCGTCGTCGGCGTCCTCATCGTGATTCAGATGCCCCTGGTCGTCCCACAGCTTGCGATAGACGCCATTGCGGGCCAGCAGTTCCGCGTGCGAGCCGCGTTCGATCGCCCTGCCGCCGGAGATCACGATGATCTCGTCCATCTCGACCACCGAAGTCAGGCGGTGCGTCGACCAGATCATGGTGCGGCCCTCGGCGACCTTGAGCAGCGTGCGGTTGATCGCAGCCTCCGTGGTCTGGTCGAGCGCCGAAGTCGCCTCGTCGAGCAGCAGAACGGACGGGTTGCGGATGATCGCGCGCGCGATCGCGATGCGCTGGCGCTGGCCGCCCGACAGGGTATCGCCGCGCTCGCCGACCGGCGTGTCGTAGCGCTGCGGCAGGCTCATGATGTAGCGATGGATCTCGGCCTTCCGGGCGGCGTCCTCGACTTCCGCGTCGGTCGCGCCTTCCTTGCCGAGCCGGATGTTCTCGCGGATCGACATGTTGAACAGCATGTTCTCCTGGAACACGACCGCCATACTCGCCCGCAGCGACTCGCGCGTCACCCGGCGGATATCGACGCCGTCGATGGCGACCCGGCCCTCGTCCGGCACGTAGAGCCGCAGGATCAGGTTGATCAGCGTGCTCTTGCCCGAGCCGCTGGGACCGACGATCGCAATGCTCTTGCCGGCATTGAGCTTGAGGCTGAGATTGTCGAGTACCGGCGTCTGCGCCCCCTCATACTGGAAGGTGACGCGATCGAAGGAGATGTCGTTGGTGATGCGCGGCAGATCCGGCGCGCCGGGACGGTCGGCGCCGCGGGTCGGCTCGTCGAGCAGTTCCTGGATGTGCCGCACCGCCGCCGCCGACTGGATCGACACCGGGATGAAATGCATCAGATGGGCGATGTTGTACGACACCTCCCAGAACGCACTCTCGAAGGTCACGAAGGTGCCGACGGTGATCTGCCCCTTGGTGGCGAGATAAGCGCCGATCGCCAGCACCACGAGGTGGAGCAGCAGCACCGCGATGGTGACGGTGCGCTCCACCATGGTCGACAGGAACATGGCTGACGCGGCCTTGGCCCGGACGTCGCGGTTGCGCATCGTGAACCAGCCGAGCGCCCGGCGCTGCAGATTGAACGCCTTCACCACCGCCTGGGCGGCAACGTTCTCCTGCACCGTTCCGAGCAGCGCGGCTTCGTTCTGCTTCTGCTCGTAATTGGCCTGCACCGCCTTCGGCGTCAGGATGCGCGGCCCGATCAGGGTGATCGGAAACACCAGCAAGGCGACCACGGCAAGCTGCCAGTTCAGGAACAGCATCAGGATGATGCCCGCGACCAGCTCGAGGCCCGGCAGCGCCGCGCTGTTGGCAAAGGTCTTGACCGAACCCTCGAACGCCGACAGATCGATCGAGAAGCGCGACAGGATCTCGCCGCGTTTGGTGCGCGCGAAATAGGCCGACGGCAGGTTCTGGACATGGTCGAACAGCCGCGTCCGCACGTCGGCGATGATGCCGGCGGCAAGCCGCGCATCCCAGCGCTCGTACCAGACGGCGATGATCGAGGTGACGATGCCGGCCACCGCCAGCACGCCGAGGATCTTGTAGAGGGCTCCGAAGTCCTCCTCGCCGAGCGCGTCGTCGATCAGGAATTTCAGGCTGAGCGGCATGATGACGTTGAACAACGTCTCGACCAGCACGCCGAAGGCGACGCAGGCGAACGGCTTCTTGTAGTTCGTCAGGATCGGCCTGACGAAGCCAAAGATCGTGGAGAGCGCGCCGGCGGCTTCCTTGGCGGTGAAGACGACGAGGTCCTCGTCATCATCGTCGTCATCGAGCTCGAACTCGTCGTCCGCGTCCTCATCCTCTTCGTCGTCAGCCGGCGCCGCGGCTGGCTTCGTGGAGACGGTCGCCGCGGGCGGACCGGACGCGGGCTTCTTCTTCAGCTCGGGATCGTCGGCCGCCGCTTTCGTCGGATCGTCTGATGCAGGAGGTCTTGATGAGGGAGGTCTTGGCGCCATGAAACCAACCGATGCTCCACGGCCGGCATGACCGCAAATCGAAACCGCAGCCGATAACACTGCGGCCGTAATCCTATGCGATCACGACGAATTCGGCAAAGCGTTTGGAACGGCCGACGCGCCGCCGCACGCTCGCGCGGATTCGCGGAGCGCAGCATTGCCGCCGTTTGACAGCTGGTTGACACAAGGCCGGTCGCCTGGCGGCAAAGGCTTCCGCTCGATGCCGCTAGTCGTCGAGGTCGGCTTCGACCTTGTCGAAGAAGGAATAGCGCAGGCTGTCGGAGTCGGCGTACCACTGCCCCGGCCCCTTGTTGGCGGCCAGCGTCAATGTCCACAGCGCATCGGTGCAGTCGCGGCGGTGCATCGACAGGTCGAAGCCGTTGCCGAAGAACAATTCCGACCACTCCCACCAGGTGCCGAGCTTCTTCACCCCGCGCAGCAGGTCGTAGCGGTCGATCACCGCCGGCGCCATGTCGGAGGTCACCGACGCGAACACGACGCCGGTCTTGACCACGCGGTTGAGTTCGCGCACCCCGCGCACGACCTGCTTCTCGCCGAGATGGCACAGCGAGGTCTCGAACACGAAGTCGAACTCGTTGGCCTTGAACGGCATGTCGGCGATCGAGCCGAGCTTGTTGTACTTCTTGAGCGCCTTCGGCGTCTTGCCGTGGATATAGCGGTTGTTCTCGATGCCCCAGGCATCGATGCCCCGTTCGCGCAGCGCGCCGACCAGTTCGCCGCTGGCGGAGCCGGCGATCAGCAGCTTGTAGCCCTTTGCCCTGCCCCACACCGTCTTGATCAGGTCCGTCAGATAGGCCGGGTCGGTGAAGTCGCGCCAGGCCTCGCTGTAAGGCCCGGCGCCGCGATAATTGTCGAAATAGCTGCGGTCGATCTTGTCGGACAGCGCGCTCTCGTCCTGCGCGCGGGTACGGCGCAGCCGCATCATCTCGGTGAGGATGATGTCGGTCGCGGCATCGGAGGAATCGAGCAGTCCGTTCAGCGTCGAATCGAACAGATAGTCGCCGACCACCACGATGCCGGGGTGCTCCTTCGGCTCGGGCCGGTGGTTGGTCATGACGTCGCGCACCGGCAAGCCGCCCGGCAGCGCGTTGACCGACGACAGCCAGCGATGGATCTTGCCTTCCAGGAAATGCTCGCGCGCATCGCCGAGCGAGGCCGGCAGCGACTTCAACGCGGCGTCGATCAGTTCCTGGTCGCTGAGATTGGCGAAGGCAAGCGCATCCGAGCCTGCGATCAGCCAGTTCAGCACGCCGTGCTTGCCGACATCGTGGCGCGCGCCCTCATTGTAGACGCAGCAGCCGCCGAACGCTTCCGACATGAACCAGGCGCCCGGGATCTTCTCGCCCCAGAACGGCTCGTCGAACAGGATCGAGACCCGCAGATAATGCGCGGGACGGTCGAAATAGGCGACGTGCTTGACCATCGACTTGCGCAGCTGTTCGCCGTCCCAGCGCATGGTCGCGAGCCAGGAGTGCGGCAGGCAGACCAGCACGAGATCGAAGTCGCGCGTCTCCGGCCCCTTGCCGTTCATCATGTTGAGCTGGTAGCGGCCATCGGCGGTCTTGCCGACCTTGAGCACACGATGGTTGAGCTGGATGTCGGCGCTGACTTCCGAGCGCAGACAATCGATCAGCTGCTCGTTGCCGTTCTGGATCGAATACAGGCCGATATAGCCGTCGACGTCCATCACATAGTTCTTCAGCGCGTTGAGGCCGTTGGTGTTGTGACTCTCGGTCGCGATGTCGGAACGCGCCATCACCTTGAAGAAGCGCTTGGCGGTCGCGTCCTCGACCTCCTCGTCGAGGACCTGCTCGGCGGTCTTGTAGGCCCACGGGTGCTCGTTGTCGTGGGCGCCGACGCCCTCGTAATATTCGATCGGCGACACCAGGTCGCTGCAGCGCTTGCGGAACGCCTCGATCGCGGCCGCGGTCTTCGCCCCGTATTTGCGGCGCATGCCGGGAACGTCGGCGAGCAGCTCGCCGTCGAGTTGCACCTGCTCGGCATCCATCGGGATCGTCTGCAGGCCGAAATGCTGGATCAGCTCGCGCAGTGGGTCCGGCCCCGTCATCGAGTAATCATAGATCTCGGCGACGCCGGCCTCATACACCGCCGGCGCCGTGTCGAATTTGCGCGTGACGATCTTGCCGCCGAGGCGGTTCGACGCCTCGAAGATGGTAACGCGGCAGAGGTCGCCGAGTTTGCGCTTCAAATACCAGGCGCTCATCAGCCCCCCGGGG
Organism: Bradyrhizobium sp. USDA 3262; assembly: GCF_054060035.1. Classification (NCBI taxonomy): domain Bacteria; kingdom Pseudomonadati; phylum Pseudomonadota; class Alphaproteobacteria; order Hyphomicrobiales; family Nitrobacteraceae; genus Bradyrhizobium; species Bradyrhizobium sp. USDA 3262. Next base: position 6,321,287 of record NZ_JBSSCT010000001.1, read on the forward strand.
CCGCCGCCTACGATAGCCAAGTCGAGCATATGGATTCCGTCGTCTCCGGCGCGAGCCAAACAGCCGGTCTAAGTCACCCTAGCAAAGGCACTTTTTTGCCTGAAGGAAAGATGAACAAACTGCGTCCCTGCACCGCAGCAAGGAAAGAAAGCAGCAAAAAGGCCGGCTAAACGCCGGCCTTCTCGCCATATCCGTAGTCTTGCGGATGCCTATTCCGCGGGCGGCAGCGCCAGCGGCTCCGCTTCCGGAGCCGTCGGCACGATCGCCGCCTGCTGCTTCTCGCGCTCGTCGAGGATCAGCTTGTCGCGCTTGACCGCGACTTCGCGGATCCGCGCCATCGAGGCGCCGGTGCCGGCCGGGATCAGGCGGCCGACAATGACGTTCTCCTTGAGGCCCTCGAGCGGATCCACCTTGCCGTTGACGGCAGCTTCGGTGAGCACGCGCGTGGTCTCCTGGAACGAGGCCGCCGAGAAGAAGGAGCGGGTCTGCAAGCTCGCCTTGGTGATGCCGAGCAGAACCGGCGTACCCGTGGCGGGCTTCTTGCCCTCCTCCTTGGCCTTGGTGTTGAGCGCGTCGAACTCGATCTTGTCGACCTGCTCGCCCGAGATCATGTCGGTGTCGCCCTGATCGGTGACCTCGACCTTCTGCAGCATCTGACGGACAATCACCTCGATGTGCTTGTCGTTGATGAGCACGCCCTGCAACCGGTAGACCTCCTGGATTTCGTTGACCAGGTAGGCAGCGAGTTCCTCGATGCCCTTGATCGCCAGGATGTCGTGCGGCGCCGGATTGCCTTCGACGATGAAATCGCCCTTTTCGACGATGTCGCCGTCCTGAAGGTGGATGTGCTTGCCCTTCGGGATCAGGTACTCGCGCGGCTCCTCGGTCTTGTCCATCGGCTCGATCGAGATGCGGCGCTTGTTCTTGTAGTCGCGGCCGAAGCGGATCGTTCCCGCGGTCTCCGCGATGATCGCCGCATCCTTCGGCTTGCGAGCCTCGAACAGTTCCGCCACCCGCGGCAGACCGCCGGTGATGTCACGCGTCTTGGCGCTCTCGGTCGAGATACGCGCCAGGATATCGCCAGGCATCACCTTCCCGCCGGTATCGACCGACAGAATGGCGTCGACCGACAGCATGTAGCGGGCATCGCCGCCACGCGCGAGCTTCATCACCTTGCCGTCCTTGCCCTTGACCACGATGGCCGGGCGCAGGTCCGAACCGCCGCGCGTCGTGCGCCAGTCGATGACCACGCGCTTGGCGATACCGGTCGATTCGTCGAGCGTTTCCGAGATCGACTGGCCTTCGACCAGATCCTCGAAACCGATCGTGCCCTCGACTTCGCTCAGCACCGGGCGGGTGTAGGGATCCCACTCGGCGATGCGCTGGCCGCGCTTGACCATGTCGCCTTCGTCAACGTGCATCTTCGAACCGTACTGGATACGGTGGGTTGCACGCTCGGTGCCGTCGGCATCGACGATCGCAACGACCATGTTGCGCACCATCGCGACCAGGCTGCCTTCGCTGTTGCGGGCGATCGCCTTGTTCCTGATCACGATCTTGCCGTCGAAGTTCGATTCGACGAACGACTGCTCGTTGAGCTGCGCGGCGCCGCCGATGTGGAACGTGCGCATCGTCAGCTGCGTGCCGGGCTCACCGATCGACTGCGCCGCGATGACGCCGACGGCCTCACCGTGGTTGACCGGCGTGCCGCGAGCCAGATCGCGGCCGTAGCACTTGGCGCAGATGCCGTTGATCAGCTCGCAGGTCAGCGCCGAGCGGATCTTCACTTCCTGGATGCCAGCCTGCTGGATCGCGTCGACATGGCTCTCCTCCATCAACGTGTCGCGCTTGATGACGACCTCGTTGGTGGCGGGATCGCGCACGTCATCGCAGGCCACGCGGCCCAGGATGCGCGAACCGAGCGAGGCGACCACGGTGCCGGCGTCGACGATAGCGCGCATCTTGATGCCGAGCGTGGTGCCACAATCGGTCTGCGTGATGATGCAGTCCTGCGCGACGTCGACCAGACGGCGGGTCAGGTAGCCCGAGTTCGCGGTCTTCAACGCGGTGTCCGCGAGGCCCTTGCGGGCGCCGTGGGTCGAGTTGAAGTACTCGAGCACCGACAGACCTTCCTTGAAGTTGGAAATGATCGGCGTCTCGATGATCTCGCCCGACGGCTTGGCCATCAGGCCGCGCATGCCGGCGAGCTGGCGCATCTGCGCCGGCGAACCACGCGCACCGGAGTGCGCCATCATGTAGATCGAGTTGATGTCGGCATCCGCGCCCGCCGCCGTCTTCTTGGTGGACGAGATCTCCTTCATCATCGCCTTGGCGACTTCTTCACCGGCCTTCGACCAGGCGTCGACGACCTTGTTGTACTTCTCGCCATGGGTGATCAGGCCGTCATTGTACTGCTGCTCGAAATCCTTCGCCAGCGTACGGGTCTGGTCCACGATCTTCCACTTCGACGCCGGCACGACCATGTCGTCCTTGCCGAACGAGATGCCCGCCTTGAAGGCGTTGTAGAAGCCGAGCGCCATGATGCGGTCGCAGAAGATCACGGTCTCCTTCTGACCGCAGTGACGGTAGACCTGGTCGATCACGCCGGAGATCTCGCGCTTGGTCATCAGCTTGTTGATGATGTCGTACGAGATCTTGGTGCTCTTCGGCAGCAGGTTGCCGAGCATGACGCGGCCGGCGGTGGTCTCGATCCAGCGCTTGGACTGCTTGCCTTCCTCGTCGAGGCCTTCCCACCGGTACTTGATCTTGGTGTGGAGGTGGATGACCTTCGAATGCAGGGCGTGCTCGAGCTCGGCCATGTCGCCGAAGATCTTGCCCTCGCCGGGCAGGCCTTCGCGCATGATCGAGACGTAGTAGAGGCCGAGCACGATGTCCTGCGACGGCACGATGATCGGCTGGCCGTTCGCCGGATGCAGGATGTTGTTGGTCGACATCATCAGGACGCGCGCTTCCAGCTGCGCTTCGAGCGACAGCGGAACGTGCACGGCCATCTGGTCGCCGTCGAAGTCGGCGTTGAACGCGGCGCAGACCAGCGGATGCAGCTGGATCGCCTTGCCCTCGATCAGCACCGGCTCGAACGCCTGGATGCCCAGGCGATGCAGCGTCGGTGCGCGGTTGAGCAGCACCGGATGCTCGCGGATCACCTCGTCGAGGATATCCCAGACCTCCGGACGCTCCTTCTCGACCAGCTTCTTGGCCTGCTTCACCGTGGTGGACAGGCCCTTGGCGTCGAGCCGCGAGTAGATGAACGGCTTGAACAGCTCAAGCGCCATCTTCTTAGGCAGGCCGCACTGATGCAGGCGCAGCTCGGGACCGACCACGATCACCGAACGGCCCGAATAGTCGACGCGCTTGCCGAGCAGGTTCTGACGGAACCGGCCCTGCTTGCCCTTCAGCATGTCGGCGAGCGACTTCAGCGGACGCTTGTTGGCGCCGGTGATGACGCGGCCGCGGCGGCCGTTGTCGAACAGCGCGTCGACGGCCTCCTGCAGCATGCGCTTTTCGTTGCGGATGATGATGTCCGGCGCACGCAGTTCCATCAGCCGCTTCAAGCGGTTGTTGCGGTTGATGACGCGGCGGTACAGGTCGTTGAGGTCGGAGGTCGCGAACCGGCCGCCGTCGAGCGGCACCAGCGGACGCAGGTCCGGCGGAATCACCGGCACGACCGTCATGATCATCCATTCCGGCTTGTTGCCGGAGACACGGAAGGCCTCGACGATCTTCAGACGCTTGGCGAGCTTCTTGTGCTTGATGTCGGAGTCGGTCTCCGCCATGTCGGCACGCAGCGTCGCCTCGAGCTTTTCGAGCTCGAGCCCCTTGAGCAGCTCGCGGATCGCCTCGGCGCCGATCATGGCGGTGAAGGAATCCTGGCCGTACTCGTCCTGCGCCTTCAGATACTCGTCTTCAGACAGCAGCTGACGGTCCTTCAGCGCAGTGAGACCCGGCTCGAGCACGACGTAGTATTCGAAGTAGAGGATCCGCTCGAGATCCTTCAGCGTCATGTCGAGCAACAGGCCGATGCGCGAGGGCAGCGACTTCAGGAACCAGATGTGGGCGACCGGCGCCGCCAGCTCGATATGGCCCATGCGCTCGCGCCGGACGCGCGACAGCGTCACCTCGACCGAGCACTTCTCGCAGATGATGCCCTTGTACTTCATCCGCTTGTACTTGCCGCACAAGCACTCGTAGTCCTTGATCGGCCCGAAGATGCGCGCGCAGAACAGGCCGTCACGCTCCGGCTTGAAGGTGCGGTAGTTGATGGTCTCCGGCTTCTTGATCTCGCCGTACGACCAGGACAGAATCTTCTCCGGAGACGCGATCGAAATCCGGATCTGGTCGAAGACCTGGGCCGGCGTCGTCGGATTGAAAAGATTCATAATCTCTTGATTCATGGTCTTCTCCTCGCGTGCCGATCGTCACCGGCAGCAAATTCGAAACTTCTATTCAGCGCGCGCCCCGCCCAACGTCCGAGCGGAGTGCGGAGGCCCGGCGCGTTTCGCGCCGGGCATGATCACAGCGTTACTCGGCCGCTTCCGACGTCGACGCCGGTCCCACCTTGGAATTGTGCAGGTCGACGTTGAGGCCGAGCGAGCGCATTTCCTTGACCAGCACGTTGAACGATTCCGGAATACCGGCCTCGAAGGTGTCGTCGCCGCGCACGATCGCCTCGTACACCTTGGTACGGCCGGCGACGTCGTCCGACTTCACGGTCAGCATCTCCTGCAGCGTGTAGGCGGCGCCGTAGGCTTCAAGCGCCCAGACCTCCATTTCGCCGAAGCGCTGGCCGCCGAACTGCGCCTTGCCGCCCAGCGGCTGCTGGGTGACGAGCGAGTACGGACCGATCGAACGCGCGTGGATCTTGTCGTCCACGAGGTGGTGCAGCTTGAGCATGTAGATGTAGCCCATCGTCACCTTACGATCGAACTGATCGCCGGTACGGCCGTCATAAACGGTCGACTGGCCGGAGGCGTCGAAGCCCGCGAGCTTCAGCATCTCCTCGATGTCGGCCTCCTTGGCGCCGTCGAACACCGGCGTTGCGATCGGCACGCCGTGGCTCAGATTGCGGCCGAGCTCGACCAGCTCGTTGTCGTTCAGCGACTTGATGGTTTCATCCTCGCCATAGATCTTCTTCAGGGTCTCGCGCAGCGGCTTGAGATCCTGCTTGTGATAATAGGCGTCGATGGTCTGCCCGATGCGCTTGCCGAGGCCGGCGCAGGCCCAACCGAGATGGGTCTCGAGGATCTGACCGACGTTCATGCGCGAAGGCACGCCGAGCGGATTGAGCACGATGTCGGCATGCGTTCCGTCCTCGAGGAACGGCATGTCCTCGATCGGCACGATCTTCGACACCACACCCTTGTTGCCGTGACGGCCGGCCATCTTGTCGCCGGGCTGGATCTTGCGCTTCACCGCGACGAAGACCTTGACCATCTTCATCACGCCGGGCGGCAGCTCGTCGCCACGCTGCAGCTTCTCGACCTTGTCGAGGAAGCGCTGCTCGAGGCCCTTCTTCGACTCGTCGTACTGCTTCCGCATGGCCTCGATCTCGGCCATCAGCTTGTCGTTCGGCGAGGCGAACAGCCACCACTGCGACTTCGGATACTCGTCGAGCACCGCGCGGGTGATCTTGGTATCCTTCTTGAAGCCCTTCGGGCCGGCGATGCCCTGGCGGTTCTCCAGAAGCTCGGCGAGGCGGCTGTAGACGTTGCGGTCCAGGATCGCCTGCTCGTCGTCGCGGTCCTTGGCCAGACGCTCGATCTCCTCGCGCTCGATCGCCAGCGCACGCTCGTCCTTGTCGACGCCGTGGCGGTTGAACACGCGGACTTCCACGATCGTGCCCTGCACGCCCGGAGGCACGCGCAGCGAGGTGTCGCGGACGTCGGAGGCCTTCTCGCCGAAGATGGCGCGCAGCAGCTTCTCTTCCGGCGTCATCGGGCTCTCGCCCTTCGGCGTGATCTTGCCGACCAGGATGTCGCCGGCGCGGACTTCCGCACCGATGTAGACGATACCGGCTTCGTCGAGGTTCTTCAGCGCTTCTTCCGAGACGTTCGGAATGTCGCGGGTGATTTCCTCAGGACCGAGCTTGGTGTCGCGGGCCATCACCTCGAACTCCTCGATGTGAATCGAGGTGAAGACGTCGTCCTTCACGATCCGCTCGGAGAGCAGGATCGAGTCTTCGAAGTTGTAGCCGTTCCACGGCATGAACGCGACCAGCACGTTGCGGCCGAGCGCGAGCTCGCCGAGATCGGTCGACGGACCGTCGGCGATGATGTCGCCCTTCTTGACGATGTCGCCGACCTTCACCAGCGGACGCTGGTTGATGCAGGTCGACTGGTTGGAGCGCTGGTACTTCATCAGCCGGTAGATATCGACGCCCGACTTGGTCGGATCGAGATCCTCGGTGGCGCGGATCACGACGCGGGTGGCGTCGATCTGGTCGATCACGCCCGAGCGGCGCGCGGCAATCGCCGCGCCCGAGTCACGGGCGACCACGCCTTCCATGCCGGTGCCGACGAACGGCGCCTCGGCGCGAACCAGCGGCACCGCCTGGCGCTGCATGTTCGAGCCCATCAGCGCGCGGTTGGCGTCGTCGTTCTCGAGGAACGGGATCAGCGCCGCGGCGACCGAAACCAGCTGCTTCGGCGACACGTCCATGTAGTCGACCTTGTCCGGCGTCACCGGCAGCACTTCGCCGGCATGACGGCAGACCACGAGATCGTCGGTGAAGCGGCCCTTGGCATCGAGCGGCACGTTGGCCTGCGCGACGCGGTAGCGGCCCTCTTCCATCGCCGACAGATAGACCACCTCGTCGGTGACCCGGCCGTCCTTGATCTTGCGATAGGGCGTCTCGACGAAGCCGTACTTGTTGACGCGCGCGAACGTCGCCAGCGAGTTGATCAGGCCGATGTTCGGACCTTCCGGCGTTTCAATCGGGCAGATACGGCCGTAATGCGTCGGATGCACGTCGCGGACTTCGAAGCCGGCACGCTCGCGGGTCAGACCGCCCGGGCCAAGCGCCGACAGGCGCCGCTTGTGGGTGATTTCCGACAGCGGGTTGGTCTGGTCCATGAACTGCGACAGCTGCGAGGAGCCGAAGAACTCGCGCACCGCGGCAGCCGCGGGCTTGGCGTTGATCAGGTCCTGCGGCATCACGGTGTCGATATCGACGCTCGACATGCGCTCCTTGATCGCGCGCTCCATGCGGAGCAGGCCGATCCGGTACTGGTTCTCCATGAGCTCGCCGACCGAGCGCACCCGGCGGTTGCCGAGATGGTCGATGTCGTCGATCTCGCCCTTGCCGTCGCGCAGGTCGACCAGCGTCTTGATGACCGCCAGGATGTCTTCCTTGCGCAGCGTGCGATGGGTATCGGGCGCATCGAGCTCGAGGCGCATGTTCATCTTGACGCGGCCGACCGCAGAGAGGTCGTAGCGCTCGGCGTCGAAGAACAGCGACTGGAACATCGCCTGCGCCGAATCCAGCGTCGGCGGCTCGCCCGGACGCATCACGCGGTAGATGTCGAACAGCGCGTCCTCGCGCGTCATGTTCTTGTCGGCCGACAGCGTGTTGCGGATGTAGGCGCCGACATTGACGTGGTCGATGTCGAGCAGCGGCAGGTCCTTGTAGCCCTGCTCGTTCAGCACCTTGAGCGACTTCTCGGTGATCTCCTCGCCGGCTTCGGCGTAGATCTCACCGGTCTTCGGGTTGACGAGATCCTCGGCGAGATAGTTGCCGACGAGCTCCTCGTCCGACATGCGCAGCGCCTTCAGGCCCTTCTCCTGAAGCTGGCGCGCCTGGCGCACGGTCAGCTTCTTGCCGGCCTCGAGCACCACCTTGCCGGTGTCGGCGTCGATCAGGTCGTTGACGGTCGAATAGCCGCGGAAGCGGTTGGCATCGAACGGCACGCGCCATCCGTCCTTGGTCCGCTTGTAGGTGATCTTCTTGTAGAAGGTCGACAGGATCTGTTCGCCGTCGAGACCGAGCGCGTACATCAGCGAGGTCACGGGCAGCTTGCGGCGGCGGTCAATGCGCGCGAACACGATGTCCTTGGCGTCGAACTCGATGTCGAGCCAGGAACCGCGATACGGAATCACGCGCGCGGCAAACAGCAGCTTGCCGGACGAATGGGTCTTGCCCTTGTCGTGGTCGAAGAACACGCCGGGCGAACGGTGCATCTGCGAGACGATGACGCGCTCGGTGCCGTTGACGACGAAGGTGCCGTTCATCGTCATGAGCGGGATGTCGCCCATGTAGACGTCCTGCTCCTTGATGTCCTTGACCGACTTGGCGCCGGTTTCCTCGTCGATATCGAACACGATGAGGCGCAGCGTCACCTTGAGCGGCGCAGCAAAGGTCATGCCGCGCTGGCGGCACTCGTCGACGTCATATTTCGGCTGTTCGAACTCGTAGCGGACGAATTCGAGCATCGAGGTGCCGGAGAAATCCGAAATCGGGAACACCGAACGGAACACCGCCTGCAGGCCCTCGTCGAGCCGACCGCCGGTCGGCTCGTCAACCATCAGGAACTGGTCATAGGACGCCTTCTGAACCTCGATGAGGTTCGGCATCTCGGCGACTTCCTTGATGTGACCGAAAAACTTGCGTACGCGTTTGCGACCGGTGAATGTCTGCTGCGCCATCGTGGCCTCTCATTTTCGTCGCCTTTGTGGGGCGAACCTTCCGGGAGCGACTGCCATCGGCCCCGGGTTGAATTTCGAATCGTCTCGAAGGAACGAAGCGCAAAGTCAGGAATTAAATCCCCGTCCCGGCCCCGACCACCTCCAAAACGCAAAACAACGCGCGGGGCGCATCACTGCACCCGCTCGTCCAAACGCTCCGCTTTACGGACTGAAAAAGCCCGAAATCTGACTGTCTCCCAACGGCTTCCGCCGAGGACCCTGCCGTCCCCGCCGCCTACCGTGTTTTTCCGCTGCCAACCCGATATGGGATGGCAATAAAGGAGATTCGAGGGTTAAGTCCACGGATCCCCACACTTTTTTGTGTCCGGCGCGCCACGCGACAACCTGTCGCACGCCGTTTGCATGGCCCGGGAGCGCCCAGAGGCGCTCCCGGATCGCGCATTACTTGAGGTCGACCTTGGCGCCAGCCTTCTCGAGCTGGGCCTTGATCTTGTCGGCTTCTTCCTTGTTCACGCCTTCCTTGACGGGCTTCGGAGCGCCTTCGACGAGGTCCTTGGCTTCCTTCAGGCCCAGGCCAGTGATGGCGCGGACTTCCTTGATGACTTCGATCTTCTTGTCGCCGGCGGCAGCCAGCACGACGGTGAAGTCGGTCTTCTCTTCAGCCGGAGCAGCGGCAGCGCCGCCGGCAGCCGGGCCGGCAACCGCGACGGCGGCAGCGGCGGACACGCCCCACTTTTCTTCGAGGAGCTTGGCCAGTTCGGCCGCTTCGAGCACGGTGAGGCTCGAGAGGTCGTCGACGATTTTCTGCAGATCAGCCATTGTTCAGTTCCTTAAACGTTTGGTTCGAACCAGGTTTGAGATTAGCGAAGGGGTCAGGCCGCTTCGCTCTTTGAGGCATGAGCCTGAATGACGCGCGCGAGCTTGGCCGCGGGCGCATTCGAGAGCTGAGCGAGCTTGGTCGCCGGCGCCACGAGGAGGCCAACGATCTTGCCGCGCAGTTCGTCGAGCGACGGCAGTGAGGCGAGCGCCTTCACGCTGTCGACATTCAGGACGGTTTTACCCATCGAGCCGCCGAGGATGACGAACTTCTCGTTCGCCTTGGCGAATTCGACGGCAACCTTTGGCGCCGCAACCGGATCGTTCGAAGTGGCGATCACGGTCGGCCCCTTCAGCAGGGAGCCGATGGCTACGACGTCAGTGCCTTCAAGAGCAATTTTGGCGAGACGGTTCTTCGAGACCTTCACCGATGCACCCGCCTGCTTCATCTGCATGCGCAGCTTCTGCATCTGGGCCACGGTGAGGCCGGAATAGTGAGCAACGATCGCAACCGACGTGGTCTTGAAGACCTCGTTAAGTTGTTCGACCGACTCTTTTTTTGCCGCTCGTTCCACAGCAAGCTCTTTCCGGTTGGCGGCCTTTCCGCGAAGGCAGGACCGCCGGGTTGCACCCATCGTCCCGCCCTAAACCTGATCCGCAGGGTGCAAGACCCTTCGGACATGCCGGGCAAGACGACATCTAGAAGCCTGCCCTCCCAGAGCCTTGCGGCCATGGGCTGTCGAGGTTCGAACCAAACCAGCCTCTCAAGCCGCGAACGATCCGCGACCTGGAGTGCAAAATCCGGTCTTCACCCGTCTATGCAGGCCATACGATTAAGCCGTTGAAAACACGAAGTTCTCGCGGGCGCCTGCAGTTTTGGACAGGATCGAGGCGCTTCAGCATGCTGAAGGCCCCTGCTCTCATTCCTCTGGAGGCGACGGGTCTCCTTCCTTTCGAGCATCCTTGCGGGCATGCGGAAAGGAATGATCTCCTATCATCTCAGGTTTTCGGAATGCGAGCACGGACATGCCAGCAAGTGCCAGCACGCCCGGAAGGCGCTATGTAGCCGGTCCTGCCCTGCTTGCCAAGAGCAAATTTCAGACCAGTTCGGCGGTCTGGCGGCCCAGCAAAAAATTTCTTCCCGGACGGCGTCACGCCCCAATGCCCTCGCTCGTCTGGGCGCTGGAGGCTCGCATGAAACGATGGATTGCAGGAATTCTCGCCCTATTCAACCTCGCCAATGGGCTGGCGATGCTGTCAGCCGGTTCCCTCTGGTGGTCGCTGGTGCCCGGCGCCGCCGATACCGGTCCGTTCAACCCTCATTTGGTCCAGGACGTCGGCATCGCCTTCATCGCGGCCGGGCTCGGCCTGGCGGCGCGAGCCTTGTGGCCGGCGTGGTGGCCGGCAGCGGTCGCGGGCGCCGCGTTCCTGGCCGGCCACGGCGCGCTGCACCTCGTGATGATCGCCGGCGGCCACGACCGCCATGCCGCATCCGATCTTGTGGCGGTCGTCCTGCCCGCGGCGCTCGCCCTCTATTCCGCCCTGCCAAATCAAGGAGACCGACATGCGTAGCTTCATCGCGCGCCGCATGCTGCGCGCCTATTCCAGGCGCTACGGCTATGACACCACCTATCTCGAGATCATGCTCAAGGAATCGCCCGCCGCGTTCTTCAAATTCGCCGCCGCGATGAAGGCCGCCGCCTACCGCGCGGTCGCGCCGGTCGAGGCCTTTTATGCCGCCAAGCTGACCGGCGCCCTGGCGGAAGATTGCGGTCCCTGTGCGCAACTGGTCGTCGACATGGCGATCGGAGCCGGGATGGCGGAGCAGCAGGTCACCGCCGTGCTCCGGCGTGACGTTGCCGCCATGACCGCGGACACCGCGCTCGGTTTCCGCTTCGCGCAGGCGATCGTGCAGCGCTCGGCCGACGACGGTGCCTGCCGCGACGCGGTTCGCGCGCGCTGGGGCGAAAAAGGCGTGATCGACCTCGCTTTGGCCCTACAAATCGGCCGCATCTTCCCCATGATGAAGCTGGCGCTGGGATATGCCATGGAGTGTCGCCGCGTGACCGTGGCCGGCCATCAGATCGATGTCATCAAGCAGGCTGCCTGAGCGCGACCCGCTGGGTCCGTATCGGACGCGGCTAACCGGGCTCGCCTACCGCATGCTCGGCAGCCGCGGCGATGCCGACGACGTGGTGCAGGACGCTTGGCTGCGGTTCGCCGCGGCTGACGACGTTCGCAATCCCGAGGCGTTCCTGGTCACGGTGGTGACCCGGCTCTGTCTCGACCGGCTGAAGAGCGCCCGCGCCCAGCGCGAGGTCTATGTCGGCGCCTGGTTGCCCGAGCCGGTGTTCGACGAGGCGCTGTCGGCCGAGGCGGCAACCGAACTCGCCGACGATCTCTCCTTCGCGCTGATGCTGGCGCTCGACGCCCTGACGCCGCTCGAGCGTGCCGCGTTCCTGCTGCACGACGTGTTCGACCGGCCGTTTGCGGAAGTCGCCCGCACGCTCGAGCGCAGCGAGGCGGCCTGCCGGCAGCTCGCCGCGCGCGCCCGCCGATCGGTCCGCGACAACCGCCCTGTTCCAGCCGAGCCGCCCGAAGGCCACGCACGGCTGCTGACCGCATTCTGCAAGGCCGCGGCCAGCGGCGACGTCTCCGCCCTCGCCAACCTGCTGCGCGAGGATGCCATTGCGATCACCGACGGCGGCGGCCGCAAGCTGGCGGCGCTGAAGCCGATCAAGGGGGCAGAGAAGATCGTCCGCTTCATCATCGGCATCGCCGGCAAGAACGCCGGCAGCGAGGTTCGCGTCGAACCGATGATGGTCAATGGCAGCGCGGGCGCGCTGATCTTCCTCGATGGCGAAGTCGACCACACGCTGAGCATGGCGATCGACGGCGAGACGGGCCGGATCGCGGCGATCTACATCGTCCGCAACCCGGACAAGCTGCGCCACGCGCCGCGCCGGAACTGAAGCTCCGGTCAGGACGCCGTCGCCACCGGATAGGTGAGCGGCTTGCCGGCAAAGAACGCGTCGAGATTGGCCAGCACGCAATCCTGCATCGCGACGTGCGATTCCAGCGTGTGGCCGCCGAGATGCGGCGACAGCACCACGTTCGGCAATGCGGTCAGCGCGTCGGGGGCATGCGGCTCCCTCGCGAACACGTCGAGGCCGACACCGGCGATCACGCCGTCGGTCAGCGCCGCGACCAGGGCCTGCTGGTCGACCACCGAGCCGCGCGAAATGTTGACGACAAACCCGTCGCCGCCGAGCCGGCGCAGGATGTCGGCATTGACCGCATGCTCGGTCTCGGCGCCGGCGCGCACGGCGATCATCAGCACGCTGCACCAATCGGCGAGCGCCTCCAGCGTCGGAAGGTATTGATAGGGCACGTCGTGCTTCGAGCGGCTGAAATAGCCGACCTCGGTCTCGAAGGCCGCGACGCGGGCGGCGATCTTGCGGCCGATCTCGCCCATGCCGTAGACGCCGACCTTGCGGCCGCGCATGCCGGCCTGCGGCCGCATCATCGGCGACGGCTTTGCACCGGCCCAGTCCCCGCTCCGCACGTAATTGTCGGCCACCAGCAGCCGCCGCACCGACGCCAGCATCAAGGTCACCGCCGTGTCGGCGACGGAGGCCGCATTGGCCCCCGGGCTGTGGCCGACCGCGATGCCGCGCTTGGCGGCGGCGGCGAGATCGACGCCGTCATAGCCGGTGCCGTAGCAGACGATCGCGCCGAGCTTTGGCAGCATGTCCATGGCCTCGGTGCCGAGCGCGGTGCCGCCCGCGGTGATCATGGCGCGGATCTCGGCGAGCTCGGCCGCCGGGAACGCTTCGTCCAATCGCTTGCCTGCCGCGTTCAGCAGCTCATAGCGCTCGCCGAAGCGGATCAGCTGAGCCTTGGGAAAACGCGAATAGACCAGGACCTTATCGGGCATTGTTCTTCTTTCCTACGAGAGGCTTCAGCTGGTTGTTCTGACGCGTCTTCTTCACGCGAACCGGTACCCACTTCGCTGGAAAACGCTCCTGCAATCGGGATAGGGGGGAGCCTCGCGGCTCCGCCCCTCCCACACCACCGGACATACGGGTCCGTATCCGGCGGTTCAGTGGATTATGCGGTCTGCAGCGCCGCGACGGAAGCCAAGCCGAGTGAACTGAAGAACGCGATTGGCATGGCGATGGTGAGTGCGGGACTGTTCGCGAGCCGCCAGGGGCCATGTGGGCTTCCGGCGGTTTGCGCCGCCCGATCCCGGCCGACGCCGCGGCGTCGCAGCTCGGCAAAACGAGTGATTCCGCGCTTCCACTGCTTCCAGGCGATGGCGCGCAACCGCCGCCTGAGCCATTGATCAAGGTCGCGCAATATCGACGGGGTTTGGCAGAAGCCGAAGTAGCCGCGCCATCCGATCAGATAGACGGACAACTCCTTGACAATCTGCGCAAGGCTTCGGCCGCGCGTGCGCCGTGTCAGCTCCCGAACTTTCGCCTTGAAGCGGGCGAGCGCCTGCGGCGCAATGCGCCGCCGCGGTGCTGTCCCGCCGGTGAAGCTGAAGCCCAGGAACTTGCGAACGCTCGGTTTGGCGACCGCACTCTTGGCCTTGTTGACCTTGAGCTTGAGGCGCTTTTCGAGGAACTTCTCGATGCCGGCCAGCACCCGTTCGCCCGCTCGCTGACTGCGCACATAGATGTTGCAGTCATCGGCATAACGCACAAAGCGGTGGCCGCGCTTCTCCAGTTCCTTGTCCAGCACATCCAGCATCAGATTCGACAACAGCGGCGAGAGCGGACCGCCTTGCGGCGTGCCCTCTTCCGTCGGGCTGACCACCCCTCCCTCCATCACCCCCGCATTCAGGAATCCGCGGATGAGCTTCAGAAGGCGCTTGTCAGTCACCCGTTTGGCGACCAGCCCCATCAGGACGTCGTGGTTGACCCGGTCGAAGAACTTTTCCAAGTCGATGTCCACGACGACGGCGTGCCCGGACGCGATATACGCCTGCGCCCGTTCCACCGCCTGATGCGCCGAGCGGGTCGGCCGGAAGCCGAAGCTCGTCTCGGAGAACGTCCCATCCCAATCCGCCTGCAGCACCTGCATCACCGCCTGCTGGATGACGCGGTCGAGCACCGTCGGGATGCCGAGCGGCCGCAGGCCGCCCGACGCCTTCGGTATCTCGACCCGCCGCACCGGCTGCGGCTTGTAGGTGCCGTCAAGCAGTTGAGCTCGGATCGCGAGCCAGTGCTCTTTCAGGTGGGCCGGCAGTTCGTTGACGGTCATCCCATCGACGCCTGCCGCGCCCTTGTTGCGCTTCACTTGCGCCAACGCTTTCTTCAGATTCTCACGCTCGACCACTGCTTCCATCGACAGCCCTGCGACCGCCGGGCGTTCAAGACTGGCCGTCGCCGCGCTTGCTTCGGTCTCTCGGACGGCGGCGCTTTGGGCTTCACCCTTCGCTCCGGTGTCCGAGTTCAGCTCAACCTGATTCTTCTGCCGCATGGCTCGCGCGAGATCGACCGCTCTACTAACCACTTCCACCGTTCGGGCCTTCGGCGGCGCGCTGCCGCCTACTATGCCCTCGGCTGACTTCTGCGCTGCGGTCAGGCCGCCTTGCGACGACCTCAGTCCCGTTGCCGGGACACAGCGCAGACCTCCCGAGGTAAGACCGACCGCCTTCGCCGCACGCCCGCCGGATTTACCACCCCGACCCTTGATGACCTTGGACTTCGCGACCGTTTGCTCGCTCGTCCGGCCGGGTAGGCCTCGTTATCCGGTTCTTGTCCATCGGGCCGCGGCTTTGCTCCACGCTTTCTTCAGACCCCACCTCGCGATGATGCCCTTGCGCTTCGCTAACCCTTCGCCGCCATCAGGCTGGGTAGAGGACTTCCACCTCCAAGCTGTCGTTCATACTCGGCACACAAACAAAGGGCGGAACCGGTTGCCCGGTCCCGCCCCTTTTATCTCGTCACGGCCAAGGATCTCAGCCGAGGATCGTGCCCGGCTCGACCTTCACGCCCGGGCCCATGGTGGAGGAAACCGCCACGCGCTGGATGTAGGTGCCCTTGGAGCCTGCCGGCTTCGCCTTGGAGACCGCATCCGCGAGGGCCTTGACGTTCTCGACCAGCTTGTCCTCGGAGAACGAGGCCTTGCCGATGCCGGCCTGCACGATGCCGGCCTTCTCGACGCGGAACTCGACCGAGCCGCCCTTGGCGCCCTTCACGGCGTTGGTGACGTCCATGGTCACGGTGCCGATCTTCGGGTTCGGCATCATGCCGCGCGGACCGAGCACCTTACCGAGGCGGCCGACCAGGGGCATCATGTCGGGAGTGGCGATACAACGATCGAAATCGATCGCGCCGCCCTGCACCTTCTCGACCAGGTCCTCGGCACCGACGACGTCGGCACCGGCGGCCTTGGCTTCCTCAGCCTTGGCGCCGCGCGCGAACACGCCGACGCGCAACGTACGGCCGGTTCCGTTCGGCAGGTTGACGACGCCGCGGACCATCTGGTCGGCGTGGCGCGGGTCGACGCCGAGATTGATCGCGATCTCGATCGTCTCGTCGAACTTCGACTTGGCGCGCTCCTTGACCATCTTGATGGCATCCGCGAGCGGATAGAGCTTCTCGCGATCGACGCCCTCGCGGGCCTTCTTCAAACGTTTTCCGATTGACATGGCCCGTTACCCCGCAACTTCCAGACCCATCGAACGGGCAGAGCCCTCGACCATCTTCATGGCCGATTCGATGTTGTCGCAATTCAAGTCCTTCATCTTCTTCTCGGCGATCTCGCGCACCTGCGCCTTGGTCACCTTGCCGGCCTTGTCACGGCCCGGCGCCTTCGATCCGGACTGGATCTTGGCGGCCTGCTTGAGGAAGTAGGACATCGGAGGGGTCTTCATCTCGAAGGTGAAGGACCGGTCCGCATAGATCGTGATGATCACCGGGATCGGGGTGTTCTTCTCTTCCTTCTGGGTCTGCGCGTTGAACGCCTTGCAGAACTCCATGATGTTGAGGCCGCGCTGACCAAGCGCGGGGCCGATCGGGGGCGAAGGATTCGCCGCACCGGCCGGGACCTGAAGCTTCAGGTATCCGGTCACTTTCTTTGCCATTTATCACTCCTGTTGTGCCGGACAGGGCCGGCGGTTTCAGGTTCCGTGGTTCGGTTGAAGGGGCTGGCGACCGCCTCCTCCCTCCCACGGCCTCTCTACTTGACGCGAGGCATATACCCCGCGCCGTCCGGTCATACCACCTTTTCGACCTGACCGAATTCCAGTTCTACGGGGGTCGCGCGGCCGAAGATCGACACCGCGACCTTCACGCGCGAGCGCGCCTCGTCGATTTCTTCCACCACGCCGGAGAACGAGGCGAACGGGCCGTCGGCCACGCGCACGTTCTCGCCGATTTCGAACGACACCGACGCCTTCGGACGCTCCACGCCCTCCTGCACCTGGTGCAGGATCCGCATCGCTTCCGCTTCCGAGATCGGCATCGGCTTGTTTTCCGCGCCGAGGAAGCCGGTCACCTTCGGGGTGTTCTTGATCAGATGGAACGCCTCGTCGGTCAGCTTCATCTTCACCAGCACATAGCCCGGGAAGAACTTGCGCTCGGCGTCGATCTTGCGGCCGCGGCGCACCTCGGTGACCTTCTCGGTCGGCACCAGCACCTGCTCGAACAGCTCTTCCAGCCCGCGCTGCTTGGCCTGCTCACGGATCGATTCCGCGACCTTCTTCTCGAAATTCGAATAGGCGTGAACGATGTACCAGCGCTTGTCCATCAATTGAGTTCCCATGCTCATCAGTGGATGCCCAGTATCAGGGTGATGAGATAGCGGATGATCTGATCCGCGGCGAAGAAGAAGATCGAGGCCAGCGCCACCATCACGAACACCATGATGGTGGTGATGGTCGTCTCGCGGCGCGTCGGCCAGGTGACCTTGGCGGTCTCCGAGCGCACTTCCTGCAGGAATTTGAACGGGCTGAAAGCCATCGTGAGATCCGCGTCCGTTACCGGACGATTGCAACGTTTCAAGGAATCCGAACAGCCGACCTTGCGGACCCAGCCCTCGTTTGGAAGGTTGAGCCGATAAACGAGCTCGAATGTTCGGGGAATTAGGCCGCGCCGGATATCCGCCATCTAAGCGGGCCGGCTGCGAGTGCCGCGTATCTACTGCGAGACCGGCCAAACGTCAAGGTCGGCGGGGTCGCGCCCGGCGCCCGCCCGGTTCGGGCAGATCGGATATTGGT
The DNA here is from genome assembly GCF_054060035.1 of Bradyrhizobium sp. USDA 3262. Taxonomy (NCBI): domain Bacteria; kingdom Pseudomonadati; phylum Pseudomonadota; class Alphaproteobacteria; order Hyphomicrobiales; family Nitrobacteraceae; genus Bradyrhizobium; species Bradyrhizobium sp. USDA 3262. Next base: position 6,338,991 of record NZ_JBSSCT010000001.1, read on the forward strand.
CTCTCCAAATCAAGGGCTTAGCCGGCACTCTGCGACCCCCTGGCGTCCTGTCGAGATCAGGATCGTTCGTCTCGCCTCGTCTAGGCCAGGGTCTAGGCCAAGCCGGGTCCTGGCGGCAGCAGCATCGATACAAGCAGTCCGCTCGGCTCCCGCAGCCTCAACGCGATGCTGCCGCCATGACGCTTGGCAATATCCTGCGCGATCGACAGCCCCAGCCCGAAGCCCCCCTCCTGCCGCGCGCTGTCGGCCTTGAAGAAGGGCTCGAACACCTTGTCGTGCAGCGCCGGCGGGATGCCCGGACCGTCGTCGGCCACCTCGATCTCGATGTGGCCGGCCTCCGTGAGGCGAAGCATCACCGCGACCTTGCTGCCGTGCTTGACCGCGTTCTCCACGATATTGGTGACGGCGCGCGACAGCGCGCGGGGCCGACAGGCATAAGGCAGACGCGCCGGCCCGGCATAGGATACCGCGTGGCCCATGTCGGCGAAGTCCGAGCAGATGGTCTGCAGGAAGCTCGGCAGGTCGATGAACGACGCCGCCTCCGAGCGGGCATCCTCGCGCAGATACTCCAGGGTCTCATTGATCATGCGCGTCATCTTGGCGATATCGCCCAGCATCGCCGGGCGCAGGGTGTCGTCGCCGACGCGCTCGGTACGCAGCCTGAGCCGCGTCAGCGGCGTCCGCAGGTCATGGCTGATGGCGGCAAGCATGCGGGTGCGGTCGTCGAGCAGCGCTGCGATACGCGTGCGCATGTCGTTCAGCGCGTCGGCGACCTGGGCGATTTCGAGCGGACCGCGCCGCCGCAACACCTCGGGAGCCCGCGGCGAGCGGCCGAACGAGGTCGCGGCACGCGCGACGTCGGCCAGCGGCGCGATCACCCAACGCACCGCATAGACCGACAGCAGCAGCATGGAGATCAGCACGATGATCCCGCCTCCGGCCACCGGGCGGAGCAAAAAGGACCAGAAGCCGCCCTTGACCGCAACGTCGGCCATCAACGCGTGGCCGTCGTCGAGCTTCACGACCACCTGTGACGACGAGCCTGCCGGATGGCGCAGTTCTTCCAGCAACTCAATGCCAGACTCGGCCGCCAGCTGCCGAAACGCTCTTATGGAAAACGGCCGCGTCTCGCCGACCGTCCGAGGCACGAGTTCGCTCAATGCGACGCGCCTGACGTCGAGACCGCCGCGCCTGGCTGCCGCCAGCAGTTCATCGGCGTCGGTTGGCGTCTTCGTGGAACGCAGAAGCTGCGTGAGCTCCGCGACCCGCCCGGCCAGAAACTTCTGCGTGTCGTTGACTGAGGGAGAATCAAACAGAAAGATCACGGTCGCCGCGGCGAGCGTGATGCCGATCAATTCCGAGAGCGCGACGAGGCTCATGAGTTGCGCAGCGACGCTGCGCGGCATCAGCCGCTGCGCCCATCGCATCAGATCTGCTCGACCGCAGGCGTGAACAGGTAGCCGCCGAGCCGCACCGTCTTGATCATCGAGCGGTCCCTCGGATCCGGCTCGATCTTCTGCCTGATGCGGCTGATATGCACATCGACGCTGCGCTCGACCGATGCAATCAGGCCGCCGAAGGCCTGCTCGATCAGCTGCTCGCGCGACAGCACCTGCCCCGGATTGCGGCAGAACGCCAGCAGCAGATCGAACTCGGCACCGGTCAGCGTGATCCGGACGCCCGCGGGGTCATGCAGCTCACGGGTGGTGGGGTTGATGCGCCATCCGGCGAAGGTCAAAGGACGCGGCCGTGACCGCGACGAGGCGCCGCTCTCGACGCGGCGCAGCAGTGCCCGGATACGGGCGACCAGTTCGCGCGAATTGAAAGGCTTGGTGACGTAGTCGTCGGCACCGAGTTCGAGGCCGAGGATGCGGTCGATGTCCTCGCCGCGCGCGGTGACCATGATGATCGGAATCGAAGACGACATGCGCAGGCGCCGGCAGATGCTCAGCCCATCCTCGCCCGGCAGCATCACGTCGAGGACGACGAGATCAAAGCTCTCGCGCTTGAGCAGCGCATCCATCTCCACCGCCGAGCCGACCAGCACCGGCCTGAAGCCGTTGTCCTCAAGCACCTCGGCCAGCATGCGCGCGATATCGGCATCGTCCTCGACGCAGAGGATGCATGCGTTGGTGACGGGGAAAGCCACGAGGTCATATTCCAGGATTTGCATCACGGCATTTTAGAGGCCTCGGCCCCAAATGCGCAGCGCGCAAATATAGCGTTTTGTTAAGCCTGCACGGCCAAATGTGGCTCAAATAGGTCGCGCGGTTTCGCGAGCTACATCTGACTTAATATCTCTTAATCCCGACCCGGGCGGCCCTGCTCTATCGTGACGTTCGATCGTTCGTGGGGTGAGCGGTCGTTCGAGGGGTACATGAGAGTCGAATTTCTGCCGGACGCTGCGGCTGATGCGCGGAGCACGGGCCGGGCGTCGCGCAATGGTCAGCCCAATCGATCATCCCTGCTTGCCGGCGCTGCGGTTGCGGTGGTGGTGTTGTCGGGCTGTGCCAGCGCACCGATGACGCGGGGCGGATCACTGGCATCGTACGACAATCTCACGCCGTCCGACGGCGTGCTGGCGAAATCGCTGGTTCGCGTCAACAAGGACGAGGTCCTCGCTGCGAAGACGGTGCGAATCGTGCCGACGACCTTCGCGCAGGCGGCGTCGCCGACGCTGTCCCAGGAGCAGAGACACCTGGTGGCCAACGCGATCGATCGTTCGCTGTGCGTCGGCCTGAGCGAGCGGCTTCAGGTCGTTGGTCCCGATCAGCCCGCGGATCTGTCCGTACACGCGCTTGTCACCCAGGCGGCCCCCACCGACGAGGTCGCGGCGGGCACTTCCAAGGTGGTCAGCTTCCTGCCGAGCGCGCTCGGCGCGGGCGTGCCGGTGCCGGTGCCGCGGTTGCCGGTCGGACTTGGCAGCCTGACCGTCGAAGCCGAGGTGCGGGATCAGGCCAGCCGCCAGCAGGCGGCGATGATCTGGGCCCGCGGGGCGAATTCGTTCACCAACTCGCCGATGGTCTCGAGCGCCGGTGACGCCTACGATCTCGCCCCTTCCTTCAGCGACGATTTCAGCAAGCTCGTCGTTACCGGCGCGACGCCATTCGGAAAGGCGCCGGGGCTGCCATCGTTCGACAAGATTGGCGCAACGCTCGGCGGCAAGCCGAAATACGCGGCCTGCGAGGCGTTCGGCCGCAGTCCCGGCCTGGTCGGAATGGCCGCCGGCAAGCTTGGCTTGCCGCCGGAATGGTCGGACAAGGCGCCGGCGGCAGCTGGCCAATAGACAGCCTAGCCGGCGAAGCTCTTCTGCACCGCCTGGTCGAGCGTGGCGCCGCTGACATAGCGCTGGCGCAGCTCGCGCTTCAGCAGCTTGCCGCTCGGATTCTTCGGCAAGGCATCCACGAAGATGACCTGCTTCGGCACCTTGAAATGGGCCATCGACGCCGCGCAATGCTTGATGACGGCGTCGGCATCGAGGCTCTCACCGGCCTTGACCACGACGATCGCGGTCACCGCCTCGATCCAGCGCGGATCGGGCAGCCCGACCACCGCAACCTCCGACACCGAAGGCAGCCGGTAGATCATCTCCTCGACCTCGCGGCTCGCGACATTCTCGCCGCCGCTCTTGATCATGTCCTTCACGCGATCGACGACGCTGATGTAGCCGTCGGCATCGACGATGGCGAGGTCGCCGGAATGAAACCAGCCGCCGGCGAACGCCGCCGCGGTCTTGACCGGATCATTGTAGTAGCCGGACAAGAGATGCGGCGAGCGGTGCACGATCTCGCCGACCTCCCCGACCTTGACGTCGGTCATATCCGGCCTGACCACCCGCGTCTCGACATTGATCGCGGGCTTGCCGGCCGAGCCGGCCTTCGGCAGCTGGTCCTCCGGCGTCAGCACGGTCGCGAGCGGCGCGATCTCGGTCTGGCCGTAGAAATTCCAGAACTTCACGTCGGGCAGCCGTCGCTGCAATTCGAGCAGCACCTCGACCGGCATGATCGACGCACCGTAATAGCCCTTGCGCAGGGTCGACAGGTCGGTGCGGTCGAACGCGCCCGAGCGCAGCATCGCGATCCAGATCGTCGGCGGCGCGAAGAACGAATTGATCTTGTGGGCCGCGATCAGCGCCAGGACATTGTCGGGCACTGGTTTGCCGGTAATGAGGCTGGTGGCGCCGAGATAGATCGCGGGCCCCAGGAAAACGTCGAGCTGCGCGCAGTGATAGAGCGGCAGCGCGTGCAGCACCGTGTCGTCGGTCGCCATGCCGCCGTCGATGATGCAGCTGACATACTGCCACATCACGGCTTCATGGGTGAGGATCGCGCCCTTCGGCAGCGACTCGGTGCCGCTGGTGTAGATGATCTGTGCCGGATCGCGGCTGTCCACCGACACATCCGGCGCCGACGCGTCGCTGTGCAACAGGCTGTCGAACGTCGTGATGCCGTCGGGCGCGGTGGCCGGATCCTCGCCCGGCAGCCAGAGCAAGGTTTCGACCGCCGAGCCCTTGGCGGCCGCAGCGTGCGCCGTCTCCACGAAATCGGGGCCGACCGCGAGCAGCTTGGCGCCGGAATTGGCGAGGATGAAATTGATCTCGTCCGGATTGAGCATGAAGTTGATCGGCACCAGGACTGCGCCGATCCGCGCCACCGCGAAGCGCAGCGCGGCGAAGCCGTGCGAGTTGCGCGACAGCACAGCGACGCGGTCGCCCTTCGCAACGCCAAGCCCGAGGAGGCCGCGGCCGAGCCGATTGCAGATCGTGTCCATCTCCGCAAAGCTCCAGCTCACCTCGCCGCAGATCAGCGCGGTCTTGCCGGGGTAGCGCTTCGCCGACCGGCGCAACAGATCGCCGATGCTGTGCTCGCGGGCGCGCTGGATGGTTGCTGCGATGTCTCCGCTCATTAAGTCCCTCCCGAATGTGCTTGTTGTCGTTGTTTTCGTCTTGTCTTGGCCGCGCCGTCCCTATTGCCGCGCGGCGTAAGCGTGTTCCATGTAGGTGTGCTCGACCGAGCGATCGAGCGAGGCGATCTTCTCGAAGCCGCGCCGCCAGTCCTGCAAATGTCGCCGCGTCCACAGCACGCCGGCCTCCTTGTCGCGCCGCTTGATCGCGTCGAGCAGATGATGGTGTGCCTCGACCAGCCGCGCGCCGCCCTCCGGCACGCCACCCACGATCATCTCCGTGGTCGGAAAGAACAGTTGCGCGGCGGGCTCGCGCGCCAGTTGCAGCACGCGGTTCTGCGAGGCCTTGGCCATCAGCACATGGAATTCCGCATCGAGCTCGGCGAGTGCCGCGGGATTGCCGACGACAGCCGCGCTGCGCTCGAGATTGCCGGCGAGCTCGGCGATGTTCTCCTCGGTCGCGCGCTCCACCGCACCCTCGACGCTCGCGACCTCCAGCGTCATCGAGGTCTCGAACAATTCGCGGAACGTCACCTCGTGCAGGATCAGCGCGCGGGACAGTCGCGTCGCGAGCTTGTTGTAGCGCGGCAGGCAGGCCTGCAGCCGGCGGCTGGAATCGCGGCGGATCAGCCCGCCCTCCTCGAGCACGCGAATGCCTTCGCGTACCGTCGAGCGGTTGACGCCGAACTGCGCAACCAGCTGCTGCTCGGTGCCGATCGGCTCGCCCGGCTTGATCCGACCGTTGATGATCTCGCGTTCGATCGCGTCGGCGACCTTCTGATAGGCCGGCGCGACATCGATACGCCGGAACAGCGGCGTGGTGGGCATCTTCAGCTCCCCGGACCCCGATTGTCGTTTGTCGGACAAAGGATAGGCGAAGGCCCTTGGGGCGTCAAACAGGCAATATTCGGCCTGATTGTCGCACCCGGGCAGTCGGAATTGACACCGGAACCGGGCAAATCTAGCTTTGTCGGACAAACTGACAAGAACACCTCGGGGAGGCACACCATCATGAAATCCATCGTCACGAGTCTGTCCGCCGCCGGCCTGATCGCGGCTGCGCTGGCAGGGCCGGCGCTCGCGCAGCAGGCGCCGCTCAAGATCGGCGTGCTCACGGATTTCCAGTCGGTCTATTCGGACATCGGCGGTGCCGGCAATGTCGAGGCCACCAAGATGGCGATCGAGGAGTTCGGCGGGTCGATGTTCGGCAAGCCGATCGAGCTCGTCACCGCCGACGCCCTCAACAAGGCCGACGTCGCCGCCACTATCACGCGCAAATGGTACGAGGCCGAGAATGTCGACATGATCATCGACATGCCGACCTCGGCGACCGCGCTCGCCGGCATGGAGATGTCGAAGCAGTTCGAGAAGATCATGATCGTGACGGATGCGGCGAGCTCCGACATCACCGGCAAGTCCTGCTCGCCCTACACGCTGCACTGGACCTACGACACCTACGCCAACGCCCACACCGTCGGCAGCGCGATCGTAAAGAACGGCGGCGACACCTGGTTCTTCATCACCGCCGACTATCTGTTCGGCCATTCGATCGAGCGCGACACCGGCGACGTGGTCCGCGCCGCCGGCGGCAAGGTGCTCGGCAGCGCGCGGCATCCGCTCAACACGCCGGACTTCTCGTCCTTCCTGCTGCAGGCGTAGGCCTCGAAGGCCAAGATCATCGGCATGGCCAATGGCGGCGCCGACACCATCAACACCATCAAGCAGGCCTCCGAATTCGGCATCGTCGCGGGCGGGCAGAACCTCGCCGGCATCGTGATGTTCATCTCTGACATCCACAGCCTCGGGCTGAAGCTCGCGCAGGGCCTGATCATCACCGAGGCCTACTATTGGGATCTCAACGACCGCACCCGCGCCTTCGGCAAGCGCTTCTTCGAGCGCATGAAGCGGATGCCGACGATGAACCAGGCCGCGACCTACAGCGCCACCCTGCACTACCTCAACGCGGTGAAGGCCGCCGGCACCAAGGAGACCAAGCCGGTGCTGGCCAAGATGCGCGCGACCCCGGTCCGCGACGCCTTCACCGATAACGGCGTGGTCCGCGAGGACGGCCGCATGGTGCACTCGATGTTCCTGTTCGAGGTCAAGAAGCCCGAGGAATCGAAGGCGCCGTGGGATTACTACAAGGTGCTCGCCGAAGTGCCCGGCGACCAGGCGTTCCGGCCGCTGAAGGACGGCGGCTGCCCGCTCATCAAGTAGGCAAACATGATCATGGCCGGGGTCCGGGACCTCGGCCAAGGCATTCAAATGATTGGGTAAAAGCTGGCAGGAGTGGCAGGGCTCGAACCTGCGACCCCCGGTTTTGGAGACCGGTGCTCTACCAATTGAGCTACACTCCTGCAGGGAACCCGCGTCGCCGCCGGTTCGCGCCGTTTCAAGCACAGGGCATGCCCGGTTTGCAAGGGCGAAGCGGTGAAGCTCCTGTTCATTGCAAAACTTCTGCGCCAGACTTCGGCGATCACCCCGCGTCGGCACCTCGCCGCAAGAATCAAGAACCAGGGAGAGACTATGAACGCCCAAACCGCCACCAAGCACGCCGCCAGCCCGACCACCCCGTCCCTCCCCCTCGCCAAGCCCGAATCGATCGGGCTGTCGAGCGCGCGGCTGCAGGCGATGTCCGACACCTTCCGCCGCGAGGTCGACAAGGGAACCGTGCCCGGCGTGACGGTGCTGGTGGCGCGGCGCGGCCAGATCGGCTGGTTCGACGCGATCGGCCGGCAAAGCCCGACCGCCTCGGCGCCGATGACCCATGACACGATCTTCCGCATCTTCTCGATGACCAAGCCGATCGTCTCGGTCGGCATCATGCAGCTGCTGGAGGACGGCCACTTCCTGCTCAACGACCCGGTTGCGAAATTCATTCCCGAATTCGCCGAGACCAAGGTCGGCGTCGAGAACAACGGCAAGCTCGAGCTGGTCGCGGCGAAGCGGCAAATGACGATCCAGGACCTGCTCCGCCACACGTCTGGGCTTACTTATGACCACACCGGCAACGGCCCGGTGCAGCAGCTCTACCAGCAGTCGCGGCTGCGCAGCCGCAAGATCACCAATGCCGAGCATGCCACCATGCTCGCCGGCATGCCGCTGGTCTGCCAGCCCGGCGCCGAATGGAACTACAGCCGCTCCACCGACATCCTCGGCCGCATCATCGAGGTCGTCAGCGGCAAGACGCTCGGCGCGTTCCTCACCGAGCGCATCCTCAATCCGCTGCAGATGACCGAGACCGCCTTCCATACTCCGGAGGCCAATGCCGGCCGCCTCGCCGAGGCGTTTGCCAACGATCCCTGGACCAACGAGAAGGTGCAGCTGTTCAACATGCTGGAGAAGCCGGCGATGGAATCCGGCGGCGGCGGATTGGTCTCGACCACGATGGACTATGCCCGCTTCGCGCAGATGCTGCTGGGTGGCGGCTCGCTCGACGGCACCAGGATCATCGGCCGCAAGACGCTCGAATTCATGGCCTCCGATCACCTCGGCGCCGGCGTCAAGATCCAGGGCACGCTGGTGTCGCCCGGCCACAGTTTCGGCCTCGGCTTCGCCGTGCGCATGCAGCAGGGCATCGCGCCGTTCTCCGGCTCGGTCGGCCAGTATTTCTGGAGCGGCATGGCCGGCACGTTCTTCTGGATCGATCCGAGCGAAGACCTGATCGCGGTCTTCATGATGCAGGGCCCGGGCCAGCGCGAATATACCCGCTCGCTGGTGCGCAACGGGGTGTACGCGGCGGTGGAGTGAGGCGCCTCCCTCCTCATCCAAGACTGTCATCGCCCGGCTTGTCCGGGCGACCCAGTACGCCGCGGCCCATCGGCTCAATAATCACTGCCTCTGGAATACTGGATCACCCGCTTTCGCGGGTGATGACAGATTGAATATGGCGCGCTTTGCGCACCAACACGCGTCAGCTGATCGTCGCGCCGCCGTCGATCACGATGGTCTGGCCGGTCATGAAGTCGCCGGCCCGCGAGCCCATCATCACGGCGGCGCCCGCGATCTCGTCCGGCACGCCGATCCGCAGCAGCGGCGAGCGTGCGGTCGAGGCCTTCAGATTGTCCGGATTGTCCCACAGCGCCTTCGCAAAGTCGGTCTTGATCAGGCCGGGCGCGATGCAGTTCACGCGGATATTGTGCTTGCCGTATTCGCAGGCGAGGTTGCGCGCGAGCTGCATGTCGGCGGCCTTGGAGATCGCGTAGGCGCCGAGGATGGTAGAGCCCTTCAGGCCGCCGATCGAGGACACGATGATGATCGAGCCGTCCTTGCGCTCGATCATCTGCGGCACCACCATCGAGATCAGCCAGTTGTTGGCGACGATGTTGTTGTCGAGAATCTTGCGGAACTGATCGTCGGAGATGCCGGCGAGCGGACCGTAATAAGGATTGGACGCCGCGTTGCAGACCAGCACGTCGATCTTGCCGAAGGCGCGGTTGCTCTCGTCGACCAGGTTCTGCAGGTTTTCCTTCGACGAGATGTTCGCCGCGATCGCAACCGCGGTGCCCTTGCCGTAGCTGTCGTTGATCTCCTTCGCCACCTGCTCGCAGACGTCGGCCTTGCGCGAGGAGATCACGACCTTGGCGCCGTGCTCGGCCATCCGCTCGGCGATCGCGCGCCCGATGCCGCGCGTCGAGCCGGTGATGACGGCGACTTTTCCCTTCATGTCGAACAAGGTCATTTTTCTCTCCCTGATGTTAAGTGTTCGTCTTAGCGTCATTCCGGGGCGACGCACCAGCGTCGAACCCGGAATCTCGAGATTCCGGGTCTGGTCCTTCGGACCATCCCGGAATGACGATCACGCAAGCTTGCTCGCCGGCCTGACTTCAGGTCCGGACGGCTGATGCATCGCGGCGTGGCGCGGATCGGCAATCCACGGCTGTTGGTTCACCATCGGCAGCCGCCAGGTCGACAGGCCGGCGCTCGCGATGTGATCGAGCCGCGTCACCGAGACGTTGTCGATGTCGAAGGACAATCCGCGGTCCGGCTGGCCGCCGAGCGCCAGCCCGACCGCGGCCTTGATCACGCCGCCATGGCCGACGGCGATGATATTCCTGCCCGCTTCCGCGGCGGTGATCCGCACAATGGTGCGGCAGACGCGGGTATAGAGATCCATGTAGCTCTCGCCGCCGGGCGCGGGCTCGTTGACATCGGCGAACCAGGCCGTGCCCGGAGGACGGCTGGCGAGAAACGCGGCGCGGTTCATACCCTGCCATTGGCCGAGATGCTGCTCGGCGAAGTCGCGTTCCTGCGTCATGCTTTCCGGCTTTGGAAACCCGGCAGCCCAGATCGCGTCGGCGGTCTTGTGTGTGCGTTTCAAATTGCTCGAATACCAGATCGCATCGCGCGGCAACATCTTGGCGACCGCCTCGAACACTTCGGTGTCGCCGGTGTCGCAGTCGATATCCTCTTGCCCGTAGATGTTGCCGCCGTCGCTGCGCACCGGCGCGTGGCGAACCCACCACCACCGCGTCACCTTCACGTCAGGCTTGTCTGGATTGGACATCGGATGAGCCCTTCAATAGTGTCCCGTCTCGCTGTACGTCACGCCGCACATCGCCTCAAGTGCTTCGGACGTTTGAAATTTTGTTTGAATTCCGTCGTGCGGCAGACGCGTCGGGGATCATGTGAACAGGGAGAAAATCATGGGCCGCCTCGAAGGTAAATCCGTCATCATCACCGGCGCTGGCAGCGGCATCGGCCGCGCCGCCTCGCTGCTGTTCACCAGAGAAGGCGCCAAGCTGATCGCGGTCGATCGCACCGAGGGCGTGAACGAGACCGCCAAGCTGGTGCGCGACGCCGGCGGCACCGTCGAGGCCGTCACCGCCGATGCCGGCTCGGAGAGCGACGTGAAGGCCTTCATCGAGAAGGCGGTTTCGAAGTACGGCAAGCTCGATGCGATCTGGGCCAATGCCGGCGTCAGCGGCGGTCTCGTCCCGCTCGCCGACCAGACCGTCGAACATTGGCAGGAAGTGCTGCGCGTCAATCTGATCGGCCCGTTCCTCGCGATCAAGCATTCGATCCCGCACATGACCAAGCAGGGCTTTGGCTCGATCGTCTGCACCGCTTCCGTCGCGGGCCTGAAGTCAGGTGCCAGCGGACATCCCTATGGTGCGAGCAAGGCCGGCGTCATCAGCCTGGTGCAGACCACCGCCTACTCGCTCTCCGGCACCGGCGTGCGCATCAATGCGGTGTGCCCAGGCCTGATCGAGACCGGCATGACCAAGCCCGTGTTCGATCGCGCCAAGGAGCGCGGCACCCAGGACAAGATCGGCCAGCTCAATCCGCTCAAGCGCGCCGGCCAGCCGCACGAACTCGCCGCGATGGGATTGTTTTTGGCGAGCGATGAAGCGTCCTACGTCAACGGCCAGGCCATCCCGGTCGACGGCGGCCTGACGGCGTCGATGCCGTATACGGGCAAGCCGATCTAGCAAGGGCGCTCTCCGTTCGCTGGGCCTGCCAGTCCGTGTGACGCGACAACGGCGCCACATTCACAACTGTCGTCCCTGCGAAAGCAGGGATCCATACGCCGCGGCGCGTGTTGAGAACGGGACTCGTTGTCGCAGCATCGTTCAACAATCAGCATTTGTGGTTATGGGTCCCTGCCCTCGCAGGGACGACACCGAATATGTGGATGGGAGAGCGCAGCGAAACCCACCATGCTTCCGCGCCGATCAAAGTCGATCGGTTTCGCTGCGCTCTACCCAACCTTGCGCTGCCTCATGGCCAGTGCCTTGCAATAACCGCCGGCAACGGTCCGAATATTGCTTGGCCTCGGCAGGCCAACCAGCTGTTATACTTCGCTGGCAGGATCGCCCGCACACTCGTCATTCCTCGCACAGTCCCTCGCAAACGAACAGGCAATGCAAAATCAACGTCCCGACCGCATCCGCAAGCTTTTGGCCGACCTCGTCGCGTTCGACACCGTCAGCGACCGCAGCAATCTGCCTCTGATCGATTACATCGAGCGTTACCTCGCCTCGCTTGGCCTCACGGGGCAACGCATCGTCGATGAGACCGGGCAGAAGTCCTCGTTGTGGGTCACGGTCGGCCCCGAGGACAAGGCCGGGCTGGTGCTGTCGGGGCATACCGATGTCGTGCCGGTTGTGGGACAGGATTGGAGCCACAACCCGTTCGAGCTCGTCGAGCGCAATGGCCGGCTGTACGGCCGCGGCACCACCGACATGAAAGGCTTTGTCGCCGTCTGCCTCGCGATGGTTCCCGAGATGCTCGCGGCCGATCTGAAGACGCCGATCAATCTTGCCATCTCCTATGACGAGGAGATCGGTTGCGTCGGCGTGCGGCCGATGCTGCGCGAGGTCGCGCGCAAGCCGATCAAGCCGCTTGGCTGCTTCGTCGGCGAGCCGACCCAGATGCAGGTGATCGTCGGGCACAAGGGCAAGCACGGCGTGCGCGCCACGTTCCGCGGGCTCGCCCGCCACTCCTCGATCGCGCCCGACGGCGTCAACGCCATCGAATATGCCGCCGACCTCATCACCGAAATCCGCCGCCGCGCCGCGTTGCTGGCCGCGGATGCCGAACAAGGCAGCCTCTACGATGTCCCGCACTCGACGCTGCTCACCAGCATCGTGCATGGCGGCGCCGCGCTGAATATCGTGCCCGACAGTTGCGTGGTGGAATTCGAATGCCGCGGCATCGGCATCACCGAGTCGAGAGAAGTGACCGATGCGATCATCGCCTGGGCGAAGGCCGAGATCGAGCCGGCGATGCGCAAGCGGCACCCCGAATGCGGCATCGACTTCGAGGAAATCCTCGACTACCCCGCGCTCGACACCGCGGCGGACGCTGCGATCGTCACGCTCGCCAAGCAATTTGCCGGCCGCAACGACCACGCCAAGGTCGCCTTCGGCACCGAGGCCAGCCTGTTCGTCAGCATGGCGGATGTGCCCTCCGTCGTGGTCGGCCCCGGCTCGATCGCACAGGCGCATACGCCGGATGAATTCGTCGAGATGTCGCAGCTCGAGGCCTGCGGCGCATTCGTCGCGCGGCTGATCGCACATTGCGCGAAGTGATTTGCAAATGATTGCGTAGGATGGGTAGAGCGAAGCGAAACCCATCACCTCGTATCCGCGGCGCCATGATGGGTATCGCTGCGCTCCACCCATCCTACGGATCACGGATGCCTCACAAACCATCCGGCGGCAGGCCCGGCCCGGTCGCGGCCGGGCGGAGCTTGTCGCGCTTGCGCTCGCGGTAGAAGGCATAGAGGCCCGAGGCGACGATGATCGCGGCGCCGGCGAGCATTGGACCGTCGGGCTTGTGGCCGAAAGCGAGATAGCCTGTCAGCATCGCCCATGGCAGCGCGGTGTAGCGGAACGGCGCCACCGCCGAGATGTCGCCTGTGCGCAGCGACACGATGATGCACTGGTAACCGATCAGGATCAGCACCGCGGCGAAGGTGAGCAGACCGAGCGCATTGCCGGACGGCGGCCGCCAGCCGCCGAGCGGGACCAGGACGACAGCCCCCGCCGTCGTCACGGTCACGGTGGTGAGCAGCGTGATGAAGACGGTCGGCAAGTGCTTCGGGATGCGGCGGGTGGCGAGATCGCGCACCGCGCAGAATCCGACCGACGCCAGCGCCAAGAGCGCAGCCTGGCTAAAGCCTTCCGCGCCGGGCCGAACGATGACGAGGACGCCGATGAAGCCGGCGGCGATTGCGAGCCATCGCCGCCAGCCGACCGGCTCGCCGAACACCAGCGCGGCGCCGAGCGTAATCACCAGCGGCAGCGCCTGGAAGATCGCCGAGGCGTTGGCGAGCGGGATCTGCGAGATCGCGGAGAGATAGGTCAGCGTGCCGCCGATCTCGCCAAGGACGCGCAGTCCGACCGGCCAGATCAGTAGCGCGCCAAAACTGCGCAACGCGTCGCGGTACCAGGCGAGCGCCGCGACCAGCACCATCGCGACCAGGCCGCGGACGAGCAGGATCTCGCCGATGTTGAGCTCCGCCGACACCGCCTTGGTGATGGTGTCGTTGACCGTGAAGCTGGCCATGGCCGCAGCCATGAACAGGCTGCCGCGAAGGTTCGAGGAGAGGGTCAAAATGAAAATGTCCGATCAGGACCAGGGCGGGCGTTGACCGGACTGACTTGCCAAAGCGGCGGCGCGAACTCAAGTCACAGATGGCTACAATGCGGAAACATGCCGCACCTTGCAGCAGCGGCGCGATCTTGCTCCCTCGCCCCGCTCTTGCGGGGTCGAGACGAGCGCAGCTCGCTCTTAGAGGGTTGGGGTGAGGGGCTATCTCGGCAACCCCGGTGACAAATGAACTCGCGGAGAGTCCCCCTCACCCGGATCGCATTTCGCTTCGCTGCATGCGTTCCGACCTCTCCCCGCAAAGCGGGGCGAGGTGAAAGCAAAGCGGCGCGAACCCTGCGGGATCGCGCCGCGTTCCTGGATCAGGTTGCGCCGGCCTTCTGCGCGTATTCCCATGACGCCTGCGACAGCGGCACGGTGCGCTTGGCCGACTCGAGGGCCTTGGCATTCGACGCGGTGCCGTCGCGGACCCGCCCCGCAATGCCCTGCGTGATGCCGGCGAGGCGGAACAGATTGTAGGAGAAATACCAGTTCAGGTCGGGCACCGGGATGCCGGTCACGTCGCAGTAGATCTGCGCTGCCTCATCCTGGCTCGGAATGTTCAATGCCTTGAGGTCGGCATTGACGAGGCCCGGCATGGTCCACTGCATCAGCAGATAGGTGAAGTCGGCCATGGGATCGCCGAGCGTCGACAATTCCCAGTCGAGCACCGCCTGCACCCGCGGCTCGGTGGCGTGGAAGATCATGTTGTCGAGGCGATAGTCGCCATGCACGATCGAGACGCGCTTCTGCTCCGGAACGGTTTTCGGCAGCCACTCGGCGAGCTTCTCGAACTCGGGAATGTGCTGCGTTTCGGAGGCGCGGTACTGCTTGGTCCAGCGATCGACCTGTCGCGCAAAATAATTGCCGGGCTTGCCGAAATCGCCGAGGCCGATCGCCTCGGGATTGAACAGATGAAGCTTGGCCAGCGTCTCGATCTTGCTGGCGAAGATCTTGCGGCGCGCGTCGGGCTCCTGGGTCGGTAGCGTCGGATCCCAGAACACCCGCCCCTCCTCCATCGACATGATGTAGAAGGCCGAGCCGATCACCGCGTCGTCGGTGCACAGCGCGTAGGCTTTCGCGACCGGGAAATTCTGCTTGCCGAGCGCCGCGATCACGCGGAACTCACGATCGACCGCATGCGCCGACGGCAACAATTTACCGAACGGCTTGCGCCGCATCACGTAGTTGCGGCCGGGGGTCTCGAGCTTGTAGGTCGGGTTGGATTGGCCACCCTTGAACTGCAGGACCGTGAGCGGGCCCTGATAACCCTCGACGTGTTCCCTCATCCAGGCGTCGAGACTGGCCTCGTTGATACGATGGCGCTCCTCGACTTCCCTTGTGCCGGAAAATTCTTCGTCTTTCCTGACGCCGTCCGCCACGATGACGCTCCCTCAACTCGATTTTTCAAGGAGCGCGTCGGGGCGCTCCCTCAATCAGGCTGGCACGCCAGCCTGATCTCTCTTTTTCATTCTGAGCACGATGTGCGCGCGAACGCCATGCGTTCCGCATCATGCTCAGTGCGACGTGTTTGCATACTTCCGAAGTTCAAGTCTGGCAATGGCGCGATTGTGCACCTCGTCCGGACCGTCGGCGAGACGGAGCGTGCGGATGTGGGCATAGGCGCGGGCGAGGCCTGCTTCGTCGGAGACACCGCCGCCGCCATAGGCCTGGATCGCCTGGTCGATGATCTTCAGCGCCATGTTGGGAGCCGCGACCTTGATCATCGCGATCTCGGCCTGCGCGGTCTTGTTGCCGACCTTGTCCATCATGTCGGCGGCCTTGAGACAGAGCAGACGGTTCATCTCGATGTCGGCGCGGGCCTCGCCGATGCGCTGCTCCCAGACCGAGTGCTCGATGATCTTCTTGCCAAACGCGGTGCGCGAGGCGAGCCGCTTCACCATCTTCTCCAGCGCCTCCTCGGCCTGGCCGATGGTGCGCATGCAGTGATGGATGCGGCCCGGACCGAGTCGGCCCTGCGCGATCTCGAAGCCGCGGCCTTCGCCAAGCAGGATGTTTTCCTTCGGCACGCGCACGTTCTCGAGCAGCACCTGGGCGTGGCCGTGCGGCGCGTCGTCGAAGCCGAACACCGGCAGCATCTTCTCGACCTTGATGCCGGGGGTGTCGAGCGGCACCAGGATCTGCGACTGCTGCTGATGCTTGGCGGCGTTGAAATCGGTCTTGCCCATCAGGATCGCGATCTTGCAGCGGGGATCGCCGACGCCCGACGACCACCATTTGCGGCCGTTGATGACGTAGTGATCGCCGTCCTTCTCGATGCGGGTCTCGATGTTGGTGGCGTCGGAGGAAGCGACCGCCGGCTCGGTCATCAGGAAGGCGGAGCGGATCTCGCCGTCCATCAGCGGGCGCAGCCATTTGCGCTTCTGCTCCTTGGTGCCGTAGCGGATGAACACTTCCATGTTGCCGGTATCGGGGGCGGAGCAGTTGAACACTTCGGACGCCCAGGAGATGCGGCCCATCTCTTCCGACAGCAGCGCGTATTCGAGATTGGTCAATCCCGCGCCATGGAATTCATCGTCCTCATGCGAGGACGGCGGCATGAACATGTTCCAGAGGCCTTCGGCCTTCGCCTTCTTCTTCAGATCCTCGAGGATCGGGATCACCTTCCAGCGCGGGCCTTCGGCGTCCTGCTTGTCGTAGATCGGCACGGCGGGGCGAACATGCGTTTTCATGAAAGCCTGAACGCGCTCCAGCCATTCCTTCTGCTTGGGCGACATCGTGAAATCCATGGGACGCTCCTCGTTTCCTAGACTTGGGCCGCTGACCTGGGCGGATGACCTGGGCCGTAGCCATTTGTCGACATTGTTGTCCCCGCCTCCGCGGCTCGCAAGGGCGTTCGCGGAAGGGCGGCGGTGGTGTGCCAGATGACCGCCCGCGATCAGCGGATTGACATTTCCGGCTCTTCAAACGATAGTTTCATACAAATGTTTGAAATGCAACTCCCTGTCGTCTTCGTCATTCCCCGGCGTACCGCGGAATAACGGAAAGGCTCCCAGCCATGGCCAGCGACCAGACCCGATCCGCCATTCTCGCCGCCGCCGAGCGGCTCTATGCCGACCGCGGCTTCGGCGACGTCACGCTGCGCGACATCGTCGCGGAGGCGAACGTCAACCTCGCGGCGGTGAACTATCATTTCGGCTCCAAGGACGAATTGATCGCGGAGCTGTTCGTCACCCGCAGCATCCAGACCAACCGCGAGCGCCTCAACGAACTGCGCGCGGCGGAGGAAAAAGGCGGCGGCCGCGCCGCGATCGAGGACATCATGCGCGCCCTCGTCGGCCCCACCTTGCGCGGCTGCCTCGGGCCGGATCGCGAGGGCTCGACCGCGGCGCGCTTCATGATCCGCGCCTCGATCGAATCCGTGCCGCCGATCCGCCGCATCAAGAATCGCGAAGTCGATCACTTGCGCAAATTCGCCGCCGCGATGCGCCGCGCGATGCCGGCCAGCAGCGACACCGAGCTCTATTGGGGCCTGCACTTCGCGCTCGCGATGGCGCATCACACCATCCGCGAGAAGGAACGCCTGCTGCGGCTGTCGGAAGGCAAATGCGACCTCGACGACGTCCGCGCCATCATCGATCGCGTGGTCACGGTCTCGGTGATGGCGCTGACGATGGGCGACGTGCCGAGCAGACCGGCCGCGCGGCCGGTCGCGATGCACGGTCGGCTGACGCGCCAGGATCTGTGAGACGCACGCGACGAAGCCAGGCCGGATAACGCCGGCGATGAGACTGCGCCCCCTCGCCCCGCTCTTGCGGGGAGAGGGTTCGGGTGGGGGGCCGCTCCGCACAGACGGTTGCAGCCGAACTCGCGGAGACTCCCCCTCACCCGGATCGCATCTCACGATGCGATCCGACCTCTCCCCGCACGCGGGGCGAGGTGACGCGAAGCCTATTGCGCGATGCGAGACTCCGTCGGCGCGCCCTACACCATCGCGATGCAGTCGATCTCGACGTCAAACGGCCCGGTCCATTCCGGGATGCAGACGAAGATCCGCGCCGGCGGCTGGTGCGGGAAGTACCTTGCATAGACTGCATTGAAGGTTGTGAAGTGCTTTGCCGAGGTGCAGAACACGTTGCACTTCATCACATTGTCGAGCGTGGCGCCGGCCGCCTCGAGGCATTGCTTGAGCTGCTCCATGACCAGCTCGCTTTGCCGCTCCATCGACGCGCCGGCGGCGAACTCGCCGGTCGCGGGATCGAACGGCGGCAGGCCGGAGACGAACACCATGTTGCCGGCGCGGGTGACCGGCGATGCCGGCGCCTTCCAGCGCTCAAGCCAGCTCGAGATCGGCTCGACGCGGACCACTTCCCGTTTCATGATTGGCACCTTCGATGAGGGATCGATGGCGCCAAGATAGCGGGCGGATGTCAATGATGCTTCGATACCGGTCGAAGTGTTGTCGCACGGGGCTTCACTGTCTAACCGTCATCCTGAGGAGGCCGCGCAGCGGCCGTCTCGAAGGATCGACGGCCACCAGCCGGGCCGTTCATCCTTCGAGACGCGGCCAGGTGGCCGCTCCTCAGGATGACGGAACGGTGGCCCGCGGCCTCGAAGTCAGCGCCTACAATATCCCCTGCGCCTTGAGGCCCTCGACCTTGGCGTCGTCATAACCGATGGTCGCCAGGACCTCCTTGGTGTCGGCCCCTAACAGCGGCGGGGCGCGGTATTCGGTGATCGGCGTGCCCGAGAAGGTCAGCGCGTTGCGGATCAGCGACAGGTTCGGCTCGAAGGGATGGTCGACCTTCACCCGCATGCCGCGCGACTGCACGTGCGGATCGCTGAACACCTGCTCGAAATTGTTGATCGGGCCGGACGGCACGCCGGCCTCCTCGAGTTTCTCCAGCCAGTAGGCCACCGGATGCTTCAGGAACAGCCCGGCGAAGATCGCCATGATCTCCTTGCCGTGCACGACGCGGTCGTTGTTCTTGACGAAGCGCTTGTCGCTCGCGAGCTCGGGCTCGCCGAGCACGGCGCAGGTGCGCTGGAACTGGCCGTCATTGCCGACCACCAGCATCAGCTCGCCGTCGGTGCAGCGGAACACGCCGGCCGGCATGCCGCCATTGCCCCAGGTGCCGCGGCGCGGCGGGGTCTTGCCATTGACGAGGTAGATCTGCAGCCAGTGCGACAGCGATGCGATCACCGTGTCGAACAGGCAGACGTCGATATGCTGCCCTTCCCCGTTGTTGGCATCGCGATGGTAGAGCGCCGAGAGGATGCCGATCGAGGTGTTCATGCCGGTCATGTAGTCGACGATCGAAGGGCCGACCTTCATCGGGCCCTCGCCGGGCTCGCCGTCGATATGGCCGGTGACGCTCATCAGCCCGCCCATCGCCTGCAGGATCGCGTCATAGCCGGCGCGCGGCGCGTAAGGTCCGGTCTGGCCGAAACCTGTGACCGAGCAATAGATGATGCCGGGGTTGAGCTGCTTGATGGTCTCGTAGTCGAGGCCGTAGCGCTTGAGGTCGCCGACCTTGTAGTTCTCCATCATCACGTCGGCCGTCTTGGCGAGCTCGCGGATGATCGCCTGCCCTTCCGGCTTGGCGATGTTGACGGTGACCGACTTCTTGTTGCGGTTGGCGCAGAGATAGAACGAGTTGTTGTTGTTCTGCTTGCCTTCGGGGTCGGCGAGATAGGGCGGGCCGAAGGCACGGGCGTCGTCGCCGCCGCCGGGCCGCTCGATCTTGATCACCTCGGCGCCGAGATCCGCCAGCATCTGGGCCGACAGCGGGCCCGCGAGCACCCGCGTCAGGTCGAGAATCTTGATGCCCGAGAGTGGCAGAGCCGACATGAACGTTCCTCCAAAATCTTGCGATATCTTGATTGTGTCGCGCCCGGCCGCTGCCCGCGCGCGCTCAAGCCTGCCGATACACCATTTTGGTGTGGTGAGCACTGCATTGTCGGCATGAAGCCATCCCCGGGCGGCCTATGTGCGGCGCGACCAGCGATATTTGGCCGGAACCGGCCGGCCCCTGCTCCGATTGTCGCCACGCGAAATTGTGAAGATGGCCGACACCGATTTGCCTCAGCGTCAGCGGTATTTTGCCGCGACGAGGAGGAAAACATGCGGACGATCACGACGGTCGGGCTGCTGCTGACGCTGCTTGCGGCCGCTATGCCGGCGGTGGATGCGCGCGGCGGCCACGGCCACGGCGGGCACGCGATGCATGGGATGCACGTGGGCGGCGCCACTGGCGCCGGCGGTTTTGCCGACGACAAGCGCCACGGCAACGACCCCTACACCAAGGCAGCTTCGGATGAGGAGGACCGCCTGCTCAACAGCAAGCTGAAGAGCATCTGCCGCGGCTGCTAGGACGACGTCCAGCGAAGCCGCGCCAGGATTGCGCGGCCCATGATCCAGTCCTTGTCGCTTTCGCTGAGGAACGGAAGCTCCTGCGTGAATTGCGTCACGCGCTGCCGGTAAGTGGCCCGGGCGAATGAATTGGTTATATCGGTTCCCCAGTGGCAGCGCTCCGGGCCGTAGGCGTCGAACAGGCGCTGGATATGCGGGGTCACGTCACGGAATGGATACGGCTCAGTCGAAATCAGCGGGACCGACGACAGCTTCACCGATACATTCGCATATTTTGCGAGCGCGGCCGCCTGGACGATAGCTTCCGGCACCATGTTGTTTTTCGATGAGCCGGGACGTGGGCGCAGGCCCGCGCCGACGCCCATGTGATCGATGATGAGCGTAAGTTGCGGATGCCGCTCGGCGATGCGAGCGAACAGCGACGTCTGGCCCTCGGTGAGAAACATCACAGGCAGGCGGGCCTTCTCCGCCGCCGGCCAGAACCAGTCCGCGGTCCCGTCTGTCAGCCACGCCGCTTCGCCGGGGCCGAAGTTCAACCTCACGCCCAGTACGCCGGGCTGGTCGCGCCAAGTCGCCAGCCGTGCCGCGCGGTCGGGCTTGTCGAGGGCGACACGCGCCATGATGGCGAAGCGGCCCGGATACCGTCTGACTGCCTCTTGGGCATAATCGATGCGCTCACCTTCAAGCGACACTGGCGGAACGATGATGACGCGGTCGACGCCAGCCTCGTCCATCAGTGGAATGATTCGCTCGATGGTGAAGGGCTCCGGAAGCTGCGGTTTGGCACCGGGGAGCCAGGGTCTTTCCGGGGTGCTCGCCGGCCACAGGTGAACCTGCGAATCGACGATCACTCGTTTTTGCGGCGCGACTGCTGCCGTGGCGCGTTGCATTGACAGCGCGACGCCGGTCGCGACGGTGCCGGTCAGAAAATGACGGCGAGAAGGCATGTAATCTCCTTCCTGTTCGATAGCTTTGCTCACGACACAATGGTGATCGACACGGCGCCCCCTGGGCTGGGGTCAAAGCAAATTGGCTCGCAATATTGAAGATCACATCAGGAAATTGCGGCCGTAGAAATAGGGCTCAAGGTCAATTTGCGCCGCAACAATCTTGAACCACGCATGTCTCGGTTGGACCCTGGCGCGGCGGCGATGCGTAGCGACTTACGACGCGATCGCCTGCCGCGGCTGCGCGGTGGCGCCGATCAGCTTGCCGATCTCGGGCTTGCAGCCGCCGCAATTGGTGCCGGCCTTCAGGCAGCGGCCGATCGCATCGACGCTGTCGGCGCCCTTTTTGATCTCGGCGGTGATCTGGTGCCGTCCGACGCTGAAGCAGGAGCAGACGATCGGGCCGACATCCTCGCCCGCGCCGAACGGCCGTCCGGCGAGCAGCGCCATCCGCGCATTGGCCGACAATTGCTGTTCGGCGAACAGCCCGGTCAGCCAGGCCCGCGACGGCAGCGTGTGATCGGGCGCGATGAACACACAGCCCTCGAGCCGGCCGTCGCGCACCGCCGCGTAGCGGAAGCGGCCCGCGGCCGGATCGCGATAGGCGATCCATTCGATCTCGACACCTTCGAGGCCGAGCTGCGCCCGCGCCCAGTCGCGCCAGCTCTCCGGGCGGGTATCGAGCGCAAGTTCGAGCCGCGTGCAATCGCCGGCCTTGCCGTAAACCCAATAGCCGCTGGCCGGACGCCTGATCGCGTCGCGGCTCAGGATGAAGGCGTGCCATTTCGGCGCGTAAGGATCGGCCCTGACCGGCGTGTGCTTGGACTCCGGCTGGCCGGACAGCGGATCTGTTGCCGGATTGACCAGCGCGTTGACGCGGCCCTCGCCGGCGAACTCCGCGTTCCAGTGCATCGGCACGAACACGCAGCCGCGGCGCTGGTCGGCGCTGACCACGACGCGCGCGATCATCTCGCCCCAGCTGCTGGTCAGCCGCACCAGCCCTTCGTTTTGCAGCCCGGCCTGCCGCGCATCCTCGGGGTGGAACTCGGCATAGGGCTCGAAGACGTGCGCCATCAATCGTCCGGTTTTGCCGGTCCGGGTCATGGTGTGCCACTGATCGCGCACGCGGCCGGTGTTGAGCACCAGCGGAAAGTCGCGGCTGGTCGCGTTGCGCGCCGCGCGCGGCGCCACCGGCACGAAGCGCGCCTTGCGGTCTGGTGTGAAGAATTGCTGGCTCTCGAACATCCTTGGCGTGCCGGCCGGATGGTCTGACGTCACCGGCCACTGCACTGGCGCCAGCGCGTCATAGGCGTCATCGTCCAGCGTCGCCAGCGCCGAAATGTCGAAATCGCGCCGGCCTCTGTTCTCGAAGCCCGACAGTTCGGCGTGCTCGCGGAACACTTCGGCGGCCGAAGCGTAATCGAAGCCGGAATATCCCATCCGGGCGGCGACGTCGCAGATGATGCGCCAGTCGGCGCGCGCCTCGCCTGGTACTGCGAGAAACGGCCGCTGCCGCGAGATCCGGCGCTCGGAATTGGTGACGGTGCCGTCCTTCTCGCCCCACGCCAGCGCCGGCAACAGCACGTCGGCATGGCGCGTGGTATCGGTGTCGCGCATGCAATCCGTCACCACGACGAGCTCGCAGGCGTCGAGCGCGGCGCGCGCGCGATCGGCATCCGGCAGGCTTACCACCGGATTGGTCGAGATGATCCACACCGCCTTGATGCGGCCGTCGGCGATCGCGTCGAACATGTCGACCGCTTTCAGCCCGGCCTTCTCCGCGATCACCGGCGCGCGCCAGAACCGCTGCACCAGCGCGCGGTGCGCGGGGTTGTCGATCTCCATATGCGCGGCGAGCTGGTTGGCGAGCCCGCCGACCTCGCGGCCGCCCATCGCGTTGGGCTGGCCGGTCAGCGAGAACGGCCCCATGCCGGGACGGCCGATGCGCCCAGTCAGGAGATGACAATTGATGATGGCGTTGACCTTGTCGACGCCGCTCGACGACTGGT
The DNA here is from genome assembly GCF_054060035.1 of Bradyrhizobium sp. USDA 3262. Lineage (NCBI taxonomy): Bacteria > Pseudomonadati > Pseudomonadota > Alphaproteobacteria > Hyphomicrobiales > Nitrobacteraceae > Bradyrhizobium > Bradyrhizobium sp. USDA 3262. The sequence goes on from NZ_JBSSCT010000001.1 coordinate 6,362,276, forward strand.
TGATGCCTTGCGAATACAGCGTGACGACGCGCTCGGTCCGGGTGAACCAGTCGAAGAACAGCCCGACCGCGCCTTCGGTCAGGCCGCAGGTCGCCGCGGTCTGCGCCACGGTCTGGCCGCCGACCTGCTTGAGCGCGTCGACGACACCCGTCGTGCAATTGCCGACAAAGCCGCGGTCGACCGCGTTGCTGCCGGCAAGGAAGGCGAACAGCCCGTTGAACAGCACGGAGTCGCTGCCCGAGCGCAGCGGCAGATGCAGATCGGCGCCCTCGCAGGTCGCGGTGCGGCGCGGATCGATCACCACGATCTTGCAGGCCGGGTTCTTCTCCTTCGCCGCCAGCATGCGCTGGTGCAGGATCGGATGGCACCAGGCGGCGTTGGAGCCGACCAGCACCAGCAAGTCCGCCTGCTCGAGGTCCTCATAGCAGCCCGGCACGGTGTCGCTGCCGAAGGCGCGCTTGTGCCCGGCGACGCTGGAGGCCATGCACAGCCGCGAATTGGTGTCGATATTGGCGGTGCCGACGAAGCCCTTGGCGAGCTTGTTGATGACGTAATAGTCCTCGGTCAGCAGCTGGCCGGAGACATAGAACGCGACCGCGTCCGGGCCGTGCTCACGAATAATGCGATCAAAGCCATCGGCGACGCGATCGAGGGCGTCGTCCCATGCCGCCGGCGCGCCGTCCACCATCGGTTCGAGCAGACGCCCGTCGAGATCGATGGTCTCGGCGAGCGCCGAGCCCTTGCTGCAGAGCCGGCCGAAATTGGCCGGGTGCTGCCTGTCGCCCTCGACGGTGACGGCACCCGCCGCGTCCTTCGACGCGATGACGCCACAGCCGACACCGCAATAGGGACACGTGGTCTTGACGGACATTGCCTGACCGCTCAGCTCACCGCAGCCGCCTGCCGCACCGACAGCCAGACAACGCCGTTCTCGACCTTGGCCGGATGGGTATGGGTGCAGCCTTCGTCGGGCGCGACCGCCTGCCCGCTCGCCAGCTCGATGACGAAGTTATGCAGCGGACAAGTCACGCGCTTGTTGTGCACGATGCCCTGCGACAGCGGCCCGCCCTTGTGCGGGCAGCGGTCGTCGAGCGCGAACACCTCGTCGCTCTCGGTCCGGAACACCGCGATGTTGCCGCCCGGCGTGCGCACCACGCGCGAGCCGAGCCGCGGAATGTCGGTCAATGCGCCGATTTCGATCCACTGGGTCATGCGAGCTCCAATTCGGCGAGAGGCGCGAACTCGTTGCGGTCGACGCCGCGGCTGGCACGCTCAGCCCACGGATCGGTCTGCGCGAACTGCTGCGAATAGGCAAAGCGGGCGAACAGCGCCTTGCGGTTCGCAACGTCGTCGACCACGCGCTTCCTGATCTGCTCGAGACCGACGCGGTCGCACCATTTGTACATGCGCTCGAGATACCAGCCCTCCTCGCGGTAGAGCTGGGTCAGCGCCACGATCACCTCGAGGCATTCATCCTCGGTCTCGACCTTGGTCAGGAACTCGGTGCCCTTGATGTGCAGTCCGGCGGCGCCGGCGAAATGGATCTCGTAACCGGAATCGACGCAGACCACGCCGACGTCCTTGCAGGTCGCTTCCGCGCAGTTGCGCGGGCAGCCGGAGACGCCGAGCTTGACCTTGGCCGGCGTCCACGATCCCCACATGAACTTCTCGAGCTTGACGCCGAGGCCGGTGGAATCCTGGGTGCCGAAGCGGCACCATTCGGAGCCGACGCAGGTCTTCACCGTGCGCAGGCCCTTGGCGTAGGCGTGGCCCGAGACCATGCCGGCATCGTTGAGGTCGGCCCACACCGCAGGCAGGTCCTCCTTCTTGACGCCGAGCAGGTCGATGCGCTGGCCGCCGGTGACCTTCACCGTCGGGATGCTGAACTTCTCGGCGACGTCGGCGATCGCGCGCAGCTCGCTCGGCGTCGTGACGCCGCCCCACATCCGCGGCACCACCGAATAGGTGCCGTCCTTCTGGATGTTGGCGTGGACGCGCTCGTTGATGAAGCGCGACTGCTGATCGTCACGATATTCACCAGGCCAGGTCGCGAGCAGATAGTAATTCAGCGCCGGACGGCAGGAGTGGCAGCCATTCAGGGTCTTCCACTCCATGAAGCGCATGACCGCGGGAATGGTCTTGAGCTGCTGCTCGACGATGACGCGGCGGACGTCGTCGTGGCTGTGATCGGTGCATTTGCACAGCGGCTTGACCTTCGGCGCCGCCGAATAGTCGCCGCCGAGCGTGAACGCCAGCACCTGCTCGACAAGGCCGGTGCAGGAACCGCAGGACGACGACGCCTTGGTATGGGCGCGGACGTCGTCGAGCGTGAACAGCTTCTTCTCGCTGATCGCCTTGACGATGGCACCCTTGCAGACGCCGTTGCAGCCGCAGATTTCGGTCTCGTCGCTCATCGCGGCAACCGAGCTCTGGCCGCTGACGCCGCCATCGCCGAGATTGGCGGCGCCGAACACCAGGCGCTCGCGCATATGCGAGACGTCGGTGCCGTCACGCAGATGCTGGAAGTACCAGGGGCCGTCGATGGTGTCGCCATAGAGCACGGCGCCGACGATCTTCTTGTCCTTCAGGATGATGCGCTTGTAGACGCCACGGTTGGCGTCCTGCAGCACAATCTCCTCCTTGTCCGGCCCCGGCGCGAAGTCGCCGGCCGAGAACAGGTCGATGCCGGTGACCTTCAGCTTGGTCGAGGTGACCGAGCCGTCATAGGTGGCGAAACCCTTCATCGCGAGGTGGTTGGCGCAGACCTTGGCCTGGTCGAACAGCGGCGCGACGAGACCGTAGGTCTGGCGGCGGTGCTGCACGCACTCGCCGACCGCGTAGATGCGGCCGTCATAGGTCTGCATGGTGTCGGAGACGACGATGCCGCGCTCGCAATAGAGTCCGGCCTTCTTGGCGAGCTCGAAATTCGGGCGGATGCCGACCGCCATCACCACGAGATCGGCCGGCAGCTCGGTGCCGTCGCCGAAGCGCACGCCGGTGACGCGGTCCTCGCCCAGGATCGCCTGGGTCTGCGCCGGCATCTTGAACACCATGCCGCGCTCTTCCAGCGACTTGCGCAGGAGCCCGCCGGCCACCGGATCGAGCTGACGCTCCATCAGCGTGTCGAGCAGATGCACGACCGTGACGTTCATGCCGCGCTTCATCAGCCCGTTGGCGGCCTCGAGGCCCAACAGGCCGCCGCCGATCACGACCGCGTTGCGATAGTCGGTCGAGGCCTTGATCATGCGATCGACGTCATAGATGTCGCGGAAGCCGATCACGCCCGGCAGGTCCTTGCCCGGCAGCGGCAGCATGATCGGGTTTGAGCCCGTCGCGATCAAGAGGCGGTCATAGGGCACCCGCTCGCCGGCCTCGGTGACGACTTCGCAGGTCCGGCGATCGATCATGGTGACCGTCTCGCCCTTGCGCAGCGTGATGTTGTTGTCCTCGTACCAGTCGACGGTGTTGAGCATGATGTCGTCGACGGTCTTCTCGCCGGCGAGCACCGGCGACAGCAGGATGCGGTTGTAATTGCCGTAGGGCTCGGAGCCGAACACCGTGATGTCGTAGAGATCGGGCGCGCGCTCCAGCAGCGCCTCGACCGTCCGGATGCCGGCCATCCCGTTGCCGATCACCACGAGCTTCTGCTTGGTCACTTTGTCGAGCATGGTCTGCCTTTCAATTCCGACGGCGCTGCGCAGCGACGCGGCGTGCGTCGTTGATGGGCACCGATAAAGGTTTGGAGTTGTAGGAAGCCCAGCCGCGGGCGCAGACCGTCTTCGATGACGACCGATGTTCCGTTATTGATTGTTATTCAAAACGCGTGCCAACTCGTGGCGGGCGAATCCGGTTGCAAAATCAACAGGTTTCCGGCCGACCAAAATCCGCCGGGTCGCCCGCGGCGCCGACAGCCGGCCGAAATTTTAGCCACGCCGATGATCTCTTGTGCATCACAGCATCGCCGGCCGCGGTGGCGATCGCGAAGTCGCATTTGATGCGCGATCGCGCGGGCTTGGCGCATCGCACAAAAAAGCACCAGCGTGCGCGTTTGCGCGGCGGCACTTGCCGCAAGCCACGCCACGTGCGGCCGCGGAACGCTGTTCGCGATTGCGCGGCAACATCTTGCGACTGCACGGCAAAGCGGCGCAACCCGATCGATGGCACGGTAATTGCTGACCACAGCTGTTGACGGAGTGCGTCTCAACGACGAGCGCACTCAGCATTCACCCACATTCCATTTGTCTGCGCTTGAGACGGCCGCGCTTTGTGCGGCTGCCTCCGCCGCATCAACGCGAGATGCTTGCGATGAAGCTAGCCGAGTTCAAGAAGGCAGGTCACTGGCCGACACTGCTTGCCGCGTTCCTGTACTTCGACATCAGTTTCATGGCGTGGGTCGCGCTCGGACCGCTGATCGTCTACATCGCGCGCGACATGAATTTGGCGGTGAACGAGAAGTTCACCTTGGTCGCCATTCCCGTGCTCGCCGGCGCGCTGCTGCGCGTGCCGATGGGCATTCTCGCCGACATCATCGGCGCCAAGCGCACCGGCATCATCGCCCAGCTCGTCGTGATCGCCGCGACCGCGGCGGTGTGGCATTTCGGGCTCACCAGCAAGCTCGCCATCGAACTGTTCGGGCTGGCGCTCGGCGTCGGCGGCGCCTCGTTTGCCGTCGCCCTGCCCCAGGCGAGCCGCTGGTATCCGCCGCAATATCAGGGCGTGGTGATGGGCATCGCCGGCGCCGGCAATATGGGCGTCGTGCTCGACACGCTGCTTGCACCGACCATTGCCGAGCATTGGGGCTGGCAGGCCGTGTTCGGCTGCCTCTTGATTCCGATGCTGATGGTGCTCGCCTATTACGCGTTCGCAGCCAAGGACGCGCCGGGCGAGCGCAAGAAGGTCTCGCTGCAGGCTTACGGCGCGCTGCTGAAGGATTCCGACAGCCGCTGGTTCATGTTCTTCTACTTCATCACCTTCGGCGGCTTCGTCGGCCTCGCCAACGCGCTGCCGCTCTATTTCACCGTGCAGTATCATGTCTCCGGCGTCGCGGCCGGCATGCTGGTCGCGCTGATCGTCGCGTTCGGCTCGGGGTTCCGTCCCGTCGGCGGCATGATCGCCGACCGGATCGGCGGCATTCGTTCGCTGTCGATCCTGTTCGGCGTCGTGGTCGCCGCCTATCTTGTCATCGCCTTCATGCCGGAGGGCCCGACCGCGCCGACGCAGGCCGGCTGGGCGTTGACCGAACTGCCGCGCATCGCCTGGATCTCGGTGCTGCTGTTCTCGATCGGCGTGCTGGCGCTCGGCATGGGCAACGGCGCGGTATTCCAGCTGATCCCGCTGCGCTTCCGTCACGAGATCGGCCTGATGACCGGGCTGGTCGGCTGCGCCGGCGGCGTCGGCGGCTTCTTCCTTGCCCAGACGCTCGGCTTCGCCAAGGGCATGACCGGCGGATTCGGGGCGGGCTTCCTGTTCTTCGGCGGGCTGGCGTTGCTTGGCTTCATCGGACTTGCCATGGTCAAGGTCCGCTGGCGCACCACCTGGGGCGCGGTGTCGGGAGCGCGCGTCTGAGGACTCCGCTCCGCAATGTGACGGGGCTCGGACGTGGCGAACGGTTCGCAACGGGACTTGGGGGTGCGCGTCGGCTTCGCCAGCGAGACCGGCAAGCGCGCCGCCAATGAGGATTATGTCGCGGCCTGCCTCGGCCAGCCGGGCTCGGTCCATCGCGACGTCGTCGCCGCGGTCGCCGACGGCGTCGGCGGCCACAAGGGCGGACGCGAGGCCGCGGAGGTCGCGGTCCGCAGCTTCATCGACGCCTATTATTCGCTGCCCGAGACGCTCGGCGTCCGTCGCCGCGCCGCGCGGGCGCTGGAAGCCGCCAACAGCTGGATCTACGGCCAGGGCCGCGTCGATGCTGGGCGCAGCGGCATGGCCTGCGCGTTCTCCTCGATCATCCTGTCGCGGCGGCAATGTCATGTGATCCATATCGGCGACACCCGTGCCTATCGCCTGAGCGACGGCCGGCTGGAACGCCTGACGCAGGACCATATCGCCGGCCGCGGGGACCTCGCCCACATGCTGAGCCGCGCCATCGGTTTCGAGGAGTTCGCCCGCTTCGACTACACGTCCCTCGGGCTCCGGCAACACGACCGTCTCCTGATCTGCAGCGACGGGGTTCACGGCGCGCTCGGCGATTTGCGCCTCCAGCAATTGCTGGAGGAACGCACGCCGCCCGACGAATCAGCGCGCAGCATCGTCGATGCCGCCCTCGGGGCCGGCAGCAGCGACAACACGACCGCGCTGGTGCTCGACGTCGTCGACCTGCCGCCGGCGGACCGCGACGATCTTACGCACGCGATCGCGACGCTGCCGATCCTCGATCTGCCGGTGACCGGCGATACGATCGACGATTTCAGCCTCGGCGACGTCTTGTCCGACGGGCGCTACAGCCGCCTGTTCAAGGCGACTGACAAGCGCGCCGGCCGCGAAGTGGTGCTGAAGTTTCCACATCCACGGGTCGCGAGCGAAGGCTCCTACCGCCTCGCCTTCGTGCGCGAGGCCTGGGTCGCCGCGCGCGTGCGCAGTCTCTGGATCGGCGAAATCATCGAGGTGCCGGCGGAGCGGCAGACCAGGCTCTATTCGGCGATGCCGCTCTACGAGGGTGAAACGCTGGAGCAGCGGCTTGGCCGCGCGCCGCGGCTGTCGCTCGCCGAGGGCATCGCGATCGCAACCAAGCTGGTGCGCGCGGTCACCGCGCTGCACCGCGCCGGCATCATCCATCGCGACATCAAGCCCGACAACGTGATCCTGCTGAAGGACGGCGGGTTGCGCCTTGTCGATCTCGGCGTCGCGCGGGTGCCGCTGCTCGAGGATTTTCCCGCCGAGGACATTCCGGGCACCGCGAGCTACATGGCGCCGGAACTGTTCGGCGGCAAGGCCGGCGACGAGGCCTCCGACCTGTTCGCGCTCGGCGTCACGGTCTACCGCATGTTCACGGCGAACTATCCGTTCGGCGAGATCGAGCCGTTCTCGCGGCCGCGCTTCGGCAAGCCGGCGCCGCTGTCGCGCTACCGGCCGGACCTGCCGGCCTGGCTCGACGCGGTGATCGGCAAGGCGCTCAGCGTCGACCCGGCACAACGCTTCGGCGACGCCATCGAGTTCGCACACGAACTGGAAAACGGCGCGACCTGGGCAGGACCCGCCGTCACCACCCGCAAATCGCTGCACGACCGCGATCCCGTCACCTTCTGGAAGGTGCTGTGCGCCATCCTGGCCCTGATCGTCGTCGTGCTGCTGGCGCGGCATTAGACTAGCTCCGTCATGCCCGGCCTTGAGCCGGGCATCCACGTCTTCGCTGCAATCGCGCAAGAAAAGACGTGGATGGCCGGGACAAGCCCGGCCATGACGAAAAGAAAGAGAGTCATTTTAGATCAGTTAAGCAACTGAAATTTGGCTATTTCAGTTCGCAGCTCAGGACCCGGCGCGCCGGATCGTGATCCGGGTCTCGTCGGTCATGTCCTTGAGCTCCTTGTTCGGCTCGCGGTAGAGATGACGCTCGATCTCGACCGTGCGGCCGTCGGTGGTCTTGGTGCATTTCTCGTCGACAAATACGCCGCCGACCTCCTGCTTGTCGGCGCCCGGCTGTGCCTTCGAACAGGTCCAACCGTCCTCGCCATAGCGCGATCTCGCCTGTAGGCCGAGCAGGAACGCCTTCTTGCGCAGATAGAGCCGCGCCTTCGGATCGGTCTCGATCATGAGCGCCGCGATCTTGGCGTCCTTGTCGATCATGACGGTGAGGATCGCGGGATGGCCGCCGACCATGGTGCCTTCCCGCCCGCTCTCGCGATCATACTCGAAGCGGATGCCGCGCAGCTGGTCCGGTCCGGCCTGGCAAGCCTGCCACTGCGCCCAATCAGCCAATCTGTGGGTCTTCTCTCCGACGCAGGTCAGATTAATGTAGCCCGCGTCCGGCACGCTGCTGATCGCCATTCCGACGCTGATGTCGCGCAGGTCTCCCGCGGTCGCCATCGCCGGCACCGCTGCCGTGACGGTGACAGCGAAGACCAAGCCACGGATTGCCGATCTTTGCTTGCTCATGGCTTTGCCTTCTCGCTCTGGTCGGACGGCGCGGCGGCGTGGCCGGCCTCCTTGTAGATGTTGCAGACCCGCGAGCCATCGCCGAAGAACGCGATGCATTCATCGTAGGTCGGCTCGCCTTTGCGCTTGACACGGGCGAGCACGTAATCGGCGACGGCCTCGATCTCGTTCGGCCGCAGGAACACATTCGCCTCGGGCGGCATGCGGTCCGCGACGTCCTGCCGGGTCATCTCGTAGCATTTCGTGGTGTCGTAGGAGCCGCGCACGAAGAACGGCATGCCGGTGCCCGGCCGGCCGCACGTCACGGTCTCGATGATCTGCTCGCGGGTCAGCTCGGTCTTGCGCAGCGACAGCGCGTCGCCACCATAGCCGCCGCCGCCATTGCCATGCCATTTGTGGCAGCCGACGCAATTGCCGCGCTTGAACACCGCCTTGCCCGCATCGGTCGGATCGCTCGCCGACTGCGCCTGCGCGGTACCGATGAATCCGATCACCAGCGCGCAGCCGAGCCACGCGCCAATCAGCCAATTTTTTTTCATTTGTCTTGTTTCTTGTCTTTTTTCTTGTCTTTCTCGGCCAAATCGACGCGGGAGGCCTCGATGAGAGGCCTCCCGCGCTGCGACGTCAAAGGGCGAACACGTAGAGCATCGAGCCCGGCTGCATCCGCTTCAACTCGGGCGTGGCATCGATGAACCACTTGTCCCAGGCACCGCCGAGGCCGACCAGAATCGCGACATACTGCTTGCCGTCCACCGAGAACGTCATCGGGGGCGCGTTGACGCCGCCGCCGGTGTTGAACTGCCAGAGCTGCTGCAGCGATTTCGCGTCATAGGCGATCACCTCGCCGGACGGCTGTCCGGAGAACACGAGGTCGGGCGTTGCCAGAATGCCGCCGAGGTTCGGGAATTCGGTCTCCGCCTTCCCTGCCACCTTGCCGGTGGTGACGTCGATCGCGGTGACGCTGCCGGTGATCTTGACCGGCTGGCTCGGTCCGCCGCCCGTGAAGAACTCGCGCTTCTTCAACTTGTCCGGCGTCGTCTCCTCGACCGTGATCCGGTTGCAGCTCTCGATCACCGGGATGTACCAGAGCTTCAGGTTCGGATTATACGCGGTCGGCGGCCAGTTCTTGCCGCCCATGTTGCCGGGGCAGATGTCCGTCACCTTGTTGGTCCGGCTTGGCGTCACCGCCGCGTTGTAGCGCTGCACGCCCTGCTTCGGATCATACTCCACCGGCTTGCCGGATTCGGGGTCGAGACCCTTGGTCCAAGTCACCTTCTTGACGAACGGCAGACCCCAGATGAACTTGCCGCTGTTGCGGTCGATCGCATAGGCAAAGCCGTTGCGGTCGGCCTCGAGCGCGAGCTTCTGCGTCGTGTTGTTCGGACCGGGGACGTCGACCAGCACGTTCTCCGCCACGCTGTCATAGTCGTAGGGATCGTTCGGCGTGTGCTGGTAGTGCCACTTGATCTTGCCGGTGTCGGCATCGAGACCAAGCGAGGAGTCGGTGTAGAGGTTGTCGCCGGGCCGATACTCGTTGTCCCAGTCCGGTCCGGGATTGCCGACGCCCCAGACGATGGTGTTGGTCGAGGGGTCGAAGCTGCCGGTGACCCAGGTCGATCCGCCGCCGCTCGCCTTGGCGTCCTTGTCGTCCTTCCAGGTCTCGTGACCCGCCTCGTCCTTGCCCGGGATGGTGTGGGTGCGCCACACTTCCTTCTGGCTCTTCAGGTCGGTCGCGGCGATCCAGCCGCGAATGCCGTATTCGGCGCCGGCCACGCCGGTGATCGCCATGTCCTTGACGATCAGCGGTGCGCCGGTGATCACCTCGCCCTTGTCGGGATCGGCGACCTGGCGCTGCCAGGCGACCTGCCCGGTCTCCTTGTTGGTCGCGATCAGGCGGCCGTCGAGCGTGTGCGAGACGACGAGATTGCCCCACAATGCGACGCCGCGGTTGTCGACGCCGCAGCAGGCGACCGCGCCGGCCCAGTCATGGTCGGTCTTCGGGTCCATCTTCCAGAGCAGCACGCCTTTACCGCCATGCGCATCGATCTTGTAGACCGAACCCCAGCCGTCGGTGACGTACATGAAGCCGTTCTCGACGATCGGCGTTCCCTCCAGGCCGCCATGCGACCAGATTCCGCCGCCCTCGACGCCGCCGAGATGCATGGTCCAGGCGACCTTCAGGTTCTTGACGTTGTCCTTGTTGATATCGGCCAGCGACGAGAAGCGCGTCGCCGAATAGTTCTTGTGGTGGTGCAGCCAGTTGCCTGCTTCCTTGTCAGCATTGAGCAAACGGTCCTGATTGACATCGTCGGCGAGCGCCAAAGAGCCCGCGAAGGTCGCTGCGGATGCTACTGCCGCGGCGAGCATATGCGACTTTACCCAATTCAACCTTGTCATGAGTTCATTTCCTCCGGATCTAGCATTCTTCATTGATCGAACCGCCCGTCACACACGGGCGGTCACGCGAGAAGCCTTGAGTCCCGGCGCGTGGCTGTGCACCACCCGCCGCCTTCTTGAGTCACTTGTGTTAGGTCACTTCTGGACCTGTACCTCCGTCTCGATGGTGCCTGCTTTCTGAAAAACGATCGCGCATTTGAAGGTCTCGCCCGGCGTGAGCGCCTGACGCATCTGCAGAAGCATGACGTGATAACCGTCACGCTTCAGCTCGAGCATTGCCTTTGCCGGCACTGGTATATTGGATATCGAGCGCATCGCTGGTGCGCCCTCGCCGCGATCCACAGTATGACGCTCGGAAAAATTCGCAACCGGGCAGCGGACACGAAGCAGCGCATCGGCGCTGTCGGCCTCGTTCTTGATCGTCATCGTCAACGGAAGGTCCCCGCCCGCTTTGTCGACCGCCGGCACGCGCGCGTCCACAATCTGCAAGGACTCGTTCGCGGCGGCGTTATGCACCACTCCGAACGTGCTGATCAGGCAGAATAATGGCAACGCGATCCATGATCGGCACGCAACGGCGCAATGCAACCCCCGCTCGAACGACATCAAGTTCTCTCCCAACATGATTTTTGCAGCATTGTTTCACGCTTCGTCGTGCGCTGCCAGCAATAGATCGCGAACGCTGATCAATGCGATTTCGGCACGCATGGCGGCCATGCTAACTTCTTGCGCATGAGTGCTCTCGATAAACTTCCGCCGATAGAGCGCGACGCGGCGCATGCCGCACTGCGTCAGGTGATCGGCACCGCGGCGATCGACGCCGTCACATCCGTCTCGGGCGGCGCAACGTCGGCGCAATTGTTCCGGATCCATGCAGGCGGCGAGAATTATTTGCTCCGAATCGAAGGAATGCCGAGCCCGCTGCGCAATCCGTTTCAGTATGTGTCGCTCAGGATCGCGGCCGAGGCCGGCATCGCGCCGCGACTCCATTATGTCGACGAGGCCTCGCGCATCGCGGTGATGGATTTTGTGCAGCGGCAGCCGCTCGGCCGCTATCCCGGCGGCCTGCCGGCGCTGGCGAAGGCGCTCGGCGAATTGCTGGCGCGCCTGCAGGCGACGCCGACCTTTCCCGCTTTCGTGCGCTACCCCGACATCGTGGCCCGGCTCTGGGCCCATGTCGGCCGCACCGGCCTGTTCGCGCCCGGCGTGCTTGAGCGCTGCAACGCGCATCTCGCGCGGATCCGCGCGGCCTATGCCTGGGACGAGGCCAACTCGGTGTCGAGCCACAACGACTCGCTCCCCGCCAACATCCTGTTCGACGGCAACAGGCTCTGGATGATCGACTGGGAATCCGCCTATCGCACCGATCCGCTGGTCGACCTTGCGATTGTCGGCGACAGCCTGGCGCGCACGCCGGAGCTGGAAAACATCCTGCATCGTGCCTGGCTCGGCCGCCCGCTCGACGAGGCGCTGCGCGCACGGCTCGCACATGTCCGCGCGCTCACCCGGCTCTACTATGCCGGCGTGCTGCTCAGCGCATCCGCGACGGCGCCGCGCGCCACACCCGACACGAGCCTCGCAGCACCGACGCTTGCCGAGCTCGCAGAGGCTACACGCGCCGGCTTGCTCAAGGCCGGCACGCCGGCGGCCAAGCACGTGCTGGGCAAGATGTTCGTCGCCTCATTCCTGACCGAAATCGAGACGCCCGGCTTCGATCTTTCGGTCTGACGTTCAACCCGGCGGATCGAACGTCGACGGAAAACTGCGGCGCAGCTCACTGCGGCACCGGGTGCAGCCTTGCGAGCTGGTCGAGCGACAATTCGGCCTCGCGATCGCTCAGGGGAAAACGCACGATCACGTCCTGACGCGAAAGCTGGCCCCACAGCCCGTCCGACGACCATTTCTGCGGCTCGGGTCCGCGCGGACCGTCGACCCAGATGAAATACCATTCCGCCATCGACGCGACCAAAGCTCCTCGCCGGAACATTGGTCCTTCGCCGGCCAATCCGCAACGCCCGATTTCGGGCGCGGCGCGGCAGGTGGGCTATTCGTACGGCGTGCCGTCCTTGTGCAGGAAGCGGCCGTCGGAGCTCGGGCTCATCATGTCGATGTCGGAGCAGGTGATGACGTCGGCGCGCGAGCGCGAACCGACCTCGAGATAGGTCGCCGTCATCTGCGACCTGTTGATCAGATGATGCCCGTTGCCGGAGTTTTTCGGAAATGCCGCGCAATCGCCGGCCCGCAGCACCGTCTCGCCGCCGTCTTCCACCAGCACCACTTCGCCCGCGAGCACATAGACGAACTCGTCCTCATCCGAATGCCAGTGGCGCTGGCTCGACCAGTTGCCGGGCGGCAGCCGGATCAGGTTGACGCCGAAGTCGGCGAGCCCGCCGGCATCACCGAGACGCTGCCGCACCCGCTCGGCGCACGGCGCGGCGAACTCCGCCGGATAGCCGGTCCCCTTGCGTTCCGGCACGTTTGCAAGGTCGATCCTGGGCATGGCGTCTCTCCGGCGGTCGGTGGGCGAACGAGCGATCGGGCCGGCGGTAATCCGTCCATGGAAGGCGCCGGCAGCAGGTTCCGAGGTCAGCCGCCAAATCGCTTCACCAGTTTTGAACTCTTGGCCGTGCTGATCTGCTGACCGGTCAAATCGCTTGCCACGCTCAATCCCTTCGTCATCAAGTTGCTGCGCAGGGCGGCCTGCTTCTCATCGGCGTAATCTACGTCGACGTGGTCGAGACTCATCAAATGCCCAAGTTCATGGGCCCACGCGCGTCCGTTGGCAAAGTCATTGCCATACCATTGGACAAAGCTTGCCGGCTCGGGATCGCTATGAAGGTATGAGCTGCCACCGGCCGAGAGATTGACAATCGGGTTGACGAGATAAATGTGGACCGCGTTGTCGGGAGCATGCCGGAGACTGAGAACATCCAGCACGCGCTGGTCATTGTTGCGCGCGCTCTTCGCCATATCGAGCGGTTTATCTTCCACGTAATCATTGATCACGAACGCGATCTTGGCCTTCGCCCAGATCTTATTGACCACATCCAGTGCCTTCTTGGCGGCCTCGCCACTCCATTTTTGAGGCTCGGCGACACCTTTCTCGGCAAATGGCGTGACGTAGATTTTCAGCGGAATTGACATGTGCGTCTCCAACGCTAGAGATTTCCACGACACCTGCGGTGGGGGTCCACGCGTCGACGTCCGGATCCCGAGGACGCAGATTTCGATTCTTTCGGGACTCGCACGTCTCAGCTCGAGCGGATCGGCGTTGCTTCCAGATAGACGCAGTTCGCGCTCCTATGGAAGAGGCCCGCGGCGCGACAAACAGCCGAAACGAGCCGGCTGAACCTTGTCGACGCCACCGAGACTAACGACGCGGCCGCCACACCCTGACGATCCGCGCGAGCAACGCTTGAGCATGCGGGTCAATTCCGAGATCACTATCGAGAGATGGAACTCCGCTTGGCGAAGCCACCCGGATGGCGGCACTGCCAGCCATTCCGGCGCCAAAGATAAAAATCAGATATTTCAATATCTTACAGGTCAACTGACATTTGTTCGGCCGTCCGCCACCGGCCCTACACGCTTCGGTGTATCCTTGAACATTCTCGCTTCCCCAAGCGACAACATCAGGAATGGATTGGACTCAGGATTGTTACTGTACGGAGGCATGCCGGCGCTCGTAACGCTTGACGCAGTGGAGTTTGCGCGCGGCCACCTTCGATAAAGCTGCCGTTGTTTTGAGCCGATTTTGGACGTTCGCCATGCGCTACACGCTCCTCCGAGTTCTTGTTGTTCTTGCTGCTTCAGTTCTCCTGGCGTCTCAGCCAGCCTGGGCAACGAAGCGAGTGGCTTTGGTGGTCGGAAATTCGAACTATCAAAATGCGCCATTGCTTCCAAATCCTGCCAATGATGCCACCGCAATCGCCGCGACCTTGAAGGGCGCCGGGTTCGATTTGGTGGAGTCCCGGCTGAACCTAACCTCGAGCGACATGCGGCGGGCACTGAGGGATTTCGCCGACCAAGCTCGCGATGCAGACATCGCCATCGTCTACTATGCAGGTCACGGAATCGAGATCGACGGGACGAATTATCTGATTCCGACGGATGCCAGGCTTGAGCGCGACACTGATATCTATGACGAGGCCTTCTCGCTCGATCGCGTCCTGCTGGCTATCGAGCCCGCGAAACAGCTCCGCGTCGTGATCGTTGACGCCTGTCGCAACAATCCATTCGCCGACACGATGAAACGAACCGTCGCTTCGCGCGCGATCAGCCGCGGGCTCGCCCGGGTAGAGCCCGCCGTATCCAATACGCTGATCGCGTTTGCGGCCAAGGCCGGACTGACCGCGCTCGACGGCAACAGCACGAACAGTCCCTACGCGACGGCACTGGTGAAATATATCGCAAAGCCTGGACTCGACCTGCGCAGGGCTTTCGGCTTCGTCCGCGATGATGTCCTGCAAGCCACGGGTAATCGACAGGAGCCCTACGTTTACGGATCGCTGGGCGGTGAGGACGTTGCGCTCGTGCCAAAGGCAGAGGAGCCGGCGCCGCCGCCGGCTAGCGCCTCGTCGGAAATTCGTCGCGACTACGAATTGGCCCTGCAACTGGGTAACAAGGCCGCTATGAGCGCGTTCCTCGCCCAGCACCCCGACGGCTATTACGCAAACCTGGCCAAGCTTCAGCTCAATCAGATCGACGCGGAGGACGCGCGCGTCACCGCGACCCGGAAAGCGCAGGAAGCGGAGCAGCAGAAGGCTCGGCTTGCGTCCGAAGGTGCCCAGCGAGCGGAGCAGGAAAAGGCGGCCGCAGATTTCAAGGCTGCGGAGGATGCCCGGATCGCGGCAGAAAGAACAAAGCAGGCAGCGCAGGACCAAGCTGCTGAGGCTGAACGCAAGCGAACCGCATCCCAAACCTCAACGGTCGCCATGCTTTCCGCGAACGGACCCGCGCCCGACAGCGCCAGGCCGGATAATATTGCAACCGCGACCCCATCGCAGAATAGCGAGGGCGCGAAGGTTGCCGCCTTGAACACGGCGTCGCCGCAGGAGGATCTTGCCAAATCGGTGCAGAGCGAATTGAGCCGGGTTGGCTGTTTCACGGGCTCCATCGACGGTGAGTGGAACGCGGCCTCGCGTCGCTCCCTGACCCTGTTCAACCGGCACGCCGGAACCAAATTTGACGTCAAGCTTGCAAGCCTCGATGTGCTCGATGCGATCAAGCTGAAGCCAGCCCGGGTTTGCCCGCTGATCTGCGAACACGGCTACAAAGCCGACGGCGACCAGTGCCGCAAGATCACCTGCGCCGAAGGCTCGTTCCTGAACGAGGACAACGAATGCGAGAAGCGGCGCGGGAAAAAGCCGGTGGCGAAGCGCAACACGGATGAGCGGCCGTCGCGTGCCGATCGTCCGGTCCGCGAGAGGCCCGAGCCGCAAGCCGACGTTCCCCGACGGCAGGCGACGGCCAGACCCTCGGGTGGCAGCGGCCAGATCGTGTGCGATGCTTATCTATGCCGCCCGGTCCGTCGCGGGTGTCATCTCGATTACCGTGGCGGCGGAGGTCCCGGCGGCGGTACCGGCAATGTCGAGGTCTGCAACTAGGACAGCATGCACGGCGGCGCGCTCGAGGTCGGGCCGCCGTCTCCTCCGCAATCGGTCATGCCGGGGCAACGGAGCCAAACCGCGGGGCCCTGCACGCAAGACGCCGGACAGCAGCCTCGGCCACAAGAATATTACATGATCGCGCCGGACGGTCTCCTCAACCGCCCGGGTAGCCGTAGCAACGCAATCGCTCACCTACTTGATGGAGTATGATTTGATGTCGAACGACCAATTGTTCGGCAGCAGTCTTCCGCCGCCGCTGTCCGGTATCCGCAGCTGACTGGTCCAATCCGACAGATAGCTCAACGTGTCGGCCGGCCCCTGAAGCTTGCGCTGAACGTCCGGCAAATCCAGCAATTGCACACGTCGCTCGCTCAGGATCGCAACGATCACGGCGGACCCGGCCGGCGGCGCGACGACATATTCAAATCCACGCTGCTGTGCCGCTGGGGTCGGAACAATGAATTGGACGCCGGGCTTCACAAGATTCATGTCGGGTCCGACCGACTGCGCCAATAGCTCGGCAGTCGGGAAGATCTGGGACATCCGCCCTTCCGCATCCACATCCACCAGCATCAGATAGCCGGGCTTCCTGGCGGTTACGCCGAATGACACCTTGCCGCCAATGTTGACCGTTGGACCCGGCAGGATCTCAAGCGCCACGCCGGCAGCATTTGCCGCGCCGCGCGAGGCCTGTACGCGCCAGAGCAATGGAACGTTTGTCGCACCTCCCGATGGAGAGGCCGATGGCGGCGGCGCCGCTAACGCGACGCCGCTTCCCGCCAGCAACAGCACGATCGCGAACCCTGATTGCTTCCGGGAAACCAGTTTCGCTGGCGACATGACCCGCTGTCACAGCTTTGTCAGGGAACGCTGAAAAAGCCGATTGACGCGATCCGCGCGTCCGCCGGCAGATAGCGCTCCAGACTCTTGATCACCTGCCCCGAGGCACGGCGCCGGTTGAGCTGCATCAGGACCGTCTCCAGATCAACCATCCGCTGCTGCGAGGTCACCGCGACGATCTGCTCGGCGCCGAACGGCTCGCCCACCCGGAGAGGCAGCCGCAGATTTGCCGATCGAGCCAGCGCGGCATCGGAACCCACCGGATACAGCATTTGGATGGTTCCATCACCGGACACGTTGAACAGCAGCACAGCCCGCGAACCGACGTCGGACAATTCGACCTCGACGGTCTGGCCGCTGCGCTGCTGTCGATCATCCGGCCAAATACGCATCAGCTGCGGCGATCGCGTCGCCATGCGCTTAAGCTCCCGAATTGCCGCGGTTCGGTTGACCACTGTCGTCAAACCGCCAACGTCAACGCCATAGGCGACCACGTCGCCCCAGGCGATCACGTCATGAGACACGGGGTCCCAGATCAGGTCGGGATTATCAGTCGGTTGAACTGCCTGCACGCTGGCGTCCTGCGGCTTGAGACTGGTGAAATAGTTCATCTTGCCGTCAAGCGCCGCCAAACGGATCGGCGTGGTGAGGCGGAACGGCGGCAGCGCGGCACTGGGCGCGGCCGGGGCGCTCGCAGCGGCACTGGTTGGAGCAGTTTCCGACTTAGCCGTAACGGCCGGCGACGCAGGAGATTGTTTCTCGGCGGACGCGACGTTAGCAACCTGGCCGGAGGCAGCTCTCGCGGCCGTCCCCTGGATCAGCACCACGCCGCGCGTCAATTCGAAGGCGACCTCGGTTTCCGGCATCTGGGCCGGCGACGATACCGTCACGATGTTCTGGCGTTGGTCGGACAGTTGATAGACCACCTGCCGAACATTGCTGAAAAGCTCCTTCAAGGTCACCTTGCCATCATGATTGATGTCCGCGTTGCCCTCCATGGCCCGCGCAACGGCATAACTCAGAGCGCCACGCAGGCCATCGATCCCGGGAATCCGCACTTCCGGAGCCTTAGTGTGACGATCGACCGCGGCGATGAACGCGGTGTGGTCGAGATCGAGTTCGGACTTCGGGTCGTCGCTGCTCGACACCGGCTTCAATTCATCGACCAGCAGCGTGTAGCGCGGCACCTGTCGAAAGCTCATCTCGGCCGCACGCGGATCGATATCGCGTACCATTCCGCCGCCATGGCAGGTATCCGCGACGAAGATCACCCTTGCGCCGCGCAATTCGAACTGCCGGATGAAATGATTGAATTCGCTTCCCAGAATGCGCTCGACAGATCCTGCCGGCGTGGTCGCGAATTCGGGCAGCAGGAACACGTTCTCCATTCCGTCCGGTTCCGAGCCCTTGATCCGCTCCGGCTCCTGCGTGCCGTGACCTGCGATCGACAGGAAGACGAGATCGTTGCTCTTGGTCCGCTCCACCAGTGAGCTGATCTCGCGCAGCACGCTTGCCCTGTCGGCCTGTGCATTGGTCAGCTCGACCACATCGCTGACGCCCATGGTCCTCAGGCTGGACACGATGTCATTGGCGTCGGCGACCGCGCCCTTCAATTTGCGTACATGCTGGTAGTCGTCGATCCCGATGACGAGCGCCCGGAGAGCCGCACCGTCGGGATTGCTTATAGACAGCTCACCGGCCGCATGCGCGCGCTGGAGTGGCAGGCCAATCAACGCAGCGAGCAGGATGGCGGCACACAGCCAACCGGTCCTTCGATCAAAGCCCTTGAGCTTTCGCATCGCGATCCACCTCGATATCAAGCAGGTCCGCCCTGGAGCCGCACCGGTAAGGCAGAGCAGCAGAAATGCCGTCTGGACCTCTGGAAACCAGCGCGCCGGCGGTGATCCATGTTCATCTGTAGCCTTGGCAAGACCTCAGGTTCAGCGCCGTTTATTCGCCGTCTTGCGGCCTGTCGGCGCCTCGGTCTCCTGATAGGCGTTCGCGGAAACGGTCGTCTGATCGTCTGCGAACGCCCGAAAGCGGACCGGAACGTAACCGCGCGCGAGCAGGCTTGCGAGCGGATAGACGTTGCGGCAGACCCGACCGTTGCAGCCACCCGTCGAGGATTCCATGACCTCAGCCTTGCGATCGGGCGTGAACCGCAGGAACAACATCACGTGGGAACCCGGCTTGTTCAGGGCGTCGCCAGGCTTGAGGTCCCAGGGGTTGGTCACGGGTGCGGCGATCGCGGGGATGGCGGCGGTCGTGTAGTGGACGGAAAGTCCCCACGTGGCGCTGACGAATGCCGAGCAGTCGACGCCGGCCACATCCGGCCGTGGCTCGTTGCGGGTGCAGACATTGCCCGCCAGCGTCCCGCTGTCGATCCGCTGCCGGAAGTTCGCGAGCGAACCGTGGCACCCCCAGCAATAGGGCACGCCCCGCACTTCCTGGTTTACCTTGCCCTGCAGGTACCACGGCCGGCGAATACGGCTGAAACCGGAGCATTGGCTGTCGGGATCGCTACCGTAGTTCGCCGGTGTCAGCTTCCACTGAATGCCCTCAAAGGCGAAGGCGGTCTCGATCGCCTGCTGACGATTGGACGGCCGCACGGCGGCGGTCGCATTGAACTTGATATCCGGCCGCGCCGCCGGCGCGGCCGCCGTGCGCGACGGCCTGACGTCAATAACGGATACCTTCCCCAGGGGGCGGAAGCCGACACCGACCACCTCGACACCATCCGGCTTGGTGCGCAGAAAATAGACGTCGCCATCGCCCGAAACGGTGACGAACCGCCGGGTCACGGGCGTGTTCTCCAGCGGCAGCTCGTAGATGCCCTCAAGGCGTCCGTTCGCGGCATAGCGTGCGACGAAGGTGGAGGCATTTTTGCCGGACGGAGGAATGTCCTCGGCCAGCACGTAGAAGCGGTCGCTGTTGTCGATCTCGAGAAACTCAACGGTGCCGAGCTGGTTGCGGACGCGCAGGCCGAGCTGACCGATGGTCTCGTTGGATACCATGGTCTGGATTTCGACCCGAACGCCGGCATTGCCCTTGTCGGGAATGATATCGGCGATCACCGATCCCTTGCTGCGCGAGGCGATATACTGCCGGTCGGGCTGTCGCGTCGTCCTGACGATGGCCGCGCGCGTATTCTGATCCAGCAAGTCGGTCGGGCTGCTCAGCGCCTGCGAGCCCATCTGTGCGAAGGCCGAAATGGCGACTTGGTCGTCGGTTCCGCGGGATGAGACTTCCTCCAGCTGGATCTCGTCTCCGCCCAACCCGCGTGTGGACTGTCCTGGTGCCGCCTTCAGCATCCGCACGCCGCCGTCCCAAACCATGATGTCGTCGTTATGGACGACGAGGTCGGTGGGCTGCACATCGCCAGGCATCTTCAGGATGTCGGGAGCCGTATTCGATTGTTTGGGGTCGAACTGCAGAATGCGGCCATTGATTTGATCGAGCACAAACAAGTTTCCCTGTCCGTCGGCGCTGAGCGCTTGCGGGCCCCCGAGTTCAACGTCCTGGCCGGCCGGGACGATCCCGACCATGGATGCAGCCGAACCGCCGGCAAAGCTTCGCACGACCGCATCGTCGGCCCTGGCCCCAGTGGCAGCCATGACCGCGCCGACGATAGAGAGCCAGATCCAGCTAGATCGACGAAGCATATCCGCCTCAATGTAACCGAACCGAATGCGGCGTCAGTCCGACTAATCCAAGACTGCCTAATCCAAGACTGCGCGAGTGCAGCGTCAATTAGTGGCGAGCAACCCCGATCCCGTTCAACTCTTTCACTGGACGGTGATAGTCCGAACTCCTTCAGCTTGCAGTGCAAAATCATGGCCAGAAACAGATTTGAGCAAGTCAGCGAAATCCAGCCAGACGCGATTACTCTGGTTTTGAAGCGCGACAATGCCGGCGCCTCCGGGTCAATCGTGTTGCCGGCCGCCGCAAGCGGGGGACGCCTGAACAGCGACCAGGTCAGCGCCCATATGCCGGCCCAGGATGCCTTTCGCGGCGCAATCCGTCTCGCCAATGACATGAAGCTCGCGGTCGTGGTTTGCGACCCCGATGGCGTCTGGAAGCCGGAATGGGGCGACCTCTACCAGGCGATCGATTGACCCACACGGACAGACGCTGCGGCGCCGCATGGAGGCCGGCATGGCAAATGGAGCGTTAAGCGGGCTGTCGTTGAGGTTGCGAGCCTTGATGATCGCCCTGTTGGCCGCAACCGGCTGGCCTGCGCGGGCAAATGATTCCGCGGCCGAATTGTCCATCGGCGGGCTGCAATTCGTCCGCACCAAGGACGTGGCCATGGCGAGCGAGGAGCTTCATATCGGGCTGGACAGGGTCACCGTTCGCTACCAATTCGTCAACCAGACGAGCAAGCCGGTTGCGCTCACCGTCGCCTTTCCGCTGCCCGACATCGATTTGTCCGAAGCCGAGAACATTGCCCTTCCATCGAGCGATCCAGTCAACTTCGTCGCGTTCGAGACCAGGATCGACGGCAACGCGGTGCCGCTGGCCATCGATCAGCGCGCCATGGTCGGCAGCAAGGATGTCACCGCCCTTCTCCGTCAGTTCAAGCTGTCCCTGCTGCCGCTTGGTGATCGGGAGATCCGGGTGGCCGACCTGCCGGCGACAACCCGCACGAAGCTGATCGATGATGGCCTTCTGATGCCTGCGGGCATGAGCGACAACGGTCGCCAGCAATACACGCCCGGCTGGGTAACCAAGACTTCGGCTGTTCGCGAGCAAGTTTTTCCGCCAGCGCGTACCGTCATCGTCGAACATCAATATCGCCCGAGCGTCGGCTCCAGCCCTGACACGGTCCTGCGCTCAGGTCTGCGTCGCAGTGCAGCGCTAGGTCCGGAAGTCGAGCGGTACAGGAAAGACTATTGCGTTTCGGATGCGTTCCTTGCCGAATTGGACAAGCGCACAGGTGACAGCCAGGCCAATACCGCAAAGCTTCAGGAGCGGCGCATTTCCTACGTGCTCAAGACGGGTGCGAACTGGGCGGGTCCAATCCGGTCCTTCACGTTGACGGTCGATCCCGGCGGCGACGACCGCCTGGTCAGCTTTTGTCCTGGTCGGCTCAAGCCCTCATCCGCCGACAATGCACGTCAATTCACGGCGAGCGACTTCAAGCCGGATGCCGACCTGAAGATCTTGATGATCGGCAAGTTCTGAACAGCGGCTCAATTGGTGAGCATCACATAGCGTCCAGCCGCGGTGATGGTGACGTTGCCGCGTTGAGCTTCGCTCGTCGCCTGGAGGAAGAATGTGTCGGCAGCCATCGGTCGCGGCTGGCGCAATGAATCCAGAACCCGCGGGGCTGCGACGGCCAACAGGAGTTGCGGACCGGTCGTACGCTCCATCGGCAGGGCAAAGGAAAGCGAGTCGACGCCCGGCTTCAGGAGGTAGGACAGGCTGCGCACCTCGCCGCGATCCGAGACCATGAGCAGTTCCACCACCCGGTTGGCAAAATTCTCGACGGTCCCATTGAGGGTCTCGCCGGCCTTCAGCTCTGTCGCCGACAGGTTGATGCGCGGCGCACGCGCTTGATCGCTTCCGACCTGACTGAGGAATTTGACGGCCGGACATTGTGCCTGATTCACCTGCCTGACGCCGACCGAAGCCTCAAATCCCTGCTCCTTTCGAAACGCTTTGTCGAAGGTATCGAACGGGGCGGTCGAAGCGCCGAAGCCTTCAATGACGGCTGCGCTTGAGCTCACCGCAACAGGCAGGATGAAGAAGCAGTCGCCGCCCGCATATTGGGCGACATATTTGCGGATGCGCTCGGCTCGACCCGGCCCGTCGGGGGACGGAGACGGCGTCAACGTCGGCTGAGACGGCAGCTTCACCGGCTCCTGACGTGCTGGCGGTGGCGGAACAGGCTCGCTAGGCGGCGTGGACCTCCCGGCAAGTTTCGGAGGTGGCGGCAAAGCCGCCAAGCCCGATGTCCTCCAGACAAATTTATAGAATGTGTACCCACCGCCGCCCAGCAGAAGCAGCAGCGCCGCGACGCAGGCGCCGAGCCAGATGCGGCGGGAGTTCCGCGTGGTTGATGGCGCCCGCTCCTGCGGCGCAGACATACCAGCCTGCGACTTCGCCAACGGATCGAAGCCGTAGAGCGGTGCTGCGGACGGCTGCGCCGAACCCGCCGGCGTCCAGTTGGCGACCTCCGCCATGGTCGGTCGCAAGGCCGGGTCCGGCTGCAGCATCCTCTCCAGAAGCGGCCTGATGCGCATGTCCACTGCGCCGAGATCGGGCACACGCCGACGCTTCTCGACCAGTTGAAACTGGCTCCCGCCCATATCGAGCTTTTGTCCGGTCAAGGCATGGAACAGGACGAGACCAAAGCTGTAGACATCGGACTTCGCGGTGACATCGTTGCCGTACAAGCCGACCTGTTCGGGCGACGCGTAGTTGTCCTTGCCGGCGAAGCCGGAACCGATGATGGTCTTGTCGCCCATCTGCGTTGACCGGGCGATCCCAAAGTCGATGATCTTCGCCCGCCTTACATCGTCGAGCGGCACGATGATGTTGTCGGGGGAGACATCGCGATGGATAATGCCATGCTCGTGAGCGGCCTGCAGGCCCGATGCGACCCGCTGCATCAACTTGATCAGCGCTTCGAAGGTCAGCGGCCCATCGTCGAGCATGTTCGACAGCGAGCGTCCGTTCACAAACTCCATCGCCAGATACGGGCGCTGCAGTGCGGGTTCGACCGTGAACAGGAAGTAGCGAACGATTGCTTCATGCGGAAGATTGTGGAGTGCCGCTGCCTCCCGCCGGAACAGCGCAAGCGCCGCCTCGTTGTCGACCATGTCGGGGAGCAACATCTTGACCGCAACCGGCGATCCGGTCTGGATCTCGCGGCATCGGTAGACCTCCCCCATGCCGCCCGCCCCGATCATCGTTTCGATCTCGTAAATGCCGTTGAGCCGGGTGCCGGCCGGCACACCGCGGTAGGATGGCCGAAACGGATCGTTCGCGCTCATGGTCGCGGCTCCTGATCGAGCGGCGCCCTCGTGGGCTCTGAGGATCGTGGCGCGAGCAATCGCACGATCACGATCGTGACGTTGTCGAGCCCGCCGCGCTCAAGCGCGAGCGCGAGCATGTCGTCGCAGGCTGTCTGGGCAAGGCGAGTGGCCGCGTGCTGTTCGATCTCGTCGTCCCGCACGTGTCGGGTCAGGCCGTCACTGCAAATCACGAAGATGTCTTCCGGTTCGGCCGGACCGGTCACCACCTCGAGCTCGGGGTCGGCGACGACACCAACGGCCCGGGTGATGGCATTGCTCGGCCAGTCCTGGACCTCTTCGCGTGATAGCGCGCCATCAGCGATCAGTTCCTCCAACTCGCTATGATCGTGCGACACCTGTGTGATGCCGTGACGGTTGATCAGGTACACCCGACTGTCACCCGCCCAGATGCAGGCATAATGGCCGTCACGTACGAGCAGGACTGCCGTGGTGGTCCCGACAATGGCACCCTGCCTTGCATGGCTGAGTGCCAGGATTTGCTGGTTGGCGCTGAACAGACGCGTCTCGCATTGCGCCAACAGGTCCGCCGCGGAGTCCGGCGCGCCGATGGAATCAAGCGACTCCACCACGATACGGCTGGCAAGATCGCCTGCCTCGTGACCGCCCATACCGTCGGCGACGGCCCACAGGCCGACGTCGGTTCTTACCAGGTATGAATCCTCGTTCCGCGCCCGCACCCGTCCGGCGTGAGTGACGCTACCGACATCGAACAAGGATGGGACATGTACCATCGCGCGTCATCCCGTCCCGGATACTTCGCGGCCAACGTCGCCGGTCAGCAACGTGGAATAGTGAAACGGATCCGGCAATCCGCGGCAACAGAGTGCGATCGGCGAGAACCCCTCGCCCCCGGCGGTCCACCAGAAACTAGCCGCGGCATAGACTTGGGAGCTCGCGTCGCAGAGCGCTTCGAACGACTCGGCAAACCCATCGACCGTCGAAACCATTCCCAGCGTCGCGTCGCTCAGCGACACGATCGGTGGTCCATCAGTCCCCGGCGTCCGCAGACGTGGAAGCGCGAGACGATCCAGTGCATCGGAGATCTGCTCGAACGTCGCAGCCCGGTCCAGGGTCGAGAGCAGGAACGTCTCCACTTGCCCATACCACCCGTTTTGCGGATCGATGTGCGGCGGCGGCAGCGCGTCGTCACCATCCGGCATCGCATGCAGCGTCAACGGATAGTATCGCCCCACGCCGTCAAGCGACGGCATGATCGCTCCTGCGACGGTGGTGCCGCAGATCGCGGCGCCAAGCCAGAATCGCCAAATCGGCGCGGTCAAGAATGCTTCCTGCCAGGCGGCGCCGAGTTGATGGCGGCTCGCGGAGATGGCAGCTTGCACCCACGGCTCCCAGACTTCCAGGAAGCTGCGCGGCGTCGCGATCGCGATGAAATCACGCTTCGCGCCGATCTTGCCGAATAAGCCGCATCGCATGGTCATATTCCGGTCGGGCAACGAAACTCGCGGAGCACTGACAGGTTTAGCGGATTGCGCAACGATCCGGTCGAAATCTGATAATTGAGCTCACGTCCGGCAACAATGAAAGTTGCGCTGGCGGATTCCGCCTTGGCGACCAGCGAGCCGGCCTCCAGCATTCGGAACAATGACCAGGGACCGATGCGCTCGAGTACGGACGGCGAGCCGGTCTCGTTGCTGACCGAAATTGCCGTCCGCGGCGATGGGCCGGGCCAGAGCACCGTGGTCGGTGAATTGCTCTGCGGCGGCGGCGGCGGAGGAGCGGGTTGCGGCGCGCCAAACATGGAGGGAGCTGCGGCTGGTCCTGGTGTGGTTGGGCTCGTGATCGTCGTGCCGCCGATCTCGGTCTTGACTGTGATGCCCGGTCCGGCCGCAGCCGGTGGCCGGATCGCAAAGGACACCGCCGGCACACCGCCGCCAGTCTGGAAAAAGGCATCGCGGATATAGGCGGCGTTCTGGAACTGCTTCAATGTGTCGGGCGAGAACGATCGGCCGACGGGACTCTCCTTCCGCCAGACCCATTCGGATCGCGAAGTATCCGCATAAGGCGCCAGGAATTGAGTGAAGAACTTGTCCATGATGCCGTTCGGGCTGAACAGCTTGGCGAAATCCGCGAGTGGGACTTCCTGACCACTGCTCCGTACGAACGGGTAGCGGTTGGTCACCGTCTGCTGACAGACCGGCGTGACCTGATCGCGCAACGACTGCAGAATCTGACCGGCGGTGGAGGCGGCGATGCTGCCTTCGAACTCCGCGGCCGCGGCCCGCAGCATATCGGAAAATGGTGGCGGCATACGCGAGGCATTGTTGCGCAGCGCTGCAACCTGGGTCTGAAGCCCCGCCGTTGCTTGCGCCGTCAGTTGTGGATTCTCGACCATCAGCGTCAGATTCTGCGCGATGTCGTTCAGGTTTGCGATCGTCGAGTCGATCGGCCGGCGGGTGCTCTCCCCTTCAAGGACTGCATGGTAGGGTTTGAACTGCGACTCGATCGCCGCACCAGGCGTACCGTCCTGGGCATTGTTGAACAGCGCTGGCGTGGTCGCCGCCGGCGGCGCGGCCGGCGTGCCGCCGCTCGCCGGCTTCGGGCGTTCCTTGGTCAGCATCGTCTCGTCGCGCACCGACTCCAGGATTTGCCGCATCGGCGAGGTCGGCGCCGAAAGCGCCCTCAGCACCTCGTATTTCGGCTTGTCCGCGAGCAATTTCTTCAGACGCAGACTGCCGAGCGCAGTCCGCCACGTCGTCACGAACTCATTGGAGTAGATGCTGAGCAGATCGCCGGCCAGATTGTCATACTGCTGGTCGATTGCCGATTGCTGGCCGGCGTCACCCAAGACCCAGCGCTCGCGCTTCATGCGCTCCGACAATCCGGGCAGTCGAGCGATGAACTTCTGATTGAAGCCGTTGTAGGTGAAGAACTCGGGCACCCGCACGTTGTCCAAGGGCTGCCCAGTCGTGGTTTCGAAGACGACTGCCACGTCCGGACCGCCCCGGCGGCTGGCGATCCAGTCGCCGGCGGTCGATCCACGAGCCTCCGACTTCAGGAACTCGTAGGCACGTTGCGAGACGCTGAGGCGCGCCAACGAATTCTGGGCCTGCTTGATCAGCCGTCCGTCGAGCTCGACCAGCGGCGGCTGCTCGGTTTCGAGGTCGAACATGGCAACGAGATTTTCATCCAGCAGACGCCGCCCCTCCGCGTTGGTCGCGCCAGGATAGAGGTTGTCCGCCCAGTCGCGCTGCATCCAGGAACGGATGAGCTCGCGGTCGGGGGATTGCAGGCCGCCGAGCATCAGGTAGACCTTGAGCGCCTCATAGACGAAGGCAGGCTCGTTGATGCGCGCATTGAGCTGCTCTTCCAGGCGGTACAGCAAGCGAGGCCTGAACATGCGTTCAAGCGCGGTGTGATAGGCCGCCTTCGCAGGCGACAACAGGCGCGCGTGCTGACTGAGTCCGTAGCGCGCCGAAAGTGCTACCGGCTCATTCCGTGAGGCATAGCCGGCCGGAGCGTTCCGCAGCCGATAGAGCAGCGGCAGCACCTTGTCGAGATCATGATCGGCGATCAGCGTTTGCTTGATGAGCGGCGCACCTGCGGTTGCATACTCGTTGTCCGCCTGCAAGCTCTGCTCGATCAGCTCGGAGTTGCGCTTGTAGCTGGTCAGCCACGCGCCGATCAGCCCGATCGCCACCAAACCTATCACCGACAGCGCGGCAGTCTTGAGGATCAGGGCGCGACGCACCGCAGCACGGTCGGTCGAGACCCAGTCGGCCTCGCCGATGATGACCTTCGAAATCAAATCGGCGAGAAAATAGCTCTTGCCGGTTCCGGAGTATGATCCGGCCCCGACTTCCTCCGCGCCGAACGTCCGCGCCAACGATCCGATCAATTGATCGATCGGCGTACCCTGCTGGGTACCCGACGTGAAATAGAACCCACGCAGATTGGCGTTCACGTGATACCGCGTCGGCTCAAAAATCTGGTTGAGGAAATCGTGGATCTGCGGCTTGAGCCGCGCCATCTGCGCCGGGAAGCCGAACAACTGCACCCGGTGCTGCGGCGTCGGCTCGTCCTGCAGACGATCGAGCGTTTCCTCGCTCAGACGTTCCAGCAGGCGATCGAACTCGACCGGGACCTGCCCCACCAGATTCTGGGTCTTGTCGGCGGTCTGGAAAGTGGCCCCCCAGACCTGGCGCCGGCCGGCCTCGCCGAGATAGGCGAAATATTCAGTGAAACCGGCGACGAGATCGGCCTTGGTGAACAGCGCGTAGACCGGGAAGCTCACCTTCAGCCTTTGATGCAGCTCGAGGAGCCGCATCCGGATGGCATCGGCATGAAGCGCGAGTTCCTGCTTCGGCAGTGTCAGCACGTCCTCCAGACTGATCGCGACGAGAACGCCGTTGATCGGCTGGCGCGACCGATTTTTTTTCAGGATGTCCAGAAAGGACAGCCAGCTTTCCTTGTCGGCCTTGCTGTTTGAATCCTGGGTTGTGTAGCGACCGGCGGTATCGATCAGCACCGCTTCCTCGGTAAACCACCAATCACAGTAGCGAGTCCCGCCGACCCCGGCGATCGCCGCCGGCGTCGCCCCGCGCGCGAGCGGAAACTTGAGCCCCGAATTGACCAGCGCGGTGGTCTTTCCCGCACCGGGCGGACCGATGATGACGTACCAGGGTAGATCGTAGAGATAACCGGACTTGTTGCCGCTCGCGGTCTTGAGCGTTGCGAGCGCATCCTTCATGCGCTCCTTGAGCACCGGCTCGTCGCTGACAGCCTGGTCCGCGCCGCTGACGCCGTCGGCGATCTCTTTGGCATTCTTGCGTCGCTTGAAGAAATGAAGACCGGTGACGCCTGCTGCCGCGGCGCCGAGCAGCAGGATCGCGATCTGGCGGACGATGTGATTTTCCAGCGGATGCCAGTCGCCGAAAGCAACGAAGGGACCGGCAAGGTAGATCACGGCCCCAAGCGAGCTGAGCCCGACTCCATAGAGAACGATGCGTAGTATGTCCTTAGCGAGCATATTTACCGGTACCTGTCGCTTATCGCGTGAGCCTCTGGCGTCCGCCTATTCGCTACGTTCGATGAAGATTTCGACCCGACGGTTCTTGGCGCGGCCCTCCGGAGTCGAATTGCTGGCAATCGGTGAATCCGATCCCTTGCCGTCGACATCGACGCGCGAACCATCGGCCAGGCCGGGCTTCAGCGCGGCGGCAACCGCCTTGGCGCGCTCGACCGACAATTCGAAATTCGAGGGGAAACGCACGGTGCGGATCGGCGAGCTGTCGGTATGGCCAACCACCCGGATTCGGCCGGGCTCCTTGTCGAGCGTCGCCGCGACGCGGGCCGCGATCGGCTTGAAACCATCCAGGATGGTTGCCTGGCCAGAGGCAAACAATGCGAGATCGCACACCCTGATCACGATGAAGCTCGCCGTCTGATCCGCCGTCATGGCGCACGCCGTCTTCTCCTGCGCAAGCGCGTTGCGAATGCGCTGCAGCTGGGTGATGCGGTCCGGCGGTGGCGGCGGAGGCGGTGGTGGCGGCGGCGCAACGACGCGGCGCTTGAGCTCGATTGGATCGCCGGGATGCAGTGTCAGCGCGACTTGCGCAGCATTCTCTGCACGGCCAGCCAGCAACGTTCGCAGAACGAAATAGGATCCCGTCAGCAGCGCGGCGACCACGGCCGCCACCAGCCAAACCGGAATACGCAAGTGCTTCCGCCGACCGGCCAAGGCCCGGCCCCGCCAGTGCGGCGACAAATCATTGGTCGGCTTGGGTCGAACCCGGCGTAGCGTTTCATAGAGGTTGCGCTGGATCACCTGGAGGTTCGCAAGCCCGCCCGGCGACGTCCGGTGGATACCCTGGAATCCGAGCGCAAGGCAGGCGTGCTGAAGCTCGAGCACCGGATAGTTGACCAGCGGATCAGTCTTCAAATGGTCGAGAATCTCGAAGAAGCGTACGCCGCCCACGCGCTCGCCGAAGAACCGGCTGAGCATCGAGTATTGGGCCCAGACGTGTCGATCGTCTGTCGGTATGTGTTGCACAATATCGTCGGCGGTCGCGCACAGGATATACTTCGCGGTATTGGCCTGGTGCTCGGAAATACCCGCCGAGCGGATATCCTTCTCGAAGAACTTGATGGCGTCGGCGACCTGCTCCATCAGGCTCGCGAATGACGCCCGCATCAGCGCGACGCGCAGCCGGCCAAGCAACTGCAGCAAAGGGCCGCCGGCGCGCATCACCGGATTGGCGTTTGGCGCAACCAGATCGTCGACACGCAAGGGCGGTCCGGGCGGCAGGATCGGTTGCGGCGCCTGAGCCGGCGCCGGTGTCGAAATCCATTCCTCTGACGGCTGACTGGTCGGCGGGGCCGCGTAGCTTGCGCCCTGCGGTGTGGGAGAGAATGAAGGCGGTGGCGAAGGGCCACCCGGCGTAGCCATGGGCGATGGCGAGTACCCTGGACGGCTGGCAGGTCCCTCGCCTGCCGGAGGTTGAGGAGCCGGAGCCGGCGGCATCTTCCCGCCGGGGTTCGGACGGATGATGGTCCGCTCACCCCGACCGAAAGGATTAACCGGCTTGTCCCTGTCGGTCATGGCCGCTCTTCCAGGATGGCCCAAAGGTACAACTCAAGCTCCGGCCAGTCGCCGGAAAAATGCATCCCGATCGAGGCCGCCGTGCTGAACTCGGGCCATAGCGGCGACTTGCGATCGAGATAAAAATAGACGTGGTCTGTGATGGCTCGAATGTGCGGTGGCGGCGTGGGCAGATGCACCAGGGTCAAACCCGGCAGGTTTGCGTGCACGATCTCGGTCATTTTTGTGTTGGGCCCGACCTTGAACAGGTGCGGGAATTCATTCTGAATCTCCACGAGGGGCCGCCGCGCGGCGACCTCCAGCACCAAGGTCGCATTCCGGAACAGCGCGCGATCGCGGATCGGCGATACAAATGCGTTCTGGGCGCGTTCGATGATCTCCAGACGGATCGCCCGCCTGCCCAGCCGCGCGCTCAGGAAATCCTGGATGTCGCGCACCAGGGGCGTGAAGACGTATTCGAGGTTGTCGTGATCATATGCCGGGTAGTCCCGTGCGCGCCGTTCGGTGGTCGCGAAGGTCGCAAGCTCGCCGGCAAACCGCAGCAGTTCCTCGTACAGCCGCTCGGGATGTACGCTGCCGGACCGCTTGAAATGAGTCAGCACGGGAATGGTCCGGTTGAGCACCTGCAGCACGAGATAATCGACGCTCTGCAAGCCGCCGCCGGACGAAGGATCGACCGCGTAGCGCGCCAACTCGTCGAGCTTGGTCTCAACCCAGCCAATGATTCGATTGAGCCAGCCATCGACAACCGGATGCGCAGCGCAGACCAGCATCGGCGGCACAAACTTGTCGTCGAACAGGATATTCTTGTCGCGCACTTCGAGGATACGAGCGATGCCGAGACCCATGTATCCCGGCTTGCTCGTCTTGCGCAGCTCGAACGAGAGCCGCGGATAGACGATGTCGATCTCTTCTTCGATGCGCAGCGCCGAGGTTGAATCGATAAACGTTTCGGCAGTCCGAACGTAGCGACTTGCGCTGTCGGTGCGATCCTCATCCACCTCCCGCGTATTGGGCGCCGCGACCGGCATCATCAGCCAGACGATCTGGCCTGCGGCCGAATCCGGCACTTCGATGGCTTCCGGGATCGGACTGTCGGCAGGAATATCGAACGGCGTGCCGTCCGGCATGACGCCGGTCGCACTGCGCACGGCGAACTTGCTCTGCTGGGTAAGATCGTTATCGATCTCGAGCTGGGCAAAGCCCCAGGGGTACGGTGTCGTGTAGCGAACGCGCTTTTCCAGCAGATGCTCGAGATAGCGATCGTTCTGCTGCAGGTGATGCGGCCGCAGGAACAGACCTTCCGACCAGAAAACTTTGCTGTACCAGGACATTCCTACATCCACTCGGCAATGATCGGCGACTGCATCGTCACCGACAGTTCACTTTGACCCCGGCTTGTCTGCGCGGTCGTAATATTCGGAGAAATGCAGCATGAAGGTATCGATCGGCGCGCTCTCGTCGCGACCGAGATGCGCGTTCCAGCGCGTCAAAAATTCATCCCAGAGCTTGCTCTTGTTCGAGCCAAACAAGGACCTTGCGCCGCGCTGAAGCTCGAGCTCGCGCGCCATCAGCGTCGGATCGATACTGGCGATCAATCCCCGGACGGCATGCTGCATTGCCGCATAGGTCTTCAATTGATGGGATTTGAGGTCCTTGAAGCCCTGGGCGAAGGCATGCGGCGCATCGAGGTAACTGCGCGTCGGCGGCCCGAACAGGATACGCATCGCGTCTTCCGCGGTCGGCGAGAATTTCAGCGGATTGTTCTCGATGGCCTGGATGGTGGTTTGGCTGGTGCTGCGCGTCAGCTGCTTGGCCTGGGTCCGCGCCTGCAGCAGGGCCATCAGGTTTTCCACGGTCATGCGCAGCATGACGCCAAGCTGTTCCGCGAGTTCGGCTTCGGTCTTGTCGGCAAAGAAACCGTCCGGCAGTCCGGCAGCACGTGCGACCAGGCGCGCAAACTCGGGATTGCCGATCGACGCGGCCGTGGCCGGTGCCGGCTCGGCCAGTTGCGGCCGCGGCGCTCCCACATGCCCTGCCGGTGAGGGAGCCGGCGGTGGCGGGACAGCCGCTTCGTCGTCGGCCCATACCGACGGTCGGCGCGGCGTCGGCATCGCTTGCAGCACATCGACCGGCGGTTTTGGCGTGGCAACCGGACCCGCTGCCCAGCTCATGTCGTCGTGCAGCGGCGGCTCGCGCTGAGGCATCTGTGGCGAATGCCGGACAGGATCGACGCCCGCCGGCGGAACGCTCGCTGCCCAGTCCAGGAATTCCGGATTGACGGGCCGCGCGGCCTCGCGCGGCTTTCGCAGCTGCTGCGGGTCGATTGGCGGCGGCACGTCGCGACCGGGAGCCCACAGTTCCTGGTAATCGGCGTGCTGCTGAGCGAGCGGAGCTTGCTGCTGCGCGCCATGGCTCGGCGTGCCCTCGGCAGGCTCATCCAGGTCCAGCGAAACGCCAATCACA
Organism: Bradyrhizobium sp. USDA 3262; assembly: GCF_054060035.1. NCBI lineage: Bacteria > Pseudomonadati > Pseudomonadota > Alphaproteobacteria > Hyphomicrobiales > Nitrobacteraceae > Bradyrhizobium > Bradyrhizobium sp. USDA 3262. Next base: position 6,395,278 of record NZ_JBSSCT010000001.1, read on the forward strand.
TAGTGGCCGATGACGAGCCGATCGCCGTTACGCAGCCGATGCGCTCCCCGTATGCGCTGGTCGGCACCATTGAGAAAGGTGCCGTTGGTCGAGACGTCGTGCAACCAGTAGCCGCCGTCGCGATAATGGATCTCGCAATGCTTCCCCGAAATCATCCGTGCCGGATCGGGCAATGTCCAGTCGAGATGGCGGTCCCGGCCAATGTCGACCGAGCGCCTTCCTGTGACGGTAAATGACACAGGGCCGCCGTCTGGAAGGTTCGGCTCGTTCTCGATGTTAAAGCGAAGCACCATCACATCGTCTCGTCAGCGTGGAGGGCGCGGTTCGCCGCGTGCCAATTGAATACCATCCTCCAGGCAGGCCGTCATTATCCGGTCCCTGGACTCACGGGTAAGCCGACAGAGGCCGATCAAAAGGGCTGCGCGAACCGCTCGCGCCGTCTGATCCGGCTTGGCTTCGACCGGTGCAAATTCCGCGGGAACCACGCTTCCGCCAGACCAACCCGCCGCCAGCGCCAGCCAGGTCGCCGGCTGCTCGGGATCGTTGGCATTGCCGACCGCCAAAGCCTTGTTGCGCGATTGCTCGTCCGGTTGCCGGACCCAGGTCTCGGCAAAATTGAGCGACCTGCCTTCATTGCCGTCGAAATGGTCGAACATCTGCCGCAACGAGCGACAGCCCCAGGCGACGGCCACGCGCCTGGGGAGCAGATACGCGCAGAAGGATACAGCCTGGTGCCAGTTGCCAGCATCGGCCGCCTCCTGCAGGAAATCCAACGACAACTTGTCCGGAGCGGCTTTGCCGACGTCGTAGCGGGCCAGCGGATAGGCTTCAAACAGATCGTGGACTGTGCTGAACCGAACCTGATTCATGGCTGTCAGCCGACAATGGTTGGCGTGCCGTGGGCAACCAACGGGCCGCCGGCCGCGAGCGCCATGGCGGCCTGCGCGGTCATGGTGATGGTCGGCGCGTTGATGACGATGCCGGCTGGAGACAGGATGATCTGGCTTGGACCAACCTGCAGGGTGATATTGACGTTGGCCGAGAGGGTGATGCTCAGGCCCGCATCGACGGACTGATCCAGCGCCAGCTTGATGTGCTGACCGCCCAATTGGATATCAAGCTTGTCGTTGCCGTTCTTGAGCGTGGTCTTGCGGGTATCGCCGCCGAACGCGGCCTCGCCAATGGTCCTGGTCTCGGTGTCGCGGACCGTGACATCGTAGTCCTTCTCGGCGTGCACGGTGATCTTCTCGGACCCCTTCTTGTCCTCGAAGTTCCATTCGTTGTAACCGCCGCCTCCCTTGGTCGAGTCGGACTTCAGACCCGCAATCGTCTTCTTGGACGGCAGGTCGTAAGGCAGCTTGTATTCATCGTTGTAGACGGTCCCTATCACCAAGGGCCGGTCGGGATCCCCTTCCAGGAATTCCACGACCACCTCCTGCCCGACGCGCGGGATGATCTGACCGCCCCAGCGCTTGCCGGACCAGACTTGCGCCACGCGCAACCGGCACGAGCGCTTCTTCTTCCGATCCCAGAAAAAGCGAACATAGATTTCGCCCAGCGACTCGACGTCGATTTCCTCGCTCGAATTGTCGTCCTTGGTCACCACCTTGGCTGTCTGAATGCCGTTGATCCTCGGCTTCGGCGTCGTCATGGGAGATCGAAACGGCCGATCGCTTGGCAGAAATTCGTAGCTGCCGAAGTAGACGTGCTGTCCGGCGTCGCCGGGGCCGCCAGTGCGATAGGATTCGATGGAAAACGAATGAGCGGCTCGTACCACGAGATATTCGACGTTCTGCGAGTCTTTCGAGTGCTTCTCGAGCTTGGTTAGTCCGCCGGGAAACAGATTAACGGCGTCGCCGTTGCCCCGGCGGCGCCGATCCATCGCCTGCTCGGCCTGGAGCTGGATTTTCGCGTATCGCTCGCCGTCGGACTTCTCCTTGAACTTGCCGGGATAGTCGTAGAACTCCATCTCGGATCGTGTGTAGTGCTCGGAGCCCTTGGCGTCGCTGATCATCTGCGAGTTGGGCTTCTGGTAATTGTAATCGTTGAGCTCGATCTTCCCGGTGCGAAACCGGCGCTCGGAGGCCCATTCATAAATATGCTGCTCGCCGCGACGGTCGGAGCCGGTGAGCGGGATGTAGGGGATCTTCGCGAGACCGTTGATGGGGTTATGCGAGGACTTGGAGTCAGCCAGCACCAGCGTATGCTTGCCGCCTTCATGCTTGAAGAAGTAGTAGATCCCGTGCTGCTCCATCAACCGACACACGAAATCCAGATCGGTCTCGCGATATTGAACGCAGTATTCGAGCTTCGGACATGAGCCCTCTTCGGTAAGCTTGGACTCATAGTCCGTGAAGCCGCGCTCGTTGAAGACCTCCTTGATGATATCGGGCGCCTTCTTGTCCTGAAAGATCCGGCAATCGGTGGTCCGCGACAGCAGCCACAACCAGGGCTTCAGCACGATCCGGTAACTGAAATAGTCGTTCTTCACCCCCAGCCACTGGGCTTCCGTGAGAATGCCGCTGAACTCGCGTTCCTTCTCGTGCAATTTGATGGTGAGAGTGCACTGCTTGCCAATGGCCCGATCAAAGTCGAGATCGGCCTCCTCGCTGAGACACTCGATGCGATATTCGAACAGTTCACTCAGACCTTCGGCGGCCTCGAACCGGGCAAAAACCAGAACGTCCTTGCCAAGGGGGGTCTTGAGCTCGCAGAGGCGGGTATCCTGGGTAAGCTGGCCCATGTGGGCGTTAAACTCCCTCGTTGACCGCACCAGCTGCGCAACCGGCGCATCGGGCGGTCAAGCACGAACAACCGAAATCCGAGCCGGCCATCGGTGCGATGGCCGACAAGTCCGCCCGGCGTCGCCCTCACCTGACGCGGCAAAGCACCCGCCCGAGGAAACCGCTGCGGCACTCATGTAGTCGGTTCCAAGCGCTTGCTGGTTCACGGGAAACCGCCATCATGCCGGGAATGAACCGAGGCCGGCGTTGATCTGACCTAACAGTCAATCGGATCATGATCCCCCGCGTGATCCGCCAGATGTCACGGACCTGGTGGAGGGACCAGGGCCCCGCAGACGGATCCTCTTTGCATGCTCGACGTCGTATCCCTGACCCAGCCCATCGACCCGGACAATCCCTGCGGGCCTGACCTCGATGCGGCCGGCGACGTCCAGTACCTGAATTTCTTCGCAGCTGCGGAATCGTTGCTGCCGATGTCGTATTTCGAGGTCGTAAATGCGAACGGAGAGCGCGGACGGTTCGACCCGAAGGCCATCGATATTGCCGGCCAGTTCGCCGCTGCGCAGCCCCTGTTGGCTCGCACCCGCGATCTGCGGCTGACCATGCTGCTCGCCAAGTTTTCCATCCTGAACCGCGATCTCGATGGCTTCCTCGACTGCCTGAGGGCAACCACCCTGCTGCTCCGCGAACAATGGGAAGCGGTTCACCCAAGGGGCGAAGACGGCGACTATGCTTTTCGGGCCGTCACCATCGAGGCGATCGACGTGTTTCCGACGGTGATCAACCCGCTCCAATTCCTCCCCCTGATCGAAAATCGAAGGCACGGCAGCCTCAACTACCGTGCCTATCAGATTGCCAAGGGCGAAATTCCCGCCGCCGATGCCGATGTCGACATGCCGGATCTCGGAACCATCGAGCGCATCGTCGGCGAGACCGATCTCGACACCCTCAAGGCGGTGAGCGCCCGCTGTTCGGCGGTCGCTGCCGAGATCGCCGGCATCAAATCGGTTTGGCACGAAAAGTTGAACTCGGGGCAACCCATCAGTCTCGACAGGCTGGCGGGTGTCGCGAATGGCATGGCCGGCTGGCTCGCGACTCTGGTCACCGCACGCGATCCGGCTGCAACTGCCCCATCCCCGGATGCGTCTACTCAAGACGGCCCGCAGCTTCCGATCGAAATCGCCGGCGCGGTGACCTCACCCGGACAGGCATCCGCGGCGCTGGCGGCGGCCGCCGACTATTTCGCTCGGAAGGAACCGTCGAGCCCGGCGCTGTTGCTGGTGCGGCAGGCGCAGGACATGGTTGGCAAATCGTTTATCGAAGTGATGCGGATGCTGATGCCGGCCCACGTGGAGACCGCCGCCATCAATATCGGTCGCGACAAGGTCTTCGACCTGCCGATCGAACGCATGGCGGAATTCGCCACCTCGCTCCCATCCGCGGCCGAAAACGAGGCTCAAGATGCTGTTTTTGCGGCAGAAAACAGAGCGCAGGCGTTGGACTTGCTGAGCAAGGTCGCGTCTTTCTTCCGGGCAGCAGAGCCGTCCAGCCCGATCCCGTTCCTGGTCGATCGCGCACGCGAACTCGCACAGCGAGACTTCCTCAGCCTGCTGAACGAAGTGCTGCCCGAGGGCGCTCTGAAGGCGATCGATAAATCGAATTGAACCCGCCTTCCGTTCGACGGGACTAACTGAACGGAAGGAAGCTCCGCCGACGAAAGACCGAGGCACTTCCCCTGCCTGCGTCGCGCAAGTCGGCTTCCGCAGAGATTTTTTTGTGAAGAGGGCAACCCAATGGCAACCGACAGCGGTCAAAAATTCATTCGCCGAAACCGCGCACCGCGCGTGCACATCACTTACGAAGATCCCTACGACGCCGAGCGGCTGATCGAGCTGCCGTTCGTCATGGGTGTCCTATCCGATCTTTCCGGCAACAACCCCGGCGTCGAAAAGACGAAGGTCGAGGAGCGCAAGTTCCTTGAGTTCGACATGGACAATTTCGACAACCGCATGGCGGCGATCCAGCCCGGCGTGACGGCGCGCGTCGCCAATCGTCTCAGCGACGGGTCTGACGAAAAGATCTCCGTCAACCTGCGCTTCAACAAGATCTCCGACTTCACGCCGGTGGCGGTGGCCCGCCAGGTGCCGGCGACGGCCAAGCTGCTCGAAGCGCGCGAACAGCTCGCCAACCTGCTGCGCTACATGGATGGCAAGGTGGGCGCCGAGGACCAGCTGAAGAAGCTCCTCGCCGATCCTCAACTGATGGCCGCGCTGCGCGAGCGCGCGACCAGCCAGTCCACCGAAGCCGACACCAACAGCTAAGGAAGGAATGGGGACCATGGCAAAAGAAGCAATCCATAAAGAGACCACCACCAAGGTCGGGACCGTCGAGGCCGACGAGTTTGCCGCCCTGCTGAAGCAAAGCTTCAAGCCGCGCACCGAACGCGCGGCAACCGAAGTCGAGAATGCGGTGTCCACGCTCGTTCAGGAGGCGCTCAAGGACACGAGCGTCATCAAGTCGGACGTACTCGACACCATCGAGGAGATGATCGCGCGGATCGATCAGAAGCTGACCGCGCAGATGAACGAGATCCTGCACGCGCCCGAATTCCAGGCGATCGAAAGTGCCTGGCGCGGCCTCCACTACCTCGTCTTCAACTCCGAGACCGACGCCAACCTCAAGATCCGGGTGATGAACGTCTCCAAGAACGAGCTGTATCGGAACCTGCGGCTTTATCCCGATGCGCGCTGGGACCAGAGCCCGCTCTTCAAGCAGATCTACGAGTACGAATTCGGCCAGCTCGGCGGCGAGCCGTTCGGCTGCCTGATCGGCGACTATTATTTCAGCCACCTTCCCACCGACGTGCAGTTGCTCCGCGATCTCAGCAAGATCGCCGGCGCCGCCCACGCCCCCTTCTTCAGCGGCGCCGAGCCTACGCTGATGGGAATGGACTCGTGGACCGAACTGTCCAACCCTCGCGACATTGGCAAGGTGTTCGACACGCCGGAATACGCCGCATGGAAGGGACTGCGCGATCAGGACGACTCGCGCTATCTCGGCCTGTGCATGCCGCGCGCGCTGGGACGCCTCCCCTACGGCGCCAAATCGGAGCCGGTGGAAGAGTTCGCCTTCGAGGAGGAGACGGACGGGCACACTGGTGACAAATACGGCTGGATCAACGCAGCCTATGCGATGGCAGTCAACATCAACCGCGCCTTCAAGGAGTTCGGCTGGTGCACGCGCATCCGCGGCGTCCAGTCCGGCGGCGAGGTCATCAACCTGCCGACGCATACGTTCCCGACCGACGACGGTGGCGTCGACCTGAAATGCCCCACCGAGATCGCCATCAGCGATCGTCGCGAGCACGAGCTTGCAAAGGCGGGACTCATCCCGCTGATCCATCGCAAGAACACCGACAAGGCCGCCTTCATCGGCGCCCAGTCGCTCTATAAGCCGAAGAAGTATTTCGGCGACAAGGGCGTGGATGCAACCGCGTCCGACAACCTGTCGTCACGTCTGCCCTACATGTTCGCAGTATCCCGCTTTGCGCATTATCTGAAGTGCATGGTTCGCGACAAGATCGGATCCATGAAGGAAAAGGATGAGCTGACGGTCTGGCTGCAGACCTGGATCAACGAATACGTTGATGCCAATCCGGCCTTGTCGTCAGAAGCTCAGAAAGCGCGCAAGCCGCTGGCCGCTGCGAAGGTTGAGGTCATAGCAAACGAGGAGAACCCGGGATATTACAACGCGCGCTTCTTTCTCCGTCCACACTTTCAATTGGAAGCGATGGACGTCGGTCTCAGTCTCGTTTCGCGCCTGCCAGGCCCGAGCTCCTGACGCCGCGCTATCGCAACCGTCTATCATCAGAGCATTTTGAAAGGGCTATGCTATGGCTGTCGACATCTTTTTGAAACTCGATCCGATCAAGGGCGAGTCGCTCGACGACAAACACAAGGAGGAAATCGACATTTTAAGCTGGTCGTTTGGCGAAAGCCAAAGCGGCACGTTCCACAGCGGATCAGGCGGCGGCGCCGGCAAGGTCGCCGTTCAAGACCTCCACTTCACCCACTTCGTGGACAAGGCGACACCCGAGCTTTTCAAGGTCTGCGCCAATGGAAAGCACATCGACAGCGCCATCCTCACGGTACGCAAGGCCGGTGAACATCCGCTCGAATATCTCAAGATCGAGATGAAGCACGTTCTGGTTTCCAGCGTCTCGACGGGCGGATCGCACGGCGAGGATCGCCTCACCGAAAACGTCAGCCTGAACTTCCAGAAGGTCAAAATGACCTACAAGACCCAGACCGAAAAAGGCGGCGCCGGCGCGTCTCCGGTGTTCGGATGGGACGTTGCGGCCAACAAGGAATGGGCCTGATCGCAGGCTTCCTGCCCGGCGCCAGTTGCCCATAGCGGCAATCGGCGCCGGCTGTACGGGGACTGTCAATGACTGTTACGCCAAGGAAGGACCGGCTCTCTCCGCCATTGATGCTGGCCTTTCGTGCGGCTTATGACGCGCGCGATGCGCGCAAACCACTCGAACTGCGCGATCAGTTCGGTGAGCGAGTGATAGCGGGACGGCGCAGCGCTGGTCGGTTCCCGATCTCGGAGACGCTGCTAAGGCGCGAGGTTTCGCAGGACGTCGAAACTCTCCTCAACACCATTGCCCTCGAATCGACGCTTGACCTGACGGGTCGCGGCTGCGTCCGCACCTCGATCCTGAACTATGGATTCCCCGATATCGCAAACCGTTCGATCGACGAAGTCACCGACGAGGAGCTCAGCGATGCCCTGCGCATGTCGCTGACGACCTACGAGCCGAGACTCGATCGCAAGTCCATCCGGGTGCGGCGCGACACCTCCGTGGGCGCCGAGCAGCTCAAGCTGCGCTTCGTCGTGCATTCCGACCTGAAATGCGAACCGCTCAACGTGCCCGTGGAATTCGTCGCAGACGTCGACCTCGACAGCGGCGATATACAGATCAACCGATTATAGCATGAACCGCGAGTTCCTCGACTTTTACAATCGTGAACTGTCGCTGCTGTACGAGCACGCGGAGGGTTTTGCCGAGGAGTATCCTGGCATCGCCGAGCGCCTCGGCGGTCTGGTCCGCGACCGCTCGGATCCGATGATCTCAGGCCTGCTGGAGGGCGCTGCATTTCTCGCCGCTCGTGTTCAGCTCAAGCTCAAGCACGAGTTTCCGGAATTCACGGCGAACCTGCTTGAGCAGTTGGTTCCGAACTATCTCGCGCCGACTCCGTCTGCCATGCTGGTCAAGGTTCAACCAACCTACGCCGATCCGGCGCTGCGCGACGGCAAGAAGATTGCGCGGGGCGCCTATTTCGACGCGAGCTATCGCGAAAGGGAACGGAGCCTCGCCTGCCGGTTCCGGCTTTGCCGCGATATCGTGCTTTGGCCCTTTGACGTCACCGGCGCCGAGTATTTTGCGACCGCGGGCGCGTTGCAGGCCCTCGGGATTCCAGTCGGCGGAGAGGTCATCGCCGGACTCAGGCTCTCCTTGACGCACCGTACCGCCGCGCGGCTCGACGAGGAGCCGGCGGACGCGGAGACCCGCAACAAACCGGAGACCTGGTTCGCCGGCTGCCGCACCAGCGAACTGCCCATTTATCTAACCGGCGCCGAGTCGGATGCCATCGCACTTTACGAACAACTGACATCGAACTGCGTCGGGCTCTATTTTCGCTATCTCGACGATTTCGGCGATCCGGTCGTCATCCGGGCTCCGAACGACTGTGTGCAGCAGGTCGGCTTCAGCGAGAACGAATCCCTGTTTCCGAACGACAACCGGGTCTTTCGCGGCTCGGAGTTGTTGCGGGAATATTTCGTGTTTCCGCGCAAGTTCCTTGGCGTCAATCTGACGCAGCTTCGCGCTGTGATGCCGCGGTTACGCAGCAAATCCATCGATATCGTCTTCGCGTTCGATGAGCACAACTCGCGTCTCGCCGCCTCGGTCCGGGCGGATACGTTCAGTCTCTACACCGCCCCGGCGATCAACCTGTTCGAGAAGACCAGCGATCGCATCCCGATCAAGTCGAATACCTACGAATACCACGTGGTGCCCGACCGAAGCCGCTATCTCGAATACGAACCGCACCAGGTACTGGAGGTCTACGCGCACTTTCCGGCGGAAAAGGACAAGCGCCGCGTACGTCCGTTGTACTCCGCCGCCGTCGACCGGACGGCCGGATCGGTCGAGGGACTTTATTATACGGTTCGTCGGCTGCCGCGGCGGCGCACCGTCGAAGAGAAGACCTATGGCGCGGCCTCGGACTATACCGGGACGGACATGTTCCTCTCGCTGCTCGAGCCCGGCGACCCGAGCGGCGACGGATCCGCCGCCGAGCTGAGCGTCCGGGCGCTGTGCTCGAACCGGCATCTCACGGAACATCTTCCGGTCGGCCAGGGCGGAGCCGACTTTCGCCTGCTCGACGACACCTCGCTCGAGCTGATGTGCATCGCCGGCCCCACCCGACCACGCGAGCCGGTGGTGGCGCAGTTGCGCAGCCGCAGCGAAATCGCCAATAGCGGCGTCGTCAGCTGGCGCCTGATCAACATGCTGAGTTTGAACTATCTCGGCCTCGTGGAACGCAGCGGCGGCAAGAACGCCGGAGCACTGCGGGAGATGCTGTCATTGTTCGCCGACCAGTTCGACGATGCGACGGAGCGAAAGATTCGTGGCGTGCGCAGCGTCGAGAGCAGGCCCGTGGTGCGGCGGGTGCGTGAGCGTACCGGCAGTGGCGCGGCGCGCGGCCTGGAGATCACGGTCACGCTCGACGAGAAGGCTTTCGAGGGCAGCGGCGTGTTCCTGCTCGGGGCTGTGCTGGAACGCTTCTTCGCCGACTATTCAGGCTTCAACACCTTCACCCAGACCGTCATCTCGACTCCGGAGCGCGGCGAGATCATGCGTTGGCCGGCCCGCATGGGCACCCGGAGGCCGCTGTGACGCTGATCGACCAGATGAAGGCCGAGCCCTGGCGGTTCGATTTCTTTCAGACGCTCCGCCAGCTCGAGCGATGCAATCCGGATCGGCCGCGGATCGGCGACAGTGCAGCGCGTCGCGAGGAGTTTGTCGACCTCGGTCAAACCCCCTATCTGGAATTTCCCGCCTCCAATCTGAGCTCGGTCGACGATCGTGATGGCAGGCTCAGAATTCTGGTCAAATTCCTCGGGCTGCTCGGACCGCAGGGCGCGCTGCCGCTGGCCACCACCGATGAGAGCGTCGGCTGGCAGTTGATGCGGGACGACGCTTTCCCCCGTTTTCTCGATCTGCTGAATGGACGCTTTCTGCAATTGTTCTTTCGAGCCTGGGCAGACGCACGGCCGATCGCCCAGCATGATCGCCCATCCGACGACCGCTTCATTGCCTATGTCGGCTCCTTCGCCGGCCTCGGCTCCGATATTTTTGCCAATCGGGATACCGTGCCTGACATGGCGAAGCTGAGCTTCGCCGGGCTGGTTTCACCGAGAGCGAAATCCGCATCACGACTGGCGCGGCTGCTGCAAGGGCTGTTCGATGTCAGGGTCGAGATCGACGAGTTCGTTGGCACCTGGCTCCCGTTCGACCCAAGCCATTGCAGCCGGCTCGGCGGGACGCACGCCAGGCTCGGTCACGACGCACTCCTAGGCTCGCGTGTGTTCAGTGTCGAAGACAAGATCAGGGTTCGCGTGTTCGTGAAGGATTTTGCTCAATACGAGCAGTTCCTGCCCACCGAAGCGCCGAACCTGTCCGAGCCCCTGGCTGACGCCGTCTACTTCTACATCGGCGACGAACTCGAGTGGGAGGTGGAACTTGCCATTCCGGCGGGAGCGGTTGTCCCGATGAAGCTGGGGCAGAGCGGACGCCTTGGATGGACCAGCTGGGTTTCGCCGAACTGGGCCTCGACCGAGGAGTACCGGCGCGATGCACGCTTTCACCTTGCCGAGCGTCTGAGAGCCCGGCGCAGCGCTGCGACAGGTACGCCGCCGGTTTGAACCTAAGCATCGCTCGGATTGTCCTAACATCATGGGAATTCGAGCCGATTTCCGCGACGACCCCGGCATCGTCCAGGGATTGAGCAGGAGGCGCCATCGTGACCGACATCAGCCTTGAGGCCGTAACTGGCAAACTGAACCGGGCCGGATACGATGCCTTCATACAGGCCCTACGCCACGCCAAGAGCGCCAGCAACCGTAACGTGGAGCTTGCGCACTGGCTGTTTCACATCCTGCAACAGGAGCGGACCGACCTCAGCCTGTCGGTGGATCACTACAAGCTCGACCGCGCGCGGCTGCTGTCGGACCTCGCAGGCGTCATCAACGGTTTTCGCAAGAACGAAACCGACATGCCGGGCGTCGCCAATTCGGTGATCGATATTCTCGACCGTGGCTGGCACTATGCCACGCTGTTCTTCGGCGAGACTCAGATCCGCACCGGACATCTCCTGGTCGCCGGATTGAAATCGAACGAGATCCGTCGTGCGCTCAACAATATCTCGCAGGAATTCGCCAAGATAAACGTCGACGCATTGGCCGCGGAGCACCGCGCCATCTGGGCAGGCTCCGAGGAAGAGACCATGCGTCCGATGGACGGCTCCGGATTGGCCGGTGCCGGCACCGATGGTGCGGACCGCGCGAATCCCAAGGGGACGACACCGCTCGACCGGTTTTCCCAGGATCTCACGGCAAAGGCCCGGTCGGGCCAGATGGACCCGATCCTTGGTCGGGACGACGAGATCCGCCAACTGATCGACGTGCTGATGCGCCGGCGGCAAAACAATCCGATCCTCACCGGCGAAGCCGGCGTCGGCAAGACCGCCGTTGTCGAGGGATTTGCCCAGCGTATTGCCGCCGGCGAGGTGCCGCCGCCGCTGCGCAACGTCAGGCTCTGCGCGCTCGATATCGGCCTGATGCAGGCCGGCGCCTCGATGAAGGGCGAATTCGAGCAGCGCCTGCGCTCGGTGATCGACGAGGTACAGAACTCGCCTACCCCGATTATCCTGTTCATCGACGAGGCTCACACGCTGATCGGAGCAGGTGGCGCAGCCGGCACCGGTGACGCAGCCAATCTCCTCAAGCCTCCCCTCGCCCGCGGCACGCTGCGTACCATCGCCGCCACCACCTGGGCAGAATATCGCCAATACATCGAAAAGGATCCGGCCCTCACACGACGCTTCCAGCCGATCCAGGTCGATGAGCCGGATGTCGAGACCTGCTGCATCATGCTGCGCGGTCTCCTCGGTCCGATGGAGAAGCACCACGGGGTTCGCATTTCGGACGCCGCGATCGTGACCGCGGTCAACCTCTCGCATCGCTACATTCCGTCTCGGCAGCTGCCGGACAAGGCGGTCAGCCTGCTGGACACGGCCTCGGCGCGGGTCGCCATCAGTCAAAGCGCGACGCCGGCCCTGATCGAGGACGCTCGCGTCGCCATAGCGGCACGCGAGGCCGAGCGATCGGCGCTGGTCAGCGACGGCGATCTCGGGGACGAGAACAGCGAGCGCATCACCGCGATCGACGGCGACATAGCGGCGTTGAAGAACAAGCTGACCGGCCTCGAGGCCGACTGGGCCAAGGAACAGGAGCTCGTCAAGGACATCCGCAGCATTCGCGAAATCCTCTCCGAGAACGCAGACGAAGATCGAGCCACCAAACGCGTCGAGTTGCGCGGCAAGTTCGAGACATTGGAGGGCATCAATCCGGAGAAGCGGATGATCTATGCCCATGTCGACCAGCAGTCGGTCGCCTCTGTCGTGTCCGACTGGACCGGCATCCCGACCGGCAGAATGATGCGTGACGAAATCGAAACCGTTCTGAAGCTGCCCGAGATTCTCAATCGCCGCGTGGTTGGCCAGTCCCACGGGCTGACGATGATTGCCAAGAGAATCGAGACCAGCCGCGCCAAGTTGGACAACCCGTCCAAGCCGATTGGCGTTTTCATGCTGGCCGGACCGTCCGGCGTGGGCAAGACGGAAACTGCCCTCGCGCTTGCCGAAACCCTTTATGGCGGCGAGCAGAACATGATCACGATCAACATGTCGGAGTTCCAGGAGGCCCATACGGTCTCGACCTTGAAGGGCGCACCTCCGGGATACGTCGGCTATGGTGAGGGCGGTCGGCTCACCGAAGCGGTCCGGCGCAAGCCTTACAGCGTCATCCTGCTCGACGAGGTGGAGAAGGCCCATCCCGACGTCCATGAGATCTTCTTTCAGGTGTTCGACAAGGGAGTCATGGAAGACGGCAACGGTCGGCGAATCGATTTCAAGAACACACTGATCATTCTGACCACAAACGTCGGCACCGATCTCATCATGAGCCTGGCGCGCGATCCCAAGTATCGCAACGAGCCGGAAGAACTCGCCAGGCTGCTGCGGCCGGAGTTGCTGAAGGTGTTCCCCGCCGCGTTGCTTGGGCGCATTGTCTCGATCCCCTACTTTCCGCTTTCTGACGAGATGCTTGCCGGCATCGTCAGATTGCAGCTCGACCGGATCGGACAGCGCCTCCGCGATAACCACAAGGCTGCCTTCGGCTACGACGATGCAGTCGTCGAGCACATCGTATCCCGTTGCAACGATCCGGACTCCGGCGGGCGGATGATCGATAACATCATCACCAACACGCTGCTGCCCGAACTGTCGCGCGAATTCTTGAGCAAGTCTCTCGCCAAGGAGGAGGTCAAGCAGACGCGCGTCTCGATCGTGAACGACAAGTTTGCATATTCGTGGAACTGACTGCGATGAACATCCAGACCGAGCACCGCCAGCCGACCGCCGGTACCACAGCATACGACGAGGTGTATTATCCCGGGCATGTCTACGGGCTCACGCACCCGAACCATCTGGCGACGATCGCTTCGGTCTATGGCATGCAGCCGGCTCCGGTCGAGCGCTGCCGGGTCCTGGAGCTTGGCTGCGGCGTTGGCGGCAATCTGTTGCCGATGGCTTTTCAATATCCAGACAGCGAGTTCATCGGTATCGACCTGAGCGGCGTGACGATCGAACGCGGACAGCGAAACATCGCCGCATTGGGCTTGAGCAACATCAGGCTTCTGCATTGCGACATCATGGATGTCGACGCTGCCTTCGGACAGTTCGACTACATCATCGCCCATGGCGTGTATTCATGGGTACCACCGGTCGTGCGCGAGAAGATGATGTCTATCTTCAAGCGGAATTTGGCGCCACAGGGGCTGTGCTACGTCAGTTATAACGCGCATCCGTTCTCGCATCTTCGCGACATGGTCCGCGACATGATGCGGTACCACACCCGGCGTATCACCGGGATGAAGGAAAAAGTCGGACAAGCTCGCGCCATCGTTAAATTTCTCAGCGAAGGATCGAAGTCCAACTCGGTGCACGGTACAGTCATGCGCGATCAGTGCACCCGCGTGCTCAACGCTCCGGACGAGTTGCTCTTTCACGACGACCTCGATCAGGGCGCGACGGCCTTCCTTTTGCACGAAGTCGTCGAAGATGCCGGCCGACATGGCCTGCAATATCTGAGCGACGCCGATTTCTCACGGCGCTATCTTGCCGGCTACACCGAAGAGGTCCGCGCCACGCTGCAGCGCTTTCCCGAAAGCGAGTTCATGGCGCGCGATCAGTACCAGGACTTCATCGACGGCAACGGGTTTCGGCGTACGTTGCTCTGCCACGAGGGTATCTCCCTTGACCGCCAGGTCGATCTCGACTTCATCACCGCCTTCTATCTGCTGAGCACCACCAGCCCACGTCGCCCCGACGCCTGCCTGACTGACGATTCCGAGATGGAGTTTGAAAATCAGGACGGCAGCCGGATCACGGTGACCAATCCGCTCCTGAAGGCCGCACATCTTTGTCTCGGCCGGGCCTGGCCGCGCGCGCTTTCATTCACCGAACTGCTCGATGGCGCGCGGACGCTGCTGGAGGGCCGGCAAACCGGCGATGACCAGCGGATATTGACGGAAGCGCTCTATATCCTGGCCTGCAGCGGCGAGGTCTCCTTTCTGAAATCACGGCCCTTTCTCGTGAAGGAAATCACGGACTGCCCGCAGGCCAGCCTGCTCGCCCGCAGACAAGCGCAGAGCGGCCCGCTGGTCACCAATCTGCTTCACCAGACCGTGCAGTTGGAGGACGACAGGACGCGCCATTTCCTGCAGTTGCTCGACGGCTCCCGGACGATCGAGCAAATCACGGCCGAAATGACTGAAACCTTCGGACCAACCGTCCAGGTCAAGCAAATGGACGATGCCGGGCAGCCGGCCGAGCCGTTGCTGCTGTCAACCCGACAGAGCGTTGACCGTTCGCTGGCGACGGTCGGCAAACTGGGTTTGCTGGTTGCCTGAGGCTTTCGACGGCGTCGACCTCGGTAAGGAAGTGGCGGCAGGGAGCCGGGCCGGCAGCCAGTTTGTGGGAGCGGACGCCCCGCGTCCCATCAGCCGTCGTGGGTGTATTGTTGGCCGAGCAGCCATCCGGTGAGAATGCCGCCAGGTCCGCTGGCATAGACCGCACTTAGGCCGACACCGGCGCGCAGCATCCGCCATTCATGCTCGCCGACCCAGGGAATGCCGGGATCACCCTTCTGATATTGCGACAGCAGCGTTCGGGCGACCTCCGCGGCATTGGCGTAGATCGGGCCGTTCGCCCAGCGGGGCCGCGGTAGGCCTGTCATGCGGCAGTAGAGCGCCGTGCAGACATAAGCGGACGCCTCCTCCGCATTACCGTCAAGGCCGGTCCGCAGCAGATCGTAAGCCGCATGCAAGGCCTCGTGGACGATATAGGCCTCGTCCATTCGCCCCGTCGCCGACACGACCTCCAACGTATTCGCCGCGACGACCGTACCGTCCGCTCGGGTTCGCGCGACGTCGTTATATTGTGCCGCAACATTTGCCGCGAGGTCGGTCGGAACTCTGACGCTGACCTGTCCCAACCGGATCGCGCGAGCGACGTGATGGAACGTTTGCGGTGCAATAGTCACGTGGCTGCCACGGATCGGAAACCGGAAGCGAATACGCGCGACCGCCGGGCCATTGAGTACGTCTAGCACCCTGCTCCGAAGTGACATCGGATCGTCCTTGCTGTTGACACTGCTCCACGAATGGTGGTCGGCGTTTCCGGTTGGGAGGTTCAGTTGAACCCGGCCCCGCCCGGACCAGACAAATCGGAGACTGGCTTTGACTCGGAGGGCGGACCCGTGACGACCACCAACCCGACCACGACCGACACTTACCGGAAGATCGCGGCGCGGCTGACCATGCTCCGGCCACAGATCGATCTGTCGAAATATTTCGCGGGGCCGAATCCCAATGTCCGCCTCTATGACGAGAAGGCCTATATCCGACGCCAATTGGAGAAGTATGGCGTCGCGGCCGCGACGAGCACGCTCGACGGCGTCACGTTCCTGCCCAAGGACTGGGAAGACCTGATCAAGACGCTGCGCGTTGCCAAGACGTCGGACGGATTCGACGCGTTCGCCGAAGGCAAAAGCCCGGAGAAGCCGTCGCATTGGGCCCTCGACCTGTCGATGGCAGCCACAATCGGCAAGGGATTCCGGGAGATCTGGCGCCCAAAGCTATCCGACCGGCCGCTCTCTACGCGAGACCTTCCGGGCCGGCACGGCTTCGGGCTGGGGCGCGGTCGAGGGCAATGGAGCGACGACTATAGTGCGCAGTTCGGCAAGGACCCGCAGCCGCAAGACATCACGTCGCTGCATTTCGCGGTAGCGCCCGACCGGGTCAATGTTCATATCGACGAGACGGGCTTCGTGTTCGAGGGCGCGGACGGCGCCCTCACGGTCGGACCGAATTTCGGGCACCACGCCGTCAATGAACTGTTCTGGAAGAGCAATCCCCATCTGCCGCGCTGGGCGATCGATCACATCGACCTGATCCTGCCGAACAGCGCCAATGATTTTTCGCGATTTGGCGTTTCGGTCGACCTGTATCAACGCAAGGACTTGCGCGTCACCGTCACCGGCTCCTGCGGCATTTTCGGGGGATTCGAGTGCTCGGGAACGTTAAGCGTCAGTGGGACGCACGATCTGCTTGGCTCCAAGCCGAAAGGCGCGCGCTGACGATCGCATTTCTGGGACCAGGTAGTGGCAACCTCATGCCCTTCGATGGATCTCACTGTGGTGAGGTCAGCCGGCCGTTCTGCCCATGTGCCTTGCAAGCGTGGCGAAGCGCATCGCCGACACCGCCAGAGGTCCCGCCGCCGCCGGCAGGCTCTGTTGCGGGCGAAGGATTGTGGAGCGCGGCCAAGGCCGGCTTCAAGGCCGGGTTAAAGGAGGCTCTTAAGGCCGAGAACATCGCTGCGATGATCCCCGATCTGGTCCTTATGGTGGCTGACAAGGTCGCGGCCAGAGAGGCACTCAAGAACATTCAAGTCAAGTTCATCAAGGAGGGATTTGCAAAGGGCGTTGCAGCGGGCGTCATGGGTTGGTCCGAGGAGGAGGTTGCATCAAATCTGATGAACCGCATCACCGCGTTCAGAGTTCAAGGCCTGGAAGATCCAGCCGGCATCCTGACGCGCGCGACCATTCTGCAAGTTGCCGAAGCGTACGAAAACTATGCGGTGGTGATCGGATTTCAGTTCAGCTCTGCCAAAGACCTGAAATGGAAGCGCGAGATGGTCGCCAAGGGCTCCAAGATTCTGCATCAGTATGGATATTATTTCGGAACCGACCCGCAGGCGCTGTTTGAGTACGAATTCATCGACAAGCTTGCCTGGACGCTTCAGCCGACCACCAACGCGATAGTTGAACCCGCAATACGCCACTGAAAACGACCATATTGCTGGTGATTAATCATGCCGCAATTGAAAGACAAAGTCGGTCGGTTTGCCGCGACGGGTCGCAGCTGCCAGAACTGGAAGCAGGACCAGGAGCTGGTCATCTCGCTGCTCAACAAGATCGCCATTTCCGACGGCGGTGCCGAGACCACGCTCAAACCGCAAATGGTCGTGACGGGTCACGCCAGCGACAGCCTCTACAACTCGATTCTGTATTTCCAGCAAAAGAACTTCCCGGGCACGCCGGACGGCTATATACGGCCCGGCGGACCAACATTCACTCGGCTCGTCGACCTCGCGACCAAGGCAGCCGCCAAGCCTCCTCCTCCCAAGGGTCAATGGGATGGGATCACGACGCCATCCGTCGATGCCGCACTTCGCAAGGGTTTGCTCGGCGATTCCAGGCTGGATTACGCGGAAGTGGTCGATATCATCAGGGCGACCGTCGCGGACGGCATGGTCACCGCATTCGAGCTGGACGACCTGACCACCATTGCAAACACCTCCAGAACGCTTTCTCCGACCTCGAAGAAGCTCATCACGCTCTTCGTCGGCGACGAAAAGAAGAAGTGGCTCGGGGTTGGTCCGTACGACCTCAGCTCGGATCAAAAGAAGCTCGCCGCCGAGATGGTCTGCGATTTCCTCAAGAACACGAGGACCACATTCTTTCCGAAGCTCGACCCGCACCGCGTCGGGATAGGCATTCTCAGGCGAATTGCGAAGCCGAGCCTCATCGATCAGGATCAGGCGAGCATGTGCGGCCCTTCCGCGCTGATGTTCAGCTACGCATCCGACAAGCCGGGACAATATGCGCGGTTCGCCATCGACCTGTACCAGAAGGGGCAGGCGAACCTCGGCCGCCTGCTGATCAAGCCGGGAAAGGACGTGAAGAACTACACGCCGCCCTACTCGCTGGACCACGTCGATTGGCTGACTTGCGCCTCCATTCGCGATTCCGAAAACTGGTTCCTCGATTTTGACGACACCGGCAGAATAAGCGATGCCGCGGGGATCACCTTGCCGAGCGAAATGGAGCAATGGTTCCGCAAGGCCGGATACCAGGACGTGCGCGAGGAGACCAATCTGAAATTCAGCAAAGGCCTCGACAGCGTCAACGAAGCCAACGCCCTGCTTGCCGGTGGATATCGCGTATGCCTGTTCATAAGCGCCAACATGATCGAATACGACGACCAGTCGAACGAAGGCTCCGTGTTGACGCGGCACTGGGTCGTCTTGCGTGACAGGATACAAGTGTCGAACGGAAACGTGACGACAACGATCTTCACATGGGGCAAGGGAGACTACGCGATCCCGCATCCGGGCAAGGGTGGCGCCCAGAAGCCTCTCTCAATTGGGGACTTCCTTATGAATTATTACGGCTACGTTGCTGCCAAGGCGTGAGTGGTGAACGGGCGCCCTCACCACGCGTTGAGGAATCACTTGGCACTCACGACCATCGATCGTCGGAGATCCTGCTGCTCCACACAAAAAGATGCCGTGCCCGAAGGACACGGCAAGTTTCAGGGAGGATGAACCGGCCGACTTCCGGTGCATGCCTGAGACCCCGGCCCCATCGTCGGTCAGGGCGCAATCTGAAAATCAGCGGCCGCTCAACGCGGTGGTCACCATTTCAATGCGGCCGTGCGCACGGGATGATCCCAGAGCGCTGTGGACTCGCTGTCGAGCAGGCTCACGGTGAGCGAGCAGCCCGCCATGTCCAGCGACGTGACGTAGTTGCCGACCAGCGAACGGGCGATGCGCAGGCCCCGCTCCTCGAGCATCCGGCGCGCCGCGTTGTACATCAGATAGAGCTCGATCGTCGGCGTGCCGCCGAAGCCGTTGACGAGAAGCAGCGCCTCGGTACCGGCGCGCGCGCCAAGATCATCGGCGATCGCGGTGATCATCTCGGCGGCGATGGCATCGGCCTGCGCGAGCTTGACGCGGCGGCGGCCCGGCTCGCCATGAATGCCGACCCCCATCTCCATCTCGTCTTCACCAAGTGCAAATGTCGGCGTGCCCGCAGCCGGGACGGTGCAGCTGGTCAGCGCAACGCCCATCGAGCGCGTCTGTGCGTTGATGCGCTCGCCGAGCGCCACGCAGGAGGCGAGATCGGCGCCTCTCTCAGCGGCGGCGCCGACGATCTTCTCGACAATCAACGTGCCGGCCACGCCGCGCCGTCCGATGCTGTAGGTCGACTTCTCGACCGCGACATCGTCATCGGTCACGATGGTGGCGGTGCGGCCCTCGGCGATCTCGGCCGCCATCTCGAAATTCATGCGGTCGCCGGCGTAATTCTTGACGATGAACAGGACGCCGGCATCGCCCGCGACCGCCTGTGCGGCTTCGACGATCTGGTCCGGCGTCGGCGAAGTGAACACCTGACCGGGACATGCGGCATCCAGCATGCCGTAGCCGACGAAGCCCGCATGCAGCGGCTCGTGCCCGCTGCCGCCGCCCGAGACCAGCGCGACCTTCTTGCCGTTCAGCTCGCGGCGGCGAACGAATTTGCGCTCGGCGCCCAGCACGACCAGATCGGCGTGCGCGGCCGCGAAACCGTCGAGGCTTTCGCCGAGCACGTTGTCGACCGCATTGATGAACTTCTTCATGGTGTCCTCCCGCCTCGTTCGTTCGGCGTTTTCGCCTATTTTTTCCCGCATGATGCCAATCAGGCGCCGTGTGAACTCCTGCAGCAGCGTGTCGAGCTCGGCATTGCGCTTGGCGCTGCCGAGATCCGGCAGATGGAGCGTCAGCGTCCGCTCATGCGAGCCTTCGCTCAGCCGGCCGACGCGGCGCGGATGTGCGCGCGCATAGGCGCGAAGGAAGGCGCTCTTCGCCTGTGGCGGGAAGTGGCAGACATCGAAGATCGTGTTGAGATGTTGCACCGGGATCGGCACCGGATAGGCCGGGTTGCTGATCTGGCTGACGAAGCTGCGGTTCTTTCCCATGGCATGGGCGAGCCGCAGCCGCATGCCGGACGGGCGGCTCTCGAGCACCTCCTTGAAGATGCGCTTGTAGACCGCAACCGCGCCGGCTTCGGGCGCTTCATCGGCCGCCGTGTCAGCCAACGCTGCCTCCGCTGCTCAGCCGGTCGATGGTGTGCTTGATCTGCGCCAGCGCCGAGGGGTTCACGGACAATTCGCGCAGTCCGCAATTCAGCAATGCGGGCAGGCAGCGCGGATCACCGGCCATGTCGCCGCACAGGCTGACACTGATGCCGGCGCGGCGGCCGTGCTCCGCGGTCCGCGCGATCAGTTCGAGCACTGCGGGATGCAGAGGGTCCATCAAGGGGGCGAGAGCTCCGTTGGAACGATCGCAGGCCAGGACATATTGCGCGAGATCGTTCGAGCCGATCGAGAAGAAGGCGGCCTTGAAGCTAGATACCGCGAGGGCCGCCGCCGGGACTTCGACCATGATTCCCAGCTCGGGAAGCATTGCGGCAATGCCGTCCGCCTGCAAGCGCTGCACGATATCGGCGAACAGCTTCCGTCCCGCCTCGAGCTCATCCGCCGAGGTGACCATCGGGAACATGACCTTGAGATTGCCACGCACCGCCGCGCGTGCCAGCGCGCGGAGCTGGACGGCAAAAATCTCAGGCCGGGCGAGGCACAGGCGCAGACCGCGCACCCCGAGGAACGGATTGGTTTCGCCGTCCATCGTGAAGCCCGGCACCGGCTTGTCACCTCCCGCGTCAAACGTGCGGATGGTGACGGGCCGCTGGCCGGCCCAGCGCAACACCGCGTCATAGGCCTGGAATTGGGTCTCCTCGTCCGGCACGCTCCGGCCGGCGAGCAGGAATTCAGTCCGCATCAGGCCGATGCCGTCGGCATATTGCGCGTCGGCATGCTCGAGATCCTCGACGCGCTGGATGTTGATGAAGAGCTTGATCCGCTCGCCGCGCCAGGAGGCTGTCGGCCGCCGCAGGATCGCGCGCGCGGATGCTCTGCTCTTGAGATGGCTGTCGCGCCGCTTCTCGAAAGTGCGGACCTGTTCGGCGTTGGGATCGAGCTCCAGCGTCGCGCCTTCGCCGTCGAGCAGCGCCGTGGTGCCGATGTCCGGAATGGAACCGAGCTGCACCACCATCGGGATGCCGCGCGCCCGCGCCAGCATCGCGACATGGCTGGTCGGGCTTCCGCGCAACAGCGCCAGGCCACCGCCGCCGGACCAGTCAATCTCGAGGAATCGCGATGGCGGCAAATCGTCGGCGCAGACCACGCCCCCACTCGGGATCTTCAGCGGCTGCCCCTGGTCGCCACGCAGAATGTGGACCACGCGGTCGCGCAAATCCGCAAGATCGGAGGAACGCGCTTTCAGATAGTCGTCCGGTGCGGAATTGTAGTCGGCGATGTGCGCGTCGAGCGTCGAACGCCATGCGATATCGGCTGGACGTCCCTCGCCGATCGACGCGAAGATCGCCTCGATCAAATCCTCATCCTCCAGCAGCGCAACCTGGAATTCGAGAATCTGCGCGGCTTCGCCGCCGGCGCTGGCGGCAAGATCCGCGATCTGGCCACTCGCGACGTCGATCGCATTGCGCAAGGCCAGCGCTTCCTCGACCAGTGTGCCGGCCACACGCTCGCCGGCCGCGCCCGCGTCGACACGGACGAACGGACCATGGGCAAAGCCGATCGAGGCGGTCCTGCCGCGGTAGGCCAGCCCTGCAGCGCCGCCCTGCATGCTATGGTGCTCCGTCCGGGAAATCGCTTGCGATCAGATCGACCAACGCCGCGACCGCAGCCTCGGCATCGCTGCCGGAGGCCTTGATCTCGATCGTGCTGCCGTGTGCCGCGCGCATTGCCATGATCTTGGCCACGCTCTTGGCATTGATCCATTCAGGCGCGCCCGCGACCCGCACCGAGATCTGAGCCTGGAATTTCTTGGCGAGCTTGGTCAGCTTGACCGCGGGGCGCGCGTGCATGCCAACCGCGTGCACCAACCGCACATTGCCGGTGAAGATCTGTTCGTCCGCTTTATCAAGCATGCTCGTCATCCATCATCGCTTCGCCGCCGCCTCAGTCGGCAGAGAGTTCCTCGGCCACGGCCCTGACCTCGGCCAACGAGCTGCCGCCCGCAGCTTCGGTCGCCGCCATGACGGCGCCCTCGACGATCGGCGCGTTGCAGACGACAACGAGGTCACGCCGCGCCGGCTCCAACATCTCGACCGCCATTTCGCTGTTCGTCTCGGCGCCGCCGAGGTCGACAAGCACAGCAACGCCTTTTGACGACCAGGCGTCGTTGATGGCGTCGATGATCAACGGCACGCTGGTGCCGAGACCACCGTCGGGATTGCCGCCGCAGAAGGCGACCTTGACCTCGCTGCCGACCATTTGCCGGACCATGTCTGCGGTTCCCTTGGCGATATCCCGGGAATGCGAGACGATCACGATCCCTACGGTGTCGGTCATTGCCGCGCCTCCAGGCCAGTGCATACAGCCTGCAGCAGAACGCAACTCGATCGTGCCCCGGGATCGACATGACCGACGCTGCGCGCGCCGAGGAACGACGCCCGGCCCTTGGTGGCTTGCATCGGCACCGTGCGCTCGACCGCTTCAGCCGCGGTGGTGCGCACCCGCGCAATCAGATCGGGTTGGCCGGCGCCGGCCTTCAGTGTCTCCAGCACCGGCACGAGCACGTCGAGCATCGTCTTCTCGCCGGCCTGCGAGCGGCCGCGCGCGCTCACCGCGTCCACTCCGCTGCCGAACACGTCGGCGAGATCATCAGGCAAATGCTTGTCTTGCGACAGCGCCTCGCCCGCGGCGAGAAAGAAGCTGCCATAGAGCGGGCCGGAGGCGCCGCCAACCGTCATGACCAGGGTCTTGCCGATCGTCTTGAATGCCTCGTTGAGCGGCTGCGCCGAGATGGCATCGAGCTTGCCGAGCACGGCCTCGAAGCCGCGTTTCATGTTGGTCCCGTGGTCGCCGTCGCCGATCGCCTGATCCAGACTCGTGAGCTCCGGCGCGCTGGCGATGACCTGCTCGGCGGCCGCCTTGAGCAGCGACTTGAATGTCTCGGGTTGCACAGACATCTATCTGAACCTCTCGCTCCTCTATTGAACCATCGCGCCGATACGTTGCCCCGCACGGTCGAAACACAGCGGCCGCACCAGTTGCAATTCAACCTCCTGGCCGGCCCGCAGCGGCTGATGCGGATCCGCCAGCGTCACCAGTGTTTCGCCCTTATAGTCGAGGTGGACGTGATTCTGCTCGCCGAGATGCTCGACGCGATGCACCCGGCCGACCATCCGCCCGCCGTTGCGCGCGGCGATCTGGAGGTGCTCGGTGCGGATGCCGACCGTCTCGGTTTCCGGCGGTATCGCCACATCGGACAGCAGCCGTGCGGGCAGGAAATTGATCTGGGGCGTCCCGAGCCGCGACGCGACATAGCTGCTGGATGGATTTTCGTAGATCTCCCTCGGCGTGCCGAGCTGAAGCAGCCGGCCGTCCTTGATCACGCCGATCCTCGATGCCATCGTCATGGCTTCGACCTGATCGTGGGTCACATACAAGATGGTCGCGCCGAGCTCGAGCTGGATCCGCTTCAGCTCGAGGCGAAGCTCGGCGCGAAGCTTTGCATCCAGCGACGACAGCGGCTCGTCCATCAGATAGATCGAGGGATCGCGCACCAGCGCGCGGCCGATCGCGACCCGCTGCATCTCACCTCCCGACAGGCGGGTGGCGCGATTATTCAGCTTGCTGGCGATATGCAGGAGCTCCGCGGTCTGCTCGACACGCCTGCGGATCAGCGGCTCCGGCACGCGCCGCGCCGGAGAGCGCAGCGGGAACGCGAGGTTGTCATAGACCGACAAATGCGGATACAGCGAATATTGCTGGAACACGAATGCGATGTCCCGTGCACCCGGCGGCTCAAACGTCACGTCGCGCCCCCCGATCATGACCGAACCGGCGTCGGGGCTCTCGAGCCCGGTAATCAGTCGCAGCGTCGTGGTCTTGCCGGCACCGCTCGGCCCGAGCAGGACGAGGAATTCGCCGTCGTTCACCGTCAGCGAAAGGTCGCGTACCGCCTCCACTGCGCCGAAGCGCTTGCTGATATTGCGCAAGCTGACGTCAACCATGGCGCACGCCCTCCTCGCCGGCAGTCCTGATTGCAAGGCCGCTGCCAGCATCGAACAGTGAGAGCCGAACGGAGTTGAATTCGAGGCCGACCGTCTCTCCGATTCGCACCGAGGCGCTCGACGGCAGCCGCGCCGCGAGCCGCCCATACGCCGTGTCGATGGTGACGATCTGCGTCGTGCCGAGATATTCCGCGCCGAACACCTCGCCACGAACGGATCCGGCGTCGGTGAATCGAATATGCTCCGGGCGAACCCCGAGCGCCAGCGCAGCGCTGGCGCGGTCCTCGCGGATCTCGGGCACCGCGAGCCTGGCGTCGTGGAAATTGATCGCCCGGTCACCAGATCGCAGGCCGCTCTCGAAGCGCAGGAAGTTCATCGGCGGCGAGCCGATGAAGTCCGCGACGAACATGCTGGCGGGCCGGTCGTAAACCTCCTGCGGCGTACCGATCTGTTCCACCCCCCCCTTGTTCATGATCGCGATCTGGTCGGCCATCGACATCGCCTCGAGCTGGTCGTGGGTGACATAGACCGTGGTCGCCTTGATGCGATCGTGCAGGTCGCGCAGCTCGCCGCACATCAGATGACGAAACTCGGCGTCGAGCGCGCCCAGCGGCTCGTCCATCAGGAAGGCTTTCGGGCGCCGCACCATGGCACGCCCGAGCGCGACGCGCTGGCGGTCGCCGCCGGAGAGCTTTGATGTCTTGCTCGACAGCAGATGCTCGATCCGCAGCATCCGCGCGGTCTCCTGCACCCGCTCACGAATCTCGGGCCGCGCCATGCCCTGGCACTTCAGCGGGAAGCCGATGTTCTGCCCGACATTCATATGCGGATAGAGCGCGAACAGCTGGAACACGAACGCGATGTCACGGGCGGCGGCACGGTGGAACGTGACGTCCTCCCCGTCGAGCAGGATCTTGCCCTCGGTCGGCAGCTCGAGGCCGGCAATCATGCGCAGAGTGGTGGTCTTGCCGCAGCCGGAGGGACCGAGCAACGCGAAGAAGGTGCCGTCGTCGATGGTGAAGCTCGACCCTTCCACCGCGGTGAACTGATCGAACGACTTGCGAAGATCTTCGATGCGGATCTGAGCCATGGCCCTATTCCGGAAAGTGGCTGACGACGACGAAGCCGACCGTGCCGGCGAGAATCGTCACGAATGAATAGCTGTACAGATCGATCGAGAAAGGCTGCACCAGCATGAAGATGCCGCCTCCGATCAGGATCATCGCAACGGCCTCCCAACGCCCGCGGCTGAACAAGCGATGCACTGTCCTCTTGGTCCCCTTGGCAACAACAGAACCGCTCATTTGCGCACCGCTCCGAAGGTGATGCCGCGCAGCAGATGCTTGCGGAGCAGCACGGTGAACATGACGATCGGGACGACGAACAGTGTGGTCGCGGCGGCAACCGCGGGCCAGTCCTGCCCGCCCTCACCGATGATGAAAGGGATGAAGGGCGGCATGGTCTGCGCCTCGCCGCTGGTCAGCAGAACCGCGAAGGCGTATTCGTTCCAGGAGAAGATCAGGCAGAAGATCGCGGTCGCCGCAATCCCGGTGACGGCCTGCGGCAGCACCACCTTGCGCAGCGCCTGCAGTCGCGTGTAGCCGTCGACGAGGGCCGCCTCCTCGTACTCGCGCGGGATCTCGTCGATGAACCCCTTGAGCAGCCAGACCGCGAGCGAGACGTTCACGGCGGTATAGAGCAGGATCATTCCGAGCCTGGTGTCGGTCAGGTTGAGCTGCCGGTACATCAGATAGATCGGGATCGCGACCGCGACCGGCGGCATCATCCGCGTCGAGAGAATGAAGAACAGGAGATCGTCGGCCAGCGGAATGCGGAAGCGCGAGAAGGCGTAGGCCGCGAGCGTACCGAGGAAGACGGCGAGGAAGGTCGAACCGAACCCGATGATCAGCGAGTTGACGAAGCGCGGGACGACTTTGGACGGTCCGGCAATGACCATGTCATGCTTGCGGACGAGCTTGTCATACCAGGTCTCCGGCGGCGGCAACTTGGCGATGAAATCAGGTGTCTGGCGGGTGCGCACCGTGAACAGGTTGACATAACCTTCGAGCGTCGGCTCGAAGATCACCTTGGGCGGATAGGCGATGGCATCGCTTTGCGACTTGAAGGCGGTGGCAACGATCCAGGCTAGCGGCAGGATCGTGATCAACGCATAGAGGATGACGAGAGCACCAGCGAATGCCTTGGTGCGCGGCGAGGCCTCGACGATCGAGTGCGCGCTGGATCTGGCCAGGACGGATTTGGCGACGGCAGCGGTCATCGTTGCTTCACCTTGTTGAGCGCTTTGACGTAGATGTTGGCGGCACCGAACACGGTCACGAACAGAATGATGGCGAGCGCGGAGGAATAGCCGGTCCGCCACTTCTCGAATGCCGCGCGCTTGAGTGTGATCGACACGAGCTCGGTGGTCGACCCCGGCCCTCCCGAGGTCAGCAGGTTGACCATGTCGAACATCTTGAAGTTCTCGATCGCGCGAAACAGTACCGCCAGCATCAGGAACGGCACCGTCATCGGCAGCGTGATCGACCAGAACTGCCGCCAGGCCGAGGCACGATCGACTTCAGCCGCCTCGTAGATATAATCCGGGATCGAGCGCAGCCCGGCGAGACAGATCAGCATCACGTATGGCGCCCACATCCAGGTGTCGACGAGCACGATGGTCCATGGCGCGAGCGCGACCTGCCCTGTCATGCTGAAAGAGCTCGGCGGCACACCGGTGAACAAGCTGATCAGATAGTTGAACGGGCCGATCTGCGGCTGCAGCAGCAGCGTCCAGAAATTGCCGACAACCGCCGGCGACAGCATCATCGGCAGCAGGATGATCGTGGTCCAGAAACTGTGGCCGCGGAATTGACGGTTGATCAGAAGCGCGAGTCCAAAGCCGACCACGACCTGCAGGGCGACCGAGCAGATCACGAATTGCGCCGTGGTCTGGAGCCGGAACCAGACGTCCTCGTCGTTCAGTATGTCGCTGAAATTGTCGAGCCCGACAAACCGCAGCGGCAGATAGGACATGCTGAGGTTGAGGCTGGTGAAGGACAGCCGGATCATCCAGACCAGCGGAAAGATGTTGATCGCGAGCAGCAGCGCAATCGTCGGCGCGACGAACAGCCACGCGATGGTCCGGTCGGACAGACCATGGACGCGGCGCGCGGCGCGCGATTTGGCGGGTTCGCTCACGCCGGGGATCGTAGCATGGTCGGGTTGCAGGATCGTCGTCATCTTGTCCATCGGCTGGGCTGGTTCGGCTTCCCCGAGGCTGACCTCGGGGAAGCCAGTTCAGTTTGGGACGCGGAGTTCGGCCTATTGTGAGGAGGCGACTTCCTTGCCCTGTTCCTTGAACACCTTGGTCCAGTCCTTGACCAGGAGATCGAGCGCCTGCTGCGCCGTGCCCTTGTCGGCGACGACGTAGTCATGCACCCGCTTCTGCATATCAAGCAGCAGCTGGGCGTAGGACGGCTCGGCCCAGAAGTCCTTGACGATGCCCATCGACTCCAGGAATTGCGGCGCGAACGCCGCGCTCTTCGGGAAGTCCGGCGCGTCAACCACCGCCTTGAGCGCCGAGTAGCCGCCGATCTGCCACCATTTCTGCTGCACGGCGGGCTGCGCGAACCACTTGATATAGGCGAGCGCGTCGTCCTTGCGGTCGGAGGTCGCAACCACCGAGATGCCCTGTCCGCCGAGTTGGGTGAAGTGCCCGTTCGGGCCGGCCGGATTGACGAAGAAGCCGATCTTGTCGCCGCCGACATTCGGATCCTTGTAGAGGCCGGGGAAGAAGGCGAACCAGTTCATCTGCATCGCCACCTGGCCCGACTTGAAGGCATCGAGCCCTTCCTGCATGTAGGCGTTGGTCATGCCCGGCGCGGTGCAGCACTTGTAGAGCTCCTTGTAGAACTCGAGCCCCTTGGCCGCCTCGGCGGAATTGACGATGCCCTGCATCTGGTACGGCTTCTTCGGATTGTCGTAGCTGAAGCCGTAATTGTAGAGCACGTTGGTCACGCCCATCGTGATGCCTTCGGAGCCGCGCTCGGTGAAGATGTAGGCGCCATAGACCTTCTTGCCGTCGATCTCGCGGCCCTGGAAGAACTCCGCGATCTGCTTCAACTCGTCATAGGTTTTCGGCGGTGCCAGATCACGACCGTACTTGGCCTTGAAAGCCGACTGAATGTCGGGCCGCGAGAACCAGTCCTTGCGGTAGGTCCAACCCACGGCGTCGGCCATCGCCGGCAGCGCCCAGTAGTTCGGCGTGTTCTTCGGCCACTGCGAGTAGCCGACGACGGTCGCCGGGACGAAGTCGTCCATCGAGATCTTCTCCTTGGCGAAGAAGTCGTTGAGCTTGACGTACCACTTGTTCTCGGCGGCGCCGCCGATCCACTGGCTGTCGCCGATGATCAGGTCGCAGAGCTTGCCGTGGGAGTTGAGCTCGTTGAGGAAGCGATCCGCGTAGCTCGTCCAGGGGACAAACTCGTACTTCATCTCGATGCCGGATTGCTTGGTGAAATCCTTGCCGAGTTCGACCAGCGCGTTGGCCGGATCCCATGCCGCCCAGCACAGCGTGAGCTGCTTACCCTGGGCCGCAGCTTCGCCTCCGCCAAATATCCCCAGCAGCGCCGCCCCGAGAACCGTGGTGGCCGCCGAGCTTCTCAGCCAATTGAATGTTCGCATATCCGTTTCCTCTCTCGTTGAAGCATCCAACCCGCTCGGCGCGCTCTGCCGGAGCGACGCCAAGACCCTGAAACCGAGTTTGAGGAGCGACGAGTGAAGGACGAGACGGACCGTTGCCGGAGACGGCTCCGGCATTGGCTTGGGCTCCTCCTGCACATCGGCGCTCGATGCGCGATGTTTAGTTTTTTGTATTACTAAACGTAGTACTAAAATTTTTGAGCCGTCAAGCCGGTTCTCGCGACCCCGGCGAAAATATTCGCGACGCTCGCACGGGCAAGCGCCGACGTTTGCAATGCAACAAAATGTCCGGGATTTGCAGCGGATGTGGCGGACCACGCTTGCCGATCTGGTCCGGCCGACGCAATTCGGCCCGTCCCGACAACAGGAAAGCCGGAAGGTTAGCCACAGCCGGTATGTTTAGTACGCTACTTTACTGAACGTTCAACAAGAGATTGAGAGCGCAAGCAGCCTCGCCGGCAATGTCTTACAGCAACGCGTGTGGATCGAGATACCTGATCAGAGTTCCGCCGGCACCATCTGCTCCGACTTCGAAAGCGCCCGTTGAGTACTGTCCCAGGAGAGCGATATGAGCTGTGTGGGCACCATCGCTTATGCTGAGCATTCCCCCGTCGCCCGCCGCATTTGCGGCATAACTGGCCGTCGTTCCTGCACCTGACAGAATATCGGCCAGGTCGAGTTGATCGTCCGCGTTTAGACCGACGATGGACCCCGTGAAATTGACGGAATGATCGAGCTTCAGCGTTCCGATGGCATCAAAGTCAAACTTTACGTCGGTTGATGCCATGTTGCGCAGTTCGAGCGTTGCGGTGCCACTAATCTGCGCCGCGCCCCCGCTGACATCGTGATTGGCAATGATATTGCCGCCGTTAGCCCAGAGCAGACCGGAGTTGGTGACCGCGCTGTCGATCACCAAACCGCCGGGGCCGGTCGCCTCCAGGGTACCGGAATTGATGACCGCGTTCTCTCCGGTATCGATCTCCAGCGCATTGGCCCCGGTCGCGACGATCGTACTTTGGTTGATCAGCGTCATCGTGCCCGCGCCGAGCTGACCGGCGCCGGAAATCGTATTGTCGACGTTCGTCAGCGTCACATCGGAAACCGCACCGCTGACGACATTTCCGATGTTGTCGGACAACAGCATTTGACCGCCGCCTTCAAGCGATATGCCGTGCTCGATGAGCCGCAGGTCGGTCTCACTGCCGGTCGAACTCAGCGAAATTGTTCCTGTATTGTGGATGATGCCGGACAACGGCAGGATTGCGCCATCGCTGATGGTCATCGTGACAGAGTTCTCGACCACGGGTGTCTGATCGAATACGAAGTCGTCGGCCGAGAGCGAGCCGGCGTCGATACCGTCCAATGTGATTGTTTGACCATCACCCAGCGTGATCACGGCATTTCCCGCCGCGTTATTTGCTGTATGCGCCTGGATATCGGCGAACGCCGTGAACTCGGCGTAGCCGATCAAGTCAATCTTGTCGTACATCAGATCGAAGCTGTAGACGACATCGTGTCCGATCGGCTGCGAGAACACGAGCAGATCGTGGCCGCCCGAGGCGGTGAGATTATCATCGCCGGAGATGGCAAAAATCGGATTGCCCGGTGCGTAAGCTTCGACGTTGTCGAGAACGGTTGCTCTTCCGGTGCTGCCGTCGGCATTTATCCAGGTCTCCGTGACATTGAGCACCAGCGCGCCGGCGTAGGACGACGGCGTTGTTACGGTCAGCGAACCGACGTCATTGGTCACCACCGTCCACGAACCGTCTGAATTGTGTGTTCCTCCGCTGATGGTCCAATCGGATGGAGCCCCCGCTATGGTGAGGGACACCTCGCCGTGGTTTCCGGTGGGATCGGCCAAACCTAGGTTGATGGGTTCTCCCGCGACGCCCGCCGGTGCCTTATGAGTCTGGGAGGACGAATTTCCCACAGCATCGGTTATCGTCACCGTTATGGAGTCGTTTTGAATGGTCGCTCCATTGTCGATACTGTTGAAGGTCCAAGTCGTGCCATTCTTGGTGATCGACTGCCACGTCAAGTCTCGATTTTGCGTGTTGTCGAAAATCCTGAAAGTGGCATTTGGATCGTCGATCCCGGTTACGACGATGCGCTTGTTCGAACCGCCCGACGTTACGTAGGACCAACTCGTGAAAGTCGGTTCCTGGCGGTCGATGGAGACGGTGTCAGATCCCGCGCCGCCGAGATTGCCGGCGGCGTCGGTGTAGCTGCCCGCAGTCACCGACACCGATCCAGTTGCGGCAACGCCATCGGTTGCCGTGAAGGTGGCATGGTAGTGCGTGGTATCGTCCTGGATCAGGCCGCTGATCGTGCCATTGGTCGTCGTAATGTCGGCGGCCGTGAAGCTCGCACCCGGCGCCTCGCTGAAGGTGAAGGTCACGTTCGAGCTCGGCGTGCCATCGCTCAACGACGTGGCGACGATGTCGACCGTAACGGTCGGGTTGAGCCGATCGATGGACACAGTGTCAGACCCGGCGCCGCCGAGATTGCCGGCCGCGTCGGTGTAGCTGCCCGCCGTCACCGACACCGATCCCGGAGCAGAGACGCCGTCGGTTGCGGTGAAGGTCGCATGGTAATGCGTGGTATCGTCCTGGGTCAGGCCGCTGATCGTGCCATTGGTCGTCGCAATGTCGGCGGCCGTGAAGCTGGCCCCCGGCGCCTCGCTGAAGGTGAAAGTCACGTTCGAGCTCGGCGTGCCATCGCTCAAGGACGTGGCGACGATGTCGACTGCAACGGTCGGGTTGAGCCGATCGATGGCGACCGTGTCAGACCCGGCACCACCGAGATTGCCGGCGGCGTCGGTGTAGCTGCCCGCCGTCACCGACACCGATCCGGCGGCAGAGACGCCATCGGTTGCCGTGAAGGTGGCATGGTAATGCGTGGTATCGTCCTGAGTCAGGCCGCTGATCGTGCCGTTGGTCGTCGCAATGTCGGCGGCCGTGAAGCTGGCGCCCGGCGCCTCGCTGAAGGTGAAGGTCACGTTCGAGCTCGGCGTGCCGTCGCTCAGCGACGTGGCGACGATGTCGACTGCAACGGTCGGGTTGAGCCGATCGATGGCGACCGTGTCAGACCCGGCACCACCGAGATTGCCGGCGGCGTCGGTGTAGCTGCCCGCCGTCACCGACACCGATCCGGCGGCAGAGACGCCATCGGTTGCCGTGAAGGTGGCATGGTAATGCGTGGTATCGTCCTGAGTCAGGCCGCTGATCGTGCCGTTGGTCGTCGCAATGTCGGCGGCCGTGAAGCTGGCGCCCGGCGCCTCGCTGAAGGTGAAGGTCACGTTCGAGCTCGGCGTGCCGTCGCTCAGCGACGTGGCGACGATGTCGACCGCAACGGTCGGCGGTGTCGTGTCGATAATTTGCGCAGTGGCTGTCCCGGCTCCGACCACCAGATGCTCGAAGTTTCCGCCTTCGGTCCCCGTGATCGTCGCGGTCAAACTCGACGAGTTGGGGGTGCTAACGACCAGTGTGCCCGTGGTCTGGCCGTTGGCGATGGTGATGTCGCCCTGATCGGTATGCACCGTGGTGACGCCTTGCGAGGCGTTCGACAGCGTCGCCGTGAACGTGATGGTTGGATCATGGTCGGTCACGTTCGACGTGGAGAGGTTGACTGCCGCATCCGTGACGGTGTCATTGACATGGGCCGTCGCCGCCCCGGTCCCCACCACCAGGTTCTCGAAGTTGCCGCCCTCGGTGCCGGTGATGTTGGCTGTCCGTGACGATGCATCCTGATAGACGTCCTCGCCATTGCCCGAGGCGATCACCAGCGTTCCGGTGGTCTGGCCGTTCGCGATCGTAATGTCGCCCTGGTCGGTGTGCACCGTGGTGATGCCCTCCGAGGCGTTCGACAGCGTCGCCGTGAAGGTGTAGTTCGCGACTGCTCCTTCCAGCACCGTCGAGGCACTCAGGTTGACCGTCGCGTCCGTGATGGTGTCGTTGACCTGAGCCGTCGCTGCCCCAGTGCCGACTACCAAGTGCTCAAAATTGCCGCCCTCGGTCCCGGTGATGTTGGCGATCAGCTGGCTGGCGTCGTTGTAGACGTCCTCGCCATTGCCCGAGGCGATCACCAGCGTTCCGGTGGTCTGACCGTTCGCGATCGTAATGTCGCCCTGGTCGGTATGCACCGTGGTAACGCCTTCCGAGGCGTTCGACAGCGTCGCCGTGAACGTGTAGTTCGCGACCGCACCCTCCAGCACCGTCGAGGCGCTGAGGTTGACCGTCGCATCGGTGACGGTGTCGTCGACATGCGCCGTCGCCGTCGCCGTCCCGACCACCAGATGCTCGAAGTTGCCGCCCTCGGTTCCCGTGATGTTGGCGGTCAGCTGGCTGGCGTCGTTGTAGACGTCCTCGCCATTGCCCGAGGCGATCACCAGCGTTCCGGTGGTCTGGCCGTTCGCGATCGTAATGTCGCCCTGGTCGGTGTGCACCGTGGTAACGCCTTCCGAGGCGTTCGACAGCGTCGCCGTGAAGGTGTAGTTGGCGACGGCGCCCTCGAACACCGTCGAGGCGGTCAGGTTGACCGTCGCGTCGGTGATGGTGTCATTGACCTGCGCCGTCGCAGATCCGGTGCCGACGACGAGGTTCTCGAAGTTGCCGCCCTCGGTCCCGGTGATGTTGGCGATCAGGGTGCTGGCGTCCTTGTAGACATCCTCGCCGTTGTTGGCGTCGAGAGCCAGCGCGCCGACCGTCTGGCCGTCCGCAATCGTGATGTCGCCACGATCGGTGTGGATCGTGGTAATACCTTCCGAAGCGTTCGACAGCGTCGCCGTGAACACGTACTGCGCCGACGCCCCCTCGTTCTGCGTCGAGGCGCTGAGGTTGACCGTCGCATCGGTGACGGTGTCGTCGACATGCGCCGTCGCCGTCGCAGTCCCGACCACCAGATGCTCGAAGTTGCCGCCCTCGGTGCCGGTGATGTTGGCGATCAGCTGGCTGGCGTCGTTGTAGACGTCCTCGCCATTGCCCGAAGCGATCACCAGCGTTCCGGTGGTCTGACCGTTGGCAATACTGATGTCGCCCTGGTCGGTATGCACCGTGGTGATGCCCTCCGAGGCGTTCGACAGCGTTGCCGTGAACGTGTAGTTGGCGACCGCGCCCTCGAACACCGTCGAGGCAGTCAGGTTGACCGTCGCGTCCGTAATGGTGTCGTCGACATGCGCCGTCGCAGATCCGGTGCCGACGACGAGGTTCTCGAAGTTGCCGCCCTCGGTCCCGGTGATGTTGGCGATCAGCTGGCTGGCATCGTTGTAGACGTCCTCGCCATTGCCCGAGGCGATCACCAGCGTTCCGGTGGTCTGGCCGTTCGCGATCGTAATGTCGCCCTGGTCGGTGTGCACCGTGGTAACGCCTTCCGAGGCGTTCGACAGCGTCGCCGTGAAGGTGTAGTTGGCGACTGCTCCTTCCAGCACCGTCGAGGCACTCAGGTTGACCGTCGCGTCCGTGATGGTGTCGTTGACCTGAGCCGTCGCTGCCCCAGTGCCGACTACCAAGTGCTCAAAATTGCCGCCCTCGGTCCCGGTGATGTTGGCGATCAGCTGGCTGGCGTCGTTGTAGACGTCCTCGCCATTGCCCGAGGCGATCACCAGCGTTCCGGTGGTCTGGCCGTTCGCGATCGTAATGTCGCCCTGGTCGGTGTGCACCGTGGTGATGCCCTCCGAGGCGTTCGACAGCGTCGCCGTGAAGGTGTAGTTCGCGACCGCACCCTCCAGCACCGTCGAGGCGCTGAGGTTGACCGTCGCATCGGTGACGGTGTCGTCGACATGCGCCGTCGCCGTCGCCGTCCCGACCACCAGATGCTCGAAGTTGCCGCCCTCGGTTCCCGTGATGTTGGCGGTCAGCTGGCTGGCGTCGTTGTAGACGTCCTCGCCATTGCCCGAGGCGATCACCAGCGTTCCGGTGGTCTGGCCGTTCGCGATCGTAATGTCGCCCTGGTCGGTGTGCACCGTGGTAACGCCTTCCGAGGCGTTCGACAGCGTCGCGGTGAAGGTGTAGTTCGCAACGGCGCCCTCCAGCACGGTGGAGGCGCTGAGGTTCACCGTGGCATCGGTGACGGTGTCGTCGACATGCGCCGTCGCCGTCGCGGTCCCGACCACCAGGTTCTCGAAGTTGCCGCCCTCGGTTCCCGTGATGGTCGCGGTCAGACTCGTGGCGTCGTTGTAGACGTCGTCGCCATTGCCCGAGGCGATCACCAGCGTCCCGGTGGTCTGGCCGTTGGCGATGGTGATATCGCCCTGGTCGGTATGCACCGTGGTGACGCCCTCCGATGCGTTCGACAGCGTCGCCGTGAAGGTGTAGTTCGCGACCGCCCCCTCCAGCACCGTCGAAGCGCTCAGGTTCACCGTGGCATCGGTGACGGTGTCGTCGACTTGCGCCGTCGCCGAACCGGTCCCGACCACCAAATTCTCGAAGTTACCGCCCTCGGTCCCGGTGATGTTGGCCGTCAGGCTGCTGGCGTCGTTGTAGACGTCCTCGCCATTGCCCGAGGCGATCACCAGCGTTCCGGTGGTCTGGCCGTTCGCGATCGTAATGTCGCCCTGGTCGGTGTGCACCGTGGTGACGCCTTCCGAGGCGTTCGACAGCGTCGCGGTGAAGGTGTAGTTCGCGACCGCGCCCTCCAGCACCGTCGAGGCGGTCAGGTTGACCGTGGCATCGGTGACGGTGTCGTCGACATGGGCGGTCGCCGTCCCGGTGCCGACCACCAGGTGCTCAAAATTGCCGCCCGAGGTTCCGGTAATCGTCGCAGTCAGCTGGCTGGCATCCTTGTAGACGTCCTCGCCGTTGCCCGCAGCAATCGTCAGCGTGCCCGTGGTCTGGCCGTCGGCAATCGTGATCACGCCGTTGTCGGTCGTGATCGTGGTCACGCCCTGCGATGCATTCGACAGCGTTGCCGTGAACACGTAGCTCGACGCCGGCCCCTCAAGCTGCGTCGACGCAGTCAGATTGACGGTAGCATCGGTAGTCGTATCGTTGACCTGTGCCGTCGCCGTGCCGGCGCCGACCACCAGGTGCTCGAAATTACCGCCCGAGGTTCCCGTGATCGTTGCGGTCAGACTCGTGGCGTCGTTGTAAACGTCCTCGCCATTGCCCGAGGCAATCGTCAGCGTGCCCGTGGTCTGGCCGTCGGCAATCGTGATCACGCCCTGGTCGGTCGTGATCGTGGTCACGCCCTGCGAGGCATTCGACAGCGTCGCCGTGAACACGTAGCTCGATGCCGGCCCCTCAAGCTGCGTCGACGCAGTCAGATTGACGGTGGCATCGGTAGTCGTATCGTTGACCTGTGCCGTCGCCGCGCCGGTGCCGACCACCAGGTGCTCAAAATTACCGCCCGAGGTTCCCGTGATCGTTGCGGTCAGACTCTTGGCGTCGTTGTAAACGTCCTCGCCATTGCCCGCGGCAATCGTCAGCGTGCCCGTGGTCTGGCCGTCGGCAATCGTGATCACGCCCTGGTCGGTCGTGATCGTGGTCACGCCCTGCGAGGCGTTCGACAGCGTCGCCGTGAACACGTAGCTCGACGCCGGCCCCTCAAGCTGCGTCGACGCGCTCAGATTGACCGTGGCATCAGTGATGGTGTCGTTGACCTGCGCCGTCGCCGCCCCGGTGCCGACCACCAAATGCTCGAAATTGCCGCCCGACGTTCCCGTGATGGTAGCCGTCAGGCTGCTGGCGTCTTTGTAGACATCCTCGCCGTTGCCCGAGGCAATCGTCAGCGTGCCCGTGGTCTGGCCGTCGGCAATCGTGATCACGCCCTCGTCGGTTGTGATCGTGGTCACGCCTTGCGAGGCATTCGACAGCGTCGCCGTGAACACGTAGCTCGACGCCGGCCCCTCAAGCTGCGTCGACGCAGTCAGATTAACCGTGGCATCCGTAGTCGTGTCGTTGACCTGCGCCGTCGCCGTCCCGGTGCCGACCACCAAATGCTCGAAGTTGCCGCCCGACGATCCCGTGATCGTAGCCGTCAGGCTGCTGGCGTCTTTGTAGACATCCTCGCCATTGCCCGAGGCAACCGTCAGCGTGCCCGTAGTCTGCCCGTCGGCAATCGTGATCACACCCTGATCGGTCGTGATCGTGGTCACGCCCTGCGATGCATTCGACAGCGTTGCCGTGAACACGTAACTCGACGCCGGCCCCTCAAGCTGCGTCGACGCAGTCAGATTGACCGTGGCATCCGTAGTCGTGTCGTTGACCTGTGCCGTCGCCGTGCCGGTGCCGACCACAAGGTGTTCGAAATTGCCGCCCGAGGTTCCCGTGATGTTGGCGGTCAGCGACGATGCATCCTTGTAGACGTCCTCGCCGTTGCCCGCGGCAACCGTCAGCGTGCCCGTGGTCTGGCCGTCGGCAATCGTGATCACGCCCTTGTCGGTTGTGATCGTGGTCACGCCCTGCGATGCATTCGACAGCGTTGCCGTGAACACGTAGTTTGCTGCCGCGCCCTCCAGCACCGTCGACGCGCTCAGATTGACGGAGGCATCAGTGATGGTGTCGTTGACCTGCGCCGTCGCCAGCCCGGTGCCGACCACCAAATGCTCGAAGTTGCCGCCCGACGTTCCCGTGATCGCAGCCGTCAGGCTGCTGGCGTCTTTGTAGACATCCTCGCCATTGCCCGCGGCAATGGTCAGCGTGCCCGTGGTCTGTCCGTCGGCAATCGTGATCACGCCCTTGTCGGTCGTGATCGTGGTCGTTCCCTGGGAGGCATTCGACAGCGTCGCCGTGAACACGTAGTTGGCAGCAGCACCTTCCAGCTGCGTCGACGCGCTCAGATTGACCGTGGTATCCGTGATGGTGTCGTTGACATGGGCCGTCGCTGTCGTCGCGCCGACCACCAGGTTCTCTAAACTGCCGCCCGACGTCCCGGTGATTGTCGCCGTCAGCGACGAAGCATCCTTGTAGACGTCCTCGCCATTCCCCGCGGCGATCGTCAGCGTGCCCGTGGTCTGGCCGTCGGCAATCGTGATCACGCCCTTGTCGGTGGTGATCGTGGTCACTCCCTGGGACGCATGATCCAGGGTCGCTGTGAACACATAGCTCGCCGTCGGCCCTTCAAGCTGGGTGGACGCACTCAGATCGACCCTTGTCGTGCCTTCGGCATTAAGCACGACAATCTGTTCGATGCCTGTAATCTTGAGATCGAGCGTCTTGAAGGTATAGGTCGAGCTGTCGGCCTGTCCAGTTTGCGCGCTGATGTGCTGCGGAAGCCAAACGTTCCTGACATACGCAATCTCTGCCGAGATGGCGGCGTCGTTCAACTGGGTCGGACTCAGCCAAATCTGCAGAGTGTCGATATCCGGCGTAGACCCGGCTTTGCCGAGCTGCACCGCGCCATTACCCCCGTCATAGGAGTCATAGCCTTGGAATGCATTGCCTGCGACCACGGTCTGATTGGAAACCGTACCGAGGACCGTCTGATCCGTTCCCGACCAGACAGTCCCGCCGCTCAATGAAAAGCCGGCACTCGTGACGGAGTAGGTCCCACCCAAGACGTACTGATTCTCAAAACCCTTGTAGATCAGGGTATCCGTCCCCGATCCGCCAAGAACGGTGTCAAAGCCGCTGCCGCCGTTAAGGATGTCATCTCCGGAGCCACCATTGAGACGATCATTGCCGGCGCCGCCGGACAGCGCGTCATCGCCGGAGCCGCCGACTAGATTGTCGCTGCCGGAAGTGCCCGTGAGGATGGTGGTGCCACTGGCGCTTGCCATTGATGATGCTCCAAAATGTCGTGGTCCAAAATTCGCGCGTGAGTATGAATTCAGGTATTTTATGAACCAGATGCCGTAACGGTTTCGAACTTTGCAGGCGTCGATTGACAGGGTGACAATGAGCTGGCGCCGTCGCAGGGCACATCAAACAAAGCGTGCCGCGCAATCACCGGCAGCGCCTTCGCCCTCGGCGCAACATTTGTCCAAGACGGGCTCGAAACTGGCCGGCCGATCAGAAGCGATCGGCAGCCCTCCGGCTCGCCGCTAAAGAAACAAGAATTCAGGAATCCCAGAGGGCGCGATTCAAACTCGGCCTTCCGAATGAAGCTGACGCGACCCAATACACACTCCTCAAACTCTGCGGACACAGAGCAGGTGTGATTGCAGTCGAAAATCAATTCACCGTGCTATGAACGCTCGTTCAAGGAAATGAGGCGAGCATTTTGACCGGCAAGAAATTGCAACTTCCGCGATGTGCCGGTCTGCCTTGCTGTGAAAGACTCCGAACGCACTAACCTGTCCACTTCCGGTGCGGCCCTGCATTCCGCACGCGTTGAAAAATTCTCTTGTTCTTAAAGTCGTTGGCTTTGTCGAAGTCTCTGCCTGCACTACCCCTAGGTCCGGCAGAAGCTCCCGAGCTAAAAATTGGTTCAAACATGCCGAAAATTTGCGCATCCGTCTAGAGCCGGGGAGGATGCGCGTTCTTAACCATTAATGGCACCGCGCCAATGGGTTACCTGGTCGCGAGAATAGTTCCGTATCCCGGGAAACTACGGTCGTCCTTTCTGACGGGATTACATGCTGAATTGACCTGACGTTCGAAAAAGCAACGCTTGTTCGCTGGGCCTGAGGCGATCCAGTTCATTCGAATGGCGTCTTGCAAGGGCGACCGCGGGAGTTGTTTGACGACCAGCGCATCGCCAACTTGAACGAGAATATGATGGCGCACGATGCGATGATGAATTTGCAGATGCAGCGCTGACCGGGGGAGATCAAGACATCGCTGCAAGCTTGCGCGCGGGGCTGCGGTTCAGATCCGCAGCAGACATCAAACGCTTCGCGGCAGAGTTCGACCCGCAACCGATGCATCCGGATGAAGCTACGGCCGCCCAGACGCTTTTAGAGGACCTTGCAGCATCAGGGGGAATCATTGGAGCGGGTGAAGGGAATCGAACCCTCGTATTCAGCTTGGAAGGCTGCTGCTCTACCATTGAGCTACACCCGCATCTCGCGTTCACCTAACACGGCCGGGCGGCGGCCTCAACTGCCCCGGCGTGCGTTCTGATTCTCCGTAAAAGAAACCATTTCGGCGCAATCCGGCCGGTTTCCCGGCGCGGACGGGCCGGAGGCGGCCTTAACAGCGGCGGATTCGGCACCTATATTCGAAGTCCCATCAACAAAGAAAGGAGGTGATCTAGTGTCTTGTCTCAAGCGCTGTCACCTCGCTGGGATCGCCCGCTAGGACCTGAGTAATCAGCCTGGCATCGGGGCGCTCTCAGCCCTGGACCAGCGAGACATCAAAATCGGGGGCGCGGCGGAAGCTCATCCGCCGCGCCTTTTTGCTGTTTTGGCTTGCGCGATTCGCCGCCGCCATGCCGGCCGCCGGGATACCTTGTCGCAGCACAGAAACCGTCCGATCCGCTACAGATGAAATGTCGGCTCGGATCGCCGCGAGACGTCCTTGGGCCTGTCGCATCAGAAAAAGGAGCACATCAGATGCTTTATGCCATCCTGGCCTATCACGTCGAAGCCGAGGTCAAGTCGTGGAACGCCGAGGAGGACGCTGCCGTGATGACGGGTCTGCGCGAGGTCCATCAACGGCTGAAGGGCAAGCTCGGCCCGGCTGCGCGGCTCGGCGATACCCGCAACGCCAGCACGCTGCGTGGGCCCGGCCACGGCATGGTGATCGACGGGCCGTTCTCCGAGACCAAGGAGCAATTGCTCGGCTTCTACGTGATCGATTGCGCCGATGAAGCGGAGGCGATCGCCGCGGCGCGCGACCTGCGCAGCGTCAACCCGTCGGCGGTCTACGAGATCCGCGCGCTGAAGCTCTACATCCCGGGCGCGCCGTTTCCGGAGACCGCGGGCCCGCGCGACGCGTAGCGCATGGTCCCCGCGCAAACGTCTTTTGTCGCGCGGGAAAGCCGCTTCGCGCTTTTCCGGATCATGCCTTAGCGGCTGGAGCGTTTCGGCAGCTTCGGAAGCTTGCTCGGGTCGAACTTCGGCAGCGGCAGATCCGGCGACGGCTTGGGCGCCACCTCCTGGCTCGGAATCAGCGTCACCTCGAAGGCAAGATCGGGCACGGCGTCCGCCCTGCCCGTACAGGTCGCGATCGCGCCGGTCCAGATGCCCTCGAGCCGCACCACGAGGTCGTCGGTGCCGAACACGGTCGTGCCGTCCCTGGAATGCCGCTGCGTGGTGAGCACGGCGGAGAAGCGCTCGCCGTCGACCTCATAGGTGCCGCTGTAGAGCATGACCGCGTCGCTGCCCCACAGCCTGCCATCGGCGACGTGCACGATGCCGGTGCCGTCCGCAAGCGACGTTCGAAACCACGCCGCGTAGGTGCCGTTCTTGAGCATGGAGCCGGTTTCCATCTGCTCCCGTTTCACAGCGCACGATCTGGGCATCGTTGCGTTAACAGGCGATGAAGGAACTCGCGCCTGCGCTCATTGGCCGTCGATCTGCCGCCCCATGATGGCGATCGCCTTCTGGTAGACGCCTGCCGCGTTCCACGCCTCGATCGCAGCGAAGTTGGGTTCCCCGGGCTGATAGCCGGCGCCGGCGCGCCAGCCATGGGCGCGCAGGAAGTTCGCCGTCGAGCTCAGCGCGTTGGCCGCGACGTCGAGATTGCCGGTGCCGTAGGCGAGGACGTTCTTCGGCATGAACTGGGTCTGGCCGATCTCGCCATGCATCGAGCCGCGCGTGCTCCCGGACAACGTGCCGCGGTCGACGAGCTTCAGCGCCGCATAGAGCTGGTCGGTGAAGAACTCCGGACGGCGGCAGTCATAGGCAAGCGTTGCGATCGAGGACAGCATGTTCTGGTTGCCGCGCTGGCTGCCAAAGCCGCTCTCCATGCCCCAGATCGCGATCAACGGTCCCGGCGGCACGCCATAGCGCTGCTGGATCGAGGCGAACAGCGCCGCCTGCGACTGCTTCAGCGATCGGCCGCGCGCCACGATGGTCGCAGATCCGCGCTTAGCCATGAACTGCTCGAGCGACAGGCCGAAGCTGCGCTGGCCGCGATCCGCGGCAATCGTCGCACTGGCATAATGGGTCTGCATCAGCGCGGCGACGGCGGTGGCGCCGATGCCCTTGGCGCTCGCCTCGCCCGAGAACTGCTGCTTCCAGGCTTCGAACCCGCCGGGCCCGTTGCCGCACTGCGCCGCGTTCGCCTCAGCCCCGAGCGTTGCAACCATCACGACGATGGCGAGCGCCGACGTCGCAACCTGCCAGCCCCTGATCATCCGAAACTCCTTCGCAAATGTGCCGCCGCCCCTCGCGGGCGCGGCGCTGACGATGGCCGGATTGACATGACCCGGCGATGAACGATCCGCCTCAGATTCGGCCGCGGACCGTCACGATATGTCGCCGGCAGCGGATTGGCCATCCCGGCCGCCTCAGGCAGGCCGGGACATTTGGCCCCTGCGCCCGAAAGGCGTCATGCGCCGGATATGACGACGAACACGGCGTGCGTGACGATGCGCGACGATGCAGATCGCGCGTGAGATCAGCGAAATCCGGTGGTGAACAGCGCTCGATGTAGTAGGCTCTCCGCGGGGACGGCGGCCCCGCTGTCCTCCAACTTGGGAGGCGATGGCTATGATGAAGACCCTGTCACTTCTAGCGGTCCTGCCCGTGATCGGCTTCCTGTCGATATCGACGGGCCACGCCGCATCCACATGCTCCTCGAGCAATTTCGGCATCTCTGCGGTACCGTGCGGAAAGCGCTATGCGGTCAGTTACGAAGCCTGCCGGAAATACGTGATCGAGCATGGCGCATCGCCGGCCGAATCCTGGTGGTACTGCAGCAGTCAAGGCTACACCAAATAGCCGGCATTTCCTGAGCAAGGCCTTTCGCCGCCGCGGACAGCGCGTTGAGCTGCCGCGACGTCGAACGCGTATGCCTGCCGATCAGCGTGTTAGGGCACGTCGCCTCTTCTCACCGGGCCGACGGTCTGCGGCCGGTTGAGGAAGAACTCGCGATTGCCGAGCGCGGCCTCGGCATACTGGTCGATCGCCACGATGATCGCCTGCACGTGGTGAAAGCACCAGCCTTCCCGCGTCGCCATGTGCCGGACCTCGGCCAGCGCCTTGATCCAGGGCGCGTGATCATCGCTGTCGTGGAAATACCGAAGCGGCTCTCTCATCTTTCCTCCGGCACATCACGTCTTGCAGCTCGGCGCGCAGCCGCCGCATCCCGAGCGCGCCGTCATGCACGCGCTTCGCCGGCGGCCAGCTCTCGCTTCGCCGGGCGAATGAAGGCTGGCGTCGCGGCACGACGGCGCGGTGCAACGCTCGCATGCACGATGATCGGATCGCGGTCGCCCAGCACCTCCCGCTCCTCGACCAGGCGGCTCATGACCAGCCGCATCTTCAAGAGGTCCCCGGCGACGAAGGCGCAGTCCTCATCGCGGTTGATCTGCTGGCGCATGATGGCTTCGGCCTCGAGCATGCTGACGCGCAGCGCCCTGATCTGCCTGCGAATTTCGCTGATGCGGTTGTCCATGGCGTCCTCCAATTCCCGGTGGAGGCAATTAGAACAAAACAAGAACATCGAGTCAAGCGGTGAAGTCGTCCGTCATGGGTATCGTTATCACGACGTAACCGGGTGAGTTCCGGTCACCGGCCGTAACAGCTTTCACGAATTCAACGTGAGGTACCGGATATCAAGCGAGATCAAGGAAGCCATGGGCGACCGCATACAGCGAGGATCGCAGCCGTCAGAGACAAACAGCCGACACACGACTGTGGAACAATGTGGCATCGAACTTGTCTACACAAATAGACAAGTTAAAATGGGTCGATTCTATTTCGATCATTGCGCAGCAAATGCCCAAGTACTCCAATGCCCAAGTCCTCCAAGCTGGTAGCCGCGAAGCGCGGCAAGGTTCTTCTGGTTAGACGCCGATCTGACGGGCTGTGGATGTTCCCCGGCGGGCGCAGGCGCGCGCGCGAGACGGGGAAGGATTGCATCAAGCGCGAAATCAAGGAGGAGCTGCCGAAGCTCAAGCTCGGCAGGCTCAGCCTGTGGAAGGAAGTGACGGCCAGGAACAAGCGTTCCGGCCGCAGGATGAGCGACGCGATCTTCATCGCCAAGAACGCCAAGGGCCGACTGGCGATCGGCGACAAGAAGGAGATCGACCGCGCCGCGTGGCAGAAGCCGCGGGGCCTTCGCCTGACGCCGACCTCCCGCTACATCCGCGACCGGCTGTTTCCGAGAAAGCAGCGGCGCCGGAGATAGACGCACGATCGTCCGCGCCCGCATCGCAGTGCACGCAGGGCTTTTTTTCGGCTCTCGCGCAGGCCACCAGTTCCACCGCAGGAACACCGTACTGATCCGGATTTCTGGAAAGATAGGACGGACGTAATACCAACCCTGCCGGCGTTACCGTTCTTTGCAGAGCATTTTTTCACGACTGAGTTTTTACAGACCTATTATGACCGGCAGAAAAGGGCCGCCGATGCGACGGCCCTTTTCGATTCAGTGCCCGTATCAAGCGGGCGGCTTCAATCCCGGTGAATTTGTCCACCCCAACTCAGTATCAGGCAGAATGAGGCCGCCAACCGGCGGCCTCCTTGTTGAGCGGCCCCAGCAACCTA
This sequence comes from Bradyrhizobium sp. USDA 3262, assembly GCF_054060035.1. Lineage (NCBI taxonomy): Bacteria > Pseudomonadati > Pseudomonadota > Alphaproteobacteria > Hyphomicrobiales > Nitrobacteraceae > Bradyrhizobium > Bradyrhizobium sp. USDA 3262. Next base: position 6,440,086 of record NZ_JBSSCT010000001.1, read on the forward strand.
TGGGGGCCTGGGAGGGCAGGCGCTGGGGCCATCTACCGGCCCGGGTAGCGCGGTCGGGCCAGGTGAGCATCCATCAAATGAACAGAGCAACGGCAACCATTGCGATTGGGCAAAGTCCCAATACGACGATGCCCGCTCGAACAATCACTTCGGACATGACACGCGCCCTTCAATGGGACGGCCAAAATACGCCGCGGCGAAAGCCGCGCAAAGTGCAGTTTGTGCCAGTTTTCCGCGTCCCTCGATCATACGTCACCGCGGGAAAGGACGCGCCAAAGCGGAGTCGTTCAGACACCAAAACTGACGCGCGAACCTCCTGAAGATCACCTAAGAGCTGGCCCACAGCCGGTATCGCGCATTTCGGCCTTGGAGTTTGGCGACTGCGCCCGCACACGGTGCTGATTTCTTGAGCTTCGTACACCACCGACGCGTGCTAGGAATGACGCGATCCGCTTCGTATCGGACCACGACATGAGCTAAGAATTCGTCAGGATGACCTTCCCCTCCAACCGCCAGAGGCGGCTGTTCAGACTGGTCTCCGCGCGCTGGCAGCGCCGGGCCCTGTTCTTGCTGGGCGGCATTGCGGTCGGTGCGGCGGCCGTCGCGCTCGCACAACTCGCGGATCTGGCGCAGATCGCCTTTGGCGCAGTGGTATCCCATTTCCGTTATGCCTCGCTGGTGCTGACGCCGGCCGGGTTTGCGCTGTCGGTGTTTCTGACCAACCGCTTCTTTCAGAACGCGCAAGGCAGCGGGATTCCGCAGGCGATCGCTGCACGCCATCTGACCGACCAGACCGCACGCGAAAGCCTGGTTTCGCTGCGCGTTGCGGCCGGCAAGATTCTGCTGACCCTGTTCGGCCTGTTGTGTGGCGCGTCGGTCGGGCGCGAGGGACCGACGGTGCAGATCGGCGCCTCGATCATGTTTGCGCTCGGCCGCTTCTCGCCGCGGCGCCAACCCGGCCTGATCCTTGCCGGCGCGGCCGCAGGTGTCGCGGCCGCCTTCAACACCCCGCTGGCCGGGATCGTGTTCGGCATCGAGGAAATGAGCCGTGCCTTCGAGACGAGAACCAGCAGCCTGATCATCGGCGCGGTGATCGCTGCCGGCCTGACCTCGCTCGCGCTGATGGGCAACTATACGTATTTCGGCACCAGCGCGACGGCCCTGCGCAACGGCACCGACTGGCTCGCGGTCCCGCTCTGCGGCGTTGCCGGAGGTCTTGCGGGCGGCCTGTTCAGTCGCATCCTGATCGCAATGGCACGCGGATTTGCCAATCCGGTCGGACGCGCGATCAAGCGTTATCCAGTCGGCTTTGCCGCAATGTGCGGATTTGCGGCTGCGATTTGTGGGATTGCGTCCGACGGCGCGATCTATGGCACGGGATATCAGCAGGTCAAATCCGCGCTCGAAGCCGGAGCACTATTGCCGGCGAGCTTCAGCGTCTGGAAATTCCTGGCGACCACGTTCGCGTCAATCAGCGGCATGCCGGGCGGCATCTTCGCGCCCTCGCTCGCGGTCGGTGCCGGGCTCGGCTCCAACATCGCGCCGCTGTTTCACGGCGCGCCGCTGCCGGCCATCATGCTGCTCGGCATGGTCTCCTATTTCGCCGGCGTGGTTCAGGCACCGATCACCGCCTTCGTGATCGTCACCGAGATGACCGACAATCACGCGATGGTCGTGCCCTTGATGGCCGCGGCGCTGATTGCGCATGCGAGCTCGCGCCTGATCTGCAAGGAAGGCGTCTATCACGCCCTCGCCAAGGGCTTCGTCGAGCAGGCGGCGCCGGCGCAGAAGATCACCTCGATCTGAATTCCCGGCACCAAGGGAAAACGGCCCCAGCCTCTCGCGTTGCCGGGGCCGTCCCTATTCCCATGCTCGCGCCGAACCGCCGGCTCCGATAATCAGGCGGACCCTCTGGGCCTTCAAAAAATTTTCCTTAATGAAAAAGCCTGCCCAGCGCCGCAATGATGCGCGCGATCCGGCGTTCCGGAAAATAACGCGTGTGAATCCAGCTTAAATAAACTTCGCCCGGAAGCGCTATGGCCGAGCACGTCATGAACAACCCCGCCTATTGGCGGGATCGAGCCGCCAAGACACGTGCCAAGGCGGATTCGTTCAGATACCAAGACTCACGCGCGAACCTTCTGAAGATCGCCGAAGAGTACGATCGTCTGGCAAACTATGCCGAGCAGCAATTGTTGCGCGCGCCGGCGCTGAAACTGTCCGGCCAATCTCCATAACGGCAGGAGCCTTTTGGGCATTGGGCCGTCTCGGCCGGTGCGTGCGCCGCGCGTCACGCCGCTTTCGGCCATCGAGCCTCAGCCGCGATACGCAAACAGCTCGATCGGCTCGCTGAAACCGCGCACAGAATGCTCGCCGACATGCTCGAGCGCGAAATCGTGCTCGACCAGATCGGCGAAGGCGCGCGACAGCAGCACGTTTCGTCCCAATTGCTTGGTCAGAGCCTCGAGCCGCGAGGCCATGTTCACCGCGGGGCCGATCACCGTGAAGTCGAGCCGGCTGCGCGATCCGATATTGCCGTACATGACGTCGCCGACATGGACGCCGATGCCGTAATTCATCGGCGCCCGGCCCATCATGCTGTTCTTTTCGCTCAGCGCCGCCATCGCCTGCCGCGCCTCGGACACGGCGTGCAGCAGGTTGGCGCAGGCCCTGGGATCGCTGAGCGGGAAAATCGCAAGCAGGCCGTCGCCGATGAATTTCAGGATTTCCCCGCCGTGCCGCGCGATCGGCTCCGACATCGCGTCGAAATAGTCGTTGAGGAGATCGATGACGTCATCGCGCGGCCAGGAGTCGGAGATCCGGGTGAAATCCCTGAGATCGCAGATCATGATCGCGGCGCGGACCGTGGTTCCGCTGCCCCGCCGCGTCGCACCCGCCAGGATCATCTCGCCGGCATGGGTGCCGACATAGGTCTCGAGCAGCGTCCGCGCCAGACGGTTCTTCATCCGGATTTCGCTGACCAGCGCCAGCACCGGCAGCACCTTGCGCAGCTCGGCGATGTCAGCGTCATCGAAACCGCCGGACCGGTCGGTCGCGAACGTCACGACATGCCGCTTGCTGAGCGTATGCAGCAGCGGCCACGCCACATAGTCGGTCAGGCCTTGCGCGCGCATCTCGTCATAGAGCGCGTGCGTGCGGCCAGGCGCCCGTTCGAGCCGCTCGCGCACTTCGCCGGCGCCCTGGTGGATTTCGTAGACCGGGCTGCCGATATATTCCGAGCGCTCCCTGACCTCGTAGTCGACCCGCGTGATCTCGGCCTCGCGCTTGCCGTCGCCCCAGATGATCCGGGCACCGAGCCATTGCGGATGCTGGATCAGGAGATTCATCGTCGCCCGCTTGAGGGGAATACCCGTTTGCTGGAGCCTGATGCACAGCTCGGCGAAGATATTGTCGATGAAGCGCTCGTCGCGGGTCTCGTTAGTCAGCCAGGCCACCACGTCGCCGCCCGATTGCGGCGTGACGGACTCGATGTTGGGGGCGTTCATGGCTTGCTCCGGAGCGGCGGGTGGGATCGGCACGCGATATGTCGTGCTTCTGCCCGGCAACGTCAACGCCGCCAGCGATAACGTGATCGGGCGCGCGGTGCGGCCAGGGCGTGCCATGCCGGCCTGCCCGGCAACCTTCACATCCGCTTCCGCACGCTATAGCGCCCGGCACGCACTCAACTGGTTACCCATCGATTAATCGGATCGCGCGGACGTTGCATCGCGGGCACACTGCTTCCTGTTTCGCTTGGGGAACACCAAGCTTCATTTGTTTGCTCACAGTGAGTCACATACCGTGCCGCCCATCCGCTGCCGGCGAAGGTTTGCCGGAATGCAACCTGCCGGGCAGCGGCAAGAACAAGGGGCTGAGCACCATGCGCGAATGCATCGGGGCTGCGACAATTGCACGACACGTTGGTGACAATCCACCCAATCCACGCCTAACCGCATCGCAATCCCGCACGCGTGCGCACTTCCACCGCCTGCTGCTGATGAGCGCCTCGGTGGCCGCGCTCTCGGCGCTGATGCCCGGCTCGGCCGCGGCGCAGACCTGGACCGGCGCCACCAATAACGACTGGACGGTGGGCTCGAACTGGAGCGGCGGCGCGGCGCCGGTTGCGGGCGGCGCGGTGAACATCGTGCCCGGTTCAAACGTCGTCCTCGGCGTGAGCCCTGGGGCGACCGGTACGGCCTTCACGGTCAATGTTCGCGACCTGGCGGGAGGAACGACCAACCTCACCATTCAAAACGGCGCCACGCTGACAGGCAGCAGCGTTTTTATCGGTGATGTCGTAGGTGGTACCGCCACCGTCACCGTGACGGGGGCCGGCTCCCGGTGGAACGGCAGCACGATCTCCCTGTTCGCTGGCGCCACAAGCGTGCTCAACATCTTGGACGGCGCGACCGTCTCCGTCACAAGCAGGGTCATCGTCGGCAGCCCGGCCGGCACCGGCACGGCCACCCTCAACATCAGCAACGCCACGCTGGAGAATCACGGCTTCGGCATTACCGTTGGCAACGCGGGCGCCCGGGTCAATTTTGACAACGCCACTTTCCGTGCGGCCATCAATACCCCCACCGTCTCCAGCGGAACGGCCGCCCAGAACAACATCGCCGCGGGCGGACTGACCATCGACAGCAATGGGTTCACCGTCCTCCAGGCGAATGGCTTCAGAGGCGTCGGCGGATTGACCAAGACCGGCGTCGGGATCTTCAGCTTCACTGGCGTGGGCAACAGCTACACCGGCGACACGGTGATCCAACAAGGCACGTTTCGGCTGTCTGGTACCGCCGGCTCCGGCAATGCCCTCGCCACCTCAAACCGCGTTGTCGATGACGCAATCCTCGATCTGTCGCTCATGTCGGACGCCAACGCGCACATCCAGAGTCTTGCCGGCAGCAGCGCCGGCGCCGTCACGCTGAGCTCCAAGGACCTGATCCTCACCAATGCGCACGACAGCTTTGCCGGAACGATCAGCGGCACCGGCGGATTGCAGCTCACCGGCGGCACACAGGCGCTGTCCGGCGTCCAGGCCTACACCGGCGCGACCACGATCGCGGGCGGCACGCTGGCGCTGACCGGCGCCGGCGACATCGCCGCCTCCAGCCAGGTGATTGCGGACGGCACGTTCAGCATCGCCGGCCTCTCCGGCGCGGGCACCAGCATCCAGCGGCTGTCGGGCACCGGCGGCGTCGATCTCGGCGCCAAGACGCTGACCATCACGGCCGCGAACGACACCTTCGCAGGCGTGATCGGCGGCAGCGGCGGACTGACGCTCGCGGGCGGCATCGAAACGCTGTCCGGCGCCAATAGCTATAGCGGTGTGACTACGATCTCCGCGGGCACGCTGGCGCTGACGGGCGCCGGATCGATCAGCAATTCCCGCGTGGTGGCGAACGCCGCGTTCGACATCTCCGGCCTCGCGAGCGCCGGCACCAGCATCCAGAGTCTCGCCGGTAGCGGCAATGTCGCGCTCGGCGCCAAGACGCTGACCATCACCAATGGCAGCGACACTTTCGCGGGCGCGATCGGCGGCACCGGCGGGCTGACGCTTGCCGGCGGCACCGAGACACTGTCCGGCACCAACAGCTACAGCGGCGCGACCACGGTGAACGGCGGCACGCTGCGCGCCGGCGCGGTCAATGCCTTCAGCGCGGCGTCTGCCGTCACCGCCGGCGCCGGCACCACGATCGACCTCAACGGCTTCAACCAGACCATCGGCGGCTTCAGCAATGCCGGCACGCTGCAATTCGGCACCACGCCCGGCACGACGCTGACGGTCGCCGGCAATTATGCCGGCAATGGCGGCTCACTGCTGTTCAACACCGTGCTCGGCGGCGACGGCTCGGCGACCGACCGCCTTGTCGCGGCGAGCACGTCGGGCAGCTCGACCGTGAGGATCAACAATGCCGGCGGCGGCGGCGCGCAGACCGGCGACGGCATCAAGCTGATCGACATCACCGGCGCCTCCAACGGCACATTCACGCTGGCGGGCAATTACTCGCTGCAAGGCCAGCAGGCGATCGTCGCCGGCGCCTATGCCTATACGCTGCAGAAGAACGGCATCGCGACGCCATCTGATGGCGACTGGTATCTGCGCTCCAGCCTGGTCAATCCGCCTGGTGATCCGGCCGCACCGGCCAAGCCCGCGGGCCCGCTGTACCAGCCCGGCGTGCCGCTCTACGAGAACTACGCCCAGGTGCTGCTCGGCATGAACGCGCTGCCCTCGCTGCAGGAGCGCGTCGGCAACCGCTACTGGGGCGGCAACGGCGGCCCGAGCGAGGCGATGGCGCGGATGGGCGTCACGCCGGCGGCGCAGGCCGACAGTTCATGGACGCAGTCGGCGTTCTGGGGCCGCATCGAGGGCGGTCAAACCAGCCTGCGGCCGTCGAACACCACCGGCTCGACCCTGAACAGCGATGACTTCAAGGCGCAGGCCGGGCTCGACGGCCTCGCGCTCGAGAACAATTACGGCCGCCTGATCGTCGGTCTGACGCTGCAATACGGCCTGACCACGGCTTACGTGAACTCGTTCTTCGGCAACGGCCGCATCCGCGCCGAGGGCACCGGCGTCGGCGCCACCGCCACCTGGTACGGCGACAACGGCGTCTACATCGACGGCCAGATGCAGACCATGTTCTACCGCGGCGATCTCACCTCCGACCTCGTCGGCAGCATGACCCACGGCAATCAAGGCCTCGGTTATGCCTTCAGCGTCGAGGGCGGCAAGCGCGTCAATGTCGGCAACGGCTTCTCGCTGACGCCGCAGGCGCAGCTCGCCTATTCGAAGGTCGATTTCGACGGCTTCACCGACCGCTTCGGCGCGCTGGTCTCGCTCGGCAATGCCGACAGCCTGCTCGGCCGCGTCGGGCTGTCGCTCAATCACCGGAAGAGCTGGAGCGACGGCGCCCGCTCCGACCTCTACGCGATCGGCAATCTGCACTACGAATTCCTCGACGGCACCAACGTCGACGTCGCGGGCAGCGGCTTCGCCAGCGCCAACGACCGGCTCTGGGGCTCGATCGGCGGCGGCGGCAGCTACAGCTGGGCGGGCGGCCGCTACACAGTGTTCGGCGAAGCGACCTATCGCGCCAGCCTGCAGGATGCCGGCGACAATCACAGCTACAAGGGTACTGCGGGCCTCCGCGTAGTGTGGTGAGGACAGACGCACTGCCAAAATATCGAAAACAACCCCATGCAAAGTAGCCGGCGGACACGGCAACTTGACTCGTCGGGCAAATCAGCAGTACGCTTCCATTATTCAGAAATCGTATCGCTTCAGCCTACCCGCCCAGCCTGTCCACCTCGGCCTTGCCGGCCTTCATCACCAGCGGGATCTGCTCGCCCTGGCCGAGCAGGCAACCCACGTCGCGCAGCGGGTTGTCCTCGACCACCAAGAGATCGGCGAAGGCCCCCGGCGCGATGCGGCCGAGCTTGCCTTCCATGCCGAGCACCTCGGCGCCGATGATGGTCGCGCTGGCGATTACTGCCTGCGGGCCGAGCAGCTCGGCCCGGATCCGGAACTCGTCGCTCTGCAGCCGCTGCGACGGCCCGAGCAGGTCGGTGCCGAACCCCATTTTCACGCCGGCCTCGCGGTAGATCGCGAGCGAGCGCAGCCCAGCGTCGCGCACGTCGGCGATCTTGGCAACGCTCGCCGCAGGCAGGCCGTATTTCGCGCCCTCGTTTGCCAATGCTTCGTAGGTGACCAGCGTCGGCACCACATAGGCGCCCTGCTCGGCCATCAGCCGCGCGGTCGGAAGGTCGATCAGATTGCCGTGCTCGATGGTGCGCACGCCGCAGCGTATTGCCCGCTCGATCGCCTCCGCCGTGTAGGCGTGCGCCAGCACATAGGTGTGACGCGCCTTCGCCTCGGCGACGATGGCGCGGATCTCGTCCTCGGAATAGCCGTAAGCGCCGATCGGATCGGTCGGCGAGGCGACGCCGCCGGACGCCATGATCTTAATTTGGTCGGCGCCCATCTGCAGCTCCTCGCGCACCGCCTTGCGCACCGCATCGACGCCGTCGACGACGCGTGCGATCGCGCCGACCCGCACGCAGCAGGAACAGGTCGGATCGGCCAGATAGTCCGAGCGGGCGCGCCCGTCGCCGTGACCGCCGGTCTGGCTGAGCGCGCGGCCGGAGACGAATAGCCTGGGACCGTCGGTGAGACCGGTGTCGATCGCCTGCTTCAGCGCGTAGCCGGCGCCGCCGGCATCGCGAACGGTGGTGAAGCCACGCTTCAGCATGCCACGCAGCAGCATGGTCGACCGCAGCGTCACCAGCACGTTGGCCATCCGCGCCTGCTGCGACAGGTCGAGTTCGACGGCAACCGCATGCACATGCAGGTCGATCAGGCCGGGCATCAGGGTCTTGCCCTTGAGGTCGATGACGCGATCGGCTGAGGTCTCGATCGGCCGGTCGGACACCTCCTTGATCAGGCGATCCTCGACCAGCACGTGGTGGCCTTCGAGCAGATCGGGCCGCAGCGGATCGAGCAGCGCGGCATTCTTGAAGAGGATAGTGGACATGATCGTCTCCTGGCCTGCGTGATCACGCAGCCTTGCTTGCAATGTCTTCCAGCGACCGGCCGCGCGTCGGCACGCCCATCAGCACGACGGTCAGCGCGCCGATCAGGAGCACCGACGTCGTAACGCCGAACACGCCGGCAAAGCCGAAATTCGGATAGAGGTAGCCGACCAGGATCGGTGCAATGATCGCGCCGATGCGGCCGATGGCGGACGCAAGGCCTGCCCCCGTGGTCCTGATCGCCGTCGGAAACACTTCGGCCGTGTAGGCATAGACGCCGGCATAGGTGCCGTTCATGAAGAACGACAGCAGCAGGCCGGCCGCCATGATCTGCCCGTCGCTTGCGGCAAAGGCGAGCCCGAGCGCGCTGACGCCGCCGAGCAGCATATAGGTCGCAATCGTCGCCTGCCGTCCGATCCGCTCATTGAAGAAGGCGGCGGTGAAATAGCCCGGCACCTGCGCGCAATACATCGCGAGCGAATAGCCAAAACTCTTGGTGATGCTCATGCCGTTCTGCACCAAGAGGCCGGGAATCCAGACGAAGAAGGAATAGTAGCTGAAGGTGATCGACAGCCACATGATCCAGGTCATGGTGGTGATGCGCGCCTGCCGGCCGGCGAGCAGCGCGGCAAAATTGCTCAACAGCGTTCCCGACGATGCGGCGGGTGCGGCCGGCTCGGCGACGGGCGACGGCAGCACGCGGCCCTCGCGCGCGAAGCCGGCCTCGATCCTGTCGAGCACCGCTTCGGCCTCCTTCGCCCTGCCGCGGCTTTCCAGCCAGCGCGGCGATTCCGGCAGCGACCGGCGCCACCACAGCAGCATCACGACCGGTATGGCGGTGATGACGAGCACGATGCGCCAGCCGTTCTCGTAGGCGGGCACGATGAAATAGCCGAGCAAGGCGGCGGCGACGAAGCCGAACGAGAAGAAGCCCGCCAGCGCGCCGGTGAAGGCGCCGCGGTAACGCCGCGCCACGAACTCCGCGAGGTACGGCGCGATGATCGCGCTCTCCGCGCCGGTGCCCATGCCGGCGACGACGCGGGCGGCAAAGAACGCCGGCCAGCTATCCACCGCCGCGCTGACCAGCGAGGCCGCGCTGTAGAGCGCGAGCGCCGACATCATCACCGCGCGGCGGCCGATCAGGTCGCCCAGCATCCCCGCGAGCAGCGCGCCGAACAGATAGCCGACGAAAGTGCTGCTGCCGAGCACGCCGGTCTCGACATTGGTTAGCCCCCAGGCGGTGCGCAGCACCGGCAGGATGAACGCCAGCACCGCGGCATCCATCGCGTCGAACAGATAGCCGAGGCCGCCCATCAGCAGCAGGTGCACATGGAACCGCGCGAACGGCAGGCGCTCGATGCGCGCCGAGATCATCGACATGAAAGTCCCCCCTCGCCCCGCGGTCGGCACGCGCCACGGGGTCAGCCGGGGAATGATAGACAAACCAATATTATCCGAATAATTTATAATTGTTATCTAGCACATCACCATTGTGAATATTGCCCGTGTCCTTTCGCACGCTCGACCTCAACCTGCTGAAAGTCTTCGAGGCGCTGATGACCGAGGGCAGCGTCACGCGCGCCGCCAGCGCGCTGACCATGACGCAGCCCGCGGTCAGCAACGCGCTCGCGCGGCTGCGCGACGCGCTCGGCGATCCCCTGTTCGTGCGCACCGCGAGCGGGATCCGCCCGACGCAGCGCGCCGTGGCGCTGTGGCAGCCGATCGGCGATGCCCTGGAACATGTCCGCCACGCGCTCGACGAGGACGCCTTCGATCCGCGACAGACCCAGGCCGAATTCATCCTGTCGATGTCCGACTACGTTGCCTCGCTGGTGATGCCGCGGCTGCTCAACCGCTTCAGCGAAGTGGCGCCGTCCGCGCGCATCCACACCGTGCCCAACACCATCCTGGAGATCGGCGACCGGCTCGAGGACAACCGGGTCGATTGCGTGCTCAGCGTCTATGTCAACGAGGCGCAGCAGCCGCCGGCGGTGATCCGCTCACGCTCGCTGTGGACCGTCGAATATGCCTGCATGATGCGGCGCGACCATCCGCTGGCCAGGCAGAAGCGGCTCAACACCCGGAGCTTCCTTGCCGCCAAGCATGTCGATGTCAGCCTCGCCGGCAAGACGCTGCCGACCTACGACCAGTTTCTCGCCTCGCGCGGGCTGTCGCGCAATCTGGTCGCGACCGTCAACCACTACAACGCCGCCTACGAGATCGTCCGCCAGTCCGACCTGATCGCCGTGCTGCCGCGCGATCTCAGCGCGCAGTCCCGCCACGCGCCCCATCTGCACGCCATGCCGGTGCCGCTGCCGGCGCCGCCGCGCATCGTCAGCCTGTTCTGGCACCAGCGCAACGACACCGTTCCCGCGCAACGCTGGCTGCGCGAGACACTGGTGGAGATGTTCGCAAGGATGGAGTGACGGGCTGGATTTGGCCCGCTCCGGCGCCCGGACACCCGTGATCCCCGTAGCGGCACGGGGATGCTGATTAACGCTCCCACAACTCGGGTTTCGTTTCCGATTGACGCCATCGGGGACCGAGGTGGTAGGCTGTCGCCATTTCACGTGGCCATTTGAATGCGCGCGTTATTGGAACAATACCAGCTTTTGCTGGCGCCCTTGATCTTCGTGCCGTTCGAGCAACTCTTTGCGGCGAGGCAGCAGAAGATCTTCAGGCGTGGTCTGTCGACCGATATGGCCTTCCTGTTTCTCAACGGCTGGCTGGTGTTCGTCGGCGTGACCGCGATCATCGCGGTGGCGACGCTGGTCAATCAATCGATCCTGCCCTCGGCAGTCAGGCAGGCGGTCAGCGATCTCCCGTATTGGGCTCAGGCGCCGATCGCGATCGTGATCGGGGACCTCGGCATCTACTGGACCCACCGTATCCTGCACGTCGTGCCCGCCATGTGGCGCATCCATGCCGTTCATCACGCCGTCGAGGATCTGGACTGGCTCGCCGCGATCCACCAGCACCCGCTAGACGTGACCTTCATGAAGGTGGGTTCGCTGTTTCCGCTGTTCGCGCTCGGTTTCTCCGTTGAGGCGATCGGAACCTATCTTGCGATCTACTACTGGCAGTCCTGGCTCGCGCACGCCAACGTACGCCTGGGCTACGGCCCGCTACGCCATGTCCTGGTGTCGCCGGAGTTTCATCACTGGCACCACAGCAGCGAGCGGGAAGCCAGGGACAAGAACTACGCCGGGCTGTTCTCGTTCTACGATGTGCTGTTCGGCAGCCTCTATCTTCCGGAAGGACGGAAGCCGACGGCATTCGGCGTCGATCATCCGATGCCCACGAGCTACCTGACGCTTTTGGCCTATCCGTTCGTCGCCTGGGCCTCGATGCTCAAGCGCGACGATCCGTCGGGCACCAGGCACCCGGTTGGCGCGGAGCCTGTACCCGGCACGGCAACACCGCCGGCGCACCAGGACAGTTGATCCTGACGATCTTCGCAGACTGTTCGCGATCAGGACACTCAAGCGCGATGAGATCGGGTTGAATCCTCATCGCGCCTTAGCTCTTTGTTTGTGCATGATCTCCGCGCAACCGCGTCCCGCGTTTGTCACGGGGGAAAACCGCTTCGCACTTTTCCGGATCATGCTTTAGCCTCCGACGGTCGCAGATTTTCGCAACTCCTCGCCTGGAGCTGTCTCGCCGGCCTCTTGCCGGTATCTCGTCCAGATCAGCGCGATCACGGTTGCGCACATCATGGGGCCGAGAGGCGTGCGCACGAACGGGAAAGCGTATCCCAATACGAAGACGACGCTGACCGCGATCCGGAAGGCGCTTCGACCCGAACGCGACGCGAGGCGGCCCGCGGTGGCGTTCATGAGAAAGAGCAGCGCGACCACCAGGATCGGCATATCGTAGATCGCGAAGTAAGGAGAAATCAGCGGCGTTGCCGCCAGCAGGCTTGCGGCCTTTACGGCGAAGCTGACATGGCCGCGCCACAGGATCAGCACCCCGATCGCAACCACCGATGCGATGGCGACGTGGAACGCCATCGCCAAACCGTAGCCAAGGCCGGCGTCTCGCAAGAGCCCATAGATACTCTGCAGCTTGTACCACGGCAGCGCGCCACTGAGGTGAAATTGCGTCGTGGCGAAGGTGGCGGCCGCGCGGAATCCATCGAAGGTATCCCAACCGAAGATCAGTCCGGCGAGCAGCAGCAGCACCGGAATCACCAGGGCGGCGGTGATGACGACGCGCCAACGCCCGGTGGCGATCAACACGAAGGGAAGCAGAACGCCATATTGAGGTTTGAAGATCAGCAGCGCGATCAGGATTCCACTGAGAAGCGGACGCCTGTCCAATGTCAGCAGGATGCCGCCGAGCAACGATGCGGCGAGCAGTGCGCTTTGGCCGGAAATGAAGTCATAGAATACAGGCGGAGCAACGAGTGCCAGCAGCAGCGCGCCGAAGCGTGGCCGGATGGCATGAGCGACAAGCAGCCAGCAAGACAGCTTTGCCGCGCTCCAGACCCAGAACGCAACCGGAAACGGCAGCAGCGCCAGCGGCGCCAGAACCAGGAAAAACACCGGCGGATAAAAGAACGGAACCGGCACCTGATCGTAAGGATACGGAGCGTGATTGAGGGATTGCACCCGGAGAACAAGTTGCTGATGCAGCTGCTCCCAATCGTAGGCCGCCGCCGCATGGCCTTCGAGCGCCATCGCGCCCGCGCCCCAGAAACATGAAAAATCGATTCCGGCCTGGCCGCCACCACCGAAAAATGCCGGTATCGAAACCAGGATCGAGACGCCAAGCAAGATGACGCAGGCAACCATCAGCGCCGGGTCATCTCCTGCAGAAACGTCCCAGTGCAAAATTTTCTTCATGTCGTCTGAAACGGCTCAATCATGAAATGGCGCAATCTACCATTGCACTCTCGAGCCGAGCAATGGAACGCCGGCGGCGGCCGGAGATGTTTGCGCGGATAGGGTGAAGACGCAGGCGCCCGAGGGTAAGACCGAGGTTTTCATCTGGGACGATCTGATGCCGGGCTTCGGCGTCCGCCTGCGGGCAAACGGTGCCAGCTCCCATGTTGCACAGTGGCAGATCGGCACCCGGCAGGGCCGGGAAACCATCGGCCGGATCGCTGTCCTCGATCTCGAAGCCGCCGGCGAGAAAGCCCGGCATATCCCCAACCCGGCAAGAACCCAAAGGCCGCCCGGCTTGAGATGTGATCGCGATCGGCTGCTATTCGGCGCACTACCGCTACTCGAAAAGAAATATCGCGGCTTCCCGTATTATCCCGGTGCTTTTAGCTCTCGATCCGGCCCATCCAGGAGGCGTTGAAAGCGCGCTCTGCGCCACGCCTCAACCCGGCGTAGTCGGCGCAGCATGGATGGCTGCACACCAATTCTGACAAGCTCGTACTGTCGCTACTGGGAGGTCGCCGGTTTGAGAACTGGTTCTTTGGCTCTAGTCTCTTCAGCCTTGTCGTAGTGCTCCAAGGCGAGAAGGTGCAGATGCACTGCCCTGTGAAAATCCGGTTCGACAAGGGCCATCCGAGATGCAATCTCGGCTTGTCGCAGATGATATTCAGCCGATGGCAACGTCGCCGTCTCCCCGCAAGCTTTAGAGGGTTATCTCGGTGCGGCCTTGATCACGGGCTCGCCGTCGTAGCTGGCTTCGCCCCCATGCCGCTTTGATCTCAAACACGGCAACGATAGCGGACCACAGAGCCAAACCCGCCACGCCCAACATGAACAATGTCGCTTCGGTCATTGGACAAACCCGTCATGTGCTCTCGCCTCAGCGCAGTAACGCGGTCCCTGATCTCCGGGGCTGGCGGATGAACCATCAGGGACCGCGCGCCGCGCTGACTATTCCATAAGCCGTGAACAGCGGGAAACGTTCCGGCCAGACCCGGAGCATCACGAACGCCGCCTCGTCCCCGGCTACCGGGCTTCCCTGTGCGATCGTCCGGATCACGCCGAGGAGCGATGGCCGCTCAGCGGCTCCCTGACGGGCCCCCCCTACAGACCCCCAATCCCTCCACCATTCGAGGCGATAAGGAGGACGTGGAAGGCAAGCGATATAAGTGATTGATTTGATTGGTGGGGGAGGCAGGACTCGAACCTGCGAAGCCATGAGGCGGCTGATTTACAGTCAAAGTTTCGCATGGAAAGTGGTTGTAACTGGTTGCAACTGAGGGAGCGTAACCTTGTAAAATCACTGGTGAATTCCCAATATGTTGGCTGTTTGTTTGAAAGTGAATGTGACTGATTGGAAGCCTTCCACCTTCCACCGTCCTTCCACCAATTGGAAACAGCACCTGTGAAGTTCACCAGCACGACGGCCATGCGGAAGCTCAAGGCCCCCGAGGGTAAGACCGAGGTCTTGCTCTGGGACGATCTCATGCCCGGCTTCGGCGTCCGCCTCCGGGCAAGCGGTGCCAGCTCATACATTGCGCAGTGGCAGATTGGTTCCCGGCAAGGCCGGGAGACGATCGGCCGTATCGCCGTCCTCGATCTCGAAGCCGCCCGCGAGAAAGCCCGACATATCCTTGGCCTCGCCCAAACCGGCAAAAACCCCAAAGCCGCCCGGCTTGAGGAAGAGCGCCGCATATCCCAGTCCATCCTGCCTCTGATCGAGGCATACCTCAAAGCCAAGAAGGCAGGATGGGCCGCGAAATACTATGAGGACAACGAGCGGGCCTTGAAGGTCCATTTCAAGCGGCTTCACGGTAAGGCGCTCACCGAGATCACCCGCTCGGACGTGTCCGAGGAACTGGCGACGATCGAGCAAGAGCGCGGAAGCACCACGCGCAACCGCTCCCGCTCCGCCCTCTCCGCTTTCTTCAATTGGGCAATTGGCGAGGGCATGTGCGAGAACAATCCGGCCGAAAAGACCAACAAGGCACCCGAGACTAGTCGCGACCGTGAGCTGAGCCCCGCCGAGCTTCGCAAGCTCTGGCTTTCGCTCGACGGCGACCAATTCTCGCAGGACGAGCGCGACGTGGTTCGGCTGCTTATGCTGACGATGCAGCGTGCCGACCAGATCGGCAACCTGCGGGTCGCCGAGATCGCTAACGATCGCGTCACATGGACGCGCGCCCGCGCCAAAAACAAGTCGCTCGCAAAGCACGTCATCCCGCTGGCACCGCTGGCAAAGGAGATCATCAGTAGTCGCAAGCTCGAAGGCCGCGACTACGTATTCGGCAAGAAGGATGCCGGATTTGGGAACTGGACACACCTGAAAGAGAAGATTGACGAAGTAGTCCAGTTCGACGAGCATTGGATTTTCCACGACCTTCGCCGCACCGGCAAGACCGCGATGGCCGAGCACATCGACGTTCGCCACGAGGTATCTGAGGCGATCCTCAACCACGGTAAGAAGGATATGGATAGAGTCTACAATAACGCTCAGTACGTTCAGCAGAAGCTCGACGCCATCACGAAATGGGAAACCTACCTCATGGCCGCCGTGACCGCTCAGGATGCCTGCGCAGCGGCAGCCTAGCCAGACTCGCCCATGCGATCGGTGACTCTGCCGGGCTTTTTGTTTGCGCGCTCTGTACGAATTCCCTTTATCGCGCAGTCAGGGTAGATGCGCTGACCGGGCTTCCTCACCCGGTCAGCCTAAGTGTGCGATGGTACTACCGGCTAGGAATGACAAGCGACGCAGGACCGGTGGCACCTTATTCCGACCCGCACAGGCCGTTAAAGATGCCCGCGCCGCTATCCCTTGTTACTTCTCGCCAGTCGCCCAATCCGGTATTGCATCATACAGAGCCTTGACGAGTTGCTTCATAATAACGATCTCGCCGGGTTGCAGTTTTCCTGCGATAAACATCTGACCGTATCGTTTTCCAGAACGTAGCCGCGAACTCTGCGATCTGTTGATCGGTCAAATCCTTCGGCTCACAATTGCAGCCGCCGTCGCATCCGCATTCGTCGTAGAAGCCGACCTTGAACAGTTCCTCGATATCGTCGATCAACCGGCCAATATGGAACCGAACATCATCAGCACACTTTCCTGCAGCGGTCCTCTTGGCCCTGCTGTGAATGGTAGCCAGCTTGGCCGTGGCTGCCCTCCGCTCTTCGCGAGCCTGCTCGCTCACGGTGTCCTGATCGGCCATCTCGGCAAGCGCATCGAGATCGTTAGCAGATGCCAGAGCCTTGGCTTTCTTCTGTGCTGCCTTGGTCATCGCATCATTGGGTTCAGTCTTCATCTTCGCGAGCTGTTCCGGACTCTTGCCGGTGAACAGCCGCACCACTGTATCTGTCGTCATTTCTCATTTCCTCTTTCATCTCTAACGCGAAGGCTCCCGCGCCCTCGCTGCCCTACGACTTGGCGCTTCCGGGATCGCTGCGCGAGTCGAAACATCGCCGCGAGGACTCACTGCGGGTTTTTCCCCATGCCCCAGACCTCCGCCCGCACGCGCGCTCGCATGCTGTACCCGTCAAGGACTACTTGACTCATAAACGACTACGATCGACGGATCGCGCGAAACACTACGCTGGACGGTGTTCCTGCATCTTCGATGTTTGATTAGGAAACCAGAAAGAAGGATCGCTTGACATGGGGTCCGCGTGCTAGTCGATCGCTCGCCGCTGGGAAAAACAGTGGCCCGCTCGCGACGGCCTTCTAACGAAGCTTAATCCGCGAAACACAAGTCAGCCCGATCCGGTGGCGACGACACTTGTGCGGTGCCCTAACGATCAAGGTCGTAGACGGCGCGAACTCGGCAAGGAGCTGAGGAAGGTCGAGAGATCGACGCCAGCATGGGGCTTAGACCCCGCAGACTACCCAACCGGATCAATCACACACATCACCAAACCACCGGCTTCCTCCACGGAGCCGATGTTTTGGTACCCAAAGAAAAAGCCGCCCCGGTTCAGAGGGCGGCTTTCTCAATCATCAACAACACAACGTATTCAACCATGAATGCACGTAATCCAACGCGCCGCGAAGCGCAAGAGCTTTCTATCGTCAACGACTTCAAGTCGCGCGACCGCGCAATCCGCGCTATCGAGTCGTCATCGATCGACATCACCGCGCGCTACATCGGCATCGCCATGCTGATGATGATGTGGCCGGTCACCGATGGCGACCTCTGCAAGGCGATCGACGAGATCGCCAAGGCAGCCAACGTCTCGAAGAGCACGGTCCTGCGTCATCTTCCCGAGCTTTATGACGCAGGTTTTGTAGTCGCGGAGCACGGCACCGGAGGCAAAAAGAGTCGTTACACGTTCCCGCTTGGTGTCAACAGTGACACCGAGTTAGATCATGAGCTTGTTGTCAACGGTGACACTAAGAGATGCAGGCTCAGACGAGAAAGACACCCTTAGTGTCAACGTTGACACCGAGCTTGGTGTCGCTGCTGACACCAATAAAGAAACGTCTTTAGAAACGGTACATAGTTTAGAGGAAGTACATAACCATAAGACCAGTCCTTGTGTTGAGAGCGTTAGCTCTCTCTCAAACACTGAGTCTGAGGATAGTCCTGTATCAACAGAACCAGAGATCAGCGGAAGCGCGCCTGTCGGCGCTTCCATCAAGATCGTGTCGTCACAACCATACGTGTCATCCCAACCTGTGTCGTCCTCTACCGATGACGAACCTGTCATCGATCCATATATAGATAGGCCGCCGATCGACTGGGATACCATCGCGACTAAAGGCCGTCGCGAAGAGCGGGAAGCATTCGAGCAACTGACCAACAATCAAAACGAGGAAGTAGCGTGACCAAGATCATCAGCTTTGCCGAAGCCAAGACCAAGGCTCAGACCGGCCCATATCCGTCGATCTCCGTGGAGATCGCAGCCCTATGTCACGCCAAGGAGCAGGCGCTATATCGCGCAGCACTGGCGACGATGGCGCTGAAACATGGATGGACGGATGTTGTGACAACGAGAAAGCCAAATGACGCCGCATCTGCGTGATCGCATAACCCGCCCGGTTCGTCAGGCGGTCGCCATTGAGACCGCTGACTTGACCCATGCCATGGCCGCCGAGATCAGTCGCCGCCTATACCGGCAGGCGCTGTTGAAGGTCACCTTACTCGATCCGATGATGAACCGCGTAATGCTGGACGTTGCCAGCGCGATTGCTGAGCACGCCGAGTTGGGGACCAACGAGGTAGTCGTTCCGGTCACCGCACTGCAAGCCGTATGCAATCCCCCAGCATGGGGACTGCGCTGGCTGAGGGATGCCGGATATGTCGCCGCATACAAGGCGGCATCGCGTGGTCCGGATGGCAGGTTTCGCTGGCGCGTCACGCTGAGCGCACGGTGGTTGCGAGCTGCAGGCGAGCACCATCCCATTCGCAAATGGATCGCGCAGCAAGGCTGTTGGTGAGCCCGCAGCTAGTCGGCAGCACTGGCAGCCACCGTCAGAACAAACGCACCAGAACTCGCGCTGAGTCAGGAAACCGGCATCTGACAGCGTTGGTCGGCAAGACCCGCAGCACCATCAGCACTAAGCCAAAGCACCAATTCCCATAGAGAAGCGCTCCCACATGAGGAGCACGTAAGCGCGTGGCTCTGCCCTTCCCCCCGATCTAACGTACCACCAGCCCGCGCTGCTGATCCTCGCCAGCTAATGAAGGCTCAGATGGTGCGCTGTAATACGCAAAAGGTTCTTCCATAGGGAGGGTGCCGGAACGGGTCACGCGCCAGCTCGGCATATCCCAACGTGTGGGAAATCGATAGGGCCAACAGTTCCATGCCTCTCAATTCGCCAATCACACTTCAATGCAAAGACGGATAACGGAAAATGTTTAAGACCTCGACGACCGCGCATGATGACGGAACTTCTCCCAGCCTGAGATGGCCATTCTCAACCGCGCTGAGCGAAGCGCTCGATCCTGTAGTCTCCCAGCTCCCGCCCTGCTACGCAGGAAATCGCGTCGTCAGGGCTGTGAAGGCGCTCAAGCGCAATATCCGGAAGCTCCCACGCAATCTCGCCAAGCGAGGTTGACGACGTGAGCGACATCCTTACCGCGCTCAACAATCTGCGTTTGCAGAACCGTCAACTGGAACTTGCCTTGCAGGAAGCTGAGGCGCGATGGTGGAAGTCGGAGGAAGAGCGAGACGGCTGGCGCGACCGCGCGAGGATCGCCGAAGCCCTTCTTGAACCAATGCGCGCCAAGATCGTCCGCCTTGAAGCCGAGCTTGCGTCAGCACGACTTGCTCAGACCGTCAACGATCTCGGCAATGCCAGCCGCCCCATGGACGGCATGATGCCAGTTCCTATGCTTCTGGCACAAGTCCCGCCCGGCGTGATCAGCAAATCCAGAGCGTACGAATTAGCGCAGGAAGGCGAGATCACATCGTGTCAGTCGGAGGGCGACCGGCTCTACGTTGAGCCAGCGAGTTTCTGGACTGCAGTCCGCAAGGCGGCGGCAAGGAAGGGCTTGCGGCTGATCGAACGCGACGGGCAACTAGTCGCTGAACCGCTCTGAACCGGACGAGCTGGACGAGCTACGGCACCCGCCTCCGAAACCGTGCTAATAGTCCTTCCCGTCGCCCGGAGCGAACCGCGCTCCCGGCCCCAAACATTTCCCCAATCATCCAGAACCCCAAAAACCTACGCCTCGTTGCCAACGTGCAACGGGGCTTCACCTGCTGAAACGAGGACTCCTATGGGACTTTCATTCTTCCCGAAGAAAAGCGGTCAGACCTTGAAGGCTCTGATCAAAGAACTCGCGAACATCGAAGATCGTCTTGACGCACTGCGCGGCGAACTCAACGACGCCAAGGGCGCTGCCCTCGCCGCCTCCGAAGAGGCTGAACGCGCCGTTTTCGAGCGAGCAAGCGCCGACAAGATCGAGGCCGCGCATCATCGTCTGACGCAAGCCGAGCTGACGACAAAGACGCTCGTCGCCGTCATCAAAAGGTACGAAGCGGCACTCGCCGAAAAGCGTGCAGAACATGACGCGATTGTTCGTGCCGAACTCGCCGAGAAGACTGCGGCGATGCACGAGAAGGACCTGAGCGACTACCAGTCCGCCGCGCTCGCTGCGGTTGATGCAATGCGCTCGCTGATCGGTCCCGCTGAGAAGATCGCGGACGTCTCTTTCGCCGCTGCGGAGATTTCCGGCTTCGCGCAATCGATCTCCCGCGATCTCGCGCTCAGCGTAGAGCACACTGCGGCTGAGCTTGCCTACCTGATCGACGGCCTCCGTGCTGGCCGGATCGCGCCCAGTATGCCCGTCGAGCATGAGCCCGTCGCTCCGACTACAGTCGCGCCGGTCATCGAGCGTCGTACCGTGCTCGCGCTCGCTCCGATCGAATGGCGCGAGGATGACAGGGCTTGTGTCTGCGGCAGGTATTCGCAAGGCGCACTCCCGGTCGCCATCGCCGCCCGCGCGATCGAGCTTGGCTACGGTCTGGACTTCGCCGACCCGCAGTGCCGCGCGCTGGTGCGCATGCATAGCGCCACAGCTACGGTACCCGGTGCGAAGGTGAACGTCCGCCTTGATGATCCGTCTTTGCAAAACGCTACGCCGATCTTCGGCAGTGATCGCGTCGCCGCTGATGCTGGTGTTCACGACAGCCACGGCAAGAGCTACGTCGTACACGGTGGCATCTGATGAGCAAATTTATTGCGCCAACGGACCTTCGTCGCTTCTCTACTGAGAAGCGACGATCGAGCACGGTACCGGGCGAACCGCGCAGCCTCAACAAATCCGAGCGCACAATTGATGCCGTGCTCTCAATGGGCTCTGCAGTACAGCGCGCATACGGCGTAGAAAGGCTGCGCATCTCACCCGCTGCAATTGATTTGAGTCGTCTCGACAGCGGCGGTATCTCGGTCTTGGATAGCCATAGCCATGGCTCGATTACTGCAAGCCTTGGCCGACTGACGCGAGTGTGGTTCGAGGGCAAGACGCTGCTTGGCCGCATCCGCTTCAATAGAACACCATCAGGTGACGCCGCATTCGGGATGGTCGGTCGAGGCGAAATCAGCTCAGTGAGTGTGGGCTACACCGTGAGCAAATGGTTGATCACCGACGAGGATGGATCGGTGCTCGATCCAGAGACCGATCGCGTCCCGCTCGACGCAAATCTGACATTCGAGGCCGTCCGGTGGATGCTCTATGAGGTATCGCTCGTCGCCGTACCCGCAGACTCGGAAGCAGTATTCCGTAGTTGCGGCGACTACTCGCTTGCCGCTGCCAAGCGCGCAGCACTCGCACGTATGGCAGCGCGGACTAGAATGTTGGTTCGCGCTCGCATGATCGACCGCATGCGTGGCCGGTGATGCTGCACTCTCGAACCGACCTCTGGCGCGAGCAACAGCGCGTCGCCTGCCACGAAGCTGCGCACGCAGTCACCCGCTTTGCTTGCGGTCTGCAGATCGATCACGTCACCATCGTCGGTCGCCTCGAAGGTGACCGGATGATAAATGGTAGTGTCATCGGTGGCGTTACCGATGATAGCGAGCGCAGCGACTTCTCTCGCATCATCGTGCTCGTCGCGGGTAGCATCGGTGAGCAGCTCTACCTCGGTGAAGGCCGGGGATTGCGCGGATCCGACAAGTGGAAAGCGTTGCGCTACGCCGAGCACCTCGCATCGAATAGCAACGCGATCTCGTTGCTCATTCGAGCAGCGGAGATTGAGGCGGAGTCGATCATTCGCCAGCACAATCGATCATTCCGAGCCCTCGTCAAAGCTCTACTCGCTCGCAGCGTGATGACAGGCAACGATGTAGTCGCGTTGATAGAGCGCAACATATAAAGGTTTCCGGCGATGCTTGCGCCAGGAAGGACGCGGGTTGATACGCCCATCTTCTATTCGCCGGGTTAAACTCCGAGGAGATCGGCAACCCGCGTCCACACCTTTCTGCTTGGGCGGGCACGGCGCGCTTTGCCTTTATCCGTGGTCCGGCTCAAAGCCATCTGGCACGGGCGGCAGAACGCCGCGACCGTCGGGCTTGCAACAGACCGGGCACGGCATCCCGGCCGTGCAGCCACACATGCAGGCATGGGGTCCCTCGTATGGCTGGTCCGGATGCGCCTCGCAGACCCAGCGGGTATCATCGCAGCAGCTGCAGCGCGGCGGGGTCATAGGTCCTCCCTGACACCGCGAAAGAACGGGTGCCTCACCTTGCCCTCGGCGGATTTGGCGCGATACTCTATTTCGGCCATCACCTTCGGCTCAACCCAGATCGCCTTGTGTGCAATGCGTTTGGTGTAGGGCTGCGTCTTGCGGATCAGCGGCGTCAGGCGTTTGCGGAGATCGGCAGCCGAGGCCTTGTCGAAGCCGTGGTCGACCTTGCCGGCGTAGATCAGCTCGTTGCCCTTGCGCCGGCCGACGTAAATTCCGTCCCATTCGTTGTCGTCCAATGCAAAGCCGGCGATGGTCAACGTCTCGCGCTGGGCGCAGGTTTTCTTGACCCAGTCCCGGCTGCGAGTGCCAGTCGGATATACGCTGTCGGCGACCTTCGATACGACGCCCTCATAGCCGAGCTTGCAGGCATGGGTGAACATCTTGGGGCCGTCCACCTCGAAGCTCTCGCTGAACTGGATGGCGGTGCCGGCGATCAACTTTTTGAGCACTGCCTTGCGCTCGACCAGCGGCAGCTTCCGGAGATCACGACCATTGAGGTACAACAGGTCGAAGGCCACCATCACGATCATGGTCGACTTGCCCCGCAGCTCGTTCTGCAAGACGGAGAAGTCAGTCGTGCCGTCTGCCGAGGGAACGACGATCTCGCCATCGATGATGGCTGATGACGCGGAAATATGCCGGGCGTCTTGGGCCACCTTCTTGAAGCGCCTGGTCCAGTCGTTGCCGCGCCGGGTGTAGATCTTCACCTCTTCATGCGCGAGGTGTGTCTGCACCCGGTAGCCGTCGAACTTGATCTCATGAATCCAGCGTGGGCCGCGCGGCACTTTATCGATCGGCGATGCCAGGGCCGGCGTGATGAAGCCGGGAAAGATCGCCTTGGTCCCGATCGCCTCGGGCTTCCTACGCTGAAACGCCACAACGCCACTCCACAAACAAAGAGCTGATTCAAACTGGCGCAATCGCAATCGTTCCGCGACAGCTCCGCAAATGGAACGGTCGATCATAACCAGAGTTGGCCAACATCAACAGGGAGGCCGCGATGGCAAAGAAGGTGAAGAAGCAGACCGCGCGCGGTCGCAAGCAGGACCGGGCGCGCGTCGCCGGCGGTCAGGACTACGAGGTGAGCTATGAAGCGAAGAAGACCGGCAAGTCGGCCGCATCGGTGCAGAAGGCCGTCAAGAAGGTCGGCACCAGCCGGAAGCGGGTTGAGCGGCGGCTCGGGTCGGCGATGAAAAAGTCATTAGGAACGACACCTTCGCAGCGTCGTTAGCAGTGTGCCGCCCACGGCAGAGCGGCATGGACGAGTGGAACGTGCCCCGGCTCTTGCCCCCGAAGACCCGGGGCACAGTCGCGTTCATTTTCATTGGGACAGTCGCTTTGGACAGGAAAAAGCGGCAATTTGTCTCTCCGAGATTCACACGAGTTATTTCCGGGACCGGACGTTGTTGGGATGATCTGGTAACAGGGCGCGCGATTTTCATTTCGTGTTGTTTCAGCCCTAGAACAACGACCGCTGCTTCTCGGTGGACAGCGGCTCGGCGATTTGGCTTGGCCCCAGCATGATCCGGATGCTGGGGCCGCTTTCTTCAGAGTGGAGTGAGGGGGCCTTTGCTGCCCCTCGCAGTTGAAGTCGTCACCAATCGGTTCTTAGTTGATACCGATGCTTCAATCTAAACGTCGTGGCTCCCGCGGCGTGCTGGATTCGGTTGAGATCGGCGCCGTCCCTGACCGTCGCATGAAGTCTCCAGTCAGCGTTCGATGGAATAACTTCCACATGGCACACATATTCACCGCCGGGAAAACAGCGAATTTCGCGCAGCGCGATCAACTCCAGGTCCTTCACCGATATTGGCGTTCTCATGCCGTCTAAGCCTTGCCGCCCACGTTGCCTTGAACGGTAACTGATCAGGCCGCTTGGGCTGACCGAGCGAGATCAGCCTGCAGCCGTTCCAGGTTGCGCTTCTCTTCTTCGATCCTTTTCGCGAACGTCTCCCGCTCCTGTTCCGATTCGGCTGTGTCCAACAAAGACAGATAGTGACTGATTACCTTCTGGCTTCCACGTATCAGAAATTGCGTCGTGCTCATGGTAGGGCACCTTCCGATCGACCGGCAGTGCCAGGTGGTGGCCGTTCATGGACGAGAGGGGGAATGTCAGCGGCCAGATTTTCCATCGCCGACGATTCCTCGGACAGACGTCGTTCGATGAAGTTGCGCTCAAGGTCGCTCAGCTGTGTGCTGAGTAGCCATCGATACCGCTGGATGTTGTTGCGATGCGCCCGAAGCTGTTCGAGCTGGCGGTCGATGACCTCGCGCTTTTCTTTTGTCGAGACCTGCCGGGCGCCCCAGCGGGCTTCGATCCTGTCCACAATGTGTTTCGGAAGGTTGATGTCGTTCATGTCACCCTCCTAAGCGGCGAGCGGACGCGCGGTTGAGCGAAGACGACGGGGTCTACCTCCCGGCGGATGATGAGGATCGCTGTCGAGACGGCATAGGGCGTCGAGAATAGCCTCGAGCCTGACCGGTGATCGTAGATCCCGTGGTGCCCGTAAGCCGGGACGGCACGGAACCGCGGCAGCGTCAGACGCCCATGACGCCAAGAGAGCGCGTTTTTCTTCCGTGGTCAGGGACAGATCAGCCAGGACATCTCGGGGATGACTAAACCGCGCCTCTTTGCGGTCAGAAACATACACGGAAATCACGTTCGCGGTCGTCGGCCGCATGTTTGCCTCCGTTCAAAGACGAGAATGAATGATTGAAGCCGCGTGCGGCAGATCCGGACGCGGCTTCGCGGCTGTCAGGCTGCAGCGGACTCAAGCTGTCGCGGCCGGCTCGGCTGCGAGTTGATCGCGATCCGCCGCGGCTTCATGGCTTCCGGAATTTCGCGCGCCAGCTCGATCTTGAGTAGACCGTTGTCAAACGCGGCATCCTTCACCAGAACATGGTCGGCCAGGCTAAATTGCCGTCTGAATCGGCGAGTCGAGATGCCTTGATAGAGGTAATCCCGGTCAGCTTTTTCGACCTTGTTGCCTTCGATCGTCAGGACGTTCTGCTCGGCGGTAACGGAGATCTCGTCCGGCGCGAAGCCGGCGACCGCGAGCGCGATCTGGTAGCGGTCATCCGAAAGTCGTTCGATATTGTAGGGCGGGTAGTTGTCTTCGGTGGCTCGCTGGGCCGTTTCGGCCAGGTCGAAGAGGCGATCGAATCCAATTGTCGACCGGAACAGGGGAGAGAAGTCGTATGTGCGCATAGCCAAATCCTCCAAAGAGCAAGATGGGTATGAGAAGCACCGGACACGACCGGTGCCCGTTTGCCTGGACCCGATTGGGCGTCCAGGGCGCCGGCCCTCCTTAACGGATGACCCGCGCGCAAATGGAATTAGAACGCGATTTGGCGGTGTCAAGAACATCCAAGAAAAAAAATATACAACGGATATCGGCCTTTCCACTGCTCAGGACGGCGGTATTTTTTCAGCGGACTGCGTAGGAACGAAGCGGTTACGCTGGCATTGATCGCCCGGTTCGGTGCCGTACCGCTACCGGCACTGAAACGCCCAGACACACTGGCCCCAGCTTCCACGGTCGCTGGGGCCGCTTCTTGTCAGGCGAACAGTGCGATCGATTGCTTCGTCGAAGCTCGGCCGTTTGCGCCAGCAGGACGCCAAAAAATAGGAACTAACCGGCCGAGTGCAAGTTTTGGCGTGAAGGTAATCATGGCAACTCGGCCTCGGCGCGCTTGACCGCGCTGGGGCCGTTTTCGGTCGCTGACATCATTGCCTGCTCACATCAGCGGCCAAACCAAAAGGGCGACGAGCGCCACAAATGACGCCGCCGCCCCGGAGACAAAGGCGATCTCAATGCCGTCGAGGTGATGGTAGTTCGCCTGCATGGTGACCCCTCCTAGATGGGGACCCGTGGGCCGGCTGACATCAGCCATTCCGTCAAATGCGCGGTAATCTCTTCCTCCCGCGCCTTCCTCAACAATATCTCACGCTCTCGACCGGGGGGAAGTTTCTTCGCCCGTCGGCGAAGCTCTTGGGCTTCTCTGGAAAGGCGCTCTTCAAGTGGGAAAACCTGTTTGACCCGGCGTCGTCGCTTCATGGCTCCTCTCTCCAACGCTAACGATTTCTGCCCCAAAAACAGCAAAAATCCCGAAAAGGAGAAAAGTTCCGGTGTCCTTGGCGCTCGGACGATCGCAAAAAGCGGCCCCAGCACCCTGGGGGCCTAGAGGCCGGTGCTGGGGCCTTGTGCGACGCTGCGAGAGAGGCGCCGCCCGCGCCCATCATGATGTTAGTTGGTCATCGCGGCAAGCAACTAAAGGTCCAATAGGGTTGCCGTGCATGCCTAAGCGGCCGACTGATCCTCGTCCGGTAGACGCTGGCATCAGGGAAGCAGTTCTTTGCCCGGCTGCAGCATCCTCACGAACGTCCCGCTCTCGTGGTACTCGAGCCAGCCCTGATCCTTGGCGTACTGCAAGCCGGCCCAGTATTCAGCTGGCGTCGCCTTGTCCTGATAGATCATTGGGTAGTTGATCTTCTCGATGTAGATCCTGCCGTCCTGCACCGGCTCGAACGCTCGGGCGTGCTCCATGATCCTGCGTGCGGCTTTCTCGGGGTCGGAGTAGGGGCGATCACCCACGTATTTCATTTCTCATCTTGGGTTGCTTGGGCAGTACGGAGGCGATTCTCCATTCGTTATAGTCGTAGAGCCCGGCCCAGTGATGAACAAGCTTTCCGCATTGCCGGCATTCGAACGTCCCGGACGTATTGGTCTCGGTTGCGCTGCGTTCCTGGATCGCTGCATAGACGATGCCGCAGCCAATACAGGTGAAATGAACGGTGACGGGAGGCGTCATAATGCCTCCTAACAATCAAGTTCAGTCAGCGTTCCTCGGATCGGCCGAACCGCCCTTTAGCTGCGGCACTTGGGATCATCCTGGCGCGGCCTTCTCCGTGGCCGCCCACGGCGGTCTTCCCTCATCTTCATCGTCGAATTCCATCGCGCCTTTGCGCAGCATAGATGTGAGGGGTGTGAATCTGGCTTTCGGCCGGACGGTGGCTATCAAACGCCGCGCCGCAGGGACAGCGCATAGCGACGACGGCTGTTGAGAAGGCAGCTTCTCGCCACGCGGTCCCACATGGCCTGCTTGCGCGCGGGCACGAACGCGGATCGAGATCAGGTGGGTTTGAAAGACGGACATTGCGGGCGGCGAATGATCGACGGTCAGCTGACGACCATCACATCGGCGTCAAACTGGCAGAATGCGAAATTGCCATTCGTGAATTACGGCACGCCCTACGCGCTGATCAGGCCAAAATAATCGACCTGCCGGACCCTACAGCGGCGCGGCGGCCTCAATTAGGGAGCCAGACATGACCGGCTGAAGCCGCCTTTCCACATATCCACGGGGGACAGCCGCCGATTAAAAGCCCGTTAAATCAATGCTTTGCGTCGCTGGGCAAGTCGCATTTTGCATCAATATCCTGCAGAAAAGCATCAAATATTCGGCGAATAGTTGACGAATATTCTGACAGGCGGTACGTACTGTACAAGCAAATATTTGGAGAATATGCCGTGGATGCAATCGTAAGAAAACGGCGACGTGATCCGACAACCGGAAAGCGGGAAAAGTTTCGAAGTTTGGCCGAGGCGCGGACGAACAAGGCCATCGAGACAATTTTGCGCATCGGAAATTTATCGAACCGGCAAATCTACGATTTTGAAGATGCCGAAGTCCGCAAGATCATCCGCGCCTTGAAGGATGCCATTGCCGGCGTGGAAGCGCGATTTGAATCACCTCGCGGCAAGTCTGGCGGTGGATTTAAACTTTAAGGGGCAATCATTACATGAGCACGAGCGCCGTTACCGCGCTGCAAGTCGCGGACGAAGATTTTTTGGTGGCAACCCTTATAGAGCGTTGTCCCAAGTTGATGATGGTCCGTGAACTGATGATGAACGCGCTAGAAGCCGCGCGGCACGCTCCAGAAACAAGGCGCTTCGTAGAAATCAGCGCGCTTCCGATGGACGGCGTGGACAAATTAGCGATTTGGAACACAGGACCCGGAATGGACGATCATGAGTTGCTCAAGATTTGCAACATCGCGTCCTCCCTCGGTAAGCAGAAAAGTCTTACGGGGAATTTTGGTATGGGCGCAAAGGTTGCGTCTTTACCATCCAATCAAAGGGGGATGCGTTATCGATCCTGCAAGAATGGCCGCGTACACGAAGTGATCCTTTGTAAGCGAGATGACGTGTATGGCCGCTTGCGCCGCTACGATCCTGAGACCGACACGTTCATCGAAGTGTTAGACGTTACAGAAATTGCTCTGCAGGATGGGCGATCCCTGGATGAGGACTGGACTGAAGTCGTCTTGTTAGGCAACGAGATCGAGCAGGACACGGTGAAAAATCCCTACAATGGCGATCCAGAACAGGATGCTCAATGGCTGGCCACCTACCTCTATCATCGCTTTTATCGATTGCCAGATGGGGTCAAGGTCACTCTTTTGAAAGGCACTAACAAGCTGGATGGCAACCGCCAGTTTGAAACTATCCCCGCCCGGTTGCGGTACTTTGAGCGTTACGAGACAGTGTCGGTCGCGGGTGGAATCAAAATCCACTATTTGTATGACGCCCAGTACAACGGAACAGGACACAATAAGTCTATTAGCGGCGCGATTGCATCTGCCGTTAGCACTTGTGCGGTCGTATATCGCGACGAGATGTATGACTTGAAAAAGGGACGGCAGTGGACGTTCGACGCACCAATATTCGGCATACCGTTCGGCGCAAAGCACATCTCAGTTCACATCGAACTACCTGAATCCTTTTCGGTAGTCTCAGAGGCTTACCGTCAGTTTTTGCAGTATGCTGCCGGTGATCAATCGCGCCTTCAGGCGAGTGACTTCGCCGACCTCGTGCGCGACAATCGACCGCCGTGGCTCATTGAAGTGATCCATTCATTCGCTCCAGACAGTCGAACCAGCGATCAGATACGAGATGAACTGCAACGGCTTCTTAATCAGCTGCGTGTTCGGCGAGTCTCCCCGAAAGTTACGCCACAGGGAGGAACAAACGTTTCTCAAGGCGTCGGCCCAGCGATTGATGCTGTGCCCGGCGTGAACAGCGGAAACGGGGGGCCGGGACAGAAGGCAAGGCCAACCGATCTCTCAGTCATCCCGACCGGGGCGAAGCGCGCCGAAATGTTCAAGAATCTCGAACGTGCGCCTGAGATCATCCCGCTGAACACGGATGAAGAGATCGACGAAAAAGGACTCAAGGGTCGGGCAGCGCGTTATGTGATGGAAGCCGGACAGCTTTTCGTCAACATGCAATATCCCGCCATCGGCGAAATGCGAGCGCAGCTGGAAGCTGAATATGCGGGGACTAGCGATCTCGATACGATGCGGACGCTCGTCCAGCAACATGCCCAAGACTCGATGATTTTGAGGGTGGGTCGCACCGTGGTTTATGCCCTAGCGAAGCAGCTAAACAAGGAATGGGACCAAAAGGCTCTCGAAACTGCCTCGTCTCCCGAAAGTCTTAGTATGGCAGCGGACAATTTTGGCGATGCGATGCAGAACATTCGCCGCGCTATAGGGAAAGCATTGCGTACTTCGAGAACTGATGTGGATGCGGCATAGACGAATCGTTGTTCGCGTTGATTCACACCACCGCCAGATCCTCTTTGTCTGCTCCGCGAGCAACGATCTCTAACACTTCGTCGGGCAATGGTCGCTGTAATGCCTTTGCCTCGTCCCAACGCGCACGCATCCACACGTCGCGCTCTTCTTCGGTCGTCAAGATCACCGGCATAGCCTTGGGATGGATCGGCTCGACCACCGCATTAGGCGCGGTTGTCAGGAAGCCGTAGACTAGATGCGGTCCGGGGATTGGCTTGGACTTGGTACCCCGGTCGCCCTTGTATTCGGTCCAGATGCCCGCGAAGGCCGTGAGCGGTCGGTCGTCGCTGAGCGCAAACCACACCACGTCCTTCTTCTTGGTCTCCGGGTTGGGCTCCGGCGCGTATTCAGCGAAGCTGTTGAATGGCACTAGGCATCGGCTCTCGGGCTTGAGCCAGCCGCGCCAGTGCGGTGATGAGGTGTTGCGGATGTTGGTGACCGGTGGTCCGCCTGTGCGCGGCGGTGGCGGCATACCCCAGCGCATCATGATCATCTCGCGCTCATCGGCGGCATTTCGGATCACGGGCGCGGGGTAGTCGGGAAACACTCCCGGCATCGGAGCTAGATTGCCGACGTAGCGATTGACCACGCGGAACAGGTTGAGGATCGCGGCTTGGTTCGTCGTGATCGAATAGAGATTGCACATGTCTGCCTCAGGATAGCGTTGCGATCCCAATCGTTGAGGCTCGTCTAGCTTGAGGTGATCTTTTCACGTTCCAACACAAGACGGATTTCTTCAAATTTGGAACTGATAGCATTTTTGGGGAATCGAATTTGACCAAGGCCATGGATGTTTGAGAACTCCTCGCATCCGTCTTCGAGCAATATTATCGCTCTCTTGAAGCCGAGCCTCCCTTGGAACAGTCCCACTTCATGAACGACATTCTCGCGGGCGCGAGTTTTTCCATCGGGCTGCGCATCCTCTGCGGTCATCAAAAGGAAGGCAAACGATGCGCTTTGCAACATTTCGGTTAGGCGTTCGGCTGTCGCGACGCCAGCTGTTGGCACACTGTTGAATTCCACGACCTTCAGTGTCAGTCGTGTTTCCAAGAAGTCTTTTAGTTCACGCCACAGTGGCGAGCGACCATGACCGATGAACACGATTCCACTGGCAGTCTCGCCTTGTGGTGCAGGCGAACCATCGGGGCTTGTGTCCAGCAACTCTTCGTTCAGCATCGCTAGGGCAGCGTCCAGCATTGTGAGGGTTTCGTTCTTTCCCCTTACAACGTCTGTTCGATATTCGGCCTCACTGGTTCCCCCGCCGAACGAGGGAATATCCTGCGCCCAATATATGGTGCGTCGATATCTATTGTATCGATCATTCACCCCGCCAAATGTCTTGTAGTACGCCTCATCGAGCGACGCCTGCAGCGCATCGACTCTGGAATCGTACTTGGTCAAAGATGATGGATCGAGGGACTCAATCTCGGTCTTGCGTCTTCGCAGGCGCTCGATGTCCGATCTGATGTCGTTTGCAGATTTAATCTTGGCCATGGTCTACCCCCAAATTGGCCTTGGCACATTATCGTTCTCCCGGCCAACACGTGGAGGCCGGATTGCTGGCTGAAATCTTGGTCGGACGCAGCGCGACAAGATGGCTGCGCTTGTACGGGTAGCCCCGGACATCTGAGCAATCTTTGCAGCGCATGTATCGCTCCAACTCGTGGACCGGCGTCGTCTTGGGTCGGCGCACAATATCGAGCGCTACGGTCTGGTGAGTCTCACAGCCCAAGCACTTCACCTCAAGGTAGATGTAGCCTGCGTTGATGGCGTCGCCCAGCGCTGGCGACGGCTGGGCAGGTCCCTGAAAGGCGCGCATGCGAGCGTTCCAAGCTTCGCAGGCGAGCCGGTCGGCTACCTTTCGCGACTCGGTCGCCCGCTCCGCTGCCGCCCTGACCGACGCGCCGTAGATGGTCTCTCGTGATCTGCTACCCATGCTGACTATCAAAGCGCGGCGGCGTGCACTCGGCAAACTATCAATCAGTTGGGGCTGGGCAGCCCTATGAGATACCTGTGGTCGGGGTGTGGAAATCATCCTTCAATCTGGGAAGCTTCTCTCTCTCGCTGAAAGCTCTTGTAGCCATTCCGCTTGAGACCTCTCGCATTCTTCGCGCTCTTGCCTAGACGCAATCAGAACCTTTTGAAGTACGCTGTAGTAGTCGAACACGGGTTCAGCCTGACCAAGCTTGTAGATCGATCGCAGCGACACCGCGATCTCGTAGGCTTCGACGCCACGGGCCGACGCTTGTTCATAAAGAGTCACTCCGAGATAGTCCATTGTGTACTCAGCGCACGACTCGATAGCGTTCTGGCTTGCGCGAACTCGATTGGGAAACTCCAAACATCTGGCCAGCAGCTTCTTGTCCATCGCACGCCAAGCCTCGGTATCGTCTGGAAGGTCGGGCATTTCGGGCAAATCGGTCCGCCAAGCTGGGTAAGGTTCATCCGGAGGCTCTACTGCGTTCAAATTGTCGAAGTAAAAATCGCAGCATTTGGAAGCATAGCCCTCAAATAGAACCGCTAGGCGCAAGGCAAGGTAAGCGGCCTTCTCATTCTTCTGCGTTCGGTCCCGATAAAGAGCAACGCCTCCTTGAACTGTCGCCGTCCCAAGCCCGGCTCCAATGGCAGCCTTCCATATCGACAACCAATCCCAAGTAGTTGGGTTAAAAATCTCCGGAATATCACTCATCATGCTTCACGAGATCAGTTCGCGCTCAACGGCCATGCGACGGGTGCCGACTTCAAGATAGAGCCGCGCGGCCCTGATGGCTCGTTCTCGATCATGTCCATCCAAGAGGCGTTGAAAACGCGCTCTGCGCCACCCTTCTACACGGCGGAGGCGACGTACCAGCCTTGCTCTGCGACTCTCACCGCCTCTTAGGGTAAGCTGTACGATCTCCTTCATCTCACTCGACACTCGCGCCCCTCCTCGTCGGCTCGCGTGGGTTGTGATGCTAGCGCAACTCGCGGCGCGTGTGGAAGTGGGCCGTGATACTACGGGCCTTCTCGTCCCAGCCCGCTTTCGATGCGACTGTTGGCACCGGCTCGTGCTTGTTCAATGCTCGCATGACGCCGATCCGCGTCAGCATTGTTGGGCGGTCGCTCCACAGCAAAACGTTAGCTCTGAGATGGGATGTGATCGGTGGAAACCCTACGGGCGAATTCGTGCGCTCCAATGCGCTGTAATATTGTAATATTCCTGCTGAAAATTAGAAAAAAGGCGGCCCGACCTTGGGGTAGTCTGGGGTCGGCCGGGCCGTCAAGCCATGCCGAAAGTGTGAGTTTCCGGCTACTCCATCAGCGATTCAGATTCGGGCATCACGAGGGCGCGCAATTCGATGTCGGCGGTTGTGATCATTTTGCCGACTCCGCCAACTTCAGTATTTCGGCGACGATTTTACGCCGCTCCGCTGTGTCGTTTGATCGATTGAACTTATCTACCAGCACTTGGAAGGTTGTTCTGATTAGCGCGTCATCAAGCACGACCGGCAATTTATCCACGGCATCGAATCCGGCAGCAGCCGCCTCCTCAAACCCAGCCGCGAATGCCTTCTTAAAGGCCTCGCGATCGTGCAGAAGATGCGCGATCTTCGGCTCAATGGACGCGCTGAAGGCATGTCCGAAAACAAGAAACATACTCATGCCGCCACCGCCGTTTCAGCCTCTTGAACGACGCAAAGAAACACGCGGGCCAGTGCGTGGTACGATGACTGATTTGGGCGATACGAGGGCGCGGTCCCGTCCGGGACTGGCTGAGGGTTCATGGCCGGGACCGCGCTGCCTCGCCGCTGCTGGCATCACGACCGTTGTTCGCCTTCATGGCCTCGCTCGGGCCGGATGGTGGCTCGATCTTGGTTGTCCGCGATATTCAAGCCGGGAGAATTGCGGGCGGAAGGTGGCCGCGCGGCGAAGTGCGCGGTCCCTGATCTCCGGGGCTGGCGGATGAACCATCAGGGACCGCGCGCCGCGCTGGCTAGTCCCTTAAGCCGTGAACAGCGGGAAACGTTCCGGCCAGACCCTTGGGCACGAACGCCGCTAGTCCCCGGCTACCGGGTTCCCGCTACTACAGGCTCCCAATCCTTCCACCATCCTTCCACCATTCGAGGCGATCGGGATGACGTGGAAGGCAAGCCATGTAAGTGTTTGATTTGATTGGTGGGGGAGGCAGGACTCGAACCTGCGAAGCCATGAGGCGGCTGATTTACAGTCAGCTCCCTTTGCCACTCGGGACACTCCCCCGTCCAACAGCATCAGACCGGCCGCGCGAGTGGCGGCGGACCGGGTCATCGAAATGACGCTGATAACCGGCCGCCCCGAAGCGGGTGCGCGGTCGGGCGCGTTTATGGGGGAAGGCGGTCCCCAAAGTCAACCAAGCCAGCGGCCTATTTGGGATACTTTTGCAGGCTCGGGCGATCTCTGTTCCAAAGTCGTGAGTCTTGCGGCTAGATTCTTGTTTTGTCGCGTTTTCTTCCCGCGAACCGGACCCCACTTCGCTCGAAAACGCTGTGTAAAATTGCCAATATTCAGAAGCCGTGACACAAGCCTCACATGAGCGATCGCGACCGCAAACCCAATTTCCGAGGCAAGGGCGGTAAACCCTTCCAAAAAGCGCCGAAATTCGGCCGCCCGCCGGCCTGGCGGGATCGCGAATCCGGTTCCGACGGGCCGGTGATTCTCTATGGCTGGCACACGGTGTCGGCCGCGCTTGCCAACCCCGACCGCCATATCCGCAAGCTCTACCTCACCGAGAACGCGGCCAAGCGCCTCGCCGACGAAAACATCGCGACCCGCGTCGCGCCCGAGATCGTCCGGCCCGGCGACATCGACCGGCGCCTCACCCCCGATGCGGTGCATCAGGGCCTCCTGGCGGAGGCCGATCCCCTGCCCTCGCCCGGCATCGACACGCTGGCGCTGGAGGGCATCGTGCTGGTGCTCGACCAGATCACCGATCCGCACAATGTCGGCGCCATCTTGCGCTCGGCCGCGGCGTTCGCTGTGAAGGCGATCGTCACCACCGCCCGTCACAGCCCGGAGGCGACCGGCGTGCTGGCGAAGTCCGCCTCCGGCGCGCTCGAGCTCGTGCCTGTTGTCACCGTGCAGAACCTGGCGCGCGCGCTGAACGAGTTGAACGAGCGCGGCTTCCAGACCGTTGGCCTCGACAGCGAGGGCACCGAGGATCTCGGCAAGGCCGCGCTGCAAGCGCCGCTCGCGCTGGTGCTCGGCGCCGAAGGCAAGGGCTTGCGGCAATTGACGCGCGAGACCTGCCGCCTCGTCGCCCGCCTCGACATGCCCGGCGAGATCAAGAGCCTCAACGTGTCGAACGCCTGTGTGCTCGCGCTCTATATCGGCGCCACCCGGCTTGGGCTGATGTGAACGACAAACGCCCGCTCGCGTGACGCGAACGGGCGTTGATGTCTTCGATCGATCGCCGGATCAGTAGTACCGGCGCAGGACCGGATGGCCGTAGCGGCCGTAGCGATAGCCGTAGTGCGAACGGTAGCCGTAGTGATGGCGGTAGCCGTAGTGACGGTAGCCATAGCGGCGATAGCCGTAATACGGGCGGCCGTAGCCTTCGCGGTAGTACGGGCGCGGTGCCCAGTTGCCCGGACCGGTGTAGGT
Organism: Bradyrhizobium sp. USDA 3262; assembly: GCF_054060035.1. NCBI lineage: Bacteria > Pseudomonadati > Pseudomonadota > Alphaproteobacteria > Hyphomicrobiales > Nitrobacteraceae > Bradyrhizobium > Bradyrhizobium sp. USDA 3262. The sequence goes on from NZ_JBSSCT010000001.1 coordinate 6,475,945, forward strand.
CGGTCCCTGGTTGACGTAATAGTACTGCTGCGCCGCGCTGGGATAAGCGGCATCCGGGTCGGGCAGACGTTCGACGGCGCCGTAACCGTAGCCGTAGCCGTAGCCGTAGCCACCGCAACCACCGCAGCCGTAATTCACGACGGGCGCGGAATAGCCGCAAGGGTTGAAACCGCACGCCATTGCGGGCGCGCTCAGCATGACGGCCACCGCCGCAATCAGTCCTTTGATCATTTGACGCATTACTCTCTCCTGTAGGTCTCTCTGTTCGTCGCGTAGCTCTTGATGGCTATTCAGGACCCCCGTTTCGCGGGGCTCTTGATTTCGGGCAGTCGATTTCAGAATCCTCGGGGTCGCGGTGGCCGCGGGAACGGGCGCGGCAGCGGCCGCGGCCCGTTGAACTCCGGCGCGTAGATCACCGGCGGCGGATCGACCGGCACGTTGGACTGTGCCGGCAGCGGAGCCGATTCCGCGCCCCACGATTGATGATAGCTCTCGGCCGGCTTGGGCAGGCGGCGGTTGGCCGGCGGCTCGATCTCGAGGCGGCCGTAACCCGGCATGCGGCCGAGGCTCGGATAATAGTGGCCGACATTCGGCTGGGGATCGATCGGGCGGCCGCCATAGACGGTCGGCACCATCGACTCGTTGCGGGCGAGCCCCATCGCGCTTTCGACCACGGCGTAGGAGGCGTCGACGCCGTTAATGATGATCGGCACGCCGGGCCGCACCGGCACGACAATGTCGAAGCCGCCGCCGGCCAGCGCCGTCGAGCTCATCGCAGCCAATATCGCCAGCGCAAGACTTGCGCGCATGTTCACCCAGCGTCCCGAATTGTTTCACCCGCAACCTAATCCAACGGCTTGGCGGAAGGGTTAAGGACGCCGGCCAAACTGCCGGTAAGCCTAACGCGTAAGCATCGGCATCCGGTCAATGCGGCCGTGCGGAATCAGAAATCGTTAACGGGCGCCCCGGGAGCATGATCCGGAAAAGTGCGAAGCGGTTTTCACGCTCAAACAAGGAGCCGCCTGCCCGTCAGGTGAAGGCGTTCTCGACGATCGAGTGGACGCCGATCGCGATCGTGACCGCGCCGACCGCCATTTGCAGGCCGCGATTGGCCCAGGTCAGCCAGCGCGCCGAGGCTGCGAGCGGCACCGCGATCACGCTGGACAGCACGCCCATGCCGATCATCGAGCCGATGCCGAACAGCGCGACATAGCCGAGCCCGATCACTGGACTTGGGGCCTGCGACACCGTCAGCACCAACAGCGCCGCCGAGCCGGCCATGCCGTGCATCAGGCCGACCAGGAGCGTGCGCCAGCGGAAGCCGTGCGCATGGCAGTGCGCGGCGCGGACGTGCGGCACGGTGGACGCACGCGCCACGGTGGACGCATGCGCCACGGTGGACGCACGCGCCGCGGCTTCACCCGCATGGCTGTGGGCGTGGAAGTGCGTGGTGCCGTCGCCATGCGAATGGGTGTGGAAGTGCACGCGGTCGCGCCACAGCCGCCACCACACATGCGCGCCGAGGCCGACCAGCATGATGCCGACCGCGGTCTCGATCGGCTGTGCGACCGTTTCCGGGATCGCGCGCCCGAGCAATATCGCGGCGCCGGCAAAGATGAACAAAGTGAGCGTGTGGCCAAGCCCCCAGGTCAGCCCGTGCTTGACGATGTCACCGACATGGGTCCGGCGGGCCGCGATGCTCGATACCGCCGCGATATGATCCGGCTCCAGCGCATGCTGCATGCCGAGCAGAAAGCCAAGACTCAAGATTCCGAACATCAATCCCCCGCGTCGGCACCGACACCAGTTCGCTCACCGCTGTACACGCAATTCTCGTCCAAGGCAGCATGCTCCGGAACGCATCATGCGCACGGGCCTGCGGAACTTCACACTGGTTTGAACGCAGGGCAAGGCCACGACGGAACGAGCGCTGCACAGCGAAATTAGCCGTTCACCACGACGAGAGGAGGCCTTGCATGACACACTTCAGAATCCTCGGCGCAGCAGCCCTGCTCGCCTCGGCACTGGCGAGCCCGGCGATGGCGCAACAGACGATCGGCACCGCCGCGCGCTGCTCGAATGCCTGGCCGGACGCCCGATGCCAGGCGATGGCACCAGGCACCCGCACCGCCTATCACCAGCGCATCGATCGGCGGGACCGCGACTGGCAGGGCAGCTACAACCGCTATGACCCCGGCCCGTTCGCGCCCGTCGACGCCGCGGCCCGCGTGGCCGGTGGCGTCGTCGGCGGCGCGGTCGGCACAGCGGCTGCGGTCGCCACCGCCCCGTTCGGCGGCCCCGACTATGCCCGCGCCCCGATCGGCGGCGCCGAATATGCCCGGCAGAACGGCTTTGTCTGCACCCCCGGCACCTGGTTCCGCGGCAGCGACGGCCGCCAGCATCCCTGCCAGTAGCTCAGCTGACAGGCCGACGGCGCAAAGGGCGGCCTGCGGGCCGCCTTTTGCTGCCGGGCCGATGCGCGCCGAATGATGGAATCCGGGGCGCGCACGTTCCGGCCTTCGGGCTCTGGCCTTGGCGGTGCTGGCCTTGGTTCTGGCTCTGGCGCGCCAAGTCTGCTATGCGAGCGCGCAAATCATTCCCAATTCGCCGGCTTAGCTCAGCGGTAGAGCAGCAGTTTTGTAAACTGAAGGTCGGGGGTTCAATCCCCTCAGCCGGCACCACGATTTACCACAAAAAATCAAAAGCTTAGACCGTTTCAATTTCGTTCTACTAGCCGTTTTCGTGTTGCAGGTCGTCGCCAACCGATACCAGCAAAATCAACGCATTACCGACGCCTACAAATCACTCCGTGCAACACGGGCGCAACACGGCAGTTTAGCGTTTGTTCTGAAATTGGGCCCCAATCAAAAGCGACCCCAGCGCGGGCGCGCCGGGGCCACCACTAACTCCCGGTCGAGGGCGCCACCTGTCCGGGAGCATATGACGACTCCCCGACATCGCCACTTGTTCCCGCGGAGGCCACCGCTACCGGGGTTTGGTCGAAGAACTGTCGCCGCGCGTTCGCAAAGAGACTTTGAGCTGGTGCGCCTTCAGTGCAACCGACATAGGGCCGCGGCCCAATTGCTCGGCAATTTTGCCGGCAGGTAGTTTGCCCGCCATAGCTTTTAGCTTTTCGATTTCTTCAGCGGACCAGCGACGGACAGGCCTTATCATCTTTCACCTCCACAAACGAAAAGCCGCCCCCGAATCGCTTTAGGCGGAAAAACACGAAAGGTTCCTACCGTCTCGCGTCCGGCCTTGAACCGGGAAGCCCGCTGAAATAGCAACCCGGGCGCAGGCATTGACGTTTGCTCGCGCTTGGGAATTTTCAGGGCCCAGGTTTTGGAATGAACGCCGCCGGGCACATATTTCTGAGACCGGCGGCGTCTTTTCTTGGGACCTCGCTCAGGTCCGATCGCGCGGTTCTGGCCGGTGCACTACCGACAATTTCGGCCTAGGCGGCAGACTTGGTACGTGGTTCTCAACTTCGCGCTCCTTGATCGCCGCCGCGTGCTCGATGATGACCCACATCAGGCGATTCATCTGGTTTAAGCAGGTCTCTGCGTCTGGGGCGGTCGTAAGCACACACAGCAGTGTGGCGTGGTCAATGATGGCATCGCAGTCGTCAATGGTGTTGTTGTTGGCGATCATGACGCCACCACCGGGTTCATAAGACCGACCAGGTCGAAGGCTACGGAGAATCCGATTACCCCGGCACCACCAAGATAGCCGGCCAGTGGCACTGGGTCATATACGCCCGAGAGGCAGGCCTTCAGCGCCAGTTCGCGCATATCCCGTGGCCGGACCCCCGCAACCGCCGTCTGAGCGGCCCGAAAATCCCTTTCCGCGTCCAGTTGGGCTCGCCAGCTTTCGCCCGCTATAGCCTCCTGATGTTCGCGCCACTTGCGCGCCCACCTCTTGCGGCCCCGCTTGCTTAGCGGCTCTGGATTTTTCTCCCGCCAGTCTGACATCTTGAGGTCATCGGCAGCGAAGCGGGCCTTTGCTGCTTTCAGGCGTTCGTGGGCCTCGTCTAAGGCGCAGGCGGTATCGCGCAACTCGGGGCTTGCATCAGACGGGCCCAGCGGCGCCGCCGATGCGGACAAGGCGGGCACCGATGCGAGTGCGGCGGCCGGGGCCGCTGCGGCAAGGCCGGCCAGAACGGCGCGCCTGTGAAGCTCTGGGGCGTTTTTGCTGGGTGTCTTCATTGCTCATCCCTTTCCTTTGCCGCACGACGAAGCGACGCGACCTGACGGCGCAGCTTCCAAATTTCAGATGCGGCCCAATAGGTGCCGCGCTGCTTGATCTCGTCGCGAACCGCATCCTCCTCCGCCAGCTCGCGCTGGATCACGTTGTTGAAGGCTTCCATGATCAGTTCGCCCAAGGGGTCACGCTTCGTGCTTGTGAATGACGGAGTTGCCATCTCAGACCTCCGCCATTGTCAGAACACGCCGGCCGGTCTCCGGGATCACCTCCGCCGCGCCGCCGTTCAGCAGGCGCGGGTGGTCGGACTCGACCAGCGAAGGGGTCATTCCGTCACGCTCGGCGGCCTCGAAGGCGGCGCGCAGCACAGGGTCGCGGAAGAGCGAAGAAAGCGGTTTTGTGGTAGACTGTTGGGTAGCTTGGGCCATGAATCAACCTCATCGGCTCGAGTGAGGCCCGTCGTGGTGTTACAGCACTTCGGCGGGCCGTTGCATTTGTGTGCAACTGAGTGCATACTACACCCATCGCAATGAATGTCAATTGCACACAACTGCACTCTTTATGCCAAAAACATCAGCAATATCAGTGCGTGTCACTGACGAGGTAAAGATCGCTGTCGAGAAGGCCGCGGAGGCTGACAGCCGATCAGTCGCCTCTTATGTTGAGAAGCTGCTGGCCGAACACCTTCGGAAGCAAGGGTTTCTGAAGAAGTGACCCCGTAGAAACCCCGCCTTGCCCTCCACCTTTGGTTGCGGAAATCTACCAGCGTTGGGGGAGATGATGCGAGCGGATCAAAACAGCCATTCTGTGCTTATTGCCTTTTGCGGCCGTCGCTCAGTTATCCGAGTGGCCAAGGGCTGGGGCCTAAAATGAGCCGGTTCGAGCAAATCATTGTTGTGGTGCTGGGCCTCATTTGTGTGTCGTTACTTGGTTTCATTGTCCGCACGTGGACTTCGCAGCGCACCCTTGTGGCCGATGCGCCAAGACCAGAAGTCATGGCGGCGCAGGCCGCTGCGCCGAAGTCTGTCGCAGCACAATCACAACCAGAACCTCGACAGCCGCCTGCCGTCGTACAGGCACAACCAGCAACTCAACCGCCCGTTATCGTGCAATCGAAGCCGGACAATGACGTGCTCACACGCGCGCAATCCGCGACGCGCGATATTCTTAAAGATCCGGACTCGGCTCAGTTCTCTGACCTCGTCGCTCTTCAGAATGGCATGGACACCGTTGTCTGCGGTTTTGTAAACGCAAAGAACGGGTACGGTGGCTACAGCGGAAGACAGGGGTTCATTTACAGCGACGGAATACGATCGTCCCACATGAACAGGTATGATGGCCAGATTCTGGAAGCCTGTCGGAATATAGCGGCCGGGCGCTATGTGAGGAGTTTGGCGGACGGCTTCCAGCTCAGTAGGTGAATGCGCCTGCGCTGTGCCGCGTCCATGAGGCGCGACGCGACTGGCGCCGCCGTCGAGGGTGCGCGGACGGAATGCCGAGACGAGCGCGCCGTCTTTGTCGCGGCCGACGTATACCTCGACCGTGCCTTCATCCTCAGCGGCCTTGAAGGCGGCGGCGACGAAGGGGTCGCGGAGCAGCGAAGACAGTTTTGTGGTAGAATGATTGTCGGATCGTAATGACATGACTTCACCTCATGTTTTGCGGGTCATCGAAGTTACCCCTTTCAATGACCAGCAAAGAACTACTTCAGCGAATCCCCGTCACGTCAATTGCAGGGACGGAAATTGCCATGTCAGTTGAGCATTTTAAGAAGGAAGCCAAGCGGCTTGTGAAGCTTGCCGTCCAGAAGGCCGGCGGACAGCACGCGGTGTCGGGCCTGACCGGCGTCGACACGTCACAGCTCTCACGCTGGGGCAACGAGGATGATGACGAGCGCCACATCACGCTCTACCGCGCCATGGAGATCGACGAGGCCGCAGGAGATGCCATCCAGCGCCGTCACCCGGATGAATCCCAGGCGCTAGCTTCCCGGTGCCCTTGTGTGGCAATCCTCACACACCGGTCGCCTCGCAGTCGCCAGAATGGGGCCGATGTGGCCCCGTACGTACAGAGCCGTCAACGATAAGCAATTGATTTATATGCTTGAATCGCCCGTTAATTAAATCTTCGTCCTTTCATCGGAACGTGTTGCACGTGTACTGCGTTCGTGATTACATTGAACACACCACAAAAGAGATCGTGCGACACAAACACCGTGATCGTACCGCCGCACCTGGAGAGGTGACTTATGGCCAAGACAGCAACAATCAACGCTCGTATCGAACCCGTCGTTAAGGCGAAGGCAGAAAGCATTTTTGCTGCCATCGGGATAAGTGCGTCTGATGCCATCGGCCTGTTTTACCGACAGGTGGCGTTTCGGAAGGGGCTTCCCTTCGACGTTTGCGTTCCCAACGCCACGACGGTTGCCGCCCTTGAAGAGCTAGAACGCGGCGGCGGTGAGGTTGTACACGGCCCCACCAGTCAACTTTTTGACGAACTAGATTAGTTCGTTCAAGTATCGGAGTGCATGAAGCCACTCCGAATCACCGGCCAATTCAAGAAGGATCTCCGCGCTTGCAAAAAGCGCGGATTTCGCATGCATAAACTTGAAAACATGATCGACAAACTTCGCAATGGGCAGACGCTCTCCCCCATCGATGACGATCATCCTCTTAAGGGGCCGTGGCAAAATTACCGCGGCTGCCACGTTCAGGGCGACTGGGTTCTTATCTATCGCAATGATGGAGATGAACTTCAGCTAGCGCGAACCGGTACTCACACCGAACTATTCGACTAAAGGAAAGACGCTCGCCGCCCGCGACGCTTTCCACACCCCTGGGAAGGTCAGCATGCGTGTGGCTGTGGCGCGGCTGGCGCTGTGCACATCGTGCCGAACTGGCATGACAGGGTCGGGCGCGCGCAGTGCCATTCACTAAGGGATGAGAGATAGCGAACAACGATTGAGGGGGCTCGATGGCTAGGCTTACGAAATTAGACGTTGCGCGACATCAACTCGGCACCGCTCTCGATCTTTTCATCAGGGACCGCGATCCCATCGCTGTGCAATGCTTAGCGTGCGGAGGCGGAGAGTTAATCGACAAAATAGCGTCTTTCGCGGCCATTCCGACACTTTCCACTCACATGCTGGAAACAGTGCCGGATTTGGATATCGGAAAATTGCGTCGTTTACAGCGCCAATATTGGAATGCGTTCAAGCACATGGAAGATAGAGGCGGAGAGCCGCGCGACGACGCCGACACCTTGGCTGCTTTCGACGACACAAAGAATGATGCTGCGCTGTTTGTCGGATGGTGGGATTATTATGCGGTGACGGGGAGGCTTCCGCTTCCCGTTCAAGTCTTCCAAATATGGTGGTACGCTTTGAATGAAGAGAAGCTAGCGCCCGGTACCGATCTGGATACTGTCCGAAGCACATTTCCCGGTATCTCCTCGTGCAGTCGGACTGAAAGGAAGCGCAGACTGAGGCGCGCCGTCGAAAAATACCGGAATGATCCTGCGACACTGAATGACCCCCGAACCGAGGTGACCCCTCTCTGCTTCCCGTCGAGCGTCTTCACTAGCGAGTGATTATGCCGAATTGGCACCGGCAGTTTGAGGACCAATCGAGTTGCCGGAGGGGCGCGGGTTCCACCTACCCGGCAGGCGGGCCAAAGGCTGTGTAGCGGCCGTGCAACGCCCGCAATGTTCCGTTGCCTGGAACAGAGATAAGGACTCCAACCAACCAACGAGTTCTGGGATCCTGAGCTTACCGGGGCTGGAGTATTGTCATTGCACTGACAGACAATTTTCCCGGACAAACAGGCCGCAGGTGCAATGCCTGCGGCCTTTTTCATGGCCGCTCTAGTTAATCTCTTTCCGAGCAAATCGGCGAACGCCATTTTCAATAGACGCCAGCTCGCCCAGCACCCACTCGCTGCCCTCGGTGTTGATCGCGAGTGCGAAGCCGCCCGCAATCCCACGAGAGGTAGCGCTTCAATGTCAGCTCCGACCCAAGAAGTCGGTCAAGCTAGGGCCTTGTCCCTAGGTAAGATACCTTTACGTACCAACTCGTAGGACAGCCGGGCGCCTAAAGGGCGATTCAGGACGTCCTTAGGAACGCTGACTGGGCTCGGTTGTTGAGAGAACGTTGCAAAGACCCTGCGGTTGTAACCCCTGTCCCAATAAATCCACTGGCGGCCAGTTCTCACGCCTTCCTCGATCATCCGCCGGCCCATCTCCAACTCCCGCGTCAGTGCACATGGGCACTTGGTTTCGCCGGGTTGCGGGCCGATGCAGTTGCAAGCTGTGGCATTCCTCAACGAGGTCGGCAATCGAAAGAGGCTCGCCCTTGCCGTTGACGCGCCGCGTCCCGCTTGCGTCAGTCTCTAGCGGACGCCAAATGGGTCTCAGAAAAATTTGAATTTTCGGATCGATCCGAAAATCTAAGCTGGACACACCATAGAGTAGCAGCTGGGACGCCCGATCCGGGCGCTCTTCTCAGTCTGGCCGAACAAAATGGCTGGAGTGTGCGCGAACTCCGCAATGAAGTTAACAAGAGGAAGGCCAAGGGCATTATGGCGCCTCTCGTCACCGTTCATTTCACCTGTATCGGCTGCGGCATCGTCTATTCAGCGAGCCAGGAACGCAGCGCAACCGAGACCAATACGTCGGGGACGTTCGCATGCCGGCAATGCGGAAAGCTTGTTCACCACTGGGCTGGGCTCTACGAGTATAACGAATGGAGAATCGTCTCCGTACTGCCCAAGCAACCCAAGATGAGAAATGAAATACGTGGGTGATCGTCGCGCTGTGGTCGAGACGCTTGCTGTTGTCTTTAGGAGCCGATCACGTAGCCGCCGCCTGATCCGCCGCCGCCGCCGCCTCCGGTTGCGTCGTCAAATGCGCTGACGAGCAATCCGACATAGTAGTGGTCGAGGCTTGAATTCGTGTTCGCGAATGCTCCGGACGATCTGCTGATGCCGTATCCGCTCGTTCCCCAGGGGTCGGCTGCGCGATGCGCGGCATTGGCGATCGTCTTGTAATATAGCTGCACGTTCGTGGACGCGCTCGGTTGGATGACGGCGCCGATCGGCTGGTTCGCTGAGACCGCGTACGGCGTCGGGAAATAATCATAGATCCACGCCGGGTTGCCGGTCGTCACCGAAATCTTGTTCGTGTAGGCGTGAGAGACCTGGGCGACAGGCGTTCCGAACGGGTCGCTATATAAATTGAAATTGAGATCGCCGCTGCCTGACATATAGGCGTACATGCCGCACACCTTCATCGGGAACGGCATTTGATACAGCTGCCCGTACTCTTTGGTGCCGGACGTGTTGTTCCAGTTCTGGTTGTTGTAGACCGACACGACGTCACTGGCATCGAAATAGCCGATTGCACCGTCGTTGAACACGACGATGATCCCAGGGACGCTGCCCTGAACACCGGAAAACGATCCTTGGTACGTGCCCACAAACGGGAATAGGACGCTGTTGTTGCTCGCAGCGCGACCATACGCGACCTGGCAGAAGTCAGATCCACCAAGCGCCGAGTATTGTACCGCAAATGCGACAAGATCGCCGTCTGCGATCGTCTTTGATCCTGTCGTCGGAACGCTCGTGACCCAAGCGTTATTACCCGGCGTAGTGGTCGCCGTCGTGTGAGCACATTTAACGTCGAACGTCGTCGCGCCGGCACTGTTTACCGGGCGACCCGGAGAGCCGTTCGTCGTATCTACCGCGGCAAGACCGACATTGAGGACCGTCGTGCCGCTAGAGAATACCACGCCGATATTGCGCCAGCCGATCGCTGACGAACCCGTGGTATCGATCGTATGCGAATTGCCGTCTGACGTCCGCATTCGTCCGATGATGTAAGTTTCATTCCCATTGCCCGTCATAAAGTTGGCATTGAAACCAGACGACGGCACAAGATACGGCAGAGGGCCAAGCAAATTCCTAGCGCCGGGAAGCGATTGAAGAGCCATCTCAGACCTTTGACTTAAAGCCAACCATCGAACAGGTCACGGTCGTTGCCGCAGCCGAACCGTCGAAATTCCAGGCCGTGTTGGCGGTGCCTGGGATAGGCACCGGAGGATTGAAAATGCACCCTCCTCCGGCCGGGACAGGGAGCGAGACCTTCACAGTCGAGCCATCCTTGATATCGACCGTGATGGCCGTGGCTGACGTGTTGCAAAGGATGACCGACGTCAGATAGGTTTTGATGCCCGATCCCTGCGCCGATATGCATGACGTGGAATTGCCTGAAGTATCAGCCGCGTTTCCGCTGACGATGTCTTCTAGCCCACAATGCGGGCGGGTGATCTGGGCGCCATCAAGCCCAGCATAATTCTCAACGCGATCAGCCGCCGACACGAGTGTTGCGGTAGACAGCCCGGCTATCGCCTTCGATCCAACCTTAACGGGGTTGCCGCTATCAACAGCATCATTGGCGGTATCGCCGCCGATTCCGCCGGTTACGGTCGCATCAGCATGAACCCAAAGCTTCCCGCTCGAGTCGAAATTGAACGTTGAATAATCACCGTCCGTCCCCGAGCTCGACGCTGCGGTGTCGCGCCGGACGCCCAAGATAACCAGACCGGGGTCGCCGGACGCCGCTGGCGCGTCCTCCGCCTTTGCAAGTGTCCCACCAGCTCCGTCGCTCAGCACCGGCATTGCAGAGAACGGCCCGGTCCCAGTCCCGCTCTCGTCCCATTCTCGGCCGCTGAAGGAGCCAGCGTTTCCGTCTTTATATGGCTTCGTGGTTGCTGCGCCGCTCATTATCGAACCCTGTGGTGATGAACCAGGCTGTTGTAGAATTTCGAGAAGTCGTGGGAGTACGTGACCGCATTCGGGTCATAGTTACCGGGCGTGTAGATCGTTCCGACTCGAATAGTCGTCGGCGGCTCGCCGCTGCTTGAGCCGATGTTTCCGGGCTCGTAGATTGAATTGATGCAGTTATCGAGAGTGGGCATTTGCTAAATCTTTCCTGATACGGGCACCGGGCCCCAGCATCCCACTGGGGCCCGGTTTTCGTTGGTGCGGTGGGATTAGGCCGCGCCAGACGATCGAAGATTCTTTGCCGGCAGTTCGACGGTGACGTCCGCCTTCGTGCCCGCCGGCCGCGGCGCGGTCTGTTGAGCGGCCAGGGCCTTCACGGTTGCTTCCGTGGCGTTGGCGAGCGCGTCCGTTGCTGCTCGCTGATCTGTTCCGGGAGGAAGTGCGGTCTTCATTTCATGTCCTTTCGTGATTATGTTGATTTGCGCAGAATGCGGCTGGAGAGATCGCTAAACGCGCCGGCAGCCACGGCGCTGAGTAGGTTGGGCTCTGATGCCTGGTTGCCGGTCGGCGCGGTGCGCGCACCCTTCCTTCTGAAGCCGAGCAACCGATAGCCAATCAAGCTATCGCCACCAGGGAAGTCCAGCCTCGTGCCGGGTCCAGTCGCGCTCACATCTTCGTTCATCAGCCGTCCTCATGCCGCCTTGAGGCGGTTGAATTCTTCGAGGTTTGACGCCTCGATGCCGTTGGCGAGCTCGTCTTCGGTCGGCTCCCGCATCACACCGCGCTCGAGATCAACCACCTTGCCTTTTCTCAGCCAGGGCACTTGCTCCCTTGCTTCGATCAGCGCAGCAGCTTCGTTGAACTCCTGCGGCGACAGGCCAGTGTCGATACGCGCGCTGTCGCGACCGGCCTCCACCGCAGAACTCGCGACGTTGATCGCGGTCTCCAGTTCGGCGATATCGTCGATCAAAGAGCCGTGCGCCTCCCGCAGCACCTTCTCCTTCAGCAGGCTCAGATGAGAATCGGAGACTCCGGTCATAACGGCCGGCGCATCAATGATCGCGGTACGGATATTGGGATCGATATTCTCCCCACGCGTGATCTTGTCGCGCTCACCTTGAGGCAGGCTGCGGAGCCATGTCCTAATTTCCATCCGCGAAATCGCCCCGGCTGCGTCGGTCGGATCGACCTTCGGAAGCTGGAGACGCCCGCGCATCTCGTCCAATTCCTGCTTGGCCTTGGAGATCGCGCGGCGGCCCTGGTGAAACACCGGCACAGCCCGATGCAGGAGATGATTGCGGTGCTGATCCTGCCTGCCAGCTTCGGTATACCGAGCGTCAGCCGCGATCTGCTTGCCAATGCTCTCGGCAAGATCAATGGCGGCCAACGTGTTCAGGTACGCCTTCTCGAGCCGCTCGACCGTCGATCCCGGCTTCGATTTGATTTCCCAAAAATGGATGGCATGGTTCGGCCGTCCGGGAACGTCCGCCTGCAAGATCTTGCGCCGACCTTTGACGCCGAATTGCTCACCAATCGAACTCATTTCGCCTCCTCTCCTTATCGTCGTGTTGCAAAGCCGCCGGCCAATGAGCCTTCGGTGATTAGTCCATCGAATTTGCTGGTTTGCTCGCGGCCGGATGAATCCGCGTAGCTGACTCTGCGATAAACCATCTGCGAGCCGCAGGCCGCCTGCGGCTTGGTCATCAGCTCAGTCAAAGCCCACACCAGAGCATCAGCGCGGTCGGGCGAGCCGTCACCGAGAAATCCCTCGGATGTCATCGCGGCGAGTTGGTCTTCAAGCTCGGTGAAATTGCCAACGTGACGCACCTTGTTCTGCTCATAGAGCGCAGCGATCGGCTCGGCGCGCTGGATCTTGCCGCGCGACGCGGTCACCTCGCGGTAAGGCACGCTGGGATTGACGGTGCGGATCACATGCTGAACCATCGCGCCACCGAAGTTTCGTTCAGCAACGATGCGATCAGCCCTGAATTCATGGTAGGCAGCTACGGCGCGGGCCCCCCACACAGCAGGGGACTCCTTAATGGTGCGGTCAGCCAAAACATAGCCCAGTCCGTCCCGGCCGACGCCGGCAACGACAATGCCGACAGCGTCCCCGCCATCATCCTGTCCGCCGGTACCGGATGGGTCGATCGCGACGACCACGCGCTTGAGATCCGGGATGCTGCCCGTGAACCGCGCCTTCTCCAGCATGTCGCGGGTCCACAAGGCGCCCTGCACATCCTCGAGCAGCTCAGCGTTGATTTCCTGGCGGCCCAGGCGGGTGCCGCCGTATCTATCCTGGATCGCCTTTAGAAAGCTCGGCGGAAGGTTTGCGGCGTTATCAAGCGTCGAGCCTCGCGTGACTACGACGTCTTTTCCTTCGCGGGCCAGCAATTCCTTGAGGGGCTTGCCCGGCTTCGGTGTGGTCGTCACAAGCCAACGAGGATGCTTGCCGAGCCGAAGCCCGAACATCAGCATATCCCACGATGCTTGAGCATCCGTCCAGGCCGCCAACTCATCCGCCCACGCGGCATCGTGCTCCGGACCGCGGAGACGGTCGGCCTCCTCGCTTGAGAACGTTGTTGCAGTGGCGCCGTTCGGCCAGGTCAATCGACGCTTGGAAGGCTCATAGATCGGCCTATTCCAGGACGGCGCCAGCCGGAGCAAACCGCTCTGTCCCTCCACCATGGTGTCGCGAGCGTCGGCAGCCGTGGGGGCCACCAAGGCAATTCGGCCGGCGACGCCCGTTTCGACCAATTCGCTGACCCACCCGGCGCCGGTAAACGTCTTGCCGAAGCCACGGCCGGCCATGAGCAGCCAGCCGAGCCAATCGCCCTCCGGAGGAAGCTGGTTAGGACGCGCCTTGGCACGCCAGCCGCCATCGGCCAGCGCGTCCGCCAGTCGTGTCGCGAGGCTAGGCTGCATGCTCGATTACCCGACTCACAGACGGGCTTGGCAGGCCCGCTGGTGAGTCCTCTGCGTCCAGGCCGCGAAGTGCTGCCACCACCGACGCACGCGCATCAGGGAACGGCGCAAGGGCCTTGAGCATGGTCGCCTGCATGCGCAGGAAAGCCGGGTGCTCGGCCAGAACCGCGACGTTGTTGGTGATGTTGATGCTTTGGGCCATCGAGCCCAGCTCGCCAGTGACGCGGGCGATCGTCTCGAGTACCGCCGTCAACCGGCCGGCAACGTAAGCAACGCCTCTGCCGTCGCCCGCCTCGTTCATCGCCGCCAACTGGCCGGACAGCACCGTGCGGACCATGCGGAGGTGGTCGAGGACACTGTCACCCTCGCTGGCCGCCTTCTCCGCCAGCTCGGCTAACTGTGCCGGACCAACCAGGTAGGTCGCCTTCGTTTCGTCCGAGACGTGCTTGGACCAATGGCGCCAGATCGCATCGCGATCGACGCTGAACTTGTCGGCCAAACTGTCGAGGGAGGCGCCGCCAGCGCGCAATAGTTCAATGCGCCACCGCTCGGGGTGACGACAGATCTGGCAACGTTGGGAGCGTGTGACGCCCATGGGCAGCGTGACTTTCCAGTACATCCGTGGAAAGCCCGCTCCGCTTGCGCGGCCATGGGCACATCGGACTGAGCCGATGCAGTGAATCTACCGCGATATTCTGTAGCGTTTCAACAGCCGCGATTACAAACGTCTACAATCGACGCAACACGGGCGCAACACGCTCTGCAAGCCATTGAGATGACGGCGCGAATTCGGGACCAACAGATGCAATATCTGCTGCTCAGATTAGACTGGCAGAGAAACTAGCGTAGCGACGACAGCAAACATGCGTCGCGGGCAGCGGTTGCTTTTGGCTTTGGTTGGTTAGCATCAATCAATCCGGACATTCGGGACAGGACGGGACATTTATGGACATTGTCCCGGACACCACAACGGGACGGACAGGGACACCACCCTATAGGGGTGTCCCGATGTCCCGTTTGTCCCAGTCATGATAGGAGCCAGATCAGTTCGTCGCCGTTAGCGACTTCGCCACCAACAAGGTTGAGATCACGGGCCTGCTTGAAGCTTCTCGTCCACGCCTTGCGCTCTGCTTCGCTGCGGTCTCCGTCGCCTGTGCTGACGTAGCGTTGGCCATGGGCGGCTCTGGCGGCCTGCACGGTCGTTGCCTTCACCACGGGTCCGGTGCCACCAACATGATGATCTCTGCCGGCTTCGAGGACGGCTGCGTTGATGGCATCGCGGACCAGCCGGAGACCCTTGCCCCATTTGATGCGCCGAGATTGCGCCTCGGACACGACGTGCTCGGTGCTGATGATGTTGACTGTGATCGGGTCACCATCCTCGTCCCTGCCGAATTCGTGGATCTCTGATGTAAACGAAAACAGCGGGCCTTCAGGCATGTCGTTGGCCTTGGTAACAGTGGCCGTTTTGATCGTCTCGCCGGAAATAGCGACCTCAATGTCAACGTCGCCACGGAAGGCATTGGAGCCTCTGGCGCCGCGGCTTTCGTCCTTGCCGGTATGACCGACGATGGCGAAGTGCGGACCACCGGCGCCGAGTTTCATCGCCTCCTCGCGGATCATTGCAAGGTGGGTGAATACGCGGCCCTGATGCTGGGCCTTATCCTCATCGCCTCCCCCGGCCGCGATTGCCTTTGCGAAGGTGTCAAAGACGACTAAATCTGGCGCCCCGCCGCCAAAGCAGTGGCCTGCGCGCTCAAGCGTCTCACTCACCTTTTTGACGATCGCCGGGTTCATAAGATCAACCAAGCTTGGGACTACTGCGATGTTTAGCAGTGCATCCTCCAAGCCCAGACGCTCAACATGAGCCCTAAGCCGGCGCCGAACTAGATCGGCTCGCTCAAGCGCGAAATAAAGAACGCTTCCCGCGCGTTTAGCCCTGTAGCCATGCCAATCAACCCCGCGCGCAACACAGATGGACAGCTCCGCAAGTAGCGCTGACTTCATTCCGCCCGGTGGCGCAATCCATGCCGAGGTTTCGCCCTTCGCAATGATGTTTTTTATCAGCCATGGCTTTGCGGCCGGCCCCGCGGAGAAATTCTCGATGAGCTGAAACTCAAAGCCGCGTCCCGTCTTCTCATCGCGTGGAGCTGATGCGGCACCGCTGGGATAGGTGTGCGGCATCGGATCGTGCCTGCTTACCTCCGGGATGGGGCAGTCGAACTGGTTTGCATGCCTCATTCGGCACCCATCAGCTCAGGGTAGACGAGATCCAATGCGCCCAGCTCCTCGAGCCTAGCGTCGGCCTGCGTTGAAGTAATTCGGCCGCTCTTTAGCTGAACGCCGATAAAGCGCGCCTCGCTGGCGAGCCACCGCGCCCGGCTGTACATGAAGCGCAGACCGGCGAGCTGGAGCTGTTTCCGGATTGCCGGATCGGAGACCATAAGGCGATGGCTATTCATGACCACCTGCCTTTCCGGCGATCTCAGCCGCCAGCTTCAGCGGCAGAACTACCAAAGGCTCTTTCCGGTCAGCCCGGACAATCAGGAGGTCCCTGGCCTCGAGCCACTTGTAGAGTTCGCGAAAACCGTTAGCGCGGCACTTCACCTCAGCAACTCGATCGACATTCAGAACCGGAATCGTCAGGTCGCCAAGATAGGAGCCGCCAGCAGCGCCGCTCAGCGGGACGCGTTCGGCAGCAAAGCCGCGCTCTTGGAAAAAGCGGACAATCGCGCGTTCGGCGCGGTTGCCCTTGTCGCGGGATGCTCTTCCGCCCTTCATCGCACCACCTCGCCGTGTAGATGATGCACAAGGATTGAAGCCATAGCTGCCGACACCGCAGCTCGACGCATCAGGCATGAAGCTTGAAGTTTGGGAAGAGGTGCTTTAGATTCCGCAGTGTCTCGCCAGACACCATCATTCGGAATCGGGTCGCCCTCTTGGCGGCCCTTTTCTTTGCTCGCCATAGAACTATGCGGCCTCCGATTTCAGGAGCGCGCTAGCCTCCAGCAGTCCTTCGACCACACCGAGGAGATAATCGCGACCGATGACGATGTGTCGCGGAGTTTCTTCCCAATCGTGGTCGCGGCGGCGTTCGAAAATTCGGATCTCGGCCTTCGTTTCGCCGTCGCTGTAGCCCTTCAGTGAGATCCGGAATTCTTCGCGACCTGATTTGGCCACGCGGGCAATCAGCCGCTCCGGTCTAGCCGCCATGGGGTTTCGAATTGGGATCATCGATCAAGACTCTCCCTTTGCGGCGCTGAGATATCGCTCTCGGATCACGCTCTTTAGCCCGATCCATCGCGCGCCCTCTTTGAAGACACCGGGCAGCAGGTTGTTTTCGGCGAGATAGTAGAGCCTCCGCTCGGGCCTCCCGGTGAACCGGCTGATGGCCTTCATTCCTTCGAGCAAGTCGTCTGCCAGATCTGTGGTCATTCGATCTCCTGTTTTGACCAAATACGTTTTACGCACTTATCACGACAAAAAAATTAGCTGTCCAGTTCAGTCAGGTAGTTCGCAAGGCAGATGAGCACTGAAAAACCACCTGGTTTGCGAAGTCCGCCAAATTCGGGAACGCCCTTGAAGAGCGTAGTCCGGTTGCCGCCGTCCCAACTTTCATACATCAGACACCAAGCATCGTCGCCGCGGATGGCGTCCTCAATCATCTTTTTGAGACCGCTCGTTTTCAGAAAGCCCTGACGAACCGACTTCGAAATCGCAATCAGTTCGCCGATGGCAATTTGGCGAGCTGCGAACGGATGAATGAGACACGCGATGATTGCCTCGTCCCTGGAGAACTTCCGGTGCGTGCCAGTCCCTGCTCTGTCGGTCTGCTCTTCGGCGAAAATGACCCCCGCGTCGGCCCATAACTGTATGGAGCGACGTTTGGCGCCCGTGATGCGGGTAAGGTCGGCCAAGCTGTAGAGGTCCATGATCACCATAAAAGTACGTAATGCGCACTTTGCACTTTACAAGCGTTCGCGGCCGTGTCAAACATTTTTTATTGGTTGATGGATTTTCCCAAGGGGTGGTCATGGCCACAGTCCGCAAGCGCAAACTTCCCTCCGGTCTGATCCGCTGGCAGGCGTCCTACGTCGACGGCGGCGGCAAGCGTCGAGCAAAGCTTTTCGAGCGCAAGGGCGACGCTGAGGCGTGGCTCACAGAAACGCGCCACGACCTGGTGCGCGGCCTACACACCCCGACCAGCGCCTCTCCCACCGTGAACGATGCCGGCGCGCTCTGGCTGAAACGGTGCCGGGAAAAGAACCTCGAGGCCGGCACCATCAAGGGCTATGAAGAGCACTTGTACCTGCACATAGCGCCGTTCATCGGTGCAAAGAAGCTGGCCGAGCTGCCTGCCCCGGCAATCAGCGCATTCGCGGATCGCTTGCGCGAAGAAGGCCGATCGTCGGAAATGATCCGGCGCGCTGTGCGGTCTCTTGGCTCCATATTCCGTGAGGCTCAGCGCCGGGGACTGTCGTCCTTCGACCCGACTGCTGGACTGGATCTGGACCTGCCCGACCGTGACGACCCCCGTCCCGTCATTCCGGCCAAGGCTGAGCTGCAGGCCATCATCTCGACCGCATCGGGACGCCTGCGCCCCCTCATCCTGGTCGCCATATTCTGCGGACTGCGCGCATCCGAGCTTCGTGGCCTCCGATGGCAGGACGTTGATTTCGAGGCCCGCGAAATCAACGTGAACCAGCGCGCCGACGTGTTCCACAAGATTGGCCGGTTAAAGTCCAAGGCCGCCTATCGGTCGGTGCCAATGCCGCCGATCGTGCTCAACGGACTGCGCGAATGGAAACTGGTGTGCCCCAAAGGCGATCTTGGCTTAGTGTTCCCCACTGGGGCCGGCGGCGTCGAATCCCATAGCAACCTGATGTCGAGGGGTTTCGAGCCCCTACAGGTCGCGGCGGGTGTGACCGTGGTTGAGCCCGTCATGGAAGGCGATAAGCCAGCGCTTGGCGAGGACGGCCGGCCCAAGGTGGCTTCGGTGGCCAAGTACGGCATGCACGCGCTCCGCCACGCCTGCGCCTCGCTTTGGATCGAGCAGGGAATGAACCCCAAGCGAATCCAAAAACTGATGGGACACTCGACCATTCAGATGACATTCGATCGCTACGGCCACATGTTCAAGGACAGCGATGCCGATCAGCGTGCGGCAGAAGATATCCAGGCCCGATTGCTCGGGAGCTAGTTGGTCGTCCGTTAAGAAGCCGATTGCAGCGGTGAACGGTCGCTGATGGCTGCGATGAGGGTGGCCAGGAAGAGGCGCCAAAGACCCCTCAGCCAGGCGAGGATGCGGCGGAAGTTGTGGCCGACGGCTGAGAGGATGACGTTGGCGGCGTCTCCGGCGCGGCCTTTGAGGTAGCAGCGGCCGAGGTGACCATCGGTCTTCAGGTGTCCGATGATGGGTTCGATGGCGGAGCGGCGGCGCAGCTCGCGCCTGATGATACCGAAGACCCCGCGCTTCTGGCCGGAGATGAAGACACGGCGCGGGTTCTGTGCGTCGTGGCCGCGATATCCCTTGTCGGCATAGGCCCGCTCGATCGCGCAGCCGGTGAGTGTCTCGGTGCGGTCGATGACGTCGCGCAAGGTATGACCGTCGTAGGGGTTATCGGGCAGCGCCCTGGCGTGCAGCACGAACAGGCCACCGGGAGCACGGCGGTTGTTGGTGACGATGGAGGCTTTGACACCGAACTCGTAAGGCGCGGCTGCTTTGCCCTTGCCGATGCACTCCACCTCCGGGGCGTGGAAGGAATAGAGCTTCCAGCCGCGCTGGCGCTGCTGCTGCGAGCGGATCTGCGAGGCCCGGCCGAGCGGGAGGGCGAACGCGTTCTCGAGCACGGCCTGACCTTCGATCTTGCGGCGGATATCGCGGATGATCCGGCCCAGCCGGCTGCGCAGGATACGCAACTGCCGCTGATGCCGCTTGAATTGCTTGGCATGGGCGTAGCGTCCCGCCATCATGGCCGCGGTCTTGGCAATGCGAAGATAGGACTGCCGCAGCCTGACCCCGTGCTTCCTCGCCAGGCGGTTGAGCCCCCTGATCGCCGCGTGCAGCAGCTTGGCATCGGTCGGGAAGGCGATGGCCTTCGGCTGCACGGTGGTATCGACCGTGACCCGCTTGAGGTCCTGGCTGCGTAACGCGCCGGCCTCGTGCGCCACCCGCAGGCTCTCGGCCAGCAACAGCTCCAGCTTGTCGCCGAGCCGCTTGCGCCAGTGGCTCAGGTCCGAGCGCTCGTGCGGAAACGCGTGCTGAAAGAACTCTTCGCCGGTGAAGTACTGGAAATACGGGTCGTGGACCCAGCGCTCGCACACCCCCTCATCGGACAGGCCGTAAATCTGCTTGAGCAGCAGCAGCCCGATCACGAAGCGGGTCGCGATCCCCGGCCGACCGTTCTCGCTGTAGAGCGGCGCGATCTCGCCGTCGATCCAGTCCCAATCGACCTTGCCGGCGAGCTGAACCAGCTCGTGCTTCATGTTGATGATCTGGTCCAGCCTGGCCCGGAACAGATCGCCAGATCCCGTCGTCCTTTGCTTCTTCGGTCGCATCGTCACCTCCGACGCGACCACGGAATCATGACTGGCGATTCGACTGAATCCTGAAAATGAAATTGCAAGGTTCCGAGGCTCGAAACATCAAAACCTTGCAATCCAAAAACAGTCCACACCAGCAAATGCGATTCTGCCTCAATCGCTTAGCCGATCTTCACGGACGACTAGTTGCAACGCCACTGCAACACGAAACGGCTAAGTTATTGATTTAGTTGGATACTAAACGGTTTTGTAAACTGAAGGTCGGGGGTTCAATCCCCTCAGCCGGCACCAATTGGCTTGGATTTTCGCCATCCTGGCCGCTGCGACCCAGCTTCAGTCCGCCGAGATCGACCGCCGCCCACGGCAGCCCCGCCAGCTCGCAGGCGAATACGGCAGTTCCGCGCATGGGGAAGCGCGCTTCGACGCTGCGGAGCTGTCCGGAGCATGCTTCTTCGATGCCGACGCCGAAGCAGTCCGCTGCTGCAAATCCCTCGATGATCCCGTGAACGCCGACCGTCCTGCGGCCGATGCTGCCTTCAAACCGAAGTGCCTGGGCATCGCGTCCTCCATCCAGATATGCGCGGCTTGCGCCGTGCGTCGTTCCCGACTGCGATTCGAACACGTCGTCGCGATTCAATCAAAGCGCTTCGCCTGATTGCCCACAATGTACAGAGCGAGAATGTACAGAGCGAGCCGTAGTATTCCGGTTGTCGGGAGTGCCGCATCGTCGATCGCGCTCAGCGCTAGCCAATGCAACGACCTCCGCGCTTCGCAATGTCTTGCATGAAGCCCTAGCGAGCGTTGAGTACCCACGCGACGACTACTTGTGATTTTGTTCCCGCTGGCTATTGTTCCCGCACTTTCATCTTTGGGAATTTCAAAATGAAGATTGTTTTCTGCACAGCGATTGTCCTGTCCACGTTGGCCGCCGCTCCGGCGAGCGCCAGGGAGCGCAATGACAGCCCTCACTCCCAGGCCTGTATGGCCAAGAACGGCTTTACTCTCGATATGTGGCGCGCTCACTCCGCGGGCACCGACGCGCAGGTCCTGAGGTACATCCAGTGTCGGGATCGGGTGTCCGCAGCACAGGCCAAGGCGATCGGCATTCGCGACCATAACTTCAGCGCGGGCTATCGATGAGCCCTGAGGGGGACATGAAAATCGCACTCGCCCTCGCTTTCCTTGCCATCGGCTGCATCCCGGCAAGCGCCGCAGGCTGGACCTGCTCCGCCCCGGGTCTGATCTCGGGGTCGTATGATGGCGGCGATAGCGCCTACATCCATCTCACCGGCTTCCCGAACGGCAACAACTATCCCGTCGCGAAGAAGGGCAGCCGGGCCACCGGCACGACGAAGAACGGCACTCGCTTCGTCTGCACCCAACGCTAAGGCGCATCGGTGGGACGACAGAAACCGCCACATCGACGTGGTGGTGAAGCGCTGAGGCAGTTCGCCCTTTCCGAACCGGCGCTGCCACCGCAGGGCCGGTCCGGACAGCCGCCGCGACACCTCCCTGGCAGGAATCGTGGGATCCTTCCCGTAGGATCACCCATCCCTCGCCTTGCTTCTGTTCTTGCGGCCCCAAACGGGGTATGCAGAATGCGGGGTGGGACTCTGCCAATGACCTATTTGATCCTTGCCCGAGATGGCACCAGCCAAATCGTGCTGAAGCGCGACAGCGAAGACGCGGCCGAGAAGAAGGCACGCGAGCTGAAGGAGATGGGCTGGTTCGAAGTCGAGGTCCGCGAGGACAAGACGGGGCCCGCCGCGTCGGCTCCGCCGGCGGATCGCCCACCGACGCTGCAATGACACCTTGATGAACCTTTGCCGGGTGGCCCTTACAGATATGTGAGGAGCCGCCACCATGTCCGACACAGCACATTACCGCTTCCAATCCGATCAGGCGCGACGGCTGGCCCGGCAGGTGACCGACGCCGCGGTGCGCGAGAAGCTGCTCGAAATGGCCGAGGAATATGGCCGCTACGCCGACCTGATCGAGGCGCGCAGCATCGAGCAGGTACAGGTACCCGCTGCGGTAGCGGCCCCACTAGACTGAACCCCATCCCGTTCCGGCCGGCTCACCGGTTCGTCCTCTCCTGATGCTCGCTCTTAAGGTGAGGCCAAATCAGCTCGACAACGCCCTGAGGATTTGTTCGGAACGTTATGCCCTCTCACGCGATTTTCCTCGCATGAGGGTCCGCGAATCCGACCGCAATCTGCTGCTTCTGGGCACGTTCACGCTGCTCAGCGTGGCCGCGGCCGGCCTCGTCGCCCTGCTCGATCCGGCACCCGCGCCGGCGAACCCCGCGCCTCGGCCGGCCGCGAATCAAGCGGCGGCGGGCGGTCAGCCCCCGGTCCGAATCGTCGGTACCCCGTTCGTGCCGAACACCAATCCCCGTCAGCGCTGACCGTCCACGACCGCGCGGCCTGTCACAATTATGTCACCGCGCCTACCAAACAGGCGTCTTCGTCAACCATCATGATGGCGAGCGCTTGATTCCGCGCGGTTGCTTTGCTGGAATCCGCGCGCTCAAGGTGCGCCATGAAGTGGATGAAGGAACGCGATCTCCTGATCGCTCAGACAATGGCCTTCGTACAGTCGGTGAAGGGCAAGCTGCCCGACGCCGAGCCGCCGGCGCCTGCCCCGCAGACGGCGGGGCCGCCTGCCGCAAAGCCGACCGCCGCGCCACCACCTGTTGCTACACCTGCACCCGTCGCCGCGTTGCCAACCGCCGCTGAACAGGCCTTGGCCGAGGCGATCGCCACGTTCAGCGTCAAGCCTGCGGCCGAGGTGCGGGCTGCGGTCGTGCCGCCTCCGCTTCCGGTGCCGACCGTGCTCGAGGGCCTGCCCCCCGCTCCGTCGCCTTTGGCGGTGACGGTCGTCGAAGTCCCGCCTCAACCGGCGCAGCCGCCGCAATTTGCCAGGCTCGACATCACCGGCGACTTCGGATCCGAGGTGCGGGAGCGGGTTGCCAATTTCCGCGCCCAGCAGCAGCGCTTCCTGAAGGAGCGCGAGGAATACTGCACCACGACCATGGCCAAGGTCCGCGCCGCGATCAACGAGCTGCCGCGCTCGGGCAAGTAAACGGGCCCCCTTTTCGCCGGATCGGTCCGGGTCCGTTGGGCTTCAGCCGCGCTCCCCCGATTTCACCGGTTCGGTCAGGAAGCGCCCGCCCGATCGCGCCAGCGTCGGCTCTTCCACTGCGTCGAGGGCAGGCTGCTTCCCCTCCAGCATGGATCGCAAGCCGGCGATCGCCTTGGTCATGCGTTCGGTGTATTTGGCTGCGGCGCCGTCGACGAACTCTCGATCCTTTGGCTTAGGTTTGGCGACCCGCAGCTCCAGATGCGTCATTCCGTTTGGACCGTCCAGAACGGCGCGAGTCATTACGATCCGCGGCGCGCCGGGAATCGGAAGCGTGATGCCCACCGTGAAATAATCGGTCGGGCGCCAATCGAGCATCTCCTCAATGACGGTATGGTTGCCGTGCATACAGTGGTTCTTCGTGCCGGGACCGCGTCGTCCCTTGCCGGAATCCTCGACGATGGCGTCGGCGTCCCACCATTTCTGCCATTGCCCGGGCACGGTGAAAAACTCCCACACCGTCTGCCGCGGCGCGGCGATGTCGAATTCCAGCATGGCGTAGGCATCGTCACGCGTCACCTGCATCCGGGTTTGCGCGTCTTCCTGCCGCCACGCCGCCTCGAGATCGCGCACCCACAGCGTCACGTCGCCGATGACGTCGATGGTTTCGTGATGCGCGATGAGACCCTGCGCGACCGGATCGATGCCCATCGCGCGGATGGCCGCGTCGCTGTAGAGCGCATATGCGCGCCCGCCGATCTTCTCGCCAATCGTGTTCTTGAGCAGCCGGTGGACCAGAATGACGTCGCGCCCGGCAAGCTCCTCTCTCCCGCCCATCTTCTGCTTCACCATCTCGCCATGATGGATAACGAACTTGAAATCGAGATCGCCCATCGCGATGCAGGCCTGACACTCGCAAGTCGAGGCCTGGCGCACGTTGCGCAGGCGCCGCCGGAATTTGAAATAGGCGCCCTCGATCGCGTCCTGCAGCAGCGAGCCGTCGATTGCTTCGGCGGTGGTGTAGACGAACGCGGCGTCGCCTTCGAACTTGGCGAGGCGGAATGGCGGGCGCAGCGCTTTCACCACCGTATCCATGAAATCGGCGATGATGTCCTGCGCATGGTCGAGCTCGACCGCCGCGAGGAAATTCGTATAGCCGGAGATATCGGCAATCGCGAAATAGGTCGCTTCAGCCTTCGGAAGCATGGGGGACCTCCTGCGCAACCGGTTCACGCCCAATCGTGCGGATGCGCAGTCTGTCATACCGCGCCGCCCGAGGTCGAGGACCAAAGCAACGCTGGGCGTGCGCTAGCGGCCGCCGATCTTCTCCAGCACCGGCAGCAGGTGCTTGAGAAACTCGCCCGGATTCTCGCTCATCGGGAAATGGCCGAGGCCTTTCATGATGGTGGCCTCGGCTCCGGCAATGCTGTTCGCAACCGCCAGCGTCTCTTCCGGGGTGCAGGAATAGTCGTACTCGCCCGACAGCAGGAACAGCGGGCAACGTCTCGTGTCGATCTCGGCGACGCGGGCGCGGATGTCGCCGTCGACCTTGTAGAAATAGAGGTCGCCCTTGAACACGCCGGGCCCGCCTTGCATGTAGTGCCACAGCGTCTCCCACCGCTCCTTGTCGGGCGCGTCGGGGCCGACGAGGCCCGAGACGATAGCGGCGGCGACCTCGCCGCCATGCACGTCCGGCCGGTGCAGGAAATTCAGGTCGTAATAGGGATCGACATGCGCGCCGGCCTGCAGGCCGATGATGGCGCGGAAACGTTCGGGATGCTCGAGCGCGAGATGCAGCGCGATCCGGCCGCCGATCGAGCAGCCGATCACGATCGGCCTGTCGAGGCCGAGCGCGTCCATCACCGCCAGGATCATGGTCGTGTATTGCGCTGAGGTGAGCTGGTATTCCTCGTCGTGCCAGCCCCGCGGCGGTGACGACTTGCCGTGCCAGGGCATGTCGAAGGCGATGACGCGGTGGTTGCGCGTGACGCGCGCATCGTTCATCAGGCCGCGATATTGCCGCCCGTCCGCGCCCGCGGTGTGCAGGCAGAGCAGCGGCGTGCCCTCGCCCGCCTCCTCGACATAGACGCGGTGGGCCCGGCCGAACAGCTCCAAATGCATGTAGCGGCCGACGATCGGTTCGAATTTTGCGCTCATGCGGCCACTCCCTCGCGGCGCAGCTTGCCGAGCGCCTCCTTGAAGTAGCGCAGGTTCGCCATGAAGATCTGCAGTTCGCCCTCGGCCTTCAGCACGCGGCGCTTGATCAGCGCCATCAGGTCGTTCGAGCCCGGCGGCGGCCGCTTCTCGCAGAACCGCTCCCACTCCGCCTCCGAGGTGCGCAGCGCGAACGACGACGAGGGCATCACGAACGGGCCCTTCGTCACCGCGACGATCCGGCCCTCATGGATCGCGATCAGCCAGGCGGCCGCGCCGATCTCGAGCAGGAATGTCGTGGTGAGGTAGCGGCCGCGCCGCACCAGGCCAGCGTCGCCGTTGACCCGTTCCTTCAGCGCTTCGATCATATCAGCTCCCCCGATCGCGGCCCGTCCGCGCAGGGCGCAGCGGGCGCTTCTCCTGCCGGCAATGATGGGAGGAATGCAGGTGTCGTCAATCGCCGGCGGCGCCGCGCGGCCCCGGCGTTTTCGCGTGGCCGCCACATCCAGATTTTGGCGAGAGCCGGGAAATCTAGAGCCAGGACCAGACCAGCGCCACGTTCGCGGCGCAGGCCGCGAGCAGCGCAACCGCAAGGGCGAGCTGCACGCGTTCGTAAGGGGGCTGGTGGATAGCTCTCATGGACCGGAGCATCCGGCGATTCTATCCGGAGAGTCCCGGGAATCTTTTTTCGAGGATTTACCACCCGTTAAGGACTCAGGGCCCCTGCGCGAAAGGGCCGAAATGACTCATATTTTCAGATGCTTGCCGCGGATGCTCGCTCACGGTTCCGTGACCGGAACAGCGATATTGCCTGAAACCCAAAACGGGTGCTGGCGTTGTCGATTGTTTGGGGAACGACGAATGCCGTACGCGCTGTTTTATCAGGACGCCAAGCTGAGCAAGGCCTACCCGACCGAGGCGGATGTCTGGACGCTGGCCAGGAAATCAGGCCTGGTGGTGGATGCCGTCTCCGAGGAGGAGAAGTCCGCGCCCCGCCCGGTGCTGGATAACGACTACGAGATCCGGCCGTGTCAGCTCGACCCGAACGAGGATCCGGCCAAGAACAAGGCCGATGCCGATCGCGAGGCGCGACTGGAGCCGCGGTTGAACTAACCAGACGTTGGGTTGGCCGGCGCGCAGCGGCGGACCGGGGATGCAATGGGTGCGGTCGCCCCGCCCCTATGGGGTTGCCGTCGCCAGCGAGGCCTGTTCGGCGGCGAGCGAAACGCAAATCTTCCGCCGGTGCAGACCCCGGATCGCGCCGGTCACCTTGAGCACCTTGCCAGCCGAGCAGGACGTGTCCTGCACGAACACGACTTCATAAGGCGCGAGCGCCAAGGGTTCGGATTTGAGGATAGTCTGGGCAAGGCACGGCACGGAGACCGCAGAGAGGATCAGCCCTAACGCAAAACTACGCATGTTCGTTTGTCCACCAGCCCGGCGATCGCATAATAGCGCAGCACGATGAAAGTTCCGTGCAATGCAGGAATTATTTTTTGCATTGCACGATCAGGCGTGAACATCAGCTGAATGAGACAGCGTCAGACAAACAAAAAGGCCGCCCCGAAGGCCGGCCTTTTCATTGATGCGATGAAGCCGCGATCAGTAGCGGGAGCCGACCGGGCCACCCCAGCCGAAGCGGTAGTTGACCCCGAGCTTGACGGTATGTTCGTCGTTCCGGAAGCTCGTGCCGACGAGGTCGGCCGGGCCGCTGGTGAAGTTGGTCTTGCCGAAATTGTAGTACTGGTATTCGGCCTTCGCCGACCAGTTCGGGGCGAACATGTATTCGAGGCCCGCGCCCACCGTATAGCCGTCCTTGTGGCCGCCATCGGTGGTGAAGGACGCCGGCACGCCGCCGACCGACGCGGTGATGTTGTTGTTGTCGCGCCAGGCATAACCGCCCTTGGCGTAGAGCAGCGCCGGACCCCAGGTGTAGCCGAGGCGGCCGGTCACCGAACCGAGCTGGTCGGTGTTGCCGGTCACCAGCGTTCCGCCCGGGAGCAGCACGCCATTGTTCGAGGAGCTGGGCAGCCAGGAATACTGCGCCTCGGCGCCCATCACCCAGTTCGGGGCGAACTGATAGTCGAAGCCGCCCTGCACGCCACCCATGAAGCGCGCGTCGCTGCCCATCAGGTTGTTGCCGTCGGTGAACGCGCCGCCGACATGGCCGCCGATATAGAAACCGGTCCAGTTGTAGACGACTGCGGGGGCGGTATAGGGCGGCGGTGCCTTGGTATAGGTGCGGGCCGGCATGTCAGCCCCAAACGCCGGGCTCGCGAGAGCGGCCAGCGCGACCGTGCCGAACAAAAACTTCTTCATTTCTGGTCCCCGTTACTAACGCTGCGCTGTTAAGCCAAACAACGTGACCTCAATTAGGTTGCTTTGGGGCAATGCCGGACCCGTGATGTTTCCGAGCTGTGACAGGGTCGCAACAACGCCCGTTTGTTCCTTGGCACAGCGAGATTTTTCACCGGTTAAGCAACCGCATCTCGGCTCCATGTAAGTCGCAGACGGCTAAGTTGAAGTTCAACGCTCCCCGAAAAGTGATCGGAGTTCGCTAACGTTTCGATCAGGGTTGCGACAAGCCGCCGCGCAGAAGCGCGATCAGATCACGCTTCTGCCTCTTGTTCGGGCATGATCTTTTCGGAAACCCGCTTCACACTTTTCCGGATCATGCCCTAGCGCGACATCTTTTCCAGTTCCGGAAATGCCGCGTAGGACGCGCCGGCGCAGGGCTCGGCGGGGTTGTCGAGGATGCGGTCGAGCCGGCCGTCGACAAACAGGACACCGCGCTCGCGGGCCGGCCGGTAATTGCCGTCGGTATCCTTCGCGCTGTAGCGCAGGCACACGACGTAGCGCAGCCGGCCGCCGATCGTGCGCTGCGCCGGCTCGGCGATAGCAGCCTCGCGGACCCCGACCGGATTGTTCAGGTAGGTCCGCATGAAGGCGAGGATCTGGTCGCGGTAGCGGTCCGGGAACGGCTGGTTGGCGACGCCCCGGTCATCGGTGAAGGTGGTCGGCCCGCCGCCGTCGTCGCTGGTGAGGCAGCCGGCGAGCGGAAGCGAGAGCAGCAGGATGGCTGCCAGTTGTGATGAAATCCGCAAACGACGCTGTTCCCTGAGTCCCCGGAGGCGTCTCATAAACTGCCGGGCGGCCGAAGGGAATTCGCAAGTCGGTTATTCTTCGCCCGGGTTCACAACCGGAGCCGGACGCACTCCGGCCCGTCGCCATTGGGGAAGCAATGGACGGACGGGCCGGTTCTGCATCCAAAAGGCGCAGCGGGGCAATGTGGATCGAAACTACGCCCCTCGGATCAGATTCAACCGCGCTTGGGTCAGCCGCGTTTGGCCGGCGCGACGTGCTTGGTCGCGACCTTCGCACGGACGTGCGTGGTCGCATGCTTCGGCGACTTCACCTTCAGCATGCCCATGTGCTTGTGGTGGCGATGATGGCGATAGTGCTTGTGGTGCATCTTGGCGTTGGCGTTGCGCACCTTCGACGGCAGCTGCTCGCTCTTGATGACGGGGGCGGCCTTGGTCGCGGGGGCGGTCGTGGTCGCCGGCGCGGGCGTTGCGGCCTTGCCGGTCTCGGCGGCGAGCGCGGGCGCTGCGATCACGGACATGGCGAGCAGCGCGGCGGAAATCGTCTTCAGCATGATGGTCCTCCTCGTCGGGATCGAGAGGTTTCCGGCCGGATGGTCGGCCTCACCGATCAATGCATGTGACCTTAGGGACCGCGCGCTGAACCGGTTCTGAAGGACCCTGACGGACTTCATTCATGTGAATGACATCTCTGTCATGTTCTCCTCCACCGCCGGAAAAGCAGGATCACGCAATCGTGGGATCGGCCGGGAATGTTCTGCACCCCTGGGTGTTCAAGTCATCAGGCTTCGGTGTAGGATTACCGAGCACGATCAGGAACGATCAGGAGCAACCAGGAATGAGCAGGAAGACGAAGTTTTTGGGCCTCGCAGTGCTCTCGATGACGCTCGCCTCCGGGCCAGTCATCTCGGCCTATGCCGCGGGCAGCGACAATCCCTCGCCGCCGGCTTCCGACAGCGGCAGCAGCAAGGGCAAGAAGGCGAAGAAGGACAAGAGCTCCGCGATCGACGATCAGAAGTTCCTGGCCAGCTATCGCGCCGCCTACACCACGATCTACGACAAGCACGACTACACCGCCGCGATCGAGCAGCTGAAGGCGCTCGGCCAGGATGATCGCGCCGACGTCGCCAACCTGATCGGCTACTCCTATCGCAAGCTCGGCGACTACAAGGTCTCGCAGATCTGGTACGAGCGCGCGCTGAAGGCCGACCCTGCCCATGTGCGCACCTGGCAGTATTACGGCCTCTGGCAGGTCGAACAAGGCAACCGCGATCAGGCGCAATACCACCTGAACCGCATCGCGCAGCTCGCCGGCACCAACAGCGACGAATATCGCTCGCTCGCCGCGGCGCTGGAGAAGCCCCCGGGCACCGGCCTGGTTTACTGAGGCAACCGCTTCCTGCATCGAGCCGGCGTGGTCGCGACGACTGCGCCGGCTTTTTGCTGTGCTGTAGGATGGGTAGAGCGCAGCGAAACCCATCGTCTGTCACCGTGGCGCGAAGTCGATGAGTTTCGCTTCGCTCTATTGCAGGGCCTGGTCGACGTAGGAGGCGCTAGATCGTACAAATGTCGGCCGAAGGTGCATGGCGTCTCGATAGATCGGATCGCCGGCCGGCGTCAGGGTCGGGCAGCTTTCCCTGTCACAAAGGCTAGGAATGGGGTCGATGATCTTCACGCCGGCAGCTTCGAGCGCGGCGCGTAGTGTTTCTGTCAGGCTCAGGCCCTCGCGTTGGGTTGTGAGTTCGATTGGGCTGGGGACGATCTCGAAGGAGGTCAGCTTGCGTCGGATCATGCTCGGCGGGCTCATCAACCCGGAGAGAGGGATGTTCATGATGGCATAGACGGTTCGCCCTTCCTGGGTGAACTCTTTTGCCATCGCCGCCAACGCGTTGATAGCGCCGGTGCGGCCATCGGGTTTTGATGCGTTCTGATCTTTGTATCGATACGGCGAAGCGGAGTTGAGGTAGCCCCACCAATGCGCGCCGAGCACGACGGTCTTGATGTCCTTGTCGCGAATCGCGGCTTTGGCTGCATCGACGAAGCCGGCGCAATAGGGATGCTGGACATCCGTCAGGTCAGGAATGGGCGGACAGCCGCCGTAAGTGAAGAAGTAAACGCTGTCCCCGTTGAGGCGATCCTGCGACGCAAGGAACTGCACCCGAGGCCAGTACATCTCCATATTGCTATCCCCGAAGAACAGCACCGAGTGCGGGCCATTGGAGGGTTTGTATTTTCGCAGTACGAACCCCTTCCACCCCAAGGCTTCAAGGTCGTCGGTTGGATAGGACCATTCGCTTGCGGCGTTGATGATGCGATCGAGGCCATACCTCTGGGCATTTGAGGTGAAGTGGTCTGACGCGATCAGTTGTCCGGCGACACCTATAGCGACGCACAGTGTCGCCAGACCAACTGCTGCCGAGCGCTTGGTGTGGGACGTTCCAAATCGAATTGGTCGCTCGATCAGATAGTAGGTTGCAGTCGCGCAGACGACCGCGGCAACAATCAGCGCCCAGGTCTCGGCAGTACCGGGAGCGGCGCCTCGATAGATGGCCGCGAGCGACAATATCGGCCAATGCCAGAGATAGAGGGGATAACTGATCAAGCCGACGAACACCGCGACCGGATTTGCCAACAGGGATCGGTTGATGAACGCGGATGGCCCGGCTGAAATCAGGAGCGCGGCGCCGACTGTCGGAAAGATGGCGCGCCAGCCGGGAAATAGCTGGTGACTGTCAAATTGAGTTGCGGCGACGGCGATGAGGGCAAGGCCACAGAGCGCGCGCAGATTCGGCGAAAAGACCCCCTCAACGGCGGTGAACAGTCGTGCGGTGGCGGTCTCCGACGACATGGCGCGATAGGCGAGAAGACATCCGACCAAGAGCTCCCATGCTCGCGTGGTCGGCATATAGAACGTCTTCACCGGCTCAGTGGCGACGCTGGCAAGATTCAGAGCAAGAGACGCGATCAGCGCGACCCAGATCAAGGCGCCGAGCGCGAAGCGGCTTCGATAGACCAGCAGGACCGTAATCGGCCACGCCAGATAGAACTGCTCTTCGATGGCAAGCGACCAGAGATGCAGCAGGGGCTTTTGGATCGAAGCCTGGTCGAAGTAACCGGCCTGACCGAGAAAGACGAAGTTGGCGAAGAAGAATGCGCCGCCGCGCACTTCCTGGCCAAGGCGTAGCCACTCCGCAGGCAGTAGCCACAGCCAGCCGACGGCGCAGGTCGCGATCAGGACCAGTGCGAGCGCGGGGAAAATTCGACAGATCCTGCGGATGTAGAAGCGCAGGAACGAGAACCGATAGGCCTCCATCTCGGAGAACACGATGCCGGAGATGAGGAACCCGGAAATGACGAAGAAGACATCGACGCCGATGAATCCGCCCGGAAGCGCGGTTGGAAACGCGTGGTAAAGCACCACGGTGCCGATCGCGATCGCGCGAAGTCCATCGATGTCTGGACGGTAGGAGTGTTTGTTCATTGAGCCCTGCGGGGGTGGTGCTACCACCCCGGCTCAACCTACTGCAACCCATAATAGACCAACCCAGGCCGCCTTCGGGCTGCTTTTTCTTTGGAGATTCAATGACTGAGCTCGTTGCCCTCAAGGCGGCGAAGGCGAACCGCTGGACGAAAGCCAGGCTGACAAAGAGCGCCGGCGCCCTACGTTTGGTCTGGAACGGGTGAGCCCGTAGGATGGGTAGAGCGCTGCGAAACCCATCGTCTGTCACCGTGGCACGAAGTCGATGGGTTTCGCTTCGCTCTACCCATCCCACGAATTTACAAATCGCGAGCGAGATCAGCCATTCTCGCAGCATACGCATCGAGCACGTCGTCGGCGCTGTAGGCCTGGCGCGCCGCGAAATCATCGCGCAGGCCGAGCCGCGCCGATGTCCTGAGCCGTGCGGCGGTCGCTTCCGTCATGATCGGTTGCAGGCCGATCTCGCGCAGCCCCTCGGCGACACCATCCATCTCGACGGCGCGGCGCTCGGCGTGCAGCACATCGGTGCGCACGCACATGTCGACGAATTTGCTGTAGCGCGTCGCGTCCATCGGTTCGCAAATGCCACGCAGCGCTTCGCTGCGCACCCCCGCGAGCGAGGCGGCGGTCAGCGCCTCCACGATCAGCGCCTCCATGCCCTTGGTCACCACGCTGCGCAGCATCTTCACCGCCGCCGCCGTGCCGGCCTCTAGGCCGGCGAGCTCGATCGTGAAGCCCAACGGCGCAAACAGCTCGGCGAAGCGCGCGGCGCCGTCGCCGGAGCAGTACAGCGGCACCGCCGCACCGTAGATGCTGACCGCGCCCATCAGGTTGGCATCGACGAAGCCACCACCGTTCGCTGTCACCGCATCGCCCACCAAGCGCTTGGCCCTGGGCGTGGAGGCGTTGACGTCGACCACCAGCATCCCAGGCCGAACCAGGCCGGCGATGGCCTGCCCGACCGGCACGGCCGTTGTGACCACGACCGCGGAGAATACGATGTCGGCGCGCGCCATCAACGCGGACAGGCTGTCCACCAGCTCAACGCCGCGGGCGGACGCGATGCTCCGGAACGCTTCCGAATATGGCGGACGATGGGTCTTGCCCTCGCAAAACACCAGCGGTGCGGATTCCTGCCTGCCTGCGAGATGCGCCGCGAAGCATTGCGCGGCCTCGCCGAAGCCGACGAAGCCGATACGCCGTTGGGTCATGGCAACCTCTCGCGTCATGCTTTGAGCGCGCGCTTGCGATCGCTGTATCGCGCTCGGTGGCAAGAGATTCAAAGGCAAGAAGTGTGCCGGGCACATGCGCCATGACCGAAAAGGCGCTGCGTTTCACGACGTCGCGCCGATCCCGACGACGCGCCTTCGGCGACCGAGCATGGTGAGCATCACCAGCGCACCGATCGAGCAGGTGAGCGCCAGCTCGAGCACGGCGTTGCTGCCGAACCGCGTCAGCAGACCGGCCAGGACCGGCGGCGCCACCGCCGAGATCAGGTTGAGCGGCAAGGCGATATGCGACGTCGCCTTGGCGAACGCGCTCCTGTCGTAGAACACCAGCGGAATCGTCGCGCGTGCGACCGCAAGCGCGCCGCTGCCGAGGCCATAGATCAGGATGAAAGCCGCAATCGCCAGATGGCTGCCGTGGCCGACGATCAGGATCAGCATCGCGACCGGCAGCAGCGTGCCGGCGACGAGCCCCGTGGTGATGCCGTCCCAGCGGCCGCCGCCCATGAAGTCGATCGCACGTGCCGACACCTGCACGATTCCGAGCATGGAACCGAACGCGACCGCCTCGGGTGCCGACAACCCCTGCGCCTTCAACAGTTCGACCAGCACCGCGCTGAACCCGAAGCTGACGAAGGCATTGAGCGCGATTGCTGCGACCACCAGAAAGAACGTGCTTCGGGCCGGCGGCGGCGCGGCCGACCGGTCCGGTGGCAATGCTGGTTCGGCCGCGTTGGCCAGACGGCGCGGCAGCCCGAAGCTGTAGAGCGGCAGGCAAACAAGGACCATCGCCGCGGCATAGAGCAAGCAGGTGCTGCGCCAGCCGATGGCGCCGGTGAGGAACGCGGTTGTTGGCCAGAAGATGCTGCTGGAAAGTCCGGTGACCAGCATCAGCGCGCCGATCGCCCCCTTGGCGTTCCGCCCGGCCACCTCGTTCAGCATGATGTAGGCGGCCGTGCTCAGCGCCGCGCTTCCGGCAATACCGAGGACTGCCCACGCGACGAAATAGAGCGCGGCCTGATGTGCGCAGGCCAGCACGACGAAACCGAGCGCGGCAATCACGCTGCCGATCATCATGACGCGCCGCGCGCCAACGCGCCGGAACGGTTCCGCCAGCAGCGGCCCGCACAGGCCCATCGTCACGTACAGGGTCGACGTGCCGGCAAACACCATCGGGAGCGAGATGTGGAGATCAGCCGCAATCCGGTTACCGGCGATCGCCGGCAGGCCGAGGGTCCCCCAGCCGAACACTTGCGCCACGGCAAGGACAAGAAGCACTCCGGCGGTCTGCCGATCCATTCCCGGGAATTGGGCCCGGTTCTTCCCCGCCATGAACCTGTCCACCGCGTTTCAGCCAAATGCCTTGGCTAGCCGATGCGGCATGACGGTATCATGACTGACGGCGCCCGAACCGGCCCGGACCCGGTGACGTCCCCAGGATTACGAGGGTGATTACGGATAATGCTCGAGGCGACGATCGGGCTTTGGCGGGCGGCTCGCCCCCACCGTGTTGCCCGCAGCGCCGGCATCCGGCTTTGCCGGACGCGCAGCCTTCTCCACCGGCGGCCCGCTGTCGCCGGTCTTCTTGGCGCTGTTCAGCGCCTGACCGGTGGTGGTCACGTTGGCGGCCTGCCCGGCCCCCGCCGAGCCGGCCGAAGGGCCGGAGCTCTGCGCCAACACGGTTCCCGACAGCACCAATGCCGCCATCAGTATTGCCGCGTTGATCGTCATGGAGGGGGCCTTCTGCACTCGAATGATGCACAGCAACGCGCCGCTGCCACGGACGTTCCCCCGGAGCCATCATTTAAGGTAAATGCGCGGCAAATTTCTGCCCTGCCGCAGCCTGTCGCGCTCGCGGCTTCATCAGCCATGTGCCGCTGACGGGCTGCGTAGCGCCGCCTCGCGATATTCGGCCCATGCCTGCCGCAGGATTTGCACCGACGAGGTGAGGAATATCATCGCCATCACGGCGGCGACGGCAAGATCAGGCCAGGCGGAGACCGATCCCCACACGCCGAGAGCGGCCGCCATCACGATGAGGTTTCCGATCGCGTCGTTGCGCGAGCAGAGCCAGACCGAGCGGACATTGGCGTCGCCGTCCTTGTACGGCAGCAGAAGCAGAACCGAGCCTAGATTGGCCGCGAGTGCCAACGTGCCGATGGCGCCCATCACCTCGGCTTTCGGTACGCCGAGCACGAACGTCTGGTAAACGGTCGAGCCGAATACCCACAGCGCCATCAAGCTCAGCGACGCGCCCTTCAGCAGCGCGGCGGAGGCGCGCACACGCAGGCTGGCGCCGATCACCGCAAGGCTCAGTCCATAGGTGACCGTATCGGCAAGGAAGTCGAGCGCATCGGCCTTGAGCGCCTGCGATCCGGCAAGCTGACCCGCGATCATTTCGGTCAGGAACATCGCGCCATTGATGCCGATGACCGTCCAGAGCACGCGCTTGTAGCGCGGATCGAGACCGTCAAAGACCGGAACGCCGCCTGAGCAGCCGCACGAATCGGCCGCGCGATCGCGGTCCCCTGCCCGCACGCGAGCCTTGACCGGCAGCGTCAGCGGCGGTGGTGCACAGCATTCGGTCGTCTTCTGCTCGCAGCAATCGTTCATTGCTCGTCCTTCCAGACGACAGGATAAGGCCAGCCACGCAACCCATTCAAGCCGATCCGTCTGGAACAGCTCTGGCGATCATGCGTCGCGGTTTCAAGGCTGCCGGCTGGGTTCAGCCGACAGCCCAACCTGTTGATGCGGGCCGTCGCCTCACTTCGCCTTCTGGATCGCGGTGACGGTGTAGCCGCCGTCGCCCTCCTTGGCCTCGAATCGGACCTTGTCGCCGACCTTGACTTGCTTCAGCAGCGCCGGATCCCTGACCCGGTAGACCATCGTCATCGGCTCGTCCATGCCAAGGCTCTTGGCCGGGCCGTGCTTGAGCGTGATCTTCCCGGCACCCTCGTCGATCTTCTTGACCTCGCCATCGATATCAGCGCCCTGCGCGAAAACAGCGCCCCAAGGCGCACTCAATGTCAACGCCAGCGCAAGCGAGGCCGCGCCCGCAATCCGGATGATCCTGTTCATGGTTGTCGTCCTTTTTCTTGTAGCTAGCTTCATTTCACGATGACGCGGCCGGTCATCCCGTAGTCGCGGTGATCCGGAATCAGGCAGGAATATTCAAACGTTCCGGCCTTGGTGAACTTCCAGACGATCTCCGCCCTCTTCTTCGGTGCGAGGCGAACGCCGTTCGGATCGTCATGCTCCATATGCGGATGCTTCTTCATCACTTCGGCATGCTTCAAATTCTCTTCGGTGGTCGCGAGCAGGAATTCATGATCCTCGGTGCCGGCATTGCGGATCACGAAGCGAATCTGCTCGCCGCGCTTGACCTCGATGCGGAACGGCGTGAACTCCATCTCCTTCATCTCGACCTCGACCGTGCGCGAGGGCTTGCTCGGATCGCCGGGCTCGCCGGCGGAATAGGATTCGTGGCCGTGCTTCTCGTGGCCGCGCGACGGCGCGGCGGTTACCGACAGCGCGATCAGCGCGACGCCGATGCTGGTGAGTTGCTTCACTGGATTCTCCATTCTGTGTTTGATGCTTGTCGTTGGTGAGTGAGCTGGGTCCGCTACATCTTCATTCCCTTCATCGATGGCTTGGCTTTTCGCCCCGGCGCCGCCGGCGGTTGGCGCGCGGGCTCGGCGGCGGGCGCCTCGACCTCGTAGGCAACCGTGCCCGGCGGATATTTGTACGGTCCGGGGTCGGCGTAATCGTCGCGGCCGAGCCCCTCGCGGATCTTCATGACAGTGAACATGCCGCCCATCTCGATCGGCCCGAATTGTCCGGTGCCGGTCATCATCGGCAGCGTGTTGTCGGGCGCGGGCATCTCCATGTTGCCCATCGCCATGCCGGTCGATCCCATCACCATGGCGTCGGGCGCGAGCTTGCCGACCGCCTTCGCCAGATCCTGGCGCGACACGCCGATGAAGTTTCTGACGTCGTGGCCCATCGCGTTCATGGTGTGGTGCGACTTGTGGCAGTGGAACGCCCAGTCGCCCGGATTGTCGGCGAGCATGTCGAACGCCCTGACCGCGCCGACCGGCACGTCGGTCGTGGTCTCCGGATACTGCGCGCTGTCGGGCACCCAGCCGCCGTCGGTACAGGTCACCGCGAAATTGTGCCCGTGCACATGGATCGGATGGTTGGTCATGGTCAGGTTTCCGATCCGCACGCGGATCCTGTCGCCGAGCCGGATCGGCATCGGATCGATGCCGGGATAGACGCGGCCGTTCCAGGTCCACATGTTGAAGTCGGTCATCTCGTTGACCTTCGGCAGATAGGTGCCGGGGTCGATGAGGTAGCTGCTCATGATGAAGACGAAGTCGCGGTCGACGGGACGGAACGCCGGATCGCGCGGGTGCACGATGAACATGCCCATCATGCCCATCGCCATCTGCACCATCTCGTCGGAATGCGGGTGGTACATGAAGGTCCCGCTATGCTTCGTCTCGAACTCGTAGACGAAGGTCTTGCCGGGCTTGATGTGCGGCTGGTTGAGCCCGCCGACGCCGTCCATGCCTGACGGCACGATCATGCCGTGCCAGTGCACCGTGGTGTGCTCCGGCAGTCTGTTGGTGACGAAGATGCGGACCTTGTCGCCCTCGACCGCCTCGATGGTCGGCCCCGGCGCCTGGCCGTTATAGCCCCAGAGATTGGCCTTCATGCCGTCGGCGAATTCGCGCACCACGGGCTCGGCGACGAGATGGAATTCCTTCCAGTCGCCGTTCATCCGCCACGGCAGCGACCAGCCGTTGAGCGTGACCACCGGCCGGTAGTCCGGCCCGCTGGCGGGATGCAGCGGCGGCTGCATCACCGCCTTGTCCATGGTCGGCGCTTCGGGAATGGCGGCGGCCTGGACGCGGCCGCTGACCGCGCTTGCCGTGACCAGCGCCGCGCTGCCCAGAAATCCTCGTCGCGAAAACATGTGCTGCTCCATTCAATGACCGCCGCCAGCCGCGGGCTGCGCGGCCGAGGCGATGGAAGACGGTGTCGATGCTGCGCCGGCCGAGCCGCCGCCGTTGATCGCGGTCTGCAGTTCGGATTGCGCCAGAAGGAAGTCGCGCTTGGTGTCGATCGCCGCGCGCAGCGAGGCGAGCCGCTGCCGCGCTTCGGTCAGCAGCGCGAACACGTCGACCTGCATGCTGGAGAAGCGCAGCTGCATCTCCTCGGTGATGATCTGCCGCAGCGGCAGCACCTCGCGCTGGTAATGGCGCGCGATGTCGTAGGTGGAGCGGTAGACGCGGTAGGCGTCGCGCGCCTCGGAGCGGACGTTGATCGCCTTCTCGGTCAGGCGGTTCATCGCCTGGCGGTAGATCTCCGCCGCCTGGCGCACGCGCACCTCGCCGCCGTCGAAGATCGGAATCTGGAACTGGACGTCGAAGCCGCGCTCCCTGAAGGGCGGGGCTTCGGGATCGTGCGTCCGCTTGTCGATGCCGGCGACGTCGAGCAGCGTGACGAAGCGCGTCGCCTCGGTGAGATCGAGCGCCTTGGCGAGCGCCACGATTTCCATCCGCGCGATCTGCAGGTCGACGCGGTGACCGACCGCGGCGATCTCGATCGACGGCTGTTCCAATGGCCGCTTCGGCAGCAATGGCAACTCGCCCGGGATCCGGAAGCCGAGGTCGCCGTCCCACAATCCGAGCAGCCGCGCCAGCCGCTCGCGCGAACTCGCCGCATTCTGCCGCGCGCTGGCGAGGTCGGCGGTGATCTCGGCGTAGAACACCTGCTCGCGGGCCTGGTCGAGCTTGTTCATACCGCCGGTCTCGCCGAGCTTTTTTGCGAGTTGCGCGGTCGACTCCGCGGTTGCCTTCGCATCCGTCAGCAGCGCGACCGTCTCGTTCGCCGCCACCGTTGCGACATAGGTGCGCCGCACCTCGGCAGCGAGCCGCAAGGTGGCGAGCGCGGCCTTGAGCTGCGCCTGGCGGAAGCGCTCGCGCGCGATCTCGGAGCGGGCCGGAAGGGTCGCGAGCGCGAGGATGTCGCCGACCACCTGCCGCTCGACCTCGCTGGCGCCGTTTCCGGTGATCCGCGAGACCGAGAAGGTCGGGTTCGGCGGCAGGCTGTCGGCGACGTAATCGGTCTCCGCCAGCGCCAGTTCGTTATAGGCGGCCTGCAGCCCCTTGTTGTTCAAGAGCGCAACCTGCACGGCGGCATCCGCGGTCAAATTGTGCGCGAGCAGCCGCTTCACCGCGGTGTCGACGGTGGCGGCCCCGTCTCCGCTGCGAACGAAGGCGACGTCCTTGCCGATCGCCTGCTCGGTCACCTCGGAGACGACGCCCATGCCGCTGTCGGGCGAGAATGACGCGCATCCCGCGAGCGCGGATGTCAGCAGCAGGATCGGCGCGATGGCCAGATATCGCATGGCGCCCTCCTACCGATCCGACTTCGAACTGGCCGGCGGCGTCACGCCGTCATTGCGCTCGCGCCAGGGCTGCGGCGTCGACGGACGCAAGCTGCTATAGGGCGCGATCGTCGAGCGGTAGCCGACAGCGGCCGTCCCCGCCGCCGGGTTCGAAGGATCGCTTGCGACGGCAACCGGCCGGCCGTCGGCCATGCAGCCGGCGAGCGGCGCAGATGCGAGGATGGCGGCGGCCATCCGCGACAGGAATATCGATGGCGCGCGCCGGCCAAGCCTGGTGGCCACGGCGGCGAGCCTCGCCCCGAGATGCGAATACATGGATCTGTCCCGATCAGCAATGAATCACAGGCATGCGCACGCGAGCGCGCGGCGCAGCCACGATGTCAGCGAACGATCAGGCGATGGGGGGACGATAGAGGCGCGTAGGCGCCTCGCTCCGCAGGCTCTGACGAGCCTCTGAAAGACGCGTGGCGATCGGGTGCAAGGGAGCAGCGACGAATGGAAGATCGGCCGGCAGCGCCGATACGCACATCAGCGCGCAGCACGGCCCCGGCGCATTCTTGCCGTCGTGGCTGTGCTTGGCATCCGGTTCGGCGGCACCGGCCGCGCGATGCATGTGCATGCCGCCATGATCGTGGGCGGCATGATCGTGCGCGACGCCTTCGGCATGCGCCATCTGCATCGACGCCGCGTGAGCATGCGCCGCGGCAGCCGGCTGCACCTCATCGGTCAGACACGGAAACGGTGCCCCGAATGCAAGTGCGAAGGACGGCGCGAGCACGCAAAACAGATAGGCCAGGATGATGGAACATCCCGCCCGCACTCGCCCTCGCCTGTTCAGTCGCACCAACACCCGCCTCGCATCTCCGATTACCCGCTAGGCATGCCGCAAATCAGCCAGCCGCGAACCGCCATCAGCTATATACCCCCTTGGGGTATCATTCAATCCGATTTGAAACCACCAACAGGCGTCATGTTTCCATCACATCTTTGCCGCTTGGCGCGCGGCACAGGAAGCAACTTCGCGCGCCGACACTCTCGCCTTGATTTTGATGCCCTTCACGACGGCGAAGATCGCGGGAATCACGATCAGCGTCAGCAGCGTCGACGAGATCATGCCACCGATCATGGGCACCGCGATGCGCTGCATGATCTCCGAGCCGGTGCCGGTGCTCCACATGATCGGCAGCAGCCCGGCCATGATGGCGACCACCGTCATCATCTTCGGCCGGACGCGCTCGACCGCGCCCGCGATGATCGCGCGATGGAGATCGTCACGATCGATCGTGCGTCCCTCCGCAGCGCGGCGCGCGGTGATCTCGCCCAGCGCCTGGTTCAGATACATCAGCATCACGACGCCGGTCTCGGCGGCAACGCCGGCGAGCGCGATGAAGCCGACCGCGACCGCAACCGACAGGTTGAAGCCGAGCGCCCACATCAGCCAGAAGCCGCCGACCAGCGCGAACGGCAGCGACAGCATCACGATCATCGTCTCCGCCACCGAGCGGAAATTGAGGTAGAGCAGCAGGAAGATGATCGACAGCGTCACCGGCACCACGATCCTGAGCCGCGCGACGGCGCGTTCGAGATATTCGTACTGCCCGCTCCAGACCACGTAGGTTCCGGGCGGAAACTGCACGCCGGCCTGCACCGCGCGCTGCGCGTCCGCGACATAGCCGCCAAGATCGCGATCGCGGATATCGACATAGATGTAGGTCGCGAGCTGCCCGTTCTCGGTCCGGATCGTGGTCGGCCCGCGCGCCGGCGCGATGTCGGCGACCTCGCCGAGCGGCACCGCACCGCCCGCCGGCATCGGCACCAGGATGTCGCTGGCGATCGCGCCCGGATTGTCGCGCAAATCGCGTGGATAGCGCATGTTGACGGTGAAGCGCTGGCGTCCCTCGACCGTCGTGGTCACGCTCTGGCCGCCGAGCGCGGCCGCGATGGTGTCCTGCACGTCCTGCACCGCGATCCCGTAGCGCGACAAGGCCTCACGCTTCGGCGTGATCTCGAGATAGTAGCCGCCGAGGCTGCGCTCGGCATAGGCCGACGAGGTGCCGGGCACGCCCCGCACCACCTGCTCGACCTGGCGGGCGAGCTTGTCGATCACGGCAAGATCGGGACCGATCACCTTGACGCCGACCGGCGTCCGGATCCCGGTCGAGAGCATGTCGATGCGCGCCTTGATCGGCATGGTCCAGGCGTTGGAGACGCCGGGGAATTGCAGCGCCTTGTCCATCTCGGCGATCAGGCGGTCGAGCGTGAGGCCGGCGCGCCATTGCGGTTTCGGCTTCAGATTGATGATGGTCTCGAACATCTCCGACGGCGCCGGATCGGTCGCGGTCGCGGCGCGGCCGGCCTTGCCGTAGACCGAAACGACTTCCGGAAAGCTGCGGATGATGCGGTCCTGCATCTGCAGCAGCTCGGCCGCCTTGGTCACCGAAATCCCCGGCAGCGTGGTCGGCATATAGAGCAGCGTGCCCTCGTTGAGGTCGGGCATGAACTCGGTGCCGAGCTGCCGGGCCGGCCAGATCGAGACGGCGACGGCACCGAGCGCGAGCAGGATCACCAGCGTCTTCGCCCGCAACACGCCGTTGATGACCGGACGGTAGATCCAGATCAGGAAACGATTGATCGGATTTCTGTGCTCGGGGACGATCCTGCCGCGGACGAAGATCACCATCAGCGCCGGCACCAGCGTCACCGACAACAGCGCCGCCGCCGCCATCGCGAACGTCTTGGTGAACGCGAGCGGCGAGAACAGCCGCCCCTCCTGCGATTCCAGCGTGAAGATCGGCATGAAGGACACGGTGATGATCAGCAGGCTGAAGAACAGCGCCGGCCCCACCTCCGCCGCGGCCTCGATCAGGATCGCGACCCGCGACCGGCCGGGCTCGGCGCGCTCCAGATGCTTGTGCGCGTTCTCGATCATCACGATCGCCGCATCGATCATGGCGCCGATCGCGATCGCGATGCCGCCGAGGCTCATGATGTTGGAGCCGATGCCGAGCAGCTTCATCGCGCCGAATGCCATCAAGACGCCGACCGGCAGCATCAGGATCGCGACCAGCGCGCTGCGGACATGCAGCAGGAACACGATGCACACCAGCGCAACGACGACACTCTCCTCGAACAGTGTGCGCTTCAGCGTGTCGATTGCCGCATAGATCAAATTGGAGCGGTCATAGACCGGCACGATCTCGACCGATTTCGGCAGGCTGGTCGCGATCTCCCTGAAACGTTTCTTGACGTTTTCGATCACGTCGAGCGCGTTGACGCCGAAGCGTTGCAGCACGATGCCGCTCGCGACCTCGCCCTCGCCGTTCAGTTCAGCGATGCCGCGCCGCTCGTCGGGGCCGAGCTCGACGCGGGCGACGTCGCGCAGCAGCACCGGCGTGCCGCTGTCGGTCTTCAGCACGATGTTGCCGAGATCGTTGATATCCCTGAGATAGCCCTTGCCGCGGATGACATATTCGAACTCGGAGAGCTCGACCGTGCGGCCGCCGACGTCGGCATTGCTGGCGCGGATCGCATCGCGCATCCGCTGCATGGTGATGCCGCGGTCGCGCATCCGCTGCGGATCGAGGATCACGTTGTACTGCTTGACGAAGCCGCCGACGCTCGCGACCTCCGCCACGCCTTCCGCCCGCGCAAGCGCGAATTTCAGGTTCCAGTCCTGGATCGTGCGGGTGTCCGCAAGGTTCAGCTCTTTCGACATCACGGCATACTGGTAGACCCAGCCAACCCCGGTCGCGTCGGGCCCGATGGTCGGCGACACACCGGCAGGCAACCGCGACGCCGCGCCGTTGAGGAATTCGAGCACGCGCGAGCGCGCCCAGTAGATGTCCGTGCCGTCCTCGAAGATGACATAGACGAAGGACACGCCGAAGAACGAGAAGCCGCGCACGACCTTCGACTTCGGCACCGT
The DNA here is from genome assembly GCF_054060035.1 of Bradyrhizobium sp. USDA 3262. Taxonomy (NCBI): domain Bacteria; kingdom Pseudomonadati; phylum Pseudomonadota; class Alphaproteobacteria; order Hyphomicrobiales; family Nitrobacteraceae; genus Bradyrhizobium; species Bradyrhizobium sp. USDA 3262. The sequence goes on from NZ_JBSSCT010000001.1 coordinate 6,519,769, forward strand.
CAGCATCGCCGTGGTCAGGGGATAGGTGACCTGGTCCTCGATCACCTGCGGCGCCTGGCCGGGATATTCGGTGTAGACGATGACCTGGGTGTCGGAGAGATCGGGGATCGCATCGAGCGGCAGATGCAGCAGCGCGTAGAGGCCCGCGGCCGCCGCAAAGCCGGTGCCGAACAGCACCAGCAGCAGGTTGCGCGCCGACCAGGCGATGACACGGGCAATCATCGCCGGTCCCCCGTCTTGTCGCCCTCGCTCGCCTGCGCAGCGCCGGCCTCGGCAAAGCCCTTGATCGCCGCCTTCAGGTTGCTTTCGGCATCGATCAGAAACGTCGCGGAGGTGACGACCGCGTCGCCCTCGCCGATGCCGCCGCGGATTTCGACATAACCCTCGCCGCGCCGCCCGAGCTTGACCTCGCGCGGCTCGAACCGCCCGTTGCCGCGGTCGATCAGCACGCTCTGGCGGCTGCCGGTGTCGAGGATGGAATTATCAGCTACCGTAAGTACCGGCGCCGCGCCGCCGGTGTCGACCTCGGCGTCGACATACATGTCCGGCAGCAGTGCGAGGTCGGCATTCTGCAATTCGATCCGCACCCGCGCGGTGCGCGTCTCCTTGTTGACCTGCGGATAGATCACGCTGATCCGGCCGACGAAACTGCGGCCGGGATAGCTGCGCGCCCGCACGGTCACGTTCTGCCCGACCACGATATTGCCGAGATCGCGCTCGGCAACGTCGACCAATGCCCACACGACAGAGACGTCGGCAATCCGAAACAGCACGTCGCCGGGTTGGGCGCGCATGCCCTCGATGGCGGCGCGCTGCAGCACGATGCCGTCGCGCGGCGACAGCCACTGGATCGCGATCGGAACCGTCCGGCTCTTTTCCATCTCGGCGATGACGGGTTCGGGAACGTCGAGATTGGTCAGCCGCTGCTTGGAGCCGCGCCCGTAGGGCTCGATACCCGCGGTCGCCTTCGACGTGATGGTCGCGACATATTCGGCCGCAGCGGACGATATTGCCGGGCTGTAGATCTCCATCAACGGCTGGCCCTTCGTTACGCGGCTGCCGGTCGTGACGTCGGCGACTTTCTGCACATAGCTCTCGGCCCGCATCGCGATGACGGAGACGCGACGCTCGTCGAGCTGGATCGTGCCGGGCGCACGGACCAGCGTGCGGATGCGGCGCATCTGCGCGGGCTCGGACTTGACGCCGCTGCGCTGGATCCTGCCGGGCGACAGCGTGATCGAACCGTCGTCGCTGTCATCGCCGTCATAGACGGCGATGTAATCCATCCCCATGGAGTCCTTCTTCGGCACCGGCGAGGTGTCGGGAAGTCCCATCGGATTGCGATAATATTTGACCTTGCGCTCGCCCTTCGCGGCAGGCGCAGCCATCGTCGCTGGCGATTCCGGCTCGTCGAAGCTGATATCGGCACCGGCGGCGACGGGCCGGTAGTCGCGGCCGTCAGCCGTCTTCTTCGGCGTCAGTGAGTAGAACGGCTTGCCGTCCGGATCGCGAAAATAGATCGGCGCGCCGGCTTCCGCCGCTTGCGCGGCGGGGGCAGTGAGATTTGCGCCCGGCCACGGCGGCAGGCCGCGACCGATACTTGCGACGCCTGCCGCTGCAAGGATCGCAGCGGCAGCGCCGGCTAGAGCGAGCCGGTTCATTTTCCCGCCGTGACGACGAGCTTGCTCTCGACCGTACCGGTCTCGCCCTGCACCTTCGCTCCGAGCGACAGCTGCCAGCGCCCGGCCATGCCGAAGGTCGCCTTGAACCGGTAGGTGCCGGGCTCGGTGCCCGGCATCGGCGTGACCTTGGTGGCCATCTCCTGCATGCCGTCCGGGGCCATGTCGAGCCGCGTCGCGAAGATCACGGCGTCAGGCACCGCCTTGCCGGTCTTCTTGTTCATCAGCCGGACCATGACAACCTTGTCCGGACCGGCCTGCACGGTCTGGTCGACGAGTTGGAATTCGTAGTCCCTGATGTCGGCGCGCGCGACGTTGGCGGTGCCTGTCAGCGACAGGCCGATGAGCGCGGCCCCTACGGCACGCGATGTGTTGAACAACTTCATGATCTCATTCCTCGATTGGATCTGATCTGCCGCTTGCGCGGCATGAAACGTCCACGCGTCCAAAGGCCGCGTGGCAGCAACCGGCGCTTTGCAGCGCCAGTCAGACCAAATGTCGAGGAGGATGGTCGGGAGGCGGACGGACCAGGCCGTCGGCAACCAGATCGTCATGCGGATGCAATTGCAGCTGCGTCACCGGCCTCATCGCGAGGCCGAGGGCCGACGGTCCCGTGTGCAGGACCTTCAGCATGCAAATCGCAACCAGCGGACAATCCCGGCAGTCATTGCTCTTCTGCTTGTCGGGGCAGCACGGCATATCGGCCGCCATGTCCGACGTGTCCGCCATCTGGCTCATACCGGTCAACAAAGATCCGGCCGCCGCAGGCGTAGCCAGCGGCGCAATTGTCAGGCCTGCCGTCACGAGGACGGCGAGCAGCAATCTGAACAATTGGCGAACATTCATGGTGTGACAGTCTCACAAAGGACGGGTGCTGGAAAGGTCACCCTGTTCACAAGTGCACCAGGGAGAGGTTAGGTGGTTAACCGTTCATCCCGGCCTGACACCCCGTGTATCGCGCCGCCTATTGAGACTTCGGCCCGCCGTGATAGCGCCACCGCGTTCCAGCCGTGTCCGGAACGTTCATAGGCTGCAAGCGCGCCGCTTCCTGATCATAACCGAATGCAGACATCGGGTTGCGTTGGGCGGCGACCGCTGGCGTTGTTCCCCTGGCCTCATTGGGCAAATACCGCGTGTCGGAGATCGTCGCGCCCGCTTGCGCAGCCGCCGATGCCACAACAACCGGCACCAGGAACGAGAAAGCAAGAATGATCTTGTTGATCGACATAACCCGGCTCCATCATTTTTCTGAAGTGCATTCATTTGCGCTTCTGATCATGAGTTCGGAGCCGATATTCCCCCGGTTACAGGCTCACGCCGACGTGAAAGGTCCGATCTCCCCTTTCACCAACGCAGCAGCCGCGGTCCCAATACCGCACCCGCGAGTGTGCACAGTACGATCGTGCCGCCGTACCACAGCGCGACAAAGGGCAGCGAATCATCGGTACAATGGAGTGCGTAGGCGACCGCGCTCACGCCACCTGCGACGAGGCCGCCGAAGGCCCCTGCCCGCACCAGATTGGTCGGCGCCGCCTTTCTGACGGCCCAGATGACCACGGCAAACGGCACGATCGCGATCACCGGAATGGAAATCAGGCATTCGAGCCATTGGTCTCCCATGACCATCCTGTCCCAGTGGGAGCTGGGCGCCTGTCCAAGGCTGATCGCGGCGAGCAGCATGATCGCCGCGAACGGTAGTGCAGCAAGTCCAAGGGAAATTGTTCGCTCACCTCCCGGACGCGCCAGCCGGGTCAGATAGACCGACGCCGCACCCATGGTGCCGAGCGCGAATGCAAGCTTCAGGAACAGAAAGGTCACGGCGCGAGGCGTGGTCAGGTCGGCGCGGACACCAAGCCCAGCAAACACGAGGCCAAGCGCGGCAACCAGCCCCAGCCCGAGCGCGATAGCGACACTGCGGCTGACCAGCCGGCGATCGACCGGCTCGACATTCATACTGAGCGCGGTGATGAGTTCATCCGTCTTCATAGTTCCGTTCTCCGAGCGATCAACGCGGCCAGAGCTTTGAGCCCGCGATGGATGCTGACCTTCACACCGGATTCCGACATGCCGCACCGCTGCGCCGCCTCTACGACGCTCAATCCATCGAGCTTTACGGCCGCGATCGCGCACTGCATGTTCGCCGGCAACTGCTTGAGCAATCGCCTGACGTCAAAGCTGCTCTCGGCGCCGACGTGATCGTCATGCGCCGTGATGTCGTCGGCCTCGTCGATCGGCACGTCGGCGCGCGACGCCCGTGTTCGGCGCAGGAAATCGATCAGCTTGTAGCGCGCGACCGCGTGCACCCAGGGTGTCAATGGCTGTGCCGGATCGTAGGTGTGCCGCTGGAGGTGAATCGCCAGTACAGCCTCCTGCACCAGGTCCTCCGCCTCCGCCGCGCCGCGTCCGGTTCTGGCAAGCTGGCTCTTGTAATAGGCACGCAAATGCCGACTCAGGCGCTCCAGCAATGCCCGATGGGCCGCTGCATCGCCATCCTGGCTGGCAAGCATCAGTGGCTTGAGCTCGTTCTCCGCGGTCGTCATGCAGCGCCTGTACCTACTGGTTCGCTTACGCGGCCAGTTTGGTTACACCCTGATCGGTCAGGCTACGAACAATTTTCGATGCCGCCGTGGAGCCGCCCCTGCTAGGGGCGGCAGAATTGAGCGAGGCTCGGATGCACCGCGCCGTGAGAACGCGGTGCCCGTGCGAGCCGCAGACACCGCCCCAGCGAAGAGGATGGCGGTGCGGGCGTTCAACCGGTCACGTTTGCTTCAAGGTCGCCGGATCGACCGGCATTTTGCGCAGCCGCTTGCCGGTCGCCGCGAAGATCGCGTTGCTGATCGCCGGCACGATGCCCGATGTTCCGGTCTCGCCCATGCCGCCGGGCGGCTCGGTGCTCGGGACGATGTGGACCTCGATCGCCGGGGCCTGATCGATGCGCAGCATCTGGTAGCTGTCGAAATTACTCTGCTCGACGCGGCCGTTTTTCAGCGTGATCTCGCCGTAGAGCGCCGCCGTGACGCCGAAATTGATGCCGCTCTGCAGCTGCGCCTGCACCGTGTCGGGATTGACCACGGTGCCGCAATCCATCGCGCAGACGACGCGGTGGACGCGGACCGAGCCATCCCTGGCGACCTCGACCTCGGCGACCTGGGCGAGGTAGCTGCCGAACACGAATTGCAGCGATACGCCGCGTCCGCGCCCGGCCGGCAGCTTGCCGCCCCAGCCGGCCTTGGCCGCCGCGAGCTCGAGTGCCGCCTTGGCGCGCGGCGACTTGCCGAGCAGCGCGCGGCGGTAGTCGACCGGATCCTGCTTCGCCGCCGCCGCCAGCTCGTCGATCACGCTTTCGGTGACGAACACGTTGTGCGAGGGCCCGACGCTGCGCCAGAACGCGGTCGGAATGCCCGGCGGCTCGACCCGGACATATTCGACGTGGAAGTTCGGAATGTCGTAGACGAGATCGATCGCGCCCTCGGTCGTGTCGGGGTCGAGCCCGTTGCGGAACGCCGGCGGCGCCCATCGCGCCAGCACCGACGAGCCGGCAAAGCGGTTGTTCCAGGCGACCGGCTTGCCGGATGCATCGAGGCCGACCGAAATCCGGTCGCACCAGTAGGGCCGGTACATGTCGTGCTGGATGTCCTCCTCGCGGGTCCACACCAGCTTGACCGGCGCATCGACCTGCTTGGCGATCTGCACCGCGCGAATGACGCCATCGACCTCGAGCCTGCGGCCGAAGCCGCCGCCGAGCAGATGATTGTGCACCACCACCTTCTCGGGCGGCATGTTCAGCACCTTCGCGGCCACCGCCTGCGCGCGCGAGAGCGCCTGGCTGCCGACCCAGATCTCGCAGCCATCAGGGCGCACATGCACGGTGCAGTTCATCGGCTCCATCGTCGCATGGGCGAGGAACGGCAGCTGATAGGTCGCCTCGACTTTCGTCGCTGCGCCCGCCATGGCCTTGTCGGCGTCGCCGATATTTTGCGCGACCGTGCCCGGCTTGGTGGTGGCAGCTTCGAGCTCGCGTGCGATATCTGACGTGGCGAGCTTGGCGTGAGCCCCCTCGTCCCACTCGATCGTGAGCGCCGCCAGACCCTTCTTCGCCGCCCCCATGTGGTCGGCCACCACCGCGACGGCGTCGTCGAGCGTCACGATCTGTCGCACGCCCTTGACGGCTTTTGCAGCCGCATCATCGACGCGCTTCACCCGCCCGCCGAACACCGGCGACTGCGCCAGGGTCGCGACCTTCACCCCGGGCGGCCGTGCGTCGATGCCGTAGACCGCCGTGCCGTTGATCTTGGAGGGCGTATCGAGCCGCTTGGCCGGCGTGCCGATCAACTTGAACTCGGACGGCCTCTTCAGCGTGACATTCTCCGGCACCGGCATCTGCGCCGCGTCAGTCGCCAGTTCGCCGTAGCCCAGCTTGCGCCCGGAGGCCGCGTGATGCACCTCGCCGTTCTCGGCGCGGCATGTCCCCGGCTCGACGTTCCAGCGCTTCGCCGCGGCTGCGACCAGCATCGCTTTCGCGGTGGCGCCGGCTTTCCGCATCGGCTGCCAGGCGCCGCGCATCGCGTTCGAATTGCCGGTGGCCTGCACGCCGAGCAGCGGGTTGGCGTAGAGCTTGTCGCTCGGCGGCGCGTGCTCGAGCCGGACCTGCGTCAGGCCGATCTCGAGCTCCTCGGCGATCAGCATCGGGATCGAGGTATAGGTGCCCTGCCCCATCTCGACATAGGGCATGGTCAGCACGACCTTGCCGTCGCTACCAATCCGGACGAAGGCATTCGGCGCGAAGCCATCGGAGGCGGCCGCCTCGCTCTCGCGGCTCGCGAACGGCAGGCTCACGCTGAGCAGCAGACCGCCGCCCGCGATCGCGCCGGCGCGGAGGAAGTTGCGCCGCGACAGATCGGCGGCGCGCTCGGACAAATTGTCGATCAGCGTCATGGCTCAACCTCCCGACTGTGCGGCTTGCTTGATCGCTTCGCGAATGCGGACATAGGTGCCGCAGCGGCAGATGTTGCCCGACATCGCGTCGTCGATATCGGCATCCGTCGGCTTCGGCTTGCCCGCGAGCAGCGCGGAAGCCGACATGATCTGCCCGGACTGGCAGTAGCCGCATTGCGGCACCTCGTGCGCGAGCCAGGCGTCCTGGATCTTCTTGCCCGCCGGCGTTTTGCCGACCGCCTCGATGGTCGTGATCTTGGAGTCGCCGATGCTGTCGATCGTCGTGATGCAGGAGCGCACCGCGCTGTCATCGAGATGCACCGTGCAGGCGCCGCACAGCGCCATGCCGCAGCCGAACTTGGTGCCAGTCATGCCGAGCACGTCGCGCAGCACCCAGAGCAGCGGCGTGTCGCCATCGGCATCGACCTGATGACTGGTCCCATTGATCGTGATCTGGAAAGGCATCCTGACACTCCTGTCCTGGTTCGAGGCCCCGCGCGGTCCGCGCCCCTCCGGGCGCGACCGGCCACATTCCAAAGCAATCGCACGCATCATCGCGCCGATTGCTCACTTATGGTAATAAATACAATTCCAGCGCGCTATAAGCGGCGCTTTGATCTGCAGTGAAATAACTATTGGTTTATAATCATGGATCGACTGACCAGCATGTCCGTGTTCGCCCGCGTCGCCGATCTCGGCTCCTTCACCGCGGCGGCCAAGGAGCTGCGGATGTCGCCGACCATGATCGGCAAGCATATCCGTTTTCTCGAGGACCGGCTCGGCTCGCAATTGATCAACCGGTCGACCCGGCGGCAGGGCCTCACCGAGCTCGGCCGCAGCTATCTCGATCACTGCAGGCAGTTGCTGGAACAGGCCGAGGCCGGCGATGCGCTGGTCGAGGAGGCCCTGAGCGCACCGCGCGGCAAGCTGCGCGTGGCGACCTCGGTCGCCTTCGGGTCGTACAGCCTGGCGCCCGCGCTGGTCCGCTTCATGAAGAGATATCCGGACGTCTCGGTCGACCTCATCCTCAGCGACAGGATGGTCGACCTGCTCGAGGAAGGGCTGGACGCGGCGATCCGGGTCGGCACGCTGACCGACTCCACCATGATGTCGCGCTCGCTGTCGCCCTATACCGGCGTGGTTTGCGCCGCGCCGAGCTATCTCGCCGAACGCGGCACGCCGACCCATCCGGCGGATCTCGCCCACCACGAGTGCCTGCGCTACCCCGGCTGGTCGGACGGACAGCGATGGACCTTCTCCGGGCCGGAGGGCGAAGTGCATGTCGATGTCGCGAGCCGCCTCTTCATCAACAGCGCGTTCGGCATCCGCTATGCGGCGCTTGCCGGCGCCGGCATCGTGCTGATGCGCGACGAGTTGCTGGCCGACGATATCGCCGCGGGACGGCTGCAGGTCCTGCTGCCGAACTACACGACGCAGACCCGCGCGCGTCAGATCCTGTGGCCGAAGCACCGCAAGATGACGCCGAAGCTCCGCGCGCTGATCGACTTCATCGTGGAGACGTATGGGTGAGCCAGATCGATCCTCCGGTTCACGGTCGAAACGTGAATTGAGGTTAGTTCGTGCCTGCTATGATGAGAAGATTATTGAGTACGGGCGTGGAGCAAAACGCCACCACTATCGCGATATTGTAAGGGTTGTTGCTGCGCCACAGCAGCCACATCATGAAATAGGTCAAACCGAGCTTCGGGATCAGCCACCAGGGGCCGAGCCATGTCTGAGCGACATGCATGAACGGGTTCAACTCGCCGAGGCCGAGATTCAGGATCGTGTTGGTGGTGTAGAGATCGGCGATGCCAAGAAGCAGGACAGACAGCACGAGGAGCGTCTTGGCTAGGTAACGCGGCCCCAGAATAATCTCGTAGGCAAATGCGACGCCCTGCGGGACGTTCCGCTTGAACCACGACTGCGCCGCGTCATTGGTCGCGAAGACCTTCAGATGCTCCGGCTCGCCAACGGGCTTGCTTGTGTCGGTATAGACCCAGACTTTCATTCGATTGCTCAAATAGCTCTTTTCAAATCATAAAAAGTATCATCTGCCGAGATGGTACGCTCCGGAGACAGCTCTGCCGTCGCCGTAGGGATTGATTCCGGAAAGTGGCGCTGGTTGGCCTTCGAGGTGCCGCTTCAGGGCGATTCAATCGTTGCGTCGCTTCAGGTCCATGCGTCCAATGCGTTCATCAATCAGTCGATTTAGTCTCTCGTCCCGCAGTGAATTCTTCCTAAACAGCCCGCCATGCAGCCGATAGGCAAGAAGAAGCAGGACAATAGCAGTGCCCCCCAGATAGTAGGACCAGTCCATTCTTGAACCGCGCCTGGTTGCTGCAATGGGCGAAGCTTAGGGCGAGCCTGTCCTACTTGTCCAACGCTATCCTGTGCGCCGCACCTGTCCGCGCCTGAATGGATTGGCCTGATTTATGCTTGGAAATGGCCGCATACGGAGGACGCGCGATGAGGCGGGACCTTTTGGTTATTTGCGGCGGCATGCTGGCCACGGGCGCCATCGCCTGGATCCTGCTGGGCAACCCGGCGAGCGTGCCACATATGCACGGGCTCCAGACGATGTCGGCCGATCAAGACCTGAGACTCGTCTCCCGGCGAAGTCCATATATGCGAGACGAGCGCTAGGGCCGTCCCCGGCGGATGCCCCGCGAAATTCAATCGCTGAGTTTCCCGACGAGGCAAGGCGGCTGTCGATTCGAATGCGCCCAGTCAGTGGGACTGAGCATAGGGTGCAGCATTCATCAGCAGCACCCCGAAAAGCAGGACCAGATAGAGCATCGAAAACACGAACAGGCGACGAGCGGGCCGCCTTTCCTTGTCGTGGCTCCGGCGTACCTGCCATGCGAGAAAAATCATGATCGCTCCCAGCGTCGCTGCAGCCGCGCCGTAGGCGGCTCCCGCAAACCCCAGTGCACAAGGCAGCAGCGAGGTCGAAACCAGAAGCACGCTGTAGAGAAGAATCTGGCGCTTTGTTTCGGTCCTGCCGGCCACGACCGGCAACATCGGCACGCCGGCGCGGGCATACTCTCCAGCAAGATTGAGCGACAGTGCCCAGAAGTGGGGTGGCGTCCAAAGGAAGATGATCAGAAACAGGATGAGCGGCTCGAGCCCGACATATCCTGTGACCGCGACCCAGCCGATCACCGGAGGGAGCGCTCCGGCGGCACCGCCAATGACGATATTCTGCGGGGTTCGGCGCTTAAGCCACATCGTGTAGACGACGACGTAGAAGAAGATCGTGAAAGCCAGCAGCGCAGCAGCGGCCATGTTCAGCAAGGTGCCGAGGGCGAGAACCGCGCACGAGCCGAGCATCAATCCGAAGACCAATGCTTCCGGGCGCGATACGCGGCCGCTGGGAATTGGACGGATGGCGGTACGTGCCATCATCGCATCGATGTCGGCGTCGTACCACATATTGAGCGCAGCTGCGGCGCCGGCGCCCGCAGCGATGCAAAGAAGAGCAGCGAGCCCGGTGAAGGGATCGATGCCGCCCGGTGCGACCATGAGACCGACCAGTGCGGTAAAGACGACCAGCGACATCACGCGCGGTTTCGTCAGTGCGACGTAGTCTCCGATGTTGGCATAGCTCCGGCGACGAATTGAACGATTGATTTGCACGAGATTAATTCCTCGTCAGTTCGAAAAGCCATCGGTTGAAGGCCCTCTTCGCAGGGTGCCGGAAGATGTGGCGAGGCCTCCGCCTTCGGGATGCCCTGCCTCGTCCAGCATGACCCATGTGGTCATGGCCGTCGCATTTCTAGCTTGCCGGCGCGAAGAACATGACCCGAAGCAGATGCGTATAGTCGGATTCGAACACCATGATCCCTACAAACACCAGCACCAGCACTGGCGGCAGCAGGATGGCGTAGGCCAACGCCAACCGCTCCCAGGCCATGTGCATGAACACTGCGACGATCAGGCCGGCCTTCAGCACCATGAACAGCAGGATCAGCGACCACCGCAGGTGGCCATGGATACCAAAATAGTCGACGAGATAGGAGCAGGTGCTGAGCACGAACAGCCATCCCCAGACCACCAGATAGAGCTTGATCGGGTGCTGCTGGCCCTCTGCATGCGCGGCGCCCGATGTCACCGCACCATGCACATAGGTGTGTAGCGCATGCTGTGCCGCCTGCCCTTCCACATGTACCGCTGCTTCTGTCATGCGCGACCTCACCAGAGATAAAAGAAGGCAAAGATGAACACCCAGACCAGATCGACGAAATGCCAGTACAGGCCCATGATTTCGACGATCTCGTAGTAGCCCTTGCGGCTCGTGAAAAAGCCGCGCCGCTCGACGTCGAAGTCTCCCCGCCAAACCTTTCGCGCGATGGCGATCAGGAAGATCACACCGATGGTCACGTGGGTGCCGTGGAAGCCGGTAATCATGAAGAAGGAAGCGCCAAATTGCGGTGCGCCCCACGGGTTGCCCCAGGGGCGCACGCCCTCCATGATCAGCTTGGTCCATTCGAAAGCCTGCATTCCGACGAACGTCGCGCCAAATGCCGCGGTGACCAGCATCAAGGCTGCCGTTTTGACGCGATCCCGGCGGTAGCCGAAGTTGACGGCCATCGCCATCGTCCCGCTGCTGCTGATCAGGACGAAGGTCATGATCGCAATCAGGATGAGCGGGATGTGCTGGCCGCCGATATTGAGCGCGAAGACTTCGCTGGGATTGGGCCACGGCACTGTCGTCGACATTCGCGCCGTCATGTACGACAGCAGGAAGCAGCTGAAGATGAAGGTGTCGCTCAGAAGGAAGATCCACATCATGGCCTTCCCCCAGGACACGTTCTTGAACGCGCGCTGGTCCGAGGCCCAGTCGGCGGCGATGCCGCGCAATCCGGGTATCGTCCCGGGCAGCGCCTTGGGGGTTGCGAGTGTGGTTTCTGTCATCGCTTCCTGCCCTCGCTAGGTGAGCAACTGGCGACAGATGTCGACGAAATTGTCGGTCCAGCCCGTCAGCAGACCGAGCAGCACCAGCCAGACCAGCAACAGGAAATGCCAGTAGATGGTACAAAGCTCGACGCTCAGGCGCATCTGCGTCATCGGCGCGCCGCGCCACAGTTTTACGGTCGCCCTGCCGAGCGCCACCAGGCCGCCGGTCACGTGCAGCCCGTGGAGCGCGGTGATCAGATAGAAGAAGGAATTGGCCGGATTCGACGCCATGACATAGCCGGCGCTGTTGAGCTGCTGCCACACCACGAGCTGCCCGATCAGGAACATCACGGCCGATGCAGCGCCGACCAACAGGCCCGCGATCAAGCCTTCATGGTCGTCGTGGCGCGCGGCCATCAGCGCCCATTGCAGCGCCACGCTGCTGATGACGAGGACGCCGGTGTTGAACCACACCAGCCTCGGCAGCGGCAGCTCGCGCCAGTCCACCATGGTGGTGCGCATCGAGTAGGCGCTGATCAGGAGCGCGAACAGCGAGCCGACCACCGCGAGAAAAACACCGAGGCCGATTTTCGCCGCCGGCACCGAAGAGCCGCGATCGCCGCGAAGATCGACGGCAATGCCCTGCTCCAGCCACGGCTTGGCGGCCAGCCGTTGCTGCGAGAGCCACCATCCCGCGATCGCTGCAATCGTAGCAATGAACAGGACGATGGCACTCACGGATGGGCCCCCTGGGCCAGCACCTTGGCCGGCGGTTCATTCTGCGGGATGAAGTCCCTGGCGGCACCGGGCACGCTGTAATCATAGGCCCAGCGATACACGACGGGGAGCTCCTTGCCCCAGTTGCCGTGCCCCGGCGGGGTCTCCGGCGTCTGCCATTCCAGCGAGGTGGCACCCCAGGGATTGCCGCCCGCCTCTTTTCCCTTGAACAGGCTCCAGACCAGATTGAACAGGAAGACGAGCTGGGCGAAGCCGACAATCAACGCCGCGACGCTCATGAACGCGTTGAGGTCATGGGCGGATGCCGGGACGAAGGATGTCTCGCCGATGTCGTGATAGCGGCGCGGCATCCCGAGCAGGCCGAGATAGTGCATCGGGAAGAACACCGCATAGGCCCCGACGAACGTCACCCAGAAGTGGAAGCGTCCGAGCGCACCATTGAGCATCCGTCCGGTGACCTTCGGATACCAGTGATAGATCCCGCCGAACACGGCCATGATCGGCGCAATCCCCATCACCATGTGGAAGTGGGCAACAACGAACATCGTATCGGACAGCGGAACGTCGACGACAACGTTGCCGAGGAACAGCCCGGTCAGGCCGCCATTGACGAAGGTGACGATGAAGCCGAGCGCAAACAGCATCGGCACCGTGAGATGGATGTCGCCGCGCCAAAGGGTCAGCACCCAGTTGTAGACCTTGATCGCGGTCGGGACCGCGATGATGAGCGTCGTGGTGGCGAAGAAGAACCCGAAATACGGGTGCATGCCGCTGACATACATGTGGTGCGCCCACACGACGAAGCTCAGCGCCCCGATCGCCACGATCGCCCAGACCATCATGCGATAGCCGAAGATGTTCTTGCGCGCGTGCGTACTGATCAGATCCGAGATGATGCCGAACGCCGGCAGCGCGACGATGTAGACCTCGGGGTGGCCGAAGAACCAGAACAAATGCTGGAACAGGATCGGGCTGCCGCCGCCATACTTGGTCAGCTGGCCCATCTCGACCAGTGTCGGCATGAAGAAGCTGGTTCCAAGGAGGCGGTCCAGCAGCAGCATCACCGAGGCCACGAACAGCGCCGGGAACGCCAGCAGCGCCATCACGGTGGCGGTGAAGATGCCCCACACGGTCAGGGGCATGCGCATCAAGGTCATGCCGCGTGTGCGGGCCTGCAACACTGTTACCACGTAATTGAGCCCGCCCATCGTGAAGCCGATGATGAACAGGATCAGCGAGGCCAGCATGAGAACGATGCCCCAGTCCTGTCCGGGGGTACCGGAGAGAATCGCCTGGGGTGGATAAAGCGTCCAGCCGGCGCCGGTCGGCCCGCCCGGCACGAAGAACGTCGCGGCCAGCACCAGCACCGCGAGCAGGTAGACCCAATAGCTCAGCATGTTCACATAGGGGAAAACCATGTCCCGCGCGCCGACCATCAGCGGGATGAGGTAGTTGCCGAAGCCGCCGAGGAACAGCGCCGTGAGCAGGTAGATCACCATGATCATGCCGTGCATGGTGATGAACTGAAGGTACTGATTGGCATCGATAAAGGAGAATGTGCCGGGAAATCCCAGCTGCAGCCGCATCATCCACGACAGCACCAGCGCAACCATTCCGATCGACATCGCCGTGATCGAGTACTGGACGGCGATCACCTTGGCGTCTTGCGAAAAAACGTACCTCGTCCACCAGCTGTGCGGATGATAGAGCTCAACCTCAGCGACTTCGGCGGGCGGAATGCCTGCGACCTGATCAAACGGGATATCGACCATCGGAATTCCCTCCTTGGTCTTCCGCTCAGCGACGAGTTCACTTCATATCCGGCCGAACATCCGGCCAATCCTCGTCGGCATGTTCATTCGCTGCCAGTCTTGTACGCGGCCTTCGCGACGTTGCGCTGGCCGGACAAGGCGGCGAACGTGTGCTGCTTGTCCAGCCACGCGTGATATTCCTTCTCTTCTTCCACGACGACCTTGCTGCGCATCTGTGCGTGCGCGGCACCGCAAAGCTCCGCGCAGAGGACGTCGAAGATTCCGGTCCGGGTCGGCGTGAGCCAGTAGTAGGTCACCGAGCCAGGGATCATATCCATCTTCGCCCGGAACTCGGGCACGTAGAAATCATGCAGGACGTCGATCGAGCGGAGCAGCACCTTCACCGGCTTCCCGATCGGCAGATGCAGATCCTCGTTTTGCACGACGATGTCGTCCTGCCCGTTCGGATCATTGGGATTCAACCCGAGTGGATTGTCGGAGCTGATCAGGCGCGCATCTGACGTGCCGAGCCGGCCGTCCTTTCCCGGAAGCCGATAACTCCACATCCACTGTTGTCCAACGACCTCGACGTCGGTCGCGTCGTCAGGAACGGTGACGAACTGGTGCCAGACGACGAGGCCGGGCGCCAGCATGGCGACGACGCCGATAGCGGTGCCGATGCTGAGCCACCATTCGAGCTTCTTGTTCTCGGGATTGTAGTGGGCGCGCCGTCCCTCGGTGTGGTGAAAGCGCATGACGCAATAAGCCATGAACACGATCACCGCGCAGAACACCGCTCCGGTGATCCAGAATGTCAGGTTGATCGTGTGGTCGATATAGCTCCAGTTCGAGGCAATCGGGGTCCACCACCAGGGGCTGTAGAGGTGAAACAGCACCGAGGCGACGGCAACCAGGAGCAGTAAGATCGCTACAGCCATCCCTCATTCCTCCTTGCCATCGAAGGCTGCGGAGACGAACGAAAGGGCGGAGCTCACGTCAGAGGGATGGTCTCACGTTCACCATCACCGTGGCTTTTGCCTCGCCCATTCTGCCGGTCGCGATGCTGGGACATGACAAAAACTCAACGTCACGGCCGCAACCTCATCGGAGCTGGGGGCGTCAACCATCAACATGGTACCCATCGAGCCAGACGTCAATAGAGGAGTAATGCCCGCCTTTGTCCGGCGCGTGTTGGATGCCGCGAACACTGATCGGCCCTCCCCTATCGCATGGTGCACCGCAAGACCTCGTTTGTGCACCTGCACAATTCTCCCGGCCGCATTCGCCACCTTGCTTCTGCCGCGCATCGGACTAGTTTTACTGGACCGGTTGCGACAGATGTCGTCCGGCAAGCTCCTTCTGGTTGAATCTGATTTGCCGGACTCAGTCGCGATTTTCGCGCATGAGGCGGATGTGCGTGTGTTGATGGCGCTCCGTTCCCCTGCGGCCACAAGCAAGGAGACCGGAACCATGACCACGGTGTTCGCACGACCCAAGCTGCAATTGTTTGGCGTCTCTACCGCCTTCGTCGTTCGCAAGATCAGCCTTTCCGACCTGGGCGACGCGCTGCGCCTCGGCTGGGAAGACTTCAAGGCCATCCCGACCCACGCGATCGTCCTGTGCGTGATGTATCCGGTGCTCGGACTTGTCCTGTTCAGACTTGTGCTTGGCTATTCGGTGTTGCCCCTGCTGTTTCCGCTCGCCGCCGGCTTCGCCCTGATCGGTCCTTTCGCCGGACTAGGCCTCTACGAACTGAGCCGACGACGCGAACGCGGAGAGGAGCCAGGAGCCTGGGATGCAATGCAGGTGCTGCGCGCGCCGTCGTTCGGCGCCATGTTCGAGCTTGGCGTTCTCCTGCTCGTTCTGTTCGGGGTCTGGATCGCCACCGCGGACGCGATCTACATCATGACGTTCGGCTATGCGCCGGCTGCGAGCATCCCTGATTTCGCAAAGCGCGTGTTGACGACGCCCGAAGGCTGGTCGCTCATCATCGTCGGATGCGGCGTCGGCTTCCTTTTCGCCCTGGTTGCCCTGTGCGTCAGCGTCGTCTCCTTTCCACTGATGCTCGACCGTCATGCGACAGCGATCGATGCGATCCGCACCTCGATACGGGCCGTGATGATGAATCCAATTGAGATGGCCGCGTGGGGATTGATCGTTGCGGTATTGCTGGCCGTGGGCTCACTGCCATTCTTCGTCGGTCTCTGCGTCGTTCTGCCGGTGCTTGGTCATGCGACCTGGCATCTCTACAGGAAGGTGGTCGAGCCTGACCGGAATCCTCCGCAAGAAGAGCCCCGTCCGCCGATCGGTCACCGCTACGCGGCCGATTTCCCAGCCTCCCTCTTCCCGTGGAGCCGCGAGCGCTAAGCGTTTTCGAACGAAGTGGCTACCGGTTCGCGTGAAGAAAACGCGTCAAAACAAGAACCGGCGCGAGCTTGATCGCGCACGCGGCAAGCGGACGTAATTTATTGTCGCGCCGCGCCGCGGCTTGGCCGGCTACCAACCCCGACATGCCGCGAACCATTGCGCGATGTTGGAACGACGAGGTCCGCTCTCAACTTCCGCTGCGGACTTTCGCCGGGACGACGAATGTGGATGTCGGCCGTGCCACACAATCGATGTCGTCCTGGCGCAAGCCAGGACCCATTACCCCAAACGGAATTTGTTGCGCGACGCTGGGGCCACGATCCAGCTCACAATCGAATCCGGTGGTTATGGGTCCTGGCTTTCGCCAGGACGACGACAGTATTTGCAGCGACGGCGCAATCCACACCGCCACATCCCCTCACCTCATCAGCGCCTCGACCTCCTTGCGGAACGCCTGGCGCGAGCCGTCGCGGGAGTAGAACATGTGGCCGCCGGGATAGACCGCGAGCCTGGTGCGGCTCGGACCCGCGAAGGCCGGCAACTGATCGAGGATGATCTTCGAGGCGAAGTACGGGGTGGCGAGATCGAACAGGCCGTGCCCGATCAGGAGTTTCAGATTGGGGTCGAGCGCCAGCGCCTGGCGAAGCTGCGTCACCGACTCCGCCGGACTGATGCCGTGACCGAACTCCCAGGCCTTGTTCACGCTTTCGCTGAGCAGATGATAGGAGCCGTCCGGCCGCCAGTTCAGCTTGCGCGTGGTGAGGTCGACGGCGGCGCTGGTCAACGGCGCCATCAGGGGATCGCCGGACGGATCGTTGAAACGGAAGTAGCTCGAATCCGGATAGGGATCGAAGCCTTCGACCGAGGCGTCGTAGCGGCCGGTCACCTTGCCGCTCTTGCGATCGAACTCGCGGCGGAATTCGCCGATATCGAAGCGGCCGGCGAGCCTGCGGCTCACCGCCTGATCGATCCCGGTCAGGCTCGCGACCTTGTCGGCGAGCCGCGCGGTGGCCTCGGTGTCGGCTTGCCCCTTGACGAGGTCGAGCAGGAAATCGCCGCGCGCGTAGCTCTCGACGTCGGCGAGATCCTCGCGCGTCACCGGGCCCTTCGTCTGTCGCGCGACCGCGGTCATGGTCGGCAGGCTTGCGACATATTGCAGGAGGCTGGAGCCGGTATATTCGCGGAAATCGAGCACCGGCGAGATCAGCACCAGGCCGCGGACGCCGACGCCCTGCTGCATCTGCAGATTGCGTACCACCTTGGGCCCGCGAATGCCGCCATAGCTTTCGCCGACGAGATATTTCGGCGAGGTCAGCCGGTCGTATTTCTCCAGCCAGCGGCGGATCACCAGCGCGACCGAATTGGCATCGCCGTCGACGGTGAAGAAGCGCTTGCGCGCCTCCTCCGAGGTGGTGACGAAGCGGCTGTAGCCGGTGCCGACCGGATCGATGAAGACGAGATCGGTGAAATCGAGCCAGGTGTCGGCATTGGCCTGCAGCTCGGGCGCGGCCGAGGACACCGCGCCGTCGAACGGCAGCCGCCATGGCCCGACATTGCCGAATTGCAGCCAGGCCGACGCGGAGCCCGGACCACCGTTGAACAGGAAGGTCACAGGACGGTTCGCCTTCTCGGCGCCGTCGAGCTGGTAGGACGTATAGGCGATGTCGGCGAGCGGCTCGCCCTTGTCGTCGAACACGCGGATCGAACCCGCGGTCGCGCTGAAGTTAAGGGTGCGGTTCGGCAGCGCGACCGATTGCTTGGTCGTGGAGTCCGGCGGCAGGCGATGCTGCTCGGCGGTCGAGCCGCTGGCCGCAGCGTTGGCGCCGGAGCCGGCCTCGCCGCCGCGTCCTGCCCGCCCCTTCTGGCCGCTCGGGTTCTGGCCAGCCGGGTTCTGGCCACTTGGAGCCTGCGCGCTCGGCGACGGCGATGGCTGCGGGATCTCGTCGTCGGCCCGCGCCGCGGTCGCAAGACAGGCCACCAGCAACGCCGCGGCGAGCCGTGTCGCAAGACTGTTAGCCATATCGTTCACTCCCTGCGCCCCGATTTACGCAATCCAGCGGCAAACTGCGCTAGTTTGGCGGCGCCGGCGTGGCATGCGGTCCGTTCCCGGACCATCTCGACAAGGCCGCCCGGGATGTATAGACGAGCGCGGCGTGTTCCGTGCCAAACGAGTTCGTGAGCGAATGGCCAGCTCCAAGCGGTATGACAAGATCGCCTTCGTCGCCAGCGCCAGCGCGGAAGCGCAGTCGGCGCTCGAGCAGCTGACGGAAATGTACGGCAACCATCCACCCGCCGATGCCGACGTCGTGGTCGCGCTCGGCGGCGACGGTTTGATGCTGCAGACGCTGCACGCCAACATGCGCAGCGGCAAGCCGATCTACGGCATGCATCGCGGCACCGTCGGATTCCTGATGAACGAATACTCGACGCATGATCTGCGCACCCGGCTTGCCGCCGCCCGGGAGTCGCTGATCAATCCGCTGCTGATGCGCGCGACCGACATCCACGGCGCCGTGCATCTGCATCATGCCATCAACGAGGTCGCGCTGTTCCGGCAGACCTACCAGGTCGCCAAGCTGCGCATCCTGATCGACGAGCACGAGCGGATGCCCGAGCTGATGGCCGACGGCATCCTGGTGGCGACGCCGGCCGGATCGACCGCCTACAACCTCTCCGCCCAGGGGCCGATCCTGCCGATCAACGCGGCGCTGTTGGCACTGACCCCGATCAGCGCGTTCCGGCCGCGGCGCTGGCGCGGCGCGCTGCTGCCGAATTCCGCCTTCGTGGTGATCGAGGTGATCGAGGGCGAGAAGCGCCCGGTCGCCGCGGTCGCCGACCATGACGAGGTCCGCGACGTCCGCCGGGTCGAGGTGCTGTCCGACAAGACGATCGCGATGCGGATGCTGTTCGACCCCGGCCACTCGCTGGAGGAGCGCATCCTGCGCGAGCAGTTCGGCTACTGACGGCGTCTACCCTTGCCCGGCAACCAATCATTAACCCCGGGCGGGATATGGTTAACGTCGGGTAATACCGCATTGGCCCGGTATGCCCTATCCAGGGCCGGACCATGTATCGCATCGATTTCAACAAGCTGCGATTTTTGATTTGCGACGACAATCCGCATATGCGCCGCATCCTGCGGACGCTTTTGCATTCGTTCGGCGCGCGCGAGGTGTATGAGGCCGAGGACGGCGCCACCGCGCTCGAGATGTACACGCACTACGTGCCCGACATCGTCATCACCGACTGGTCGATGCCGATCTTCGACGGGCTCGAGCTTGCGCAGATGATCCGGCAGCCAGAATCCAAGGGTAATCCCTACGCGCCGATCATCATGCTGACCGGGCATTCCGAGAAGCGCCGCGTCACGGTGGCGCGCGATGCCGGCGTCACCGAATTTTTGGCTAAGCCGATCTCGGCCAAGGGCCTCTACCAGCGCATCATGAACGTGGTCGCCAATCCGCGCCCGTTCATCAAGACCAAGACCTATTTCGGCCCCGACCGCCGCCGCAACACCACCAACACCTATATCGGCCCCGAACGCCGCGGCAGCGGCGAGGTCGAGGTGCTGCAACAGCCGTCGCTGCTCGAAAAGGCGCGCTCGGCCATCTAGGATACCGCCATGGCGAAAGACAAACCCGGGACGATCGAGGTCAAGAGTTTCGGCACGCACCACGTGATCACGCAGCCCAATCCGCTGCGCAAGATGCTGCTGCGCGTCCCCGAGAGCGATCTCGACGATCCGGTCGGCCGCGCCGAAAAGGCGCTCGCCGGGCTGTCGGGCGAGTTCAAGGAGTGGATGACGATCGAGGCCGACCGCCTCTCCGCCGCGCACGCCACCGTGCTGCGCGAGGGCTTCAACCAAAAGACGCGCGAGGAGTTGTTCCGCGCCGCGCATGACATCAAGGGCGATGCCGCGACATTCGGCTATCCGTCGGCGGCCGCGGCCGCGGAGAGCCTGTGCCGCATCATCGAGCACGCGCCGGATCTTGGCGCCGTGCCGCCGCAGCTGATCGCCCATCACATCAACGCGGTGCAGGCGATCGTGCGCAACCGCACCAAGCTCGACACCGCGGTCGTCGCCGGCGTGCTGAGCAAGCAGCTCCGCGGCATCGCCGATGAATTCCTGACCCACGCCAACCGCGACCGTCCCGAGCACCTCGAGGCGATCCTCGCGCCGAGCATCGTGCCCGGCGAATAGTGCCGCGGCCGGCGGCTCGCGTTGCCGCAGCCACTCAAGCATCCATCGATCGGCAGGAAACGCGGCCCTCAGGCCGCGATGAGATCGTCGTCGTAAGGCAGCACCGCGATCGCGTCTTCCGCGGCGAGCTCCTCGCAGAACATCCGCGCGTCCTCGCGGGCCGATTCGGTCGCAAAGCGACGCAGCAGGATCAGGAGCGGCTCGGCCGCAGAATGATCGGTCTCGCAATGCGTCAGCACGCGCTCCACCATGCGGCGATGCAGCCGCGCCGCGCCGTCGCCGCTGTCGACATAGCCGACCTCGTGGCTGGCCTCGAGCGCGACGCGGAACGCGGCGTAGGTGGTCTCCGGCAGGCCGGCGCGGCGCAGCAGCGCCTGCAGGCCGTTGCCGCCGCGGTCGTTCAACAGCGCGGAGACGCGGCCATAGGGCAGTCCGGACAGTTCAGCGAGCGCAGCCCCAAACAAATCGAGATTGCCTGACAGCAGCGCGCGCAGGATCAGCCCGGCGGTCAATTGCCCGGTGGCGCGCAGATGCGTGATCAGGTTCTGCATGTCGTCGCCGAAGGCGCGCGCGGCGATGTTCACGGTGGAGCGCTCCCTGGCCTCGCCGGCGATGCGGTCGGCGCGATCGGCACCGAGCCAATTTCGCGCGACGACGAACTGCGCCAGCGTGTCGGAGAGCTTTGCGACCAGCGCCAGCCGCGTCGCCGACGGCAGGTCTTCCAGCTGCAGCATCGATTCCCTGATGGCGGCGAGATGGCCGTGGCGTTCGACGATGCGATCCCAGGAGAACGGCGCGAGGCCGGCGTAAGGATTTTCGATCAGCTCGAGCGCGGCCGCGGCCGAGCCGACCTCGGCAATCGCGGCGGCGACGGAGGCCGGCAGATTGATGCGGCGCGCGATCGCGCACTGCATCTCGTCGGAGCCGGTGGCGACGATGTCGACGAGGTCGGCATCGATCAGGAGCGGTGAATGCTCCAGCACGGGCAGCGCGATCGCCGGCTGGTCGGCCGACAGCGCCTGCACGATCGCGGCAGGCGCGTCCGCGCTGCGCGCGAACACCTCGGCCATCGCCTGCCGCACCAGCGGCGACGGGTCGTCGAGCAGCATCAGCAGCGCGCCTTCGGCTGCGATGCTGTCGTCCTCGGTGAGATCCGAGATGAGCCAGGCCCGGGCCAACGCCCGTGTCGCCTCTGCTCGCTCACCTGCTGGAGCGGTCATAATCCAACTAATAAACTGCCGAACGATCATGGTCCTTCCGGCTTACGCAACGAAACGGCATCGGCATACGACGCCACTACAAGGAAAAATAAACCATGACACTTAATAAAGGGTTCACCATAAACGTTTGGGATTATTGACGTTTCGTTAAGACGGCAACGGCGTGCGGCTTCGCGCGCGCAGCAGGGCGCGCTAGCCGTTGCTGTAGGTGCCGCTCGGATCGCTGAACAGGTCAAGCCGGCCGGGCGCGCGGACCTTTGGCGTCGCCGACGCGGTCAGCGAGGAGGAATTGCCCCACAGCTCCTGCACCGCCGGCGAGATCGGCTCCGAGCGGTCGCCGGCCTGGTAGAGCGAGCGGAAGGTCGGCGCCGGCTGCGCCGATGCGACGGCCGGGGTCGCAGCGACGGGCGTCGCCGACCGGGAGTCCGGGAACGTCGAGAGATAGGACGCGGTATCCATGGTCAGCGCTTGTGTGGGCGCGGCGCTTGCGATCGCGTAAGGGCTCATGGTGTCGCCGCCCGCCGCGGCGAAGGCGGTGCGCGTGTCCTTAGAGTTCGCGGCCGCGGCGTAGCGCGTGGTCAACACCGAATAGACCTGGCTGACGCTGCGCGCGTTGCCCGACTTGTCGTAGAAGATCGACTGGTTGGCGGCCGCCGCCTTCGGAAACATCGCGGCCGCATTGGCGCTCGGGCTATCCTCGGCGCTCGAGATCAGTTTGCCGGCGCCGCCGACGCCCATGAAGTGGGCCATGTAAAGTTCGGCATCGGTCGGACGGCGGCCAAGCTTGCCGGTCAGCTTGAAGCTGTTGGACTGCGTCAGCACCGCCGCCATCGAGGACGCCGCGTCCGGATCGTCGCGCAGCTTCATGACCGCGGCGCGCGCGGAGGGATCGCCGACCGAATAGCTGCCGTCGGAATTCCTGCTGATGGCGTCGGCATACTGGCCATAGCCGAGCTGGCTTCCGGCCTCCTTGACGGTGCCGAGCCAGGTCTGGTCGATGAATTGATAAAGTCCATGCGCCGACGAGGTCGTGGCGCCGGCCCGCGGATTGAAATTGGATTCCATCTTCGCGGTCGTGAGCAGATATTCGAAGCTCGTGCCGGTGGTCGCGGCCGCCTGCTTGATCGAGCTCGCGACCTTCAGGCGCGAGGGATCGACACCTGCCGAAGCCGTCGCATTGAAGAGGTCGACCGCCATCTGTCCGGGTGCCTTGCCGGGTGCAGGCAATCGGCACCCATGTCCCGTCAACCTGCCGCAATTATGGTTAATGGCGCGTTAATGGCTCAGGGCTGGGCCTCGTAGTAGTGCGCGACCTGGTCGATCTCCTCGGCCGTCATCTGGCGCGCGATGTTGCGCATCTGCTGACTGATGTCGTTGCGGCGCGCCCCGGATGCAAAGGCCTCGAGCTGCGCCTTGATGTAGACCGCCGACTGGCCGCCGAGCCAGGGGCTTCCCGCCTTGTTGTCGACATCGCCGTGGCAGGAGCCGCAAGGCGCGATGTTGCGCATCGGGGCGCCCGTCACCACGACCGCCGGCGCGGGACGCGCGGTATCCAGATTGTTCGAAGGCACCCGCGGCAGATAGGCGTAATAGGCCGCGACGTCCTTCATGTCCTGATCGCTCATCGCCGCCGCGAACGGGCTCATCACCACGCTGACCCGCGCGCCGGTCTTGAAGTCGTTCAGCTCCTTGTACGTCACCGCCGCAAATTGCCCGGCGAGGTTCGGTGAATGGGCGTCGCTGACGCCCTGCGGTCCGTGGCAGATCGCGCAGCGCTGCGCCAGCGTTGCGCCCCGCCCGATCGAGACCTGATTCACCTTGGTCAGCATCTCCGACGTCATGATGACGTTCGACGTCTTGAAATCCGGCTTGATGCCGGCCTCCTGCACGGCGGCACGCGGAACGCCGGCCGCGCTGCAGATCGCATCCCAGACGCCGGCAAGCTTCAAATTGGGTTGCGCCAGCGGCAACCAGATCAGGCCTGCGATGGCCGACAAAACGGCGATGGCGACCGTGATGCCGACGCTGGCGCCGAACCACGGATTGCGCAGCGAGAACAGCGGCTGGTCGCTCATCGGCCTGCTCCGACATAGACCGCGGGCACGCTGGTCTCGTTCAGCGCCATTAGCTGCGCAATCGGGAAACCATAGTTCACCACGGTGAGACCGACCATCAATGCGAGCCACAGGCCGAATGAGTTGAGCGCGACCGGAATCCGCGCCGGCATGTGCAGCGGCACCGCGAAGCGGTACGCACCCGCCTCGCCTCGCGCGCCGAATTGCCCGCGGATCAGCACCAGCAGGAACAGCAGGCCCGACAGCAACAGGATGAATCCGCCGATTGCCGACATCGTGACCGACAAGGCCTGCGGCGAGATCGCCGGGTTGGCATAGTCATAATAGGCCATGCGGCGCGGCATGCCGAGAATACCCACATAGTGCCACGGGAAGGTGGTCACGATCATGCCGATGAACCATAGCCAGAGCTGCGTGCGCATCAGGCCAAAACTGTCCAGCGCCCGATCGGTCAGATGCGGCCACAGATCATAGGCGATGGCAAAATACATGATGACGATGGCGCCACCGAAGATCAGGTGGAAATGGCCGGTGATCCACTGCGTGTTGTGCACGGTGGCGTCGAGCTGATAGCTCATGTTGATCAGACCGCCGGCGCCTCCGAAGCCGAGCATGACCAGCGACAGCGCCGTCGCCAGCATGATCGGATTGGACCACGGCAGCGCGCCGATCCAGCCGAATGCACCGCGGCCACCGCGCAGGCGGCTGGCGATCTCCGCCGACGCGCAGATCGTGAACACCGTGAGCAACGTCGGCAGCGCGACGAGGCCGGTGAACACGGAGTGCATGAACTTGAATCCGGCGCCGACCTGCGGGTCGGCAAACAGATGATGCACGCCGATCGGCATCGCCACCACGACGAACAGGATGAACGAAATCCGCGCCATCGCATCGCTGAAGAGCCGGCCGCCGATCGCCCGCGGGAAGATCGTGTAGTAGGCGATGTAGGTCGGGATCAGCCAGAAATAAACGATGGCGTGCAGCGTCCAGGAGAAGAAGACGCGGGCCAGCCCCGCATCGATCGTCGACTTCAGCCCAAGCGCCACGGGCAGGATCTGGAACAGGATCTCAAGCGCCGCGCCGACCGCGGTCCAGCCCCAGAGCAATGAGCCCGCGACATTGGCGTACATCGCAAGCGGCACCGGCTTGCCCGGGTTCTCGCGCTT
Source organism: Bradyrhizobium sp. USDA 3262 (assembly GCF_054060035.1). Taxonomy (NCBI): domain Bacteria; kingdom Pseudomonadati; phylum Pseudomonadota; class Alphaproteobacteria; order Hyphomicrobiales; family Nitrobacteraceae; genus Bradyrhizobium; species Bradyrhizobium sp. USDA 3262. Next base: position 6,544,800 of record NZ_JBSSCT010000001.1, read on the forward strand.
CCAGATCGCGAAATTGATCACCATCAGCGCGACCCAGATCCATGAGCCGACCACGACCATGACGACGCCGATGTAGTAGAAGGGATTGCCGACCATCGGCGGATAGAAGGTGTAGAGCACCGAGGCGAGCCCGAGCGACACCGGGATCATCGCGACAATGGCGCCGACGGCGACCAGGAAGAAGCCCACCCAGGCCCAACGCCGTCCAACCAGCTCCTTCTCGAGCGAGGCTTCGGTGATCGCGTAGCCGAAGCCCATCGCGATCAGCGTCGGGAAGACGTATCCCATCGCCGAGCCATGGGCGGTGACCGAGCGATAATAGAACTCGGGATTGAAATGCCAGGCGTTCAACGGGCTGCGCACGAACATCTGCCAGGCGCCGAGCACCAGCGCGACGCCGAACACGATGAAGGCAAGCCAGAAATGCGCCGCGATCAGCCGCTTGTTAATCAACACAGGTCAGCCTCCGCTTCGCTGCCGCCATGTCACGGAACGCAGCCTTGTCGACCACCTTGACCTTGCCCCACATGCCCTGGTGGCCGATGCCGCAGAATTCCTGGCACGGCATCACGTGATCGCCCGGCGCCTTGAAGCGCACCGGCAGGTCCGTGACGTAGCCCGGCACCAGCATCGTGTTGATGTTGGTGCCCTCGATCAGAAAACCGTGGACGACATCGGCGCTGGTGGCGCGGAAGGTGATCGGCGTCTCCGCGGGCACCACGATGCATTGCGGCGTGAAGGAATATTGCTGGCCAATCGCGCGAACGGTGACCGATCCGTCGGCCTGCATTTCGCTGCCGAGATTGCTCTCGACGAATTCGCCCGACAGATGCAGCGTCTTGGGATCGGCGGTTTCGACCCGGCCCTGCGGCATCGTCGCCTGATGGATGCCGATATAGGTCGCCATGCCGACCAGGACGCCGACAATGACGATCGACAGCGTCGCCCAGCGCCGCTCGATCCGTGCGGCAACGGCCTCGCCGAGGCTGTGGTCAGTCTCGCTCGCCATCAGGGAACGCTCCGCGGCAGGAAGACCAGCAGATAGAATGCAAACCACAATCCGACCACGACGGCCGTCGCAATGCCCGCGACCGCGATCGCGCCACCCGGACCGGCCCGTACGATGGTCTCGACATCATCGTCTTCCGAGCCCGATGCCGGCGGTTGCGGCGAAGACGAGTTGATCATGATCGCGCTCCCCTTAGCGCGCGACGAGACGAGATTGACTAGTCATCGCGCTTTAGCTCCTTTGTTTGAGCATGATCGTTTCGGAAAACCGCTTCGCACTTTTCCGGATCATGCTTTAGTTCAGCGTTGCTGCCCGCAGTTCGTTGGCCTGCCGCGCCGACACCGGCTCGCCGCGATTGCCCCAGGCCGTTCGAATGTAGGTCACGACAGCCGCGACCTCGTCATCCGACAGCTTCTGCGCGAACGGCGGCATGCCGTGGGGCATCGGATTGCCCGACGTGCCCGGCGGATACCCGCCATTGAGCACCATCCGGATCGGGTTCACTGCGGAGACCATCTGGATCGACTGATTGCCGGCCAGCGGCGGATAATCCGGCGGCATGCCCTGCCCGGTCGCGCCATGACAGCTTGCGCAGTCGCGGTCATAGATCGACTTGCCAAAGGACAGCAGCAGACTGCTCTCGGCCGACGGCAGCGACGTCGACGCCTTTTCCGGAGGACCGCCCTGCGCAAGGCCCTTCAGGTAGACCGCCATCGCGCGCGCATCATCATCATTGAGATATTGCAGGCTGTTGTAGACGACCTCGGCCATCGGCCCGTACACGGCGCCCTTGGCGGACACGCCCTTGCGCAGATAGTCGACGATCTCCTCGATCGTCCAGTCGCCGAGCCCCGTCTCCTTGTTGGAGGTCAGCGACGGCGCGTACCAGTTCTGCATCGGGATCAGGCCGCCCTCGAAGGCCTGCGACTGCTTGCTGCCGCCGAGCGCATTGATCGGGGTGTGACACATCCCGCAATGACCCAGCCCCTCGACCAGATAGTTACCCCTATTCCACTCCGCCGACTTCGTTGGATCAGGCTTGAACTCGCCTTCCCTGAAGAACAGCGTGCGCCAGCCGAGGATCAGCGAGCGATTGTTGAACGGAAATGTCAGGTCATGCGGCTTGTTGAGCTGCCTGACCGGCGGCACCGTGCGCAAATAGGCGTAGATCGCGTCGCTGTCCTCGCGCGTCACCTTGGTATAGGAGGCGAACGGCATCGCCGGATAGACCAGGCCGCCATCGGGGAAGCGGCCATTGTGCATCATCTGGTAGAACTGATCCGACGTCCACGTGCCGATCCCGGTCTGCGGGTCGGGCGTGATGTTCGACGTGTAGAGCGTGCCGAATGGCGTCTTCATCGGGAGGCCGCCGGCGAAGGTCTTGCCCTCGCGCGCGGTGTGGCAGGCGATGCAATCGCCGGCGCGTGCGAGATACTCGCCCTTGGCGAGGACGGCCGGATCGGCCGCCTTCTGCTGCGCCGATGCCGCCATGGGCGACAGTGCCAGCATCAGTCCGACAAGCAGTCCTGCTAAGGTTCGCGACATCGGCACGATCCCTTCAATGCGGTTCGCTGCCGCATTCGAGCGGCATCGGAAGGCTGCCTCGCGGCGCGAAGGATGGATCCGCCGGCGCCGGACGCGATGACAGGTAGGCCGCCACCGCCTTCACGTCGTCCTCCGTCAGCAGGCTCGCGACGATCTGCATGCAATCGGGAGCGAACGCGGTCCGCGTGCCGTAGCGCCAGCCGCCGAGCTGGCCGCTGATATAGGCGGCGCGCAGGCCAAGCAGGCCGGGAATGCCGGGCTCCATGCCGCCCAACGTCTGACCATGACAGGCCGAACAGGGCGGAATGCCGTGCTGCGCATCGCCGTTCTTCACGATCTGCTCGCCGCGCGCCAGGATCTCCTTGCTGTCAACCGGCGGGACCGGCGGCGGAAAGGCCGGCCTGAGCGAGGCGAAATATTCGGCGATCTTCTTCAGGTAATCGTCGGTCTGAAACTCCAGCAGGTAGTTCATCGGCGGATATTTCCGCCGTCCATCCCTGAATGCGATGAGCTGGTTGTAGAGATAGCCCGCCGGCTTGCCGGCCAGCCGCGGGAAATAGGCGTCGCTGGTGCCCTCGCCTTCGGCGCCGTGACACGGCGCACAGGCAAGGACGCGCGCGGCCATCGTGTCGGGTGCGCGCTCGGTTGTTTGCGATTGCGCTGCACCGATCGGCAACACAACCCAGGCAAGAAACCCAACAAGCGGTATCAGACGATGCGCCACAACTCACCCCCAGCGCGACGACGATGTGCAATTACTTGCACACGGCCGAACAGGAGGCAACGAAGTGCATCACTTCGACGCATCGCATTTGATTTAGATCAACGCACTATTTGCGATAGACCTGCGCCGGATCGAACATCCGATCGGCATCGACGAATGACAAACGAATGTCACCGCCCTCGTCCTTCACCGCGCGATAGAAGCAGGAACGCCGTCCGGTGTGGCAGGCAGCGCCGATCTGCTCGACCTTGATCCACACCGCGTCCTGATCGCAATCCATCCGGATCTCGACCACGCGCTGGGTCTGGCCCGAGCTCTCGCCCTTGCGCCACAGCGCATTGCGCGAGCGGCTGAAGTACCAGCCTTCGCCGGTCGCGATCGTCTTGCGCAGGGCTTCATCGTTCATGTGCGCGACCATCAGCACATCGCCGGTCGCGGCATCGGTCGCGACGCAGGTCACAAGACCTGCCGCGTCGAATTTGGGCTGGAAGGCCAGCCCCTCCTCGCGGTCGTGATCGTGGGTCGCTGCGGACACGGAAGACCTCGCTCAGGAAATGCGAGGTTACCGGTTCGGTCCTCGCACCAGGGACAGGAAACGCTGCTGCTCCGCCGGATTGTCGCGGAACATGCCGGTGAAGCGGCTGGTGAAGGTCGATGCACCATGCTTGGCGACGCCGCGCACCGACATGCAGGTATGCTCCGCCTCGATCAGCACTGCAACGCCGCGCGGCTTCAGCACCTCGTCGATCGCAGCCGCGACCTGCGCGGTGAGATGCTCCTGGGTCTGCAGACGGCGGGCGAAGATGTCGGTCAGCCGCGCCAGCTTAGAGAGGCCGACGACGCGCTCCACCGGCGTATAGGCGATATGCGCCTTGCCGTAGAACGGCATCATGTGATGCTCGCACTGCGAGGTGAACTCGATGTCGCGGACAAGGACGAAATCGTCGTAGCCGGCGGTCTCGCCGAAGGTGCGGTTCAGCACCTCGGCCGGGCACTGGTGGTAGCCCTGATAGAGCTCGTCATAGGCCTCGACGACCCGGCGCGGCGTGTCGAGCAGACCCTCGCGGCCGGTGTTCTCGCCGATATAGGCGAGCAGCGTCTTGACGGCGTCCTCCGCCTCTGCCCGCGACGGGCGCGGCTGATCGGCACGAACGGCCGCCGTCATGAATTCTGAGGGGTCGAGCTCGCCGGGCTTGGCGTCGGCCGGCTTGCTGGGGCGAATCGACTTGATCAAGGCGTCCATGTCTTCTCCGTTCGACCGGCCCTCGGATTTGACCTTGGTCCGGATGTGTCACCGGGCAGACGGGGCGGATGGTTCGACCGCCGGGCGCCTGAGTCCCATTATTGTAGCACCGCCGCGGCGGAGGCGGGCCGCGGTGGCTGCATGGCCGGGCTATGTTTCCGGCGTTGCCGTCCATATATAGGACGGTGCAACCCAGCCGCCAAGAGCGCCCGGCACGGCCGGAACAAGGCATCTGTCCCCATGCTGAACGACATTTACAACAAGCGGATCATCGAGTTGGCCGGCAATATTCCGCGCCTCGGACGGCTGGCCGACCCGGACGCCAGCGCCACCGCCCACTCCAAATTGTGCGGTTCGACCGTCAAGGTCGACCTCAAGATGGACGGTCCCGTGGTGACGGACTTCGCCCATGACGTGAAGGCCTGTGCGCTCGGCCAGGCCTCCTCCTCGATCATGGCGAGCCAGGTGGTGGGCTCGACCGCGGACGAGCTGCGCGAATTGCGCGAGACGGTCCGCAAGATGCTGAAGGAAAACGGGCAGCCCCCGCAGGGCGGCAAATGGGCCGATATCGCGCTGCTCGAGCCGGTGCGCGACTACAAGGCCCGCCATGCCTCGACCCTGCTGACCTTCGATGCCGTGGTCGATGCGATCGGCCAGATCGAGGCCAAGGCGAAGCAGCCGGCGTAAGATTCCATGTTAGGTCATTCCGGGGCGATGCGGAGCATCGAACCCGGAATCTCGAGGTTCCGGGTCCGCTTACGCGTCCCGGAACGACGCGACAATGTCCGTGCTTACTGCGCGGGCTGGACCGGCGCCGGCGCCGGCGCTGCGCTGCCGCCGGTCGGCACCACGGCCTCGGCGGTCTTGGTCGCCCTCGCCGCCTGTGGCGCCTCACCCTCCATCGTGTTGCTCACGAAGCGATCGTTGTTCTTCGGCCTCGCCTCGGCGACGGGAATTGCGTTGTCCTTGCTGTTGTCCTGCCGCGGCAGCACGTCGGCAACCGCATCCGTGGTGATGAGATTGGTCAGCCGCAATTCGGCCGCCGACAATTCGTGCAGGTCTTCCCACGGCGGCACGCTGAGCGAGAGCGCAAGCAGATCACCGGCACCGCCCATGTCGAAGGTGTATTTGGCAAGACGGCCGATATCGCGCTCGACGATCATCAGGTCCTGCGCGGTGTAGCTCGCGGCCTTGGCGTCGTCGGCGCGATCGCCCATCCAGATCTGATGCACGCGGACATGGGCGGCCGGCGGAACGTAGCGCGTTTTGCCCGACAGCAGCAGGAACACGCACATCGACTCGCAATAGGCATCCGGCAGAACGCTCGCGCGGCCGCCCTGCGCGACCTGATTGACGACGCTGGTGCCGACCGTGGTCAGCACGCCGAGACCGCGGAAGCGGCGGCCGAGCGCGATCGCGTCGTTGACTGAGCCGCCGCTGGAATCGAGCACGATGGTGGCGCCGTTGAGCTGGCGGCCGCGCGCGAACTCGTCGAATTCCCTCGGACTATCGGCCGTGATGATGCCGACCGCGGACACCCAGCCACGGCAATTCGGCTGGCAGGCGATCCAGCTGAACTTCATCGGCAGCTTGCGCTCTTCGAGGATCGAATTGGCCTGCGCGGAACCGCCCGCCATGGCGGCGGTGCCGGAAGCTGCGAAGCAAAGAGCAACGGCGCCGGTAAGCGCCCAACTGCGCAACGAGAGCGACTTGACGAGCCTCAATTTGGTTCCTTCCCCCAAGCCCTTGGTGATGCGAGCGGTGGCAATGGCCCCATGGCAATGCGCCACGATTCTGTCAGCGGCGCGTTATGGGAACGGTAGCGTTGCTGACCCGGACCGTCCATAGAGCCCTTGCTGCAGCGCCATCGGTGCTGTGCAATAATAACGAACTGTGGCGTAAATATCTGCAACAAAACAGTTCCTTGGCTTGGAACCCCCGCAAGACTACGTACATACTTGCGTATGCCGCCGACAGACCATTCAACGACACACCATCCACGATGCATGGACTGTGCCAGCACCATGCGCCGCTTGCCGCGCAACCTCGGCCGCGCCCTGATCTGGATCTACCGGCACACGCTGTCGCCGCTGGTCGGCTACAACTGCCGGCATCTGCCGACCTGCTCGGTCTATGGCGACGAGGCGATCGAACGCTTCGGCCTGTGGGGCGGCGGCTGGATGACGCTGGCGCGGCTGCTGCGCTGCCAGCCCTGGGGAACATCCGGGATCGATAATGTCCCGCTGACGAAGCCGCTTGGGGCGCGCTGGTACTTGCCCTGGCGCTATGGCCGCTGGCGCGGCGTCAACGACGGTTGACGCGGCGTCAACGAGAATTGATCGGTTGCTGCGGCAGGTCCAAGCGCGGCGCGCATTGCTGCCCGGCGGAACTGTGGCGATAGTTGGCGCATTGTTTCGTTGCCCCTTTGGGGAGGAAACAACAATGCGCTGGAAAATCAGCCACAACGGTCATGATCCCCGGCAGATCGACTTGCTGGCGGTGCTTGCCTTGCTCGTCGTGATCGTCGCCGCTTACGGCTACTTCACCCACAATCCCAACAAGCCGAGCACGACGGCGTTCATCGTGCCCAGCCAAAGCGTGAGGTGGTGACGCGCAGCCGAGCTCCCTGATGTTCCGCACGCGGATCGTTGCTTGGGATGCTCTCGCGAACACAAGCGTGAAAGCCAACCGTTCACTCGGCTGCGGCGGTGGCGGCTGTCCGTCGCGGCCGCGTGATGACCACGACCGCGAGGGCCGCCGCGACGAAGGCCGTGGCCACGTAGCCCGCGCTGTGCAGCCATTCGCGGGCGAACAGCAGGCCACCGATCGCGGAGCCGATGGCCTGGCCGATATACAGCACCGAGGTATTGAGCGAGACCGACGCCGAAGCGAGCGCCGGCGCCGCACCGACCAGGCGTACCTGCTGCATCGAATTGGTCGATGCAAAGCCGAGGCCCCAAACCGCGACCGAGGCGGCCATCAAGGCGTAGGCGCCGGCGCTCAGCGCCCAGCCGGCAACACCTGCGAGCAGCAGCACGGTGAACAGGACCGAGGTCTTCCAGGCGCCCCAGGAATCCACCACGCGCGCTGCGATCACGATGCCGACGAACCCGAAGATGCCGTAGAGCGCGAACACGATCCCGACGGCGTCCGCATTGGCGCCGGTCAGTTTGGCGAGCAGCGGCCCCATGAAGGTGAACACCACGAATTGGCCGGACATCTGCAGCGTCGTGATCGACAGCAGCAGAATGACCATCGGATTGCGGCCGAGATCGACCCAGGTTCTGAGGTCAACCGGCGCGCCGTGCAATCCGCCGGGCAGCCGCCACCACAGCAGCAGGGAGCTCACAAGCCCTGTCAGCGCGATCGCGCCATAGGTCACGCGAAAGCCGTAGCGGCTTGCGATGAAGGTGATTAGCGGCAGCCCGATCGCGGCGGCAAGCGACCAGCCGAGGAAGATGTAGGCAATCGTGCTGCCGCGCTTCTCCACCGGCACGATCAGTGCCGCGGTACCCGCCGCCTGCGGCGTGTAGAGCACGCCGACCGCGAGCATCACCAGCCGAATGATCAGGAGGCTGTCGTAGTTCGGCGCGAAAGCGGAGGCTGCATTGGTCAGCGTCAGCACCAGCAGCGTCGCCGTCAGCAGCGCCCGCCGCTCGATCCGGCTGGTCAACCACGCCGTCACCGGCGAGCCCACGCACAGCACGATCGCGCCGAAGGTAATCAGGAGACCCGCGGTGTGGATCGTGACGCCGAGTCCGTCGGACAGTTCCGACAGCATGCCGGCCGGCGCCAGCACCGAGCAGCCGGTGACGATATTGCCGAGCATCAATGCGGTGGGAGCGAAGCGTTTCACGCCGCGTTGTTAGCAGACTCCAAAATCAATGCAACTGCATCTAAATGCATGACACCTGATCGAACGCGCCTGTTGGGCTCATGGCGACGGCGATGCCGCCGGCACGGCGCTGACACTCGGCGACACCGCGGCCGGCAACGGGCTCGCAGGCTTCGGGCCGGCGGTCGCCGCCGGGCATGATGCCAGAAGCTGCGTCCAACCCCGCTCCAGCCCGGTGGTGTCGATATCGAATGTCGTCAAGCCGGACTTGCCGTCAGGCTTGGTATCAGACTTGCCGTCGGTTGCCGGCGCGCTTTCGCCGATCTGCAGATGCGGGGCTGCGAGCATCGCCTTGACGGTGTCCGAGGTCACCGCCTCGCTCCAGACCTCATATTTGCCGAACCGCGCCGACCGGCCGAATGCGACGGTCCTGGTCGCGCCGGCCATCATCGCCACCGTGCTCTTGCCGGCTGCCCCCTCCTCGAACTCGCGCACGAACATCAGCCGCCCGCGATCCTTGCTCTCGCAGAACAGCCGCCACTCCATCATGCGGAACGAGCTGCCGTCGGCTCTTTTCTGCTGCACGATCTTGCGAACATAGGGCCGTGTCTCCTTCTCGACCGCCCACAGGGTTTCCGGCAGCGGCCGCGGATCGATGCCGAATCGATAGAGCTCCGGCCGCGTCAGCACGTGCAGGTCCTCGAACTTCACCGACTTGATGAGGTCGCTGAGCTCGTGGCTGATGCCCATCGCCGCGAGGAATACATTGCGGTCGCGGTCGGCGTTCACCATCTCGCGCCGCCTGAAGTCGGCGACGACTTGCGCGGGCGGATGCCCGTGGACGACGAACATCAGCTTGGAATTATGCACCGCGAGCACCGAGTCGGGCGCCACTTCGCGGCTGGTCGCGCCCAGGAACAGATAGGCGCAGGCCGAGACGCACATCGCGTTGCGCGTGGTGAGCTCGGCCTCGACCTCCCCCTTCGCAGCCTTGATCTTCAGGCAGGCGGCGTCGACCTGCGTGCCTGAGGAACAGGCCGGCACGATGGTACGGCCGACCCGGGCGATTGCCTTGTGCGCGCGCAGGAACCGCGCGATCCCATAGGACTGCTCGACGTTGCCGCCCGGCGAATGGAGGTAGATCGGAAGCTGCCGATCCTTGATCGGAAAGAGGAAGGTGCGAATCCGCTGCGCGGCTTCCCGATCGATCTCGCCTTCGATCGCAATCCAGCGATCGCAGCCGGCGCCGCAGGCATTCGCTGGCCCATGGGCGAGATAGATGGTCAGCTTTTTCGCAAATCCGGCCTTCTGGACCGGTGTTTCTTCCGCCCGCAACACGCCCGGGATCAGAAGCAACGCCAGGAAAAACAGGAGACGGGAAAACATGAACCTTGCGGATCGCGCGATGGCTGAAAAATGACGCCGGACGTTAGACGATGATCGGCTGCGTCGCAACGCGTCCGGTGCAGGCAAGCCTCCCTCGATTCGGTGCGGCCGGAGGCCCATTTTCTTGATATTGCCGGATTGCAGGCGTCAAATCCCCTGCTATACCGCTGCTTTCCGCTTACCTGCGCTCGTTCGCAGGAGTGAGCTACAGGAGACACCATGGCCGATACGCCGCCCAAATCCGAATCCGGATTCCAGTACAGCCTCTCTAACCTCAAACCCGCAGAACCCGTGAACAAGATCGTCCTCACCTTCCCTGACGGAGCGAGGCGCGATTTCCCGAAAGGGACCACCGGTCTCGACATCGCCAAAGGCATTTCGCCCTCGCTCGCCAAGCGCACCGTCGCGATGGCGCTCGACGGCACGCTTGCCGACCTCAATGATCCGATCGAGGCCGACGCCAAGATCGAGCTGATCGGCCGCGAAGATCCGCGCGCGCTGGAACTGATCCGGCACGATGCCGCGCATGTGCTGGCGGAGGCCGTGCAGTCGCTGTGGCCGGGCACCCAGGTCACGATCGGCCCGGTGATCGAGAACGGCTTCTACTACGACTTCTTCCGCAACGAGCCGTTCACCCCGGAAGATTTTGCTGCGATCGAGAAGCGGATGCGCGAGATCGTCGCGCGCGACAAGCCGTTCACCAAGGAAGTCTGGGATCGCGAGAAGACCAAGCAGGTGTTCCGCGACAAGGGCGAGGCCTTCAAGGTCGAGCTGGTCGACGCCATTCCCGGCAACGAGCCGATCAAGATCTACTTCCAGGGCGACTGGTTCGATCTCTGCCGCGGCCCGCACATGACCTCGACCGGCAAGATCGGCAACGCCTTCAAGCTGATGAAGGTGGCGGGCGCGTATTGGCGCGGCGATTCCAACAATCCGATGCTGACCCGCATCTACGGCACGGCATTCGCCAAGCAGGAAGACCTCGACGCCTACCTCAAGCAGATCGAGGAAGCCGAGAAGCGCGACCACCGCAAGCTCGGCCGCGAGCTCGACCTGTTCCACTTCCAGGAGGAAGGCCCCGGCGTGGTGTTCTGGCACCCCAAGGGCTGGACCATCTTCCAGCAGCTGATCGCCTATATGCGGCGCCGGCTGCTCGGCGACTACAACGAGGTCAACGCCCCGCAGATCCTCGACAAGGCGCTGTGGGAGACCTCGGGCCATTGGGACTGGTACCGCGAGAACATGTTCGCGGCGCAGTCCGCCGGCGACGAGGCCGAGGACAAGCGCTGGTTCGCGCTGAAGCCGATGAATTGCCCGGGCCATGTGCAGATCTTCAAACACGGGCTGAAGAGCTACCGCGACCTGCCGTTGCGGCTCGCCGAGTTCGGCGTCGTGCATCGGTACGAGCCGTCGGGCGCGATGCACGGCTTGATGCGGGTGCGCGGCTTCACCCAGGACGACGCCCATGTGTTCTGCACCGAGCAGCAGCTCGCCGACGAATGCCTCAAGATCAACGACCTGATCCTGTCGACCTACGCCGATTTCGGCTTCGACGGCGAGCTCACCGTCAAGCTCTCGACGCGGCCGGAGAAGCGGGTCGGCACCGACGAGATGTGGGATCACGCCGAGCGCGTGATGGCGACGGTGCTGTCGGAGATCAAGGCCAAGGGCAGCAACCGCATCCGGACCGAGATCAATCCGGGCGAAGGCGCGTTCTACGGACCGAAGTTCGAGTATGTGCTGCGCGACGCCATCGGCCGCGACTGGCAGTGCGGCACGACCCAGGTCGACTTCAACCTGCCGGAGCGGTTCGGCGCATTCTACATCGATCATGACGGCTCGAAGAAGGCACCCGTCATGGTGCACCGCGCGATCTGCGGTTCGATGGAGCGCTTCATCGGCATCCTGATCGAGCACTATGCCGGCAACTTCCCGCTCTGGCTGGCGCCGACCCAGCTCGTGGTCACGACCATCACCTCCGAAGGCGACGAGTACGCCAAGGTGGTGGCGGCCGCTGCGCGCCGCGCCGGGCTCCGGGTCGAGATCGACCTGCGCAACGAGAAGATCAACTACAAGGTCCGCGAGCACTCGCTGGCCAAGATCCCGGCCCTGCTCGTCGTCGGCAAGAAGGAAGCCGAGACCCACTCGGTCTCGGTCCGCCGCCTCGGCAGCGAGCGGCAGACCGTGATGCCGACCGATGAGGCGATCGCCGCGCTGGTGGATGAGGCGACGCCGCCCGACGTGAAGCGGGCGCGAACCGTCGCCTGATCTTCACAATCGGTCTAAACTGGCTTTCGTTGGCCTGGTCGTGCCCCCATCTTGAGGGCACGACTCCCCTTGAAGGACATTTCCGTGCCCGATGCCATTGAACTCCTGAAGACGCGCCGCTCGATGAAACCGCGCGAGATGACCGGCCCGGGCCCGTCCGCGGCCGAGCTCGAGACCATTTTGACGATCGGCGCGCGCGTGCCCGACCACGGCAAGCTCGCGCCCTGGCGCTTCATCGTGTTCGAGGGCGATGCCCGCGCGCGGGCCGGCGACGTGATCGCAAAGGTCTTCGCCCGGAAGAATCCCGGGGCGCCGGCCTCCGACATCGAGGTCGAGAAGAAGCGCCTGACCGACGCGCCGCTGGTGATCGGCGTGGTCTCCTTCACCAAGCCGCACCCGAAGGTGCCGCCGTGGGAGCAGGAATTGTCGGCGGGCGCCAGCGCGATGAACATCGTCACCGCGGCGACCGCGCTCGGCTACGGCGCCTGCTGGCTGACCGGCTGGTTCGTCTTCGACCGCGACGTGCTCGACGGCCTCGGCCTCAAGCCGGACGAGAAGCTCGTCGGGTTCATTCACATCGGCACCCCGACCAGGCCGAGCGAGGACCGCCCGCGCCCGGCCCTGTCGGATATCGTGACGCGGTTCTAGGGTTATAGCCTTGTAGCCCGCATGAGCGGAGCGATATGCGGGACACTCGTCCCGGGTGTCGCTTCGCTCACCCGGGCTACAAAAGCCCTCGCCATTGCCGGGCATGACGACTACGCCGCCTTCGACGCACGCTCCGCAAAACCGCTCAGCAGCGCCGCGATCTCGCCGGCCGGCCGCGCCGCGCTGAACAGAAATCCCTGCACCTCATTGCAACCTTCGGCGCGCAGCCAGTCGAGCTGGTCTGTCGTCTCGACCCCTTCCGCCGTCGTGGTGATCCTGAGGCTGCGGCCGAGCCCCGAGATCGCGCGCACGATCGCGAGGCAATCGGAGCGCCGCGCCAGATCCTTCACGAAGGAGCGGTCGATCTTGATCTTGTCGAACGGGAAGCTGCGCAGATAGCTCAGCGAGGAATAGCCGGTGCCGAAATCGTCCATCGAGATGCTGACGCCCAGTTCGCGCAGCTGATGCAGGATCGCGAGGTTGGCCTCGGTCTCCGCCAGAAATACCGACTCGGTGATCTCGAGCTCGAGCCGCCGCGCCGGCAGGCCGGAATGCGCCAGCGCCGAGATCACGGCCTGGACCAGATTGCGGCTGCGGAACTGCACCGGCGACAGATTGACGGCCACCTTCACGTCGGCGGGCCACTTGATCGCCTCGGAGCAGGCTTCGCGCAGCACCCATTCGCCGAGCGCGACGATCAGGCCGATGTCTTCGGCGACCGGGATGAACTCCGCGGGCGAGACCATGCCTTTTTGCGGGTGCCGCCAGCGCAGCAGCGACTCGAAGCCAGAGATGCGGTCGGCCGCGATATCGACCAGCGGCTGGTAGTACAGCTCGAACTCGCCGTTGCTGAACGCCGCGCGCAGATCGCGCTCCATGTCGCGGCGCTTCTGCGCCTGCTGATCCATCTCCGGTTCGAAGAAGTGATGCACGCCGCCGCCCTCCGACTTGGCGCGGTACAGCGCCATGTCGGCATTGCGCATCAACTCTTCCGACGTCGTGCCGTCGCCCGGTGACAGCGCGATGCCGACGCTGGCGCCGACCACGACCTCGAGCCCGTCGATGTTGTAGGGCGCGCTCAGCGCATCGATCAGCCGTTCGGCGAAAGCGCTCGCCTCGTTCGGCGAAACGTCGGCCGCAAGCACGATCGCGAACTCGTCGCCGCCGAGGCGGGCCGCCACGTTGTCGTCGCGGACCACCTCGCGCAGCCGCTCCGCCACCAGCTTCAGCAGCCGGTCGCCCATCGGATGCCCGAAGGAGTCGTTGACGTTCTTGAACAGGTCGAGGTCGATGCACATCACCGCGACGCGCTTGTTGCCGCTCCGGCCGCGCTCCAGCGCCTCGCGCAGGCGCTCCTGGTAGAAATCGCGGTTCGGCAGATTGGTGAGCCCGTCATGGTGCGCCATATGCGCGATCCGCGCTTCGGCGGCGCGGCGCTCGGTGATGTCGACCACCGCGACCAGATAGCCGTCGCGGCCCTCGAACGCCACCTTGCGCCCGAAGGTCAGCACATGGATCTCGCTGCCGTCGGCTCTGATGTGCCGCCAGTCGCGGCTCGATTGATAAACGTCGCCGATCTCGCGCAAGGCGGCGCTGTGCACGCTCCACTCGTCCACCGGCCAGATCTGGCGCAGCGTCATGCCGAGAAACTTTTCCCGGCTGTATCCATAGTGCTGAACGGCGGCGTCGTTGACGCTGAGGAATTCCATCGTGCCGGCGGCGAACACCCACATCGGCATCGGGTTGTTCTCGAACAGCAGGCGGAACGACAGCTCGCGCTGCTTCAGCGCGGTAACGTCGGAGACGGTCAGCGACAGCATGTCGCCGAACGCCGTGACGCCGAGCCGCAGGCAGCGATCGCCGCTGTCGATCTCGAACTGCCCGCCCGGGCCGCCGCCGACGAATCCACGCAGACGGTTCATCACCGCCGGCGCCGCAAGCGGATTGCCGCCGGCGCTGAGCCGGCGCCACAGCAATTCGGTCGCAGGCTGCATCAGCAGCCTTGCGGCGCCCTGGTTGAGATGCACGATCTGGAAGTCGGCCGGCTCGCCGCGCGCATCGCGGATCGCTGCGAGCGACAGCACGCCCTCGTCGGCGGCCGAGAAAATCGTATCGAGCAGATTGTACTGCGCATTGCGCTCGTTGACGTAGACGCCGACCAGGATACCGCCCCAGCGCGACCGCGTCGGCAGCGCCAGCACGTCGAAGGTCCGCACCAACCCGTCGCGGACGCAATGCGCTGACGCCAGATAGGGCCGGCAGTTCTCGCGGGCGTTTGCGGCCGCTTCGGTCAGCGCGGTGGCGCAGTCCGGCGGCAGCGCGCTGAGCGGAATGTCCCAGCGCTCGTCGTTCAGCCATGTCTGGACATAGCGGCCGGCGTGCGAGACGCTGAGGATGCCATCGACGCTCCGCAGCAGCACGATATGATCCGCGAGCCGGCCGAGACTGCCGAGCATCACGTCTTCATAGTGCGGCAGTTTTTCGCCGGGACGGACCGCGGCCTGCCACTTGCGCTGCAGAACCGGTACGTCGGCGAACATCTCGGAATTGAATTTGGCCGATGTCTTTGCTGATTTCTTGTTGGCCATGACCACGGCACGCCCCACGCAAACACTAGTCCCCACGGCATCCAAGTCATGCCGCGGCTTAACGCCATGTAAAAATAGGCAGGCCCGGTATCGCCGCGAGCGATTATGACGGCTCAAATTCGCGCGATGGTTAGTTCACCTTAGGGACTATGACAGCTGCATGAAATGCAGGCCGGTCGGACGTCAACGCGCCACGACCTCGACTTCGCCATCGACGCCGTTGACGACGTTGAAGGGGCGCTCGAACACCTTGCCTTCATTCTTGGCGATCGCGCGATACTCGCCCTCGGAGAGCACGACGCGCGGGAACGCGCCGATCGATTCCTTGATCACGTCGCCGCCCGGCGTAATCACCGACCAGGCGGTGTTGGCAAGCGCCTCGCCGCCCCGCTCGCTGACCAGCTTGAGCGTGATGACAGCGGCGCGATGGGTGACGGTGACGTCGGTCAGCTTGCCCGCCCCGACGCGAATGTCGGAGCGCACCACCGAGTTGGCGTCGCCATAGTTGGAGACGATGTAGTAGGTGCCCTCGGGCAGCAGTGCGACGTCGCCGGCGGCTACGTTCGGCACCATTGGTCCACGGTCCGAACCGTCGAACTGGCTGCCCTTGTAGATCGCGAACGAAATCTGGTTGGCGGGGATCTTGCTGCTGCCGACCCGGCCCTCGATCCGCAGGCCCCCGGCCGGCAGCACGAAGGACTCGCGGTCGGTCTCCGACTTCAGGCTGACGGCGCGCACCGCGCTGACGAGGCCGAGCGCGACATGGACGACATAGTTGCCGGGCGGCAGCACTACGTTGGGCGTCGCGCCGCGCTCCTCGCGGACCAGCTTGTAGGTGCCGTTGTCGTCAGGCTTGTCGGCGAACACCCGCCACACCAGCCCGGCATTGATGACCGGCAGGTCCTTGCCGTACCGCGCCGTCAGCGACAGCACCGCCTGCCCCGCGGCCGGCGACCCGGCCGGCGGCGCCGCTACGACGGGCGGCACGGTCGCAATCGAGGGCTGGACGATGGTCGGCTGGTTCAGCGGGCCGGGCAGAACGGGCCCTGAACCGCCGCCCGATGGCGGCGCCAGGTTGAGCGCCGGACCCGACGGCACCTCCGGGACCGAGGCGGGCGGAATCGGCGGCGGCCGGTCGCTGAAGAACTGCGCTGATACGGAACCGGGGATCAGGGCCAGCAAAAATGCCGCAAGCGTCAACCGCGGTAGGAGCCGCATGCCCCGCCCGCATCCGCCGATGCCGTTACCCCTCGAAGTCATCACCATGCTTTTCAACGAAAACGCGGCAAATTCAAGCCTTCGTCCAAGGGGATCCAGGCGGCGTCCAAGGCTTTGTCACAGTCCGGGCGGGCAGCGTCCGCCATTTGGAACCGCGCGATCAAGCCGATGTTAGCCCCATCGTCGCGGTCCAGTCACATTCCCTGCCTACCGCGGACCACCCGGGCATGAATTATGCCTGTGGGAATAACCATGAAGACGGACGACGCTGGCGCAGCCATGCTGCGCGGCCTAGTCTCGTGCTGGCAGGAGATTTGTCGTGTTGGACAGCTGGATGGGCCGAGGCCACAAGAGCTCCGACGGCCCCGACAAGGTAGGACTGGGTACGGTTCGCCGGCCAGTCATCGGGCTTGCGCTCGGCGGCGGCGCCGCGCGCGGTTTTGCCCATATCGGCATCATCAAGACCCTGCTGGCCCACGGCATCGTCCCCAATGTGGTGGTCGGCACCTCGATCGGCTCCGTCGTCGGCGGCGCCTACGCGGCCGGCCATATCGAGACGCTGGAGCAGTGGGCGCGCGGCCTGCAGCCGCGCAGCGTGCTCGGCTACCTCGACATCCGCCTCAACGGCTCCGGCCTGATCCGCGGCGCCAAATTGGCCGCCGAGATCGAGGCGGCGCTGGGCCAGGTCATGATCGAGGACCTCACGGTCAAGTTCGCCAGCGTCGCCACCGAAGTGCGCACCGGGCACGAGATCTGGCTGACCCAGGGCCGCGTGGTCGACGCCATGCGCGCCTCCTACGCCTTGCCCGGCATCTTCGCGCCGGTCCTGATCGGCGACCGCTGGCTGGTCGACGGCGCGCTGGTCAATCCGGTGCCGGTCTCGGCCGCGCGCGCGCTCGGCGCCGAGATCGTCATTGCGGCGAACCTCTCCAGCGACGTATTCGCGCACTCGACCACGATCTACAATCACGGCCCGTCGGCCGCGCCCGAGGTGACGGTCGCGGTGACCGCCGACGCCGAGCTCGAGCCGGAGCCGCCGAAGCGCCGGTTTGGCCGCTTCTTCTCCGCCGAACGTACGGTGAAGCGGGAGTTTTTCGGCAGCGCCAGCCGGCCCGGCATCTCGAGCGTCATGGTCGACGCCTTCAACATCATGCAGGACCGCATCACCCGCGCACGCCTTGCCGGCGATCCGCCAGACATGCTGATCTCGCCGCGGGTCGGTCAGATCGGCTGGTTCGACTTCCACCGCGCCGACGACCTGATCGCGCACGGCATACGCGCCGCCGAACGCTCCATCAGCGCAATCGAGGAAGCGATCGACATCCTGGTGCCGCCGTCGAGCGGCGCGGGCAGCACCGGGAAGTAGCACTCAGGCGGTCTTGATGTAGTCGCGAAGCGCCTCCTGCTCGCGCTCATATTCCTCCACGCGCCGCTTGACGATGTCGCCGATCGAGATCAGCCCGACCACCTTGCCGTCCTCGACGACAGGAAGATGGCGGAATTTTCCCGTGGTCATCATCTCCATGATGCCGCTGACCGTATCGGACTCGCGGCAGCTCACGACTTTCTTGGTCATGACAGCGCTGACCGGTTCGTCCAGCGCGCCTGCGCCGCGCTCAGAGAGCACGCGCACGATGTCGCGCTCCGACAGGATGCCCTCCATGCGGCTCTGCTCCATCACAAGCACCGCGCCGATCTTGCGCTCGCCGAGCAGCTTGACCGCGGCCGAGAGCTTCGCGCCGGGCGCAACGCTCATGACCTGATGGCCTTTTGCATCGAGAATGGAACGTACCGTCATTGTCGGCCTCCCTGAATCCGCTCGTGCCCCGCCTTGGGCGGGGTCGAGCCTGTTCGCCAGAGTCTTCAATCAACAGTTCCGCGCCGATTTCGGTTCCGGGGCGCGGTGAGTAGCAGGGCTCGATTTGTCGGCCCGCTTTGTTTCTGCTTCGCAAAGATGATGGAGGAATTCGATCCAGGCCGCAAGCGGCGATCAGACGCGCCCCGACTGATCCACCGACGACGCATCTGCAGCATCGTCCCGCGTGCGCGGCACGGGATCGAACAACGAGAACAGCAGCAGTCCGGCGAGGAAGCCGCCGATATGCGCCTGCCAGGCGACGCTCGCGCCCTCGCCGCCGAGCGACAGCGAGGTGGCGCCGAACAGGATGTTGACGCCGAACCAGATCGCCAGGAAGGCGAGCACGCGTCCGTTGCGCAGCGCCCGCCACAGCGACAGCGCAGGCACCTTGGCCGCCGCCTCGGCATCGCCACGGCTGAACGACAGGAAGCTGCCCTTCACGAAGGCAAAGCGGATCGCCGCCGCCATCGTCCCCGACACCGAAGCCGACGCTCCGATCATCGGCGCAATCGCGTGCTCATGGGTCAACAGATGCGCGAGCGCGCCGGCGGCCGCCGTCACCGCCATGAAGACAAAGAAGCGCAGCGCGCCGAAGCGCCGCGCCAGCGCGCTGCCGAACGGCAGCAGCCACAGCACGTTGAAGCCGATATGGGTGAGGTTGGCGTGCAGCAGCGAATAGGTGACAAAGGTCCAGACCTTGGCGCCTTCGCCGCCCGGAAAGGTGATGTCGAGCAGCGTCGAATCGTAGCGCTTCGGGATGAAGCCGAAGACGTCGATGGTCCAGTTCTCCAGCTCCGGCGGCAACAGCACCCGCAGATGGATCGCCGCGATCAGGAGGATGTAGGCGGTGAGCGCCGGCGGCAGTGTCAGGATCGGCTCGCGCGGCGCCTCCGGCGGCGGCGCGAGCGGGGATTCGGGATGGGAGTCCAAGGGGTCGGCGACCTCGATGCGGCGGTGGATCAGAGATAGGCGGCTTTCGCACCCCTGTGCAAGTGCACAATCCCGAAATCGGACACCGGGTGTCGCGCAGCGCGGAATCGGGACAAAAGACGGGACAAAAGAAAAGGGAGGGCGCTGAGAACGCCCTCCCTGATCGGCTGGTCTTCTCGTGCCCCGGAGGGATCGGGAGAACGTCCCCACCCCTCCCCGCACGGTGACCAAACTGTTTGACGCCACCTGTGTACCAACGGCGCCGGCGCTTGGGGCAGCCAGCACGAACGGGAACGCGCGGACCCTACCCACAGGTTCCACGGGCGCCAAGGACATAGTTAAATTTACGTTAACAACACAAAGCTGCCGATAAGCCGCCCAAAGCGCGGCCACGGCATGGACGCTGCACAGCCTTCCCTGCACAACAGAGAAGGGAAGGCGCCTGAGCAAAACCGGGACAGATGTGTCCCGCTGAGACAGGCGCCGGGCAAGGTTTAGATGAAACACAGCTCGAGCCGCGCGTTCTTCGCGTATTGGAATGCGAAGCGCGGCAACGCACGTGCACCTGAGAGGAGTGAGTTCGAGCCGTCCGCGGTCCGCGACCTCCTGTCCGACATCTTCGTGCTGTCCTATGACGGCGAGACCCGCTTTCCGTTCCGCGTCGCCGGCACCCGCACCTCCGCCCTGCTCGGCTGCGATCTCAAGAACCGGAGCTTTTCCGCCCTGTTCACCGACGAGAGCCGCGGCGAGATCGAAGACATCATCACCTGCGTCGTCGAAGAGACCCTGCCGGCCATCGCCGGCATCACCGCCACGACCGAGGCCGGCGCCAAGGCGCATCTTGAATTGCTGCTGCTCCCCTTCACCGCCCGCGTCCATATGCCGGCGAGCCTCACCGGCCTGCTCGCCCCGTTCGAGGACGACGTCATCCGGCTGCACGACCTGGTGCTGACCTCGTGGCGTTACCTGCATCCCCAGGAGCGGTTTGTGCCGCGGACCCTGCGCAAGCTCGCCATCGCGCGCGGCCTGATGGTCTACGAAGGCCTGCGCTAGCCGCCGGCGCCCGCCTTGGGACGGGATGGCAGGCGTCGGTCGCTTGCACCGCGCCCCGCGGAACTCTATTAGCTGTCTGGCCGTCACGGCGGGGCGGACCCGCTCATTGCAGTTGCGGCCGGGCTGGGCATGTTTCGGAACTCGATCAGGCAGAAGATCGTCGGTATTGCTGCGGGACTCATCATCCTCGCGGTGATCACCTCGCTGCTGTCGATGGTGATGGCGGGCCAGGTCGGCCATCTCCTCGACGAGCTCACCAACCGCTACATCCCCGCCTATGGCCACCTCGCCCGCGTCAACATCCGCGCGCTGGAGCGCTCGCTCGCCATGCGCCGGATGATGATGGCGAAGATGCAGGCGCCGGGCGAAGATTCCGGCTACGAAAGCGCGCGCAAGGCCTTCGAGGAGATCGAGCCCCTGATCAAGCGCGAGGCCGACGCGGCGCGCACGCTGATCGATGCGATCATCGCCGATCCCTCGACGCCATCCGACAACGCCGCGCTCGGACGCCTCGACGACCGCATCGACAATGCCGTCAACGACCTCCTGATGCGTCTGAACGCAGAGAACAAGACGCTGCTCGAGCAGATCGACGCCAAGGAATTTGCGGCGGCGAAAGCGACCACGCTCCGCGCCGATGCCCTGCGCGACGACTTCAACACCAGGATCGAGGCCATCCGTTCCGACATGCTGGCGCAGGTTGCTTCGGCCGCTGCGAAGGTGATGAGTGCCCAGCAGCGGGCGATCATCATCTCCGGCGTCGTGACCGCCATTGCCGCGATCCTCGGCTTCGTGTTCGCGATGCTGGTCGGCAGCGGCATCACGCGTCCGGTGATGCGCCTGCTCGAAAGCACCCGCGAGGTCGAGGCCGGCCGCCTCGACGGCGCCATCACCATCACGACCCAGGACGAGATCGGCCAGCTGTCGGCCGCCTTCAACCGCATGATCGAGACGCTGCGCCACAACCAGCGCATCCGCGAGACGTTCGGCCGCTACATCAACCCGCGGATCGCCGAGGGCCTGCTCGAACAGCCGGCGATCGCCGCGACCGAAGGACAGCGCCGCGTCATGACGGTGATGTTCTGCGACATGAAGGGCTTTACCAGCCTGAGCGAGGGCGTGACGCCGAGCGGCCTCGTCAAGATCATGAACCTCTATCTGTCGACGATGTCGGCGCCGGTCCATGCGCATCGCGGCATCATCGACAAATATATCGGCGACGCCATCATGGCCTATTGGGGCGCGCCCTTCGTCGAGGAAGCCGAGCAGACCCATCTGGCCGCGCTTGCCGCCATCGACATGATCGGCCAGGTCAACCAGCTGCGCAAGGATCTGCCCGAACTGCTCGGCGTGCGCGTGATCCCGGCCGATTGCGACATCCGGATCGGGATTGCCACCGGCGAGGCCCTGGTCGGCAGCATCGGCTCCGAGTTCATGATGAGCTACACCGTGCTCGGCGACACCGTGAACCTCGCCTCGCGGCTGGAAGGCGCCAACAAGTTCTACGGCAGCCGCAGCCTGATCTCGGAAGCAACCGCCGCAGCCTGTGCCGCAACCATCGAGCTCCGCGAGATCGATCGTCTCGTCGTGATGGGGCAGACCCAGCCGGTCGCGGTGTTCGAAATCCTCGGCAAGAAGGACGAACTGACGCCGGCGCAGACCGAGTTGCGGCAGCGTTACGCGGACGGTCTCGCCGCCTATCGCGACCGCCGCTGGGATGACGCCGAGCAAGCCTTCACCGCGGCGTTGGCGGCGGCGCCCGGCGACGGCCCGTCGATCGCCATGAAGGCACGGGTCGCGGCCTTTCAGCAGAACCCGCCGGCGGCGGATTGGGACGGCGCCTGGCATCCGGAGCAGAAATAGCGGCGCCGCGCTCATCCAGGCTCCGCCGCTACAGCTGGGCCTCGATCGCGGCCTTGTCGATCACCGACCAGACCTGCACGATCCTCCCGTCGCGGAATTCGTAGAACACGTTCTCGGCGAAGGAGACGCGCTTGCCGTCGATAGCGAGACCCAGAAATCGCCCCTTCGGCGAACAATCGAACGTCAGCCGACTCGCGACATGAGACGCATCCGACACCAGCAGAATGATGTTGAAGCGAAGGTCCGGGATGTCGCGAAAGTCCCCTTCCAGCATCTGGCGATAGCCGGATAATCCGAGCCGCCGGCCGTTGTGGCACACATCCTCGTCGACGAACCGACCGAGTTGCGGCCAGTCCTGGCGATTCAAACAGGCAATGTAGTTCCGGTAGATCTCGGCGAGGTCCGTTGTCATCGTCGATCGTTCTCCTTGCCGCGGGTCCAGATGGACATTGAGCATCTGAGTGCGATTCTAACACCGATGTTAGTTTCGACTCCCGATGTCCGACGGCGCCAACAAAACACTCAGCCAGCGTGCACGTGAAAGCGCGACGTCCCGAAGAGACAGTGCGATTGCCGCTTCGGCAAACAATTTCTCAGAACGCGCGGAATGTCTCCCGCGATCGGGAGTTAGTGCTTCAGGCCGATGGCTGTCCTTATCAAATCGGGAGGTGTCCATGATCAAGTCACCGATGATGCTTGCGGCATTTCTGACAGCGCCGATCATTCTGTTCCCGCCGCAGACCGCCATCGCGGCTGGCGGAGGCGGCGGCGGTGGTGGTGGTGGCGACCCATACGGGTCGAGCTACGGCACTCCCGCGCCGTCCTATCCCCAGCAGAAGGACAGAAAGACCACGCACAAGGTCAAGAAACCCGTCAAGCAGTCCGGCTTCGAAGACCCGGCATTCCGCGACGGCTATCGCGCGGCCTATGCGACAATCTACGAACGCAACGACTACGCCGCCGCGATCGATCAGTTGCACGCACTCGGCCGCGACGATCATCCGAACGTCGCGAACCTGATCGGCTATTCCTATCGCAAGCTCGGCGACTACAAGCAATCGCAAGTCTGGTACGAACGTGCGCTCAAGGCTGATCCGAACCACGTCCTGACGTGGAACTACTACGGCCTGTGGCAGATCGAACAGGGAAACCGCGACCAGGCGCAGTATCATCTGCAACGGATCGCCGAGATCTGTGGCACCGACTGCGAGGAGTATCGGACGCTGGCGGCGGCACTGGAAAAGCCGCCGGGTACGAACCTCGTCTACTGAGCGCGTCGCGTAGCCCGCGTGAGCGGAGCGACATGCGGGGAAGGACCGGCCCCGGATGTCGCTGTCGCCCATCCGGGCTACGCATTTGAGCCGCGTTGTTGGCGTGTCCGTTTTTGCGGGAATTTCGCCGTTTTGGTCGACGTGACCGGCGAGTAGCTTGCGGGCCGGGCGACGCACGCGGATACGTTGAGATCGATCATCATGACCTGGCGGCTTCTCGCGTGGAGCGGCATCGCCGTTGCCGCGCTGGTTCCAATCATTGGCGGCATCTGGCTCTTCACCCTGCCCGCCGCATCGGCGTTCCGCCTTCCGCCTCCGATCGCCCAGGCCGAGCAGGATGCAACGCTCGCGGCGCTGAAGCCGCCGAAGCGGGCGCGACCGCTGATCGCGATCCTCGGCATCAACGACATGACCGAGACCACCGACTATCTGATGCCCTACGGCATTCTCAAGCGCGCCGATGTTGCCGATGTCGTCACGCTGGCGACGGGACCCGGTCCGGTCGCGCTGTTCCCGGTGCTGAAGGTCGAGCCTGATGCGACCATCGCCGCATTCGATGCAGCGCATCCCGACGGCGCCGACTACGTCATCGTGCCGGCGATGAGCCGCGACGACGATCCCACAGTCATGCAATGGATCCGGCTGCAGGCGGAGAAAGGCGCTGTGATCGTCGCCGTCTGCGCCGGCGCCAAGGTGCTCGCTTCGACCGGCCTGCTCGACGGCAGGCGCGCCACCACGCACTGGTTCTACCTGAAGAACTGGCGCAACAAGCATCCCGAGATCCGCTATGTCGCCGGCCGCCGCATCGTGGTCGACCACGGCGTCGCGACGACGACGGGGATTTCGGCGTCGATGCCGATGTCGCTGACCCTGATCGAGGCGATCGCCGGCCGCGCCAGGGCCGAGGCCGTCGCGCGCGAGATCGGCCTGCCCGGCTGGGACGCGCGGCATGACAGCAACGCCTTCAAGTTCACCCGCCCCTTTGCGCTGACCGCGATCCGGAACACCCTGGCGTTCTGGAACCGGGAACAGCTCGGCCTCGCGCTTGTTCCCGGCGTCGACGAGGTCTCGCTTGCGCTGGTCGCCGACAGCTGGTCGCGCACCTATCGCTCGCATGCCGTGACTTTCGCCGCGACCGGCGACGTCGTGACGACCCGCAACGGCCTGCGCGTCTATCCGCAGGTCGTGGCGCCAGCCTGGTCCGCAGATGGTCTGCTGCCCGCGGTCGGCACCGCGCCGCCCGCGCTGGCACTTGACCGGGCGCTCGCCGGGATCGAGACACGCTATGGCCGCGGTACGGCGGACTTCGTCGCCATGCAGCTCGAATATCCACGGGCTGACGCCGTGCAGTGAGGGATTGCGTCCCCAACAACGTATTCGATCCTCGATCCACCCCATTGTCATCTGCCTGTCATGAATTGTGCCGACACGTCAGCGCCGGACCAGTTCGGGGACACGCATGGACTATTTCAAACGCTTCAACTTCCTGTTCGCTGCGCCGGTGTTCGAGGCCGACGACCTCGAGGGCATCCGCTTCAACCAGATCATCGCCGAGATCGAGCGCTCCGGCTTCGAGGTGGTTCGCGCCCGCAAGCTGGAAGATGCCGAGATCGCGGTGCAGACCGATGCTGCGATCGGCTGCATGGTGGTCGATTGGGGCAAGAAGGGCCTTGAAGGAAAGACCGCGGCACTGATCAACCTGATGCGTCGGCGCGGCCTCGACTTCCCGATCATCCTGTTGATCCGGCGCAAGCGGTTCGAGGACCTGCCGGTCGAGGTGCTCGATTTCATCGACGGCTACGTGTTCCTGTCCGAGGAGACCCCGCCCTTCATCGCCAAGAACCTGATCTCCAGGCTGAAGCAATATGCCGAGAACCTGAAGACGCCGTTCTTCGGGGCGCTGGTCGATTATGCCGAGGAAGGCAACCAGCTCTGGACCTGCCCGGGCCATAATGGCGGCGTGTTCTACAGCCGCAGCCCGATCGGACGGGTGTTCGTCGAACATCTCGGCGAAGCGGTGTTCCGCGACGACCTCGACAATTCCGTGCTCGACCTCGGCGACCTCCTCACCCATGAGGGGCCGGCGCTGCGGGCGCAGAAGGAGGCGGCCCGGATCTTCGGCGCCGAGAAGACCTATTTCGTTCTCAACGGCACCTCGACCTCCAACAAGGTCGCGCTCGGCTCGCTGGTTACCGACGGCGACCTCGTGCTGTTCGACCGCAACAATCACAAGGCCGCGCATCACGGCGCGCTTTTGATCGGCGGCGGCATCCCGGTCTACGTGCCGACGGTGCGCAACGCCTGGGGCCTGATCGGCCCGATGCGCTGGGACCTGCTCGACGAGGGCACGCTGCGCGACCACATCCGCAAGCATCCGCTGGTCAAAGACGAGAACGCCTGGAAGAAGGAACGTCCGTTCCGCGTCGCCGTGGTCGAGCAGTGCACCTATGACGGCACCATCCACTCGGCCGAGATGATCCTCAAGCGGATCGGCCATCTCTGCGACTATATCCTGTTCGACGAGGCCTGGGCCGGCTTCATGAAATTTCACCCGATCTATGCCGGCCGCTTCGCCATGGGACTGTCCGATCTCGGCCCCGAGGCCCCCGGCATCATCGCGACCCAATCCACCCACAAGCAGCTCGCGAGCTTCTCGCAGGCCTCGCAGATCCACATTCGCGACCGCCACATCAAGGGCCAGAAGCGCCGGGTCGAGCACCGCCGCTTCAACGAAAGCTTCATGCAGCACGCCTCGACCTCGCCGTTCTATCCGATCTTCGCCTCGCTCGATGTCGGCGCGCAGATGATGAAGGGCCGTTCCGGCGAAGTCTTGTGGGACGACACGATCCGGCTCGGCATCGAATTGCGTAAGAAGATCCGCGCCGTGAAGCGCGAGTTCGAGGAGAAAGAGACGCGGGCCGAGCGGCGCTGGTTCTTCGAGCCGTTCGTGCCGGACCGTGTGAAGATCCCCGATGTCGCGCGCGAGAACGGCGTGCACAATGTCGCCTGGGAGACCATCTCGACCGATCAGCTCGCGACCACTCCGTCCTACTGGCAGCTCAGTCCGGGCGAAACCTGGCACGGCTTCCCCGAGCTGACCGCGGGCTTCGCCATGACCGACCCGAACAAGCTCACATTGCTGACGCCGGGCTTCGATCACGCCACCGGCGCCTACGCCGATCACGGCATCCCCGCGCCGGTGGTGGCGCAATATCTCCGCGAGAACCAGATCGTCGCCGAGAAAAACGACCTCAACTCCCTGCTGTTCCTGCTGACGCCCGGCGTCGAGGCCAGCAAGGCCGGCACGCTGGTGTCGGGGCTCGTCGCCTTCAAGAAGCTGCACGACGACAACGCGCTGATCGAGGACGTCATCCCCGAATTCTTCCGCCGCCGCCCGCAACGCTATAGCGGGGTGCGGCTGCGCGACCTCTGCGGCGACATGCACCGCTTCTTCCGCGACGGCAGCGTCAGCACGCTGCAGGCTAGGCAATTCCTGCCCGAGCACCTGCCCGAGATCGCGATGTCGCCGCGCCAGGCCGCACAATATCTCATCCGCAACGATGTCGACTATCTGCCGATCGACCAGATCTTCGGCCGCGTCGCCGCGACGCCGTTCGTGGTCTACCCGCCCGGCATCGCCACCATCGTGCCCGGCGAGCGGCTGTCGGAACGCAGCAAGCCGATGATCGATTATCTGAAGATGTTCGAGGCGAGTTTCAATGCGTTCCCTGGCTTCGAGGTCGAAGTCCAGGGCATCTACAAGGAGATCGACGACTCCGGCCGCGTCCGCTTCTACACCTATGTCGTGTCCGAATAGGCGAACGGACGCAACACAATGGAGAATGATCACAAGATCACCGTCCGCCCGTCCCGCGACAGCGACGTCGACGCCATGCTGTCGATCTACCGCCACCATATCCGCCGCGGCGTCGAGGAAAGCGTCGACGACAGCGGCACGCCGGAGCCCGACGATCTGCGCGACCGGCGCAAGAATCTGCGCAACACCCGCCTGCCCCATCTCGTCGCCATCAGTGACGGCGAGGTGGTCGGCTACGCCTATGTCGTGCTGTTCCGCAAGCGTCCGGCCTACCGCTACACGGTGAAGCATTCGATCTATGTGCATCACCGCTTCACCGGCCAGCGTGTGGGCGGCCGGCTGCTCCAGGAGTTGATCGACACCTGCGCCGCCGCCGGCTTCCGCCAGATGATCGGCTACATCGACAGCGACAACGCCGCCTCGCTCGCGCTGCACGACCGCTTCGGCTTCGCCCGCGTCGGGCATTTGCCCGGTGTCGCCTATCGCTATGGCCGCTGGTCCGACACCGTGATGGTGCAGCGCTCGCTCGCCGCCGGCGCCACCGCCCCGCCGCCCCCCGCGCCGCTGTCGCGACGGTGATGGGGGCCTGGCGGCACCGCTTTTTCCACGTGCGTCGTCCCGGCGAAGGCCGGGACCCATAACCACAGGGTTGAGTTGGTGAGGAAAGCTGCGGCCCCAGCGTCGCGCAATAATCACCTTCGGTGGTTATGGGTCCCGGCCTTCGCCGGGACGACGATGAGGATGCGTCGCAATTCAGGACGTCAAACAGCGCGGTGTCGTCACCCGCGAAAGCGGGTGATCCAGTATTCCAGAGACGGCTGTGCTTGAACCGAGAGGCCGCGGCGTACTGGATCGCCCGGTCAAGCCGGGCGATGACAGCACAGTGGGGCGCAGGTTCGCGTTCGAATTGCGCACCCGTGAATGACGAACCGAGGCCGCCCTACTCCAGCGTAAAGCCGACCCGCAGCGCCACCTGGTAGTGCCGGATCTTGCCGTCCTCGATATGGCCCCGCGTCTGCACCACCTCGAACCACTTCATTTCCCGGATCGTCTTTGACGCGCGGCTGACGGCGTTCTCGATCGCCGCCTCGATGCTCTTGTCCGATGATCCGACCAGTTCCAGGATTTTGTAGACGTGATCCTTATCGTGGGTGGCAGGCATGTCGACCTCCTCTGTGGATGCGCGATCCGGACCGCTTGCGCTGCGGTCCGGACAGTCCATCGTCCGATGCGGGCCGGCCGTCGTCAAACCGACGAATGCTGCGCGGCAACACGCCGGACGAATTGAATCAACGTGTCGCGGCGCCTTTGGTGCCAGCATGCATTTCGTGCCAGCTGCGCACCCGCCCTTGTCCGTGCCTTGACCTATGGTAGCATGGTTTCATCAAGTATTCGGGAGCGATACGATGTCCACTGCGTCCAGCTCACCCGCCACACCTCCTCACAGCCTCGGATCCGGGCTTTCCAACCTCCGCGCCAAGTGGGGCTGGATCGTCGCCCTCGGCGTGATCTACCTGATCGCCGGCGTGCTCGCCTTCGGCAGCGTCTTCTTCGCCACCGTCGTCAGCGTGCTGTTCGTCGGCGCCATGATGATCGTCGCCGGCGTCGCCGAGATCATCAACGCGTTCCAGTTCAAGACCTGGGGCAAATTCCTGTTCTGGCTGCTGCTCGGCGCGCTCTATGTCGTGGCGGGCTTCATCACCTTCGAGAACCCGCTGCTCGCCGCGGCGACGCTGACGCTGTTCCTCGGCGTTGCCCTCGTGGTCTCCGGCATCGTCCGCATCTTCCTCGCTTTCGGCATGAACTCGGAAGCGCCGTGGGGAATGGTTGCGGTCTCCGGCCTGATCACGCTCGTGCTCGGCGCCATGATCCTGGCGCGCTGGCCGGTGTCGAGCCTCTACGTGCTCGGCATTTTCCTCAGCGTCGATCTGATCTGCGCCGGCGTGAGCTGGATCAGCATGGGCATGGCGCTGAAGCGCAGGGCGTGAGGCGCGATCGTCGCTTCAGCCAGGGATCGCAGGGCGGGTTAGCCAACGGGTCCGCCCGCAGGGCGGCCCGATGGCAGGCTCCGCGTGACCCGCCGCATGTATGCGTGCGGAGAGACGGCGGATTGCGCTTGCGCTAACCCGCCCTACGCTCAATCCGCCTGCAAGCGCTCAGGGCTGCGCGAGGTGCCAGGCGCCGTTGAGGAAGCCGTCGCCGGTGATGTCGCCGGCCTTCTGGTCCTTGGCGAAGGTATAGAGCGGCTTGCCCTTGTAGGCCCACTGCTTGGAGCCGTCGTCACGCGAGATGATGGTGTAACCGCCTTCAGCCTTGTCGCTGGCGTCAGCCTTCAAGATCGGCCAGTTCGTCGCGCAGGGGCCGTTGCAGGCCGACTTGCCTTCCGAATCCTTGTCGAAGGTGTAGAGCGTCATGCCCTTGGCGTCGGTGAGGACGGAGCCCTTCGCGGTGGTTCCGGTCTTGGTCGGCGGCGCGGCAAAGGCGGTCGAGGCGAGCGCAAGCGACATGGCGGTGGCGAGCGCGATCGATGTCTTCATGATGTCTCCTTTTCGAATGCAAATGGCTTGCATGCGTAAGGACTCCGGAGGGCGCGCGCTATTCCGCTGATCGCGCGTGAAGAATTTTCGGGACGGCGATCAATGCGAGGGGAATAAAGCCGGAGGCGCGTGCCGATACCGGCAGCCAGCGCAGCATGAGTTTTGGTTGAAGCGGCCTAGCGGCAAGCTCAGTGCGCCTCTCTCGCTTGCGGTCAGGGCTATCGCATATGCCCCTTGGCGACGCGCAAGTGCTTGGCCTCGTGGTTCGAGACGCGCCGCAAGCGGCGCTCCTCACCATGAGGGTCTACTTATTGTGCCGCAAACAAGACCTCATCCTGAGGAGCCTGCCGAAGGCGGGCGTCTCGAAGGATGGCCACGAGGGCACCGCCACGATATGCGATAGCCCTGCGCTTGCGGGAGAGCGAGTGCACCCCCTTTGCGATTTCTACTCACCCGATCTCATGGCGCCCTACCGCCTGATTTCCTCGACCGCGCGCACCAGCGGGCGGTCGGAGAGCTGGATCGGGCCGGAGAACGGCGTGCTCATTTCGAGGATCAGGTAGATCGCGGCCGAGATCAGCGCCGCGGCGGCGATGGTGGTCGAGATCACCACCGCGTTGCGCGGCGCGCGAAAGCCGAGGGTCGCGAACATCAGCGTCAGCCACCCGACCAGGATGCAGATCAGCGGCGACGGAAACGAACCGTCGGACTGCTCGACAAAGGTCCAGCGCTGCTGCACCGCCTGCCGGTAGACCGAGCGGGCGTCGTTCCACAGCGCGACCTTCTGCTCGTCGTCGAACCGCAGCTCGCGCAGGCTGGTGCCGACCTCGTCGAGCAGGCGCTCGGACACCTCGTTCGCTCGTGAGATCGGAACATCCTTGAGCACCTGCTCGACATAGGCGAGCAGCCGCTTGCGCGGCTCGTCGGCGCTCGGCCCGAGCGGCCGCAGGCCGCGATCGAGCAGGATGAGGTCGGTGGCGAAGACATGCAAATTGCGGTCGACCGCCACATAGGTGTTGGCGGCACTGTTCATCATCAGTCCGAGCAGCAGCGACGGCATGGTGACGAACAGCGTCGCGACCAGGCGTACCGAGGTATTGGTCTCGTCGCTGCGGTGATGATCGGCGAGCCGGGCATGGATCGCCATGGTCGCAAGCGCGGCGCCGCCGAGCAGGACGAAGATCAGGACGGCGACGATGAATGCAACCACGGCTTGCGAAAACCTGCGAGAGAATCAGGTCCGCAGGATAGCAAGGGACGCCCGGCGGTGCATGTCCGGTTGACTAGCCGTCCCCACGCGCTATCCAGTCCGGACAGGTTTCGGGAACGTCCGGCGAGAGCGCGAGGGGCGCTCCAGAGGAGATACCACGTGCATATCGTCGACGACAGCGAGGTCAACCGCGTCCTGAGCTTTCCGGTCTTGATCGAGGCGATCGAAGCCGCGCACCGGCGGCCGAAGATCGCGGTGCACGACAGCTATCTCGGCGACGACAAGGGCCAGCAGCTGGTGACGCGCAGCGCGGTCGATGCCGGCCGCTTCATGATGACCAAGCTCTACACCAGCTTTCCGGGCAACCTCGCCCACGGCAAGCTGCCGGCGGTGCAGGCGGTCTGCGTGCTGTTCGACGGCAATGACGGGCGTCCCCTCGCGGTGATGGACGCCGCCGAAATCACCCATTGGAAGACCGCCGCGGATTCCGCACTCGGCGCAAAACACCTCGCGCGGCCGGATGCCGAGACGCTGCTGGTGGTCGGCGCCGGCGAGATGGCGCGCTGGCTGGTGCGCGGCCACCGCACCGTGCGGCCGCAGCTGAAGCGGGTGCGGGTCTGGAACCGGACGGTCGAGCGCGCCCAGGAGCTCGCCGCGCTGCTGGAAGGCGATGGTATCGCCACGGAAGCCGTCACCGATCTCGACGCCGCGACACGCGAGGTCGACATCATCACCACCTGCACCCGCTCGCGCGAGCCGCTGGTCAAGGGCGCCAACTTAAGGCCCGGCACCCATCTCGATCTGGTCGGCGGCTTCACCCCGGAGACCCGCGAGTCCGACGACGAGGCGGCGCGGCGTTCGCGCATCTTCGTCGACCGCCGCGAATCCGCCTTCGACGGCGTCGGCGACATTTTGCAGCCGATCGCCAGCGGCGCGATCAAGGAGACCGATGTGCTCGGCGATCACTACGATCTCGCGGGCGGCAAGGTCGCCGGCCGACTGTCAGCAGACGACATCACCTTCTTCAAGAACGCCGGCGGCGGGCATCTCGATCTGATGACCTGCGAGACGGTGCTTGCGCAGCTGGGGAAGGAGCTGCGGTAAGCGGAACTGTTCTGTAGCCCGCATGAGCCAACGGGTCGCACGAATGCGCGCCCGATGACAGCCTCCGCGACATGCGGGACTATGCTCCCGGATATCGCTTCGCTCATCCGGGCTACATCATTGCTCTACGTCTCGCGCAGCCAGACCTCGCCGATCGAATGGTCGAAGCGCTTGCGCAACACGACGTCGGCCCGCGTTCGCGTCGGCAAGATGTTCTCCCTGAGATTGGCGCGATGATGCTCACGCCACAGCCGCTCCGCGACCTCGCGCGCATCGTCGGGCGGCAGGTCCCTGTAGTGGTGGAAATAGGAGGCGGGATTCCGGAACGCCGTCGGCTGCAATCTGAGGAAGCGTTCGACATACCAGGATTGGATGTCGGCTTCGTCGGCATCGAGATAGATCGAGAAGTCGAAGAAATCCGACACCACCACCGGCGCCGTGCCGCGCGCCAGCAGCACGTTGAGGCCCTCGAAGACAAGGATGTCCGGCTGCTGGATGACCTGGCGTTCCGACGGCACGATATCGCCGATCAGATGCGAGTAGACCGGCAGCTCGATCTCGCGTTCGCCCGCCTTCGCCGCTGCCAGAAATCGCAACATGCGCGGCAGATCGTAGCTCTCGGGAAAACCCTTGCGCCGCATCAGCCCGCGCTCTTCGAGAACGCCGTTGGCATGCAGGAAGCCGTCGGTCGTCACCAGCTCGACCCGCGGATGATCGACCCAGCGGGCCAGCAGCGCGCACAGCACACGGGCAAAGGTGCTCTTGCCGACGCCGACGCTGCCGGCCAATGCGATGATATAGGGCGAACGGCGTGCCGGCCGGCCGAGAAACTCCGCCTTGACGTGCGCGAGGTTGCGCGCCGCCGCGAAATGCAGGTTCAACAAGCGCGTCAGCGGCAGATACACGTCGCTGACTTCGGCAGAATTGATCGGCTCGTTCAATCCGCGCAACGCCGCGAGATCGGCGTCCGAGAGCGTCAGCGACGTGCTGGCGCGCAAGGCCGCCCAATCGCCGCGGCCGAAGATCATGTAGGCGGACAGCTCGTCGGGGTGGGTCATCCTCATCCGTTCACGGTGAGCCTGATGCGGCGAGTAGCCCGCATGAGCCAACGGGTCGCACGAACGTGCGCCCGATGACGGGCGCCGCGACATGCGGGAAGCTCTCTCCCCGGATATCGCTTCGCTCATCCGGGCTACGCGGCAACCGCTGGAGAACCGCAGGGCGGCTTGCGAACCGCAACCCGCCCTACGCTCCCTACTCAGCTGCCTGCTGCGTCGGTGCGTCCAGCACCTCCGACACCTTCGGCGGCGACATCGGCAGGCTGTAGAAGCGTTTGCCGAGCGCGTTGTGGACGGCGTTGGCGACCGCGGCCATCACAGGGACCAGCGGCACCTCGCCGACGCCCTTGACGCCCTGCGGATGTTTCGGGTTCGGCACCTCGACCAGCGCGCAATCGAGCATCGGCAGGTCGGAGCAGACCGGCATGCGATAATCGAGGAAGCCCGGATTATCGACCTTGCCGTCCTTGTTGTAGATGTATTCCTCGTTCAGCGCCCAGCCGATGCCCTGCGCGACGCCGCCTTGCAGCTGGCCTTCGACATAGCTCGGATGCACGGCACGGCCGACATCCTGCACGGCGGTGTAGCGAATGACGCGGACGATGCCGAGATCGACATCGACCTCGACGTCGCAGATATGGGTGCCGAAGCCGCCCTCGGCGCCTTGCGTGTTGAGCTGCACGCTGGCGCCGATCGGGCCGCCCTGCGACGGCGCCTTCTCGGCGAGGTCGGCGAGCGTCAGCGGCTCGAACTGGCCGGCATTCGGACTGACCGGATGCGCGGCGCCGTTCTCCCACTTCACGGCTTCAGGGTCGATCTCCCAGATCTTCGCCGCGCGCTCGCGCAAGGTCGCGATCACCTTGTCGGCCGCCTGCGTCACCACCATCGAGGAGGCGAACAGCACGCGGCTGCCGCCGGTCAGGTTGGAAAAGCCGACCGTCTGGGTGTCGCCGATGATGACGGAGACGCGCTTGTAATCGATGCCGAGCAACTCGGCGCAGATATTGGCGATGCCGGCGCGCGAGCCGCCGATATCGGGATGCCCTGTCGTGACGACGACGTTGCCGTCCTCGGTGATGTTGACCTGCGCGGAGGATTCACCGCCGGCATTGAACCAGAAGCCGGAGGCGATGCCTCTGCCCTGCAGCTTGCCGAGCGGCGCGGCATAATGCGGATGGTTCTTCGCGGCCTCCAGCGTCTCGATATAGCCGATGCGCGGGAACACCGGGCCATGGGCGGCCTTGGTGCCTTCCTTCGCCGCGTTCTTCAGCCGCAGCGCCAGCGGATCCATCTTGAGCGCCTCGGCGAGCTCGTCGAGCACGCATTCCACCGCGTAGGCGCCGATCGGCGCGCCGGGCGCGCGATAGGCCGCGACCTTGGAGCGGTTGGAGCAGACGTCGAACCCTTCCGACAGCACATGCGGAATGTCGTAGGGCGCGAAGCTGCACCCGACCGCGCCGCGGATCGGCGAGCCCGGGAAGGCGCCGGCCTGCAGATAGAAGCTGCCATGGGCGGCGACGATGATGCCGTCCTTCTTCGCGCCGATCTTCACCGTGCTCTTCGAGCCCGAGGTCGGCCCGGTGGCGCGCATCACCTCCTCGCGCGTCATCACCATCTTGACCGGGCGGCCGGATTTTTTGGCGAGCAAGGTCGCGAGCGGCTCGAGATAGACGATGGTCTTGCCGCCAAAACCGCCGCCGATCTCGGCGGGGATGGCGCGGATGTCGCTCTGCGGGATGCCGGTCAGCATCGAGGTCATCGCACGCACCATGAACTGGCCCTGGCTCGACGACCAGATCGTGGTCTTGCCGTCGGCCGCGACCGAGATCAGGCAGGCATGCGGCTCGATATAGCCCTGGTGCACCGGGCGCGTGGTGAAGGAGCGCTCGATGACGACTTCAGCATCCTTGAAGCCCTGCGCGATGTCGCCCTTCTTGGATTCGATGCGGCCCATGATGTTCGAGGGCTTGCCGTCGAATCTGTTGAACTCGTGCAGGATCGGCGCATCAGGCATCAAGGCGTCGTCGATCTCGATCGCCCAGGGCAGCACCTCGTAGTCGACCTCGATCAGCTTGCAGGCTTCGGCTGCGATCGCCTCCGTGGTCGCGGCGACGGCGGCGACGGGATGACCGGGGAACAGCGCCTTGTCGCGCGCCATCACGTTGCGGCACATCCAGCGCATGTCCTGGATGCCGAGCATGACGGCACCCTTCTCGATCGTGAAGTCGACGATGTCGCGCGCGGTGACCACCGCCTTAACGCCGGGCAGCGCCTCGGCCTTGGCGGTGTTGATCGACTTGATGCGGGCGTGCGGATGCGGGCTGCGCAGCACCTTGCCCCAGATCATGCCGGGCATGGTGGTGTCGGCGGCAAACGCCGCGCGGCCGGTCACCTTGTCGACGCCATCGGGCCTGATGGTGCGCTGGCCGATCCATTTGTTGTTGACGACGTTCATGGGCGCATCTCCCGCATTTCGGCAGCGGTCTCCATCACCGCGCGGACGATCTTGTCGTAACCGGTGCACCGGCAGAGATTGCCGGCGAGCCAGAAGCGGACTTCCTCTTCGGTCGGATTGGAATTTTTGGCGAGCAGCGCTTCGGAGGCCACCAGCATGCCCGAGGTGCAGATGCCGCACTGAAGCGCGGCGTGCTCGAGGAACTTCTGCTGCAACGGGTGCAGCTTCTCGCCCCTGGCCATGCCCTCGATGGTCCTGATCTCGTGGCCCTCGGCTTCGGCCGCGAGCATCAGGCAGGAGCAGACCAGGCGGCCGTCGAGCGTGATCGAGCAGGCGCCGCAATCGCCGGACGCGCAGCCCTCCTTCGAGCCGGTGAGCCCCAATTGCCCGCGCAGCGCGTCGAGCATGGTCTCGTACGGCTCGCACAGGAATTCGACCGGCTCGCCATTGACTGAGGTGGTGACGTGCAGTTTCGCCATGGTGCTAGTGTCCTCCCGCGCGCTGGGCGGCGATCGCGGCGGTGCGCTTGAGCAGCACGCCGGCGGTTTTGGTCCGGTAAGCAATGGTGCCGCGCTTGTCGTCGATCGGACGACAGGCGGCGCGGCACGCGGCAGCGGCGGCTTCGAGCGCGACATCGTCGAGCTTCGAGCCGATCAGCGCCTTCGCCGCCGGCGCGACCAGCAGCGCGGTCGGCGCCACCGCGCCGAGGCCGACACGGGCCGCGGTGCAGACGCCGTCCTTCAAGGTCAGGCTGACGCCGATGCCGACCACCGCGATGTCCATCTCGGTGCGCGGGATCATCCGCAGATACGCATCGCTCGAGCCTTTCGGCCGCGGCGGCAAGGTGAAGCTGACGAGGATCTCGCCCGGCTTGAGGTTGGTACGGCCAGGTCCGGCCGGCACATCCTCAACCTTCATGTCCCGCCGGCCGTTCGGACCCTGCACGGTGACGACGGCCCCCGCCGCGATCATCGCCGGCACGCTGTCGCCGGCCGGTGAGCCGTTGCAGAGATTGCCGCCGGCGGAGGCGCGGCCTTGCACCTGCTTCGAGCCGATCAGGTTCACGGCCTCGAGCACGCCGGGCCAAGCCCTTCCGAAGCGCGCATGCTCGGCGAGCTCCATGCCGGAGACGGCGGCGCCCACACGGAAACCGCCATCGGCGGTTTCGCTGATTTCGGTCATCTCGCCGATCTTCTTGATGTCGACGATCAGTCCCGGCCGCACCAGGCCGGAGCGCATTTGCACCAATAAGTCGGTGCCCCCTGCCATAATGCGGGCGGCACTCCCGGCGGCAGCAAATGCGCCAACCGCTTCGTCAAGCGTGCGCGGTGCTACGTATCGGATATCGGTCATGACGGTTCTTTCGGTCTCCCTCGACTGCTTGTTCCCTTAAGATTTGCGGGATGTGGCCTTATTGATTGCTGGCCGGCAGATCGCGAGCCTACACGGCGGATCGGGGTCCGAACAGCCTGCGAGGTGCGGCAGGAAGCGCAGGCTCCTATGCAGGATGCGGACTTGTGCAGTGCCGGCGGCGGCGCGCGGCCTGTGCTTTGGGGCGCGCTCGCGACCCGCCGCGACGAGGCCGCCAACCAGATCGGTCAGGCCTGACCGCGTTTGCCGGAGCCGATCCCAAGCATCGAGAACATCCCGATGATGAGAAGCGCCGCCGGAATGCACCACCACAGCACATAGCCGAACATGTATTCGAAGATCGTGCGCCGGTAAGGGGGAAGCGGATTGGGCAGCGCGCCGGCACGCTGCATCTGCTCGATCTTCTCCGGCGAGAGCTCGTGGTAGACGTTGAGCGGGCGGCCGTTGAGGTCTTTGCCGGAGCCCTTGACCATGAGGGCGTAGTATCCCGTCATCTTGTAGGGCAGGATGAAGGAGTGCGTGAGGCTCACATAGCCAAGCGCGAGGGCTTCGCCCTTGGGACCCTTCTCGGTCAGGTCCTGCAGCTGCTGGTAGCTGTATCGCGTGCCGAACTCCGCGGCGCGTACGTCCTGACCGGACACCGCCATGCCGACGAACACGAGAAGAACGAGCAGACCGCGGCGCATGGCGACTTGCCTCTCAAGGGGACGCGGCGGTTCGACCGCCGAACACTCGTCAAGCAAGCTACCGGAAAGATGTCCAACCCCGGCTAACCCAGGCAATACAAGTGTCGGCAGCCGGTTAAGTCCTCCTCAACCTCGTCGGGACGTGCCGAGCGGCGAAGCCCGGAACCAACGCCTGCTCGGCGACGTGCTCAAGCAGTGAGCGCACACGGCTGCGCAACCTCGCAACGAGACCGAACGCGATGGCGCGGCTCTTGCTTGCTTTCAACAACGGATTGGTGAAGCATGCCGGCGCAATGACAGATCGGGAGACGGCGAATGGTCGAAGTTTCGCGCAGAACGCTCCTCAAGCTTGCGGCCGGCGTGCCGCCGGCGATTGCGGCGCCGGCCATCCTGTCATCGCGCGCCCTTGCCGCGGGCAAGGGCAAGACCATCACCGCCGTGATGCATTCGGACCTGCGCATCATCGATCCCGGTTTCACCACCGCCTACATCACCCGCGACCATGGCTACATGGTCTACGACACACTGCTTGGCATCGATTCAAGCTTCAAGGTCCGCCCGCAAATGGCGGACTGGACGATCTCGGACGACAGGCTCACCTACACCTTCACGCTGCGCGACGGCCTGAAATGGCATGACGGCGCGCCCGTCACCGCGGAGGACTGCATCGCCTCGCTGAAGCGCTGGACCGCCGTCGACGGCATGGCGCAGAAGCTGGCCGAATTCACCGCTTCCCTCGAGGCGAGCGGGCCGAAGACGATCGTGCTCAAGCTCAAGGAGCCGTACGGCCTCGTGCTGGAGTCGCTGGCTAAGCCCTCCTCCTACGTCGCCTTCATGATGCCGAAGCGGCTCGCTGAGACGCCGCCGGGCAAGCAGATCGCCGAGCAGATCGGTTGCGGGCCGTTCAAATTCGTGAGCGCGGAATTCCAGCCGGGCGTCAAAGCCGTCTATGAGCGCAACGCCGACTACGTGCCGCGCAAGGACAAGCCGGATTGGCTGTCGGGCGGCAAGGCCGCGAAGGTCGATCGCGTCGAATGGGTCACGATGCCCGACGCGCAGACCGCGATCAACGCGCTGCAATCCGGCGAGATCAATTTCCTGGAACAGCCGTCAGTCGACCTGCTGCCGGTGCTCGAGGCGAACTCCGATCTCACCGTGGCCGTATTGAACAAGTTCGGCTTCCAGATCGAGGGCCGGATGAATTTCCTGCACCCGCCGTTCGACAACCCCAAGATCCGCCGCGCCGCATTCCTGGCGATGAACCAGAAGGACGTGCTCGACGCCACCGTCGGCAACGCGAAATATTACGAGATCTGCGGCTCCTATTTCGCCTGCGACACGCCGCTCGCCAGCGACGCCGGCGCCGAGACGCTGATCAAGGGCAACGGCATGGCCGAGGCCAAGAAGGCGCTGGCCGCCTCGGGCTATGACGGCACGCCCGTCGTGATCATGATCCCCGGCGACGTGCAGACGCTGAAGGGGCCGCCGACGGTCGCGGCGCAGCTGTTGCGCGCGGCCGGCTTCAACGTCGACGCGCAGGTGACGGACTGGCAGACCGTGGTGAGCCGCCGCGCCAGCCAGAAGCCGCCCAAGGAAGGCGGCTGGAACCTGTTCTTCACCTTCACCGGCGCGACCGAGGTGATGAACCCGATTGTCAACAACCAGATCGCCGCGAACGGCAAGCGGGCCTGGTTCGGCTGGCCCGAAGACGCCAAGCTCGAGCAGATGCGCGACGCCTATGCGCGCGCCACCTCGCCCGAGGAGCAGAAGAAGGTCGCGGTCGAGATTCAAAAGCAAGCCTACGAGCAGGTGATCTATATCCCGCTCGGCCAGTTCCGCTTGCCGAGCGCCTGGCGCAAATCGCTCACCGGCGTGCTGGAAGGCCCGGCGCCGCCGGTGTTCTGGAACGTCGACAAGACCGAATAAGGCCGGCGGCGCGAGCGAGGCACGCCGCTGATCAACGTTGGGCCAGCTGAGGCACGTCGGAAGGTTCATCGTTTCAGCCGCCGAGGCGCTTCACCGCTCTCGCTTGCGGGCGCTGCAAAAAATACCGAAAACAACCCCATGCAAAGGAGCCGACGGCCGCCGGCGTTCGACCGGGCAACTTGACACGCCGGGCAAATCAGCAATACATTTCCAATATTCCGAAATCAGCCTCCCCCTCCGGCGCGAACCAATGGCTGCGATTGCGCATCATTCGCGGCACCCCAGCCTTGCCGATAACGAGGGCGTGGACTCACAAAGGTCCGCTTCTGACAGCGACGCAGTAATTGCCGTGCCGGATCGTCGTCGACTGCTTTTGACCCAAAGCGGATGTCGGGTCGATCGTGTCTAATTTTTCATGCCCCAATCAGGAATGCTTAGTGCTTCTGTGCTAATCTAGCTGCATGAATTGGCTCGCACTTTTACTCTTTGTCGGCCCGTTGGTTTACTTCCTCCTTCGCGCCAAGCGTAGCCACGAACGATCGCTGGAACTTAAGCCAACGGGGATATACCGCTCTCCGCTGTCCCATGCGTGGATTGTAATTCTCGTTGCAATCCTCGTACTCATGTTCGGTCCAGCATACCTGCCTCACCATCGTTGGGCTCTCATCGCGTATCTCGTCGCCTGGGCCGTTGTGCTTGTCGCGGCCTTCTTCGTGCGGCGCGCCCTGAAATGGCGCTACCCGATCTGAGACGATGACTTCTGCTAGTGGCCCGCCGCCGACCTTTGCTCAGAAGGCTGCAATGTCCGCTTTAGGGAGGGAAGCCGACCAAGGTCTAGCAGGCCGCCGTGGTCGGCTTTTGACCCGATGCAGCCTTTCAGAAGGCTGACCTTGAATTACCGGCTCCCGTAAAAATTATGGGCATGTAGTTCATCGAGCTTTAGGGCATTGGTGGTCAGCTCGATCCGGGTTGATCAGGGTATCGGCGCAATGGAAGATCGACAGGTCAGGATCACACGCAGAACGGGCACGAGGATGCGTGCGTTCAAGTCAATCGCAGGTTTGGCTCCGATTGCCGTTTTGTGGCTACTCCTGCTCACCGAGGTATTGTCTGCCATTTTCGCGGAAAAAGTCCTTTACGCCGGAAGGTTCACGGCCCTTCACTGGGTTGCTTATCGAGAAGAACCTACGCTGCCGCCGCCGACCGTGCGAAGCAGGGCCAGCATTAAGGGCGGTCTGCGCACACTGCTCGGCGTCATTGGCCCATAGCTGACGGTCTGCATGACCATCGGGAACGTCAGCTCTTGGAGGTGAAGCGGAGGTCCCCGGTTCGGTCGCTGTGGGCGGGTTTTGACCCATTGCAGACACCGCAAGGAATTGGCATCGTGTGCGATGATCACCGAATGGCTTACCGATCTACGTAAATGGGCGCTCGGCTTGGGCGTTTATTGTATTGCGTGCACTAGTGCAGTGGCTTGTATTACGCAGAGCTCGGAACGAGGCATCTTATTCGAGAATGTCCCGACGGACATCGACGCACCCGTCGTCATCGAAGCGACGATCTATGACATAACCCAAGTTGGCGATGTCCGTGGTTTTCAGATGGAGCTAATGAACGCGCGTGTTGATCGAGTGATCAAGGGATCTATCGATGCCAAATATTTGAGGATATTTGTCTACCCTACAAGCTGCACCCGCGTGGGCGTCGGGCAGGGTATCGTTCTCGGTACGCTTCGAGACGATCCTGTGCGCGGGGTTATGTTGGAAGCGGTCGAGAGGGCAGACATGCGGGCGTGGTCCAAAGAATTCGCGCAAAAGCAAGGGACCATTTTTAGTACCGCGAAGTGCATGAAAAACGAGTTCGGTGTCCGTGAGTGCCGCCTTGCCGGTACTGGCCCGGAGTGGACCAAACCCTAAATTCGATCGGGTCTGCTTTTGGCCCATAGCTGACGGCCTGCGTGACGATCGCGAACGTCGGCTCTTCGAGGTGAACCGGAAGTCACCCGGTCCGGTCGCTATGGGCGGCTTTTGACCGAGAGCGGAAATCAGAGCTCGATCGCTGGTGAAAATCACCGAACGCAGCAGCACGCGCCGTGCCGGGTTGCACGCGGCCGCGCGTTGCGGTCGGGCAACACTTTCTGGAAAAGCGTGGCGCCAACTGCTTCCGCCCATTGCGCATTTCCATTTTGATCCGAATGATCGATGCCGTCGCGTGCTGGGCGGTGCAACAGGGCTCGGATCGAGCCTTTGGAGGCTACGGGGTGATGAACCCGCGGCGAATTGCGACTCCGGAGTTGTGCGGGACGGTCATTCTCGCAGGTTGGCTCCTTGCCTGGCTTGCCGGCTCTGCCGGCACCGGGAACAGCGGCGCAGTGTCCATCGACGACCTCGCACCATCTCTCGCCGCCAACGCCGAACCGGCTGATACGCGACAGACCACCGCAGTCGACAACGTCACCAAAGTGAATGCTGAAGCGGCGATGGCTGCGGAACCCGTAACGGAGACGGCGTCCGACACGATGGCCACCCCGCAGCCAGGCGTCATGGTTAACGCTGTCGCCAACGCCGATGCGGCGATGGCGGTTGAATCGGTGCCGGCGACGCCCCCTGATGCGACGGCGAGCTCGAGCGAGCCGAAGCCAATCGTCGTGGCTGCGTTGCCCGATTCGTCGCAGACGCTGCCGGCCGAAACATCGCCGGTGCAGGCGGCGACGGCGAGCCCGCCTCCAGTGTCGAGCGACACCGAGGAGGCCGCGAGACCCCTGGATATTTTCGAGGAGTGCCTCGTCGTCGATGTCTGCATCGACCGGTACCTGTGGGCGCTCTACGAACGGACGCCGAAGCAAGACACCATCAGCGTACAAGAGCAGCGGAAAGTGACCGTCAAGAGGAAGCGCAAGACGGTGACTGTCACCAGGACGTTCACCAGGCGCGTCGATAACGATTTCACGTGGAAGGATCCGAAGGCGGCGGAACGAATGGGCAAGCCGATGATCGACTACGTGATTGGAGGGGTGGATCGGAGCTTCAAGCTCAAGCTGTTTCACGCGCTTTACGCGGCGGAGCAGGCCGGGTTGGCGCCCGGCATCACCAGCGCGTTCCGGGATGACTATCGTCAATCGATCGCGAGCGGCCTGAAGGCGGCGTCCGACAAGTCATACCATGGAGGGAGCTTCCGTGGCGGCTATGGCCATGGGCTTGCCGTCGATGTCGTGAGCGTCAAAGGCGCGACGCGGGCGGAGCGTTGGGTCACCACCGAGGCCCTTTGGAAATGGATCGATGCGCGTGGACCGGATTTTGGAATCGGGCGACCGTATCTCGATCGAGATCCACCGCATGTCGCGCCGATCGACGGCAAGGAATACGCCGCTCACCGCGGCGGGACGAAACCTCAGCACGCGGAAGCGGATCGCAAGAAGCGCGACCGGGGCGCTGTGCGGGTCGTGGCAAAACGATCAAAGACCGCAAAAGCGTCGAAGGGGAGAACGATCTGATCGGGTTCGGCTGCGCCTTCCAACACGACGCGGGCAACAATGCCTAGCAATCCCATCATCGTGCAAAAATACGGCGGCGTCTGTCTCGAAACACCGGCAAAAATCCGCGCGGCCGCGAGCAGTGTCGCCGATCTGCATGGCCGTGGTCATCGTGTCGTGGCGATCGTTTCAGCGATGGGCAAGACCACCGATGAACTCGTCAGGATGGCCTATCAGGTCAGCCCGCATCCCAATCGCCGCGAACTCGATATGTTGTTGACCACCGGCGAGCGCATCAGCATGTCCTTGATGAGCATGGCGCTGTCTGATCTCGGCGTGCCGGCGATCAGCTTTACCGGCAGTCAGGCCGGCGTCATGACCGACGGGTCCCATTCCTCCGCACGCATTCTGGACGTGCGGCCCATTCGCGTGCGCGAAGAACTCGATCGTGGACGCATCGTGGTTTTGGCGGGCTTTCAGGGCGTGAACCCGCTGACCAAGGAAATCACCACGCTTGGCCGGGGTGGCAGCGATACCACCGCGGTCGCCATGGCTGCGGCGCTCAAGGCGGAGTGCTGCGAGATTATCAAGGAGGTCGACGGAGTTTGCTCGGCTGACCCGCGCATCGTCGCGGACGCAAAACCCTTGCGTCAGCTGGATTTCGCATCCCTATCCGAAATGTGCTTCTGGGGCGCCAAAGTCCTGCACTTTCGCAGCGTGGAGCTGGCCCACAGCCAAAACGTGCCTTTGGTCCTGAGAAAGTGGGGCGGCGCTCGACACAGCACGCAAGTGATGAAGGAGGTCGCAGACATGGAGAACGGAAGAATCCTGGCCGTCAACTCGATGGCTCGCATTGAGCATGTGGAGATCGATTCGGCGGACCTCAATCAAGGCTTTGAGAAGTTCGCACAGCATCTCCAGCAAAATGGCTTGCCTTGGCCGCAACTCCTCGCCTCGGCTTTCACCGCCGAAAAAACCCGCATCATGATGACTTGCGATTCTGAGACACTCGACGCGTTGCTGCGCACATTGGAACGGAGCAAAGACCTGCGCAAACAGCGCGAGACGCTGAGTTCGGTGAGCCTCACTTGCTTCGGCGGCATTTCCTCGGACCTGCCATACAAGGCGGTTCAGATTCTGCAACGTCACGGAATCATCGCCGACAAGTATGTCTTGTCATCGCATTCGGTAAGCTTCTTTGTTCCGGTGGAGAGCCGTGAGGCTGCGGTCATGGCTTTGCATTCGCTGATCTAGTTGA
This sequence comes from Bradyrhizobium sp. USDA 3262, assembly GCF_054060035.1. NCBI lineage: Bacteria > Pseudomonadati > Pseudomonadota > Alphaproteobacteria > Hyphomicrobiales > Nitrobacteraceae > Bradyrhizobium > Bradyrhizobium sp. USDA 3262. The sequence goes on from NZ_JBSSCT010000001.1 coordinate 6,589,133, forward strand.
AATTTGGCAACGGACGACGTCGGCCGTTGGCATTGGCAAGGTGCAGGCCGCCTACTCCCGGATGATCAACGAGCGGGGCGGCATCAACGGCCACCGGTTCAACCTGATTTCCTACGACGATGCCGCGACGCCGGCGAAGACGGTTCAGCAGGTCCCGCAAGCTCGTCGAAAGTGACGAAGTCCTCGCCGACGAGAGCGCCGTTCCGATGGAATCGGAACGGGATTCCATATCCATGGTTCAAACGCGTTTTCTTTTATCAATGCCCGAGCCGCGCCTCCGTGCCGGCCAGCAGCCGCTGAATGTTGGCACGATGGCGCACGATCACGTAGATGCCGCCTGCGATCACCAGCAAGCGATAGGGCAGCGGTTGCTCCAGGCCGCAGACGAGGACGATCGCCGTCAATGCCGCCAGCATCGAGCCGAGGGAAACGATCCGAGAGACAGCCACCACCGCGCCGAAGGCCGCCGCGGCGCCGAGGCCTACCGGCCAGGACATCGCCAGCAACACGCCGAGCCCGGTCGCAGCGGATTTGCCGCCGGTGAAATTCAGCCAGATCGAACGGCCGTGCCCCAACAACACAGCAAGCCCGGCCAGGCAGACAGCCCACGACACGCACGTTTGCGGATCAAGCGCTGCCGGCGGCGTGACGGATGGCAAGGTGTACAACCAGGGATAAAACCAGCGGGCGAACAGGATGACCGCCATGCCTTTCAGCACGTCGACCACGAGCACCGCCAATGCGGGCCACTTCCCCAGGGTTCGCAACACATTCGTTGCCCCGGTGGATTTGGAGCCATGCTGGCGGATATCGATGCCCCTCAGCAGCTTCCCCGCCAGATACCCCGTCGGCGTCGAACCGAGCAGATAGGCGATCGCCAGTCCAGCCACACCCGCGATCCAGAAGACCATCTCAGTCACCTCGATGCCCTTGGCGGCGCGTCCATCAATCCTAACGCGGATGCCACCAGCGTCCGCCGATCACGACGCCTTCGGATGCGATCTTGCGATCGCCGGTCAGGTGCTCGCCGACCACATCGACATAGTCGAACGTCCCCTGCCGGACCGAGAGCAGCGTGGCGTCGCCGACGCTGCCAGGCTTCAGGCTGCCGAGCTCCGGCCGCCGCAATGCCATCGCGGCATTGACGGTGGACGCCGCGATCACGTCAGGCAGCGGCATCCCCATGCAGAGGAATTTCGACATCGTCGTCACCTGGTCGAATGCCGGGCCGTCGATGCAGAGTTGATGGATATCGGAGGAGATGGTGTCGGGGTAGAAGCCGTTGGCGAGCATCGCGCGCGCCGTCTTGAAGGCGAACGAGCCCTTGCCATGGCCGATGTCGAACAGCACGCCGCGCTCGCGCGCCTCCAGCACGACCTTCTTCACCGTGCCCTGCGCGGTCGCGGGCGTGTTGGGGAACGGACGGAACGCATGCGTCAGCACGTCGCCCGGACGCAGGCGCGCGAGCACCTCCTCATAGCTCGGCGGCGGATGGTCGATATGCGCCATCAGGGGCATGCCGACCTGCTCGGCAACCTCGAGCGCGATCTCGAGCGGCACCAGCCCCGAGGTGCCCGAGGCGAACAGGCCGACCCGCACCTTGATGCCAACGATCAGGTCGCGGTTCTCGTCGGCGACCCGCGCCGCGTCGATTGGATTCATCAGCCGCAGCTCCTCGCTCTCGCCGACCATCACGCGATCCGAGAAGCCGAAGATGCCGGCATGCGAAACGTGCAGATAGGCGAGGATGCGGACCTGGCTCGGCTCGATCACATGCTTGCGGAAGCCGGCAAAGTTGCCCGGGCCGGCGCTGCCGGTGTCGACCGAGGTGGTGACGCCGGAGTTGCGGCAAAATTCCTCGGCGTCGATGCCGAGCGAGGTGCCGCCCCAATAGACATGGGTGTGCAGGTCGATGATCCCCGGTGAGACGATCAGCCCCGAGACGTCGCGGACCTCGGTGGCGGGATCGGCTTTCAACTCGCGGCCGAGCGCAGCGACCTTGCCTGAGGCAAAGCCGACATCGGTCACGGCATCGAGCTTTTGCGACGGGTCGATCACCCGTCCGCCGCGCAGGATCAGATCGAAAGGCATCGTGTTCTCCGGATTCGGTCCGGCACGATGGTCGACTTCGCCGGCGCCTGCAAGCCGCTCAACCGACATGGGAAACCGGCGCGGTCGCTGTCGCGCGATCCGCGGCCTTGTCAGCAACCATGTCCGTTGCCTTGTCCGCTCCCTTGTCCGCTCCCTTGGCCGACGCGACGATGGCCGCAATGGCCGGATGATGCGCCGCCTCCGAGGCAGCAATGGTCTCGCGGGCCCAGCGGTACGAGGATTCGAAAATTTCCTGATGGCGGTCGAAATCGGTGACGTCGATGCCGTCGGGCGTCGGCGGACGCATCACCATGTCGAGCGGCGTGGTCGGCAGCGTATCGTAGCGCTGATGCGCGACGAGGCTTCGCCACAGCACGTTGACGGCGCTCGGCGCGGCCGGAAGCAATTTCTTGCGGAACGGCGTCAGCAGCGATGCAAGCAGCTCAAGCCGCCCCGGCAGCGCGGCATAGTCGACGTCGAACATCTCGGTGGCCGGGTCGCCGAAATGGACCACCAGATTCGGTCCGCTCTTCATCTGGTGCATCTGCGCCAGCGGAACGTTGTCGACGAGGCATCCGTCGACCAGCATCGAGCCGTCCCTTGTATAGAACGGCGGCAGCAGACCGGGGATGGCGCTCGACGCCCGCACCGCGTGCCACAGCAGACCGGTGCGGATCAATTCGAGACTGTGCGTCGACAGATTGGTCGCGACCGCCGCGAACGGCCGCCAGCAGTCCTCGATCCGGCAATTATGGCCGTACTGATCGGCGAGCGCGGCATCGAACGCCTTGTGGTCCAGCAAGGCGTAGCGCGGCCAGGTCGGACGGCGGAAGCTGCGGCTGGAGACGAAGATCTCATGCGTGCCGCGCTCGAGATGCTCGGCGTCGTAGTTCTTGGCGAAGCCCGCCGCCATCGCCGAGCCGACGCTGGTGCCGACAAAGATATCGAACATAGCGCCGCGCTCGCGAAACGCCTTGTAGACGCCGACATGCGCGGTGCCGAGGCTGCCGCCGCCGCCGGCGACGAATCCGACGGCGCGACCGCGCAGGAAGCGAACCAGGCTGTCGATGTCGAGCTGGTCCTCGAGCGCGACGTGATGATGCATGAAGCAGGGCAGCCGCGCCAGCCACGCCGCGGTGCCGCTGACCTCGTGGCGCCTGACGTCATGAACCCGGACGAGGCGCCGCGTCGACGCCGGATGCACTCCGCAGGCGAAGCGTTCGATCTCCGTCAGATCGGGCGTGGGCGCATGGCCACGGCAGGCGAACACGACAAGGTCGGCCTGGCGGATGGTTTTCCGCGCCCAATCCGATGCGTCAGGACCACCGAAATAGGCTACCAGCGGCGCGTCGTACTCGATCCTGTTGAGCCAGTCGGCGACTTCGGATGCGTCCAGCGCGCGGCCGGGAAACATCGCCTGGACCCGCGCGAGGTCGACGATCTCGGCACCCGCAGCGGCAAGGCCTTCGCGCAACCTGTGCTCAAAGGCGGCAGGCACCGGTTCACGTCCACCTGGGATCAGCGCGACGGTGCGCGCCTTCGGTGACGCCCGGAGCGGCAACAGACGCGCGGTCTCGGTGGCAAACCGCCGCGCGAGCGCAGCCAGCAGCGCCTCGACGATCTCGGGCGTTTCTCGCGCCAGCGTGGTATAGGCGGCGCGCGTCAACACCAGCACGCTGGTATCGCGGATCGCAATCACATTGGCCGTGCGCGGGATATTGGCAAAGAAGCCGATCTCGCCGACCAGTTCGCCGGCGCGAAGCTCCGCGATCGGTTCGGGATGACTGGTCCGGTACACCGCGAGCGCGCCGTGCAGCACCAGAAACAGCGCGTCGGAGGCGCCGCCCTGCTCGACCAGCAGCTCGCCGCGCACGAGGTCGCGCCGGGTCATTGCGCCAAAGGCAATCAGCCGCTGCTCCGCGCTGAGGGTTCTGAACAGCGCGAAGTCCTCGGACACGTTTCCCCACGCAAACGTCGCGCTCGGCGGCACACGGTTCGAATGCATGCTCCGATGTTAGCGCCGGGCCGTCGTCCCGGCGAGCGATATCACGGCTCAATCGGCCGCACCCTGGCTACAAATCCTTGGGAGCACTGCAGCAGGATTTGCAGCATCCGCCATCAGCTTCACCCGACCAGTTCCGGCCACGGCACGATGGTCGACTTCACCGTCTTCATCGCCATTGCGTCGGCAACCGCGCGGGCGACGCCATCTTCGGTGAACGGATAGATCGTCTGCATGTCGAGCCAGGGATATTTGTTCCGCGTGCGGTAGAGCATGTCGACGCCGAGCGGCAGGTCGTTGCCGGTAAAGCCCCAGGAGCCGAGCACGTTGAGGTCCTTGGTGCAGATGCGGTGCCACGACGTATTGATCGAGCCGGCATCGGTGAACTGCCCCATCTCGACATAGGTGCCGCCGTCGCGCAGCATCTCGATGCCCTCGGGGCCGGCGGTCGGATGGCCCGAGCAGTCCATGACGAGGTCGGCGCCGAAACCGCCGACGATGTCGCGCACCGCCTTGATGCGCTGTTCCGGCGTCTTGAGCTGCTCGATATCGACAGTCGCCTCGGCGCCGAACTTGCGCGCCAGCGCAAGGCGCGGCGTCTCCGGCGCGCCGACGCAGATCACGCGCCCCGCGCCCATTTCCTGCGCGGCGGCGACCGCGAGGATGCCGATCGGCCCCGAACCCTGGATCACCACGGTGTCGCCCCATCTGAAGCCGCCGGCGCGGGTGGCGCGGTTGAAGGCGCGGATGCAGGAGGTCAGAGGCTCGGAGAGCGCGCCGAGCCGCAGCGACATGTCGTCAGGCAATTTGTAGATCTTAGTGCCGGGCAGCATGTCGAGATCGACATAGACATATTCAGCCCAGCCGCCCCACATATGCGGCGCCTTGTCGAAGCCGAGATAGCGGCCGTAATAGACCGGCGTCAGGCATTTGTTGGCGCTCTCGGGATAATGGATGCAGTAGTAGCAGCGGCCGCAGGGCATCAAGGGCGGGATCATCACCTTCGATCCCACCTGCAGCGGCTTGCTCATGAAATCCTCGGTGAACTCCGCGCCGCATTCGACGATCACGCCGCCGAGCTCATGGCCGAGCGTGAACGGCCACGGCAACGGCTTCGGCCAATGTCCCTTCAAGATGTGCAGATCGGTTCCGCAAACGCCACAGGCGCCCACCTTGATCAAGGCCGCCTTTTTGCCGATTTCCGGCCATGGCACTGTCCGGATTACCGGCTTGGCTCCAGGTCCATCATGCGTGCAGACGCGGATCTGCTCCATCGGTTCGCTCTCCCTGTCCTTGTCGTTGGGCCGGGTTCGGCCGAGCCGACTTTAGGTCAGGACGATTGGGATGTCATGAAGGCCTGTCATGAAGGTCTTCATGACAGACCTTGGCGGAACGAGGCGCTTCTAGTCCTGGCGGAGTATTGTCCGCAAGGAGGCATCGATTGTGAAGGCAGCCGAGGGCGAATTGGCTGGTAGCATTGCGGGGAACGACACCATGAATCCTGGTATCGAAGGTATCGTCGGCATGTACGTCAAGTTGGGCGAACTGGACACGCTGCAACGAATGAAGGAGCATCGACAGGGTTTGCTCGACCAATGCGTCGATACCGCGAATTTCAGCTTCGATGTGACGAGATCGATCTACAGGAGCGACCTCGAGGTGATCGAGGCCGGTATCGAGAGTCTGTTTGGCGAGATCACCGGCCATGTCGACGTGGTCAACGAGAAGAGGATTGCCGGCTGGGCCCTGTACAACCAGCACCCCGACAAAAGGGTTGCGATCGATATCTACTTCAACAACAACCTCGTCGGCGAAGTCGTCGCCGATGAGTTCCGCAACGATCTCCTGAAGCTCAACAAGGGCGATGGACACCATGCCTTCGTCTTCGTGCCGCCAAGCGGCTCCTATCAGCCGCCGCTGCAGATTGAGGTCCGCGCGGCGAAGCGAAAGGTGCTGAAAGCCGTGACTGTCGAACCACCAGCGGCGGCTGTCGAACCGGAAACGGCTGTCGAACCGGAAATGGACGCCGAGGACAAATAACCTCACCGCATCGCTTTCGCGCGCTTCGGATCGGCCGGGCGCCGCCTGGCTGAAGTCGCCGCAGACGTCAATATGGGCCGCGACATGACGGACGTGGGCGGCCGATTGACAGCGACGACCGCTTCACCGCAACCTGCGATGCAACCTCAGGTGACGGAATGAAGCCGCAGCCCGGCTCGGAGCGAATCTTCGTGGACGCCGGCACCGATCCGCTGGACGGGCGCGTGCGATGGGCGCCGGCGAAGTCGCTGTGGCTTGGCGGCATGACCGCGGTCGCGATCGTCCTTGGGCCGCTGCTGTTCACGTGGAGCGCGTTCGCATTATTCATCGTCACCAGCGCGATCACGCTGTGCTTTGGGCATTCGGTCGGCATGCACCGACGCCTGATCCATGCGAGCTTCGACTGTCCGCTGTGGCTGGAACGGCTCTGCGTCTATCTCGGCACGCTGGTCGGGATGGCCGGCCCCTACGGCATGGTGCGGCTGCACGATTTCCGCGACTGGGCGCAGCGCCAGACCGCGTGCCACGACTACTCCTGTCACCGCGCCGGCTTCTGGCGCGATGCGTGGTGGCAGCTGCACTGCACGCTGGTGCTGAAACACCCGCCCGAATTCCGGCTCGAGCGACGGCTCGCCGATGACCGCTTCTACGCCTTCGTCGAGCGAACCTGGATGTGGCAGCAATTGCCCTGGGCGATCCTGTTCCTCGCGATCGGCTCTTGGAGCTGGCTGGTCTGGGGCATCTGCGTCCGTGTCGCCGTCTGCGTCACCGGTCACTGGCTGATCGGTCATTACTCGCATCGCAAAGGCGGACAGACCTGGATCATCGAAGGCGTCGCGGCCCAGGGCTACAATGTCGGCATCGCGGGCCTGATCAGCATGGGCGAGAGCTGGCACAACAATCACCACGCCTATCCCGGCTCCGCGAAGCTCGGGCTGCTGCCGGGTCAGATCGACCTCGGCTGGTGGTTGATCAAGGCATTCGAAGCCGCAGGGCTCGCGAGCAACATCAAGACGCCGGACAATCTTGCGCCGCGCCCGGGCTCGCGCCGCGTCGACGAACCGGGCAACGCCGACGCGGTCGCGCCGCGACATCGCGGCAGCGCATTGTTCCAGTAATCCGCAGCCGCGGACCTTCCGTTGCGGATCGAACGCCACGCAGCTATATACGCCGCGTCGGAAAAGGCAGACTTGGTTTGGTAAGCCCAAGTCCTTTCGAAAACGAAAGTCCTTTCGAAAACGAAAGCTCTGGTCTCCTGCCTCGTGCATGAGATCCCCACGACGAACACCGGACGCCATCCAGGCGCGCCCAATGTTCGTCCGTGTGGTTCTCAACCCGACGAACCGCTCCGGTCGAACGCCGACAAAGGAGCAGTTCATGCGCACCAGCCGCCCCCTTCCCCATGATGTCGTGATTGCCGGTGCCGGCCCGGTCGGCCTGCTGCTTGCCTGCGAGCTGCAGCGCGCAAACCTCTCGGTCCTGGTGCTGGAGCAGGCCGCGGAGCCATGCTCGCCATTGAAGCGGCTGCCCTTCGGCATGCGCGGCCTTTCGGCGCCCGGCATCGAGGCGTTCTATCGTCGCGGGATGCTGGATGACATCGCGGCATGGCAGCACGCAAGCGATGGCTCGGGCAGCAGCGCATCGAATGGCGCGCATTGGACGCAATCGCCGCGCCGCCCGGCCGGCCATTTTGCCGGCATCCAGTTCTTTCACGACGATATCGACACGTCGAAGTGGCCGTTTCGCCTGCCGAGCCCGGCAGGCACCAGCATGGCGGTCGACATGGAGGCGCTCGAATCCGCCCTCGCCGTGCGCGCAACCGCGATGGGGGTCGAGATCAGGCGCGGCCTCGGCGTCGAGGCGCTGGATCAGTCGGACGACGGCGTCACCATTCGCGCCGGGGGCGCGACTTTCCACGGGCGCTGGCTGGTCGGCTGTGACGGCGGCCGCAGCATGGTGCGCAAGGCCGGCGGCTTTGAATTCGTCGGCACCGATCCCGAATTCACCGGCTATTCGGTCGAGGTCGAGATATCAGATCCGGACCAGCTCCGCACGGGCCGTCACTACACGCCGACGGGCATGTATACCTACGCGCGGCCCGGCACGATCGCGATGGTGGAGTTCGACGGCGGCGCCTTCCACCGAACCCGGCCGATCACGCGCGAGCATGTGCAGGCGGTGCTGCGCCGCGTCTCCGGCACGGACGTCACGTTGACGGCGCTCCGGCTTGCCACCACCTGGACCGATCGCGCCTGTCAGGCGACGGATTACCGCAAGGGGCGCGTGCTGCTCGCGGGCGATGCCGCGCACATTCATTCTCCGCTCGGCGGCCAGGGGCTCAATCTCGGGCTTGGCGACGCGATGAACCTCGGCTGGAAGCTCGCGGCCACGATCCGCGGCGACGCACCGGCGGATCTGCTCGACAGCTACTCGCGTGAGCGACATCCGGTGGCCGCGCAGGTATTGGACTGGTCGCGCGCCCAGGTCGCGCTGATGCGGCCAAGCCGAAGTTCGCGCGCGCTCGAAGCCATCATCCGCGACCTGATCGCGACGTCAGACGGCGCGAGCTACTTTGCCGAGCGCGTGTGGGGCGTTTCGCTGCGCTACGATCTTGGCGGCAACCATCCGCTGGTGGGCCTTAGCGCGCCCGACTTCGAGCTCGCCTGTGGCACGAAACTCGGCGAACTGCTGAGGAACGGGCGCGGCGTGCTGCTGGACTTCGATCCGCGCTCTCCGCTGCAAGCGCTTGCGGATCGCTGGCGTGGCCGGATCGGCTATGTCGCAAGCGATGCGCGGGATCGGCTGGGCCTCGACGCCGTGCTCGTGCGCCCCGACGGCTTCGTCGCATGGGCCGCTGACACCGCCACTCACCTTGATGAAGCAGCTCAGGTCATGTCGCGGTGGTTCGGCGAACCTGATGCGCAGCCCTGACCCCTTGGGGGCCACGCGGGGTTCCACTCACGTTTCTCTTGCACCGTGTGCGGGTTCCCCGTCTCAACCGTAACGCCCCGTTAACCCTATCAGCCGTAGGGTCGTCGGGGCTCCGAATGGACGGTGGCCGGGTTTGTCGTGATGTCGTTTGCACAGAAGAAAACTACCGTCGTCCCCGTAGCCGAGGAGCGGCGGCGCTTCCAGCGCGTCAAGGTGCACCTGCTCGGCCGCTACATGCTGCCCGACCGGCGCGAGTTTCCCTGCCAGATTATCAACATGTCGCCGGGCGGCCTCGCTTTGCTGGCGCCAGGCATCGGCAATGTCGGCGACCGCGTGATCGCCTATCTCGACCATATCGGCCGGGTCGAAGGACGCATCACCCGCATCATCGACAACGGCTTTGCGATGACGATCGGCGCCACCGCGCGCAAGCGCGACAAGCTCGCCGCGCAGCTGACCTGGCTTGCCAACCGCGACATCCTCAATCTGCCCGAGGATCGCCGCCACGACCGTATCGTGCCGCGCAACCCGATCGCCCTGCTGACCCAGGAAGACGGCACGCGGATGACCTGCCGCATCATCGACCTTTCCTTGTCCGGTGCTGCGATTGCCGCCGAGAACCGCCCGCCGCTGAAATCGCTCGTGATGCTCGGGCGGGTGCAGTCCCGTGTGGTGCGAAATCTCGAGGAAGGCTTCGCGCTCGAGTTCGTTCACGAGCAATCGGCGGAAACCCTCGAAGAGAGCGTTACCGCGAGGTAAAGCGAAAAAGCGCTCAAGCCCCCCTGTTTTGGCCCGCGAAGGCGGCCACCGGTGCACCGGTGGCCGCCTTCGGCGCGTTTGGCCCGGTGAAAATCGGCGGTTAACGGCCGCAGCGTTTGACGCAACAAACCGCGCTGGCGCAGCGCTTGCCGCGTTAATGCATAAAATTTGAATCAATTGCAGTTGTTTCAAATTTTACGCGAATTCGATTCAAGTACAGTTCGAATTCGTCGCAGCTTTTACCAGTATTCGCGTCAAATCTACTTTGCGTACTTAGCGGCGGCGCAAAAGCTTTGTGCGAAACGTGGTCCCAACAAGAAGAACGGGGGCCACGATGTTTGGGTTCAGGGGACAGGGGAAAGGTTTGGCGGTTGCCGCCATTCTGTTTGCGACGTGCGTGTCGGCCAAGGCCGGCGACGTGCTCTACGCCAGCCTGGGTGATGTTGCGCGTTCGCCGATCGGCTGGGTCGAATTCTGTGCCGACAATCCGGGCGAATGCCGCGGCGGCGCGACGCAACCACGCGACATCGTGTTGTCGCAGACCGCTTGGCGGGACCTCGTACGGGTCAACAAGTGGGTCAACGAATCCATCAAGCCGATGACCGACATGGATCATTGGGGCGTGATCGAGAAATGGTCGTTGCCGACTGACGGCTACGGCGACTGCGAGGACTACGTGCTCCTGAAGCGCAAGATGCTGATGGACGCCGGCTGGCCCCGCGAGGCGCTGTTGATCACGGTGGTCCGCGACAAGAAGGGCGAAGGTCACGCGGTGCTGACGGTGAAGACCGACAAAGGCGAGTTCGTGCTCGATAACCAGAACGAGAGCATCGTCGCCTGGACCGACACTGGCTACCGCTTCGTCAAGCGGCAGTCGCAGGGCGATCCCAATGTCTGGGTCTCGCTCGGGGACAACCGCCCCGCAGTTGCAACCGCAAGCTCGCGCTGAGCAGAACAGGAAATTTCGAGTTCGCGACCCGGTCACATCCCCACCCCTCCCCGTCCCAGACCGGTTCGCGCGCGGCCAGCCTTCCCCCAAAGGCTGGCCGCACCCTTTTTGAGCGGCGTCGATCGACGCCTAGAAGAACCGCTCGAGAAACGCCGCGGTCTCGTCCGAGATGCCGACGATCTTGTTGGTGGCCTGGCGATAGAATTTGAAATTCAGTTCGGTCTCGGGCCGGCCGTCGTCCCAATCCTTGAAGCGCTTGAGCTGGTCGCGCCCGAGCGGCCGCGCTGCGGATGCGGTGCGCCTGACCGTGATGCTGACGCGCGGCGTTTGCCTGATGATGCCGATCTTGGGCGGTGTCGCTTCGGCCGACGCGACGATCGCGCGGGCGATCAGGCCGCTGCCGCCCTCGTTCTCGCTCGCGAACACGAACACGACGTCGTCGGCCGCGAATGTGCTTGCCGCCATACATGGTCTTCTGCGCGGTGAAGCTGAACACCATCGCCCGTGGATTTCGGATCTCGGTCTTGATCGCAAACGCCATCGCATTCCTTCACCGGCTCGCTTTGCCATTCGCGTCGGCGGCTTGACATCCTAGCATCGGCGAGATTGAATTGAATTCAATTCAGCGAGTGAGCCCACGATGGACGCGACGAGCCTGGGGACACGGGAACGGCTGCTCTCGGCAGCGCAAGCCGAGCTCATCGAGGGCCGCGGGCACCTCGAGATGCAGGCCGTCGCAAGACGGGCGCAGGTCTCGGTCGGGCTCGCCTACCACCACTTCGGATCGAAGGCCGGCCTGATCGCCGCCGTGGTCGAAGGCTTCTATGAACAACTTGATGCGGCGGCGTTCGGCGGTGCCAAGCTGTCCGCCACGGACTGGGCGGACCGGGAGAAGCAGCGGATCGGCGCCTATGTCGCCTTTCACTATGATCACCCGTTTGCGCCCCTCGTGATCGGACCGCTCAGCCGCGCGCCCGAGGTGCTCGATGTCGAGACCGCCTTCACCGGCCGGCAGCTTGCAGCCGGCGCCCGCATGCTCGAGGCGGCCCAGCGCGACGGGATCGTGTCCGCTGGCATCGACCCTCACCTCACCATCGCGCTGATGATCGGCGGCATCCGCCAGGCGCTGATCGGCGCGCTCATGAGCGAAAGACGGCCTGATCCGGCAAGGCTGACCGGCGACATCTGGGCCTTCATGGCCGCCGCGTTGGGCTTGCCTGCCAAACCCCTGTCCGCGCGGCCAAGAACCATGCGGCGCAGCCGCAGCTAAGCTTCAGCCAGAACCCGAACATCGATGGCCATCTTGTTCAATCCGCACGATTTTCACGCTCCGCAATCGTCCTACAGCAAGCCGGATCTGCTGCGCTCGAGCGAAGGCGGCTATTTCGGCCCGGGCAATGCGCAGCTGCCGGCACCGCCGATGCTGATGATGGACCGCATCACCGAGATCAGCCTGGACGGAGGCGCATTCGGCAAGGGCCATGTCGCCGGCGAACTCGAGATTGCGCCGGATCACTGGTTCTTCGCCTGTCACTTTGCCGCCGACCCCGTGATGCCCGGATGCCTCGGCCTCGACGCCATGTGGCAGATCATCGGCTTCTGGCTCGGCTGGTCGGGCTCGCCGGGCAAGGGCCGCGCGCTCGGGGTCGGCGAGGTCAAGTTCAGGGGGCACATCACGCCGGATGTCAGGCTGGTGCGCTATGAGGTCGACATACGCCAGGCCAGGCGCGGCCGGCTGGTGCTGGGCATCGCCGACGGCCGGGTGCTCGCCGACGGCGCTTGCGTCTATCTGGCAAAGGACATGAGGGTCGGCCTGATCGCGCCCAGAGGCTGAATTCGGGAGCTTGAATTCGCGTCGACCAGAGGCCGATCGGCGCCTCGAGCCGGCCGAGCAGCGCGGCCGAAGATTAACATGTGATACAAATTTCGCTGCTGCCGCAGTGGTCTACACACCCCCCGGTTTTGCCCGCGCCGAGGTTTGTGCTATTTCGAACCTTTCAATTGACGTCCGGTTGTTGGTCGCATGGTCGAACTTGCCCCCCGGAATTCACAAGCCAGCAGCCTGATTGGCGTGCAGCCGATCGCGATCGGCGCCGTGGTGCTGGTGCTTGTGCTGTTCGGGATCGGCTCGATCGCGCTGTGGCGCGCCTTCACCGGCAACGTGCCGGAGACCGACCGCATGGTCGCCGCGCGTCAGTTGCAGGCGCGGACCGCGCAGGTCTCCGAGGCCCTGGTGGAAAAGACCAAGGGGATGGAGGTGACCCAGCAAGAATCCATCGACCAGCTGCAGGAGGTGCAGGACCAGCTGCAGACCATGCGCAAGCAGTTCGCCTTGCAGGCGGCCGATGCGAAGAGGCTCTCCGACCAGGTCGCCGCGCTGACTGAACAGGTCGAGGGTTTGCGCCAGTCACTGGCGAGCGCGCAGGCCAACGAACCGGCCGCCGAGCCCGCGCCGCGTAAGCGCTCAAAGGCCACCCGTAGCGCCAACCGGAAGCGCCACCGGTCGCGCGGTTGATGCCCTCGGAAGCCCACCCCACGCCAGGTGACCAGCCATAAAAATGCGCCAAATCCCCAGCAAGATCATCATCTAGCGGGGAACTTTCGGGCTCGACGGCTGCCGGCAGCGGCCGATCATGAGTGCCCGTTACCGTGAATTAATCCGGACTTTGTGAACTGGTTCACATATCGGCCTTCGAATCCGAGTCATCTTCGAATGACCGGATGGCGTGAGCCGATTTCAATATCCGGGGCTGGCAAGGTCGTTGACGGTATACTACGTCGACGGCCTTGTTTTTTGGGCCCTTGAATCCCACGCGGGACCGCTTACCGAGAAAGCGCCCTCGCCGCGCGAAACATGCAGACCGGGTGAAGAAATACGGCGTGCTCAGCTGACGGCTCTGCGTGCGCAGCATCACCTCGGCTAAGGCCGCGGCGAACGGCACTGCCGCTTATTTGGCGCGATCGCGCAAGACGCGATCGCCTCTCTGTCGCAGCCGCGCAAGCTTCGGCTCGAGTTCGCGAAGCATGTAGATCAGCGCAACGGCAAGGCTCGCAACAACCACCATGAGCAGCAATGTCAGGTCAGGAATGGTCAGCATCTCTGATATCCTCTAGGCCCGGCTTCAATCGCAGCCGGGCCATTGGTTTTCGCGACGCGGTCACGGACTACTGCAAGGCGGTGCAAGCTGCATACCAGTGCGCGACCCAACGCGGCGGCCGGGCGTCGAAACGCCGGCCGCGCCGATCATTGCAAGACCATCAGCATGGCGACCGAATGGACCGGCCATGCTTGAGCGAATGGCTCAATTGCAAACCTGCACCGGCCGAACGCGCCAGCCATACGGTGTCATCACGCCGCGGCGCACGACGTAACAGTAGCCGTAGCCATCGTCATAGCCGTAGCCGGCGTCATAGCCGTAGCCGGCGTAGTATGGATTGCCGTAGTAGCCGTCATAGTAATCGTAGGCGCCATAGCCCAGCCCGAAGCCGACCGCTGCCGCCGCGAGCGGATAGCCCCAGCCGCGCCGATAGAAGCCGCCGTTCCAGCCGCCACCACGCCAGCCTCCGCCGTGCCAGCCGCGGCCGGCCCAACCGCCTCCGATCGCCGCCGACCGGAAGCCACCGCCGATCGCAGCCGACCGGAAGCCACCGCCCCCGCCCATGGCCCGGAATGCGGCGCCGCCGCCGTGGAAGCCGCCAAAACCGCCGCCGCCGCGGAAGCCGCCACCACCATGAAAGCCGCCGCCACCGAAGCCACCGCGTGCCGACGCAGCATCGACGGTGAACAGACCGACCGAGGCCGTCGCCAGCAAGGCAATCATCGTTTTACGCAACATCACCCGTTACTCCTTCTTTCAGAGGCTTTCTTCTTCAAGCCTCCTCCGCCGCGTCCTGCGCATGCTAGCCCAATCTAGGACCGCGGCTTCCACCGCGCGGCTATGTCGCGCTCACATCTGCGCGACCCGCGTTCATCGAAGCGCGGCCGTCAGAGGTTAACAGCCGCGGCAGATGCCTCGTGTACGGCGGTCGACTTTTTCGTTCTCGTCGGCGATGGCCTTGTCGACGCTCTCGGTCGTCGTTGACGAGCCGGTGGTAACGCCCCTGCCGGTGTTGGGGCCGCCGGAGGATTGCGCGGTCCCGGCGCTGTTGGTCCCTGCCGGTGGTGACGTGGCTTGCGGCGATGTCGGGCTGGCTGACGAGGGGCTGCCGGTCCCGGCGCCGCTCCCGGTACCTTGGGCGACGGTAACCGCGGGCGCTAGCACAATCGCGATTGTCGCGAGCGCGGTGGTGACAGATAATTTGCGCATGGCAATTCTCCCTTGCGGACGTCAACGAGTCCGCAAAACGCCGGTTACCGCAGGCGTTGGAGCAATACAGTTTGGGAGCAATGCAATTTGCGCAAGCTGATCGAGTTTGACGACGACACTTTCGACAAGCTGAAGGAGCTCGGGCGCGACCGGATGGCGACCTTGCAGGAGCTCGCCGACGAAGCTTTCGCCGACCTGCTCAAGAAGCACGGCATTCCGATCGACCTGAAGGATGCGCTGCGCAAGAGCGCAAGACTTCAGGAAACAACAAGACTTCAGGAAGCAACAAGACTTCAACAGGCAACGAGACCGCAAGGCGCAGCGAAGCCTCGCCCCGCCGCACCGAACGCCGCGCGCAAGCGCGGCCGCAAGCGCTGAAGCTTCAGCCGATCTTCTTCAGTCCCGTTTTGTATTGCGGGCCCCTGATGGCGTAGGACTTCGCCGGCCGCGACAACGCTTCGGCCTGCGCCGCGTCAAGCGTACGCACCACACGCGCGGGTGCACCGATGATCAGGGAATTTTCCGGAAACTCCTTGCCCTCGGTGATGACGGAGCCGGCACCGACCACGCTGCCGCGCCGGATCCGCGCGCCGTTCATCACGATCGATCCCATCCCGATCAGCACGCCGTCTTCCAGCGTGCAGCCGTGCACGATCGCATTGTGCCCGATGGTGACGTTGTTGCCGATGCTGAGGGGAAAGCCGGGATCGACGTGCAGGGTGGAATTGTCCTGAACGTTGGAGCCCTCGCCGATCTCGATCCACTCATTGTCGCCGCGCAGCACGGCGCCGAACCAGACGCTCGCGGCGGACTTGAGGCGGACCTTGCCGATCACAACGGCATTGTCGGCGATGAAGTAGCTGCCGTCGGCGGGAAGATCGGGCGCCTGCCCGTCGAGTTCGTAGATCGCCATTGAGGTCTCCCTGGAGCGTTTTCGAGCGAAGTGGACACCGGTTCGCGTGAAGAAAACGCGTCGAAACGAAAATCCAGAGCTTCGGTTTCTGATTCAATCAGAACCGAAGCTCTGATCGCAGGAGACCTTGGCACGACGGCCGACATGGTTTCAAGCAAGCGCGACCGTGATCGGCCGCGGATCATGATCGGATCAGGCCAGCACGCCCGCAGCGCGCAGCGTCATCATGAAGAAGGTGCCCGACATCAGGCTCCAGAAGCCGGAGATGACGGTTGCCATCATCACGAATTCAAAGCGACGGCGCTCGATGCGTGCCCCGCGCAGCGTGTTGCGCATGATGATGAACGGTGCGGCGAAGACGAGGAACGGGACCGCGGCGAAGGTCTTCGGCGCCACGCCCTCCTGCAGCAGGCCGAAACCGGCCGGGCGCTCCGCCATCGCCTGGTAACCGCTGGCCAGTGCGCCCGCGAGCGCGAAACCGATCAGGAGCGAGAACAGGGAATTCAAGGTATCGGGCGACATCGGAACTTCCGCTACGCAACAGGCCACCCGCCCTGCTTCGCAGAATTGGCAGCCGGCCGCCACATCATCCTTAAGGAAAGGTTAACCGGACCCGTCAGGTGTAGCGTTTGCGCATGGCCATTTGGTCCCGGATTCCATTGGAATCGTACGGAAATTCCCCGCCACGTGGCATATTCGGCAGATGATTCGGCCCCTCCCGACCTGATCTCTGCCCTGCTCATGACGCTTCTCTCGACCGCCCAGCATCTCGCCCGCGACACCCGCCGCAACCCGCGCGCGCATCTCGTTCCAATCATCGCCTCGGCGGTGATCGCGGCCGGCGCGGTTGCGCTCGTCGCCTATCTGCTGTGGCCGACCTACACGACCATCCCGCCGAGCGATCCGTCGCGGCTGCCGGTGAGCGTCGGCGGCGCGCTGTTCAACGTACCGACCATGGCCGTGCGCATGAAGATCCAGCGCCACTCCGGGCCGCAGGAGCGCGTCGATTTGAGCTTCCTCTATCCGTCGCTGGAGGCGCCTGCCGCGCCGAAGCACTACAGCGCCGATACGGTCGAGGACAAGGTGCAGCCGATCGACAGGATCTTCGTGTCGATCGCGGCGCACCACGATTCACTCGCGCCGGACATGCGCCTGCGCACGATCTATCCGCGCTATCTCGACGAGCGCGCAAACACCGACGACGGCCTGACGGCGCGCGCGTTCCGCGACGGCACGCCCTATGGCGGCGAGGAGCTGTTCACGGCGAGCGAGCCGCAGCTGACCGCGCGCTGCACGCGCGATACCTCGACGCCCGGCATGTGCCTGAGTGAGCGGCGCATCGACGGCGCCGACCTGACCTTCCGCTTTCCGCGCAGCTGGCTTGCGCAGTGGCGCGACATCGCCACCGCGATGAACCGTCTCTCCGCGCAGATGCACAGCGCGAGGGGATGACCACCTCCCCGTCACCGCGCGCCCCGGAGCATTCGATGGCGGCGCCGGTCGATCCGTATTGCCTTTGTCGGCTCGCTGGACTAAGAGTTGTGTGGGGGAAATACGGTCTCCCCTTGAGGCTTCGGTCCAAGACTGTGCAACGCTCGAGTTGTCGAGGGCATGTGCACATGGGCGAAAGCAAGCCTCCAGTTCCTTCCAGCCAATTTGCCTTGCGGTCTGCATTTGCGCGGGCTTCGGAAGACGTCGATCCCTACCTCCGCATGGTCAGACGAACTCGTCGCCGGCCAACCCCGCAACATTGGTCCGGGTCAACTCAGCTTGGCCGCGACGACCGCGCCGATCAATCTCTGATCGCCGTCTGCTACCGGAACGGAACGAAAATCCGGGATGGAGTCCTCATCGCGCTACGCGCAAGGAGGATCGCGGGATTCGACCAAGTTTCCCCGTCCGGTCGAGCCTCCCGTTCAAGCGGCCGGGCTTTTCGAATGATCGACGCCTGGCAAGGTCGCATTTCACGACATCCGCACAGTGGAATTTTCGATCCGACGGGAGCCTAGAAATGCCTCATCCCCAACAACGCATGGCCATCGCCGCGGTTACGCTGCTTCTCCTGGGAGTGAATGACATGCCGAGCCACGCAATTGGATTTGAGAATACCCAGATCGGCGTTGCGCCGGCGGGCTGGACCGCCACCGTCACAGGGTCTGGCGATGCAAGATGGACGGTCGAAACCGATGCGACGGCGCCGTCGAAGTCGAAGGTGCTCAAACAATCCGGCCGAGCGACCTACCCGCTGCTATTGAAGGACGACACCAACATCAAGGACGGCTTTGTCGAGGTCAAGTTCAAGGCTGTCGCGGGCTCGCAGGACCGCGCCGCCGGCATTGTTTGGCGAGCGAAGGACGCAAACAACTACTACGTGACCCGCGCCAATGCACTCGAGGACAATGTCGTTTTGTACAAGACAGTGAACGGCGTCCGAAGCCCGCTCGACATCGTCGGCCGAAAGGGAGGCTACGGAATCAACACCAAGGTGCCGTCCAACAACTGGCACACGCTACGTGTCGACTTCAAAGCCTCGCACTTCATTGTATCTTTCAACGGCAAACAATTGTTCGAGGTGGAGGATTCCACATTTGGCGATGCAGGCAAGGTGGGGCTTTGGACCAAGGCCGACAGTGTGACGCTATTTGATCAAATCACCTACGGAGAAGCCAAATAGGTAAGCTGGCGTTCAGTGGGTGACCGCCCAATCAGCAAGCTCGGGGATTCGCACCCTCCCCATCAGATGGGACCATCCATCCAAGAGTGCGTCACCTCATTTTTGGGGAGCGACCGGTGGATGGAACGAGTCTTGTTCTTTTTGTTATTGCCGCTTTTGCCGGCGGGTTCGTCAGCGGCTTTTCGGGATTTGCGATGGGGCTCGTCGTGTCGGGTGTGTGGCTGCACATCGTCACGCCGGTGCAAACCGCGGCACTGATCGCGGGTTACGGCCTGCTGACGCAGGGCTACGGCATCCTGAAATTGCGTCAGGCGTTCAACTGGCACGCGATCTGGCCGTTGTCAGTTGGCACAACGATCGGCATCCCGGGCGGTGTGGTGCTGCTCACCTATCTCAGCGCGGTCCATCTGCAATTCGGTGTCGGCGCATTGCTGGCACTTTACGCGATCTACAGCCTGACACGACCAGCGTTCAGGCCGGTGAAGATCGGGGTCGCACCGGACATCGCGATCGGTCTCGTCAACGGATTGGTCGGCGGACTTACCGGACTGGGTGGCGTTGTCTCGACCATCTCGTGCCAATGGCGCGGCTGGACGAAGGACGCGCAGCGCGCGGTGTTCCAGCCGGTCCTGTTCGCCGCCTTTGTGGTGATCTCGATTTCGATGGGCGTTACCGGCGCCTTCACGACGGAAACCGTCAAACTGTACGGGCTGGGTCTGCCATTCCTTCTCGCCGGCCTCTGGAGTGGCTTCACGCTGTACGGAAAGATCGATGACGAGATGTTCCGCACCGTGGTGTTGATACTATTGCTGCTCGCCGGCCTGTCGCTGATCGTGCCCGCATTGGCTTTGACGCGGTACCTCACTCACGTTCTCGAAGCTGGTGACCGGCGCGCGGCCAGATCCGTCGATCCGCGCCGCGCACGCCAACGGGCTCCGGCGCTCAAGCGACGGAGCCGGCCGGCAACGCTGCTGTTCCGCCCTACTCGGCCAGATCCTCTTCCAGGATCGCCATCTGGAACTGGAACGAGCGATCATCGTCCTCGTCGTCGACGAACAGCACGCCGATGAACTCCTCGCCGATATAGACCTCGGCCGAGTCATCCTTCTTGGGCCGCGGCACCACGCGGATCTTGGGATTGCTGAACACGCGTTTGAGATACGCGTCGAGCTTCCTGACTTCCTGAACGTCCACGGCCGTCTCCAATCGGGTCGATGATTTTCGGGGGAGTTTTAGGACGAGACGGCAAAGATCGCCAGAGCCTTTTCAGGCTTTGGCGACGTGATGTTGCGCACACGACTCTTGTTTGGGCGCGTTTTCGCCGCGATCAGAAAGCGAGTGAAATCAAAGCCCGATCGCGCCGAGCATCTGGTCCATGGTGCGAGACGGCTCGGCACAGCCGGCCTCGCCGACGATTTTCGCCGGCACGCCCGCGACCGTGACGTTGTGCGGCACGGGCTTGACCACGACCGAGCCGGCCGCGATGCGCGCGCAATGACCGATCTCGATATTGCCGAGGATCTTGGCGCCGGCGCCGATCAGCACGCCGTGGCGGATCTTCGGATGGCGATCCTCGTTCTCCTTGCCGGTGCCGCCGAGCGTGACGCCATGCAGGATCGAGACATCGTCCTCGATGACCGCCGTCTCGCCGCAGACGAAACCGGTGGCATGATCGAGGAAGATGCCGCGACCGATCCTGGCGGCCGGGTTGATGTCGGTCTGGAACACCGCCGAGGAGCGGCTCTGCAGATAGAAGGCAAAATCCTTGCGGCCCTTCTGATAGAGCCAGTGCGCGAGACGATGGGTCTGCAGCGCGTGGAAGCCCTTGAAGTAGAGCAAGGGATCGATGAAGCGCGAGGTCGCGGGATCGCGGTCATAGACGGCGACGAGATCGGCGCGGAACGCGTTGCCGATATCGGGCTCGTCGCGCAATGCCTCGCCGTAGGTCTGGCGGATCAAATCGCCCGACAGCGCGGCGTGATCGAGCCGCTCGGCAATGCGATGGACCACCGAATCCTCCAGCCGCTCATGATGCAGCACAGTCGCGTAGATGAAGGATGCGAGCTCCGGCTCGCGCCGCAGGATGTCCTCCGCCTCGCCGCGGATTCGATCCCAGATCGGATCGAGCGCCGCGAGCTTGCTCCCCTGCGGATTGACCTGATGAACTGCCATAGCTGCTCTCGCAATTCGGTTGTTCTGATGTGCGTTATAGCACGATGGACCCAGCGCGTCCCGGGATGGCTCAGTACAGTAAACCCCAGCCGAACACCCCCGGGCCGGCGTCTAGGGGAATTGGTCGGGATTTTGCCGAAATCAAGCCGTGCTTCTGCAACTATTGGCGGATTTCGTCCCCAGTGTGGTTTTGGGCATGGTCGGCCCCAATAATAGGGGGAAACATCATCAATACCCAGAGTTTAGGTGCCCGCCTGACCGATGCACGGTCGGTCTGGATCGCGACAATTGCCATCCCCCTCCTCCTGCTCGCCCCTGCCTTCTGGAACGGCTATCCGCTGCTCCAATGGGATACCGGCGGCTATCTGGCGCGCTGGTATGAGGGCTACCTGGTGCCGAGCCGGTCCACGGTGTTCGGCATCTACCTCCATGTCGGCGAGACGTCGGATTTCTGGCTCAACCTCGGCATCCAGACCCTGGCGACGCTATGGATCCTGCAGCTGACGCTGCGCGTGCTCGGCCTCGCCCGGCCGGTCCGGCTGATTGCGATCAGCCTCGCGCTGATCGCGACCACCGCTTTGCCCTGGCTGGACAGCATGCTGCTGACCGACATCTTCGCCGGCCTTTCGGTGCTCGCGCTCTTCATCCTGATCCTGCACGGCGAACGGATCTCGACGCTGGAGAAGGCGGTGCTGTTCGCCTTCATCGCGTTTTCCGCCGCCACGCACAGCGCGACGCTGGCGGTGCTGCTCGGCCTGTGCTGCGTCGGCTGGATGCTGCGTCCGTGGCTCAGGCGGCGCATCCCGGTTGCGGGCCTCGTACAAGGCAGCCTGACCACCGTCGCCGGCGCGGCGATGCTGCTGGCGGCGAACTTTGCGCTGTCCGGACAGCTGGCCTGGACGCCCGGCGGCTATGGCGTCGCCTTCGGCCGCATGCTGCAGGATGGCATCGTCGCGCAATATCTGCGCGATCATTGCGCGACGGAGAAGCTGAAGCTCTGCCCCTATCGCGACGAGTTGCCGCCGACCGCCGACGACTTCCTGTGGGGCCACAGCATGTTCAACACGCTCGGCCGCTTCAAGGGACTGAATGACGAGATGGGCTACATCGTGCTGCGCTCGCTGGCCGAATATCCGGAATGGCAGGCCAAGGCAGCGCTGACGGCAACCGCAGACCAGCTCATGCATGTCGCGACCGGCGAAGGCACCAATGGCTGGATCCCGCATACCTACGGCATCATCGAGCGCTACATTCCCAAACAAATCGCGCCGATGCGCGCGGCGCGGCAGCAACGCTGGCACCTCGACTTCACCGCGATCAACCACATCCACGTGCCGGTCGCGCTGGGCTCGATGCTGCTGGTCGTCATCCTGTTCGGCCGCGGCCTGTGGCAGCGGCGGCTCGACGATCTGACGCTGCTGGCGGGAACGGTCACGCTCGCCTTGCTCGGCAATGCCTTCGTCTGCGGCGTGATCTCGGGACCGCACGACCGCTACGGCGCGCGCATGGTGTGGGTTGCGACCTTCGTGGTGCTGATCGCGGCCGCGCGCGCCTTCGCCAGGGATGAAGCCGACGATCTATTTTCGCCGCGACAGGAAGTCGATGACCCCGGTCTTGTAGACCTTGTCGCCGACCGCCCGCATGTGATCGCGGTTCGGAATGTCGAGCACCTCCGACCCCGGAATGATCCGGCCGAGCGCTGACGCCGAGCCCGCGATCTCGTCCTTGCTGCCGACCGCGATCAAGACCGGCACGCGGATGCCGGCCGCCTCCTCGCGCGTCATCAGGCGGCGCGAACCGCGCAGGCAGGCGGCGAGCGCGCGGCGGTCGGAGCGGGTCTGGTCGGCAAAGGCGCGGAAGGTACGGCCGACCGGGTCGGTGACATCGTCGAGCGACGGCGCCTCCAGCGCCAGCGCGACCGTCTCGCCGGGGCCGCCGCCCTCGATCAGTCCGATGCCGATCCCGCCAAGGATCGCCGAGCGCACCCGATCGGGATTCTCTCGCGCCAGGATCGCCGTCATCCGCGAGCCCAGCGAATAGCCCATGATGTCGGCGCGCGTGATTCCGAGATGGTCCATCAGCGCGATCACGTCGCTGGCCATGGTCTCGATCTCGTACTGCGCGGCATCGTAGAGCTTGGCGGATTCGCCGTGGCCGCGATTGTCGAGCGCGATCACGCGACGGCCGGCCTTGACCAGATCCGACACCCAGGTCGGGTAGATCCAGTTGACGTTCTTGCTCGAGGCAAAGCCGTGCACCAGCACGATCGGTTCGCCCGCGCCTTCGTCGATATAGGCAATTTCAACATCGCCGTGATGGAAACTCGGCATCATCCATTCCGTTTCTTCTTGGGATTTGCGATTGGCGATCGACAGGCGACCGCCAGCCTAACCCTGGGCGGGTATACTCGCCAAGGTAGCCTGCGCGGCCATCTGCCGCTTCAGGCGCAGCGCCTTGCTTCGTCTGAGCCACCAGGCGGTGGCCCGTTCGGTGGTGGCCTTGATCGACGACAGGAAGCCGAACAGCGCCAGCAGCGCGCCGAACAGCCACATGGTGAGATTGAAGGCGCCGGCCGCCAGCAGCAGCGCGCCGCGGCCGAGCAGCTTCAGGATCGCACGGGTCTGGCCGCCCTTCGCCTCGGCGATCCGCGCCGCCCGCGCGATCTCCTTCGGGTTCTCGGCGACCTTCAGCGTATCCCGCGCAGCGCGAACCCCCGCCGCTTCGCCGATGCGCCCGACGTCCTTGGCGACGCGCACCAGCGCGCCGGCCTTCTCGGCGCGGAAGGCCGCGCGGATCGCGGTTGCGGTTTGCACCGGCCGCAGCACCGAGCCGGATACGACCGCCTCGCGCAGCGCCGGCTGGTCGACGACCTCGCGGGTCGAACGCCCGGCCCATTCGATCATCCCCTCGCTCAGCCGCCCGGCCTTGCGCGTATCCTTGACCAATGTCAGCCCGGCGCGCAGCGGCCCGGCGCCGCCGACCGACACATAGGTGGCCGCGGTCACGGCGAGCCCGGCGGCCGCGAGGCCGAGCACCAGCTGGTCGGTGTCCTCGCCCATCACGAGGTGCTTACCCTCGCGCACGACGTCCCTGACATCGCCGAACACGAACAGGTCGCCGGCGACCGTGCCGGACAGGCTTGCGACATCGTCGGCATTGCCGGTCACCAGGCCGGTGGCGAAGCCTTTGGCGAAATGCATGGTGGATGATTGCTCGGCGCGCGCGTCATCGACGCGCTTGGTGAGATCATCACCGAGCGCGATGTTCTTCTCGCCGGCGAGTTCGACAAAGCTGGCCGCAAGGTCGGCATCGCCGGAGGCCAGCGCCGCCTCGATATTGTCGGAGATCAACGCCGGGTTGTTGCGCAGCACGGAATTGAGCCTGATGTCGGCGAGCGCAGCGGGATCCTCCCGCGCCGCCAGCACGGTGCCGGCGTCACGGGCGTGCGGCCAAATAGCCGCGCCCACGGCTGCACTTGCCGCCACGCCGACCACCGCCAAGCTGACGCGCACCCGATTCACTCCGCTAAAACCTCTAGTTTTATTCGCCTTGGAGATAGTGTGCCGTTTTTGCGACACAACGGCTCCGACCAAAGGAGGGCTTCTCTGGGACGACAAGATTGTGTCGAATTTGCATGAGCAAATGAGCCATCGGGGCTCTAGGAATCAACTGTTCCCGTCAGTATGGTGCGCGGCATTTCGCGATGCCGCATGCTGTTGATTGCGTCTGCCCATCGTTGCCATCAAGGTGAGAATATGTCCGACCACGTCGTCCCGCACTTCCATAACGATGCCGGTGTCTCGGTGATCGAAATCGGATCGCAGGAGTTCATGTGCGTCGGCGCCAACCCGCCGTTCGACCACCCGCACGTGTTCCTCGACCTCGGCAATGACAGCGAGATTATCTGCCCGTACTGCTCGACGCTTTATCGCTTCGCGGCCGACCTCGCGGCCGGCGAAGCGCGGCCGCCGGAATGCGTGCTGAAAGACAAGGTCGCCTGACCGCTCCGTGGCGCTGACGCGAACCGTCATCGTTGCAGGCGCCGGGATCGGAGGACTGACGGCGTCGCTGACACTGGCGGCACAGGGCTTTCGCGTCGTCGTGCTGGAGAAGGCCGAACGGCTCGAGGAAGCCGGCGCCGGCATCCAGCTCTCTCCCAATGCCAGCCGCATCCTGGTCGAGCTCGGGCTCAAGGAACCGCTTGCGCGGCGCGCGGTCACGCCTGAATCCGTCAACATCCTGAGCGCGCGGGCCGGTGGCGAGATCGCACGGATGCCGCTTGGCCAGGCCGCCGAGTTCCGCGCCGGCGCACCCTATTGGGTGATCCACCGCGCCGACCTGCAGGCCGCGCTGCAGGCGGCCGTCAACGACCATCCCGATATCGATCTGCGGCTCGGCTGCCAGTTCGAGGATGTGACCAAGCATGCGAGAGGCCTCACCGTCATCCAACGCCGCGGCAATTCACGGCAGGAGGAATTGGCCGTCGCGCTGATCGGCGCCGACGGCATCTGGTCGTCGGTGCGCGGGCATTTGTTTCCGGATGTACAGCCGCAATTCTCCGGCCTGATCGCCTGGCGCGGCACGCTGGACGCCACCGCCCTGCCGCGTGAATACGCCGCACCGCGCGTGCAGCTCTGGATGGGACCGGACGCGCATCTCGTCGCCTATCCCATCTCGGCCGGACGCCAGATCAACGTGGTCGCGATCGTATCGGGCACCTGGAACCGGCCGGGCTGGAGCGAGCCCGGCGACATCAACGAGATCAAGGGTGCATTCGCCACCGCGCGCTGGCCGGCGACGGCGCGGATGCTGATCGGCGCGGTCGACGGCTGGCGCAAATGGGCGCTGTTCACCCTGCCCGACATCGGTCGCTGGAGCGAAGGCGCGGTGACGCTGCTCGGCGATGCCGCGCATGCGATGTTGCCGTTTGCCGCACAAGGCGCCGGCATGGCGATCGAGGATGCGGCCGTGCTCGCCAAGGCCTTGAGCGACAGCACCGGGGAAAACACCGCAGGCATTCCCGCCGCGCTGAAGCGCTACGCACGGATGCGGCGCGGGCGCGTGCTGAAAGTGCAGCGCCTGGCGCGACAGCAGGGCCGCATCTATCATTTGGGCGGGCCGGCGGCGATCGCGCGCGATCTGGCGATCCGCGCCATCGGTCCGGAGCGCATGCTGGCGCGGCAGGACTGGATCTACGATTGGCGCGCCTGAGCTCAGCCAGTCACAACCGGCTCGTTCGGAAACGCCGGCCTAGTGGACGAGGCCTCGCGGTGCGCGCGGGCCCTTCGCCGCCGGCGTGGGGGCAGCGGGTGCCGCGACCGCAGGTGTGTCCGGCGTGCTTTCATGGCACTTGCCTTTGCGCCAGGCCTCATCCGCCAGCTTCTGCTGGGAGTGGATCGAGATCAGCTCGTTGCGATAGACCATCTCGGAGACGACAGTACCGCCGACGCCGGTCTCCGCCTTGGCCATCAATTTTTCCTGATCCGCCGCGCGGGTCTTGAGATTGCTGCGCTCGTTCTCGAGCTGCTTGCAATCATAAAGCTCGTACTTGGCGGGATCGGCGAACGCCGACGGCACGCTGTCGCCGATCTGCGCGCAGCCGGAAACGCCCGCGGCCGAGGCGAGCAGCGCAATGACGGCCGCCGCGCGCGGCAGCTTCGGGCGGCGTGGGAAACGAACGGACATTCAGCTTTCTTAACCGGACAGTGTTGAGATTGCCTAAAGCAGCCACCGGTGTCCGGATTGAGGCTCAATCGCGGCGGCGCGCTGCTTATCCCAATGCTTGGCCGCCGAGGCAAATGGAATTGCGGGCGGCCGCTTAAGCCTTTGAAAGCTCACCTGTTAGCACCGGATAATGACAATTCCACTCCGCGCCCAAACGCGCTAGAAATCGGCGCGCCTGGCGCAACGCGGACGTGGCGGAACTGGTAGACGCAAGGGACTTAAAATCCCTCGATGGCAACGTCGTGTGGGTTCGAGTCCCACCGCCCGCACCAGCCTTCGCATGCCGTGCACGGACCCACCAGGCGGGCCAGCATCGCGATGCTCGCCGCCTCGTGTTTTCCGGCTGTGGCGTGGTTCACACGCCGCGATCGCTGACCATCGTAGTCTTCCCGCATTGGAAATTCCGGCCGCTCATTTCGCGGCCGTCGCATTGTGAAATCAATTTGGTCGGAGATCGGCGATGGAGATTGCAAACTGCAATCGGATTGCAAACTGCAATCGGATTGCGAAGAGCAATCGGATTGCGAAGAGCAATCGGATTGCGACCGGTATCGGACTGACGCAGCTCACGAGCCTGTCAAGCCCGAGCAGCATGAGACCAGACCACGGCGATTAGCGGTCGCCGGTTCGGAACTCATGCACTGGGTATTCGTTGTCATGCCGCAATTGGAGCATGACGATGCCGAACGACGATCCATCCGCAAAGCGCGCAACCGACCAATGCGATCAGCGCAAGGAGCGCCCCTCCCCGCCGCGCAGCGCGCCACCAGGCGGGCCACCGCTTAGCGACGGACTGGAGCAGCTTCGCGACAGCCACACCTGACAAGCGATAGCGAAAAGAAAAATGGCCGGGACAAGTCCCGGCCATTCGTTTTGCGTTGAGCCGCAAGCTTACTCGGACTTGTCGATATTCCAGAAGATCGGCGTCGCCGGGCCGTCGAGCACGCCGGTGAGCGACTTCCGCCAGGCGCTCGGAATGGTGTACTGGCCGAGCGGAACGTAGATCACCTGATCGTAGGCCTCGGTCTGGATTTCGGTGGCGATCTTCTTCTTTTCCTCAGCCGAGCCGGCGCGCGCAAACTTGTCACGCAGCTCCTCGATCTTCGGGTCTTCGGCCCAACCGAACCAGCCGCCATTCTTGCCGCGCCCGGTGATCGACGCGTTAACGATCGGGTCGGAGACGTCGGCCGCGACCCAGTTGGTGAAGAACATGTTCCAGCCGCCTTCCTTCGGCGGCTTCTGGCTGGCGCGGCGGGTCACCACGGTCTGCCAGTCGGTGGCCTGCAGGTCGACCTTGAAGCCGGCCTCGCGCAACTGCTGCGCGGCCACGACAGGCTGGGCCTTCAACGTCGTGACGTCGCCCGGCGCCATGATCACCACGGGGGTGCCGTCATAGCCGGACGCGGCGAGCGCCTTCTTGGCTTCCGCCAGGCCGTTGCCCTTCACCAGCGTTTCGGCCCCGACGTCGGTCTCGAGCGGCGTGCCGCAGACGAAGAAGGCGCCGCAGATCTTCTGGTATTTGGCGTTGCCGACCAGCGCGTCGAGCACGTCCTTCTGGTTCATCGCCAGGAACGCAGCCCGGCGCACCTTCGGATTGTCGAACGGCGGATAGAGGAAGTTCATGCGTCCGAGGGTCTGGAAGCCGAACTTGTTCAGGACGTCGATCTTGAGATCCGGATTGGCTTCGAGCACCGGCAGCATGTCGAACGGAAGGTTCTCCATGAAATCGATGTCGCCGGATTGCAACGCATTCACCGCCGTCTGCGCATCGGCCATCGTGACCCACTCGACGCGGTCGACCTTGACCACCTTGCCGCCCGCGGTCCAGCTCGCCGGCTCCTTGCGCGGCACGTAGTCCTTGTTCTTCTCATAGACCGCCTTCACGCCCGGCTGGAATTCCGCCTGCACGAATTTGAACGGTCCGGAGCCGATCTGTTCCGGGATCGGCTTGTCCGGCGGCGTCTCGGCAAGACGCTTCGGCATCATGAACGGCACGCGCGACGACGGCTTGCCGATCGATTCCAGCACGAGGCCGTAGGGTTCCTTCAGCTTCAACGTGATGGTCTTTGCGTCGGTCGCCTCCAGGCTCGCGACGAAGTCCATCAGCTTCTGGCCCATGCCGTCGACCTTGCCCCAACGCTGCAGCGAGGCGACGCAGTCTTCCGCGGTGACCGGCGCGCCGTCGTGCCACTTCAGGCCGTCGCGCAGCGTGAACGTATAGGTCAGCTTGTCGTCGGAAACCTTCCAGTCCGCCATCTGCGGCTGGATCTTGAAATTGGAATCCGTCGCCAGCAGCGTGTCATAGATCATGTAACCATGATCGCGGGTGATGTAGGCCGTGGTCATGATCGGATCGATGACGCGCAGATCCGAATGCATCACCGCAGTGATGGTCTTGCCCGCGGCCATCGCCTGCGGTGCGAAAGACAATTCCTGCGGTGCGAACGACAGCGCGAGCGCCGTCAACGCAGCCGCTAGCGTGCGGTGTTTCCAACGCGAGATAGGGAACATGCAATCTCTCCTGACGTGTAACTGGTCAAAGCCGGCTTATTCGTTATGCATGCGGTTCGTTATTTAGGCGAACTAACATGCTGTATGGCTTGTGAAATCGAGACTTGCACCAAGCGCCAAGCGCGTCAATCGGTTTCAGGCCGCATCGGACGTACACAAACGAATGAGGCCGCACGCCAGATTTTGGCTTTACAAAATCGTCGGCTGAGATTTTCGTAACGCCGCGCGATGCCGGCGCCGTCAGAACAACAAGAGAGAAAAACGATGAACCCAGCCAATCTCCCCTTTGATTCCGAAACGATGCTGCAGGGCCTGCGCAGCTGGGTGGAATGCGAAAGCCCGACCTGGGACGCGGCCGCGGTCGAGCGCATGCTCGATCTCGCCGCCCGCGAGATGGCGATCATGGGTGCGACGATCGAGCGCATCGCCGGACGCCAGGGCTTCGCGGGCTGCGTCCGCGCCCGTTTCCCCCATCCGAAACAAGGCCAGCCCGGCATCCTGATCGCCGGCCATCTGGACACCGTGCACCCGGTCGGCACCATCGAGAAGCTGAAGTGGCGGCGCGAAGGCAACAAGTGCTTCGGGCCGGGCATCTTCGACATGAAGGGCGGCAACTACCTGTCGATCGAGGCGATCAGGCAGTTGGCGCGCGCCTCCTTCACGACACCGCTGCCGATCACCGTGCTGTTCACCCCCGATGAAGAGGTCGGCACGCCGTCGACGCGCGACATCATCGAGGCGGAAGCCGCGCGCAACAAATACGTGCTGGTGCCGGAGCCCGGCCGGCCGAACAACGGCGTCGTCACCGGCCGCTATGCGATCGCGCGCTTCAATCTGGAAGCCACCGGCAAGCCCAGCCATGCCGGTGCGACGCTGTCGTCCGGGCGTTCCGCGATCCGCGAGATGGCGCGGCAGATCATCGCCATCGACGGCATGACCACCGAGGACTGCACGTTCTCGGTCGGCATCGTGCATGGCGGCCAGTGGGTCAATTGCGTCGCAACGACCTGCACCGGCGAAGCGCTCAGCATGGCCAAGCGCCAGGCCGATCTCGACCGTGGGGTCGAGCGCATGCTGGCACTGTCGGGCACCGCCAACGACGTCACCTTCAAGGTGACGCGCGGCGTCACTCGCCCGGTGTGGGAGCCCGACGCGGGCACCATGGCGCTGTATGAAAAGGCAAAAGGCCTTGCGGCGGCGATGGGTCTCGATCTGCCGCACGGCAGCGCCGGCGGCGGCTCGGATGGCAACTTCACCGGCGCGATGGGCATCCCCACGCTCGACGGTCTCGGCGTTCGCGGCGCCGATGCGCATACGCTCAACGAGCATATCGAGGTCGACAGCCTCGCCGAGCGCGGCCGCCTGATGGCGGCATTGTTGGCGACGCTGGACTGACATCGATTGCACTGCACAACACGTTGGCACTGCCGGACCGAAATTTAGCCTTGTCCATTTTTAAGGCTTCGCCTACGGTCCGGCCGTCCAACGCGACGATGCGGGAGAGATCGAAGCGACAACATTCGTGTTGTTGCCTTCGGCGCCGACGGAGCAACCGCCCCGGAAACTCTCAGGCAAAAGGACCGTATCGTCAGGACGATCTGGAGAGAGACGAACATGGCCGCACATCAAGGGCCATGACGTCCACCGAAGGGGATAGTTCGCTTCTGGCCCCGGCCCGATGCGGATCAAGCTCTCAGGTACCGTGACAGATGGGGCGCCGAATGCCGGTTTCACCGGTGGTTCGGCGACTCTAACCCACGGGAGCCTGAAGACCATCATGCCACATATCGCGATTATCGGCGCCGGCATCACCGGCGTAACGACGGCCTATGCCCTGCTTGAACGCGGCTACAAGGTGACTGTCCTCGACAGGCATCGCTACGCCGCGATGGAAACCTCGTTCGCCAATGGCGGACAGCTTTCCGCCAGCAACGCCGAAGTCTGGAACAGTGCTGCGACCATCCTCAAGGGTCTGCGCTGGATGCTCAGAAGCGACGCGCCGCTGCTGATGAACCCGAAGCCGAGCTGGCACAAATATTCCTGGATCGGCGAGTTCGTCGGCCACATCGGCCGCTATCGCAGCAACACCATCGAGACCACGCGGCTCGCAATCGAAGCGCGCAAGCACCTGTTCTCGATCGCACAGCGCGAGAACATCGCCTTCGATCTCGAACGCCGCGGCATCCTGCACGTCTATCACGACAAGGCCGGCTTCGAGGCCGGCCTGCGGGTCAATACGCTGCTGCAGCAAGGCGGGCTCGACCGCAGGCCGGTGACATCGGACGAAATCCGCGTCATCGAACCCGCGCTGCAGACAACCTGCTATGGCGGCTTCTTCACGCCGTCGGACGCGACCGGCGATATCCACAAATTCACGCGCGGGCTTGCCGACGCCTGCATCCGCCGTGGCGCGAGCTTTGTCCATGAAGCCGACGTCGACACGATCGCACGCGGCGATGACGGCTTCCGCGTCGGCTGGAACGAAGTTGCTTCACCTGATGCTGCGGTCGCGACGCGGCATCAATTGCAAGCGGACGGGATCGTGATTTGCGCCGGCGTGGCGAGCCGCCACTTCGCCAGCCTGCTCAACGACCGCGTCAATGTCTATCCGGTGAAGGGCTATTCGATCACGGTGCAACTCGATGCGCCGCAAAGCCGGAATGCGGCCCCAACCGTCAGCCTGCTCGATGAAGCTGCGAAGATCGTTACCAGCCGGCTCGGCGCCGACCGCTTCCGCATCGCCGGCACCGCCGAGTTCAACGGCTTCAACCGCGACATTCGCGCCGACCGCATTCAACCGCTGGTGGATTGGGTGCGACATCATTTCCCAAAGATCGATACGTCGAAAGTCGTGCCCTGGGCGGGTTTGCGGCCGATGATGCCAAACATGATGCCGGTGGTTCGCGCCGGACGGATTCCGGGCGTGTTCTACAACACAGGCCACGGTCATCTCGGCTGGACGCTGTCGGCGGCGACGGCGCAGATGGCGGCCCAGGCGATCGACGATTGGCGCGACCTCGACACGCCGCCGATGGCGCCGTCGTTCGGCGCCGGGCTCGATGTGCCCGCCGACGCGCGCAAAGCTGAAATCAATCCACCTTCCAGTGGACTGCTTCGAACATCACCGGAGGAATAATCGCGGCCAACAGGACTGATTAGCTGCACCGCAAAATCCGCAGCACCGATGGCATGGGACTTGCTCAAGTTCTACCGTGAGTCTGCTACCATCTGTGCTACGGTCTGGTGTGCAACGGTCCCGCTGGGGACTTCATCGACCACAACCCAACGGATCAAATTTGCTCGGATATCTGCTTCGCCGCATCCTCGCCGCCATTCCCGTGATGGGCGTGGTGGCTCTGTTTGTGTTCCTGTTGCTGCGGCTGACGCCCGGCGACCCGGCCGCCATCCTCGCCGGCGACAACGCGACTCCCGAACAGCTCGAACGCATTCGGACCTCGCTTGGTCTGAACGAGCCGATCTACATCCAGTTCTACACCTGGATCGCCAAGCTGCTGCACGGCGACCTCGGTGTTTCCCTGATCTCGAACAAGCCGATCCTCGAGATGATCGGCCCGCGCCTCGAGCCTTCGATCTCGGTCGCGCTGGCCACCATCATCCTCTCGATCCTGGTCGCGGTGCCGCTCGGCGTGATCGCGGCGTGGAAACACGGCACCTGGATCGACCGCTTCGTGATGGGGCTTTCGGTGCTCGGCTTCTCGGTGCCGGTGTTCGTGATCGGCTATGTGCTGATCCAGATCTTTGCGATCGATCTGCGCTGGGTGCCGGTGCAGGGCTTCAAGAGCATCTCGGCCGGCTTCGGTCCGTTCTTCCAGCGCATCATCCTGCCGACCTGCACCCTCTCCTTCATCTACGTCGCCCTGATCGCGCGCATGACGCGGGCCTCGATGCTCGATGTGCTCGGTGAGGATTACGTGCGCACGGCGCGCGCCAAGGGCATCGGCGAGACCGGCGTGCTGCTGCGTCACGCGCTGCGCAACGCCGCGGTTCCGGTCATCACGGTGATAGGTTCCGGCTTCGCGCTGTTGATCTCCGGGGTCGTCGTCACCGAAAGCGTGTTCAACCTGCCCGGCATCGGCCGCCTCACCGTCGATGCGGTGCTGGCGCGCGACTATCCGGTGATCCAGGCGATGATCCTCTTGACGTCGGGTATCTACGTCGCGGTCAATCTGTTGATCGACCTCGCCTACACCCTGCTCGATCCTCGTATCCGGTACTGAGCAATGGCGATCGAAACCCTCCCCGAATCCTCTATTCCCGTCACCCGGCCGTTCCGCGTCAAGTTCGGCTTCCTGACGTCGACGCCGATCATCGCGGTTGCGACGATCTGCCTCGCCCTCATCATCCTGATAGCGATCTTCGCGCCGCTGCTTGCGCCGCATGATCCCCTGCTGTTGACACCGTCGCAGCGGCTGAAGCCGTC
The DNA here is from genome assembly GCF_054060035.1 of Bradyrhizobium sp. USDA 3262. Classification (NCBI taxonomy): domain Bacteria; kingdom Pseudomonadati; phylum Pseudomonadota; class Alphaproteobacteria; order Hyphomicrobiales; family Nitrobacteraceae; genus Bradyrhizobium; species Bradyrhizobium sp. USDA 3262. Next base: position 6,622,647 of record NZ_JBSSCT010000001.1, read on the forward strand.
GAGCGCGCAATATCTGCTCGGCACCGACGCCTATGGCCGCGACCTGTTGTCGCGCATCATCTACGGCGCACGGATCTCGCTGGTGATCGGGCTCGGCGCCGCCGTCTGCTCGATCGCCATCGGCCTCCTGATCGGACTCGTCGCCGGCTTCTTCCGCTGGGTCGATGCGGTGCTGATGCGCGTGATGGACGGCTTGATGGCGATCCCCGCCATCCTGCTCGCGATCGCCGTGGTGTCGCTGTCGGGTGCCAGCATCTGGACCGTGATGGTCGCGATCACCATCCCCGAGATCCCGCGCGTGGCGCGGCTGGTGCGCTCGGTGGTGCTGACCGCACGCGAGGAGCCTTATGTCGAGGCAGCGATCTCGCTCGGCACCAGCCTGCCGAAGATCATGTGGCGGCATTTGATGCCGAACACCATCGCGCCGCTGATCGTGCAAGGCACCTATGTCTGCGCCTCCGCGATCCTGACCGAGGCGATCCTGTCGTTCCTCGGCGCCGGCATCTCGCCGGAAACGCCGACCTGGGGCAACATCATGGCCGAGGGCCGCGCCTACTTCCAGGTCAAGCCGTCGCTGATCTTCTGGCCGGGGCTACTGCTCTCGATCGCCATTCTCAGCGTCAACCTGATCGGCGACGCCGCGCGCGACGCGCTCGATCCCCGCATGAAGCAGCGTGAGGGCAAGTGACGGCTTCGATGCAATCGAAGCCGTCATTCCGGGATGGTGCGTTAGCACCAGACCCGGAATCTCGAGATTCCGGGTTCGATGCTTCGCATCGCCCCGGAATGACAGTGGACAAATTCCGTCGCCGCGCTCACCGCAGCCGCGCCAAGAGAACCTGACATGACCAACGTCGTCCTCGACATCAACAATCTCGTCGTCGGCCTCGGCCGCAAGGCGGATGCGCATCGCATCATCGACGATCTCTCGCTACAGGTCCGTGAAGGCGAGACGCTCTGCCTGGTCGGCGAAAGCGGCTCGGGCAAGTCGGTGACTTCGCTCACCGTGATGGGCCTGTTGCAGAAGGGCACGCTGGTGCCGTCCGGCGGCAGCGTCAAACTGGTCGGCGAGGAACTGCTCACCGCCAGCGACCGGCGGCTGCGGCAACTCCGCGCCACGCGGATGGCGATGATCTTCCAGGAGCCGATGACCGCGCTCAATCCCGTCGTGCCGGTCGGCCGCCAGATCGACGAGGTGCTGCGCGCCCACACCGATCTCGATGCCCGCGCGCGGCGCCAGAAGATTTTGGCGATGATGGAGCATGTGCGGCTGCCGGATGTCGAGCGCATCTTCTCCTCCTACCCGCACCGCCTGTCGGGCGGTCAGCGCCAGCGCATCATGATCGCGATGGCATTGGTTCTGGAGCCGAAACTCCTGATCGCCGATGAGCCGACCACCGCGCTCGACGTCACCACGCAGAAGCAGATCCTCACCTTGATCCGCGATCTGCAACGCGATCACGGCACCGCCGTTCTGTTCATCACCCACGACATGGGCGTGGTGGCCGAGATTGCAGACCGCGTCGCGGTGATGCGGCACGGCCGCCTTGTCGAAACCGGCCCGCTGCAGGACGTGCTGCGCAATCCGAAGATGGAGTACACCCGCAACCTCTTGTCCTCGGTGCCGAGCCTGGTGCCGCGCGCGCCGCGCCCGGAGACCACCGAGCCCGTGGTGCTGGAAGCCAATGAGCTCAGCAAGGTCTACCGGGAGCGGTCGCTGTACGGCAAAGCCCGCGAGGTCGCCGCCGCCAGCAACGTCACGCTCACTCTGCGCAAGGGCCGCACGCTCGGCATCGTCGGCGAAAGCGGTTCCGGCAAGTCGACGGTCGCGCGCTGCATCGTCCGCCTGATCGATCCGACCTCGGGCGGGGTGCGCCTCGCCGGCCGCGAGATCTCCGACCTGTCGCGCCGGCTGTTGCAGCCGCATCGCCAGAAGATCCAGATCATCTTCCAGGATCCCTACCGCTCGCTCAATCCGCGCGTCACCGTCGGCGAGAGCATCGCGGAAGGCCCGGTCAATTACGGCATGCCGCGCAAGGACGCGCTGGCGCGGGCGCGCGAGCTGCTCGAGCTCGTCCACCTGCCGCCCGACGCGATCTCGCGCTATCCGCACCAGTTCTCCGGTGGCCAGCGCCAGCGCATCGCGATCGCGCGCGCGCTGGCGCTCGATCCCGATGTGCTCGTCGCGGATGAGGCGGTGTCCGCGCTCGACGTCTCGGTGCAGGCGCAGGTTCTGGATCTGCTCGACGAAATCCAGCGGCGACTGGGCATCGCGTTGCTGTTCATCACGCATGATTTGCGCGTCGCCGCACAAATCTGCGACGACGTCGCCGTGATGCAGCATGGCCGCGTCGTGGAACAGGGACCGGCCGCCGAGGTGCTGACCAATCCGCAGCAGGCCTATACCCGCGCGCTGCTCGATGCGGCGCCCGGACGCGGCTGGGATTTTGCGAATTTCCGCCCGGTTTCGGAAGGGCTCGTGGCAACGGCCTAAGTCTTTAGCCTTAGCCTCACGACGTACCTTTGGGCCCTCAATACGCCCATAGGGCATGCAAATCCGGAAGTGCTCCACGGCTTGCGCTTGGCGCGACGACACGCTTAACGTCGCGCGCTAGAGCGTGGCCCTGACGGTGGACACCGATCTTCCCCGGAGATCACGCTCCAACCAACGCGATGAGATCATGACGCGCGTCGTCACGATCGCATCATGATCGAAGAAACGTATCGAGACCAACTTGATGACTCGCATTGCCGTCGGCGGCTTCCTGCACGAGACCAATACCTTCGCACCGACGAAGGCAACCTATGACGATTTCGTGCATGGCGGCGGCTGGCCGTCGATGACGCATGGCGCCGACGTGCTCAAGGTCATGCGCAAGATCAATGTCGGCCTTGCCGGGTTTGTCGAGGCGGCGGAAGCCAATGGCTGGGAGCTGGTGCCGACGATCTTCGCTGCGGCGAGCCCGTCGGCGCATGTCAGCAAGGATGCGTATGAGCGGATCGTGACCGAAATGGTCGACGGCATCGCCGCGGCCGGACCGATCGACGCCGTCTATCTCGATCTGCACGGCGCCATGGTCACCGAGCATTATGACGACGGTGAAGGCGAAACGCTGGCCCGCGTGCGCAAGGCGATCGGCAACGACCTGCCGCTGGTGGCGAGCCTCGATCTGCATGCGAACGTCTCACCGAAGATGATCGAAAATGCCGACGCGCTGATCGCCTACCGCACCTATCCGCATGTCGACATGGCCGAAACCGGCCGCGCCTGCGCCCGGCATCTGGCGCTGATGCTCAGGTCCAGGCAGCGCTTCGCCAAGGCATTCCGGCAATTGCCGTTCCTGATCCCGATCAGCTGGCAATGCACCAACGACCAGCCCACCAAAGGCATCTATCAAAAGCTCGCCGCGCTCGAGAGCGACGCCGTGCCGACGCTGTCGTTTGCTCCGGGCTTTCCGGCCGCCGATTTCAGGGATTGCGGACCGAGCGTGTTCGCCTATGGCCGGACCCAGGCCGCTGCGGATGCCGCCGCCGACAAGGTCGTCGCGCTGGTCGAAGGCCATGAGGACGATTTCGACGGCCGGATCTATTCGCCCGACGACGGCGTGCGGCTGGCGATGGAACTGGCGAAATCGGCCAGCAAGCCGATCATCATCGCCGATACCCAGGACAATCCCGGCGCCGGCGGCGATTCCGACACGACAGGCATGCTGCGCGCGCTGGTGCGCAACAGGGCGAGTGCCGCAACCGGCGTGATCTACGACCCGCAGTCGGCGAAGGCCGCGCACACCGCCGGTGTCGGCGCGTCAGTCACGCTCGAGCTCGGCGGCAAGTCCGGTATTCCCGGCGACGCGCCGTACCGGGAGACTTTTGTCGTCGAACAGCTCTCGGATGGCAAATTCGTGGCTCCCGGCCCCTATTTCGGCGGCCGCGACATGGATATGGGCCCCTCGGCCTGCCTGCGGGTCGGCGACGTCCGCGTCGTGGTCGGCTCCTACAAGGCCCAGCTTGCCGACCAGGCGATGTACCGCTATGTCGGCATCGAGCCGACGGCACAGAAGATTTTGGTCAACAAGAGCTCGGTGCACTTCCGCGCCGATTTCGAGCCGATCGCCGAGAAACTGCTGATCTGCGCCGCTCCCGGCGCGATGCCCGCCGATACCGCTACGCTGCCGTGGAAACATTTGCGTCCCGGCATTCGTATCAAGCCGAACGGCCCTACTTTCACACCCACCTCCCCATCACGCACAAACGGATAGAGAGCCATGCCGACCATTGAGCGCATCGACAGTTTTGCCGACGAACTCACCGCCATCAGACGGGATCTGCATGCGCATCCCGAGATCGGCTTCGAGGAGGTCCGCACCTCGGGCATCGTCGCCGACAAGCTGACGAGCTGGGGCATCGAGGTGCATCGCGGCCTCGGCGGCACCGGCGTGGTCGGCGTGCTCAAGGGCAAGGGCAACGGCACCAAGAAGATCGGCCTGCGCGCCGACATGGACGCGCTGCCGATGGAGGAGAACACCAATCTGAAGTGGCGTTCGACCGTCCCCGGCCGCTTCCACGGCTGCGGCCATGACGGCCACACCACGATGCTGCTCGGCTCGGCACGCTATCTCGCCGAGACCCGCAATTTCGACGGCACCGTGCATTTCATCTTCCAGCCGGCCGAGGAAGGCCTCGGCGGCGCCCGCGCCATGATCAAGGACGGCCTGTTCAAGCAGTTCCCCTGCGACGAGGTCTACGGCCTGCACAACGCGCCCGACCTCAACCATGGCGAGATCGCGATCCTGCCGGGCCCGGCAATGGCCGCAGCCGACTTCTTCGACATCAGGATCCAGGGCTACGGCGCGCATGGCGCGATGCCGGAGCGCTCCAAGGATGCCGTCGTGATCGCAATGACGCTCGGACAAGCGTTGCAGTCGATCGTCAGCCGCAACGTCGATCCGCTGCAGGCTGCGGTGCTGTCGATCACGCAGATCCATTCCGGGTCGGCGTACAACGTCATTCCCGGCGAAGCCTGGATGTGCGGCACGGTGCGCTGCTTCTCCGACGAGATCCGTGAGCTGATCCGCAAGCGCATGCGCGAAATCGCTGCCGGCTTTGCCGTGGCCTATGGCGCCGAAATCTCGGTCGAGATCCGCGATGGCTTCAGCGTGCTGGTGAACCAGGAAGAGCAGTCCCGCGTGGTCGAGGAAGTCGCGCGCACCGTCGTCGACCCCGCCAAGGTGATTACGCGCTCGACGCCCAAGATGGGCAGCGAGGATTTCGCCGACATGATGCAGGCCATTCCCGGCGCGTATTTCTGGGTCGGCCATGACGGCTCCGTGCCCGTTCACAATCCCGGTTACGTTCTCGACGACAAGATCCTGCCGATCGGCGCTAGCATGTTCGCCCGCATCATCGAGAAACGCATGCCGGCAGGTGCGCATGCATAAGCCCAAAGGGGACGCCATCACGTCGCTGCACGATCTCTCCGCCGTCGACCTGCTCGCCGGCTATCGTGCCAAGCAGTTCTCGCCGTCCGAGGTGCTGGAGGAAATCATCTCCCAGGTCGCGACCTGGGAGCCGCACATCAAGGCGCTGTATCTGTACGACCCGGAAGGGGCGCGGAAGGTCGCCAAGACCTCGACCGAGCGCTGGCAGCAAGCCGAGCCGGCCGGCACGCTCGATGGCGTTCCCGCCACCATCAAGGACAATGTCGCGACCAAGGGGCAGCCGGTGCCGCTGGGCGCGGCAAGCGTCAAGCTGGCGCCCGCGGAGAAGGATGCACCGCCTGCGGCGCGGCTGCGCGAGGCCGGCTGCGTGATCTTCTCCAAGACCACGATGCCGGACTACGGCATGCTGTCGTCGGGCCTGTCGTCGTTCCATCCCCTGACGCGCAATCCCTGGGATGTCAGCAAGAACCCCGGCGGCTCGAGCGCCGGCGCGGGCGCGGCAGGTGCCGCCGGCTATGGTCCCTTGCATCTCGGCACCGATATCGGCGGCTCGGTGCGGCTGCCGGCCAACTGGTGCGGCCTTGTCGCATTGAAGCCGAGCCTCGGCCGCGTGCCGATCGACCCGCCCTATGTCGGCCGCGTCGCCGGTCCTATGACCCGCACCGTCGACGACGCCGCGCTGATGATGAGCGTATTGTCGCGTCCCGATCGCCGCGACGGCATGAGCCTGCCGGCGCTCGAGGTGAACTGGAAGGCGCTGGAGAAGTCGCCGCGCAAGCTGCGCATCGGGCTGATGCTCGACGCCGGCTCCGGCCAGAAGGTCGAGAAGGAAGTTCGCGAGGTCGTCGTGAAGGCTGCGAAGGCGTTCGAATCCGCCGGCGCCGTCATCACCGAGATCGACGGCATCCTGACGCCCGAGATGCTCGAAGGGCTCGACAATTTCTGGCGCGCCCGGACCTGGGACGAGCTGTCGAAACTGTCGCAGGCCGACCGCGGCAAGACCCTGCCCTACATCCTCAACTGGGCCGAGGCCGGCGCAAAGCTCTCCGGCGTCGATGTGGTGCGCGGCTTCAACATGACGATGGCGATCCGCGCGGCCGCCGCGAAATTGTTCTGCGAGGTCGACTACGTGATCTCGCCGGTATCGCCGGTGGTGAACTTCCCGGCCGAGTTCGCAGCGCCGCTCAACGACCCGGCAAAGCCGTTCGAGCACATCTGCTTTACCGTGCCGTGGAATATGTCGGAGAACCCCGCGCTGTCGATCAACGCCGGCTACGACAAGAAGGGCTTTCCGATCGGCGTCCAGATCATCGGCCGCCGCTTCGACGACATCGGCGTGCTCGGCATGGGCAAGGCGTTCGAGGGCCTGCGCGACCCGCAGAAGCCGTGGCCCGCGCCGCCGAAGAAGTAAGGCAGCGCCTCAACGCAAGTCGGGATGCGCGGAGCCGAGCCTGCGCATCCCTCTTCTTCACAAGGGATGATTGCCGGGTTAACTGGATGGAGACGCGCGCCAGCGCCGTTCATTCAAGAAAACCGAGAGGAAATCATCCCCATGGCGTATGAGACGATCAAGTACGAGGTCGCCGAGCAGATCCTGACCATCACGCTGAACCGGCCCGAAAAGCTCAACGCCTTCAACGCCACGATGCAGCAGGAGCTGATCGACGCGTTCGACAAAGCCGACAAGGACGACGACGTCAGGGCCATCATCGTGACCGGTGCGGGCCGCGGCTTCTGCGCCGGCGCCGATCTTTCATCCGGCGCCAACACGTTCGACCGCGATGCGCGGCGCGGTCCGGTCAAGCGCAATGCCGACGGCAGCGTCGACTACAGCGATCCGCAGGTGCGCGACGCGCGACGGCGGCGGGCAAGTGACGCTGCGGATCTTCAAGTGCCTGAAGCCTGTCATCGCCGCTGTGAACGGCCCGGCAGTCGGCATCGGCGTCACCATGCAGCTTGCGATGGATATCCGCATCGCCTCCGACGCCGCGCGGTTCGGCTTCGTGTTCTCCCAGCGCGGCATCGTGCCGGAAGCCGCATCGAGCTGGTTCCTGCCGCGCATCGTCGGCATCTCGCAGGCGCTGGAGTGGTGCTACTCCGGCCGCGTCTTCCCGGCGCAGGAAGCGCTCGCCGGCCGGCTCGTCAGCAAGGTGGTGCCGCCCGATGACCTGTTGCCGACCGCGCGCGCGCTCGCCAAGGAGTTCGCGGCCAAGACCGCGCCGGTGTCGGTGGCGCTGATCCGCCAGATGATGTGGCGCATGATGAGCGCCGACGATCCGATGGAAGCGCACAAGGTCGACAGCCGCGGCATCTATGCCCGCGGCCGCTCCGACGACGTCAAGGAAGGCGTGGTGTCGTTCCTGGAAAAGCGCCCCGCGCAGTTCAAGAACAAGGTATCGTCGGACATGCCCGACTATTTCCCGTGGTGGCAAGAGCGCGACTATAAGTGAGCGAACGGCGTCAAGCGGCGTCCACGCATGACGGCGTCGTCCTGCTGCACGGCATCAGCAGGACGGCGCGCTCGTTTCGCAGGATGGAGCTGGCGCTGAGGGCCGCCGGCTTTGCCACCCTCAATCTCGACTACGACAGCCGGCGCAAGCCACTCGACGCGCTGGCCGAGGACATCCATCCTTCGCTCGATCAATTCGCGCGCAGCCTCGACGGCTCAGTGCATTTCGCCTGCCATTCGATGGGCGGGCTTCTGGCACGCGTCTATCTGGCAAGGCATCGCCCGGCGCGGCTCGGCCGCGTCGTGATGCTGGGCACACCGAACGGCGGCAGCGAGATCGCCGACCGGCTGAAGAACCTCGCGGCCTATCGCGCCTATTTCGGTCCGGCCGGCCAGCAGCTCGTCACCCGCCGCGATGCCGCGACCAGCGCGTTGCTGCCGCCGATCGATTATGAGGCCGGCATCATCGCCGGCAACCGCTCGGTCTATCCGATCACCTCCATCGGCCTGCCGCGGCCGCATGACGGCAGGGTGTCGGTCGCCAACACCAGGCTCGACGGCATGGCCGATCACATCGTGATCCGCACCTCGCATCCCTGGCTGGTGCGCAACGCCGAAGCGATCGCGCAGACCGTCGCGTTCTTGCAAGAGGGGAAATTCAGCACAAATCGTCGGGTGGACTAAGGGCGCGGACTCATTGGCGCGCAGCCAAACCCGGTCGCGAATGACCCGACGCGGAGATGTAGGAGTGCTCCGCTTCGCTCAGTCGGCGTCGGCGTTACCCATCCTGTGCAGCTTGAGCATGGCATAGACCGCATTGTTGGCCGGTGTAGGAATGCCAAGCGGGCGGGCGAACTCCACCACCTTTCCGGCGAGCCAGTCGAGTTCGAGCCGGTTGCCGCGTTCGAGATCGTGCAGCATGGAAGCCTTGAAGGTGGGCGGCGAGGCTTCCGCGAATTTCATTCGGTCCTCGGCAAAATTCTCCGGAATCGGAACGCCCCTGGCACGGCCGACTGCTACCACCTCGCTCATCAGGCTGTAAAAGAACGCTCGCGTATCCGGGTCGGCCAGGATCGGCCCCAGCGGCTGGCGAGTCGCTGCGGTGGCGCCTGATAGTCCGACGAGAAATACAAATTTCTGCCAGCGCTCCCGGTCAATCCCGTCGGACACCGAGATGTCGATCCCGGCCGCATGCGCGGCGTCGGCAAAGGCTTTGAGGCCCTCATCGGGCTTGCCGTCGGTTCGGCCGCAGACCATGCGCGCGAACTGGCTCGTGTGAGTGACGATGCCAGGCGCGGACAGCACCGTAGCAATATAGGCACTTCCGGCGACCACATTGTCGGCGCCGAGAATCGGGGCGATCCTCTCCGCGCTATCGACCCCGTTCTGCAACGGGATCACCCGGGTGCGGGGTCCGACCAGGGGGAGAGACGACCTGGCTGCCGTCTCGCTGTCCCAAAGCTTGACCGCGAACAGAACGATATCGACCGGGCCGACCGTGGCAGGATCATCGGTCACGTTGGGCTCAGGCAAATGAAGATTGCCAAGCACACTCTCGACCTTGAGACCGTTTTTCCTGATCGCCTCCAGGTTGGAGCCGCGTGCGATAAAGAACACGTCGTGTCCTGCCGCAGCCATACGTGCTCCGAAATAACCGCCGAGGGCACCGGCCGCCATCACAGCGATACGCATGTCATCCTCCACCCTGCCACGACACTCAGCCGGCAGAGAGTATCACGCGGCGGATCCGGGTTCGATTCCTTGAACGCCGGGCCCATCCTGTCATTTGGCTGCACTGCAGAATTTGCAGCGCTATCGGTGCATGGCGGACGCTGGCAAGCCGCCTGCCCGGCAGATCCGTGGTGTCACGGCCTCGTCAGCAGCGCCACACGCCCGATCGCCTTGCGCTCGATCAACAGCCGCATCGCTTTCGCATAGTCTTCCAGCGGCAGCCGGTGCGAGATATTCGGCCGCACCCGGCCGGCTTCGGCCCATTCGCTCAGCGCCTTGAACCTGACCTCGCCGAGCGCGGGATCCTTGCGCACCGCCTCGCCGGCGCGAACGCCGAGCACGCTCGCGCCCTTGATCATCAACAGATTGGTGCGGGCAAGACCGATGCCGCCGGTGAAGCCGACGACGAGAATCCGCGCGCCCCAGTTGATGCAGCGCATCGAGTTCTCGAACACCTCGCCGCCGACAGGATCGAACACGACATCGGCGCCGCGGCCGTCGGTGAGGCGCTTGACCGCATCGCGGAACGGCTCGCGCGCATAGAGCACGAGATGATCCGCGCCGCGCGCCTTGGCGATCGCAAGCTTCTCCTCGCTCGAAGCCGCGGCGATCACAGTGGCGCCGAGCAGCTTGCCGATCTCGACCGCGGCAAGTCCGACGCCGCCGCCGGCGCCATGCACCAGCAGCACCTCGCCCGGCTTGATCTGCCCGCGGTCGATCAGCGCATGATAGGCGGTGCCGTGCGCGGCCAGGAAGGTCGCGCCTTCCGCATAGTCGAAAGTCGACGGCACCGGTACGAGCTGCGACGGCGTTGCAACCGTCTCGTCGCAATAGGCGCCGAAGCGCATCTTGACGATCACCTTGTCGCCGACGGCGACACCGGCTGCGTCATTGACCTCGACAACATCGCCGGCGGCTTCCGAGCCCGGCGTGAACGGCAGCGGCGGCTTGAGCTGGTACTCGCCGGCGGCCATCAGGATGTCGGGGAAATTGATCCCGGCGGCGCGGATCGCAACGCGCACCTGGCCCGGCTGCAACGGCACCGAGGCAAAGTTCTCGAGATGCAGGCGCTCGGGCGGCCCGAGCTCGCGGCAAACGACGGCTTTCGGCATCAGGCGGCCCGCGCCTTGAGGCGCGCCAGCGCCTCGCGGATCAGCGGCAGGCGATCGTTGCCGAAATACATGTCGGTCTTGTCGAGATAGATCGTGGGCGAGCCGAAGCCGCCGCGCGCCATCACCTCCTCGGTGTTGGCCTTGAGCTGGTCCTTGATCGCCTGGTCGCCGATGCCGGCAAGGAATTGCGCCGGATCGATCCCGAGTTTGGTGCAGATCTCGGTCAGCACCGCATCCTGCGAGATGTCCTTGTCGTCACCCCAATAGGCCTCGAACACTGCGCGTGCGAACGGCACCATCTTCTCGTTGCCGAGAAGGATGCAGCCGCGCATCGCCTTGACGCTGTTCACCGGGAACACGGTCGGCGGCATCTTGATCGCAAGGCCGGCCGAGCGCGCCCAGTCGGTGAGATCCTTCTTCATGTAGCGCGCCTTCAGCGGCACCGGCTTCTCGCGCTGCGCGTAGACCGACGGATTGACGGTGTTGAAGATGCCGCCGACCAGGATCGGCCGCCAGGTGATCGGCGCGTCGAACTCCTTCGCGATCGGCTGGATGTTGTGCCAGGCGAGATAGGTCCACGGGCTGGAGCAGTCGAAGAAGAATTCGATCATGGCGTTTCCCTTTGTCTTTTCCATAGCCATTCTCGTCATTCCTGGATGCGCCGCAAGGCGCAGAGCTCGCGACTGTGTCGCGCCACGGAATAACGGGCATCATTTCTTCTCGACCAGCTCCTTCGCACGCTGGCCGAACATGTTCTTGCGTGACTCCTCGTCAAACGGCTCCTTGACGAATTTTCCGATCGCAAGCCCTGCCTGCACCTGCGGCCGGGCACGCACCGTCGCGTACCAGCGCTTGATGTTCGGGAAATCGTCGAGGGTGAAGCCCTGTGCCTTGTGGGTCATGGTCCAGGGGAAGCAGGCGATGTCGGCGATCGAATAATCGTCGCCTGCGATATAGGCGCCGGTCCTGCCGAGCTGCTGGTCGAGCACGCCATAGAGCCGCGCGGTCTCGTCCCGGTAGCGCTCGATCGCGTAGGGAATCTTCTCGGCCGCATAGAGCGCGAAATGGCCGTGCTGGCCGAGCATCGGCCCGAGGCCGCCCATCTGCCACATCACCCATTGGATGACGTTCGACCGCGCACGCAGCTCCCTGGACAGGAAACGGCCGGCCTTGTCAGCGAGATAGATCAGGATCGCGCCGGTCTCGAACACCGAGAACGGCCCGCCGCCGTCGGCGGGCGCATGGTCGACGATCGCGGGGATGCGGTTGTTCGGGCTGATCGCCAGGAATTCGGGCCGAAACTGCTCGCCGGCGCGGATGTTCACCGGGATCACCTTGTAGGGCAGCCCCAGTTCCTCCAGCATGATCGAGACCTTCCAGCCGTTCGGCGTCGGCGCGTAGTGCAGATCGATCATCGGCGTTCTATTCCCCGTCACAAAGACTTTTGTTGTTCTGTACCTCCACCTTAGGACATGGCACACAGGCGCTCAATCAGAACCCAACAGGAGGCACCCATGCTGTTTCCAACCACGATCGCAGGCTCGCTGCCGAAGCCGGAATGGCTGGCGGAGCCGAACATGCTGTGGGCACCCTGGAAGTCGGAGGGCGCCGAGCTCGCCCGCGCCAAGCGCGATGCCACCGTGCTCGCGGTCAAGCTGCAGGAGGATGCCGGCGTCGACATCGTCACCGAGGGCGAGCAGGCGCGCCAGCATTTCGTGCACGGCTTCCTGGAGCGGATCGAGGGCATCGATTTCGCCCACAAGGTCGAGATGGGCATCCGCAAGGACCGCTATAAGGCGATGGTGCCGCAGGTGGTCGCACCGCTGCAGCTCAAGGGACGCGTCCACGAGGGCGAGGCCCGTGCGGCCCGCGCGCACACCAGGAACCGGCTGAAATTCACCATGCCCGGCCCGATGACGATCATCGATACCATCGCCGACAAGTATTACGGCGACCGCGTGAAGATGGCCTTCGCTTTCGCCGAGCTTTTGAATCAGGAGGCGAAGGCGCTCGAGGCCGACGGCGTCGACATGATCCAGTTCGACGAGCCTGCGTTCAACGTCTACATGGACCAAGTGCGCGACTGGGGCATCAAGGCGCTGGAGCGCGCCGCCGAAGGCCTGACCTGCGCCACCGCCGTGCACATCTGCTACGGTTACGGCATCAAGGCCAACACCGACTGGAAGCAGACGCTTGGCGGCGAGTGGCGGCAATACGAGGAGACCTTCCCCGTCATCGACAAGAGCACGATCCAGCAGGTCGCGATCGAATGCCGCAACTCGAAGGTGCCGATCGAATTGCTGGCGGCGCTTCCCGGCAAGATCGTGCAGGCCGGCGTGATCGACGTCGCCAGCGACGAGATCGAGACCGCTGAGGACGTCGTCAAGGTGATCGAGGCGGTCGCAAAGCACGTGCCGAAGGGCAACATCATCGCGACCACCAATTGCGGCATGGCGCCGATGCGGCGGGACATCGCCGAAGCCAAGCTGATCGCGCTGGGCGCCGGTGCCAAGCTGGCTCGGCAGCGGCTGGCGTAACGACCACGCCGGGAGATCAACCCAGAACGGCCATCGCGCTCGGATGCAACACGGGCCGGTAACCGGCCTGGAAGGCGCGCACCGTCGATGGCGGCGTCAGCAGCATGGCCGGCTCCGGTACGTCGGCCCGGCTATAACCGGCGAACGACCAGCGCAACGTGGCGCCGTCGGCGACGAGGTAGCTGTCCTCGCTCGCCTGCAGCATCGTCCCGTCGGGCAAGTCGCGCAATCGCATCGGCAGCGGATGCAGCCGCTTCTTGCCGCGGTCGAGCCGCTCGGCGTGCAGCACCGCATCCATCGCCTTGGCGCTGAGATCGCTCACGCCGTTGCCCTGCTCCCAGCAGCCGCGAAACCGCTTGGCATCGTCGCGGCGGCAGTAGAAGCAGGGCCGGTGTCCGGCCGCAAACGCGGTGGCCTCATCGAGGAAGAACAGCTCGGTCCAGCTCTGACGGCTCATCACCTCGCGCCGCCGTCCCCTGAACTCGCAGACGCAGGTGAGCCACGCCGGGCTCGACCAGCGCTTGTTCAGAAGCGTGCGCGTCGCGGGATCGTGGATGATGCCGCGATTGCCGGTGAAGGTGCCGCGATGTTCTGAGGCGACGACGTCGCCGGTGGGCGTGACGCGGTTTTGCAGGGGCATGGCAAATCCGACCGTTCGTCGCTGTCATTCCGGGGCGATGCGAAGCATCGAACCCGGAATCTCGAGATTCCCCGGTGCGCAACAGCGCACCTGAGGTTCGCGTCTTCGACGCGCCCCGGAATGACGACGACGTCACGCCGCCCCGTCGCGGAGCGGCGGCTGGAACGACAGCGCGGTGTCCCAGGGAAAGTAGATCCAGGTGTCCTGCGACACCTCGGTGATGTAGGTGTCGACCAGCGGGCGTCCCTTCGGCTTGGCATAGACGGTCGCGAAATGCGCGTCCGGCAGAAGCTCGCGCACCAGCCTGCCGGTCTTGCCGGTATCGACGAGGTCGTCGACGATCAACAGCCCCTTGCCGGTGCCGCCGCCGAGCTTGGCGGTCTGCTCTGAAATGCCCTTGAGCACTTTCAGATCGCCCTGCTTGTCATGGTCATAGCTGGCGACGCAGACGGTATCGATCACCCGCAAGCCGAGCTCGCGCGCCACGATCGCCGCCGGCACCAGCCCGCCGCGGGTGATCGCGATCACCGCGTGGAACGGGCCGACCTCATTGAGCCGCCAGGTCAGCGCCCGGCAGTCCCGGTGGAATTGATCCCACGAGACCGGAAACGGCCTGCCGGCCCGATCCTGTGCACTCGGTTCGGAATTTCTTTCAACCATATCGTCTCAACCCGCCGGCTTCTTCTGCGCGGCCTGCACTTGCTTCAGCATCTCCTTCACCGCGATCATCGCCGCGGCGAGCTTTTCCGGATCGCGCGAGCGGACCACCAGATTGGTGTTCGGCTTCTGGTTCTCGTCCTGGAACGGATAGCTGCCGATGATGGTGTCGGGATTGGCCTCCGCGATCGCCCGCAGCGGACCGCCGATGTCGCCTTCCCTTGCGTCGGCGCGAACCGAGTCCGACAGCATCCGCACGCCGGACTTCAGGGTCGGCGCCACGATATCCATCATCGCCTGCATGATGCTGGGGATGCCGGCCATCACGATGACATTGCCGAGCTTGAAGCCCGGCGCCAGGATGGTCGCGCTCTGGATCAGCTCGGCGCCGTCAGGCACCCGGGCCATTCTGAGCCGCGCCTCGTTGAGGTCCTGCTCGCTCCAGCGCTCCCTGAACCGCGCCACCACCTCGGGGTGATGATGGATATCGACCCCGAACGCCTTCGCCACGCTGTCGGCGGTGATGTCGTCATGGGTCGGCCCGATGCCGCCGGTGGTGAACACGTAAGTGTACCTATGCCGCAGCGCATCAAGGGCGGCGACGATGTCGGCCTCGTCATCGGCGACGACGCGGACTTCCTTCAGGTCGATGCCGATGTTGGTCAGGTATTCGGCGATGAAGCCGATGTTCTTGTCCTTGGTCCGGCCGGACAGGATCTCGTCGCCGATCACCAATATCCCCGCCGTGACGATCTCGCTCATGGTCTCATTCCCTAACTTGATCCCCTGACATTGCCGATCCAATGCCTTGATGTCACGGGGTTTTGCCGCCGAATTAAGCAGACCTCAGCCGGTTTTTCGGGCAGGCCTTCCACCTCACCCATAGCAAATGCCGCAAGCCAATGCATATCGCGCTGGCCCGCCCCTTGCTACCATCCCATCAAGTCATGCACTGTGTCACATGGCTTGGGAGGGCAGTCGGGCTATATGGCAGTCGCGTTCGATGAGATGAATGGCCTCGGCGAGGATCTCCGCCCGGCCTACCAGGAGCTCTCCCGCTGGCTCAAAGAGACGCCGCCGGATGCGCTCGAATATCGACGCCAGGAAGCGGAGCTGCTGTTCCGCCGGATCGGCATCACCTTCGCGGTCTATGGCGATGCCGAGGCCCAGGAGCGGCTGATCCCCTTCGACGTCATCCCCCGCATCATGTCGGCGACCGAGTGGACGCTGCTGGAGAAGGGCCTCAAGCAGCGCGTGCTCGCGCTCAACATGTTCTTGAAGGACATCTATCACGGGCGCGACATCCTGCGCGCCAACGTCATCCCCGAAGACCTGATCTTCCAGAACCCGGTGTTCCGTCCGGAGATGAACGGCCAGGACGTGCCGCACGACATCTACGTCCACATCGCCGGCATCGACATCATCCGCACCGATCCCGACAATTTCATCGTGCTGGAGGACAATGCGCGCACGCCATCCGGCGTGTCCTATATGCTGGAAAACCGCGAGATCATGATGCGGCTGTTTCCGGACCTGTTCGCGCGGCACCGCGTCGCGCCCGTGGAGCGTTATCCGGACGAGCTGCTGTCGGCGCTGCGGTCGGTCGCGCCGCACAGCGCCTCCGCCGAGCCGACGGTCGCGCTGATGACGCCCGGCGTCTACAACTCGGCCTATTACGAGCACTCCTTCCTCGCCGACAAGCTCGGCATCGAGCTGGTCGAGGGGCGCGACCTCATCGTCAAGAACGACGAGGTGTTCATGCGCACCACCGAAGGGCTGAAGCGGGTCGACGTGATCTATCGCCGCGTCGACGACGATTTTCTCGATCCCCTCACCTTCCGGCCGGATTCCGCGCTCGGCGTCCCCGGACTGATGTCGGCCTACGCCGCCGGCAACATCACGCTCGCCAATGCGGTCGGCACCGGCATCGCCGACGACAAGGCGATCTATTCCTACATGCCTGACATCGTGAAGTTCTACCTCAGCGAGGAGCCGATCCTGAAGAACGTGCAGACTTGGCGCTGCCGCGAGGCGCAGGATCTGTCCTACGTGCTCGACAACCTCGCCGACCTCGTCGTCAAGGAGGTGCACGGCTCGGGCGGCTACGGCATGCTGATCGGCCCCGCCGCCACCAAGGCGACGATCGAGGCATTCCGCGACAAGCTCAAGCGCGAGCCCGAGGGCTTCATCGCCCAGCCGACGCTGGCGCTGTCGACCTGCCCGACCTGCACCGACAAGGGGCTGGCGCCGCGCCATGTCGACCTCCGCCCGTTCGTCCTGACCGGCTCTAGCCACACCACCATCGTGCCCGGCGGGCTAACCCGCGTCGCGCTGAAGGAAGGCTCGCTCGTCGTCAATTCGAGCCAGGGCGGCGGCACCAAGGACACCTGGATACTGAGTGAGTGATTTGAAGCCAAACGCGCTGCGCGAGTTCTCCCTCCCCCTGCAAGGGGGAGGGTCGGGGTGGGGGGTCGGCCGCATACGCCGAATGGAGAGAAGACCCCCCCACCCGCCGCTGCGCGTCGACCTCCCCCTTTCAGGGGGAGGTGAAACACGTTTCGTCTTGTAGGGACTATCGCATGCTGTCGCGCACCGCCGAAAACCTGTTCTGGCTGGCCCGTTACGTCGAACGCGCCGAATATCTGGCGCGCACGATCGATGCGACGTTGCGCGTCACCGCGCTGCCCGCGGCCTATGTCGGCAAGACCAATGAGTGGGATTCCGCACTGCTCACCGCCGGCGTCGGCGCGAGCTTCTACGATCACTATGAGGAAGCCAACGAGCGGAACGTCATCGAATATCTCTCCTTCTCGTCGGAAAATCCGTCCTCGATCAAGAACTGCATCGAGGCGGCGCGGCTCAATTCACGCTCGGTGCGCACCGCGCTGACGTCCGAGATGTGGGACACCATCAATTCGGCCTGGATCGAGCTGCAGGCAGTCTGGAACAAGGGTCCCGCCAACCGCGAGGAGCTGGCCAAATTCCTGCGCTTCGTGCAGGAGACCTCGCTGCGCTTCGACGGCTCGGCCTACCGCACCATGCTGCGCAACGACGCCTACTGGTTCTCGCGGCTCGGGGTCCATCTTGAGCGCGCCGACAACACCGCGCGGATTCTCGACGTGAAGTATCACATGCTGTTGCCCGAGGAGGAGCATGTCGGCGGCCCGCTGGATTACTACCAGTGGACCTCGATCCTGCGCTCGGTGTCGGCAACGACCGCCTATCACTGGGTCTACCGGGAAACCCTGAAACCCTGGCTGATCGCCGACCTCCTGATCCTCAACGATACGCTGCCGCGCTCGCTTGCCAGCTGCTACAGCAACCTCGTGCGCAACCTCGACCAGATCGGCGTCGCCTATGGCCGCCAGGGCGCCTCGCAACGCCATGCCCGCGGCATCAGGAACCGGCTCGAGCACAGCAACATGGACGATATCTTCCAGCACGGTGTGCACGAATTCATCCAGGAATTCATCGCGGACAATTCGCGGCTGGGTGAGATCATCACCAAGCAGTACCTGATCTAACCGATACGACCGAAAAACGCTCAAATTGTCGTCATGGCGGGGCCAAAAGCGCGAAGCGCGTCTTCGCATGGGTGTCCCAGCCATCGACGTCTTGCTTTCGCGGCCGATTAGGACGAAAGACGTCATGCCCCGAAAAACCGACTGAACTCCGGTTGAGCCATGCGCCTGCGGATAGCCCATACCACCACGTATCGCTACGAGCCGGCGGCCTCGGGCGTGATCCAGATTCTGCGGATGACGCCCGGCAGCCATGACGGCCAGTATGTCGCGGATTGGCAGATCGACGTCTCGACCGATTCCCGGCTCGACACCCATGAGGACGCCTTCGGCAACGTCACCCATGTGCTGACGCATGGTTCGATCAGTGACCTCACGATCCATTGCGAAGGCCTGGTCGAGACCCACGACACCGGCGGCGTCCTGAAGGGCACCGACGAGCGGTTTCCGGCGAGCCTATTCCTGCGCGCCACACCGCTGACCGACCTCAACCCGGCGATGACGGCCATCGTGCGCGAGCTGCGCGCCGAGGCCGGCGGCGACGTGCTCGGCTTCCTGCACGCGCTGATGGCGCAGATCTACGAGCACATGACCTTCGACGAGGACCCGACCAACAGCGCCACCTCGGCCGCCGAGGCGTTCGCGCTGAAGCGCGGCGTCTGCCAGGACTACGCTCACATCCTGATCGCCTGCGCGCGCGCCGGCGGCGTTCCGGCGCGGTTCGTCTCCGGCCACTTCCTGCGCTCCGACGGCATGGTCAACCAGCAGGCCGGCCACGCCTGGGCCGAGGCCTTCGTGCCCGATCTCGGCTGGGTCGGCTTCGACGCCGCCAACGGCATCTGCACCACCGACGCCCATGCCCGCGTCGCGATCGGCCTCGACTATCTCGGCGCCGCCCCGGTCCGCGGCACCCGCTATGGCGGCGGCAACGAGACGCTGACGGTCGCGGTCAAGGTCGACCAGGCCGGACGGCCCGGACAGTGGCAGAGCCAGACGCAGTCGTAGGGCTGATCCCTCTCCGCGTCCGTCATTGCGAGCCAACGGGTCGCGCGAACGCGCGCCCGATGACAGGCTCCGCCAAGCAATCCATCTGACCGCCTGCGGGGCCATGGATTGCTTCGTCGCTTCGCTGCTCGCAATGACGGCAGGGGTGCTATGATCGCTGCTTCAAACCACACCAGCGGGACAAGCCATGGCCACCGTAAAACTGCTTTCCGACGACGAGCTCCCGGCGGAGGCACGCGCCGTCTTCGATGACATCCGCAAGACACGGAACTCGGACTTCGTCAACAATTTCTGGCGCGCGCTGGCGCATGATCCGAAGACCCTGCGGCGGACCTGGGAGAGCATCAAGGAGGTGATGGCACCTGGCGCGCTCGACCCGAAGGTCAAGGAGATGCTCTACGTCGCCGTCTCGGTGGCCCACGGCTGCAGCTATTGCATTCACTCGCACACCGCGAGCGCCCGCGCCAAGGGCATGACCGACGCCGAATATCAGGAAATGCTCGCGATCGTCGGCATGGCCGCCGAGACCAACCGGCTGGTCACGGCGCTCGGCGTGCCGGTCGACGAGGCCTTCCTCGTCGACGCACCTGCGGAACGAAGCCGGGAGCCGTGACGCTCCTGCCTGTCTCGCGAATGAGTGATGTCACGAAATGCGCTCAACGTCGGATTTGAGGACAACCAGGAAACGGGCAGCTTCGCCGCCCGTCACCACCCGATGATCGAAGGTCAGCGATAGCGGCAGCGTGCGCCGGACCGCAACCTGCCCCCGAAACGCGACCACGCGCTCCGAAATCCGCCCGGCACCGACGATCGCCGTCTGCGGCGGCACGATGATGAGATTAGCAAACCGGCCTCCGATCATGCCGAAGTTCGACAACGTGATCGTCGCACCGCGCAGTTCCTCCGGGGGTATCGCGCGCGCGATTGCGTCGGCTCGCAGACGGTCGAGTCCGGCCCGCAGGTCCGATACGCTCCGCTCCGCGACATTGCGCAGCACGGGAACGATCAGGCCGCCGCCGGTGTCGACGGCGATGCCAAGATCGATGCGCTCGATCAGGCGCCGTTCTCCCGTACCGGAATGATACCAGGCATTGAGCGCGGGCTCTGCCTTGCAGGCGGCGGCGATCGCCCGCGCCAGGCGGATTGTCACGTCCTCGCCCTGCCGCCAGCCGTCGATGTCGGCTTCATCGGTGACCGTCGCAGGGACGATTTCCGCATGCGCTGCCGTCATGCGTTGAGCCATCGCGCGGCGCAAGCCGCGCAGCGGCTCGGCGGGTCCGCTGTGAGACATCCGCTTCGCCGCCCTCTCGACATCGGCCCGCGTGATGGTGCCGCCGGGCCCGGTCGCCTCGACGAGATCGAGCGCGACGTCAAGCTTGCGCGCAAGGGCGCGCACTGCCGGAAACACTTGGGCTCCCTGCCCGCTGGGCGGCGAGGCAGTTGCTGGCGCCGGCCGTTGCTCGCCGGTGTCGAGTTCGCCCACAATCGTGCCGGTGTCCTGCCCGGCGTCCTCGGCAAACTCGACGAGCGGCGCGCCGACCTTCACGATATCGCCCTTGGCACCGAACAGGCGCGCGATGCGTCCGCTCGACGGCGCCGGTATCTCGACCACCGCCTTGTCGGTCTCGACCGAAACGAGCGGCTGATCGGTCACGACGTGATCGCCCTCGTTGACGTACCAGGTGACGATCTCAGCTTCTTCAAGACCTTCACCAAGGTCCGGCAACGTGAACTGGCGCATGGCACAAGGTCCGTTGGTGTTCAGTTGTACTGGCACGCCTTTCGCGCTGCGGTCACGATGCGTCCGACCGACGGCATGTAGCGTTGCTCGAGGCGGGCCATCGGAATGATCGTGTCGTAACCGGTGACGCGGGTCACGGGTGCGAGCAGCGAGGATAGTCCGCGCTCGGCGATCATGGCTGCGATCTCCGCGCCAAATCCGCCGGTGTGCGCGGCCTCGTGCACGATGACGCAGCGCCCGGTCTTTGCGACCGACCTCAGCACGGTGTTTTCATCGTAGGGCTTGAGCGTGGCGAGGTCGATAACCTCGGCAGCGATGCCCTCGTCGGCGAGCGCGTCCACTGCGGCCATCGTTTCCTTCAGCATCGCACCCCAGCTGATCAGCGTGACGTCGCGACCTTCCCTCTCGACAAAGGCGCGATCCATCGGCAAGGCTTCGCCGTTGTCGTCCACCTCGCCTTTCACGGCGCGGTACAAGCGCGTCGGCTCCAGGAACACCACCGGATCTGGATCGCGGATCGCGGCGAGGAGAAGTCCATAGGCGCGCTCCGGCGACGAAGGCATTACGACACGCAAGCCCGGAATGTGGGCCAGCATCGCCTCGGTGCTTTCGGAATGATGCTCGGGCGCACGAATGCCGGCACCATGCGGCGTGCGCAGGACCATCGGACAGGTCAGTCGTCCCTGGGTACGGTTGCGCAGCCGTGATGCGTGGTTCACCAGCTGATCGAGACAGGGATAAATAAATCCCATGAACTGGATTTCGCCGACCGGCTTCAATCCCTGCGCGGCCATGCCGACGCAGAGCCCGCTGATCAGGAGTTCGGCAAGCGGCGTATCAAGAACGCGCTCCGGACCGAAGCGCTCCTGCAAGCCGACGGTCGCGCGGAAGACGCCGCCATTGACGCCGACATCCTCGCCGAGCACGACCACATCAGGATCATCCGCCATGGCGCGGCCGAGAGCCAGATTGATGGCTTCGACCAACGTGACTTCAGGCATCGTCCTCTCCCGCGAGTTCGCGGCGCTGCTCGGCATACGCCTCGGGCAGTTCGGCATAGAGGTTGTCGAACATGGTTTCGGCTCGGCGCGGCGGCGTCTTCAGATAGCGCTCCACCGCCGCTTCGATGCGCTCATGGCACTCGGCGGCAAGCTGCTCCTCGTCCGCCTTGGTCCACATCTTCTGACCCACAAGATAGGACCTGAGGCGCGCGATCGGCTCTTCCTTCCAATGCGCCTGGACTTCTTCGGCCGAACGATAGCGCAATGCATCATCTGACGTCGTGTGATCGCCGAGCCGATAGGTGACCGCTTCGATGAAGTGAGGGCCCTTGCCGTCGCGGGCAGCGGCAATGGCCTCCTCGGCGGCGGCACGCATCGCCACCACGTCACTCCCGTCCACCTGCTCGCCGCTGAACCCGGCCCCGATGGCCTTCTGCGCCAGCGTCTCGGACCCCGTCTGCAGCCGCAGCGGCACCGATATGGCCCATTGATTGTTGGTGGCGACGAACACGAGCGGCAATTTGTGAACGCCGGCAAAATTCATGGCCTCGTAGACATCGCCTTTCGAGGTGGCGCCGTCGCCGAACAAGCAGACGGCCACGCGCGGCTCCTTGCGCAGCTTCAGGGCATAGGCAACGCCGGCGGCGTGCGGCGCCTGTGATCCGACGGGAACGCAGAACGGGAAATCGTGGCGCGGACCGGAGAAGTCATTGCCTCGCTCGTCGCCGCCCCAGAACAGCAGGATCTCCTCCAGCTTGACGCCACGCCAAAGCAACGCACCATTGTCGCGATAGGAGGGCAGCAGAACGTCATCTTCCCGCATCGCACTCGCGATGCCTACCGACACCGCCTCCTGACCGAGCGAAACGGCATAGGTTCCCAGTCGACCAGTGCGCTGCAATGCAACAGCCTTTCGGTCGAACAGACGCAAGAGCACCATCGACCGGTAAAGTTCGACCAGCAGCTTGGCATCAGTGGCGAAGGCAGGAAGCGGCCGCTCTATCGAGCCGTCGGGCGCGAGGTAATTGCGGCGGCGCACCTCAAAGCGCGCAATGACGGGGAGCTCTTCGTTTGCTCTTTTGCTGGCCACGCGCTCATTCCTGGAGCGGTTCTGCCTCCCACATTTAGCTATTTGGTGTTCGAGCCACGACGATGCAATACCGCGGCAGCTTCGCTCTGGGCGCACGCGTCAGCGGCCGGGTCGTGAGGATCGATCGACAGGATCCGTGGCACAGCGCCGCAACTGCGGTATAAGAGGGCATGGCAAATGGTCAGGTTGTCCTCGTAACAACTGCGCCGTTGGACGGCGGCCCGCCTGTTCGCTCGGTCTTCTTCGTGGCTGAAGGAGACGCGGCAAAGGCCACGGCAATCATTGCGGACATGATGGCCCCGAATGAAACGATCGAAGCGTGGGGGCCGCTTCCCGAAGCAGCTGTCAAGGCGCTCGGGTTGAAACCCGGTGACTACACCCACACCTGACTTGCACCGGATAGCTGTCCGGCGCGCGAAGGTCTGCGGCCGCATCCTTGCGCAGAGGGTGTGATCTTGACGCGGCGCCCTCGCTTGCGCGAGGCCGCCGCGCTCCCGATCACAACGCGGGGAGCCCTCTTTCTCGAACAAGCGACGTGGCGTAATCTATGTCGAGTTGCCCTTTGAGACGGGACGGGCCGACGTCGCCGTTTGAACGAACGGGCAGCGGTCAGGCCGTCGGCAGGCATCGCAGTCTGAAAGCAGCGCCTGCCTTATGTGGCGCTCCCTCAACTTCAACATGAAGCACGTTGGCCTGCCGCGCGCGCGGCAGACAAGGGCAGTGCTTAACCCTTGGAGGACGACATGGCGACATTCATCTTGAGGATCGACTGGACCGACCAGGGAATTCGTAATGTCAAGGAAGCTCCCAAACGCAGCCGAGCGGCGAAAGAACTCGCCAAGACGCTCGGTGTCGAAATCAAGGAGGTCTATCTCACCTCCGGCGAGCACGACATCCTTCTTCTCGCCGAGGCGCCTCTCGGCGACAACATCACAAAACTCGCGCTTGCCCTCAGTTCTCTGGGAAACATACGGACCTGCACATCACGGGCCTGGCCCGAGGCCGAGTGGACCAAGCTGATATCCGAGCTTCCGTAGCGGCTTCGGGATGTCCCTATGGATCTCTGCCCGGTCTGACTGACGGGCGCCGTCGACCTTGACACCCGGCGATCGGCGCGAGCATGTGTGCGCAGGAACCGAGACTGCTCCTCGTCGTGTGAACGAGTAAAGTACGAAGCGCACGAGGGCGACGGCGCACGTCGTCGCCAGCGGGCCACCACGCGTTATTTATCCAGCCAGACATCCTCGAAGCGCAGATTGTTGTACTGGCTGTTGTCGTGCGGATGGAAATTCTTCACGTAGGGCTGCCAGCAATTGCCGGCCGATGAGTGCAGGATGACCGGCCGCGCGGCGTCGTCGACCAAGAGGCGCTCGATGTCGAACACGATCTTGCGGCGCTTGTCCTTGTCGACCTCGCGCGACTGCGCCGCCAGCAGCTTGTCGACCTCGGCGTTGCAATACTGGGTGTAGTTGCGCTCGGAGTTGCAGGAATAGTTCTCCACCAGATTGCCGTCGGGATCGTCGACGCTGACACCGGTGACATTGAGGCCGATGGTGTAGTCCTTGCGCTGCAACCGCGAGTACCAGCGCGGCGTATCCAGAATGTCGAGCTCGGCTGTGATGTAGATCTTCTTGAGCTGGTCGGCGAGGATCACCGCCGGATCGCGATAGGTCGGCAGATTGCGGGTCTGGATCTTGATCGACAGCGGCTTGGCATCGCTGTAGCCGAGCTTCTGCATGATCGCCTGCGCCTCGGCGAGGTTCTTCTCGGTATCGGGGCCGTATCCCATCAGCGTCGACAGGATCTCCGGCGGCATGCCCCACTCGCCTTCGGGCTTCGCCTGCATCGCGCCGCCGAGCCGTCCGGTGCCTTCGAACAGGATGCTGTTGAAGGCCTTGCGATCCAGCGCCAGCGACATCGCCTTGCGGATATCCGGATTGTCGAACGGCGGATTGACGCGGTTGACCAGAAGATTGATCTGCAGATTGGTCGACGTCATCTCGCAGATCGCGCTCGGCGCCCGCGCCTTGACGTCTTTCATCAAGGGAATGCTGACGTCGGACGGAAAGGTGATGTCATAGTCGCCGGTCGCGAATGCCAGCATGCGCGTGGCGCGGCTGTCGATCGAGCGCACCGTGATCTCGTCGAGATACGGCCGGTCCTTCTTGAAGTAATCGGGGTTGCGGATCAGACGGATGGAGTCGCCGCGCCGGAACTCGACGAACTTGAACGGCCCGGTGCCGACCGGTTTGGTGCGCATCACCTGCTGCGGCACGTGGCAGGGATAGACCACCGAGAAGGCGCTGGCGAGCAGCGCCAGCAGGCCGGGCTGCGGCTCGGTCAGCTCGAAGGTCGCCTCATCCTCGCCATTGATGCTGACGTCCTTGAGCTTCGAGTACCAGACCTTGCGCGGGTTGCGCTTGAAGTCCTGGGTCTCGCTCTTGCCGATCAGCATCCGCCAGGTGCACTGCACGTCCTTGGCCGTGAACGGCTGGCCGTCATGCCACTTCACGCCGTGCCGCAGCCTGAAGGTAAGCTTTGTGTTGGTCTGGTCCCACGACCAGCTCTCGGCGAGATCGGGGACCACGGTGTCGATGCTTTCATGCACCTTCGCCGGATCGAACACCACGAGGTTGTTGAAGACCGCCGCGAACGGCATCACCGAGGCGATGGTGGATTCCTCGAGCAGCGAGGTCGAGGGCGGATTGTCGTTGTGATAGAGCCGCAGCGTGCTGCCCTTCTTCTGCGCCGATGCAGGGCTCGCGGCGAGCGCCGCGAAACCCAATGCCACGATGCACGCGGCCAGTTTGAACGACATTCCCGCCTCCCGAAATTTCTTGTTGTCGTCGGTTGCAGGCAGTCGAGCACAACACCCCGCCCCTCGCAACGACGCAGGGCCAAGATCATTGCCGGCTGCGCGCAACGCAGAGCGAGACCGGGATGCGCCCCGCAACCTGGACGGCTGGAACAGGCGCCCGGCCATCGCTCGGTCGTCCCGCCCCTCTTTGACGGGCCACTGCATCTCCCGTCACGGGGAATTGGGGTTGGATGCATCCTCGAAATTGGCTACTAGTTTCCGGCCGAGAAACTCGGACCGTCTGAGGACTTGAAATGACCTATTGCTGCGGAATTCTGGTGCGCGACGGGCTCGTCATGATCGCCGATACCCGCACCAATGCCGGCCTCGACAATGTCTCGACCTTCCGCAAGCTGCACATCTTCGAAAAGCCCGGCGAGCGCATCATGGCGATTGCCAGCGCCGGCAATCTGGCGATCAGCCAGTCGGTGCTGTCGACCCTGACCGAGGGCATGGAAAATCCGGACACCGGCGAGCTCGAGACGCTGATGAACGCCCCGACCATGTTCCAGGCGGCGCAGCGGATCGGCCGCGCCATCCGCTCGGTGCACGCCACCGAGGGCGATGCGCTGCGCGCCGAGGACATCTCCTTCGACGTCTCGTTCCTGTTCGGCGGCCAGATCAAGGGCTCACGGATGCGCCTGTTCATGGTCTACACCGCCGGCAACTTCATCGAATGCACCACCGACACGCCATACCTGCAGATCGGCGAGCACAAATACGGCAAGCCGGTGCTCGACCGCGCCATGCATTACGACGTCGAGCTCTATGAGGCGCTGAAGACCGGGCTGATCTCGATGGATTCGACGATGCGCTCCAATCTCGGCGTCGGCCTGCCGATCGACGTGCTGGTGGTGCGCACCGACGCCTGCGAGGCCGACCTCAACCACCGCATCGAGGCCGGCGAGCCCTATTTCCACGACCTGCGTTCGCGCTGGTCGGCGGCCCTCCGCGCGGCGCACCAGAACATTCCACGCCCACCCTACAAGAACGAAACCAAAAACCAAGTAAGAGGAAACTCGGATGACTGAGGCAACCAGCAAGATCGCACTCGTGACCGGCGCCGGCACCGGCGTCGGACGCGCGGCATCGCTCGCTTTGATGGACAAGGGCTACACCGTGGTGCTCGCCGGGCGCCGCATCGAAATGCTGGAAGAGACCGCCAAGCTCGGTCCCGCCGGCAAGAGCCTGTGCGTGTCCGCCGACATGGCCAATCCGGCCGCGATCGCCGCGCTGTTCGACAGGGTGAAGGCGACCTATGGCCGGCTCGACGTGCTGTTCAACAACGCCGGCATGGGCGCGCCGCCGGTGAATTTCGAAGACCTGCCGCTCGAGCAGTGGCAGGCGGTGGTCAACACCAACCTCACCGCGCCGTTCCTGTGCACCCAGCACGCCTTCCGCATCATGAAGGACCAGAAGCCGCGCGGCGGCCGCATCATCAACAACGGCTCGATCTCGGCGCATGCGCCGCGGCCGTTCTCGGCCGCCTACACCTCGACCAAGCACGCCATCACCGGCCTGACAAAAGCCTCCAACCTCGACGGCCGCATGTATGACATCGCGGTCGGCCAGGTCGATATCGGCAATGCCGCGACCCCGATGACCGACCGCATGGTCAACGGCCCCGGCGTGCTGCAGCCGGACGGCACCACCAAGCACGAGCCGCGCATGGATGCCAAAGCGGTCGGCGACGCCGTCGCCTACATGGCCGGCCTGCCGCTCGACGCCAACGTGCTGTTCATGACTGTCATGGCGACCAAGATGCCGTTCGTCGGGCGGGGCTGATCTCTCGTCGGCTTGGCCGGGCTTGTCCCGGCCATGCCGTCCCAGGGGCGCACTGCCAAAATATCGAAAACAACCCCATGCAAAGTAGCCCGCGGCTGCCGCCGTTCGACACGGCGACTTGACACGTCGGGCAACTCAGCAGTATTTTTCCATTATTCCGAAATCACGCAAGTATCCTTCGCCCCGCTCTTGCGCGGGGAGAGGCTGCTTCAGCAAAGTCGGGGACAGAATAATTCACGAAGAGTTCCCCTCACCGACGCTTCGCGCCGACCTCTTCCAGCAAACGGCAGAGGCCTGTCGCATACCAGGCACTTCGGTGCTGGATCGCAGAGATCCGACGAAAAGCCCGATAGTCACTTTGACTCTGGGCCTTTGATACCGCTCTTCTTAATTAACTCGACTGCGTAGTCGATGGGGTAAGCCACGACAATGCCGGTATTGCCGCTGACGTAGGTACCAGTACCGCCGACCAACTTGCCGAGGCTTCCATCAGGAAGCTGCCTTATCAACTGCCTGTTCAAATCATCTTGAGTAATTGCTTTAGGTTCAATTTTTTCCCACTTCATAACCTCGGTAAGGTCATTTCGAAAGCCAGAGATCACGCCCGCAACCTTCATATCAGCTTGCGGACTAAGGTTAGCATCCTTGAACACTACGGGTCCGCCGGAAAACCCGGGGTTATTGGTGCCATCTAGATAAAGTATCGTGACCCTCTCTTGCCGTTCCTGGGCAGAAAAAATCGCTTTCCGTACAAAACCAATAGCAGACTGCCCGTCGTTCGACGAAAGCGAGAAATCCCCATACGGGAAGCCAACAAAAAACATCGGTTGACTAACGTAGGCCCCTTTCACTCCGTCAGCGGGAAGTGGAAAATTCACAGTC
Source organism: Bradyrhizobium sp. USDA 3262 (assembly GCF_054060035.1). NCBI lineage: Bacteria > Pseudomonadati > Pseudomonadota > Alphaproteobacteria > Hyphomicrobiales > Nitrobacteraceae > Bradyrhizobium > Bradyrhizobium sp. USDA 3262. The sequence goes on from NZ_JBSSCT010000001.1 coordinate 6,651,093, forward strand.
ACTTGCTTAGGTGGGACCAAGACAGCGATATCTATAGGGCCATCGCACCTAAGGATGTCTACCTCGATTTCTTCATGGATGTCTTTGCCCTCGTAGAGGGTGATTTTTCCCTTAGCGCCGGTTAGGGAGGCTATGACGTGCTTTGCCGTCACAATATACTGCCTACCGTCAACATCGATCGTAAACGCTGTGCCGGAGGACTGACCAACCGATATTCTCTTTACCCGTTTGAGAACATTGGACGGCACAAACTCTTGAGCAGTCATCGGCACGACTCCGAACAAAAGAAATAGGGCTGGTAGTACCCACGGATATCGACGCATCAAATCACCGTTGAAAAAAGCCGCTCAATCTCCGCGATACAGCGAGCAATAATATGATCGCCGCCAACCTTTACCAGACCTCCCTCTGAGGAAGATCTTGCGGGTTGGATGCCAAACCCCGCTGTTGTTCTGGCGCCAATACCAGCAGCGACCGAGGCGCTCCTGTAGATCATGATAGGCGCAGACCGCCTTGAGGATTTGCTTCTCAGGCGTTGCCAATCCCTCCCAGCACCTTGCCCTTCGGCTTCGGCAGCGCAGCCTTCATCCGGTCCCGCGCTAGGCACATCTCGTTCGGTCCGGTCTTGCATCCGTCGCAGCAGGGCTTCAGCCGAACTGGTCGGGACGCCTACCCGCTGGAGGGTCAGGATTCCTTGTACTGGCGGCCGATCGGCACGCGAATGCGCCCGATCTCCGAACGGAGATGGGTGTGGGCATATCAGTAGCTTCAATGGCTTGGATGGCCGAATTAGACGAAAACAAGAACAATGGATAAGTGGGATAACCAGAACAAACCCGCAACTTTCCCTTGTATGGAACCGCAACCGGGTAGATACAGCGGGGCCTACCGTAACGTGTGATTCGCCCCTTTATTTTGGAAACCGAGTAATGGCAAAGCCGACGAAGCCTACCGGGACTTCCCGGATCAAGTTCATCATGTTCGATGCCGAGATTGCCGATGACCAAATCCAGTCGGTCACTCAAGCCATCACCAATGCCCTGCGCGGCCCCGTCCCGCCGCCAGCCGTGCGACGCTTGCCCGCGGCCCCTCCGCATTTGAATGGGAGCGAAGAGCCCGAGCAAGAGGAAATGGATTTCGATGGCGCCGAGGATGGCGAGGTCGAGATCATCGCGCCGAGGAAACAGCGCGCCAACGGACCGCGCAAGGCCGCGCCGACGCCGGAGGTGCTGCCTATCGATTTCAACGACTACGAAGTGCCTCTCGCTACCTTCGTCGCAGACTACAAGACCGAGAGCCACCAGAGCCGCTACCTAGTCGTGGCCGCGTGGTTTCATGAGCACGGAAACGTCTCCAAGGTGACGGCTGCCCACATCTACTCGGCGTATCGATGGCTGAAATGGCCGCTGACCGTAAAGGATTTTGCACAGCCTCTTCGCGACCTGAAGGCTCAACAGCTCTTCAGCCAACCCGAAAAGGGGATGTATACTCTCCATCATGTCGGCCTGCAGCGTGTTGCAGAACTAAAAAGCGGTAGCAGTAGCTAATGCAGTTACACGAACTCGTTGACCAGGTGGCAGACTTCGACAAGCTGCCACCAAGGGACAAGATCAAGCTAATCGGTTGGTACCTTCACACGCACGAGGGGAAGGAACACTTTCACTCCGACCACATTCGTGCGTGTTACAGGACGCTTCATCTCGCCACCACAGAGAACATAGGCCAGTCTCTATTGCGAATGGCCAGTTACAACACGCCAGACTTGGTTCGCGAGAAGCAAAGCTTTAAGTTGACGCGACCAGTGCGGGGTCAGCTTGACGCGAAGTACGGCGTTCACCACAGCGTCGTGGCCGTAAGCAAGATACTCACCGACCTGCCGGCAAAGGTGCCTACGGTCGAGGCACGAACATTTCTGCAAGAAGCTCTGAAGTGCTACCGGTTCGAGGCGTACCGCGCGTGCATCGTTATGACGTGGAATCTCGCCTATGCGCATTTGCTCGATTACATCCTGGCAGACACACAGCGCCTGGCCGACTTCAATGCTGCCATCACGCGGAAGTATCCTAAGAAGACCAACATCGTCATCGTCAAGTACGAGGACTTCACCGAAGAATTGAGCGAGCGCGAGACGGTCGAAATCGCGAACGTAGCCGACACATTCAATTCCGTTGTCTTCCGCATCCTAAAGAAAGAGTTGGACCGGCGGAATATCGCCGCCCATCCCTCGAACGTGGTCATCGGCCAACATCAAGCCGACGACATGATTTCTGAGCTCGTCAACAACGTGGTGCTAGCGCTGACGTAGCTCTTCTTCGAGTTTCGGATGTGAGCATCAGCTTCGCCATACTCGGCAAGTAGTTACCGCAAGCGCAGTTGGTCGATGAGATCGTCGACATCGCTCTGGGTCATGACGCCATTCCCACCCACGACGCTCACTATTCTGGGCAGCTTTGATACGCGCCTCGTAATCATCGCGGGCATCCTGCCTGGATTTTTCCAACGCCTCGATGTCCGCCACCGAGACTGGCCTGGTGCCGCCGGCATACTTCTATCGCTCCTGGTTTAGCCAGGTGACAAGTAGGGAAGCACACGGTGGAGAGAACTCCCTACTCCAGCTTCTCGACGTCGCGCAGCGTCGGGAACAGCTTCATCCAGAGCAGCGCGACCGCAACGGTGGCGACGCCGCCGAGCACGGCCGACGGCACGGTGCCGAGCAGCGCGGCGGCGACACCGCTCTCGAACTGGCCGAGCTGGTTGGAGGCGTTGATGAACAGGAAGTTCACCGCGCCGACGCGGCCGCGCATCTCGTCGGGGGTGGCAAGCTGCACCAGCGAAAAGCGGATCACGACGCTGATCGTGTCGGCGGCGCCGAGCACCGCGAGCGCCAGCGCCGACAGCCACATCCAGTGCGACAGCGCGAACACCACCGTCGCCACGCCGAACACGATCACCGCCTGGAACATCCGCATGCCGACGCGGCGGTTGATGGTGTGCCGCGCCAGCACCATCGTCATCAAGAGCGCGCCGACCGCGGGCGCGGCGCGCAGGATGCCGAGGCCGAGCGGGCCGGCTTGCAGGATGTCGCGCGCATAGATCGGCAGCAGCGCGGTGACGCCGCCGAACAGTACCGCGAACAGATCGAGCGAGATGGTGCCGAGGATCGCCGGATTGCTGCGAACGAAGGTGACGCCGGCAAACAGATCGTCCGACACCGCCCCGTTCTTCGCCGGCGCCTGCTGCAGCCGGCCGATGCCGCCGGTCAGCAGGGCGCCGAGCAGCCAGAACACCATCATCACGGCATAGGGCGCGCTCGGCATCATCGCATAGGCGAAGCCGCCGAGCGCGGGTCCGGTGATGGTCGCGACCTGCGCCGCGCCGCTCGATATCGCGGTCGCCCGCTGCAGCGAGCCTTGCGGTGCGATCAACGGCAACAGCGCGGCGGTCGCCGGGCTCTCGAACGCGCCGGCGATCCCGAGCACGAAGGTCGCGACGAAGATCTGGATCTCCGAGATGGTGCCGGCAAAGGTGCTTCCCGCGAGAAACAATGCGGTCAGCGCCTCCGCGATCTGGCAGGCCTGCACCACGCGCTTGCGCTCGAAGCGGTCGGCGGCGTGGCCGGCGACGAATACCAGCAGCGCCGTCGGCAGAAACTGCACCAGTCCGACCATGCCGAGGTCGAATGCGCTGCCGGTCAGATCATAGATCTGCCAGCCGATCGCCACCGCGCCGATCTGGCTGGAGAAGCGCGACAGGCTGCGCGACGACAAGAAGAACAGGAACGGTCTGTGGCCGAGCAGATCGCGAGCGCCGGCCGGCGTGGCGGAGGACATGGATGATTGCGTGGCCGAGCGCCTGCAACTTGTCAATGGATACGAGATGAACGCGCAACAGCATTGCGCTGCGCGAGGCCCCTGCCCATAATCCCGCGAGGGTTCTTGGGGGCGTGATGCTGCAGTTGCAATCGGCGTTCGGCGTGGTGGCGTTGCTCTTGATCGCCTGGGCGTTGAGCGAGAATCGCCTGAAGGTGTCGCTGCGCCAGGCGGCGATCGGGCTCGCGGTCACCGTCGTGACTGCGCTGCTGCTGATCAAGGTGCCGCTGGTAACGCAGGCCTTCGGCGCGATCAATGACGCCGTCGGCACGATCGCGGCCGCGACGCGCGCCGGCACCGCCTTCGTGTTCGGCTATGTCGGCGGCGGCCCGGCACCATTCGATCCCAAGGCGCCCGGCTCGGATTTTATCCTCGCCTTCCAGGCGCTGCCGATCGTGCTGGTCATGAGCGTGCTGACGACGCTGTTGTTCTATTGGCGCGTGCTGCCGCCCGTTGTGCGCGGCATGGCCTGGCTGCTCGAGCGCACGCTCGGCGTCGGCGGCGCGGTCGGGCTCTCGACCGCGGCCAATATCTTCCTGGGCATGGTCGAAGCGCCGCTCTTCATCCGCCCCTATCTGGCGCAGCTCACCCGCAGCGAATTGTTTCTGGTGATGACTGGCGGCATGGCCGGGATCGCCGGCACGGTGCTGGTGCTGTACGCGACGCTGCTGGCGCCGCTGATCCCGGATGCGGCCGCGCATTTCGTCATCGCCTCGGTGCTCGGCGCGCCGGCCGCAATTTTGGTGAGCCTGATCATGGTGCCGGAAACGTCGGACAAGCGCACCGGCGGATCGCTCGACAATCCCGATATCCAGGTGTCGTCGACGATGGACGCCATCGTGAAGGGCACGGCAGCCGGGCTCGAGCTATTGATGAACATCATCGCGATGCTGCTGGTGCTGGTCGCGCTGGTGTATCTGGCGAACGCGATCATCGGCCTGCTGCCGGAGATCGGCGGCGCGAAGATCTCGCTGCAGCGCCTGCTCGGCTACGTGATGGCCCCGGTGTGCTGGCTGATGGGCCTGCCCTGGCCGCAGGCGATCACGGCGGGAAGCCTGATGGGCACCAAGACCGTGCTGAACGAGTTGATCGCCTATGTCGACCTGTCGAAGCTCGGCCCCGACGCGCTCGATCCGCGCTCGCGGCTGATCATGCTCTACGCGATGTGCGGCTTCGCCAATTTCGCGAGCCTCGGCATCATGATCGGCGGCCTCGGCATCATGGCGCCCGAGCGGCGCGACGAGATCAACGCGCTCGGGCTGAAGTCGATCGTCTCGGGCACGCTGACGACCTGCCTGATGGGCGCGATCGTGGGGATGATGACGCAGCCGTAGCCGCAGTAGCCCGGAGGAGCCAACGGGTCGCGCGAACGCGCGCCCGATGACAGGCTCCGCGCAATCCGGGGCGGTGCTGACGCGGTGAAGCTCCCTGTCAAGCGGATCATTGTTGGGCCGGCCGACGGCGCGGACGCACGTAGCCGCGCATTGAGCCGTCGCTTGCAATAACGCGATGACAGGGGATCGATGGGTCGTAATTCGTGCGCATTATGGCACCAACCGCGCGTGCAGCCCTCGGATTGCCGGCTTTAGCAGCGACAGCTTTGTACGTCATGGCCTTCCCCTTTGGGATCTTGCGCACGATGTCGCGGACCTTATCTGAAAAGGTTTTCATAGGCCGAGTGTAGCAGATTTCTCAGAGGGTTTTCGCCTTTTTACCTGCGGTTGGAACGAGCGCGTCGCGTTGGCACCGAAGATTCGACTGGACGTGCCGGTGTTCGTTTCGAAGTGCGCGCCGCCGTCTTAACATTGTGGGCAGCTATTGGCCCCTAGCGCCGTTTGCCGCGCAGTGCCGGCGTGGACGCAAACGGAGCATTGCGGACATCGACCGGCGGCTCCGCCCGATGCGATTCGAGGTGAATGACCCAACTCGGACATAGCGCGGTGTGCCCGCCGCGTCATTTCGCTGCGATGCGGAATTTGCGGCGACCCCAATGTCCAAGGAAGCGAGCTTCGACCTGTAGCTGAAGAACAATGCTCGCACAGCGGGGTTGATAACTGGGGCAAAGTCAAAAAGGAGGACTTGATGGCTGCTGATCGATCGACCGTTCACGGGTCCGATCTGGACATCGTGGCGGGGAACGGCCTCCTTCATCGCCGTATGTTTTTGACAGCGGGTACGGCGGCTGCGGCCGCCGTTGCCAGTTCCGCTCTGCCTAATCCAGCTGCCGCCGACGCGTTACCGGTTGAGCCCTGGATGAAGGTGCCGGGATCCGGATTCGTCGGCTACGGCCAGCCAGCGAAATACGAAGAAAAGGTCGCCAGAACTTGGAACACCGCGCCAGGCACGACCGGCACAGGTGCCGCCCGCACACCGCTCCATTTGCTCGACGGCATGATCACGCCCAATAGCGTGCATTTTGAACGTTCTCATAGCGGCATTCCCGACATTAACCCGGATACCCACCGGCTGTTAATCCACGGCCTAGTCAAGCGCCCGCTGACCTTCACGCTGGAAAGCCTAGAACGCTATCCGCGCGAGTCGCGCGTCTCATTTCTCGAATGTGGTGGTAACGGCCAATTGCTGTACCAGAAGGAGGCCGCCGCGGTTGGAGTCCAGGCGATTCACGGCCTTGTCTCCTGCGCCGAGTGGACGGGCGTAAGGCTCGCGATCCTGTTGCAGGAAGCAGGCGTCGATCCGAAGGCCAAATGGATTTTAGCCGAAGGTGCAGATGCTGCCGGCATGAGCCGCAGCATACCGTTGGCGAAAGCGATGGATGACGCATTGATTGCTCTCTACCAGAACGGTGAGCGCGTGAGGCCATCCAACGGCTATCCGATGCGACTCCTGCTGCCGGGATACGAAGGCAACATGAATGTGAAATGGCTCCGGCGCATCAAGCTGACCGAAGCGCCGACGATGACCAAGGATGAGACATCGAAGTACACGATCACCTTGCCCGACGGGAAATCCCTTCAGTTTGTGCTCCCTCAGGAAGGGAAGTCTGTGATCACACGGCCTTCACCGGGGCTGACTATGAAAGAGCCCGGCCTCTATGAAATCTCGGGTCTTGCCTGGTCGGGCTATGGCAAGGTCACCAAGGTTGAGGTCTCGGCCGACGGCGGCAAAAGCTGGGCAAAGGCGGCGTTGCAGTCGCCCGTGCTGTCGAAGGCGTTGACACGCTTCCGCATTCCGTGGCGGTGGAACGGCGGACCCGCGGTCCTGCAAAGCCGCGCGACCGACGAGACCGGTTACGTCCAGCCGACGCGAGAGAAGATGATCGCCGCGCGCGGCAACCGAACCATCTATCACTCCAACGCCATCACGGCCTGGGCCGTTTCCAACAAAGGCGAGGTAAAGCATGTCTATGCGTAACCCTCTCCTCATCGCCGCCTCAGGTCTTGCCATGGCTTCGGCCGTCGCATTCGCGGCTGAAAGCCCAAACTTCGGACGGGCGGCAACACCGGAGGAAATTGCCTCTTGGGACATCAGCATTGGTCCAGACGGCGTCGGCTTGCCGCCTGGCAGCGGGACCCCAAAGCAAGGTGAAGCCGTGTACGCGGCAAAATGCACCGCCTGCCATGGCGAGAAAGGAGCCGGGAAGCCCAACGATCAGCTCGTGGGCGGACAAGGAACGCTTCGCGGTGACAAGCCTCCGGTCAAAACCGTGGGAAGCTTCTGGCCCTATGCCACGACAGTCTTCGACTATGTGCGGCGAGCGATGCCATATAACGAATCGAAGTCGTTGACCAATGACGAAGTTTATGCGGTCGTCGCTTATATCCTGAACCTCAACGGCATCATTGCAGACAACGACACCATGGATGCGCAGACACTGCAAAAGGTGAAAATGCCGAACCGGAATGGATTTGTGACGTTTTCGCGCGGAAAATAAAGCTGCCTGAATGTCTGGGTCTGGCCCATCGCGACATCTTGCTTTGCCGCACGAACTTGGTCGCTATCGGGACAAAGCGGACGTAGAGTCACGCCGACGGTTTTATGGGTACACGGCCTGGAAAATCGTCATGCCCGGGCTTGACCCGGGCATCCATCAGCCAAGAAGGAGTCTTTCGAAGCAGGATGGATGGCCGGGTCAAGCCCGGCCATGACGACTGCGCTAGAGCCTACGCCTTCAGCTCCACCGTCTTGAACTCGGCCGGCAGGATCACCTCCAGCAGTTCGACGTCGTCGGAATAGTCCAGGATCATGTGCCGGATGCGCGGCGGCTGGGTCCAGGCGCTGCCTTGCTGCATCAGCGTCTCGCCCTCGCCTTCCATGTAGGTCTTCACCCAGCCCTTGAGCACATAGACCATCTGGAAGTCGACATCGTGGAAATGCAGCTTCGACACTTCATCGGGATTGCACGGTCCCTGCAGCCGGATGACGTGTGCCTGCGCGAGGCCATGCGAGGCGGCGGCGATGCCGAGGTCGCGGTACTTGGCATAGGTGCGCAGCCCGTCGGCCTTGAAGTCCTCTTCGCGGTGATGGCTGATGGCGACGCGCTGCTTCGGCCGGGCCTTGGTTGCAGCTTTCGGCGCACTCTTCTTGGCCGCCGAGACGCGGCCTTTCGACTTGATGGTCTTGCGCGCGGACGATTTCGCGGATGTCTTTTTGGCGCCGGCGCCGAGCCCCGACCATTTCTTCTTCACCGCGGTCTTGGCTGCCGATCTTGATGCCGTCTTCTTGGCCATTGTTTCGCCTCCCGTCTTTTTCTGACGGACGAAGGCTAACACAAGTCGCGCGCCGCGAGGCGAGCAAAGGCGCACACCGCGCTTTTGCCCCCTTGCCCGCTCAATGCAGCCGGAACACGCCGTCGACGGCACGCAGCTCGGCCGGCTTGACCAGCTTGGAATGCGCCACCGTCACCGAAAACAGCGGGCCTTCGAGCTTCGCCTGCCAGAACGCGAGGAAATCCTGCAGCGCCGGAAATTTCGGAAACAGGTCGTAGTTCTGCCAGACATAGGTCTGCAGCAACGAGGGGTGATCCGGCATCCGATAGAGGATTTGCGCCGTCGTCAGCCCGTACCCCAGCAACTGCTTCCGGAAATCGTCGGAAACAACCCCACCAACTCGCGAGACCATGCCAACCTCCTGTGACGGAGCGCATTCACGTGGTGGCCGACCTCCCCCGCCGGACCACCGGCAATGGATGCGCTCACATGAGAGAAATGTGACGCACGCGACTAACCCATCTCAAGCCCAAATGTTTAATAGGTTGTTGAAATTTCTTGCGTTGGCAGCAGCTTACCGCATCTGCTAATAGCCCCGGCGACCCCTCGTGGGCGGCATTAAGGATGCCGAAATGATCTCGGCATCCTTTTGGCAGGCGGCACTCACGAGTGCCAATTTTTCTGCTAGAGGCACTTGCCCGCCGCCAAGGCTTGGCCTATCTCCTGCCCAGCCAGTCTGGCACTCGCTGGACTGGACTGCTAACTCTCCAAAAATCTACAGCATCTACAAATCTTTAGGAGGACTGCATGAAATTCCGTCCGCTTCACGACCGCGTCGTGGTCAAGCGTATCGACGCCGAAGAGAAGACTGCTGGCGGCATCATCATTCCGGACAGTGCCAAGGAAAAGCCCTCGCAGGGCGAAGTCATCGCCGTTGGCCCGGGCGGCCGCGATGAAGCTGGCAAGCTGATCCCGATCGACCTCAAGGTCGGCGACCGCGTGCTGTTTGGCAAGTGGTCCGGCACCGAGGTCAAGATCGACGGCGAAGACCTGCTGATCATGAAGGAAAGCGACATCATGGGCGTCCTCGACGTCCCCGCTTCCAAGAAGAAGGCGGCCTAAGCGCCTCCCTCCCTCCCAGGTTAAATCTCTCAAGGAAAAATTCAGATGGCAGCTAAAGAAGTCAAATTCTCCGTCGAGGCGCGCGACAAGATGCTGCGCGGCGTCGACATCCTCGCCAACGCGGTGAAGGTCACCCTCGGTCCGAAGGGCCGCAACGTGGTGCTCGAAAAGTCGTTCGGCGCTCCCCGCATCACCAAGGACGGCGTCACCGTCGCCAAGGAGATCGAGCTCGAGGACAAGTTCGAGAACATGGGCGCCCAGATGGTGCGCGAAGTCGCCTCCAAGTCCGCTGACGCGGCCGGCGACGGCACCACCACTGCGACCGTGCTCGCGGCTGCGATCGTGAAGGAAGGCGCCAAGTCGGTCGCCGCCGGCATGAACCCGATGGACCTCAAGCGCGGTATCGACCTCGCGGTCGAAGCCGTCGTTGCAGACCTCCAGAAGAACTCGAAGAAGGTCACCTCGAACGAGGAAATCGCCCAGGTCGGCACCATTTCGGCCAACGGCGATGCCGAGATCGGCAAGTTCCTCTCCGACGCCATGAAGAAGGTCGGCAATGAGGGCGTGATCACGGTCGAGGAAGCCAAATCGCTCGAGACCGAACTCGACGTCGTCGAGGGCATGCAGTTCGACCGCGGCTACATCTCGCCCTACTTCGTGACCAACGCCGACAAGATGCGCGTTGAGATGGACGACGCCTACATCCTCATCAACGAGAAGAAGCTCTCGTCGCTGAACGAGCTGCTGCCGCTGCTGGAGGCCGTGGTGCAGACCGGCAAGCCGCTGGTCATCGTCGCCGAAGACGTCGAAGGCGAAGCCCTCGCCACCCTCGTCGTCAACCGCCTGCGTGGCGGCCTGAAGGTCGCGGCCGTCAAGGCTCCGGGCTTCGGCGATCGCCGCAAGGCCATGCTGCAGGACATCGCGATCCTGACCGGCGGCCAGGCCATCTCGGAAGACCTCGGCATCAAGCTCGAGAACGTCACGCTGCAGATGCTCGGTCGCGCCAAGAAGGTGATGATCGACAAGGAGAACACCACGATCGTCAACGGCGCCGGCAAGAAGGCCGACATCGACGCCCGCGTTGCCCAGATCAAGGCGCAGATCGAGGAGACCACCTCGGACTACGACCGTGAGAAGCTGCAGGAGCGTCTCGCCAAGCTCGCAGGCGGCGTCGCGGTGATCCGCGTCGGCGGCGCGACCGAGGTCGAGGTGAAGGAGCGCAAGGATCGCGTTGATGACGCGATGCATGCGACCCGCGCGGCTGTCGAGGAAGGCATCGTCCCGGGCGGCGGCGTCGCCCTGCTCCGTGCGTCCGAGCAGCTCAAGGGCCTGCGCACCAAGAACGACGACCAGAAGACCGGCGTCGAGATCGTACGCAAGGCGTTGTCGGCTCCCGCTCGCCAGATCGCGATCAACGCCGGTGAAGACGGTTCGGTCATCGTCGGCAAGATCCTGGAGAACAAGGCCTACAACTACGGCTTCGACTCCCAGACCGGCGACTATGCCGACCTCGTCAAGAAGGGCATCATCGACCCGACCAAGGTCGTGCGCACCGCGATCCAGAACGCTGCCTCGGTTGCCGCGCTCCTGATCACCACGGAAGCGATGGTTGCCGAGCTGCCGAAGAAGAACGCCGGCGGCCCCGCGATGCCTCCGGGCGGCGGCATGGGCGGCATGGACTTCTAAGCGACGAAGTCGTCCCGGACGCGGTGCAGCGCAAAGCGGTGCACCGCAGAGCCGGGATCTCGCTCAGCGAAAACGAAATGCAAAACCCCGGCAGCGATGCCGGGGTTTTTGTTTGGGGCGAGCTCGCTTACCGCAGCGCGGCCAGTGCGAATATTTGCACAACCTCACGCTGATGCAGGAGCCTCAGGCGGCTCTCAGCATGCACGTTATGCACAACACTCTCCGTAAATATACGTTGGTCTGAGTTGACAATCTCAAAAAAAATTTCGTGCGAGAGTCGCAAACCGAACCGACACTGTCGCCTTCGTCCCGCACAGTAAGCTCGGGACGAGATCGAACTTCACTCTCAAAAATCTGAATCGAGCACGGAGCGTCAGCTCCCGTGACGCGGGCAAGCGTTGCGGAGAATGCTCTCACTTGCGAGGGAGGCTGTGCGGTGGACGAAAACGAAGAGGTTCTCTGCCAAGCCGCCTGAAGAAGCGGCGTTGGAGTCAAATCGAGGATTCGTTCAAGGAGGGACCTGGCCGGTTGGAAGAAGCCCAGTGACGAGAGCGTGCAGCCCCCACTGCCGATGCTCCGTCAAACGCCGCAGGTGCGCGATGCCCCCCTACTACCCCGCGCACCGATCTGGGGCCAATCCAACCGGCCGGACTATTTTTGCAAGGCAAGAGGCAAAAAGCAAAAGGCAATATGGGAGGGAGGCGCTCATGGGCATGGTGATGGTCAGATGTCCGCAAACCGGACACGCGATTTCCACCGGAATCAAGACCGATCGCGAGAGCTTTCGACGCAGTACCGTGTTCTTCGCGCGCACGCCCTGTCCGTTTTGCCGCGCGGATCACGCCTGGTTTGCGCGGGACGCCTGGGTCGACGAGCCGAGCATCCGCGTGCGGCGACGCCGCGGCGGCGGTTCGCCGGCCTGACAATGGCCACCACTATTGACGACCGCGATGGAGGGACACCATGGCGCATGTGCAGATCTCGACGGAAACGTCAGCCTGGCTGCTGCAGGCCAAGGACTTTCTCGATGAGGCACGACGGCTGAAGCCCGGCCCGAAGCGCAATGAGTTGCGCGAGACCGCAAAGGTGCTGCGCGAGATCGCGAAGCACGAAGGGGTATCCTCGCCTGCACGGGAGCTTGATCGGCGGCCGGGAAGCTGATCCGACCAGGAACGGCCTTACACGGCGTCGTCCGCCTCGATTTCCGGGATGCGCGGATCGTTGGCCGGCGCCATTCCGCGCGTTCGAACCTTGTCGCCCGAGAAGATCTCCTCGGCCTCGAGACGCATGACGCGATGGCATTCGCACGCCGCGGCCAAGAGCCGCGCCTGGTCGATCTCGATCCGGCCTCGTTGATCCGACCTGATCGCGCCGCGCTTGCGCAGATTGCCCATCAGCAAGGTCACCGTCGTTCGTCGTACGCCGAGGATTTGCGACAGCGCGTGCTGGGTCAGCGGGAGGACGTCGCTGTCGACGCGGTCGCGAAGCTGAAGCAGCCAGCGCGCCATCCGCGCCTCGACCGGGTGGAGCGCATTGCAGGCGGAGCCGAGCTGAAACTGGATCAGCATCGATCTGACGTGCTTCTGGATCGCCTGCCGAATCCCGGGACTGCGGCCGAACGCGGCATGAAAGCGCGCCGCCGGGATCCGCGAGGCGGTACCAGCCGCACGAACGACGGCGGTAATGCCCGAAGGCGAGGCTCCGAGAACCGACAGACTGCCCACGGCCCCTTCGCATCCGACCACACCGGTCGCGACCGTCTGCCCATCCGCCATGTCGATCATCAACAGGATCGCGCCGCTGTGAGGAAAGAAGACGTAGTCGATCTCGTCACCGGCGCGCGCCAGGACCGCATCCTGTTCGAGCGCGACAGTCTCAAGTTCCGGTTTCAGGAGGTCCAGATCCGCCGGCGACAATGTCGCGAGAAGGCGATTACGAGTTCCGCCGGAAATGCTCACCTGCGGGAACGTCATCAATGGTCGCACAGCTTACTCACTCGAGCACAGGATCAAAAACAAATTCCAAACGATTGACCGCAAGGCGGAATTCTCCGCGGCAGCGTCCTTAAAGTTAGATGCAAATGCGCCGCCGGACGCAATAGCAAAATGCGCATCGTCGCACCGTAGAACTTCGGGAACTCAACAGTTCCAGTTTCGCATCGCTCGCGCCGCGCGCGACATCCGAACCTTCTCTTTCACCACCTGCGCAGGCGTGGGGCGGACGCGGTGTGACCGCGCCGCTGCGGCGGCACCCGTCAAGACGCGCGCGAGTGGCGGTCCGGCCACGCCTGCATGAGCAGTTCCTGCGCGTCCTTGATTTCGGGAAGATCGAGCGCCGCATCGAAGCCGGCGAGCAACGGCGCCAACAATTGAGATATCTCCTCTGCCCGGCCGCTGCGGCTGTAAAGACGTGCAAGTCCCAGCGCGCCGCGCAGCTCGAACGTCCTGGTCTGCTGCCTTCGCGCGATCTCGAGGGCGCGATGGAAGGCATTCTCCGCGCCGCGGAAATGTCAGGGCTGTGACGACGCGACCGCAGCTCTCCCTGCACGCGGTACAGCTCGGCATCCAGCCAGTGCTGCCCGGACTGCTCCGTCGCGTCGATCAACTCATCGATGATGTCGAGCCCGGCATCGACATGCCCGGCCTCCGCATTCGCCACAGCGATTTGCAGTCCCCAGAACGGTTCACAGAGGTAGCAGTCGTTCTCGTGAAGCAACGTCCAGCCACGCTGCATCTCCGCGAGACCTGCGGCCCGGTCGCCGGCACGCCACTTCTCCAGACCATTGAGATAGGTGCCGGCGGCGACATAGAGCGGCATCGTGTGATCCTGCGCCAGACCCAGGGCAAGGATCGTCTCGGTCTGGCGCAACCTGCTGCCGCACAGCCCGTCGAAGACGGCCTTGTGAACCAGCGCATTGGCGCGCGCGAGCGCGCGCTGTTTGCCGGCGACGTTCACCGCCGCGCCCGCGAGCTGCAGGGCTCGATCGATCTCGCCACGCGGCCAAAGCACCAGGGCGAGAAATCTCATGATGACGAACGGCAAGTCGAGCGTCGACGCCTTGAAGGTTGCCGGATCCGGCTCGGTCGCATAGGCCGCGAAGGCCTGCTCGAGATGGATGCCCGCATTCACGTACTCGCCCGCGAACCAGGAGGTCACCCCGCTGGCCCAGCGCGCGACGATTGTCGCCACCGGCGAGTCCGGATGCCGCTCCGCTGCGCCCATGATCGCCTCCGCCAACTCTCGCATCGGCGCGAGCTCGCCGTGGGTCAAGCAGGCGTTGAAGAGGCCCGACTGGATCGGCGCCAGCTCGATTGGATCATCGATGTCGGAGGCGAACTGCCGGGCGCGCGTCCAGGCGGCGACCGTCTCGGGGGCGCTGTGCCCAAGACTGCCCCGCAGCGCGCGGCCGTAGGCGATTTGCAGATGGAGCCGGCCGATCATCCGATCAGGCTCGTCGGGCAGTTCATCGGCGATGGCGACCGCCTTGCCGAGATGCGCGATCGCCTCGCAATAGGCCGAGCGCTTCAGTGCCTGCTGACCGGCCTTGCGCCACCACGCCAGCGCGGTCTCGCCGAGCCCTGCCTCGGTGAAATGGTAGGCAACGACTTCCGGCTCGATCTCGGCCATCTCGGCAAATTTGTCGCGCAACACATCGCCGATATGCTTGTGAAGCAATTGCCGGCGGCTCTTGAGCAAGCTCTCGTAAGCCGCTTCCTGAACCAACGCATGCTTGAAGCTGTAGCTTGCATCCGGCGGCACGCCCCGGCGCAGCAGCAACTCGGCCTCTTCGAGCTGGGCAAGCGCCGCGGCAAGCGTCAGATCATCGCGTCCGGCCACGTTGCGCAGCAGTGCATATGAGAACTCACGGCCGATCGCTGCACCGATCTGCGCCACCTCCTTGACCGGCGCCAGCCGGTCGAGCCGGGCCATCAGCGAGTCCTGCAGCGTCGCCGGGATCGCCAGCGGCGGCAGCGGATTGTCGAGGCGATAGCGCCCGGCATTCTCGATCAGCAGCCCCGACTCCATGACCATCTTGGTCAGCTCCTCGACGAACAGCGGGACACCGTCCGTCCGCTCGACGATCTGCGTCATCATTTCGCCTGGCAGCAACCGGCCGACGGTCACCTGCTCGATCAGCGCGCGCGTGTCCTGCCGGTCGAGCCGATCGAGCCGCAGCAGGCTGACATTGGCGAGCCCCGCCCATGGCGGCTCGAACTCCGGCCTGAACGTCATGAGCATGAGGATCGGCAGTCCCCTGATCCGGTCGACCGCGAGGTCGAGCAGTTCGAGCGACGTGGCATCGGCCCAATGCACGTCTTCGCAGACGACAAGCACCGGCTGCTGCCGGGCGAGGCCCTCGAGCTGGTCGAGCAGCGCTGCGAATGTCTGCCGCCGCTGCTGCGCCGGGCTGAGGCCGAGCGGCGGATAGCGGTCGCCGGTTGGGATCGACAGCAGCGCTGCGATCAGCGGTGTCACGGTGGGCACGTGCTGCGTGCCGAGCGCCAGCATGGCCTCAAGCTTGTCCAGCTTCTGCTCCGGCGCATCCTCCGACCTGATGCCGGCGGCACGCTCGAGCTGGGCGACAAAGGGGTGCAGCGCGCTGTTGGTGTGATAGGGCGAGCATTGATACCGCACACGGCGGTGTGTCCCGGGCGCCAGGCTGTCGGAGAGCATCGCCACGATGCGCGATTTGCCGATACCCGCTTCGCCCGATATCAGCACTGCCTGGCCCTGGCCCTGCCACGCCAGTTGCTGGCGCGACAGCGCAAATTCGATCTCCGCCTTGCGGCCGACGAAGCCGATCGAGCGCGCGGTGCGCACCGCCTCGAAACGGCTTTCCGATGCCGGCTCGCCTTCGACGGCCCACACCGCGATCGGCTCCGAGATGCCCTTGACCTCGCGGCGGCCGAGGCTGCGAAGCGTGAACAGGTTGCCGAGCAGCCGCCGGGTCGAGGCCGCCACGACCACCACGCCCGGCTCCGCCAGGCTCTGCAGCCGCGCCGCGATGTTCGGCGCATCGCCGACCAGCGCCTGCTCCTCCGACGCGCCGCCGGAGACGAGGTCGCCGACCACGACGAGCCCGCTCGCAATCGCGATCCGAACCGCAACGCCCTCTTTCGCGCGGGTCTCGAGCTTGCCGATTGCAGCGATGACATCGAGGCCGGCGCGCACCGCGCGCTCCGCATCATCCTCGTGGGCACGGGGATAGCCGAAATATGCGAGGATGCCGTCGCCGATAAATCTGGCAACGGCGCCGTCGTATGTCGTGATCACCTGCGCACAGGCTGCGCGATAGGCGCGGATCACCTCCCACATGTCCTCGGGATCGAGACGCGCCGACAAGGCCGTCGAGCCGACCAGGTCGCAGAACATCACGGTGAGATGGCGGCGCTCGGCATCGTGCGGAGAAACCGGCGCGGCGATCAGTTCGGCTTGATTGAGATCGGCGATCGCACGCAGCATCTTGCGACGATGGCCGAGCAGGACCCCGAGCCTGTCGAAGTCTTCATCCGTCAGTTCGGGAAGAACGCCAAGGTCGATGCCGTTCTCGGCAAAACGCAGCGCGTATTGCCCAAGTCCCAGCTTCTCGAGCCATTCCGCAATCTGCTGCATTGGCTTCACCGACGGGTTGACGGCTGGCCGAATGGACCACGGTGCACAAACGTTATCGCAATCTGCCCGGGGTGGCACCTCTGTTTTGCGGCGTGGCGCAGGACATTCGAATTGTGCCGTGGCGGTGCCCCGTTACAGCCGTCTGCACGTTAACGTTCGTACGGGTGCCGGCGGTCGGTCCGGGCAAAAAAATCGAAGGGCCGCCCATGGGCGGCCCTTCTGTCTTACGCGCTCTCGGGCGCCTTGAGGCGGACCAGCTTGGTCAGCAGCGCATCGAGGCCCTGGCCCTCGCCCGCATGCAGGTCGATGCGGCCGACCTTCTCGACCAGACGTTCGAGCGACTCCAGCTCCTTGAGCCGCAGCAGCAGAGGGTTCTCCTCCATCAGCCTGGCGGTGTTCAGGAGCGAACGCGTCGCCGCGGTCTCCTCCTGGCGGCGGATCAGGTTGGCCTTCGCCACCCGCTCCGCCTCCACCACCTTGTTGACGAGCTCGCGGATCTCGCCGGGCAGGATCACGTCCTTCACGCCGAGCTCGGTGACCTCGACACCGCTGTCCGCGACACGATCGCGGACGAAGTCGCGAAGCTCCGTATCGAGCGCCGCCTTCGCGGACAGCACCTCGTCCAGCGTGCGGCCGGCCACCGCCTCGCGGATCGCGAACTGCACCAGGCGGTACAGCCACGCATCCACGTCGGGCACCGTGGCCACGACCCGCTCGGGATCGACGATCCGGCGGAACGCGGTCAGCGTCACGCGCAGCGCGATGCGATCCTTGGTCAACATCTCCTGCGCCGTGATCTCGACCGCCTGGGGACGCAGGTCGAGGCGCTTGACCTCGATCTTGCGGCCCGCGATCCAGAACGCGTGCCGGCCGGGCGCGAGCCGCGCGACCAGCTTGCCCTCAACCGTGAGCAGACCGGCCTCGTGGTTCTCGACCACCGCCTCGGTGATGACACCGGCCCGGTTGGGCTGGATCATCGCGAGGTGGCGTGCCGTGACCCTGGGATCGCTGGTGACGTCGATGCGCTCGACCTCGACCGACGTCGCGACCTTCCAGTACACGCGCGTCTGCCAGGGCGTCATCAGTTGCACGGGACGGCCGTCGAGGCTGACGATCGCGATCTCGTTCGCGCGGGTTTCCAGCGCCTCGAACAGCTCGTCGGCGAGATCAGGACGCGCGGCCTTGATCACCGCGAAGCGATCCGCGGGGAATTCGGTCCGCACGACGCTGAACAGCTCGGCCTTGAGCTGATGCAGGGGATCGAACAGGCGGTGACGTCCGGGCGCGAGCACCTGCTCGAGCCGGCCGTTGCGCGTCAGCAACGCGCGCTCGCCATCCTTCACCGTCAAGTTGGTCGTCAGGAAGTGCCAGGTCATGACACGCCTCCATTGTTGCTCCGAGGCCCATGGGCCGAAGAGCGGGTTTCATTTTGCAAAGGACGTGAGGACGCGAACGCGGCTTCCTGTCAGCCGAGCGGGCCGTGGCTTGAGCTTGCGCGATGACGGGCGCACGCGCGCGTTCCGCGCGACGAATATCGCGCGGCCGAGCGGAGCCACCCGGCATCAGCGCAAGCGGTATCCACCGCGGCGCAAAGCCGGTCTCACAGTGTCGATGTTCGGACGAAATGCCTTGCGGCAGGACGGCCGGACTGCGACTGAAGCGCGCGTCCGGTCCCCTTCAGAGGTATCAGCTTTTCAGGCTGAAACGGAGCGCTTGGAGCGGGAATCGAACCCGCGACCCGATGAGTGTCATTCACCTGCTCTAACCAACTGAGCTATCCTTTGTGAGAGACCGGATTCGAACCGATACCTTCGGGATTTCATCCCCGACGCTCGCCCATGAGCTTCATCTCGCGATCTTCATTTCGGCGGAACACGACACCGCAAAGCGGCTCGCGCCAGTCGGGATCTCAACGAGCCCGAACCCATGGCCGAAGCGAAGGAGCGGGCTAATAGACGAAGCACGTCCGGGTTGCAAGGGGGCTGCGTATGATTTTTTCATGACGGGGCGGCGCTTGTGACCCAGGCGTCGCAGCACGTCCCGTCATTGCGAGGGCGCGTCATCCCCTCTGCGCGGCATCCTGGAAGCAGCCGCGCAGCCAGTCGATGGTGACGCGCGTCGCCGCGTCGCGCTTGAGATGGTTCTGCACCAGGAGCCAGACGTCGCGCCGCTTCGGCAGCAGCGTGGCGCGCAGACGGCGATCGGTCAGCAGGTCGGCACAGCTGTGCTCCGGCAACACGCCGACCGCGTGATGGGACCGGATGAGCGTGTGGATGATACGGACATTGTCGGTCACGCAGCGTGCGCGAAGTCGCTTCGTACGCAGGAACTGCATTTCCGGAATCCCTCCGAGCTCGTCGGGATAGGCGCACAGCATCGCTTCTCCCGCCGTTGTCGCGGCCGGCTCGAAGAAATACGACCTGACCTCGGCGAGCTTCGAGATCGCAAAGTCACCCTTGTCGGGCTTGCGCAAGCGGATCGCGAGATCGGCCTCCCAGCGCGAGAATTTGACATTGTCGCTCGACGTCAGAAACTGCAGCGTCAGGCCCGGATGGGCGCGCAGGAATTCACTTGCGCGCGGCGCCAGCACCTCCTCTGCGATCGCACTGGTGGAGGCGATGCGCAGCCGCCCGACCGGACCAGGCAGGCTTTCGCCGATCCGGCCGATCTCCTCGGCATGCGCGGCCATCGCCTGGATATGCGCAAGCACCATGTCGCACTGCCGGGTCGGCTTGCGGACTCCATCGACGGCCTCGAACAGGCGCAAGCCGAGCGCGCGCTCGATCCGCGCCAGCCTGCGCCCGACCGTCGTCTCGTCGATGCGCAGCCGTGCGCTGGCGCCGGCGTAAGTGCCCTCGTCCCTAACGGCCGCGATGATGCGAAGATCGTCCCAGTTCATGGCGGCAGGCTATATCGTGCGGCGGCCACCTGCAATAACGCAGCCACCGGCTGCAATATCCCTGCATAACGGCAGGCAGAACCCGGGCTATGTTTTCGGCCGACACATCCGCTGGAGAAACACCATGACGTCAGCCAAGACATTGATGCAGCTTGCCGGTATCGACCTCACCCCGCCCCGCCTCGCCGACAGCTGCCTGGTGCTGATCGATATCCAGAACGAATATCTTGCAGGTCCGCTGGCGCTGCCCGACGCCAACCCGGCGATTGCGCGCGCCACCGCCTTGCTGTCGCGCGCGCGGGAAAGCGGCGCCGCCATCATCCACATCGCGCACAAGGGCCAGCCGGGCAGCCTGTTCGATCGCACCGCGGAGCGTGGCGCGATCGTCGCGCCGCTGGCGCCGCGGCCGGGCGAAATCGTGATCGAGAAGCAATTGCCGAACGCATTCGCCGGCACTGACCTCAACTCGCAGCTTGCCGCGACCGGCCGCAAGGAACTGGTGCTCGCCGGCTTCATGACGCATATGTGCGTGAGCTCGACCGCCCGCGCCGCGCTCGATCTGGGCTTCCGCACCACGATCGACGCCGACAGCTGCGCCACCCGCGACCTGCCCGACGGCGTCGGCGGCACGATTGCCGCAAGGCTCATTCACGACGTCGCGCTCGCCGAACTGTCCGACCGCTTCGCGATCATCGCCCGCGGCAACACGCTCGCCTGAGGGCCGCTCCCCTCTGTGCGCTACTGAAACGCGACCTCGGCGAAGCTGCGCAGCTTGCGCGAATGCAGGCGTTCGGATTCCTGCTGCTTGAGCCGCTCCAGCGCCCTGAGACCGATCTCAAGGTGCTGGCCGACACGCTGGCGGTAGAATTCGCTGGCCATGCCTGCGAGCTTGATCTCGCCATGCAGCGGCTTGTCGGAGACGCAGAGCAGCGTGCCGTAGGGTACGCGGAAGCGATAGCCGTTGGCGGCGATCGCCGCCGATTCCATGTCGAGGGCGACCGCGCGCGACTGCGACATGCGCCGGATCACCTGCGGCCCGCTGATCTCCCAGTTGCGGTTGTCGACGCTGGCGACCGTGCCGGTGCGCATCAGCCGCTTGAGCTCGAACCCGGTGAGCCCGGTCACCTCGCCGACGGCTTCCTCGAGCGCGACCTGCATTTCCGCAAGCGCCGGGATCGGCACCCAGAGCGGCAGCTCGTGATCGAGCACGTGGTCCTCGCGCACATAGCCGTGGGCGAGCACATAATCGCCGAGCCGCTGCGTGTTGCGTAAGCCAGCGCAGTGCCCGATCATCAACCAGGCATGCGGCCGCAGCACCGCGACGTGATCGGTGATGTTGCGCGCATTGGACGGACCGATGCCGATATTGATCAGGGTGATGCCGCGATAGCCGGACCGGACCAGATGAAAGGCCGGCATCTGCGGGACGCGTTCGGACGGCGTCCCGGTGGTGCCGCCGCCGAGCCGCGCATTGTGCGTGATCACATTGCCGGGCGCGACGAAGGCCTCGAGACCGGCCTCGCCCGACGCAAGCCGCTGCTGGGACAGCTGCACGAAGGCGTCGACATAGAACTGGTAGTTCGTGAAGATCACGAAATTCTGGAAGTGCTCCGGATCGGTGCCGGTGTAGTGGTAGAGCCGGCGCAGCGAGTAATCGACCCGCGCCGCGCGGAACAACGCCAGCGGCTCCGGCGCGCCCGGCGTCAGCTCAAAGGTGCCGTCGGCGATCGCATCGTCCATCGCAGCGAGATCGGGGGTATCGAAGATGTCGCGCAGCGACCGGGTGAACGCCGAACTGTCGGCGATGGTCAGCGCCGCCTCGATATTGATGTCGCGGCGGTAGGCGAAATGGATCGGGATCGGCTCGTTCGACTCGCCGATTTCGACCGCCACGCCATGGTTCTTGATCAGGAGCCCGATCTGCTCGGTGAGATAGGTCCGGAAGATATCGGGCCGCGTGATGCTGGTCTCGTGGATGCCGGGCCCCGCGACGAAACCATAGGCAAGCCGCGAGTCGAGCCGCGCATGTGACGAGGTCGTGATGCTGACGAACGGGTAATGCGCCCGCACCCGCGTCGTGAACGGCACGCCGTTGACATAGGCCTCGAAGCGATTGCGCAGGAAGTCAGTGTTGCGCGCGTAGATCTCTTCGAGGCGGGCAACCGCGGCAGCGGCATCGACGAACGCTTCGGTCGCGATCGGCGGCGGGGTTTGGACGGAAGATGCAGGAGACATGTCGCTTCGCGCCAGATCGGTTGTCGAGCTTGGACTCGCTCTGGATCAGCGCAGTATAGCGACTATGGCATCGAGTTCCAGACGTCGATCACGCCGCAGCGGTGGGCCGCTGCCCGCCGGCCATTCTGCCTACTGAATCCGCGCCAGCACCGCGAGACGGCGGATGCCCTTGTTACGGTAGGCGTCGAGGAACGCGTAATAGTCCTTGAACGAGACGCAGCCGTTGGAGTCGCCGTTCGGGCCGAGCATGAAGGTGTGCGCGAGCAGGCCGTCGCGGTTGAAGATCTTGCCCTCGCCGCCGATCGGATTGAGCCGCAGCGCCGGCACGCCGTGGAACAGCGCCTCGCGCGGCTTGAGCTCGTAAATGTGCGGCGGCGTCACGCCGACCATCTTCAGATGCGAGGACCTGGGGTCGTCGAGCCTGGAGCCGAGGCCCGAATGCGCCTCGAGGCGCGTGCCGTCGGGCAGGTACACGGTCTTGGCTGAGATGTCGTAGACCGCGGTCTGACGGTCATAGGGCGGCGAGCCGCCGAGCATCGGGTTCTGGTCCAACGTCGAGGGGATGCTGCCGGTGACATTGGCGTCGGCCGAGGCGAACGACAGCAGCCCGCCGCCCGACTCCCGCTTGCCCCACAGCTTCTCGACCATGGTCTGCCGCTCGTTCGATGCGATCGACATCACCGCGGCCTTGGCGCGCGCGGCCATGTCACGGACGCCGCCGGACTTCGTCGCCTGCTTGGCTTCGGCAGGCTTCGCCTCGGACGCCTTATCAGCACCCTTGGGCTGAACGTCCGCAGCGGGATCGTTGAGCGCTACCTTCAGATTGGCGGCGGCCTGCTTCTTGGCGGCTTCGACCGACTTCGGCGCCGGCAACGGCTTCGATGTCTCGGCGAGCTCCGCGGAGGCGACCGCCCTCGCCGCTTCGGCGAGCTTGGGCGCAGCGGCCTGCTTGATCGGGTCGATCTGCGGTGCGGCGTCAGCCACGACGCTGGACGCGACGCCTTCGGGCGAGGCGGCCGCAAACCGATCGTTAAACATAAGCGACGATGCCGGCGCTTCCGACTTCGCGATCTCGGTCTTCGCGGGAGCCACCGGTGCCGGCGTCAGGGACGCGAACACCTCGTTGAACGCAGGCGCCGGCCGTGCGGCGACCGCGACGGGCCGCTTCACCACCGGCGCATCGAACGACGCATTGCCCACCGACGGATAGACGCTCGCCGCAAAGATGTTGGCGTAGACGGTCCAGGCGCACCCAAGCACCAGCCCCGCCACCGCGGCGCTGCCGAGGAAATGCTGTGGGAGAATTTTTCGGGAGGATTTCTTGCGGCTTGGCGCCCCAAGAACATACGCACTCGCACTCGTACCCATACGCCCGGCGCTCAAAACAGGTCCACCTTTGTCCCTCACTCGACGCGTGGTCGAACGATGTTCGGCTCAACGTCGCGCGGGGGCTCAGACGGCCATTAAGGCGACTTTTAGTTAAATGCGACTTAACCGGATGCGATCCCCTGCAACGCGGGAAGTGCCTGTGGCGTAGGGCTTTTTTAAGATGACATTGGACCGCCAAAGCGGCTTTTCTGTCCCATGATGGGACATTCCGGCATGCCGCTCCAGCGCGGCATGCCGGGGTGAAACCTAGGGAGAATTTCCTTGCCGATCGCCCCGTAATCACGCGGGGATCGAGCAAAAACCATCTCCTCAATAGGCGAGCTTCGGATACCAGTCCTTGCCGCGTCCCTCTGGCGTGGTGTCGAGCACCGTCCAGAGCGGATCCATGTCCGGCGCGCCGCGCGGGTCCTGGCCGGGGTCCATCGTGCCCGCGCCCATTTCGCCGGCCCAGAAATGACGGATGGTGCCGTTGTGGCGCGTGAAGACATTGTAGCCCGGCAGGTCACTGTCATCCTTGTTGACATAGTCGCGCGTGTAATCGCCGGATGCATCCGAGTAGATCCTGTGACGCGTCCAGCCGCGCGCTTTCTTCGCCTCGATCAGCCGTGCGATCGGCGAGCGCGCCACGAACACGAACGACACGCGCCGCTCGATATCGGGCAGCTTCTCCTCCCACGTGCCCATGAACGACGTGCACATGGGACACGGCTTCTCGCGCTGCGGGCCGTACATGTAGCTGTAGATGATGAGCGTCGGCTTGTCGCCGAACAGATCGGCGAGCGAGGCCGCGCCGGACTCGCCGGTGAACTCATACGGCTTGGTCACCTCGCCGCCGGGCGGCAAGGCACGGCGCAGCGCGGCGACGCGCTCGATATGCCGGCGCAGCTCGATCTCTTCGACGAGCAATTCCTGGCGGGCGCGACGATACTCGGCGCTCTCATTGGGAAAGCGCCTGACGTTGGTCTTGGCGAGTTCGGCAGCAGGCTTGAGGACGGAACTGGTCATGGTTGGAACCTCGCGTGGTTGACGGGCTGCCTGGAAGACGACCCGGACCCGGACGATCCGACACTTAACGGCGAGAGTTTTACTGCAGTTCCGGCGGCGGGGAACGGTCGAGGATCTCGCCCCTTGCGCCTTCCAGCAGGTCGAGCGCGTAAGTCTCGATGGTCAACGGCCCCCGCATGCGTTTGGCCTCGGCCACCGTTTCGACATGGGCGAAATTGTCGCGCAGCGAGGCCGGCGTTGCCTGCTCGACCTCGTGCACATAGAGCAGCTTGCCGGACAGTTGCTCAGGGCTCGGCTCCGGCATGTTGACCCAGCGAATGCGCTGGCCCTGCTGGGCGACGCAGGTGCCCTTGGGGAGATAGAAGGCGAGCCAGCCCGTGGTGCCGTAGTCCGCCGCCAGCACGCAGCTCGCGCCGGCCCGCACGCGTGCCCCCTCGATCTCGCTCGCAAGCTCCTGCCAGCCGACACCGACGCTGCGCACGGTGGCGTCGCGGCGGTAGCCCGAGAGCAAACCGGTGTTGGCCTGCACGATCAGCAGCGCGAACAGCACGACGCCTGTGGGCGCGGCCCAGCGGCGGCAGAAATCGATCGTGCGCTGCTCGCGCGGCGCCCACTGCGCCTGGACTGCCGCGACCGCGGCCGCCACGGCAAAGGCGGGATAGACCGGCGCGAACCAGTTGGCCTCGACCCGCGCATGCAATGCGTGCCAGGTGAAGTAGACGACGATGGTCCAGAACATCGTGTTGACCAGCACGCGCGCCTCCATCGCGCCGGCGCGACGCCGGTAGAGCGCGTAGAGGCCCATCACGCCGAGGATGAAGACCAACGGCGTTGCGAACGCAAACTGGGTCGGGATCAGCTCGGCGATGTAGGTCGGCCGGAAATCCTCGATCCGCGCGCGGCCCATCTGCTTGATGAACGACACCCAGTGATGATCGGCATTCCAGCGGATCACCGGACTGAACAGGCCGAGCGCGACCAGACCGCCGAGATAGAGCCAGGGCGAGAGCAACCAGCGCCGCAGCTTCGGCACCACCGCAAGCCAGATCAGGATCGCCGGACCAAAGAACAGCGCCGAGTATTTCGACAGCAGCGCCGCGCCGGCGGCGGCGCCGACCGCAAGCCACCATTCGCCGCGGCCGCTCTCCAGCACCCTTGCGAGGGCGTAAAGCAGGAGGCTGGCAGCGACCAGCAGCGGCGCATCCGGCGTCACGATCAGCGTGCCGACGGCGGCCATCAGCGTCACATTGAGCAGGATCGTGGCGCTCGCGGCGATGCGCCGGCCGCCGAACAGGATCTCGGCCGCCCGGTAGATCGCCCAGCTCATCGGCAGTGCGAGCAGGATCGACACCAGCCGCACGCCGAACGGCGTATCGCCCGCGATCATGGTGCCGAGCCGGATCACGATCGCCACCATCGGCGGATGGTCGTAATAGCCGCCGGCGAGCGACTTCGACCACATCCAGTAATAGGCTTCGTCGAAGGTCAGCGGCGTCCATGCGGCGGCGGCCAGCCGCAACACGACCAGCGCGCACACCGCAAGCGCGGTGTTCCGGGCAAGCCGCGCCTCGTTCGCGTTCATGCCACCGTCATCGCTTGCGCCAGACGAACAGCCCGGACATCGCGTAGTTCCACACCACGCCCATCAGTGCGCCGGCCGCGCCCGCCAGCCACCAGATCGGCTCCTGGTCGTAGACCGAGAACGCGACGCCGACATTGGCGAGCAGGCCGACGCTGCAGACCAGATAGAATAGCAGCAGGCCGCGCAGGATACCAAAGCCCTTCAGCCGCTGGTCGCGGTAGGTCAGAAAATTGTTGAGGATGAAGTTGCTGGTCATGGCGACGATCGCACCAGTGGCCTGGGCCTCCGGGAATGGCGCCTTGAACAGTTCGAGCGCGACGAACAGCACGGTGAGGTGCACCACCAGGCCGAGCCCGCCGACGGCTGCGAACAGAATGAAGCGCAGCGAGATCAGATCATTGGTCAGCTTCGCCAGCACCAGGCCGAGGAAGTCGAGCGCGACCATCGAGTCGAGCTTGCTCTCGCCATGCTGGCGCGCACCGAAGGTGTAGGGAATCTCGACCGCGCGCAGCTTGCCCTCCGCCGTCGCCACGACGTCGAGCAGAATCTTGAAGCCTTGCGTGGACAGCTGCGGCGCGAGCTGCTCGAAACGGTCGCGGCGGATCATGAAGAAGCCGCTCATGGGGTCGGCGATCTCGACCTTCAGCGTGCGGCGCGCGATCTCGGTGGCGAAGGCGCTGGCGCCGGCGCGCTGCTTGTTGAAGCCGTCGGCCTTGTAGCCCTCGATATAGCGGCTGCCGACCACGAGCTCGGCCTCGCCGCTCTGCAGCAGCGCCACCATCTTCGGCAGCTGGCTCTCGTCATGCTGCAGGTCGGCGTCCATCACCGCGGCATAGGGCGCGCTCGAGGCCAGGATGCCCTCGATGCAGGCGCCGGACAGGCCGCGCCGGCCGATCCGGCGGACGCAGCGCACGCGGGAATCCTTCCGCGCCAGCGCGCGCACCACGTCCCAGGTTCCGTCGGGCGAATTGTCGTCGACGAAGATGACTTCCCAGGACACGTCCTTCAGGGTCGCGTCGAGCCGGCGATACAGCACCGTGACGTTGTCACGTTCGTTGAAGGTCGGGACGACCACCGAAAGCTGCGGCAAACTTGCCGCCTGCGATGAGGTTTCGGGGCCCGGCTTGATGGCGTCATTCATGAGCGCCAGCGTATAGCCGCAGCCTCACCCGCTGCCAAGGCAGGCCGACCCAAACGCGCGCTCGGAAAGCGGGAAAACGGGGCAAATACCCCTGAAAAATGCCAACGACCACGAACAAGGGGCGCGCGTACATCCGGCGCAGCCAATCAATGTCGTGGTCGTCCCAGCGCCGGAGCCCTGAAGCTCAACGTCGCCGTTGAAGGCTAGATAGGAAGGCGCCAAGCGGTCCGCAAGGGGCCGTCTGCAAGGGGGCCGTCTGCAAAGGGTCTTGGCGCGCTAGTTGTTGGGGACTTCCCGGATCACCGGGCCGCGCGGCGCCGGGGCCGCCGGCGCGGCCTCGGCGGCAGGAGCCGCCTGCGGCTGCGCCGCGGACCGGGTCGGGTTGCGGAGCTGGCTCGGCGACGGCCCGTAGATGAACGCCGCCGCCAGCGCGACGGCCGCGACCAGTGCGCCCAAGAAACCTGCCGTCGATTGTGATCTCATGCCGATGATCCCCTCGCCTGCGCGGATTGATATCAAAAATCGCCCGGCCGCAACAGGATTTGGGAACCTATTTGGCCGCGGCCTTGCGCCGGGTGAAGGCGGTCACGATGTCCTTCTGCGCGAGCTCGATCGCGCGGTTGGCAGTCGTCAGATTCGCATCGGCATCCTGTTTCGGAAATTGCAGCGACAGGAAGTCGATCAGCGACACCCGGAAGTTCTGCCGCTCCGAGGGACAGACGTTGGCGATCAGCGAGGTGAATTCCTGGTCGGACATCGCCTTGTTGCTGTCGCGGGGATATTCGCGGGCGAGACAATTCCAGTAGGCGTCGCGGCCGGTGATCGCGAGCTTGTGCGCATCATCGACCTCGTCGGCCATCGCGGCGGACGATATGGCGGCGGAGGACATGATCAAGAGGGCGGCCGCAACCAGCATGCGCATTGTTGTTCTCCATTTTGGCGCATCGTAGCGAAGAGCGACAGAGACGATAAGCACTGCCGCGCCAATCTGGCAAACTGGCCAATCACGATTATTTTGACCAGAGCGTTTTCAAGCGAAGTGGGTACCGGTTCGCGTAAGAAAACGCGTCAAAGCATGAATCTAGAGCCCCGTTCCGATTCCATCGGAACGGAAAAGGCTCTAGTCTTGCTTCCTGTTCCCTCCCTCACGATGAGTGCAGTCGTGGCCAAAGCTCCCACCAAGGCGACCAAGACCAAGACAGACGCAGGCAACATCTATATCGGCATCGGCGGCTGGACCTTCGAGCCGTGGCGCGGGGTGTTCTATCCGGAGAAGCTCGCGCAAGCGAAGGAGCTGTCCTACGCCGCCTCGAAGCTGACCTCGATCGAGATCAACGGCACCTATTACGGCTCGCAGAAGCCGGAGAGCTTTCGCAAATGGGCCAGCGAAGTGCCCGACGGCTTCATCTTCTCGCTGAAGGGACCGCGCTTCGCCACCAACCGCCGCGTGCTCGCCGAGGCTGGCGATTCGGTGAAGCGGTTCTATGATTCGGGCGTGTTGGAGCTGAAGGACCGGCTCGGGCCGGTGCTCTGGCAGTTTGCGCCGACGAAGAAGTTCGACGGCGCCGATTTCGGCAAGTTCCTCGAGCTGCTGCCGCGCAAGCTCGACGGCCGCGCGCTGCGCCACGTCGTCGAGGTGCGCCACGACAGCTTTTGCGTGCCCGAATTCGTCGCCCTCATTCGCGAGCACGAGGTGCCGGTGGTGTTCGCCGAGCACGGCAAATATCCGGCGATTGCCGACGTCGCGAGCGACTTCGTCTATGCCCGGCTGCAGAAGGGCAATGACGAACTGAAGACCTGCTATCCGCCGAAGCAGCTCGACGCCTGGGCCAAGCGGTTTCAGGACTGGGCCGGCGGCAGCGAGCCCGACGACCTGCCGAAGGTCGAGAAGACCGCGCCCAAGAAGGCGCCGCGCGACGTGTTCGCCTATGTGATTCACGAAGGCAAGATCCGCGCGCCGGCGGGCGCGATGGAATTGATCGAACGGGTGAAGTGAGGGAGAACCGATGGCGAAGGCGAAAAGGCTGTTCACCATCGGCTACGAGCAGACGCCGTCCAAGGCGGTGCTCGACGAGCTCCAGCACGCCGGCGTCAAGCTGCTGGTCGACGTCCGCGCGATCGCCTCCTCGCGGCGGCCCGGCTTTTCCAAGACCCAGCTCGCCGCGGGCCTCGACGAGCGCGGCATCGCCTACGTCCATCTGCGCGGTCTCGGCACCCCGAAGAGCGGACGGGAGGCGGCGCGCAGCGGGCAATATGCGCTGCTGCACAAGATCTATTCGGCGCACCTGAAGACGGCGCAGGCCAAGGAAGAACTCGACGAGCTGTCGGCGCTGGTCAAGCAGTCCGGCCCGGTCTGCATCCTCTGCTACGAGCGCGACCACGAACACTGCCATCGTCGCTGGATCGCCGAGATCATCGAGGAGCGCGACGGCGTCAGGATCGAGAACCTGGTCGCGCCGCAGGTCTAGCCTGCCTCGCCCGGCACATTCAGCGTCCCCTCCATCATCTTCACGCAGCCGCCGCCGACATGCACCGACGTGATCGCGCCGCCTTGCTTGCGCACCCGCGTCAGCAACAGGCTCGGCCGGCCCATGTCGACACCCTGCCCGATCCGCAGCCGCAATTCGCCGTCGCGCGCGGGATCGATATCGGCGAGCAGCGCCGCACAAGCCGCGGTCGCGCTGCCGGTCGCGGGATCCTCGGACAGGCCGCTGGCGCCCGGATGGAACATGCGCGCCTGCAGGTCGAGCGGCTGCTCGCTCGCTGGCATGTCACGGGTGTAGAAATAGACGACGTCGCGGCCGATCTCGGCCAGCGTCCTGGCGAACGCCGCCGCATCGGGCCGGGCGCGCCTCAGCGCCTCGCGCGAGGCGATCTCCACCACCAGGAACGGCAGCCCGACCGAGACGACCTGCGGGGCGTGCCGATCGGTCTTCACGTCAGCCGCCGTCAGCGACAGGCACGCGGCGGCCGCGGCCGCACTCACCTCGTTGGTCCGCTGCAACGCCTGCGGCGCCGTCAGCTCGGCCCCGACCACATTGCCGCCATCGGACAGGATCTCGACCGGCACGAGGCCCGCCTTCTCCTCGAACCTCAAGCGCGCCGGCGCCTTCGCGGCCCGGCTCGCCAGCACGAACGCGGTGCCGACATTGGGATGGCCGGCGAACGGAATTTCCGAGCGCACCGTGAAGATGCGAACCTGGGCGTCGTTGGCGTTGTCCTGCGGCGGCAGCACGAAGGTCGTCTCGGAATAGTTGAACTCGGTCGCGATCGCCTGCATCTCTTCGGTCGACAGCCCCTCGGCGTCGAGCACCACGGCGAGCGGGTTGCCGCCGAAGGCGCGGTCGGTGAAAACGTCGACGGTGATATAGCGCCGCTGCATCTTGCTGTCCTTGTGCTCCGGTCACCCGCGACCGATGACGTCATCGTAGCACAGCCCAACCGATGCCCTTCAGAGCACTCGGTACAATCTCGGGCAAGTCAGAAGCAGACAGCTTCGCACGGCTTGCGGAGACATCGACTACCGCCTCGGATCCTGCGCGTGTTGCCGCCTACCCCAGCTGCCAGACATGCACCGGGTGCTCGTAGCCGCGCAACGGAATCTCGCCGCGCGAGACGGCGTCGTTGCAATCGTCGCCGAGCGCCTCGCGCACCGCGGAGGAAATCAAAAACTGCGAGCCGAGCTCCTTGTTGAGCGCCTCGAGCCGCGCGGCAAAATTCACGGTGTCGCCGATCACGGTGTATTCCTTGCGCCGGGGCGAGCCGATATTGCCGGCGACGACCTCGCCGATGTGGATGCCGATGCCGATGCGCAGCGGCCAGCTCGACGCCGCGTTGGTGCGCTCGTTCGCCGCGAGCATTTCACGTGCGGCGGCGACCGCCTGATGCGCGGCGTCGCCGGTTTCAAACGGCGCACCGAACAGCGCGAGAAAGCCGTCGCCCAAGAACTTGTTCACGATGCCGCCATGGCGATCGAGGATATCGACCAGCACGGCAAAGGCGCCGTCGAGCCTGTCCACCACCTCCTGCGGCGAGCGGGTGCGCGCGCCGGCCGTGAAGCTGCGGAAATCCACGAACATCACGGCGACGCGCCGGATGTCGCTCCCGGTGCCGGCGCCCTCCGTCATCAGACGTTCGACCACCTGCGGCGAGACGTGCTGGCCGAACAGATTGGTGATGCGATCGCGCGCGGTCGCGGCCGCGATGCTAGCCGCGAACTGCCGGCGCAGCTGCATGCCGACCGCACCGGCCAGCACGCCGCAGATCAGGATGATCGCGCTGCGCGCGGCATGATAGTAGATGCTGGTCTCGGCCGCGCCGCCGCCCGAGGGATGGAAGAACACCGCCATGTAGAACAGCTCGGCCGCCGCGACGAAGCCGGTGAAGGTCGAGAGCCAGAAGTCGAGCCGCAGCGTCGACAGGATGATGAAGACGAAGTAGATCAGCGGCGCCACGAAGCCGAGCGCCTCCTGCGGCCCCATGCTGTTGATGTGCAGCGCCAGCACGACGGTCGGCAGCGACGTCTCGACCAGCACGCCGATGTAGCGCCGGACCACCGGCAGGTCGCGCCCCTTGCGCATGTGCCAGCTGATCGCCCCGTGCACCCAGAACTCGAACAGGATCAGCGGAATGGTGACGTAGAAGACGTAGACGGGGCTGAGGTTGCCGTGCCAGACGCGGCTGACCGCCTCGGGCGCAAAGAAATACACCAGCAGGCTGATCGCCGCGAGGGTAGCGGCGGTGCCGATCAGCACCTTGATGCGGAGCAGCTCGGTGGTCATCACCTCGCGCATCAGGGCGTGATGGAAGTCCGTCGCGACCGCCGTACCTTGCGCCGCCTCGCCGTTCGCCGCCAAGAATTCAGCCATGCCCTCCACCCCGTCATTCCGGGATGGTCCGAAGGACCAGACCCGGAATCTCGAGATTCCGGGTTCGGTGCTGCGCACCGCCCCGGAATGACGATCGTTGACGGGATCCATACTAGCCTCAATCGAGCGTGCGGCGGAAGCGCGTCACCGCGATCGTCATGGCAAACAGCATCAGGGCGACCAATGCGGCGGTGTCGTATTGCAGGTTCTGCATCGCTGCCCCCTTCAGCATGATGGCCCGGACGATGCGCACGAAATGGGTCAGCGGCAGCCCCTCGCCGATATATTGCGCCCAGACCGGCATGCCCGCGAACGGAAACATGAAGCCGGACAGCAGGATGCTCGGCAGGAAGAACATCATCGAGAGTTGCATCGCCTGCAGCTGGTTCTGCACGATGGTCGAGAAGGTGTAGCCGATCGACAGATTGGTGGTGATGAACAGCGTGGTGAGCAGCGCCAACAGCGTGAGGCTGCCGAGCACCGGCACGCCGAACAGCAAAATGCCAATGGCGATGATCAGCGTGGCCTGGATGAAGCCGACCAGCACATAGGGGATGATCTTGCCGAACATCACCTCGACCGGCTTGATCGGCATCGACAGCAGGCTCTCCATGGTGCCGCGCTCGATCTCGCGCGTCACCGAGAGCGCGGTGAAGATCAGCATGGTCATGGTCAGGATGGTCCCGACCAGGCCGGGCACGATATTGAGACGCGAATCCGCCGCCGGGTTATAGCGGGCGTGGGCGCGGATCTCGAACGGCATGTCCGGGGGATCGCCGACGTGCAGATCATGCGCCAGCGCCGATTGCACCAGCGGCCCGAGTGCGCCGAGCGCCGAGCCCGACGCGACCGGGTCGGTGGCATCGGCCGCGACCAGCAGCGCCGGTCTGTCGCCGCGCCGCACCGCGCGCTCGAAGCCGCGCGGGATCTCGACGCCGAACAGCACCTTGCCGGATTGCAGCAGCTCGTCGAATTCCTCGACGGTGTGGACCTCGCGGACGAAATGGAAATAGGCGGTGTTCTCCATCGCCTTCAGGATCGAACGGCCGAGATCGCTGTCCTCCTGGGTCAGCACCGCGGTCGGCAGATTGCGCGGAGTGGTGTTGATGGCGTAGCCGAACAATGTCAGCTGCATCACCGGCAGCATGATGATCATGGCGAACGAGACGCGGTCGCGGCGAAGCTGAATGAACTCCTTGACCAGCATCGCGTAGCTGCGCCGCCAGAAGCCGAATGCCGGCTCCCTTGCCTCGCCGTTCTGGATCGTTTCCGTTGCGCTCATCGCAATTATCCCTGGAAATTATCCCTGAAAGTTGTCCTTGGAGCGCCCCATCAGGTCGATGAAGACGTCTTCGAGCGACGGCTCGCTGGCCTGCCATTGCCATTTCGAATTGTCCCGATAGGGCGCAATCGCGGCCTCGAGCGCCGCCTTGTCGCGGCCGGAGACGTGCAGGCTGGTGCCGAACGGCGCCACCATGTCGACGCCGGGCTTGTCCGTGAGCTCGGCCATCAGGCCGTTGAAATCCTCGCCCGTCACCGTCCAGGTCGACAGCGCGGAGGCGGCGATCACCTCGTCCACCGTGCCATGCGCCAGCAGATGGCCGTAGGCGATGTAGGCGATCTCGTGACAGCGCTCGGCCTCGTCCATGTAATGGGTCGAGACCAGCACGGTGAGGCCTTCGGCGGCGAGCGCGTGGATCTCGTTCCAGAAATCGCGCCGTGCCTTCGGATCGACGCCGGCGGTCGGCTCGTCCAGCAACAGCAATTGCGGATTGGGCAACGTGCAGGCGCCGAGCGCCAGCCGCTGCTTCCAGCCGCCGGAAAGGTTGGCGGCGAGCTGCTCCTCGCGGCCCTTCAGCCCGATCCGCGCGATCATGTCGGCCGCGGCGCCGCGCGCGTCCGGCATGCCGTAGAGCCGCGCCACGAATTCCAGATTCTCGCGCACCGACAGATCCTGGTAGAGGCTGAAGCGCTGCGTCATGTAGCCGACCTTGCGCTTGATCTTGTCGGCATCGCGCCGGATGTCGTAGCCGAGGCAGGTGCCCTCGCCGCTGTCGGGCGTCAGCAGGCCGCACAGGATGCGGATGGTGGTGGTCTTGCCGCTGCCGTTGGGGCCGAGGAAGCCGTAGATCGAGCCGCGCTTGACCTGCATCGACAGGTCATGGACCACCTCGCGGCCGCCAAACGACTTGGTCAGGCCCTTCACATCGATGGCGATGGAGGATGCGTCGGACCGCGCGCTGGTGGAGCCGCCGTTCATCTGCGGTCCGCCACCGGCGTCTTGGGATTGAGGTAGATGCTGATCGGCTGACCGACGCGCAGCACATCGGGCCGGCTCGGCCGCGCCTGGATCAGATAGACCAGCTTGTTGCGCTCATCGAGGCTGTAGATGACCGGCGGCGTGTACTCCGCCGTGGTGGCGATGAAGTAGATCTTTGCGGTGAGGTCGGCGGCGCAATTGTCGCAGGTCACCCTCACCTCGTCGCCGAGCGCGAGCTTCGGCAGCTCGGCCTCCGGCACGAAGAAGCGCAGCTTCATGTTGCCGGGCGGCATGATCGACAGCACCGGGCGCTGCGCCTGCACCATCTCGCCCTCGCGGAAATAGATCTGCTGGATCGAGCCCGCGATCGGCGCAAAGCCCTTGCGACGGTCGAGCCGGGTCTGCGAGGTGTTGACCCGCGCCTCCGCGACGCGCAGCGTCGAGACCGCGGAATCCAGATTGGCCTGGGTGCCGGCGCCGGTGCCGCGCAGCGAGGCCGCGCGGTCATAGCTCTGCCGCGCGTTGGCGAGGGTCGCGTTGTTCTGGTTGAGATCGGCGCGCTGCAAATCGTCGTCGACCGAATAAAGCAGATCGCCGGGCTTGACCTCGTCGCCCTCGCGCACATTGAGCTTGATGACGCGGCCGGATTCATCGGGGCTGACGAAGATCATGTCGGCCTCGACCCAGCCCTGGAAACCGGGATCGCGCTTCTCCTGGCAACCGGCCAACGCCGCCGCCAGCGCGGCTGCGGTCACGAGCCTCATCATGCGCGAGACGGTCATGGCTTGCTCCGTTCGCCGAAGATCAGATCGAGATGAACCTTGAACATCGCGAGGGCATCGAGCGGCGCGTGCCGGGCAAACAGGCTCTGCCAGATCACCGCGACGATCGCGGGCGCCACGACGAGTTGGGGAAACTGCGCTAGCTGGCGCTGCCTGATCTCGCCGCGCGTGATCGCGAGCTGGATCAGCGCCTGCATCGCGGCCATCCCCTTCGACACCACCTCGCGGAAATAGAAGTCGGCGATCGCCGGGAAGCGCGGCCCTTCGGAGACGATCAGGCGGATGATGTCGCCGCGCCGGGTCGATACGACCTCGCGGATGAAGGTCTCGGCGAATCTCTCCACCGCATCGCGCACCGGGCCGGTGATGGTGGGCGGCGCGGCCATGCGATTGACCAAGGGCACGACGGCGGTGCGGATCAACTCCTCGAACATCGACTCCTTGTCCTTGAAGTACAGATAGAGCGTGCCCTTGGCGACGCCCGCCCGCTTGGCGACATCGTCGAGCCGCGTCGCGGCAAAGCCGCGCGCGATGAACTCGTCCATCGCCGCCTCGACGATCGCGGCGCGTCGCTCCGCCGATTTCTCGGCGCGGTTCGCGGCAGGCTTCGGCTCAGGCAGCTTTGCCGAGGCCACCTTCGGGATCCTCGCCGCGGCAGCCCGGATCGTGGTGGTCCGGCGCTTGGCGGGCCGGGAGCGGGGCGTTTTTTCGATGCGCTTTGTCATAGTCATATTATGACTGACCAGTCAGTCATTGTCAATGCGTTCAGAGAAAACGTCTGCCGGCCGGAAGCGTTCCTGTCGGCCTTCGCGGCTCACTGAGGGTGTGCCTGGGTTCGCGATCTCGCGGCGCAAATGCCCGAGTTTGCTGCTTATTTCCGTCCCTCCGGAGAATAGATGGCGCAGGGAAAGTCGGTTGCCGATCGCACCCACGGGCCCTGTGCAACAAGAAGGCGCAGGGGTGGCACCACAGGTGTAACCGGAGCAATCCGGCTTTCCCTGCGCGATGCGCTACGGCTCACTTCGTGCTCTCCCCGGCAAGATCGGGGGGATTTTGATACAAGCGATCGGCTGGGGGAAACACCTATGAGCGATTGGTTACACAATCTTTCCGTGCCGTGGATGGCCTTCATCGTCTTCGGCTTCACCTATCTTGTTGCCATTCTCATTTTCGCAGGCGTTGCGATCCTGTCGACCAAGGAGCGCGCAACGTCCTTCAAATCGATCTCGCCCGGCATGTTGCCGGTGCTCGGCATCCTTTTCGGCCTGTTTGTCGCGTTCACCGCGGCACAGGTCTGGAGTGACAGCGATCGCGCCACCGCGGCGGTGAGCCGCGAAGCCAGTTCGCTGCGGGCGGTCGTCCTGCTCGCCGGCGGCCTGCCGCCGGAGCAGGAGGCGCGCCTGCGCGGCCTCGTTCGCGACTACGTCGAGGAAACCGTCGCCGTGGAATGGCCGATGATGGCGCGCCAGGCTGCATCGCTCAAGGCAGCGCCTCCCGCGCTGACCGCGGCGTTGCGGCTTGTCGTGTCAACGCCCGCGCAAAACCCGGGCCAGCAGACGACGCAGCACGAGATCATCACCAATCTGAATTCGGCACTCGATGCGCGACGACAACGGATCATCGTCAGCCAGACGGAAGTCGACTCGATCAAATGGTGGTGCCTCTACCTTCAGGCCATCTGCGAGCTATTGGTCATTGCCCTTGTTCACTGCGACAACCGGTTGGGATCCGCCATCGCGATGGGCCTGTTCGCGACCGGCGTGGCAACATCGGTTCTGCTGATTGCCGCGCACGATCGACCATTCACCGGTCAGATTTCGATTGCGCCGACGCCGTTGCTGCAAATCATGCCGGACAAGGAGGCGAGCCGATAAGCGCCGGACCGCATTACGCTCGCTGTCCGCTACGTGTGAAACTTCAGCCCGTCGAGAATCTTGTCGACCACCTTGCGCTCGGCGCGAATGGCGAGGCCGACCAGATTGAGCTCGCTGCGCGCGACCGCCTTCACCACCTCGCGGTTGGCGGCGTCATGCGTGGTCTTGAACATGTCCTCGGTGTAAAGCGCCGGCTGCACGTTGCGCGCCAGCGCGCGCTCCAGAGCCCGCGACAGCGCAGGCCCGTCGGCACCGTAGATCAGGATCGGCTGGCCGATCAAAGAGAGATATCTGGTCCCCGAGCCGTCCTCGTAATTCTCCCCGATGCATTCGGGAAAGGAAGCTGCGATGCCGCCGGCCAGAAACGACGCCACGTTGAGCTTCTGCCACACTTCCAGGTCGGTGCGGATCACGACCGCGATCTTGGTGTCGAACTGCATGGCGATAAATCTATCCGCAGGTTGACGACAAACGCCAGTTCTGACCGCGCATCCCTCATCTGCCCGTCAGGCGCTGACGTTCGTTTCTTAAGCAACCCACAGGCGGCCCCTGCCCGCCTGAAGGGCGACGTCGCGGCTGGCGAAGCTGATATCGCTGCGGCGAAGAAGCTCAACCCACACGTCGACCGCTAGCCGTGCGACGTCGCAAACGCCCGGCCCGTGCCGGGACGGAAAGCGATAGTCAGGTCCTGCGCCGCGTAGTAGGCTTCGGGCGTTCAATTACCATCAGCATATTTCAGGGCATTGCATCATGATCAGCAAGGCCGATGTTGTTGTTATTGGTTCGGGCGGATTGGGCGCGGCCACAGCCTATTACCTGAGCAAGCGTGGAGGTCTCAGCGTCGCCCTTGTCGACAAGCATGAGATCGGATCGCAAACCTCGCCCCGCGCGGCAGGCATGGTGAGCTGCGCGCGCAAGAGCGACCTGATGATCGGCCTCATCAAGGACGCATGTCGCAAGATCGAGGCGTTCACGGAAGAAACCGGTCAGCCGCTCGACTGGGTGCATTCGGGCAGCCTGAAGATTGCGCGTCGGCCGCAGGACGCCGAAGTGATCGAGCACGACTTCGAGCGCGGACGCCGCACCGGCCTCGATGTCGAGCTGATCTCTCCGGAAGGGGCGAGCCGTCTCAATCCGTTCCTGCAGCCGGCGGGTGTCGTCGCAGTGATGCGGATCGGCGACGACCGGTATTTCGACCCGGCGCAGGTTGCCGTCGGATTCGCCAAAGCCGCGGCGGCCAACGGTGCAACCTTGCTGCCGAAGACAGACGTGCGCGCCGTCAACATCGTCGGCGGCACCGTGATCGGCGTGACCACGGCGAACGGCGTCATTGAAAGTCCGGTTGTCGTCGATGCAGCCGGCGCGTGGACCCGGCAGGTCGCGGAGGCGAGCGGGATTCGCGTGCCGCTGGTGCCGACCCGGCAGCAATTGATCGTCACCGAGCCTCTGGATGGCGCGCGTGCCGACTTGCCGATGATCCGCATCATGGACGCCGCGGTGTATACCCGCCCGTGTCAGGGCGGTTTCCTGTGGGGTGTCTACGAGGAAACGCCGCGCTTCTTCGACATGCAATCGCTTGGGGCCGGCTTCGACGTCAAGGACATGCCGCTCGACATCGGCGTGCTTCATGCAGCCGCCGATGAGGTCAAGGACCAGCTCCCGTTCCTGCGAACCGCCAAGGTGCGGGAATTTCGCGGCGGCATTCCGACGATGACCGCCGACGGCCATCATATTCTTGGCCCGGCCGCCGGCGTGACCGGCTTCTATTTTGCGAGCGGGTGCAACGTCGCCGGTCTGTCGATCTCGCCGACCGTCGGCGAGGCGCTCGCGGCCTGGATCGTGGACGGCGAGCCGCCCGTCGATCTATCGCCGATGTCGGTCACGCGGTTCAAAGACCAATCGTGGTCTGAAGATCAATTGGAGCGCGACGCCGCCTGGCAATACCGACACTTCTACGGTGCCGTCTGAGCGCGGCTCGGACATAGGGCTATCAGCGCACTTTGCCAGTCAAGCGGACCTCGCGATCGGCGGCCGCCCTACCCCTTGGCGTCGCAGGCCCAGGCGCGGATCACGCATTCCTTGCCGCCATAGTCGTAGCACTTCTTGGTCGCGGCATTGAGCGAGTTCGAGATCTTCGGCGCTACGGCATAGCCATGGGCACCGCAGGGATTCTTCATGTCGATCGAGAGCGCGGCGCAGGCGCGCTTCATGGTGACGGTGGTGCAATCGCCCTTGCACTGCTTCAGCGCCGCGGCACGCGCCGCGCCTTCCGCCGGATAGTCATAGGCCTGGCCGTACGCTCCGCACTTGCCGACCGCGAACGCGCCGGCCGCGCGCGCCTTGGGCACGAAGGTTTCCACGGAGAAACGCGCGGCGCTGAGCAGCAATGTCAGGACGAGAATCGTCAGCGCGCGACGCTGCGCGGCGGCGGTCGAAATGATCAAGCGGAAATCCCCCAAAGTCCGGCGCGGACTCTACGCAGGGGTCGTTTCCAGATGGTGAATGACGGGTTGAGGGCGACGCTGCTCCATCCACTCGTCGTCCCGGCGAAAGCCGGGACCCATAACCACTGATGGTGATGATTGCGCGAGGCTCTGGCCACTGTCCCACCAACAACAACGATTGGTGGTAATGGGTCCCGGCCTTCGCCGGGACGACGCGGATAGTGTTTAACTCCGCCTTGCCGCTTCCAGCGCCTGCGGCGTGTCGATGTCGAGGAAGGCGCTGTTGCCTTCGACAGGGACCTCGGCGACCACCTCGGCATGCTTGGTGATCAAGTGACGCGCGCCGATGTCGCCGTCGAGCGTCATCAGCTCCTTGAAGAAGCGCCTTGACCACAGCACCGGATTGCCGCGGCGGCCCTCGCTGACGGGGACCGCGATCAGATGGCCGCGGTCCGGCGCGAAGGTCTCGATCAGGCGATCGATCAGCTTCGCATCGATCAGCGGCATGTCGCCGAGGCAGACGATCGCGCCGTCGGCGCTGTCCGACACCGCCGAGATGCCCGCCTTGACCGAGCTGGCGAGACCGCCGGCGAAATCCGGGTTGCGGACGAACTTGACCTTGAGGCCATCGAGCGCCTGCTCGACCAGCTCGGCTTGATGCCCGGTGACGACGATCACCTCGGAAGCCTTCGACGCCAGCGCCTGCTCGGCGACGATGCGCGCGAGCTTCTTGCCGTCGAGCTCGGCGAGCAGCTTGTTCGGGCCGCCCATCCTGGTCGAGCGGCCGGCGGCAAGCACGATTGCGGCGACGTTGCGGTTGCCTTCGGTGTCCGGCACGGTGCGCGGCTGCGGCCGCGTCACGATCTCCATCAGCAGGCCGCCGACGCCCATGCCGGTGAGATCCGACCGCTTCACCTTGATGCCGGCGAGCAGCCGCATCAAGACCCAGTCAAAGCCGTTCTCGACCGGCGAACGCGCGCAGCCCGGCGCGCCCAGCACCGGCACGCCGCCGGCGCTGCCGATCAGCAGCAGATTGCCCGGATCGACCGGCATGCCGAAATGCTCGACGGCGCCGCCGATCTCGGTGATCGCAGCGGGAATGACATCGCGGCGGTCGGCGATCGCGGACGCGCCGAACACGATGACGAGCTCGGCGCCCAGCTCGAGCAATTCCTTGATCGAGGCCGCGAGCACCGTCTCGTCATGCGGCACGCGGCGC
Organism: Bradyrhizobium sp. USDA 3262; assembly: GCF_054060035.1. NCBI lineage: Bacteria > Pseudomonadati > Pseudomonadota > Alphaproteobacteria > Hyphomicrobiales > Nitrobacteraceae > Bradyrhizobium > Bradyrhizobium sp. USDA 3262. The sequence goes on from NZ_JBSSCT010000001.1 coordinate 6,691,748, forward strand.
TCGGCGATGATGGTGGCGCCGGCCGGCGCGAGCCGTTCGGCGGTGACGCGCAGCGTCTTGTCGATCACCTTCGGCGCGAGGCCCGGCAGCAGCGTCGAGACCACGCCGACCTTCCGGATCACATAGGGCGCGATGCGCAGCGTGTCCTTGCCGGCCACCGCGACGGCGGCATCGCGTAAGCGCCCCTCGACGCCGAACGGGATCAGCTTGACGGTTGCGATCATCTCGCCTTCGACCACCGGCTTGAATGCGGCGAGGGTTGCGAAGGTGATGGCCTCGTCGACGTCGTTGATGCGGTCGACCGCGGCGCGATCGATCACCAGCACGCCGGGGCGCGCCGCGAACAGATTGGCGCGGCCGGTGAAAGCGCGCTCGACATTGACGCCCTCGCCGGCCACCGCCTGCGCGATGCTGGCGGCCGCGGCGTCCTCGGAAACGTCGCCCTCGTCGAGCCGCACCACGACGATCTCGTCGACGCCGGCCTTGGTCAGCGCCTCGACCTCGGCGGGGCCGATCGTGGTGCCCTTCTTGAGCACCAGCGTGCCCTGGCGGAGGGTATGAACGGTGACGCCGCCAATCGCGTCGGCCGGTCTGGCGGGACCGAATTTCATGCCGCTTCTTCTTTTTGCTTGGGAGGCAGGCGCAGCTGCGCGGTGATCTCGGCCATGATCGCGACCGCGATCTCCGACGGCGACACCGCGCCGATATCGAGGCCGATCGGCGCGTGGATGCGCGCGATGTCGCTGTCCCTGGCGCCCTGCGCGCGCAGCCGCTCGGCGCGCTTGGCGTGGGTCTTCCGCGAGCCGAGCGCGCCGATATAGAAGCAGTCGCGGTCGAAGGCGTGCAGCAGCGCCGGATCGTCGATCTTCGGATCGTGCGTCACTGCGACGAAGGCGGTGTAGTGATCGACATTGAGCGGCGGCAGCGCGACGTCGGGCCATTCGGCGACCAGCGGCACGTCGGGGAAGCGCTCCGGGCTCGCAAACGCGGTGCGCGGATCGACCACCGTGACGTCATAGTCGAGCGAGCGCGCCAGCGGCGCCAGCGCCTGGCTGATATGGACCGCGCCGATGATCACGAGCTTTGCGGTCGGCGCGTAGACGTTGAGGAACAGCTTCTTGGTCCCGACCTCGACATTGCCGCTCTTGCCCATCCGCAGCTGCTTTGCGAGCTCGGCGCGCAGCGGATCGGCGGCGATGTCCGCGGCCTTGACCAGGCGCTGTTCGCCATTGGCGGTGTCGGTGACGATGATCACCGGGCGGCGCGCGGCGCGCTCGGCGTTCAGCTCTTTCAGGATCTCGAGTTTCACGGCTAACCGACCTTCTCGACGAACACGCGGATGGTGCCGCCGCAGGACAGGCCGACATTCCAGGCGGTTTCGTCCGCAACGCCGAATTCGAGCATTTTTGGCTGGCCGCTCGCGATGACGTCGAGCGCTTCCGTCACGACCGCGCCCTCGACGCACCCGCCGGAGACCGAGCCGAGGAACGTGCCGTCGTCATTGATGACCAGGCTCGAGCCGGCCGGGCGCGGCGCCGAGCCCCAGGTCTCGACCACGGTGGCAAGCGCCACGCCATGGCCCTCTTTCTGCCAGGTCTCGGCGGCCTGCAGGATGTCTTCGTCGCGGTTCAGCATGGCGGCCTCCTGTGAAATCGGATGCTTCTTAGGCTACAGAGCGGATCAGGCTGCGGTGGTGCGCCGGCGGCGGGGATGACAGCGCCCCGATCAAGCCCTTGATGGACGTCAAGTTATGCACCGGGCGAAATTCGTCAACGTGGGGCAACATCATTTTGATGCCCTGCGCCTTGGCCTCGAAGCCGGAGTAGCGCAGCAGCGGATTGAGCCAGATCAGGCGGCGGCAGGAACGGTGCAATCGGTCCATCTCGAAGGCCAGTTTGGCATCAGCCTCCCGTTCTAGTCCATCGGATATAAGGAGGACGATGGCGCCCTGCCCGAGCACCCGGCGGGCCCAGAGCTGGTTAAAGCTGTGCAGCGAGGTCGCGATCCGGGTCCCGCCGGCCCAGTCCTCGACCGAGGACGAGCAGCTCGCCAGCGCCTCGTCGGGGTCACGGGCCCGCAACGCCCGCGTCACATTGGTGAGGCGGGTGCCGAACAGGAACACCGAGACCCGCTTGCGGGCGTCGGTGATGGCATGCAGGAAATGCAGGAACAGGCGGGTGTACTCGCTCATCGAGCCCGAGATATCGAGCAGCGCCACGATCGGCGCCGGCTTCTCGATCCGGCCGAGCTTTCTGATATCGATGATCTCGCCGCCGGTGCGCAGCGAGTTGCGCACGGTGCGGCGCATGTCGAGCCGCAAACCCCGCGCGTCCGGCTGGTAGCGGCGGGTCACGAGCTCGGCCTGCGGCAGCCGCATCTTGGCGATCTCGCGCGTCACCTCGGCGATCTCCGCCGCGGTCATCTGCGCAAAATCCTTCTTCTGCAGGATTTCCTTGTCGGAGACCGAGAGCTTGAGCTCCTGCTCCTGGGCCTGCGGACGCTCCTCGCTCTTCGCCGGCTGCGCCATCGCCTCCTGGACGCGGCGCGAGGCCGGCGGCGGTTTCTTCCTGGCGTGGTCCGGCAGCGGGACGGAATCCAGCATGCTCTTCCACTCCTCGGCTGCGCGGAAGAACAGCATAAAGGCCTGGCGGAAGATCAGCGCGTGCTCATGGCGCTTGACGAAGATCGCTTCCAGCGTGGCGTAGAAGTCACCGCGATGCCCGACCTCGATCAGCTGCAGCGCGTCGAGCGCATCGATCACCGAGCCCGGTCCGACCGGGAGCCCGGCCGCCCGCAGCGCGCGGGCAAAGCCGATCACGTTGTCGGCCATGTGGCCGGTCGGAGGCGCGAGGTGGTTGATCGCCATCGTGATCCATTTCCCGTCGTTCCGGGGCGCGCGCGAAGCGAGCGAACCTGGAACCTCGAGATTCCGGGTTCGATGCTGACGCATCGCCCCGGAATGACGGACGTTGTTATGACGCGCGACTTACGTCTCGCTCGTCGCTTCCTTCAATGTCTTCTGCAGCGCATCGCCCTGCATGCGCGCGATGTCGTCCTGATACTTCAAGAGCGCGCCCAGCGTGTCGCCGACGACCTGCGGCGTCAGCGAGCGGGCGTCGAGCTCGGACAGCGCGGTGGCCCAGTCGATGGTCTCGGCGACGCCCGGCGACTTGTAGAAATCCTGGTTGCGCAGCGCCTGCACGAAGCGGACGACCTGCTGCGACAGCTTTGCGGAAATGTTCGGCACCCGCGACTTGACGATCGCGAGCTCGCGCTCGGCGGAGGGATAATCCACCCAGTGATAGAGGCAGCGCCGCTTCAGCGCGTCATGAATCTCGCGCGTGCGGTTCGAGGTGATGATCACGATCGGCGGCGCCGGCGCCTTCACGGTGCCGAGCTCGGGGATCGTGACCTGGAAGTCGCTGAGGATTTCCAACAGATACGCCTCGAACGCCTCGTCGGCGCGGTCGAGCTCGTCGATCAGCAGCACCGGAGGACCTGCGACATCGGGCTCGAGCGCCTGCAGCAGCGGCCGCTTGATCAGGAAGCGCTCGGCGAAAATGTCGCTCGCGAGCTGGTCGCGATCGGTGTCGCCGGAAGCCTCCGCAAGGCGGATCGCGATCATCTGCGCCGCGCTGCTCCACTCGTAGACGGCGGAGGCGACGTCGAGGCCTTCATAGCATTGCAGGCGGATCAGCTTGCGCCCGAGCGCCGCCGACAACACTTTTGCGATCTCGGTCTTGCCGACACCGGCCTCGCCCTCGAGGAACAGCGGCCGGCCCATCCGCAGCGCGAGATAGGTCACGGTCGCGAGCGACCGCTCGGCGAGATAGCCGCGCGAGGTCAAGAGATCCTCGAGCGCATCGACGGAAGTGGGTAACGCCGATGCACTCATGGAACAGCCAGTCTTCGAACGAGAGTGAGCAAAGTCACGCCTTGGTACTTAGTCCTTGGCGTTCGCGGTTTCCACCGCCCTGCGCGTCAAAACGCCGATCAGATGCGCGCGGTATTCCGCACTGCCGTGCAGGTCGCTGTTCAGCCCGTCGGCCGAAACCGCGATGCCGTCGAGCACCTTGTGCGAGAAGCGCTTCTTAAGAGCGTCCTCGAACGCGGTGACGCGGAATACGCCGTCGGAGCCCGCACCGGTGACCGCGACGCGCACGTCGGACGGACGCTTGGCCACGAACACGCCGACCAACGCATAACGCGAGGCCTGGTTGCGGAACTTGACGTAAGCCGCCTTCTTCGGCAGCGGGAACATCACCTTGGTGATGATCTCGTCGGCCTCCAGCGCGGTCGAGAACAGGCCCTGGAAATACTCCTCGGCCTTGAGGCGGCGCTTGTTGGTGACGATGGTCGCGCCCAGCGCCAGCACCGCGGCCGGATAGTCGGCGGTCGGGTCGTTGTTGGCGAGCGAGCCGCCGATGGTGCCGCGGTGACGCACCGCGGGATCGCCGATCAGGCCGGCCAGCTCGGCCAGCGCCGGGATCGCCTCGCCGACGACCGCGGAGTTGGCAACTTCGGCGTGCTTGGCGGTGGCGCCGATGACCAGCGAGCGGCCCTTCATCTCGATCGTGTCGAGACCTTCGATATGGGAGAGGTCGACCAGATGCGGCGGGCTGGCGAGCCGCTGCTTCATGACCGGCACCAGCGTGTGACCGCCGGCGATCAGCTTGGCGTCCTCGTTCTTCACCAGGAGGTTGGCGGCCTGCCGCACGGTGCCGGGACGATGATATTTGAATTCGTACATTGGAATGTCCTGATCGCGGTCGCGATATTTACTGGGGCATGATCTTTTCGGAAAACCGCTTCACACTTTTCCGGATCATGCCCTAAGCGAGGTCCGATTTGGCCATCGCCTTGGCGCCGGCGGCGATCGAAGCGACGATGTTCTGGTAGCCGGTGCAGCGGCACAGATTGCCTTCCAGCTCCTCGCGGATCACCTCGTCGGAGAGCTCGTGGCCCTTGCGATGGACGAGGTCGACCGCGGTCATGATCATGCCCGGCGTGCAAAAGCCGCACTGCAGGCCGTGATGCTCGCGGAAGGCCTCCTGCATCGGATGCAGCGGCGCGCCATCGGCCGCCAGCCCCTCGATGGTCTTGACCTCATGACCGTCGGCCATCACCGCAAGCGTCGTGCAGGACTTCACCGCCCTGCCGTCCAGATGCACGACGCAGGCGCCGCACTGCGAGGTGTCGCAGCCGACATGGGTGCCGGTCAGCCGCAGGTTTTCGCGCAGAAACTGGACCAGAAGGGTACGGGGGTCGACATTCGCGTTCACGGGGTTGCCGTTCACGATCATTGAAATCTTGGCCATCAGCACTCTCTTATCTGCGCCACCGCATATCGGCGAAGCAGGCGGTTTTAAATCATTCCAGACGGCATAATATGGGCGCGCCCCGCGATGGGCAACCTTTGGAGCCACCCATCCAGGACATAACGGCAAGACATGGCCGGACCTGAATAATCCAGCCGAAAGGCGGGGCTAACCCTGCACCGCCTTGGCGAAATTTGCAAAGAATTCATCGGCCAGCTTCTTGGCGGCGCCGTTGATCAGGCGCTGGCCGAGCTGGGCGAGCTTGCCGCCGATCTGCGCCTCCACATTGTAGCTCAGAAGCGTGCCGCCATCCTTGTCGGCTAGGCCAACGGTGGCGCCGCCCTTGGCGAAGCCGGCGACCCCGCCCTCGCCTTCGCCTGAGATCTTGTAACCGTTCGGCGGGTCGAGATCGCTCAATGTGACCTTGCCCTTGAAGCGGGCGGAGACCGGGCCGACCTTCATCTTGGCGGTGGCACGGAAGCCGCCCTCGTCGGTCTTCTCCAGCTCTTCGCAGCCGGGAATGCAGGCCTTCAACACTTCGGGATCGTTGAGCTTGTCCCACACAGCCTGGCGCGGCGCTGCAAGCTGGACTTCGCCGGTCATTGTCATGGCCATGGGGGATCTCCTCGATCGCTAGAACCTTTTCCCCCAAGTAAAGCAGCCGGGGCGCAAAGGAAAGGGCACCTTCGGAGGATGAGCGATGCATATTCGCAACCGCAGCAAGCCAAGCCCGTTGTTCACGAAATCGCGCAATCCGCATTGTTGAAAATGCAGGCAGCCCCGGGGCATTGGCAGGGACGCGCGGGAATGGTTAGGTCGCCGGCGATGAGCACAGCCCTCTCTCCCCTGCTTGCGCCGATGCTGTCGAGCGCCGCGATGCGCGCGGTGTGCGACGACGCCGCCACGCTGCAGAACATGCTGGATTTCGAGGCCGCGCTGGCCCGCGCCGAGGTGGCCTGCGGGGTGATTCCCGCAGCTGGCGCGGGACCGATCGCCAGCGCCTGCAAGGCCGAATCATTCGACCTGGCCGCGCTGGCGGACGCCGCGACGCGGTCCGGCAATCTGGCGATCCCGCTGGTGAAGGCCCTGACCGCCAATGTCGCCAAGGCGGATGCCGAGGCGGCGCGCTACGTGCATTGGGGCGCGACCAGCCAGGACGTCATCGACACCGCGACGATGCTGTCGTTGCGCGCGGGGATCGACGCGCTGCTGGCCGACCTCGACCGCGCCGTCGCCGGCTTCGCCAAGCTTGCGCGCGCCCATCGCGACACCGCCGTGGTGGCGCGGACCTGGCTGCAGCACGCCCTGCCGATGCCGTTTGGCCTCAAGCTCGCCGAATATGCCGCGGCGCTGCATCGCTCCCGCAAGCGCTTGCTGCGCCTGCGCCGCGAGACGCTGGCGCTGCAATTCGGCGGCGCCGCCGGGACGCTCGCCGCGCTTGGCGACAAGGGCCTCGCGGTCGCCGCCGCCCTTGCGCAAGAGCTCGATCTGCCGCTGCCGGATGCACCCTGGAATACCCATCGCGACCGCATCGCCGAGGCAGCGTCGGTGTTCGCGATCCTCGCCGGCAGCTGCGGCAAGATCGCGCGCGACGTTTCGCTGATGATGCAGACCGATGTCGGCGAGGCGTTCGAGCCGGCGGGTGCCGGCCGCGGCGGCTCCTCCACCATGCCGCACAAGCGCAATCCGGTCGCCGCCGCGAGCGCGCTTGGCGCTGCGACCATGGCGCCGAATCTCGCCGCGACGATCTTCGCCGCGCAGGTGCAGGACCATGAGCGCAGCGCCGGCCCGTGGCACGCGGAATGGCCGACATTGCCGGGCCTGATGCTGGCGACCTCGGGCGCGCTTGCCGCGATCGTTGATCTCGCCGAAGGGCTCGAGGTCGATGCGGCGCGGATGCGCGTCAATCTCGATGCGACCCATGGCTTGATCATGGCGGAAGCCGTCACCTTCGCGCTCGCCGAAAAGATCGGCAAGAGCGACGCCCACCATCTGATCGAGGCCGCCAGCAAGCGCGCGGTCGCAGAGAAGAAGCATCTGCGCGAGGTGCTGTCGGCGGACGCCAAGGTCACCGCTCATCTCGACGCGAAACGAATCGCGGAGCTGTTCGACCCGATGGCCTATCAGGGCGCCTCGCAAGCGCTGATCGACCGCCTGCTGGCTTCACTGGATGACAAATAGCGACGATGTCGTTGCCGGACAAAAGCGCGAAGCGCGTCTTCGCGCAGATGACCCGGCAAGCGCATGACGAGAGGGACAAGACGATGCCGATGATCAACGCCGACGGGTGCCTGCTCAACGTTCAGGTGGACGGCCGCGACGGCGGACCGACCTTGATGCTGTCGAACTCGCTCGGCTGCACCTTGCAGATGTGGGAGCCGCAGATGCGGGCACTGACGCAGCTGTTCCGCGTCATCCGCTACGACCGCCGGGGTCACGGCAAATCCGGCGTGCCGGCGGGCCCCTACTCCATGGAGCGGTTCGGCCGCGACGTGCTGGCGATCCTCGACGATCTCAACATCGAGAAGGTGCATTGGTGCGGGCTGTCGATGGGCGGCATGGTCGGACAGTGGCTGGGAGCGAATGCTCCGGAAAGATTCGGCAAGATCATCCTCGCCAACACCGCCTGCTACTATCCCGATCCGACCAACTGGCTCAACCGCATCAAGGCGGTGAAGGAAGGCAGCATCGCCGCCGTTGCCGACACCGTGATCGCGGGCTGGCTGACCGCCGATTTCCGCGAGCGCGAGCCGGAGACCACGGCGCGCATGAAGGCGATGCTGGTTGCCTCGCCGGTCGAAGGCTATCTCGCCTGCTGCGAGGCGCTGTCGACACTCGACCAGCGCGCACTGCTGCCCAGGATCAAGAGCCCGACCCTGGTGATCGCAGGAAAGCAGGACATGGCAACACCGGTGTCGGCGGGTGAGATGATCCGCAGCGGCATTCCCGGCGCCAGCATGACGCTGCTCGATGCCGCGCATATTTCCAACGTCGAGCAGTCGCACGCCTTCACCGAAGCCGTGGTCGGCTTCCTGACGCAACGGTAATCCACAACCACAGACGTCATTGCGAGGAGCAAAGCGACGAAGCAATCCATGCCTCGTCAATCGGTGAGATGGATTGCTTCGCTTCGCTCGCAATGACGGGAGGAGACGTCAATGGACGACAATCAGCGCCGCGACGACGGCATGACGCAGCGCCGCAAGGTGCTCGGCAATGAATGGGTCGACAAGTCGATCAAGAACCGCAACGCGTTCAACACCGACTTCCAGGACCTGATCACGCGCTATGCGTGGGGCGACATCTGGACCCGGCCGCATTTCGATCACCGCACCCGCCGCGTGCTTGTGATCGGCACCATGGTCGCGCTCGGCCAGTGGGACGAATTCCGCCTGCATGTGCGCGCGGCGCTCGCCGAAGGCGGCTTCACGCCCGAGGACATCAAGGAGATCCTGCTGCAGCAGGCGATCTATTGCGGCGTGCCTGCGGCCAATCACGCCGTCAAGGAAGCCGGCGCAATCATTGCCGAGCTAGGGCTGCTGAAGGGATAGCTGGCTCGCAGGCGCGCCCGCCTCGACGACAGGCGCCTCGACGGCTCGCTTCGGCGAGGTCTCGAACAACATCACGATCGCGGTGCCGAGCAGCATCAGAAGCTCGGATGCATGCATGCGCAGCGCTTCGACCTCGCCGACCTTGGAAGCGATCATCATGCTGGCGAAGCTCAGCACGCTGCCGAGGCAGAGCGCCACCGCCAGCGCCTCGTCGGCGCCGCTGCTGCTCTTGCGCAGCGGCGAGAACGCGGTCATCGCGAGGAAGACCGCGAAGAACGCCACCACGGTGATCCGCGCCAGCGCGAGCAGCCACGCGAGCCGCACCGTCGCCATCTTGCCGAGGTGCAGATAGTCGCTGGCATAGAACGCGATCGACACGCTCGGCCGCTCATAGAGGCCATGGATCGGCGACACCATGATGCTGAAGGCAATGATGGTCCAGACCGGAATGAAATAGGCCGCAAGCAGCGCGCCGTTGAAGGAGCTGATCCGCCAGTTGTTCGACATTGCCGCTTCCCGTGCTTCCCGCGCCTTATCCGATCGGCGACGATTCAGGGCGCGAGCTAACGCCGATCAATTGCCGGCAGCAATTTAAACCCTTTGTTAAGGTTAAGCGCGATGCGATGGTTCCGGATCGATGCGATCGGGGCCCGGCCGGGATCTGCGCGAGATCGGCGCCAGCCGGGATTAAAGGGGGTAAAATGACCGAAAGAACGCGCGTTTTCGTCGCAACGCCCTGCTACGGCGGCGATCTGAAGATGGCCTATGTGTTGTCCGCCCTGAAGCTTCAGGCTGCGGCCACTGCCCGGGGCATCGACATCCAGTTCCATCTGATCGGAAACGAATCGCTGATCGTGCGCGCCCGGAACGAACTGGCCCACCAATTCCTTGCATCCGGCGCCAGCCATCTCCTGTTCATCGATGCCGATATCGGGTTCGAACCCGAGTCCGTGTTCCGGCTGCTGGATTGCGGCACTGACGTTTCGGCCGCGGCCTATCCGCTGAAGCACATCGATTGGGCCAAGGTGCAGCGGGCTGCGGAGGCCAAGCGCAAGAACCTCGCGTCATCCTCGCTGGACTATGTCGTCACATGGGAGGGCGATCAGATCACGGCGCGCGGCGACGGCTTTGCCAAGGTCCGCTATGCCGGAACCGGCTTTCTCATGATGAAGCGATCCGCCCTCGTCAGGCTGTGCGACGCCCATCCCGAACTCAAATATCGGGCGAACCACAAGAGCAACGACTTGAACACCGGCGACCTGGTTCGCGCCGACCTCGACCGCGTGTCGCTGTTCGAATGCATGATCGACAAGACGACCGGCGAGTATTTGTCCGAAGATTACGCGTTCTGCCGGCGCTGGATCGATCTCGGCGGCGAAATCTGGCTCGACCTTCGAAGCGAGCTCACGCATTTCGGTTCATACGCCTTCCGCGGCCGCTTCGCCGACCAGTTGGCCTGAACAAGACAGCCCAAGCGAAAAGGGTCTAAGCCTGAACAAGGAAGGCCTCGCCTTTCGGCGAGGCCTCCCCGCTAGTTCGGCTCAATTGTCCGAATTAGCGCTCCGGATTGGGCTTCTGGCCCTGCCGGCCCGGATCCTGCTGTTGCTGGCCGGGCTTCTGGCCGCCGCCCTGCTGCTGCTGGCCGGGCTTCTGATTGGGGTTCTGGTTCGGCTGTCCCGGATTCTGATTTGGGTTGCTCATTCAGCTACTCCCTTTGCTTTCATCAAGCTGGGGACAACGCGCGCGTCGGAAGCGCGGTTCTCGGGGAACACGGGTTCCGGCGTGATCATTGCAGGGCAAAGCCATGTCGGCCCTGTGACATCGGAACCGCATCCGCCAAACTAGTTATGTACAAGCCCTTTCTGCTGCTGCCACGCTGTTGCCGCGCCCGGGGTTCCACTGTTAGAAAACGACACGACGCGACGGATCAGGCTGCCGGGGCCCTCGCCGCGTCACCCTCGACGTAGCGTTTTCGAGCGAAGTGGGAACCGGTTCGCGTGAAGAAAGCGCGTCCAGATCAACACGAGAGCCTGGTCGGTTCTCAACCGAACAGGCTCTGACGGCAGCGTATGGATTATTTCGCCCAGCAATTGATCAACGGCCTCGTGCTCGGTTCGATCTACGGCCTGATCGCCATCGGCTACACGATGGTCTACGGCATCGTCGGCATGATCAACTTCGCGCACGGCGACATCTTCATGATCGGCGGCTTCATCGCGCTGATCTCGTTCCTGGTGCTGGTGTCGCTCGGCCTCACCGCGATCCCGCTGATCCTGCTGATCGTGCTGCTGGTCTCGATGGCGATCACCGCGCTCTATGGCTGGACCATCGAACGCATCGCCTACCGGCCCTTAAGGCATTCGTTCCGGCTGGCGCCGATGCTGTCGGCGATCGGCATGTCGTTCGTGCTGACCAATTTCTCGCAGGTGTCGCAGGGCGCGCGGGTGAAGCCGGTGCCGCCGATCATCACCGGCGGCTATACGCTGCATGAAGGCTCGTCGGGCTTCGCCGTGCAGCTCTCCAACATCCAGATCATGGTCGTGCTGGCCACCATCGTGGTGCTGGCGCTGTTCACCTGGCTGGTCTCGCGCACCCGGCTCGGACGCGACATGCGCGCCTGCGAGCAGGACCAGACCATGGCCGCGCTGCTCGGCGTCGACGTCGACCGCACCATCTCGATGACCTTCGTGATCGGCGCCGCGCTCGCCGCGGTCGCAGGCATGATGTATCTCTTGTATTACGGCCTGGTCGATTTCTTCATGGGCTTCGTCGCCGGCATCAAGGCGTTCACCGCCGCCGTGCTCGGCGGCATCGGCTCGCTGCCGGGCGCGATGCTCGGCGGGCTCGCGATCGGCCTGATCGAGACGTTCTGGTCGGCCTATTTCTCGGTGGAGTACAAGGACGTCGCCGCGTTCTCGATCCTGATCGTGGTGCTGATCTTCATGCCGACCGGCCTGCTTGGCCGTCCCGAAGTCGAAAAAGTCTGACAGGCACTTCGTGAGCGCGACCTCAGCCCGCCCCTCGCACGCCGCGCAGCCCTCGGGCAGCGCCTTCATTCTTAAGAAAGCCCTGATCAGCGCCCTTGTCGCGCTGGTGCTGTTCTCGCTGATGATCGGCATTCGCACCGAGGCCGGGCCACAGGGCGGCCTGATCTACTGGACGCGGTTCGGCGACCTCGCAGCCCTCGTCGGCGCGGTGTTCGGCGGCAGCATCGTCGTCGAGTTGCTGCGGCAATGGTGGGGACCGGTCGACAAGGACCGCGTCGTGCCGAAGCCGGTGCAATCGGCGATGTCGTTCGCCGGCCGCTGGCTGGCGCCGGCGCTCCTGGTGTTCACGTTCCTCGTGCCTGTCATCTTCTACAACCAGCGCTACATTCTCGACCTGTCGATCCTGGTCCTGACCTATGTGATGCTGGGATGGGGATTGAACGTCGTGGTCGGCCTCGCCGGCCTGCTCGACCTCGGCTATGTCGCCTTCTACGCGGTCGGCGCCTATTCCTACGCATTGCTTGCCACCAATTTCGGATTGTCGTTCTGGGTCTGCCTGCCGCTTGCCGGCATCCTGGCGGCGTTCTGGGGCGTGCTGCTCGGCTTCCCGGTGCTGCGGCTGCGCGGCGACTATCTCGCGATCGTGACGCTCGCCTTCGGCGAGATCATCCGCCTCGTCATCATCAACTGGCAGAGCCTGACCGGCGGCCCCAACGGCGTCTCGGGAATTCCCCGCCCGACCATGTTCGGCATTCCGCTGACGGCGGGTGATGACGGGCTCGCCGCCAAGCTCGGCATCGAATTCTCGCCGACCCACCGCCTCGTCTTCCTGTTCTATCTGATCCTGGCGATGGCGCTGATCACCAACTGGGTGACGATCCGGCTGCGGCGGCTGCCGATCGGCCGCGCCTGGGAGGCGCTGCGCGAGGACGAGGTCGCCTGCCGCGCGCTCGGCATCAACACCACGACGACCAAGCTGACGGCGTTCGCGACCGGTGCGATGTTCGGCGGCTTAGCCGGCGCGTTCTTCGCCACGCGGCAGGGCTTCATCAGCCCGGAATCCTTCACCTTCCAGGAATCGGCGCTGGTGCTGGCGATCGTCGTGCTCGGCGGCATGGGCTCGCAGCTTGGCGTGGCGCTCGCCGCGCTGACCATGATCGGCGGCTTCGAGCTGTTCCGCGGCCTCGATCAATACCGCATGCTGGTGTTCGGCATGGCGATGGTGCTGCTGATGATCTGGCGGCCGCGCGGGCTGATCGGCCATCGCTCGCCGACCGTGTTCCTGGAACGCAACCAGGCGATCTCGTCCGACCTCGTCAAGGAGGGCCACGGATGAGCGGCGACCACATCCTCACCGTCGACCGCCTGATGATGCGCTTCGGCGGCATCGTCGCGGTCAACGAGCTGTCCTTTGCCGCCGAGCGGCGCAAGATCACCGCGCTGATCGGGCCGAACGGCGCCGGCAAGACCACAGTGTTCAACTGCATCACCGGGTTCTACCGGCCGAGCGGCGGCGCGATCCGCCTCGCCCATGACGACGGCCGCACCATCCAGCTCGAGCGGCTGAACGATTTCCGCATCTCCAAGCAGGCCAAGGTGGCGCGCACCTTCCAGAACATCCGGCTGTTTCCCGGCATGACGGCGCTGGAAAATCTGATGGTCGCCCAGCACAACGCGCTGATGCGCGCCTCGGGCCTGACCCTGCTCGGACTGCTCGGCCTGCCGTCCTGGCGCGAGGCCGAGCAGCGCGCCATCGATCTGGCGCGGACCTGGCTCGCGCGCGTCGGCCTGCTCGACCGTGCCGACGATGCCGCGGGCAACCTGCCCTATGGCGACCAGCGCAGGCTCGAGATCGCGCGCGCGATGTGCACTGAACCGGCGCTGCTCTGTCTCGACGAGCCGGCGGCCGGACTGAACGCGCGCGAGAGCGGCGGGCTCAACGAACTGCTGCTGTCGATCCGTAACGAACAGGGCACCTCGATCCTTCTGATCGAGCACGACATGTCGGTCGTGATGGAGATCTCCGATCACGTCGTGGTCATGGATTACGGCGTCAAGATCGCCGAAGGCACGCCGCAGACGGTGCGCGACGACCCCAAGGTGATCGCCGCGTATCTCGGCGCCGACGAGGAAGAGGCGATCGCCGTGATGGAGAGCGGCACGTGAGCGCGGCACAGGCAACGACACCCCTGCTCGCGGTGCGCGGCGTGCGCGCGGCGTATGGCAAGATCGAGGCGCTGAAGGGCGTCGATATCGAGATCAATCGCGGGGAGATCGTTGCCCTGATCGGCGCCAACGGCGCCGGCAAGTCGACGCTGATGATGACGATTTTCGGCAGGCCGCGCGCCCGCGCCGGCGCCATCGAGTTTGACGGCCGTGACATCACCGGCGTGCCGACCCACGAGATCGCGCGGCTGCGCATCGCACAATCGCCGGAGGGCCGGCGGATCTTTCCGCGCATGAGCGTCGCGGAAAACCTGCAGATGGGCGCCGATGCCACCGAATGCAGCGAGGCCGAGCGCGCAGCCGGGCTCGAGCGGGTGTTCGCGCTGTTCCCGCGCCTGAAGGAACGGGTCGCACAACGCGGCGGCACGCTGTCGGGCGGCGAGCAGCAGATGCTGGCGATCGGCCGCGCCCTGATGAGCCGGCCGCGGCTGTTGATGCTGGACGAGCCCTCGCTCGGGCTCGCGCCGCTGATCGCGCGGCAGATCTTCGACGCCATCCGCACGCTGAACCGGCAGGACGGCCTCACCGTCCTGATCGTGGAGCAGAACGCCAATCATGCGCTGAAGCTCGCCCATCGCGGCTATGTCATGGTCAACGGCCTGATCACGCTGGCCGGAACCGGCGCCGAATTGCTGCAGCGCCCGGAAATCCGCGCCGCCTATCTGGAAGGCGGCCGCCGCGGCTAGCTTAACGTTCCGTGCCGCCCCCGCAAGCAAGACGCGGCGGATGCAGCGTCGATTTACCTGAAAATTGCCGGTGACTTCGCCGCGAAATCAGCTGAGAATGCCCGCGGTTTTGGGGCCCGGCGTGCCGGGCCCCTCCCGCAAGAGGCAACGACCACGAGGGACGTCTCATGAAATCACTGAAGCTCATCGGCCTGGCACTTGGCGCCTCGTTCGCATTATCGGCGAGCGCGTTCGCGCAAGACATCACCATCGCAGTCGCGGGCCCGATGACGGGCTCCGAATCCGCTTTCGGCCGGCAGATGAAGAACGGCGCCGAGCAGGCGGTCGCCGACATCAACGCCGCCGGCGGCGTGCTCGGCAAGAAGCTCGCGCTGGAAGCCGACGACGATGCCTGCGATCCGAAGCAGGCGCGCTCGATCGCGGAAAAGATCGGCTCTTCGAAGATCCCGTTCGTGGCCGGCCATTTCTGCTCGTCGTCCTCGATCCCGGCCTCCGAGGCCTACGCCGACGCCAACGTGCTGCAGATCACCCCGGCCTCGACCAACCCGCTGTTCACCGAGCGCAAGCTCTGGAACGTGGCGCGCGTCTGCGGCCGTGACGACCAGCAGGGCCTGGTCGCCGCCGACTACATCATGAAGAACTACAAGGGCAAGAACGTCGCGATCCTGAACGACAAGACCACCTATGGCAAAGGCCTCGCCGACGAGACCAAGAAGGCGCTGAACAAGGCCGGCTTCCAGGAGAAGATGTTCGAGTCCTACAATAAGGGCGACAAGGACTTCAACTCGATCGTCTCGCGCCTGAAGCGCGACAACATCGATCTGGTCTATGTCGGCGGCTACCATCAGGAAGCCGGCCTGATCCTGCGCCAGATGCGCGACCAGGGCCTGCAGACCGTGCTGATGGCGGGCGACGCCATGAACGACAAGGAGTTCGCCTCGATCACCGGCCCCGCCGCCGAAGGCACGCTGTTCACCTTCGGTCCGGATCCGCGCAACAAGCCGACCGCGAAGGCGATCGTCGAGAAGTTCAAGGCCAAGAACATCGACCCCGAGGGCTACACGCTCTACACCTACGCCGCGATGCAGGTGTGGACGCAGGCAGTCGCCAAGGCCGGCTCGACCGACGCCAAGAAGGTGATGGACACCATCAAGGCCGGCGAGTGGGACACCGTGCTCGGCAAGATGGCCTTCGACGCCAAGGGCGACATCAAGGCGATCGATTACGTCGTTTACAAGTGGGACGCCAAGGGCAACTACACCGAGATCAATCCGAAGGGCTCCTGAGCCTCTCGCGCGTCTGATCCAATCAGAGATACGAGAACGCCCCGGTCCGCCGGGGCGTTTTTTTTGACCTGATGCCTGCAAGTCTTACCGCCCGTCTCCGCCCGCCCGCGCGCCGGACGGTTGATGCATCCGTCGCGGCTGCTATACCGGATCGATCGGACAGCAGGCGGATGGACCCATCGTGAAAAACCTTCTCACCGATATTGCCGGCGTTGCCGTCGGCCATGCCGACGATCCCACGGTCGCCTCCGGTGTCACCGCCATCCTGTTCGAGCGGCCGGCAGTCGCCTCGATCGATGTCCGCGGCGGCGGTCCCGGCACCCGCGAGGAAGCGCTGCTTTCGCCGCACAATGTCGTCGAGGCAATCGACGCCATCGCGCTGTCCGGCGGCTCGGCGCACGGGCTCGACGCCGCCGGCGGCGTGCAGGCCTGGCTCGCCGAGCGCGGCCGCGGCTTCCGCATCCGCGACGCGGTGATCCCAATCGTGCCGGGCGCGATCTGCTTCGACCTGCTCAACGGCGGCAACAAGGCGTGGGGACGCTTTCCGCCCTATCGCGATCTCGGCTACGCGGCGGCCAATGCGGCCTCTGATGCCTTCGAGCTCGGCAGCGTCGGCGCTGGCCTGGGCGCGACCACGGCCAATCTGAAGGGCGGCCTCGGCTCGGCGTCTGACGTGACCGATGACGGCGTGAAGGTGGCGGCGCTCGCGGTGGTCAACGCGGTCGGCAGCGTCACGGTCGGCAGCGGCCCTTGGTTCTGGGCGGCGCCGTTCGAGGTCGGCGGCGAGTTCGGCGGGCGCGGCCTGCCGCCCGCGTTCACGCCGGACATGCTGAAGGCGCGGCTGAAGGGCGGCGCCGACGCCAGCGCCGCCGAGAACACCACCCTCGTCGTTGTCGTGACCGATGCGCAGCTGACGAAGCCGCAGGCGCGGCGGCTTGCGATGATCGCGCAGACCGGCATGGCGCGCGCGATCTATCCCGTGCACGCCCCGCTCGACGGCGACGTGGTGTTTGCCGCCGCGACCGGCGCCAAGCCGATCGATCCGCTGTTCGGCCTCACTAAGCTCGGTGCGCTCGCCGCCAACACGGTGGCGCGCGCCATCGCCCGCGGCGTCCATTCGGCGACCGCGCTGCCGTTCGCCGGCGCGTTGCCGAGCTGGCGGGACAGATTCGGTTAGGCGAAGGCCGTGTGCTCCCTCGCCCCGTTCTTACGGGGTCGAGACGAGCCAAGCTCGCTCTTAGAGGATTGCGGTGAGGGGCTGCCTCAGCATCGTGGGTGACAGACGGACTCGCGGAGACTCCCCTCACCCGGAACGCATCTAGCGATGCGTTCCGGCCTCTCCCCGCACGCGGGGAGAGGCGGAGCTCGCGGCTACGCTGTCTCAGATAGCGTAATGTGTTACGCGCTGACCGAGATCGCAGCGAAGTTCTGCGCGGAGATCGCCTTCGCCTGGCGCTGGATCAGCTGCTCGACGATATTGTAGGACGAGGCCGCGTTGAGGGTCGCGGAGGATGCGGCTGGCGTCGTCATCGCCACCTTCGAGCCGTCGGCATAGGTCGTCGTCGTGGTGGTGGAGCCGTCGCTGTTGGTCACCGACGTCGAGGTCGCGCCGTCCAGCGCCTGCATCAAGGGATCTGAGCTCGATCCGCCCGCGCCGCTGCCGGAGCCGGATCCATCGGTCGAGCCAGTGGCCATGTGATGGCGATGATGGCCGCCGCCCTTATGGCTCTGCAATGCCTGCGACATCTCGTCGAGGCTGACGCTACCGTCGCCATTGCTGTCGAGCTTGGAGAACACGTCGTCGGCCTGCGCCGTGTTGGTGCCGCCGGCGCCGAGCGCGTTCTCGAATTCGGACTGGGTGATCTTGCCGTTGCCGTCGGCATCGATCTGCGAGAACAGGTCCTTGAGGGCATCCGACCGGCTGGCCGCCGTCGGGCTGTTTGAAACCGCGGTCTGCGACTGGCTTTGCGCGGAAATCAGCGCGCCCATCGTCAGTGGTGAAATCTGCGCGGAGCCGCTGCCCGAGCCGGTGCCGGTGCTGCTGCCGGTCGACGTCGAGGTACCGGTCGAAGGGGCGAACAGGCCGGTGGTCTGACTCCCCTGACCGGAGCTGCCGGTCTGGGTCGTCGACTTCGACGACATCAGCGAGCTCAAGAGGTCAATGGCCGACGACGCAGCGCCAAGGGCGAACAGCATGGCAATACTCCAACAGGGCCGCGCCTGGCGGCTCAAACGCTGGTCAGTGGCTGAGCAAGGGGCGTGCCATGGCAAAAACCCAGTAAAACCAGGCGGTCCCGCGTCGAAGCGGGTTCCGCGCACCCGGCAAGAGCTGCCGCCGGCGGAAGAATTTTCCGATCCCGGAGCGCCGTCGGTTCGCATTGCCCGCCACGCGTCCGCATGTTAGGCGGGCTCACCCGTCGCCCCCTGAAGTCTTCCGGAACAGCTGACATGACTCAGTCATTCACCCCGCGTCCCCTCGTTATCGCTCCGTCGATCCTGGCGTCGGATTTCTCAAAGCTCGGCGAGGAGGTCCGCGCCGTCGACCAGGCCGGTGCCGACTGGATCCATCTCGACGTGATGGACGGACACTTTGTGCCGAACATCTCCTACGGCCCCGACGTCATCAAGGCGATGCGGCCGCACACCAAGAAGATCTTCGACGCCCATCTGATGATCTCGCCCTGCGATCCCTACCTGGAGGCGTTCGCCAAGGCGGGCTGCGACCACATCACGGTGCATGCCGAGGCCGGCCCGCATTTGCACCGCTCGTTGCAGGCAATCCGCGCGCTCGGCAAGAAGGCCGGCGTCTCGCTCAATCCGGCAACGCCGGCGAGCGCGATCGAATATGTGCTCGACCTGATCGACCTCGTGCTGGTCATGTCGGTCAATCCCGGCTTCGGCGGCCAGGCCTTCATCCGCTCGGCGATCGGCAAGATCAGCGACGTCAGGGCGATGGTCGCGGGCCGCCCGATCGATATCGAGGTCGACGGCGGCGTTGCGCCCGACGTCGCGGGCCAGCTCGCGGCCGCCGGCGCCAACGCCTTCGTCGCGGGGTCCGCCGTGTTCAAGGGCGGCACCGTCGAGGCCTACAAGACCAACATCGCCGCGATCCGCCATGCGGCGGCCGAGGCACGCGGCGAGGCGATCTGATGATCCGGAGAAACTAGAACAACGCGGGCGGCGTGACCGCGGCATTGGCCGCCTGGTCCGCCGCCTCATCGCCCTCGCCGTCCTCCGCTTGCGAGGCCAGCCGCGACGGCCGCACCACGGTCACCGTGCACGGCGCCTCCCCCGCGACCTTGGCGGACACGGTGCCGAGCAGCGCACGCCGCGGCGAGTTCTGCCGCGCGCCGATGATGATGTGGTCGACCAGATTGACCGCGGCGAATTCCAGGATCGCGGCGGCGGGATCGATCGCCTCCAGCACATGCACGGTCAGCCGTCCTTCCTCGAGCCCGAACGGCCGCGCCCAGTGCTGCAGCGCCACCAGGCGGTCGACGTGCTTGTTCTGGCCCTGCTCGTCATGGGTGCGGTCGATCGCCAGGCGATTGAGCTTCAGCACATTCACGCAAGCCAGTCGCGCCGACGGCGAGGTCGACAGCACCCGCTCGGCGGTGACGCGGATGGTGTCGTTCAGCGCCTCGGCTCCCTCGCCGATATCGAGCGCGACAGCAACGATCGGGCTCGAGGCGAGCTGGGCCGCGACATCAGACTTCGGCCGCGGCGGCACCGCGCCGAGATTGAAACGGCGGCGCCAGACCGTGCCGAGCGGATCGCGGCTCAGCCGCTGCGCCCGCGCCGTCAGCTTCACCTGATCGGGATGGCCGAGATCGAAGGCAAGCTGCGCCGCGGTCGGATAGCGCGCCGCGGGGTCGATCTCCAGGCAGCGCAGCACGATCTCCTGCAGCCATGGCGGATAGTCGGGCTTCAGCTGGCGCGGCGGATACGGGTCACGCCACAGCCGCCGGCGCATGCCGCGCAGGCTTTCGGTCTCGCCGAACGGGCGGACGCCGGTGGTGAAAAAGTAGAGCAGCACGCCGAGCGAAAACAGATCGCTGCGCGGATCGTCGCGCACGCCGAGCAGGCGCTCCGGCGCCATGTAGGGCGCGGTGCCGTAAGGCAGGCGAAACTCCTCCTGCAACAGGTCGGGCAGATGGCGGTGGTGCGAGAGGCCGAAATCGATCAGCACCGCCTCGCCGCGCTCGCGGAACATGATGCTGCTCGGCTTGATGTCGTGATGGATGACGTTCTGCCGGTGCAGGCTGGCGAGCGCGGTGGCGACCTTGCCGCCGATCACCCTCGCCTCCTCATACGGCAGCGGCAGCTCGCCGAGCCGCTTGTAGAGCGTCTGCCCGGGGATGCGCTCCATCACCACATAGGCCTGGCGTTCGAAGTCGCCGGTGCCGAAACAGGCCGGCACGTGCGGCCCTGACAGCCGCGGCAGGATCATCTGCTCCATCTCGAAGCTGACGATCGCGGCCGGATCCTCGCCCTCCGAGGTCAGCGGCACCTTCATCAGCAGCGGCACGGTGATGCCGGGATGGGTGACGCTCCACAGCGTCGCCATGCCGCCGCGGTGCACGCGTTCGCCGATGGTGAAGCCGTCGATCTCGGCGCCCGCCTGCATCGCCAGCGCCGCCATCGGCGTCACCGGCCGAGCGGCAGACGGTCGGCGAGCCAGTGCGGCAGGCCGCTCGCCTTGATCCGCGCCGCCGCGGTCGCAACGTCGTAGGGCACGCGATGATAGGTGATCTCGCGGCTTATGGTGTCGAACATCGCAAACGACGCCGCGGGATCGCCGTCGCGCGGTTGGCCGACCGAGCCGAGCACCGCAAGCCAGCGCCGCCCCGGCAGCAATTGAACGGCGATGCCCGAAGTCGGAACGAAGCTCGTCATCTTGGCGGTCGAGGACATCGAATAGAGGCCGGGACGATGGATGTGGCCGCAGAACGTGATCTGCAGCTCGGTTGCCATCATGCTGCGCGCGGCGTCGGCGGTGTCGCGAACATAGCGCCATTTCGTGGGCTCCGAAGCTTCGGAGTGCACGTAGAGCCTGTTGTCCTCCTGCCGTGACATCGGAAGCTCGGCGAGGAACTCCTTCTGCTCGCCGCTGAGCCGGCCGCGGGTCCAGTCGATCGCGGCCTGCGCTTCGGCATTCATGCTGTCGCTCGGCACTCCGATCGCATTGTCATGATTGCCGCGCACCGCGATCGCACCCTTGGCGACGAGGTCCATCACCGTATCGACGGCCCATTCGGGATCGGCGCCGTAGCCGACGATATCGCCGAGGCAGATCAGCCGCTCGGCGCCGCGCGCACGCGCAGCGTCGAGGCAGGCGACGAAGGCCTGCCGGTTGGCGTGAATATCGGCGAACAGTGCAAGCCGCATCGTGGTCCGCGTTGCTGATCCCTATCCGATATCAGCACACGCGGCCCCGGGCTCGCAATCGGGCCAAAGGCGTCAGGTGGTCAGAGGATGTCGGCAGAAAGGTCGGTCAGGGCTTGCAGACCCGCAGACCCTTCAGCAGCAGGGCCAGCAGCGCATCGATCCGTCCCGGACATTCCGGCTTGGCCCATTCCTCGGCATGCGCCGGGTGATGGTAGCGGACGGTGGCGTCGAACACGGCACGCGCGGTCGCCTTCACATTGTCGATCTCGAACACGCCCTGCGCGACACCGTCGGACAGGATTTTCGCGATCAGGTCGACCTGCTTGTCCTTGTAGGCTTCCACCACCTCACGCGCGTCCTGCGCCAGCGCCAGATAGGTCGCGAACATCTCGGGATCGTCGCACACCTTCTTCTGCTTGATCGTGAAGGCGGTGCGCAGCCATTGCTCCAGCCGCTCCGGCGCGGGGCCATTGCCAGCTGCGATCTTGCACAGCGGCTCGTTGGCGCGGTCGAGCCAGCGCTTGGCGACGGCATCGCGCAGCGAGGCTTTGCTGGGGAAGTGACGGTAGACGCTGCCGTGGCTGACATCCAGCGCACGGGCAACGTCGACAACGGTGGCCTTGGTCAGCCCGAAGCGCCTCAAGACATCCTCAGTTGCCTCGAGGATCCGCTCGGGTGTCAAAACCACCGCCTCGTTCATGCGTTTACCGTCTGGTTATCGCTGTCCTGCCCGCGGGTGAACTTGGCGGCCTGGGCGGCCAAGTGGCGGGCGACGCGAAGATTGAGCCACTGTTGAATCTGGGCGGTCAATTGAAAGATTTCTATGGTCATGGAGGTAGTCCTTCGAGGTAGTCAAATTAAGTCCGGCTCCCCGGCCAACGCCGGAACAGCCACTGGGCGCCCTCCTCCCTTGGGGCTGGTGAGTGTATACACCATCCCGCTGACAGATTTCAATATCTGTCAGACAATATTTTGTGAAATGACAGGTTGGGCCTCCGGAAGGGCCCACCCCTGGCTCATGGGCGCTACAACGTTCCGTGAGCAGCCGGGGCGATCTGCCAGTCCGCGCCTATGTCTCGCTCAGGGCTACCCAGGAGAGGTTTGCATGGACCGGCCAATGACCTTGAAGGAGATCGCCAAGATCACCGCGGGCGCGGTGGTCTCGCTCGTCATTGTCGGGTGGCTGATGGTTCTCGCGATCGCATTCCTGACGGTGCTGTAAGCCCGCTCCACCGCGCCGGCCCCTCACCGTGCCCTGCCGCCGGAATCGAAAGGGGCCGCTTCACGCAGCGGCCCCTTTGCCGGGAAAAATGGCTTGGGGATAAAATCTAGCCCCGGTTAGCCCCAAGACTACACACTTCAGGGAATTGAGGAATTCCGGATGATTACTGTCCACCCCGCTGACTGATTATTGCCGATCCCTATTTTTATGCCACCCTCCTGGGCAGGCATCCCGCTATTGCTGCGCGTCCTTGGGCGGCATCCGGGGCGGCGGCAGCGGCGTGAACACCGACCCTTGCGCGCCGGCCGGCGGGGCCACGAACGTCCCCGTGGTGGAATCACCGCCGGTGGTCTCCACGATCGTCTTCGGCGTGATGTACTCCCTGACGAAGTCCATGATGGTGCCGTCGCCGCCGCCGAAATCCGCCGCCCGCCCGCCTTGCGGATGCCCGGCCTTGATCTCGTTCTCGGCGGTGTGGGTCTGCTCCGCCAACGCCTCGCTATAGGGAATGCGGAAAGCGCGCGGGATCGCGCTCGGCCGGTTGTCCTCGTCGAGCTCCTCGACCCAGAGATAGATCGAGCCCGAGTCGCCCTCCAGCGAATGCGGCTCCACGATCCGCGTCGACAGCAGCTTGAAGTTCGCCGGCAATTTTTCCGCGGACGCCCAGCCGAGCAGACCGCGCATGCCGCCGAAGCTGACGAAGTAGAACGCGCTGGTCACGACGATGACGACAGCCTTCAGCGACCAGTGCAGTCGCGCATAGACCAGCACGATCAGGAGCAGCGCACCGACCACCGCGTATGCGACCGCAAGCGTGAGAATGACCGACTGCAAGCTAATCATTGCGGAGCACCCTGACGCCGCTTTTCGGGACACCGGTTTTCGGATCGAGGTCGCCGCCGTTGCGCCAACTGCTGCGGAAGGTCTCGAGCAGCGACTTCGGCCGCCGGTCCACGTTGATCACCTTGCCCTCGGCGTCGAGACGAAACCTGACCGCGGTCTTCTCGTCGCCCGTGTGATCGACGGTCAGCTTGTCGTCGAAGATCACCTGCGCCGTCGGATTGAGCTTCTGCACCTTCACATTGGCCTGCACCGGCTCGCCGGTCGTCGCCTGGAAATGCGAGACGTTGACGGTGTATTCGCCGGCGACGACGCCGCGCAGCGTGACGATCTCCTCGCGGATTGGCGAGGCGATCTTCTTGCCGTTGACGATGATGAAGTCGTTGGCGCCACCACGATCGTCGCGATCGAGCGTCAGGAAGCCGGCTTCGCGATGCCGGTACCAGGCGATGTTGCCGGCCGGATCCTGCACGAACAGGTCGAGATCGTCAGGATGGTTGTCCGGCCAGTCCATCGTGATGATGAACTCCGCCTTGGATTCGATCTTGCCTTCCTTGGAGTCCGGCGACACCGCAAGCAGCGCCAGGAAGAACAGGAAGGCGATGACCTGCAGCGCCTTGAATAGCATCACGCCGAGCGGATCGAACGGCTCCTCGCGCGGATAGAGCCCGAACTCATCCATCATGACGGCGTACCAAGGCGACGTTCCAGGGCCGGCGTGACGTGCGTCTCGGTCAGCACGACGGCGTCGGAAAACACCCGCTGGGTCGCAGAATCGAGCATGTAATACTGGATCCGCACCAGGATCGATCCAATCAGTCCGGCCAGCGTCGTGTACATCGCGACCGCCATGCCGTCGCTCATCAGGCCCATCGACGATTTCATCGCGACCTTGTCGGCGGCATCCAGCGAAGCGATCGGCGCCAGCATGATGATGAAGCCGATGATGGTGCCGAGCAGGCCGAGCTTCATCAGCGTATCGGAGACGAAGGCGCCAAAGCCGTTGGACCCGCGCAGCCGGTCCGCCAGCGTCCGCAGCAGCAGGGTCTGGTCGATGCGCCCCTTGGCCTGCGCCTCGGCCTTCTGCACCAGGCTTTTGATGTGATCGGTGACGAGCCCGCCGGGCAGGCCGCGCGCATCCGATGCAAGCGCCCCTGATGCAAGGATCCTGGCGCCATCGGGCGCGGCGAGGATGGTGCGGCAGGAGCGCGCGACCTCGCCTTCCCGCGCGATCGCCCGCGTCCGCCAGAAGCAATGGATGCAGGTGACGATGTAGAGGACCGCGATGACGCTGGAAATGTAGGTGCGGTCCGAACTGATCATGAGGCGGATCAGCCCGTAGCGCCACAGCAGGAAGGCGGCGAACACCGAAAGGCCGGTGAAGATCAACCAGAGCAGCAGGGCGCTGCGCTCCGCCGCGTCCGTGCCGGCCGATGCGGCCGCGACGTCGACCTTGGCATCCATGCTGCGTGAGCTCCCTGTGGCGACTGTTCCATGAGGCTCCGCGGGCCTCACTTTCCGTTAGAGCAGAGCCGGCCTGCGCCGTCCAAAGACATCTGCCCAGATTTCGTCGGGCAAATTTCCCGACCTGCACAGCTTCGCATGCTTGCGATTGGCGGGGAACAGCGCTGCTGTTAGCATCGCATTTCTCGTTTGAGCATGACCAGCCGCGTCTCTCCGTTCCGGATCATGCTCTGGCCGTGGAGTGATCGCATGCGCCTCGTGCTTCAACTGGTCGCCCGCCTGCTCGTGATCGTCGCGCTATGCCTCGGCGCAGCCACCGTCTGGGCCACGATCGACGCCTATCGCAGCGTCGATCGCGCCACGCAGGCGTCCGCCGAGCGGGTTTCGCAATCGCTCGAAGCGCTGTACTGGCGCGAATTGCTGCTGCGCAGCAACCGGATGCGCGAGCAATTGCTGCCGGCACCGGACTGGCGCACCATCGAAACCATGGGCCTGATCGCGCCCGGGATCTGCGTGCAGTTCGAACCGGCCGGCGCCTTCGAGAAGCCGCTCTGCGGCCAGAGCAAGGGGATCGGCAAGGCGCCGCCGCGCTGGTTCGCGGCCACCGTGCAGATGGTGCTCGGCGATCACGCCACCGTGGAGCGGCCGATCAGCGCCCGCGCCGCGACCGCGGGAACCGTCCGCGCCATCGCCGATCCGGACGCCGCGATCGCGCTCGCCTGGCAGCACATTCTCGACAACATCCATGTCGCGCTGTTGATGGCGCTCGCCATCGCCCTGCTCGCCTCGCTTGCGATCGCGCACACGCTGGCGCCCGCCCACTCGATCGTGTCGGCGCTGCGGCGCATGGCCGACGGCGAGTACCGTACGCCGCTGCCGCGCGTCCGCTCGATGGAGCTCGCGATGATCGGGCGCGCCGTCAGCGATCTCGGCGACCGCCTCGCGCTTGCCGAGGAGGAACGCACGGTGCTGACGAGGCGGCTGCTCGAAATCCGCAACGACGAACGCCGCACGCTGGCGCGCGAGCTGCACGATGAGTTCGGCCAGAATCTCACCGCGATCCTCGCCTTCGCCAACACGATCGAGGCAAGCGCCGGGGACAAGTACGCCGCCGGCACCGAAATTGCGCAGGATGCACGGATGATCTCGCAGGCGACGCGCCGCATCATGGCGTGCCTGCGCGATACACTGAACCGGCTGCGCCATCCGCCGGCCGAGGAGCTCGGGCTGGAGGCAAGCCTGGTCGATCTCGTCGACAGCTGGCGGTCGCGCACGGCGCAGCCGATGATCCAGCTCGATTTGCAGGGCGACCTTGCCGACATCAGCGGCACGGTCGCCGCCACCGCCTACCGCGTCGCGCAGGAGTGCCTGACCAATGCGCTGCGCCACAGCTCGGCGCGCGAGATCGTGCTGCGGATCGAGCGGCGGACCGGAAGCGAGAACGCCCTGCTGGTCCGCGTCGAGGACGACGGCGGCGGCGATGCGGCCAAGGTGGCGCAATCCGCGGGCTTCGGCCTCACCGGCGTCAGCGAGCGCGTCACGGCCCTCGGCGGCTCGCTGTCGATCGCGCGCGCCAGCCGCGGCCTGTCGGTCGCCGCCACGATCCCGCTCGCCGCCTGAGATGACAACGGTGACTACCCGCGGCATCTCGATCCTGCTGGTGGACGATCATCCGGTCGTCCGCCAGGGCTACCGGCGCGTGCTCGAGCATCAGGACGATTTCCGCGTGGTCGCCGAAGCCGACAACGCCGCCAATGCCTATCGCGCGTTCAAGTCGCACCAGCCCGACGTGGTGGTGATGGACATTTCGATGCCGGGTGCCAGCGGACTGGAGGCGATCCGCAACATCCGCGCGCGCGATGCCGACGCGCGCATCCTCGTCTTCAGCATGCACAGCGAGGCGGCCCAGGTGAAGGCGGCATTCGGCGCCGGTGCCAGTGGCTTCGTCACCAAGGGCAGCGAACCGGCCGAGCTGATCGCAGCGATCCGCTCGGTAGCGCGCGGCGAGCATGCGATGAGCGACGACGTCGCGCGCGTGCTGGCGCTGGAGAGCCTGGTGCCGACCCGATCGGCGCTCGACCAGCTCGGCGAGCGGGAGATCGAAATCCTCCGGCAGCTGGCGGCCGGCAGCACCAAGGAGCAGATCGCCGCCAACCTCAACCTCAGCACCAAGACCGTGCAGAACTATCACTACCTCATCAAGGCAAAGACCGGCATGCGGACCGACGCCCAGCTGGTCCGCCTCGCCGTCGAATGCGGGCTGGCGAATTTGTGAACTTCGTAGCCCGGATGCAGCGCAGCGAAATCCGGGATCGTCCCGTCCACTCGGTCCCCGGATTGCGCTTCGCTCCATCCGGGCTACGAGCTGGTGCCATTGCCCCGTGACAACGCGGCGGGTTACGCTACGCTGACCCGCCCTACGCAATCACAAGAAACGGACGCTCCCCATGCCCATCGTCAATCGCGTTGCCGCCCTCTCGGATGAAATGGCCGCCTGGCGCCATGACTTCCATGAGAATCCTGAACTACTTTACGAAGTCCATCGCACCGCCGGCATCGTCGCCGAGAAGCTGCGCGAGTTCGGCTGCGACGAGGTGGTGACGGGGATCGGGCGCACCGGCGTGGTCGGCGTGATCCGCGGCCGCAAATCAACATCGGGAAAGACCATCGGCCTGCGCGCCGACATGGACGCGCTGCCGATCGCGGAGGCCTCGGGCGTCGCCTATGCCTCGAAGATTCCCGGCAAGATGCACGCCTGCGGCCATGACGGCCACACCGCGATGCTGCTCGGCGCCGCCAAATATCTCACCGAGACCCGCAATTTCGACGGCACAGCGGTCGTGATCTTCCAGCCCGCCGAGGAAGGCGGCGCCGGCGGCAAGGCGATGGTCGACGACGGGCTGATGACCCGCTGGGGCATCCAGGAGGTCTACGGCCTGCACAACATGCCGGGGCTGCCCGAGGGTTACTTCGCGACCACGCCGGGCGCGATGCTGGCCTCGTCGGATACGTTGAAGATCGTCGTCCACGGCAAGGGCGGCCACGCCGGCGCCGCGCCGCACGAGGCGGTCGACAGCGTGCTGATCGGTGCCCAGATCATCAATGCGCTGCAGTCGATCGTATCGCGCAATGTCGACCCGCTGAAATCGGCGGTCATCTCGATCACCATGTTCGAGGCCGGCACCGCGTTCAACGTGATCCCGGAGACCGTGACGCTGGGTGGCACCGTGCGCACGCTCGATCCTGGTGTGCGCGACCTGGTCGAGCGCCGGATCGGCGAGGTCGCCTCCAGCATCGCCAAGGCCTATGGCGGCTCGGCCGAGACGGATTATGGACGCATGTATCCGGTGACGTTGAACCACGCGCGCGAGGCCGGCGTCGCCGCCGAGGTCGCGCGCGACGTGGTCGGCGCCGACCGCGTCAACGACAATCTGGTGCCGGTGATGGGCGCCGAGGATTTCGCGTTCATGCTGGAGGCGCGCCCCGGCGCGTTCGTCTTCCTCGGCATGGGCGACGGTCCGATGTGCCACCACCCCGCCTACAAGTTCAACGACAACATCCTCGGCCACGGCGCCTCCTACTGGGTGCGCCTGGTCGAGAAGCAGATGCCGGCGGGCTAGCGCCGCTCATGCAGCCACGGCCCGGTCGCTCGCTTCGCGACCAAGCCGCCAGCTTTCACAAGCGCGGCTGCTGTTGCGTGGTGCAGTGGATGCCGCCGCCACCGGCGGCGATGCCATCGATGTTGAGCTGGATGATTTCCCGGTCCGGGTACAGTTCGCGCAACTTGTCGCGCGCGTTGCGGTCCGCCGCTGGGTCACCGAATTCCGGCGCGATCACGGCACCGTTGCAGACATAGAAATTGATGTAACCGGCGGCGAAGTCCTTGCTGCTGTGCTTCGGACGCACCGTCGACGGGCCCTGCAACACCACGACATCCAGGCGCCGGCCCTTCGCATCAACAGCGCCGCGCAACAAATCGAGGTGTCGTTTGGTCACCGCATGATCGAAGGACGACGGGTCTGGTTCCAGGCCGGCTACGACAACGCCGGGACTGGCAAATCGCGCGTAGAAGTCGGTATGTCCGTCGGTGATGTCCTTGCCGGCGATGCCGGGCAGCCAGATGATCTTGTCCAGTCCGAGCAGGCGAGACAATTCGTCTTCGCATTTTGCCTTGGAGACGTCGGGATTGCGATTTGGGTTGAGGACGCAGCTCTCGGTGATGATGGCCGTCCCCTCACCGTCGACCTCGATCCCGCCGCCTTCCAGCACCAGATCGGCCTTCAAGAAGATTGCCTGCGCGGCTCCGGCCAGATGCTCTGCAACCTTGGCATCGCGTGCATATAGATGCTGCTTGCGTGCGTACGGTTGCGGCTTGTTGCCCCAGCCGTTGAAATTGAAACCGACGGCGCCGAGCTGCCCGGCAGGATTGGTCACAAAGACCGGTCCCGTGTCGCGCAGCCACACATCATCGAGCGGTTGAACGGCGAGGCTGACCGAGGGACCGCACAGCCGCGCGGCGATGTCGTAGTCCTCCTCGCGCACGAGCATCTTCACCGGCTCATAGACCGCGATTGCCTTGGCAACGCTGGCGAGATTATTTCTTATGACGGGAAGAAGCTTCGTGCCCCAAAGCTCCACGTCGGCGCCGAAGGCCATCCAGGTGGCGGCATGCGGGGCGCCCTCGTCCGGCATGCGCCAGTTCGTTTGATGTCGTGCAGAATCGTTCATGAGCATTCGAACCGCGATGGCCGCCCCCCGTTCGTCACAGGGTAACGCAGGTGTCCCCGCGCGGGCGACCATTTTGGAACGCACCGAGCCGGCCGCCCATGCCTAGCGGGCGGGGTCGACCTCGCTTGTCCCCATCATGCGCGCGGCGACACGGTCGCGCTTGACGAAGTGGTGGAAGGCGACCGCGGCGAGATGCAGCACGATCAGCGCCAGCAAGACATAGGCGAAGAAGATGTGGCGATCCTCATAGGCATCCGCCGCCGCCTTGTCGGGCGAGGTGATCTGGGGAACGTGAAACAGGCCGAAGAAGCTCGAATAATCCTGGGCGCGGGCGCCGGAATGCGCCCACCCCAGCATCGCCACCAGGATGGTGACGGCATAGAGCGCGCCGTGGCTGACGCGGGCGGCGATCCGCTGCCAAGCGGGCATGTCGGCCGGTAGCGCCGGCGTCGGGTTAAGGCCGCGCCAGGACAGCCGCAGCACGGTGAACAGCAGCACCAGGTAGCCGATATCGGCGTGGATCGAGCGGTAGAAGAACTTGTCCGCCCGCGCCGGGACGTGGTTCATCCACCAGCCATAGGCCAGCATGCCGATGATGGCGATGCCGAGCCCCCAGTGGAACGCGCGGGCGAGCGAGCCCCAGCTCGCGGCGGTATTGCGGATCATGTCGCGTGGCCCCCTTGCGGCCGCATTTTTGGATTTCACACGTCGCAGCAATAGTTTGCCGTGATACTTGCAGCTATCGGTCAAGGCCATGTGAAATTCCCGGCTTCTCCGCCTTTTGTCGGCCGAAGCGGCCGGATAGCCAAAAACAACTGAATGGTAACCCTGCTTCGGATAGAGTTTTCGCGTGTCCACACCCCCGACCATCCTTGTGTTCGATTCCGGCCTCGGCGGCCTCACCGTGCTGCGCGAGATCGTCCGCGCCCGGCCCGACGCGCATTACGTCTATGTCGCCGACGACGCCTTCTTCCCCTATGGCCACCACGGCGAGGACGAGATCATCGCCCGCGTGGTGCCGCTGGCCGGTGAGCTGATCGCGGCCCACGCGCCCGACCTCGTCGTGATCGCCTGCAACACGGCATCCACCCTGGTCATGTCGCATCTGCGCGACGCCTATCCTTTGCCCTTCGTCGGCACCGTGCCGGCGATCAAGCCGGCCTGCGCCTCGTCGAAAACGAAGCGCGTGTCGGTGCTCGGCACAAGGGGCACCGTGAAGCGCGAATATACCCGCAAGCTGATCTCGGACTTTGCGCAGGGCTGCGAGGTGACGCTGGTCGGCTCCGGCGAGCTCGCCTCGCTGGCGGAGGCTGCCCTCAGCGGCGAGAGCGTGCGCGACGAGGACATCGCGGCCGAGCTCGCGCCCTGCTTCGTCGGCGATGGCGCCCACGACCCTGCCCGCACCGACACCGTCGTGCTCGCCTGCACGCATTATCCGCTGCTGCTGGAACGCCTCACCCGGCTCGCACCCTGGCCGGTCGACTGGATCGATCCGGCGCCGGCGATCGCACGCCGCGTCGCCGACCTGCTCGGCCCGGCCCGCCACGAGAGCGACCAGGCCGGCGCCGAGATGATCTTCACCTCGAAGCGCCCGCACGCGCTGACGGAAGCCTTGACGCCATTCTTCGGCGGCCGCGTCCCGGCCTGATCCTTTTCGCCGTCACAACGCGCTGCTAGCCTCTGCTCTCCTTCGAGGGAGGACCGAATTTGACCGCAGCCCCGCTGACGCCACTCAATCGCCTGCGCAAGCAGTGGCGCGACAAGCGCCCGACCTTCGGCGCGATCGCGACCATTCCGAGCATCCAGACCGTGCAGATCATGGCGCAGTCGCTGGACTGGATCATCGTCGATCTCGAGCACGGCCCGATCGATCTCGGCACCGCCCATGCGATGATCGTGGCGACCTCTGGCACGCCCTGCGTGCCGATGGTGCGGATCGCCGCCAACGAGCCGCATCTCGCCAAGGCACCGATGGACATCGGCGCGCTCGGCATCAATTTTCCGATGATCTGCAACGCAAGCGATGCGGTGAAGGCGGTGCGCAGCGTGCGCTATCCGCCGAAAGGCGACCGGCTCTGGGGACCGTTCCATGCGCCGTTCCGCTGGGGCGTCTCGATGAACGACTACATGGCGACCGCTGACGACGACATGATCTGCATGATCACGATCGAGCATGTCGATGCCGTGAACCGCATCGACGAGATCATGGCGACGCCGGGCATTGACCTCGCGGTGATTGGCCCCGGCGATCTCGCCACCTCGATCAACAAGCGCGGTCTGCCCGACGATCCCGAAGTGGTCGCGCTGATGCAGCGCGCCGAACAAGGCATCATGAAAAGCGGCGTGCCGATCGGCGGCGTGGCGCGCACCGCCGAACAGGCCAATGCGATGATCGAGCGCGGTTACCTCGCGCTCGCGCTGGGCTTCGACTGGTCGCTGTTCCAGCGCGGCATTGCGGCTGCGTTCGCGGGGATCAAGCGGTAGGCGTCAACGCGGCCGCGCGGCGCTCCGCTCGTTCACAGCTGCCGGCGAGCAGGTTCCCGTCACGTCGAGAAGGAACCGCGGCGCAACTTCCGGCGCCGCGCCTGCGATGGAGTGAACAGTACGCATCACCATTGCCGAGACAGCTCGTTCGCCTGAGTAGCTCATGAATATGCGGCGCAAACCCGCGCTGTTGGATGAACGGACTAATCCCAATGTCGCAAGTGCACATCACACATCGCCCGCTTTCCGCCGCGATTCCGCGCTGCTAGAGTTTTGCGGGTTGGGAGGAAAATGCATGTTCAGGAAATTACTGCTTGGTCTCACCGTGATTGCGCTTGCCGGTGCCGGCGCTGCCTTTGCGCAGCAGAGCGGCATCAAGCGGACGCCGCTGCAGAAGGTCGATTTTCCGCCGGGCTACAATACGGTCACCGCGATCGCCGAGGTTCCGGCCGGGGGTGCGTCGGGGCGTCACACCCATCCCGGCGCTGAAACCGGCTATGTGCTCGAAGGCGAGCTCGAACTCCTGATCGACGGCAAGCCGCCGTTGAAGCTGAAGGCGGGCGATTCCTACCAGATCCCGGAAGGCGCGGTGCACGACGCCAAGACGTCCGGCGACAAGCCGCTCAAGGTGCTCGGCGTCTACGTGGTCAAGGCCGGCGAGCCGTTGGCAAAACCAGCGCCGTGAGCAGAACCCCTTGGTCCTCGACCAGTCGGTTCATCTGAGCTTCAGGTGCGGCGAGCAATCATTTGAGCTCGCCGGGCCTTTGATTTTTTGCCTGTTTGCAAGGGAACTGAACCGAACGGATGCGCGGTAAATTTCGTCAGATTTCATTGCCGCGCCGTCTCGTCGCCGATCTGATGCATGCATCGGCCGGCGTGCCGCTGGTCTCCCTGAAGCGCACCTTGAACGTCCGCGCAATCGTCGAGGCCCGTGCGCGTGCGGCGCAGGCACCGGGCTGGGCCGCCATCTTCGTCAAGGCATTCGCGCTGGTCGCCAGGACCGAGCCGACCCTGCGCACGCTGCACGTCAAGTGGCCGTGGCCTTGCCTCTACGAGCTGCCGCGCAGCGTCGGCATGGTGGCGATTGCGCGCGTTGAGAAGGGCGAGGACTGCGTGCTGTTCGAGCGCGTCTGTGCCGCCGACGAGATGCCGCTCGCTGAGGTCGACGCGCTGATCCGCCGCGCCAAGACCGCGCCGCTCCACGAAATCCCCTCGTTCCGCAAAATACTCTGCGTGACGCGCCTGCCGCTGCCGCTGCGCCGCCTGGCGTGGGCGATCGGGATGAATTTTGGCCGGCAGCGCGCCAATTTCTGCGGCAGTTTTGGCGTGACCTCGGTCGCGGCCTATGGCCCCGGCGAGTTGCACGCGCTGAGCCCGGGGCCATTCCTGTTGAGCTATGGCGTGATCAGGCCGGACCACACCGTCGACGTGGTGCTGCGCTGGGACCATCTGGTCTGCGACGCCGCCCTGATCGCGCAGACCTTGACCCGCCTCGAGCAGGTGCTGGGCGGCGAAATCGCCGCGGAACTGGGCGCGGGCCGGCCGCAAGCCGATGCCCGGCTGGTCCGGGCGGCCGGAAGCCGCCTCTGAGGGACGAAATTGGCCAATTTCGACGCCGATTCGGCCCAAAATGCCCTGCGTTTTGTTTGACAGAACCGGACTTTCTCCTTAAGACCACCCTTGCTCGCGGGCCGGTTTCGGCCCGCGATGCGTTTCGCGACCCGTGGTCCTCCCCGAGCTTTCGAGGCGGACCTGTCGGTACAGGCCCTTTGGCCGGTACACAGGAGGGCGCGTCTCCTCAAACCTGAAACTGACAAAACGCCGGACGCTGGGTGCGACGGCTATGCAAAAGAGGACGCGATGACAAAGCGCAGTGAGGCGAAGTACAAGATCGATCGCCGCATGGGCCAGAATATCTGGGGCCGCCCGAAGAGCCCCGTGAACCGCCGCGAATACGGCCCCGGCCAGCACGGCCAGCGCCGCAAGGGCAAGCTCTCCGACTTCGGCGTGCAGCTGCGCGCCAAGCAGAAGCTCAAGGGCTACTACGCCAACATTTCCGAGCGCCAGTTCCACGGCATCTATGTCGAAGCCAGCCGCCTGAAGGGCGACACCGGCGAGAACCTGATCGGCCTCCTGGAGCGCCGTCTCGACACCGTGGTCTATCGCTCCAAGTTCGTCTCCACGATGTTCGCCGCGCGCCAGTTCATCAACCACGGCCACATCAAGGTGAACGGCCGCAAGGTCAACATCGGCAGCTACAAGCTGAAGGTCGGCGACCTCATCGAGGTCAAGGAATCCTCCAAGCAGCTGACCCCGGTGCTGGAAGCGGCCCAGCTCCCCGAGCGTGACGTGCCCGACTTCATCGAGGTCGATCACTCCAAGATGACCGCGAAGTTCGCGCGCACCCCCGGCCTCTCGGACGTACCGTTCCCGGTGCAGATGGAGCCGCATCTGATCGTCGAATTCTATTCGCGCTGATCACTTCAGCATTGCGAGATCCGAAAGGCCCCGGTTTTGCCGGGGCCTTTTTGTTTGCCCACAAGACGACTATCATATGCGGGACTTGGCAGATGGTTGCCGTTGAGGTTTCTTGCCGATGACCCGGTTACTCGAACAGGCCTTCGAGACAGTTTCAAGCTTGCCTGACACAGAGCAGGACGAGCTCGCGCGCATCATGCTGCAGCTTGCCGGAGTCGACCAACCACCGCTCCAGCTCACGCCGGAAGAAGACGCCGATCTGGCTGAAGCCGACGCCGAGATTGCACGCGGCGAGCTGGCAACGGCCGAGGAAGTCCGTGCGATGTGGGCAAAGCACGGGCTGTGAACGTCCGTTACACGCGACGCGCTCTTGTTCAGATTGATCGGGCACTTTCCTATATCGAAACACGATCGCCCCAGGGCGCGGTCCATGTGCGCGACCGCATCTTGGCACTTGTCACGCTGCTGCAAGAGCAGCCGCGTGCGGGGCGCCCGACAAGCCGCCCAGGCGTCCGCCGGATTTCGGCGACACCATATCCCTACCTGATCGACTATCGCGTGACGCCCACCGAGATCATCATTATGCGGTTTCGTCACGCCGCCCGGAGGCCTATACGCTAAAGCATGATCCGGAAAAGCGCGAAGCGGTTTTCCGGATACGATCATGCTCAAACAAGAAGCCAGGGCGCGATGACGATTCATCTTATCTCATCGCGTTTCAGCAGCGAATCCGCCCTCAGTGCGGAGCGATGAGGAAAGCCATGCACTACACCCCTGCCCGGCCCGATCCCAAGGCCCCGCCCGTTCGCATCAACCTTCTGTCCGATACGCAGACCAGGCCGACGCCGGCGATGCGCGAGGCGATGGCGAAGGCGGAGGTCGGCGACGAGCAGGTCGGGGACGATCCGACCACCAACGAGCTCTGCGCCCGCGTCGCCGATCTGCTCGGCAAGGAAGCCGCCGTGTTCATGCCGTCGGGCACCATGTGCAACGTTGCGGCGACGCTGGCCTATTGCCGTCCCGGCGACGAGATTTTGGCGCATGCGACCGCGCATATCATTGCGCGCGAGGGCGGCGCCCATGCCGCGCTCGGCGGTTTCCAGATCACGCAGCTGCCGGGCGATGACGGCCAGTTCACGCCGGACACCTTCCAGGCCGCGCTGCATCCGCGCACCCGCTACCAGCCGCCGCAGGTGCTCGTCAGCGTCGAGCAGACCGCCAATATCGGCGGCGGCACGATTTGGAAGAAGGCGGCGCTCGACGAGGTCGTGCGCATCGCCAAGGCCCACGGCCTTGTCACCCACATGGACGGCGCGCGGCTGCTCAATGCGACCGTCGCGTCCGGCATCTCGCCGCGCGACATGACGGCGGGCTGGGATTCCGCCTGGATCGATTTCTCCAAGGGCCTCGGCGCGCCGATCGGCGGCGTGATCGCCGGCACCCGGGCGTTCATCGACGATGTCTGGCGCTGGAAGCAGCGGCTCGGCGGCTCGATGCGGCAGTCCGGCGTCTGCGCTGCCGCCTGCATCCACGCGCTCGATCACCATGTCGACCGCCTCGCCGACGACCACGCCAATGCGCGAGCCCTGGCGCGCGGCCTGTCGCAGATCAACGGCATCGCGGTGCAGGCGCCGGAGACCAACCTCGTGTTCTTCAAGCCCGACGGCGCCGGGGTATCAGGCGACAAGATGGTCGCTGAGCTGCGCAAGCGCGGCGTGACACTGGCGATGATGGACGGCCGGATCAGGGCCTGCACGCATCTCGATGTCACGGCAGCGATGATCGAGGAAGCGGTCGGACACGTCAGGGACATCGTGCGCGCGGCGTAACTCCCGTAGCCCGGATGGAGCTCCACGAAATCCGGCTGCCAAACTACGGCAGCCGCTTTCCGACGTGGTCCGTTCCTTCCTGGTGAAGGGTCACTTGCCTTGCCACGTTCCGACCGTCCGTGTCGAATGACAGCACCGCATCGACGACTTTGAAAAAGAACTCGTGATCGCTGGTGGCGAAGATTTCGCGCCGCTCCTGCCCTGTCGCCTCGCTGAACAGGCGATTGCCCTCCCTTGTGACGCGGATCGAAAATTCCGGCGAGAACCGATAGGTCCCGACCAGACGGTCCAGCGTCTGCGGGCTCACTGCGATGAACTTCCCGACCTTGGCCTGGCGATCCGGCCAGCCGTACTCGGCCGCGATGCTGCGCAGGATTTCGTCGACGAGGATCCGACCGCCCCAGCCGTTGGTCATGACAACGGCGCCATCGCCATTCTCGAAAATGACCATGGTGTCGATGAAGCCCTCGTTCACGCCGTTGTGCCAGAATTGCCGGTTGGGCGCCGAGCCGCGAACCAGCCAGCCCAGCCCCCGTCGTCCGATCCCAGGAGGTAGCCCGTCGGCACTGCCGAGAACCGGCGAGAGCATCTCGGCCGTCATCGATTGCGACAGAACGGGATTGCTCCGACCGGCCAACGAATCCAGCACGCCGAGCAAGAGATGGGCGAGATCGGTCGGCGTCGTCCATAATCCCGCGGCGGCCAGTTCGGGATAGACGTGCGGGCCGCCCGGCACCGGCGCGCCGTCTGACCGGTACGGTGTGGCGGCCATCGTCAAACGATCCGCAGGCAATGGCTGCGCGAAGCTGGAAATCGTCATCCCGAAAGGCTTGAGGACGACGTCGTCGAGCAGCGCAGGAAACGGCCGCCCCGTCACGTCGACGAGCAGTTGCTGAACGATCGTATAGCCGCTGCCGGAATATTGATCCTGCTTGCCGGGTTCGTGCTCGACCCGGACAGGCGCGCTGTTCGCAGGTGGCGTGCCATCGAGAATCTGGCGAAGAGAGGGGACCGGCTGGCCGGCCCGATAGCCCGGGTAGTAGGGCACGTTGGTCCCGGCCGTGTGGCTCAGCAACCGCCGAACTGTCACCCGGGATTGGGAATACGGATAGTCCGGAATCTTCCAGCTCTTGAGCGCAACTTTGACGTCCGCATCGAGATCGAGCTTGCCGGCCTGGGCCAGCGCCAGAGCGGCGATGGCGGTCACCGGCTTGCTGATCGAGGCCGCCTGAAACAGCGTTTCCGGCACCACGGGCGGACCGCCGATGGCAACCGAGCCAAAGCCACGCGCCCATTCGATGGCGCCGCCATGAATCACCGCGATGCTGACACCGGGAACGTGCAGCTCGTTCATGCGATCGGCAAGCGTCATCGGCACATCGCCGTCGACGACAATCGCCGTCCTCAGGCCGTTCAAGACATAGTCGATCCGCTGCATGACGTCGGCATCACCGAGGCGGCGAGGTTCTTCGGCCAGAACAGGCCGGCACGCAGTCATGGCGGCGGATGTGACGGCCACCAGGATGAGCTTGCGGAGAGTGAAAGTCATCGCCTGCATGACCACCTCCACGCGCCACGTCTACCGTCCCATCGCCCGGTAGATCAGCGTCTTCAGCTCCTGCTGGATCCGGCCGCGCTGCGACGGCGTCTGCACCATGAAGATGCCGAACAGATCGTCCGCGGGATCGATGAAGAAGAAGGTGCCTCCGA
This sequence comes from Bradyrhizobium sp. USDA 3262, assembly GCF_054060035.1. NCBI lineage: Bacteria > Pseudomonadati > Pseudomonadota > Alphaproteobacteria > Hyphomicrobiales > Nitrobacteraceae > Bradyrhizobium > Bradyrhizobium sp. USDA 3262. Next base: position 6,729,945 of record NZ_JBSSCT010000001.1, read on the forward strand.
CACCGTCCCAGCGATACTCGCCCAACGGCCAGTCGGTGCTCGGCGGCACCGAGGTGCGGACCGCGAAGCCGAGGCCGAAGCCGGAGTTCGGACCGGGATAGTAGTTCTGGTCGCGCACGACGCCGGTCTCCGGACCGATATGGTCCCTCACCATCAGCGCGATGGTCTCCGGCTTCAGATAGCGCCGGCCCTCGTAGCTGCCGCCATTCAGCAGCATCTGCGAGAAGTGCGCATAGTCGCCGATGGTGCCGACCATGCCGCCGCCGCCGGATTCCCATCGCAGCGGCTTGCGCGGATTACGGACGTCGGCGACCGGACTGATGGTGCGATCGTTCGGCATCGGCTCGGCGATCAGCGGCCATTTCGCCCGGTCGGCGACATAGAACGCGGTCTCGTTCATCCCGAGCGGGCCGAGCAGCCGCTCCTTCTCGACCTGAAACAGCGATTTGCCTGTTATCACCTCGATGATGCGGCCGAGCACGTCGGTGGAATGGCCGTAGTCCCATTGTGCGCCGGGTTGTTCGGCAAGCGGCAATGCCGCAAGCCGCGCCACGAATTCGGCATTGTCGGGATCGTTGTCGAACAGGCCGGCATCGGCGTAGGTCTTGTTCACGATACCACCGCCGTAATAGCCGTAAGGCAGGCCGGCGGTGTGGCGCATCAGGTCTTCGATGGTGATGGGGCGCTTGAACGGCTCCAGCGTCATCGCCATCTTGCCCTCATCGCCGCGCTTTTCCACCCCGACCTTCATATCGGCAAAGGCCGGGATATATTTCGACACCGGATCGCCGAGGGCGAGCTTGCCTTCCTCGACCAGCATCATCGCGATGACCGTGGTGATCGGCTTCGACATCGAATAGAGGCGGAAGATGGTATCCGCGCTCATCGAGAACTCGGTGGCGACGTCGCGAACCCCGAACTTCTCGTAATAGACCGGCTTGCCATGCTGCTGCAGCAGCAGGATCGCGCCCGGGATCTTTCCGGTCGCGACCTCGTTCCGGACATAGTCGGAGACCTTGGCGAGGCCTTCCGCCGAGAAGCTGTGCGCGGCCGGCGCCGCGGAGCCGGCCTTCGCAACCGTTGCGACCAACGCGAACGCGAGTGACGCGACGAACGCGCGGCCCCCACGCATGCAAGCACATGAGCCGATCCGCCTGAATCGGATCATGCCGTCATTCCCTTCTTTTCAACGCGTTGCTTCACGCGAACCGGTATCCACTTCGCTCGAAAACGCTCTAGTTTTCCATGGCTTCATAAACGAGCTGCTTCAGCGTCCGCTGGATGCGCTGACGCTCGGTCGGCGTCTGCTCCAGCAGGACGAAGAAGAAGTCCTGCTTGCGGTCGATGACATAATAGCAGCCGCTGGCGCCGTCCCATTTCAGCTCGCCGAGATCGCCGGGCGGCGGCGGCTTCGCAGTGCCCGGATCGGTGCGTACCGCGATGCCAAGCCCGAAGCCGAAGCCGTCGCCGGGGAAGTAGAAAAAGTCGCGCTCGACGCCTGAGCCCGGGCCGACACGGTCGGTCGTCAGCTCCTTGAACGTTTCGGGCTTCAGGATGGTCTTGCCGTCGAGGGTGCCTCCATTGAGCAGCATCTGCGCGAAGCGCGAATAATCCGCCATGGTCGAGACCATGCCGCCGCTGGCGGACTCCCATTTCTTGACCTTGGTCGGATCGTTGACCCGGCCGACCCGGAAGTCGCTGTCGTTCGGCATCGGCTCGGCCATCAGCTTCTGCTTCTCGGGATCGGTGACGAAGAAGCCGGTGTCCTTCATGCCGAGCGGGTCGAGCAGCCTATCGCGCTCGATCGTCGAGAGCTTCTCGCCGGTGGTCAGCTCCATCACGCGCGCCAGAATGTCGGTGGAATGGCCGTATTGCCAGAGCGCGCCGGGCTGGTTGTGCAGCGGCAGCTTGGCGATCCGCTCGGCGAATTCGGCGAGATCGAAATCTCCGCCGTAGATATTGGCTTCCTTGTAGGCCTTGCGGACCAGGCTGTCGCCATAGAAGCCGTAGGTGATTCCCGACGTATGCGTCATCAGATCGAGGATCGTGAGCGGCCGCTTTGGCGGCACCAGCTCCAGCGTCTTGGTGCCGTCCTCGGCCTTTTTCTCGATGCCGACCTTCACGTTGGCAAAGGACGGAATGTATTTCGAGACGGGATCGTCGAGCTTGTATTTCCCTTCCTGCAGCAACTGCATCGACACCACGGCGGTGATCGACTTGGACATCGAGGCCAGGCGGAAGATGGTCTTGTCCGTGATCGGCACCTTGCTGACCACGTCCTGCACGCCGAAGGCCTCGTGATACACCGGCTTGCCGTGCTGCTGGATCAGGACGATAGCGCCGGGAATCTTTCCGGTCGCGACCTCGTTCTTGAAGAACTCGCTGATCTTGGCGAGCTTGGCGGGATTGAAATGCGCACCCGCCGGAATCTCGTAGGTGCCCTCGGTGTGCGGGTACGCCGGCGCCGCCAGCACCACCGCGGCGGCGGCTGCGGCGGCGCACGTCAAACGAAATGAATGCATTTGAACTATCCCTCCCCGGAAATCACGGGGAAGTGTAGCGGCGGTATCATCAGGCACAAGGGCTGCCAAAGGCCTCCAGGACCTCCTGATGAAGCTGACCGCTTTGGGGCGAGAAGCAGCAGAAGATCACCTGCGTGACGCCGGGTGCGGCGACCAGGGCATCGACGACGGCCTTGACCGCAATGCCGGCGGCGCGGTCCGGCGGGAAGTGATAGACGCCGGTCGAGATCGCGGGAAATGCAATGGAGCCAAGCTGATTGGCGTGGCACAGCTCAATGCCGCGGCGATAGCAGGATGCGAGCAGCGCATCCTCGTTCTGGGTGCCGCCGTGCCAGATCGGGCCGACGGCGTGGATCACGTGCTTGGCCGGGAGCCGATAGCCTTTGGTGATCTTGGCGTCGCCGGTCTTGCAGCCGTGCAGGGCGCGGCACTCGACGAGCAGCTCGGGGCCCGCGGCACGATGGATCGCGCCGTCGACGCCGCCGCCACCGAGCAGCGATGAATTAGCCGCGTTGACGATGGCGTCAACGCGCAGGGTCGTGATGTCGGTAACGATGACTTCGAGCCGCGCCTTGCCGATCTGGCGCGCCGTCAAGGTCAGGCAGCCACGTCGACCGGGATGCCCTTGTCGGCAAACAGCTGCTGCAATTCGCCGGCCTGGAACATCTCGCGGATGATGTCGCAACCGCCGACGAACTCGCCCTTCACATAGAGCTGCGGAATCGTCGGCCAGTTCGAATAGACCTTGATGCCGTTGCGCAGTTCGGCGGACTCGAGAACGTTGAGGCCTTTGTAGCCGACGCCGATGTGGTCGAGGATCTGCACGACCTGACCGGAAAACCCGCACTGCGGGAATTGCGGCGTGCCCTTCATGAACAGCACGACGTCGTTCGACTTCACTTCGTTGTCGATGAATTGCTCGATGCTCATTTTCGCTTCCTTCGGGGGCGACGCTCTCAGGCCTTGACGGGCCGGCCCGCCCTTCTAACCCGTGACTGACTATATATGTAGCTCAAACCATTGTGCATCCAAAGCAAAATGGCGGAAATCTGGCATGCGCTGGGCGCTGCGGGCGCCCGAAAGGGGCCGGGATTATCTGACGGCCCCAATATCATCGCGGGGGGAGGCTTTTTTCCCGTAACGGAGCCCCTATCTAGGACGAACTGTCCGTCGGGAACCAGTTTGCCGAAGCAACGTTCTCTCCCTTGAATCGGAGACCCCTGTGACGAAACCAGCCTCTGCCGCGGCCGCCCTTCCCGCCGCCTCCCCGTCACTGTCCTCCGAATCCGGGCCGCTCGCCGAGCGGCTCGTGGACGCCTATCGCGCCGTCCGCGACGAGACCGAGCGCCGGGCCGCGCCGCTGTCGCCCGAAGACCAGCTGATCCAGTCGATGCCGGATGCGAGCCCCGTCAAATGGCACCGCGCCCATACCACCTGGTTCTTCGAGCAGTTTCTGCTCGGCGAGCACGTCGAGGGCTACACGCCATTCCATCCGGACTACGCCTATCTGTTCAATTCCTATTACGTCAGCGCCGGCCCGCGGCACGCCCGCCACCAGCGTGGCCATCTGACGCGCCCGACGGCCGACGAAGTCACCGCCTACCGCCGCCATGTCGACGCCGAGGTGGTGAAATTCTTCCAGACTGCCGGAGCCGACAAGCTCGAGGCGCTGGTGCCGCTGGTCGAGGTCGGCCTCAATCACGAGCAGCAGCATCAGGAGCTGATGTACACCGACATCCTGCATGCCTTCGCGCAGAACCCGATCCCGCCGGCCTACGATCCGGCGTGGCGCTTCCCGGCGGCGCATCGCGGGCCTGAGGAATGGGTAACGCTCAACGAAGGCATCCACACCGTCGGCCACGCCGACGACAGCTTCCATTTCGACAATGAGAAGCCCGCGCATCGGGCTTTGGTCGGCCCGGTCAAGCTCGCGAAGCATCTCGTCACCAATGCCGACTGGCTCGCCTTTATGAAGGACGGCGGCTATTCCACGGCCACGCTGTGGCTGATGGATGGCTTTGGCACCGTGAGCAACGAGGGCTGGCAGGCACCCGGCCATTGGCGCGAGATCGACGGCGAATGGAAGATCATGACGCTCGGCGGCCTGCAGCCGATCGATCCGTCAGCGCCGGTTTGCCACGTCAGCTATTACGAAGCCGACGCCTTCGCCCGATGGGCCGGCAAGCACCTGCCGACCGAGATGGAATGGGAGGTCGCCGCGCGCGCCGGCCTGCTCAACGACGCCTACGGCATCGTCTGGCAATGGACCCGCAGCTCCTATTCGCCCTACCCGGGTTACCGCGCGATCGAAGGCGCGCTCGGTGAGTACAACGGCAAGTTCATGGTCAACCAGCTCGTGCTGCGCGGCTCGTCGCTGGCGACGCCCGCAGGTCACAGCCGTGTCACCTACCGCAACTTCTTCTATCCGCACCATCGCTGGCAATTCACGGGGTTACGCCTCGCCGACTATGCCTGATCAAGCACTGTCGACATCAATGGCGCGCCGGTAAGCGCGTTCGGGAGAGTATCATGAATGTGCATGCCGCCGCTTTGGCCAAAGCGTATCCGTTCGACGAAGCGACTTCGGCGTTCGCCGGCGACGTGATCGGCAATCTCGCCCGTCACCCGAAGCGGCTGTCGCCGAAATATTTCTACGACGCCACCGGCTCCGAGCTGTTCGAGCAGATCACGGTGCTGCCGGAATATTATCCGACGCGCACCGAGCTTGGCATCCTGCGCGACCGCGGCGACGAGATCGCCGCGATCATCCCTGACGGCGCGGCGCTGGTCGAGTTCGGCGCCGGCGCGACCACCAAGGTGCGCCTGCTGCTCGAGCATTGCGAATTCGCAGCCTATGTGCCGGTCGATATCTCGGGCGATTTCCTCAAAGCCCAGGCCGACGGGTTGCGGAAGGATTTCCCCGGTCTCGGCATCTACCCGGTCGCGGCCGATTTCACCACGCCGTTCACGCTGCCCGAGGCCGTCGCCGCGATGCCGAAGGTCGGCTTCTTCCCCGGCTCGACGCTGGGCAATTTCGAACCGAGCGAGGCCTTGGCCTTCCTGCGCAGCGCACGCCAGATCCTCGGCCACGGCGCGCAGATGATCATCGGCGTCGACCTCGAGAAGGACGAGCGCGTGCTGTACGACGCCTATAACGACGCGGCCGGCGTCACCGCGCGGTTCAACCTCAATGTGCTGGTTCGCATCAACCGCGAGCTCGGCGGCAATTTCGATCTGTCGGGCTTCACGCACCGCTCGATCTACAACCGCGACCGCCATCGCATCGAGATGCACCTGATCAGCCGCAAGGCGCAGACCGTGCGCATCCTCGGCAGTACCTTTGCGTTCCGTCCGGGCGAGAGCATTCACACCGAGAACAGCTACAAATACTCGCTCGAGCGTTTCACCGCGCTCGCCCGCAGCGGGGGCTGGACGGTGCGCGAGAGCTGGACCGACGCCAACACGATGTTCTCGGTGCACGCGCTGGTCGCGGACTAGCACCCAAACCTGGGGACGGGGCAAATCATGGGCAGGCGTCCGCAGCAGATCGCGACGGCGTTGCTCGCCCTGGTCCCGATCCTGACCGGCATCATCACTATGCTCGGCGTCAGCGATCCGCTCTACGCCTCCTCGGGCGTTCCGGCGTTGCCGGTGCTCGACAGCAATTTGCGCTTCTTCGGCGGGGTCTGGCTCGGTCTCGGGCTCGCACTGCTCTGGCTGGTGCCGCGCATCGAGAGCGAGGGCGTGCTGTTTCGGATGGTCTGGGGCGGCATCTTCCTCGGCGGCATCGGCAGGCCGCTGTCGATGCTGATGGTCGGCTTGCCGCCGCTGCCCTTCGTGGGCTTCACCGCGCTCGAAGTGATCGGCGCACCGCTGTTCGTCTATTGGCAGCACCGCGTGGCTACGGCCGGCCGCAAGTAGCGGCGGCCGCTATTCCTCTTCCCCCGTCGACCGCAGCGAGATCGACTCCCACGCCGCGACCACGATCATGATCGCGGTGGTCACGATCGAGAGCACCAGCGGCGACATCTCGCGCGCGAAATAGGCCGTGATCGCCAGCGCGACGATGCCGACGCCGTGCGACAGCTGCAGGAAGTTGCGGATCACATATTTGAACAGGATGGTCCCGACCAGGAACAGCATCGGCCCGCCGATCGAGCTGACGATCGTGTTCAGGTCGGAATGGCCGGACGGGTGTTTCAGGACCAGTTCGTCGGCGACCGCGGTGAGGATGATGCCGCCGACGATCGGCATGTGCAGATAGGTATAGGCGATCCGCGCCACGCGGCCGGATTCCTCGGACTTGGAGATCATGTCCGAGCCGGCCTCGGCGCCCTTGTGGAAATAGATCCACCACATCGCGATGCTGCCGACCAGCGCCGAGATGAACGCGGCCATGTTCTCCGGCGTCCAGGTCAGCTCGGCAAAGGTCGCGCCGTCGACCACGATGGCCTCGCCGAGCGCAATGATGATGAAGCCGGCGCAGCGTTCGGCCATGTGGCCGCCCTCGACCGACCACGCCTCGATCGAGGAGAAGCCGAGCCCCGGGGTCCAGAACCGCGCGGCCGGCGCGATATATTCGATGGTCAGCGCCGCGATCCAGAGCCACATCCGCGTCTCGTGCTCGGCGAAGCCGCCGAGGATCCACAGCACGGCCGAGCAGGATAGCCAGGTCAGGATGCGGATGGCGTTGTGGCGCACCGCCGTCCGGCGCCGCGGCGTCGCCAGCAGCCAGAACGCGGTGCGGCCGACCTGCATTGCCGCATAGGTCCCGGCGAACCACAGCCCGCGGCCCTCGAAGGCGGTCGGTATGGAGGTCGACAGCAATAGCCCGCCCAGCATCAGCACGAACAGCAGCAGGCGGACCGGCGTCAGGTCGGGATTGAGCCAGTTGGTGACCCAGGTGGTGTAGACCCACACCCACCATACCGCGAGGAACAGCAGCGTGACCTGCACCGCCCCAAGCGGGGTGAAGTGGTGCAGCAGCGTGTGCGACAGCTGCGTGACGGCGAAGACGAAGACGAGGTCGAAGAACAGCTCGGCATTGGTGACGCGGCTGTGCTGGTTCGGCACGATGACACGAAACATCGCGCCGCGCGGATTGTCTGCCATCGCTCGAGGCCCCCGCCCGCTGGCCGCCGGGGCCCTAGCCTTCCGGCACGCCGGTTTGCAGGGCCAGCGCGTGCAGCACGCCGCCCATCTGGCCCCTCAGCGACTGGTAGACGATCTGGTGCTGCTGGACGCGGGACTTGCCGCGGAAGGACTCGGAAATAACAGTGGCCGCGTAGTGGTCGCCGTCGCCGGCCAGATCGCGGATCGTCACCTCGGCATCGGGAATCGCTGCCTTGATCATCGATTCGATATCACGGGCGTCCATCGGCATCCCAGTCCACCTCCGTCAGGTCGTTCGAATCAGGCCGCTCGGCCAGATAAACCTAAGGATAAAACCTAGCCCTTGGGGTCTTCTAGGTCATCCCGGGCACACTATATTCCCATTCCCAGCGATTTAAACCTGCATCAATCGGTCACAAGCCATCACGCCAAAATGACCAGAAGAGGCGCAGAATCATGAAGCTCCCCGGCCCCGACCATCCGATCACCATCACGCCCAATGCCAAGCGCGTCCGCGTCACCGCCGACGGCGTCGTGATCGCCGAGACCACCCATGCGCTGACCTTGAAGGAAGCGAGCTATCCGGCCGTGCAATATGTCCCCCGGCAGGACGCCAACATGGAGCTGTTGACCCGCACGGAGCGGATCACGCATTGCCCGTACAAGGGGGACGCGAGCTACTTCAGCATCAAGGCCAACGGCAAGACGCTGGACAACGCGATCTGGACCTATGAGGAGCCCTTCCCGGCCATGACCGAGATCGCCGGCCACCTCGCCTTCTATCCGGACAAGGTGAAGATCGAGGAGGTCGCCTAGGGGAATCGTCGCCTGCCGCAAGCGCCGGGTCTCGCCCGGCCTTTCGTCGCGCGCTGACCCAGCCTGCAAAACGGCAATGCCCGGGCGAGGCCCGGGCATGACGTCGGGAGCGCTCGGCCGATCCCAGCTATACCCGGAATATCGTGAGCCCGAGGATCAGGAGCACCAGGAAGATCACGACGAATACATAGAACAGAAAGCGGGCGATGTCGGCGGAGGCGGCGGAAATGCCGGTGAAGCCAAGCAAACCTGCGATGATCGATACGACAAGGAAGATCAGCGCCCATTTCAGAATTGTCATTGTTCACCCCGGATAGCCGCGCGCGTCCGCCAGTTCGGACGAGAACGCCCGCACCCGACCGCAGTTCCAAAAACGAAACAGATTCGCCGAGATGACCGACCTCGATACTCCCCGATCCGGCCGATTGGGCCTTGCTGAATCGGGTTCCCGATTGCAACATCAGAGTGCAGACCCGGCTGGTGGCACCATGAAATCGATTGCTCACGCGGCTCCGGCCGTCGACATCCAGGCAGCACCGAAGCTCCACAAGCGCAATGTCGCGCTGGACCGCGCGCGTACCTTCCTGACCCTGGTCGTGCTGCTGCACCACGCGGTGATCCCCTACACCTATTTCGGGCACACCGACCCGACATCGTGGATCGGCTTCGACTGCGTGGTGCTCGCCACCGACAGCTTCTTCATGGCGATGTTCTTTTTCCTGTCGGGGCTGTTCGTCTGGCCGGGGCTCGGCAACAAGCCATGGCTGATCTTCCTGCGCGACCGGCTGCTGCGGCTCGGCCTGCCGTTCGTGGTCTGCGCGGTCAGCGTGATTCCGCTCGCCTATTACGCGATCGCGCTGCGTCAGACGCCGGGGCTGAGCTTCTCCGAATTCTGGTGGAAAACCATGACGGTCGGACCATGGCCGAGCGGTCCGATCTGGTTCGTCTATGTCTTGATGGCCTTCGACCTCACGGCGAGCATTCTGTACCGGGTGTCGCCGCGTCTGCTCGATCCGATCAACCGTCTGTCGATCAAGGGATTTCAACGTCCCTCGAAGTTCTGGCTGTTCCTCGTCATCGTCAGTGCCGCCGCCTACCTGCCGATGCTGATTCATTACGGCCAGAACTACTGGTTCGAGTTCGGACCGTTTTCGGTGCAGGCGAGCCGCGTGCTGCTGTATGCGTCCTACTTCTTCATCGGTGCGGGAATCGGGGCGGCGAACCTCGAGGGCGGCGTGCTCAGCGCGCACGGACGGCTGACCGAGCGGCGCTGGTTCTGGACCGGCATCACGCTGATCCCCTACTGTTTGATGTGGGTGATGATCTATATCAAGCGTATGATCATCGGTAACCCCGATCCGCTGCCCGGCTGGTATCTCGGGATCTACGGCAGCTTCTACGTGCTGTTCAGCGCCTCGATCCTGTTCGCGATCCTGGCCTACTTCCTGCAATCGAAATCGTCGGGCCCGACGCTGCTCGACCGCATGCAGGGCGACGCCTACGGCATGTTCCTGGTGCACTATCCGATCGTGCTGTGGCTGCAATACTGGCTGTTCGATATGGAGCTGCCGGCGTTCGCCAAGGCCGCGATCGCGTTCTTCGCCACCGTGGCGCTGAGCTGGGCGGTCACGGCCGTGCTGCGCAAGATTCCCGGCTCAAGATACGTGCTCTAATCACGCCGCGATCTCGCCCCTCGCCGCCACGCTTTCCAGCCGCGGGGCGGCCGCCGCGCGATGGTCGCGGGCGATCAGGATGTAGAAGGTCGGCAGCACGAACAGCGTGAACAGCGTGCCGATCAGCATGCCCATCACCACGACGATGCCGATGGCGAAGCGGCTCGCCGCGCCGGCGCCGTCGGCATAGAGCAGCGGCGCGAGGCCCGCGACCATCGCGGCTGTCGTCATCAGCACCGGCCGCATCCGCACCGCGGCCGCCTTCTGGATCGCGGCGACCCGGTCGAGCCCTTCATGATGCTGGATCTCGTTGGCGAAACTCACCATCAGGATGCCGTGCTTGGAGATCAGCCCGATCAAAGTGACGAGGCCGATCTGGGTGTAGATGTTCAGCGTGGCGAAGCCGAAATACAGCGGCAGCAGCGCACCGCAGACCGCGAGCGGCACCGTCACCATGATCACCAGCGGATCGCGGAAGCTTTCGAACTGCGCCGCCAGCACCAGGAAGATCACGATCAGCGCCATGCCGAAGGTCACGATCAGGCGGTTGCCCTCCTGGACATATTGCCGGCTGTCCGAGAGCCAGTCGACCGTCATGCCCGGCGACAGTTTCTGCGCCTGCATGAACGACACCGCCTGTCCCATGGTGACGCCGGGCTTGAGCACCGCCGAGATCGTCGCCGCGTTCATCTGGTTGAACTGCGGCAGCCGGTTCGGCTCCGGCTTGACGTTGACCTTGATCACCGTCGACAGCGCGAACATCTGCCCCGAGCTCGAGCGGACGTTGAAGTTTCCGAGCCCTTCGGGCGTGACCCGGTCGGCCTGGCGCACCTGCGGGATCACCTCGTAGGAGCGTTCGAAGAAATTGAAGCGGTTGACATAATTCTCGCCGACCAGCACCGCGAGCGTGTCGGCGATGGTCTGCATGCTGACTCCGGCCTCGGCCGCCTTGGCGTGATCGATGGTGATCCGCGCGGTCGGGCTGTCGAAGGCGAGGTCGCTGTCGACGAAGGCGAACAGCCCGCTCTTCCATGCAGCCTGCTTCAGCGTCTCGACCTCCTGATAGATGGTCGCGAAGTCGCCGGCCGAGCGCACCACCATCTGGAACGGCAGGCCGCCGGTCGCCGCCGGCAGCGCCGCCGGCTGGAACGGCGTCACGCTGGCGCCGAGCACGCCGTAGGACATGCCGTAGAGCTGGTTCTGGATGTCGTTGGCCGAGCGCTTGCGCTTGTCCCAATCGGTCAGGGTGATGCCGCCGAAGGCATGGTTCTGCCCGTCGGTGCCGTTGATAAACCAGCTCGCGTGGTATTCGGGAAACGAGCGAAACAGCCGCTCGATCTGGTCGGAAGAGCGCGTGGTGTAATCCACACTGGCATATTGCGGCGCGCGGAGCACGGTGAACACATAGCCCTGGTCCTCGGAGGGCGCGAGCTCGCGCTGGCTGCCGAGGAACAGCACCACGATCGCCGCCAGCACGCTGAATGCCACCAGCAGCACTGCGGCGCGCATCTTGAGCGTCGCGGCCAGCAGCCGGCCGTAGCCGCGCGACAGCCTTGAGAACTGATGCTCGACGAAACGGGCAAACCGGCCGTGCGAGGTCGCTTCGCCGAGCAGCTGCGCGCTCATCATCGGCGACAAGGTCAGGGCGATGACGCCTGAGACCACCACCGAGCCCGCCAGCGTGAAGGCGAATTCGCGGAACAGGCTGCCGGTCAGGCCGCCCATCAGGCCGATCGGCGCATAGACCGCGGCGAGCGTGATCGTCATCGCGATCACGGGACCGATGATCTCGCGCGCGCCGATCAGGGCGGCGTCGCCGGGGCTCCGCCCTTCCTCGATGTGGCGATGAATGTTCTCCACCACGACGATGGCGTCGTCGACCACGAGCCCGATCGCCAGCACCATCGCGAGCAGGGTCAGGAGATTGATCGAGAAGCCGAGCGCCAGCATCATCGCGGCGGTGCCGACCAGCGACAGCGGCACGGTGACCACGGGGATCAGCACGGAGCGGAACGATCCCAGGAACAGCAGGATCACCACCACAACGATCGCGATCGCCTCGGCCAGCGAATGCTGCACCTCTGATATCGAGGCCTTGACGAAGTGCACGATGTTGAAGACGTCGGCAACCTTCAAACCGGGCGGTGCCACGCGGTTGAGGTCCTCGATCACCTTGCCGGTGGCGGCGACGATCTCCAAGGGGTTGCCGTCGGGCGTCGGCTGCACCGCAATGTAGACAGTGGGCCTGCCGCTGTCGCGCGCATTGGAATCGTAGTTCTCGCCGCCGATCTCGAGCGTCGCGACGTCGCCGAGGCGCACCAGGCCTCCGCCGCCGGCGCCGGTCTTGATCACCATCTTGCGGAAATCGTCGAGATTGCGCAGATCGGTCGCCGCGGTGATGTTGGTGACGGTCATCTCGCCGCGCAGCCGCCCAGGCGCCGCCTGCACGTTGTTGGACCGCAGCGCGGCGGAGATATCGGCCGCGGTCAGCCCGCGCGCCGCGAGCTTGAACGGATCGATCCACACCCGCATCGCCAGCGACGATCCGCCCGAGGTGTCGGCCGACGCGACGCCGGGCACCGAGGTAAGCAGCGGCTGCGCTACGCGGGTCGCGAAGTCGGTGATCTGCGCCGGCGTCAGCGTGTCGCTGGTGAAGGCGATGTACTGCACCGCCGACGCGCCGTCGGTGATCTTGGTGATGACAGGGTCGAACACGCCGGCCGGCATCCGGTACTTGACCTGCTGCACCTTGGCGAGCACCTCGGTCATGGCGCGGTCGGCATTGGCGTTGAGCACCAGCTTGGCCTTGATCTGGCTGAGGCCGAGCGTCGAGTTCGAGGTCATGTACTCGATGCCGTTGGCGGTCGCGATCGATTGCGCGATGACAGACGTCACGAAGCCCTGCATGACGTCCTGGGTCGCGCCGGGAAACGACACGTCGACCTGGATCGTCGCGCTCTCCATGCTGGGATATTGCCGCACCGGCAGCGAGACCATCGCCGCGGTGCCGATCAACAGGATCAGCAGGCTGACGACCGTCGCCAGAATCGGTCGGCGGATGAAGATGTCGGTGAAATGCATGATGATTCCTCGGGCGCTGCTCGCGAAGCTAGCGTCCCTTCTCCGGCGTCTCCGCCATGGTCGTCTGGACGGCCGCGCCGGGCATGACGCGGAGCTGGCCCGCGGTGACGATGTGATCGCCGGGCGAAAGCCCCTGCTCCACCACGACACGCTCGCCGATCCGTTGCCCGGTCTTCACGGCGACGCCGACCGCCTTGTTGTCGCGCACGACCAGCACGCTCTCGCCGGATGCGCTGGTCTGGATCGCGGTGACCGGCACCACGATGGCGTCCGGCTGCGGCGGCAGCACGACGTTCACCATCGCGAAGAGGCCCGGCCGCAGCAGCCGGTCGGGATTGGAAAACAGGGCTTGCACGAGGACATTGCGGGTGTCCTCGGCGACCTGCGGTTCGATGGCGTTGATCTTTGCCTCGAACACCCGATCGGGGAAAGCGTCGGTACGGATCGTCACCGCGCCTCCCACCTTCAGATTTGACAGGCGCTGCTGCGGAACGGTGAAATTGGCATAGAGCTGGTCGAGCGCGGTCAGCGTCGCGAGCGCATCGCCGGCATTGACGTATTGGCCGAGATTGACCTTGCGCAGGCCGATCTGGCCCGCGAACGGCGCCCGGATCGTCATCTGCGCGATCTGCGCATCGAGCTGGTCGAGCGAGGCGTCGGCCTGCTTCAGATCTTCCTGCCGCTGCTGCAGCGTCTCCTGAGTCACGAAGCCGGACGGCGCGAGGCCCTGCGAACGCTTCTCCTGCAGCTGCGCAAATCGTCCCTTGGAGACCGCGACCGCGCGCGCGGCGCGCAGCGGCGCGTCATAGAGCTGCACCAGCGGCGCGCCCTCGGCGAAATCGGTGCCGGCATCGAAGTTGATCGCGGTGACGCGGCCGGCAACCTCCGGCGCCAGAATCACCTGCCGCACCGCCTGCAGCGAGCCGATCGCCTCGATCGACCGCGGCAAGGTTTCGGTCCGCACCACCATCGCCGCCACCGGCGTCGGCGGCGCTTCGGCGGTGGCCTTGGCCGAGGCGCTGGATCCGCCTGCGCGCCAGGCAAGCAAGCCGGCCGCGGCACAGACGAGCAACAGAACGGTGATGCCGAACGGCTTGGCACGAAGCCCGAGCCAGCGGCGCGACGACAATGATGCGGACGGCATATCGCTTCCAAGAACGAACCCCGGCGTGTCGGCCGGAAGCTTGCCCCTGCAAGCCCGCAACTGATATAGAACCTCAAGTATGGTTGAGGTCAAGGCTGGCAGCTTGCAAGACTTCTAACGCAAGATTTCCAATGCAGGACCTCTGATCAGGGATTGCTTGGTCAATGACGCTTGCGCAGGAGCTTTCAGTCGGCGAAGTGGCGCGGCGCAGCGGGCTTGCCGTCTCCACCCTTCACTTCTACGAGAGCAAGGGGCTGATCGCGAGCCGGCGCACCGGCGGCAACCAGCGCCGCTACATGCGCGGCGTGCTGCGACGGATCGCGGTGATCAGGATCGCGCAGCGCGCCGGGATCCCGCTGGAAGAGATCAGGCAGACCTTCGCCGCGATACCGCTCGATCGCGCGCCGACCGTGCGCGAATGGGAGCGCGCGATGCGGGCCTGGACCGAGACGCTGGAGCAGCGCATCAACGATCTCACCGACCTCCGCGACAAGCTGTTCAACTGCATCGGCTGCGGCTGCCTGTCGGTGACCGACTGCCCGCTGCGCAATTGCGACGACAAGCTCGGCGCCCAGGGGCCGGGCCCGCGCATCCTGATCACCGCGGCCGAACGCCGGGCGCGGCGCAAGCGGCGGGGCTGACGGCGTTTTCGCGGCCGACAAGTTGCGCACAACCTGCCTTTGGTCACATCCCGCCAGGTGATTCTCAGGTATGCTGGCCGGACTGCTTGACCCTAGGGAGTCCTGAGATGAACGACCCACAAGTTGGATGGATCGCCGCCATCATCGTCGGCGGACTGGCGGGCTGGCTCGCCGAAATGTTCATGAAGTCCGGAACCGGCATCTTCATGAATATCATCCTCGGCATTGTCGGCGCCGCGCTGGCGAACTGGCTGTTGGGTCTGCTCGGCGTGTCGCTCGGCGGAGGTTGGCTCAGCTATCTCGTCGCCGGCTTCATCGGCGCCTGCATCATCATCTTTGCCTGGCGCGCGGTCCGCGGCGCGACATAAGGCATGATCCGAAGGGATCAAGTTCGGAATAGAAATGGCGCGATGATGGGTTCATCGCGCCATTGAATCGTTGCTCGCGGCGCCTGATCCAGCCGGATCAGGCGGCGGTGCCGTGCATGTAGTTCGGCAGCCAGTGCTCGAAAGCGCGCGACAGGCTTTCGACCGCAACCGGCGACTCCCCAGCCACTGCGATCGCATCTCCGCCGGTGGTGCCGATGCGCGCGCAGGGCACGCCGGCACCCTTCATCTTGGCCAGCACGAGGCCTGCGTCGGCGGCCGGCACGGTGACGATGTAGCGGGCCTGATCCTCGCCGTACCAATAGGCATGCGGCACGATCGAGGCCGGCGCGGCCAGGAGCTGCGCGCCGATGCCGCTTGCAATCGCCATTTCGGCGAGCGCGATCAAAAGACCGCCGTCGGAGACGTCGTGCACCGCGGTCGCGGTGCCGGCGTGGATCATGCCGCGCACCACGTCGCCATTGCGCTTCTCGGCAGCGAGATCGACCGGCGGCGGAGCGCCCTCCTCGCGGCCGCAGACGTCGCGCAGATAGACCGACTGGCCGAGCCAGCCCTGGGTGTCGCCAACCAAGAGGATCGCCTCGCCGGCCGTCTTGAATGCCAGGGTCGCGGACTTGGTGAAGTCGTCGAGCAGGCCGACGCCGCCGATCGAAGGCGTCGGCAGGATGCCGCGGCCGTTGGTCTCGTTGTAGAGCGAGACGTTGCCGGACACGACCGGGAAATCCAGCGTGCGGCAGGCCTCCGAAATGCCCTTCAGGCAGCCGACGAACTGGCCCATGATCTCGGGCCGTTCAGGATTGCCGAAATTGAGATTGTCGGTGATCGCGAGCGGCCGGCCGCCGACCGCGGTGATGTTGCGCCAGGCTTCGGCGACCGCCTGCTTGCCGCCCTCGAACGGATCGGCCTCGCAATAGCGCGGCGTGACGTCGACGGTGAGCGCAAGGCCCTTCGGTCCGTCCTCGACGCGAACCACCGCGGCATCGCCACCGGGGCGCTGCATGGTATTGCCGAGGATGACGTGGTCGTACTGCTCCCACACCCAGCGCTTCGAGCACAGCTCGGGCGTGCCGATCAGCTTTTCCAGCGCGTCCGCGATGCCGAGCGGCGGCTTGACGTCCTGGCCGCGGATCACCGGCAGCGTATTCGAGGCGACGTGCGGACGGTCATAGACCGGCGCCTCGTCGCCGAGTTCCTTGATCGGCAGGTCGGCCATCACGTCGCCAGCATGCTTGACGACGAAGCGCTTGGTCGGCGTGGTGTAGCCGACGATGGCGAAATCGAGCCCCCATTTGCGGAAGATCGCCTCGGCCTCTTCTTCCTTCTCGGGCTTCAGCACCATGAGCATGCGCTCCTGGCTCTCCGAGAGCATCATCTCGTAGGCGCTCATGCCGGTCTCGCGGGTCGGCACCGCGCTGAGGTCGAGCTCGACGCCGAGGTCGCCCTTGGCGCCCATCTCGACCGCCGAGCAGGTCAGGCCCGCCGCGCCCATGTCCTGGATCGCGATCACGCAACCCTTTTCCATGATCTCGAGGCAGGCTTCCAGCAGCAGCTTCTCGGCGAAGGGATCGCCGACCTGCACGGTCGGGCGCTTCTCCTCGGAGGCGTCGTCGAATTCGGCCGAGGCCATCGAGGCGCCATGAATGCCGTCGCGGCCGGTCTTGGAGCCGAGATAGACGATCGGCATGTTCACGCCGGAGGCCGCCGCATAGAAGATCTTGTCGGCGTCGGCGAGCCCGACCGCCATCGCGTTGACCAGGATGTTGCCGTCGTAACGGGTGTGGAAGCGAACCTGGCCGCCGACCGTCGGCACGCCGAACGAATTGCCGTAGCCGCCGACGCCCGCGACCACGCCGGACACCAGATGCCGGGTCTTGGGGTGCTCGGGCGCACCGAAGCTCAGCGCGTTCAGGCAGGCGATCGGGCGCGCGCCCATAGTGAAGACGTCGCGCAGGATGCCGCCGACGCCGGTGGTCGCGCCCTGGTAGGGCTCGATGTAGCTCGGGTGGTTGTGGCTCTCCATCTTGAAGACCACGGCCTGCCCGTCGCCGATGTCGATCACGCCGGCATTCTCGCCGGGGCCCTGGATCACCCAGGGAGCCTTGGTCGGCAGCCCGCGCAGATGGATGCGCGACGACTTGTACGAGCAATGCTCGTTCCACATCGCCGAGAAGATGCCGAACTCGGTGAAGGTCGGAACCCGCCCGATCAGCTTCAGGATGCGCTCGTACTCATCCGGCTTCAGCCCGTGGGCGGCGACGAGTTCGGGGGTGATTTGGGGCTCGTTCTTGGCGTCGTTCTTGGGCACGTTCATGGGACCCTTAATAGGTAGATAGAACGGGGGCGAAAAGGCCTTTTAGGGCCCATTTCCGGCCTGTCCAGAGCTTTGCGGCAGCTGGCCGCGCCCCGGGATTTGGTCCCGGGATTTGCACAATGGGGATGGATCGGATTTAAGGACCCGAACCCGATAATTGAAGGCCATATTTCGTGAACGAGCTCGCCAAAACCGCATTCAACCGCCGCCCCGACCTGCACGTCGAAACCGAGGGCGAATTCGCCGGCTGGCGAACCTGGACCCGGGACAATTTCGAGACCCATACCGGCCCGTTTTACCACCGCATGGACGAGAACGGCCGCATCACCTGCGCGTTCCGGGTCGGCAAGAAGCACCTCAACGGCTCCGGCAACGTCCACGGCGGCTGCTTCATGACCTTCGCCGATTACTGCCTGTTCGCGCTCGCCGGCTCGGTGCTGCAGGGCCCGGGCGTCACGGTTTCGTTCGCCTCGGAATTCCTCGACGCCGCCCGCGAGGGCGACCTGATCGAGTGCACCGGCGAGGTCACCCGCGCCGGCATGTCGCTGATCTTCGTGCGGGGCATGCTGACATCGGCGGAGCGGCCGCTGTTCACCTTCTCCGGCACCATCAAGCGGGTGAAGCGCAGGGCGCCGGCGCAGGCAACGGCGTAAAGCGTGTGACGTCTGTGGAAATGCGCCGTCATCGCGCCGTTACATCGGACCAGACTGAATCGGCAGCGCAGCTCTAGATTGATCCGCTGGGCGTAGCCACATATTCGGGTCGTCCCTGCGAAAGCAGGGACCCATAACCACAGATGGTCATTGTTGCGGTCGTCGAACGACGAGTCCCCTTAACCACACCCGCCGCGGAGTATGGGTCCCTGCTTTCGCAGGGACGACGTGTGGAGGGAGCCCGGGCTCTCGTTCTTTCCGGTGTCATACCCGCGCATGCAGGCATCGATTCTTGTTTTGCTTTGGCGCGTTTTCTTCACGCGAACCGGTGTCCACTTCGCTCGAAAATGCTAGCGCGTTGTGTTCACGCGCGTTCTTCGCGTGAGGCAATACGAACTGCGGTTGTGACGCATCGACGCACTGTCGTTGCGTCGTCGCGCGCGCGTCACATGCGCGTCAGGCAAGCCCCCGAAGATTGCTGAACGGTTTCCGTTTGTGCGTTCGCGCAGCGATGTTGGGGCATCCTCATGAAATTGAAGACTTTCGTTTCCGTTACGACGGCGATGTCGCTTGTCGCGTCGCTGGCATGGACTGCAACTGCGGCACGCGCCGGTCAAGACGGCGATAATGGTGATCGCGGCGTTGGCGATGCTCGCGGTCACGATCAGGATCAAGACCAGGACCATGACGGTGGTCATCATGGCCGCAAGCCGCGCGTGGTGATGATCTCGCTCGACGGTGCCAAACCCGATTTCATCCAGAAGTTCATCGAGGAAGGCGTGCTGCCGCGCGACGGCGGCCTCGCCCGGCTCAGCCGGCGCGGCGCGGTGGCGTTGCAGAACGTGACGGCGTCACCGTCGCTCACCGCGGTGTCGCATATCGCGATCGCGACCGGTTCGACGGCGGTCCACAACGACATCCCCTCGAACACGTTCGAGCCGATCGTCGGGCCGATCTCCGGCAGCATCAGCGGCTTTGCGGCGCCGATCGGCGGCTACAGCGAGAGCCCGCTCGGGCCATCGCCGCACCCGACAGCGGTGCCGTTGTGGGTGCAACTGCGCCAGCAGGGCAAGAAGGTCGTCACGGCGACCTGGCCCGGCGGCGACGGCGCCGACATCTCCATCAACAAGACCGTGGTGCAGCCGGCCCAGCCGACCCGCATCACCGACTTCACGGTCCCGTTCGGCGCGTTCGGCGGCATCGGGGCCCAGGGCTTTTCGCTGTCGCGAGGCGACTTCACGACCGACCCGAGCATCGTGGCGGCGCTGCAGGCTGCCGGCCATTTCTCGTTCAGCCCGGTGCTGGTGACCTCGGCACCGATCGAGACGTTCTCCTGCTCCGCCGCGGCAACCGCGACCTGCACCAACGCCTCGACGCTCGACGTCAAATATTCGATCCGTGTCGCCGCGATCGACACCACCAACGATCGTAAGGTGAACTACGACACGCTGGTGTTCTTCGATGCCAACCGCGGCATCACCGCAGGCCCGTTCCACGCGCCGTCGACCGGACCGGCCTATGTCAAGTTCGGCGGCGAGAACGCACCGTTCTTCTTTGAAGGCAGCGGGGCGAAGGTTGGTGCCGCGTACTTCGTCTCTGCGCTGTCTCCCGATCTCTCGGTGGTGCGCTTCGCCCGCTACGGCGCCAACTACATCCCGCGCAACACGCCTGTTCTCGCCGACGTCGACGACATCAACAACAACATCGGGTTCTGGCGTCCGCAGGCCGACTTCCGCATTCCGGAGCGGCTGAGCCCGGGCTTCACCAATTTCCCCGACGTCGAGATCGAGACGATGTTCGAGGATATGGTGAAGACCTTCGTGCGCTACCAGGCCAATATCGGCGAGCGCGCGATCAAGACCCATCCGGACGCCGACCTCGTCATGGTCTATATCGAGCAGCCCGACGGCTCCGAGCACCAGTTCCTGCTGACCGATCCCCGCCAGGGCACCAACCCGACCGACCCGAATTCGATCGGCGCCAACCAGGATGCCGCCAAGGTCAAGCGATACGCGTCCTACATCCGTTTCGCCTACCAGACGGCCGACAGAGCGGTGAAGCAGATCGCCGATGCGGCGGGCCGCGACAGCAACGTGATCGTGGTGTCGGACCACGGCTTCGCGCCGTTCCACACCTCGGTCAATCTCACCAACATCCTGCGCAACGCCGGGATCGACACCAGCAAGGTCGGGATCCGCACGTCCGGCCCTGCCGCCGACATCTACATCAACCTGCAGAACCGCGAGCTCGGCGGCACCGTCGATCTGGCGACCTACCGCACACTGGTGGCGCAGATCACCGACGCGGTGAAGAACGCGGTCGACCCCAATGCCCGCTTCAACTACTCACTCAAGGACCAGCGCATCTTCACCGTCGTCGAGACCCGGCCGCTGCAATGCGACGCCGGAACCGGACAATGCATCAGCAAGACCATCGGCCAGGACTATGGCGACGTGTTCGCGCTGATGGCGCCCGGTTACAATTTCGACGGCATCCAGAACCCCGGCGTCGCGCGCCAGGGCGACGCGCCGTTCAACGCGGCAACCACCATGCTGTCGATGCCGAACTTCTATGGCGCCCACGGTCACGACCCCGAGCTTCCGGTGATGAGCGCGACGTTCATCGCCGCGGGGCCGCAGATCCGCAAGGACACCGTGGTGCGGCACATGCGCAATATCGACGTGGCGCCGACCATCATGCGGATCCTCGGCTCGGCACCGCAGCAGGTCGACGGCGAGGTGCTGGGCCAGGTCCTGCGCTAGGATTTCGGGCAAATTCCGCGCGACGGACGCCGGGCCGGCGTCCGTCGCTTTTTCCATACTCGCGCATATCCGGCTCGGAATTGCGCGCCTGATCCGTCGCCCCTAGCCTTTCGCCCCGCCACCAAGCTACATTCGCTCCATCGCGCGCCAATGCGCGAAGGGAGCCAATCAAGGTGCCGCAGAGCACAGCCAGAGAATCATCCGGAAAAATTCGAAGCGGTTTCCTCTCGCGACAAACGCAGAACGCGTTGGCGCGGAGATCATGCTCAAACCAAGAGCCAGGACGGGCGTGACGGCTCCCGCGAGAGTGCCCACTCCGTCGACGCCGGGCGCGCGCGGCTGGCGCGACTATGCGCTGCTGCTGGCGCTGGCCTGCTGCTGGAGCTCGACCTACCCGCTGACCAAGATCGGGCTCGGCTCGATCCCGCCGGTCACCTTCATTTCCGCGCGCTCGCTGGTGGCCGCCGCCTTCCTGCTCATCGTGCTGCGCGTTCGCGGCATCCGCATCCCGACCGACATCAAAGCCTGGAAGCTGTTCGCGTTCCAGCAGACCATCAACTCCACGATCCCGTTCCTGGTGATCACCTGGGCGCAGCTTTACGTGCCGGCATCCAACACCGTGGTGCTAGCCTCGACGACGCCGATCTTCGCCTTCCTGATCACCTGGGCGATCACGCGACACGAGCCGGCCTCGCTGCTCAAGCTGGTCGGCGCGATCCTCGGCCTCGCCGGCACGGTCGCGATCATCGGCCTCGACGCGCTCTCAGGCTTCGGCAAGGAGATCTTCGCCGAGATCGCGATCCTGCTCGCCACCGTCTCGTTCGCCTGCGCCACGATCTTCGGGCTTCGGCTGTCGGACTATGATCCGATGGTCGTGGCGGCCGGCTCGCTGTTGTTCGGCGGCACCGTGCTGCTGCCGGTCGCCCTGATCGTCGACCATCCCTGGACCCTGCACCCGACGCCGCAAGCGCTGGTCGCCACCGTCGTCATGGGCATCTTCTCCAGCGCGTTCGGCCTGATGCTGTTCTACATGTGCCTGACCCGGCTCGGCACGCTCACGACCAATGCGCAGGGCTACTTGCGCATTCCGATCGGCGTCGCGCTGTCGGTGATCCTGCTCGGAGAATCCGTGCCGTCGAATCTCGCGCTCGGCCTGTTGCTCGTCATGGCCGGCGTCGCCGCGATGACGGTGCCCGTCGAAGCTGTCAAGCGCTGGCTGCGAAAGCTGTAGAAGCGGGTACTTGTACACAGCCTGTCGACGTCATTGCGAGGAGCGACAGCGACGAAGCAATCCATATCTCCACTTGCGGCACGATGGATTGCTTCGCTCCGCTCGCAATGACGAGTCACATACGTCTATCGCAGCTCAAGCCGACAGCCGCTTCTGCTCCGCGCGTCCGGCGGCGCCGCGAAGCCGCTACTTCTTGTCGTCCGCCAGCAGGGCGCGGTATTTCGCGACGTCGCGCGTCACCAGCTGCTGCAGCACCTCGGGCGCGAGCTCATTGGCGTCGGGGGCGACGGTCGACAGGTCGGCGAAGCGCTTCTTCACCGCCTCGCTCGCGACCGCGGTGCGCGCGGCGGCGTTGAGCTTGGCGATGATCTCGGGCGGAGTGCCCTTCGGAGCGAACAGGCCGTTCCAGCCTTGCGCCTCGAACTCGGGCAGTCCGGCCTCGGCCGAGGTCGGCAGTTCGGGCAGCGACGCAAGCCGCACCGTCGAACCGACCACGACCGCTTTCACCAGTCTGTCGTCGATCGCCTGCGACACCGAGGCCGCGGCATCGCAGACCCCGTCGATCTGGCTGCCGATCGCGTCCGTCAGCGCGAGCGCCGCGCCGCGATAGCCGACCAGCTGCACGTCGATGCCGGCGGCATGCACGAAGCTCTTGCAGATCAGGTAATTCGAGGAGCCGACGCCGGCATGGCCGAGATTGACCTTGCCCGGATTCTTCCTGGCGTAGTCGATGAATTCCTTGAGGTCCTTGGCCGGAAAATCCTTGCGCAGCGCGACGATGCCGAAGGTCTTCGCGACCATGGCGATCGGCGCGAAGGAGTCAGGCGTGAACGGCAGCTTCGGATAGATCGTGTAGGTCGCGGCGTTGGTGCCGGCATTGCCGATCGCGATGGTATAGCCGTCCGGCTCGGCCCGCGCAGCACGGGCGAGCGCGGTCGAGCCGCCGGCGCCGCCGACATTCTCGATGATGATGCTCTGGCCGAGCGCGGCGCCCATCTGGTCGGCGACCGCGCGGGCGATAACGTCGGAGGTGCCGCCTGCCGTGAACGGCACGATCATCGTGATCGGACGCTTCGGGAAGTCCTGGGCGTGCGCACAGGTGAACGGAAGCGCGATGAAAACTGCCAAAGTCCAAAATTGTACGGACAGATTGCGATAGGCCTGGAACACCATCTTGCTCATTTCGGATATCTAGAATCGCTCTTCCCAATCAGGAATTTTCAGTCGAAGAACGCGAGGCCAGAGGAGATCGACAGTGGTTGAACGCACTTGCCAAACCCAATGGTCTCGGTAACCAACCTCAGCCAAGAGACTTCCGATCTGCTGGCTTAGTTCGGTCATTTCAGGTAGCTCGAAAAGGTGGTCGATATTGTTGTAGACAACAATGTCAAACTTCAAGCGGTTGCTGTATTTGAGCTTTTTCTTTACCGCTGCGACTATCCAATCGACCCATCGCTCACCGGCTTCTCTGACCTCTCGCGAATCGTGATGGGATAGGGAGGTTGGTGAAGCACTTTCTTTGAGCCGCCGATACTCCTCGTCCCGCTTTCGACCAGGTGTGAGTACTTCAGTAATTTCAACTTGCAGTTCATCGCCCGCGGAGCGCAGGACACCGTCCGGAAACTCTCCGTACTCGAGCCTACACTCTTGGTAACCGAGGGTAGTTGCGAGATCGCGCAATATCAGCGCCTCCCTTAGAGGCTTCCAGCGACCACCAATGAGTAGATCGACCTCGATTTCTTCGTCTAGCTTCGCAACGTGACGGGAGAAATCACGGGTCTTTTGCCACTGGAACAGGACCGCCAGCTTTTCCGCGACTAGAGCCGAGACTGGCTCCTCGGTCACGCCGCCTCTTCGTGATGCTGGACCAGCCCTGCAAACAGGCCGCGGCCGTCGGTGCAGCCCATGATCTCTTCGACGTGGTTTTCCGGATGCGGCATCATGCCAAGCACGTTGCCGCGCTCATTGACGATGCCGGCGATCGAATGCGCGGCGCCGTTCAGATTGGAGGCCTCGTCGACCACGCCCTCCGGCGTGCAGTAGCGGTACAGCACCCGCCCGTCGCCCTCGAGCCGCTTCAGCGTCTCTTCGTCCGCCTCGTAGTTGCCTTCGCCATGCGCCACCGGCACGCGGATCACCTGGCCGGCATTGTAGCCGCGGGTGAACGGGGTGTCGGAGCGCTCGACGCGCATATGCACGTCGCGGCAGATGAACTTCAGCCCGGCATTGCGCATCAGCACGCCCGGCAACAGCCCGGACTCGCAGAGGATCTGGAAGCCGTTGCAAACGCCGAGCACGAGCCCGCCCTTGGCGGCGAAGTCGCGCACCGCGTCCATCACGGGCGCGCGCGCCGCGATCGCGCCGCAGCGCAGGTAGTCGCCATAGGAGAAGCCGCCGGGCACCACCACGAGGTCGGTACCCTTGGGCAGCGCGGTCTCGGCATGCCAGACCATCGCGGTCTCATTGCCGGATGCGAGCTTGAGCGCACGCGCCATATCGCGCTCGCGGTTGATACCGGGGAAGACGAGGACGGCTGATTTCATGGAGTTGGTACTTCGTTCAATTCGAGACGTGTCTCTATGCGGTCAAGACGCCCTTCGTGGCGAACCAGCGTCGCGTGAATACCGGAAATCTCCTGGAACACGCCGGTAATTTCCTGGCGGATACCATTCTGAGACGTTCGCGATGCCTGCATTTCCTGCTTCAACTCATCGATCTTGCCGTCGACCTGAGCCAAACGCGCCTGGACCGATTTCATCACTTCGAACATCGGCTCCATCGTCACGTCGGCCATATTGCTTGCCCTCAAGCCTTCAATTCGATCGCGTAGTTCTCGATCACGGTATTCGCCAAGAGCTTGTCGGCGGCGGCTTTCAGCGCCGCCTCCGCCTTGGCCTTGTCGGTCGCGGCGAGTTCGATGTCGAACACCTTGCCCTGGCGAACGCTGGCGACGCCATCCACACCGAGCGATTTCAGCGCGCCCTCGATCGCCTTGCCCTGCGGATCGAGGATGCCCGACTTCAACGTCACAGTCACACGTGCCTTCACGGTCGCCCCTTCAGCTTAGCTCTTCACCAGCACCGGGCCGCTGCCGGCCGGGCGCTCGTTCTCGATCAAAATGCCGAGCCGTTTTGCCACTTCGGTGTAGGCCTCAAGCAAGCCACCCAAATCACGGCGGAAACGGTCCTTGTCGAGCTTCTCGTTCGACTTGATGTCCCACAGCCGGCAGGAGTCCGGCGAGATCTCGTCGGCGACGATGATCCGCATCATCTCGTTCTCGAACAGCCGCCCGCACTCCATCTTGAAGTCGACGAGGCGGATGCCGATGCCGAGGAAGAGGCCGGTCAGGAAGTCGTTGACGCGGATGGCCAGCGCCATGATGTCGTCGATCTCCTGGGGCGTCGCCCAGCCGAAGGCGGTGATGTGCTCTTCCGACACCATCGGGTCGTTGAGCTGATCGTTCTTGTAATAGAACTCGATGATCGAGCGCGGCAGCTGGGTGCCCTCCTCGATCCCAAGCCGCTGCGACAGAGAGCCGGCGGCGACATTCCGCACCACCACCTCGAGCGGCACGATCTCGACCTCGCGAATCAGCTGCTCGCGCATGTTGAGGCGGCGGATGAAGTGGGTCGGCACCCCGATGTCGTTGAGGTGCTGAAACAGGTACTCCGAAATCCGGTTGTTGAGGACGCCCTTGCCCTCGATCACCTGGTGTTTCTTGGCGTTGAACGCGGTCGCGTCGTCCTTGAAGTGCTGGATCAGGGTTCCCGGCTCGGGGCCTTCGTAAAGCACCTTGGCCTTGCCTTCATAAATACGGCGTCGACGGCTCATTGGGATGTACCGTGTTTTGTTGAAATCCATGGATTTGGGTGCTCCGGATGACTTGGGGTTACGACCCACGACGGAGCTGCCGCGGAGGCCTGGAACCTGGGTAATCCAACTGGAAACAGAACAAGAACCATGCCTGTTGGCAACCTATCCGATTGGCCCATCCAGCACAATCGATAGTGCCCCCTTGGGGGCACTTATACCGCCCTATCATAAAGGGCCGATTCCGCCAGATTTGCCTGCGGCTTAACGGCTCGTTGTCTTGCCGATTCCTCCCACTTATCTAGGCAGGCATCGGGGTTGCCGCAACGCGCGGCGGCCCTCATTCAGCAAGGGAATTGGAACTTCAGCCATGAGCGAATTCAACAAGCGCGAGGAAGGTTTCGAGAAGAAGTTCGCCCTCGACGAGGAGCAGAAGTTCAAGGCTGAAGCCCGCCGGAACAAGCTGCTCGGCCTGTGGGCCGCCGAGAAGCTCGGCATCACGGGCGATGCCGCCAGCGCCTATGCCAAGGAAGTGGTCGCCGCCGACTTCGAGGAAGCCGGCGATAACGACGTGCTGCACAAGGTTCTGAAGGACCTCACCGCCAAGGGCCAGGCCGTTACCGAGCGCGATATCCGCGCCAAGATGGACGAGCTGCTGGCGGTAGCCGCGGCGCAGGTCAAGGCGGGAAGCTGAGTTCCCGGGACACTGACCAACTCGACCTTTACGCGCGCCGGACGCCGTTCCGGCGCGACGTGTTTGTGCCCCTCGTCCTGGTGAAATCGGCACGGAGGATGTCGAGCAGACGGCGTGAGGCGGCACTGAGGAAGCCGCCATGCCGCGTCACGGCGACGACCTCGTGGCTTGCGGCGAGATCGCCGACGCGGATCGTCGCGATCCTGGAGCTACCCAATTCCTCCGCCGCATTGCTTTGTGACAGCAGCGCGATCCCGAGCCCGGCCTCGACCAGGCGCTTCTGCGCCGTGAGGCTGTCGACCGGCGTCCAGCCGACCTCGCCGAGCCCGTGCGTCAGGAACAGGGCGAAGACGTGCGAGGCGGTGATTTCGCGGCGCCCCGGCACTTCCGGGAAGGCGATCCACCGCTCATCCCTGAGATCGGCAAGCTTGCCGACCCGGCGTCCCGCCAGCGGATGGTCCGGCGCGCAGACCACCCAGAGCGGCTCGGCAAACAGCACCTCGCAATCGAGGTCGCGCGAGCGGTCGCGGTCGTAACGCAACCCGATCGTCGCCTCGCCGCGCCGGATCAAGTCGCTGACCTCGGCGCTGGTCGCGGTGCGCAGCGTCAACGCAACGTCCGGATGCCGGCGGGCAAAGCGCTTCAGCACGTTCGAGAGCCGCTCGCCGGCGAGCGTGCCGGTCACCGCCAGCGCCACCGGGCCGGAATTGTCGCGCAGCAGCGCGCGCACGGCGTTCTCGGCATCCTGCGCCGCCGCCACCGCCCGTTCGGCATAGGGTACCATCACCCGCCCGGCGTCGCTCAGCCGCGTCTTGCCCGCGATCCGCTCGAACAGGGGCACGCCGAGCTCCTGCTCGAGCAGCGCGATGCGCCGCGAAATCGCCGGCTGCGAGCGATGCAGCGCCTTGGCGGCATGCGAGATCCCGCCGCGGCGATGCACCACCAGGAACGTGTTGAGCGCGTCGCTGTCCATGCCGAACCTCATGCAAAAAACTGATGATATCGAGAGAAATAACAAATTTGTCTGATGGGCGAAACCGCCCTATCGCTGCTGCCAGTCGCTTTTGACAACAGCAGGAGTTCACATGCGCACCCAGGCGGACAAGGCAGCACGGTTTCGCGAGCTGCATCAGCGGCCCGGCGCCTTCATCATTCCAAATCCGTGGGACGCCGGGACGGCGAAGCTGCTCGCATCCATGGGCTTCGAGGCGCTTGCGACCACCAGCCTCGGGGTCGCCAACACGCTTGGCCGTTCGACCGTCAGCCTCGACGAGATCATCGAGAATTGCCGGGAGATCGCCGAGGCCACCGAGCTGCCCGTCAATGCCGATCTGGAGAATTGCGGCGCCGACATGCCGAAGCTTGCGGCCGAGGCGGTCCGGTTCGCCGCCGAAGCCGGCGCGGTCGGCGGCTCGATCGAGGATTCGACCGGCGACCCGCAGCGCCCGATCTACGATTTCACGCTCGCCGTCGAGCGGGTGCAGGCCGCGGTCGAGGCCGCGCGAGCGTTGCCCTTCCCGTTCACGCTGACGGCGCGGGCGGAGAACTTCCTGCACGGCCGCAAGGATCTCGACGACACCATCAAGCGGCTGCAGGCGTTCGAGGCCGCCGGCGCCGACGTGCTGTATTCGCCGGGCCTCTACGATCTCGCCACCATCAAGGCCGTGGTGTCGTCGGTCAAGAAGCCGTTCAACCTGGTGATGGGCTATGCCGATCCGACCTTGACGGTCGAGCAGCTGTCGGCCGCCGGCGTCAAGCGCATCAGCGTCGGCGGCGCGATGCAGCGCCACGCGCTGGCTGCGTTCCTGCGCTGTGCCCGCGAGATGAAGGACAACGGCGCGTTCAGCTTCGTCCGCGATATGGCGCCGGTGAAGGAGGTCCGCGCGGCATTCAACTGATCGCCCCCTCATCGCGAGGTGCGCCGCCGGCCAGCGCGAAGCATGCCAGCGCCGCCCCGGATTGCCCGAGGCGGCGCCTTCTAGAATCTGGTATGCTGGCGCCGGCACCGCAAGCCCGGCCGAGGCGTTACCAGACCTGACGATTCATCGCAGGTCGCGGCTTGCAGCCAGCCTCAGGCAATGCCAAGAGAGCGGGATGTCCCAAGATCACATTTCCAACGTCCTCGCCGAACGTTACGCCTCGCCCGCCATGCGCGCCATCTGGAGCGGCGAAGGCAAGGTCCGCCTCGAACGCGACTACTGGATCGCCGTGCTGAAGGCCCAGCGCGATCTCGGCATCGCGGTGCCGGATGGCGTGATCGAGAGCTACGAGCGCGTCAAGGACCAGATCAACCTGGCCTCTATCATGAAGCGGGAGCGCGTCACCCGCCACGACGTCAAGGCCCGCATCGAGGAGTTCTGCGAGCTCGCCGGCCATGAGCACCTGCACAAGGGCATGACCAGCCGCGACCTCACCGAGAACGTCGAGCAATTGCAGGTCTACCGCGCGCTGCAGCTCATCGAGATCAAGAGCATCGCCGCGCTCATCCGTTTTGCCACGCGCGCGAAGCAATTGCGCGACGTCCCGTTCACCGCGCGCACCCACAACGTCGCCGCGCAGGTCACGACGCTCGGCAAGCGCATCGCGATGTCCGGCGAGGAGATGCTGCTGGCGCATCAGAGCCTGGTCAATGTGCTGCAAACCTATCCCGCCCGCGGCCTGAAGGGCGCGGTGGGCACCCGTCTTGACCAGATCACCCTGTTCAATGGCGATGCCGGCAAGGCGCGCGCGCTCGAGCAGCGCGTCCTCGTCCACCTCGGCCTGCCGAAGGCGCTCGACGCCGTCGGCCAGGTCTATCCGCGCAGCCTCGACTTCCGTGCGGTCAGCGTGCTCACCGAGCTCGCCAGCGGACCCGGCAATTTCGCCAAGACCATCCGCCTGATGGCAGGCCACGAACTCGCCAGCGAAGGTTTTGCCAAGGGCCAGGTCGGCTCCTCGGCGATGCCGCACAAGATGAACAGCCGCTCCTGCGAGCGCATCAACGGCCTGCATGTGATCCTGAAGGGCTATCTCGCGATGGCCGCAGGGCTTGCCGGCGATCAGTGGAACGAAGGCGACGTCTCCTGCTCGGTCGTCCGCCGCGTCATGCTGCCCGACGCCTTCCTCGCCATGGATGGCCTGCTCGAAACGCTGCTCACAGTGCTTGACCAGATGGAGGTGTTCGAAGCCGTCGTCGAGACCGAGCTCAACCGCTATCTGCCCTTCCTGCTGACCACCACGGTGATGATGGAAGCGGTCAAGAAGGGCGCGGGCCGTGAAGGCGCCCACGAGGCGATCAAGGAGCATGCCGTCGCGGCCATCGGCGACCTGCGCACCGGCAAGATCGTGCAGAACGATCTGCTGCAACGTCTCGCCGCCGACAAGCGTCTTGGCTTGAGCGCAGCCGAACTGCAGCACGTGCTCGACCAGGGCCGCGCCAATTCCGGTGACGCCGGCGCCCAGGTCGATTTCTTCGCCGAGCAGGTCGAGGCCCTGGCCAAGGCCAAGCCGGAAGCCGCGAGCTACGCGCCGGGCACGATCCTGTGAGGTCCGGGCGCGGTCGAGGAGCAAGAAGCGTGAAGCGTTCCCGTCATTCCGGGATGGTCCGAAGGACCAGACCCGGAATCTCGAGATTCCGGATCGCCGCTCCGCGTCGTCCGGAATGACGCTGCCGTCGCTTACGCGACGCTAGCGTCACTCCTCCTTGAAGCCGTATTCCGGCACGTTGCCGCTGGCGCCGTAATATTTGTACGGCAGGAACTTGCCGCTCATGGTGATCTTGACGCGGTCGCCCTTCGGATTGGCGACGCGCTCCAGCGCCATGTCGAAGTCGATCGCCGACATGATGCCGTCGCCGAACTCCTCCTCGATCAGCGCCTTCCACGCCGGGCCATTCACCATCACCATCTCGTAGAAGCGGTAGATCAAGGGATCGGTCGGCGGCATCGGCGTGCCGGTGCCGCGCATCGGCACCTCGTTGAGCATCGCGATCTCGGCCTTCGACAGCCCGAACAATTCGCCGGCGTTGGCCGCCTGGGGCTTCGTCAATTTCATCTGGCCGAGGATGGCGCCCGTGATCAGCACGTCGGAATAGCCGCCGATCTTCCCGCAGATGTATTTCCAGCTCCAGCCCTTCTCGCGCTTGATGTCGAGCAGCTTCTCGGTGAGGTCTTCGCGTTTCATCAGGTTTCCTCCTCAGGCTTCAGCGCGCAGCGCTCTGCGCGGGATTGGGTTCGACGACGCGTGGCGGCGAGACGATCACGGGCTCGCCGACGCCGGGCCGCACCGTCGGCACGCGGCGCGGATCGTGACCGGTCACCTCGGCGGCAAAGCTCTTGCTGCGGCTGACCAGGAAATCGACGATATGGTTGCGCAGCGCATAGTAATAGGGATGGCGGTGCAGGTCGATGCGGCCGCGCTCCTTCGGCAGCGGGTTCTCGACGATCTCGGCCAGCACGGCGCCCGGACCGTTGGTCATCAGGAAGATCTTGTCGGCGAGGAAGATCGCCTCATCGACGTCGTGGGTGATCATGAAGGTGGTCTGCCCGGTCTCCAGGCAGATCCGCCGCACCTCGTCCTGCAGCGTGCCGCGGGTCAGCGCGTCCAGCGCCGAGAACGGCTCGTCCATCAGCATGATCTTCGGGGTGATCGACAGCGCCCGCGCGATGCCGACGCGCTGTTTCATGCCGCCGGAGAGCTCGGACGGATGCTTGTGCTCGGAGCCGGTGAGCCCGACGAGATCGATGAACTTCTGCGCATGCGCCTTCACCCGCGCACGGTCCCATTTGCGCCATTTCGAGCTGACGGCATAGGCGACATTGCCCAATACGGTGCGCCACGGCAGCAGCGCATGGCTTTGGAAGATCACGGCGCGGTCGAGGCTGGTGCCCTCGATCCCCTGACCGTCGACGATCACCGTGCCCTCGCTCGGCTCGTCGAGGCCGGCGAGGATGTTCAGCACCGTGGTCTTGCCGCAGCCGGAATGGCCGATCACGCAGCCGAACTCGCCGCGCGCCATCGACAGCCAGAAATTCTCGAACACCGCGGTGGTGCCGCCGCCGGCGCCGGGATAGCGCCGCGCGATGCCCTCGATGGAGATGAACTTGTCGGTCATCGCTACTCCGGAAACGTCACCATGCGGGTGAATCGCGCCAGCACCTGGTCGAGCAGCATGCCGACAAGGCCGATCAGGAGGATCGCGATGATCACATTGGTGATCGACAGGTTGTTCCACTCGTTCCAGACGAAGTAGCCGATGCCGGTGCCGCCGACGAGCATCTCGGCGGCGACGATCACGAGCCAGGCGATCCCGATCGAGATCCGCATGCCGGTCAGGATCGTCGGCGCCGCCGCCGGCAGGATCACGGTGAAGGCGCGCCTGATGGTGCCGACCTCGAGCGTCCGCGCGACGTTGATCCATTCCTTGCGCACGCCGGCGACCCCGAACGCGGTGTTGAGCAGCATCGGCCACACCGAGCAGATGAAAATGACAAAGATCGCGGAGATCGAGGAATCCTTGATGGTGTAGAGCGCGAGCGGCATCCAGGCCAGCGGCGAGATCGGCTTCAGCACCTGGATGAAGGGATCGAGCGCCCTGCTGATCAGGGGCGACATGCCGATCATGAAGCCGAGCGGAATCGCGACGACGACCGCGATCAGATAGCCGAGCCCGACGCGCCCGATCGAATAGGCTAGCTGGATGCCGAGCCCCTTGTCGTTCGGGCCATTGTCGTAGAACGGCCGCTTCAGATGCTCCCACAGCTTGGCGCCGACATCGAGCGGCCCGGGCATCGCCGACTTGCCCTGCGTCGCGCTCAGCCCCATCAGCCTGGCGTATTCCGGGCTCATCGCCGCCGTCGTGCCGCTGCTGCGGGTGGCGAGGTGCCAGGCGCCAAGGAAGGCGGCAAGCAGCGCGATCGAGACGATGGCGGCGCGGAGACGGAGGGAAAAGGTCACGCGCACTCCCTCCCCGCGTCGTCCCTGCGAAAGCAGGGACCCATAACCACCGGCCCCAATTGTTGCGCTGAGTGTCTCCCCGCGCGCCTAACCGAGAGAGCACGGCGTATGGGTCCCTGCTTTCGCAGGGACGACGCCGTGGAGAAAACCTCGCCGCTCACGACGATTTCCTGATCTTGAAGCTCGCGAGATAATCGTCGGGCTTGGCCGGATCGAAGCTCTTGCCCATCACCGAGAACGACTTGTACGAGGTGGCGGGTGGCGCGAGCCCCATCTCGGCCATCACCTTCTTGGTATCGGTGGCGAGATAGACCTGCTCGGCGACCGCCTTGTAGTCGACGTCGCCCTTGATCTGGCCCCAGCGCTTCATCTGCGTCAGCATCCACACCGCAAAGGACTGCCAGGGGAACGGATCGAAGTCGACGCGCTTCGGATCGGTCTTCACGCCGCCGAGCCCGTCGGCATAGGTGCCGGTCAGCACCTGCTCCAGCACCGTCACCGGCGCGTTGATGTAGTTGGCCGGCGCAATCGCTTCCGCGATCTGCTTGCGGTTCTCGGCCTTCGCCGCGTAGCCGGTGGCATCCACGATCGCGCGGGTCAGCGCCGCGAAGGAATTCGGCGCCGTCGTGATGAACTCGCGGCTGGCGGCAAAGCTGCAGCAGGGATGGCCGTCCCAGATCTCCTTGGACAGGATGTGCAGGAAGCCGACCCCGTCATAGATCGCGCGCTGGCAGATGTTGTCGGGCGCGAGGAAACCGTCGATATTGTCGGCACGCAGATTGGCGACCATCTCCGGCGGCGGCACCGAGCGGAGCTGCACGTCGGTATCCGGATCGAGCCCATGCTCGGCGAGGTAATAGCGCAGCAGATAATTGTGCATGGAGTAGTCGAACGGAATGGCGAACTTCATGCCCTTCCAGTCCTTCGGATCGCGCCTGTCCTTGTGCTTCATCGCCAGCGTGATGCCCTGCCCGTTGATGTTCTCGATCGCAGGGACCGTGAACGGTATGGCGTTGGCGCCAAGGCCGAGCGAGATCGCGATCGGCATCGGCGCCAGCATGTGGGCGGCGTCGTATTCCTTGTTGATGGTCTTGTCGCGAATGACCGCCCAGCCGGCGGTCTTCACCACCTCGACGTTGAGGCCCTGCTTGGCATAGAAGCCGAGCGGCGCCGCCATGATGATCGGGGTCGCGCAGGTGATCGGAATGAAGCCGACCTTGAGGTCCTTCTTCTCCGGCGGCCCGGCGTCGGCGAACGCCTCTGTCGCCGTCTTCAGCGGGAAGAACTGTGACAGCGCGGCGAGCGCCGTCGCGGCGCCAACCGATTTCAGGAAAGCGCGGCGCGCGACATCCTGCGGAAACACCGCCCGCATCACCGCCGACGCGACGATGCCTTCATAACGCTTCTGTTCGCCGAGATCGGCGACCGACTCGCAGCGCAGCGTGCGCGCGGCCTGCTCATGCTCGGCGGCTGAGCGATGCCAACCGCAGGCGCAACCCGATCGCGTGAGCACGCGGTCGGCGTCGAAGGGATCATCTGACGTGGACATGCTGCGCCCCATTGTCGCACCGAAACGCAGAAAGCTCCGCGATCCGGTTCATTGATCGGCGTCCGGCCGCGTTTTGCGCCGCCGGACACCAACAAACATGCAGGTTCTATGCCGCCTTGCCGGTGACGACGGGCGCGGTCGGCAAGCCCTCATCAATCGGCAGCGACGGGTCGCGCGACCACTCGTTCCAGGAGCCGAAGTACATCCGCACGTCCTTCACGCCGGCGTTCTTCAGCGCCAGGAAGGTGTTCGAGGCGCGCGCACCCTTGAAGCAGTAGAGATAGACCGATGTGGTCTGCGAGATGCCGACGGTGGCGCACTCCGCCAGGATCTCATCCTTCGACTTGAAGCGCGGGCCCTCGGCGGTCGGTTTCATCATGCGGTACCATTCCAGCCACACCGCACCGGGGATGCGGCCCTTGCGCGGGCAGAAATCCTTGCCGTAGGGCGAGGAGCTTTCGCCGATCCACTCGTCGACGTCGCGCACGTCGAGGATCGCAACGCCGGGCTTGCCGACCGCCGCCAGCATCGCCTTGGCGTCGATCATGATGTCGCCGGCCTCCGGCACGATCGCAAAGGAGGTCTTCGCCGGCGCCGCAACGTCGGTGGTCACCGGCAGGTCGGCCGCCTTCCAGGCATCGAAGCCGCCATGCAGCACCTTCACCTTGGGATAGCCCAGCATCGTCAGAAGATAGTAGCCGCGGCAGGATTGGCCGAAGCCGGAATTCATCGACTGCTCGTAGATCACGGCGGTCTCCTTGCCGGAGAGACCGGCGGCACCGAACGCATCCGCGAACTTGCTCTTCAGCTCGTGGATGCCTTCCGGCGTCGAGGTCGCAAGGAACGTGAAGATGTCATGCACATTGACGGCACCGGGCAAATGGCCGGCCGCATAGGCATCCGGATTCCGCGTGTCGATGATGACACACGGGTCTTTCTTGACGAGCTCGGCAAGTTCGCCGGAGGTGATCAGAACGTCCGTCATGGCAGCCTCTCCTGTCTGTGGTTGCAGTTGTGGTGGTCCCGAACTTGTTTGAGCATGATCTCCGCGCAAACGCGTTCCGCGTTTGTCGCGAGGGAAAACCGGTTTCCACTTTTCCGGATCATGCTTCAGCCGTCCGCCAGCATCTTGCGCAGCTGTTTGGTGGCGGGCGTGACGATGGCGACGAAATAGGCCTCGCGCAGCCTGCGCTGGGCGCGGTGGCTCATCAGATAGCCGCGCGCGCCGCAATGGAGCATCGCGGCATGTGCGAATGCGACGCTGGCATCGCCGATCCGCAGCCGCAGTGCGACGACACGGCGCCAGTAGCTGTCATCGGCATTGTAGGGATCGCTTGCCAGCGCCATCGCCTCCTTCTCGAACTCGGCATGGAGCTCGCGGAATTGCAGCGGCTGTTGCGGCAGATAGCGGTTGACGTGTCCGAGCGGCGCATCGACCTCGTCCATGATGTTGATGCAATCCTTCATCAGCCCAAGACCCATGCCGGCCTGCAACAGGATGAAGCCGGCGCGGATTTTCTTGACGAACGGCGCAGCCGGCTCGGCCAGGATCAGTTCGTCCGGCACGAACACGTCGCGAAACTGGACACCATAGGTACCGGTGCCGTCCATCGCCAGGAACGGCTTGCAGGGCGTCAGCGTGATCGCGGGATCGGAGCAGTCGGCGAGGAACATCACGGTGCTGCCCAGCTCGCCGCTTGCGATGCTGCCCGGCTCGCCGCTTGCGATGCCGCCCGGCTCGCCCTTGGTGCCCTCGCGCTCGAAGATCGTGCCGAAGTAATGGCCCGGCCCGAGGTTCGACACCCAGGGCAGCGCACCGCGGACGATGTAGCCGCCCTCGACCTTGCGGCCCTTCAGCTTCAGCCGCTCGATGCCGAAGAAACTCTTCATCGGGTTGGAGAGCCCGGTGCCGCCGAGCACGCGCCCGCGCGAGAAGCAGTCACCGAAGCGCGCGGCGAGCTTCATGTTGGTGGAGTTGGCGACGTACCAGACCAGCGTGTTCTGGCACCACGCCATGAAGGCGGTGGCGCCGCAGACCTCGCCGAGCGCGGCCATCGACTGGATGGCCCAGCGCAGGTCGGCAGGACCTTCCTGGGGCACATGGCTGCTCCAGGCGCCGACCTTGCCGAGCCGGTGCAGGAATTCGCCGGGATAGACCGAGCCGGCATCGACCGCGGCTGCGATCGGCGCCAGCTCCTGACGGGCAAGGCGGGCAACCTCGTCCGCAATGGTCGGTGCGGGATCTTGAGCTGCGACCCGCGACAAAGCCAGTGAACCCATGGATGATCTCCGCACCTTGAATTGCCGGTCGGGCGTTTACGCGCTGACCTCGAGATTGACGGGACGGGTGAAGGTGTTGGCGACCGGCGACCACTTCTTCACATGCGCCACCAGCGCGTCGATCTCGGCCTGCGAGACCCCCTCGCACTCCATGTCGACCTTGACGCGGACGTCGGTGAAGCCGACCGGCTTCTCGCTGACGTCGCCGGTGCCCCACACCGCGGTGATGTTGAGATCGCCCTCGAGCTCGAGCTCGAGCTTGTTGACGATCCAGCCGCGATGCACGGCGTTGGCGTGCAGGCCGACAGCGAGGCAGGAGCCGAGCGCGGCGAGCGAGGCCTCGGAGGGATTGGGCGCGGTGTCGTCGCCGAGCAGGCCCGGCGGCTCGTCGACGATGTAGGGCGCGAGGTTGCGGATGTAGTTGGCGTGGCGGAACTTGCCCTCGGCCACCGTCTTGCACTTCAAGGTCTTGATCACCTTCGGGTTGGCCTTGCCATTGGCAATCAGCTGCTCGAGCCCGCCTCTGTCGATCGGCGCGAGGCAGCCGGTCAGTGCGGTTTTCTGGGCGACAGCGGTCATCAGTTTTCTCCCTGGGAGCGATGGAATTGGTCAGGATACCGAACGGTCTGTTTCCTGCACGAAGCATGCCAGTCCTCCGCCAAATCAAAAGGCGAAATTCCGCAGGCGCTTAGCTGCGCCTGCCTGCGGATTGATCAGCGCGCGGCTGCTCAAACGCGGTGCATCTGCCGCGCTGCCGCGATTATTTTGAGCGCAGGACGGCACACATGCCCGCCCCCGTGAAGATGCGGCTTGATGATTTCGCCGCGCTCCGATTTACTGCCGCGCATGGCCAAATCGCTTGCGAAGAAAAAAACTGCCGCGGCGTTCACCGCCGGCGACGATGAATCGGCGCGCGGGCGCCTGCTGAACGCCGCAACGCGGCTGTTCTGCAAGAACGGCATCAACGCCACCGGCATCGATGCGATCATCGACGAGGCCGGAACCGCGAAGACGACGCTCTACAAGCTGTTCGGCTCGAAGACCAACCTCGTGCATGCGGTGCTGGAGAGCGAAGGCCGGCAGTGGCGCGAATGGTTCATCGGCGCGATCGAGGCCGGCGGCGGCGATCCGCAGACCAAGTTGTCGCGGATCTTCCCTGCCCTGAAGACCTGGTTCGCCGAGGAGCGCTTCTACGGCTGCCCCTTCATCAACGCGGTCGCCGAACACGACAAGGACGCCAAGCAGTTCCGCAACATCGCGCTGAAGCACAAGAAGGTGGTGCTGGCGCATATCGAGAAGCTCGCCGGCGAAATGGGCGCGGCCGAGCCGGCCGTGCTCGCGCACCAGCTCGCGCTGCTGATTGACGGCGCCATCGTCGCGGCCATGGTGTCGTGTGACCCCACGGTCGCCGACACCGCGGGCCTTGCCGCAAGCAATCTGTTCGCGCCGGCCAGGATCAAGAAGGCGAAGCGCGCGGGCCGCGAGGCGGAGCAACAGCTTCTCGCGATGTAATGCCGAGGACACCGCAACCGGCGGCGCCCCCTGCTCTCACCACATGTTTTCGGCTGAAGGCGCAGTGTCCGCTATTTCAGCGCGTCCGCCACCTTGGCAAGGCCGGCATTGGCGCAGACCTCATCCTTCTCGCCGCCGGGCGCGCCGGAGACACCGACCCCTCCGATCACCTCGTTGCCCGCCTTGATCGGCACGCCGCCGCCGACGCCGACGACATTGGGGATCTGCTTCAGGAAGGCGTTGGCCGGATCTTCCATCTGCTTCATCGTGGCGAGCGAGGTCTGGCTGCGGGTGCGCGCCGTGTAGGCCTTCATCCGCGCGAATTCCATGGTGTGCGGAGCGGTGCCGTCGCCGCGCACCGAGGCCGCGACATTGCCGCCCTTGTCGACGATCACGACCGACACCTTGTAGCCATCCCTGGTGCACTGATCGAGCGCCGCCTGCATGATCGCGAGCGACATCGCCATCGAGACGTTCTTCTCGACCAGCGGCGCCTGCGCCAGCGCCGGCGCGGCGGCGAGCATGGTTGCGGATGCGATCAAAGCCAGACTGACACGACGCATGAGGAAGCCTCCCTGAAGGGTGTTGTTCTGTGACCTTCTTGAACCCTTGCCGGTGGCGATTAATCCCGTCGCTGCGCGAAAATAAACCGCCGGCCGAACCGATCGTCGCGACCAGCGGCCGCAGCGCGGCCTCCGGCGGCGGTATTTCTGCGGCGCGATCGCCCGCCGGGTTTACCCGTCGTCAATCACGACGCGCGATCCGCCCCGGCCTTAAACGCCTGTTAGGTCCGGCCGGGTCAGTTGCGAGGTGAAAGTACGAGGCAAGAACAATGCAGTCCGAAAAAGGACGATACAGCCAGCCGCGGTGGGGCGTGACGCGCTGGCTCGCCGATGCGGGTCCGGGCGTGCCTGATGACATCCGCGCGGCGCTGATCGGGGATCTCTACGGCTCGTTGCCGGTGTTCGCGGCCGGTGCGGTCAATACGGTTGCCGTCGCGGCCGTGATTGCGATCCGCGAGCCGACCGCGCCGTTCATCACCTGGGTCATCCTCGAACTCGTCATCTGCCTCTCGCGACTGGCGGTGCTGGTGTCTGCGCATCGCGCGGCACGCGAGCGGCGGCCGACGCCGACCGATCTGCACCTCGTCCTTGCGGTCGCCTGGAGCGCCAGCGTCGGCTTCGGCATCCTGATCAGCCTTGCAAGCGGCGACTGGGTGGTTGCGATGCTGGCCTCGCTGTCGGCGGCGGCGATGGTCGGCGGCATCTGCTTCCGCAACTTCAGCGCCCCGCGCCTTGCCGGCACCATGATCCTGCTCAGCCTCGGCCCGATCGTGCCCGGGGCGGCGCTGGCCGGCGAGCCACTGCTCTTCATCGTGTTCCTACAAGTGCCGATGTATCTCGCGGCGATGACGGTCGCGGCCTTCCGCCTCAACAAGATGCTGATCGCGACCATGCGCGCCGAGCGCGAGAACGGCCATCTGGCCCATCACGACACCCTGACCGGCCTGCGCAATCGCGCCGGTTTCGTCGCCGCGCTGAACGCGAAGCTCGCGGCCCCGACCGGAGATAGCAGGCCGTACGCGCTGCTGTTCCTCGACCTCGACAATTTCAAGCCGGTCAACGACACCTACGGCCACGCAGCCGGCGACCAGGTGCTGATGCTGGCCGCCGAGCGGCTGCGGCGCGCCCTGCCCGAGACCACAGTGATCGCGCGGCTCGGCGGCGATGAATTCGTGGTGCTGGCGAACGGCGTCACCACCGAGCAGGCACTCGCCGTCGGCCATCGCATCATCCAGGCGGTCACGATGCCCTACCGGCTCGCCGACGGCACGCTTGCAAAGGTCGGCGTCAGTGTCGGCGTCGCCGTGTCGCCCGAGCATGGTACCGAGGCCGAGGAGCTCCTGGCCGTTGCCGATGCCGCGCTCTATGAGGCCAAATCCGACGGCAAGGCGCAGTGCCGCCTGGCCTCCGTCGCGACCAATGTCGCGGCGCTGCGCCGGCTGACGAAGAAGGACCCCGCACCGGCGTTCGATCGCGGCGCCGCCTGAGGCGACGTCCGGCAGAAATGCGCCTACAGATCGAAATTCGTCGGCAGCATCACGACGTCGCGGATGGTCATGCCGCGCGGGCTGAACATCACGACCTCGGCGACTTCGCTGGCCTCCAGCAGGCTGCCCGCTGCCTTGGCCTCTTGCAGCTTCTCCGCCGGCCAGTCGGCGAGCAGCGCGCTGATCACGGGCCCCGGCGAGATCGAGCCGACGCGGATGCCGTGCTTGAACACCTGGCGCCGCACCGTCTGGACGAAGCAGTTGATCGCCCATTTCGACGAGGCATAGACCGGCTCCCATGGCGTCGGGAAATGCGCGGCGAGCGAGCTCGTCACGATGATGTCGCCGGTGCCGCGCCCGATCATGTGCGGCAGCACATCGTGCACGTTCTTCATCACGACGTTGACGTTGAGGTTCAACATCCGGTCGATCGCACTCGTATCCGCATCGACGAGGTCGCCGCCGACATAGATGCCGGCATTGGCATGCAGGATGTCGAGCTGGCCGGTCTTCTCGAGCACCCGCGGCAGCAGCGTGGCGCAGGCCTTCGGGTCGAGCAGGTCGATGACCAGCGGGATCACGGCATCGCCATGCCTGGCGGCGAGCGCCTGCAGCGCGGCGGCGTCGCGGTCGATCATCACCACGCGCGCGCCGGCCGCCAGCATCGCCTCGCTGCTGGCCAGTCCGATGCCCGACGCCGCTCCGGTCACGGCCGCGACCTTACCTTCCAATTGCTTCGCCATCGTCTCCACCCTGTCAGGTCCGTGCAGCACCTATCGCAACACATCATGGTCGCGATGTCAGCTCACCATGCGATGAGCAACTCCACGTTTGTCTGATCCCGTCACATGCGCAGCATGGGCGGCCGCGTAGCGAAACGGCGGCGCAGCCATTTTGCCGCCGGCCCAGCCGGCCGCTGCTTGTGCCAGACCACTTCAAGCGCGACGGGATGTGCGCCCTCGTCGAATTCCAGTTCGGGAATGGCGAGCTCATCGGCAACCTGCGAGCTCGCCATGATGTGCGCCGGAATCAGCGCCCAGCCGACGCCCTGCTTGAGGATCTGCAGGATCACCCAATGGCTCTCGACCCACCACACCTCGGCTGCGACACGCAATCGATGCCGCTCGGTGCCTTCGTTGCGCACCGTGACCATGATCTGGCGATGCCGCTTCAGCTCCTCCCAATCCACCCGGCCATGCGCCAGCGGATGGTTCTTGCCGCAAGCCAGCTGCAGCGGCACCCAGCCGATGGTCTTGAAGCCGAGTTCTGGCGGCAGGTGCTCCTGCCGCCACATCACGCCGACATCGGCCTTGCCGTCGAGCACGAGACGGCTGACGTCCTCCATGATCGGAAACAGCAGTTCCAGTTCGACATGGGGAAAACGCCCGGCGAATTCCGCGAACAGCTCGCCTACCGCGCTCTCCGGATAGAGCTCGTCAATCGCCACCACCAGGCGCTTCTCGACATGGGCCTCGAAACTGCTGGCGACACCGATCAGGTGCTCGCGGCGATCGAGGATCAGTTTTGCTTCCGGCAACAGCCGCGCCCCTGCCTCGGTCAGCACCGGATTGCGGCCGGCGCGGTCGAACAGCGCGATGCCGAGATCGGCCTCCAGATTGGCGACATGCGTGCTGACCGCTGATTGCGCCTTCTTCAAAAGCCGCGCCGCGCTGGAGAACGAGCCCTGCTCGGCCGCCGCCACGAAGGATTCGAGCTGGTCCATGGAAACGGACATCTATCTCTTTTCCAGATAATACCTAACTTTGTTATGGCACAATATCAGATAGAAACCCGGTCGCAACGACAAGAAAGGGTTTCAAAATGTCTATGCGTTCCTTCTCCGACCGGGTCAGGCACGCAGTCCTGTTCGAACTGATCGGTATCGCCATCTTCACGCCGGCGGCCGCCTGGCTGTTCAATCAGCCGGTCGCCCATATGGGCGTCATCGGAATCGTCTCGGCCACGGTAGCGACGGTCTGGAACTTGCTGTTCAATCTCGGCTTCGACCACGCGCTGGTCCGCGTCACCGGCCGTATCGCCAAGACGATGCCGATCCGCGTCGCGCACGCGATGCTGTTCGAGGCCGGCCTGATCGTGCTGCTGATCCCGTTCGTCGCCTGGTATCTCGGCGTCTCGCTGTGGGCGGCGCTGATGATGGATATCTCCATCGTCGCGTTCTATCTGGTCTACGCGTTCGCCTTTAACATCGCCTACGATCGCGTGTTTCCGGTGCGCGAGCTCGACGCGCACGATCGCGCGGCGAACCGGGCTCTGGCGGCCTGATCGATCTCGGCGTCGGCGCGGCGGATCATGTGATCTGCCGCGCCGCTCCGGACCCTGACACCGCGCGAATATTTCCGGCGATAGCGACTGCACACAAGTTCTGCCGCGCCTCACTCATAGACTGGTTTGATCCGGCTGAAGCACTATGGAATGCTTCAAGCCGACATGCCCGTCAGAGGCTGCCAACCGGCCAACAATGCCAAAACGGCCAACAACAAGAAACGGAGGACGACAATGCCAAGGAACCGTTCATCCCGGCTCACACGCCGTGATCTCATCAAGGGCACTGCTGCCACGTCGGCCACGCTGCTGCTCGGCACGCCCGCCATTGCCAAGGGCAAGGCGGAGGGCAAGACCGAAATCGTGATCGGCAACATCGACGCCTATTCGGGACCGGCTGCGGTCTATTCGTCGATCGGCCGCACGCCCGGCGGCTATTTCAAGATGATCAACGAGCAAGGCGGCATCAACGGCCGCATGATCAAGTACATCACCTATGACGACGCCTACAGCCCGGCCAAGACAGTGGAACAGGCGCGCAAGCTGGTCGAAGGCGACGAGATCGACGTGCTGTTTGCGCCGCTCGGTGCGCCGACCAGATCGAGGGCCGCGCCTTCGCGCAGCATGTGCTGTCGACACAGAACGACCCCAAGATCGGCATCGTCTACCAGAACGATGATTTCGGCCGCGACGTGTTGAAGGGTTTCAAGGACGGACTTGGCGCCAGGACGTCCGCAATCGTGGCGGAGCTGTCCTATGAGACCGCCGATCCGACCATCGACAGCCAGGTGGTCCGCTGCAAATCCGCCGGCGCCAACGTGCTCATGAGCATGACCACGCCGAAATTCGCCGCCCAAGGCATCAAGAAGATCGCCGAGCTCGGCTGGCAGCCGGCGCACTACATCGGCAACAACGCCTCCTCCGCCGGCTCGACGCTGAAGGCTGCGGGCTTCGACGTCTCCAAGGGCATCATTTCGAGCGCTTATCTGAAGGATCCCGTCGACGCCGCCTGGGACAACGATCCCGCCATCCAGAAATGGCGCGCCTTCCTCGACAAATACGATCCGGCGGCGGCCAAGAACGACATCTACGCCGTCACCGGCTATCTCACCAGCCAGATCCTGGTTCAGGTGCTCAAGCAGTGCGGCGACGACGTCTCGTCCGAAAGCATCATCAAGCAGGCGGCCAACCTGAAGGATTTCGAATCCGACATGCTGCTGCCCGGCATCCGGATCAACACCTCGCCATCAGACTATTATCCGCTCGAGCAGTTGCAACTGGTGCGCTTCAGCGGCGAGCGCTACGAGCCGATGGGACCGGTGATCGACGGCGGGATCTCGAAGGCCTGACCGTCCGAAGCGTGCACCGCTGGCGTCGGCTTCCGATGGCAAAGCGGAAGCCGCCCGGCTTGGGCGTCATCGGCGGC
This sequence comes from Bradyrhizobium sp. USDA 3262, assembly GCF_054060035.1. NCBI lineage: Bacteria > Pseudomonadati > Pseudomonadota > Alphaproteobacteria > Hyphomicrobiales > Nitrobacteraceae > Bradyrhizobium > Bradyrhizobium sp. USDA 3262. The sequence continues at coordinate 6,773,815 of NZ_JBSSCT010000001.1, forward strand.
TCATGACCCGAACCGGATATTGCCCGAATAACCATTGTTAGCTCATTTGGCTCAACTGGCTCAGTTGACTAAGGGAGTGGCAGGAGAACGCGGCTCTTGTCTCCGGTCGCAAAGTCCTGTTTGCTTCAATGCAATGAGCACCACTCGCGAGACGAGTCCCAGCGGCAAATGTCAAACTGACTTCCTGCCGAGCGGGAGCGAATTGAGTGCGCTCATTCGCGCGCTCGATTGGTCCACGACCAGTTTGGGACCCATTGACGGATGGCCTGCACATCTCAAGAGCGCGGTCAGCCTCATGCTGCCTGCCAACGCACAAATCGTGCTGTTCTGGGGCGCGGACTTCGTGGCCCTCTACAACGACGCCTACGCACCGACCATCGGTGAGAAGCATCCAAGGGCACTTGGGCGGCCCGCGCGAGAGAACTGGGCGGAGCTTTGGGACGATCTTGAACCTCTGCTAAGGCGCGTCCTCGACACTGGTGAGACCGTATTCGCCAAGGATCGTCCATTCTACATCGAGCGGCACGGCTATCCGGAGAACGTCTATTTCGACATCTCCTATTCCCCGGTTCGGAACGAGGCGGGCGACATAGGCGGCGTCCTCTGCATCGTGAACGAGACAACTGAACGGGTTGTGGCACAGCGCGAACTGGCCAGAGCGGAGAAACGGCTCACCCAAGCGCTAAGTGCCGCCGGCATGATAGGCACGTTCGACTGGCATGTGCCGACGGACACGTTCTATTCGGATGCGTATTTCGCACAAATGTTCTCAGTCGATCCCGCCAAGGGCGAGAAAGGCGCACCTTTGTCGGAATATGTCGCGGGCATCCATCCGGAGGACGTGGAGCGGACTACTGCGGCCGTGAGTCTCGCGGTCGCCACCGGAGAAAAGTACATCCAGGAATACCGGCTGCTCCACAAAGACGGAACCATCCGCTGGGTCGAGGCGCGCGGCGAATGCCTGAGAGACGCGAACGGCGAGCTTACCAACTTCGTCGGTGTCGTGGTGGACATCACCACTCAGAAGGAAGCGCAAGAGCATCAACGGTTGCTTGCGCGAGAGGCGAACCACCGGGTGAAAAACCTGTTCGCGATCTTCCACGGCATCATTAGCCTTAGTGCTCGATCAGCTCGAACGCCGCAAGAAATGGCACATTCGCTTCGCGGGCGGCTGGATGCCCTCATGCGGGCCAAGGACCTTATACGTCCGGGGATCATGGGTACGGAGGCGCATAGCGAACGGACGACGGTGGACGAGGTCGTGCGAACCGTCATGCAACCCTATGACGACGGCTCGCGCGACCGCATCATGATCGGCGGCCCCGATGTGCCTGTAGGCGTGATGGCCGTAACGAGCTTCGCCCTTGCGCTGCACGAAATCGCGACGAATGCAGCCAAATACGGGGCACTCTCGGAGCCGAGCGGGGCGATCCGTATCAAATGGGAGACGCAAGGTGGCGACTTGCATTTTGAGTGGGATGAGACCGGCGGGCCCATGATTGCCGCGCCGCCGCAAGCCGCCGGCTTTGGCAGCGTACTCACGGAGCGCAGTATTGCCGGTCAGCTCGGGGGCAAGATCGAATACGACTGGCGGCAGAACGGCCTCAAGATAAGGATCAAGGCTCCTTTGGATCGCCTTGGGGTTTGAGGACAGAAAGGGACGACAAGATTTCTCCTCCTTGTGGACCTTGATGGAAGTCGCGGGGCTCGCCTAGCTGGCGTATCTGAGATAGCCTGCAGCGCCCTTGAACGTGACGAGCCGCCATGCTCACGCTCTATTCCTATCCTCCGTTGTTCGGCGTCGCCGACAATAATGGCTATGGTCTGAAGGTATTCGCTTTTCTGAAGCTCGCCGGCGTGCCGTTCCGGCACGAGCACATCTTCGATGCGTCGAAGGCGCCGCGCCAGCAACTTCCTTATATCGTCGACGGCCGTGACACCGTCGGCGACAGCGAGACCATCCTCGCCTATGTCACCGGAAAATATGGCGTGACGCTGGATGCCGCGCTGACGCCGGCGCAGCGCACGACCAATCTCCTCGTCACGCGGACGCTCGACGATCTCTACTGGGTGATGTCCTATTCGCGCTGGCAGGATGAGCGCTACTGGCCCCAGTTCCGCGATGCGCTCAAGGGCGAGCATCCGGGCCTCACCGACGACGGCTTGATGAAGGCCAAGGAGTTCAACGCCCGGCGCTACTACTACCAGGGCATCGGCCGCTTCGAGCCTGATGCCGCGATGGCCCGCGGGCTCGCCGATCTCGCCGCACTGGCGAGCCTGATCCCGAGCCGTGGCTATGTGCATGGCGACAAACCGACGACCGTCGATGCCGGCATCTATGGCTTCGTGGCCAACATCTACTTCTACGACATCAAGACGCCGTTGAAGGACTTCGTGGTCTCGCATGACGTACTGGTACAACATTGCCGCGCCATCCACGCGGCAGTGAGCAAGTGAGCCGGGGCCAACTCAACGTCTAACTCGCAACAGTGACCTTCGCGGCCGGGAGCGAACTGGCCGTTGCTCCGTTCACGGCGCAGGTGGATATATCTGCGCTGGCGTGTCGCAGCCAGCCTCTCACAACTAGATCGATTTCAGGGTAGTATCCCGTCCTTGCGCTAACTGCGGAGCCGATCATGGCTTCAAAACTGTCTTCGGGCATTTTCGCATTAGTCCTCGTTGGAGCAGCAGTGCTTTTGATTGCAGGTCCGCCACCTGCATGGGGCCTGCTGTTGCTCGGCTCCTTCGCACTGGCGGCGCTCTACATCGTCGCGAGAATGAGGTCGCGCTACGATCCGCTCGATCCACGCTTCGGCAGCTGCATCCCTCCGATGTCCAGGCCGAAGGGCAGCGGCGGCAATGACTCCACCACCTGAGCGCCGTCCAGCATCGATCAGATGCGGATCGTGCGAAGACGTCCTGATGGCCTGAAGCCGACATGGGAAGCGCGTCGGCTGCAGTTCGCATTCCATTTGGAATTTTTTGCAGTTTGTTTCAGGCGACACTCCGTCGGATTTTCAGCACCAGGAGATTGATCAAATGCAGACGCCTACCGCAAACCCCCGAGGAGCAGAGTTTTGGAACAGCACCATGGGGCACTCATGGGTCTCGCAGCAAGCCGTGATCAGCGATGTCTTCACGTCGGTCACCAGCGTCAGCCTGGGTGCTGCGGCGGCAAAACCGGGTGATCATGTGATCGATATCGGATGCGGCACCGGTGACACACTGTTGGCGTTCGCCAGGGTTGTTGGTCCGTCAGGTACTGCGTTGGGTGTCGATATCTCGGTTCCGATGCTGGATCTGGCCAGGCATCGTGTCGCCGAGGCGGGGCTTGGCAACGTCACTTGTGCGCTGGCCGACGCGACGATCTACGGCTTCGAACCGCGCTGGGCGGACTTGGTGTATTCTCGTTTTGGCCTGATGTTCTTCGATGACCCGGTCAAGGCCTTCACCAACATCCGCAGCGGCATGAGGGCGGGCGGGCGGCTGGTGTTCGTCTGTTTTCGCACCATGCCGGAGTCGCCGTGGTTTCGCGTACCGATCGAGGCGGCCCGGCCGCACGTGCCGCCACAGCCGCCGCTCGATCCATCGGCGCCTGGGATGTTTTCGTTCGCGCGCGAGGAGCGCGTTCGCGGCATCCTGACCGAGGCGGGATTTCACGAGATTGCGCTCAAGGCCGCCGACGTGCCGATCCATAGCGGCGACATCGCGCAAAGCATGGCCTTCATCACGCAGGCCGGCCCGCTGCCTGCGCTGCTCGAGAATGCCACGGACGATCAACGTCATCGCGCCATGGAAGCGGTACGCAACGCGCTCGCCGCAAGCCTCGGAGCGGATGGGCGCGACCTGCATGTGGGTCTGTGGCTGGTGTCGGCACGAGCCTAGCGAGATGCTGCCTTCGGGATTGTGACGGCAGATACCACGCCATCCGCGCCGCACCCCGCCTGCGGTCGGCACTCGGCTTTCCCTTCGCCCTCTGTAGTCAGAGCGGCGAAACGACGAGCAAAGCTCGGGCGAAGCGCGTCGCGAGAACGCGTATGTGTGACTCACCGGCCGCGCAACAAACACAGTGTCGTCCCTGCGAAAGCAGGGACCCATTACCCCAAATCTCAATTGTTGCGCGACGCTGTGGCCACGATCCCTTTCACAATCCAATGCGGTGGTTATGGGTCCTGGCTTTCGCCAGGACGACGTGTGTAAAGAGTCGCTTACTCGAATCCCGTTCTTGCTCCGCGGACAGAGCAATTGCGTAAGCTACCGCGCCTGCTGCAGCCCCGCCTCCAGCCGCGCGAGCTCGCCGTCGAGATCGCGCTCGACTTCGGCCACGTGCATGTCGACCACCCGATAGTCGCGCGCCTCGAGCCAGGCTCTGCGCTTGGCGCGGTCGGCTCCGATGGCCTCGCTCTCGTTCGGGTTGACCAGTTCGATCGCGAGCCGGTGCACGAAGGAGACGAAGTCGGGGATGTGGCGGCCGACCGGGGTCTGGCGCTTGAACTGGCCGGCGAAGCGGCGGTCCCGCGTCAGCGCCTGCCACAGGATCCGTTCGGCGTCGGTCGGATTGCGGCGGAGCAGCCGGGCGAGCCCGCGCACGGTGCTGCTGCTGTCGGCGGTCGCGCCACCCTGCCCCTGCTCGGCGAGCAGCGCCCGCAAGCGCGTCGCCTGGGCCCCGTCGAGCACCCCGCCCTTGGCGGGGCCTTTGCGGCCCTCGGCGATCGCCATCACCACGCCGTGCAGCGTGTGCATGTCCTGCTTGGTCGGATCCATCCGGGTGAAGATGTTGCGCAGGTTCACCAGCATGGTGTCGCGCTTCTCCGCCGGCCGCAGGAACTCGACCTTGTCGAGCTCGGCGACGAGGTTGTCGAAGAACGCCTGCATCTGGTGCTGGGAGGCCGGCTCGGACCGCTCGGGCATCGCGAACGGCAGCGCCCCCGCGGTCGAGAGCTTGAACCACTCGTAGCCCATCAACAGCACCGCCTGCGCCAGATTGAGCGAAGCAAAGCCTGGATTCACCGGGAAGGTGATGATGCGGTTGGCGAGCGCGACCTCCTCATTGGTCAGGCCGGCGCGCTCGCGCCCGAACAGGATGCCGGCGCCGCCGCCGGATGCGACGTGGCCGACGATCTCACCCGCCGCGCCTTCCGGCCCGACCACCGGCTTGGCCTGGTCGTGGGCCCGGGCGGTGGTCGCAAACACCAGCGTGAGATCGGCGATCGCCTGCTCGACCGTGTCGAACAGCTCGACGGAACCGATGATGTGGTCGGCGCCGGCGGCGGCACGCTGGGCGGCAATGTTCGGCCAGCCGTCGCGCGGGTTGACGATGCGCATCCTCGACAGCGCGAAGTTTCCCATCGCGCGCGCGGCCATGCCGATGTTCTCACCAAGCTGCGGCTCGACCAGGATGACGACGGGACCGGCAAGGTCGTGCCCTGCCTTGGTCTTGTCGGTGCCGGACATCTCACTTCACTTTCTGATTCAACGTCTGAAGATTTTGAATCAGCATCCAAAGCGGCTGATTCAAAATCTCAAGCAGGGGCCCAAGACCGCATCGACCAGCTTTGCACCGGTTTTGCGCGGGACCATTTTCTCCAAGGAGATAACAGGGTTAGCGGCGTTTGCGAATCCTCAATCGGAGTCCCAATCGCACGAAGCGAAGGCTGCCGCTCGCGCGCACTTGGCCTTCGGATAGGCTATCAACCACAACCAAAGCGAAGCTGTAAAGGCACGCTTGAGACGCCGGTTGAACGGCGAGGCACCTTGGGGGGACGACGATGCGGGGCAGATGGACGCTGGCGATTTTGGGCCTGATCTTGATCGTGGCGGGGGGTCTGCTCGCCCACGTCACGCAGACCGCCGGCGGCATCCGGATCGAGGATGTGCGCTTCAAGGGCGCCAAGGGCAATACCATGAGCGCCCTGCTCTACATCCCACCGAATGCCACGCCGCAGATTCCGGCGCCCGGCATCCTCGCCGTCCACGGCTATATCAATTCGCGCGAGACCCAGGACGGCTTCGCCATCGAGTTCGCCCGCCGCGGCTACGTGGTGCTCGCGCTCGACCAGACCGGCCACGGCTATAGCGACCCGCCCTCCTTCGCCAACGGTTTTGGCGGACCTGACGGCCTTGCCTATCTCCGCAGCCTCCAATTCGTCGACAAGGAGAATATCGGGCTCGAGGGCCATTCGATGGGCGGCTGGACGGTTCTGGCGGCCGCGGCAGCGATGCCCAACGACTACAAGTCGATGGTGCTGGAGGGCTCGTCCACCGGCAAGCCATTCGCCGCCGAGGGCACGGCGAACGGGCCGCGCAACACCGCGCTGGTGTTCGCGCAGTACGAGGAATTCCCCGACCTGATGTGGGGCGTCCAGCTCGCGCGCGACGTCACCAAGAGCCCAAAGCTCTGGGGCGCTGTTCGGCACGCAAGGCGCGGTCGAGCCGGGCAAGGTCTATGGCGATCCGGCTAGCGGCACCGCGCGGGTGCTGTACACCCCGGCGATGACCCATCCGGCCGAGCACATCTCGCATGAGGCGATCGGCTACAGCCTCGACTGGTTCGCCAAGACATTGAAGGGCGGCACGCCGCGTCCGGTCGACGACCAGATCTGGTTCCGCAAGGAGATCGGCACGCTGGTCGCCCTCATCGGTTTCATTGCCTTGGTCATCGGGACGTTCGACGGGCTGCTGGAAGCCAGGATGTTCTCCCGCCTGCGGCTGCCGGCGGTTGCCGACGGCACGATGCCGCCGCATCAGGCCGCGAGCGGCCGGCGCTGGACCACGGCGTTCATCCTGTCCGCCTTCATCCCGGCGCTGACCTATTACCCGGCCTTTGCGCTGGGCGGCACCTTCGTCACCCCTAGCGCGTTCCTGCCGCAGGGCATCACCAACCAGATCCTGGTCTGGGCCATCATCAACGGGCTGATCACGCTCGCCCTGATGCGGTTCGCTCCGAGGCGCGCCAGCCGGACCGGCCTCGTCGGTCAATCCGTCGTGATCGCGCTGGCTTCGGTCGCGGTCGGCTATGCCGCGCTGTGGCTCGCCGACCTCGCCTTCAAGATCGACTTCCGCTTCTGGATCGTCGCGCTCAAGTTGATGAGCGCGAAGCAATTCCTCATCTTCCTGATCTATCTGATTCCGTTCACGGCGTTTTTCGTCGTGGCGCTGCACGTGCTGCACCGGAATTTCTCGACCATGGATGCGCCGCGCGGGGCGCTGTACCTGACCAACATCCTGGCGCTGACGTTCGGTTTCATCGTGTTGCTGGTGCTGCAATACGGCACGCTGTGGCTGACGGGGAAGCTGTTCAACCCGGTCCCGGACCCCGGTTTCGTGCCGCTCTCGACCATCGTCGCGATCCAGTTCGTGCCGCTGCTCGCGATCGTCGCCGTGATCGCGACCTTCACCTGGCGGCGGACCGGATCGAGCCTGCCGGGGGCCCTGATCGCGGGCCTGTTCGTGACCTGGTACATCGTCGCGGGGACGGCCACTCAGGTCCCATTTTAGGTGAAAAGATGGGCTGAAAGTGCATAACCCCTCCGCTTCCGCCCGCCCCCGGGCGGTGCTATAGCGCAGGCGTCTTTTCCATCCCCGCCGTCAAAAGCGCGCCGTTCCCAAGAGGGCCTCCCCATCATGGCAAAAATCAAGGTATCCAACCCCGTCGTCGAGCTCGATGGCGACGAGATGACCCGGATCATCTGGCAGTACATCAAGGACAAGCTGATCAACCCGTTCCTGGATGTCGAACTGCTCTATTTCGATCTGGGCATGGAATACCGCGATGAGACCAACGACCAGGTGACCATCGACGCCGCCGAAGCCATCAAGAAGGTCGGCGTCGGCGTCAAATGCGCCACCATCACCCCCGACGAGGCCCGGGTGAAGGAATTCGGCCTGAAGCAGATGTGGAAGTCGCCGAACGGCACCATCCGCAACATCCTCGGCGGCTGCATCTTCCGCGAGCCGATCATCTGCAAGAACGTGCCGCGCCTGGTTCCCGGCTGGACCAAGCCGATCATCATCGGCCGCCATGCCTACGGCGACCAGTACCGCGCCACCGACATCAAGTTCCCCGGCAAGGGCACGCTGTCGCTGAAGTTCGTCGGCGAGGACGGCACCGTGATCGAGAAGGAAGTGTTCAAGGCGCCCGGCGCCGGCGTCGCGATGGAGATGTACAATCTCGACGACTCCATCACCGATTTCGCCCGCGCCTCGTTCAACTACGGCCTGATGCGCAACTACCCGGTCTATCTGTCGACCAAGAACACGATTCTGAAGGTCTATGACGGCCGCTTCAAGGACATCTTCCAGGACGTCTTCGACCGCGAGTTCAAGAAGGAATTCGACGCCAAGGGCCTGACCTACGAGCACCGCCTGATCGACGACATGGTGGCCTCGGCGCTGAAATGGTCCGGCGGCTATGTCTGGGCCTGCAAGAACTATGACGGCGACGTGCAGTCCGACACCGTGGCCCAGGGCTACGGCTCGCTCGGCCTGATGACCTCGGTGCTGCTCACCCCGGACGGCAAGACCGTGGAAGCCGAGGCCGCCCACGGCACCGTGACCCGCCACTACCGCGAGCACCAGAAGGGCAAGGAGACCTCGACCAACTCGATCGCGTCGATCTTCGCCTGGACCCGTGGCCTCGCCCATCGCGCCAAGCTCGACAACAACGAAGCGTTGGCGAAGTTCGCCACCACCCTGGAGAAGGTCTGCGTCGCGACCGTCGAGGAGGGCTACATGACCAAGGATCTCGCGCTCCTGGTCGGCGCCGACCAGCGCTGGCTCTCGACCACCGGATTCCTCGACAAGGTGTCCGACAACCTCGTGAAGGCGATCGCGGCCTGAGGCCGTCATCCTGGGAAGACAGGTGCGAGCATGACCATGGCCCTTGTCAGAGCCGTCGTGCTCGCATCGTTCTCGCTCACCGGGTCGGCGGCATTCGCTGCCGGCCCCCTGCCCGACGCGGTCGCGGCGCCCGGCGAGTCCCCGGTTCTGTCGGTCCATGCCGAGGGCGTGCAGGTCTATGAGTGCAAGCCGGTCACCGACGGCAAGCTCGCCTGGTCGTTCCGCGAACCGGTCGCGACCCTGATCGCCGATGGCCGCACGGTCGGCCGGCATTATGCGGGTCCGAACTGGGAGCATGTCGACGGCAGCGCCGTGACCGCCCGCACCTCCGGCAGCGCACCCGGCGCAACGCCTTCCGACATTGCCTGGCTGAAGCTCGAGGTGATTGCCCACCGCGGCAACGGCCTGCTCTCCGGCGTCGCAACCGTGCAGCGGATCAACACCTCGGGCGGCGAGCTCAGCGGCGCCTGCGACAAATCAGGCGCGCTGAAGGGCGCGGCATATTCGGCGGATTACGTGTTCCTGCGACGGGACTGAGCGTTTTCGAGCGAAGTGGGTAACCGGTCCGCGTGAAGAAAACGCGTCAAACGAAGAATCGAGAGCCTGGTTCCGATTCGATCGAATGAGGCTCTAGTCGCGGATGCCGCCGTCGGTCTCGCGCGGCGCCTGGGCGATCTCTGCGGCGGCCAGGTCGCCGCCGGCCGCGAGCGGATCGGCAAGCCGCGCCTCGGCGGTCTCCCGGACATGCGCGGCGAGCGCCGGCATGCGCTCGATCAGGGCATGGAAGTCCTGCGCATCGAGCACCAGGAGCTTGGTCTTGCGCGTCGCCGTCACCGTGCCGGAGCGGCTGGTCCGCCGCAGCAGCGCGATCTCGCCGAAGAACGCGCCGTCGGCGAGCCGTACAAGCTGGCTCGGCAGGTCGATCTCGACCTCGCCCGCGGTGATGAAATACATCGATGAGGCCGCATCGCCGCGCCGCACCAGCACCTCGCCGGCCTCGATGGTCTGCGACCGCAATAGCCGCATGATGTCGGAAATATCGGCGGCGCCAAGATGCGAGAACAGCGGCACCCGCGCCAGCATGCCCCAGGTCACGACGAAGTCGCGGCGCCGGACCTCGTCGGCAAACGCCGTCGAGATGATCGCGACCGGCAGCGCGATCATCGCGAAGCCGACCACGATCGCGACCACCGTGACGGTCCGGCCGAGCGGCGTTATCGGGACGACGTCGCCGTAACCGACGGTGCCGAGCGTCACGATCGCCCACCACATCGCCTGCGGCATGGTGCCGAACTTGTCAGGCTGCACTTTGTGCTCGATGGCATAGAGCAGCGAGGCGAACAGCAGCACCGCGCCGGTCAGGATCACCACGCAGCCGAACAGCGTGCGCCGCTCGGCATGCAGCGCCGCCAGCAGCGAGCGCATCGCGGTCGAATAGCGCACCAGCTTGAGGAACGGCAGCATGCCGAACAGCACCAGCGTGGTCTTGTCGCCGATGGCAAGCGCGATGGCCGACGGCAGGAAGGCGAGCAGGTCGATCACGCCGAGCGCCGAGAAGGCGTATTCCAGCCGTGCCCGCGCCGGCGTCATGTCGCGCAGCGAGTGGCCGACCACGCTCCAGAGCCGCGCGGCATATTCCAACGCGAAGGCGATGACCGCCGCGATCTCGATGGTCGTCAGCAGCCAGCCGAACTGCGCGTCGATCTCGGGCACGGAGGCCAGAATCGCCGCCAGCACATCGAAGGCGATGATGGCGACGATGATCCGGGCGAACCGCAAGCCGCCCGAATGCGGCAGATCATCGCGTTCGAGCAGCTCGTAGAGACGGTCGCGCAGCCCGGGATCGCCGATCGTGGGCTTGAGCGGAGCCGTCGCCACGATCAGCCTCTCCGTCAGGCGCCGGCCGATGCCTGTTGAGTCATGGCCTGTTCGATCGCCGACAACGCGGCGTCGGCCTTGGCGCCGTCGGGCCCGCCGGCCTGCGCCATGTCGGGCCGGCCGCCGCCACCCTTGCCGCCGAGCACCTCGGAGCCCTTGCGGACGAGCTCGACCGCGTTGAACCGCGCGGTCAGATCGGCGGTGACGCCGACCACGATGCCGGCCTTGCCGTCCTCGGTGACGCCGACGATCGCGACCACGCCCGAGCCGATCTGCTTCTTGCCGTCGTCGACGAGACTCTTGAGATCCTTGGTCTCGACGCCCTCGACCGCGCGCGCCAGCAGCTTGACATTGCCGACCTCGCGAACGGCTGAGGCGGCGCCGTTCGACGCACCGCCGCCACCCATCGCGAGCTTCTTGCGGGCGTCAGACAGATCGCGCTCGAGCTTCTTGCGCTCCTCCATCAGCGCGGCGATCCGCGCCGGCACGTCGTCGATCGTGGTGCGCAGCTCCAGCGCCGCGGTCTTGGCCAGCGCGATGGTGTCGTTGGCATGCTTGCGCGCGTGATGCCCGGTCAGCGCCTCGATGCGGCGCACGCCGGACGCGACCGCGCCCTCGCCGGTCACCGAGATCATGCCGATGTCGCCGGTGCGGCGGACATGGGTGCCGCCGCAGAGCTCGACCGACCAGCCGAGCGCGTTCTGGCCGTGATCGCGGGCCCCCCTGCCCATCGACACGACGCGGACCTCGTCGCCGTACTTCTCGCCGAACAGCGCGCGGGCGCCGGCCTCACGGGCATCGTCGACGCCCATGATCCGGGTGGTGACCTCGTCATTCTCCAGCACGACATCGTTGGCGATGTCCTCGATCCGGGCGAGCTCTTCCGGCGTGATCTGCTTCGGATGCACGAAGTCGAAGCGCAGCCGGTCCGGCGTGACCAGCGAGCCGCGCTGGGCGATGTGATCACCCAGCACCTGGCGCAGCGCCTCGTGCAACAGATGCGTCGCCGAATGGTTGGCGCGGATCGACGAACGCCTGGCGTGATCGACCTCGAGCTGCAGCGCGGTGCCGACGCCGAGCGTGCCCTGCTCCACCGTGCCGAGATGCACGAACAGATCGCCGGCCTTCTTCTGCGTGTCGGTGACGCGGAACTTGACGCCCTCGCCGGTGAGCACGCCGATGTCACCGACCTGGCCGCCGGACTCGCCGTAGAACGGGGTCTGGTTCAGCACGATCGCGCCGCTCTCGCCGGCCTTCAGGCTCTCGACCTCGGCGCCGTCCTTGATCAGCGCCGTCACCGCGCCTTCCGCGCTCTCGGTCTCGTAGCCGAGGAATTCGGTCGCGCCGAGCTTCTCGCGCAGCGGGAACCAGATCGCCTCGCTCGCCGCCTCGCCCGAGCCCGCCCAGGAGGCACGCGCCTTCACGCGCTGCCGCTCCATCGCGTCGGTGAACGAAGCCTGGTCGACGCTGATGCCGCGCGACTTCAGCGCGTCCTGCGTCAGATCCAGCGGAAAACCATAGGTGTCGTACAGCGTGAACGCGGTGTCGCCGTCGAACATGTCGCCCTTCTTGAGGCCGGCGCTCTTCTCGTCGAGGATCGACAGGCCGCGCGCCAGCGTCTTGCGGAAGCGCGTCTCCTCCAGCCGCAGCGTCTCCTCGATCAGCTTCTCCGCGCGGACCAGATCCGGATAAGCCTGGCCCATCTCGCGGACCAGCGCCCAGACCAGGCGATGCATCAGCGGCTCGCTCGCGCCCAAGAGCTGCGCATGGCGCATCGCGCGGCGCATGATCCGGCGCAGCACGTAGCCGCGGCCCTCGTTCGACGGCAGCACGCCGTCGGCGATCAGGAACGCCGACGAGCGCAGATGGTCCGCAATCACGCGGTACGAGGCCACGTTCTGCTCGCTCGGCCCGTGGCCGAGGGCCGACGCCGCCGCATCGATCAGATTGCGGAACAGATCGGTCTCGAACACGCTCTCGACGCCCTGCAGGATGGCCGCCATGCGCTCGAGCCCCATGCCGGTGTCGATCGAGGGACGCGGCAGCGCCACGCGCTCCTCCTTCGTCACCTGCTCGTACTGCATGAACACCAGGTTCCAGAATTCGAGGAAGCGATCGCCATCCTCCTCCGGGCTGCCCGGAGGTCCGCCCCAGATGTGCTCGCCGCGGTCGATGAAGATCTCGGAGCACGGACCGCACGGGCCGGTGTCGCCCATCGCCCAGAAATTGTCCGAGGTCGGGATCCGGATGATGCGGTCGTCCGAGAAGCCCGCGATCTTCTTCCAGTAGCCGGCCGCCTCGTCGTCGGTGTGGTAGACGGTGACCAGCAGCTTGTCCTCCTTCAGCCCGAAATCCCTGGTGATCAGATTCCAGGCGAGCTCGATCGCGCGCTCCTTGAAGTAATCGCCGAACGAGAAGTTGCCGAGCATCTCGAAGAAGGTGAGATGGCGCGCGGTGTAGCCGACATTGTCGAGGTCGTTATGCTTGCCGCCGGCGCGCACGCACTTCTGCGACGTCGTGGCGCGCTGATAGCCGCGCTTCTCGACGCCGGTGAAGACGTTCTTGAACTGCACCATGCCGGCATTGGTGAACATCAAGGTCGGGTCGTTGCGCGGAACCAGCGGCGACGAGGCCACGATCTCGTGGCCGTTCTCCTTGAAGAAGTTCAGAAATGTCGACCTGATGTCGTTGACGCTGCTCATGTTCATCCAATCGGAAAAAGGGGCCGGCCAGCCGCAAAAAGGCGTCATTTTCCGGCCGAACGCTTTTAGACATTGCCAGCTGCGGTGTCCAGAAACTGTGCAGGCGGATCATGGGCTTGCCGCGGCAGCACAAAGCCCATTGGATAGTTGCTGCAGCTGCGTTGACAGTCTTGGTGGCGCCGTGTTTTCTACCTACCTATACCTAGTCACGTCGGGAGAGACCGGCCTTACCGCCGGCGCCGAAGGAGCAACCGCCCCGGAAACTCTCAGGCAAAAGGACCGCGTGACGTCTGACATCTGGAAAGAGACGCTGGGGTTCGCCCCGATGCGTCCGCCGACGGGATAATACTCTCAGGCACAGCGACAGATGGGGCTTTCTGCAGGTTTCTCAAGGGGAAATAGGTCCCCGACGGGAACCGCGAGGGCCCTGTGATGCTTGCACGCGAAACTTCTCCGCTGAAACAGACCCCGCTGCACGCGCTGCACCTGGCGCGCGGCGCCAAGATGGTGCCGTTCGCCGGCTACGACATGCCGGTGCAATATGCGGCCGGCGTGCTGAAGGAGCATCTGCACACCCGCAAGGAAGCCGGCCTGTTCGACGTGTCGCACATGGGCCAGCTCGTGCTGAAGGCCAAATCCGGCAAGGTCACCGACGCGGCGCTCGCGCTGGAAAAACTGGTGCCGCAGGACATCGTCGGTATCGCGCCGGGACGGCAGCGCTACGCGCAATTCACCAACAATGACGGCGGCCTGCTCGACGACCTGATGGTCGCGAATTTCGGCGATCACCTGTTCCTGGTGGTCAACGCCGCCTGCAAGGCCGAGGACGAGGCGCATCTGCGTGCGAATCTCGCCGACACTTGCGAGATCGTATCGCTGGCCGACCGCGCGCTGATCGCACTGCAGGGGCCGAAAGCCGAATCGGCGCTGGCGAAACTTTGTGCAGATGTCAGTTCGATGAAATTCATGGACGCCGGTCCGCGCCGCGTCGGCGACGTCGACTGCTTCGTCTCGCGCTCCGGCTACACCGGCGAGGACGGCTTTGAGATTTCCGTGCCCGCAGACAAGGTGGAAGCCCTGGTCACCGCGCTGCTCGACAATCCCGACGTGCTGCCGATCGGGCTCGGCGCGCGCGACAGCCTGCGGCTTGAAGCCGGGCTGTGCCTCTACGGCCATGACATCGACACCACGACGACGCCGGTCGAAGGCGCGCTGGAATGGTCGGTGCAGAAGGTTCGCCGCAGCGGCGGCGCCCGCGCCGGCGGCTTCCCGGGCGCCGACAAGATTCTCGCGCAGTTCGCAGATGGCGCCGCGCGCCGGCGGGTCGGCCTGAAGCCCGACGGCCGCGCCCCGGTGCGCGAAGGCGCCGCATTGTTCGCGGATCCGACCTCGACCGAACAGATCGGCAAGGTGACCTCGGGCGGCTTCGGCCCGAGCCTCAATGCGCCGGTCGCGATGGGCTATCTGCCGACCGCCCTTTCCGCCGTCGGCACCACCGTTTTCGCCGAAGTGCGCGGCCAGCGGCTCCCGCTGAAAGTCGCCGCCACGCCCTTCGTCCCCAATACCTACAAACGCTAAACGCCAAAGGATCGCTCCCCATGACGACGCTGTACACGTCCGACCACGAATGGCTCCGCATTGAGGGCGACGTCGCCACGATCGGCATCACCGACTATGCGCAGTCGCAGCTCGGCGACGTCGTGTTCGTCGAACTGCCCAAGGTCGGCCGCAGCCTGAAGAAGGCCGAGGCCGCCGCTGTCGTCGAATCCGTCAAGGCCGCCTCCGACGTTTACGCACCGATCACCGGCGAGGTGGTCGAGGTCAACGACGCGCTCGCCGCCGAGCCCGCGCTGGTCAATTCGGACGCCGGCGGCAAGGCCTGGTTCTTCAAGATGAAGATTGCCGACAAGGGCGAGCTCGGCGGCCTGATGGACGAGGCCGCCTACGCCGCGCACACCGCCTGAGAGAATGAAGCAGATTGCCACCACACACTCACTGTCATCGCCCGACTTGATCGGGCGACCCAGTACGCCGCGGCCCTTCAGCTCAATCACTGATGTCCCGGCGTACTGGATACCCCGCTTTCGCGGAGTATGACGGCTGACAACGAGGACCACGTCATGAACGCGCCCTTCAAGCCGATCAACGAAGCCGCCACCGATTTCGTCCGCCGCCACATCGGACCGTCGCCGCGCGACATCAACGCGATGCTGGAGACGGTCGGCGCCGCGAGCCTGCAGGCGCTGATGAATGAAACGCTGCCGGCGTCGATCCGGCAGAAGGCGCCGCTCGATCTCGGCCGGGCGCTGAGCGAGACCGAGGCGCTCGCGCATATGAGCGAGCTCGCCGCGCAGAACCAGGTGTTCACCTCGCTGATCGGCCAAGGCTATTCCGGCACCATCCTGCCCGCGGTGATCCAGCGCAACATCCTGGAGAACCCGGCCTGGTACACCGCCTACACGCCGTATCAGCCGGAGATCAGCCAGGGCCGGCTCGAGGCCCTGTTCAACTTCCAGACCATGATCTGCGACCTCACCGGGCTCGACGTCGCCAACGCCTCGCTGCTCGACGAGGCGACCGCGGCGGCCGAAGCGATGGCGCTCGCCGAGCGCCACTCGCAGGTCAAGGCGAAGGTGTTCTTCGTCGACAAGGAGGTGCATCCGCAGACGCTGGCGGTGATGCGCACGCGCGCCGCGCCGCTGGGCTGGGCGCTGGTCGTCGGCGATCCCCTGACCGAGCTCGACAACGCCGACGTGCTCGGCGCCCTGTTGCAATATCCGGGAACATCGGGCGCGGTGCGCGACCTCAAGCCTGCCATCGCATCGCTGCGCGCCAGGGGCGCGCTTGCGATCGTCGCGGCGGACCTGTTGTCGCTGACGCTGCTCACCTCGCCCGGCGAGCTCGGCGCCGACATCGCGATCGGCTCGGCGCAGCGGTTCGGCGTGCCGATGGGTTATGGCGGACCGCACGCCGCCTACATGGCGGTGCGCGACACGCTGAAGCGCTCGCTGCCCGGCCGTCTCGTCGGCCTCTCGGTGGATTCGCGTGGGCAGCCCGCCTATCGCCTCGCACTGCAGACCCGCGAGCAGCATATCCGCCGTGAGAAGGCGACCTCGAATATCTGCACCGCGCAGGTGCTACTCGCCGTGATCGCCTCGATGTATGCGGTCTATCACGGTCCCGAGGGCCTGACCCATATCGCACGCAGCGTGCATCGCCGCGCCACCGTGCTTGCCGCCGGCCTGCGCAAGCTCGGCTTTGCGCCGACCAGCGAAGCGTTCTTCGATACCGTGACCGTCGAGGCCGGAGCGAAGCAGATCGAGATTGTCTCCCGCGCGCAGGCGGAGCGGATCAATCTGCGCATCGGTGCGACCACGCTCGGCATCGCGCTCGACGAGACCACGACGCCGGAGACCGTCGAGGCAGTATGGCGCGTGTTCGGCGGCAAGCTCAGCTTTGCCGAGATCGAAGCGGCCGCGCGCGAGGCGCTGCCGAAGGATCTGCGGCGCACCAGCGCGTTCCTCACCCATCCGGTGTTCAACACCCACCGCTCGGAGACCGAGTTGCTGCGCTACATGCGCAAGCTCAGCGATCGTGACCTCGCGCTCGACCGCGCGATGATCCCGCTCGGCTCCTGCACGATGAAGCTCAACGCCACCACCGAGATGATCCCGCTGACCTGGCCGGCGTTCGGCAATCTGCATCCGTTCGCGCCCGCGGATCAGGCCAAGGGCTATCACACGCTGTTCAAGCGGCTGGAGCAATGGCTGTGCGACATCACCGGCTATGACGCGGTCTCACTGCAGCCGAACTCCGGCGCGCAGGGCGAATATGCCGGACTGCTGGCGATCCGCGGCTATCACCTGGCGCGCGGCGAGCCGCACCGCAAGGTGTGCCTGATCCCCTCCTCCGCGCACGGCACCAATCCGGCCTCGGCCGCGATGGTCGGCATGGAGGTCGTGGTTGTGGCGTGCGATGCGCGCGGCGACGTCGACGTCAATGATCTCCGCGCCAAGGCGGAGAAGCATTCGGCCAATCTCGCCGCTGTGATGATCACCTATCCGTCGACCCACGGCGTGTTCGAGGAGCATATCCGCGAGATCTGCGACATCGTGCATGCGCATGGCGGCCAGGTCTATCTCGACGGCGCCAACATGAACGCGCAGGTCGGGCTGTCGCGGCCCGGCGATTACGGCGCCGATGTCAGCCATCTCAATTTGCACAAGACCTTCTGCATCCCGCATGGCGGCGGCGGCCCCGGCATGGGCCCGATCGGTGTGAAGGCGCATCTTGCGCCCTATCTGCCAGGCCATCCCGCAACCGACGGCACGACGGCGCACGCCATCGGCCCGGTGTCGGCCGCGCCGTTCGGCTCGGCGTCGATCCTGACCATCTCCTACATCTACATCCTGATGATGGGCGGCGAAGGCCTCACGCGCGCCACCGAGATCGCGATCCTCAATGCCAACTACATCGCCGCACGGCTGCAGCCGCACTTCCCGGTGCTGTACCGCAACGAGCGCGGCCGGGTTGCGCATGAGTGCATCGTCGATCCGCGGGCGCTGAAGACGACGAGCGGCGTCACCGTGGACGACATCGCCAAGCGGCTGATCGATTACGGCTTCCACGCGCCGACCATGAGCTTCCCGGTGGCGGGCACGCTGATGATCGAACCGACGGAATCGGAATCGAAGTTCGAGATCGACCGGTTCTGCGACGCCATGATCGCGATCCGCGACGAAATCGCGGAGATCGAAAAGGGCCGCTGGAAGGTCGAGGCCTCACCGCTGCGCCACGCGCCGCACACCGTCCACGACATCGCCGACGATGCCTGGAACAGGGCCTACACCCGTGCCGAGGGCTGCTTCCCGGCCGGCGTGTCGCGTTCCGACAAATACTGGAGCCCGGTCGGCCGCGTCGACAACGTCTATGGCGACCGCAACCTGGTATGCTCATGCCCACCGGTCGAGGACTACGCGCAGGCGGCAGAGTAGATCGGCCGTTGATGTCACCATTGTAGGATGGGTAGAGCGCAGCGAAACCCATCAATTGCATCTGGGCGGCGAGGTGATGGGTTTCGCTTCCCTCTACCCATCCTACGATCCAATCGGAGCATGGGTTGAGCCCTGCGGCTCAACCCACCATTTCAAAGAAAAGAGCTCGTCGTTTCGCTTGTCCGCGACCTGCATCGGTCGAAGCGGGCCGCGGGACGAACGATAGCGAGGGCCGCCCGCGGCAGGAGGAAACATGCGCGAGGAATTCTGGTTTCATTTCCCGTTCCGCGTCCGCTATTCCGAGGTCGACGCGCAGGCCGTGGTGTTCAACGCCCACTACCTGACCTATTTCGACACCGCGATCACGGAATATTTTCGCGCGCTCGGCTATGATTATCTCGGCGAAGTGGCGCGGACCGGGATCGACTTTCACACCGTGAAGTCGGTCGTCGAATACAAGGCGCCGATTCGGTTCGACGAGGACATCGAGGTCTGCGTACGCGTCGCGCGGATCGGCCGTTCCTCGATCAACCTTGCGCTCGCGATCTTCGCCAAGGACTCCGATGACCTGCGCGCCACCGGCGAGATCATCTGGGTCGCGACCGACCAGAAAACGCACCAGTCGGTCGCCGTGACCGAAGATTTGCGGGCGCTGATTGCGAGCCGCGAAAAGGCGCTGGCGCGGGGCTAAGCCGACGGGCGTCGCACAGATCAGGCTCAGGGAGCGACCAGGGTGCGGCTCTCGGCGTCCCAGCGCCACAGCCGCTCATTGGTCAGCTCGGTGCCGCCCCACCACCGGCGAATCGGATTGTACTGGCTGAAGTCGAGCTCGCGATCCGACACTTCCTGGCCGAAATCGGTGAGCGACAGCCGACTGTCCCGGTGTCGGTTGTTTCGGGCCTTCAGATCGTCGGGCGCTTCGATCTCCGCGGGGAATCCGGCCAGAACCGGCGATCGACAATAGACGAGCCCATCCAGGATCAACTCTGCTTCCTGAAAATCGAACACGCCGCGCTCCCTGTTCAGCTCGCTTGAAAGGGCCTGTGGCTTTGTCTCGCCTTCGGCGACGAGATCCAGCATCCGCAGTTCAGACGCGCCGAGGCCAGTGTCTCGCCCGGGTAGCTCCTCGAGCAACGCAATCAGCGCCGCGCGGAGCTGCGGGAGGGCCGACAGATCCTGCATGAGAAGGTCGAAACAGGGCTCGGGCGTCGGTGCGCGAAAGGCATTCCAGGCGCGACTGGCCAATTCCAACCGATCATCGGTCACCGCAAGTGCAGGCAGTCGCCATTTCGCCGAGCTCTCACCTCGGTACCTGGCGATCTCGGCATCGGTCTGGACCAGACTGAGCTTCGAAACGATGTGCCGGTGCGGGCGGAGCACGTCGAATAGCCAGGCCAGGACCAGCTGGTCGTTCGGCTGAGGATCAGCCCACAGCTCGACGCTGTCGCAACGCTCACACAGCTCGACGAGACCGACGTCCCTGCCGATCGAGCCGGTCCATCTTGAAGTGGCGAAGTCGAGCCAGTGCGTGTCGAAATCGACATGCTTTGCGGAACGCGCTTCCAGCAGGATCGTGAGGTCAGCCGACGAGGGCATTTGTCCCCAAACGAAGCGCGGCCTCAACCCGACGACGATATCCGCCCTTCCCGCCTGCCGCAGGCGATAGCTCGCGAGATCGCTTGTCGCCAGGATCAGACTTGTCACGATGCGCGCTGCTCCCGCTGCGGGCCATGGCCAATCAACGCCGGATTCCAGCGCCAAAGGTTGTCGTTGGTGAGGTGCGTGCCGCCCCACCAGCGATTGATCGGATTGTGGTCAGTGAAGTCCAAACGGGCGCCGAAGACGTCGGCAACTCAACGTCCTCAGCGCCCGCTTGCAGCGAAGTCATGTGACCGTTTGAGCATGATCTCCGCGCAAACGCTTCGCGTTTGTCGCGAGGGAAAACCGCTTCGCACTTTTCCGGATCATGCTGGAGGCTTACTCTTCCGTCGGCTCCTCGCCTTCGGCGTCGCGCTCGGGCGTGCCGGCGAGGATCTGCTCGGAGATCAGGCCGGAGTTCTGCCGGATCGCGGCTTCGATCTTGGCGGTGATGTCGGGATTCGACTTCAGGAATGCCTTGGAATTCTCGCGGCCCTGACCGAGCCGCTGGCTGTCATAGGAGAACCAGGCGCCCGACTTCTCGACGATGCCGGCCTTGACGCCGAGGTCGAGGATCTCGCCCATCTTGGAGACGCCCTCGCCGTACATGATGTCGAACTCGACCTGCTTGAAGGGCGGCGCCAGCTTGTTCTTCACCACCTTGACGCGGGTGGTGTTGCCGACCACCTCGTCGCGCTCCTTGATCGCGCCGATGCGGCGGATGTCGAGGCGGACCGAGGCGTAGAATTTCAGCGCGTTGCCGCCGGTGGTGGTCTCCGGCGAGCCGTACATCACGCCGATCTTCATGCGGATCTGGTTGATGAAGATCACCATGGTGTGGGACTTGTTGATCGAGGCGGTGAGCTTGCGCAGCGCCTGGCTCATCAGGCGCGCCTGCAGGCCCGGCAGCGCATCGCCCATCTCGCCCTCGAGCTCGGCCTTCGGCACCAGCGCCGCAACCGAATCGACCACCAGCACGTCGACCGCGCCGGAGCGCACCAGCGTGTCGCAGATCTCCAGCGCCTGCTCGCCGGTGTCCGGCTGCGAGATCAGCAGCTCGTCGATGTTGACGCCGAGCTTGCGCGCATAGACCGGGTCGAGCGCGTGTTCAGCGTCGATGAAGGCGCAAATGCCGCCCTTCTTCTGGCCTTCCGCCACGGTGTGCAGCGCCAGCGTGGTCTTGCCCGAGGATTCCGGCCCGTAGATTTCGACGACGCGTCCCTTCGGCAGGCCACCGACGCCGAGCGCGATATCGAGCCCGAGCGACCCCGACGACACCGTCTCGACATCCATCGAACGGTCGTTCTTGCCGAGCTTCATCACCGAGCCCTTGCCGAACTGGCGCTCGATCTGGGAGAGCGCGGCTGAGAGGGCCTTGGACTTGTCCATGGAGGATCCTTCGACGATACGCAGTGTAGTGGCGGACATTTGGGATGTGCTCCTTATGGCGGGGATTCGCTAGCGGGACAAACGGGTGATGAGGTCGGGTGGAATGCGTTGTTGATTGGAACCTCGTACCACGTTTGTTCTATGTTCGCAATATGTTCTTTCAGGCAAGGAGGTGCCGGCCCGTTTCCATCCACAATGGCCTGCTTTGATTTTTGGAGTGGCCTGGTTTGGGTTTAACCCCATCGCAACCAAGGGTTAGCCGATGTTCTCGGTAGGACTACTGAGGAGGCCCTCAGATGTTCTGGCCCCATAACTTCCTGCGGGTCGCGATCTGTTCTCGCGGAATATTTACTGGAACAATCGGCCCGGCAGTGCCCTTATTTGGGGGCCCCCAGCCAGACAGGTAGCCCCCCGACTGCTGGAGGAAAACCCGCCTCCGGGACGGGTTGGCGGCCCCCTGTTGGGGCCGTTTAAAATTCCGTAGTTCTCCGGCCAAGAACAAAGTTCCGGGCCGTACGACGCATCTTGCGCCCGAAGTTCCCCTGATAATCAACAAGTTAACCTGACAGGCTCGACCGCGTCAGATAACGGCTGGCACAATCTGCATACTACCTTCGTACCCCTCCTGAGCCCTGGAAAAACTCCGTAGCGTTCGACGGAAGACTCGGGTTCCGCCAGTGTTCGTAACATTGGCCTGCTCAACCAACGCGAATTGCGCGGCGCTGGACAGGCAACACGGCTGGCGACGGTTCCCTGGCGATGCTGCCGGCGGACGAATCCTTTCCGGAATCCACAACGACGGCTCGAACGGGCGCGGCCTTTCACACGATCTTTTTACGGGTGCCAATCATTACTACAACTAATGGTTTAAGTATCGACGACCGCCTTCATTCGCGGAACCGTTACAGATGATCCACAGGGGCATCGAGTTCAGCGTCACCCAGCTGATGGCCGGCGTCTGGAAATGGCGCTTCCAGATCGGCGATCGCGTCTTCACGGGCAAGACCGAAGCAAAGCTCGATCTTCTGGCGATCCGCCGGGTGCAGCTACGGATCGATCGCGAGCTGAACAATCTGGAGCGGGAACGGACCCGCGGCAGCAATGGGGACTGAGGCACGGCCTATCGTGCACGCCCCGATGCCATGACCGGCAGGCCCTCGCGCTTCGCTCGAAAACGCTTCAATCCGCGCTTGCCAGCCGCCGCATCGTGAACTCGATGTCGCCGCCGGGGAGCTCGCGCCAGCTCTCGACGGCGCTCATATAGGCCGCTTTCGGGTAGCGCTTGAGAAAGTCACGCGCCCTCACGCGGGCCTGATCGCGTGGC
Organism: Bradyrhizobium sp. USDA 3262; assembly: GCF_054060035.1. NCBI lineage: Bacteria > Pseudomonadati > Pseudomonadota > Alphaproteobacteria > Hyphomicrobiales > Nitrobacteraceae > Bradyrhizobium > Bradyrhizobium sp. USDA 3262. Next base: position 6,796,578 of record NZ_JBSSCT010000001.1, read on the forward strand.
AGGCTGAAGGTCTCGCGCAGATAGCCGTCGTCCGGCTTTCGCCGCTCGGCCATCCGGCTGGCGAGATCGCGCGGACGAGACACCATGCCGCAACTCCGGACCAACTGACGACACCCCAATATAGGGGCGGCGGCAGGAGAATCCGAGTCTGCGGGAGACGGATGAAGTCGCCCCGAACGGGCGTTACTGGCTACGCGGCGCGGCGCTTCCGGGCTGCGCCGAACTTCCGGTCTTGGTCTTCGGCTTGGCGGGATGGGCGGCCGCCTTCGGCGGATCGCTGCGCACGACACCCCAGGGATCGGACGATCCCTTGGCATCGGGAATCTTGCTGAGCGAGTCCTTGTAGGCCTTGTCTCTGACCGCGTCCTGCTCCTTCTCCTCCTGGGTCCTGGTCTTGACCTCAGGCATCAGGTTGACGTTCGGCATCTGCGCATAGGCCGGCGCCGACAGCAGCACCGCAACCGCGACTGCGCACAAAACTCTCATGAGTACGCTCCTTGCATTTTCGTCGCCGGTATATCACCGCAAGAAAGCCGTCGCCAAGCGTGTCTGGCCAAGCGCGCCTGCCCCGGCCCTAGAGATGGTCTGACTTGCAGGATTTCGGCGACTGCATCCAGTCGTCCCAGACCGGACCGCAGCGCGTGCAACCGCTGAGCGCAAGCCCGATCGCAACCACGCCGCCGAGCAACACCAATTTGCGGAACATGTACGCCCCCACCACTCGCGAGGAGGCGACTGAGCGCCGAAACTGGGGCATTTTCAAGCCGGGCACGGCGCTTGCAGCGCAGCGCAAGCGCGCATCGGAACGCAGCGCAGCGCGCGTCGGTTTGACCGGGCAGCCGCGCAAATTACACTGCGCAACAAAGCAGAAAAGGAATCGATCAAATGACTTTGGCGATGAGCTGGGACGAGTGGACGCAGCATGACGGGACGGCGCTCGCGGAGCGCGTCCGGAGCGGCGAGTTGACGCCCCGTGAGCTGGCGTCGCAGGCAGCCAGCGCCGTCGCCAAGGTCGATCCCGCGCTCTCCGGCGTCGTCGAGCTGTTCGACGATGTGATCGCCGACCCCGCGCGCGACGGCGCCGACCTCGACGGCCCGTTCGCCGGCCTGCCCTTCCTGATGAAGGACCTCGGCCCGACCTTGAAGGGGCGGCTGCAGGAGATGGGCTCGCTGATGATGCGCGGCAATCGCGCCGCGGCGGATACCTTCCTGACCGCGAAGATGCGCAAGGCCGGCCTCAATTTGATCGGCCGCACCACGACGCCGGAGTTCGGGGTCTGCAGCTCGGCGGAAAATCCCGCGGTCTATGTCACGCGCAATCCCTGGAACACCGACTACACCACCTGCGGCTCGTCGGCCGGCAGCGCGGCGATGGTCGCCGCCGGCGCTGTGCCGATCGCGCATGCGACCGACGGCGGCGGCTCGATCCGCATTCCCGCCGGGGTCAACGGCAATATCGGCCTGAAAGTCTCGCGCGGCGTGTTCTCACTCGCGCCGCATCTGTCGGATCTCACCGGGCTGGTCTCGATCCAGGGCTGCCAGTCGCGCACGGTGCGCGACACCGCTGGCTTCGTCGATGCCTGCCGGGGACCTGCGCCCGGCGAGTTCATGCCGTTCTGGACTTCGCCCGAGCCATATGCCGCGATGATCGCGCGCGATCCCGGCCGGCTCAGAATCGCGCTGTCGCACACATGGGGCGACTATCGCGCGACGCCGCACATCACAGCCGAGCTCGAGCGGGTCGGACGTTTCCTCGAAGGCCTCGGCCATCAGGTCGGTTACGCACTGCCGGCGATCGACTATCGGGAAGCCTTCGCGGCGCAGACCACTTGCTACATCAGCAATTTCGCCGTCGTGATCGGCAACATGCTCGCCGCGCGCGGCCTCGAGCGGCCCCCAGTGGAGCTGATCGAGCCGATCAACATCCGCATCTGGGAGCATGGCCGCGACTTCAGCTTCGCCGATCGCGCCCGCATGCAGGCCGTCTTCAACACCACCTCGCGCGGCTTCGGCGCCTTCTTCGAGGACTGGGACATCATCCTGACGCCGGTCACGGCGCTGCCGACGCCGAAGGTCGGCACCACGGAGTATCTCACCATCTCGGACAATCCGTCGGTGCTGGACTGGTTCGGCAATCTCTGGCGCAACTTCGCCTTCACGCCGCTCGCCAATCTCTGCGGCATCCCCGCGATCTCGCTGCCGCTCGCGACCAACGAGCACGGCCTGCCGCTCGGCATTCAGGCGATCGGAAAACAAGCAAGTGACGGGCTGTTGCTGCAGCTCGCCGCCCAGATCGAACGGGCGATCGACGGCAAGTGGAATGCGGGCAACACGCCGGCCGTGCATGTCACGCGCAACTAGGCGATAAATGGCAAAACCATCAGCGGAGGAAACGGGACGTCATGCAGCAGGCCGGTGAATTCGGGATCGACGATGCGAAACGCGTGCTCGGCGACGTCTTTGCGCCGTGGGTGCAGGACCTCAATCTGGCGATCGAGCAGTTCGACATCGCCCCGCCTGAAGGCGGCGATGCCGATTGGCAGCCCGGCGCCATCCTGCGCATGCCGTTTTCCGAGCGATTGTGCCGCAATGGCGGCATCGTCTGCGGCCAGGCGCTGATGGCGTTCGCCGACACCGCGATGGTGCTCGCCAACCTCGCGGCCAACAAGGGCTATCGGCCGATGACGACGGTCGACCAGACCACGCATTTCATGCGCGCCGTGACGGCGTCCGACGTGCTGGCCGACGCCCGCGTGGTCCGGCTCGGCCGCACCATGAGCTTCGGTCGCGTCACGCTATCCTCCGCCACCGACAACAAGCCGGTGGCGATGGTGTCGAGCGCCTTTGCGATGCTGCCGGGATAGGCCTCTCGCATCATAGACGGTGTATCTCCTGATCCCCGCGCAAAGGCTTCGCCTTTGTCGCTGGAGGAGCTTGCGCAGCAAGCGTCTCGAAGGACGAGGCCACCAGCCCGGCCTCATGGTTCGCCTGGCGATGCGAAGCATCGTACAGAGACGCGCGTTCCGCGCTCCTCACCATGAGGGTTCAGGCTAATCAAGCTGCAACATTTACTTGCCGAGCTTCTTGCCGCGCATTGAGATGATGGGTTTCTCCTCGCTCTACCCATCCTACGCAACTGTCATCGCCCGGCTTGACCGGGCGATCCAGTACGCCGCGGCCTCTCATTCCATCACCACGGTCTGCGGAATACTGGATCACCCGCATGCGCGGGTGATGACACTGAGCAAGCCGACTAGACCAATCCCGCCATAGCTTGCGTAGCAAGATTTACTTGCCGAGCACGGCCTCCGCGGCGTTGACGATGCTGATGGTCGGATTCTTTCCGCAATAGGTGCCGAACTTCTTGGCGTTCTCGGTAAACACGTCGGTGTCGATGATCGCCTCGTCGGAATCGCCCTTGTACCAGCCGTCCATCCAGACCAGCACCATCTTGATGGTGTCGTCGCCGCCTTCGACGAACTGTTTGCAGGTCATGGTCGAGAGATCGAGGACGGTGGCGCCGGCCGGTGCCGACGACAGAGCGAGCGCGGCGGCAAGCATGATCGAGGCAGTGATCTTCATCGCAATCTCCATGGGCAAGTATTTTGAAATCAACGGGAAGCCCAGCGCTTCCGCTCGCGCGTCGTAAACGAAGCACCGCGGCGAACGCAAGCATGGCAACGCGCAGACCGCCCCGCACGTCGCTTCGATGCGCGGATTGAGAACTCGTGTTTCTGATTTGTGACGGCGCCGCGCTAAAACTTGATGAGAACAGGGCGTGTACTCAAAAATCCAATGTGTGCGAGCGGGGATCGCGAGGTCCGTGTCGCTCTCAAAAGCCGACATCGGCGATGCTTTGGTGAATGTCCGCCCAGGGCCAACAGGTGACAGTCGCGGTGAAAGAGGCCGCCAACTGACGCGGCCTTACTCCTTCGGTTCTAAATGCGACTCGCGCTTCTGTGCTTCGTATTGCTCGATCAACAGCGCAATGCCCTCCAGGGTCAGTTGATCCGTGGTCCGCATGGATAGCTCCGTGTAATGCACTATCCTCTTGTCGAACTCAGCGCATTTTTCACACATGAACGGCTTCTCCGTCCTGTTGTCCTCAATGCGGCCTGACGATATCGAACGCGAATTTAACCTGCATCACGGGCCCGTCGTCGTCGCGTACCTCGATCGCCATCTGAATTAGGCTGGCGGATTTTTGGGCTGCATTGTGGACCATGTCGGCCAAGGCTTTCACGGCCTCTTCCTGAACCGATCCCATGTCAGGCAACACCATTCCCTCTTCATCCGGGATCAGTGCTTCGCCGTCGCGAAGGTCAAAATAATATCTTCGCATCTGGTGAAATGCAGAGAAGGAGGGGGATGTTCCTCGCGCAGCCCAGCGGACGCGACGTTGCGACATAGACAAGAAGCAGTGTTCAACGCGATCAACCCGACAGACGAGGAACGCGCCGTATGGATGCGAGCGCCATGGGATGTGAGACAAAGGCGTTAGAGCGTTTCTTGCCGGACGGGGCGCTCAGTATCGTCGCGCGTGGACATCGGCCGTGGATTGGACAAGCCGATGGCCCTGCCAAACGAGCCCCATGCCCCATCACTTTAGGCAGCGCCGCCAGATGCATTCTGAGTGACGCCGGCTGTCACCCACCAGACCGCGTCAAATACGGATCCAAGGATCCAGCTAATCGGTCTGCCACTTGTCTGGCGGACAGCGTGGAGTTCTCTTCGGGATGAAGCGAGCCGACGGAATTCACGACCAGCCCACTACAAGCGGCAAGAACAGCTATCGCGATCGCAGCGAGATATTTGGTCCTCATGACGATGGTCCCTTCATCGCCCCATGAACTAACTGGACACTCTCAGAAATGGTTCCCGCGCGCGACGATGGCACGCACTCGGTAAGTCTTGTGGGGATGTCGTCCCCGCTCCGGGTTCCTCCGAATGGAACATCGCGTAGTGATTAGAGATCAAAGGAACGAAAGCGCATGCCAGGCTTTAGAGAAACACGAGACCGCCGCTCGCTGGTAAAAAGCCGGCGCATGTCGCGGATAGCCAAAGGTCGCTACCAAAGACCCGCTGTTGTCAAAACGAGCGCTCGCGCAGATAGCCAAAAGCGGCGGTCTCCGGTTCCATTCAAAAGTCGCTGGTCGTGCCTCCATTGAGGTTGCGGAGGGGCGCTACGGTGCTGGACATGGCTGGCGTTGCCTTTACCGGAACGAGAGCAATAGCATGGACCATCGCGTTGACCTTGACCGCACGCACAGCCGCGCCATCGTTCGAGAGATCGGCGAGAGATTGGGCGCGTCGCTGAAGCCAGAGCCGGGACTACCAGAGGGACTTAGACAGCAAATCGACCGCCTCCGCGAATTGGAGGAGCAATCACCATCGATCATTCCAGCGGCTGAGCGCTGGGACAAGGTTCGCCGCTGAGCGAAAGACGGCTCAGCCGAATTGGATGAGCGATGCCATCGGTGAAGCGTCGTGCGTCAAAAATTCTGAATGAGTACGGCGAGGCGCAAGCCGAATTGATCGGTAAAAGTCGTCCTTACCGATGGAAAAGCAGGCACGATCGAGTACGTTTGGCTGGACGAATTGCACGGGCTTCGGATTTCGATCAAAGGTCATGACGGAAGGTGGCCGGTCTCAACCATCAAGATCACGGAGAACTAGTCGCTCGGCCGCGCGCTGCACAGCACGATCCTTTCAGATCAGTCCAATCAAGATGAAAAGAGCGATTTCGGCCAGGAAAGTGACGCTCATGATCGCGACCGTAAGGAACACGTCGCTCGCCGGGAGAGGGTTCATGAATGCCTCGCATCTTGCGAAGCCCCAAGAGTAAATCATCAGGCCAGAAAATGTTTCGGTTCCAAACGAAACGGCGCGAGATGCGAGCAGCGCGGACATCCGAGGCGGCCGAATAAAGGCAAAGCCGCTTAGGGTCACAAGCGGCGGTCGAGGATCGTTGACGAGAAGTCCGGACTGCACCCAACACCGGACCAGTCGGAGGCGGCGAAGCTGGTCCACAAGGCGACATCCCCGCAGTCTACGCCGCGTGCCCGCATTTCCTCTCGGAAGCGACATCTTAGAATTATGAGTCCACGCCCCAGGTTCAATTGCATCCGCAAAGAACCTGCGCTCCCTCTCCAGTTGCGGGGCAGGGCAATCGCATATGTCCCTTGGGCGGTTGCGCACGTACTCGGCCTCGTGGTTCGAGACGCGCCGCAAGCGGCGCTCCTCACCATGAGGGTCTACTATTGTGCCGCTAAACAAGACCTCATCCTGAGGAGCCCGCCAAAGGCGGGCGTCTCGAAGGATGGGCCGCAGGGGCGCTTCTCGCCAGATTTTTCCCAAATGCGATTGCCCTGCCGGTTGCGGGGGGAGATGCACCGAATGCCGCCAGGCCGATTCAACCAGAATTCATCGCGCCTTAGCGGAGCGAGGCGGCGCTTGCATCATTTCGGAATATTAGAAAAATACCCCTGAGTTGCCCGACGTGTCAAGTTGCTTTTCGAACGCCGGCAGCCGCCGGCTACTTTGCATGGGGTTGTTTTCGATATTTTGGCGGCGCGCACCTGCGGCAGGGAGCACCTAAGCGGATCGCGAGCGACGGCTCCGCCGCCAGCGCCACAACAGCGCAATGAGGGCCACGAGCACGAGTCCGGCGGCCACAGCCTTGGCGGTGAACCGCCCGCCGGGCCAGTCGATCAGGCGAGTCCACAACGATGCCCCCTCGCCCTGACGCGGCAATCGAAATGCCACCACGCTGTCGCCGATCGATGTGCCGGCCTCGGAATGGCCGCCGGCGCCGATCGCGACGTACTGCTCGCCCTTCCAGAGATAGGTCATCGGATTGGCGACGCCGGGCACCGGAAGCCGGCCGAGCCAAAGCTGTTTGCCCGACCTGGCATCGAACGCGCGCAGATAGGCATCCATCGCGCCGGTGAACACCAGTCCGCCCGCGGTGATCGCGACGCCGTTGACCAGCGGCGTGCCGGTGTTGAGCGCGATGCCGAGCGGCGCGAGATCCTCGCTGGTGCCGACCGACGCATGCCAGAGGATCTTGCCGGCCTTGAGATCGACGGCCACCGTCTCGCCCCATGGCGGCTTGTTGCAGGGCGACCCGACCGCCGACTTCGCCAGCGCCCGCGACATCGCGAACGGCGCTCCTTCCTGCTGGCCGAATTCATGACCCGGCGGCGGATTGAAGCCCTTGGCCTGGTCGCGTGGAATCAGTGTGACGATGTGCGCCGCATGGCTGGCATTGGCGTAGAGGATCTGATTGACCGGATCGAACGCCGCGCCGCCCCAGTTCACACCGCCGCCGGTCATCGGATAGATCACAGTGCCTTGCGTCGATGGCGGCGTGTAAAGGCCCTCATTGCGGGATTGCGCGAGCAGCGTCTCGCAGGCCGAGCTCCCGGTGCCCGGCAGCAGGCCGGCGACATCGTCGGCTGTCATCCGCTGCGTCAGCAACGGCGGCACATGGGTCGGGAACGGCTGCGTCGGCGACAGCTGCTCGCCCTCGGCGCCGTTCTGCGGCACCGCGCGCTCTTCCACCGGCCACACCGGCTTGCCGGTGTCGCGATCGAGCACGAACACAAAGCCCTGCTTGGTCGGCTGGATCACGACGTCGCGCTGACCATCGCCGGTGTCGATCCGCGCCAGCGTCGGCTGCGCCGGCAGGTCGTAGTCCCAGACGTCGTGATGCACGGTCTGGAATGCCCATGCGAGTTCGCCGGTCTGGATCCGCAGCGCGACGACGGAATTGGCGTGCTCGTCGTTGCCGGGGCGCTTGCCGCCCCAGAAGTCCGGACTGGGCGAAGTCGTCGGCAGGAACACCAGGCCGCGCTCCTCGTCCACCGACATCGGCGCCCAGACATTGCTGTGGCCGGCCTCGACGCCATTGTGCACGAGCGGATCGAAGCTCCAGCGCGGCTGGCCGGTCCGCGCATCGAACGCGCGCACCGCGCCGAGCGGCGCGTCGACCCGCCGGTTGTCGCCGATCGCGGACCCCACCACGACCACGCCGCGTCCCGTCACCGGCGCCGACGTGATCTGAAACTCGCCCGGCCATTCCAGCTTCATCCCAACGTCGATCTTGATCTCGCCACCGTTGCCGAAATCGGCGCAGGGCTTGCCGGTTCTGGCATCGAGCGCGATCAGGCGCCTGTCGTTGGTGCCGGTGAAGATGCGTGACTTGCAGGCCGCGCCTTCCGCCGCACGATCATCCGTCCAGTGCGCGACGCCGCGGCAGACAAAGCGATTGGCCGGTCGTTGCGCCATGCTGATCTTCGGATCGAAACGCCATTTCTGCGCACCGGTGCCGGGATCGAGCGCGATCACTTCGTTGAACGGCGTGCAGAGGATCAGGCTGTCCTCCACGAACAGCGGCGTCACCTCGAACTTGGTGCGCTTCATCACCTCGGGCGGGCGAGTATCGAGATCGCCGGTGCGGAATTCCCAGCCGCGCACCAGCGTGCCGACATTGTCTGATGTGATCTGCGTCAGCGGCGAGAAGCGCTGTCCGCCGCGGTCGCCGCCCCAATATTCCCAGGCGCGCGCCGGCTGAGCACACAGCAGCAGCGCGGCAAGCAGGCAAAGCAGCGACCGCATCGCGTCCTCCCCCAGGATGCGATCACCAGGCGCCGCATCTCATGCGGGGAAAGCCTCTACGCGATCGGCGCGTCAGTATCCACCCCGGCGATAGCCGCCGCCGTAGTTGCCGCGATAACCACCGCCGCCACCGATGCCGATCCCGATTCCGATCGGCGGTCCGGCAGGCTCATAGACCACGGTTGGAGGCGGACGGCGCACCACCACGACGTCGTCCTCGACCACGACGCGCGGCGGGCGCTTGCCCGCGCGCCGCGGCGGATCGGGATCGGCCCGCTTTTTCACCGGCACGTTGGCCCTCTGCTGCAGCGGCTGTTGCGGCGGCGTGGCGTTGCAGGGACAGGTCGGCGCCGTCAGCGCGACGTTGGTCGCCGGCACACTGAGCGCGACGGCGGGTGCCGGATCGGGACGGTAGCGCAGCCGTTCGATCATCTTGCGCGCGGTCGCTGTCAGGTCGGTGTCAGGATATTGCGCGAGGAAGCCGCGATAGGCCGCCGCCGTGTTGGCGAGAACAGCACTATTCCACGCCACCATGCGGCGATGCCGGTCGAGCCAGTCGCGTGCCTGCAGGCCGCGTGGCGTACCGGCGAAGATCGCGGCGAAGGCTTCATAGGATTCGTCGGAGCCGTCGATAACCATCAGCTCATTCGCGGCTTCGATCGGCTTGCCTTGCAACTCGCGCTTCCATTCGTCGACGCTGCGTTTGGCCGCGGCCGGCGGCGGCGTCGCTGCGGGCGACGCCGCAGCACCCGACATGAAACGGAAGTCGTCGGTGAGCGAGGAGGAGTCCCACGGCGTCTGGCGGCCGTCGGTTGCCTTGTTCACCGCCAGGCGAACGCGCTTGAAGGTGTCCTCGATCGGGATGCCCGGCTCCTTGGCCGAGGCCAGCAACGCGGTCGTGTAGGGGCTGTTGGCGCCGCTGCCGTCTTCGGCTTCCGCGCCCGGCGAGGTCGAGAACGAGACAAACGTGCCGGGCGAGCCGACCTTTGCATCGACGATGGCGAGCCCGTGCCCCGCGGTCTTGCTGAGCTCCGGGAAAGGATTGTTGCGGCACGCATCGAGCAGCACGATGCGCATCCGGCTCGGCACCGAGGTCAAGGTATTCAGGATGTCGTTGAGCCGAACCGCCTGGATCGGGATATCGGCCTCGCGCTTCGGATCGACATCGACCGGCACCAGATAGTTTTCGCCGTCGATCTGCAGGCCATGTCCGGCATAGAACACCAGCGCCACGGTGTCGGCGCCCTTTGCCGCCACCTGGCCGGCAAAATCGCTCAGCCGTGCGCGCATCTCGTCCTGCGACAGGTCCGATGCGGCCGTGACTGCAAATCCGGCATCGGTCAGCATCTGCGACACGGCCCTGGCGTCGTTGGCCGGATTCGGCAGCGCGGGCACCGACTTGTAGGCCGACTGCCCGATCACCAGCGCCAGCCGGTTTTCCGCCGCCGCCGGCACGGCGCCGAGCAGGATCGCTGCCGGAACGATCAGGCTGAGGAGCGAACGGCGAAGCATGGCGGCCTCCGACAATGACATCGAAGATGGGTCGGATGCCGTCAGGCCAAGGTTCATGCCGTTCGGATGTCGAATGGCCGCAGAGACCTCGCGAGCCCGGCTATTTCGGCTTCTTGGCCGGATCGGCTGCCGGCTTGGTGACGCCCCAGGGATCGTATTTCTCCTTGGGCTCAGGGATCCGATCGAGCGCGGCCTTGTAGGCCTTCTCGTCGACTTTGGGCTTCTGCTCCGTCTTCGTATCGCCCCCACCGCCCCCTCGCCGGCCTTGCGCCAGCGTGGGCGTCGCGAGCAGCGCCAGAATGACGGCAGCAACCGTGAAGCGTTTCATGTCAGTCTGTCTCCCCCGCCGCCGCAGCAACATCCGGTAATACCTCTACCCCAACGATAACTTGTCGCTCGACATTTGTTGATCGACAAAGCGCCGCGCGATGCGAATTCAGCGCCACCAGGGGGGCGCAATCTTGGCGGTGGCACATTAAATTCGCTCAATGGGACAGGGACAAGTACATCTGGCGGCGCTGCTGGCCGGCGCCGCCTTCATATTGAGTGGCTGCGGGCTGGCGGACAGCCACGCGGTGTGGCCGGAGGCCTTGAAGGTCAAGGCTACAGAGCCGGCCCCGCTCGAGACGCCTCCGGACGTCAAACGGCTGGTCGCGGGCAAGCTGGATTCGGTGTTCACGGCCGGTTCACAGCCGACCCATGTGCGGGTCTCCGCCCCGCTGCACGACCCGCGCGGCACCGGCTGGACCGCCTGCGTCCGCGCCGAGCTGACATCGGTGATCGGCAAGCCCCTGGGGACGCAGACCTATCGCGTCTTCATCAACGACGGCGCGATCTTCGATCGCCGGCAGGTGGAGGCCGACGACAATTGCGTGACGCAGAATTACGAACCGGTCGAGAGCACCGTTGCGGCGGAAGCGCAGCGGAGCGCCAAACCCTAGCGCTTGAGCCGGCGAGACGGCCAGGCCGGCGCGCACCGGGTATGCTGAACGGCCCGTTAACACGACCGCTCAAATTGCCTGATGGCCTCAACGGCATTTTCCATTTCTTTCCGCTAGCGTTGCCCTGACGAACGCAAGGCCAATCGGCCTCGCGGACTGGGGAAACAGGGACGTGGCCGATATTGCTGACCAGGCAATGATCCACCGTGCATCGCGCAGGGATGCCACGGACGATCGCACGTTGCCGCCGCTGTCGGCCGCGCCGCTCAATGCATGGCGTGCGCTTGCCGCGCGCGCGATCGAGGCCAATGGCTACTATCAGCCCGACTGGGAGTTGGCGGTCGATGCCTCCGCGCGCGGCCGCACCGGCGCGGCGCTGCTCAGTGCCGCAGGCGATGCCGGGCAATTGATCGGGCTGTTGCCGGTCGTTCCGATGCGGCGGATCTACCGCATCCCCCTGCCCGCGCTGGTCGGCGCCGAACCTTATGGCACGCTGTGCACGCCGCTGCTCGACCGCGACGCCGCCGAGGAAGCGGTGGGCAAGATGCTGCGGCAGGCGCGCAATGCGGGCGCGCATGCGCTGATCCTGCGCACCATGTCGCTCGAGGGCCCGGCCATGGCGGCGATCCGCGCGGTGCTGGCGCGAGACGGGTTGCAGCCGCGCGTGCTGAGCGCCTATCAGCGCGCCCAGCTGGATGCGACGCGCGATGCCGACGAATTGTTGCGCGACGCGCTCGGGCCTAAGAAGCTGAAGGAGCTGCGCCGTCAGCACCATCGCCTGTCCGACCACGGCGCGGTGCGCTTCGATGTCGCCCGCACGCCGCACGAGGTTGCGACGGCGCTCGAGACTTTCCTTGTCCTAGAAGCCGGTGGCTGGAAGGGCCAGCGCGGCACGGCGCTCAGCCAGCATGCCGGCGATGCGGCCTTCATCCGCCGCGCGACGTCGACGATGGCCGAAGCCGGCCGCTGCGAGATCATCACGCTGCATGCGGGCGACACGCCGGTCGCGGGCGGCATCGTGGTGCGCCACCAGGACCGAGCCTTCTTCTTCAAGATCGGCGTCGACGAGCGTTTTGCGAAACATTCGCCCGGCACGCAGCTGACGCTGGAGCTGACGCGCCATCTCTGCGCCGATCCCGCGATCAATTCGGCCGATTCCACGGCGGCGCCCGGCCACCCCATGATCGACCCGATCTGGCGCGGCCGCTTCGCGATCGGCGACGTCTTGCTGCCGCTGCGGCGCCGCGATCCGCTGGTGCCGGCCATTCACGCCGCGCTGACCCTGAACAAATTCGCCTACGAAGGCGCGCGCGGCGCCGTGCGCTTCATCCGCAGCCGGCGCGGCAAGCCCGGATAATGCGGTTTACCCTTTCGTAGGCATGCAGACACATCGGGAAACAACGGGCAGCCGCCGTCAGGTTGGTGTCAGCTGGCCCGACTAGCGTTGTGGCGCGCTGGTTCTCAGACGGCGCGCGCCCTTGCTTCGAAAGCCTCATCTGATGGAAACATCGGATGGGGCTTTTTGCCCGCGCTCTCGACGTCCCGACGCCAAACGAAAAGGCCGCCTCAACCGGCGGCCTCTCTGCCTTGCGCTCGGCGCATCATTGGGAAACGCGGCGCGACCAGCGCCTGCCTTACTGCAACGGCGAGTGCGGTGCCGGCAGCATGATGGTCGAGTGCATCTCCTCGAGCACCTGCGTGCCCTTGCTCAAAAATTCCAGCCAGGCCGGATCCTTCATCGCGTTGCCGCGTGCGGCGGCGCGGGCGTTGAGATCGGGATAGGCCCAGATGTGGCAGACCTCGTTGGGCTGCCCGGCTTCGGTGGTCCAGAGACCGACGATCTTGGAGTATTTCTCGCGCTCCGGCATCACGCCGGTGATCAGATCGAGCCATTGCTTGGCGCCGCCGACCGGCTTGGCGCGATAGTTGCGGAATTCGTAGATGTTGCCCTTGGTCGCCGGCGCCACCGGCGGGATCACGGCATTGAGCAGCCGCACCTCCTGCCGCACCAGCAGCGGACGGATCACCGGAATATACTCGCCGGTCCAGCGCGGATTCTTGGCGAGCTCGGCGCGCAGCCGGGTCCGCTCGTTGAGATCGGCGTAGCTCCACATATGCATGACCTGATTGAGCGGACCGATCTCGGTGATCCAGTAGCCTTCCAGCTTGCCGAAATTGTCGGCGCGGATATCGCGCGAGATCGTGCTCGCGGCCTTCACCATCTCGCCGACGGCGCCTGGACGTACCGTGTAGGTGCGCAGCTCATAGATCATGATGGTCTCCCTGATTGTTTCCGATGGATGATGTGGGCAAGCGAAAAAGCCCGGCATGAGCCGGGCTTTCGATGTGGACTGCGGACTACTGCGCCGCCTGCGCGTTGATCTCGGCCGAGACCTGGCGGATGGCGCGGGCGAGTTGCTCGGCCGGCTGGGCGCCGGACACCGCGTATTTCTGCGCGAACACGAAGGTCGGCACGCCCGAAATCCCCTTCTCGGCGGCTTCCTGGGCCTGCGCCGAGACCAGGGCGACATCTTCGTCGGTGGCGAGACGCTTGCGCACGTCGTCGGCATCGAGCCCGACGTCGCTTGCTGCCTGCACCAGCACGTTGCTGTCGGTGAGATCGCCGCCGTCGCGGAAATACAGCTCCATCAGCCGCTGCTTCATCTCGGCCGCCTTGCCCTTGGCCTCGGCCCAGTGGATCAGGCGATGGCAGTCGATCGTGTTGGGCTGCCGCTTGACGAGCTCGGGATGGTAGGTGAGCCCCTCCTCATTGGCGGCGGCGACCACGCGGCCGGCAATGCCCTTGTAGGCCTCGACCGAGCCGAACTTGGCGGTGAGATATTCCTCGCGGCTGATGCCCTCGCGCGGCACCCAATTGTTGAGGAAGAACGGCCGCCAATGCACCTCGACCGGCACATCGGGCACCAGCTTGAGCGCATCCTCGATGCGATGCTTGCCGATATAGCACCAGGGGCAAACGACGTCGGAGACGATGTCGAGGCGAAGCGGCTTCAGATCGCTCATGGCGGGTTCCCGGCGGAAATGGAACCCCAAAGGTAGGCCGAACGCGCCCCAAGACAAGCCGCTATTTCATACTGGCTGCCATCTGCCGCATCCGCTCGGCGGTCAGCTCATCGGCCGGGAAGAAGGTCTCCAGCGCCAGCTCCTGCAGCGTGATGTCGACCGGCGTGCCGAACACCATGGTGGTCGAGATGAAGCTCAGGATCTCGCCATTGAGGCGGAGCTTGAAGGGAAGCGCGACGTTGTTGTCGGTGGTGATCGGGGCCGACCGCGCCGGGATCGGATAGGACTTCAGGTCCTGATAGAGCTTGAGCAGCTCCGGATCGGCCGTTGCCTCGCATTGCCGATGCAGCCGCTCCAGTAGGTGCGCGGCCCATTCCGCGAGGTTCACGGTGCGCGGCGCGAGGCCCTCGGGGTGGAAGGCAAGCCGCAGGATGTTGAAGGGCTGGCCGAGCAGCCGCTGCGGCACGCCCTCGAGCAGCGGCGCAACCATGCGGTTGGCAGAGACCAGATTCCAGTGCCGGTCATAGGCCAGCGCCGGATTGGGCTCGTGCGCTTTCAGCACCAGATTGATCGCCTCGCGCGCCGATTTCAGCGCCGGATCATCCAGCGAGCGTTGCGGGAATGCGGGCGCGAAACCCGCGGCGACCAGCAGCACGTTGCGTTCGCGTAGGGGCACGTCAAGGCGCTCCGCCAGTTTGAGGACCATGTCGCGCGACGGCGCCGAGCGGCCGGTCTCGACGAAGCTCAGATGCCGCGCCGAGATCTCGGCATCGACGGCAAGGTCGAGCTGGCTGAGATGGCGGCGCTGCCGCCAATCGCGCAGGTGCTCGCCGATCAGGATGGGTTTGGCGGGCTCGGCCCGCGCCATGGATGCATGTGCGTTCATGGTGCAAAACCTACCATGCGGAATTCGCCCGTTCCATTACGCCTGAGGTAATCGAATTGGCGCGCCGGCCGGCTCATCTTCCACGACACAGGAGATGACCATGCTGATGCTGTCCCTTGTCCGCGCCCTCGCCGTCCTGCTGCCGTGGCTGGTGCATCTGACCACCTGGCTGCTGGCGCGCTCGCTCAACATGCCGCAGCCGCTCGTGCACGCAACCGGCGTGTTCGTGTTCGCGCAGGTCTATGCGGTCGAGACGAGAGTCGGCAAGGCGCTGTGTCCGCTCCGGCTGTGGCGTCAGCTGCAGTCCCTGTTCCGCTGACCACCCCCATCCCAACCAGAGGAGACCCTGCCATGATCCATTCGTCCCAGCTGCTGCGCCGCGCTTTGCTTGCCGATGCCGTCTTCAGCGGCGTATCCGCCATAGCGATGGTGCTCGACGCCGGCGCGCTGGCATCACTGCTCGGCCTGCCGGAAGCGCTGCTGCGCGAGACCGGGCTGTTCCTGATCGCCTATACCGCGCTGGTCGGCTGGCTCGGCACGCGCATGTCGGTGCCGAAGCCGCTGGTGATGCTGGTGGTCGTCGGCAACGCGGCCTGGACGCTCGCCAGCATCGCGCTGCTGCTGTCGGGCGCGGTATCGCCAAACCTCTTCGGGACCATCGTGATCCTCGCCCAGGCGATCGCCGCCGGCGTGTTCGCCGAGCTGCAATATGTCGGGCTGCGCCGCAGCGGTGAGGCGGTCGCGGCGTAAACCGAATGCCAGACGTGACGAGCGGCCGTCGCGGCAAACGCGGCGGCCGTTTCTGTCAGCTCAGCACCACCGCGACGATCATGCCGGCAAAGGTCAGCGCCAGGCCGATGATCAGCATCGGCATGAGGCTGCTGCCGGAAAACGGATCGGCCTGATCCTGATGAAACCATGCGCCGTCGATGGCGCGCGCAATCGCCTTCGCCCTGTTCCTCATTGCACTGCTCCTGCTTCGCTTCGCCTGTAACGCTCGCCGACCGCCAGCATCACGCCCTGCCCGCTGGCAACGCCCATCTCGAGGCTCGAGGCGATGCGCCGCGCGCGATCGATGAAATGCGCCGCCGCCGCCGGCGGGCACAGCTCGGCTGCGGTCGCCTCGAACAGTTCGAGCCAGCGGTCGAAATGCGCGGCGTCGATCGGCAGCGGCATATGCTTGACCATCGGCGTGCCGTGATAGCGCCCGGTCATCAGCGCGACCGAGGACCAGAACGCGCACATCTGGGCCAGATGCGGCGCCCAATTGCTGATCCTGCTCTCGAACACCGGCCCGATCACCGGGTCCTTGCGGACCTCGGCGTAGAAGGCATGCACCAGCTGCTCGATCATGGCCTCGGTGATCCCGGTCCGCGCGACGATCCCTGCGGTGATCTGCTCGCGGCGCTCTGCTCCTGTCATGGCTCACATCCTAAATATGCATTTCAAATACCTATTTAGCCTGCTATAGCTGATCCGCCAAGTGCTGATTTCGAAGGGCTTCCATGCGCCTGACATCGTTCACGGATTTTGCGCTCCGCGCCCTGATGCGGCTGGCCGGCGAGCCGGACCGTTCGTTTGCCACCAGCGAGATCGCGGCCGAGTTCGACATTTCCCGCAACCACCTCGCCAAGGTGGTGCGCGATCTTGCCGAGGCCGGCTTCATTGCCACCCAACGCGGCGCCGGCGGCGGCTTTTCGCTGGCGCGGCCGGCGGAGACCATCACCCTCGGCCAGGTGGTGCGCGCGCTGGAAGGCGGCAGCGCGCTGGTCGAATGTTTCAGGGATGATGGCGGAGACTGCCTGCTGCTGCCGCGCTGCCGGCTGAAGGCGAAGCTTGCCGCGGCGCGCGAGGCCTTCATGCGCGAGCTCGACGGGACGACGCTCGCCGAATGCGCCTACGTGCCGCGTCCCGTCCACCATCCCGCGAGGGCATCATGACGACGATCACATTCGCGGACGGCGCGTTCGAGGTCGACGCCAATATCGTCGCCGAAGGCCTCGGCATCGCGGTTCCGCTGCTGCAGGCCGGGATGCGCTCGGGCGCAATCACGACGCGTTCGGAGCGCGGGCTCGACGCCGATCAGGGACGCCATCGCCTCACATTCTTCTCGGGGAGCAAGCGTTTCCGTCTCGTCATCGACGAGCACGGCACGATCATCCAGCGCTCGACGCTGGATTTCGGCAATTCCCCGTTACCACGCGCGGCGCACCGGCCGAGCCGCTAGAGCGTTTTCGAGCGACGTGGGTATCAGGCGTTCAGCGCCCGAGCGGTGCCGCGCTTCGACGAGGCAGCCTCCTTGCCCGCCGTGTTGATCAGGCTGTGACCATTGAGGTGACTGCCGTTCAGCGCCGTGCCGTTGACGAGCTTGCCGTTTGCTTTGGCAGCCTTCTTCGCCTTCCGCTGCCTGGCCCGCTCCTCGGCGAGCTTCTCGGCCTTGCGCTGCGCCTTCCGCTCGGCCCTTTCCTTCAGCCGCACCCGCTCCGCCCTCGCCTCCGCGCGCTTCTTCTTGCGCTTCCTCTCGCAGGCATCGCACTTGCAGCCGATCGGCTTCAGATAGGCTTTGAAATAGTCGGTTCCGTAGTCGTAATTGATTTCGTCGCCGGGCTCGATGTCCTTGATGGCGCGGATGAACACCTTGCGCTTGCGTGGGCGAACGTCGGATTCCGCGTTCGGCCTGCAGGCGTGGTTGATGTAGCGCGCGACGTTCTCGCGGATCGAGCCGTCGATGGTCCAGCGGTTGGTGAGCTCGAACAGATATTTGTTCTCGATCGCGTCCTCATCCTTCTTCTTCGAGTCGAGCAATGGCCCGAAATAACGGATGATCTTGGTGCCTTTCTTGATCGGCTTGGTGGCGAAAAGGCCAAGACCGGTACGGGAACGGCCGACGCGATAGGGCTTGTTGGATGATATCGTGGACATGACGATCAAGGTTACGGCACGCAAGTGCACGCGACAGAAGTTGCGAAGCCGCCCTTCTAGGACGATTCCGCGCGCCTGTCAGGTGTTTCCCGCGTGTCTATTGAACCTTCCCCAGATTGCATATGTCAGACACAAAGTAACGTCCGGATCCCAGGTTTCCCCCGATGAAATACCTTGCTTTTGCAACAGTCGTTATGGCGCTTGCCGGTGCAAATCCTGGTCAGGCCGGCGCTGAGACGATCAGCAGCAGCTACACATCGACCGCGCCGAAGGCCTGCCGCATGATCGGCAAGCCCAGCGAGGAGGACGGCAGCACCACGAGGGTCTGTCCGGGAAAATCCGGGCTCGTGGTGCTGATCAACGAGGGCGACCTGCGCGAAGTGGTCTCGGTCGGCCGAAACCACGAGGCAGCAGCCAGGGAACCGGCGGCGCAGGCCTGGTTCGGCCCGTTCAGCTCGACCGGCGATACGGTCGAATGGCGAGCAGTCGGCGGCAAGCCGTTTGCGATCATCCAGCGCTGGCAGATCGCCGACAACAGCGAGCAGGACAAGCGCGGCGGCCCTGTCTCGCGGGCGATGCTCGCCGTGACCCGGCTGCCGCCGGGCGATGTCTGTCATGTCGCCTATGTCGACGTCGCGGCCAATCCCAATGCCAACGCGCTGGCGCGGCAGGCCGCCGACGATTTCGCCCGCGATTTCAAATGCGGCACGGATACGGTGAAGACGGTCGGACAGAGCGGCCGGACCACGTCGCTGACCAAACGCTAGCGCGCACGGCGTTGCGCTCCCTCTCAACGTTCTTACGGGGTGAGGGGCTGTCTCCGCGTATACGGTGATAGTTGCGCTCGCGGAGAGTCCCCTCACCCGGAACGCATCTAGCGATGCGTTCCGACCTCTCCCCGCAGGCGGGGCGAGGTGACGAGAACCTCAGCCCTTCTGCCTCGCCCGCCCGCTTGCGCGGGTTCGGACGTTTCCAGGGAACGCGCGGTGATCGTGCCATGCCGCGTCAACGCGCCGGCACGACAAGGGTAGCTTCATTACGGCCGCGCCGAGCGGCCCGCGGACAATCGCAGCATCGCGGTCAACAACATTTCCGCGGACGTGCCCTCGGGCGACCGATCCAGAATCGTCTTGAGGCGTCCGTCGAGCAGCAGCATGGTGAAACCATGCACGAGCGACCAGGCGGACGCGATCGCGGCGGCCTGATCCAGCGTGAGCTGCTCCTTGGAAATCTGCTCGTGCCGGCTGGCGCCGACGCCGCGGGTCAGCCCTGCGAACGACGCCTCGGACGCCTCGTGCAGCGACGGCCGCGAATGATCGAGCCGCTCACTGCGGAACATCAGCCCGTACATGCCGGGATGTGCCTGCGCATAGGCAACATAAGCCTTGGCGCTCGCCACGCCCTTCTCGGGCGTCGTGGCCGCCGAAGCATCCGCAGCCGCCATCGCGAGGCCAAATTGCCGGAAACCGATCGCCGCGAGTTCGCTGAGCAAACCGGTGAGATCGCCGAAATGATGCGTCGGAGCGGCGTGCGACACACCGGCCTCGCGCGCCACCGCACGCAATGTCAGTCCCGCCAATCCATCACGCTCGAGCACGCGCTCGGCGGCCTTCAACAGTGCCTCATGCAGATCGCCGTGATGATACGGCGTGTCGTTGGCGCGGCGCCGTGGGGCCGGACGAGCCGCCGCGGTTCGTGCAACCCGGCGGGTCGGGGCCCGTGCCGGGCGAGTCGCCTTGTTTTCTTTGGAGATTCTTGCCATCGGGCCCTTATATGTCGCAATTTTTACACTGTAAAGATTTTGCTTGACGATCGGTGGCGTCATCCCTACTGATATCTTTACGATGTAAAGATCATAATGCAGGGAGATGCGGAATGCTCGACCAGGTCACATCCAATGCGGCGCGCACCAATCTGGCGCCGATCCCATTCGAAGCCGACGCGCCATTCCTGAAGATCTCGGGCGAATTGCCGCGCGAGCTGAACGGCACGCTCTATCGCAACGGCCCCAATCCGCAATTCGAGGCGCCGGGTGCGCACTGGTTCGTCGGCGACGGCATGCTGCACGCCTTCCATCTCGAGAACGGCCGCGCCAGCTACCGCAACCGCTGGGTCCGCACGCCGAAATGGCAGGCCGAGCACGATGCCGGCCGCGCGCTGTTCGGCGGCTTCGGGCGCAAGATGCCGGATACGCCGGCGACGACCACGACCGACGGCGGCGTCGCCAACACCAACATCATCTTCCATGGCGGCCGCCTGCTCGCACTGGAGGAAGGCCATCTGCCGACCGAGATCGAGCCCGGCACGCTCAATCGCCTCGGCTATTGCGACTACAAGGGCGCAATCACAGGCCCCTTCACCGCGCATCCCAAGATCGATCCGGTCACCGGCGAGATGGTGTTCTTCGGCTACAACGCCGCGGGCCCGCTGACGCCGGCACTGTCGTTCGGCGCGGTCAGCTCGTCCGGCGTGGTGACGCGGTTCGAACGCTTCGAGGCGCCCTATGCCAGCATGGTGCACGACTTCATCGTCACCGAGAACCATGTGCTGTTTCCGATCCTGCCGATCACCGGCAGCATGCAGCGCGCGATGCGCGGACAGGCGCCCTATGCCTGGGAGCCGGAGAAAGGCGCCTATGTCGGCGTCATGAAGCGCAGCGGCGCGTCAAAGGACATCGTCTGGTTCCGCGCCGAGACCTGCTACGTTTTCCACGTGATGAACGCGTGGGAGGACGGCAACCGCATCATCGCCGACGTGATGCAGTTCGAGGAAGCGCCGCTGTTCAACCATCCCGACGGCTCGCCGACCGACCCGCGGAAGAACCGCGCGCGCTATTGCCGCTGGACCTTCGACCTCTCCGGCAACACCGACCGCTTCACGCAAACCTATCTCGACGACCTCACCGGCGAATTCCCCCGCGTCGACGATCGCCGCGCCGGATTTGCCAGCAATCACGGCTGGTATGCCTGCGCCAACCCCGATCTGCCGATGTTCGGTGCGCTGTCGGGCATCGTGCATGTCGACGGCCGTGGCAAGCGGCTCGGCCACTATCTGCTGCCCGCCGGCGATACGATCTCCGAGCCTGTCTTCGTCGAGCGCGGCGCTGACGCCGCGGAAGGCGACGGCTGGCTGCTCGCGGTGGTCTGGCGCGCCCGCGAAAACCGCAGCGACCTCGCCGTGTTCAACGCGCAAGATGTCGAAGCGGGCCCGACCGCGCTGGTCCATCTCGGCCACCGCGTGCCGGATGGATTCCACGGCAATTGGGTGGGCGCGGAGTAATCGTCGATCGTCCCAGACGTCAGCACAGCAATTCCTCCGCTCGTCATGCCCGGCCTCGTGCCGGGCATCTTTGTCGCCACTTGCGGGAAAGTGGATGGCCGGGACATAAGCCAGCGGAAGCGACGCCGCCCGTCAACGGCCATGCCCGGCCATAACGATGCGGGATGGCGAGCGCCAAGTGCGAGAGCCACCTTTATGTCACTGTCAGAACTGGATTTTTTCCAGTCACCTCACGATTTTGACACTGTAAAGATTTCGCTTGACGCTTCCATTGCTCGCCTCTAGGGTATCTTTACGATGTAAAGATCAGCCGATGAGGCTCACCATGACGATCTTCCTGATCCTCGCTCCCTACGGCGCCTTCGCCATGCTGATGCTGCTGACCTCGGCCACGGTGAGCCTGCTCTGTGCCGCCCTGATCTGCCTTGCCGTGATCGCGTTCGATGTCGCACGCGGCCGCAGCATCAAGATCCTCGGCGTCGGTTCGGTGATCGTGTTCGCCGCGGTCGGCTTCTACCTCATCTTCGTCGACGCGACGTCGAGCAGCATCGCGGTGAAGATCGCGGTCGATGCCGGCATGCTGCTGGTGTCGCTCGGCTCGATCATGATCGGCCATCCCTTCACGCGGCAATATGCGCTGGAGCAGGTCGATGCCGAGACCGCGAAGCTGCCCGGCTTCCTCCGTGCCAACTACCTGATCACCGGTGCCTGGACCGTCGCGATGCTGCTCATGCTGATCGGCAACATTGCGGTGCTTTACGTGCCGGCGCTGCCGCTGTGGACGGGCCTCTTGATCGCCTTCGCCGCACGTAACGCGGCGGTGTACTTCACCCACTGGTATCCGCACCATCGCGCGGCCAAGGACGCGGCGCCGCCGGCCGGCGCGCTGCCGTCCCGCTAAACGCTGTCATAACAACATCACCACGATCATCCCGAGGAAACGGAAACCACGACGATGAAGAGCGTATTTGCCAGGCTTGCGAGCGACTTCCTCTCCACCATCGTCTTCCTGGTGGTCTATTTCGCCACCGACAATGTCCTGATCGCCACGGGCGTTGCGATCGCGGGCGCGATCGCACAAGTGGTCTATGCGCGCGTCAAGGGACAGGCGCTCGGCTACATGACCTGGGCGAGCCTTGGGTTGGTGATCGTGCTCGGCGGTGCGACGCTTTTCACCAACGATCCGCGCTTCGTACTGGCGAAACCCGCGATCGGCCACATCGCGATCGGCGCGATCATGCTCAAGCGCGGCTGGATGCTGCGCTATTTGCCGCCGATCGTGACCGAGACGATTCCGGAATACGCCACCCTCGCCGGCTACGCCTGGGCCGGGCTGATGTTCATCCTCGCCGCCGGCACCATTGCGATCGCGGCGACCGGCGACATGAAGCTGTGGGCATTCTACGTGTCGGTGGTGCTGGTCGGCGCCAAGATCGCCGCCTTCGCGATCCAGTATGTCGCCTTCCGCTTCCTGGTCGGAAGCCGGCTGCGCGCCGCCGCCCGCGCCTGATCGCCGCAGCCGCGAACTAGGCGCGCGCGGCAAGATGGGCTATACCCGCGCACGCGTTTTCTTCACGCGAACCGGTAGCCATTTCGCTTGAAAGCGCTTTACCTGGAGGGGAGGCATCAATGGCGGTGGACGGAAACTGGAATCTCACGATGACGACCCCGATGGGCGAGCGCAAGGCGACGCTGTCGCTGGCAAGCTCGGGCGGCACGCTCACCGGCACGCAGGGCGCCGAGGGCAACTCCACCGAAATCTTCGACGGCACCGTGAACGGCGACGACGTCGCCTGGAAGGTTTCCATCACCAATCCGATGCCTCTGACGCTCGAATTCACCGGCAAGGTCTCCGGCGACGGCATCTCCGGCGAGATGGGCATCGGCCCGATGGGCAGCTTCCCCTTCACCGGCACGCGAGCGTAACCGCAGCACGCGCACACGCATGCGCATCCTGACATCCGTTGCCGTCATGGCGTTATCAGCCGCGACGGCTTCCGCGCAACAAGCAAGCGAAGCCGAACCGGCGTGGCGCGCGAGCGCGGTCGCGCTGGTGCCGGCCGGATATGTTGCGGGCACCTCTTCCAGCACGGATGCCGCCGGCACCACCGGCTACCTCGCGGTCTATGCCGCGAACGCAGACGACCCGAAGACGCCAGCAAGCGTCTTCGCGCCGCGTCAGATGATGGTCGTGACGCTAAGCAAGGATGGCACGCGCGCCCTGTCGGCCGAACTGAAGCCGCGCGGTCCCAGCGATATCGCGACCAAAAATGCCGACGGCGCGGACAATGATTTTGCCGCGCGCCAGACCGAACTTGACGCGAAGCGAAACGCACTGCCCGGTGGCACCGAACCGTGCGACCTCGGCGCCTGGTCGGAGGACAAGGACCTCGCAGGCCTCAACGTGCGCGCCGAGCCGTCGGCGAAGGCACGCGTGCTCGGCAAGCTGCCGCCGCCCTACCATCTCAAGATGGGCGGGGCCGAGAACACGCCGGAGGGCGGCTGGCTCACCGAGTTTCGTATCATCGGCTTCAAGGACGGCTGGTTTCTGATCGAGGGCGCGATGCCGCCGGGCAAGGCCTACGAGGATGACAAGCGCTATCCGCGCAACGCGCCAAAGCCTTATGCCGGGCGCGGATGGGTTGCCGCCAACAAGGTCGGCGCGAGCTACGCCAACGGCTACACCCGCATGGGCGGGCTGTTCCAGGCACCCTTCGTCGATGCCAAGTGGACGCCGGCGCTGCGCAAGCTCGGCGGTGAGTTCGATACCGACGACGGTCCGAAACGCATCCTCGCCTGCAGCGGGCACTGGGCGCTGGTGGAGAGCCATGACGGCGTGCGCGGCTGGTGGCGCAGCCTGTGCTCCAACCAGGTGACCAACTGCAGTTAGAACCAGATCTGCATCGGCAGACCGTACACGTCTCGCGGCGGCGCTTCGGGAACGCTTCCGCAAGGTTCGCGCGCAGCCAGCGCCACTGCACACGCATCCAGCACATCGTCGCGCTTCGCGCCTGTGCCGGTCCGCATCTCGGTGAGCCATCGATCGATCTCGCGAAAGCCCGATCGTTTCAGCAGCCTGCAGCGGAGCGCATCGCCCTCCTCCGACTTCTTGCGCGGCAACGGCGTGCCGCGGTTCAGCCGCAGGAACACCAGTTCGGGATGCACCTCGCGGATATCGCGCGTGGCGTTCGCGCGCACGAGCGCGTCGACCTCCATGATCTTCGGCCCGATGTGCCAGAGCTGGCGCGACACGCGGGTCTGGCCGCGACGCACCGCTTCCGCATTCGCGAGATCGGGATCGTCAAACTGCTGCCGCAGCCAGCGCCGCGCGCCGGTGAAGACGCGCGAGGCGTGCGGGCGCAATCTCACGCGCGCAAGCAGGTCGCAATCGCGCTCGCCGTCATCGGTCAGACCGATCGGGATATCGATCCCGGCGCGATCGAACGGGCGCGCCAGCGCGTCCGCAATGTCACTGTGAAAGGAAATCGTGCGCCGGTCGCCGTCGATGGTGACGGCGACCCAGCCCTTGGAAAAACCGTCGAGGCCGACCGCAATCAACCCGGATTCTCAACCGAGATTCAATTCCTTGAAGAAGTCGTTGCCCTTGTCGTCGATGATGATGAAGGCCGGGAAGTCGACCACCTCGATGCGCCAGATCGCTTCCATGCCGAGCTCGGGATACTCGACGACCTCGACCTTCTTGATGCAGTGCTCGGCGAGGTTCGCTGCGGCGCCGCCGATCGAGCCGAGGTAGAAGCCGCCGTGCTTCTTGCAGGCCTCGCGCACCGCGACCGCGCGGTTGCCCTTGGCGACCATCACCATCGATCCGCCCGCGGCCTGGAACTGGTCGACGAAGGAGTCCATGCGCCCCGCCGTGGTCGGGCCGAATGCGCCCGAGGCATAGCCATCGGGCGTCTTGGCGGGCCCCGCGTAGTAGACCGGATGGTTCTTGAAGTAATCCGGCAGCGGCTCACCCTTCTCCAGCCGCTCACGCAGCTTGGCGTGCGCGGAGTCGCGCGCGACGATCATGGTGCCGGTCATCGAGACGCGGGTCTTGATCGGATATTGCGACAGCGTCGCGAGGATTTCCTTCATCGGCTTGTTGAGGTCGATCTTGACGACCTCGCCGCCGAGCGACTGCTCGACCGCGGGCAGATACTGCGCCGGGTTGTGCTCGAGCTCCTCGAGATAGACGCCGTCCCTGGTGATCTTGCCAAGCACCTGGCGGTCCGCCGAACAGGAGACCCCTAACCCGATCGGCAGCGAGGCGCCGTGGCGCGGCATGCGGATCACGCGCACGTCGTGGCAAAAATACTTGCCGCCGAACTGGGCGCCGACGCCGAGCGACTGCGTCATCTTGAGGATTTCCTGCTCCATCTCGAGATCGCGGAACGCGTTGCCATCAGCCGAGCCGTGGGTCGGCAGCGCGTCGAGATAGCGCGCCGAGGCGAGCTTCACGGTCTTCATGCAAAGCTCGGCCGAGGTGCCGCCGATCACGATCGCAAGGTGATAAGGGGGACACGCCGCGGTGCCGAGCGTCAGCACCTTCTCCTTCAGGAAGGCGAGCAGGCGATCCCTGGTCAGCACCGACGGCGTCGCCTGGAACAGGAAGCTCTTGTTGGCCGAGCCGCCGCCCTTGGCCATGAACATGAACTTGTACGCATCATCGCCCTCGGCGTAGATCTCGCACTGCGCCGGCATGTTGTTGGCGGTGTTCTTCTCCTCATACATCGACAACGGAGCTACCTGCGAGTAGCGCAGATTGCGGCGCAGATAGGCATCGCGCGCGCCTTCGGACAGCGCGGCCTCGTCGTCACCGTCGGTGATGACGTTGCATCCCTTCTTGCCCATGATGATCGCGGTGCCGGTGTCCTGGCACATCGGCAGCACGCCGCCGGCCGCGATGTTGGCATTCTTCAGGAAGTCGAAGGCGACGAACTTGTCGTTGTCGCTGGCTTCCTTGTCCTCAAGGATCGAGCGCAGCTGCTTCAGGTGGCCCGGCCGCAGATAGTGGTTGATGTCGCCGAAGGCGGCCTCGGAGAGCGCGCGCAGCGCCTCCCGCGACACCACGAGCATGTCCTTGCCCAACACCTTCTCGACCCGGACGCCCTCGCTCGTCACCTTCTTGTAGGGCGTGGTGTCGGCACCAAGCGGGAACAGAGGCGTGTGCTTGTAGGGCGGAACGGGCTTCTGCTGGTCGGGGAAGGCTGAGGGGGCGTTCATGAGCTGCTCGTCGGTTTCGAAAGGCCGATGCCGGCAGCGGGGCCGCCGGCAATGTAGAGCCGTTCTAAGCCTTTTTCCGACAAAGGAAAGGGAAGCCGGCCGCCTTCCAGCCATGCGCGGGACCGGCAATCCACGTGCTATGTTTCATGCCATCGTAATCCCAGGTTGCCACAACGCCGGCAAGCCGCGAAACGGCCAAGGAAACCATCAGGAAACCATCAGGAGACCTTCATGAAGACAGCGCTCTTCGTCTGGTTCGCGGCGCTGGC
This sequence comes from Bradyrhizobium sp. USDA 3262, assembly GCF_054060035.1. Taxonomy (NCBI): domain Bacteria; kingdom Pseudomonadati; phylum Pseudomonadota; class Alphaproteobacteria; order Hyphomicrobiales; family Nitrobacteraceae; genus Bradyrhizobium; species Bradyrhizobium sp. USDA 3262. Next base: position 6,823,253 of record NZ_JBSSCT010000001.1, read on the forward strand.
CTTGCTGATCGCGGTCCCGACCGGCGCAGATGCCGCCCGCCTCGGCAAGCCGTGCGGCGGCCTTGCCGGCCTGCAATGCAGCAGTCGCGGCCAGTTCTGCCAGTTCAAGCCCGGGACCTGCGGCCGCTTCGACCAGACCGGCACCTGCGCGTTCCGCCCGACGATCTGCAACAAGATCTTCAAGCCCGTATGCGGCTGCGACGGCAAGACCTACGGCAATGATTGCGAGCGCCGGGCTGCCGGAGTTTCCAAGGCGCAGGACGGCAAGTGCTCGTCCTGACGCGGCCATATTGACGGGCTCCGCGGGAGCCTGCATGTAGCTTTGCGTATTTTCATACCGCGGGGGTATTTCGTGACAGCATCGTTGCGCCGACGCTTGCCTTTGAGCATCCGCTCCACACTGCCGGCCGCGCTGATCGCGCTGGCGACGGTTTTCGTCGCAGCGCCTGCGCATGCCGATCCCTGCGTGGACATCGCCAAGCAGCTCGCCGGCCAGATCGACGGGCTGAAGGTCAATTTCAGCGCCGCCAACATCACCTACCTCACGCACCCGGCGGCGAAGGAATTGTCGCTCGGCTGCCGCGGCAAGGATTATTCGATCGAGCTCTACGCCAAGACCGATCGCAAGATGAAGCCGGAGTTCTTCAACCTAGTACCCGGAATCAGAGCTGAGTGATACGGCGGCCTTTGAAACGGCGTTGACGGACCTTTTTCTTGGTCCAGACGAAGGGCTCGGCTTTGTCGTTGTACGCGTTGACGTAGGCATCGATGTGGTCCTGAAGCTGCTTGAGGCTTGTGAAGGAGGTGCCGCTGAGCGACTGCCCCTGCAAGATCGAAAACCATACCTCGACCTGATTGAGCCAGGACGCACTTGTCGGCGTGAAATGAAATTGCACGTTGGGGTGGGCCTTGAGCCAGTCCTCGTTCTTCTTGTGGGTGTTAAGGTTGTCGAGGATGACGTGAAGCTGGCGGCTCGGAAAGGCCGCGGTGAGGCTGTTCATGAAATCGAGAAACTCGACGCGGCGACGGCGTTTTGAATGCGTTGCGATGATCTTTCCGGTGGCGACTTCGAGCGCCGCAAACAATGTTGTGGTGCCATGCCGCTTGTAATCGTGGCTCTGGCCGGTCAAGGCGCGGCCATTGGGCAACTTCAGATAACCCTGCGCTCGCTCCAAAGCCTGGATCGAAGGCTTCTCGTCCACGCATAGCACAATGGCCTTCGCCGGCGGGGCGACGTAGAGGCCGACAACATCGGCGGCCTTGGCCGTAAAGTTCGGGTCGTTGCTCTCGCACCAGGACTTGCGAGCCGCGAGGTCAATCTTGTGGCTGCGCAGGAACCGCCAGACATATTGGACGTCAACATCGCCCAGCGCTCCGGCCAGCAGAGGACCGGTCCAGCGCGCAAACCCGTGCGGCGGCGGCTTATCCAACAGCTTCAGAATCCGCTTGTCGGTCGTCTTCGTATAGATCGGCTGCTTGCCCGGTCGCGGCTTGTCTTGCAGCCCTTCAAGGCCATGGTCGGCATAGCGATGCCGCCAAAGGCTGACAATCCGCGGCTGGACCCCAACTTCCTTGGCGATCGACCGGGTGCTGCGCCCGTCCGCCGCCAACAAGACTATCCGCGCCCGCTTCAAATCGCGCTGCAATGTCATCGGTGAGCGACAACACGCCTCTAGCACCTTGCGATCTTGCCTCGAAAGGCGGACTTCTCTTGCTTCGGGTATCATCCCGACCTTGAATCACGACTCACGTTCCAAGAAAAGTGGGTACTAGTGGGCTCCGCCACGGCGCTGATCTTCACCGTACCGAAGGACGACGCCGTCACCGGCACCTCGCGCTGCCTGAAGCGGATGGGCATCTTGCGCGGCAACACCATCACGATGCGCTATCGCCGCCTCAACCTCGAATGCACCCGCAACAAGACCGACGCCTCGATCACGGTTCGTCGCGGCAACAACGAGTGATCAGCCTTCGCCGGTGATGCGCGCGATGGCGTCGAGCACCCGGCCCCATCCCGGGCTCATCATGTCGAAGGCGAAGCGGTTGCCCGGCAGCACGAAGCCGTCATGCACCATCCGCAGATGGGTGCCGCCTTCGACCGGCGTCAGCGTCCAGGTGACGATCGTATCGAGCTTCGAGCCGTATTCCGGATTGGTATCAGCGCCGCCCTTCCAGGAGTAGCGCAACAGACGCGGCGGATCGCAATCCAGCACCTCGCAATGTACGACACCGTCCCAGTCGCCCATCGGCTTGGTGTGGAAATTGAAGCGATGGCCAACGGCCGGCACGAAATCGTTCGGCATCAGCCATTTCGTGATCCGGTCGCTCGTCGTCAGCGTCCGCCAGATCTTTCCGGCCGCGTAGGGCAGCACCTTCTCGACCGTGATCGCGTGTGTCTCACCCATCACTCACTCTCCTTCAGCAGCCGTTCCAGGTTTGCGAAGCGCTCGGCCCAGAACGTCTCGTAATGGCCGAGCCAGTCGATCAGCGGGCCGAGCCCCTTCGGCGCGATGCGATAATGGATATGCCGGCCCTCGCGCCGCTCGGCGACCAGCCCGGCATCGCGCAGCGCGCGCAGATGTTGCGACACCGCCGGCTGCGACACCTTTGAGCCCTGCACCAGGCCGGTCGCGGCGATCTCGCCTTCCCGCGCGATCCGCTCAAACACCGCCCGCCGCGTCGGGTCCGCGAGGGTCTTCAACACATCGGTCAGCTGCGTGGCGACAGGCATGAAAATATATAAGCAATTGCTTATATGATTGTCAATACAGTCGCGACGCAGGAACGTCTCGCCTGCTCCGAAAGTTGATCGCTGCGGTCGCATGCTTGCCGGGAAAAGGGTGCGATAATATCGACTGGAATCGCGCGGAGCCGCTCATGATCGCAAAGCTCCTTCTGCAGAATACCTTCTTCGTCATCGCCATGGCCGTGCTGCTGTTTGCCTTCGCAGGTACGCTGCACTGGCCCGGCGCATGGGCCTATCTGATCGCCTCGGCCGTGATCGGCCCGGCCTGCGGGCTGTGGCTCGCCAAGGTCGATCCCGGGCTGCTGGCCGAGCGCATGCGCCTCACCGCGCGTGAAGGCCAGCCCACCGAGGACAAGCGGTTCATGCTGGTGTTCCTGGTCATTGCCGTGCTGTGGTTCGTCGCGATGGGGCTCGACCGGCGCTTTGACGGCGTCAATGACGGCGTGCCGCTGATCGTGCTCGGCCTTGCGCTGTACCTGTTGTCGACCGTCCTGATTCTCTGGGTGTTCCGCACCAACTCGTTCGCCGCGCCGGTCGTGAAGGTGCAGACCGAGCGCGACCATCACGTCATCTCGACCGGTCCCTACGCGCTGGTCCGCCATCCGATGTATACGAGCGTGATGCTGTTCTTCATCGGCGTGCCGCTGACGCTCGGCTCCTGGTGGGGCCTCGCTTTCGTGCCGGTGTTCTTCGTGATGTTTGCGATCCGCACCCGGATTGAGGAGCGCACTCTGGTGACGGGATTGTCAGGCTACGCCGATTATGCGGCACGGGTGCGCTACCGCCTCGTGCCCGGGCTGTGGTGAGGGATCATCATGGCGGAGAGCAAGACTTACACCGGCGGTTGCCATTGCGGACAGGTCCGCTTCGAATGCACCACCGATATGGCCATGGTGACGGCCTGCAACTGCTCGATCTGCACCAAGAAGGGCCTGCACTTCGTGTTCATGCCACCGTCGAGCTTCCAGCTTCGCGCCGGCGCCGAGAACCTCAAGGAATATCTCTTCAACCGCCATGCGATCCGCCATCAGCTTTGCGTCGATTGCGGCGTCGACGTGTTCGCGCGCGGCAAGAAGCCCGACGGCACCGACATCGTGGCGCTGAATGTCAGCTGCATCGATGGCATCGATCTGTCGAAGATCGCGATGACGCCGGTGGATGGGCGGAATAGGTAGCCTTCCACGCCGTCATTCCGGGGCACGCGGAGCGTGAACCCGGAATCCAGAGATTGTGGCGCGAGATTCCGGGTTCGCTTCGCGCCCCGGAATGACGGTGCCTACAAATCCAGCGCTTTGTATCGCCGGAAAATACCCTCTTCGTTGAAGGAAATCCGCCGCTCGCTGGCCAGATACGCCTTGATGTTCGGCCGCTCGGCGACGCGATCGCGCAGCGCGATCAGGCGCGGGATCTTCTTCTCGAACGCCGCCATCCGCTTCGGAAACGCATAGCGCAGGCCTTCCACGATCTGGAACAGCGACAGATCCGCGTAGGTCAGCCGGCGGCCGGTGAGGAACGAACCGCGGTTGGCCTGCACGAGGTCCTCGAAATAGCCGAGATATTTCGGCACCCGCGAATCCCAGAACTCCTCGGTGCGCTTCTTCGCCGGCGCCTTCTGGTCCTCGTAATACAGCGACGGCCCGAGCGGATGATGGGTGTCGTGGATCTCCAGCACGAAGTCCGCGATCGTGAGCTGCAGCTGGTGCAGCCAGAGCTTTCCGCCCTCCGCTTTCGGCGCCAGGCCGTGGCGCGCGCCGAGATAGAGCAGGATGTTGGCGGTCTGCCCGATCACGAGACTGCCGGCCTTGAGGAAGGGCGGCGCGAAGGGCGGCGTGCCCTTGTGTGCCTCCATCATCTTCATCATGGCGCCCGTGCCGCCCTTGGCCCGCGCGACATCGGTGTAGCCAGCGCCTGCATCCTCGAGCGCGAGACGGACATATTCGCCACGGCCCTGGATCATCGGCCAGTAGTAAAGCTGATAGTGCATGCAGTTACCTCCGAAAACTTCGCCGCATCGCTTCGCTTCAGCTCGATCGTAGCCGCGCCGCGGTCAGATCGTCCATCGCGCACCGCTGCCTGTGCGAACCGCACAGAGGCTGCTAAGGTTCCAACGTCGAATCTTCGATGAGGGATCATCTTATGGCGGATAGCAAGAAGAAGCGGGGCGCGGCGGATCGCGCTCTGATCGCGTTGAGCGAGTCCTACGAAGTTGCGTACTGGTCCAAGAAGTTCAAGGTCACGCCGGCGAAGCTGAAAGCCGCCGTCAAGAAGGTCGGACATTCCGCCAAGAAGGTGGAAGCCTATTTCAAGGAGCAACGCCACAAAGCCGCCGACCGCGCGCGGATCGCGATCAGCGAGCCCTACGAGGTCCGCTACTGGTCGAAGAAGTTCAAGGTGACCCCTGCCCGGCTCAAGACCGCGGTCGCCGCGGTCGGGCATTCCTCGAAGAAGGTCGAAGCCTATTTCGCGGCGAAGAAGAAAACCGCGAAGAAAAAGAAGACTGCGAAGAAGACCGTCAAGCGCAAAAAGAGCTGACTGCTCTTAATGCTCGCATTTGGAACTCGAGGTGATCGGCACTTCCACAAATTCGTCATGCCCGGGCTTGTCCCGGGCATCCACGTCTTCATCTCCACGCCAAGAAAGACATGGATGGCCGGGACAAGCCCGGCCATGACGGTGCGGAAAACGCAGCCCATTCCAAATGCGATCGCCCTGTAACGAGCGGCGACGCTTGGCGACTGCTGGCTGCTCGTCGACCCTCAATTCGCCGCGAAGCAGTACAGCAGGCCGTCGCCGCCGGTGCTCTTCAGGTCGGCCTGCGAGCAGCCGCCATCGGGACCGCGCGAGGGATGCGACGTGTTCCAGGATTTTGACGGCTCGTCGTCGCGCAGGCCCTTGCGGTCGAAATGCCCTAGCATGGCGGCGCCTTGCGTGCTGCTTGTCCAGTTCTTGCAGGTGCGGTCCTCGCCGGCCGCAAATGCCGTACCGTCTGCTTGCGACCCCGTCAGCACGTCGTGGCGGTTCGGCGTGTCGCCGGCACCGTTGACGACCTCGCCCTTCTCGGACAGGGCGGTCTGCTTGGTGAGATTGTTGCCGGCGCTGTGCAGGTCGGTGACGTCCTTGGCGACCACGACGCCCTTTACATTCTTCCACGGTCCCTTGCCGATGCGATCGCGCGCATTCTCCGCTGCCTTGCCGTCGGCCGCCTGGGTCGAGAGATAGGCGCGCCAGGTCTTCGGCGCACCGAAGCCGGCGGCCTGCGCCAGCGTCTGGCAATGATTGTCGGCGCCGGCGAGCCCGCCGAGATTGCCGCCGTTGCCGATGCCGTTGCTGGTCAGGAAGAAGCTGGTGTCGGCGGTCTGCGCCGCCGCCGGCGGCGCCGCCACGACGACGAACGCAAGACAGGCCGGAACCGCGATCTGCGCAACGATCTTCATCTCAATCCTCCCGATGGTTGTTATGGTCCGCTGAGATCAACCCGCAGGCCCTCCGGATATTCCGGCGCCGCGACATGTGAATGAAGGCACAATCGGGATAGGGGGGAGCCTCGCGGCTCCGCCCCTCCCACACCACCGGACATACGGGTCCGTATCCGGCGGTTCAGTGGATTATGCGGTCTGCAGCGCCGCGACGGAAGCCAAGCCGAGTGAACTGAAGAACGCGATTGGCATGGCGATGGTGAGTGCGGGACTGTTCGCGAGCCGCCAGGGGCCATGTGGGCTTCCGGCGGTTTGCGCCGCCCGATCCCGGCCGACGCCGCGGCGTCGCAGCTCGGCAAAACGAGTGATTCCGCGCTTCCACTGCTTCCAGGCGATGGCGCGCAACCGCCGCCTGAGCCATTGATCAAGGTCGCGCAATATCGACGGGGTTTGGCAGAAGCCGAAGTAGCCGCGCCATCCGATCAGATAGACGGACAACTCCTTGACAATCTGCGCAAGGCTTCGGCCGCGCGTGCGCCGTGTCAGCTCCCGAACTTTCGCCTTGAAGCGGGCGAGCGCCTGCGGCGCAATGCGCCGCCGCGGTGCTGTCCCGCCGGTGAAGCTGAAGCCCAGGAACTTGCGAACGCTCGGTTTGGCGACCGCACTCTTGGCCTTGTTGACCTTGAGCTTGAGGCGCTTTTCGAGGAACTTCTCGATGCCGGCCAGCACCCGTTCGCCCGCTCGCTGACTGCGCACATAGATGTTGCAGTCATCGGCATAACGCACAAAGCGGTGGCCGCGCTTCTCCAGTTCCTTGTCCAGCACATCCAGCATCAGATTCGACAACAGCGGCGAGAGCGGACCGCCTTGCGGCGTGCCCTCTTCCGTCGGGCTGACCACCCCTCCCTCCATCACCCCCGCATTCAGGAATCCGCGGATGAGCTTCAGAAGGCGCTTGTCAGTCACCCGTTTGGCGACCAGCCCCATCAGGACGTCGTGGTTGACCCGGTCGAAGAACTTTTCCAAGTCGATGTCCACGACGACGGCGTGCCCGGACGCGATATACGCCTGCGCCCGTTCCACCGCCTGATGCGCCGAGCGGGTCGGCCGGAAGCCGAAGCTCGTCTCGGAGAACGTCCCATCCCAATCCGCCTGCAGCACCTGCATCACCGCCTGCTGGATGACGCGGTCGAGCACCGTCGGGATGCCGAGCGGCCGCAGGCCGCCCGACGCCTTCGGTATCTCGACCCGCCGCACCGGCTGCGGCTTGTAGGTGCCGTCAAGCAGTTGAGCTCGGATCGCGAGCCAGTGCTCTTTCAGGTGGGCCGGCAGTTCGTTGACGGTCATCCCATCGACGCCTGCCGCGCCCTTGTTGCGCTTCACTTGCGCCAACGCTTTCTTCAGATTCTCACGCTCGACCACTGCTTCCATCGACAGCCCTGCGACCGCCGGGCGTTCAAGACTGGCCGTCGCCGCGCTTGCTTCGGTCTCTCGGACGGCGGCGCTTTGGGCTTCACCCTTCGCTCCGGTGTCCGAGTTCAGCTCAACCTGATTCTTCTGCCGCATGGCTCGCGCGAGATCGACCGCTCTACTAACCACTTCCACCGTTCGGGCCTTCGGCGGCGCGCTGCCGCCTACTATGCCCTCGGCTGACTTCTGCGCTGCGGTCAGGCCGCCTTGCGACGACCTCAGTCCCGTTGCCGGGACACAGCGCAGACCTCCCGAGGTAAGACCGACCGCCTTCGCCGCACGCCCGCCGGATTTACCACCCCGACCCTTGATGACCTTGGACTTCGCGACCGTTTGCTCGCTCGTCCGGCCGGGTAGGCCTCGTTATCCGGTTCTTGTCCATCGGGCCGCGGCTTTGCTCCACGCTTTCTTCAGACCCCACCTCGCGATGATGCCCTTGCGCTTCGCTAACCCTTCGCCGCCATCAGGCTGGGTAGAGGACTTCCACCTCCAAGCTGTCGTTCATACTCGGCACACAAACAAAGGCGCCGCGGACCAGGCCGCGGCGCCTTGTATTCTGTCATCTCCGGCAACCGATCAGTTGGTCTGCTGGATCGCCGAAAGTTCCCAATTGCCGCCACGCTGGCGCACGAAGGTCCAGACCTCAGTGACCTCCTCCGGCTGCGTGCTGCCGCCGACCTGACGGCCGGTGCCGCGCTCGAGCACGGTGTCGACCAGCGAGTAGCGCATCGCGACCGTCGCATACTCGCTGTCGCCTTCGCGCCAGGCTTCCGCCAGATCGCCCTGCAGCAGCTTCACATTGGTCACCTTGTTGATGACGTTGCGCGCCTTGTTCTCCTCGAGATCCTTCGAGAAGTACGACACCATCTCCGGCGTCGCGAGCGTGTGCAGCTTCGCGATGTCCTCGTTCGACCACGCGGTCTGGATGTCGCCGAGCAGCCGTTCGAACGTCTCGTAGTCGCCAGGCGCGATCTCGACCGGCGCATTCGATCCGCCGCCGAGGCCGAAGCCGAAGCCCGAGCGGGCGTTCGCCTGCGGACCGGGGCCGACGTCGGGGCCACCGGCATAGGCGGCCGCCGGCGCGTTGCGGCGCTGCCACCACGACATCGCAAGGCGAACCACGAGCACGATCAGGCCGATCTGCAGCAAGAGGCCGAGCATCGACGACAGGCCGCCGAGACCCGAGAACAGCCCGCCGCCGAACAGCATGCCGAACAGGCCGGCGCCAAGGAAGCCCGCGGCCAGGCCGCCGAGCAGGCCGCGGCCCATTCCGCCGCGACCGAACAGGCCGCCGGAGTTCGCCGCCGCCGGCGCGCCCATGTTCGGGCTACCGGGCTGGCTGAAGGTGCGGTTCATCGGCGCAACCGAGCCCGGCGCCGTGTTGGTCGAGGGCGGCGCGGAGAATGTCCGCGAGCCGCGCGAGCCGCCACCGCCAACGCGGGCGTCGGCCGCCGAAACGGTCATCATCACGGGCAGCGCCAACGCCATCGCGACGGCGATCGCCCGAACAATTCCACGCGTGCGTTGCGAGAAATTCATGTTGGTTTCCTCAAAGGATTCCCCGGCATGGGGAAACGCCCCTAAGATGGGCAGGGCCGGTTAAAAGTGAAGCGGGAAACGGGAACCGCGGCTGCGGCCCTCGGTCGCGGAGATGTGACACTATGGTCCTTGTGGCTGCGACGGCGCGTCCTACCCCGATATGCGGCCGAGGATCAACCGGAACAGCACCCGCCCGCCACGTCCCTGCAACAGGTGAATCCGTAACGCGCATCGCCGCGCGGCTAGTTCGCCGTCATGGTTTCCTTCACCGCGGCGACCAGCTGCGTCAACGTGAAGGGCTTCGGCAGGAACGCGAACTGCTGGTTCTCCGGCAGGCTCTTCTCGAACGCGTCCTCGGCATAGCCTGAGACGAAGATGATCTTCAGCTCCGCGTTGCGGCTGCGCATTTCCTTCAGCAGCGTCGGGCCGTCCATCTCCGGCATCACGACGTCGGAGACGACGAGATCGACGGCGCCGTTCTTCTCCTCGAACGCCTCCAGCGCCTCGACGCCGTTCGCCGCCTCGATCACGCTGTAGCCGCGCGAACGCAGGCCGCGCGCATTGAGCGAGCGCAGGCCGTCCTCGTCCTCCACCAGCAGGATGGTGCCCTGCCCGGTGAGATCGGGCTTCGGCTTGGCGGCTTCCACGGCGGTTTCCTTGGCCGCGCCGTTGCCGACCTGGGCCTCCGGTGCGACCTCCTGCTCCTGGCGATGCCGTGGCAGATAGATCCGGAACGTGGTGCCGCCGCCCGGCACGGAATCGACATAGACGAAGCCGCCGGTCTGCTTGACGATGCCGTAGACGGTGGACAGGCCGAGACCGGTCCCCTTGCCGACTTCCTTGGTCGAGAAGAATGGCTCGAAGATCTTGTCGATGATCTCGGCCGGAATGCCGGTGCCGGTGTCGGCGATCTCGATCTTCACATAGTCCGCCGCCGGCATGCCCTTGTTGGCGAGCTGGGCGGCTTCCTCGGTCGGCACATTGGCGGTGCGGATGATCAGCTTGCCGCCGTCGGACATCGCATCGCGCGCGTTGACCGCGAGATTGACCACCACCTGCTCGAACTGCGAGACGTCGACCTTCACCGGCCACAGGTCGCGGCCATGCACGAGGTCGAGCTTGACCTTCTCGCCGATCAGCCGGCGCAGCAGCATGGTGAGGTCGCTCAAAGCATCACCGAGATCGAGCACCTGCGGCCGCAGCGTCTGGCGGCGCGAGAATGCAAGCAGCTGCCGCACCAGTGTCGCGGCGCGGGTGGCGTTCTGCTTGATCTGCATGATGTCCTGGAACGACGGGTCGGTCGGCTTGTGCGCGTTCAGCAGGAAGTCGTTGGCCATCATGATGGCCGACAGCACGTTGTTGAAGTCGTGCGCGATGCCGCCGGCGAGCTGGCCGACCATCTCCATCTTCTGCGACTGGTTGATCTGGTTTTCCAGCGCGCGCCGCTCGGTGGTCTCGAGCATGTAGACGATCGCGGTCTCGGCGTCGCGCTCGTCTTTCTCGACGGTGGTGACGAAGAACTGGGCAAAGCGCTCCTTGGGCCCGTCGAGCATCACCTCGACCGGCGCGATGTCGCCCTGGCCCTCGGCCGCCTGGTTGATCGCGGCGATCAGGAGGCCGCGGTCGCGCGGATTGACGGCGCGGAAGATCGACTTGGCGGCGCCGCCGTCGCCATTCAGGCCCTGCGCCAGCTTGGCATAGCGCGCATTGGCGCCGACCACATTGCCGCCGCGATCGACGGTCGCGATCGCCATCGGCGTATGGTCGAAGAAGCGCATGAAGCGCACCTCGGCGGCGCGCTCCGGATCGGAATGCTCGTCGCGGGCGCGGCTGATCACCAGCGTGCGCGAGGCGCCCGCCGCGCCGTCGGCGCCGAAGGCGAGCTTGTGATAGAGCCGCACTGGCACGGTCTTGCCGCCGCGCATCCGCAGGTCGATGTCGAACACCTCGGTCTTGACTTCGCCCGGCACCGCCGCAATCGAGGTCAACAGCGCCGCGCCGTCGCCCGAGACGATGTCGGTCAGTTTCAGGCCGCCCGAGCCGATCTCGGCCAGATCGTAGTCCAGCCAGTTGGCCAGCGTGGCGTTGACATAGGCGATCTCGCCGGCCGGATTGACCGAGAAGAAGCCGCATGGCGCGTGATCGAGATATTCGATCGCGTGCCGCAGCTCCTGGAACACGTCTTCCTGGCGCTCGCGGTCGCGGGTGACGTCGGCGATCGACCAAACCGCATATTTCGCATCGCGCTTGCCCTCGCCGAGCGGGCGTACCCGCAGGCGCAGCCAGCGGCCCTGGCCGGCCTCCTGGCCGGCGACGCGGACCTCCTCCTGCTGCCGCTTGCCCTCGCGGGCAGCCTTCAAAAGGCGGAACACGGCCTCGGAGACGTCGGGGTTGCCGATGAAGACGCGCTCGACCGGACGGACGTCCTGCGGCCCGGCCGCGCCGGTCAGCGTGAGATAGGCGGCGTTGGAATAGACCACGTGGCCGCGGGAGTCGGTGACGACGAGCCCTTCCTGGGCCTGGTCGGCGATCCGCGCCATCACCGGATCATCGGTGGCGCGGTCGGAGAAGCGGATGATGCCGGCGGCAAGGGCGAACAGGTTGAACAGCCCGACGGTGGCGAGCAGCGCCAGCACGCCGAGGATATAGGGCTGCGCCTCGGTGCGGCCGATGGTCATCAGCCAGACCGCCACCGCGACGATGCCGGCCGCGATCAGGACCACCAGCAGGATGCTGCCGTTCCGCCGCGCTGGTCCATGGGCCACGAACGGCTCGGTCACGGAAGGATCGTTGCTATCGGCGATCATCTGGAGAGACATGGCTCGTCTGCATCACGAAGGCGACCGGCCGGCCACCTCGCCCCTGAGTGCCTGAATCGGACCCGAAAACGCAAGTCCATCAGGCGGCAATTTCGCAAGTTACGCGCATTTCAAGCGGGTTTTCCGCCCCTTACTGACGCAGGCCGGACAGGCCGCGCCTCAGCCGCATCACGTAGCCGATGATTTCGGCAACCGCGTGATAGTGCTCGACCGGGATCTCCCGGTCGATCTCGACCGTCGCATAGAGCGCCCGGGCCAGCGGCACGTTCTCCACGATCGGAATGTCGTGCTCCTTGGCGATCTCCCGGATCTTGAACGCGATGATGTCGACGCCCTTGGCGACACAGATCGGCGCCGACATGCTGCGGTCGTAGGCCAGCGCCACCGAATAGTGGGTCGGGTTGGTGATGATCACCGAGGCCTTCGGAACCTGGGCCATCATGCGCTTCTTGGCGCGCTGGACCCGCAATTGCTTGATCCTGCCCTTGACGTGCGGGTCGCCTTCCGACTGCTTGAACTCCTCCTTCATCTCCTGCAGCGACATTTTGTGACGCTCGTACCAGGTCCGGTACTGGAAGAAGTAATCGGCGATCGCGACCGCAGCGAGGATGGCCACCACCGCCGCCAACAGGTGCACCGTCATGCCGGTGATGGCGGGCAGCAGCTCGGCCGGATCGACCCGCAGGAAGGATTCCATCCGCATCCGATCGGGCCACAGCACCGCGACCATCACGGCGCCGAGCGCAATCAGCTTGAACAGCCCTTTCAGGAAATTCGCCACCGCCTGCTTGCCGAACAACCGCTTGAAGCCGGCAGCCGGCGAGATCTTGGAGAATTTCGGCTTCAGCTGCTCGCCCGACCACACCAGCTGATGCTGCACCATGTTGCCCGCGATCGCGGCCAGCGCCAGCAACAGGAACGGCACGCCGATCGCGGCGACCACCGCGTAGCCGAGCGACTGTGTCAGCGCCAGCAAGCCGGCGCCGTCGGTGCGGATCATCCATGAATTGGCGATCAGGTTGCGCAGCGGCATCAAGATGCCGCTGCCGATCGAGCCCGAGAAGGTCGACAGCACCAAGGTGCCGCCGGCGATCACGAACCAGGTGTTGACCTCCTGGCTCTTGACGACGTCACCTTTCTCGAGGGCTTCATCGAGACGTTTTTGCGTAGGGTCTTCTGTTTTGTCTTCGGTATCGTCCGCCACTTCTTCCCCCCTAATTCATCGGAGCGAGCTGGCGCATGACGCCGAGGAAATAGTCGAGATAGGTGTTCATCATCGCGGCGAGCACGACGCCGAAGATCAGGAACCCGACCATGATCGAGAGCGGCACTCCGACGAAATAGACCTGCATCTGCGGCATCAGCCGCGCCAGCACGCCAAGCCCGATGTTGAAGACCAGGCCGAACACCAGGAACGGCGCGGACAGCTGCAGGCCGATCTTGAAGGCGGCGGAGAAAGCCGAGGTCGCAAGCGCGGCGATGTCGCCGGTCGGCATGATCTCGCCCGGCGAGAAGATCCGGTAGCTCTCGCTCAGCGCCGCAATGACGAGATAGTGGCTGTCGGTCGCAAACAGCAGCGTGAGGCCGAGGATGGTGAGGAAGTTGCCGATGATCTGGCCCTGCTGCCCCTGGGTCGGATCGACCGCGGTGACGAAGCCGAGGCCGAGCTGCTGCGCGATCACGGAGCCCGCGACGTTGAGCGCCGACAGCGTCACCCGCGCGGTCGCGCCGAGCACGATGCCGATGATGAGCTCATGCACCATCAGGACCCCGAGCGAGGAGATCGACGTCAGGTCGACATGATAGGCGTTGCGATGCAGGGGAAGGATGATCAGCGTCAGCAATAGCGCGATCGACAGCTTGACCCGCGCCGGGATGTTGCTCTCGCCGAAACCGGGCAGCAGCATCACCATCGCGCCCACACGCGCGAAGACCAGCACGAAGATCGCGGCCAGCGCCGGCAGCAGGGAGACATCGATGCGCATGACCGCGGCATTAGTGCATCAACCGCCGATGATTCGCGATGAAATCCGCATCATGTGGCTGGAGAGCGAGTCCGCCATGAACGGCAGCGCCAGCAGCAATGTGACGAAGATCGCGAGGATCTTCGGCACGAAAATCAGGGTCTGTTCCTGGATTTGCGTCAGCGCCTGGAACAGCGACACCACGACGCCGACCACGAGGCCGACCACCATCAGGGGCGACGACACCACCACGATGGTCCAGATCGCATCGCGCGCCACGTCGAGGGTTTCGGGGCCGGTCATTGTTGAGTTCTCGCTTCTTGCAACTTGTTTCGTCATTCCGGGGCGCGCGTAGCGCGAACCCGGAATCTCGAGGTTCCGGGTTCGCTTCGCGCCCCGGAACGACAGTGAAATCAAATCGGCATCTTCATGATGTCTTCATAGGCCTGGATCACGCGGTCGCGCACCGAGACCAGCGTCGACACCGCAACGTCGGTGTCGGCGACCGCCGTCACCACGTCCATCACGTTGGCCTTGCCCGAGGCCATCGCCATGGTCTGCGCGTCGGACTTCTTGCCCGCCTCCAGCACGCTGCCGACGGAGTCCTTCAGCAGCGCGCTGAAGGATGGGCCGGCGACGGCCTGCCCGGCCTTCTCGGCGCCGCCGCGCTCCATCATCTTGGCGAGGTTGGCGTAGGCGTTGGCGGCGACTGTCGGTGAAGCCATGATTTACGTTCCCTGTTCTTGTTGCGTCAGGACTTGAGGATGTCGAGCGTGCGCTGGATCATCCGCCGCGTCGCGCTGATGATGTTGAGGTTGGCCTCGTAGGAGCGCTGGGCATCGCGCATGTCGGTCATTTCGACCATCGCATTGACGTTCGGATATTTGACATTGCCGGAGGCGTCCGCCGCCGGATTGCCCGGCTCGTGCTTGACACGGAACGAAGACTGGTCGGGGCGGATCCGGCCCAGCGCCACGACCTGGGCGTCGAGCGTGCGATCGAGCGTGGAGGAGAAGGTCGGCACCTTGCGGCGGTAGGGGTCGCCGCCCGCGGTCTGCGCCGTCGAATCGGCATTGGCGATATTTTCCGAGATCACCCGCATGCGTCCCGCTTGCGCCCGCAGGCCTGAGGTCGCGATGCTCATCGAGCGGGCGAAATCGCTTGTTCCATCTGCCATGGGATCCTCCTGCCGCCGTCAGGCTTTTGCTGGTTGGGGCATGATCTCCGCGCAAACGCGTTCCGCGTTTGTCGCGACGGAAAACCGGTGCACACTTTTCCGGGTCATGCCCTAGCCCTTGCCGATCGCGGTTTTCAGGAGATGCAGGCTGCGGCTGTAGAGCGAGGTGACGGCCGCATAGTCCATCTGGTTGGCCGACACCTTCAGCATCTGCTCCTCGAGATTGACCGCGTTGCCGGCCGGGCGGGTCTGGAACCCGCTCTTGCCGCGATCGTTGTCGAAGCTGTCGGGCGCCCCGGACGCCGCCATGTGGGTGGTGCTGGTCTGCATCATCGGCAGCGTCCCCACGCCGTCGCCGACCGTGGCGCCGGTCCGGTCGAACTTCGGCTCGACCAGGTCGCGCGGCCGGAAGCTCGGCGTGTCGGAATTGGAAATGTTCTCGGCGAGCACCCGCTGGCGCTCCTGGTGCCACTGCATCTTGGTGCGCAACGCCGACAGGATCGGGAGATCGTTCATGGCCATCGCCGCGGCTCCGTTAACCTCTGGGCTCTTCCGAGGTAGGCAGAATTTGCCCGGTGTATGGTTAACAGGTGGTTAAAATGCCGGACGGATCCGTGGAGAACGCCGCAACTGCAGCCCGCGAGCGCATTTTCGCCACGAATGCTGCGTTAACCAGCACAAACCAAGACAGTGTGGGGCACTGAGAAGTCGTTTTGGGACAAGCGATTCTTGGTTTATTAATAGAACAGTGGGCTGCAAGCCGCTGGGAATTAAGAAATAAGGCGAATCTCGGGCGCGATTCGCTGCGCAAACCGTACCTATCAATCCGCGCCCGTTGATGGCGAAAGCTGAGGAAGGCCAAGATGGCCGGGGACTCCAATATGCAGGTCATTACATTCGTCTTGGCATTCGTTGTCGTGCTGGCGCTGATTGGCGTGACCGCATGGCTCGTCCGCCGCTTCGCCGGAAACCGCCTCGGGGCCAACGCCAACCGAGGACGCATGCCGCGCCTGGCGGTGATCGACGCTGCCGCCGTCGACGGGCGGCGCCGCCTGGTGCTGGTCCGCCGCGACAACATCGAGCATCTCCTGATGATCGGCGGCCCCACCGATATCGTTGTCGAGCCGAATATCGTCCGCGCGATGCCCGCGCGCGATCAAATGTCGACCCGCCCCGCGGTCGCAGCCGATGCCGCGCCGCCGCGCGTGGCGCCGCTTCCGGATGCGGCCTGGAACGAGAGCGAAGCCGCCCGCTCCGACAATTTCGAGCTTCCCGAGCCGGAGCTGCCGCCGCGTCAGGCGCGGCCCTCCTTCGCCGACGAGCTGCGCCGGCCCCCGCCGCCGCTCGCCGAGCGTCGCAGCGATCCGCTCGCCGGCTTTACGCCCGAACGCGGCGAGCCGCGGCCCGATCCGATGCCGCCACGCCTGCCGCCGCGCTCCGAGCCGGTGGTCCCGCGTCCGCCGCGCGCCGCCGAGCCGCCGAAGGCGCCGCCGCCGCTGCGCACAACCGAGCGCGCCGTGACGCCGCCGCCACCGCCTCCCCAGGCACCGCCGCCGACTGCGACGCAGGCGCCTTCGGCTGCGCCGCCTCCATCGAACGCTGACGCCAATCTCGCCGAGATGGCGCAACGGCTCGAAGCGGCGCTGCGCCGCCCGACCGGCGCCGGCGAGACCGTTGCGCCGCCGGTTGCGCCCGATGCGCCGCCGGTGCGCCCGCAGCGCAGCGAGCCGCCCGCCCCGCCCGCCGGTGGACAGAAGAGCGGGTTCGAAAATCTCGAGGATGAGATGGCCTCGCTGCTCGGCCGACCGAAGAATCCTTCGTGAGACCAGGGGCAGTCCCGCGTAGAGTTTTTTTCATCGGTGTCCTGATCGCCGCCGGATCCCTCGCTGATCCGGCGATGGCGCAGGATATCAGCATCAATCTCGGCGGCGGCAATGGCGGCGTGACCGAGCGCGCGATCCAGCTGATCGCGCTGCTCACGGTGCTGTCGATCGCGCCGTCGATCCTGATCATGATGACGTCGTTCACGCGGATCGTGGTCGTGCTGTCGCTGCTGCGCACCGCGCTCGGCACCGCCACCGCGCCGCCGAACTCGGTGATGATCGCGCTTGCGATGTTCCTTACCGCCTTCGTGATGGGCCCGGTGCTGCAGAAATCCTATGACGACGGCATCAAGCCGCTGGTCGCCAACCAGATCGGCGTCGAGGACGCGTTGCAGCGCGCCTCGGTCCCCTTGCGGGGCTTCATGCAGAAGAACGTCCGCGAGAAGGATTTGAAGCTGTTCATGGACCTCTCCGGCGAGCCGCCGCCGGCGACGCCGGAGGAGATGTCGCTGCGCATCCTGGTGCCGGCCTTCATGATCTCCGAGCTGAAACGCGCCTTCGAGATCGGCTTCCTGCTGTTCCTGCCGTTTTTGATCATCGACCTCGTGGTCGCCTCGGTCCTGATGTCGATGGGCATGATGATGCTGCCGCCGGTGGTGGTCTCGCTGCCGTTCAAGCTGATCTTCTTCGTGCTGGTCGACGGCTGGGCCCTGGTCGCCGGCAGCCTGGTGCAGAGTTACGGGGGGTAGCGCCCTGCGAAACATTCATGGCCCGTCAGCTGGATCGGCCGTGCCATTGCACTATCATGCGCAGCACCGCATCCAGGGAGCCGCGCCGTGCAGCAACCATTCGACCGCGCCGCAGAAGACCTCGGCAACGCCATCCATCTCGAACATGTCAATGTGCAGGTACCCGACCAGCGCCTCGCCGCGCTGTTCTACGTCGCCGGCATCGGGCTGACCCGCGATCCCTATCTGATGGTCTCCGACAGCAACATGTGGGTGAATGCCGGCCGCAGCCAGTTTCATCTGCCGAGCGGCCGGCCGCAGGTGCTGCGCGGCCACACCGGCATCGTGATTGGCGGGCGGCAGGCCCTGCTGCAACGGCTCGCTTCGGTCGCGCCCAAGCTCGAAGGCACCGCGTTCAGTTATCGCGAGCGCAACGATCACGTCGAGGCCACCTGCCCCTGGGGCAACCGGCTACGCTGCTTTGAACCGGACGCCCAACGGTTCGGGCGTATCGCGCTCGGCATGCCCTATGTCGAGTTCGAGGTGCCGCGCGGCACGGCTGAGGCGATCAGCCGGTTCTATCCAGAGATCATGGGCATCCCCGCCAGCGTTGTGAACGGTGACGGCGTCGTCGCGCGCGCAAAAGTCGGCAAGGATCAGTATCTGCAATTCCGCGAGAGCGACGCGGCGCCGGGCGAATTCGACGGCCATCACATCCAGATCTACATCACGGACTTCTCGGGCCCCTATCAGCGGCTGCGCGAGCGCAATCTGGTCTCGCGCGAGGACAATCAATACCAGTACCGCTTCTGCGACATCGTCGATCCGGCCGACGGCCGGCATCTGTTCACCGTCGAGCATGAGGTGCGCAGCGCCACCCACCCGATGTATCTGCGGCCGCTGGTCAACCGCAACCCGGCGCAGACCAACCGCACCTTCGCCAACGGCTACGACCAGGCGCCATGGGCGATGGGGCCGGACCAGTATGACGGCTGAGCGCACACCTCCGCGTCACGCCATCCCTCGCAAATTCCAGCAACGAGACGACATGCTTCCTTCCCAGCGCCATCTGTTCGAGATTCCACGCGAGGTCTGCTACCTGAACTCGGCGTCCTACAGCCCGCTGCCGCTGAAGACGCTCGACGCCGGCCGCGCAGCGGTGGGACGCAAGGGCCAGCCCTGGACGATCGATCCCGGCTTCGCTAGCCGCCAGCATGAGCGCGCCCGGTGCGCGGCGGCCCGTCTGATCAATGCCGCACCCGACGATGTCGCGCTGATCCCCGCGATCAGCTACGGCGTCGCGACGGTGGCGAAGGCGCTGAGCATTCCGCGCGGCACGCGCGTCATCGTGCTGGAGAACGACCATTCCTCGCCGGTGCTGGAATGGCACGCCCGTGCCGAGGCGCAGGGTTTTGTCGTCGACACCGTGCGCCAGCCCGCCGACGGCGACTGGACATCGGCCGTGCTCGGAACGATCGAGCGGCCGGGCGCGCCGCCGGTCGGCCTCGCCTCGATCTCCTCGGTGCACTGGTCGGACGGCGGCATGATCGACGTCGACAAGGTGCAGGCAGCGCTGCGGCAGCATGGCGCGACGTTCGTGATCGACGCGACGCAGAGCGCGGGTGTCGTGGCGATGGACGTGACACGACTCGACCCCGACGCCGTGATGTTTCCGACCTACAAATGGCTGATCGGCCCCTACGGCCGCGCCTTCCTCTACATTGCAAAACGCCACCAGAACGGCGTGCCGCTGGAGCAGACCTCCAGCGGCCGCCGCAACGTGAACTCAGAGAACCCAGTCTATTTCGGCGATCTCGCCTATGTCGACAACGCCACGCGTTACGACATGGGCGAGCGCGATCATTTCATCACGCTGGAGATGGCCTCGATCGGCATGGAGATGATGGCGGAATGGGGCGCCGCTGCCGTCAGCGCGCGGCTCGCGATGCTCAACGAGCGGATCGCCGACGGCGTGCGTGACCTCGGACTCGAGGTGCCGGCGCGCAGCATGCGCGCGCCGCACATCCTGAGCCTCGGCATGGCAGGTGGCATCCCGAAGGAGTTGATCGCGCGGCTCGCCGCGGAGAACATCCATGTCGCGCTGCGGCTTGGCCGGATGCGGATCTCGCCGCACGTTTTCAACGACGAGGCCGATGTCGACCACCTCGTCGCGGTGCTCACGAAAGCGCTGCGCGGCTAGGTAGACTTGTGCCGCAGTCCGACGACGCTGAATAATTCAATCGCCAGCGCGGCGGCCACTCCGGCCGCGCCGATCAGGAACAGCAGCGCATAGTCGCCGCCGCTGTGCGCGAACAGATACGACAGGCCGTAGGCGCCCGCCGCCTGGAACAGCGCGAAGGTCGTGGTGGCCTGCGCCCAGGCTGAACGCTGGCTCGCCGCCGAATGCGGGATCAGCTCGTGGATGCGGCCGATCACCAGCGGCACGATGCCGGGCGTGAAGCCGCCGACGATCAGGCTCGACACGATCAGCGCAGCAGGCGAATTCGTCACGGCGGGCAATGCGACCGCAACGGCCTCGACCAGGAACGCCGCGCGCAGCGCCGCGGCGAAGCCGGCGCGATCGGCGAGGTGTCCCGTGAGCAACGGTCCGACCACGGCGCCGATGCCGTACAGCACCCAGTAATGCGATCCCGCCGCGATCCCCTGCTCGAGCCCGCGCGCGACGAAATCGACCAGGAACACCATGTGCGGCACCAGCGCCAGCGCGTTGAGGCCGTATTCCAGGCACAGCCCGATCACCAGCGGCGAGCGCACACCGTGCGACGCGACGGGCTGCTCCGTCACATTACGCGCGGCAGGAGCTTCGGCGGGCCACGCCTTCCAGCTGATCAGTGTCAGCACCGCCGACAACACGCCAAGACCGTACCAGGCCTGCTTGACGCCCTGCTGCAGCAACAGCGGCACCAGCGTGCCGGACGCAGCAACGCCGAGGCCAACGCCGGCGAAGATCACGCCGCCGATCAAGCCGCGCTTGCTGGGTGCGGTATGCGGCAGGATTGCCGTTGCCGCCAGCACCATGATCACGCCGCCGCTGACGCCGGCGAGAAAGCGAAAACCGAAGAACCAGATGAAGGAGATCGGCACCGCGCAGGCAAAGCAGGTGATGGCGGCCAGCACCATCATGCCGCGCAGCGCCCACACCGAGCCGATGCGCGCGCCGAGATCGCGGGCGATCAACGCGCCGGCGAGATAGCCGGCAAGGTTGGCGGCACCGAGATAGACCGCTTCCGCCGGCGTGAACCACTTTGCGGCGATCAAAGCCGGGATCAGCGGTGTATACGCGAAGCGCGCCAGTCCGAGCCCGACCAGCGAGGCGCAGAGCCCCGCGGCCGCGGACAGCCACAGCGGCCCGCCTGCATCCCGGTGCGGCTCGGCGTGATGATGGCGCCTGTCATGATCGACATTGGCTGACATGGACATCGCAGTAGGCGCTCCGGCCGTTCGTGAAAAATGATTAGTTGCGATCGCAGCAATCGTTCACGGCGATCGCGGCGCACCGCTCCCGATCGGGAGAGGTGCTCGGTTCGATGTGATGAAAGCCGTCAGCGGGAAGATGCCGCCGCAGAAGCAGCGAGCTTCTTGCGATAGTCGAGCGCGGGCAGCCCGCCCCAGCCCCAATTGTCGGTGTCGACTTCCTCAATGATGACGAAGGTCGACTCCATGGGCTTGCCGAGCACGTCGCGCAGCAGCTCGCTGGCGCCCTTGATCAGTGCGGCTTTCTGCTCCGGCGTGGTGGACGACGCACCCGGCGCCGTCCCCTCACGCGTGACCTGGATGGTGACGATAGGCATGGCACTCCTCCGCATCACACTCGTCAGTGGCCGGCGCTTTGGCCGCCGTCGACATGCAGGATCTCGCCGGTGACGAACCCCGCGCCTTCCAGGAACAGCACGGCGTCGACGATGTCCTTGGCTTCACCCATGCGTCCGACGGGATGCTGCTTGGCGAGGAAGTCGTGCGTCGCGGGTGCGTGCATCGGTGTCTTGATCACACCGGGCGAGACCGCGTTCACGCGGATGCCCTTGGCGGCATATTCGATCGCGAGCGACTTGGTGGCGGCGTTCAGGCCGCCCTTGGTCAGCGAGGCCAGCACCGAGGGAACGTTGCTGTTGGCGTGATCGACGAGGCTGGTCGTGATCTGCACGATGTGCCCGGATCCCTGCTTCTCCATCTCCCTGGCGGCGCGCCGGGTGATGTAGAAGAAGCCGTTGAGATTGGTCGCCAGCACCTGCGCGTAGTCCTGGTCGGTGTAGTCGGTGAAGGGCTTGGCAAGGAAGATGCCGGCGTTGTTGACCAGCGTGTCGATGCGGCCGAAGCGCCCGAGCGCCTGCTTAACGATGCGGTCGGCAACTTCGGGATCGCCGATGTCGCCTGCGACGGTCAGAACGTCGCTGTCGGTCGACGGCTTGATGCTGCGGGAATTGGCGACGACGCGCCAGTTGCGGTCGCGATAGCCCTTGACGATGGCCTCGCCGAGGCCCTGCGACGCACCGGTGATGATGGCAACCTTCTGCTCTGCACCCATGATCTCTCTCCATCTGTTGCTGAAGCGACCCAGCGCCGCTTCGATGGAGAGCAAGCTAGATACATCCGCTTTCCGCGCGAATGCCCGCTATTCGGCAGACACTCTTCCGCGGCGCGAACGACCGACATCATCGGGCTTTCGCGCCAGCCTTGCTGGCCTCGCGCGACAGCCGCTCGAAATAGCGCTTCAGCCGCGGCGTCGCGAAATCGACGAAGGCCCGCACCTTGGGCACGTCGAAGCGGCCCTGCGGCGCCAAAAGATACACCGGCAACGGCGGATGCTCGTCCTTGGCAAGCAATATCCGCAGCCGCCCGTCGCGGATTTCCTCGGCGATGTGATACGAGAACAGCCGGGTGACGCCGTGTCCTTCGCTGGCCGAGGCCACCGCCGCGCGCACCGTGTTGACCACCAGCCGCGGCGCGAACTGGACGGCGCGCGCGATCTTCGACTTCGCTGCCGGCGGGAAGCTCCAGGAGTCGAGCCCGAAATGCGTCATCGCGATGATCTGGTGCTTCGCCAGGTCCGCCGGCTCGCTGATCAGCGGATGCTGCGCGAGATAGCCGGGGGATGCCGCGACCACGCGGCGCACCTCGCCGAGCTTGATCGCGATGAAATTGGAATCGGCGAGATGGGCGATGCGCAGCGCGACGTCGATCCCCTCGTCGATCAGATTGACGGTACGATCGAGCATCACGAGCCGCACTGACACGGCCGGATATTGCGTCATGAAGGCATCGAGCACCGGCCGCAGCACGTCCTCGCCGACGACGACAGGCGCGGTGACGGTCAGCGTGCCGCGCGGCACCGACCGCTCGCCGCCGGCCGAGATGTCGGCTTCCTCGAGCTCGGTGAGAATGCGCCGGCACGCCGCCGCATAGCGCTGGCCGGCATCGCTCAGCTTCAGCGAGCGTGTCGTGCGATGTAACAGCTCGGCGCCGACATGATGCTCAAGGAAAGCGATCGCCCGGCTGACCGCCGCCGGCGAGCGCCGCAACTTCCGGCCGGCACCGGCAAGGCTACCCTCGTCGACCGCCGCGACGAAGACTTTCATGGCGTCGATGCGGTCCATCGATCCCCCAGCTTCGCGGTCGCCGTTACTCCGTCACGTCATACTGCTTGCTGAGGTGGTCGCCGATCTGCACCAGCATCGCGACGCATTCGGGATAGCCGGGCCTCGCCACCGTGGCGTCATTGGCGCTGGCGCGAAACTCCCAGCTGTCGCCGTCGCGCAGCACGGAGATGTCGATGCCGTCGGGGCAGTCGGCATGGGCCTTCAACTCGGCCCGCGCCATCTCGATGAGTTCGGCTTCGGTCTTGATCGGCTTGCTCATGTAAGGACGTCCTCCCGGCGCTTTGCAACGGACGCCATGGTTGCCGATTTGACGGCAGGATGTCGAGAGCACGCGTGCGATCACAACCAGTTGCAATTGACAAAATGCTCGTCCCCGGCGAACATTTGGCAGGGTTGATACCACCCGCCGCTTGCACCCCGCCCGGGGACGGTGAATGTATCAAGCCATGTTTCAGGCTTCCTTTGCCCGCACGAACGGGTCAGCAACGCAAGCCCCTGACGCCTTCCGTTCGTCGATGCAAAGGTTGATCCCATGCGCGACTTTCGTGATGCCAAGACCATGGCGCAGACGCTGCGCGAAGCGCTCGGCGCCAAATCGATCCCCCTCACCCACAGTGACAGCCTGGAGCTGATCGCCAAACTGTTCGGCCAGCGCGACTGGAACACGCTGGCGGCGCGAATACAGGCCGCCGGCGGATCTGCCGACGTGCCGGCTCCCGCTCAGCAATCGCCGCCGGACGCGGTGCGGCAAGAGATCGCAGTCGCGACAGCGGCGCTCGATGGCTATGCCGGCTTCTACCAGCTCAGCGAGCAGGCCGTCCTCAGTGTGATGCGCGAGGATCACCACCTGGCTGTACAGCTCACCGGGCAGCGTGCCGTAGCGTTCTTTGCGGAGAGCCAGACCGAGTTTTTCGCCAGGGAGGTCAACGCGCAGATCAGCTTTGTCATCGCGGCTGACGGTCAGGCGACGTCGCTGATCCTGCATCAAAATGGCGACAAGCCGATGCCGCGCATCGACGCTGCAAGCGCGAAGCAGATTGCGGATCGCACCGCGGAGCGTGTGAAGAACCAGTCGCCGGCTCCCGGAACCGAGGCCGCACTCCGCCGCCTGATCGAGCGGGTCGCATCGGGACAGCCCGACTATGCGGACATGACCCCCGCGCTCGCCGCGGCGACCCGCGAGCAATTGCCACACCTGCAGCCTTTCCTCGCCGATCTCGGCGCGATCGAGTCAACACGCTTCCTCGGCGTCGGCGCGCAGGGCGAGGATGTCTACAGTGTGCGACACGCCAATGGCGCCTCGCATTGGCGGATCGCGCTCGACGCCACCGGGATCATTTCCACCGCGTGGGTGTCTGCCGGGCCGTGAGCCCCTGCGCTGCTACGGCGCCGCGCTGGCGCGGCGCTCGCCCTTGATCGCCGGCAGCGCGCTCACCGGCTCGGCCTTTGGCTTGTCAGTCACCGATCCGGTCGCGACCGGATCGGGCAATGGTGCGCGGGCGGTGGCGTCGGGGAAGCGGGTCTTCATCTCGCGGATGAAGCCGTCGAGCGTGTCGACGCTGGCGGCCATTCGCGCGATCTGGGCGAATTCGGCGCTGGACGTCGCGACCGGCTTGCTGGCCGAGTCGAAGGCGAGCTTGTCGGTATCGCCGGACATCAGCGGCGCGTATTTCTCGCGGAACCGGGACAGCCCGATGGCGTCCTCGGCAAGTGCGTAGCCGACCACGGCGCGGATGATGTCGGCCTTCTCGCCCGGGTTGAGCGGGGCGAAGTCGCGCCAGCGGTCGCCATAATAGAGCTCGATCTGCTCGGACGCCTCGCGCCAGTGCCGCGACGCCCAATAGATGTCGGAGCGCAGCCGGATTGCCTCGCGGCCGGTGATGTTCGAGATGATGTCGAGCGCGAGATCGTGCCGGCCGACGTCGCTCTGCGCGCGCGCCTCGAGCAGCAGACGCTGCTGACGCAGTTCGCCGGAGAGATCCGCGATCCGCGTCGAGCGCAGTGCGGCAATGGCGCGGTCGGGCTTGCGGTTCATCAGATAGACCATCGCAAGTCGCGCCGCGACCTGGGCGCGGGCCGCGCCTTCGAGCCGCTTGTCGACCTGGTATTGCAAGAGGTCGGCGGCCTGGTCGAGCAGATCGACGCCGACCAGGCGGTCGGCGAGACGGCGGATCATCTCGTCGCCGCGGCGGCCGATCGGCGTCAGTTCGCGATATTCGTAGAAGGTGCCGAGCGCATCGATCGGCGACATCTCGTCGCCCTTGGGGCCGAGGTAGAGCTGCACGAACAAGGCCGAGGCGGCATCCTGCGCCTGGCGCGATTCCGGCGCGTTCGGCTGCAGCCGGGTCGCGGCACGCGTCACCGCGAAGGCGTCGGCATAGCGCGCCGTCTCGGCGTAGATCTTCGACAGCACGTACAGCGTCTTCAGCTCGATATTGTCGCCGCGCCACAGCATCGACAACAGTTCGAGTTCCTTCAGCACATCGTCGCGGCCGATCTCGCCGCGCTTCTGCTTGAGCAGCGTCTCCAGCAACCTGCCTTCGGCGGCGGCCTGGCGATCGGCCGAATTGGCGGCGAAGCGATAGGCGTCGAGCGCATCCTTCTCCTGACCGAGCGCCTCGGCGAGCCGGCCGCGCAGCACCGCAACCGCGGGCTTCAGCTCGCCGGGAACGCCGACCACGTCGAGATCGCTCTTGCGCCGCGCGGCGCCGGCATAGTCCTTGACCTCGAGCGAGGCCTTCATCGAGTCCATGGTGACGATGCGCTGCAAATCGGGCGGCAGCGTCGCCACCGCGAATTCGGCGTTCTTGAACTTCTCGCGCGCCTCGGCCCATTTGCCCTCGCGGGCGAAGGCGAGCCCCTTCCACAATTGGGAATCGTAGCCGTTGCCGATCACCGGATTGGCGAGATCCTTCAGGCCCTGCGCCGGGTGGCCGATCAGGATGCTGGCGACCGCGTGCACCATCACCACCGACGCCGTCTCGCTGCCGCGCTTGCTCTCGGACAGGATCAGATTGGCGACACCATGGGCTTCCTGGTACATGCCGCGCGCCATGTAGAAGTCGGCGAGATCGAGCCGTGCCTGCGGCAGCTGCTCGGCATTGGCCGACGCGGCCGCCGCAATCAGGCCGTCGAGCTGCTTGAGGAAAGTCTCCGACTGGTTCTTGCGCCACTCGTCGGGATCGAACAACGGCTTCACCGCCGCGGTCGCACGCTCGGCGGCGACGTCGGCCGATGACAGCGTCAGGCCCCCCGGCCGGCCCAGCATCACCTTGTCGGCGCCGACCTCGGCCTTGACGTCGTCCGCGTTCGGATGAACCACGACGCCGTGGATCGATTCCAGCAGCGAGAGCTCGACGAAATCCTGCCGCTTGATGATGCCGCGGGTCGGCGGCGGCGCCGTCACCACCCAGAGCGTATCGCCGGCGTCGGGATCGATCAGTCTGTGCAACTGGCCCGGATTGGCGAGCGGCACGCTGACATTGGCGAGCGAGGGCTCCGAGATGTTGCGCACCACGGTGAGCGGCAATGGCGGCTTCTGCACGCGGTCGGCAAAGGTCAGCGTCCAGCTCACGCCGCGCGAGCGGTCGTCGCTTTCGAGCGACGGCATCTGCGGCCGGTTGAGGCGGAACCGCACCGCCTGGCCCTTGTCCAGCGCGATCCGGCTGACATCCGATATCAGCGAGCCGGCCTTGGCGCGGACCGGATCGACGTCGATTGCCTCAGCGGTGTCAAACACCATCCAAACCGTGTCGGCGCGGCGGAACAACGCCGCCGGCGTCGCGCCGGGGAATGAGAACGTCACGCGCAAGCCGTCGCTGTCGCGCTGGGCTTCGACCGCGGGCTTGCCGTCGGCACGGGCCTCGGCAGGCGGCGATGGTGCCGCAGCCGCCTTCGGCGCTTCCGTCGCCGGCGCGGCGGCGGCGACAGCGGGCACCGGCTTCGGCGCGTCGGTCACGGGCGCCGTGTTCTGTTCCGCCGCAGAGCCGGCGCCACCCTCGTGCGGCGGGGTCGGCGCAGCAGCGTTCTCGGCGTTGGCCGCAGGTGCGGCCGCCATTTTCGGCAGCTCCGGATCGGACAGTTCCGATCGGGGCTGCTCCGTTTTGGCGGGCGCGGCCGCCGGTTGCTCGCCCGTGGCTTGCTCGGGTTTGAGCGGCTCGGAGCGCTGCGGTTCGGACTTGGCAGGTTCGGACTTCGCCGGTTCGGGTTTCGCCGGCTCGGTTTTGGACTGTTCGGGCTTGATCTCGATCTTGGCCTGCTGGGCGATGCTTTCCGATGTCACCGGCGCGATCGCCGCGGCGCCTTTGGGTTTGGCGCGCGGCGTCGGCAACAATGAGCTCAGCGAGGGCTTTGCCGCCTGCTGCTCGTTCTGCTGGAAGGCGACGTCGACAATGTAGTTCTTCTCGTCGCGGAACGAATGCACGTCGACATCGCCAATCAGCGACACGTCGACTGCCGACGTGTCCGTGTCGGCGCGCCCGCTGATCGACGCGACATTTGGCGGGGCGGCGACCTTGGCATCGGCAAGGTCGAAGGTCAGGACCGAATTGAAGGACAGCGTCAACTTCTGCTCGTTCAGCACCGAGGAGACGCTGACCCCGTCGGGCACCTCGAACACGAAGCGGACGAAGGTGGGTTGCACCAGCGCGCGAACGCGCACCGGCGGCTTCTTCCTGGCGGCATCGGCGGCGCGCTGCATTCGCAGCAGGCGCTCGGCGGCGCGGGCCCGCTCGGCAAGCTCGCGGATCACCTCCTGCGGCAGCGACGGCGGCGGGCCGGTCCAGCTGTCGGGCAGGAAGTCGATGAAGATGCGCTCGCCGGCGGTCATGGTGTTGATGCTGACGCGACGCGCCAGCGACAGGCGGATCGCCGAGCCGTCGGGATCGCGGCGCGCGGCGCCGACATAATCCGGCACCGCATCCTGCAGTTTCTCGACGGGGATATCGACCGGGCGTTTGAAGCGGATCACGATGATCGAGCCGGCGGTCGTGACCTCCGACTCGACATCCTCCTTCAGCTTCAGCACTAGCCGGGCATAGCCGTTCGCGGCAGAGAATGTCGCCTCACCCGGCACCGCGTCTTCGGCCCGCGCCGCAGTCCGACAGGTAAGGGTTGTAAGCGCAAGGGCGGTGGCAAGCAGGCACAGACGCGCGGTCCGCGCCCAGGCGCGGCCTAGCGACCATGTTCCAGCGGCAGCGGTTCGCGCCATCTCGAAACGTCTTCTCGGGACCCCAGCCATACCAAGCGCGAAGCGCCCTCGCCCACGCCTCCCGATCTTGGATCGGGCGGCGTTAAGGACCTGTTAACGTCAACGGATTGTTTCGGACCCGGCCGCTGCCACGGAATGGCTGTGTACTATAGTTGACAAATCGACCGCGTCGTGTATGATAATACACATGATCCAGGTCGTTCAGACCGACGCTTTTGCGCACTGGCTCAACTCGCTAGCCGACATGAAAGCGGTCGCCCGGATCGGCGCACGCATCCGGCGTCTCGAACTCGGAAATCCAGGCGATGTTAAATCGGTGGGCGAAGGCGTAAGCGAAATGCGGATCGATTACGGCCCCGGCTACCGGGTGTATTTCACGCGTCGAGGCAAAACCATCGTGCTCCTGCTCTGCGGTGGCGACAAGCGAACCCAAAGCAAGGACGTCAAGGCGGCCCAGAAGATGGTGAAGGAGATTTGAGATGCCGCTCAAGACGACCAAGTTCGACATCAAGGATCATCTGAAGACGCTAGAGCAGCAGATCGCCTATCTCGAAGCGGCGCTGGAAGAGGACGATCCCTCGTTCATCGCGACAGCTATCGGCGACATCGCCAGAGCTCGCGGCGTATCGCAGTTTTCACGCGAAACTGGCTTAAGCCGCGAAGTGATCTACAAGTCATTCCGGCCCGGCGGCAATCCGACTATTGAAACCCTGAACAAGGCGACAAAAGCGCTCGGTTTGAAGCTGAAGCTTGTTCCGAGCGCCGCCTAGCTGCACAGATAGCGGTGCGCGCTATCCTGGCAGAATTGGAGTCAGCCAGGAGCCCGCTGCCCGGCTGTGACTGGACGGGATTTGTAACGAGGCTTACTCCGCGCTGCCGGGTACCGTGCGCAAATACGCCACGATGGCATCGAGGTCATCGGGACTGATCCGGGCGTAGTAGTGGTATCCCATCGGTCGACCGAGACGGCTGCCATCGCGGCTGACACCTTCGGTGATCGCACGTTTGATCTCATCGTCGCTCCAGGTGCCGATCCCATTGGTCTTGTTCTGCGTGATGTTGCGT
This sequence comes from Bradyrhizobium sp. USDA 3262, assembly GCF_054060035.1. NCBI lineage: Bacteria > Pseudomonadati > Pseudomonadota > Alphaproteobacteria > Hyphomicrobiales > Nitrobacteraceae > Bradyrhizobium > Bradyrhizobium sp. USDA 3262. The sequence continues at coordinate 6,852,827 of NZ_JBSSCT010000001.1, forward strand.
GAAACCGAGATTCCCCACGGCCCGGAAAATTTGACGCCACCGGCGCCAAGGCTGCTTTTGTATTCTCGTCCCCTCGGTCCAATCGGCGTATGGCACGCCATGCAATGCGCGATCGTGACGAGGTAGAATCCCTTCTGCACCTTGTCGCTCATCATCGGTTCGGCGAACGCGTTCTCGCCGCCCGGCGGAACGTTCTCGACTTGAGGCACCTTGTAGATCGGATCGGGCACCTTGTTGTGGACCGGCGTGATCGTACGCAAATATGCGACGACCGCGTCGAGATCATTTTCCGTCAGGATGTGATAGAAGCTGGTCGGCATGACCATCGCGGTATGCACGCCCTTTGGGGTTTGCCCGGTTCGCAGCAGTTTCTTGATATCGGCATCGCTCCAGTTTCCGATGCCTGTTTCCTTGTCTTGCGTGATGTTGGCGGCATGCACCGTGAAGGGAGGCTCGTCCCAGTATCCTCCACCCGAAAACGCCTTCTCCGAAACGTCGCCGTTCGGTCCCTTGGGCGTGTGGCAATTGCCGCAAGCCAGAATGCCGTTGACGAGGTAATCGCCCCGTTTGACCAGGTCGGATTGGGCCCATGCCAGATTGGTGGTGGCGATGACGACAAGCATCATGAACAGGCTACGCATATTGGTTTCCTCGAAATTTCTTGGTGACTAAAAATTCAATCTCTGATCGGGCGCAGCTTCGCTGCCCGGCACAAATGAGCAATTCAATCAAGCAACTCAGGCCGCGGTCCATGCGACCGCAATCACGGAAGGCTCCAAAACAGCGAAGTCGCGCTCGCCTTCCTCACGCCAATGCTAGACTCGCATCAAGCAATTTGGCAATGTCTGCGATGGCTCTGTTGCAATGGCGTTGGCGGCGTTCGGTGCGGATGTACGCCAAGGGGCCACAAGAAGGGGGCCACAAGCCGCCCTGCTCCGCCTATGTCGGCGAAGGATCGTGACCATCAGGCCGGCGATTTGCGGAAGCCTTGTGCCCGCTGGTCCATTGCACCGGATCGGGGCGACTTGGCGAACTCGGCCGGACGGACATCGAAGCGGCCAAGCCGCCCTGTTGATTGGCAATAATGATTTATCGCAACGCGGAAGCAGCGCTGCTGCCTCACTCGATTTCCGATTGTTCTGCAATAATTTCTTTTGAGAGGATCACCCATGCGAAAGCCACTATCAATTCTTGCTCTTTTAATGAGTGTCTCGATTGCCCAAGCCGATCCGAAGGAGGACGCAGCGCAGCTCGTTGAGCGCTGGAGCAAAGCCTTCGCTGACGCCGACCTTGAAGGTATCGTCAGTTTCTATGCCCCGGAAGCGACCATGATCGGAACGTTCGGCAAGGTCGTCATGACGACGCCGGAGCAAATCCGCAAATACTTCGAAACGACAATCCTCAATTCGCGCCCCAACACCGTGGCGCTGCAAAGCGCGGAGACTCTCCTGATCGACGAGAGGACGGCGGTGCTCGCCGGGTTCGACACCATCTCCGGGGTCATGAAGGATGGCCAGCCTTATAGCAGCCTCGGCCGCGTCACATTCGTGATCGCGAAGCAAGGCCCGGATTGGAAGATTGTCCATCTGCACCGGTCTCCACTCCCGAAAACCTGACGGCAGCCCCGTCAATTCGTCTTCGGCGTGAGCATCTTGGCTTCGATCTTGGGAAGGTCGTCGGTCGAGGCCGATTTGTCGCCGCCGGCGCGGCGATTGGCGACCTAGCGCAAAGTGAGGTGCTCCGAACTCAGACCGCCGCGACCTCTCGCTCGCCATGCGCCGCTTGCCGCGTCTGCGTGCTCTCCCGGACCAGCAACCAACAGAACAGGATGATGACCGGAGAACCAAAAGGCAGCGGCTTCACGACCGACAGTTGATAGAGGACAGGTAGGTAGAAGACCATCGGCGCGAGAAACGTCACGCCAAGCACCATTTTCGACCAGGCCGGAAAGCCGACCTTCAACCATTCGCGGAGCATCCAGGCCAGCGGCAGCGCCATGATGAGCATGTCGTAGAACAGGCAGAACGGCGTAATCAGAAGGCAGGCGAGCACGATGATCGAGCGTTCGGTCGCAGCACTGATCTTCTGACGCAACATCCAGACCAGCACACACGTCATGCCCAGCGCCACGAGGCCGTGAATGATAAAGGCCGTGTTGACGCCGGCCCCGAGCAGGCGCGCCGTCGCGTACACGCTCTGCAGCAATGAAAACTCGACGTCGCCGTTCTCCAGGGCCTGACGGGCCGAGTGAGAGACGTCGAGGAAGTTGCGCCACGTATCCAGGCCGAACAGCAGCGCGGACAGCACGACGAGCGAAATCGACGACAGGCCTGCCCAGATCAGCGTGCGCCAGCGACCTGTGACGATCAGGGCGATCGGCACGGCCAGCGCCAAATGCGGCTTGATCACCATCAGCCCGAGGATCGCGCCCGCGAGCTTCGGCCTCCGGTCCATGATGTTGAGACCGCACCCAAGGATCGATGCCGTCAGAAAGGCGTTCTGCCCTGCCACGGCATTAAGATAGACCGGCGCATAGGCGAGGATCGCGACCAGGCACCAGGGCGTTCGCAAGATACGCCAGATCACCGCGGCGAACGACGCTGCCGTCACACTGATGAATACGAACAGCGAGACGAAATACGGCGCGAGCGCGAGCGGCACGCACAAGAGCAACATCGTCGGCGGATAGAAGAACGCCTCGTAGCCCTCTCGAAGGTATGGAGCTTCCGCGAGCAGATGCAATTCGGGCACATAAACCTCGGCGGGATGCCCGGCCAAGACCTGAAGCGAGGCCGCCCAGAACGTCAGGAAGTCCGAGCCGAGCAGAAAGTTATTCGCGCCATAGCCGCCATCGCGGTAAAATAGCAAAAGCGACCTCGCAAGGGTCAGCACCAGCACAATAGCGACGCCACTCACGTACAATCGGGCGCGCGGCGCGGTGAGCCATGGCATGTCTTTCAGCATCGGCAATTCCTGAAACACCACCTTGAGACATAGCGACTTCAATTCCAGAATGACAAATCGGCTGCAACTTAACGCTACCGGTTAAGGCTACCATAACCCGGGTGCCCGGTGGCGATCGTGCCCATCGGGCAGAGCGCAAAAGATCTCCGCATCCCGCATTGGGATAAGATCGCAATCAGACACCTCTCGGCGTCGATACGCGTTTGGCTTCGCTGAGATCCCGTCGAGCCCGCATGACCGGAGACAGCGAACATCCCCGTCTGCCAGCCGGCACATAGCGCTGCAGCGCCTCCGACTGCACCTTTGTCGTACGTGATGACGATGCCCCTGAAGCCGATGGCGTCGGCTTCCGTCTTTGCATCGAGAGGGTCACCCCCCGATCCACCGGGCATGTGCGGAACCTCTGGCGATTAACCCAACGCCGCATGGAGATCGGCCACTCGCTTGCGCCACCGCCAGTTGCGGTATACAAACGCTTACATTTCAAGCAATTCTTAGTTTCTGGCAGTTTCATGAACGGATTTGGAATGGTGCGCGCCCGTGCGGAGCGCAGCGGATACGACCGTGCATTGGCCATTGCCTGCCTCATCGTGTTGGGCTTTACCCTGTACTGCGTGCTACCGAAAGTCGTTGACGGTACCGGCGCGACCGGGCTCGACTTTTCATGCTTTTGGAGCGCGGGGCAGATGGCTCTCGATGGCCATGCCGCCACCGCCTACGATTGGCCGCGGTTGCGGCAAGCGATCATTCAAATACACCCCAGCTTGAACCAGGCTCCGTTCCCCGTTTACGAGGTGCCGATACCGTTTTTCTACCCGCCGTTTTTTTTCTTTGCGGCGACACTGCTGGCACTGCTGCCGTTTCCGACCGCGTTCTGGATCTGGAGCACCACAAAGCTGCTGTGCTGGGGGCTCGTTGTTTCCGCCATCCGACCGCGCTTCGCCGTACTGCTGCTGGCATTCGCCGTGCCGGCCGTCCTCTACGATTTCATTGTCGGCCAGAGCTCCCTGCTCGCGGCATCGCTGCTCGGCGCCATTCTGCTGACGCTGGACAGGCGTCCGATCGTCAGCGGCTTCCTGATCGCGCTGCTGATCTTCAAGCCGCAATATGGCGTCCTGCTTCCCCTCGTTCTGATCGCTACTGGACGCTGGACCGTCTTCATCACAGCCAGTTTGGTGACACCGGTGCTCTTGCTGCTCACCGGGCTTACCTTCGGCTGGGATACCTTTGAGGGGTTCCGTGAGGCAGCCATCTTCGCGACGACGCAGTTCCATCTCACCGGCACACTGGCTTGGTACAAACTGCAGAGCGTCTACGGTGTGCTTCGGTTTGCCGGCTTGGGCTATGGATCGGCCATGGCATTGCACGTCACAGTCGCTGCGGCAGCCGCCTTGTGGATGCTGATCATATGGCGCCGCAACGTCAGCTTCGCCGTCAAGGCCGCGAGCCTGCTCGTCGCAACGTTGCTCGTCTCTCCCTACTTCGCGATCTACGATACGGCGCTACTGGCTCTCGCGCTCATCTTTCTCATGAACGCGCCCGTGGCCGAACATGGCTCGCTTCTCTCGAATCGCTCCGAACTCCGGATCGGGTTCGGCGTGCTTGTCCTGGCGGGGTTCACCTACCCGGTCGCACTCGTGCCCGTCGGTCCGTTCATGTGCGCGACACTCATCGCGATGATCTGGATGAGATGCAGGCAACCCGGTGCTAAGTCGGATCTGGCTTACGGCTGAGCAGGCCAGCGCCAATTCACGAACTTCCGATAGCTCCGGTCAATTCGTCTTCGGCGTGAGCATCTTGCCTTCGATCTTGGGAAGGTCGTCGGTCGAGGCCGACTTGTCGCCGCCGGCACGGCGGGCGAGTTCGACCGTGAGCCGTTCGGCGGCTTCCGGCTGCATCAGGCCGAGGATGTCGGACATCTTGCGCGGCTGGATCTGCGAGGCGATCTGGTAGAGCACGTTCATTTCCAGACGATCGAACACTTTCGCGGCGTCCTTCGGCTTCATGTTCTCGTACATGGTGACGATGCCCTTGAAACGTGCGGCATCGGCTTCCGCCTTTGCCGCGGCATCGGCATTCGCCTTGGTATCATTGGCCTTGGACTCCTCGACCTTGGCCTCGATGCGCTTCTCGGCGGCCTTCAACAGGCTTTCGCGGATCTCGACCTCGCGCGCGCGCGTCTCCAGTTCCTGGCGGCGCGCCTGCAACCGTTCCAGGATCGCGCGCTCCGATGCCGACACCGGCGCGGGTGCATCCAGATTGACGACAACGCCATCGGGCTTGGACGGCTCCGCGGCCGGTGCGGCCGGCTTCGGCGCCTCGTCCTTCTTGGCCTCCTTGTGCTCGACCGATCCCGTGATGTCGCCGGGATCGCCCTTGATCTTGCTGTCAACCACCGCCTTGCCGGCGCCGGGGAAGTTGAAGTTCTGCTGCGCCCAGGACGGGCCGGCTGCGCCGGCCGGCGGCGTATCGTCGGCAAACACGTAACCGCCATCGAGCACGAGGCCGGCAACCTTCAGCACCATCAGGCCGAAGATCGCGACCAGCACCACGGGCATCACTCTGATGTCACGAAGCAACTTCATGCAGCGAGGCCGCCGGCCCTCCTGCGCTCGGTGAAGGCTTCAGCCGCCGCGGCAACCGCGTGCGCGGCCGAGACCCTGGGCGCCGGCGCCACTGGCGCGGCGGGCGCAGCTGCCTGTGCCGGCGCATGCGCGGGCTCGGACGGCCGCGCGGCCAGCGCGATCTTGGACAGGCGGCGCACCACGTGGTCGCCCTCCGCCAGCTGGCTCTTCAGCAGCCCCGACATCTGGGTCGCGGCATCGAGCTGGTTGCCGAGGTTCTCGTTGACGTCGCGCACCGCGTGCTTCAACCCGCCGATCGCCCGCTCCGCGATCTCGGTCGCGGTGATCAGTTCGGCGATCGTCGCCTTCAGCGAATGCTCGTCGGCCTTCAGCCGCTGCAGGCGCTTGTTGAGCAGCCAGCAATAGCCGATCGTCAGCATCAGCAGCACGGCTACCAGACTCTCGATTGCTAGTCCAAGCACATGACTCATGGTGCCTCCATCATCTTGGTCCGCTCGTCCGCCTTCTCGAACATCGCGAAGGTGGTTTGGGGTTTACGCAAATTCTTGGTGACGCGGATCGCGACGCGATCGCCGACCCGGCCCATGCGCCCTTCCGTCAGGGTGACGTTGCCGCAGCGCACCGAGACCAGCGCGTCGGAGCGGATATCCAGCGGCAGGGTATCGCCGACCTTGAGCTTCATCAGCTCCTTCAGCGGGATATCGGCTTCATAGAGCACCGCATCGACCGAGATCTCGGCCTGCGCCACTTCGGTGGCGAAATGGCCTTCCCAGATCGGATCGCGGCCGAATTTTTCGCCCATGAACATCTGCAACAGCACGTTGCGGATCGGTTCGATGGTGGCGTAGGGCAGCAGCAATTCGACATTGCCGCCGCGGTCTTCCATGTCGATGCGCAGGCGCACCAGGATCGCGGCATTGGCCGGGCGGCTGATCGCGGCAAAGCGCGGGTTGGTCTCGAGCCGGTCGATCGTGAAAGTCACCGGCGACAGCGGCCGGAACGCCTGCTCGGCATCCGACAGCACCACCTCGACCAGGCGCTTGACGAGGTTGGTCTCGATCGTGGTGTAGGGCCGCCCCTCGATCTTGAGCTGGGTCTGGCCGCGGCGGCCGCCGAGCAGCACGTCGATCATCGAATAGATCAGGTTGGAGTCGACCATGGCGAGGCCGAAATTCTCCCACTCCTCCGCCTTGAACACCGAGAGCACCGCGGGCAGCGGGATCGAGTTCATGTAGTCGCCGAAGCGCACCGAGGTGATGCGGTCGAGCGAGACTTCGACGTTGTCGGAGGTGAAATTGCGCAAGCTGGTCGTCATCAACCGCACCAGGCGGTCGAACACGATTTCGAGCATGGGCAGACGCTCGTAGGACACCATCGCGGAATCGATGATGGCGCGAATGCCGGAATGGTCGTCGAGGCTGACGTCGCCGACCGTGAAGCCGAGGAGATTGTCGATCTCCTCCTGCGACAGCACGCGCTCGCCATTGGTGTTCTTGCCGCCGAAGTCGCGGCTGCCGTCCTCGACCATGGCGGCCCATTGCAGCGCCATGTTCTCGGTGAGCTCGTTCTTGGCGGCTTCCGCCGCGGCCGCCTCGGGATCCTCGGAATCGAGCGAGGCTTCCCACTGCGCCGCAATGGCGTCCTGGTCCATCTGGTCGTTGCCGGCCATGGCTTTACATCCACCCCGTCACTGGATCACGACTTCCTTGAACAGCACCGCGTTGACCTGGTTGGGTGCCAGCGCGAGATTGACGCGCTTGGTCAGTTCTTCCTTGAGGCGGAACAGGCCGGCCGAGCCGTTGAGGTCGCTCGGGCGCAGCTCGCGCATGTAGGTCTGGAACAGGTCGGTGACGCGCGGCAGCGCCGGCTTGATCGCCTCGACCTGCTTCTCTTCCTTGACCTCGAGCACGAGCTTCAGCTTGAGATATTGCACGCGCTCGCCGGGCGCGCCGACCAGATTGACCAGCATGTCAGGCACGTCGACGAAGCTCGGCGGCTTCGGCGGCGGCGCTTCGGCGTGCTGCTCCTCGCCGTGGCCGCGCATGAAGAAGAACCAGCCGCCGGCGCCCGCGCCGAGCACGACGAGGAAGCCGACGACGGCAATGATCAGCTTGAGCTTGCCCTTCTTCGGAGCGGCCGCGCCCTCGCCGCTCTCAGTCTTTTCCTCGTCCGCCATCGTCCGCTCGCTTCACCCAGAAGGATGCGAACGCGATTGGCACCAGCCCTGGCTTGAAGACGCGATACAAATGCCGCCGGCGCACACGCGCCCCAATAATGGCAACGCTAGGGTCATAATGGTTAACGGAAGCTTAGGATTTACCATCCACTAGGAAAAAACTGCCGGGCAAACATGGTCAACAAGACCTTTCTGCCGCCCCTTGCGCGCCACGGCCAAACACCTAAGCCGTTCAAATAACACGCTATTTCAAGTTGGCACGGCTTTCGCTGAGAGGACGACGTAACCCGAGGGTTTGGGAGAACCCAATGGTTACCGACGGGTCCGGCGTGAAGGTTTGGGAGAACCTGCATTCGGATCGCCTCACAGGGGAGAACCACCGATGCAGAATACCCTTCTGGTCGGCCTATCGAAGCAGATGGTGCTGGAACGGCAGATGGATGTCGTCTCCAACAACATCGCGAACATGAACACCAACGGCTACAAGGCCGACCGGTCGCTGTTCCAGGAATATCTGTCCTCGAACGCGCATGAGGACAATTTCGCGTCCTCCGACCGCCGCGTCTCCTTCGTGCAGGACCGCGCGACCTTCCACGATTTCTCGCAGGGCCCGACCGAAGAGACCAAGAACCCGCTCGACGTCGCGATCGACGGCAATGCCTTCCTGGTGGTGCAGACGCCGGGTGGCGAGCGCTACACCCGCGAAGGCAGCCTGCAGATCAACAATCGCGGCCAGCTGGTCACCGCCTCGGGCTACCAGGTGCTCGGCACCGCCGGCCCGATCACCTTCCAGCAGACCGACCACGACGTCTCGATCGCCGCCGACGGCAACATCACCGTGCTCGAGGGCACCTCCCGCCTCGACTCGATCCGCGGCAAGCTGCGCCTCGTCTCGTTCGCGCAGGCCCAGCGCCTGCTGAAGGAAGGCTCCAACCTCTACGGGCCGGGCGAAGGCACGCAGGCGCTGCCGGACACCAAGGCGCAGATCCGCCAGGGCTTCATCGAGAAGTCGAACGTCAATTCCGTCGTCGAGATGAGCCGCATGATCGAGATCACGCGGACCTACACCCAAATCGCCTCGCTGCTGCAGCAGCAGAGCGACCTGCACAAATCGGCGATCGAGAAGCTCGCCGACGTGCCGAACTGATCCGGGGGGATTGACCGATGCGCGCACTTTATACAGCTGCGACCGGAATGGCGGCACAGGAACTCAGCGTTCAGGTGATCTCCAACAACATCGCGAACCTGCGCACCACCGGCTACAAGAAGCAGCGCGCCGCGTTCCAGGACCTGATCTACGACCATGTGCGCCGGGTCGGCGCGCAGGCCTCCGACCAGAACACCATCATGCCGATGGGCATCGACCTCGGCGGCGGCGTGAAGACCGTCGGCACGCCGCGCATGATGACCCAGGGCACGCTGTCGCCGACCGGCAACGATCTCGACATCGCGATCCGCGGCGAAGGCTTCTTCAAGATCCTGATGCCGGACGGCACCTTCACCTACACCCGCGACGGCTCGTTCCAGATGGACAACCAGGGCCGCATCGTCAACGCGCAGGGCAATTTGCTGCAGCCGACGATCACGATCCCGCAGAACGCATCCGGCCTCACCATCAATGCGCAGGGCCAGGTCTCGGTGACGCTGCCGGGCCAGACCGCATCGACCAACATCGGCCAGATCGGCCTGACCCGCTTCATCAACAAGGCCGGCCTGATGCCGATCGGCGACAATCTGTTCCAGGAAACGCCGGCCTCCGGCCAGCCGCAGGACGGCACCGCCAACACCGACGGCTATGGCGACATGCAGCAGAGCAACCTCGAACAGGCCAATGTCGAGGTGGTCTCGGAAATCTCCGACTTGATCGCCGCGCAGCGCGCCTATGAGATGAACTCGAAGGTGGTATCCGCCGCCGACCAGATGATGCAGTCGACCTCCAACCTGTTCCGCTGAGGATGATGTCGATGATCGCCCGCTCACTCCTGATCGCAGCCGCGCTTCTTGCAGCCTCGTCGATTTCGGCTGCCGCGCAAAGCCGCCGCGAGACCATCGCGGTGCCGACGCTGCGCGCCAGCATCACGGTCGCCGACGACATCGTGCGGGTCGGCGACCTCATCGACAATGCCGGCAGCGCCGGCAGCGTCGCGGTCTACCGCGCGCCGGACCTCGGCACGACAGGCACGCTGCCGGTCGCGCAGGTGCTGAACGTGTTGCGCTCGCACCAGGTGATCGGCGTCGACACCCGCGAGCTGAAGGAGATCACCGTCACCCGGCTGGCGCGCACCATCGACAGCAAGGAGATCGAGCAGCAGGTGTCGCGCGCGCTGGAGGGCCGCCACGGTCTCGGCAGGGCCGGCAACATCGCGCTGACCTTCGACCGCGATCCCGGCGACATCCGCCTCGAGGCGACCAATACCGGCGTGATGCAGCCGATCGCCGTGCGCTACGACCCGCGCTCGACGCGTTTCGACCTGACCTTCGAGATCGGCAACGACGCCGGCACCGCGCCGTCGAAGCTGCGCTTCACCGGAACCGCGATCGAAACCATCGAGGCCGCCGTGCTGACGCGCAATGTCGAGCGCGGCGACGTGCTGAAGGCCTCCGACGTGATCGTGGAGCGCCGTCCGAAGGCCGAAATCGGCAACGACGCGGCGGTGCGCGACAGCGCCGTCGGCATGCAGGTCCGCCGCCAGCTCCGCCCCGGCCAGGCGCTGCGCGTCGCCGACCTCGCGAAGCCAGATCTCGTCACCCGCGACCAGAATGTCACGCTGGTCTACCGCACCGCCGGCCTCTACCTCACGATCCGCGGCAAGGCGATGGATGGCGGCGCCGAGGGCGACACCGTCAGCGTGATGAATCTGCAGTCCAAGCGTGCCGTCTCCGGCGTCGTCACCGGCCGCGGCGAGGTCTCGATCTCGGTCGCGACCCCGCGCCCGGCACCGACCGCCGACGCCACCGAGTCCAATTCCGCTTCCGTCAAGCTGAGTTCAGTCGCACCAAACGCCGAGTAAAGTTCATGTCCCAGTACCGCATCAACCGCCTCGTCCTGACCGGCGCGCTGTTCGCACTCGGAACGATCGCCAGCGGTTGCTCGTCGATCGACCGTCTCTCCCAGATCGGCGAGCAGCCGAAGCTGACGTCGATCGACAATCCGACCACCCAGCCCGGCTACAAGCCGGTGCAGATGCCGATGCCGAAGCCCGAGGTCGCCTCCTACAGCCCGAATTCGCTGTGGCGCAGCGGCTCCCGCGCCTTCTTCAAGGACCAGCGCGCCGCGCGCGTCGGCGACATCCTGACCGTCACGGTGAACTTCACCGACAAGGCCGCGATCGCCAACGAGACCCAGCGCAGCCGCACCAACTCCGAAGATTCGGGCGTCACCAATTTCCTGGGCTCGCAGACCATCACGCAGCCCAACAAGATCCTGCCCGGCCGCATTCTGACCGCCGACTCAACGGCCTCGAGCGACGGCAAGGGTTCGGTGAACCGCCAGGAAGCGTTGCAGACCAGCGTCGCCGCGGTCGTCACCCAGGTGCTGCCGAACGGCAATCTCGTGGTCGAGGGCAAGCAGGAGATCCGCGTCAACTTCGAAATCCGCGAGCTGATCGTGGCCGGCATCGTGCGCCCGGAGGACATCCAGAGCGACAACACCATCGATTCCTCGAAGATCGCCCAGGCCCGCATCGCCTATGGCGGCCGCGGCCAGATCACCGACGTGCAACAGCCGCGCTACGGCCAACAGGTTCTCGACGTGCTGCTGCCCTTCTAACGGCATGATCCCGCAAAGTGGAAACCGGTTCTCGGAAACGGATCATGCCTAAGTAGGACTTTTACGAGCTCCCACATCTCGTCGCGAACCTAGGCGCGGCGCGGTGTACCAACACGGCCCTCGCTAGCTCCCCTGGCGAGGGCCGTGGCTTTTTGTGACCGGCGGCGTGCGCTTGCGCGATCGTCGCGCATCAGTCCGATACCGCTTCACGAAAGTCGTGCCATCGCCTTGTCGGTTCGTTAACCCTCGCAGCAGCGCACAGTAGAAGTCCCGCCGCTTGCAACGTAGGGAGACGACAACGCAGGGTTTTCTGTTTGTATGACGGTCATGCAAAGAGACGGAAGATATGCGGCGTGGTTTCGGACGCCGCGAGGCGAAGGCACCGGAATAGTCCAGCTCGCAAATGGCAGGATCTCGGGCGGCGACGCCATGTTCACCTATGGCGGCACCTATCAGCTCGATCAGGACCGCTTCACGGCGACGCTGACGACGCACCGCTATGCCGACGGCCCGTTCACCACGGTGTTCGGATGCGACGAGGTCGAGGCGCAGCTGACCGGCTCGTTCAACGGCAACCGGGCGGTGTGCTCGGGCACGGCCAAGCAGGCCCCCGGCGTGCTGTTCGAAGCCACGCTGTTTCTGCAGCAGCAGGAGCCGGAGCCCGCCCCCGGACCAAGGACCACGACAACGCGCGCGGGTGTCGCGAGGCTGCCAAAACTCCCCGACCGGCGCACGACGGTCGTGAGCAGGCGTTTCAGCTAATCCGTCCGCAATCCCGATGGCGTCGCCACCCGGTCCGGCGTACGATCGCGCATGCGCGAAGCGCAGCCCGATCGATGCAGCCGGAAGGAGGAACGCATGTATGCCGCCATCCGTCACGCCAAGGCGAAGACTGGTAGCGCCGAAGAACTCGCGCGCCGGATCAAGGAAGGCGCAATCCCGATCATCAGCGACGTCGAAGGCTTCATGGCCTATTACGTGGTCTATGCCGGCGACGATACGGTCACCGCGATCAGCGTCTTCAACAACCATGCGGGCGCCGAAGAGGCCAACCGCCGCGCGCTGGCCTGGATCGACGACAATCTCGGTCCATTGCTGGTCGGCCAGGCCACCGCGGTTGCGGGTCCAGTGATCGTGCATACCATAGCCTGAAGGCCGCAACCGGGGTTGCGGGTCCAGTGATCGTGCACACCATAGCCTGAAGGCCGCAACCGGCAAACTTCACCGGGCAGAAGCTGCCCGCGGCGCGTCGTGCGCGCATGGCGGCGTCGCGATCCCCTTGAAATCACAGCTGCAACGGATGGCACGCCATTTGCTCCACGATTGCAGCATTGCAATGGGGACTGCGCGCGCAGATGACGTCGATCTCGGGCCTTGGATCGGTCACCGCCAGCATGACGACTGGCACATTGAAGAAACCGCTGACCGCCGACGCCACCGGCGGCAGCTCGCTCGGCGATACCGTCGAACAGAAGTTTCTCAAATACGCGCAGATGAGCCCGATGGACCGGATGCGTGCGAACATCCTCAAAAGCATGGGCATGTCGGAAGAAGACCTCAAGAACATGACGCCGGATCAGCGCGCCGCGGTCGAGCAGAAGATCAAGGAGCTGATCGAGCAGGCGTTCCAGAAGAACGCCGGCAAGGCCGGCCAGGCGGTCGACATCTCGGCCTAGGTTGCTCGTAGCCCGCATGAGCGCTGCGACATCCGGGCATCTGAACATCCCCGGATCGCGGAGGCTATCATTGGGCGCGCGTTGGATTGACCGCTTTTTGCATAGCCAACCATCGAACAGGGCGCTATCAGTTCCTGCTACCCATACGTGCATTATCACAAGTTGCGAACCGGAAGGAGTTGTTTTGATGTTTACGAAACGCGATCTACTTCGCTCTGCTGCAATGAGCGCGCTCACCGTAGCCATGGCGAAGTCCACCCCGGCAATTGCGCAGAACAATGCCGATTGGCCCAGGCTGTTAGAGGCCAAGGACATCGCTGAGGAAGGCTTCATCTACGGCTTGCCGCTCGTGATGAATTATGCGGTCATGCAAGAATATGCCGTGGACAGGAACTCGGGGCAGTTCAAGGCACCGTTCAACGAAATCTACAACATGCACCACGTCGCCACCCCGGCGGACACGGCAATCATCACGCCGAACAGCGACACCCCTTACTCGATGCTCTGGCTGGATTTGCGCGCCGAACCAATGGTCATCTCGGTGCCGACGGTCGAAAAGGACCGCTACTACTCGGTCCAGTTGATCGACGGCAACACCTACAATTTCGGCTACATCGGCACGCGCGCCACGGGGACCGAGCCGGGCGACTATCTGGTGGTCGGCCCCGACTGGAAAGGCGAAACGCCGACCGGAATCAAGAAGGTTTTCCGATCGACGACGCCGTTCACATTCGCGGCTTTCCGCACCCAGCTCTTCAATCCCGGCGACATGCCGAACGTCGAGAAAGTTCAGGCCGGCTACAAGGCCCAACCGCTTTCCGCCTTCCTCAAACAGCCCGCCCCGCCCGCCGCGCCGAAGATCGATTTCCTTCCTGCCACCACGGCCGGGATCAAGGATAACTTCTTCCAATATCTCGACGCAGCCCTGCAATTCGTCCCCGAGACGCCGAGGGACAAGGCGATCCGTGCGAAACTTGCGAGAATTGGCATCGGTCCCGGAAAGACCTTCGCGTTCAGGGATCTATCGCTCGAACACAAGGCCGAAATCCTGGTGGGCATGAAGCAGGGTGACGACAAGGTCGACAAATGGCTGGCCAGCGGAAACAAAAACATCAATGGCTGGAACGTTGGTTCGTTCTTCGGCGACGAGGCCTTCTTCAACGGCGATTGGGCGATGCGGGCAGGCGCCGCCAAGGGCGGTCTCTATGGCAACGATGCCGTAGAAGCGATGTACCCCTATACACGGAAGGACGCGGCCGGTGAGTTGCTCGACGGCAGCAAGCACAAGTACACCATCACCTTTGCACCCGACCAGTTGCCGCCAGTGAATGCGTTTTGGTCCGTTACGATGTACGACGGCAAGAGCCAGTTCTTGGTCAAGAATCCGATCAATCGCTACCTCATTAACTCTCCGATGTTGTCGGCGATGAAAAAGGACGCAGACGGTTCGCTGACGCTGTACATTCAAAAAGACAGCCCCGGCGCGGACAGGGAAGCCAATTGGCTTCCGGCGCCGGACGACAAGATCTACCTCGTGATGCGCCTCTATTGGCCGAAGCCTACGCCACCTTCGATCTTGCCGGCGGGCGAAGGGACATGGCGGCCACCCGGCGTGAAAAAGTTCTCATAGAAGACGCAGGTCTCGACGCCTCCCATCACGGCGGTGTGCGATCGCCGGTTCTCGTGCTGTCCGCTGTGAGTAATTCGCGACCGGGGCCACCGAGTGGCAGGCCCCGGCTATGTCCGCTGTTCCGCCGAAAGCGGAAGTAGATGCGTTCGCGCGACCCGTGGGCACATCCGGGCTACGCTCGATGACCGGGAGAATTCTGGCTATGACCCGAGGTCGGGCCTGTCGCTCAGGACAATAAAGACCTTGCCGCCGAAGTCGTATCGCGCGACCTCGCGCATGCCGAGCCGCAGATGCGCCTTGAGCGAGCGCGGGTTGTCTTCCCTGATGAAGAGGATTGCCTCGCGGCCGGGAAAGGTCGCCTGAAGCTTCGCGTACAACGCCTCCAGGACGCCAAGGCCGCGCGCGTCCCGCGAGACGCACACCGGACCATAAACATACGCATCTGCCCGCCCCAGCCAGGCCTTCAGCATGGCCTGCACCGGCGGCGCCTCGCCATACCCCTTCTCCGACGTCAGGAGCGCGCCGAGCAACCTGCCCTCATAGTCGGTCGCGACGACGATCGGCTGCCCGTTTGCAATGCGCGTCTCGATCACCTCGCGCGGCCATTGCCCGAGCAGCATGCCGCCGCGGTCGCCGCTGTTGGCCGTCAGCAGCGCGGAGATGGAGTCCGCATCCAGCGGTGTGGCGAGCCTGGTATTGATCATCTCGGGTAGATCGCGAGCACCATGGCGGCGCAGCTCACGCCTTCTTCTTCGCGGTCGTGCGGGTACCGGCGGCCTTCTTCGCCGGCTTCTTCGCGGATTTTTTTGATTTAGCCTGGTTGAGCTCGATCGCGGCACGAATGAGCGTCTTCAGCGCCGGGGCGTTGACCTTGTCGCCCTCGAACAGATCGATCGCGCGCCGCGCATTGCCCTCGAAGCCGGTGTTGAACAGTCTGTCGGGGTCCGGCAGCTGCGCACCATACATGAAGGTCAGCTTGACCTTGCCCTTGTGGGCGTTGCCGACCGCGATGATGCCGTCGCGCGACCACACCGGGCTGCCCATCCACTTCCACTCCTCGATGATCTCAGGATCGGCGGCGAGAATGCTCTTGCGCAGGCTGGCGAGCGTCTTGCCGCGCCAGTCGGTGAGGTCCTCGATCATCCGGTCGATACGTTCCGATGCCGTCATTGCTGTCTCTCGCGCCTCATCCGCCCCAAATCGTCACGTCAAGTCGTCACGTCATGCAATCACACTTGGGACGCGGACGTCGATCCCCCATGCTGACGCCGCGGCGACAGATAAGGCAACGCGAACAGATAGAGGCCGCTGAGCAGCATGAAGATCAGCGGGAACAGGGCCAGCAACCCGATCCAGACCGCCTGCTGCTGCAGGACCATGGCGACGATGTTGATGATGACGGCGACCGTGAAGGCGATCGAGAGCCAGCGGTGCGATTGCCGGATCCAGTTGTTCCAGTTCAATGTGACCTCCTGTTGGTGGGTGAATGATCCAGCGTCATTGCGAGGAGCGGCAGCGACGAAGCAATCCATGTTTCCGCATATGCGGCGATGGATTGCTTCGCTTCGCTCGCAATGACGAGAGAGAGAGAGAGAGAGAGAGAGAGACCGTCAACCTTCCCGCGCCATCAGCTGATCGAGATTCTCGAGGAACTGCTTCCATCCGGCATGGGCGCCGCCATAGGCCTGCTTCTGATGCGGCTGGAAGCCGGACTGCTCGACGCGCAGATGGGTGCCGGTGGCCGTCGGCGTCAGCGTGAAGACCACGACGCTCTCGAGATTGTAGGCGGCATCCGCATGCGCGAAATTCCAGGTATAGGACAGCGTCCTGTGCGGCTCCACGGTGAGCACCTTGCAGTCCAGCACGCCGCCCCACTCGCCGCGCAGGTTGAAGCTGTGCCCGACCTCGGGCTTGAAATCGTTTTTCATCAGCCACTCCTCCATCAGATGCGGTTGGGTCAGCGCGCGCCAGAGCTTTTCCGGCGGATGAGGAAATTCACGCTCGACGATCGCGGAACGCGTTTCAGCGGTGGTCTTGTTCATTGGTCCATCCTTTTGAGGAGATCTTCGAGGTGGTCGAACCGGTTCTGCCAGAAGCCCGCCATCTGGCTAGTCCAGTCGATCAGCGGCGCCAGCGCGCCGAGTTGCGCGCTGTAATGGGTCTGCCTGCCTTCATGGCGGTCGCGCACCAGCCCGGCCTGCTTCAGCACACCGAGATGCTTCGACACCGCCGGCTGCGAGATCCTGGCGCGGGCCGTCAGGGCGCCGACGGTCTGCTCGCCTTCGCGGCACAGGCGCTCGAAGATGGCCCGGGCGGGTCGGGTCTGCAAGGGTTCGAAACAGGATGTCGTGAGCGTCTGGCATTTGCGATCAATAACCCATTGGTTATGGATTAACGTATAACCATCCAGCTATGGATGAGTCAACCGCAAACTTCGGCGGTTCGGGCCGTGGCCGCGACACCTGGGGTTTTCCGGCTCAATCGCACAAAAAGACCGCCCGGGCCTTTCATAACCCGCAGGTTATCCGGTGGCGCCGACCGGCCCGTCGGGCAACTCAGGGCGGAACGAAGAGCAAAGCTCGGGCAAATCATCTCGCGAGAATGTGGAAGTTTGACTTACAACGCGCGCAACACATTCCATGTCGTCCTGGCGAAAGCCAGGACCCATTACCCCAAATCTCAATTGTTGCGCGACGCTGGGGCTACGATCCCGTTCATGATCAAGTGCGGTGGTTATGGGTCCTGGCTTTCGCCAGGACGACGATCGTGTGTGTCCGCACCGTTATCGCCCGGCTCGCCGCCTCCGCTAAAGCTTCGGCGCGCCAGAGATGCATGGCCTCGTCGAAGCCTTGGCGAAGACGGGACCCGGGCGATCCAGTACGCCGCGGGCCTCTCGGCTCAAGCACAGCCGTCTCTGCAATACTGGATCACCCGCTTTCGCTTTAGCGGGTCATCACACTGCGCTGTTTGACATCTTGAATTGCGACTCGTCCTCACCGTTATCCCTGCCTAGTGCGCAATTGCACATGGGAGCAGGGACCGTGCATGAAACCGTGTCGTTGCGGTGGCACTGCGCATGATCTACAACCTTTGCACGGACGCGATTGCTATTCTTGGATAATTTTACGGAGATTTTTGATGTGCCAGCTTTGCGAAATCACAGCTCCCACCCAGACCTCCCGGCGCCGCTTCCTCGCTGCCGCGGCCTGCACCGCCGCCAGCCTCGCCCTTGCGCCGCCGGTTTCCGCCAGGGAAACCAAATCGCCGCCGAAGCCGCAGAATGTGCTGGCGCCGGACGCGGCGCTGGACCGGCTGGTGAAGGGCAATCTCCGCTATGTCGAAGGCGTCTCGCGGCGGCATGATTTCAAGCACGAGCGCGAGGCGCTGGCCGGCGGACAGAATCCGTTCGCCGGCATCCTGAGTTGCGCGGACTCCCGCATCGCACCGGAATACGCGTTCGACACCGGCCGCGGCGATCTGTTCGTCTGCCGCATCGCCGGCAATTTCGCCAGCGACGAGACGATCGCGAGCCTGGAATATGCATCGGCCGTGCTCAACGTGCCGTTGTTCATGGTGCTCGGCCACGACAGCTGTGGGGCGGTCGACGCCGCCATCAAGTCGCTGAAGGACAACACCACCCTGCCCGGCCATCTGCCCTCGCTGGTCAACGCGATCGCACCGGCGGTGAAGGCGACCGAGGGCAAGGGAGGCGACCGGCTCGCCAACGCCACCAGGCAGAACGTCATCGACAACGTCGCGAAGCTGAAATCGGCGACGCCGATCCTCAGCGCCGCGGTCGATCAGGGCAAGCTCCGGGTGGTCGGCGCGGTCTATCGGCTGACCGACGGCAAGGTCGAGCTCGTCACGGACACCAAACGCCCGGCGACTTGAAATTCGGGTGAATCCAGTAGAGTCAAGTCAAGGTCGCGCTGCACATTCGATGTCGTCCCTGCGAAAGCAGGGACCCATACCCCGCGGCGGCTGTCGTGAACCGCGCTCGTCGTTCCCGCGCCGTGCAACAATCAGCATTCGTGGTTATGGGTCCCTGCTTTCGCAGGGACGACATCTTTTATGCGGAGGCAGGCTCGCACAACGTTGCCTCACGTAAACGCCGCTTCCACCTTGCCGAGACCGTCGAGCTCCATCACGACCGTGTCGCCCGCGTTCAGCCACACCGTCTTGACCAGGCTGCCGGTCAGCACGATCTGGCCGGCATGCAGGCCACGGCCCTCAGTGGCGAGATGATTGGCGAGCCAGGCGAGCGCGTTGTGGGGATGCCCGAGCACGTCGGCGCCGGTGCCGCGGCCTTCTTCCTTGCCGTTGACGATCGCGCGTCCCGCGACCGCGCGCAGATCGGGCACGGTGATGCGCGGCACCGCCTCCCCGAGCACGCAGCCGGCGGCGAAGAAGTCGTCGGCAATCAGCGTCGGCGCGCCCAGCGTCTCCCATTTGACATAGCGGTCGTCGACGATCTCGATCGCGGGATAGTAGGCATCGATCGCTTCCGCGACCCATTCGGCGGTGAACGGCGCCTCGCTGGGAGCAAGATCGCGGGCGAGCCGCACCGCGATCTCGCACTCGACGCCGACATGGACGAACTCGGCCGCCGGCAGCCGCACGCCGCTGTCATGCACGACCTTCTCGAACAGGCCACCGCCGCAGGGGTGCGGGATGTTGATATATTCCTGCATCACCGCGCTGGTGCAGCCGATCTTGTAGCCGACGAGGCTGCCGACGTGTGGCTGCATCAGAGCGTGCAGCGCGTACTGCACCTGGTAGCCTTCGGCCTCGTCGCGTGGCGCGACGTCCTTCGGAAGCGCCTTGAGCGGCGCGCGGCTGCGGCGCGCGCTGGCGATCGCCTTTGCGGCCGCGAGGACCCGATCCATCTGCGCAGCCTCCCTGGTGTTCTCGGCGGGGCGGTGGCGCCTCCGTCTGCTCGCTGCAATTCAGCACTCGCCGACCCGTCTGGCAAGCGCGCTGGACGGGATCTGCCGTCAGGCCTTGACGAGGCCGAGCCGGATCAGGCTCTCGGCGGTCGCGAGGATCATCTCCTCATTGCCGCGCGGGCGCCAGCCGAGCAGGTTTTGCGCCTTGGCGCTGGTCGCGCGGCGCACCTTGCCGAGCAGCGGCAGCGCGGCGCGGGCCATCGGGTTGCGCCGAGCGGCGAGCCGCATCATCCAGTCCGGCGCCTGGAACCGCGGCACGCGCCGCGCCTTGCTGCCGAGCTTTGCGCGCAGCACCCGGGCGACCCCGAGGATCGACATGGTCTCGCCGGCGACCGCCAGGAAGCGCTCACCGCTCGCCTTGGGCGACATCATGGCGCGCAGATGCAGGTCGGCGACATCGCGCACGTCGACGAGGCCGAAATGGATCCGCGGCACCGCCGGCATCGCGCCGTCGAGCAGCGCCTTGATGATGCCGATCGACTCGGAGAAGTCGGCACCGAGCGCCGGGCCGAACACCGCGGTGGGGTTGACCACGGCAAGCTCGAGGCCATTGCCTTCGCGCGCGACGAAATCCCAGGCGGCGCGCTCGGCCAGCGTCTTGGATTTCGGATAGGCCTGCACGCCGGGACCATCGAGATTGGACCACACTGTCTCGTTGAACGGCGCCGCTTGCGGCGGATGGCCGTAACCAATCGCCGCGAACGACGACGTCACGACGACGCGCTTGACGCCGGCGTCACGCGCCGCGCGCAACACCCGCAGCGTGCCTTCGCGCGCCGGGACGATCAGCTCATTCTCGTCCTCTGGCACATAGGCGCCGAGCGGCGATGCGACATGCAGCACGTAGTCGCACCCGGTGGCCGCTTCACGCCAACCGTCATCGCGCAGCAGGTCGGCGGTGACGAAGCCGAGCTGGTCGGGAGCAAGCGCTCCGCCCTCGCGCAGCATCGCGATCACGTCGTTGCTGCGACCCGGATTGCGCACCGTCGTTCGCACCGCATGCCCGTCGGCAAGCAGCTGCAGAATGGTATGCACGCCGATGAAACCCGATCCGCCCGTGACCAATACCGTGCTCATGTCCCTGCCTTCTTCATGTTCGGCGGATGGGCCCAACATTGCGCTGCCCGCCCTGCACAGGCCGCATCTGGTCACCTATCTGACCTTGGACAAGTAGGATGAAATTCGAGACCGGTATGGAAAACAATACCAGCGATATGTGTGACGGCGGTGAGTGCGAGAGCTGTCCGACAGACCCCAATGTGCTGATCGAATTCAAGCACGCGATCCACGCGCTCGGGGGAAAATGGAAGCTCGAGATCCTGTTCACACTGATGAATGGCGGCGTGCGGTTCGGCGCGCTGCGCCGCGCGCTCGCGCCGATCACCCAACATATGCTGACCGCGCAGCTGCGCGAGCTCGAGCGCGACGGCCTGGTGGCGCGCAAGGTGCTCGCCGAGAAGCCGCTGCAGGTCGAATACGAGCTGACGGATTCGGCCTGGAGCCTGACGCCGGCTTTCCGCGAATTGCTGGCATGGTCGAAGACGTTCGGCCCACGCCGCAGTGCCGCGGCAAGCACGACGACGCTCGGAGCCGGACTGACCTGAATGTCGTCTCGCCATAAACCGTTTCGGCATAGGAATTACATTCCCTCCCCCGCTTGCGGGGGGAGGGCTAGGGTGCAGCGAATGCGTGGCAAGGCTTGACCACGCATCATCGGACTTCACTCCATGCCAAGTGCGCGCCGGATCGCGATCTCGACCGGCGAATACGAACCATCCGCACGTTCCAGCCGGTACGGTTCGCCGGCAGCGAGCGACGGCTGGGCCATGAAGCGCGGCGTCGTGCCCCGATGCTTCTGCGCGGCATGCACCAGCAACGGATGGCACAGATAGACTGTGCCGGCCTCACCCGTCGCGAGCGCGACCTCGCAGTCGGCGCCGACATCGTCGAGCACCATGCGTGCGCGCCCGGCCTCGCCGGCGGGCGCGAGATAGCGCGCCATCGGCCGATGCGAGCCGACCCTGATCCGGGTCGGCGCGTCGTCCTCGCCGACATCGGAGAACAGGAACAGCAGCAACAGCGCCCGGTCGCGCGAGACGACATTGGCCCGCCAGGCGGAGAAGTCGCTGCGCTCGTTGGGGTCGCAATCCTCGCCGGGGAAGCTGACGTCGATGTGCCAGCCGGCGTCGCCGGGATCGTCCGGATGCGGGAAGCGCACCGGAAAGGTTCCGATATCGTCGCGCGGGCGCCAGCGGCCGGGACCGGCGATCTGGTCGAACGCCCGGTGCAGCAGCGGCGTGTTGATCGCTTCGCGAAACGGCGTGCCGCCGTACCCCGGCAACCGGATCACCGGTTGGGTCCAGGTCAACGGATCGTGCTCGCTGCACGGCAGGTCACGCCACATGATGGCGCGTCCCCGGGCGGCGAGTTCCCGGGGAAAGGCGCTGTCGATCCGGACAAAGCCCTGTTGGATGAATTGCTCGATCTGCGCGCCGTCAAGCGCGCGCGGGTCGTTTCGAGGGGGCATGATTGTCTCTCAAACTGTCGCCAGCCATCGCTGCTCCGCGACGTGCGGAACCTGACCGGCTCATTCGGTTTCACTGGAATCCCAGGAGCGAAAGCTCGTGGGGCCGCTCAGCGCTTCCAGAAGGAAGCGGGATCAGCCCAGGAAAAACACCGAAGCGATGTTGAGAGTGCGTGTCATCATGGCGGCGCGAACGTACAACCGGTACGCGCCGGTAGCAATCCGTGGCGATCCGTCGCCACTATTCGTCGCGATAGACCTTCTCGCGCTTCTCGTGGCGTTCCTGCGCCTCCACCGACAGCGTTGCGATCGGGCGGGCTTCGAGCCGCTTCAGCGAGATCGGCTCACCGGTCTCTTCGCAATAGCCATAGGTGTTGTCTTCGATGCGCTGGAGCGCCGCGTCGATCTTGGAGATCAGCTTGCGCTGACGGTCGCGGGCACGAAGTTCGATCGCGCGGTCGGTTTCCGAGGACGCTCGGTCCGCGAGGTCGGGATGATTGACGTTCTCTTCCTGCAACGTCTGCAACGTGACCTTCGATTCGCGGAGGATCTCATCCTTCCAGGCCAGCAGCTTGGCGCGGAAATAATCGCGCTGCCGCTCATTCATGAAAGGCTCTTTTTCAGTCGGCCGGTAGTTCTTCAGCTTTTCCAAAGGCAGCCATGTCCCTGTCAGGCGGAGGGAACACAACCCCTCCGCGCGGCGCCTTATATAGCCACGTCATGTGACAGACAATATCTGCCACCGCGAAAGGCGGGCCGCCCCCAAGGCCTTGCACAGGCAAACTTATCCGCCCTGCCCGGGGACGGCCCTGCCCCCTCAATAACCGACCGTGAAACGCCGGCGGATATGGGCCGGACGCTCGATCTCGTCGGCGAGTGCAACTGCGAAATCCTCGAACGAGATCGAGCTTTTGCCGTCGGCTGCGGTCAGAAGCTGGTCGGTCCCGAGGCGGAACTTGCCGGTCCGCTCGCCGGCCACGAACAGCGCCGAGGGCGACAAAAAGGTCCAGTTCAGGTCCTTTTCCTGGCGCAGCAGGTCGAGGAACTCAGCCCCCTTGGAGGCCTCGGCCTTGTATTGGGGCGGAAAGTTGGGGGTGGTCACCAGGCGGACGCCCGGCGCCACCTCGAGGCTGCCGGCGCCGCCGACCACGAGATAGCGGCCGACCCCGGATGCCTTGGCAGCCCCGATCAGCTTGGCGGGGTCGCTGACCAGGAAATGGATCGAACTGATCGCGGCATCGTGGCCGGCCCATAGCGCGGCCAGGGCGGCCTGGTCGTTCGCGTCACCCTTGCGGGCAGTGACATTGGGCAGGCCGGCGATCTTCTCCGGGTTGCGGGCGATGGCGGTGACGGCGTGGCCGCGGCGGGCGAGTTCCGCCGTGATGCGCGAGCCGGCCTGGCCGGACGCGCCGGCGATGGCGATCTTCATCTCAAGTCTCCGATTGATGGTTTCCAATGGTGACTAGATAGCGAAATGGATGTAGGTGTGAAGAAGGCACTCTTGCCTCACCTGATCACGCCGGAGTAACCGCGATGAAAGCCACGAGCCTCAAGCCGGACGCCTATGCCGCCAATTGCCCGACGCGCCAGATCCTCGACCGGGTCGGCGACAAATGGGCGGTGCTGATCCTGCTGCTGCTGCGCAGCGAGCCGATGCGCTTCAACCAGCTCCGACGCGCCATCGAAGGCATCTCGCAGAAGATGCTGTCGCAGGTGCTGAAGAGCCTGGAGCGCGACGGGCTGCTGCGCCGCCGGGCGATCGCAACGGTGCCGGTGACGGTGGAGTATTCAATCACGCCGCTCGGATCGACGCTCGCCGAAGCCGTCGATCCGCTGCGCGACTGGGCCGAACGGAATCTGAAAGACGTGCTGGCCGCGCAGCGCCGCTACGACGCGCAGCGCAAGGCACTGGCGGCCTGAGGCACTGGCCGCCTGAAGGCACTGGCGGCGTGGGACGGGTGAGCTGATCGGGAGGAGCCTAGTATTGCCCGGCCTTGGCGAGCTCGACCTCGACGCGCAGCTCGATCTCGCCGAGCACGGCATCGAGGCCGGGGTCGCCGGAGGATTCCTTCAGGCTCGCCGCAGCATCACGCAGCCGGTTCACCGTGGAGGAATCGAAATTGCCGGACAGCAGTCCGAGCTTGAGCGCGTCGAGCACGTCGAGCGCACCCTTGCCGCGAGCCACCGAGCGCTTGCGCCGTTCGGTCGGGTCCTCGACGCCCTGCAGCGCGAGCAGCGCATCGAGGCTGGCGGCGGCCTTCGGCGCCGCGGTGGAGCGGACCTCCTCCTGCGCGGTCGTCGCATCCGGCAGCGAGAAGCCGCTCGACGACGTGCGCCGCGTGGCGCCGGTGGACGTGCCAAGCGTGGTGCCGTTCGGTCCATAGATGCGCATCGTCGTGATCCCGCAGGCCTGAATGGGCCGAGCATCGCCGTTTTATGGTTAACGGCGCGTAAACGACCCGGCAATTTCTGCCGCCGCGCGGCAGTTTCGCGCTCCCTGGCGAACCGAAGCAAAACGACGGCCAGACAATTTCGATAAATATATCAACACATTGCCCAAGCGAAGCGGAGTGGCACGCAGCTCGCATGGTTAATGGCGGATCGCCGTCATGGGAGTGTCGCGCAATCCGCGAGTTCAGTTCGAGGGGAGCATCGGGATGCCCGGCATCCGCATCGCAAATCTGTTCGGAGTGGCCTGCGCCGCGCTGCTGGCGCTGGCGGCCTCCGTCATGCCGGCGGCCGCGACGTCGCGGATCAAGGATCTCGCCAATATCGAGGGCGTACGCCAGAACCAGCTGATCGGCTACGGCCTCGTGGTCGGCCTCAACGGTACCGGCGATACACTCAACAACATCCCCTTCACCAAGCAATCGCTGCAGGCGATGCTCGAGCGCATGGGCGTCAACATCCGCGGCGCCACCATCCGCACCGGCAACGTCGCCGCCGTGATGGTGACCGGCAATCTGCCGGCGTTCGGCACCCAGGGCACGCGCATGGACGTCACCGTCTCGGCGCTCGGCGATGCCAAGAACCTGCAGGGCGGCACCCTGCTCGTCACTCCCCTGCTCGGCGCCGACGGCAATGTCTACGCGGTGGCGCAGGGATCGGTGGCGGTCGCCGGCTTCGCGGCCGAAGGTGCCGCCGCCAGCGTCGTGCGCGGCGTGCCGACCGTCGGCCGGATCGCCAACGGCGCCATCATCGAGCGCGAGATCGAGTTCGCGCTCAACCGCCTGCCCAATGTGCGCCTCGCGCTGCGCAACGCCGACTTCACCACCGCCAAGCGGATCGCCGCCGCGGTCAACGACTATCTCGGCGTCAAGACCGCCGAGCCGATCGATCCCTCCACGGTGCAGCTTGCGATCCCGACGGAGTTCAAGGGCAACGTCGTCGCCTTCCTGACCGAGATCGAGCAACTGCAGGTCGATCCCGATCTCGTGGCCAAGATCGTGATCGACGAGCGCTCCGGCATCATCGTGATGGGCCGCGACGTCCGCGTCGCCACCGTCGCGGTGGCGCAGGGCAATCTCACCGTCTCGATCTCCGAGAGTCCGCAGGTCAGCCAGCCCAATCCGCTGTCGCGCGGCCGAACAGTCGTGACACCGCGCACCAGCGTCGGCGTCAGCGAGGACGGCAAGAAGTTCGCCGTGGTCAAGGACGGCGTCTCGCTGCAGCAGCTGGTCGACGGCCTCAACGGCCTCGGCATCGGACCGCGCGACCTCATCAGCATCCTGCAGGCGATCAAGGCCGCCGGCGCGATCGAAGCCGACATCGAGGTGATGTGATGGCGAGCCTGATCAACAGCACCACCGGCAGCATGCCGAACAAGGCGTTGATGCCGATGTTCAACGGCCGCCCCGATCCCGTGCTGCAGGACGCGCTGAAGAAGGTGACGCCGCAGCAAGCCGCCAAGGCAAAGGC
Source organism: Bradyrhizobium sp. USDA 3262 (assembly GCF_054060035.1). NCBI lineage: Bacteria > Pseudomonadati > Pseudomonadota > Alphaproteobacteria > Hyphomicrobiales > Nitrobacteraceae > Bradyrhizobium > Bradyrhizobium sp. USDA 3262. Next base: position 6,879,015 of record NZ_JBSSCT010000001.1, read on the forward strand.
GACCGCGACCGATTTCGAATCGATGTTCCTCAATTCGATGTTCTCGCAGATGACGACCGGCCTGAAGGGTGACGGCCCGTACGGCGACACCGTCGGCACCGGCGCATGGCGGTCGATGCTGACCGACGAATACTCGAAGAATTTCGCCAAGGCCGGCGGCGTCGGCATTTCCAACGAAGTGTTCCGCTCGCTGATCCTGCAGCAGGCGAACAAGAGCTAGGGTTTCAAGGAGCAGCGCGATGAACCAGCGTCCACAGCAGTCGCGGCCTGTAGCATCCGCCCCCGCCGCGCGGTCCGCGACGTCGACGCCGCCGGACGTCGCGCGTCTCGCCAACGAGCTGACCGAAGTGATGAGCGGCCTGCTCGCCGTGATCGAGCAGGAGACCGAGTTCGTCCGCGCCGGCAAGATCCGCGAGGGCATGCGGCTCGAGGCGCAGAAGTCGGAGCTGTCGCGGCGCTACATGCTCGCGGTGGAGCATTTGAAATCGATGCAGAAGATGCTGTCGCAGACCGATCCCGAGCTGCTCGCAACGCTGCGCCGACATCACGAGACGTTCCGCGCCATGCTGCAGGTCAATTTGACCGTGCTTGCGACCGCGCATGCCGTCTCCGAAGGGATCGTGCGCGGCGTCAATGCCGAGGTGCAGCGCCGCAACATTCCGAACACCTATACCGCAAGCGGACAGCGCGCTACGCCCGGCCCGCGCAACATGACGCCGATCGCGGTCAGCCGCACGCTCTGACGCTACGCTTACAATTTAGTTCAATTCGACGCCGCCCCGGCAGCGCGGCATTCAGCGTGTTTTCTAACAGCCTATTGAGAGGTTCCCCGTAGAGTTGCGGATCGTGAGGGGTTGGGATTTGACTCAAGCAAACTAGTGCCTGTGCACTACGAGGCTGCCATGAGTACAGATTTCAACATCAAGCCGGTGGGGGCACCGGTCGCGGCGCCGATGGTCTCTCCCACGAGCGATACGGCGCAGAAGGCGGTCAAGACTGAACTGCCGGCGAGCCAGAGCGTCACCGCTCCGGAGCCGAGCGTGCGCGTCACCATCGACCCCAACGCCGTCAACGCATCGATTTCAAATCAGGCTCCGTCGGTCAGCGACCAGGTCATCATCGACCGCGACGCGCGCGCCGTGGTCTATCAGGTGGTCGATAATCGCACGAATTTGGTGGTGAGGCAGTTTCCGGAAGAAGCCGTATTGCGCCGCCGCGCCTATTTCCGCGCACTCGATCTCAGCAAGGACGCGCCGACGCGGGTGCGTGCCACCGATCGCCGCGCCTAGTACCCACTTTTCTTGGAACGTGAGTCGTGATTCAAGGTCGGGATGATACCCGAAGCAAGAGAAGTCCGCCTTTCGAGGCAAGATCGCAAGGTGCTAGAGGCGTGTTGTCGCTCACCGATGACATTGCAGCGCGATTTGAAGCGGGCGCGGATAGTCTTGTTGGCGGCGGACGGGCGCAGCACCCGGTCGATCGCCAAGGAAGTTGGGGTCCAGCCGCGGATTGTCAGCCTTTGGCGGCATCGCTATGCCGACCATGGCCTTGAAGGGCTGCAAGACAAGCCGCGACCGGGCAAGCAGCCGATCTATACGAAGACGACCGACAAGCGGATTCTGAAGCTGTTGGATAAGCCGCCGCCGCACGGGTTTGCGCGCTGGACCGGTCCTCTGCTGGCCGGAGCGCTGGGCGATGTTGACGTCCAATATGTCTGGCGGTTCCTGCGCAGCCACAAGATTGACCTCGCGGCTCGCAAGTCCTGGTGCGAGAGCAACGACCCGAACTTTACGGCCAAGGCCGCCGATGTTGTCGGCCTCTACGTCGCCCCGCCGGCGAAGGCCATTGTGCTATGCGTGGACGAGAAGCCTTCGATCCAGGCTTTGGAGCGAGCGCAGGGTTATCTGAAGTTGCCCAATGGCCGCGCCTTGACCGGCCAGAGCCACGATTACAAGCGGCATGGCACCACAACATTGTTTGCGGCGCTCGAAGTCGCCACCGGAAAGATCATCGCAACGCATTCAAAACGCCGTCGCCGCGTCGAGTTTCTCGATTTCATGAACAGCCTCACCGCGGCCTTTCCGAGCCGCCAGCTTCACGTCATCCTCGACAACCTTAACACCCACAAGAAGAACGAGGACTGGCTCAAGGCCCACCCCAACGTGCAATTTCATTTCACGCCGACAAGTGCGTCCTGGCTCAATCAGGTCGAGGTATGGTTTTCGATCTTGCAGGGGCAGTCGCTCAGCGGCACCTCCTTCACAAGCCTCAAGCAGCTTCAGGACCACATCGATGCCTACGTCAACGCGTACAACGACAAAGCCGAGCCCTTCGTCTGGACCAAGAAAAAGGTCCGTCAACGCCGTTTCAAAGGCCGCCGTATCACTCAGCTCTGATTCCGGGTACTAGGCGCGGACCAACGACCGCTCAGGTCTTCTGCGTGGCATAGGCCTTGTCGAGATAAGTCGCTCCGGTGGCCGGATCGGTGACGACATTGGCGATCAACGCCGTCCCCTGCTGCACCAGCGCGAACTTGGTATCGCCGATCCGGAACCCGCCGTCCTTGATCAGCACGTCCTGATACTTGCTGGTGCCGTCGCTCTGGTAGTGGACCTTGGCGCGGAAGCCATCGACGTTCGACACCGAGATGTTGAACGATTTGTTGTTGGCGTACTTGCCGCTCCAGCTGCCCTCATAGAGGTTCGGATCGACAGCCACATAGGGCGTCTTCGACGGGACCGTCAGGCCGGCGGCCTTGTAGTTGGCCGACAGGATGCTCAACACGTCGGCCATGCCGAGGGCTCCGTCAGGAATCGATCGATCAGCCGCGGCCCGAGAGGCCGGCGGCGATATTGCAATTGATATCGATCAGCGACTTCAGTTTCGCCGGATCCGGATTCATCTGGATGTCGACGGTCTGCTTCATCACGAACACGCCGATATTGGCGATGTTCTGGCGAATCTCGAGCGGCTGCGGATTGTCGTCGCCTTGCGCGGCGCTGAGAAAGATCGACCACAACCGGCGATTGAACAGCAACGCATGATCGAGCGCCTTGTCGGGACCGTTCCAGTTGGTCTGGACTTCCTGCAGCTGCCGCGCGGCCTTCAACAGCGCCTGCGCTTCGATTTCACGTGGGGACGCCGTCGTCGTGGAGGTACGAGCGTAGGCCTGGGCTGCATTCGACATTCAATGACCTCGATGGGATGCGGATTTCTCGAGCCGCGAAGACGCAATTCTAGCGCCCGATATTTATGCATCCGGCGCCTTTAAATATGGTTAGCAGCCGTTACGAAATGCGCCGTTCTGAGGGCATGGACAGACACCGTAATATCCCGGAGACAAAAGAAAACGGCGGGGTTTCCCCCGCCGTTCTCGAAGCACTTGCCGGCGCGCTTAGCGGAGCAGCTGCAGCACGCTCTGCTGGCTCTGGTTGGCGAGCGCCAGCGCGGAGACCGCGATCGACTGGCGGGTCGACAGCGCCTGGCTGTTGGCCGCTTCCTCGTTGGTGTCGGCCAGCGTCAGGTTGGACGAACCGGTCTGCAGCACGTTGATCAGGTTCTTCGAGAAGTCCTGACGGATCTGCACGATCGACAAGTTCGAACCCAGCGTCGAGGCTTCGCTGCGCAACGAGGAGCTCGCCGAGCTCAGCGACGCAATGACGCTGTTCGCCGAGTTGTTGTCGAGGAAGTCGGTGCCCGCGGTCAGCGCTTTCAGACCGAGGCCGCTGGCATTGAAGGTAACGCCGGTGATGCTGAGCGTCGACTTGCCGGTCTCGTTGAAAGTCAGCTTCAGGCTGTCGCCGTTCAACAGGTTGATGCCGTTGAACGAGGCGTCCTGCGCCGTGGTCGTGATCTGCGCGATGGTGTTGTTGTACTGCGTCACCAGCGCGGCGCGCGCCGACTGCGAGGCCTGGTCGGCAACGGGGGCCGTGCCGGCCGCGCTGAACGTCGCGGTGCCGCCACCGGTGTTCGTGAAGGTCACCGCACCAATGGTCGAGGACGCCGCGTCGTTGGTCGTGGTGATGACGAGCTTGTTTGAGCTGTCGAGGCTCGCCGTCAGGTTGCTGGCCGCGAGCGACGTGTTCAGCTGCGCCAGCGACGTGCTGGCCCCGAAGGTGAAGCTGAAGGCAGGCTGACCAGCCGAAGCCGCGATCGCCAGCACGTCACCGCTCTTGATCGTGGTGCCGTCGACGAGGTTGGCGGACGTGCCGCCGAGCGCCGCGGTGGAAGTGACCTGCGACCTGGTGGTGTAGCCGGTCGGGCTCTGCAGCACCTGGTTGGCAATCGACTTCGCGGTATCGACCAGCTTCTGCAGCGAGGTGATGCCGGTGTTGGCGGCCTGCAGCACCTGCACACCGTTGCCGATGCCGTCGAGCAGGTTGTTGATGTCGCTGGCGCGGTTGTCGAGCGACTGCGCGGTGAAGAAGTTGGTCGGGTTGTCGAGCGCCGTGTTGACCTTCTTGCCGGTCGCAAGGCGGTTTTGCGTCGTGGAGAGCAGATCGGCGGTGGACTGGAGGGAGAGGAGGTTCTGGCGAACGGAGGAGGAGAGAATGATGTCGGACATTTTCATACCTTTCTGGTGTGAAACTGAGGAAAAAGCCGCTCCAATCCTTTCTGATCGGGCGGATGGCCGATCCTGCGGTCTGGCCGCGAAGGAAAAAGAAATCTCCGGCACGGCATTTGAGACAAAGGCCGAAGAATAAAATTGTCGCCATTGGGCGAGGTTCGCCCCGAAAACTACTGAGCCGACTGACAATTCCGGCCAGATAACGGCGCCAGCGCCCGCCCCTCGTTCACCAAGCATTAACCATCATGGGAAAGGATCGCTGTCGCATCGGCCCCTGCCCGCAACGGCGGCTGCTAAGCAGTGCCGAACCACTTCGCTCCGCCAGCGAAGACGTCGCGCGACTGCAGGCAAAGGAGAACGGTCATGGCCCTGAAGGTCGAACTCAAACCGAACGAGCGCATCATCGTCGGCAATTGCGTGATCACCAACACCGACCAGCGCGCCCGCCTGCTGATCGACGGCGACCGCATCCCGATCCTGCGCGAGAAGGATATCCTGACGCCCGAGACCGCGGACACGCCGGCGAAGCTGATCTATCTCGCCGTCCAGCTGATGTATCTGTCGCCGGACCCGATGGCGCACCACCCGACCTATTTCAGTCTGGTGCGCGACATCATCACCGCGATGCCGAGCGCGTGGCCGTTTATCGAAAGCGTCAACAACTTCATCCTCAACGGCGACCTCTATCACGCGCTGAAGGAGTCCAAGAAGCTGATCGCACACGAGGAGAAGCTGCTGGAAACCGCGCGCGACCAGCAGAACGCCGATCGCGACGACGCACGCAAGAGCGCGTAGAGCTTCTTGTTTTGACGCGTTTTCTTCACGCGAACCGGCGTCCACCTAGCTTGAAAACGCTCGCTTGAACGAAAAAGGCCTCCTCGCGGAGGCCTTTTTGCTGGCTGGAGTTAAGGGGCGGGCGATCAGCTGATCGGCAGGTATTTCAGCAGCGTCGTCTGATACAGCATCGACGTGGTCTGGTACGACGCCTGCAAGCTGGTTTGCAGCGCCAGGATCTTGGTCGCGACCTCGTCCTGATTGACGCCCTCGACGGAGTCGAGCATCGTTTCCGCCATCCCCTTGAGCTGGGTCTGCCGATCGGTGGCCGCCTTGGTCGCGGTCTGCGCGCCGGCGAATTCGGCCTGCACGTCCTGGATCTGCTGCTGACCGTTCTGCGGGGCGAGGTTGGCGCTCACGCGCTGCGCGAGCGCCGTCACCTGCGCGCTCGCATTCGGGTTGCTGGCATTGGTGGTGACGGCTGCGTACACCGCGACGTTCTGCAGCAAATAGCGGAAGGCCTGCTCGTTGGCGCGCGCGCCATACTGCACGGTGATCGACTGATCGACCTGCGCGACCGCGGTGCCGCGCGCCGACCCCGGGCCATTCTCGCCGGTGTACCAGTAGACGGTGTTGCCGGGCGTGCCCGCGACCAGATTGGTCGCGGTGTCGAACGGCGGTCCCCCTACCCTGAGCGGCGCCGGCGCTGCGGTGGTGTTGTTGGCGATGCCGAGCGCGCCGAGTGCGGCTGTATTGGAACTCGATATCGACAGGCTCTCGCCGTCGGCGCCGTGCAAGGTGATCGCGCCGTTGCTGATGGTCGACGGGTTCTTGGTGCCGCTGATCTGGTCGATCTTGGCCATCAGCGTCTGCACGCTGTCGGTGACGTTGACCTGGTTGCCGGTGGCGCCCGAGGCCACGAAGGTGATCGGCGTGCCGTTCACCGTGATGGTGTCACCGGCGGCAAAGCTCGTCGACAGCGAGTCGGTGCCCGCCGCCCCCGAAAGAGCCGTCGCACCGCTGATCGGCGCCGGCGGCGTATTCTGGTTGTTGACCGCCGCGCCCGAGACGGTCGCGACCGGATTGAAGAAATTGTTGGACGCCGCGACCGCGGACGCCGCGACCAGCGACGTGTCGCTCAACGTCTTGATCGACGAGGTCAGCGTCGACTGCAGGTTGGCCGTCGTCGCCGCGGTGTCGGCGCCGATCAGGAACGAACCGGCGGGCGGCGGGTTCGTCGTGGTCGCCGTGAGTTCGATCGCATCGGTGGTGCCGTCGGGCAGCGTGAAGTTGAACTTGATCTTGTCGCCGTCCTTCGGATTGACGGCGCCGAGATCGACCGAAGCCGATTTCGGCGTGCCGGTCGGCTGCGTCACCGTGGCGCCACCCGTCAATGACGACTGCACCGACAACAGCTTCAGGCCGAAGGGCGAGCCGTCCTCGGCGATACTCGTGACCGTCGTGGTCGCCGGCGGCGACGAGACGCTCAGGCGCCCCATCATGCCGGCGCCCTGATCGGCCTGCTTGCGCTCATTGATGAGCTGCGTAAGCCCGGCCTGGGTTGCCGTGCCCTTGAGCATGGTATCGGCGGACACCGTGGCCGGCGTATCCATCGCGCGGCCGGAAAACAGATAGCGGTCGCCCGACTGGCTGTTCAGCATCGCGACCGCGTTGGCGAAGGCCGCCTGCGCCGTGATCTGGCCCGAGGTCTGGCCGCCGTCGTTGAGCGTCAGCGTCGCCGTCGTCGCGGCGTTCTTCACCTGGGTCCCGACGTCGGACAGGCCCTGCAAGGTGAGGTTCGCGACGCTCAGGCGCGTGTTGAGGTTGGTGGCGGTATCGGAGAACGCGTTGATGCCGCTGATCTGCGCGCGCAGGCTGAGCGCAAAACCGCGATCGAGCCCCTGCCCCGCATAGGTCGTCGATACCTTGTCGGTCGCAAGCTGCGTGGTCAGGTCATTGAGCTGATTCCGCAGGTTGAGGATCGTGGTGCCGATATAGGAAGTTCTGCCGCTTACGCCGTCGATCGACATGTTACCCTCACGTGAGCTGCAGCAGCGCGTCGTACATCTGCTTGATCGACGACATCACGCGCGCATTGGCGGAATAGGCATTCTGCAGCGAAAGCAGATGCGCCATCTCTTCGTCCATGTTGACGCCGGAGGTCGAGTCCATCTTGGTCTGCAGCGTGTTGAGCACCACATCCTGGCCGTCAGCCAGTTGCTTGGCAGCGGTCGCCGACTCGCCCTGCTGGCTGATGAACTGCTTGGCAAAGTTGAGCAGCGTGCCGGTGAACGGCGCGCCGGTAGTGCCAAGGCCGGTCTGCGGCGAATAGCTGTACGAGGCGTTCGACAGCTGGTTCAGAACGAGGTTGGCGCGCGTGGTGTCGCCGGCCGGCGTCTGCGGATTGGTCGAGTACACCACCATGCGCGAGGGATCGCCGATCAGGCCGGTGTTGACGCTGATGCGCGCGGCAAGGCCGGTCGTCTGCGAGCCGTTCGCGGCGATCGCGCCGGTGTAGAGCCCGCCATTGTCGGTGAACAGCGGAAGGTGCGGATCGCCCGAGGTCAGCGACGAAACCGTCGAGGTGACCGACGCCGCGGTCACATCGGCCTTGTTGACGGCGCCGTCGTCGAGCACGCGCAGCGTCGACCCGGACGGATTGGAGAATTGCAGGCCGGTTCCACCGAGCGCGCCGTTGAGCTGCGACAGCACCGAGCTCATGCCGCCGGAGAAATCGATGCCCAGCACCTCGTCGTTCGGATCGACGGTCGCGGTATTGCTCAGCGGCAACACGCTCGGATCGTCGACGCGGATGATCGACAGATTATGCGTCAGGCCGGTGGTGTTGTCCTTGTAGGAGACGTGGATGGTGTTGCCGTTCTGCAGCCCCGAGAGGTCGAGGTCGAAGCCGGACTGCGCCCCCGCCGTCGCCGCGGTGCCTGCGGTCGTCTTGTCCGACAGCGCGCTCGACATCGCGGCGGCGAACTGATCGATCTGTGTCTGGGCCTGCGCCAGCGTGTTGTCGCGCAACTCGAGATAGGCGGCGATCTTGCCGGAGCGAATCGAGTTGGTCGACACCATGTCATAGGTGCCGCCATGCGGGAACGTGATGGTGATGGTGCCGACGGTGCTCTTGGTCGGGTCGGTATCGTACAACGTGTTGGGCGTCATCGTGCCCTGGGCGTTGAAGCTGAGCGTCGCGGCCTCGGTGCCGACCAGCTGCACGCCGGAATTGGTGAACACGCTCACCTGGTTCTGGCTGTTGGTGACGGTGCGGATGTCCATCAGCTGCGAGAGCTGGGTGACGTAGCGGTCGCGCTGATCGAGCAATGCCGCGGTCGAGGCATCGGTCGTGCCGCCATTAGCCGCCAGCTGGACATTGAGGCGCGCAATCTGCTGCAACGCATTGTTGGCGCTGTTGATGGAATCGCTGATGCCGGCCTCGGCGTTGGCGCGCAGCGTCTGGATTCCCTGCGAGGTCGCGTTGAGCTGCTGCGCCATCGATTGCGCGGCATTGATCACGCCGATGCGGGCCGACTGCGATTCCGGGCTGGTCGACAGCCCCTGCAGCGCGGTCAGGAACTTGTTGTAGGCGTCCTCGATCGTGCCGGTGGAGTCGGGATTGCCGTACACGCCCTGCAGATTGGCCAGGAAATCCGAGCGGACGTCGGCGTAGGCCGCTCCCGACGTCTCGGTGCGAAGCTGGGTCTGCAGGAATTCGTCGAGCTGGCGGTTGACGCCGGTGATGAGGACGCTCGATCCGTACTGGCCGGTGGTGCCGGTGACCTGGTTGAGCGTCTTCCTGACGTAGCCGGGCGTCTCCGCGTTGGCGACGTTCGACGACACGAGCGAGAGCGAGGCCTGCGTGGCGCGCAGGCCCGACATCGCGGTGGAGAGGGCTTGGCTCAAACCCATGATGTGTACTCGCCTTTACTTCTTCACACGTGCAGCAACGACGCGATCAGCGCACCACGTTCAGGAGATCCTGCACCATCGAATTGGTCGTGGTGATCACCTTGGTGTTCGCCGAATAGGCCTGCTGGGTCACGATCAGCTTGGTGAATTCGTCGGCAATATCGGTGTTCGAGCTCTCGAGCGAGGAACCGACGATGGTGCCGGCCTTACCGAACAGCGCCGCGCCGGACTCGTCGGTCGCCTCGAACGCACCGCCGTCGATGCGCTTGAGGAAGTTGGTGCCGTTGAAGGTCGCCACCGAGATTTCGGCGAGGTCGATGTTGCGGCCGTTGGTGTAGTTGCCGACGATGCGGCCGTTGGTGGAGACGCTGACCGACTGCAGCTGGCCGGCGGGGAAGCCGTCCTGCTGGATCTGGTTGACCTGAACGTTGCCGTTGGCGTCGGCGAACTGGGTCACGCCGCCGGAGCCGAAATTGATGACGGGGCTGCCCAGCGACACGCCGTTGACGACGGCATTGGTGAGCGCCACCGAGGAGATCGCCGGCGACATCTGGCCGTTCGAGGCGAAGGTGAAGTTGACGTTGACGTTCTGCCAGGAGACCTGCGTGCCGGTCGCGTTGGGATTGACCTGATAGAACAGGTTCCAGGTGTCGGTATGTCCGTTGCCCAGCGAGGAGCTGTCGGTCTTGGCCCAGCGGAATTGCAGGTTCACCGGCGCGCCCGACACGTCGTAGGCCGTGACGGCGCCGCCCGAGACGGATTCGTTCAGGAAGGTCGAGTTGTCGTTGCCGACAACCTGGCCGGTACCGACCGTGCCGCCGCCGCCGCGAACCGCAACCGCCGAGCCGGTGAAGCCGAGCGCCGCAAAGGCGGTCGCGTTCGAGCTCGTCACGTTGAGATCGGCCAATTTGCCGGAGTGCAAGGTGATCTTGCCGCCGCTGATCGTCGATGACGTCGTGGTACCGGTAATCGAGTCGATCTTCGCGAGCAGCGTTCCGATGCTGTCGGTGACGTTGAGCTGGTTGCCGGTCGCCCCCGAAGCCACGAAGGTGATGACGGTTCCGTTGACCGTAATCGTGTCGGCGGGCACGACGGGCGGGCCGGCAGAGCCGGCGCTGAAATTGGTATTGATCGAATCGGTGCCGGCTGCGCCCGAAAGCAGGGTCGCGGCGGTAATGGCCACCGACGGCGTCGCCTTGTTGTTTTGCGCGGTGCCGGTGATGGTGGAATCGGTATACGGCGCAGCCGGCGTGCCCAGCACCAACGGATTATTTCCACTGCTGAACGCGCCCGGCCGGATCAACTCCGAACCGGGAACCGAAGTGTCGTGCGCGGTGGTCAAGGGATAGGACGCGAGGTTGGCGCGATAGTCGATCTTGGTGGTCTGCTGCGCCGGCAGGAAGTCGTTCTTGAATTGCAGCACCTGCGGCGATGAGCCTGCCGGGTTGCCGGTGGTCGGGTCGATCGGCACACCCTCGAGATAGTAGCCGGCGCCGTTGACGAGATAGCCGTCCTTGTTGAGCTGGAAATCGCCGCGGCGGGTGTAGCGGTCGACGCCGTCGAACACCGGTGCACCGTCGGTGAAGCTGCCGGGCTTCTGCACCGCGAAGAAACCGTTGCCGTTGATCGCCATGAAGGTCGCGACCGATGCCGACTGCACGTCGCCCTGCACCGAGTTGGTCGAGCGGGACTGCGCGGTGACGCCGCCGGCGAGCTGCGCGGTCAGCGCGGTCTGCGGGACGAGGTCGAGGAATGAGGTGTCGATGCGCTTGAAGGCGGTGGTCTGCGAGTTGGCGATATTGCCGGAGATGTTTTCGAGCGCGTAAGACCCCGCGCGCAAGCCACCGACAGCCGTCGTGAGAGCGCCGAAGATACCCATGACATGTTCTCCAATTCGATTCCCGGCGGCTGGCAATCACAGGAATGGCCGCATCGGCGGAGCATGTCGCAAAGGTCGTGCCACGAAACAAAACGTAACAAAATCATCCGCTTGAAAAAAATGCCCCGGTCGTTCGACCGGGGCACATTTGCCGGGAACGGCAACAATTGCCGGGAAGGAATGTCAGGTCGCCGACGGCGCCGCCGGGTGAAACACCAGCGCAAAACCGTCCATGCAGTAGCGCAGTCCGGTCGGTTTCGGGCCGTCGTCGAAGACGTGGCCGAGATGGCCGCCGCAGCGGCGGCAATGCACCTCGGTGCGCACCATGCCGAAGGTGCGGTCCGAGGTCGTGCCGACCGCATTGTCCAGCGGCTTCCAGAAGCTCGGCCAGCCGGTGCCGCTCTCATACTTGGTCTCGGACGAGAACAGCGGCAGGTCGCAGCCGGCGCAGGCGAAGGTGCCCTTGCGGTGCTCCTTGAGCAGCGGGCTGGATCCCGGCCGCTCGGTGCCCTGGTTGCGCAGGATCTCGTATTGCTGCGGCGTCAGCTGCGCGCGCCATTCGGCGTCGGTCTTCTCGATCTCGAATTTCTCGGCGGCCTGCGCCGGCGAGGCGCGCAGCCAGCGGAAGGCGGCGAAGCCGAACAGGCCGGCGACGGAAGCAAGCAGGATGCGGCGATCGATCATCAATCATCTCCGGTGCGGACGGCTCAGCAGGGCGTGCCCGAGGTTCGTCAAGAGATACGAACCCCGCCGGCGGACGTTACATCCGCCCGTCGGAGATCCGCTCACTTTCTTGCGAGGCATCCGGATACGGCGCCTCGCCGTCCTCGATCTGCCTGGGCGCGGGCGGCCGCGCCGGCCGCACCCCCGACGGGGGTGGACGGCGGGGTGCGGGTCCCCTGGTTCCCGCCCTGAGATTGGCCTCGGCGAGCCGCGCCTCCCGCAGGCGCTCCTTCGCACGTGCACCCTCGCGGTAGCGCGCCAGAACACCCGCCGCGGACGCGGCGCCCCTCGCCCACAGGCTGACGAAATGACCGGCGACGCGGCCGGTGGTGCCGCCGGCCCAGACCAGCTCGAACGGCGAAAACAGCCGCCAGCGGTCGTCGCCCCACAGGATGCTGCGCGCGATCAACTGCCCGGCGAGCGCCGAGGTGTTGAGTCCCTGCCGGCCGAAGCCGCTCGCCACCCACAGGCCCCGGCGCAACTGGCCGATCTGCGGCATGCCGTGCACGGTGACGCCGACCGCGCCACCGAACATCTCCGCGAACGGAACCTTGCCGAGTTGCGGAAACACCGTGGCGATGCGGCGCTGCACCGCCCCGCCAAGCCGCTTCGGCCGTGCGTCCCAGGTGGTTTCGGGGCTCGCCCACAACAGCCGATCGCCATCGACGACACGGAAATGGTCGATGCCGTTGCTGTCGACGACCGAGCCGGGAAACGCGATGGTCTCCGCCAGCCGCTCCCCGAGCGGCTCGGACAAAGCCGCGTAGCGCCACACCGGCAGCAGCGTATCGGACAAGCGCTTCAACGGCGCGCCGAGATGGATGTTGCCGGCGAGGACAATATGGTTGGCGCGCAGCCGCGCCGTCGGCGTCACGATGCGTTTGCGGATGCCAGAAAAATCGATGCTGACGACCGGCGTCTCCTCGAAGATCCGCACGCCCGCCCGCATCGCCAGCGCGGCGAGGCCATGCACATATTTGCGGCCATCGATCTGGAACGCCTTCGGATAATAGATGCCGTGGAAATAGCGGCCGGTCCTGAGCACGCTGCGCACGCGATCGACCTGCCAGCCCTCGACCTCGGTCGCGAAATCCTCGCCCAGCGTCTGCAGGCGGCCGATCAGCGCCTCGCCGACATCGACATTGGAGACCTCCAGCGCGCCATCACTCGGCTTGATGCCCGGGATCAAATCTTCGGTAGCGGTGGCGCGGACATAATCGGCGCCCTCCTTCGACAATGCCCACAATTCGCGGGCATCGTCGAGGCCGACGCGCTCGATCACATCTGTCATCGGCAGACCGAATCCCGGCATCACGGTGCCGAGATGATGACCGGAGGCGTTCCAGCCGATCTGGCGGCCCTCGAGCACCGCGACGCTCGCGCCGAGCCGCGCCGCCTCCCGCGCCACGGTCAGGCCGGCCAGCCCGGCCCCGACCACGCAAATGTCGACGTCGAGGTCGAACGCCAGACGGTCGCCGAACTGCGAGTCCGCCTGATCGGGGCCGTCTGCCGCACTTGTGGAACTCTCGCTCATGGCGTTTCTTACGGACCGCTGCGGCGCTTGTCACCTTGTCCAGGGCATGAGCCTGTAGATTAATTCGACCTGACCGAATCGAGAATGGAAGTCCATGCGCCGTTTGCTGCTGCTGCGTCACGCCAAGACCGAACACGACGCGCCTTCGGGGCACGACCAGGACCGCCGCCTCGACGAGCGCGGCCACCGCGATGCGGCGGAGATCGGCGGCTGGATCGCCCGTCGTCCGCCCCTGCCCAATCTGGCACTGGTCTCGCCGGCAGTCCGCACCGCACAGACCTGGGACATCGTGCGCGAGGCGCTGAAGGGCGCCGGACCTGCGCCGAAAGTCGAATTCGTGCCGGACCTCTACGGCGCCGATCCCGTGCAATTGCTGACCGCGATCCGGATGGCTTCGGTCACCGATCCGAAGCGGCTGATGCTGATCGGCCATAACCCCGGCATGCACGAGCTCGCGCTGACGCTGACCGGCAGCGGCGACGAGGCCGCAAAGCGCGCGCTCGGCGACAATCTGCCGACCTCGGGGCTCGCCGTCTTCGACTTCGCGACCGACGACTGGAACGACGTCTCGTTCCGGCGCGGCAAGCTCGTCCTGTTCGTCAGCCCTAAACTGTTGAAGCAAGCCTCGCGCAGCTGACGCAAGCGGACAGCGCCGCTCCGCCATGCTATATTGACGTCTGCGCGACAGGGGGACCGGTTCGCGTCGATACCAGAACGACTTCAAGAACAAGAAGGCGCGCGTCCCGGGCACCGGGACCAAACGGCTCCAGACCAATCGCGGACAGGAGGCGCAGATGTACAAGTCCATTCTCGTGCCGATCGACCTCGCCGACACCGATCTGGCGAAGCCGGCGATCGCAACCGCTGCAACATTGTCGCAAACATGGAACGGGACGGTGCGTCTGCTCAACGTGCTGCCGATGACGCCGGTGATGCTCGCCGAATATGTGCCGGCGGATTTCGACAGCCAGCAGCGCGAAACGTCGGAAGAGGCGCTCGCGATCGTCGCGCGCGAATCCGGCATCGCACCCTCCCGCATCTCGGGCGTGGTCCGCCAGGGCGGCATCTATCACGAGATCCTCGAGGAGGCCGCGACCATGAAGGCCGACCTGATCGTGATGACCTCGCACCGCCCGGCGATGCGCACCTACTTCCTCGGCTCCAATGCCGGCCACGTGGTGCGCTACGCCAAATGCTCGGTGCTGGTGGTGCGGCACTAAAGCGGAATGAGTTATGGGGCCGTCGCAGGCGGCGCTGCCAAAATATCGAAAACAACCCCATGCAAAGGAGTCGGCGGTTGCCGGCGTCGACCAGGCAACTTGACACGTCGGGCAACTCAGGGATATTCTTCTAATATTCCGAAATTGTGCATACATCCCCTCCCCACACTGTCAGAACGGGCAACTTGCCTGAGCGCAGCCGAGGCGCCCGCGGTCGATTGCCCGACGATGCTATCCGCGTATTCTCGTCTTCGATGTGTTTGAGGGTTCTGGGAATTGACTTCACCAGTTCAGTATACGGAGCGGCATTGACCAAGAGGGGCGGCGTTGTCGAATATTGTCAAGGAATTGCGGAAAGGTAACGCACGCAAGAGCGCCGGAAGACGCCCCTTTCCGTGCGTTCGAGACCTCCTCGCCGACCATGCGGAAACTGCGCCGGAGCGCCATGCCATTCTGGCCCCGGCGCGCCGCCCGATGACGTATGGCGCGCTATGGACGCAGGCAAATGAAGTGGTTTTCGGGTTGCGGAACGTCGGCGTGCGCCGAACTGACAGGGTCGCGGTCGTGTTGCCGGACGGACCAGAGGCTGCAGTAGCGGCGATCACGGTTGCGGCCGGCGCGGTTTGTGTGCCTCTCAATCCGGGTTTTACCTGCGATGAATACCAGCGTTATTTCCACGAATTGCAGCTGGCGGCGCTATTGACGCACGCCGACTTGAATTCGGCCAGCCGACGTGCCGCCCGCGTCCAGGGCGTGCCGGTGATCGATGTGTCGATGCGGCCCAACGAGGGGGCCGGCGCGTTCAGCGTTGTCGATCGGGCACCGCAACGGCTGGCTGACGATGAGTTTGCGTCCAGTGCTGACGACGCGCTCATTCTGATGACATCTGGCAGCACGTCGCGGCCCAAAACGGTCCCTCTGACCCATGCGAGCGTCTGCCTGTCGGCCGACAACGTTGGCGCCGCCCTAGAGCTTGAGGCTCGCGACCGATTGCTGAGCGTGCTGCCTCTCTTTCATGGGCATGGCTTGATCTCGGGACTTCTGGCCGCGCTTGCGGCAGGCTCCAGTGCGGTCTGTCCTCCCGGCTTCGATGCAACAGCCTTCTTCGGCTGGCTGACGGAGTTTCGACCGACCTGGTACACTGCGGTACCGGCAATCCATCGCGCGCTATTGGCAGCGGCCGATCCCTACAGGCAGGCTGCACAGCGGTCCTCGTTGCGGCTCGTTCGTTCGGCTTCGACGTCTCTGTCGTCGGAAGTGCTCGACGGACTGGAAGCGTTGTTTGGTGTTCCCGTTATCGACACCTATGGCATGACGGAGGCTGCCACCCAGATCGCTGCAAATCCCTTGGAGCGGCGAAAGCGCGATTCAGTCGGCCGGCCGGCCGGCCCCGAGATCGCGATACTGGACAGTGTGGGTCGTCGCTTGCCATCCGGCAAACGTGGAGAGATCGCGCTGCGAGGTCCCACCATAACCAGGGGATACGACAATGATGCCGACGCTACCGCGTCCGCATTTCAGGACGGCTGGTTCCGGACCGGCGACGTCGGATACCTGGACGCCGACCGGTATCTTTTCATCGTCGGTCGCATCAAGGAGATCATCCATAAGGGCGGGCAGAAGGTTGCCCCCGCCGAGGTAGAGGAGGCCTTGCTAAGCCACCCGGCTGTGATCGAAGCCGCTGCTTTCCCTGTCCCCCATGAGCGACTAGGCGCGGACGTCGCCGCCGCTATCGTGCTGCGTCAGGACGCAAAGGTGAGCATACAGAGTCTCCGAGACTTTGCCCGAGGACGCCTGGCCGGGTTTAAGGTCCCTGGCCTCATCGTGATTGTACCGGAGATTCCGAAAGGCCCCGGCGGGAAGATCAAGCGCAATGAACTTGCGGCCGGCTTTTCAAAGATTCGACCAATCCAGAACGGCGGCAAAGGAGTTGCGCCCAGCTCGGAATTGGAGCGTCAATTGGCCGGTATCTGGAAGGACATCCTGGGCATCGATCGGATCAGCGTTGATCAGGATGTCTTCGCGCTCGGGGTGGATTCACTTGCCATGACCCAGTTGATTTTGCGTGTGGAGGAGCGCTTCGGCAGCACCCTGTCATTCGAAGATATCTTCAATTGGCCGACCGTTGCGGCTCTTGCGCTTCACCTTGAATCATTGAAAGGGGGCGCCGGCTCGTTGGTGCGCCCGCACGATCCGCAACCGCAGATTTCGCGCGCTGATGGAGATGACGCACAGTCAATCTCCATCGTGCAGGAGCGCATGCTACGCATCGAGCGAAAATTATCCGGGTTGCCCCAGTTCAACCTGCCGTTCGCTTATCGATTGCAGGGCCGACTCAACATTCCCGTGCTCGAGCGGAGCCTTGCCGAGGTCGTGCGTCGGCATGACATGCTGCGCACGGCGTTTATCTGGCAGGGTGATGTCCCTCTCGCTCACGTCGTGCCGGACGTCGACGTCAGATCGATCCTGACCGTGAAGGATTATGCAACCCCGGCGCAGACCGGAGATGCTCGAGCCACGGAACTTCTGCTGGTAAAGGCGAAGTTGGAAGCCGAACGGAGCTCCCTGGCGCCGATCGACATGAACAATGCGCCACTGTTCCGGGCCTATATCTTCCGGCTCGATGCCAGAGACCATGTTTTGCTTCTGGTCATGCACGATATCATCATCGATGGCTGGTCGATGGCAATCTTCATGGAAGAGCTTCTGGAGATTTATGCCGCTGCGATTTCCGGTGCGAAGGTGCAACTGCCCGAACCGTCGCTTCAGTTTTCCGATTTCGCTCGCTGGCAGCGTTTGTGGTCCAGCACCGAGGAAGCAAACAGGCAGTTCGCTTACTGGAAGCGGTGCCTCGACAAAGCCTCACCTCCATTTGCAGCCCCGAAAAGCAGCGTTGGAGGTGAATTGACCTCGCGCGTTGTCCAGGAGCCTTTTCAAATATCCAACAATCTGGTGACGCAGCTCAGCGCCATGAGCCGTGACCGGGGCGCAACCCTGTTCATGAGCTTACTCGCCGGTTTCAAGACCCTGCTGCTGCTCCGGAGCGAGCGCAACGACATTTGCGTAGCGACCTTGATGGCCAATCGGTCTCAACTCCGGACAGAACGCGTGATCGGTCCGTTCGCGAACACCACGATCATCCGCACCCAACTTGATGCTGATCTGACCTTTGGCGAAGCGCTCAATCGCGTGCGCGAGGCCGTCCTGGAGGCTCACGCCAGACAAGAACTTCCATTCGATATCATTGCCAGCCGACTGGCGGAAGAAACCGGCCTCTGCCCGGCATCACTCGTTCAAGTTTATTTCGTTCTCCAGGTTGCGTTCCGCCGAGCGCTCCGGCTGCCCGATCTGACGGTTCGCCCGTTCGGCTACCAGGAGGAACGCTCTGCCATGCCGATTGATCGCGCTTGGCTCTCGATGACCCTCAAGGACACCCCGTCGGGAATGACCGGCATATGCGGGCGCAAGGACGACTTGTTCGAGCCGCACACCGTCCAGAATTGGATTGCCGACTACACGGCAATCCTGGTCAATGCGGCCGCAAACCCCAACGCGCAGCTTGGCCGATTGATTGATCCTTGAAACGATCAGGTCAGTCGCACCAAGCCGGTGCCAAAAGTGCAACGCTTTGTGTCGGTGTCACGCCGCGCAAGCTCGCCCAAAATTCGTCGGAGCCGAGTATCATCCCGCTTGATTATCCACTAGAAATTGTCGACAATTCAGCCGTGTATTGGACAAGGGATTAATCAAATCTAGTTTTGCCACTTTGGAGGCGGCGATGTGTAGATTTGCAGTGGATCTCATTGACTTCGAGGAATTGACCGCGGCGCAAAGGAAAGCACTGCTGAAGGACCTACAGAAGCGCAGGGATGCTCTGCAAGCGCAGCTGGAGGATGTCAATGAATCGCTGAAGGGCGTCAATCAAGCGCTCAAGACGGTCCAGAAAGTATCTAAGGGCCGTTAGTGCCTTGGCCGCCAGCGCCCGACAAAGCTGCAATCTGGTCTCGGTCCGTGCCGGGGCTCCGTGATCGGAGCTCAAGGCAGCGTCCAAATATGCGCTTGCCGAATGCGGAAGAGACGGCGGAGCCCTGAGCAAGAGCACGCAAAATCGACGCTGCTCCGGGCAGCAGGATGTGAAGCCCGTTGGTCACGTCATGGCCGGCCACCGTTGCTCTTGTGTCAGGGTTGGATTCCGAGCGCCTTAAGTATGGGCGTCCACTGGGCGTAATCCCTCTCATGCATCGCTCGTGCCTCAGCACCGGATCGCCATACATGCTTGAATCCAACATTCTTCAGCTTTTCCTGAGAACCTTGCGACGCTTGCCGGAAAATCTCGGCGAGGCGGACGACTTCCTCCGCTGATGTATCCGGCGGAGCGAGGATGCCGACCCATCCTTCCGTCTCAATCCCGCTACCGGTTTGCGCAATAATCCGAAGCGAATCTTGAAACGGGAGAAAATCTGGAAAAGGAACAATCGCAACCGCGACGTGCCCCCCAAGGACGCTGAGGATCGCCGGCGCCGACCCTTGATACGGCACGTGCACCATCGGCACTCCGTAGTCACTGAAAAGCTTTGTGCCTATCAGATGTGGAATGCTCCCCGCGCCTGCGGTGGCTACGGTGCGATATTTCTCCTCGCGCGAGGCTTCCTGCATGTATTCAGCAAGGTGCGCGGGAGCGTCTTTTCTCGTGACAGCAACGTAGGAGAAGGTCGCCAAAATTCCGATCGGCACGAGCCCGCTTTGGGGTGACGTCCTGAGCGACGACGTGGAGGACATGAACAAGAGCGTTCGAGTCCCCTTTTGCCGAAGGATCCAATCCGCCGCTATCGCCCCTCCTGCGCCAGGTCGATTTTCCACGATCGTGGAAATTCGCGCCATCTGCTCGGTTGCTTCAGCCACGATTCTGGCCGCGGTTGAGGAGGTTCCCCCTGCTGCAAATCCCACGACCAATGTAATCTGCCCTTCATTCGGCAGGGCGGGACTGGAGAGCATCACAAGCGCGGCGAGAAATAGCGGCGTGAGTCTCGTCATGCACTGATCCCTTTCCGCCGGGCATCGCGATTTTCAAAGACAACTGGACCACGCGCCCTTCAAGGGCGCAACCTCCGAAAGAACGTCATCCGACCAGCTGGCGCTCTCGGGCACCCTGCAAGCGGGACCATCCGTCCGCGACTCGCACGCTGTTCGCCATCAAAGCAGGCAGAATTCGATACCGGGGGCGATCTCGCCAAGCTCGCACGCGGGCTGGCACTAACTGAACAACACCGGTGTTCGGAGCCCGATAGACACCTCCTTCTTCTGACAATAGTCTTTGACTAAAGATCGGATCGGATCAGGGCGAGCTTTTATGGCCGCAGACCGTGTGGAACGGCGACTGAGTGCTATTTTCGTGGCCGATGTGGCTGGCTATAGCCGCCTCATGGGTGCTGATGAGGAGGGTACGCACGCCCGGCTGAACGAACATCTGTCCGCGCTCCTCCATCCCGAGATCGAAAAGCACGGCGGGCGGCTCATCAGGAGCGCCGGGGACGGAATCTTGGTGGAGTTTGCCAGCGTGGTCGGCGCGATGCGATGCGCCGTTGCGATACAGCGTGGCATGATCACTCGAAACACCGATGTGCGAATTGAAAAGCGGATCGAGTTCCGCATTGGCATCAATGCCGGCGACATCATCATAGAAGGCGGCGATATCTTTGGGGACGGGGTAAATGTTGCGGCTCGGCTCGAGGCGCTTTGTGAGCCGGGCGACATCTGTGTATCGCAACGCGTGCGCGAAGATACGCAGGATAAGCTTGACGTCGAATTCGAAGATAGTGGCGAGCATCAACTGAAGAACATTGCACGGCCGGTGCGGGTCTATCGCGTGTCGTTCGGCAACGCCCCGGCGCGACCGGCGCTTGCGCTTCCCGACAAGCCATCGGTCGCCGTCCTGGCTTTTGAGAATATGAGTCGCGACCCGGAGCAGGAGTACTTTGCGGATGGAATTTCGGAAGACATCATCACCGAGTTGTCCCGCTTCTCGGACTTGTTCGTGATCGCACGCAATTCGAGTTTTCGATACAAAGGCAGAGCGGTTGATTTGCGTCTGGTGGGTCGAGAACTCGGCGTGCGCTATGTTCTGGAGGGTAGCGTTCGTCGGGGCAATGACCGAGTTCGGATCACGGCGCAGCTGATTGATGCTGCAAGTGGCGTCCACCGCTGGGCCGAGCGCTATGACCAGAAGTTAAAGGATGTATTTGCGATCCAGGACGACGTGGCGCGGACGATCGCCGCAATTCTGGTCGCGCATGTGAACATGGCGGAAGCTGAACGCACCTTGCTCAAGCCGCCCAAGACTTGGCAGGCCTACGATCACTACATGCGCGCAAGTGCGGCGTGGATAGCGTTCCAGTCCTCGTGGCAAATGGCGGAATTATTGAGGACACGAGGGCACCTCGCAGATTCGCTGGCCATCGATCCGAAATATGCCCGTTGCTATACAATGCTGGCCAGCACTCACCGGGTGGCTTGGCTCAATCCGCTGAATGATGAATATTTGAGCCCGACTATCCTTGACCTGGCCATCAAATTGGCGCGCACGGCAATTGCCCACAATCCGAGCCTGCCCGAAGCCTATGCCGAGTTGGGCTATAACATCATCCGGAAGCGTGACTTCGACGCAGCGACTGGCGCCGCCGAAAGAGCGCTGGCGCTAAACCCTAATTTCGCGGATTACCGCCTCGCGCAAATATTTTACTCGGTGGGAGAGCCGACCAGAGCTATTGCCATCGCCAAGTTGCAAATGCGCCTTGATCCATTCCATCCGCATTTTGCGCCGTTGATGGTCGGCGTAGCTCACTACCACCTCAAAGAATACCACGATGCCCAACATTGGTTGACCGAAGCCATTAGCCGCGCGCCCAATCACCAGTATGGCCACGCCTTCCTGGCTGCGACGTACGCTCAGCTGGGACGAATGGAAGATGCTCGTGCAGAGGCAAACGAGGTTCTACGCTTAAATCCAAGATACAGCATCAGCGGCACCCAGCAGCAGGTATCCATTCTCAAACGCGCCGAAGATTTGGAGCACCTGGTCGACGGGCTGCGAAAGGCCGGCCTTCCAGCATAGTCTCGGCGAATGCGCGGGGGCAAGACAGCAGCCCGCCGTCCACGCGGCTTGCTGAGCAGCATCGGCGTGATGGCGGTCCATTCGTCGTCGGAGTTCGTGGTGCATGATTCGGCTCCTTCGGTCAGGCGCTAGAGCCGGCTCGGCAGTCAGGCTCAATGAGGCGCTGACCGACGGCGATTGATCGCTATGGACCGAAGAGCGGACGCATTGTGCTCACGTTGAGCTCTTCACCTTTTGACCCGCCACCGGACTTGCCATAGTCGCTTTAGATGCGGCGCATCATCACGACGGCATGTCGCTCCGCCCGCTCTACCACGTGTAACGGATCGTGCCGGTGCCGGCATAGGTTTGCGAGCCGCGCGCGAACTCGCCGTCGAACTTGCCGAGAAGTGTGACGCCGTTGACGAGCTTGAGCTCGGCGCCCGCGGATACCAGCGCGGAGTCCTTCGCGGGCGCCGCGCCGTTGACGATGAAGCTTGCGCCGGGAAGCGTCTGGAACACGGCGGTCAGCGCCGGGTCGCTCACCCAGTCGTGCGCCCAGGCAACGCGTCCGCGCCAGGTCAGCACGGCATCGCGGGAGAACGCCGTCACATAGTCGAAACGGCTGCCGAGCTCGCTCCTGGTATCCGTGCCGGCGCGCGAATTGTAGGTCAGCCCGAAGCCGCCACCGCTGACGTCGACCTCGCTGTAGCCAGGGGTGCGGAAGTTCTGCGCCTGCAGCGCAGCGTAGGGCGTGATCCCGGCGACCGGTGAGCCGAAGCGATAACCGCCTTCGGCGCGTCCGGCAAAGCTCTGCGCGTTGAAATCGGCGGTGAGGTGGTCGCCGAACGCCGCGACGCGGTCGGTCGACATCCAGTAATTGGCAAACGCCAGCGATGCCGCGACGTAGGCCGGACCCGAGCGGGTCGCGGCATAGGCGCCGGCCTGGAATGCATCGCTCCTGCCACCGCCCAAGCCCTGTGCGAGATCCCATCGTGTACCGCCGCCGGCGAGCGCGAAGCCCAATACCGTGTCGCGGGTGAAATGATAGTCGAGGCCGGTGGCATAGCCCGCGGCACGCGACGTCAGGTCATGACTGCCGAGCACGGCCGGATCGCCATTGGTCTTGTTGTAGCCGCCGAAGCCGGCGCCCCATACGCTCCAGCGCGGCTCGTACACCGCGGGCGGCGCCTTGTAGAGCGGCGTCTTCATCACCTTGGCATAAGCGAGCGCGATGTCGGCGGGCAGCTCCGGCCGATCGGGCGCAAAGCCGAGCGTGGGACTGCCGGCGCCAGCGACGCCGTTGCGTCCATCGACGAACGGATCGAGCATGACGCCGAGGAACTGGGTCATCAGCTGGAAGGCACCCTGCTGCGCGCCGGTCGCCGCCTCGCCCGAAAGCAGCGTGAGTGCGTTGGCGCGATTGGCGCCGGTTAGGGAGAACAGGTTGCCGAAGCCCGGCGGCAGCGTCCCGCCGCTGTTGAAGAAGTTGTTGAGCGCGCTCGCGACGTTCTGCTGGTTCTGGTTGAGGCCGGTGCCCGCCCCTAAGACGGCACTCGTCAGGGTGAGAACTACGTCATTGGCGGTATAGGTCAGGCCAAAGGTGAAATTCGAATTGCTCACGCTCAGCCCGTCGAACCTGCTGCCGCCCAGCCCGTTGGCGTGCAGGATCGTATAGGCCTGCCCACGCGTGAAGGAGCCGGGGCCGACCACGGCCTGCACGGTGCCAGCGAGCGTCGCCGTGCCCGTGACGTTGGCAAAGCTCGCGGCCGACGGGCTCACCTGCACCAGATAAACCGCGCCCGACTGGAAGGCGAGGTTGCCGGCGACCGTCATCGAGCTGCCGGCGGCGCCCGAGCCGGGCGCGAACGTGCCGCCGCTGGTCATCGTGAAGCTGCCGGTCGTGCCCGTTCCGGTGAGGGAGTTGACGCCAGCGGTGAAGACGATCGCATCGGCACGCGTCACACCGTCCCCGGAAAGGCCGCCGGTGATCGTGCCGTTGTTGACGATCGCGAGGCCCGCGCCGCTGATGCCGGCACCGCCGGCGCCGGGGGTGGCACTGCCGCCCCCGATGCCAAAGCTTCCGCCATTTCCACCCGAAATAAATCCGGCGTTCGTGAGCGTCCCACCGGCGCCGGCGAAGGAGACGCCGACACCGCCGGAGGCGCCGTTCCCACCGGAGGCGCTGACGAGCCCGATGCCGCCGCTTCCGCCGTTTCCTCCCGTAATGGATCCGGCGTTCGTCAGCGACCCGCTTGTGCCGGCGAAGGCTACGCCCGCTCCGCCGGAGCCACCCGCGCCAGCCGATCCGGCGCCGCTCAAGCCCGTAGAACTCTGCCCGCCGTTTCCGCCATTTCCACCCGTTATGGTTCCGGAGGTCGTGAGCGTTGCACCCGTGCCGGCGAAATAGGCGCCCGCTCCGCCGGAGCCGCCGTTCCCGCCGGGGGCGCCGAAACTGCCGATCCCGCCGCTTCCGCCGTTTCCTCCCGTAATGGCTTCGGTGTTCGTGAGCATCCCGCCGGTGCCGGCGAAGGAGACGCCCGCACCGCCGGAGCCGCCCGCACCACCCGATCCGATGAAGCCCATGGTCGCAAAACCACGTCCGCCGCTTCCGCCACTTCCCCCCGTCATGGTTCCGGAGGTCGTGAGCATTGCACCCGAGTCGACGAAATAGGCGCCCACTCCGCCGGACCCACCAGCTCCGCCGTTTCCTCCGCCGCCGCCGGCAAAGGGTTGAATGAGATTTCCGTTGCCGCCGTTGCCGCCTGTTCCTCCGTCAATCGACCCGGAATTCGTGTTGGCGGTTGCCCCCGAGACGATGGCTCCATAGCCGCCGCTGCCGCCACCACCACCGCCGGCGCCGCTCCCGCCGTTCCCGCCGGTGCCGCCGGCCAGCGCACCGACATTGCCAAGTGTCGTCGCCACGGTTCCGTTAGTACCCCCGGCCCCGCCGCCACCACCGCCAGCGCTACCGACGCCGCCGCCTCCGTTTGTCCCGTTTGCGCCGGGCGTATTGCCGCCGGCGCCTGCGAGCCCGCCGGTTGAGCCGGTCCCGCCGGAGCCGCCGTTGCCACCCCCTGCGCCCCCGCCACCGCCGCCCGAACCTGCAAGGCCAGTCAATCCGTTGGCTCCGGCACCGCCGTTTGGATCGTTGCCGCCCGCGCCGCCTGAGTTGGATGCATCGCCGCCCTTGCCGCCGTCCGCGCGCGCGGGCGTCGGCGCCATCGAAATGGCGACAAGTGCAATGCAAACGGTCGCTGCGATCAATGTGGTGCCGGAGAGCAATGCCGTGCGCCGTCGTGCGACGATGCGGCCTGCGACATCGCCGCGGTCCGCCGGCGTTGCCATGCCATCGGATGAGTCGATACGTGCGGCTCGCGCACGCAATTGCTGCGAATACACAATTCGCCCCCTCGCGTCCCGCGGTAACGCTATTTGTGTGCCAGCTCACAATCAATCAAAGATGGAATTTGCAATATGGATTGCCGCCGCTTGTGGCTTTCGCGCTACGTTGTCGGACAGCTCGGATGCTTGGCATTACCAGCTTAGTTGCTGCGATTGCCCACAGCCGCTGTTGGCCCTTCTCGAACCTCCGGCGAGGTCCGCTTTCTCGCGGCTGTCAGGGTGAGAGCGGACGTCAAGCGAGCCTCATCCAACTCCGATGGTGAGTCCGTGTCCTGGCTGAATGGTCAGCTGCCACCATCGAGGCAAAGCCACGCACAAAAAGAATGCCGCCGAAGCGGTGTTCGGCTAGAGGCGATTCCATTTCGGCTGGATCCGGCGCGCCTCGCGCTCGATGCTGGCGGCCACCAGCGGCGCCTTGTCGGCGGCGACCGGCGGGGAAAGCACGAAGCCCTGCACCACATCGCAATCGAGCCCGCCGAGCACGTCCAGTTCGGCGGACAATTCGGCTCCCTCCGCCACGACCGTCATGCCGAGCCCGTGCGACAGGGCGATGATGCCGCCGAGCAGCTTGCGTTTCTCCGGCGCGGTGGAAATGCCATCCACGAAAGCCCGGTCCACTTTCAGGCAGTCGAAAGGCAGGCGCGTCAGGTAGCCGAGCGAGGAATAGCCCGAGCCGAAATCGTCCAGCGCCAGCCGGGCGCCCAAGCCGGACAGCGCCGTCAGCGTGCGGCTGATCCGTTGCTCGGTATGATCCACGAACAGGCTTTCGGTCAGCTCCAGGCAGAGCAGCTCCGCCGGAAAGCCGGTCTCTGCCAGGATGGCCGAGACCGCGGTCTCGAAATCCACGCTCCAGATCTGCGCCGGCGAGACATTGACCGAGATGGAGCGCGGCGGCAGCCCGGCGTCCAGCCAGGCGCGGCCCTGCCGGCACGCCTCGCGCAGCACCCACAGGCCGAGGTCGACGATGAGGCCGGAGCTTTCGGCGATCGGGATGAACTCCGCCGGCGAGATCGGCCCGCGCTCGGGATGGGCCCAGCGCAGCAGCGCCTCGAAGCCGGTGACGCGGCCGGTCTTCAGGTCCACCTGCGGCTGGTAATGCGCCTCGAGGGCGCCGGCCTCCACGGCGTGGCGCAGATGGCGGCCGAGATCGAGCCTTTCATCGACCGCCTGCGCATAGACCGGCTCGAACAGTTGCGCCCGGCCGCGCCCGGCCTCCTTGGCCATGTAGAGCGCGAGGTCCGCGTTGCGCACGGCGGTCTCCGCCGTCGCGCCATGCTCCGGCAGGCGGGCGATGCCGATGGTGGCGCCGACCGAGGCCTCGCCCTCGGCGAGATCGACGGGGCCGGACAGTTTGCCGATGAGCCGATCGGCAAGCCCGGTCAGCGCGGCGTCGGACGTGTCGCATCCATCCGCCAGCACGGCGAATTCGTCGCCGCCGAGCCGGGCGATGAAGGCGCGCGGCCCCAGGTCCTGCCGCAACGCAGCCGCCACCTTGATCAGCAATTCGTCACCGGCGGCATGGCCGAGGGAATCATTGACCTCCTTGAAGCGATCGAGGTCGATGAGCAGCAGCGCACCCGTCCGGCCTCCCTGGGAGCAGCCTTCGGTCAGGGCGGCGAGCTGGCGCGTGAACAGCGCGCGATTGGCAAGGCCGGTCAACGGATCGCTGTAGGCGAGCTGCTCGAGCTGGCGCTCGGCTTCCTTGCGCTCGGTGACGTCCTGCACGGTGCCGATGATGCCGATGACCTTGTCGTGGGCAACCTCCGCCTTGCAGATCACAGCCAGATCGCGCGGCATACCGTCCGCGTGCAGGATGCGCAGGTCGGTGGCCTCGGTCCGGCGGGTGCGCAGCACCCGTTTCTGCACCTCCCGGAAGCGGTCGGCGTCGCCGTCCAGGAAATAGGGCCTCATGTTCTCATCGGTCGGCTCGAACGTGTCGGGCAAGCCGAGAAGCTGGTAGAGCTCGGGCGCCCAGATCGTGCGGCCGCTCTCCAGCCGGTGGCTCCAGGTGCCGATTTTGCCGAGGCGGTGGGCTTCCTCCAGCGCCCGCGTGCGCTGGTCGAGCAGCGCCTTGGCCGCCCTGAGCTGGGTGATGTCGCTGGAGGTGCCGCGGTAGCCGAGAAAGCTGCCGTCATCGGCGAAGATCGGCTTGCCGCTGGTGCAGATGCTGACGCGCGAGCCGTCCTTGCCGATCAGCGTATAGGTGAAGTCGCGAAAAGGGCGATGGGCCTCCATATCGGCCCGGTGCCGCGCCATGGCCTCCCCATCCTCGGGCGCATAAGTCAGTTCCCAGCGCGCCTTCCTGCCGGCGGCCACGGTCTGGAACGCCGCATTGCCGGCAAGCGATTTGGGATAGGGCAGCAGCCGATGCTCGGCGTCGCTCTCCCAGCACCAGTCCGAGGCGGTAGAGACGAAATCGGCCAGCCGTTGCTCGCTCTCCGCCAGGCGCCGCAGCGCGGAGGTCTCCTCCGTGACGTCGCGGACAATGCCGGACACGCGTCGAACCTGACCGCGCGCGTCGAATTCCGGCTCGCCATGCACGACGCAGTCGAGCAGGCTGCCATCGGGACCGCGGAGTCTCGTCCGCACCGCATAGGGCCGCCCCTCCGCCCAGCAAGCCGCGTAATGCGCCTCCAGCAGCTTCCGGCTTTCAGGCAAATAGCGCTCGCGCACCGTGGCGATGGGGATGTAGCCGTCGGCGGTCTCGAATTCGTAGAATGCGGCGAGCTCAGGCGATATCCAGAGATCGGTCGCGGCGGCACTCTGCGACTCCCAGTAGCCCATGCGGGCCAACCTGATCGCACAGCGCAGCGATCGCTCCTCGTGCCAGCGGCGACGCGCTTCCCGGGTCGGGGCCTGCCCTTGCGACAATTTGCGAGCGGCCATCGGTCCCCAACTCAACGCTAGCGTACGCAGCTAACAGGCTAGCATATGGCCTCACAACCTTGGAGCGACGGCGGTGAGGAGATGGGGTTCTTCCGCTTCTTTGGTGTAGTTTCGGTGAATTCTGCAACCGGCAGTCGGCGCCCGGCCCTAAAGCGCGACGTGATTGGGTTGAATCGTCATCGCGCTTTAGCTCTTTGTTTGAGCATGATCTCTGCGCAAACGCGTCCCGCGTTTGTCGCGAGGGAAAACCGCTTCGCACTTTTCCGGATCATGCCTTAGCGCCGCACCGGCATCTTAACGGATCCGCACCAGCTCGAGGTCGAAGTCGCCGGTGACGGCGGTCTCGATCTGGCAGCGTGAGAGTCCGATATCGCGCAACGCCCGGTCATCGAGCTGGCGCAGCGTCTTGATCGCCTCGCGGCGCACCCAATGGGTCGCGAGTGCATCGCCCCAAACTCGGAGCAATCGGAGCAATCCGCCCAACATGCTGGACCGCGCGGGCCCTGCGGCGGCTGAGGATATCGCTGACATTGTCATCTCCTTCGCTGCCCATGGGCAAAGCTACGCCATTGACGCAAATGCCGTTTTAGCGTCTGTGCCGTCGGGACCTCGGATTGCTTGCGCGCTCCTCGGTGCAATCATGGGCTTGTTCCCTCTTAAATGATCCGGTACATTGCTCGGAGCAAGTAAAACATTGCTCTCGGTGCAATAATGTCGAGGTTCGAATATCTGAAGCTGGCGGATGCGGTGGCCGCGGAGATCGCCAGCGGCGCGCTGAAGGCGGGCGACCGGCTGCCGCCGCAGCGTCATTTCGCCTATGACCGCAACATCGCCGTCTCGACGGCGAGCAGGGTCTACACCGAGCTGTTGCGGCGCGGGCTGGTGGTCGGTGAAGTCGGCCGCGGCACCTTCGTCTCCGGCGAGGCGCGCCCGCGGCATCGCGGCGCCGACCGAGCCGCGCGGCGCCCGCATCGACCTCGAGTTCAACTATCCGCTGCTGCCGCACCAGGCGACGATGATCGCCAAGAGCCTCGAAGGGCTGGAGCGGCCCGAGGTGCTCGAGGGCGCGCTGCGGCCGGCGACCAGTTTTGGCACGCGGGCGGCACGAACCATCTCCTCGGAATTTCTGGCGCGCAAGAACTGGACGCCAAATCCGGACCAGATCGTGTTCACCGCCAATGGCCGGCAATGCATCGCCGCCGCGCTCGCCGCCGTCGTGCCGCCCGGCGGACGCTGCGGCGTCGAGGCGCTGACCTACCCGTTCGTCAAAGGCATCGCCGCGCGGCTCGGCATCTCGCTGGTGCCGCTCGCGATGGACGAACACGGCGTGCGACCGGATGCGGTGCAGAAGGCGCATCGCGAGGCGCATCTGTCCGCGATCTACGTCCAGCCCACGATCCAGAACCCGCTCAGCATCACCATGCCGCCCGAGCGCCGCGCCGATCTGCTGCGCGTGGTGGAGAAGCTCGGCCTCGTCGTCATCGAGGACGGCGTCTACGGCTTCCTCGACGATGAGGCGCCGCTCGCCGCGCTCGCGCCCGACAGCTGCATCATGCTCGACAGCCTGTCGAAGAAGGTCGCGCCGGGCCTCGCGCTCGGCTTCATCGTGTCACCGCCGCGGCTGCGCGAAAGCATCATGGCCGCGGTGCGCTCGGGCGGCTGGACCGCGTCGGGCTACGCCTTCGCCGCGGGGCAGCGGCTGATGGCCGACGGCACCGCCGCCGAATTGTCGCGGCTGAAGCGGATCGATGCCGGCCGCCGCCAGCTTCTGGCGGCGAAGCATCTGGCCGATTTCGAAATCCAGACCAATCCGAAGTCGTATCATCTCTGGCTGACCTTGCCGCCACATTGGCGCTCGCAGACCCTGGTGGCGGCCGCAGCGCGCCGCGACATCGCGCTGACGCCGTCGACGACCTTTGCCGCCACGCCGGGGCACGCGCCCAATGCGGTGCGGCTCGCGCTCGCCGCACCGCCGATGGAGCAACTCGACCTCGGCCTGCGGACTCTCGCAGGCATGCTGAGCGCGACCGAGGAGGATTTTGACTCGACGGAGTGACGCGCGTTCACTCCGAAGCGGCGCGGCAGTCCAGAATTGGATACGAGTGGCACTCGCGATCGCGGCACTCGCGGCGGCCTATTTCCAGTGATCGCGCCAGAACATCAAAAGCCACAGGCCGCATACGTCTTTCTCACGAGACGGAAATGCGCGCCCTCGGCTACGAAGTCCACATCCATGCACTGGTTGCCTCTGCGATATTCCCCGATCACGCCGCACTGCAGATATTCGAGGTTTATCCGCCAGCGCTTTTCCTGCGGGGAATAGGTCGCAAAGTCGTGCTGCGCGACCGGCGTTCCCTTGCAAATTCCGGCAACGTATTGCCGCACGTCGGGCGGCAGATTGTCGACGTGATTGTGATCCAGCGGATCATGCTTGTTGCCTACGCTGCCCTTGGAAAGCGCCGGCGGGATGCTCAGGAGCACAAGGCATAGAGCCAAAAATGGAGCCCGGATTGTCATCTGACCCTCCAGCCAAAAGCAAATCCGTCGCCGAGTTTACAGCGCGTTGCTTACAGCCCGCTTACAGTCCGGCCGCGCGAACCGCTTCACTGATTGCGAACCGCCTTCGGCAGCAGCGCATCGGGCAATTGATCGAAGCTGTAGCGCCGCGGCCGGTTGCGCGTGACGAAGCCACCGACCTGCCAGGTGAACAGCGCCGCAAAGCCGACCAGGAACAGCGCGCCCATCCAGTTCGATGTCAGCAGCGCCATCAGCAGCAGTCCCGCCATTGCCACCGCAAGACACGCCAGCAGCGCCAGCGCGGCGGTATACGTCTTCGGTCCGAGGCCTCCGACCAGCCTGGCCGTGCTGCCCGCCGCCTGCATCCGGCGATGCAGCTCGACGATGAAGTCGCGGTAGAGATGTCCCTGCGGCGCCACCAGCGTCGCGGTCTGCCAGGTGGTCGAGAGGATCGCGATCCGCCCGCCTTTGGCGTTGTCGATGTCGGCGCGAAACCGCTGCTGCTGCATCGAGACCGGGCGATAGGACAGTTTCACCGCGGAGATGTCGGCATAGTCCCACACGCCGGACCGGCCGGCGATCCGCCACGCCAGCCCGTCCCCGGTCAGCTCGAACTGGTGCGCCGAGCCGATCAAGGAGGCCTTGTAGGCGTAGCGCACCGCCGTGCCCTCGCCTGCCTCCGACCGGTCCTGCAACGTTGTTGGCAATTCGCCGTTCCACCTGTTCAAACCTACGCGCAAGCTTGCGCAGCCTGTCGCGCCTATCCTACAAGCGAGCCATGCCCGAGACGACCTATTTTCCGCGTTACCTCATCCTCGGCGGCGCGATGATATCCGGCGTGCTGCTGGCGCTTGCCGTGCACATGCTCGGCGCGCGCTACGGGCTCGATCTCGGCGGCCTGTGGCGCTCCGACAGCCACGAGTTCATGCCGGCGGGCGCGGCGATCGCGTGGTGGCTGATCGCGACCGTCGGATTTTCGGGCGGCTACTTCACCGCGAATCTGATGCACAGCGCTGTGGCCGGCCAGATCCCGCAGCGGATGCGCAACTTCCTGATCGTCCTCGGCGTATTGATGCTGGCCGGCGCAGGCCAGGCCGCGTCGGCGCCGAGCACGGTTTCGACCATTTCCGCCGTGCTCGCCGGCCTTGCCGCCCTGTGCCTCGGCGCGGTGATGGCGTTCTGCGGCGCCTATTTTGCCCTGCGCAAGAGCTGAGCTAGCCTTCCAACTCAGGCGACCGACCGTTCCGGCGCCCGACGCAACATCTTGGCGACGTCGGCTGCCGGCCGCGGCGGGCTGAACAGATAGCCCTGCGCCTGCGTGCAGCCCTCCTGACGCAGCAGGTCGAACTGGGTGTCGGTCTCGACCCCTTCGGCGGTCGTGACGATGCCGAGGCTCTTGCCGAGGCCGGTGACCGCGCGCACGATCGCCATCGAGTCCTCGCGTGTCGCAAGGTCGGTGACGAAGGAACGGTCGATCTTGATCTTGTCGAACGGGAAGCTGCGCAGATAGCTCAGCGAGGAATAGCCGGTGCCGAAATCGTCCAGCGAGATGCGGACGCCGAAGCCGCGCAGCTCATGCAGCACCGCGAGCGTCGCCTCGCTGTTCTGCAGCAGCACCGATTCGGTGATCTCGAGCTCGAGCCGGTCCGCCGACAGGCCCGATGCTTGCAGCGCCGCCTTCACCGACGACACCAGGTTCGGGTTCTTGAACTGCACCGGCGAGAGATTGACGGCGACCGCGACGGCCTCGGGCCAGCCCGCGGCATCCGCGCAGGCCTTGCGCAACACGATCTCGCCAAGCGGAACGATCAGCCCGGTTTCCTCGGCGACGGGAATGAAATTGTTCGGCGCGATCAGGCCACGCAACGAATGGTTCCAGCGCGCCAGCGCCTCGAAGGCGACGATCCGATCGCCCGCGAGATCACGGATCGGCTGATAGTAGACCTCGAACTCGTCATGCTCGAGCGCGAGTCGCAGGTCGCGCTCCAGCAGGCGGCGCGCCTGCGCGCGCGCATCCATCCCGGTCTCGAAGAAGCGATAGGTGCCGCGGCCGTCGGCCTTGGCGCGGTATAGCGCAAGATCGGCCTTTTGCAGCAATTCGTCGGGATCCTTGCCGTCCTCGGGCGCGAGCGAGATGCCGATGCTGACGCCGATCACGAGCTGATGGCCGCCGATCTCGTAGGGCGCCGCGATCCGCTCGACCACGAGGCTTGCCAGCGACGACACGACGGACGGCTCGCAATTGCTGCAGAACTGCACGATGGCGAATTCGTCGCCGCCAAGCCGCGCCACGGTGTCGTGCTCGGTCACGCATTCGCCGAGCCGGCGCGCGACTTCGCGCAGCAGCGCGTCGCCGATCGGATGCCCGAGCGTGTCGTTGATTTCCTTGAAATGATCGAGATCGAGACAGAGCACGGCTAGCTGGTCGGAGCGCTTGGCCAGTCGCGAGGCCTTCTCGAGCTGCTCGCGGAACAGCGTCCGGTTCGGCAGATTGGTCAGCGCGTCATGCCGCGCCATGTGCGAAATCTGTTCCTGGGCCTGCTGCCATTCGGTGATGTCTTCGAAGGTCGCGACCCAGCCGCCGCCCTTCATCGGCTGGTCGACGACACGGATCGCGCGCTCGTTGCGGCTGACGATCCGCGTCGCGCTGTGGCCGGCCTTTGCCTCGGCGACGAGAGCATTGCAGAACTCCTCGGGATCGCCGTCCCACTCGCCGATGGAATGGAGATCTTGCAGGACGTCGATCAGCAGGCGTCCGTGCAGCGGCACGCGACTGCGCCCCATCATCTCGCTGTAGCGCTCGTTGAACAGCATGATGCGGCCGTCGGCATCGAACATGCACAGCCCCTGCGACATGTTCTCGAGCGCGGTATCGAGCACCACCTTCTGCTTGTGAAGCTCGGTCTTGGCGCGACGGTCGAGGATCGAGGCGATCAGCGAGAGGCCGAGAATCGCGAAGGCCGCAACGGCGGTCATGAATGAGAGCACGCGCGGCGAGACCGTAAGTCCGCCGGAAACGATCGTCGGATCCGGGACGAGCGTCACCGCGCCCATCGCGGTGAAATGATGCGAGACGATCGCGACGGTCAGAAGACCGGTCGCGGCGGCGGTGGTGCCGAAACGTTCGCCACGCGTGGCAACGACGAGCGCGAGCGCGCCAAACAGGCTTCCGAACGCGATCGACGCGGCGACGATGCCGGGCGACCAGACGATACGCGCGGGCAGCTCCAGCCCGAGCATGCCGGTGTAATGC
This sequence comes from Bradyrhizobium sp. USDA 3262, assembly GCF_054060035.1. Classification (NCBI taxonomy): domain Bacteria; kingdom Pseudomonadati; phylum Pseudomonadota; class Alphaproteobacteria; order Hyphomicrobiales; family Nitrobacteraceae; genus Bradyrhizobium; species Bradyrhizobium sp. USDA 3262. The sequence continues at coordinate 6,912,778 of NZ_JBSSCT010000001.1, forward strand.
ATCGCCGCGACACCGGCGCCGACGATCGCGCCGCCGGCCGCAACCGTCCGCCAGCGTTCGTCGAGCGTGGCGACGGCCAATCCGACGGCCAGGATCGCAACCGCGAGCACCAGCGACAGCAGCGTGATGGGAATGTTGTACCCGGCCTCGATGCCGGGATCGTACGCCAGCATGGCGACGAAATGGGTGGCCCAGATACCGCAACCGCCGACCGCCGCATCGAGGCCGATCCAGATCTCGCGGGCACGACCCTGTGCGGCGCGGGCACGGTGAAACAGGCTGATCGCGACGGCGCTGGCGAGCAGGCAGATCACCCCGCCAAGGACGACCAGCCGCCAGTCATGTTCCAAAGTGAGACAGGTCAGAACGCGATACATATAGGCCCCCTTTATGGACCTATAAGAACAGACGCATTCGTGTACGAACGGTAACCGCACTGCAGCAGGGTTCCACGCATGGTGAAGAAGCCTTGAATGCAGGCGATCGAGCCAGCGCAAGGCGGAGATGCCTCGCTGCAGTTCGTCTCAACGCCGAGCCTCTGACCATGCGCCGATCCAGATCAGCGCTGCGGCCGCAAGCAACACGCTGGCGGAGATGACGAGCGCCGCATGCAGGCCGGCGATGAAGGCCGCGGACCGGCTGACCATCGAGCCGAACAGCGCGACACCGAGCACGCTGCCGGTCTGCCGGGTCGCGTTCAACGCCCCGGCCGCGATGCCGGCATGCTGCGGCTCGGCACTGCCGAGCAGCGCCGATGTCAGGGGCGGCACCAGCAGGCCGAGGCCGCCGCTCATGGCCAGCAATTGCAGGCAGATCGCGAGATAGCTCGTGCCGGGGCCGATGAACAGCAGCGCCAGGCATCCGGCGGCCGAGAGCGTTGCACCGAGCGCGATTGTCGCCGGCGCACCGATCCGCTCCGCGACACGCGGTGCGATCAGGTTGGCGGGCAGCACGGCGCCGAGCATCGGCACGAACGCGAGGCCGGTGGCGAACGCCGACAGGCCGTTGACCTGCTGGAAGTAGAGGCTGAGCACGAAGATCAGACCGTAGAACGCGACATTGACCAGAAGGCCGACCAGCGAGGTCAGGGCAAACATCCGGTGGCGGAACAGCGAGAGCGGCAGCATCGGCTGCGGCGCGCGCGCCTCACGCCAGACGAACAGCACGGAGAAGACGGCGGCGAGAGCGAAGCCCGCGATCACGAACGGGTTGCCCCAGCCGAGCGCGCCGCCTTCGATCAGCGCGCCGGCCAGCGTGCCGAGCGCGGCGATCGCCGCGACCTGACCCGGCAGATCGAGCCGGTGTTGCTGATGACGCGTGGTTTCGCTGGCAAAGCGCCAGGCGAGCCACAAGCCGGCGAGGCCGATCGGCAGGTTGACCAGAAAGATCGCGCGCCAGCCGACCAGCGCGATCAGTCCGCCGCCGACGAACGGGCCGGCGGTCAGCGCAAGGCTCGCGCCCGCGGCCCAGACCCCGACCGCGCGTCCCCGCGCCTTCTCGTCTTCATAGGCATGGCGGAGCAGCGCCAGCGAGTTCGGCACCAGGATGGCCGCGGCCAGCCCCTGCACGCAGCGGGCGGCGATCAGCGTCGCCGCATCAGGCGCGACCGCGCAGGCAACCGATGCCGCGGTGAAGATCGCAAACCCGGCCATGAAGATGCGCTTGGCGCCGATCCGGTCGCCGAGCGCGCCCGCAGTCAGGATGAAGGCCGCAAAGGCAATCGTGTAGGCGCTGACCACCCATTGCAGTTCGGCAACGCCGCCGCCAAGCGAGGCGCCGATCGCATTGAGCGCCGTGTTGACGATGGTGACGTCGAGCTGCACGACGCCATAGCCGAGACTCATCGCGGCGAGCGTCAACGTCGCCGCGAGCCCGCTCGTTTGCTGATGCGACGTTGCACGGCGGTCCGGCATGTGCCGGACGTTCAGGGATGTCTGTTGCATGGTCTTGTCCTTGCTCTCGGCAACCAATGCGAGACATAGGCCTTCGTTTCGCCGCAACACTTCGCCACCGATCGAAGTGTGGAATCGCATGCCGGCCGGCCTGCCCGACGGCGGCCGGCTTGCGCGGCGTTTTGCCTCAATAGACCTACGGACCGCCCTCGCGCGCCTCATTTGGCCCCGAGCGCAGGGCGGATCATGCGCAAGCGCGCGTCGACTTCACACTTTGGTAAACGCCATAGCCGGCTCAGGCGTCCCCATGCTGATGCATATCGTCTATTCGCCTCGCGCCAACTGACCCGCATCGACGCCGGGACGGCGGCAAAATCGGCGAAAAAGCCGACGAAATCGCTTGGAACGGCGGAACATGCAGTGGCCCCGTCGCTGTCCTGCGACTCACATTCCGCAGAGCGAGAACATATGTAGCCAATATGACAATGACGCTGGACGAGGGCCGAAGCTTGGCTTGTCAAGGGCTGCACAACGCATCGGTTTTGCCTTATGGGTCATCGCGTACGGTGCGTTTGCCCGTCACCCGTCGCCGTCCGTGACCGGGTCCCACTGAAATTGCCGCCCCGCCGGGAGGATGAATGCTTCGGCTGCTGACCACGCTTGGGCGTGGTTTCAAGGAAAAGATCGGCTGGAAACGGCTCGGGATCGCCGCGAGTGTGTTGATCATCGCGTTCGCGATCACGTCGCTTGTTCACACCCTGAAGGGCGTCGATACCGGCATCATTCTCACCGCGCTCACCAACATCGCGCCGCATCGGATCGCGCTGGCGGCGCTCTGCGTGGTCGGGGCGTTCTGCACGCTGACCTTCTACGACTTCTTCGCGCTGCGCACGATCGGCAAGATCCATGTCCCCTACCGCATCGCAGCGCTGTCGAGCTTCACGAGCTACACGATCGGCCACAATATCGGCGCCACGGTGTTCACCGGCGGCGCGATCCGCTTCCGGATCTATTCCGATTACGGCCTCTCCGCGATCGACGTCGCCAAGATCTGCTTTCTGTCGGGCCTGACCTTCTGGCTCGGCAATTTGTTCGTGCTCGGCTTCGGCATGGCCTGGCACCCGGCGGCGGCGTCGGCGATGGACCTGCTGCCGCCGGCGATGAACCGGCTGATCGCGCTCGGCTGCCTTGCCGGCATCGGCGCCTATTTCGTCTGGCTCCTGACCGGCGAGAAGCGCCGCGAGCTCGGCCAGAACGGCTGGAAGGTGGTGCTGCCCTCGGCCAAGCTGACGCTGCTGCAGATCCTGATCGGCGTGGTCGATCTCGGCTTCTGCGCGCTCGCAATGTACCTGCTGATGCCGACCGAGCCGCATATCGACTTCGTCTCGCTGGCGGTCGTGTTCATCCTGGCGACGCTGCTCGGCTTCGCCAGCCACGCTCCCGGCTCGATCGGCGTGTTCGACGCCGCGATGCTGGTGGCGCTGCCGGAGTTCAGCAAGGAACAATTGCTGGCGACGCTGGTCGTGTTCCGCATCCTCTACTTCCTGATCCCGTTCGGGATTTCGATCTCGATCATGGGCATGCGCGAGCTCTGGCTCAACGTGGTGCAGCCCTGGCAAGAGCGGAAACGACTAAGCCAAGCCTGCACGGCTTCGGCGACCGTGCGGCAACCGATCGAAAGCCGGCAGCAGCGGGTCAGGCAGCTGAAACGGTAGCAGACAACGTTATCGGCCCTCGTGCGGGCCCCTCGACCCCGGATTTTCGATCCTCGCAGCCGCTTCTCTTATTTTCGCCGTACCGCTCGCGTCAAACCGCGCCATGATTGGCTTTTTGGTTCGATTTTCGTTTCGGGTGACGGTCTGCAGCGTGCTGCTCGGCAGCGCGCTGGCAGCGGTATTCGCATCAGCCGCGGACGCGCAGGACAATCAGCTGCAGATCTCCTGGGAGGTCCGCAACCGCTTCCGCCTGTTCCGCGAGGAACGCGACTTCCGCCTGCATGTCGAAAGCGGGCTTGGCCGCAGCGTACTGGCCTCGGAACAGGCGCTGGAACTGCAAAGCGACGGCCGCGGCTGGGCGCGCAATACCGTGAACCGGCTCTGCATCGACCTGCAGGGCCGCGTCAGCGAGCCCTGCACGCGCGACAACGTCAAGGAAAGCTATCTGACGCCGATCGATCATCCGATCGTCGTGCAGCTCACCGGACCGGTTCCGGTCGGCGCGACCTGCGCCTGGTCGTTCGACGACGGCGACGGGCCGCAATCCTCGACATTCGATTGCGCCGAGCCGGTCAATCTGCGCGTCCGCTACGGCCGCACCACGGTCGCGACCGTCGACGTCGCGAGCGGCTCGGACGCCAACCAGCGCGTGACGACGCCGATCGAGGTGCGCGACTTGCTGATCGCGGGCCTCGGCGACAGCATCGCATCCGGCGAGGGCAATCCCGACCGCGCGATTGCGCTCTCCGACGAGGGGTTCTGCTTCCGCTCCTATCTCGGCGGGGCGCAATATTACCGGCCGAGCCGCGCCGGCTACAAAGGCGGCCGCGCCTGCGAAGCGCCGGACACCCTGACCAACTGGCAGCGCCAGAGCGCGCTGTGGCTCAACTCGGCCTGTCACCGGTCGCTGTACAGCTACCAGACCCGCACGGCGCTCGCGCTCGCCGTGCAATATCCGCACATCGCGGTGACCTATCTGCCGCTGGCCTGCACCGGCGCCACCATCTCCGACGGCCTGCTCGGCTCGCAGCAGGCGCGGGAATGTCTGCCGACGAAGACAGCCAACACCTGCTCGGGCACCGTCAACGGCCAGATCGCGGAGCTGCGCACGGCACTCGCCGCCGCCAAGCGCCGTCAGCCCGACCGCACCCTCGACCTCGTGCTGCTGTCGATCGGCGCCAACGACATCTACTTCTCCGGCCTCGTCGCCAACGTGATCGTCGACACGCCGACCGAGCGCACGCTGTTCAGCCGCGGCGGCTCGATGGCCAGCGTCGACGATGCCCGTTCGGCGCTGGCGCGCGACCTGCCGGCCGACTTTGCCAAGCTGCGTGATGCGCTGAAGCCGCTGGTCGGCGGCGATCTCTCGCACGTGATCTACACGGCCTATGCCAATCCGGCGCTGGCCAATGGCGGCGCACCCTGCCCCGGCGGCCGCGCCGGCTTCGAGATCCATCCCTCGTTCAACGCCGATCCCAAACGCCTCGCGTCGGTCTCGAGCTTCGTGCAGAACGAGTTCCTGCCGCAGCTCAAGGCGATCGCGCAGTGCCAGTCCGGTATCATCTGCCGCAATCCGCAGGCCGACCGCATGACCTTCGTCGACGCGCATCAGGACGCGTTTGCGAGCCATGGCTTCTGCGCACGCGCGTCGACCGATCCGGAATTCGACCGCGACTGCTTCGCCGCCAATGGCGACAGCTTCGTGTCGGACATCGTCGCCGCGGCCAACCAGCCGCTCAAATGCGGCCGCAGCGCCGGCGAATACCGCGCCTATCTGCCGCGCGCGCGCTGGATCCGCGACGCCAATGACAGCTACTTCACGGCGATGACCTACCCGCAGGGTCTGCCGTCCTCGATGCAGCCAAGCGACATCCACGACGCGACATGGGGCATCCTGTCGGCGGTGTATGGCGGCGCGGTGCATCCGAGCGCCGAAGGCCATGCGGCGATGGCCGATGCCGCGGTCCCCGCGGCCGCCACCGTGCTGCAATTGAACACCGCGGTGCCCGAAGTGATTTCCGAACCGGTCGCGCCATTGCCGATGCCGATTGCACCGACGGGACAGCGCTGAACGCTCACGCTGCCACGCAAGAGCGGAGCGTGAGCGCGCGCAGATCGGAGCGTTAGCGAGAGAGAAGTGTTAGTGCCGCTTCGTCGCGGGCACCGGCGCCGCCGGCTTCGCCACCGCGGCTTGCGCCGGCAGATATTTGGCGACGATCGCGGGATCGAGCTGGGCCACCGCGGTGTCAGGCAGCCGGGTCCAGACCTCATCCTTGCCGAACAGCGAGATGCCGAGAAAGCCGCGCATCGTCAGCGTCTGACCATCGGCGCTCAACGTCATCTTGGCCTTGTAGACCTTGCCGTTGCGCGGATCGAGCACGTTGCCGCCTTCATAAGCGAGCCCGTTGCGCTTCATGTCGCGGATGAGGGGAATGCCGAGCCACGGCATGTCCTTGCGATCGTCGGTGCATTTCGAGCAGACCGGATTGGGCGGATCGCCGGGCGATGAAAACATCTTTGCGATCATGCCTTCGAACAGACCATTGCGCTCGATCACCAGGAACCAGCCCTCGGGCTTGCCGTCTTCGACCTTTTGCCACAGGCCGGCCGCCGACGGGTCGGCCGCCGAGGCCGCAAGCGGAGCAGCTAGCGCAAAGGCCGTGGCGATCGCGAGGATCAGCCGAAGTCTGGATAGCGTGTTCCGCATCATCATCACCTGATCGATCGACCAACTCGAGTACAAGCAGACTATGGCCATTTCACGGAGTGTTCCAGTACCCGCGCCGCGCAGCAAATGGCCCATGCCTCTGGCATTGGTCTCTGCTCGAGTGGAATCAGTGCACCCCAAGCTTCTTCTGCAGACTCGATGACGAGGTTGTGTACTGGAACACCAGCCGCTTGTCCGGATACACGTAGCGGTGCGCCTTCTGCGCCATCAACGCACCCTCGTGGAAGCCGGAGAGAATGAGCTTGAGCTTGCCCGGATAGGTGTTGATGTCGCCGATCGCGAAGATGCCGGACACGTTGGTCTCGAACGCCGCGGTGTCGACCGGCACCAGATTGTTCTCCAGCGCCACGCCCCAGTTCGCGACCGGACCGAGCTTCATGGTGAGCCCGAAGAACGGCAGCATCGTATCGCAGGCGATCGTCGAGACCGCATTGTCGTTACCCTTGAGCGCGGCGCCCGAGAGCTGGCCGTTGGCGCCCTCGAGCCCCGTGACCTGGCCGATCTTCAGATCCATCTTGCCGTCGGCAACGAGCGCACGCATCTGCTCGACGCTGTGCGGCGCCGCGCGGAAATCGTCACGCCGGTGCAGCAGCGTGATGCGCTGGGCGATCGGATGCAGGTTGAGCGTCCAGTCGAGCGCGGAGTCGCCGCCCCCGACGATCAGGATGTTCCTGTCGCGGAATTGCTCCATCTTGCGCACGGCATAGAACACCGACGTGCCTTCATAGGCCTCGATGCCCGGCACCGGCGGACGCTTCGGCTGGAACGAGCCGCCACCGGCCGAGATCACCACGACCTTGCACTCGAACTCCTTGCCGGCATCGGTCTTCACGCGGAACAATGGATCGCCGATCTTCTCGATGCTCTCCACCATCTCGTTGAGATGGAAGGTCGGATTGAACGGCTTGATCTGCTCCATCAACTGCTCGGTGAGGCCCTGGCCGGTGACGAAGGGAATTCCGGGAATGTCGTAGATCGGTTTCTCGGGATAGAGCTCGGCACACTGCCCGCCGATCTTGTCGAGGATGTCGACCAGATGCACCTTCATGTCGAGCAGGCCCAGTTCGAACACGGCGAACAGTCCGCAAGGGCCCGCGCCAATAATCAGCACATCGGTCTTGATCGCTTCGCTCATGTCCGCTTCTTTTCAGTTGAAATCGACTGGACGGCTTTTTCGCCTGTCCAGCCAAGTGGGCCGGATCGCGACATGCATAATAGGGACAGCGGCTGGCGCGGCAACCCCTTGCCGAGCCTGCGCAACTCGGCTGTATGGGCGGGAAACCGACGGAGATCCCCCTCGTGAATGCCCCTGTCCGTGCTGACGATGCGCCGCGCCTGGAAGACTTTCCCTATCGCCTGTCCGACAATGTGCGCTTTGCCGATCTCGACCCCAACGGGCACGTCAACAACGCCGTCTATGCGAGCTATTTTGAAACCGGCCGCGTCACGCTGGTGAAGGACCGCAGCATGGGGCTGATGCCGGCGGGGCTCGGCTGGATCATGGTGCGCCTCGACATCCATTTCCGCGCCGAGCTGCACTGGCCGGGTCAGATCGAGCTCGGGCTCGGTCTCGTCAAGTTTGGACGCACATCGACCACCTTCGACCAGGTGGTGTTTTCGGAAGGCAGATGCGTGGCGTCGGCGAAGGCGGTCACGGTGATGATCGATGAGGCCACGCGCAGGCCGACGCCGCTGCCGGCGGAGGTCAAGCAGAACTTCCGCCGCTGGATCCGTCGCGGTGTGAATCCGGACGGCGAATGAAAGAATCTTAGGCCTGCCGCTCCGGCGTCGACACGACCAGTCCGTCGAGATCGTCGGTTACCTTGATCTGGCAGGACAGCCGCGAATTCGGACGCACGTCGAAGCCAAAATCCAGCATGTCCTCTTCCATCGGCGACGGCGCGCCGACCTTCTCGCGCCAGGCTTCATCGACATAGACATGGCAGGTCGCACAGGCGCAGGCGCCGCCGCATTCGGCTTCAATGCCGGGAATGGCGTTGCGGATCGCACCTTCCATCACCGTCGCGCCGTTCTCGATCTCAACTGTGCGTTTCTCGCCGGAATGGTCGATAAAGTGGATTTTGGCCATGATTGCTCGTGCTGCCGGAATGCGCCGGACGATGGATGGAAAGGTCCCGGGCAGTCGTATAACGGGTCGATCCGCACAGCGCTAGCGCGGAGACCGAAAACCTGCCCGCCGGTTGGGAAGCCGCCCAAGCTGCCGCGGCGCGCCGCCGAGACGCCGGACGCCTAGGAGCGGCCCAGGATCAGCTCGATCGCCGTGCGCGCCTCGGCAATCGCGGCGCCGAGCGCGGCAAGCGGCTGGGCCGCATCGGAACCGCCGGTCAGCGCGGTCTCCAGCTGGGCCGCAGCCTCGGCGACGCCGATGGCGCCGATTGCCCGCGCCGATCCTTTCAGGGTGTGGGCGTGGGTCGCCGCCTCGGGCGGCAAGGCGGCCAGTTCACCGAGGATCCGGGCCGACTGGGCCGCGAACATGGCCAGCACTTCCCGCTCGAGGCCCGGATCGCCCAGCGTCATGCGCTGAAGATGATCGACGTCGATCGGCCCGGCGCCGGGCGCCAGCGGCGGCGATTGCGTCCATTCGACCCGTTCGAGATGAAGCGGCATGGCCTGTCCCTGTCGTCTCCGCCGGGCCCTCGCCGGCGGATCGTTGGCCCAGCCAATCACGAAACTGGTTAACGGATTGTTGTCGGGATGATCGGCAAAACCGCCCGATTCTGGACAATTTCCGGACACAATCGACGCTCTACGGCCGGAATTTCGAGTACCCATAAGGCCTTATGGCGCAAAGCTGTTAACGATGATTTAAGAAAGTATTAATCGCAAGCATTTCATTCGCATCGCTCTCCCAATAGGATGTTTGCGGATGTAGCGGACAAGCCGCCCAGGGGGCCGCTTGCGCTCCGCTTGTGGGCACCGGCTTCGAGCTTGCGTGGGGACGATCGCAGGCTCGCCGACGCGTAAAATAGTGAGAGGGCTCAGACTGAACATGGCGAACACTCCCAAGAAGGTCAAAGATCCCACCGAAGTCGCGCTTTCTGCCATCCAGGAAGCCCTCAACATCAGCGAACAGGGCGCGGAGAATCGCAGCCCCCTCAACGAAGGCGCCGCGCCGCCGAACCTGCCGCCGTCCGCGGCCGATTTTTCAGCCGCATCGTTCGAGTCCCGTCCGAATAATACCGATCGTTCGGCGTTCGAGCCGATCGAAGAACCGCGCGCGCCGCGCCGCGCCGCCAACGACGATCGCGAAACCATCGGCCAGATGCTGCAGACGCTGCAGGGAGGACGCGCGCGCAACGCCTTCACGCTGTTCTTTGTCTGCTCCGGCGCCTGGCTGCTGGGCGGCGTGATTCTCACCATCGCGTTCTGGCCGGCCCTGCAGGCCTCGATGGCCCAGGGCACCGGCGTCCTGGTGCTCGCCGGCCTTGCCGCGCTGTTCGCCGTGCCGATCCTGCTGTTCTACTATCTCGCCAGCCTCGCCTCGCACGGTCAGCGCATGCAGATGATCGCGCAATCGATGGCGCAGGTCGCGATGCGATTCTCCGAGCCGGAAAACGCCGCCGCCGATTCCATGGTGACGGTCGGCCAGGCGATCCGCCGCGAGGTCGCGGCGATGGGCGACGGCGTCGAGCGCGCGATCGCGCGCGCCGGCGAACTCGAGACCCTCGTTGCCAACGAGGTCGCGGCGCTGGAACGCGCCTATTCCGACAACGAGGTGCGCATCCGCGCGCTGCTGCAGGACATCGCCCACCAGCGCGACAACCTGGTCGGCCAGGCCGAGCAGGTGCGCAGCGCGATCTCCGGCGTGCAGATCGACCTGCGCCACGACATCGCGCTGATCTCGGACGCGATCGCCTCGCGCGTCGACGAAGTCGCCAAGAGCATCACCGGCGCGCTGGAAGAGCGCGGCCAGCACATCACGACCGCGCTGAGCCATGCCGGCGACAACATGATCCTCGCGCTCGGCGAGCGCGGCGGCGACCTGCTCGACCGCCTCGAGGAAGCCAGCGCCGAGACCACGCGCGCGGTAATGGATGCCTCCGAGCGGCTGACCACCAGCCTCAACTTCAAGACCGGCCACGTCCATGACGAGTTCGTCGATCTGGCCGATCGCGTCCACGAGCTGCTGAACGAGCGCATCGACCGCATCACCGGCGAGTTCGAGCAGCGTTCGTCCGTCATCGTCGACGGCATCTCCGACCGCACCGAAGAGGTCCACGACTCCCTGAAGAACTCCGCGGACTCGCTGCTGCTCGAGCTCGAGCTGCGCAGCAACGACCTCGTCAGCAAGATCGACGACGCCGGCAACCGCCTCGCCGGCCAGATCCTGACGTCCGGCGACAAGGCGAGCGAGGCGCTCGACGTCACCGTCAACTCGCTGGTCGCCAAGGTGGTGGGCCAGACCGAGACCGCGCACGACTCGCTGTCGCTGCAGATGAGCGCGTTCGACGACCTGGTGAAAAACCATGGCAGCGAGCTCGCCGAGAAATTCGCCCGTGACTCCGGCACGCTCGGCGCGCTGATCACCCGCCACATCTCTGAATTCGACCGCACGGTGAAGACCTTCGGCGGCGACATCGTCGAGCGCATGGGCCAGCGGACCCAGGACATCGCCGACAGCCTGAAGACCTATGTCGACACCTTCGACCATCGCGTGACCACGAACAGCGGCGAGATCACCGCCTCGCTCGACCAGCGCCTGCTGCAGTTCGAGACCACGCTCGGCAGCCGCGTCACCAATCTCGACGCCTCGCTGACCGACAAGCTGTCGTCGTTCGACAGTTCGCTCGCCGGCAAGATCGGCTCGTTCGACGGCCGCCTGCAGTCGCTGGATGACGCGATCGACGGTCGCATAAAGTCCCTCGAGGTCACCTTCGAGAGCCGCGCCAAGTCGGTCACCGACACCATCGACGGCCATCTCGGCACGCTCGCGACCCAGCTGACCGACGGCGCCACCCAGGCGATCCAGTCGATCGACTCTCGGCTTGGCCTGCTCACCACCACCCTGACCGAAGGCACCGTGCAGGCGATCGCCGCGGTCGATCATCGCATCAACGGCGTTACCGAAACCATCGACGGCCACAGCGTCCGCCTGGTCGACACCCTCAACGGCCACAGCACCCGCCTCGCCGACACCATCAATGGTCACAGCGCCAACCTGACCGACACCATCTCGGCGCGCTTCGCCGACATCCAGCAGGGCATCGAGAGCCGCGTCGGCGTCATCGCCGGCGACATCGACACCCGCGTCGCGCAGTTCGAGGACCTGCTGGGCTCGCGCGTCGAGGCCGTCGCCGGCCGCATCGAGAGCAGCGGCCGCCAGGCGAGCGAGGACCTGATGTCCCGCGCCGAGCTGTTGTCGTCGAGCATCAAGTCCCACGTCGAGGACGCCGAGCGTTCGCTGACGAACCTCGTGGTCAACACCAGCGAAACCATCCAGACCGGCGCGCGCACCGCGCAGCAGGCGCTGCTCACCGTGTCCGCTGACGTCGGCAACCAGCTCAAGCTGAGCTCGGCCGAGGTCGAGAGCGTGCTGACCGCCGTCGGCACCAGCGCCGCCAACTCGATCCTCACCAGTGCCCGCGACGCCCAGGTGTCGCTGGTCTCGGCCTCCGGCGACGTCGCCTCGCAGATCAAGTCGCTGTCCGAGGATGTCGAACGCACGCTGCAGGCGGCCGGCAGCGCCACCGCAGCCTCCGTGCTGTCCGGCGCCCGCGACGCGCAGACCACGCTGGTCAGCGCCTCGGTCGAAGCCGCAAGCCAGGTCAAGTCGTTGGCCGCCGATGTCGAGCAGTCGCTGTCGATGTCCGGCTCCGCCGCCGCCGAAGCGATCATGACCGGTGCGCGCGAGGCCCAGACCACGCTGATCGCGACCTCGACCGACGTCACCGGCCAGGTCAAGTCGCTCGCCAGCGACGTCGAGCGTTCGCTCTCGATGGCCGGCACCGCGACCGCCGAAGCCGTCGTCGCCTCCGCTCGCGAGGCCCAGAGCACGCTTGCCGGTGCATCCACCGAAGCCGCCAACCTGGTCCGCACGCTCGCGGCCGACGTGCAGCACTCGCTCTCGACCGCCGGCACCGCCACCGCGGAATCCATCGTCGCCTCCGCTCGCGAGGCCCAGAGCACGCTCGCCGGCGCGTCGACCGACGCCACCAATCTGGTCCGGACACTGTCGGCCGACATCGAACGCTCGCTGTCGATGGCAGGCTCCGCCACCGCAGAAGCCGTCGTCGCCTCCGCCCGCGAGGCCCAGAGCACGCTCGCCGGCGCATCCACCGACGCCACCAACCTGGTCCGGACACTGTCGGCCGACATCGAGCGTTCGCTGTCGATGGCAGGCTCCGCCACCGCGGAAGCCGTCGTCGCCTCCGCCCGCGAGGCCCAGAGCACGCTGGCCGGCGCATCCACCGAGGCCACCGATCTGGTCCGCTCGCTGGCGGCCGACATGGAGCGTTCGCTGTCGATGGCAGGCTCCGCCACCGCGGAATCGATCACATCAGGCGCGCGTGAGGCCCAGAGCACGCTGGTCAACGCGTCGACCGACGCTGCGACCAAGGTGTCTGCGCTTGCCGCCGACATCCAGCGTGCGCTGTCGATGGCCGGCTCCGGCACCGTCGAGATGCTGACGGCCGGCGCCCGCGAGGCGCAGAACACCCTCGTCACCGCGTCGACGGAGGCAGCCAACCACGTCAAGTCGCTGGCCGTCGATGTCGAGCGCACCCTGACCTCGGTCGGCACCAACACCGCGCAGGCGATCCTCGGCAGTGCCCGCGATGCCCAAAGCTCGTTCGTGGCAACCTCCAGCGAGGCCGCAAGCCAGATCCGCGAGATCTCCGCCGAGATCGAGCGCTCGCTGACCACAGCCAGCGCGGAGACCGCGCAGACCATCCTGGGCAGCGCCCGCGAGGCCCAGGGCTCGTTTGCGGCGACCTCCGCCGATGCCGCCGCCCAGATCCGCACGCTCTCGACCGATATCGAGCGCGCGCTGGGTGCGGTCACGGCCAAGACCACCGACAACATCCAGACCTCGGCGCAGAACGCGCAGGCCGCGCTGATCACCATGTCCAACGAGGTCTCGACCAAGGTCAAGACGACCTCCGCCGACATCGAACGTTCGGTGCTGTCGGCCTCCAGCGCCTTCGGCTCGGCGATGACCGGCAAGACCGACGAGATCGTCACCTATGTGCAGCAGCAGACCGAGCGTCTGTCGCAGATGGTCGACGGCCGCCGCGGCTCGCTGGTCGAGGCGCTGACCGCCAAGACCACGCAGCTGTCGAGCGACATGGATCGCGCCACGGCGGACGCGCTGAAGGCGATCGAAACCCGCGGCCTCGCCTTCTCGCAGACGATGTCGGCCCACGGCAGCGATGTCGCGCGCAACATCACCACGGCCGGCGATCAGGCGACCGGCGCGGTGGCGAAATCGCTCAAGGAGCTCGAGCAGGCCTCGCGCGCGGCGATCGACCAGTCGCGCCAGGTCTCGATCTCGGCCGTCACGGAGATGCAGGAGACCAGCAAGATCCTGCGCACCGATACGGTCGCGCTGTTCGAGCGGCTGCGCGAAGGCAACATCCTCTTGCAGGAAGTGTTGACCGGCGCCCACGACAACCTCAATTCGCTGGAGCGCGCGCTGGTGACCCGCGTGGCCGACTTCGTGTCCGCCATGAACGACGTCACCTCGCGCAACGGCGTGGCAACCCAGACGCTGGAAGACCAGCTCACGGTGTTCAACAGCAAGACCGGCAAGGCGCTGGAAGATCTCGGCGCGCTGTCGAGCCAGTTCGAGACCCATGGCAAGGCGCTGATCGATGCGGCTGCCGTGGTCGAGCAGGCCAACCGCTCGACGACGGCCTCCGTCAGCGAGCGCAAGTCGGCGCTGGAAGCGCTGGTCACGACCATCGACCTGCGCACCACCGATCTCGACCAGCGGCTGTCGCGCTTCACCGGGCTGCTCGATGAATCGCTCGGAGCGGCCGAGGAACGCGCCCGCGACATCGCCCGCGTGGTGGCGGAGACCGCAGGCGCCGGTTCGGCTGCGATCAGCAGGCAGTTCGAGGCGGTGCGCCAGGCAGCCGAGAACGAGCGTCAGCAGACCGTCGACGCCATGAACGACCTCTACCAGCAGAGCAATGCCGAGACCGATGCGATGTTCAAGGAATCGACGGAGAAGTTCTCCGCGATGGTCACGGCGATGAAGCAGATGGCGAGCGAGATGCACAACGAGCTCGAGTCCACCCGCAACGAGCTGCGCCGTGGCGTGCTCGAAATGCCGCAGGAGGCCGCCGAGAACACCGCCCAGATGCGCAAGGTGATCGTCGACCAGATCGAGGCGCTGGCCGAGCTGAACCGCATCGTCGCTCATCACGGCCGCGGACTCGACGTGGTCAGCACCAACCGCGCCAGCATTCGCCAGGAGGAGCCGGTGATGGCTGCCGCCGGCGGCCGCGGCGATGTGCGCATGCGGGACAACGGCAACAGCGCCTCGACGCTGCCGCCGCCGGATCTCGGCATGGCGAGCTCGCGCCGCACCGAGGCCCCGCCGGTCAGCCCGGCAGGCCCCAACAACAACGGCGACGGCTGGCTGTCCGACCTGCTCAACCGCAGCGACGCGCCGCCGCCCGCCCCGCAGAGCCGCGACGCGCAGCAGCGCCCGCGTCCGCAGCAGCAGCCGGTCAATCCGCTGGAGTCGCTGTCGCTCGACATCGGCCGGCTGATGGACCGCACGCTTGCGGCCGAGATGTGGGATCGCTACCAGCGCGGCGAGAACAAGGCGTTCTCCAAGCGCCTCTACACGCCGGCCGGCCAGAAGGCCTTCGATGAGGTGGCCCGCAAGTACCGCTCCGACCGCGGCTTCAAGCAGACGGTCGACCGCTACATCGCGGAGTTCGAGCGCCTGCTCGACGAAGTCGCCCGCGACGGCCGCGGCCAGCAGGAGCTGAGCAGCCACCTCACCTCGGAGACCGGGCTGGTCTACACCCTGCTCGCGCACGCCGCGGGACGGCTGGGATAAGTCGGCGAATAGCGAGTAGCGAATAGCAAATGGAAACGGAGGCCGAAGGGCCTCCGTTTTATTTTGGGGCGACGCCGCAGAGTCTCGCTGTGGCACCGGCGTGCCAGTACTCACCGGCGTCATTGCGAGGAGCGTAAGCGACGAAGCAATCCATCGCGCCGAGCATGCGGAACGATGGATTGCTTCGCTTCGCTCGCAATGACGGGTCTGGCAGAGAAGGAAGGCTATTGGCTATTGGCTATCCGCCACGCACCATTCGCCCGTCACGTCATTGCCGCCGCCGCGGCCCGGGCGCGGTGGCCGGAGCCGGCGCGGGCTCGGGTGCGGCGTTGTTGCTGCCGCCGAAGATCACCCGGCTCGGGTTGCGGTCGAAATTGTTCACCGCGCGGCTGATGTCGGACAGCGTCCTGCGGCCGTCGTTGATCAGGAGATTGGAGCGCTTGTCGAGATCCTCGGCGAGCTCGCGGATCGACTTCACCATCAGGTTCAGCTCGCTGCCATTGTTGCCGCCCGCGATCGCATTGAGGCCCAGCATCAGGCTGTCGGCCTTGCCCATCACGCCGTCGACCTTGAGCATGACGTTGTCGATCTTCTCGGAATTGCGCGCCAGCGCCTGGGTGAAGACCTCGAGATTCTTCAGCGAATTCTTCACCGACTGCTGATTGTCGGCGACGATGCGGTTGACGTTTTGCAGCGTGGCGCGGATCGCCTCGGTGACGTCCTGCAGCGCATTCGGGTCGGCGGTCAGCACCGGGATGCCGTCCTCGTCCAGCGGCACCGGCGGGGCGGCCTCCTCGCCGCCCTTGAGCGAAATCGCGGCGACGCCGGTGAGACCCTGGAACTCGAGACCGACCAGGGTGTCCTTGCGGAGCGGTGCGTTGTTCTCGATCATCGCCAGCGCGACCACGCGGCGCGGGTTGTCGAGCTTCACCGAGACCACTTCCCCTATCCGAATACCGTTAAAATTGACATTGCCGCCATTGCGCAGGCCTGACGCCGGCCCTTCGAAGATCACCCGCAAGGGGCTGCGCTGCTTGGTGGTGTGGAGGCTCTGGAACCACAGCACGAAGCCGAACGCGGCGGCGATCACCGCCAGCGTGAAAGCCCCGATCAAGACGTAGTTCGCCCGCGTTTCCATCAATTACTCGCGTTGATCACTCTTGGGCCCTTGCGCAGCCGGCTGCGCTCAAACCCGTCGAATTCCCTGTTGGCGCATGATTTCGTCCGAAAATCGGCTCCAGGTTTCGGGATCATGGGCTAGGCCACAACGGCACGGGCGCGCTTGCCGTTGAAATATTGCTGCAGCCATGGATGCTGCGATGCCTTCATGTCGGCGATCGATCCTGCAGCAATGATCTTACCGTTCCCTAAAACGGCGATACGGTCGCACGCGGTGTAAAGACTGTCGAGATCGTGCGTTACCATGAAAACGGTCAGCCCCAAAGTGCGCTGCAGGGTGCGCACCAGCTCGTCAAACTCGCCGGCGCCGATCGGATCGAGACCCGAGGTCGGCTCGTCGAGAAACACGAGCTCGGGATCGAGCGCGAGTGCGCGCGCCAGCGCGACGCGCTTGATCATGCCGCCCGACAATTCCGACGGATAACGATCGGCGACTTCCGGCTTCAGCCCGACCATCACGAGTTTCGCCACCATGATCTCGTCGAGCAGCCGCTGCGAGACGCGCAGATATTCGCGCGCCGGAAACTGGATGTTCTGGCGCACCGTCAGCGAGGAGAACAGCGCGCCCTGCTGGAACAGGATGCCCCAGCGGCGCTCGACGGCACGGCGCTGCGATGAGCTCGCGGCGTCGAGATCGACACCGAACACCTCGATGCGGCCGGCGACTTTCGGCACGAGCCCGATGATGGTGCGCGTCAGCACCGACTTGCCGGCGCCCGAGGGCCCGACGAAGCCGAGGATCTCGCCGCGCCTGACGTCGAGGTTGAGGCCGTCGAGCACCCGCGTGTTGCCGAATTGAACGGTAATGTCGCGGACCCGGATGATGGCGTCGTTGTCCTCTTCCGCCATGATCACATCCCGATCGAGGCGAAGAAGATCGCGAACACGCCGTCCATCACGATCACGAAGAAGATCCCTTTCACCACCGATGCGGTGGTGTGCTGTCCGAGCGACTCCGCCGAGCCCTGCACCGCCAGGCCTTCGACGCAAGCGACGATACCGATCACCGCCGCCATGACCGGCGCCTTGACCATGCCGACGATGAAATGGTCGATCGATATGGCATCACGAAGGCGGAGCAGGAAGGCCTCCGGATCGACGCCGCCATAGAGCCAGGCCACCAGGCCGCCGCCATAGAGCGCGGCCATCGCGCCGAGAAAGGCCAGGATCGGCAGCGCCAGCACCAGCGCCAGCATGCGCGGCAGGATCAGGACCTCGATCGGATCGAAACCCATGGTACGCAGCGCGTCGATCTCCTCGCGCATCTTCATCGAGCCGAGCTCGGCGGTATAGGCCGAGCCGGAACGGCCCGCGACCATGATCGCGACCAGCAGCACGCCGATCTCGCGCAGCACCAAGACGCCCAGCATGTCGACGACGAAGATGTCGGCGCCGAACCTGCGGAAATGGAAGATGCCCTGCTGCGAGATGATGCAGCCGATCAGGAAGGTGATCAGCACCACGATCGGCACCGCGCGCCAGCACACCTGCTCGAGGTGATGCACCGTCGAGGTCAGGCGGAAGCTGCGCGGATGGATCAGCACCTTGCCCGCGGCCACCAGCACCGCGCCGAGCATGTCGACGAGACCGATGATCGTGCCGCCGATCCCGGCCACGGTGCGCCCGATCTGCTCGAGCATGCCTGATATCGACAACGGGTCGCTGACGACCCTGGGCGCGGGACCGACGCGGCGGACCTCGTCGACCAGGCTGGAATAGTTGGCCGACAGGCCCGCGATCTCGGCTTCCGCGCCGGCGTCGCTGAGGCTACGGCGCAGCCGCTCGATCAGCCAGGCGCCAAAGGTGTCGAGGCTCGCGACCTGCGACACGTCGATGAAGATGTGCGGCCGGCTGCCGCGCAGCTTCTCCGCGTCGGAGACGATACGCTCGAGCGCAGGGGCAAAGCGGGCGGTCCAGTTGCCCGCCGCACACAACGCCAGTCCTTCGCCTTGGGCTATCCGCTCCAGTGTCGGGTCGCCGCTCACCTTTTGCCTACCCCTCAAGCCGGCTGGCTGCCGCTAACGCTGATCTCCGGCGCTGCCGGATCGGCTTGTCGAATCTGCCGCTAAACAGCCATAGTTGGCTGCGCGTCGCAAGCTACGGTTCAGGAAATAGTAGACTTTAAAATGACTTCCACCCCATCCGGAGCAATTTCCCTGACCAGTCGGATCGAGCGCTGGCCGATCGCGGGGACCTTCACGATCAGCCGCGGCGCCAAGACCGAGGCCATCGTCGTGGTCGCCGAGGCAAGCCAGGGCGGCCTCATTGGCCGCGGCGAATGCGTACCCTACCCGCGCTATGGCGAAACGCCCGAGGCGACGCTGCAGGCGATCCAGGCGATGCAGGCGCCACTCGCCGGCGGCATGGACCGCATCGCCTTGCAGGCCCGGATGCCTGCCGGCGCCGCCCGCAATGCGCTGGATTGCGCGCTGGCGGACCTTGAGGCCAAACGCGCCGGCAAACGGATCTGGAACCTGCTCGGCCGGCCCGCGCCGGAGCCGCGCACCACCGCCTATACGATCTCGCTCGGGACATCAGAGGCGATGGCGGAGGCCACCGCGAAGGCTGCGCATCGTCAGTTGCTCAAGATCAAGCTCGGCGGCGATGGCGACGGCGCACGGATCGCCGCCGTGCGCAAAGCGGCGCCTCGATCCGAATTGATCGTCGACGCCAACGAAGCCTGGACCGAGGACAACCTCGCCGCCAATCTCGCGGCCTGCGCCGATGCCGGCGTCACCCTGATCGAGCAGCCGCTGCCGGCGGGCAAGGACGAGGCGCTGGCGCGGATCAGGCGCCCGGTTGCGGTCTGCGCCGACGAGAGCGTGCACGACCGCGCCTCGCTTGCCGGCCTGCGCGGCCGCTATGACGCCGTCAACATCAAGCTCGACAAGACCGGCGGCCTGACCGAAGCACTGGCGATGGCGGATGCCGCCCGTGCGCTCGGCTTCGAGATCATGATCGGCTGCATGGTCGCGACCTCGCTCGCGATGGCACCGGCGATGCTGATCGCGCAAGCCGCACGCTTCGTCGATCTCGACGGCCCGCTGCTGCTGGCGAAGGACCGCGACCACGGCCTGCGCTACGAGGGCAGCCTGGTCTATCCGCCCGACGCCGGGCTCTGGGGCTAATCGGCTCTCTTGTTGACGCGTTTTCCTAGCGCGAACCGGTCCCCACTTCGCTTGAAAACGCTATGAAGCGCTTGCGCGCCAGCCACATCACGAGCCCGCCCGTGGCCGCCATTGCGGCCATCATGTCGTAGACGCCGAGCCCGAAGCGCGCATAGACCATGCCGCTGACGATCGCCGTGGTGCTCGCGACAATGCCGCCGCAGGCGGTGAGATAGCCTTGCGCGCGCGCCATCACGTGAACCGGCACGTGATGCACCATCAGGCCCATGATGCCGACCTGCGTCAGGCCGAAGCTCAGCCCGTGTCCGAGCTGCACAACTGCAAGCACCGCAAGCGGCGGGTCCTGCGCGGTGATCGCCCAGCGCGCCGCGGCACTGGACGCCGCGATTATCACCATCACAGCCGACGGCAGCGTGAAGCGCGGCGAGGCCGCAAACAGCACGATCTCGGCGATCACGCCGAGCACCCAGAGACAAGCGATCGTCAGGCCGCTGAAGCCGGCCTGCTGCCAGGCAATCGATGCGAAGATGTAGTAGGCGCCGTGGCTGCCCTGGATCAGCGCCGAGGATACGATGATGGCGAGGAAGGTGGGATTGCGCAGCAGTTTTGGCGCGCCGGCCGCAGGTGTGACGGCAGCCACTGGACGGCCCAGCGGCCGCAGCGTCAGCCCGACCAGCGCGCCGAGCATCGTCACGGCCGTGACGATCCAGATCAGGTCGACCTCCGCGACATAGCGGAGCAGGAAGCCGCTCACCAGCGCGCAGACCGCGAAGGCGGCCGAGCCCCAGAGCCGCAGCGGTCCGTAGTTGAGGCCGAATTGCCTGACGCCGCGCAGCGCATAGGCGTCGGTGAGCGGCACCATCGGCGTCCAGACGCAGCAGGTCAGCGCATAGATCGCCAGCAGCACGAACGGCTGGTGCTGGGTGCCGATCACGGCAAAGCCGAACGCCGTGGCGAATCCGGTGGCGATGATCGCGCCGCGCAGCATCTGGCGCCGTTCCGCCGCCGCGGTGACCAGCGGCAGCACGGTGAAGCGCGTCACCGGCGGCACCGCGGTGATGATGCCGATCCAGGTGGCGTCGATGCCGATCGCCTTCAGCCACACCGTGAAAAACGGCAGGTGAACCCCGGTCATGCCGAACAGCGTGGCGTAGAATGCCGCGAGTCGGTTCGCGAATCGCCGCGATGCAACCTTTGCTGCGATGGGGATTTGTGATTCGGAAGACATCAATTCAATTGCGATTCGCGCGATATCGTGGTGATCGTTAGCGTAACGCGCAGTGATTTGCGCGGAGAGATTGTGATGGCCGAAGAAGCATTCGCCCTGTCGCCGATATCCGCCCGCGCGGCCCTGCCGAGCGAGGAGGACTATGCCGCGATCAGCGCGGCTTTCATGGAGACTTCGCGGGGCCGCTGGTTCCTCGGCGAATACGCCAAGCGCAACCGCAACGCCGATACCCGCATGGTGCTCGATGCCGTGGCGCGGATCGAGGAAAGCCTCAGCGCGCAGCGGCAAGCCGCCGCAGCGGCGATCAGGGACGAGCAGCTGGCGCAGGCGCTGGCCGCCCTGCGCGGCGCAATCGAGGCCGCCCAGGCCTCGGCCATCGCCGCGCTCGACGGCATCAGCTTCGAGCAGAGCCTCGCGCCGGTGCGCAAGGGCGTGCGGGTGATCAGGGAGATCTCCTGGCGGCTGCGCGAGATCGGCAATGACGGCCGGATCTGCGACATCATCGATTCGCAGGTCAGCGCGATCGAGGCCGGTGCCGCCGAGGTCTCGATGGACGATGCCAAGGCCGTGCTGGATGCCGGCTTCGCTGCGCTGGCACGCCGCCTGAGCGAATTCGATCCGGATAAGGCGGCGACGCCTGCGGCCGAGCCTGATGTGGCCGAGGCGCCGGTTGCGGAGCCGCCGGCAGCGGCCCCCGCGTCGCCACCGGTGGCCGAAAGTGCAGCCCCCGATATGGCCGCTACGCCGCCAGCGCCACCTCAGGAGGCCGCTGCGACGCCGAACGTCGAAGCCGCGATTCCCGCCGCCGTGCCCGGCACTGCGGCCGTGATGCCGCAGCCGAGCGAGGCCTGGATCAAGGCTGAAGCGGCGCTGGCCGAAGCCGAGGCCGCAGAACTCGCCCGCGTCACCGACGATGCGGCGGCCGACGCCCATGACGAGGCGGTGCTTGACCTCATCGCGATGGAGATGGGTGCGCCCGATCCGATCGACGAGGAGGCGATCGCGGAGGAAATGCGCGCCGCCGAGGAGATGCGTGTCGCCGAGGCGATGGCCGCCGAGCCGGAAATGGTTGCGCCGGCCATTCAGCCTGAGCCTGCACCGGCGCCCGCGCCGAAGGTCGAGGTCAAGATGGAGCCGCCACCGCGAGCGGCAGCGGCGATTGCCGAGACTCTGGTGATGCCGCCACCTCTCCCGCCCGCCGTTGAGCCTGCCCCTGCTCCCGCAGCAGAGATCTCACTCGGCTCGACGATCATCGCCAGCGGTCTTCTGAAAAGGCCAAGCGTCGCGGCCAACGATCCACTCGCGCCGATCCGCCGCATGAGCCAAGCCGAGAAGATCGCGTTCTTCTCGTAATCTCGACTGTTCATGTCCTGTCATTGCCGGGCTTGACCCGCGCATGACGACTGGCGCGCGAAGCATTCATGTTCAATGGACCGCACGCGCAACGTGAACCAGCTCATGTACCGCGGCAGCATCTGTGCCTAACCCGGTGTCAGGCAACGAGTTTCGCGAACAGGTCGGCGTCGACATTGCCGCCCGAGAGCACGATGACGACGTTCTTGCCCTTGGTATCGATCCGCCCGGCAAGCAGCGCGGCGAGCCCGACTGCGCCGCCGGGCTCGACCACGAGCTTCAGCTCGCGATAGGCAAAGGCAACGGCGGCGCCGACTTCGTCATCGGTGGCGTTGACACCGTTCGCGAGCAGCTTGCTGTTGATGGCGAAGGTCAGCTCGCCCGGCATCATCGCCATCAGCGCATCGCAGATGGTGCGCGCTGCGACCGGATGCGCCTCGCGATGTCCGACCTTGAGCGACAGGGCGTGATCGTCATAGCCAGCGGGCTCGGCGACGATCACCTGGGCCTGCGGATATTTCGCCTTCACCGCCGTTGCGACACCGGCGATCAATCCGCCGCCTGAAGCCGGCGCGACCACGATGTCGGGCGTCAGTCCGAGCGCAGCCATGTCCTCGGCGATCTCGCGGCCGGCGGTGCCCTGGCCCGCGATCACGAAGGGATCGTCGTAGGGGCGCACCAAGGTCGCGCCGCGCTTGCCGGCGATGCCGTTGGCGATCGCCTCGCGGTCGTCGCGATCGCGGTCGTAGAGCACGACTTCGGCGCCATAGGATTTGGTGCGCTCGCGCTTGGTGATCGGCGAGTCCGCAGGCATCACGATGGTCGCCTGCATGTTGAGGATCTTGGCCGCCGCGGCGACGCCCTGGGCGTGGTTGCCCGAGGAGAACGCGACGACGCCGCCGCTCCGCTTGTCCTGCGGGATCGAGGCGAGCTTGTTGAAGGCGCCGCGAAACTTGAACGATCCGGTCCGCTGCAGCATTTCGGGCTTGAGGAAGACCTGGCTGCCGACGCGTTCGTTGAGAACGGGAAAGGTCAGGAGCGGCGTGCGCACCGCGAACGGCGCGACCACCCTTGCGGCGGCATCGATGTCCGCGGCAGCGACGGGTGGATTGAGAACGGTGTCCGTCATTCGCGATTTGTATCGCGGCGACGGGCTGGCGGGCAAGACGCTTTAGCGTGACCCAACTAGCGTGAGTTCGGCTGAGGTGTCGGCAGGACGGCGAAATGGTGCTCTTCGGCACCAAATTCGAACGCCTCCCCCTCGCCATCCGGCGGCGCAGGACGGACGTTCATGCAACGGTCGATGAACACCCGGGCCGACGCCTGCCAGGTGTGGAGCGCAGCAAAATCGACGCAGGCCTGCCGCGAGATGCTGAGCGCTTCCAGGCAGGCATGGCGCAAATCCTCGTCAAGCACACCGACCGGCGCCGCGCCGATCACGTCGCGGGGACCGGTGACCGGAAAAGCGGCAACCGGCAGGCCGCTCGCCAACGCTTCAAGCAGCACCAGACCGAACGTATCGGTCCGGCTCGGGAAAACGAACACATCGGCCGCGGCATAGATCTCAGCCAATTCTTCTCCATGGCGGGCACCGAGGAACACGGCGTCCGGATATTTCCGCTCCAGCGCCGCCCGCGCCGGGCCGTCGCCGACCACGACCTTGGTTCCCGGCAAATCGAGATCGAGGAAGGCCTCCAGATTCTTTTCCACGGCCACCCGGCCGACGCTGAGATAGACCGGCTGCGGCAGGCAGAGATCGACGTCGCGCGGATGGAACAGCGCGGTATCGACGCCGCGCGACCACAGCACCACGTTGCGGAAGCCGCGCTGACGCAACTCGGCCGCCAGCGCCGGGGTCGCCGCCATCACCGCCCGGCTCGGCCTGTGGAACCAGCGCAGCGCCCGCCACACCCAGGCCTCCGGGACAGGCGTCCGCGCCGAGACGTATTCGGGGAAGCGGGTATGGAAGCTCGTCGTGAACGGCAGGCCGCGCTTGCGGCAATAGCGGCGCACTGCAAGCCCGATCGGGCCCTCGGTCGCGATATGAATGCTGTCGGGCCTCGCCGCCTCGATCAGACTTGCGACCTTGGCCCGGTAGGGCAGCGCCAGCCGGAGATCGCGATAGCTCGGCATCGCGAAGGTGCGGAACTCGTCCGGCGTCAGGAAGCTCACCTCGACGCCGAGCGATTTCGCCGCCTGTGCCATCATGGTCAGCGTGCGGACAACCCCGTTGACCTGGGGATGCCACGCATCGGTCGCGACCAGGATATGCGTCATGCAGCGCGTGCCGTCACTCGCGGAACCGGCGCGATCCGGCGCACCGGGTCGGTCCAGGTGATGATCTCGAAATGGCCGTCCTCGTGCTCGGCGAGCGCGGTGCAACTCTCAACCCAGTCGCCGCAATTCATGTAGCGGATGCCGTGCTCGTCATGAATCGTCGCGTAGTGGATGTGGCCGCAGATCACGCCGTCGCAGCCGTGGCGCCGCGCCTCGCCGGCAAGCGTCGCCTCGAACGCGCCAATATAGTTCACCGCCTTCTTGACCTTCAGCTTGGCCCATTGCGACAGCGACCAGTACGGCACGCCGAACATCTTGCGGAAGAAGTTGACGAAGCGATTCATCTGGATCGCGAAGTCGTAGGCCTTGTCGCCGAGATGGGCGAGCCAGCGCGCGTTCTGCACCACGAGATCGAAAATGTCGCCGTGGATCACGAGGTAGCGCTTGCCGTCGGCGCCGGTGTGAACGGTGTTCTCCACCACGTCGATGCCGCCGAAATGCGTGCCGTAATATTTGCGCAGGAACTCGTCGTGGTTGCCCGGGACGTAGACCACCTTGGCGCCCTTGCGCGCCTTGCGCAGCATCTTCTGCACGAAATCGTTATGGGTCTGCGGCCAGTACCAGTTCGACTTCAGCGCCCAGCCGTCGACGATATCACCAACGAGGTAGATCGTGTCGGCATCGTGAGAGCGGAGGAAGTCCAGCAGGCGGTCGGCTTGCGAACCGCGGGCTCCGAGATGGACATCGGAGATAAACAAAGTGCGAAAGTGCCGCTCGGGACTTTCTTCACTCAAGGAGTCACTTCCCATGCCTGTGCACCTAACAGATTCCTGTGACAAGGCGATGACGATCCCCGCGACCCAAGGCCCCACAAACAGTTAACGAGAATCAGCAGCACGCCCCTGCCCTGCGGATAACAGCAGCGTGCGACAATCTGGCGACATCGGCGGTCGCGGCTGTGGGGAAGAGGCGTTGTGTTGCCTGCATATCGTGGCGGAACGACGCGCGCGGTGCGTAGCCCGGATGAAGCGCAGCGCAATCCGGGGAGCTTCCGCGGATCATCCGTTCCCGGATTTCGCTACGCTTCATCCGGGCTACAAGTCACGGCAATCAGTAATACTTGTGAAAGTGATGCACCGGCCCGTGGCCGTGGCCGACGGCAAAACGATCGGCAGCGGCGATTGCTTCGGTGATCCAGGCCTTGGCGTTGCGCACGGAGGTCTCCATGCTCTCGCCCTTCGCGAGCCCTGCTGCGATTGCCGAGGACAGCGAGCAGCCGGTGCCATGCGTATTGGCGGTCGCAATCCGCGGCGCGGCCAGCGCGATGCTGCGCTCGGCATCGATTAGATAGTCGATGCTGTCGGCGCCGTGGCCGTGGCCGCCCTTGACCAGCACCGCGCGACATCCCATCGCCAGCAATCGCTTGCCTTGTCGCTCGACGTCGGCTTCGCTCTCGGCGACCGGCTCGTTGAGCAGCGCCGTCGCTTCCGGCAGGTTCGGCGTGATCAGCGAGGCCAGCGGAAACAGCAGGGTCTTCAGCGCATCGACCGCCTCGGCGGCAAGCAGCCGATCGCCCGAGGTTGCGACCATCACCGGATCGAGCACGACATGGCGCGGCGCCCAGCGCCTCAGCCCATCGGCGATCGCCGCGATCGTCTCGGCCTGCGCCACCATCCCGATCTTGACCGCGCCGACCTCGAGGTCGGAGAACACCGCATCGATCTGGGCGGTGACGAATGAAGCGGGCACCGGATGGATGCCGCTGACCCCCTTGGTGTTCTGCGTGGTCAGCGCCGTGATCGCGGAGGCGCCATAGACCCCGAGCGCGGCAAAGCTCTTGAGGTCGGCCTGGATGCCCGCCCCGCCCGAGGAGTCCGAGCCGGCAATGGTGAGCGCGACCGGCGTCATCGTGCAGCACCGGCGGTTGATACGAATGCGACCATCGCGAACAAGACCATGGCCTGTCCTAGCCCGGCCGCGGATCGACGGCAAGTTCGCCTGACTTTACCGCGGGTTGGCCTTGCCTTGACGCTGCCTTGCCCCTTCTTGTCCCCTTGCCTTGGCCGCCCGTTTTTGGCCTATAGTCGCGGAAATCCCCGGAGACGACTTTGATGGTTCCTTTCTTCGTCCAGATCAAATGCAAGCTCGGCCAGTCCTACACCGTAGCCAACGCGCTGGCGGAGGCCGAGATTGCGTCCGAGATCTATTCCACCGCGGGCAACTACGACCTCCTGGTCAAGTTCTACGTCGACCACGACACCGACATCGGCCATTTCATCAACGAGAAGGTTCAGGTGATCCCGGGCATCCAGGACACGCTCACCATCATCACCTTCAAGGCGTTCGGCGCGAAGTAGATCGCGCCCACGACAGCATGATGAGATTGGGTCGAGCTTGAACGGCGTCGAAAGTTCACCTCTCCCTTGGGAGAGGTGAACCGAAACCGCGGCGAGCCGGTTCAAGCAAAACTCATCCCGCTGACTCCTTCTCCTTCTCCTTCTTCACCGGCTTCGGCGGTCCCTCGACCGGCGGCAGCGACTTGATGTATTCGGCGATCGCGTCGCGGTCGGACGACGAGAGTTGCGAGGTGTTGCGGATCACGCGCACCATGGACCCGCCCGCGCTATCACCGTCCGGCGTCTGGCCGCTCTCGAGGAAATAGGCGATATCCTTCACACTCCAGTCCGAGATCCCCCTCGGCGTGATGTTGGGCACCCAGCCTTCGCCCTCCGGATTCGGACCACCGGCAAAGCGCTGCGCGGTGACGATGCCGCCGAGCACATTGCGCGGGCTGTGGCACTCGGCGCAATGGCCGAAGCTGTTGACGAGATAGGCGCCGCGATACCAATGCGCGGAGCGGCTTGCATCCGCGATGAACGGCTTGCCGTTCATGAACAGCAATTTCCAGACGCCGACATTGCGCCTGATGTTGAACGGAAACGGCAAATCGTGGTCGCGCACCTTGCCGGCGACCGGCGGCAAGGTCTTCAGATAGGCGAACAGGTCGCGCACATCGCTGACTTTGGCGTGCTGATAGGACGGGTACGGAAACGCCGGGAAATAGTGCGTGCCCGATGGCGAGGTGCCCTTCATGACCGCGGTGACGAAATCGGCCTCGCTCCAGCGGCCGATGCCGTCGTTCGGGTCGGGCGAGATGTTCGGCGCATAGAAGGTGCCGAACGGCGAGGTGATCGCGAGCCCGCCGCCGAGCCTCGTGCGGTCGTCCTGCTTCGGCACGGCATGGCAGGAGGAACATCCTCCGGCATTGAACGTTGTGAGGCCGTTGGCCAGGTCAGGCTGATAGGCTGGCAGCGCGCCGGCGGCAACGGTCGCGGGGATCGTCAGCCACCAGAACACGCCAACGCCGATTACGCCGGCCAGAATCGCCAGGAGGAAAATTCGTCGCAGCATTCACCGATCCGTCATTGGTCGCGTCAGTTCATGGACCAGTATGATGGCAACCAGTCGGACAAGCTCGCATCAAATTTGCCGCACCCACGATCATTTGGGGAATAAATCCGAAAAGCTGCTGTTTGAAGATTGCAACCATCCTGTGACGTCAAAGGGGAGAGAACCATGTCGAACAAGACCTTGCTTGCCACGCTGACGCTCGGCGCCGCCATCGCCCTCGCCGGTCCGGCCTTTGCCGAGAAGTTCACGGCGAAGCTGGATAGCAAGAGCGAAGTGCCGCCGAATACCAGCGCCGGCACCGGCACCGCCGACATCGACTACGATGCCGCCAGCAAGAAGTTGAGCTGGAAGCTGACCTATTCCGGCCTCTCGGGCCCGGTCACCGCCGCGCATTTCCACGGCCCCGCCGAGGCCGGCAAGAATTCCGGTGTCGCAGTCGCGATCCCGAACGCGACGTCGAGCCCGGTCGAAGGCAGCGCAACGCTGACCGACGCGCAGGCCGCCGATCTCCTCGCCGGCAAGTACTATGTCAACGTTCACACCGCGGCCAACCCGGGCGGCGAAATCCGCGGCCAGGTGACGAAATAACAAGTGACGAAGTAATCCGTCATCAAGCAATCCCGACCAAGCAATCGTCGCATACGCGCTCCAACAAGAAACGGCCGACACAAGAAAGGGCGGACGCCGCAAAGCGTCCGCCCTTTTCATTTCATTGACCGAACGGCGATCAGCCCTTCTTGAGGCGATAGGTCTCGTGGCAGCCGCCGCACTGCTTGAACAGCGGCGGCATTTCCGCCTTCAGCGTGTCGAGGTCCTTGACCTTGCCTTTCGTATCGGCGACGGCCTTGGCGTAGCTCGCAATGTGCTGCTCGAAGCCCGCCTTGTCTTCCCAGACCTTCGGCGCGGGGGAATAGTCGCCATCCGGCTTGAGGCCCTTGCTGCTGTCCGGGAACAGAGTCGGCAGCTTCTTGGCAGTGTCTTCGAACTTCACCAGCGCGGCATCGACCGCTGCCTGATCGTAGGGCTTCTCGCCCTTGATCATCGCCGCTATCGCGCCCGCATTCTTGCCGGTTTCCTTCATCTGGGCCTGGGTCTGCTTGACCTGATTCTGGTCGGCCACCACCGCCCCTGCACTCAACGCAAGCATCGCTGCGACGACGACAATCCGCTTCATCGGCAAAACCCCTCAATTCCGCTCTGTCCCGGTCCGCGATCTGCGGCCGGCCTGGTTTGCAAAACACCGCAGGCGGAATCTTCATTCCGCCTGCGACAATTTATCAGAGATTATGGCGGCGCTGCGCCTCGCGGATCGCGATCCAGACCCGTTCTGGCGTGGCCGGCATGTCGATGTGGTCGATCTTGTACTCGCGATGCAGCCCCTCGACGATCGCGTTGACGACCGCCGGGCACGAGCCGATCGCGCCGGCCTCGCCCGCGCCCTTCACGCCCATTGGATTGGTCGTACAGGGCACGTTATGGGTCTCGAACACGAAGGACGGCCCGTCGGAGGCGCGCGGCAGCGCATAGTCCATGAACGTGCCGGTGACGAGCTGACCGTCGGCCGGGCTGTACACCGCCTGCTCCATCAGCGCCTGACCGATGCCCTGCATCGCGCCGCCATGAACCTGGCCCGCCAGCATCAGCGGATTGAGCGTGACGCCGAAATCGTCGACGATGACGTAGCCGACGATCTTGATGATGCCGGTGGCGGGATCGATCTCGACCTCGGCGAGATGCGTGCCGTTCGGATAGGTGCCGTCGGCGCTGGCGAAGGTCGCGCTCGCATTCATCTTCGACGTATCGCCGCCCGGGCGTTTGGCGAGATCGGCAAAGCTGATCGAGCGGTCGGTGCCGGCGATGCGGATGCGGCCGTCGGCGATCTCGAGATCGCCGGCGCCGGCTTCCAGCGCCTGCGCCGCAAGCTCCTTCAGCTTGTTGCCGAGATCATGCGTCGCGCGCTGCACGCTGACGCCGCCGGACGGGATCGATGCCGAGCCGCCGGTGCCGAGGCCGGTCGCGATCTTGTCGGTATCGCCCTGCAGCACATGGACGCGCTCGGGCGGTACACCGAACTGCTCGGCGACGATCTGCGCATAGGCGGTCTGGTGGCCCTGCCCGCTCGACTGCGTGCCGATCAGGACCGAGATATCGCCATTGGGATCGAGCGCTACATTGGCGGTCTCCTCGCCCATCGTGCCGCAGACCTCGACATAGCTCGCCATGCCGATGCCCCGCACCAGGCCGTCCTTCCTGGCGGCCTTGGCGCGCTTCGGAAACTCCTTCCAGTTGGCAATTTCCATCGCGCGCTTCATGTGCGCGACGAAGTCGCCGGAGTCGTAGACCTTGCCGGTCGCTGTCGTGTACGGCAGCGACTTCGGCGGAATGAAATTCTTCCGCCGGATGGCGTCCGGCGTCATGCCGAGCTTGCGCGCGGCGGCATCCACCAGGCGCTCGATGACATAGGCGGCCTCCGGGCGGCCGGCGCCGCGATAGGCATCGACCGGCACCGTGTTGGTGAACACGGTGCGGACCCGGCAGTGGAAGGCCTGGATGTCATAGAGGCCCGGCAGCATGCCGGCGCCGCCATGCGGGATGTAAGGCGCGAAGGTCGAGAGATAGGCGCCCATGTCGCCCATCAGGTCGACATCCATGCCGAGGAATTTGCCGTCCTCGGCGAGCGCCATCTTCGCGGTGGTGAGATTGTCGCGGCCCTGCGCGTCGCCCATGAAATGGTCGGAGCGCTCGGCCGTCCATTTGATGCTCTTCTTGAGCTTGCGCGCGGCGACCGAGATCAGCGCATATTCGCGATAGGGAAACAGCTTGGTGCCGAAACCGCCGCCGACATCCGGGCAGATCACCCGCATGTTCTCCTTCGGCATCTTCAGGATCATGTCGCAGAGGATCTCGCGCAGGCGGTGGCTGCCCTGGCTGCCGATCGTCAGCGTCAGATGGTCCTTCTTGGCGTCGTATTCCGCGACCGCGGCGCGCGTCTCCATGAAATTGGTGATGACGCGCGGATTGACGATGGTGATCTCGGCCACCGCATGCGCCTTGGCGAACGCGTCCTCGGCGGCCTTCTTGTCGCCGATCGAGACGTCGAACAGCACATTGCCGGGCTTGTCCGGCCAGACCTGCGGCGCGTCCTTCTTCACCGCATTGACGAGGCCGACCGCCGCCGGCAGCGGCGTCCATTTGACGTCGATCGCCTCGATCGCGTCACGGGCATGATCGACGGTATCGGCGACCACGAAGGCCACCGCGTCGCCGACATGGCGCACCTCGTCCTTGGCGAGGATCGGATAAGGCGGTGCGGTGAACGGATCGGTTTCCAGATTGAACAGGCACGGCAGGCCGCCGAGCTCGGCGACGTCGGCCGCGGTCAGGATCAGCGCCACGCCGGGCATGCCGCGGGCCTTGCCGGCATCGATCGTGTAGGTCGCGTGCGCATGCGGCGAACGCAGCATCAGCGCGTGCAATGCGGGAGACGGTGCAACGTCGTCGGTGTAGCGGCCCCTGCCGCGAATCAGAGCGTCGTCCTCCTTGCGCCGCACACTTTGTCCGACGCCGAATTTGATGGGAGCTGCCATCGTCTCTCCAATTGCCTTGGTTGTTTGCATGCATATTGGCGTGGTTGTCAGCGAAGCGCAAACCGCTTTCCGCCGCGCGCGGCGCTATCACACAGCCGCCTCCTATGCATTTGATTTGACAGGTAAAACTATACGCGCCGCAGCGCGAACAGCCAGCCGCGGCCGAACAGCGTGAGGATCGAGAGGGCGTAGACGAAGACGCCGACCGCAATCAGCAGCAGCAGGATCAGCTCGTCGCGAAAGATCTGCATCGGCGCGAACCACACCACCGCGAAATGCGAGGTCAGCCACAGCGCGACCGCGAGCAGCACGCCGCACAGCGCGAAGGTGCCGAAGGAGCGGATCAGCGCGCGATCGAGCGCGAGGTAGCCGCGGCGCACGGCAAACATCAGCACCAGCAGCAGATTGACCCAGGCCCCGATCGCGGTCGCGAGCGCGAGCCCGACCTGCGCCAGCGTGCCGACCAGCGCGATCTTCAGCGCGACGTTGACCGCGACCCCGGTCAGCGCCGCTTTCACCGGCGTTGCGGTGTCCTTGCGGGCGTAGAAGGTCGCAACCGCGCTGCGGATCATCACGAACGGAATGAGCCCCACCGCATAGGCGGCGAGCGTGGCGCCGGCGCTTGCGGCATCGGCCTTGGAGAAGGCACCGCGGGCGAACATCGCGCGCATGATCGGATCGGCGACCGTCAGGAACGCCGCCACGAACGGCACCGAGAACAGCAGCGTGAAATCGAAGGCGCGGCGCTGCGCGGCCATCGCACCGGCGTGGTCGTCGGCGCTCAGCCGCCGCGACATCTCGGGCAACAGCACGGTGCCGATCGCGATCCCGATCACGCCGATCGGCAATTGGTTGAGGCGGTCGGCATAATAGAGCGCCGACAGCGCGCCTGCGGGGAGGAACGTCGCGATGATGGTATCGGCGAACAACGCGACCTGCGTGCCCATCGAGCCCAGCGTCGCCGGCCCCAGCGCGCGGAAGAAGCCGCGAACGTCCTCATCGAGCTTCAAGGGCGCGAACCGCGGCAGGCCGCCGTGGCGCGCGAGGTCGCCGGCGAGCAGGAAGAATTGCAGGAAGCCCGAGATCAGCACGCCCCAGGCCGCGGCATGGCCCGCGCTCGGAAAGAACGCCGCGAGCGCCAACGTCATCATCATGGCGAGGTTGAGGAAGATCGGCGCCGCAGCCGCGCTGGCGAAGCGATGCATCACATTGAGCATGCCGCCATAGAGCGTCACCAGCGTGATCAGCAGCAGATAGGGAAAGGTGATCCGCGTCAGCTCGATCGCGAGCTTGCGCTGCGCCGCGTCCTCGGTGAAGCCCGGCGCGAGGATGCTCATCGCCTGCGGCATGAATGCCATCGCCACCGCCAGCAGGATCACCTGCGAGGCGAACAGGAGCGTGAAGATGCGGTCGGCGAACAGCCGTGCCGACGCTTCGCCGCGCTCGCCATGGACATGGGCATAGGCCGGCACGAAGGCGGCGTTGAAGGCGCCTTCGGCAAAGATCGCGCGGAAATGGTTGGGCAGCCGCAGCGCCACGAAGAAGGCGTCGGCGACCGGCCCGGCGCCGAGGATCGCCGCGAGCATGATGTCGCGTGCGAACCCGGTCACCCGCGATAGCAGGGTATAGCCGCCGACGGTGAAGATGCGCCCAAGCATGCGCTGCTTCTAGCGCATGATTACGGTACGAAAAAGTTTCCTGTCAGGCCGTTGACGATTTAGGCATGATCCTGCCCGAAAACCGGAAGCCACTTTTCGGGATCATGCCTGTAGCGCGCTGCGCACAGCCTGGATGACGCGGTCCTGGGTCGCCTCGTCGAGATAGGGGTGCATCGGCAGGGCGATGACGTCCTTGGACAGGCGCTCGCTGACCGGCAGGCCGCCGTCGGCAACCGGATAGTGGCTGTAGGCCGTCTGCTGGTGCACCGATTTGGGATAGTAGATCATGGTCGGGACGCCGTGCGCCTTCAGCGCCGCCGCGAAGGTGTCACGATCGATGCCGTCGGACAGGCGGATGGTGTACTGCGCCCACACCGAGGTACAGCCCGGCGCAAGGCGCGGCACTGCGACGAGGTTGCCCAGCGCGCGCGAATAGCGCTCCGCCACCTTGTTGCGCGCCGCGATCTCGTCGTCGAAAATCTTCAGCTTCTCGAGCAGGATCGCCGCCTGCATGGTGTCGAGCCGCGCCGTGAGGCCGAGCCGCACATTGTCGTACTTGTCCGAGCCCTGGCCGTGCACGCGGATGCTGCGCAGGGTGCGCGCGAGCTCCTCGTCGTCGGTGAAGATCGCGCCGCCGTCGCCGAAGCAGCCGAGCGGCTTGGCCGGAAAGAAGCTGGTCCCGGTGGCGAGTCCGAAGGTGCCGAGCTTGCGGTTCTTGTAGGTGGCGCCAAAGCCCTGCGCGGCATCGTCAAGTACGAAAAGCCCCTCGGCCTCGGCGACCGCGCCGATCGCGTCATGATCGGCGCTCTGGCCGAACAGGTCGACCGGGATCACGGCGACCGGCTTCAGCCCGCGCGCGCGCGCCGTCGCGATGCCGCGCTTCAGCGAGTTGATGTCGATGTTGAAGGTCTCCTCATCGACATCGACGAAAACCGGCGTCGCTCCGGTCAGCGTCACAACCTCGCCGGTCGCACAGAAGGTGAAGGTCGGGCACAACACCGCATCGCCCGGCCCGACATTCTTCGCCATCAGGACCATCAAGAGCGCGTCGGTGCCGCTCGCACAGCTGACCACATGCTTTGCGCCGCTATAGTCCGCCAGCGCCTTCTCCAGCGCGGTCACTTCGGGACCGTTGATGAACTGGCAATGGTCGAGCACGCGCGCGACCGCGTCATCGATCGACTTGCCGAGCCGCCGGCGCTGCGCGGCGATATCGATGAAGGGAATGGGCTCAAGCTGCATATGCTGGTTCATGGAAGCTCTTTGCACGTGTTAATGAATGACAATCAGCCGGCGATGCGGCGCGGTCCCTTGCGCATCGTCGAGGCGGCGGGCCTGGCGGGCGATTCCAGGCAGCGGATCGCGATCTCGAGGCTCGCCACGCCCTCGTCGCCGGACACGGCCGGCAGCTTGCCGCCACGCACGGCATCGAGGAAGGCGATCAGCTCGGCGCGCAGCGGCTCGTCATGACCGACCGGCAGATGACGCATCGAATAGCTGCCGTCCGGCTTGAAGCCGAAGCATTCGGTAACCTGACGCGTGAGCAGATCGCCCATCACATACTTGCCGCGGGTTGCGACCGTCACGTTGCGCGCCTTGAACGGCGTCAGCCAGTTGGTGTTGATGTGGGCGAGCACGCCGGAAGCGGTACGGAACTGCAGCAGCGCGATGTCCTCGCGCTCGGCGACGGCGCTCGAGAGCTGCGGCTGCACTTCGACGATATCGGACTCGGTGAACCAGCGGATCAGGTCGATGTCGTGCACGGCGAGATCGATCACGACGCCGACATTGGACATTCGCGGCGGGAACGGGCCGACCCGGGTGATGCCGATCGACAGGATGTCCTCGCCCGAGATCGCCTTCTTGATCGCGGCGACCGCCGGATTGAAACGCTCGACATGGCCGACCATCAGCGTGACGCCGGCCCGCTCGGCGGCCGCGACGATCTCGCGGCCCTCTTCGACCGTGGATGCGACCGGCTTCTCGACCAGGATGTGAATGTTGCGCGCGATGCAGGCGAGCGCGATCTCGTGATGCAGATGGGTGGGAGCTGCGATCGTCACCGCATCGATGCCCTCGGCGAACAGCTGATCAAGGCTTTCGAAGGCGCGGCAGCCGACCAGGTCGATGGCGCGCGTGCGATGTTCCGGCAGCGGATCGACGATGCCGATCAACAGCACCCCGGGCAGTCCGGCCAGCACCCGGGCATGGTTGCTGCCCATCACGCCGGCGCCGATCACGCCGACGCGCAATGCGCGGCCGATATCGGCCTTCGCGCCGGCTGCGGACATTTTTGCATTCATATCGTAGACCCCAAGTAACGTTCTGGCGGTTGTCCCGGCTTCTCAGGGAGCCATCCCAGCTCCGAGGGAATCAGCACCAAGGCCCCTCTGCCCGATCCGCGCCTTTGGCGCAAATCACGACCCGCTTCGTTGGCAGCCGCTATAGCACGGCGTCACAAATGTGGCGAATGCCAACGGCGAAATCCGGACACGTTTTGATTCAAAGAGTTACATCGCCCGCGACTCGATCTTGAGCGCGGGGCCCGTTCGCCTCAGGTGCGCCGATAGTCATCCTCGATGCGAATGATGTCGTCCTCGCCGAGGTAGCTGCCGGTCTGCACCTCGATCAGCTCGAGCTGGATCTTGCCCGGGTTCTCCAGCCGGTGCACCGCGCCGATCGGGATGTAGATCGATTCGTTCTCGTGCACCGTCTTGATCAGCTCGTTGACGGTGACCTGCGCGGTGCCGCGCACCACGATCCAGTGCTCGGAGCGGTGATGGTGCTTCTGCAGCGACAGCCGTCCGCCCGGCTTGACCACGATGCGCTTGACCTGGTGGCGATCGCCATTGTCGACCGACTGATAGGAGCCCCAGGGGCGATGCACCTTGATGTGATTCTCGGTCACCTCCGGCGCCGCCACTTTCAATTTCGCGACCAGCCGCTTCAGCCCGTTGGCGTCCTTCTGGCGTGACACCAGCACGGCGTCCTGGGTCGCGACCACGACGAGATCGTCGACGCCTTCGAGCGCAACCAGCGCCCGGTCGGTCGAGACGTTGCAATTGCGGGAGTCCTCGAACACCGCAGTGCCGCGCGCAGCGTTGCCCAGGCTGTCCTTGTCCGACAGCTCCCAGACCTGCCGCCACGAGCCGATGTCTGACCAGCCGCACGCCACCGGCACCACCGCGGCACGCGATGTCTTCTCCATGACCGCGTAGTCGATCGAGATCGCCTTCGCCGCGCCGAAGGCCTGCGCATCGAGCTTGACGAAGCCGAGATCGCGCGCCGCCGACGCAACCGACTGCTCCACCGAGGCCACGCTGTCCGCATCGACATTGCGGTACTCGTCGAGCAGCACGCCGGCGCGGAACATGAAGTTGCCGCTGTTCCAGAGATAACCTGCATCGATATAGCCCGCCGCCGTCGCGGCATCCGGCTTCTCGACGAATTTCACCACCGTGCGCACCTCGCCGGCGACCGCCTCACCCGGATTGATGTAGCCGTATTCGGTGGCCGGCCGCTCCGGCTTGACGCCGAACGTCACGATGCGGCCGGCGTCCGCAGCCACCAATCCGCCGCGGCAGGCGGCGACGAAAGCCGCGGTGTCCCGCACCAGATGGTCGGCGGCGAGCGCCAGCACGATCGCTTCGCTGTCGCGGCTCTGCGCGAACGCCGCACCGGCCGCGATCGCCGGCCCCGAGTCGCGGCGCATCGGCTCCAGCAGCACGTCAGCCTCACGGCCGATCTCGGCCAGCTGCTCCAGCACCATGAAGCGATAGGCCTCGTTGGTGATCACGATCGGACGCTCGAACAGGCCGGCATCGGAGACCCGCAGCAGCGTCTCCTGGAAGGTCGAGCGGGCCCCGAACAGCGACAGGAACTGCTTCGGATGCACCTCGCGTGACGCCGGCCACAGCCGCGTGCCCGCGCCGCCGCACATGATCAGGGGAATAATTCGTCGATCCATCGATGCCTCAAGTCCTGTCGTGCAAATCTGTCGTATCCGCCTGCGGACGACACACCAAATCGGCCCGGGCCGTCGCAGCCGGCGGCCCTGTTGCCTCGGAAGCACTATCCAAGCAGTAGCACGCGCCCCCACGCGTCTGGTCGGATTTTACCGGTAACGTAAATCCCCGGTGAGTGGCCGGCCGTCCCCCGTTCCGGCCTCTTTAGCCACCCCTTCGCGCCTGCCGCAATAGGGACCAGTACGGGTATTGCCAGATCGGCGCGGAAACCATACCAAGGCGGCGAATTTGGGCGCGCGAAAGCGTTTTGCGCTGTTTTTGACACATTCTGAAACCTGGCAGCGCGAACGGAAATGCGCCGAATCCTGCTTTCGACCGTCAAGATCCTGATCTCGGCCGCGCTGCTCTATTTCTCGCTGCGCAAGGTCAATCTGTACGACCTTGCCTCCCGTATCCAGGTCGAGAGCCTGGGCTGGCTCGGGCTCGCGATCGCGGTCACGTTCCTGCAGATCTTTCTCGGGGTGTTGCGCTGGCGGGAGATCAGCGTGGAGTGCGGCGCCCCGCTGGAGACTGGTCAGGCCATGCGCTTCAACGTGATCGGCACCTTCTTCAACCAGACACTGCCCTCCTCGATCGGCGGCGACGCAGTCCGGCTTTGGCTAGTCGCGCGGGCCGGTGCGGGCTGGCGCGCAGCCACCTATTCGATTTTCGTCGATCGCGCGATCGGACTGATCGCCCTCGCCGTCGTTATCGCGGCCACCTTGCCCTGGAGCTATCGGCTGATTTCCGATTCCCACGGCTGGATGGCGTTGCTGCTTCTCGACCTCGCCGCACTCGCGGCCGGATTTGGCTTCCTGCTGATCGGCGTGTTGCCGTGGGCCTGGCTGAAGCAATGGTGGGCGACGCATCACATCCACGCCTGCGCTGTCATCGCGAACCGGGTGTTGTTCAGCCGCAAGCATGGATTAAGGGTCGCAACCCTATCGATCGCCATTCACGTGGTGACCGTCGTGATCGCCTGGTGCGTGGTGAAGTCGATCACCGCCCCCGTCACCTTCGGCCAGATCTTCCAGTTGTTGCCGCCGGTGATGCTGATCACGATGATGCCGATCTCGATCGCGGGCTGGGGCGTGCGCGAGGCCACGATGGCGCTGGCCTTCGGCTACGCCGGATTGATCGCCAATGAGGGCGTCAACATCTCGCTGTTGTTCGGCGCGGTATCGTTCGTGGTTGGCGTGTTTGGCGGCCTGGTGTGGATCCTGAGCCCGGAGAAGGCCGCCAAGGGCACAGAACCGATCGAAGTCCCCGGATCGCAATCGCGAATCCCGGGATCGCAATAGCCGGACCAGAATGAGCGCTTTCGAAATCCTCCTGTCATTGATCGCAGCGGTTCTGGCTGCGTCGATCTCAGCTGTCCTGATCCAGGCGACGCGGCCGCTGCTGCTGCGTGTGGCGCTGGCGAAGCCGAATGCGCGCTCGTCGCACCGTATTCCAACGCCGCAGGGTGCCGGCATCGCGGTCACGGCGGCGACGCTGCTGGCGGGCGGGATCGTCATCGTCCTGGCCGGATCGCCGGACCTGACAATTCCCTTCATCGTCTTCGCGGCCTGCCTGTTCATCGCGGTGGTGGGCTTTGCCGACGACATCCGCTCGCTGCCCGTCGTCCCGCGGCTGTTGCTGCAGGCCGCCGCCGTTGCGGCCGTGGTGTTTTCCGCGCCTGATGGTCTGAGGCTGGTTCCGGCCAGCCCGCTCTGGCTCGAACGCGGCCTGCTGCTGATCGCCGGCCTCTGGTTCGTGAACCTCGTCAACTTCATGGACGGGCTCGACCTGATGACCGCGGCCGAGGCCGTGCCGATCACCGTGGCGATCGCCCTGCTCGGCAGCTTCGGCTATGTCCCCGCAGCTCCCGCGCTGGTCGCGGCAGCGCTGTGCGGCGCGCTGCTCGGCTTCGCGCCGTTCAACCGACCGGTCGCAAGGATATTCCTCGGCGATGTCGGCAGCCTGCCGATCGGCCTGCTGCTCGGCTGGTGCCTGCTCGAGCTCGCCCTGCATCGGCAGTTCGCCGCCGCGCTGCTGCTGCCGCTGTACTATTTGACGGACGCGACGGTCACGCTGTTTCGCCGCATGGCGCGGCGCGAGCCTTTCTGGGCCGCGCATCGCTCGCACTTCTACCAGCGCGCGACCGACAACGGGTTCACGGTGTGGCGCGTCGTCGGCGAGGTGTTTGCGCTGAACGCGGCGCTGGCGCTGCTCGCATTCGCCTCAGTCGCCCTCAATTCGCTCACCGCAGACATCGCGCTGCTGCTGGCCGGTGCGCTCGCCGTCGCCTGGCAGCTGCGGCGGTTCTCGCGACCGCTCTGATCGCCTCAGCTATCCGTTTGGCGTAGCGCGCGCCGCAGCCCCTCGTCGAGGCTGATCGGCTGCTGCCATCCGGTGCCCGCGATCTTGGAAAGATCAAGTTCGAGCGAAGCGAACAGGCTGTCATAGGCTTCCTTGCGGCCGCTGATCCCGAGCACCAGCTTCAACAGCGGCGGCGGCAGCCAGAACAGACGCGGCGAGGTGTCCGCCGCCCGGGCCAGGCGCTCGACGAATTCCCGCGTCGAGACCTGCTCGCGGTCAGCCACCAGGAACACGTCGAAATCGCTTCCCGGATGCGACAACCGGTGCAAGATGAACGACGCGAGGTTTTCCGCCGACACGAAGGCGCGGCGATTCTTCACATAGGCGAGCGGTAGCGGCATGCGATTGATCACGGCACGCTTGAGCAACGCGAAATTTCCCTTGGCGCCGGCGCCGTAGATCAGCGGCGGCCTGATGACGGTCACCCTCATGCCGCTGCCCGGCACAATTTCCTTCAAGCCAACCTCGGCGGCCGCCTTCGAGTTTCCGTAGAGGCCGCGCGGTGTCAGGACATCGTCCTCGCGAAACGGAGGACGGCCGTAATTGCTGCGCCCATGCACCAGGATCGTGCTGACGAAGATGAAATCGCGCACGCCGGCAGCGGCCGCGGAACGCGCCAGATGCAGCGTGCCCTCGATATTGACGTTGCGGTAGAGTTCTATCGCCTGTTCGTCGGACTGCTGGTGAACGCGGGCCGCAAGATGAACCACCGCGTCCACGCCATCGAGCGCTGCGCTCCAATCGGTGACCGGGCTGAGCGAGCCGATCGTCACGTCGTTCGCATCCTGCGGCGCCGTTCGCACCGCGCGTCGCACCACCCAGCCGTTGCGCGCCAATACGGGCACCACATGGCGGCCGACAAAGCCGCTGGCACCCGTCACCAGAACCGTCCGGCGACCGTCATTCATACCGTCCGCTCCACATCGCGATTGGATAGCAGTTCCCGGACCAGCGCAGCATAGCTCGCGAGCGCCCGCTCGGGACTGAAGGTCCGCGCGGTCGCGACGGCGCGCTCGGCCATCGCGGCGTCCTGCGATCGCGACGCCAGGCGGATGGCATCGGCGAGTTGATCGGGCCTTCCCGGCTTGACGACCCAGCCCAGCCGGTTTTCGCTGACAGTGAGCGCGGCCTCGGCCTCGGGCTCGGAGACGAGAATGACGGGCCGGCCGGCCGCCAACAGATTGTAGAACCGGCTCGGCACCGACACGCCGGCGACGTCCTTGCGATAGGGAATGAGCCAGACGTCCGCGCTGGAGAGCAGCGCATCGAGTTCGCTGTCCGCGACGCGGTCGACCAGCGTGACGTTGGCAAGCCGCGCGGTGGCCTGCAGCTCCTTGAGCCGCGCGAAGCCGATGCCCCATCCCGAGAGCAGGAAATGGATCTCGCCTTCGTCACGCAACAGTCGCGCGGCCTCGAACACGATGTCCGGATCGTGGGTGAAGCCGAGATTGCCGGACAGCCCGACGACGAAGCGGGCGGCGATGGCCCTGCGAAACGGATTGTCGGGGCTGACGGGACGGTTGCCGGGGTCGAGCGTGGCCCAGTTCGGGATGAACCTGATCTTGTCCTGAGTCATGCCGCCATATCGCAGCAGCAGCTTCTCGGCGTCGCGGCCGATCACGATGACCGCGTTCAGGGCCCGGAACATCAGCGAATTGATCGCGCGCATCGCCCGCGCGACCAGCGAGGACGGCCGCAGCAGCCCGGCCATCACGAGCACGTCGGGAAACAGGTCGTGCAGGATCAGCGCCGACTTGGCCCCCTTCAACCTTGCCGCGGCGGCAACCGCATAGGGCAGCGCGAAGGGAGCGGTCACCGTCAGCGCCACGTCGCCCCGCTTCAGGAGCGACAACAGCGCAAAAAAGATCCGGCCGGTGAACAGCGCCTCGGCCAGCGCGCGCTTGATCAGCGCCGCCTTTCCAGGCAGCCAGTTCCTGATCTCGACGACGGTGGGCCGCCCGGGCGCCGGTGCCCGCGCCGAGCCCGGCATCCCGGAGACCACCATCACCTCCGACTCCTGCGCGATCCGTTCGGCGATCGCAGACATGATCGCGGCGGTCGTGCTGTGGTCCGGCGGATAGTGCTGGCTGACGACCACGACTTTTCGAGAACTAGGCATCATGGCTTTCGAAACGGTCCTGTCTCGGCGTCCGCAGAACGGCGCGGTCAGGCGGCATTCGATCCGAACTCGGGCACGGCGTCCTGAAGGACGGAGCGGATGGTCACACGGTCATCTCTCTCGATCGCATCCTCCAGCGCCGCGAGCCACTTGCGCAGCGTCGACATCGGAGGCTGGTTCGGCTTGGCCGCCATGACGCCGGCGACGCCGATCTCGAGCGTCGGCTCCTGGCTTGCGAACAGGATCTCGTTCAGCCGCTCGCCGGGACGGATGCCGCTGAACACGATCTCGACGTCGACGCCGGGTTGCAGGCCCGACAGACGGATCATCCGCTCGGCGAGATCGACGATCTTCACCGGTTGCCCCATGTTCAGCACATAGACCGAGACGTCGGGCCGCGCCGGCGTCACGGCGTGCGTCGCTGCGGTGATCACGAGATCGCAGGCCTCGCGGATCGTCATGAAGTAGCGAACCATGTCCGGATGGGTCACCGTGATCGGTCCGCCGGTCTCGATCTGCGCCTTGAATTTCGGCACCACCGATCCATTGGACGCCAGCACATTGCCGAACCGCACCGAGATCAGCCGCATGTGCGGCTTGCCCTTTGCCTCGGTCATCAGGTCATGGTCCAGCGCCTGACAATACATCTCGGCGAACCGCTTGGTCAGGCCCAGCATCGACACCGGCTCGATCGCCTTGTCGGTCGAGATCATCACCATCGCGCTCGCGCCCGCGGCATGCGCGGCGTCGGCCACGTTCACCGACCCGAAGATGTTGGTCTTGACGCCTTCGCTCCAGTCGCGCTCCAGGATCGGCACATGCTTGAGCGCCGCGGCATGGAACACGATGTCGGGCTTGAACTCGCTCATCAGCCGCGTGATGCGCTCGCGATCCCGGATATCGGCGATCCGGCCCTCGATCTCGGGACCGGAGTCGCGCGCGGACAGCGCCTCGGTGACCGCATAGAGCGCCGGCTCCGAGTTCTCAACGACCAGGAGGCGCGCCGCGCCGAAGGTCGCGACCCGCTCGCAGATTTCCGCGCCGATCGAGCCACCGCCGCCGGTCACGATGACGGACTTGCCCCGCACCAGCGTCTCGAGCCGCGCGTAGTCGATCTTCTGGCTCGGGCGCAGCAGCAGGTCCTCGACGGCGACATTGGTCAGTCGCGGCGCGTCACCGCCCTCCAGCGACGGCAGCCGACTGACCATCACGCCGAGCCGCCGGGCGCGCATCAGCACGCTTTCCGGATGCGCTTCGGGTTCGAAGGCCGACGGTGTCATGACCACGCGCTTGATCGGCCGCTGGCGGGTCTCGAAATCCCGAATCACGGCCTCGATGTCGTCGACGCCGCCGACCACGGGAATGTTGCGGATCATCTGGCCGCGGTCCGCGTCCGACGGCGAGAGCACGCCGACCGGCCAGAGCCGCTTGATCGCGCCATTCTCGATGCCGCGCAGCACGACTTCGGCGTCGGCCGTACGTCCGACCAGCAGCGCCGGCGCGGCATTGTCGGATCGGGCATGCAGCCGCGTGCGCGAATAACGGAAATAGCGGTAGCCGAGGCGCAACGCGCTCAGCGCGAACACCTCGAGGAAGAAGAACAGGATGATCGTGACCCGGCCGAGGAACACCGGGCTTTGCGAATTCGTGCCGGTGAAGAAGTAGACGTAGTCCAGCACGACCAGCGCCAGCGTCAGCACAGCTGCAACCCGCAGGATATTCACCGCGTCCGGCAGCGAGGTGAAGCGCCATTTCGTCGTGGTCAGATTGGAGAAATAGCTGACGAAAACGCTGAACAGCACGAACCAGGGCAGGATGAGCAGCAGATGCGGCAGTCGATCGGTAAGGAGGCTGCCCTCGAAACGCAGATAGAAGCTCCCCAGCAACGCAAACGTCGTCGCGAGCGCGTCATGCACCAAAATCAGGAAATTGCGCAGGGTGAATTGTGAAAGGCGCGTCATCTAACGGACGGGTTGCCGGCAACTGGGAGTTCGCGATGGGACATTGGCAGGCTGATAGCGTATCTGCAGAGCCCTTGCCAGCGATCATGGACGAGCAGGAGGTTCGGGTTCCATATCGGCCCCCAATTGCCCCTTCAACGCCATGCCGCCCGCAACTCCGACGCCCAGCACATACATCCAGCCCTCATGAAAGTCGAAGATGTGTGAATTAAACAACGAACTAGAAATATTCTGTACCACGACGAGAAGCCCGATCCAGTCGACGAGACCGTCGCCGCGGAACAGCAAAAGGTGCAGGAGCCACATCGCGTACAGTATCGCTACACCCACAATGCCCCACTGCACGGCGACGTTCAACGTTTGATTGTGGGGGTTTCCGATCACTTCGCCGGAAGCCTGGGTCACACCACCCTTCGCGACGCGCTCGAACAGGCCCCGCGTCGCGCCGGTGCCGTGGCCGATGACCGGAGCCTCGGCGAAGAAGCCGAGCGACTTGCGCCAGAATTCGAGCCGCAAGCCGAGCGAGGTCGGCTCGTTGCGCTGCATGTAGAGCTTGTAGTCGCGCTCGAATGACTCCGCCGTCGAGCGCAATTGCGGCGAGCCGTACCACGCCACCACGGCTAACGCGGCGGCCGCGCAAAGGATCAGGACGATGCTGCGCCAGCGCAGATGGAGCAGCGCAAACACCGCGAACATGATCGGAACCGTCACCAATGCAGTGCGCGACACCACCACCATCGCCATGTTGGCGAACAGGCTGAGCGCAATCGCGATCAGCAACATGGCCGGCAGGATGCGTTTGGTCCGCAGCAGCATCACGATCGGATAGGCCAGCGCGACCGCGCACAGCGTGAATTCCTGGCTCTGGTCGATGTAGTTCTTGACGAAGACGCCCTGCTCGCCAGGCGCGGGCGCCCTCAGCGCGAGGTGCGGATAGGCAAGCACCAGCCAGGACATCAGCATCAACAGCGTGCAGGAGACCAGAAAGGCGACAAACACCCAAGTCCCGCGGGCCGAGCGCTGGAAATGATAGAGCAGGACCGGAAGCACCAGGAGCTTTGCGGTCGGTCCGACCGCGTAGAATCGCGCGCCCCAGGCGGCGTCCGACCAGAGCGTGCCGACAAGCGCGAGGCAAAACAACGCGACCGGCGCCAGGCAGATCGGCCGCTTCAGCAGCGCCCAGAACGCCTTCAGATCGACCGTCGGCGCAATCGCGATCAGCAGCACCACGCCGAAGATGCCGACCAGCGAGGTCGACCACGGCAGCGACAGCGCAATCAGGACCGCGACCACATCGGTCGCGGTCTGCCAGCGCGCCGGATCGCGCC
Source organism: Bradyrhizobium sp. USDA 3262 (assembly GCF_054060035.1). Taxonomy (NCBI): domain Bacteria; kingdom Pseudomonadati; phylum Pseudomonadota; class Alphaproteobacteria; order Hyphomicrobiales; family Nitrobacteraceae; genus Bradyrhizobium; species Bradyrhizobium sp. USDA 3262. Next base: position 6,957,738 of record NZ_JBSSCT010000001.1, read on the forward strand.
AGGCCGGACACGCCGCGGCGCCTGCCGGGGATGCCATGCTTGCGCTCACGCCTTGCCCTCACGGGCCCGCGCAACAAGCGACGTCGTGCTGTGGCCGGCCAGGATCTCGACCAGCACCACCTCGCCGCCGGCGGCTTCGACGATCTCGTGGCCGACCACCTGCTCGCGGGTATAGTCGCCGCCCTTGACCAGCACGCTCGGTCGCACCTGCGTGATCAGATTGATCGGCGTGTCCTCCTCGAAGATCGCGACGAGGTCGACGGCTTCCAGCGCCGCCAGCACCTCGGCGCGGGCGCGCTCGTCCTGCACCGGACGTCCCTCGCCCTTCAGCCGCTTCACCGAGGCGTCGCTGTTCAGCCCGACGACCAGGCGGTCACAGGCGCCGCGCGCGGCGGTCAGCACCTTGACGTGGCCGGGATGCAGAATGTCGAAGCAGCCATTGGTGAAGCCGATGCGCAGATCCTGCCGGCGCCACTCCTCGAGATGTGCATCGATGTCGCCGCCGGCCGGGACGATCTTCTCCTCGGCCGCCAGCGAAGCGTGCGGCAGGATCCTTCGGCGCAATTCGGCGGATTTGACGATCGCGGTGCCGGTCTTGCCGACCGCAACCGCCGCCGCCGCGCTCGCGATCCGCAGCGCGCCTTCCCAATCGGCGCCGCCCGCCAGCGCCAGCGCCAGCGCCGCGGCAACGGTATCGCCCGCGCCGGAGACATCGCGCACCTTGACCGGCAGCGCCGGCACGTGGATCGACTCGCCGCCGCGCGTCACCAGCGTCATGCCGCGCTCGCCCTGCGTCACCAGCATCGCCTCGCAATCCGCGAGATACATCGCATCGGGCGCGGCCTGCGCGATGCTGTCGTGGCTGTCAGCGCGGCTGCGGGTCGCTTCGGCGAATTCCTTGCGGTTCGGCGTCAGCACGGTCGCGCCGCGATAGATCGCGAGATTGGCGCTCTTGGGGTCGACGATGACGCGCTTTTGCGCCTGGCGCGCCGCGTCGATCACATTGCGGATCACGCGCGCGGTGAGCACGCCCTTGGCGTAGTCCGACAGCAGCACGATGTCGGCCCGCGCAAGACGCGGCAGGATCGCATCGATCAGCTGCTGCTCGATGGCCGACGCGGCCGGCGCGGCGAGCTCCCAGTCGGAGCGCAGCATGTGGGTCGAGAATTGCTCGGAGACGAAGCGCACCTTGCGCGTGGTCGGACGCGCGGCGTCGCGCACCAGCACGGCCTCGATAGCGGCCTCCTTCGCCAGCGCCTCGGCCAGCACCGCGCCGGCGGCATCCTCGCCGATCAGGCCGACGAAGATGCAGCGCCCGCCAAGCGCGGCGATGTTGCGCGCGACGTTGCCGGCGCCGCCGATATTGGTCTCGCTGCGCCTGACCGCGATCACCGGCGCCGGCGCCTCCGGCGAGATTCGCGACACCTCGCCATAGACGAACTCGTCGAGCATGAGGTCGCCGACGCAGAGCACGGTCTGGCCGGACATTGCACGCGAGATCGCTTCAAAATCGAACATCAGTCACCGTCATCCGCACTAGCGATAGCGATCCGCGCGATCGAGAAAGCCCGTCACATAGGCCCCGACTGCGTCTTCCAGGCGGGTGAAACCGCCATTGTATCCGGCGCGCCCGAGACGATCGACGGCGCTCTGGGTGAAGTACTGGTAGCTGCCGCGAATCTGCTCGGGCATGTCGACATACTGGATGTTCGGCTCGAGCCCGAGCGCGCCATAGGCCGAGACGATCAGGTCCCTGAAGCTGCGCGCCTTGCCGGTACCGACATTGAACAGCCCGGAGACCCGCGGCGTCGCGATCAGCCACATCATCACCCGCACGACGTCGTCGACATAGATGAAGTCGCGGCGCTGATCGCCGTCGGCGATGCCCTCGCGATGCGACTTGAACAGCTGCACGACACGGCCCGCCTTGATGTCGTCGAAGCGGCGCGCCAGCACGCTCATCATCGGGCCCTTGTGATATTCATTGGGGCCGAACACGTTGAAGAATTTCAGCCCGGCCCATTGCGGCGGCAGACGCTCGCCCTTCGCCACCCGCTCGGCGACCGCAAGATCGAACAGGTTCTTGCTCCAGCCGTACAGGTTCATCGGCCGCAGGCGCTTCAGCGCCTCGACCGACGCGTCGTCGTCGAACCCCCGTTCGCCGTCGCCATAGGTCGCGGCCGAGGAGGCATAGATGAACGGCGTGGCATTCGCCGTGCACCAGTCGAGCAGCCGCATCGAGAGGCGGAAATTGGTCTCGATCACCAGATCGCCGTCGGTTGCCGTGGTCTCGGAGATGGCGCCGAGATGGATCACGGCGGTGAGCCGCCGCCCTTTCAGCCAGTCGCCGAGTTCGGCCGGCGGAACGACATCGGCAAGCTGGCGCTTGGCCAGGTTCCGCCACTTGCCGTCCTGTCCAAGCACGTCACAGACCGCGACGTCGCTGTGCCCGGCGTCGTTCAACGCGGCCACGACGTTCGATCCGATAAAACCGGCGCCCCCGGTTACCAGAAACATGATGAAATCCCGCCAGATTCCTTTGCAGCCGTCAGCTTTGCCCCACTCCCGCGTCGCAGGCAACGACGGCTTTACCTCTCATCGCGAACCGGTTACCGACTTGGCCGCGCCCGATCGGCCCTGGCCTACTTAGAAATGAATATTGATTCAATATCTGATATCGAAACACAGGACACCGAGGATACCAGACCTATCCTCGTCGTGCCCTATGTTTGGATCGGCGATTTCGTGCGCGGGCACACCGTGGTCAGGGTGCTCCGCAAGCGCTGGCCGAACCGGCCGATCGACCTTCTGACATCCCGGCTTTGCGCCCCTTTGGTCGATTATATGCCCGATGTTCGTGCCGGGATCGTGTTCGACCTGCCGCGCAGCCGGCTGGCGCTGGCCCAGCAGCAGGCGCTCGCGGCCGAGCTTCGCAGCCGGAACTACGCCACCGCGCTGGTGCTGCCGCGGACCTGGAAGGCCGCCCTCGCGCCGGCGCTGGCGGGCATCCCGGAACGGGTCGGCTTCTTTGGCGAGGTGCGGTTCGGCCTCATCAACGCGATGCGATGGGGCGAAAAGCGGCAGCCGCGCTTCATCGACAAGAACGCGATCCTGGCGCTGCCTGACGGCGCCGCCCGCCCGCCGGAATGGCCGGCGCCGCAGCTCCGGGTTCCCGCGGACGACATCGAACGCTGGCGGCAGGCCAACGGCCTCGGCCGCGGTCCCGCCATCGCACTCGGCCCCGGCTCGGTCGGCGCCTCGAAACGCTGGACCTATTATCCGCAAGCGGCGCAGCTGTTCGCGGAACATGGCTTCGACGTCTGGGTGGTCGGCGGCCCCGGCGAGAAGGCGCTGGCGCAGGAGATCACGGCAGCCGGCGGCGCGCGGGTCCGCGACCTCACCGGCACCGATCTGCGCAACGGCATCCTTGCGATGGCCGCGGCCAGCGTCGCTGTGACCAACGACTCCGGGCTGATGCACATCGCCGCCGCAATCGGCACGCCGACCATGGGCATCTTCGGCCCGACCGATCCTTATCTTTGGGCGCCCCTCAACGGCCTCGCCGCGACGGTGCTGCAGACCAAAAGCAAGTTGTCGTGCCAGCCGTGCCAGCGCACGGTCTGCACCATGAACGACCATCGCTGCATGCGCGACATCGCGCCCGAAGAGGTCGTGGAGATTGCGCAGCGGGTGCTGGCTCAGGTCAGCGCGCGATAGGCCTTGGCGATCGCGTTCGCCTCGGCATCGAGGCTGAACTTATCCACAACTCGTTGGCGCGCCCGCGCCCCCATCGCCGCGGCCGCTGCCGGATCGCGCATCATCGGCTCCAGCGCGGCCACAAGCGCGTCGGCGTCGCCGGGCGACGTCAGCACGCCGGTGACGCCGTCCTCGACCACGAACTCGGCCGCGCCCGCGCGCGCCGCCACCAGCGCCGCGCCCGCCGACATCGCCTCGATCAGGGTCAGGCCGAAACCTTCATTGCGCGAGGTGAAGGCGTAGATCGTCAGCCGCTGGTACCAGCGCACGACATCCTCGATCGGCAGTTCGCCTGTGATGATGATGCGCGATTGCAGGCCGGCTGCCTCGATCTTCCGCTTCAGCTCATTGGCAAAGGCCAACTGCTCCGGCACCACGGCGCCGACGATGACGGCGGTGAAATCGGGATAGCGCGGCAGCAGCCTGCACATCGCCTCGACAAAGACGTCGCTGCCCTTCTGCGCGCGCACCCGCCCGAAGCAGCCGATCGCATAGCGCCCCGGCAGTCCGCTCTCGGCGAAGGCTGCCGCGCGATCGGCGGGCGGCGCATAACGATCGGTGTCGACGCCGTGCATCACCACCGTCGCGTCGCGCTTCAGATAGGAGGCCGACAGCGGGCTGGTCGCGATGATCGCATCCATGTTGCGGATCAGCCAGCGCGTCAGCCAGGTGTGATGGCGCTGCGCGGCAGAGGTGAAGATCAGTTTCAGCGGCCAGCCAAGCGCGCGCAGCACGAGCCCGGCAATCATCTCGTCGTTGCGCCGCGCATGCCAGATCACGGGCCGCGCGCGCCGCCACAGGTACAGGAGATCGGCAATTCCGATCGCGTCGATGCCGTCGGGCCGATGCGAGCCGAGCCAGCCTGCGCGAAACATTTTGGCGAGCTTCGGCGCGACCATGCGGTTGGTCGCGGTGACACCCGAATAGCGTCGGTGCAGATTGGGCACGATGAGCTCGAGCTCGCCGGCAGGTGTGTTCTCGATCGGCACGCAAGTCTCCGTTTCGTGCCAGTTCCTATACGCAACATTAAGCATAGTGGCCAGTTCGGCCGCGGCGAAACCCCCTCTTCACCGCACTCCCGCTAGCATCGTCAGTTAAAGAATATCGGGAGAGCTCTATCCATGACCGTGCTCGTGACCGGCGGTGCCGGCTATATCGGAAGTCACATGGTTCATGCGCTGGTCGATGCCGGCGAGAGCGTCGTCGTGATCGACAACCTTTCCACCGGCTTCTCCGCGTTCCTGCCCGAAGGCGTGCCGCTGTTCATTGGCGACGCCGGCGACGAGAACCTCGTCGAAGGCGTGATCGCCCAGCACGGCATCGACAGCATCATCCATTTCGCGGGCTCCGTCGTGGTACCGGACTCGATGCGCGATCCGCTCGGCTACTACCGCAACAACACCATGACGACGGGCAGCCTGCTCAACGCGGCGGTGAAGGGCGGCGTCAGCCGCTTCATCTTCTCCTCGACCGCGGCCGTCTACGGCAACCCGGACCGGGTGCCGGTGCCGGAGATCGCACCGACCCGTCCGCTGTCGCCCTACGGCTCGTCGAAGCTGATGACCGAGATCATGCTGCACGACGTCGCATCCGCTCATGGCATGAGCTACGTCGTGCTGCGCTACTTCAACGTCGCCGGCGCCGACCCGAAGGGCCGCGTCGGCCTTGCCACCACCGGCGCCACCCATCTGCTCAAGATCGCGGTCGAGGCCGCAACCGGCCAGCGCGCCAAGATCGACGTGTTCGGCACCGACTATCCGACCCAGGACGGCAGCTGCATCAGGGACTTCATCCATGTCAGCGACCTCGTCGAGGCGCATCGCGCGGCGCTGTCCTATCTGCGCGCCGGCGGGCAATCGGTGACGCTGAATTGCGGTTATGGCCGCGGCTATTCCGTGCTCGAAACCATCGAGGCGGTGCGCCGGGTCTCGATGCGCAACTTCGCGGTCGCCTACGCCGCGCGCCGGCCCGGCGACATCATGACCATGGTGGCCGACACGACAAGGATCCGCTCGCTGCTCGACTGGACGCCGCGCTTCGACGATCTCGAGACCATCGCGAGCCACGCACTGGCCTGGGAGGAGAAGCTGTTCCGGGAGCGCGCGGGCTCCGCGCGACAGGCGGAATCGGCCTAAAAAACAAACCGTTATCAAGCAGTTATTGTGCTTGAAAAAGCCCCGCCAAGCGGGCAAGGAGGTCCCGCAACCCTGACGGCCGGCGCTGCCCGCCGTCAATGGAACGCGGATGGCCCAGTTTCCAAAGAAAATTACCGACGATCCCTATGGCGCGGCGATCCTGATTCGCCGCCTGGTCATGGAACAAGGGATTACCTATTGGCGGCGCTATCTGACGGCGTTCGCCCTGATGGCCGTTGCGGCCGGCTCGACGGCCGGCGCCACCTACGTGCTCGGCCAGGTGATCAACCAGGCCTATGTCGACAAGAACATCCCCGGCATCGCGATGTTCGCCGGGATCACGGTGGTGCTGCTGTTCATCAAGGGCGTGGCGACCTACGGCCACATGGTGATCCTGAACAAGATCTCCAACGCCATCCTCGCCAGCAACCAGCGGCAACTCTTCGCCAAGCTGATGAGCGAGAGCATCGGCTTTTTCTCGCAGCGGCACTCGTCGGAATTCCTGGCGCGGCTGACCGCCGGCGCCAAGTCGATCACCGACGTACTCAACATGCTGGTCAATGCGATCGGCCGCGACTTCCTGATGCTCATCAGCATGGTCGCCGTCATGGTCTGGCAGGACCCGCTGATGTCGTTCATCGGGCTCGTGGCGGTGCCGCCGGCGATGCTGATGCTGCGCAGGCTGGTGAAGCGGATCAAGGGGCTCGCCTACAACCAGTTCACCGGCACCGCCGACATCATGGAGACGATGCAGGAATCGCTGCAGGGCATCCGCACCGTGAAGGCGTTCACGCTGGAAGGCACCATGCAGCAACGGATCGACGAGCACATCGCAACCGTCGAGAGCAATGCCAACAAGATGGCGCGCGTCGCCAACCGTTCCAATCCGCTGATGGAGATGCTCGGCGGCTTCGCGGTCGCCGGCTGCCTGATGTATGGCGGCTACAGCGTGGTGGCGCTCGGCTCCACACCGGGCCAGTTCTTCACGTTCCTGACCGCCTTCCTGATGGCGACCGAGCCGGCCAAGCGGCTGGCGCGGCTCAACATCGACCTCAACAGCCAGCTGGTCGGCGCGCGGATGCTGCTCGAGGTGGTCGACAGCCCGGCGAGCGAACAGATCGATGACGACAAGCCGGCGCTGAAACTCTCCGACGCGCGGATCGAGCTGCGCGACGTCAGCTTCGCCTATCGGCCGGGCGAGCCGGTACTGAACCGCATGAGCTTCGTCGCCGAGCCCGGCAAGGTGACCGCGCTGGTCGGCCCCTCCGGCGGCGGCAAATCGACCGTGCTGGCCTTGCTGCTGCGCTTCTACGAGACGCGCGAGGGCGACATCCTGATCGACGGACAGCCGATCTCGTCGGTGTCGCGCAAGTCGCTGCGGCAGCAGACCGCCTATGTCGGGCAGGACGTCTATCTGTTCCGCGATACCATCCGTGCCAACATCGCCTTCGGCAAGCAGGGCGCCACCGAGCAGGAGATCGTCGACGCCGCCAAAGCCGCCTGCGCGCACGACTTCATCATGAGCTTCCCGCTCGGCTATGACACGCCGGTCGGCGAGCACGGCACCCAACTGTCCGGCGGGCAGCGCCAGCGCATCGCGGTCGCCCGCGCGCTGATCAAGAACGCGCCGATCATCCTGCTCGACGAGGCCACTGCCGCGCTCGACTCGGAGTCCGAGAAGCAGGTGCAGGAAGCGATCGAGCATCTCTGCCAGGGCCGCACCACGATCGTGATCGCGCACCGCCTGCACACCATCATGCATGCCGATGCGATCCTGGTGGTCGAGGGTGGCGAGATCGTCGAGCGCGGACGGCACGAGGAGTTGCTGCGCCGCGGCGGCCGCTACGCCTCGTTCTTCCGCCTGCAGCACCACCACGACCCGTCACCGCTCGCGCTGGCACCGATCAGCGCCACCGGCTAGGGCCCGCCTCTCATCCCTTCGGGGCAATGCCTGCGCGGAGCACGCGCAGTACGTTGCCGCCCATGACCTTGCGGATGTCGTCCTCCGAGAACCCGCGCGACATCAGCGCCTGGGTCACGGCGACGATCTCGCCGGCATCGAAGCCCGTGGTGGTCGAGCCGTCGAAATCCGAGCCGAGGCCGACATGGTCGATCCCGACCAGGTCGCGGACATGGGCAATCGCCCGCGCCACATTGTTCGGATCGAGCGAGGAGACCGCGCCCTGCCAGAAACCGATGCCGACCACGCCGCCGGTCCGCGCGACACCCCGGACTTCGTCATCGGTGAGGTTGCGGTTGACCTTGCAGGTCGCCTGAACGCCGCCATGGCTTGAGACCACGGGGCGCGTCGCCATCGCCAGCACCTCGGCGACCGCCGCGTGGCTCGCATGCGCGAGGTCGACGATCATGCCCATCGCCTCCATCCGCAGCACCACCTGCCGGCCGAGCGGCGTCAGGCCGCTCTTCGCGACGCCATGCATCGAGCCCGCGACGTCGTTGTCGAAGAAGTGCGCGAGACCGGCCATTCTGAATCCGGCGGCGTAGAGCACGTCGAGATTGCCGATATTGCCCTCGATGTCCTGCAAACCCTCGATCGAGAGCATGCCGCCAACCACCGTCGCGCCGCTCTTGCGGTCGGCGAGCAGGCGATCGAGGTCGGCCGGCGTCGCGATCAGGCGCAGCCGCCCGGCGGACTGCTCGGCGAAGCTGTGCAATTTCTCGGCATGCCACAGAGAGCGCTGCAGCAACGAGAACCACGTCCGCGGCGGCTGCAGATCGATGATGGCCAGATTCGTGATGGTGTCGGTGTCGGCGCCGTTGGCATCATAGTTCTGGCCCTTGGGCGACTTGGTGACCGACGAGAACACCTGCAGCGCGTAGTGTCCCTCGATCAGGCGCGGCAGATCGATATGGCCGCGATCGGATCGCGCGATCAGGTCACGCTTCCACAACAGGCTGTCCGCATGCATGTCCGCCACGTCGAGCGTCGCCTGCAAGGCCGTTGCGGCGGGCGTGATATCCAGCGCCACGCGCTGGACTCTGTTCTGCGCCCGGTCGATCCGCTCCGGGACGACCATGAAAACCCGGACGGCGGCCGCGATCAGGACCACAACGATCAGCACCAGGCCGATCGAAAGCCATTTCCTCATGGGCACCACCGCCTTTGTCGACCAAAGGCGGCCGCGCTCGGCGGGAAGCTGGCCTCACCTCTGCGCCGGATGCAGCCGCGGCCACTAGCCCTGAGCGGCGTAAGCGCGTAAATACCGCCCGCGCTCCCTCCTTCAACCCTCCGGGACCCGTTCATGAACGCCGCATCCACCGTCATTCCGCTTCCCCCGCAGCCCTCGCTTCCCGTCGTCGGCGAATCCGGCACCTATCCGGTCCGCCGCATCTGGTGCGTTGGCCGTAACTATCTCGAGCATATCAGGGAGATGGGCAATGACGAGCGCGCGCCGCCGTTCTTCTTCGGCAAGCATGCCGACATGCTGGTGCCCGATGGCGCGACCATCCCCTATCCGCCGCTGACCAAGGACCTGCATCACGAGGTCGAGTTGGTGGTGGCGATGAAGAGCGGCGGGCTGAACATTCCCGCCGACAAGGCGCTCGAGCATGTCTACGGCTATGCCGTCGGCATCGACCTGACCCGCCGCGACCTGCAGATCGCCTCGCGCAAGAAGGAGCGGCCCTGGGAGATCGGCAAATCGTTCGACTATTCCGCGCCCTGCTCCGCAATCCAGCCGGCCGCGAAGATCGGCCACCCGACCGCGGGCAAGATCTGGCTCACCGTCAACGGCAAGGAAGCGCAGAAGGGCGACCTCACCGAGCTGATCTGGAACGTGCCTGAAATCATCTGGCAGCTCTCGCAGCAGGTGAAGCTCGCCGCCGGCGACATCATCATGACCGGCACGCCCGCCGGCGTCTCGCAACTGCAGGTGGGCGACAAGCTCGAATGCGGCGTCGACGGCGTCGGCAAGCTCGCGGTGACGATCGGCAAGCCGGAATAACCGCCTCAGGAACGAGGCCAGGCCCAAAGCCCCGGACTTCAGGTCCGGGACTTTTTGCTGTGCGCGGTCAGCGCATAGTGCCGGGCATGCAGGGCGGCTCGGTGAAGGGGGCGGTCGCGAACGATCCAACCTTCGGCGCGCGCACGCAATCGGTGGTCTTGCTGCTGACCGTCGTTGTCGTCATCGAAGCATTGGCGCGCCGCACCGCAGCGTTGTTGCCGGCGGCGGACGCCTGCGTCGAACAGGCGGCTGCCGCAACCAGCGCAAGCGCTGCGAGGGTCAATTTGGTCATGGGATTTCTCCGTACGGTGGATGAAGCCGACCTAGCTCGGCTCCTGTGATCAGGACCGCGCGCGCCCGGAAATTATTTCATCACGCGCGATCACCGCGCCGCGAGCGCCCGATCACATCAGATGGAGCGGGGAATACCGGAGCGACCGGAGCACTCCATGTCATCAAGGCCGCGCGCAAACGCGGCGATGACGGCATGGAGATTTTCATGATCGATCTTCGACGACCCGGCGTACGGCTTGGCTTGGCTGCGATTATGTCCGCGGCAATGGCGACCGCTTGCTTCGCACAGGCGGCGGTCCGGCAGCCCCGCGCCTACGCGTCAAACGAAACCGCGAGCAGGCCGTGGTCGGCGCCGGTCGGCCATCGCCAGCCGCGCGCCGCCGATATTCCGGCCACGACATCGACATCGCAGCAGGTCATCGATCAGGAGGACGCGATCGTCGACCGCAAGATCAAGGGCATTTGCCGCGGCTGCTAGAGCATGATCCGGAAAAGTGCGAAGCGGTCTTCCGAGGACCATGCTCAAAGACAAAGAGCCACACCTCAGTTTCGCCGGCGGCGGATCTTACTGCCGTTCGGCGGCCTGCGGCGCCGCCGGGCCGAAATGCGTCTTCTCGTACTCGAGCCACAGCTCGAGCAGCGCCATGAAGGCCACCACCGCGCCGGCGGCGATGGCAAAATGCATCGCGCGGGTATGCGCGAAGCCGAGCAGCCAGGGCGAGACGATCAGCCAGCAGCCGACGACCAGGTTGATCCATTCTTCCCAGATCGAGAACGCAACGATCGCCGCCAGCGACATGATCGCGATCGCCGCACCGCTGATCCTGAGATCGACCGCCGCGGTCGGATTGGCCCGCACGAACAGCCACGGCGCAGCGAGCAGGAAAATCGCTGCGACGAGGTTATAGAGATCGAGCGCGGATTCTTTTCGCCACTTCATCATCGATTGCTCCCTTGCTGCTCAAACCCGCTGCTGATGCGCCTCGGGCGCATTGATGTCCCTGCCCGTGTAGTCGGTCATCATCGCGGTCGCGACCAGCGTGATGATTGCGCAAGCCGCGATATAGGCCGCGATCGCGGTCGCCGAATGGAACGTGCCGAACAGCCAGGTCGCGATCAGCGGTGCCGGACCGCCGGCGATCACGGAAGCAAGCTGATAGCCGAGCGAGGCGCCGCTGTAGCGCAGGCGACCAGTAAAGCTCTCTGCGATCAGGGCCGCCTGCGGGCCGTACTGCATGTCGTGCGGAATCAGCGACAGGAAGATCGCGAGGAAGATGATCGTTTCCGATCCGGTGTTAAGCATCGCGAAATAGATGAAGCCGAACACGCCGGTCACGGCAGCGCCGATCATGTACATGTTCTTGCGGCCGATCTGATCGGAGATGTGCCCGCACAGCGGGATCGAGACGAACGACAGCACCGAGGCCGCGAGCACCGCGGTCAGCAGGAAGTCGCGCGAGACGTGCAGCGTTCCGACGCCGTAGGAGAACACGAAGGCGGTGAAGATGTAGAACGGCGCCTGCTCGGACATCCGCGCGAAGGCGGACAGCAGGATCTCCTTCGGATGATCGCGGATCACCGTCAGCATCGGCGTGCGGTCGAGCTGACGCTCGGCCAGCAGCCTGGTGAAGACAGGCGTTTCCAGAATGCCGAGTCGGATGTAGAGGCCGACGCCGACCAGGACGATGCTGAGCGCGAACGGAATGCGCCAGCCCCACGCCAGGAACTGGTCGCCCGACATCTGGCTGAAAGCCAGCACGGCAAGATTGGCGAGGAACAGCCCGCAGGGCACGCCGAATTGCGGCCACGACGCGATCAGGCCGCGCGAGCGATCGTTGCGCGCCCATTCCATCGACATCAGCACCGAGCCGCCCCATTCGCCGCCGACGCCGACGCCCTGGATGAAGCGCAGCACGGTCAGGATCACCGCGCCCCAGATGCCGATGCTGGAATAGGTCGGCACCAATGCGACCGCCGCGGTCGCCAGGCCCATCAACAGCAGCGTCGCGATCAGCGTCGACTTGCGGCCGATTCGGTCGCCATAGTGCCCGAAGATCGCAGCCCCGATCGGCCGCGCGACGAAGCCGACCGCATAGATGGCGAAGGCCTCGAGCGTGCCGACCCAGGGATCGGAATGCGGAAAGAACAGTTTTGCGAAAACCAGGCCGGTGACGGTGCTGTAGAGGAAGAAGTCATACCACTCGATCGCGGTCCCGACGGTGGAGGCGATCACCGCACGGCGCATCTGGAGCTGGTGCTCGGATGGTGTGAGCTGGTTGGCGTCGAGGCCGGGGGTTGGACGAAGCGTTGGGCCAAATGTTGCCATGGGGGTGTCTCCCTCGCAGGCCCCCGGACGGATATTGACGGTAGTTCGTTTGAGTACGAACGATAACGCGCCCCGGAAAGTTCCACCGGAAGTGAACATCGAGGCTTGAACTTTAGTCGGCCACGGCGAGCGACAATCGCCGAAGGCGTCGTCCGCCTCCCGCACCGGGTGGCGGACCATGCTTCGCACATGGCTGCCGGAGCGCCCGGCAGCCGCCGGGCGGCTCCGTCAATCTGCCGCGCTTCGTCTCATGACAGCCCGAGGGCCCGCCCGTCGCTGCGCGGATCATGCGCCCCGGTGATGCTTCCGTCGGCGTCGATCCGGATCGCACCCGGATGTCCCGCGAGCGGGCTCTGGGCCGGTATCGGACTGATTTCGTGGCCTCGCCCGGCGAGCGCCTTGAAGACCTCTTCACCGGCATCCTTCTCCAGCTTCAGGCTGTCGCGCGCATCGGAGAACGTCTTGCCGAGCAGGAAGCGCGGTCGCGACAGCGCGGTGAGCGGATCCATGTTGTAGTCGATCAGCCTGGTCAGCACCGCCGCGAGCGTCTGCGGCTGGCCGTCGGCTCCCTGCGTGCCGTACAGCAGATGCGGCCGTCCGCTCTTGAGAAAGATTCCCGGATTGAGCGTGTGGAACGGCCGCTTGCCCGGCTTGAGGCAGTTGGGGCTGGCCGGGTCGAGGTTGAACGACGCACCGCGGTTGTGCCAGATGATGCCGGTGTCGCCGGCCACCATGCCGCTTCCCCAATCGTAGTAGACGGTTTGCAGCATGCTGACGCAATTGCCGTCCCGGTCGGTCGCGGCGAGATAAACCGTGTCGCCCTTCTTGAACACGTGCGGCCACGGCATCGCCTTCTCGAGGCTGATCGCCTTCGCGCGCGCGTCGAGGTAGCTCGCCGAGAGCAGCTGATTGACCGGAACGTCGACGAATTCCGGATCGCCGATGTAGCGGCCGCGGTCGATGAAGGCCTGCTTCACCGCTTCGACCAGCAGGTGATAGTAGTCCGCGCTCCCTTCCGGATATTTCGCAAGCTCGAAGCGGTCGAGAATGCCCATGATCTCGAGCGTCGTGAGACCTTGCGTCGGCGGACGCAGCCCGAGCAGTTCGCCGCCGCGATAGCCGACGCGCAACGGCGTCTCGTCGCGCGCGCGGCAGCGCGCCAGATCGTCGGCGGTCAGCGGCGAGCCGATCTGCTTCAGTCCGGCCGCAATGCGCGCGGCGAGCTTTCCTTCGTAGAAATCACGCCCGCCATTTGCCGCCAGCATCTCCAGCGATTTCGCGAGTTCGGCCTGAACCAGCGGCTCGCCGATTTCAGGCATCCGGCCGGCGGGCATGAAGATGCGCTGGATGTCGGGCCAGTCCTTCAGGTTCTTCGCTTCCATGTCCTGCCAGAAGCGCTGCGACGGCGTGACCGGGAAGCCCTTGCTGGCGTATTCGATCGGGCGCGCGAACAGCGACGCCCAGCTCTGCTTTCCGGCCCACGATTTGCGGCTGAAATCGAACGCCTGGTCCCAGACGTCGACGGTCGTGGCCGCGGTCAGCGCCGACCCCGGCCCCCGGATCGGGACCGAGCCGCTGTAGTTCGGCAGGTTGAGCGCGGCCTGACCCGCGCCGGACAGCGTCCGCACATTCCCCTTGCGGTCACTGATCACCATGAAGCTGTCGCCGCCGAGACCGCTGAAATGCGGATAGGTCACGCACAGCGTGGCACCGATGGCGATGACCGCCTCGATCGCATTGCCGCCCTTGCGCAGCACCTCGAGCCCCGCTTGCGTGGCGAGCTCGTGCGGGCTCGTCACCATGCCTGTCTTCGATCGCGCCAGCGCGCCCGTATTGTCGAGGGCCCAGAGCGCTCGCGGCGCCGCCGCGGCGACCGCCGTGAGCATGGACCCGACCAGCAACTCCCTGCGCGACATGCCAAGATTGGCCATTCGACTTCCCTCCCCGTTTTCTCGTTGTGTCGATGTTGTGCGATCGCGGGCTGCGGACACCGCGACGTCCAAATCCCCGAAGGACCGCCACTGGCATTTGGCATACCAAGATTGAAGAAAATTCTTACTTCGGTCAAGCCCGTTGAGAAGGCGCGAGCGAGGTCGAGTTCGCGCCCCTGCCAGAATCAGGAGGTAGCCAGACCGATGCGGGGCCGCGCGCGGCGCGGAGGATCGCGCCGCGCCGACGCGCCGAGCTCTAAGCCCGATCGCTGCGGCGGTACGGCGCGTAGCGCGGCGTCCAGACCTTGGCGTGAATCCGCGCCTCGACCTGGTCGATCGGAACATCCCTCGCCAATCCCTCCTTGTGGGCCTGCAGCGCGACCGCAAGCGCCACGGTCTGCGAGACGTCGCGCAAGGCGCTGACCGGCGGCAGCAGATTGTGCTTCGGGTTGTCGCGCGCCGGCGAGACGCTGGCCAGCGCCTTGGCGGCGGCCATGAACATGCCGTCGCTGACCCGGCTGGCACCGACCGCGAGCGCGCCGACGCCGACACCCGGGAAGATGTAGGAGTTGTTGGTCTGGTCGACCTTGAAGCGCGCGCCGTCGCGCATGATCGGCGGGAACGGGCTGCCGACGCCGATCAGCGCCCGCGCCTCGGTCCACGCCTCGATATCGACCGGTGTCGCTTCCTCGCGCGAGGTCGGGTTGGACAGCGGGAAGATCACCGGCCGCTTGTTGCATTCGGCCATCGCGCGGACGATCGGTTCGGAGAATGCGCCGGCCTGGCCGGAGACGCCGATCAGCACCGTCGGCCTGGCGTTGCGAACGACGTCGAGCAGCGCGATCTTGTCGGGATGGCTGAGCTGCCAGCTCGCGATCGCCTGCCTGTTCTGCACGAACGGCAGCTGGAACGGGGCGAGCCCGCTCATGCCCTCGAGCAGCAGCCCGTCGCGGTCGACCATGAAGAAGCGCTTCGCCGCCTCGCTCTCCGGCAGGCCGGCATCGACCATCGCGGCGCGGATCAGGCTGGCGATGCCGCAGCCGGCCGAGCCCGCGCCCAGCACGGCGACGCGCTGCTCGGTGAGCGGCACGCCGGTGACGTTGATCGCGGAGAGCAAGGCGCCGGTCGCCACCGCCGCGGTGCCCTGAATGTCGTCGTTGAAGGTCAAGAGCCGGTCGCGATAGCGCTCGAGCATGCGCGTCGCGTTGTTCTTGGCGAAATCCTCCCATTGCAGCAAGACGCGCGGCCAGCGCTTCACGACCGCCGCGACGAACGCCTCGATGAAGTCGTCATAAGCCTGGCCGCGGACGCGCTCGTTGCGCCAGCCGATATAGAGCGGATCGGCGAGGCAATCGGGATTGTCGGTGCCGACGTCGAGCATGATCGGCAGTGTCGTCGCCGGATGCAGGCCGCCGCAGCCGGTGTAGAGCGCGAGCTTGCCGATCGGGATGCCCATGCCGCCGGCGCCCTGGTCGCCGAGGCCGAGGATGCGCTCGCCGTCGGTGACCACAATCGCCTCGACGTGATCGAAGCGCGGATGGGCGAAAATGCGGTCGATCCGGTGCTGATGCGGGATGCTGAGGAACAGCCCGCGCGGCTTGCGGAACAGCCGACTGAATTTTTGGCAGCCCTCGCCGACGGTCGGCGTGTAGACGATCGGCAACAGCTCTTCCAGGTTGCCGACCAGGAGCGCGTAGAACAGCGTCTCGTTGGTGTCCTGCAGCTCGCGCAGAAAGGCATAGCGCTCGATGTCGGTCTCAAAGCTGCGGAGCGCCTCGAGGCGGCGCGAGACCTGTTCGTCCAGCGTCAGAATATTGGGCGGCAGCAGGCCGTGCAGATCGAACGCCTCGCGCTCGGCCTCGGAGAACGCCGTACCCTTGTTCAGCTGCGGATCGGCCAGCAGCTCGTAGCCGCTCAGCGCAGTGGTCGCAAAAGCTCCTGATGACTCCGACATGACAAGGTCCCCTCAATGCGAAACGCCAGATGCAACTGTATCACTTCAGTGTAACGGATCGAGAGCGAAGGGCGTCGTGCTTGCCAAGCGCAATGTTGGCTAAGAGGCGATGAACGGTCGTCCAGGCTCCGGCAACCCACTCCCGCTACGCCTGCGGACAGACATACGTTGGTATAACTTCTCTATTCCTTGTCATGACCTGTGCTGACGCTCGTACAATTGAGCGATGGAGAGGCCATTTTATGCTCGGGGCTACTCTAGCGGACGCACAAATAGCTCCGAACTTCACTCTGCGGAGGCGCGACTAACAGTAGCGATCCTCGTTCTACAGAGGGCGCGAGTTGTGCTCCCGAATCTGTGATCAGGATCACTGCTCCGATTCGTGAATAGCAAGACCGTCACGCATGCGGGTTGTTCAAGGAACACTCAAATGATCGTCAACATTCAGAAGCTGAACGGCCTGTGGCACCTCATCGTCGGGTCGTGCAAGATCCGAACTCCATTCGTGGAGACGCAGGACCGGGAGTGGGTCGTCGCGTACGCCCGGCGCGTCTACCCCGGCGCCAAGGTCTTCGAACGCGACTGATCCTGGCCGTTTCGCTCCTCACGCCCGCACTTCGGACCGTGCTGCAGTGCTCTGCACAACCTCACCTGTCCGGTTAGTAGCAATGGTTGATCTGCTCAAGTTATGAGCGCATCCCCGCCATAAGTCCTGGACTTCGGACATCGCGCACTTCTCAGTATGCGTCCCGGAAAACAAGCCTCGGAGCTCGCTCCGGGGGGTCTTGGACGCGGCGGCCTTAGCCGCCGCGTCGTGATCGGACCCGCTAGTTCGCCAAGGGCTGAAGGCGCTGGCGCACGCCCACATTGGCTTGCTCGATCGCCGCCTCGGTGGAGGGCTCATGGCGCAGGGCGTTCAGCAGCATGAAGTCGTGGATAGTCCCGTTGTAACGAACCGCATCGACGCTGACGCCTGCCTGCTTTAGCTTGCGCGCGTAGGCTTCACCCTCGTCGCGCAGAGGATCGTTCTCAGCGGTGATCACGAGCGCGGGTGGCAGGCCCTTGAGGTGATCGATGCTGGCGCGGAGCGGCGAGACATAGGGATTGTCTCGGGTCCGAGCGTCCGGTGCATAGAGGTCCCAGCCATATTTCATGAAGGCGCGCGCCAGGAAGCGTCCGGTTCCATATTCGCGGTACGACTCGGTATCGACGCTCGCGTCGGTCGCCGGAACAAAGAGTATCTGGTAACCGACCTTGGGTCCGTTGCGGTCCTTCGCCATCAGAGTAAGCGCGGCGGTCATGTTGCCGCCGACGGAATTGCCGGCCACCGCAATGCGGCTGCCATCCGCGCCAAACTCACCTGCATGCGCGGCAACCCATTTCAGCGCGGCATAGCATTCCTCCAGCTGTGTCGGAAACTTCGCCGACGGAAGCGGCGTGTACTCGACGAACACACCAATCTGGCCCGAACCGACGACAAGGTCACGCAAGAGGCGCTGGTGGTTCTGGAAGTTACCGACGATCCAGACGCCGCCATGGATGAAAAGCAGCACGCCCGGCTTTTCTCCGACGTGCTCTGGCTTCATAATGAACAGCTTCACCGTGCGGCCGTCCTGACTGATCGTCCGTTCGGTCGTCGTGACGCCGGACATATCGACGGCGGTTTGCGATTGGAGACCGGATAGAATCTCCTGCGGCTTCGGCTGCGGCAGTTCCCAGAAGGGACTTCCGTCCTTGTTGATCTTGGCGAGGAAGGACCGAATCTGAGGATCAATCCGCGGGTCGATCGCGGCGTCGGGCGCCGCTGCGGCAACGTGGGTCACGAGATTTGCTCCGATAATCAAGGCTGCGAGTTTCGCAATTCGGCTCAAGGGAGAGCTCCGTCTGTTCGTCTGTGGAGCCTGGTCACCCCATCCGGACGAGAGCAGGCCTCAGCCAACATTAGGAAGCAGCTTCCCCTGCGTCTGTCCCGTGCCTGCTGTTGTTTTGACCGATCTTGCTGCGCAGCGCCGCTATCGTGCTTTTTGCCGGTACTCCGCCGGCGTGACGCCGGTCGCCCTTTTGAAGGCACGCGTAAAACTCGATTGCGAGGAGAACCGGGACTTTAGTGCGATTTCGCTCAGAGACGACCTGTTCGTCGCTAGCAACGCCTTCGCCGCCTCGAGGCGGCGCTGGCTGACGTAACGATGCGGAGGCACCCCCATTGCCGCAGCGAACGCCCGAGTAAAATGAAAGACGCTGAGACAAGCGACGTCGGCGAGTTCAGTTACCGTAACGTCGTCATCGATATGCTCTTCGACGTAGGCGAGCACGCGCTTCAGCCTGCCATTTTCCAAACGTTGAGCGGAGACCGACACGCCGCCGGCGATCATGGACTCGGCGTGCGCTTGCATGAGCCGCGCAGCGAGGAAGAATGACGAGGTTTCCGCCAGCATGCGCCCCGCCGCGGTCGGGCATTCCATCTCCGACAGCATCGACAGCCCGATCTGCCTGATCACTTCATCCTGCACACCGGATGAATAGCGGACCGAATTGCCAGGCAGTAGGGGCAGATTGTAATCATGACTTAGCCGCGCAAATGCCGAAGTGGGCACATATAAGTGCAGGGCGCGCACCTCGCTCGCGGAGATACGGATTTCGTCGGCCTTGGCTCCGACCGGATTGAGCCAGATTGTCCCTGTCTGCAACGGCACCGGGTGCCATTTTCCGGCCACCTTGCAGGTCGCAACGGCTTCGTCCGAACCACGGACTGCAACGGTCACTTCGACGTGCGACGCAAGGGCAGTAGGCTGCCCCTGCCAGCTGCGGTGTGTTCGAAGGTCGGCAGATATTGTGGACCAGCCCAAACCATCAGACGACTTGAGCAGCGTCGATTCCGGGTACTTCAGATTTCCCTGTGTTTGGCCTTGCATGAGACTCCAAGCCACCTTACGGACGATTTAAGACTGTGCCAGCGCACCCCGAACAGAAAGGCAATATCCGCGCCACTGCCACGGCGGCTCTCGCTTGAGATCTCGTTTGCGTCAAAAGCGCAACACACTCAAGTCCGGCGCACATATCGCTGTTGCTCCTGCGAGCGGACGTCACGCATCACTACACGCCCAAAAAAGGCAAAAGCCCCGGATTGCTCCAGGGCTCTGCTTTTCAGCGCGGCAACGCCGCGATCAATGCAACGCCGACATTACGATCAGGCCGAGGATCAGCGCGGTCGCGGAATATTTGAGCGTGTAATACACGTTCCGATTCCACTCCTTCACCTTGCGGCTGGCGAGATGGACCTCGTAGAGCTTGCCGAACACCTTGTTCAGCGCGCCGACATGCTCGCCGTCGACGTTCTGGGTGGCCGACGCCTTGACGATGTTGTGGCTGACCCAGCGGTTCATCGCCGTCATGAAGCCGTACTTCATCGGGCGCTCGACGTCGCAGAACAGGATGATGCGGTTGACGTCGGTCTTGTTCTCGGCGCTGTGGATGAAGGTCTCGTCGAACATGAAGGCCTCGCCGTCGCGCCAGACGCATTCGACGCCGTCGACGAGGATGCGGCACTGTTTCGAGTTCGGCGTCACCAGGCCAAGGTGATAGCGCAACGAGCCGGCGAAGGGATCGCGGTGCGCCCCAAGCTTGCCGCCCGGCGGCAGCATCGCGAACATCGCGCCATGCACGTTCGGGATCGAGTTGAGCAGCTCCACCGTCTTCGGGCACAGCGTCCGCGCCGAGGGCAGGAAGTCGTCGTACCATTTCAGATAGAAGCGCTTCCAGCCGCTCTTGAAGAAGGAATAGAAGCCCCAGTCGTTGTTCTTGGCCGCGGCGCGGATGAAGCCCTCGTCGAACAGGCGCGTGGCCTCGTCGCGGATCGTCTCCCAATTGTCGGAGAGCTTCTTGAGCTCGGGAAACTGCTCGACCGGAATCACCGGCGTGTTTGATACCGCGGAGCCGGCATACATCAGCACATTGTAGGGCGCGAGGTAGGTCGAGTGATCGCCGAGCTGGCGGGCGAAGCGCAACCGCTGCTTGCCGCGGAAGTGAACGTAGAGCGTAGAGACCACCAGCACGTAAAGAATGACGAGCTGCGGCGCGAAGAGCTGTCTCAACATGATCCGTCTATGATCGCTGCCCGCCGACGCCCTTCATGCCCCGCCCCGCAGGAGCCTTGCCCTTCACGGGTGGCCCGGTCCGGGCGGCGAAACGCGTCGCCGTCCGCGAAAATTCCCCTGTTTCATAGTGACTTGGCACTGCGGCGCGGTCTGGCAAATGAGCCGGAAGCCTTGCCGCGGTGCCGTCCCGGACGAGCCATGTAAGCGTTCGCTCACCAAATGTGAAGCGCCGCGCCGCACGGGCGCCAACTTTGTGACACTATTCACACACTTAATTCGCCATTGACAAACTGATTAGACAATTCCTAATCCTGAGATGACCCGCCGAAGAGCGCGGACATCCAAAGGGAGGAATGATGAGACAGTTTTTGGCGGCAGCCATTGTCGCGGCGATGACCACGGCCGCTCACGCCCAGGTTTCCGATGACGTCGTGCGCATCGGGGTGCTGACCGACCTGTCGAGCTGGGGACGCGACAATTCGGGCCCGGGCTCGGTCGAGGCAGCCAGGATGGCGGTGGAGGAATTCGGCCCCACCGTGCTCGGCAAGCCGATCGAGATCATCTCCGCCGACCACCAGATGAAGACCGATGTCGGCGTGCAGATCGCGCGCGGCTGGTTCGATAACGGCAAGGTCGACGCGGTCGTCGACATCCCGAATTCCGGCATCGCGATCGCCGTGCACAACATGGTGCGCGAGCGCAACAAGATCGCGCTCCTCTCCGGCCCCGGCGCGAGCTCGCTGACCGACGAATTGTGCAGCCCCAACACGGTGCATTTCGCCTACGACACCTACGCGCTATCCAAGGTGACGGCCTCGGCCGTGATCAAGGAAGGCGGCAAGTCCTGGTTCTTCGTCACCGCGGATTACGCCTTCGGCCAGCAGCTCGAGAAGGACGCGACGCGCTTCATCAACGAGATGGGCGGCAAGGTGCTCGGCGGCGTCAAGCATCCGACCAACACCGCCGACTTCTCCTCCTTTGCGCTGCAGGCGCAGAGCTCGAAGGCCGACGTGGTGGCGTTCGCCAACGCCGGCCAGGACACCGACAATTCGATCAAGCAGTCCGGCGAGTTCGGCCTCGTGCAGGGCGGCCAGAAGCTGGTCGGCCTTCTGATGTTCGACACCGACGTGCATGCAATCGGGCTCAACGCCGCGCAGGGCACCTACATGACGACGGCATCGTACTGGAACATGGACGAGAAAACGCGCGCCTGGTCGAAGAAGTTCTACGCCCGCGCCAATGTGATGCCGACCATGATCCAGACCGGCGTCTACGGCTCGGTGCTGCATTATCTCAAGGCGATCCAGGCCGCCGGCACCGACGATCCGAAGGCGGTGATGGCCAAGATGCGCGAGCTGCCGATCGAGGACACCTTCGTGCATGGCGGCAAGCTGCGCGAGGACGGCCGCGTGATCCGCGACATGTATCTGGCGAAGGTGAAGAAGCCTTCGGAATCCAAGGAGCCGTGGGATTATCTCGACATCGTCAAGACGGTGAAGGGCGAGGACGCCTATCGTCCGGTCTCCGAGTCGAAGTGCCCGCTGCTCAAGAAATAGGATCGATCGCGTGGCCAACGAAGAAACCCAGGAAACGTATCATTGCGACGCGCTGGTCGTCGGCTCCGGCTGCGCCGGGCTGTCGGCGGCGGTCACCGCCGGCGATCACGGCCTCAAGGTCCTGGTGGTCGAGAAGGAGCCGCGGTTCGGCGGCACCACCGCGCGCTCCGGCGGCTGGTTGTGGATTCCCGGCACCTCGCTGGCCAAGGCCTGGGGCATCGAGGAGAGCCCCGATCAGGCCAAAACCTATCTGCGCCATGAGGCCGGCAACAGCTTTGACGCCGCCCGCGTCGATGCGTTCCTGACCGAGGGGCCGAAGGCGGTCGACTTCTTCACCACCAGCACCGCGGTGCGCTTCGACATGCCGCTGACCTTCCCGGACTATCATGCGGAAGCGCCGGGCGGCGCGCAGGGCGGCCGCTCGATGGTGACGCGGCCGTTCGACGCCCACGAGCTCGGCGACGCCCTCAAGGATCTCGGCAGCCCCCTGCCCGAGCTCACCGTGTTCGGCATGATGCTCGGCTCCGGCAAGGAGATCGTGCATTTCATGCGCGCGACGAGATCGCTGACCTCGGCGGCCTATGTCGCCAAACGGTTGTCGAAACACGCCATCGACGTGATGCGCAACGGCCGCGGCATGACGCTGACCAACGGCAACGCGCTCGCCGGACGGCTGGCGAAATCCGCTTTCGACCTCAAGATCCCGCTCTGGCTCAACTCGCCGGTGCGCGAATTGATCGTCGAGAACGGCGCGGTGCATGGCGCAATCGTCGTGCGTGAAGGGCGCACGATCCGCGTCAACGCGAAGCGTGGCGTGGTGCTCGCCTGCGGCGGTTTTCCGCACGACGTCGCGCGACGGCAGAAGATGTTTCCGCATGCCCCTACTGGAAAAGAGCATTACTCGCCGGGCCCTGTCGGCAATACCGGCGACGGCTTGCGCCTTGCGGAATCCGCCGGCGGCCGCGTCGACGACTCGCTGCCGAATGCCGCGGCCTGGGTGCCGGTCTCGGTCACGACGCGCAAGGACGGCTCGAAGGGCGTGATGCCGCATTTCATCGATCGTGCCAAGCCGGGCGTGATCGCGGTGATGGCCGACGGCAGGCGCTTTGCCAATGAAGGCAATTCCTACCACGACTTCGTGCAGGCGATGATCAAGGCGGCGAGGCCCGGCGAGGAGATCGCGGCGCATCTGATCTGCGATCACGAGACGCTGCGCAAATACGGCCTCGGCTGCGTGCCGCCGCGCCCGATGCCGCTCGGCCATCATCTGAAGACCGGCTATCTCAAGCGCGGCGCGACGCTGACGGAGCTCGCCGCGCAGGCCGGCATCGACGCCAAGGCGCTCGAGGCGACCGTCGCGGAGTTCAACAGCACTGCGGCGGAGGGCCGCGATCCCGCCTTCGGCAAGGGCTCGCGCGCCTATAACCGCTACCAGGGCGATGCGCTGCACGGGCCCAATCCCTGCATCGCGCCGATCCAGCACGGTCCGTTCTACGCCATCAAGATGGTGATCGGCGATCTCGGCACCTATGCCGGCATAAGAACCGACGCCAATGCCCGCGCGCTTGACGCCGACGGCCAGCCGATCGCCGGCCTCTATGCCGCCGGCAACGACATGGCGAGCATCATGGGCGGCAACTATCCCGGCGCCGGCATCACGCTCGGGCCCGCGCTGACCTTCGGCTACATCGCGGGCAAGCACATTGCTGGCTCAGAAGGCAGCAGCACGGCGAGAGTCCCGTCATCCTGAGGAGGCCGCAGCGCGGCCGTCTCGAAGGATCGACGGCCTCCGACTGTGGCCGTGCATCCTTCGAGACGCCGCTTCGCGGCTCCTCAGGATGACGGAGGAGAAGACGGATTTGATGCGCCAGGATTGATGTGCCACCTCGCGTCTCGCGGACGGCAAGGTTTCCTGCTAATTGCGAACCCGGAACGCCAACAGGGCCACATGACGAGAGAGAGCCGCGGCATACAGTCGATCGAGGTCGGCGGAGAATTGCTCCGCGCGCTGGCCCGCAGCGGCGAACCGATGATGCTGCGCGATCTCGCGCGCGAAGCCGGCATGCCGCCGGCCAAGGCGCATCCCTATCTGGTCAGCTTTTCCCGCATCGGCCTGATCGAGCAGGACGAGACCACCGGCCGCTACGAGATCGGGGCGCTGGCGCTCGAGCTCGGCCTGATCAGCCTGCGCCGGCAGTCCGCGGTGCGGATCGCAACGCCGCGGATCGCAGCGCTCGCCGACAGCATCAATCACGCGGTGTCGCTGTCGGTCTGGGGCACCCACGGCGCGACCGTGGTACGGCTCGAGGAGCCGAGCCATCCGGTGCATATCGCGATGCGCGTCGGATCGGTGGTGGCGCTGCTCGAGACCGCGACCGGCCGCGCCTTCGCCGCCTTCATGCCGCCGAACGCGATCAGGACCGCGCTCGAGAGCGGCCTCGATCGCCTCGGCGTCGGCTACAATCCGAAACGTCCGCCGGCGGACGCGAAGACAGCCGAGATCCTCGCCGAGGTCCGCAGCCGCGGGCTGGCACGGGCGATCGGCGATCCGCTGCCCGGCGTCAACGCCTTCGCCGCGCCGGTGTTCGATCACGCCGGCCACGTCGCGCTGGTCATCACCGCGATGGGGCCGGAAGGCACCTTCGACGCCAGCTGGGACAGTGCGATCGCCGTCGCGTTGCGGGGCTACGCGGGCGATATCTCGCGGCAGCTGGGGCACGGCACGGCGCGGGGTGTCGATATTGCGGTGAAGTGATCAGAGTGTTCAGCCGCTCTCTCATGCGCATGCGCGGGTGATTACACCGAGAGCTTGGCTGACATCATGAACCCAGAACCATCCTCATCGTCGTCCCGGCGAAGGCCGGGACCCATAACCACCGAAGTTCATTGTTGTGCGATGCTGGAATGACGAGTCCCGCCGACAACATCCGCCGCGGCGTATGGGTCCCGGCCTTCGCCGGGACGACGGCTTGTAGATGCAGGCCGCGCCGCACAATCGGTGTCGCCCTGACGAATGGAGAGGCGCCTGCAAGTCAGCCCAGCAAAAAGCCCCGGACCTTGCCGGGGCTCTTCACTTCATCGCTCGCGATGACCGCGGATCAGTAGCGGTAGTGATCCGACTTGTACGGACCTTCCTGCTTGACGCCGATATAGTCGGCCTGGTCCTTGCGCAGCTCGGTCAGCTTGACGCCGATCTTGGCGAGGTGCAGGCGGGCGACCTTCTCGTCCAGCGTCTTCGGCAGCACGTAGACCTTCTTGGCGTACTTGCTGTCCTTGTTGTTGGCGAACAGCTCGATCTGCGCCAGCGTCTGGTTGGTGAAGGAGGCCGACATCACGAAGGACGGGTGGCCCATCGCATTGCCGAGGTTCACCAGCCGGCCTTCCGACAGCATGATGATGCGGTGCTTGTCGGGGAATTCGATCTCGTCGACCTGCGGCTTGATGTTGGTCCACTTCAGATTGCGCAACGAGGCGATCTGAATCTCGTTGTCGAAGTGACCGATGTTGCAGACGATGGCGCGATCCTTCATCGCGCGCATGTGCTCGATGGTGATGATGTCCTTGTTGCCGGTGGCGGTGACGAAGATGTCGGCGCGCGGCGCCGCGTCTTCCATGGTCACGACCTCATAGCCTTCCATCGCCGCCTGCAGCGCGCAGATCGGATCGACCTCGGAGACCATGACGCGGCAGCCGGCCTGGCGCAGCGAGGCGGCCGAGCCCTTGCCGACGTCGCCGAAACCGGCGACCATCGCGACCTTGCCCGACAGCATCACGTCGGTGCCGCGGCGGATGCCGTCGACCAGCGACTCGCGGCAGCCATAGAGGTTGTCGAACTTCGACTTGGTGACGCTGTCGTTGACGTTGATCGCCGGGAACAGCAGCGTGCCCTTGTTGGCCATCTCGTAGAGGCGATGCACGCCCGTGGTGGTCTCTTCCGAGACGCCCTTGATGTTCTTGGCGATCTCGGCGAACCAGCCCTTCGGCTTCTCCTTCAGGAGGCGCTTGACCAGCGCGTAGAAGATCTCCTCTTCCTCGGAGCCCGGCTTGTCGAGGAAGGCGGTGTCGCCCTGCTCGGCGCGGTAGCCGGCATGCACCAGCATGGTGGCGTCGCCGCCGTCATCGAGGATCATGTTCGGCGTGCCGCCGCCGTGCCAATCGAACAGCTTCGCGGTGTAGTCCCAGTACTCAGTCAGCGTCTCGCCCTTGACGGCGAACACCGGAATGCCGGCGGCGGCGATCGCGGCGGCGGCGTGATCCTGGGTCGAGTAGATGTTGCAGGAGACCCAGCGGATGTCGGCGCCGAGCGCGGCCAGCGTCTCGATCAGCACCGCGGTCTGGATCGTCATGTGCAGCGAGCCCGCGATGCGCGCGCCCTTCAGCGGCTGCTTGGGGCCATACTCCTCGCGGGTGGCCATCAGGCCGGGCATCTCGGTCTCGGCCAGCGAGATCTCCTTGCGGCCGAAATCGGCGAGCGCAATGTCCTTGACGATGTAGTCGGTGAAGCCGGGCTTCGTGGGGGCGTTCATGTCGGTTTCCTAATGAGTGAATTCAGCGTGTCAGCAACAAAGCGAGCGGAACGCGATGTGGCACGATCTTCTCCCTCTCCCCGTTCTTACGGGGAGAGGGCTGGGGTGAGGGGCTCTACCCACGAGACGAACTCGCGGAGAGTCCCCCTCACCCGCCGCTTCGTGCATAGCCGAAGCTATGCTTTGGCGTTCTCTTCAAGTACGGCCGCCGAAGGCGGCCTACGCTCTCCCCGCAAGCGGTGCGAGGCAAGAGCGTCAGAGCGCGCGCTTCAGCTGCTCGACGAGATCGGTCTTCTCCCAGGAGAAGCCACCCTCATTGTCGGGCGTGCGGCCGAAATGACCGTAGGCCGAGGTGCGCGCGTAGATCGGGCGGTTGAGATCGAGATGGCTGCGGATGCCGCGCGGCGTCAGATCCATCGCCTTGGCCGCCGCCTTCTCGAGCTGATCCTCCGACACCTTACCGGTGCCGTGGGTGTCGATGTAGATCGACAGCGGACGCGCCACGCCGATCGCATAGGCGAGCTGCAGCGTGCAGCGGTCGGCGAGACCGGCCGCGACGATGTTCTTGGCGACATAGCGCGCGGCATAGGCCGCCGAGCGGTCGACCTTGGTCGGATCCTTGCCGGAGAACGCGCCGCCGCCATGCGGAGCCGCGCCGCCATAGGTGTCGACGATGATCTTGCGGCCGGTCAGGCCGGAGTCGCCGTCGGGACCGCCGATGAAGAACTTGCCGGTCGGATTGATGTGCCAGATCGTCTTGTCGCTGATCCACTCCTTCGGCAGCGCCTCGCGGACATAGGGCTCGACGATGTCGCGGATCTGCTTGGACGACAGGTCCTCGACCAGATGCTGGTGCGAGACCACGATCTCGCGGACGCCGACCGGCTTGCCGTTCTCGTACTGCACCGTGACCTGGCTCTTGGAGTCCGGACCCAGCACCTTCTCGCGGCCGGAGTGGCGCGCTTCGGAGATCAGCCGCAGGATCTTGTGGGCGTAGAAGATCGGCGCCGGCATCAGGTCCGGCGTCTCGTTGGTGGCGTAACCGAACATGATGCCCTGGTCGCCGGCACCCTCTTCCTTGAGCTCGCCCGGCTGCAGCGCGTCGACGCCCTGCGCGATGTCGGCCGACTGCGGATGCAGCAGGATCTCGATGTCGCAGTTCTTCCAGTGGAAGCCGTCCTGCTCGTAGCCGATGTCCTTGATTGCAGAGCGAACCACGCTCTCGATGTGGTCGTTGGTGACCGAGCTCGGGCCGCGCGTTTCGCCGGCGATCACCACCTTGTTGGTGGTCGCGAGCGTCTCGCACGCCGCGCGGATCTGCCACGGGTCGATGCCCGCTTTCGGTCCCTCGCGATAGAACAGATCGACGATCTCATCCGAAATACGATCACAGACCTTGTCCGGATGGCCTTCCGAGACCGACTCGCTGGTGAACAGGTAAGACGCGCGCATCAAGCAAACCCCTTGTTAAGTCGAAGTCCGACGTTGGTTGGTGAATATGTCCCCGGCATGTCAGTCTCGTCGCCGCGAGATGACGTAGGATTCGTCGTAGAACCACAGCCCGTTGTGTTTGCGGAGAACTTCGCGTGTGGCTTCGAGAGCTCGTCCGTTTTCGGTCGTTTCGGTCAGCCGCTCATCTTCGATCTGCGCGACATACACCGCCGCATTCCACGCAGCAAAGGCCGTCGAGGTTCCGATCGAGCCGGTTACCTCATTGGGCAGCGCTTCCATATCATATCGGAAGATCGAACGGTTATCGGCGTAGGCGTTGAAGTTCAGCTCGCGTCCGGCGGAGCCCAGTTCGTATTTCACCGCGCGCAGTATCTCATGACGGCTGACGGCGAAAGGATTTTCTCCGGGCCAGACCGCTTGAATGATTTCAAGTCCGGGGTCGCCGCCGTGGGAGTGGATTCCTATCAGCCGTCCGCCGCCGCGCAGCGCGCGGGCCAGCGGCGCGATGATCCGCTTGGCGCGGAAGTTCACCGAGGATTTAGCACGGTAGGGTTGCGAGGCGATCACAAGATCGAAATTGGCTTCGGTGCGGCCGGCCCGCGGAATGATGGAATCGAGCAGAAACCGGTGATCGTCCCGGTACAGGACCAGCGCCACCGGCCGCTCATAGATCGGCATCGCATTGCCGGGGCTGAGATTGGCGCGCCAGTTCTGCTCCAGGAATGGACCGAGTTCGGCGATTTGCGCCTCGAATTCGCCCGAGGAAGCGCCCCGCAGGGCTACCTCGTGCCAGATCATGCTGGCAGCCGCCGCGGAGTTCTTCGGCGTCAGCCAGGGCGCCTCGGCGTAATACATGTTGGTGAACACGAAGACGCTGGCCGGATGCTCGAACAGGCGATCAGGGACCTTGTCGAGGGTGAGGCGGACGTCCTCGAGGCTCAGTTCCTTGCCGGCGACATAGAACGGCATATGTGGGAAGCGGCCATGCATGGCGCGCAGGACCCGCGCCAGCACGGTGCCGTCGCCCATTCCGGCATCGAACACCCGCAGCGCCGGCGGCCGCGGGTGGATGGCCGCCAATTCCAGCGCAACCCGGTCGGCGATCACCCGCTTCTCGCTGCAGGTGTGGACGAACAGCAAATAGCGCTGGCGGTTCTCGAAGAACCGGAAATTGCCCCGTGGATCGCGCTTTTCCGGCGGCACCACGAGGCCGCGCGGCGGCGCCACGCCGCCCGGCGTCGAGGTCGCGATGAAGGCGTTGATGCGGTCGAGCGTATCGATGGTGATGCGCTTGCCCTCGCGCAGCCGGTACACCAGCTTGCCGTCATTGACGGCACGGCGGCCGAACGTCGTCTCCGCCATGTCGGAGCGGCGGCAGAAATCCGTGATCTGGCTGAGGATTTCGTCGTTCTTCATGGCGCCTGGGGTGGGCAGCGGCGAGTGGGACGGAAGTGGGCAGAAGTGATGACTGACAGCGTGTTATCACCATTTTCCCACCAGTTGAACCCCCCTCTGCTGCCCGATCACCAAACAGTCAGGACCGCCCCCCTGGACCGTCTCTTGGACCGCCCTGCCGTCGTCGATCGCCATGACGGCTTTACCCCCGGATGACCGATGCGCCGCCTGCTCCTGATCCCCGCCCTCCTGGCCGCTCTGCTCTGGTCGGCGCCCTGTTTCGCCCAGGCGCGCTCCCAGCTCGGCCCGCTCTGCACGACCGAGACCACGCCGGCCGACCAGATGATCGACGCCTGCACCAAGATCATCGCGCTGAAGGTGTTTTCCGGCGAGAAGCTCGCGACCATCTATTTCTGGCGCGCGGTCGGTTGGAACAAGAAGGGCAACTATGCCCAGGTGATATCCGACGCCACCGAGGCGCTGCGCCTGAAGCCTAGCACCGCCGTCTACAATCTCCGGGGCTCGGCCTATTTCGACAAGGGCGAGTACGACATCGCGATCGCCGACTTCAACGATGCGCTGCGCATGGGGCCGCCGAGCGGCATCATCTTCCACAATCGCGGCAACGCCTATCGCAGCAAGGGCGACTACGCCAAGGCGATCGCCGACTATGACGCTGCGATCAAGGCCGGTCCGAAGTCAGCCTTCTCCTATCAGAACCGCGGCGCCTCGAAGCGGGCACTCGGCGATCTCGATGGCGCGCTCGCAGACATCAACGAGGCGGTCAGGATCGACCCGTCGCTGCCGCAGCCGCTGATCAGCCGCGCCGTGATCTGGCGCGCCAAGGGCGAGATCGAGCGCGCGATTGCGGACACGACGGAGGCAATCCGGCTCGCCAAGGCCAAGGCGCCCGTCAACATCATGACGCCGCCCGGCAGCGTGCTGATCTCGGCCTATACCCAGCGCGGCCTCAGCTATGAAGCGAAGGGTGATGCTGCGCATGCCAAGGAAGATTACGCCTCGGTGCTCGAAGGCGTGGCATCCGATGCCGGCAGCAAGGCCAACCAGGCCACCGCGAAGGTACGGCTCGCGCTGCTCAAGGAGGCCGACGCAGCACCGCGCAAGACCGCGGCGGCGCCGGCCGCCGAGAGCAGCCCGGCCGCGCCACCGGCCGCTTCCGTCACGGCACCGGCCCCGCCCGCCGCGCCGCCCCCGGCGGCAGCAACCGGCCGGCGCGTTGCGCTGGTGATCGGCAACGGCGCCTACGCGCATGTCAAGGCGCTGCCCAATCCGCCCAACGATGCGCGCGCCATCGCCAGGAGCCTGCGCGACATCGGCTTCACCGTCTCCGAGGGGCTCGATCTCGATCGCGGCACGATGCAGAAGACGATCAACGATTTCCTGCGCGAGGCGGCGCGGTCGCAGATTGCCGTGGTCTACTATGCCGGTCATGGCGTGCAGGTCGACGGCCGCAACTATCTCGTGCCGGTCGACATCGAGTTCAAGCCGGGCAGCCGCGCCACCGACGCGATGGTCGACATGGACACCATCATGGCCGGGCTCGACGACCAGATCCGCACCAACATCCTGATCCTCGATGCCTGCCGCAACAATCCGATGGCGCCGCAGCTCGCCTCCGCAGGTCCAAGCCGCGGCATCGAAGCGGGCTCCGGCCTTGCCGCGCCCGCCTCGCTTGGATCGGGCTCGACGCTCGGCGCCGGCACGCTGATCGCGTTTGCGACCGCGCCGGGCCAGGTCGCGCTCGACGGCGAAGGCGCCAACAGCCCGTTCTCGGCGGCGCTGTCGCGCCATGTCGGCACGCCCGGCCTCGAGGTGCAGCAGATGCTGACGCGGGTCCGCGCCGAGGTCGTCGCCGCGACCAAGGGCAAGCAGGTGCCGTGGTCGAACTCGTCGCTGCTCGGCGAGGTCTACCTGGCGGAGCAATGATGGTGCGACGGGACAGCGTCACTCCGGGGCGACGCGCAGCGTCGAACCTCAGGGGCGCAATTGTGCCCCGGGGAATCTCGAGATTCCGGGCCTGGTGCTCGCGCACCATCCCGGAATGACGCTAGCGCGTCACTTCCCCCACACCTCGTTCGCGACCTCGACCGCGAGCCGCAGCTTGGCCCACTGCTCTTCCTCGGAGAGGATGTTGCCTTCCTCGGTCGAGGCAAAGCCGCATTGCGGCGACACCGCGAGCTGCTCGATCGGGGCAAATTTGGATGCCTCCTCCAGCCGCCGCTTGATGTCGTCCTTCTGCTCGAGCTCGCCGAACTTCGAGGTGATGACGCCGACCACCACGACCTTGTTGCCCTTGGGCAGGAAGCGCAGCGGCTCGAAGCCGCCGGCGCGGTCGGAATCATATTCGAGGAAGTAGCCGTCGTAATTCGTGCCGGCGAGCAGGGTCTCGGCGACCGGCTCGTAGCCGCCGGAGGAGATCCAGGTCGAGCGGAAATTGCCGCGGCAGACATGGGTCGTGATCACCATGTCGGACGGACGGTCGGCGATCGCATAGTTGATGACGCGGGCGTAGATCTCCTGCAAACCGTCCGGATTGTCGCCGCGGTCGCGCGACTTCTG
Organism: Bradyrhizobium sp. USDA 3262; assembly: GCF_054060035.1. Classification (NCBI taxonomy): domain Bacteria; kingdom Pseudomonadati; phylum Pseudomonadota; class Alphaproteobacteria; order Hyphomicrobiales; family Nitrobacteraceae; genus Bradyrhizobium; species Bradyrhizobium sp. USDA 3262. The sequence continues at coordinate 6,989,702 of NZ_JBSSCT010000001.1, forward strand.
CAATTCCTCCTGCGAGCACAGATAGGCCCACACCGTGTCGTCGAATTGCAAATAGCGGCAGCCGGCATCGTAGAACGCCTTGACCGCCTTGCGGTAGGTCTTGCCGAGATCCTGATAGAATTCCTCGAGGTCCGGATAGACTTCCTTCGAGATCAGCTTGCGGCCGCCGCGGAAATGCAGCACCGCCGGCGAGGGGATCGTCATCTTCGGCGTGACATGCGCCTGGTCGGCGTACTTCTTCAGGAAGCGGAAGTGATCGAGCATCGGGTGATGATCGGAGAAATCCAGCTTGCCGATCACCCTGATGGCGTCGTGCCGGGTCTGCACGCCCGCGAACTGGATGCCCATATCGGGATGGAACAGCTCACAGCCGGTCAGATGGCTGAGGAAATCGAAATGCCACCAGGAGCGGCGGAACTCGCCGTCGGTAGCAAGCTTCAGGCCGACCGAGGCCTGCTTGTGCACGACCTTCTCGATTTCCATGTCCTCGACCTTGCGCAGCTCGTCGGCCGAGATCTCGCCCTTCTCCAATCTGGCGCGCGCCTCCTTGATCTTCGGCGGCCGCAACAGGCTGCCGACCTCGTCGGCGCGGAACGGAGGCTTGGTTCGCTGCATGGTCAACTCCCGGACGTTTCCAGTGTGCCTTCTAGTGTGCCTTGGCCCCGGAGACGCCGAGGTGGCGCTCGAGGACGGAGGGATCGGCCTTCAGCGCGCTGCTTGCGGCATCGTGCACGATCGTGCCGCGTTCCAATATCACAACGCGGTCGGCGAGCCCCAGAATCTTTTGCGCGTTCTGCTCGACGATGATCGAGCAGATGCCGCCTGAGCGCGTGATGGTTCCGATCGCTTTTAACAATTCCTCAACGATGATCGGCGCGAGGCCTTCGGTCGGCTCGTCGAGCAGCAGCACTTTCGGATTCAGGGTCAGCGCGCGGCCGATCGCCAGCATCTGCTGCTCGCCACCGGACAGCTGGTTGCCGAAATTGCGGCGCCGCTCCTGCAGCCGCGGAAACATCTCGTATACCCGCTCGACCGTCCACGGCCCGGGCTGCGCCACCGCAGTCATGTTCTCCTCCACCGTCAGCGAGCGGAAGATGTTGCGCTCCTGCGGCACCCAGCCGATTCCGGCGCGGGCGCGCTGGTCGGGCCGCATCGCCGTGATGTCGTGGCCTGCGAGCGCTAGGCTGCCACTGAGGCGCCTGACGATGCCGATAATCGAATTGATCAGCGTGGTCTTGCCGGTGCCGTTGCGGCCGAGCAGCGCGAGCACCTGGCCCTCCGCGAGCGCCAGCGACATATCGGGCAGCACCACCGCCTCGCCGTACCCGGCACGCAGGCCCTGGATGGAGAGGAGATCAGACATCGGCCGCCTCGCCGAGATAGACCGCCCTCACCTGCGGATCGCGCGCGACCTCGTCGGGCGCGCCCTCGGTGAGCAGGCCGCCATTGACCAGCACCGAGATGCGGTCGGCGAAGGAGAACACCAGATCCATGTCGTGCTCGATCAGGAGCACGGTGACGTCGCGCGGCAGTGCCGCGACCGCCGCCAGGATATCGTGGCGCTCGCTCTCGGGCACGCCGGCCGCGGGCTCGTCGAGCAGCAGCACCCGCGGCTTCGCGGCGATCGCGACCGCGATCTCGAGCAGGCGCTGCTTGCCATAGGGCAAGGTCGAGGTGAGCTCCGTCATCACGTCGAGCAGATGGAAGCGCGACAGGATATCGGCGATCTCGGCATTGACGTCGCTCCGGGTCCCCATCCGTCGCCACCAGTCGCCGCCGCGGCCCATCCGTTCGGAGACCGCAAGCCCGATGGTTTCGAGCGGGGTCAGGTCGGGATAGAGCTGATTGATCTGGAAGGTGCGCGACAACCCGCGCAGCACCCGCTTGTGCACGGACAGGCCGGTGATGTCGCTGCCCTCGAGCAGGATGCGCCCGCTATTCGGCGTCAGCACGCCGGTCAGCTGATTGATCACGGTGGTCTTGCCCGCGCCGTTCGGCCCGATCAGCGCGTGGCGGGCGCCCTGCATCACCTTCAGCGAAAGATCGCGGGTGACGCGAAGACCGCCGAAAGATTTTTCGAGATTGCGGGTTTCCAGCGCGACGGTCATGACGCGTCGCCCTCGGGCACGGTGACCGCGGCCTTGCGGCCGGCGAACTGCCGGATGATCAGATTCGGCACGAACAGCACCCAGCGGTGGATGCGCGCCCGGCCGACCAGCACGATCACGACCAGCACGAGGCCGATCCAGAACAGCCAGTATTGCGGGGTGATGCTCTGAAACAGCTCCTGCAGCATCTTGAACACGACGGCGCCGATCAGACCGCCATAGAGATAACCGGTGCCGCCGATCACCAGCACCAGCATCAGGTCGGCGGAGCGCTCGAAGGAGAACACGTCGAGCGAGGCGAGTGCCGTGGTCTGGGTGAACAGTGCGCCGGCGATCCCGGCATAGAAGGCGGCGAGCGTATAGACCGCGATCAGGCGGCGGTTGACCGGCACGCCGATCGCGGCCGCGCGCAGCGGATTGTTCCTGATCGCGCGCAACGACAGGCCGAACGGCGAATGCACCACGCGTCGCGCGAGCAGGAACAAGATGAACAGCACGATCAGCGAGTAGAAGAACCCGGTCTTGCCGAACATGTCGAAGGTGAACAGACCGAGGATCGGCTGCATCTCGATGCCCTGCAGCCCGTCGGTGCCGCCGGTGATGTTGGAGAAGCGCTCGGCGAGCGCTTCCAGCAGCAGCGCGATGCCGAGCGTCACCATCAGCCGTGTCAGGTCGACGCCGCGGATGACGAGGAAACTGGTCAGGAAGCCGAGCAACGCCGCAACCAGACCGGCGGCGACCAGCGCGATCACGGGCTCGTTGATGATGCCGTGCAGCGCCAGCAAGCCGGCCGAATAGGCGCCGACGCCGAAGAAGGCCGCGTGGCCGAGTGAAACGATGCCGGCGTAGCCGAGGATCAGGTCGAGCGAAAGCGCGAACAAACCGAGCCGCACGATGTCGGTCATGATCAAATAACGCGACGGGAACAGGAAGGCGCAGGCGAGCGCCAGCGCCCAGAACGCGACCTCGCTGATCCGCCAGCGCGCGCTAGCCATCGCGTGAGCGGAAACGTCTGATAGCGCCGTCATGCCCGCCTCACCGCGCCGCGGTGCGGCCGAACAGGCCGTTCGGACGCCAGAGCAGGATCACGATCATCACCGTGTAGATCACGAACGGTCCGAGCTTCGGCACGTAATACTTGCCCGCGACGTCGGCGATGCCGAGCAAAAGCGACGCCAGGAACGGTCCGGTGATCGACGAGGAGCCGCCGACGGTGACGACGATCAGGAAGTAGATCATGAATTTCAGCGGGAAATACGGATCGAGCCCGAGGATCTCCGCGCTCAGCGCGCCGCCGAGGCCGGCGAGGCCGCAGCCGAACGCAAAGGTGAAGGCGAACACCTGCGGCACGTTGATGCCGAGCCCGATCGCGGCGCGCGGATCGTCGACTGCGGCGCGCAGCCGGCTGCCGAACCGGGTCTTGGCGAGGATCAGTTGCAGCGCCAGGGTGAGCAGGCCGCAGATCACGACGATCATCAGCCGGTAACGGCCGATGCCGACGCCGAACAGGTCGATCTGGCCTTCCAGCGCCGGCGGCAGCTTGATGAAGACCCGCGACGATCCCATGATGTAGTCGACCGCCGCGACCGACATGAACACCAGGCCGATCGAGAACAGCACCTGATCGAGATGGCTGCGGCTGTAGAGATGGCGGTACAGCGTGCGCTCCAGCGCGATGCCGATGACGGCGCTGCCGACAAAGGCGAGCGGCAGGCCTGCGAAGAACGGCCAGCCGGAATTATTCACCAGCACGGCGCAGATATAGCCGCCGGCCATCGCGAAGGCGCCATGCGCGAGGTTGACGAAATTCATCAGCCCGAGCGTCACCGCAAGCCCGCAGGCGAGCACGAACAGCAGCATGCCGTAGGCGACGCCGTCGAACAGGTTGGTGAGGATAGAGGCCATGGAGTCAGCTTAGCCGTGAGGACGCAACAAGAACAACAGCTCGAACGTCAGGGTCATCGTCATGGCCGGGCCTGTCCCGGCCATCCACGTCTTTCTGCTCGCCGGGAAGAAAGACGTGGATGCCCGGCACACCTGCGCGAAGACGCGCTTCGCGCTTTTGGCCGGGCATGACGTGGTGAGGCCGGAGCGCACGCCGCCGATGACGATGCTATTTCTTGGTCTTGCCGGAATCCTTGACGGCCTCGAAGGTCGCGAACTCGACATTGTAGAGCTCGCCGTCGACCTTCTCGACCTTGCGAATATAGATGTTCTGCACGATGTCGCGGGTTTCCGGATCGATCGAGATCGGGCCGCGCGGGCTCTCCCACTTCATGCCCTTCATCGCCTCGATCAGCTTGTCGCCGTCCGTCGCACCATTGGTCTTCTTCAGCGCCTCGAAGATCAGATGGATGCCGTCATAGCCGCTGACCGCCATGAAGCCGGGGCGGTTGCCGAACGCCTTCTTGTAGGCGGCGACGAACTCCTTGTTCATCGCGGACGGATGGGCGGCCGAATAGAGATGCGCCGTCACCGCGCCGAGCGCGGCATCGCCCATATTGTTGAGCAGATCGTCGTCCATGACGTCGCCCGGTCCGATCACCCTGATGCCGCTCTTGTCGAGCCCGCGCTCGGCATATTGCTTCATGAAGTTGCCGCCCTGCCCGGCCGGCACGAATACGAACATCGCGTCGGGCTTGGAATCCTTCATGCGCTGCAGGAACGGCGCGAAGTCCGGATTGGCGAGCGGGACCTTGACCTCTTCGACGATCTCGCCGCCGCCGGCGGTGAAGTGCTGCTTGAAGAAGGTCAGCGCATCGTTGCCGGGCGCATAGTCGGAGGTCAGCGTCGCGACCTTCTTGATGCCGTTCTTCACCGCCCAGTCGCCGATGATGGTGGAGGACTGAGCCAGCGTGAAGCTGGTACGCACGATGTAGGGCGAACGCTCGGTGATGATCGAGGTGCCGGCAGCCATCACGACTTCCGGGATCTTGGCTTGCGTCGCCAGCGGCGCCGCGGCGAGCGCCGCGGGCGTCACGCCGAAGCCGGCGATGAAATTGACCTTGTCGTTGACGATCAGTTCCTGCGCAAGCCGCTTGGTGTTGTCCGGCACCGCGGCGTCGTCCTTCAGGATGATCTCGATCTTCTTGCCGGCGACAGTGTCGCCCTTCTGCTGCATGTAGAGCTTGACGGCGTTATCGATCTGCTTGCCGGTCGACGCCTGACCGCCGGTCATCGGCAGGATCAGCCCGATCTTGACGGCGTCGTCCGCCCACGCCGGCATGCTGGCGCACAACCCCGGAAGCAGGGCCGAAGCGGCGCCCCACAGCAACATTTTGCGACGATTGAACATCGACGTCCCTCCCCCTTCCGCTCTTCTGCATCGAGCCTTGGTCCCGGCTCTTGCCTTGTTTTAACTCAAGCATGCACGGCCAAGCCGCAACGCGACAAGGCGTCTCCCCGTGCCCTCTGTCAATCGGACGATGGACGTGTGCCGCGCGCGACGCGATCGGGCTTGGCCGTAGAGACAAGTATCAGGATACCAATATCGCTCCGCAAAACTCAATGCCCCGCGAGAGCCGGTCTCGCGCATTCAAGGCCGTCGCCGGCTCGATTCATTTGTACGATCGTACAAAGGCAGCGGCAATGTCAACAAACAAGCACAATTGCAGCCGAACGGTCGCGCCCAAGATCATCATCCATAAAGACCAGGGCTGTATCCTGCTTCCAATGCCAATCGTCACGCGCCCCATCGCTGTCCTGACTGCCCTCACGCTCGCGGCCGGCGCGCTCGGGGGATGCAGCTCCATGAACCAGAAGCTCTCGGCCGGCATGGCCGACACCATTCCAGCCTGGGCCGGCGGCCTGCCGGCGGATGCGCCGCCGCGGCCGGGCACCCCGGAATACGACAAGTTCATGCAGGATCGGGAACGCAAGCGGCTGATGCCTGCGGCCCAGCGTGGCGACGAGGCGAAGCCGGCCTCGACCGCGCAGGACGCGGTCCATTGAGCATCCGGCTGCACGGCTGGGCTTTCATCGCGTTGTGACGGGCCCGGGGACAGCCTAGTCGAGGGAATCCTCGCTGAGGATTTCGCCGCGGTAGCCGAACTCCACCATGTGCACGGTGACGTAGTCAGCGCCCATGAAGGCCACGCCGTAGGCCTCCGGCAGATCGGCAACGGTCAGCACGTCCGCGAACACGGGATAGCTGGCGTGGTTCGTTCCACGCAGCGAGGTTGTGGGGACGCCGGCAACCGAACCACTGAGCACCAAATGGCAGTGACCAAAGAAGATGTGCCTGATCTTGCTTCGGTGCCTCGCGACGATCGACCGGAACGCGGTATCATCGAGCAGCCCGATCCGGTCCAGCGGACCGATATGCGTCGGGAATGGATTGTGGTGCATGAACAGGAAGAATGGCCCGTCATGCTCCGCTAGCTGCCGCTCCAGCCAGGCCTGCCGCGTCCGGCAAAAGCTGCCGGCGGCCGTCTGCGGCTCGTACGTGTCGAGCAGCAGGCAGCGGCCGAAGGAAGCGTCGTGAACCCCTTGTACGAATCCGTCCGTGTCGGCGCATTCGGGAAACACGTCGAGAAACGTCGCGCGATGGTCGTGGTTGCCGATGCAAAGCCGCACCGGGATCGGAAATCCGCTCAGGCGCTCGCGCAGCAAATGATAGTCCGCGAGCTCACCGAGATCGGAAAGATCACCCGTGATCACCATGAGTTCGGCGTCGCGATGATCGGCAAGCACCTGATCGAGCGCGCGATCGAAATTCCGCAGGGGATCGCGACCAAAGATCGCCCGCCCCGGCCTCGTCAGATGGATGTCGCTCATGTGGATGAGTTTCATGCAGCGCCTCGTTGCAGGGCTATACCATAGCCGTCAAAGCGCGACAGCCGAGTGAACCGCGGATCAGTCCACGAACACCACGGTCTTGCGTCCGTTCAGGATGACGCGATCGGCAAGATGGTAGCGGATCGCGCGCGCCAGCACCCGGCGCTCGATGTCGCGCCCCTTGCGCACGAGGTCCTCAGGCGTGTCGCGATGGCTGATGCGCTCGACGTCCTGATCGATGATCGGCCCCTCGTCGAGATCGCTGGTGACATAATGCGCCGTGGCGCCGATCAGCTTGACGCCGCGCTCATGCGCCTGGTGGTAGGGCTTGGCGCCCTTGAAGCCCGGCAGGAAGGAATGATGGATGTTGATGCAGCGGCCCGACAGCCGCGCCGACATCTCGTCCGACAGGATCTGCATGTAGCGGGCCAGCACCACGAGGTCGGTCTTGGTGTCCTGGGCCAGTTTCCACACCGCGTCTTCCTGCTGCCGCTTGGTCTCTTTCGTCACCGGCAGATGATGGAACGGGATATCGCCGAAATCGAGCGAACCATAGCTCTCGCGCGGATGATTGGAGACAACAGCGGTCGGGATCATCTCGAGCTCGCCGGTCCGCCAGCGATACAGGATGTCGACCAGGCAATGATCGGATTTGGACACCAACAGCATCACCCGGCGGCGGCTGGCGCGGTCGCGCATCTGCCATTCCATGCCGAAACGTTCGGCGATCGCTGCAAAGCCGGTCTGCAGCGCCGCGAGCTCGACCGCGAGGTCGGCCGCGGTGAACACCACGCGCATGAAGAACTTGCCGGTCTCGATATCGTCGAATTGCTGGGCGTCCAGGATGTTCTGCCCATTATGCGCGAGGAAGGTTGAGACCGCCGAGACGATCCCCGGGCGGTCAGGACAGGACAGGGTCAGAACGAATTGATGGTCGGGCATGCCAATTGACCAAAGCTTGAGCAGATACGTGGAACGGTCATTTTCGGCCCTCGTCTACACCGCAGGCGGCCTTGCGCCAATCCCGGCGCGGGGGTCAAATCGAACAAATGACGACAATGTTTGTTAGGGACCATCATGGCTGACCGGCTGAACGGCTACCGCATCCTGATCCTCGAGACGCGCGAGGAAGCGCAGTTTTCCCGCCTGCTCGCCGAGCAGGGCGCCGACGTGCTGCAATGCCCGATGTTCACCATCCACGATGCGCCTGATGCGGCGCCGATCGAGGGCTGGATTCGCCGCGCCATCGAACGGCCACTCGACGACCTCGTGCTGATGACCGGTGAAGGCCTGCGCCGCCTGATGAAGGTCGTGCGCCGGATCGGTGTCGAGCGGGAGTTTGTCGATAGCCTCGCCAAGGCGCGCAAATTCGCCCGCGGCCCCAAGCCCGGCCGGGCGCTGCGCGAGATCGGCCTGGAACCGCAAATGACGACCGAGAAGCCGACGTCGGAAGGCGTCGCGGAGATGCTGTCGAAGCTCGACCTGACCGGCCATCGGCTCGGCTTGCAGCTCTATCCGGACAAGGATCATGCCACCCTGATCGGCGCGATCAAGGCACAGGGCGCCGAGGTCGATACGGTGCTGCCCTATGTCTATGATGCGCAGGCCGCCGACGCCAACATCGTCACCGCGATCGAGGAGATGGCGCAAGGCCGCATCGATGCGATCGCGTTGACCAATCTCGGCCAGGTCCGCCGCCTCATCGAGGTGGCACGGGCGCGCGGTTGCGAGGACAGGTTACGCCAGGGGTTGGAGCGTACGCCGATCGCTTCCGTCGGACCGGCGGTATCGGACGAACTCAAGTCCCACGGCCTGCGCACCGACATCTATCCGGCCGAAGACGCCTTCTTCATGCGGCCGCTGATATCGGCGATGGCAGCGGCGCTTTCAAAAAATCCGCCGCGCGCGACGGCGCGAAGCTAGAGCGTTTTCGAGCGAAGTGGATACCGGTTCGCGTGAAGAAAACGCGTCAAAGCAAAAATCTAGAGCCCCCCGTTCCGATTCAATCGGAACGGAAAGGCTCTAGTCAACCTTGGCGCCGGCGAACCTGACCACCTTGCCCCACTTCTCGGTCTCGTCGGCCACCAGCCTGCCGAAGTCGGCAGCCGAGCCCGGCAGCAGGATCGCGCCGATTTCGGTGAACCGCGCCTTCGCTTTGGGATCGGCGAGGATTTCATTGACGGCCTTGTTGAGCCTGTCGACGATTTCAGGCGGCGTGTTCTTCGGCGCCGCGAGGCCGTACCAGGCGCTGGCCTCGTAACCCGGCAGGAAGTCGGCGACCGGCGGCAGGTCCGGAAGCACGTCCGAACGGGTCGTGCTGGTGACCGCAAGTCCGCGCAGCTTGCCGGATTTGACGTGCTCGGCGCAGGTCGGAAGATTGTCGAACATCACCTGCATCACGCCGGACAGCATATCGGTGAGCGCCGGGGCTCCGCCCCGGTAGGGCACGTGCTGCATGTTGATGCCGGTCAGCATCTTGAACAGTTCACCCGACATGTGGATCGTCGAACCGTTGCCTGAGGACGCCATGTTGAGCTTGCCGGGATTGGCCTTTGCATAGGCGATCAATTCGGGAATCGACTTGATCGGCAGCGAGGGGTGCACCACCACGACGTTGGGAAAGCGAATGATGCCCGCGATCGGCTCCATCTCGCGCATGAAGTCGAAGGGGAGCTTCTGGTAGAGCGTCGCATTGATCGCATTGGCCGGCGCGACCAGCAGCAACGTGTAGCCGTCGGGCGCCGCGCGCAGCGCCTGCTCGGTGGCGATGTTGGTCCCGCCGCCCGGCCGGTTCTCGACAATGAAGGATTGCCCGAGCTTTTCCGACAGCCACTGCCCCATCAGGCGCGCCGTCAGGTCCGCCGAACCGCCGGGGGTATAGCCGATCACGAGGCGAACCGGCCGCGCCGGATAGGCCTCGGCAATCGCTTTTCCAAATGTGAGCGGAAGCGCAGCCGTAGCGGCTGCAAGTTGCAGGAACTGGCGGCGTAGAACCTTCATGATGTCTCCTCCGACGCACTGGCGGCTCTTGCGGCACGCTTGGGCACGCGCATCCTAGCCGCGCAGCGTCGCCAAGCCGACAGATATTCTCAGTCGGAGGGCGGGAGGTTCACCGCGTCACTTCGTCTCGCGCAGATAGGCCTGGTACGCGAGGACGATGCCATCCTCGAGCGAGGTGGTGGCGCGCCAGCCGAGCCTGGCCAGCCGGCCGACGTCGAGCAGCTTGCGCGGCGTGCCGTCCGGGCGCGACGTGTCGAAGCTGATCCCGCCGCGATAGCCGATGGCGGCCGCGACGACGCGCGCGAACTCGGCAATGGTGATGTCCTCGCCGGTGCCGATATTGACCAGTTCGGGCGAGGAATAGGTCTTCATCAGATGGATGCAGGCGTCGGCGAGATCGTCGACATAGAGGAATTCGCGGCGCGGCGTGCCGGTGCCCCACACCGCGACGTTGCCGGCGCCCGAAACCTTGGCCTCGTGGAAGCGGCGGATCAGCGCGGCGACGACGTGGCTGTATTCGGGGTGATAATTGTCGCCGGGGCCGTAGAGATTGGTCGGCATCACGCTGATGAAATCGGCGCCGTACTGGCTGCGATAGGCCTCGGCCATCTTGATGCCGGCGATCTTGGCGATGGCATAGGGCTCGTTGGTCGGCTCCAGCGGGCCGGTCAGCATCGAATCCTCGCGCAGCGGCTGCGGCGCCAGGCGCGGATAGATGCAGGACGAGCCGAAGAACATCAGCTTCTCGCATCCATTGGCGTGGGCCGCCTCGATCACGTTGCTCGAGATCGCCAGATTTTCGTAGAGGAATTCCGCCCGCAGCGTGTTGTTGGCGACGATGCCGCCGACCTTGGCGGCAGCGAGGAATACAGCCTGCGGCCGCTTCGCGGCAAACCACGCGTTGACCGCGGTTTGGTCGCGCAGATCGACCTCGCTGCGCGACACCGTCAGGAGATCGGCCTCCTCGCGCGCCAGCCGGCGCATCAGCGCCGAGCCGACCATGCCGCGATGGCCGGCAACGAAGACCGTCTTGCCCTTCAGCTCAAACGCCGTGCTTGCCATTGGCCGCGTCCTGCCTGGCCTCGACGAGATCGCCGGCGACCATTTCCTTCACTAGCTGCGCGAACGGCGTCTTCGGCGCCCAGCCGAGCTTGGCGCGCGCCTTGCTGGCGTCGCCGATCAGAAGATCGACCTCGGTCGGGCGGAAATAGGTCGGATCGATCTGCACCAGGGTGTTGCCGGACGCCTTGTCGACACCGACCTCCTCGACGCCCTTGCCGCGCCATTCGATGCTGCGGCCGACCTCGGCAAACGCCAGCTCGACGAACTCGCGGACCGACCGCGTCTCGCCGGTCGCGAGCACGAAGTCGCCGGGCTCGTCGACCTGCAGGATCCTGTGCATGCCCTCGACATAGTCGCGGGCGTGGCCCCAGTCGCGCTTGGCGTCGAGATTGCCGAGATAGAGCTTGTTCTCGAGGCCGACCTCGATGCGCGCGACGGCGCGGGTGATCTTGCGCGTCACGAAGGTCTCGCCGCGGATCGGGCTCTCATGGTTGAACAGGATGCCGTTGCTGGCGAACATGCCATAGGCCTCACGGTAGTTCACCGTGATCCAGTAGCCGTAGAGCTTGGCGACGCCATAGGGCGAGCGCGGATAGAATGGCGTGGTCTCCTTCTGCGGCACCTCTTGCACGAGCCCGTAAAGCTCCGAGGTCGAGGCCTGGTAGAACCGCGTCTCCTTTTCCATGCCGAGGATGCGGATCGCCTCCAGCAGCCGCAGCACGCCGATCGCGTCGGCGTTGGCGGTGTATTCCGGGCTCTCGAAACTGACCTGGACGTGGCTCTGGGCGGCGAGGTTATAGATCTCGGTCGGCCGGATCTGCTGCACCAGCCGGATCAGATTGGTCGAATCCGTCATGTCGCCGTAGTGCATCAGGAACGGCACGTTGCCGGCATGCGGGTCCTGGTAGAGATGGTCGACGCGCGCGGTGTTGAACGAGGACGACCGCCGCTTGATCCCGTGCACGGTATAGCCGAGACCGAGCAGATATTCGGCGAGATACGCGCCGTCCTGCCCGGTAACGCCGGTGATCAGCGCAACGCGCCGCTTTGAGTCCTGAGCCGCCGAATCCTTAACCGCCATGTCATCTCCAGAGAGCGCGAAAACCGCGCGATCCCGACGAGGCCGGTCTGTAGCATCCAGCCTGCCCCAAGTCTAATGGCTTAATCGTTTGAAATCAGGACTTTAGGCCTGCGAAAACGGCTCAATGCGCCCGGAACCCGTCACTCGCCATAGTGGCGCAGCCGGTCGAGGTTGAGGATGGTCACCCCGCCATATTCGAGCCGCAACAGCCCTTCCCGCTCGAGCCGCTTCAGGCACTGGTTGGCATTCTGCCGGGAGATTCCCGACAGCGCCCCAATCTCCTCCTGGGTGATCTCAAGGTGCAGCGTCAGGTCGGGATAGAGAATCGGATTGAACAGCGAGGCGATCGAGCGCGCCAGCCGCGCCGTGGCGTCCAGCGTGCGGCCATATTCGAGCAGCGCGATGAACTGGCCGAGCCGCTCATTGAGCGAGCCGACCAGGAATCGGTTGAAGCCGACGCTGTTCTCGAACAGCCAGACGAAGGTCCGGCGATCCATCATCGCCAGTCGCGTGTCGCGCAGCGCGACCACATCGTAGCGCCGGGGTTCATTCTTGAGCACGGTCCCCTCACCGAACCACGCGCCCGCGGTGAGGCCCGCGAAACTTGCCGCCTTGCCGCCGCGCGAGACGATGCCCATGCGCGCCAGCCCGGTGACGATGCCGGTCCAGTACTGGAAGTTGTCGCCGCGCATGAAGATGAATTCGTTGGCGCGCGGTAGGATTTCTCGGAAATGCCCGCGCGCGCGATTTCGATTTCTTGCTCGCTCAATTCGCGCGACCAGGCCGCGATGCGTTTCAGGTAATCAGCAGCAATCATTCTAGCGACGGCATCCCACCCCAAGATACTGCAACGATATTGCACCGCAGCAACGCCGTGCGCGAAGCCAGGGACCCGGGGCCTGGAATGCCAGCGAAAATTCCTGACCAAATGTCGGGCACATGACAATTCAACCTATCGCTTTCTCGTATTCAGAGCCACCTCGCGTAACGTCGCGCAGCTCCTCGATGGATCGCTGAAGGCGGACGACGTGAGAGACGGGCTTGCAGGGTGCGGCGTTACCGCGCATGACGCAGGCGATCGGGGCGAGAGATCTCCCGAACGCCGGCATCATTAGTCGGATGGTCTCCCTTCGGTGGCCCATGTAGGATCGAAGTGTAAGATCGAAGCAAGATCGAAGTGAAGATAAGAAGATAAAGAGCGCGCCTAAGATGACCGGAAATTAAAGTTGGGTGATTTCAGCAGGTTGTGATTCTTCGAGGTGTTCGAAGCCATCGGAGAAGCAGATGACCTGGACCGAAATCACCCGCTGTCAGCATGACAGACGAGCGCTGCGCTATGCAAGCGATTGTACGGATGCGGAATGGGCCTTGATCGAGCTGTTGATGCCAGGGCGGAGCAAGGTGGGTCGACCGCGCAAGACCTGCATGCGATCGGTATGGGATGCGATCCAGTACATTGCGACGACGGGATGCCAATGGGCGCTTTTGCCGAAGGATTTTCCTCCCTTTACGACGGTCCAGTACTATTTTTATGGCCTGCGCGACAGCGGGGTGTTGGACTTGATCAATGACGCCTTGGTTGAAATCGCGCGCAGGCTTGCTAAGCGCCCGTATCTGGAGGGAACAGGGTGGCTAATAGTCTCGAGGTGCGCGGAGTCTCACTGCGCTTTGGCGGCGTCCGCGCGCTGACCGAAGTGAGCTTCGGCGTCAACGAGGGCGAGCTGTTCTCCATCATCGGCCCGAACGGCGCCGGCAAGACCTCGATCGTCAACTGTATCTCCGGCCGCTACCGGCCGACCGAAGGCCAGCTGTTCTATCGCGGCCAGGACATTACCGGCCTCAACCCGAACGCGCGGCCCCGGCTCGGCATCGGCCGGACCTTCCAGAATCTCGCGCTGTTCCACCACATGAGCGTGCTCGACAACATCATGGTCGGCCGCCATCACCTCCTGAAGAACAACTTCATCACGGGGTCGCTGTACTGGCTGACCGGCGCGCGCCGCGAGGAGCTGGAGCACCGCCGCAAGGTCGAGGAGATCATCGACTTCCTCGATCTGCAGTCGGTGCGCAAGGCCACCGCCGGCACCCTGCCCTACGGCTTGCGCAAGCGCGTCGAGCTCGCCCGCGCGATGGCGCTCGAGCCGCAACTGATCCTGCTCGACGAGCCGATGGCCGGCATGAACTTCGAAGAGAAGGAAGACATGGCGCGCTACATCGTCGATCTCAACGAAGAGTTCGGCATGACGGTGATGATGATCGAGCACGACATGGGCGTCGTGATGGACATCTCCCACCGCGTCATGGTGCTCGATTTCGGCCGCAAGATCGCCGAGGGCGATCCGGCCACCGTGCTCGCCGATCCCCATGTCAAGCGCGCCTATCTCGGCGAGGAAGACGAAGTGCTGGTCGACCCCGACGATAAGCCGGCGGTGCGGGAGAGTGCGGCATGATGGACTATGCCGGTCGCGCCGCGCAGGCCAATACCTTTCCCAAGATGCTGCGCCTCAACGCCAAGGAGCATGGCAGCGAGATCGCGCTGCGCGAGAAAGATTTCGGGCTGTGGCGCGAATTTACCTGGAACGACTACCAGACCCGCACCCATGACTTCGCGCTCGGCATGGTCGAGCTCGGGCTTGGCCGCGGCGACGTAATTGGCATCATCGGCGACAACCGGCCGGACTGGGTCGCCGCCGAGATCGCGGCCCACGCGATTGGCGCGATGAGCCTCGGTCTTTACCGCGACGTGCTGGACGAGGAGGCCGCCTATCTCCTGACCTATGGCGAGGCCAAGCTGGTCTTCGCCGAGGACGAGGAACAGGTCGACAAGCTGCTCGGCCTGGCCGATCGCGTGCCCCAACTCAAGCACATCGTCTATTCCGACCCGCGCGGCATGCGCAAATACGACGATCCGCGATTGATGGAGGCGAGCAAGCTCGTTGCGCTGGGTCGCGATCGCGCCGCGCGCGAGCCCGGCCTGTACGAGCGGCTGGTCGACGCCACTGATGGCGAGGACGTCGCGATCCTCTGCACCACCTCGGGCACGACGGCCAATCCGAAGCTTGCGATGCTCTCGGCCGGGCGCGTGCTGCGGCACTGCGCGACCTATCTCGCCTTCGATCCGAAGGGGCCGGACGACGAGTATGTTTCGGTGCTGCCGCTGCCCTGGATCATGGAACAGATCTACGCGCTGGGCAAAGGGCTGCTCTCCCGGATGAAGGTCAACTTCGTCGAAGAGCCCGACACCATGATGCACGACTTCCGCGAGATCGCGCCGACCTTCGTGCTGTTCGCGCCGCGGGTCTGGGAATCGATCGCGGCCGACGTCCGCGCCGGGGTGATGGACGCCTCGCCGTTCAAGCAGCGGCTCTATGACCTCGGCATGAAGACCGGGCTGGCGGCGCTTGCCGAGGGCAAGCGTTCTGTTTTCGCCGACCAGCTGCTGTTCCGCGCGCTGCGCGACCGGCTCGGCTTCACGCGGCTGCGCTCGGCGGCGACCGGTGGCGCGGCGCTCGGGCCGGATACCTTCAAGTTCTTCCAGGCGATGGGCGTGCCGCTGCGCACGCTGTACGGCCAGACCGAGCTGCTCGGCGCCTATACGCTGCATCCCGAAGGCAAGGTCGATCCCGACACCACCGGCGTGCCGATGGCCGACGACATCGAGATCCGCATCGACAATGCCGACGTCAACGGCGTCGGCGAGATCGTGGTGCGGCATCCCAACATGTTCCACGGCTATTACAAGAACCCCGAAGCCTCGGTCGCCGACATCAAGGACGGCTGGATGCATTCGGGCGATGCCGGCTACTACAACGACAACCGGCAGCTTGTCGTGATCGACCGCATCAAGGATCTCGCCGAGACCTCGCGCGGCGAGCGCTTCTCGCCGCAATATATCGAGAACAAGCTGAAGTTCTCGCCCTATGTCGCCGAAGCGGTGGTGCTCGGCGCCGGCCGCGACGCGCTCGCCGCGATGATCTGCATCCGCTACTCGATTATCTCGAAATGGGCGGAAAAGAACCGGATCTCGTTCACGACCTACACCGACCTGTCCTCGCGGCCCGAGGTCTATGCGCTGCTCAAGAACGAGGTCGAAACGGTCAACGCCACCCTGCCGCCTGCGCAACGCATCTCGCGCTTCCTGCTGCTCTACAAGGAGCTCGATGCCGATGACGGCGAGCTGACCCGGACCCGAAAAGTCCGCCGCGGCGTGATCAACGAGAAATACGCCGACATCATCGATGCGATCTACCGCGGCAAGGCCCGCATCCCCGTCGACACCGTGATCCGCTTCCAGGACGGCTCGACGCAGCGCGTCCGCACCACGCTCGAGGTGGTCGACCTCGGCCGCGCCGTGCTCGCGGAGGCCGCGGAATGACTGTGTTGCGCGACCGGAGCGCGGTGCTCATGAATGTGCCCTCCCCCCTTGTGGGAGAGGGCTACACCGCCAGTCGACACGAACTCGCTTGGGTGAGGGGTACCCTCTCCACGATCCCGATGCGGAGACAACCCCTCACCCGGCTTCGCTTTGCGAAGCCACCCTCTCCCACAAGGGGAGAGGGTGCTGGCGCCGCAGTTCGGAGCGACCGCACCCCATGAACACCCAGTTCCTGATCCAGCTGATCGTCAACGGCCTCGTGGTCGGCACGCTTTACGGCGTGGTCGCGATGTCGTTCGTGCTGATCTACAAGGCGACGCAGGTCGTGAACTTCGCGCAGGGCGAATTGCTGCTGGTCGGCGCCTGGGTGTGCTGGGCGCTGCTGACGAAGTATCAGGTGCCGTTCTGGGTCGGCATGCCGATCACGCTGGTCTTCATGTTCATCTTCGGCATCGCGATCCAGGTCGTGATCCTGCGTCCGATGATCGGCGAGCCCATCATCTCCGTGATCATGGTGACGATCGGCCTGTCGACGGTGTTCCAGGCCGCGCTGAAGTGGATCTTCGGCGTCAACCCGCAGCCGTTCCCGCGCGTGTTCCAGAGCCAGTCGGTCAGCCTGTTCGGGCTGCAGATCCAGACCGTCTATGTCATGAGCCTCGTGGTCTCGCTCGCCATGATGGTCGGCATGGCCTGGTTCTTCCGGGCCTCCAAATACGGCCTGGCGATGCGCGCAACCGCCTTCAACCAGCAGGTCGCGCAGTCGCTCGGCATTTCCGTCAAGAACGTGTTCGCGATGGCGTGGGCGATCTCGGCCACCGTCTCGGCGGTCGCCGGCGTGGTGGTCGCCGTGGTCAACGGCGTGTCGTCCGGCCTCTCCGCCTACGGCATCAAGGTGTTTCCGGCCGCGATCCTGGGCGGGCTCGACTCGGTCGGCGGCGCCGTGCTCGGCGGCATCATCATCGGGCTGTTGGAAAATGTCGCCCAGTATGTCGACAGCCAGTATCTCCACTGGGGCAATCTCTACGAGATCGCGCCGTTCTACGTCCTGATCATCATCCTGATGATCAAACCGTACGGCCTGTTCGGCACCAAAGATATTGAGCGGGTCTGATCAATGGCGACAAGCACACTCATCCCCTCGGGCGATTTCCGCACCAGCTATGCGGCCGACACCACGATCTTCCCGACCGCGACCAGCCGCAATTTCGCGACCCTCGGCATTGTGCTGGCCTGCTTCGCGCCGATGCTGCTGTCCAACTACCTGCTCTCGATCGCGATCCAGATCGGCATCTTCGCGATCGCGGCCCTCGGCCTCAATGTCCTGGTCGGCTTCACCGGCCAGATCTCGATCGGCCACGCCGCGTTCTTCCTGTTCGGCGCGTTCACCTCGGCCTACATCTCCAACAATGCGCCGATCCCGGTGTTCTTTGCCATCCCCCTCGCCGGCGTCGTCACGGCACTGGTCGGCCTGATCTTCGGCGTGCCGGCGGCGCGGCTGAAGGGGCTCTATCTCGTGATCGCGACGCTCGCCGCGCAGTACATCCTGCTCGACTTCTTCTCGCGCGCCGAATGGTTCTCGGGCGGCTCGGTGCCGGCCAGCGCCAACCCGTTCTCGATCTTCGGCTACACCCTGCGCGGCGACCGCCAGTACTTCTACGTCGTGCTCGCCTACATGGTGATCAGCTATTTGCTCGTCACCAATCTGATGCGCACCCGCGACGGCCGCGCGCTGGTCGCGATCCGCGATCACTATCTCTCCGCCGAGATCATGGGCATCAACCTCACCAAGTACCGGACGCTGTCGTTCGGGCTTGCCGCCTTCTTTGCCGGCATCGCCGGCGCGCTCTACGCGCACTATCAGCTCGTGGTCTCGCAGGAAGGCTTTGGCATCGAGCGCTCGGTGCTGTTCCTCGCCATGGTCATCATCGGCGGCACCGGCTCGGTGATGGGCACGCTGATGGGCACGGCCTTCGTGGTGCTGCTGCCGGAATCGATGGAGTGGCTGAGCGCCTGGCTGAAGGGCGGCGCCATCGACAAGGCGCTGCAGCTCAACAACAACATCACCTTCCTGCGCGAGATCGCGATCGGCCTGATCATCATCGGCTTCTTGATGTTCGAGCCGGACGGCCTCGCGCATCGCTGGCGGCAGATCAAGGCCTACTGGAAGCTCTACCCGTTCTCGCATTGACGCAACGCACGGAACGCAACTCAAAATTCGGTTCAACGAATAAGCAGGAGGAAAGCAAGAATGACGATTAGATCCCTTTTGAGCTCGGTCTCCCTTGCGCTGCTGATCAGCAGCGCGGCCGCCACCGCGCAGGCGCAGATCGCCATCGGCCATCTGCAGGACCTCTCGGGCGGCACGTCCGACGTCGGCACCCCCTATGGCCAGGGCGTCGCGGACACCTTCGCCTGGGTCAACAAGAACGGCGGTATCGGCGGCAAGCAGCTCAATGTCGACAGCAACGACTATGGCTACCAGGTGCCGCGCGCCATCGCGCTGTACAAGAAGTGGTCGGCGCCCGACGGCAAGGTCGCGGCGATCATGGGCTGGGGCACGGCGGATACCGAAGCCCTCACCGGCTTCCTGGCGCAGGACAAGATCCCGGACATCTCCGGCTCCTACGCCGCCGCGCTGACCGATCCGGAAGGCACCAGCGGCAAGGCCAAGCCCGCACCGTACAATTTCTTCTACGGTCCGAGCTACTCGGACTCGATGCGCGCGATGCTGACCTGGGCCGCGGAGGACTGGAAGGCCAAGGGCAAGCCCGGCAAGCCGAAATTCGTCCACATGGGCGCCAACCATCCGTATCCGAACGCGCCGAAGGCGGCCGGTGAAGCGCTGGCGACCGAGCTCGGCTTCGAGGTGCTGCCGCCGCTGGTGTTCGCGCTGTCCCCCGGCGACTACTCGGCGCAGTGTCTCAGCCTGAAAAGCTCGGGCGCAAATTATGCCTATCTCGGCAACACGGCGGCCTCGAACATCTCGGTGCTGAAGGCCTGCAAGACCGCCGGCGTCGACGTCCAGTTCCTCGGCAATGTCTGGGGCATGGACGAGAACGCGGCGAAGACCGCCGGCGATGCAGCCGACGGCGTGATCTTCCCGCTCCGCACGGCGGTGAGCTGGGGCGGCAACGCGCCCGGCATGAAGACGGTGATGGAAATCTCCAAGATGTCCGACCCGTCCGGGAAGGTCTATCGGCCGGTACACTACATCGCCGCGGTCTGCAGCGCGCTCTATCTGAAGGAAGCGCTCGACTGGGCCGCCAAGAACGGCGGCGCCACCGGCGAGAACGTCGCCAAGGGCTTCTACCAGAAGAAGGATTGGGTGCCGGCCGGCATGGACGGCGTCTGCAATCCCTCGACCTGGACCGAAAAGGATCACCGCCCGACCACGAAGGTCGACCTCTATCGCTCGAAGATCTCGGGCGCGACCGATGGCGACATCAACGACCTGATGGCCAAAGGCACCATCAAGCTCGAGAAGGTGAAGACCGTCGAACTGCCGCGCAAACCCGAATGGTTTGGCTGGTGAGGTCGTGGGGCTGCCACCCAGCGCAGCCTCGACAACAATCGTCATCCCCCGCGAAAGCGGGGGATCCAGTACGCTGCGGCCTCTCGATTGATCGCCGGCGCCTCTGGAATCCTGGGTCACCCGCTCGAGTGCGCAGTTGCGCACGAAACGCGGGTGACGACAGTGGAGAGTGATCGAGACCATGAACGAAACCCTCGAAGCCACCCGCCCGGGGCCGACGGCCGTCCCGCCGCCGCCGCTGCTCAGCATCAACAACATCGAGGTCGTCTATGACGACGTCATCCTGGTGCTGCGCGGCCTCAGCCTCGAGGTGCCGAAGGGCGCGATCGTGGCGCTACTCGGCGCCAACGGCGCCGGCAAGTCGACCACGCTGAAGGCGATCTCGGGCCTGCTCAAGACCGAGGACGGCGAGGTCACCCGCGGCGAGATCCTGTTCGAGGGCCAGCGCATCAACGGCATCGATCCGGACAAAATCGTCCGCCGCGGCATCTTCCAGGTCATGGAAGGCCGCCGCATCGTCGCCGACATGACGTCGCTGGAGAACCTGCGGCTCGGTGCCTTCACCCGGCGCGACGGCGAGGTCTCCGATGACATCGACATGGTGTTCAAATATTTCCCGCGCCTGAAGGAGCGCACCGGCCTCGCCGGCTATCTCTCCGGCGGCGAGCAGCAGATGCTCGCGATCGGCCGCGCGCTGATGGCCCGTCCGAAGATGATCCTGATGGACGAGCCGTCGATGGGACTGTCACCGCTGCTCGTCAAGGAAGTGTTCGCGATCATCAAGGAGATCAACCGCGACCTCGGCGTCACGATCCTCCTGGTCGAGCAGAATGCGCGCGCCGCGCTCTCGGTCGCGAGCCATGGCTACATCATGGAACAGGGCAAGGTGGTGCTCGACGGCTCCGCCGACGAGCTGCGCGACAATGAGGACGTCAAGGAATTCTACCTCGGCGGCGCCGGCGACCAGCGCAAGAGCTTCAAGAACCTGAAGAGCTTCAAGCGGCGCAAGCGCTGGCTGTGAGGATATCGAGCGTTTTCAGGCGGAGTTGCGTGTGCAGAGAACGCGTCAGACCAGGAAGGCGGTTCTATCCGAGCACCTGCTCGGCTTCAGTGACCGCGCAAAGCACATGATAGAACGACGACGCCGGGATCGTGGCGACCAGCGAATTGCCGTCGCGGTCGAACTGATCGTACCAGCCGCCGGTCACGGGATGGCCGAGATAGTGCCGCTCGAGCAGCACCAGCGCAGCGCGCGCCTCATCCGCCGCGCCGGCTTCGCCCGACTCGGCCTGCGCGATCCACGCCTTCGCCAGCTCGCTCTGCGGCCACAGCCGCCGTGTGTGGCGGCGAATGTTGCCCTCGGCGTCGCCCTCGTCGACCAGGCAGCCGGTGGCCGCGTCGCGATAGCGCAGCGCCGATGCCAGCAGCTCGCCGCGCGGGCGCCCGGTCGGGCAGCCGGTGATGCGCTCGAATCCCTTCAGCAGCCAGACCCATTCCGCGAGGTGCCCGGGCTCGACGCTGACCGGCGGGATCTTCGACCAGTCCTCCTCGAAATATTCGCCGAGAGTGCGCGTCTGCTTGTCGTAGAGGTTGGCGAGGAACAGCGCGAAGAAATCGCCGGCGCGGTTCTGGAACGACAAGTCGTGGGTCGCGTCGAAGCAGGCGATCATCGCCTCGAACAGATGCATCTGCGGGTTCTGCCGGCGCGGCATCGAGGGCGGCAGGCCCTCGTGGAAGCCGCCATGGGGCGAGCGCAGCTGGGTGTCGAGGAACGACAGCAGCGCGTCGATCTCGGCGCAGATCTGGGAGTCCTGGTCGAGGCTGTAGACGGTCGCGAGCGCGAGCAGCACGAAGGCGTGGCCGTAGGTGTCGCGCAGCGGATCGTGCACGCCGCCCTCCGCGGTCAGGCTGTAGACGAAGCCGGGCCGGCCGTCCGGCGCCTTGGCCTTGGCCAGCAGGTAGTCCAGCCCTTTCAGCGCGACCGCGCGTCCTTCCGGATACCAGCCGAGCTGGGCCGCCTTGGCGTAGCAATAGATCTGGCGCGCCTGCACCATGATCCGGCGCGGGGCGGCGCGGTCCGCTGTCCCGTCCTGATGCAGCCGGTCGACAAAGCCGCCGGCGGTGCTGTCCCAGCCTGCGGTCGACCACAGCGGCAGGGCCTCGCCAATGATGCGGCGCTTCAGCCTCGCGACGACGTCGGCGGCCCCGTCCGCCGCAACGCTCTCTGCCTCAGCCATCGTGCTCCCTGGAACCGTCCCAATGTCAGCGGTCACCGTCTGATAGCACGGGCGGACCGGCACGCAACCCGCGCACATCCTCTCAAGGACCTGCCATGACCGACCATTACGACGCCCTTGAAACGCGCGATCCGGCCGAGCGCGAGGCCGCGTTGTTCGCCCGACTGCCCGAGGTGCTGCGCAAGGCGATGGCGGCGCCCGCCTATTCCAACCTGTTGAGGGGCACCGATCCCGCCTCCATCACCAGCCGGGAGGCGCTGGCGGGACTGCCGGTGCTGCGCAAGTCGGAACTGCCGGCCCTGCACAAGGCCGCCCCGCCGTTCGGCGGCTTCGTGGCCGACACGCCCGGCTCGTTCGCCCGGCTGTTCACCTCGCCCGGACCGATCTTCGAGCCCGAGGGCCGCCAGGCGGACCCCTGGCGCGGCGCCCGGGCGCTGTTCGCGGCGGGCTTTCGCGAGAGGGATGTGGTGCTGAACACCTTCAGCTATCACCTCACCCCCGGCGGCTTCATCTTCGATGCTTCCGCGCGGGCGCTCGGCTGTGCGGTGATCCCGGCGGGCCCCGGCAATACCGAGCAGCAATTCGAGCTGATCGAGGCCTATCGCCCGGTCGGCTATAGCGGCACCCCGGACTTCCTGAAGATCCTGCTCGACGCGGCCGCCACCGCCGGCCGTGACGTATCGTCGATCAAGCGCGCGCTGGTCTCAGGCGCGGCATTTCCGAAATCGCTGCAGGAGGAGATGAAGTCGCGCGGCGTCGAGGCCTACCAGGCCTTCGGCACCGCCGATCTCGGCCTGATCGCGTTCGAGACGGCGGCGCGCGAGGGAATGACGGTCAACGAGGACCTGATCCTGGAGATCGTCAAGCCCGGCACCGGCGATCCCGTTGCGCCGGGTGACGTCGGCGAGATCGTGGTGACCTCGCTCGATCCGCACCATCCCTGGATACGCCTCGCGCTCGGCGACCTGACCGCTGCCCTGCCCGGCGCGAGCCGGTGCGGGCGCACCAACATGCGAATCAAGGGCTGGATGGGCCGCGCCGACCAGACCACCAAGGTGAAGGGGATGTTCGTGCGCCCCGAGCAGATCGCGGAGATCGGCAAGCGCCATCCCGAGCTTGGACGGCTGCGCCTTGTCGTCACGCGCGCCGGCGAGGCCGACGTGATGACGCTGAGAGCCGAATGTGCCTCGGCGCCGGATGCCCTGTTGAGCGAAGTTGCAGCGACGCTGCGTGCGGTGACCAAACTGGGGGGCACCGTCGAGCTGGTCGGAACCGGCTCGCTGCCGAACGACGGCAAGGTGATTGCGGACGAGCGATAAACGTCGAGACCACACCGGGCGTGATCGATCCAGATTTGTCGCGCGCGGCTTTGTGAACTATTGAGCTAGCTCATGCCTCGTGGAGACGAACGGATCATCACCTCATGAGCAGCGCTTCCGGAGATCAGCCGCGAAGGCCAGCCGTGTTCTTCGATCGGGACGGCGTCCTGAACCAGGACATCGGCTACCTCTTCGAAAGCCACAGGCTGGTCTGGATCGACGGCGCGCGCGAGGCGGTCAAGGCGGTCAACGACATGGGGTATTTTGCGTTCGTCGTGACCAACCAGTCAGGCGTTGCAAGGGGTCTCTACGAGGAGACACACGTCCGGCGGCTTCACGACTGGATGGCCGATGAGCTCGGCAGGATCGGCGCGCATATCGACGCCTTCGAATTCTGCCCGTTCCATCCTGAAGGGACGGTTGAACGATATCGGCAGGTCAGCCACCGGCGCAAACCGTCGCCGGGCATGATCAATGATCTGCTGGAACGTTTTCCGGTCGACGTCGAACGCAGCTTTCTGGTCGGCGATCAACCGACGGATCTCGAGGCGGCACGTGCGGCCGGGCTGAAGGGCTACCTGTTCTCGGGATCCAATCTGGAGCTGTTCCTGAGGCCCCTGCTGCTCGGGAGCTGAAGACCACAGCGTCAGGCGCGTGGTCGCGATCGCGATCAGAACTTCCGGATCAGCTCGATCACCTCGTCCTGCTGCTGGCGCGTGATCTCAGCGAACATCGGCAGCGAGAGAATCCGGCCCTGATCGCGATGCGCGTTGGGGAACTGCTCCGGCCGATGCTCGAACCGCGCATAGGCCGGCAGCAACGGCAGCGCGGTGGGATAGTTGATGGCGGTCTGCACGCCGTTGGCGTTGAGATGGGCGGCGAGCGCGTCGCGGCGCGGATGCCTGATCGTGTAGAGGTGATAGACGTGGCTGCGTGCCGGCGCGACCTCGGGCACCACGACATCCTCGATCTGGTTGAGGCCGGCATCATAGACCTCGGCCGCGGCCTGCCGGGCCTCGGTCCAGGCGGCAAGGTGCGGCAGCTTGGCGGAGAGGATCGCCGCCTGCATGCCGTCGAGCCGGCTGTTGATGCCTTCGATGTGGTGCTGGTGCTTCACCAGTCCACCATGGCGCGCCAGCATGGCCATCTGCTCGGCGAGCGCCGCGTCGCTGGTGACGACCGCGCCGGCATCGCCCATCGCGCCGAGATTCTTGCCGGGATAGAATGAATAGGTCGCGGCCGCGCCGAAGGTGCCGACCATGCGGCCCTTGTAGCGCGCCAGATGGGCCTGGGCGCAATCCTCGATCACCCACAGCCTGTGCTTCTGCGCGATCGCCATGATCGCGTCCATATCCGCGGGCTGGCCGTACAGGTGCACCGGGATGATCCCGACCGTGCGCGGCGTGATCGCGGCCTCGATGGCCGCCGGATCGATCGTGAACGTGGCCTCGTCGGTGTCGCAGAATACGACGGTGGCACCGGAATGGGTGATCATCGCCGCGGTCGAGATCCAGGAATGCGCCGTCGTGATCACCTCGTCGCCCGGCTTCACCTTCAGCGCCCGCATGGCGAGGTAAAGCGCGTCGGTGCCGTTGGCGCAGGACACGCAATGAGCGACCTGGGCCGCCGCCGCAAATTCTCGCTCGAAGGCGTCGACATAGCCGCCGCGAATGAAGGCGTTGTCGCGGATCACGCCGGCGATCGCAGCGTCGATCTCGCCCTTGATGGACTGGTATTGCAGTTGCAGGTCGGCATACGGCACCGCCATCGATATTCCCCTATTGCCCTATTGGCTCGTCAGCAGCCGGCGCGCCGGATTGCCGGCATAGGTGCCTGATATCGTGATGTCCTTGGTCACCACCGATCCGGCGCCGATGACGACGTCGTCGACGATCCTGACCGGCATGATCGTCGCATTGGAGCCGATCGACACCCGGTTGCCGATCACCGTCTCGCGCCACAGCTCCTTGCGTCCACGCGCCGGGCCGCCGGTGGAGAACGTGTCGTTGACGAACATCACGCCGTGGCCGACGAAACAATCCTCGCCGATGGTAACGAGCTCGCAGACGAAGGCATGCGACTGCACGCGGGTGCGCGCCCCGACGATCACGCCCTTCTGGATTTCGGTGAAGGGGCCGACGAAACAGTCGTCGCCGAGCTTGCAGCCATAGAGGTTGCAGGGCTCGACGATCTTGACGCGTTCGCCGAACGCGACATCGCGCACGCTGGCCTGATGCACCTCCGGCCGGTTCACGAAACGACGCCCAGCCGGCTCAACCGTGGCGTGAAGCGCAGCGCGACTTCCTCGCCGGTCTCGATCGACTCGTAGAGGGCCGAGATCAGCTCCAGGCTCTTGCGGCCCTCGAGCCCGTCCACCAGCGCAGCGCGCTGATTCACCAGACAATCGACCACATGGTGATAATAGGCCTGATGGCCGAAGCCGTAGACGTTGGGCGGGTTGACCGAGAACTTCTCCACGACGTCCTTGTCCGACGGCAGCTCGTCGACAAAGCGCCAGTGCCGGATCTGGTTAACCGCGAAGCCCGAGATCTCGACCGTGCCCTTTTCGCCCAGGATCGAGAGCGAGCCCTCAAGATCGGTCGGGCGCGCCGCGGTGGTCGCCTCGATGATCCCGAGCGCGCCGTTGCGGAACTTCAAGGTCGCGACGGCCGTATCCTCGGTTTCGATATTGGCCAGTGCCGTTGCCGCGCGCGCATGCACGCTCACCACGTCGCCGAAGAACCACTCCAGCATGTCGACATGGTGGCTTGCCTGATTGGTCAGCACGCCGCCGTCATAGGCCCAGGTGCCGCGCCAATCGTCCTGGTCATAATAGGCCTGGTCGCGGCACCAGCGCACTCGGACCGTCCCCAGGATGAGCTTGCCGAAGCGGCCGGCGTCGAGCGCCTCGCGCGCCTTGACCACCGGCACGTTGAAGCGGTTCTGCTTGACGATGAACATCTTGACGCCGGCCTGGTCGCAGGCCCGGATCATGTCGTCGGCGTCCTGCAGCCGCAGCGCCATGGGCTTCTCAACCACGATGTGCTTGCCGGCCTTGGCACAGGCGATCACATGCGCGGGATGCAGCCCGCTCGGCGTCAGCACGGCGACGGCATCGATGTCCTTCCGCGCCAGGAATTCGTCCATGTCGTAATGGGCCGCAACGCCGAACTTCCCGGCAACCGCATCGGCGCGCGCGCGGATCGGATCGCAGACCGCGACCAGGCTCGCTCCCTCGATGTGATTGCCACCCAGGAGATCCGAGTGACGCTTGGCGATACGCCCGCACCCGAGCAGGCCAAATCTGATCATGCAACAGGCCCTGTCTTGTCTCGTGACCGGCCATTGCAGCCGGCCGAAGAGCCGAGGGAACAAGCGGCCTTGCGAGCCGCGCGATAACGTCCATTACCCAGAAAACTCGGGGTAAGGCAAGGCCATGCACCAGTCAGGCGGCGCGGCCGCGGCACCATGATTTCGCGCTGCCTCGGCTCGCTTGGCCTTTGTGAGCGTGGCAAGGGTCCTTGCGACAAGCCTCGCCGGGTAACGGCGATCCGATCGGGGACAACTGCTCCTCTACCCCCCGGAGCAACAAGCGGCATTTGCGTTATTAACCAGGAATAATAGGATGAAGGACCGGCATTGTCCTTGTCGTCTTATCGGCGTCGTGCCATGCCCCTGGCTCAAAAGGCGGCATCGGTTGGCGATCGCGGGTTAGTCTGCCGAATACGATGACTATCCACGAGACGGTCCCAAACGCGCAGCCCGATGCGGCGGTAGGTGAGAATGAACGATCGCGCTATTCAGCTGGAGCCTGGTTTCGGGTGGCGCCAGACCAAGCTTGCCCTGCTTGCCTATGCCCACGTCGTGGTTTGCTGCATCTCGCTGTACTGCATCACGATCACCGATTCCTTCCCGGGTGTCATCGCCTTCGACAAGGCACATCTTGCATCCGCAATCGTCAACGTGTTGGCGTTCAGTCCCGTCGTCATCCTGTTCGCAATCAGTCGCTTCAGCTTTGGCTATCTCGTCGGCTTCTATTTCTACATCATGGTCCTGGGGTATCTCTGGCTGATCGAATTTTCGGTGCTCGATTACGATCATCGCCTGGCGCTCGCCTCGATCGTGCTTTCGGCGCTCGCATTCCTCGCCCCCGTGCTGTTCATCACCGCGCCGGTACGGCAGGCTGTCGTCATGCCGGCGCGCGCCTTTCACATGATGCCTTCCGTCATCCTGATTGCCTCGGCCGCAATCATCGGCATCGGGTCTCTCTACAACCTCAAGCTGGTCGATCTCGCCGAGATCTACAAATATCGCGCGGAGCTCGCGTTGCCCGGCGTCCTGCGATATGCCGTCTGGATCGTCTCGAACGCCCTGTTGCCGTTCGCCTTCGCCTGCTTCGTCGCCAGCAAGCGGATCTGGCAGGCAGGGGCCGCTCTGCTTCTGATGCTAATGTTCTACCCGATCATGCTGACCAAGATGGCGCTGTTTGCTCCGGTCTGGCTGCTGTTTCTCGCGCTGATCTGCAAGCTGGCTGAGGCCAGGGTCACGACGATCCTGTCGTTTTTCCTGCCTATCCTGATCGGCACTATCTTGTTCTTCCTGGTCAAAGCCGAGGTGCTGCCGCTCAAGCCCGCACTGGTTTATTTCGGCACCGTCAACACCAGGATGGTTGCGATCCCGTCGCTCGCCCTTGAAGTCTACAACAACTACTTCTCGGCGCACCCGCTGACTCATTTCTGCCAGATCAACGCGTTGAAGCTCGTGGTTGCATGCGCCTATGACGAGCCGATATGGGCCGTCATGGCCAAGGCCTACGATCTCGGCGCCTTCAACGCTTCGCTGTTCGCCACCGAAGGGGTCGCTTCGGTCGGCCTCGTGCTCGCCCCGGTATCCGCGCTGGGCTGCGGCCTGATCATTGCCCTCGGCAATCGCCTGTCGTCCGGCTTGCCCGCGCAATTCGTGCTGCTCTCCGCGGGGTTGCTCCCCCAGGTTCTCCTCAATGTACCGCTTTCGACAGCCTTGCTGACGAACGGCACCGGGCTGCTGTTCCTGCTCTGGTACATTACGCCGCGGTCAGCGTTCGACCAGACGGCAACGTCGACGACTGCGGCAGGCGAGCGCCTGCAAAATGCAAGCTTGCAGCAGGTCGTCCTGAACTGAATCGAGCACAGAGGCTACGAAGCTTCAGTACTCGGCAATTACGCTTCGATCAACCTAAGGCAAGCCGCCAGAACTCAACAAACGCGTGACATTGTAAGCTGCGCGACCGGTCCCGTATTCCTCTATCTCGCGCCGAATGGCCTGCGCCGGTTGCATCCAGAGCCGATTCCAGCCGTGTGCAATCGTTTCCGTCCACTCGGTTTCGTCACGCAGTGTGGTGCAGGGCACGCGATGGAAATAGGCCTCCTTCTGGACGCCTCCCGAGTCCGTATAGACTTCAACTGCGTTGTGCAGAAGCTTGGCCATATCGAAGTAGCCGACTGGATCAATAATCTTCAAGCCGTCGAGAGCAACTCCCATACGCAAAGCAGCCTGCCGGGTGCGCGGGTGCAGCGGTAGAACAACAGGGTATTTCTGCGACTGATCCTGCAGAAACCGCACGACGGCCAGAAGCTGCTCCCGGTCGTCGGTGTTTTCAGCGCGATGAATCGTAGCAAGTGAATATGTCTTCGGGACCAGCCCGAGGCTGGTGAGTATGGTCGAACTTTCCTCGGCCTTGTCCGTCACGAACAAGGTTGCATCGTACATCACGTCGCCGACGTGATGTACGCCTTTGGTTACGCCCTCGGCGGCGAGGTTGGCAACGGCTGCGGCCGTCGGACAGAAATTCAACGTGGCAAGATGGTCGGTTACCAGCCGATTGATTTCCTCTGGCATCCGGCGATTGAACGAACGAAGCCCCGCTTCGACGTGCGCGACCGGAATGTGCAACTTCGACGCCGCGAGCGAGCCGGCCAAAGTCGAATTGGTGTCACCATAGACGACAACCCAGTCGGGCTTTTCCGTGAGCAGGATAGGCTCTATCGCAATCAGCATACGTCCCGTCATGTCGGCGTGACCACCGCCATGGATATCGAGATGATATTGCGGCTTTGGAATATCCAGCTCCTCGAAGAACACGTCGGACATGTTCGTGTCGAAATGCTGACCGGTATGCACCATCACTTCCGTGAGTCCGTTGGTCTCGCGGATCGCACGACTGACAGCCGCCGCCTTGATGAATTGCGGACGGGCGCCGACAACCGTGAGAATCTTCAGCATTCAGGAATACCTTGCGACATCGGGCAGCTGCGCAACGTGATCTCGCATGCAGCCGACGATGCGCTCGCGATTTGCGCGCGTCCAATCGATGGTTTTCCGAAGACCATCCTCGTGAGACACGGTCGCGACGAAGCCGAGTTTCTCACGCGCCTTGGCCGGATCGCCGAAGCGCTGCCCCGACCTGTCCCAATCCCGCGCCGGCGTCAGCGCAATCGGCGTCACATTGCCGACGATGGAATTCACGCGGGTCGCTAGTTCAAGAATGCTGGTTTCGACGCCAGAGGCGAGATTGTAAATTTCGCCGGGCTCGCCCAAAAGCGCGCACGCCATTAATCCTCTCGCCATGTCTTCCACATAGATGAAGTCACGAGATGCGATCCCGCCGTTCTCAACCGGCAAGGCTTCGCCGTGCAGCGCTCTCCATATGAAAGTCGGCGTAACGTTTCTCCATACGGTATGCACCGTTCCGCGCCAGCGGCCGGCGCCAAGGATTTCGCCGGGACCGTAAACGTTCTGAAAGCGCGCCTTCACGAACGGCAGCTTATATCGCGCAAAGTAGTAGTTGCCGTACATCTCGCCGATTAACTTCGAAATCGAGTACGGACTGTCGTGAAACAGAGAAACCGGCGCATCCTCTCGCGTCGCCTCGGCCCCTTGGAAGGTCTTCTCGGCCACGGCACAGCCTGCGGCGGCGTACACAACCTTCCGTAGCGAACCAATGCTCTTGAGCCTTTCAAAGAGCTTCAGGCTCGTGAGCGTATTGTTCGCGTGATCCGCAAGCGGATCGGCGATCGAGGACTGATTGCCGTGATAGCAGGCGAGATGAAAGACGTAGTCCAGGTTTCCCGGCAACGCCGCAAGCACTGCGTCGTCCGTGATGGAGTTCCGAATGAATTCGACCCGTGGATCGTCCGGTACATTTGAAACGTCGGCCGACAACAGGTTGTCGACTATGACGACCCGAGCCGGTGCCTGCTCCAGCAGCTTCTTGACGAGATTTGATCCGACGAATCCAGCTCCGCCAACGACAAGGACGGTAGCTCCATTGAAAGAACTCATCTTCACCCCTTAGGTGCAGCCAGGTGACTGTAGACGTCCGTCACTCCGTGGGCGTCGTACCACGAGAGCTGCCGCCGAATTGTCTCTTGAAACGAAACCCTTGCTTTCCAGCCGAGGATCTCTTGCGTCCTGGTAGGATCCGGCACCACGGAGGGAACATCATCTTCTCCGACAGGCACCACCTTGACATCCGGGTCGGCCGGCAACTGAAGATGCGATCGGACCAGATCGTATACGTCCTTGATGGAATGTCCCGCTCCGCTGGATACGTTGAAGATGCCGGTCGGCGCGCCCTCGGCCATCGCAATGTCTACTGCGGCGACGAAATCGGACATATCGAGGAAATCCCGGTAGGCCGCCGTGCAGAAGCATGCCTGTCCCGCCTTCAGTCGCTTGTAGAAGGTCGGGATCGGACCGATTGCGAGGCGCGGGCCGGCGACGTTCGCAAGGCGCAGGGAGACGAAAGGCAGACCGCTCATGGCCAGATATTGCTCGCCGGCGACCTTTGAAATGCCATAGCTCGTGAACGGCCGCAGCGGATGCTCGACGGCAATAGGCGTGCTCTCGGGGCGCCCGTAGCACAAGACGGTCTGGAAATTTATGACCCGGCGAATACCCGCGGTCCGCGCGAATTCAATGAGATTCGCGGTCCCCTCAACGTTCGTCGCGATATCCTCGCGCCAGTTTGCCGGATCCTTATAGGAAGCGGCCGAATGTACCAGGTGAGTTGGGGCAAAGTCGGCAAAGGCCTTCGCCACCAGATCACGATCGGCAATCGAACCTTCGACGAGATTTAGGCCGGGAAGCGCGGGCACGACCTCACGCTTGCCGGTCGCGAAATTGTCGATGACAAGAATTTCGTGACCTTGCGGCAACCAGTGCTCAATAAGGTTCGAGCCGAGGCACCCCGCCCCGCCGGTGATAATGATGCGCATCGAACTTGATCCGATCAGGTGCGGATTTCCGCACGCGCTTCCTTCAGGTGTGTGTAGCCACCGACGACGCCCTCCCTCTGCCAGCGCTCAACCGACAGACGGGCGATCTCATCGAGCGAAGTGAACTCAACTGCGCCGAAGTCCTTGAACGTGCGTTCGGGGTCCAGAAGGATGGAAGCGGCATCATCCGGACCAAGCGGCTTAACCTCGGGCTCCGGATAGTCATTGATCTTCATTGCCCGCACGACTGCGTCGTAGAGCTCCTTGATCGCGACGTCCTTGCCCGAGGAAAAATGATAGGTGCCGCGACCGACGCCATCGGCGGCCCTGACAACGACCTTTGCCAAATCACCCGCGTAACAAAAGTCCCGCCGGGCCGGCGTAACGAAGCACTTCTGTCCCTTCGCCAACCGGCCATAGAAGATCGGCAGCGGACCGGATACGTTTCTTGGCCCAATTACGTTGGCGAGCCTGAAAGTGACCCAATCCACGCCAGAAAACTGCACGTAGTTCTCGCCGGCCGTCTTCGAGATGGCATAGCTCGAATTGACGGGATTGATCGGATGATCGAGTGGGATCGGGGACTGCAGCGGCTTGGTGCCATAGCAAAGCGCCGTCTGAAAGTAGATCAGGCGAGATACGCCGAAGGTCTTGCAGGCCTTCGCGACGTTTGCCGTGCCGACGGCATTCACCAGAGCGTCGGTTCCCCAATCCTCCGGGTCCTTGTAGGACGCCGCGGTATGAACGACGATCTCGGGCCGAAAATCTGAAAACAGTCGATTGATCACGTCGGCATTCGCGATCGTGTCTTCGACCAAGGTCAGGTTTTCATGTTTGGTCAGATTGTCGGCCCGGCCGGTCGTATAGTTGTCGATCGCAACCACCTCGTCGCCGCGCGACAAGAACATATCGATGACGGTTGATCCGACCTGGCCGGCGCCGCCGGTGACAAAGATTTTCATCCGATTACCCAGATTTGAGAAAGTCAGCTACTGTTGCTAAATCCGGTAGTAGTCCCGGTACCATTTGACGAAGCGCGCGACACCTTCCTCGATTGGTGTCGCGGGCCGAAAGCCGATATCCCGCTCAAGATCCTTGATGTCGGCGTAGGTCGCCTCGACATCGCCGGGTTGCATCGGCAGCATCTCCCTCACCGCCACCTTACCCAACTCCTTCTCGAGGAGCGAGATGACATATGTCAGTTCCTCGGGCTTGTTGTTCCCGATATTGTAGATCTTCCACGGAGCGCTGCTGGCCGCTCGGTCGGGTTTGTCGCTGTTCCAATCCTGGAGGCCCTGCGGCGCTCGATCGATGAGACGAACGATGCCCTGGCTAACGTCGTCGACATAGGTGAAGTCCCGACGCATTCGACCGTGATTGAAGAGCCGGATTGGCTCTCCAGCCAGAATGGATCTGGCAAAAATGAACATCGCCATATCGGGACGGCCCCACGGGCCATACACCGTGAAAAAACGGAGCCCCGTCGTGGGAAGGCGATAAAGATGGCTATAGGAATGAGCCATCAACTCGTTCGCCCTCTTGGAAGCCGCGTAGAGACTGATCGGATGATCGACGCCATCTTCGGTCGAGAACGGGAGCTTGGAGTTTGCGCCATAGACTGAGGATGACGACGCGTAAACCAGGTGTTGACATCCGTTATGCCGGCATCCCTCCAGGATATTGAGGAAGCCCTGCATATTCGCGTCGACATACGCGTGCGGATCTTGGATTGAATATCGGACGCCGGCCTGCGCTGCCAGATGAATCACCCTGGTAAAGCGACACCGATCGAACAGCGCTTTCGCCTCCCGTCGATCAGCGAGATCAAGCTTTTCAAAGCTGAAACGGGAATTGCTTTTGAGCAGATCCAGGCGCGCCAGCTTGAGGCTGGGATCATAGTAGTCGTTGATACTATCAACGCCAACCACGTCATGGCCTTCCGACAGCAGGCGCTGACTGACGTGGAAACCGATGAAGCCGGCTGCCCCGGTGACAAGAACTGCCTTGCTGGACATGCTCGCACTCAAAGTCGCAACAGCTCAATGCCGGCCGGCCTGGTGCCTCGATCAAGCGTCGACTTCACATCGTAGACCAGACCATTGCCATCGGTCAGCAACCGCTGAATCAGCGGCCACCCGCCGGTCGCGTATTCGTTGTGGGCTACCGCCAGAACGACGGCATCCGCCGATTGCAGCTCGTTGAGCGGCAAGAGTTTGACCCCGTATTCTTCCTCAGCATCGGCTGCATCTGCGAGAGGATCATGCAGCTGCACCACCAAGCCGAACGACTGCAGCTCGCGCACAATATCGACGACCCGCGAGTTCCGCGTATCCGGGACGTCCTCCTTGAATGTGAGTCCAAGGACCGTGACTACACCGCTTTGCGCCTTGCGTCGCAGCAGCCCCCTGACGCACTCCCGCGCCACCCGCTGCCCCATGCCGTCATTGATCCGCCGACCCGCGAGAATGACCTCCGGATGATAGCCGGCCTTCTCTGCGCGATAAGTCAGATAGTAGGGGTCAACACCGATGCAATGACCACCGACGAGCCCTGGCTGGAACGGCAGAAAATTCCATTTGGTCCGTGCGGCGGACAACACGTCCGCAGTATCGATGTTGAGGGCCTGAAAGATCAGCGACAGTTCGTTCATGAAGGCGATGTTCAAATCGCGCTGGGTATTTTCGATGACCTTTGCTGCCTCTGCCACCTTGATGGTCGGCGCGCGATGAATACCGGCCGTTACGACCGATCCGTAGACTTCGGCAACGACATCGAGCGTGCGCTGATCCTGCGCCGAAACCACCTTGGCGATGGTTTCGAACCGGTGCTGCTTGTCGCCCGGATTTATTCGTTCCGGCGAATAGCCGACCGTGAAATCCTCGCCCGCCTTGAGCCCCGATACCGCCTGCAGGACCGGAATGCATTCCTCTTCGACGGCGCCGGGATAGACCGTTGACTCATAGACGACGATATCGCCCTTCTTCAGCACGCGGCCGATTGATCGCGATGCGGAGATCATGGCGCCCAGGTCTGGCCGTCTCGCCTCGTCGATCGGCGTGGGCACCGTCACGATGTAGAAATCGGAGCCAGCCATTGCCTCGAGATCGGATGAGAAGACGAGCGACGGCTGACGCAGATCGTGCGCCTCAACCTCTCGCGTTCTGTCGTTACCAGCCGTGAGCTCGGCAACGCGCCTTTGGTCAATATCGAACCCGACCACCGGCACGCCCGATCGTGCAAACGACACGGCTACAGGCAAACCGACATAGCCCAACCCAATTACAGCGATGTTGCGTCCGTGTCTCATTTTCGATCCTGATTTAAGCTTGGCGCGGCCCCAAGCCTATGGAGAGCATTCGGCATGATGCGATAACATGGCAGTCGCCTTTGTCAAACATCACCCGGGTTTTCTGCCGTTCGGTTTGGCTACGATCGAACCATGGCTCTGAATTCGGCAGCCCGGTCATGGAAGCGCTGGTGCCACAATTCCAGCGACAACAGGCCCCAGGTCTTGCGCGAGAAGCGGGAAGCACTCTGAAAGTTCGCAAGCACTACGCCGCTGTTGAAGTGGTCGCGCTGGCGCGCTCGCTGCTGATCGAAGATATCCGTCACGAACTCCTGAAGCGTCCCTTCAAACCACTCCTTCAGCGGAACCGGAAAGCCCATCTTGTCCCGCCGCCTCAAGATGCCCTCGGGCAAAATATCTCGATAGACGGTCTTCATCAGTTGCTTCATCTGCCCGCCCTTGAACTTCACGTCGGCGGGCACGGTCGCCAGAAACTCGACCAGTGGGTGATCGAGTAGAGGCACCCGGCTCTCGAGTCCGTGCGCCATACTCATTCGATCTTCGACCTGCAGCAATGCCGGCAAGAGACACTTGAAGTCGAAGTGAGTCATCTTGTCGAAATAGGCTTCCTTCCTCACATTGTCCTTGTTGTTAAAGATTTCGCGGAACGCCTCAAAGACGCGCGGCTTGTCGAGCGACTTCCAATCGACTTCACCGACCATGTCGGTGGAGCGGTCAACAAGCCTGAAATACCGCTTGTCCAGATCGTCGAACAACCCCTCGCGCCAGAACTCCTTGATCATCGGCTTGTATTCACGCAGCAAGCCAAGATTCGGAACGATGGACTCGATCGTAACGACGTAATTTCCTTCCCGGTACGTACCGTCCATGGCGGCCTTGATGCACTGCTCAAAATAGGCGACGAGATATCTCGCGTAGCCACCAAGAAGCTCATCCCCGCCCTGCCCACCGAGTACGACTTTCACATGCTTCGCAGCGAGCGCGGACACCATGAATTGCGGAAAGGAGCCCGGGCCGGCAACCGGGAAATCAAGATGGTAGATGACATCGTGCAGCGAGCGTCTGAAATCCTCCGCGGTGATATCCGCGATATGCACCGTCATGTCGGCCCGGTTGGCCACTTCCTGCGCATAGCGGCTCTCGTCGTACCCCGGGTACTCCGTGAAGCGGCCGTGGAAAGCGAGACGATTGCGATGATCGTGACTCGAAGCCAGAAGGGCGACGAGGCTCGAGTCGAGTCCTCCTGACACGTAGCCGCCGATCGGGACATCAGCCCGCAAATGGACATTCATGGAGTCGGCGATCAACTCCCTGAAGCGTTCCTCGAAATATCTCGGGCTGTGGTCGAAATCGACGACATACTGCACGTCCCAGTAGCGTTGAACGCGAACATTTCCATTGTCGACTGTGAACACATGCCCAGGCAGGAGTGCGTTGACATGCGCAAAGAGCGTCTTGGCACCAATCGTATACTGGAACGTCAGATATTCCGCGAGCGCGGTCGAGTCAGTGCGAATCTCCGGCAGCAGGGGCAACAAAGCCTTGGCCTCTGATGCAAAGAACAGAGTGCCGTCCTGCTCCGTATAGTAGAAGGGCTTGATCCCGAAACGGTCTCGCGCGGCGAACAGTCTTTGCCGTCTCTCATCCCAGATCGCGAATGCGAACATTCCCCTCAGATGAGAAACGCAATCGTCTCCCCACTTGTCATAAGCGGCAAGGATCACTTCCGTGTCTGACGTCGAACGAAACGCCCATCCGGACGACAGCTCGTTGCGCAGTTCGATGTAGTTGTAGATCTCACCGTTATACGTGATGACGGTGCCGTTCGGCGCAATCATCGGCTGCGCGCCACCCGTCGACAGATCGATGATGGCGAGCCGTCGGTGGACGAAACCCACGCGCCTGTCCCTCGATGTCCACTCGCCGGCCCCATCGGGACCGCGATGACTGATCAGCGAGGACATTGCGCGCAGCGCTGCCTCTCCCTTGGGAAAGGGATCGGAGCCTAGCGACAGGAAGCCGGCAATTCCACACATACGATAACCCTAAGCTGTTTCGAATTCAGGAATGGGCGCAATCACACGGTTGCGCCGGACCGTTCAATCCCACGCCATGAGAGCAGTGTCCTGAGATCCGAAAGCTACCTCTGTGCATGGCGCGGCGGCCACACTCGATAGCTCAACTTCTTCCGGGAGACAGCTCGGGCGCGCGAGCTCGCGCCTCTACGCCGTTCCCACCGTAGCTCGCTTCGACTCCAACCAGGCCGATCGCATCGAGCGCTTGCGCAATCTGCTCTGTCGACCTCTTGTGCTTGTACCGGTCGGTGAGCGCGTCATGAGTATCCAGGACAGCCCAAGCATAGAGCAGCTTGGGTCCCAGTTGTCCATAATAGTCGTGATAGTCGAGAACGGGCGAGTAGTAGAGGACGGCCTGCCGAAATTTGCTGCCGAGCGGAAGCTTTCGGTAGCGCCAGCTCAGGCGGTGCAAGG
This sequence comes from Bradyrhizobium sp. USDA 3262, assembly GCF_054060035.1. NCBI lineage: Bacteria > Pseudomonadati > Pseudomonadota > Alphaproteobacteria > Hyphomicrobiales > Nitrobacteraceae > Bradyrhizobium > Bradyrhizobium sp. USDA 3262. Next base: position 7,027,243 of record NZ_JBSSCT010000001.1, read on the forward strand.
GCCACAGGACCGCAACGAGCGTCTTGATGAAATTCATCGCAAGCTTTGCATCCTGCCGAATAAGGAACTTGCGCAGCCGCTGGCGCGTCTTGGTCATGTCCTCGTGGCTGTATCGATAGTGATCGATCACCAGAAGCCCCCCCGGGGCGACGTGAGCCGCAAGGGCCTTGATGGTCTCATCTGGGTCGGGGGTATGCTGGATGACTCCAAGGCAGATCACGACATCGAATGATTGAGGTGCAACCGGAAGAGCACGGATATCGGCCTGACAAACGAAATAGCCCGGCTTTCCCCCGCAGTTCTCCAGGTTTGCCTCGACGGCGGTCGAAAGGTCGCACGCAAACACCTCCGCGCCTTCGGATAGCAGCACCTCGGTAAACCGCCCCGCGCCGCAACCTGCCTCCAGGACCTTCTTGCCACGAACGGCGTCGAAGCCGCCAAGACATCGCTCCAGCCGATCCCGGCTGATCGACGTTCCCGTAAAGGAGTCCAACTGGGTCTTGCGGAAAGTCTTCCATTGCAGTCCAAAAGCTGCGGCGTAGTTCTCCGGCGCAACAAAGCGCGGAATGCCCCCGACGACGGGATACGTACGACCACCGGATGCCTTTAGCGCCGTTGTCCGGTTGGAGATGTCGTCGGACATCGGCAATGGCTGCAGTGATTCACCCGTCTCAGGGCAGATGAGTGGAACGATCGGCTTCATGCTGGCGAGTTATCCAATTGAAATAAGGTCGGGAGTCCAGGAGTGGGGGCGCAAGCTCATGTCAGACGCGTAGCCAGTAGCGGACCACATCGACCAGCATGAGCGGACGATAGAAGGCGCGCTTTCGAGGCTTCGAGGCCAATTCCCGATACATCGCCTCGACACGCTGCACGTCGATGGGGAAGTTGGCCTGTTCGACAACGATAGTCCGCCCCCTGGCAGCGATACGCTCACGCAAGGCCTCATCCTCGAGCAGGCGAAGGATCGCATTGGCGACATCAGCGGGATCGATGTCGGCAAACAGTACGCTTTCACCGTCCTTGACAATCTCACCATAGCGATCGAGCCGACCGACGACGTTTGGGACCCCACAGGCCATCGCTTCGAGAAGCGTCTGCGGCAGGCCATCCGAGCGCGGGATTCCGACAGCAACTTCCGCAATGGAATAGAACATCGGCATCTGGTCATGGGGGATGCGGCCAACAAAGCTGACATGGCGCGCGAGGCCGAGCGCTTCAATCCGCGCCACGAGTTCTGCGCGGTACTGCGGATCGGCAGCATATTCCGTGACAACCAGATGCGCCGACTGAACCCGCTTGACCACCAACGCCATGGCTTCGACAAGGACATCGATATTATAGAACGGCTGAAGGATCTTCGGGCTGAGCACGACCCGGGCGCCTTCCGGAATTCCGCATTCGGCGCGAAGCGCTGACGCATCCATCGGCCGGAACTGCTGCGGATCAACTCCCCACACCACGCGCGTCGCTTTGCTGCCGTAGCCGCCGAGCTCATTGAGCTTGCCAATCAGGAAGTCGGATTTTGCCGTTATGCGGTCGGCTACCGCAAAGAGTCTCTTGGTCAACGCAATTCCGCGTTGCGTCGGCGCCCCCTGCTCTTCGTAGAGGACGTCGCCCCCCATGACGCTGACCACCAGAGGTCGAAATCCCAGAGCGCCTGCCAGCCACGCCCAGGTGCTATATGCGTAATGCACATGGATGACGTCCGGGTTTGTCGTCCTGACGAGCCGACGGAAATCGAAGAACAGCCGCGCCATATCGGACAGTCCGCTCAGATCCCGCCGGGCCAGCTTGCTGCCCAAACGCACAAGGCGCGAGATCCATTCATCCTGTCCAGGGCGAACAGACGGCGTGAGTTCTATGATTTCGCTCAGTCCGGCGGCGGGAGGAGCACTCAGCAGGTAGACCTTGTGCCCCAAGGGGGAAAAACAGCGCACCCGGTTCACGACATGGGTGCTCGTAGCGTAACCAATCGCCAGAATCTTCAACGGACGGGTCATCGAAGCTGCCACCTTCGTCCCGCTAAGCCGCCGAACCGACGGTCATTGCAGAATGGCCGGGATCAAGAACTTGCCGGTGCCAAAGCTCGAGCATGAGCAGCACGAACAGCCGGTTGCCGATATCGTCGCCGCCTTTCATGTGACGATCCACCATTGTCGAGACAACATCGGGTCTGAAATATCCCCTGCGCGCGACGCTTGCTGGCGAAAGCAGGTCATAGACCATGTCCTTCAACCCAGTCCGCAGCCACTTGCCAAGCGGCAGATTGAAGCCTGCCTTGGGGCGGTAGAGAATGTCGGTTGGCAGATGCGACTCCATGGCTTTCTTCACGATCAATTTGCCCTCGCTTCCCTTGATCTTGAGATCGCCTGGCAATGAGAATGCCCATTCGACCAGCTCGTGATCCAGAAATGGAACGCGCGCCTCAACGCCAGCGGCCATTGTGAGCCTATCGACCTTGGTCAGCATCTCGCTGATCAGCGATGACTTCATATCGGTGTAGAGCTTGCGCGTCAGCTCCGGCTGACCGATCGTCGCATCGTAGTGTTGGGCCGTGATATTGTTCGACCACGCTTCCTTTAGATGAGGCCAGAGATCAGGGTGCACAAAATCCACGAGATCCATGTCCCGGAAGCACGCATAACTGTCGATATAGCGCCCCGACTCTCGCTGATCCCTGCTCATTGCGCGCCACAACCGGTGTCCCGGAGCAATTCGATTGCCGATGGCTCCAGTCCGAGCGAGAATCCGCTGCAGGGGGCCGTATTTTTGCCCGCGCAGCGGGACGAAGTCTTGGTGCCTCCAAGCGTATCCGGCAAACACCTCGTCACCGCCGTCGCCCGTCAGAACGACCTTGATTCCGTCGTCCCTCGCCGCTTTGGCCAGAAAGTAGATCCCGAGCGCCGATGACACGGCAAAGGGTTCATCGCAGTGCCAGGCCATCGCGGGAAGAAAGTCGCCCGCCTCCGCGCCGAGGTCTATCTCCCGGTGCGCGGTACCATAGCGCTCCGCCACGGCCCTGGCATAAGGTCCCTCGTCGAAAACCTCATCCCCACGAAACACGACAGAAAAGGTTCGCATGCCGGCGCTGGCCTGCGGCCCGACCAAGGCGACGACCGAACTCGAGTCGACCCCACCGCTGAGGAAAGCGCCCACCGGTACATCCGCGACAAGATGGCTTCGAACGGCGCTTCCAAAACGCTCATCGAATTCAGCGCAAGCGTCGGCGAGCGAAAGAGCGCGCGGAGCGGCCGGCAAGGGAACGCTCCAGTACTCGCGGTCCTGCACATCACGTCCGCGAACGATAAGCACGTGACCGGCCTCGAGCCGCCGAATTCCCTTCAGAATTGATTGCGGATCCGGAATGCTGAGGAGATGAAGGAAGTCCGCCAGCGCCGCCTGATCGACCTCGCGCGGCGTGCGCGGGTCCGCCAGAAGTGACTTCAACTCCGATGCGAACGATACGGCGTCCTGGCCAACATGATAGTAGAGCGGCTTGATCCCGATCCGGTCGCGTGCGAGCAGCAGCGTCCTTTGCCCGGCATCCCAGATCGCCAGCGCGAACATGCCTCGCAACCGCGTCAGGAAGTCCACGCCGTAGCATCGATAGGCTTGCAAAATAACCTCGGTATCGGACGAGGTTCGGAAGGCATAGCCTCTCTTTTGCAGTTCGCGCCTCAGCTCGACGAAGTTGTAGACTTCGCCGTTGTAGACAATGCGGACCTGTCCGTCGTCGGAAACCATCGGCTGTTCGGCGGCCACCGAGAGGTCGATGATCGAAAGGCGACGGTGACCCAGCCCCACAGGGCCGTTCACCCATATGCCCTCGGCGTCCGGACCTCGATGGGCGACAGCTCTTGTCATCGCCACGACCAGTTCGCGATCAACCGGCCTTTGCCGATCAAAATTCAGGATTCCCGCGATTCCGCACATCTTGAATTATCTGCCCATTGGCTAAAGAGCGCGTGCCAAAATGTCGGCCACGCGATGATCGTAGGTGTGCCCGGACATCGCCAAATCATAGGCACGTTCCGCAATCTCGCGGCAATGCGTCTCGTCCCGGAGCGCACGGACAGCCTCGTCGACGTTCGACAGGTCGGACCGCACGGGGATATAGTGCTCGTTGGCCCTGAGAATGCCGTTATAGCCTCCTTCGATCAGGACTTGGCAGGTCTTGGTACCAATCGCTTCGAAGTGCCTTGACGAGATGCTCTTGCCCGACACGCCGCGGGGGACGCCAATAAAGAACTTCTCGAACACTTCCTCGAAGCTGGCATCCTGGTTCTGCTTCAGGTTGTAGGTTCTGGCGCGATCGAGAAGCGCGCCTTTTTCATTGAGGTAGTAGGTCCCAGATTCCGCGCCGATCAAGGTGCGGCAGCGATTGAGGAAGACAGCCCAATCGTCGCGCGGCATTCGCGACGAGCGGCCACCTCGAATGTCACATCGAATGCCCAGCTCCTCGCCGTGCTTTTCAAAATACCCAATCAGATCGGTTCGTTCTCGATCTCCAACAAAGGGCCAATAGATGTCACCGACAAACCCCACGTCGATATCACGACGCGCATCAGGCTGCGGTGAATATACGGAAGGATTGAGCGCGTGCGGCGTCGCAAGGATGCGCGTTCCTTCCAACCCGCCATAGAGATATTCGGCTGCCGCAATGGGAAGCTGACTGCAGAGGAATTCGGCTTTCACCTCCCGGCAAAACTCGAGCTTCTGATCGAGCAGATCATACTCGTTGCCAAGGAATACTATGATGGGACAAGCGCGGCGGGCCAGGAATGGAGCCGCTCGGCTAATCAGCGACAGGTCGTCGCCGGCCGCGACATGAGACACGATGATGAGATCGTAAGATCGAATGCGCAGCAGGTGACGTCCAAGATCGACCAGGTTGTTGATGTCGCAAACCGTTACATCGAGCTTGGGAGACCGGCAAAACGCATCGCGCCAGTCCCTAACGTATGAGAGGCGCTGGTTGAAGTCATACAAATGCGCATAGAGGTTGCGTACCAGTGCACTGCGCTTGAGCGGGCCGGGAGGCTGAGCACCTGCCTTTACGCCAAAAACACCACGCAGCACCGTCGCAGCCGTCAGGACGACCTTCCCGGTTCCGTTTTGGTCGAGGAAAAGAACTTTCTTCTTTGTCACCTTGTTACTTCTCGGTCAGTGCGCAACTTTGTCTTCAATGCGCGACACATTTGGAGCCGACTTGCTGAGATGTCGATTAAGAAGCGGCTCGAGCGTGCGCTCCTCATACGCCCAGCAAAGCTCCTGACGGCTTACCCGAACATTTTCCCGAAAGGTCTCGCGAACTTCGTCATTCTCGACCAGCAGCTGGAGCGCTGATCTGATCTCGTTGGCGTCCTGTGCATTGGCCATGATTCCAAGCTTGTGGCGCTCGGCAACGCGTCGGATCTGCTCGAGATCGGGATAAACCAGCGGCAACCCTGCCGCCACCGACTGAAAGAAGCCGTTCGGCAGGATGTTGGGATATTGGATAGTCCTTTTGAAATAGAGCAGGACCGCGACGTCGGCTGACGCAGCGACGGGGACGATTTCCTGCGGCAGCACCGGCGGAACGAAGTGCACGCGGCCTTCCAGGCCACGCGTCGCGAGCGCATCATTGCAATCAGGATAGCGTCCGCCAAGGAATGCGAGATGAACGTGCTTCGGCAGGGATACCAAAGCGTCGAAGGCGCCTTCGAGGGTCATGCCCGACTTATAGTTTCCGATAAACACGACGAGGAACGCTTCCGGCGCGAGACCAATCGCGTCGCGGATTGTCCGGGGAACTTGACGATCCAACCGGAAATCATGCGCGTTGCGCAGGATCACCGGCTCGCACCGAAACCGTTCGCGCATCAGGGCTGCGATACCCTCATTGACCGTCACGACGTCGGAGGCGAACCGGATACATGCGGCCTCAATCGCGCCTTCGAACGGAATCACCCACTTCTTCCAATAGGAGGAGACAGTGGGGTCCTCCTTTTGATGCTGATAGAAATCATGTGCGTCGTAGATCATCCTGGCTCGATACCGAAGGCAGAGCAGGAAAACCGCAGGAAATTGATAGAATGAGTGAAGATAGTAGAGATCGGCACGAGGAGTGACGGAAAGGACCTCAAAGACGTGTTGATCGAGGTACGTCGCGAGATAGTTAGCGAAGGCCAGAGGGTTGATGGCAGCAGCACGGAGTGATTGGGAGATTCCAGGAGGAAGAATTCGAGTGGGCAACCACCCCACGACTTCCCTGGCAAGCAGGATCATCGCGTAGGGAAGAGCGAAAATGATCTGCGCGATAGAGGGACGCTGTTGGAGTTGCTTGCCTCCCTTCAGGGAAACAAGCGCTCGAAGAAGGTTGCGCTGCAGGGCGCGCGCGACACGCCTCAAGCCTGGAATACGAAGGGCAAGCCGGCCAATAGGCCATCGCTGCAGTATCGACAGGCTCTTGATATCCTGAATTCCAACGGGATCTGGAGCAGCGGCAGCTAATTTCTCCTCAGCCACGGGGGGTGGAGCTGCGACCGCTTCGGCCGCGACTGGCGCAGCATCAGTGGACGTTTGAGGCTCAGCGCGGGCGCCGATCGAAATGATCTCGAACGGGATTGCCTCATCGGCAAGGCGGCTCGGCGCCCCCTCGATAACAATCGATTTGAATCCAAACCGATGCACGGAGGTGACTTGTTTGAGCGTCCGGCTGTCAGCCGACAATGGCAGCGGCGTTAGCGAAACAACAACGGGCCTGCGGTCCACGTCCTTCATCCGATTCTTCACCCAGCAATCAGGCAGTTCGGGAGTCCAGGCTTCCACGATACAAGAAACGAAAATACGTGAGAGCGATCAGACATTGAACTGCTTCCGCCACATATAGAGATTGAGCCAACGCCAAGGCAAAAAGTCGAGACGGCCAGCTTCCTTGATATTCGAGAAAGCGGCGCGGGCGCCGTCGCGGTCGATGAAATCGGCAAGAGCATCCGAGTTTACGGCATCCGAGATGAGAGGACTCAACACGGTTGTCTGCCAGTGCAGCTCCGGCGTTGCGAAGCCCATCTTTCGAGCGCGCATCCTGACAGGTTCCGGCAAAATTCCATCCATCGCGTCACGCAGCACACGCTTCGCGTAGCCGCCGCGGAATTTGATGTCAGACGGAAGCGCAAATGCAAAATCAACCAAACGATGATCGAGGAACGGCACCCTGGATTCAACCGAGAAAGCCATCGAGTTTCGATCCTCGAAGCGCAGCAGCGCCGGCAGGTTGCTCTCGAAGAAGAAGCGGCGAAGCACGCTCGCGAATGGCGCCTTGGCGTCCCACTCGGTCTCAAAAAACTGCAATCTGGTCCGCGATGCGTCAGCACATGCTCGTTCGAAATCCGCCCGCATCCAGGGGAGCTGAGGCGCGCTCGCTGGTGGCGATTTCCCGCCAGCCAGGGCGGCGAATATCCCGCGCAGCCGGCTCCATGGAAGAGCCGTATGCCAAGGTGTTCCTTGCATGCGGGACCATTGCCAGCTCTCAAGCAATACCTTCAGGAACCGCCCCTTCGCAGCCATCTCCAGGAAGAAGTGCGGTACAGTGCTCGCGTAGCCTCCGAGCATCTCATCCGACCCCTGCCCGTCGAGCACCACTTTCACGCCCGTATCGCGTATCAAGCGAAACACCGACCACTGCGCGAAGATGGAGGTCGACCCAAAGGGCTCGTCCTGATGCCATATGAGAGCTTGCAGGTCCGCCTCAATGTCCCTGTCGCCCGGCTCAATGAAATGCGGCTGCACCTCGGCTGCAGCCATGTTCTGCCGGGTGAATTCCAACTCATTCGCTACGGCGATGTCGAAGTGGCAGCTAAACGCGTGCCTCTCGACCGGCAATTGCGATTCTTGTGAAATATCCCGCATCAGCACCGCAATGGCGCCGCTGTCCAGTCCGCCCGAAAGACAGGTACCCACCGGCACATCGGCGCGTAGATGGATGCGAACGCTTTCGCGAAGCAGTTCGCGGAATCGTCGGGCCGCCTCTTCCGGCGAAATGCCCTCGAGCACGGGACCCGCGGCGGGGGTGTAGTACCGCCGCTCGTCCAGCCCGCCCTGGTCCAGGGGCAATACGAGCGTCCTTCCAGGACGGAGCTTGCTGATACCGGCAAAAAACGTCTCGTCACTGACGTCTGAAATCTCGTACTGAAGATAATCGTACACCGCTCGGGTGTTGAGCGTCCGTGGCACCCACGGGACTTCAAGCAGTTGCTTGATCTCCGAACCAAACGCAAAGCGGTCGCCGACCGCAGCATAGTGAAGCGGCTTGATCCCGAAACGATCGCGCGACAGAATCAGGTGACGTTGGCGAAGATCGAGGATTGCGAGCGCCCACATTCCGACGAAGCGGGTGAAAGCATCAGGTCCCCATGCCTCATAGGCTCGAAGAATGACTTCCGTGTCGGAATGAGAGCGGAATATAGCCCCGCGCCCCTCCAGTTCGGCGCGCAGTTCAAGATAGTTATAAATTTCGCCGTTGTAGGTGATCCAGAGTCGCCCGTCATCGGACGCCATCGGCTGATGGCCGGAGTCCGACAGGTCGATGATGGCGAGCCTCCGGTGCGCAAGAAGGAGATTGGCCTCATCTCCATTTGCAGACAAATCACCGTCGGGAATAACTTTCCCCCTGCCCTGTCGCGTATCGAACCAGACGGCCCCCTCTCCGTCAGGACCACGGTGCGCAGCAACGGACAACCCCTTGAGGAGATCCCTCGGTGGCATGCGGAATCCACCGCGATCGAACACGCCGAATATGCCGCACATCAGCGATACGACATCTGAGTCAGGACACTCGGCCCACTCGCGCGACTACCGCAACGAGCAATGGAAAGTGTCTTCGAGTACACGGAGTATGTCATTCCACTTTCCGAAGCTCGTAGCAGCCGTCAATTCCGGCGGCCTGTCCGTCGACATACGGCACACCTCTGGCATCAAATTCCAGCCTCGAGAGAAACTGACGACTTTCAGCGTCGAAGGATCGATCCATCATCGGCGTGAACCGCTGCGGCAGCAACGACATTTCGAAGATGGAAACCGCATTCCCGATGTGCTTGGCACTGAACCCCGAAATGCGCGCAAGCTCATTCATCTCTTGCGTCGTCCAATTTCGGCTTATCGGACAGTCGAAAGTATCGGTAGATCGCCTGAAGGCTTCCTCACGCGAAAGACCGCGATATTTTGCGTCGCTCGCCGGCAAGACGTGAGAAACGAACAGATGAACCCAGATGCTGTTGCGATTGTAGACCATCAGCCGCGCGTATCCCGACGGCTTTAGGATTCGCCGAAACTCCTTCAGAATTTTCTCCGGGCTCGGGACGTGATTGAGCACTCCGGAGCAGTGCACATAATCAACCGTTCCATCATCAAGGGGGATGCGATCGTCAGTTTCGGATACATGGATAAGCTTGCAATCATACCCGTGAACGCGCAGGCGATCCGCCGACTCCGCCAGCGACGGGCGGGAAATGTCCATGCCATACACGGCTGCAGGGCGGGAATACGTTAGAAACCCAACCAGGTCGTGACCGGGACCGCAGCCGTAATCGACGATCACCTCGCCATCGTGAGACGAAACCGGCAGAAACTTGATGTAGTCGACATATTGGTCGTTTCGCCAATGCATATAGTCGAGAGACTCGGCCGGCGACGAGAATTTCTTATGGAGCGTGACGTTGAAGTCGCTCCAGTAAGATTCAGAAGAGGGATCGGCCTCGGTGTGAGGCGAGGTCGCAGCCGCAAGCACCGTGCGGCCGCCCTTAAACTTGTTCGCCAAAGATGCTCCTATTCGCCTCAACATTGATCTAAGCTCCTACCGAATTGACGTAGAGACCCAAAACGTCAAACGCCCGCCGTGCCACTTTGTTGGTCCTTCAGCGAAATTGCCGGCCACGAGATCAACACTCACCTCGGCGCCAACGAAGCCGAGACGGCCCTGACATGAGCGCCTTTCGGCATTTGCCGGTGGCGATCAGAGAAGTTACCTCGCCAACCAAGCCAACAGCGGACTGACCCGGCTTCTGACCCTTCCACGCACCGCTCTCCACATTTTCCCTATGGGTCCAACCGGACTCATATCCGGCTCGACCGGCTCCGCCGCCTGACGAGCATCATCTTCGGCCAGCGGAACATCATCCGCGGCTCGAGGCACAGCATCATTTTGCGGCTCGCTCCTCGGTTCGAGCAGCTGCCTTAGATGGTCCTGCTTGGCAGACAGATAGGCTGACAACTGAGGTACGTCGGTGGGCACCTCCGACAATGCGACCGTGTAGGGATCCTGCGGATCATGGGGAGATCGCCACGGCTGCGCAACCGACTGCCAATGTTGCCTTTCGGGATCTGTGACGACGCTTGGATAAAGCTCTTCAATCGCGGACGCGATCACCGAAGTGAGCGCACGGTAGCTGTAGTTACCAGATGCAATCAGATGTTCGTGAGCTCGTTCCACATAGCCCTGCAGGGACTCAAGATTGTCAAGCTGTGCCAGAACATGGCGGGCGTTCGAGAAATCTTTCTCCAACGGGATGTAGTGAACATCCGGGACGATCGCATCGGAATAGCGTCCTCGAAAGAGAATCATTGGCGTCATCATCGCAGCGCATTCGAACACACGCGGAGAGACCTGTCCGGTATCAAATGGCTGCTCGAAAGGCGCCAGGAAGTCAGCCAGCTCTGGATATTCAGGCGCACGGCCATGCAGGGCACGGAATCGCTCAATCTCCCGCTCGAGCTCCTGGTCGAAATCGAAGGCGTTGCTTCCGCTCTCGCTGCCAAGCATAGCTCGGCAGTCACCGATGAAGTTGAACCAGTCCTCGCCGTAGATTCGACTGGCTTCATCAGTCCTGATGTTGTGCGGCTGGCCCAACTCATCGCAAAGCGCGGCCATGTAGCGGCCAATCTCGAATTTCTCAAAGCCGAGTCGTCCGTACCTCGCGCCGATTTGACGGCCGCGATAACCGATCGGAAAAGGTCGCTCAGCCAGCGGCTTGATCCGGCGATCCGGATGTGCGGCCGGCGCGTATCCCGTCAGCACCTGCCTCAAAGCAACACCCGGCAGCTGCATCGCGGGGTACACAAGCGGCCAGAATTCCTTCTGAACGCTTGTAAGCAGAACGTGAAAGCCGAGGCGCCTGATCGCACTCCGCAGCACACCTGTCCGATCGTACTCGTCCTGCGCTATTGCGATCTTCAGGCCACGAAACGACAGAACGGCTCGCACGTAATCGGGGTTCAAGTACCAATCAAAACAGAGCCGCGCACTGTAGCTGTTGATCAGGACATCGAATTCATTGATGTCAAAATTCAGCCGTGCGTCGTCCGTGCAATGCACGAACTGGACTTCGCAGCCGGGAAGGTCCTTCAGCGCAGTAAGGTATTCCAATGTTGTCGGGACAACATTCGCGGCAGCCGAATAGGCTACCAGAACCCGCATCACTCGACCTGTCATCGAATCTCGGTATCCAGCAAATGCCGAGCCTCCGGATTCAAGCTCGAACCCGAGTCCTGATCGGGAGCGAACTGCCACTCCGCCGAATGAAAGAAGTCCGCGGAAACGTCAACCAGAGATTCCTGAACCTCAACGATCAGATCGAAGCTTCGCGACAACAAGTCGTGACGCACGGTGCCGTTGAATTTTGCCAGGTGATCGGCCCCATGGATACTGAGGCTTACAACGTATTCACCCGGCCCGAGCTGCACTGGATTAAACAGCATCTCCACGCAGCGTTCTTGTCCTTTCGTCGCGGAAAACTTGTCGGGGGGACTTATGAGCTTTGCCCGGCATGCTCCCAAATAGTCGAGCACGACGATGCCGTATCGGCACTCAAAGTCCCCATCCACGCAGGCAACCACATTCAGCACCAGCTTGGCCGGCGCCAGCGCCATCAATCTGTTGGTCTCTCCGCGCTCCGTGACCATCGTAAATCCGGACAGCTTCAAATCGCCGCTTGATGCCCATCTCGATAGCCCGCCACGCGCGACGAACTTGAAATCCCGGGGCGGCTCGATCGCCGGAAAAACAGCTGCCGTCGCGTGTGGAGCGAAATGCGGCTCCTGCAACAAGACCTCTCGATCAAATGTTGCTTTGCCATCCGCGGGCTTTTCTGATCGCGCTGGCAGCGACACTGAACCAGCAGCCCTTGCCGCTGCGCCATCGTCGCCGGCGGCAGACGAAACCACGGGCGCCTGAAAGCGCTGATCGCCCCCTCCGTGCACGAACTCCTCATAGGCCTTCACCACTGCGAAGGCATCCCCCTGCATGCGGATCTTGCCCTCGTGAAGCCAGATCACTTCGCTGCACAGCTCGAGTACCTGCGGCATTGAGTGGGAAACAAGCAGCATCGTGCAGCCACTTCGCACCAGGGCCTCCACCCTGGCCTTCGATTTTGCGACGAAGTAAGCATCCCCAGCGCCGAGGACTTCATCGACGATCAATATCTCCGGCCGGATCGCGGTTGCGGCGGCAAACATCAGGCGCGCCAGCATGCCCAACGAATAGGTCTTGATCGGCTGATCGAAGAAGTCGCCGAGCTCGCAGAACTCGATGATTCCCTCGATTGCGTCCCGATACTCGTCCTTGCGAAGGCCGTTGTACTGCAATGAAGCTTCGACGTTTTCCCGCCCGGTATGTTCCGGATGAAACCCGAGGCCCGCGGCCATCAGTGCCTGAACTTCCCCATTCACCGACACCGATCCATGTGTCGGCGAGAAATTTCCGCAGACGAGCTTCAACAGCGTGGTCTTTCCCGCCCCGTTCCGCCCGATGATCCCGATCCTGTGGCCACGCGGCACCGCGATGGAAATGTCGCTGAGCGCAGGAAAAATCTTCGGCTGTTGGCGGGTTCGAAATCCGAAGCGCTGCAGGCCAAGAACGTCGACCAGCTGGTCGCCTTGACTTCCATAGAGCTTGTAGATCTTGGAAACCGCTTCGAACTTGATCGCGAACTGCTCAAGCGTAGTCAAAGAACACACCCTTTGCGCGCTGGAAGAACGAGTATCCCACCATAAAGCTCGTGATCGCTATCAGAGCTGCGCCGCCGAAAATGCGGGGGTCGGGCCAGTTGCCGTAGCAGATGAGCTGCTGAAACGTCAGCACGAAGTAGGAAAGCGGATTCAGGAGAAGCAGCGGCTTCATGACACCCGGAACCATCTCCGGAGTATAGGCGAACGGACTGATGATCATCATGACCATAAGAACCAGTCCGATGACCTGCTGAATGTCTTTCGCAATCAACGAGACAAGCGAAAGTATCCATCCAATTCCAGTCGCAAACATCAGCAGGAGGAGCCAACACACGGGAACGAGCACGATGGCCTTCCAATCGGTTCGCCCAAGAACGAAGCCCAGGCAGAGCGTGATTGCGAGACCGAACAGATGAGGGAAGTGCGCCGCCACCACAGATCGCAGCGGGATCAACTCCGCGGGAAACACCGTGTTGAGCAGCAGATTCTTGTTTGCAGAGACCGAGGAAATTGAGCTCGTGAGCGCTTCGTTGAAGGCCATGATCGGAACCAGCCCGGAGAAGACCAGCAGGATATAGCCCCACTCATTGAGACCGCTGGGGCGGACCTTGAATACGAAAGCATACAATCCGGCGTAGATGCTTAGCTGCATCGCGGGCAGAAGGACTGCCCAACCAATGCCAACCACTGATCCAAGATAACGCTGGCGCACGTCGTGAGCCACCCCCTCGATGACGCGCGCTCCGTAGATCGAAAGAAGTCGAAAAACATTCAGATTTGATGAGTATTTCATTTTCCATCAGCTTCATCGATGCGGTGGAGAAGAAGCTCCTTGGGCCTTGGTCTGCCCCGTCGATCGACTTCCTCGAATTGCACGACGCTAGCCGGCGTCAGCGCTGAGCGCTCCTGACGAGTCGAGCTTGTATTTCTCGCCGGTTCGCGGACAGACCAGATCTGCGCCCAGCCGCTCTCCGCTTCGGCTCATCCAGCCGGCCCGTCGCGCCGGATTGCCAATCATCAAGGCGAATGCCGGCACATTCTTCGTCACGACAGAGCCGGCGCCGATGAAGCAGTATTCCCCGAGCGAATGGCCGCACACGATAGTGGCGTTGGCACCGATGCTGGCGCCACGCCCGACGGGTGTGCTTCGAAACTCGTCCTTGCGCGACACATCGGCACGCGGATTGTTGACGTTGGTGAACACGCAGCTCGGACCGCAAAACACGTCGTCTGCGAGTTCGACACCGTCGTAGAGCGACACATTATTCTGAATCTTGCACCCGGCGCCGATCTTTACGCGCGGCCCGATCATGACATTTTGTCCGATCGAACAATTCTGACCGATGACGGTGCCGGGAAGCACGTGGCAGAAGTGCCAGATCTTGGTACCTCGCCCGATGATCACGCCATCGTCCACGTAGCTGGATGGGTGGATCAGCACGCCCGGAAATCGCGGATCATCCTTCATCTCGCTCATTTGGACGACGCCCCACGCGCGGACGGATGCTGCCATTCATGCCCGGTGGTCAATGGTGCCTGGCGGAAGGCAGACACGATGTCGATCGAAGCCCGCACGTCGTCGAGGCCGAAACCGCGCCCTGCCAGAATCTCCTGGTAGCTCCGCGTATGGAGATCGGTGAAGCCCTCCGAGAACTCGACCTCCTCACCATCAACGGTGATCGAGCGGAAGGTCGTCTTCTTGCCTTGCACATCAGGCGGCAGATCATTGCTGTCTACCGACAGAAACCAGCTGATGTCTGCCCGCTCGCATTCGAGGAATCCGGCCGCCCGCTCGCGCTGGCGCAGATGCGCCTCATTGCGCTTGACCGAACCAAACACGAAGCTCAGCATGTCAAAGAAGTGCACACCGATATTGGTGGCGACCCCTCCCGACTTGGCATCCTCGCCTTTCCAGGATGTGTAATACCAGCGGCCTCGTGAGGCGATATAAGTGAGCTCCACCTTGTGGCGCTTGTTGCTCGTCCCGAACTTCTCCCGCAGGTTGATGATGGCGGGATGAAGCCTCAACTGCAGGATGGTCGAGATGCGCCGGCCGGTATCCTGCTCTATCTCGGCGAGACCGTCGATGTTCCATGGATTCAGAACCAGCGGCTTCTCGCAAATTGCGTCGGCTCCTGATCGCAGGGCGAACCGGCAATGCGCATCATGCAGATGATTGGGTGAGCAGATCGACGCGTAGTCGATTTTCTCGCCACGCCGCCGCAGCTTATCGACGTGGCGATCAAATCGTTCGAACTCGGTAAAAAAGTGGGCATTGGGAAAATAACTATCCAGAATGCCGACTGAGTCATTTGGATCGTAGGCGATCTTCAGATCTCCGCCTACCGCGTGTATCGCCCGCATGTGACGCGGCGCCACATAACCGGCTGCTCCTATCAACGCAAACGAATGCATCTGGCTTCTCACGCCTCCCAACGAAGTTCAATTTTTCCAAGCTACCGCACTCGGGGTGAATCGAGCACCACCCCGAGCCGGATTTCTCTACCACCACGCCTGCCGACGGCAGACGCCGTCAGGCCGCGGCAATCAGATTGGCGCCGACCATCACACGCACCTTGCGCCCCAACAGGTCGAGCAAGACCGCGACACGCTCATGATCGCTGACGCCTTCCACCAGCGCGAGACTATCAGCGAACGCCCCCTCGGTGATCCGCACCTTGTCTCCGGGTGCAAAGGGAGACCGACGCGAGAGCGCGATGAAACCGGCTTCGTCCTCACGCGCCTTCAACGCCCCGACCACGGCGTTCTCCACCGACGCCGGCCTGCCATGCAAGCAGACCAGATGGGAAACACCGAGTGTCGATTGAATAGCGCGCCACCTCTGCGTTGCGAGATCGATGGCGACAAACAGATAGCGCGGAAACAGCGGCCGCGCGACGACGTCGACCCGGCGTGCGTGACTGCGGCGCTTTTGGTAGCGCGGAAGATAGACACCAAATCCCTGGCGGACCAGATTGGCCGCCGCCTTCACTTCGGCATTGACGTGCGTCTGCACGACATACCAGCTGAGGCCGAGCTGCGCTTCCGTTGCCATCATTCCACTCTCTGCACGCCAGGCGGACGTAACCCCAGCAGGTCCGGCGTCAATACTCTTTCCGGCCCGAACATATCGACAGCCTGATCGAACACATCCCTGGCCTTGTTGAGATGTGTAACGACGACCGCGTCGAACGGCTCGGCCACTTCGGCATAGGATGGCACCACTTCGATCCCGAAGAAGTGTGACGCGGCTTCATCGGCATCGACAACGGCAACGATGGACACCGGGCTGTCCACGGCGCACAAGATGGCTATTTCGCAAAGATCGGACTTCCCGGCGAAAACAATTCGCTTGAAGCCCAGCACCTGAGCGCGATCGAACACGCGCGAATACTCTTCCTTGGCTCTTCGAAAGAGCGAAAACGACGAAGAGAGGAACTCAACGGTGAGCCTTGA
Organism: Bradyrhizobium sp. USDA 3262; assembly: GCF_054060035.1. Classification (NCBI taxonomy): domain Bacteria; kingdom Pseudomonadati; phylum Pseudomonadota; class Alphaproteobacteria; order Hyphomicrobiales; family Nitrobacteraceae; genus Bradyrhizobium; species Bradyrhizobium sp. USDA 3262. The sequence continues at coordinate 7,043,683 of NZ_JBSSCT010000001.1, forward strand.
TTTCTCGGAAAAGCCCTGGGGCGTGAGATAATAGGCATATCGACGGGCCGGCGCCTGGCCAACCTTGACGAACCCCTTCTTGATGGCGCGCCTCAAATAGGCATTGACCAAGCCAAGCGCGATTCCAAGTTCCGCCGCGATGCGCCGCTGCGAGCGCGCCCCGTCGATTTCAACGGAGGTGAGCAGACCGAGCACAAGTCGGTCGCTGTCTCTGTCGTCCGTCGGGAGTGTGTTTGCCATGCGCCAATTCCTGCAAGGCGTGCATTAGCGCGTTCATGCGATGAACGTCAAGCCAAATCGTTCACGCGATGAACAGATCAAGTCATTGTTTTTAAAAAGAATTTATCGGATGAGCCGACATCTCGTCCCCACCAAATGTCAAGCGTGGTCATCCAATGGCGTCAAGTATCGCGCTGCCAGCACCGAGTAACTGTACTGCCGGGCTGCGGCGATCCGATCGCCCCGCGAACGCTCCGGGCCATTCAGCGCCGCGACCAGGGACTTGGCGAGCGCTGGCGGATCATCCGGTGCACATCGAGACGTGACCAGCTCTTCAAGCCCCGCGAGCGCCCTGCCCTCGCACGCGATGACGCTCCGCGGGGCAAACAGGCAGTAGTCGAAGAGTTTGTTCGGGCTGATGCCATGGTGATAGAGCGCGTTGTTGTGGAAGGCCACGACGGCGCAATCGGAGGCATGCAGCATGCCGTGCACGACCGATCGATCGACTTCATCGTGAAACTCCACATTGGCTAGCGTGGCCGCCCGCTGTCTCAACGCCTCCCTCGAGGTGCCTGAACCGATCATCACGAAATGGATCTCGGGGTTTGCTTTGCCGAGGATGGAAGCCGCGTCGAGAATGGCCTCCACGGCATTTGGAGGGCCCATGCCGCCGGCGTAGAGAACGACGCGCCTGCCCTGCCGCTTCAACAGATTGATGCGATCGATCAGAGGGTGACCCAGATTTTCGATCGTCAGCGCGCTCTGTATTTCACCGTCGGACACTCCGTTGGGGATCCACGTGAACTTACCAGACGGCAAGCCACGCGCGCGCATATGGGCTTCAGCTCCGGCCAACAGACAGATCACGCGATCTGCCGCGCGATAGGCTGAGCGCTCCTTCCAGCCGAGCACCTTCATCAGCGGATGCCAGGCGGGGGTCATTCCAAGCGCCACGATGCTCTCCGGCCAGAGGTCGCGGACCTCCAGCCAGAACCTGGCATCGAATTGCCGCGCGATCTGATCTGCCGCCGAGATGAAGAACAAATGCGGGCTCGACGCAATCATCAGATCCGGTTTGCCGAACTGCGCGGCGATTGCAGACGCTGCCGAGCGGAAGGCCGGCCCAAAGCTCAGGTTGTTCCGAAGCCGCCCCAGGCTGCCGCCGGCATAACGCGGTGTATCCAGAAACCAGAAGTCGACGTCGTTGATCCGCTGCGGCCCCGGAACGCGCGGCTGCCTGTGTAGATGATGGAAGGCGGCGCTGACCACCAGCACCCGATGCCCCATCTGTTTCCAGGCGTCGGCAAGCCAGAACGGACGATAGTGGCGCCCCAGGCCCGGGCCTCCTGCAAAAGGATGCAGCAGCCAGATGTTCATGCCACCGCTCCGAGCGAGGCAAATCGTCGGTAGAGTTCGTTGAGCTCCAGCGCGTCATGCTGCCAATTAAAATTCCTGGCGACCGCCGCCCGTCCCGCCAGCCCCAATCGGATCGCCCGTTCTGGGTCATCCGCGAGCATGGACAGGCCGTTCAGCAGCGCCGCGCGATCGTTGAGCGACACGACGAATCCGCACTCCGCCGCCTCGACGATCTCCTTTGATTTCGGCAAGTCACTTGAAATGACGGGCAGCCCGGCGGCCATGTATTCAAAAAGCTTGGTTGGAAGTGACAGCAAATAATTCGGTTCGGGCAACAGCAGATTGAGACCGATGAGACTTTCGTTCAGCAGCGCCGCTATCTCGCCCCGCCCGAGCCTACCCCGGTATGATACGTCGGCGGAAGATTTCTCGAGCCAGGCTTCTTCTTCGCGGCCGATGCTCCCGGCGAGCACGAGCGGCAAACGCACCGCGGCACATGCCTCCACCATTTCGACCAACCCGCGATCGAAACTCGTCCGGCCCACGTAAACCGCCTGCCGCCGGCGCCTCGTCGTCGGCGTCGGCTCGATGAATTCGCCCAGTCGCACGGTGTTTCGCACCAGCGTGACGGCTGCACCATAGACGCGAAAGCGATCGGCAATGGCCGGCGTCGCAGCCACGATCGCATCAAAACGTCGCGCGGCGCTCCGCTCCACCAGTTCCATCGCGCGCGCCACAGCGGGCCGCATCCAGGGCCAAATCCATCTCTTGGAATAGATGTCCGCCGGCACATCCTCGTGGACGTCGTAGATCACCTTGCAACGTCGACTCTTCAGCCGCAGCGCGAAGGGAATCAGTTCGGGATCGTGAAATTGCACGACGTCCGCGCCGGTCGCGCGGGCAAGCGCGAGCGCCGCTCGTCCCACGACCCACGGGCGCTTCCATCGGGCAACCGGCGGCACCTCGATCAACTTGAATTCAATGCGGCCTGGATCGCTCGGACGGGGTGATCGCGCCACGACAGTCACGTCGTGACCGGCCTCGGAGAGGCTTCGCGCCTCCTTCTCGACGATTCGAATGTCATCGGCCGAATGGACACTCGACAACATGCAGATCTTCATGGAGCTTCAACCCCGAAGCGTTCAGCCCAAAGCGCCACGCAATAGAGCCGCCAGCGCATTCCGAGGTCGAGCCGGTGAAATTTCCTCTTCACCGCAGCCATGTCCGCGTACCGAGCAAGCAGTGCGCTGCCGGCCACCTTTTCATACATCGCAGGCGAGTGTCGATTGAGCCATAGCTGATCGGGCGCGGCGAAACCGATCTTGTCCTTGCGCCAGGAGATGCTGGTCGGAAGAACCTCCTGCATGGCTGCACGGAGCGGCCACTTCGTCCACCCGTTGTTCAACTTGATGCGCGTTGGCAAGCTCAACGCAAACTCAACAAATCGGTAATCCAGGAACGGCAATCGCGTCTCGATCCCAAACCGCATCGAGTTCTTGTCCTCGAAACGGAGCAGCATCGGCAGATTGGTCTCCGTGATCTCCAGTACCTGCATTTCCTGCGCGTCCCTCGTCTCCCGCGCAAAACGGCGAAGACACTCCGGCAAGTCCGGGTTCTTCAGGAAGGCATATCGCCAACGGTAGAATGTGGCCCTTAGCACCGCCGAGCTGGCGCCAAACAGGTACATCAGCAAGCGTTGAGCCGAAACGCCAGCCTGTGTGGCCGCGCGGAAGGCGGTGAAAAATCCCCTTACACCGGAGCGATCCAGCTGGTCGCGGAGCCACGCCGCATAATAGCGATGATAGCCCAGCAGCGTCTCATCGCCTCCCTGACCATCGAGCAGCACAATCACGCCGTTCGCGCGCGCCGTCTTCATCACCTCGTATTGCATCATGATCGAGGGACCAGCGAACGGCTCTTCCTGCACTTCGAGCAAGGCTTCCGCGGTCGATGCGAAATCCTCATAGCTCGGCTTGGTGCGCAACCAGTTCAGCTCGGCCTTTTCCACGACATCGGCTGCGTAGGCTTCCTCGTTGTTCGCCGCCTGCTCGCTCACCGCGGTGATGGCAAAGAAGCGACCATTGGAGGACGACGCGTAGTGCCTTGCGGCCAGCGTCGCGACGCTCGAACTGTCCAAACCTCCCGACAAGCAGGTTCCGACGCGAACATCCGAGCGCAGGCGCAGGCGCGTCGCGTCGTCGAGCAGCTCCGCCAGTAACCTGGCCGCATCCTGTTCGTTCCCCACGGTCAAACGAGGCGCTAGCGAGTAATAGCGCTCGATCTCGATCCGCCCCGTCGACACGTCGACGCGCAACTTGTGTCCGGGCGGCAGCTTCTCGATCCCCTTGAAGAAGGTCCGGCTGGTGTGATCGCTCAAACCGCAGACGAGAAAATCCCTGACGAGATCGTCGTCCGCGATCGAACGCCCGATCAAGGGAAGCAGCTGGCGAATTTCCGAGCCGAAGGCGAACTGCGTCGCCGTGTTTGCGAAGTAGAACGGCTTTACGCCAAAACGATCGCGCGCGCAGAACAGCGTATTGTCGCGCTCGTCGTGAATCGCGAACGACCACATGCCGTTGAAACGGTCGAGGCACTTCTCGCCCCAGCGGACATAGGCCGCCAGCAAGACCTCGGTGTCGGAGGCGGTATGAAAGACGTGACCGAGCGCTTCGAGTTCTGTACGAAGCTCGAGATAGTTGTAGATCTCACCGTTGTAGGTGATCCAGATCGGAAGCAGTCGATCGCGCATCGGCTGCGCGCCGTCGTCGGTCAAGTCGATGATGGCCAACCGCCGGTGCCCTAACCCGACCGCGCCATTGACTCTCACTCCGCGTCCATCCGGACCGCGGTGAGCGACGAGATCGGTCAGTCGATCGACTTGATCAGCATCAACGAGCCCGTTCTTGGCGACTAGGCCGAATATGCCGCACACGAGTGACTGACCTATATCCGCTTGGGTTTCGTGGACAATGCGACGGGAAACGCATTCGAGCCGCTATGGCTTGAAATCCCATCCGGCGCCTGGGCTCACCTCTAACCCGTTCACGCGATGAACGTCAACCTCACCGGGTGAAGGAGCGCTCGCGCGAGCTGACTTAACGTCTATCTTCCGATCTGTTCACCACCCTCCCGACCTGCGGCCTGTCGCATTGTCGCCGCAAAACTCGCTGCGAACGCGCTGACGTTATCGTCCTGGTGCGGGACGACGTTGCGAATGATGGGCCCGCGCGCCTGCTGCGCGGCCTGCATCAGGTGGTCCGCCAACGCGACCGGATCGTCGACGCCGAAATAGCGGGCGCTACCGGCGGTCTGCTCCCGATGCACGTCGATATCAGACAGGATCATCGGAACGCCAAACGACTTCGCCTCCTCGACGGTCGTGCTCCAGCCCTCGAAGCGCGATGGGTTGATCAGTGCGGTTGAGGCGCGCAGCAGCGCGTAGACATGCGGCAGCGGGATAACGCCAAGGTGGCGGAAGTGCGCTTCAAGGCCGCGCTTCTGGATCTCGGAGTTGACCAGATCAAAATAGCCCGGCTCGCGCCGATCTTCCTTGCTGCCGGATGCACAGATCACCACGTCGACCGCCCGCCCCTTCAGGATCGTCAAGGCGTCGACGACGAGCTGGTGGTTCTTGTGGCGATAGAACTGATTGGGCAGGTAGAAATAGTTCGCAGGCAGATCATATGCCGCGATCACTTCCGACGGGTCGGTGTTCAGGAACGCGGCCGGCGGCTGGGTCGCGAAGCGAACGACGCAGACCTTGTTTCTTGCGCTCGGATAATAGGCCTTGAAATCACGCAGCGCGCTCTCGCTGCTCAGCATGATGGTTCGGCCCGAGGCGATTTGCATGCGAAAGCCAAGCTCGCGGCGCCAGCGTGCCGTCGCTGGAAACAGTTGCGGCAGAGAGCGGTGCTGCAGATCCGGAATCCATGCCACCGCCGGACGCGCGAGCCGCCAACCAAAGAAACGTGCCGATTCGACGACGACATCAATCCCGGCGTCTCGAAACGCCGCCGCGGCTCCGCGATCGAGACCAAGCCCGAGTGCCGCGGCCAACCCTGGCTGTCCATCGAATGCTTCCGATCGAACGACCTCGACACCCGGTATTGCGGCAAGCTCCGCGAGCTCATTCTCCTCGGCCCTGGTCCCGGCAAAGACGATCGGAACGAATTCGCCGGGCAGAAACCTGGCAAGCGCCGCGAACAGATTGCGCTGATAATTGTAGCCGCCGGCCCAAAGCCGTCGCGAAATGTGACTGAACGCGAACCGCAATGGGCGGGGCGTCACGAAGCCTGCCCCTTGAACCAGGCCACGTAATCGGCAAGGCCTTGATCGAGCGGAATGCGCCAATCGAACCCGATCTGGCGCAGCACGGCATCGTCGGCCAACAGGCTCACGGGATCGCCGGGCCGGCTTACGCCCGAGTGTCGCACAACCGTGTTGCTGCCCCACTGCCGGATGAGACCGGCTGCGATATCGGCAACGCTGGTCCCGCGACCCGACCCGCCATTGATGACCCGGAAAGCCGCCTGCGGCGACGGTGCCGCGACGCTTGCGAGTAGCCTTGCGACATCGCGCACGTCGGTCCAGTCGCGGATTTCGTTGCCGGTCCCGCCAAGCGTGAGCACCTGCTCCTTGGCCGCCAGCCGCGAGCAGATGTCCCAGAGCAGCTGCTTGCGTAAATTGGGGCCATAGACCGAGAACAGCCGCACGATCGCGCAGCGGATGCCAAACGACTGCGCGTAGCTCCCGCACAATTGCTCCATCATCAACTTGTGCTGCCCATAGGGCGACATCGGCGTTGCGATTGCGCTTTCAGCGATCGGGCCGACATGGTCGGCCCCATAGACGGCCGCACTTGACGCCGCGATCACGGCGCAGTTCGGCGCCGATCCGCGCAGCCATTCGAGCAGCCGCGCGGTGCTCGCCACGGTCCGCGAAAAGTCCTCGAACGGCCGCTCGATCGAGATGCCGACCGACGATCCGCCAGCCAGATGAAAGATCTGCGCCGGCAGCCCGTGGGCTGTGGCAAGCGCGTTGAGATTGGCCGCGTCGATTTCACCGTTGATCCAGCTCTGCAAACCAAGCCGCCGGGCTTCCGCTGCATCAAGCGCTCCATGCCCGACGCCATGCACCGCATGGCCCGCTCCCGCCAGCTCATGCACGAGATGGCGGCCGATGAACCCGTTCGCGCCTGTGACCCAGACGATCATCGCTCAGGCCTTGTGACAGACAAAAGAGTAGAGCCGGCCCGGTCGATTGTCGAAACGTTCGGCCATCGACAGCAGCGAGCCGAACACAAGGCGTGACGCAAACGCGGTTCGCCACAGCGGCGCCACCGGAACCTTTTGCGTCAACCTGGTCACGATCGCCGATTTCAGGGTCTCCAGCGTATAGGGAAACAGGTTGATCGGGCTTTGCAGCGGCGCCAGCGTGTCGATCGCGGAAAAGCCTGCGGCGGTCAGCGCGCCGGTGTAACGATCGAGCAGGAAGGCATGCTCGCCCCCGTAGAGATGATGCAACGGATGCTGCGCGAGGAACTGGGGAAGGTCCGCCTCCTTGCTGATGACATGCTCGCGCGCCGCGATCAGCATGCCGCCGGGCCGCAGCACGCGAAACATCTCCCGGCATGCGCCCTCGAGATCGCGCGTGTGGTGCAGCACGGCGCGGGCGAAGACCAGATCGAACGCCGCGTCGGCAAATGGCAGCCGCTCGGAAAACTCTTCGACCACCCGGATCGGCAGTTGCGTCTGCCCTGCCAGATCGCGGATCGCCGCCGCTCCCACGATCGCGCTGGGATCCGGCTCGAGCGCCGTCACGGCAAAGCCGGTTCGGGCGAGCGCGTAACTCGCAATGCCGCGGCCGGCGCCGACATCGAGCGCGGCGCCGGACCGGCCGGCCAGCAGCGAAGCGACCGCCTGCCACTCGGAGCTCCGGAAATAGCGTTCGGCAGCGCCGGCCAGCGGATCGTCGTAGAATGCATCGAGCACAAGCTGGCGCTGGTCCGGCTGATTGCGCAACCAGACCACCGCGTCCTCCCAGGTGGTAAACTTGCGCTCACCGTTCATCGGGCCCAAGCTCCCTCACCAATACGGCCGGATTGCCCGCCACGATCGAAAACGCCGCGACATCCCTGGTCACGACCGCGCCGGCCGCGACGATAGCGCCCTGGCCCACCGTCACACCGCGCAAGACCATCGCACCCGCGCCGATCCAGGCATCATCGCAGATTTTAACCGGACTCTCATCAAGCGAGATATCGTCCGGATGCCCGCGGGTGAAAATCTGTTGGACCTGTTTGTGCCGCTCGGCCGCCCGCAGCGGGTGCGTGAGATTGTCGAAGACATTCGCCGAGTGCGAGATCAGGACGCGGTTGCCGATCTCGATCGAGGCTGCCGACCAGATCCGGGTTCCTTCTCCGACGTAGCACCATTCGCCGATCTTGATTTCGCCGCCATGCGCGAAGGTCAAAAGCTCGCCCAGGATGCGGCTATTGCGGCCCACGACGATCTTGTCGGAATCGCCGCGAATGTTTCTGATCCTGGCATAGCGGCCGAGCGCCGCGTCCGGCTGCAGGCGGCAAGTCGCGCGACCGATCAGACGCTGGATCAGGTAATCGACATTCATGCCGTCAACTGCAGGCACGCGACGGCGCGCGACGACGCCGCAAGGTCATTGCCCTGCCCTTTGCCGGTATGGATGTCGAAAACGGTCGCGTCGGCGAGCGCCTCGGCGCTCTGGCGCGACCAGCCCTGCCGCGAATAGCCGAAATAATCGACATGATGGGATGTCGCGCCGAATGCCTCGATGATCCGCTCGATCATGGCGAGATCGAACACCTGATACCAACCGAGATTGTCGCGCTTGCCGAACGGCACCGAGATCAAGCAGGTCCCGCCGGGCTTGAGGATGCGCTTGAACTCGCGCACCGCCGGCACAAAGCCGTCGCGATCGGTCTCGGCGTCGCGCGGATCGCCGGTGTACAGCATCTGATTGTCGAGGCCGATGTGCTCGATCGTTGAAATACTGGCGACAGTGTCGAAGACCTGATCGCCGAACATCGTCTTGCGGAGATCGCCGAACACATAGGAGTAGCCGTCATGCCAATAGCACCGCTTCTCCGGTGCTAGTGTCATGATGGTGAGATCCGCGCCGCGCAGCGGCGGCCGCTGCAGCAGGAAATCGTGGTTGAACGTCGATCCCGCGTCCAGCATCTTGCCGACATTGTTCAATCGGGCATAGGCCCAGGGATATTCCACCACGCGCTCGTCCATCGCGACGCCGTAGCCGGGCGGAAGCTCCTTTCCTGCCTGAAGCAGGCCCGCATCGATCGCCGCGGTGATGGTATCGCGCTTGACCGTCTGATAGCCCGGGCCGAACGGCCGCGGCCGCAACCTGAACAGCGGCACCGCGAGCCCATCGGCCGCCCATTTCAGCTGGTGGATCAAGTCACTTGCAGACATCATCTCGGCCCGATCGCCCGCCTGCTGGCCGGCCCTGTGCACCGTCTAGAGCCTTTTCCGCTCCGATGGAATCGGAACGAGGCTCCAGATTGTTGTTTTGACCCGTTTTCATTGCGCGAACCGGCACCCACTTCGCTCGAAAACGCTCTCTATCACGGCCCAATCCGCGCGACGAGATCGATAAACTGTGTCCATTGCGAAGCCTTGCTGTAGGTCTCCTGAACACGGCTCCTGCCGGAGGCGGCGATCCCAGCCCATTGAGGCCAATCCTGCAGGCTGTGTGAGATCGCCTCGGCGGCCCGCTCGGGAGCGTCGTACGTGCGCATCGTGACACCGTCCTGCATCGCCTCCGGATAGTTGCCGGCATCCGACACGAGCAGCGACCCGCAACCCATCGCCTCGAAGCAGCGCATATTGCCGCGATCGTTGCCAGCCATGTCGATTGCGCCGTTGAGCACGATCTTCGCCGATCCAAACAGCTCGTAAAGGTCCCTGCCGAACAGCGGCAACCTCGCGATTCGCGCGATGACGTCGGGCCGTCGGTGCTTGCGCAGCGGCAGCAATCGACCGACCGCGCTTTCGGCAAGGCGAGTCAGCCGCGACGCATCGAGGCAGAACACGATCTTGCGATCAGCCGCCAGCGCAGCGACCTGCTCGAGCGTCCTGCCCCGCGCGCTATGATGCCGCGAATATCCACCGACAAACGCCACGTCGATCGGCCGTTCGCCGTGACCGTACTGCTCCATGACGGGGTCGATCGCGGGAAAGAAGAGCTCGGCCCGGCACCCCTTGCTGCGCCACGCCTCGAGGATCGAGGGGAAGTTTCCAAGCACCGCGCCATAGGCGGTGAGATCGGCATTTCCGGAGGGCGCGGCGCGCCAGCACAGCGTCTTCTTCACGCAGCCGGGAAGCTTGGCGACGAACGCGCTCGGATAGCGCACCGGATCGAGATTGTAGAACACCTCGGTTCTGTGATGCTCGATCTGCGCGAGCAGAATGGCCTCGAGCGTCGGCGCTTCCTTCATGCCCTGCTCACGCGCCCACTGGCGCTGCAGCACCTCGTCGTCGCCATTCGTGAAGAAGGCTTCAGTTGCGCCGTCGAGCACGGGCTTGAGAAAATGCGCGGCGCCAAACCGATCATGCTGGAACACGTCGCGGCGCGCGTCGAAACTTGACGCTTTTGCCGCGAGCTGGTTCAGCCTCGGCAAATAGGACGGATAGAGACCGCTATTCTGGAACAGACGCATTGGTTACGCGGACCTTGCCAACATCCATTTCATGTTCAAGTAAGGCCAGATCCGGCCGACACTCTTCCAATCCCAGCTCTGCGACGCCGTCAAGCGGCCGACCGCCTTTCGAAGGGGCGCTTCGTCGACGAACTCGGCAAATGCCGGAACATTCCGCTCGAGCAGCTCTGCCGTCCAGCCCGCCAATGGCCCGTTCAGCCATTCCGGCATCGGCGAGTTGAAGCCTACCTTGCGGCGCGCGGTGCGGATGCTTTCAGGCATCAGGTTCGCCATCGCCTGCCGCGCCACCACCTTGGTCAGGCCATCCGCCGACTTGCTCGCTTCCGGAAGCGCCATCGTGTAGGTGACCAGCCGCCAGTCCATGAACGGCATGCGGACCTCGATCCCGTGCGCCATCGAGAGCCGGTCGAAATTGCGCAGAATGGTAGGCAGCGTGGTCGAATGGAACATGCGGTAGAGCCGCCGGTTCAACGCGCCCCACGCACTCGGCAGTTCGTCATTTTCGGCGACCAGCGGCAGCGGCGCAGGGGCGGCCGCAGCGCCTCCGCGCAGGAAGTAGTGCCCCTCGCGCCTGATCATCTGTGCTCGCAGGAAGTCGATGCCGCGCTGCGCCAGCTGCGATCGTGAGGTGAGCGCGGCTGCTGCGTTCCGGATCCGGAATGCGGCCGACTGTCCCTCCTGCAGGTAGGCGCCCATCAATTCGTCCGCCCCGTGGCCGTCGAGTGACACGGTGACGTTCTGGCGCCGGAGCTCGCGATAGATCAACCACGGCGCGCTCGGCAGCCCGATATAGACGTCGTCATTGTCGTCGAGAATGCGGTCAAGGTCGGTGAGCGCGTCGGAGCGCCCGATCTCAAGAAAGCTCGGTGCCACCTCGGCCCACGCGGCCGCTTCCTCCGCCATCGGCCGCTCGTCGTTGCTGGCGCCGGGAAACGTCGCGACAAAGGCGTGTCGCCAGGCCGTGGAGTCACGCGGTCCCATGCCGGCTTTCTCATGGGTCGCCATGGCGCAGATCACCGCGGACGAATCGAAGCCGCCGGACAGGCAGGTCCCGATCGGAACGTCGCTGCGCATCCGCAGCGCGACGGAGTCCTGAAACAATTCGCGAAAGCGCTCGACGCGTTCGGCCTCGGTATCCGGAATCGCCGGCAGGTGATCCACGGTCCGCCACCAGCGGCGCACCTGCACACGCCCCTGGCGCAACCACATGCAGTGGCCGCCCTGCAGGCGGCGCAGTTGCGCGAACAGAGTTCGCTCGCTGCCTTCGATCCCGAACGGATCAAGCAACAGCCGCCGCGCCACGTCGATATCGAGCGACGTCTCAACCAGCCCGCTCCGCGCCAGCGCCCGCTGTTCGGACGCGAACACGAACCGCTCGGACGACAATGCATACAGCATCGGCTTGATGCCGAAGCGATCGCGCGCCAGGAACAAATCATCCGTGGCCGTGTCGTAGATCGCCAGCGCCCACATGCCGTTGAAGCGCAGCAGCATGTCCTCGCCCCACGCCTGCCAGGCGGCAAGGATCACTTCGGTATCGGACTGGCTGCGGAAGACCGCGCCCTTTGCCTCGAGCTCGCGGCGCAATTCGAGGAAGTTGTAGATCTCGCCATTGTAGACAATCACATGGCGGCCATCGCCTGACACCATCGGCTGATAGCCGCCCTCGCCGGGATCGATGATCGCGAGCCGGCGATGGCCGAAGGCGACGTTTCGCTTGGCATTGAACCAGGTGCCCTCGCCGAACGGACCGCGATGCGCGATCAAATTGGTGAGCCGCGAGATGTCGGCCGGCTCCACAGGAGCGCCGCGCAGATTGACGATGCCTGCGATGCCGCACATGTCTAGATGGCCTTGAAGGGCAGGAAGCGACTGCTGATGACGCGGAGATCCCGCCAGCACACGGCGCGATAGGGACCGAGCTGCGACATCGCGACGGCGGCGACAAAGATCGCCGCAGCCGACACGCCGTAGAGCGACACCACATACCACCATGACGGTGCGTGGTCGAATGACGCATGGCCGAGCTGCGAACGCAGCGCCAGCGCGATGGCTACTCCCGTGCCGAGCGGGATCAATACGAAATGCAACATCCGTGACCACATACCTGAAAGCCGGAAGGTTCGCCGCAGCAACAGCACGGTGATCACCATCTGGGCGACCATCCCGACGCAGGAGCTCCAGCCGGCCGCCTGCCAGCCGAAATACGGCAACGCGACGGCGCTGGTCGCCAGCGTGAAGATACCCGTGACGAGCGAAATCAGCGCGTTGGAACTGGAGCGCCCCTGCGACAGCAGATAGAACGCAAACACATTGGCGCTGGACCCCAATATTCCGCTGATCGCGAGTACCACCAGCACCAGCTGGGCCTCGGCCGCGACCTCGGCGCCGGTCCATCGATGCAGCAATGCGCCTGCGACCGGGATCAGGCCGCCCAGCGCGCTCGCGGCAAGCACATTGAGAATCCAGGACGAGCGAAGCAGGAGGTCGACCTTGCGATCGTCATCCTCCCTCTGCAGGGTGCTGAAGAAGGGGAACAAGATCTCGCCGATCTTCAGCACGCCGATATAGACAGCCTCCTCCAGCCGCTGCGCGACGCTGTAGAAGCCGACGAATTGCGGCTGCAGCAGCGCGCCGAGCAGATAGCGGTCCGCCTGCCCGGCGAACAGCGCGCCGCTTTGCGCTGCGAACTGCCAACCACCAAGCTTGACCAGCGCACGCAACGCGCCGCGATCGAGCGCCGGCCGCGCCAGCCAGTCGCTGATGGCGTGGCGCGACCAGGCGAAGGCCATCACGAGATTTGTCGCAAAGCCCAAGGCCTGACAGCCGAGGAAGGTCGAGGCACGCGGCGCGTAGGGGATCAGCAGCAGCATCGACATCGTCGTCACCACCGTGCCCGTGATGCTGATCGACGCGATCCGCCGATAGTCCTGACGCGCCGTGAACAGCGAGAGGAAGACGGCGAACAGGCATTGGAACAGCCAACCGGCGCCGGCCAATGCGAAGGCGAGCCCGAGGTCGTCGGCGGCCGGGCCGCCCAGATGAAATCCCAGTCGTGCGAGTGGCGCTCCGGCAAAGGCAAGCAACGCCGCGATCAGGCCGCCAAGGACGATGGCAAGCGCGAGAGCGGTCGCGAAAAATCGCCGCGCCATGTCGCGATCGGACGGTTCCAACCTTTGCGCGAGCTCGCGCGCCGTCGAAAGGCCAAGGGCATTACTGAACATCAGCGCGGGCGCGACACAGGCCGTCACCAGACCCGCTACACCGAACGCGGCGAGACCGAGCCGGAAGATCACGAACGGCAGGATCGCGAGGTTGAGCAGCACCGCGACCGCGAAGGCGGTCGCGTTCCATGCCGAGTTACCGAGCAGATGGGATGGACCCTTTTTCACCGCCATGCCCGCTTTCGGTCCATCGCTCCGATACGCCTCAAGTGCCTCTTCCGTAAGGGCAAAACCCATTCGGCATGGCGACGGGCTAGCAGCCGGCGCGGTGATTGTCGAGGGTTGGCCGACGGCGGGGAGGTGTGGGGCCAGACCAGGGCCGCAGCAAAGGCAGGAGCCGATCTCCACGGAACCATGGCTGGTTGTTTCCAGCCCTGTTTGTGATCCGGGTAACAGTTGGAAAGGCCTGCCAAATTGTCTATGGCAGATGGGCTGAAGCCCCCTGGCGGCCCCGCCCAACAAGAGGTGTCTCAATGCCCTTTCCCCGCGCATCCCAAGCCCTTTCCCGTTTCACCGTGCTGGATTTGACCCGGGTCCGGTCTGGGCCAACCTGCGTGCGTCAGCTGGCCGATTGGGGCGCCAATGTCGTCAAGATCGATGCGCTTCTGGAGGACGGCGGTGGCGAGCAGCCGGGCGGCCCGCGCGGCGGGTCCGATTTCCAGAACCTGCATCGCAACAAGCGCGCCATGACGCTGAACCTCAAGGACCCCAAGGGGCTCGAGGTGTTCAAGCGGCTGGCCGAACAGGCTGACGTCGTGGTCGAAAACTTCCGGCCGGACGTCAAGGCCAAGCTGGGCATCGATTACGAGAGCATCCGCAAGATCAACCCGCGGATCGTCTATGGCAGCATCTCCGGGTTCGGCCAGGACGGCCCCTATCACAAGCGCCCGGGCTTCGATCAGATCGCCCAGGGCATGGGCGGCCTGATGTCGGTGACCGGCGCGCCCGGCGGCGGACCGATGCGGGTCGGCATTCCCGTCGCCGACCTCACCGCGGGCCTGTTCTGTGCGATCGGCATCCTCACTGCGCTGCTGGAACGCGACGTATCCGGCGAAGGCCAGTGGGTGCAGACCTCGCTGCTGCAGGCCCAGATCTTCATGCTGGATTTCCAGGCGGCCCGCTGGCTGATGGAAAAGGAAGTGGCCAAACAGGCCGGCAACAACCATCCGACCTCAATCCCGACCGGCGTGTTCAAGACCTCCGACGGCTACATCAACATCGCCACGACAGGAGGTCGGATCTGGGAGCGTTGCGCGCAGGCGATCGGCGCGCCCGAGCTGATCACCGACCCCGACTACGCGACCGCGCCGGCCCGCTCGAAGAACCGCGACGCGCTGAATGCGAGGATCGGCGCGCTGACCGAGAAGAAATCGACCGAGACCTGGGTGCAGGAGCTGAACGCCGCCGGCGTGCCGTGCGGGCCGATCTACTCGATCGACCAGATGTTCGAGGATGCCCAGGTCAAGCATCTCGGCATGGCCCAGCACGTGCCCAATGACGAGAACCGGCAAATCCAGCTGGTCAGCCAGCCGGTGACGCTGTCGCGGACGCCGAGCAGGATGGCCGCCCGCCCGCCGGAGTTCGGCGAGCAGACCGAAGAGCTGCTGGCCGAATTCGGCTTCGGCAAGGATGAGATCGCCGAACTCCGTCAGCGCAAGGTGGTCTGACGGTATCAAACCACCAACGCCCCAGCGGTTCGAGGTCGACAGATCCCGGACCGCCATTACGCCCGTGCAGGCCGCAGCATTCGTCCGAGCCCGACGAACGCCTTGTCGATCACCGGCCAGAACAGCAGCACGATCGCCAGCGTCGTGATGGTGCCGACCAGGCCGTTCGACCAGAACACCTTCATGTCGCCGCCGGAGCCGATCATCGACAGACGGAACGCGTCCTCAGCGCGGTTGCCGAGCACCAAAGCCAGGGTGAACGGCGCGAGCGGGATCCCGATTTTCTTGAAGACGTAGCCGACGACACCGAAGCCCAGCATCAGCCAGATATCGAACATCGCATTCTGGATCGCGTAGGCGCCGATCGCGCAGGACACCACGATCATCGGTGCTACCGCCGCGAACGGCACGCGCAGGATCGAGGCGAAGATCGGCACCGTGGTCAGCACCAGCACCAGGCCGACGACATTGCCGAGATACATCGAGGCAATCAGGCCCCAGACGAAATCCTTGTGCTCGACGAACAGCAGCGGCCCCGGGTTGAGGCCCCACACCATCAGGCCGCCGAGCAGGATCGCAGCAGTCCCCGAGCCGGGAATGCCGAGCGCCAGCATCGGCAACAGCGCCGAGGTGCCTGAGGCATGCGCGGCGGTCTCCGGCGCGAACACGCCCTCGATCCGGCCCTTGCCAAAGCTCTCCTGATCCTTGGCGAAGCGCTTGGCGAGGTTGTAGCCCATGAAGGAGGCCGCGATCGCGCCGCCCGGCGTGATGCCGAGCCAGCAGCCGATCACCGACGAGCGCAGCAGCGTCACCCAGTATTTCGGCAAGTCCTTCCACACCGAGAGCACGACGCGCAGGCTGATGCCGGCGGCGTGTCCGCGCAGCGCGAGGCGCTCCTCCATCGTGAGCAGGATCTCGCTGATGCCGAACAGGCCGATGACAGCGACGAGGAAGTTGATGCCACGCAAGAGCTCCGCGGAGCCGAACGTCATGCGCAATTGCCCGGACACCGTATCCATGCCGACGCCGGCGAGCAGCAGCCCGAGCGACATCGAGATGACCGTCTTGTGCTTGGCTTCGCGGCCGAGGCCGACGAAGGAACAGAAGGTCAGGAGATAAACAGCGAAGAATTCCGGTGGGCCGAACCTCAGCGCAAACGACGAGATCATCGGCGCCAGGAAGGTGATCAGCAGCACCGCGACCAGCGAACCGACGAAGGACGAGGTGAACGCCGCGGTGAGCGCTTCGGCCGCCCTGCCCTGCTGCGCCATCGGATAGCCGTCGAAGGTGGTCGCGACCGACCAGGCTTCGCCCGGGATATTGAACAGGATCGAGGTGATGGCGCCGCCGAACAGCGCGCCCCAGTAGATGCACGACAGCATCACGATGGCGGAGGTCGGATCCATCGTGAAGGTCAGCGGCAGCAGGATCGCGACGCCGTTGGGGCCGCCAAGCCCGGGCAGCACGCCGACGAAGATGCCGAGCACGAGGCCGACCATCATCAACAGCAGCGTCTTCCACGTCAAAAGGACGGCAAAGCCGTGCAGCAGGAGACCGAAAGCTTCCATGGTTCGACTCGGTTCGCTAGCGGCCGAGAGCCGCTTCGAGCGGCCCCTTCGGCATGATGACGTCGAATGCGATGTCGAAGGTCACGAACATTGCGGCGGTGAAGACGAAGGCGGTCAGCAGCGACTTCCACAGCGCGATCTTGCCGACCAGGCGCATGAAGCCTGCGATCAGGAGAAAGCTCGCGACATAGAGGCCGAGATATTGGGTGGCGAGGCAGAACAGCAATGTCGGCACGAACACCGCCATCACCCGGCGAAGCTGGGCGCGGGTGACAAAGGTCTCGGCAGCCTCCTGGCGCGAGACAAAGGCCGCCCCCAGGCCATAGAGGCTGGCGCCGCCGAGGATGACCGAGAGGTAGAACGGAAAATAGCCCGGCTGCGGGCCGGTCGAGTCCCACGACGCGCCGGTGCGCCAATTGTCCCAGCCGAGCACCACGGCGAGCGCAAGCAACAGCAGCGACACGACGACGTCGACGACGCCGGTGCTGACGACCGCCGGCGAGTTATCTTCAGGTGCGGTCGGATCGTCGACGACGATCTCAAGTTCGGTATTGGACATGGGTGAGACGGTCTGGCTTGCGAGGGCAACGATTGGGATAGCGTGCTGATGCAACCACCGTCAATGCAGCCTTCAGCTAAACAGTGGAACGTTCGGGAAAGGCGCTCGCAAGTGCAGCACGCTCCGGCTTGAGCACGCCGCGCTCGGTGATCAATCCGGTCACAAGCCGCGCCGGCGTCACGTCGAAGCCGAAATTGGCAACCGACGAGCCGTCCGGAACCACGCGAACGGTCTCGATTCGTCCATCCGCCGTGCGTCCCGTGAGGTGCGTCACCTCGGCAGCCGCGCGCTGCTCGATCGGAATCTGCCTGACACCGTCATCGATACTAAAGTCGATGGTCGGCGACGGCAGCGCAACATAGAACGGCACGCTGTTGTCGCGGGCCGCGAGCGCTTTCAGATAGGTCCCGATCTTGTTGCAGACGTCGCCATTGGCGGCGACGCGATCGGTCCCGACGATCGCGAGATCGACCATGCGATGCTGCATCAGATGGCCGCCGGTGTTGTCGGGGATCACGGTGTGCGGCACGCCGTGGTGACCGAGTTCCCAGGCGGTGAGCGAAGCGCCCTGATTGCGCGGACGCGTCTCGTCGACCCAGACGTGGACCGGAATGCCGCGATCATGCGCCTGGTAGATCGGCGATGTCGCCGTTCCCCAATCCACGGTTGCAAGCCAGCCGGCGTTGCAATGCGTCAGGACGTTCACCACCTCGCCCGGCCTCTTGGTCGCGGCGATCGTCTCGATCAGGCCGAGCCCGTGACGGCCGATCTCGCGGTTGATCTCGACATCCTCATCGGCGATCTCGCGCGCGCGGGCATAGGCCGCCTCGGCGCGGGCCGAAGCCGCGAGCGGCGCCAGCGCGCGCTGCATCTCGTCAACAGCCCATTTCAGATTGACCGCGGTCGGCCGGGTCGCAAGCAGCATCTTGCCGGCGCGCTCGAGCGCCGCATCCGACGCATCGGCGCGCATCGCAAGCGCCACGCCATAGGCTGCGGTCGCGCCGATCAGCGGCGCGCCGCGGACCAGCATCGAACGGATCGCCTCGCCGGCCTCGTCCGCGGTGGTGAGTTTGGCGACGATGAATTCATGCGGCAGCCGGCGCTGATCGATCGCGCCGACCGACCAGCCGTCGGGCTCGAGCCAGATGCTGCGAAAATGTCGTCCATCGACCTTCATGTCCTACGCCCTTCGCGTCGCGCGCTCGCTAGATTACTTCTTCACGACCGTAACACCCGTCCGGCGACGGCATCGAGCTTGGCCAGCAGCTGCGGATCGCGGGCCGCGGGCGCCGTGATCAGCGCGGTGTCGAGTGCCCGATCCGAACCAACGGGACACGGCTCGTGCTCGCGCGGAAAATCCCGCGCCAAACGCGCGACCAGCGCCTTTGCCTTCTCGGCGTTCGAATTCAGCACGCGGATGATATCCTGCACCGTCACGGCATCATGCGCCGGATGCCAGCAATCGAAATCGGTGACCATCGCCACGCTGGCGTAGCAGATCTCGGCCTCGCGGGCGAGTTTGGCTTCCGGCATGTTGGTCATGCCGATCACCGAATAGCCCTGCGCCTTGTAGGTCAGGCTTTCGGCGAGCGAGGAGAACTGCGGCCCCTCCATGCAGAGGTAGGTGCCGCCGCGGGCGAAGGCGATGTCTTCGGCCTCGGCCGCGGCGGCGAGATGCCTCGCCAGCAACGGCGACACCGGATGCGCCATCGAGACATGCGCGACGCAGCCCTTGCCGAAGAACGAGCTCTCGCGCTTGTGGGTGCGATCGACGAACTGGTCGACCAATACAAAAGTGCCCGGCGGCAGCTCTTCCTTGAACGAGCCGCATGCGGACAGCGCGACGAGGTCGGTGACCCCCGCCCGCTTCAGCGCATCGATATTGGCGCGATAGTTGATGTCGGACGGCGACAGCGCGTGTCCATGGCCGTGGCGCGGCAGGAACACGATCGGGAGTCCCGCCATCTCGCCGCGTCGGAGCGGCGCCGACGGCTCGCCCCAGGGGCTTGTGATCGCCTCCTCGCGGACATTTTCCAGGCCCGGCAGATCGTAGATGCCGGATCCACCGATGATCCCCAACACGGCTTTGGTCATGATCGCTCCTCACGGTCCCGCAACGGCGCCGGAGGGGTGACCGAGCCCAATCGGGCTCGCCGGACGTTCGGCCATACTGCGGCGCAGTAATCACTGCGCCGCTGCCGCTTGCAAGGCAATTCCGGACCGCGACCGCTATTTTGCGACGAACCCTGCCGTGTTCATCAGCGACGCATTCTGCTTGTCGTCATCCTCGAGGAACTCGACCATGTCCTTGCCGGTGAGGAAGATCGGCTTCAGCGCCTGCTTCTCCATGTAGTCCTTGTATTCAGCCGTCTGCGTCACCTTCTGGAACAGGTCGACATAGAACGCCTGCTGTTCCTGCGTGACCTTGCCCGGCAGGAACATCGCGCGCAGCATCAGATACTGCACGTCGAGCCCCTCCTCCTTGCAGGTCGGGATGTCGTTCCAGGATTGCGTGTCGGTGACCTTGGTCTTGTAGGAGATGCGCTCCTTGTCGAACACGCAGAGCGCGCGAACCTGTCCGGCGCGCCAGACTTCGAGGTTCTCGCTCGGATTGTTGACGTTGGACTCGGTGTGGCCGCCGACCAGCTGGGTCGCGGCCTCGCCGCCGGACTTGTACGGCAGGTAGGAAAATTTTGCGCCGGTCTTCTGCTCCATGAACACGGTCAACACGTGATCCTCGCGCTTGGAGCCGGTGCCGCCCATCTTGAACGGCGCACTCGCCGCTTTCGCGGCATCGATGAACTCCTTCACGGTCTTCGGACCGGAGGCGTTGTCCCACAACACGAACTGGTCGAGCGCGATCACCGACACCGGGGTGAGGTCGCGCCAGTTGAACGGAATCTTGGCCGACAGCGGCAGCATATAGATCAGCGAATAGGCGATCAGCACCTTGTTGGGATCGCCCTCGCTGGACTTCATGTACATCAGCGCTTCCGCACCCGACGCGCCGCCCTTCAGCGACACCACCATCGGCTGCTTCATCAGATTGTTCTTCTGGATCGCCGCCTGCATCATGCGCGCCATCTGGTCTGACGCGCCGCCGGCACCGGCCGCGACCACGATTTCGACCGGCTTGCTCGGCTCCCAGCCGGCAAAGGCCGGCGTGCTCAGCAGCAGGGCCGCGATTGCAGCCGTGGTTTTAACAATCTGTCCCACGTGTTTCTTCCCTATCTCTTTGTTCGGCTTGGCAAAACCTGCGAGGTGGCGGGCTCGCGTCATTGTGCCGAGAATGAAGGTGAGTTCAAGCCGCGAACTGCCGCATGGCCTATGACTTTGGAATGAGGTGGGTGCGTCGCTTCGCTTAGCATAACCGCTTTGCAACAGTCCCGTCATCCTGAGGAGCGCGGAACGCGCGTCTCGAAGGATCGACGGCCACCAGCCGGGCCGTGCATCCTTCGAGGCTCGCTCCGCTCGCACCTCCAGCGACAAAGGCAAAGCCTTTGCGCGGGGATGACGGGGTGAGTTTTGATTCAACTTTCAAACAGCTTGTTCACTGTCGTCCCTGCGAAAGCAGGGCCCCATTACCACAGACGTTGGTCGTTGTTGACGCGAGCTGTGGCTCCAGCGTTGTCCGACAATGACCTTCGGTGGTTATGGGTCCCGGGTCGCGCGGAGCCTGTCATCGGGCGGCGCTTTGCGCCGACCCGTTGGCTTGCCCGGGACGACACCTAATTTGTAATTTGTGGGGCGATTTGCGAGTCACACATCCGCATTCTCGCGACATGATCTGTCCGAGCTTTGCTCTTCGTTCCGCCCTCTTCGAACAGAGGGCGCAGGGAAAGCCGGGTGCCGATCGCACCCATGGGCCCCGAGCAAAAGGTAGAAAGCTCGGGGGTAGGACCACAGGTGTAACCGGATACAACCCGGCTTTCCCTGCGCGATGGTTTTCGGCTTATACGTGCTCGCCCCGGTGAGACTGGGCTTTTTTGTCACCGCTTTCGCAAAAACGCTTGCGCGTTTTGCGAGAGGACACCTGCCGCTAGGGCGTCAGGTCTGCACGATTTCGCCGTCCGCGTCATGCGCACTCGTCAGTTGCGCAATCGGCGTCCACCGCATCTCGACCCACGTTCGTGACGACCGCGAAGCGCCCCTCGATCGGGCGAGACGGCTATTTCCATAGCACTGAGTTGGCCTTCGGATAAAGCGAAATATTTCTGCTTTGAGGGCTTGACCCGTCGGGCAACTCAGTGATTGAGCGCAGCCGTTACTTGCCTTTGAAGTTGGGCGCGCGCTTGTTGAGGAAGGCGTCCATGCCCTCGCGGAAATCCTCGCTCATATAGGCGCGCAGGATCAGGTCCTCGCCCTCCTCGCGCGACAGTGTGCGGCGGATGCGGCGCACCGCTTCCTTGGTCACTTCGAGCGTGATCGGCGCGTGGCCGGCGACGAGCTTCGCCGTCTCGGTGGCGCGGCGCTGCAACGTTTCCACATCGGGGACGACTTCGTTCAACAGCCCGAGCGCCAGCGCTTCGGGCGCCTCGACAAGGCGCGCCTTGAAGATCAGATCCTTGGTCCGCGCCGGACCGATCAGCGACACCAGCCGCGAGATGTTGGACATCGACAGGCAGTTGCCGAGCGTGCGCGCGATCGGGAAGCCGATCCGCGTCGCCTCGGTGCCGATCCGAATATCGCAGCAGGCGGCGATGCCGGCGCCGCCGCCGGTGCAAGCGCCGGCGATCGCCGCGATCACGGGCACGCGGCACTGCTCGAGCGTACCGAGCACGCGATCGATCCGCGCCTCATAGTCGAGCGCATCCTGCGCCGTCTTGAACGCGCGGAACTGCGAGATGTCGGTGCCCGAGGCGAACGCCTTGTCACCGGCGCCGGTCATGATCAGCGCCTTGATGGAGTGATCCTGATTGATGTTCTCGCAGATCGCCGCCATCTGCTCGTACATCGCAAAGGTCAGCGCATTGCGCGCCTGCGGCCGGTTGAACGTGATGCGCGCGATCCCGTCCTCGACGGAGTAGATCAGGTCTTCGGTCGAAGTGACGGGCGCGTTCATGTCTCGCTCTTTCTGTTGTTTGCGATTCGATTTCAGGCGACGGCCTTCTAGGCCACAGCCTTGGACGCCTGCGAAGCTTCGCGTCCCTTCAGGACTTCCATCGCCGCCAGCACGCCGCCGCTGCGATGCGGCACCTTGGCCAGATCAAGGCCCATCTCGACGCCGGACAGCGTGCCCATCAGCATCAGGTCGTTGAAGTGCCCGATGTGGCCGATCCGGAACACCTTTCCCTTGACCTTGTTGAGGCCGGTGCCGAGCGACATGTCGAAATTCTCCAGCACGACCTTGCGGAAATGATCGGCGTCGTGACCGTCAGGCACCCGCACCGCGGTCAGCGCCGGCGAGTGCGCGCCCTGCTCCTGGCACTGCGTCTCGAGGCCCCAGACCTTGATCGCGGCACGTGTCGCCTCGCTGTGGCGCTTGTGGCGGGCGAAGACGTTCTCGAGCCCCTCTTCCTCCAGCATCTTCACGGCCTCGCGCAGGCCGAACAGGAGGTTGGTCGCCGGCGTATACGGCCAGGTGCCGGCCTTGTTGATGTTGATGACTTCCTGCCAGTCCCAATAGGAGCGCATGCCCGGATTGGCCTTGGCCACGGCGAGCGCCTTCTCCGACACGGCGTTGAAGCCGAGGCCGGGCGGCAGCATCAGCCCCTTCTGGGAGCCGGCGATGGAGACATCGATGCCCCATGCATCATGCTCATATTCCAGCGAGCCGAGGCCGGAGATGGTGTCGACCATCAAGAGCGCCGGATGCTTCAGCGTGTCGAGGATCTTGCGGACGTCGCGCGGATAGGTGACGCAGGCGGTCGAGGTCTCGTTATGGACGACGCAGACCGCCTTGATCTTATGCGCCTTGTCGGCGGACAGCCTGGCCTCGATCTGCTCGAGGTCGGCGCCGTGGCGCCAGTCGCCCGCGATGAAATCGACGTCGAGCTTGAACTTGTCGGCAATGCCATGCCACAGCACGGCGAACTGGCCGGTCTCGCACATCAGAACCTTGTCGCCGGGCTGCAGCGTGTTGACGATCGCGGCCTCCCAGGCGCCGGTCCCCGACGACGGGTAGATGATCACGGGCTGCTTGGTGCGGAACACACGCTGCATCGCAGAAAGCACGGCAAAACCGATCTCGGCAAACTCGGGACCGCGATGGTCCATGGTCGGCATATCCATGGCCCGCAGCACCCGGTCCGGCACGTTGGTCGGTCCCGGAATCTGCAGAAAATGCCTTCCAGTATGCACGGTCATGAGCGTCTTTCCCGGTCTCGTCTTGGTCGTGGTGAGCCGCTCGCATATCACTATTCGCCGGGTTTGTCCTAGGCCCGGCGGGGGTCCGTCATGCATATCTGACGGCGCTCCGCCGGGGCCGCGTGAGCTCACGCCAAGCAACTGGCTCTGCTTCACCTCGCCCCGCGTGCGGGGAGAGGCATAGGCCGCCTTCGGCGGCCGTTCTCAAGAACGCCGAAGCAGAGCTTCGGCTATGACGCATCGCAAGATGCGTTCCGGGTGAGGGGGAGCCTCCGCAAGCGCAACTATCACCGCATCTGCGGAGATAGCCCCTCACCCCAACCCTCTCCCCGTAAGAACGGGGCGAGGGAGCCTACTTCCGTTGCGGCCGCCATTCAGCCTCGTTGCTATTCAGCGGCCACCACCTTGCCCGGCGCCACCAGTTCGCCGGTCTCCTCGAACGGCCGCTCGGGGTGCATCAGGAACGCCGAGAAGCCGCCGACCAGCAGAAGGCCCATCGACATCAGGAACGGCAGGTACCAGTTTCCGGTGGCGTCGATGACGAAGCCGGCGACCAGCGGCGAGACGATAGCCGCGAAAGCCGAGCCGGTGTTCATGATCCCCGCGGCGGTGCCGG
Source organism: Bradyrhizobium sp. USDA 3262 (assembly GCF_054060035.1). Classification (NCBI taxonomy): domain Bacteria; kingdom Pseudomonadati; phylum Pseudomonadota; class Alphaproteobacteria; order Hyphomicrobiales; family Nitrobacteraceae; genus Bradyrhizobium; species Bradyrhizobium sp. USDA 3262. Next base: position 7,067,908 of record NZ_JBSSCT010000001.1, read on the forward strand.
AATATTTCGCCGCAATGTCCATCGGGATCGACCACATCGGCCCGATCACGAGCTCGGCACAGAAGAAGCCGGCCGACAGGCAGAGCGCCACCACCGTGATGTCGTGAACGAACAGGATCGGCATCAGCGACAGCAGTGCGCCGGCGAAGCCCACGACCGTCACGCTGAGTCGCGCCAGCCGCACATTGCCGGTGCGCTCAAGGATGCGGTCGGAGATAACGCCGCCGATGCTGTCGCCGATCACGCCGGCAAAGAACACGCCGGATGCGAACAGCGCCGAATTCTTCAGATCGAGGCTGTAGTTGTTCTTGAAGAACAGCGGCAGCCAGTTGAGATAGAGCCACAGGCACCAACCGTAGCAGAAGTAGGTCAGCGTCACCGGCCACATCCGCTGCAGCAGCGGTCCCCACGGCACCTTCGGCCGCTCGCCCTGCGGACGCGGCGGCAATGTCGCAAGCTCGGCCGCGGTGATCGAGCCATGGTCCCTCGGCTCGTTGCGGAAGTACCAGACCCACGCGACGCCCCAGATCAGGCTGACAACGCCGAGCACGACGAACGCGCCGCGCCAGGTCAGCCAGAGGATCAGGAGCGCGACCACCGGCGGGGTGATGGCATTGCCGAGCCGCGCGAATGAATGCGTCAGGCCTTGCGCGAAGCCGCGGCGGTTCGCCGGCGTCCAGTACTGCATCGCGCGCGTCGCGGTCGGAAACGTCGCGCCTTCGCCGAACCCCAGCGCGAAACGCGCGACGAACAGCGCGGCAAGACCATGGACAAAGCCGGTCATGATGGTCGCGGCGGCCCAGATCATGCCGCACCAGAACAAGGTCTGGCGCGGCCCGAAGCGATCGCCGACCCAGCCGCCGATCACCTGGAACAGCAGGTACGGATAGGCGAAGGCCGAGAACACCAGACCGAGCTCGGTGTTGGACAGGCCGAGCTCCTTCTGGATCTCGCCGGCCGCGGTGCCGATGTTCACCCGGTCCACATAGGTGATGAAGTACATCACGCAGAGCATGGCCAACACGACATGGGTGGCCTTGAACCGAAGCCTCATATCATCCCCTCCCCCGATCCGCGATTGTTCTGAATTCGTTGCGCTGCGGATGCCGTGGCTGCTAGAGCTACGGCTCTGATTAGTTCAGAACCGAAGCTCTAGATTTTTGTTGACGCGTTTTCTTCACGCGAACCGGCGTCCACTTCGCTCGAAAACGCTTTAAGTGCTGACCACCTTCAGATGCGACGACGCGTTGCGCTGGTCGCGCTGCTCGAGAAGCCGCATCGCGGCCTCGACGCCGCCCGGGCGATGCGGGACGCCGGCGACCGACAGCCCCATCTCGACGCCGGTCAGCGCGCCAAGCAGCGTCAGCTCGTTGCACTCGCCGAGATGACCGATGCGAAACACCTTGCCCGCGACCTTCGACAGGCCGGCACCGAGCGACATGTTGAAATTGTCGAGCACGACCTTGCGGAACTGATCGGCATCATGGCCGGGCGGCATCATCACCGCGGTCAGCACCGGCGAGAATTCCAAGGGCTCCTGGCACAGCACCTCGAGCCCCCATTGATTGACGGCGGCGCGCGTCGCAGCGGCGAGCCGCTGATGACGGGCGAACACGTTGTCGAGCCCCTCCTCCAGCAGCATCGCGATGGCCTCGCGCAGCCCGTAGAGCAGGTTCGTCGCCGGCGTATAGGGGAAGAAGCCCTTGGCGTTCGGCTTCAGCATTTCCTCCCAGTCGAAATAGGAGCGCGGCATCCGGTTGGTACGCGCCGCGGCGCGCGCCTTGTCCGAGATCGCGTTGAAGCCGAGGCCGGGCGGCAGCATGAAGCCCTTCTGCGAGCAGCTGACGCTGACGTCGACTTTCCACTCGTCGTGCCGGTAATCGACCGAGCCCAGCGAGGAAATGGTGTCGACCATCAGGAGCGCCGGATGCGAGGTGCGGTCGATCGCGGCACGGATATCCGCGATCCGGCTGGTCGCGCCGGTCGAGGTCTCGTTGTGGACGACCATCACCGCCTTGATGCTGTGCGCCGTGTCGGCGGCAAGCCTTGCCTCGATCTGGGCGGGGTCGGCGCCGCGGCGCCAGTCGCCGGGCATGAAATCCACCTCGATGCCGAAGCGGCCGGCCATCCGCCGCCACAGGGTGGCGAAGTGGCCGGTCTCGACCATCAGGACCTTGTCGCCGGGCGACAGCGTGTTGACGATGGCGGCCTCCCAGGCGCCGGTCCCGGACGACGGGAAGATCACCACCGGCCCTTTGGTCTGAAACACCTTCTGGCTGCCTTCGAGCACGGCCCGGCCGAGCGCGGCGAATTCGGCGCTGCGGTGGTCGATGACCGGCATGTCCATCGCGCGAAGAATGCGATCCGGGACCGGACTCGGCCCTGGAATCTGCAGGAAATGGCGCCCTTGATGCATGAGAACCTCCCAATCGCCGGATTTCGGCTCCTCGGCAAACTATTTTGCATTCATTTTTTGTCTTTTCAATCCAATTTTGGTATTCGATTGAAAACATCGACGCGACCGCGCCGGCAAATTATTGTTCAGAATATGAAATCCGCGATTCCCGAAGCCGGGGTTCCGATCAGCCCGCCCGCCGCCGACAATGGCAGCGACCGCCAGGAGGCCTCACTTCACGGCGAGATCCTGCTGCGGCTCCGCGACTATGTGGTGGAAGGCAACATTCCCGAGGGCGCCCGCGTTCCAGAGCGGCAGCTCTGCGAGATGCTGGGCATTTCCAGGACGCCGCTGCGTGAAGCGCTCAAGGTGCTGGCCGCCGAGGGCCTGATCGAGCTCTTGCCCAACCGCGGCGCGCGGGTGCGCCGGCTCAGCCCACGCGACCTCGAGGAACTGTTCGACGTGATGGCCGGGCTCGAGAGCCTGGCCGGACGACTGGCCTGCGAAGTGATCACCGATGAGGAAATCGTCGCGATCGAGCGGCTGCATTACGAGATGTACGGCCATTATCTGCACCGCGACATGCACGGCTATTTCCAGACCAACCAGCAAATCCACGAAAGCATCGTTGCGGCCGCGCGCAACGAGACGCTGAAGGCCACCTACGCCAACTTCGCCGGCCGCATCCGCCGTGTCCGCTATTCCGCCAATTTTGCCCGCAAGCGGCAGCGCTGGGCCGAGGCGATGCGCGAGCACGAGGCGATCCTCGATGCGCTGCGCCGGCGCGCGGCAAGCGAGCTCAGCGACATCCTGTTCCAGCACCTGCGCAACAAGCGGGCCGCCGCCATCGATCACCTCGCGGAGGGGCCGGACTGCGGCCTGGAGACGACGCCCCAGAACGATTAAAGGGGTCGGCACAAGGATGGCTGGAGGGCAGCTATCCTTGCCCATTATGAATTCATAATGTAATTCTCACGTCGAGAGAATGCATAATCCATGAGCAGCCACGGTCGCGTCATGGATCACATCGGATCTGGGATGAAGAACGCCTCCTCGCTCGAACAGCGCCTGCGGTCCGAACTGACCGGCGACGTGTTTTTCGACGCCTTCAACCGCGGCCGCTACGCGACCGACGCCTCGTTCTACCAGATCATGCCGGCCGGCGTGGTGGTGCCGCGAACCGTCGACGAGGCGCTGCGGGCGCTGGCGATCATTCGCGACGCCGGGCGGATCGTCACCCCGCGCGGCGGTGGCACCTCGCAATGCGGCCAGACCGTCAATGACGGCATCGTCGTCGACCTGTCCAAGCACCTGAACCGGATCCTCTCGCTCGACGTCGAGAATCGGACCTGCGTGGTCGAGCCCGGCATCGTGCTCGACGACCTCAACCGGCAACTCAGGAAGCACGGGCTGTGGTTTCCGGTCGACGTCTCCACCGCCTCGCGCGCCACGATCGGCGGCATGGCCGGCAACAATTCCTGCGGCGGCCGCTCGCTGCGCTACGGCACGATGCGCGACAATACGCTGTCGATGGATGCCGCGCTCGCCGACGGCACGCTGCTGCATTTCGGCGAGGTGCCGCGCGACCTGACGCAGGTCAATTCGTCCGACAGCGGACTGAAGCTGTTTCGCGACATGCTCGATCTCGGCGAGCGCGAGGCGCTCGAGATCGCGAACAAGTTCCCCAAGGTGCAGCGTCGCGTCGGCGGCTATAACCTCGACGCGCTGGTGCCGCGCAACGCGCCGAACAATCTGGCGCATCTGTTGGTCGGCTCGGAAGGGACGCTGGCCTTCACGACGCAGGTCGAGCTGAAGCTGTGGCCGGTCATCCGAAACAAGGCGCTCGGCGTCTGCCATTTCGGCAGCTTCTACGAGGCGATGGACGCGGCCCAGCATCTGGTCAAGCTGCGGCCGATCGCTGTGGAGCTGGTCGATCGCACCATGATCGCGCTCGGCCGCGACATCGCGATGTTCCAGCCGATCATCTCGGCAGCCGTGCGCGGCGATCCGGATGCCATCCTGGTGGTCGAGTTCGCCGAAGAGGACCAGGCCGACAATCTCGCCCGCCTCAAGCAACTCGGCGAGTTGATGGCCGACCTCGGCTTCGGCTGGGACAAGCCGCAGCGCAAATGGGGCGGCGTGGTCGAGATCGTCGAGCCCGCGCTGCAAACCGGCATCGCCGATTTCCGCGCGGCCGGCCTCAACGTCATGATGTCGATGAAGCAGGAGGGCAAGCCGGTCTCGTTCGTCGAGGACTGCGCGGTACCGCTGCCGCATCTTGCCGACTATACCGAACGGCTCAACGCCGTGTTCGCCAGGCACGGCACCCGCGGCACGATGTATGCGCATGCCTCCGAAGGCTGCCTGCATGTGCGCCCGGTGCTCAATCTCAAGCTCGAGAAGGACGTCAAGGCAATGCGCGCCATTGCCGAGGAAGCCTTCGCGATGGTGCGCGAATACAAGGGCTCGCATTCCGGCGAGCACGGCGACGGCCTGGTGCGCTCGGAATTCCACGAAGCGATGTTCGGGCAGCGCATCGTGGCCGATTTCCGCGAGGTCAAGCAGCGCTTCGATCCCGGCAACACGCTCAACCCGGGCAAGATCGTCGATCCGCCCAAGATGGACGACCGTTCGCTGTTCCGCTTCGCGCCGGATTATCGCGTCGGCGACCTGAGGACGATGCTGGACTGGTCGGCCTTTCCCGGCGCCGGCGGCGGTTTCCAGGGCGCCGTCGAGATGTGCAACAACAACGGCGCCTGCCGCAAGCTCGAAGGCGGCGTGATGTGCCCGTCCTATCGGGCGACGCGCAACGAGAAAGACGTTACCCGCGGCCGCGCCAATACGCTGCGGCTGGCGATCTCGGGCCAGCTCGGTCCGGACGCGCTCGCCTCCGACGAGATGATGGAGACGCTGAAGCTCTGCGTCTCCTGCAAGGCCTGCCGCCATGAATGCCCGACCGGCGTCGACATGGCCAAGATGAAGATCGAGGTGCTGGCCGCGCGCGCGGCGACGCACGGTCTGTCGCTGCGCGACCGGCTGGTCGGCTACCTGCCGCGCTATGTCGATCTCGCCTCGCGCTTTGCTCCGATCGCCAACTGGCGCAACCGCAGCCCGCTGCTGCGCGCGCTGTTCGAGAAACTCGCCGGGATCAGCGCCAAGCGCGCGCTGCCGGAATTTCGCAGCGACACGTTCCGGCTCGACGCCGAGGCGCTGGGCCCGGTGGATGGCCGCGAAGTGGTGCTGTTCGCCGATACGTTCAACCGCGGCTACGAGCGCGAGAATCTCGACGCGGCGATCGAGGTGCTGGTCGCCGGCGGTTATCGCGTGCATCTGCCGAGGCCGTCGGACGGCGGGCGGCCGCCGTGCTGCGGGCGAACGTTCCTGTCGGCCGGACTGGTGGAGCAGGCCCGCGCCGAGCTCGACCGGCTGGTTGCGACCTACGTCCCGTTCGCGGCCCGCGGCGTGCCAATCATTGGCTTGGAGCCGAGCTGCCTTCTCACGTTGCGCGACGAGCTGCTGTCGCTGCGCTCGGATGAGGCCGCCAAGACCGTCAGCGCCCACGCGCTGCTGTTCGAGGAATTTCTGGTGCGCGAGGCCGAGGCCGGGCGCCTCGCCTTGCCGCTCGGCGCGGTCGCCGGCAAGGCCGTCGTGCACGGCCATTGCCACCAAAAGTCCTTCGGCGCGTTCAAGCCGGTGGAGAAGGTGCTGCGCCTGGTGCCGGGCCTCGACGTCAAGACCATCGAGTCGAGCTGCTGCGGCATGGCCGGCGCGTTCGGCTATGGTGCCGACACCTATCAGGCCTCGATCGAGATGGCCGAGCTGTCGCTGCTGCCCGCGGTCCGCAGCGCCGATCAGGACACGCTGATCGTGGCCGACGGGACCTCATGCCGGCATCAGATCAAGGACGGCAGCGGGCGAACGCCGCTGCATGTCGCCAGCGTATTGGCGATGAGCCTGAAACGTGCGAAATCGAATTCCGACAGATTGTTACCGACAAAGGAAGAGGCCCATGGCTGAGCTCACTCTCGAAATTGCCCGCAAGATTCTGGATGCCGCGCTGGCCAAGGGGGTCGAGAAGAAGTTCAAGCCGCTGGTCGTCACCATCCTCGACGCGCGCGGCGCGGTGAAGGTGACCGCGGCACAGGACGGCACCAGTCTGATGCGGGCCGAGATCGCCCATGGCAAGGCCTATGGCGCGCTGGCGCTCGGGATGGGATCGCGGGCGCTGTTTCAGCGCGCGCAGGAGCAGGCCTATTTCGTCGACGCCGTGAACACGCTGGCGCAGGGCCGGATGGTGCCGGTCCCCGGCGGCGTCCTGATCATGGACGGTACGACCCTGCTCGGCGCCGTCGGCGTCAGCGGCGACACCTCGGACAATGACGAGATCTGCGCCGTGGCCGGCATCGAAGCCGCCGGCCTGAAGCCCAACGCGGGCTAGAGTGCGGTCAGTTCAGGTCGAATAGCGACCGAGACGGGACTGTGCTCCCTCGCCCCGTTCTTACGGGGGAGAGGGTTGGGGTGAGCGGCAATCTCCGCGTAGACGGTGACAGCTGCGCTCGCGGAGACTCCCCCTCACCGGGAACGCATCTGACGATGCGTTCCGACCTCTCCCCGCACGCGGGGCGAGGTGAAGCGAAGTGCTCAGCGGCCGGTCCAGGTCGGCTTGCGCTTCTCGCCGAAGGCCTTGAGGCCTTCCTTGGCATCCTCGGTCATCGCGAGCAGCGCGATCTGGCTTTCGGTGTAGGCGATGCTTTCATCGAACGACATCGAGGCGATCGCCCGCATCGCGTATTTGCCGCGACGGATCGCCGTCGGCGACTTGTCGACGATGCGGCCGATCAGCCAATCGACCTTGGCGTCGAGCTCGGCAGCCGGCACCACATAGTTGAGCAGGCCCGCGGCCTGGGCAGCCTTGGCATCGAACGGTTCGCCGGTCAGCGCCCATTCGTTGACCAGGCGCGGCGGGGCGATCGATTGCAGCAGACTCAGCACCTGCATCGGAAACACGCCGACCTTCACCTCGGGCAGACCGAAGATCACGCCATCGGCAGCCACCGCCATGTCGGTCATGCACAACAGGCCCATGCCGCCGGCCATGCAGACGCCGCCGACCCGCGCGATCGCGGGCTTGGTCGCGCTCTGCGACAGCCGCAGCAGGTCGGCATAGTCGACATTGGGGCGCGAGAAATCCATCGAGAAGGCCGCGCCGCTGTTCTGCAGGTCGGCGCCGGCGCAGAACGCCTTGTCGCCCGCGCCGGTCAGCACGATGACGCGCACGTCCCTGTCGTCATGCGCTTCGCGATAGCCCTTGGCGATGCCCGCGATCACACCGGCATTGAGCGCGTTGCGCTTGTCCGGGCGGTTGATGGTGATCCAGAACGCCTGCCCGCGCTTTTCGAGAAGAACGCTGTTGTCGGTCATGTTTCCTGCCTGTTTTCTTGGCCAATGTGCCATTGTCAGCCGACATTTGCGGCAGGATCGGCGCCGACTGCAAGCAGGATTTATGCGGCGGCCGATGCCTTCCGGATCCAGACCTTGTTGTCGTGGAACGCGGCGCCGCCGAGCGGTGCGACGGCCTCCGCCCCGGTCAGCATGTTGATGCCGCGCCCGCCGATGTGGGACTTGTTCGGATGGATCGACTCGGCGATCAGCACGCCGCGGCGAACGCCGTCGAACAGCATTGCGGTCAGCGTGGTCTCGCCGCGCATGTTACCGAGCGTCACCGCGTCACCGTCGGCGATCGAGAGATCAGCCGCATCCTCGGGATGGATCATCACGGTCGGCGCGCCCTCGCGGGCCTGCGACGACGGCGTCTCGTTGAAGCTGGTGTTGAGGAAGCTGCGTGAGGGCGACGTCGCGAGCCGGAACGGATGCTGCGCGTCCGCCTCCTCGATAATGGTCCAGTGGTCGGGCAGCGAGGGCATCTTGTCCCACGCGCCCATCAGCCCGCCGGCCCCGACGGGGACCTTGCCCCAGTCGACCTTGAAGTGGAACTTCTTGTCGGAATGGGCAAAGCCGTCGAGGTAATGCGACGTGCGGAAATCGGGCTGCAGGTCGCGCCAAATGTCGGCCTCCAGCGCCTCGATCGTGCCGTGGCCACTCTTCTTCAAGGTTGCATCGATCAGCTGGCGCGGCGTCATGTCGAAGCCGGGATGTACGGCGTTGAGGCGGCGGCCGAGCCCCTGCATCACCTCGTGATTGGAACGGCACTCGCCGGGCGGATCGATCAGCTTCGGGCCGACCGAGATGTGCTGATGGCCGCCGCCGTAATAGAGATCGTCGTGCTCCATGAACATCGTCGCCGGCAGCACGATATCGGCCATCTGGGCCGTCTCGGTCATGAACTGCTCGTGCACCGCGACGAACAGATCCTCGCGGGCAAAGCCCTGGCGCACCAGCGCCTGCTCGGGCGCAACCGTCATTGGGTTGGTGTTCTGGATCAGCATCGCTTTGACCGGCCCGCCGCCGCGCAGCGCTTCGGGATCTCCGGTCAGGATGCTGCCGATCTTGGACTGATCAAGCACGCGCGTCGAGGGATCGATCGCGTCATGGCCTTCGATGATCGACTCGTCGAAGCGCCAGATTGCGGCATTGTTGAAGAACGCGCCGCCGCCCTCATACTGCCAGGCGCCGGTCACGGCGGGAATGCACGACGCAGCGTGCATCTGGGCGGCGCCGTTGCGGCTGCGGGTGAAGCCGTAGCCAAGACGGAAGAACGAGCGCTTGGTCTGTCCGACCAGCCGCGCGAACGCCTCGATCTCCTCGACCGGCACGCCCGAGATCGCCGAGGCCCATTCCGGCGTACGGGTCTTCAGATGCGCCTCCAGCTCGTCCGGGCAGTCTGTATAGCGCGCAAGATAATCGCGATCGGCAAATCCCTCGCGGAACAGCACATGCATCACGGCGCAGGCGAACGCGCCATCCGTCCCCGGCCGCAGCAGGATCTTGATGTCGGCCTGCTTCATGGTCTCGTTGTTGTAGACGTCGACCGCCGCAATCTTCGCGCCGCGCTCCTTGCGCGCGCGGGATGCATGCGTCATCACATTGACTTGGGTGTTCACCGGATTGGTGCCCCAGATCACGACGAGGTCGGAGACGCCCATCTCGCGCGGATCGACGCCGGCGATCTTGCCGGTCCCGGCGGCAAAGCCGATGCGCGCGATGGTTGCGCATATCGTGCCGTAGAAGCGCGAATATTTCTTCACATGCGACAGCCGGTTGAGGCCGTCGCGCATCACCAGCCCCATGGTGCCGGCGTAATAGTAAGGCCAGACCGACTCGGCGCCGAATTCCCGCTCGGCCGCGTCGAAGCGCGCCGCGATCTCGTCCAGCGCCTCGTCCCAGGAGATCCGCGCGAACTGGCCGGAGCCCTTCGGCCCGGTCCGGCGCAGCGGATACATCAGCCGCTCGGCGTGATGAATCCGCTCGGCATAGCGCGCCACCTTGGCGCAGACCACGCCGGCCGTATAGGTCTGCTGTTTGGAGCCCCTGACTCGACCGATCGAGCGTCCCTCGATCACCTCGACGTCGAGCGCACATGCCGAGGGGCAGTCGTGCGGACAGGTGGAATGGCGGATGTCGACCTTGGCATGCTGGTTCATGGCCAAATTGGTAACATCAAACGCCGCCTCCGCCGAGGGGCATTATTGACCCAGCTCGCGCGAAATCCGGGCACGTGCCATGCGGCAGGCGCCCGGACGGTCAGTTATTGGTCTGAGCTGTCCCATCAGACTCGGAAGATGCGGGTATAATGCGATTTGATCGATTCCCCTTCCCGCTCCACCGCCACCGGATCGTCCTTCATCGTCTTGATGTCCTTTAGCGGCCTGCGTCCAGCCTTCTCCTTGGCCTGCGCGTGGACGGATCTGAGGCCGCCGATCTCGACATTGAGCTGCTGGCCCTCACGCCCGAGCGCGAAGGACTGAAACAGCCTGGCGGCATTCGGGTGCGGACAGTCCTTGAAGATCCCGTTGGGGCCGACGATGATCGGCGACCCCTCGGTGGCGTAGACCGGCTCGACCGGGCGGCCGGCCTCCTTCATCTGGAAGATGTTGTATTCGTTGCCGTCGGCCATGACGGCGCGCTCGCCGAGATCGAGCTTCTTGGGTGGATCCGTCGAGGACTGCACCTGCATGATGTTCTGCTTGGCGAGCTTCTCGAAGAAGCTCCAGCCGAGATCGCGCTGCATCTGATAGGTTGCGGTCATGATGGTGCCGCTATAGCCGGGATGCGCCTTGACGATCTTGCCCTTCCATTTCGGATCCAGCAGATCGGCAAAGCTCTGGGGCGCCTCCTCGGCCTTCACGAGATTGGTGTTGTAGGCAATGATCGACAACCAGACCCGGAAGCTTGCGAATTGCCCGTCCGCGTCGCGATGCTCCTCAGGATAGTATTTTGCGACCTCCTCCGGAACATAGGACGCGAGAATGCCGTCGCGCTTCCACACGATGAAATGTGCGGCGTCGGAGGAATTCACGACGTCGACGGCATGAATGTTGCTGGAATATTCCTGGCCGACCCGCTGGAACACACGCTCCGCACCGGTGCGTTCGACGCGCACGGTGATATCGGGATATTTGGCTTCAAATGCCCTTGCCAGCTTCTCGGCAACCGGCAGATCGGTCGAGGTGTAATAGACGACCTGCCCCTCTTTCTTCGCCGCCTCGATCAACGTCGGCGTCACCGGTTCCGCAGGTGGCGCGGCGGCCATCACGCGCGTTGAAAGGGCCGCCCCAGCCAGCATCCCGCCCGAGCCCTTCAGCATGTCACGGCGCGATAGCCCAGGATGTTTCCTCATATGATTCCCCGCACGCGATGGCGAAGTTTGAGTACACCGTCCTCCCGCTCTTATTCCGATGCGCGAAAACGGAGTCTGTCGTCGACAGAAGCTTCAAGTTGCAGCTAGACTTCTGATCAAGAAACAAGACTAAAGTTGGGGGATTCAGTCAATGGCGAGCCTGCGATACGCCTTGGTGTTTGTCGCGGCGTTGCTGACCGTGTCCATGTCAGGCTCATATGCTGAGGCCGAAGAGTATCCTGCGCGGCCGGTCAGGATCATCGTTCCCTTTGGTCCCGGCGGTCCGGCCGACGTCGTCGCGCGACAAGTCGGCGGCATCTTGCAGGAAAGCCTCGGCCAGCCCTTCGTGGTGGAAAACCGCACCGGCGCCGGCGGCGTGATCGGCACGCTCGAGGTCGCAAAGGCGCCTGCCGACGGCTACACCCTTCTGATGATGTCGAACACCCAGACTGCAAACGAATCGCTGGTACCGCAGCGCAACTATGCGTTGATGCGCGACCTGACGCCGATCGCGTCCTTGAACACTTCGGATCTCGTGATCGTGGTCCACCCCGCCGTGCAGGCAAAGACCTTGCAGGAGTTCATCGCGCTCGCAAAGGCCCAGCCCGGAAAGCTGAACTATGCGTCGTCAGGTCAGGGCACGCCGTATCACATGGCGGGCGAGTTGTTCAAAGCCATGGCGGGGATCGACGTCGTGCACGTGCCCTACCGCAACAGCGGCGAAGCCCGCGGCGGCGTCATCGGCGGCCAGGTCCAGATGATGATCGATGCCGTTCCGGCGATGGCGCCGAATGTCGCCGAAAACCAGGTGCGAGCGCTCGCAACGACCGGCAAGATTCGTTCGACGGTGCTGTCCAACGTTCCGACCGTGATCGAGGCGGGCGTGTCCGGCTATGAGGCAACAATCTGGCTCGGCCTGATGGCCCCGGCGGGCACGCCGAAGCCAATCATCGACAAGCTCAACGCGGCGGTGAATGCGGCGATCAGGCGGCCAGACGTCGAGAAGCTCTGGGCCGCGCAAGGCGCGGCGGCGATGACCATGACGCCGGAGGCGTTCGACAAATTCCTGCGCGCCGATATCGTGAAGTGGGCAGACGTCGTCAAGAGATTGGACAAGCCCCAATGAGCACGCAGCGGCGAGTCCGCGAGCGAAGGAACAGGGCGCATGAAGACCTTGAACATCCTGAGTGGCGGGGCGGCACAGGGCCTGGTGCGCAGCCTCGCACCCGCGTTTGAAGCCGATACCGGCCTGGGCATCTCCGGTGATTTTGGCGCGGTCGGCGCCATGGCCGACAAATTGCGCGCCGGCGTACCGACCGACATCGTCATCCTGACCGCTGCCCTGATCGCAAAGCTGGCCGACGAAGGGCTGGTTTTGCGCAGCTCGATCACGGACATCGGCCGCGTGGAAACCGCCCTTGCCGTCCGGGCCGGCGATCCGTCGGTCGGCGCCGACGACGCGGCCAGCCTGCGCGCGGCATTGCTCGCCGCGGACGCAATCTTCGTGCCCGATACCAAGGCATCGACCGCCGGAATTCATGTCGCCAAGGTGCTCGCGCAGCTCGGCATTGCTGATGTCGTCGCGGATCGACTAAGAATCTTTCCGAACGGCGCGACCGCGATGCGGCATCTGGCGGAGTCCAGAGACCGGCGGCCGATCGGTTGCACGCAATCGACCGAGATCATCAGCACCATTGGCGTCGTGCTGTCGGGCGCCTTGCCGTCGGAATGCGGGCTCGCGACGATGTATACGGCTGCGATCCCGACGCAGGCATCGTCGGCATCGCAGGCGCAACGCCTGATCGCGCTGCTGACGTCGCCGGAAACGTCTGAGCTACGCAGCCAGGCTGGCTTTGTCTCGTCGTAGACACTGCCACCCAGTGCGGGATGACTTTACGTTGAATCGAACGGCGGACTCCGCTTCACCTCGCCCCGCGTGCGGGGAGCGGTCGGAACGCATCGTTAGATGCGTTCCGGGTGAGGGGGACTCTCCGCAAATGCAGCTATCTCCGAATACGCGGAGAGAGCCCCTCACCCCAACCCTCTCCCCGTAAGAACGGGGCGAGGGAGCACAGCGCTGCCGCGGTCGCTGTTCGACCCAATTTCGGCGCGCCTTTAGCCTGCCAGCTGCGTGAGCCCCGTCGGCGGTCCATCAACCGCGGTCCAGCCGCCATCGACGAACAGCGTGCTGCCGCTGACATAGCTCGCCGCATCCGATGCAAGGTAGGCGACGGCGGTCGCGACCTCGTCGGCGCTGCTCCAGCGATTGAACACGGTATGGCCGGCATAGAGGTTGTAGATATCGGGCCGCTGCTTGAACGGACCGGTCAATGCGGTCTCCGCGATGCTCGGCGCGATCGCATTGACGCGGACGCCGGATCGGCCAACCTCGGACGCGAAGCCCTTGACCAGAAGGCCGATCGCCGCCTTGGTCGATCCATAGACTGCAAGCCCCGGCTCGATGGTCACGGCACGCACCGAGGAACATGCAATCAGGCTGCCGCCGTGCTGCTCGACCATGATGCGGCCGAACGCCTGGAAGAACCAGACCGTGCCCTTGACGTTGAGGTTGATGACGCGGTCGAGATCCTCCTCGGTGTAATCGAGGATGGTCTTGCGGATATTCAGCCCCGGCGTCGTCACCGCGATGTCGATCCGCTGAAATTCCGCGAGCGCCTTCGCCGCCAGCGCCTCGACGCCGGCACGATCGGCCGCATCGCAGCTGGCTGATGTTGCCGATCCGCCCTGCTGCCGGATCGCAGCGGCCGTTGCCTCCGCGCCCTCTTGCGCTCGATCGGCGCAGAGCACGCGCGCGCCGAGCGACGCCAGCGCTTCGGCCGAGGATTTGCCGATTCCTGAGGCCGCTCCCAGCACGACGGCGGTCTTGCCGGTGAGATCGAATAGCTTGCGATAGTCGGTCACGTGAATCCTCCCTTCGGCGACGCATGCCGGAATGCAACACTTTCCCGATTTGCTTCAGGTTCGACACCGAGGGCAAGCGCCATCTTGCACAAGCGCGGCAAACGCGTCAGCATTGCGGGCAGAAGCGCGCCTGCGCCAGCTCCGTCAAGAAAGGGCACCCGTCGTGAGGATCATTGACCTGAGCCGAGAGCTCTATCACCGCACGCCGAGCTATCCCGGCCATCCGCCCATCATGCACGGGATGTGGAAGAACCACGAGGAAGCCCTTGCGGAATCGAGAAACGTCTATGGCCTGGCATCGATGTTCATCTCGATGCCCGACCATGGCGGAACCCACATCGATGCGCCCCGGCATTTCGGCTCGAGCGGCATACCGATCAATGAATATCCGCTGGAAAAGTGCATTGTACCGGGCATCTGTCTCGACCTTCGCCACATCGCGCCGCGTGCCGAGATAACCCCTTCCGACCTCGAAGCGGCCGTGAAGGAGGCCGGACGGCCGATCCCGATGGGCGGCACCGTCCTGCTCTGCACCGGCCACCATGCCCGGACGTTTCCGCGCAAGGAATATTCGACCGACAATTCCGGCGTAAATGTCGCGGCGACCGAGTGGCTGGCGAAACACGGCATCGTTCATTTCGGCATCGACTCGATGCGCCCCGGTCCCGACAGCGACGAGAACCTGCTCGTTCACAAGGCCTGCCTCGATCTCGACATCACCCACATCGAAAGCCTGTGCAATCTGGAAGCCCTGCTCGGCCAGGGGCAATTCACCTTCATCGGCCTGCCGATGAAATGGCGCAACGGGACCGCGTCGCCGATCCGCGCCGTAGCGGTATTCGACCTTTAGATTCGTGATGCGGGGGCATGTCCGATGACAGGTAGATTAGCCCCTTCCTCGCGTCGTTCGATCCTGAAAGCCTGTAGCGCACTTGCGATCGCTGGTCTTACCGGGCGGGCCAAGGCCGCCGGCTACCCGGAACGCCCGATCAAGGTCATCGTGCCGTTTGCGCCTGGTGGACCGACCGACATCATGGCCCGCATCCTCGGCACCCATCTTGGCGAAGCGCTCGGCGGCACCATCGTGGTTGAGAACCGCCCCGGTGGCGGTGGCAATATCGGGATCGGCATTGCCGCACATGCCGAGCCCGACGGCTATACGCTCCTGATCACGTCGAGCGCCTTTGTCGTCAATCCCGGCCTCTACGCCAAAATCCCGTACGATCCGGTCAAGGACTTCGCGCCGATTGCCGAGCTTGGCACGTCGCCGAACGTGATCCTGGTCAATCCGAAGCTTGGGATCAATTCAATCGCCGAGCTGATCGCACGCGCAAAGGCAAACCCGGACGAACTGAACTATGCCAGCCCTGGCCTCGGGACGACGCCACATCTCGCCGGCGAGCTGTTCAAGATCATGGGCCAGCTCCAGATGACGCACGTGCCGTTCTCGGGCGCCGGTCCCGCCATCCAGGCGATCCTGAGCGGAACGACCGAGGTCGCCTTTGCGGCGCTTCCGCCTGCCCATCCACACATCGAGTGAGGGGCATTGAAAGCGTTGGCCGTCACCGGAACCCATCGATGGTTCGATTTGCCTGATGTGCCGACCATGATCGAGCTCGGCTACAGGGATTTCGTCTCCGACACCTTTCAGGGCTTTCTCGCGCCTGCGAATGCGCCCTCCTCCGTTGTCGCGTTGCTGTCGGCGAAATCGATCGAGATTCTGAAGACGCCGAAGATCGCCGAACAGCTGCGCAACGACGGCTTCGAGGTGCTTGCGAACGGGCCCGATGGCATGCGCAGGCGTATTGCAGACGAAGTGCCGAAATGGCGCGGCATCATCGCAAAGGCGGGGATCAAGCCGGTCTGAGCAGATCAACATTGCGCGACACGCACAGCGTGTGATCTTGCGACCATTAGCCAGCATCCCTAGGCTCCCCGTCCATAACAAAACAACCAGGGAGGCGATCGTCATGACCACAAGGCGGGATTTCCTAAAAGCGGGAGCAACGGCGGCGGCAGGCATCGTGTTCTGCGGCTGCGGGCTCGTCCACAACGCAAATGCGCAGCAATCGCGCCAGCAACTGCCGGTCACGGTCAACGGCAAACGTGTCAAGACGATCGACATCCACGCGCATTGCCATTTCCGCGAGGCGGGAGCCCTGCTCGGCGCCGACGCCGGAAAGCTGCAACTGCCGCCGGTCAACGGCGCCAGCGAGGCCTTCATCGAGATCGACAAGCGGCTGGCTGCGATGGACGCGCAGGCCGTCGATATGGAGGTGCTTTCGATCAATCCGTTCTGGTACGACCGCGACCGGGACGTTGCCGCGCAGATCGTGAAAATCCAGAATGAGAAGCTCGCCGAGCTCTGTGCCTCGAAGCCCGACCGGTTCGCAGCTTTCGCCTCGCTGACGCTGCAGGCGCCGGACCTTGCGGTGCAGGAGCTGGAGACGGCGGTGAAAAGGCAGGGGCTGAAGGGCGCGGCGATCGGCGGTGTCGTCGATGGCGTCGAATTCTCAAATCCGAAGTTTCATCCGGTATGGGCCAAGGCCGAGGAACTCGGTGTCCCCCTGTTCATCCATCCGCAGGGCGTGCCCGAGCTCAACAAGCGGCTCTCCGGCAATGGGTGGCTTGGCAACACGATCGGCAATCCGCTCGAGACCACGATCGCACTCTCCCATTTGATCTTCGAGGGCACGCTCGATCGCTTCCCGGGACTGAGAATCATCGCCGCACATGGCGGCGGTTATCTCGGCTCGTATGCCGACCGCTCGGACCATGCCTGCCTGGTTGGACCCAAGGGATGCAATCCGGAGATCAAGCTCCAGAAGGCGCCGGCGGAATATCTCAAACAGATTTATTTCGACTCTCTGATCTTCACGCCGGAGGCGATCAGGCACCTCGCCGCCCAGGTTGGCGTCGGCCAGATCGTGCTGGGAAGCGACTATCCCTATCCATGGCAACTGGCACCGGTCGACCACATCTTCGCCTCGTCGTCGCTGAGCGACGATGACAAGGCCAATATTCTCGGGCGGACCGCAGCAAAGCTGCTTGGCGTAGCCGCATGAGGACGGCTTGCTGCTGGACAGGCAGCTATCGTCGCGCCGTGCCGCGCGACGACGGCATCAACGATCAGTAGGCCTTCACCGTCCGGATCTCGTTGAGAGGCCGGACTGTTGGTGCCACCTGCGCGATATTGGGTACCGGATCGGTGTAGACGGCGTCGGTTCCGACGAACTCCGCTTGCGCCGCGTCCGATATCCATCTGACCGCCGCCGGATGACTGACCAGCATACCGATCAACGCAACGATGACGAGCAGCGGCAACGCGACCAGCTTGATGCTGAAGCTCTGGTAATTGTGATGTGGATCCTGCCGTCGCTTGTCGAAAGAGCTCTGCATGGATTCCTCCATATTGTGCTCCCCTGACGCGTCACTTACCGCAGCGCACGCAAGGCCGATGTGAATGGCTTCACAGGCCTGTTCAGCTCACCGTTTCGTGAAATGCGCGACCGACCGGGCAGCCAGCGCGACTACTCGCCGTCGTTCGCCCCAGCGTCGACCAGCTCCTGGAGCGTCTCGGGCTTCAGCACGACGATCGCGCCATGCTCGAGCCTGACCCAACCGCGTATCGCCCACGCGCGGAGCTGCTTGTTGATGCTCTCGCGCGTCATCCCGACCATCTCGCTGATCTCCTGCTGGGTGATCGAGATGGTGCGTCCCTGCGGCTTGTGCTTGTCGCTCAGGCGCAGCAGCGCGCTGGCCAGACGGCCGGGCAAGTTCTGCAGGATGACCTGCTCGACCTGATCGCTGGTCCGGCGCAGTCTTTCGCAAAGCAGCTCGATGAACTTCATCGCAAGCGTCGGCTGGCTGCGCACGAACGGAATGAACTCGCGCCGGTCAATGACGAACAGCTCGCAATTGGTGTTGGCGGTGGCATCGGCCGTCCGCGACAAGCCGTCGAGCAGCGCGATCTCCCCGAAGATCTCGCCGGCCTCGATCAGGTTCAAGATCGCGTTGCGACCATCCGGCGACGAGATGCTGATCTTGACCGTGCCCGAGATCACCGCAATCAGGCTGGTGCCAGGATCGCCCTTGGAAAAGATCGTCGTCCCCCGCTTCAGCGTGGTGTGCTTGGCGTAGCGGCAGAGCTGATCGAATGCCTCGGGCTCGAGATCCGCGAAATAGGGATGCTTGCGCAACACCGACAGCTTGTTGTTCGAAAACAACGGCGCGCCGGAAGTTCGTTCTATGGGCGACGCACCGGTCATCGTGATCCAGACTGATTGTGTTGCGTTCAATCGGCCCGCCAGCACAGCGGACGCCGACAAAGCCATCGATCAATGAAAGCAGACAGAAGTATAGCCCCCCCGGGGGCCTACAGCAACAAAAGGTCCGAGCCGGCGCAATGGGATAGAAGGCATCCAAGGTACAATTTGGAATAAATATGTGTCGATGCAACGCTCAATTGCAGGCTGCGGGCTGCCCTTGATCTGACATGCCCGGCCCATCCGCGACAATCTCGCCTGGCAAAATCCCGTCTGTGCGAGGGGTCAACGCGGCCAACTCACAGCAGCTTGCCGTCTGGCCCAAAGAACGGATGCGGCCCGTCAAACTGACCGATCGGGACCTGATGCGTGACCAATTGTCCATAATCCGGCCCGCCAAACCATGTGTGCAAATGAAATGCCGGCGGTTCCACCTTGAACGATGGTTCGCGGAGCTGTCCGAGGTCTAGGTCGACCGCATGGTTCGGCGCGGGGCACAATGTCACGGGTATCCCGGCGAAAGAGGCCAGCATGGCACGATGCACGTGCCCGCAGCCGATCAAACGCACCCGCGGGTGACGCCTGACGATTGCTGCCAGTTCGGCGGCATTGAAAAGGTCCTGACGGTCCATGTGCCAGATGCCGCCCTTGAACGGCGGGTGATGCAGGAAAAGCAGCGCGGGCCGGTCGAGCGCTGCCGCCAGCGTCGCGTCCAGCCATTGCAGCGTCGACGGTTCGAGCATGCCATGAGGCTTTCCGGCAACGCTTGAATCAAGCAGCAGCAGATCGAGGCCATTCACCTCGATCTGCTGGTCGAGCGGACCTGTCGCATGAACATAAGGTGCTGCAGGAAACGCGGCGCGCATCCACGCACGCGAATCGTGATTGCCGGGAATTCCGGCAAACGGAACGCGCAGCGGCGCGAGCAGTCGCTTGAGATAGTCGTATTCCTCGACCGAGGGCGTATCGACAAGGTCGCCCGAGATGACGACGAAATCGGGCGCCGGTTCGAATGCGCTGAGCGCGGCCACGCAGCGTTCAAGCGCCTTCGCGGTATCGACCCGGCCATAGGCCAATGCTCCGGGCGGCTTGATGTGGAGGTCGGAAATCTGGGCGATGAGGACCGGTTTCGACGGCATCGATCAACCTCGTGGTTCGGAGGGGAGCAGACGGACAGCGTCGGGCGCAATCGAAAGCCCGACACGATCGCCGAACCTGGCTTGATTCGTGTTGGGAGCGTCGACATTGAGCGGCTTGCTCGATGCACCGCTCACGACGAGCCGCTGTCGGTCGCCGATGAAGCTGACGGAATCGACGATTCCCGAGAGCAAACCCGCGCCCGCCTCCGTCACGCGAATGGTTTCCGGGCGGATCATGACGGTCGCGTTCGCGGTCGTCGCTCCACCCTCGATCGGCAGTCGCCCACCGGGCAGGATCAATACGCCGTTCTCGACCGGAGCCTCCACAATATTCGCCGCTCCGATGAACTCCGCCACAAACCGGTCCTTCGGCGCGAAGTAGACCTCGCGCGGCGTGCCGATCTGCGCGATTGCGCCTTTCCGCATCACGACAATCCGGTCGCCCAATTCCATGGCTTCGGCCTGATCGTGGGTGACATAGATCGTCGTGATCCCAAGCGCGCGCAACAGCCGGTTAAGCTCGCTCCGCAGCCGGTCCCGCAACGCGGCGTCGAGCGCGGTCAAGGGCTCGTCGAGCAGCAAGATGCCGGGCCGGATCGCGACGGCGCGCGCCAGCGCGACGCGCTGACGCTGGCCGCCCGAAAGCTGGTCGATGCGGCGATTCTCCAATCCCGTGATGTTCGTCAGAGCAACCAGTTCGGCGACGCGCGCGGCGCGCTCGCCCCTCGCAACACCGCGGATCCTCAGCCCGTAGGCGATATTGTCCGCCACCGTCATGTTGGGGAACAGGGCGTAGGACTGAAACACCATCCCGACATTGCGCCGCTCGATCGGGACCGAGGTCATGTCCTTGCCGTCGAACAGGACCTTGCCGCCGACATCCGGCAGCTCGAGCCCTGCGATGATGCGCAGCATCGTGGTCTTGCCACAGCCGGACGGCCCGAGCAGCACCAGCGTCTCGCCGCGCGCAATGTCGAGGGTTGCGGGATCGAGCGCGCGCGTGCCGTCGGCAAAGGTCTTGCCGCACGCCTCGATCCGCACCGCTGCACCGTGCCCGGCCGTACTCATCGCTTGTGATCCCTGTCGGCCAGCAGCTGCATCGCGACCAGCAGCGGAATGATCATCACGAAGAAGATCAGCGTATAGGCCGACGCCACTTCGAGCCGCATCGAGGCGTAGCTGTCGGCGAGCCCGATCGGCAGTGTCTTCGTCAACGGCGTATGCAGCATCCAGGTCAGGTTGAATTCACCGAGCGACAGCGTAACCACCATCAGCGCGCCGGCGAGAATTCCCGGCAGTGCGTTCGGCACGATGACGTCGCGGAATCGCCGCCATGGCGACGCTCCGAGCGAAGCCGCGCCCTCATCCAGCGTCTTGATGTCCACGGTGGCAAACACCGCCATCACCGACCGCACCATGAACGGCATGGTGAAGATCACATGGCCGACCAGGATGAAAAGCCAGGAACGGCGAAAGTCACCGAAGCTGCCATAGGCGAGCAGCAGTGCAAGCGCAATCGCTAGCCCAGGGATCGCCAAAGGCAACGTGATGATCTCCTCGACGATGCGCGCAAGCCGGCCTCCCCGCGTATGCAGCGCATAGGCTGCGGGAACGCCGGCGAGCAGCGTGACGGCAAGGGTCGCGAATGCGATCACGAAGGAGAGCAGGATGGTGCCGGCATAGAGCTCCCAGACCTGCGCGACCCATTGCAGCGTCACGCCGGACTGGATGCCCCGGAAGTAATTGACGGTCACGCCCGCGGAGATCGACAGCCCCGCGGGAACCACCAGGAAGGCGGCAACGAGCAGCGTGAAGATGAACTGGCCGGTGAAGATCAAGCGATCACGCATGCGTTCACCCGGCCGCCGCGACCGCGCTGCCGCTGAACGAGCGGGCGAGCGCGAGGATGAGCCAGGTGATCAGGCCAAGTCCCACCGACAGCGCAGCCGAGGTCGCGAAATTGGCGGCCAGCGTAAACTCGGTGTAGATCAGCATCGGCAGCACATCGATGTTCGTTGCCAGCGTAAACGCAGTCCCGAAGGCCCCCATCGCGGTCGCAAACGCAATCGCACCGGACGCAACGAAAGCCGGCGCCAGCGCCGGCAGCACGACGTCACGCTGCACCGCCCAGGGGCTGGCGCCGAGCGAACGCGCGGCTTCCTCCAGACCGACATCGAGCTTTTGCACGGCCGCCATGATGGTCAGGATCACGCGCGGGATCGAGAAGTAGAGATAGCCGAGGAACAACCCGTAGATCGAATAGGCGAAGACGAACTTCTCGCCGAAGATCCGGTTGGAGAGATCGCCGATCAGGCCCTGCCGCCCCGCCAGCAGAATGATCATGAAGCCGACCACCACGCCGGGAAACGCCAGCGGAAAGGTCAGCATCGCGATCAGCACGGCCCGCCCGGGAAAGCGGTGCCGCTGCAGAAACATTCCGGCTATCGTCGCCACGATCAGCGTGACGACCGTCGTTGCCGCGGCCAGGAGCACGGTATTGATCAGCGTCGCGCGGTAACGAGCTTCGGTCAGGATGGCGAGATATCCGGCGAGACCGTGCGGTCCTTCGGCACCCGCGACCACCAGCCGTGCCATCGGCAGCAGGAAGAATGCCGTGGTCACGACCGCGAGCGGCAGCAGGCAGAGCCAAACGAAGGATTTTTGCGACATCGGAAGAATGGTGCCCCGGCGAAGGGCACCATATTGCCTCAGCGAACCTCGGCGAGATAGCGGTCGACGAAGGCTTTTTGCACGTTTTCCATCTCGCCCCAGTCGACGCTCTTGGCACGAGCATAGTCGCTGTCGGGGAGAAATTTCCCCTTCACGGAAGCCGGCAGCTCAATCGGGCGGGCCGGACGCAGATAGGCATTGGTCCAGATCGCCTGCCCCTTGTCGGACAAGAGATAGTCCATCACCTTCTTGGCCTTCTCCTTGTCGGGCGCGTTCTTCACGAGACCAACGACATAAGGAAACACCACCGACCCCTCGCAGGGAATCACAAACTCGAAGTTGCCCTTCTCCGAGTACTTCGCGCGATAGGCATTGAAGTCGTAGTCGAACAGGATCGGCATCTCACCGGAGACGACGCGGGCATATGACGTCTGCTTGGGTACGATCGGATCGTTCTTGCGCAGTTCCTTGAAGAAGCTGATCGCCGGATCGAAGTTGCCGGGGGAGCCGCCGAGCGCCAGATTGACGGCAACCGCGCCGACATAGCCGACCGCCGCCGACGACGGATCGAGATAGCCGACCATCCCCTTGTAGTCGGGCTTCAGAAGATCCTTCCAGCAGGCAGGCACCGGCTTGCCGCCAAGCGCATCCTTGTTCACGAACAGGCCGAGCGTGCCGGAGTGGATCGTGGTCCAGTAGCCATCGGGGTCCTTGAGGCCGGCCGGGACCTGATCCCAATGCGCCGGCTTGTAAGGCTCGAGCGCATCCTGGGCCTTGGCCTTCATGCCGAAGGTCACGCCGAAATAGCCGATATCGCCGACCGGATTGCTCTTCTCGGCCAGGATCTGGGCCAGCGCCTGGCCGGAATTCTTGTTGTCATGCGGGATATCGTAGTTCAGATCCGCCTTGATCGCCTTCAGCATCGAGGCCCAATCTGCCCATTCCGGCGGACAGTTGTAGCAGATCACGTCGGCCGCCCTGGCGGATTGCCACGGCGCGATCAGCGTCAGCGCCAGCAACGCGAGGACAAGGCGGACGGTCTTCATGGGAGGCTCCGGTCTGGGAGAGGATGCAATGAGGATTTCAACATCAACCGGGCGACCAAGTATAGGCCGCGTATGAATGTTTTGCGACGCGCTTGCTGCCGTGCAGCAAATGCAACGGCCGCGATGCCGACGATCCGGTGCTCGCGGCAACCACTGGTTTCGCGCTAGGCTGCCGGCCAAAAGAGGAAGCCCATGTACCAGCCGCCCGGCGTCAAGACATCGTCCGATCTTCCCGTCCCAGACCTGATGACAGCCTGGGTCCTTGGTGGCCCCGATCAGCTCCTGCTTCGCGAAAAGCCGACGCCGGTCCCGTCGCGTGCCGAGGTGCTGGTGCGCATCGACGCGGTTGCGATCTGCGCCACCGATCTCGAAATTATCCATGCCGGGTCGCCGGCAAGCATTCAGGGCGGCCTGCCCTTCAACAAGAACTTTACGCCGGGCCACGAATACATGGGCACGGTCGCCGCGCTCGGGCCGGACCTTGACGAATTCAGGATCGGCGAGCGGGTCAGCGTCGAAATCCACGCCGGCTGCGGCCAATGCAAACGGTGCCGCCAGGGCATGTACACGTCATGCCTCAACTATGGAAAGCCGGAGAAGGGCCACCGCGCCAACGGCTTTACGACCGACGGCGGATTCGCGGAGTACGCAGTCAAACCACATTAATACGCTGGCGCGCGTCCCGGATAGCATGAGCGACGCGGAGGCGACGCTCGTGGTGACCGCGGGCACGTCGATGTACGGCTTGACTGAATTGGGGGGATTGGTGGCGGGCGAGAGTGTCGTGGTGATCGGCCCGGGGCCGATCGGACTTCTCGCAGTTGCTGTGGCCAAGGCGCTTGGCGCAAGCCCGGTGATTCTGACCGGAACGCGCAACAAGCGGCTGGCGATCGGCCGGGAACTGGGGGCCGACCGCGTCATCAACATCAACGACGAAGACGCCGTTGCGGTCGTGAAGCAACTAACAGGGGGGATCGGCGCGGACTATGTCGTCGAATGTGCCGGCACCGAAGCGACACTCAACCAGGCCATTCACATGACCAATCGTGGCGGCAAGATTTGTCTGGCCGCCTTCCCGCACGAGGCCGCGACGCTGGACATCGCGCATCTCGTGCGAAACAACATCTACGCTTACGGGATCCGCGGCGAGGGCCGCAGCGCCACTCGCCGCGCCATGGAATTGATGGCAGCGAAGCGGTTCGACGCGACACGAATCCACACGCATACGTTTCCGCTGGCCGACCTGCCGACGGCGCTCAGATATGCGCGGGATCGCGTGGATGACGCGATCAAGGTCGTCGTCACCACTCGCAAGGCCGACGCGATCGCGCGCGCTGCGGAGTGAGGTCCATTCGCGCCGGCGGGAGACCGGGAAGCCCGCTCACACCGAACAATATCGTTCCTTGATCTCGTCGTCGGCCAGCAGGGCCTGCGCCGACGCCTGATGCACCACCGCTCCCTGATCCAGGACGTAGGCACGATCGGCGATGCCAAGCGCGAGCTCGACATTCTGCTCAACCAGCAGCACCGTCGTTCCCTGCGACTTCATGTTGCGGAATAGCTCGAACATCTCGTCGACCAGGACCGGCATGATGCCCTCCGAAGGCTCATCCAGCATGATCAGGTCGGGCTTTGCGATCATCGCCCGCGCGATCGCCAGCATCTGCTGCTCGCCGCCGGACATCGTGACCGCCTCCTGGTCCATGCGCTCGGCCAGCCGTGGGAATACTCCTGCGATCTCGTCGATCAGCTCGGCTTCCCGCTTCTTCGCCGGCGACGCCACCAGCCCGAGCCGCAAATTTTCCCGGACCGACAATCCCTGCACAATCCGCCGCTCTTCGGGAACATAGGCAAGTCCGAGCGCGAAGCGCACATGCGCCGGCTGGCTCAGCAGCTCCTCGCCCTTGAAGGTGACCGAGCCGCGCGTTCGTCCCATCAACCCCATGATCGATTTCAGTGTCGTCGTCTTGCCGGCTCCATTGCGACCGATCAGGCAGACGATCTCGCCTTTGGCCACCTCGAGCGTGATGTCCTGCAGCGCGTGACTTGCGCCGTACCAGGCATTGAGCTTGCTGATCTGCAGCATTCGTCAATGCTCCCGCTGGCCGAGATAGACCCGCTTCACCGCCTCGTTCTGCCGGACCTCCTGTGGCGTTCCTTCTGCGAGAAGTTCTCCGTGGTGCAGCACGAGGATGCGATCGCTGATCCCGAGCACCAGCTTCATCTTGTGCTCAACGAGGATGACCGTACGCTCCTTTGCGAGCTTCACGATCAGATCCATCATGGTCCGGGTTTCTTCCGGACTCATGCCGGCCGTCGGCTCATCCAGCAACAGCAACCGGGGTTGGCTGGCAAGCGCCATGCCGATTTCCAGCGCCCGCTGCTCGCCATGGGCCAGCGTCTTGGCGGCACGTTCCCGGGACTCCCACAGCCCGACCAGGGCCAGCAACTCGTCCGCCCGCTCGACCAGCTCGGTCAGGCGCGCGCGGGGACGCCAGATGTCGTATCTCGACACCAACGCCTGCAGACCGACGCGGATGTTTTCACGGGTCGTGAGCTGCGGAAACACGCTGGTGATCTGAAAGGACTTTGCGATCCCCATATGCGCAAAGCGGTGCTGCGGCAGGCCGGTGACATCCCTGCCCTCGAATTCAACGCTGCCTTTGGTGGGCGCAAACGCACCGCACAGCAAATTGAAATAGGTGCTCTTTCCGGCCCCGTTCGGACCAATAATGGAGGTGATCGCTCCTCTGGAAAACTCCGCCGAGATATTGTTCAGAGCGACAAACTTCCCGAACGTCTTGCCGACGCCCCTGGTGCGCAGAATGATTTCTTTGATTTGGCCTTCCGCGGCGCTCATCGCCTGCCTCGCGCGATCAGTGTGCCCCAGATGCCGGCGGGGAAGAACAGCACGCATGCAATGAAAATGGCGCCAACGATCAGTTGCCAATGAACCGTCCACACCGAGACCACGTTCTCCAGGACCAGGAAGACGGCGGCGCCGATCATCGGCCCGAAGAACGTTCCCATACCGCCCAGCAATGCGATCATCACAACCAGGCCCGAGGTCTCGTAGTGCAGGATCTCGATCGGAACGATCGACAGATGCAGCGCCTGCAATGCTCCCGCGAGACCGCAGAAGCCGCCAGACAAAACGAAGGTCAGCAATCGGGTCTTGGTGACGTCATAGCCTGACGCGCGGGCGCGCATCTCATTCTCCCGCACGGCCTCGATGACGGCGCCAAATGGCGAGGCGAGAATGCGCGACATCACGAAAAAAGCGGCAATCACGAAGGCCGCGATGACATAGTAACGGACCATCGGATTGATGAAGTCGAGCCGCAAGCCGAACAGATCG
The DNA here is from genome assembly GCF_054060035.1 of Bradyrhizobium sp. USDA 3262. Lineage (NCBI taxonomy): Bacteria > Pseudomonadati > Pseudomonadota > Alphaproteobacteria > Hyphomicrobiales > Nitrobacteraceae > Bradyrhizobium > Bradyrhizobium sp. USDA 3262. Next base: position 7,094,500 of record NZ_JBSSCT010000001.1, read on the forward strand.
ATGGTGCGGACGTTGATGCCGCGGAGGCCGTTTTCGCCACCGGTCAGATCAACCGCCTGATAGAAAAGGTAGTAGATACATTGCGACAGCGCCATCGTCACCATCGCGAAGTAGATGCCGCGGGTCCTGATCGCGAGTACGCCAATCAACGATGCCATCAACAGGCCGCCGGCGACCCCGGCCGCGATGGCCGCATACCAAGGCCAGCCAAAATGGACGATGGCGATGCCACAGAGGTAGGCACCGGTTCCGAACAGCGCCGCGTGACCAAACGACAGCAGACCTAGATAGCCAAAGACGAGGTTGAAGCCGACGGCGTACAATCCATAGATCAGGATGTTCACCGCGAGGGCCGTGAACGGCATCACCAACGGGAAAATCAGGATCACCGCCGCCACAATGCTGGCGCGATGCCGCGTTGCGAGTTCGTACCAACTGCCTGTCGTGGCACGAGGCTGTTTGATGGATTCGGTGGCTCCGGTCATCCCTGGCTCTCAGCTCATCAATCCGGCGCGGCCGAAGAAGCCCTGGGGACGGACGATGAGGACGATCGCCATCAGGGCAAAGATCGAAACCTTGGCCATCTCGGGTGCAAACAGCGAAGTCATGCTGACCACCACACCGACGAGGAGGCCCGCCAGTACGGCGCCACCGATCGAACCCATGCCTCCTACCACCGTCACCACGAAAGCCTCGGCGAGAATCGTGCCGCCCATCTCGGGAATGACGCCTTGAAGCGGGGCAGCCAGCAGCCCGGCAAAGCCCGCAATCGCGGTGCCTATCCCGAACACGATCAACCAGACCTTGGAAACGTCGACCCCAAGGACGCGGACGATTTGCGGATCGCGCGCGCCGGCGCGGATAATGAGTCCGAAGCTGGTTTTTTCCAGGAACAGCCAGAGCGCCAACAAAACGACGGCCGTCGCGCCGATCACGAACAGGCGGTAGAGCGGAAAATATCCGACACCGATGTTGACAGCCCCCTGCAGAAGCTCGGGCGTATCGAACGGATAGCCGGTCTTGCCGAAGGCAATGCGCACGCATTCGACCATGACGTAGCTCAGCCCGAAGGTCAGCAGCAGCGGATAATCGATGCCGCGGCCGTAGAGCGGCCGGATCAGCACGCGCTCGACGGCAAGGCCGAACAGCCCGATCAGAAGCGGTACCGCCAGCAAGCAGAGCCAGAAATTGCCGCCGATCGAGATCAGGTACAGCCCGACATAGGCGCCGACCATGTAGAAGGCGCCATGGGCGAAGTTGACGACGGTCAACATCCCGAAGATCAGCGAGAGGCCGATCGCAAACAACACATAGATCGCGCCGAGCGCCAGCCCGGCGAATAGTTGCAGTGCAATCAGGTCAAAGCTCAGGCCCGCCATTTGTCCCCCTCAGCACGACGCGCACCGCCCCGCGGTGCGCGCCGGCGCATGGCTCAGCTCTTGTGGCCAAGCGCGTCGCAGCTACGCAGGTTCTTCTCGTCAGGCTCTTCGGTCGATAGAACCTCGAACACATCGGACTCGTTCTTCATGTCCTTGGACTTCGACTTGATCACGAGCACCGATTGCACCGACTGGTGATCGCATTTGCGATAGTATTGCGGCCCCTTGTAGTAGTCGTACTTCAGAGCCTCCAACGCCGCGACGACCTTGTCGGTCTCCACGCTGCCCGCGCCCTTGACCGCCTCGAGCACCGTCCGAACACCGCCATAGCCGAGCGCACCGTAGTCGGTAGGCAATTTGCCGTCATACATCTTGCGGAACGCGTCGTTGAACGCCTTGGTCGAGGCGAACTTGTCCTCGATGCCCCAGAAGAACGAGCAGCCGCCGACGACGCCTTCGAATGCCTGAGGGCCCGCCGCCACGCGGCTAGCATGCGACAGCAGCGGCGCGATGATCTGGATCGATTTCTTGATGCCGAAGTCGGTTGCCTGTTTCAGTGCGATTTGCTGATCCCGGCCGAAATTGCTGATGCAGAGAATATCGGGCTTCAGCGCCTGGAGACGTGGCAGCAGGGTCGAGAAATCAGTCGTCCCTAACGGATGGCGGATGTCACCAAGATTCTCGATGTTGAATTGCTTGCCGACCTCGAGAAAGCCGCGAACCATCTCGTGACCGTAAGCATAGTCCGCGGTGAGAAACGCAACCTTCTTGCCGAATTTGGTGAAGGCGTAGCGACCGACCGCCCCTGACGTCATGTGCGGGTTCAGCGCTTCGTGGAACGTGTATTTGCTGAAATCTGCCGCCTCGTTGATGGCGTCGGACTGGCTGATCGAATTGAAGATGACGCCGCGCTCCTTGGTGACGTTGTTGATCGCGAGCTGAACCGCCGCGGACAGACTGCCGACGACGAAATTCACCTTCTCCTTCTCGACCAATTCCAGGGTCCGCGTCGCCGCCTCGCCGGGATTCAGCTTGTCGTCGCGCACCACGAGCTCGGCCTTGCGGCCGTTGAGACCGCCGGCATCATTGAACTGAGCGACAGCAAGCTGACCCGCCCGCACCTGGTCCTGGGCCTCGGCGCCGTATGGACCGGTCAAAGGAACCGGGAAGCCGATCTTGATGGGCGCTTCCTGGGCCTGAAGCAGATTGATGCGAAAGGGCGAGACGGCGAGAACGGCGCCGGCGCTTGCCGTCGTCAGCAGACGACGCCGTGATATCGATCCAGCTTTGGTGACCTTCTTCGTCATGACTATTCCTCCCCAAGAACTGTCTGCGCTTTGCTTATCGTATTATCGTTGCCCGGAACGTCTCCGCTCAGATCCGTCCCAAGGCGGTCAGGATAACCTGAGGCGTGAGCGGACTCTCGGTAATTGTTACGCCAAACGGCCGGAGCGCGTCATTGACCGCGTTGGCAACCGCCGCTGCCGCGCCGGCCGTCCCCGCCTCCCCTGCCCCTTTGGCTCCCAGTTCCGATTCCTGCGTCGGAGACACCACATGGCCGATCTCGATATCGGGCATCTCTCCGGACATCGGGACCAGATAGTCCGCCATATTGGCATTGGTCAGCTGACCGCGTTCGTCGTAGATGCACTTCTCGAACAACGCCGCGCCGAGCCCCTGCACGACCCCGCCCCGGATCTGCTCGTCGACCAGTTGCGGGTTGATGATGGTGCCGCAGTCTTCGACAACCCAATGCATCAGCAGCTTAACAAACCCGGTCTCGGTATCGACCTCAAGCCATGAGGCCTGAACGCCATTGGTGAATGCAAAGGGATATCGGCGCGGAACGAAATGCCGGGTCGCCATCAATTCAGGTTGGATGCCCGGCGGCAGGGTGTCCGGTCGAAAATAGACGATCCGCGCAAGCTCGTGCAGTTCGATGCGCGGCGCGCCGTCGGCGGTGTTGACGATACCGTTGTCGACGATATCGAGCTCGGCCGGCGTCGATTGCAGGATGGCCGCAGCGACATTCAGAATATTCTCTCGCAGGGCCTTGGCTGCCTGTAATGCGGCTTCGCCGCCGATGCCGGCACCGCGCGAGGCCCAGGTGCCACCGCCATAGGGCGTGTTGTCGGTGTCGCCCAGGATGACGCGAACGCGCTCCATCGAAACGCCAAGCACGCTGCCGACGATCTGGGCCGTCAGCGATTCCGACCCTTGCCCCTGTTCCGTGATGCTGCTCTGGCAGACCACCGACCCTTGCGCGTCGAGCCGGACCGCAACGCCGTCCTGCGATGAGATTTTCGCGCCGCCCACGCCGTAAAACGCAGCGCTGGGATTGGTCACCTCGATGAAGCTCGCGATTCCGATGCCTCGATGGACGTTTCTGGTGCGCAAGGCCGCTTGCTCAGCGCGCAACGCGTCGTAATCCATCATCTGAAGCAGCTTGGTCAACGAGGCGTGATGCGAGAGCTGCTCGAACTTCATGCCCGAGGGTGACGCACACGGATAGGCATCGTCGGCGATCAGATTGCGCCGCCGGATTTCGACGGGGTCCATGCCGATCTTCGCTGCCGCCAGATCGACCAGGCCTTCGGTGACCGAACAGGCGATCGGGTGTCCGACCGCCCGGTACTGGCACATCACGTTCTTGTTCTGGAAGACGACGCGCGCCCGCGCCCGATAGTTCGCCGTGGCATAGGGCCCGCCGACCAGATTGACCACCTGATTGGCCTCGATGGCGCTGGTGCGCGGATACATCGAATACGGGCCGATCCCCGTCAGGTCGTCGATCTCGAAGGCCGTAATCGTACCGTCCGGTCTGACGCCGATCCGTCCCCTGCACCGATGATCGCGGGCGTGGATGTCCGTGTTGAAACTCTCGACGCGGTCCGCCACGAACTTGACCGGCCGGCGCAACAGCTTGGACAGTGCGTAGGTCGCCATTTCGTCGGCGTAGATATGGACCTTGATGCCGAACGAGCCGCCGACATCCTTGCAGACCACCCGGACCTGCGCTTCCCTTAACCCAAGATGCAGCGCTGCGATGTTCTGCACCATGTGGGGCGCCTGCGTGCCCTGATAGATCGTGAGCCGTGCCTCGGCCGCATTCCAGTCGGCAACGACGGCCCGCGGTTCAAGTGTCACGCCGGTGTGCCGCCCGAATACGAAGTCGGCTTCGACGAGTTCGGACCCCGACAATGCATGATCGACGTCGCCGGCGTCGAGCGTCCGCTCAAAGGCAAGATTGTCGCCGAGAACGGCATGAATGACGGGAGCTGCCGGATCGAGCGCAGCTCGCATGTCCGTCACCGCTTCGAGCTCCTCGTAGTCGACTGAGATATGCTCCATGGCATCTTCGGCTGCAGCACGGCTGGTCGCCACAATCGCCGCAACGGCCTCGCCCTGCCAGCACACGCGGTCGACCGCGATCGCGTGCTGCGGTGCTGACTTCAGTCCCTTCAGGTGCGAGAGCACTCCGACCCACGGCGTGATGACCGCTTCAAGTTCACGACCCGTGACGATGGAAATGACACCCGGCATGCGCCTTGCCGCGTCGACGTCGATCGCTGCGATTTTGGCGTGGGCATGTGGCGACCGTAGAAAAACCACATGCGCCATCCGCGGCAGTTCGAGATCACTGACATATTGGCCGCGCCCCTGCAGCAACCTGTCGAGATTCGGCCGCGACACGGTCTTGCCGATGTAGGAATTCGGGCGATCAAGCACCGAAAGCGTGTCTGCTGGCGCCCGCGTCACCGTCATACGCCCCGCTCCGCGCGCATCTTGGCTGTCGCCTCCACCGCATCCACGATGGCCTGATAGCCTGTGCAGCGGCAATAGTTGCCGGAAAGATGCTCGCGGATTGCTCGACGATCAGGCACGGACACTTGCTTCAGCAGGTCCTGCGCCGTTATCAGCATCCCGGGCGTGCAATAGCCACACTGCAATGCATTGCGCTCGCGAAATGCCGCCTGAAGATCGGCTATTTCACCGCTGTCAGACAGCCCCTCGATTGTCTCAACTGACGCCCCCTGCGCCTGGACTGTCAGCATCAGACAGGAGCGAACGATCTCGCCATCGAGCCGGACTGTGCAGGCACCGCAAACGCCGTGCTCGCACCCAACGTGGGTTCCGGTCAGCTTGAGATTTTCCCGGAGGAAATCGGCAAGATTGAGCCGCGGCGAGACGAATGCGTCGATGGGTTCGCCGTTGACCAGAAGCGAGACCGGTACCGGAGCGTTCACTTGCCGACTCCCGTTCCCAGTTCTGGCCGTGCGAGCAATGCTGCCACGCAGCGGCGGAGCAAGACCGTCGCGAGGTGTCGACGCATGGCCGCGGTCGCCTGCTGGTCCTCGTGTGGATCGAGTTCATCGGCCAGTGCGGTCGCCGCCTCTGCGAGCAAGGCGGGAGTTACCGTGGTATCGATTAGCTTGCCGGCGGCCGCCGCGAGCAATGGCCGATCGCCAACAGCAAAGAAGCCGAGCCGAAGAGCTGAGAACCTGCCGGCCGCAACTACCGCACGGGCGGCAAGACCAACAACAGCGTAGTCGCCATGCCGCCGGGCATACTCCTGAAAGAAAAATGTCGAGCCTTGGCCCGCGACCGGCACCTCGACCGCGACAAGCAACTCGTCCGGCAGCAGAGCTGTTTCGTAGATTCCCCTGAAAAACTCAGTCGCAGCAATCCGGCGCTCGCCGGCCGAGCCCCGAACGACGATGGTGGCGTCAAGCGCCACAACACAGGCCGGCAGCTCCGATGCAGGATCGGCGTGAGCGAGGCTACCGCCGATCGTTCCGCGATTGCGAATTGCGGGATGGGCAACGTGGGCAACGGCATCGCGCAACAGCCGCGCGTGCAGTGCAACCTCCGGCGATCTGAGCAGATCGACGTGCCGGGTCAGCGCGCCAACGATAAGCACGTCTCCCCTCACGGTGATGCCGCGCAACTCGGCGAGGCCGCCGATATCGACCAGAATGTCCGGGGACAGCAGCCGCAGGTTCATCGCCGGCATCAGGCTCTGACCACCCGACAGAACCTTCGCCTTGTCGCCATGCATGGCGAGCAACTCCAGCGCATTCACGACGCTGGTCGCGCGGGCGTAGGCGAAAGCCGCAGCTTTCATGTGGGCGTGGCCTCCCGGGCCCAATTTTGGTTTGCCCGATTAGAGGGCCGCCCTCTTCAAAGGTCAAGCTTGTTTATCGAGTGATTATTTGTGCGGCAGGGCTTGTCTTCGCCTCGGGAAGGACGCAGGTTCCTTGCCAACAAAAGTTCAAATCGCGGGGAGGCGGATCATGAAGCTCGGTTTTTTTACGATGCCGATCCATCCTCTCGACAAGGATTGGCGGCAATCGCTCCGGGAGGATCGCGAGGCTTTTCTGCTCGCGGACGAGCTCGGGTTCACCGAGGCGTATGTCGGCGAGCACGTCACCGACAAGGCCGAGAACATCACCTCCAGCATCGCCTTCATTGCCTGGCTCGCAGCCGCAACCAAGCGGATCAAGCTTGGAACCGGCACCATCAACATGCCAAACGCGCATCCGGCAGCAGTCGCAGCGGCTGTCGCCATGCTTGATCACATGCTTGACGGCCGTTTCATACTTGGAATCAGCCCTGGTGGATTGCTGTCCGACGCGGAGGTTTTCGGCAATCTCGATGCCGACCGTAATGCGATGTTCATCGAGGCCATCAACCAGGTTCTTGATATCTGGGCCGGTAAGCCGCCCTATGATTTGCAAGGCAAATATTGGAACATCTCGGTCAAAAAGACTCTGATCGAGGACATCGGCCAGGGAATCGTCGCTCGCCCCTTGCAGGCCCCTCACCCGCCAATCGTGGTGACCGCGGTTGCGCCATTCTCAAAGGGCGTCACGGAGGCGGCGGCGCGCGGCTGGGATCCGATCTCGGCAAACTTCCTGATGCCGGCCTGGGTGAAGAGCCACTGGCCGAAATATGTCGAGGGTTGCGCGCGCGTGAACCGGGCAGCCGAGCCTGCCAATTGGCGTGTCGCCAAGAGCGTGTTCGTGGCAAAGGATGCAGCAACCGCGAAGGCGTATGCGACATCGCCCGATGGTCCCTACGTGTATTATTATCACCAGCTGTTCACGAAGCTGAAGCGCAGTGGCCGGCTCGAGTTGTTCAAGACGCGACGGGATCAACCCGACGCTGAGGTTACACTGGAGTCGATCTGCGACAAATTGATCATCTACGGCACGCCCGAAAGCGTGGCTGACCAGTTGCTGGCGTTCCAGGAAGAGATTGGCACCTTCGGAACCCTGCTTTACGCCGGCAAGGACTGGAAAGATCGCGAGCTTGGCCGTCAATCGATGATCCTGATGGCCGAGAAGGTCCTGCCGCGGATCAATGCCGCCGCTACCGGATCATCGACGTGAAGGAGGTTCGACATGACCTTTACTGATCGCATTCCGTACCAGGCGCAGGTCGACCGCCCGAAACTGACATTGCCTGACGGCAAGAAGCTTGCCGTGTGGGTTATCCTCAATGTCGAGGAATGGCGCATCGAGAACGCGATGCCGCGCACCGTGCTGAGCCCGCCAATGGGCCAGCCCCTGCTGCCCGACGTGCCGAACTGGTCGTGGCATGAATACGGCATGCGCGCCGGCTTCTGGCGGCAGTTCAAAGCTTTCACCGATCGAAAGATACCGGTGACGCTGGCTGCGAACGCCAACGTCTGCAACAGCTATCCGCGTGTGGCGTCGGCGGCGCACGAGGCGGGCTTCGAATTCATGGGACATGGGTTTGTGCAGGGCCCGATGCACAAGGTCGAGAACCAGGCGGACGCAATCAAACGCGCGATCGACACGATTGCTGGATTTACCGGCAAGCCGCCGCGATCATGGGAAAGCCCGGGCCTGACCGAAACCGAAGAAACGCTCGATCTCCTGCGCCTCAACGGGATCGAATACGTGGCCGATTGGGTGATCGACGATCTCCCCCAGGACATCGCCACGCCGCACGGCACCGTGACGACGATTCCCTATTCGGTCGAGACCAACGACATTGTCATTCACGCGCTGCAACACCTTCCTTCGGAACAGTTCCTGACGCGCTGCACTGACCAGTTCGACCGGCTGTACCTCGAGGGCGCAGAGAACGCGCGGATCATGGCGATCTCGGTGCATCCCTACATCACGGGCGTGCCGCACCGTATCAAGTACCTTGAGGCCCTGCTCGATTACGTCATCGGCCATGACGGCGTCGCCCTCATGACGGCAAGCGAGATCGGCGATTGGTATCGGGGTCAGATGGCGACAATGTAGCGCGACTCAGCCGACGACCTTGATCGGCGCCCGTCGACGGTCGGTCGCGCTCTCCGCCATCCTCTCAAATCCCGCGAGGAAGATATCCAGCGCGTCACTGATCATTTGCGCCTTGTCCTCGAGGACAGGCGCTTCGTAGATGTACTTGCGTACGCCATAATAGAAAATGCCGCCGTGAAACACCCAGGCCAGCTCGAGTTCTGCGGCGCTGGGCCTGCCTTGCGTCGCGAGGCCCGCGTCGTGGCGGCATTCCCTGAGAATGCGCGTCAGGATCTTGTCCTTGACCATACCGACATACCAGCGATTGATATCGAGGCCCTTCAAGCCGGAGTAGAGATAGATCCGGAGCCATCTTCGGTTGAAAATCGCGTCGGTATAGATTTCGTAAAATTCCTGAAGCCGCACGCGGAGCGGACGTGACCGATCCGAGAGCAACTTCTCCCAGCCGATTTCAAGGGGTTCGAGATATACCTTGCGGTAGACCTCCTTGATGAGATCGTCCTTGCTCGGGAAGTAGCGGTAAAGCAGCGGCTGCGTCACGCCGAGCTTGTGAGCAAGGGCGCGCGTGCCGCCGCCAAATCCCTCCTCCGCAAACAGCTCGGTTGCCTTGGTAACGAATTCACTGCGACGATCGACAGCTGATAGTCGCCTCTGCTTGGCACGAACGCGCTTGACGGGCGTCTTTCGATTCATGATGTCTTGTCACCACCGTCGGCCTGGAACCGGCCAAAACCTCCGCGCGCGAACAACAGCGGATTGTTCCGGTTATAGGCGTAGGCTTCCACCGCGCCCAGGAAAATGACGTGATCCCCGCCATAGTAGCGGTTGGCGGCACGGCATTGGAAATTCGCGACCACATCGGCAAGCACGGGAGCATTCCCGAGACCCGGCGTCCAGCTCACACCCGCGAACTTGTCACCCGACGATCTGGCAAACTGCATCGCCAGCGCCTGCTGCGACGCGTCTAGAACGTTGACCGTGAAATGGCTGGCATTCTGGAAGATCGGCAGTCCCTGCGAAAACATGCCCAGGCTCCACAACACCAGTGGCGGATTGAGCGACACTGATGCAAAGGAATTGCAAGTAATTCCATACGGCCGTCCTTCAGCCGACATCGCGGTGACTATCGTCACACCTGTTGCGAACGTGCCGAGCGCATTGCGGAAATCACGGGGATCGATCGCCGAACTATCGCTTGCGAGCTCACCGGCGGGATCCAGCGGATGTTTGGGTGAGTCGGACATCCGGCCAACCTCAAAGCGTCAGGTTTTCAGACGGCAGCCCGAGAGCCACCCGCCCGTAATTGGTGCCCGCCGCGTCGAAATTGAACGCGAGATGCGAATTCACCGCATGCGCGTCGCGGAACTGGCGCTGCAACGCTCCCGAGGTGAACAGGCTGCGTGCGCCGCCCGCCGCAAATAGAAGAGACACGGCCTCCGTGCACAAATTGACCGCGAACGCGCCGTCGCGCCGGAGCTTCGTCTTCGCTGCAATGTCCGGGATATCTCCTCGCCGGACCTCCGCAAGCGCCTCAACGCAGTTCGTGCGCATGATCAGGCGCGCGGCATCTATCTTCGCCGACGCCTCGGCGATCTTGATCTGTGTGCTTTGCAGGTCGCCGATCTTGGCCCGGTTATATGTCGAAGCGCGGTGTCGCGCGATCTCGACATAGTCATCAAGGCAAGCCTGCGCATTTCCCAAACCAACCCCGGACAACACATAGGGAAACAACGAAAAGACCGGAAGCATGTAGAGCGCATTCGGATTGACGACACTGCCCGGCGTCGCACCTCCCGCCAGATCGCTGACGGCAACCGTCATATGCTCGGGAACGAATGCGTCGGTTACCCGCACGTCGTTCGACCCCGTCCCGCGCAAACCAGCCGCATTCCAGGTGTCGTCGATGCTGTAGTCCCGCTTGTTCAACAGGAATAGCCGATACTCGACACCATCGGCCTCATCATCCGAGGCGACCACGCTCGCGAGCATGTTCCATCCGCAGGCTTCCACCCCGGAGGAAAACGGCCAATGACCACTCAGAACATATCCGCCACCTGTCTTCCTCGCACGACCTGCCGGGAAGACAAAGGAAGACGCGATCAGCGCATCCGGATCCTCTCCCCACACCGCGCTCTGCGCTTCGGGCGCGAACATACCTAGCATCCAGTGGTGGCTTGCAAGGTTGGCAAAATTCCAGGAGACCGAGGCGTCTCCCTGCCCGAGGGCATCGGCGCAGTCGACCAGTGCAACATAGTCGAGTTCGCTGCCTCCGACGCGCTTGGGCTGCAGAATCCGGAAAAGGCCGCTATCGAGCAAATCCCGCTCGGTCTCCGGCGGCAATCGGCGCAGCTCTTCGGTCCGCGATGCCCGCTCGCGCAAAGCCGGAACGAGCGCTCCGGCTCGTGCGACCATGACCGAATAACGATCCATATCCGGGCCTGGCTGTACCTTCGTGTCGAGCCCGCGGTCAACCTCAACCATGGTCTCTTCCTTCGTTCGATCTCCAAGACATTTGCACGTGCGATCGAGCCGTCAACTCAGTTTATCGATCGATCACCAGAGATCAAGACGCGCAAGCCTGCATTTCGCGATTTCAACGCTCAGGATCCACGACTGCCGCCGGGCGCCCATTTGAGGAAACGCTTCCAGCGATGCTTCGTTCGCACTGCACACGCCCATTCTAGCATTCCCGCGCCCAAGATTCGATACCAGCTACGACCGCTGCTTGCCGAAGGGTGTTACCCATGACCAGAAACTGAAAAAAGCCCGGCGGCCGAAGCCACCGGGCGCTCCACGTCATTGAATTGTTCGCAACAACCCGAACCAGGTCGCGTGGCCTAGACGAGTTCCTTCCGCCAATACAGCGTGTGCTGCCATGCCCAGGGCGAGACAGGTTCGAAGAGCCGATACCCTTGCCGGATAAAATTGTTGGCCGAGAAAATGTTATCGGTGGTATCCGAAACGATCGCCTTCCAGCCGGCACGCCGCGCTCGTGCTTCCAGCGCGCGAGTAAGCCGCACCTGCAGGCCGTGGCCGCAGTGTGGCATCACGACGCCAACGCGGCACAGATATCCAGCATTTGTAACATGGGTTGAAGGAACGACACCCGCGAATGCGACTGGCTTCGCTCCACAGAACGCAATCCACCAATATCCTTGCTCGAAGTCCGGTACACGGGTCCCGTCGCAGAATATCAGCTGGTGAAGCTCGGCGAGCGAGTCCGCCACCGCCTCGTCCTGGGTTTCGACCTCGCGTATCTGATACATTTCTGCGCCTCAATAATTCTGTTGTCCGCCAAGGCGCCCAGATCTGTGTCCAAGGACATCAATCCGCTCCGCGCTCTGCGAGTCATTTTCCGAGCGTGGCCTTGATGCCCAACCAAACGGCTCCGAGAAAACCCGTGGCAATCACAGTGATGACCGCCTTGAATGTATAGCTCTGCGCCTGCTCGACGCTTCGTCGCCACCGCCGGAGGTGCTGAAAATCGGCGCGCAGTTCGCGTCGGTCTCCCTCTTCAAAACCGAATGAAGACAAAACAGTCGCAATCGTCTTGACCACCACGGCGTCGATATCGCTTCGTCGTACCCGATCCTGCTCAATCAACGTTTCCATTACGATCGCTTTGACATCAGCTTCGTGCATGCGATCACCGTCGAATGATGCGCGCGACATTCTCGAACGTGCGTTTTCCAAAATAGAAGCCCATGATCATGCCAGCCCAGGTGCTTACGTCTCCCGCGAGCTGCGGCGTCGTTCCAAGACCGAGAACCTTGTCCCACACGACGCATTTTCCCGATCCGCGGCCACCGAATGCACCCTTGTAACGCGCCGGCCGCAACAGCGGCTCGAACACTTTTGCCGTTAGAATTTTCAGGATCGACAAGACTACTCTCGATGAGGCAAGATCGATTGAGCGCCGGGCAGCTACCTTGCTGCAATCGTCGGCCGTGAACTGTCATTGACGAGCACGCGGCCTGATCAGACTGGCAAGCCAATTATTGAAATCCATCTCCGGAATGTCGGAATTGTCCAGAAAGCGAAAGACCGACGGCGGCAACGGAGGACTCGGCATAGGCTGTCCATCGATGGGAGCCCGAGGCTCGGCCATTGGGGATGCGAATCCTCCGAAGCGCTCGCTGAATGTGGCGGGACGCCCCGGTTTCGTAGCCCGTGGAACGAACGGCACGGCCGGTGCTCCACCGTCGAATCTGGCCTGGCTCTCGCCCGCCGTCGGTACTCGCACCAGCCGCCGGACAGGCGCTCCGTTGCTGTCCGATTCTTGCGGAGAGCCGTCAGGTGGCCCCACGAACGATCGCGTCTCGTAGAGCGGTTGCGACGATATAGCTGATCCCGCCGAAAACTGTCCGCCGGTGCCAAACCGGCCGAAGGCGCCAGCCGCCCTCGGCGCCGGATTGAGATAATCATAACGGGGATTGCGCGGCGCGTCCGCGCGCGGCAACAGGCTGCCTGGAGGTGAGGCAGGATGATCGGGGGAATTCAAAGGGTCGTTACCGAAGAGTTCTTCCCAATATGCACGATCCGAATCATAAAGATTCCATGCCTTGAAATAATCGCGGAGCCCGAACTCTCGATTGATCCTGTCGGCATATGCTTCAGGCTTATTCGGCTCGCCCCCATCTACAGTTTTGCGGAAGACCTTTCGTCCCGCCCATTGGGCAGCCCTCCTCTCAAGTTCTCGAGCAACTTCTTCCAGAATCAACTGCCACATGAGTACTTTCAGCCTTGGCACGAGGTCCGCCCGAATTGGTCCGAGTAAGTTTGGCCCGCGCATGCGCGATTTCGGGAAGACGTCTTATCGTTGTCGAGTGTTTTCAGAATTTGTTCGCTTGGGAGCGGCTACCGGCGGACGGAACGCAGAACCACCGCAAGACCGGCGCAACAGAATGCCAACCCGATCAATGCTGCGAACATCGTGCGATTTATCGCAACGAATGCCATCGCCGGCTCTTCCGCCGAGACCCTTATCGGTCACACCGATTACATCAGCGCACGAAGAACAAGACCGCCGCTAAACAGAGAGCACAGATAATAAGTCCGATCCCGCCGGCAGCGCTCGCCCCCAGCTCTACTCTTCCGAGCCCGTCACGCCTGGCACCGAGCCAGCCGAACTCTCGTTGGTCGTTCGACATGCCGGGCGCCACGCTAATTCTTCCAAACGAAAGAAGTGGCAGGACAAACCGCGCCACGTTGTAACCAACGAGGTCGACAAAAAACAATACAAGCAGTTCAACAGCCGTCGCGACGATCCACATCAGACTCTCGCCATAGCAGCACTTTTTGCGCGGAGCACGCCATGATAGATATCATGCTGATCCGTGCCCTGGTAGGGCGGTTCTGCAGCACGGTACCGCGAGCGGCGACAGGAGTGGTCCGGCCGCGAGCGGTGAAGTGATTGAACGCATTCGAACAGACGTCGGACAAAGGCAGTTCGAGCGCTCTGCCTCAGAGAGGATTGCGCCCACGCCTCTCAGGTATTTTCGTCTTCGACTTCTTCGGGCTCGACGATGATCCGTTCGATGCGGTGCACAAGCTCTAGCGCTCCGTCACCGTTCTCGATCGCCTGCGGCGCTTTACCCCAGCCGCGATCGAGGATGGCGTTGGCAGCGGAAACGCGGGCAGCCGGGGTTGCGCTGGTCGACCGCATCACGCCGACCAAAGCGTTGAGTGCGCTTCGCGTATGGCTTCGAGCAAGCGAGCGTATCTGCGTAATCGTTTTCGCCACTCATTTCTCCTGCCAATCGGTCGGGAGGTATTCGCTCGGCGCCGTGTCGATGCAATTCGTCTCGGGATCGGGCAACACGGAGCGAAATGCGATCGTGGGAAAGTCCGTCGGCTCGCGATCCTGACGGGCTCGCGGGATGAACTGGATGATCTCGGCGCTCATGCTGCGGACTCCCATAGGGCGAGGGCAAGCAGGCCCGCCAGCGCGAGCGATATCAGATAGGCGGTCATGTAAACCTCATTGATCGGCCGTGGGCGTGCGACACGGCCATGGAATGGAATGTGCGGCAGATCGCGCAGCGGGCGGCGATCTTTGGGGCGCGAACCTTATCCCTGACGAGTGGGGCCGCGGGCGGCGCCGGCTTGCGCCGCGCCGCAGGACCGGCGCGTTCGCGCGCACCGGCCAATTCGGTTGATCTTTTCAAAGGGTTCGGACGGCGGCGCGCTTGCGACGCTCAGGCGACGGGCTGGGAGGATGTGGCGTCGTGACGGTGCGGCCGCCGTCCGATTGGTGAAACGGCAAAGAAAAAGCCCGCCGCGGATTGCTCCGCGCGGGCTCAACAATTTCTGATTTTCGGATTATGCCCCTGAGTTGCCCGACGTGTCAAACCCTTTTTTCGGGCTGAATGCGATCGGTAAAATGCGATGCGTCGGCTTCGACGGTGAGAAACCGCCTTGAGCGAAAGTTTGCGCATTGATCCGGAATCGCAACGCCAGCCGGCGCCAAGTGCCTATGCTTGCTGCGATGATCTCAGTGTGCCGCTGAGTTGCCCGACGCGTCAAGCGGACGGTTCACAGTATTTGGATCGACATCAATACAGTTTTGGCTCGCGTCGGTCGAACTGACCCGCGCCGCATTTGATTGCAAGGAGGAAGCGTCGATGTATTTCGTTGCTGCCGTGCTCGCGGTCCTGTCCGGCCTGTTCTACGCCGCGGGCCATCATCAGATCGGCTCTCTTGGTGCCACCATGTGCCAGTATGGCGGCATGTTCTGCGATAGTCCGGTGCTGGTTCTCGTCGGTGCAGGATTTGCAGCAGCGTGGGGCATGCTGGTCAGCGTTCGCTGATCATCCCGCGATATTTCCGACGATGATTTTGTGCCGCTGATTTGCCCGACGAGTCAATTCCTGCGGCCTGCGTCGGGATGTGATCCCACCAACACCGGCATCTATTGCGGCGTGCTCGGATTTGCCGGATGAGCGGGCTTTGGGCCGGGTGGAACAGGCTCGATCGGTGCCTTGGGCTCGGTCGGTATTACCTTTGCGCCAGCGGCTCGGGCCGCCTCGCCGGTCGTTGAGTAGTTGGCCGAAGCGGCCGGCTGCACGTTCGGCTTGTTCCACGGACCGTGATCCACGATCAGCATGCCGAGCACGCCGAGGATCGCAACCACGGCCGCGACCAACAGCGGCGTGCCACCATGCCGATTTCGATGCTTGACCGAACCGCCATCCGCAATGCCATGCGCCTGCATTGTCATCATCGCCTCCTCCACGGAAACAAGCCGCGACCCGCGCGTAAGTTTCCGGTTCCCGAATGTGAAAGCGAGGCATGTCGGTGGAACCAATCCACCGCTGCGGAATTTCTGAGATATGTGGCCGCCACCGCCGTTCAGAACGGGCGGATAGCAAAGGTGGTGGTCACTTGACGTCAGTCAGTGGCCTTGAAATCGCGGCACCGCACATGAGCTCCGAAATACCCGAGTCCCCGCTTCAACCCACACTCGGTGAACGAGCGATCGACACCGCGACGGACGTCTCGCGTACGATCACGGAGGTGTCGGACGGACTTCGAGCGGCCGCCGATCGCCTCAGCGATGCCATCGCGACCTCGCGCCGACCGGGCGGAGCCCTGGCCACCGTGAGTGCGGTCACGCGCGAAGCGCCGCTCGCAAGCCTGTTTCGTCGCGTTTCTGCTCGGCGTCGCCGTCGCGCGCCGGCGCTAAAGCGTCGATGGGACCGCGAAAGCCGCCCTAGAACTTCCCCTTCGTCGCGTCCTTGGTCGCCGACATCACGCTACCGCTGATCTGCCGCATATGTTCGCCGGCATTGGTGAACTGGCTGCGCAGGAATTCCGACTGGATCCGCATCGCCTCCTGCAGATCCGTTGCGTGCACGAGCTTGCGCGCATGCTCGAACGCCGCCTTCATGTTCTGCTCGGTGAACGACAGCGCTTGTTTGGAGATCTCGGTACCGGCGCCCGGCATCGTCGTCATCGACTTGCTCGCGGCATCAAAGAACAGGCTGAAGGCCTGTTCGGCCTGGTCGATGGTCTTTTCCGCGAGATCGCGCAACTCGGCTGGAACTTCAAGCTTCGGCTCAATCATGATCGCGCCCCCTGAAATAAGCGTCTGGCGAGGTTAGCATAGATTGTGACGGCGTCAGCGCCGGATCGCAGCCATGAAAGCCTCACCCGTTCCGGCCGATCGAGGAAAAATTACCTAGCCCGGACCGACAGCCGATTCCAATCATGTCAGCACTGTGGCATAGTGATTCGGCTTCTTCGTCGGTCGCGTTCGCGTCTCTGGGGAATAAGGGGATCCGATGCTGCGCGCCGTTCGTCCAACACCGACCTGCACCTGGTTCAAAACCAGCATAGAGATGCCGTGCATGAAGTGCGGCACGCAAATGCGGCTTGCCTTGATCGAGCCGCGCGACCAAGTCTACGACGTGCTGACCTATCAGTGCACGCCTTGCAATTCCGGTGAAAGCTTCCTGAACGCGCGCTAGACCGGGCGCCCGTTCAGTCGCTCAGCACGGCGGCCCCCGCCTCTGTCAGCCCCGGCTCGTCGTCATGCAGCTCGATCAGACCGAGCTCAGCGAGGATGTGCAGATCCTCGTCGCTGACCGGTGACAATTTCAGCCTGCCCGCCTGGATATCCCGCAAGGTCCAGCGCAAGCCGATCGCGCGTTCGAGTGGAAATTCCGCGAATGGATTATTTGCCATGCGCCTCGACTAGTGCGGCATTTGGATCAGACTTTGTCGTTGCCGCGGCGGCTTCATGGACACCACAGATTGATGGCGGCTGGCGCGATCGAGGCGCACATTGCCTCGATCGCGCCAGCGCTTCATGCATCGCTCGCAGCGGCTCAGTAGCGGTAGGGATCGATATCGAGAAGCGGGAATGCGCTGAACACGCTCGGCAGATTGGTCGGCATCGCCGGATGTAGGTAGGATTTGTCCAGTTCGGCAAAGCTGGTGACGCCGAGCAGACCGAGGCAGCGGATCACCTCGTCCTCCAGCAGTTCAAGCATCCGGACAATGCCGGCCTCGCCGGCCGCGGCGAGCGCCCAGCATTGCAGGCGGCCGATGCCGACAAGATCAGCGCCCGAAATGATTGCCTTCACAATGTCGGTGCCGCGGCAGAACGAGCCGTCGACCATGATCTTGGCGCGGCCGGCGACCGCCTGAACGATCTCGGGCAGGACATGCATGGACCCACGGCCATGGTCGAGTTGTCGGCCGCCATGATTTGAGACGTAGATCCAGTCGACCCCGTGGTCGAGCGCGATCTTGGCGTCTTCGGCGGTGGCGATCCCCTTGAGGATAAGTGGAATCTTGAACTTGTCCTTGATCAACTTCACCGTCCGCCATTCCAGCCCCTTCTGGAAATCGCCGCCGGTGGCGCGGATGCGGCTCTCGCGGACATAGCGCTTGGCTATGTCGCGCTCACGCCGGCTGTAATGGGCGGTGTCGACGGTGAGGCAGAACGCGGCGTAACCGTTGTCGATGCTGCGGCTGACCACATCCTCGACAAAGGCATCGTCGCCGCGCACATAGAGCTGGAAGATGCGAAGCGCATCCGGTGCCGCCTTGGCGGTGTTCTCCAGCCCGGGCTCGGACACCGAACTCAGCATGTGCGCCGCGCCGAACGTTCCCGCTCCGCGCGCGACGGCCGCGCCCGCATCCGGATCGAAGATCTCGAGCGCGCCGACCGGGGCGATCATCACGGGAAGCCGGAGCTTGCGTCCAAATACCTCGGTGGAAGGATCGACGTTGATGACGTTGCGAAGGACGCGCGGCCGGAACGCGATCTCGTCGAGCGCCATTCTGTTGCGGCGCATCGTGGTCTCGGTCTCCGAGGCGCCGACGATGTAGTCCCAGGCGTTCTGATTCAGCTTGGCGCGGGCCTTTCGCGCGAATTCGTGCAGGTTCTGGAATTCCTCGCCGCTGGCGCCGAGTTCGACATTGCGCGCCTGTCGAATGGGGGTCCCGTCATTCATGGTGTTTCTTCTCCCGATTTGGCCGGCACATTAGCCGCAGACAAACCGGAAAAGCTACCACCTTGAGCCACGAATCCGGCCAGCGAAGGCCAGCTATTCGCTCGTGAGATAGATCGGCTTTCGACGCGAAGCGGCCGAGTCCAGACGGCCTCGCCCGAGGCGAGCTAGCTGCCCGAAAACCGGTTTCGGTACTCGGTCGGCGATACGCCGAGGTGGCGCAGGAAGGCCCGCCGCATTCGCTCGTCATCGCCAAATCCCGCGCGCTTGGCGACCTCGACCACGCCGCCGATCTGGCGGCTTTCGAGCAGCAAGCGCGCGGTCTCCACGCGCAGCGCCTCGACGCCGCTTGCGGGTGTCATGCCGGTGCGGCTGACATAGGTCCGGGCAAAGGTGCGCGGCGTCATCCCCGCCTTTTCCGCGAGGGTCTCGACCTTGAGGTCGCTCGTGATGTTCTCGATGATCCAGGCGTGCAGCGCGCTGAAGCGTCCCTCGACGTCCGATGCCTGGGCGGCAAGGACGGTCGAGAACTGGCTCTGACCGCCCGGCCGTTTCAGAAACACCACAAGTCTGCGCGCAACATCGAGCGCAATGGTGTGGCCGAAATCCTCCTCGATCATGGCGAGCGCCAGATCGATGCCGGCGCTGACCCCGGCCGATGACCAGACCCGTCCGTCCTTGACGAAGATCGCGTTGGGCTCAACCCGGATATTGGGAAAGCTATCCTGCAGACGGGGACAATAACGCCAGTGCGTTGCTGCCCGCTTGCCGTCCAGAATCCCGGTCCAGGCCAACGCAAATGCGCCAAGGCAAACCGACGCGATACGGCGCGCCTTCGGCAGCGCCTCCGCGATCCAGTTCATCAACTTCGCGTCGTTGCGGATCTTCCAGATGCCGGGCCCGCCGGGGATCACCAGCGTGTCGACCTCGGCGGGCACAATACTGTCGATCGGCGCCGTGTCGATCATCATGCCGACATCGGTCGGCACCAACCCGCCGGAGGTCGACAGGTAGGACAGCGAGTAGTCCGGTCCCGGCAGCTCGATCGCTTCCAGTTCTGCGAACACCTGCGCCGGTCCCGAGATGTCGAGCAAGGTCACACCCGGAAAGGCAACGATCGCGATTCGCCGCGTTGCTTTCTTGTCGCGCGGCTCAGGCCGGGGCGCTTTGGCAGTTTTCGAGGGCATATTGTCCTTTAAGCCATTCGAGGCTGCCCTGTATAGCTCGCAATGGAATTCTGGAGCTCTGCCATGTCGCGAAATCTGGGCAGCGGATACGAGGCGATCAAATCGCCTTGGACGGATTACGCGATCTACAGTCTACCCGATGCCTCTCGGGTCGAAGCCTGCGACCGTCAGCCGCTGATGGACGCCATGAACGGCATCATTGCCGTCAACTGGCAGGCCACCGAGCCGCACTGGACAGCAACCTCCTCGCCCTTCGACAAGAAATACAGCCTGATCCTTGTCTACGATCGGTCTGGCCTCATTGCCTTCTCGGTCTACCGCGTCCTGGAGATGTCGGCCGGACTTGGAATCTATCGCAGCGGCACGGAAGTGCTTCCGGCGCACCAGGGCCGCGGCTTCTACGGCTTCTTCACATCGGAAGTCCTGAAATGCTCCGGCGCCGCCGCGAGAGCCGAGGGCAACGTGCTCTACGGCTGGCGAACCCGCAACCCGATCGTCTGGGCAGCGAACGCTAAGATTTGCGAAAAAGTGACTCCATCTTTGCTCGACGATACGCAGGATCTCGCCCTGCAGGCGGCCTGTATCGAGATGTGCACCTCGCTCTATCCGGGCAAGCCGCTCGAACTGCCCGACATGATCATGCGTGGCGCTTACGGCCACATTAAGCACCATCGGCAGGCCTATCATGGCACCGCGTCGCTGGTCGATGCCGCGATGTCGCGGAAGATTCCGAATTCAGCGGATGCCCTTTTCTCGGTAGGTTACGCGAGGGTGTGATGTCGATGCTCGGACAACAAGCTGTTTATGCCCCGACGTCGCGCTTCACCGATCGCACCTATCTCGCGTGGACTGCGGTGGCCATCGCTTACGCCATAGCCTTCCTGCAGCGCGTATCGCCGCAGTCGGTCAGCCTCAGCTTCATGCACGACTTCAACACCGACGCGGCCGGCGTTGCGATGCTCGCCTCAAGCTACTTCTGGGGCTACACCTTGATGCAGATTCCGGCAGGCCTTCTGGTCGACCGTTACGGCGTCAAGCGCGTCGTCCTCGTCAGCATGATCGCCTCCTCGCTCGGCAGCGCCGCGTTCGCGCTGGCACCGAACCTGCTCGACGTTTTTGTTGCACGCCTGATCGTCGCCTGCGGCGATGCGCTGGTCTTCACCGCACTCCTGAAGCTCGTGGCACAGAGCTTCGCGGATGAGCGGTTCGGCATGATGTCGGGCATTTCGCAGGTCTCGGGCTATGTCGGAGGCGTCATCGCGACCACGCCGCTTGCAGCCGCAGTCTCAGGCTTTGGCTGGCGGGCCTGCTTCCTGTTCATCGCGTGCATTGGATTGGCCAACCTCGCTTTCGCCAAGCTCGCGCTCAAGCCAGATCCGGCCTCGCATAGCAACAAGACGCTGAAGGGCGTGATGACCGCCGCGCGGCAATCGCTGGCCCATGTCGCGAACTGGGGTTGCGCAATGACGTTTGCGTCGCACTTCGCGGTGGTGACGACGCTGTCGGGCGTCTGGGGCATTCCGATGGTCGCGCACTTCTTTCACATCTCCCCGACGGCGGCCGGCACGCCCCTGCTCGCCTTCATGATCGGCAATGCGCTCGGCTCGATCTTCCTGGGTCACGCCGCCGATCGCGCCGCGGCGGCGCTTGACCGTGCGCTGATCGGCATTTGCGTACTGCGCATGCTGCTGATCGCGATGCTGCTGCCGCCGATCGCCCAGACATTTGGACTCGCCTACGTCACCGTCGTGTTCACTGCCTTGGGGCTCGTCGCCGGCGGCACCGTCCCGCTGGTGCTGAAATGCGTCAAGAAGCTCTACACCGCCGATCTGATCGGCGTGGGCGCATCCGTGAACACCACAGCCGCCGGAATCTTCGCCGGCATCTCGCAGCCCATCATCGGCTTCGCGATGCTCGCCGCCAGCAACGCCTCGGGGACCGACGCCGTACACAACACGGCCGCGATCGGCGACGGCGGCTACAGCGCCTTGATTGTCATTCTGCTTCTCATGTCGCTGCCGGGCATTGCCGGGCCGCTCTTGATGAGAAGCAAGTTGATAGCTCGTTAGTGTGGTTATGAGTGTAGGGGGTGTTATGGAGCGCTTGTTCTTGAGAAAAGGCGAAGTCGCGTCAAACTTTCCGGTCAGCAGCTGGCAGAGCGTGATGTTCTCCGAGTTTGAAGCGCAGATGAGCAGCGAGGCAAGGCCGTTCCCTTGCGTGTTCGGCGTGACCGGACATCGCCAGGATCAGCTCCGCTACCTTTTCCTCGATCCATATGATGTGGCGGTGCTGGGCGAGCAACTCGGGCAATATGTCTCGCAGGCGCGCTCGTTCGGTCCCAACACCTCGTTGATCGTGTTCACGCGGCCCCGCCCGGTACAGACGCTCGACGCCTATTATCGCAAGATGTGGCTGACGCTCGACCAGCTCGCACGGCTGGACAAGAACCCGTGGCCATCGGAGATTCCGGAACAGATCGACCACCCGATGTGGGAGTTCTCATTTGCGGGCGAGCCGATCTTCGTGGTCTGCACGACGCCCGCGCATGTGATGCGGCAAAGCCGCCGGTCCAGCGCCTTCATGCTCACGTTCCAGCCGCGCTGGGTATTCGAGAAGATTCTCGGGACGGAGAAAGCCGCGAACGCCGCGTTCGCGGAGGTGCGCAAGCGCCTGATCCCGTACGACAGCGCGAGCCCCTCTCCGCTTCTTGGCCGCTACGGCGCAACCGACGGCCGCGAGTATCTGCAGTACTTCCTGCACGACGACAACAATGCGAGCTCGGGCTGCCCCTTCGCCAAGCTCGCGCAGAACAAGGCGCAACCGATCGCGAACAAGGAGCAGGCAGCATGACCCAGATCATCGCAGGCACGAAGACTGAATTTGCCATCGACACGGAGATCCTGGACCTTCTCCCGGCCCAGGGCTCGGTCGAGCTGCAGCATGATGCGGCCGGCAAGGTGCATCAGTTTCATACCCATCCGGTCGACGAGATCCTGATGATCATCAGCGGCCGGCTGAACTTCATCTGGGATGGCGGCGAGCGGGTGGTCGGCTCCGGCGACACCATCCTGCTGCCAGCCGGCACGCCGCATCAATCCGAAGCGCTCGAGGGCGGCGCAATCTACGTGATCGCGACGCAGCCGCCCGCCAAGCCGATGAACAACTGACGCACAGGAAAGATTTGCGAGCACCTCAGGACAGTGAGGGATCGCGCGGCGGCTCAACCGCCAAACGTTCGACCAGCTCGATGACCTCGGAACGCTGATCGGGCGCAAGTCGAAGGAAAGCCTTCAACAGTCGCAGGCTTTCCAGTGTTTCGCTCGATGGAGCTCCGAGCTTCTTCTGCAGCTCTGCAACGTATGTGGGATTTTTCATCTCGCACCTTAAGTGAGGATTACGAATGGCATACCCAGGTAAACGTGAAGGCTTGGCCCAGAAGGTCGACACCGCAGCACAAGAGGCCGAACGCCTCGGCCTCACCACGGCAACCCTCATCCTCCGGATGGCACGCCTCGAGATTGATCGGGCGGAGCCCGAGGAAGTTGAAAGTATGCCAAGGAACAACTTGCGCAGCAAGCCGAACTGAGTTCCCGAAACGGACCAGCTCCCGGGCCGCCGGCGACGCGCCGGGGCCTGCGACGCCTGAAAGACATCTCGCGAGGCGAGAGGATTCCTCTCGCCCGCGGTCAGGTTGGTTTGCGAGTAGTTGATCTTTTGTGCAGGCCGAGCACGCTGGAGCGTTTTCGAGCGAAGCGGATACCGGTTCGCGTCAAGGAAACGCCTCAAACTGGAATCTAGGAGCCCCGTTCCGATTCCATCGGAACGGAAAAGGCTCTAGCCGGTGTTGCCTGCCTTGCCGAACGCGCCAGCCTCGGCCAGCGCGGCGATGCGCCGGTCGTCGTAGCCGAGCGTCTTGCTCAACACGTCCTTCGTATGCTGACCGAGCAGCGGAGCCGCAATGGGATCAACGGTCGGCGTCAGGCTCATATTGACCGGCGACTCGATGTTCGGAACCGAGCCGGCGGTTGGATGCGCAATCCTGCTCAGGCGATGCCGGTCGCGGACCTCGGGCGCGTTGAACCCCTCCTCGACCGTCCGCAGATAGCCAACCGGAATGTTGGCCTTCTTCATCTTCGCCATCCAGTTATCGAGCGTGTCGCCCGCAAACACACTGGCAATGATCGCGCGCAGCTTCTCCTTGTTGGCGGTCCGCGCCTTGCGGTGAGCAAACTCGGGATCGGTGACGAGATCCGGGCGTTCCAGCACGTCGGTGACCAGCCGGCGATACAGCCGGTCATTGGCGCAGGCCATGTAGAGCGGACCATCGGACGCCCGGTAGACGCCGACGGTCGGCGAACCGTTCGGAGAGTTGCCGAAGCGGCCGGGATTGTTGCCATTGATGAGATAGGCCATGCCGTAGAAGCCGGTCATTGACACCGCGGTGTCGATCAATGCGACCTCGACCTGCTGACCGCGACCGAGCCGATCGCGCGCGATCAGCGCCAACAGGATGGCGTTGCAGGCCGACATGCCCGTTGCCATGTCGACGATCGGCGGCCCGGTGCGCACCGGCTCGCCATCCGGAAAGCCGTTGAGCGACATGAAGCCGCTTTCGGCCTGCGTGATCGGGTCGAAGCCCGGGCGCAGCGCGAAATCGCCTTTGCGGCCGTAGGCGGAGATCGAGCAATAAATCAGCCGGGGGTTGGTCGGCGCCACCGACGCGTAATCGAGACCGAATTTCTTCATCACGCCGCCGGAGAAATTCTCCACCACGACGTCCGCCTTGGCAATCAACGCGCGCGCGACCTCGAGCGCGGCCGGATTGTTGAAATCGAGCGCAATGCCGCGCTTGTTGCGATTGAGGCTCAGATATGCCGCGCTCTCCCCGCCGATTTCGGCGTGCTCATAGGCGCGCGTGTCATCACCGCCGTCCGGGTTTTCGATCTTGATGACTTCGGCCCCGAAGTCGGCCAGCGTTTGCGTGCAGGCCGGGCCGGCCACGACGCGGGTGAAGTCGACGACCAGCAGGC
This sequence comes from Bradyrhizobium sp. USDA 3262, assembly GCF_054060035.1. NCBI lineage: Bacteria > Pseudomonadati > Pseudomonadota > Alphaproteobacteria > Hyphomicrobiales > Nitrobacteraceae > Bradyrhizobium > Bradyrhizobium sp. USDA 3262. The sequence goes on from NZ_JBSSCT010000001.1 coordinate 7,119,335, forward strand.
CGTCGAGCGCCGTCGGAACTCCCTCCCCGCGCGGCGTGCGCCCCGGCAATTCTGGTCTGGTCATGATCTGACGCTTCCTCTGTTATTTTGTCAGGCGAAATACGACGGTCCCTGCCAAGACCGGCACTGCTCGCCTTTTAGCGGAAGCTCGTCAGCAAAACCAAACCCGGATTTTGCAGGGCGGGACCATCGTCGGACATGGCTGTCAATGGTCAGGACGACCGGCGGCGCGGGCGGCCGCCGACATGGTCAGACGCCTCGCATGCGAAGCGAGCCTGCCGGATACCGATCTGTTGGGCGGAGCCCATACGAAGACGGGTGGCGGCACGCCGCCGCCACCCGCTTTCGTGATGGAGAGCCTTCGGGCTATTCGGCGATCATTTCGCCGGAGCCACCGAACTCGGCCGGAAAATCCTTCAACTTCGGCAGGCCATCGCGTATCTGCAGCACTGCCTCGGAATAGTTGACGTGAACGCCCGGGCTGAATTTCAGCGTCGGGATCGTTGCGGTGAACACGTCGACGAGCCCGAGCGTCGGGTGGTTGGTCATCAGGTGACCGCCGCACTTTGTGCAATATTTGCGCTGGCTCATCGCGGTCTTCTCGAATGTCGCGATGTGGTCGGCACCCTTGGTGACCTCGACCGCCTCGGGCTTCCAGAGGCTGAACGCATTCACCGGACCGCCAGACCAGGAACGGCATGAACGGCAGTGGCAATAGCCCATTGCCTCGGGCTCCCCGCTGACCTTGAGTTCGACGGCGCCACAAAAGCAGTTTCCAGTGTGATTCATCGGTCGGTTCTCCCTTGGGTTATCTTGATTGGGCTCCGCGTCGGCATCGATCCACGTTGCTCGTGGTGTTCGTCATGCAGAGAAGATGTACACAGTGCGTAGCGGCAAACTCCCTTGCGTGGACGTACCAGACCCTTCCCCGCGCGAGAGGCCTCGAATGCAGGCAGGTCGTCGACGCGACGGAAGTTACATGAGAGTCCGTGCCGCTGTCGACCATCTTCGCCACAGCCTGGCCGGGCCCAATCCCGACCGCACACAAGGAATGAGTTCAGTGTGAGGCAAGGCACAGTCATGTCGTGAGTTGCTGCCGTGCCGGATTCCAGCGCGGCAAACCGGCACGTCAGCAATCACATCAGCGTTGACGGTCCTTCACCGGAACCCTGCTTGCCGTCGCAAGCCCGTACATCAGCGCCAGCCGATCCAGGCATTCCTTGAGACGCCGCACAAAATAGTCTTGCCAGCGCTGCGTACGCAGTCCGCGCCGCTGTCCAACCTGCTCCATGGTCATGCCGAGGATCAGAACATCGTGCACCAGTGCCGAACCGTCGGCGCCGAGTTCATGCTCGGCGCGATTGAGGCGCAACGTCGCCTGGCGCTGCCCCTCGGTGATCGGCTCGCGTCGCAGGCCGCCATCGACATATTCGCGTGTCGTATCCACCGCGCGCGGGCCGCGCTCGGCTTTTTCCCAGTCGTTCTGGAACGCCCGGCCGCTCCGATACTGCGTATCGTCGATCTGGCGGTGCGCATGCAACCGGCCGAGCGGATCGTTGCGGATCGAGCGAAAGGCAACGATCTTCTCGCCCGGCTCGAGCGCAAGGGGATCGTCGACCTCGACGGTCGCCACCTCGGCATTAAAGGGCAGATCCTGGGCACGTCGATCGTGCACTCCGGCGGGATCGTACGGCTTCCGGCGCTTGGCTCGCGACATTGGTAACCTCCAAAATGTCTGATGATGGGCGCGCGGAGGCTTCCGCGCGATCGCGGTTGCGGACCGATGTCCGTCGGTCAGGTGATGAATTGCCTCAACCGGCCCCGATGGCTTGAAGCCAGGCGGCGCTCAACACCGGCCTCGCCGTGGCTTCAGGATCGCGACTCAGGTGAAAATGCGGGGTGCAGTAGCTCGAGCCCGACCGGCACGGATGACCGCAGAAGGTGATTGTCTCGCCGTCGCCATCCCCGCCATAGGGATAGCGGCAGTCTCCGGGCTTAAGGTCGAGCAGCGAAAGATGCCGCGGCACGACCGTGGCGCAACGAAGTTGCGGCATCTCCACCGTTTCAATGAAGATCCTTGGCCCGCGAAGCAAATCGGGCGTCGGTTCGGCGAGCCCTTCATGCAGCCGCCCGATCCTTGGGAGCTCCGGCAGGGACGGTTTGGGCGGATCGAGGTGCCCCGGCAGGGACGGCTCGAGCCTTTCGAGGCCCGCCAACCCCATGCGCTGCGCCCGGCTGAGCGCCGCATTGCGTGTATAGGCCGTATTGAAGGTAGCGTTGATCGTGTCAGCGATTTCCGAATAGGACAAGCCGCGGGCGCGGAGGTCCTGCAAGGCTGCCGAATGCTCCGGCAGCCAGTTCATCGTTTCCATTCCAAATTCCCATTTCTGTCATTCCGCCGGCGCCTCGCACACCTTCCGATATTCCGAAGAAAAAGTCAAGCTTGTTTCTGATAATCGTAACGGATATAGTGTGTCCGGGTTTGGGAAAGGATGAAACATGCTGGACGCGGCACTGATCGAACGAGCACTGGAAAAGACCGGGAAGAGCAAAGGCGGGCTTGCCCGCGCGATGGGGGTTCGGGCTGGGGCCGTCTCCGAAATCCTGTCGGGAATAAGGTTGATCAAGGCATCCGAGATTGCCCCGATCATGGAGTATTTGGAGCTGAATTCGGTGCCGATCGTGGGCCGGGTCGGCGCCGGCGCCTCGATCCAGCCGGAGCTTGAGCAGGTCCCGCCGGAGGGGCTCGGCGAAATCGAGCTTCCGTTCCCGGTGACGGAGGAGACCGTCGCTTTCGAGGTCTCGGGCGATTCGATGCTGCCGAAATACGAGAACGGCGACGTCATCGTGGTGTATCGCGAGCAGCGCTATCCGCTGTCGAGCTTCTACGGAGAGGAAGCCGCGGTCCGGCTGAAGAGCGGCGAGCGGTATCTGAAGACGATCGAACGCGGCAGTTCGTCCGGCACCGTCAACCTCAAGAGCTTTAATGCCAAGCCGATCAACGGCGTAAAGCTCGAATGGATCGGCGAAATCTGCGTCACCCTGCCCCGCGGCCAGATCGAAAGGCTGCGCGGCAAGTCGGCGGCGAAGGGTCGCAAATCTGCCCGGACTCAGGGCGGGCGATCGTCCGAGAAGTAACCGTGTTGCTTCAGGGACCGGCCGGACCGATTCGGACGCCTTCGAGCCGAATCGGTCCGGCTATGCATGCGTGAATTTCGGTTTTCAACAATTCACCTTGACATACTTCCGATTATCGGAAATAATGCCCGGTGACAGTCAGAACATCGAACGATCAGGCAATGCAGTATTTCGTCGTGATGATCGACTATGGCCGCCGTGGCCGCGAGGCGATCGTCGATCCCGAAATGACACGACGCGACGTCGTCTCACGAATCGCCTCGGGAGAATATGCGAACATCAGCTTCATTCACGAGATTGCCGAGCGTTCGGTCGAGGATGTCACGGACGATCTCCTGGCCGAGGCCGCCTTGCCGGAGCTCCCCGTGACCGGCGCGAACCTGCAAGCCAATACGCTCGATCACGCCCGCGACCTGCGCAAACACGAGCCGGTCTGACACCGCTCACGAGTTGATTGCGAAAACGTGATCTTTCTTGAGCCGGCCACTTGGCCGGAACCCGAAACGGACTAGATAGGGTTCACGCAAAGTCTATTCGGACCAGGCGCGGGTTCCCTCTAGATTAGCGATTCGTTTCTCGGGCCGGCAAATTTCAGCTTCAGATGACTTCGACAACAAACGCCGAGATCGCGAAAGCCGATGGCGATCTCAGGATCGCGCTGCTGCTTGGCATCGCAAACTGGTTTCTGTTTCTGGACCATATTCCGCACAACGTTGTCGGCGCGCTGACCATGCGCAACTTCGGCTTCAGCGGCGCAACCGACCTTTTTGTGTTCGTCGGCGGCTACGCCGTGACGCTCATCTACGCCAGGATGACGCTGGAACGCGGATTCCTGGTGGCCGCAACCCGCATCTTCAAGCGCGTATGGCAGCTCTATGCCGCCTATATCGTTCTGTTCGTGATCTATGTCGAGTTGATCAGCTATGTCGCCACCCGGACCGCGGCGCCCGAGATCATCAGCGAGTTCAACATCACCGGATTCATCGACCACCCGATCCGGACGTTGATCTACGGCCTGTTCCTGCAGGCCAAGCCGCTCAATCTCGACGTGCTGCAACTCACCATTGCCTTGATGGCGTTCCAGCCCATCATCGTGTTCGGGCTGTTGTACGTGCCGAACGTGACGGTCGTCGCGTCCGTGACCATCTATGCGGCTGGCCGGCTGCTCAACTGGAACCTGTCGTCATATCCGTATGGAGACTGGTATCTCAATCCGTTCTGCTGGCAATTGCTGTTCGTGATGGGCGGCTGGCTCGCGCTGATCGGCGCGCGATATGCACCCGCGATCCGCGCGATGCAGGCTGCTCCCGCGCTGCGCGCCATGGCATTGCTGTATCTGCTGTTCGCCCTGACGATCGTCTCGAGCAGCGATATCCCGGCACTCGCGCAAATGATGCCGAGCGGGCTGAGCGATATGCTGCCGCCAAACGACCGGGAGGATGTCGCGCCTCATCGCATCCTGCACTTCCTGACCCTGACGTTCCTGTTCACGTGGCTGGTGCCGCGCGATTGGGAATACCTGCGATCTCCCGCCTTGCAGCCGATCATCAAGTGCGGCGAGGAATGGCTGGCCGTGTTCTGTGCAGGCGTCTTCCTCTCATTCGCCGCGCACCTGATCCTGATTACGGGCCCATACTCACTGGCAAGGCAGGTAGCGGTCAGCATCGCCGGCATCGCGGCGATGACGGCCGTCGCCTACTACGTCTCGTGGTCGAAGCTGCAGGACGGCAAGTCGGCCGTCGCTCATTCCTGATTCCCGCGGTTCAGTCGATCGCCAGCGACCGCCGCAGCCGCACCTCGCTCTCGCGCAACATGGCGGTGTCCGGCCTCCGGCCCGCCTGCCGACTATTTCCTGCGCGACGCCAGGATCTTCTCGGCGGCGCGCAGATGCGGCTTGTCGAGCATCTTGCCGTCCATCTTGGCGACCCCCGATGGGTTATTGGCGAACGCAGCGATCACCCGCTCCGACCATGCGATTTCTTCATCCGTCGGCATGAAGGCCGCGTTGACGACGTCGACATGCTTGGGGTGGATCACGGCCTTGGCGAGGAAGCCATCCTGCCGCGCGGCGATCGCCTCGGCCTTCAAGGCATCGAGATCGTTGATGTCGGTCGCGATGGTATCGATCGCGACGACGCCGGCGGCGGCCGCGCCGATCAGGCAGAGATCGCGCGCCAGGATAAAAGGAGAGTGATAGCGGCCATCGCTGCGGTTGCGCGTTGCCCCGAGCGAGGCCGCGAGATCCTCCGCGCCCCACATCATGCCCCACAGCCGCGGGCTCATGTTCTCGAAATCGAGGATTTTCAGCACCGACCGCGCGGTCTCGGTCGCGACCGTCACGATCCGCGTGGTGCCCTGCGCGATATCAGAGGCCGCTTCGAATGCGTCGAGATAGAGTGCGAGCCTGTTGACGTCGGCGGCGCCGGCACATTTCGGCAGTACGATTCCATCGGGTTTGCCCGGCATCACGGCGGCGAGATCGCCGAGCGTCAGGTCGGTGTCGAGTGCGTTGACGCGGATATAGAGCTTCTGCTCCGGGTTGCGTGCATCGAGCATCTGGCGCGTGATCCCGCGCGCGACCACCTTCTGGTCCGGTGCGATGGAATCCTCGAGGTCGAGAATCAGCGCGTCGGCCGCGGTCTTCTTCGCGCTTTCATACTTCCGGGTGCTGTCGCCGGGAACGAACAGGAACGATCGCATCGCTTACGCCTTCGGCTTGCAGTGCATCAGGCCGGTGCGGCGGCAGCTCGCCACCACCTCGCCGCGCTGGTTGGTCATGGTGTGCTCGAACTCGACGATGCCCTGGGTCGGCCGCGACTTGCTGGCGCGCTTGCCGATGATCCTGGTGTGCGCCTTCAGCGTGTCGCCATGGAACACCGGCTTGGGGAACTTGACGTCGGTCATGCCGAGATTGCCGACGGTGGTTCCCAATGTCGTGTCGTATACGCTCATGCCGATCATGATGCCGAGCGTATAGAGACTGTTGAACAGCCGCTGGCCGAACTCGGTCTTCTCGGAAAAATGTGCGTCGATATGCAACGGCTGCGGGTTCATGGTCAGGAGGCTGAACATGGTGTTGTCCATCTCGGTCACGGTCCGGCTGAACTCGTGGTGGAATTCCTGCCCGATCTCGAACTCCTCGAAATACAATCCAGCCATTTACCGTCCCTTGTAATTGGGTGCCCGCTTCTCGACGAACGCATTCAGCCCTTCCTGGCAGTCTTCCGTCGATGCGACCACAACAAAACTTTCCGCCGTGTTTTCCACCGAGCGGCGGAAATCGGCATCGACCGAACGCATGAAGGCGTCGCGTCCGATCTTCATCACGATCGGCGATTTCGCCGCGAGCTTGCGTGCGATCTCGCGCGCCCGCGCAAGCGCAGTGCCCTTCGGCACCACCTCGCTGAGCAGCCCCATGCGAAAGGCGGTCGCGGCATCGAAGGGCTCGCCAAGGAACAGCGGGCCGAATGCCTGGTGCTTTCCGACCAGCCGCGGCAACTGCACAAAATGGATCGCCGGGATCAGGCCGACATCGATCTCGGGATAGCCGAATGTCGAGCCGTCGCCCGCGACGATCATGTCGCAGGAGATCGCGATCGTCATGCCGCCGGCGCGTACCGCGCCATCGATCGCCGCAATCGTCGGCTTGCCCATGCGATACTGCGTATCGTTCAACGCGAAGTATAGCCGCTCGAGGAATGTCTTGGTCTCGATCGCGGGCTTGCCCCTGACGATGTCGAGATCGAGGCCGGCGCAAAACACCTTATGGGCGCTGCTGACGATCACAGCCCGCACCGCCTCATCATCGCGCGCCTTCGCCAGCGCCCGCCAGCAGCGCGTCGATCAGGGGGATGCTGAGCGCATTCACCGGCGCGCGATCCAGCACGATCTCCGCAATCTGGTCGGTGACCGAGTAACGAACGAGGTCGGTGCTCATGATGTATTGCCTCCCGTTAGCTCTTGGCCTGCCGCGCGGCGCCCGACAGCAGCAGGCCGTCGATCTCGGCGGAACCGAAGCCAGCCTCCGTCAGCACGGCGCGGCTATCCTGCCCGACGTCAGGCGCGGGGCAAAGGTGATCCTCGGACAGGCTCGCGATCCCCGGCGTGCGTGGCGTATAGACCGCGCCGACGCCAGGTGTGTCCTGGCGCACCGATGCCCTGGTCGCCTCGACATGGACATTGCGCAGCCATTCGCCGGGATTGAGGATCCGCTCGGCGATGATATCGGCCGCATGCAGCCGCGTGAGCCAGGCATCCGTCGCCTGGGTCAGGAACACCTCGCGCAATTGCGGAATCAGCGCGTCGGCCGCATCGGCGCGGCTGGCGAAGTCGGCAAAACGCGGATCGCCGGCGAGATCCTCACGGCCGATCGCACCGCACAGCCGCTTGTATTGCGGCTCGTTCACCAGGGTGACCATCATCCAGCCGTCATGGGTCTGGTAGGTGCCGGCCGGAACGTTCAGCGCGCGCGGCGCGCCGCCCTCGAGGATGAACTCCGCCACCTTGTGACCGAGCAGCGCCGACGTCGACTGGCAGAGATTGACGTCGATCCAGCGGCCGGTGCCGACGGTCGCACGCGCGAACAGCGTCGTGGCGATGGCCTGGAACGCATAGACGCCGGTGACGACGTCGGAAATCGTGGTGCCGACCCGATGCGGCACGCCATCGACGCCGAGATTGACCGAGACCAGCCCCGAGAACGCCTGCGCGACCGAATCCGAGCCGGGCCGCTTGGCGTAGGGGCCGCTCTGCCCGAAGCCGCTGACCGACAGATAGACCAGGCCGGGGTTGTCGCGCGACAGGCCTTCATAGCCGAGCCCGAGCCGCTCTGCGACACCCGGGCGAAATCCTTCGATGAAGACGTCGGCCTCGCGCGCCAACCGCTGCGCGATCGCGATCCCGTCCTTGTGCTTCATGTCGAGGCACAGGCTGCGCTTGCCGCGGTTGTAGACCGCCGACAGCGTCGTGTGATTGCCGTAGGTCGTGCCGAGATAGCGCGACCAGTCGCCCTCCGGCGGCTCGACCTTGATGACGTCGGCGCCGTAGACACCGAGCAGCATCGCGCAATAGGGCGAGGCAATCCCCTGCCCGAAATCGAGTACCTTCAGCCCGCGATACGGCGCTTCATGCGTCGGCGTCAGCTTGCCCGCCATTTGTCCTCCCATCGCTGTCGAAGAGCCTTGTCCTTGGGGCATGATCCCCGTGCAAACGCTGCGCGTTTGTCGCGAGGGAAAACCGCTGCGCGCTTTTCCCGGATCATGCCCTACAGCGCCAGATAGCGCTGCCGGATGTTGTCGTTGGCCTTCAGCTCTTCGATCGAGGATGTGTAGACGATCTGTCCCTTGTCGATAACCGTCGCGTGGCTCGCAAGGCCAAGGCAAAAATGCATGTTCTGCTCGGCGATCAATACTGTGGCACCGGTGCCGCGGAGTTGCCGCAGCAACTCGCCGATGCGCTGCACGATGATCGGAGCCAGCCCCTCGCTCGGCTCATCCAGCAGCAGCAGCACCGGATTGCCCATCAGCGTGCGGGCGATCGCCAGCATCTGCTGCTCGCCGCCGGAGAGCCTTCCGGCGATCCGGTGCCTCAGCGGCTCGAGCAGCGGGAACACGTCATAGACGCGGCGGATCGACCACTCGTCCTCGCCATCAGGTCCCTTCTTCTGGCCGATGACGAGATTGTCCTCCACCGTATGCTCGGGAAAGATCTGGCGGTCTTCCGGCACGAAGCCGAGCCCGGCTCGCGCGATGTGATGCGGCCGCATTCCTGAGACCACCTGGCCGCGCAGGGTCACGTTGCCGCGGCGCGCCGGCGTCAGCCCCATGATGGCCTTCATGGTGGTCGACTTGCCGGCGCCGTTGCGGCCGAGCAGCGCCATGGTCTCGCCCTGCCGCACCGACAGGCCGACGCCGAACAGGATCTGGCTGGTGCCATAATAGACGTCGAGGTCGTCGACCTGCACCACCGGCTGCGCGCTCATGCCACCGCTCCCGCGTGGTCGTCGCTGCCGAGATAGGCCTCGATCACGGCATCATTCCTGCGGATCGCGTCCGGCGTCCCGGTCGCCAGGATGCGGCCGTAGCACAGCACGACGATCCGAGGCGCGATCTTGAATACGATGTCCATGTCGTGCTCGATGAACACGACGGTGATCTTCTGCTTCTCCCAGAGCTCACGCACCTTGTCGATCATGCGCCAGCGCTCCTCGGTGCCCATGCCCGCGGTCGGCTCGTCGAGCAGCAGCACCTTGGGCTCGAGCACCAGCGCGAGCGCGATATCGAGCAGCTTCTGGTCGCCGTGCGACAGCGTCGCCGCGGTCCGGTTGCGCTTGCCGGCGAGGCCGAGCAGCTCCATCGCATGCTCGGCGCGGTCGCGCGTCTCGGCCAGCGGAAACCGGCGATGCATCACGCCGGCGCGGCGCTGATCGGCACAGACGGCAGCGAGCATCGTCTCCTCCACCGTCAGCGACGGGAAGATGCTCGCGACCTGGAAGGCGCGACCGATGCCGTGGCGCACGATCTCCGGCGGGGCCTTGCCGGCCATGTCGACGCCGTTGAGCAAAATCTGCCCGGCGTCCGGCCGCAGCGCGCCCGTGATCAGGTTGAAGAACGTGCTCTTGCCGGCGCCGTTGGGGCCGATCACGGCGGTGAGCGAACCGTCGGCGAAGTCGAGCGAGACGTTGTCGGTCGCCTTGACGCCGCCAAAGGATTTCGAGAGTCCGCGAATCTCCAGCATGGCTAGCCACTCGCCTCCCGCAGACCGCCATAGGTGCTCCACGATGTGCCGGCAAGCCAGCCACAATCGACCGGCACGTTGGCGCCGGTCATCGCGGAGGCCGCATCGGACGCCAGAAATGCGACGACGCGGCCGATTTCCGAGGGGTCGACAAGGCGGCGAAGTGCTGCGTTGGCAGCCAACGCCGAGACATCCCGCTCTCCGCGATCAATGGCATTCTTCAAGGCCGGCGTCAGTGTATAGCCAGGGGAAACGGCATTGACGCGGATGCCGGACGGCCCCCATTCGGCCGCGAGGCATTCGGTGATGGCGATCACCGCTGCCTTGGCGGGCGCATAGGCATGCAGCGGCATCGAGCGCATGCCGGCAATCGAGGCGATGTTGACGATGCTGCCGCGCTTGCGCGCGATCATCTGCCGCGCAAAGGCAACGCAGGCGACATAGGTGCCGCGCTGGTCGACGCGCACGACGTCGTCCCAGGAGGTCATCGGCAGATCGTGCGGCCGGACCGGCACCTGGATGATACCGGCGCTGTTGACCAGCACCACGACCGGGCCGCAGTCGCGCTCGATCGCGGCCGCACAGGCCTCGACGCTGCGCTCGTCCGCCACGTCAGCCGCAAACGCCTTGCCGCCGACCTCCGCCGCAACCGTCTGCGCCTTGGCGAGATCGCGGTCGAGAACGGCGACGAGATCGCCGGCCGCCGCGAGCTCGCGCACGCACGCCGCGCCGATGCCGCTGGCGCCGCCGGTAACGACGCTGATCCGCGTCTGTGCACTCATGGCGCGCGCTCCCCGGCTTCTCCGCGACGCTGCGCGAACCATTCGACGACGAAGTCCATCAGGCCCTTTCGCAGGCCGATGGCAAAGAACAGGATCACGATGCCGAGCACGATGCCGTGATACTCGGTCAGGCGGGTAACGGTATCGTTGAGGATCAGCAGCAGCACCGTGCCGACCATCGGTCCGAGAAAGGTTGTCACGCCGCCGAGCATGTTGATGAAGATGCCCTCGCCCGAGATCGTCCAATAGGCAAACTCGGGATAGGCGCCGGAGACGAACAACGCCATGATGATGCCGCCGGTCGCCGCGAACAGCGCGGCGAGCACAAAGATCGTCAGCTTGGCGCGCCAGACATCGATGCCGATGAAGCTCGCCCGCGTGGCGTTGTCGCGGATCATGCGCAGCGTGTAGCCGAACGGCGATTGCGCGATCTGGCGCATGAGCAGCAGGCCGATCACCAGCAGGGCGCAGCTCGTGATGTAGAGATGCAGATGGTTCGACAGATCGATGCCGAGAAACGGCGGTCGGGGAATCCCGCCGCGCAGGCCCTGGTCGCCGCCGGTCAGCGACTGCCACGACAGGATGGTCGAGTGAATCAGCATCTGGAACGCCAGCGTGACGAACGCGAAGTAGATTTCCTTCAGCCGCACGCAGATCGCGCCGATCACGATCGCAACGACGAAGGTCATCGCCAGCGTGGCGACGAAGGCCACCGGGATCGGCACACCGGTCTTCTGCATCATCAGCCCGAAACCATAGGCGCCGAGGCCGAAGAACATGCCGTGGCCGAACGAGATCAATCCGGTGTAGCCGACCAGAAGGTTGAGCGACGTCGCGAACAATCCATAGGCGGCGCAGCGGATCACGAAGTCGAGCAGCTGCTTGCTGCCGAACAGCACCGGAAGCAGCGCGAGCAGGACAAAAGCCACGAGCGCGATCAGCACATCGCGGTAACGCTGCGGCCTGGCGTCGATCCGGGCAACATCGAGGGGCTGCGTGCCCTGCCCGGCCTGCAATTCGGTCATGCGACCTCCTTGCCGAACAGCCCGGTCGGACGCGACACCAGCACGATCACCATGAACAGATACATCAAGCCCTCGGTGAACAGCGGGAAGCCGAGCGATCCGAACGAGCGGATCAGGCCGATCAAAAGCGCGCCGATCAGCGCGCCGAGGATCGAGCCCATGCCGCCGATCACGGTCACGATGAACGACTCGATCAGCACCGAGAACCCCATGCCCGGCGTCAGCGAGCGCACCGGCGCCGCAAGCGCTCCCGCCAGTCCCGCCAGCATGCCGCCGAGCGCGAACACGCCGCCATAGATCAGCCCGGTATTGATACCGAGCGCCGAGACCATGCCGGGATTATGCGCGGCCGCACGGATCACCTTGCCGATCCTGGAGCGCGCCAGCCCCAGGCCAAGAACAACGGCTGCGGCGAGCGCCACCCCGATCAAGAGCAGATAATATGGCGGCACCACGCCGCCGGCGATGAACAGCGGCGGCACCTGGAACGCGGCCGGCATGCCCATCGACTTGAACTCAGGCCCCCAGATCATGCGGACGACGTCGTCGAAGATCAGCACGAAGGCGTAACAAACCAAAAGCTGCATCAGCACGTCGCGGCCGTAGACCCGGCTCATGAACACACGCTCGAAGATCAGGCCGAGGATCGCGGTGCCGACGGCGCCGCTCAGCATCGCCAGCGCGAAGCTGCCGGTGAGCTGATAGGCCGTCATCGCGAAATAGGCGCCGAACATATAGAAGGCGCCGTGGCTGAAATTGACCACCTTGAGCACGCCGAAGATCAGCGTCAGCCCAACGGCGACAAGGAACAGCAGCATGCCGATGATCAGGCCGCTGGTGGTTTGCGTCACCAGGCAAGCAGGGCTGGCGAGGCAACTGGCGAGCGCGTCGAGGTCCACGGAAAATCATCCATCACGGCGGGCCGCAACGTCGGCGCGCGACAAACATCAGATGCGAGGCGGAGGCAGCAGATTGCCGCCTCCGCCGCACACGCGAATCAGGTGTAGCCCTTGCTCTTCTTCCACTCGGCCTCGAGCTCGAAGATGGTCTTCCAGTCTCCGGCCTTCACATCGGGCACGTAGGGCTCCTGCGGGATCGTGGTGCCCCAGCCGATGGCGTAACCGACCAGCGTGTGGTCGTCGGCGCGCATGGTGACGGTGCCGTCGGCGCCGAACGGGCACTTGATCGTGAGGCCGGTGAGCGCCTCCGCGACCTTCTTGCCGTCGGTGGAGTTCGCCTTCTTGACGGCCTCGTTGAGGAACATGACCGCCGTGGCGTTCTGCCACGACCAGTTGGTCGGATACTCGTTGTACTTGGCCTTATAGGCGTCGCCCCAGGCGGCATTTTCGGGCGTCGGCGGGAATGTCTTGATGTAGCGGTCGCCGGAGTGGATACCCTTGGGCAGGTTCTTCACCACCGTAAGCGCGGTGTAGTCGGCCATGTTGACCGCGAACACCTCCATCTGGGTAAACATCGCGTAGATGTTGGCCTGGTCGATGTAGGAGGTGAGATCGCCGCCCCACAGGCACGAATAAAGCGCCTGCGGCTTGGCCTGCAGGATCTTCGTCACCACCTCGGTGTAATCGGGCTGGAACAGCTTTGGCCAGGACTCGCTGATGATCTCGACGTCGGGCGCAAACTTCTTCAGATACAGCACGAACTCGCCGGTGGTGTCGCGGCCATAGGCGTAGTCGGGCGAACAGGTCGCCCATTTCTTCAGGCCCTTGGCCTTGGCGATCCCTGACGCGTAGCTGGCGCCGACGATAGAGTCATGAATGCCCTGCCGCACGCAGCGGAAGGCGTTCGGAATGTGCTGCTTGGGATCGGCGGTCAGCGATGACGCTTCCGAGCAGGTGTGGATGCAGAGCACGCCGAGATCGCGCGCCACTTCGTGAACCGCGAACGATCCCGAGGATGCTTCGCCGTCAAGCAGCATCTCGCAGCCGTCGGTGTTGACGAGCTCGCGCGCGATGCGCGCGGCTTCCTGCGGCTGTCCCTTGGAGTCGCGGATCACCATTTCGATCTGCCGTCCGGCAAGGCCGCCCGCGGCATTGACCTTCTCGACCTCCAGCAGCACCGCGTTGCGCGAGGACGTCCCGAGCTGCGCGACGCGGCCCGACAGAATGGTCGGCATGCCGATCTTGATCGTCTTGGCCTGTGCGCGCGCCACCCATGGCGCGGCAAAGCTCACCGCACCGGCGCCCATCAGCGCAAGCGTCGAGCGCCGGGTGATGCCCGGTTTCCGGGTCCACTTCATCATTCCCCTCCCTGTCGGGTTCGCGTTCCCAAAATCCCTGCCGGAGATCGTTTCGTCTCCATGACCACAATGTTTTCAGAGCAAGGGGGGTGACGTCAAGCCAAAGATGAATTACGACTCATAATTCATCTAGGGAGAAAACGGCGCCGGAATCGGCCCCGCCAGCGGCAAATGATCAACCTTTCCAGCTTCATCGCATTTCATGCCCGGCGGACTCCGGACCGCTGTGCGCTGAAATATCGCGGCGAGGACGTCTCCTACGCCGAATTTGATCTGCGGATCCGGCAGGTCGGCGGCTGGCTCGCGGGGCGCGGGGTCGCGCCCGGCGATGTCGTCGCCGTGCTGATGAAGAACAGCACGGCCTTTCTCGAGCTGGTGTTCGCGACGAGCCATATCGGCGCCGTGTTCCTGCCGATCAACTATCGGCTGTCGGCCGACGAGGTCGGCTACATCGTCGGCAATTCGGGTGCGCGCCTCTTGGTCGCCGACGAGGAATTCGCCGCGATCGCGACCGGCGCGCCCGTCGTGCTGCTCGATGAGGTCGCGCAGTCCAGCGTCGCCAACCTCGCGCCCGACATCGCACCGGCGCCGATCCATGTGCGCCGGCCGCGCGACCTGATGCGGCTGATGTACACCTCGGGCACGACGGATCGTCCCAAGGGAGTGATGCTCACTTACGAGAACATCTACTGGAAGTCCGCCGACCAGACCCTGGTGCTTGGACTCAACGCCGACACGCGGCTGCTCGTCGTCGGCCCGCTCTATCACGTCGGCGCGCTCGACCTGCCCGGCATCGCGGTGCTCTGGCATGGCGGCATGCTGTGCATTCACCGAACCTTCGAGCCCGAGCCGGCGCTCGCCGCGATCGAGCGGGAGAAACTCAACGCGGCATGGTTCGCGCCGGTCATGACCACGGCGCTCCTCACCTGCCCGAACCGCGACCGCTACGACGTCTCCAGCCTGCAATGGGCGATCGGTGGCGGCGAGAAGACGCCGGAGCTCCGCATCCGCGCCTTCTCGGACTATTTCAAGAACGCGCGCTACATCGATGCCTACGGCCTCACCGAAAGCTGCGGCGGCGATACCTTCATGGACGCGGGCCGCGAGATCGAGAAGATCGGCTCGACCGGCCGCGCCATCGCCCATGTCGAGATCGAGATCCGCGACGATGCCGGCAAGCGCCTGCCGGCCGGCCAGAACGGCGAGATCTGCCTGCGCGGCCCGAAGGTCACGCAGGGCTACTGGAAGGATCCGGAGAAGACCGCATCCGCGTTCTTCGGCGACTGGTTCCGCACGGGCGATGTCGGCTATCTCGACGATGACGGCTTCCTCTATCTGACCGACCGCAAGAAGGACATGATCATCTCCGGCGGCGAGAACATCGCCTCCTCCGAGGTCGAGCGCGTCATCTACGAAATGCCTGAAGTGCGCGAGGTCGCGGTGATCGGCCTGCCGGACGCGCGCTGGGGCGAGAAGCCGGTCGCGATCGTGGTGCTGGCCGACGACGCCAAGCTCGACCTGCCCGATCTCGCCGATTTCTGCCGAACACGGCTCGCCGGCTTCAAGGTGCCGCGGCAGCTCGTCATCCGCGACAGCCTGCCGCGCAATCCATCCGGCAAGGTGCTCAAACGCGTGCTCCGCGCCGAACTCGAGGCCACCGCATGACGCAAGCGACATCCGCCAAAGTGACAAAACTCAACCGGGTCGAGCGCAACGCCTGGACCAAGCAGAAGATCTTCGACGCCGCGACCAAGGTCGTCGGCAAATACGGCTATGCCGAAGCCTCGGTCGCGCGCATCACCGAAGCCGCCGGCGTCGCGCAGGGCACCTTCTACAATCATTTCGAGAACCGCCAGGAGCTGCTCGACCAGCTGCTGCCGAAGATCGGCCTCGACATGGTCCGCTTCATCCATGCGCGCACCGGCACCGCGAGCGAGGCCCGGCAGGAGGTCGAGCGCTTCAGCGCCTTCTTCGATTTCATCCGCGAGGTGCCGGAATTCCTGCGCATCCTCAACGAGGCCGAATTCTTCGCGCCGATCGGCTACCAGAAGCATTTCGACAACATCTCGAGCGCCTATGTACGGATCCTGCAACGCGCGCGGGCTGCGGGTGCGACCAACACCTTCAGCGACGAGGAATTCGAGGCCATCGTCCAGGTGCTGATGGGCGCGCGCGGTTATCTCAGCCGCCGCTACTCCTATTCCGAACGCGGCGTCACCGCGGTGCCCGACTATGTGATCACGGCCTATCAAAAGCTGGTCACCCGCGGCCTGTTCACCACCAGCGACAAGGGAAGAAAATCATGAGCGCTGAGGGCACAATCCTCGTCACAGGCGGCAGCCGCGGCATTGGCGCGGCGACCGCGACACTGCTCGCCGATCAGGGGCATCGCGTCGTCATCGTCGACATCGCACCCGAGCCGCTGGTTGGAACAGCCGCCGTCCTGTGGCCGGCGCCGTTCGACGTCGCGAGCGAGAGCGCCGTTGTCGCGGGCATTGCCGATATCGAGACTGCGCATGGTCCGATCAGCGGCCTCGTCAACGCCGCCGGCGTGTTCGGCAAGATGCACACGATCGAGCGGGTGCGGATGGAGCAATGGGACCGCGAGGTCAATATCGACCTGCGCGGCACCTTCCTGGTTGCGCGCAGCGTCGGTATTGGAATGGCGAAGCGGCGGCATGGCGCGATCGTCAACGTCGCCTCGGTGGCCGGCATGACGTCGGGCCCGATCCACGCCTATACCGCGGCAAAGGCCGGCGTCATCCAGATCACGCAGACGCTCGCCGCCGAATGGGGCCGCACCGGCGTCCGCGTCAACGCGGTGTCGCCCGGCTTCACCCGCACGGCCGCGCTCGAAGCCGGCATCGCATCGGGCGCCCTCGACAAGGATCTGCTGGCACGGCCGACAGCAATGAACCGGCTGGTCGAGCCGATGGAAGTGGCGCAGGCGATCGCCTGGCTGCTCTCGCCGCAGAGCAGCGGCGTCACCGGCATCAACCTGCCGGTCGATGCCGGCTACATCGCAGGCACCACCTGGGCCGCCTATGGCGGCCTGCCGGAAGCCCCACGTAGCTGAGGACAACGCATGAATATCGAGCTTTCGCGCAAACACCTCGATCTGTCCTCCGCCATCGCCGAGGGCGACATCCGCGTGCTGCTGATGGTGCTGGTGCACATGACCGGCGACGAGAAGTGGCTCGAGCCGCCCTACAAGCCGAAGCGCGACGTCCGCCTGATCCCGGATCCCGACGCCGGCGTGCCGAAGCAGATCCAGGACGAGATTCGCGCGGCCGTCCTGAACCTGTTCGCGCACGGCACGCCCAAGCCCGTCATCACCGATCCCGGCGATGAGCTGATGCTGCGGATGATGCGCGCGACGCTCGGCGAGAATGTCGCGCCGGAATATGCCCCGCTGATGCGGGAGGAGATGGGCTTCGTTCCGCGCGACGCGCGCTGGCGCGAGCGCCCTTCTGGCGAGAAGCTGGCGCAGCAGCATGTGCTGATCGTCGGCGCCGGGGTCTGCGCGATCGCGCTTGGCGTTGCGCTCGGCCGGCTCGGCATTCTCTATACGATTGTCGAGAAGCAGGACGAGATCGGCGGCACCTGGTACGTCAACCGCTATCCCGGCTGTGGCGTCGATACGCCGAACCACTCCTATTCCTTCTCGTTCGGCGCCCGTAATCCGTGGACCCGCTATTTCGCGCAGCGCCAGGAGCTGCTCGATTATCTGCTCAAGGTCGTGCGCGAATACGACATCCGCAAGCACGTCCACCTCAATACCGAGCTCGTCGCCTCGCGCTGGGACGAAGGCAAGCGGCGCTGGATCTCGACGCTGAAGACCGCCCGCGGCGAAGAAACTTTTGAATCCACCGCGCTGGTCAGCGCGATCGGCCAGCTCAATGATCCCTTGCCTGCCCGCTTTGAGGGAGACGTGGACTTCACCGGTTTGAAGGTTCATTCGGCGCTGTGGTCCGACGATATCAAGCTCGACGGCAGGCATGTCGCCGTGATCGGTACCGGCGCAACCGCGATGCAGCTGGTGCCGTCGATCGCCGACCGTGTCGCCTCGGTCACCGTCTACCAGCGCACCGCGCAATGGGCGCGGCCGGTGAAGGGTTATTCCGATCCGATCACCGAAGGTGCGCAGTGGCTGCTGGCGCATCTGCCGTTCTATGTGCAGTGGTATCGCTTCAACATGTTCTGGCGTTACGGCGACGGATTGCTGCCGTTCCTGCGCAAGGATCCGGCATGGCCGCATCCGGACCGCGCCGTCAACAAGGGCAACGACCGGCATCGCCAGGAGCTGGCCGACTTCATCCTCTCCGAGCTGAAGGATCGCCCCGACCTGATCGAGAAATGCATGCCGACCTATCCGCCCTACGGCAAGCGCATCCTGCTCGACAACAACTGGTTCAAGACGCTGACCAAACCGAATGTCGAGCTAGTCACCGACAAGATCGACCATTTCGCCGCGGACGGAATCGTCACTGCCGACGGCACATCGCGGCAGCACGACGTCATCGTGATCTCGACCGGCTTCAAGGTCTCCGAGATGGCGGCGCGGCTCAACATCACCGGACGTGACGGCAAGAACCTCAAGCAGGCGTGGCGCGACGACAATCCGACCGCCTATCTCGGCCTCACCGTGCCTGATTTCCCCAATCTCTTTCTGATGCTCGGCCCCAATTCAGGGCCTGCGCATGGCGGCAGCGTCATCTTCCAGTCGGAGTGCCAGAGCCGCTACATCTCCGCCTGCCTTGTCGAGATGATCGAGAACGACATCGCCGCGATCGACGTGCATCCCGACGCGCATGACACGTATATCCGCGACGTCGACGCCGAGCATGAGCAACTGATCTGGACGCATCCGGGCATGACGACCTACTACCGCAACAGAAGCGGCCGCGTGTTCTCGGCGATGCCGTGGCGGTTCGTCGACTACTGGAAGATGACGCACGATCCGGATTTCAGCCAATATCGAAAGACCAAGTCGCGACAGGAATCCTGACCTGAATTACCCCGCTCGTTAACTTGACAGATGGCCATAACTGCCGCAGCATTTCGCCGACTGCACCTGTTGGGGTGCTGGAGCGCTCGCTCCTCGCGTCGCAGGAATTGACGGACGATTATGGGATCGGCCGCCAGGCAGCAGAAGCGGACAGACGTCCGTCGGCCCACCTCTTGGAGAGGAGCATGACGCCACCGGCGCAAGCCAGCGACCTTGCTCAGCGGCAAGGTCTCGGTGCACGTTGAGGCGAACAGCAGCTGCTAGCCGCGTGCACTGCCGACAATCTGAACATATCCGCAGGACAGGAGCGCAAAGGCCACGCGCTTTTAGGTCCCGAAACACCACTGGTCTACACCAGAGATCCTTCGCTAAAACGAAGTAGCAGGGCCCCGCGATGCTTGACTGCACCGGGGCCCGTTCGTTTGCCCGCGATTTCCTCTTCGTCACACCCGCATTGCGCCACCGCGCGGGATCGGGAACAATTATCCTGACGAGGCGAGGAACGATGATGGAAAAGCCGCGGGTCCGAATTTACACCGACTACAAGTCTCCGTATGCCTATGTCGCCAACAAGCGGCTGTTCGAGCTTGAGGAGACGTACGGCGTCGAGCTGGAATGGCTGCCCTACACGCTGCGCATTCCCGAATTCATGGGCACGGTCGAGGAGCGCACGCCGCACTTCTGGCGCAAGGTGCGCTACGCCTACATGGATGCGCGCCGGTTCGCCAACGTGCAGGGACTGACCATGAAAGGCCCACGCCGGATCTATGACGCCTTCTACGCCAGCGCCGGCATGCTGTTCGCGCAGCGCCACGGACTGTTCCGGCCCTATCACGACACGGTGTTCCGGAAATTCTGGAACCACGAGCTGGAGATCGACAAGCTGTCCGAGATTGCCGGCGTGATCACCGCCGTCGGTGGCTCAACTGAGGCCTTCGATGCCTATGTTCGCGGCCCTGCCCGCGCCGAACATGACCGCATCATCGACGAGGCCGAAGCGCTCGGCGTATTCGGCGTTCCCAGCATGGTGTTCAACGGCGAATTGTTCTGGGGCGGCGACCGCATCGACATGCTGATCGAGCGGATCAAGCAGCCGGAGACGATTGCGATCGCGCTTGGCAGCCGGCATCGGACGTAGGCGCCGACCGTTTCGAATCTGCCTATCGTCGCGGATCGATCAGCCTCCGTTCAGGATCGCCCAGCACCCGGTGCGTTCCAGCACGGGTTTCAACGCCGCGCGCTCGCCGGCATCGAGCGCAGTAAACTTCTCGCGCAGCTGCCGCAGGCATTTGACCTGATATTTGAACGGCGCCAGTGCATAGGGCAGTCCCCAGACGTTGATCTCGAGCCGCTCGAGGCCGTTCGCGAATGCATCCGCATTGGCCTCAAGGAACGGCAGATAGAGCTCGCCGGCGATCCGCAGCAGCGCCTCCGCGAACCCGCCAAGCGCCTGCTCACGAGGATACCAGCTGCCCTCGACACCTGACGCGTCATCGAGCCGCCGCACCCAGTGATCGGTGAACGGCGCACGTTCCCGCATGATCCGCATCGGGGTCGGGTCGGTCGCCATCTCGCTGAGCTGGCCGAACCAGGCAAAATCCGCCAGCGACGGCCGGCTGCCGAACAGATAATTCGTCATGCCGACATGCGGCTCGAACGCCGCAAGCGTCCGCCGGTAACTCTCTTCCAGCAGCGGCCTGTTCTCATCCGTCGCGCCGAGAACGACCATGCGCGAAATCTGCCGCAGACGGAACTCCTCGATCTCGTCGCGGCTGCCGGCCTCGGCCTCCGACGTCGACCATTCCTCGCCGGCCCAGCGCGAGACATAGGCCTGATCTTCCGGATCCCACCAGCGATAGAGAAACAACGGCTTCACCGCCCATTCGTCGGCGAGGTCCTCGAGCAGATCGCAGATGAAAGCGATGGCCCTGTCTTCCGGGATCACCGACCGTCCCTGATGGCGCGCCTCCAGATCATAAGCCAGTGTCGTGGTCTCGCCGCGATAGCTGCCGTCGGGATATTGCAGCACCGGGATCAGCATCGGCTTCAGATGCGCGGTTGCCTCGCGCAAGGCCTTGGTCATGATCACCCAATCGTGCGGAATCCGCCGGTAGCGCATCAGCGCGCGCAGCTTGATCGCATAGGGCGAGGCGGTCGAGCCGATCAGGCGATAGCGGTTTTCCGTCATGACGATTGCTCCGAAAACGCCGGATTGCCGTACGGGTAGAACCGCGCGAGATCGACGTTTTTGTACGGCAGCTTGTCGAGACGCGTCGTGCCGAGGAACGGCTGCTCGGGCTCGACCAGGAGGATCGTGCTGGCAAAGCCGTTGTCGTCAAAACCGCGCCGGAAATGGACCCGCGACTTGATCGCCATCACGTCAAAGGTGCCGATGTCGGGCACCAGCGCCTTGAGCGAAAACGGCTCCATGACCTGCACCAGGTAGGTGGACAGGATCAGCACATTGTTGCGGCCGAAGCGCACGCAGACCCAGAACTGCCCGTAGCCCTCGCCCGCAGCCGAGATGGTGCCCTGAATCCGAACCGGATCGCCCGCCGACTCGTCGGCAAGGCCGCCGATCTCTATGTCGAAGGCATCGCCGGCCTTCGCGCCGGCGGCCTTGAGGCTTGCCGTCGCCCTCGCGTCGGCAATGGTTGCGATGACAGTGTTGGCGAGGTCCTGCGCGATGATCTCACGCAGCAGCCAGGTCGCCGACCCCGACCGGTCGCTGTGATCGGCCAGCACCACCGGCGTGTTGCCAGCGGCGACGGCCTGCTTGGCCAGCGCGACGCCCTCGGCGATGCTGTACAGCCTGGTCGATTGCAGCAAGGCTTCGCGCAGCCGCCAGATCGTGCCGGCGAGATCGCGCGCGACCTGCTCGGCGAGCTTTGGATTGTCGTTGGTCAGAACCTGAACGGTCATGCCGACATCGGGAACGTCCGCGAACGGGAAGCCGAAGAAGATGTTGACGTAGACGTCGACCTCGCGGGCCTCCCAGACCAGCGCGCGCTGCACGAGATCCATCCAAGGCCGCGCCCCGGTCCATTGCAGCACGGTGGGCGAGATCACGGGAACCTTGATCGTTCTGTGCGTCGGCTTGTAGGCGCCGCGGATCGCCCGCACCAGCATGCGTGCCGCGCGCTCACCCTGCAGATGCGCGTCATAATGCGGGAAATATTTGACCGCGAACGCCATGTCCGCCTGCTCGAGGAACGCCTCGTCCTCATTGCCGTGCGGATCGAACGTCGCCGCAATGAAGGCGGAGCGGCCGACCACTTCGCGGACCTGCCGCGCCAGATCGGCCTCCGGCCGCGGCACGTCGCGCACGGCCATCGCGCCGTGCAGGCACAGATAGACGCCGTCGAACGGGCCCTCTTCCTTCAGCCCGTCGATCATCTTGCCGGCAAAGGTGCGATAGGCTTCCTGGGTGATCCAGCCAGACCCGGTGTAGGTCTTCGGCCAGAGCGGGGATTCGATGCCGACCAGCTCGACCTCGGAGAACTCGCGTGCCACCTGCACGAAGCCGCCCATATAGTTCTTGGGATCGAACTGCAGCAGCGCCTCGCCTTTGGCCGGCGAGCCCGGATAGATGAAGTCGTCGAGCGTGGTCTCGTTCGGCAGGAACGAGACGGTTTCGTGGGAGAAATGCAGGACGGCGATACGTATCTTGCGATCGCTCATTTTGGTGCGCCTCGGCTGTTTTCCGCATTGTGGCATTGAAGGCGCGGCGCGCCAATCCGCATTCGGTTTTTGCCCGCCAGCCCTGCAAATACACAGACGCGCCAAAGCTTGCCGCCGCGCGGATTCTGCTATGGTCCGCCGCAACAATCGGGCCCCGGCCCCGCAGATATCTCGAGGAGAGAACGCCATGAATCCCCCCGTCAGCTCGCCCGCGATCAAGGTCGTCAAATCCGTCCGCGAGCAGGTGAGCGCCGAGGAGTGGCAGGCCCGCGTAGATCTTGCCGCCTGTTATCGGCTCACGGCGATGTACGGCATGACCGAGATGATCGCGAACCACATCTCCTGCCGCGTGCCCGGCACCGCCAACCAGTTCCTGATCAATGCCTACGGCATGCTGTACGAGGAGATCGACGCCTCCAGCCTGATCAAGGTCGACGTCGAAGGCAACACGCTGCTCAACGCAACCGACTATGACGTCAATGTCGCGGGCTTCGTCATTCATAGCGCCATCCACATGGCCAAGCACGACATGGATTGCGTCGCGCACACCCATACCCCGGCCGGCATGGCGGTCTC
Source organism: Bradyrhizobium sp. USDA 3262 (assembly GCF_054060035.1). Classification (NCBI taxonomy): domain Bacteria; kingdom Pseudomonadati; phylum Pseudomonadota; class Alphaproteobacteria; order Hyphomicrobiales; family Nitrobacteraceae; genus Bradyrhizobium; species Bradyrhizobium sp. USDA 3262. Next base: position 7,142,537 of record NZ_JBSSCT010000001.1, read on the forward strand.
CGCGATGGAATGCGGCCTGCTGCCCCTGGCGCAGACCTCGATGCGCTTCCTGCACATCGCCTATCACGACTTCGAGGGCATCGCCGACAATGTCGACGAGCGCGAACGCCTGGTCCGCGACCTCGGCGACAACGAGGCGATGATCCTGCGCAACCATGGCCTGCTGGTTGTCGGCCGCACCGTGCCCGCCGCCTTCAACGTGCTGTTCCGCCTCGAGCGCGCCTGCCAGACCCAGGTGATGGCGCTGTCCTGCAACACCAAGCTGATCTATCCGCCGCAAAATATCCTCGAAGACACCTATGAGCGGATGCTGCCGAAGCCCGGCCGCGCTGCCCGCAACGGCGAACTCGCCTGGCCCGCGCTGCTGCGCAAGCTCGACCGGGCGGATCCGTCGTATCGGGATTGAGAGCGAAAGCCGGCGCAGGCTTTCTCCATTCGTCGTCCCGGCGAAAGCCGGCAACTGTTATGTTGGTTTGGTCTGCAGGTACGGCTTTCGGTCTCGCATCATGGCATTGAGGACCGTGAGCAGCTTCCTGGCGACGGCGATGAGGGCGAGTTTGGCTGGTTTTCCCGCCTGTCGCAGTCGTGCATAGAAGGCCTTGAACGGATCTGCTCTGCGAACTGCGTTGAGGGCCGCCATATAGAGGGCGTCACGAACGCGCTTTCGGCCGCCCGCAATCTTGCGCTTGCCGCGGAAGGCGCCGCTGTCGACGTTGAAGGGAGCAAGGCCAGCGAGCGCTGCGAGTTGTTTCGGTCCGACCCGCCCGAGTTCCGGCATCTGCGCGATGAGCTGCATGCAGGCCACGGGACCCACGCCGGGCAGCGAACGCATTAACTTCGCATCGTCCGCGATCTCCGCTTCGGCTTTAATCAATGCGCTGATGTCGGCCTCGATCTCGGCGATCTCGCTGTCGAGGACCTCGATGAGGCGGCCGATGCGTTCGGCCATGGCGCGATCGTCGGCCTCGCTGCGCCGGTTCTTCTCCTGGGCGCGCATGAGGACCAGCTGATCCCGCCGTTTTGCAAGCCTCGCCAAGGCGCCCCGTGCAGGATCGGCGACCTGCTCGGGGGCGGGTTGCATGGCCCGCGCAAAGGCCGCCAGCATCCGCGCATCGATCGGATCGGTCTTGGCGAGTAGGCCGCTGGCCCGTGCAAAGTCGCGGGCACGGGCCGGGTTGATCCGTGCGAACTGGATCCCGGCCTGACGCAGCGCCTCGCGAAGCGCGAGGTCATAGATACCCGTCGCCTCGAAGACGACCAGCGCATCGCATTGCCAACGCGCCACCTGCTGTGTGATGGCCTGTGTCGCGTTGGCAATGCGCCGCGGCACGCCGTCAGCCTCATCAAAGATATCGAGGTGGTTTTTGGAGATGTCGATTCCGACGTAACGAAGAGCTATGATCACGGTGCCTGTCCCTGTGATGCGAGGTCTGTTGGCGCAGCCTCGTGCAACTGTTCAGGTTGATAGATGGAACGGGCGGGAGACCGAGCCGGCTCACGGCGTCAAGCGCCAAGGACCCAACGGCTTCCCGCCCACCCTCATCCTGACAGACTTCCAAGACACAGGGACCCATAACCACAGGGTTGCGTTGTTGAGAGCAGACTGTGGCCCCAGCGTCGGGCAACAATTCGCATTCGTGGTAATGGGTCCCGGCCTTCGCCGGGACGACGCCGCGTGTGGTGTCGCCTGCGAGTCAAACATCCGCATTTTCACAACATGATTTGTCTGAGTTCCGCTCTTCGTCTCGCCCTCTCGTTGAAGAGGGCGCAAGGAAAGCCGGGTGCCGATCGCGCGATTTGGCCGTCGGGGTGATTTTTCGCAGGTCAATTGATCTGCGCCCGCCGCAATTGCGGGATCACCTCTTCGCCGAACAGCGCGAACGATTCGCACCAACGCGCCGCCGCCCAAGACGCGCCCCTCACATTTCGGCTGCCAGCTGGGCCACCTGGTTTCGCAACCAGGCATGGGCTGGATCGTGATCGTAGGAGGCGTGCCACAGCAACGTCACCGGCATCTCGCTCAGCTCCACCGGCGGCGGGCTGAGGCTGAGCCCGAGCTCGGCGGAGAACCGCGTGGCCAGGCGCGCTCCCATGGTGACGATAACGGGCGCAAGCGCCACCAGATGCGGGACGGTAAGGAAGCGCGGCGTGGTCAACGCAACGGTACGCTGCAGTCCCAGCTTGTCGAGCGCTTCGTCCACAATTCCGCGCACGCTGCGCGCCGGCCGCAGGCTGGTCAGCACATGCGGAAGCCGCACGTAATCCTCAAGCGAGATCGGCGGCGGGATACCGGTCTTCTCGGCATTGAACATGCACACGAAGCGCTCGGTCAGCAGCGTGCGCCGCTTGTGATGCAATTGTCCCTGCGGGAGCGGCCCGTGGGCGACGGCGAGGTCCAACTCGTCGGCGTCGAGGTCATCGAGCAGCCGGGACGCATCGACGTTGTAGAGCCGGAAGTGAACGCCGGGTGCGATCTCGCGCATGCGCGCCAGGAGAGCGGGCATGATCAGGATTTCCATACTGTCCGATAGTCCGAGCCTGAACGTCCGCACTGCCGTGGCCGGGTCGAAGGTCTGATCGCGCAGGACCACCGCCTCGACATGTGCGAGCGCGGTGCGCACCGGCTCGCGCAGGGTTGCTGCACGCGGGGTGAGACGCATGCCGTCAGCCCCTCGCGTCAGAAGCTCGTCATCGAACAGCTCGCGCAGGCGGGCAAGGTTGTGACTCATCGCGGATTGGCCAATCCCGACGCAGGCGGCTGCCCTTGTCACGCTCCGTTCGGTCAGCAGGGCATCGAGATGAACCAGCAGATTCAAGTCGATACGACCTAAATTGACGGTATCGATGGCCATTATCGATCCTATCTGTTTGATCGATGATCATAGCCTGACCATCTCTTGCGGCAAGGGGCGGACGGGCCATCGCCCGCCGCCCAGGTCAACACCCTCAAGCCAATGGAGGATCTCATGTCGATCCGCAGCACAATTCTCGCCGCCGCCTTCACCCTGGCCTCACTGGGAGCCACGCACGCAAGCCCGCTCAGACCAATCGAAGGCCGAAGCATCCATCTCGGCGATCTGTCCGGCGTCGTCTACTACACGGTCGAGCCTGATGGATATCGCGTCGTGACCACACTCGCACAGGGCGATGCCGGAACGCCGGTCCGCTTCGTGTCGGTGCTGTCACCCGGTCAGCGTGCCCTGCTCTCGACGCCGAACCAGGCGGCCGCACTGGAGATCAGCCGCAACGGCGACAGCCTGACCCTGCGCAAGTCGGGCGCACTCTCCAACTAGTTCCGACGCCGCCGGTGCCTTTCGATTACCAGTGCAGGAGCCACAGATGTCCACGATCCGCCTTCATCGCACGACGAGCCTGACGCCCGAGCAGTACGTAGCCGGCCTCACCGACTTCGGGCCGGGCCGCTCGAAGCTCTTCGCCAACAGTGCCGACGCCGATCTCAAGGTGCATGATCGCGGACCTCTGCATGCCGACGTGACGGAAGGCTCGGGCGGCATCTGGGAACGCCTGCACTACGACTGGTCAGATCCCGACCATGTCGTCCTGACAACGGCCGATTCCAATGTGTGGGGCGGAGCGTCGGGCCACATCTACCACTTCACGCGCCGACCCGATGGCAGCACCGACATCGACGTGGTCGTGGTGCGCGACGGCAAGAACCTGAAGGGATGGATCGTCGGTCTCGTGCTCCGCACCGTCGGCAGAGGCGTCTTGGAGAAAGCGTTCGAAAACTCGGTCAAGGCGATGGAGGCCCGGAGTGCTGCCGCCAGCCGTCGCGATCGGGTCGCCGCATAGCGCCCACCCTGCACCCGCCGCGCGACTGAAGTTCGGCCCCGCGGCCTCGCAGCGCGAGACCTGCGCGTGTCAGCTTCCGAGTTGAATGGTGCGCTCCAGCGCCGCGGCGAAGCCGTTGAGAGGGACGTTAAAGACGACCGCCTGCCCGTTGCTGATGTTCTGGGCGGCAACGGTGAGCGTTTTGGCCCTGCTGATGGTGTCGGTCACGACCGTGGGAAAGGATACCGGCAGCAGGCAGCCTTGCGCCGTGCAGGTGGAAAAGCGCGTCTGCTCCAGATCCTTGCCGTCCAGCCTGAGGACGGCGCCGGCGTCGAACTTCAGCCCGAACGGCATCAATATGTTGCCTTCGGCCTTTCCGTCCCTGGGAATCAGTTCGATGGCGAAGATTTGCTGATTGGTTTCCTTGGCGAGCTGTGTCTGCCCGAGGGTACACAGCTTGGCCCCGCCGTCGAGCTGGCATTTGACGATCCAGTCTCCGTAGGTCTCGCTGATCGCGGAAGCGCCCTTGGGAAGCTGGACGGCGCGGACCACGCCATCCATCGCGGACGTCTGGCTCCGTGTGTCGATCGGCATGGAGGCGGTGCTCCCACTGGCATCCGACACATCGGGAGTTCGGGCGGCTTGCGCCGCACCGACGCCGGCCATGACGACGAGAACGACGATCGCCCGAAAACGCCTGTCTGCTGCGCTGACCGTCACCATTGCATTCGCTCCGCCACGTTACGTCCCGAAACCGACCTGCCTTTTCGTCGGCATATTTGTGGGTATAATTCCCACGTACTCGAGGTACGAATACTTGGAGAACCGCTGATATGCAAGAGCTGATCGCTGCCGGTGTAATTGTCGCGATTGTTGCATTCTGCAGCGGGTATTTCTGGGCAATTGCACGTGAAGTCAGGACGACCGCGAACAAGCGACAACGCAAATGGTAGTCCGGCGCCGTCACCTTGCTCCCGTGATTTGCCCGCGGGACGCGTTTTCAACTAAGCTCGCCGGATGGACATGCTCGTCAAGCTCTACGCCCTGCCCGATTCCCGGCCCGCCTATGATCGATTGCTCAAGGCCGGAATTGCGATGCGCCGCGCGCTCGCGCCTGAAAAGCACAAGGTCGTGGCCTGGGTGCGGGAGACATTCAGCGAGGCGTGGGCCAGCGAAGCCGAGGTCGCATTCAGCCGCCAACCGGTTTCCTGCTTCATCGCGATCCAGCAAAAGAAGATCGTGGGATTTGCCTGCCACGACGCGGCATGTCGCAACTTCTTCGGCCCGACCGGTGTTGCGCCGAAGGCGCAGCAGGGCGGAATCGGCAAGGCGCTGCTGTTCGCCTGCCTCGAGGACATGAAACACCAGGGCTTTGGCTATGCCATCATCGGCGGCGTCGGGCCGGCAGAATTCTATTCGAAGGCCGTCGGCGCCGTAGCCATCGAAGGCTCCGCGCCGGGAATCTATCGAGGATTGCTGTAGCTGCGCCGCAAGTCCCTTTCCGGTCTTGTCGCGCTACGAGACAGACTGACAATCTCTGCGTTCACGGAGGTCGGACAATTCAAGGATGGCGGGCGGGTTGAAGATCACGACCGGCATCATCGCCGCGGTGCTGCTCATTGCGGCGGTGGCTCAGGCGCGCAGCGTGCTCGCCCCGCTTGCGGCCGCCCTGTTCATCATCGCGATCGTCTGGCCCGTTCAGCAACGGCTCCAGTCGTGGATTCCGAAACTCCTCGCGCTCGCGGTTACCGTCGTCGTTACGACCGCAACCTGCGTCGCATTTGCCTCGCTGGCGGCGTGGGGGTTCGGTCGCGTCGGGCGATCATTGATTACAGATGCGGCGCGGTATCAAGCCTTCTACGATACCGCGGTGATCTGGCTCGACGGCCATGGCGTCTCGTTCGCCGGCCTTTGGGCGGAGCATTTTAATGTCGGCTGGCTGCTGCGCACCACGCAATACGTCACCGGCCGCGTCAATACCACGTTGAGTTTCTGGCTCGTCGCGCTGGTCTATGTCGTGCTGGGACTTCTCGAGGTCGAAGGAGCTGGTCGACGAATCCAGCGGTTGGAGAATCGCACCGCTGCGCGCGTCCTGCTCAAGGGCAGCAAAGCGACGGCCGCCAAGTTTCGCAAATATATGCTGGTGCGGACGCAGATGAGCGCGGTCACGGGTCTCTTGGTCGGCCTGTTCGCCGCCGTGACCGGACTGCCATTCGCATTCGAATGGGGCGTGATCGCCTTTGTCCTCAACTACATTCCTTTCGTCGGCCCTTTCATCGCGACGCTGTTCCCCACGCTGCTGGCTATGACGCAGTTCGAGAGCTGGCCCGCGGTGTTTGGTGTGTTCGCCTGTCTCAACGTCATCCAGTTCGTGGTAGGCAGCTATATCGAACCGCGGGTGGCCGGCTCGACATTGTCGATCTCGCCGTTCCTGGTGCTGTTTGCGATCTTCTTCTGGAGCTCGCTTTGGGGCCTGTTCGGGACCTTCATCGGCGTGCCGATCACGCTCGCTATTCTGACGTTCTGTGCCGAGAGTCCGTCGGCCGCCTGGATCGCTGATCTGTTCGGCGGATCGCACGAAGATAAGCCGGAAGCGTCCTAGCTTCTGGCAATCTCAACCCGCTCGGGCTCGGCGAGGCAGAGCTTCCGGTCCGGGCCGACCATCATTCTGTGGATATAAAAATAACTGACTGCATCGTCAGCTCCCATCACCGGCGACGGGGCCGAGACGACCTTCGACGCACCACACGTACCGATCCAATCGATATGCCGGTGACCGTGCATCACCACCGAGCGATCGGAAAACCTTTGCAACCTGCGTACAAACCAGCTGCCGTTGATCAAGGCCGTCCCGATGCGCTCGGCAAATGTCTTCACCGGCATGGGATATTCCATCAAGTGATGATGGAGCGCGATGGTCCAGCATGCCGTCGGGAAATGACGGATCGCAGCCTCCAACCGCCCCGTTTGCGCTTCCGAAACCAAACCGAGCGCGTTGGTGAAGGAGAAGTGGGTTTCGGCGTTGGAGTTGAGAATGGCGATCCCGAGGCCACCGTCCTGGTCCGGCGGTAGGATCATTGGGAATTGATCATCGAACAGGCCGCGGAGCGCCGCCGCGCGGCGCACGCCCCCGTGCTGCGCAAATTGCGTTATCCGATCATGATAAGGGGCCAGCGCCTGGTTCAACGTGGCCGACGGTTTGCCGTAACCGTCGATGACGCGCATGCGATCGCCCTGAACGGCCGCAATCGCCGACAGGGTACGCATCTGCCGGAGCCGCTTGCCTGGGCTGAACGGCAGGTCGAGGCGCGCAGGATTGGCACGATCCACGACGTTAACATCATGATTGCCCGGAAGCATGATGATGCGTGCTGCGAGCTCGGGATGACCTGCCAATGCATCGAGAAATTCCGCCCATTCGCCGGGCCGGCCGGCGTCCGTCATGTCGCCGCTGATCAGCACATGGTCGAGCGGATCAATGGTATGAATTTCGGCAAGGCGAGCCAACACGCGATTGAAGCGTTCGTTTCCCCGCGGACCGGCGGTCCCGCTTTCGATGCGGAAGCCGTATCGCTCGCCGACCACGTGGAGATCGGACAGATGCGCAACGCGCCAGCAGCGCGCTCCGGACGGCGCCGCGTCGAATCCGGCCAGGTCGGCCGGTTGTTCCGTACTGGCGTCGGCCACGCTCCAGGCCAGTGATGCGATCGCAAGATAGCAGGACACCAGCACCACGGCGTTCGCGAAGGTTGGCAGCACAAGACGATGGATCAGAACCAGGTCATTGATGGTCGCGGTCCATTGCGAAGCAGGCCAGGCCAGGGCCGCGATCGATGCCGCCCCCACAGAGAGCAGTATGCCGGCGCCGACCGAGCACCTGCGCCGCAGCGTAGTGCGAGAGGCAGGAGTTGGGCCGGTGCGCCAGAGCAGCTCCGCCAGATGGCCCAGCGCCTCGCGTGTGAAGGCATAACTCGGTTGGACCGCGAGCGCGTTCAGTGACCAGAAGCTTGTTTCCGCGACTTGTAACAGCGGTCGTCCGCCGAGCCATCCCAACGCCGCGATCACAACCAGCGCCAGCACGGCGCCCACTTCGGACAGGGCAAGGGCGTGCTGCGAAAGGCTCGAAATCCAGGCAGACGCGACCAGTGGCGCAAGGCCGAGCAGCACGCCCGGAAGCAGAAGCGAAATCGTCCAGGCGAACAACAGTTTCGCCGGGCTTATCTCAACCAGAAGGCTACCCACGATCGCCAACAACGAACGCTGTTCCGGGCTGGCGGCATTGTCCTCAAAGTCGCCGTGGCGGGGATCAAGCAGCACGCCGACGTCCTCCGTTGCACGGCGCATTCTGTCACAAACCGCTTCAGACCAACATACGCGCTCCCGGCCCTGGTGGGTTGCGTCGTTGACACCATGCTTACCTGGAGGTTTCGCCAGGGCCTTGATCGGGAGGCTGAGGCGATCGAGAGCGGATGGTTACAGCGGTCTCGAGGCGTGCCGCAGCTTGCTTGAGCATGATCTGTTCGGAAAACCGCTTCGCACTTTTCCGGATCATGCTTCAGCGCAGCTTGCCGAAGAATTCGCGCACCTCGCCGATGAACAGCTCGGGCTGCTCGAATGCCGAGAAATGTCCGCCTTTCGGCATCTCGCTCCAGTGCTGGATGTTGCTGAAGTTCGTCTCCATCCATTTGCGGACCGGCGTGACGATCTCCTTGGGGAACGCGGCAACGCCGGTCGGCACGCTCACCTTGTGCGGGGTTCGCTTGCCCGGCCCAAAACTTTCCCAATAGAGCCGCGCCGACGACGCGGCCGTTGCGGTGACCCAGTACAGCATGACGTTGTCGAGCAGTTCGTCGCGGCTGAGGATGTTTTCCGGATGGCCGTCGCAATCGGTCCAGGCCCAGAACTTTTCGAGAATCCAGGCCGCCTGCCCGCTGGGCGAATCCGTCAGGCCATAGCCGAGCGTCTGCGGCCGCGTGGACTGCTGCTTGGAATAGCCGGAATCCCAGTCGGCATAATATTTGATGCCGTTGAGCGCCCTCGTCTCCTCCGGCGTCGGCTGCCCCTCGACATTGGGCCGGGTCGACATCGCAAGCGTGATGTGAATGCCGGCGCAATGTGCAGTATCCTGCCCGCCGATCGCAGTCGTGACCGCGGAGCCCCAGTCGCCGCCTTGCGCGAAATAGCTGGCGTAGCCGAGCCGCTGCATCAGGACGGCCCAGGCCGTCGCGATCCGGTCGACGCCCCAGCCCGTCGCTATAGGCTTGGCCGAGAAGCCGAAACCCGGCAGTGACGGGCACACCACGTGGAAGGCATCGGCAGCACGGCCGCCATGCGCCACAGGATCGGTCAGCGGCTCTATCACCTTGTGGAATTCGACCATCGATCCCGGCCAGCCATGGGTGATGATCAAGGGCCGCGCCTCCGGATGCTTCGAGCGGACATGGATGAAGTGGATGTCGAGCCCGTCGATTTCGGTGGTGAACTGACTGAAGCGGTTGAGCCGCGCCTCGCGCTGCCGCCAGTCATAGGTCTCGGCCCAATAGTGGCAGATGTCCTTGATCCAGCGCAGCGGCGCGCCCTGGCTCCAGTCGTCGACCAGCTCGGCTTCCGGCCAGCGGGTCCGGCGCAGCCGGCCGCGCAGATCCTCGAGGACATCGTCGCTGACGGCGATGCGGAACGGGCTGATGGCGGTCATGGCGTCTCCCCGGGGATGCTGAACTTTCAGGGAAAGATAGGCTGGCGCGGGTCGCCGATCAAACCCCACGCCGCAAACCTCGCCTGCACGACAAACCGCGAAGTCTGCACGACAATATCCATTATCGGCACCGCGATCTTGCTAAGACAGCAGCTGCGATGGATCGACATCAAACGCGATCGAAGCGCTGATGTCGCAGGAGATGGAGCGCGTGGTGGTAAGCTATCTGATCAGCATCCATGACAGGCAAGATGCGGTGTTGAAGTTGGGATTGCCGCTGGTCATCGCATTCTTGTCCGCCTGGATCATGATCAGGAGATGGGTGAAAAAACCCGGAATCGATTCGACCGAGTTTTCACCGGCAGTCACGTCCGCCCTGTTTGCGCCCGTGCTCCTCGTCACCTACTTCTTCGTGCTGCAATCCATCCTGGAGACAGGCGTTACCGGTCACGCGTCGCTCGTCATCTCCTATGGCGTGCTTTTCGCACCGACATTTCTTCTGCTGGTTCCATTTGGGGTAGCCTCCCTCGTGAACGTGCGCCGAGGTCGGAAGGCGCTGCCCAATTGGCTGTTGAGTGCCGTATTTGCTGCCTGGCCGATCATGCAGGTGACGTGGGCGTTATGGCTGTTCGGCGAGTGGGAATAGCTCGCTGAGCTATTTGCCGATCACCGCCTCGAGCAGCGCCTGGGCCTGCTTGGTGGCCGCGGCGAAGGCCGGCTGTTGCGGCCCGCGCTCGGTGAAGCAGCGCTTGAACGCCTCCTCGCCCTGCTGGCGCAGGTCGCCGAGCTTGTCATAGGCCTGCCTGGTTATCTGCTTGCGCTCGAGCTTCTCGGCCGCCGCGTCGGCCTTCTTGTTGTAGTCGGTGCGGATCGCGGTGCAGGCCGGCACCTGCACGACCGGCTCGATCTCGCCATAGGCGACGTACATCTTGCCGCCGGCGAGCGCCGCTACGAACACCTCGTCGGCCTTGTCGGGGAATGAATCCTGGGTGCGGCCGGCCAGGAAGCCGTAAGCCAGGGTGACGGACGCCGGCTTGGCGATCGGCAGCTCGTCGAAATTGACCACCGCGGCATCGGTCGAGATCGCCTGGGTGTAGAGGCCTTCGAACTTCAGCGCAGCATCGACCTGCTGCGGCACGTTCTTGCTGCCCTTGTCCCACCACGTCTTGTGTTCGTGCAGCCAGCGCGTGAACAGAGGCTCGGTGGTGACGATGATATGGGCTTTCGGCTCGACGAAGCTGCCGTCGGCACGCTTTTCTCCGATCTTTGCTCCGTCCCTGCCGGTCTCGGCATCGAAGCGCAGGCCGTCCAGCATGCCGAACCCCATGTCGCCCTTATATAGAGTGTCGAGGTTGAGCTGGGAGGGAGCAAAGCCCGGCCGGGCGGGCTGGGACAGGATGGCCGTCAGCTGCCCCTTCAGCTCGTCGCGCGCGGCCGCCTCAGCCTTGTCGACGGCCTCATTGATCTTGTTGTCGTTCGACAGCTTGGCGAATTTGGCGATCGCGGCGTCACGCGCGGCGATATAGCGGTCTTCCGGCGACGCGGCGCGGGTCGGCGAAAGCAGCAGGATTGGGGAAAGGACGAGCGCAAGGCGGAAAATAAAATGCATGCCCTGTGGTCGTCCGCAGGGCATGCAAGGTTCAAGGTCACGGGTACTACCAGCATATCCCTCGCCGGCAGATCCTCTGCCGGCGCAGGATCTCGTCAACGCGAGCCGGTCAGGCCGCCTTTGTCACCGTGCCGTCGTCAGGCCGCTTTGGACTTCGCCACGTGGGTGGCGATCGCATCCATCAGCGGCGGCGACAGGCAATCATAGGGCTCGAGCCCAAGCTCCTTGAGCCGCGACCTGATCCCGGCCATATCGGACGGTTTGACGCCGGACTCGATCACCGATGACACGAAGGCGGCAAATCCGGGCGCAGCCGAGCCGGACTCCTGGAACAGCTCGGGATGGATGAAGTCGAGGCCATAGAACGGATGGCCCTTGTTCTCGATCCGGCCGTACATATGGGTGCCGCATCCGGTGCAGGCATGGCGCTGGATCACCGCCGCAGCGTCAACGATCTTCAGCTTGTCGCCGTTCTCCAGCACGGTGACGTTCTCGCGCGGAACCACCGCGACCACCGAGAAGGTGGCGCCCGAGGGCTTCCAGCACTTGGTGCAGCCGCAAGCATGGTTGTGGGCGACGTCGCCCTTGATCCCGACCTTGACCGGCTTGTCCGCGCATTTACAGACCAGCGTGCCGCCGGCAAAGCTGCCGGAGCCTTGCTTGACGCCATTGTCGACCGACGGGTGGATATGAACAGTCATTGACCTATCCTCCTAGTGCTTGGTGTTTTGATTTCAGAATACGACGACCGAACGGATCGATTTTCCCTCGTGCATCAGGTCGAAGCCCTTGTTGATCTCGTCGAGTTTGAGCACGTGGGTGATCATCGGATCGATCTGGATCTTTCCGCCCATGTACCAGTCGACGATCTTCGGCACGTCGGTGCGGCCGCGCGCGCCGCCGAACGCGGTGCCCTTCCAGACCCGTCCGGTGACGAGCTGGAACGGCCGGGTCGCGATCTCCTTGCCGGATTCCGCGACGCCGATCACCACCGAGACGCCCCAGCCGCGATGGCAGGCTTCCAGCGCCTGCCGCATCACGTTGGTGTTGCCGGTGCAGTCGAAGGTGTAGTCGGCGCCACCATCGGTGAGCCCGACCAGGTGCTGCACGATGTCGCCGCCAACCTTGGTCGGGTTGACGAAATGCGTCATGCCGAACTGCTTGCCCCAGGCTTCCTTGGAGTCATTGATGTCGACGCCGATGATCTTGTCGGCGCCGACCATCTTGGCGCCCTGGATCACGTTGAGGCCGATGCCGCCGAGGCCGAACACGACCACGTTGGAGCCCGGCGTCACCTTGGCGGTGTTGACGACCGCGCCGACACCGGTGGTGACGCCGCAGCCGATGTAGCAGCTCTTGTCGAACGGCGCGTCCTCGCGAATCTTGGCCACCGCGATCTCGGGCAGCACGGTGAAGTTCGAGAAGGTCGAGCAGCCCATATAGTGGAAGACCGTCTTGCCCTTGTAGCTGAACCGCGAGGTGCCGTCGGGCATCACGCCCTTGCCCTGGGTGGCGCGGATCGCGGTGCAGAGATTGGTCTTCTGGCTCAGGCAGCTTTTGCACTGCCGGCATTCCGGCGTGTAGAGCGGGATCACATGATCGCCCGGCTTGACCGACGTCACGCCGGCGCCGACCTCGCGAACGATGCCAGCACCTTCGTGCCCGAGGATCGAGGGAAAGATGCCCTCGCTATCGAAGCCGTCGAGCGTATAGGCATCGGTGTGACAGATGCCCGTCGCCTTGATCTCGACCAGGACCTCGCCGGCCTTGGGGCCCTCCAGATCGAGTTCGACGATCTCAAGCGGCTTCTTTGCTTCAAATGCGACTGCGGCGCGGGTCTTCATCTTGGTCTCCACAAAACATCAAACAGGTTTCTCATTCGCGCCGGACACGCTCACTTCTTGTCGTTGTGGCCCATGCAGGCGTCTTCCGCCTTTCCATAGGCTTCCGACTTGTCTTCGTGCTTGGCCGGCCGAACACGCCCAACCGCATCATTGGCGCGGGCGCGCAGGTAGACATAGAGGTCGTCCATGTAGCAGGCAACGTTCGGGTTATCGCCGAATGCCGGCATGACGTTTTCCTGCGCCGTCGAGACGTTCTTGCGCCCGCTCGCGACCACGCCCATGAAATCCGGATAGGTCATGGTCTTCAGCGAATTCGCCAGCGCCGGAGCGTAGGTCGATCCCATTCCGTCGGGACCGTGGCAGACGTGGCACTCCGAATGATAGCGGCGGTAGCCGGAGTAGGTGTACCAGTCCGTCGTGCCGTCGGGCGCGACCTTGAACGTCGGGTTTCCATCCTTGTCGAGATACTTGCCGTCTTCGGACTTGACGGCGGTCGGGTCGCCAGCGTCCTCGGCGGAGGCGACTCCTCCCATTGCCACGACAAAGATCGCAGCACTCACAAACCAGATCTTACGCAAAAGCATATCCTCGCGTGCAGATTGAAGACGGACCGGCGCATGGAGATCGCCCATGCGCCGGAACGAGGTTGCTCAGCTCACTGCTGCGGCAGCGAGAACACGGTGAGCGTTCCGCCGAGCGCGGTGTAGTTGCTCAGCGCGGCATAGCCGCCGACTGCGCCGAGACCGGCCGTCGGATCAGTCAGACCGGCCGCGAGGCCGATGCCTGCCCAACCGCCAACACCCGACAGAATGGCGACGTACTGCTTGCCGGCATGCTCATAGGTGGTGACGTTGCCGATGATGCCGGACGGGGTCTTGAACTTGTAGAGCTCCTTGCCCGTCTTGGCATCGACAGCCTTCAGGTAGCCTTCCAGCGTGCCGTAGAACACCACGCCGCCGGCGGTCGCGAGCGCACCCGACCAGACCGAGAACTGCTCCTTGTTCGACCACACGATCTTGCCCGTCTTGCCGTCCCAGGCGATGAAGTTGCCCATGTTGGTCTCACCGGGAGGCGGATACATCGACAGCGTCGCGCCGACATAGGGCTGACCTGCGGTGTAGCTCACCTTGAACGGCTCGTAGTCCATGCAGACGTGGTTGGTCGGCACGTAGAACAGTTGCGTGTCCGGCGAGTAGGCTGCCGGCTGCTCGTCCTTCGAGCCGAGCGCGGCCGGGCAGATGCCCTTGACGTTGACGTCCTCGCCGGCCTTGTCGGTCGACGCGGCATCAAGAACCTTCGGACGACCATAGGTCGGCGAGTCCTTCTTCATGTCGACGCCGGAGGTCCAGTTCACCTTCGGATCGTACTTCTCGGCGACCAGCAGTTCGCCGGTGGTGCGATCGAGGGTGTAGCCGAGGCCGTTACGGTCGAAGTGCGTCAGCAGCTTGCGCGCCTTGCCGTCGATCGACTGATCCGAGAGGATCATCTCGTTGACGCCGTCATAGTCCCATTCGTCATGGGGCGTCATCTGGTAGACCCACTTGGCAACGCCGGTATCCGGGTTACGCGCCCAGATCGTCATCGACCACTTGTTGTCGCCGGGACGCTGCTTCGGATTCCAGGTCGAGGGATTGCCCGACCCGTAATAGACGAGGTTCAGTTCGGGATCATAGGAGATCCAGCCCCAGGTCGCGCCGCCGCCGATCTTCCATTGATCGCCCTGCCAAGTCTTCAGGCTCGAGTCCTTGCCGATCGGCTTGCCAAGCTCGGTGGTCTTGTCGTCGACCAGAAGCTGGTCATCCGGACCTTCCGAGTAGCCGCGCCAGACCTGCTTGCCGGTCTTGATGTCGTAAGCGGTCACATGAGCCTGGACGCCGAACTCACCGCCGGAAATGCCGAGCAGCACCTTGTCCTTGACCACCAGCGGCGCGGAGGTGCCGGTCGAGCCCTTGCTGGGATCGCCGTTCTTCACCGTCCATTCCACCTTGCCGGTCTTGGCATCGAGCGCCACCAGCGTGGTGTCGGCCTGGTGCAGGAAGATCTTGCCGTCGCCATAGGCAACGCCGCGGTTGACCGTGTCGCAGCACATCACCGGAATGACGTTCGGATCCTGCTTCGGTTCGTACTTCCAGACGATCTTGTTGTCCTGCGAAAGGTCAAGAGCATAGACCTTGTTTGGGAACGGGGTATGGACGTACATGATGTTGCCGATGATCAGCGGGCCACCCTCGTGGCCGCGCAGCACGCCGGTCGAGAACGTCCAGGCGACCTGCAACTTTCCGACGTTCGAGGCGTTGATCTGATTCAGCTTGGAGTAACGCTGATTGGCGTAGTCTCCGGCCGGCATCACCCAGTCTTTCGGGTTCTGCGACATCTTGTGGAGTTCGTCATTGGCGTTGGCAGCTCCGACGGCAAATACCGCCATTGCCCCAAGGCCGGTCGCGTAAAGCATCTTGCGCATCGTGGATTTCCTCCCAGGTTCAAGAGCTCAAGGGTTTCCGCCGAAACGGCCCCACTTCTTCCATTTTGGTACCCCAGTCGTAGTCCTCTCGAAGCACGCTGACTTGCCCAAAAGAGAAGAGCCGTTTGCTCAAAAGCGAAGCTTCGTCAGATTTTTGTCGACCGGCCCTGAATTAGCTGGAAAGCTTGCTTCATGTTGCAGGGCATCAATCGCGGCCGGCGCGATCCGGATGCCAGATTGACGCGTGCTAAGGTTGCGCTTGACGAGCCCAGAACTAAGTCGGAGGATCACCCGACATTAACCGGGAAGAAATCCCGCCGCCTCCCTAAGCTATTCAGAATCAGGGAGAAGGCGCATCATCCCGGGCCAGACTTAAGCTCGGTGAGCAGTCACGTGGGGATCGAATCGGTGGCTGGAAAGATGTCCGATACAGTCCATTCTCTCAGCACGAACGGATTGACGCCCAAGCGGCAGATCCAGCGCTGGTCGGATGCGCTCACCGACCTTTGCGGCCAGTTCGACGTCGATGCGCTGGAGGGATCCTCGCTCGAAGCCCGGGTCAATTTCACGACGGTATCGCGCCTGAAGCTGTGCCAGATCGAGGCAAGCCAGCACCGCATCGCGCACACCATCTCGCGCATCAAGCTGAGCGAGCACCCCTACATCAAGATCGTGTTCCAGACCCACGGCGTCTCGCATTTCGAGCAGGACGGCCTGCACTTCGACATCATGCCGGGCGACTGCTTCGCCTACGACGTGTCGTGTCCGCACACCATCATCAGCCCGTCGCTGACGCGGCACGAGGTTGTCATCGTTCCAAAAGACTTGCTCAAGGAGCGCGGCTTCCAGCTCTCCAAGATGGCGCCGTGCAAGCTGTCGGCGCGCAACGGCACCGGCCGCATCGCCTATGATTTCGTCCATGCCGCCTTCGGCGAGGCACCGACGCTGACGCCGGTCAACGCCGTCGGCGTGGCCGATGCGCTGATCGACTTGCTGCTGTTGCCGCTGCGCGAGACCGGCGCCATGTTCGACCGCGGCAGCGCCGAGGCCACCTATGTGCGGGCCCAGGGCTTCATCCGCGAGCATCTGCGCGATCCGGATCTCTGCATCGACCGCATTTCGGCGGCGCTCGGCTGTTCGAAGCGCTATCTGCACATGCTGTTCAGCGATCGCGGCATGACGGTCAGCGACTACATCTGGAAGGCCCGGCTGCAGAATTGCCGGCAGGAGCTGGAGTCCCAGAACGGCAAGACCATCACCGACGTCGCGTTCTCCTGGGGCTTCTCGAGCTCGTCGCATTTCAGCCGCGTCTTCCGGAAGTATTTCGGCATCGCGCCCTCCTCCGTCCACAAGGGCCTGCACGGCGGTATGCCGGCCGATGTGGTGCTCGAATAGCGGTTCCAGCCGACGTGCAGGCGTTGAGCCATGCCGTCCGCACTTTCCCCAATCAAGCTGTCCTCGATCAAGGTTTGGGCACGCAACCTCAAACGGGACAGCGTTGCGCTGTATCTCGCATCGCGTGATCCGCGTGTGCCATGGTATGCCAAGGCCCTTGCCGTCGCCGTCGCGGCCTATGCACTGTCTCCCATCGATCTGATCCCGGATTTCATTCCGGTGATCGGCTATCTCGACGATCTGATCCTGCTGCCGCTCGGCATCTGGCTCGCGATCTCGCTCGTGCCGGACGAGGTGATGACGGAATGCCGTGCCAAGGCGAGCGCCGTCTTGCAGCGTCCGACCAGCCGGGCGGGAATGATCGCGATCGTCGTGCTCTGGATCGCCGGCGCAGCGGCGCTGGCTTGGGCGGCTTTCAGATACTGGCGACTGCCAATCGTCTAGGACCGTGCGGCCTTTGGCACGAGCGCCTCGACCGTCACGCCGTCATCGCTGGAATTGATGTTAAGCGTGCCGCCGAGCGCGAGGATCCGCTCCTGCATCCCGGTCAAACCGCGACCAAGCCTGTGATCCCTCAGCAGGCCGCGGCCGTTGTCACGAACCCGCACCAGCGCACAGTCGCGGCTGCCGCGGAGGCCGGCCTGCCGTTCCACCGGTTCGATCGTGATATCGACCGCCGTCGCACCAGCATGGCGGAACACGTTGGTGAGCGCTTCCTGGACGATGCGATAAATCGTGAGGTCGGCCATCTCGCCGGTATCGCCGAGCGCCGGCGAGATGCGGCTCTCGATCTCCACCTCCGGGTGGGTTTCGCTCCATAGCCGAACCAGCGCGCCGAGCGCTTCCGCAAGCCCGAGTTCGGCCAGTCCGACCGGCCGCAAGCGCTCCAGAATCCGGCGCGTGAACTGCTGGAGCGCGTTGACCTGCTCGAGGATGGCGTTGCCGTGCTTGCGCAATGCCGCAGGGTCCGGCCGTTCGACTTCCGACAGCCGGGTCAGCGCGCCGGCATGCGCGCGCAGGGCAAACAGATAGGGCCCGAACTCATCGTGCAATTCGCGCGCGATCTCCTTGCGCTCGGAATCCTGCACCGAGACCGCGCGCTCGGCGAGCTGCCGCTTGCCCTCCACGGCGTCGCCAAGGGTCGCCGCCAAATGGTTCAGTTTGGCACAGATCGCGGCCAATTCCGGCGATCCGCCGGGCTCGACGCGTGCATCGTAGTCCCCGGCCTCGATGCCGGTCATGGCCTGCGACAATGCCTCCAGCGGCGCCAGCGCGCGGCCGACCACCAGCATGGTGACCAGAAGCAGCGCGACTGCGATTGCGGAGCCGACCTCGAGCTGGGTGACGATGCCGTCCCAGATCTCGGCGATTTCGTCGTCGGGATGCGAGGTGATGACCAGCGATTGCGGCTTGCCGTGCACCGAGATCGGCACCCGCACCGAAGTCTGCTCGGGATGGACCAGCGCGACGAACCACTGCGGCGGAGCGCGCGGATCACCGGCGTCCTCGGGGCGATCAGGAGATTTTGCGGTCGCGCCATCCTGCCGCGTGATGCTGACATGACGCAGCCGGCTCAGGTCCTGGACGATCTGGTCGAGCCTCGCATCGGGATCCGGCGCCTCGTCGAGACCCGCCACGATCGTCGCAACGAATTCGCGCGCCAGGCGGATCACGCTCTGGTCCTCGGCCTGGACACGCGGTCCCGCTTCCAGCACGAGCCGCGCAATATTGATGCCGAGGCCAAGCGCCAGGATCAGCGCCAGCAGCAGGTTGATCCGCGCGCGCAAGGATAGCTTTTGCCACATGACGTTGCCCCCGACCGCGATCCCTCCTCCGAGAGGATCGTTGACAGCCAAATTTGCCCGGCTATCTAATCGCACCCTATCGCAATCTCGCACGAGGTGCACAACCGGTCGGAACCGACCTGTCCTTCGCGCAAACCGATGTGATGATGAGTGAATCGAAGCAGGTCGCCGGAACAACGCCATGCGCATTCTGATCGTTGACGATCATCCAATCGTTGCCTCCGGCTGCCGCACGGTGTTTGCCGACGATCCCGAGATCACGTTGCTGGAAGCGGCCGATGCCGAAAGCGGCGAACGGGCGTTCGTCGCGGAGAAGCCCGATCTCTGCGTGATCGACATCAACCTGCCGACGGTCTCCGGCTTCGAGCTGGCGCGCCGCATCCTGACGCATGATGCATCTGCGCGCCTCATCATGTTCAGCATGAACGACGACCCGGTGTTCGCCGCCCGCGCCATCGACATCGGCGCCAAGGGCTACGTTTCGAAGACTGGCGATCCCAACGATCTGGTGGAAGCGGTGCGCGAGGTCGGCAATGGCGGCGTCTATCTGCCGCCGGCGATCGCGCGCAACGTGGCGTTCGCGCGGCCGGGTTTTGCGCAAAATCCACTCTCCAAGCTCACTTCGCGCGAGATGGAGATTCTGCGCCTGCTCAGTTCAGGCAAGAGCCTGTCGGAGATCGCCTGGCTGGTGCATTCGTCATACAAGACGGTCGCAAACACGTCATCGATCATGCGCCAGAAGCTTGGCGTGCGCACTTCGGCAGAGCTGGTGCGGCTGGCGATCGAGAGCGGCGTCGCCTGACGCAGCGCTCCAACCAAGAGGAATACGACAATGCAGACGGTTTCCCAGAACAAGTCGCATGGCGGCACGCAAGGCGTCTATCGGCATCCGAGCCGCGAGACCAAGACCGACATGACCTTCTCGGTGTTCGTCCCTGAGCATGCAGCCGGCACCAAGCTGCCCGTCGTCACCTATCTGTCGGGCCTGACTTGCACCCACGCCAACGTCACCGAGAAAGGCGAATTCCGCCAGGCGTGCGCCGAGCTCGGCCTGATCTTCGTCGCACCCGACACCAGTCCGCGCGGCGAAGGCGTCCCCGGTGATCCCGCCAATTCATACGATTTCGGACTAGGCGCGGGCTTCTATGTCGATGCGACGGAGCAGCCGTTCGCGACCAATTATCGGATGTGGAGCTACGTCACCGAGGAATTGCCCAAGCTGATCGCCGACCAGTTCCCGGTCGACACGACGCGGCAGTCAATCCTCGGTCACTCCATGGGCGGCCATGGCGCGCTGACGGTGGCACTGCGCTATCCCGATCGTTATCGGGCGGCGAGCGCGTTTGCGCCGATCGTGGCGCCGTCGCAGGTGCCATGGGGCAACAAGGCGCTCGGCGGCTATCTCGGCAGCAACAAGCAGTCGTGGCGCAAGCACGACGCGGTAGCGCTGATCGAGGACGGCGCCCGCTTCTCCGATCTGCTGGTCGATTACGGCGATGCCGACGGCTTTCTCACCGAACAGCTGCGGCCCGAACTCCTGAAAGCGGCATGCGAGAAGGCCAACATCCCCCTCACCCTGCGGCGTCAGCCGGGCTACGACCACAGCTACTACTTCATCTCGACCTTCATGGCCGATCAGCTGCGCTGGCACGCCGCGCGGCTGAAGGCTTGAGCGTCACGCAGTCCGTTCAACCCGTCATCCTGAGGAGGCCGCGAAGCGGCCGTCTCGAAGGATGCACGGCCCGAATTTCTGCGTGTGGCTGTAACCGGGCCGATTCATCCTTCGAGGCTCGCTCCGCTCGCACCTCAGGATGACGGAGGTCCATTCGTGAGCGCAGGCTACCGCGCCTGCGGCGCGCCGTAGTTCGGCGCGAGCAGGCGATTGCGCACGAGGTAGTCGGTAGCCCGCGACCAGGATTCGTCGGTATTGCCGCGCATGTCGGCGCTCGCCGCTGCCAGCAATTGCCCGCTATGGACGTCGCGCAGATAGAGATTGATGTTGAGGATGAGGTTGGAGACCTTCTGCACCACGCCCGTCATCACGAGATCAGCGCCCAGCTCGCCGGCCAGCTTCACATCGCAGCCGCCACATGCCTGAAGATTGCTGCCATGCGCCGCAGCATTGACGGGGGCGATGTCGAGCACGCGGAACTTGCCTGAGTCCGCGAGCTCCTTGCGCACCTGGTCGCCGGCCCGGAGCAGGCGCGCCTGCTCATCAGCGCGCGGCCCGCTCACTTCGCCCTGCAGGCTGGTGTCGATCATCTCGAGGTCGAACACCGCGAGCTTGGGCGGTTCGGCGCGCGCCGCCGCAGACATCACCAGCAAAGATATGACGACGCCAAGCGCCGATCTCATGATTGTGAACCAATCGAATTTGTAACGTCGCAACGACAAAAAGCGGGGTTGCAAGCTAGGCCAATTCCGGCATCTTGCAAGTCAACAGCATGGAAGCCGGATTTCCGAAGGCCATGCCGAGTGAAAAAGACTGCGGGAGGAGTTATGTTGCGATGGCTGATCGGCACGATCGCGCTCAGCATGGTGGCGACCGGCGCGCTGGCGGCTGATCCCGTCGAGGTTCATATCGGCTATCTCGGCCATACCGGCGTCAAATCGACGCTCTCGCTGATCGAGCAGCCCGCCGACAATGACGGTATCGCCGGCGCGCGCCTTGCGATCGAGGACAACAATACAACCGGGAAATTCCTCAACCAGCGCTTCGTGCTCGACGAGGTCAAGGTCAAGGACAGCGACGATGTCGCCAAGGTCGCGACCGATCTTGCCGGCCGCAACGACTATATCATCACTGACCTGCCGGCCGATGCCCTGCTCAAGGTCGCCGACGCGCTGCGCGACCGCGGCACCGTGCTGCTGAACGCCGGCGCGATCGACGATCGGCTGCGCGAGCAGGACTGCCGCGCCAACGTCATCCACATCGCACCGACCCGCTCGATGCTGGCGGACGCGCTTGGCCAGTATCTGGTGTGGAAGCAGTGGAAACGCTGGCTGCTGGTGGTCGGCTCGCATGATCAGGACAAGCTTTACGCCGACGCGCTGCGCCGCGCCGCCACCCGTTTCGGCGCCAAGATCGTCCAGGAACGGACCTTCGAAGACACCGGCGGTGCGCGCCGCACCGACAGCGGCGTGACCTTGATCCAGCGCCAGATGCCGGTGTTCACGCAGCAGGCGCCGGCTTACGACGTGCTGGTCGCAGCCGACGAGAGCGAAGTGTTCGCGAACTATCTGCCGTACCGCACCTGGGACCCGCGCCCGGTGGCCGGCTCCGCGGGCCTCGTGCCGACCAGCTGGGATGCGGCGCATGACCAGTGGGGCGCGGTCCAGATCCAGAACCGCTTCGTCAAGCTGAACATGCGCCGCATGACGGCGCTCGACATGCAGGCCTGGACCGCCGCGCGCATGATCGGCGAAGCCACATCGCGCACCAATTCGGGGGACCCCAAGAAGGTCATCGCCTTCCTCAAGGGCAAGGATTTCTCGATTGCCGCTTTCAAGGGCACGCGATTGACCCTGCGAGACTGGAATCTGCAGCTCCGCCAACCGATCCTGCTGGCCGATGGTCGTATGGTCGTTTCGGTCTCGCCGCAGGAAGGTTTCCTGCATCAGGTCTCCGAACTCGACACGCTCGGAGTTGACCGGCCTGAAACGAAGTGCAAGCTGCAGTGAGGGAGATGAAACGCATGTGGCGCCGCTGTCTGTTGACCGGGATGCTCGTTTGGCTTGCCGCGACACCGGCGTCCGCCTTCGTTGCCTACGTCTCCAACGAGAAGGGCAACACCGTCACGGTGATCGACACCAACAGCTGGACGGTGACCAAAACCATCAAGGTCGGCCAGCGGCCGCGCGGCATCGAGTTCTCGCGCGACGGCAAGTTCGTGATGGTCGCGGTCGGCGACGACGACACGATTCAGGTGATCGATACCAAGACCCAGGAGATCGTCGACACCCTGCCCTCCGGTCCCGACCCTGAATTGTTCACCCAGGATGCCGCCGGCAAGACCATGTATGTCGCCAACGAGAACGACAACACGGTGACCGTGATCGATCTCGAAAAGCGCGCCCGGATCGGCGACATCCAGGTCGGCGTCGAGCCCGAGGGCATGACGATCAGCCCGGACGGCAAGATCCTGATCAACACCTCCGAGACCACCAACATGGCGCATTTCATCGACACATCGACGCGCCAGATCGTCGCCAATGTGCTGGTGGATTCGCGGCCGCGCTTTGCCCAGTTCAAGCGCGACGGCTCCGAATTGTGGGTCTCCTCCGAGATCGGCGGCACGGTGTCGATCATCGATCCGGTCAAGCGCGAGGTGACCGGCAAGATCACCTTTGAAATTCCGGGTCTGCGCAACGAAGCGATCCAGCCTGTCGGCATCGGCATGACCAAGGACGGCAAGACTGCATTCATTGCGCTCGGCCCCGCCAACCGCGTCGCGGTCGTCGACGGGGTGACCCACAAGGTCCTCAAATATCTCCTGGTCGGCCAGCGGGTCTGGCACATGGATTTCACCCCGGACGAAAAATATTTGCTGGTCACCAACGGCGTCTCCAACGATGTCTCGGTGATCGACGTCGCATCCCAGAAGGTGATCAAGACCATTCAGGTCGGCGAACTGCCCTGGGGGATCACGATCGCGCAGCCATGACCGCAACCGACGCCCATATCGCGAGCCAGCCCTCGCCGGATGCAGGCCCTGCAACCGCCGCGGTCGTGCAGCCGGCGCTGTCGATCGGCAATGTCAGCCACAGCTACGGTCCGCGCCGCGCCCTGATCGATGTCAGTTTCACGGTCCAGCCTGCGAGCTTCACCGCGCTGCTGGGCCTCAATGGTGCCGGCAAGAGCACGCTGTTCTCGCTGGTGACGCGGTTGTTCGGCATCCAGAACGGCCAGATCAAGATATTCGGCCACGACATCAGCCGGACGCCGGGTGAAGCGCTGCGGCTGATGGGCGTCGTGTTCCAGCCGCGCACGCTCGATCTCGATCTCTCGCTGACGCAGAACCTGCTGTATCACGCCGCGCTGCACGGCATCTCGCGGCGCGAGGCGCGGCTGCGCAGCGCCGAGGTGCTCGGCCGCATCGGGCTTGCCGACCGCGCCGCCAGCAAGGTGCGAGATCTCTCGGGCGGGCAGATGCGAAGGCTTGAGATCGCCCGCGCGCTGCTGCACCGGCCCCGGTTGCTGCTGCTCGACGAGGCCACGGTCGGGCTCGACGTCAAGGCGCGCGCCGACATTCTCGACCATGTCCGGCAGCTCGTCACCGAACAGGGCATCGGCGTGCTCTGGGCGACGCATCTGTTCGACGAGATCATGCCAAACGACGACCTCGTCGTGCTGCATCAGGGCCGAATGCTGGCGCACGGCCCGGTGTCGCGCGTGATCGCGGACGCAGGCGCCCAGGACGTCAATACCGCGTTCATGCGGCTGACCGGAACGGCAACACTCGCGGGGAGACCGCCGTCATGACCAGCACGACGGTTGCGCCTGAGCGAAGCGGCTTCTCGCTGTCGGAATACATCGTCTGCCTGAACGGCATCGTGTGGCGCGAGGCGCTGCGTTTCCTGCATCAGCGCGAGCGCTTCGTGTCGGCGCTGGTCAGGCCGCTGGTCTGGCTGTTCATCTTCGCGGCCGGCTTCCGGCAGGTGCTCGGCATCTCGATCATCCCGCCCTACGAGACCTACATCCTCTACGAGGTCTATATCGCGCCCGGGCTGATGGCGATGATCCAGCTCTTCAACGGCATGCAATCCTCGCTGTCGATGGTCTATGACCGCGAGATGGGCAATATGCGCACACTGCTGGTCAGCCCGCTGCCGCGCGGCTATCTCTTGTTCTGCAAGCTGCTCGCCGGCACGGCGGTGTCGCTGCTCCAGGTCTATGCCTTCCTTGTCATCGCGTGGTTCTGGGACATCGCGCCGCCGACGATCGGCTACCTCACCGTGCTTCCGGCGCTGGTGCTGTCGGGCCTGATGCTCGGCGCACTGGGCATGCTGATCTCGGCCAGCATCAAGCAGCTGGAAAATTTCGCCGGCGTGATGAACTTTGTGATCTTCCCGATGTTCTTCGCATCGTCAGCCCTCTACCCGCTGTGGCGCGTGCAGGAAGGCAGCCCGATGCTGTATTATATCTGCCAGTGCAATCCGTTCACGCATGCGGTGGAGCTGATCCGGTTTGCGCTGTACGGCAAGATGAACTGGGTTTCGCTCGCGGTGGTCGGCGGCTGCACCGTCGTCTTCATGATCGGCGCAATCCTGGCTTACGATCCATCGCGCGGCCTGGTGCGCCGCGGACCCGGCGGAGGCGAGGCATGACAGGCTGGCGAACAGGACTTGGCGCGCTACTCGCGATGGTTCTGTCGAACCAGGTCGCATCGGCTGCCGACCCGCGCTATCCGGACTGGCCCTGCCAGCAGGCCAAGGTGCCCGAGATCTCGCTCGCCGCGGTCTGGGCCGGGCCGCCGCTCGGCGATGCCGAGACCAAGTGGAAGGACGACCCGAAAGTCAGCGCGCTCGCGATCAAGCTCGCGGCACGCCGCGTCCCGCTGGAGGAGGCGCAGAAGGAGATCACCGAATTCTTGTCAGCTGCTGCGGCCGACAAGGCCAATGCGGGAAAGCTGCTGTTCGCGGGCCTGTTCGATCTGCTCAACGGACAGCGCGCCTCGGTCATGAACGGGCTCGAGCGCGTGATGCGCAAGCAGCGCGAGGCCGCGGAGAGGATCCGCGACGACACGCTCAAGCTGCAGGCGCTGCAGGACGCGACGCCGCCGGACCAGGCCAAGGTCGACGATCTCGGCAATCAGCTGGTCTGGGAGACCCGCATCTTCGAGGACCGCGGGCGCGTGGTGAAATTCGTCTGCGAGGTGCCGACCGCCATCGATCAGCGGCTGTTCGCGCTCGGCCGCACCATCCAGCAGGAGCTCGATTGAGGCCTGCGACCGATCGTCCCGGGATCGTTAACGCGCCGCTTTGACGATCTCTTGGGTAACAATCTTTTGGGCCACGCCGATCCGGAACAAACATCGCTGCCCGCTCGTTGTCTCCAACTATATCTGAAGTTGGGAGACCTCCATGAAAGCAGCCAAGATCGTCATGACCAGCCTTGCCGCCGCGAGCCTGGTCACCTCAGCGGCTTTGGCCCAGCAATCCATGTCGGGAATGGTCACCAAGATTGACAGACTGAGTGGAACCATCTCGATCCAGCAGACGCAAAGCGGCACGGTGGGCGCGTCCGCCGGCGCGATCCAGGAATACAAGGTGCCCAAGGGACAATCGCTGGAGGCCTTCCACGCCGGTGACAAGGTCACGTTCACTACAACGGACAGCGATGGCGGCAAGACCATCAACAAGCTCGACAAGCAGAAGTAACGCCCGGGTGGCGCGTTGGGGGCGGGCTCATTGCTCGCCCTCGCGCGGCTCGGGCTCTGCATCCGCCAGCGGCAATTTGGCACGGTCCCAGCCGTCGGTTCCCTCCGGATACCAGGCCACGTTGCGGTAGCCGTAGGACAGCACGCGCTTGGCGGCGTTCCATGACATCCAGCAATTCTCCTGGCAGTAGATCACGAGCAATCTGGTCGCCTTGCCGCCTGAGGCGCGGACGAGCCCGCGTCGTAGATAATCCTCCGTGGGCGCAGCGAGCTTGCCGTAGCCGGTGTCGGGCAGCCAGATGCTGCCGGGAATGTTGAGGTGCGGCCGTTCGCGCCACACCGTGCCGGCGGGCAGATTTGGCTTCGGCGCGCGCGGCAGCACGTCGACGAAGGCAGCGGACTTGTCGCGCCAGATTGCTTCCGCTTCCGCGGTGGTGAGCACCCGTGCGCCGGCAAGCGTCACCGGCACCGGCGCGCGGTAGTCCTCGGTGCGATAGCCCTCCGGCTCTGCGGGTGGGTCCTGCGCGCGGACAGGCGAAGCGGCGACGAACATCACCGCCAGCATGGCCGCGAGCCTGATCATGGTGATTTGGTCGCGGTCTCCGGCCCGATTGGACGGTCGTTCTCGTCGAGCAGCGGGACGCCGTAGTCAAGCAGGATCTTGTTGATCTCGGGCTGGTTCTCCTGGATCAGGCGATTGAGCTGGCGCTTCCAGTTCTGGTCGGACGCCCGCACGCCCATGCCGATGCGGTAGATGAGCTTCGGTCCCGTGGTCTCCTTGACCAGCGGCGTGATGTGCAGCGGCGGGTTGGCCTTCTTGGCGTAAAAGCCCGCCATCGGCCCCCACAGGATGCCGGCATCGATCTCACCCTTGGCGAGATCGTTCATCATCGCCTCGGCCGACGAATCGTAGCGCGTATCGATCATCAGCGGATAAGGCTTCGCATTGGTCATCAGGCCGTTGATGGCCATGTTGGTCGCGGGCGGCGTTCCCGCCACGATGCCGATATGCTTGCCCTTCAGCCGCTCGTCCTCGAGCGTCGTGACCTCATCGAGCCCACTGCCCGGCTTGGCGACGATCGCATAGGCCGTGCGGTAATAGGGATTGGTGCCTTGCGCGAGGTCATCGCCTTGCGGAAAACCCATGATCACGTCGCAGCGATGCGCGCCGAGCGTCATCCGCACGAACCCGGTCGCCTGCGGAAAGAACATGTAGTCGAGCTTCTTTTGCAGTTTCCCGGCCAGCAGTTCGCCGATCTTGTTCTCAAATCCCTCGCCCTTGTCGTTCGAGAACGGCAGGTTGCGGGGATCGGCACAGATGCGCAGCACGCGGGCATCGATGAGCTCGATGGAAAGTTCGCCCTGGTCGTTGACCTGCGCGCGCGCGGTGCCGGCCAGACAGGTGATGAAGCCGACAAGCGCGAGCAGAACAGGACGGCATCCGACAATTCTCATTACGCGGTCTCCTCTTGATCGGATCGATCGCCGCCATCCAGCAATTGCCCGGCGCACCATGACGTGCAACAGGAATAATGATCGCGACCACGCCGCGTTGCTTGCTGCAGCGCAAACTGGAACGCGACGACATCGATCGCGCGTCCCGGAGTAACTGAGGCGGAAACATGGCTCATGGCGGTTCGGTGCTTGCGCTGCTCCTGATGCTTTGGGCGCCGACCATAGCGCGGGCGCAAGAGGTGGAATTGCCTGTAAGCGAAGTCGCTCCCGGAATATTCGTTCACACCGGGGTCACCGCGTTGATGACGCGCGAGAACGAAGGCGCCATCGCCAATGTGGGATTCGTGATCGGCGACAGCGCCGTCGCCGTCATCGACACCGGCGGCAGCGTCCGCGAAGGACGACAACTGCTCGCCGCGGTCCGCAGCCGTACCGACAAGCCGATCCGCTACGTGATCAACACCCACGCGCATCCGGATCACAGCTTCGGCAATGCGGCTTTCGTCGGCGACGGGACCAGCTTCGTCGGCCACAAGTCGCTGCCGCGCGCGCTGGCCGCGCGCGGGCAATTCTACCTCGACGGGTTTCGCCGGACCATGGGCGATGAGCTGATCGACGAGGTGAAGATCGTCCCCCCGACCGTGCTGGTCGCGGACACGCTGAAGCTCGACCTCGGCGGACGGGCCCTCACCCTGAAGGCGTGGCCGCCCGCCCATAGCGACAACGACCTCACGGTCCTCGACGAGCAAACCAGGACCTTGTTCGCCGGCGACATGGTGTTTCTCATCCATATTCCTGTAGTCGACGGCAGCCTCAAGGGCTGGCTGCGTGCGCTCGACGAGCTCGCGGCGATCTCCGCCGAGCGCGTGGTTCCCGGTCACGGACCCGTGAGCGCGTGGCCGGCAGCGCTTGCCGACGAGCGCCGTTATCTTGCGGTGCTGGCCGCGGATGTGCGCGCACTGGTCGCAAGCGGCAAGCCGATTACGGCCGCGGCAGAGCACGCCGCAGCCGCCGAGCGGCCGCGCTGGCAATTGTTCGACGATTACAACGCCCGCAACGCAACTGCAGCATTCTCGGAAATTGAATGGGAATAGCTGTTCGTCCTATAGTGACGCGGCTGCATAGGATTTCGCGACCATGACCGGACATCGCGCCCGCCTGATTTGCATCGCAAGCTTGCTCACGATCGCGCTGGGCACACCGGCTGCGCCCGCGGCGGAGGCCTATGATCCCTGGCCGGGTCTCGTCCAGGACATCTTCAGCAACCGTCCGATGAATGACGGCAATGATGTCATCGGCATCGAGATGCCGATGCGCGCGGAAGACGCCGCGATCGTGCCGGTGACGCTGCGCACCAAGCTGCAGCCGAGCGACAGCCGCCGCGTCGTCGCGATCACGCTTGTGATCGACGAGAATCCGGCGCCGATGGCCGCGAAGTTCACGCTGGGGCCGGCCGCCAACGTCACCGAGATCTCGACCCGCGTCCGCGTCAACAACTACACCAATGTGCACGCCGTCGCAGAGCTCAGCGACGGCAAGCTCTATGTCAGCAAGGTCTATGTCAAAGCCTCCGGCGGCTGCTCGGCGCCGGCCGGCAAGAACGTCGAGGAAGCCAAGAACCGCCTTGGCCAGATGCGCTACCGGCAATTCACCAAGTCCGAACAGGGACCTGCGACCAGCACGCGGGAAGCCCAGATCATGATCGGGCATCCGAATAATTCAGGCCTGCAGATGGACCAGGTCACGCAGCTCTATATCCCGGCCTTCTTCGTCAACGAGCTGCACATCTGGCAGGACGACAGTCCGGTGCTGGCGATGGAGGGCGGAATCTCGATTTCCGAGGATCCCAATATCCGCTTCACCTACGTCTCGAATGGCGCCAAGCGCTTCCGTGCCGAAGCCAAGGACACCGAAGGGCACATCTTCGAACACGAATGGAAGGTCGAGAATCCCGGCACCTGACGCGCCGGCGATTCTCACGATCAACGCTGGAGTCCCGGTCCGATTGAATCGGAACGGGGCTCTAGATTTTTGTTTTGACGCGTTTTCTTCACGCGAACCGGGGTCCACTTCGCTCGAAAGCGCTCTAGA
Source organism: Bradyrhizobium sp. USDA 3262 (assembly GCF_054060035.1). Taxonomy (NCBI): domain Bacteria; kingdom Pseudomonadati; phylum Pseudomonadota; class Alphaproteobacteria; order Hyphomicrobiales; family Nitrobacteraceae; genus Bradyrhizobium; species Bradyrhizobium sp. USDA 3262. The sequence continues at coordinate 7,172,063 of NZ_JBSSCT010000001.1, forward strand.
AGCACCTGACTTCGGCTTCGGCCTGGGCGCGCCTGAGGTCGTTGAGCGCATTCGCGGCCTGCTCGGACGAGCGGAACTGGCCGCCCAAATTGCCGCGCACCTGCGCCATGCTCAGCACGGTCTCGGCGGTGACGTAGCGGTCATAGGGGATGATCGAGGCGACGACGTCGATCGAGCAGGAACATTGCTCGATTGACTGCCGGGATTCGCCATTGGCCTTCATGCAACCGAACACATATTCCGCCCGCGCCGAGGTCGGATAGTCGTTGATCTCCTGGGCCCGCACGCTGACGGCCGTCCCGGCGAGCACCAGGATGGCGACAATCGGTCGTAGCATGCCAGCTCCTGCCATGGTCCTGCTTCCTCTTCTCTTTCCGCAAGCTATGCTATGGATGTTGATCAGAAAAGAAAACATTCGGGGAAGTGGCTCAAGAAACGATGATCATCTCTGTACGCACGGTGTTGGCTGCGGCAGTTCTGGCGGTCATGCAGTTCGGCACCTCGTGCTACGCGCAGACCATCCGCGTTGCAGCGCAGAAGACCGGAACGCTGGCCTGGGAACTGGCCGTCATTCGCTCCCATGGTCTCGACAAGAAGGCCAATCTGTCGATCGACGTCATCGAGCTGGCCAGTCCCGAGGCCGGCAAGATCGCGCTGCGCGCCGGCACGGCCGACGTGATGGTATCGGACTGGCCCTGGGTGTCGCGCGAGCGGTCGCTCGGCGCCAAGCTGCAATTCTATCCCTATTCGAGCGCGCTGGGCGCCGTGATGGTCCCGGCCTCCTCGCCGGTCAAGACGCTCGCGGACCTCAAGGGGCGCAAGCTTGCCATCGCCGGCGGGGCGATCGACAAGAACTGGCTGCTGTTGCAGGCCGCATCGAGGCAGGACGGCGTCGACCTGAAGTCGCAGGCGACCATCGTCTATGGCGCACCGCCGCTGCTGGCCGCCAAGACGCTCGGCGGCGAGATGGACGCGACGCTCAATTACTGGAATTTCTGCGCCGCGCTCGAAGCCAAGGGCTTTCGCCGGCTCGCCGGGATGGAAGAGATCCTGCAAAAGCTCGGCAGCAAGGGCCGCATCGCCATGATCGGCTACGTGTTCGACGAAGCCTGGGCCAACGCCAACAAGGATCTGGTGGCCCGCTTCATCGCCGTGACGCGCGCCGCGAAAGAGATTCTGGCGACCTCGGATGCCGCATGGGACGCGATCGCGCCGCTCACCGGTGCGCAGGATGCCGCAACCCTGCATGCCTATCGTGAGCGCTACCGCGAAGGCATCCCGCGCCGTCCGATCGCCGAAGAGGAGGCGGATGCGCGCGTGCTCTACCGCGTGCTGGCGCAGCTCGGCGGCCGCGATCTGGTCGGCACGGCAACCGAGCTCGATCCCGGCACCTTCTATCAAGCGATCCCGGGAGACTAGCGGTGCTGCGTCTCCTCTCATTCGCGCTGTTCATCGCGACCTGGTGGATTGCCTCGCTGCTGATCGGTGATGCGAAGCTGCCGGCACCGCCGGCAGTGCTGTCGGTGCTCGTCGCCGAGGCCCGATCGGGCGCGCTGTTCGTCAATCTCGGCGCGACGTTGGCGCGCGTCGCGCTGGCCTTCACCCTTGCGATGGCGCTCGGCTCGGCGATCGGCTACCTCATGGGCCGCGTCTCGCTTGCCAATCGCCTTGGCGATCCCTGGCTGATCCTGCTGCTCAACCTGCCCGCGCTCGTCGTCATCGTGCTCGCTTACATCTGGGCCGGCCTGACCGAGGTCGCCGCGATCGCCGCCATCGCCATCAACAAGCTGCCGACTGCCGTCGTCACCCTGCGCGAAGGCGCGCGCGCGCTCGACCCTGCGCTCGACGAAATGGCGACGGCGTTTTCTTTTCCGCGCGGCCGCGCCTTTCGTCATGTGATCCTGCCGCAGCTTGCGCCCTACATCGCGGCCGCTGCGCGCTCCGGGCTCTCGCTGGTCTGGAAGATCGTGCTGGTCGCTGAATATCTCGGACGGCCGAACGGTGTCGGCTTCGAGATCGGCGTCGCCTTCCAGCTGTTCGATATCCCCTTGCTGCTCGCCTATTCGCTGAGCTTTGCGGGTGTCGTGCTCGTCATCGAAACCCTGCTGGTGCAGCCGTTTGAAACCAGGCTAACGCGGTGGCGGCTCCGTGCAGCTTGAGGTCAATATCACCGGCAAGAGTTTTGAGAGCGCGGCCGGGAAGCGGCACGACGTGCTCGACAACGTCACCTTCACGTTGAACGCTGGCGAGGTCGGCGTGCTGTTCGGCCCGTCAGGCTGCGGCAAGAGCACCCTGCTCCGGATCCTCGCCGGGCTCGACGGCAACTACCAGGGCCATGTCACGCGATCGCCGGGCATGCGCCTTGGCATGGTCTTCCAGGAGCCTCGGCTGTTGCCCTGGCGCACGGTCGAGGAGAATGTGCGGCTGGCCGCGCCGCATGTCGGCGACAGCACGCTCTCTGCGCTGTTCGAGGTGCTCGAACTGGGCGCGCACCGCAACCATTTTCCCGCGGAGCTGTCACTCGGGCTCGCCCGCCGCGTCGCGCTGGCCCGCGCCTTCGCCATCGAGCCCGATTTCCTGATCCTCGATGAGCCGCTGGCCTCGCTCGACAATGCACTCGCGGGACGGCTGCGCGACCAGGTCGCAACGCTGGTGGCCAGCCGGAAAATGATGACCTTGCTCGTCACCCACGATCTCGACGACGCCGTTCGCCTCGGCGATCGCCTGTTCTTCCTGTCGTCGCGGCCGGCCCGAATCCTTCACGTCGAGACCATTGCCGCACCACGCGCGACGCGCGGCGAGCCCGAGATCGACGAAATCAAGCGGCAGCTCTCGCAGTTGGACCTTGCAAATATGTGAGACGCCGTCATCCTTGGACGAAACATAAGGGAGAGGCTGGATGTCGCGCGCGTTGATCGCTGTTGGTGTTGCGTTGCTTGTGCTGCCGGCGACAGTGCTCGCCCAAAGCAAGGGCAAAGGCATTCGGCTGTGGAATCTGACCAGCGCCACGATTTCGAGCTTTGAGTTGTCGCCGGCAGGCAAGAACGAGTGGGGTCCCAACCAGACGCTCAACGACAAGGACAAGGAAGTCGACCACGACGAGCGCCTGCGGATCACCGGCGTCGAGCCCGGCCGCTACGATGCCAAGGTCGGCTACAGCGGCGCCAGGCAGTGCTTCGTTCGCGACATCGAGATCAAGGCCGACGCCGTGTTTTCGGTGTCCGACAAGGACCTGAAGGACTGCAACAAATAGGAAGGCTAACCCGCCGGCGGCTCGCCGCCCGCGCCGGCCCGATCGTTGCTGTGCGGATATTCACAACGCCAGCGCACCGCGGTCCATTTCGGATGTTCGCCGACCCATCGCGCGATGTAAGGCGGCGCGGCCATGGCGCATTGCTGCAGCGAGCCGTTCCAGTTGAACACCAGATGCTGCTCCTCGCAGGTGGCGGGCGACAGCACGGCACATACAGTGACGATCAGATCAATCGGGTTCATGCGCGATCCCCAAGCGTGCTCATGCAATAGATAACACGACGAAATACGTAATCAGCCAAGGCCGGGTTTCACAGCCCCGTGAAAGGTGGGCAACCCGGTCCCAGAGGCTTCACGCTCTAGAAGTTCAAACCGTACACCAGCCGCGCCTGATGGCGCTCGAAATTGACGAGGTCGAGGGCAGCGTTGCTCCCGGCCCGCTGCCCCCAGGCCTGGACGCTCCAGGTCGCGGTCAGGCGTGAACGTTCGGAGAGCTGGAAATAGGCGGTGGGCCCGATGAACAGCGCCTGCCCTGAAAGTTCATCCAGGCCGATTCCCTCATACTTCCTGAAATAGCGCGCTTCGCCGCCGATCAGGATATCCGGCTTCACCCTGGCCATCAGGCCGAATGCGGCACCGATGGTTGCATCCTGATCCGCAGCACCGGTGCGCGGCGTGCGCGTCCATTCCGGTTCATAGCTTAGGTTAAGGGCCGCAATGACAAAATTCGGGATCACCTCACGGTCGAACGCGACCGTAAGTTCGGTGCCATAACTGCGGACCGCCGCGGCCGTCGTCTCGTCGACGCGATCGGCTCGCGTTTCCAGCGCGACCGTCATGCCAAATGGCGCCGTCTCGCGATTCAGAAAGCGATAGCGGAAATCGACCGAGACGCTCTGCCACGACAGCTGGCGCCGATCGTCAAGACCGGGAACACGGCTGATGTCGTATGCGCCGAATGACGTTCCGAGCTCGACACGAAAATTCGGCGCGGGCACGAGCTCGAGCTCCATTTCCTGATTGAGCGTGCGATACCGGCCGCCGTCCTTGGCGAAGCGCCCGGTGGTCTGGCTCTGGAATTCACGCTCGCCGACATTGCCCACGTCGGAGCCGATCATGAAGCCGAAGATGTGCTCGGTATCAAAGTCCTCGGCATAGGCGCGAGGCGGCAGCACCGCCGCGATGCCGGCAACCACCGCGCACAGCATCCCCGCCCAACGCCCGGTCTTGATCTTTGGATTCATCGTCCCCGCACCACCGCCTCAGGCCACACTGTAGGACAAAGCAGCAAGGCCCGCCAATCGCGCAGGTGGTGTCGGTCTCAAGGTCTTGTGGGAAGGGTATGAGGGAAGCTGTCCGAGCGGCCGCATCAGGGCCCGCGAAAGACACTTTCCACAAAAGACGCCTGCCCGGCTCGATGCAGCGCGCTGCACGAGCCGGGCAGGCTGTCTCGCGTTACTTGTCTTAAGATTATTTGCGCGCTGCGCAGGCGTACATGTTGATTTCCATGCCCACCGGCACTTCGACGATCTTCGGTGTTTTCCAGGCCATTTCCTTCTCCCAAGTCATAAGTTGGCGCAAGCCTCGCGCCGCGCGGCAAGCTAGGGCTGCCTTTTCCAGGGCGCAAGCCGGCCGGGTAAGGACCCGACTTCGCTGCTGGACATGCCGAAGCGGACGACGGTTCGCTGACGTCCACCCGGCGTCGGGAACTCCGACACTGATCTGTCGGGCATTTTCCGGCTGCCGGGCGGCGACGCGCGGGTAAGGAGACCCGAATCATCCAGCCGCGTCTTGCCCAAGAGCGAAATCGCAACTTTTTTTGTTATGCGCGGAATCCTGCGTCAATATCCGGCAAATCCGCCCGGCAAAGTTCGCCGGCTGGCAACCTATTTGAGCAGGCGCAGCAGGGCTCGGCCGGCACGCGACTTCAACTCCTTCGCATCCAGCGTTCCGTCATTATCGGGATCGGCGGCCTTGAAGCGCTGCTCGACGACCGCAAGGTATTCGTCGAGCGTCAGGGTGCCGTCGTGATCCGGATCGGCAGCGGCCAGTTCTTTCGCGGTCAGCCGTCCGCGCAATTCGCGCGCGTCGAGCGTGCCGTCATGGTCGGGATCGAGCTTCGCGAACAGGTTCGCGGCAGCCTTCTTGGCTTCGGCAAGGTCGACCGTGCCGTCATTGTCGGGGTCGAGCATCCTGAGCGCGCTGCGACCGCGCGATGCGGCCAACGCGGGACCTGACAGGACAACCATAGCCAAACTCAGCGCAAGCGATCGGCGCGAAATCATCGTTCGTCTCCCGTTAGTGCCGCTCCGGCGAAGACACGGAGCGCCCAGCGATCGGACCCTATCATAGCAGCTTCAGCGGAGCTTCCCACGGTTCGTGTACGCGGCGAAATCCTGTCGGGATTCGGGTGGAAAGCGGTTGCCTCACGGGTCATCTGTGGCGCTCTCGATTGCACCACAACGAGCGAGGTGACCCATGACCAGCATTTGCAAGAACGCATTGGGCAGCCTCGTTGCATTCGGTCTGATCGCGCCTGTGTCCGCGCAGACCCGGCACCCTGCCCCATCGGCGGAAGCGGTCCAGCAGCGCGTGCTCACCGGCAAGGAGCGGCTCGGCCGCAAGTGGACCGACGAGCAGCGTATCGATAATTGCAGTGTGCCGCCGGACAAGCGGGGCGCGAAACCGCGGCCGAATGTCTGTCCCCCCACACCGTCAAGCTGACCGTTCGCGCTGCGGCATAACGGCGGGCTGCACTGGTGTAGCGTATTCCACGCGACGGTAAGCCACGGACGCGTTTGCCAAAACCTGACGCCTTCGACCGGCCTCGCGCGGTTAGCGGGCGCTCGTTCACGTTTTCGTATTGACCCGTTTTGGTTTCAGGCGGATGGTTCCGTCCGCAACGTCAGGAATAGGCGTGCAGAAAAAGGTTCATTGGGAGGATATGATGAGACGTATTGCGCTGGCCGCGAGCCTCGTAATTCTTGCATCCTATGGGGCAAGCGCCCAGACCAGCGAGCAGTTGGTCAAGGGTGCGACTGATACATCGAACGTTCTCAATTATGGAATGGGCTACAATCTTCAGCGCTTCTCGACGCTGAACCAGATCAACAAGGACACCGTCAAAAATCTGGTGCCGGTCTGGAATTACAGTTTGAACGACGACCGCAGCGAGGAATCGCAGCCACTCGTCTACCAGGGCGTCATTTACGTCACCACGCACAACGCCACGATCGCGATCGACGCCAAATCCGGCAAGCAGATCTGGAAGACCAAGGTCGAGTATCCCGCCGAGACGCCGCGCATCGTTTGCTGCGGCATCATCAATCGCGGTGCCGCGCTGTATGACGGCAAGGTGTTCCGCACCACACTCGACGCCAACGTGATCGCGCTCGATGCCAAGACCGGCAAGGAGCTATGGCGCCAGAAGGCTGCGGATATCAAGGAAGGCTACTCGATGACGGTGGCCCCGCTGGTCGCCGACGGCGTCGTGATCACTGGCATCTCGGGCGCCGAATTCGGTACCCGCGGCTTCATCGATGGCTGGGATCCGGCAACCGGCAAGAAGCTCTGGCGGACCTACTCGATCCCGACCCCGGACGAGCCCGGTGGCGACACCTGGAAGGGCGACACCTGGAAGCTCGGCGGTGGCTCGACCTGGATCACCGGCTCCTACGATCCCGAACTGAACACGGTGTATTGGGGCATCGGCAATCCCGGACCGTTCAACTCGGCGGTGCGTCCCGGCGACAACCTCTACACCTGCTCGGTGCTGGCGCTCGATCCGAAGACCGGCAAGATCAAGTGGCACTACCAGTTCTCGCCGAACAACCCGTTCGACTACGACTCGGTGGCCGAGATGGTGCTCGCCGACATGAATGTCGAGGGCAAACCGACCAAGGTGCTGATGGACGCCAACCGCAACGGCTTCTTCTACGTGCTCGATCGCACCAACGGAAAGCTGCTCGCGGCCAATCCTTATGTGAACGTCAACTGGGCCACCGGCATTGACATGAAGACCGGACGGCCGATCGAGACCGACATCACCAAGGATGCGCGTGAAGGCAAGAAGGTCACGGTCTACCCGTCGATCCTCGGCGGCAAGAACTGGGAGCCGATGTCGTTCAATCCGCAGACCGGCCTCGCCTACGCCAACACGCTCGCCTTCGGCGGCAAGTACAAGGCCGAGCCGGTGACGTTCAAGCAGGGCGAATGGTATCTCGGCATGGATCTCACCGATCCCTGGGAATGGGGCACCGGACCGCGCGGCCACCTGAAGGCGATCGATCCGATGACCGGCAAGGCGAAGTGGGAAGCGCCGAGCGACATTCCGCGCTTCTCCGGCGTGCTCTCCACCGGCGGCGGCGTGGTGTTCTCCGGTCAGCTGACCGGCGAATTCGAGGCGTTCGATGCCGACACCGGCAAGAAACTCTGGCAGTTCCAGACCGGCTCCGGCATCGAAGGACAACCCGTCACCTGGCAGCAGGACGGCGTGCAGTATGTCGCCGTCACCTCCGGCTATGGCGGCGTCTATTCGCTGTTCTCGGGCGACGAGCGGCTTGCCAAGGTTCCACCCGGCGGCTCGCTGTGGGTTTTCGCGGTCAAGAACTGAGCGCGGAGCACACGTGACTGAACGAGTAACCCTGTTGACGGCGGCGATCTTCGCCGCCGTCGCGACGGCCTTGATCATGTTGATCCCGGCCGCCGCACAGCAAACCACCGCAATCGACCTTCAGGGTCAGGCCGACCAGGGCAAGGTCACCTACGCCAAGAACTGCTCGCATTGCCATGGGCCCAACATGGTCAACTCCGGCACCATCACGCCGGACTTGCGCGCGTTTCCCGACGACAAGACGCGCTTCGTGACCACCGTAAAGCAAGGCAAGAACGGCAAGATGCCGCCCTGGGTCGACATCCTGAACGAGCAGGAGATCGCCGACGTCTGGGCCTTCGTGTCGAGCCGGAGGAGCCCATGAGGGCTCTGCTTGCGGGCGCCGCGACAGCTCTGCTTCTTGCCATATCGGCGGCAGCACACGCTGCCGACGACCCGCTCACGGTATGCCTCGACGAGGATCTGCCGCCGCTGTCGGCGCATCATCGCGGCAAACCGGATGCCGGCTTCGACGTGGCGCTCGCCCAGGCCATTGCCGAGCGGCTTGGACAGCCGCTCAAGATCCAGTGGTTCGAGAGCAAGCTCGACGAAGATTCGAGCCCCGCGCTCGAAGCCAACGCGCTGCTGTCGGACGGGCGCTGCTCGCTTGTCGGCGGCTACGCCCTCACCAAGGACTCGCTGAAGGCGGCCGGCGTCACGACGGCCAAGCTGCCGGACTTCGACGGCGCCACCCGCGAGGATCGCCGCCGGCGGATCCCGATCGGGGTGCTGGCGCCAAGCCAGCCCTATATCTATTCGCCGATGACCGTCGTCCTCGGTCCCAAGGCCAAGGACAAGATCAAGGAGCGCAAGATCACCGATATCGGCGATCTGGCCGGCCTTCGCCTGACGATCGAAAGCGGCACGCTGGGCGATGCCATCCTGATGACCTTCGACAAGGGAAAGCTGATCGACGACATCACGCACCTCGTTCCAGGGCGCAGCGACCTGCTCGGAGAGTTGGAACGCGGCGAATTCGACGCCACGCTGCTCGACCTGCGCCGCTTCGACGCCTACCGCGCTGAACATCCGGACACCAGGATCACGGCGTCGGGCTACTATTATCCGATCGGCGCCAACCGCGGTTACGTTGCGCTCGAAACCGACAAGGCGCTGCTGGAATCCGTCAACAAGGTCCTCGCCGATCTGCAGGCCAAGGGCACCATCGCCGAGCTCGGAAAAGCCGCCGGCCTCACCTGGCTTCCGCCGCGCGAGCCGATCATCCTCGGCGATGTCTGGCTGAAGATCCTGAACCGGTGATGCCGGCGATGGCTATCGCAAATAGCTCGCCAGATTCATGCTCTGGATCTTGGAGATCGCCGAATAGGACGCCGTCAGCTGCGCCTGATAGGTCGAAAGCTGCGCCGTCACGGCCGCAACGTCGACGCTGGTGAGGTCCGTCGACAGCGTCTTCGCAAAATTTTGATAGTCGCTCTGATTCGTGCTGGCGGTCTCGATCTGCGACGCCGCGGTCGACAGCTTTGCCTGCACGGTGGACGTCGCATCCAGCGCATTGCTGGCGAGGTCGAGTGCCTGCGAGACATCGCTCGACGACAAATTCGAGCTGTTGCCGACGTATTTCAAGAGCCGCATCACCTGCTCGAACGCCGGATTGTCGGCGGTGATGCCGTAGGAGATCGACTGGCTGTCCGACACGCGCACGGACGCGATCTCGCCGTCGCCCTTGTAGTAGCTGGTGTCTGATGTCGTCAGCGATCCGGTGCCCGTCCCATAGCTCGACAGGTCGGCCGGCGCGGTGTCGGTGCGGGCGCCGCTGAAGACATATTCGCCGTCATACTGAGTGTTGAGCAGCCCCTGCATCTGCGCCATGGCCTGCTGCGCATAGTTGATCACCGATGCCGTCGCCGTGCTGCTGCCGGTGGTGGCTGCGCTGAGCTGGGTCCGCAGCTGCGTGATGATGTCGGTCACCGAGCCGACCGCCGAATACATCACCTGCACCTTGTTGTCGGCGAGTTGGCTGGCATCGATATAGGACTGCGCGCGCGTCACCGACACCTGCAAATTGATGACGCGTCCGGCGCCGGAACCGTAGCCGCCGAAATCCTCGGACTGCAGCCCGGAGGACTCCTGCACCTGCTCGTTGGCCATCACCGCCTGAACCCGCAGCGCGTTTGAGATCATCTGGTCCGACTGTGCAAAGGTGGCAACACGCATCATCATGACGACGGCCTCGGGCTCAGCTGGCGCTCATCGCGGTCATCAGCGCCGAAAACATGGCGTTGATGGCGGTAATGATCTGGGACGCGGCAGCATATTTGTTCTGCAACGCACTCAGATTTGCGGATTCCTCGTCAATGTTGACGCCGGACTGCGACGACAGCGAATTCGCATAGGTCGACTGCGCCGTCTGCTTTGCGGTATAGGCCGCCGATGCCTGGGTCGCCTTGCCGGCGACGTTAGCAACGATGGCGGCCGCGTAGTCCGTAAAAGAGCCGGTGGTCGCGCCGAGGCCGCCGGCCATGCCGAAATTGGTCGACCCCGTCAGCGCGCTCGAGAGCGCGTTCACCACCGTCGCCGAGCCCGGCGACAGCACCGAGTTTCCGGCCGTCAGCGTGGACGACGCATCGAGCGTCGCCGTCGGCAGCGCCGCCGTGCCGTTCAGAATGTCGCTGCGAACGGCGATGTCGGACGCGCCGGTCCCTGTGATCAGGTCGTTGAACCCGAAGTAATCCGAAAAGCCCTCACTCGAACTGCCGACCGAGCTCGTCATCTCGTTGATCGCAACGCCGTTGCCGGATGTGGTCGCCGAGATCGACAAGTGTCCATTGGCATCGACCGAAGCTGACAGCCCCGAGATACCGTTGATCGCAGTGGCGAGATCACCGACCGTGGCGTAGGATGACAGATCGAGGTCTTGGTACGACACCAGGTTGCCGCTCTTGTCCGCAACCGCGATGCGCACCGTGCCGGTTGCCGAGAACGGTGTCGTGCTGCTCACGGGGGCAGTTCCGGTCAGGCTGGCCGGCGGCGGCACCGATGTGCCCTGGTTGGACACAGCGTTGACGGTCGCGGTCAATTGCTGAGCCAACTCGTCGAGCTGCGACTGCGCCGCCGGCAGCGTCTGGTCGCGCAGCGTGATCAGCGCACTGACCTTGCCTGAGGAGATCTGCGAGGTGATGTCGACCCCGTTGACGGTGATACCGCTGAAACCGCTCGACGATCCCGCGCTATACGTCGTCGACGCCGTGACGCTGGGCAGCGCCGTATAGCTCAGCGGATGCGCCGTGCTATCGACCAGCGCCTGCCCCGAGCCAGTATAGACCTGCAGATCGCCGCTCGACGTGGTGAAGAAGCTCACATTCATCATCGACGCGAGATCCTGCAGCGCGCTGTTGCGCTGGTCCTCCAGATCGGCCGTCGACTGCCCGGCTGCCGCCTGCTGCCTGATCTGCTTGTTGAGGTCGGAGATCTGCTGCAGGTCGGAATTGATGTCGGTAACCGACGATGCGATGTCCTGGTCGGCATTGGAGCGCAGCGTCTGGATGCCGCTCGAGGTCTGCTGCAATTGCGTCGTCACCGCCGCAAGCGCGCTGACGGCGTTCGATTGCAGCGACGCACCGCTCGGCGTGCTCGCCAGCGACGACAACGCCGACTCGAATGCCGCGATCGTGTTGGCCAGCGAGGTGCCCGTCGTGGAGCTGTCCGAGCTCGATGTGCTGCCATAGAGCTGCTGGAGCTCGGTCAGAAAGCTGTTGGTGGTGTCGGCGGCGCCGAGATCGGAATCGGCCCCGACCAGCGACTTCAGGAGCAGCTTGTCGACCGCGCTGCTGATCCCTGTGATCGTGACGCCGGTACCGACACCGGAGGTGACGCTGCTGCTCTGGTTGGCGGTCTTCTCGGTATAGCCCTTGGTGTCGGCATTGGAAATATTGGCCGAGGCTACGCTGATCTGCACCTGCGTGGCTGACAGCCCGCTGAATGCGATGCTTCGTGCAATATCGAGCGACGACACGACCCACTCCCTCCGGCGTCGGCCCGATCAGGCCCGCACATTGGTGCCGTAGGACATCGCCGGCGTGACGCGACGGCCGCCGGCGCCATAAGGCGATACGTTGGCGATCTGCTCGCGGATCGCCTGCATGATGGCCTCGATCCTGCGATTGCTGGCATCGATTGCCGCGCGCAGCCGCATCACGTTCTCGTCCATCGCCATGCGCAGCTTCAGGATCCGGTCCATCAGCTGCTCGCGCAGCACGCGATCCTGAACGTGGAGATTTGCCGTCTTGCCGACCGCCTCCGCCACACACTGCTCGAACAGGGTGGCAAGGCGGTGCTTCTCGTCGACCTCCTTCAACCGCGAGGCCGGCAAGCCCTTGGCGAGCTCGACATTCTCCTCGTTCACGATCGCGATCAGATTGTCGATCAGCGCGATCAACGACCTTGCGCGCTCGTCATTGCCCGCGGGATTGATCTTGATGTTGCGTTCCGGTGTCATGTCATCGCTCCCGTTCAAGCTAGTGTCCGCGACGCAGGGCGCGAACCGATTGTGCGCTGCGCCCGTACGCGGTGATTGCCGTTACCCGGACCGCGGCCCGGTTGAGTTCCTGGTCGAGCCGCGCGCATTCGCGCATCAACTGATCCCGCAACGTTCCGACATCGTCGAGCAACGCACGGAGCTGCGCCCGATCGTCCGGCCGGACCGAAGCGGCCCTCGCCTTCAGCCGCTGAAGCCTGACCAGCAAGCGGTCATTTTTCTTTTCGGTCATCATCGCGACACCGCCGAGATCAGCGTATCGAACATCTTGTCGACGGTGGTGATCACCTGCGACGCCGCCGAATAGGCCTGCTGCGCCGAGATCATGTTGGAGAACTGGCCGCTGGTGTCGGTGGTGCTCGACTCCAGTTCGCTGCCGTAGATCGTGCCGGCACCATTGGTGCCCGAGGTCTGCAGCGTGGCGTTGCCGGAGGCGGCCGTCGCGGAGTACATGCCGTCGCTGGCCGCGCTCAATCCGTTGGGGTCGCTGAAGGTCGCGACCGCAATCTTGTAGATCGCGATCGTCTGCCCGTTTGAGTAGGTCGCGTCGACCACGCCGCCCTTGCCGATCGAAATGCTGCTCAGCTTGCCATAGGGCAGACCGTCCGACGTGATGCTGGTGAGATCGACCGCTGGCGTGGTCTCACCCGATGAATACTGCGTCAGGCCGTCGGTCTTGCCGGCCGTACCGAGATTGAGCGTGATGGCCGTGCCGTTCGCGGCAGAACTGTCGGCCGCCCCATCCTTCCAACCCGTCACCGAGATGACGGGAGGGCTCGGGCTGGTCGAGGCGAGCGAGCCGTCGCTGTTGAAGGTGATATCTACCGTATCGGTGATCGCGTTGGCACTGTCTGTCGTGGAGTCCGACGCGAGCTTTGGCGTTTCGAAACTGGCCTGCCAGCTGTTGTCGGCGGTCTTTTTCCAGTCGATCTGGATCGTGCTTGCCGTGCCAAGCGAATCGTAGACCGTCATCGAGCTATTGAAGGTCGCACCGACGGCGGCATCGGCCGGCAGGTTCGCCGCGACCGTGGTCTTGGTGGTGGCGCTGCCGCTGGTGGAGGCAACCTGCGTGTTGATTGGCCCGAGGCTCGCGGCGGAGGCATTGCCGATGATGTTGCCGTCAGCGTCGGTGCGCCAGCCCTCGAGGTAGTTGCCGTTGTTGACGAGGTAGCCCAGATTGTCGGTGGTGAACGCGCCGTTGCGTGTATAAGAGGTGGTGCCGCCGGACGTCGCGTTGGTGGTGACGAAGAAGCCGCTGCCCTGGATCGCGACGTCGGTGGCGTTGGTGGTCGCGGACAGCAAGCCCTGCTGGGTGATGTTGGCGCGGCCGGACACCGTGACGCCGCCGGACGTATATGAGGTGGCGCTGTTCGACGCGGTCACCAGATCCTGGAACATCGCCGACGTGGTCTTGTAGCCCGTGGTATCGGCGTTGGAAATGTTGTCGGAAATCATTGCCAGCGACTGGCTCTGCGCATTGAGCGCCGAGATCGCCGAGGAAAGAGCACCAGTGAGACTCATGATATTACTCCGGTAGCAATCAGGACGTGACGCCGATGATGTTGGCGGCGCTGACGGGCACACCGTTCACGAGCAGCGAGGGCGTCGAGCCGGAGGCATCGATGCCGGTCACCGTTCCCGTCATCGTGGTGTAGCTGAGTAGCGAGTTTCCGGCGGAGTCGGTCGCAGTGACCTGAATCGTGTACTGGCCGCCGTCCTTGAGCTGGGTGCCGTCGGAGGTCTGGCCGTTCCAGGTGAAGCTGTTGGAGCCGGCGTTTCCGGTCCCCTTGCCGCTCCACACCGTATTGCCCGAGGAGTCCTGGATCGTAATCGCGACGTTGGACGCGGCCGAGGTGAGCGTGTAACCGAAGGTAGCCGACCCGTTGGTCAGCTCGGCCGTGTTCGTCTTCGCCTCGACGGTGTGGCCGATATAGTTGACCGAGTTGAGCGTCACGAGACTCGAGAACGAGCTCGCCAGCGACGTCATGCTGGCGTTGGTCGACTGCTGCTCGGTGAAGTTGGCGTAGGAGGTGAGCTGGTTGATGAAGTCGGTCGTGCTGGTGGCGTTCAGCGGATCCTGGTTTTGCAGCTCGCTGACGAGAAGGTTGAGGAAATCGGTCGAGCTCATCCCCATCGACGCGCTCGACGACGAGCTCGACGTGGTGGAGGTTGCAGCAGAGGTTGCCGAGGAGACGGTCATGACAAGGCTCTCTTCGCCGCGGAATGCGCGACGGAACGCGGTGGAACATTGGGGTCGTGATGTCGTTCGCAGATAAAACGGATGACGCGCCGATTTCAGGCGCGAATTCATCCACCCGGAATCACCTGATGAAGCGGCAGAATTTGCCGTGTCCGTTGCGGATTCGTGGCTCGCAGGCGTGCGCAAGCATCTCGCCGCGAAAGCACGCGGACAGCTGCAATGGCAATGCGGAACGTCTTAGAGCGAGAGGCTGATCGGCAGATCCGGCTCGCCGAGCATCAACGCCGGCGGCGTCAATGCGGGCAACAGGCAGAGGGCCAGCAGCAGCGCCGGCAGCACCTTGCCTTGCGGTGCGGATCGGCCCGGTGGTTGTGCATCGTTCGGCTGATCGTCAGCCGGGACCGGCCCCGAAATAGGCTTCTGGGGCAATTTCGCCGCCGCGGTCACGATGCGGTCGGCAAGGCCCTTGGGTGCGCGAACCGGCGGCGCCGCGAGCGCGCGGCGTACCGCTCCCGCCTCCTCGTAGAGTGTCCGCGCCTCAGCCGAGGATGCAAGGAGCTGGACGGCGGCAAGACGTTGATCGTCGGGCCAGCGGGACAGATCCTCCCCCAGCCGGTCGATCAGGTCTTCGAATGTCGCAACATCCATCGCGCGCGCAGATCCAGCCTCGTCGCCAAGGCTGTCATAAAGCATTCGCGGGATGGCGGAAATCAATTTCCGCCGCTGTCGCGTCAGGTCCAGCATGGTGCTCGCCGGGCGGCTATTTTCCTCAACCAGGGCGCCGCCCAAGCCCCTGCTGCGCCGGCTAAACGCCCTCGCCGGGTGATTCGCGGCTCTCTCCGGGCTCAGCGGCCGGCGGCTGATTCGAGCGTCCTGTCGAGTGCCCTGGCCTTGGCGGCCTTGCCGGCGGTCGCCTCGACGAACTTCCAGGCGTCGCGCAATTCCACCAGGCTTGCGATGATGCGCCGGAAATTGTCCCTGGCCTGCGGCCGGCCATAGGAGCGCAGGCACGCCATGATCAGGGCGTTATAGGTGCGGTAGAGACGATCGGCCATCGCGCCGCCGCGGGTGAAGTCGAGATTGTGGCTCAGCCCGCGCAGGATCGCGGTCGCCCGCGTCAGATAGATGTGCCCTTCCTCGAATCGTTTCGCCTCGTGCGCGTCCAGCGCCTTCTGCAACAGCGTGATCGCGCCGTCGCACAGCATCACGACCGCCTTCAACGGCGGCACCGCCACCGCGGCGGATCGATAGGCATTGTTGGCTTGGTAGGCGGTCGCGTTCTGGGTCATTAGTTACTCGATGATGCGTCTAGGAGTGCTTTCAGGTAGCCCAGCGTGTTGTTCGCGCTTTCGATGGCCGCCTGGTAATTGGCGTATTGAACCTGCAGCTGGGCCTTGAACGTCGCCGCATTGCTCTGAATGTCGCTGACCTGGGACTGCAGGTCGGTATCGCGCGACTGCAAGTTGGTGATCAGCGTCTGCAGCTGACCGCTGGTGCCGGAACTGGTGTGCGCGAGCTGGTAGAGTTGCGTCGCGAGGCCGGACGACGATGTCACCGTGATCGACTGCGAGGTCGAGCCCGTATAGGTAAAGGCCATGCCGGCGTAGATCGTGCCCGAATTGCCGATGATCGTGTTGCCGACCACCGAAAAGCCGGAGCTGTCGCCGCCGACCGAGGCTCCGGTCAGCATACCGGTGGAGTCCACCGTGAGGTCTAGCGTGAAGGATTGCGGCGATGTGCCGGTATTGACCACGCTGAGCTGGCTGGACGAAGTGGTGGTCTGTGCCGACAGCAGCTTGGTGACGCCGGCGAGATTTTGCGTCAGCACCGTCGACAGCGTGCCGGTATCGAGCTGGAGCTCGTTGTTCTCGTTGAAGGACAGGCCGAGATCGGCCATCGTCATGCCTCCGACCGTCCCGCTAAGCACCTGCTGCAGCTGCGTCATGATATCGCGCATCGTGCTGTCGCCGAACAGCACCGCGCTTGATGCGGCCGTGCCGTCGGAATTCTGCGCCGACTGCGCGATCACCTGGTCGCGAAATGCGTTGTAGTTGGTGACGAAAGTCTGCAGCGCTGACGTGATCTGGCTGGTGTCGGTCTCGATGCTGATGTTGAGGCTGGTGCCGCTCGGCGTCGACTGCAGCAGGTCGAAAGTGACGCCGGACAGAACGTCGGAAATGTCGTTGGTGTTCCGCGTGAGCGCGATGCCGTCGAGGGTGAACTCCGCGGGCTGTGACTTCTGCAGCACGTCGGTGAACGCTCCGGACGTGTCGGTGACGCCGAGCTTGTTCAGGATGTCATCGCCCGATGTCGACGAATAGGTGATGTCGGCGGCGTCCTGCGTCCCCGTCAACACCATCTCATAGGACCCGCTCGACACCTGGACGATCGAGGCCTGGACATTGGTGGTCGAGGCCTGGGCGTTGATGGTGTCGACGATATCCTGCATCGACATGCCGGTGGTGATCGAGATCGCCGTGCTGGTGCCGCCGGACAGACCGAGCGAGAAAGTGCCGGAGAGGCCCAGCGCCGTCGAGCTGCTCGACTGCGAGGCACCGATCACCTTCTGCGCGGTCGCGAGCTGGGTGATCTGGAGCGTGTGATCGCCGGTCGCCGAGCCGCTGTTGACGCTCATGTTGAGCGCCGACGAGGCGCTGACGTCACCGGTGGACGAGATCGTCGCCGCCCGCGTGGCGAACGCGTTGGTGGCAATCGAATTGATGATCGAGGTGCTGAGCGACAACAACCCGCTTGCCAGCGTCGACAGCTCGGTCTGCAGGGATTGGTAGGCGGTGATCTTGGCCTGGTTCGAGGTGATCGTCGTGGTGATCGAGGTCGCCGCTGCGAGCTTGGCATTGACCTCGGCCTCGATCAGGGCATCCCAATCAATGCTGGTCGAATTGGTCGTGCCGGTCGTTGTCACCGTACTGGCAGAACTGGTCGACGTCGTGCCTGATGTGCTCGAGGTGGCGCTGCTAACCGTCATGTCGACACTTCCGCCGCGATAGGAATCGGGCCGGCATCATGCCGGCCCGATCGGTCTTTCGAATTAGCCGAGCAGCTTCAGCAGATACTGCGGCATCTGGTTCGCCGCGGTTTCCGCCGAAACCGCGGCCTGGGTCTTCACCTCGGCCGAGGACAGCGTCGCCTGCTCGGAGGCGATATCGACGTCCTTGATCGCCGAGTTGGCCGATTGCAGGTTCTGGGTCTGGGTCGAGATCGAGTCGGCGCTGAAGTTGAAGCGGGATTCCTGAGCACCGATCTCGGCGCGTGCGGACGAAACCTTGTCGATCGCGGTGTCGAGAGCCGACATCGCGCTGGTAGCGCTCGACAGGCTTGAGACGTCGAGCGACGTCACGGACAGCGACGAGGCCGTGAGGCTCGTCAGCGTGATCGTGATGGTGTCGGCCGAGGTCGAACCGACCAGCACCGAGACGCCCGAGGAGAACACGCTCGAGCCGTCGAGCAAGCTCTGGCTGCTGTAGCGGGTGCCGCTGGCGATCGAGTCGATTTCGCCCTTGAGCTGCGTGAATTCCGAGTTGATGTAGGCGCGGCTGGAATCCGCCACGGTGCCCGAGGCGGACTCGGAGGCCAACGACTTCATGCGAGCCAGGATGTCCGAGATGTTGGAGGCGCCGCCGTCGGCGGTCTGCAGGATCGAGGTCGCCTGCGCCGCGTTGGTGGCGGCCTGCTGCAGCGTCGTGATGTCGGAGGAGATGCGGGTCGAGATCGCAAGGCCGGCCGCGTCGTCGGAGGCGGAGGTGATGCGCGAGCCGCTCGACAGCTTCGACAGCGCGCTGGTTTCCTGCTGCGAGTTGATGTTGAGGTAACGGACCGCGGAGTTCGCGGCGGTGTTGGTGGAGATTGCCGGCATGAGTAGCTCCTGTGCTGATGGGGCATGGCATGCCGCATCGTGAAATAGAGAGGTGACGCGGATCCAGCCCCCGTCCGCCCGATCAAACGGGTGGGCCGCCGGTGGTCAGGCGCAAAATCTTCAGAAGCCGGAATTTATGGTTAGCAGTCGGTAAACGCGCCGCGCAGCTCGCGCTCGTGCCGCTTCAGCATCTCGCGCAGTTGCTGCCGTCCTCGCTTCAACAGCGACTCCACCGCGGCCACGGTCGTGTCCATCACCTCGGCGATCTCGCCGTTGCTCATGTTCTCATGATACGACAGGATTACTGCGACGCGCTGCTGCTCGGGCAGGCGCTGCATCGCGACCTCCAGCAGATTGCCGATCTCGTTGCGCTCGATCACGGCGGAGGCATCGAGCTGGGTGTCGGCGACCTCGGGCACGACATCGACATTCTCGGTGCGCGGCTTGCGGCGCAGATCGATGCAGCGGTTGCTGACGACGCGATAGAGCCAGGTCGAGAACTTGGCGCGGCCATGCTGCCAACGGCCGCGATGCGTCCACACCTTCAGCATCGTGTCCTGCACGACGTCTTCGGCGTCGGCGGCGTTGCCGACGATGCGCAGCGCGATCGCGTAGGCGCGATCGACATGACGTTCGACCAGAGCGCGAAACGCCGTCTCGTCGCCGGCGGCGAGGCGGTCGAGCAATTCCTTGTCTTCGTCGTGGATCTCGACGGTGTCGAGCGGGCCCGCATCGGCAACGGTGGGGACGTTGCTCCACGGAGCAGCCGCCTCGGCCGGCGCAACCGCGGCCGGCGTGGCCTCCACTTCGGCCGGTGCCCTCATATCAAGCGCGTAACTCATCCGCCGCTCTCCAACCAACGCCGCTGGCACACATTCCATGCGGCTTCTGAGCGTTGAACGAAGGGGGCCCGCAAACCAGGCGAACTTTTTTCGTTATTTTTCAAACGCTTAGCTGGATGATTTTGCCGACCGCCCGGCAAAAGCTGCCGCTGCGCGTAGGCGCAGGGAAAAATTCGACGGAGTTTGGAGCAGTCGTTCAGCATCGCCTCGCATTTCCGCGGAAGAGATCGTCGCGTCGGAAAACGCTGTTGTCACACCAACTAACGCCACGCGAACACATGCATGCGCGGAGCATGCGAGTGATTCATCGCCGTTGGTCGCCATCTTGCATTCGACGATTGCGACTAGGCAATTTTTTCCGAATCACTGTTTCGACGTTATCGGATTTTTTGAATCTGTCAGTCGCGAAGCGCGCGTTTTCGAATCCCGCATCAACTTTTTTGAACTGTCGCGCCTGATTTGTCTCATGCGCGCGTTCAACGCATGAGGACTGGCGGGAATTTTGCGCATGACGATCATGACGGTCGACGCGACGCGTCGAGCGCAGAATGTTTCTGCATGTTCGTTCGATGTTTTCGATACATTTCTGTTGCGCGCCTGCACGACGCCGGATGGCGTATTTGAAAGGGTTTTTCAGCGTTCATGCAGTGCTGAAAAATTTCCGAACATGTCTGCCAGTTTCGTTCAGCATCGAATTCAGGCGGAGGCGCGAGCGCGCAAGGTATCGCAAGAGCGGTGCGGCTCAACTGAAGTGCACATCGCCGACGTCTACAAATACTTTCCGTTCAGGCTGTTCGGCCTGAGCCGCGATGCGTTGCAGGATCTCGCGCAGATCGAGTTCGAGACCGAACTCGAACTGTGCCGCGTCAATCCCGAAATGCTCGAGCAATATCTGGACATGAAGCGCGGCGGCTTTCGCGTCGGCTTCATTTCCGACACCTACTGGAGCAGCGACCAACTCGCGCAGTTGCTGCATTCCTGCAGTCCCGGGCTGAGCTGGGATTTCCTCTATGCGTCCTGCGATCACGGCAGCAGCAAGAGTGAGGCGCTGTTTGAGGCCTATCTCGCCGAGCAAGGCATCGACGTGGCAAGCTCGTTCCATGTCGGCGACAACCACACCGCCGATATCAAGGGGGCGCGCCGTCACGGCATCCGTCCGCGCTACTATCCGCAGGCCGGCGCGGCATTGGCCTCCAAGTTTCAGCGCGAGACATCGATCTTCGAATTGCTGTGTCCCGATCAGCCGTCGCGGCTCGATTGCGGCGCCCGCACGCTTCGGCGCGCTGTGACGGCGAAGGGCGCGGAGCATTCTCCCGCTTTCGACCTCGGCGTGACCGTGCTCGGCCCGGTGATGGCGGCGTTCGATGCATTCATTGCCGCCCGGCGCACTGCGCTTGCTCGCGACGGCGCGCGCGTTGCGGTCGGATTCCTCGGTCGCGACGGTCTGCTGCCGTATCGGGTCTGGCAGGCAAACCACGGCGAGACCGGCGCCTATATCGAGATCAATCGTCGCGTCAGCCTGGTCGGGTCTGCTGACACGCTCGAACCGCTCTGTGAGCTGCTGAACCGGGTCGTCAAGATCGACGCGGCGACCTTTGTCGACATCGTCAAGGTGCAGCCGCCCGCCGTGATGAAGTTCTTCGCGCAGTATCCCGACGGCATTGCGAGCGGCCGCGAACTCGCCGACGCCCTGCCCGATCTGATGGACCCGCGCGAAATCACCGATATCGCTGCTGGCGTCCGGGCGCGTCTGCTTACCTACCTTCGCGCGAAGATCCGGGATTTCGACGGCTGCACCGATCTGATCCTGGTCGACCTCGGCTATTCCGCAAGCGTGCAGAAATCGCTGCGGCGCATCTTCGATCGCGAGGGCATCCGCATCCGCCTGCACGGCGCCTATCTGCTGACGCTTGACGATGCCTTCGACGACATCGCCGATGACGATACCGCGGAGGGACTGGTCTCGGATCGCATCGTCACGCCGCACGTCAAGCGCATGCTGATCCGCAACGTCGCATTGCTGGAACAGCTGTGCTGTTCCAGTGAAGGATCGGCGCGGGATTATCGTGACGGTGACGTGTTGCGCGAGGGTGATCAGCGCCCGGCCGCCCAGCTGGCGCTCGCGAGCGAGGTGCAATCCGGGACGCTGGCCTATGTTTCGCGCGCCCGCGAGCTGGCACCACGCTACGGATTGCAGCCCGATGCCGACCCCGTGGTCGCGGCGCGCTGGGCCGCCGCCGTGCTCGGGCGCCTCCTGCTGCTGCCGGACGACGATGAGCTCGCGTTGCTCGGCGGCATCAAGCATGACGTCAATCTCGGCACCCAGGCGCTGGCGCCATTGCTCGATGCCGACTTCATCAATGATTGCATCATCGCCGGCGGCCTCATGACCGCCTGCACGGCTCCGGCGCCCCCGATGTGGCTGGCGGGCAGCTTTGCCACCCTGTCGCCGTCGCACGCCTATCTCTACACGCTGTTCGGCGCCAATCGCCTGCCCGCGAATGTGTTCGGCGAAGCACCGTGCGGGACGCTGCAGGTCGGTCTGTTCGATCGGAACGGCCAGGCGTCGCTGGAGGCGGTCAGCGTCTATCATACCGGGCTCGGCGACCTCCGCCTGCGGATACCGCTGTCGCGCCGGATGGCAATCGCGACCATCGCGCTGCCGCTGGCCAAGCTCATCTACACGGTCGCGCTGACCGCGCTCGACCATGACCGCATCCTTGCGGTCGCGGACCACGGCGGCATCGATGCCCCCTCGGCCACACTGACCTGGCGCAGCGCCAACGACACGCTCGCAACGAACAACGACAGTTGATTTGTCCGCCTGATCCGGCCGCCCCGCACGTAGAAGGTTAACGAGGGGTAGTGCGGGCATGATTTCGGCTGACACGGCGCAAGCGGACGGCTTGCAGACGAACTTCGACCAATTGCTGGCGGCGAACGGCATCCGGATGAGCGCGGCGCAGCGCCGGCGGCTCGCATGGCTGTCGGAGCGGCTCGGACCCGCGGTCGTCCATCAGGCCGGCTCGGTGCCGGCGAGGGACCATGGCGTCATCATCCTCGTCGAGCCGCCGAGCGGCCCCGCCGCCGAGATGCTTTACCGGTCGCTTCGCGCCGACTGCGCGGTCGTCGTCCCCTTCGGCGAAAATCCCGCCTTTGACTTCCTGAAGAGCAAGCTGACCGACTTCGGAACGATCGGGCCGAGCTTCGATGGCCCGCATGAGATGTGGTGGGGCGGCCTCAATTGGCGCCCGATCGCGCCCGAGCAAGGCTCGAGGTCCGAGGCATCGCTGCGCGTGGTCTCCTGCTACCCCCGCGCTTGCGGCGACGATCATGCCCGCGCCCTCCGCGACAAGCTGGCCGAATTCCGGATCGCCTGCGATATCGCACCGATCGACACCGCAGACGGCGAGCACATGCGCGCAGCCGAGAAATCCGGCTTCATGCTGCGGATGTGGGAGCAGCACCACGAGCCGCTGCTTTTCATCGAGGCCGACGCAGTCCTCAGCGAGCCGCCATTGCTGCCGTCATACCTTGATTGCGACATCGCGCTCCACAAATGGAACCGGTGGGAAATGTCGGCGCGCACCCTCTATCTCGGCCGTTCGCCCGCCGCCGAAGCGTTGCTGCGCAACTGGCATCACGTCGCGAGCGCCTATCCCGCGGTCTGGGAAGGCTATTTGCTCGACCAGGCATGGAGCCTGACATCGTCGCAGATGGCGCTCGACACCGTCTGGCTGCCGCGCTCATACCACGCTCCGGCCGAAGACGCCGGCACACCCCGCCACACCACAATCGTCCACAACCTGCCCGCCGATAACAGCGATCTCGGACCCGACGCCGAATTCGGCGTCGCAATGCGGGCCGCGCGGCGCGCGAGCCGCAGCGGCGGCCGTGACGCCATGATCGTGATCCGGTCGCAGGCGGCCTCGAATGATGCGATCACCGTGATCATGCGCGATATCGCGACCAGCGACGCGCACGAAATGGCTGCCAGCATCGAGGCGGTCACCGGCGCGTTCGCGGCCGATTGCGGCGGGTTCGGCCGGCTCGAGCTCGCACTCTGCCCCTGGCAGGACGATATCCGCGCGGCGAAATCGGCCGCGAAAAGCGCGAACAACCGCATCATCGAGATCGCGCCGTGGCAGACGCTGCCGGCCGACCTGTTCCGCACCGTGGGCCAGTCCCGCGATGCCGGCAGCGTCGTCGTGATGGCCGGGCAGCGCGGTTGATGAACGCCGGAAAGACAGAGCAAGGAAGGACATCGACATCATGAAGACAATCATCCTTCTTACCGGCACCGCAAATCAGCAATTCGCGCTCACCGAACTGTTGAAGGCGCACAATCCGGCGCTGTCGTTTCGCTGCGCGGTAACGGCCGACGAGCTCGCCGCGATCGAGCCGGAGGTCTTGCGCGAGGCCCGGCTGTTGGCCTTCACCACCAGCGTCATCGTGCCGGAGCACATTCTGGCGGCGCTGGGCCACGGCGCCTACAATTTCCATCCCGGCCCGCCGCAATATCCCGGCTGGGCACCGGCGCATTTCGCACTCTATGACGGTGCCCGCACCTTCGGCGCGACGGCCCATGTGATGGCCGCGCGCGTCGATTCCGGCCCGATCGTCGGGGTCGAGTCCTTCATCATTCCCGACAAGATCAGCGTACGCGGACTCGAACAGATCGCCTATGTGCGGCTTGCCCATCTGTTCTGGCGGATGTCGCGCGATCTCGCCTGCGATCCCACGCCGTTGGCGGAACTGGAGATCGCCTGGTGCAGAATCAAGAGCACCCGACAGATGTACCGCGAGATGTGCAAGCTTCCCGCCGGCATCAGCGCCGGCGAGCTGGCGCGCCGGATCCGCGCCTTCCACGACGACTTTCGCGGCATCCCGCTGACCTGCTCGCTGCACGGCATCCGGTTCCAGCTCTTGACGACTGCCACGCAGGCGCCCGAGGCGCCGCAGGTGATCTCGCCCCCGCTCGCCGCGGCCTCCTGAGAATCGGCCTCAACCGCGCGTCGCACGGCCTCGAACCTCGCGGCGCTGCTGCAAGTGCGCCTTCACCGCACGCTCCGCGGCGCGCGCGGAGCCGAAATAACCACCGTCGAGCCCGTCAAAGGCGCGGTCAGAGGAGAAGAAGCAGAAGCCGCGGTTATCACTGACGACGATGCCGGCGGTGCGATCCGATACTTCGATGACATAGGCTTGGGACATTTGGGGTTGGGACATGCGTGCTCAATCGCCGAATGACGGCGTTCCTGTCTAATTGTCGGGTGCTTTGGATTTGTCGAAGCGATCAACAACAACAGACGCCGGTCGCCGCCGAGACGCAGCGATGCTGCATGCGGCTTCGCATGTCGCACATTAAGCTGCGGTGATCATGTCTCATTGCGGTGACCTTGGACAACACGGATATCGCGCATCAATATCCGGCCGAACCGCGCCGCGGTCAATGAAATGGCTGACCAAAGATAAGAGCCCGGCGCGACGCCTCATTCGCGGCGGGCGGAAAAACAGCACAGTTTTGGTGATGACGGTCGTTGAGCGCTGAATTGACCAGGCACCACATGTCCTGGTGCCCGGCCATGATCGCTCAGGGCAGGATCGGCGGGTGATAGGTGAAGGTCGCCATCAGGATCGCCGCCAGCAGCATCACGATCGGAAAGTGGATGAAGAACTGCACCGACGTGTAGCCGATCAGATCCTTCGACTTCAGGCCGAGGATGCCGAGCAGCGGCAGCATCCAGAACGGGTTGATGAAGTTCGGCAGCGTCTCGGCGATGTTGTAGACCATCACCGTCCAGCCGAGATGCGCGCCGATGTCGTTGGCCGCCTTCATGATGTAGGGCGCCTCGATGATCCACTTTCCGCCGGCCGACGGCACGAAGAAACCGAGCAGCGCCGAATAAATTCCGACCAGGAACGAAAACACGGTGGAATTGCTGGAGGCACCGACGAACCAGTGTGCGATCGTGTCCGACAGCGTCGTGCCGCTGCTGTTCGGGACCTTGGTCAGGATCTGCGCAATGCCGGCGTAGAACGGAAACTGCAACAGCACGCCTGAGACACTCGGCATCGCCTTCGAGAACGACTCGATGAGGCTGCGCGGACGCCAGTGCAGCACGATGCCGAGGATGAGGAAGACGAAGTTATAGGTGTTGAGGCCGGACAACGTGATCAACGGATTGCCCGACTGGAATGTCTGCCACAACCAGCCGGCGGCAAGCACGGCGATCAGGATCGTCAGCAGCGGGCTGAACTCCAGCCAGTCGCCCGGACGCGCCGGCTTCCTGGCCTCGATGCGATCATCGCCAAGCGCAACGCCGAGGTCTTCCGCCGTCTTCGCCTGTCCGGGCGCAGGCGTCGTGAAATAGCAAATCGCAGCGGAGACCACGGTCACCATCACGACGGTGACCATGTTCTGCCAGGTCAGGATGGTTTCCGAGAAACCGATCACGCCGGTGATCGGCAGGAGCGATGCCGGAATGCTGCCGGCATTCGCCTGCAGCTGCGCAGCTGATGACGTGATGCCGAGCGTGAAGCCGCAGCCGAGCCCGAGATAGCCGGCGGCGCCGGCCGCCCGGTAGTCGAGCCTGATGTCGGTGCGCCGTGCGATCTCCCGCACCAGAAGACCCGAGAAGATCAGGCTCAGGCCCCAGTTCAGCAGCGACAGAAAGATGCTGAGCACGCCGACAAAGACCACGGCGCCGCGCCCGGTCTTTGGCACGCTGGCGAGCCGCGCCAGCACGGCCGCCACCGGCGGCGACATCGCCACGACATAGCCGCCGATCGCGACCAGCGCCATCTGCATCGTGAAGGGAATCATGTTCCAGAACCCGTCACCAAACGCGCGGCTGACGGCGAGCGGCGAACCGCCATGCAGGATCGCGCCGATTGCGACCGCAATCACCGCGATCAGGACGAAGACGTAGGCATCCGGAAACCAGCGCTCCGCAAACGCCACCAGGGCTTGCGAAAATCGCGCGATGATGTTGTCCGCGACAGGTTTTCGCAAACTCACGGCTTGATCGTGCGTTGCATTCGTCATCAATCTGATCCCCTTCCGGTAATGCGGTTACAGCCTTCAATCGTGTTTGGTCATCAAAGCGCGAGCGTGAGATCGGTCAGCGGCACGGCCTGGCAGGCGAGGCACTGTCCCTCGCTGCCATCGACAGGGCCGAGATGGGTGAACTCCCCATCGACGACCTGAACCGCACAGCTTTCGCATTGCCCGACACGGCAGCCGCTCGGCAGCGCGACGCCCGCCGCACTCGCCGCATCAAGCAGCGTCCCCTGCTCCGGCCCCCAGGAAAAACTCTTCTTGCTGCCCGCAAGCCGTACGGTGCGCGGCGCAAGATTGCTCGGCACCGACGGCGGCGACACGAAGCTTTCGGCAAAAATGTCGAAGCGCGGCACGCCGAGCGCCGTCACGGCCTCGATCTGTGCCGCAACGAATTCCGGCGAGCCGCAGATGTAGACCAGCGGCCAGCGCGCCAACAGCGGCTTGACCTGTCCGAGATCAACCCTGCCCTTGCGCAACGAATGCGAGTCGATCGGGTCCTGCGCGAACGGCGCGGAATAGAACGTCACACGCTTCAGCCCCGGAATACCGGCTTCCAACTCCGCAAGCCGCTCGGCAAACGGATGCTCCCGGCTGCTACGGCAGCCGTGGAGCAGCAGGATTTCGCCAACGCGATCCTGTGGTGCAATGCGTTGCAGCGTTTCGAGATGGCTCATGAACGGCGTGATGCCGATGCCGGCGGCGAGGAAGATCAGCGGCCGCGGCCCCTTCAGCGGTGGCGTGAAGATGCCGCCCGGCGGCTCCAGCACAACCTCGTCACCGACGGCAAGACGGTGCAGACGATCCGGCATGAAGAACGGCGCATCGCCACTCGGCGCCTCGTTGAAGAAGCGCCCCTTCACCGCGATCGAGAGCACATCCAGCAGATCACCCGATCCGGTCAACGAGTAGGCCCGCGCCTCCGTTGCGCCGGGCAGCGAGACCATCACGTGCTGGCCCGGCAGGAAGTCGGGCAGCGGACCACCGTCAAGCGGCAGCAGGTTGAGCGCGATGACATTATCTGCCTCGGCGCGACGCGCGCCAACCTTGAACCGCCGCTGACCGCTCCACAGGCCACGACTGGCAATTCCGTCGCGCCTGATATCGCAGACGATCGCGCGCAGCGGGACGGACCCGCTGACCGGATCGCGCGCATCGTCATGTAGCACGGCGTTGATGTTGCGGGTGTGGATGCCTGCCGTCGCGAAACGCTCGCGGCCGAGCGGCGGACAGTCTTCCCACCAGCCGAATTCGGCGACGACGACCCGATCGTCGAGCGCCGCATTGAGGCGCACCTTCAGGCGCACGGCACCGCCATGCGTCTCCACCACGGCCCAGTCGCCTTCGGCAAGGCCGCGCCGCTCGGCGAGCTGCGGACTGATCTCGACGGCCGGATCGGGCGACTTGCGCCGCAGCGAGGCGACGTGCCGATAAGAGGAGTGAACGAACCAGCCGCTCTTGGCAGTGGAAAGCACGAGCGGAAAGCGTGCGTCCGGCGCTGCCGTGAGCGGGCTGCCGACCGGCTCGACGTGGTCGGGCAAGGGATCATAGCCGTGTCCCAGCATCAGCTCGGAATAAAGCTCGACGCGGCGCGTCGGCGTCGCGAATCCGGCAACCGTTCGGTCCTCGCGCGCCACGGCGTATTTTTCGTCGCGGAAGATCTGCGGGAAGCGGCGGCCTTCGGGGTGCGCGCGCAGATCCTCGACACCGATGCCGAGCGGCGCGAGCTGATAGTTCCAGCCGGCCGTGATGTCGCCGCCGAAGAACAAATCGCCCATCCCGAGCCTGAGCGCGAGCGCGGCGGCGATCTCGTAATCGGCCTTCACTGCGCCGACCGGCTCGACCATGCGCGGGCGAAACTGCACGGTCTCGACGGCTTCCTGCGTGATCTCGAATCCGATCTTGAGCGCATCGCGCTCCCACGGCGTGCTGGCGGGCAGCACGAAATCGGCGCTCTCCGCGGTCGGGTTCATGAACATGTCGATATGAACCTGGAATTCCAGCGCGTTCAGCGCGGCGCGGTTGCGCTCGGAATGGCCCTGCGAGACGACGAAGTTGGTGCCGAAGGCGACCAGCGCGCGCACCCGGTAGGGCTCGCCGTCGAGCACCGCCCTGCTGAAATCGCGCGCCGTGATCCAGCCCTTGGCCGGCGGGCCGAGCGGCAGTTCGGCAATGCCCAGCGCCTTTGCCTGCTGCTCCGGCGACAGGATATTGTAATCGTTGAGGGCACGGGTCGGCGGCGGCACCGGCCAGCGATTGCCGCCGGGCCGATCGCAAGCGCCGGTCAGCGCATACAACGTCGCAATCGTGCGCTCGATCGCGGTCGCGTTGGTGTGCTGCCCGACGCCGGTCCAGGAATGATAGGCGAGCCGCGGCCGGCGAGCGAGCAGCGCGTTGAACGCGTCGACGTCCTCGACGCGCAGCCAGGTCAGCTCCGCGACGCGCGCCGGCGTGTAAGGCGCGGCTCGCTCGGCGAGCAGTTCGAACGCGGTAGCCGCCGCTATCATCCCGCCGTCGCGTGTGCGGACCTGCTGCGCGCCACGCAGCTGGCCACACCTCTCCGGCGCGTAGCGGGTGTCGCAAGGCACGGGCGCGCCCGACGCATCGAGACGAACGAAAGCCTCCGGCGCGCCATCCGGCCACAACGCGTCGGCGCGCAGGAAGCGTCCGGTCGCACGATCGACCAGCAGCGATCCATTGGTCCATGCGTTGACGAAATCCGCATCGAAGCTGCCGGCCGCGATGAGGTGACGGATCGCCCCCATCGCGAGCGCGCCATCGGCACCCGGGCGAATGCGCAGCCAGAGATCGGCCTGCTGCCCCGAGCCGTTCGGCTTGGGATCGACCACCACGACCTTGGCGCCGCGCCGCCGCGCATCGGCGATCCGCGTTGCCTGGGCGAGCCAGGTCCGCGCCGGATTGTGGCCCCACAGGATAATCGCATCGGCATTGTCGTAGTCGGGAAAGCCGGTGCCGCGGCCGAAGGTCAGCGCGTGCGCATAGTCCTTGTGCCAGCCGCAGATCTCGACGGCATAGATCAGGTTCGGGCTGCCGAAGCCGCGGATGAAGCGCTCGACCCACTCGAAACTGTCGACCATGGGCGTGCCGCTCGGCGTGGTGACGCCGAACGCCACCGCCTCGGCGCCGCTCTCCGCGCGGATCGTACCGAGCCGGGCGGCGATCTCGGTCAAGGCCTCGTCCCATGACACCTCGACCCAGCCCGGATCGGCGGCGCCGCGCGGCTGGGTTCGCTTGAGCGGGACGGTCAGACGGCGCGGGCTGGCGACGATTTCGGGCGCCGCCCTGCCCTTGGCGCAAAGCGCGCCGCCGGTCGGGTGGTTATTTAATACCTCTACCCCGACAAGGCGCCCATCCTCGACCACGGTGACGGCACCGCAGCGCGAGCGACAAAGCGTGCAATAGCCGGGCAGCCGCTGTTTCACCGCCGTCTCACCTATCCCAGTCAATCCATGTGACGCATTTTTGTAATGCGTTACACATTTACGTCATACGCTACCGGCCGCGTCAAGGCTAAGTAATAATCAGCGACGAATCGGAGTTCCCAGCGAGAGGGCGGCCACGACCACCGATGGACCAGAATTTGCGACAACAGGTGCTGCAGCGGG
Organism: Bradyrhizobium sp. USDA 3262; assembly: GCF_054060035.1. NCBI lineage: Bacteria > Pseudomonadati > Pseudomonadota > Alphaproteobacteria > Hyphomicrobiales > Nitrobacteraceae > Bradyrhizobium > Bradyrhizobium sp. USDA 3262. The sequence continues at coordinate 7,202,060 of NZ_JBSSCT010000001.1, forward strand.
TGCGGGCCGAGATCATTTCCGGGCAGAGCCTTCCGGGCACGATGTATTCGGTGCCGAGTCTCGCGGCGAGCCTCGGCGTCTCCTCGACGCCGGTACGCGAAGCGCTGCTCGAGCTCAGCCGCGGCGGTCTGGTCGAGCCGATGCGCAACCGCGGCTTCAAGGTGGTCGAGCCGACTCTGACCGAGTTGCGCAACCTGTTCGACATGCGCGAGGTACTCGAGCTCCACGCCGCCGTGCTGGTCGCCGCCAATCCGCCAAAGGATCTGGCAGTCGTGCGCGGCTGGGCCGACCAGATCGCCAAGGCCGTCGAGACCGACGACGTCCAGCTCTATCTGGAAGCCGACCGCAACTATCATCGCGAGTTCATCGCGGCCGCCGGCAACGACCTGCTGACCGACACGGTGATGGGCCTGCGCGACAAGATGCGGCTCTACGGCATCAGCTCCCGCGCCGGCCACGAGCGGCAGCAAGCGTCAGTGCCCGAGCACTACCGGTTGATCGAGCTCGCGCTCGCCGGCGAGACCGAGGCGCTGACCACCCTGCTCCGCACTCACATCCGCTCCTGGGAGCCGATCTTCGTCGATGCATTGCTGCGCTCGAAGGAGCATGCGCGCGAACCGCTGCGGCAGGCCCGCGGCTGACGCGGGCGGACGCAGCTAGCCGGTCGTGGTGAACGGCTAGTCCAGAATGCTCTTGTAGTGCTCCGAGAAGACATCGCGGCCGATGATCAGCCGCATCACTTCGGAGCTTCCAGCCAGGATTCGATTGACGCGCGCATCGGTGAACATGCGGCTGATCGGATATTCGTCCATGTATCCCGCGCCGCCGTGCAGCTGGACGCCAAGATCGAGCATCTTCCACTCGACCTCCGACGACATCATCTTGGCCTTGGCGCCCATGTTGCTGGTCAGGCGTCCGGCATTGTGCTCGGTCACGCAGTGATCGACATAGACCTGCACGAGATCGATTTCGGCATCCACCTCCGCCATGCGGAACTGGGTGTTCTGCTGTTCGGCGAGCGGCCGGCCGAACAATTTGCGGTCCATCACGTAAGCGCGCGTGATGTCGAACGCCTTGCGGCCGTTGGCGATCGATCCGACCGCGGAGATCAACCGCTCCTCGGCAAGGCCTTCCATCAGATAGTAGAAGCCCCTGCCGGGTTCTCCCAGCACGTTGGCCTTGGGCACCTTCACATTGTTGAAAAACAGTTCGGCTGTGTCCTGCGCCGGCATGCCCATCTTCTTGAGATTGCGGCCGCGCTCAAAACCTTCCATGCCGCGCTCGACGATCAGGAGCACCATGGCATGCTTCTTCTCGGCGCCCGCGAGCTTGGCCGCGACGATCACCACGTCGCAATTGATGCCGTTGGAAATATAGGTCTTCGAGCCATTGAGCAGGAAATGATCGCCCTTGTCTTCCGCCGTCGTCCGCATGCCAGCAAGATCCGAGCCCGCGCCCGGCTCGGTCATCGCGATCGCCAGGATCGTCTCGCCGCTGACGCATTTCGGCAGGAATCGGTCGCGCTGCTCCTCGGTGCCGAAGCGCTTGAAATAAGGACCGACCAAGCGGCTGTGCAGCGTGTTGTACCAGCCCTTGCAGCCGGATCGCGCAGTCTCCTCAATGATGATCTGCTCGTAGCGGAAGTCCTCGTCGCCCATTCCGCCATATTTTTCCTCGGGCCAGATCATCAGGAAGCCGAGGTCGCCGGCCTTCTTGAACGCGCTGCGGTCGACGATGCCGGCCTCCCGCCATTCCTCCATATGGGGCGCAATCTCGCTGGCGAGAAATTTGCGGTAGGAGCCGCGGAAGATGACCTGGTCTTCGGTAAAGCTACGCATCAATCACCTAATAGCGCTGTCATGGAAACCGCCGGCATACGCTGAGGCACCGGTACAAAAAATTGGAGCGCCGGTTCTGCTGCAATCAAAACCGACGCTCCGTCACCGAAACAGGCGATGCCCTACTTGCCCTTCCAGTTCGGCGGGCGTTTTTCCGCAAAGGCAGCCGCGCCCTCGCGGGCATCCTCGGATACGAAGACAGGACCGACGATCTCCTGCTGCCTTTTCCACATCTCATCTTCCGGCCAGAGCCGGGATTCGACGATCACCTGCTTGGATGCCTTTACGGCGAGCGGGCCGTTGGCACCAATCGCTGCCGCGAGCTCGAGCGCCGCGTCGAGCGCCGGTCCATCGGTCAAACGGTTGATGATGCCGAGCTGGTAGGCACGCTCCGCGCCGAAGAACTCGCCCGTCAATGCGAACTCCATCGCCACACGGAACGGCATCTGGCGCGGCATGCGGATCAGGCCGCCGGCCGCGGCTGCCAGCCCGCGCTTCACCTCGGGGATGCCGAACTTGGCGTTGCGGTTGGCGACGATCATGTCGCACGACAGCGCGATCTCCATCCCGCCGGCGAGCGCGTAGCCGTCGACAGCCGCGATCAGCGGCTTCTTCGGCGGCGCCTCGGTCAGGCCGGCGAAGCCGCGGCCGGGGATCGACGGCCGCTCGCCTTTCAGGAACCCCTTGAGGTCCATGCCCGAGCAGAATGTGCCGCCGGCGCCGGTGATGATGCCGACGCTCAGGGAGTCGTCGGCGTCGAGCCGGTCGATCGCCGCGGCCACGCCTTTGGAGAGGGCGAGGTTGGCCGCGTTCTTCGCTTCCGGCCGGTTCAGGGTGATGATCAGGATCGGTCCGCCGACTTCAGTGAGGACCGGAGTTTCTTCGGGCATCGCTTTCGTCTCCTGATCGCTTAACGCGGAGCCATGCGGATGGCGCCGTCGAGACGGACGTCTTCACCGTTGAAGTAGCCGTTGGTGATCATGGTCAGCGCCAGCTGCGCATATTCCTCAGGCATGCCGAGACGCTTCGGGAACGGCACCGATGCGCTGAGCGCGGCCTTGACGTTCTCAGGCGCCCCCTGCAGCAGCGGGGTGTTGAAGATGCCCGGCAGGATGGTGTTGACGCGGATGCCTTCGGCCATCAGGTCGCGCGCGATCGGCAGGGTCATGCCGACGACGCCGGCCTTCGAGGCCGAATAGGCTGCCTGCCCCATCTGGCCATCCTCGGCCGCGACCGAGGCTGTGTTGACGACCGCACCACGCTCGCCGTGCTCCAGCGGAGCCAGCGACAGCATGCCCTGCGCCGACTTGGCGATGCAACGGAACGTGCCGACGAGGTTGATCTGGATGATGCGGTTGAAGGCGTCGATCGGGAAGTGCGTGGGCTCGCCGGTCTTCTTGTCGCGGCCCGCGGTCTTCACCGCGTTGCCGGTGCCGGCGCAGTTCACCAGGATGCGCTCCTGGCCATGCGCCGAGCGGGCCTTGGCGAAGCCCGCATCGACCTGCTCGTCCGAGGTGACATCGACCTTGCAGAACACACCGTCGATTTCCTTGGCGATGGCCTCACCCTTCTCTTCGTTGAAGTCGAAGATCGCGACCTTCACGCCTTGCGCAGCGAGCGCGCGCGAGGTGGCAGCACCAAGGCCGGAAGCGCCGCCGGTGACGACGGCGGCGACCGATGAATCGAGTTTCATGGCAATATCCTTTCGCGATCAGATGCGTTCGATGATGATGGCCGGTGCCATGCCGCCGGCGGCACACATGGTGACCAGGCCATAGCGTCCACCGCTCCGCTCGAGTTCGTCGAGCGCCGTGCCGATCAGGATCGATCCGGTCGCGCCGATCGGGTGGCCGAGCGCGATCGAGCCGCCATTGATGTTGACCTTCTCGCGGTCCAGCTCGAGGTCGCGGATGAATTTCTCGGCGACGACCGCGAACGCCTCGTTGATCTCCCAGACGTCGATGTCGTTCTTGGTCAGGCCGGCCTTGGCGAGAACCTTCTTGGCCGCCGGAACCGGCGCGTTGAGCATCAAGGTCGGGTCGTCACCCTGGTTGGCATAGGCCACGATTCGGCCGCGCGGCTTGAGGCCGTGCTTCTCGGCATATGCCTTCGACGTGATCAGCACCGCGGCGGCGCCGTCCACCACGCCCGAGCTGTTGCCGGCATGATGAACGCCCTTCCACTCGAGGTCCGGGTAGCGGCGCTGGATCTGCTTCTTGAAGGTCACGCCGTTGCCGAGATCGAAATCCGCAAGCTGCTCGAAGCTCGGCTTCAGCGAAGCCAGTCCCTCGGCAGTGGTTTCCGGGCGCGGGAATTCTTCGCGATTGAGGGCAACGCTGCCGTCGTCGTTGAGGACGGGGATCACCGACTTGGCGAAGCGGCCTTGATCGATGGCGCGCTTGGCGCGCTGCTGGCTCGTCAGCGCCAGGGCATCGCAGGCCTCGCGGCTGATCCCCTCGCGCGTCGCGATGGCGTCGCCGCACACGCCCTGGTGCGACTGCGGGTGAATCTCGTCGAGCGCCGGATTGCCCGAACCCATCATCCGCGCCGGCTGCCCGGCCTTGGAGCGCTCGGCTGCGAGGGTCTGTTGATAGCTCATCATCTCGGTGCCGCCGGCGATGACGCAATCTTCCATCCCCGACATCACGGACGCTGCCGCGAGATTCACCGACGTGATGCCGCCGCCGCAGAAACGATCCAGCGTCGTGCCGCTGGCGTTGATGTCATAGCCCGCTGCGAGCGCCGACATGCGTCCGAGATCGCCGCCCTGCTTGCCTTCCTGGGTCGATGTCGACCAGATGATGTCATCGACGGTCGACGTGTCGAGCTCGTTGCGTTCCTTGAGCGCGCCGAGCACCGTCGCGGCCAGATGCTGCGGATGCAGGTGCGACAGCGCCCCCTTGCCCGGCTTGCCGATGCCCCGCGGCGTGCGAACAGCGTCAATGATGTATGCTTCAGACATGCGTTTCCCTTTGCTTCGGATGTTTCGTTAGTTTGCGCTCGTGCTGATGGTCCCAACCGTTTCGGCGAGGCATCAACGGTTTGGCGTCACCGCTGCGGCTCGGCAATTGAGTTGCGCTGATCTTCGAAGTACCCGAAGCGCGGCACCCGCCGGAGTTGCTGCTCGTCGGCGCAGACAGGCTTGTCGCAACCCTGCGCAAACAACGGCGCGCCGGCCGGGGCGGCGTGGGGACCGAGAGCATATTTCTGCTCCTGCGGCAGATAGATCAGCTGGCCGATCTGGGTAAGCGTCAAGGTGAGACGCGACACCGTCGATCGGGGAAGACCACAGCGATCGGCGATTTCGCGATTTCCCAAGCGTATGCTTCGACCTTCGAAGCAACGCACGATGTCGAATGCGCGCGACACCACCTGGATCACGCGCCGGTTGTCCGTGCCGGCGGTCTCTTGCGCCATCAGTACCTCAGATCGACGTCCCATCGTTTACGCCTCACTCCTCATTTTCCATACGGGTGAACGAAGCCCACTCTGCTTCGAGCGGCCGACGCCGATCCGCGACATCACGGCCGGGCGCGCAACGCTCGCGCGCGCGAACTGATGTGCGGGATTTGGCGGCAGGGGCCCGCGGCGTGCACCGCGTGGGCGATTGCAGCGGTGCTGCACAGCTTGTTCCGGGATCGACGGTCTGACGCGATGGCCGGTCGCTCCGGCGTTCGGTCCGCCCGCGGTGATCACGCCGACGCTGCGCGCGGCAACGCGTGCGGTCTGGTCACTCTCAGCCTGTTCGAGAGCGCTGCGCACGGAATGCAGGAACACCTGGTTTTCCAGCCAAGTGAAGCCGCGACCGCGCGGGGCAAGCAGCTTCGGATGTCTCTGGCCGGCCGGCATCAGGCGGATTCTTTCCCTAGGGTTTTGCGCTTTAATTAATTGATTAATTAGTCAGGTGATTAAAGTGGGCGCTCTCCGCTGTCAACCGCCCTCGCCGCAGGGCGCCCCGCGCTCAGCCCGCACCTTCACCCGAACGCCTGTCAGCGCAGTGATCAGGGATTCGTCGTGATGAACTTCGTCAAATTCAGTCCGCCGCCGAACGGTGATCGACATTCCACACGCGATAGCGGACATGCCCCGACAATTTGCTGACCGGTGCGAAACGCACGCGCAAGCATAAGAGCAGGGATCAGGCAGCGGCGTGAGGAAGCAAGGAAGCAGGCAATAGCGGTTGTCGGAACAGACACGACCGCTGGCCGGGATGGCCGTTACGAGGGCGAACCTAAGCTATGAAAGCTTGGTGGGCGCACCAGGGCTCGAACCTGGGACCCGCTGATTAAGAGTCAGCTGCTCTACCAACTGAGCTATGCGCCCGGAACTTGTCCGGAAATGACCCTCGCAAGAGAGCGGTCGTTTAGCAAAGCGATTCCCCGATGTCCAGCAAGCTCGAGCAAGTTTTCCCGACTTTCTGACAACCGAAAGACCGCCGGAATCCGGCGGTCTTTCATAGGCTTGGCGAGGGCGGCGGCGGACGGCGCTCAGAGCCGGCCGGAGCGCTCCTGATCGGGGCCATCGTCGCGGTCGAAACGGTCGTGATCGAAGCCGCGGCCGCCGCGCTCCCAGCGGTCCATGCCGCGCTCGAGGCGGTGGCGGCGCCAGCCCTCGGCGCCGAAGCCGCGCCCTTCCATATGGGTCAGCATGCTCAGCCGCCGCTTCTGGTTGTCGTCGAGCGTCTTGTAGAGCGGGTCGGCGGCGTCGGCGATCTTCGTCAGCGACGTCGCGGTCGCCGCCATGTTGTCGGCGCGCTCGCGCAGGCGGGCGACCGGATCGTCCGGCTTCTGCGCGTTGTCCGCATCGGTCTTCTCGGCGGCCATCCGCGCATTGGCGCGATCGAGCCGCATCTTGGCGAAGTCGCGCACCGCAGCCTCAACCGGCGGCCACAGCTTCTCCTGATCGGCGTTGAGCTTCAGCCCGGCGTGGACGGCGGCGATCCGCGCGTCGAGGAAGGCGGCCCGATCCTCGGGGCTCATCCGCATATGGCCGTGGAACCAGGGACGATGCTGGGCATAGACCGCGGTCGAACCGGCAATCGTGAGCGCCGCGATACCGGCGAGCAGAACTTTCTTCATACGAACCTCCTTTGAAGGTTGCTCGAAGATGATGCCGCCCGCCCGCGCCTTCAACTTACGGATTGGACAGAGAGAGCTCTGTTACCAAGATGTAATCCGCTTTCATTGCACCGCAGAAACATCCAAAGCGCGAGGTCGCGCTTTGGATTTCTGTTGTTTGCGCTAGATCATTCCGAGCAAGCGCGGCAGCCACAGCGAGATCTCCGGCACGTAGGTGATCAGGCCGAGGAACACCAGCATCGCGCACAGCCACGGCAGGACCGAGATGGTGATCTCGCTGATGCCCATCTTGGCGATACTGCTCGCGATGTAGAGGTTGAGCCCGACCGGCGGGTGGCACAGCCCGACCTCGGTGTTGACGATCATCAGGATGCCGAGATGCACCGGGTGCACGCCGAGCTTGGTCGCCAGCGGAAACAGGATCGGCGCCATGATCAAGAGGATCGACGACGGATCCATCACGTTGCCGGCGAGCAGCAGGATGACGTTGACGACGAGCAGGAACATCCAGACCGAGAAGTTCTTGTCGATGATCCAGGCCGCCATCTCCTGCGGGATCTGCTCGTGCGTCATCAGGAACGAGAACAGCACAGCGTTGGTGATGATATAAAGCAGCATCGAGCTCATGCTCGCCGCCTGCAGCAGCACCTTCGGCACCTCGGAGAGCTTCAGCTCCTTGTAGACGAACACGGTGATGAAGAAGGCGTAGGTCGCGGCGACCGCGGCCGCTTCGGTCGGCGTGAAGATGCCGCCATAGATGCCGCCGAGCACGATCGCGATCAGCAACAGGCCCCAGATGCTTTCGCGGAACGCCGTGAACTGCTGGCCGATGGTCGCGCGCGGCATCTTCGGATAGCCGTTGCGCTGCGCGACGAAGAAAGTCACCGCAGCCAGCATCAGCGCGAGCACGACGCCCGGCACGATGCCGGCCATGAACAGCGCGCCGATCGAGGTGTTGGTGGAAACGCCGTACAGCACCAGGATGATCGAGGGCGGCACCAGGATGCCGAGCGCGCCCGAGGTCGAGATCACGCCGACGCCGAACCGCTTCGGATAGCCGTGATCGACCATCGCCGGCATCATGATCGAGCCGATCGCCACCACGGTGGCGACGCTCGAGCCCGAGATCGCCGCGAACATCGCGCAGGCCGCGACGCCGGCGAGCCCAAGGCCGCCGGGCAGATGCCCGACCAGCGAGGTCGTGAACGCGATCATGCGCCGCGCGACGCCGCCGCGGGTCAGGAAGGTGCCGGCCAGGATGAAGAACGGGATCGCCATGATGCCGAAATTGTCGAGGCCCGAAAACAGCTTCAGGCCGACGCTCTCGATCGGCACCTCGGTCATCGTGAACAGGAAGGTGAGCACGGTCAGGCCGAGCGAGATCGAGATCGGCATGCCCGTCAGCATCAGGGCAAACAGCAGTCCGAAAATAAGTGCGGCGCTCATCACGCTTCTCCAAGCGCGACGGGCGCGGTCTTGCTGGTCTCGACGCCATCGACATGGGAGGCGTCATGGTGCGGCAGGTTGTCGGTCCACCAGTAGTTCCAGCACACTTGCAGGAAGCGGAAGCACATCAGGTAGGAGCCGAGCGGGATGCAGGCGTAGACGATCCAGCTCGGGATCTCGAGATCCGGCGAGACCTGGTCGGTATGCATCAATTCGAACACGAATTTGGCACCCATGGTGCCGACGATCCCGGTGAACAGCGCGCCGCCGAGCAGGCCGAAGATGATGGTGCGCTTGCGCCAGAAATCGTTGAGGCGGTTGATCAGGACGTCGACGCCGACATGGACGCCGGCGCGCACGCCATAGGCGGCGCCGAACTTCGCCATCCAGATGAACATGTAGATGCAGAGTTCCTGCGACCATGCGAGATTGATGCCGAACAGGTACGGATAGAGCACGGGAACGTCGACCAGAAAACGGTGCACGACCGTGACGAAGGTCAGCAGCGTCGCGGCCCCCATCAGGCTCGCGATGATGATTTCCTCGAGCCGGTCCAGAATTTTAAGCAGCATTGATCTCCCCTGTCATGGCCTGATGCGGCGACCGGCCACGGCACCCTGGCCGCGACCTCACGCGGCCGCGGCGTTCACTTTGTTTGCGGTTCAAGTCCCGCGTGACTGTTGCTGTCGATCGGAGCTGCCTCCGATCCACCTCGCCCCGCGTGCGGGGAGAGGTCGAAATTCAAGCGCAGCTTGAATTTCGGGTGAGGGGGAGCTTCCGCGAGCGCATCTGGAGCCGCGTTCGCGGAGAAGGCCCCTCACCCCAACCCGCTCCCCGCAAGAACGGGGAGAGGGAGCTCTTCTGGCATCGCCTCGGCGGCGGAGCATCGCAGCTAATTCATCGGGCTGCGGCCGGTTTCCTTGAGGAATTCGTCGATCAGCGGCTGGCCGACGCGCGAGGCCACGTCCTTGTAGACCGGCATCATCGCCTTGCGCATCGCCTCGTCCTGCTCCGGCGTCAACGCGACGATCTCGGTCTTGCCGGCCTTCTTGATCTCGGCGAGTGCGTCGTCGTTTTCCTTGGCCGACTGGCTGTTGCCGAACTCGGTGGCTTCCTTCATCGCCTTGGAGAGCTGCTCGCGGGTATCGGCCGGCAGGCCGTCCCAGAACTTCTTGTTCACGACCACGACGTAGCCGATGTAGCCGTGATTGGTGACGGTGGCGTACTTCTGCACCTCATGCATTTTCTGGGTGTAGATGTTCGACCAGGTGTTCTCCTGGCCGTCGACCACGCCGGTCTGCAGCGCCTGGTAGACGTCGGAGAATGCCATCACCTGCGGGATCGCGCCGAGTGCGCGGAACTGGGCTTCCAGCACCTTCGACGACTGGATGCGGAACTTGAGCCCCTTGTAGTCGGCGGGCGCGACCAGTTTCTTGTTCGCGCTCATCTGCTTGAAGCCGTTGTCCCAGTAGGCGAGACCGGTCATGCCCTTGGAATCTAGCTTCTTGAGCAGCTGGGCGCCGAGCGGGCCGTCGGTGACCTTCCGCAGCGACTTCAGGTCGGGGAGGATGTAGGGCAGATCGAAGACTTCGAATTCCTTGATGCCGATCGGGCCGAACTTCGAGTTCGACGGCGCCAGCATCTGCACCGCGCCGAGCTGCAGCGCCTCGAGCTCTTCCTTGTCCTTGTAAAGCGTCGAGTTCGGGTAGACCTCGACCTTCACCTTGCCGCCGGTGTACTTCTCGGCGAGTTCCTTGAACTTGTCGGCCGCCTTGCCCTTCGGCGTATCCGAGGCCACCACGTGGCTGAATTTGAGAACGATCGGCGACTGCGCCGCCGCAGGCCCGACAAAGGTCAAAGCCGCGATCGACGCCGCAGCCAATATGAGTTTACGCATGTTTCCTCCCGCGTAATTGCGGAGCGCGAATACCGGCCCCGAGACATCCGGTCGCACCATTACAGACAAGCAAAGACGATTGCCATTGCCCCTTTAGCAGGGGCCAATTGCACCATTGCTGCACTGCAAAATTCGATACGGCGGTATCCCCTTCGGCTCTTGCGACCGTTCAATGACACCGCCCGCACGCTGTGCCCGGCCACGGCAATGAGGTCAATGCGAGGTTTGGCAATGGCGGGTTCGCCGGGCGCGAATGCTGCGCGTTTCTTGCCGGCTGTCGTCCCTGCGAAAGCAGAGATCCATACGCCGCGGCAAATGTTGCGGATGGGACTCTTCGTTGTCGTCCTGGCGAAAGCCAGGACTCATAACCACCGCATTTGATTGTGGACGAGGTCGTGGCCCTAGCATCGCGCAACAAATCTCATTTGGGGGTAATGGGTCCTGGCTTTCGCCAGGACGACACTGAATGTGTTGGACGACGTGTGGCTCATGCTTCCGCACTCTCGCGGCGCATGGCGTCCGAGCTTTGCATCTTGTTCCGCCCTCACCTCAAGCAGAGGGCGCAGGGAAAGCCGGGTGCCGATCGCACCCATGGGCCCCGAGCAATGGGTAGAAAGCTCGGGGGTAGGACCACAGGTGTAACCGGAGCAATCCGGCTTTCCCTGCGCGATGGGTTTCGGCTTATACGTGCTCTCCCCGGCGAGACTGGGCTTGCTTGTCACCGCCTTCGCAAAGCACTTTCGCACCTTGCGAGAGGACACCTGCCGCTAGGGCGTCAGGACCACACGACTTCACCGTCCGCTTCATGCGCACTCGTCAGTTGCGCAATCGGCGTCCACCGCATCTCGACCCACGTTCGTGACGACCGCGAAGCGCCCCTCGATCGGGTGAGACGGGGCAAACCATACACTGAGTTCCACTTCGGATAAAGCGAAATATTTTTGCTGCGGGGGCTGCGCCGTCGGGCAAATCAGTGGCAACGGCCCTCCCCGCTCCGTTCGTCATTGCGGGCGACGCATCAGCGTCCAATGTCGCCTCGCCGCGCGGACGGAATCCGGTCGATCAGACATCATTCCTTCCGCAGGATCTTATCCATGGCCTTTCCTCGTGCCAGCTCATCGATCAGTTTATCCAGGTAGCGAATTTCCCGCATGGTCGGCTCTTTGATTTCCTCCACCCTGACACCGCACACCACGCCCTTGATCGAGGCCCGAGAAGGATTCATTTCAGGCGCCTTTGCGAAGAACGTTTCGAAGTCGGTTTGTTTCTCCAACTGAGCTTCCAGCTCCTTCGGACCGTAGCCGGTCAACCAGGAGATCACCTGATCGACCTCCGCTTTGGTGCGTCCCTTCTTCTCCGCTTTCGTGACGTAGAGCGGGTAGACGCTTGCGAAGCTCGTTGTATAGATCCGATGCTTGGCCATGAATTGCTCCGAACGTTCGTATTCCGTGGTCTCGACGATATTAGTCCTGGGTTGAACCGGCTTCGCCAATCCGAAGTGTCGCATGTGGCTGAGGGCATGGCGATGGCCTGTGCCTCCCGTTTCGTCCCCAGCGCTCGCCTGCGGCGGTGCGCATGCGTTGGCAGCAATCGCTCTACAGCGACGGCAACCGCTCTGGGGCAGCGCCACACCTGATCCGCTAGATCATCACCATGTCCAATCCACGGGCGGAAACAAGGCGCCGCCCGTCGGGATCGAACACCAGGATCGAACGCAGGAGTTTTGAACAATGAACCAGATGATCCGCAACACGCAGCAGGAGACAAGCATGAACCTCGACAATGTCTCGCACACCGGCCGACCGGGGCCCAGCGAACTGGTGCCATCGCGCTACGCGCTGAAGATCGGCGAGATCGACGTGCTGGTAATCAGCGACGGGGTGCTGCCGCTGCCAACCAAGATGCTGGCACACAATGCCGAGCCGGCCGTCCGCGCAGCCTGGCTGGACGACATGTTCCTGCCGCCGGACGCGTTCGACTGGGCGCTGAACGTGGTCGTGGTACGAAGCGGCGGGAAAACCATCCTCGTCGACGCCGGGCTGGGGTCGGACCCAGACCTGCACCTGCCGAAGGCCGGGCAGACGGTCAAGCGACTGGAGGCCGCCGGCATCGATCTTGGGTCCGTCACCGACGTGGTGCTAACCCACATGCACATGGACCATGTGGGCGGGCTGCTCGTCGAGGGCGTGAAGGAGCGGCTGCGTCCGGACCTGCGGATCCATGTGGCGGCCGCCGAGGTCAAGTTCTGGGAGGCGCCCGATTTCTCCCGCGTCTCGATGCCGCCGGGATTCCCGGACGCGCTTCGTGCGACCGCCAAGCGGTTCAGGAAAGAGTACCAGAGCCAGTTGCGGCTGTTCGACGAGGAGCACGAGGTGGCGCCCGGAGTGGTCGTCCGTCGCAGCGGTGGCCATACCCCCGGTCACAGCGTGGTTCGCCTGGCGTCCGGCGGCGACCGGCTGACATTCGCCGGTGACCTCGTGTTCGCGGTCGGCTTCGAGCACCCCGAATGGCACAACGGCTTCGAGCACGATCCCGAAGAGGCGGCCCGCGCCCGGATCAGTCTGTTGCGGGAACTGGCGGCGAACCGCGAGTTGCTGGTGGCCACGCATATGCCGTTCCCGTCCGTCGGACATGTCGCGGTCGAGGGTGACGCCTTCCGTTGGGTGCCGGTGTTCTGGGACTACTGAGACCTTGTCGAGTTAGAGCCGAACCGGGGCGCGTACTCATATCGATCATGGGTGCGGGCTCCGGCTTCCGCGCGGCCGATCGCGGTCCGGTCACGGGCCGATCACCACGAAATAACGGGCCAATTCAAATGTCCGCCCGGAGTGGCACCTGCTTGCTACTTGCAGCCGCGGCAAATCGTAAGCTTGCCCTTTAGTTTGTCATCGTCCCCGGGATCGACCGATTGCTGCCCAGATACACGATCTGCTTCTTGATCGAGCTTGGGCTGCTTTGCCCGGTGTGACCTGACGGGTCGCGTCGTCCGGGTTGACGTGTCGTCGTCGAGGCCGACGCTAAAACCATCGTAATCGGGGACCGGTCTAGCCGACGGCGGCGACCTGTCGATCACTTGTGCCGGCGAAACGCTGTCGGACTCTGATGGCGTGTGTTCGACAGTGGGAGATCGTGGAGCAGTGGAGGGTGGCAAGAAATCTTTAGCGGCTCGGGGCAGTAGCGAACTCTTAGCGGTCGCCGCCGGCGGCCAGACGCTGTTGGTTGCGGCCGGAGATGCCGATCCCTCATTCGACGGCGGCGGCGCAAGCGAAAGCGGAGGGGAAAGCGAGTTCTGACATCGCGCGCTGTCTTGTGACCAAACTCCCGCGGCCAATAAACCAAGGGCAAACAGTGTTGCGTTCTTCATTACTCGTCCTGCAAATCACTTGGAATGAAAGCATTGATCGCGTGACTCCTATCGCCACGCTTCGGCAAAAATTTCCTCATCTGACATGGCGATCAAAATTGACGAAAGTTGGGAGCCATGGGCGGATACATGCGCGCTTCGGTCCACCCTCGTTACTGGCCCCAATGTCCGCATCGGGTCAAAAGCCGTCGATCACGACCGAACCCAGGGACTTCCGGTTCACTTCGGAGAGCCGACGCTCTCGAGGTCATTCAGATCGTCAGCCATAAGCGGATTGCTGACATTGAAACTGAAATCAGTCGTACGGAATTCTCACGATTTTCGGCTGCGCCGCATTGCCGCTTTGGAGTAAGCCGTGATGCGGTCGAGCAAGGCCCCGGCTTTGATCAGGTCCGAGCGCTCGCTGGCTGTGAGGTATACATCCATGGCTTCGGTGAGCCAGCGCTCGCCGCGGGCGCGGCTGTCATCGAGAAATCGCTGCCCGGCTGAACTAAGCCGGAGCCTGACTTTGCGCCGGTCCTCGGTATCCGGCGTCCGCACGATCAGCTTGCGCGCTTCGAGGGAGCGCAGCGTTGCAGCAAGATTTGAAGAGCGCATGCCCTCGTCGGCCGCGAGCACCGAAGGTGTGGCCGCTTCGCCGTGGCGGTCGATCGCACCCAGCACCAGCAACCGTGCCCAGGATCGATCGTCCGCGGTGGCTTCATGGCGCAGCCGGCGGGAAGTGTCCATCAACTGCCTTCGCAATTGCGTGATGTCGCGGTTCCGGCGTTGAATTCTCATATTGCTACTATCAAATAGCTATTGACGCATAGCAATAGAGGCCATGAGCAATCTGTTGAATGTTTCCGTGCAGAAGGACTGCTGCGCTGGCCACCTCCGGGCAATCGTGACGATCGCAGCCCACCTCATCATCCAAAATCAGTTGAGGAGATCACGATGACGTCCAAAACCCTGAGAAAGTTGATCGAGGAAAAGCCGTTTGTGACCTGTCCCGGTGTCTTCGATCTGGTCTCCGCTAAGCTCGCCGATCGCACCAAGGCCGACGCGCTTTACATGACAGGCTATGGGGTCGCGGCGTCTTACCTCGGACTGCCCGATGCCGGTCTAGCGACCTATTCGCAGATGCTAGATCGCGTGCAGGTTATCGCCCAAACCGTGCGCAAGCCGCTGATCGCCGATGGCGATACCGGTTACGGTGGCTTGCTGAATGTTCATCATACCGTCCGCGGCTACGAGAGGGCTGGAGCCGCAGCGATCCAGCTTGAAGATCAGCAAAGCCCCAAGAAGTGCGGGCACACGCCGAACCGGCACGTGATCTCTGCCAAGGAGATGGTCAACAAGTTGACCGTCGCGAACGATGCGCGCTCGTCGAAAGATTTCCTAATCATCGCACGCACGGACGCTCGCACGCAACTTGGCCTCGATGAAGCGATCCGCCGCAGCGAAGCCTATGCTGAAGCCGGGGCCGACATTATTTTCATCGAGAGTCCGGAATCGGAAGCGGAGATGCGAAAGATCGGAATGGCTTTGGACGTGCCGCTGGTCTCGAACCAACTACACGGGGGTCGGACCCCCATTCTCAACCAGGATAAACTTAGGGAAATCGGCTACCGGATGGCTATTTATCCGACGGCGGGCCTGCTCGCTACCGCTTATGCTCTGAACAACGTCTATAGCGCGCTGGCCGAAGACAAGCCGGTGCAGGAGCCGCTCTATGACTTCAACGTGTTCAGCTCGTTGATTGGTTTTCAGGAGGTGTGGGCTTTCGAGAGGAAATACGCCTCACTGGAAGCGGATTGAGCCGCGACGTGACGGACACATCTGGAAGTCAGCCGGAAGTCTATGACCGCACAACGATCACGCTGCACTGGACGACCGCAATTCTCGTCGCGATCCAGTTTCTGATCGGTAGGACAACTAACCTTCTGCAGCGTGGCCCGCTTCGGGTCGACATCTGGTCCGTGCATGTCCTGTTTGGTTTTGTGTTCGCGAGCGTAGTGATCTTTGGAATGTTCTGGCGCGCCACACGCGGCCGTAGATTGCCGCCGATTAACCGCGGCGTCTTGCACGTGACGGCAGTGGCAATGCACCGGCTACTCGACCTGCTGCTAGTGATCATGGTCGCACTGGGCATCACCAATGTGTTTGCGCACGGTTTCCCACTGTTCAACATTCTGCACTTTCCGAAATTCGGCGGTGACGAATTCATGCGTAGCATCAATGCGTGGCACGGATTGTTCGCAAATATCATCGTCACTGTGGCACTGCTTCATTCCGCGGCCGCGCTCTTCCACCGCTATGTGATCAAGGACGGGGTTTTGCGCAGGATGTGGCCGCCCCTGACTGAGCGGTGAGCGGCGCTGTGCGAATGACAAGCAAGCATCGAAGGTGAAAAGCGGTGAGCCCGATGACGGCGATTTGGCCGTCTCGAACCGCTACGCCGCGCGCCCGGGGCGGGCGGCGGGGCCGGACAAAGAGTGACTTTCAGTTCGGCAATAGGTCAAAAGCCGAACCTGGGGACTTCCGGTTCACTTCGGAGAGCTGCCGTTCGCGATGGTCATCCAGATCGTCAGCTATGGGCCATAAGCGGTCATTCAACCCAGTTGAGCGCGAATTAGCTTGCTTTGCTTTGAGTCCTTTTGCACTCTCAGGCAAGGAGGCCGATGCATGAAGATAATGACCGTCGCGTGCGCTCTCGGAGCGGCCCTCGTGCTGTGCAACCTCGGGACGTCTGGTGCTGAAGCCCGGGCGCGGAAGGCACAAGTCGTTCATGAACCAAGGCGGATCATTATCCCGACGCCCGTGATAAGGCCAACTCCGTGGGATTACTATATTGTTCCACGATATCAATATCGCCCTGAAGACGACCGGGTCGATCCATACGCCCCGCCCCTGGAGTCGTCGTGGCGCCTCTATGAGGCGTGGCGGTGGCCATACTGGTGGTGAGCGGCGATCGCGCCAAACAGATCGCATTCCGAGTGGTGATCGTCTCCTGACGGACGGGGACTAGTGTGCTGAATGCGAAGTTCGTGCGATTTCGCGGCAGCCACTTTCACGAACTTCGCATTCATAAAGCACACTAGAATCATAAGTTTGCTAGTGTCCTTATCGAATCCGAAGTTCGCTTCGAAGGTGCGGCGAATGATGCGAACTTCGGATTCGGGACACTAGCTGTGAAGTTGCGCGTTGAGGCCGTCCCAATTTGGCGTACGTCTGGTTGCCTCAAGAGCGCCGCTCTGGGAATTCCGACGAAAAAGCAGGCCCTTCTGGCCGGAGAGTTCCTTGGCTTTCAGCACTCGGCCATCTTCCAAAAGGATGCGCGCGCCTGCCGTGACATAACAGCCCGCTTCGACGATACAATCGTCACCCAATGAAATGCCGATACCGGCGTTGGCTCCGATCAGGCAGCGCTCACCAACTGTAATCCTCTCTTTCCCTCCTCCGGACAGAGTGCCCATGATCGACGCACCGCCACCAACGTCGCTGCCGCTTCCGACAACCACGCTGGCGCTGATCCGGCCTTCGACCATGCAGGGACCGAGCGTACCCGCGTTAAAATTGCAAAAGCCTTCATGCATGACGGTTGTGCCCGGGGCCAGGTAGGCCCCGAGCCTTACGCGATCCGCATCTGCAATTCTCACCTCCGCAGGCGTCACATAATCGGTCATGCGCGGAAACTTATCCACGCCTGTCACCTCAAACGCGAGGCCACGCTTTCGTGCTTCCATTCGCGCGTCCGGTACACGAGAGCACTCACAGGGACCGAAGGTCGTCCACGCAACGTTAGGTAAAAGACCGAAAACACCCTCGAGGTTCAGGCAATTCGGCTGGACGAGCCGGTGGCTCAGCAGATGGAGTCGAAGATATGCGTCGTGCACGTCAGTCGGCGCAGATGCAAGGGAGCCAATCTCTGTGCGGATTGGAACGATGTCGACATTGCGAATATCGTCGTGTCGTGCATATCCGTCCGCCGACTCGCCCAACGATCTCCTGACCTCGTCGTTCGCCAGCCGCACCGTTGCCGCCTTGTCGGCCTCTACAACCAGGCGCAGCTGAAGAAACCAGGAATCCAGCACGCGACCGTCAGCGGCAATCGTCGCAAATCCCTCGCCTCTCGCGCCCCTCAGTTCCATCGCCATTCGAATGTCTCACACTACGATCCTGCACGTCATGCATACGCGAGTTTTCGTGGAAACGGCAACTTCCGGACTCTCAAACACGTCCGGGGCAACGGGCGACATGGGTCCACGCCGCAGCAACGCCCGCTCCTATGCTCCGGGCGGATGTCGACCGACGGTGTTTGCGGTGCCGTGTCGGGCGAGCGAGCGAGTAGCCGGGTCGGCCGGCTCGCCCTCCACGCTTCGTCCCCGGACCGCTACTCCGCCGCGGTCCGGATATCGATCTTCTCGGCGCGGACCGCGCAGAACTTGAACTCCGGAATCTTGCCGAACGGATCGAGCGCCGGATTGGTCAACAGGTTCGCCGCCGCCTCCGCGTAGCAGAACGGCATGAAGACCATGTTCTCGGGCACGTCGCGGTCGGCGCGCACCTTGACCTCGACCGCGCCGCGGCGCGTCTCGAGACGGATGAAGTCGCCGGGCGCGAGTCCCTTCTTGCGCATGTCCTTCGGGGTCATGAACGCGACCGCTTCGGGCTCGATCTGGTCCAGCACCTGGGCACGGCGCGTCATCGAGCCGGTGTGCCAATGTTCGAGCACGCGGCCGGTCGACAGCACCATCGGGTACTCGTTGTCGGGCAACTCGTCCGGCGGGATCACCTTGGCCGGCACGATCTTGCCGCGGCCGCTCTCGGTCGGGAAACCGGTGGTGAAGATGATCTCATTGCCGGGCTTGTCGGGATCGTCGACCGGATAGGTCACCGCGCCCTCACGCACCAGGCGCTCCCAGGTGATGTTCTTCAGCGACGGCATCAGCTCGGCCATCTCGGTGAAGACCTCGCCCGGCCCCGCATAATTCCAGGGCAGTCCCATCCGCTTGCCGATCTCCTGGATGATCCAGAGATCCTGCCTTGCATCGCCCGGCGGCTTGATCACCTCGCGCGCCAGCTGCACGCGTCGGTCGGTGTTGGTGAAGGAGCCGGACTTTTCGGCGAACGCCGAAGCGGGCAGGATGACGTCGGCATGGAAGGCGGTCTCGGTGACGAAAAGATCCTGCACGACGAGGTGATCGAGCTTGGCCAGCGCTTCGCGCGCGTGCTGCAGGTCCGGGTCGGACATCGCGGGATTCTCGCCCTCGACATACATGCCGTGGATTTCGCCGGCGTGGATCGCGTTCATGATCTCGACGACGGTCAGCCCGCGCACCGGATCGAGCTCCTGCCCCCACAGCTTCTCGAAGGCGCCGCGCATGTCGTCGCGGCCGACCGGCTGGTAGTCCGGCAGGAACATCGGGATCAGGCCGGCATCGGAGGCGCCCTGCACGTTGTTCTGCCCGCGCAGCGGATGCAGCCCGGTGCCGGGGCGGCCGACCTGGCCGGTGATCAGGGCCAGCGCGATCAGGCATCGCGCATTGTCGGTGCCGTGAACATGCTGGCTGATGCCCATGCCCCAGAAGATGATCGACGATTTGGCGCGGGCATAGGCGCGCGCGACCTCGCGCAGCGTCTCCGCCGGAATGCCGCAGATCTGGGACATGCGCTCCGGCGTGAACTCCTGGATCTTCGCCTTCAGCTCGTCATAGCCCTCGGTATAGCCGGCGATGTACTGGTCGTCGGTCAGGCCTTCGGTGATGATCGTGTGGATCATCGCGTTCAGCATCGCGACGTCGCTGCCCGGTTTGAATTGCAGGTGCTCGGTGGCGTGGCGCGACAGCGTCTGCCGGCGCGGGTCCATCACATAGAGCTTGGCGCCGCGTTTGGCGGCGTTCTTGATGTAGGTGGCGGCGACCGGATGGTTCACGGTCGGATTGGCGCCGATCACCCAGATCACCTCAGCGTCGGCCGCGGCCGCGAACGGCGCCGACACCGCGCCGGAGCTCAATCCCTCGAACAGCGCCGCCACCGACGAGGCGTGGCACAGCCGCGTGCAGTGGTCGACATTGTTGGAGCCGAAGCCGGTGCGCACCAGCTTCTGGAACAGATAGGCTTCCTCGTTCGAACCCTTGGCCGAGCCGAAGCCGGCGAGCGCCTTGGCGCCCTTCTGGTCGCGGATCTTGCGCAAGCCCGCGGCGGCGAGCTCGAGCGCCTCTTCCCAGGATGCTTCGCGGAAATGGGTGTAGGGATTGGCCGGATCGACCTGGTCGTTGGCGTCCTTCTTGACGCCGGGCAGCCGCACCAGCGGCTTGGTCAGGCGATTGGGGTGATGGATGTAGTCGAAGCCGAAGCGGCCCTTGACGCAGAGCCGGTTGTGATTGGCGGGACCATCGCGGCCTTCCGCGTAGATCACCTTCTCGTCCTTGACCTGGTAGGTGACCTGGCAGCCGACGCCGCAATACGGGCAGAGCGAATCCACCTTCTTGTCGGGATAGGTGACGCGGGTCTGCTTGTCGTCGAGCATGACCGCCGGCATCAGGGCGCCGGTCGGGCAGGCCTGCACGCATTCGCCGCAGGCGACGCAGGTCGATTCGCCCATCGGATCGTCGAAGTCGAACACGATCTTGGCGTCGTGGTTGCGGTAGGCCATGCCGATCACGTCGTTGACCTGCACCTCGCGGCACGCCCGCACGCAGAGGCCGCACTGGATGCAGGCGTCGAGATTGACGCTCATCGCCGGATGGCTGGTGTCGGCGTGCCAGCGTTCAGTCGCGGGGAAGCGGCTTTCGGTCACGCCGGTCTTCTCGGCCCAGTGCCAGAACTTCGAGTCCGGATCGTGCGAGGTCTCGCGCGCCGGCTGGTCCGCCACCAGCAGCTCCATCACCATCTTCTGCGCCGCGACGGCGCGCTGGCTGGCCGACTTCACCTTCATGCCGACCGTCGGCGTCCGCTTGCAGGACGCCGCCAGCACGCGCTCGCCTTCGATCTCGACCATGCAGGCGCGGCAGTTGCCGTCCGGCCGGTAGTCCGGCGCGGGCGAATAGCACAGATGCGGGATCTCGGTGCCCTGGCGCTTGGCGACCTGCCAGATCGTCTCGCCGGCCCGCGCCTCGACCTGCTGGCCGTCGAGCTCGAACTGAATCGTCAGGCCTGAGTTCTGATTGTTGCTCATTCAAATCCTCGTCGAAATTCGTCTGCTCGGCCTCGCCTACTCGGCGGCTTGCTGCGGACGAAAGCCGTCCGGAAAATATTTGATCACTGAGGTCAGCGGATTGGAGGCCGCCTGACCGAGGCCACAGATCGACGCATCGCGCATCGCCTGGCTCAATTGGTCGAGCAGTTCCTTGTTCCAGACCGGCTGCTGCATCAACAGCGCCGCCTTCTCGGTTCCGGCGCGGCACGGCGTGCACTGCCCGCAGCTCTCGTCCTCGAAGAACTTCATGAGATTCAGCGCGGCGTCCCTGACGTCATCGACCTGCGAGAGCACGACCACGGCGGCGGAGCCGATGAAGCAGCCATATTTCTCCAGCGTGCCGAAATCGAGCGGGATGTCGTCCATCGACGCCGGCAGGATGCCGCCGGATGCACCGCCCGGCAGATAGGCCTGCAAAGTATGGCCGTCGGCCATGCCGCCGCAGAACTCGTCGATCAACTCGCGCAGCGTGATGCCGGCGGGAGCGAGCTTGACGCCTGGATCCTTGACGCGTCCCGACACCGAGAAGCTGCGCAGGCCGTGGCGTTCGTTGCGGCCGTGGCTCTTCCACCAGTCGGCGCCCTTCTCGACGACATCGCGCACCCACCACAACGTCTCGATGTTGTTGATCAGCGTCGGCAGGCCGAACAACCCGACCTGGAACGGATATGGCGGCTTGTGCCGCGGCAGGCCGCGCTTGCCCTCGATCGATTCCAGCAGCGAGGATTCCTCGCCGCAGATATATGCGCCGGCGCCGCGCCGCAGATGCAGCGTCGGACCACCCGGCGGGAGCTTTGCGATCTCGCGCGCGAGGATCTCGCGGCAGGCCGGGTACTCGTCGCGGATATAGATGTAGACTTCGGGCGCCTCGACCACGTGGGCGCCGATCAGCATGCCCTCGAGGAAGCGATGCGGATCGGTCTCGAGATAATAGCGGTCCTTGAACGTGCCGGGCTCGCCCTCGTCGCCGTTCACCGCCATCAATCGCGGACCGGGTTCGCCGAGCACCGCGCGCCACTTGCGGCCGGTCGGAAAACCGGCGCCGCCGAGGCCGCGCAGCGACGCATCGTCGAGCGCCTTCAGCAGGTCTTCGCGCGGCAGCTCGCCCGAGCGCAGGCGCGCCAGCAGCTGGTATCCGCCGCCCGCCACATAGGCGTCGTAGCCGACATATGGCGGAAGGTGCACATGGGTGTCGCCGTTCTTCGCCGCCGCCAGCACATCGGTGACGGTCGCATGATCGACAAAGTTGTGGCCGACCTCGGCAGCGGGCGCGGTGTCGCAGCGGCCGACGCACGGTGCGCGCACGACGCGGATGCCGGGGCCGGCGCGGTTCTGCAGATCCTTCAACAGCTGTTCGCCGCCGAGCATCGCGCAGGTCAGCGAATCGCAGACGCGCACGGTGAGCGGCGCGATGTCAGGCTCGCCTTCCTTCACGATGTCGAAATGCGCGTAGAAGGTGGCGGTCTCGAACACTTCGGCGAATGACAGCTTCATCTCGTCGGCGAGCGCGGCAAGGTGCGCCGCCGAGATCTGATGGTATTTGTCCTGGATCAGATGCAGATGCTCGATCAGGAGGTCGCGCTGCCTCGGACGATCGGCGAGCAGCGCCTCGATCTCATGGGCGGCCACAGGGTCGACCTGGCGTCCCTTGGGCGTGGCTTTCGCTCGCTTCCTGCCCTGTCCGGGATGCTCGAACGCACGAACCTTGTGAACGTCGTCTCGACTCATGAAGCCTCGCCTTGGGAACCACGCTTTGCGCGAATTGCACTGCTTCGACGAACTGTATTCTCTGGTATGCCAGAGGCAAGCAGTTTTAGAACGCCTCTAGCAGCGTCGGGTTGCCGCGTAGGCCGTTGTTAATGTTTGCCTATCGGGCGATCTGATTTTGCTATCGCGCGCTCGTCGCGCTGCGCGGTCTCGACCGCGTTTCAGCTCTCACAGCAGGTCGGCGTAGCCGAGAAAGCCGACGGCATCGCCAGGTTCAACCCGCACGACGGACTCGCCGAGTTCGACCAGTCCATCGGTCTCGATCAGCGACGACAGCAGGCCGGCTCCTTCGCGAGGAAACTTGTTCGCTTCCAGCGCACCGTCCGCCGCCCGTCGCAGCGAGACGCGGACATATTCGCGCCGCCCGCTCTTCTTCTTGTAGCTGAAGGCGGCACGCACCGGCATCGGCAGCAAGGGGGACGGCACAGCGCCCGACAGCGCCAGCACGGTCGGCCGCACGACATGGACGAAGGTGACGAAGCTCGCTACCGGGTTGCCGGGCAGGCCGATCAGCGGGGTGCCGTCGATGATTCCCATCGCCACCGGGCGGCCGGGCTTGATCGCCATCCGCCACAGCACCAGCGAGCCCGCCTGTTCGATGCCGGCCCTGACGTGGTCCTCTTCGCCGGTCGAGACCCCGCCCGTGGTCAGGATCAGGTCGTAGCGCCGCGCGACCTGCTTGAGCGCAGCGGCGAGTTCGGCCCGCTCGTCGCGCAGGATGCCGAGATCGCCGACCTCGCAACCGAGCCGCCGCAACATCGCCATCAGCATGAAGCGGTTGGAATCGAACAGTTGCGCTTCGGTGCGCGCGCTCCCGGGCGCAGCCAGTTCATCGCCAGTCGAGAACACCCCGACGCGAAGCCGCCGCACCACATCGAGCGTGGTGAGCCCGAAGGCCGCAGCGACCGCGATATCCTGCGGGCGCAGGCGCCGTCCCGATGCCAGCGCGACATGGCCGCGCGGAATGTCCTCGCCGGCCGGACGCACATTGGCGCCGACCTTCAGGCCGGACGGCAGAATTACGTTTCCCGCATCGTCGATCCGCACGTCTTCCTGCATGAACACGGTGTCGGTGCCATCGGGCATCGGCGCGCCGGTGAAGATCCGCACCGCCTGGCCCGCCTGCGCCGGCTGCGCCGACGCTCCCGCCTGCACCCGCCCAACAACGGGGAATGCGCGCTCGCCGCTCGCCGGCAGGTCCGCGCCGGATACCGCGTAGCCGTCGACGGCGGAATTTTTGAACGGCGGCAGTGCAAGCGGCGCGACAATATCGCCGGCCAGGATGCGTCCGTCCGCATCCACCAGGGCAACGGTTTCGGTCTCGCCGACAGGCTTGACCCGCGCGGCGATGATCGCGACGGCTTCGTCGACCGACATCATCGGTCCGCCGAACGCGAAGCAGTCGTCCGAAAGCTGCGCCATGTGTCCCTCAGTCCTCGGCCATCGACAAGATTTGTTCGACCCAGATCGCGAACTGCGCGTTATCCTTAAAGCCGGACCGATCGACGGCAGTTCCCGCGACGCGGCGGAGAGTCGCCAGTCAGTCTCCGAACGTGCTTATATCCCCAGCTCCGTTGTCATGTGAACCCATTCGGACGTCCAGCAGTGACCGAGAAAACCACCGCTCCCATCATTGTTCCTGATCCGGACGATCCGCGCCTGACGGAGCGCGTGGTCGGCGTCGATCAGACCGGCGCACGGACCGAGATCAAGGTGCCGGTCGAGCGGCCGCTGACGCTGTACCTCAACGCGCAGGAGATCGTCACGATGATGACGATCAACGACTATCCCGAATACCTCGCGCTCGGCTACCTCTTGAACCAGAACATGCTCAAATACGACGACGTCGTCACCGAGGTCGAATATGACGACGATCTCGAGGTCGTCGTGGTGCGTACCGCGCACCACACCAATTTCGAGGCGAAGCTGAAGAAGCGCACGCAGACCTCGGGCTGCGCCCAGGGCACGGCGTTCGGCGACCTGCTCGAAGCCGTCGAGAAGGTCGCGCTGCCGAAGGCCGAACTGCGGACCTCCTGGCTCTACCGGATGACGCACACCATCAACACGATGCCGTCGCTTTATCTGGAAGCCGGCGCCATTCACGGCTGCGTGCTGTGCAAGGAGGCGACGCCGGTGTGCTACACCGAGGACGTCGGCCGGCACAACGCCGTCGACAAGATCGCGGGCTGGATCTATCGCCACAATGTCGATCCGGCCGACAAGATTCTCTACACCACCGGGCGGCTGACCTCTGAGATGGTGATCAAGACGGTGCGGATGGGGATTCCAATCCTGGTCTCGCGCTCCGGCTTCACCGCATGGGGTGTCGATCTGGCGCGGCAGGTCGGATTGACGCTGGTCGGTCGCGCCCGCGGCAAGCGCTTCATCGCGCTGTCGGGCCAGGAGCGGATCGTCTACGACCAGAATCTCGACTATGTCGAAGAGGAATCGATGCGTCACAAGCGCAAGGGCGAGACCGACAATGACTGATATTCCGGGGACTGCCGTCCCGGGCGTGCTGCTCGCCGGCGGCCTCGCGCGGCGGATGGGCGGCGGCGACAAGCCGATGCGCAAGATCGCGGGCCGCACCATTCTGCAACGGGTGATCGACCGTCTCGCCCCGCAATGCAGTGGGCTGATCATCAACGCCAATGGCGATCCCACGCGCTTCGCCGCGTTCGGCCTCCCGGTCGTCGCCGACGACGTTGCCGACTATCCCGGTCCCCTCGCCGGCATCCTGGCCGCGCTCGACTGGACCGCCGCCAACCGGCCGGATGCGCAATGGGTGCTCAGCGCCGCGGGCGACTGTCCGTTTCTGCCGCGCGATCTCGTCACGCGCCTGGAGCAGGCGCGCGTGGCCAAAAATGCCGAGCTCGCGGTCGCTTCATCCGGCGGGCAGACGCATCCCGTCATCGGCCTCTGGAGCGTCCGCCTGCGGAATGAATTGCGCCAAGCGCTGGTCGTCGAGGACGTACGCAAGATCGACCGCTGGACCGCGCGCTATCCGCTCGCGACGGTCGAGTGGCCGACCGAGCCGCTCGATCCGTTCTTCAATGCCAATACCGTTGAAGACATCGCGGAAGCCGACCGTCTCGCCGCGCTCGACGGCGGCTAGAGCATTTTCGGTTCTGATTGAATCAGAACCGAAGCTCTAGATTCTTGTTTTGACGCGTTTTCTTCACGCGAACCGGTGTCCACTTCGCCCGAAAACGCTCTAATGTCCGCCGCCCGGATCAGCTCGGCCACGGCGTGTTGCGGATCCGGGTGCAGGCATTCGGCCGGTGAAAGCCGGGATCGCGCTCCGCGACGAAGTCGAAATTGACGGTGCCGAACGTGGTCTGCGGCTTCTTCAGGGCCGAGCAGGTCTGAACCTCGATGAACTCGTTCTTGAAATCGCCGCGGGGAAACGCGGCAAGGACGCAGTCGCGCTGCTCGGCCGTATAGTCATCGTAACCGACGCCGATGGCATCGACCAATACGCCCGCATTGGTGAGCGCGATTTCCGGGCGCATGTATTGCGGAATGCCGGGCGTGGTGTGCAAGGCGATCGCTTCCCACACCAGGTCCGCCTTCGGCTCGGCGATGCCGTGGCTCCTGAGAAACTTGCGCGCCGCATCGGCGCCGTCGAGCTCAAACCGTTTGGTCTCGGTATGGAAGTGATCGACAAGGCCGAGATCATGAAACAGCGCAGCA
Organism: Bradyrhizobium sp. USDA 3262; assembly: GCF_054060035.1. Taxonomy (NCBI): domain Bacteria; kingdom Pseudomonadati; phylum Pseudomonadota; class Alphaproteobacteria; order Hyphomicrobiales; family Nitrobacteraceae; genus Bradyrhizobium; species Bradyrhizobium sp. USDA 3262. Next base: position 7,228,326 of record NZ_JBSSCT010000001.1, read on the forward strand.
ACATAGAGCAGTTCAGGGTCGAACTTCAGATTTTGCCTGACGCCCTTGAGCGCGCCGAACACGAACACCCGGACCGAGTGATTGAACAACATTTCGGTTTCGTATTGCCGCACCAGCTCGGCGGCCTCCCGCGCGATCTTGCTGTCCGGGATTCGAATGCCGGAAATCGTGTCCGCCATCATCGCACTCCTGCCCTGTGTAGCCTGCCGGATGCATGCGCTGGACGGCCAACGGCGTCGCGATTCATGCGCGCCGGCACTCGCTGCAGTGAATCGTATCCACTACCTAACCCGCAAAGCGGCAACCGGAAGGCCCCCGCGCCATGAAGATTCTGCAGGGAGATCGTGAGGCTGGTGCAATACGGAAGGCGCGATCGAGCTCAGCCGATCGCGCCTGGCCTGATCCAGGCGAAGCCTGACCGGAAGCAGCCGGCACAGGCTCCGCCGACTGCCGGCGATCAATGTCCCGCAGCGATCCTGGTCGGGCCGCAGACGTCGTCCTGCGAGTCCTTGTCGTTGTCGTGGCCGCGGCCATTGTCCTTCATCCGGCCGTGATCGCCATCGCAATTGACGGGAGCGAACGACACGCCGCGATAGACCATGCCGAACGCCGGCGGCACAACGACGTCAAAGGCTTCGTTCGCCGGAAGCGTCGTCGCCGCGACCCTGTCCGTGATGGCGACCACCTGATTCGGATCGGCGCCGGGCTCGACCGAGTTGCCCACGGTCGACGTCACCGCGAAAATCGTCGCGGTACCGTCGCGGCTGACGCGGCCGGTGATGTTGCGCAGGCCGCCGGTTGCCGGATCAGTCGGATAGCCGTTGACATGATAGAGCGCGCCGAGGTTCAGGCCCTTCTGCAGCGTGTAGGCAAGGCTCCAGCTGCCGTTGGCATACACCCACTTCTGAAGGCCTGCGGTCGGTGACGTGGCGGCGTCGGCCAGTTGGCCGTCACCTTCCTGGGCAACATAGAGCGTCGTCGCGTTGGCGAACCAGATGCCAAAGGGATAGAAGCCGCTCGCGCCCGAGTTCGCCGAGGGATTGCTCGGGAAACCCGGAAGGATGCTGAACACCGTCGAGGCGGCGGTATCGCGGGTCGGCAGCACGCCCGGCTGGCCGACCTGATAGACGGTGTTGATGCCGTTGCTGCCGCTGCCTTTGGTGACGTAGAGCGTGTTGTCGGAGATCGCGAGACCTCGGAAATTATCGTCCTTGCCGGACTTGTCGGCGGCAAAGCCAAGCTGGGCAACCGAGAAGCCGAACTGGAAGCCATTCTTGCTGCCGGGCGTGCCCTGCTGCACGCCAACCACGGCATCGGAACCATCGACACCGGGCGTTGCGAGCTGCACACCGGTGTCATTGACGACAAGCACCGGCTGGGTGCCGCTGCCGTTGCCGGCATTGCCGACCGTGAAATACTGGTCGACCTGGGTGCCATTGACCTTGTTGGCGCGGATCGCGCCGCGGCCATTGTCGCCGCTATAGACGTTAACCTTGGTCCGGTGCAGCGAGCCGTCGAAATCCAGCTCCGCGACCAAGCGCGCATGCACGCCGGTGTCCGGATTGGTGGGATCGATGTGGTTCGGCGAGTTGGAGTTGGAGACGTCCAGCTGGTTCACCGCCGCGTCGTAGCCCATGAACGTCACGGCCTTGCCGTCGGGCGACAAATGCAGCGACAGTTCAGACTTGGAGCTGAAGCTCGTCACCGCCACGTCCGCCGGGACGGTCAGCGCGCCGATTTCGCGCAGCCGACGGCCTTCCAGATGAAATTTCTTGATCACGACCGGCGCGGTCACGCCGAAGTTCGAATCGACGGCGACGTTGTTGAAGACCCCCGGATAGCTGCCGTCGGCCACAGCCGTCGCGCCGGTCGGCAGCGTCTGGCCTACGGTGACGGTCGATGGGTTGCCCGCGTAGACCGCCGTGCTGACCAGCAATTCATGCGGATTGCCCGCGGTCTGGGACAGTGCCGGATGGACCGCAAACAGCACCGGTGAGAGCGCCGTGCCCGCGATCAGGCGCCGGACAATGGCGCGGCGAAATGTTTCCGGAGTTGTTTGCGATTTGGCGATTGATTTGAACATGCGAAGACCCCCCATTTTTTGAAAATTGGAATGGGTTCCTCATACGGGGCCGATCGCGACACTCGTGTGACAGATTGCCGCAGTTCGTGGTCACGTTCCGGAAATCGCGTAGCTCGCGTGCCCGCCGATGCGGACGCTAAAGGGCGATGAGATCGGATCGGATCGTCATCGGGCCTTGGCTCATGGTTCGAGCATGATCGCCGCGCAAACGTTTAGCGTTGATCGCCTAGCTGGCCCGTCCGCCAAGCCGGCCGACACGATCCGTTTCGATCGCCCGCAGATAGTCCAGCATCAGGCGGCTGGTTGCCGACAGATGCGCGGTGTCGCGGGTCACGATCTTCAGCTCGCGCCGTCCCCAATCGTCGCGCAGCGGGATGGCGCGAAGGCCCATCCCGGCGCCGACCACCTCGAAGGCGCGGTCGGGGATCAGCCCGAGCCCCATATTGGCCTGCACCATGCGGCAGACCGCATCAAAGCCGGGCACATTGATGCGCAGCCGCATCGCCTTGCCGGCTTGCGTCGCCGCATATTGCGAGCGCAGGTAGATCGAGCTCGCGGTGTGCAAGCCGATATGGTCGAAATCGAGTGTTTCGGTGAACAGCAATGTCTCGCGGCCGGCCAGCCGATGGTCCGCGCGCATCACCACCACCAGATTGTCGTAGCGATAATGGAAGGCCTCGAGCGCGCGGCTGTCGGCCTCGGCCGAGCAGATGCCGATCTCGGCTGCGCCCTCCTCGATGCCGCGCACCACCTGCCCGCTCGGCCGCTCCTGCAGATCGACGCGGAGCAATTCATGCGCGGCGAAGAAGGCGGAGAGATCCTCGGGCAGGTACTGCACGATCGCCGAGAGATTGGCGAGCATGCGGACATGGCCGCGCACGCCTTGCGAATATTCCGACAGCTCGACCGCGATCTTCTCGACATTGAGCAGCGTCACCCGGGCGTGGTGCAGCAGCGCCTCGCCGGCCGGCGTCAGCGCCATGCCCTTGGCGAGCCGCTTGAACAGCGTGACGCCGAATGCCAGCTCGAAATCGTTCATCCGTTTCGACACCGCCGACGCCGCGATCCCCTCGCGCTGCGCGGCGCGGGTGAGGTTCTGCTCGTCGCAGACCGCGACGAACAGGCGAAGCGTTGTCAGGTCGACCCGGCGCGTCAGCGCGGTCTCCGCCGGCGTGGCGGCGCGCGGAAGGTCTGTCACGATGGAGGAGATCGGCATGGACGGCGTTCCCCGGGAAAGAACGCAGCGTAGCGCTGGAGATGGCGCGGAAGATTCCAAAGCAGTGCGGGATGGAGCGGATTGTTGGGATAGGATTCCAACAATGATCGAGTTGGGTGGTTTTTATCCCAACCAGCCGACCGCAGCTGTCATTACCGTCACCCTGAGGTGCGAGCGAATGCGAGCCTCGAAGGGCGACGGCCCGACTCTGTCCGCGAGGGATTCGTCACTCGCGGAAACAACAGGGCCGTGCATCCTTCGAGGCTCGCTTCGCGAGCACCTCCAGCGACAAAGGCGAAGCCTTTGCGCGGGGATGACGGGTTGGATGGGCCCCTAACAAAAACGCGGCGCCGAAGCGCCGCGTTTCCGAATGCTTTGATCGCGCCTATCAGCCCGCGGCCTTGGCCGGCACGTCGCGCTGGCGCTTCATCACGATCTTGTTCAGCGCGCCGAGATAGGCCTTTGCGGAGGCGACCAGCGTGTCCGGATCGGCGGCGCGGGCGGTCATCGAGCGACCTTCATGGGCCAGACGCACCGAGACTTCGGCCTGCGCGTCGGTGCCTTCGGTCACCGCGTGCACCTGATACAGTTCCAGCTTGGCCTCGTGCGGCACCAGGCGCTTGATGCAGTTGAAGACGGCGTCGACCGGGCCGTTGCCCTCGGCCTCCTCAATCTTGATCTGGCCGTCGACGTCGAGCTTCATGGTCGCGCGCTGCGGGCCATGGGTGCCGGCGATCACGGTCAGCGAAGTCAGCTTGATGCGGTCGTGGGCGGCCGCCATCTCCTGGTCGACCAGCGCCTCGATGTCCTCGTCGTAGATGTCCTTCTTGCGGTCGGCCAAGGCCTTCATCCGCGTAAAGGCATCCTCCAGCTGGTTGGCGCCGAGCTTGTAGCCCATCTCTTCCAGCTTGTGGATGAAGGCGTGGCGGCCGGAATGCTTGCCGAGCACCAGCGAAGACTGCTTCAGGCCGACCATCTCGGGCCGCATGATCTCGTAGGTCGAGGCGTCCTTCAGCACGCCGTCCTGATGGATGCCGCTCTCATGCGCGAACGCGTTACGACCGACGATTGCCTTGTTGTACTGCACCGGGAACGAGGTGGCCGCGGACACCACCTTCGAGGCGCGGGTGAGCTGCGTGGTGTCGATCTTGTTCCAGAACGGAAACTTGTCGTTCCGCACATTGATCGCCATCACGATCTCTTCCAGCGCGGCATTGCCGGCGCGCTCGCCGATGCCGTTGACGGTGCACTCGACCTGCCGCGCGCCACCGACGACGCCGGCCAGCGAGTTCGCGACCGCCATGCCGAGGTCGTTGTGGCAGTGCACCGAGAAGATCGCCTTGTCGGAGTTCGGCACACGCTCGATCAGCGTGCGCATGAAGTGGGTGTATTCCTCCGGCACCGTGTAGCCGACGGTGTCGGGGATGTTCACCGTGGTGGCGCCGGCCTTGATCACCGCTTCGACGATCCGGCACAGATAGTCCATCTCGCTGCGGGTGCCGTCCTCGGCCGACCATTCGACGTCGTCGATCTGGTTGCGGGCACGGGCGACCATCGCGACCGAGGTCTCGATGACTTCCTCGGGGGTCTTGTTCAACTTCACCCGCATGTGCAGCGGCGAGGTCGCGATCACGGTGTGGACGCGGCCGCGGCGGGCGAACTTCACGGCTTCGGCGCAGCGGTCGATGTCGGCCGGATGGGCACGGGACAGGCCCGCGATCACCGCGTTCTTGGAGCGGCGGGCGATCTCGCTGACCGCCTGGAAATCGCCTTCCGAGGTGATCGGGAAGCCGGCCTCGATGACGTCGACGCCCATGTCGTCCAGCAGCTCGGCGACCTCGAGCTTCTCCTCGAAGGTCATGGTGGCGCCGGGGCACTGCTCGCCGTCGCGCAAGGTGGTGTCGAAAATGATGACGCGGTCCTTCTCGGACTTGTTCGCGGTGGCCATGTTAGAAATTCCTTTAAGCTTTGCGCCCGTCATGTTGCTCCTTGAGCAATTACTTGGGCGATATCAGGGTTCGGTGATCTCGTACAAACCCCTGAGTGCCCAGGCGCAAACGCCCAGCCGGCCCTCAGGGGCAGGTAAGAAGAAGGCCGCCAATAAGCAGGGTGGGCGCTGCGGCAGGGATCGTGGCGGTAGCCTGGGCCACCTCCCCCGAAATCCCATCAATTTGGCCGCGAATCAGCATTGCCAGACCCTGTTGAGCGCCAAAATCCTCGGACAAAACCATTGACGGTTGGTTGCCGGGACGCGCTGTGCGCCGTCGTTCTAGACGATTATGGCAAGCCGCCGCAATGGGTAAAGATGGTCAGGTGGGTTGACCTAACGTTCCGGTATGGCTAGTCGCACCCCTTTCTCGGCGGACGCTGCCGAAGCCGGCGCGGAAGGCGATCGCGGTCATCGCGTCGTTGGTGGTGTCGATCAGGCGCTTGGCGCGCTGCACGCGGCGCGTGGTCGCGACTTGTTGCGGGCTGGCGCCGACATGGCGCTCGAACAGCCGGGCGAGGTGGCGCGCGGTGATGCCGAGCCGGTCGGCCAGTGCTGCGACCGAGCCGCGCTCCAGCGCGCCGCCGTCGATCAGCTTCAGCGCACGCGCAACCGTGGAGCGCGTGCCGTTCCAGGCCGGACAGAACGGCGCGGTCTCGGGACGGCAGCGCAGGCACGGCCGATAGCCGGCCGCCTCGGCCGCAGCGGCGGTCGGGTAATAAGTGACGTTGCGCGGCAGCGGATGCTTCACCGGACAGACCGGCCGGCAATAGATCCGCGTGGTCTTCACCGCCGTGAAGAAGCGGCCGTCGTAGCGCGCGTCCCGCCGCAGTCGCGCAGCGTTGCAGGCATCGAAGCTGAGCATGAGGCGGAGTCTAGCGCATCGCGCGGTCAAGGAAAGTGGCCCGAGGTGATGAGGTCCGATTCCGGCCAGCGCGACCCGCAGCGCTGACCTAGATCGATCCGATCGATCAAACCGGAGACATCGCCGTGACCAACCCGACAGCCAGGGAAACCAACAAGCAAATTGTCCTCAACGCCTGGCAGACTTTCAGGACCCGCGACACCAAGCTGATTGCCGCGCTGTTCGCGCCGGATGCCGAATGGATCGCACCCGCCCGCAACGCCACCGCGATCGCACTCGATCACGCCGATCACATGATCGGCGCTGACGCGATCGCCCGCTTCATCTCGACCGAGATGCACCGCCTGTTCTTCGAGATCGACATCGCGTTCCGCGCCGTTCATGCCGACGGCGACAGCGTCATCGTCGAGGAGCGCATGCGCGCGACGCTGGCGGACGGCCGGCGCTATGAGAATGACTACTGCTTCGTGTTCGTGGTTGAGGCCGGCCGCATCAAGCAGGTGCGCGAATACATGGACACCCGCAAGGGCTGGCAGCTGGTGTTCGGAGAAGCCGCGGCATGAGGTCCGCGTTCATGTCACGGAGACGCCGGCGCTCCCTTCTCCTTGCGAGAGAGGGAGCCTGAGCGGCCCGCTCACCGCACTTCCGCGCGGGGCTCACCTCGATGAGTTGCTGGAATCATCGCCCACGCCCCGCGCCGGAACATGGTCACATGGCGCAACATCCAGGCATGAAGCCAACCGGCGAGGATCACAGACACGATCGTGACCACCAGACCGCCGATCAAGTCCACCACGTAGTGACCGCCGACGATGGGCGTCGCCAGTATCATGGCCAGATTTGCCAGCGTCATCGGAATGCGAAGCCATCGAACGTTCCAGCATGCCCAGATCAGGATCAAAGCCGCGGTACAGTGAAAGCTTGGAAACGCGATCAGTCCCTGGCCATGAAAATTGCGCAGGCTCCTGAGGCTCCCGTCGCGGATCCGGATCAGATCGTCGATCCAGCCCTCGGAGGTCAGAGGCAAATTCCGGAACGAAGACACTTCCGTATCGCTGACGTGCAGATGGGTCCATGCCGTAGTGGCGGGCAACAAGGCGAAAACCGCAATGGTGATGGTTAGCGATATGATCGCCGCCAGGATGAATTTTTCGAGCGTTTGGATTCTCCCCGTCGCGGCCAGCACCAGGATTACGAGATGGGGAAGAAGGAAAATGGAGTTATAGGCCTCGGTCACGATGCGGGCCATCATGTCCGAACCAGCGAACAGGCCCGCATAGGTCCTCCAGTCGTAGCCCATCAATTGATCGGCACGCAGAAGCTGAGCATCAACCAGGGGACGGCCGACCGTCGCTGCCGCATAGGTCAACATCGTTGCAGCGATCGCCACGATGATATTCTGCGACCAGGTATTTATGAACAATTGAACGAATTGGATGCGCAGTCCCTTTGCCACGAGGTAGATGCTGAGAACGATCGCGGCTACCTTGCCATACCCATCCCAATCGACGTCGACGTGCCTGAAGCCGGACCAATGGAAGGCGGCAAAACAACCGGCCAAGAATAGCAGGACGGGCGCCCAGAGCACGCCCCTCAGCGCGTCATCATTCACGTTGTGATTGCCTGTCGCTAAATCTGCGGTTGCCATGCCCTCATGTTGCGTCAATTCATTAATATTACCTTGCATGCGGCCGGTTTGAGCGGGGAATATCCGCATGCGGCCGACAACGCGTCACCTTGCGATAGATTGCCCGCGAGACTGCGGACGCCAGACGCGCACATAAGGACGGCTCCGGCGGGTGGGACGCCTCCCACGCCGCAAAGGGAGCGAGAGCCCGCGGTCTGCTCACGTCGCGGGACCGCGGGATGTCATCCAGCTTCTCCGCGCCCTATTTTCTCGCCGTCGCGGCCTTCTTCTCCGCCCCCTTGCCTTCCGTCTCCAGCGCCGCGCGGACGCGCTTGAATTCGCTTAAGTCGGCCTTGTCCACCTCGGGGAATTTCAGGTCGAGCTTGTCGAGCGCGTTGACGATGGTCGAGCCGATCACGACGCGGGCGAACCATTTGTGGTCGGCCGGCACGATGTGCCAGGGCGCCTGCCCGGTCGCGGTGTGATGGATCATGTCCTGATAGGCGGCCTGATATTTGGCCCACAGCTTGCGCTCGGCGACGTCGGCCATCGAGAACTTCCAGTTCTTGGCCGGCTCCTCGAGCCGGTCGAGGAAGCGCTGGCGCTGCTCCTCCTTGGAGACGTTGAGGAAGAATTTCAGGATTACGGTGCCGTTGCGCGACAGATAGCGCTCGATCGCCGCAATGTCCTCGAAGCGCTCGCGCCAGATGTCCTTGGTGACGAGGCGCTTCGGAATCTTCTGCTTGTCGAGCACCTCGGGATGCACCCGCACCACCAGGCACTCCTCGTAATAGGAACGGTTGAAAATGCCGATGCGGCCGCGCTCCGGCAGCGCGATCATCGCGCGCCACATGAAGTCGTGGTCGAGCTCCCTGGTCGACGGCTGCTTGAAGGAGGAAACCTCGCAGCCCTGCGGATTGACGCCCTCGAACACGCTCTTGATCGCAGAATCCTTGCCGGCGGCATCCATGCCCTGGAAGATCAGCAGCAGCGACCAGCGGTCCTGGGCGTAGAGCTTCTCCTGGAAATCGTTGAGCCGCTTGCGGTTGGCCTCGATGATCTTGCCGCCGGCGTCCTTGTCGATGCCGCCCTTCTCGGCGGTCGGATACGATTTGAGGTGAAATTCGCCCGACCCGTCGAAGCGGAACGGCGCGACGAAGGGCTTCAGTTCATCGGCGAGCGATGGGGACGGTTTGTTGCTCATGGCTTCTCGACGGCTTGCGTGACGACTTGATCCGGTCGATCACGCTACCAAGAATGCCCTTGGGCAGGAAGATGATGAACAGCACCAGCAGCACGCCATAGACCAGATTGTCCCAGCCGACCGCCTTGGTGCCGAAAGAGATGCGCAGCACCTCGGCCAGCACGATGGTGATGACGGCGCCGACCGTCGGTCCCAGCGCGACATAGACGCCGCCGACGATCGCCGCGAACACCATCTGCAAGGAGACCGCGATGCCGCTCACCGTGTCGGGCGAGATGAACATCTGGTACTGGCAGTAGAGCGCGCCCGACAGCGCGGTCATCAGTGCGCTGATCAGGGTGATCTTGAGCTTCTCGGCGGTGACGTTGACGCCGGCCGCGGCGGCGGCATCCTCGTCCTCCGAGATCGCCTCCATGGCATGGCGGATCATGCTGCGATCGATCGCGCGCCAGATCACGAGGCCCAAGACCCAGACCGCGAGCGCGATCAGATACCAGGTGGTCTTGTCGTCGAATTGCAGCGCGAGCAGCCCCTTGCCGCTCGGCGCGCGCTGCGGCGTGTAGCCGAGCGAGCCGCCGGTATAGTCGCGGGTCGCGGTGATGACCTGCAGCACGATGCCCGACAGCGCCAGGGTCACCAGCACGAAATAATGCCCGGTGATGCGGAAGCGGAAGCAGGGATAGGCGACGACGAGCGCGAGCACGCCCGCGGTCGCCATGCTGAGGGGAATGCCGATCCAGGGCGACACGCCAAGGTGGTTCCACAGCAGCGCGGTGACATAGGCGCCGATGCCCATGAAGCCGCCATGGCCGAGCGAAACCAGGCCGAAGCGCCCCATGATCGACCACGAGGTGTAGGCGAACGACCAGATCAGGATCAGCACCAGCACGTGCAGATGATAGGGATCGCGATGCACGAAAGGCACCGCGACGAGCGCGATCAGCGCGATGATCCAGCCGGCGGCTTGCCTGTTCACGAGCGCCTCGCCAGGAGGCCCGCCGGCCGGATGAACATCATGACGATGAAGAAGGCAAAGGCCAGCACGTAACCCCATTCGAGATCGGAGAACAGGCCGCCGAGCGAGATGATCTCGGCGAACACGAAGGCGGCGATGAAGCCGCCGATGAAATTGCCGAGCCCGCCGAGCACGCAGATCAGGAAGGTGATCGGCCCGAACGACAGGCCGACGAACGGATGCACGTCATATTGCAGCACCAGCAGGCAGGCGGCGAGCCCGGCGAGCCCGCCGCCGATCGCCGAGGTGACGAGATAGATGCGCTTGGGATCGACGCCCATCAGCGGCATGATCTGGCGGTCCTGCGCGATGGCGCGGATCGCTGTGCCGGTGAAGGTGCGGGTCAGGAACAGATAGACGCCGATCATGCCGAGCAGCGCGGCGCCGAACGACAGCAATCGCGCGTAGCTGAAATTCATCTCGCCGAGCGCGAGCACCGGCAGGCGGATGCCGAGATTGCGGAAGTCGATGCCGAAGGCGACGGTGGCAAAGCTCTGCAGGATGAACAGCACACCGCCGGTGGCGAGCAGCTGGTTGATCGGCGGCGCAGTCAGGAGCGGCGCGATCACGAAGAAATGCAGTGCGGCGCCGAGCAGCGCCACCAGCAGGATCACGAGCGGCGCGGCGGCCCAGTATGGCAAGTGAAAAACCTGCACGAGATAGTACATGCCGTACATCCCGATCATCACGAGCTCGGCGTAGCAGATCCAGGTGACGTCGATGACGCCGAAGATCAAGTTGAGCCCGAGCGCGAGCAGCGCCAGCACGCCGCCGAGCAGGATGCCGTTGATGACGGCCTCCAGCAGGTAGATGTCGAAGATGTCGAAGAAGGACTGCATGGCCATTGCGCCCTAGACTGTGACAGCTAGCTGACCTAGCACCGCCGTCATCCTGAGGTGCGAGCGCAGCGAGCCTCGAAGGATGGGCCACGGGCTGCGTCCATCCTTCGAGGCGCGCAAGAGCGCGCACCTCAGGATGACGGCAGAATGTGCAAGGGTGCTAGCCCGGTCCACGATCATCATCCTCACACCCCGAGATACGCCTGCTTGATGGTGTCGCTCGCCGCGAGCTCCGCCGCTGACCCGGCGGCGCGGATGCTGCCGGCTTCCAGCAGATAGGCGCGGTCGACCACGCGCAGCACCTGCTGCACGTTCTGCTCGACGATCAGGACCGTCAGGCCGCTGGCGCGGATGCGCTTGACCAGCTCGAACACCTGCTGCACCACGACCGGCGCGAGCCCGGCCGACGGCTCGTCGAGCAGCAGCAGTTTCGGGTTCGACATCAGCGCACGGCCGATCGCGCACATCTGCTGCTCGCCGCCCGACATCGTCCCGGCCATCTGGTGCTGGCGCTCCTTCATGCGCGGAAACAGCTCGAACACGAACTCGAGCCGCTCGGCGTAATGCGCGCGGGCGCCGGGCATGAAGGCGCCCATCTTCAGGTTATCGGCGACGGTGAGCCGCGGAAACAGCCGGCGATTTTCCGGCACATGCGCGATCCCGAGGCTGACGATGCGATGTGGGGGCGTCGCGACGACGTCGGCGTCTTCCATCGCGATCGTGCCCCTGATCGGTCGGATCAACCCGGAGATCACCCGCATCAAGGTGGTCTTGCCGGCGCCGTTCGGGCCGATCACGCCGACAGCCTCGCCCGCCTTGACGTCGAGGCTGACGTCGAACAGCGCCTGGAAGCTGCCATAGCCCGCGTCAATCGATTTCAATTCCAGCATGCGCTCACGCCCCGATCCGGCGCCGCGCCTGGGCTGCCGCCGCGGCCGCGAGGCTCGCATCCGCATCGGTGCCGAGATAGACCTCGATCACTTTTGCGTCGCCGGCGACATCGGCCGGCAGGCCCTCGGCGATCTTCTCGCCGTGATCGAGCACCATCACGCGATCGACCACGCGCATCAATACGCCCATGATGTGCTCGACCCAGATGATGGTGATGCCGAGCTCGTCGCGGATCCGGCGCAGCATGTCGGCGGCCTGGTCCATCTCGGCCTCGTCGAGACCGCCAAGGCTCTCGTCCGCGAGCAACAGCTTCGGGCCGGTGGCGAGCGCCTTGGCGAGCTCGAGCTTCTTCAACCCGGCGGCGCCGAGGCCCTCGACGCTGGCGTTGCGATCGGTCGGCAGGCCGACCATCGCAAGCGCCCGCTCGGCGGCCTCCTCGGCCTTGCCGCGGCTGTGGCGGCCCTGGCCGTAGAACCCGGCGAGCACGACGTTCTCGAAGATGCTGAGGCGATGGAACGGCCGCGGGATCTGGAAGGTACGGCCGATGCCACGGTTGATGATCCGGTGCGGGGCGAGCCCCGCGATCTCGTGTCCGTCGAACAGGATCGAGCCGGAGGTCGGCGGCAAGGTGCCCGAGAGCATGTTGAAGATCGTGCTCTTGCCCGAGCCGTTCGGGCCGATCAGACCGAGGATCTCGCCCTGCTCGACGCGGAACGACACGTTGTTGACGGCACGAAAGCCGCCAAACCGCTTGACCAGGCCTTCCACGGCGAGCACGGCAGTTCCCTTCGCGAGCGAGCTATTTGTAGCTGTAGGTGGTGCCGGCCGGCAGCGGCAGCTCGGTCTCGCGCTGCATCTGGCTCTTCGGCCACACCACATAGGATTTGTCGTCGATATATTGCAGCACCACCGGGAACGAGCGCGCGTTCTGCCCGGCATACTGCTCTCCCTCGCCGTAGAACTTCACGCCGTAGCCGAGCATGGTGCCGCCCTCGGGTATGTCGGTGTCGAGCGCGGCCTTGCGCAGCGCATCCGGATCGACGCCGCCATACTTCTTGATCGCGCGCGGCAAGACGTCGTCGAGGAAGACATAGGCGTTGGCCGCGCCGATGCCGACATGGGCGGAACGGATCGGCACGCCGGGCTTCAGCCGGTCAAACTCCTCGCCGACCATCTTGATGACCGGCGGCAGCTTGGGATCCATGCTCTTCTGGTTGGCAAGCCAGATCGAGATCGGGTCGGTGTTGAACAGATAGTTGGCGTCGGCGCCGAGGCCTTCCTTCAGCTTCTCGTAGACGCCGTAGCCCGCGCCGTGGCCGACGATGGCGCCGAACTTCAGCCCCTGCTCGCGGGCCTGGCGGAACAACAGGGTAATGTCCGGATTGTAGCCGGTGTGGAAGATCACGTCGGGCTTTGCGCGCTTCAGCTTCGTGACCAGCGCCGACAGATCGGGCGCGGTCGCCGAATAGCCCTCCTTGAGCACGATGTTGAAGCCGGCCTTCTTGGCACCGGCCTCATTGCCCTTGGAGACGTCGACGCCATAGGCGCCGTCCTCATGGATGATGGCGACGCGGAGGTCCTTCGGTTCCTTGCCGAACTTGGACATGGAGTATTGCGCGATGAAGTCGGTCGTCATCATGCCGTACTGGTTGCCGGCGGCCTGCGGACGGAACACGTATTTGTAGTTCTTGCCGTCGAACACGCCGGAGGAAATGCAAGTCGTGATCCACATGAACCTCTTCATCTGCTCGACCCGCGCCGACACCGGCACGCATTGCGCCGAGGAGAAGAAGCCCATTACCATGTCGACCTTCTCCTGTTCGAGCAGGCGGACGGCCTCGTTGATCGCGATGTCGGGCTTGCTCTGCGCGTCGGCATAGACGGCCTCGACCTTGTAACCCTCGACGCCGGTCTTGGCGCAATGGTCGAGCATGATCTTGACGCCGGTGTATTGCAGCTCGGAGCCGCCGCCGGCCAGCGGACCGGTCAAATCAAAGATCACGCCGATCTTGATCTTCTTGTCCTGCGCATGCGCTGCATTGGCCACACCAAGCGCCGCAAGCGCGACAGATAGACCCGCAAGCCAGCGGGCAGCCCTCCTGACCGGCATGAATCCCTCCCCAGAGATTGTGCACTGCATTTTTTGTTGTCGTGCCGCCCTATCACAGGGGGAGCGGCCGATGATGTCAAGCGCGATGGCTGCGTCCGCACCGCGCAGGCTTGCGCAAAGTTTCGGCGGAACGCTGCCGACGCACGGTGCTCGGGCGTGCGGTTGGCGGCGGCAATTTATCCGCGGGGCCGTTCCATGCCGGCCCGTTTGATGGCCGCGAGCAAAATATCGCTGTCCAGGGAAAGAAAATCGATCAGGCGCTTGGCTGCTTCCGGCGCCTGCGCGTCGCTGACGATCGCGGCCGTGAAGGTCTGGACCAGCTGGAGATCCGACGGCAGCAGACCGACAACTTCGATGCCGCTCTCCTGAACCAGTTCGCTGGTCGGACCGATCGAGAGATTTGCCTTGCCTGCTCTCAGCGCTTCGGCCGCCTCGGTTCCGCGCGCCTCGAGGGTGAGCCTGACCGTGTCCGGCAAGTTCAGCCTGGGGAAAACCTTGTCGCGGACGTACTGTCCGCTCGTGCTGCTCGGCGCCACCACCTCGCCGGCCTCGATCAAGGCTTTCCTGAGCGCGACATCATTGCCGATGTCCGGCTTGCGAGAGCCTGCTCGAACCGCCGCGGCCAAAGGTGCCGTCGCCAGTCCTGCTTCCGACCCCGCGCGAATTCGGCCGTCTTCGGTCAGACTTCGAAGTCCCTCGCGCGAAAGTATAACCACGTCCGCTTTGGTGCCGTGCGCAAGCTGGTGCCTGATCGTCTTCGGACCGGTGCCCTCCGACGCGCCAGATCCAGTCTCCACCCTGATGCCCGTGCTTCGCTCGAATTCAGGCAGCACGTCGCGGTAGACCGCGGCGAATCCACCCGAAATGATGACCTTGATCGTTTTGGCGCCATCGGCGATTGCCGGTGTCAATGCAGCGGCAGCGGTGGCTTGCTCGATCATTGCGCATTCCTTTGCCTAGGCCGGCAGCTGCGTCTCGATGAACGCGGTGACGAAACGCGGCATTGCGGGAGTGAGATCGGCGCGGCTGCGCACCAGATAGATGCCGGCAAGCTCGGGATTTGCCTGGCATGCGAGATTGGCCTCGATCCGCGCACGCAGCGCGTCACCGGGCATATCGACGCGCAGGATCTGCATCATCGCAAGCGCAGGCCCGGTGTAGATGCAGTGCCAGTCGGCGTCGCCGCGGCAATCCGACGGCAACAGTCCCGTCTCCTCCTCGAGTTCGCGCATCACGCTGCCGGCGATATCCACCGTCTCGCCCCTGATATCGTCGAGATCGGGCGTCCCTGACGGGAAATAGATACGTCCGGCATTCGCGGTCTGCTCGCCCATCACCCCGCACACGAAGGCGCCGTCGCTGGCGAGCAGCGCCCCCATGCCGAAACCGTTGAACACCTCGCTGTCCGGAAAGCCCCAGTCGCGCCAGGCGAGGAAGCTGGCGAAATCGGTCTCGAAATAGCTCGCGCTGAGCCGTTCGCCGGCGAAGACCGGATCGCGTCCGAGCAGCACGCGGCCGTTCCACAGGTTCGGGTTCAGCCGCTGCTGCTCGGCGAAATGCGCGTCAATCTCGGCACGCCGCTCGTCCGCGAACGGCCAAGGACGCCGCTGCAAGGCAAGGTCGAGCGCGGTGACACGACAAATGAGCGGAGACTGCATGTCCGTACGCGTTTACTTTCCGCTTCCGGTGGTCTTCTTGGCCTGATCGACGAACTTGTTGGTGTAGGTCTTGGTGACGTCGATGCCGGCCTTCGCCACATCGGGCGAGCCCTCGCTGAACACCGCGAGCACCGCCTCCGCACCCTTGGGGTCCATCTTGCCGGTCTCGGAATACATCGGGATCGTGTTCTTCAGCGCCGCGAGATACTGCGCCTTGTCCTTGCCGACGATCTCGTCCGGCATCTTGGCCATGATGTCTTCGGCGCTGTGCGAGTGGATCCAGGCCAGCGTCGCCATGATCGCATTGGTCAGCGCCTGCACCTCCTTCTCGTGGCCGTTGACCCAGGCCGCGGTCGAATACAGTGCGCCGCCGGGATATTCGCCGCCGAACACCGCAAGCGTGTCGTGCTGGGTGCGGGTGTCGCTGAGGATCTTGAGGTCCTTGTAGCTGCCCTGCAGCACGGTGACGGCAGGATCGAGCATCACGGCAGCGTCGATCTGGCCCTGCTCCATCGCCGCGACCGCCGTCGCGCCGAGACCGACGCCGATCACGGCGGTGCCGGCCGGATCGAGGCCGTTCTTCTTGAGCAGATACTTCAAGAAAAAGTCGGTCGAGGAGCCCGGCGCGCTGACGCCGACTTTCTTGCCGGCGAGATCCTTGATCGAGTTGATCTCGCCGGTATGCTTCGGCGAAACAACGAGCACGAGGCCGGGATAGCGGTCATAGACCACGAAGGCCTGCAGCTCCTGCTTCTTGGCCGCGAGATTGACGCAGTGGTCGAAATAGCCGGAGACGACATCGGCGCTGCCGCCGAGCACGGCCTTGAGCGCGTCCGAGCCGCCCTTGAGATCGACCAGTTCGACCGCAAGCCCGGCCTTGTCATATTCGCCAAGCTGCTTGGCCAGCACGGTGGGCAGATAGCACAGGCAGGCGCCGCCCCCGACCGCGATGGTGATCTTGCTTTGCGCCGCGGCAAGGCCCGTGGACAGGGTCAGCGCCAACAGCATTCCGGCAAGCTTGCCAAGCAGTTTGTTCATGACGTCCTCCGTTCGACTGCCCGGCAAGATAGAGGAGCCGGGAGGTCTTGAGAAGGCGACTTTCCGACAGCTGGTCAAGCCAGCGGCTGCAGCATAGCATCGTGGCTACAAGAAAACGCCGAAGAAGCGCCAAAGCTAGAAGCACCAAGAATACTTCAGGGGAAACATCAAGGGAGGTCTTCATGAATCGTATTGCAACCGCGCTGTCGATCGCTGCCGCCTTTGCCGCGGGCTGTGGCGTCACCCATGTGCTGCGGCCGGCGCTCGCCGCCGAGAACATCACGGCGCAGGTCATCCACACCGGCGAGATGGAGGGCGACAAGCTCGGCGACGCCAACAAGGTCGGCTTCCGTTCCAAGATGTTCGTCTCCGCCGACGGCGCCACCGTCTCGATCCAGGACGGCAATGTGCCGAAGCACATGCATCCCAACACCAACGAGATGCAGTTCGTCCTCGAAGGCACCGGCACGGTCTGGCTCGGCGACAAGGAAGTGACGGTGAAGCCGGGCGACCTGATCGTGATCCCCAAGGGCACGCCGCATGGCGGCACCAAGCCGAACGGCCGTGCCATCAAGGCCATCGCAATCAAGACGCCGCCGCAGGCGCCGGATGATACCAAACTGCTGGATTGATTACGGCCCGTTCGCCGTCATCGCGCGAAGGGTCATACAAGCATCGTCACCCTGAGGCGGCCGCTTCTTCAGCGGCCCTCGAAGGGTCGACGGCCACCAGCCGGGCCGATTCATCCTTCGAGGCTCGCTCCGCTCGCACCTCAGGATGACGGAGCTTGCAGGGCTCAATCGACGCATAGCATATTTGTCAGGCGCACAACTGCCGGGTTCCATGACACGACGCTTGACAGATAATTCACTTGCCCCGCGTCCGCTCACTCCATAATATGACGATCGTCATTTATAAAGAGCAGGAACCATGAGCCTGGACGATCATCCCACGGTCAGGGCGGTGCGCGCGCGCAGCAGCGAACCGGTCCGCGACGTCCCGGTTTCATCGGAGCTGATCAAGGACATCGCGCGCAGATGCGGAGCCGATGATGTCGGCACCATCGAGTTCGAACGGGCCGCCATCGCGCCGCAGCGGGACTTCATTCGCAAGGTCTATGGCCGGACGCGCTCCCTGCTCGCGATCGTCTGCCACATGAACCGCGAGCCGGTGCGCTCGCCATCGCGCTCGGTCGCCAATGAGGAATTCCACAGCACCTATGATCACGTCAACGAAACCGCGCGCGCCATCGTTCGCGCGCTCGACGAGCACGGCATCCCGGCCTGCAACTCGGTTGCCGCGTTCCCGATGGAGATGGACCTTCCCAGGATCATGATGGTCCAGCACAAGCCGATCGCGGTGGAAGCCGGTCTCGGCCGCATGGGAATCCATCGCAGCGTGATCCATCCGAAATTCGGCAGCTTCGTCCTGCTCGGCACCATCCTGCTCGGATGCGAGGTCGACGCCCATGACCACCCGATCGACTACAATCCGTGCCTGGAGTGCAAATTGTGCGTCGCCGCCTGCCCGGTCGGCGCCATCAAGCCGGACGGCGGCTTCGACTTCCTGTCCTGCCACACCCACAACTATCACGACTTTCTCGGCAACTTCTCGCAGTGGGTGGAGAAGGTCGCGGATGCAAAGGACGCCAGGGACTATCGCGCCCGCGTTCCCCGCACCGAGACGTTGAACATCTGGCAATCGCTGTCGTTCAAGCCGGGCTACAAGGCGGCCTATTGCATCTCCGCCTGCCCGGCCGGCGAAGACGTGATCGGCCCCTTCCTGCACGATCGCGACGCCCATTTCGCCGATGTGGTGCAGCCGCTGATCGACAAGGACGAGTTCGTCTACGTGATCCCGGATACCGACGCCGAGGACACGGTGACGCGGCGCTTTCCGCACAAGAAGCTTCAGCATGTCACGTCCGGCCGCCACACCGGCAGCCTGCAGGCCTACATCTTCTCGCTCTCGCTCGGATTTCAGCGCGGCCGGGCCCGAGGCCTGGATTTCGTGACGCATCTGCGCTTCACCGGCACGAGCGCGCTGGATATGACAGTCGTGATCAAGGGCAAGGATCTCCAGGTCGTGCCGGGACGGCATGTCGGAGAGGCGGCTCTGACCATCACCGCCGACTCGCAGGCATGGCTGCGCATTCAGAATCGTGACCTCGAACTTGCGGACGCGATCGACGCAAGGCTGGTGAGCTACAGCGATGAGAAGCTGTTTGCGGCCTACATGCGATGCTTCCCGCTGTAATCGGCAGCGTAGGGCGGGTTAGCGAAGCGTAACCCGCCAACTCTGCTCACCCGCGGAGAAATGGTGGGTTACGCCTTCGGCTAACCCATTCTACGCATCCTACTGCGCTGCTTCTTACTGGACGGAATAGACCAGCTGCTCGAGATCGACAATCAACCCCGGCCCGGTCGGTTGCCATCCAAGCTTCCTGCGCGTCTGCTCACTGGAGGCCGCCATGTCGTATGCAGCGAACGTGCCGAGCCAGCCAAAGAAGGCTTGCGCCTCTTGCGGGGCGATGGATTTGACCGGCAGCTTCAGCCGCCGTCCGATCGTTTCGGCAATGTCGCGCATCGAGACCCCCTCTTCGGCGACGGCGTGATACCTTGCGTTCGGCTCAGCCTTTTCGATGGCCAGCCGGTAGAGGCGCGCCACGTCGAGAACATGCGCCGCCGGCCAACGATTTTGCCCGTCGCCGAGATAGGCGCACATGCCCTTTTCGCGGTACACCGCGATCAATGGGGTGATGAGACCCTGCCTGACAGGATCGTGGACCTGGGGAAGACGCATGGCCGACGCGCGGACGCCCTTCAGCGACAGGGCCGTCTGTTCCGACACGCGGGGAAACGGGAAATCCGGCGATATCGTTTGGTTCTCAGTCGCGATCTCGCCGGGCTTGGCCAATCCCGCCAAGCCCCCGGTTACGATCAATGGCCTGTCCGATCCAGCCAGAACAGAGCCCAAGGCTTCGATGGCGCGGCGGTCGATCTCGCAACTCTTCGCGAAGTTGGACCAGTCGTGAACGAAGCCGAGGTGAATGACAGCATCCGAAGCGCTTGCCCCCTTGCGCAGGCTATCAAGGTCCTCGAGCGAGCCGCGAAGAGCCTCCGCACCAACGGCAGAGATCGCGTTGGCCCCCTCTTCCGAACGGGCCATGCCAAGAACCTGATGTCCGGCGGCGATCAGGTCCTTGACGACGGGAGTGCCGATGAATCCGGTGGCACCAGTGACGAACACACGCATGAGGAAGTCTCCAGGTTTCGTTGGAGACAAATCTGGCTCTGCGCGCTATCCTGTTAAAGTAGTGACCTTATCATGGTATAATAGCTAACAGGATGAGCGAACCGCTCGCGCAAGAGAACCTGCTCGGCGCCTACCTGAAGGACCGCCGCAGCAAGCTCGATCCGGCCGTGTTCGGCTTTCCGCCGGAGCGGCGGCGCACGCCCGGCCTGCGCCGCGAAGAGGTGGCGCAGCGCGCCAACATCAGCGCGACCTGGTACACATGGCTCGAACAGGGCCGCGGCGGCGCACCCTCGGCCGATGTGCTCGACCGCATCGCGCGTGCGCTGATGCTGACCGATGTCGAGCGCGAGCATCTGTTCCTGCTCGGTCTCGGACGCACGCCCGAGGTGCGCTACCAGAGGAGCGAAGGCGTCACGCCCCGGCTACAGCGCGTGCTCGACGCGCTGGAGCCGCGCCCCGCCGTGATACGCACCGCGACCTGGGATATCGTCGCCTGGAACCGGGCCGCGACCGTGATGCTGACGGACTACGGATCGCTGCCGCCGCGCGAGCGCAACGTGCTGCGCTTCATGTTCCTCGATCCGCGCGTCCGCGCCGCACAACATGACTGGGCCAGCGTGGCGCGCTTCGTGGTCGGCGCCTTCAGGGTGGACGCGGCACGCGCCGGTGCCGCAGCCGAGGTGCAGCCGTTCGTCGACGAGCTCTGCCGGCTCAGTCCGGAATTCGCCGCGCTGTGGCGCGACAACGACGTGCGAACGCACGGCGAAGGCGTCAAGCAGCTCCGGCATCCGATCCTGGGCCCGGTCAAGTTCGAATATTCGGCGTTCGCGGTCGACGGCCGGCCCGACCTCAGCATGATCGTCTACAATCCTGTTGATCCGGAGATGACGGAGAAGATCCGCGGGCTGATGGAGGCGGCGCCGGCGCACGAACGCGCGTGATCGTCGCGCGCCCCCACAAACCGAAACGCAAATTGAGTCGCTTCCCTGACACGACCTCAGATATAGTCGCCCACCACCGACCCAACGGTGGGATTTGGGAGAAGATAGCCATGAAAGCCACGTCACTCCTCGCGGGCCTAGCTGTCGCGATCTTGTCGATCGCCCCCGCAAATGCTGAGAATAAACCCGCACTCGCTAAGCAGGCAGCCTCGGGAGCACCCTGCTCCGTCTCCAGCAGCTGGCCCAATCCTACGCCGGTGGTTTGCTGGCCGGAGGGCGTCAAACGTTTCCACAACTTCAACGAATGCAGGGAATCCCTGCTCAAGTTTGGCCACGATACCAATGGCATTTCGTGGTGGTGCCACAGCCAGGGATACAAGACCTGACGGTTTCGCACTCAGAACGCGTCGAGGCCGCCAACGGAGGCGGCCTCCTTGATTGCAATGACGGTTAGTCCCGCGTCACCGCCGTCGGCCGCCACACCAACAGCCGCTTCTCAACCGCAGTCACGCCCATGTCGATCAGGATGACGAAGGCCGACAGCACGAACATGCCCGCGAACACGCCGGCGACGTCGAACACGCCCTCGGCCTGCTGGATCAGGTAGCCGAGGCCGGCGGCGGAGCCGAGATATTCGCCGACCACCGCGCCGACCACCGCAAAGCCGACCGAGGTGTGCAGCGAGGAGAACATCCATGACAGCGCCGAGGGCCAGTAGACGTGGCGCATCAGCTGCCGCTCGTTCATGCCGAGCATGCGGCCATTGTCGAGCACCGTGGTCGGCACTTCCTTGACGCCCTGATAGACGTTGAAGAACACGATGAAGAACACCAGGGTCACGCCGAGCGCGACCTTGGACCAGACGCCAAGCCCGAACCACAGCGCGAAGATCGGCGCCAGCACCACGCGCGGCAGCGCGTTGACCATCTTCACATAGGGATCGAACACCGCGGCGACGCGCGGTTGCCGCGCGAACCAGAAGCCGACCAGGATGCCGCTGGCCGAGCCGATCACGAAGGCGAGGATGGATTCCCACAGCGTGATCGCGAGATGCTTCCAGATCACCCCGGTCGAGAACCACTTTACAATTTGGCTGAAGACGTCGACCGGATTGGAGAAGAAGAACGGCGGCAGCAGCACCTTGCCGAACACCGGCACGGTCGAGAAGAGCTGCCACAGTACCAGTGTGACGACGGCGACCAGAACCTGCAGGGACAGCAACGCGACGCGCGACATCAGGCGGCTCCCGCCTGCGTCGACTGGACATAGCCCTTCATCACCTCGTCCTTCAGCACGCCCCAGATCTCGCGGTGCAGGGCATGGAAATCCTTCTCCATCCGGATCTCGGCGATGTCGCGCGGTCGCGGCAGCGTGATGCGCCAGTCGCCGATGATGCGCGCGCTGGGGCCGGCCGACATGATCACGACACGATCGGCCAGCGCGATCGCTTCCTCGAGATCGTGGGTGACGAACAGCACCGCCTTGCGGTCGGCGCTCCACAATTCCAGCAGCAGATTGCCCATGATCTGCCGGGTCTGGGCGTCGAGCGGACCGAACGGCTCATCCATCAGGAGGATCTTCGGATCGCGGATCAGGACCTGCGCCAGCGCGACGCGCTTGCGCTGGCCGCCCGACAGCATGTGCGGATAGCGATTGGCGAAGGCGCCGAGCCCGATCGATGTCAGCCATTTCTGCGCGCGCGCGAGCGCCTCGGCGCGCGCCGTGCCTGATATCTCGAGCCCGATCGCGACATTGTCGATCGCGGTCTTCCAGGGGAACAGCGCATCGGCCTGGAACAGGTAGCCGGCATCACGGTTGAGGCCGCTCAGCGGCTTGTCGAAGATCCTTGCCGTTCCGGCCGCGGGCTTGAGCAGCCCGGCCGTGACGTTAAGCAGCGTCGACTTCCCGCATCCGGTCGGACCGACAATGGCGACGAACTCGCCATGATCAACCGAAAGATTGGCCTGCTCGACCGCGGTATAGACGCGTCCATCCGCCAACCGAAACGCCACCGTCGCACTGTCAAGCGCGACCGCCGTCGGCTCCGTCATCGCCACGCATTCCTCCCGAACTTTCCGAAATGGCTTAGCGGTTCGGGCGGGCAAGTCAACGCAGGAAGATGGCGTAGCAAACAAGGCTGCGGTCACGTGATTTTCACACAGGCCGGGTTACGCAATAGCGCAACCGGGTTGCGCATTGCGCCGACATCGTCGAGGCTGCGACCCAAAGCGACGGACAGGGAGACAATCATGCGGATCGCAGTGGTGGGCGCCGGAGGCGTCGGGGGCGGCTTTGGTGCGGCGCTCGCGCATGCCGGCGCCGACGTCACCTTTATCGCGCGCGGCGCTCATTTGGCCGCCATGCGCAGCGAGGGGCTGAAGGTTCAGGGCGGCCGCGGCGAAACCCATCTGGTCCCGACCCAGGCGACCGACGATCCGGCAAGCGTCGGCCCGGTCGATATCGTGCTGTTCTGTGTCAAGCTGTGGGACGTCGAAAGCGCCGGCCAGCACATCAGGCCGATGGTCGGCCCCGACACGGCGGTGATCCCGCTGCAGAACGGCATCGACGCGCCTGACAGGCTGGTCCCGATCCTCGGACGCGACGCCGTGATGGGCGGCGTGGCGCAGATCTCGGCCTCGATCATCAAGCCTGGCGTCATCAACCAGGTCGGCACCTTCATGCGCATGATCTTCGGTGAGCTCGACGGCCGCATCACGCCGCGCGGCAAGGCGCTGCTCAATCTCTGCCTGAAGGCCGGCTTCGACGCGACCTTGAGCGAGCAGATCAATACCGAGCTCTGGATGAAGTTCGTCGGCCTCGCCACCAATGCCGGCATGACCGCGGTCACCAGGCTGCCGATCGGCAAGCTGCGCGACGATCCCGACTTGCGCCCGCTCTTCGTGTCGGCCTGCGAGGAGATCATCGCCATCGCGCACGCCAACGGCATCAAGCTGCCGCCGGATGCACTGACGAAAGTGCTCGACTTCATCGGACACGCGCCACCGGCGATGAAGGCCTCGATGGCGCTCGATCTCGAGCGTGGCAACCGGCTCGAACTGCCGTGGCTGAACGGCAAGGTGGTCGAACTCGGCCGCCCGCAAGCTCGGCGTCGCGACGCCGACGCACGACATGCTCTATGCGGTGTTGAAGCCCTACGCGATGGGCGCGCCGTCCTGATAGCCCAGCAGAACCGAAATCTGCCGGCCCGCCTCGCGCACCAGCTTTGAATATTCCAATAGCTTCCGCTCGTCGATGCGCGCGCTCGGTCCGTAGAGGCCGACCGAACCGACGACCTCGCCGCGATGATCGAAACACGGCGCGGAGACGGCGACCGCTCCGGCGAAGATCTCGCCATGGCTGGTCGCATAGCCGTTGCGCCGCGCAAAGGTCAGCGCGTCCTCGAGCCGCGCGCGATCCGCGCTCTTTGCAATGCTGGCAAGAAGCGCGGCCTGCCGCTTCGGGTCCATGAAGGCCAGCATCGCCTTGCCGGTCGATCCCTGGATCAGGCTCAGACTGTGGCCGACGCCGCGGCTGATCGAGAGCACGTGACGGCTCTCGCATTCGAGGATGCAGATGCCGCGATCATCCTGTTCACGGAACAGCGCGGCGGTCTCGCCGGTCGCCTCGCGCAGGCCCTCGACGACCGGGCGCGCGATCGCGACCACCTCGAGACCGTTCAGCCAGACATGGGCCAGCTTCATCACGCCGTGCGACAGCCGGAAGCGCTGCGGGTCGCCTTCGGCCTGGATCAGGTCGCGCTGCGCCAGCGTCTGCAGCAGGCGATAAAGCGTCGGCCGGCTCAGCCCGACCCGCTTCTGGATCTCGATCACGCTCATCGCCGGCTGATCCGGCGTGAAGCATTGCAGGATCGCTATGGCGCGGTCAACCGCCCGCACGCCTGACGCCCCCTGCTCCGCGTCCTGAACTTCCGCCTTCGGTTTCTTTGCCATCCGTCCACATCCGCAAATTCGGCAGGGGCGCGCTGCATCCAGCGCGCTTGACCAATCGGCCCGCGCGGATACTATCGCAAATTATGAGAATAATGTCCACTAGATGGACATATGAAAATCGACGGGAGGATTGGAATTGCTGCAGACAGACGCCTCGCGCAGATGGGCCGCCGCCGCGATCGCCACGCTGATGCTCTCGACGCCGCTGGCGCACGCCGCATCCGACGGCTCGGGCATTTCGGACGGCGTGGTGCGGATTGCAGTGCTGGGTGATTACGGCAGCGGCCGCGATCTCGGCGGGCCGGGCTCGGTGACCGCCGCCAAGCTTGCCGCTGAGGATTTTCACAACAAGGTGCTGGGCAAGCCGATCGAGATCATCTCGGCGGATCACCAGAACAAGCCCGACGTCGCGGTCGGGATCGCCCGGCAATGGTTCGACGTCGAGCATGTCGACGCGGTGACCGATCTCGCGGTGAGCTCGGTCGGCCTCGCCGTCGCCGGCCTTGCGACGCAGAGCAACCGCACCGCGCTGGTCTCGGGCGCAGCGACATCGGACCTCACCGGCGACAAATGCTCGCCCGTCGTCACGCATTGGGCCGACGACACCTACGCGCTGTCGGCCGGCCTGGTCGGCGAGCTGAGCCGCCGCGTCGGCAAGGAATGGTTCTTTGTCGCGGTCGACTATTCGTTCGGCAGCGCGATGGTGAAGGATGCCTCACGCGCCGTCACCGATGCCGGCGGCAAGGTGATCGGCGCGGTGCGCTATCCCTTCAACACCACCGACTTCTCATCCTTTTTGCTGGCCGCGCAGAGCTCCGGCGCCAAGGTGGTGGCGCTGGCCGGCACCGGCGCCGACACCGTCAACGCGGTCAAGCAGACCCACGAATTCGGCCTGCAACAGGGCGGGCAGACCATCGTCGGCATGCTGACCTTCATCTCCGATGTCCATTCGATCGGCCTGCGCGACGCGCAGGGCATGTACATCGCGTCCCAATATTACTGGGATGACGACGACGGCACCCGCGCCTTCGCCAAGCGCTTCATCGAGATCGAGAAGCGCGAGCCGACCAAATTGCAGGCCGCGACCTACGCCGCCGTGCGCCATTACCTGAAGGCGATCGAGGCCGGCGGCAGCGACGAGGCCAAGGTGGTCAATGCCGAGATGCGCAAGCTGCCGGTCGATTTCTTCGGCCGCCCCGCGCACATCCGGAAAGACGGCCGCGTCGTCTACGACCTCTCGCTCTACCGCGTGAAGAAGCCGGATGAGAGCAAATATCCCTGGGACTACTACCAGAAGATCGCGGCCATCCCCGGCGACAAGGCGTTCCGCCCCGAGGGAACCGGCGGCTGCAAGCTCGACAAGTAGGACGCACCATTATCGCCGCGACGCACGGTCGCGCATGCTAGATCAAGGAGGAGCCGATGCCGCTTCGCAACGATTTCGATCAGCTTGTTAACGTCAAGGGTGGCTTCATCAGCCGCGAGATCTTCGTGGACGCCGATATTTACCGGCAGGAGCTCGACAAGGTCTTCACCCGCGCCTGGCTGCTGGTCGGCCACGAAAGCCTGGTGCCCAATCCCGGCGATTTCTACACGTCGCGGATGGGCGAGGAATCCGTCATCCTGTGCCGCGACAAGAAGGGCGAGATTCACGTCTTCCTCAATTCGTGCCGGCACCGCGGCATGAAGGTGTGCCGCTACGAGCAGGGCAACACGTCGTTGTTCACCTGCCCCTATCACAGCTGGACCTACACCACCGACGGCAAGCTGCAGGGCGTTCCGCTGCACCGGACGCTGTACGATGGGGTGCTCGACCGCGAGGCCAACTCGCTGGTCTCGGTGGCGAAGCTCTGCAACTACAAAGGCTCGATCTGGGCGACCTGGGACAAGGACGCGCCCGACTTCATCACCTATCTCGGCGATGCCAAGGTCCATCTCGACCAGGCGCTCGACTGCCGCGACGGCCGCGAGGGCGGCTCCGAGGTGATCGGCGTCCACAAATGGGTGTTCCCCGCCAACTGGAAATTCGCGGCCGAGAATTTCCTCGGCGACACCTATCACAACCCAAGCCATCGCTCGGTCGACCTGATCGGCATCGGGCCGAGCGCTGCCGCCGGCAAGAAGGGTCGCCGCGACGACGAGCTGGAGAAGGCGCAGCACGTCTGGATCAGCTTTCCGGAAGGCCATGGCGTGCACAGCGCGATCCAGCCGGAGGCCAATGAATACATCGAGTCCTTCCTCGACAACCCGATCCTCGAAAAATACTTCCGGCACTGTTTCGAGGAGCGCAAGCGGCGGCTCGGCGAAGGGGCGCGGCTGCTGCCGTTCGTCGGCACGATCTTCCCCAACACCTCCTATCACGGCCGCCAGCCGCGCGGACTTTGCGCCTGGCATCCGCACAGCCCGACCTCGACCGAAGGCTGGCGCTTCTTCCTTGTCGACAAGGACGCGCCGAAGGAAGCCAAGGAATATCTGCGCCGCTACTACATGCGCTACTCCGGCCCGGCCGGCATGACCGAGCAGGACGACATGGAGAACTGGCTCTATGCGACCGCGGCGAGCACCGGCACGGTGGCGCGGCGCTATCCCTTCAACTATCAGCAGTCGATGGGCGCCTACGTGACCGATCATCCGCTCGGCGGCGATGTCTCGACCCAAGTCACCGAGCAGATCGCGCGCGGCTTCTATCGCCGCTGGACCACCTACATGCAGGGCGGCGACTGGCACGAGTTGCTCGGATCGCCCGCGGGCAACCGCCAGGCCGCAGAATGACCGCGCCCGCAAAAACCGTCCTCGTCAGCGGGGGCACCTTCGGGATCGGCCGCGCGATCACGCTCGGCCTCGCCCGGCGCGGCCACGCGGTGGTCGCCTTCGGCCTCGAAGCGCCGCAGGTCTCGAGTACCCCGCAGAACGCCATTCCGGCCTTGCGCGAACAGCTTGATCGCGAAGGGCTCTCCGCCGAACTGATGGAAGCCGATGTGTCGCAAGCGAGCGACGTCGCCAGGGTGGTCGCGCACGCGATGGCGCGGTTCGGGCGCATCGACGGCGTCGTCAACAACGCCGCGATCGGCCCGCTCGGTACCGTGCTCGACACCGACGAGGCGCTGTTCGACCGGATCATCGCCGTCAATCTGAAGGGACCGTATTTGACCAGCCGCGCCGCGATCCCGCACATGATCGCGCAAGGCGGCGGCTCGATCGTCAACATCGGATCCGGCGCCGGCTGGGGCAAGCCGAACATGGCGGTCTACAGCGCGAGCAAGGGCGGCGTTGTCGCGCTGAGCGCGGCGATGGCCTACGACTTCTTTCACCAGCGCATCCGCGTCAACACCGTGATCCCCGGTGGTGGCGGCATCGTCAGCGGCATGAGCCTCGGCCGTGTCGGCGGCGATGCGGCGCGTTTCGGCACGGGCGCGCCGGGCACCGCCGCGGGCCGCGTCGCCACCGGTGACGACATCGCCAATGTGGTCGCCTTCCTGCTGTCGTCAGACGCGGAAACGCTGTCCGGCACCGTGATCGATGTCGGCTGCTTCGCCCAGCAGGGCGGACCGATCCCGCCCAAGCCGGCGCTCTGACAACCCTGTGATGCCTGATGAGGAGATAGCGATGATGACGACCGTTCAGGATCAGGACAAACAACAACACGCCGGCAACGCGGCGGTCGAGCGATCCGCGGCCTACTATCGGCTGAAGGCCGATGTCGAGGATTTCTACTATCACGAGGCCGATTTGCTCGACGATCGGCGCTTCCGCGACTGGCTCGAGCTACTCACCGACGACATCAGCTATTTCATGCCGATCCGCCGCAACGTGAAGTTCGGCCAGCAGGCCGCGCGCGAGAACACCAAACGGGGCGAAGGCATCAGCTGGTTCGACGAGGACAAATGGACATTGACCAAGCGGGTCGAGCAGATCCTGACCGGGGTGCACTATGCCGAGGAGCCGCTGTCGCGCATCACGCACATGGTCAGCAATGTGCAGATCAAGGGCGCGCGGCCGGATATCGAGGCGGCGCGCGAGCTGGACATCACCAGCCGCTTCCTCGTCTACCAGAACCGCGTCGAGTACGAGACCTACATCTTCGTCGGCCGTCGCAACGACACGCTGCGCCTGACCGACAATGGCTGGAAGATCGCGCGGCGCGAGATATTGCTTGAACAGAACATCCTGCTGGCCAAGAATCTCACCACGTTCTTCTGAGCGAGGCCAACTCCGGGCGAGGTCAAGGGTAGCGATGATTGACGTGATGGCGATCAAGGTGGGGACGCGGCTGAAACTGGAGGCCGGCGTCCTCGCCGAAGTGGTGGAGAACATGGACGATGGCCAGTGGCTGCAGGTGCGCTATCTGGAGTGCCCCGCCCGGCCCTCTGACGTCGGCACGGTGGAGCTGTGCCACGCGCAGGACGTCATCAAGGTGCTTAGCGAGTAGTCCCAGTCAACGGACCGACGATCATGCTGCGATTTGAATACATGCCAAGCGATTTTCATCCGCTGTTCCTGTTCCTCGGCGAAGCCGCCGATCTCGCCGCGCTGGCAACGCTGCTGCGGCGCTTTGCCGAGAACCCGCAGACCATTGCCGTGGCGGAGCGGATTCCCGGCGCCGTCTCGCGCGACACGCTGGTGCTGGCGCCCGCCGACGACGAATTCGGCATGCGCGATCTCGGCGGCTGTTTTGCCTGGAAGCTGACCGATTGGCAGGCGGAGCAAATCGCCGAGCGCATCGAGCTGTTAACCCCTGAGGATCACAAGTCCGGCTCGGAGATCGTCGAGATCGGCAGCGACGGCGAGATCCCGGTGAAGCTGTCGCGCGGCGAATTCACCGACGACTTCCTGATCACGCGCAGATAGCGATGTTCGCGTGAGCACACACCGCAAGCCAAAAGTGCTGATTGCCGGCGCCGGGATCGGCGGCCTTGTCGCGGGGCTGTCGCTGCTGCAGCGTGGCATCGAGGTCGAGGTCTTCGAGCAGGCGTTCGAGCTGCGCGAGCTCGGCGCCGGTGTCCAGCTCAGCGCCAACGGCACACGCGTCCTGATCGCGCTCGGGCTCGAGCAAGAGATGCAGGCGATCGCCTGCGAGCCCTCGGGCAAGGAGATCAGGCTGTTCAGCACCGGGCGGACCTGGAAATTGTTCGATCTCGGCGCCTCCTCGCGCGCGATCTACGGCGCGCCCTACTGGATGGTGCATCGCGGCGACTTCCACCGCGTGCTGGTCGACGCATTCACGGCTCGGGCGCCGGGGCGCCTGCATCTCGGCAGTCGCTGCAGCGGATTTGAGCAGGACGGCGATGGCATCTGGCTGCACCTTGCCAATGGCGAGCGTCGGCGCGGCGACGTCGTGATCGGCGCCGACGGCGTGCACTCCGAAATTCGCCGGCAGATCGGCGGCGACACCAAACCTCTCTTCTCGGGCGTGGCCGCCTGGCGCGGCCTGGTGCCGATGCAACGGCTACCGCCACCCCTCAGGCGCGACGTCGGCACCAACTGGATCGGCCCGGGCGGCCACGTCATCACCTATCCGGTGCGCCGCGGCGCGCTGTTGAACTTCGTCGGCATCTTCGAGGGTGAGAGCTGGTCGGTCGAATCGTGGACCGAACGCGGCACGCGCGAGGCCTGCAGCGGTGCCTTTGCCGGATGGAATCCAGAGATCCACACCATCATCGCGAACCTCGATATTCCCTACAAATGGGCGCTGCTCGGCCGCGACCCGCTCGATCGCTTCGTCGTCGGGCGCGCCTGCCTGCTCGGCGACGCAGCGCATCCGACGCTGCCGTTCCTGGCCCAGGGCGCCAACATGGCGATCGAGGACGGCATGGTGCTAGCGCGCTGTCTTGAAAACTTCCCTCCCGAGGAAGCGCTGCGGCGCTACCAGACCGCGCGGCTGATGCGGACCAATGCGATTGTGGTGAAGTCGGCCGAGAACGCCAGGCGCTTCCATAATCCCGCGCTTGCCGACGCCGAAGGGGCCGACGCCTATGTCTCGCGCGAATGGCAGCCGGACCGGGTGCGCGAGCGCTATGACTGGCTGTTCACTTACGATGCGTTGAACCTGCCGGTCTGACGGCCGGCGTTCGACGGACCAGGTACTCCTGCTTCAGTAAGCATGATGGCGGCGATGCGTCCGGCGCTTCGGAGGCGGTGGCGGAGCAAAAAACGGATTCACCGAGCACATCGCGCCACGGCCCGACGCGCTCGCCTGGCACTGCGGGATCGAGGTGAAGCTGCAATCGATATAGTTTCCGCCGCCGACCCGGCCGCCATAGACATGCATGCACACCGGATAGTTCGGATCGTAAGCCTGCCCGGCTGCAGGTCCGGCCAGGGCGACCGCGAATGCGGCGATCGCGAACAGTTTCAGGCGCATCGGTCCCTCCTTGTTGCTCGGACGGTTTCCCCACAACTGCCGGAGTTAGTCAACCACACCAGCGGCGCGACGGCCATGCGGGCATGATTGACGGTCAGCCCAAGCGCTAGTTACCGGGTTGGCGGTATCGTTGACCCCGCTCCTTGGTCGGCTTTTTTGCACCCTTGTAGAATGGATTGACCGAGCACGATGCGGACCGCCCCGAGGCCGTCGCCTGGCATTGCGGAAGCGAAGTGAAGCTGCAATCGACGTACTCGGGCGTCAGCCTGCCTTCATAGACTTCCATGCAGACTGGATAATTCGGATCGTACATTTGCGCGGCGGCGGGCCCGGCGAGACCAGCGCCGAGGGCGGCGATGACGATGATGAATTTCAAGCGCATCGAATTCTCCTCAAGCCTGGTCCGGATCGCCGGGCGCGTGGCTATCGCTGTTCGTCGGCCGGCTTGCCGTCGCCCTCGCCGAGGCAGCGGATCATAAAGGCCGTCGTGTCCCGCGGCAGCACCTGCGCGGCGCGCGCCTTGAGACGACATTCGAGCTGCGCGATCTGGCGCGCCCTCTGCCGTTCCGACGGCAGCGTCGATTGCCGCAACCGGCGCAACGTCATCGGCGAGCCGTCAGATTCGAAGCTCAGCTCGTACTTCTTGCCGTTCTGGTCGGTCGCGGCGCAGGAGATGGTGGACACCTGCCGCGTGATGAAGCTTCCGACCTGGCGGCATGAGCCGGTCGACATCTCGACCAGCGGCACCGGCAGGCCATCCACCCGCGGGCGGTCGCTGGACTTCAGCAACATGCGGTCGACCGCGAGCTCGAACAGATTGTCCTGGGTGCGCTCGGTGCTCTCGCCGGAGAACGAGATGATGTGGCTCTTGTCGGCGGGATCGTCGAGCACCACGGTGAATTCGGAACGGCCGCGCAGAGTGTGGAAATAGGCGACCGCCTTGCAGGTGTAACTGCGGCCCGCAACGGTGACATTGCGGCAAGTGCCGGACATCAACGCGTACAGGTCGACGTCGTAGACCGGACCGGCGGCAACGGCGAGCGCCGGCCAGCAGAGGACGGCAGCCGCAATCAATTGAGCGAAACGGGAGATCATGCTGAAACGGTCGAAAACACGGTCGCTGGAGGGATCCATGGCGCAAGGTCGCTGATTTCCACGGACTGTGCAACGACGAAGCAGGCCTAAATGTGGACACTCCGCGAACGGCTGGGGAACGCAGCGCAATCCGTGCTGAAAGGCCGCGGCGTCAGATTTGCGGGCCGGACAGCGTCACCTCGCGCTCGGCGCGGAACACGTTGCTATAGAGGTTCGCGATCCACTGGCGGCCGCTTGCCGTCATGTTCAGGCAGTTGATGGCGCCCTGAATGTGCGGCGCAACCATGTTCCAGTAGAATTGCGGATAGCGGTCGACGATATCGGCCGGCGACTCATAGCCGAGCTGGCGGTTGATGCCGACCTCCTCGAACTCGTGATAGAGCGCGTTGGCCTTCCTGATGTAGTTGGGATCGCCGAGCTGACCGATGAAATCGGCCGCCCGGACGATCGACGCCTCATCGTCATATTCCTGGCCCTCGGGCGCCGGAAACCGCGTGCCCTCGATGTTGCGCGCGACGCGCTCGCGATCGAGCGGAAGGACGGCCTCGAGCCTGTCGAGCACATACAGCTTCGAGCGGTCGACATGATACGGCATCAGGCCGGCATCCGACGAGCCACGCGGCAGCACCACCTTCTTGCCGGAGGCATCTATGACGTAGCCATCGGGTCCATCGCCTTTCAAAAGACCGCGCACATAGCCGATGTCGTGAGTCAGGCAGGCGATGATGGTGTGGGTGTAGTCCTCGGCGGTGACGTGGGTGTGCAGCGCGCGGCCGCGGATGATGTCATGCCCGGCGAGCGTGACCAGCATCGTGTGCTCGACATTGTGGTAGAGCGCGTCGCTGTTGCCAATGCATTCCAGCGCGATGCGCGCGGCGGCTGGCAGGAGTTCGCCGAAGCGCGCCTGCGAAGCGCCGAAGGTGCGGCTGACATGCGTGGCGAGAAACTTCTCCAAAGCACCTGCCGCCAACTCAGGTAACGTCATCATCGATGCAGCCCCCGACCGCGCAACGTTCCTCGCTCGCCCCGATCTCACGTCGTAGTTGGGCAGCGACTATAGCGCATCTACGGGCGTGCGGCTACGCGCTGACGGACGTGACGATTCGCTCCGGCCGTACTTTCCCGGTCTTGCCCGCTGCGGCGCCAAAGCTGCTGATAGTGGCATGAACCCTGCATGATTCGGGTCAGACCGGGTTAATCCCACTGATAAAGGCCGTCATGCTCGTTACGCTCGTCGCCATCCTCTGCAATGCTCAACTCTGCATGGAAAAGGTCGTCACCACGAGTGACCAATCCGGCATCACCATGGGCGCCTGCGCAGTGAATGCGCAGATCGGCATCGCCGATTGGCTCGCCAAGGGGCCGTATCACGAATGGCACCTGCAGAGCTATAAATGCATCATGGGCAAGTACGTACCCAAGAACGAAGTGTGATGTGTGCTCACAGCCCCGGACGGGGCTGATCCGCTTCGACCGGAACAGCCTGCGAAACCACACGGCGCAGGCGCGCGCCTCAAGTCAAAGTCCATTTTATGGGCTATCACTGTCGTTCACGACGGTGAGACATGAGGTCGCCCTGGAATGCCCGTAACGCCGCTGATTGCCTATGCGCATGTCGGCAAGAGTTTTGACAGTGGTCGCGTGGTGGCGGTCGACGACGTCTCGCTTGACGTGGCCGAGGGTGAATTCCTGGCGATCGTCGGCGGCTCGGGCTCCGGCAAGACGACGCTGCTGAGGCTCGCCAATCGCCTGATCGAAGCCGACCACGGCCGGATCGCCGTCGAAGGTGAAGATGTCAGCCGCGTCGATCCCATCCTGCTGCGGCGCCGCATCGGCTATGTCTTCCAGAGCGGTGGGCTGTTTCCGCATCTGTCCGTCGCCGGCAACATCGGCATCACGTCGAAGCTTCTCGGCTGGACGCAAGCGGAGATCTCGGCGCGGGTCGACGAACTGCTCGACCTTGTGCGGCTCGACCCCTCACAATATCGCGAGCGCATGCCGCACGAACTCTCCGGCGGCCAGCGTCAACGCGTCGGCGTCGCGCGTGCGCTGGCTGCGAAGCCGCGCATCGTGCTGATGGACGAGCCGTTCGGCGCACTCGATCCCCTCACCCGCGACGCGCTCGGCGACGATTATCGAACGCTGCACCGCGAGCTCGGCCTGACCACGGTCATGATCACCCACGACATGACCGAGGCGTTGCTGCTGGCCGATCGTGTCGCGGTGATGCGTGGCGGCAGGCTGCTGGCCCAGGGCACGCCGGCGGAGCTCTCGGCCAGCACCAACGGCTACGTCGGCGAACTGATGCGCACGCCGCGGCGGCAGGCGGAACGCCTGGGCGCTTTGCTGCCGCGGGGCGACACCGCATGAACCTATCAGCCGATCCGCGCTGGAGCGAGGCGCTCGCGCATCTGCCCGACTATCTCGGCAATCATGTGCGGGTCAGCGTCGCCGCGCTGGCGCTCGGGCTTCTGATCAGCCTGCCGCTTGCGATCATCGCCCGCAACCGGCCGGTGCTGCGCACGACGTTGCTCGGGCTTGCCAGCATCGTGCAGACCGTGCCCGGTCTCGCGCTGCTCGCGTTGTTCTATCCCCTGCTGCTGGCGCTCGCCGCGTTGACCGCGGCGTGGCTCGGCTTCAGCTTCTCCGCGTTCGGCTTCCTGCCGGCGGTGCTGGCGCTCGCGCTCTATTCGATGCTGCCGGTGTTGCGCAACACCATCACCGGCCTGTCGGGGGTCGATCCGGCGGTGCTGGAAGCCGCCCAGGGCGTCGGCATGACGCCGCGGCAATCGCTCACCATGGTCGAGGTTCCGCTGGCGCTGCCGGTGATGATGGCCGGAATCCGCACCGCGGCGGTATGGGTGATCGGCACCGCCACCTTGTCGACGCCAATCGGCCAGACCAGCCTCGGCAACTATATCTTCGCGGGATTGCAGACCCAGAACTGGGTGTTCGTGCTGTTCGGCTGCTTCGCTGCGGCCGTGCTCGCGCTTGTGGTCGACCAATTGCTGGCGCTGATCGAGAACGGCCTGCGCAATCGCAGCCGCGTCCGGACGGCGCTCGGCGGGCTTGGTATTGCCGCCCTGATCGCGGCGACGCTGGTGCCCGCGATCGCGCGCCCGCATGCGGGCATCGTCGTCGGCGCCAAGACGTTCACCGAGCAATATGTGCTGTCGGCGTTGATCGCGCAGCGGCTGCAGGCGGCCGGCCTTCCAGCCACGACCCGCGCCGGCCTCGGCTCCAACGTGATCTTCGACGCGCTCACGGCCGGCGATATCGATGTCTATGTCGACTATTCCGGCACGCTGTGGGCCAACCAGTTCCACCACACCGACATCAAACCCCGCGCCGAGCTGTTGGGCGAGTTGCAGACGACGCTGGCGAAGCAAGACATCACGCTGCTCGGCGAGCTCGGCTTCGAGAATGCCTATACGCTGGTGATGCCGAGGAAGCGCGCCGAAGAGCTCGGCATCCATTCGATCGCCGACCTCGCCTCACGCGCCGCCACGATGTCGATCGCCGGCGACTATGAATTCTTCTCGCGGCCGGAATGGGCCGGCATCCAGAAGGCCTACGGGCTGGCGTTCCGCGCCCAGCGTCAGATGCAGCCGGATTTCATGTATGCGGCGGTCGCCTCCGGCGAGGTCGACGTGATCGCGGGCTACACCAGCGACGGACTGATCGCGAAATACGATCTTGTCACGCTCGAGGACAACAGGCACGCCATCCCGCCCTATGACGCCATCGTGCTGCTGTCGCCAAAGCGACGCGACGACGAGACGCTCAAGGCGGCGCTGCGGCCGCTGCTCGGCAAGATCGATATCGCCGAGATGCGCGAGGCGAATTTGCGCGCGTCGGGCAATGACGCATCATCGTCGCCCGACGCCGTGGCGCGCTGGCTGTGGGAGAAGGTCGGCAGAAAATAGCCTCTCGCCGTCATTGCGAGCGAAGCCAAGCAATCCACCTCTCCGCATGCGAGGAAAGATGGATTGCTTCGTCGCTACGCTCCTCGCAATGACGACGTCTCAAAGCCCCTTGATGATCCCCGCGTCGATCAACAGGCGGTTGAAGCGGCGGGCTTCTGCGCCGTCCTTGCAGGAATAGAACACGCCGTTGCAGCGAAGCATAATCGCCTTCTGCTCCTCGAACGACGGATCAAGCGGAATGCCCGCAGCTTCCTGAATCACCAGCGGCAGATAGGCGGCGTCGATCGTGTCCATCACCGCCGGGCTCTTCACCGGCTCGAAATTGACGGCGTCGATCGCATAGTAGGTCGCGTAGTAACGCGGATCGTAATCCATCAGCTTCTTGCCGATGCCGGCCTCATCGAGATCGGGATCTAGCAGCTGCGGCGAGAATTCCGGCTGATGATCGCCGTAACGCACGATCAGGAAAGGCTGCGCCGGAAACTTCTTCTTCAGCGCCGCGACGAAGCCGGCATAGTCGCCAGCGCTCATCGCCTGCCGGCGCAGATATTCGTCGACGGCGGGCGTGTTGCCCGGCCGCTTCCACAACGGCAGCAACTCGGGATGGAATTTGGTTTCCCAGGGGAAATGATTGGCGGCGAGATAGACGAAGGCGAACAGCGGCGTACCTGACGTCTTCTGCTCGGCCATCAGCTTCAGCGCCTTGTCATAGAAGAAGCTGTCGGGCTCGACGTCCTTCGCATGCAGGTCATGCGCGTCGTAGAAGCGCTGGATGCCGGTCGTGGTCTGGAAGTTGCGCGCGCTCATGAAGGCGCCGAATGCGGGATAGAGCGAGAGCGTGTCGTAGCCGCAGCGGCGCAGGGCCAACGGCAGGCCGCGCTCCACGCGTCCCGATGCGATGCGGGTGACGAAATAGGAGAACCGGCCGAACGAGCGCGAGGACAATCCCGCAAGCACGTTGTACTCCGTGAACCAGCTCGGCCCGCCATTGCTCTCGGCGAGGAATTTGCGCTCGACGCCGTCATAGGACTTGAACTGGCTGCCATAGCCCGGCGGCACCTTGACGCCGGAGGCGGCGCGGATGTCGAAACTCGATTCATCATGGATCATGATGATGTTCGGCCGCCGCCCGGCAGGATGGCAGGCATCGACCAGGGGCACCCTAAGCTGGTCGCTCGCGGTCGGATCCGACTCCATGAAACCGTAGGCGACGAAATCGGACACGGCCGTGACGCCGGAGCGCGCGAACTTCGAGAGATAGCCGTCGTCGTAATAGCCGCGCCAGGCTTCGTCCGGCCAGGCGAAGGCATAACCCGAGAGGGCCGCGGTGCAGGCGAGGCAGGCGGCCGCAGCCGGCAGGCGGCGGATGCGGAACGGATCGAGCCACCACAGCGCGTACATCAGGGGCAGCGTGACGAGGCCGGCGCCGATAATCGACCAGCGCAGGCTCGGGAAGATCGTCAGCAGGAACGCCGCGGTGTCGCGGTCGATCACCATCAGGTCGACGAAATTCGCGGTCATCTGCACCACGTCGTGCTTGAAGCGCGACAACAGCACCAACACGACGACCAGCGTCAGCGACAGCGCGCCCGACAGCGCCGGCCGGCGCAGCAGCGCGATGAACAGGAAGTTCAGGATTCCCCAGGTGAGCAGGAAGCAAAGCCGCGAGCCGAAATCGGTCTCGGTGCGCAGCATCAGGATCAGCGCGCCGAAATGCGGTGCCGCGACCGCCATCAACCGCCAGATGCCGAGCGCGGCAAGACCGCCGGCCAGTGCGGCAACGGAGGAGTTTTGCTGAGGCGCGGGCGCCATGGGCGGGACGCAATACAACCCGGCGCAATGCCACCGCCTTGACTGGCAACGGCCAGGAGGCATGCGGCACAGCCGGTGTCTGGACCGCGTCACAAAACCGTAATTGAATCGTCATGAACGCGCAATGAATTTGCCGCGCCCAGCCTGGCCGCGGCAGGCAGCGCGCATGCCTTAAACTTTGGCGGCTGGCGCGGCGTGGCTCGCGATGCCCGCGATGAAGAGATCGACGATGTCGGCAGCCATCTGCTCGACCTCCGCATCGCCGACACCCCAGCGCGGCAAATGGCCGTCGATGTGCATCCGTGCGAAGCCATAGACCAGCGCGCGGCCGGCGATCTGGACCTGCCTGAGGTCGCGCGTCCCGAGTTGGCCAGCTGAAAATGCCTCCGCCAGCGTGCGCTCGGTCAGGCCGATCAACTCGGCATTGTCGCTGGAGACGGCGGCCGAGCGGTCGTGGTCGAAGAAGCGGCGGCTGGAGATGATCTCGAAATGGGTCGGGTTCTTCATCGCCCAGCGCAGATAGGCGATCCCGAGATGGCGGAAGCGGCCGAGCGGATCGCCTGACGGCGCCTCGGCCAGCGCCGCCTCGATCTCTGCGCGAAAGCGGCGTTGCGCCTCCTCCGCCACCGCATTCATCAGCGCGTCCCGGCTCGGGAAATGCCGGAACGGCGCGCCCGGCGAGACCCCGGCGCGGCGCGCGGCCTCGCGCACGCTGACCGCCTCCGGCCCGCCCTCGCCGACCAGTTGCATGGCGGCATCGATCAGGACGCGGCGGAGATCGCCGTGGTGATACGGCCTGGCCGCCTGCGCCCGCGTCGCGACCGGACGCGGCTTGGCGGGCCGGCGGCCGGTGGGCGGGCTTTTGGCGGAGCGGCGCATGGCGCACCACTAGCATCACCCGCTTGTGAATGTAAGCGATGATTACACGGATTGACCGCGCGCGGGCGCGAAATGTAACTGGTGATTACATAAACGGGAGGCGGGATATGGCGACGCATCGCAACTGGTTCGAGGGCTGGCGGCTGTTTGGCCTGCTCACGCTCACCCTGATCGGGCTTTCGATCTGGATCGCCGCGATGCGGCAGTTCGAGGTCGAGGGCGTGCGGATGGTGATCCGCTTCACGGCGCGGACCTCGCTCTTGTTCTTCTGCCTCGCCTTCTCGGCGGCGGCGCTGGCGCGGCTGTGGTCGAACGCCTGGACGCACTGGCAGCGCCGCAACCGCCGTTACCTGGGCGTCACCTTCGCGGCCTCGCACGCCATCCATGCGGTCGCGATCGCAGCCTTCGCGACGCTCGATCCGCCCGGCTTCGCCGCCGCGACCTCGGCGGTCTCCTATATCTTCGGCGGCATCGGCTATGCCTTCATCATCGCGTTGACCGCGACCTCATTCGATCGCACGGCCGCGATGCTGGGCCCGCGCGTTTGGCGCAGGCTGCATCTCATCGGCGGCTACTATCTGCTGCTGCAGTTCATGGTCTCGTTCGGCAAGCGAATTCCCGAGATGCCGCTCTACACGCTGTTTCTCGTGCCGCTCGCCGCCGTGTTCGCGCTCAGGATCATCAGCATGGCCGCGCGGCCTGCGCCGCGTCCGGCGCAAGCGAGCTGAGATCGGGCCGCCTTACACCAGGTGAAACTTGCGGCCGAGCTGGCGATGAACCGACAGCACCGCGCGGTCGACGTCGCTGATCAGGCTGTCACCGAGCACGACGTTCGGAATTTCCCAGTTGCGCCCGATCTGCGCATCGGGCAGCGCTGCGACCGCCGGCACACGCGCGGTTTCGCAGCCGGGCTGGGCGCGCAGCGCCTCCTCGGCAAGCTGGGTCAATTCGTCCTGGCTCTTTCCATCAGTCATGACCTCGGTCCTGACTCCGGAAGATGGCTCACTGATGGCCAAGATTCTCCAGTTCCTTAGCGCGGGCTTCGGTCATGCTGCGCATGCATTCGCCGGCATCAAGGCGGGCGATGGTGCCCTCGCCGAGGTCGTAATACAGGCAGTTGGCGACACGGTACTGGATCCACAGCCGTTGCGCGGTGCGCAGCTGTTCGCGCTGCTTGTCGTCGGCGGCATCCTTCAACGCCTTCTGATAGGCGACGTTCATCCGCTTGTCCCACTGCGCAGTCTTGGCCTTGAGGCATTCGACCATCTGGTAGGAGCCGCCGTCGCAGGATGGCTCGCCAACGCTCTGATCGCCGGCCCAGGCCGACGAGATGAGGACGAATAATACAAACAATCTCTTCGGCCCAAGCTGCAAATTCGGGACATTCCAGATCGAACTAGGAAAAAGAGCCAACATCGCTGCGCCACTCAATCGCTTCCCTCCTCAGTTGAAAACGGCGGAAATACACCTACAATTCGACAAGGGGGAAGACATGATGACCAAATCGCCTTTGATCACCAAGAGAAAGGCACCTTATCTCTGCACCGTCGAAGCCGACTTTAGAGAACGGAATGCGCCTGGACCTAATCTCCATCTGACAACCCGATTTTCAGACGATGTCTTGTCGCTAGGTCCAATCCAAATCCGGGTTGCGCTTGCACGTGCTTACCTAAATTTCCGACTTGAAAACTGCGCATTTCCGTTGGCTTGCAATCTAGAGCAGACTTGGTCGCTAAGTGGCAAAGCTAAAGCCACATTGAAAAAGCGCCTATCGCGCACGGAGTCTGAAACCGATCAGATTGGATTGACAGCATCCTCCCTACCTTCTGCGAAACTGAACAGCAGTTCAAGAAAAGGGACATCCTCAGCCGAGGAAACCAAGTTAGAGAACACAACAACCTGGCAGCATGTGTTTTGGCGAGGAGACGCTGACGGCCCAAGCTTGGTTTTCGATTCGCGCCCGAGCCAAAAATATTTGAGCGGAACACTTCTTAGCGGCGAGCTCGTTGGCTCAGTCGAGCCAAAACAATCCAACTATTACGACGTAGTCCTTGAACTAGAAATCCCGAAATCGGGTCTACTCATAGAAGATGGAGACGAATTCGTTTCGTACCCCAACAAGCGGGGCCTCGTCAAAATCATCGCCACTCTTGCACTTTGCCGACGACCAATCAGACTTCAGTCGAGGAGCTGGTGAGCTTGCTTCGCAACCAGGATCGAAACGACCTTGCTTTGTCGCCGAGAGATAAGCCTTGAAGAAAAGAAGCGACTTCTTCATCCTTGATGGATTCGAGTAGCTTCTGGGCAGCTTCTTTGCGTTCCTCCTTTCGAGGAGCGTCCGAGGCAATGCGCATCAGCTCAATTGTTTCGGCCGACTGTCGATCGCCAAGGAATATATCAAGATTCTTGCTCCATCTGGCTGCGACGGCAATCACTCATCGTCGAGCTGATCGGCCGCTCTGTGATCCTCGCCGTCACCGTTGCGGCCGCCGCGATCGCGCTGGAAATCGTGCTCTACGGGCATGGGCTCGAGCCAAGTGGATGCGCGAAACCTTCCTGAAGATCATTGGCGTCGGCCTGCTGCTGTCGATCCCGATCACAACGATCTACGAGTTGGTCCGGATGATCGGCGGGCATACGCTGCTCGGCATCGTGCTCGGACGCTATCGGCAGCCGGTGCGCGAGGAGCGCGTGCTGCTGTTTCTCGACCTGGTCGGCTCGACGACGCTGGCGGAGTCGATGGGCGAGCTGCGCGTGCAGGAATTGCTGACGCGCTTCTTCTTCGACATCGACGAGCCGATCGTGTCGCACGGCGGCGAAGTCCACGCCTATGTCGGCGACGAAGTGATCGTGACCTGGCCGGCCAATGCCGACGGGCGATCGCGGCGGTATCTCGATTGCGTGTTCGCGATCGAGGATCACCTCGCCAAGCGGGCCGATCAATATCGCAAGGAGTTCGGCGTGGTGCCCGCGTTTAGGGCCGGGATGCATGCCGGTCCGGTCGTCATCGCGGAATGCGGGGACTCGCGGCGACAGATCGCCTATTTCAGCGATACCGTGAACGTGACAGCGCGGCTGCAGGCGCATTGCAAGGAGGCCGGCCGGCCGCTGCTGGTATCGGGCGACCTGCTCCGCCTGCTGCCGCCGGACCGGGATTTAGTCGTCGAGCCGCTCGGCTCGACGCAATTGCGCGGACGTGCAGCGTCGATCGACATCTTTTCCGTCGCGCGGCGCGTATCGTCCTAAACGATTTCTTAAAATGCACCGGCATCAGCTTCCGCTGAGCCGAAAGCGCGCATTGAATCGAGTCCGGTCGCAGCCTGTTAAGGATGCGACGCACACCGTATTTGCACCGGGTTCCACCTTAACGCAGGTGTAAGACCGCGCCCCGCATGGTGCGCAGACAGGTGTCATTCAACAAAAACAAGGTTGCCCATCGATGGCGCAACAGGCGTCACAATCGATTATTGCCGAACTCGAGGATGCGGTCCGGGACGGGACATCGGCCAAGCGTGTGCAGACGCTGCGGCAGGTCACCGATCTGTTCCTGAACGACGGCGACCGCCTCAACGATGAACAGGTCAAGGTGTTCGACGACGTGCTCTGCCTCTTGGTCGCGCGCGTCGAGACCCGTGCGCGGGCCGAGCTCAGCAAGCGGCTCGCGCCGCTCGACTATGCGCCGTTCGAGGTGATTCAGCACCTCGCCTGGGACGACGACATCAGCGTCGCCGGCGACGTGCTGACCCACTCCAGCCGCCTCTCGAACGACGCCCTGCGCGAGATCGCGAGCAGCAAGGGCCAGGACCACCTGTTCGCGATCTCCGCGCGGGAAAACCTGCCGCCTTCCGTCACCGACGTGATCATCGACCGCGGCGAGGACAAGGTGATCCGGCGTCTCGCCAAGAACGCCGGAGCGCAGTTCTCCGACAACGGCTATTCCAGCATCGTCGCCCGCGCCGAAGGCGACGACGAGCTGGTCGAGATCCTCGGTCTGCGCATCGACATTCCGGCCAAGCTGCTGCGCGACCTGCTGCAGCGCGCCAAGGATACGGTGCGCGCCCGTCTGCTTTCGATCGCGTCGCCCAGGGCGCGCGAAGAGATCAGCCAGGTGCTGAACGACATCGCCCAGGAAGAGGCTGCGGCGCCGCGCCGCAACTACGGCATCGCCGAAGAGCTGGTCAAGCTGATGAAGCAGCTGAACGAGCTCGACGATGCGGCCGTCTACAAGTTCGCCGAAGAGGGCAAGCTCGACGAGGTCACGGTCGCGCTTGCCGTGCTCAACGACATGCCGATCGCGATGATCGAACGCCTGATGCTCGGCCTCCGCTCCGACCTGATTCTGATCCCGTGCCGCTCGGCGCGGCTCAACTGGCCGACCGTCGAAACCATCCTGCGCAAGCGGCCGCTGCCGCTGCCGCTCGACAATGCGACGCTCGAAATCGCGCAGCGCGATTACCGCCGGCTCTCGCTCGAGACCGCGCAGCGCACGGTGCGATTCTGGCAGCTGCACAACAGGATCGAGAAGCAGCCGATGGCGGCCGGCTAAGGCGCCGCGCCTCTGCGACAAAGAAAAAGGGTGGGCAACGCGCCCACCCTTTTTCATCACCGCGTCATTCCGGGGCGCCTCGAAGAGGCGAACCCGGAATCTCGAGATTCCGGGTTCGGTCCTGCGGACCGCCCCGGAATGACAGGCTTCGCCTGTCAGTTCTTGCTCTTGTCGACCAGCGCGCCCTTCTTGATCCAGGGCATCATGTCGCGCAGCTTGGCACCGACTTCCTCGATCGGATGCGCGGCGAGCTTGGCGCGGGTCGCCTTGAACGAGGTCTGGTTGACCTTGTTCTCCAGCATCCAGTCGCGGGCGAACTTGCCGCCCTGGATGTCGGCGAGCACGCGCTTCATCTCGGCCTTGGTCTCGGCCGTGACGATACGCGGACCGGTGACGTACTCGCCGTATTCGGCGGTGTTGGAGATCGAGTAGTTCATGTTGGCGATGCCGCCTTCATAGATCAGGTCGACGATCAGCTTCACTTCGTGCAGGCACTCGAAATAGGCCATCTCGGGCGCGTAGCCGGCCTCGACCAGCGTCTCGTAGCCGCCCTTGATCAGCTCGACCAGGCCGCCGCAGAGCACCACCTGCTCGCCGAACAGGTCGGTCTCGCACTCTTCCTTGAAGGTGGTCTCGATGATGCCGGCGCGGCCGCCGCCGATCGCCGAGGCATAGCTGAGGCCGAGGTCATGGGCGTTGCCCGACGAGTCCTTGGCGATCGCGATCAGGCAGGGCACGCCGCCGCCGCGCTGGTATTCCGAGCGCACGGTGTGGCCGGGGCCCTTCGGCGCGATCATCAGCACGTCGAGGTCGGCGCGCGGATCGAGCAGGTTGAAGTGCACGTTGAGGCCGTGGGCGAACACGAGCGCCGCGCCCTTCTTCATGTTGTCGTGCAGGTGCTCGCGATAGATGTCGCCCTGC
Organism: Bradyrhizobium sp. USDA 3262; assembly: GCF_054060035.1. Classification (NCBI taxonomy): domain Bacteria; kingdom Pseudomonadati; phylum Pseudomonadota; class Alphaproteobacteria; order Hyphomicrobiales; family Nitrobacteraceae; genus Bradyrhizobium; species Bradyrhizobium sp. USDA 3262. The sequence goes on from NZ_JBSSCT010000001.1 coordinate 7,272,545, forward strand.
AACTCGTCCGGGGTCAGCATCATCACGAGGTCGGCCCACTTGGCGGCTTCGGCGACTTCCATCACCTTGAAGCCGGCGTTCTCGGCCTTCTTGGCCGAGGCCGAACCCTTGCGCAGCGCAATCGCCACTTCCTTGACGCCTGAATCCTTCAGGTTCAGCGCATGGGCGTGGCCCTGGCTGCCGTAGCCGACGATGGCGACCTTCTTGCCCTTGATCAGGTTCAGGTCGGCATCGCGATCGTAGTAAACTCGCATCGTGGTTTCCTCGTTTGAAGGGGGCCAAAATCGGCCGATGAATCAGGCTTTCGGAAGGTCAGAACCGCCGGGCGCCCGCGAATTTCCGGCGTTGTCTAGAGCATTTTCCCCCTCAGGGGAAACCCTCATCTCGCATGGCGCGGTGCGGCATCATGCGTCCATGAAGACCGGGTAGAGCGAGGCCAGCAGCAGGATGGCCATCACCACATTGAAGGCGCGGATCGCCCGGGGCGAGGTCAGGATCGGCCGCAAGGCGGTCCCGAACAGCGCCCAGACGATGCAAGACACCGTGCCCAGGATCAGGCTCAGGCCGACCTGGATCGCGATGTTCCAGGGAAAGGCGGCAATCGCCGCATAGGCCGTGATGGTACCGATCACCATCACCCAGCCCTTGGCATTGATCCACTGGAACATGGCGGCGCCCCAGAACGTCATCGGGCCGCGGCCGCCCCTGTCGTCCTTGTCCGCCGAGGGCGGCTCGGCCATGGCGATAACGGCGGCGAGATAGATCAGGTAGGCGACGCCACCATATTTCAGGATCGTCTGCAGCACCGGATAGGCGATGAAGACGGCCCCTAGCCCGACGCCGACCGCGCCGACCATGAAGGCGAACCCGACCGTGATGCCGGCGATGTGGGGCACCGTGCGGCGGAAGCCGTAGGTCAGCCCCGACGACAGCAGCATGATGTTGTTGGGGCCCGGCGTGAAGAACATCACGACGGCAAACACGACAAAGGCGAACAGCAGCGAACTCGACATGGTGCCCTCACGCGACTTTCGGCAGAGCTTTTGGCCGCTTCGACAGCAGCATCACGGCAATGCCGGCGATCACGGTGACCATGCCGGCCAGCCGCAGCGGCCCGAATGTCTCGCCGAACACGATGCTGGAGGCGGCGGAGCCGACGAACGGCACCAGCAGCGCGAACGGCACCACCTGCGCCGCCGGATAATCCCGCAGCAGCCGGCCCCACAGCCAGTAGGCGATGCTGGTCGAGATGCCGCCGAGGCAGAGCATGCAGACGAGCCCGGTCAGCGACATATGGGTCAGCGCATGCCAGGTCGGCTGCGGGCCGTTGGTGATCAAGGTCAGCACCGCAAGCGGCACCGCGGCGGACAGGCACAGCCAGGCGAACAGATCGAACATCGGCGCGCCGTTCGCCTGCCGCAGAAGAAGATTGCCGATCGCGAAGCTGATCGGGCAGATCATGATGATCGCAAACGCGGCGACGCTGAAGTCGTAGCCGACCGTCCCGCAGATCATCAGCAGGCCGAGCGCGGCGATCGCGATGCCGATCGCCTGGGTCCGCGTCGGGATTTCACCGAAAGCCAAGGCAGCAAAGGCGATGGTGAACAGCGCCTGGCTCTGCACGATCACGCTGGAAAGCCCGACCGGAACCCCATGCGCGATCGCAAAGGCCTGTGCGAGGAACTGGCCGAGGAACAGCGTGGCGCTGATCGCGATCAGAAGCGGCCAGGAAACGCCGGGCTTGCGCAGGAACAGGCACGGCAGCGCGGCAATGGCGAAGCGCAGCGTCGTCATCAGCTCCGGCGAGAACTCATCGAGCGCGATCCGGCTTGCGACGAACGCAAGCCCCCAGATCACCGCGACCATGACGGCGATGCCAACATCGGCCGGCTTCATTGTTGTTCTTCTTTTGCTTCCGTTTCGGTCGGGATCTAGATCTGGTCGTCGGGCTTCGGTTTGCGCAGCAGATAGGTGCCGTGCAGCGGCGCGTGGTAATCAACGGAGATCAGCGTGAAACCGGTCTCGGTCAGCATGCGCTCCATCACCCAGCCGAAGGTCGAGTATTCGTCGCGCATATGGGTGATCACGCTTTCGCGCTCGAAACCGTGATTCTTGATCGAGAAGTCGGCCCATCCTTCGACATCGCGATCGACACCGTCGGGCATGCCGACGAACACCATGTCGCGCAGGTAGAAGTTCGCGCCCGGCTTCAACGCGTTGAAGATTCGCGACAGCGCCACCGCCTTCCAGAAGTCCGGAAGATGGTGCAGCGTGAACTCGCTGACGATGAGGTCGTAGGAATTCGGTTGATAGGCGAACGACAACAGGCCGGCCGGCTGGGTCCGGATCTTCGCCTTGCGGTCGCGCGCATAGATTTCGGCAAGCCCGATCATTGCCGGCGAGATGTCGATGGCATCGACCTCGGCGCCCATCAGCGCCGCCTCGGTGGCCAGCACGCCGTTGCCGCAGCCGATATCGGCGATCCGCCAGCCCGGCTTGACGCCGAGCATGGTCAGCGCCTGGCGGGCACGGACATCACTGTCCTCGCTGACGTCATAGATCGAGGCCACCGCGGTATCGAGACCGACCTGCCGCCGTTGCGTGTAGTACCAGTCGCGCGCCAACATGACTCACATCCCTTCCGGCCCACGCGTGATCGCGGCCACCCCGGTTCGTGACACCTCGACCAGACCCAGCGGACGCATCAGGTCGATGAACTGACTGATCTTGGACGAATTGCCCGTGATCTCGAACACAAAGCTCTCGGTCGTGGCGTCGATCACCCGGGCGCGGAATGCGTCCGCCAGCCGCAGCGCCTCAACGCGGTGATCGCCACCCCCCCGCACCTTGACCATTGCGAGCTCGCGCTCGATCGAGCTGCCGGTCAGCGTCATGTCGACGACGCGGTAGACCGGGATCATGCGGTCGAGCTGATGCTTGATCTGCTGGATCACCATCGGCGTGCCGGTGGTGACGATCGTGATCCGCGAGAGATGTTTCTGGCTCTCGGTCTCCGAGACGGTGAGACTCTCGATGTTGTAGCCGCGGCCGGAGAACAGGCCGATCACGCGCGCGAGCACGCCGGGCTCGTTCTGCACGAGCACGGACAAAGTATGCGTCTCATTGGGATCGTGACGCTCTTCGAGGAAGTAGGCGGATGCGGGCTGGTTCATGGTCGTCCCCTTACATTCTGTTCACGCCACCGCCCGCTCGACGGCCGGCGCAGCATCCGTTCCGATCCAGGTCCGGAACAGATCGAAATCGATATTGCCACCGCTCAGGATCAAGCCGACCCGCTTGCCGGCGAGCCTGCTCTTCTCCTGCAGCGCGGCCGCAAGCGCCGCAGCGCCCGCGCCCTCGGCGAGATTATGGGTGTCGGTCCAGTAGGCGCGGATCGCCTGCCCGACCTCGTCGTCGCTGACCTGCACGATGCGGGACGCACCCTTCTGGATCAGCGCGAACGCATCGGCGTCCGGAATCCGCGTCGCCATGCCGTCGGCAAGGGTATTGCTGGTCTCGGTGGTGACGATCTTTCCGGCCGCAAACGACAAAGCGTAGGACGGCGCCTCGGCCGACTGCACGCCGACGATCTCGGTCTTCAGTCCGAGCAGGTCGCGCGCCATGATGCAGCCGCAGATGCCGGAGCCCTGCCCGATCGGCACATAGAGAATGTCGAGACCGGGCGCGGTACGGAACAGTTCGAGCGCGTAGGTCGCGACACCCAGCACGAGGTCCGGGTGGAACGACGGCACCATATGCAGGCCGGCGAATTGGGCGCGACGCTCGGCCTCCTCCCGCGCGGCCTGGAAGTCGTCGCCGTGCTCGACGAGCTCGGCCCCGAACGCGTGCATGGCGCGGTTCTTCTCGACCGAGTTGCCGCGCGGCACGTAGATCGTCGCCGGCACGCCATGACGCCCTGCCGCGAACGCCAGGCTCTGGCCGTGATTGCCGCGCGTCGCCGAGATGATGCCCGGCACGTCGGGCCGCTCGCGCTTCAGCCGTTCGAGATAGACCAGGCCGCCGCGCACCTTGAAGGCGCCGGTCGGCGTGTGGTTCTCATGCTTGACCACGACCTCGGTGCCGAGCCGCTCGGCGAGCAGCGGCCAGGCGTGCGCCGGCGTCGCCGGCACCGCTGTGACGACGATCCGGTGCGCGCGCTCGAGCTCGTTGAGGTCAAACATGGGAGCCGCCCTCCATCCGAGCGCGCGATAGGCTCCCTCGCCCCGCTCTTCGCGGGGAGAGGGTTGGGGTGAGGGGCTGCCTCCAAGAAAGCGGTGAGAGACGGACTCGCGGAGACTCCCCCTCACCCGGATTGCGCTCGCGCGCAATCCGACCTCTCCCCGCAAGCGGGGCGAGGTGAAGAGAGAGTGCTCCGCGCCGATCCATCATCACACCAGCGCCTTGCCACCGGAGAAGGCCTTCGCGGTGGCCTCGTCGGTCGCCTCTTCCGGCAGCAGCATCTCGTTGTGCGCCTTGCCCGACGGGATCATCGGGAAGCAGTTCTCCAGCGCGGCGACGCGGCAGTCGAACAGCACCGGGCGCTTGATCGAGATCATCTCCTTGATCGCGCCGTCGAGATCGGACGGCTTGGTCGCCTGCAGGCCGACGCAGCCATAGGCGTCGGCGAGCTTGACGAAGTCCGGCAGCGCCTCGGAGTACGAGTGCGACAGGCGGTTGCCGTGCAGCAGCTGCTGCCATTGCCGAACCATGCCCATGTACTGGTTGTTCAGGATGAAGATCTTGATCGGCAGCTCGAACTGGACCGCCGTCGACATCTCCTGGATCGTCATCTGCACCGAGGCGTCGCCGGCGATGTCGATCACCAGGCTGTCCGGATGCGCCACCTGCACGCCGACCGCGGCCGGCAGGCCGTAGCCCATGGTGCCGAGACCGCCCGAGGTCATCCAGCGATGCGGCTCCTCGAAGCCGAAGAACTGCGCGGCCCACATCTGGTGCTGACCGACCTCGGTCGTGATGTAGGTGTCCTTGCCGCGGGTCAGCTCGAACAGGCGCTGGATCGCGTATTGCGGCAGGATGATATCGTTGTTCTTGCGGTAGGACAGCGAGTTGCGCGCGCGCCATTGCGCGATCTGCTGCCACCACGACTTGATGTCCGGCTTCTTGGCTTCGGCCTTGAACACCTGCAGCAAATCGCCGAGCACGTTGCCGGCGTCGCCGATGATCGGCACGTCGACGCGGATGTTCTTGTTGATCGAGGACGGGTCGATGTCGATGTGGATCTTCTTCGAGCCCGGCGAGAACGCGTCGGTACGGCCGGTGATGCGGTCGTCGAAGCGCGCGCCGACGCACAGCATGACGTCGCAATCATGCATCGTCATGTTGGCTTCGTAGGTGCCGTGCATGCCCAGCATGCCGAGCCAGTTCGGGCCCGAGGCGGGATAGGCGCCCAGCCCCATCAGGGTCGAGGTGATCGGGAAGCCGGTCGCCTCCACCAGCTGGCGCAGCAGTTTCGAGGCCTCGGGACCCGAATTGATCACGCCGCCGCCGGAATAGATCACCGGACGCTTTGCGTTGGCGAGCAGCGCCACCGCCTTGCGGATCTGGGTCGCGTCGCCCTTGACGCGCGGCGTGTAGGAGATGTGCACGTCCGACTTGCGCGGCGGATGATAGGTGCCGGTCGCGAACTGCACGTCCTTCGGCACGTCGACCACGACCGGGCCGGGCCGGCCGGTGGTGGCGACATAGAAGGCCTCATGCAGCACCCTGGCGAGGTCGTTGACGTCGCGGACCAGCCAATTGTGCTTGGTGGCCGGCCGCGTGATGCCGACGGTGTCACACTCTTGGAAGGCGTCGTTGCCGATCAGGTGGGTCGGCACCTGGCCGGTGATGCAGACCAGCGGGATCGAATCCATCAGCGCGTCGGTCAGCGGCGTCACCATGTTGGTGGCGCCGGGGCCCGACGTCACGAGCACCACGCCGGGCTTGCCGGTCGAGCGCGCATAGCCTTCGGCGGCATGGCCGGCGCCCTGCTCGTGACGGACCAGGATGTGCTCGACCTCGCTCTGCTGGAAGATCTCGTCGTAGATCGGAAGCACCGCGCCGCCGGGATAGCCGAAGACATGCTGCACGCCGTGATCGATGAGCGCGCGCACGATCATCGCGGCGCCGGTCATCTGATTGGGATCGTGGCTCTTGTCGGTCATGGTTCGCTCCGGATGCGCTTGTTTTTGCGCGGCTTTTGTCAGTTCTCGTCAGTTCGGCTTCGGGCAATAAAAAGGGGCCCCAGAGGCCCCATGCACACCGCCCGAATTTGGATGGCCGCTAGCCATCCCCGGCGGTGTGCCTGGGTACGACGGCGATAAGCAGTTTGGTAATAATGTTGCGCACGAGACGACCCAGTCTTCCCAAAGGTTGCGCGAACATAGCGGCCAAAGCCTGAATGTCAAGGCAAGGCAAGCACTTTCGCGATTTCCGTACTCTACCGGGGTTCCGCTCGTTCGGCGAGTGTTTTTCCGCAGGCGAACGCGCATGGCTGACGGGCGTGCGCTGCCAGCACGCGGCGGGGTCCGTAGCCCGGATGGAGCGAAGCGAAATCCGGGACCAACGTCTCCCGCGGCGAGGTCCCCGGATTGCGCTGCGCTCCATCCGGGCTACGGGACCCGGCTCTCCAGCCATTCCCGGCCAGCTTCCGGCTCGACCCAGTCGAACTCCGGGAGCTGATGGCGAAACCAGGTGAACTGGCGCTTCGCGTAATGGCGGGTGTCGGCCCGGCCGATCTCGGCCGCCTCCTCGCGGCTGATCTCTCCCCTCAGGTGCCGGATCAGCGCCGGCACCCCATGGGCCTTCATCGCCGGCAGCAGCGGATCGAGCCCACGGGCCGCTAGCGCTGCGACCTCGTCGAGCGCGCCGGTATCGAGCATGACACCGAACCGGGCGTCGATCCGTGCATAGAGCGTCTCGCGCTCCGGCGCGAGGAACAGCGCATGAAAATCGCCCGGCGGCAGCAGAGGCGGCAGGCCCTCGCGATGCCAGTCCGGCAGCGGGCGGCCGGTGGCCTCGACCACCTCGAGCGCCCGCGCGATGCGGGTGCGGTCGCGCGGCTTCAGCCGTTCGGCCGACACCGGATCGCGCTCGGCAAGCTCGGCATGCAGCGCCTCGACGCCGCGTTGCTCGAGCCGTGCGCGCACGTCGTCGCGCACATCAGCCGGGATCGGCGGCACCGCCGACAAGCCGCGCGTCAGCGCCTTGAAATAGAGGCCGGAGCCGCCGATGAAGATCGGCGGCCGTCCCTCCGCACGCGCCTCGCCGAGCACCTTCGCCGCATCGGCCACCCAGCCGCCGGCGGAAAAATTCACGCCGGCGTCGACATGGCCGTAGAGCCGGTGCGGAACCAGCGCCTCTTCGCCTGCGGTCGGCCGCGCGGTGATGATCCGGAGGTCACGATAGACCTGCATGGAGTCGGTGTTGATCACGACCCCGCCGGTCCGCTGCGCGAGTTCGAGCGCCAGCGCCGACTTGCCGCTGGCGGTCGGCCCTGCGATAAGCACTGCCTTGTTCAACAATCCCGAATGCGCCTGCATGTCCCTCGTTGCCACGCTGATCTGCAATCCGGCAAGCCCCGCGCTCGACTCCACCATCGTCGACGGTGCGCGGGCCGTGCTGCCCTCACCCGGCCCGGCGCAGTGGCTGTTCAACGAAGTCGCCGCCGACATTCCGTTCGAAAGCGAGGACAGCAGCAGGGACGGTATCAAGGCGATCGAGGAACGCCTTCGCCAGGCCCGCGGCGACCTGCCGATCGACATTGTCGTGCAGCCTCGCATCGCCCGGCGCAAGAAGCTTTTTCTGGCCGACATGGATTCCACCATGATCGGCCAGGAGTGCATCGACGAGCTCGCCGACTTCGCCGGGCTCAAGGCCCATGTCGCCGCGATCACCGAGCGCGCGATGCGCGGCGAGATCGAGTTCGAATCCGCGCTGCGCGAGCGGGTGGCGCTGCTCAAGGGCCTCCCGGTCGGCGTGGTCGACGAGGTGCTCGACAAGCGGATCACGCTGACGCCGGGCGGCCGCGAACTGGTCATGACCATGCGCGCGCACGGCGCCTATACCTGCCTGATCTCGGGCGGCTTCACCTTGTTCACCAAGGTCGTCGCGGCGAAGGTCGGCTTTCAGGAGAACCGCGCCAACCAGCTGCAGGTCGCAGGCGGCAAGTTGACCGGCGAGGTGGTCGAACCGATCCTCGGCCGCGCCACCAAGCTCGCCACCCTGATCGAGCTCACCGAATCCTTCGATCTCGACGACCTCGACACGCTGGTAGTGGGCGACGGCGCCAACGATCTCGGCATGATCCAGGCTGCGGGCCTCGGCGTTGCCTATCACGCCAAGCCGGCGGTCGCGGCCGCGGCCGCGGTCCGGATCGACCACGGCGATCTCACCGCGCTGCTGTACGCGCAGGGCTATCGGCGGGATGAGTTCGTCGAGAATTGATCCTCGGCGTCGTCCCGGCCGAGTGCGCGCTTGCGCACGGAGCCGGGACCCATAACCACCGATGCCGGTTACCTAGAAAAGCCCTTGCCCACTTCCTCAACAAGAGAGGCCGCGGCGTATGGGTCCCGGCTTTCGCCGGGACGACACTCCTACTGCACGCCGAGCGCGACGAAGCGCAGTTCGCCGTCGCCGTTCGAGACCAGCAGCAGCACCGACTTCTTGCCGTCCTTCTTGAGCTGATCGACGCGCTTCTTGATGTCGGCGGCACTCGACACCGCCTCCTGCGCCACCTCGACGATGACATCGCCCGCCGACAGCCGCTTCTCGGCGGCATCGGAGTTGCCGTCGACGCTGGTGACGACGACGCCCTTTACGCTGTCCTTGATCTTGTACTTGGTGCGCAGGTCCTTGCTCAGCGCGGCGAGGTCGAGACCGAGCGCCTTCTGGGTCACCGGCTTCTCGGCGGTGTCGTCCTTCGACTTGGCGTTGACCTGCTGAACCTTCTCGTTGTCCTCGAGCCGGCCGAGCGTGACCTTGCGGGTCTCCTCATTGCCCTTGTGGATGACGACGACGTCGACTTCCTTGCCGACCGCGGTGTCGGCAACGATGCGCGACAGATCCTTGGGATCCTTGACGTCCTTGCCGTCGAACTTGACGACGACGTCGCCGGGCTCGATGCCCGCCGGCTTGGCCGGCCCCTTGTCGTCGACACCGGCAACCAGCGCGCCGCGCGCCGGCTTGATGTTGAGGCTGTCGGCGATCTCGTCGGTGACCTGCTGGATGCGCACGCCGAGCCAGCCCCGGCGCAGCTCGCCGAATTTCTGCAGCTGGTCGACGACGCCGGCCACGGTCTTCGACGGCACCGCGAAGCCGAGGCCGATCGAACCGCCGGTCGGCGAGATGATCAGCGTGTTAACGCCAATCACCTCACCATCGAGGTTGAACAGCGGACCGCCGGAATTGCCGCGGTTGATGGCGGCGTCGGTCTGGATGTAGCTGTCATACGGGCCCTGGCTGATGTCGCGGTTCTTGGCCGAGACGATGCCCGCGGTCACCGTGCCGCCGAGGCTGAACGGGTTGCCGATCGCGACCACCCAGTCGCCGAGCCGGATCTTGTCGCTGTCGCCGAACTTGACCGCGGTGAGCGGCTTCGACGGCTTGAATTTCAGGACCGCGAGGTCGGTCTTCTTGTCGACGCCGACCAGCTCGGCCTTGATCTTGGTGCCGTCGTTGAGGATGACGTTGATCTCGTCGGCGTCGGCGATGACGTGGTTGTTGGTGACGACGATGCCCGCGGTGTCGACGATGAAGCCCGAGCCGAGCGAGTTGGTCTTGCGTGGCTGGAACTCACCGCTCTTGTCGCCGCCCTTGCCAGGCGGCCCGCGGCGGTTCTTGAAGAAGTCGTCGAAGAATTCCTCGAACGGCGAGCCCGGCGGCAGCTGCGGCATCGTCCTGTCCTTGGCCTCGACGGTCTGCGACGTCGAGATGTTGACGACGGCGTCGATCACCTTCTCGGCGATGTCGGCGATGCCTTCAGGACCGCGTGCGAACGCCGGCACGGAGCTCAGCATGCTCGCAGCACCGATCGAGATCGCAGCTCCCATCATGCGGAAGCGGCGGCTCAGGGCTGGTCTGGCAGCGGTCATGTCGGAGTTTCTCCAGGCAAACGGGTTCAAATGAGCTGGTTACAGAGTGCGCCCGAACGGGCATACGGCGCAAGCATCTCAGCCCGGCATTTCGGCGAAAAACCGGCTGCAAGAGGCTCACGATTATGTTCAGTCTTGCTCGTCATTCCGGGGCAGCCCAACAGGGCTGAACCCCAGAGGCGCAATTGCGCCTTGGGGAATCTCGAGGTTCCCCGATGCGCAATCGCGCATTGGCGGTCATGCTTCGCATGCTCCGGAACGGCGACTATCTTCGCACCACCCAGATCAGGACAAGCCCGGCAACCGCCGAGCCGATACCGACGATGCGCAGGATGTTGTCGGGCGTCGCCAGCGCGCTCTTCATCGCCCGGCGCATCCAGGCGGGGCTTGCCGCGAACAGGATGCCTTCGAGGACGAACAGGATTCCCAACCCGATGAGGAAGTCGCCGAACGCTATGGACTTCATCGGATGGCAGCCTCCCGCTCGATACTTGTTGTTTTGGTCGGCGGCGAAGCGTCATCCGCATCGCCGCCAAGTCCCGATGTTCAAGTCGTGACGTTACTGTTTCGGCGCGGCGGCCGCCTCAGGCAACCTGCCGTTTGCACCGCCGAAGTATCTGAAGAATTCCGAGTCCGGCCGCAACAGGAAACGCGTGTCGCTGGATCGCAGGCCGTTCTCATAGGCCGTCATCGAGCGATAGAACGCGAAGAAGTCCTTGTCCTTGCCATAGGCTTCGGCGAACAGGCGGTTGCGCTCGGCATCGCCCGCACCGCGGGTCTGGTCCGCGGCCGAGTTCGCCTCGGCGACGATCACGGTCGCTTCGCGGTCGGCCCTGGAGCGGATCTCCTGCGCCTTCTGGTCGCCCTGGGCACGGAACTCGGCCGCCTCGCGCTCGCGTTCGGTCTTCATCCGGTTGTAGACGGCCTGGCTGTTCTGCTCCGGCAGGTCGGCGCGGCGGATTCGGACGTCGACGACCTCGATGCCGTATCCGTCCGCTTCCCTGTCGAGCTGCTCGCGAATCCGCTGCATCAGCTTCTCGCGATCGTCACGCACCACGGTGATGAAGTTGACCTCGCCGAGCACGCGGCGCAGCGCCGCGTTCAGCAGCGTGGTCAGCTGCAGATTGGCGGCCTGGATCGAGCCGACGCTGGTGTAGTAGCGCAACGCGTTCTTGATGCGATAGCGCGCGAAGGCGTCGACCACGAGCCGCTTCTGGTCGGAGGCGATCACCTCCTGCGACGGGTTCTCCAGATCGAGGATGCGCTTGTCGACGTTGATCACCGAATTCCACGGCGCCTTGAAGTGCAGACCGGGCTCGGTGACGATGTCGACCGGCTCGCCGAACCGCAAGACAATGGTCTGCTCGGTCTGCTGCACGGTGAACACCGAGCTGTAGCCGACGGCGAGCACAATGAAGAGGATGATCAGGGACACAATGCCGGTGACGGGGGACCTCATCGGGTGGCTCCCTGCTGCTGGCCGGTCGTGGCCGGTGCCGCCGGACGCCGCGGCGTCAGTTCGCCGAGCGGAAGGTAGGGCACGATGTTCTGGCCCGGGCCGCCGTCATAAACCAGCTTCTCGGAGCCGCCGAGCACTTTTTCCATGGTCTCCAGATAGATGCGCTCGCGCGTCACGTCGGGTGCCTTCTTGTACTCTTCATAGACTTTCAGGAAGCGTGCGCTCTGGCCCTTGGCATCGGCGACCGCCTGCTCCTTGTAGCCTTCGGCGGCCTGCAGGATCTGCGCGGAACGACCGCGCGCTTCCGGCACGATCCGGTTGGCGTAGGTCTGTGCCTCGTTCTGCTTGCGCTCGAGGTCGGCGCGTGCCGCCTGCACGTCGCGGAATGCGTCGATCACCTGCGCCGGCGGATCGACCTTCTGCATCTGCACCTGCGTGATCTGGATGCCCGCGTTGTAGGTATCGAGCGTCCTCTGCATCAGCTCCTGGACGCTCTGCTCGGTAACGTTGCGCGCCCCGGTCAGGATCGGCTGGATCTGCGAGCGGCCGATCACCTCACGCATCGCGCTTTCGGCGACCGCCTTCACGGTGCCTTCCGGATTCTGGATGTTGAACAGATAGGCGCCGGCCCCACCCGGCTTGATGCGCCACAGCACCGTGAAGTCGACGTCGACGATGTTCTCGTCGCCGGTCAGCATCAGGCTCTCTTCCGGCACGTCGCGCATGGTGCGGCCGCGGCGAGCAGGATCGTCGATCAGGGTCATGCCGATCGAGATCGTGTTGACGCGCAGCGCCTTGGGCAGCAGCACTGTCTCAATCGGATATGGCAGGTGATAGCGCAGGCCCGGCTGCGCATCGCGGACATATTTGCCGAAGCGCAGCACGACGCCGAGCTCTTCGGACTGCACGCGGAAGATGCCGGTCGCGAACCAGATCGCCAGCGCGGCGACCAGCACCAGCGCGACGCCCATGCCGCTGAAATGCCCGCCGGGCAGCCACTGCTGCAGGCGGTCCTGGCCGCGCCGCAGCAGATCCTCAAGATCCGGCGGCCTTGGCCCGGCTGACTGCGGACCGGTGCCCCATGGCCCTTTCGGGCCCGAGCCCCAGGGCCCCCCGCCTTGATTTTTCCACGGCATCAAACATCTCCTCGGCAAGTCCGGACGGGACGCCCGGCCTCGAATGTCCGGCCCGGTTATAGGGGACCGCTAGGGCCCTTACAACGCAAGCTTCCTGGCCGGACGAGCTATGCGCCGGGGCATAATTGTCAATGCAAACATTGGTTAACCCCGGCCGCGCCGACGATATGTCACATAGGAGAAGTCGGCACTGTCGTCCGGACCTGCCGGATTTCGCACACGCGCCACCTCGTCCCATTGCTGCGCATCGATTTTGTCGAACCGCGTGTCGCCGTCCGGCCGGGCATGGACCTCGGTGATCTCAAGGCGATCGGCGGTGCCGATCCACTGCGCGTAGATTTCCGCGCCACCGATGATTGCAATCTCAGTGGCGAAACGCCGCAGCGCGTCACCAAGCGCAATAGCGCGGGCGTTTTCAAACGACGTCGTGACGATGGCGCCGCCCGCGCGGTAGTTGGCATCGCGCGTCACCACGATGTTGGTGCGGCCCGGCAGCGGCCTGCGCAGGGACTCAAAGGTCTTGCGCCCCATCACGACGGGCTTGTTCAGCGTAATCGCCTTGAAACGCTGCTGGTCGGATTTCAGCCGCCACGGAATAGCGTTGTCGCTCCCGATCACGCCGTTCTCGGCGACCGCTACGACGAGCACGATCTCCATCAGCGCGTCCCTTCCGCGAGCGTCGACAGCGCCTCGCCGGAGACGCGGCAAATCGTCCATTCGTCCATCAACTCGGCGCCGAGCGACTTGTAGAACGCGATCGACGGCGCGTTCCAGTCGAGCACCGCCCATTGCAGGCGCGACCAGCCATTGGCGAGGCATTGCTTCGCCAGATGCACGAGTAGCGCCTTGCCGATGCCCTCGCCGCGCAGCGCCGGACGCACGAAGAGGTCTTCGAGATAGATGCCGTGACGGCCGGCGAAGGTCGAGAAGTTGACGAACCAGACCGCGAAGCCGGCAGGCTCGCCGTTCCATTCCGCAATGTCGCAATAAAGCCGCGGATCGGCGCCGAACAGCGCGTCGGCGATATCGGCCTCGCTGGCGTGAACCTCATGCAGAAGCTTTTCGTATTCGGCAAGTTCGCGGACCAGCGAGAACACCAGTCCGGCCTCATCGGGCCGCGCGCGGCGGATCGTCAGCGACATTCAATCCCTCGGACCGCAACTCATACCGCCACCTCGGCCTTGATGTGCGGATGCGGGTCGTAACCTTCGAGTTTGAAGTCCTCGTAGCGGAACGCGAAGATATCCTTCACGTCCGGATTGATCGCCATCGTCGGCAACGGCCGCGTCGGTCGCGTCAGTTGCAGGCGCGCCTGCTCGAGATGGTTCGAGTAGAGGTGCGCGTCGCCGAGCGAGTGCACGAAATCACCGGGCTTGAGCCCGGTCACCTGCGCGACCATCATGGTGAGCAGCGCATAGGAGGCAATGTTGAAGGGCACGCCGAGGAAGACGTCGCCCGAGCGCTGATAGAGCTGACAGGACAATTTGCCGTTGGCGACATAGAACTGGAACAGGCAATGGCACGGCGGCAGCGCCATCTTGTCGACCTCGGCCGGATTCCAGGCGCTGACGATCAGCCGCCGCGAGTCCGGATTGCGCTTGATCATCTCGACCACGCCGGCGATCTGATCGATGCTGCGGCCATCCGGCGCGGGCCACGACCGCCATTGCGAGCCGTACACCGGACCGAGGTCGCCGTTGGCGTCGGCCCATTCGTCCCAGATCGTGACGCCGTTGTCGTTGAGATATTTGATGTTGGTGTCGCCGGCGAGGAACCACAGCAGCTCGTGCACGATCGCCTTCAGCGGCAGCCGCTTGGTGGTCAGCATCGGGAAGCCGGCCGCGAGGTTGAAACGCATCTGATGACCGAAGATCGACAGCGTCCCGGTGCCGGTGCGGTCGTGCTTCTCGGCACCGTCGGCGAGGATGCGTTCGAGCAGGTCGTGATACTGGTTCATGGCGTCTGTTTCGGGCTTTCGAGAGAACGGCCAATGTAGCGGCCAAGGCCGCTGGTCGGCACGCTGATTCGGCTGAACGCACCGATTATACCCTGAAAAGTGAGCACTCCGCGCCAAACGACAAGGGGCGGAACTCGCGTCCCGCCCCTGTCCTATCCACTTGATCGTGCTGAATTAAGTTGCCGGCTTGAGCACCGGCGTCCACTTCGCGATCTCGTTCTTGACGAGGGTGGCGAGCGCCTCCGGCGTGCGGTTGGCGGGCGCCGGGATCACGCTGCCGAGCTCAAGCAGGCGCTTGCGGACGTTCTCATCGTCGAGCGCCTTGATGGCCGCGGCATTCAACGTGGCGATGATGGCGGGCGAAGTTCCCTTCGGCGCGAAAATCGCGTTCCAGGCCTGGGCCTGGAACGCCGGCAAGCCGGCTTCCGTCGTGGTCGGCACATTGGGCAGCGACGGGTTGCGCTCGGGGGTGGCGACCGCATAGGCCTTGATGGTGCCGGCGTTGATCTGCGGCACCGCGTTGACGATCTGGTCGCACATGTAATCGACCTGGCCGGCGACCAGCGCATTCATGGCCGGGCCGGTGCCGTTGAAGGGCACGCCGACCGGCTTTATGCCGAGGATCGAGTTCAGGAGTTCGCAGGAGGCGTGCGAGACCGAGCCGATGCCGGCATGCGCGGCGTTGACCTTCTCGGCATTGGCCTTCACGTAGGTGACGAATTCCTTGAGATCCTTCGGCGGAAAGTCCTTGCGGGCAAGGATCAGGATCGGCGTGCCGGCGAGCAGCGCGACGGGCTCGAAATCCTTTTCCGGGTGATAGGCAAGCTTCGGATAGAGCGGCACGGAGGCGGCGTGCGTGCCCATATGCCCTGTGATCAACGTATAGCCGTCATTGGCGGCGCGTGCGGCGCGCGTCGTGGCGGTGGTGCCGCCGGCGCCAACCACGTTCTCGATCACGATGCTCTGTCCCAGCGTCTGCGCCATGTTCGCGGTGACGATGCGCGAGATAACGTCGGTCGGGCCGCCGGCTGCGAACGGCACGATCATGGTGATGGTGCGGGTCGGATAATTTTGCGCGGACGCCGGCATGGCGAATGCGCCGAGCGCTACAAATGCCGAAAGGCATGCGCCCGCAAGCGAGCGAATGGACATCATCTCAATTCCTCCCGGAACGTTTGACCAATAGAAATGCCGGCCAAATCGGCCGGCATTTTCATTTCACGGGACGACATCGAGTGTCGATTCGACTTCCGCCTGCGGCGCGCCGACGCAGGGCCGGCGGCTCGCTGTTTGAGCATGATCTATCCGGAAAACCGCTTCACACTTTTCCGGATCATGCTCAGCCCTCGGATTCGACGAACACTTCGTCGCGCTTGGCACGCAAGGTCGGCAGCACGGCCAGCACCAGGAGACCGGCCGCGATCGCCAGCAGCACCGCCGACAGCGGCCGCGAGACGAACACGCTCCAGTCGCCGCGCGAGATCAACAGCGCGCGACGCAGGTTCTCCTCCATCAGCGGGCCCAGCACCATGCCGAGCAGCAGCGGTGCCGGCTCGAAATCATGCTTGATCAGCCAATAACCGACGAGGCCGAATACGCCTGCGAGCACGACGTCGACCGGCGCGTTGTTCACCGAGTAGATGCCGATCGCGCAGAACACCACGATCGAGGGGAACATCAGCCGGTACGGCACGCGCAGCAGACGGACCCAGATGCCCACCAGCGGCAGGTTGATGATGATCAGCATCAGATTGCCGATCCACATCGAGGCGATCATGCCCCAGACCAGATCGGGCTGCTTCTGCATCACCTGCGGACCCGGGACGATGCCGTGAATGGTCATCGCGCCGACCATCAGCGCCATCACCGCGTTCGGCGGGATGCCGAGCGTAAGCAGCGGGATGAACGAGGTCTGTGCCGCGGCGTTGTTGGCGCTTTCCGGCGCCGCCACGCCCTCGATCGCGCCGCGGCCGAACCGCTTCGGATCCTTCGCCAGCTTCTTCTCCAGCGTATAGGCCGCGAACGAGGCGATCACGGCGCCGCCACCCGGCAGGATGCCGAGGATCGAGCCGAGCACGGTGCCGCGCAGGATCGCCGGCGTGGAATCCGCGAGGTCCTTCCTGGTCGGCATCAGGCCGGTGATCTTCTGCTGCACCAGGTTGCGGTTCATCTCGGCACCGTGGTCGAGGTTGCGAATGATCTCCGCGAAGCCGAACACGCCCATTGCCACGGTGGCAAAGCCGAGACCGTCGGCGAGCTCGGGGATGTTGAAGGCCATGCGCGAGGCGCCGGTCTCGATGTCGGACCCGACCATCGACAGCAACAGGCCGAAC
The DNA here is from genome assembly GCF_054060035.1 of Bradyrhizobium sp. USDA 3262. NCBI lineage: Bacteria > Pseudomonadati > Pseudomonadota > Alphaproteobacteria > Hyphomicrobiales > Nitrobacteraceae > Bradyrhizobium > Bradyrhizobium sp. USDA 3262. Next base: position 7,289,521 of record NZ_JBSSCT010000001.1, read on the forward strand.
ACGATCATCGCGATCGCCTTCAGCACCGAGCCCTTGGCGAGCACCACCGCGAAGATCAGGCCGAGCACCATCAGCGAGAAATACTCAGCCGGGCCGAACGCCAGCGCGAGCTTGGTCAGCGGCGCGCCGAGCACGGCGATCAGCACGGTCGCGACGCAGCCGGCGAAGAACGAGCCGATCGCGGCGATCGCCAGAGCCGGACCTGCGCGACCCTGTTTCGCCATCTGGTGGCCGTCAAGCGCGGTGACCACGGAGGTCGCCTCGCCCGGAATATTGACCAGGATCGAGGTGGTCGAGCCGCCATATTGCGCACCGTAATAGATGCCGGCGAGCATGATCAGCGCACCGACCGGCGGCAGGCCGAAGGTGATCGGCAGCAGCATGGCCACGGTGGCGATGGTGCCGATGCCCGGCAGCACACCGACCAGCGTGCCGACCAGCGCGCCGATCAGGCACATCAGAAGGTTGATCGGCGAGAATGCGACCGCGAAACCGTGGGCGAGATTGGCGAACAGTTCCATCACGCCCTCACTGGATCAGGAAACGCGGGAACATCGGCATCGGAAGTCCCAGCACATAGGGGAACAGCAGCGCGCAGCCGAGGGTCAGACAGGCGCCGACAATGACGGCCTCGACCAGTTTCGTCTCCTGCGAACCCATCGCCGCGATCATGAAGGCGGCAAAGGCGGAGACCACAAGCCCGAGCGGCCGGATCGCCAATGCGAAGAACACGATCGCCGCGGATACGAACAACGGGCCGCGCCAGGAATAGGCCGCGATATGCGGGCCGGCCTGCAGAACTCCCATCAGCGCGACACCACCGCCGAGCAACAGCAGCAGCACGGCGAACATGCGCGGCGCGGTTCCGGCGCCGAACGAAAATCCGTGCATGCCCTGCAAATCGCTCGAGGCCCACAAGGCAAACAGCGCAACCGCCATCATGGCGAGCCCGCCGACAAAGTCCTGCGGACCGCGCACCCATTTCGGCAAGATCGATTTGACCGGCGCCTCGCTCGGCGTATCGCTCATGACTTCGCTTCCCCCGTCAGGGCTGTCCCGCCCGTTTTGATTGAATGGCTGGCTTGCGGTCCGTTGACCGAAAGCCTTGCTAGCGATTTTCGTCAGATAACGCCAGCGAAACCCAAGAGGCCTCCGGCCAGCAACATCCACAAAGGGTTGATCCGCGTCGTAAAAGCAAGCGCGGCCGCGACAATGGTGATCAGGACCGCGATCCAACTTTGGTCTGAGGTCTGCGCCACGATCAGGCCGGACGCTGCCATCAGACCGATCGACAACGGAACCAGTGCCGCCTGGATGATCGCCGGCCAGCGCGCGTCGCGCGAGCGATCGAGGAAACGGCTCACATAATAGGCAAGCAGCGCGGTCGGTCCGCACATCGCCACCGTCGCGGCCAACGCCCCGGCGACGCCTGCGACAGAATAGCCTATCAAGGTCACGATCAGCACGTTCGGCCCCGGCGAGAGCTGCGAGATCGCGAACACGTCGGCGAACTGCTTGTCGGTCAGCCAGTGATGCACGTCGACGGCGGCACGGTGCATTTCGGGAATCGCCGAATTGGCGCCGCCGACCGCAAACAGCGACATCAGCCCGAAGGTCCAGACCAGCGCCGCGATCGGATTGGACTCGGAGCTCATGCCCGCACCATGCGGCGGGCCAGGACCGTCGTCGCAATGCTGAGCGGGATCGCCACCAGCAGCACGATCTGGAGCGGCCACCGGATCAGTCCGATCGCGACGAAAACCGCAGCCAGAATGACAAGGCCCGTGACATCGCGCCGCTTCAGGAGCGGCATCATCATCTTGAAGACGACGGCGAACAGCAGCCCGACCGCGGCGCAGGCGACGCCGGCGAGCGTCCGGCGCAGCACATCGATATCGCCGTAACGGGCATAGAGCGCGGCAAGGATGGTCGCGATCACCATCGGCGGCCCGACCAGCCCGGCGAAGGCCGCGAGCCCGCCGGCTATGCCGCGAAAGCGCGAGCCGAACACGACCGACAGGTTGACGATGTTCGGACCTGGCAGGAAATGGCACAGCGCGAAGGTCTCGTTGAACTCCTCCGCGGTCATCCAGCGGTGCTGCTCGACGATCGCGCGCCGGGCCCAGACCAGAACCCCGCCAAAGCCGGCCAGCGACATCTTGGCAAAGGCCAGGAACAGCTCGAGCAGGCCGGGCTGGTGGGGCGGCGATGGTGTGGAGGCATCCGGCGCCGGGGCGGCAACCGGCGGAGAATCCGGGGGCATGGACAAAACCTAGAACGGCGCCGGGACAGCGCCAAGACCTCGCCAAACCCTGGCCAACCCCAAATCGGTGGGTTTTCACAGCCGAAAGGGTCTGAATCGGCTCTGTTTTTCTAAGACTTTGCCGCTATATTGGGGGTGCCGGTTCGCCGGCTATGGAAATAAATGACCGTCGCAATAAACCATTCGGACCCGGGGGCGGTACCCGGCGCCTCCACCAAAACCCATCCGTCGCGGTGGCTTTCGGCGGGGGCGAAATAGGATCGACGAGGGCGTAAAGGGCGTGTTTTTTCTCGGTATGGTTCCGCCGACATCGGGCCAATGCAATAGTTGCCAACGACAACTTTGCTCCGGTTGCTCAGGCTGCGTAACGCAGTTTGAAAGACCATCTTAAAGTCCTAGCGGGTTAAGCTCCGCTAGGCGGGGTTCGGAGGCACCTGGCAACAGAAGCCTCCACTTTATTCATCATTTCCCGATCGGGCGTCCGCCCGCATTTCAGCTGTCAGCCCTGCTGATTTCCGGCTCTCGGCGGGGTAGCATGGCAAAAGGGCGAGTCGGACGGTCCGGCGCAGCCCTGGCGGGCATTTTCGAAGCGACAGGATCACCATGGCGACCGATCACATCCGATATGACGTGCTGGCGCGCGATGCGCTGCGCGGGGTGCTGCGCCGGGTGTTGTCCGACGCCGCCGAACACGGCCTGCCGGGTGAGCACCATTTCTACATCACCTTCCTGTCGCACGGCGACGGCGTGAAGCTGTCGCCGCGGCTGCTCGCGCAGTATCCGGAGGAGATGACCATCATCCTGCAGCACCAGTTCTGGGATCTGGTGGTGACCGAGGATCGCTTCGAGGTCGGCCTTTCGTTCGGCGGGATTCCCGAGCGGCTGACCGTGCCGTTCGCCGCAGTGACGCGCTTCCTCGATCCGTCCGCACCGTTCGATTTGCGCTTCGACGTCTCGGACGCACTGTCCGAAGAAGCCCCTCCCGCCACGGCGCCGGCCTCTCCCCTGCCCGCTCCTGCGGCCCACGCAGCGGCCGAGACCGAGAGCGCCGAGACCGAGCAGGAGCCCGCCAAGCCCAGCGAAGGCGCCGAGGTCGTGCGGCTGGACCGCTTCCGCAAGAAATAATCTAAGCACAGATCGCGCCTCGACCTTGTAGGATGCTTGCCGGGATCGGGATGACAAATCGTCGTCCCGGCCTACCTTCTGCATGAACGTGCTCTTAGCGCGGACGCTTTCGCGTTGCCGCGCGGGGTCACGTTTTGATGACGCAACGGCAAGCATCCACGGAAAGCATGATGGCTCGATCGACGATCCCCTCCAAGACAAAGACCCGCAGCGAGACCGACAGCTTCGGTCCGATCGACGTTCCCGCGGACCGCTATTGGGGCGCACAGACTGAACGCTCGCGGCAAAACTTCAAGATCGGCCACGACCGGATGCCGATCGCGATCGTCCATGCACTCGGCATCGTGAAGCTTGCGGCTGCGGAGACCAATCGCGAGCTCGGCCAACTCGATGCGCGCCGCGCCGGCGCCATCATCCGCGCAGCGAAGGAAGTGATCGAAGGCAAGCTCGACGACAATTTCCCGCTGGTGGTCTGGCAGACCGGCTCGGGCACGCAGAGCAACATGAACGTCAACGAGGTGATCGCCAACCGCGCCAACCAGATGCTCGGCGGTGAGCTTGGCGCCAAGAAGCCGATTCATCCGAACGATCACGTCAACATGAGTCAGTCGTCGAACGACTCGTTTCCGACCGCGATGCATATCGCCGCGGCGAGCCGCATCGTCGCCGATCTGCTTCCGGCACTCACCGAACTGCATCGCGCGCTGCGCAACAAGGAGAAGGCGTTTGCCAAGATCGTCAAGATCGGGCGCACCCACACCCAGGATGCGACGCCGCTGACGCTCGGCCAGGAATTCTCCGGCTACGCCGCGCAGGTCGAGAGCGGCATCGCGCGGCTGCGTGTCGCGGTGAAGGATCTGTTTCCGCTCGCGCAGGGCGGCACCGCCGTCGGCACCGGCCTCAACTCGAAGCCGAGATTTGCGAAAACCTTCGCGCGCCAGGTCGCCAAGATCACCAAGCTGCCGTTCACCAGCGCGGCCAACAAGTTCGAGGCGCTGGCTTCCAACGACGCCTACGTGCTGGTGCACGGCGCGATCAACTCGGTGGCGACCGGCTTGTTCAAGATCGCCAACGACATCCGCTTGCTCGGCTCGGGCCCGCGCTCGGGCCTCGGCGAGTTGATCCTGCCCGAGAACGAGCCGGGCTCGTCGATCATGCCGGGCAAGGTCAATCCGACCCAGTGCGAGGCCATGACCATGGTCTGCTGCCAGGTGTTCGGCAATCAGACCACGATCACCGTCGCCGGCAGCCAGGGCCATTTCGAGCTGAACGTGTACAAGCCCGTGTTGGCATATTGTATGATAAATTCCATTCAGTTGCTGTCTGACGTTGTCCGCTCATTTACTGAGCATTGCGTTGTCGGAATACGCGCCGACGAAAAGCGCATCAACGAACTGATGCAGCGCTCGCTGATGCTGGTCACCGCGCTCGCGCCGAAGATCGGTTACGACAACGCAGCCAAGGTCGCCAAGTCGGCGCATGCGCGCGGAACGACGCTGAAGGAAGAGGCTTTACGGCTCGGATTTGTTTCCGCGGATGAATTCGATCGCCTCGTGCAGCCGGACAAAATGACACACCCGGGCTAAAGCGAAGCGCGCATTGTCCGGATAATTACGGTCAGCGCGCGTGATATAATTATGGATCATAACGCCTAAAGACTAAGGCGCGTTACCTATGAGCTCTGCGCTGGCGCGTGGTACAGACGTCTAGTTTTCGCAGAGCGAAACGGATTCTTTGATGCTATCAGAGCATCAAACGGGGATTCGGGATGGATATCGAGCCGGGCGCGTAGTGCAGTCGCTCTTGCTTTCGTCACGATGCATCACCAATTCCGCTCTGGGGACGATGAGGACGACGAGCATGGGCGACGTGGTCAACTTGAAACGATTCAAGAAGCGCGGTGAGCGCGAACAAGCAGCGAAGCAGGCCGAAGCCAATCGTGCGCTATTCGGTCGCACCAAATCCGAACGAGCGCGTGACGAATTTCTCGGCGAGCGCAACGCGCGTGTGCTCGATCAGCACCGCATCGAAAACGGAGACGCATCATGAAGTCTCCCGTCGTCAAGCGCTCGATCGTCGTCGCCGGACACAAGACCAGCGTCAGCCTCGAAGAAGCCTTCTGGAATGGCATGAAGGAGATTTCCGGTCTGCGGAACATGACGCTGTCGGAGTTGGTCGGCGAGATCGACAACAACCGTCAGCAGGGCAATCTGTCCTCCGCGATCCGGCTCTTTGTGCTCGACTACTTCCGCTCGCGCGCCACGCCGGCGGTGCCCACGGATGTCAGGCCGCAACAGGTCGACACGCGTCAGCAGGCCTGACGGCCTCTCCGACCGTCGCCATCGGCAGACGGTCGTTCCGACGCGCGGGCTTCAGCATGAAGGTCAATCGGATCGTCGCGAACGTTGCCGCACCAGATACAGCGGCAGCGAAGTCGTTCTACCGGGACCTGCTTGGCCTCGAGCCACTGATGGATTTCGGTTGGGTTGCGACTTACGGCTCATCCGAAACAATGCAAGCTCAAATCAGCTTCGCTTCCGAAGGCGGCTCCGGCACGCCGGTGCCTGATCTTTCCATCGAGGTCGATGATCTCGACGAGGCCCTGCGCCGGATGAAGGCAGCCCGCATCGCGATCGAATACGGACCGGCGGAGGAGCCATGGGGCGTGCGGCGCTTCTTCGTCCGCGATCCCTTCGGCAAGCTGATCAGTATTCTCCAGCACCGATCGTGAGCCAGCGCTTCGTTTGACGCGCTTTCTAGAGGCGAACCGGTGCCCATTTCGCTTGAAAGCGCGTTTAGTTCTGCATCGCCGGCCGCGGCGGCGGATTGGCGACCTGCGGCGTCAACGACAGTGGCGGTCGCAGCGGCCTTGATTTGGCTGCGCCGGGCACCGGTTTGACCTCGATCGGCGGTGGCAGCGGCGCCAGCTGCGGCTGGCTCGCAACCGACGCGGGCGGCGCAATGGCGGGCGCGGTGACGACCGGTGGGACAGTCGGCGGACGCGGCGCAACGATCTTCGGCTTCGCCGGCACGCGGCGCGGATCAGGGCCGGGCCCCGGCAAGTTGGCAGAAGGCAATCCTGTCGAATTTGGGTTGGACGCATCCGGCGCCGGCTCGGCCGGATGCGGAAGGGCCGTCGGGGTCGGCGGCGGCGCCGGTTCGCCACGCTCGATGGCGTCGAGCCGCTTGGTCTCCCGGTCGATCGCGCGCACCGCAAGCCACGACGACAACGCCGCAATGTCGATGCTGCGCGACAAGCCGTCGGGCGTGCCCACGGCAAGCAGCTGGATTTCCGGTCGGCTGTTGGCCGTGCCGACCTGCGTCGATGCCAGGGCGGCGCGGATGTCGGCCTGATCGGCCGGAATGTCGTAGCCGCCGGATACGATCGCATTGGCGCCGTTCGCCGCGAGCGTGGTGGCGCCGACCCGGAGGCGGCCGTCGCGGATGTTGAAGGGGATTTGCGCCGAAGGAATCGACAGCGCGCCACCCGCGAGCGCCGGTTCGACGATCTGCCGCAGCCGCGTGTCGTCGGTCGCCTGCCCGGAATCGCTGGCGCGGATCGCAACCTCGAAGGCGCGCGGATCGAGACCCGGAAGGCTCAGCCCCTCCAGCGTCACGGTGCCGCTGCCGGACAGCGCGCCGGTCAACGCCGAGGCGCTGCGGCCCTGCGTCAACAGTGTCATCTGCATCGAGGTACGTCCCTTGGGCATCGCGAGACTGCGGTAGCGCAAGGCTGAACTGTCGATGCCGGACAGCTGCACATTGGCGCTGAGCGCAAGTCCGTTGGCGCCCTGTCGCGCATCGACGGTGGCAGTCGCCTCGCCGCCGCCGACCTTGCCCTTGATGCCATCGAAGGTCAGCGATTGCCCGTCCGACCTGATGGTGCCGCTGACCGGCTGCAGCTCGGCGCCACCCGGCAGCAGACCGTGCAGCGCTTCGAACGTGACCTTGCCGCGCCAGGCGCTCGTGAGCCCCTGGCCGAGCGGCTCCGTCGCACCGTGACCGGCCGCGCCGATCGCGGCCGCGAAAATCGGCGCCAGCGTGATCTGATCGAGACCGACTTCGCCGTCGACGCTTTTCTGATCGGCGAGCGTCAGCGCCAGATGGCCGCGCAGCCGTGAACCGGCGATGATGCTGTCGAGATCGTCGAAGTTCAGCCTGTCGCCCGCGAGCGTCAGCTTCGACGACAGGCGGATGTTTGCGACCGGATCGGCTGGTTTCAGATTGAGCAGCGGACTGATGTCGGCGCTGCGAACGCGGAGGCTGATGCTCGATTTGCTCGCGCTGGCCCCGTCCTTGGTCCAAGGCTCCGCGGTCCCTTCGGCATCCGCGTCGAGCCCTGCGCCCCAGAGCCTTGCCTTCAGCCGCAACGGCGCGCGCCAGGCACCGCTCAATGTACCTTCGAATTGCGTCGCGCCCGCACCGGCTGCGACCGCATGGTCGAGCCCAAGCAGCGCCAGCAAAGCATTGCCATCGCCGGCCGAGAATTTCGTCTCCGCTGTAACCTCGTTGCTGCGGAGTGCATCGAAATCCAGCGCACGGATCGCGGCCACCTGCGGCGTCGCCGAGATCACTGTATTGCCCTTGAGCTGCGGCGTGTCGAGATCGAGCGTCGCGCGCGCGCTGACGCGATCGGCGGCCTTGCCCTTGCCGAGGTCGAGCGCGAACCTGGCACGAACCGGGCCGGAATCCGCGCGGAGCACGCCAAGCCGCGCGGCCAGCGCCGGCGCGAACGGCTGAACCACAGCGGTCAGCCGGCCAAGCGACGCGGCGGTCGCGTCGACGGCAAGCTTGCCGGTCGAATTGGCGCGGTCGAAATTGCCGCTGCCGTCCAGCGTGACATTGTCGGCCTGGCCGATCTTGACGCGCTCGAGCACGATATTCTTCGGGCCATAGGCGATCTTCGTCAGCAGCGGCCGCAATTCCTGCCCGGAAGAGACGGCGCGCCCGACGTCGAGCGACAGCTGCGCCTCGTCGGGCCATTCGCCTTGCGGACCGGCCAGCGAGCGGATCAATGCAGCGGTCGCGTCGAGATCGAGCCGATCCGCCTTCAACTGCGCCTCGACCTTCGAGCCACTGGTCGCCTCGCGGTGCGTAACCGCGACGCGGCCCTCGAGCGTGCCGCTTTCGATCTCCGCCTTCATCGCGTCGATAGAAAAGCCTGATGGCGATACCATGACGTCGCCGCGCAACCGCAGCGGCCGCTGGCTGCGATAGGTGGCGTCGCTGCGCCCCTGCAGCCAGGTCATCAGCGCGTCGGGATCGGACGATTCGATGTTGAGCGCGGTCTTGAAGCTGTTCGCGGCTCCGGCTTGCGCGCTGGCACCGCTCATCGAGACCCGCGTGGATCCCGGCGCGCGAAACTCCAGCCGGCGCACCGTCCAGGATTTCGCATCCGATTGCAGCTCCGCCGAGATGTCCTGCAATGGACGGCCGCCGAGCATGATCTGCTCGGACGCCAGTTCGACCTGCGCCGGTATCGGGCTTTGCGGAACACCCGACAACACCGCGCGCATGGCCGGCAGCACGCGGACCGGCTCGACATTGCCGTTGTTGCCGTCCTTGCCGCCATCCTTGGCGGCGAACTTGTCGCCGTCGAGCTGCCGCGCCGTAAGCGAGGCGCGCAGCAGCGGCGACGCACCGAAACGCAGATCGCCATTGCCGGCGAGCTTCAGCGCACGATCCTCGGCGCCATAGCTCAATTCGATCTGGTCGAGCCGCGCCGCCGAATAATCCGATTTCACCTTGGCAGCGATCCGCCACGGCGGCGCATCGCCGCCGCGCTGGCCGGGCGCACCCGCCAGCGTCAGTGTGCCCTCGAACCGCGGCGCGCGGGCCTCGAAGGTCAGGATGCCATCGAGATCGGCCGACACCGGCCGCTGCCCGGGATCGATGCTGAAGTGCAGGCGGGTGCCGCTACCATCGGCGCTTTGCCCCGAGGAGACCCGAAACGGGTAGCGGTTGCCGTCGAACATGAAATTGCCGTCGCCGCGGACCGCGCCGGCAAGCGAGCGGACGTCGCCGCTGAAAGCAATGTCGTTCAGCTCGAGCGTGCTGCGGCTCGCGGCATCATGCAGGGCGAGGCGGCCGGTCAGGTTGAGCCGGTCGATCGCCAGTGAAGCGAGGTTGAAGCTCCCGCTCGACGGCGACCAGTCGATCCGCCCTTTCGGGTCGAGCCCGAGATCGAGCGACGCGCCGTTGATGGTGAGCTCGTTCGCGCGCCACTCGCCGCGCATCAGCGAGCTCAGGCTGAACTCGACGTCGAGATTGGCGGCCCGGACCTTGCCAAGGTCGTTGGCGCCGCCGACGGTAACAGTCTTCAACCGCAGCGAGGGTGCCGGCAGCAGACGCGCGTCGAGATTGCCGGCGACCCGGACCGGCACGCCGATGATCTTGGACGCCTCCGCCTCGAACTGCGGCCGGAACTGGTTCCAGTCAACGAAATACGGACCGATCAGCGCCGCGACCAGTGCAAGAATGAAGGCAATTGCCAGGCCGAGCAGCGTCGTCTGCACGGTGTCTCCCTTTGAGCCAGCTCCGCGGCAGCCTCCTCATGCTGAACCCTTTGCCAACCTTTGGCCGGAGCACCCCAAATATAGAGACAAGTACGGCGAAGTCACAGCCGGTATACTGCTGGGACTTCGGACAGATAGTGGATTTCCCGTTCAAGCGTGCGTGTGCCGGCCTCGCCGAGGATCGCCGCCCCGCAGGAACGTCACCAGCTGGCCGGCAGGCGCTTCAGCCCGCGCAGCACGAAGGTCGGCCGCCACTCCGGATTTTCCGCGTCATCGAGCCGCAGGTCGGGAATCCGGCGCAGCAACGTCGAGATCGCGATCTCGGCCTCGATCCGCGCCAGCTGGGCGCCGAGGCAGAAATGGATGCCGCCGCCGAACGACAGCGGCTTGACGTTCGGCCGCCGGATGTCGAGCCTTTCGGGGTGATCGGGGTAAACAGCCTCGTCGTGATTGGCCGAGCCCAACAGGCACAGCACGCTCTCGCCCTTCGGGATGCGCTTGCCACCGAGGTCGTCGATGTCCTCAAGTGCGACACGGCCGGTCAGCTGCACCGAGGAATCGTAACGCAGGAACTCCTCGATCGCATTGGTGATCAGGCCGGGATTGGCCTTCAGCAGCGCGAGTTGGTCCGGGTTGCGGAACAGCGCCAGCAGGCCGTTGCCGATCAGGTTCACGGTCGTCTCGTGGCCGGCGCCGAACAGCAGGATGATGTTGCCGGTCAGTTCCTCATTGGTGAGCTTCTGGCCGTCCTCTTCGGCCTGCACCAGTTGGGTGGTGAGGTCGTCGCCGGGCTGCTTGCGGCGCAGCTCGAACAGCTGATGGAAATACATCGCCGCCATCGCATTTGCGGTGTTGCCCTGCTTGATTTCCTCGGGCGTCAGCGGCACCGGTTCGAGGATACGGCCGCCATCGCGCGAACCGTTGTAGAAGGCCTCGCGGTGTTCCTCGGGGATACCGAGCATGTCGCAGATGATCGTGACCGGCAGGCGGAACGCGAAATCCTCGATCAGGTCCATCTTGCCTTGCGGAATGATGCGATCGAGCGTCTCGTCGACGACGTGCTGGATGCGCGGCCGCATGTCCTCGACCCGGCGGGCGGTGAAGGCCTTGACGACAAGGCCGCGCAGGCGGGTGTGGTCGGGCGGATCCTGCTGCAGCATCCAGTGGCTCATGCTGCGAAAGACCGGCTCCTCCATGATCTTCGGACCGTAGCGGCGGATCGAGCGCTCGGCAAAATCCTTGCCGAACCGCTTGTCGCGCAGCACGAGGCTCGCCTCGGCGTGCCGGCTGGCGACGAAGGCGCCGTGCACATTGACATGCATCGGATCGAGGCGGCGCAGCCGCTCGTAATACGGATAGGGATTGCGAATGAATTCAGGCGCCAGTGGATTGAAAAGCGGCTCGCCGCTCGCCGGCTGAACTTGCTCGTTCATGGTGACCTCGTTCGCTCGCTACGCCGGTGCATGCGACCTGGCGCGCCCTGGTGTCATCCTCAAGACCGCATCATCACGGATGCGGCTGTTCTGGTTCTGTCGAATGCAACTCGATACACTCTTGTATCGAGTTGCATTGTGCCCTAAAATGCGCCGATGTCAAGGGTTCGAACCAGACCGACACGGGACGACACCTGCGAGAAGCTGTTCGAGGCGGCGGCGCGGGTGTTCGAGGAACAGGGCATCGGCGGCGCCAGCATCGAGGCGATCGCGGCCGCGGCGGGCTTCACCCGCGGCGCTTTCTATTCGAACTTCAAGAGCAAGGACGAGCTGATCTTCGCGATGCTTGAGGATCACGTCGAGCAATCGATCCGACGCAATCTCGATTTGCTCGCCCGGCACAGCAACCTAGCCGACTTCCTCGAGGCGCTGCGCACCATGGACCGCAGCCGGCAGGATCCGCTCGGCCGCTCCCCTCTCCTGCACATGGAGATGATCCTGTTCGTGGCGCGCGCCGAGAAGCGCCGGCCCGAGCTCGCCAAGCGTCTGCGCGCGCGGCGCAAGCTGATCGCCGACATTGTCACGACTGCGCAGAAGAACAGCGGCAGGAACGGCAGACTCGATCCGGATTGGACCGGAGCGATCGTGCTGGCGCTGGAAGATGGTTTCCGACTGCACCGCCTGATCGATCCGGAAACCACCCCCGCCGACAGCTGCCTGCGCGCGATCACCGACCTGCAGCGCGCGATCGGAGTTTCGTCGGCCTGACGCGTCAGGCCGCGCTTGCGACCTTGTGCATCTGTCCGGCGACGGCGCGGACCTTGCGGGGCGAGGCCTGCCAGATCGCAAATGCCGACAGCAGGCTGACGGCGATCCCGAGCAGGAAGGCGCTGGTATAGCTGCCCGAGAGATCATAGAGTTGGCCGGTGATCCAGGGGCCCGCAGCGCCGCCGGCGAGCGCAGCCAGCATCACGGTGCCGAAGATGCTGCCGTAATGCTTGCCCTGGAAGATCTCCAGCACGACCGGTCCCATCACGGATGTCAGGCCATAGCCCAGCGCGCCCTGGGTGAAGACCATGAGATAGATCAGCGCCATGTTGGGCCAGTATTTCAAGGCGGCGAGCGCGGCGAAGCAGATCACGAAGCCGAAGCAGGAGATCGCCCACACCCATTCCCGGCCGATGCGATCGGAGAGATGCCCGAGCCAGATCTGGCCGGGAATGCCGAGCAGGCTGACGACGCCAAGCGCCCAGACGCTGACGCTGGAGCTGAAGCCGATGTCGAGCAGGAATTTGGTCTGGTGCACCTGCACCGCGTACCAGATGTACAGGCCGCAGAAATAACCGGTCGCGATCCACCAGAACCGCGCGGTGCGCAGCGCACGCGACAGCGTCCAGTCGGTGCCGGCCCACACCGGGTCGACGATGTTCGACGCCGGCCTGGCTGACGTCGCCGTCGGCGCGGCATCGCCGTCCGGCTGCAGGCCGATGTCCTCCGGCCGTTTGTGCAGCAAGAGATTGATCGGCGCGAGCACGACCAGCACCACGATCCCCATTGCGGTGCACGCGGTGCGCCAGCCGGTGTGCTCGATCATGTGCTGCACCCACGGCAGCAGCGTCACCGAACCGATGCCGACGCCGGCGAAGGCGAGCCCGATCGCAAGTCCGCGACGGCGGAGGAACCAGTTCGGCACGAACAGCGATTGTCCGGAATAGCCGAGGCAGACGCTGCCAGCGCCGACCAGCACGCCGATCGTGAGATAGAGGTGCCAGGGCTGCGTCGTCAGCGGCGCCAGCAGCAGGCCCGAGCCCATCAAGAGCACGCCAAGCTCCATCACCGCGCGCGGACCGCCGCGGTCCATCAACCGGCCGATCAGCGGACTTGCGATCGCCGAGGCGACAAAGCCGAACGAGAAGGCGCCCGCCGTGATGCCGCGCTCCCAGCCGAATTCCGAGATGATCGGCGGATAGAACAGCGAGAACGCCGTACGCGCGTTGACACCGATCGCCATGGTGACGAAGGTCACCGCGACGATGATCCAGCCGTAGAAAAAGGGAAGTCGCATGTGGGTCTTCGTTGCCAGGGTCAGAGGACGAATACCTGTTTCAGCCCGCGCCCGCTGACGGTCAAGTCCCACGGACCGACAAAGTGGCACCAGCCCGCGTCAACTCGTTCAATGAACGGCGCAAATTGTGTGAAGCAATTCATAGACAGTCAGGCCCGACGCGGCAGACTTGCGCGCGATGTCAACCACCTCGGCCATGCCAGTGACTTTCTGTTATCTGCGGGAATTCCGACCAGGCTCGGTCGGACGACTGGCAGCACCGGATACAACGATGGCAATCACTCCGACAGTACCGCCGCGCTCCCGGCCAAACTCGCCCATGATCGGCGGCAAGCGGGAAAACACCATTTCCTGCATTGACGCAGATCAATGGTGACGAGTTTTCGCCGCGAGATGATCCAGCCATGAAGTCGAGGGACGCATTTGCATCGCATGCTCAAGGCGCGAATGCCGCTTGGTCCGCACCCGGCCCACCCGTTGGAGGCATCGCGCTTGCGCGTCCGCGACCGCCTCCTCAAAGGTTGCAAACATCATACTGTACCAGTCCACTCGGTTGGCACATCCCTGCCGGATGAAGTCTTCCTTTATGACCTTGATGAAGATATTCTTTTCGCGTTGAGGTCTTTTCCTTTGTGCCGGATTTTAATCGCGTATCAGTAAAATTTGCAGAAGTATCAATAATATGATGACCCCATCGACGCCGGAAGTTCGACGACGTCTTGCGGCAATCCTTGCGGCAGATGTGGTCGGGTATACGCGCTTGATGGAGGCGCACGAGGAAAACACCCATACCCGGCTGATGCAATTGCGCTCGGAAATCCTCGACCCGGGCGTCACGGCGCAAAACGGAAGGATCGTCAAGAATACCGGCGACGGCTTCCTTGCAACATTCGATACCGCGCGCGACGCAACGCGGTGCGCTCTCTCACTGCAAGAGGCTGTTGCCGTGAATACAGCCGGGATGCCCGCTGACGAGCGCATCAGCTTTCGCATAGGGCTGAATGCCGCGGATATCATCGTTGAGGAAAATGACGTCTATGGCGAGGGCGTCAACATCGCGGCACGTCTTCAGAACTATGCGCAAGCGGGCGGCGTCGTGATTTCGGGAGCCGTTGCGGAGCAGATCGGCCGGGACCTGGACGTCAGCGTGATTGATCTTGGCGATCTGCATCTTCGCAACATGGGCCGGCCTGTCCGCGTATATGCGCTCCACCGATCCATGCAGCCCGCGAAGCTTGTTGGCGAAGCCCCGGCAGGCTCGGAACCTCGCCCCTCGATTGCCGTTCTGCCGTTCCGAATGAACCTGACCACCCCGGAAGAGGGGTATTTCGCTGATGGTGTCGTTGACGACATCATTCGCGGCCTTGCCGGGCTCAAGGAGCTTTTCGTCGTATCACGCGGATCCAGCCTCGGCTTCAGCGGCCGCAACGTCGACGTGCGCGAAATCGGGCGCCGGCTCGGGGTTCGTTATGTCCTCTACGGGGGGATTCAGAGGACGATGACCTCGGTCCGTATCGTGACCGAACTCAGCGACGCCGAGTCGGGCGAAGTCATTCGCTCGGACTTGCATGAAGGCGACCTTCGCGAACTCTTTGCGCTCCAGGATCGGATTGCCATCAACGTTGTAAGACAGATCGCGCCGCAGGTTCGCGAGCGTGAGCTTATGCGATCGATGCGGAAACATCCGCAGAACCTCACCGCCTACGATCTCGTATTGCAGGCGCTCGATCTGTTGTACCGGATGGACTACGATTCCTTTTCCAAGGCGCGCGGCTTGCTCGAGCAAGCCATTTCACACGATCCAAATTTTTCGTTGGCCTATTCCTACGTCGCGCTGTGGTATGTGTTCCGGATAGGGGAAATCGGATCGCCGGATCCCGAGGGTGATGTCATCGCCGGCGCCAGATACGCCAAGGAGGCGATCGATCGAGGCGGCGACGATGCATTCGCGCTGGCGGTGTATGGTCACGTCCAGTCGTTCTTGCTGCATGACTTTCAAAGCGCAAGGAAAGCCCTCGACCGCGCGATTGCCGCCGGCCCAAGTTCGGCCATGGCCTGGACCATGGCGAGTGCTACATCCGGCTTTCTTGGCGATGGCCCAGCCGCCGTCCGCCAGGGTGAGCAGGGCGTCCGGCTCTCGCCGCTCGACGCGCGCTCGTTCTGGCACGAAGGGCTGTTCGGCCAGGCTCACTACGTGGATGGCGACTATGAGCAGGCGCTGGAGTGGGTGCGTGGCGCACTGAACCGCAACGGACTTATTCGCTTCAATCATCGTCTGCTCATCGTCACGCTTGGTGCCTTGGGCCGCCGTGAAGAAGCAGCGGAGGCGGCCCGCCGCTACCTGGAAATTCAACCCGGATTTCGCATTTCGTCCTACGCGCCACACTGCCCGTTTCGTGGCGGTGCATTGGAAACCTGGCTCGGCCACCTGCGATCGGCGGGGCTTCCTGATTGACTGGTATTGCTGACGGCAACTGCCGAGAGAGGGAGAGACGTCGATGACAGGCAACACAGGTAACACGGGCAATACCGGAAACACCGGCAATACCGGCAACACCGGAAACACCGGCAACATCGGAGGGGGTGGCTGGTTTATTTCAGACCGCGTTGATTTGCCGTTCGTCACGAGGCTCGACCCCTCGGGCACAGCCGAGCTTGGCAGCCTGCGACGGACGCCGCCGACGTATTTCGGCAGCCGACAATGGTCTGCAAACTGGTATGCGTGGCGTGTCCTGCATCAGTTCATCGCCAATGTCCCCACCTGGGCGGCCACCATCGATGCTGACGCCACCTTCACGCAAATTCGGGGCGACCTGGTCGCCAATTATGCCGCCCAAATCGACAACCTCGTGCTCGCCGCGCGGGATGAACGGCCGGATGCCATGGGCGCGATCCTCTCGCAGGACGTTGAATTCTTCTCGGATTTTCTCGCCGTGCTGACCGCCAGGCCTGGTTCGCATCCGCAAACCTGGCGCCTATTGAATATCGCGAGTTTGATTGGGTCCTTTGCTGCATTGTATTTCAAGGACAAGTACGATTTGCCCCGGCCGTCGCAGATTTGTCCCGCTTTGCTGCCGCCGATCCAGGTCCCCGGTCACTCGTCCTGGCCCAGCGGGCATTCGACCCAGGCGCATTTTATGAAGAACTGCATGCTTCGGGTGTTCGCCGCAACGACAATGTCTGGGGCCGACCAGGGCGTATGGAAGTCCGACCTGTCGATTCTGGCGGATTCGATTGCCCGAAACCGCGAGATCGCCGGTGTGCACTATCCGAAGGATTCAGAAGCCGGCGCCAGAATCGCCGATCTGCTGGACACCGTCATTCTGACGCCAACCACCGTGGGGATGTTTGACGCCGCAATCACGGCTGCCGCAGGCGAATGGCAATGAGCAACCAGGATGGGCAGAGCCCCACATACGACGTCGAAGGCGCGACGAAGGTCATAAAGGATTCGACGACCAGCGTTCTTCCCCCCACCGGCTTTCGCACGTTGGTGGCGTCGCAGGACGAGTTGAAGGCGCTCGGTTTTCCAAGACGACCGGACCCGGCGCGTCAGCCGGCCGAGTATGCATTCTGGCAAAAGATGTTCAGTCCGACGGTGGCCTTCGAGGCCTTCGATTTCCAGGTGCTTTCCCCGGTCACTGCGGGCCTCCGCGGATCTTCCGCCCAATCGCCGCGGCGGGAAAGCAGCCTCAACTGGTCCGGTGCCTACATCACGCCGCGGGATGGCACCATCTTCTCGTCGATCTGGGGCAAGTTTCAGGTTCCAACACCAACCCGGCCGGCCGGCGGCCTGGCCAGCGAGACGTATCACAGCTCGACCTGGATCGGCTTCGATGGACAACGTCGGTATTACAGATCGACCTTGCCGCAAATTGGCACCGCGCAGAACATCGACCCAGCCACGGGCGCGGGCGGCCCGACGACGTCGTTCTTCGCGTGGTGGCAATGGTGGGTAAGGGGCGACCCGGCTCAAGCGTTTCCCGTAACGCTTATGTCTCCGAAAGTTCATGCCGGCGATCTGATCATGTGCCTCATGCAGGTAGCGCCGGATCGCACGGGTGTGTCGTTCGTGATCACGAACCTTACGACCAGTCGCTCCGTACAGTTCTTTCAAACCGCACCCCTCACCCATCTTGGGCAGCCCTTCAAGATTCCCGGCGCAACGGCGGAATGGGTGATGGAGAGGTCGGCCGCCCCGGGAAATCCAACCCCCTTGCAGCTTCCAGACTACGGTACGGTGGTTTTCCACGACTGCGGCGCGTCGGCGATCAACACGGATACCGGAGCGATGGTGGAGCGCAATCTCTCCGGCGCTAAGCTCATCGACATGCATGTCGTGAAGGAGAAGGAGAAGCCGGAAAGAACCGAGAAGCCCTCCATCGCGAAGCCGATCGGTTCGACGGAGTTTCTGACGCACTTCCGCTAGCTTACCCTAACGCGTGGCTTTCATGGCCGAAATAGGCGCGCTCGAGCCGGTGCGCGAGGTCGCTCTCCCCGGTCGGCGCCTCCAGCGCGATCGCGCCCTGCACCAGCGCGTAGACGCGATCGGCACAGGCGAGCGCCTTTTCCAGCAGCTGCTCGACCAGCAGCACAGAGGTGCCCTGCTCGCGCAGCCGGCCGATGACGTTGAGGACCCGATCGACCAGCACCGGCGACAGCCCCGCGGACGGCTCGTCGAGCATCAGGAGCCGAGGTCGGCGGACCAGGCCCTGCGCCACCGTCAGCATCTGCTGCTGCCCGCCCGACAGCGCGCCGCCGCGTTCATGCCGCTTCTCGGCGATCTCGGGAAAGAACGCCAACGCCTCCTCGATCCGCACGGCGCGCTCGGCGCGCGGCAGGTCATAACCGGCGAGCAGCAAATTGTCGGTCACCGAGATCTGCGTGAACACGCGATGTCCCTCGATCACGTGCACGAGCCCGGCCCGCGCGGCATCGCGCGGCGTCGCGTTGGTCATGTCGCGGTCGCCGAACCGGACCCGCCCGGCAGTGACGGGCAACAGTCCGGACATCGCGCGCAGCAGCGTGGTCTTGCCGGCACCGTTGGGCCCGAGCAGCGCCACGACCTCGCCGGCGGCAATCGTGACGTCGATGCCGTGCAGCACACGGATCTTGCCGTAGCCGGACTCCAGCCCATTGACCGCGAGCAACGGTTCAGCCGCCGAGATAGGCACTGACGACCTCCTTGTGGACACGAATCTCCGCCGGGGTTCCCGCCGCTAGCGTCCGGCCCAGATTGAGCACGGTGACCTGATGGCAGATATCGAAGATCAGATCGGCATGGTGCTCGACCAGCAGCACGCCGGTGCCGCGGCTGCAGATCGCCTTGATCAGGCTGGCGAGCCGCTCGATCTCGTCATTGGAGAGACCCGCGGCGGGCTCGTCGAGCAGCAGGAAGTCCGGATCGAGCATCAGCGCCCGCGCGATCTCGATGAAGCGCAGCTCGCTGTGCTGCAGGCGATCAGCGCGTATGTCGGCGAGCGCCTCGAGGCCGACGACGCCAAGCAGCGCGTGCGCCTTGGCGGCGAGCAGACGCTCATCGGCGCCGTTGCGCGACAGTGCGAGCATCGCCTCGACGAAATTGGCCCGGCCCTCGATCGAGCCGCCGATCATGACGTTCTCCAGCACCGAAGCTTCGCCGACCACGCGCGGCGTCTGGAAGGTGCGCGCGATGCCGCACGCGGCGCGCTTGACCGGCTGGCCCGCGGCCAGGACTTCGCCGCCAAGCGTCATGGTGCCGGCTTTGGCGGCATAATAGCCCGATATCACGTTGAGCGTCGTGGTCTTGCCGCTGCCGTTCGGTCCGATCAGCCCGTGGATCGCGCCGGGCGCGATATCGAGATCGAGACCGTCGATCGCCTTCACATTGCCGAAGCTCAGCGCGATGCCACGCAGTTGCAGCGTTTTGCCGCCGTCCCTGCGGCGCACGATGTCGGCGAGTGCAGCGGGGCGTGGAACGATGGCGCGGTTGCTGGCGAGCGGACGGCGGTTGCGGAAATCGAGCAACGCCGCGATGCCGCCCGGCATCACCAGCACGATCACGAGCAGCAGCACCGCGTAGAGGAACGTCGACCATGCCGCGAGCGGCGCCGCGATCTCGGGCAGGATGGTCAGGATGATGGTGCCGAGCATCGGGCCAAGGATCGAGCCGCGGCCGCCGATCAGGATCGCGATGAAGAACAGCACCGAAAGATCGAAGGTGAAGGCATCGGGCGTGATGTAGGTCTGCAGGGTCGCGAACAATCCGCCGGCGATCGCCGCCAGCGCGCCGGCGAACAGGAAGATCGCGATCAGCATTTTCGGCTTGGAGATGCCGCTGGCCTCGGCGGCGACCTCGGCGTCGCGGACCGCGATCAACGCGCGACCGAACCGGCTGCGCGCGACATTGGCGCTCATCCAGGTGGTCAATGCGGCGAAGGCGATGCAGAGGGCGTAGAAGCCCCACGGCGTGTTGAACGGTACCGGGAATTCCGGACCGGCAATGCCGATGCCGCCGCCGGTCACGCTCTGCCAGGCCAGCGCGATCTGGGTCACGATGGTCGCAAAGCCGAGCGTCGACATCGCGAAGTAGAAGGTGCGCAGGCGCAGGGCCGGCAGGCCGACGACCACGCCGAAAATCGCGCCGATCAAGCCGGCGATCGGCAAGGCGACGAACACCGGAATCGCCGGCATCACATTGCCGGCAACCAGCACGCTCGTCGTGTAGGCGCCGAGCGTCAGCAGCGCGACATAGCCGATCGCAAGGTGACCGGCAAAGCCGACCACCAGATTGAGGCCCGACACCAGCACCCAATAGATCGCCATGCGGGTGCCGATCAGCACCCAGTAATCGTTGCTGACGAACGGCAGCAGCACCGCCGCCGCCAGAATGCCGAGGAACGGCAGGACGTGCGGCAGCGCCGTGCGCCATGCGCCGCTGTCGGTTCGGGACGGAGTGGCCACGACCGACGTCATCACACCCTCCGCGCGGTCGAAGCGCCGAACAGCCCTTGCGGCGCGGCGAGCAGCACCACGATGAACAGCGTGAACACCGCGACCGAGGAGAAGATGCCGCCGACCAGGAAGTTCGCGGCCTGCTGGAACAGGCCGAGCGCCAGCCCGCCGATGATCGCGCCTCTGTTGTTGCCGAGCCCGCCCAGCGCCACCGGCACGAAGCCGTAGAAGTTGAGCAGCGCGCCGTTGGCGAAGAAGGCGAGCAGCAACTGCCCGCCGGAAAACCCGGCGATGCCGCCGACCACGCCGGCAAGTGCGTAGCTCGCGACGCGCAGATTGCGCTCGGGCAAGCCGAGCGCCCGTGCCGCAAAATTATCCTCCGCGATGGCGAGGAACGCGCGGCCGACCAGGGTGCGGCGGTAGAGCCATTCAAGGCCGATGATGGTGACGGCGCAGGCGAGGACCGGCAGCCAGAACTTCTCATCGAGGACGCCCTCGCCGAATCCTGCGATGCGCGGGAACGGCTGCGGCTCGGTGCCCCATTTGATCGCGGTGATTTGCTGGATCATCAGCGCGACCGCGAGGGTCGAGAGCACGTAGAGATGCTGGTCGAGGCTCTTGAGCACCGGCCGCACCGCGACGAATTCGGTGATGATTCCGATCACCGCGCAGCAGAGCAGCGTCAGCACGAAGCCGACGGCAATGGGCAGGCCGAGCTTCAGCGTGAACATCGAGCCGAACACGCCGCCCAGCATCGCCAGCTGGCCGGCGGTGAAGCTCATCACCCGCGAGGTCGAGAACATCGTGTTGTAGGTGACGCCGACGAGCGCGTAGATCGCGCCCGCCGCGAGACCGGATGCAAGGATCGAGGCCAGCATCGGCTGCGCCCTCGCCCTTCTATGTGTACCCCGGCGCCAGCGCGAAGGTGCCGTCCTTGGCGGTAGAGGCTTCCGACATCACGATCTCTTCGGTCAAATAGCCGTTGTGCTCGGTCGGCGAGAAGCGGTAATTGCCGAAATAGCCGGGATAGGTCGACAGCGTGTTCCAGTACTTGATGATGCCGGCGCTGTCGGTCGAGCCACTTTCGGCGACCGCCTTTGCGATCAGTTCGATGCAATCGATGCCGCCGGCGACCCACCACAACAACGTGTCGTTCAGCGCGATGTTGGCCTTGGTCAGGCGCGCGACCAGGTCCGCGCTCTTCGGCGGCAGCTTGCCGGCGCCGTCATAGCTGCAGCTCTTGTAGCCGATCGCATAGACCTTCTTCCAGTTCTCCGGCTTGGCGACCAGGCTCGCAAGCTCGCCCGACGCCATCGAGGGATGCCCGACAAAGGGCACGTCCCAGTTCATCGCGGCGCGGGTGTTGAACATGCGCGCCTCCATGCCGGTCGAGACGCTCCATACCACGATCGCTTCCGCGCCGGCATTCTTGGCGCGCAGCATATCCGGCGTCATGTCGGGCTGCGTGGCGTCGATATTGGCCTGATAGGCCACCTCGGCGCCGTCCTTCTTGAATGCCGCGACGGAGGCGCCGACCGCAGTGACGCCATAGCCGGTGGTGTCGCCGATCACCGCGACCTTCTTCACCTTGAGGATCTTGAGACAGTAGTTGCGCACGGCATCGTCCCATTGGTTGTTCGACGGCGCGATGCGGAACGCGTTGGGGAACTTGACCGGGTCGATCAGGGTCTCGACGACGCAGGGATGCAGGTCCGGCATCTTGGCGCGCGCCATGATCGGCGTTGTCGCCAGCGCCTCGCCCGAGTTCAGCGGGCCCCAGATCGCATGCACCTTGGCCTGGCTGATCAGCTCCTGCGTGGCGTTCACCGCCTTGGTCGGATCGCCCTGGGTGTCGCGCATCACGAGCTCGATCTTGCGGCCCTTCACCCCGCCGGCGCCGTTGATGGCGTCGACCGCGAAGTTGACGCCGCGATTGAAGCCGACGGTCGGCGCCGAGCTCGGGCCGGTGATCGCCGCGAGACAGCCGATCTTGATCGGTTCCGACTGTGCGATGGCAGGCGCTGGGAAGGAAAATGATGCGGCGCCCAATGCGCCGGCGCTGCCCAACAAAACGTCACGGCGTGACATAGCCATGTGATGCCTCCCTGTTTCCCTCTCGGCGCCCGTCGTTTGTTGCGGGACGTCCGTTCATTGATTGTCCGCGCGCTCAGGGGCCGCGGTTATGCGGGCCAAGTCTGGGCCGGATGCGAAGCTCTTGTCCAGCCCCGCGGACGACATTGGGCTTCGCCAAACTTTCATGGCCGAGGCCGCCGCGTCCAGTGGCCGGCGTTGACCGCGCCGACGGGTATCTCGCCGGCAATGATCTTCGCGACCTGGCGTACCGTCTCCGATGACTGATGCTCGATCGCCCGCGGCGTCAGACCGCCGACATGCGGTGTTGCGATCACATTGTGCAGCTTCGCAAGCTCGGGCGTCGGCATCTGGTCCGGCGCGCGGCCGACATCCATCGCGGCAGCCGCGATGCGGCCATCGCGCAGCGCGGCCGACAGCGCCGCCTCGTCGACGAGGTTTCCGCGCGAAAGGTTGATGAAGAATGCATGCTTCGGCATCCGCGCCAGTGCGGCCTGCCCGATCAGGTTCTCGGTCTGCGCGTTGGCGATCGCGAGACAGACAACGTAGTCGGCGCGTGCCAGCAGATCGTCGAGCGGCAGATGCCGGATCGCCGCATCATCGATCGTTACGTAGGGATCGGCGACCAGCACATTCATGCCGAGCACTTTTGCGATCCCGGCAAGATAGCGCCCGATGCTGCCATAGCCGATGATGCCGATCGTGCTTCCCGCAAGCTGGCGGCCCATCACGACCTCGGGCGCCCTGCCCGCATGATAGTCCGCGGTCGCCCGCGAGACGCCGCGCGACAGATCGACCATGAAGCCGAGCGCGAGCTCGGCGACCGACTGGACGAAGCCGGCACTCGCCTGCGTCACCAGCACGCCGGCGGAGGAGGCCGCGGCCACGTCGATATTGCGGATATCGACCGCGCACCGCACAAAAGCGCGCAGCTTCGGCAGCTGCCGAAAGATTGCTCCCGGCCCCTGGGTCATGCGGTCGGCGACGATGATGTCGACATCAGCCGCGGCCCTGACCAGCGCGGCCGCGTCGAGCGCCTCCTCCCCCTCGTGCAACTTGACGTCGGCGACCGCGCGCAGGCCGTTCAGGCTGCGCTCGCCGTAATAATCGCGGCGCATCTGCGGGGTATGGGCGAGCAGCACCTTCACGATCGCATCCCCCTAATAGCCGAGCGCATGCGGCAAGGCCGTGCTGATCGCCGGTACGAAGGCGATCACCAGCAGGCACAGCAACAGCAGGCCGAGATAGCCCGCGATCGGCTTGATGGTCTGCTCGATCGGCACGTTGCCGATCAGGCAGGCGCCGTAGAGCCCAAGGCCAAGTGGTGGGGCAAAGAGCCCAAGCCCCATCGCGATCACAAGCACGACGCCGAAATGCAGCGGATCGATGCCGAGCTTGACGGCAACCGGCAGCAGCAGCGGGCCGAAAATGATCAGCGCCGCGGCGCCTTCGAGCACCGAGCCCATCACCACCAGCACCAGGATCGACAGCAGCATGAACAGCCAGACCCCGTGGCTGCCCGAGATCGCCAGCATGAGGTCGCCGACGGCATGCGGCACCTGCTGCAGCGTCAGGATGAAGGCCAGCGACTGCGCCGCGGCGACGATGAACAGCACCAGCCCCGAACGAACAGCCGACTGCACGAAGCAGTGCGCGAGGCTCTTCGCGCCGAGCTCGCGGAACAGCAGGCTGCCGACGGCGATGGCATAGACCGCGGCGAAGGCGGAGATCTCGGTCGCGGTGGCAAAGCCGCTCTTGAAGCCGAAGAAGATCATGAAGATTAGCCCGAACGAGGCGATCGCACCGGTCCAGAGTCCCGATACCGCGGCGCGCGGCTCGGCTTCCACGTTCGCGGCGGGACGCTTGCCGAAGATGATCGACACCGCAATCAGCGCCAGCGCCATCAGCGCGGCCGGCAGCATGCCGGCGACGAACAGTCCGCCGATCGAGAGGTTGGCGACGAAGCCGAGGATGATGAGATTGATGCAGGGCGGAATGGTCTCCGCCATGACAGCGGAGGCCGCGAGCAGCGCGACGGCTCCGCCCGGATTCTGCCGCGAGCGGCGCGCCGCCGGGATCAGCACCGAGCCGACCGCGGCAACGTCGGCCATCTTGGAGCCCGAGATGCCGGAGAACAGCACCATCGACATCACCATGACGACGTTGAGCCCGCCGCGCATCCGTCCGACCGCGCGCTGCAGCAGCTCGATCAACCGGACCGACATGCCGTTGGCTTCCATCAGGTAGCCGACCAGGATGAAGAACGGGATCGCGAGCAGCACGAAATTGTCGATGCCGCGCGCCATCTGCTGGGCGAAGATCACGCCGGGCAGCGTGCCCTCGACCCAGATGAAGATCAGCGCCGCCAGCGCCAGCGCAAAGCCGATCGGCAGTCCGCCGAACAAGGTGAGGAAGAAGCCGATCAGCATCAACGCCTGCGACGACAGCACGGACGATGGCGCCAGCGCATCCCAGGCGAGATACAGGCCGACGATGACGGCGGTCGCGACGATGGCTGCCGCCATGTCGCGCAGCGGCCGGCCACAGAACGTCTCGAACGCGAAGATCGTCATGAACGCCGCGCCGATCCCCATCGGATAGAACGTCCATTCCAGCGGCAGGCCGGAGCCGGAGGTCTGGCCGGTGGTCAGCCAGCCCATCTTGACGGCATTGAACGCAACATAGCCGGCGATGATGGTGACGAGCAGCGCACCGACCGCGTCGACCATCCGCCGCAGGGCGTGCGGCAGCATGTTGACGAAGAAGGCGACGCCGAGATTCTCGCTGCGCGCGAGCGCGCTTGCGGCGCCGAAGAAGCTCGACCCGACCATCAGGCCGCGGGCGACGTCGTCGGACCATTCGACCGGCGCATTGAACAGGAAGCGGGCCAGCACCGAGACGCAGACCACCACGAGATCGGCGGCAAGCAGGAGCGCGGCGATCGCGTCGCTGACGGCGAGCAGCGGCGCCGTGATCCGATCAGCGCTGCTTCTCGCCTCGACTGCGGCCACTGACATGCGCCGACCTCAGGCCTGCGTGGCGCGGATCAGGTCGACGACGGCCTTGGACTCGGGCCGCGCCTTGATGAAATTATCGGTCTGCGGCAGCACGCGCTTGCGGAACGCCTCCTTGTCGCATTCGACGACGGTGACGCCCTTCTCCACCAGCGCCGCCAGCGCCTCCTTCTCCACCGCAAGACCGTGCGCGCGGGTGTCGGTCGCGGCCTTGTTCGCCGCGTCGAGAAAGCCTTCGCGCAGCTTGGGAGCCATGCGGTTGAAGCTGGTGTCGCTGAAATACACCGCGAGCGGCGAGAAGATGTGCTGGGTCAGCGCATAGTGCTTCGCCGTCTCGTAGAACTTGCTCGCCAGGATGGTCGGCGGATCGTGTTCGAGGCCGTCGAGCACGCCGGCCTGCAGCGCCGTGTAGATCTCGCCGAACGCCAGCGGCGTTGCGGCGGCCCCCATCAGCCGCAGGCACTCGGTGATGATCGGATTGGGCAACGTGCGGATTTTCAGGCCGGCGAGATCCTCCGGCGTCTTCACCGGCTTCTTCGCCAGCACGCTGCGCGCGCCGAAATTATAGGCCCAGCCGATGATGTGAATGCTGGCGCCCTTGAGCAGCGCAGCCTCGATCGGCTTCGCCGCGCCGGCGTCGAACGCCTTGGTCTGCTGCTGGAAGCTGGTGAAGAGGTAACCGAGGTCGAAGGTGCCGACCAGCGGCACGAGATTCGCCGAGATCGACGAGCCCGACACCATCAGGTCGATCACCCCGAGCTTCACCGAGTTGATGACGTCGATCTCCTGGCCGAGCTGGTTGTCGGGGAAGAAGGTGACCTCGATCTGCTCGCCGAGCCCGTTCGCCTTCAGGCTCTTGACCAGATTGTCGTAGTAGACGCGGCCATTGGCGTATTTGGGATCGTTCGGAAGCGACGACGAGCATCGCATCTTCATGGTCGCGGCCTCGGCGCGGCCGATGATGGCAGGCGCGGCGGCAATCCACGCGGTCGCGGCGACCGACGACTGCAGCACAATGCGGCGGCTCACGCGGTTCGACGTCATGATGGTGCTCCTCCCCGGGAACGGATCTTTTGTTGTGTTGGCCGGCCGCTTGACGGCGTGAGCTTGGCAGCCGATTTGTCATAATGTATGACAAAACGGATACGGTTGTGCAAGGGCGCGGCTCGGCGGCGGCGCAGGCTGCAACCGCAGGGAGGCCCTCGATGTTCCAGACATCCAACGCGTTGCGTCGGAGCGTGCACAGCCAGGTCACCGACCGCGTCGGCAGCAGCATCGTGCGCGGCGAGATCGGCGTCGGCGAGACGCTGCCGCCGGAAATCCGGATCTGCGAGATGATGGACGTCAGCCGCACCGTGGTGCGCGAGGCGATCCGCACCTTGACCGGCAAGGGCCTAATCGAATCCCGACCCAAGAGCGGCACGCGGGTCCGGCCGCCAGAGCAGTGGAATCAGCTCGATCCCGACGTGCTGCGCTGGCACCTCGAGAGCGCGGAGATCGACCGTTATCTGGCCAAGCTGTTCCAGCTGCGCGCCGCGGTCGAGCCGGCCGCGGCGGCGCTCGCGGCGAACCATGCCGAGGAGGTCGACGTCGCCCGCATCCGCGCCGGATGCGACGGCATGGACGCGGCAAAGACCAATGAGGAGTTCGTCGCCGCCGACATTGCGTTCCACCAGGCGATCTATTTCGCCACCCGCAACGAGTTCTTCTGGCCGATCGCGCAGATGTTCGAGATCATGCTGCGCCAGAGTTTTACGATCGCAGCACCGGGCTCGCACCGTCCGCGGGCGTTGCGCGAGCACCGCGCAGTGCTGGACGCGATCTCCGCCGGAGATGCAGACGGCGCGCGCCAAGCTACGGTCGTGCTGCTGGCGAATTCCGCCGACGATCTGGTGCGAATCCGTGGCCGGGAGTTCGACACGCCGCGTCCAGCCAAGCGCCGATGATGTTGGTGACTGCGGTCGTGATGAGCTCACTGCTTCCACATGGTCGTCCTGGCGAAAGCCAGGACCCATAACCACCGCAAGTGGTTGTGACCGGGATCGTGGCCCCAGCGTCGCGCAAGACCTGACATTTGGGGTAATGGGTCCTGGCTTTCGCCAGGACGACATCGAATATGGGGCGTGACCTACATCCCAATCGTCGTCCCTGCGAAAGCAGGGACCGATACGCCGCGGCCGATGTTGTCGGCGGGACTCGTCGTTCCAGCATTGCGCAACCATTTGCCGCGGTGGTTATGGGTCCCGGCCCCCCGTGCGTAATTGCGCACTAGGCCGGGACGACAGCGAATGTGTGGTGCCGCTTGCGGTCAAGAATCCGCATCAGTGATTGACGCGTGAGCGAGGCACCGCCGGAAGGGTTCCCCCCTTGCGGGAGTGGGAGCCGCGCGGCGTGCTCACCTCACCGTCATTCCGCGCCCGCCACGTCAGAGTCGACCCGCACACGACCCTGTGACCATAGTTGAAGGCTGCGACGACGAAACTTCTGGATTGTTGGCCGCGTAGACGCCAAGACAGGAGCGCTATCTGCGAAGGTTTCATTGATGCACGACGTCTCGATCCCGGCGGCCCTGATCGCCGGTCTGGTCAGCTTCCTGTCGCCCTGCGTGCTGCCGCTGGTGCCGCCCTATCTGATCTATTTGACCGGCGCGACCATCGAGCAGGTCAACCAGGACGGCGCCACCGCGGCCTCCAAGCGCGCGGTGATGACGGCGGCGCTGATGTTCGTGCTGGGCTTCTCCACCGTGTTCGTCGCGCTCGGCGCCAGCGCGTCCTTCGTCGGCGGGCTGGTGCGCGCCTGGTCGGCCGAGTTCTCGATCCTGGCCGGCATCGTCATCATCATCATGGGCCTGCATTTCCTCGGCGTGACCCGGATCGGCCTGCTGATGCGCGAGGGACGGCTGACCGCGCCGAAACCGGTCGGGCTGTGGGGCGCCTATGTCATGGGCCTGGCCTTCGCCTTCGGCTGGACGCCATGCATCGGGCCGATCCTGGCGGCGATCCTCTCGATCGCGGCCGCGGAGGCCACGGTGACAAAAGGCGCCGGCCTGCTCGCGGTCTATTCCGCCGGGCTCGGCATCCCGTTCCTGCTCGCGGCCTTCATGGTCAAGCAGTTCTCCTCGCTGTTCGCGCGGATGAAGCGCCATCTCGACACCGTCGAACGGGTGATGGGCGTGCTGATGGTGGTCACCGGCATCGGCTTCTTGACCGGCGCAGTCTCGAGCGTCAGCGTCTGGCTGCTGGAAACCTTCCCGGCGCTGCAAAATATCGGCTAGGCCTTCGCGCCGGCGCCGGCCGCTGGCTTTTGGCCGCGCCATGTCGGACTATTGCGGAATCGCCGCAATACTCATGGGACCCCGATGGGCCAGGATCGTCAGACGCGCGCCAGCTGGCCGATCTTCAGTTCGCTGCAGTCGTTCCGGCCAAGCGACCTGCCGGGTGATCTGATCGCCGGGCTGACGCTCGCCGCGATCGCGATCCCGGAGCAGATGGCGACCGCGCGGCTCGGTGGCTTCTCGCCGCAGATCGGCTTCTTTGCCTTCATGGCCGGCTCGATCGGCTTTGCGATGTTCGGCGCCAACCGCTTCCTGTCGTGCGGCGCCGACTCCACGATCACGCCGATCTTCGCCGGCGGCCTCGCGCTGATGGCGACCGCCGGCTCGCCAGACTATCAGGCGCTCGCGATGGCGCTGGCGCTGATGGTCGGCGCGATCATGATCGCCGGCAGCCTGTTCAAGCTCGGCTGGATCGCCAATTTGCTGTCGACGCCGGTGACGGTCGGCTTCCTTGCCGGCATCTCGGTCCACATCCTGGTCTCGCAATTGCCCGGCGTGCTCGGCCTGACCACCCCGGACGGGCCGACGCTCTACAAGCTCGGGCTGCTCACTGAAGAGATCGGCCAAACCAACTTCTACACGCTGGCGATCGGCCTCGGCGTGCTGGCGCTGGTCGCCGGATCGGAGAAGATCAGCGTACGCATTCCCGGCGCGCTGATCGGCCTTGTCGTAGCCACCGTCGCCGTGATCGCCGGCCATCTCGAAAGCAAGGGCGTCAAGGTGGTCGGCACCGTGCCCGGGACGCTGCCGACGCCATCGTTTCCGGACATTGCGCCGGAGCGATGGATCAAGCTGTTGTCGCTGGCGATCCTGATCGCGGTTGTCGTCATGGTGCAGACCGCCGCGACGACGCGCTCGTTCCTGTCCGATCCGGACAAGCCGGCCGACGTCGATCGCGACTTCCTCGGCGCCGGCGCCGGCAGCCTGCTGTCCGGACTGTTCGGCGCATTTCCGGTCAACGCCAGTCCGCCGCGAACCGGCATCGTGTCGGAGACCGGCGGACATACGCAGCTCTCGGGGTTGTTTGCCGCGGCCATCGTGCTCGCGCTGCTCGCGTTCGGCGCGACGCTGCTGCAGCACGTGCCCGACGCGGCACTCGGCGGGGTTCTGCTGTTCGTGGCACTGCGCATCATCCGCGTGAAGCAGATCGTCGCGATCTTCCGTCAGTCATTCTATGAATTCCTGCTGGTGGTGGCGACAGCAGCCGCGATCATCGTGCTGCCGATCGAGCAAGGCGTCGCCGTCGGCATCGCCTTGTCGCTGCTGCACGGCATCTGGACCACGACGCGCGGCCAGCTTGCCGAATTCGTGCACGTACCCGGCACCACGATCTGGTGGCCGACGGGCCCGCACGTCACAGGCGAGCGCACGCCCGGCATTGCCGTCGTCGGCCTGCAGGCGCCGCTGTCGTTCCTCAACGCGGAAAGCTTCCACAGCGGCGTGCTCAAGACCATCAGCGGGGCGACACCGAAACCGCGGCTGCTGGTGATCGAGGCCAGCGGCATGATCGAGATCGATTTCACGGCGGCGCAGGCGCTGCGCGACCTGTTCCGCGAATGCCGCGATGACGGCGTGACGGTGGCGGTGGCGCGGCTCGAATCCGAGCGCGCGCAGGACGCCTTCGAGCGCTTCGGTCTCTACGAGGTGTTGCCGCGGGACCACGTCTTCCGCAGCGTCGACGAAGCGGTCCGCACGCTCGGCGGGCAGGCGTAGAGATTGACGGGATCAGTCCGTAGCCCGGGTGAGCGAAGCGATACCCGGGAAACCGTTCCCGCATATCGCTTCGCTCATGCGGGCTACGCACTATCCTCCGTCATTGCGAGCAAAGCGAAGCAAATCCATCGCGTGGCATATGCGGAAGCATGGATTGCTTCGTCGCTATCGCTCCTCGCAATGACGGAGCTACAAATTTTGGGCGACTCAGCTGCGCAGCCCGGATGAAGCGAAGCGTAATCCGGGATTTTCTCGCGCGTTGGTGAACCGTCCCGGATTTCGCTTGCGCTCCATCCGGGCTACGGGCACTCGTCTCGACCGAACGGCCTCAGGCCTGCTCGCCCTCGAGCGTCGGATGCTCCCTCAAAACTTCCGCCTTGATCGAGCCGGCGTGGATGGCACGAAACAGCGCCCGCCCCGTCTTGATGTTATTGGCCTTCATGCAGAGGCCGACGATCTCGCGCACCGCGGAATCCCGCACCAGCTCGTCGGAGATCTTCATCGCGGTCTCCATCGCGACCTTGGCGGCACGCTCGTAGCGATCACGCTCGATCTGCTGCTTGTTCGGTGAACGTTTGTCGGGCGAGCCAACCGCCTCGGCACAGCCGGCGGCATCGCGGCAGATCGCACGGATCCGCTGCGCAGCCTCGATGTCGCCGAGCGGACGCTCGACGGGATCGTCCCAGATATCCTTGCGCCCGGCCTTGTTGAACCACCACATCGCCGCACCTTGAAAAAAGCACGGCAAGCATAGCTGGCCTTGGCGCAACCTGTGAACCGCGGAGTCCACTCGGTGCCGAGCAAGAGGTGCACACTATGGCCCGGCGGCCACACCGGCCGCCGATCCCCGCGCGAATCGATGTCGAATTCATGGAATAAAGCCCATTTCGGTTCTGATTGCGTCAGAGCCGAGGCTGCGGGACTCTCGCTTGCCGCGTTTTCGCGCGAACCGACAACACTCTACGCAGATCGTTTCGGCCCGATCGCCTCGAACTGCGCCTTTTGCTCATCGCTGAGCGTGGCATAGAAATTCTCAAGCGCGGCGCGGACATCCCTGACCGCCTGCAGCATGACGTCGAGCCGCTTGGCAACGAAGGCAAGACGCGCGGGCGGGGTCATCGCCTCGTTGGTCTGGCACGCGGCCTTCAGCTTCCGCGCGGCGTCGGCACTGGCGTCCTGCAGCACCTGAAGCGCACCGCGTTGGGTGTCGCTGAGCTGCAGCCGCGCCTCGATCTCGCCGGTCGGCCATTCCTGCATCGCAGGCTGTGCAGCGCCGCAGCTCTGGGCGACCGTCGCGCTCGGATCACGGGCCGCGGCTTCCTTGCGCTGGTTCTCGGCGAGCGCGTTGAGCCGCGCTTTCTGCTCGTCATCGAGCAGGCCGTAGAATCTTTCCAGCGGAGGCTTCACGATTCCGACCGCAGTGACCATCGCTTCGATCCGCTGCTGCATGGCGGCGAGGCGGTTCGGCGCCGTCAACACCACCTGCGCAGGACATGCCGCCCGAATGACCTGGGCAGCCGCGAGCGACGCGTTGCCGAGCTCGCCGAGCGCCGCCGATTGCGCTTCGGTCGGCTGCACCGTATCCGCGATCTGATCCACCGGCAGGCCGGCGACCGAACGGCTGTCATTGCCGCACATCTGCTCGATGCGCCCGCCGCCGCGGTAACGGCGGCCCGTCCGGCGCTCCGGCAGATAGCCCCGGAGATCGTCATACCCATAAGGCCCGAAGATGCCGGCATAGATGTCCGGATAGCCGTAGCCCCAGAATCCGATGTCGTCGCCCCAGATCGCGTAGTCGTAGATGTCGTTGTACGCGAACGGCCAGAACAGCGGGCCGACCC
The DNA here is from genome assembly GCF_054060035.1 of Bradyrhizobium sp. USDA 3262. Taxonomy (NCBI): domain Bacteria; kingdom Pseudomonadati; phylum Pseudomonadota; class Alphaproteobacteria; order Hyphomicrobiales; family Nitrobacteraceae; genus Bradyrhizobium; species Bradyrhizobium sp. USDA 3262. The sequence goes on from NZ_JBSSCT010000001.1 coordinate 7,321,848, forward strand.
AGCCATAGCCGCCGCCGGGATGCTGCCACCATCCGTTGGCCACCGCCCCGCCGTGCCAGCCGGCGAGCGCCGCGGCCGCGGCGATCTGCGCGCGCGCCGCCGGGTTGCTCAACAGCCGGCCGTTGCGCAATGCGCCGGTGCGCGACAGCGAGTTGAACGTATTGCGCATATGGCCTGGTGCGATCGCGGCATTTCGCATCCGGCCGAAATTGCCGCCCCCGCGCGACGCGAAGGCGCCATGGCCGGCGAAGCCTGATCGCGAGATCGCGTGCGAGCGGCCGAACCCGCCATGATGGCCGCCGCCAAAATGCATGTGGCCGAAGCCATGCCCGCCACGTCCATGGCCACCGCCGTGCCCGTGGCCACCACCATGCCCATGGCCGCCACCATGTCCTCCGCCATGGCCGCCACCGTGCCCGCCACCGCCTCGGGCGATCGCATCGCCCGACAGCGCCATCGCAAGGACCACAACCGCAATTCCGAATACCCGTCCGATCACGGCGTTCTCCTCCGCGCACCGCACACATCGCGGCAACACAAGAGAGACGCCGGGCTGGCGGAAAAGTTCCACGCACGACGCGCGCCGCGCGGACGTTGGCGGACCCTGCGCGGCGTGACGGCGCCTCAGGCGGCCGGGACGATCTTTCCGGGATTGAAGATGTTTTGCGGGTCGAGCGCATGCTTCAGCGCCCGCATCGCGTCGAGCGCCTCCGGCCCGAGCTCAGCCTGCAAATATTTCTGCTTGCCCTGCCCGATGCCGTGCTCGCCCGTGCAGGTGCCGCCCATGGCCTGGGCACGCTCGACCAGGCGGTGCATGAACTCCTCGCCGCGCGCCATCTCGTCCTTGTTGTCGACGTCGCAGAGCAGCGAGCAGTGGAAATTGCCGTCGCCGACATGACCGACGATCGGCGACAGCAGATTGAGCCGCTTGAGATCCTCCTCGGTCTCGGTGACGCAGTCGGCAAGCCGCGAGATCGGCACGCAGACGTCGGTCGCGACCACGCCGATGCTGTCGCCGGGGCGCAGCGCCTTGACGGACCAGTAGGCGTCGTGCCGGGCCTGCCACAGCTTGGTGCGGTCTTCCGGCTTGGTGGTCCAGGTGAAGTCGCCGCCGCCGCATTCGGCGGCGATGTCGCGGAAATTCTTCGACTGCTCGGCGACTTCGACCTCACTGCCGTGGAATTCCAGCAGCAGCAGCGGCGTCTCCGGCAGCGACAGCTTCGAATAGCTGTTGCAGGCTTTCACCTGCGCGGCATTGAGCAGCTCGATCCGGGCGACCGGAATGCCGGTCTGGATCGCGAGGATCGTGGCCTGGCAGGCGCCGCGTACCGTCTCGAACGAACAGGCCGCCGCCGCGATCGTGTCGGGAATGCCGCGCAGGCGGATGGTCAGTTCGGAGATGATGCCGAGCGTGCCTTCGGCGCCGACGAACAGATGGGTCAGGTCGTAACCGGCCGACGACTTCTTGGCGCGCGTGCCGGTCGTGATGATCTCGCCGTCGCCGCGCACCACCTTCAGCGCCAGCACGTTCTCGCGCATCGTGCCGTAGCGCACCGCGTTGGTGCCGGAGGCGCGGGTCGAGGTCATGCCGCCGAGCGAGGCATCGGCGCCGGGATCGATCGGAAAGAACAGGCCCTGGTCGCGCAGATGCTCGTTGAGCGCCTTCCGCGTTACGCCGGGCTGGATCACGCAGTCGAGGTCCTCAGCATGCACCTCGAGCACCTTGTTCATGTCGCGCAGATCGATGCAGATGCCGCCCGCGGGCGCGTTGACCTGACCCTCGAGCGAGGTTCCGGTGCCGAAGGCGATGACCGGCACGCGATTGGCGGCGCAGATTCGCACCACGTCCTGGATGTCGGCGGTTTCCTGCGCCATCACGACCGCATCCGGCGGCTGGGTCGGCAGCCATGTCGTGGTATGGGCGTGCTGTTCGCGCACCGCCTGCGACGTGACGAGCCGGTTGCCGAACCGCGCCGCCAGCGCGTCGATCGCGCGCTTCAGGGCCTGCGGCTCAGGGCGCGTCACAGTGCTCGAAATCGTTGTCGCCACGTCAAATTTCCTCCCACCTTTAGCCGACCGTGGCAAAGCTTGTATAAGGGGTCAAGAGAGCCTGACTTGAAAAAGTGGACGCCGGAGTCACAGAAAAGTTCATGCTCGAACGCCAGCAAACCGGGGATGGATCATGACTTCAGTGACTGCCACGAGCGAGATGCCGCTTCCGCCGGCCCCGTTCAGATCCTCGGTGATGCAGATCGAGCCGCAATGGATCGACTACAACGGCCATCTCAACATGGCCTACTACAATGTGATGTTCGACCGCGCCATCGACGAGATGTGGCTGCAGCTCGGCATCGGGCCGGCCTACATGAAGGCGCGGCACTGCTCGACCTTCACCGCCGAGTGCCACGTCCGCTATCTCAAGGAAATTCATCTCGGCGATCCCGTGCAAGTCCACGTCCACCTGCTCGGCGCCGACGAGAAGCGGCTGCACACATTCGAGGAGCTGCGCCATGCCACCGAGGGCTGGCTCTCCGCGACCTCGGAAAACCTCACGCTGCACATCGACATGGAGGCGCGCAAGGTGGCGCCGTTTCCGCCCGATATCCGCGCCCGCGCTCGCGCGATCGTCGACAGCTATGCGGGTGTACCACGTCCCGAGGGCATCGGCCGCAACGTGGCGATGCCCTCGGCAAAATAACTTGCCGTTTTCAAGCGAAGCCGCCGCCGGTTCGCGGCCTCGCTAGACCCTTGTGCGGCCGCGCACCAATCCGACCACCGCCGACACCAGAAACAGGATGACGGCGATGAAGAAGATCGCCTTGGCGATTTCGACGGAGGCGCCGGCGATGCCGCCAAAGCCCAAAATGCCCGCGATCAGGGCGATGACCAGGAACGTGACGACCCAGCTCAGCATGATCAAAACTCCGCTTCGTTTTCCCTGTTGTTGCTTGGCGCGGACCTCAGCCCGGCGCCGCACCTGTTGAAACAATCCGGCGGGGAAATGCTGGTTCCTGAGCATGAAACCGCGAAATTTTCGCCGATTTCCGGAACCGGGATTGAGTGCGGGCTGCTGCCAAAAGCGTTCCCGTCAGCCGCGATAAAACCTGTCAAAACGGCCGATCAGGCCCTATATGGCCTTCAATCCCTGTTAAGAAGGCTCCCCTTCACCATCCTGCGGTGCCATCGTGGGGCCGAGACGATTCGCCAATGACCGAGCCGAGCAAATTGCCCCATCACGGCGTTCCCGAGCACCAGCCGGCGGCTGGCGGCATCGCCGCGCGTGCGCGGGCGGCGGCCGGTCCGCAATATCTGAACGGCCTTAATCCGGAGCAGCGCGAGGCGGTCGAGACGCTCGACGGCCCCGTGCTGGTGCTTGCGGGCGCCGGCACCGGCAAGACGCGCGTGCTGACGACGCGCATCGCGCATATCCTGAGCCAGGGCCGCGCGCGGCCGCACGAAATCCTGTCGGTGACCTTCACCAACAAGGCGGCGCGCGAGATGAAGCTGCGGCTCGGCCAGATGCTCGGCCAGGCGGTCGAGGGCATGCCGTGGCTCGGCACCTTCCACTCGATCGGCGGCCGCATCCTGCGTATCCATGCCGAGCTGGTGCAGCTGAAATCCAACTTCACGGTGCTCGACGTCGACGACCAGGTGCGGCTGTTGAAGCAATTGCTGCAGGCCGAGAACATCGACGACAAGCGCTGGCCGGCGCGGATGCTGGCCGGCCTGATCGACGGCTGGAAGAACCGCGGCCTGTCGCCGTCGCAGGTGCCGGCGGGCGAAGCGGCCTCGTTCGGCAACGGCAAGGGCGGCAAGATCTACGCGACCTATCAGGAGCGGCTGAAGATCCTCAACGCGGCCGATTTCGGCGACCTGCTGCTCGAGAACATCCGCCTGTTCCGCGAAAATCCGGACGTGCTGCGGCAGTACCAGAACCGCTTCAGGTTTATCCTGGTCGACGAATATCAGGACACCAACGTCGCACAGTATCTGTGGCTGCGCCTGCTGTCGCAGGCGCCGTCGCGGCCGGAGCGACGCCTTGCCGACGTCATTCCGGGAGCAACCAACGCGCCAGTCATTCCGGGGCGCCTCGAAGAGGCGAACCCGGAATCCCGAAGCAATGAGGACTCAACTCGAGATTCCGGGTTCGCACCTGGCGGTGCGCCCCGGAATGACGAGGAAAACGTCACCACGCAACAACCCCTCAAGAACATCTGCTGCGTCGGCGACGATGACCAGTCGATCTATGGCTGGCGCGGCGCCGAGGTCGACAACATCCTGCGCTTCGAGCACGATTTCCCCGGCGCCAAGGTCATCCGCCTCGAGCGCAATTACCGCTCCACCGGCCATATCCTGGCCGCGGCCTCGCATCTGATCGCGCATAATGAAGGCCGCCTCGGCAAGACGCTGCGCACCGAGGATGTCGACGGCGAGAAGGTCACCGTCACCGGCTCCTGGGATTCGGAGGAGGAAGCGCGTGCGATCGGCGAGGAGCTCGAGGAGCTGCAGCGCGCGGGTGAAAACCTCAACGACGTCGCCATTCTGGTGCGCGCCTCGTTCCAGATGCGCGAGTTCGAAGACCGCTTCGTCACGCTCGGCCTGCCCTACCGCGTGATCGGCGGCCCCAGATTCTACGAGCGCGCCGAAATCCGCGATGCGCTGGCCTATTTGCGCACCATCAATTCGCCGGCCGACGATCTCGCCTTCGAGCGCATCGTCAACGTGCCCAAGCGGGGGCTCGGCGACGCCACCGTGCAGCTGCTGCACGACCATGCCCGCAAGCGCCGCATTCCGCTGTTCGAGGCGGCGCGCGCCGTGGTCGAGACCGACGAGCTGAAGCCGAAGGCGCGCGGCTCCTTGCGCGATCTCGTCATGCAGTTCGACCGCTGGCGTGCCCAGCGCGAGGTCACCTCGCATACCGAGCTCGCCGAGATCGTGCTCGACGAGAGCGGCTACACCGAGATGTGGCAGAAGGACCGCTCGGCTGATGCCGCCGGCCGGCTGGAGAACCTCAAGGAGCTGGTGCGTTCGATGGAGGAATTCGAGAACCTGCAAGGGTTTCTCGAACATATCTCGCTGGTGATGGACCGCGACGGCGAGGCCGGCGACGAGGCGGTGTCGCTGATGACGCTGCATTCGGCGAAGGGGCTGGAATTCGACAACGTATTCCTGCCGGGCTGGGAGGAAGGCCTGTTTCCGAGCCAGCGCACGCTGGACGAACAGGGCCGCGCCGGGCTCGAGGAGGAGCGCCGCCTCGCCCATGTCGGGCTGACCCGGGCGCGCCGCCGCGCCAAGATCTATTTCGCCACCAACCGCCGCATCCATGGCACCTGGTCGACCACGATCCCCTCGCGCTTCCTCGACGAGCTGCCGGCGCACAATGTCGAGATCACCGAATCCAAGGGCGGATCGGGCTGGGGCGGCAGCGGCGGCTATGGCGCCTCTCGCTTCGACAACCTCGAATCATTCGGCTCGAGCTATTCGACCCCGGGCTGGCAGCGCGCCCAGGCCAACCGCAACCGCGGCGGCGGGGGCCGCGGCGGCAGCGGCTTCGAGGAGCGGCAATCGTCCTTTTCGGGTTCGCGGGGCGATACCTCCTCCGAAAACTTCAATCGCACCAAGCGCGGCCCTGTCGTGATCGAGGGCGAGCTGGTGGCGAAGTCCACCGGCACGACGTCGGATTTTTCGCTGGACGACCGGGTATTTCACCAGAAATTCGGCTACGGCCATGTGGTGAAGATCGACGGCAACAAGCTGACCATCGCCTTCGAAAAGGCCGGCGAGAAGAAGGTGGTCGACAGCTTTGTGCAACGGGTGTGACATAGCGACCTTCTTTGGCGGTCTTCTCTGTTGGTAGCCCTTGACCCCAGTTGATTTCACGGGTTGAGATGGCCCCATGGTCCGGGGGAGGTTTTTCCTTTTTGTCATCGCGCTCACCGCGCCGTCGCTGGCGGTCGCGGAGACGATGAGCTTTGGCGATTCTGCAGCGCAACTGGCCAAGGCCTGCGGCGCCGACATCACCGCCAACTGCCGCGGCGTCAACCTCGACTCCAACCGCCTCAAGGAATGCCTGTCGCGCAACCGCGACGTGATATCGCCGCAGTGCAAGGAGAGCTACTTCTCCACCCTCGATGCGATCCAGAAGCGCATCGTGGCGCGCGTCACCGTTGCGAATGCCTGCACCCGCGAGATCGTCAAGGTCTGCGGCGGCTCGACCAAGGAGACCAGCAAGTCGGTGCCCTGTCTCGTCAGCGCCAAGGGCCTCAGCCGCAACTGCGCCCAGGCGATCAATGACGCGGGGTATCAATGATGCGGCTGACGAGGCGAGGCTTGCGCGATCCTGGCCTTTTGGCCCTGCTGGGCACGCTGGCTTTGCTGGCGATGCCGATTGCGCCGGCGCGTGCGCAGACCGCCATCACGCGCGACGACGTCATCGCCAAGCTCAATCATTACGAGACAGACGCCGAGGTCGATGTCCCCGCGCTACGCCAGCAGGCGGCCGAACGATCGAAGTCGCGATCGAAGAACGAGCCGCCGCCCTCGAAGCGGCCGCCGATCGCCCCCGACCTGACCAAGCTGCCGACGTTCAACGTCGACATTGCGTTCGACGTCGACACGCCGATCGTGCTGCCGGAGTCGTATCAGACCGTCGGGCGGATCGCCGACGCGCTGACGCACTCCTCGCTGCTGCCCTACACCTTCCTGATCGTCGGCCACATCGAATCGACCGGACGGCGCGAGAACAACGTGCTGCTGAGCCAGCGGCGCGCCGACGCGATCCGCGACATCCTGGTCAACACCTTCAAGATCACACCGAAGCGCCTGCAATCGGTCGGGCTCGGCGAAGAGCAGTTGCTCGATCCCGCCAAGCCCAACGCGCCGGTCAACAACCAGGTGCAGATCATGCTGGTCGCGAAGCTCGCCGACAGCGCGCCGCCCGCGCACCCTGCCCCTGCGGCCGCCGCCAAGAAGCCGGCGAAATCGGCGAAGAAGCACTGAAGCAGCATTTCCGCCACGCCGCGGAATAAATTTCTGCCCCGGCGGGTGATTGCAGAACGGATCATACGTCCCTATCTGCGCTTGACCCGCCCCCGCCCGGGCCCCAATCCGCGCGCCCCCTCCCTCACGCTTCCGACTCTTCATGTCGCCGATCATCTCCGTATCCAATCTTTCGAAAACCTATGGCTCCGGCTTCAAGGCGCTGAAGGGCATCAATCTCGATATCGTCAAGGGCGAGATCTTCGCGCTGCTCGGGCCGAACGGCGCCGGCAAGACCACGCTGATCAGCATCATTTGCGGCATCGCCAATCCGAGCGAGGGCCGCATCACGATCGGCGGGCACGACATCATCGCCGACTATCGCGCGGCGCGGTCGATGATCGGGCTGGTTCCGCAGGAACTGCACACCGACGCGTTCGAGTCGGTCTGGGCAACCGTCAGCTTCAGCCGCGGCCTGTTCGGCAAGCCGAAGAACCCCGCCCATATCGAGAAGGTGCTGCGTGACCTGTCGCTGTGGGACAAGAAGGACGACAAGATCATCACGCTGTCCGGCGGCATGAAGCGCCGCGTGATGATCGCCAAGGCGCTGTCGCACGAGCCGCAGATCCTGTTTCTCGACGAGCCCACCGCCGGCGTCGACGTCGAATTGCGCAAGGGCATGTGGGAAGTGGTCCGCACGCTGCAGGCTTCCGGCGTCACCATCATCCTGACCACGCACTACATCGAGGAAGCCGAGGAGATGGCCGACCGCATCGGCGTCATCAACAAGGGCGAGATCATCCTGATCGAGGACAAGGCGACCTTGATGCAGAAGCTCGGCAAGAAGGAGCTGACGCTGCAATTGCAGAACAAGCTCGAGGCCATTCCCGATATTCTGTCTGCCTACAATCTCGAATTGTCCGACGATGGCCGCACCGTGACCTATGACTACGATACCAAGGGCGACCGCACCGGCATCACCAGCCTGCTCAACGATCTCCGCAATGCCGGCATCCGCATCTCGGACCTCGATACTAGGCAGTCGTCGCTCGAGGATATCTTCGTCAACCTCGTGAGGGCGCCATGAACTACCGCGCAATCCGGGCCATCTATCTGTTCGAAATGGCGCGCACCTGGCGCACGCTGCTGCAGAGCATCGTCTCGCCCGTGGTGTCGACCTCGCTGTATTTCGTGGTGTTCGGCGCCGCGATCGGCTCGCGTATCACCGAGGTCGAGGGCGTCAGCTACGGCACCTTTATCGTGCCGGGACTCGTGATGCTGTCGGTGCTGACGCAAAGCATCTCCAACGCCTCGTTCGGCATCTACTTCCCGAAATTCGTCGGCACGATCTACGAGATCCTGTCGGCGCCGATCTCCTATTTCGAGATCGTCATCGGTTATGTCGGCGCCGCCGCCACCAAGTCGATCATCCTCGGCCTGATCATCCTGGCGACGGCCGGGCTTTTCGTACCCTTGCATATCCAGCATCCGGTGTGGATGCTGACGTTCCTGGTGCTGACGGCGGTCACCTTCAGCCTGTTCGGCTTCATCATCGGCATCTGGGCCGACGGCTTCGAGAAGCTGCAGATGATCCCGATGCTGGTGGTGACACCGCTGACCTTCCTCGGCGGCAGCTTCTATTCGGTGAACATGCTGCCGTCGGGCTGGCGCACCATCACGCTGCTCAATCCCGTGGTGTATTTGATCTCCGGCTTCCGCTGGAGCTTCTACGAGATCGCCGATGTCAGCGTGCCGCTGAGCCTCGGCATGACCGTGGGATTCCTGGTGGCCTGCATGGCGATCGTGGCGTGGATCTTCAGGACCGGCTACCGGCTGAAGAACTGACTTGCGAAAGCAAGTCATTCCGGGGCGCGCCTTAGCGCGAACCTCAGATGCGCAATTGCGCATCGGGGAATCTCGCGCCGTAACTTTGAGATTCCGGGTTCATGCTTCGCATGCCACGGAATGACGCTCGCCCGTAGCCCGGATGGAGCGAAGCGCAATCCGGGACCCTATCGCCAAGCCTGCAGAACCCGGATTTCGCTTCGCTCCATCCAGGCTACAGGTTCTTCAACGATCAATAGCAGTGGAAATGGCCGTGGCGGTAATAGCCGCGGCAGCGGTGGCCACGGCGGTAGCCGCGATCCGGGATGCCGAACACGCCCTTGACCGCGCCCATGGCGCCACCGACACCGGCGCCGACGGCACCGCCGACCACGCCGCCGACCGGACCTGCGACCCGGTTGCCCTCATAGGCGCCCTCATGGGCGCCGCGGACGATGCCCTGGGCATGGCCGGCATGGGGGACTGCGACCAGCGTCAAAGCGAGGGCTGCGGCCGCAAGCAGGAGCCGCGCGGAGAGGCCGGCTGAGACGACGGCCGCGGTCTTCACCTTGGTGTTGTTCATCTGGATTCCTTGATGCGCGGCGCGAACGCGCCGCCGGGCGGGGATTTGTTAAACGCCCATGCGGCCAAATGGTTGCGCGTCGGAGACCAATTGGGCCGTCGTCGCGGCCTGCTCGCGAAAAAGTCAGCCCGCCGTGACAGGCAGGCCCGGCTTCGGCCTTGTTTGCGCCGCGCGCGGGATTAACCATGGCGATTGATCACGGCCTTGGCCCGCCACTGGAACCAAGTTCGGATTCCGTGCATATTGATTGCCGGGGACGGAGAGCCGCGGCTTCGCGAGCAGGCCTGGAGGCCAAAGGTAAAATGCGTTCGTTCCTCATTGCGTTCACTTCCGTGATGCTCTTCACCGCTGGCGCCGCACACGCCAAGGTCGATATCACCATCGACAAGGACAACCAGCAGATGACCGTCGCGGTCGACGGCGTCGCGCGCTATCACTGGCCGGTCTCGACCGGCATCCCGTCGCGCGAAACGCCGAACGGCAGCTTCCGCGCCTTCCGCATGGAAGAGGATCACTATTCCAAGGAATTCGACGACGCGCCGATGCCGCACTCGATCTTCTTCACCAAGATCGGGCACGCGATTCACGGCACCGACTCGGTGAACCGCCTCGGCTCGCCGGCCTCGCATGGCTGCGTGCGGCTGTCGCGCGACAACGCAACCACGCTCTACGCGCTGGTCCAGAAGGAAGGCGTGCTCAACACCACCGTGACGCTCACCGGCTCGTCGCAGGTCGCGCTGGCGCGCAATCCGCGTGGACGCAACGGCACCGCGGTGGCCCGCCGCGCGCCACAGCAATATGACGAGCAGTACGGCACCGCCGCCGCCGGCGACCCGGTCGTGCTGACGCCGCAGCCGCGCGACTATCCGGCGCAGGCCCGCACCGATGACGGCTACATCTATCCGGCCGACGGCAGCTCGACTGATCGCCGCTATCCGGCACCGCCGTCGAGCCGCCGCGTCTACGACGCGCAGGCCTATGGCCAGCAGCAGCAGTATTACGGCAATCAGGGCTACGCGCCGGCGCCGCAGGGCTACTACCAGCCGCGCCCCACCTATCAGCCGCGCGGCTTCTACGGCAACACCTATCAGGACTAGCAGGCTGTTGAAGAAGTCGGTGGCGAAGCGTTCCGTATCGTGATTCTCTAGGACCAGGATTAACTGGGGGGCGCGATGCGAGGGAGTGATGAACGGTCCGGCTCGCTTTTCAGTTATGTGGACTTGGAGGCTCGAGTTCGCGTCGACCATCCGCTACGGGTGATCCGAGACTTGGCGAATTCAGCGCTGGGCGACCTGTCTGGGGAGTTCGGCAAGCTTTATACGGACTTCGGTCGCCCCTCGATAGCACCGGAGAAGTTGCTTCGGGCGATGCTCCTCCAGGCGTTTTATGGGGTTCGCTCGGAACGGCATCTGATGGAACGGATAGAGTTCGATCTGCTGTTCCGCTGGTTCGTTGGGCTTGGGATGGACGATGCGGTTTGGGACCATTCGACCTTCTCGAAGAACCGCGACCGGCTGCTCGAAGGCGAGATTGCGGCCAAGTTCCTGAACGCGCTTTTGGCGCAGCCAAAGGTCAAGCGTCTGCTATCGAGCGATCACTTCTCGGTGGATGGTACGCTGATTGAAGCCTGGGCTTCGATCAAGAGCTTCCGGAAGAAGGATGGCGGCGACAAAGACGAGGATGGTCCGGGACGCAACGCCGAGCGCAGCTTCCACAAGGAGAGGCGATCCAACGAGACCCATGAGAGCACGACCGATGCCGCGGCGCGGCTCTACAAGAAGGGTGACGGCCAACCAGCCAAGCTGAGCTATATGGGCCATGCTCTGATGGAGAACCGCAATGGATTGGCGGTTTTGGGTGGGGTGAGCCAAGCGACGGGCACCGCCGAACGGGAGATTGCGCTTGCCATGATCGACAGACACAGGTGCGCGAAGCGGATCACTCTGGGGGCCGATAAGGCCTATGACGTCACGCAGTTCGTGCATGACCTGAGAGATAGATCGGTTACCCCGCATATCGCGATTGATGGACATCTGAGTAAGACCGGCAAGCGGCGCAAGACGGCAATTGACACACGTACCACACGCCACAGTGGCTATGACCTCAGCCAGCGCTGTCGCAAACGCATCGAAGAAGTCTTCGGCTGGATCAAGAGTTCCGCTGGCTTGGCCAAGGTCAAGCTGCGAGGTCGCGACCGGGTGGATGCCGTCTTCGTCATGGCACTTGCGGCCTATAATCTGATCCGGCTGCCCAAGCTCCTGGCGGCACCGGCATGAGCATCTGGGGCAGATGGCAGGTCGTCGAGACACCGGGCTACGACATGGCCTTGGCGGGCGCCTATATCCTGTTCGACGAGGACGGAGGCGAGTTCGCCTTCGATTGCCTCACAGGCTCCATTCAAGGAGCCTGCCACGGCGATGCCGTCGAGTTCGGCTGGCAAGGAAACGACGAAATGGAGCCGGCCGAGGGTGACGGCTGGGCCGAACTGCACGATGACGGCTCCCTCGAGGGGGAGATCTGCCTCCTCAACGGCGACAGCATCCCATTCACCGCGCGCCGTTCAAAGACTTCTTCAACAGCCTGCTAGAGCGTTTTCGAACGAAGTGGGCGCCGGTTCGCGCGAAGAAAACGCGTCAAAAAAATCTGCCGCACGCTCCTGGTCCACTGACGGCGCCGCAGGCAGCGCGCCGTCAGTTCACGCTCCCCTCACCCGCTTGTGACCGTCGCAAAACGCCCCCGTCATCGTGCGCCGGGGCCCGTCGTCGCGTCGTCATCTGATTGTAAAACTAGCCCGATATTCGGCGGCACAAGCGCCCGCCGGGCCCCTGGAAGCCGATTCACGCGGCATGCCCGATGAAACCAGGGCGAGAAGCGCGGGTCACGTAGGCAAGATCAGAGGTCGACATGAAACGGGGCATCATTGTCCTTTGCCTGTGCATCGTGGCGATGGCCGCTTATTTCACGACGGACAGATGGGCCATCCGTCACACGACGCTGACGTTCCACGACGTTCTGCGCGACGACCGCAACGTCACGGTCGAGGTCGCGGTGCGCCGCGACCGGCAAATGCAGGCGATGGCCGAGATGATCGAGCTGCCGGTCGCGATCCTGAGCCACGGCAACACCGTCAAGAACACCGAGTACTCGTTCCTCACCAATTTGTTCGCGTCGCGCGGCTACCTCGTGGTCAGCATTCAGCATGATCTCGACACCGACGCGCCGATGGTCACCAAGGTCGGCGAGGAATATGTCGGGCGCCGCATGCAGTACAATCGCGGCGTCTTCAACATCATGTATGCGATCGACGAGCTCAAGAAGCTCTATCCGAACGCAAACTATCGCCAGCTGACATTAATCGGCCATTCCAACGGCGGCGACATCTCGATGTTCTTCGCCAAACAGCATCCCGACCTGGTCAAGAAGGTCGTCACGCTGGACAATCTGCGCGTTCCCTTCATCACCGACGGCAGGATCAAGATCCTCTCGTTCCGCTCCAGGGATCCGGTGTTCAAGGCCGATCCGGGCGTCGTGCCCGACGACGAGACCTGCGCGAGACTCGGCATCAAGGTGGTCAGAACCGAATTCCAGCACAACGATCTCAGCGACCGCGGCCCGGACAGCGCGAAGTCGTCGATCCAGGCCGGCGTGGAGCAATTCCTCGACGAGGACGCCGGCGAGAGCACGCCGACGATGCCGCTGCTCGCCGCCTCGACGCCCGCCTCCGCGAGTGCGGCGCCGCCAGAGAACAAATAGTCGCGTCGCGCTGAAGGCGAGCGCTTTCCGGTGCTGCCGGACAGCGCTTGGAGCCCGTTCCGTTCCGATTGAATCGGAACGGAGCTCCAGATTGTTGCTTTGACTCTAGGCGCGCGCGTGGCGATAGCCGGTGGCAACGAGCCAGATTGCGGAAAGCAGGAAATAGAACGCGCCGAAGCCCGCATAGGGAGCGACGTCGAGAATGGTCGGCGCAACGGTGCCGATGGACTGGCTGATCATGTAGCCGCCGGCGAGTGCCGACTGCGCGCCGCTCAGGATCATCGCCCATTGCGCGACATAATGACGCCAGCGCCTGACGCCCGTGTACAATTGCAGCACACCCGCGAGGATCGCCCAAACCCCGAACACGGCCAGGACGGCATAGCTGCTGTGGCCGAGCGCCACGATCACGGCGAGCGTCGTGATCGTGCTGACCGCGACATTCAGGGCCTGGGACGGGTTGGCCTTCAGGCCGCCGTTGACCCGGGCGTCGGCCAGATTGGCGATGCCGTCCCACGCCGGGTAGATCACGAGCAGAACCGCGGCGGGGCCGGCCTGGCCGCTGAACAGAACGGCGGCGGCGACCCAGGCGACCGAGAAGATGGCGCGCCCGAGATAATAGGATCGCAGCCAGGCGGATTGGGTCGAAAGGTGGCTTTGCATTGACAGGCTCCTTGTTTGTCTTCCTACTAGTAGGTAGATGACAAATCCGAGTCAATCTGACGCTCGGACACACTATATGGAGACGAAGGCCTTGATTTATCTTGTGAATATACCTACTGGAAGGTAGGCATGACGTGAACGTGATGATTTCGACTTCTGAAAAAATTCTCGACGTCGCACAGCCCCTCATCGTCGCCGGGGGCTATAACGGCTTCAGCTATGCCGACATCTCGGATGCCATCGGCATCCGGAAGGCGAGCATCCACCATCACTTCCCGACCAAGGCCGAGCTGGTCTCGGCGCTGGTGGATCGGTACCGGCAGCAGACCGAGCTGGGCCTGAAGTCGCTTCAGGAACAGTTCGCAAGCCCGGCCGACCAGCTGCAGGCTTACGTGAACTTCTGGCGGGCGTGCATCGGCGATGCCTCGCTGCCGTTCTGCGTCTGCGCGATGCTTGCCGGCGAGATGCCGATGCTGCCGGACGAGGTCGCATCGCGCGTCCGCGCCCATTTCCATCATCTTGCGGGATGGCTCACCTCGGTGCTGCAGGCCGGCGCGGAACAGCATCTGTTCCGGCTGGACCAGCGGCCGCACGAGGAGGCCCAGATGCTGATGGCATCGGTTCATGGGGCAATGCTCTCGGCGAGGGCTTTCGACGATCCCGGAATGTTTGCCGCGATCGTCAAGCCCCAGATCGCCAGACTGCTGGTAGCCGAACGCTAGAGAATTATCGCGCGGAAGCTGCCGCGATTGACTCGGCTTGCAGGTCCTATTGCTCGCCGTCGCGCAGGCGGCGGTACACCGCTCCCAGCACGTTCGAATAGTCGTCGGTCCAGACCCGCTGCTTCTCATCGGCTTCGGTCTCGGTCCAGACATCAGACGATGCGAGCTTGCCGACGTCCTCCTCCTCGCGCGCGGAGACCACGACCGAGGTCGAGAAGATGTACTCGTTGTCGCGGCCGGAATCCTCGCTGTAGACCCAGCTCTTCATGTCGTTGGCGTCCGCAATGCCGACCACGACGCTGGCAAGCTCGAGATGGCGGTTGGAGACGTGCATCACGACCGCGCCCTGCGGGGCCAGCTTCTCCTTGTAGATCGCCATCGCCTCCTCGGTCGCGAGATGGATCGGGATCGCGTCCGACGAATAGGCGTCGACGATGATCAGATCGTAGACGCCGTCCGGCTCCTTGGCGAAGGTCAGCCGCGCGTCGCCGATGACAGGCTTGAGGTTCGGCTCGCAGTTCTGGATGTAGGTGAAGTATTTCGGATCGCGCGCGGTATCGACCATCGACTGGTCGATCTCGAAGAAGCGCCAGTCCTCGCCGGGGGCCGACGCGCAGGTCAGCGTCCCCGAACCCAGCCCGATCACCGCCACCTTCAGCGGCGCGCCCTTACGCTCGCGGATCGCTGATATCGCCCGCCCGATGCCGCCGTCCTTGTGATAATAGCTGATCGGCTCGGGCGTTCCGGCGACCGGCGTGCCGTCATCGTTCTTGAACTTCTCGGCGCCATGGATCGTGGTGCCGTGCATCAGCACGTGATACTGCCCGTTCGGCGTCACCACGATCTTGTGCACGCCGAAGAAGCTGCGCACGGTTTCGACGCGGCCGTCGTCGGATGGATAGGCGCGCAGCACCACCAACGCGACCACGACGGTGGCGAAGATCTTCCAGCGATTGGCGTTCAGCGCGAGCGCCAGCAGCGCCGAGAGCACGCCGACCGCGCCGATCACCCAGACCCGGTGCACATCGAACCAGTTGAAGATGTCGCCGGCCGAATAGCTTGGCGCGATCAGCGCCACCGCCAGCACCGCGAGGAACGGCCAGTACCAGGCGCTCCAGCGCGGCAGCCGCTCCGCGCCGCCGGGCGGGCGGCATAGCGCCGCGAGCGCCAGCAGGATCGGATATTCGGCAACCCACGAGAAAGTAAAAGGCGCAATAAGCCCCGCGAACAGGCCGCCGACCATGCCGCCGAACGACAGCGCGACGTAGAAGCCGGTGAGATATTTCGCCGCCGGGCGGGTGCGCGCGAGCTCGCCATGACAGGCCATCGCGATGATGAAGAAGCAGAGCTGATGGCCGCCGAGCGTGAGCAGCAGGTTCTGCTCGCCGCCGACCGCAAGCAGGATCACGACGCCGGCAATCGCCAGCGGCTGCGCCAGCAGCATCCATTTGTGCGGCAATAGCGGCCGCGACTGGAACACCAGCACCCAGGTCAAGAGATACAGTGACAGCGGCAGCACCCAGAGCAAGGGCGCGGCGGCGACGTCGGTCGAGATATGCGCCGTCACCGCGATCAAGAGGCCGGACGGCACCGCGGCGAGGAAGATCCAGCGCGCCCGCAGCGGCCAGGACGGCGCCGGCGCATTGGCGTCGTCGACCTGCATGTTGAGTGCGGCGGCATTGGCAGGCGACCGCAACAGCAGCACGCCGCAACTCGCGATCAGAATGATCAGCAGACCATAACCACCGGTCCAGATCAGGTTCTGGGTGCGCAGCGTGAACATCGGCTCGAGCAGCACCGGGTAGGACAAGAGCGCCAGGAAGCTGCCGATGTTCGAGGATGCGTACAGAAAATACGGATCGGGACCGTTGGGATGTCCGGTGCGCACGAACCAGGCCTGCAGCAACGGATTGTTGGCGGCGAGCGCGAAGAACGGCAGGCCGATCGAAGCCGCGAACAGGCCGAGCAGCCAGACCGCATAGCCGGACGTCGGCGGCTCGCCCCAGCCGCTCCTGATCGCCAGCGGCAAGGTCACGAGCGCGACGACGAGCAGCACCAGATGCACCACGACCGGCGCAATACGGCCGTTCAGCTTCATCAAGAGATGCGCATAGGCGTAGCCGCCGAGCAGCAGCGACTGGAAGAACACCATCGCCACCGACCACACCGCCGGCGAGCCGCCGAGCCGCGGCAGTACCATCTTGGTGAACAGCGGTTGCACCGAGAACAGCAACAGGGCGCTGACGAAGATCGCGGCGGTGTAGACAACCAGCACCAGCCGGTTGCGCGAGGCGGTCGGCTCAGACGTCATGAAAGCTCCGGCATGGACCCGGCGGGCGCCGGAGGCGGACAGTCCGGTGGCACCCCACCGGAGGATTTCAGTTGAGCATACGGCACTATCACGGACAAGAAACGGCGGTCACGCGGACTTGACGACGCGGCGCTGCGGCGCCACAGCACATGCTCTAATCACTGCTTCTTGAAGCGGACATGAACGAAACAGACGTCGTCATCATCGGTGCGGGGCACAACGGCCTCACCTGCGCGGCCTATCTCGCGATGGCCGGGCTGCGGGTGAAGGTCGTGGAACGCCGCAAGGTGGTCGGCGGCGCCGCGGTCACCGAAGAATTTTGCCCGGGCTTCCGCAACTCCGTCGCCGCCTACACGGTGAGCCTGCTCAATCCGCAGATCATGTCTGACCTGAAACTTGCCGATCACGGCCTCAGGATCGTCGAGCGGCGCGCGCAGAACTTCCTTCCCGCACCCGACGGCAGCTATCTTTTGACCGGCGAAGGCCGGACCCGGGAGTCGGTCGCAAAGCTCAGCCGCCGGGACGCGGTCGCAATCGGCGCGTTCTCAGGGGAACTCGAAGCCATCGCCGACGTGCTGCGGCAATTCGTGCTGCGCGCGCCGCCGAACCTCGTCGAGGGCTTTGGTATCGCCGCGGTCAGCGAAGCCTTCAACGCGCTCGGCACCGCCAACATCCTGCGCCGGCTGTCGCTGGAACAGCAGCGCAATCTGCTCGACCTGTTCACGCGATCGGCCGGTGAGATGCTCGACGAGCGTTTCGAGAACGACCTCGTCAAGGCGCTGTTCGGCTTCGACGCCATCGTCGGCAACTATGCCAGCCCCTACGCGGCGGGCTCGGCCTATGTGATGCTGCATCATGCGTTCGGCGAAGTAAACGGCAAGAAGGGCGTCTGGGGCCACGCGATCGGCGGCATGGGTGCGATCACGCAGGCGATGGCGCGTGCCGCGCGCAGCCATGGCGTCGAGATCGAAACCGATGCGCCCGTCCGCGAGGTGATCGTCGAGAAGGCGCGCGCCGTCGGCGTCGTCCTCGACAATGGCAAGACCGTGCGCGCCAAATACGTCGTCTCGAACGTCAATCCGAAGCTGCTGTACACGCGCCTGGTGCCGGAAGGCGCATTGGCGCCCGAGTTTCGCGCGCGCATCTCACGATGGCAGAACGGGTCCGGCACGTTCAGGATGAATGTGGCGCTCAGCGCCCTGCCCTCGTTCACCGCGCTGCCGGGCCCCGGCGATCACCTCACGGCGGGCATCATCATCGCCCCGAGCCTCGGCTACATGGATCGCGCCTGGCGCGATGCGCGCGAATTCGGCTGGAGCCGCGCGCCGGTCGTCGAGGTGCTGATCCCCTCGACGCTCGACGACAGCCTGAGCCCGCCGGGCCAGCATGTCGCGAGCCTGTTCTGCCAGCACGTTGCGCCGCAACTGCCCGACGGCAGATCGTGGGACGATCATCGCGACGAGGTCGCCGATTTGATGATCGCAACGGTCGACCAATATGCCCCCGGGTTCGCAGGCACCGTGATCGGCCGCCAGGTCCTGTCGCCGCTCGACCTCGAGCGGCAGTTCGGCCTGCTCGGCGGCGACATCTTTCACGGCGCGCTGACACTGAATCAGCTGTTCTCGGCGCGGCCGATGCTCGGCCATGCCGATTATCGCGGACCTCTGAAGGGTCTTTACCATTGCGGTTCCGGCGCCCATCCCGGCGGCGGCGTCACCGGCGCCCCCGGCCACAATGCCGCGCGGGCGATTTTGGCCGACCATCGCGCGCTGTTCTCGTAGGCGACGCATCACGCGCCGCGGGACAAGCTGTGGACAGGCGTGTTGAGAGGCTGTGGGTCTGCGGTGGACAGAGGCGTCGTCTCAAGACGGGATAACCGGTGGACGTCGCTGTGGACCGGCTGTGCGACGGACGCTGACAATCCCTGGAGAACGCGGTTGATGTCTTGTCGACAAGCTGGGTGTGGCTCTGTGGACAACCGGTCAAAAAGAAAACACCGGGCGACATGTCGCCCGGTGCTTCCCTGAGAACGCCGTTCGAGAGATTACTTCAGCGAGCCGCTGATCGAGTTGAAGGTCCCGCTCAGTGCCGAGCCGACGCCATTCACCGCAGCGATGATGGCGATGGCGATACCGGTCGCGATCAGTCCGTATTCGATGGCGGTCGCGCCGGATTCATTCCGCAAAAACTTAACGATAAAAGCCTTCATTGCAGCCCTGCCCTTGGTTGTGATGCCTTGGAACGAAGGGTGTTCCCAGTTCCGCCACCGTACTAGTACGGCAACATCTAAGGTTGTCTGAACCGGGAACCTCTCAATTCTCGCGATATTCGATTGAATCCGGCTTGAAATTTTAACAAAAATCGCGCTACCGGCCTCCGATGACCCCGTCCACACACTGCGCCAGCGTTACCCTTCAAGATGAATCGACCGCAAAGCGCGTGGTAGACGCGCTTTCCGAGCTGTTTTTCGAGGATCAGGCGGCGTTTGCGGCCTTCGAGCGGCCCGATGGCCGCTGGGACGTCACCGTCCATTTTGCCGAGTTGCCGGACCAAAATTTACTGCGCGAGCTGGTCGGCCAGGTGGCGCGGCAAGATGTCGCATCGACTTTAGTTTTTGATACCGTGGAGGCCAAGGACTGGGTCAAGGCCAGCCTGGAGGACCTCGTCCCGGTCGCGGCCGGCCGCTTCATCGTCCACGGCCAGCATGACCGGCACCGGATACCCCCCAACAAGCTCGGGATCGAGATCGAGGCGGCGCTGGCCTTCGGCACCGGCCATCACGGCACCACACGCGGCTGCCTGCTGCTGCTCGACCACGTGCTGAAGGCGTATCAGCCCCGCCGCGTGCTGGATCTCGGCACCGGGACCGGCGTGCTGGCGATCGCCGCCGCCAAGGCGCTGCACGGCAAGGTGCTGGCGAGCGACATCGACCCGCCGTCGGTCCGGGTCGCCGAGGAGAATGCCCGGCTGAACGGCACAGGCGATCTGGTGGACGTGATTCCAGCCACCGGCTTTGCCGCACCGCGCTTTGCCGAGGACGGTCCGTTCGACCTGGTGCTCGCCAACATCCTCGCCAATCCGCTGCGGCAACTGGCCGGCCCGATGGCGCGCCACCTCGCCTCGTCGGCGCAGGTCATTCTCTCGGGCCTGCTGACGCACCAGGCGCCGGCGGTCATCGCCGCCTACCGTGCCCGCGGGCTGGTGCCGCTGCGGCATCTGAAGATCGAGGGCTGGAGCAGCCTGCTGCTGCGTTTCGTGAAGTGACCGCGACCGGCAGACAGTGCGGCGACTGCACGCTCTGCTGCAAGGTGATGGCGATCGAGGAACTGGCAAAGCCCGCCAACAGGTGGTGCCCGCATTGCGAGCCGGGGCGCGGCTGCCGGACCTATCCGGGCCGGCCGACGGAATGCCGCGCCTTCAGCTGCGTCTGGCTGGCAAACGACCTGCTGGAGGAGCACTGGAAGCCTTCCAGGTCGAAGCTCGTCCTGACCACGTCCGAAGATGGTCTTGAGGTCAGATGCGATCCGGGCTTCCCCGACGCCTGGCGCAGGGAGCCGTTTCGCAACGAGCTCAGGGAATGGGCGATCTCCGGCGAGACGCTCGACATGACCGTCGTCGTGATCGCCGGCCAGCGCATGACGCTGCTGACGCCCGATCGCGAATTCGATCTCGGCATCGTCGGCCCTGATGAGCGGATCGTGCGCGAGCTCGAGGACGGCAAGGTCGTCAATGTGACCGTGGCGAAGGCGTCGAATCTGGAACGGTAGCCGCGATCCGTGGATTAGCTATTCGGGTGCTGGAGAATCGTTACGGATGGTCTCGACCTTGTCCTGACCGGCCGCACGTTTGGCTCGCGCCTCGACCAGACGGTCCAGCATCTGGACGATGACGCCGCGCTGCTTCTGTTCGACCGGCGCAATCGGGCCGCGGCGGACCGGCGGCGAGATCTTCTCAAACGTGAATGCAGGCATCGTGCATCTCCTCACCGTTGAGTTGAGACACTCCTGGACACTCCCCATACGCTTGACCGTTGACGTGCAGTGGACATCGTCCGGTCAATTCCACTATGCCATATTCAAGCATAAGTTATGCCAAAAATATGGTCATGCTTGACCGCGCTCGCGCGAAGGTCATGCTTCCATCCGAAGAGAGTACGACGGCGATGTTCGAAGCCCATTTCCAGACGTTCGAAGAGCCCGAAGGCGGCGTGGCGCTGACCGCACGCTTGAGCGCGCTGCGCGAGGAACTGGCGCGGCGCAAGCTGACCGGGTTCGTGGTTCCGCGCGCCGACCAGCAGCAGAATGAATATGTCGCAGCCTCCGAGGAGCGGCTCGCCTGGCTGACCGGCTTCACCGGATCGGCCGGGCTCGCGATCGTGCTGAGCAAGGAAGCGGCCCTGTTCGTCGACGGCCGCTACACGCTGCAGGCCGGCAAGCAGGTCGACCGCAAGGCCTGGCAGGTCGAGCCGCTGGTCGAGCCGCCGCCGGAGCATTGGCTGACCCGGCATCTGGCGGCCGGCGACCGCCTGGGATTTGACCCCTGGCTGCACACTTCTTCGGCAGCCGAACGGCTGGCAACCGCCTGCGCCAAGGCCGGCGCGGAACTGGTCGCCGTCGACAGCAATCCGGTCGATGCGATCTGGCACGAGCGGCCGGTACCGCCGCTCGGCCCGGTTACGATCCACGGCGCGCAGTTTTCCGGGGAGATCGAAGCCGAGAAACTCAAGCGCATCCGGCTCGAGATCAACAAGCTCGGCGTCGACGCGCTGGTGCTGTCCGACAGCCACGCGGTGGCCTGGACCTTCAACATCCGCGGCGCCGACGTCTCGCATACGCCACTGCCGCTGTCCTATGCGCTGGTGCCGAAGGAAGGCCGGCCGCTGGTGTTCATCGATCAGCGCAAGCTGTCCAACTCGACGCGCGACCATCTCGAGCAATCGGCCGATGTCGAGCAGCCCGCGGTGCTGGCGGCAAAACTCACCGAGCTCGCCAAGCGCGGCGCCTCGATCGCGCTCGACAGCGCGACCGCAGCCGACGCCTTGAGCCGCCTGATCGCGGGTGCCGGCGGCAAGCCGGTGCGTGGCAGCGATCCCGTGAGCCTCTTGAAGGCGGTCAAGAACATCACCGAGATCGAGGGCACGCGCACGGCGCATCAGCGCGACGCGGTGGCGCTGGTGCGTTTCCTCGCCTGGATCGACCGCGAGGCGCCCTCCGGCAGCCTCACCGAGATCGACACCGTCGAGGCGCTGGAGACGTTTCGCCGCCAGACCGGCGCGCTGAAGGACGTCTCGTTCCCGACCATCGCCGGCACCGGGCCGAACGGCGCCATCGTGCACTACCGCGTGACGCGCAAGAGCAACCGCCGCATCGAGCCCGGCGACCTCCTGCTGATCGATTCCGGCGCGCAATACGAGGACGGCACCACCGACGTCACCCGCACCGTCGCGATCGGCAAGCCGACCGACGAGATGCGCGACCGCTTCACCCGCGTGCTGCGCGGCCATATCGCGATCGCCCGCGCGATCTTCCCCGACGGCACCACCGGCGCGCAGCTCGACACGCTGGCACGGCAATATCTCTGGCAGGCCGGGATCGATTTCGAGCACGGCACCGGCCACGGCGTCGGCAGCTATCTCAGCGTCCATGAAGGGCCGGCGCGGATTTCCAAGCTCGGCACCACGCCGCTGAAGCGCGGCATGATCCTGTCCAACGAGCCCGGCTACTACAAGACTGACGCCTACGGCATCCGGATCGAGAACCTTGAGCTCGTGATCGGCACCGACATTGCCGGCGCCGAGAAGCCCGTCAACGCATTCGAGACGCTGACACTTGCGCCGATCGATCGCCGCCTGATCGAGGTCAGCATGCTGAGCCAGGACGAACTGGCCTGGCTCAACGACTACCACGCCCGCGTCGCGCAGGTGGTGCGCCCGCATCTCGACGACAACGCAACCAAGCTGTGGCTGGACGAGGCGACGGCGGCGTTGAGGTAGCGGCGCCGAGTTTACCGTCATCCTCTCCTCGTACTCGCTGTCGTCCCCCGCGAAAGCGGGGGATCCAGTACGCCGCGGCCTATCAATTCAAATACGCCTGCCTCTGGAATACTGGGTCCCCCGCTTTCGCGGAGGACGACAGCGGAATTCGCGCCTGGACGACCGTGTGTTTATTGCGCGAGACGAAACATCGTCGCTGGCGTCTCCTGAAATCGCATGGGCGTATGCCGAAACACCCGTATTCCGCGCGGACGGGCACGCTACAGTCTTTCCACAATGCTGGATCGGACCTGAATGCACGGCGTGATGGGCAAGCCGCCCGGCGCGGCCAAAGACAACATCGCGACATCGAAGGTCATGCTGCTGATGCTCGTCGTGATGACGGGCGTGGCGCCGATCTCGCTCTACATGCTGGTGCCGGCGCTACCGGTGCTGGCGACCACTTTCGGCCGCGACATCTCCGTCGCGCAGATGACCGTGTCGCTCTACATGGTCGGCATCGCGCTTTCACAGCTGATCATGGGGCCGCTGTCCGACAGGTTCGGCCGCCGGCCGGTGCTGCTCGCGGGCCTCGGCCTGATGGTCGTCGCCGGTGTCGGCTCGGTGTTCGCCGAGACCCTGCCGCAACTGATCGCGGCGCGCTTCTTCCAGGCGCTCGGCGGCGCCAGCGGCATGGTGATCAGCCGTGCCATCATCCGCGATCTCTATCCGCGCGAGCGGGTCGGCGCCATGATCAGCCTCGTCGTCGCCGCGCTGATGATCGCGCAGATGGTGAGCCCGCTGACCGGCGGTCTGCTGGAGACCACATTCGGCTGGCGCGCGATCCTCTATCTCATCACCGCCGCGTCGCTGAGCACCACGATCTTCATCGCGCTGGCGCTGCCGGAAACCCGCCGCGACCGCGCCGACAGCTCCAGCTTTCGCGGCGACCTCGGCAAGCTGATGACGAGCCGCGCCTTCGTCGGTTACCTGTTGTGCCAGGTGCTGGCGTCACAGATCATCTTCGCCTTCGCCGGCGGCGGCCCCTACATCGTGGTGACCCAGATGGGCCGGACCAGTGCCGAATATGGCGCGTGGTTCGCGATGACGGGGTTCGGCTACTTCGTCGGCAATCTCTTGTGCGTGCGCTTTGCGCCGCGGCACTCGCTGGAGAAACTGATCTGGTTCGGCCTCGCGCTGCAGGTCGGCGGCAGCCTGTTGAACCTGGTCTGGAGTTTTACTGGAGTAAATCAGGCCCCGCTCTGGCTGTTCGGCACCCAGATGATCGTGATGATCGCCAACGCCTTCGTAATGGCCAACTCCGCCGCCGGCGCCATCAGCATCCGGCCCGAGGCCGCCGGCACCGCCTCGGGCGCCATGGGCTTCCTGCAGCAGGGCATCGGCGCGCTGATCTCGCAATTCGGCGCCTATCTCGGCGGTCACTCCACGACGACGCTGCCGCTGACCGCGGCGATCTTCGCGATCTCGATCGCCTGCGCCTGCACCATGATCTTCGTGGTGCCGCGGCGGCAGGTGGTGGTGAGCGAAGAGCTGATCGCGCAGGCCGAGGAGGATGAGCAGGGGATGATGTGAGAGCGGCGCTGACGCCGCACCTCAACTCGTCATCCCCGGCGCATGCGGGGGTCCAGCACGCCGCGGCCCATCCGCTCAACAATGACTGTCTCTGGAATACCGGATCCCCCGCTTTCGCGGAGGACGACAGTGGAGCACGCGGCGCCGCTGCGCGCCTACTCCCCGATCAGCTTGAGCCACTCGTCTTCGGTCAGTACCTGGACGCCGTGCTTCTGCGCTTCGGCAAGCTTCGAGCCGGCGCCCGGCCCCGCGACGACATAGTCGGTCTTCTTCGACACCGAGCCGGCAGCCTTGGCGCCCAACCGTTCGGCCGTCGCCTTGGCCTCGTCGCGCGTCATCTTTTCGAGCGATCCGGTGAACACCACGGTCTTGCCGGCCACCACCGAATTGCTCTTCGGCTTCTCGGCGTCGATGATCTCATCGAGCTCCCCGGTCAGCCGCTCGACGATGCCGCGATTGTGGCTCTCGCCGAAATAGTCGGCAATGCTCTTGATCACGGTGTCGCCGATCTGGTCGAGCGCATCCATCTCCGCCATCGCGTCCTCGTCGCCCTTGGCGACCTTGAGGCAGGCATCGTGGAACGCGTCCCACGAGCCATAGCCGCGCGCCAGCGCCAGCGCGGTGGTCTCGCCGACATGGCGCATGCCGAGCGCGTAGATGAAGCGCTCCAGGCCGATCCTGCGCCGGCTGTCGATCGCCGCGAACAGATTGCGCACCGAGGTCTCGCCGTAGCCTTCGATGTCCTCCAGCTTCAGCTTCGCGTTGCGCTTTTGCAGCGTGAAGATATCAGCCGGCTCCTTGACCCATCCCTCGTCGAAGAAATACTGCAACTGCTTCACGCCGAGACCGTCGATGTCGAAGGCGCGGCGCGACACGAACAGAATGAGGTGCTCGACCTTCTGGAACGGACAGGCGAACTCGCCGGTGCAGCGGGCGCGCGAGCCCTCCTCGCCGGCCGCGGTCTCCTCGCGCACCACATCGGTGTGCAGCGGGCACGGGCATTTCTTCGGGAAGTGGAATTCCTTCGCGTTCTTCGGCCGCTTGTCGATCACGACGTCGACGACCTGCGGGATCACGTCGCCGGCGCGCTGGATCACCACGGTGTCGCCGATCCTGATGTCGCGTCCCTCGCGCAGCACCTCGCCCTTGTTGCCGATGCCCTTGATGTAGTCCTCATTGTGCAGCGTGACGTTCTGCACGATCACGCCGCCGACACCGACCGGCTCGAGCTTGCCGACCGGCGTGAATGAGCCGGTGCGCCCGACCTGGATCTCGATGTCGCGCAAAACCGTCGTGGCGCGCTCGGCCGGGAATTTGTGCGCGATCGCCCAGCGCGGCGTGCGCGACACGAAGCCGAGCCGCTCCTGCCAGTCGATGCGATCGACCTTGTAGACGACGCCGTCGATGTCGTAGTCGAGCTCGGCGCGCTGCTCCTCGATCTTGCGATGGAACGCGATCAACTCCTCGACCGAGTGACACAATTTGGTCAGCGGATTGGTCTTGAAGCCGCACCGCTCGAACCAGTGGATCATGTCGGTCTGGGTGTCCTCCGGCATCGCGCTCATCTCGCCCCAGGCATAGGCGAAGAAGCCGAGCGGCCGCGAGGCGGTGATGGTGGGATCCTTCTGCCGCAGCGAGCCGGCCGCCGAATTGCGCGGATTGGCGAAGATGGTGTCGCCGGCCGCCTTCTGCCGCTCGTTGAGCGCAAGGAACGCCTTCTTGGTCATGTAGACCTCGCCGCGCACCTCGCAGATGTCGGGCACGTTGCGGCCCTTCAGCTTCTGCGGCACGTCCTCGAGCGTGCGGATGTTGGCGGTGACGTCCTCACCCTCCGCGCCATCGCCGCGGGTTGCCGCGGTGACGAGCTCGCCGCCCTCATAGCGCAGCGACATCGAGAGCCCGTCGATCTTCGGCTCGGCCGAGAAATCGATCTTGTCATCGGGCAACTTGAGGAAGCGCGTGATCCGTCCGACGAAGTCGACCACGTCGGCTTCCGCGAACGCGTTGTCGAGCGACAGCATCGGCAGCGAATGCCGGACCTTCCTGAAGCGCCCCGACGGCGCGGCGCCGACCTTCTGCGACGGCGATTCCGCGGTGACGAATTCAGGGAAGCGTTTCTCGATCGCATTGTAGCGCTGCCGCAACCCGTCGTATTCGGCATCGGTGACGCTCGGCGCATCGTCCTGATAGTAGCGCTTGTCGTGACCTTCGAGCTCGAGCGCAAGGCGCATCAACTCGACCTTGGCCTGGGCCTTGGTGAGCTTGTCGACGTCGACCAGCGCTTTCTTGGCTTTGGTGGCCATCGGCGAACTAACTCGCCGCCCTGAGCAGCCGTTCCGCGGCCGCCCTCGCCTCCGCGGTGATCTCGGCGCCGGCCAGCATGCGCGCGATCTCTTCGCGGCGGTGATCGGCGGCGAGCGCGTTGACGCGGGTGGCGACCCGCTTGCCCTTGTCGAGCGCGTCCTTGGAGATCAGAAGATGTTGGCTCGCCCGGGCGGCGACCTGCGGCGCGTGCGTCACCGCCATCACCTGCACCTTGCCGGCAAGGCGCGCCAGCCGCGAGCCGATCGCATCGGCCACCGCGCCGCCGACACCGGTGTCGATTTCGTCGAACACCAAAGTCGGCGCCGAGCCGCGATCGGCCAGCACGACCTTCAGCGCCAGCAGGAAGCGCGACAGCTCGCCGCCGGAAGCGACCTTCATCATCGGCCCCGGCTTGGTGCCCGGATTGGTCTGCACCCAGAACTCGACACGGTCGATGCCCTGCGGCCCCGGCGCGGCCGCGCTGCTCTCGACCTGGGTCATGAACTTCGCGCGCTCGAGCTTGAGCGGCGCAAGCTCGGCGTTGACGGCCTTGTTGAGCTTCTCTGCAGCCTTGGTGCGCGCCACCGACAGTTTGGCGGCAGCCGCCGCATAGCGCTTGTCGGCTTCACCGGCGGCCGCTTCCAGCTTCTTCAGCTGGTCGGCGCCGGCATCGATCAGCGCGACGTCGCCGGCATATTGCGCCGCCAGCGCGGCCAGCAGATCGACCGGCGTTGAATATTTACGCGAAGCGGCGCGCAGCGCGAACAGCCGCTCCTCGATGCGCTCCAGCTCGGCCGGATCGAAATCGGTCGCCGCCAGCGCGGCGTTGAGGTGCTGGTCGGCCTCTTCCAGCGCGTTGATCGCAATATCGATCGCCTTGACCGCGGGCTCGATCAGTGCAGGCGCATTGGCGGCGCGGCGCTCCAGCCGCCGGACCGCGGCCGACAGCGACGCCACCGGCGAATGCGAGCCGCCGATCGCCTCCTGCGCCTCGCGCAGGTCGGTTGCGATCTTCTCGCCCTGCATCATCGTGGTGCGGCGACCCGCGAGCTCGGTCTCCTCGCCTTCCTTCGGCGCCAGCGTCTTCAATTCCTGCGAGGCGTGGCGCAGATAGTCCGCCTCGCGCGCGGCGCGCTCCATGCCGGCGCGATGCTCGTCGAGATCAGCATTGGCGGTCCGCCTGATGTCCCACAGCGCTTCCAGCGCCGCGACGTCCTTCTCGTGTCCGGCGAAGGCATCGAGCAGCTGGCGATGGGTGGAGGCGTCGACCAGCGCGCGCTCGTCATGCTGGCCGTGGATCTCGACCAGCGCGGCGCCGACTGCCTTCAGGGTCTGCACGCTGATCGCCTGGTCGTTGATGAAGGCGCGGGTGCGGCCGTCGGCGAGCTGCACGCGGCGCAGGATCATCTCACCGGTGTCGTCGAGGCCGTTCTCGGCCAGGATCCCGGCCGCCGGATGCCCCTTCGGGACATCGAACACGGCGGTGACCTGCCCCTGTTCGGCGCCGTGGCGCACCAGTCCGGCATCGCCGCGGCCGCCGAGCGCCAGCGCAAAGGCATCGAGCAGGATGGATTTGCCTGCGCCGGTTTCGCCGGTCAGCACCGCGAGGCCACGGGAAAATTCGATATCGAGCCGTTCGATCAGGACGATGTCACGGATCGACAGACGCGCCAGCATGCGAGGACAATTCCTAGCCGAGACCTATCTTCTTGAAGGTCCTGCTGATCCAGGATCCCTGATTCTCGCTCGGCTCGAGACCGCCGGACTTTACTAGATTATATGCGTCCTTGTACCAGCGGCTGTCTGGAAAATTGTGGCCGAGCACCGCGGCCGCGGTCTGCGCCTCGCCGGCGATGCCGATCGCCATGTAGGCCTCGGTGAGACGGTAGAGCGCCTCCTCGACGTGGCGCGTGGTCTGGTATTGCGTGACCACGGTCTTGAAGCGGTTGATCGCGGCGGTGAAGTCGCGCTTGCCCATGTAATAGCGCCCGACCGCCATTTCCTTGCCGGCGAGCTGGTCGCGCGCAGCCTGGATCTTGGACTTGGCCTGGGTGGCGTATTCCGAGGTCGGATATTTGCGGACCACCTCTTCGAGCGCCGCGATCGCCTTCTCGGTACGGCTCTGGTCGCGCGAGATGTCCGGGATCTGGTCGAAATGCGATGCCGCGATCAGGTACTGGGCGTAGGACGCATCCGGGCTGCCGGGATGCAGCGTGACGTAGCGGGTGGCCGAGCCGATGCAGCTGTCGTA
The DNA here is from genome assembly GCF_054060035.1 of Bradyrhizobium sp. USDA 3262. Taxonomy (NCBI): domain Bacteria; kingdom Pseudomonadati; phylum Pseudomonadota; class Alphaproteobacteria; order Hyphomicrobiales; family Nitrobacteraceae; genus Bradyrhizobium; species Bradyrhizobium sp. USDA 3262. Next base: position 7,350,801 of record NZ_JBSSCT010000001.1, read on the forward strand.
GTCGCCTGCCTGGTAGAACGAATAGGCCGACATCAAGAGCGACTTGCGCGCCCAGTCCGAATAGGGATGCTGACGGTCGACTTCCTCGAACTTCTTCGAAGCGGCCTTCAGGTCCTTCTTCTCGTTCATCATGTACAAGCCCTCATTGTAGAGCTTGTCCGCGGGCTCATCGACGAACGTGTCGTCCTTGGCCATGAACTTGTCCCACAGCGCGCCGGTGCCGCAGCCGCTGAGCGGCACGGCCAGCACAATCAGGCCCGCCGCAAAACGCAGCGTGCGCGCGGCCTTGGTCAGGCCGGAGACGTCAGAAGAATTGCGTGATTCGAGCGCCATACGCATTGCCGACATGAATTGTAAAACCTGACGCCTTTGATGCGGTTAACGGCGACCCCACTCCACCCATGAACCGCGGTCATGGATGCAATATTTCCAGGCTACCGTTTCTCGCAACCGCAGGCCTGCTTAGCCGAAAAATGACCGTGGACCAACCGAATACGGAGCCATTCCGCCGGGAATAAGGCGACCCGGCGAAGCTCACAGCCTGCTGTGGTTATTACGGAAATTGGACCCGACCTGCCAGGAGATCAGGACTTGGGCGATCAGGACACGTCCGGGCCGTAGGCCGGGGCGACGAGGCCGCCCACGGTACCTGCACCGGCTTCGACATGGCCACGGAGCGGCCGCCGAGCGGTGTCCGATTCGACCACCCGCCAAGCGCTGCGGTCGGCGAGCAGCGCCTTCAGCACCGCGTTGTTGAGCTTGTGGCCGCCCCGTACCGAACGGTAGCTGCCGAGCAGCGGCAGGCCGGCCAGTGCCAGATCGCCGATCACGTCGAGCACCTTGTGGCGGGCGCATTCGTCGGCGTAGCGCAGGCCCTCGGCATTGAGGAGGCGGGCCTCGTCGAACACCACGGTGTTGTCGAAGGACGCGCCGAGCGCGAAGCCTGCGCCCCACAGCCGCGCTACGTCGCTCATGCAGCCGAACGTGCGGGCCCGTGCGACCTCGCGGCGGAAACCTTCCGGCGACAGATCGAAGGTGAAGGTCTGGCGGCCAATCACCTGGTTGGTGAAATCGATCTCGACTTCGGCGCGGAACCCGCCGGCGAACGGACGCAGCTCGCCAACCGATTCGCCGATCTTGACTTGCACCGGCTTCAAAACCTGGATGAAGCGGCGGACGCCGGGCTGGGTCACGATGCCGGCCTGATCGATGGCCGCGACGAACGCCGCAGCGCTGCCGTCCATGATCGGAACTTCGGCGCCGTCGACTTCGATGGTGGCGTTGTCGACGCCCATGCCGCGCAGCGCCGCGAGCACGTGCTCGGCGGTGGAAACCAGCGGCCCTTCACGGTCACCCAGCACCGTCGCGAACTCGGTCGCGATCACCGCATCGGCGGTGGCCACGACTTCGCGGTCGGAACCGTCGAGACCGGTGCGGACAAAAATAAAACCCGCATCAACAGGTGCAGGTCCCAAGGTGAGACTGACAGGAAGACCGGAATGAACGCCTACGCCAGTCACGGTGGCTTGCGACCGAAGCGTGGTTTGACGGCTGAACTTCATTCGATAATGCCCACTACCCGACTTCACTCAATTCAAGTGGCCTAATTTCCCCAAGGCCGACTCGCTTGAGCTCCCCAAGTCACGGCAGACCATAGTCACAGCCCTAAACCGCGCCAACTCACGCTTCTTTACCGATTGTTACCCCATCTCCGCCGCATTCACGCCCAAGGTTAACCAAATTGCGGCAGCGAAAACGGCCCTCGGCGACGCGCCATCTGACCACCGAAAGAATAATTAATCATTTAAAATCAGTTGCTTGTTTATCCGGCGCAATCGCCTGCCCGCGCCAAGGAAAAGGCCCCGGCGGTTCCCCGCCGAGGCCTTCTTCGTCGCCAAGCTTGTAACAAACTTCAGTTTGCCTGCCGGCGCAGGAAGGCCGGGATATCAAGATGGTCGTCGCCCTGTGGCGCTGGGGCAACAGGTGCTTGGCGGCCATGAGCGTCCAGACCCTGCGGCGCCGGGCGCTTTGCATATTCGGATACCGGCGATTCGTTTGCCGAAATCTGCTGGGCGACGCTGCGGGCCGGCTTGCGCTCGGGCAGCGGCGGCATCGTCGGCATGGCCGGACCGGAGGCACGGGCCGCGATCGGCGGCTCGGTCTCTTCGTCGCGGCGGCCGAGGCCGACATTGGCCAGCCGCTGCAGCAGCGACAGGCGGGTCTTCTGCGGGTGCTCCACCTCGCCGTCACCGCTGGCCTGGCGGATTTCGGCCTGCGCCGGCATCGGCAGATCCTCGAACTTCGGCATCCGCGGAGCACGGACCGGCGACCGTTCCGCCGCCTGCGGGATGAAGGTCTCGGGCGGCATCGGCTCATGCTGTTCGGCCCGGGCGGCCTCGTGGTCCGGGAACAGCGAGGGCTTCTGGGCAATCGGCCGCACGGTGACGTCACCGTAAGAGGCCGGCTGCATCGGCGCCTGGGCAGCCGGCGCGCTGTCGGGAGCAACCGCGGCGGCAATCGCCGCGAGCGCGGCGCGCTCGACGGCCGGACGCTGCTGCGGAGCGGCCGGAGCCGCGATCGGCGCGACCGTCACGCCGGTCGACGGTTCCAGCTTCTGGGCACGCTCGGCCATGCGCTGATTGTCGGCACGCAGGCGGGCGGTCAGATCGGCCAGCCGGCTCTCCGGCGAACCGCCCGACTGCTGCGCGGCGGGAGCCTGGGCGCGGGAGGCGATGGCGGCCTGCTCGATACCGGTTGCGACCACCGAGACGCGAATGACGCCGTCGAGCGATTCGTCGAACGTGGCGCCGACGATGATGTTGGCGTCGGCGTCGACCTCTTCGCGGATGCGGGTGGCGGCTTCGTCGACCTCGAACAGGGTCAGGTCCTTGCCGCCCGTGATCGAGATCAGGAGGCCGCGGGCGCCCTTCATCGAGCTGTCGTCGATCAGCGGGTTGGCGATCGCGGCTTCCGCGGCGGTCAGCGCGCGCTTCTCGCCGGTGGCTTCGCCGGTGCCCATCATCGCCTTGCCCATCTCACGCATCACGGCGCGGACGTCGGCGAAGTCGAGGTTGATCAGGCCTTCCTTGACCATCAGGTCGGTGATGCAGGCGACGCCCGAGTAGAGCACCTGGTCGGCCATCGCGAAGGCGTCGGCGAAGGTGGTCTTCTCGTTGGCGACCCGGAACAGGTTCTGGTTCGGGATGATCAGCAGCGTGTCGACCACCTTGTGCAGCTCGGCGATGCCGTGCTCGGCGGTGCGCATGCGGCGCTGACCTTCGAAGTGGAACGGCTTGGTCACCACGCCGACGGTGAGGATTCCCATCTCGCGAGCGGCCTTCGCGATCACGGGTGCAGCACCGGTGCCGGTGCCGCCGCCCATGCCGGCGGTGACGAACACCATGTTGGCGCCCGTGAGGTGATCGCGCAGCTCGTCCATCACCTCCTGCGCGGCCGCAGCGCCGACGTCGGGCTGCGAACCGGCGCCGAGGCCCTGGGTGACCTGGGTGCCCATCTGCACGATGCGCTGCGCCTTCGACATGGTCAGCGCCTGCGCGTCGGTGTTGGCGACGACGAAGTCGACGCCCTGCAACCCGGCGGTGATCATGTTGTTGACGGCATTACCACCCGCGCCGCCGACGCCGAAGACGGTGATCCGCGGTTTCAGCTCGCTGATGTCAGGGGGTGTCAGATTGAGTGCCATGGTTGCCTCTCTCGATTATGCGCGCGTTGGTTCGTCCCGGCCGCTGGCCGCCGGAGCTGGTGAAAATGCTGTGAGCCGGGGTTCGGTCATCAGAAGCCCTCGCGAAGCCATCGTCCGACCTTTCCGAAGTAACCGTCTGTCCCTGTCCTGAGCTGCCGCGTGCGCCGCGGTTCGACATGTTCAAGATGTGCGTATTGCGGATAGACCAGGAGGCCCGTGGGCACCGAGAACGAGGCGCCCTTCGCCTCGTTCGGCAGCCGGCCGAAGCCGAGCGGACGGCCGATGCGGACCTGACGGTTCAGGATGCGGGTGGCAAGCTCGACGGTGCCGGTGAGCTGCGAGGCGCCGCCGCTCAACACCACGCGCGCCCTCGGCTCTGCCGCAAAGGGGGAATCCGCGAGCCGGTCACGGACCATTTCGAAAATCTCCTCGGCGCGATGCCGGACAATATTCGCAATCGTGGCGCGGGACACGATTTGCGGTGTCTCCCGATCATCGCCTGCGGTGGGAACGGACATCAGCTCGCGCGAGTCCGAACCGCCGGTCAGCACCGTGCCGTATAAGGTCTTGATTCGCTCGGCATCCGCAATGCACGCGCCGATGCCGCGCGCAAGATCCATCGTGATGTGTTGCCCGCCGAGCGCAAATCCGGATGCGTGCACGAGACGTCCGCCGGAGTATGTCGCGATCGTGGTCGATCCCGCGCCCATCTCGACGACGGCAGCGCCGAGATCGGCTTCGTCATCGGTCAGCACCGAGAGGCCCGCGACATAGGGGCTCGACGCCATGGCTTCGACGTTGAGATGGCAGCGCTCGACCACCAGCATCAGGTTCTTGGCGACCGTCGCGTCCGACGTCACCACATTCATGTCGACGCCGAACTGGCGCGCCACCATGCCTCTGGGATCGCGGATGCCCTTGACGCCGTCGAGTGCGTAGCCGACCGGCAGCGCATGCAGCACGGTACGGCCCGCGCCGGCGGCGTGGCGCATGCCAGCCGACGTGACGCGGCTGATATCGTCCGAGGTGACCGAGCCGCCGCGGATATCGGCCGCGGCTTCGACCAGCTGGCCATGCTGCCGGCCGCCGGAGACCGACAGCAGAACGGATTCGACACGGACCTTGGCCATGCGTTCGGCCAGCGCCACCGCATGGCGCACCGCCTTCTCGCATTCGGCGAGATCGACGACGGAGCCCGCCTTGACGCCGCGCGACTGGATCTGGCTGTAGCCGATCAATTCGACCGCATGGGTGCGCCCACGCAGCGCCTCGTTCGGCGGCGACGGCCTCAGCCGCGCAATCATGCAGGCGATCTTGCTGGAGCCGACATCGAGCGAAGCCACCATCGCGGTGCGCTTCTGCATCGGGCGGGTCTTCGGGGTCAAATTGCGATCGAGGCCGGTCATGCGGAGTCACCGGCCTTCTTCTTGGACTTCTTGTCCTTGAACAGTTCGTCGCGCGCCTTGCCGGCGTCCTCGGACAATTGCACGATCAGCCGATCGGGCAGGCGCATGTCGACGGCGACAATGTCGCGCGAGAACAGCTTCTCGTCCTTGTCGAGCCTGGAGAGCGCAGCGAGCGCATTGCCGACGTCGTTCTCCGGCAGGCGGACGTCGAGACCGTCCTTGAGGCGCAGGTTCCAGCGCCGCTCGCCGACGAAGATCGCGGCCTTGGTCACCGAGCGGACTTGCGGATAACGGTCGAGCAGCGCCAGGAAGTCGTGGGCCCTGACGTCGGCGCCCTTGCCGACCACCAGCGGCAGATTGAGGAAGCGGCGCGAGACGTAGGGCTCGAGCACCGCGCCGTCGGAGGCGATCACCGACAGGCGGCCGTTCTGCTGCCACAGCGCGAAGGCGGTGCGTTCGACGATGTCGATCTGCAGCCGGCCCGGATAGAGCTTAAGGATCGTGGCATCCGCGATCCAGGGATTGGCCTTCAGCTTGGCGCGCACGGTGTCGGCGTCGAGGAACAGCAGCGAGGAGCGGCCATTGACGCCGCCGATCGCGAGCACCTCGTCCTGGCTCAGCTGCTTGCGGCCGTTGATGGCGACGGTGGTGATGCGGAAGCCGGCAGTATTGGCAAGCGCGTTGCGGGCGTCGCTGAGCGCGGTGGTGAATTCCTCGACATGGCCGCCCTTGACGATGCCGAGGCCCAGGCTGCCGAACAGGATCGCGAGCGTCGCGACCAGCCCGATGCGGCGCGGCAGATAGCGTTCGACCATCAGGATGTAGCGGTTCGGCGGCTCGCGATCGATGATGACTTGCGGCCGCCTGGCGGGACGCTGCCTGCGGCGCGCGAGATGGGCGCCGACATACTCGCGCAGCAGCACCGCCGCTCCAATAGCGGCTGCTCTCAGGTCAGCTTGAGGCCCCAGCGATCGCAGCGATCGGGTGAGGCGTCCTGCACCATCCATTGCACGAGCTCGTCACATGTTGTGCCCGCAAACCCCGCGGGTCCCGGCACAAATCACGTCTCGGCTAGACCGGTGGGATTAGAGTGGCCCCCTGTTCCCTGGTTGCGATCCTCGAAGCGGTAATCCGCGACAGCTCACGCCCCGGCAGCCAAGCGCTACATGCGCCGCCAGCGTTAACCTTCGGGCTTCCTGGTAAACAAACGGTAAACGACTTCGGCCTGGAGCGTGTTTTGACCAACGCTGTGAGTACTTTGCCGCGAACTCGTTAGCATTTTAGCAACAGCAGCCGGGTTCCATCCGTCCGACCTGGCGGGTTCCCGCCCGGCCGGGCATTAACTTCGGACGCGGCGGCGGGCGAGCTCGATCTGGTCGTTGAGGAAGTCGGCAAAGGCGATGCCCTGTGCTTTCAAGGCCTTAGGGTACAGTGATGCCGCGGTGAGGCCCGGCAGGGTGTTGGTCTCGAGGTAGACCGGGCCAGTGGCCGAGACGATGAAATCGCTGCGCGAATAGCCGGTGCAGGACAGCGCGCGGTGCGCCCGCAGCGCATGGTCCATGATCGCGGCGCTGACCTCGGGCGCGAAACGGCCGGGACAGATCTCCTGGGTCGACTTCAGCAGGTATTTAGCTGTGTAGTCGAAGGTTCCCTCCCCCGGCACGATCTCGATCGGCGGCAGCGCGAACACGGAGCCGTCGGACTGCTCGAGCACGCCGCAGGTCGCCTCCACGCCCGACACGAACGGCTCGATCAGATACTCTTCATGCTTTGCGGCATTGCGGACCGCGACAAGGTCCTGCTTCGCGTTGACGAAGATCAGCCCGTAGCTCGATCCGTCCTTGGCGGGCTTTGCAATCAGTCTGCCGTGTTTCGCGAAGGCGTCATCGATCTGCTCGACGGTGATGCCCTGCGGCGCGTTGAGACCTGCGATCGCGGCGAAACGCTTCGCTGACGGCTTGTCGAACGCCAGATGCGACGACGCCGAGCCGGAGCCGGTGAACGCGACACCGCGCAGCTCGCACATCGCCTGCAATTCGCCATTCTCGGCGCGGCCGCCATGCAAACCGAACACCAGCACACGCTGCTCGGCGCTTGCCTTGTCGAGCGCCTGGTCGAGGGCGATGCCGCGACCGTCGGGTTTGAAGTCGACCTCGAACGGCCGCGTGTGGCCGAGCAGTTTTTCCGACGTCACCGCATGCACGGTGTCGTCGACATCCCAGAACCAGAGATCCGCGTCGGGCAGCGCGCGGTGCAGCGCTTGCGTGCTCGCCACCGAGACCAGCCGCTCCTTGTTGGTGCCGCCGAACAGAATGGTCACCTGCATCTTCTTTGCCTGTCTTCGCTACTTCCGTCATTCCGGGATGGTCCGAAGGACCAGACCCGGAATCTCGAGATTCCGGGTTCGATGCTGCGCATCGCCCCGGAATGACGACTACGATGAATTTCCGATCCGCTTGATTTCCCAGTGTAGCTCAATTCCGCTGCTCTGCTTGACCCGTTCGCGCACCGTCTCGCCGAGCGTCTCGATGTCGTGCCCGGTGGCGTTGCCGGTGTTGATCAGGAAATTGCAGTGCATCTCCGACACCTGTGCGCCGCCGACCTTGAGGCCGCGGCAGCCGGCGGCATCGATCAGCTTCCAGGCGCTGTTGCCGGGCGGATTCTTGAAGGTCGAGCCGCCGGTCTTCTCGCGGATCGGCTGCGCGATCTCGCGATGGGTCTGCACCTCGTTCATGCGGGCGCGGATCACCTCAGTATCGGTGATCCTGCCGCGAAAGCGCGCCGAGGTGAAGACGATGGACGGATCGACGCCGCTGTTGCGGTAGACGAACTTCATGTCGGCATTGCCGAACGTATGCTTCGTGCCGTCGCGGCCGATGCCGGTGGCCTCGATCAGCACGTCCTTGGTCTCGCCGCCATTGGCGCCGGCATTCATGCGCAGCGCGCCGCCGACCGTGCCGGGAATGCCGAAGAAGAATTCCATGCCGCCGATGTCAGCCGCCGCAGCCGTCTCGGCGACGCGCTTGTCGAGCGCCGCTGCGCCGGCGGTGACGACATCGCCGGCCGCGGTGGTCTCTCCGAAGGCGCGTGGGGCGAGCCGGATCACGACGCCGGGCATGCCGCCATCGCGCACGATCAGATTGGAGCCGACGCCGACGACATAGACCGGCAGCTCCGGCGGCAGGCGCGTCAGGAAATAGGCAAGGTCGTCTTCATCTGCCGGCGTGAACAACACCTGCGCCGGCCCGCCGACGCGAAACCATGTCAGCTCCGCCAGACGTTGGTTAGCCAGCAGCCGCCCGCGCAGCTCCGGCATCGCGGCTTTCAGGTCGGGCGTGATGTCGGGAAAGGTCATGGGTAACCTCTCCATCCGTCATGGCCGGGCTTGTCCCGGCCATCCACGTCTTGCAGTATCTCCACATGGCAGGGGGATACGTTTATTTTCTGACCAACCGTCCGAACGGCGAGCTCTACGTCGGGGTAACGAGCGATCTCGTCCGCCGGATATTCGAGCACCGCTCCGGCTTCGTCGATGGCTTCACCAAGCGATACGGACTGAAGCGACTCGTCTACTTTGAGCACTTTGACGACATCCGTACAGCCATCCAGCGCGAACACACCATCAAGCATTGGCCGCGCGCTTGGAAGATCCGCAAGATCATCGCAGCGAACCCGAACTGGGACGACCTGTACGACACGATAGTGCAGTGAAGACGTGGATGGCCGGGACAAGCCCGGCCATGACGAGGATGGATACGAGGCCATCATCACCCCAGCGCCTTCAATTCGCCGGGCAGCGCGTAGGCCCATTGCGTGATGTTGCCGGCGCCGAGGCAGACGACGAGGTCGCCGGGCTTGGCGAGACCGTGCACGATCTTCGCGAGTTCGCCCGCGTTCGGCAGCGGGACAACGTTGCGATGGCCGTGGGCGCGCAGGCCGGCGGCGAAATGGTCGCGGTCGATGCCGGCGATCGGCGCCTCGCCCGCCGGATAGACCTCGGCGACGACGACCGCGTCGGCATCGTTGAAGCAGGTGCAGAATTCCTCAAACAAGGATTGCAGGCGGGTGTAGCGATGCGGCTGCACCACGGCGACGATCTTGCCGTTGACGGATTCCCGCGCCGCTTTCAGCACCGCCGCGATCTCGACCGGATGATGACCGTAATCGTCGATCACGGTGATGCCGTTGGTCTCGCCGGTCTTGGTGAAGCGCCGCTTGACGCCGCCGAAGCCGGACATGGCCTGGCGGATGACGTCGTCGGACACGCCGAGCTCGTGCGCGACCGCGATCGCCGCCGTCGCATTCGATGCGTTGTGGCGCCCCGGCATCGGCAGCATGATATCGGCGATCTCATGGACCGCGCCGGATTTGCGATCGCGGATCGCGACCGTGAACCTGGAACCGCCACCCATCGGCGTGAGATCCTTGAGTTGCGCATCGGCCTGCGGGTTCTGGCCGTAGGTGATGATGCGGCGGTCTTCGATCTTGCCGACGAGAGTTTGCACCACCGGGTGATCGGTGCACATCACGGCAAAGCCGTAGAACGGGACGTTCTCGACGAAATTGCGGAACGCGTCCTGGATCGCCTCGAAGGTCTTGAAGTGATCGAGATGCTCGGGGTCGATATTGGTGACGATGACGACATCGGACGGCAGCTTCAGGAAGGTGCCGTCGCTCTCGTCCGCCTCGACCACCATCCAGTCGCCGGCCCCGAGCCGCGCGTTGGAGCCGTAGGCATTGATGATACCGCCATTGATCACGGTCGGATCGAGCCCGCCGGCATCGAGCAGGGTCGCCACCATCGTCGTCGTGGTGGTCTTGCCATGGGTGCCGGCGATCGCGACGCAGCTCTTCAGCCGCATCAGTTCCGCCAGCATCTCGGCGCGCCGCACCACCGGAATGCGTCGCGCGCGGGCCGCCATCAGTTCGGGATTGTCGCGCTTGATCGCAGTCGAGACCACGACAACATCGGCGCCGTCGACATTCTCGGCGGCGTGGCCGACCGAGACCTTGGCGCCCTTCTTGCGCAAGCGGTCGAGGTTGTAATTGTCCGAAGCGTCGGAACCCTGCACGGTGTAGCCGAGATTGATCAGCACCTCGGCGATGCCGCTCATGCCGATGCCGCCGATCCCGACGAAGTGAATGGGTCCGATCTCGCGCGGCAGTCTCATTTTGCTAACACCTTCATCGTGTCCGGACTCACCCCGGCACTTCTTCGACTTATGAAAGACTGATATGGCCGGGACAAGCCCGGCCATGGCGTCCCACGGCCGAAATTCCTCGAAAGCGGCCTAAATTCTGGCCACTTTCGCAACCAGATCGGCGAGCCGCTCGGCGGCATCGAGCCGGCCGACGCCGCGCGCCGACGCCGCCATCGCAGTCAGTTTCGCGGGCTCGGCGGCGAAGGCCGAAATTTCAGCGGCCAGCCGCTCGGACGTCAAGTCGCTCTGCGCGATGCGCAGCGCGCCGCTCGCCTGCGACAGCACGCCGGCATTGGCGAACTGGTCCTGATCGATCGCGCCCGGCAGCGGCACCAGGATCGAGGGCCGGCCGATCGCGGCGAGTTCGGCGACGGTCCCCGCGCCGGAGCGCGAGATCACCAGCTGGCTCGAGGCGAGGCGCGCCGGCAGGTCGGCGAAGAACGGCGCGAGCTCGGCGTTGATCTCGAGCCGATCGTAGACCGCGCGCACCCGATCCATGTCTTCTTCGCGCACCTGCTGGGTGACGATCAGGCGGCTCCACAGCGCGGGCGCGAGCTGCTCGATCGCGGGCGGCACGATATCGCTCATCACCCGCGCGCCCTGGCTGCCGCCGACGACGAGCAGGCGCAGCGGACCGTTCGCCTCGGGCGGCGTGTACTTCACTGCCGCAGCCGCAAGGATCGCCGGCCGCATCGGCGTGCCGACCGTGGTGGCCTTGCCGGCAAGCGCTGGATCGCGATCGAGCACGCCGGGCAGCGAGGTCGCGATCGCATTGACGCGGCCGGAGAGGAAACGGTTGGCGCGGCCCAGCACCGCATTGGCGTCGTGGATGATGCCGGGGACGCCGAGCAGCCGCGCCGCCATTAGCGGCGGCAAGGTCGGGTAGCCGCCGAAGCCGACCACAGCCGCGGGCTTCAGCCGCCGCACCAGATTGGCGGCGACCAGCGTGCCGTAGCCGAGCATCAGCGCGGTCCGCGCCAGCGAGATCGGGTTGCGGCTGCGCACGGTCGCGCTCGGCACGAGGTCGATGCTCTCCCGGCCGAACAGGCCGGAATAGCGCAGCGCGCGGCCGTCGGTGGCGAGCCGGACCCGCAGGCCACGCCTGATCAGTTCCACGGCGAGCGCTTCGGCCGGGAACAGATGGCCGCCGGTGCCACCGGCCGCCAGCAGAATCAGGGGCGCGTTGTCCATGGCCGCCTTCTACATCGTCATTGCGAGCGAAGCGAAGCAATCCATAACCCCGCAGAACGGAGGGATGGATTGCTTCGTCGCTTCGCTCCTCGCAATGACAACAAGGGTTCACCTACGCGTAGGCGCGCTGAGCGCTGGCGCCTTCCATCGATTCGATCTCGGTGCGCGGTCGCTGCCGCGTCAGCGCCAGCATCATGCCGACGCCATAGGCAAGCGACACGAACGAGGAGCCGCCATAGGAGATGAACGGCAGCGTCATGCCCTTGGCCGGGATCAGTTGCAGATTGACCGCCATGTTGATCGTCGCCTGCACGCCGAACAGGATCGCAAGCCCCGAGGCTGCGAAGCGCGAGAACATGTCCTCGGTGGCATAGGCGCGGGTCAGCGTGCGGATCACGATGAAACCGAACAGCGCGACCAGCATCAAGCAGAGAATGATGCCGAACTCTTCCGCGGCGACCGCGAACACGAAGTCGGTGTGGCTGTCCGGCAGGCTGCGCTTGGCGATGCCCTCGCCCGGCCCCAAGCCGAACCAGCCGCCGTTCCAGAACGCCTCCATCGCGGTGTCGACCTGGAAGGTGTCGCCGGAGGCGGGATTCATGAAGCGCTTGATGCGGCCGGCGACGTGCGGCACCAGCAGGTAGGCGCCGAACAGGCCCGCGCCCGCCGCGCCGGCGAGCCCGAACACCCAGATCATCCGCATGCCCGCGATGAAGAACAGGGCGCCCCAGACTGTGAGGATCAGCATGGTCTGACCGAAGTCGGGCTCCATCACCAGCAGCGTGACCAGCGTCAGCAACAGCACCAGCGCCATCGAGGTCGCCGGCATCTCCGGCCGCTTGGTCGATTCCGCAAACAGCCAGGCCGCGACGATGACGAAGGAGGGTTTTGCGGCTTCGGAGGCCTGGATGTTGACGCCGAGCAGCGTGATCCAGCGCCGCGAGCCCTTGACCTCGGGTCCGATCAGCAGCGTCAGCACGATCAGCGCGATCGAGACCGCGAACACGATCAGCGCGGTGCGCCGGATCTGCCGCGGCGTCATGAACGAGACGCCGATCAGCACCATCAGCGACGGCACCAGGAACATGACGTGGCGGTTGAAGAAGTGGAACGGATCGAGCCCGATCCGGGTCGCCACCGGCGGACTCGCGGCCAGCGACAGGATGACGCCGGCCAGCATCAACGCGGCGATCGCGACAAGCAGCAGCTTGTCGACGGTCCACCACCAGTCCGAGAACGGGGTGCGTTGGTCACGGGCGAGCATGGGCGTCCCCAGATGGCAGAGATAACGTCCATTCGTGGCGCAGGATGGTTTCCAAGGGGTTAACGGGATGGGTAACTTTTGAGGGAGGCAAGTGAGCCTCCGCTGCGGACCCACGCACCGCTGTCGTCCCTGCGAAAGCAGGGACCCATACTCCGCGGCGGGTTTTGTGAAAGGGACTCGTCATTCCGGCATCGCCCAACAATTGGCATTTGTGGTTATGGGTCCCTGCTTTCGCAGGGACGACACCGAGCGTGTTGCGCGGCCTGTGAGTCAGACTCCCGCATTCTCTGCGCAACTGCGCACCGGGGAATAACGGAGGGGTTGTGCCTACACCACCGGCTTGACGCCGGGCAGCGCCTGGACGATGTCGCGGAAGGCGGTGCCGCGGATTTCGAAATTGCGGTACTGGTCGAACGAGGCGCAGGCCGGCGACAGCAGCACGACGGCCTCGGCGAGACCCGATGCCTCGGCATCGCGCGCGGCGCTGGCGATCGCGACCTCGAGCGTGCCGGACATGTCGTGCGGGACGCGCTCGCCAAGCGTGCCGGAGAATTCGGCCGCCGCCTCGCCGATCAGATACGCCTTGCGGATACGCGGAAAGTAGCCGGTCAGGCTGGTGATGCCGCCGGCCTTCGGCTTGCCGCCGGCGATCCAGTAGATGTCGGCGAACGACGACAGCGCATGCGCGGCCGCATCCGCATTGGTGCCCTTGGAATCGTTGACGAACAGCACGTTGCCGCGGCGGCCGACCTGCTCCATGCGATGCGCGAGACCCGGGAAGCTGCGCAGGCCGTTCTGCAGCACGTCGGTCGCGATCCCCATCGCCAGCGCGCAGGCCGAGGCGCAGGCGGCGTTCTGCGCATTGTGCAGGCCGCGCAGCGAGCCGATGCCGCCTAACCGCGCGATCTCGCTGCGCGCTGCGCCAGATGCACGCACGATGGTCTCGTGCTCGACATAGAGGCCGTCGGGCAGCGGGTTCTTCACCGAGATGCGCACCACGCGCTTGCCGGCGCGATCGAGCCGGTCGGCGATGTTGCGGCACCAGATGTCGTCGACGCCTGTTATCGCGGTGCCGCCGGCCTGCACGCAGGCGACCAGCCGCTCCTTGACCGCGGCGTAATGCTCGAGCGTGCCGTGGCGGTCGATGTGATCCTCGCTGATGTTGATCAGGATGCCGACCGACGGATCGAGCGACGGTGCGAGGTCGATCTGGTAGGACGACATCTCGATCACGTGGACGCGGCCCATGCGCGGCGGCTCCAGCGAGAGGATCGCGGTGCCGATATTGCCGCCCATCTGGGTGTCGTAGCCGGCGACATCAATCAGATGCGCGATCAGCGCCGTGGTGGTCGATTTGCCGTTGGTGCCGGTGATGGCGACGAACGGCGCGTTCGGCGCGTGACGGCGGCGCTCGCGGCAGAACAGTTCGACGTCGCCGATCACCTCGCAGCCCGCCTCGCGCGCCTTCAGCACGCTCCAGTGCGGCGCCGGATGGGTCAGCGGCGCGCCGGGAGTCAGGATCAATGCGGCGAAATTCGCCCACGACACGGTGCGCAGATCGGCGGTGGTGAAGCCGGCCTGCGCCGCCTTGGCGACGTTGTCGGCATTGTCGTCGGCGGCGATCACCTCCGCGCCGCCGGCCTTCAGCGCGTGGCAGCTCGCGAGCCCGGAGCCGCCGAGCCCGAACACCGCGACCGTCTTGCCGGAGAAGGATGTGACCGGGATCATGGCGACGCTTAGCGCAGCTTGAGGGTGGAGAGGCCGGCGAGCGCCAGCATCACCGAGATGATCCAGAACCGGATCACGATCTGCGGCTCGGTCCAGCCCTTCTGCTCGAAATGATGGTGCAGCGGCGCCATCCGGAACACGCGCTTGCCGGTGAGCTTGAACGAGGTGACCTGGACGATGACCGAGACCGCCTCCAGCACGAACAGGCCGCCGATCACGGCGAGCACGATCTCGTGCTTCACCGCAACCGCCGTCGCGCCGAGCATGCCGCCGAGCGCCAGCGAGCCGGTGTCGCCCATGAAGATCGAGGCCGGCGGCGCGTTGAACCAGAGGAAGCCGAGGCCCGCGCCAAGCACCGCGCCGCACAGCACCGCCAGTTCGCCGGTGCCGGCGACGTAATTGATCTGCAAATAATCCGAGAACACCGCGTTGCCGGTCAGGTACGAGATCATGCCGAAGCTGGCGGCGGCGATCATCACGGGCACGATCGCAAGACCGTCGAGGCCGTCGGTCAGGTTCACCGCATTGCCGGCACCGACCATCACGAAGGCGCCGAAGATCACGAAGAACCAGCCGAAATTGATCACGAGGTCCTTGAAGAAGGGAATCACGAGCGACGTCGAGGACACGTCGCGCCCGAGCCGGACCAGCGCGTAGGTGGCGGCAAGCCCGATCGCGGCTTCGATCAGCAGCCGCAGCTTGCCGGCGAAGCCAGAGTGTGACTGCTTTGTGACCTTCAGATAATCGTCATAGAAGCCGACGAAGCCGAAGCCGAGCGTCACCGCCAGCACGATCCAGACATAGGGATTGAGCGGATTGGCCCAGAGCAGTGTCGACACCACGAGCCCGGACAGGATCATCAGCCCGCCCATGGTGGGCGTGCCCTTCTTGGAGATCAGATGCGACTGCGGACCATCGGTCCGGATCGGCTGGCCCTTGCCCTGCCGCAACCGCAGATGATCGATGATCCAGGGCCCGAACAGGAACACGAACAGCGCGTCCGGTCACCATCGCGCCGCCGGTGCGGAACGTGATGTAGCGGAACACGTTCAGCGCGCTGCGGAATGCCCCAAACCCCGGAACGGTGTTGGACAGTTCGATCAACCAGTAGAACATTCGAGGAGTCCTATACCGCTTCTTCGTGCGCGGCCTTGTCGGGGAAGCGTTTTTCCAGCGCGCTGACAATGAGCTTCATCTTCGATCCCAGCGAGCCCTTCACCATGATCACGTCACCGGCACGGACCGCGGCGACCGCCTGCGCTTCGAGCGCCGCCGAGCTCTCGGCATAGCCTCCCCGCTTGCCGGTGGAAAGGGCATCCCACAGATTCCGCATCAGCGGACCACAACAATATACGAGGTCGATGCGGTTGGCAGTCACGGCCTCGTTGAGGCCGCGGTGCAATTCGGGCCCGGTCGGCCCGAGTTCGAGCATGTCGCCGAGCACGGCGATGCGCCGGCCATGCGGCCCGGTCTGGGCCTGGCCGAGTACGTTGAGCGCGGCTCCCATCGAGGCCGGGTTGGCGTTGTAGCTCTCGTCGATCAGCATCGCCTCGCCATGGCCGACCTCGAGGGTGCGGCGGAAGCCGCGGCCGGTCGGCGCCTCGAGCTGCGACAGCGACAACGCCGCGCGCGCGATATCGGCGCCGAGCAGCGAAGCACCGGCGAGCACCGCGAGCGAGTTCATCGCCATGTGCCGGCCGGGCATGCCGATCTTGTAGGTGATGTCGTGATCCAGAATATCCGCATGCACCGCCGAGCAGGTCGCGTGCAGCGACAGGTCGAGCAGCCGCGCCTCGGCGCGCTTGTCGGTGCCGAACGAGACGATGCGCGAGATGCCGGCCTGCTTGGCCTGCTTCTGCAGCCGCGCGAATTGTCCGTTGTCGCGGTTGAGCACGACGGCGCCATCGGGCTCGAGCCCCGCGAAGATCTCCGCCTTGGCGTCGGCGATCGCCTCGATGCCAGCGAAGAATTCCAGATGCACCGGCTCGATCGTGGTGATGATTGCGACGTGCGGGCGCACCATCTTCACCAGCGGCGTGATCTCGCCGGCATGGTTCATGCCGATCTCGAACACCGCAAAGCGGGTGCTGGCCGGGCAGCGCGCCAGCGACAGCGGCACGCCCCAGTGATTGTTGAACGACGCCACCGACGCATGGGTCTCGCCCTGCGCCGACAGCACGCGGCGCAGCGCCTCTTTCGTCGAGGTCTTGCCGACCGAGCCGGTCACCGCGATGATCCGCGCGTTGAGCCGCGCGCGCGAGGCATGGGCGAGCTCGACGAGACCGGCGAGCACGTCGTCGACGACCAGCAGCGGCGCATCAGTGGGAAACTTTGCCCGTTGCGCAGTCTCGACCACCGCGAGCCCGGCGCCGGCCTTCAGCGCCGCCTCGACGAAGGCGTGGCCGTCATGGACGTCGCCCTTGATCGCGAAATACGCCTCGCCCTTTGCAATGGTGCGGCTGTCGATCGAGAGACCGCTGACGCCGTCCGGCAGCGCGCCTTGCGTGGCGGCGCGCATCGCCGTCGCCATCGCATCCGAGGTCCACAACATCGTGCTCATGCGCCCTCCGCAGCCAGTGCACTGGCGACCGCCTCATGATCGCTGAACGGCAGCGTCGTGTTGCCGACGATCTGCCCGACCTCGTGGCCCTTGCCGGCAACGACCAGCGCATCGCCCGGCGCGAGGCCGGCAATGCCGGCGCGGATCGCCGCGGCGCGGTCGCCGATCTCGCGCGCGCCCTTCGCCGTCGCCATGATCGCGGCGCGGATCGCCTCCGGCTTCTCGCTGCGCGGATTGTCGTCGGTGACGATGACCTGATCGGCATTCTCGGCCGCGATCGCGCCCATGATCGGACGCTTGCCGGCGTCACGGTCGCCGCCGGCGCCGAAGATCACGACGAGCTTGCGCTTGGCATAGGGCCGCAGCGCCTGCAACGCCTTGGCGAGCGCATCGGGCTTGTGGGCGTAGTCGACGAAGATCGGCGCACCATTGTGCTCGCCGACGAATTCCAGCCGGCCCTTGGCGCCTTCGAGATGTTCGAGGCAGCCGAATACGTCGGCGGCGGCGCTGCCGGTGCCGATCGCAAGTCCGGCCGCGACCAGCGCATTCTCGATCTGGAATTCGCCGACCAGCGGCAGCCGGATCGCGTGCTTGCGCCCGCGGTGCTCGATCAGGAGCCGCTGGGCAAAGCCTTCGATGGCGGCATCAAGGATCCTGATGCCATCGCTTGCATCGGCGTTGCGGCCGACCGCGATGATGCGCAGGCCGCGCGAGCGCGCCGCATCGATCACCGCGCCCGAACAGTCATGGTCGGCCGAGATCACCGCGGCGCCGCCAGGCGCGACGAGATCGCGGAACAGCCGGAGTTTTGCGTTGAGGTAATGCGCGACATCGGGATGATAATCCATGTGATCGCGCGACAGGTTGGTGAAGCCGCCGGCGGCGATGCGCACACCGTCGAGACGATACTGGTCGAGGCCGTGCGAGGACGCCTCGAACGCCAGATGCGTGACGCCGTCGCCCGCGATCTCGTCGAGCTGGCGATGCAGCGCGATCGGATCCGGCGTGGTCAGCGAGCCGTAGATCGTGCGCTTGTCCGAGACGAGGCCGATGGTGCCGATGCTGGCGGAGGAATGACCGAGCCGCTGCCATATCTGGCGCGTAAACGCTGCGACCGAGGTCTTGCCGCTGGTGCCGGTCACCGCCGCGATCGTCGCGGGCTGGCGGGAAAAGAATTTGGCCGCAGCGAGCGCCAGCGCGCGGCGCGGATTCGGCGTGATGACGAAGGGGGCGCGAGCGTGACCTTGCGGCAGATGGTCGCTGACGACCGCGACCGCGCCGGCGGCGATCGCCGCATCGACGAAGCGCGCGCCGTCGGTCCTGCTGCCGGCCAGCGCGAAGAACAGGTCGCCCGGCTTCACCGCACGGCTGTCGACCGCAAGCCCTCCGACGACGATAGTGTCGGCACTTGGATCGATCGTGGCATCGGCGTCGAAGAGGTCGCGAAGTCTCATGATCTTCCAGTCTGGCCGGCGCCGTTCTGGCGCCGTCGCTTGAGCATGATCTATCCGGAAAACCGCATCGCACTTCTCGCTAACGCGGCCGTTCCGGTCCGGATCATGCCGTGAATATACGCCTTACTGGGTTGTTCTGGATGCCGCAAGAATAAGGCGGTCGGACGGCGGCAGGTCGAATCGCGGTTCAACGCCCAAAAGCGGCGCAATTCGGGCGATCACATTGCCGCCGGTCGGCACCGCATTCCAGCCCGAGGTGATGAACCCGTAGGTCTCCTTCAGGGGCTGCGGCTCGTCGAGCATGATCAGGAGCTGATATTTCGGATTGTCGGCGGGCAGGATCGCGGTGAAGGCGTTGAGCACGCGCTTCTTGGCGTAGCGGCCGTTGATCACCTTCTCCGCGGTGCCGGTCTTGCCGCCGATATAGTAGCCCTTGACGTCGGCCTTCTTCGCGGTGCCGATCTCGGCATTGAGCCGCATCAGATAGCGCATCTTGTCCGAGGTCTCGGGCTTGATGACGCGCTTGGCGAGCGCCATCGCCTCCTGCTCGGTGCGCTTCAGGAAGGTCGGCGGAATCAGGTAGCCGCCATTGACCAGCGCATCGATGCCCATCACCGCCTGCAGCGGCGCCACCGCGATGCCGTGACCGAACGAGATGGTGACGGTGTTCAACTCGCCCCACTTCTTCGGCACGATCGGCGACGCGCTCTCCGGCAGTTCGGTGCGCAGCCGCTCGAGCTGCCCCATCTTGCGCAGGAAGGCCTTGTGCGCGTCGACGCCCATCGCCAGCGCAATGCGCCCGGCGCCGATGTTGGAGGAATAGTAGAACACCTCCTTCATGTTGATCATGCGGCCCATGTTGTGATCGTCATGGATCGCAAACTTGCCGTAGTGCAGCGGGCCGCGCGCATCCCACATCGAGTTGAGATCGAACCGGCCGCTGTCCAGGGCCATCGCCAGCGTGAACGCCTTGAAGGTCGAGCCCATCTCGTAGACGCCGGTGGTCAGGCGGTTGATGCGATCGGGATCGTGCGCCTCCTTCGGATTGTTCGGGTCGAAATCCGGCAGCGACACCATCGCCACGATCTCGCCGGTGCGCACGTTGGAGACGAGCCCGGAGGCGGCCTTGGCCTTGAACTTCTCCTTTGCCTTGAGAAGTTCGTCACGCAGCGCATGCTCGACGCGCAGGTCGACCGACAGCTCCACCGGCTTCTGCAGCCGGTCGGTGGCGAAGCCCGCGCGATGCAGATCGGCCAGACCGTTGCTGTCCAGCCACTTCTCCATGCCGGCAATGCCCTGGTTGTCGATGTTGACGAGGCCGATCAGGTGGGCGACCTCGTTGCCGGTCGGATAGACGCGCTTGTTCTCGCGCAGGAAGCCGACGCCGGGAAGGCCGAGGCGATGGATGTCGCTCTGCTGCTTCGGCGTGATCTCGCGCTTCAGCCAGACGAAGCCCTTGCGCGACGACAGGCGGTCGCGCACTTCACTGGTGTCGAGATCGGGCAAGGCTCCGGTCAAGAGCTCGATCGCCTCGTCCTTGTCGATCAGGCGGCGCGGCTCGGCGAACAGGCTCGGCGCCTTGACGTCGGTGGCGAGGATTTCGCCGTTGCGGTCGGTGATGTCGGGCCTGGCGGTCGCGATGGCGTCCTGCGAGGCGGTGCGGCGCGCGCCGTGGCTGTCGGCGCCGACGGCGAACAGCACCAGCCTCCCCGCCAGCACGCAATAAACCGCGGCGAAAGCGAGGATGGCGAGGCCAACGCGCGCGCGCGCCTTGGCGGCGCGGTCGACATTGCTGCCATACAGCAGCGTGCGGATCAGCCGCTGGTTCCAGGGCTCGGTGGGTTTCACGGCCGGCGTGTTGGCGGGTGCCGGATCGGTCATGGCTGGTCCCGTCATTGCTGGTCTCCCCCGCCCTGCCCGGGGTCTTCGGGCGCAGGCTGGTCGGCGGCCGGCTGGTCGGTCGCCGCCTTGTCGATCGATCCGGTCGTGCTGTCGGGCGCCGCGGCGGCCTCGATGGTGTCGATCATCGCGCCGATCGGATCGCGCGAACCGGGCCGCGTGAAGCTCGGCGGCCGCTCCGGCAGGTTCTTCAGGGAATCATACTGGTTGGCGTTGACCGGCTTCAGCGGCAGGTGGCGCTCGGCGAGGCCCTGCAGCCGGAGCGGCGCATCGAGCTTGGCCCATTCGGCGCGCAACGCGGCGATCGCGTTGCGCTGCTCGCGGATCTCGGCATTGAGCTGCAGCACGCGTTCGACGCGCGCGGTCGATTCCATCTTGATGCGGTAGACATAGGACGCCGCGAAGATCAGCATGCCGATGACGAGGAGATGGAGAAGGCGCATCGTCACCCTCCCCGCTTCAGGTCGGACAGGCGCGGCCATGACGGCAGGTCGTCGTCGGCGTGCACCGGCGCCGCGGTGCGTTCGGCGGCACGCAGCTTGGCCGATCGCGCGCGCGGATTGGCGGTAAGCTCGGCCTCATCAGGCGTCACCGGACGCTTGGTCAGGATCTGAAAGCTCGGCGCCGCTTGCGCCACTTCGGGCAAATGCCGCGAGCCGGCGGAGACCTTGCCGCGTTCCGTGAGGAAATTCTTGACGATGCGGTCTTCCAGCGAATGGAAGGAAACCACGACGAGCCGGCCGCCCGGCTTCAGCACGCGCTCGGCGGCTGCGAGCGCCAGATAGAGCTCGTCGAGCTCTTCATTGACGAAGATGCGCAGCGCCTGAAAGGTCCGCGTCGCCGGATGGATCTCGTTCGGCTTGGCGCGCACGACTTTCGCGACGATATCGGCAAGCGCGTCGGTCGTCGTGATCGGCGCGTCCTTGCGCGCGGCGACGATGGCGCGGGCGACGCCGCGCGAATGGCGCTCCTCGCCGAAGATATAGATGATGTCGGCGAGTTGTTTCTCGGATGCCGACGCGACCACATCGGCCGCGGTCGGGCCGCTCTGGGCCATCCGCATGTCGAGCGGACCGCCGAGGCGGAACGAGAAGCCGCGTTCGGCCTGGTCGAGCTGCATGGAGGAGACGCCGACATCCATCACGACGCCGTCGACCGCATCCACCCCCTGCGACGCGCAGACCTCGGCGAGGTTGGAGAAGCGATCCTCGACCAGCGTGAGCCGACCGCCCGCGCCGTCGACCAGATCGAAGCCGCCGGTTATCGCGGTGCGGTCGCGGTCGATCCCGATCACGCGGGTATCGGCGACATCGAGGATCGCCCGGCTGTAGCCGCCTGCACCGAAGGTCGCGTCGACATAGATGCCGCCGGCGCATGGAGCGAGATACGCGACCGCCTCGCGGCCCAGCACCGAAATGTGACGCGGCGCACGCTCGCTCATGCGCCGCTCCCCGGCGGGGCCGCGTAACTGGCATGCAAGCTGGGTGCGCGCCGACTCATTGCGCCTCGAATCCTCGCGCCCAGAGCCTCCTTCGTTCCGATTGGATCGGAACGGGGCTCTGGATTCCTGTCTTGACGCGTCTTCTTCACGCGAACCGGTATCCACTTCGCTCGAAAACGCGTGAAAAAGCCGCTGCGTGGCGCCAGCGCCAACTCCCGTCCTCGGCCGCAAATCCTGATATCCGACCGGAATTGGGAGGGTTTCCATGGGATTTCGCGCAAACAGCGGGGCTCAGCGTCCTTTGGCCGTCCCCCGAAACCGGTTCGGCACTTCACCTCTCAGTAACGGCACTTAACGTTAAGAAAACGTTGATGATCGGTTAGCGGAATCGCGCGCCTTTGATCCGCATTCGAGTGATACCCTCGAGACCCATTCCGGGCACAACGACGCGGCGCATCGCGCGGATCGTGGAACCGGCAGGGGTCGATTGCGCGGCCCGCACGGTAAAGGGATAGTAAACGCCTATTTGTTTATCCATATGTCAAAATGCTTTCTCCTGGTTCGGGTTTGAGTGATTCGTATGGCTTCAAGTTCGTCTTCGTCCGGCAACGCTGATCCGAAGCGTCAGCGCGCCCTCCCTGTTCCAAAGGGGGTGGCGGACGCGAAGACGTTCACGCCGGATTCCTCGATCGCCTCCGACGTGATCCCGTCGGCGAACTTCGGCGATCGCGCCAATGGCCGGCAACCCGACATGATCGTGCTGCACTACACCGGCATGCCCGACGTCGAGGGTGCGATCACCCAGCTCTGCACGGCCGGCACCGAGGTCTCGGCGCATTACATCGTGCTCGAGGACGGCCGCATCGTGCAGTGCGTGCCGGAGAGCAAGCGCGCCTGGCACGCCGGCGTGTCGGCATGGGCCGGCGATGACGACATCAACTCCTGCTCGATCGGCGTCGAGATCGTCAATCGCGGTCACGATTGGGGCTATCCGGACTTTCCGCTGCGCCAGATCGCAGCCGTCATCGCGCTATGCCGCGGCATCATGCTTCGCCGCAAGATCGTCTCGCATCGCGTGCTCGGCCATTCCGACGTGGCGCCGGCGCGCAAGAAGGATCCCGGCGAGAAATTCCCGTGGCACTCGCTGGCCAATTCCGGCGTCGGGCACTGGGTGCAGCCGGCGCCGGTCGTGCGCGGCGACGCGCTGCAGCTCGGTGCGATCAGCGACAGCGTGTCCAACATGCAGGCCGCGTTCCGGCGCTACGGCTACAACATCCCGACCAACGGCAAGTTCGACGGCCCGACCATGGAGGTCGTCACCGCCTTCCAGCGCCACTTCCGCCCGGAGCGCATCGACGGGATCGCCGACCGCTCCACCATGGCGACGCTGCACGCGCTGCTCGAGAGCCTGCCGCCGGATGCGGCGACGGTGGTCGCGTCGAGCTAGGCTCGCCTCCGTCCGTCATTGCGAGGAGCGGTGCATTTTCCGGCCAAGTGTTCGTGCACATTGGAACTTTCCGTCAAATGCCGTCTTTCTAGCTGGGGCGGTCCGAGTGGAGATTCGTCCATGTTCAAAGCACTCATCGCCGGAGCTGTCGCCATCGGCCTCATCGTCGCTCCGACAGCCGCAAGCGCTATGTCGACCCAGGACAAGACCATGTCGACCAAGCACAAGACCCAAAAAGTCCATCATGCGCAGAAGAAGACAAAGATGGCACCCGGCACCACGACCGGCATGTCGAGTGGGGCGACGACCGGGCAGTCGAGCACCGGCGCCAAGGCCAAGACAGGGTACTGAGCAAGCTCAACGCCGCACGGCGCGCTGACGATCGTGGATGAATGGCGCGCCGTCACAGGCCATGCACGAGATGGGGTGCGTCACCCCATCTCGGCGATCCGCCGCGCATAGAGCCGCCGCAGCGGTTCGAGTTGCGTGGCTGCCGTTGCGGCGAGATAGGCCCGCCGCGCTTCGTCCTTGCGGCCGAGGCGGCGCAGCAAATCGGCGCGCACCGCGGGCAGCTGGTCATATCCCTTCAAAGTGCCGCGCGCGTCCAGCGCGTCGATCAGGTCGAGCGCGCGCGCCGGGCCGTCAACCATCGACACCGCGGCGGCGTGATTGAGCTCGATCACCGGCGACGGGCTGATGCGCAGCAGCACCTCATAGAGACCGGCGATCTGCGGCCAGTCGGTGTCCTTGTAACTCGGTGCCCGCGCGTGCAGCGCGGCGATCGCGGCCTGCACGGCGTAGGACTGCGGCCGGCCCGGCATCCGCAGCGCCTCCTCGACCAGTTCGAGGCCTTCGGCGATCTGCTGGAAATCCCACAGCGAACGGTCCTGCTCCTCGAGCAGCACGATATCGCCGCCGGCGGTCTGGCGGCCGGCGCGCCGCGCATCATGCAGCAGCATCAGCGCCAACAGCCCCTTGATCTCGCCGCGCGCCGGTATCAGCGCATCGATCAGCCGCGCCAGCCGGATCGCCTCGCGCGCAAGATCGGGCCGCATCAGATCCTCGCCGGCCGTCGCCGCATAACCTTCGGTGAAGACGAGGTAGATCACGGCGAGCACGCCGGTGAGGCGCGGCTCCAGCGCCTCGCGCTCGGGCACCTCATAGGGAATGCCGGCGAGTTTTATCTTTTGCTTGGCGCGCAAGAGGCGCTGCGCCATGGCGTCCTCGCTCACCAGGAAGGCGCGCGCGACCTCGACCGTCGTCAACCCGCACACCGTGCGCAAGGTCAGCGCGACCTGGACCTCGGCGGCAAAGGACGGATGGCAGCAGGTGAAGATCAGCCGCAGCATGTCGTCGTCGAGCGTTGCATCGGCCGGCTCGGGCGAGGACTCCGCATCGAGCAGGATTTGATGCGTCAGCTCCTGCTGCTTGCCGCGAAACGTCGCCGCGCGGCGGACGCGGTCGATCGCCTTGTTGCGGCCGACATTGACCAGCCAGGCACGCGGATTGGAGGGGAATTCGCCGATCGGCCAGCGCTGCAGCGCCACCGCAAACGCATCCTGAAGCGAATCCTCGGCCAGATCGAAATCGCCGACGAGCCGGATCAGCGTTGCGAGCGCCCGGCCCGCCTCGTCGCGAAACACTTTTTCGATCTGGCTGGGGGTCATGGCGATCAATCGTTGCTCGGCGGCCGCGCCGGGCGACGCGGCCGCTACATCCATCTGGCGACGATGCCGCTATCGCGGGTTATCGTAGATCATCACCGGCCTGACTTCGATCGAGCCGGTCTTGGCGCCGGGAATCCGCGCCGCAAGGCCGAGCGCCGTGTCGAGATCCTTGGCATCGACGAGATAGTAGCCGCCGAGCTGTTCGCGGGTTTCCGCAAACGGCCCGTCGGTCGTCAGCGTCTTGCCGTCGCGCACCCGCACGGTGGTCGCGGTCGATACCGGCTGCAGCCCGTCTCCCGCCTTGAAGTGTCCGCTCTGGATGATGGACTGGGTGTATACGGCATATTCCGCCGACAGGGCCTTGCGGTCGTCGGCATTCATGCCGCCATATTCCGCGTCGCTCCGGTAGATCAGCAACAGATATTGCATCTTGAGAACTCCTCTTGATCGGCTGGATCGCCGACACCCAGTCGAACGGGCGACACGCAGGACGACATCGTCAGGATAAATTATTTTGGCCGCCCGGCGTGAATGCCACGCCTGCCCGGCGGGCCGCGGAGCGGACTTATATCGGATAGTCCGATAGTAATCGCCAGTATTATTCGTTTGTTAAATTTATGGCAGCGCGTAGCCTTTGGGTCGGGATGCCCGGAGGACCCGCCATGACACCACTGCCGCAGACAGCAACGCGCCTTTCCCGGCTGCTGCTGTCGATGCTGTACCGAATCCTGCGCAGCCGGATCGTGGCGAAACCGCGCCACCACGCCAGTCAGGTCGCCTCGACCATCGCCGCGGGCGGCCATCCGCTCGGCGTGTGAGCAGGCAATGCAACGGGGCACCACGCGCCTGAAGGCGTTGCGTCAGCTGATCGCCGACGAAGGGCTGACCATCTCGATCCTTGCGGCGGTCGCCGCAGCGACGGTGATCGCATTTGGTTTCGGCGCGGAAGCCGACATCGTCGCCTCGATGCTGGTCATCGGCCTCGTGACCGCGCTCGCGGAGACCCGCCTGCGATCGGGAAAATAGCGGTCACCTCGCGGCCGGCGTCATGATGATGTCCCGGCCTGTTGCGCGGCGCGGCGCCGCAACTCCTTGAGCTCCTCGAAACGCTTGGTCACGTCACGCATCACGGCGACGGTGCCGGCGACCTTGTGCGCCGCATCGTGCAGCATCTCGATGGTGAATTCGACCGAGATGCGCGTGCCGCGCCTGGTCAGCGCCGGCACCGACAGCAGATCGCCCTGACCGTAGCGGCTCATCCCGGTCGCCATCGTGTGCCGGAAGCCGGCCCAGTGACGCGCGCGCAGATTCTCCGGAATGATCAAATCGAGCGATTGTCCGATCGCCTCCTCGGCGCTGAAGCCGAACATCCTGACCGCGCCGGGATTCCACAAGGTGATGCGGCCTTCGGCATCGGTCGCAACGATCGCGTCGGAGGCGCCCTTGAGCAACGCGTCTGCCACTTCTGCCGCAATATCCATTCGTCTGACCTCCTGCTGATGCCGATCCTGCTGTGAACGCGGACGTTTGCGCTGACAAGCGAAGAAAGCCGATGGAACTGATCGATGATGCCGATAGCAATCGCGGTCAGCGCCGCCGCCGCGTGGCGGGCTTCGCCCGCGGGAGGTCCGCACTCGTATTGACATGCGACGCGGCGAGCCGATGCATGGTCTCGACCGCGCGCGCCAGATGATCGTCCTGGCTGTCAGCCGGATAGGCGACATAGGCCGGCATCGCAAAGCCAGGTGCACCGGCGACGGCGTGCAGCCGCCGCGCCTTCAGGAGGGGCTCCACGATACGGCGCGCAAAGAATCCGGAGCCGCCATTCTCCAAGAGATGCTGCAAGCCGAGCCAGCCGATGTTCACCGTCAGCGCGGGGCCGGCGAAATTCGGAAACAGCGTGGCGTGGCGCGCGTAGAATTCGGGTCCCCAATCGACATAGACATAGCCCGGTCCCGGCTCCGGCGCGCTCTTCGGATCGGTCGACACCAGGATGAGCTGCTCCTCGAACAGCTGCTCGACCTTGAGGCCGGGGCGGCTCTGCGGCGTGTACATGACGCCGATATCGATGCGTCCCTCGACCAGCCCCTGCATCAGCTCGGGCTCGAGCGCGCTCTCGGCGCGGATCGAGACGTCGGGATGCGCCCGCGTCATCAGCGGCAGCCAGCGCAGCAGATACTCTTCCCAAAGGCCGATGCGGCCGCCGACCACCAGCGTCGCGGAAAATCCCTTGGGGATTCCGACGTCATGGCGCGCCTGCTCGACGGTGCGGACCAGCACCGAGGCGTGGCGCTGAAACTGCCGGCCCGCCGGCGTCAACGTGGTGCCGGCCTTGTTGCGCACGAACAGCATGCAGCCGAGCTGCTGCTCGAGCGTGTGGATGCGGGTGCTGACGGTCGACTGGCTGACATGCAGCCGCTCCGCCGCAGTGATGAAGTTGCCGGCGCTCACCACCGTCAGGAACGTCCGGGCCAGTTCGGTATCCATGGCGCCTCGACCTTTGAATCGATCAAATCGATATCAAAGGCTCCTCCTCTGCGAATGTCAAAATCGAGGACCGGCCGGGCGCCAAGCCAAGGGTTAACCATCGCAATCGCTTGACGCGGACGGCCAAAGCCCGCATGCGTACGCCGTCAGTCGGCCGGACGGCCGCTCCCGCAAGCGCCGAAAGGCCGCGGGGGAGGAAAGTCCGGGCTCCATCGACATGCGGTGCCGGATAACATCCGGCGGGGGCGACCCCAGGGAAAGTGCCACAGAGAACGAACCGCTCCCTCCTCGGAGGAAGTAAGGGTGAAAAGGTGCGGTAAGAGCGCACCGCGTTTCCGGCAACGGAGACGGCATGGCAAACCACACCGGGAGCAAAACCGAATAGGGACGGCAACGCGGTTAGTTCGCGCATGCGCGATAACACCGCAGGGCGATGTCAGGCCCGCTGTCCGGGTAGGTTGCCCGAGGCAAGGTGCGAACCTTGTCCCAGAGGAATGGCCGTCGCGCATCATTCGCAAGAATGGTGTCCTACAGAACCCGGCTTACAGGCCGGCTGATATTCTAAAGCGTTTTCGAGCGAAGTGGAGTTCCGGTTAGCATCAAGAAAACGCGTCTTGCTTAGATGGACCATGAGGGGCTCGGCGCAACACGCCGGGCCCCTCGCCATTTTCAGATGACCGTCATTCCAGCCGGGCTCGCCTTGCGGCCAGCAGAGCCGACCCATGACCCTTGCGTCAGAACGACCCGAAAGCGGTGCCGATCGCAATCACCGCTGCGAGCGCAATGACAGAACTCACAATGCCGACCATGACGATGTCGAGATAGCTGTCGCGATGCTTGAGCCCACAGATCGCAAGCAGGCTAACGACCGCGCCGTTGTGAGGCAAAATGTCCAGCGTTCCCGAGCCGATCACCGCGACGCGATGCAAAAGGCCGGGGTCGATACCCGCCTCCGCGGCAAGGCGCATATAAGTCTGGCCCAACGCATCGAGCGCGATCGTCAAGCCGCCGGAAGCCGACCCCGTCAGCGCGGCAAGGATGTTGGTCGCGACCGCGAGCGACACCAATGGGCCGCCCTCAATTCGCAACACCCAGTCCCGCACCACGCCGAAGGCCGGAAGCGAGGCGATAACGGCGCCGAATCCGACAAGGCTTGCGACGCTCAGGGCCGGCAAGACCGACGCGTTGGCACCCGCATCCATGGTTCGTCGGAGTGCGGGCAGCCGCGTCCAGTTGCAGAGGATGACCGTCACGATCGCTCCCGCCAACGCCACGACAACCGACCAAACACCGGCCACGGCAGCCAGCGATGTATTGCCCCACCGCTGTTCGGCCAGGAAAGAGAAATCAAGCCGAGGCAGCACAACGAGCGACATCACCAGATTGACGGCGACGACGACGATCAGCGGAAGGATGGCGTTGAAAATCGGGACAGCGGCGCTGCTGTGATATCCGTGGCGGAGCTCCGCCGGGTCGAATTCTCGCGCCGTCGTAGCCCGCTCGCGCAACAGCTCATCGTCGGCGGCATCCGCCGGAACCGGCGGCTCGTCGCCATAACCCTCTTTTGCCCGGTGCGCTGCTTTTTCCGCGCGAAGAAGCCACCACAGCCCGACGCCCAGCATGATGATCGATGCGACAACGCCGAGGCCCGGTGCGGCAAAGGGGGTCGTGCCGAAGAAAGGCATCGGTATCGCATTCTGTATCGACGGCGTGCCCGGCAGCGCCGACATGGTGAAGGTCGAAGTCCCGAGAATGACCGCCGCCGGTACCAGACGACGTGGAATCCCCGCCGAGCGAAACAGCGACTGCGCCATCGGAACGATGACGAAGAAGGCGACGAACAGGCTGACGCCGCCGTAGGTGACCAGTGCGCCTGCGAGCACGACCGCGAGGATGATCCGGCGTTCGCCCAGGCACCGCGAGATGAAGCCCGCGACCGCAGCGACCGCGCCGCTGTCATCCATGAGCTTTCCGAACACGGCGCCAAGCAGAAAAATGGGAAAGAACTGCGCGAGAAACCCCGACGCACTACCCATGAAGGTCTGCGTCCAGTTGGCAAGCAGCGGCTCGCCACCGAAGGCTGCGGCCACCAGCGCGCAGAGCGGCGCGAGCAGCAGCACGCTCCAACCGCGGAAAGCAAGACAGACCAGCAGTCCAAGCCCGACGAGAATGCCGAGAAGACCCATCGTCTCAGCACTCCGCCAGCAGAATATCGAGATCCGCCGTCGAGCGCTCACCGAGATCGGCGCCATGCGCGTCGAGGAATTCGCCGGCGGCTCGCCGCCCTTCCTCGTGCAGCTTGGCCACGAACGCCCATTCGGCATTGAGCTTGGATGACGAACCGAACGTCGCAAGCATGTCGCTCTTGATCCGGTGCGTCTTCATCTGCGCCCAGCGGGCGCCCTCCCCGGTACCTGGGTCGGCGACCTGGCGAAGCAACGCGATCATCCGCAGCTCCTTTGCCAGCGGCGAGTTGAATGAGATCTCGTTGAGCCGGTTGAGAATGTCAGCGGCCGTGCGCGGCTGCTCCGGCCGCTCGGTCGGGTTGATCTGGACGACGACGGTGTCGCGCGCGTCGGTCTCGCGGACGAGCGGCGTAATGGTGGGATTACCGGCGTAGCCGCCGTCCCAATAGGGCTCGCCATCGATCTCGATCGCGCGAAACATCGTTGGCAGGCAAGCCGACGCAAGCAGGACATCCGCGGTAATCTCCGCGTTGCGAAAAATCCGTCCGCGGCCCGTACGCACGCGCGTGGCGGTTATGAAGAGCTTGATCGGCGCGCGTGCAAGACGCTCGAAATCGATGCTGTCGTTCAATATGTCGCGGAGCGGATTGAAGCCAAGAGGATTGAGGTCGTAGGGTGAAAGCATCCGCGACATCAAATCGGTGAAGAGATAGGCCGGGGAGCTGTCAAGCGACCAGCGTCCCATCAGGCGGTCGAGCGGCGACCGTTGCAACGGACTGAATGCGGCGGCGCGCGAGACGCTTCGCCAATATTTTTCAAGCGCTTCGCGTGCGCCGGCAGCGCCGCCCGCGGTCCAACCATCCGCCAGCACGGCTGCGTTCATCGCTCCGGCCGATGTCCCGGATATGCCCGCAATCTGAAACCATGGCTCTTCGAGAAGGCGATCCAGGACACCCCACGTGAACGCACCGTGCGATCCCCCACCTTGAAGCGCCAGGTCTACGAGCACGGGGCTGCGGTTCATGAATCCATGCTCACCAGCACGCGAGACATGGATTATGTCGCAGTTTAACCGAACATGCGAGACAAAGTTGCGGTCGCTGCCCAATTCCGATGGCGAACTTCGAACGAAATTGTCTCAACTCGAAGTGAAGCGAACCGATCCTTCAGTGCAGCCACAGGCCCACGTTTCTTAGAAGGCGACATGCATGGGTGGCGAGCGTAGAGTATGTCCCTCGCGGAGGAACACAGATGGACCTTCAGAAGATCATGGCGAAGGCAAGAGACATCGCCAGGAGCAGCGGCACGATCACAACCGAGCAACTGAACGGGATGTGCCCCAACAATATGGAGCCTGAAGATATCGCGGCTCTCTTTGCGGCTCTGCGGACTGAGGGGATTCGTCTCAAGGACGACGAAGCAGAAAAGTAGGAGCCACTATGCCTTGACGCCATGGCAAGGCAATCGATCCCTGCGATCGAAGCGCCGGCCAAGTCTGCATAGTGGCAGATTAGCTATCCGGCGGCATTGCAGCTATGATCCGCCAGAGCTGGACGTGTCCTTCTGCCCCGAGATTCAAGAAGATCAAAAGGAGGAATAGGAATGTCGGTCGCCTGCAAGTTCGAACGCAGCATCCTCAGCCATGAAGAATATGAGGCGATCCGCCTGACGCATCATCCCGCCATCTACAGCGTCGAGGTGGCTGAGCTCGAGGCCATGCGGCCCCGCTTGCGCAAGATGCGCGACAAGGAGCGAACGGTCGGCCGACAAAAGCAACGAGAGAGCCGCGGAAAGGCCGAGGCTCGCGGGACGAGCTTTCCGGGAACCGCCAAGCATGCT
This sequence comes from Bradyrhizobium sp. USDA 3262, assembly GCF_054060035.1. Lineage (NCBI taxonomy): Bacteria > Pseudomonadati > Pseudomonadota > Alphaproteobacteria > Hyphomicrobiales > Nitrobacteraceae > Bradyrhizobium > Bradyrhizobium sp. USDA 3262. The sequence continues at coordinate 7,382,274 of NZ_JBSSCT010000001.1, forward strand.
TCAGAGCGAAAACAGGTGTTTGCGGCGGCACTGAAACGGGTGAACACGGAGCTCCGGCGTCAGCACAATTTGGCAGCCCGGACCGCACATGTCGAAGCGGCGCGAAAGGCCCTCGCACTGCACCGGGCCGCGAACTTCACAACGCATCCCTCGGCTGGAGCCACCGCGGGCGAAGGCATGGCGCCGAAGCCAAGCGAACGCCGACGAAAGATCATTGCAGGCGCGAAGATCGGACGAGTATCGCAGGCGACAAAGGTCGCTCAGGCCGTGCGCGACGCACGCGGTGCATGACCTAGACAACAAGCGCATCTGATTGATTTCGACGCGGCCTCGGCATCGGCGGGATGCGCCAGCCGTCGCGGTTGCGCGCGGTCTGCCGCATGCTGAAGCGGACAGCGCGGCGTTTCACCGGCATTGGTCAATGCCGCTGACCTGGTCGGGATCGCTCCAATCCTCGCCCGCGCTTTCCGGCTTGATGTACATCAATGTTGCTGCCGCCATGACAGGTGACGCTGCCCATATTTTTTAATTTTGGGAGCGTCACCATGCATTGCCCGAAAGCTGTGTCGGCTCTTACCCTTGGATTGCTCATCTCCACTTCGGCGCTAGCCCAGCAAAACACCGCTGCGCCCGGCTCGCCCAGCGCCACGGCAGCAATCGACGGAAGGCAACTTCCGCCACCCGATCCCAAGTTCGGCGGCATTATCAAGGACGGCGCCCTGCAGTCGAAGCCGTGGTGGCCGTCGCGTGTCGTCCCGCCCAGGGACGCACCGAACGTGCTCCTGATCATCACGGACGACGCCGGTTTCGGCGTGCCAAGCACATTCGGTGGTGTCATCCCGACGCCGACGATGGACCGCATCGCCAATGAGGGCCTGCGCTACAACCGCGTCTTCTCCACCGCGCTCTGCTCGCCGACCCGCGCGGCTCTGATCACCGGACGCAATCACCATTCCGCCGGCTTCGGCGTAATCTCGGAGCAGTCGACTGGCTTCCCGGGTTACAACAGCATTATTGGCAAGGACAAGGCGACGATCGGACGGATCCTGCTCGACAATGGCTACGGCACGTCCTGGTTCGGCAAGGACCACAACACGCCGGTCTACACGGCGAGCCAAGTCGGCCCGTTCGACCAATGGCCGATCGGCATGGGCTTCGAGTATTTCTATGGCTTCGTTGGAGGCGACGCCAACCAGTGGGAGCCAAATCTCTTCCGCAAGACGACGCAGATCTATCCGTTCCAGGGCAAGCCGCCCGGCACCTGGAACCTCGTCACCGCGATGGCCGACGACGCCATCGATTGGATGACACGGATGCACCAGACCGACCCGTCGAAGCCGCTCTTCATCAAATACGCGCCGGGCGCCACACACGCGCCGCACCACCTCACCAAGGAGTGGGTCGACAAGATCAGCGCGATGCATCTGTTCGACGATGGCTACGAGAAGCTGCGCGAGCGGATCCTCGAGAACCAGAAGCGGCTCGGCGTCGTTCCGAAGGACACCAAGCTGGCACCATGGCCCAAGGAAATGCTGAAGCCGTGGGACCAGCTTAGCGCCGATGAGAAGAAACTCTTCCTCCGCCAGGTCGAGGTCTACGCCGCCTACGCGGCCTACAACGACCACGAGATTGGCCGCGTGATCCAGCACTTCCAGGAACTTGGCAGGCTCGACAACACGCTGGTCATCTACATCAACGGCGACAACGGCACCAGTGCCGAGGGCGGACCGCTCGGCACGCCCAACGAGGTGGCATTCTTCAACGGCCTCAATGAACTCCCGGTCGATGTACAGATGAAGTACTACGATGTCTGGGGCACCGAGCAGACGTACAACCACATGTCTGCCGGCTGGTCGTGGGCGTTTGATACTCCGTTCGACTGGTTCAAGCAGAACGCCTCGCGGCTCGGCGGCATCAACCAGAACATGGTGGTGTCATGGCCGGCCCGCATTAAGGACAAGGGCGCTTTGCGCGAGCAGTTTGTCCACATGATCGACGTCGTGCCGACGATCCTCGAAGCCGCCAGTATCCGACCGCCGGAAATGGTGGACGGCATCAAGCAGGCGCCGATCGAAGGCACGAGCTTTGCCTACACGTTCGACAAGGCGAACGCCAAGACCGCGTCCCGCCACAAGACCCAGTACTTCGAGATGATGGGCCAGTGGGCGCTCTATGACGACGGTTGGATGCTGTCCACCAAGGTCAACCGTGCACCGTGGGAGGCGTTCGGTCCGGCGAACCCGGATCCGCTCAACAATCAGGTCTTCCAGCTCTACAACCTGAACAACGACTTCAGCCAGACCGACGACATCGCGGCGCAGAACCCGCAAAAGGTAAAGGAGATGCGGCAGAAGTTCGTTGCGGAAGCCAAGAAGTACCAGGTCTTCCCGATGGATGCGTCGGTGGCGGCGCGCATGATCGCGCCACGCCCGAACATCACAGCGGGTCGCAAGGAATTCGTGTACACGCGGCCGATGACGGGATTGCCGCAGGGTGACTCGCCCCTGCTGCTCAACGCCTCCTACACGATCACCGCCGACATCGACGTGCCGCAAGGCGGCGCCGAGGGCATGATCCTGACCTCCGGAGGCCGCTTCGCCGGCTATGGCTTCTACCTGCTGCAGGGCAGGCCTGTATTCCTATGGAACATGGTCGACCTCGAACGCATCAAGTGGGAAGGTCCGGACGCACTGTCGCCAGGCCGACACACGGTCGAGTTTGATTTCAAATACGAAGGCATCGGTGCTGGCACGCTGCAGTACAACAACTTCAGCGGCCTGGCACAGCCCGGCACCGGCACGCTGAGGGTAGACGGCAAGGAAGTCGCCACGAAGCGAATGCAGAAGACCCTGCCGATGATCCTGCAATGGGATGAGAGCTTCGACGTCGGCTCCGACACGCTCACCGGCGTGAACGACGCAGACTACAAGCCGCCGTTCCCGCTGACCGCCAAGCTCAACAAGTTGACGATCAAGGTCGATCGTCCGCAACTCACGCCCGCGGACATCAAGAAACTGCAGGCGACGATGCAGGAAAAGGCCAGCGCCGACTGATCGCACGGCATGCGTGCGGGCCGCGCCACATGGCGGAGAGCCCGCACCTGCTGTCCGTGGCGCGGCTGCGGATCTGACCGAACGAGACGTCGCCTCCCATCATCAACGGCCGCCGAACAGCGCCGCCGGTGCGGAAGGCTTCGCCAATTCGCTCACCACGAAACGATCGGGTGCATTTGCGCAATCGCGCGCGCCGTCGGCAACGCTGGTCGCAATCAAGCACGCCCTTCGCGGCCAGTGAAAAGCCCGTACGCAAAAAGCAGGATGACTGCGCCGACGACACTGCCGATGAAGCCCGCCCCCTCCCCGAACCGATACCATCCCACCGCTTGACCGAGATAGGTCGCGACGAACGCGCCGACGATTCCCAAGACCGTGGTCAGAATGAATCCGGTGGGCTCGGATTTGTTGCCGGGCATAATGAACTTCGCGACTACTCCTACGATAAATCCAATGATGATCGTCCAGAGGATGCCCATTTCCATGGCTCCATTCGGTTAATTCGCGCATCCACGCCCAAAACGAACCCGCGACCATTGAGATAGATCAACGTTCTCCCGGCCCAACCCATTGTATTCGGCATCGGAGGCGGACTTGACATGACTTGATATGACTTGGCATGGCGCGGCTGCCGTGCTGCACACGTCGCTAAGCGGACCAGGGCATGGCGATCATTGGCGAAATCACGCACACCACGACCTATCGCTATTCAAAGCCGGTCACGTTCGGGACGCACCGCGCGATGTTCTTGCCGCGGCGTGGCGCCTCAACCCGCCTGCTCAGCTGGTGCGCACGCACGAGCGTGCCGTCGAAGGTGCATTGGGTCACCGACTCCCGCTCCAATGCCGTCACGGTGATTGAATTCAACGCACCGGGCAGCGAGCTGACATTCACGTTCAAGGTTCGCGGCATCTATTTCGGCATCAAGGGGATCGAGGCGTTTCCGCTGGAGTCACGGGCTGACGAAGTCCCCGTGCAGTATACCCCGGACGAGTGGACCGACCTTTCCGGTTACCTGCGTCCGCACACCGAAGATCCGGACGGCAGCCTTGCGGCGTGGACCAAAAGCTTCGTTGCCGGCGATCAGGATGGCACCATCGACGTGCTGCACCGGATGCTGGAGACGTTTCGCAGCGGGTTCAGCTATCGCGGGAGAGATGCGGAAGGCACCCAATCTCCGAACGAGACGCTACGCACCAAATCGGGCACCTGCCGGGACTTTGCCTGGCTGATGATCGAGACGCTGCGCCGGCTCGGCTTCGCATCCCGCTTCGTCAGCGGCTATCTGTACGACGCGGCGCTCGATGGCGGCGACGTGGGGATGACCGGCTCCGGCGCGACGCACGCATGGGTGCAGGTGTTCCTTCCCGGCGCCGGCTGGCTCGATTATGACCCGACCAACTGCCTCAGCAGCGGCTTTGACCTCATCCCGGTGGCCATTGCGCGGCATCCGGGCCAGGCTGTTCCGCTGGCCGGCTCGTGGTTCGGCGATCCCGCCGATTACCTCGGCATGTCGATCAATGTCGCAGTCCATAAGATCGGCGAAGTGCACGATCCTTCGGAAGGATAGCTGGAAATCGCTGCGCTGCCCGCGACGCCTCGATGCTGCGCGTTTGGACGGTACGACGGCTCATCACGAGACGATCTCCTGCAGCATCGCCATCAGCGCCTCCGGCGCGGTGACGTTCGGCGAATGGCTGGCGTCGATCTCGAAATAGCGCCAGCCGGCTTCGTTCTTGATGCGGCTGGCGAACTGGCGGAACGTGTCGGCCTGCGTGGCGCGGGTGGCGTAGATGTAGCTGCGCGGCAGGTTCGTCTCGCCGTGCTTCAACCGCAATTTCTGCTCGAAGCATTTGATCGGCATGTCGACGCGCCGCACGCTCAGCCATGCGACGTCGGCGGCGGACGTGTCCGGCGGCACCGGCATCGGCGGTATGCGCCAGCCGTCGCCGTCGCTCGCGAGCTCACGCATGGTCTCGATGGCCCCTTCGTTGAGATCGAACAGTGATTGGCCGTCGCGCGGCACGAAGGCGTCGAGATAGATCATCTGCGCGACGCGCTCGCGCACCCGGTCGGCGACGCCGGTCGCGACCATGCCGCCATAGGAGTGCCCGATCAGCACCATGTCGTGCAGGTCTTCGTAACTGATGACGCTGAGCACATCCTGGATATGCGCTTCGAGGTCGAGTCCCTGATGCGCAAGGTGCGCGCGCTCGCCGAGCCCGGTGTAGCTCGGCGTGACCAGCCGATGCCCGGCGGCCTGCATCAGGGGATGCATCTTCTTCCATGCCCAGCCTGCCGACCAGGCGCCGTGACAGACCAGAAAGGTTTTTTGCGAGTTCGCAGTCATGGGATGCTTCCGTTCCGATTGTCGTTGATGAGCCGCGATTTTGAAGTGTACCGACAGCTTGCGTCGTGTAAACGTCCCGGCAACGATCATAAGAACGAGATGAGGATGACCCCGGCAAGCTATGCGATCCTGTTCTTCGGCGCGCTTGCCGGCGGTTTCGTCTCCGGCCTTGCCGGCTTCGGCACGGCGCTGATGGCGCTCGGCATCTGGCTCTATGTGCTGCCGCCGACACTCGCGGTGCCGCTGGTGCTGGTCTGCTCGGTCATCGCGCAGCTCTCGACGCTGCCGTCGATCTGGAAGAGCATCGATTTTCGCCTGGTCTGGCCGTTCGTCATCGCAGGCCTCGCGGGCGTGCCGATCGGCATCCTGCTGATCGCGCAGGCAGACCCCGAGGTCTTCAAGCTGACGATCGGCGTCTTCCTGCTGGTGTTTCCGACCGCGCTGTTCCTGCAACGCAAGCCGATGTCGATCGCCTTCGGCGGCAAATGGGCCGACGGCGCGATCGGCTTTGCCGGCGGCATCCTCGGCGGCCTCGCGGGACTGTCCGGCCCGCTGCCGATCCTGTGGGCCAGCGTGCGCGGCTGGGGCAAGCAGCAGCGCCGCGGCGTGTTCCAGATCTTCAACTTCACGATCCTGGCGGCCGCGCTTTGCGTGCAGATCGCAAGCGGCCTTGTGAAGCCCGAGCTGATCTGGCTGGTGGCGTGCGCGTTCCCGGGGACGCTGCTCGGCGCCTGGCTCGGCGCGAGGCTCTATCACGCGCTCAGCGACCGCAATTTCTCCGACGTCGTGCTGCTGCTGCTGTTCCTGTCCGGCGTCGCGCTGGTGTGGAACGGACTGGCGCAGAAATAGCGCGGGCGATGCGAGAGCGTCGGTTCTGATCCAATCAGAACCGACGCTCCAGCCACGCGTCATCGCTCACTCAGCCGCGGCCTGGCCGAACTCGGTCGCCTGGCGCTCGAACAGGCCGCGATAGATGCCGCCGGGACGCGCGGCCAGCACCTCGTGCGTGCCCTGCTCGACGATCTCGCCGCGGTCGAACACCAGGATGCGATCCATGCTGCGCACCGTTGAGAGACGGTGCGCGATCACGATCGAGGTCCGCCCCTTCATCAGCCGTTCCATCGCCTGCTGGATCAGCGCCTCGGATTCCGAATCGAGGCTCGAGGTCGCCTCGTCCAGGATCAGGATCGGCGCATCTGCCAGGAAGGCGCGCGCCAGCGCCACGCGCTGCCGCTCGCCGCCCGACAGCTTGACGCCGCGCTCGCCCACCAGCGTGCCGTAGCCCTTCGGCAGCCGCATGATGAAGTCGTGCGCATTGGCAAGCCGCGCCGCCTGCTCGATCGCCTCCATGCCGGCGCCCGGCCGGCCATAGGCGATGTTCTCCGCCAGCGTGCGGTGGAACAGGATCGGCTCCTGCTGCACGATCGCGATCTGGCTGCGCAGCGATTGCTGCGTCGCCCTGGCGATGTCCTGACCGTCGATCAGGATCCGGCCAGCGGAGACGTCGTAGAGCCGTTGCACGAGCTTGACGAAGGTCGTCTTGCCGGAGCCGGAGCGCCCGACCAGGCCGACCCGCTCGCCGGCGTCGATGTCGACCGACAGCTCGTCATAGAGCGGCCGGCGATGGCCGCCATAGTGGAACGTGACGTCGTCGAACACGATGCGGCCGCCCTGGATGTCGATCGTCCCAGCGTCATCCGCATCGACAATGCCGAGCGGCTCGCCATGGATCTGCACCAGTTCCTCCATGTCGTTCACCGAACGCTGCAGGTTGTTGATGTGCATGCCGACATCCCGCAAATAGGCGTGGATGATGTAGTAGCTGGTCAGCACATAGGTGACGTCGCCCGGCGTGGCGCGGCCCTGCGCCCACAGCAGGATCGCACCGCCGATCACCGAGGCGCGGAAGCACAGCAGCACCACGAGCTGCGCCGTCGAGGTGTGGTTGTAGCGGAACCAGGTCCGCCGCACCCGCCGGCGCCAGCGGCTGATGACGCCATCGAGCCGCACGTCTTCGCGCGTCTCCGCGCCGAACGACTTCACCACCGCGTTGCAGGTCAAGGCGTCGGCTAGCGTGCCGCCGACCTTGGTGTCCCACGCATTGGAAACGCGCGCGGCAGGCGCCACATAGCGCACCTGGAACACCATGGTCATCGCGACATAGATCACCGAGCCGACCGCGATCACCGCGCCGAGCTGCGGCCAATGCACGCCGAGCAGGATCATCGAGCCGACCAGCACCACGGCCGACGGCAGCAGCGCCATCAGGATCGTGTCGTTCAGCAAATCGAGCGCCCACATGCCGCGCGTGATCTTGCGCACGGTGGAGCCGGCGAACGAATTGGCGTGCCAGTCGGTCGAGAAGCGCTGCACCCGCATGAAGGCCTGCTGCCCGACATCGGACATCGTCTTCAGCGTGAACGGCACGATGGTCTGGATGCCGACCAGCCGCAGCACCAGCGACAGCGCGCCGAGGCCGACGATGGCGCCGAACGCCAGCATCGCCGCGTGGCGCGCGGCCGCATCGGTGGCGCCCGCGGTCAGCGCGTCGACCAGATGGCCGGAAAACACCGGCATGAACAGGTCGGCCGCGGTTGCGCCGAGGAATCCCGCCGTCACCGCGGAGGCACGGAGCGGCTGTTCCAGCCAATGGCGGAAGACAAAGGGAAGCACGATCCGGATCGCGGCCGGCCGCTTGGTCGTCAGAGAGGTCATGGCACATTCCGGCCACGCTTTTGCAGCGCGAGCCGGCTCCATCTGAGGCGACGTGCGGACGGAATCCGACCGCGAGCGCCGCTGGAAATTGTCGATAAATCGTTGGGAAGTTTTGCTGATCGGGGATCAGGCCCGATCAGCGCCGGGAGCTAACGCGTAAAGGCGTCCAGCACCGTCGAACGCGGGCGCGCGATCTGCGAAATAAGCGACTTCATGCGCATCTCCCCGGTTCGAGTAAGGAAGCGCTGCTTATAAATGCATCACGTGCGATTGGCAAGGTAACATCGGCGTGAGTGCGTCAATGTGTCGACGATATCAGCTATTCACGCGACCGGGCGCAGCCCGCGCGCGAATCCGATGCGCTCAGCCCGCGACAACGGCACACTTTCGTAGCCCGGATGAGCGAAGCGATATCCGGGGGCGCCGGTCATCGCTCGATGCGATCATCGGATCAGGTCGGCCACCGTCCCCGCATGTCGCTCCGCTCATGCGGGCTACGAATGAAGATCCGCCAACCCATCTCACTCACGACGTTCGCCAAAACTTCCGCCTTCTCCCGCATCGCCCGCCCAGTCGAATGGCAACACGCCCTCCCTCACATAACGATGAAACGAGGAATGCGGCCAATCGCACACGCGCCGGACCAAGGCATGCTTGACTGGGTTGAAATGGATGTAATCGACGTGCCGCGCGAAGTCATCTTCATCGCGGATTGTGTGCTCCCAAAACCGCCGCTGCCAAAGCGCCAGATCGCCATTCGATCGACGCTTCAGCTCTATCGAGGCAGCAAGCAACCGGCTGCTGAAGTGTCCTTTAATCCGACGCCAGCGACCTGCGAAATCGGAATCGCCTTGCGGCAGTGTAAGGATCGCGTGGAGGTGATCGGGGAGCACCACCACTGCATCGACTGAGAACGGACGTTCGCGACGGGCGGTACCGAACGCATCCCGCAGCGCCGCGATATAATCCACGAGCAGGCTGGATCGCCGGTCATCGAGTGTGACCGTAAAGAAGAACGTACCGCCCGGGATGAAGTTGCGTCGGTATCTGACCATGCCCCAGCCCCCGCAGCATTCCCGCATGTCGCTTCGCTCATGCGGGCTACGATGCCAGAATATTGCAGACTAGCAGACACTTGCGTCAATACAGATCAGCGCTTGGGATCTCGAAGCTTCGTAGCCCCGATGAGCGAAGCGATATCCGGGGCCGCGTCACGTTCGGTGATGAACTGCTGAGATCGGTCCCGCATGTCGCTTCGCTCATGCGGGCTACGATGCCAGAATATTGCAGATTGACAGACGCTTGCGTCAATACAGATCGGCGCCTGGGATCTCGAAGCTTCGTAGGCCGGATGAGCGAAGCGATATCCGGGGACGCCAGTCATCGCTCAGTGATGAACTGCTGAGATCGGTCCCGCATGTCGCTTCGCTCATGCGGGCTACGATGTCAGAATATTGCAGATTAGCAGACGCTCGCGTCAATACAGATCAGCGGCTGGGATCTCGAAGCTTCGTAGCCCGGATGAGCGAAGCGATATCCGGGGCTGCGTCACGTTCAGTGATGAACTGCTGAGATCGGTCCCGCATGTCGCTTCGCTCATGCGGGCTACGATGCTGGAATATTGCAGACGAGCAGACGCTTGCGTCAATACAGATCAGCGCTTGGCATCTCGAAGCTTCGTAGCCCGGATGAGCGAAGCGATATCCGGGGCCGCGTCACGTTCGGTGATGAACTGCTGAGATCGGTCCCGCATGTCGCTTCGCTCATGCGGGCTACGAAGAACAAATGACACCACCTAATGCGCGTCGCCGCCGCTCGCGGTCATCGACGGCGGCTTGTTGACGAACAGCACCAGAAGGCTGAGCGCGACATAGAACAGCGACAGCATGAAGAAAGCGTCGCCATAGCCCATCACCGCGGCTTGGCGGTGCACGATCTGAGAAAGCTGCTTCATCGCCATGATGGCGGAATCGCCCATGCCCTGCATGCGCTGGGTGAACATGTTGAGGGTCTCGACCGCGGTGGTGTTACCCCAGGTTACGCGGTCATGCAGCCGCGAGATGTGCAGATCGGTGCGGTCGTTGAGCACCTGGTTGATGACGGCGAGCCCCACCGCGCCGCCGAGGTTGCGCATCAGGTTGAACAGGCCGGAGGCGTTCTTGACGCGGTCCTGCGGCAATGTCGCGAGCGCGATGTTGTTGGTCGGCACCATCGCGCACATCATGCCGATGCCGCGCAGGATCTGCGGCAGCAGCAGCTCGTAGAAATCATAGTCGCGGGTGATCCAGGTCATCTGCCAGGAGCCGAGCGCGAAGGTCACGAGACCGAAGGCGATGATATAGCGCAAATCGACCTTCTGCATCAGCCGCCCGACCACGGGCGCCATGAAGAACATGGTGACGCCGGAGACGAACATGGTCTCGCCGATCATCAGCGCGCTGTAGCCGCGGATCTCGGCGAGATAGCGCGGATAGACGTAAGTCAGGCCGTAGAGCCCGATGCCGATGCAGAACTGCAGCACGCAGCCGACCGCGAAGTTGCGGTTGGAGAAGGCGTAGAGATCGACGATCGGCTCCTCCGCGGTCAGGACGCGCCAGAAGAACGCGACCGCCGAGACGAAGCCGATCGCGGCGCAGACCGCGACCGAGGTGTCCTGCAGCCACTCATATTGCGGACCTTCCTCCAGCACATATTCGAGCGAGCCGAGGAAGCCGGCCATGAAGATCAGGCCCCACCAGTCGAAGCGCTCGAGCAGCGCGAAGTTCGGCTGGTCGAAATCGACCAGTGCCAGCACGCCAGCTGTAATGATGACGCCAGGCACGATGTTGATGAAGAACAGCCAGTGCCACGACATCAGATCGGTGATGTAGCCGCCGACCGTCGGTCCAACCGTCGGCGCAAGCGTCGCGACGAGGCCGATGATCGGCGCCACGATGTGGAATTTGGTGCGCGGGAAGATCGTGTAGGCCGAGGCGAACACCGTCGGGATCATGCCGGCGCCGAGAAAGCCCTGCAGCGCGCGCCACAGGATCATCTGCTCGATCGAGGAGGCGAAGCCGCACAGCAGGCTCGAGGCGGTGAAGCCGAACGCCGAGATCGCGAACAACAGCCTTGTGCCGAGCGCGCGCGACAGGAATCCGGACAAGGGAATCGCGATCACTTCGGCGATCAGATAGGCGGTCTGCACCCACGACACTTCGGTCGAACTCGCCGACAGGCCGGCCTGGATCTCGGACAGCGAGGCCGAGACGATCTGGATGTCCAGGATCGACATGAACATGCCGAACACCATGATGATGAAGGCAACCACCCGTTTCGGCTGGAGGCGCTCGGACTCCGAGGCGCCGGTCATCATCGAGGGCGAAGCAGTGGTCGTATCAGCCATGGGCTATGAGCTCGCTGCTTCCTAACACCTCTCCCCGTTGGGGAGAGGTCGCGCCGAAGGCGCGGGTGAGGGCCGCAGGTCCCACGAGAGGCCGGAACCCCTCACCCGGATTGCATCTGGCGATGCAATCCGACCTCTCCCACAAGGGGAGAGGTGGACAGTTGATGCGGCAATTCTCCGATCAGACGTCATATGCCGCCTGCTCTCAAGACATCACTGCGGATGGATCATCATCGGCGCGTCGAGATCGGTTTCGGCGTCGGCGTCCGCCGCGCCCTCGCGGGTGTCGACGGTGGTGTAGACCGACATGCCGGCGCGCAAGAGGCCCTGCCTGGCGACGCTGGCCGGCACGCGGATGCGGACCGGCAGGCGCTGCACGATCTTGGTGAAGTTGCCGGTGGCGTTGTCGGGTGGCAGCAGCGTGAACACCGAGCCCGCCGCCGGCGAAATGCTGTCGACGAGGCCGGTGAACTTGCGGAAGCCGTAGGCGTCGACCTTGATCGTCACGCGCTGCCCGGTGCGGATGCGCTTGAGCTGGGTCTCTTTATAGTTGGCGTCGATGTAGACGCCGTCGAGCGGCACCACATTGCCGAGCCGCTGACCGACATTGATATAGTCGCCGGTGTTGACCAGGCGGTTGGAGAAGGTGCCGTCGACCGGCGCACGGACATTGGTGAATTCGAGATCGCGCTCGGCCTTGGCGAGCTGGGTCTGCAATTCGGCGAGCTGGGCGCGGGCCTCGGCCTGCTGCGCCTTGGTCACCTCGACATTGTCCTTGGCAGCATCATAGGCCGCCTGCGCTGATCGCACGCTGGCCGCGCCCTGATCGCGGCCGGCCTCCGAGACTTCGAAGGTGGCGCGCGAGGCAAAACCCTTGGTGCTGAGCGCCTGCTGGCGGTCGAAATCGAGATCGGCGCGCTTCAGGCCGGCCTGCGCCGACACGAGTTGCGCCTGAGCCTGCTCGACCGAACTCACCGCCGCCGCAACCTGGCGGCCGATGCGCTCGATCGTCGCCTGCTGGGTCGCGATCCGGGTGCGGGCGGCGTCGACCGCGATACGGTAGTCGCCATCATCGATCCGGAAAATCACGTCGCCCGCGCGCACCAGTGCGTTGTCGCCGGGCAGGATCGCCGCGATATGGCCCGCGACGCGCGCGCCGAGCATGGAGTTGTTGGCGCGGACATAGGCATCGTCGGTCGAGACGTAGAAGCGCCCGACCATCAGGTAATAGGCGGCGTAGCTTGCTGCGGCGAGCGCGAGCAGGCCGACCACGCCCATCATCACGAATTTGCGCTTGCCGGATTTCGGCGCTGGCGCCGCAGCGGGCGAAGCCGCCGGCTGCTCGGGCGCAGACGCGGGCGGCGCCTCCGCGGGACGCTTGGCTTCATCGGCACGGCTCTGCTCGCCGACATCGGCGGATGCATCGCGCGCGACCGCGTCCTCGGCCATCTCAGGCTCGGAACGAACAATGCGTGCAGCCTGATCCCGTGCTGCGGCCATAGCCGAGGCTCCCCACAAAAATCTTGACGCGCGCGATGGCGGAATAAGGGCCGTGCGGCGCATCGTCACTCCTGAGATACCATTGACCGAACGGTTCGGTCAATCTATATTCCACCCGTTAGATTATAAAGCTTCGATTCTTCCCTTTCCTACTCTGGGTTGAGTTCTTTCCCGAGAAGCTAAATCAATGGTTGCAGCGCCCCGAACCTCCCTCCAATCCGTCGGCGAGGAGGAATCGTCGAAACGCCGCCAGATCCTGGACGGCGCCCGCAAGGTGTTCCTGGAGCTCGGCTTTGACGGCGCGAGCATGGGCGAGATCGCGCGCGCCGCCGGCGTCTCCAAAGGCACACTCTACGTCTATTTCCCCGACAAGGCCGGGCTGTTCGCGGCGATCGTCGAGGAGGAAAAGCTCGAGCAGGGCAAGGTCGTCTTCAATTTCGATCCGGCGCGCGACGTCGACACCACCCTTCCCGAATTCGGCCGCGCCTATGTCGCGGTGTTGTGCCGGCCCGGCGGCGGCTCGGCGATCCGCACCGTGATGGCGATCGCCGAGCGGATGCCCGAGCTCGGCAGCCGGTTCTACACCCACGTCATCGCCCACACCGTCGACCGCTTCGCCGCCTATCTCGAGGCGCGCGCCGCGCTCGGCGAGCTCGTGATCGACGACTACCAGCTCGCGGCCTGGCAGTTCATGCAGATGTGCCAGGCGACGCTGTTCCAGGCGTTCATCTTCCAGGCCAGGCCGTCGCCCTCGCCGGAGCGGATCGCAACCGTCGTCGACAGCGCGACGCGCGTGTTCTTTGCGGCGTACCGGCCGAAGCAGGCGGATTGATCCCCGGCCGTCGCAAGACCGGCGAGTGACGATCCAATCCGACTATTTCTTTTGGAAGGACCGCAACTTGGCGCTTGTCGCGCGACGCCACCTCGCGCGACAATTCCCTGCATGAACGGGGATATCGACCCAGACCAAATGTCCAGCGTGATGGCGCGGCTGGGGGACGCGGTGGTCGACCCGACGGCGTGGACCGACATCATGACGTCGATCTGCGAAGCGGTGGGCGCAACCGGCGCCGTGCTGCTGCAAAGCGATGTGCGGACCCCGGATGTGCCGCGCACGGCGTCGACCGAAGAAATGGTGCAGCTCTACTTCGCACACAACTGGCATGAGCAGGACTCTCGCGCTCCAGGCGTTCCGCGAGCAATGGCCGGCGAAGTGATCACCGATCAGGACTTGCTGACGCCCGAGCAGATCCGGTCCGATCCGATGTACAATGAGGTGCTGTATCCGTTCGGCTTCAAATGGTTCGCCGGCATCGGCTTCTGGGCCGACCGCGCACCGTGGGTGCTGACGTTGCAGCGCACCGGACAGGAGGGACTTTTCGAGACACGCGAGACGCGGCTACTGGCGCAGCTGGGGCCGCGCCTGACAGAGACAGCGACACTGTCGACCGTGGTCGGCCGCATCGCGCTCGCCTCCATGACCGGTATCCTCGATCGGGTGCGGCAGCCGGCCGCCGTACTCGACCGCGCCGGCCTCGTGATTGATCACAACGCAGCCGCCGATGCCGGCTTCGATGCGGACATCAGGATCAGGGATCGCCGGCTGATCGTGCGCGACAGAGCGGCACAGGCGCGGTTTGATCAAGTCGTCGATCTGATCCGCGCCGCACCCGAGCGCGCGGCGCTGCCAATCGAGCCAATCCTGATCCGCCGTACGCACAAGGGTCCGGTGGTCTTGCGCGTGTTGCCGGTCGACGGTGCGGCACGCAACGTCTTCCTCGGCGCGCGGGCGATGCTGGTCTTCGTCAATCTGACGCCACGCGCGATGCCCGAGCCCTGCTTGATCGCGCAGGCATTCGACCTCACGCCGGCAGAAGCGCGGCTGGTGGCGCTGCTCGCGGGCGGCCTCTCGATCGCCGACGCGGCCGAACGGCTCGGAATCGTTCGTGACACGGCACGCAACCAGTTGAAGTCGGCCTTCGCCAAAACCGGCACGCACCGCCAGCCCGAACTGGTCAGCCTCGCCTGAGCATGGCGCCGCACCGGCGCGGTCCCTGCGGCCTCATCAGCTTGACGGACCCACACTCTTTAGGCCCCCAAGGGGGATTGTTCTCCCGCCGTCGATGTGCACGATCAACAACACCGGCGCGAAGAGATCATCGGCCATGAACGAAATCATCATACGCACGATGCAGCCCGACGAAATCGCGCTGGCGGTGGACTGGGCCGCGGCGGAGGGATGGAATCCCGGTCTCGCCGATGCGCCCTGCTTTGCCACGGAGGATCCGCAAGGATTCTTGATCGGTGAGCTCGACGGCCAGCCGGCCGCGGTGATCTCCTGCGTCAATTACGGCGCGCAATTTTCCTTCCTGGGCTTCTACATCGTGCGCCCGGACCTGCGCGGCCGCGGCCACGGCCTGAAGACCTGGAATGCGGCCATCGCGCACGCGCGCCCGCGCGTGATCGGGCTCGATGGCGTGGTGGCGCAGCAGGCGAACTACCAGAAGTCCGGCTTCGCTCTCGCTTACGCCAATGTGCGCTATGGCGGCACTGTCGCCGCACCGCCGGCACCGAATGCCGGCATCGTCGCGCTGAGCGATGTACCGATGGCGCTGATCGAGGCCGATGACGCCACGGTATTTCCCGCGCCCCGCCCGGCCTTCCTGCGCAGCTGGATCAACACGCCGGGACATGTCGGGCGCGCGCTGATGCGCGACGGCAGGCTGGCCGGCTGGGGCGTGATCCGCCCGTGCCGGACCGGCCGCAAGATCGGTCCGCTGGTGGCCGACGACCGCACCGGTGCCAAGACCATCCTGTCGGCCTTGCTCGCGAGCGCAGGCGGCGGCGAGATCTTCCTCGACGTCCCCGCGATCAACCGTGACGCCGTCGCGCTGGCGCAAGATCTCGGGCTGTCACCGGTGTTCGAGACCGCGCGGATGTATACCGGCGCGATCCCGCCATTGCGGATCGATCGCGTGTTCGGCGTCACGACGTTCGAGCTCGGTTAGCGCGTTTTCGAGCGAAGCGGACACCGGTTCGCGTGAAGAAAACGCGTCAAAACAAGAATCTAGAGCTTCGGTTCTGATTCAATCAGAACCGAAGCTCTAGCGCGAGATGTCGCCAGGTTGAAAGGTCTCGCGGCAGACTGCTGCACCTCCCCCGCAAGCGCAGGGCTATCGCATATGGCTATTGGCCACGACGACGTGGAAACCTCGGTTACGGAAGCACGCAAATGCCATATGCACGCTGAGGCGAGCGTGCGTCCGCATGATTTCGGCATATTAGAAATATATCCGTGAGTTGCCCGACGCGTCAAGTGGCTTGGTCGAACGCCTGCCACCGCCGGCTCCTTTGCATGGGGTTGTTTCGATATTTTCGCAACGCGCCTCCCCCGCAAGTGCATGCAAGCGGGAGAGGGAGCGCGGCTGCAATTCAAACCCGATCTAGTTCGCCGCCGCGTTGACCTCCGGCGCGGCGACGTTGTCCTGCTCGACCTCCTCGGGCAGGCCGGCGAAGCGCCGCAACGCCTTCGCCATCTTCACGCGGCCGGCAACGCCGGTGATGATGACGTCGACCATCACGAACGACGAGTGGAAGTGGCCCTGCGCCTTGAGCTGCTCGACCTTGACGCCGGCCTTGGCGAGCGCGTCGCCATAGGCGATGCCCTCGTCGCGCAGCGGGTCGAACTCGCTGGTCGCGATGAATGCCGGCGGCAGGCCTTCGAGCTTGCCGCGCAGCGGCGCGACGCGCGGGTCGGTGCGGTCGGCCGGCGAGCAGTACAGGTCCCAGAACCAGTACATCAGCCCGCGGGTCAGGAAATAGCCGGCCGCGTTGTCGAGATAGGACGGCCGGTCGAATGTGGAGTCGGTGACCGGACAGATCAGGAGCTGGCCCGCGATCTCAGGCCCGCCGCGATCGCGCGCGAGCTGGCAGGTGACCGCCGCGATGTTGCCGCCGGCGCTCCAGCCGGCGACCAGCAGCGGCCCTGCCCTGCCGCCGAGCTCGGCGGTGTGGGCTGCGATCCAGCGCGCCGCCGCATAGCCGTCCTCGGCCGCGGCCGGGAAGCGATGCTCGGGCGCATGGCGATAGCCGACGCTGACGACGATCATGCCGGTGCGCCGGCACAGGTCGCGGCAGAACGGATCGTCCGACATCTCGTCGCCGAGCACCCAGCCGCCGCCGTGGAAATACACCACGATCGGATGCGGCCCCGGCGTCGCCGGCCGGTAGAGCTTGTACGGCAGCGGACCGTCTGCGCCCTGCAGCATGCCGCTGCCGACCTCGCCGACCGGGCGGCCGGCAGGACGGCCCTTGTTGAACTCGGTGAGGAAGTCGCGCGCGCCCTGCGCCCCCATCGTCTCGAGCGGCGGCAGGTTCATCTCGCCGAGCAGATTCAGCACCAGCCGCACGTCCGGCTGCAGGCGCACGATCTCGCCGTCATTGCATTGCTCGGCAACGCCGGGACCCGAGAGCTTGAAGCCGAGCATGCCGCGGCCGACCACCTCGTTGCAGATGCTGCGATACGGGCCTACGCCGCCGGTATAAGGCATCACGCCCTGCGGCTTGCCGGGCACGTTGGCGCCCGTGTACCAGGTGTTGGCGAGCCGATGCAGCGTCAGCGTCGCGCAATCGGCCATGTGGCGTTCCCAGCCGGCCTGCGCGGTCTCGGTCGCTTCCATCGTGCTGAAGCCGGCGTCGCGCAGCGCGGCGATGCGGTCGACCACCCAGTCGACATGCTGCTCGATCGAGACCGCCATGTTCGACAGCACCGACGGGCTGCCGGGACCGGTGATCATGAACAGATTGGGGAAGCCCGCGACGGTGACGCCGAGATAGGTCTGCGGTCCGTGCGCCCAGACATCCGACAACGACTTGCCGCCACGGCCGGAGATCGGATGCACCGCCATGATCGCGCCGGTCATCGCGTCGAAGCCGGTGGCGAACACGATGACGTCGACATCGAACTTGCGTCCGTTGGTGGAGATGCCGCTGGTGGTGATCCCCTCGATCGGCTCCTGCCGCAGATTCACCAGCGTCACGTTCGGGCGGTTGTAGGTCGCGTAGTAATTGGTATCGAGGCAGGGCCGCTTGGCGCCGAACGGATGATCATGCGGGGCGAGCGCCGCCGCCGTCTCCGGATCCTTGACCACAGCGCCGATCTTCTCGCGGATCAGATCGGCGACCAATCTGTTGCCGTCGACATCGACCGCCTGGTCGGCCCAGAGCTGGGTCAGGATGTGGACGAGGTCGCCCGCCGCCCACGCCTTCTCGAACCGCTCGCGACGCTCGGCGTCGCTCAATTGCCAGCTCACCACGGTCTGCTGCGGATAGGGCACGCCGGCCATCGACTGGCGCGCCTGCTCGCGATAGGCGGCGCGGTCGCTCTCGAAATACGTCTTGCGATCCTCCGGCGCCGGGCCGTTGCCCGCAGGCAGCGCGAAGTTCGGGGTGCGCTGGAACACGGTGAGCTGCGCGGCTTGCTCGGCGATCAAAGGAATCGACTGAATGCCCGACGATCCGGTACCGATCACGGCAACGCGCTTGCCCTTGAGATCGACGCCCTGATGCGGCCAGCGGCCGGTGAAATAGATCTCGCCCTTGAAATCCTTGACGCCGTCGATCTCCGGCGGCTTCGGCGACGACAGGCAGCCGGTCGCCATGATGTAGTAGCGGCACGAGACGTTGGCGCCGTTGTTGGTCGAGATCTGCCAGCGCCCGGTCGCATCGTTCCAGGTCGCCTTCGTGACCTTGGTGCCGAACCTGATGTCGCGACGCAGATCGTAGCGGTCGGCGACGAAGCCGAGATAGCGCAGGATTTCCGGCTGGGTGGCGTATTTCTCCGACCAGGTCCAGGCCTGATCGAGCTCGGGATCGAAGGTGTAGCTGTAGTCGATGGTCTGAATGTCGCAGCGCGCGCCGGGATAACGATTCCAGTACCAGGTGCCGCCGACATCGGCGCCCTCTTCGAGCGCGACCGCCGAGAAGCCCGCCTTGCGCAATCGATGCAGCAGGTAAAGTCCGGCGAAGCCGGCGCCGACCACCGCAACGTCGACCTGCTGCGTGGTTCCGCTCTGCGTGGAGTCTGAAGCGCGTGCTGCAACTGCTGCGTCTGGCATGCCATTCCTCCCGTATGTTTTGATTTGACGGAAGGCTAGCCCTGCGTTTTCAGTTTGTCATCACGACAAACGCAATCAGAGGTCGCCGCAATTATGACGCGCGCGGCCTGGAGCGCGCCGCGCAGCGCGTAGACGCAAGTGGTGTTGCTGCGGGCCCGGGCACATGACGGAAGGTCGACGCCGCATTCCATCACTGCGCGCGAACCGACGCAATCCCACCGCACCGCATACACGGAGGCATCAATTTGCCTCGCCAATGACGCGGGTCGAGCGGCCGGCACGCCCATTCACAACTCTGCGACCTATCGCGCCCTTCGCGTCCCTCAGCTGGGCACCTCGCGGCTGTTGTTGTAGCCTGCACGGAGCAATTGCACGGTCGCCAGGAGGAAGAATCCACATGACCACCGTCGTGTTCAACCGTCGCATCCTGCTCGCCGCTGGCGGCTCCGCCCTGGCAACCGGGGTTGCCGGGCTCCTGCTACCCGCCCGCGCTGAAGGCCTCGCACCGACTGACTCGATGGCGGGCGGGTCGAACAACTACCGCAAGGGTGCGCCGATCGTGGATCGGATCGGCAAAGGCGGCTTCTGGATGAGCGGCACCGTACGCCGCGCAGGCGACGGGGCTCCGCTTGCCGGGCAGCGCATCCAGATTTGGGGGCACACGACCGAAGGGCAGGAGCACGAGCCGCAGAGCCATGGCGCCACGCTTACCGACAAGGACGGGGCGTTTCGTCTCGAGATCCCGCAGATCATTCCGATCTTCGGCCAACCGCATGGTCACCTCGCCTATGACAGCGGTGAATTCAAAACCGTCTTTCTGCGTCCCGTGATGCGGAGCGCAAAAGATACCAGCCTTGAGGCGCATTTCGTGCTTCAGCCGGCCTGACCGGGTTGGGATCAAACAGGATGAGATTGGCCCGGGCGACCCTGATCTGGGCCGCCCTTGTGGCCGCCGTTTGCGTGCCGATCGCCGCGGCAGCGGCGAGCCCACTGCTCGCATGGCGCGGTCCGGTCTACATCCTGGCGGGATTCGCAGGGATTATCGCGCTGGGTCTTGCGCTCGTTCAGCCCCTGCTGATTGGCGGATACTTGCCGGGACTGGCCGCTTATCGCGGACGGCGAGCACACCACTGGATTGGAGGCGCGCTGGTCGCGGCGGTGGTGATCCATGTCGCCGGCCTTTGGATCACCAGTCCGCCGGACATGATCGACGCCCTGCTCTTCTCATCGCCGACGCCGTTCTCCCCATGGGGTGTGATCGCCATGTGGGCCATCTTCGCCGTCGCGCTGCTGGCGGCACTGCGCCGGCGATTGCGACTGCGACCGCGAACATGGCGCCTTGCCCATATGTCGCTTGCGGTGATCATCGTCGCAGGCAGCGTGATCCATGGCATGCTGGTCGAGGGGACGATGGAGACGGTGTCGAAGACTGCGCTGTGCGCACTGGTGCTGGGCGCGAGCATAAAGGTCATGGCTGACTTGCGGGTATGGCGAAAGCGCGCGACGTCGCGCACTTAGCGATCTCGCGCCGTTTCTTGGATTGCGTCGCAACACCCTTCCGGGCCATCATCTTCTACAGCCTCGCGATTGCAGCGCGACGCTGGCTAGCTTCACTTTCCGGTCGTTCGGCAAGTCCTCAAATCGAGCGCATCAATCCGCCATCGACGCGGATGTTCTGGCCGGTGATGTAGCCCGCGCCGTCGGAGACGAGGAAGCTGATGGTTGCGGCGATCTCCTCAGCTTTGCCGTAGCGCTTCATCGGCACGCTGTCGCGGCGCTCGTCGGTTGCCGGCAGGCTGTCGATCCAGCCCGGCAGCACATTGTTCATGCGCACATTGCTGGCGGCGTAGCTGTCGGTGAACAGTTTCGTGAACGCGGCGAGCCCGGCGCGGAACACCGCCGAGGTCGGAAACATCGCGCTCGGCTCGAACGCCCAGGCGGTGGAGATGTTGACGATCGCACCCGACTTCTGCGCCTGCATGTGAGGTGCAACGAGACGCGTCGGGCGGATCACGTTCATCAGATAGACGTCGAGACCGGTGTGCCACTGCTCGTCGGTCAGCTCGAGCACGCCGGCGCGCGGGCCGTGGCCGGCGCTGTTGACCAGCGCATCGATGCGGCCCCAGCGCGCCACCACGCCGTCGACGGCGCGCTTCAGATCATCGTTGGAACGGTTCGAGCCGGTGAAGCCGAGGCCGCCGAGCTCCTTCGCCAGCGCCTCGCCCTTGCCCGACGACGACAGGATCGCAACGCGGAAACCATCGGCCGCGAGGCGCCGCGCCGCCGCTGCTCCCATGCCGCTGCCGCCTGCGGTAACGAGCGCGACCTTCTCTGCTGCCATGATCCGATATCCCTTCTTCATGCTTCGTTCGGGGCGAACCTAGCACTGCCAATCGCAGCGCGCGACATCGCGCCTGCTTTGCGTCACCGGACGAAATGCGGCAAGGTGACCGACATCATTTCTCCGGTACGCAGTATTCACATGACATCGTTCGTTCGAAACCTCCTCATCGCCGCCGCGCTGTTGTTCGCCGGCCCGACGCTCGCGCAGCCCCGGTCCATCATCGTGGCCTCGACGACATCGACCGAGCAGTCCGGCCTGTTCGGCTATCTGCTGCCGCGCTTCTCGGAAGCCTCGGGCATCGCCGTGAAGGTGGTCGCGGTCGGCACCGGACAGGCGCTCGACATCGGACGGCGCGGCGATGCCGATGTCGTGTTCGTTCATGATCGCGTGGCCGAGGAGAAGTTCCTGGCCGAGGGCTTTGCGACCAGGCGATATGACGTCATGTACAATGATTTCGTCATCGTCGGCCCGAAGTCCGATCCGGCGCATATCGCCGGCGACAAGGATGTCGCGGACGCCCTGCGCAAGATCGCCGCGACCAAATCGGCCTTTATCTCGCGTGGCGACCACTCCGGCACGCACGAGGCCGAGCTGCGACTCTGGAAAGCGGCCGGCGTCGATCTCGGCTCGGCGAAGGGCCCGTGGTATCGCGAGATCGGCCAGGGCATGGGTCCGGCGCTCAACATGGCGTCGGCGTCGAATGCCTATGTGCTGTCAGACCGCGGCACCTGGCTGTCGTTCAAGAACCGCGGCGAGCTCGCCGTGCTGACCGAAGGCGACCGGCGGCTGTTCAACCAGTACGGCGTGATGCTGGTCAATCCGGCGAAGCATCCGACGGTGAAGGCCGCGGACGGCCAGGCCTTCATCGACTGGCTGGTCTCGCAGGCCGGGCAGTCGGCCATCGCCGGCTACAAGGTCGGCGGCGAACAGCTATTTTTCCCCAACGCCGCGCACTAGCAGAAACGCGATCGTGCTGACGCTGACGCTCAGCGCAAGCAGGATGACGCCGAGCCCGAGACCGAGCGCCAGCTCGCCCTTGCTGGTCTCGAGCGCGATCGCGGTCGTCATCGTTCGCGTATAGCCGCTGATATTGCCGCCCACGATGATGATGGCGCCGACCTCCGCGATGGCGCGGCCGAACGCGGCGAGGAATGCGGTGAGCAGCGAGGCGCGGCCGAGCGAGAACACCAACGCAAGGCTGCGCAAGCGGGACAGGCCGTCGGTGCGGATCAGGTCGGCATATTCCGCCCACAGCAGCGCGACCGGACGATGCACCAGCGCAACCACGATCGGCGTCGCCAGGATGACCTGGGCCACCACCATCGCCGTCGGCGTGAACAACAGCCCGGCGAAACCCAGCGGTCCGGATCGCGACAGCAGAAGGTAAAGCCCGAGGCCGACCACGACCGGCGGCAGGCCGAGACAGGCATTGGCGAGCACGATCACCACCTGCCGTCCGCGAAATCTCGATATCGCAAGCCAGCCGCCGATCGGCGCGCCGATCAGCAGCGCGAGCAGGCTCGCCAGCAGGCTGACACGCAACGACAATGCGACGATCCCAAGCAGGACCGGATCGCGACCGGCTATCAGGGAAGCTGCCGCCGTGATCGACTGTGCGAAGTCATTCATGCCGGCCCGGAAGACACGTTTGCCCCGTACAACCTCCGCATCGCCGATTTCGCGGGGGCGATCAATCGCTGAGGCCTACGCGGCATTCTCGAGCAGCTTCGCCACGGCCGCAACCAGTTCATCGGGCGAGAACGGCTTGTTCAGCAGCACACTGTCCGGCACGCCCCTGGTCGGCCACTCGTCGCCGCCGCCGCCGGTGATGTAGAGCACCGGGAATGACGGGTCGATCTCGCGGGCGCCGCGCGCCACACGCCAGCCGTCGAGCCGGCCGAGCAGGCGAATGTCGGTGACCAGTGCTGAGTATTTGGTGCGGAACGCCTTCAGCAGCGTCAGGGCTTCCTCGCCCGAACCTGCGATCGCCGGCTCATAGCCGCCGTCCCTCAGGGCGTCCTCCACCATCATCTGAAGATCACGATCGTCTTCGATGACGAGAATGATCGGCGCGTCTTGCAAAGTTATCCCCCAAACAATCAGCCGGGTGCGCCCGACTCAGCGAGCATATGCAACAAAAGTGGCTACCGTTTGCACGGTGTCACCCAGTAAAAATACGGGTATCAGACGCGCCCCTATTCGTCGGCGAATTCGTCTTCTTCGTTGACCCCCGCCTTACCCCGCGGGGCCGGCTTTCTGCCGCCGAGCGATCCTGTGACATACGGCTCGCGCGTTGCATAGGGGTTACGTCCGCCGGCACGCGCCGCGACCTCCTCGCCGGAGACGGCGGCGGGTTGGCAGATCAGGCGCCGGCTGGCCCGGCGCATCAGATCCACATGGATGTGGTCGTAGTGATAGACGTTGGACCCCGGCGCCAGCACCGTGGTGAATTGCTGGCAGGCGGCGGCCTGGACGTCGCGCAGAAAGCCCTGCTCTTCCGGCAAGCCCTTCCAGCCATCCTTCACGGTGATGCGGCGACCGTCAGCCAAGGTGAACGCTGCGATGTCGAGCGCATTGCCGAAGGCGTGCTCGGAAATATGCGCGTGCGAATTGCCGTTCATGCCGCGGCAGGAATAGGCCGAGATCTGCTTGATCTCGACGACACGCGCGCCGAACCAGCGCTGCGCCGCCGGCTGCACGGAATCGGCGAGCCAGTGCTCGAGCACCGAGACGATCGGACACGCCAGCGTTGCCGCCGGCTTCACCGCGACCGGGCCGACCGTCACCACCGGATTGCCGCTCGAGGGACCGAGCCGCGGCGGCGGTGGCGCGCCGGGCGGCTGCTGGGAATACGGTGCCGGTGAATAGGGCGCGGCCGCGCTGTCGCGCTGCGGATTGGAAGGCAGGCCCGGATAATAAGGTCGCTCGCCCCTGGCGTCGGGCGAGCCATCCGGCGGCAAATCGATCTCGTCCTGCTGCTGCGGAACGCCGGGCGCCGACAGCGAGACCGGCCCATTCTGACGGTTGCCATAGCTCGGCTCATTGCCATAGCTCGGCTGGCCGACGGCCTGATTGGAATACGGCGCCTGCACGGGCGGCGGAGACGGCTGGCGGTTGATCGGCCAGCGCGGCTGGTTGCCAACCGATGCCGGCGGCCGCAGGCTGTCGTCGGCAAATCCGTAAGCTGAACTGGCTTCACCGAGCGCGGCGACCTTGAGCGGGAACTCGGCGCCGCAGACGCCGGGACCGGAGATCGGATCAATGCGGACGAGGTCGGCGCTCTCCTTGACCGCGCCCGACTTCAGGCATGCGGCCTCGGCCTCGGCCCGCCACGGTTCGCGCTCGGCAGTCTGAAACAGACCGCGACCGCAACCAGCAAGCGACACAAGGACAAGGGAGCCGACGAGATACAAACGAACTCCACGCGTCATGGCGCGGAGGTTCTGCGAATTTGATTAAAGACTCTTCAACGCATTTCGATGCGTTGTTTTCAGCTGTCCTTAACCATGCGACGGAACCCGAGGGACTGCGATCGTGTCGCGTCGCGCGCGTCCTTCAGCGGCGCTACCGCTGCGGAGTGGGATGAAGGCCTTCGTTCCCCTTGGCGATTGAGGATGCGTCGGCGCTTCGACATCGCGTGCCGGCAAGCTCCATCAGCTCAAGGTAGTGACTAAACATAGTGCGCGATGATCCGCCCCAACCGAAATATCGAAACAACCCCATGCAAAGTAGCATCCAACCCGGGGCGGTGGACAACATCCGGAGCGGTGACACGTCGATACTCGCGATGCTTCAGAATATATTTGCGCGCACTTCAACCACTTGATTTGGCGTCCGTTTGCCCCACACCGCAATGCGGCATCGCCCCGGAACTGAAGGCCCGACAGCACGGCTGACTTTTTCGGCCGGGAACCAGTTGCTAGCCTCGGCGTTAATGCGGGCAGCGTTGTGAACCGAGGGAGCTTCCCCAATGGATTTCGCGAGTCCTCTGCTGAGCAAGCTGAGCATTGTGGCCGCGTACATCGCGTTAGCCTTCGTCGGCGCCATTATTCTCGGCGTGTTCTAGACCATTCGACAGGCCATGAGTGTTTGGCGCCCGGCGGCCGCCCCCGCCGGGCGCTTTGCTGTTTGCGTCGGCCATCTGCGGCGCCAATCTCTGCGGCTATTCGGTCAAAAGCAACGAGCGCATCCTGATCAACATGAAGCCCGACGGCAGCAAGTGGAGCGGCCGCATCCACGATCCCGATTCCGGCCGCAACTATGACTCGACGATCGCGATGAAGGGCCCGAATGCGATGCGCGTGCAGGGCTGTGCCTTCGGCATGTTCTGCGGCGGCCAGACCTGGAAGCGGGTCAGCTAGGTCTGACATTTCCGGATTGCTCTGAGGTCCGCCGGCCGCGCCAACGGCAAGCGGACATAAGATTTTTACCCACCGGCGGTCGCTTCATGTGGATCGCCGGGCGCGCTATAAGAGCTGTGTCGAGGTGGAATTGAACCTGCGGGCGGCTTGCGATGGCGATGACGGCTCTTGAACTCGGCCTCCGCGGCGCGGTGGTCGCGCTGTTCCTGGTGGTTTGCGCGGTGCTGCTGCTGCGTTACGCAGCGGTGCATCGCGCCGCGTATCTTGGTGCCGCGATGGGCGTCGCCGGCGCAGCCTATGCGGTTTCGACCGCACCGTTCTTTCCCACGTCGACATTCGGCTGGAGCTCTCCGTTCGTCGCCTTCGCGATGGGCTCGCCGGTGATTTTCTGGCTATGGGCGCGTGCGATGTTCGACGAGCGGTTTACCCTGCGGCCCTGGCATGCGGCCGTATGGACGCTGCTCGCCGTCCTTGGCGTTGTGAGCCACAATTGCTGGACGATCTGGCCCGATCTCGCCCGGACCTGCGGCCGCGTGCTAGCGCTGGCGACGATCGCCTTCGCCGGGCTCGGGATCGCGCAAATTGCGAAGGGATGGCGTATCGCCGTGACCACGGCGCGCGGCCGGATCCTGATCGCACTGGTGATCGGCATCGGCCTCCAGATGACCCTTGCAGCCATGGCAGGGCTGGCCGCAATTCCGACCCGGTCCATCGGCCTGAGCGGCGCACTCGGCCTTGGTGCATTCGCGCTGATGTCGATCTGGGCGATGCTGTTCGATCCGCCCGAGAGCCAGCCGGCGATTGCCGACGCGAGCTCCGGCGGCCCGGCCGGCCGGGCGTCCGGATCGTCAGAACCCAACGGCCCATCGCCTCAGGACCGCGCGTCGCTCAATCGCCTCAACCATCTGATGACGACCGAACGCGCCTATCGGCAGGAAGGGCTGACCATCGGCCTGTTGGCGGCGCGGCTCGGCATGCCGGAATACCGGCTGCGTACATTGATCAATGACGGACTCGGCCACCGCAACTTCAATGCCTTCCTCAACCGCTATCGGCTCGACGAGGCCAAGGCGGCGCTCGCCAATGCCGGCCAAGCCGAGGTGCCGGTGCTGACAATCGCGCTCGACGCCGGATTCCAGTCGCTGGCGCCGTTCAACCGCGCCTTCAAGGCGGACACCGGGCTGACGCCGAGCGAGTTTCGCCGACGGGCGGCGGGCGGGCAAAACGTGGAT
Organism: Bradyrhizobium sp. USDA 3262; assembly: GCF_054060035.1. Lineage (NCBI taxonomy): Bacteria > Pseudomonadati > Pseudomonadota > Alphaproteobacteria > Hyphomicrobiales > Nitrobacteraceae > Bradyrhizobium > Bradyrhizobium sp. USDA 3262. The sequence goes on from NZ_JBSSCT010000001.1 coordinate 7,409,330, forward strand.
GGCAACGCGGAAATCTTCCGTTCGAACTGACTTTTCGCTCCTCGATTTTGAAAATCGATAGGCTAGCGGCAGCTGAATCGCGCTAGCTGGGCCACGACGCTTGGCTTTTCCGGGCATCGCAGATGAACGAGATCATGTCCGACCGCCCACCCGCGCCGATCGAATCCACCGCCTTCCAAGTCGGTGCGGCCACGCCCGGTTGGCGCGAGGGAATTGTTGTTCTCGCAATGGTCCTGGCGCCCGTCGGATTGGCGATCATCCTGACCACAGCAGCCGGATTCGCGCTCGCAGGCTGGCAGATCGTCCGTGGCCTGCCCGTTGATATGCCGACACGCGCCGAGTTTCAGCTCCTTGGCATGGCCTTCTATGTCGCCGGCAGTTGGATTAGCGTGACAGCGGCGTGGCTCTGGTCGTCGCGCCGGGGATTGCGCCGCAACGTATTCATCTTTCGCGGACTGACTTGGCCTGCCCTGGCCGCGAGCCTGGCGGGGTTCGTGATCGCGATGTACGGCGCGCCCATTGCGACACACTGGTTGTCGGATATCGCCGGTGGCAATGGTCCGGGGAAAGCGCGGATCGACTTCCATGGTGCGCATGCAACCGCAATTTACATCCTGCTGTTTGTGATGACTGCTCCACTATGCGAGGAGATCCTCTATCGCGGGCTGCTGGTCGCTTGGCTTCGTCGCGCAGGCTTCGGCGATCCGACGATCTGGCTGACAGGCAGCCTGCTGTTCGGAGCCAATCACATCCTCCCGCTCGGTCTCGTCTGGGGCACCGTCATGGTCGGGTTCGGCGCGATCCTTTTCGCGATCCGCCTGCGATACAGCTCCCTCACTCCGGCGTGGCTCACCCACTTCCTGTTCAACGCACAGCCAGTCCTGATCCTGCCGCTGATCAAACGGATCGCACCTGCAATACATCCCGGCATTTTCTCTTGATCGTCATGCGGCAGCGAACAAAAGCGGAGCTTAACCAAGGATGAAGCACTTCCTTACCGCGGCAAGACTATTGGCCCTCGATCTCGCCTCGACCCTTGTCTTTCTGGTTCTGTTCCTGCTGACGCACAACACCGCGCTTGCGGTCGGCCTCGGCATCGCATTCGGCGTCGTGCAGATCGGCGTCCAGATGGTGCGCCGCAAGCGGATCGACACCATGGAGTGGCTCAGCCTGTTCCTGGTCGTCGCCGCCGGCACCGCCACGCTGCTGACCCATGACCCGCGCTTCGTGCTGTTCAAGCCGAGCGTGATCTACGCGATCGTCGGCGTCGTGATGCTGAAGCCCGGCTGGCTCAACCGCTACCTGCCCGAGATCGCACAGAAGGTCGTGCCCGATGTCGCCGTCAAGGTCGGCTATGCCTGGGCCGCCCTGATGTTCGCCTCCGCCGCGGTGAACGCCATCGTCGCGCTGACCTGCGAGATCACGACATGGGCCGTCGTGATGCCGATCTTCGGCATCGTGAGCAAGATCGTGGTGTTCCTCGGCGGCTTTGCCGCGCTCCGCCTCACCGCAAGGCGCCGCATCCGCGCCATGCCGGAGGCCCAGCGCGAGGCCGTGCTCGCGCTCGAAGGGGCACCGGCGCCCGCGGCGCCGTAACCCCCGATCGGGATGCGGTTGACGAAACAAACGGCCCGCGCGACGAAACCATTTTGCCCTGGCGACGAAGAATTGCCGAAACCAAGCCTGCCTAGTGATGGCCTCGACAACGCGCTGCTTCGGCGCGATCACAAGGGGGACATGATGGCTTTCACCGCTTCCGCACTTCGTCACGGCAAACTGCTGGCGGCGACCGCGTTCACGCTCGGTCTGCTGAGCTCGGCGTCCTATGCCTACACCGACGAGCAGCAGCAGATGTGCACCAGCGACGCCATGCGGCTGTGCAGCTCGGAAATTCCCGATGTCGATCGCGTCACCGCCTGCATGATCCGCCAGCGCGCGCTGCTCAGCGACGGCTGCAAGGCGGTGTTCCACTACGTGCCGCCGGCGGCTGCGCAACCCGCGAGCTACGCGCCCGCGACCAAGCCGGCGAAACCGCTCAATATCACTCCTCACAAGCGCGGCTAAACAAAACCCCAACAGCGACCAGGCACCGCGCTTCCGGCAACGGAGCGCGGTGCTTGATCGTTTCGGTTCGTCATGACAACAAGGCGGGACCGTTCATCCGGCATTCAGCCTGACGCGGCTCAATTGCCGTGCCCACTGCCTCCCCGGGAATCGATGGTGATGCGCCGCAGCTTTCTCTTTGCGCTTCTGCTTGGCGCCGGCGTCACGATCGGTTGGCAACCAACGGCCAATGCCGCGCCGGACCTGCCGCAGCTCGCACAGGCGCAGCCTGCACAGGCGCCCGCCCCGGCGCCGAGTCCGACGCCAGCTACGCCTGCTCCTGCAACACCCGCGCCTGCAACGCCGGCGCCGGCCGCGAATGCGCAGCCCGCGGCGCCGGAGCCAATCGGCAACGTGGCAACACTGACAGGAGCCGCGACCGTCACGCGCAACAACACGGCGACGCCGCTGCAGATCCGCGACGACATCTTTGCCAATGACGAGGTCGCGACATCAGCGACCTCCTCGCTCGGCATCACCTTCAACGACGGCACCACCTTCAACCTGCGCGCCAATGCCAGGATCACGATCGACAATTATGTCTATGAGGACGGCGGCCAGCAGAACAGTGCGCTGTTCAACGTTACCAAGGGAACGGCGGCCTTCGTCGCCGCCGCGGTCGCCAAGACCGGCGACATGAAGATCTCGACCCCGACCGCGACGCTCGGCATCCGCGGCACCACCGGCCTCGTCGAGGTGCCCGAAGGCGCCACCGCGACCAGCAGGAATGTCGGCATCAAGCTCTATCCCGACGCCGACGGACATGTCGGCCGCATCGAGGTCAACGACCACAGCGGCGCTTCGCTCGGCGTGCTGACGCGCGGCGCGAGCGGCTTTGCGATTCGTCCGGGCACCGGCGGCGCCCGCTTCGCCGCGGTGCCGCTGACGATCTCGCCGCAACAGATCACACGCGACCAGGGCTTTGTGCGCCAGGTCCATAGCGCGCAGACGCTCGGCCGTCAGGTCGTGACCGAGCAGCGCGACTTCCGCCGCGCCAATCCCGATTTCCGCAGGGCCAATCCGGCCGCGCCCTATCCGAACCGCGGCCAGCCGGTGCAGCCGAACCCGCAGCGGCAGAACGGCCTGCCGGGCCAGAACCGCAACGCCCCGCAGCAGCCGGGTCAGCAGAACCGTCCGGGCCAGATGCAGCAGCCCGGTCAGCCGAACCGTCCCGGCCAGCAACCGGGCACGCCTGGCCGGCAAGGCTCGCAGCAGCCCGGCACGCAGCAGCAACGCGGCGCACAGCATGCGCTGCCCGGCCAACCCGGCGGCGCGACGCTGCCGCACGCGCCCGGCGTCCAAACGCCAGCCGGACAACAGCCAACGCGCCAAGCCCCCACGCAAGAGCCCGCGCGCCAAGGCGGCGCGACGCAACCCGGCGGACAACAATCGCCGGCACGGCAAGGCGGCCTGCAGCCCGGCCGCACGCAGGCCCCGGGCGGCGTGCGCCAGCCAGGACCACCAGCGGCCCAACCGGGTCCATCGGGCGCGCCGCGCCAAGGCACCGCGCAGCCTGTGCCGCAAGCGCCCGGCCAGACGCGACCCGGCATCCAGCAGGCCGTACCGGGCGTGCGTCCGGGCATGCAACGGCCCGCGGTGCAGGCGCGTCCAGGCTTCCAGCAACGGCGCGCGCCGCCTCCGCCGCGCAGCGCGAAGCCTCCGCCCAGGGACAAGCGTCAGTAACCGAGCGATCGCATCAATGTCGATCAAACGTGCGAATGGCGCCGGCGAGAACGCCGGCGCCACGCGCAGATCGACCAATGGCGAGCGGCAGATCAGCCGCGTCTGGTGATCACAGCCTCCAGATATTCGCCCGGGATCACCAGCGTGCCGTCCCTGGCGATATTGAACTGGTCCATCAGGCCGAACATGTCGGCAGCGAGCAATTGCTGCTTGACCGGATCGATCGCCCCGAATGCCTTCAGCACCGGACCGTAATAGGTGCGGAAGATCTCGAGGAAATGCTCGCGCGACCTGTAACGGAAATTGAAGTGCCTGCGCTTGGCATCGAGCGTCGCCTGCGCGCCGAACAAGGCGCCAAGATGCGCCTCGGTGCCCCACAGCGCGGGAGATTTGACGCCCGGCGCCGGCGGCACATATTTGCCGATGGTCTTGAATACCTGGCCGATGAACCCTTCCGGCGTCCAGCTCGCAAGTCCGATCTTGCCGCCGATGCGGCAGACGCGGCGCAATTCGTTCGCGGCCTGCTGTTGATCGGCGGTGAACATGACACCGAAGGTCGACAGCACGACGTCGAAGCTGACGTCGGCAAACGGCAGCTTCTCCGCGTCTGCTTCCTGGAACGTGACGGGCAGACGCTCCGCGGCCGCCCGCTCGCGGCCGCGCTCGAGCAACGCCGCGACGTAGTCGGTCGAGACCACGTCGGCAAAGCGCCGTGCCGCGGCCAGCGTCGCATTGCCGTTGCCGGCGGCGACGTCGAGCACCATTTGATTGCTGCGCAGGTCGACCGCCTCGCAGAGCATCTCGCCGACGATCTGGAGCGTGGTGCCGACGATCGCGTAGTCGCCCGAACTCCAGGTGGCTTGCTGGCGCGCCTTGACGGCGGCGAGATCGACAGTCGGCATTTCGGTCTGAACGTTCATGTGCATCTCCTTTGAAAATGTGATGCGGCTCGTGGCGAGGCCGCCGGCCTCGCCGAGAGTCCGCGAGTTGCGCCAAAAAGGCGTCGAGCAGTGCAATGACTTCAAATGTGCTGCGCGCTACGTGCGGCGGTCGAGCAGAACCGGGATGGTCGATGCGGCAACTATGCTCCAATCCGAGCGATGCCTGCAGCCGTGGCTGCTACGCTGAGTCGAAGCAGCCTGCTGCGCCGGAGCTGCACGATGCTCCCGAACGACAGGCTCCTCCGCTCTGGTGAACACGGGCGAGGACAAACCCGCGATCACCAGCCCGAGCAGTACGCTTCGCACGACCGGCCCCGAGCAGCGGCTGCCGGCGCCCTTCGGCTGACGGCCGCCGGCCTCGCGCGGCATCAGGCGACTGGCCTGCCGCTCGCGATGTGCGAGCATGCCTGCGACCGATTGATTGACGATCCGGCGGATACGCAAAAGCAGGAAGGAAAAATGCCTTCGTACCGGACTTGAAATGGATTCCATGTATGAAATCGACATAATCGTTTCCTTGATCGAAGTGTGATGGCGCTCCGGATCAGGTTTGGTCGGGATACGCCATGCGACGCCGCGCAGGCGTCATTCGGCTGCAATGGGCGGTTGGACCGGATCACCACGCACCACCACGGTTGCCGCGACCTTGTAGAATTCCTCGCCCGGCATGCCGACGCAGCGCGCATGCTCCCGGATCGAGTCACCGTCACGCGCCTCGTATATGCAGAATGTGCCGATGCGACCATCCGCCTCATGCACCACATAGCTGCGGATCCAGCGCACGCGGTCCGGCATCTGCTCGTCGCCGATCCTGGCGGACGTTGCGCCGGCGAGTTCCAGCTCGCTCATGTTCGCCCAGGCGCTCGGACGGCGAATGACATAGAGTTCCATCGAAATCTCCTCGGTTGCAATTATTGAACGGCAGGCGCTCATGGCGAGCCATGATGAGCTATAGACGCCGTCGATGCCGACTGTCCTTACCGCGGACTGATCATTGCCTGATCTTTGTCTGATCTTTGCCTGAACCTTTTCCGCCGAGCCCCAACTCATACACATGGCATTCTCATTTGGACTGTTCGAGCTTGATGAAGCTGGACGCGTGTTGCTGTGCGCGCGCCAAGAGGTCCCATTGCAGCCGCGTGTGTTCGATCTGCTGATCTATCTGGTTCGACACCGCGAGCGGGTCATCTCCAAGGAAGAACTCCTCGAAGCCGTCTGGCCGGATGTGACGGTCACCGACAACTCGCTGCAGCGGGCGGTGAGTGCGTTGCGCGCCGCGCTCCGCAACGGCGGCATGGACGGCGCGATCCGAAATCTGCCGGGCAAAGGCTATCGCTTCTTCCTCGAGTCCGAGCTTAGACAGCCGGAACGCATCGACCCCAGGCAAGTCGAAGGCACCGTCGGTGCAATCGGTCTCGCCCGACGCGCGGCGGCCGGACAATTGTGGTTGCAGGCAGCGACCCTGTTCGCGAGCGCGGATGAAAGCGGCCAGCTTAACGCTGAAGATTTCCACGATTGGGCGCTTGCCCTGCAGTGCCTCGGCAGGGCCACGGCAGCGATTCCGATTCTGGTTCGCGCGGTCGCCGCACGCAGCCAGGCCGGTGACGCGGCAGGCGCCACGGTCGACGCGATAGCACTCTCGGCTTTGCATTTCGAAAGCGGCCAGGCCGCGATCGGAAAGGGCTGGCTCGCGCGGGCGGAGGATTGGGCTTCAACGCTCGACGATCCCCCGACGACGGCCCTGGTGTTATGGATGAAGTCGAAACTGGCTGCTTTCGATGGCGAGCCGGAACAGGCACTCGCATTGGCCGACGCTGCCTACACCGCCGTCAGATACAAGGATGCGATCAATATCGAAGCGCTGAGCCTGGCCTATCGCGGCTTCTATCGGCTGTGCCTCGGCGACACACACGGAGGACTGGCCGATCAGGACCATGCCGCCGCAGTTGCGCTGTCCAGCAACAATCTGGACCCGATCATGGGCGGCAACCTCTACTGCAACATCCTCTGGGCGGCCCGGATGTTCGGAGATTGGGCACGCGCCGACCAGTGGACGCGGAGCTACCAGAATTTCTGCTCGGGCAGCGGCATGGAGCTGACGGGCTCATGCCAGTTGCACCGCTCCGAGGTGCTCGGCATCCGAGGCTCGCTCGACGAAGCGCTGGCGCGCATTCGGGACGCGCTCGCGCGCCTGACCAGCGATGCGCCCTGGTCGCTGGGCGATGCCAACCGGGTGCTGGGCGATATTCAGGCGGCGATCGGCAATGACGACGCAGCGCTCGAAGCCTATGACAGGGCTTACACGCTGGGCTGGTGCCCGGAACCGGGCCGCGCCATGCTGCTGCTCGCAAGAGGCGAAGCGGAGGCCGCCTATGCAAGCCTCGAGCGGAGCCTGATCGGCAAGACCTGGTGGACGCTGCAGCGGCGCGGAATCCTGCTCGCGCATCTGGCGCTGGTTGCCGCACACACGCATCGGACCGCTCGAGCGAAGGCATTGATCTGCGAACTTTCGGGAAGTCCGGATCGCTGGCCGATGCCCTCGATCCGCGCGCTCACCAACGAAGCGCAGGCGATCCTCGCGCTTTCCCGGCAGGATCATGAAACAGCCATGCGGCATCTCCATCTTGCTCGCCAGCTGTGGTCCAGCATCGAAGGGCGGGTTCAGATCGTGCGGCTGAGGCTTCAGATCTCCAGCCTCCAGCTGGAGCATGGAGACGTTCGCGGCGCCATGGCCGAAGTTCATGCGGCACAGCTTCTGGCGCGTGACCTGGGCTCGCCCAAGCGTCTTGCCGAGTGTCTTGCCTTGCAGCGCGACATTGAGGCCTGGCAGCCAACGGCACGACGTCAGATGTGCGGATGATCACGCCGCGCGACGCAGCCAGTCGCGCACGCGTTCGATCAGATTCTTGCGCGGCGCGGGCTGAGGTGCCGCGCCGGCCGGCACGACCTTGTGCACCAATGGCGGCGCTTGGTCAGGGATCACCGTCTCGGCGCCCCGCTCGGTCTCGGCAGCTGCATCGGGTGCGGCCACCGGAACGTCTTGCGGCGCCATGGCCGGCGGATCGGGTTCGCTTTGCGCCAGCGGCGGCTGATCGATGGCCGGCGTCTCCGCCGGGGCAGCCGCATCGGCAACATCAGGCGCACCGGCGACCTCCTGCTCGTCGATGGCCTGTGGCACTGCGGTTTCGCGACTCCGCCGGCGCTCTGCGGCCACGGCCCTTGTCCGCGCGCGCCGCTCGCGCTCGGCGAGCGCCGCGGCCTGCAAAGCGATCGGTCCGACATTTTCCAGGAACGCGCGCTCATAGCCGCGCGACAGACGCTCGAGCGCCGCATCGAGCGGCAGCCAATCCACCTCGCGGATGTCGCTCATCAGCGCCCGCATCGGCTTGCCGCCGGCATCCATGCGCCAGTAGTGCACCACCTTGGAACGGCCGCCTGAATCATAGACCAGCGTGCCGAGGAATTCGTGCACGTCGACGTCGTGACCGGTTTCCTCAAGCACCTCGCGCTCGGCGGCGGCGCGCGGCGTCTCGCCGTCGTCGAGCTTGCCTTTCGGCAACACCCACTCATTGCGCTTGCGCAGGCGCACGACGGCAAAGCGCGGCGGTGTCTCCCGCCGCAGCACAATGCCTCCCGCCGCCAGAACAGGCGTCCGCGCCATCTCGTGTCCATCAGGTTTGCGATTTAGGATCGTCGCACGACGATCCCGACTATTCTAAGCATGATCTCGAAAAGTGGAAGCCGGTTTTCATGCTCAAACGATGAGCGCGATGGAAACAAGGCTACAATGGCTTGCGCAGCAGCGGCTCGCCGCATTTGATCCGCGTTCCCTCCGCGACATTTTCAGAGAATTCGAAATTGCCGGGCGCCAGCACGATAATCGTCGAGCCGTGCTCGAACCAGCCGAGCTCATCGCCCTTCTTCACATGCGCGTCACAGGGAAAATCCACCGGGCCCCGCGACTGCGCGTTCAGCGTGATATCGAGGAAATGCAGGCGGAGGCTCGCCACCAGGATCGCGGCGACCGGAACCAGCGTCAGTGCTTCGCCGGTTGGAAGCTTGGCGCGCAGCACCGCGCGCTCGTTCTTGCAGAACAGCCGCTCGATCCGCTTCAGCGCGATCGGATTGACGTTCCAGACGTCGCCATGAATGAACGTCACCTTGTCGATGGCAAGATCATAGGGCGCGTGGAAACGGTGATACATGCTCGAGGTCAGCCGCAGCGTGACGAAGCGGCCGTTCCGGTGCTGCTCCACCAGCGCCGGATCGCCGACCAGATCGAGCAGCGAATAAGGCGCGCCCTTGACCTGGAACAATTGCCCGTCCTCGATCCGCCCATGCGCGCCGATGATCGCATCCGACGGGCTCGCGATGATAGCAGGATCGGCTGCGGCCGGACGCAGGCCGGGCTTGAGCTCGCGGGTGAAGCAATCATGCAGGCTCCTGAACTCGGTCTTTTTCGCCTCCGACAGATCGAGGTCGGAGAACAGCTTCCAGCAGGCGATCGAGGCGTCGCGCACCAGGGGGTTCTCGACCTTGGAGAACCAGCCCATGAAGCGGGTCAGCGCGGCGCGCGGAATCCGGTTGGTTAGCAGGAAATTGAGGTCTTCCTGCTGGGTGAATGCCGAGATCAGGCCCTTGACTGTCATGAATCTGTTAGGTGCTGAGGCTAGCGCTTCTGTCATGGAAACATCCCTTCCGATTCTCTCGCTGTCCGCCGCCGCGCTTGCCGGCGCCGCCGCAGCTTTCCCCAAAATTCAGGCCCGCATCGCGCTGTCGCGCGCCAAGCACCGCTCGCTGACCGGACATTCCAAGATGTCCAAGATGGTCGCGCGCATGGTCCCGCACTACGAATTCGACATCGACGACTTCTTCCGCTCCGACGGCGCGCCGAAGGACGTCGCGATGCAGCGCCAGGACGGCTTCTTCCGCCTCGCCGGCCTCTACGGGGATCGCTACCCCAAGGGCCGCACGCTGACCGCCGAGGTGACGGAGCGCATCTCCGACCTGCAGTTCACCGAAACCTACCGCGTGCCGTTCCAGTACAGCCGCCTGGTGCGCGAACATCTCGGCACCTCGGCGTTCGTCGAGGCCTCCAGCGGCGTCACTGTCACCGACGTCGACGGCAATGTGTTCTACGACCTGACCGGCTCCTACGGCGTCAACATCTTCGGCAACGACTTCTACAAGGAGTGCATCGCCGAGGGTGAGAAGCGCGCGCACGCGCTCGGCCCCGTGCTCGGCCCCTATCACCCGGTCATCGCCGACAACGTCAAGCGGCTCTGCGAGCTGTCCGGCCTCGATGAGGTCTCGTTCCACATGTCCGGCACCGAGGCCGTGATGCAGGCGGTGCGGCTCGCGCGCTACCACACCAGGCGGAAGCGCCTCGTGCGCTTCGCCGGCGCCTATCACGGCTGGTGGGGCGACGTGCAGCCCGGCGTCGGCAACCCGGTGTCGCCGCACGAGACCTTCACGCTCGCCGATATGTCGGAGAAGACGCTGCACGTGCTGCGGACGCGCAACGACATCGCCTGTGTGCTGGTCAACCCGCTGCAGGCGCTGCATCCGAATTCCAACGCGCCCGGCGATTCCGCGCTGGTCGACTCCTCGCGCTCCTCCAAATACGACCGCGCCGCCTACACCGAATGGCTGAAGAAGCTGCGCGAGGTGTGCACCGAACGCGGCATCGTCCTGATCTTCGACGAGGTGTTCGTCGGCTTCCGCCTCGCCGCCGGCGGCGCCCAGGAATATTTCGGCGTCAAGGCCGACATGGCGACCTACGGCAAGAGCCTCGCCGGCGGGCTTCCGGTCGGCGTGGTGTGCGGCCGCAAGGATTTGATGCGGCGCTTCCGCGACGACCGCCCGGCCGACATCTGCTTTGCCCGCGGCACCTTCAACTCGCATCCCTATGTGATGACGGCGATGGACGAGTTCCTGAGCCGGCTCGCCAGCCCGAACTTCCGCTCGATCTACAACGGGCTGGATGAGACCTGGAACGGCCGTGCCAAGACGCTCAACGACCGGCTCAAAGCCGCGGGCCTTCCGGCTCGCGTCGGCAACATCTCGTCGATCTGGACCGTCTATTACACCGAGCCGTCCCGCTACAACTGGATGCTGCAATACTATCTGCGGGCCGAGGGACTGGCGCTGAGCTGGGTCGGCACCGGCCGCCTGATCTTCACCCTCAACTACACCGACGCCGACTTCGCCGAGGTCAGCGACCGCTTCGTCGCGGCAGCCGAGAAGATGAAGCGCGACGGCTGGTGGTGGCATAAGCCCGGCCTCACCAACAAGAACATCAAGCGCCAGATCCTGAAGGAGATGGTCGCCGTGAGGTTCGGCCGCTGAGCACACCGTCATTCCGGGGCGATGCACAGCATCGAACCCGGAATCTCGAGATTCCGGGTTCGCTCGCTGGCGCGATCGCCCCGGAATGACGGCGTTTAGGTCGTCACCGTGAAGTTCAGGCGCTGAGGCAACGCGCGGCCCTCCTACTCCCTCGCCCCGCGCTTGCGGGGAGAGGGTTGGGGTGAGGGGCTGCATCCACAAAATCGGTGACAGACGGACTCGCGGTGAGCCCCCCTCACCCGGATTGCATCTATCGATGCAATCCGACCTCTCCCCGCAAGCGGGGCGAGGTGAAGTGCACGCGCGGCCGAAAGCGCTCAACAAGTGAATATCCGCCGTAACCCTAGGAACGTAGATGCCCGGGACAAGCCCGGGCATGACGCAGTTTGAAGACGCTGGGAGCAACGATCAGGCGTGCTTGACGTGCTTCTCGAGACCCGGATCGATCAGTTCGCCCTTCATCAGGAACAGCGGCGCCTTGTGATAGAGCTTCAGGTCGTTGAAGGGGTCGGTGATGATCTTGGTCATCCAGACGAGGCCGGTCTCGACGTCGCGGATGAAGAACAAATGGATGGTGCGGAACAGGAGGCCGCCGACGCCGACCACGAGCCAGATCTTGGCCACCTGGCGGGTGAAGTCGCCCATCGTGACCCAGGGCTTGAACAGGCCGAACAGCGTCGGATCGAAGTACAGCACCATCGGCGACAGCGCCCAGATCGCCATCAGCACGACCTTGCGCTGCAGATTGTAGCCGACCTTGATGTCTTCCTTGTGCTCGTGGGTCGCCTGGTTGACGTGGTCATAGCCCTTCGGCTCGAAGAAGAAGTGACCGGCCTGACGCGACGTCATCGAGACCAGCCAGCCGACCAGCGCCGACACGACCGGATCGAAGAACAGCATCACATAGGCGAACAGGAAGCTCAGCGCGCTGACGAAGTGCAGGCTCTGGTTGATCCGGCTGTGATGGTAGAAGCGATGGTCATCCCAGCGCTGGGTACGCAGCTCTTGCAGGAAATTCTTGATCATTGGTTCCCCCAACATCGTTCGGAACAGGATTTACAGGGATTCGATGTATCGCGTGTGACATCATCATAATGACATATGACAATGCGGAGCGACGCCTTGACGCAACTTCAACCTCTCCCCTCATCCTGAGGAGCTTGCGCAGCAAGCGTCTCGAAGGATGAGGCCGAGGATCGACACCGTGGCCTCATGGTTCAAGACGGCGCAGTGCGCCTCCTCACCATGAGGATCAAGGGCGACTACGCCGCCTCTCAGGCGGCTTTGGCGACATCCGCCTTGCGGAATCGGACCAGCGAGAAGTGGCCGAGCGGCGGAATCAGGCGGCGCTCCGCAAGCTCCATGCCGCGCGCGCCCGCGAGCCATTTGGTGTAGCGCGACCAGGCGAATTCGGCGGTCCGGAACCCGAGCGGGCGCACCACCGGCTGCAGCTTCTGCTCGATGAAGCGGCGGACGCCGGCATCGGCGCTGACGCGGGTCAGGATGATCAGTTCGCCGCCCGGACGCACCACGCGGGCGAACTCGTCGAGCGCGGCTTCCGGGTTCGGCACCGCCGACAGCACATATTGCGCCATCACCACATCGAACGAATTGTCGGGGAATTCGAGCTTCTCGGCGTCCATCACCGCGAGGCCCTCGACATTCTTCAGGCCCTGCTCCGCAACCCGCTTCTTGGCCTTCTCCAGCATCGCTTCCGAGATGTCGGTGCCGAAGATGCGGACGTTCTGGCTGTAGAGCGGCAGCGAGATGCCGGTGCCGACGCCGACCTCGAGCACCCGGCCGCCGATCTTGTTGGTGGCCTGGATCGCGGCCTGCCGGCCCTTGCTGAACACACCGCCAAACACGAGGTCGTAGATCGGCGCCCAGCGGTCATAGGCCTGCTCGACCGTCTCGCGGTCGAAGTCCATGGAACGGTCGGCACCCAGCTTGATGATTTCAGCCATAGATCGTCTCTCGTCTCTCGTTCGATTGAGCTGTTAATTCGGAACCGCACTGCGGCCGGCAACGCGGCGGGCGGGCCGCGGCGCGCGGCTCGGCTGCAGCGTGGCCAGATTGCCGATGAACTGACGTGCACTGTTTTCCCAGGAACGCTCCAGCGCAAAATTGCGGCAGTCGGCGCGCGACATCGTCAGCGCGCGCAGGCAGGCGCTGCGCAGGTCGTTGTCGATCGCGCCGATCGGATGGTTGGCGATCACGTCCTTCGGGCCGGTGACCGGGAATGCCGCGACCGGCGTGCCGCAGGCCAGCGCCTCGAGCTGCACGACGCCGAAGGTGTCGGTCAGACTCGGGAACACGAAGACGTCGGCGGCGGCGAGGTGCGAGGTCAAATCCTGCCCCTTCTTCTCGCCGAGGAAAATCGCGTCGGGATATTTCTGTTCCAATGCCGCCCTTTGCGGGCCGTCGCCGACCACGACCTTGGAGCCCGGCAGGTCCAGCGACAGGAAGGCGTCGAGGTTCTTCTCCACCGCGACGCGGCCCATGGTCATGAAGATCGGCCGCGGCAGATCGAGCATCGCCGGCTGGTCCGGATTGAAGATCCTGGTGTCGACGCCGCGGGTCCAGAAGCCGAGCCTGCGGAAGCCACGCTCGGCGAGCTCGGTGCGCAGCGAGTCGGTTGCGACCATCGTCATCGACCCGGCGGCATGGAAGTGGCGCAGCACGGCATAGCCGACGCTGTCGGGAATGCCGGTACGCACCGAAACATATTCCGGGAAGCGCGTTGTATAGGATGTGGTGAAGGCGAGCTTGTTGCGCTGGCAATAACCGCGCACCGCCCAGCCGATCGGCCCTTCGGTCGCGATGTGGATCGCCTCCGGCGCAGCCTCCTCGATCCGGCGCGCGATCTCGCGGCGGTTCGGCAGCGCCACGCGCAGGCCCGGATAGGTCGGCACGCCGACCGAACGGAAACCGTCGGGAGTGAGGAATTCGATCTCGGCGCCGAGCCCGGCTGCGCTGCGCGCAAGCGACGTCAGCGTCCGGACCACGCCGTTGACTTGCGGATGCCAGGCATCGGTCGCAACGAGTATGCGCATTGCAGGAGATCCAAATCGTTAATCTTGATTCTGCTCGCACGACGTTCTGACATGGATGTTTCAAACGTATGACGTCATCGAAATGTTAGGTAGTTTTTCCCGGCAAACGGCCGGTTTTTCGTGTAACGTGACAGCCAGATGTCAGAGCAGAGTGAAAATCCCGGCGCCAAGCGCCGCAGGCTCAGGCGACGAAACTCGTCGCTGCTGATCCTTGCGGCCGGCATGCTTGTGTTCGGCCTCGCCGCCGGCGCGCTGTATTACGCGCTGCGTCCGGTGACGCTCGCGATCGCGGTCGGCCCGACCGGCAGCGAGGACGTCAAGCTGATCCAGGGTTTCGCCCAGGCCTTTACGCACGACGGCAGTTCGGTGCGGCTGAAGCCGGTCACGACGCAGGGCTCCGCCGAGAGCATCGCGCTGTTCACGGCGAACAAGGTCGACCTCGCGGTGGTGCGCGGCGACCTCGATCTGCCCGCGAGCGCCGAGTCGGTTGCGATCCTGCGCAAGAATGTCGTCGTGCTGTGGGCGCCCTCGGGCGCCAAGGGCAAGCGGCGGTCCGCGAAGATCAAGAGCATCGACGACCTCGCCGGCCACAAGGTCGGTGTGGTCGGCAGCACCCAGGCCAACGTCACGCTGCTGCGCGTGATCCTGACCGAGTCCGGCGTCAACCCCGACAAGGTCGCGGTCAGCCAGTTCGCCGTCAACAAGATCGCCGACCTCGCGCGCGACCCCTCGCTCGATGCCTACATGACCGTCGGCCCGCTCGACAGCAAGATAACGGCGGAAGCGATTACGGCGACGGCGGCCGCGCGCGGCGAGCCGGTCTTCCTCCCGATCGACGTCTCGGAAGCGATCGCGCAGAAGCATCCGCGCTATGAGTCCGAGGAGATCGCCGGCAGCATCTTCTCCTCGTCGCCGGCGCGGCCCGAGGACAAGGTCGAGACCGTCAGCGTCAATCACCTCATCATCGCGCAACATGCGCTGAGCGAGGCGACTGTCGGCGCGCTCGACCGGCAGCTGTTCACGCTGCGCCTCCAGGTCGCGCGCGATCTGCCGGCGGCGGCAAAGATCGAGAAACCGGACACCGACAAGGACGCCGCGCTGCCGGCGCATCAGGGCGCCGCCGCCTATATCGACGGCACCGAGCGCACCTTCCTCGAAAAATACTCCGACTACATCTGGGGCGGCATCCTGCTGCTCTCCGGCCTCGGCTCGGCCGGCGCCTGGCTGCGCCACTACGTGAAGCGCGACGAGCGCGAGCACTACATCACCCATCGCGACAATCTGCTGACCCTGATCTCGCAGGTGCGCGGCGCCGAGACGCCGGAGCAGCTCGCGGCCATGCAGGGCGATGCGGATGCCCTGTTGCGCGAGGCGCTCGACTGCTACGACGACGGCGCAATCGAGGAAGGCGACCTCTCGGTGATCGGGCTGACGCTCGAGCAATTCCACCATGCCGTCTCCGACCGCCGCGCCGTGATCAACGGCGACAAGCCGGGCCTGCCGCGGATGCGCGCCGGCTAGGCCGCGTGCACGCCGAATTGCACCGAGAGCAATGTGCACCGAGAGCAATGTTTGGATTGCGCGTGCAGGCGCGCGTGGCCATGTTGAGTACCACCACAACGCTTCGCACGACACCATGATCACGTCCATCGTCGCTGACCTGCCCGGGCCTTTCGTGCTCGCGGTTGCCTTCGCCGGCGTCTTCCTGATCGCCTTCATGAAGGGCGCGTTCGGCGGCGGCTTTGCCATCGTCGGCATCCCGCTGCTGTCGCTGGCGATGGACCCGATCGCGGCGGGCGCGCTGCTGGCGCCGTTGTTCGTCGTCATGGACGTCACCGCGCTGCGGTTCTGGCGCCCGAGCACATGGTCGCGCATCGACCTCGCGATGCTGCTGCCGGCGCTCGTCGTCGGCATCGGCATCGGCTACTTCGTGCTGCGCGATCTCGACCGGCATGCCGTCGAGATCGTGATGGGCGTGGTGACGCTGGTGTTCGCCGCGCTGTGGTTTCTCGGCGGCGGCGAGATCAAGCCGCGTCCGCGCTCGACGTTCAAGGCGACGTTCGCCGGCCTGTCCTCCGGCGTCACCACGATGGTGGCGCATTCGGGCGGGCCGCCGCTTGCGATCTATCTGCTGCCGCTCGGCCTGCCGAAGGCGCTCTACGCCGGCACCACCAGCCTGTTCTTCACGGTCGGCAACCTCTTGAAGGCCGGCCCGTGGCTCGTGCTCGCCACGCCGTCGCGCAGCCTGTGGATGCTGATGGCGCTTTGCGTACCGGCGGTGCCGGTCGGCGTCTGGGCCGGATGGCGGCTGCACGAACGTCTCGACCAGCGCGCGCTGTACCGCGCCTGCTACGCCATTCTGGTCATCACCGCCGCCAAGCTGCTGTGGGACGGATTGGCCGGATATCTCAGTTCCTGAACCGCGAAAGTGCTGGCTCCTCGTCAGGAGGACTGCCTGCTGCGGACGGCGTTCGCGGCAACGGCAAGCGGTGCAATGTCTGGACGCGTCGCGACCGCGTCGTCCGGCGCAAGGCGCTGGCGCGCCACGAACGAGAAGCGGCTGCGCAGTTTCAGGATCGGCTTCTCGATCCAGTGCCAGGAGAACGCGGCGAACAGCGTGATCAGCAGCAGCGCGATCGCGAACTGAACGATCACGGGCGCGTGCGGCAGCCATACCCGCACCACCTGCTGCACCGGAAATCCGTAGAGATAGATGCCGTAGGAATAGTCGCCGCGCGAGACCAGCGGCAGCCGCGGCAGCTTCGAGACGCCGAGATACGCGGTGATGTAGACCAGCGCCGGGGCGATCAGAAGATTCAGCACCGGCTGGCTCATCCAGTCCGCCGGGCCGAGCAGCGCGGCGCCCGCGCAGAGCGTGCAGCACGCGGCGAGAAGCCATCCGTTGTAGGGAACGCGGTCACGATAGAGATAGATCGCGATGCCGAGCATGAACGCGACCGGCAGCTTCGCGCCGCGTCCGAGGAACGGCGCCGTGCTGAAGATCCTGTCATGCAGCGTGCCGGCGACGCCGGCGGGCAGTTGCGAGGGTTGCGCGGCGTGTCCGGTCAACGCGAGCGCAAGGCCGATGCCGACCAGCAGGAGCGCACCGAGCACGATGAGCGGCGGCTTGCGCAACAGGCCGAACAGGATGAACACCGTCATCAGCGCGTAGCAGCCATATTCGAACGGCACCGTCCACAGCGAGCTGTTGACCTCCGGCGCGGGATTGCCGCTGAACACGCCGGGCAGGACGTAGTTCACGAGGCCGATGATGTTGGTGAAATATTTGTAGGTGCCGAAATTGGTGAAGTAGTCGCGCAGCGGCAGCGCGGTGAAGATCGGCCCGAGGATCAGTGCCGACAGCACGATCTCGACCGCAAGCGCCGGAATGATCCGCATGCCGCGATTGGTGAGAAACTCCTTCAGGGAAAGCCGCAGCCCGCTCGCCGCGATCAGAAACCCGCTCAGCGCGAAGAACATCACGAGGATGGCGTAGTGCGGAAACCAGGCGACCCACGCCTGCTCGCCGTCGCCACTGCCGCTCGCGACATAGGGCACGTGGGCGGCGACGACGGAAATCGCCAGTGCGATACGGAGAAAATCGAACCCCGGGCCGAAGCCCTTGTGCCGATCCAGCATGCTGCCGATCGTGTGCCCCAGCATCATTTCCACTCCATTCCAAAACAATGCGCTGGGACAGCAAGCGCCGTGCCAGGAAGACTGTCTTGCGGCGGCACACCCCCTGCCCGGCAACCCGGCCTTAACCGTGCGACGAAACACGCACGAAACAATTCCCTAACGGCACGAAACCATTTTGGCGATTTCGTGCAAACGTCCTGAAACGCCTCACCTGTACTGGTTTGACCCAACGACGCGCCGGAACTGGCGCGCAGGGCGCAAACAACAGGGGTCGACAATGTTCAATTCCATCAAGCTGAACTCGCGTCTCGCTGCCGCCGCCTTCGGTGCGCTGGCGATTGGCACCGTCTCATTCGCAAATACCGCCGCGGCCGCTCCGCTGCCGATGTTCCCCTTCATCCTGACGCCGCCGACCGAGGCCGTGCAGCCGCCGGTGCAGTCGATGCCGCAGGCGCAGGAGGAAGACCGTTCCGTCGAGTTGCCCGCCCGCCTGCGCCGCCAGGTCGTCGCCTATCCGACGCGCGAGGCGCCCGGCACCATCATCATCGACACCCCGCACACCTATCTCTATCTGGTGCTCGGCAACGGCCAGGCCATGCGCTACGGCATCGGCATCGGCCGCGACGGCTTCACCTGGTCGGGTACCCAGACCATCACCAAGAAGGCGGAGTGGCCGGATTGGACGCCCCCGCCGGAAATGATCGCCCGCCAGCCCTATCTGCCGCGCCACATGGCCGGCGGCCCCGGCAATCCGCTCGGCGCCCGCGCCATGTATCTCGGCGGCACCATCTACCGCATCCACGGCACCAACGCGCCGGAGACGATCGGCACCCGCGTGTCCTCCGGTTGCCTGCGCCTGACCAATGCAGATGTCTCCGACCTCTATTCGCGGGTCAGCGTCGGCACCAAGGTGATCGTGCTGCCGATGACCGACCGCCGCGCCGATCTCGGCTCGGCCGTCCGCTAAGTCCCTCCCCTCCAAGGCGTGCCTTTATAAAGGCGTCCTCGAGGACGGCTCCGGCACTTCGTGCCGGGGCCGTGGCCGCGTTCATCAACCTTAACGCCTTCCGCCCCTGAAGCAGCTTGATCCCGCCACACTGGCGCCCTCGTCGGGGGGCCTGTACAACCCGTCAAGTTGATTTTCATCCGGGGGAATGATGCGTCTACCGATGCATCCAAGGACGATAGCGCTCGGGATCGCGGTGGTGCTGGTCTCGTTCGTGATCAGCCTCAAGGCAATGGACTGGCTCGCGCCGAGCGTCACCGTGCAGAAGCCGAAGCTCGCAGAGCTGCCGCCGCTGCCGCAGGCGCCGCGTTCCTCGACGATCGTGGCGCAGGTCTCGGTCGCGCTGTCGGCGATCCGCGACGCCGCCGAACGCGGCGCGCCGAAGACCTTCGGCGGCAAGGCCGACAACCCGGTCCAGCAAATCCTGCAAAATGCCGACATCGGCTGGACCGCATCGCGCGGGCCGATCGCGGCCACCGGCGCGCAGGACGTGCTGACGCTGACCACACCGATCAACGGCACGCTCAAGGTCACCGGCGCGCTGTCCGCCAAGGCAACCGGCGCGGTCAGCGACGCGCTCGGCAGCCTGCTCGGCGGCAATGTCGCCAAGCAGATCGGCGCCGTGAACATCAAGAACGTCAACGCCAACGCCGAGATCAAGGGCAACGTCACCCTCACCGCGCGGCCGAAGCTCGGCGCGTCCTGGCGGATCGAGCCGAATCTGCAGGCACAGGTCAATCTCGGCGACACCAGCCTGTCGACGGCCGGCATCCGCATCAGCGTGCCGGCCCAGGTCAAGCCTGTCATCGACAAGGCGGTCGCCGACCAGATTTCCGTGGTCGAGGCCCGGTTGCACAACGACCCGGTGTTCCAGAACAACGCCCGCGTGCAATGGGCCAAGGCCTGCCGCTCGATCCCGCTGCAAGGCACCGGCGGCACCACCTCGATGCCGCCGATGTGGCTCGAGCTGCGACCGACCCGCGCGATCGCCGCGCAGCCGAAGGTCGATGCGTCCTCGCTGATCCTGACGATGGGGATCGAGGCCGAAACGCGGATCACGGAGGCGCAGACCACCCCGAACTGCCCATTCCCGGAAAAACTCTCGATCGTGCCGCCGATGGCGAGCCAGGTCGCGATCGGCCTGCCGGTCGACCTGTCCTTCACCACGCTGAGCCAACTGGTCGAGGCGCAGCTCAAGGGCAAGACCTTCCCAGAGGACGGCTCCGGGCCGGTCGACGTGACCGTCAAGAGCGCGAGCATCGCCGCCTCCGGCGACCGGCTTCTGATCTCGCTCCTGGTGCACGCCAAGGAGAAGGCCAGCTGGTTCGGGCTGGGCGCCGAGGCGACCGTGCACATCTGGGGCCGCCCGCGGCTCGACCAGCCGTCGCAGACGCTGCGGCTGACCGACGTCGAGCTGGCGGTGGAATCCGAGGCCGCGTTCGGCCTGCTCGGCGCCGCCGCGCGCGCCGCGATCCCGCACATGCAGCAGACCCTCAACGACCGGCTGGTGGTCGACCTGAAGCCATTCGCGACCAACGCGCAGCGGAAGGTCGCCGCCGCCATCGCCGACCTGCAGAAGAACGAAGAAGGCATCCGCGTCGACGCCGAGGTCAACAGCATCCGGCTGGCCGGCATCGACTTCGATTCCAAGACGTTGCGGGTGATCGTGGAAACCGACGGCACCATCAAGGCCGCCGTCACCGCGTTACCGGCGCTGTAACCGAGTCCTCTCCCTCTCCCTGCTCTTCGCCGGAAGAGACTCGCTCTGAGCGGGTGGGGTGAGGGACCTTCTCCACAGGTGGCGATTGTCCTGAAACCGGTGCCCCCTCACCCGGATTGCCTCGCAATCCGGCCTCTCCCCGCGAGCGGGGGGAGCTAACAAGGCCTCCGCTCGCGCGTTCCATCCGCCCCTGCCCTGCCCATGCTCAAAAAGTCGTCTTTGCGACAGCTTGTCGCAGCGGCTAGAACGCCCCGGTGGAAGCAACCCTCAACGAAAAAGTCAGGGAGAAAAACACGATGAAAACACTCTTGGCCGCAGCGGCGGCCGGCCTCGCGCTCGCGGTCTCCGCGACCGCGGCGAACGCCCAGATCTCCGATGATGTCGTCAAGATCGGCGTGCTCACCGACATGTCGAGCCTCTATGCGGACGCCACCGGCAAGGGCTCGGTCGCCGCCGTCGAGATGGCGGTCGCCGATTACGGCGGCAAGGTGAAAGGCAAGCCGGTGCAGGTGATCGCAGCGGACCACCAGAACAAGCCCGACGTCGGCGTCAACATCGCACGCAACTGGTACGACAACGACAAGGTCGACGCGATCCTCGACGTGCCGACCTCGTCGGTCGCATTGCCGATCTCGGCGCTGACGCGCGAGAAGAACAAGATCCACATCAATTCCGGCGGTGGCTCCTCCGATATCACCGGCACCGCCTGCTCGCCCAACACGGTGCACTGGACCTACGACACCTACGCGCTGTCGAACGTCGCCGGCAAGGCGATGGTCAAGCGCGGCGAGGACACCTGGTTCTTCGTCACCGCCGACTACGCCTTCGGCATGGCGCTGGAGCGCGATGCCGCCAATGTCGTCAAGGAGAGCGGCGGCAAGGTGCTGGGCGACGTGCGTCATCCGCTCAACTCGTCGGACTTCTCGTCCTTCCTGCTGCAGGCGCAGGCCTCCAAGGCCAAGGTCGTGGCGCTGGCGAATGCCGGCGGCGACACCACCAACGCGCTGAAGCAGGCTTCCGAGTTCGGCCTGACCCAGGGCGGCCAGAAGATGATCGCGCTGCTCCAGGAGATCACCGACACCCATTCGCTCGGCATCAAGGCCACCCAGGGCTTGATCGTCACCGACGCCTTCTACTGGGACATGAACGACGAGACCCGCGCCTTCTCGAAGCGCTTCAACGAGAAGGTCGGCCACATGCCGACCATGATCCAGGCCGGCCTCTACTCGGCGACCATGCATTACCTGAAGGCGATCGAGGCCATCGGCACCGACGAGGCGCCGAAGGTGATGGCCCAGATGCGCGCCACACCGGTCAACGACTTCTTTGCCAAGAACGGCCATATCCGGATCGACGGCCGCATGGTGCACGACATGTATCTGTTCGAGGTCAAGAAGCCCGAGGAATCCAAGGGCGAGTGGGACCTCTACAAGCTGATCGCCACCGTGCCCGGCGACGAGGCGTTCCGCCCGCTCGACAAGGGCGGCTGTCCGCTGGTGAAGTCGAACTGACGGCTAGTCCACACCGGATCGCGTCGAGCGATGCGATCCGGCTTCTCCGCGCAAGCCGGGCGGAGCGAAAGTTCACTGCAAGCACTACGCCTGGAAGACCCGCAGCGTTGCGATCTGGAACGGACGCAGTGCCAGGCGGCATACCCGATCCTCGATCGGCAGGGCCTCGATGCGGTCTTCCAGGGTGTTGCTCATCCACACCGACGCGATGTCGACGCCGAAATCGAGCGCCGCGGCGGCGCGAATGCCTGCGCTCTCGTAGAGTCGCACCACCCAGCCGTCGCCATCCTCGGCGGGCTTGATCGTATCGACGATCACGTTGGCCGGGGACGCGGCCAAAAGCGAATGTCGCAACGGCGCGCGCGGTTTTCCTTTCGTCCACAGCACCGGACGCTCGAACCGCAAGGCGCGCCCGACCGTGTCCGCGCTGCGCCAGTCGCCGCGATGGGGATAGATCGCATAGCGCATCCGGTGCCGCCCGATATCGGCCTGCGGATCGGGCAATTCGGATCCGCGCAGCAGCGTCAGCGCGAGCTGGTTGTCGAACGCCGAATAGCCGTGACGACAGTCGCTGAACAGCGACACGCCGAAATCCGGCTCGGCGATATCGGCCCAGCGATGGCCGGGCACCTCGTACTTGGCCGCATCGGCATCCGTGTTGGCATGCGTCGGTCGCTCGGTTGCGCCGAACATGGTTTCATAGGTTGCGTTGGATGCACGGCAGGCCATCGGGAACATGACCTTCAGCGCCGTCTTGCGCTCCTGCCAATCGACCGTGGTTTCGAATTCGAGATGATCGGCACCGGCATCGAGGCGGATCACCTGCGCGAGCCGGCTCGCACGTCCGAGCCCGCGCTCGAAACGGACCTCGCCGCGCAGTCCGCCATCCGACAGCACGGCGCAGCTCACCTCCCCTGTCACCTCGCGCGCGGTCTCCAGCGCGAACGGATCGATATCCCATGCCTCGAAATCGAGCGGCCGGTCATCGAGCAGCAGCAGCCGGGCTGCCGGTGATGCGAAGGTCTCGCGGCCAGTCGCAACGTGCAGCAGCGACCGAACAAGTCCGCTGCGATCAATGCGCGCTTCGAGCCGCGCGTTCGACAGCACGAATCCGTCCGCATCGGCGGCGACCACAACGCGATCGTCGGTCGTCGTCGTTTCGCCCGCCGCAAACGGCGCGGCGACGATGTGACGAAGCTCGCCGTCGGGGTCGGACGCGACCTCGGCACGCGCGCAGCCCAGCGTGTTGATGGGTGTCCAAGTGCCGCCTTCGGGATCGCACAGTGTCGCCAGCACGGCTTGCGTGCGACGCCCGGCCTCCTCCGCCACGCCGGCGAGTTCGACCTCCGCACGTTCATAGACCTCGCGGATGCTGCTGCCGGGAATGATGTCGTGGAACTGGTTGACCAGCAGCGTGCGCCACAGCGCTTCGATCTCCTGTGCGGATGGCGCCGGTTGCCGGCAGGCAGCCGCGACAGTCGTCACGAATTCGAGTGCCTGAAGGCCGGCCTCGCAAGCGCGGTTGAGGCGCTTGGTCTCGGCCTGCGTGGTGTAGGTGCCACGATGATATTCGAGATAGAGCTCGCCTTCGATCGTCACCAGATCCGGCGCCGATATCGCCAGGCGGTCGAAGAACTCGTCGACGGAGCGAATCTGGATCCGCGGCAGCCCCTGCAAATCCCTTGCGCGCTGCAACGTCTCGAGCATCGTCTCGTCGGCACCGCCGCCGCCGTCGCCATAGCCGAACAGATAGAGTGCGTCGGACGAACGGTCGGCGTCCTTGTAATTGGCGGCGTGATAGCGGAGCTCCGCGACCTGCGCCGATCCGTTGTAGGTGTCCGCCGGAGGGAAATGCGCCAGCACTGTGCTGCCGTCCAGTCCGCGCCAATGGAAGCTGTGATGCGGCGGTGAGGTGAACTTGTTCCACGACAGCTTCTGGGTCAGGAAGCGCGACATCCCCGCCGACTGCATCAGCTGCGGCAGCTGGGCGTCGTAGCCGAACACGTCGGGATTCCAGAACACGCTGGAGCGCACGCCGAACGTTCGCTCGAAATAGCGCTGACCATAGAGGAACTGACGGCAGATCGACTCGCCCCACGGCAGATTGCAGTCCGGCTCGATCCAGCTGCCGCCGACCGGAATCCATTGGCCCGCGGCGGCCTTGGCGCGAATTCGGGCGAACAGGTCAGGGTCATTCTGCTCGATGACGGCGTACTGATAGGCCTGCGAGCAGGCGAACTTGAAATCGGGATAGCGCTCCATCAGCGCCACCGCCGTGGAGAAGCTGCGTTGCGCCTTGCGCCGGGTTTCCGCCAGCGGCCACAGCCATGCCGTGTCGAGATGGGCGTGGCCGATCGCCGACATCTCGTGGGTGATGCTGCCATTTCGTGCCGCGAGCAGGCCGTCGAGGATCGCCCGCGCCGCCGGCCATGTCGCGCGATCGTCGGGATCGGTGATGTTGCAGATACGGTTGAGATCGTGCAGCAGGAGCCCCGCCCAGGTCCGATCCAGCGCCGGCTGCGCCGTCTCGCCGACAGCTCCGTATGACCTCGATTTTGTCGTGGGATCGCGGTCAGCCTCGAGCTGGCGCAGCACTTCGTAGTCGAAATAGAATGCCGAGGCCTCGGGATCGAAGCGGCGCAGCTCGCAGGCGACCAGCGCGTAGGCCTGCGGATCGCTCCAGAACGCGCCGAACAAGCCGTTGCAGGCCACCTCCACATGGAAGCTGACGGTCTCCCCGCCGCGGGCCGACTGAACGAGCGGCGCGGTGTGGCGGCCGGGGTTGAGACCCTGCGAGGAACGTCCGTTGAGCCAAAGCAGCGCTTCCGAGCGGCTGTCCCAATACAGATCCACGCGCGAGCCGGCCCAGGCCTGCGGCACCTCGGCCACGACGTGCACCCAATAAGTCGCCCACAGCGGTCCCAGCGTCTCGCCCAGTGGGACCGCCCGATAATCGAGCTTGAGCGCGTCCTCGAGGCTGATCCGTTCGGTGGGACCGGCAAGCGCGAGCGAAGTGACCGGCACGCGGTCGGCATGAATCTTCTGTTGCAGCCGCTCCGCAAAGCCTTGCAACCGGCGCCGCGTGTATTGCGGGTAGCGGCCGCGAATCCGGGCTACCGCGGGATCGCCGCTCTCGCGGTCCTTGTCATT
The DNA here is from genome assembly GCF_054060035.1 of Bradyrhizobium sp. USDA 3262. Lineage (NCBI taxonomy): Bacteria > Pseudomonadati > Pseudomonadota > Alphaproteobacteria > Hyphomicrobiales > Nitrobacteraceae > Bradyrhizobium > Bradyrhizobium sp. USDA 3262. The sequence goes on from NZ_JBSSCT010000001.1 coordinate 7,434,484, forward strand.
CATCAGGTTCAGCCATTCAAAGAAGGATTACGTAAGCCCAATTGGTTGATGAAGATTGCAACGGGTCGCTTCGCGGACCTCCCCTCTCCGATATCCTGGAGACGCGCTGTCCGAATTGGATTGCCCGACTTAATCCTTACATTCTTCCCGGATTTTATCCATCGGCCAACAAAAAGCGCGCCCGGCAGCAGCCGGACGCGCTTTTTCTTGCAGGTCGCGATATGCCTTAGTCGGTCGAGTACTTGAACTCAGGCATCGCCTTCAGTTCATCCTTGGACGCGTTGAACACGGCGTGATCCGGATACCAGGGATTCGGCTTCGACGCCGCCGCCGCCGGGGCTGCACCCGTGGTGGTGTTCGTCTTGGCGGTGCCGCCGGTGCTGTTGGACGCGCCGGTATAGGCGATCGGCTCGCTGACGAACTTCACCTTGTCGAGCGGCACGGCGACCAGATGCTCGCCGACGCCAAGGAAGCCGCCGACACCGATCACGACCGCCTTGATCGTACCGCTCTTGTCCATCAGCAGATCGTTGATCGACCCGACGCTCTCGTTCTTGTCGTTATAGACGCTGAGTCCGGCGACCTTCGACGCACGCCAGTTGCCCTTGAACTCGGTCGGCGACGTCGCTGACGTCGATGCCGCTGGAGCCGGCGACGTGGCCGCAGGAGACATCTTGTCGCCCTTGTCGGTTGGCGTCTGCGCAACGGCGACGGTCGCGAGCAGCGCGGTGCCGGCGAGGCCGGCGACGATGGATTTGACCAACATTGATGGCTCTCCTCTTCCAAAATCGATGCTGGGAAAACCCGTCATCTTCGCAACCGTTCCTAACGGACCTGCGATCAAAAGCCGCTTGGATGCCGAGGAACACGATAAGGCGATGCGGCCGACTGGCGGATGGGGACTTTCAGCGCATGGAACGCTGCGCCGCTTGACGAAAGTGATCGTGATCTCTCAACTAAGCTTGCGGTTGAGCCTCACGACTGCGCCGGACGCGCAGTCCATGATGTGACGATGTTTGGCTCACTAAGTCGTCCCGGCGAACCGCGCTCCACAAGCCGCACGCTCGCCCCGCGACCGCATCATCGATCGACGAGCGTCGGCATGCGCGCATGTTGCCGCGCGATCAGAAGCCGCCCCAATAGGGCGGCACGCCGTAGAAGCGATGCAGCTCGACTTCCTGCGAGCGATCGCCCCAATCGAAATCCTTGTCGGCACGGAACGACGGCGCGCGCTTCAGCTCCTCGTCCTCGATGTCGAGCTCATAGGCCTCGAACTTCGGGTTGTAGTGCAGCCGGCCCCAGGGCAGCGGGATCAAATTGGTTCCAATGCCCAGGAAGCCACCGAAGCTCAACACCGCGTACGATACCTTGCCCGAGATCTTGTCGATCATCAGCCGCTCGATATGGCCGATCATGTCGCCATTGGCCCGGCGCACCGCCGTCCCCTCGACCCGGTCGCTTGCAATGAGCTGATGCGGCCTGGTCTCGACCTCGACAGACATCTCACCCTCCCTGACTTGAAAGGGAAATAACGCGTCGCAAGGGGGACGGGTTCCGCCCCCGGATATGACAGCCGCCCTTCCCTTTCTCCGGCTGCCATGGCTGTCCCGGAAGGGTTCTGCCCGCATTCCAGGGCATCAGGATTGATGACAGAACGATAACTTTTCTCCCTGCCGCCGACCTGTTAACCCGGATACCCGGGCAAGATTTCAGACACACACTGAAACAAAATTCCTGAGCCGCTTTCCCCGAATCACGGACAAAAGATCGGTATGACCCAGGCTGCGCCCAATATCCTTGTCGTCGAGGACGACCGCGAGACGCGGTCCCTTATCGCAAAATATCTCCGTACCAATTCCTGTCATGTCACGACCGCCTCCGACGGCCGCGAGATGGCCAAGGCGATGACCGACCACCGAGTGGACCTCTTGGTGCTCGACGTCATGCTGCCCGGCGAAGACGGCCTCAGCCTGTGCCGCAAGGTGCGGGCGGAATCGCAGACGCCGATCATCATGCTGACCGCGCGCGGCGAGGACGTCGACCGCATCCTCGGCCTCGAGATGGGCGCCGACGATTACCTGGCAAAGCCGTTCAACCCGCGCGAGCTGCTGGCGCGGATCAACGCGGTGCTGCGCCGGCAGGCCGCCGCGCGCAACGCCAGCGCGATCGAGGGCGCGACCACGCTGACCTTCCTCGGCTGGCGTATCGACATCCGCCTGCGCGAGCTACGCAACCCCGAAGGCGCGCGCGTCGCCATGACCAGCGCCGAGTTCGACCTGCTGCGCACCTTCTGCGAGCGGCCCGGCCGCGTGCTGTCGCGCGACAGCCTGCTCGACCTGACCCAGGGCCGCAGCGCCGGCTCGTTCGAACGTTCGATCGACGTGCTGGTCAGCCGCATCCGCCGCAAGATCGAGCCCGATCCGCAGGAAGCCACCATGATCAAGACGGTGCGTTCCGGCGGCTATGTGTTCACGCCGAGGGTGGAGGCGGTTGCCGCCACGAACAACTGACCATGAAGCTGCTGCGCGTGCTGAGTCTGCGGGGGATCGGCGCCCAGATGGCGGCGCTGGTCGTCGTTTCGATCGTCGCGCTGCATTTGATCATCACCGCCACCTTCCTGATCCATCGCCCTGATCGGCTGGAGCCTTCGGATCGCTGGCATACCCAGCTCGCCGCCGCCGCGCAGCTGCTCGGGCATGCCCCGGCATCGGAGCGGCCGCGGCTCGTGGCCGACGTCGCCCGCGCCTTCCCGCAACTTGCGATCGGCGACCTGCCGGCCGATGCCGGCGCGCTCACCGAAACCGACGCGCCGAGCCTGCACGCGCTGCGCCGGCTCGGCGCCGGCTATCGCATCTTCCTGCTGCCGCGCGAGGCCGGCGGCACGCCGCATGACGGCGAAATTCGCCGCGTCGCGATCCGCCTGCCCGACGGCGCCATGTTCGCCGCCAACCTGACGCCGGATCAGCACATGCGGCCGTTCTGGGGTGGACCGTGGATGATGACGGTGCTGTTCGCCGTCATCAGCGTCACCCTGCTCGGCCTGTGGGCAGCATGGGCGCTGACCGCGCCGCTGTCGTCCTTCGTCAAGGCCGCCGAGACCTTCAGCCTGAACGGCGCCGCCGCGCCGCTGCCCGAGCGCGGTCCGGAGGAGATCCGTTCGCTGGCCCGGGCGCTGAACCGGATGCGCGAGCGCATCACCGCATTGATCGACGATCGCACCAAGATGCTGGCCGCGATCAGCCATGATCTGCGCACGCCGATCACGCGGATGCGGCTGCGCGCCGAATTCATCGAGGACGAGACCCACCGCCACCGCATGCTGCGCGACCTCGACCAGATGCGCTCGATGCTGGAATCGGTGCTGTCGTTCCTGCGCAACGACCGCAAGCTCGAAGAGATGACGCTGGTCGACATCGCGAGCACGCTGCACCTCGTCACCGATCAGTTCGCCGACATGGGACACAAGGTCAGCTACGCGGGCCCGCAGCACGCGATGGCGACCGCGCGGCCGGCCGACCTGCATCGCTGCATCACCAATCTGGTGGAGAATGCCGTGCGGTTCGGCGGCGAAGTGGCCGTCCGCCTCGACGTCAAGCCCGACCGCCTCGTCGTCGACATCGAGGATGATGGGCCCGGCATCTCGGATGCGCACAAGGCGAGCGTGCTGGAGCCGTTCGTGCGCGGCGACCAGGCGCGCAACATGGATGAGGCCGAAGGCTTCGGCCTTGGTCTGTCGATCGCCAACGCCATCGTGCTCGCGCATGCCGGCACGCTGTCGCTGCACGATCGCAAGCCGCACGGGCTCGTGGTCCGGATCGAATTGCCGGCGCGGCAACAGCAATTGCAGCCGCGGCAGAAATCCGCGGCCTGATCAGCGCAAGCCGATGTGATGAGACGTCAGGCGGCGAGCGGCGTAATTAGCTCCGCTTCCTCGTAGATCGCGATGGCCTCGAAGCGGTAATTGCATGCGCGGCAATTCCACAGGAATGACGTACGGCCTTCGCTGTGCTCCACCCAGTCAGGGCGGGCGATCGGCTTGCCGCATTGCGCGCAGGGATTTTCGCGAGGCAAATAGCCGGTGTCCTGACGGACCATGGCGCATCTCCCGAATGTTGTTTCTTGCGTGCTTGGACAGAGCTGCTGACTGAACGATCGCGCACCCTGTCGTGGATGAAGTCTAGACCTTCATTGATTCGTTTGCACGACAAACTGCTGTGGATAGCGTGCGGCAAAATTAGTCAGAAAAATTACAAGGAAATTGCAGGCCAAGACAATTTTTGGCTGAGACGGTTGAAGCGAACAATTTGAAGCATCATTCGCGCAATCGTCGGCCGGCCCACCGGCATCCGGACAATCACGGACGCATAGCGTTCGCTGATGCGAAGGTTCTGCCACATTCCTGCCCGCTCGCCGTACCAATGAGACCGCAGAACCGACGCGCATCTGAAAGCCCCGAGCGACCGACATGAAGACCGCACAAGCCCTTGGCTGCCTTGCCGCAATCGCGGTGCTGGCGTCCTGCGCGAGCGCGCAGGCGCAATCGCGCGCGCAATATGAGGCGATGGTGGCGGCCGAGGCCCAGGCGAACCTCGTGCCGAAAGAGCTGGTGCATCGCGTCATCGTGCGCGAGAGCAAGTACCATCCGCAGCTGATCGGACGCGGCGGCACCATCGGGCTGATGCAGATCAAGCTCGGCACTGCACGAGGCCTTGGCTACACCGGTACCGCCGAGGGTCTGCGCGATCCCCAGACCAACCTCAAATACGGCATCAAGTACCTCGCCGGCGCCTATCGCGCCGCCAATGGCAATCACGATCGAGCCGTGCGTTATTTCGCGGGCGGGTATTACTACGTCGCAAAGCGCCAGCGCGGCGATCGCCTGAAGGAAGCGAAGCATGGCGGCGCGGGTGCACCGCCGAAGGAGCTCGCCAAGTCGGAGCAAATGACGGCCGATACCGCCGAGCCGAAGCCGGAACAGGCCGAAAAATAGCGCCGATCGCGTCCGGATCGCGCTGATGGGTCCTGCCGTCCGGGACGCGCACCGTTCACACCGCAAATCACGTAATCGTTCCGCTAGCAACCTGGTGTGAAGAGGTGCGGCACCGCAGCGCGCCCGCGTCTGGCATACAAGTTGACACACAAGCCTATCCGCCTACATTAGGGGCGTTCCGAGGGGTGCTCCGAAGGAGGAGCTGAGATACCGCAAGCTTGGACTAGCCAGTAGGCAATAGTCCGGGACCGCGGTGACCCTTTGAACCTGATCCGGGTCATGCCGGCGAAGGGACAGGGATGTATCAGACGTCAAGACCGCGGGGGGATTCCCCCGTCTCCATCATCGGCGCAGGCATAGCCGGCGCCTGGCATGCGCTCTTGCTCGCAGAGGCCGGACGTGCCGTCACCCTGCATGAGCGCAGTGACGCCGCGATGACGGAATCCACAAGCCACTGGGCCGGCGGGATGCTCGCGCCGTGGTGCGAGGCGGAGGCCTCCGAGCCCGTGATCTCCCGGCTCGGCATCCGCTCGCTCGCGCTGTGGCGGCAGCACGTCCCGGAAACCCCGTTCAACGGCTCGCTGGTGGTGGCGCATCCGCGCGACCGAGCCGATTTCGAGCGCTTTGCCCGCCTCACGTCAGGCCATCGCCGGCTCGACGCCGAGGGCGTTCGCGCGATCGAGCCGTCGCTCGAGGGCCGTTTCCGTGACGCCCTGTTCTATCCCGACGAGGGCCATGTCGAGCCGCGCCGTGTGCTGCCGCGGCTGCATGCCGCGATCGCCAAGGCCGGCGGCGCCATCAAGTTCGGCAGCGACACCGAGGCCCAGGATCTGGCTCAAGGTCTCGACGGCCTCGTGATCGACTGCCGCGGGCTCGCCGCACGCGACCGCGAGCCGAGCTTGCGCGGCGTCAAGGGCGAGATGATCATCATCGAGACCTCCGAGGTCGAATTGGCGCGCCCGGTGCGGCTGATCCATCCGCGCTGGCCGCTTTACGTGATCCCGCGCAGCGACGGCCGTTTCATGCTGGGCGCGACCTCGCTCGAGGCCGAGGACAACGGCGTCAGCGTGCGCTCGGCGCTGGAGCTGCTCGGTGCCGCCTATGTCGTGCATCCGGCGTTCGCCGAGGCGCGCATCGTCGAATTCGGCGCCGGCCTGCGCCCAGCATTCCCCGACAATCTGCCGAAAATCAGGATCGAGCAGGAACGCATCACGGTGAACGGACTCTACCGTCACGGCTTCCTGCTGGCGCCGGCGCTGGCCGAGCTGACGCTCGCCTATCTCGCGCGCGGCGAAATCGACAATGAGGTGATGCAATGCGCGTGATCGTCAACGGCGAGCAGCGGGAGATCAGTGCGGCCAGCGTCGACGCGCTGCTGGCCGAGCTCGACTACGAGGGCACGCATTTCGCGATCGCGCTGAACTACGACGTGGTGCCGAAGAGCCGCTGGGCCGACACCGCGCTGAAAGCTGGCGACGAGATCGAGATCATCACGCCGCGGCAGGGAGGGTGATGTGAGTTATTTCGCACACTCCCTCCCCACGTCGTCCCGGCCGAGTGCGCGCTTGCGCACGGAGCCGGGACCCATAACCACGACCAGCAATTGCCGGAAAGAACGTCGCCCCGCGTGCCTCACTGAAGGGCCGCGGCGTATGGGTCCCGGCCTTCGCCGGGACGACGAGTTGAGTGCGGGGCTGAGAGCGGAGAGACACTGACACCATGGTCACCTTCTACGGCAAATCCTTCCCATCCCGCCTGCTGATCGGCACGGCGCTGTATCCCTCGCCTGCGATCATGCAGAACGCGATCCGCGCCTCCGGCGCCAGCATCGTTACGGTGTCGCTGCGGCGCGAAGCGGCGGGCGGCAAGACCGGCGATGCGTTCTGGTCGCTGATCCGCGAGCTCGGCGTCACCGTGCTGCCGAACACCGCGGGCTGCCGCAGCGTGAAGGAGGCGGTGACCACCGCCAAGCTCGCGCGCGAATTGTTCGGCACGCCGTGGATCAAGCTCGAGGTGATCGCCGACAACGACACGCTGCAGCCCGACGTGGTCGGCCTGGTCGAGGCGGCCGGCATCCTGATCAAGGACGGCTTTGAGGTGTTCCCCTACTGCACCGAGGATTTCTCGGTCGCCTCTCGGCTGGTCGACGCCGGCTGCAAGGTGGTGATGCCGTGGGCAGCACCGATCGGCAGCGCCAAGGGCATCACCAACCGCGACGCGCTGAAGCTGCTGCGCGACCGCCTGCCCGACATCACGCTGGTGGTCGACGCCGGCTTGGGGGCGCCATCGCATGCCGCCGAGGCGCTCGAGCTCGGCTATGACGCCGTTCTGCTCAACACCGCGGTCGCCAAAGCTGCCGATCCCGTTGCGATGGCCGATGCTTTCCGCCTCGGCGTCGAGGCCGGCCGCACCGCCTATGAGGCCGGGCTGATGGAAGCCCGCGACTTCGCCTCCCCCTCCACCCCTGTCGTTGGGACCCCGTTCTGGCATGCCGTATCCTGACCCCTTCTATCCCGTCGTCGACAGCATCAAATGGGTCGAGCGACTGACAAACCTCGGCGTCGGCACCATCCAGCTGCGCGCCAAGGAGCTCGACGATGCCGGGGCGCTGCAGATCGTCAGCGATGCGCTGGCAGTGACCAAGGGCACGCCGACAAAGCTCGTCGTCAACGACTATTGGCGCGCGGCGATCGTCGCCGGCGCCGAGCATCTGCATCTCGGTCAGGAAGACCTCGCTGAGGCCGACCTCGCCGAGATCCGCAAAGCGAAATTGACGCTCGGCATCTCCACCCATGACGACGCCGAGCTCGCCACCGCGCTCGCCGCCAAGCCCGACTATGTCGCGCTCGGCCCGATCTTCTTCACCACGCTCAAATCAATGCGGTTCGAGCCGCAGGGCATTCCGAAGATCACCGAGTGGAAGAAGCGGATCGGCGCGATCCCCCTTGTCGCGATCGGCGGCATCAAGTTCGAGCACGCGGCCGAGATCTTCGCCGCCGGCGCGGACTCGATCGCCGTCGTCAGTGACGTCACCCAGAACCCCGACCCCGACGCGCGGGTCAGACAATGGCTCGGCCTCAGCGCGGAGGCCGCGTGATGCACACAATACCCTGCCCATTCCGTCACCCTGAGGAGCGCGGCACGCGCGTCTCGAAGGGTCGACGGCCCGGCTCGTTCATCCTTCGAGACGCGCTTCGCGCTCCTCAGGATGACGAGGTCAACATTTCGCACACGAATTAAAACGGAGGATCCCTCATGAACATCCGCTCCAATCCCGACACCACCCGTCCCGCCGTCACCACCGGCGCGCTGCCCGCCTCGCGCAAGATCTTTGCGGCGCCGGAGGCCGCGCCCGATCTGCGCGTGCCGCTGCGCGAGATCATGCTGTCGGAAGGCGCCGGCGAGCCGAACCTGCCGGTCTACGACACCTCGGGGCCCTACACCGATCCGAACGTCACGATCGACGTCAACGCCGGCCTGCCGCGCAATCGCCTCGCCTGGGTCAAGGAGCGCGGCGGCGTCGAGGAATATGAGGGCCGCACCATCAAGCCGGAGGACAACGGCAATGTCGGCGCCTCCCATGCCGCCAAGGCGTTCACCGCGCACCACACGCCGCTGCGCGGCCTCGACGGCCACAAGATCACGCAGCTCGAGTTCGCCCGCGCCGGCATCATCACCAAGGAGATGATCTACGTCGCCGAGCGCGAGAATCTCGGCCGCAAGCAACAGCTCGAGCGCGCCGAGGCCGCGCTTGCCGACGGCGAAAGCTTCGGCGCTGCGGTGCCGGCCTTCATCACGCCGGAATTCGTCCGCAGCGAGATCGCGCGCGGCCGCGCCATCATTCCCTCCAACATCAACCATGCCGAGCTCGAGCCGATGATCATCGGCCGCAACTTCCTGACCAAGATCAACGCCAATATCGGCAACTCGGCGGTGACCTCGTCGGTCGAGGAAGAGGTCGACAAGATGGTGTGGGCGATCCGCTGGGGCGCCGACACCGTGATGGACCTCTCGACGGGGCGCAACATCCACACCACCCGCGAATGGATTTTGCGCAACTCGCCGGTGCCGATCGGCACGGTGCCGATCTACCAGGCGCTGGAGAAGTGCGACGGCGATCCCGTCAAGCTGACCTGGGAGCTCTACAAGGACACGCTGATCGAGCAGTGCGAACAGGGCGTCGACTATTTCACGATCCACGCCGGCGTGCGCCTCCCTTACATCCACCTCACCGCCAACCGCGTCACCGGCATCGTGTCGCGCGGCGGCTCGATCATGGCGAAGTGGTGCCTCGCGCATCACAAAGAGAGTTTTCTGTACACGCATTTCGACGAGATCTGCGATCTGATGCGCAAGTATGACGTCTCGTTCTCGCTCGGCGACGGTCTGCGCCCGGGTTCGATTGCGGACGCCAACGACCGCGCGCAGTTCGCGGAGCTGGAGACGCTCGGCGAGTTGACGAAGATCGCGTGGGACAAGGGCTGCCAGGTCATGATCGAGGGCCCCGGCCACGTGCCGATGCACAAGATCAAGATCAACATGGACAAGCAGCTCAAGGAGTGCGGCGAGGCGCCGTTCTACACCCTCGGGCCGCTGACGACCGACATCGCGCCGGGCTACGACCACATCACCTCGGGCATTGGCGCGGCGATGATCGGCTGGTTCGGCTGCGCGATGCTCTGCTACGTCACGCCGAAGGAGCATCTCGGCCTGCCCGACCGCAACGACGTCAAGGTCGGCGTCATCACCTACAAGATCGCGGCGCACGCGTCGGATCTGGCCAAGGGCCACCCCGCCGCGCAGCTCCGCGACGATGCGCTCAGTCGTGCCCGGTTCGACTTCCGCTGGGAGGACCAGTTCAACCTCGGCCTCGATCCCGACACCGCGAAGAACTTCCACGACGAGACCCTGCCGAAGGAAGCCCACAAGGTCGCGCATTTCTGCTCGATGTGCGGCCCGAAATTCTGCTCGATGAAGATCACCCAGGACGTCCGCGACTACGCCGCGACGCTCAACGATCCGACGGGCGTCGGGATGTCGGTGTCAGCCACCATCGAGGACGGCATGGCGACGATGAGCGCCAAGTTCAAGGAGATGGGATCTAGCGTATATCTCGATGCGGACAAGGTGAAGGAGAGCAATCGGGTGTTGTGAGGGCTCGCCCTCACCGCTCGTCGTGCCGGGCAACAGCGCGAAGCGCGTCCTCGCGCGAGATGACCCGCGCATCCATCGAAATACGAAAGGCCGGGTGAAAGCCCGGCCTTTTTGCGTCTGGACCGTTCACTTATGATCCAGTGCGTGTGTGCGGCTTGTGGAGGGCCGGTCACGACAGCAGCCGGCCCAGGGCCACCGACCGGTCCGAAGAACCCTTGACCTGGATCAACGAAAAATCGGCCATCTCATGGCTTGCTATGACGCTCAAAAGCGATGAAGGTTGCGTCGGGGATATTACCCTTGCCCTCAAATAGACGATTGAGCGCCAATTCCACGTTCGTCTCGCAGAGAGTCCAATAGCCTAATGACCATTTGATTGGAGAGTTTCATGAGAACCTTCAATGCGGTGCTATTCATACTTCTCGTTGCGCAAGCGGCCTCGGCACAGGCTGCGGATTTGAGCGGAGCCTGGACGATCGACGCCTCGGCTTGCAACCAGGTCTTCACCAAGGAGAACAACAAGCTCGCGTTCAGGAAAGATGCCGATTTCAACGCGGGTGGCCTGATCGTCCAGGGCAAGCAAATCACCGGCACGTTTCAAAAATGCACCGTCAAATCGCTGCATGATGACGGGCAGAATGTTCGCGTGATTGCATCGTGCTCGGACGGCGTCGCGGTTTCGGACGTGTCATTCGACATAAAGCTCTCCGGCGAGAACAAGATCATACTCAGCTCCAAGGAACCGGTGCCCGTGGAGACGCCGTATGTTCGCTGCTCGATGTGATAGTGGTGGCGATGGCCTGAAAACAAAGCTAGTAGCCCGGATGAGCGAAGCGATATCCGGGGTTTCTATCTGACCCGCATATCGCTGCGCTCATGCGGGCTACGCTATGCCGACGCGCCAGTGGCCGCCTCCTGCACGGCGCCACCGGCGATCGCACCAAACTCAATCTCCCGATACCCCTCCGCCGCGACGCCGTTGATGATCCCCAAGAACTTCGGCGTGCCGCCGTTGTAGACGAAGTAGCGGACGGTGCCCTCCTCGTGGCCGGCGACGTTGGAGTTGTAGCCGGTGAACCACGACTTGGCTTTGCGCATCAACATGATCTCGTACATCTTGACGACATGCGCGGTCCAGCGCTGCTGCGCCTCCAGCGTAGCGTCGGCGCGGGTCAGGCCGCGATCCCACATGTATTGCAGCAGATTCGTGCACCAGTTGACGCCGTTCTCGATGCCGCGCGGGAAGTTGGTCGAGGCGGAGGCGCTTTGCGGGCCGGTCGGCATCAACAGGTTCGGGAAGCCGTGCACGAGCATGCCGAGGAAGGTCGACGGCGCATGCTTCCATTTGTCGGCCAGCCGCTCTCCGCCGATGCCGCGGATGTCGATCAGGTCGTAGGCGCCGGTGATGGCGTCGAAGCCGGTGGCGTAGACGATGATGTCGAAATCGTAGTCGCGCGCCGTGGTGCGCAGGCCTTTCTCGGTGACGCGCACCAGCGGCGTATCGCTGAGGTCGACAAGTTGCACATTGTCGCGATTGTACGCCTCGAAATATCGGGTCTCCAGCGGCAGGCGCTGCACGCCAAAGCCGTGATCCCGCGGGATCAGCTTCTCGGCGACATCAGGATCGTTCACGCGCCGGCGGATGCGGCCCGCGATATATTCCGAGAGCTCCGCATTGGCGGCTTCATCCATGAAAATCTCGCGGAAGTTCGCGAGCCAGATGCCGAAGCCGGGCTCGTCGTAGAGCTTGTCCCACAGCTTGAGCCGGTCCTCGCGGCTCACCTCGTAGAAGCCGCGCTTGTCGGGGCCATGCACGAAGCTGCCCGGCGTCAGCGCGCAGGCTGCAAAAATCTCGTCATAACGGGCGCGGATGTCGGCCATCTCCTCAGCGGAGATCGCGGAGTTGTTGAGCGGCGCGCTCCAGTTCGGCCGGCGCTGGAACACCGTGAGCTCGCCGACCTTGTCGGCGATCTCGCCGATCAATTGAATGCCGGTCGCGCCGGTGCCGATCACCGCGACTTTCTTAGCCTTGAGATCGATCGGCTCGTGCGGCCAGTAATAGGTGTGGAACGAGCGGCCCTTGAAGTCGTCGATTCCAGGCACGCGCGGCATGGTCGGCGCCGACAACAGCCCGATCGCGAGCACCACGAAGCGGCAGGTCAGTTCGCGGCCGTCACTGATCCTCAATTGCCAGAGATCGCGCGTCTCGTCGAACTGCATGGTCTCGACCTTGCAATTGAACTGCATGTGCTTGCGCAGGTCGAACTTGTCGGCGACGTAGTTGAGGTAGCGCAAATTCTCCGGCTGGCCCGAGAAGCGCTCCTTCCAGTGCCACTCGTCGAGCAGCTCGCGGGAGAACGAGAAGCCGTAGGTGTAGCTCTCGGAATCGAAGCGGCAGCCCGGATAGCGGTTCCAGTACCAGGTGCCGCCGAGATCGGGCGCGGCTTCGAGCACCGTGGCGTCGATGCCGAGATCGGCCAGCCGCTTGATCTGGTAGATGCCGGCGACGCCGGCACCGACCACGATCACCTCGTAATGGGTTTTCGCCTCTCCCGTCATGTCCGCTCCCGAATTCATCTTGATCTGTTGGGCTGGATTACAGACCGTTTTACCCGGTCAGGCAACCGCGCGAGCGCAGGCGCGACTTGCGTTGAGGCGCTGCCTGCACCACATCGATCACTGCAATTCACCAAGCGCAGTCCGGGCAAGCGACATGACCGACAATCTCACCGGCGTCTGGGACGGCAGCTATGTTCAGCCGAGCGGGATGGTCACGTTCCTGGCGACGCTGATCGACGCTGGCGGCGCGCTCGGCGGCAGCGTGACCGAACCCTGCGTGATGCCGGGCTGTCCGGTCAGCACGCACAATGCCTCGCTCGCGGGTCATCGCTCCGGCAGCGCCGTTACGTTCGTCAAACGCTACGAGCCGCCGGGCTACGGCTACGACACCGTGCACTATGAAGGCGCGGTCAACGCCGACGCGACCGAGATCGACGGCCGCTGGAGCATCCGCGGCACGGCGTTCTCGGGCACGTTCCTGATGGTGCGCGCGACCGGACCGTCGCAAGCGGTCACGACGGAAGAAGAGATCAAAGAGCCGGTGCGCTAGCGCGCGATGAAGTTTGCTTGAACGGGTCTGGTGAGACAAACTCGTTCCACCTCGAGACGAGCGAAGCTCGCTCTGAGGTCGGCGCGTAGCGCCGGGTGGGGGCTCTCTCTACGATGCGACCCGCGGAGCGAGGCCCCACCCCAGCCCTTCCCCGCAAGCGGGAGAGGGAGCGCAGCTCCTTCGCGGCTGCTACGCAACTCTGTCTCATCAATGCTCTATTGACCCTTCCGAGATGCCCGATCACAACCTCCACCGCCTCCCCGACCAGCTCCGCGCCAATCTGCGCCTGGTGTTCGTCGGCACCGCGGCCAGCACGCGGTCAGCCGCCGTCGGGCATTATTACGCGCATCCTGGCAACCGGTTCTGGCGCGCGCTGCATGAGGCCGGCATCACGCCGCGGCGCTATCGGCCGGATGAGTTCGCCGCGCTGCTCGCGCTCGGCATCGGCTTCACCGATCTCTCCAAGACCGGCGCCGGGATGGATCACGAAATCAGCAGGCAGTCGTTCGACGTCGTGGGCTTCCGGGCGAAGATCGAGACCTATCGGCCGAGGACCGTCGCCTTCACCAGCAGGAAGGCGGCGAGCCTGTTTTACAACAGGCCGACCAGTGCGCTCCTGCCCGGCCGGCAGCCGCGCATGAGCGGTTTTCCCGAGGTGTTCGTGCTGCCGTCGCCATCAGGCGCGGCGTCCGGGCATTGGACCTTACAGCCGTGGCGCGAGCTCGCCGAGTGGATCACCGAATCGTAGGATGGGTAGAGCCAACGGGTCCGCGCAAAGCGCGGCCCGATGATAAACTCCGCGAAACCCATCATCTCTCCCGGCGTACCGAAGTCGATGGGTTTCGCTTGGCTCTACCCATCCTACGAGGTAGCTACGAGACCGCCCCTTATTCCTTCAACGTGATCGCAAGCCCGCTGAGGTCGACATTGGCCATCAGGCCGACCTGCTTGCCGCTCAGTTCGAGCACCGCGCCGTTCGGGTTGGTCAAGAGGATGCCGCGCACGCCGGCGCCGAGCGCAACGCCCATGCCCGCCGCGGCATAGACGCCATTGATATCCTGGGGACGGCGGATATTGCGCACCCGCCCCTGCAACGTGGTCTGCGAGCCGCCGAACACGAGGCCATAGTCCAGCCCGCCGGCGGTGAGCCCATAGGTCTGGCCGTGGAACGTCATGACACCCTTGCCGGCGGAGCCGCCGAACACCCAGCCGCCCTTGAAGATCACGAGCGTCACCGCGCCCTCGTCAGCCAGGGCGGCGGACGTTCCGGTGAGCAGCGCCAGCGCGAGCAGCGCGGCGCGGGCGACGGATGGCAATCTCATGGGGGATTCTCCGGACGAAGTGAGAGCGAATCGCGGCAACCCACCGACCGGCGGCACCACTGAAATGCCGCGAAACATGCGGGATTGCGCTTGTTCCTGATGGTGCGGAGTCTATCATCGCCTCCGCAGCCGCGCGACCACTGGCGCATGCGCGCCCACCGCTTTGCCGGACCGCTGAGGAGTTTGCGCAACAGGGATCTGCATCGATGCACGATTTCACCCCACTTTCCGGCCTTGCCGGCGGCGCGCTGATCGGGCTCGCCGCGGCGCTCTTGATGCTGCTGACCGGGCGAATCGCCGGGGTCACCGGCATCGTCGGCGGCGCGCTGCAGGCCGATACCGCCGACCGTAGCGCCGATCGTTCCTGGCGCATCGCGTTCATCGCGGGACTGATCGCAGCGCCCCTGATTGCGGCGCTGTTCGGGGCGCCGCTGCCGCGGCCGGCGATGAATGCGAGCCTTGTGGTGGTCGCGATCGCGGGCGCGTTGGTCGGATTCGGCACAAGGATGGGCAATGGCTGCACCTCGGGCCACGGCGTCTGCGGCTTTGCGCGGCTGTCCGGCCGTTCGATTGCGGCAACGTGCATCTTCATGCTGACGGCGATCGCGACGGTCGCAATCGTCAGGCACGGGATCGGAGGCTAGCGATGGCACCTCTCGCAAGCTTTGTCTGCGGCCTGATCTTCGGCGCCGGGCTTCTGATCTCCGGCATGACCGATCCGCAGAAGGTGCTCGGCTTCCTCGATCTGTTCGGCGCGTGGGACGCGACGCTCGCCTTCGTGATGGCGGGCGCGGTTGCGGTTGCAGCAACAGGCTTTGCGATCGCGCGGCGGCGCGCCGCACCGGCGTTCTCGTCGCGCTTCCTCTGGCCCGACCGTAACGACATCGATGCGCCGCTGGTTGCGGGCGCGGTGCTGTTCGGCATCGGCTGGGGCCTCGTCGGCATCTGCCCCGGGCCGGCATTGGTCAATCTCGCCGGCCTCTCGCTGCCGATCGTGGTCTTCGTCGTCGCGATGCTCGCAGGCATGATCGGCCAGAATCTATTCGGCAAGAATCTTTGGCGCCGGCGTGCAGCGGCGCCGCGCGCCATCGAAACTTCTCCCCTTCCATCACACGCAGACGGGTGACCCAATGACTGAAAAGACAGCTATCAAGCACTTCCCTCCTCCGCCCGGCGTCCAGGCGCCGCCACTCTCGTTCGGCGCCCGCGTCGGCGATTTGTTGTTCATCTCCGGCATTCCCGGCTTCGACGCCAATCGCGAGCTGCCCGACGGCTTCGAGGCGCAGTTCGCCAATGTCGTGACCAATTTCAAGCGCGTGCTGAATGAAGCGGGCGCGACGATGCGCGATCTCGTCAAGGTCAACGTGCTGCTGACGCGCGCCAGCGACGTCGCGACGATGAACGCGCTGTATGCCGGCGCGTTCGGCCCCGCGCCCTACCCCGCGCGCACCACCTGCGTGGTGGTGGCGCTGCCCAATCCGAAGATGCTGATCGAGATCGAGGGCGTGGCACACGTGAAGGGGTGACAACTCTCTCCGTCATTCCCCGATGCGCAATTGCGCATCTGAGGGTGTGCCACTTGCGCGAGCCCGGAATCCTCAGGCCACGCAGCGTGTAGCGAAATGGATTCCGGGTTCTCGCTTCGCGAGCCCCGGAATGACGAGTGGAGAGAGCGGCGAAACGAAATGCAAAGCTCGGGCAGATCATGTTGCGAGAATGTCGAAGTTTGATCCACTGCCCGTGCAACATATTCAGTGTCGTCCCGGCGAAGGCCGGGACCCATAACCACAAATCTCAATTGGTTTGCGAAGCTGGAGCTACAGCGCGCTTCAACAATGCAGCCCTGTGGTTATGGGTCCCGGCTTTCGCCGGGACGACGACGTGGAGAGAGCTGCGCTTCAATCCCGGCCCCAGCTGCGCAGACATTCCCTAAAACAACGACCCCTGCCCGTCGTCCTCCCGCACAGTCGCCTTTCTTGGCGCGGCCTTCTTCGGCGCCGGCGCGTCCTCCGCGGCGATCTCCTCCGCCGTCATCGGCAGCAGCAATTGCGCATCATCGTTGGCGACGGCGTTGACGCGCATTGTCACCTGGTGCCAGGCGAACTCGCCGACCTCGGGGCCCTTCAGCATCGGCATCACGTCGTCGACATCGTTCGGCAGGCAGTCGAGCCAGCGCGTGAATTGCTCGGGCCTGATCGCGACCGGCACGCGGTGATGCAGCTGCGCGAGGTCGGGACTGGCCGGCGCGGTGACGATCGCGACCGTGTCCTGCTCCTCGCCGTTCGGTCCCATCCAGGTCTCGGCAAGCGCGGCGAAGGCGAGCGGGTGGCCGTCGCGGCGATGGATGAAGAACGGCCGCTTGCGGCCGCCGGCATCCTGCCATTCGTAGTAGCCGTCGGCCGGGATCAGCGCGCGGCGCCGCTTGATCGCGTTCTTGAAGGCGGGCTTCTCGCGCACCGTCTCCGAGCGCGCGTTGATCAGGAGCGAGAAGGTCCTGGGGTCCTTGACCCAGGACGGGATCAGGCCCCAGCGCATCAACTGAAAATGCCGGCCGCCATTCTGCAGCAGCACCACCGGGATCGGCTGGGTCGGCGCAACATTATACCGCGGCGGAAAATTCGGCTGCTCGATATAGCCGAACATCTCGCGCAAGGCCGCCGGCGGCGAGGTAATGACAAAGCGTCCGCACATTTGCCGTCCAGAGTGGTATCCGTTTATTCTGCCTTAACTTGGACCGTTAAAGACTGCGATCAATGACCTCAACGGCCGCCATAGCGGGCTCTCCCCCGCGACCGACGTACCCCGACGAGGCGCGGGCGGCGCTGTTGCGCGCCGCCAACATCAATCCCCGCACCGGGCTTGCCACCGACTACCTCAATCACTTCAACGAAGCCATCATGCTGCTGGAGATGGTCCCGGACCTGCCGGAATGCGCCAGCGATTTCCTCGAATGGCAGCCCTTGTCCTATGCCGAGCATTTCACCGCGTCCAATTTCAAGGCGCGCGATCTCGCGATCGAGGCCTATGAGACCGCGGATATCGCAATCCGGGTCGAATTCGACCAGCTCACCGACAGCATGACGAAGATCCTGACCGAGGTTGGGGCGGCGATGCAGCAATTGCAGCAGGACAAGAGCCGGGTCGCGCTCGCCGAGCAGGCGATCGTCTGGGTCAAGCCGCTGGTGATGCAGACCGCCGGCGTCATCAACGGCGCCGCAGAGGCCGATGTCGACAGCATCATGGCGGGCGCCTGAGATATCGGGCATGATGGCCGTCACAACCGGCTGCCAATCACCTTGACCTCTCCCGAACCTCCGATCCGCCCGCAGCTCGCCGTGTCCGGCGTGATTTTCCGTGACGGCAAGGTGCTGCTGGTGCGCCGCGCCCGTTCGCCGGGCAAGGGCTTCTATTCGCTGCCCGGCGGCCGGGTCGAGTTTGGCGAAACGCTGCACACCGCCCTGTACCGGGAGATCGACGAGGAGACCGGCCTCAAGGTCGAGATCGTCGGCCTTGCCGGCTGGCGCGAGGTGCTGCCGACCGGCCCCGGAGGCGGGCACTATCTGATCATGACCTTCGCCGCGCGCTGGGCATCCCGCGAGCCCGTGCTGAACGACGAGCACGACGATTTCAAATGGCTGGCGCCGGAGGAGATCGGCGACCTCAAGGTCACTGGCGGACTGCATGAGGTCATTGCGGCCGCCCGGCGGCTGGTTTGAGGCCCGTTTTGGCGGCTTTGGCGGGCCCTGCCGCCTTGCCTCGGGCGCATTGAGGGGGCATACCACCGCCATTCCGGAACCCCTGATGATCAGAGCCTTTCTCGCCGTTGTGATCCTGATGTCGGCATGCCTTGCGACGCCCGCCCGGGCGCAGGACGCGGCTGCGCCGTTCGACGGCGATTTGCAGCGGCTGGCCGAGATCCTCGGCGCCCTGCACTATCTGCGCGGCATCTGCGGCTCCAACGAGGGCGCCAAATGGCGCAACGAGATGCAGGCGCTGATCGATGCCGAGACCCCCTCCGGCGACCGCCGCGCCCGCATGATCGCGGGCTTCAACCGCGGCTATAACGGCTTCCAGCAGACCTACCGGACCTGCACGCCCGCAGCCACCGTGGCGATCCGCCGCTACATCGAGGAGGGCTCGAAAATCTCGCGCGACCTGACGGCCCGCTATGCCAACTGAACGGGCGATCTTCTTCGACCTCGACGGCACCCTGACCGACCCGAAGCCCGGCATCACCGGCTCCATCCAGTACGCGCTGGAAAAGCTCGGCCGGCCGGTTCCCTCGCAGGATGACCTGACCTGGTGCATCGGGCCGCCGCTCAGGGCGAGCTTTGCGATGCTGCTCGGCGGCGAGGAACTCGCCGACCGCGCGGTCGAGCTCTACCGCGAAAGATTCGGCGATGTGGGGCTATTCGAGAACGCGGTCTATCCCGATATCGCGGAAGTGCTGGCCGAGCTGCGCAGGGCGCCGGGCCGCATGTTCGTGGCAACCTCGAAGCCGCATGTGTTCGCGACGCGGATCGTCGGGCATTTCGGCCTCGGCGGCTATTTCGACCACGTGTTCGGCTCGGAGTTCGACGGAACCCGGGTCAACAAGGTCGACCTGCTCGGCTATGCGCTGGCGCAGACCGGGGCCGATCCGGCCAAATCCCTGATGATCGGCGATCGCAGCCACGACGTGATCGGGGCGAATCGAAACGGCATCCGGGCGGTCGGCGTCACCTATGGCTACGGCACGCCGGAGGAGCTGACCGAGGCCGGCGCCAGCCATCTGTGCGCCACGCCGCGCGCGGTGCTGGCCCATATCCACAGCTCATTTGGCTGATCGCGGCCCGGATATCCGGAATTCCCCTTTAAATGCCGGGGCCGCCGTTAACCTTTTCGAAAGATGTGGGCTAGGCGGTACCCGCATGCGTGATACATCTCGCACGTCGCAGTGGTTCGCTCCTCGGACCGCGCGCATCCATTTTGCAGAGTTTCATGCGCCATCCAGCGTCCTTCCCCCATCATCAAGACCCGCGGCCCGACCACGAGCAGAAACAGGCAGCGCTGGGCTACCTGAACGAGGCCTGGGCTGAAGCGCGTCACGACGGCGTCGATGGCGACTGCCTCGCGCAGGCGAGCCTGTTCGCGGCGCTCGCCGAGCTCGTCGGCACCTATGGCGAGGACGCGGTGGCGAAATTCGCCGAGGGCCTCGCCGCGCGCGTGCGCAACGGCGAGTTCTCGCTGGCATTGGCCAGGCAGTAATCCGGCAAAGCGTTTTCGAGCGAAGTGGGCACCGGTTCGCGTAAAGAAAACGCGTCAAACAAGAATCTAGCGCATTTGATGCGCTAGGCCTTCAGCGTCTCGAGGAACCGGACCGGTTCGCCGGTGGACGGTGTCGTGACTTCGCCCTGCCACATCACCCGCCTGCCGCGCACGAAGGTGCCGACCGGCCAGCCCTGCACCCGCACGCCGTCATAGGGCGTCCAGGCGGCGCGCGAGGCGATCCACTTGTTGGTGATGATCTCGCTGCGCTTCAGGTCGACGATGGTGAAGTCGGCATCGTAACCCGCCGCGATGCGCCCCTTGCAGGCGATGTTGAACAGGCGCGCAGGCCCCGCGCTGGTGAGATCGACGAACCGCTGTAGCGACAGCCGCCCGGCATTGACGTGATCGAGCATCAGCGGCACCAGCGTCTGCACGCCGGTCATGCCCGACGGCGAGGCCGGATAGGTCTTGGCCTTCTCCTCCAGCGTATGCGGCGCGTGATCCGAGCCAAGCACGTCGATGATGCCCTGCTCGATGCCGTACCAGATGCCGGCGCGATGATCGGCCGAGCGCACCGGCGGGTTCATCTGGGCCAGTGTGCCGAGCCGCTCGTAGCACTCCGGCGCGGCCATGGTGAGGTGGTGCGGCGTCGCCTCGCAGGACGCGACATCCTTGTGGTCGCGCAGGTACAGAATCTCTTCCTTGGTCGAGATGTGCAGCACGTGGATGCGCTTGCCGGTCTCGCGCGCCAGATTGACCAGGCGCTCGGTCGCCATCAGCGCGGCGGTCTCGTCGCGCCACACCGGATGCGAGCGAGCATCGCCCTCGATCCGCAGCGGCTTGCGCTCGTTGAGGCGGTATTCGTCCTCGGCGTGGAACGCGGCGCGGCGCCGGATCACCTGAAAGATCCGCCGCAGGCTTTCGTCGTCCTCGACCAGCAGCGCGCCGGTGGAGGAGCCGATGAACACCTTGACGCCGGCGCAGCCCCGGGGCGCGCTCGAGCTCCGGCAGATCCCGCACGTTCTCGCGGGTGCCGCCGATGAAGAACGCGAAATCGCAATGCATGCGATGGCGGCCGCGCTTGATCTTGTCGGTGAACGCCTCTTCCGTGACCGTCAGCGGATTGGTGTTCGGCATCTCGAACACGGCGGTGACCCCGCCCATCACCGCGCTGCGCGAGCCGGTCTCGAGGTCTTCCTTCTGGGTCAGCCCGGGCTCGCGGAAATGCACCTGGGTGTCCATCACGCCGGGCAGGATGTGCAAGCCCTTGCAGTCGATCACCTCGCCGGCCGAAGCCTGACCGAGCGAGCCGATCGCGGCGATGCGGCCGCCCGCGATACCGATATCGCGCACGCCCTCGCCGTCCTGATTGACCACGGTGCCGGATTTTAGAATGGTGTCAAATTGCTGATTCATCGGTCCTCGACGCCCGCTTTCGGCTGTCGCGCGGGCCTTGTTCGGCGCACTCTAGCGCCTTAGCTTGGCAGGGGATATCGCGGCCTGCGCGTTTCCCAAGGAACTTGGAAAAGAGCCAATTTTGCGAATGAAAGCAGCGTTTCTTCCAGATCGGGGCGTGGTCAAGGTCTCTGGCGAGGACGCCCGCAACTTCCTCAACGGCCTCATCACCGCCGACATCGCCGAGTTGCGCGCGGGACAGGCCCGGTTTGGCGCGCTGCTGACGCCGCAGGGCAAGATCATCGTCGATTTCCTGATCACCGAGATACCTGCCGGCCATGGCGGCGGCTTTTTGATCGACGCGCCGCGCGCGCTCGCCAAGGGCCTTGCCGACAAGCTCGGCTTCTACAAGCTGCGCGCCAAGGTCGTGGTCGAGAACCTTTCCGACAGCCTCGGCGTGCTTGCCGCCTGGGATGGCGAGCCGTCGGCGACACCGGATCTTGCGTTCGCCGATCCGCGCAACGCGGCGCTTGGCTGGCGCATCCTGATCCCGGAAGATTTGAAGCAGAAGCTCGCTGAGCTGATCGGAGCCGATCTCGTCGACTCCAGCGCCTACGAGGCGCATCGGATCGCCACCGGCGTGCCGCGCGGCGGGCTCGACTTCATGTATGGCGACGCCTTCCCGCACGAGACCAACATGGACCGCCTCAACGGCGTCGATTTCGACAAGGGCTGCTATGTCGGCCAGGAGGTGGTGTCGCGCATGCAGCACCGCGGCACGGCGCGCACCCGTACGGTGAAGATCGTCCTCGACGGCCCCGCCCCCGAAGCCGGCGCAACGATCCTGGCCGGCGACAAGCAGGTCGGCACCATCGGCTCAACCGCCGGCGAGAAAGGTCTCGCGCTGGTCCGCATCGACCGCGTCGCCGACGCGCTCGACGCCGGGCTAGCGCTGACCGCGGGCGGGCTGTCGCTTCACCTCGCCGAACCTGACGCCGTCCGCATCACATCCAAGCAGACCGTCGCATGAGCCGTACCGCGCAACTGCATCCCGACGGCAAGACACGATGCCCCTGGCCGGGCGAGGATGCGTTCTACGTCGCCTATCACGACAATGAATGGGGCGTGCCGGAATATGACGACCGCGCGCTCTATGAGAAGCTGATCCTCGACGGCTTCCAGGCCGGCCTCTCCTGGATCACGATCCTGCGCAAGCGCGAGAACTTCCGCAAAGCCTTCGACGATTTCCAGCCCGAGAAGATCGCGCGCTACACCGACAAGAAGGTGCACGCGCTGATGAACGATGCCGGCATCGTCCGCAACCGCGCCAAGATCGAAGGCGCGATGGCGAGTGCGAAGGGCTATCTGGAGATCATGGAGAAGGGCCCCGGCTTCTCGAAATTCCTCTGGGACTTCGTCGACGGCAAGCCGAAGGTCAATCAATTCAAGACCACCGCCAGCGTGCCGGCGTCGACGCCGGTCTCGATCAAGGTCTCCAAGGAGCTCGGCGCGCGCGGCTTCAAGTTCGTCGGCCCGACCATCGTCTACGCCTTCATGCAGGCGACCGGCATGGTCAACGACCACCTCGTCACCTGCTTCTGCCACGAAGCCTGCGGCGGCAAGCTCCGCACACCGCGACTCAAGAAGAAATGACGGCGCGCAAATCGACGGAGACAACCCGCGCCTGGCAGCGGATGTTGTCCGGGCGCCGGCTGGACCTGCTCGATCCGTCACCGCTCGATATCGAGATCGTCGACATCGCGCATGGGCTGGCGCGGGTCGCGCGCTGGAATGGCCAGACCAGCGGCGCGCACATCTTCTCGGTGGCGCAGCATACGTTGCTGGTCGAGGCGGTGATGCGCCAGCAGATGCCGCGCGTCGATATCAGCCATCGTCTCGCCGCCCTGCTGCATGACGCACCCGAATATGTCATCGGCGACATGATCTCGCCGTTCAAGGCGGTGCTGGCCGGCGAATACAAGGTGGTGGAGAAGCGGCTGTTGTCGGCGATCCATGTCCGCTTCGGCCTGCCCGCCGTGCTGGCGGACGAGATCACCCAGCAGATCAAGGCCGCCGATCGCGGCGCCGCGTATCTGGAGGCGACGCATCTGGCGGGATTTTCGCAAGCCGAGGCCAAGCGGCTGTTCGGCCGCGATCCGGAACTGCCGGAAGCGACCGAACGCGACTATCTGACGCCGTGGACCGCAGCGCGGGCCGAAAAGCAGTTCCTCGAGCGCTTCAAGGCATTGCACGCGTCGTAGGAGCGGCACACGTGCCGTCGGTTGCGCCGCAAAACGAAGAATCGGCATGGCACCCCCGCCTTTGCCCACTCGGGAGCAGCCGTTATAATCCGGTACACCCGATAGAAGGACCATCATGCTTCACGTCTGCTCGCTTGCCGCACTCTCCGACACGGTTCGCGCCACCGGCGCCAGCCATGTGCTGACCGTGATGGCCAATGTCGACCAGGTTCAGCGGCCACCCTCCGTGCTGCCGGCCAACCACCTGAAAGTGTCGATGGACGACATCATCGAACAGATGGACGGGTTCGTTGCGCCCAACGAGACGCATATCGAGAAGGTGCTGAGCTTCGTGCGCGGCTGGGATCGCCAAGCACCGATGGTGGTGCATTGCTACGCCGGCATCAGCCGCTCGACCGCGAGCGCATTTGCCACGGTCTGCGCGCTCAACCCGCACCGCGACGAAATGTCCATCGCCCGGATGATCCGCGAGGCCTCGCCGATCGCGGCCCCCAACCGGCTGATCGTCAGCCTCGCCGACAAGGCGCTGGGACGCGAGGGCCGTATGCTGCGTGCACTCGACGCGATGGGTCCCGGCAGCATGAGCGTCGAAGGCCGGCCTTTCCACATCGATCTGGACTAAGCGCGGCCGGTCACGCCCGATCGCTTGAACTTCCGGTCCTCCTCACTGCACTACTAGGTTGCGACGGGCCGCCGGCTGGCCAAGTCCGGCGCGTCCTGCCGGAGGCCCGATGTTCGATTCGCCGTTCGACTTCCTGACGCTGGTCCTCGCCATCGTCGCCATCATTTTCGCGCGCAAGGCGCTGGGCCGAATCGACCTGCTGCAGCGACGCCTGGATGCGATCGAGGCCGCGGGCGGCGGCGCCGTGCGGACGGTCGTGCCGCCGCCGCTGGCCCCGCTGCAGGAGTTCGAGCAACCGCTGCCGACGGCGCCTTCCGCCGCGCCGCCACCGCTCCCGGAGGCTGCTCCCGGCGAGCCGGCCGCGCAGAGCGAGCCAGCCGCGGACGCTGCAGGCGCCGCACCGCCGCCCCTGCCGGAGCCGCCAGCTCCGCCGCAGCCGGCGCCCGGCTTCGAGGAGACGCTCGGCACGCGCTGGGTGGTTTGGATCGGCGGCCTGACGCTCGCGCTCGGCGGCTTCTTCATGGTGCGCTATTCGATCGAGGCCGGGTTGCTCGGCCCCGGCGTTCGCACGATGCTCGGCGGATTGTTTGCGCTGGCGCTGCTCGGCGCCGGTGAATGGACCAGGCGCCAGGAAAGCATCTCCAATATCGCGGCGCTGCCGATCGCCAACATCCCGGCGATCCTCACCGCGGCCGGCACCGCGGTGGCATTCGCCACCGTCTACGCCGCCTATGCGCTGTACGACTTCCTCGCGCCGGCAACCGCCTTCATCCTGCTCGGCATGGTCGCGCTCGGCACGCTGGCGGCCGCGCTGCTGCACGGACCCGCGCTGGCCGGGCTCGGCATCGTCGGCGCCTTCGTCACGCCGCTCCTGGTGTCGTCAGACAAACCCGACTTCTGGTCGCTCTACATCTACCTCGCCATCGTCACGGCGGCGGCGTTCGGCCTCGCGCGCATCCGGCTGTGGCGCTGGCTCGCGGTCACGACGATCGCCTTCGCGCTGCTGTGGACCTTCCCATGCCTGGCGTGCGGGCCCGAGATGATCGCGCCGCACGTCTTCCATGTGATCGCAGGCTTCGTGCTGGCGGCGCTGCTCGTGGTCTGCGGCTTCATGTTCGGTCCCGACGGCGATGGCGAGGAGATCGAGCCGATCTCCTCGGGCTCGCTCGCCGCCTATCTGCTTGGCGCGATGCTGATCGTGCTCAACAGCGCCCACGCCGACACCGCGATGATCGGCTTTGCGCTGCTGACGGCCGCAAGCCTCTTTGTCGCCTGGCGCGCGCCCGCCGCCGCCGGAGCGATCGGCGCGGCATCGGTGTTCGTCTTCATCGTGTTCGGCGAATGGGCCGTGCGCCGCAACGTCGACATGCTGGTGCTGCCGGGCGGCGCGATCCCCGGCATCGGCCCGTCCGCGACCGATGGCTCGGTCTCGCTGCATCTCGTCACCGCGGCGATTTTCGCAGCCGCCTTCGGCATCGCCGGCTTCCTCGCGCAACTGCGTTTTGCCACGACGAAGATCACGGTGACCTGGGCCGCCGCGGCCGTGTTCACGCCGGTCGCGCTGCTGGTCGCGCTCTACGCACGCATCGCGCATCTCGACCGTTCGATCCCGTTCGCGATATCAGCCGTGATGCTGGCGGCGGCCTATGCAGCCGCGACCGAGGCGTTGACCCGGCGCGGCGAGCGGCCGGAGCTGTCGCCTTCGATTGCGTTGCCCGCCACCGGCGCCCTCGCCTCGCTGGCGCTGGCGCTGACCTTCGCGCTCGACAAGGGCTGGCTCACCATCGCGCTCGCGCTGGTCTCGATGGGCACGGCGTGGCTGTCGGTGCGGCGGCCGATTCCGTTCCTGCGCTGGCTTGCCGCGATCCTGGCCGGCATCGTCGTGCTGCGCATCGGCTATGAACCGCGGATCGCGGGCGACGCCGTCGGCAGCACGCCGATCTTCAACTGGCTGCTGTGGGGTTATGGCGTGCCGGCGTTGTCATTCTGGGCGGCAAGCCATTTCCTGCGCCGCAACGGCGACGACGTCCCGCTGCGCATCGTCGAATCCGCGGCGATCCTGTTCACGGTGCTGCTCGCCTTCATGGAGATCCGCCACGCGGTCAATAGCGGCGATGTCTATTACGCCAGCGCCGGGCTGACCGAGGTCGCACTGCAGGTCGGCGTGACGCTTGCGATGGCGATCGGACTGGAGCGGCTGCGCCTGCGCGCAGCGGCAGCATCGTGCACAATGTCGGCGCGATCCTGCTGACCGCGTTCGCCGGGCTTGCCAGCCTGTTCGGGCTGCTGGCGCTGGAGAACCCGATGCTGTGGTGGCAGGACGTCGGCGGCAGCTTCATCAACCTGCTGCTGCTCGGCTATGCGCTGCCGGCGGTGCTGGCGCTGCTGCTGTCCTATGCGGTGGCGGGCCATCGTCCTGCCGGCTACGCCAACACGATCGCCGCCGGCGCGCTGGTGCTTGCGCTCGCCTATGTCACGTTCGAAATCCGCAGGCTCTACCATGGACCAGTGCTGACGCGTGGCGAGACCACGGGCGCAGAGCAATACACCTATTCGATCGCCTGGCTGATGTTCGGCGTCGCGCTGCTCGGCGTCGGCATCATGGTCAACTCGCAGCGGGCGCGGCTCGCGTCTGCCGCGGTGATCGGGCTGACGATCCTGAAGGCGTTCCTGATCGACATGTCGACGCTCACTGGTGTCTACCGCGCGCTGTCGTTCATGTGCCTTGGCATCGTGCTGGTCGCGATCGGCTGGTTGTATCAGCGGATCCTGTTTCGCAGGCGGGCCGCTCCGCCGCTCGCGCAGGCCGAGAGTTAGAACCTGCCGTCTCGAAAGACAGCCTTCAGTCGACGGACTCGGCGACCAGTCGAATCCTGAACACGGGTTTTCTGCCCTCGTCGAGCAGCTCCATGTGCCATTCGCTGTTCTGCTTCAGATTGCGCGAAATGCTGCCGAGAAAATTTCCGCAGACCTTGGTCATCTCGGCCCAGGCCACGTCGCGGCTCTCAAACTCCGTCGCGTGGTCGGATGCACCAGCGTAATCGCCGTCACTGATTCGAAAAAAATACTGCGCCATATGACTACTCAAAATCAGAGTCCCCAATGTCCCGCCTCGCGGCGAACGCCAGGTATTGAGTAGCGAGCAAGGCGTGGCGACCGCCATCCGTATGACTACGGCTTGGCGGCGCTATTCCCGCTAGCGCGCAGATGAAAGGTTAGTCAGTGGAGCGGCGCAATTCCGGCGCGCTCTCGACCTTGGCGGGCTCGGCCTTGACCGGCTCGAGCTTCGCGCTTCCGACCTGCGGCGTCTCAACGCGCGACACTTCGGTCTGCGAGGCATCCGCGGATCGGGTGCGCGGATGCAGCGAGCGCGGACGCGCCGCCGCGCGCGCCATCAGCATCTGCTGGCCGCCCTGGTGATGGAAATCGCAATAGGCAAAGCCCATGCCGGAGACCGAACCGCGGAACGTGCGGTCATCCTGCTTGTCGAGATTGAAGCACGGTTCGAACGGAATGCCCTTCAGGGACGCGCAAACGCTCTGACCGCGGATCTGCAGCGTGTTGCCGGGCAGGCGCACGTGACGGATCGGCCCCGAGCCGGAGAACTGGATCGAGCCTGTCGCACCCAGATCGTCGAGGATGCGGCCGGCGCCGCGGGTGCCGTCGAAACAGGTGAACGCGAACACCTTGCCGGCGACGAACCTGCGGGCCTCATCGGCGTTCATCTGGCCCGCGAATGCCGGCACGACCATCGCTCCGGCCGTGACGGCCCCCAACACCAAACGCGCAAGCATGAGCTACTCCACTGACGAGCGCGGGCACCCGCTCCTTGTTGCGCATGATCCCCGCACCAACGCTTCTCGGCGTCTGCGCGAGGAAACCCGGCCCCCCCGGGATCATGCCGCAAGTCTCTTTACCCGCTGCTTACCATACCAACAGTGGCAACATTGGAGCAGCTTGGTTGGTAAAGTCTGAACGTCCTCAGACTATTTTTACCACGATGCGGCCGCGGACCTGGCCACCGAGGATTTTTGCGCCAAAGCCGATGACTTCGTCCAGGGCGATTTCGTGAGTGATATCAGCCAGTTTTGCCTTATCCAAGTCGCTGGCGAGGCGGCGCCAGGCGGTCCTGCGCAGTTCGATCGGACACATCACTGAATCGATACCGAGAAGGCACACACCCCGCAAAATGAAGGGCGCGACCGACGACGGCAGATCCATACCGGCCGCCAAGCCGCAGGCCGCGATGGCTCCGCCATACTTGGTCATGGACAGCAGGTTGGCGAGCGTGGTCGACCCGACGCTGTCGACGCCGCCGGCCCAGCGCTCCTTCGCCAGCGCCTTGGGCGCACCTGACAGTTCGGCGCGGTCGATCACCTCGCTGGCGCCGAGACCCTTGAGATAGTCGGTCTCCGACATCCGCCCGGTCGACGCGATGACGTGGTAGCCGAGCTTCGAGAGCACGGCGATCGCCACCGAGCCGACGCCGCCGGCGGCACCCGTGACCACCACCGGGCCGCTCTTCGGGGTCAGACCGTGCTTCTCCAGCGCCAGTACCGAGAGCATCGCGGTATAGCCGGCGGTACCAACCGCCATCGCATCGCGGGCCGAGATGCCGTCGGGCAGCCGCACCAGCCAGTCGCCCTTGACCCGGGCCTTTTCCGCATAGGCGCCGAGATGGGTCTCGCCCATGCCCCAGCCGTTGCAGACGACCTTGTCGCCCGCCTTCCAGTCCGGATGGCTGGATTGCTCGACCGTACCGGCGAAATCGATGCCGGCGATCATCGGGAACCGGCGCACCACCGGCGCCTTGCCGGTCAGTGCGAGGCCGTCCTTGTAGTTCAGCGTCGACCACTCGACGCGGACGGTGACGTCGCCGTCCATCAGCTCGGCTTCATCGAATTGGGTGAGTGCGGCGGTGGTACCCTTGTCCGCCTTGTCGATCCTGATTGCCTTGAACGTTGCCACGATGTGCACTCCCCGTAATCTTGGTTTCGGGGAGTGTTTAACCCATCAGGCAGGCTGCGCAACCGGGCGGACGACGGGCTTTTCGACGATCGGCAGGTTGATCAGTGCCGACAGCACGCCAAACAGCACCGACAGCCACCAGATCGGGGTGTAGGAGCCATACTGCTCGAACACGATGCCGCCGAGCCAGACTCCGAGGAAGCCGCCAACCTGATGGCTGACGAAGGCGAAGCCGTACAGCGTCGCAAACCAGCGCGTGCCGAACATCAGCGCCACCAGCGCCGAAGTCGGCGGCACTGTGGAGAGCCAGGTCAGGCCAGAGATCGCGCCGAACGCGATCGCCGAGAAGGTCGTGATCGGGAACGAGATGAAGGCGATGATCGACAGCGCGCGGGTGAAGTAGATCACCGACAGGATGTAGCGCTTCGGGAAGACGTTTTGCAGCCAGCCGACGCTGAGCGAGCCCACGATGTTGAACAGGCCGATCGCCGCGATCACCCAGCCGCCGGTCGATGCCGGAATGCCGCGGTCGGCGAGATAGGCCGGCAGATGCACGGTGATGAAGGCGAGCTGGAAGCCGCAGGTGAAGAAGCCGAGCACCAGCAGCACGTAGGAGCGATGGCCGAACGCCTCCGCCAGCGCGGTCTTGAACGACTGCTGATCGGCGGGCGCGACGTCATTCGCCTCCGCGGGCGGTGTCGAGAGCGCCAGCGACAACGGCAGGATCAGCAGCATCAGCGCGCCGAACACCAGCAGCGCGGTCTGCCAGCCGAAATTGTCGATCATCGCGACGCCGAACGGCGCGAACAGGAATTGGCCGAACGAGCCCGCGGCGGTGCCGGCGCCGAGCGCGATGCCGCGCTGCGCGGGCGGCAGCAGCTTGCTGAACGCCGACAGCACCAGGTTGAACGAGGAGCCCGACAGGCCGAAGCCGATCAGGACGCCGGCGCCAAGGTTGAGCGAGAGCGGCGTCGCCGAGTAACGCATCAGGAGCAGGCCCGCGGCGTAAAGCAGCGCGCCGACGACCATCACACGCAGCAGGCCGAAGCGGTCGGCAATTGCGCCGGCGATCGGCTGGCCGAGCCCCCACAGCAGGTTCTGCAGCGCCAGCGCGAGGCCGAACACGTCGCGGCCCCAGGTGAATTCATGGCTCATCGGCTGCACGAAGAAGCCGAGGCTGGAGCGCGGGCCGAAGCTCAGCAGCGCAATCGCGCAGCCGCAGACGATGATGACAAGCGGCGTGCGCCACGTGCCCGACGTCGGTCGAAGATCCCCGGTGGTAACGGCCATCTTGTCTTCCCCAGCAACTGCTGCGCGGGGAGCAGCCCCGCCGAACATTACGGGGAATTAATGCAGGTGCATGAAAACCCCAAGAGGGGCCGGAGAAAAATATTCGCCTGCAGGGCTGCTCTGCAGAATCGGAGAGGATGATGACCGTCATTCCGGGGCAGGCCCTGCCGGCCATCCCGGAACGACGTCGTTAGGTTGCGACGCGTCTGCCCCGAAATCGCGACGGCTCAGGCCCGAATGGCGGGGAACGTTGCCGTCTCCTCCCCCTGAAAGGGGGAAGGTTGGGATGGGGGTCAAGCATCGCTGCTCGTGGAGGGACCAGATCCCCACCGCTTTGCTCTGACGAGCAAAGCGACCTCCCCTTTTCAAGGGGAGGTTAGGTTGGCAGCCCTATCGCCTGGCGCTGGCCTGCTCGGCCGAGCTCTGGGCGGCCTCGGCAAGTTGCGCCGAGATCTTGGCGGTCTCGGCCGGGTTGCCCCAGCTCGGCGCGTCGCTGCCGTCGCCCCAGGCGCGCGGGCGATAGAAGGTGTGGACGCCGAACTTGTACATCTTCTTCATCTCGCTGACCCAGGACGGCCGCACCCAATAGGCGTGGTAGTGGGTCGAGCGGTCGACTTCCGGCAGCCACAATTCGCCGTCGAGCATCGCCTTCGCGATCTTCCTGGCGCGATCCCACATGTCGGGCTCGCGGACGACGTCAGCGATATTGTCGCAGGCGAAGGTGAACTGACAGGCGTAGTGGCGGTTCTTGTTCTGGTAGACCACGCCGCACACCGTCTCCGGATATTTGCCGGAGAAGGCGCGGTTCAGCACCACCTGGGCGACCGCGATCTGGCCACGCACCGCTTCGCCGCGGGCTTCGAAATAGACGGCCTCGGCGAGGCACTTCTCCGACTTGGCGCGCGACTTCTCGTCGAACAGGCCGAGCCGCTCCGCCGGCGTCTTGGTGTGCTGGTCGTCGGCATTGACCTCGCCCTTCGGCGCGATGCTCTCGCCCATCTCGCCGGCCTTGACCGGACCATCGGCATCGACCGGCAGTGATGCCATCACCTTCATGTCGGGATCGGGCGTTGCTGCCGGCGTCACGACAACCGGCGCCTCGCCGGGCTGCCAGCGCTCGAGGTTCTCCGGCGTGCCGAGCGACGAGCCGAAGAACAGGCTGGCGGTCTGGAATGCGAACGGGTCGCGCTCGCGCGCCGCATCGGCGGGCGCAACCGCGGGCTTCGCGGGCGCGGGCTTCAGATCGTCGAGCGGGTTGGCCTCGAGCGACAGCGACACGTCGTTCTGCTGCGGCGACGGCTTGGCATATTGCGGCAAGGGCGGCGCGCGCAGCGCCTCCTGCAATTCCGGATCGAGCGGCGCGCTATCGGCCGGCGCGGTCGCGGTCTTCATGCCTTTGACCGACGAATTCGATGTCGCGGGATCTTCGTTCGCCGGCGCCGTATTTGCAGGCTCCGCAGGTTCGACCTGATCAGGCCGCCGAACGACGAGGCGATCGCCCTTCAGGGTGCGATCGACCCTGGGAAAATCGGATGCCTGGTAGCGCGGCGGCGGGGCTGTGATCGGATTGCGCGTCACCGTTCCGGTGATGTCGAGGTTCGAACTGTCCAGTCTTGCGAGCAGGATTTGCGGGGCTTGCGGCGCGGACGTGCCGATCGGACGGCCGAAACTGTAGGTCGCGACCTGGATGGAGCCGACGGCGGAGGCGAAGACGCGCTTCTGCCAGCGCTCGGCGACGCCGGGCTGCCGGGCCAGGAGCGAGGCAATATCCTGATATCCGATCTCGGTCGGCATAAGTGCGAAGATGCCAAGACCGAGACCGAAGAGCGCAAGACGTGCGCCCTTCGGCTGGTTACGCGACACAAACATCGTACGCTCACGCAACGCTTACTGAGTGCAATCGAACGCGGTACATCCGCGCAATTCGACCTTTCTCGTTGCTAAACCGTTTAGGTTGCTGCGGAGTTAATCGGCGTTGCTCGCGCGCTACACTCAAGCGATCGCACATCTTTCGCATGTTGCATTGCGCGCCTTGGTAAACGCGCGGCGCACGAAAGGCGTGAACAGCAGGTCAACGAAGATGGTGAACAAAGTGTTGCAGGCACGATACCCACCCGTCGTCATTGCGAGGAGCGACAGCGACGAAGCAATCCACGTCGCGGCAAGTGGAAACATGGATTGCTTCGCTTCGCTCGCAATGACGCTATTTGCACGCTGCCTCAACAAGCAAAATGGCCGGGACTGGGTCCCGGCCATTGCACTTCTCTGAACTACTAATCGCTCAGGCCTGGCTGGCGATCTCCTTGCCGAGCGCGGCCTGCGCTGCGGCGAGACGCGCGATCGGCACGCGATAGGGCGAGCACGAGACGTAATCGAGCCCGACCTCGTGGCAGAACGCGACCGACGCGGGATCGCCGCCGTGCTCGCCGCAGATGCCGACCTTGAGGCGCGGCCGCGTCTTGCGGCCGCGGGTGACGCCGATCCTGACCAGTTCGCCGACGCCGTCGCGATCGACCGAGATGAACGGATCGATCTCGAGGATGCCCTTGGCGACATAGGTGCCGAGGAAGCTCGCGGCGTCGTCGCGGCTGATGCCGTAGGTGGTCTGCGTCAGATCGTTGGTGCCGAAGGAGAAGAACTCTGCGGTCTCGGCCACCTCGCCTGCCATCAGGCAGGCGCGCGGCAGCTCGATCATGGTGCCGACCTGGTAACTCAGCTTGACGCCGGTTTCCTTCATCACCGCGTTGGCGGTCGCATCGATCCGCGCCTTGACCAGATCGAACTCGGCCTTGGTCGCGATCAGCGGCACCATCACCTCGAGACCGACCGGCTTTCCGGTGCGCTTGCCGGCCTCGACGGCGGCCTCGAAGATCGCGCGCGCCTGCATCTCGGCGATCTCCGGATAGGCGATCGCAAGACGGCAGCCGCGGAAACCGAGCATCGGGTTGAACTCGGAGAGTTCGCGGGCGCGGTCGGCGAGCTTGCGCGGATCGGTGTTCATGGCGCGCGCCACTTCCTCGATCTCGGCCTGGGTGTGCGGCAGGAACTCGTGCAGCGGCGGATCGAGCAGGCGGATCGTGACGGGCAGGCCCTGCATGATCTCGAACAGCTCGACGAAGTCGGCGCGCTGCATCGGCAGCAGCTTCGACAGCGCGGCGCGGCGCGACTGCTCGTCCTCGGAGAGGATCATCTCGCGCACGGTGCGGATGCGGGTCTCCTCGAAGAACATGTGCTCGGTGCGGCAGAGGCCGATGCCTTCGGCGCCGAACTTCACCGCGGTGCGCGCGTCATCGGGCGTGTCGCCGTTGACGCGGACGCCGAGCTTGCGGACCTCGTCGGCCCAGCCCATCAGCGTGCCGAACTCGCCGGACAGTTCCGGCTCGATCATCGGCATGCGGCCGGCCAGCACCTGGCCGACCGAGCCGTCGATGGTGATGACATCGCCGGTCTTGAAGGTGCGCGAGCCCACGCTCATGGTGCCGCGGCCGTAATCGACGCGGATGGTGCCGCAGCCGGAGACGCAGGGCTTGCCCATACCGCGCGCGACCACCGCCGCGTGCGAGGTCATGCCGCCGCGGGTGGTGAGAATGCCTTCCGCGGCGTGCATGCCGTGGATGTCCTCCGGGCTGGTCTCGATGCGGACCAGGATGACCTTGCGTCCGTCGGCCTGCAGCTTGGCCGCTTCGTCCGACGAGAACACGATCTCGCCGGAGGCGGCGCCGGGCGACGCCGGCAGGCCGGTCGCGATCACGTCGCGCTTGGCGGCCGGATCGATGGTCGGGTGCAGCAGCTGGTCGAGCGATGCCGGATCGATCCGCGTCACCGCGTCCTTGCGCGAGATCAGGCCTTCATTGGCGAGCTCGACCGCGATCCGCAGCGCCGCCTTCGCGGTGCGCTTGCCGCCGCGGGTCTGCAGCATCCACAGCTTGCCCTGCTCGACCGTGAACTCCATGTCCTGCATGTCGCGGTAATGCTTCTCGAGCAGCGTGTAGATCCGCGTCAGCTCCTTGAACGCGACCGGCATCGCGGCTTCCATCGACAGCTTGTCGGAGCCGGATTCCTGGCGCGCTTCCTCGGTGATGTCCTGCGGCGTACGGATGCCGGCGACGACGTCCTCGCCCTGCGCATTGATCAGGAACTCGCCGTAGAGCTTGCTCTCGCCGGTCGAGGGGTTGCGGGTGAACGCGACGCCGGTCGCCGAGGTCTCGCCCATGTTGCCGAACACCATCGCCTGCACATTGACGGCGGTGCCCCAGGATTCCGGAATGTCGTGCAGCTTGCGATAGGTCACCGCGCGGGCGTTCATCCAGGATGAGAACACCGCGCCGATCGCGCCCCACAGCTGATCGTGCGGATCCTGCGGGAAGTCGTGGCCGGTCTCCTTGGCGACGGCCTCCTTGTACTTGCCGACCAGCTCGACCCAGTCGTCGCCGGTGAGGTCGGTGTCGAGCGAATAGCCCTGGCCGTCCTTGAAGGTGTCGAGGATGTCCTCGAAGTGATGATGCTCGAAGCCGAGCACGACGTCCGAATACATCGTGATGAAGCGGCGATAGCTGTCATAGGCGAAGCGACGGTCGCCGGAGAGTTCGGCGAGCGCCTCGACAGTGCTGTCGTTGAGGCCGAGGTTGAGTACGGTGTCCATCATGCCCGGCATCGAGGCGCGCGCGCCCGAGCGGACCGAGACCAGCAGCGGGTTCTTGGCGTCGCCGAACGTCTTGCCGGTCAGCTTGCCGACATAGTCGAGCGCTTTCTCAACCTGAGCTTTCAATTCCTTCGGATACGTCTTGTCGTGTTCGTAGAAATAGGTGCAGACCGAGGTGGGAATGGTGAAGCCGGGAGGCACCGGCAGGCCGAGATTGGCCATTTCCGCGAGGTTGGCGCCCTTGCCGCCGAGCAGATTGCGCAAGGTCGCCTGGCCCTCGGCCTTGCCGTCGCCGAATGTATAGACCCACTTGCCGGCCTTGATCGCAGCCGGGGCCGCCTTCTTCGCAACGGCCTTCGCCGGCGCCTTGTTGGCCGGCTTCGCGGCCGGCTTTGCAGCCGATTTGGGGGCGGCTTTCGGCGCCGCCTTCGGGGCGCTCTTCTTCAGCGCCTTGCGCACTGGTGCGGCCTTGCGGGCTGCGGCGGAGGGCTTTGATTTCGCTGCTGTTTTCTCGGCAGTTTTCTTGGACTTCGCGACGGCTTTGGCCATGTCAGACAACAATCCGAAAAGAGGGGTCGAAGATGCGCGCCTTACACCATTTTGAGGGGTTCCGCGCAAGCCGCGAAACCCCGCTTTCCCGCTAGAGGTGCAGCCAGCGCAGCAGACCCATCCCCACGAGCCCGACGAAGATCAGATAGATCGCGACGATGTAATTCAGGAGCCGCGGCATGATCAGGATCAGGACGCCTGCGATCAGAGCCACGATAGCAGGCAGATGCCCAGCGGTGATGGTCATTGAAGTTGTCTCCGGGGTTTCTTGGAAGAGCGAATCGAGCGGCAGTTTATCCGCTGAGGGGGTTCCCACATCAAGACGCCCGCGCGGCCTGAGAGTTCCCGTAACTCACGAAAATTGCTCCAAATTGCCGCGTATATGGCGGCGGTTTTCCGGAACATCACCGCAGCCGATGCATTGGCTCGCCGTGCGCATCGGCGAAGGCTGGCGCGCACCGAAAAAGAATGGAGCGAGCCATGCGAAACAGAATACTTGCCGTTGCAGCGGTTGCTGCTGCGATCACGGTGCCGGCTGTTGCCGCACAGGCCCAGACCGTTGGCGTCGTCCGCGGTGGCCCGCCGGTTGCTGTCGATGATGACGAGGGCATTACTGTCGAGCAGCGTCCGGCTTTCCGCGAGTACATCGTGCGCGAGCGCGTGCCGAACTACACGGTTCCGGATCGCATCGTGGTCGGCACCGTGCTGCCGGACGCCGGCGTGACCACTTACGACGTGCCGCAGCGGTTCGGCGCGACGCCCTATCGTTACACCGTCGTGAACGGTGAGACCGTTCTGGTCGAGCCGCGTTCGCGACGGATCGTTCAGGTGGTCGACTAGATCAACGTCAGCACGATCGCCTGAACGACAGTCCGGGCGCCGCGCAAGCGGATGTGCGCGAGGATCGACCGGACCAGAAAGCCCCGTCCGGCCTCCCCTCCGGGCGGGGTTCTTCCGTGTGTTGTGATCGTCGTGTTGTGATGAATTCCAGCGCCTGTCCTTGACGCGCTTTCTTCACGTTCTTCACGCAACCCGCTGCGCGCTTCGCTTCAGTGTCGAGTGGGTTACGATTTGAGGATCGAGAGCAGCGTCGAGGTCGACTTGTAGCTCTTGATCGCAGCGTCCTGGAAATCCTGCGTCCAGTTGGTCGCCTGGCGCTCCTCCGCGCTCATCGAGGAATATTGCTTGAGGATGCCGAGGCTGAACTGGCGCGGATCGCCGGCGGTCTGGCTCTGCTTCAGCGCGTCGAGCACGGCGAGACGCGTCCGCGTGTTGAGTTCCTGCTTGGCCGCGAAGATCTCCTCGGTG
This sequence comes from Bradyrhizobium sp. USDA 3262, assembly GCF_054060035.1. NCBI lineage: Bacteria > Pseudomonadati > Pseudomonadota > Alphaproteobacteria > Hyphomicrobiales > Nitrobacteraceae > Bradyrhizobium > Bradyrhizobium sp. USDA 3262. The sequence goes on from NZ_JBSSCT010000001.1 coordinate 7,471,344, forward strand.
GAGAACCTCTTGTCCTGGTTCAGCGAGATCGCCGAGAGCGAGCGGTTGTCGAGCGAGGACAGGTCGGCGAGCTGTCCGGTCTTGCGGCGGGAATCGTAGACCAGCTCCTTGCCGCTCTTCGCCGCCTCGCTCTTCTGCCGATCGAGGAAGGCGCGCACGTCGCTGGCGATGCTGCTGAAGTCGCGCGTCGTGCTCTTTGTGGGAGGCGCCGTCCCCGCCAGCGCGGCCGCGATCGGATCGCCGGAAATTCCCGATGGCGCCGTGTTGGGATTCTGCTGCGTCGCCTGATAGCCCTTCAGCACCGCGGCGCGCTGGTTGGCCCAGGTTGCGGTGGCCTTCTCCTCATCGCTCGCCCCATCGAGATAATCGAGCGCGGCCTTGTAGCTGACGCTGTAGTCGCCCGTCAGGCGCGTGGTCGCCAGCGACGGTTCCAACGCCTTGTCGAAGCGCTGCTTCAGCTCGGTGGCCGCAACCGCCTGCTCGTCCGGCGTGAACTTGCCGCCATTGTTGGTCGAGATCGCAAACAGCGAGCGACGGTCCAGCGTCGAGAGATCGATGGTGGTCTTGCCGTCGACGATCGGTGCCTTGACGCCGGCGACCGTGTAGAGCCGGTCGAGCGTGATGCGCGCGTCGCTGGTGACGGTGGCAAAATCCGGCAGCGGCGCCTTGGCGAGTTGCGCGCGGGCGGCGTCCGACAGCGTGAGATTGGTTGCGGCGTTGGACGCCGATAGATCGCCGGCGGTGCCGTCGCCCGACAAGGTCGCCGCCAGCGAGGGCGTCGCTGCTGCCCGCGCATAGGCCGAACCATATTGGGCGTAGGGATTGGGCGTGGTGCCGATCGAGGTCATCGGGCGGTCCCTGCATTGGCGCGAGGGGCGATGTCTTAAGAAATCGTTGCTTCGTCAGGACCTTCGCAGGGCATGGTTAACAAATTGCAAATTGTGTCGAAATATTTCAGGAGGCCGGATCAGTTGCGCCTTCGCGCGATGATGCGGTGAATGACCTTGCCGGACGAGGCGCTGACGACCTCGGCATCGAGCAGCAATTGGGCCGCCGCCAGCTCAGTCCGCACCAGCGCCGCATCGAACGCCGCGTAGAGCCGCCCGTGCGCATCGCGCGCATCGTCGCCCGCGGTGACGCGCCAGCTCAGATAGAGCACGCCGCCGGGTTTCACGAGTTCGAGCATGCGGCGGACTGATGGTGCGATCAGCGCGTGATCGAGATGCATGATCACGGTCTCGCACAAGACGTTGTCAAAGCTGCCGGAGGCCAGACCGGACAACGCCGGCAGCTCAGCGTGCGCAAAGCGCAACGTCGGATAGCGAACGCGGGCCTCCGCGAGCAGGCCCTCGGAGGCGTCATAGCCTTCGGCCGGAAAGCCGTTGGCATTGAGCCACGCCACCTCGCGGCCGCTGCCGCAGCCGATATCGGCGGTCGCGCCGCCCCTGATGAAGAAACGCGTGACGATGTCGTGCAGATCGACCGGGGCCGGCTGTTCGTGCCAGTCCTGCGCAAACGCCGCCGCATCCTTGTCGTAAGCGGCGAGCGTCGCGCGGTCCATCGATCAGCCCTCGATCCTGGAGAAATCCGCCACCGCACGCGTCGCGGCGCGGATCTCGTTGAGGAGCTTCAGGCGGTTTTCGCGCACCTTCGGATCGTCGTCGTTGACCTTGACCTTGTCGAAGAACGCATCGACCGCCGGACGCAGCTTGGCCATCGCGCTCATCGCGCCGGCGAAGTCTTCCTTGGCGACGGCGGCGGAGGCCTCGGCCTTCACCTGGTCGATCGCCTTGGCCAGCGTCTTCTCTTCATCGAGCTTGTAGAGCGCGGCGTCAGGCGCGCCGTCGAAGGTCCGCTTGTCCTTCTTCTCCTCGATCGCGAGAATGTTGCTGGCGCGTTTCGTGCCGGCGAGCAGGTTTTTGCCGTCGTCGCTGTCGAGGAACTTGCCGAGTGCCTCGACACGGCGGACGACGAGCAGCAGATCATCCTGGCCACCGAGCGAGAACACGGCATCGACGAGATCGTGACGCGCGCCCTGATCGCGGAGCTGAACCTTCAGGCGATCGGCGAAGAAGGCGAGCAGATCACCGAGTACCGCCGAAGTCGTCTGTTCGGAACGACCAAAACCATCAGACCCAGTCGTATCGCGCCATAATACCTCGTCGACTCGGGAGTCACCGCCAAGTGCGTTATCAAGCATCTGAGCCGCTTGATACTGCCTGTCGAGCTCTTCATTCAGAAGGTCGCCACCGATAGTATCAGCAGCGCTATCCAGGAGCGCTTTTAGTCCTATCTGAAGCTTGTTCTCGATAACGAGTCTGATCACGCTCAGTGCGGCACGACGTAGAGCATATGGGTCCTTCGATCCAGTCGGCTTCTCGTCGATCGCCCAGAACCCAACCAGCGTATCAATCTTGTCGGCCAGCGCGACAGCGACGCTGACCGGATCGGTCGGCACCCGATCGGTTGGCCCCTGCGGCTTCCAGTGCTCCTCGCTTGCGGCCGCAACGGAGGCATCCTCGCCCTGCGCCAGCGCGTAGTACTTGCCCATCAAGCCCTGCAACTCGGGGAATTCGCCGACCACTTCGGTCAGCAAATCCGCCTTCGCGAGGCGTGCCGCGCGCCTGGTCTTCGCGACGTCGGCGCCGACCAGCGGCGCGATCTCGGCGGCGAGCCGCTCGATCCGTTTGATCCGCTCCGCCTGGGTGCCGAGCTTCTCATGGAACACGATCTGCTCGAACTTCGGCAGCCGGTCCTCGAGCTTGGTCTTCAGATCGGTTTCGTAGAAGAACTTCGCGTCCGACAGTCGCGGACGGATGACGCGCTCATTGCCGGCGACGATGGTCTTGCCGCCGTCGGGCGCCTCGATGTTCGCGGTCAGCACGAACTTGTTGGTCAATTTCCCCGTCTTAGGATCCCTGACCACAAAGCACTTCTGGTTGTTGCGGATGGTGGCGCGGATCACCTCGTCGGGGATCGACAGGTATTGCTCCTCGAACGATCCCATCATCACGACCGGCCATTCGACGAGGCCGGAGACCTCGTCGACCAGCACCTGGTCCTCGACCAGTTCGAGGCCCTGCGCGAACGCCAGTTCCTTGGCGTCCTCGAGGATGATGTCCTTGCGCGCCTGCGGATCGAGGATGACCTTCGCGGCCTTCAGCTTGGCCTCGTAATCCTCGAAGCGGCGCACCGAGATCGAACCCGGCTCCATGAAGCGATGGCCGTAGGTGGTCTGCCCGGCCTCGATGCCGTCGACGGAGAACTTGACGATGTCAGGCTCCTCGGTCTCCAGACCGAAGGTCGCGGTGATGGCGTGCAGCGGGCGCACCCAGGTGAGCGAGCCTGATTTCGCCGAGCGCGCGCCCCAGCGCATCGATTTCGGCCAGGGGAAGGTGCGGATGATCACCGGCAGCATTTCCGCGATCACGTCGATCGCAGCGCGACCGGGCTTCTCGATCAGCGCGATGTAGAAGTCGCCCTTCTTGTCGTGCTGGATCTTTGCCTCGCTGATCGAGGCGAGACCAGTGGCCTTCAAAAATCCCTGGATCGCGGGCTCGGGCCCGCCGACGCGCGGGCCGCGGCGCTCGTCCTTCAAATCGGGCTGGCGGGCGGGAATGCCGTGCACGGTGAGCGCCAGGCGGCGCGGGGTCGCGAACGCCTTGGCGCCCTCATAGACGAGGCCTTCGGCGACCAGCTTGTCGGTCACCATGCGGCGCAGATCGTCGGCCGCCTTGGCCTGCATGCGCGCGGGAATTTCTTCGGAGAACAGTTCGAGGAGAAGATCGGGCATCAGACCGCCCTGCCCGTTTCAGTGTGGATCCATGCCTCGCCGCAGGCCTTCGCCAGGTCGCGCACGCGGGCGATGTAGCTCTGCCGCTCGGTCACCGAGATGACGCCGCGGGCATCGAGCAGGTTGAACACGTGGCTCGCCTTGATGCACTGGTCGTAGGCCGGCAAGGCCATCAGATGTTCCTTACTGTTGCCACCCTCGCGCCAGCCGGCGGCGAGATATTTGCGGCAGGCCTCTTCCGCCATCCTGAACTGCTCGAACAGCATCGCGGTGTCGGCAACTTCGAAATTGTGCCGTGAGTATTCCTGCTCGGCCTGCAGGAAGACGTCGCCATAGGTCACCTTCTCGGCGCCCTCGCGGCCGTTGAAGTTGAGGTCATAGACGCGGTCGACGCCCTGCACATACATCGCGAGCCGCTCAAGCCCGTAGGTGAGCTCGCCGGCGACCGGCGCGCATTCGACGCCGGCGACCTGCTGGAAGTAGGTGAACTGCGACACCTCCATGCCGTCGCACCAGCATTCCCAGCCCAAGCCCCAGGCGCCGAGCGTCGGGCTCTCCCAGTCGTCCTCGACGAAGCGGATGTCATGGACGGCGGCGTCGATGCCGATCGCGGCCAGCGACTTCAGGTACAGGTCCTGAAGGTTCGGCGGCGACGGCTTCATGATCACCTGGAACTGGTAGTAGTGCTGGAGGCGGTTGGGGTTTTCGCCGTAGCGGCCGTCCTTGGGCCGCCGCGAGGGCTGCACATAGGCCGCGTTCCAGGGTTTTGGCCCCAGCGCGCGCAGCGTGGTCGCGGGATGGAAGGTGCCGGCGCCCATTTCCATGTCGTAGGGCTGCAGGATGACGCAACCCTGCTCGGCCCAGAACCGCTGGAGGGCCAGGATGAAGCCCTGGAACGAACGTTCCGGGCGCATGTGGTCAGGCAGGGCGTCCATCGTTGGAATCGATCTCGCGGAGGGGTGTGAGGCGCGCGGGACCGTATCGGCGGCAGCCAATGGAATCAAGGCGATGGGAGATGTTTAGCGTCATTCCGGGATGGTCCGAAGGACCAGACCCGAAATCTCGAGATTCCGGGTTCGATGCTGACGCATCGCCCCGGAATGACCACGATGTTAGCCCGGGCGATAGGCCCCGGTCACGGGGTCGCGGCGAAGGGTCTTGATTTCGCCCGCGCGGGTGGCCTCGGCCACGCGGGACAATCGCGCCTCTTCGAGTTCCTGGTTGATCCGGACGGCCGTCTTGTACGCCCAGCGGACCACGGCCAAGCTTCCCAAGACGCCTGCGAATGCAATCAGCGGCGGCATCGGTCGATCCTTGTCGTTCACGTCTGTCAGGCCCCCAATGCCGAGCATTCTCGCGCAAGGTGGCCTGCGCCGCAATCGCGGTTTTGGGACTAAATGGCGCGCTCACATCCCTGTGTTCACAGCCCGAATCTGGCCCAAATCGCACGGGTTTCCAGCGCCGAGATCACCTCGTCCGGCAGCGCGGCCAGCCCATCCAGCGCCGCCAGCGACCCTGCCCCCGGCGCCCGTCGGCCGAGCAGGCCGGACAGCAAGCCGCTGGCCGGCGCAATCACCGGGGTCAGCACCTTGTCGCCATAGCGGGCCCGCAGCGTGGAGCGGATGTCGCCGATGCCATCGGCGAGCCCGAGACCGATCGCGGTATCGCCGGCCCAGTACTCACCGGTGAACAGCACGTCGTCGGCGCCATTGAGCCGGCTGCCGCGGCTCTGCCTGACCAGCGCGATGAAGATCGCATGGATCTCGCGCTGGATCGCCTTGAGCCGGGCGACGTCGTCGGGGTTCTCGGGAAGGAAGGGGTCGAGCATCGCCTTGTGGCTGCCCGCCGTATAGAGCCGGCGCTCGACCCCGATCTTCTTGATCAGCCCCTCCAGGCCAAAGCTGCCGCCGACCACGCCGATCGAGCCGAGGATCGAGGACGGATCGCAATAGATCTCATCGCCCGCGCAGGCGATCATGTAGCCGCCGGAAGCCGCGACGTCCTCGACGAACACCAGCACCGGCAGCTTCTTCTCGGCGGCGAGTTGCCGGATGCGCAAATAAATCTGCCGCGACTGCACCGGCGAGCCGCCCGGCGAATTGATCACCAGCGCCACCGCCTTGGCATTCCGCGTACCAAAGGCGCGCTCCAGCATCTTGGCGACGCCGGAGAGTGTCATGCCGGGCCGCAGCGGCGTCACCGCGCCGATCACGCCTGCCAGCCGCACCACCGGCACGACGGCCGCGCCGCGCCTGAAGCGCGCCGGCAACATTGCCTGCACGCGTTCGAGCAGTCCCGAACGTCCAGCGTGATCACTTCTTTGTTCACTCATGCCGTTACCTCGAATTAACCACTTTTTATCACGCCACTGTCATTGGAATCCGTGGAACGCGTTTTGCATTTTGTCATTGGGGCTGCAATGCGCGAGCGGAGAGGGACTCATGAAAATCTATCTGCTGATTTTGCTGATCGGTACACTCCTGGCGGCGATCCACTTCACGTCCACGCCGGACCGCCAGTCGGAAACGGCTTCGCAGTGATTTAGTGCCTCTGACGACGTGGGCAGCATGCCTGCCCGCTAGCGCCGCGCCAGCGGCAATTCCCCCTTCCCAGCCAACACCTCCTGCACCCATTTATTGGGCACGCCTGACTCTTCATTGAGCAGCAGTGCGGCATGGAGCCGCGTCGGCGCCCGGCCGCCCTTGGTTGCCCGCACCAGGATTCGGATCGCCGGCGACGTCCCGTCGCCGTGAACCGGCAGGATCTCGACACTGCCAAAGCCGCGGTCCAGCGCGGCCAGCACCTCGGCAATGCCGTCGGCCCGCCAGATCAGCGCAAGCTGCCCGTTCGACTTGAGAATCCGCCGCGCCGCGTGAACCCAGCCGGCCAGCGTGGTCGCGGTCGCGACATGGGCGCGCTCGCGTACACCGTCCGGCGAGGCGCGATGCCGCGACGGATCGTTGAACGGCGGGTTCATCAGCACGACGTCAGCGCTATCGGGCCCGAGGCCGGAATCATCGAAGGCCGCGGCGCCGGCTTCGACATCAAGCACGATCACCTCCGCCATGATCGCGTTGGTGCCGGCATTATTCCGCGCAAGCTCGGCCAAGGCCGGGTCGATTTCGACCAGAACGAGATCGATCCCCCTCACCCGCCGCGCCACCGCCAGCCCGGCGGCGCCCACGCCGGAGCCGAGATCGACGACGCGGTCGCCCGATCGAGCCGGCGTCGCCGCGGCGAGCAGGATCGCGTCATGGCCGGCGCGGTGGCCGCTGCGGGGTTGCCGCAGGCGCAATTGGCCACCGAGAAATCCGTCTTCGGTGATCTCGGCCGCCGGAGACTCCTTTTTTGACGCGTTTTCTTCACGCGAACCGGGGTCCACTTCGCTTGAAAACGTTCTAATCATCGGCCCGCAATTCGTGGCCGAGGCCGGCATCGGTCAGGAGCTGGCGGGCCTCGTGGTTGTCGTCCTCATGCACCAGGATCCGCCGCGGCAGCACGCCGAGCGAGCCCTCAATGATGCTCATGTTCTGGTCCAGCACCAGATGATGGATGTTAGCGCTGTCGAGCAGCGCGCCAATGGCGGAGACCAGCACCATGTCATTGGTCCGTACCAATTCCCGCAAAATACGCTCTCCTGTCGCCCCGGCTGTGCGGCACTTGCGCCACATGTCAATAACTTGATGGCCTTGCCGCTGCACCGCGCAGTTTCTATTGTTATAGCTGAGCATAGTGCGTATTCGGCAAAATTGGAGACCAGCGTGGCGGTTATTGTACCCTTCGAAAGCCCGTCCAATGCTTCGATCGACGGGCTGGTGGGACTTGTCGCCGCCGACATGGAGCGCGTCAACGCGACGATCCTTTCGCGGACCGGCTCCGAGGTCACCATGATCCCCGAGGTCGCCAACCATCTGATCTCCTCCGGGGGCAAGCGGTTGCGCCCGATGCTGACGCTGGCGATGGCCCAACTCGCGGACTATTCCGGCGACGGCCATATCAAGCTCGCCGCCGCGGTCGAATTCATGCACACCGCGACCCTGCTGCATGACGACGTGGTCGACGAGAGCGAACTGCGCCGCGGCAAATTGTCCGCGCGGATGCTGTGGGGCAACGAGGCCAGCGTGCTGGTCGGCGACTTCCTGCTCGGCCAGGCGTTCCGGATGATGGTCGAGGTCGGCTCGCTCCGCGCGCTCGACATCCTGTCCGCAGCCGCCGCCACCATCGCCGAGGGCGAGGTGATGCAGCTTGCGGCCGCCAAGAACACCGCGACCACCGAGGACGAATATCTCGCCGTGATCCGCGGCAAGACGGCGGAGCTGTTCGCCGCGGCCTGCGAGGTCGGCCCCGTGATCGCCAACCGTCCGAAGGCCGAGCAGACCGCGTGCCGCTCGGTCGGCATGAATCTCGGCATCGCCTTCCAGCTCGTCGACGACGTGCTCGACTATGGCGGCAAATCCGCAAAGCTCGGCAAGAATGTCGGCGACGATTTCCGCGAGGGCAAGATCACGCTCCCGGTGGTGCTCGCCTTCCGCCGCGGCAACGACACCGAGCGCAAGTTCTGGATCCGCGCGCTGGAGCGCGGTGAGATCGGATCGGCCGACCTCGACCACGCCATCGGCCTGATGACCAAGCACCGCGCCCTCGAAGACACCATCAACCGCGCCCAGCACTACGGCGCGATGGCCGTCGACGCGCTGGCGCTGTTCCCGCCCTCACCGATGAAGACGGCGCTGGAAGAGGTCGTCGCATTTTGCCTGGCGCGCTCTCATTGATCTAGGCACTCGCGAGCAACAAGACGGTGTCGCCCCTGCGAAAGCAGGGACCCATACTCCGCGGCGAGAGTTGTAGGCGGGACTCGTCATTCCAGCGTCACGCAAATAACAAGCATCGGTGGTTATAGGTCCCTGCTTTCGCAGGGACGACACCAGGGTTTGCTGCACCGGCGCCCGCTACTCCTTCACCGGCACCCAGATCTCCAGCCCGCCATTGCCGGTGCTCGCGTCGAACTTCTCGTCGTAGCGCTCGAAGTTCGGCGCGTCCGCGACCTTCATGCCGGATTGCGGCAGCCAGCGATTCCAGATCGTGTTGACGGTGCGGCGGATGGTCGAGATGTGGTCGGCGTGGGTGAACACGACGTATTTCTGCTCGGGAATGCGGACGCGCGCGAACTCGCGCGGCAGGTCGGAGAAATCGGCGACCTCGACGCCGGCGATGTAATCGAAATTGCCGGCATCGTCGCCGTTGCAGCAGACGCCATAAGCGACGTTGCCGACCTGGCGGGGGATATGCGCGCATTGCTGGTGGAAGCTCTGCCACTGCTTCGGAATGCCGGCACCGCTGCCATTGTCGTGATTGTAACGCTCGCCGATGCCGGCGACGAGGAACGCCTTTCCGGTGGCAATGCGCGGCGGATCGATGTGGTCGAGAGCTGTCGAGATCATGGTGATCGGCTCCTGGAGATTGAGCTTCGTCAGGCACGTTGTCGCGCGCACCGTCGCGGGCGTGACGCCGAAATGGTCGCGAAACGCGCGGGTGAATGCTTCGTGGGAGCCGTAGTCCGCATCCAGCGCGAGGCTGAGAATATCGGGCGCACCGGCCGCGAGTTGGCGCGCGGCTTCGCTGAGGCGGCGCGCCCGCACATAACGCATCACCGAGAACCCGGTCGCTTCCGCGAACGCCCGTACCAGATGGAAGCGCGAGACGCCCGCAACGGCGGCAATCTCGTCGAGCGTCAGCGGCGCGCCGAGATGGCTTTCGATGTACCAGAGCGCCTTCTGGGCTGGATTCATGGACGACGGCCTTCCTGCAAAGCTCGGGCATCATGCACGGCTGCCGCGCGCGGCATTTGACAGTCCTTGCTGCCCGGCGGTGAAACCGTGGTTCCGCTCCACGGAAATTTACCCGCAAAGCCGTCGCTGGCAACAATGTTGCAATCGTGCATACTCGCCGACGCATCGATCCGACGGCTCACCAAGCTGCCCGATAATCAAGACTGCAAGAGCCGCGGCCAGCATGTCAGGGAGGACAATGATGCACCACCAACGCTTGAGCTATGCCAACTGCGTCAAGTCCGCGGCGCTTGCGGGGCTTTTGACGATCGCCTTCGCAAGCGCAGCCAACGCGCAGAAGAAATACGATCCGGGCGCAACCGACACCGAAATCAAGGTCGGCAACATCATGCCCTATTCCGGTCCGGCGTCCGCCTACGCCACGATCGGCAAGACCGAAGCCGCCTATTTCAACAAGCTCAACAGCGAAGGCGGCATCAACGGCCGCAAGGTCAACTTCATCTCCTACGATGACGCCTACTCACCGCCGAAGATGGTCGAGCAGGCCCGCAAGCTGGTCGAGAGCGACGAGGTGCTCCTGATCTTCAATCCGCTGGGCACGCCGGGCAACACCGCGATCCAGAAATACATGAACGCCAAGAAGGTGCCGCAGCTGTTCGTCTCCACCGGCGCGGCCAAGTGGAATGATCCGAAGAACTTCCCGTGGACCATGGGCTGGCAGCCGAGCTACCAGGTCGAAGCGCGCATCTATGCCAAGTACATTTTGCAGAACTATCCGGGCAAGACCATCGGCGTACTCTATCAGAACGACGATTTCGGCAAGGACTATCTGATCGGCCTGCACGACGGGCTCGGCGACCAGGCCAAGAAGCTGATCGTCGTCGAATCCTCCTACGAGACCTCGTCACCGACGGTGGATTCGCAGATCGTGCAGATCAAGGGCGCCAACCCCGACATCTTCGTCAACATTGCAACGCCGAAATTCGCGGCGCAGGCGATCAAGAAAGCCGCCGAGCTCGACTGGCATCCGGTGCAGTTCCTGACCAACGTGTCCGGCTCGATCGGCGGCGTGATGAAGCCGGCCGGCTATGAAGCGAGCCAGGGCGTGCTGTCCACGGCGTATCTCAAGGACCCCAAGGATACCGAGTGGAAGAACGATCCGGCGATGACCGAGTGGCGCGCCTTCATGACCAAATGGTATCCCGAAGGCGACCTCGACGACGCCGCGACCGTATTCGGCTATGGTGTCGCCAAGGGTCTCGAGCAGGTGTTGCGGCAGTGCGGCGACAATCTTACCCGCGAGAATCTGATGAAGCAGGCGGCCAGCCTCAACTTCGAGATCGGCATCTATCTGCCCGGCACCAAGATCAAGACCGGGCCGGACGACTATGCGCCGATCGAGCAGTTGCAGATGATGCGCTTCAAGGGCGAGAGCTGGGAGCGATTCGGCCCCATCATGAGCGGCGAGAAGAGCAGTTGAGGGCTTTCCTCCACAACTTTGCGGTTCGTGATGCCCGGCCGTGCGCCGGGCATCCACGTCTTCGACATGATTCACGAGCAAGACTTGTCGCAAGCAAGACTCGTTACGAGCAAGATTTGCGATGGCCGGAACCCAGACCAGCCGAAGCGACGCCGTTCTTCAGGCTCAAATGTCCGGCCACCACGAATTCCAGGCACATCCTGCGATCGGAAGGACAACAACAATGAAAATCACCGACGTCCGCGCCCACCATATCCGCATTCCCTATGACGCCGGGCCCGCGAGCTTCCGCCAGGGAGCTTCCGCGATCTCGGCGCTCGACATGGTGCTGGTCGAGGTTTCGACCGATGCCGGCCTCACCGGCTGGGGCGACGCCTTCGCCTATGTCTGCCCGAAGACGAGCTGCACGGCGGTGGCCGAGATGATTGCGCCGCAGGCGCGCGGCCTCGAGGTGCCCGACGCCGCCAGCATCCCCGCCGCGATGGAGCAGATCCAGCGCAACCTGCATCTGTTCGGCCGCTACGGCATCACGATGTTTGCGATCTCGGCGCTCGACATCGCGCTGTGGGATCTCGCCGGCAAAGTGAAGGGCGTGCCGCTGCATCAACTGATCGGCGGCGCGAAGCGCAGCACGATCCCGGCCTATGCGAGCCTGATGCGGATCGGCAATCCCGCGCATATCGCCGCCGAATGCAAGAAGGCGATCAAGCTGGGCTATTCCGCGATCAAGCTGCACGAGACCACCGTGCCTGCGGTGGCCGCCGCGCGCGAAGCGATCGGCCCGGGCGTGCCGCTGATGGTCGACATGAACTGCCCGCTGGACGGACCCGCGGCGATCCAGTTCGCGCGCGACTGCAAGCAGGCCGCGCCGCTGTTCCTGGAGGAGCCGGTCTGGCCGCCGGAGGATTTTGCGACGCTCGCCGAGGTGCGCAGAGAAGGCCGGCTCGATATCGCGGCCGGCGAGAACGCCTGCACCGTGCATCAATTCCGCCAGATGATGACCGCGGGCGCGGTCAGTCACGCGCAGCCCTCCGTGATCAAGGTCGGCGGTATCACCGAATTCCTCAGGGTGGCCGTCCTCGCCGACGAGTTCGGCGTCCAGGTGATTCCGCACTCGCCCTATTTCGGGCCGGGCTTCCTCGCCACGCTGCATCTGATGGCGATCCGCGACGCGGGGCTGATCGAGGTGTTCTTCATGAAGCGTCCCGCCTGCCTGTGGGGCGACCGCATCGACGTCGACGCCAACGGCCATGTCGCCGTGCCGCAGGGCCCCGGACTCGGTTACGAGCCGGATCGCGACGTGATGGAGAAGTATCGGGTGGCGTAGCTGAGACACGCTTCCTGTCATTGCGAGGAGCGGAGCGACGAAGCAATCCATCGTTCCGCACGCGCGGTGGGATGGATTGCTTCGCTTCGCTCGCAATGACGGTTTTCTACTTCGTCCCATCCTTCGCGGCGGGCGCGGCATCCTTCGCCGGCGGCGCGTCGGCTTTCTTCTTCAGGTCCTCGGTGAGCTTGACCTGCGCGGCCTGCAGATCGGTGACGAGCTTCTGCAAGCTCACAACCGAACTCTGCAAGCTCGCGATCTGCCGGTTGGCGGCGTCGAGCTTTTGCTGATGATCCGATGTGAGCTTGTTGATCGTCTTCTGCAGGAAATCGATATTGCTCTGCAGACAGCTCGTGCGCCGCTCCATGGTTTTCTCGACGGTGCAGATCTCGATGCCGGGAACGTCCTGCGCATGCGCGGTTGCGGCGACGCCGAGTGCAAGCGGAGCCAGCAAGGCGAGAACAAAACGAGCGGTCATCGGCGTCTCCAGGCAAATGCGTCATTCACAGTTTTGTGCTCGCGACGCTGAAAGCGAGGCAGACATACCACACTGAAACCGCATTCAAGCGGTGTGCTTCACCCATTACGGGACTACTCGTGGGGACGGGGGCCTCGGAACTTGTTTGGTTCGATCCCTTTTGGCTCGGCCTTGGGCAGTGGAGACAGATCGCATGGCAACGCGCGAAAAACGGATGGCGCAATTCGACGGCAATGGCGAACCTGCGCCGGAACAGCGCGTGGAAGTACTTTGTGAGGATCATAGCGGAACGTATCAGCTGCCGTTCGCCTGCCGCTTCGTCAACGGCCAGTGGCGCAATGACACCACCGGCGGCGCGCTGGAAGCCAACGTCATCGCCTGGCGGAAGCCGCGCGAGAAGCAGGCGGGCATGGCCTGAGGCCGGCATCGGCGCGCGCTGTTTCAAAACGCGACGCGCGCGCACCTTGTCTTAAGATTTGGAACGCGGGTGGAACGAACCGCGTCCGAATCACTGATCGAGCAGCGTACCGCGTTGTTCACGGCTAGATGTGGTCATCAGCCCGAGGCTGCGCACCACATACAGAACCATGACGATCGGCCGCAGCCAGCGGCCGATAACAAAGGTTAACTCCTCCGCAGACGACATTGCGATCCCTCTCGTTGGCGATCATTTCCACGGCGTGATCGGCGGCACCGTTTCGGTCGCCGGCGGCACGTCCACGGTCTTGAAATCGGCGGGGCTGACGATCTCGAGGTATTCCATGTCCTTCGAGTAGTCGAACAGGTAGTGGGTGATGCCGGGACGCTGATGGATGACATCGCCGGCCTCAACCAGCGTCTCCTTGTCCTCGTACATGAAGCGCGCCCAGCCCTTGGTCATGATGACGATCTGAAAATCGCACAGATGCTTGTGCCAGCCGGTGCCCTGCTCCGGCGGCATGTCGGGATTGGCCTTGACCAAGTGGCAGATCACCTGCCCGCTGGTGGCATCGGCGATGCCAAGATCGCGATACAGGAAGAAGTCGCGCAGACCTCCGCCCTTGAACTCGGTGTCACCGGGTTTGACGTGGGAGAATTTGCTGACGACGGCGTGCTGGTTCATTTCAAGCCTCCACGGTTCTCGTGTTCGCGAGATCGCGGCGCGGCTCAGCGTCCAAATTTTCGGCAGCGTCGCATCGTCGCGGTCACAGCTCGGTCATTGCCATGCGAAATCCTTGCCAGCCGGGTTGGGCTGCGGCGAACCGTCTCGCCATACGCTGGTATCGCCGCGGAAGCATTTGGAGCGAGGCGCGAATTTGCACTTCGACGGCTGTCGCGCACACCCGTCGCGTGGCGCCAATGCCTGACGCCGACGGCACGTCCATTGAGCAAGGCTTGCCTCGTGCTTGAGCCGCCGATGCAGGCAGGCCGGCCCGGGCGCTGCCTAATATTCGACCTCGAGCTCCTCGACGTCGGCCGGCTCCGCCTTCGCGGCCTCGATCCATTCCTGCATCTCGGGCATCGTCATGATGGTCTTGGCATACACCGCAAGCGCAGGCTCGAGCTTGACGTCATAGGTCATGAAGCGGGTCACGACCGGCGCATACATCGCGTCCGCCATGGTGCGGCGCTCGCCGAACAGGAACGGCCCGCCCGAAGCGCCGAGGCAATCGCGCCAGATAGTGCAGACGCGGTCGATGTCGGCCTGCGCCCGCGACCAGATCTTGAAGCCGGGGAAATGGCCCTTGAGATTGACCGGCAGCGAAGAGCGCAGCGTGGTGAAGCCGGAATGGATTTCGCCCGAGATCGAGCGGCAATGCGCGCGCCGGATCCGGTCTTCCGGCAGCAGCCCGGCATGCGGCATGATCTCGTTGAGATACTCGCCGATCGCCAGCGTATCCCACACCGTCGCACCGTCGTGGCGCAGGCAGGGCACCAGGATCGAGGACGACAGCAGCAGCAGCTCGGCGCGGGCCGACGGGTCGTCGGGCGCGGTGACCACCTCCTCGAACTCGAGCCCGGCGAATTTCGCCAGCAGCCAGCCGCGCAGCGACCAGGAGGAGTAATTCTTGCTGCTGATGGTGAGTGTCGCTTTCGCCATATCGGTCCCTCACGCCTGAACGCGTCCTCAGCTCCCGGACATCGCGCGCCGGTTCAGCCGCCGCGCACCCGGCGCCATCAGTTTTTGCAGCAAGCCACGTGCCAATTTGCCGGGCGGCCGGCCCCGCCTCTGGCGTCGATATTGCATGGCAAGCCGGGCCACGGGTGGATGCGTATGATGTCAATGCTGTACCAGGCCTATCAGAACCACATGGACCTCACCGCGCCGTGGCGAACCGGCGCCGCGGCGGCGTTGCGCTATCTCAATCTGGTGCCGCGCGGCGCGTCCTACCGGACGTTCGGCCGGCTCGCCGCCGCGCTCGAGCTGATCTCGCGCTCCAGCCTGAGCTATGCCCGTCCCGACTACGGCATCGGCAGCGTGACCGTCGGCAACAGGGAGTTAGAGGTGACGGAGGAGGTCGCCTACGCGACGCCGTTCGGCTCGCTGCTGCATTTCAGGAAGGTGGACGGACCGGAGCAGCCGCGGCTGTTGCTGGTGGCGCCGATGTCCGGGCATTTTGCCACGCTGCTGCGCGGCACCGTGAAGACGCTGCTGCAGGACCACGACGTCTACATCACCGACTGGCACAACCCGCGCGACATCCCGCGCAGCAAGGGCCGCTTCGGGCTCGAGGATTACACCGACCATCTGATCGACTTCCTCGGCCAGCTCGGCCCGCGCGCGCATATGGTGGCGATCTGCCAGCCTTCGGTGTCGGCGCTGGCGGCCGCCGCGATCATGTCGGAGGACAATCATCCGGCGCGGCCGGCCTCGCTCACCCTGATGGCCGGGCCGATCGACACAAGGATCCAGCCGACCAAGGTGAACGAATTCGCCAAAAGCAAGCCGATCAAATGGTTCGAGGACAATCTGATCAATTACGTGCCGATGCAGTGCAAGGGCGCGTTGCGTCAGGTCTATCCCGGCTTCGTGCAGCTCACGGCGTTCGTGTCGATGAATCTGGAGCGGCACATCAAGCAGCATATCGATCTGGCCGATCATCTCGCCAAGGGCGAGACCGCCAAGGCCGCGGTGATCAAGACCTTCTACGACGAATATTTCGCGGTCATGGACCTGCCGGCGGAGTTTTACATCGAGACGGTGCGCGACGTGTTCCAGGAACATCTGTTGCCACAGGGCATGCTGATGCATCGCGGCCGCCCGGTGAATCCGGCGGCGATCCGGCGCATGGGGTTGATGACGGTGGAAGGCGAGAAGGACGACATCTGCTCGATCGGCCAGACGCTCGCCGCGCAAGACCTCTGCACCGGGGTCCGCACCTATCGCAAGGTGCATCACATGCAGGCCGGCGTCGGCCATTACGGCGTGTTTTCCGGCAAGCGCTGGAACAACGAGATCTACCCGCTGCTGCGCGATTTCGTGCATGTGAATTCGTGAGTGATTCCCGGTAGCCCGGATGAAGCGAAGCGCAATCCGGGAAGGTGTTTCTGCGGAGAAGCCGGCCCCGGATTTCGCTCCGCTTCATCCGGGCTACGAAATCTCGCCTCCCGACACTGCTCCATCTCCATCACTGCGCGCCTCGCAAAGACGCTGCGGCTAGCCATGCCTGCCCTCGCGCAGTAGTCTCCCCGGCCACGACGACCCGCTTCCGAAGAATCGTCCAGGGAGAAACTCCATGCGCGCGCCTACCGCCTTCCGCGCCCTCACACTCGCCGTCATCGGCGCCCTCGCCTTCACCTCAGCCGTATCCGCCGCCGAAGTCCATGTCATGATCTCGGGCGGGCTGACGGCGGCCTACAAGGCGCTGGTGCCGGAGTTCGAGCGCAAGACCGGGCACAAGGTGGTGACCGCTTTCGGGCCGTCGATGGGCACCACGACCAATGCCATTCCGGTACGGCTGGAGCGCGGCGAGCCGGCCGACGTGCTGATCATGGTCGGCTATGCGCTCGGCGATCTCATCGAGCAGGGCAAGGTGGTGGCCGACAGCCGCGTCGACCTCGTGAAGTCGCCGATCGGGATCGCGGTGAAATCAGGCGCGGCGAAGCCGGACATCGGCTCGGCCGACACCGTCAAGCAGGCGCTGCTGGCGGCGAAATCAGTCGCCTATTCGGACAGCGCCAGCGGCGTCTATGTCTCGACCGAGATGTTCGCAAAGCTCGGCATCGCCGATCAGATGAAGGACAAGGCGCGGATGATCCCGGCGACCCCGGTCGGCGAGATCGTGGCCAAAGGCGAGGCCGAGATCGGCCTGCAGCAGATCTCCGAGCTGAAGCCGGTGACCGGCATCGACATCGTCGGCCCATTGCCGGAGCCGTTGCAGAAGATCACGGTGTTTTCCGCCGGGATCGCGACGGTTGCAAAGGAGCGTGAGGCCGGCAAGGCGCTGATCAGCTTCCTCGCCTCATCAGATGCGCGCGACGCGCTGGTGAAGAGCGGCCTCGATCCGATCGCGGCGGGTGGGACGCACTGAAGTCGGCCTCCCTCCCTCTCCCCGTCATCCTGAGGCGCGAGCGGAGCGAGCCTCGAAGGATGAATCGGCCACCAGCGGGCCGTTCATCCTTCGAGACGCGCTACGCGCTCCTCAGGATGACGGGAAGAGGGCCGGCTATCCGCTACCGCAAGTGATGCGCGCCGTAGGCCAGCAGCACCACCACGACCAGCGCCAGCAGCAGCGTGGTCGACTTCCAGAACAGCACCGGGTTGCGCTCGATCAGCGGGGTCGATGACGTCGTCAGATATTTTGCGTTGGGATTGCGCAGGTCGAACAAGAATTCCGAAAAGCTCTCGTAGCGCTTGAGCGGATTGGCGTGCACGGCGCGCTCCAGCGCGCCGTCGACCCAGGTCGGGACGTCGCGGCCGCCATGCGCGGCCGGCCGGTAAGCCAGCCGGTTGAAGTCGGCTCGTGTGCGGGCCCGCGCGATCTGCGCGCCATAGGGCAAGCGTCCCGTCAGCATCTGGTAGGTGACGACGCCGAGCGAGAACAGATCGGAGCGCGCAGTGCCGCCCTCGCCGAGGAAATATTCCGGCGCGGTGTATTGCTGGGTGCCCAGGATGTCCTCGACGCCCGCCGGCACCGCGTCTGCGACACCCGCAATCCGGGTCGAGCCGAAATCGATGATCTTCACCGTGCCGGTCCTGTCGATCATGATGTTGTCGGGCCTGACGTCCTGATGCAGCATCTCCTTGCGGTGAAAGGCGCGCAGCCCTTTTGCAATTTGCTCGGTGATGTCGCGCACCGTCTCCAGCGCCGGTGCTGGATTGTCCGTGATCCACTGCGTCAGGGTCTGACCGTCGATATATTCCATCGTGACGTAGAGGAAGTTGCGCTTGCGCTGCGGCAGAAACGGCTTCAGCACATGCGGGCTGTCGATCCGCCGAGCGACCCACTCCTCCATCACAAAGCGCTTCAGATAGGCCGGATCGTCGCGCAGGTCGATCGAGGGGATCTTGATCGTGACCGTGGTGGCGCTGTCCTCATCGACCGCGAGATAGATGTGGCTGCGGTGCGATGCGTGCAGCTCGCGCACGATGCGATAGCCGTCGAACAGCATCCGTGCGTCGAGCAGCGGCGGCAGCGGCAGTTCGGTCGGCTGGCCGAACACCTCGCCGGCATCGCCGTCGGGCAATTCGTCGATCCGGACGATCTGCACGGTGAGATTGTCCGGGCTGCCGTTCTCATAGGCCTGTTCGACGATCGACTTCGCGGCAACATCGAGATCGGCGGCGCCGTCTTTGATCGCCTTCGCCAGCTGCCGCGCCGGGACATGCTCGTAGATCCCGTCGGTCACCAGCAGGAAGATGTCGCCGCGCTCCAGCGGGAGAGCCTGGTAGTCGATCTCGAGCTGCGGGTTCACGCCGAGCGCGCGGCCGAGATAGCTCTGCTGCGAGGAGATCACGACGCGGTGGTCGTTGGTCAGTTGCTCGAGGCTGTTGCCGGCGACGCGGTAGATCCTGGAGTCGCCGACGTGGAACAGGTGCGCGGTGGTCGACCGAACGACCAGGGCGCTCAGCGTGCAGACGTAACCCTTGTCCTTGTCGTAGGGATTCTGGCTGCGCCTGGTCTGCGCGTGCAGCCAGGAATTGGTCGCCTCCAGCACGCGCTGCGCCGAGCTCTTCACCGACCAGGATTCCGAGGTGCAGTAATAGTCGGTCAGGAAGCTCTTGACCGCGGACTCGGCGGCAATGCGGCCGACGCTGCTTGAGGAGATGCCGTCGGCGAGCACCACGGCGATGCCCTTCAGGCCGAGCAGCGGCTCGCCGGGGATCAAGGCGCCGTGGAAGTCCTGATTGGCGTCCTTGCGGCCCTGATCAGAGAATTGCCCGACCGATATTGTCAGCGCGCGCGGCATCGACCGTCCCAAAGCCAATGGGGCCCTCCGCGACAGGAGAGCCCCATAAGCTAGCCAGGATCAAGCCGCGAGGCGCTGGCGCTTCGGGGCCGTCTTCACATGCGTGGTGTAGAGCGTGAGCCCGGTGAAGGCGAGACCGCCGGCGAGATTGCCGAGCACGGTCGGGATCTCGTTCCAGATCAGGTAATCCATGATCGAGAACTTCGCATGCAGCATCAGTCCGGACGGGAACAGGAACATGTTCACCACCGAATGCTCGAACACCATGTAGAAGAACACCAGGATCGGCATCCACATCGCGATCACCTTGCCGGGCACCGTGGTGGAGATCATCGCGCCGACGACGCCGGTCGAGACCATCCAGTTGCAGAGCATGCCGCGGATGAACAGCGTGGCCATGCCCGCTGCGCCGTGCGCCGCGTAGCCCAGCGTTCGCCCCTCGCCGATGTTGCCGATGGTCATGCCGACCTTGTCGGGCTCCTGCGTGAAGCCGAACGTCGTCACGAACGCCATCATGAACGCCACCGTGAGCGCGCCGGCAAAATTGCCGATGAACACCAGGCCCCAGTTGCGCAGCACGCCGCCGAGCGTCACGCCGGGACGCTTGTCGAGCAGCGCGAGCGGCGAGAGCACGAACACGCCGGTCAATAGATCGAAGCCCAGCAGATAGAGCATGACGAAGCCGACCGGAAACAACAATGCTCCGACAAGCGGCTGACCCGTATTGACGTTGATCGTCACGGCGAACCAGGCCGCCAGCGCGAGGATCGCGCCGGCCATATAGGCGCGGATCACGGTGTCGCGGGTCGACATGAAGATCTTGGATTCGCCGGCATCCACCATCTTGGTGACGAATTCGGACGGAGCGAGATAGGCCATTCGTAAAATCCCCTTGCGCAATTCGGCCGCGCCGGTTGCCTGCCGGAAGCGACGCGGGTTGGTTGAAATGCTCGTTCGTCCGGGAGATGGGGGGTCAACGATTGCTCGAGACGCCCGGGCCGGGCGCCTTGATCCCCTCGCCTCGGCCAGCGTTGGCCCTTGGCAATCCGGAGGACGGCAGTCGTCATTGACTGGTGCAATCAAAAGCAATGGATGTGCCAAGCGGCGACGCTGGCGGTTGGCTTTAAATCCCTGTCAATACAATGAGTTAGGCTGGCGCCGCAGGAAACGCGCGGCGCGATGGCGCGGAATTATGCAGCATGCCCAGATGTCGCCCAGAGGATGCGCGCCCCTCCATCACCGTCATCCCCGCGCAAAGGCTTCGCCTTTGCGCGGGGGTGACGGGGAAAGAGTCGATACGCACCACTAGTTCACTTCACCTCGGTGCGGACCGGCGAGCCCTTCAGCCCGTTGTTGTCGTAGGCCTTGCGCAGCGTGCCGTTGGCGACCGCCTCCGTCATGAACCTGGTGGCGAAGGCCGCGGCGAGCGGATGGTTGAGCGGCACCGCGACCGCGGTGACGGTCTGCTTGAAGGTCTCGTCCAGCACGCGCGTGCCCGGGATCTTCTTCGCCATCGCATTGAGCTGATCGCGCGACAATGCGAAGGCGTCGATCTCGCCGCTCTTCAGCAGATTGAAGATCTCGTCATAGGTCTGATAGCCCGTGACCTTGGCGTGCTTGAGATGGGCGATCGCGCCGCGCATCGTCGTGGTGGCATTGACGGCGGCGACCTTGACGCCGTCCTGGTCGAGCGTGGCGAAATTCGTGATCGTCGAGCCGGGCTTGACGATATAGGTGGCGTCGGCAACCTCGTAGATCGGCCCGAATGTCATCTTGGTCTCACGCTCGGGATCCTTGGGCAGGAAGGTGATGTCCCAGGTGTTGTTGGCCGCCGCGTCGGTGATCTGGCCGGAATTCTGATGCACGACATATTCGACGGGGATGCCGAGTTGCGCAGCCATCTCGCGGCCGAGATCGGCGGGAACGCCCGCATAGCCGTTCTCGGTCTTGGTCGACCAGAACGCGCCGCCGGCCGGGCTGATCGCGATCGCGACCCGGAGCTTTCCGGTCGGCGCGATCTGATCCTTCAAGGCGTCGGCATCCGCTGATGTGGCCATGACAATCACTCCCAAAACGAGGCCGGCCAGACGCAGCAGTCGAGACGACATCAGACTTCCTCCACGCCGAATCTTGCTGTCCGGCAGGCGCGCAACAAACCGTACGGCGCGGCCTTGTGCAAGCGCCGGTTCCCGCAAGGGAGCTATCCGTATCGGCCTATCTGACCCGGATGGTGATTTTTTCGGAGACGACCGGCGGGCTGAATGGATAGTGCTTGGCGTCGCCCAGCACCAACTGCAGGGTGTGCTTGCCGGGCGCCAGATCGAGCTGCGTCTCGGTCTGGCCGGCACCGAAATGCAGGTGAGACTTGTCCGACGGGATCGGCTCATTCGGATTCAACGGCTCATTCACGTCGATCAGAAGATGGTGATGGCCGCTGTTCGGATAGTCGTCGCCGGCATGGGTGACGCCCATGTTGCGCAGCCCAAAGCGGCACCAGAACGGGCTTTTGAGCTTGGCGCCGTCGCGCGGCCAGATGAAATACAGCTTGGTGTCCTTGCCGGCCGGCTTGTTCTGCGCGTCGGCCGGAACCGCGAACAGCGTCAGTGCCGCGGCGAGCATGATCAAGCCTGCACTTTTCATAGCCCCTCCATGAAGCCTGGCGATCAGGGATGATCGCTCAGGGAGACAGCGCGACCCGGAAACCGTGGGTCGGATAACGGACATTGGTGTCGTAATTATCGCGATTGGCCGGACGCACATAGCGTGCGTCATTCTTCCACGAGCCGGAGCGGATGACATGGGAGGCGCAGTCGCCGCCGGACCAGACCGCACCGTCGGTCGGCGCGCCCTGGTAATTCCTGTGCCAGCAATCCTCGACCCATTGATCGACCCCGCCGCCCATGTCGTAGAGGCCGAACGGATTCGGCTTGTAGCTGCCGACCTTGACCGGCTGCTCGGCCGAACCGTCGCCGCCGCAATCCTTGCATCCGGCGTGGCCCGATTGCACCTGGTCGCCCCACCAGTACTTCGATTGCGTTCCGCCGCGCGCCGCATATTCCCACTCGGCTTCGCTCGGCAGCCGGTAGGACTTCTTGGTGCGCTCGGCGAGCCAGGTCACATATTGCTTCGCGTCGCCCCAGCTCACATTGGTGACCGGAACGTCGTCCTTGCCGCTGGCCGTGAAGCCACAGGCCTTGGCCGCTGCGCAGGCGTTCCATTCGCGGACCGTGACCGGATATTTGCCCATGGCAAAGGGCTTGACCGTCACCCGGCGGATCGGCCGCTCGGAAGGATCGTCATTGCTTCCCATCGAGAAGCTGCCAGCTTGAAGCAAGACCAGCTCGGGCTCCGGCAGGTCCGGGGTGGGGCTCGCGGAGGGCGCGGGTTGAGGCGACGCTTGCTGCGTCGGTGCCGCCGGGGTCGGACTTGCGGTTTGGGTCGGAGCCGGGCTTGGTGCCGGCGGCTGGACGGCAGGCGATGCCGTCGGTGACGGAGGCGCCTGTGCCACATCGGCCGGCTTGCCGCGCGGTTGCGCCAGCAGATACCACAGCACGCCCCCCGCAATGATCGCGATCGCCAATCCGAGCAGCGTGAGCAGGACGGACTCACGGCGCCTGCGCGTCCGTTGGTACGCGGCGGCATCCGGCAGCACGCGATAGACTCGGACCGGATCGGTGATGTTCTTGACCTTGCGGTCGCCGAGCGATTCGTATCCGCAGACCATCTTGTGCTTGATCTGCTCGTAGATGCCGCCGGAGATAAAGACGTCACCCGGCGCCGCGATTCCTTCCAGACGCGAGGCCACGTTGACGCCGTCGCCATAAATATCGTCGGGTTCGATGATGACGTCGCCGAGGTTGACGCCGATCCGGTACTCGATCCAGTGATCTCGCGCGACCGCCGCGTTGCGGCCGATCATGTTCTGCTGGATCACGATGCTGCAACGGACGGCCTCGACAGGACTGTCGAACATCGCGATAAAGCCGTCGCCGGTGGTCTTGACCAGCTTGCCGTGGTGCTCGGCGATGGTGGGCTCGATCAGGTCGCGCAGGGTCCGCTTGACGCGCGTATGCGTGCCTTCCTCATCGAGCTGCATCAGCCGGCTGTAGCCGGCGATATCGCCGGCAACGATCGCGGCCAGGCGCCGCGGCATTGAATCGCCGGGAGGCTGTGTATTGTCGGGCTGTGACCGGCCTGACTTGAAGTCGCGAATTTCTCCCATGGCGCTCCGGCTGCTCCAAAAAAATTGCGTGCTCGAGGCGCAACCGGCGCCGTCGTCCCCGAGGCCCGCTTGAACTTACCACACCTTCGGGTTGGAACAAAGTTGGCGAACCGTGACCAGGTCACGGTTTGCCGGCGGTGCCCGAGCGGCGCACCGCAGGTCGGCGCACGCATTCCTCAACGGCAGCTGGCGCAAGACGCCCGTGTCAGCCCGCCTGCGTGGCCGGGGTGCGGATCTCGCGCGGCAGGATGATCGCGGCCGCGATCGCCAGCAGACACAGCGCCGCGAAGGCGCGCAGCATCATCGAGAAGCCGCCCTGGTCGTACAGCCAGGCCACCAGGCCGACGGAAGCGCCGGCCGCGGTGAAGCCGACGAAATAGCGCACCGCATAGGCGCGCGAGCGCCATTCCTCGGTGGTGTACTTGCCGACCATGGCATCGTTCACCGTGACCTGGCCGAACGCGCCCATCACGATGCCGATCGAGACCACGATCAGCGGCAGGTTGGACAGGCTCGCCGCCAGATAGAGGAACGGCGCCAGCAGGAACGACAGCGGCAGCGCCACCGTCTTCAGCGAATATCTGTCGAGCAGCTTGCCGATGGTGTACTGCGTCATCGCGCCGAACACATAGACCCCGGCCGCGATCACACCGAGCAGCGCCGGGCTCCTGGTCAGATCGGCAAGCCGTTCGGCGAACAGCTTCGGCAGCGCCACCGTCACTGCGTTGAAGGTGGTGGAGATCGCGATCACCACGATCAGGAGCGACAGCACCACCCGCCACATGTCCTCCTTGGCGACCCGCGCCTGGGCTGCGGCCTGCCTGGAGCCCTTGCGGTCCTCATGCACCACCGTCATCGCAAAGACGATGCCGATCAGCACGGTGACCGTGCCGGGCACGATGAACGCCCAGCGCCAGCCGAGATACTGGCCGATCACGCCGGTGACCAGCGCCGACGAGGCGACGCCGAGATTGCCCCAGACGCCGTTGATTCCCATCTGGGCGCCGAGCTTCTCGGCATAGGACACGATCATCGCGGTTCCGACCGGATGATAGATCGAGGCGAAGATGCCGATCGCCAGCAGTGCGGCGCCGAGTTGCAGCGGCGTCTGCACGAAGCCGACCGAGATCATCGACAGGCCGATGCCGACGAAGAAGATCACCATCATGTGGCGGCGGCTCCAGCGGTCGCCGAGCCAGCCCGTGACCAGCGAGCCGGCGCCGAAGGCGATGAAGCCCGGGGTCGCATAGGGCAGGAGTTCCGAATAGGCGATGCCCAGCGCCGGGCCCATGATGATGACGGCGGCCGCGAAAATCAGCATCGCATAGTGGTCGATGAAATGGCCGGCGTTGACGAAGCTGATCACCCGGCTCGGACTGTTGCTTGGACCGTTCATCGGCACGTCTCTCACGCGATTCTTCAATTGCTCGAAAATAGGTTATAGGTGCTTGTCCTGACGGGATGTCGCCAATGACTATCGCTGAGCCGCCAATAAGAGCCCTCCACCAGGACCGGCGCGTCACCGGGGACGGCGTGCATCTGGTGGCGCGCAGCTATCGCAAGGGCGTCCGGCTCGACCCGCACATGCACCGCGAGGCGCAGCTGGTCTATGCCGCCAGCGGCACCATGCAGGTCACGACGCCCAAGGGGCGCTGGCTGGTGCCGCCGGACCGCGCGGTGTGGGTCCCTGCCCTGCTCCCGCACGCGATCGACGTGCTCGCCGACATCGAGATGCGCACGCTGTATTTCGACCAGGCCTGGCTTGCGCGCGAAAAGCGCAGCGACAGCCTCGACCACGAATTCGTGGTGCGGGTGTCACCGCTGGTGCACCAGGCGATCCTGGCACTGTTCGACGCCTCATGCGGACGCGAGCGCACCGCTCTGTTGATCCGCCTCGTGATGCTGGAGCTGCACCAGGCCGAGGATTCGGCGACCTTCATCCCGCTGCCGCAGGAGCCGCGCTGCCGCCGCGCCGCCGACATCGTGCTGGCCGATCCGACGAAGGACCACGACATCGATGCGCTGGCGCGCACGGTCGGCACCTCGGCGCGGACGCTGTCGCGGCTGTTCTCGGCGGAGACGCAGCTCTCGTTCAAGAGCTGGTGCCAGCGCGCCCGCATCGCGGCCGCCATCGAGCGCCTGTCGAGCACCGCGAACGTTTCGGTCAAGCAAGTCGCCTCCGACCTCGGCTATGCCAGCGTGCCGGCATTTTCCCACGCGTTCCGCCAGGTTACCGGCAAGACACCGACCGCGTTCGCGGAGAAAACGTGAACGGGATTCGCCACCGGGCGCAGTGACGACGAATTATACCGCTGTCGCGCTGCGACATATTTCCGTACGATCCATGCGCTTGATTGCAGTGCTCCCGACCTTAAATCCCGTGTAAGGTCCGGCTTCACTGGATACGACCTGCTGGATACGACCTGCTCATGGCCAATGCCTTCTTCTCCGATCTGCTCTCGACGATTTCCGAACGTGGCCGCGTCCTGCTCGGCCGCGCCAGCCCGGCCAACGACAAGCAGGATGCTTCCGAACTGCTGGAATTGTGCGAAGCGCTGCTGTCCGGCCGCGGCGAAGCCTCCGGCACCGCGATGGCGCGCGAAGTGCTCGACCGCTACCACCACCTCGATGCCGCCGGGCGGCTGTCGTTCTTCCAGACGCTGGCCCGCGATTTCGGCCCCGATCACGCCAAGCTGGCGCAGGCGATCGAAAGCTGGCGCGCCAAAGCCAATGGCGACGACGCCAGCGACCTGCATTTCGCCTCCGAGCCGCGCCGCCAGGAATTGATCCGCCGCCTCAATCGCGCGCCGGGCGGCACCGGCGAGCTGGTGTCGATCCGCTCGGATCTGCTTTCATTGATGAAGGGCAACAAGGACCTCGCCGCGCTCGATCGCGACGTGGTGCACCTGCTCTCGTCCTGGTTCAACAGGGGATTCCTCGTGCTGCGCAGGATAGACTGGTCGTCGCCGGCCAATATTCTGGAGAAGATCATCCGTTATGAGGCCGTGCACGAGATCCGCGATTGGGACGATCTGCGCCGCCGCATCGATCCGATCGATCGCCGCTGCTACGCCTTCTTCCATCCGGCGCTGGCCGACGAGCCGCTGATCTTCGTCGAGGTCGCACTGACCGAAGCCATCCCGGGCGCGATCGCGCCGCTGCTTGCGGAAGAGCGCGAGCCGGTCCCGGTCGAGCGCGCCCGCACCGCGGTGTTCTATTCGATCTCCAACACCCAGCGCGGCCTTGGCGGCATCTCCTTCGGCAGCTTCCTGATCAAGCAGGTGGTCGAGGAGCTGCGCCGCGAATTGCCGAAGCTCGACAACTTCGTGACGCTGTCGCCGGTGCCGGGCTTCATGCAGTGGGTCAAGCAGGCCGACGACGTGCCGCTCACCGAAGAGGACCGCCAGCTGCTGGAAAGCCTCGGCAAGCCCGACTGGTTCGAGAACGCCGAGCTCGCCACCCAGCTGCGCGCCGTGCTGGAGCCGCTTGCCGCCTACTATTTCCTGAAGGCGCGCACGCCGAAGGGACGGCTGATCGATTCGGTCGCGCGCTTCCATCTCGGCAACGGCGCACGGCTGGAGCGGATCAACTGGCTCGGCGACCTCTCGCCCAAGGGCCTGCGCGAATCCGCCGGCATCATGGTCAACTACCTCTACCGCCTCGACGACATCGAGAAGAACCACGAGGCCTACGCCAACAATGGCGACGTAATCGCCTCGAGCGCGGTGAAGAAGCTGCTGAAGGGCGAGGGCCGGCGGCTGCTGGATATGCGGCTGGGGTGACGGGGATACAGCGCAATCTCTCCCCTCGTCGTCCCGGCGAAAGCCGGGACCCATAACCACAGGGTTGAGTTGTTAGAAGGCTGTGGTCCCAGCGTCGCGCAACAATGACCTTCGGTGGTTATGGGTCCCGGCTCCTGTGCGCAATTGCGCACTAGGCCGGGACGACATCGAGTATGTTGCGTCATCGAGAGTCATACATTCACGGTCTCTCAGGATGACGGGGCAGTGAACATCGACAACAATGACGGCACGGCGGTCGACGCTCCCCGCCCCTAAAACCTCGCGCGCGCCATCAGCCTTACCGTGCGGCCCTGCCCCGGCGAGATGTTGTTGTTGCCGTCGGCCGACGCCCAATAGCCCTTGTCAAAAATGTTCTCGACGTTGAGCTGGGCGCTCCAGGTCTCGTCGATCTTGGCATAGACCGCCGCGTCGAAACGCACGAAGCCCGGCAGCCGCACCGTGTCGTCGGACGAGGCGAAGGAATCGCCGAAATAGATCACGCCGAGCGCGGCGGCCCACATCGGCGTGAACTGATACTTGTTCCACCAGGCAAACTGATTGTACGGCACCAGCTGAACGCGGTTGCCGGGCACGACGGTCGCCGAGGTCGCGCCGGTGATCTTCGCATCGGTGTAGGCATAGGCCAGCGACGACTGCCACTGCTCGGTGACATAGCCGGTCAGGCTCGCTTCGACGCCTCGCGTGAGCGTGCTGCCGGAGGGAAAGAAGAAGCCGGGATTGTTGCCGTCGGCGATCGGCTGGTTGGTGCGGTTCAGATTGTAGACCGCGGTCGAGAACAGCAGCTTCGGGTTGATGTTCCATTTCATGCCGAGCTCGACATTCTCGAAGCGCTGCGGCTGCAGGATCAGGGTGCCGTCGTTCAGCGCGCTGAACTGGTCGCCCGAGGCCGGCAGGAAGGAGATGCTGTAGGCGGTATAGACCGACATCGAATCGATCGGCTTGATGATCAGGGCGCCCTGCGGCGACACCAGATTGTCGACGCGATTGCGATTGATGTTGGTGTTCATGTCGGTGGCCGACATGTCGTAGCGATCGAACCGCGCGCCGGCGATGATCTGCACGGCGCGCGAAATCTCGATGGTGTCCCTGAGATAGCCGGACTGGATGTTCAGCGCATAGCGGCTGTTCGAATCGGGCGTGGTGACGCCGTCGCTGTTGGTGCCGGTGAAGTGGTGAAGAAACGTCACCGGGCCGAAATAGGTCGGCGCGAACGGGTTCTGCACGATGGTGTTGGTGCCGTTCGGGAACACGCCGGTGTTGCGGATGTCGACGCCGGTCTGCCGGCCGAACTCGGTGCCGAAGCCGACCGTGTGGAACAGCGGCCCGGTCCAGGTCTTGTAGGTGAAATCGGTCTGGTTGAAGACATTGTCGCGGTTGGTCGTGTGCTGGTAGGCACCGAGATTGACCGCGGTGTCGGCGGGATTGACCGCGCCAGCGAGCGGGCCGCCGGTCGGATAGACGTTCTGATAGAACTTCTGGTAGTCGGCGGCGATGGTGCCGTTGCGCACCGTCAGCCCGTTCTCGAAATCGTGCTCGATAATGGCCATCCCGGTCTGCACCGTCGCCTGCGCGGTGTTCAGGCTTGGGCTGCCGAAGAAGGTCGAGAAGTCGCCGTTCGGCGCGAACGGCGTGGTCGGGTTGAAGCGGGTCGCGCCGCCCGGCAGCCCCTGCGAGGGATTGCCGCGATCGGCGGTGCGCTCGTCGTGGAAGTATTCATAGCTCAGTTTGATTTTGGTGTTGTCGTCGGGCTTCAGCGTCACCGTCGGATTGATGCCGTAGCGCTCCAGATGATTGAAATCGCGGAAGGCATCGGCGCCTTCGTAGAACACGTTGAGCCTTGCTGCGACGTTGTCGTTGATCGCCTGTCCGGCATCGAGGCTGACGCGGCGATCGCCCCACGAGCCGGTCTGCGCCGTCGCCTCGTAGACGCGGTTGCCGTCGGCTTCCTTCAGCGTGCGGTTGAGCAGGCCGCCGCCGGCGCCACGGCCGAAGGTCAGCGCGCTCGGCCCTTTCAGCACCTCGATGCTCTGGGCGTTGTACATGTCGCGGAAATACTGCACGTCGTCGCGAAAGCCGTTGACGAAGAAGTTGGCGCTGGAATCGACGCCCCGGATCACGAGCTCGTCGCGATTGCCCTCGCCCTGATGCACGGCAACGCCGGGGACGTAGCGGGTGACGTCGGTGAGGCCCTGGTAGTTCTGGTCGCGGATCTGCTCCCGCGTGATCACGTTGAGCGATTGCGGGATGTTGACGATGGCGGTGTTGGTCCTGGTCGCGACCGACGTGCTGTTGGCGAAATAGCCCGATGTGCCGGTGCGGGCGTCCTGCGATTCCGCGAAGGGTTTTGCCGTCGCCGCGGGCGCGATCCGCCGCGCCGTCTGGGTGCGGCGGCCTCGTGCGGCGGCGGTGTTGCGCGCGGCCTTCGGCGCGCTGCGGCGGCGTTGCGTGGCCGGCGGGGTGACGGTCACCGGCGGCAGCGACGAGGCGCCGGCCTGCAACGGCGCCGATTGCGCCTGTGCGACAGATGTTGCGAGCGGAACGCTGAGCGCGAGATAGCTCGTCGTGAGCAGCGCAAGCAAGACAGTGCGACGATGGGCTTGTGTTCTTGATGTCATGACGTCGTCCCCAAGCAACTTTCGCCTTCGCTGAAGGCGATGCGCCGTCCTCTAGTGAGGTGAGGCGCTGTGCGTCCAGACGACGGGCGCGAGAAAATTTTTGCGTGACGACGGAATAAAGTCGCGACGAATGGACGCGGATACACCTCGCGGCGAGCGCAGGGTTGGAAAAGTCAAGGATGCGAATGGTTTCTGTCGGCTTCCGGATTTGCGCCGAGAAAAGAAGAGCGGCACTCGCGCGCCGCTCTTCTTGTAGAGATTCCAGATTGTAGCGATTCTAGACTAACGTCTCGATCACGCCGTCGCGGACCGCGGCCGCAGCCCCGCCGGCAGATGCGCGTCGATCCAGCCGGTGATCGCACGCTCGTTGCGATGGTAGAGCAGGCCTGCGGCGATCACGGCAATGCCGATCAGCGACAGCGAGAACGGAAACCACAGCGAGTCCTTGAACACGACGTCGGCGAGATGGCCGAGATAGAGGCAGATGCCGAACGCGCCGAACACCGCATAGGCGCGCCGCATCAGGATCACGGAGATCACGATCAGGCCGACATTGAGCAGGCAGTACACCGCCTTGCTCAATTCGGTTGAGCCTTCGGACGCGCTAATTCCGCCCCAGAACGCCATCAGGCCGAACAGATGCAGCCAGAACGCAAAGTCGCCGTTGCGGCTGCGATAGTCCACGATCCAGGCGACCGCGAGCACGGCAAGCCCGAACCAGATCGACACCCTGCGGCGCATCTCGAAATCGGCGTGAGCCATGCCGCTGAACCACGGCGCCAGATCCATCGACATGAACCACAGCGCGACCGAGATGATCGCGACGATGAAGGCGAAGCGGTAGTAGCGCAGCGCGACGATGCCGGCGGCGACGGTCGCAATCTCCATGAAGATCCAGCTGCCCTTCACCCAGACGTAGAAGTCCTGCACGGTTCCCGGCTTGCCGAACTTGCCCCACCAGCCAAGCTCGTCCTGGATGCCGTAGACGGCGAGCGGCGCCATCGAGACCGCGATCGCGATCAGCAGGCCGCCGGGAACCCGCAGATTCTTGTCGTGCCAGAGGTGGTGCCCCGCCACGCTGAACCCGACCGCATAGGCGATCGCGCAGGCCGTGAGCGCGCGGCCGCCCATCTGGGTGAAGGCCAGGGTCGAGAACAGGCCCATCGCACCGATCACGATGAGCGCGCCGGCGTACCAGAGCACATGCGCGGCATCGAATTTGGCGGTGGGACTTGGATCGCCCGCCGGACCCTGCCCGGCGCTGCTCGCCAGAAAAGCGAGCAACCGTTCCAGATCGGCCGGGCTGATCACTCCGGCATTTGCGGCGTCCCGGAGATCCTTGGCTGAATATGGCATGCGGCACTCCTCACGGCCGGTTTTTGCGCCTGCTCCCGATCATCCGGGACAAAGACGCCCTGTTCTCATGAGTATATCCAGAAATGAGCAACGTTCAATAATTTCTTGAGCGTCGCTCACAAAATCTTGCAAGCGAACGCAAGCCCGCCCCGCGCCCAGCAGATCGGCAGTCGCTGGCCGGACTCAGTCCGCCAGCGCCTTCATCTCCTTGTAGAGATCGGATTTGCCCTCGAAGCCGATGCCGGGAAGGTCGGGCATCACGATGTGGCCGTTCTCGACGCGCACGCCGTCCGGGAAGCCGCCATAGGGCTGGAACAGGTCGGGGTAGCTCTCATTGCCACCGAGGCCGAGGCCGGCCGCGATGTTCAGCGACATCTGGTGGCCGCCATGCGGGATGCAGCGGCTCGGCGACCAGCCGTGGGTCTTCAGCACCTCGAGCGTCCGCTGATATTCGCAGAGCCCGTAGGACAGCGCGCAATCGAATTGCAGCCAGTCGCGGTCCGGCCGCATGCCGCCGTAGCGGATCAGGTTCCGCGCATCCTGGTGGCTGAACAGGTTTTCGCCGGTCGCCATCGGGCCGGGATAGAACTCGGCCAGCGCGGCCTGCAGCGCGTAGTCGAGGGGATCGCCGGCCTCCTCGTACCAGAACAGCGGGTACTCGCGCAGCATCTTGGCGTAGGCGATCGCGGTCTCCAGATCGAAGCGGCCGTTGGCGTCGACCGCGAGCTGCGCCGCGCTGCCGATCTCCTTCAGCACCGCCTCGATGCGCTCGCGGTCCTCGGCGAGCGGCGCGCCGCCGATCTTCATCTTCACGACGTTGTAGCCGCGGTCGAGATAGCCGCGCATCTCCTTGCGCAGCGCGCCGAGATCCTTGCCAGGATAATAGTAGCCGCCGGCGGCGTAGACGAAGACGCGCGGATTGGCTGATAGCCCGTGGCGCTCGGCGAGCAGCCGGAACAGCGGCTTGCCGGCGATCTTCGCCACCGCGTCCCACACCGCCATGTCGATGGTGCCGACCGCGACCGAGCGCTCGCCATGGCCGCCCGGCTTCTCGTTCGACATCAGCGTCGACCAGACCTTGTCCGGATCGAGATTGCCGCCATCGGCATCGAGCAGCGATTTCGGATCGGCTTCCTTGAGGCGCGGCGCAAAGCGCTCGCGGATCAGACCGCCCTGCCCGTAGCGGCCGTTGGAATTGAAGCCGTAGCCGACCACCCGCTTGCCGTCGCGCACCACGTCGGTGACCACGGCCACCAGGCTCGAGGTCATCTTGGTGAAGTCGATATAGGCATTGCGGATCGGCGAGGAGATCGGTTTTGTGACCTCGCGGACGTCGACGATGCGAACGGACATGGGGATTCGCTTTCAGGTTACTTGCCGCGTCATTCCGGGATGGTGCGCAAGCACCAGACCCGGAATCTCGAGATTCCGGGTTCACGCTTCGCGTGCCCCGGAATGACTGCGTCCTACTTCTTATCCCGGAAATACGGCTCGACCGGCCCGTGCACCTTGATGGTGAGCGGATTGCCGTAACGGTCCTTGGCGTTGCCCGCGGTGACGCGGACCCAGCCTTCGCTGATACAGTACTCCTCGACATTGGTCTTCTCGGCACCCTTGAATCGGATGCCGACATCACGGGCGAGAATATCCGCATTGTAGTACGGGCTGTTCGGATCGACCGAGAGGCGGTCGGGGAATTGGTCGTTGGTGTCGTTGTCGTCGCTCATAGCAGCGCCTCGATTTCCTTCCTCAATCCTTCGGGCCGGGCGGTCGGCGCATGCCGCGCAACGACCTTGCCGACGCGATCGACCAGGAATTTGGTGAAGTTCCATTTGATCGCGGGCCCAAGCAGGCCCGACTTCTCACGTTTCAGGTGCTCATACAATGGATGCGCGCCGCTGCCATTGACGTCGATCTTGGCGAACATCGGAAACGTCACGGCGTAGTTGGTCTCGCAGAACGCGGCGATCTGCCTCGCATCGCCCGGCTCCTGCGCGCCGAACTGGTTGCAGGGGAAGCCGAGCACGGCAAAGCCGCGCGCCGAGAGGCCGGCATGCAGCTCCTGGAGGCCCTTGTATTGCGGCGTGAACCCGCAGGCGCTCGCCGTGTTCACGATCAGCAGCACCTGGCCCTCGAACCGCTGCAGCGGCACCTCGTCGCCGGCGAGCGACTTGGCGGTGAAATCGTAAACGGTCGCCATCGTTCACCTCACTTGCGCATGATCTCCGCGCAAACGCGTTCCGCGTTTGTCGCGAGGGAAAACCGGTACCCACTTTTCCGCATCATGCGCTAGAGTACCGGATCGATCGGCGACGACGGCGTGCCGCCGGCCTCGACCGCCTCGCCGGCGGCAAGGCAGAGATCCTCGCGGTAGCGTCCGGCCACCAGCTGCACGCCGACCGGGATCCGTCCCACGAGACCGGTGGAGACCACGAGCCCGGGAAGCCCCATGAACGGGATCGCGATCTGCGGCAGCTGTGCGTGCCACACCCGCGCGAACGACGCCTCGTCCTTGCGGTCGAGATGGTCGGGGAACGGCAGCTCGCCGGACACCGGCATCAGCAGCACCGGATATTTCTCGAAGAAGGCGAACCATTCGCGCGTCAAGGTCGCGCGGCGGGTCAGCGCATGCGACAGGTCGAACGGATGCACGCGGGCGCGGACGCCACGCAGGCAAGCCAGTGCGCCGGGATCGCCCTCGCGCTCGGCGAAAGCGAGCTGGGCCTCATAGCCGTCGCCGAGCCAGAGCCGGGTCTGAATCTCGGCCGCCTCGCGCAAGGACGGCGTGTCGGCGATTTCCTCGACGATCCAGCCGGCCTTCTGCAATCGCTTGCCGGCGTCGGCGACCGCGGCGACCACTTCCGGCACCGGGTTGAGACCATCGGGATTGAGGCACATCGCAACGCGCTTCTCGCGCGGCGGTCCTTCGAGCGGCACCGGCGCATACCAGGGGTCGCGATAGTCCGGCGCCGACATCGCCGCGAGCGAGATGCGCAGATCGTTGACGGTGCGCGCCAGCGGGCCCGACACCGCGCTGATCTGCGGGCCGATCGGACGCTCCGGCAGAGCCGAATTGAAGGCCGGGATGCGGCCCATGCTCGGCCGCAGGCCGTGCACGCCGCAGGCATAGGCCGGATAGCGGACCGAGCCCGCGATATCGGTGCCGTGGGCGATGTGGCCGATGCCGGCCGCGACCGCCGAGCCCGCGCCGCCGGACGAGCCGCCCGGGGTGATGCCGGGGTCGCGCGGGTTCTTGGTGTCGCCGTGAATGAGGTTGGTGGTGAACCAGCGATAGGAGACCGCCGGACAATTGGTGCGGCCGAGCAGCACCGCGCCCGCCTTGCGCAGATTGGCGACCACCGGATTGTCGACCTTGGCGATGACGTCGCGCTGCGCCTTCAACCCATTGGTGGTGGCGTAGCCCTCCTGGTCGACATTGACCTTGATGGTGACCGGCACGCCGGCGAGCGGCCCGACCGCCTCGCCGCGCGCAATGGCCGCATCGACCTTGGCCGCCTGCGCCAGCACGTCGTCCGGCCGGTGATCGACCACCGCGTTGAGCTTCGGGTTGACCGCGTCGAGCCGGGCGAGCCCGGCCTGCGCCGCCTCCTTCGCCGACACCTTCTTCGATTTGATGAGGCTGGCGAGCTCGGCCGCCGACAGACGCCAAATATCCTGCATGTGCAACTCCGTGTGACGCTGCGTTTTAGCGCCGCGCGGAGAACATGGCCAGCGGTCCGCCGCCCGATGTTTCAGCGGACATGCGCGATGTAATAGGCAAGGTCGCCGATCTGCTCCTTGGTGACCGTCTGCATCACGTCGGCCATGGTGGCATCATAGCCGTGGCGGCTGTTGTCCTTGTATTCGGCCAGCGTCTTGGCGAGGTAGTCCTCGCGCTGGTTGGCGATGCGCGGGACGTTGTCCTTGCCGGAGAAATCGGTGTTGTGGCAGCTGTTGCAGCGGTTCTGCTGCGCCAGCGCCTGGCCCCGCGCCATCCGTGCCGGATCGCCGGTATCGGCGGGCGGCGTGGGCTTCGGCAAGGTGGCGATGAAATCCGAGAAGCCTCGCAAATCGTCGTCGGTCAGCGGCTTCGCCATCTCGTTCATCGGCTCGAACACCCGCAGCTTCTCGCGAAACATGAAGAGCTGGATCAGCGCATAGGGCGCCGTCTGGCCGCCGAGCGAAGGCGTGTTCTCGGTCTCCGACGTGCCATGCTCGCCATGGCAGGCAAAGCACGCCGCGGCGCGCTCCTGGATGGTCTCTGCATTTGCGGAGAAGGCGATGCACGCGAGCGCCAAGGCGGTGGTGATGGTTTTATACATTGGCCACTCCGGCATGAGCCGTCATTGCGAGGAGCGAAGCGACGAAGCAATCCATTGCTCCGCAAGTGGCGGAATGGATTGCTTCGCTTCGCTCGCAATGACGGTGACTAGACTTTCAACTTACTGATTGGCGACCTTCGGCTTGCCGTAGCTGACGCGATAGACCGCGCCGTTCCAGTCGTCGGAGACCAGCAGCGAGCCGTCCTTCAGCAGCATCACGTCGACCGGGCGGCCGACATACTTGTTGTCCTCGAGGAAGCCGGTCAGGAACGGCTCCATCGACTTCACCGTGCCGTCCTTGTTCAGCCTGACGGCGACCACGTCACCACCCTGCTTCTGCGACTTGTTCCAGGAGCCGTGACGCGCGACAAAGATCACGTTCTTGTAGCTCTTCGGGAACATGCTGCCGGTGTAGAAGCGCATGCCGAGCGACGCGGTATGCGGGCCCATCAGGCCGACCGGCGCGGTGTAATCCTTGCAGTTCTTGCCCCAGCCGAGTTCCTGGTCGATGATGTTGCCCTGGTAGCAGTACGGCGCGCCGAAATCCTCGCCCGCCTTGGTGACGCGGTTGAGCTCGTCTTCCGGCACCGTCTCCGACAGCCAGTCGCGGCCGTTGTCGGTGAAGTACATCTGCTTGTTCTCGGGATTCCAGTCGAAGCCGACCGTGTTGCGCACGCCGAGCGCGTAGACCTCGGCGCCGGAGCCATCGAGATTCATGCGGCGGATCTGGCCGTGGTCGGCGTCATGCAGCACATTGTTGCCGGGCTGTCCGACCGGAACATAAAGCTTGTTGTCGGGACCGATGGCGATGAACTTCCAGCCATGCGCCTCGTCCTTCGGCAGCTTGTCGTAGATCACGGTGGGCTTCGGCGGGTTGTCCAGATTGTCCTCGATCTTGTCGATCTTGGAGACCTTCGAGAGTTCGGCGATGTAGAGCGTGCCGTCCTTGAAGGCGACGCCGTTCGGACGATAGAGACCGGAGGCGATCACCTTGACCGAGCGCTTGCCGTCCTTGTTGACGATCGCATAGACCTTGTCGACGAGCCGGCTGCCGACGAACACCGTGCCCTTGTCGCCGAGCGCCAGCGAGCGCGCATTGGCCATGCCGGCCGCATAGACCTCGACATTGAAGCCGGCCGGCGCCTTGAGCTTGGCGAGCGGAAGCTTGTCGGGCGCGGACGGCAGCGGCGGCGGCGCCACCGGCGCGAGCTTGGCGGCGGCCTCGTTATCGGGACGCCCGAGCAAGGGCGAGCCAGGCGGCAGCGGCTGGGCGGCGGGGGCGGCACCTGCCGCCGGCGCGGCTGGCTGTTGCGCCGCAGCAGAGAGCGTGAACGCCCCGAGCATGGCCCCCGCGAGCAGCAAGCTGCGCGGTGCGAACGAGTGTTTTTTCATGAAGATCTCCCCTGGGTGGAAGCCGTTGTTGATTGCGCCATTGACGTCGCCCGGCGCCGTTCGGCTTTCCGTTCATAGTCTTGTGAATTTGTCCGGACAATTGCAATCGGAAACGTGCTGACATCGGCCAACGCATGGTTATGACCACGCGGCGGGCCAGCGCGCGTCAGTGCCTTGTCATCGAGCGGTCCGGACGATCGAGAATCGCCTCCGTGAATGGAAACTCCAGAACGATCTCGCCCTCGTCGTCCGTCACCTCGATCACGGCGCTGAGCAGCGCGCCGTCGGCGCCCTCGGTCTTGAGCAGTTCGCGAATCATCGCGCGCGCCATTTCCCACGCACGATCCGGATCCCGCAGGATTTCGCCGTCGGGATCGGAGATCAGCTCGTCGCCGATACGGGTATTGAAGAAATAGCGTGGCATCGGCTGAACTCGGCTCGGTTAGTCGCCTCCCGTCACGGGGAAGCACAGGATCGTCACCGGGACCTTCGGAGGACCGCGGGGCTGCTGTTTACTTATTCCAACATCACCATTCACCGTGTGGCGAACAACAGGAAAAAGGTCTGATGCCACGGGCTTTTGACGGGAAACGCGCGCACAAATTTGTGAGTGGGCAGAACTTGCCTGCCGCAGTGCAGCATACCTTGCGAGGCGGCACCTTACAGAAAATTTAACTGGCGAACTTCTCCAACCACAGTACTTTACTCTGCAGGGCGGAAAGTTCGTCCGGTTGCAACAAGGAGAGCCAAATGGCCTGGAAAGCACCGAAGATCGTGGAAGTGTCGGTCGGCATGGAAATCAACATGTATATGTGCGCAACCCGCAAGTAAGCGGCAGCGCCCCATACACGTTTAGCGTTTTAGCGCAGGTGGACATCCGGGCGTAACGCGCTCCCGAGCAAGGGAGTGTGTTTCAAATCCGGGGTCCACCTCGTAACGTTTCTGGGTCCAACAAACTTCTCCCAGGGCCAAGCTTCTCCAGGGGACGGATCATGCTTCGTGTCGTCGTCCTGGGTGCCGCGGCGGGTGGCGGCGTTCCGCAGTGGAACTGCGGCTGTGCCGTCTGCAGGACGGCGCGAAGCGACCATCCCGAGCTGCAGAGCACACAAGCCTCGATCGCCGTCAGCGGCGATGGCGTGCACTGGTTCCTGGTCAATGCGTCCCCGGATCTGCGCCAGCAGTTGATTGCCACGCCGCAGCTGCATCCGAAGCACGGCGCACTGCGCCACAGCCCGATCGCGGGCGTCATCCTCACCAATGGCGAGATCGACGCGGTCGCCGGGCTGCTGTCGATGCGTGAGGGCTCGCCGTTTACGATCTACGCGCATGAGCGGGTGCTTGCGATCCTGCGCTCGAACAGCATCTTCAACGTGCTCAGCGACAAAAATGTCGACCGCCGGCCGATTGCGGTCGACCAGGCCTTCGAACCGGCCCTGCCCGACGGATCGCCGTCCGGGCTCGAGGTGCTGCCGTTCGAGGTTCCCGGCAAGGGCGCGTGGTATCTCGAGGGCAAGGCGCATCCGGCGGGCGCCGACGGCGTCGGCGATACGCTCGGCCTGCGTATTGCGGACAGGCAGAGCGGCCAATATTTCTATTTCCTGGCCGCCTGCGCACGGGTGACTGACGACCTGAAATCACGGCTCAAGGGCGCCCCGCTGGTGTTCTTCGACGGCACGGTGTGGCGCGACGACGAGCTGATCGCGGCGGGGCTTGGCAACAAGACCGGCCAGGGCATGGGCCATATCGCGATGTCGGGCGATCAGGGTGCGATCGCCAGCCTCGCCGGGCTCGACATCGGACGAAAAGTGTTTTTGCATATCAACAACTCCAACCCGGCGCTGCTTGGGACCTCGGCCGAACGCAAGGCGGCCGAACAGGCGGGCTGGCAGATTCCCTCCGACGGAACGGAGATCGTGCTGTGAATGTCGTGCCTACCACCGGAATGACCGCGCTCTCGATCGGCAAGGGCATCACGCTCGACAGTGCCGAGGAGATGGAGGCGACGCTGCGCACGATCGGTGCCACGCGCTATCACAGTCTGCACCCGTTCCACCGCCTGCTGCACGGCGGCAAGCTCAACAAGGGTCAGGTCCAGGCCTGGGCGCTGAACCGCTATTACTACCAGAGCACAATCCCGCTGAAGGACGCGATGGTGATCTCGCGCTTCCGCGACCGCAACACAAGGATCGAATGGCGCCACCGTATCGAAGATCACGACGGCGATCTCGGCAATGAGGGCGGCATCGAGCGCTGGCTGAAGCTGACCGAAGGCCTCGGACTCGACACGGCCTATGTGGAGTCCACCGAAGGCATCTTGCCGGCGACGCGCTTTGCGGTCGAAGCCTATGTGCATTTCTGCCGCGACCGCACCCCACTGGAGGCGATCGCCTCCTCGCTCACCGAATTGTTCGCGCCGAACCTGCACGAGGAGCGCATCTCGGGGATGCTGAAGCACTACGACTTCGTCAATCCTGATATCATGAGCTATTTCAGCCGCCGCCTGACCCAGGCACCGCGCGACGCCGGCTTCGCGCTCGACTACGTCAAGCAGCACGCCAGGACGCCGGCCGAGCGCGAGGCGGTCTGCAACGCGCTGATCTTCAAGACCAACGTGCTGTGGGTGCAACTCGATGCGCTCTATCACGCCTATGTCGACGGCCAGATTCCGCCCGGCGCCTTCGTGCCGAAGACAGGTTAGGGACACGATCATGGCCAGCCGCAACATCAGCGTCAGCGAGACCAGCCGGCCGAAACTGCCGCGCCATACCAAGCTGAAATTCGACGAG
This sequence comes from Bradyrhizobium sp. USDA 3262, assembly GCF_054060035.1. Taxonomy (NCBI): domain Bacteria; kingdom Pseudomonadati; phylum Pseudomonadota; class Alphaproteobacteria; order Hyphomicrobiales; family Nitrobacteraceae; genus Bradyrhizobium; species Bradyrhizobium sp. USDA 3262. The sequence goes on from NZ_JBSSCT010000001.1 coordinate 7,511,097, forward strand.
ACGCGGCAGGTCTGGGTGATCCTGGCGCCGGAGCGCGTGCTGGCGCCGGATGACATCGCGGTCGAGGTGCTGCAACTCTGCGACGGCGTGCGCAGCGTCGCCGCGATGGTGGACCAGCTTGCGGAGAAATATGCCGCCCCGCGCGAGGCGATCGCGACCGACGTGATCGCCATGTTGCAGGATCTGGCCGACAAGGGCTTTCTCACCGAAGCGCGCGAGAGCACAGCATGAGTGACACACTCGCCGACAACAAGATGACAGCGCCAGGCCCGACCGACGGGCTCGCGGTGCTCGAGCAAACGCGCTCGGCGGCGGAGACCTACGGCATTCCCCTTGCGGTGCTCCTCGAGATCACCCACCGCTGCCCGCTGCAATGCCCGTACTGCTCCAACCCGGTCGAGCTCGACCGCGGCTCGACCGAGCTCACCACGGACGAATGGAAGAAGGTGCTGAGCGAGCTTGCCGAGCTCGGCGTGCTGCAGGTCCATTTCTCCGGCGGCGAGCCGACCGCGCGCAAGGATATCGTCGAGCTGGTGCAGCACGCGACCGATGTCGGGCTGTATTCGAACCTGATCACCTCAGCCGTGCTGCTGACCAGGGACAAGCTTTCGGCGCTGGCCGATGCCGGCCTCAGCCATGTGCAGATCAGCTTCCAGGGCAACGAGCCCATCGTCGCCGATCGCGTTGCGGGCCTGAAGGACGCGCATCGCAAGAAGCTCGAGGTCGCGAAATGGACGCGCGAGGTGGAATTGCCGCTCACGGTGAATGCGGTGATGCACCGGCAGAACCTGCATCAGCTGCCCGACATCATCCAGATGGCGGTCGACCTCGACGCCGACCGGCTCGAGGTCGCCAACGTGCAGTATTACGGCTGGGCGTTGAAGAACCGCGCCGCGCTGATGCCGACGATCGAGCAGATCGAGGAGACAAGCCGCATCGTCGAGGAAGCCCAGGTGCGCCTGAAGGGCACGCTCGCGATCGACTATGTTGTTCCCGACTACTACGCGCTGCGGCCGAAGAAATGCATGGGCGGCTGGGGCCGCCAGTTCTTCAACATCTCGCCGGCCGGCAAGGTGCTGCCGTGCCACGCCGCCGAAAGCATCACCGGGCTCGAATTCGAATCGGTGCGATCGAACCATTCGATCGCCTGGATCTGGCAGAACTCTGAGGCCTTCAACCGCTATCGCGGCACCGGCTGGATGCCGGAGCCGTGCAAGAGTTGCGAATTCCGCGAGGTCGATTACGGCGGTTGCCGCTGCCAGGCCTTTGCGCTGACCGGCGATGCCGGCAACACCGACCCGGCATGCGCGCTGTCGCCGCGACACGAGGAGATCTTCAAGCAGGCCGAGCGGGAATCCGCCGGCACGCAGAACCGCTTCCTGTATCGCAACTTCGCCGGCGGCACGCTGGAGACGGACGAACCCCGGAACGAATCCCAGGACAAGCGCAATGGCGCCTGACGCCGATGTCGGCAAGGCGGCGAGGCGTGCCGATCCCTTTGCGCCGCTGACGTCGGAATGGCTCGACGTCGGCGATGGCCACGATCTCCATGTCGAGAGCGTCGGGCGCGAGGGCGGCATTCCCGCGGTCTATCTGCATGGCGGCCCCGGCAGCGGCTGCCAGCCCGATCATCGCCGGCTGTTCGATCCCGAGCGCTTTCACGCCGTGCTGTTCGACCAGCGCGGCTGCGGTCGCAGCCGGCCGAAAGGCAGCCGCGACAACAACACGACGCAGCACATGATCGCGGACATGGAGAAAATCCGCGAACGGTTCGGCTTCGCGCGCTGGATGGTGGTCGGCGGCTCCTGGGGCGCGACGCTGGCGCTGGCCTATGCACAGGCCCATCCCGAGCGAGTCAGCGGGCTGGTGCTGCGCGCGACGTTTCTCGGCACAGCCGAGGAGCTGGACGATGTTTTCCTGCGCGCCTTGCCGCGCTTCTATCCCGCCCTCTCCGAGGACTTCCTCAACTTCCTGCCCGAGAGCGAGCGCGCAGCGCCGCTTGCGGCCTATTATCGCCGCATCCTCGATCCCGACGCCGCCGTGCATGCGCCGGCCGCGCGGGCCTGGCACGACACCGAACGCGCGCTGTCGGAGCACACGCCGAAGCAGACGCGGCTCGACCTCAAGGCCTCAGGCGCCCTGCCCTCGACGCCGTTCATGGAGGCGCACTACTTCGCCAACGATTGCTTCATGCGGCCGCATCAATTGATGGACGAGGCCGGCAGGCTCGCCGGCATTCCCGGCATTCTGGTGCAGGGCCGCTACGATCTATTGTGCCCGCCAGCGACATCGCACGCGCTCGCTGCGCGCTGGCCGGGCAGCGAGGTCCGCATCGTCGATGGCGCAGGCCATATCCTCTACGATCCCGGCATCCGCAACGCCGTGATGAAGGCGATCGCCGACCTCGCGGCCAAGCGCTAGGCCGCCGCAGGAATACCCTCGACATCGGGAGCCGGTGAAGAACTCGACCGGCTCCCTTGCTTCCCTCAATGTTTGCACTTGCCGGGAGGACATGCCGGCGCTGCGGCCCGTGGTGCGGCCGCGGGCCTCGGCGGCGCCGCCATCCGCGGTGGCGGCGCTGCGCGTTGCGCCTGCATCGCCGGCCGTGGTGGCGGCGGCGCAACGTGCGGGGCCGGTGCCGGACGCGGCGCAACGGCGGCGGCGCGCGGCGGCGGGGCAACCGGCCGCGGCGGCGGAGCTGCGGCCCGCACTGGCGGAGCTGCGGCCCGCACTGGCGGAGCTGCCACATGCGCCGGCGCGGGCCGGGAGACCGGCGCCGGCGACACTGCGGCGCGGGCGGGTGCCGGGCGCGCGGCCGGCGGCGGCCGTGTCGACATCGCGCGGTCCGCCGGTGACGGCATCGCCGAGGGCTTCACGTTTGCGGTCGGAGCGGTCGCAGCATGCGGGAGCGGTTTCGCGCCCGGCTTACCGGCGGCCGCGGGCGACGCCGGCGCGTTTGTCGCCGGGGCGGCACCGGGCTTGGCCGGAGGAGCAGGCTGCGCATTGGCAGGCGCCATCGCGGTCGCCGGCTTGCCCGGCACCACCGTATTCGGCTTTGCCCCCGGTTGCGCGGCGCCGGGTTGTACGGCTCCCGGCGGCACAGCGCCATGCTGCATGGCATTGGCTGGTGCGGTCGCCGACTGCGGCAGCGGCGGTCCATTCTTTGCGCCCGGCAGGGTGTGCGCACCCGGTGTGCCCGGCGCGCCCATCGCATTCGGAGCGGCGGCAGCATTCGGAGTGGCAGCAGCGTTCGGTGCCGCGGCAGCGTTTGGTGCGGCGCGCGGAGCTCCCATCGCCGCACCTTGCGCGGGCGTCACGCCTTGCGGAGCGCCCGGCAGATTGGCGCGCTGCATTGCCGCAGCGGGCAGTCGCGGTGCCGCCGTCACCGGCGCGCCGCCCATCGCCGCCGTCACCCCGGCCGCATGGAGCTGCGCCGGCGTCGGGTTGGGATTGTTGATGACCGTGTTGATGACCGTGGTGTTGTGGATGTTGTTGAACACGATGTTGTTCTGCGGCGGCACAACATAGGCCGGTGCGGCGACATAGGCCGGCATCGCCACGAACATCGGCGTCGGCAGCACGTACAGGCCGATCGGCGGCGGCGGGGGCGGCAGCACGACGAAGTCCGGCGGCGGCGGCGGCAGGAAGACCACCGGCGGCGGCGGGGGCGGTGCGAAGTCAAACACCGGATCGCTGTAGTACAGCACCGGACGGTCGACATAGACGACCTCGTCGGGCGGCGGCGGCGGCACGTCATAGTCGAGCACCGTGAACTGCGGCGGCGGCTCGAGCGCGGCCGACAGATAGGCGAGCCGGCGCCGGGCGTCGTATGCATGCGGCCCGCGCGGATAACGCCGCAGGTACGACCAGTACGCATCAGGCGTGTCGGCGTTGTAGGTGCGCCGCCAGGTGATCGCCTCGCGCCGCGCCGCCACGATCGCGCGCACGCGCCTCGCCAGCTGATCGTTCGGATAGGCCTGCAGGTAGTCCTCATAGCCTTGCAGCGTGTCGCGCTCCAGCGCCGCGGCGTAGGCATCCTGCGCCGAGAAATCGCGGATCGGCTTGGTGCGCAGCCCGGCATCGACCTGCTGCGGCGGGGCGTCCGGCTTGCGCTCGAAGAACATGAAGGGCGCGTCGACCTTGTGCGCATCCCACGGGATCTCGGCGCCCTTGGTCATCTCGTTGACGCGCAGGCGAACGCGGTCGAACACCTCGGGCAAGGTCAGGCCGCCGGTGCGGATCATTTCCGCCAACGCTTGCGCGTATGGCCCGTAGGGCGGCGCACCGTCAGGGGCAACGGTGCCGGGCGCCGAATTGAAGCCGATCAGCATCTTCGGATCGGGATCGACCAGCGCAAGGCCGCCTGCCAGCGGCTGGCCTTCCTTGGCGAACGGATTGCTGCGCGCCGCATCGAGCACGATCACGCCGGCCTTGATCGGCAGCGCCGAGAGTTGGTGGCTGTAGTCGGAGATGCGGATCGCCTCGACCGGCACGTCGGTGTCGCGCGCGATCTTGGCGTCGACCGGCACGAAGTAGTTCTCGCCGGTGAGCTGCACGCCGTAGCCGGCGAGATAGACGAAGGCGACGGTATTGGGCCCCGCCTCCTGCACCTTCTGGATGAAATCGCGGAACGATTTGCGCAGCGTCTCGCCGTCGAGATCGCGTGCGCCGATCACGTCGAAGCCGGCGGCCTGCAAGGTCTGCGCGATCAGGCCGGCATCGTTCGCGGCGGTCTGCAACGCGCCGGCCTCATAGGCGCCGTTGCCGACGACAAGTGCGAGACGCTTTTCCTGATCCTGCGCATGCACGGGAAGCGAGGCGAACGACACCAGACCGACGATCAATGCCCACAGAATGCGTGCCATGGTGGTCGTCCCTTTTCTTCTCGAGAGTTGGCGTAACGAATGAAATGCTACCTCTGTGAACCGGTGCTGAACAGGATTGCAGCAATTGTGGCAATCCTTGGTCTGTGGTGACGGGAACCGGCTTCCCTGGTCCGCGCGATCAGGCGATATTGCGCGGATAAAACAGGCAAAAAAGGAGCACTCGATGCCAATCGCCGGACAAGGCATGCTGCTGACCTCGATGGATATCGACAGCTTGCACGAAGCTGAATTCAATCGCTGGTACGACCGCGAGCATCTCGAGGAACGGGTCGCCATCGACGGCTTCCTGGAAGCCCGCCGCTACGTCGCCCATGACGGCAAGCCGAAATATCTCAGCCTCTACTCGACCGCGACCTTCGACGTGCTCGAGAGCCCGGCCTATCGCAAGGCGCTCGCCAACCAGACCGACTGGTCGAAGGCCAATATCGCGCGCTTTCAGAACATGATCCGCGGGGTCGCGCGCGTCACGATCAGCCGCGGCGTCGGCAGGGGCGCAGCGCTCGGCATCATCCGCCTGCGCCCGCCCGCCGAAGGCGCGGACAAACTTCGCGCTGCATTGCGGGAGCAACTCGATCCAGCCTCGCGCGACGGCATCATCTCGATGCACCTCCTGGAGAACGACCCTGATCTATCGAAACCGCTCACGGCGGATGCGGAGAAAGCCGATCCCGGCGCCGGCGACTGGTTCGTGCTGATCGACGCCACCGACGTCAGCACGGTTCCCAACGCCGCTGCAGGCATCACCGGCAATGCAGCCTTGAAGCCGCTCGTGGTCACCAGCGGCGTCTACAGGCTGTTGTGGGATATCGCGAAGAGCGACCTTCCGCGCCCGTAAAGCACGATCGGGAAACGTGCGAAGCGCTTTTCCGAAAAATATCCTCTCAAGCAAGCGTGGCGGTGCAGATCATGCTGCACCGCCACATAACGCAATCGAGATTAACGCTACACGCGCATCAGCCGCGCGAAAGCGGATGATCGGACAATTTAGCCTTTGCCTTCCCTTGAACGGCTCTAATAAGATAAGCCTATGATCCAATTCAAAAACCAGAACAACGCCACGTGAGCGTTCGTCGTCAACGATAAGGCCGCGCGGGTCTGGCATTTTCGCGCGGGTCAAAGGTAGGAATGAAACCGACTGATATTTCGGCGCCGGATTACTTTCATAAAGTAGTCGACTGCCAATGGGCCTGCCCCGCACACACCCCTGTTCCCGAGTACATCCGGTTGATTGCTGAGGGGCGTTACAGCGACGCCTACATGATCAATTGGAAGTCCAACGTGTTCCCCGGCATTCTCGGGCGCACCTGCGACCGTCCATGCGAGCCGGCATGCCGCCGCGGCCGGGTCGAGGACAATCCGGTCGCGATCTGCCGCCTGAAGCGCGTCGCCGCGGACTTCAAGGACGACATCAAGCATCGCCTGCCGAAGCCGGGACCGAAGAACGGCAAACGCGTCGCGCTGGTCGGCGGCGGCCCCGCCTCGCTCACCGTGGCGCGCGATCTCGCGCCGCTCGGCTATCACTGCACCGTGTTCGACGGCGATCCCAAGGCCGGCGGCATGATGCGCAGCCAGATTCCGAAATTCCGCCTGCCCGACAGCGTGATCGACGAGGAGACCGACTACATCCTGAACCTCGGTGTCGAGTTCAGGGGCGGCCAGCGTGTCGACAGCCTGAAGCAGCTGCTCGCCGAGAACTATGATGCGATCTTCGTCGGCAGCGGCGCGCCGCGCGGCCGCGAGCTCGACATCCCCGGCCGCAAGGAGGCCGCCGCCAACATCCATATCGGCATCGAGTGGCTGGCCAACGTCTCGTTCGGCCACGTCGACAAGATCGGCCGCCGCGTCATCGTGCTCGGCGGCGGCAACACCGCGATGGATTGCTGCCGCACCGCGCGCCGCCTCGGCGGCGAGAGCGTCAAGGTGATCGTCCGCTCCGGCTTCGAGGAAATGAAGGCCTCGCCGTGGGAGAAGGAAGACGCGCTGCACGAGGACATCCCGATCCTCAACTACATGGTGCCGGTGGCGTTCAAGCATGTCGCCGGCAAGCTGATCGGCGTCACCTTCCAGAAGGTGAAGGCGGAGTACGACGCCAAGGGCCGCCGCAATCTGGTGCCCTCGGGCGAGCCTGACGAGACCGTGTCCTGCGACGATGTGCTCGTTGCGGTCGGCCAGGAGAACGCGTTCCCCTGGATCGAAGCCGATTGCGGCATCGAATTCGACAAGTGGCACATGCCGAAGGTCGATCCCAAGACGTTCGTCTCGACCAATCCGAAGGTGTTCTTCGGCGGCGATGCGGCGTTCGGGCCGAAGAACATCATCTGGGCGGTGGCGCACGGCCACGATGCCGCGCTCTCCATCCACCGATTGCTGTCCGGCGAGGACATCAACGAGCGCCCGCTGCCCGAGGTGCACGTCTCCTCGCAGAAGATGGGCATCCACGAGTGGAGCTACGACAACGACATCTCCGCCGACAAGCGCTTCAAGGTGCCGCATCGCGACAAGGTGGTCGCGCTGAAGGACATCCGCGCCGAGGTCGAGCTCGGTTACGACCTCAAGCTCGCGCTCGGCGAGGCGCAGCGCTGCCTGAATTGCGACGTGCAGACGGTTTTCTCCGCGCCGCTGTGCATCGAGTGCGACGCCTGCGTCGACATCTGTCCGATGGACTGCATCAGCTTCACCGAGAACGGCGAGGAGGATGATTTGCGGCAGCGCCTGAAAGCGCCCTCGCCGCATCACGACCAGGCGCTCTACGTCTCCGGCGACCTCAAGACCGGCCGCGTCATGGTGAAGGACGAAGACGTCTGCCTGCATTGCGGGCTGTGTGCCGAGCGCTGCCCGACCGGCGCCTGGGACATGCAGAAGTACCTCATCGATATGGTTCAAGCGGGATCAACATGTCAGTCCAAAGCCCGATCAGCAGCGTAAACGACTTCGTCGTCCGCTTCGCCAACGTCAACGGTTCGGGCTCGGCCTCCGCCAACGAACTGTTCGCGCGTTCGATCCTGCGCCACGGCGTGCCGGTCTCACCACGCAACATCTTCCCCTCCAACATCCAGGGCCTGCCGACCTGGTATGAGGTGCGCGTCACCGAGGACGGCCATCTCGGCGCCCGCGGCGGCGTCGACTTGATGGTGGCGATGAACCCGCAGACGTGGGACAAGGACGTCGCCTCGATCGAGCCCGGCGGCTATCTGTTCTACGATTCGACCAAGCCGATGCCGTCGTCGAAATTCCGCGAGGACATCACCGTCATCGGCGTGCCGCTGACCGCGATCACCAACTCGACCTACACCGATCCCAGGCAGCGCCAGCTGTTCAAGAACATCATCTATCTCGGCGCGCTCTGCGCGCTGCTCGACCTCGATCCCAAGCTGGTCGAGCAGCTGATCGGCGAGCAGTACAAGGGCAAGGAGAAGCTGCTCTCCTCCAACGTCCATGCGCTGCATCTCGGCCGCGACTGGGCGCTGCAGAACCTGAAATGCCCGCTCGGGCTGCGGGTGAAAAAGTCCGACAAGGTCGGCGACCGCATCTTCGTCGAAGGCAACAGCGCGGCCGCGCTCGGCGCCGTCTATGGCGGCGCCACCGTGTGCGCATGGTATCCGATCACGCCGTCATCATCGGTGGCGGAAGCCTTCACCAGCCACTGCAAGAAGTACCGCCACGATCCCAAGACCGGCAAGGCGAAATACGCGATCGTGCAGGGCGAGGACGAGCTCGCCTCGATCGGCATCGTGATCGGCGCCTCCTGGAACGGCGCACGGGCCTTCACCGCGACCTCGGGTCCCGGCATCTCGCTGATGACCGAGTTCATCGGCCTGTCCTATTTCGCCGAGATCCCGGCTGTGATCATGAACATCCAGCGCGCCGGCCCCTCGACGGGCATGCCGACCCGCACCCAGCAATGCGACGTGATCGCCTGCGCCTATGCCTCGCATGGCGATACCAAGCACGTGCTGCTGTTCCCGGAGGATCCGGCGGAGGCGTTCGAGTTCGCCGCGGCCGCCTTCGACCTCGCCGAGCGGCTGCAGACCACGATCTTCCTGATGCTCGATCTCGACATCGGCATGAACCACCGGCTGTGCCGTCCGCTGAAGTGGGACGACGCGAAGCAATACGACCGCGGCAAGGTGATGACGGCGGAGATGCTCGAGGAAGGCCGCGACTTCGGCCGCTATCTCGACGTCGACGGCGACGGCATCCCCTATCGCACCTATCCGGGCACGCATCCGACCAAGGGTTCCTACTTCACCCGCGGCACCTCGCGCGACCGCTACGCGCGCTATTCCGAGGAAGGCGCGGTCTACGCCGACAACATGCAGCGCCTGGTGCGCAAGTTCGAGACCGCGCAGGACATGGTGCCGCGGCCGCTGCAGGCCAATGCGGCCAAGCCGACCAAATACGGCGTGATCTATTTCGGATCGACCTCGCCCGCGATGGACGAGGCGATCGGGATCCTAGAGGCGCGCGGCCATCAGCTCGACCGCATGCGCATCCGCGCCTTCCCGTTCCACTCCAGCGTCGCGAGCTTCATCGCCGACCACGATTTCGTCTACGTGGTCGAGCAGAACCGCGACGCGCAGCTCCGCCAGCTGATCGTCAACGAGAACGGCATCGACCCCGTCAGGCTGGTGCCGATCCTGCACTATGACGGCACGCCGATCACCGCGCGCTTCATCGCAGGCGCGATCGGCGACCACCAGGATCATCTCAAGGTGACCCCTCTCCGCAAGGCCGTGACATGACCTACATTGCAAAGCCGAAGTTCCATCATCCGGGCCTGAAGAAGAACGAGCTGGGCTATACCCACCGCGACTATGAGGGGAAGATCTCGACCCTGTGCGCCGGCTGCGGCCACGATTCGATCACCGCCTCGATCATCGAGGCCTGCTATGAGCTCTCGATCGAGCCGCACCGGGTGGCGAAGATTTCAGGCATCGGCTGCTCGTCGAAGACGCCGGACTACTTCCTCGGCAATTCGCACGGCTTCAACTCGGTGCATGGCCGCATGCCGTCGGTGCTGACCGGCGCCAACCTCGCCAACCGCGACCTGATCTATCTCGGCGTCTCCGGCGACGGCGATTCCGCCTCGATCGGCTTCGGCCAGTTCGCGCATTCGATCCGGCGCGCCGTCAACATGACCTATATCGTCGAGAACAACGGCGTCTACGGCCTGACCAAGGGCCAGTTCTCGGCCACCGCCGACCGTGGCTCGAAGTCGAAAAAGGGCGTCACCAACACCGACAATGCGATCGACCTCGTCGCGATCGCGCTGCAGCTCGGCGCCACCTTCGTGGCGCGCAGCTTCTCCGGCGACAAGACGCAATTGGTTCCCTTGATTGCCGCTGCGATCCGCCACAAGGGGGCGTCCTTCATCGACGTGATCAGCCCCTGCATCGCCTTCAACAACCACGCCGGCTCGACCAAGAGTTTTGACTATGTCCGCGAGCACAACGACGCGGTGAACCGCCTCGACGTGCTGGTCGGCCGCGATCCGATCAGCGTCGACTATGCGCCGGGCACCGTGCAGGTGGTCGAGCAGCATGACGGCTCGCGGCTCGCGCTGCGCAAGCTCGACGCGGACTACGATCCGCATGATCGCCTCGGCGCGATGACCTTCCTGCAGAAGCACGCGGCCAAGGGCCAGATCGTCACCGGTCTGCTCTATGTCGATCCGGATGCCGAGGATCTGCATACCCATCTCGACACCGTCGAGACGCCGCTCAACACGCTGGACGAGCAGGCGCTGTGCCCCGGCTCAGCGGTGCTCGACAAGATCAACGCCAGCCTGCGCTGAACAGTGGCAGCACACTCCATGTCGTCCCTGCGAAAGCAGGGACCCATAACCACCGATGCAGATCGTCGGGCTACGCTGGAACGACGAGGAGTCCCGTTCACAACAGAAGCCGCGGCGTATGGGTCCCTGCTCCCGTGCGCAATTGCGCACTAGGCAGGGACGACAGCGGAGTTGGTGACGGCTACTTGTCGCTCAAGACGTCACCGAACAGCGCCCAGGACTTGCCGTCGAACCGCGCCATCTGAATTTGCCGGATCGGCGTCACATTGTCGGGCTCGGTCTGCACCTTGATGCCGGGCAACAGCATCGGCAATTCGAGCGCCTTCAGATTGGTCGCCTGCTTGATGATGTTGTCGCGGCTGTAATCACCGTTGCAGTTCTTCAGCACCGCCGTCATGACCTGCGCCACCGTGTAGCCCTGCACGTTGAAGAGGTCGCCCGGGCTCGCATTCGGCTGGTACTTCTTCATCCAGGCCGCAAACTCCTTCTGCGCGGGATCGTCGGCCCAGCGCGGATCGGTCGGATCCTTCAGATAGAGGCCGGTCACGACGCCGATGACGTTCTCAAGGCCGGCAGGTTCAAGCACCGCGGAGACGGAGTTGGAGACGGTCGGCAGGATGGTCAGCGGCTTCCAGCCCATGCTCGCCGCCTTGCGCAGCGCCTGGGCCGCGAATTTCGGCGTCGCCTCGGCGAAGAAGACGTCCGCGCCGGACTCGCGCATCGTCACCATCTGGGAATCGATGGTGGGATCGGTCGTGAGATACGTGGTCTCCGCGACGATCTGGCCTACATGCTCGCCGAGCCCGTCCTTGAAACCCCTGAGATAGTCCTTGCCGGCATCCTCGTTCGGCGTGATGACGGCGATCTTCGCATCCGGCTTGGTCTTCAGGATGTATTTTGCGTAGAGCCGGCCTTCGAGCTCGTAGGTCGGATTGAAACCGACCGTCCACGGAAACTGCTTCGGATCGTTCCAGCGCGTCGCGCCGGAGGACACGAACAGCTGCGGCACGTGCTTGATGTTGAGGTACTTCTGCACCGAGATGTTCGGCGCGGTGCCGACCGCGCTGAAGATCGCAACCACCTCGTCCTGCTCGACGAGCTTGCGGGTCTGCTCGACCGTCTTCGACGGCGAATAGGCGTCGTCGAGACTCTCGAAGTCGATCTTGCGGCCGTTGATGCCGCCCTGATCGTTGAGCATCTGGAAATACGCGGCTTCGGCGCGCGCGATCGTGCCGTAGGCCGACGCCGGGCCGCTATAGGGCGCGGTGTTCCCGATCTTGATTACGGAATCAGCTGCCACGGACGGCGAGATCAACGAGGCCGTGAGCGCGGTGAAGGCGAGAAAGCCCGCCAGGCGGGAGCGAGTTGACAAGGGCATATCCTTTTCTTGGTTTTCTTGACGCGGCGCACCTTATCAATCGCGCCCGCGCAGGCAATCGCGAAGAAGACTGCAATGAGATTTCCGCATGCCGGCAATCGCCGTTCGCGCACGGAACACCATGCGCCTTCAAGATCCGGATTGTTGCCGGGATGTTCATGATGTGAGCCTTCGATAGTCACGAAGGTTCACCGAGCAAGACTCGCGTTCCGCGAGGCGGTGCGCGCCGCGCTCATGTCAGCGAGAGCGTCATCCTCAAGCCGCGACCGCCGCCGCGCGCGGGCTGACGACATATTCCTTCAGCACCTTGTCGGTGCCGTCGATTTCGGTCAGCGCCACGTCGTAGGTCCAGAGATCGGCGAGATGCTGCAGCACGCGCCGGGCGTCGGTCTCGTTGAGCTGCGCGCCCTTCACGGTGGTGTGACGCAGCATCAGCCGGCGATCGCCGTCGAGATCGACATCCACGACCTCGATATTGGCGTCGACGAAGCCGACGTCGTATTGCCGCGCCAGCTCGCGGCGAACCCGGCGGTAGCCGCGCTCGTCGTGGATTGCGTCGACCTTGATCCCCTGGCTTTCCGCGGGGTCGTCGTGCAAATGGAACATGCGGAAGCGCCGGATCAGCGCCGGGCTGAGGAACTGGTTGATGAAGCTCTCGTCGCGGTAGTTGCTCCAGATCTCGCGCAGCACGCCCTCGACGTCACCCTTGCCGGCGATGTCGGGGAACCACGCGCGGTCCTCGTCCTCCGGATTTTTCACGATCCGCTCGATGTCCTGCATCATGGCGAAGCCGAGCGCGTAGGGATTGAAACCGGAATAGCGGCGGTCGTCGAATTCGGGCTGGAACACCACATTGGTGTGCGACTGCAGGAATTCGAGGAAATTGCCGTCGGTGATCCGGCCCTGCTGATGCAGCCGGCTCATGATGCGGTAATGGACGTAGGTCGCGGTGCCCTCGTTCATCACCTTGGTCTGGCCCTGCGGGTAGAAATACTGCGCGATGTGGCGCACGATGCGGATGAGCTCGCGCTGCCAGGGTGCAAGGCGCGGCGCGGTCTTCTCGAGGAAATAGAGGATATTCTCCTGCGGCAAGCCGAGCAGCGCGCGGCGGCGCTCCGCCGTGAGCGTAGCCTTGCTCTTGGCCTTGGTGTTCGGCACCGTTCGCCACAAATCGTTGAACACGCTTTCCTCGTGCTGCCGGCGCTCGCCGGCCCGCTTCTCCTCGGCACGCAAATCGAGCGTCTTCTTTCCGGGATAGCGGTCGACGCCATGCGACATCAGCGCATGCGCGGCATCGAGCGTTCGCTCCACCGTCTCGCGGCCATGGCGGTCCTCGCAGACCGAGATGTAGCCCTTGGCGAATTCCAGATAGTCGAGAATGCCGTCGGCATCGGTCCACTGCTTGAACAGATAGTTGTTCTTGAAGAAGTGATTGTGCCCAAACGCCGCGTGCGCGATCACCAGCGTTTGCATCGTCGCCGTGTTCTCCTCCATGAGATAGGAGATGCACGGCGAGGAATTGATCACGATCTCATAGGCGAGGCCCATCAGGCCCTTGCGATAGGACGCTTCCTGGAACGCGAACTGCTTGCCGAACGACCAGTGCTTGTAGAACAGCGGCATGCCGACCGAGGAATAGGCGTCGAGCATCTGCTCGGCGGTGATCACCTCGATCTGGTTGGGATAGACGTCGAGTCCGAGCTCGGTGCGCGCGATTTTCTCGCAGGCGTCGTGGACCCGCTGCAAGGTCTGGAAATCCCAATCGGCGCCCTCGAACAGCCGTTCCCCGGAAGAACCCATCACGCTACACCCTTTCCTGCTTGCTGCGGCGCTTGAACAGGTCCTGGAACACCGGGAAGATCTCGCCGCGCTCGCTCACCTTGCGCATCGACAGCGGCTCGCCCTCGTTGCGCAGGCGCTCATAGAGGGTCCAGAGTGAGGAATCCGGCATGTCGAAGGTGTAGTTGGCGGCTTCGCCGACCTCGAGATAGGCGAAGAACTGGCAAACCGGCAGGATCTTTTCGGTCAGGAGATGGCCGGTCAGCGCGCTATCGGAAGTCATGTTGTCGCCGTCCGAGGCCTGAGCGGCGTAGATGTTCCAGTCGGCCGGACGGAAGCGGGTGCGGACGATATCGTGCATCGCGACCAGTGCGCTCGACACCAGCGTGCCGCCCGACGCCGGTCCATGGAAGAACGTGTCCTCGTCGACCTCTTCGGCGCGGTCGGTGTGGCGGATGAACACGATCTCGACGTGCTTGTAGCGCCGCTTCAGGAACACGTAGAGCAGCATGTAGAACCGCTTTGCCAGATCCTTCATGTGCTCGGACATCGAGCCAGAGACGTCCATCAGGCAGAACATCACGGCCTGCGCCACCGGCTTCGGCACCGTCTCGAAGCGGCGATAGCGGATGTCGATCGGATCGATAAACGGGATCCGCTTGGCCTTGGCCTTCAGCGCTTCGAGCAGCGTGAGCAGTTCGCGGCGGCGCGTATCGTCCTCGCATTCCGCAAGCTCGGCCTCGAGCGTCTCGATCTCGTCCTTGCGCGGCCGGCGCAGCGCCACACGCCGCGCCAGCGCCCGGCTCACCGTGCGGCTGATCGAGATGTTAGCGGGCGAGCCCGATGTCGCATAACCCGCGCGCCGGAGGCCCTCGCTCTCGGTTTCCGCGAGCTTGCGCTTTTCAAGGTCGGGCAATTCGAGGTCGTCGAGGAAAAGGTCGACGAACTCCTCGCGGCTGAGCACGAAGCGGAAGGCGTCCTCGCTGTCGCCCTCGCCAGCGCCGGAGCCCTTGGCACCGCTCTGGTTCGGGCGCTGCAGCCAGTCGCCCTCGACGAACTTCTTGTTGCCGGGCAGCACCATGTCGCGCGTGCCGCCCTCGCGCCGGAACCGCGGCTCGTCCATGCCGTCCAGCGGGATCGTCACCTCGCCGCCCTCCAGGACATCCTTGATGTCCCGGTCCTGCGACGACTTCTTGACAGCTCCCTGCACCAGCGCCTTGGCGCGCCGCAGGAAGCGCTGCCGGTTCTCCAGGCTCTTGCTACCCGGATTCAACCGCCGATCGACGATATGCATGACCACGTTGCATCTGCCTCACCGGATGCGATCATGAAAGTCGCATCGCATTTTTCTTCGACGGGACGGGACGAGACGGGACGAAACGGAAAGCCGGTGCCGGCTTTCCGGATCGCGCATTAGCCGGCCTGCTTCACCCGCATGTACCACTCGACGAGCCGGCGGACCTGGCGCTCGGTATAACCGCGCTCCACCATCCGCTCGACGAACTCGCCGTGCTTCTTCTCGGTCTCGCCGTCCTTCTTGGAACCGAACGAGATCACCGGAAGCAGATCCTCGACCTGCGAGAATATCCGCTTCTCGATCACGTCGCGAACCTTTTCGTAGGAGGTCCAGCTCGGGTTCTTGCCATTGTTGTGCGCCCGCGAACGCAGCGAGAACTTGACGACCTCGTTGCGGAAGTCCTTCGGGTTGGCAATGCCGGCGGGCTTCTCGATCTTGGTCAGCTCCTGGTTCAGGAGCTCGCGGTTCATCAGCTGGCCGGTGTCGGGATCCTTGAAGTCCTGATCCTCGATCCAGGCGTCGGCGTAGTCGACATAGCGGTCGAACAGGTTCTGGCCGTAGTCGGCGTAGGATTCCAGATAGGCCTTCTGGATCTCGTTGCCGATGAACTCGGCATAGCGCGGCGCGAGGTCGGCCTTGATGAATTCGAGATAGCGCTTCTCGGTCTCGTCAGGCAGCTGCTCGCGGCGGATCGCCTGCTCCAGCACATACATCAGGTGCACCGCATCGGCGCCGACTTCGGTGGTGTCATGGTTGAAGGTCGAGGCGAGCACCTTGAAGGCAAAGCGGGTGGAGACGCCGTCCATGCCCTCGTCGACGCCGGCCGCGTCCTTGTACTCCTGAACGCTGCGCGCCTTCGGATCGGATTCCTTGAGGCTCTCGCCGTCATAGACCCGCATCTTGCCGAACAGCGTCGAGTTCTCGTGCTTGCGCAGCCGCGACATCACCGAGAAGCGCGCCATCGTCTCCAGCGTCGCCGGAGCGCAAGGTGCTGCGGCAAGCTCGGAGCCCTGGATCAGCTTCTCGTAGATCTTCTGCTCCTCGGTGACCCGCAGGACGTACGGGACCTTGATGACGCAGATGCGGTCGATGAAGGCCTCGTTGTTCTTGTTGGTCTTGAAGCTCTGCCACTCCGCCTCGTTGGAGTGCGCGAGGATGATGCCGGTGAACGGAATCGCGCCGATATTCTCGGTGCCGATGTAGTTGCCCTCCTGCGTCGCGGTCAGCAGCGGGTGCAGCATCTTGATCGGCGCCTTGAACATCTCGACGAATTCGAGCACGCCCTGGTTGGCGCGGTTGAGGCCGCCGGAATAGCTGTAGGCGTCGGGATCGTTCTGGGCGTAGGTCTCGAGCTTGCGGATGTCGACCTTGCCGACCAGCGAGGAGATGTCCTGGTTGTTCTCGTCACCGGGCTCGGTCTTGGCAACCGCGATCTGGCGCAGCCTTGAAGGCTGGATGCGCGCGACGCGGAATTGCGAGATGTCGCCACCGAAGGCTTCGAGCCGCTTGTAGGCCCAGGGCGACATCAGCCCGCTGAGCCGGCGGCGCGGAATGCCGTACTTCTCCTCGATCATCGGGCCAAGCGTCTCGGGATCAAACAGCCCAAGCGGGCTCTCGAACACCGGCGACAGCTCGTCGCCCGCCTTCAGCACGTAGATCGGATGAATCTCCATCAGCGCCTTGATGCGCTCGGCGAGCGACGACTTGCCGCCGCCGACCGGCCCGAGCAGATAGAGGATCTGCTTGCGCTCTTCGAGGCCCTGCGCGGCGTGACGGAAGAAGCCGACGAGGCGCTCGATCGTGTCCTCCATGCCGTAGAAGCCGGCGAAGGCCGGATACGACCTGATGGTACGGTTCAAAAAGATACGGCCAAGGCGTGGGTCCTTGGCCGTGTCGATCATCTGGGGCTCACCGATTGCCGCCAATAACCGCTCGGCCGCATTTGCATATCGCATCGGATCACTTCGACACGACTCCAAATACTCGGCCATCGACATGTCGGTCTGGCTTCGCGCTTCAAACGACCTTGCGAAGGCGTTGAACAAAGAATCGTTGTACATGATCCCTCTCTCCACGATATGTATCGCCGCACGACTGACACGAGTCGTAACAAGAGCGTCCTAGGATCGAATCAGCGTCGGCACGCTGGGTCTATTGGACACTCGACCGACTCAGTTCGGCAATGCACGGCGCGTGCAGCCTCTGCCTTATCAACAGGCAGGAAGCTTAATGGTTCATCAATATCCCCTTGTTTTTGGTGGCTGTAACCCCTTCGCCACATCCGTGGTTTACCGGGGCCCAGGCCTCCGAAGCGGACATCCGAGCGGGCAACTTTCCCGTCCGGCGATGAACGTTGGGCTTCCCTGAAAAAGTGTGACCGTTCAGCCGTGGCGTCAAGATGCGCGCGTCACAGACTCGCATGAACAAACGTTTAGCCGCCGTTGAACGTGCCTCCGTGTCGCCGCGACTAAGGCAACGAGCCCGCGCAGTTCCGCGCGGCACCATTGCCGCGCTTTAAAGATGACACCTTGGAGGCGCCAGCTATTCCCGAGGCCGGCCATGAAGCAGGCGTTCCTTGTTGTCGCACTTGCAGCCGCCGGCTGTACCGGCGCGCCGTTAACCGCCCAGGCGCAGGAGGGCGTCGACAAGGCCGCGGCGGCCGCCTTCGACAACAGGATGTTCGCTGGCCCGCCTGGCGCGAAAGCCTATGCCTGCTTTGTGCGGCGGTACGATGCAAATCATCTGGCGCAGCATCCAAAGCAGAAGGTCAGCGCGATGAAGCTTCTGGTGGCAGCGGAAGACGCGCCGGAGGACAAGGCCACCAACCATTCATTCCGGCTCGGCGTCACATACCACCACCGCTCCGGCAATTTCGACTCCAGCGGCTACTGCAATCACGCCATCGCGACCGAATCCGGACACGAAATACGCTTCGAATGCAGCGTGGATTGCGAGGGCGGCGGCATCACCGTGGCGTTATCCAGGGACAATAAATCCGCCATTGCGCGCCTTGGCCGCATCATGGTGTGGAATCGCAACAAGCCCGACGACGATGCGGGCGAAGCGCTGTTCGCCGGCGCCGACGACAAGATCTTTCGGGTCGATCGCGTCGACTTAGGCGAATGCGCCGAACTTGTGACCGACCGCAAGGAACTCGCCGCGCTCCGGCACAAATGATAGGTTTGCCCAAAGGGACAACACCGGATCAACAATAGTTGCGCGAGGGACGCCATGCACCGACGCAGCATCCTGTGGGGCACCGTGTCGGCGATCGGCGCCGTCTTCGCAGCGTCACGAGCCGACGCCGCCACCGAAGCGCCGCCGCAAAAGCTGAAGGTGGTCTATCACCTCAATGACCTCGACAAGGTCAATTTCGTGATCGGCAACATCCAGAACCATCTCGACGGCGTCGGCGGCCCCGGCAATGTCACGATTGCGGTGGTGGTGCACGGCCAGGCGCTGAAGGCGTTTCATTCAGCCGCCGCCAATCCCGACCTGTCAAAACATGTCAGGCAATTCACCAGGGATGGGATCGAGTTCGCCGCCTGCGGCAACACCATGAAATCGCAGAACATCGGCCTCGCCGACTTGCTCCCCGGCTTCGTCGCCGCCGAGCGCGGCGGGGTGGTCCGCGTCGCCGAGCTGCAATCCCAGGGTTACCTCTACCTGCGGCCCTGACGCGCGGTCCTGCGCCGCAACGCGTCATAAAAATGTGCCGAGATCAGGGTCTGCTCGGACCGCGTCCGAGGGGATCGAACTGTTGTGAATGGCGTTATCCCTTGGAAATGCTGATATTCCGCCCGGGGCCCCAGCCATGTTGACAATCCCCCTCCGCCCCCGAAAGCTGCCCGGGAACCCAAAAATCGACCCTCGACCGAACGAGAACAGGCACCCATGAACCCCGTCAAAGCACTCGAAAATCACCGCCAGGCCGTCTGGCTGGACTTCCTCGCCCGCGGCTTCGTCGCCGATGGCGACCTGAAGCGGCTGATCGAGACCGACGGCGTCAAAGGCGTGACATCCAACCCCTCGATCTTCGAGAAGGCGATCGGCAGCTCCGACGAATATGACGGGGCGATCGGCAAGGCCCTCAAGAACGGCGACCGCTCGGTCGCCGACCTGTTCGAGCACCTTGCGGTCGAGGACATCCAGCACGCCGCCGACGTGCTGCGCCCGGTCTACGACCAGAGCCACGGCGGCGACGGCTTCGTCAGCCTCGAGGTGTCGCCCTATCTCGCGATGGACACCAAGGGAACGATCGCGGAAGCCGAACGGCTCTGGAAGGACGTCCACCGCAAGAACCTGATGGTCAAGGTGCCGGCGACGCCCGAGGGCCTGCCGGCGATCGAGTACCTGATCGGCGAAGGCATCAGCATCAACATCACGCTGCTGTTCTCGCAGAAGGTCTATCGCCAGGTCGCCGAGGCCTATCTCAAGGGCCTGGAGAAATACGTCGGCAAGGGCGGCGATCCCTCCCATGTCGCGAGCGTCGCGAGCTTCTTCGTCAGCCGGATCGACAGCGCCGTCGACAAGCAGCTCGACGAGAAGATCGCGAAGGCCAACGATCCGCACGAAAAGGAGCGGCTCGCGGCCTTGAAGGGCAAGGTCGCGATCGCCAATGCCAAACTTGCCTACCAGGACTACAAGCGGCTGTTCTCGGGCACGCGCTGGGACAAGCTCACCGCCAAGGGCGCCAAGCCGCAGCGGCTGCTGTGGGCGTCGACCGGCACCAAGAACAAGGATTATAGCGACGTGCTCTATGTCGAGGAACTGATCGGTCCCGACACCGTCAACACCGTGCCGCCGGCGACGCTCGACGCCTTCCGCGACCACGGCAAGGTCCGCGACAGCCTCGAGGAGAATGTCGAGGCCGCCCGCCATGTGCTGGAGGAGCTGGAGAAGTCCGGCATCTCGCTCGATGCGATCACCGAGGAGCTGGTCAAGGACGGCGTCAAGCTGTTCGCCGACGCGGCCGACAAGCTCTACGGCGCGGTCGCCCACAAGCGCGCCACCTCGCTCGGCGGCGGCATCGACCGCCAGAAGCTCGCGCTCGGCGCCGCCATCGAGAAGGCGGTCGAGAAGAGCACCGAGGAATGGCGCGCCTCGGCCAGGATCCGAAGGCTCTGGCACAAGGACAAATCGGTCTGGACCGGCGACGACGAGGACAAATGGCTGGGCTGGCTCACCAGCGCGGCCACCGCGAACGTCGCCGACTACGAGGACTTCGCCCAGCGCGTGAAGGGGCAGAACTTCACCGATGCCGTCGTGCTCGGCATGGGCGGGTCGAGCCTCGGGCCGGAGGTCTTGGCCCAGACCTTCCCGCACCGGTCCGGCTTCCCGCGGCTGCACGTGCTCGATTCCACCGATCCGGCGCAGGTGCGCGCGATGGAGGAGTATGTCGACATCGCAAGGACGCTGTTCATCGTCTCCTCCAAATCCGGCGGCACCACCGAGCCGAACGTGATGAAGGACTATTTCTTCGATCGGGTGGCGAAGGCGATCGGCAAGGACAAGGCCGGCCACCGCTTTATCGCGGTGACCGATCCCGGCTCCTCGCTGCAGAAGGTCGCGATCAAGCAGGGTTTTGCCCGCATCTTCTACGGCGACCCTGCGATCGGCGGCCGCTATTCCGTGCTGTCGCCGTTCGGCCTGGTGCCGGCGGCCGCTGCCGGCATCGACGTCCGCAGCCTGCTCGGCCATACGCTCGCGATGGTGCGCTCCTGCGGTGCCGACGTGCCGCCGCAGGAGAACCCGGGCGTGCAACTCGGGCTCGCGATGGGGATCGCGGGCCTCGAAGGCCGCGACAAGGTGACGATCTTCGCCTCGCCGGACGTTGCCGATTTCGGCGCCTGGGCCGAGCAGCTGATCGCGGAATCGACCGGCAAGGACGGCAAGGGCCTGATCCCGATCGAGGGCGAGACGATTGGCGAGGCGGCGGTCTACGGCAACGACCGCTTCTTCATCGATCTGCGCACGGATAGCGAGAACGACGCCGCGCATGAGGCCAAACTCGCGGCGCTCGAGGCCGCCGGCCATCCCGTGGTTCGGATCGTGATGAAGTCGATCGACCATATCGGCCAGGAGTTCTTCCGCTTCGAGATCGCGACCGCGGTGGCCGGCTCGATCCTCGGCATCAACCCGTTCAACCAGCCCGACGTCGAAGCTGCCAAGATCAAGACCCGCGAGCTGACGGCCGCGTTCGAGAAGACCGGATCGCTGCCGGCCGAACAGCCGGTGGTATCGGCGGACGGGGTCGATCTCTACACCGACGCGCAGAACGCCGAGGAGCTGCGCAAGGCCGGTGCGAACGGCGATCTCAACTCCTGGATCAAGGCGCACCTCTCGCGGTCCGGCCGCGGCGACTATGTCGCCCTGCTCGCCTATATCGAGCGCGACGGCGACACCATCGACGCCATGCAGGCGATGCGGCTGAAGCTACGCGACGCAAAGCACCTTGCGACCTGCGCCGAGTTCGGTCCGCGCTTCCTGCATTCGACCGGGCAGGCCTACAAGGGCGGACCCGACAGCGGCGTGTTCCTGCAGGTCACGACCGACGATACGGAGGACCTGCCGGTACCCGGCCAGAAGGCGAGCTTCGGCGTGATCAAGGCGGCGCAGGCGCGCGGCGATTTCGACGTGCTCACCGAGCGCGGCCGGCGGGCGCTGCGCGTGCATCTCAAGGGCGATCTCACCTCCGGGCTCGCGGCGCTCGATGCCGCGATCTCGGCTGCACTGAACTGACGGAGGCGAGGGATGCAACTCGGCATGATCGGCCTCGGGCGGATGGGCGGCAACATCGTCCGCCGCCTGATGACCCAGGGCCACACCACCGTGGTCTACGACAAGGATCCGAAGGCCGTCGCGGCGCTCGTCGCCGACAATGCCACCGGGTCCTCGTCGCTGGAGGATTTCGTCCTCAAGCTGGAGGCGCCGCGCACCGCCTGGGTGATGCTGCCGGCCGGCAAGATCACCGAAGCCACCATCGAGGCGCTGTCGAAGCTGATGCAGCCAGGCGACGTCATCATCGATGGCGGCAACACCTTCTGGCAGGACGACGTCCGCCGCGGCAAGGCGCTCAGGGAGCGCGGGCTGCATTACGTCGATGTCGGCACCAGCGGCGGCATCTGGGGCATCGAGCGCGGCTACTGCATGATGATCGGCGGCGACAAGAAGGTGGTCGACCGGCTCGACCCGATCTTCAAGACGCTGGCGCCCGGCATCGGCGACATTCCGCGCACCTCCGGCCGCGAGGGCCGCGATCCGCGCATCGAACAGGGCTACATCCACGCCGGTCCGATCGGCGCAGGGCATTTCGTCAAGATGATCCATAACGGCATCGAATACGGCCTGATGCAGGCCTATGCCGAAGGCTTCGACATCCTGAAGAACGCCAATATCGAGGCGCTGCCGCCGGACCATCGCTTCGACCTCGACATCGCCGACATCGCCGAAGTCTGGCGGCGCGGCAGCGTGATCCCGTCCTGGCTGCTCGACCTCACCGCATCGGCGCTGGCGCAGAACCACACGCTCGACAACTATTCCGGCTTTGTCGAGGATTCCGGCGAAGGCCGCTGGACCGTCAATGCCGCGGTCGACGAAGCCGTGCCGGCCGAGGTGCTGACCGCCGCGCTCTACACGCGCTTCCGCTCGCGCAAGGATCACACCTTCGCGGAGAAGATCCTCTCGGCGATGCGCGCGGGTTTCGGCGGCCACAAGGAGCCGCCGAAAAAAACTTAAAAAGCGTTTTCAAGCGAAGTGGGCACCGGTTCGCGTGAAGAAAACGCGTCAAAACAAGAATCGAGAGCTCCGTTCCGATACAATCGGAACGGAGCTCTCGAGATAACCGCGGAAGGTCACGTGCAGAAGAAACCCGATCCTTGCTCCTTCATCATCTTCGGCGCCACCGGTGATCTGACGCACCGGCTGGTCGTCCCGGCGCTCTACAATCTCGCTGCCGGCAATCTGCTGCCGGACAAATTCTGCGTCGTCGGCATCGCCCGCAAGGGCATGTCGAGCGACCAGATGAAGGACAGCCTGATGCAAGGGCTGCGCAAGTTCGCGACCCGGCCGCTCGATGAGGCGGTCGTCACGCGGCTGTTCGAATGCGTCACCTCGATCGAGGCCGATCCGAGCGATCCGCCCTCCTTCGATGCCATGAACGAACGGCTCGACAAGCTCGAGACGGCGCGCGGCACCGGAGGCAACCGGCTGTTCTATCTCGCGACCCCGCCGCGAGCGTTCCTGCCGATCAGCCAGCAGCTCGGGCGCACCGGCATGCTGGAGGAGAACGGCGCCTGGCGCCGGCTGATCGTGGAGAAGCCGTTCGGCACCGATCTGGCATCGGCCAAGGCGCTGAATTCAGCGCTGCTGAAGCTGATGGACGAGCACCAGATCTACCGGATCGATCACTATCTCGGCAAGGAAACCGTCCAGAACATCCTGGTACTGCGCTTCGCCAACGGCATGTTCGAGCCGATCTGGAACCGCAACCACATCGACCATATCCAGATCACCGTGGACGAGAAGCTCGGCGTCGGTCATCGCGGCAGCTTCTATGACGCCACCGGCGCGCTGCGCGACATGGTGCCGAACCATCTGTTCCAGCTGCTATCGCTGGTGACGATGGAGCCGCCGGCGCGCTTCGACGCCCATGCGGTGCGCTCCGAAAAAGCCGAGGTGCTGAGCGCGATCCAGACCCAGAGCGAACAGGAAGCGCTGCACAATTCGGTGCGCGGCCAGTATCGCGCCGGCCGGATCGGCGACACCGAGATCGAGGACTTTCTCAAGACGCCCGACGTCAGGCCCGACAGCTCGACCGAGACCTACGCCGCGCTGAAGCTGACCATCGACAATTGGCGCTGGGCCGGCGTGCCGTTCTACCTGCGCACCGGCAAGGCGCTCACCACCAAGCGCACCGAGATCGCGATCAAGTTCAAGCAGGCGCCGTTCGCGATGTTCCGCGACACCGCGGTCGACCGCCTCTCGCAGAACTACCTGGTCATCTCCACCGAGCCGACCGAGGGCATCGAGCTGCAGTTCAACACCAAGGTACCCGGCCCGACCATCAACATCGACGGCGTCGAGATGAAGTTCCGCTACAAGGACTACTTCAAGGCCGAGCCGTCGACCGGCTACGAGACGCTGATCTATGACTGCATGATCGGCGACAACATCCTGTTTCAGCGTGCCGACAGCGTCGAGGCCGGGTGGCAGGCGGTGCAGCCTTTCCTCGACGCCTGGAAGAGCGCCGGCAGCCGCGGCCTGCAGCCCTACAAGGCCGGCACCGAAGGCCCGGAGGCCGCCAACGCGCTGCTCACCCGCGACGGCCGCAGCTGGCGGAAGCTGGGCTGACATGACCGCGAGCCGCGAGCGCCAGATCATCACGGTCGCCGATCCGGCGGCACTGGCGCAGGCGGCCGCCGAGCGGATGATCGCCAGGATCGACCAGAACAGCGGCCGGATCGCCGTGTGCCTCACCGGCGGCTCCAGCCCCAAGGCGCTCTACCAGCTGCTGGCGACGCCGGACTATCGCCAGAGGATTCCGTGGGACCGTATCGACTGGTTCATCGGCGATGAGCGACTGGTGCCGCGCAAGGACAAGCTGCACAACATGAGCATGGCGCGCCAGGCCTTCCTCGACCGCTGTGCGCCGGCCGCGAATGTCCATCCGATCGCGACCGACACCGCCGATCTCAGGGATCCCGACGTCAGCGCGGCGCTGTACGAGAACGAGCTGATGGCATTCTACGGCGCCGAACAGCTCGATCCGAAGCGGCCGCTGTTCGACCTGGTGCTGATGGGCATCGGCCCCGACGGCCACACCGCTTCGCTGTTTCCGGGTTATCCCGCGGTCGAGGAAACGCAGCGCTGGGTGGTCGGCGTGCCCAAGGCCAATGTCGAGCCGTTCGTGCCGCGCGTGTCGTTGACCCTGCCCGCGCTCGCCTCGTGCCGCGAGATGCTGTTCGAGGTGGCGGGCGAGAACAAGCGCGCGATCTTGACGCGCCTGTTCGCAGGCGAGAACCCGCCGGCAAACCGCGCGCGATCGCAGGGCGAGACCGTCTGGCTGATCGATCAGGCCGCGCTGCCGGAGGACTTTCGTGGGTGACGGACAAACCCCCTGCGCACTGGTCGTGATGGGCGTCTCCGGCTCGGGCAAGAGCACCATCGCCGACCGCCTTGCGATCAGGATCGGCTGGCGCTTCGAGGACGGCGACAGTTTTCATCCGCCAAGCAATGTCGCCAAAATGCATTCGGGACAACCGCTCACCGACGAGGATCGCTGGCCCTGGCTGCGCGCGATCGCCGACGAGATCGACCGTACCTGCGGCGTCCGCGAACGCGCCGTCATCGCCTGCTCCGCGCTGAAGCGCGCCTATCGCGACATCCTGGTGCATGGCCGCGACGATATCCGCATCGTCTTCCTCGACGGCTCGCAGGAGCTGATCGCCACGCGGCTCGGCGCGCGCAAGGGCCATTTCATGCCGCCGGGGCTGCTCGCCAGCCAGTTCAAGACGCTGGAGCCGCCGACACCGGAGGAACGTCCGATCACGGTTGCGATCGACCGTCCGGTCGAAATCATCGTCGAAGACATCGTCACTCAACTGAAGCTGGACCGCCCATGACCCGTATCGCCCTTGTCGTATCCGATGTCGACGGCACGCTGCTCACCAAGGACAAGACCTTGACCGAAGGCGCCAGGGCGGCAGTGCGCAGGCTGCATGAGGCCGGCATCGGCTTCACCATCGTCTCCAGCCGGCCGACGATCGGGATGGGTTTCCTGATTGCGCCGCTTGCGATCACGCAGCCGATTGGTGCCTTCAACGGCTCCTCGATCGTCGATCCGCAGCTCAAGCCCCTCGAGCAGCATTTGATCCCGGCAGCGGTCGCAAAACGCTGCATCGACATGCTGCACGAGCGCGGCGTCGATATCTGGCTGTTTACCAACGATCGCTGGCTGACGCGCAACCCTGACGGCGAGTACACCGCCCACGAGCAGCACACGATCAAGCATGATCCGACCATCGTCGGCGATTTCGCTCCCTATCTCGACCAGGCCTGCAAGATCGTCGGCGCGAGCTCGGATGCAGCCCTGCTGCAACGCTGCGAGGCGGAGATGCAGCAGATGGTCGGCCGCGATGCCACCGCGGTCCGCTCGCAGACCTACTATCTCGACGTCACCCCGCCGGGCCACGACAAGGGAACCTTCGTCGAGGGCATCGCCAAGCGCCTTGGCGTGCCGCTGGAGAACGTCGCCACGATCGGCGACATGCAGAACGATCTGCCGATGTTCGCACGAAGCGGCGTCTCCTTCGCGATGGGCAATGCCGGCGATGACGTGAAGGCGCGCGCCACGCATGTCACCGAAACCAACGAGCACGACGGTTTCGCACGCGCGATGGACACGGTGTTGCAGCTTCGCTGAGGCGTGCGGACGATCGCCCCACCCGTGATCGAGCGCGGGCCGCAGCGTGATCGTCGCTTGCACGATTTCGGAATATTGGAAATATACTCCTGATTTGCCCGACATGTCAAGTTGACTCGTCGAACGCTGGCAGCTGCCGGCTCCTTTGCATGGGGTTGTTTTCGATATTTTGGCAGCGCGGACCTGCGGCGGTCCCGCAAGCGAAAGACGGAGGGCGGCATCGCCGCGGTGGTTTAGGTCGACCGCTGCACCGCAGGCTTCTCGGCGTCGGCCCTGGCGGCGCTGAGATTGTGCGCGGTGTTGATCAACGCGATATGGGTCAGCGCCTGCGGGAAATTGCCGGTCAGCCGGCCGGCGCCGGAATCGAACTCCTCGGCCAACAGTCCGAGATCGTTGGCGACCGCGACCACGCGGTCGAACATGGTCTGCGCCTTGTCGACATCTCCCGCCAGCACATGAGCGTCGGCAAGCCACAGGCTGCAGGCCAGGAACGCGCCCTCGATCGGCTGGATCTCATCGGACACCTCGCGCGGATCGTGCCGCAGCACGAACCCGTCGCGCATCATGTGCCGCTCGACCGCGTCGATCGTGCCGCGGATGCGCGGATCGGCCGGCGGCAGGAAGCCGACCGACGGCAGCAGCAGCAGGCTGGCGTCGAGCAGCTTTGAGCCATAGCTCTCGACGAAACTGTTGAGGCCAGGGTCGAAGCCGCGTTGGCAGACGTCGCGATGAATGGCCTCGCGCAGCACCCGCCATTTGACCAGCGGCCCCTTGAAGCCGAACCGCTCTGCGCTCTTGATGGCGCGGTCGAAGGCGACCCAGCACATCACCTTGGAGAATACGTAGTGTCTGGGAGTGCCGCGGCGCTCCCAGATGCCGTGATCCGGCTGATCCCAGACATCGGCGAGATGGGTGACGACGGTACATTCCAGCGACCAGTTCTCTTCGTCGAGTTTCAGCTTGGCCATGCGGGACTGGTGGAAGGCGTCGATCAACTCGCCATAGACGTCGAGCTGAAGCTGCGCATGCGCGGCGTTGCCGGCGCGTACCGGCTGCGCCCCTTCATAGCCGGACAGCCACCCGGCCTCCCACTCCAGGAGGCGCCGCTGGCCCAGGATACCATACATGATCTGCATGTTGGCCGGCGCGCCGGCTGCGGCCCGCAGCAGCCAGTTGTGCCAGGCCGCCGCTTCCTCGGTGTAGCCCGAATTCATCAGGGCCAGCAGCGTAAAGGTGGCATCGCGCAGCCAGCAGAACCGGTAGTCCCAATTGCGCGCGCCGCCGAGCTTTTCCGGCAACGACGTGGTGGGTGCCGCGACGATGCCGCCGGTCGGCCTGTAGGTCAGCGCTTTCAGCGTGATCAGCGAGCGCATCACGAGGGCGCGTTGGTAGCTGCCGTCATAGGTCGAACGGCTGCACCATTCCCGCCAGTATTCCTCGGTGTCCTTCAGCGCAGCCTCGGGGTCGATCGCCTCCGGCACCGGGTGATAGGACGGTCCATAGGTCAGGACGAACGGCACGGTGTCGCCCTCGCCGACCTCGAAATCGGCGAACGTGGTCAGGTCCTTGCCGCGGGTTTCGACCGGCGTGCGCAGCACGGTCATGTCCTGCCCGCTGATCGCCAGAAGTCCGTCGCCATCCGGATTCTTCCGCACCCAGGGAACATCGACGCCGAAGCCGAAGCGGATCACCAGCTCCATGCGCATCTTGACGCGGCCGCTGACGCCGCGAACGAGGCGGACCACATCGGAGGCGTTGCCGCGCGGCGGCATGAAGTCGATCAGTGCGACCGCGCCGCCTTCCGCCTCGAACCGGGTCTCCAGGATCAGCGTATCGTCCCAGTAGCGCCGCGCGGTCTGCCTGATCTCTCCGGCGGGCGCCAGCAGCCAGCGGCCATTCCTCGACGTGCCAAGCAGCGCCGCGAAGCAGGGGTCGGAATCGAACGCGGGCCAACACAGCCAGTCGATCGAGCCGTCGCGGCCGACCAGGGCTGCGGTCTCGCAATCTCCGATCAGCCCATAGTCTTCGATACGAGAGGCCACGCGCTGCGCTCCGCGTTACCCGGTGTGCGAGCGCTCGCGGGTCGCGCGCTTGAGCGCGTCGACGTCGATCGCCGACGCGAGATGCTCGATCGAGACCGGGAGCCGCCGCTTCCAGTTCGGATGCTCGTAGACGGTGCCGGGGATGTTCGGCTGCTCGACAATGCCGAGCAGGTCCTCCATCGACACCGCCATCATCCGCGACCGCGTCCGTGCCAGGAAGCTCGCCACCGAATAGAAATCGTTGGCGTGGATGTCGTGCCGGCGCAGCACGTCATCGAGATGGCCGAGTGCATCCCAGCGCCCCTGGTCGGTCTCGCCGGGATCGATCCCGAGCGCACGCTTGGTCTTGAGGTCGCTGAACGAGCGCCAGCCCGCATAGGTCGAAAGGTCGTGGGTGTTGAAGGTCACCAACGCATCCGGCAAATAGTAGTCGGCATTGCGGAAGACGCCCTGGTCGTCGGTCTCGAACATCATCACGAGATAGGACCAGATGCCCCAGCCGTTCATCTGCTCGCGGAACCCGGGAGGTACGGTGCCGAGGTCTTCGCCGATCACGACGCAGCGGCTCGCCACGCTCTCCTGCGCGGTCGCCGCCAGCAGCGCCTCGAACGGCATCAGCACATAGGCGCCATTGGCCGGCCCGAAGCCGCGCGGCACCAGATAGAGCCGCTTCAGCCCGAAGGCATGGTCGAGCCTGATTGCGCCGGCATGGTGCATCGAGGCGCGCAGCATCTGCCTGAACGGCTCGAACGCGCGCTGTTCAAGGCCCGCGGCATTGAAGCCGGCAAGCCCCCAGTCCTGGCCCGCCGTGTTGAGCGGGTCCGGCGGCGCGCCGACGCCGAGATGGCGCGAGATCGCGGTCTGCTCATTCCAGGCGTCAAAACCGTCCGACTGCACGCCGACGGCAACATCGAGATAAAGCCCGACCCGCATGCCGAGCTTGTGCGCAAGCGCCTGGCAGGCGCCGAGTTGACGGTCCGCGGTCCATTGCACGAATTCGACGAACTCGACCTCGGCGGCGGAGTCGCGCGCACGGCGCAATTTGGCGCAAGCTGCATCGCTCGGCTGCCGCCATTCGTCCGGCCATTCCCACCACGGCGTGTTGAATTTGTGCCGCATCACCTCGAAGCAGGCGAAGCGCGACAGCAGTGTGCCCTGCTCGTTGCGATAGGCCTCGAAATCCTGCCAACGGCCGAGGCCGGGATTGGCCTTGAAGGCCGCGAACGCCGCGCGCAGCGCGGGCCATTTCTGCGCGGCGACGCCGACATAGTCGACCATGTCGTGGCTACGGAGTTGTGCCAGCGCTGCCCTGGTCTCGGCATCGACGCGGAATTCGGGAATCTGCTCGACGTCGATGTAGAGCCCATTGAGGAACAGCCGGCTGTTCGGCGAGTACGGGCTGCAATCGCCGGGCCGATCGTCGAACAGCGCATGCAGCGGATTGAGCCCAACGCCGTCGGCGCCGAGCCGGTGGGCGAATTCGAGCAGGTGCTGCAGGTCGGTGAAGTCGCCGATGCCCCAGTTGCGCGCTGACCGCACGCCGTAGAGCTGCACCGCGATCACCCAGCAGCGGTCGAACTCGCCGCCGAACGCGCCGTGCGGCGCCACCAGCAGCGGCAGCTCCTCGCTGGCGCCCGATGCGTCCGACAGTTGCAGCCGATGCACGCCTTCGGGCAGACCGGACGGCCACGTCACACTGCGCTCACGCGCCTCGCCCTGCGCGAGCACCCCGGTCCCATTCGCAAGCTTCCATTGCACCGGAAGCCGGGTAGCCTCCGAGAGTTGCGTTTGCGCGGCCTGGCCGCCTCTGATCACCACGGGATCGGCAATGATCCGACGGGGCGCCTGCGGCGGCAGCGCGTCGAGGATCGCCGTGAGCGCCTCGGGGGTTGTCACACGGCGGTGACCGCTGCCATCGATATACTCGGTCTGGATTCCCAGGGTCTGGGCTTTGGCGTAAAGGTCCATTCGGCACGCTGCCTGCTCGCAACGGTAGGTGTATCGTTGCTAAATTGTACAGATACGGGAAAGGGATAGTTGATGTTCAACGCTCTACCCTATCCGGCGTTCCCGCCGGGAACCATTGCCCGGCGAGCGGCTTTCTATATGGGTCTGGCGCGCCTCCTTCCCGGCGCCGGGACGTCATTTGCATTTTTAATGGCGGCATCACCGTGAACAAAACCCTCCGGCCTGTCGAGAGTGCCCATGGCACTTTTCATATCACCGATGTCTATCCGTCGGTTGATGGCGGCCGCTTTCCGGTCAAGCGCATTGTAGGCGAACCTGTCGAGGTGTGGGCCGACATCTACCGTGCCGGACATGACGTGATATCGGCGGCATTGGTGTGGCGGCGCGAGGGCGACGGCGAATGGCAGGTCGCGCCGATGACGCCGCACAGCGACGACCGCTGGGGCGGCGCCTTCGTGCCCGACAGGCCCGGCCGCTACGCCTTCGCGATCGAGGCCTGGACCGATGAATTCGCCAGCTGGCGGCATCGCTTCGAGCAGAAGGCGCGCGATGGTGGCGACCACACGCTGGACGCGCTCGAAGGCGCGGGCATGCTGACCCAGGCGCAGGCCGGCAGCCCGGCGGCGGCGGCCGTCATCATCAGGCAGTGCGAAATCTTTCTGCAGACCGGCGAACCAGGTGCGCTGCTCGCGCCCGAATTGCGGGAGGCGATGGCCGGCAGCCAGTTTCGCCGCGATCTGATGCGATCGCAACTCTACCCCCTCACCGCGGACCGCCCGCGGGCGCGCAGCGGCGCATGGTACCAGATGTTTCCGCGCAGCCAGGGCAAGACACCGGGCATGCATGCAACCTTCAACGACTGCATCGCGCGGCTTCCCGACATCGCCGCGATGGGCTTTGACGTCGTCCTGCTCGCGCCGATCCACCCGATCGGCCGGCAGCACCGCAAGGGCCACAGCAATGCCGCGATCGCACAGGCGGGCGATCCCGGCAGCCCTTACGCGATCGGCGCAGCCGAGGGCGGCCACGACGCCGTGCATCCGGAACTCGGCACGCTCGACGATTTCCGCGCCTTTGTGGCGGCATGCCAGGCGCATGGCCTCGAGGTCGCGCTCGATTTCGCCGTGCAGTGCTCCCCCGATCATCCCTGGCTGAACGGGCATCCAGAGTGGTTCAAGCGGCGCCCGGACGGATCGATGCGCACGGCCGAGCATCCACCGCAGCGCTGGGATGATGTCGTCAATCCGGATTTCGGGTCCGAAGACGCCGGCGCCTTGTGGCGCGCGCTGCGCGACGTCGTGCTGTTCTGGGTCGAGCAGGGCGTCAGGATCTTCCGGGTCGACAATCCGCACACCAAGCCGCTGGCGTTCTGGGAATGGCTGATCCGCGAGGTGCGGGACCGCGACGCGGACGTGCTGTTCCTTGCGGAAGCCTTCGCGCGCCCGAAACTGATGAAGGGCCTCGCCAAGCTCGGCTTCACGCAATCCTACAGCTATTTCACCTGGCGGACGCAGCGCTTTGAGCTCGAACAATATCTCGGCGAGTTGACCTCCTATCCCGAGCGTGACTTCTTTCGGCCGAATTTCTTCGTCAACACACCGGACATCCTGCCCTTCCACCTGCAAAGCGGCGAATCCTGGATGTTCAAGTCGCGTCTCGCGCTGGCCGCGACGCTTTCAAGCAGCTATGGCATCTACAGCGGCTTCGAATTGCTCGAGCACACGCCGGTCCCCGGCCGCGAGGAATATCTCAACTCCGAGAAGTACGAGATCAGGGTTCGCAACTGGGAGCAGCCGGGGAACATCAAGCCCTATGTCGCGGCTCTCAACCGGATCAGGCGCGGGTGTCCGGCCCTGCAACAATTCGCCAATTTGCGCTTTATCAGTGTCGATGACGGCGGCGTGATCGGTTTCATCAAGGAGGCGGTCGATCAGAGCAATGTGATCGCGGCCGCGATTGCATTGTCAGCCGAGCTGCGTGAGGTCTGGCTGCCGCTCGGCGACGTCATGGTCGGCCGTGGCGATGCCCGCCGCCCCGTCTCGGCAGTGGAAGACCTTGTCACCGGCGAGCGCCACGCGCTCGAATGGGGAGGCATCCGCCTACGTATCGATCCTGCGCGCGATCCCGCGTTGCTGCTACGCTGTATCGCCTGAAGGAGCCGTCATGAACGTATTCTCCAACGTCGACATCAAGGAGAAGGTCGCAACCGAGACTGCGGACCAGCTGTGGTACAAGGACGCGATCATCTACCAGCTGCATGTCAAGGCATTTGCCGACAGCAACAATGACGGCATCGGCGACTTCGCGGGGCTGACGGAGAAACTCGGCTATCTGCAGGAGCTCGGCGTCACCGCGCTGTGGCTGTTGCCGTTTTATCCCTCGCCCGGCCGCGACGACGGCTACGACATCGGCGACTATGGCGACATCAATCCCGATTTCGGGACGATGAAGGACTTCAAGCGCTTCATCCAGGAGGCCAAGAGGCGAGGCCTGCGCGTCATCACCGAGCTCGTCGTCAACCACACCTCGGACCAGCATGCGTGGTTCAAGCGCGCGCGCCGCAGCCCGCCGAATTCGAGCGCGCGCAGCTGGTATGTCTGGAGCGACACCGACCAGAAATACCTCGATACAAGGATCATCTTCACGGATACGGAGAAGTCGAACTGGACCTGGGATCCTGAAGCCGGTCAGTTCTACTGGCATCGCTTCTTCTCGCACCAGCCGGACCTGAATTTCGACAATCCGCGCGTGGTGCGGGCCATCGTGCAGGTGATGAAGCGCTGGCTCGACACCGGCGTCGACGGCTTCCGGCTCGACGCCATTCCCTATCTGTGCGAGCGCGACGGCACCAACAACGAGAACCTGCCGGAGACGCATGCCATCATCAAGCGGCTGCGCCAGGAGCTCGACGCCTATGCCAAGGGCAAGATCCTGCTGGCCGAAGCCAATCAATGGCCGGAGGACGTGCAGGAATATTTCGGCCATGGCGACGAATGCCACATGGCCTATCACTTCCCGCTGATGCCACGCATCTACATGGCGATCGCCCAGGAAGACCGCTTTCCGATCACCGACATCCTGCGGCAGACGCCCGACATTCCCGCCGCTGCGCAGTGGGCGCTGTTCCTGCGCAATCACGACGAACTGACGCTGGAAATGGTCACCGACGTCGAGCGCGACTATCTGTGGTCGACCTACGCCGACGACCCGCGCGCCCGCATCAATGTCGGCATCCGCCGCCGCCTTGCGCCGCTGATGGACAACGACCGGCGCAAGATCGAGCTGATGAACTCGCTGCTGTTGTCGTTCCCGGGCACGCCGATCATCTATTACGGCGACGAGATCGGCATGGGCGACAACATCTATCTCGGCGACCGCAACGGCGTGCGGACGCCGATGCAGTGGTCGCCGGACCGCAACGGCGGCTTCTCGCGCGCCGATCCGGCGCGGCTCTACGCGCCGATGATCATGGACCCGGTCTACGGCTACGAATCCGTCAATGTCGAGGCGCAGTCGCGCAGCCTGTCGTCGCTGCTTTCGGCGACCAAGCGGCTGATCGCGGTGCGCAAATCGACGCTTGCCTTCGGGCGCGGCACCATGACCTTCATCCGCCCGGAGAACCGCTCGGTGCTGGCCTATGTGCGCCAGTACCAGGGTGAGGCAATCCTGTGCGTCGCCAATCTGTCGCGGTCGGCGCAGGCCACCGAGCTCGACCTCTCCGCCTTCAAGGACCGCATTCCGCTCGAGATGCTCGGGCGCACGCGCTTCCCGGCGATCGGCGAGCTGCCCTACATGATCACGCTGGCGCCCTACGGTTTCTACTGGTTCCAGCTGCAGGAGCGCGACAAGTCCGAGCCGGTGACGCCGCGCGCGGTGCCGGAATTCGAGACGCTGGTGGTGCCGATGAATTCGACCTGGATGTCGTTGGCGCGCACCCGCGGCGTGTTCGAGCACGACGTGCTGCCCGGTCATCTCGCCCGCACGCGCTGGTATCCGGAGCGCTCGGCCAGCGCGATCCAGCCGATGCTGGTCTCCGCGATCCCATTCTGCGACATCGGCGACAACCGGCCGTGGCTTGCCTTCTTCGAGACCACGCAGCGCGGCACCACCAGCCGCTACGTGCTGCCGATGCAGATCGAGTGGGTGCGCTTCGACCGCGAGCGCTACAATCCGCGCGCGTTCGCCGCCGTGCGCCAGGGCGCGCGCGAGGGCACCTTGCTCGATGTCGCCACCGACCAGATCTTCACCGGCCTGTTCCTGCGAAACTTGCGGGAAAACCTCACGGTCGACGAAGGCGAGCAAGGCCTCAAGCTCGAATTCCGGCCGACCAGCCGCTTCTCCGACCGGCCGGTACGGCAGCCCGAGCGCATCCGGGTGTTCGAGAACGATCAGCCGCATTCGACCGCGCTGGTCGACAACGAATATGTGACCAAGATCTACCGCAAGCTCGAGGTCGGCATCAATCCGGAGATCGAGATGGGCCGCTTCCTCACCGAAGTGGTCAATTTTCCGAACACTCCTGCCTTGCTCGGCACCGCCGAACTGATCGAGGGCGACAAGCGCAGCGCCATCGCCGTGCTGCATGCGATGGTCGTCAACCAGGGCGAACTCTGGACCATCGCAGGCGCACACCTCGA
This sequence comes from Bradyrhizobium sp. USDA 3262, assembly GCF_054060035.1. NCBI lineage: Bacteria > Pseudomonadati > Pseudomonadota > Alphaproteobacteria > Hyphomicrobiales > Nitrobacteraceae > Bradyrhizobium > Bradyrhizobium sp. USDA 3262. The sequence continues at coordinate 7,546,300 of NZ_JBSSCT010000001.1, forward strand.
CCGCCTGGTCGAACGGCAGCGCCTGCTCACGGTGAGCGAGCACCCCGTGGAGAACGGCGACCAGGCGACCTATCTGCGCCACATGTCGCATAGCGGAAAGCGGCTCGCCGAGCTGCATATCGCGCTCGCCAGCAACCGCGACCTGCCGGACTTCGCGCCCGAGCCGACCAAGCCCGACGACCTGCAGCGCTGGGCCGACGAGATCATGGCGCGGGCCGAGCGCGTGTTCGATACGCTAAAGCAGCGGCGCGGCTCCCTGAAGGAGGCCGACCGGCTGCTGGCCGATCAGTTGCAGGCCCAGCACGACACGCTGCCGGAACGGCTCAAGGCACTGCTGCCGCGCGAGACCGACGGCTTCAACATCCGCCATCACGGCGACCTGCATCTCGGTCAGTTGCTGGTGGTCAAGGACGACGTCTTCATCATCGATTTCGACGGCGGACCGGGCCGCACCATCGCCGAGCGGCGGCGCAAGGCACCGCCGGCACGCGACGTCGCCGGGCTGATCCGTTCTATCGACTATGCGGCAACGGCCGCGCTGGAACGGACGCTCAAGGTCTCCCCCGACGAGAGCGGCCGGCTGAGCCTCGCCTTGGCCGAATGGCGCGACCAGGCCGCGGATACCCTGCTGGCGGCCTATCGCGAGACGATGGCCGGCCAGCGCCTGTGGCCCGCCGACACCAAGACGGCCGACCGCCTGCTCAATTTTTTCCTGCTTGAGAAAGCCTTCTATGAGATCGAGTATGAGCTGGCCAACCGGCCGGATTGGCTGCGGGTGCCGCTCACCGGCCTGCTGAGGATCCTGGCGCAACAGCCGCATGAGGTTGCATGAGCAAACTGCCCGCCGAGGCCTATGCCATCATCGAGGGCCGCCACTCCGACCCCTTCCACTATCTCGGGCTTCACCCCGAGGGGGACCGCAACGTCGTGCGCGCCTTCCTGCCCGATGCCAGCAATGTCGAGGCGATCGGCGAGCATGGCGAGACGGCGCCGCTGGCGCGGATCCATGACGCCGGCCTGTTCGCGGGTCCCCTGCCGAACGGCTCGACGCGCTACCAGCTCCGCGCCCGCTTCGGCGACAACGTCGTCGAGCTGGAGGATGCCTACCGCTTTCCGCCGATCCTGAGCGATTTCGATCTCTACCTGCTCGGCGAAGGCACGCATCAGCGCGTCTACGATACGCTCGGTGCGCATCCGATGACGCTCGACGGCGTCGACGGCATCGGCTTCGTGGTGCTGGCGCCGAATGCGCGGCGGGTCAGCGTGGTCGGCGACTTCAATTTCTGGGACGGACGGCGCCATCCGATGCGCGTGCGCGGCCCGGGCTACTGGGAACTGTTCATCCCGCGCGCGCGGGTCGGCGACCACTACAAATTCGAGATCATCGGGCGCAACGGCCAGCATCTGCCGCTGAAGTCCGATCCCCTGGCGTTCGCCGCCGAGGTGCGCCCGAAGACCGCCTCGATCGTGATCGACGAGCGCAGGATCCCGCATCCGCGCCCGGCGCCGGATCGGGTCAACGCGCTGAACTCGCCGATGTCGATCTACGAGGTCCATCTCGGATCGTGGCGGCGCAAGGGCCGCAACGAGTGGCTGACCTATCGCGAGATGGCGGAGCAGCTGCCGGCCTATGCCAGCGACATGGGCTTCACCCATGTCGAATTCCTGCCGATATCAGAGCATCCGTTCGACGGCTCCTGGGGCTACCAGCCGACCGGCATGTTCGCGCCGACCAGCCGCTTCGGCTCGCCGGACGATTTCGCCGCGCTGATCGACGCCTGCCACGGCGCAGGGCTCGCCGTGCTGCTCGACTGGGTGCCCGGGCATTTCCCCGACGATCCGCACGGGCTCGGCAGTTTCGACGGCACCGCGCTCTACGAGCACGCCAATCCGCTGCAGGGCCGCCACCTCGATTGGGGCACGCTGATCTATAATTACGGGCGCACCGAGGTCACCAACTTCCTGGTGTCGAACGCGCTGTTCTGGCTCGATCGCTACGGCATCGACGGCCTGCGCGTCGATGCCGTCGCCTCCATGCTCTATCTCGACTACAGCCGTCCCGCCGGCGGCTGGATTCCGAACAAATATGGCGGGAGGGAAAACATCGAGGCGATCGATTTCCTGCGCCGCTTCAACACCGAGCTATTCGCCCACTTCCCGCAGGCAACGACGGCGGCGGAGGAATCCACTGCGTGGCCGCAGGTGTCGCGCCCGGTCGAATATGGCGGGCTCGGCTTCGGCTACAAGTGGAACATGGGCTGGATGCACGACACGCTGAAATATATCGGCAAGGATCCGATCCACCGTAAATTCCATCACGGCGACATCCTGTTCGGCCTGCACTACGCCTTCTCGGAAAATTTCATCCTGCCGCTGTCCCACGACGAGGTCGTGCACGGCAAGCGTTCGATCCTCGGCCGCATGCCCGGCGACGACTGGCAACGCTTTGCCAATCTGCGCGCCTATTACAGCTTCATGTTCGGCCACCCCGGCAAGAAGCTGATGTTCATGGGCTGCGAATTCGGCCAGGAGCGCGAGTGGAATCACGACTATTCGATCGATTGGCATCTGCTGCAACAGCCGAGGCACAGCGGCATCCAGAACCTTGTCCGCGACCTCAACCGGCTTTATCGCGCGCTGCCGGCGCTGCACGAGCTCGACTGCGACCAGGCCGGCTTCGAGTGGGTCATCACCGACGATGCCAACAACAATGTGTTCGGCTGGATCCGCAAGGGCAATGCTGAGCGCGCACGCTGCCTTGTGGTCGCGAACTTCTCGCCCAACGTCTACCGCAACTATCGCGTCCGGGTGCCGTTCGCGGGCAAGTGGCACGAGGTGTTCAACTCGGACTCCGCGCATTACGGCGGCACCAATGTCGGCAATGTCGGCGAGGTGCGCGCATCGGAGGGCCCCACGCCTGAACTGAGCCTGACCATTCCGCCGCTGGCTGCGATCTTCCTCGTACCGGAAAGCTGATTGATGCGACTGACCGGGGGTACGTCCGCACGGCTCGGTGCAAGCTGGGACGGCAGAGGCACCAATTTTGCGCTGTTCTCGGCGAATGCGGAGAAGGTCGAGCTGTGCCTGTTCGACGGCCAGGGCCGCCGCGAGCTCGAGCGGATCGAGATGCCGGAGCGCACCGAGGACGTCTGGCACTGCTATCTCAACGACGTCTCGCCCGGCCAGCTCTACGGCTATCGCGTCTACGGACCATACGCACCGGAGCGCGGCCACCGCTTCAACGCCAACAAGCTGCTGCTCGATCCCTATGCCAAGCGGCTCGCCGGCCGGCTGGTGTGGAGCGATGCGCATTTCGCCTATCGCACCGGCAGCGCGCGCGAGGACCTCTCCTTCGACCGGCGCGACAATGCCCGCGGCATGCCGAAGGCGGTGGTGGTCGACGAGAGCTTCAACTGGGGCCGCCGCGAGATCCGGCCGCACATTCCCTGGGAAGACACCATCATCTACGAGGCCCACGTCAAGGGCCTGACGCAGAAGCGCGAGGACGTGTCTCCGAACCTGCGCGGCACCTATGGCGGCCTGTCGTCGCCGGCGATGATCGACCACCTCAAGCGGCTCGGCGTCACCACCATCGAGCTGTTGCCGATCCACGGCCTGATCGACGACCGTATCCTGGTCGAGAAGAAGCTGGCGAACTACTGGGGCTACAACACCATCGCCTTCTTCGCGCCGGAGGCGCGCTACGCCCAGGACAATGCGCTCGACTCCTTCCGCACCACGGTGGCGCGGCTGCACGATGCCGGCATCGAGGTGCTACTCGACGTCGTCTACAACCACACCGCCGAGGGCAACCATATGGGCCCGACGCTGTGCTTCCGCGGCATCGACAACGCCTCCTATTACTGGCTGAATCGCGAGAACCCGCGCTTCTACGACGACTTCACCGGCTGCGGCAGCTCGGTCAACCTCACCCATCCGCGCGTGCTGCAGATGGTGATGGATTCGCTGCGCTACTGGGTCGAGGTCTGCCATATCGACGGCTTCCGCTTCGATCTCGCCACGACCCTGGCGCGCGGGCCGAACGGGTTCGATCGCAACCACCCCTTCCTCACCGCGATCCGCCAGGACCCGGTGCTGGCAACCGCCAAGATGGTCGCCGAGCCCTGGGACCTCGGTCTCGGCGGCTACCAGGTCGGTGCGTTTCCATCGCAATGGTCGGAATGGAATGACCGCTATCGCAGCGCGATGCGGCGCTACTGGAGCGGCGAAGGCAGCCTGATCGGCGATATCTCGGGCCGCATGACCGCGTCCTCGGATCTGTTTCACCACGACAATCGCGCGACCCGCGCCAGCGTCAACCACATCACGGTACATGACGGTTTTACGCTCGCCGATCTCTTCAGCTACAACGAGAAGCACAACGAGGCCAACGGCGAGGACAATCGCGACGGCTCCAACGACAATCACAGCAACAATTGCGGCCATGAAGGCCCGACCGACGATCCTGCCATCATCGCGCTGCGCCGCCAGCTCAGGAAGAATGCACTGGCCTGCCTGCTGCTGGCGCAAGGCACGCCGCTGATCCTCGCCGGCGACGAGGTCGCGAACACGCAAGACGGCAACAACAACGCCTATTGCCAGGACAACGAGACCGGCTGGATCGGCTGGGAGAACCTCGGCACGGACGACGACGCCATCGATTTCATCGGCCACCTGACCGCGCTGCGGCGTCGCTTCGGCCAGATCCGCTGCCAGAGCTGGCTCGACGGCCGCCGCACCGACGGCAGCTACGGCGTGCTCTGGCTGACGCCCGCGGCGGAAGAGATGAAGGAATCCGACTGGAAATTCCCGGAGAGCCGATTCCTCGCCTATGTGCTGGGGCCGATGGAACCAGGACAGGCGCCGATCTTTATCGTGCTCAATGCCGCACCGCAGGAGATCGTGTTCAGGATGCCGAGGATGGCGGAATACAGGAGCTGGCAGCAGGTCCTGAACACAACCAGGGCCGAGCAAACGGCTGAGCAATTCGCATCCGGCGCCGATACCAAGGCACCCCCGCGCTCGGTGCTGGCATTTGCAGGCTCCACATGAATAGACAACATTTCGGCGCCGAGCTGACACCTGACGGCACGCGCTTCCGGCTGTGGGCGCCGGCGGCCAAGCGCGTCGACCTCCTGATCGACCAGCCGCATGCGCGAAGCCGCGATGCGCATGCGCTCACGCGCGACGCCGCCGGCTGGTACGTCGCCGAGATCCCAGGCGCGCGCGCCGGCACGCGTTACAAATTCCGCGTCGATGACGAGGTCGATGTGCCGGATCCCGCCTCCGCGTTCCAGCCGGACGACGTGTTCGGCCCGAGCGAAGTGATCGACCACGCGGCCTTCAAATGGCACGCGACGGACTGGCGCGGACGTCCCTGGCACGAGACCGTCGTCCTCGAGGCCCATGTCGGCACCTTCACCCGAGAGGGCACCTATCGCGCCATGATCGACAAGCTCGATCATCTGGTGGCGACCGGCATCACCGCGCTCGAGCTGATGCCGCTGGCGGATTTCGCCGGGAAGCGCAACTGGGGCTATGACGGGGTGCTGTGGTACGCACCCGACAGCGCCTATGGCCGGCCCGACGACCTCAAGACCCTGATCGACGAAGCGCATCTGCGCGGGCTGATGGTGATGCTCGACGTGGTCTATAACCATTTCGGCCCCGAAGGGAATTATCTCGGCCGCTATGCGCCGTCCTTTTTCAGTAACGCGCACACGCCATGGGGCAGCGCGATCGATTATCGCGTGCCCGAGGTGCGCGCGTTTGCGATCGGCAGCGTGATGAGCTGGCTGCGCGACTATCGCTTCGACGGGCTGCGGTTCGATGCGGTCAACACCATCGTCGAAGCCGGCGAGATCGCCGTTATCCATGACTTCAGCAAGGCCGCCGGCAAGCTCGCCACCGAGACCGGCCGCTACATCAACCTCGTGCTCGAGAACGGCGACAACATAGCAAGCCTGCTCGATGCCGCCGAGGATCCGCCGCACGGCAAATTCCGCGGCCAGTGGAACGACGACTATCATCACGCCTGGCACGTGCTGCTGACCGGCGAGACGCAGGGCTACTATGGCGACTACCGGGCGCCGAAGCAGGACCTCGCACGCGCACTGTCGTCCGGCTATATCTACCAGGGCGAAGTCTCGGAGTTCTGGGGCGGCAAGGCCCGCGGCGAGCCGAGCGGTATGCTGTCGCCGACCTGCTTCATCAACTTCCTGCAGAACCACGACCAGATCGGCAACCGGCCGCTCGGCGATCGTCTCGTCAGCATAGCCAGGCCGGAGGCGGTCGCGGCGGCGCTGGCGGTGACGCTGATCGCGCCGACCACGCCGATGCTGTTCATGGGTGAGGAATGGGGCGCGACGACGCCCTTCCCGTTCTTCTGCGATTTCAAGGGCGATCTCGCCAACGCCGTCCGCGCCGGCCGGCGCAGGGAATTCGCCTGGGCCTATGCCAAATATGGCGACGACATTCCCGACCCGCTTGCCGAGGCGACGGTGCGATCGGCCGTGCTCGACTGGGCGGCCCTCGGCCATGATCCGGCGCGCGCACGGCTTGCGCTGGTGCGCGACCTGCTCGCCGTGCGCCGGCAGGAGATCATGCCCCGGCTCAGAGGGTGCCGCTTCGGCGACGCCACCGTGGCGGGCGACCTGTTGACGGCGCATTGGCAGATGGGCGACGGCGGCACGCTGCGGCTGACAGCCAATTTGTCCGATCGCAACATCGTCGACGCTCCGGAACCGAAGGGAACTGCGATCTGGGGCGGCGCGTTGTCGAGCGACCTCCCCGGCTGGGCGGTGCGCTGGCACATCGGATAGCACAATGCCTCCGGCGATCCCGATCGCAACCTACCGTCTGCAACTCACTGCCGATTTCGACTTCGATGCCGCCGCCGGCGTGGCGCCGTATCTGAAGACGCTCGGCATCAGCCATGTCTATGCGTCGCCCCTCATGAAGGCGCGCAAGGGCTCGACCCACGGCTATGACGTCGTCGACCACACCAAATTCAACCCGGAGCTCGGCGGCGAGGAGGGCTTTGCGCGGCTGAGCGACGCATTGAAGCGCCACGATCTCGGCCTGATCCTGGATTTCGTGCCGAACCATGTCGGCGTTCACTTCGCCGACAATCCGTGGTGGCTCGATGTGCTGGAATGGGGACCGGCGTCGCCGCACGCGGTCTCCTTCGACATCGACTGGGACCAGTTGCCCTATCGTGCGCGCGGCGGCGTGCTGCTGCCGATCCTCGGCTCGTCCTATGGCCAGGCGCTGGAGCGCGGCGACATCGAGCTGCGCTATGACGCGAACGAGGGCAGCTTCTCGGCCTGGTATTTCGAGCACCGCCTGCCGATCGCGCCGGAGCGCTATGGCGAGGTGCTGCGCACCGTCGTCCGCGAGGCCGCTGCCGAACAGAGCGCCGCCGGACGCGCGATGCTCGAGCTCGCCGTGCGATATCGGGGGCTGCGTCATCCCAACCGCCTCGAGGCGCCGGCGCTGAAGGCGGCGATCAAGGCGATCGAGGGCGGCGCCGACATCATCGCACGCGGCCTCGATGCCTATCGCGCCGGTGAGGACCGCCCGACCCAGACACTGGCGCTGCATCATCTGCTGGAACGCCAGCACTACAAGCTCGGCCACTGGCGGCTGGCGTCCAGCGACATCAACTATCGCCGCTTCTTCGACGTCAACACGCTGGCCGGCCTCAGGGTCGAGGACGCCGCCACCTTCGAGGCAAGCCATAGCCTCGTCAAGCGGCTGATCGCCGAGGACCGGCTGCAGGGCTTGCGGCTCGACCATATCGACGGCCTGCGCGATCCCGCGCAGTACTTCCAGCGGCTGCGCCGCCTGATCCGCTCCGCGCAGGGCGCGAAAGCCAGACCGTTCTACATGGTGATCGAGAAGATCCTCGGCGAGGACGAGAAGCTGCCGAGATTCAGCGGCGTTCACGGCACCACCGGCTATGAATGGATGAACACGATCAGCCAGGCACTGGTCGACGGTCGCGGCCTCGATCCGCTCAACGAGATCTGGCGACAGATCAGCAACCAGTCGCCGAACCTGACGCCGGTGTTGCGCGAGGCCAAGCAGCGCGTGCTGGAGACGCTGCTCACCAGCGAATTCACCGTGCTGGCGCGGCTGCTCGCGCGCGTTGCCAGCGGACACTACTCGACCCGCGACTTCTCCGGCGACAGTCTGCGGCAGGCGCTCGAGCTCTATGTGCTGCACTTTCCGGTCTATCGCACCTATCTCACCGCTTCGGGACCAGCCGCGCATGACCGCGCACTGATCCGCGAGACCATCGCGCGCGCCCGCGCCGACTGGTTCGCCGCCGACGAAGGCATCTTCGATTTCCTGCGCGACGCCTTGACCATGGACCTTTTGCAGCCCGGCCGGCCGCCGCATGGCGCGCCGCGGGTCCGGCGCTTCGCGCTGAAGGTGCAGCAATTCACCGGGCCGATGATGGCGAAGTCGCTGGAGGATACCGCCTTCTATCGCTATCACCGGCTGCTGGCGCTCAACGAGGTCGGCGGCGATCCGGCGGCGGGCGCGATCGCACCCGAGACCTTCCACGCCATGATGCAGGCCCGCGCCCGCGAATGGCCGCACGGCATGACGGCGACCGCGACCCACGACACCAAGCGCGGCGAGGACGCCCGCGCCCGCATCATGGCGCTTGCAGAAATCCCCGGCGAATGGACCAGCGCGGTGGCGCGCTGGAAGGTGCTGAATGCGCCGCATCTCGTGCTCGACGGCAAGATGCGCGCGCCATCGGCGACGTTCGAATACATGCTGTATCAGGCCCTGCTCGGCGCCTGGGATCCCGACGATGCCTCGCTCGTCGCGCGCATCCAGGCCTACGCGCTGAAGGCGGCGCGCGAGGGCAAGCAGGAAACCAGCTGGCTCAATCCGCACCAGCCTTACGAGGCCGGCGTGAAAGCCTTTGTCGAACGAATCCTCGAGCGCAAGACCTCGCCCGAATTCCTCGATGCGCTGGGGACGCTGGCGCGGCGCACCGCGCTGATCGGCGCGCTGAATTCGCTCAGCCAGATCACGCTGAAGGCAACCATGCCGGGCGTGCCGGATTTCTACCAGGGCACCGAAGGCTGGGATCTTTCGCTGGTCGATCCGGACAACCGCCGTCCGGTCGACTTTACCGAACGGGCAGGAATGCTCGCCACACTGGAGACGCCGGATTGGGACGCGCTGGCGCAAGACTGGCGCGACGGCCGTCTCAAATTCGCATGGACGCGGCATCTGCTCCGGCTCCGCAACGAGATGCCCGATGTATTCACCAGCGGCGACTACGTGCCGCTCGCGGTCAGCGGCCCGCACCGCGATCATGTCATTGCCTTCGCGCGGCGCCATGGCCGCGAGGCGGCCATCGTTGCGGTGGCAAGATCATTCGCCCCGTTCACGCAAGGCGGCCGCAGCTGGCCGCGCCCCGAAGCTTTTGAGGGTGAAATCGACGCGGCTGGATATGCACTCCCGGACGGAGCAACCAGGATTCAGCTCCCGGCGCTGTTCGCCAATCTTCCGGTCGCGGTGCTAAAGGCCAAGGCCGCAACGGCGTCGAAATCAACCTCAAAACGAGCGCGCTCGCACGCCTAGTTTGGTGCGTCAGCGCTTGGTCAGCAGCAATTTCCCGCGCTTCTGGATCGCCACCTGCGCGACCTCGGCGAACCGTTGCAGCAGCCACGGCAGCGTCACCTCGACCCGCACATGGGCATCCTCGACATCGACATGCCCGGCCGCGACCTGCCCCAGCGCCCGGACACGAAAGCTCATCCGGTTGTCGTCCCAGCGCTCCTCGTCGACGCTCAGCACCGGCAGGTTCGCCGTCGCGCGCGACAGGCCCGTTTTCAAGCGGCGCATCGCCTCGTCGCGGCCGAGGCTATGGGGTATCGAAACGATCAGCGGCGCCGACATTGCGATGCACTCCTCCGTGGATTTCGTTGATGTAGTTCTGTTCCAAGGCAAACGGAAGAACCACACAGTTTTATCGCGCCGCCAACTCCGGAACCTTCACAGTTACGGGTTGTTTTCCTTCCCGAAGGGCAGAAACGAGACGAGCCCGCGGGGCTGAGGAGACGCTAGATGTCAATTGGAACGATCATTCTCATCATTCTGGTCATTGCGCTGCTTGGCGGCTTCAGCGGCATCGGCGGCGGACCGTTTTACGGCACCGGCTATTACGGCGGCGGCGGGCTCGGCCTGGTCGTCGTGATCCTGCTGATCCTGCTCCTGATGGGACGACTGTAGCGCGTGGCGGCACTGTGCCCGATCCGCATCAACGACTGTCATCGCCCGCGCAAGCGGGTGATCCAGTATTCCAGAGACGCTTGCTATTGAACCGATAAGCCGCGGCGTACTGGATACCCCGCTTCCGCGGGGTATGACGAACCAAGCCAACGGCACGAGCTTGCCCAACAGTTTCTACTGCGCCGCAAGCTTCTTCATCGCCGACTTGATCGACGATGCCGCGTCTTCGTAGCCATCCCAGGTCTTCGTCTTGGCGAGCAAGGCCGGCACGGTGCGTAGCGTGAATTTCTTCGGATCGAGATCACCGCGCAGCTGCGGCCAGGTCAGCGGCATCGAAACCGTCGCCCCCGGACGCGCCCGCGGCGACAACACCGCGACCGCCGTCGACATCCTGTCGTTGCGCAAATAGTCGAGGAATATCCTTCCCGTGCGCTTGGCCTTGGACATGTTGATCAGATAGCGCTCGGGATCGTCCTGCGCCATCCACTGGCAGACCGCCTGCGCGAACGCCTTGGCCTCCTTCCATGTCACCTTGTCCCTGCTGCCTGCGAGCAGCGGTGTGACGACGTGCAGCCCCTTGCCGCCGGTGGTCTTGCAGAAGCTTTCGAGACCGACCGCGGTCAGCCGCTGCCGCATGTCCTTGGCGGCATCGATCACGTCGGTGAATGCGACATCCGGCGCGGGATCGAGATCAAACACCAACCGGCCCGGCGTGTCATAGGCATCGGGCGCGCAATTCCAGGGATGCAGCTCGAGGCCGCCGAGCTGCGCGACCGCCGCCAGGCCCTCGATCTGGTCGATCTGCAGATAGGGTTTGCGGTCACCCGAGACCTTCGCAAGCTTGAGGAGTTTTGACGTGCCGGCCATCGCATGACGCTGGAAGAAGGTCTCGCCCTTGATGCCGTCGGGCGCTCGCACGATCGAGCACGGCCGGCCCTTGAGATAGGAGATCATCCATTCGCCGACCGCCTCGAAATAGTTGGCGAGGTCGAGCTTGGTCACCGGCTCGCCATCGCCCGCATCGGGCCACAGCGCCTTGTCCGGATGCGAGATGACGACACCCATCACCTCGCTGGACGCCTTCCCGGTGCCCTTCTTCGCCACGCCCTTGGCCATCGGCTTCACCACTTTGGTTACAACCGGCCGCTCGGCCTCGACTTCGTGCGCCGGCTTGTCCTGGCGCAGGCCCTTGAAGGCGGCCTGGCGGATATTTCCGGCGTCGGTCCAGCCGGCGAACTCGATATCGGCGACCAGCTCCGGCTTCAGCCAGTGCACGTCGCGGGTCTTCTTCGGCGCGTCCTTGCCGCCGAACGGGCTCTTGTCCGCCTCCGCCACCTTCAGCGCCGGCATGATGCGGCGGACGGTATCCTGGCCGAAGCCGGTGCCGACGATGCCGACAAACGCCAGATGATCGCCGCGATAGACGCCCGCCATCAGCGAGCGGAATTTGCCGTTGGTGGTCTTCCAGCCGCCGAGCACCACCTCATGGCCGGCGCGGATTTTTGCCTTGGTCCAGTCGTCGGAGCGGCCGGAACGGTAGGCACCGTCGAGCCGCTTGGAGACGATACCTTCGAGGCCGAGCTTGCGCGCGGATTCCAGCACCGCCTCGCCGCGCTCCTCGAAATGTTCGACATAGCGGATCAGGAGGTTCTTGCCCTTGCGTGCCGCGAGCAATTGCTTCAGCCGCGCCTTGCGCTCGGCGAGCGGCAGCGGGCGCAGGTCCTCGGTGCCGGCGAACAGCAGGTCGAACGCGTAGAAGATCAGCCGATCCGTCTTGCCGTCGGAGAGCGCGGCCTGCAGCGTCGAAAAATGCGGCGTGCCGTTCTTGTCGAGCGCGACGATCTCGCCGTCGATCAGCGCATCCGGCAGCTTCTCCGCCTCCTTCACGATCGCGCCGAACTTGGCGGACCAGTCGAGCCCCTTGCGCGTCTTCAGCACGGCCTCGCCGTCTTCGACACGCAACTGCACGCGGTAGCCGTCGAACTTGATCTCGTGGCACCAGCCCGTGCCATTGGCTGGAGACTCGACCGCGGCGCAGAGCTGCGGCGCGACGAAATCGGGCATCTCCGATACCTGCTTCGGTTTCGCCTGCCGCGCCACTTTCAGCCGCTCCTTGGGCGCAGGCGCCTTGGTCCTGGCGCGCGCGTCCGCAGCCATGCCGTGGTTGGACTGCCAGACCGCGTCCGCTTTGGCCTTGCCGTTGCCCTTGGCCAGCATGAACGGCTTCGGCGCCCGGCCCTTGCCGGCCGCGATCTGCGCCATCGAGCGTCCGGAGGCGACCGAACGGTCCTCGTCGAGGATCTCCTCGCCGTTGCCGTCAACGGCATATTCGTCGCGGTGCTTGATGAGGAGCCAGTTGGTGCGCTTGCCGCCAAAGCGGTCGCCCTTCATCCGCACCAGCACCCAGCTGCCGTGCAGCTTGTCGCCCTCAAGCGTGAACTTCAGGTCGCCCTTCCTGAAGCCGCGCTCGGGATCGTCCGATTCCCAGGTGCCGCGATCCCACAGCTGCACCGTGCCGCCGCCATACTGGCCTTCGGGAATGGTGCCTTCGAAATCGCCATAGTCGAGCGGATGATCCTCGACCTCGACCGCCAGCCGCTTGTCATGCGGATCGAGCGACGGCCCGCGCGTCACCGCCCAGGACTTGAAGACGCCGTCGAATTCGAGCCTCAGATCGTAATGCAGCCGCGTCGCGTCGTGCTTCTGGATGACGAAGCGCCGCTGCTTGCTAGGTGCGACCTTGACGTCGCCCGACGGCTCGCTGGTCTTCTCGAAATCGCGCTTCTTGCGATAGGTGGACAGGTTTCTCAGCGACACAACAAACCTCGGCAAACCCTCGGCGCAAACGACGGCCGCCGCCTCCGTGCGGCCATCAGGAACCAAAACCCACGGTATCCGTTCAAGTTCCAAACTCAAGCTGTTTGGAGGCGATCATGGCCGCTCCCCGCGCCTACTGGAAAGGCACGCTCAAGCTCTCGCTGGTGTCATGCCCGGTGGCGCTCTACCCGGCCTCGACCGCGGTCGAGAAGACCCGCTTCCACATGATCAATCGGGAGACCGGCAACCGGCTGAAGCAGCAGATGGTCGATACCGAGACCGGCGACGTCGTCGAGGGCGACCAGAAGGGCCGCGGCTACGAGGTCAGCAAGGGCAATTATGTCGAGATCGAGAAGGACGAGCTCGAAGCGGTCCAGATCGAGAGCAACCATACCATCGACATCGACAGCTTCGTGCCCGAGGGCGAGATCGACAAGCGCTATCTCGACCACCCCTATTATATCAGGCCCGACGGCAAGGCCGGCGTCGACGCGTTCGCGGTCATCCGCGACGCCATGAAGGATCAGGACCGCGTCGCGCTGGCGCGGATCGTGCTGACCAACCGCGAGCATGTGATCGCGATCGAGCCGCTCGACAAGGGTATGCTCGGCACCACCTTGCGCTACCCCTACGAGCTGCGCGACGCCGACGATTATTCGACGACATCAAGAGCCCGAAGGTCACGAAAGACATGATCGAGCTCGCAGGCCATATCCTCGACAGCAAGGTCGCGCATTTCGATCCGTCGAAATTCAAGGACGAGTATGAGACCGCGCTGAAGGCCCTGGTCCGCCGCAAGGCGGCCGGCAAGCCGATCAAGACCGCCGAGCGCGAGCAGAAGCCAAGCAACGTCGTGAGCCTGATGGACGCGCTGCAGCAGAGCCTGAAAGGCGGCAAGAGCGGCGCAAGGCGCTCGCGCTCCACCGCGCGCCGCCCGACCTCGCATCGCCGCGCCGCCAAGAAGACGCACCGGTCAAGCGCGCGGCGACGCAAGGCGGGGTGAGATCTCTCGTCCTTGCGAGCGCAGCGAAGCAATCCATCTCTCCACATACGCGAAGGGGTGGATTGCTTCGTCGCTACGCTCCTCGCAATGACGGATGGATGCAACTCGTCCGCTACTTCTTCTTCGAGCTCTTCCGCTTCTTGGCCGTCTTGCGCTTCTTCGCCGTCTTCTTCTTGGACGACTTCTTCGGCACCTTCCGCCCCTTGGCACGCGCCTCGGACAGCCCGATCGCGATCGCCTGCTTGCGGCTCTTCACCTTCTTCTTGGAGCGGCCGCTGCGCAGCGTGCCGGCCTTGCGTTTCTTCATCGCGCGCTCGACATCGCGAGATGCTTTCCGCGAATATTTCCTTGCCATGGGTTCTCTCCCGGTGAGGGAAAACAAGCCTCGATGGCAGCGAAAGTTCCGCTTGGTATCGTCGGGCGACGGCGCCAACGTAGCCCGCATGAGCGCAGCGACATGCGGGAGATGCCCCGGATATCGCTTCGCTCATCCGGGCTACATGTTAGTCCGCTGCGCGCAGCCGATAGCCGATGCCGGTCTCGGTCAGCACGAATTGCGGACGCTCCGGGTCGGCCTCGATCTTCTGGCGAAGCTGGCGCACATAGACCCGCAGATATTGCGCGTCGGTCAGCTCGTCCCACAATTCCTTCAAGAGGAAGCGGTGGGTCAGCACCTTGCCGGCATGCTGCACCAGCACGCGCAACAGGTCGTATTCCTTCGGCGACAGCTTGATCTCCCTGTCGCCGACCTTGACGATCCGGCGCACCAGATCGACCGAAAGATCGCCGGATCGGAACACCGGCCGCTCGCCCTGTACCTGCAACTGGTGGCGCAGCGCCGCGCGCAACCGCGCCAGCAGTTCGTCCATGCCGAACGGCTTGGTCAGATAATCGTCGGCGCCGAGGTCGAGCGCCTGCACCTTGCCGGCCTCGTCGCCGCGGCTCGACAGCACCACGATCGGCACGCTCTCGTTGCGGCCGCGGATCATGCGCAAGAGATCGTGGCCCTGGATGTCGGGCAATCCGAGGTCGAGGATGATCAGCGCCGGCCCCTCGGCCAGCATCTCCAGCGCCAGCTTGCCGTTGGATGCCTCGAGGATGTCGTAGCCCTGCGTGCTCAGCCCCATCCGCAGCAGCTTGCGGATCGGCGGCTCGTCGTCGATGACCAGGACCTTGATCGGCGTGGCGTTCATGCAGCAGTGTCCAGCGCGCTGGTGTCGGCGGGGATCGGCAGGCGGATGGTGATGACGGCGCCGCTGCGGTCGGCGCGGTTGGCCGCCGCGATCGTGCCGCGCATCGCCTCGACGAAGCCGCGCGAGATCGCAAGCCCGAGGCCGGTGCCGGGGCGGACATGGTCGCCCTTCTCGGCGCGATAGAATTTGTCGAACACGCTTTCGAGCTCGGCCGCGGGAATCCCGTTGCCTTCATCGAGGATCTGCAGTGCGATCGTGTCGCGATCGCGGGCGCCGCGGATCGAGATCGTGGTGTCCGATGGGGCGTATTTTGCGGCGTTGTCGAGCAGGTTGAACAGCACCTGCTCGAACAGCACGGCGTCGAGCTCCAGCATCGGAAGGTCGGCCGCGAGCTCCAGCGACACCCGGTGATGCACCAGGATCTTGCTCGCCCGGCGCAGCGCGCTGCCGACGATCTCGCCGACATCGTGCCGCGCCGTGTTGGGCACGATCGCGCCGGATTCCAGCTTGGTCATGTCGAGCAGATTGGCGATAAACCGATTCAACCGCTCGGACTCGTCGATCACGGTGGCGAGCAGATCGTGCTTCTGGGCATCGCTCAGGTTGGCGCCGAGGTCGCGCAGCGCCGAGGCCGAGCCGAGCACCGAGGCCAGCGGCGTCTTGAGATCGTGCGAGATCGAGGTCAGGAGCGCGCCGCGCAGCCGGTCGGATTCCACCGTGCGCTTGACGCGGTCCATGTCCTCGACCAGCAGCACGCGCTCGATCGCCAGCGCGCCCTGGTCGACCAGCGCATCGAGCAGCCGGCGCTGGTCCGGCGTCAGCAACGGCCCGGTGCGGTCGTCGTCGATGCCGATCACCCCGATCGGACCGCGCCCGGTGCGCATCGGCAGGAACAGCCGCTTGCCGCCCGGCAGTGTGTCGGAGCCGCGGCCGGCCGGGCGATCGTTGCCCCAGGCCCAGTTGGCGGCGGCGAGATCGGCCTGATCGAGCTGATCCTCCGGCGGATAGCCGCTCTTGACGGTCAGCATCCCGTCCTCCGGCAGCAGCAGCACCACGCGCACCTTGAGCATCAGCGCGATCTGGTAGGCGGTCGCCCACAGCACGTCGTCCAGTGTCGCGGTGCCGGCGAGCTTGCGGCTGAAGGCGTAGAGCGATTCGGTGGTGCGGACGCGGCTGATCGCGGTGTCGGCCTGCGTGCGCACCCGCGCCGCGACGTTGGAGACCAGAAGCGCGATCAGCATGAAGAAGAAAAACGCCGCGACATTGGTCGGGTCGGTGATGGTGAAGGTATAGACTGGCGGCAGGAAGAAGAAGTTGTAGCACAGCGAGGCCGCGACGCTCGCCAGCAGCGACGGCCCGAGGCCGTAGCGCGCCGCGGCGCCGACCACGGCGGTGAGGAAGACGAGGTCGACATTCTCGATGCCGAAGAACGGCTGGATCAGCTTGGCCGCGCCGAGCCCGAGCGCCGCCAGCAGCAGCGCCATCAGATAGGGCCGCGGATTGAACGGCTCCTGCCGCTGCGCGGTCTGCACCGCCGCCTTGCCGACCGGCAGCTCGTCGCCGGCGATCACGTTGACGCTGATATTGCCGGCACGGCGCACCAGATCGTGCACGACGGATCCATGCGTCAGCTCGAACCAGCGCGAGCGCGTCGACTTGCCGATGATGATCTGGGTGACGTTGTTGGCCTGGGCGAAATTGATGACGTCGTCGGCAATGCGGCGGCCGACGCCGGGAAGCGTCAGCGCCTCGCCGCCGAGCGATTCCGCGAGCCGCATGGTGTCGGCCAGCCGGTCGCGCTGCTCGTCACTCAGTTGCAGGCTGCGCCGCGTCTCGATGCTGACCGCGGTCCATTGCGCATGCAGCCGGTCGGCGAGACGCTTGGTGTAGCGCACGAGGCCGGCCGCGCGCGGGTCCTCGCTCAGGCACACCAGGATGCGCTCGCCGGCGGCCCAGGGCCCCTGGATCGCATTGGCCTGCATGTGGTTGAGCAGCTGCTCGTCGACCCGCTCTGCGGTGCGGCGCAGCGCCAGCTCGCGCAGCGCGGTCAGATTGCCGGGCGAGAAATAGTGCTCCAGCGCCCGCTCGGCTTGTCTCGGCACATAGACCTTGCCCTCCTTCAGCCGCTGGATCAGATCGTCGGGCGTCAGGTCGATCAGCTCGATCGCATCGGCGCGATCGACCACCGAGTCGGGCACCGTCTCGCGTACCCGCACATGGGTGATCTGCGCGACGACGTCGTTGAGGCTCTCGATGTGCTGGATGTTGATCGCGGTGTAGACGTCGATGCCGTGCGACAGCAATTCCTCGACGTCGAGATAGCGCTTGGGATGCCGGCTGCCCGGCGCGTTGGTATGGGCGAGCTCGTCGACCAGCGCGAGCTGCGGCCGCCGCGCGATCAATGCGTCAAGGTCCATCTCCTCGAGCGTCTGGTCGCGATAGGCCAGCCGCTTCCGCGGCAGCACTTCGAGACCCCTGAGCAGCGCCTCGGTCTCGATTCGACCGTGGGTTTCGACGACACCGACCACGACGTCGACGCCCGCCTTGAGGCGGGCGTGGGCGCTCGAGAGCATCTCGTAGGTCTTGCCGACGCCGGGGGCGGCGCCGATGAAGATCTTCAGCCGCCCCGATCGATCGGTCTCCCGGCGCGCCGCCTCCAGCAGCGCATCCGGCGAGGGTCGTTTGTCAGGGTCGCGCTGATTGGCCATATCGCAATATAGTCATCCTGCGAGAGACAGCCTACTCCCCTATTTTGCGTTTGCCGCGTCGAGCGCCAGGTTGAGCGCAAGAACGTTAACGCGGGGCTCGCCGATCACGCCTGCGAAGCGGCCCTGCGTGTTCTGCGTCACCAGCTCGCGCACCGCGTCCTCGGACATGCTGCGCGCCTTGGCGACCCGCGGCACCTGGAACAGCGCAGCGTCCGGCGAGATATCCGGATCGAGCCCACTGCCCGACGTGGTCACGAGATCGACCGGTACGCTGGCGGACGGGTTCTCCGCCTTCAGCTTCTCGACATCCTCCTTGACCCGGTCGTTCAGCGCCTTGCTGGTCGGACCGAGGTTGGAGCCGCCGGAGTTGGCCGCGTTATAGGGCGCCGGCACGGTCTTCGTGGAGTCATTCGGATCGGGCGCGACCGTCGCCGACGGCCGGCCGTGGAAATACTTGTCCTCCTTGAACTCCTGCCCGATCAGGGCGGAGCCGATCACCTTGCCGTCCCGCTCGATCAGGCTGCCTTGCGCCTGCCGCGGGAAGATGACGCCGGCGATCCCGGTGATGGCGAGCGGATAGGCAAGGCCCGTGATCGCGGTCAGCAGGACCAGCACGAGGATGGCGGGGCGGATTTCTTTCAACATGATAGGTCTCCTAAGTCTCCTTCGTCATTGCGAGCGAAGCGAAGCAATCCATGGATCAGCGGATGGATGGATTGCTTCGTCGCTTCGCTCCTCGCAATGACGTTGTGGTTAAGCCAGGCCCAAAGCGGCGACGACGAGGTCGATCGCCTTGATGCCGATGAACGGGATGATGATGCCGCCCAAGCCGTAGATCATCAGGTTGCGGCCGAGCAACGCGCCGGCACCGACCGCGCGATACTTGACGCCCTTCAGCGCCAGCGGGATCAGCGCGATGATGATCAGCGCGTTGAAGATGATCGCCGACAGGATCGCGCTCTGCGGGCTCGCCAGGCGCATCACGTTCAGCACCTGGAGCTGCGGATAGAACGCGAGGAACATCGCCGGGATGATCGCAAAGTACTTCGCGACGTCGTTGGCGATCGAGAACGTGGTCAGCGCGCCGCGGGTCATCAGCAGCTGCTTGCCGATCTCGACCACCTCGATCAGCTTGGTCGGGTTGGAATCGAGGTCGACCATGTTGCCCGCCTCGCGGGCGGCCTGCGTGCCGGTGTTCATGGCGACGCCGACATCGGCCTGCGCCAGCGCCGGCGCGTCGTTGGTGCCGTCGCCGCACATCGCGACCAGCTTGCCCTTGGACTGCTCATCGCGGATCAACTTGAGCTTGTCCTCGGGGGTTGCCTGCGCAAGGAAGTCGTCGACGCCGGCTTCGGCCGCGATCGCGGCCGCGGTCATCGGGTTGTCGCCGGTGATCATCACGGTGCGGATGCCCATCCGGCGCAGTTCGGCGAAGCGCTCGCGGATGCCGCCCTTGACGATGTCCTTGAGATGCACGACGCCGAGCAGCTTGCCGTCCTTGGCGACGGCCAGCGGCGTGCCGCCGGCCTTGGCGATCTCGTCGGCAATCGACTGGATCTCGCGCGCTTCGGCGCTCATCGTCGCCGCGACCGCGCGGACCGTATTGCCCGAAGCAAGCGCACGCGACGAGCCGCCGTCGACATGGGCGAGGATGGCGTCGACCGCGCCCTTGCGGACCGACGACGTGCCGGCATCGATGCCGCTCATGCGGGTCTGCGCCGTGAACGGCACGAAGGTCGCGGCCAGCTCATGCATGTCGCGGCCGCGAATGCCGTATTTCTCCTTGGCCAGCACCACGATCGAACGGCCTTCCGGCGTTTCGTCGGCTAGCGAGGCAAGCTGCGCCGCGTCGGCGAGGTCCTGCTCCGAGACGCCGCGGATCGGACGGAATGCCGTCGCCTGGCGGTTGCCGAGCGTGATGGTGCCGGTCTTGTCCAGCAGCAGCGTATCGACGTCGCCGGCAGCCTCTACCGCGCGGCCGGACATCGCCAGCACGTTGAAGCGCACCAGGCGGTCCATGCCGGCGATGCCGATCGCCGACAATAGCGCGCCGATCGTGGTCGGGATCAGCGTCACGAACAGCGCCACCAGCACCACGACCGAGATCGAGCCGCCGGCATAGGCCGCATAGCTCGGGATCGTCACCGTGGCGAACACGAAGATGATGGTGAGGCCCGCCAGCAGGATGTTGAGCGCAATCTCGTTCGGCGTCTTCTGCCGCTCGGCGCCCTCCACCAGCTTGATCATGCGGTCGATGAAGGTCGAGCCCTGGGCTGCGGTGATGCGGACGCGGATCCAGTCCGACAGCACCTGGGTGCCGCCGGTGACCGCGGAACGATCGCCGCCGGACTCGCGGATCACCGGCGCGGATTCACCCGTGATCGCCGCTTCATTGACCGAGGCCACGCCTTCAATCACCTCGCCGTCGGACGGGATGTTGTCGCCGGCCTCGACCAGCACGATGTCGCCGACCTTCAGCGAAGTGCCGGGCACCATGCGATAGGTCCGGTCGGTACCGGTGAGCAGCTTGGCCTGGCTCTCGGTGCGGGTCTTCTTCAGCGATTCCGCCTGCGCCTTGCCGCGGCCTTCGGCGACGGCCTCGGCGAAATTGGCAAACAGCACCGTGAACCAGAGCCAGAGGATGATCTGGAAGGTGAAGCCGAGATTGGCGCTGCCGGTGACGAGGTCGCGGACGAAGATCACCGTGGTCAACGCGGCCACGACCTCGACCACGAACATCACGGGGTTCTTCGCCATCAGGCGGGGATCGAGCTTGACGAAGGCCGAGCGGATCGCCGGCACCAGGATCTTCGGGTCGAACATGGTCGACGCCGTCACCTGCTTCTGCAGTCTTGTGGTTTCCATGGTTGTCACTCCGGACAATTCGATCAGAACAGGGTGTTGGCGTTCATCGCGAGGTGCTCGACGATCGGCCCGAGCGCCAGCGCCGGGAAGAATGTGAGACCGCCGATGATCAGGATCACGCCGATGACGAGGCCGACGAACAGCCCGCCGGTGGTCGGGAAAGTGCCCGCCGAGGCCGGGATCGACTTCTTCTCGACCAGCGAACCTGCAATGGCCATCGCCGGCACGATCATGAAGAAACGGCCGACGAACATCGCGGAGGCGAGCGTCAGATTGTAGAACAGGGTGTTGCCGGTCAGGCCCGCGAAGGCCGAGCCGTTATTGCCAGTCGCGGAAGTGAACGCGTACAGCACCTCGGTGAAGCCGTGCGGGCCGGAGTTCGCCATCGAGGCCACCGCCGACGGCAGCACCACGCTGACCGCGGTCCAGCCGAGATACATCAGCGGCAGCACCAGGATCGCGAGCATCGCCATCTTGACTTCGCGCGCCTCGATCTTCTTGCCGACATATTCCGGGGTGCGGCCGACCATCAGGCCGGCGACGAAGATCGCCAGCACGACGAACAGCAGCATGCCGTAGAAGCCGGCGCCAACGCCGCCGATGATGACTTCGCCGAGCTGCATGTTGATCAGCGGGATCATGCCGCCGAGCGCGGTGAAGCTGTCATGCATCGCGTTGACCGCGCCGCAGGAGGCCGCAGTGGTGACGACGGCGAACAGCGAGGACGCGACGATGCCGAAGCGAACCTCCTTGCCCTCCATGTTGCCGCCAGTGAGGCCGAGCGCGTGCAACGCGGTGGTGCCGTTGGCTTCCGCCCAGTAGGTGACGCTGACACCGGCGACGAACAGGATGCCCATCACGGCGAAGATCGCCCAGCCCTGGCGCTCGTTGCCGACCATGCGGCCAAACACGTTGGTCATGGCAGCGCCGAGCGCGAAGATCGAGACCATCTGCACGAGGTTCGACAGCGCGGTCGGGTTCTCGAACGGATGCGCGGCGTTGGCGTTGAAGAAGCCGCCGCCATTGGTGCCGAGCATCTTGATCGCGACCTGCGAAGCCACCGGTCCGAGCGCGATGGTCTGCTTGCCACCCTCCAGCGTGGTGGCGTCGACATAGGCGCCGAGCGTCTGCGGCATGCCCTGCCAGACCAGGAACAGCGCGTAGACGACGCAGATCGGCAGCAGCACGTAGAGCGTGCAGCGCGTGACGTCGACCCAGAAATTGCCGACCGTGCGCATCGACGAGCGGGTGAAGCCGCGGATCAGCGCCATCGCCAGCGCGATGCCGGTCGCCGCCGACAGGAAGTTCTGGTGGGTCAGGCCGACCATCTGGACCAGATAGGACAGCGTGCTCTCGCCGCCGTAGTTCTGCCAGTTGGTGTTGGTGATGAAGGAGACCGCGGTGTTGAAGGAGAGATCCTCCGATACCGCCGACTGCCCGGCCGGGTTGAACGGCAGCACTGCCTGCAGCCGCATCAACCCGTAGATGATGGCGAAGCCACCGACGTGGAACAGCAGCATGGCGACCGTATAGGTCAGCCAGTGCTGCTCGCGCCGCTCGTCGACGCCGCCGACCCAGTAGATGCCGCGCTCGACCGGGCGCAGCACGGGCGACAGGAAGGTGCGCTCGCCATTGAACACGCGGGTCATGTACCAGCCGAGCGGTTTGACCAGCGCGGCAACGATCGCGCAAAACAGAATAATTTGAATCCAGCCGATGACGGTCATTGCGTCAAACCTTTCGAATGGGAGCGAAGCGCAGCATCGACGCGAACAAGCCGAGCAACAGCCCGGTCAGCATCGCGTCGGCTAACAGAATTGTGCAAAGCGCTGACATCGCGGGCCGCCTAGAAGCGTTCGGGCCGCAGCAATGCGTAAGTGAGGTAGAACAGCAGGCCGAGCGAGACGAGGCCGGCGAGCGAATAATCGAAGATCATCGCCGCCTCCATTACAGCCGTTCGCAGGCGTAGGCGTAACCGATGCCGGCCGCGAAGAAGCCGACCGCAAGCGCCGCCATGAGAATGTCCATCATGAAAGACTCCTATGCATCCGAGGGGGCGCGGGGCGACCGTATAAGCGCTCCGCGAGGGATGGCCGTGAGGTGCCATCCGGGGCATAGGTTTTCGAGAGGTGGCGAATAAGGACGTTATAGGAATCGTATAAGTGCCACGACTTCCGCAGCCGTCGTCCCGGCGAAAGCCGGGACCCATAACCACAGGTCCGAGTTTTGCGATGGCTGGGGCCCCAACCTGATCTCACAAGCAGATTCGGTGGTAATGGGTCCTGGCTTTCGCCAGGACGACAACTTGGCCTTTATGGAATCCCTATATCTCCGCCCCTCGGCTCATCTCGTTTTCAAATGGCACTCCGGCCATTTTGAGCCTGCGGCCAATGCCTTGAGCTTGGCTTTCCTTGGGCCGCGCAAGACGAGATGACGCCATGTCAGTGCTTTCCCAAAACACCTCCATCGATCTCGGCGAACGGCTGCGCGATGCCTATGCGGTGACAGCCGAATTCATGGCCGACATCATCAGCCAGACCTGCCGGCGATTCCCCTCGGTCGGACAGAGCGGCAAGACCCGCCGCGTCGAGCGCCTGATCCAGTCAGGCGCCTGGACCGACGCCGCGATCGCGCTGCTCGATCTGGAACTGCCGCAATGGCAGATTCGCCGCCTGGTCTATGACGAGGGCGAGTGGCACTGCGCATTGTCGCGCGAACGCGAACTGCCGGACTGGCTCGACCAGTCGATCGAGACCCGCCATGCCGATCTTGCGCTTGCGATCCTCAGCGCCTTCGTCGAGGCACAGCGGATCTCCACACCCGATAGCCGAACCAGCGTGCCGACCGTCCGTCGCGACACGCGCGCGGTGTACGAGCCGCTGTTCGTCGACAATATCGGCTGAAGGCGGCGCCGGCGTGGACACCAAACAACTGCCGCGGCAGCTGCAGTCGGTCCAGGTCATGGTTCGGTTCGGCTTCCGGCTTGCCATCATGATCGGCTTTGCCGTGTTCGCCGGTACCGGCTTCGGCAAGGGCCTCGTCACGCTGCTGTGGATGTCGGCGGTGATCTGTGCCTTTGCAGGGATCGCCAAGCGCGAAATGCCGTTTGCCGCAAACCTCAACCACTGGGACGAGATGACCGCCTATGTCGCGCTGTGTGCGCTCGGCCCCGGCATCGTCCAGCGCCTCTGAATCCATCCCGGAAAATCCTATGCCGCTCCTATGAAGTCGGCCGCCCTTCGCGCTCGATTTCATATCCGGCAAATCAGACATTGATCGCGTGACTGTGACTGAAGCGTTTTCGAGCGAACCGGATACCGGTTCGCGTTCGGAAAACGCGTCAGAAACGAAAGAAGGACTACAACCGTGAAACTCGTCGAACCTCCCTCGTGTAGCGCCGCGTCCACTATCGTCTTCATTGGCCGCAACCATCGCGGCCAGTGGGTCGCCCAGCAACAGAACGGCCTCTATGGCGGCCTGTTCGTCAACCGCGCCCAGGCCGTCAAATACGCGCTGTTCGAGAACGGCCAGCATCCTGAAATGATCGTCGAGCTGTCGCGTGAGATCGAGCTCGATATGCGCGGCGAGACCGCGAGCCTCCCAGCAAGCCGCGTGGCGTGAGCCACCCATGACCTGGCAAACGGCTGCGAAAGCCGACACGGCCGGATGGCTGTCGGGCTTCATCCCCGATCTTCCGACCCCCTTCAGCCATCGGGGCGAAATCGATGCGGACGCATTCGGCCGGCTGTGCGAGCGCCAGATCGCAGCCGGCGCCACCGCGCTGGTGGTCGGCGAGACCGCCGGTGAAAGCACGACGCTGGAGCCCGCGGAACGCGCGCAGCTCGTGCGCATCGCCGCAGGCGTCGCGCGCAAGCGGGTTCGCATCATCGCCGGCGCCGGATCGAACGCGACGGATCGCGCCGTCACATTCACCCGGGCCGCGGAAGCCGCCGGTGCCGACGCGGTCATGTCGGTCGTGCCCTATTACAACAAACCGATGCCACGAGGCACGGCGGCGCATTTCCGCGCCGTCGCCGCGGCCACCACACTGCCCGTCATCCTGCACGACATTCCGTCGCGCACGGTGAAGGGCCTTGCGGACGAGACGCTGCTCGAGCTCGCTGCATCGCCGCGCTTCGTGGGATTGCGCGACGGCAGTGGTGACGTTGCCCGGCTGGCGCGCCTGCGCTCACGCCTGCCGGCGACATTCCGGATGCTGACCGGCGACGACGCCGCCTCGCTGGCCTGGCTCGCCGCCGGTGGCGATGGCTGCATCTCGGCCGTGACGAACGTCGCGCCCGATCTGTATGTGGCCGTTCACAGGCATTTCCGCGAGGGACGGTTGTATCAGGCGCGGGAGTTGCACCAGCGGCTGGTGCCGCTTGCGACCTTGCTGGAGCGCGAGCATCCCGCCGCATTGAAGTTCGCGCTGGCGCTTCTGGGATTCATGCAGCCGGCGACGCGGCTGCCGATCGTGCAATTGAACGGGTCGGCAAAGGCCGAGGTCTCGCAAGCGATGGCTGAGCTTGCCGACGAGTACCTCGCAGCCGCGCATTGAGATTTTCCGACCCGACATAAGCCATCGCAATGCACAATGCGATCAGCACGCGGTGCCCGTGACACGACGCCAACTTGAGGTTCCGAAACGGCGCCCCATATCCACGGCAAGGGAGTGCTTGCCGTGCACACCACCTTCAAGGCGGCCCTCGTTGTTGCGACCGTCCTGGTCGCTCTGGTTGTCTCCATCCGTCCCGGTCCGGCCGCGGACAACAGCAATCTTGCCCTGACCATTTCAATCGACGGGGCAATCGGGCCGGCAGCGGCCAGCTACGTCAAGGACGGCCTGGCCAAGGCCGCCGAGCGTCGCGCCGAAATTGTCATCCTGCGTTTGAATACGCCGGGCGGCCTCAGCACCAGCATGCGTGAGATCATCGCCGACGTGCTGGCCTCGCCCGTTCCCGTGGTCGGCTACGTTGCGCCATCCGGGGCCCATGCCGCGAGCGCCGGGACCTATATCCTCTATGCGACCCATCTCGCGGCCATGGCGCCCGGCACCAACATCGGCGCCGCGACGCCGGTGCAGATTGGCGGCCCGATACCGGGGCTGCCGGGCAGCACCCCGGACAAGGGCGGCAAGGACCAGAAGGACGGCAGCCATCCGTCCGAAACCAAGGATGCCATGACGGCGAAGGTGACGAATGATGCCGTTGCCTTCATCCGCAGCCTCGCCGAATTGCGTGGCCGCAATGCCGACTGGGCCGAGAAGGCGGTACGCGATGCCGCCACCCTCTCCGCCAACGCTGCGCTGCTGGCCAACGTCATTGATCTCACCGCGCGCGATCCGGCCGACCTGCTCAGGCAGGTCGATGGCCGGACCATCGAGCTTCCCGGCGGCAAGACGCAACGCCTGGCGACCAGGGAAGCCGCGATCGAGGCCATCGATCCCACCTGGATCGCGCGCGCGCTTGCGGTCATCACCGACCCCAATATCGCATTCATTCTCCTGATGGTCGGCATCTACGGCCTGATCTTCGAGTTCATGTCGCCCGGTGCCGTGGCGCCGGGGGTTGTCGGGACGATCTGCCTGCTGCTTGGTCTCTACGCGCTCAACATGCTGCCGATCAACTACGCCGGCTTCGCCCTGATGCTGGTCGGGATCGCGCTGCTCGCAATCGAAGCCTTCAATCCGACCGTCGTGATCGGCCTCGGAGGAATAGTCGCCTTCGTGCTTGGAGCAGCCATGCTGTTTCGGATCGAGGCGCCCGGATACCGGCTGTCATGGCCGGTCATCGGCATCGTCGCAGCGATGTTCACGGGGCTGATTCTCGTCGTGCTCGGCGCGCTCCGCCGCGCGCGCAAGGGCCCGGTGCGGATCGGAGCGCAAGCCATGCGCGGGCTATCGGCCGAAGTGCTCGACTGGTCCGAGACCACGGGTCACGTCTTCACCAACGGCGAACGCTGGCAAGCGCGCAGCACCGAGACGTTCACGGCGGGAGACACGGTCGAGGTCGCCAACATCATCGATTTGACGCTGGTCGTGCGGCGTGCGCCGGCATCCGCCGGCGAAGGAGGTACAGCATGATGCTTGATTATTTCACCTATGCGGCGATCGCGCTGCTGATCATCGTATTCCTGACCCAGGCCGTGCGCGTGCTGCGCGAATACGAGCGCGGCGTCATCTTCACGCTCGGCCGCTTCACCGGGGTGAAGGGTCCGGGGCTCATCATCCTGATTCCGGTGGTGCAGCAGCTGGTGAAGGTCGATCTCAGGGTGGTGGTCCAGGTGGTGCCGCCGCAGGACGTGATTTCGCGCGACAACGTCTCGGTCAAGGTCAACGCCGTGCTCTACTTCCGCATCGTCGACCCCGAGCGCGCCATCATCAAGGTCAGCGACTACATGGCCGCGACCAGCCAGCTGGCCCAGACCACGCTGCGCTCGGTGCTCGGCAAGCACGAGCTCGACGAGATGCTGGCGGAACGCGACCGGCTCAACGCCGATATCCAGGAGACTCTCGACAAGCAGACCGACGTCTGGGGCATCAAGGTCAACGCGGTCGAGATCAAGGATATCGATATCAACGAAACGATGGTGCGGGCGATCGCCAAGCAGGCCGAGGCGGAGCGGCTGCGGCGCGCCAAGGTGATCAACGCGATGGGCGAGCAGCAGGCCGCCGAGAAGCTGGTCGAAGCCGGCCGGATCCTCGCCCAGGAGCCGCAGGCGATGCAGCTGCGCTACTTCGCAGCGCTGCACGACATTGCCGGCGAGCGCTCCTCGACCGTGGTCTTCCCGCTCCCGATGAACCTGCTCGATCATCTGGCGCCGCGACGTGAAGCGACGTGAACTGGTTTGCTAAAGCTTGATGAGATTGGACTGTGTAGCGACTACGACGGCACCGCGCTCCCTCTCCCCGCTCTTGCGGGGAGAGGGTTGGGGTGACGGGCCGTCTCCGCTTATACGTGATAGCTGCGTTTGCGGCAGCTCCCCCTCACCCGGAACGCATCTAACGATGCGTTCCGACCTCTCCCCGCACGCGGGGCGAGGTGAAGCGGAGTCCGGTCGCCGATTCCGAGTAAGGTCATCTCGTTCTAACGCCCGCGATGCTTGGCCCGCCACGCAGGTCCCGGACCGCGCATGTAATGCGCCTCGGGCCGGTAGCCGCTAATCGGCTCCTCGCCGATCCAGGCGAGGAATGTGAGCAGCCCTCCTGCGGCGCGGCGCAGCAAGGCACCGAGGAATGAAGCCGCGTGCATCTCAGTAGTCCCACTTCTCGCCGAGCACGACCGGCGCCCGCGGATATCTCTCGGCGTCGCCGCCGAGCATGCCGACGTTGAGGTTGGTCCGCGCCCAATCCTCGTGGCCGCGATGCAGCAGCAGCTCATTGCGCAGCCGATGAATCTTGGCGGCGGCGATCGCGCGGTGAACAGTCCTGAAGACGAGGCCGATCCGCCGGAACGTCCGCCGCAGGATCAAGGGCACGGCGCCGGCCGAACCGTGCGGACGGGCATCGTGGTAATGGAGCAAGGTCATGTGCCACCTTCCCGTTTGGCGGCGCGCGCGAGCGCACCGCATCACGCCAAAAGATGCTGGGAAGGCCGTAGGAATTCGAGAGGGCACGCCGCGGTGCGGTATAGGAGCCGTATAAGGGTCGCCAACCGGCGATCGGCTCGGGCCGCTCCATCCCCACGATCCGGAACGCAACGTCTCTGCCTGTGTTGACCGGGACCCGTTCAGTGCTAGCCTTTCGGCAACGAATAGCGTCAAGCGGGTTCGATAACCGAGGGTGGAGACCATGGACCTCGTATCGCCAACTGTCGCAACCGCCGGGCCGGTCCACTCTGATGGCGTAATCGCGGCAGGCGTCTATGTCGAGGGACGACGCGTCGCCAATATCGCGATCGACGAGGCCGCGAATTGGCGCAGCAAGCCGGATCACGTGGTGTGGATCGGCCTGCACGAGCCCGACATGACGTTGCTGAGCAGCCTGCAGCGGCAATTCCAGCTGCACGATCTCGCGATCGAGGATGCGGATCATGCGCATCAGCGACCGAAGATCGAACAATATGGCGATGCGTTGTTTATCGTGGCGCGCACCGCGCAACTCGACGGCGAAAGCATCGCGTTCGGCGAGACGCATCTGTTCGTCGGCGAGGGATACATCGTCTCGGTGCGACACGGCGCCTCGACATCCTATACGCCGGTCCGCGAGCGCTGTGAGAGCTGCCCGCGCGCCCTTGCTCGCGGCGAAGACTACATCCTCTATGCCATTCTCGATTTCATCGTCGACAACTACTCGCCCGTGCTCGAGACGATCCAGGAGGAGGTCGAGACGATGGAGGCGGAGGTGCTGGCGAGCGCGATGACACGGGCGCAGATCGAGCGGCTTTATCTGCTGCGACGTGACCTGTTGAGGCTGCGCAACGCGGTCGGACCACTGGTGGAGGTCTGCCGCAGACTCGAGCGCGACAACCTGCCGATGGTGCGCGACACGATGCGCCCCCTGTTCCGCGACGTCACCGACCACGTCCGCACCATCCAGGAGCGGATTGACGCGCTGCGAGAGGTGCTTGCCTTTGCATTTGAAGCAAGCCTGCTGGTCGGTCAGGCGCAGGAAACGGCGATCTCCAAGAAACTCGCCTCCTGGCTTGCCATTGTTGCGGTGCCGACCGCGATTGCCGGCATCTATGGCATGAACTTCAAGAACATGCCTGAGCTGCAATGGGAGTACGGCTATTTCGCCGTGATGAGCCTGATCCTGACCGTGTGCGGCGCCCTGTTCTGGCAATTCCGACGCGCAGGCTGGCTGTAGGGCTTGTCATCGCAGAACCCGATCATGCGCACCGGGATCAAGCGGCGCCGTTGCACCGCGGCCATGCCGCAAATCGCGAGATTTCGGACAATTTTACCCTCGATTAGCGGCGCGAGGGGCCGGTTTACGGTCGGCGGCAAGACCGGTAACCTCGCCTCCCAATGCGACGTGGAGAGTGCCCATGCGGCCCAAGGATCAGATCAACTGGATGCTGTCGGATGCGATCGAGGCGCTCGCCCGCGCCGAACGGTTGCACCAGAGCTTCCTCAATTTGCACCCGCGCGCGGGAAGCAGCGAGCCGAGCTGGGAACCGCCGACCGACGTGATCGAGACCGAGGATGAAATCCTGATCCTGGTCGCGCTCCCGGGGGTCGATCCCGACGAGGTCGAGGCCGCGCTCGACGGCGGCACGCTGGTGATCTCCGGCCGCCGCACCCTGCCCCCTGAACTCCGCAACGCCCGCATCCTGCGCCTCGAACTGCCGCAGGGCCGGTTCGAGCGCCGCATCGCGCTGCCGACCGGCCGCTACACCATCAGCCGCTTTGCCGCGCATGGTTGCGTCGGCCTGCGGCTTGGAAAGTCGAGCTAAAGGATTTCGACATGGCTGCCTCAGACGTTTCAAGCCCAGCATCGACTTCGACGCCGATCCCGAGCGACGCGTTGATCATCGTCCCGGTGCGCAACACCGTGCTGTTTCCGGATGTCATCATTCCGATCTCGATCGCCCGCGCGACGTCGATTGCCGCGGCCCAGCAGGCGGTACGCGAGCAGCGGCCGATCGGCATCCTGCTGCAGCGCGATCCCGAGACGAACGATCCCGGCCCCGACGGGCTTTACCGCGTCGGCACAACAGCCAACATCGTGCGCTACATCACCGGCGCCGACGACACCCATCACCTGGTTTGCCAGGGCGTGCAGCGCATGCGCGTGCTCGACTATCTGCCCGGCACGCCGTTCCTCGCGGCCCGCGTGCTGCAGATCCCGGAGCCGACCACCACCTCGCCCGAGATCGAGGCGCGCTTCCTCAATCTGCAGCGCCAGGCGCTGGAGGCCGCGCAATTGCTGCCGCAAGTGCCGCAGGAGCTGATCGCTGCGCTGCAGGGCACCACCTCGCCGGCAACCCTCGCCGACCTTGCGACGTCCTACATGGACATCAAGCCGTCGGAGAAGCAGGACATCCTGGAAACCATCGATCTCGTGGCGCGGATGGACAAGGTGTCGCGTCACCTCGCCGAGCGCATTGAGGTGCTGAGGCTGAGCCAGGAGATCGGGCAGAAGACCAAGGCCGTGTTCGACGAACGGCAGCGCGAGGCGATCCTGCGCGAGCAGATGGCGACGATCCAGCGCCAGCTCGGTGAAGGCGACGGCAAGGCTGCGGAAGTCGCCGAGCTGACCAAGGCAATCGCAGATGCCAAGATGCCGCCGGAGGCCGAAAGCCAGGCGCAGAAGGAATTGCGCCGCTACGAGCGGATGCCGGAGGCCGCGGCCGAGTCCGGCATGGTGCGCAGCTATCTCGACTGGCTGATCGACCTGCCCTGGAGCCTGCCGGAGGAGAAGCCGATCGACATCGCGGAGGCGCGCAAGATCCTCGACCAGGACCATTATGGCCTCGAGAAGATCAAGAGCCGCATCATCGAATATCTCGCGGTGCGCAAGCTCGCGCCCGGCGGCAAGGCGCCGATCCTGTGCTTCCTCGGCCCGCCCGGCGTCGGCAAGACCTCGCTCGGCCAATCGATCGCGCGCGCGATGTCGCGGCCGTTCGTTCGTGTCAGCCTTGGCGGCGTGCATGACGAGGCCGAGATCCGCGGCCATCGCCGCACCTATATCGGCGCGCTGCCCGGCAACATCATCCAGGCGATCAAGAAGGCCGGCGCGCGCAATTGCGTGATGATGCTCGACGAGATCGACAAGATGGGCCGCGGCATCCAGGGCGACCCGTCGGCCGCGATGCTCGAAGTGCTCGACCCCGAGCAGAACAGCACCTTCCGCGACAATTATCTCGGCGTGCCGTTCGACCTCTCGCGCGTCGTCTTCATCGCCACCGCCAACATGCTCGACGGCGTGCCCGGGCCGCTGCTCGACCGCATGGAGCTGATCAGCCTCGCCGGCTACACCGAGGACGAGAAGCTCGAGATCGCCAAGCGCTATCTGGTGCGCCGCCAGCTCGAGGCCAACGGGATCAAGGCCGAGCAGGTCGAGATCGATCCGGATGCGCTGCGGCTGATCATCCGCAGCTACACCCGCGAGGCCGGCGTGCGCAACCTGGAGCGCGAGATCGGCAAGGTGCTGCGCAACGTCGCGGTGCAGATCGCCGAAGGCAGCACCAACCACGTCACGATCGCGCCGAAGGACATCGTGTCGCTGCTCGGCCAGCCGAGGTTCGAGAACGAGATCGCGATGCGCACCAGCATTCCCGGCGTTGCCACCGGCCTCGCCTGGACCCCGGTCGGCGGCGACATCCTGTTCATCGAGGCGTCGCGCACCCCGGGCCGCGGCGCGCTGATCCTCACCGGCCAGCTCGGCGAGGTGATGCGCGAGAGCGTGCAGGCCGCGCTGACCCTGGTGAAGAGCCGCGCCTCCCAGCTCGGCATCGATCCCGGCGTGTTCGAGAAGAGCGACATCCATGTCCACGTTCCGGCCGGCGCGACGCCGAAGGACGGCCCGAGCGCGGGCGTTGCGATGTTCACCGCCCTCACCTCGCTGTTGACCGACCGCACGGTGCGCAGCGACACCGCGATGACCGGCGAGATCTCGCTGCGCGGCCTCGTGCTGCCGGTCGGCGGCATCAAGGAGAAGGTGGTCGCGGCCGCGGCTGCCGGCCTGACCCGTGTGATGCTGCCGGCGCGCAACAAGCGCGACTTCGACGACATCCCCGCCGGCGCCCGCGCCAAGCTGGAGTTCATCTGGCTCGAACGGGTCGACGAGGCGATCGCAGCAGCGCTGGAGGCCGCCAAGACGACGCCCGCCGCCGCGGAGTGATCGCGTCTCAAACGCAACAAGAGGGCGTGACAGCGATCGCCGTCACGCCCTCCTCCGTTGCAGATGGCGGAGCGGTGCCGCTCAGCTCTTGCCCATGCATTCTTCGATGTAGAACCAGCGGTCGTCGCCGGTCAGGCCCTTCGACTTCACCTCGGCGCGGCAGGCCTTCAGCTTTGGCTTGTTGGCCTTCCACTTCGCCTTCATGTCCTTCAGCTTCTGCATGGTGAGCTTGACCTTCGACGGCTTGGCCTCGGTGGTCTGGGCCGACGCGGTGTGCAGCGAGCCGGCGAGAAGCAAGGCGGCCACAAGACAGCTTGCGGTACGAAACATGACTGAAATGTCCCTTGATTATCTGTTGAATTGAACGGCGTAGAGCTTCTTGTCTGACGCGTTTTCTTCACGCGAACCGGCATCCACTTCGCCCGAAAACGCTTCGGGCCGCGCGCAGGATGCCAGATGTCCCGCGCGCGGCCCGGTCTGCGATCAGAGGATTTTGACCGCGCTGAGCAGCGTCATGTAGACGCCCCACGCCAGCGGGATGCCGACGAACAGCCAGAACAGCGCCGCCTTGGCGTCGAGCCCGCCGAACCCGATCCCGTAGGAACCGTGCGGTCCGGCCGCCGCGGCGCTGGCGCTCGCATCCTGCAGCTTGGCGACCTCGGCGTCGCTCATATGCCATTTCGCATCGACCGGCTTGATCAGGTAGTTGCAGATCAGGCCCGCGATCAGCATGGCGCACAGGATGTACATCGTGGTGTTGTAGAGTTGGTCGCGCGGCACGCCGGCGGCAAGCTGGAACTCGCGGATGTAGTTCACCACGACAGGACCGATGATGCCGGCGGTCGACCATGCCGTCAGCAGACGGCCGTGGATGGCGCCGACGAACTGGGTGCCGAACATGTCGGCGAGATAGGCCGGCACGGTGGCAAAGCCGCCGCCATACATCGACAGGATGATGCCGAAGCCGAGCACGAACAGAAGTTTCGATCCCATCGCGGCGAAGGTCGGCGCCAGCGCGTAGAGCGCGATGCCGAGGATGAAGAACGTGTAGTAGGTGTTCTTGCGGCCGATCTTGTCCGACAGCGACGCCCAGAAGAAGCGGCCGCCGATGTTGAACAGCGACAGCAATCCGGCAAAGCCGGCCGCGATCGCCGCGATCTGCGCCTTCTGTCCGGCATCGAGCTGGTTGAAGCCGACATTGGGCAGGCCGATCAGCTTGCCCGCGAAGATCTCCTGCAACATCGGCGAGGCCATGCCGATCACGCCGATGCCCGCCGACACGTTCAGGCAGAGCACCCACCAGATCAGCCAGAACTGCGGCGTCTTGTGCGCGTTGTCGAGATGGACGTGCTTGCTCGAGATCATCGCATTGGCCTTCGTCGGCGGCGTCCAGCCCTCGGGCTGCCAGCCGGCAGGCGGAATGCGATAGCGGAACGCGCCGATCATCATGAACACGAAGTAGATCGCGCCCATGGCGAGGAAGGTCTCCCAGACGCCGACCGAGGTCGGGGTCTTGAAGTAGTTCATCAGCCTGTCGGCGAGCGGGGCGCCGATCATCGCGCCGCCGCCGAAGCCCATGATCGCCATGCCGGTCGCCATGCCGCGCCGGTCGGGGAACCATTTCACCAGCGTCGACACCGGCGAGATGTAGCCGAGACCGAGGCCGACGCCGCCGATCACGCCGGAGCCGAGCCACATCAGCCAGAGCTGGTGCGTGTAGACGCCGAGCGCGCCGATCACGAGACCGCCGGCCCAACACAGCGCCGCGACGAAGCCGGCCTTGCGCGGACCGACCTTCTCAAGCCAGCCACCCCAGATCGCGGCGGAGACGCCGAGCAGCACGAAGAACAGCGTGTACATCCACCCGAGGCTCGCGACCTTCCAGTCGCAGGTGGTGGTGAACAGCTCCTGCACCAGCGAGATGTCCGGGCATGCCTTCGGCGCGGTCAGGCCGATCGCGCGCGAGAGCGGCAGCCAGAACACCGAGAAGCCGTAGGCCATGCCGATGCACAGATGGATGCAGAGCGCGGCCGGCGGCACCAGCCAGCGGTTGAAGCCGGCGGTCGCGATTGTATGTTCCTTGTCGAGGAAACCTGCACCTGACGCGGATACGCGTCCGGCGCTGCTCACTGTGGTCATTGACACCTCCCCTGCAGCCGCCATTACGACAGGCGCATCTGCGTCTTCGATCCCGTCTCAGCCCATTGCGGCCAGCGTCAGCCGGCTGCGCCGCACATTTCCTCAATGCGCCGGGACCAACCACGCACATTCCGGAAATGCTAGCCCCCAATACGACCGGATATGCCCGGCCGTGCCGCCCGTGATCTGGACACAGGCCCAGTCGTTGTCCGTCGATGCGCACACTCGAGCACACCTCCATCACCACAACCCGGCGGACATTATCAATTCGCGCAGAATGGAAAATAGGTGTCGATAGGCAAAAGGTAGATATCAAGCTGCATCTAGCTGGTACGCGGCAACGCAGCATTCGAATTGCCTATCGCTCCATTGATCTTCTCGATCAAGAAGACGATCCGGGCGTCGCTGCGTTCGGTGATCTCGACCTTGTCGCCGGTCTCCTGGATCAGGGCCGGGATATCGATCACCGAAAGCGGATCGGTGCAATGCACCTCGAGGAAATCTCCCGCCGTCACACTCCTGAGGGCCTTGCGCGTCTTCAACGCCGGCAGCGGGCATTTCAGGCCGGTGAGATCGAGCTTCGTCGTTGTCATGGCTCGACCATGGCGAAGCCGTCCTGCATCGTCAACGCTGCCTCCTCATCCACGTCAGCCTACGGCCGGAGCCGACGCGAGCACGTCGTCGACGGCGATCGCGGCGCGCAGCATCAATTCGGCAACGTCCTCGATGTCGTCGAGATGCGCGACCGGCAGCGTGGTTGCAACGGCGACGTCGCTGGCGATCCCGACCACACGCGGGTCGTCGGGAAACAGCAGCGGCTTGCCGTTGGCGGCGCGGTACACCTCGATCTTGTTGACCGGCTCGCGCTTGAAGCCTTCGACCACCACCAGATCGACTTGCGCCATCTTGGCGAGCAGCTCCGGCAGCCGCGGCTCATCGGCGCCGCGCAGCTCGTGCATCAGCGCCCAGCGCCGCGTCGAGGACACCAGCACCTCGGTCGCACCGGACTGCCGGTGCACCCAGGAGTCCTTGCCGGGCACGTCGACATCGAATTCATGGTGGGCGTGCTTGATCACGGAGACGCGCAGGCCGCGGCCCAGCAGGCAGGGGATCACCCGCGACAGCAGGGTGGTCTTGCCGGCACCGCTCCAGCCCGCGAGGCCAATCACTTTCATACGCGTCTCCGAAGACATACCAATCGTTAGGGCATCCACGCCTGCTGTTCCGCCGACATGGATGGCCGGGACCAGCCGTGACGACGGAAAGCCGCGACTTGCGCCCAACGCTGCTTATATCAGCCTTGGAGCAATGTCATGCCAGGCTTGCCGGCGGAAGAGGATCGACTGGCGCGCTAGAGGACGGCCCTCGGAAACTCCTGCAGCAGCTGCGCCCACAGCACTGCAAACGCGATCAGGCCACAGACCCCAAGCGCCGCGGTGAATCTCGGCAATCGGCCGATGGCGACGAGCAGCCAGGCCGGCAGGAAGAACAGGCCGAACACCATGCCGAGCGGAAACACCGCCAGCCACTGGAAGCCGGTGCCGTCGCCAGGCGGCACATGGGCGATGGCGTAGAAGGTGTAGAGCCAAAACAAGGTGCCGGCCGCCGCGACGAGCGCGGCAATCCTGCGAAAATTGACGGTGTCGAGTGCCATGACGGGTTGGTCGCCGCAATCGGCGAACCAGTTCACGGGCCGCCGCGCAAGCCGGGCTCACCCAAAGTCGGGCGCACCAAGTGGGGCTCGGCAGCGTCGGGCTCGCCCCGTGCGGCTCGCTATCCCGCAGGGTCAGTCGTTTCGTTGACTGACCGGCCGCCCCGGCTTGGCCAGCCTTGCTGACCGGCTCTCTCTCGGGGGCTGGTCACGCATCCGCAGCCTCTTCCGCGGCCGCTGCGTATCGACTGCCAGCACTTCTTCCAGCGTTGTATTCCTAAAACGAAGCCTTCTTAACATCGCTCCGCTCCTCGAGCGGGTGGGAGCCCCATCGGTCGCTCAACCACCGACGTCCGCAACAGGGCCCATGTCGGTGATGAGAGATAACCAGCGACGGGACGCTTTGCTCCAAGGGAGCCACTGCATCCTTCGTCTGACGGCGCGTGATCCCGCTATCCACCGGATTTACCTCAAAATTTCCAATGCGCAGGGCGATCGGAACACGATAATGTGCACCGTGGAGGACCATGTATGCCTCGCTCACCTTCGATTGTGCCGCATTCAATCGACCACGACACCTATCTGGTGCTGAACGATTTTGGCCGACTGGGTCGTGCCTGGAGCGAAACCGATGAAGAAGGCACTGACCGGAAAACGTTGATCCGCCGCCTGCTGGATGACCAGTACAGCCGTCCGGTCCGCATCGTGGCCTTCAATACCAATGAAGGATGGTCGCGCGACGTCACGACCGACATTGCCGACGAGCTTCGGCGCCGTTTCGTCGAATACGAAGAGGTCCCGCGCTCCGTGCTGGAGTTCGTGGAGACCGCCATGCGGCACTGAGCTGGATCCGCAACGCACAGGCCCTCTCACAGCGCGATCGTTCGGCTCCCGGCAAGCATCCGCCAAACGGCAATTTTCCGAGCAATCTCAACGCGATTCGGCTGCCGCGCAGCGCCGCTCCGCCATAAGGCAATATTAAGAGCATTTGCCTTACCTGTTCTCCCGTTCAATGGGAGACCGGTCCAGTGCGCAATCGTGGTGGCGTTCGAGACGCCGTAAGCCTGACAAACCGGGTCCTGGTCACGGCGATCTTTTTGGCATCGGGCGCGGCATCGCTGATCCTGCAGGTTCTCTGGTTCAAGCAACTGCAATTCGTGCTGGGAAGCGCGACTGTCTCCGTCAGCGTCACGGTGGCAAGCTTCTTTTTCGGTCTCTCGCTGGGCAGCGCCCTGGGAGGCCGGATCGCCGACACCGTCAGCCGCCCCCTGAAAATCTACGGGTTTCTCGAACTCGCCCTCGCCCTCGTTTCTCTCGCGGTCACCGCGTTCCTGTCGCATTGGCCGACATGGGTGGGCTGGCTGTCACCGATGCTGGACCTGGAGTCGCCATTCCGGTTGCCTCTCATGGTCGCCGTGTCGCTCGCCATCCTGTCGCTGCCGACGATGTTGATGGGCGCGACCCTGCCCTTCCTGGTGAAATTCCTGACCCGCACGCAAACCGACCTCGCCAATCGCATCGGTCTGCTCTACGGGTTCAACACGCTGGGCGCCGCCATCGGCACCCTGGTTGTCGGCTTTGTGCTGATGGGCCTTTGGGGCATCGCAGGATCGAGCCTGGTTGCGGCAGCGCTGTATATCTGCGTCGGCGTTGTGGCCCTGTTCGTTGCGCGCGGCGCAAGCCCGCTCTTGCCGGTTGCGGCACGGGCGCCGGTGCAAACCGCCGCGACCGCGCGTGACAGGACGTCGATCCTGATCTGGATTTTCGCGTGCTCCGGTTTTGTGTCGATCGCCTATGAGGTCGTCTGGTTCCGATTCCTGACCAATGTCAGCACCTCGAGTGTCTACGCGTTCTCGGGCATGCTCGGCGTTTACCTGCTGGGGCTCGTGATCGGCGCCCTGATCTGCGCCAAACTGCTTGCCCCCCGCAAGGATCAATTGCTGCGATACTTCGCCGTAACGCAGCTGCTGATCGCGGTTGCGGCCACGCTGACCGTCGGAATACTCGGCAAGGCACGGACCATGGGAGTGGCGCTGTCTCCCGTCATATCGGGCCTGCTTCCAGTCCCGGTGCAGGAGCTGTTGGGAGGTGACGTTTCATTCTTCCTGGTCTGCGCTGTTGCCCTGTTGCTGCCGACGACGCTGATCGGCATCAGCTTTCCGCTGGCCAGCGAACTGACCGTGATGCAGATGAGCGCGCTGGGCCGCAGGATCGGCACGCTCTACGCCCTGAACACGATTGGCGGCGTCGTGGGCTCGCTGGCGGCGGGGTTTCTGCTGATCCCCTGTCTGGGCAGCCAGGGCGCGCTCACCGCGCTGATTGTCGTGAACGTCCTGCTGTTCGTCGCGACGACCGTGTCGCAGCCGGATCTTCTGAGGGAAAGGAGCCTGTGGCGGCAGGGGACGATCGCCGCGAGCGTCATCGCCGTAGCGCTGCTGCTCTTCACCCCACATTATCTGGAGCGGGTCCTGACCGCGATCGAGGGCGCCAATGTGCTCGAGTTGCGGGAAACCCGGCAAGCGACGTTTGCGGTGGTCGAGTATCGCGAGAAGGCGGCGGGCACCTATCAGCAATTGGTGGTGAATTCGAAGAGCTATGCCAACAACCGTCCCGAGGGCAGACGCTACATGGCCGCGATGGGGCACTATCCCATTCTGCTGCACCAGGGCCCGGTTGAAACGGCTGTCGTCATTTGCATCGGGACCGGAACCACGGTGGGAGCGGTCAGCACCCATGAAGAGTTGCAATCCATCGACGCGGTCGATCTGGCATCGACGGTTTTCGAATTTGCGCCCCACTTCGTGCCGATCAACAAGCAATTCTATCAAAATCCCAAAGTCCATCAGATCGTCGCGGACGGGCGCCACTTCCTGCTGGGGACCAAGGAGACATTTGACGTCATCACGCTCGAGCCGCCACCGCCTCATGATGCCGGCGTCATCAACCTCTACACGGAGGAATTCTATGCGCTGGCAAAGCAGAAGATGCGTCCCGGCGGCGTTCTCGCGCAATGGGTGCCGCTGGATTTCAACCGCGGCATTCTTCCGAAGATGATACTCAAGGCCATGATGGGCCAGTTCAAGCATGTCTCGCTGTGGCTGCCGTCCAGAATGGAAGGCGTGGCGATCGCCTCCGATGAACCGTTGAACATCGATCCGCGCGAGCTCGCCATGCGTATGTCGAAGCCCGCGGTGGCTGAAGACCTGACGGCAAACGGCCTCGGCTCGCCCGAGGATTTCCTGGCGACATTCATCGCCGCTGATGACAAACTCGCGGCCTTTGTCGGGGATGTGCCGAGCCTCACGGATGATCGGCCGCGTCTTGAATATTACAACTGGTATCCGCTGAGTTCGGTCAGCGTGGACGAGCTGAAGCGCCTCCGCGAGCCGGTGGAAGCCTATCTTGCCGACCGCTCCATCGACGAGGCCCGTCTCGACACCGCGCGCACGGTGGCCAATGCGATCCTGGATGAGCACAAGGCCACGGCCGACGGCGACAAGTCCGCCGCCCGAGCAGCGCTTCGCCTGGCCGTCAAACTGGACCCGGACAATTCCTACGTCGACTTCCTGGACCGCAAGCTAAGCGAGTGATCAGGGTGCCTTCGGCAGGACAATTCATGTCGCGAGAATGCGTTGCGTGACCCTCTGGCCGCGCGACGCATTCAGTGTCGTCCCTGCCTAGTGCGCAATTGCGCACGGGAGCAGGGACCCATAACCACAAATGCAAATTGTTACGCGATGCTGGAACGACAAGTCCCGCCTGCAACGCCCGCCGCGGCATATGGGTCCCCGCTTTCGCAGGGACGACAGCAGTGATTGCTGCGGCACTCGCGCGCGCCATGCACACGCCAACACTCACGCTACGCCGGCCTGAACCCCGCCTTCGTCAATGCAGCCCGCCCTTCATCCGACGCCAGCGCATCGAGAAAGGCCTGCACTGCCGGTCGCTGCTTGCGCGCCGTGACCAGCGCGAAATCGTAATGCTCTTCGGCAAGCGGAATGAAACCGAGCCCGGAGGCTGCCGCGACCGGCGCGATGGTCATGCCCCAGTCGGCGCGGTGCTGCGCCACCGCGGCCGCAACCGCATTGTGCGAGCGCGGCTGATTCCAGTAGCCGTCGGGCCGGCTGCCCGCCAGCAAGCGATCGATCAGGATGCGGGTGCCGGCTCCCTGGTTGCGGTTGACCATGATGCAGGCGGGATCGGCGAGCGCGGCGCGCACCGCCTGCTCTGCGCTCAAGCCGGCAAAGCGCGTGTCGTCCTTGCGAAACACGATACCCTGCATGCGCCGCCAGCCCGGCACCAGCTCGAGCCCGTCGGCCAGATACGACGTGTTGTAGGTCTCGGTCTTGTCGTCGAACAGATGGATCGGAGCGAGATCGCATTCGCCGCGCTTGGCGGCAGCGAGCCCGCCGAGGCTGCCGACCGCGATCGAACGCACTACAAGCCCGGCATGCGCCAGCGGCGCCGTGACGAGATCGAGCCCGGTGCAATGGCTGCCGACGATGACGAGATCGGGCACCCGCACATGCGGCGTGAACAGCGTCATCTCAGCCTCGCTGCCGGCCGGCAGCTGGTCGGCCAGCGCCTCGATCTTCAGGAAGCCGTCGGCCTGCGCGAACGAGGTGATCGCGCCCGAGCCCTTGCCGCTCGGATAGGCGATCAGGCCGTCGGCGCCCTCGACCAGCGACACCATCACGAACTCGGTGCGCCCGAGCTCGGAGGCGATGCGCACCGGCACCTTCGCCGCCACCTTGGCATCCGAGCGCGGCGGCAGCCCGGCCATCCGCCGCAGCGTCGGCACGATCATGTCGTGGAAGGTGAACATCGCCGAGGTCGGAAAGCCCGGCAGGATGACCAGCGGCTTGCCGTCGCACACCGCAAGGCACAGCGGCTTGCCCGGTTTCAGTGCCACGCCATGCGCGATGATGCCGGGCTTGCCGAGGCGAGCGATGATCCGGTGCGAGACGTCGCCCGCGCCCTTGGAGGTGCCGCCCGACAGCACCAGCATGTCGCTGTCCGCCAGCGCCTTGCGCATCGCGGCCTCGAGCATTGCCTCGTTGTCGGCGATCGCGCCGAGGAACGCCGCGTCGCCGCCATTCTCGGCAATCGCCGCGGTGACGATCGCACCATTGGTGTCGTAGATCGCGGCCGGCCGCAGCGTCTCACCCGGCTGCACCAGTTCGTCGCCGGTCGAGAGGATTGCGACGCGCGAACGGCGCGTCACCGCAACCTCGGCGATGCCGCAGGCCGCGAGCATGCCGATCTCGCGCGACCCGATCATCGTTCCCGCGCGCAGCAGCGCCTCGCCGCGCGCGATGTCGGAGCCGGCATAGGACACGAACTGGCCGGGCGACGCCGCACGCCGGACCTCGATGGTGCCGTGGCCGGCGGGCTGGGTGTGCTCGACCATCACGATGGCATCCGCGCCGCGCGGCACCGGACCGCCGGTCGCAATCGCAGTTGCAGTACCCGGGAGCACTGGCAGGGTGGGCGCAGTCCCGCACGAAATCGTCTCGTTGTTCAGCGCGAGTTGCACCGGCGCGGCCTCGCCGGCGCGCGCCAGATCGGCCGAGCGCACGGCAAAGCCGTCGACATTGGAGCGATCGAACGGCGGCACGTCGATCGGCGCCACCACGTCCTCCGCCAGCGCACGGCCGAGCGCATCGGCGAGCAGCCGCCTCTCCGACGGCAATTGGCGCGGGAACAGCGCCGCCTCGAAGCGTGCGAGCGCCTCCTCGCGCGACAGGATGGTCAGGAACTGGTCCTGCTCGACGGACGGATTGGGTTTCGGCGTGAAACTGTTGGTCATCTCGGGAACTCACTCCCGCAATATATAGGCATCGACCACCGTGCCCGCAGCGAAGCCCTCTGCGGCGCCAGGCACGATCAGCAGGGCTTCGGCGCGCGCGATGGCATCGAGCGACAGGTCGCCGGTCGCAAGCGCCGCCCAGGAACCTTGCTCGCGTATCAGCAGCACGACCTCGGCAACACCGACGCCGGAGGCGATCTTGCGTTCCAGCGGCAGCGCCAGCGTTTTGCGCGAGCGCCGACCCGACAGGCGGTCGAGCAGGGGAAGCGCAATCGCCCACCAGGCCGCGAAAGCCTGATCCGGCGCGCCCGGCAAGGCGACGAGCGGCGTTGTATGGATCCGTCCGATCGCCGTGGTGCGCCCGGGCTCCAGCGCGATGCCGTGCGCGATCAGCGTGCCGCGCGATGCCAGTGCATTCACTGTCGCGTCGGTGTGACCAACACCGGTGCCCCCGATCGTGATGATCAAATCGCAACCGTCGGTATCGAGTGCGTTTGCAATCGCCGCCACATCGGGTGCCGCCTCGATGCCGACGACCTCAGTGCCCGCAAGGCGCGCGGTGTCGGCGATCAAT
The DNA here is from genome assembly GCF_054060035.1 of Bradyrhizobium sp. USDA 3262. NCBI lineage: Bacteria > Pseudomonadati > Pseudomonadota > Alphaproteobacteria > Hyphomicrobiales > Nitrobacteraceae > Bradyrhizobium > Bradyrhizobium sp. USDA 3262. Next base: position 7,589,104 of record NZ_JBSSCT010000001.1, read on the forward strand.
TGTGCGGTCAGCTCACCATTGGCGACGTTGACGATGCGAAGCCGCGGCCGTCGCACACGCAACACCTGCAGTCCGGCCGCGCGCGCGAGCAGCAGGCCGCGCGGCAGCAGCGGCTCCCCTGCTGCGATCACGGTGCGCCCAACGGCGATGTCGCTGCCGGCACGCCTGACGCCCTGTCCCGGGATTGCTTCGGCGAGCACCTGCGGAAGCGGACCGGAGGTATCGACGGCATCGGCATCAACCACGCAGTCGGTGCCTTCAGGCATCGCGGCGCCTGCCGCCACCCAGACCGGAGGTTCGGCCAGCGGCAACGGCGCATAGGACGACGCGCCGACCAGGTCATTGGCGCGCATCGCCCACCCGTCGCTGACCGCGACATCGTGCGGCGGGTAGGCGCGCAAGGCCGGCATCTCGGCTGCAATGCAGCGCAAGGCGTCGGCCGGCGGCAACGCAATCGGCTGGACCGGCCCGACGTCGCGCAGCACGGCAGCCAGTGCCGCATCGAGCGGGGTGAGCGAAGGCGGAAGGCGCTGGGCGGTGACCATGGCCCGCTATGGACTGAATCGGCCCCGAAAGAAACTGCCTCTCGCTGCACCGGGGCGGCGTCATTAGACCGATGGCGCGTTGACGCGGCCCCCAATATAGTTGCAAAAGAAACCAATATGACCGGGTCCCCGAAGGCCCGGCACAACCAATAATGGCCAATGCGCCAATTCAGGAGGGAGACAGAATGAAGGCCACCAGACTAGCCATGTTCGGGACGCTCGCAGCCGCGCTGCTGGCCTCCCCGACCGTATCGGCGCAGGTATCCGACGACATCGTCAAGATCGGCGTGCTGACCGACATGAACGGCCCCGCCTCGACGCCGACCGGCCAGGGCTCGGTCACCGCGGCGCAGATGGCCATCGACGATTTCGGCGGCAAGGTGCTCGGCAAGCCAATCTCGGTGATCGTCGGCGATCACCAGCTCAAGCCGGATATCGGCGCGACCATCGCGCGACGCTGGTATGACGTCGATCAGGTCGACCTCATCGTCGACGTGCCGGTCTCGGCGGTCGGGCTCGCGGTGCAGAACATCGCGAACGAAAAGAAGAAGCTGTTCATCACGCACTCGACCGGCGCGACCGATTTCCACGGCAAGTTCTGCTCGCCCTATGCGATCCAGTGGGTGTTCGACACCAGGGCGCTCGCGGTCGGCACCGCGCAGGAGGTGGTGAAGCGCGGCGGCGACAGCTGGTTCTTCATCACCGACGATTATGCGTTCGGCCACTCGCTGGAGAAGGACGCCTCCGCGATCGTGACCAAGAACGGCGGCAAGGTGCTCGGCGCGGTGCGGCCGCCGTTTGCGACGCCCGATCTGTCGTCCTTCATCCTGCAGGCGCAGGCCTCGAAGGCCAAGATCATCGGCATTGCCGGCGGACCGCCCAACAACACCAACGAGATCAAGACCGCCGCCGAGTTCGGCGTCTTCGCCGGCGGGCAGCAGATGGCGGCGCTGCTGGCGCTGATCACCGACATCCACTCGATCGGGCTGTCGGCCGCGCAGGGCCTGCTGCTGACCACCTCGTTCTACTGGGACATGGACGACAAGACCCGCGAGTGGTCGAAGCGCTATTTCGCCAAGATGAACCGGATGCCGACGATGTGGCAGGCCGGCGTCTACTCCTCGGTGACCGCCTATCTGAACGCGATCAAGGATGCCGGCACCGACGATCCGCTGAAGGTCGCGGCCAAGATGCGCGAGAAGCCCATCGAGGATTTCTTCGCCCGCAACGGCAAGCTGCGCGAGGACAATCTGATGGTGCACGACCTCTGGCTGGTGCAGGTCAAGACCCCGGCCGAGTCGAAATATCCGTGGGACTATTACAATATCCTGGCCAAGATCTCCGGCGAGGACGCGTTCGGCCCGCCAGACCCGGCCTGCGCGATGGCGAAGAAGTGACGACCGAAGGTCGTCACTCCGGGATGGTGCGCAAGCACCAGACCGCAGGTGCGCAATTGCGCACCGGGGAATCTCGAGATTCCGGGTTCGATGCTGACGCATCGCCCCGGAATGACCTCTGCATGGACGCGATGACGCGTCCATGCAGAGGTCACTTCGCTACCCCGATCTCGCGGAAATATCTGAGCACGCCGGGGTGGATCAGGTTGATATCAGGCGCGGCGGCGACGGTGTTCGCCGCCGTGGTCTCGCACGCCTGGGCGAGCTTCGTGCAGAAGGTCGCCTCGACGCCGTGCAACGTCTTCGCCAGCCGATAGGCGACATCGTCGGGCAAGGTCTCGCGCACCAGGATGTAGCTCCAGGAGCCGACCGAAGCGATTGCTGCGGTCTGCTTCGGATAGCTGCCGGCGGGGATCGTCAGCGGCTTGAGGAAAGTGTGCTTGGCGCGGATGCGGGCGATCTCGTCCGTGGTCGGCGCGATGAAGCGCGCGCCGGTGGCGCTCTCGGCCATCTTGGTGAAGCCGGGCCAGCCGATGCCGGCCCCCCACAGAGCCGCGGCGCGGCCGTCCTCGACCATCGCGGGCCCGTCGCCGGCGCGATCGAGATAGATCGACTTGAAGTCCTCGTCCTGCTTCAGCCCGATGCCGTCGAGGATGTAGCGCGACAGGATCGGCAGGCCGGAACCCTTGGCGCCGAACGCGACGGGCTGGCCGACCAGATCCTGGATCGTCTTGTAGGGGCTGTCCGCCCGCACCACGAACATGCCGGGACTCGAATACATCGCGGTGAGGATCTTGAGCTTCGTGGCCTTCGGCCGGCCGATGCCCATGAAGGCTTCATAGGACGGCTCGCCGGCGACGGTTGCGATATCGATGTTGCCGGCCTCGAGCAGCGGGATGTTCTCATTGGAGCCCTTGGTGTTGCGCGGCTCGATCGACAGCGTCGGGTCGGCCGCATTCATCACCTCGGCGAAGGCATTGCCATACAGCGGAAAGCCGCCGCCCGGCGTCGCCGTGGCGAAACTGATCGTGGTTTTGGAAATGGTCTTGCTCCCCTCCTGCGCCGCCGCCCCGCCCGCGAGCAGCAGCGCGCCGGCGCACACCATAACAGCGAATTTCATCCCGAGCCTCAAGCATTCCACACGAACCCGACTATCGTCGCACGGGCGACGTCGTAGGCAAAGCCAGCGTTTTGTGAAACCATACCGGCAACAGTCACAAGAAAATGACGGGAGAGACGATGATCCGGTTCGCGCGTGCTGCCTTGCTTGGTTTGATTTGCTGCCTCGCCTCGATTGCCCCCTCATCCGCATCCGACTATCCGAACCGCCCGGTGCGCTGGGTGATCGGGTTTGCCGCCGGCGGCCCGGTCGACATCGTCGCCCGCATCATGAGCCAGTGGCTGTCGGATCACTTCGGCCAGCAATTCATCGTCGAGAACCGCACCGGATCGGGCGGCAACATCGCCGCCGCCGCTGCGATCAACTCGCCGGCTGACGGCTATACGCTATTGTTCGTCGCGCCCAACAACGCGATCTCGACCTCGCTCTACAAAAAGCTGCCGTTCGATTTCCTGCGCGACACCACCCCGGTCGCGAGCATCATGCAGCTCACCAACATGCTGGTGGTCTCGAACGCGATGCCGGTGAAGACCGTCCAGGAGTTCATCGACTACTGCAAGGCCAATCCCGGCAAGATCTCCTATGCCTCTTCGGGCAACGGCACCTCGGTGCATATGTCGGCCGAGCTGTTCAAGGCGATGACCAAGTGCGACATGCTGCATGTGCCGTATCGGGGATCCGCGATCGCCTTCCCCGACATCATCTCCAACAAGGTGCAGCTGATCTTCGACAATCTGCCGTCGGCGCTGGAGCAGGCCCGCGGCGGCAGCGTCCGCGCGCTCGGCGTCACCTCGCCGCAGCGCTGGGCGGGCGTGCCCGACGTGCCGGCGATCGCCGAGACCGTGCCGGGCTTCGAGGCGGTCGGCTTCTACGGCATCTCGGCGCCGAAGGGCACCCCGCCGGAGATCGTCGATGCCCTCAACAAGGCGGTGGGTGAAGCGCTGAAGGATCCCAAGCTCGTGGCGCGCCTCGCCGAAGTCGGCGGCATCCCGAAGCCGATGGCCCCGGCCGAATTCGGCAAGCTGGTGGCCGACGAGACCGAGAAATGGCGCAAAGTCGTTGAGTTCGCCGGCGTCTCGGTGGATTGAAGCGCCGGTCGCCAGGGAGACTGAGGGCCAGGCAAGATGGCTGCCGGCCGCTGTTCCAGCGATGCCAGCCGCAAGACGTGGCTGGCCCGGCAGCGATGGCACAGGGATGCGGGGCGGCATTGCCGAAACCGCGGTCACCCTGTAAACGGAGCCCGCACCGTTGCCGGCCGCGCCCCGCGGCCCGCAAGGCGGCGGGGCCTGTAGCTCAATGGTTAGAGCCGGCCGCTCATAACGGTCTGGTTGCAGGTTCGAGTCCTGCCGGGCCCACCACTGCCAGATCAAACACTTACCGAACTGCGTGCCGCTTTGCCGGTGATTTTCCCCACAGATATTCTACGACGAAGTCGAACGAATGTCGTCGAACGCGGACGGATTCGCGCAAATGACGATCATATGGTTGGCCGTCTGAGACGGCGTGCTCGTACGTCATTCAACAGGAAAGTCGGCTGCTACGACGTCTGCTTCTGCGCGACAATCGGACATTGGCTGGCGACGTTCGCAGGTCCAAGATGGGCCACTTCCAGATATCGCCGATGGGTATATAGGATCATCGTCCACCCGGAGAACAGCAAGTGGCCCGAATAGAAACCTCCGTATGGATCGTCACGACTTTCATAATCATTATTGCCGCCACTCCACTACGGGCTTTAGCAACACCAGAAGCGTCTGCATGCGGTTACCTCGCTGGTCTAATCGACAAGGCACCGCCAGGGCCGTTGTTCTTGCCCAGCTATCCGACCGTGGAATCGGGGCCTCTCCATGGCGCCGCATACCTTTATGACAATGCGGTGGCCGCCATCGCATTGGTCGGTTGCGGTGAGCGAGACAAAGCATCTCGGATCGGCGGGGCGATTCTCTGGGCCATCGATAACGACCGGACCTGGCATGATGGACGGCTCCGGAACGCTTACGCCGCGGGTGTGGTGGCGAGTGGCTTCGCCAAACTTCCGGGTTGGTGGGACAATACTCAGAACAAGTGGTTAGAAGATCGATATCAGGTGGGCAGCGATAATGGCAACGTTGCATGGGCAATGTTGGCTTTGCTATCGATTGACGATGTGAGTGCCAGCTCTCGGTTCCGCGATGGTGCGGCACGGCTTGCCACCTGGGTCGCGCAATGGGCCGACACGCGCGGTACTGGCGGTTTCACGGGCGGTACTTTTGGGCACGAACCGACGCCCGACGTACGGACATGGAAATCGACCGAACACAATACTGACCTCGCCGCCGCGTTTGGCCTTCTTGCAACCCGCACGGGCGATTCGCGCTGGCGTGATATGGCAACAGCTGCTGAGCACTTCGTAAATGCGATGTGGGATCCGGCATGCGCCTGTTTCGCAGCAGGCACCGCCGAAGACGGCGTCACGCGCAATCCGATTTTGGCACTTGATGCTCAAGTCTGGCCCTTAATGGCACTCGCCGGAGCGGCCAAGAAATTTGCATCGGCAATTACTACCGCCGAACAGCGAATGAGCGTCGACAAGGGCTTTTCTTACGGTGAAGACCGAGATGGTGTGTGGACCGAAGGGACCGGCCAAATGGCTCTCTTGCTGGAATTGCTCGGCAGGACTGGAGAGGCAAAATCGTTGGTCGCTGTCATCGAATCCCAGAGGTCGCCGGATGCCGGATTCTATGCCACAAGTGTCCGAGGGCTACCGACTGGGTTCATGTTGGATACCGATCCGGCCAAGCCACGGCTCTATTTCCGATTGCCACATCTTGGCGCAGCTTCGTGGGCTGCTCTTGCAGAACGGGGGTTCAATCCCTTTACGGCGACAAAAGGACTTCCGTAGTTAAGGCCGCAGTGGCGCCCGTCTCAGCCCTTCAGTCCCATCCAAGTTAAGTGCTTTTTCGATTTCGATAGGTCCGAATTTGGTCAATCGCGTCGTTTCTGTCGACGGCGCATGACTTCCGGTCTCCACCCGAAAGCCAACATGATCAAATGGGCCGCAGCCGCAAGGAAAGAAAAGCCGCCCACCAGAAATCCCACAGAAACCCCGTGAACAAACGCGCACGAACGTGCGCAAGAATGCGCGAGCTTTGTTGAAAATGCTCAGATATTCCGGATGTTCGCTGCGCTCATAACGGTCTGGTTGCAGGTTCGAGTCCTGCCGGGCCCACCAAGAAGATCAAGATCTTACTGGGTCCCGGTTGCCCGCAGCGCGGCCACCGCACCAGAAACCGCACCAGATGCGTGCTCTTTTCGTTCGTGCGCAAGTTCGCGCACCGAAATCGTTCACGACGCCGGAGGGTGTGTCAGGAGTTCGTGTCAGAGACGCTCGTCGCTCATCTGGTTGCAGATTCGAGTCCCGCCGGGCCCGCCAGCAAATCAACTTGTCGGGTGGTGTCCCTTCATCGCCCATGGGATCATCGCACCCGAAACGCCTCACGCCTTCGCGGTGACCATTCTCCACAGCACCTCGGTCAGCACGGCGTAGCCCTTATCGAGGGCCGCGGGCGCCGTGAACTCGAGCGGATTGTGACTGAGCCCGCCCTGGCTCGGGACGAAGATCAACGAGGACGGAACAGATTTCTGGATCGCCAGCGCGTCGTGGCCGGTAATGGTCTTGAGCGTCATAGCCTTGAAACCGAAATCCGCGGCGGCAGAAAGGACCAGTGCCACGCCGCCGGGATCGAGCACGGTCCCCGCTCGCCTCTCGTCGGCTACGATCGAGAGACCAACGCCAATCTCGCCCGACTCACGCTCAATTCGCCGCAGAAAGCGGTCGCTGATCGCTGAGACCACGGCTTCGTCCTCATGCCGGATCTCGAACCAGACCCGAACACGGCCCGCCACGACATTCGGCGAGTTGGGATAAACGCTGATGCGCGCCGCGGAGGCATGGGCGCCCGCTCTCTCGCTCGCGATCTCCTGGTACAGCGCCTCGATCGCCCGGGCCGCTGCGCGCAGGGCGTCGCGGCGGAGCGCCATCGGCATCGGTCCGGTGTGCGAGTAGTCGCCTTCGAACATCACCGATATCTTGCGCGTCATCCACGCGCCGGACACTGCGGCAATGTCGGCGGCCGCCTGCTCCAGGCGATCGCCCTGCTCCACATGCAGCTCGACATAGCGCACCGGATTGTGTTCGAGCGGCGTCGTCCCGCAATAGCCGATCGCGGACAGCGCCTCGCCCAGGGTGACGCCCTCTACGTCGCTGCACGTATATGCCTCCTTCAGGCTCAGGGCGCCGGCGAAAACCGAGCTGCCGGTCAGGCTGGGCTGGAAGCGGGCACCCTCCTCATTGGTCCAGTTCACGACGGCGAGGTTGCGTCGCGCGGCGCCGGGATTGGCACGGCAACGCTCCCTGACGGCCTCGACCGCAAGGATCCCGGCGAGCACGCCGAAGACCCCGTCATATCGTCCTCCCGTCGGCTGGGAATCGAGGTGCGAGCCGGTCATGACGACGTCCGTGGACGCCGGCGCCAGCATCGCCACGCCAAACAGATTGCCGATCGCATCGATCCTCGGAACAAGGCCGCGATCGGCGATCTCGTGCAAGAAGAGGTCCCTCGCCTCCTTGTCGCGCGCCGTTCCAGCCAGCCGACACACGCCACCGTCGTCGGTCGCACCGATCCTGGCAAAGCGCGCGATGAGGTCATGCAATGCGGTCATGTCTGCTCCAGCGATGCGATCCAGTTCCTCAGCTCGGTCTGCCGGCAATCATGGCTCAGAATGTCGCGGTGAAGTGCCAATTTCCAGGCGAGATCGCCACGCCGTTCGTCCACGTCGAGCGCCGAGAGGTCGGCAGCATAACGCGCGAGCGCGTCCAGATCGGCAAAGAAACCCTCGTCAACCAGGAGCTGTCCGTAGCGCCGGATGACGGCGACGACGTCGTGCAGGCGATATTCGGGATGATACTGCACGCCCCAGAATAGCCCGCGACCGAAACGGATCTCCGCCGCCTGAACCTCGCACATGGTATTCCAGGCGGTGACGGTTGCGGACTGCGGAAGGCGGGTGACAATATCGCTGTGGATGGCCGGCGCGTCGAAAACCGCCGCACGACCAGCATGCATGGGATGAGCGCGGCCTTCAGCCGTCAGCATAATCCTTCGCGCGAATCCGACCTCGCGTCCCGCCGGGTTGAGACCGACCTCGCCGCCCGCCGCGACCGTCGCGAGCTGCAAGCCCCAGCACGAGCCGAACATTGGCACGACGCGAACGAAGATCTCGCGCACGAGGTCGATCTGCCGCAGCGCTTCGACCTCCCGCTGGTAGATATTGAGGGCCGATCCCGTGATCGCGATGCCGTGGTAAGCTTCGAGCGGTTGCGGCAGCGCGAAGCTCGCATCCGCCGGCGTCGCGATGTCGACGACGACGCGAGGTGCAAGCGACCGCAGGACCGCCGCATAGCTCTCCGCAGGCATTGCGCCCGCCGTCTCGGCGATCCGTCGCCGGCCGGCCAGAGTATTGCCCTCGAGAACGAGCAGCCTCAGCACGGCTCAGCTTCCAAGATCGCCTCGAATGGCGGCCAGCGTCAGCTGCTTGAACTCGGGCTCGGTCAACGGCCGCGGATTGGCACCCGCCGTCGGATCCTTGACGGCATCCGCCGCGATCGTTCCGGCATCGGTCTCCTTCACCCCGAGCTCGGCGAGCGTATGCGGCACGCCGAGCTTCTTGCGGAAGGCCAACAGCCAGGACAGCACGGCATGGAAGTCTTGGCCCGGCAGGTTGAGCGCGCGGGCAATGTGCGGAATCTTGTCGGCGATCGCAGCCTTGTTGCAGACCAGGACATAAGGGAAGACCACACCATTGGTCAGCCCGTGATGAGTATCGTATCGGGCGCCGACCGGATGGGATATCGAGTGGATCGCGCCCAACCCCTTCTGGAACGCAGTGGCTCCCATCGAGGCTGCAGCGAACATGTAGGCGCGCGCTTCGAGATCGCGACCGTTCTCGACCGCACGCGGCAGATAGCTGTCGACGATCTTCATCCCTTCCAGCGCGATGCCGTCGGCAAGCGGGTGAAATGCCTTGACGCAGTAGGCCTCGAAGCAGTGCGACAGCGCATCCATGCCGGTTGCCATGGTGAGAAGCGGCGAGAGACCGACCGCGAGCTCGGGATCCTCAATTGCGATCCTGGGCATCATCATGGGATGGAAAATGATCTTCTTCTCATGGGTATCCTCACGGGTGATCACGCCGGCGCGGCCGACCTCGGACCCCGTGCCTGCCGTCGTCGGCACCGCAATGATCGGCGCGATGCCCTCAGTGTTGGCGCGCGTCCACCAATCGCCGACGTCCTCGAAATCCCAGACCGGCCGCGACTGCGCCACCATGAAGGCCACACATTTTCCGACATCCAGCGCCGAACCTCCACCCACCGCAATCACGCCGTCATGACCGCCGGCCTTGAAGGCTTCGACGCCGGCCGTCAGGTTGGTTTCGGTCGGATTGGCCTTCACGTCGGAAAACACGGCGAGCGGGATGCCCGACTCGCGCACGCGGTCGACGATGCCGGCGATGAGATCGGTCTTGGCGAGCCCGTGATCGGTAACCAGGAGCGGCCTGGTGAGGCCGTTGGTCCTGCACGCCTCGGGAAGCTCGGCAATGCGGCCCGCGCCGGTGACGACGCGCGTCGGAAAATTCCAGGCGCCGGTGATCTGAACGTCCATGTGCTGCTCTCAGTGCTCGATGCGAAGGTGGAATGATTTGGGTCTCGTCAGCGCCTCGAAGCCGAGGCGCGACATGGCGGCACCACGTCCGGTGTCCTTGACGCCGGTCCATGCCAAAGCGGGATCGACATAATCGCAGCGGTTCATGAATATGGTGCCCGTTGCGATACCGTCACCGATGCGTTCCGCTGCGGCGGCGTCCTCGGTCCAGACCGATGCAGTCAGGCCATACGGGCTGTCGTTCATCAGGCCAATCGCCTCCTGATCGGAGGAGACCTTCATGAGGCCGACCACGGGCCCGAAACTCTCCTCCATCATCACCTGCATGGAGTGATCGACGCCGACCAGGACCTGAGGCATCAGATAGGCCGTACCGACCCTGTCCGCCGGAAACCGGGCCGGATCGATCAGAGGCCGCGCGCCTTTTGCCACGGCCTCGCCGATATGGGCGCGGACGGTATCGGCAAAGCGTGTCGCCGCCATCGGGCCGAGCGTTGTGTCCTGCGACAGCGGATTGCCGAGCCGGTAGCGCGCGGTCAGGCCGGCAAAGCCGTCGACAAAGGAGTCATAGATGCGCTCATGCACGTAAATCCGCTCGATGCCACAGCAGCACTGGCCAGAATTGTAGAAGGCGCCGTCCACGAGCTGCTCGACCGCGAAATCGAAATCGGCGTCCGGCCGCACATAGGCCGGATCCTTTCCGCCGAGCTCCAGCCCAAGGCTGATGAATGTCCCGGCTGCTGCCCGTTCGACCGCCCGGCCGCCGGCGACCGAGCCGGTGAAGTTCACGTGGTCGACCGAGCGCGATGAGATCAACTCCCTGGTCATGCCATGGTCGAGCGTGAGCGTCCTGAACAAGCCCCTGGGCAGGCCAACCCGGTCCAGTGCCGCCTGGAAGCGCTCGCCGACCAGCAGGGTCTGTGCGGCATGCTTCAGGATCACGGCATTGCCGGCCAGCAGCGCCGGCACGATGGTGTTAGCCGCCGTGAGATAGGGATAGTTCCAGGGCGCGATCACCAGCACGATGCCGGCAGGGACGCGCTTGATCATGCGGCGGAAGCCGGGACGCTCGGCCGGCACGATCGGCGCCAGCGCCTCATCGCTGAGCTCGACCAGTGCGCAGACGCGTTCTTCCAGGCTACGCAGTTCGCCGCCATGGCGCACCGGCCGGCCCATCTGCATCGCGAGTTCCGGAACGACCTCGTCGTTCTGCACCCGCATCTCGTGCAGGAAGGCGAGCATCATGGCCTTCCGCTCGGCGAGCGGCACCCTTGACCATTCCTGCTGCGCTTTCCGCGCTTGCGCGAGAGCCGCTGCGACCTCAGCACCGGTTGCGACGGGCCGCCGCGCAACCTCGTTGCCGTCGACCGGAGAAATGCAGACGATATCGTTCACGTGATGTCACTCGTCTTCGAAGCAGGATCGGTCTCAGATGATCTCGAAGTAGCGCGCGAGCTCCCAGTCGGTGATGGCCTTGCGAAACTCGCGCTCCTCCCACTGCCGCGTCATCGCGTAGTGATCGACGAAGACGTCGCCGAACAGGTTGCGCGCCGCCTGCGAAGCGACCAGCCGATAAGCCGCTTCCGACAGTGTACGCGGAAACGCGCGCTCGGGCGGATGCTTGCGGTCATAGGCATTGCCGGTGATCGGCTCGTCCGGTTCGATCCGGTGCTCGATTCCCCAGAGGCCCGATCCAAGCGCAGCCGCGATCGCGAGATACGGATTGATGTCGGCGGCGGCGACGCGGTACTCGACGCGCTGGCTCGACGGCTTGCTGGGAATGACGCGCAACGCACAGGTCCGGTTCTCGATTCCCCAGGTCGCGTCGGTCGGCGCCCAGAAGCCGGGGATCAGGCGCGAGTAGCTGTTCACGGTCGATGCAACCATCGCAAGCAGCTCCGGCAGCAGCGCCTGCTGGCCGCCGACGAACCAGCGCATGATGTCGGACATGTTGCCGGGTCTGCCGCCCTGGTGAAAGACCGGCTTGCCGTCCCGGTCGCGCAGCGACAGATGCAGATGCCCGGATTGCCCGGGATAGGTGTTCGACCACTTGGCCATGAAGGTGAGCATCTTGCCCTGACGCTCGGCCCAGACCTTGGAGAAGGTCTTGAACAGCACGGCGCGGTCGGCAGCGGCGAGCGCATCGGTGTATTGGATCGCGGCCTCCAGCACGCCGGGTCCGGTCTCGGTGTGCAGGCCTTCGACCGGCATGTCCATCTCGTTGCAGAGCTTGAGCAGCGAGCGATGAAATTCCGACTCGACGGAGGCGCGCAGCATGGAATAGCCGAACCAGCCCGGCGTGAGATTCTTCAGGCCGCGAAAGCCCTTCTCGCGCACGCTGTGCGGTGTCTCGTCGAACACGAAGAACTCGAACTCCGCGGCCACGGACGGCGAGAACCCCATGGCTTCGGCGCGATCGATGACGCGGCGCAGCAGCCGGCGCGGACACAGCCCGGCCGCGGCGCCCTCGAACTCGCCGAGGAAGAACAGCATGTTCTCTTCCGTCGGCACATCGCGGCAGGTCGAAGGATCGATGCGCGCGGTCGCGTCGGGAAAGGCCGTATGCCAGCCGGTGAACGCACCATTGTCGTACATCTGGTCGTTGGAGTCCCAGCCGAACACGATGTCGCAGAAGCTGAAGCCCGCCTCAAGCGCACCGACGAACTTGTCGCGCGCGAGATATTTTCCGCGAATGACACCGTCGAGATCGACGATGCCGAGCTTGACGTGGGACAAGCCCCGCTCCTCGACAAGAGCCTTCGCCTCGGCGGCGGTTTTTATGCTTCTTGCATCCATGGTGATCAAATCTTCGGCTTTGGTGACATCGCGGGCTATCGGCGATCGCGTCAGGACGCCGCGATCTCGCGCAACTCCTCGTCGCAAGCGGTGATGAATATGTCGGCGTGGTCCTTGCCGAAGCACAGCGGCGGACGAATCTTGAGCGTATTGCCGAAGGGACCCGCAGCACCGATCAGGATGCCGCGCTGGCGCAGGCGGTTGATCAGCAGGCTCGCATGCTCCGCCGCGGGCTCCTTGCTGTCGCGGTCGCGCACCAGCTCGAGCCCGATGAACAGGCCGGCGCCACGAACGTCTCCGATGGTCATGTGGCGATTGCCGATCTCACGCAATCCATCCATCAGTTGACGGCCGGCCTCGAGCGCATTCTGCATCAGGCCCTCGTCCTCGATGACGTCGAGCACGGCAAGGCCTGCGGCCGCGGCCACCGGGTTGCCGCCGAAGGTGTTGAAGTACTTCACCTCCGCGGCGAAGCCATCGAGCAGCGCGGCGCGCATGGCGACGCCGCCCATCGGAAAGCCGTTGCCCATGGGCTTGCCCATCGTGACGATGTCGGGGACGACGCCATGGCGCGCGAAGCCCCACATCGCCGCCCCGGTTCGTCCGAAGCCGGGCTGCACCTCGTCGGCGATGAACAGTCCCTGACGGTCGTGGACGAGCTTCACGGTGGGTGCCAGGAAGCCGCCAGGGTCGGCATAGATACCGTCGCTCGAAAAGATCGTGTCGACCAGCAGCGCGGCAAAACCGAAGCCGCTGCGCTCAAGATCGGTGATCGCTGCGGCAACGCTCTCAGCGAAGCGCTGGCCAGGATCGCCGACCGGATTGCGATACATCTCGGGTGCGGGAACGGCGCGCACGTGGGGCGGCAGCGGCTGACCGGGACGCGAGGACGGCGAGACATCGGTCACGGCTGTGCTGTTGCCGTGGTAGGCGGTCTCCGTAACGATGAAGCCCGTCCGCCCGGTCGCCACTTTCGCAACCCGCAGCGCCAGGTCATTCGCCTCGCTGCCGGTGCAAGTCAGAACCAGATGATTGATCCCGCGCGGAAACGTCGCAAGGAGACGCTCGGCATAGCCATCGACGACGTCGTTGAGATAGCGTGTGTGCGTGCTGAGCAGGCCGGCCTGACGGCTGATCGCTTCGACGACGCGCGGATGCGAGTGCCCGACCGACGGGACGTTGTTGTAGAGATCGAGATAGCGCCGGCCATCGACGTCGAACATGTAGACGCCTTCAGCGCGCGCCATCCGGATCGGCTCCTGATAGAACAGGACCGAGGCCTTTCCGAAGGAACGCAGGCGCCGTTGCACCGCCTCGCCGAGCGCCGGGTCGATTGACGACACCCGGCCCTGATCGAAGGCGTTCAACGCCAGAATCTCTTTTTCCTGCTGCATCGCCCGCCTTCCCTTTGGCCCGCGGCCTGCGCGGACCAAAGCCGTCCCCTGCAGCGATCATGCCCCAGCCGTTCCGCTACGACCTTGGATCCATGTGCGAATTCCCACAATTGAAAAGCGGATTGCAGGCACAAGACATCAGAACGTCAGGCATGCGCTCCGCATTCCAAAAACATATTCCATATGTTTCAGTATCTTATGCGATCACTGCGATCCCTTTGCGAAGAGCATAGGCAGCGCGGCGCCCAAAAAATGGGGAATATGCCACATAATTGGTGTGGACTCACAACATCGCTTGGGGAACGATCATGAGGCGGACGCTGGAGAGGTTTGCAGCCGGAGAGACAGCGGAATGACTGATGACGCCCCTGCTGCGGCCGACAAGCGGCCACGAAAGGCCGACGGCGACCGCCTCTCGAAGCTCGCGCGCCACAAGCACATCATCTCGCAACTCACCGCCGCGCCGACGCTGCGGGCTTCCGAGCTCGCCGCCGTGCTCGGCGTCTCCGGCGAGACCATCCGGCGCGATCTGATGGAGCTTCAACAGCAGAAGCTTATCAACCGCACATATGGCGGGGCGTCCCGTCCCTTCGCACTCGAGCCGGCGCTGACCGATCGCAAGGCGATCATGATCGCCGAGCGCGAGGCGATGGCCGCGGTAGTCGCCGACCTCATCCTGCCGAACGAGGTGCTGATGCTCGGCGCCGGCGCTACCACGTTTCACATCGCAAGACGGCTGGCTTCGCGCGCGCACGATGTCACCGTGATCACCCATGATTACGCGATCGCGGCCGCGCTGGCCGTCAATCCGTCGATCCGCGTGCTCTGCTGTCCCGGCCGCTATCACCCCAACGAAGGCTATGTGTTCGGCACGCAGACGATCGCGAACATCAACAGCTATGAGGCCAACCGCGCCATCGTGAGCGCGACCGGCATCAGCGCGCGCGGTGCGAACGATGCCGACGACGAGGCCGGCGCCATCTATGGCGCGATGGCCAAGCGCGCCGCGGAGGCCATCCTGGTGGCCGATCACAGCAAGTTCGACCAGCGTGCGCTCACCGTCTTCGCGCATTGGACCGATATCGATCGTCTGGTTACCGATCGGCAACCAGAGGGAGCCCTGGCAACCGCTCTCCGTGCGGCCGGAACGGAGATCATTGTTGCGCAACCCTGAGAAAGGCCCAGCCATGGCACGCCTGACATCTGTTGCTTCCTGCGAGGACCACACCGGCCTTCATGCTGGCAACGACAAGGACCCCGGTCCCACGCAGGATTGGCGGACTCGGATCGGACGCCTCGATCTCGAGCTGATCGGGCCGGATCACGCCTTTGCCCGCAACTGGGAGCGCGTCGCCTGCATCCACGATGCCGCCTATGTGCTGGTGTTTCCCCTGACCGGATGCGTCGCATTCAGCCAGGACAGCCGCATCGGGATCGCCCGTCCCGGCGAATATGTCCTGCTCAGCGAGCTCGCCTTCTACGAATTGTCGTCTGACAAGACCGCGCGCTTCCTGATGCTGCGCATTCCGGCCGCCGAGCTGCGCGGCCGGCTGGTCTCGGTTGAAGATCACATCAGCCGGCGCTTCAAGCCGAACGAACAGATGACGCACCTGCTCGCGGGCATGATCCGCAGCGTGGCCGAGCTGTTCGTCGCCTCGCCGCCGCCGAACCCCCAGGCGCTAGCGACCGAAATGATCAGCTTCGTCGCGCTGACGATCGGATCAGAGGATCGCGGCGCGGCAACCGATGTACGCAACGCGCGTTATCATTTGCGCCGCCGGATCGTAGACTTCATCGAGAGCCATCTCGGCGACCAGTCGCTGTCGCCGAAGAAGATCGCGGCTTCGAGCCGCATCTCGCTCAGCTATCTCTACAGCCTGTTCAACGACAACGAGACCACGGTCAGCCAGTTCGTTCAGACCAAGCGGCTGCAGCGGGCGTATGAGATCCTGGTCGCCGACCCGAAGGGCCGGCGGACCGTCTCGGAGGTCGCCTACGAGGTCGGCTTCAAGAACGTATCGCATTTCTCGCGCTGCTTCAGCCGGCACTTCAAGGTGGCGCCGCGCGACGTTCGCCAGACGCCGGTGGCGCCGCCGCAGCCGGCCGCAAGCGCGCGCTCGCCGCAGCCGAAGAGCCCTGCTGCCCGGGTGGCGCCGCGCAACGGATACGGCTCCCCCTATTGGGAGATCGACAAGCAGCCCGTCCACGAGACGGCGTAGCGCCCCATCCTAAGGCAAGGCGTCGAGCGTCCCGCGACGCCGGCGCGCCTCCCGCCCGGAGCGATCATTGGACGACATTCAAGACAGATTATCCGCAAGCGAGCTCGCCTCGTTCTTCAACGAACTTGCCGACGTCGCCGGTAGGATCGCCGTGACGCACTTCCGCTCCAGCGTCGACTTCGAACGCAAGCAGGATCTGACGCCGGTCACCGTCGCCGATCGTGCGATCGAGATGGAGCTGCGGCGACTGATCGGCGCGCGCTTCCCCGATCACGGCATCCTCGGCGAGGAGACGGGATCGACTGCCGGGGACCGCTACACCTGGTATCTCGATCCGATCGACGGAACGAAGAGCTTCATCTCCGGCATGCCACTGTTCGGCACGCTCGTCGCGCTCGCCGACGAGAAAGACGGCTCGGTCGCCGCCGGCATGATCGATATGCCCGCACTGGCGGAGCGGTGGTACGGCACCCGGCAAGGCACCACCTTCAACGGCAAGCAGGCAAAAGTGAGCCGCACGACGCGACTGGAAGACGCACAGATCTACACGTCATCGCCGGACTTCTTCACGCCGGGCGACTGGGCTCGCTACGACGCGCTGAGCCAGAAAGCCATGTTCCGGCGATTTGGCGGCGACTGCTACCAATATGGCCTGCTCGCATCCGGCCACTGCGATCTCGTGGTCGAAACCTCCCTCAAGTCGTTCGACTTCATGGCGCTGATTCCGGTGGTCGAGGGCGCCGGCGGCATCGTCCGCGACTGGCAGGGGCAACCGCTGTCGCCGGACTCCGATGGCCGGGTCATCGCGGCTGCGAACGACAGGCTGCTCGAGCAGGCACTCGCGATCCTCGATCAATAGTTTGCGGAAACCATCCTGCGGCGCGGCTCAGACGAGCCGCAACCAGCCGTCCCAGCGGGGATCGTACATCACGTCACGGGCGCGCATGTATTTCCAGACGCCGTACTTCTGATAGTCGAAATCCCAGTCCTTGAGCTTCCGGTTCACGACCGCCCATGACGCCCATTTCATGTCGGCGAGCGCCCGGTTGAGGATCACGCGCGCGACCATCTGCGGCCGCACCTCGCCCAGATATTGCTCGATCAGGGCCTCCGTCAGATGCTCGTCGAAGAACATCTCGGCGAAAAGGACGCCGAGCTCATAGCTACGCTCGTTGTTGGAAGCGAACTCGTAGTCGATCAGCTTCATCGGCTTTGGGGCGCCTGATTCCGCCGAGATCAGGAAATTGCCCGGCATCGGATCGTTGAAGCACGGCACAAGATCGAGACCCGACGCCAGGAACGCCGACTTGGCCTGATTGTAGCGATGCATCAGCCAGGGCATGTCCTGCGGGAAATGCGCGCCGAGCTCCCTGCCCTGCTCGATATGTTCCTCGATCATGTCGAAGATGGTCTTGGTCTGCCCGAGCTTCGGGCCGGCATGCAGGCGGCGGTAAAGGTCGAGAACGTCGGCCTGGATGGTGGCATCGCCGAAATCGGCATTGGTGCAGGCGCGATAGCCTTCGAGGAACTCGCTGATCTCGAGCCCGTCCGCGGCGTCGAAAAAGATCACCTCGGGCGCAACGCCCATGGCGTGGGCGTTGCGCGCAGCCTCGTTGGCGGTCACGCGATCGATGAACATCTCCGAGCCCTCGCCGGGCACCTTGATGAAGTAGCGCCGTCCATCGCCGGATATCTCGACCAGCCAGTTCTGATTCATGAGGCCGCCGACCAGCGGGGTATAGGCCGCCCCCTTGCCGTGCCATTGCGGCACGCGGGCGATCGCCGCCTCGACATTGCACTCGTGGACTGTCGCTCCCTCGCCGAGCTTCCTGCGGACAGTCATGCGATCCTCCGAAGCATCTCGCCAAAGCGCGGCTCCCGGACCGTCATGCGGCAACGCACGAAGCGCCAGCTGGCGAACTTGTAGAACTCAAAGGTGTTGCGCGCCGACCGCGCGGCGAGCACGGCGCCGATCAGGCCCCAGCGCAGATCATCCGCCATGCCGTAGATGCGGGCGCGGCTGAATGCGCGCTCGTCGAATCCGCCGGCGTTGCGGCTGAAGGCCTCGCGCGCCTCCGGTTCCTGCGCGAAGGCTTCGACGAGGAAGCTGCCGAGGTCCTCCAGCGGGTCGGCCGTCGTGGCGCGATCCCAATCGATCAGGCGAACCTCGCCGGTGTCGCTGATCAGGATGTTCGAGACATTGCCATCGCCATGGATCGGCACCGGCTTGATGTCGAGTTTCCTCAAGGCATCGGCCGCAAAACGCAGCTCCTTGACCAGCCATTCCGCATCCGAGGGCAGTTGCGCCTTCGCGGCCTTTGCCGCCCCGTAGAAATGCTCGATCTCGTCGAAGACTCCCATGCGCCGCGGCAGAGGTGCCCCTGCCTGGAACAGGCGCCGCGCCGCGATGACCGCGTCGACGATCTTCGGCTCCAGCATCCGCTCCAGCGTGCCGACCCGCCAGCCACGGTTGAGATCCTCCATGACCAGAAGTCCCGCGTCCGGATCCGCCGCAAGCACCTTGGGACCGATACCGAGATCGGATGCGCGCCGGGCCGCTTCGAAGGCGCAGGCAACGTCGATGTAGAGCTTGGCATCCACATCCATGCTCTTGATGAAGATGCTCTCGCCGCTTCCATTCCTGGTGGCGCGCCAGGGAGCGCCGTCGACCCCGCGCCAGCTTGGCGAGGCGAGGACCGGAATGGCGGGCTCGATCACGATATCGCCCGTCCCCCATCCCGGGAGCCCGGCAATGTAGTTCCGGACCGTGGCGATTTGCGTTCCAGACTGGCTCATGACGACTTCTGATCTCTCGCGGGTGCCATTCGGCCCGCTTATCGCGGGCCTCCCGGTTTGATGACAAATTCGATCAAGACAAGTTTGATCAAGACAGATGCAAAAGGGATGCCTCGCACTCCACCAAATCATGCCCTTGCGGCAGCGGCACTACCCCGACGGGGGCGACTTTCGCTATCCGGACACTGATCCAAAACACCATTTGTCGAGGCCGAGATGTCTGCTGCGGAACTGATCGGGATGAGCCTTGCGGGGCTGACGGAGGCCTACGCATCGCGCGCATTGTCGCCGGTGGAGGTGTTGCGAACCGTGCTCGGCCATGCCGAGGCGGTCAATCCCGCGATCAATGCGCTGTTCTGCTTCCGTCCGGAGCAAGCCATGGCAAGCGCGCAAGGCTCGGAAGCGCGATGGAAGGCGGGAGCGGCGCTGGGTCCGCTCGACGGCGTCCCCATGACCGTGAAGGACAGCGTCGCCATGATCGGCTGGCCCTATTTTCACGGCATCGGCGCCAACCGTGCCCTGCCGCCCTCCAACTACGATTCGCCGCCGGCGATCGCGCTCCGCGAGGCCGGCGCGGTGATCTTTGCCAAGACCACGATGCCGGATTGCGGCCTGATGGCGTCGGGCATCAGCTCGCTGCACGGCGTTACCCGCAATCCCTGGGGGCTCGCCTGGAATACCGGCGGCTCGTCGGCCGGCGCAGGCGCCTCCGTCGCCGCCGGCGCCGGCTATGTTTCCGTCGGCACGGATATCGCGGGCTCGGTCCGCCTTCCGGCCGCCCATTGCGGACTGGCCGGACTGAAGCCGACCCATGGCCGTGTGCCGCATTTGCCGGCCGACACCATGCGCATGGCAGGCCCGATGGGCCGCAGCGTGGACGATATCGCGCGCCTCCTGACCGTGCTGACGCGGCAGGACGAGCGCGACACCTGGAGCCTGCCCGCCAATGGCGTGCGCTATCACGAGCATCTGAAGCGCGACGTGAAGGGACTGAAGATCGGCATCCTCACCGACATGGGCTTCGGCATGAAGGCGGAGGCGGCGGTTTGCAGCGCGGTCGAAGCGGCCGGCAAGCTGCTCGCGGGCGCCGGCGCGATCGTCGAGCCGTTCACCTCTCCGCTCACCGACGACGCCTATGCGCCGATCGACCTGTTCCTCCAGGTGCGCGGCTATCTCGAATATGCATCGCTGCCGCCGCATGGCGACACCGCACGCGACATCAATCCCTACGTTCGCGCATGGTGCCTTGGTGGGGCGAAACATTCGGGCGCCGACCTCTACCGGGCGCTGGGCCAGATCGCCAAGATGAAGGCGGCGATGCTCGCGGCCTTCGAGGGCTGGGACTATGTCATCGCCCCGACGCTGCCGGTGGTGAATTTCCCGGCCGAGGAGCCCGGCGTGTCGCGCGAGATGCCGCTCGCGCACACGCTGTTCACCGCAATGTTCAACCAGACCTGCCAGCCCGCCTCCACCGTCTGCATGGCATTCGATTCCCGCCATTTGCCGATCGGCGTCCAGGTGACCGGGCACCGCTTCGACGATCTCGGCGTGCTGCAGGTGACCAAGGCGCTGGAAGACATGCGCTCGTTCGCGATGAACTGGCCGTTCAAGCCGCGCCCCTGAGCGCTCAGGCCGCGGCCTGCGCCGGCTCGCCGTCGAGGAGGTGGCAGGCGGCAAAGCGCCCCGGCGCGCGTTCGACCAGATTCGGCGTCTCCAGCCGGCAGCGGCCGAACGCCTTCGGGCAGCGCGAGGCAAAGCTGCATCCCGCCGGGATATCGATCGGGCTCGGCGGCTCGCCCTCCAGCAGGAAGTCCGCGGGGTTGAACGGCTTCTCCTCCAGCGTGGGGGCGGCCGAGAGCAATGCCTTGGTGTAGGGATGCTGGGGATCGAAGAACAGCTCGCGGTTGTCGGCGATCTCGACCATCTCACCGAGATACATCACGGCAATGCGCGTGCAGACCCTGCGCACCATTGCGAGATCATGGGAGATGAAGACATAGGTGAGGTCGTTCTTCTCCTGCAGCTTCGAGAACAGGTCGATCAGCCTTGACTGCTCGCGTTGATCCAGCGCGGACAAGGTTTCGTCGAGGATCAGCAGCTTGGGATCGAGGATCAGGGCGCGCGCGATCGAGATGCGCTGGCGCTCGCCGGTGGAGAGCGCGTTCGGGAGCTGGTCATAGAGCTCGGCGGCAAGACCGACCTCGGCCATCGCCGCGATGACCCGGCTGCGTAGCTCCGCGCGGGCGACATTGCCACGGATCAGCAGGCTCTCCTCGATCATGCGGCCGACGGTGGTGCGCGGCGGCAGGGCGTTGTACGGATCCTGCAGCAGCAGCTGGAATTCGCTGCGGGTGCGGATCAGCTGGCGCGGCGACAACGTCCCGAGCGACGTGCCATTGAGGACGATGCTGCCGTTGTCGGGAACCTCCAGCCAGGCCAGCAGGCGTGTGAGGGTCGACTTGCCGCAGCCGGATTCCCCGACGATGCCGAAATTCTCGCGCGGCATGATGTCGAGCGTCACGCCGCGTACTGCCTGCACGTTGCTGTAGGTATTGAACGTGCCCCGCTTGCGTGCGCGATAGGTCCGAACAACGTGTTCCACCTTCATCAGGGGCAATTCGTCTTGCGCTTTGCGGCGGGCCGGCGGGCCCTCCGTGGTCGCCCACATGCGCGGCACGCTGGCAATGGCCTTGCGCGTGTAGTCGGTCTGCGGCGCGGCTGAGCAGGTCGGCGAACGCCTGCTGCTCGACGAACCGGCCCTGATGGAGCACGGCCGTGCGGTCCCCGAACTGGCCGAGCGTGGGCAAGGACGACGAAAGGTAGATCGTCGCCATCCTGTGGCGCAGGCACAGGTCGTGCAGCAGCGCTACGATCTGTGCCGCGATGGTGACATCGAGCGGCTGGGTAATGTTGTCGGCGATCAGGACGGCGGGCTCGGCGCAGATCGCATCCACGATCATCGCGCGCTGCATCATGCCGCCGGAGAATTTTGCCGGGTAGTCCCAATAGCGCTCTTTCGGCGATGGAATCCGGACCTCGCCGAGGAGCTGCACGACCCGCTCGCGACATTCGCGCGGATTCCATTCGGGCCTGACGCTGTGCAGCTTTTCCGCGATCTGGGTCCCGACCGGTACCGTCGGATCGAGCGAGCTTTGCGGCTTGGAGCCGATATAGGCGATGTCGCGGCCGATCCGCACCTCGCGCGCCCCGGCGCCGAGAATGTCCTGGCCGGCGAAGGTGACCCCTCCGGAGCGATACGCCAGACTTTGCGGCAGCCAGTTCGCCAATGCGCGGCTGAGCACGGTCTTGCCGGCGCCGCTTTCGCCATAGATGCCGAAGATCTCCGACGTGTTGAGGCGGAAGGAGATGTGATCGAGGATCGGCGCGGCGCCCGGTGTCGCAGAACCGACCGTGAGGTCGTCGACCTCCAGAATGAGCGAGAGATCCATCTCAGAGACCTCCATAGATCCGGTTGCGCGCCTTCTCGAGCGCCGACC
Organism: Bradyrhizobium sp. USDA 3262; assembly: GCF_054060035.1. Taxonomy (NCBI): domain Bacteria; kingdom Pseudomonadati; phylum Pseudomonadota; class Alphaproteobacteria; order Hyphomicrobiales; family Nitrobacteraceae; genus Bradyrhizobium; species Bradyrhizobium sp. USDA 3262. The sequence continues at coordinate 7,611,572 of NZ_JBSSCT010000001.1, forward strand.
CCATCAGGTTGATCGAGGTAAGCGCGATAGCCAGGAACACGCCCGGCGTGGTCGCGATCCACCAGGCATTGATCAGGTATTTGCGGGAGTCGGCGATGATACTGCCGAAGCTCGGCGTCGGCGGCTGGATGCCGAGCCCCAGGAAGCCGAGGATCGCTTCGAAGATCATCATGCGTGCGACGTCGAGCACGGCGACGAATGCGATCGGCGGCAGGATGTTCGGCGCGGCGAACAGAAACAGGATCCGCCAGTCCCCGGCGCCGAGCACGCGCAGGCCGCGGACATATTCCTTGCCGCGCTCGGTGACCGCGGCGCTGCGCGCCACACGCGCGTAGAGCGGCCAGCCGGACAGCGCCAGCACGATGATGATGGTCGGCACCGTCGGCCGTGACACGCCGAGAATGGTGATCGCCAGGATGATCATCGGAATCGACAATTGGGCATCGGTGATCCGCATGATGACGGTGTCCCACCATTTGCCCTTGAAGCCGGCAAACAGGCCAAGGCCGCAGCCGATGACGAAGATGAGCAGGACCGTGACGACGCCGACCAGCAGCGAATAGCGCAGGCCGATCAGGCTGCGCATCAGCATGTCGCGGCCGAGCTGATCCGTACCCAGCGGATGATCCCAGGTCCATTTGTCGCCGAGAAAGACCGGCGACATGAACTTGTCCTTCACCACCATCTTGGTCGCACTGATCGAGGACACCTCGGGATAGATGGCCGAGGCCAGCACCAGCGCCATGAAGATGATGAAGCCGATCTTGAAGCTCGGCATGCGCCAGGCGGCGGCCATGATGCGGCGGTTGACCGAACGGGTTGGGGCCGCCGGTAAGGCGGGCTCCTCAGCGATGATCGTGGTGGCCGTCATGATCAGATCTCCACGCGGGGATCGATCAGATAAGCGACCAAATCCACGATGATATTGATGAAGACAAAGACGGCGCTGGTCGTGATGGCGATGCCCTGGATGACTGGAAAGTCGCGCCCGACGACGGAGACCACGGTCAGATTGCCGAGGCCAGGATAATCGAAAATGTATTCGATCACGAGAACGCCGCCGATCAGCGTCGAAAGCTGGATCCCGAGCAGGTTGACCAGCGGCACTGCCGCGTTGCGTAGGGCGTGCGAATAGACGATGCGGCGGCGAGACAGGCCGCGCACCCGCGCCTCATCGATGAACGGCGCTTGCATGACCTCGCCGAGCGAGGTCGTCAGCGTGCGGATGATGAAGGGGGCGATCTCCACCGCGAGCACGAAGGCCGGCAGGATGACATAGGAAAATCCCTGGTAACCGAGCGCCGGCAGCAGCTTCAGTTTCACCGACAGAAACAGGATCAGAACGATCGCGAGCCAGAAATTCGGAATCGAGACGAACAGCGACTGCATTCCGAACGCCAACGCATTCTGCCAGCGATGCTGGTGCAGCCCGCCCGCGATGCCGATCGGAAACGACAGCAGTAGCGCGAACACGAGCGCCATGCCGCCCAGTTGCAGCGTGAACGGCAGGCGTTCGAGGATGAGATCGATCACCGGCGCCATATCCGACTTGGTCGGATCAACATACTGCCCGCCGGTCGCGATCATGCCGCTGCGCGGCCGCAAATAGGATTGCCCGAGATCGCCCTGTACCAGCCCGCGCATGTACCGACCATATTGCACGATGATGGGGTCGCGCAGCCCCATCTTGGTCGCGACCTTCTCGACCACGTCGGCCGGCGCCATGCCGCCGACGATCAGGCGCACGGGATCGCCCGGCACCACGCGCAGCAGCGTGAAGATGATCAACGAGGTGATGAAGACGATCAGGATGCCCTGCGCGATCCGCTTGACCAGGAATTCCAGGATCAACATCGAGAAGAGCTACCTTTGCAATTCATGAGGACCAGGCCCGACCAGTCCGGCCTGCGTCCGCGAACCGGCAGGTCGGGCGTACCCGGCCTGCCGAGCAATCATCATGCCAGTGTTGCCTTGGTCATGTCCTGCATGCCGTTCGGATAGATGTACAGACCATCCAGCTTCTTGCTGTAGGCATGGATGAAGACCGAGGTGAACAACGCGAGCGCCGGGGCCTTCTTGGCGATAGTCGGCAGCGTCTCGGTCTGCAGGATCTTCTTGCGCTCCTCGATTGTCGTGGCGTTGCGCTCCTTGTCCAGCACTGCGTCGATGTCCTTGTCGACGATGCCGGTGATGCGCTTGGAGGAGGAGTGGAAGTGGGTGCGCAGGACGAGATCCGGCTCGGGCGAACCGGTGCACCAGCCGCAGTCGATCATGTTGCCCTCACCGCCGCCGGGCTTGTCGTAAAGCAAATTGCCCCACGCCGCGACTTCGAGCGTCTGCAGATTGACCTTGAACCCCTGCTCCTGGAGCATGCCGGTAATCAACTCGGCATATTCCTTCGTCTTCGGATAGAAGCCGACCGACGTGTAATAGGTGAGCTCGGGTAGGCCCTGGCCTTTGGGGAAGCCGGCCTCCGCGAGCAGCTTCTGCGCCTTGTCCGGATCGAATTCAGGATAGTCGGCCACCTCGGCATAGCCGAACTTGACCGGCGAGATGTGCGCCTTGGAATAGATGCCGGAGACGCCGAGCACGTCGAGCACCTGCTTGCGGTCGATCGAGTAGCATGCGGCGAGGCGAATGCGCGGATCGTCGAACGGCTTCTTCGAGCAGCGGAAGAACAGGTATTTGTTCTCGACCGAAACCGCCTTGTGGATGCTGAAGCGGGCATCCTTCGAGATGGTCTCGACCTGCTCCTGCTCGAGCCGCTCGATGATGTCGGCCTCGCCGTTCAACAGCGACAGCGTGCGCGTCGTGGTGTCACCGACGAAGTGATACTCGACACCCGGGATCTTCGCTGCGCCGAGGAAGAAGTCGGGATTGGCGGCGAGAACGGTGGTGTCGCCTTTCTGCTCGACATATTTGTAGGGGCCCGTGCCGTTCATGCGCGCCGAGAGCTGCGCTTTGTTGGCAACGTCTTTGGCCGACATGATCGGCAGGAAGGACGACAGGTAGTAGTAGAGCGTCGCCGGATAGCCCTGCGCCTTGGTGTTGATGTGGCAGGTGTAGTCGTCGACGACGTCGACGGTGACGAGACCGGGGTACCACTGCGCCGGACGATCGGGTTGGCAGCCATATTCATAGGTCGCCTTGACGTCGGCCGCTGTGAACGGGGTCCCGTCATGAAATTTGACGCCCTTCCTGAGTTTCACCTCCATCGTATAGGTGTCGATGGGCTTCATCGATTCAGCCAGCTCGAAGATCAGCTCGTCCGGCTTCTCCGGCCGCATCGGCGCCCGCGTCAGATAGCCGAACACAAAGCCCTCGACGATGAGCTGGCCGAGATTGGTATGGGTGGTTGGGTCCCAGTTGCCGGTCAGCGCTTCCGCGCCAAGAAAGCGCAGTGTCTTGCCTTCGGCGGCAAAGGCGGAATTCACAAGAAAGTCGGGATTGACCCGCCCGAAGCCGAACGCCGCGGCCCCGGCCAGTCCCCCTAACATCAAGTCTCTGCGGTTGATCATATGGTAATCCCTCGATGATTTCGGCAACGCTGAAACTGCTCTCGAGGCCGCAAGGCACTCAGCCGTTTCGATCGTCTTGCACAAATCGTGGCTTTCACGCCTGCAAAGCCTAGACCAAAGGCCGCAATCGCCCGATTCCTGCTGCTCCACGATTCCGTTGCTGACACTCCCGGGCGCCGCGGTCGCGCACGGAGATTTTCCGCTCCCGGAAGCATGGCGCACAACGGCAAGGCAAGGACGCCTTTCCAATGTGCAGCACACAAATGATGGATGCACAGAGCAGCAACGCCATGCAGGCGACCATATGATCACGCTCGCGGAACTGAACGGAATCCCAGCATTGGAACAGCGTGTTGCTCCGGCCGACCATCCCATTCGCGGCGTCATCTCGGATCTCGACGGCGTCGCCTATCGCGGCGACACTCCGATCGAAGACTCCGTCAAGGCATTTCGCGGATGGAGCGAGCGGGGCCTGCCCTACGCGTTCGTCACCAACAATTCGACGAAATCCGCCGCGCAATTTGCCGCCAAGCTGAGCCGCATCGGCATTCCGGCCGAGCCGTCACAGGTCTTCACGACGATTTCGGCGGTCATGTCCCTGCTCGAACGGCGCTGGCCGCGCACCACGCCCGTGTTTGCGATCGGCGAACGACCACTGCTCGAGGCGATCGAGGACAGTGGCTATCGCCTGACCTGCGTCGAGCCCAAGATCGTCGTGCTCGGATTCGATGCCGCGCTCGACTACGCCAAGCTGCGCACCGCGGTCAGGGCCGCACTCGCCGGCGCAACCGTCATCGCCACCAATCCCGATGTCCTGACGCCGGTTCATGACGGCTACGATCCCTGCGTCGGCGTGATCACGGCCGCAGTTGCCGCCGCCGTGCCCAATACCAAGCCGATCGTGCTAGGCAAGCCGCAACCGTTCCTGATCGAACAGGCGCTGGCGCATCTCGGCACTGCCCGGCATGAGACCGTCATGGTCGGCGACCAGCTCGGCACCGATATCGCGGCAGGAAAGGCCGCCGGCATGCGGTCGATCCTGCTCGCCAGCGACGTCCCTTTCAATGCGGTTGCGGGCGTCGTCCCCGATCGCATCATCGCGAGCCTTCTTGACCTCGCGCCCCCCGAGACGGCCGGTTGGCCGCGATGATGACTCCTGGCCTCATCGAGAGCATGCAGGCCTCTCTCGCCGCGAGCCTGCCGCGCTGGGGACTATCATCGCAATCGACGCTCGCCTTTCTCAGCCATTCCGAGAACACCACCTTTCTCGTGCAGGATCCGGCCTCGCGGCAAAAACTCGTGTTGCGCGTGCAGCGGCCCGGCTATCACTCGCCGGACGAGATTGCGTCCGAGCTCGCCTGGATCGACGCCTTGATCGCAGACAACGTGGTGCTCACGCCGCGCCCGGTCGCCGATCGGGAGGGACACCTGTTGTGCCCCATTCCCCTGAGCGGCGCGACGCGACACGTCGTTGCGTTCGAATTCCTCAGCGGCAAGGAGCCGGACGCCTCGGACGATCTGGCCACCTGGTTCGGCAAGCTCGGCGCGACCAGCGCGCGGCTTCACGCGCACAGCCGCCGATGGACAATGCCATCAACGTTCCAGCGCAAAGTCTGGGATTTCGATGCCATGCTGGGCCGCCGGCCACTATGGGGTGACTGGCGCGCCGGTCTTGGCCTGCGCGACGATGGCCGCAGGCTGTTGCAGAGGGTCGCCGACCAACTTGAACGGCGCGTCGAGGCTTACGGACGGGACGAGCAGCGGTTTGGCCTCGTTCACGCCGACCTCCGCCTCGCCAACCTGCTCGTCGAAGGCGACCGGCTCGGCGTCATCGACTTCGACGATTGCGGCTTCTCGTGGTTCTTCTATGACTTCGCCGCGGCCGTCAGCTTCATCGAGCACGAGCCGGTGATAGACCTGCTCCAGCAGTCGTGGCTTGCGGGATACCGGACCGTCGCACCGGTCTCGCGCGACGACGAGGCCATGCTGCCTGCGTTCGTGATGCTCAGGCGCATGCTGCTGACGGCCTGGCTCGCTTCGCATTCGGACACCGAAACCGCACGACGCCTCGGTACGGGCTACACCGACGGAACGGTCGCGCTCGGCGACCGGTTCCTGCGCGGATTGTGACGCGGAATTTCGGGACCAGCCGCGGCGCGCCTGCCCTCTTCTCCAGTGTTGTTGCTCCCGGACTCCAGAATGCCACAACAGATGTTTCCCCGCCGGCTTTGATCCGCGAATGATGGGCGCGCGTTCGGACATCGCGCGTCCGAAGCGGACTTAACCAGCGAGCGTGGGCTGCGTCAGATGGATATCCAGGCTTATTTCGAGGAGTGGTCCTGCGAGCCCGGCGATGTCGTCCGGCTCGCGATCAGCACGCCGCACGCCACCGCCCGCGCAAGCCTCGTGCGACTGGTCTCGGGTCCCGGGCGCGACGAAGCGATCGAGGGCAAGGTGATCGATTTCTCGTCGGTGCTCGACCGCACCGTTTCCGGCGGCGTGCAATCCACAATGGTCGGCTCGCACGCCGAATTTCCGCTTCCCTCACCGATCAACGATGCGGCGATCAGCGTCCATTGCTGGGCATGGCCGACCGTCCCCGAGCGGAGCGCGCCCCAGGCCATCTGGTCGATCGGCGACATTGCGCTCGTCATCATCTCAGGCGGTCTTGCGCTTCGAATGGGCAGCGCAACGCTCGCGGTCTTGCCGGATGCGATCATCGCCAAACACTGGTATTCGATCCTGAGTACCATCGGCGACGGCGAGGTCTGCATCGACCTCAGGCGTCTTGATGCCAAGGTTGGGGCACAACGCACGTTCCGCGCGGCAACCGGCGCGACGGCAAATGCGGCGACGCTCCTGCTCGCGGCGGCCGGCATCGGCCGGTCCGGGTCGCCGCTGGAGCCATATAACGGCAAGATCGACTCGCCAACGCTGCACCTCGCGAAGCCATCCGCCGAGATGATCGCCGCATGGCACGCAGGGAAGACTCCCACGCAGCCGGCATGGGCAGCATGGAAACTCGGCAGGGACTTCGCGTCAGAGACGATTGAGCCGGACGCTGGAGGCAAACAGGGGCACCTTGTCAACGGCGTCGAGCGCGGTGTGACCGGACGCAACTGGGACGGGCGAAGCGACTCCTTCGTCGAAGTTCCCGAGCAGTACTGTGCGCTGCAATTCCACGACGACGACATGGTGGATGCCGGCTGGAGGTATAATCTCGAATTCCGCCTGCCGGAGGACCTTCAAAGCGGAGTCTACGCAGTTCGGCTCGAGGCCGGCGGAAGCCGCAATCATTTTCCGCTGTTTGTCAGGCCAGTCCTAGGCACTTCGGCACCCGTGCTGTTCCTGGTGCCGACCAACACCTATCTGGCCTATGCGAACGACCACCTGGCCTCGCTCGATTTCTCATCGGTGATGCCTCATGACAAGGTGGTGCCCGAGGACGAACAGTACCTGTTCTCACATCCGGAGCCGGGCCGCTCCTGCTACGATACCCATGCCGACGGAACGCCGGTTCGCTATTCGAGCCGCAGACGGCCGCTGTTCAACGTCCGCCCTGGTTTTCCGAACTGGCTAACGGGCTCGTACCGTCACTTTCCCGTCGACATGTACATCATCGAATGGCTGGAGCAACTCGGCATCGAATACCACGTCGCAACCGACGAAGATTTCGAACGTGGCGGCCGCAACCTGGCCGACCGGTACGCGGCGATCGTCACGGGCTCGCACCCGGAATACTGGACACGAACCGGCCTCGATATCCTCGACGGATACCTGCATGACGGCGGACGGGTCATGTATCTTGGCGGCAACGGCTTCTACTGGGTGACGAGCCGGCTCGGTGCAAAGCCCTGGGTCATCGAGGTGCGCCGCGACAACAGCGGCACGCGCTGCTGGGATGCCCCCTATGGCGAACGGACCCATGTTGCGACGACTGAAGCCGGCGGCATCTGGCGCACGCGCGGCCGCGCCCCGAACAAGATGCTAGGCGTGGGCTTTGCATCGGAGGGATGGTCGAGGGGCTGCGGATATCGACGTCTGGAGGCGAGCTACAATTCGCCCGCCGCGAAATTGTTCGACGGCATCACTGAGGAAATCGTCGGCGATTACGGCTATGTGCTGGGTGGAGCAGTGGGAGACGAGGTCGACAGGTACGACGTTGCGCTCGGAAGCCCCGAGCATGCCTATGTGCTCGGGACTTCGACCGGGCTTGGCAACGAGTATCAGCTCGTCATCGAAGATCTCACACTTTCGCTTCCGGATCAGGGAGGCGCACAGCGGCCTGACGTGGTGAGATCGGACATGGTCCTGTTTCCGATCGATGGAGGCGGCTGGGTGTTTTCGGTCGGCTCCATCGCCTATGCCGGCACCCTGGCCTGGAACGGCTGCGACAACGGTCTTTCGCGCCTGACGGCGAATATACTCAGGGCCTTCACCGGCAAGGAGCCGGTGCTCGGAGCATGAGACCGTCAGCGCGGCTTCGCCCCTGAAACGAAAGGTCAACGACCTTCGTTCGCCCCTCAGAATGGTCTGGTTGCAGGTTCGAGTCCTGCCCAGCAAGACGATCTGAGCCGTTACCATTTCAATAGGCGCGCGCGAAGTCACCCTCCTGCTTGATATCGGTGAATACAGGAAAGCGCGCCTTCCAAGGCGTGCCCTTGGCCGTCGTCAGCTTGTTGAGCCGCTCAAGCACGCCGAGGCCATCCTTGCGCAGGCTCGCCGAAACCGCCGTAAGGTCCGGGAAATTCTTCAGGACGGCATCGAGCCAGATGGTGCGGCCGGCCAGGAAACCGCCCGCGCCGGCGGCATAAGCGAAGTCGAGGACGCGCTCGAATTTTTCCGGCGCGGCGCCGCCCGACAGCAAGACCCAGGGAATACTCCGCGCACGGCAGATATCGCCGATCGCATCGAATTCCTTCTGCGCGGCCCTGGCTTCGGCGCTGCCGTCACGGGCCGGCAGGCTGTTTGCCGCGAGAGGGCTCTCAAGCTTCAGGAGATCGACGCCGTATTCGGGCTTGGCAAACTCGCGCACGCTATCGATGACGAGGCCCGGGAGCTTGCCAGGCGATTCCACATAATCGGCGGTGTGATTGGCGCTACCAAGGAACGGATAGACCAGCAATTCAAGAACATAGGGAACGTCGTGGCGGGCGCACTCCTCGCCAATCTCGCGCACGAAGCGCTTCTGATGCTCGTTTACCGCGGCGTCCGCATCCGGCCGATACCAGGCCAGCACCTTGACGGCGTCGCCGCCCATGGCGCGAATTTTCTCCACACTCCAGTTGGCGATCGCGCGCGACTTGCGACCGCCCGCCGTCTCCTCGACGCGATGCTCCTCCAGCGTCATGATCAGGCCGCAGCGCGGCGGCAACAGATCGATCGCGGCGGGCACGGCAAAATTCGGGTCGAACAACATCGAGCTGCAATGCGGCGCAAGGTTCTCCACGAGGAGCCGCTTGGCCGCGGTGACGTCGGAATATTCGACCTGATCCCGCGTGATTCCCTTCGCCTTCGCAATGGCATCGAACAGCGGCGGCCGCTGATCCAGCGCGACCATGCGAAAGTGGCCTTCCGCGTCAGCAAGGCGGCCCAGCCCGCGGTTCTTTCCAATCGTTCTCATGGCTTCGTCCTCATGAATGCAACACACTCGTTGATGGTAGGGATTCCGTTGCGGCCACCGGCGTGGCGACATTTCATCGCGGCCGTGGCTGCAGAAAACGCCATGGCGTTGCGCACTTCGAGACCGGCGCCGATCGCCAGCGCATAGGCGCCATGAAAGACATCGCCGGCGCCGGTGGTATCGACGACATCGACGGCATAGGCGGCGTGCCGGTGCAGCTGGCCATTCTCGTACCAGCTCACACCGTCCTCGCCGCGTGTGACGGCAACAACACTGCAGCCGAAGCGCGCCAGTGCTGCGAGAGATTCGTCTTTGGCAGATCCGGCGAAAGAAGCGAGCGCGGGCTCGGAGAAGATCGCGTGGTCGGTCAGGGGCAGCAGTCGCTCGAACACCCCGGCATCAGCCATGTCGCCGTCGAGCACCGTCGGAATGCCGCGCGCACGCCCCTCGCGAAACAGCGTCGCGGCGCCCTCCACCCAGCGCGGATCGGCCAGCACCGAGGATGTGCGCGCGATGGCTTCAAGCGGAAGCCAATCGGCCGCTTCCGGAAAGAGACCACGGAAGTTCACGATCTGCCGCTCGCCCGAACTGTCGACAATGATCCCCGAGACCGACGAGCGGCCATCGGGAAACAGCCGGAAATTCTCGACGTCGACACCTTCGGCCGCAAAAGCCGACCGCATCTCGTGCCCGGCGGCATCGTCCCCTGCCCGTCCCCAGAACGCGACGGAGGCACCGAGCCGTGCGACCGCGACCGCGGCATTGGCGGCCATTCCGCCGCCAAGGGTACCGTAGTCGATGGCCTTTATCTTCTCGCTGTTGCCCGCAAAGAGCCGATCGACGCGCCAGACCTGATCGAGCGCGGATAGCCCAAGGCAGATCACCTGGACGCGCCTGGCTCCCGACGCCACATCCGCGAGCGCCGAAAGAGCTGCTATGTTCGCCGACGCGCTCACCGCAAGACCTGCCCGTTCGCTGCATCGAACAAATGCGTCTTGCCCGGCTGCGGCCGCAAGCTGAGGCGATCGCCGAGCTTCGGTCGCAACGACGGATCGACCCTTGCAATCGCGGAGACGCCGGCGAGATCGAAATGAATCAGCGTATCCGAGCCGAGCGGCTCGACGAGCTTGACGTTGATGGCAACGCCGTCGGCCGTATCAGTGGCCGCGACGAAATGCTCGGGACGAACGCCGAGGATCGCGCTGCCGGCCCGGCGCAGCCGGCTTGCGGTCTCGCCATCCAGCGGCACCGCCGTTGCGCCCTGTGAAAGGATCGCGCGCTCCCCACGCCATTCGACCGGGAAGAAGTTCATGGCGGGCGAGCCGATGAAACCCGCGACGAACTGGTTGGCCGGCCGCTCGTAGACCGTCTCCGGCGTGTCATATTGCTGGATCGTGCCGTTCTGGAGCACCACGATCCGGTCGGCCATCGTCATGGCCTCGATCTGGTCATGGGTCACGAAGACCATGGTGGTCTTGAGCTCCTGCGATAGCGCCTTGATCTCGGCCCGCACCTGCCCGCGCAGTTTTGCGTCGAGGTTGGACAACGGCTCGTCGAACAGAAACGCCTTGGGATTGCGCACAATCGCACGGCCCATCGCGACGCGCTGGCGCTGTCCGCCGGAGAGCTCCTTCGGCTTGCGATTGAGATAGGGTTCGATGTGCAGCAGTGCGGCGGCGCGCTTGACGCGCGCATCGATCTCCGCCTTCGGCGTTCCCCGCAACTCCAATGCGAACGACATATTGTCGTAGACGCGCATGTGCGGATAGAGCGCGTAGTCCTGGAACACCATCGCAATGTCGCGCTGTGCAGCTTGCACGCCGTTGACGCGCTTGTCGCCGATGTAGAGGTCTCCGGACGTGATCGGCTCGAGACCCGCGATGATTCGTAGCAGGGTCGACTTGCCACAGCCGGATGGCCCGACAAAGACGACGAATTCATGGTCCGCGATCTCCAGATTGAGGTCGGGGATCACGGTGAAACTGCCGTAGCGCTTGACGAGGTTGCGGATCGAGATCGAGGCCATGATCGCTTAATCCAGCGCCAGTACCGGCTTGATCAGCTCGCCCCTGGCAAAGCGGGCGAAATTCTCAGGCAGGGCCGACAGGCCGAACTCGCCGTCGACGAGGACGCGGTATTCGTCCTTGAACTTGCGCAGCAGCTCGATGTTCGGCTCGAAATCCGAGACCGGGAAGTAGAAGGTCCGGATCATGTAGAAGTCCTTGCGGCGGAACACCTTGCCCTCCTCGATGGTCCAGGGCGCAGCGTTCTCGCCGACCAGCACCAGCGCACCGCGCGGCAGGATGAGCTCGATGCCGAGATTGCGCGCCGCATGCGCGCCGGAGCATTCCATGATGAGAGCGAAGCGCTGCGATGTGTCCCCGACCGGATGCGCCTTCGCGCCGAAGGATTGCGCGATCTTCAACCGCGTCGCGTTGGGTTCGGCGACGTAGATGTCGTTGTAGCCGAGCGCGCGCAGCGCCAGCACGACGCCGAGACCGACCGGCCCGGCGCCCATGACAAGAACAGGTCCGGCCTCACCCGGCGGCACCACGCGGCTGACGAAGCGCACGGCGTGGCCCGACGTGCCGATGGTGTCGAGCAGCAGCGGCGCGAGGCTGTCCTCGATATCGTCAGGCACCGGCAGCAAACAGTTTTCCGGCACCGGCACATATTCGGCATAGCCGCCCGGCCTGTTCCAGCCGATCAGGCTGGAGACTTCCAGGCACATCTGGGTGTCGCCGCGTTTGCAGGCCGCGCAATGGCCGCAATGCAAGGGAATGTAGACGGCGCATCGGTGGCCGTGCAGCCGATGACCGGGCTGTTCGACGACGCCAAAGATTTCGTGTCCGGCGGTGAACTCGGCACCCTTGTGCCAGAGCTTGAAATCGGAGCCGCACAATGCGGTGCGCGAAACGCGCACGAGCACTTCACCCGTGCCGACGTCGGGCATTGCCACGCGCTCGATGGTGATGCGGTCGTTGCCGTGGAAGACCGCGGCCTGCATGATCGAATTCGGACGGGGCGACACGTTCATCAGATACCTAACCTTTCACCGCGCCGAGCGTCAGTCCGGACACCAGCCAGCGCTGCACCAGGGCAGCCAGCACCAGCGGCGGCAGCGCGATCAGTGTCGCCGCGGCCATGAGGGCGCCCCATTGCGTCGAGCCTTCGCCGATGAAGTTGAAGGCCGCCGCGATCAGCGTCTTGGTGTCGCCGTTGGAGAGCACCAGCGCAAACAGGAAGTAGTTCCATGAGAAGACGAAGGCGAGGATCGCGGAAACAGCGACACCGGACGCCACCAGCGGCAGCGCGATGCGCCAGAGGATGCGCGTGACGCTGCATCCGTCGACCTGCGCCGCCTCGAAGACGCTGCGCGGGATGCCGTCGAAGGATGGCAGAAAAACCCAGATCACGATCGGCAGCGTGATGACGGCGTGGCTCAGGATCAGCGCGGTGTAGGAGCCGATCATGCCGATCTGCCGGAACATGACGTACCACGGCAGCAGGAACAGCGTGCCCGGCGCCATGCGCGCTGCGAGCGTCAGGATCGCCGGCCACGAGATCCGTGTCCAGGACACGGCGAACGCGGCGGGGATGCCGAACAGTAGGCCGAGCGCTGTCGAGCCGACGGTGACGATGAGGCTGTTGAGCGCATAGCTGAGGAACGGCGTGGTCTTCGTCAGCTCGACATAATTGTCGAGCGTTGGCGTGAAGATCAGCGTGGGCGGATAGGCCGTCACCTCGAACGACGGCTTGAACGAGGACAGCACCATCCAGACGGTCGGCGCCATGATGAGCACGCCGGCCAGCACGAGCTGCGCGGTGTTGAGCCAGCGGATCCAGCGGTCGGTGTTGGCGGCATCCGTCATGACATCACCACGCCACTGCGCCGCGCAGGCGGTTGAAGGCGAGCACGGCGCCGAACACGATCGCCGTCAGCGTCAGCATCAGGGCGCTGGCATAGCCGATGTTGAAGAACTCGAAACCCACCCGGAAGCCGTAGATGTTGAGCGTGTTCGAGGCGTTGCCGGGGCCGCCCTGGGTCGTGATGTAGATGATATCGAAGAAACGCAGGAGATCCACGCTGCGCAGGATGGCCGCGGTGACGATGGTCGGCAAGAGCAGCGGCAGAGTGATGCGCTGGAAGGTCTTGAACGGCGAAGCTCCGTCGATCTGCGCCGCCTCGTAGACGCTCGGCGGCAGGGATTGCAGGCCGCCCAGCACGATCAAGGCGACGTATGGCGTCCACTGCCAGCTGTCGATCAGAGCGACGGTCGGGATAACCCACGTCGGCGACGCCAGCCAGTCCGACGGCGGCAGGCCGAACGACTGGAGGATGTAATTGGCCGCGCCAAGCGAGGGATCGAGGATCACCAGCCACATCATGCCCGCCACCACCGGCGGCATCATGAAGGGGGAGATGAACAGCGAGCGCACGATTCCCGGCAGGCGTTTGGCGTGAAACAACACCAGCGCCAGCCACACGCCAAAGACGAGCTGGAGCACCAACGACAGCACATAGAGCGCTATGGTGACCCAGAGCCCGTGCCAAAACTCGTAGTCGGAGACCAGCTTTGAGTAATTGGCGAGACCCGCGAAGGACTGCTTGCCGGTCGAGGAGAATGTCTGGAAGCCGAGCCAGATCGTATAGACGACCGGAAACGCGATCATCGCGACCGTGAAGATCACGGCCGGCGCCGATAGCGCCGACATCTCCAGCTTTTGCCGGTCCTGCGTGAGTGTCGCAGCCGCGTCCGACATGCATCCGTTTCCTTGAGAGTGAGGCGCCGGCAGGCACAAGCCTGCCAACATCAAGCGGTTACTTCTGGGCGATCAGCGCATCGAGCGCCTTGTCGGCATCAGCACAGGCTTGGTCGATCGGCTTCTGCTTCAAGATCAGGTCCTGCACGGCCTGACCGATGAACTCGCGCGATTCCGGATTGGCGATGATGGGATAGCCGACCTCGGAGGAGCCCTTCGTAGCCAGCACGTCGAGCGCAGCCTGCCATTCCTTGCGCACCGGCTCCTCGTCGATCCACTTGCGATACTCGGGATCCTTGGCAACCGACGGCCGCGGCGGGGCAATGCCCTGGAGTGCCATTTTCTTCTGCACCTCGGGGCTGGTCGCCCACTGCACGAAGTACCACGCCGCGTCCGGCTGTTTGCTGTGCGAGGACACCGCCATGCCCCAGCCGATCGTGGTCGGCACCTGGCCGGCCTCGCCTGCCGGGAATGGCAACAGGCCGGTGTCTTTGAGCCGCGCGCCGCCCTCCATCACCGTGCGCAACTCATTCGAGGATTCGAATGCCATCGCGGCGCGGCCGCTGCGGTAGAGCGCCGAAATCTGCTGGAAGCTGTAGTTGACCACACCCGGCGGACCGAAGTCGCGCAGCAGCCGGCTATAGGTGTCGAGCGCTTCCTTGCCCTTGGCCGAGCAGAGGTTCGACTTGCCGCCTGCGATGTAGCTGCCGCCGATGTTGTGCAGCATGTTGCTGAAGGTGTAGGCGACCGCGGGCTTGAGGCCACGCGAGACAAACGGCGTGACGGCGCTGTCGCAGGTCTTGATCTTCTCGGCGGCCGCCTCGACATCCTTGATGGTCTTTGGCGCCTCAAGGCCGCACTTCTTGAAGATGTCGGTGCGGTAATAGAAGATCGGACCTTCGATGTTCATCGGCATGCTGGTCAGTTTGCCGCCGAAGGTCGCAGCCTTGAGCAGGGCCTGGCTCAAGCCGGCCGGGTCGTATTCCCTGGCCACCTCGTTCTTGGCCATCGCAGTGAGATCGCCGTACCAGCCGGCCGCGGCGAACTGCTCGCCCTCGCGCGAAGGCAGCGTCATGAACACGTCAACCTCGTCGCTGTTCGCATTCATGACGGTGACCAGACGCTGGCGCATCTGCTGTTCCTGATAGCCGTCGACCTTCAGGGTCATGCCGGTCAGCTTCTCGAAATCGGCCTTGTAGGTCAGCAGCGCCTGCGCGACCGGATTGTTATTGGCGAGAAAGGTGACGGTCCTGCCCTTGAACTTCATCCAGTCGAAATCGGCCGCATGAGCCTGCGCGCTGACGGCGACAATCGCGA
Organism: Bradyrhizobium sp. USDA 3262; assembly: GCF_054060035.1. Taxonomy (NCBI): domain Bacteria; kingdom Pseudomonadati; phylum Pseudomonadota; class Alphaproteobacteria; order Hyphomicrobiales; family Nitrobacteraceae; genus Bradyrhizobium; species Bradyrhizobium sp. USDA 3262. Next base: position 7,626,794 of record NZ_JBSSCT010000001.1, read on the forward strand.
GAACGGGCAACGCGACGTGCGTCGCGAGCATCCTGGCCTTCATCGAACTCTCCTCCCGGCTGGCCGCCTTAAGCTGGCGGGCCATTTGAACGCGACTTGAAAACGGTTACAATTTAGACCTCACATCGGTTGTGTCAAGCAATGGACAAACCGGATATTCTGCGGCAAATTTACGAGATTACCGCTACCGCGCGGTTTGCCTCATCGAATGTAACGTTACATTGATGCGATTGACCAACGCCAAATCCGTGAAACAGGGCATCCGCGCCGTGGCAGCCCGTGCCGGCGTCTCAACGGCCTCGGTGTCGCGCGCACTCAACAATCCCGATGCGGTAAGCCCTTCCTTGCGGGCGCGCATCGAACAGGCCATCGATGCGCTTGGCTACATTCCGCATGCGCCGGCGCGCATTCTGTCGTCACGGCGCTCGCGCACGCTTGGCGCGATCGTTCCGACAATCGACAACACGATGTTCGCGCGCGGCATCGCCTCGCTGCAGCAGTATCTCTCCTCGGTCGGATACATGCTGTTTCTCACCACGAGCGGCTACGATCTCGACGTCGAATTGCAACAAGCGCGCAATCTGATCAGCCGCGGCGTCGATGGACTTGTGCTGCGCGGTGATTGCCATCACGACGGACTGCGCAAGTTGCTTGCGGACAATGCGGTTCCCTTCATCAATGTCGGCATCTACCAGCCTGATCGGCCCCACCCTTGCGTCGGAACGAACAACGAAGCGGCCGCCCATCGCGCCGCCGCGCACGTCATCGAGCTTGGCCACCGCCGCATCGGGATCGTCTCGGCGCTCCAGCGCAACAACGATCGCGCCAGCGCTCGCGTCGCCGGCTTTCGCCGCGCCCTCACCGAGAACCGCCTGGAGCTTCCTCCGCAATGGCATGTCGAGGTGCCCTACACGCTGGACGACGCGCGCGAAGCGGCCCGCTATCTCCTCAACCTGAAGGATCGTCCGACCGCCGTCGTCTGCGGCAACGATGTCATCGCCTACGGCGTGTTGCTCGAGGCGGAGCGCGATGGATTTTCGGTGCCGCGCGACCTGTCGGTGGTCGGCTTCGACGATCTCGACTGGAGCCGCCATTTGCGGCCGAGCCTGACCACGATCCACGTACCGACCGGAGAAACCTGGCAGCGCGCCGGGGAATATCTGGTGCGCAGCCTCGCCGGCGAGCAGACCATCATGCATCGCGAGATCGACTTCTCCCTGGTGGTCCGTGAATCGACGGCTCCCCCTCTCAAATCCTGAAGTGAGACCCCTCCAATGCGCTCAAATTTTTCTCTTGCGCCCGACTTCCATGCCGTGGTGATCGGCGGCGCCGGCGACATCGGCGCTGCAATCAGCAATCAGTTTTGCGAGCTCGGTGCGACGGTGACCGCAACGGCGGCCAACGAGACCGATCTGGCGCGCACCCTGCTGAAATCGCGCCCCGGACTCACACTCGCGACGCTCGACGTTACGAACGACGACGCCGTCGCCTCTTTCGCCCGCCAGCACAAGCGCGTCGATGCGCTGGTCAACTGCGCGGGAATTCTCGCCCGCGACAAGGAATACGAGATCGAGACCTTCATGAAGGTGCTCGACGTCAATCTCACGGGCACCTTTCGAACCTGCATGGCGTTCCGCCCGCTTCTCGCCGAGAGCAAGGGCTCGATCGTCAATCTCGCCTCGATGAACGCGACATTGGCGCTGCCGCGAATCCCCGCTTATTGCGCCAGCAAGGGCGGCGTCGTGATGCTGACCAAGGCGCTCGCCTTGGCATGGGCCGAGCAAGGCATCCGGGTCAATGCGGTTGCGCCCGGCTATATCGAGACGGCGATCAATGCAGCCGGCCGCACCGATCGCGTGCATTATCAGCGCATCGCCGACCGCACCGCGTTCAAGCGCTGGGGTCAGCCGGAGGACATTGCGGGAGCCGTCGCGTTCCTCTGCATGCCGGCATCACAATACGCGACCGGCACCGTCGTCGCGGTGGATGGCGGGTTTCTTGCCGGATGAGCCAGGAAATCAACGAATACGGCCTGCATAATGTCGCCGGAAATGTCTGGGAATGCTACGAGGACCGCCTCGCACCGCCGGGAGTCCCCTTGAATCGCGAGCCTGCACCGAACCGCTCGACGCGCGGCGAATCCTTCCTCAGCGACGAGTCCTCCGGCAGCCGCCACCACTTCGCGGCACGAAACCCCAACGCGTCGGTCGGCTCGTCGAGCAAGATCGGCTTCCTTGTCGCGCGCACCGGGCCGCTGCGGAGCCCGGCATAGGATGACGCTGGCGACAAATGCCGCAAAGCCGGCCCCTGCTCCCGGCACCCGTCTGTTGCCGCAGTTCTTGCGCAATTTCGTGCGCAATCGCGAGACTGGCCTCGTGCTGGTCGGCATTGTCGTCGGGTTGCTGAGCGGCGTCCTCGTTGCGGCGATCTCGGGCCTCAGCCAGGTTTCGCACGCGCTGCTGTTCGACATTCCCCTCGACGCGCATCTCAGTGCCACCGGCGTCATTTCCTGGCAGCGCACGCTGCTGATCCCGGCAGTTGGCGGCGTGGTCCTGGCGCTGATCGGGCTGTACTTCGCGCGGCGCGTGAAGGGACAGCAGCTCGCTGACGCCATCGAAGCCAACGCGCTCTATGGCGGCCGGGTGTCCTTCCGCGGCAGCCTGCTGATCTCGATCCAGACGCTGCTGTCCAACGGGTTCGGTGGATCGGTCGGACTGGAAGCGGGATACACGCAGATCTGCTCGATGTTTGGCTCCCATGTCGGCCAGCGCCTCGCCGCCCGCCGCAACGACATGCGGCTATTGGTGGCCTGCGGCGCGGCAGGGGCGATCAGTGCAGCGTTTTCGGCTCCGCTGGCCGGCGCCTTCTATGCCTTCGAGGTCGTGCTGGGAGCCTACACCTCGGCCGCTCTCGTGCCCGTCATCGCCAGCGCCGTCACGGCCTGGCTGGTGGCGCGGGAGTTGACGCACCAGTCCTTTCTGATGGTGCCCGGCTTCCCATCGCCCGTGTCCGTCGAGATGATCGGACAGACCGTGCTGATCGGCATCATTTGCGCATTCGTCAGCATCCTCGTCATGCTCGCGGTCGCATTTTCCGAACGTTGCTTTCAGCGCGTCACACTTTTCAGCGGCTTCATGCGGCCGATCCTCGGCGGCCTGCTGCTCGGTGGCCTCGCCCTGCTGACGCCGATCGTGCTCGGCGCAGGCCATGGCGCAATGCAGATCCTGCTGGTCAGCAATCCGACCTGGCTCCTGCTCACGACGACCATCGTGCTCAAGATCTTGGCGTCGGCCGTCTCGCTCGGCTCCGGCTTTCGCGGCGGCCTGTTCTTCGCCTCGCTGCTGCTCGGCGCGCTGATCGGGCAGCTTTACAGCGTCGTGCTGACCGGCCCCTTCCCCACGCTCGCGCTTCAGCCCGGCACCGCCGCCATCGCAGCTCTCGCTGCGCTCGGAACCGGCGTGCTGGGCGCACCGTTCAGCATGGTTTGTCTCGCGCTCGAGATCACCGGCGATTTCTCCGTGACCGTCGGGGCCGTGGTCGCATCATCGGTCTGCGCGCTCATCGTCCGCGAGTTGTTCGGCTACAGCTTTGCGACATGGCGCTTCCACCTGCGCGGCGAGGTGATCCGCGGTCCGCAGGACATCGGCTGGGTCCGTCAGATGAGCGCGGCTTCCCTGATGCGCGCCGACTTCGAGAATGCACTGACGACAATGCCGATCGGCGAGGCGCAGAAGCTGTTTTCGCCGGCGCAGGTCCGACAGGTCGTGCTACGCGATCCGAACGGCAGCTATGCCGGCATCGTTGCGGCAGCGACGCTGCATTCCGTCACCAATCGGGACGACGATCCGCTCGGATCGCTGGCCCAGCAGCAGGATGAGTACCTGCTTCCGACCACGTCGGTTCGCGAGATCCTGAAGACCTTTGAACGGAGCGAAGCCGACGTCCTTGCGGTCATTGACCGTGCCGACCATCGCGTCACGATCGGTACCTTAAGTGAATCCCATGTGCTGCGCACCTATGGGGAAGAGCTCGAACGCCGCAATCAGGAGCTGTTTTCGCGGTGATGCTTGTGCGCTATGGCCTTAGATCCATATCGATCCGCACAAAATCTCCGCGATAGGTGACTTCACCGAGATAGATCACGGTGCGATCGCTCGCCGTGAAGACACGGCGGACTTCGGCAACCGGCGAGTTCAAAGGCACGCGCAGCAGCCGCGCCGCCTCGATGTCTGCGGTTCCGATGGTCAATGTCTGGCGGGCGCTGGCAATCGCCGGATCCCTGAGATCGTTGAGGATCGGGATCACCGTCTCGTTGCGAAAGCGCTTTGGAGACCTGCGAAAGATCTTCTCATCGAGGTAGATGGAAATGACGCAGTAAGGCTGCTTCTGGCGCGAGTGCAGACGGCGCATGAAGACATATTTCTCGGCCGGCTTGCCGTCTTCGGGAAGCAACGGCGCATCGCTCCGGCTTTCCGAGATGTTGATGATCTCCGGCGAGGTGTCTCGGTACATGTCCGCGAGATCGGACAGGGTGGTCTCTACCTTGAGCCAGCGGTCCTGCCGTACGGTCCCGGTAACAAAGGTGCCGCGGCCCTGCTGCGCCTCGATGACACCGTCGCGGGCGAGCAGTTCGACGGCCTGCCTGATGGTGACGCGCGAGACGCCGAACTCGGCCGCCAGCTCCTCGTTGGCCGGCAGGCGAAAACCTTGACTCCAGACACCGCGCGCAATCCGCTGGCGAAAGATATCGGCAATCTGCGCGTATTTGGGGACGTGACTGTCGGAACTCAATTCCATCTCGCCCTCCAGAAATCAAGCGGCCCAATCACGGCATGACAAGGGCTGCACCGCGTTCGCCGATCATCAGGCTGGTCGCATTGGTGTTGGCCGAGGTGATCTGCGGCATCACCGAGGCGTCGATCACGCGCAGCCGCTCGACGCCGCGCACCCGCAGCTGCGGATCGAGTACTGCCCGCTCGTCGCTGCCCATGCGGCAGGTCCCGACGCAGTGAAACACCGTGCCGCCGGTGTTGCGCGCGAAATCCCACAGCCCGGCATCATTGCTTGCTGCCTCGCCCGGCACCATCTCGACGTCCCAGAGCGGGCGGAACGCCTTTTGCCGATAGATCTCGCGCAGGATCTTCAGGCCGGCAACGATGGTCTTGCGGTCGATCTCCTTGGCGAAATAGTTGGGCGCGATCAGCGGCTGCTCGAACGGATCGGCCGAGCGGATCGCGAGCTGTCCGCGCGACCGGCCGTGGCATTGCCAGACCGAAGCCGTGAAGCCGGAATAGCTGTGGAGGGGTTCGCCGGGCTTGTCGACGGAGAGCGGCATCACGTTGAACTGCACGTCCGGACGGCCACCGACCGCATATTCGGAACAGGCCGCTCCGCCCACCTGTCCCGCCCCGACCGTCAACGGCCCCCGCCCGGCCAGCATCCACTGCAACCCCATCTTCGCGAGCTCGACAGGATGGCGGACCTGGTCATTGAGCGAGATCCGCTCCTTCAGGCGCACGATCAGCCGTGCCTGGTAATGGTCCTGCAGATTGGAGCCGACTTCGGGCGAGTCGGTGACGACGGCAATACCGTGCTTGCGAAGCAGGTCGGCCGGACCGATCCCGGAAAGCTGGAGGATTTGCGGCGATTGCAATGCGCCGCCTGACAGGATGATCTCGCGATCGGCTGTCGCGTGACGAACCTGCCCCTTGCTGATCCACTCGACGCCGGTCGCGACGCGGCCGTTGAAGGTGACTTTGCTCACCTGTGCGTGCGTGATGACGGTCAGGTTGCGCCGGTCGGCAATCGGTCGAAGAAAGGCGGATGCCGAGCTGGTCCGCCAATGCCGCCCGATGCCGAGCTGATAGGACCCGACGCCAAGCGTCGTCGCGCCGTTGAAGTCGGGATTGCGCGGCAGGCCGAACTGCACGCCCGCCTCCACCCAGGCCCTCGACGCCGGATTGTGGTTCCGCAGGTCGGAGACCTCGAACTCTCCGAGGCCGCCGTGAAACTGGCTCTCGCCGCCGCGATAGCGCTCGTAGCGCCGGAAATAGGGCAGGACGTCGCGATAGCTCCAGCCGGCGGCACCGAGACTTTCCCAGTCGTCAAAGTCCTCGTGCTGGCCGCGGATGAAGATCAGGCCGTTGATCGATGACGATCCGCCGAGCACGCGGCCGCGCGGCCAGATGATGGCGCGGCCGCCGCTTCCTTCCGACGGCTCGGTCTTGAACAGACGCGAGAAGCGCTCGTCGTAGATGGTCCGGTAATACCCGACCGGCAGCTTGAGCCAGAAATTCCGGTCCGATCCGCCGGCTTCGAGCAGCAGCACGCGGCAGGCAGGATCGGCCGACAGTCTGTTCGCGACCACACAGCCGGCCGACCCCGCACCGACGATGATGTAGTCGTAGCCAAGCCCCGACATCAGGCGGTCCGGTATTGTTCGATCGAGGCAAGATCGGGGGTGATGCCGAGACCCGCCTCGTCGCCGAGCTCGATCATGCCATCGCTGACGTCAAGCACGGGGCCGCAGAATTGATCCCGCAGCGGGTTCTCATTGCTGTCGACCTCAAGCAGTCCCTCGCCGCCGACGCCCGCCAGAAGATGCGCCGACGCCAACAGGCCGATGCCGGCGCCAAGATAATGCGGACAGAACATCTTACCTGACGTCAGGATGTCGCGGGCGATGCCGGCGCAAGCCGAGAGCCCGCCCCACTTGGCGATGTCAGGCTGGACGATACCGAGAACCGGCTCGCTCAGCACCTCGGCAAAGCCGGCGTGGCTCGTGATGTTCTCACCGGCCGCGAGTGGAAAGCGGATCGTCTCGCTCAATTGCTTCCATTCCTGCCGCGGACGGTCCGCGCGGATGGGCTCCTCGAGCCAGTCAAGGCCGAACGGCTCGAGCTGCGGCGCACGCTCGAGCGCCTGCGCGATGGTCCAACCCTGGTTGACGTCGGCTGCAAGCATGCCATTGCCGACGAGGCGGCGCAGCGCGGCGAGGTTGGCCCGGTCGTCTGCCGGATCGAAGCCGATCTTCAGCTTCAAGGCGCGGTAGCCGCGGCCGAGGGCTGCTTCCGCCGCTCGCTCCGATCCGACTGGATTGATGCCGCTGGCATAGACCTTGATCCGCTTCCGCGATCCGCCAAGCAGTTTCCACAACGCAACGTTCCGGCGGCGCGCATGGAGATCCCAGACCGCGAGATCGATGCCGGCGATCGATTGCGCGAACGGGCCCGCTTCGCCGGATTGCAACGCGAGCACCGAAGTTCCCCGCGTTAATCGCTCGAATGCGGCATCAGGTTCGCTTGCCCTGAATCCGACAAGCGCCGGTGCCAGTACCTCGTTGACCAGCCGAACACGATGCTCGGCGCCCGGCGCGGGAAAGTTGCACCAGACCTCGCCCCAGCCCGCGTAACCGTCCGTGTCCTCGACCCGAACGAACACGGCAGGCCGGTCCGCCATGCGCCCGAACGAGGTGATGACCGGCGTCGTCAGCGGATAGCGAAAGCCAAAGGCCTGGACGCTCCGGATAGTGAAAGGCGGCGATGTCATGCGCGGAAATGCCTGCGGCGCCTACGACCAAAGCGGCGCTTGTATGGTCATCCTATTTATAATATGACTTGGCCAAACATCAACTGCAATCTGGGTGGACGCGTCGAATGGACGGAGCTGGCGTGAGACGCTTTGGTCTCGGGTTGATACCGTGGGTCGGAGCGATCCTGCTCTGGTATGCCGTGCGCTGGAGCGGCTTCGTCAACGCATCGCTGATCCCCGCCCCGCACCAGGTCGCCGCGAAGTTCGTCGAGCTTCTCACCAAGGAAGGCCTTTTGATCGACATCTTCGCCTCGACCAGGCGCGTCTTTTTCGGCGTCTCGCTTGGAATTCTCGTCGCGGTGCCCGTCGGCTTTCTGCTCGGATGGTATCGCCCGGCCCGCACCTTCGCCGACCCCATGATCAACTTCTTCCGCGCGCTGCCGCCGATCGCGCTGATCCCGCTCGTCATCGTCTATTTCGGCGTGGACGAGCTCGCAAAGCTCGTCATCCTGTTCTACGCCTCGTTCTTCTCCGGCGTGATCGTCATGTATGAGGGAGTCTCGCAGATCACGCCGCTCTATATCCGCGTGGCGCAGACGCTCGGCGCCAGTCAGGCGGAAATCTTCCGCAAGGTCATCATTCCCCTCACCGTTCCGCACATCCTCACCGCGCTGCGGGTCGCGCTTGGGGTAGCCTGGGCGACGCTGGTGGCATCCGAACTGATCGCAGCCCAGCGTGGGCTTGGCGCCATGATCCAGAATGCGTCGACCTACTTCCTGCTCGACGTCATCTATGTCGGCATCATCTGCATCGGCCTGATCGCGCTGATCATGGACATGATCCTGCGCAAGATCACGGCCCGGTTGCTGGTCTGGCAGGATCGGGCCATCGCATGACCACGCGTGCACGGTTCGACAAGGTTTCGCTTGCCTTCGAGACCCCGAAGGGACGCCTCAACGTCGTCGAGGATGTCAGCTACGATATCAACGATGGCGATTTCATCGCGGTAATCGGCCCTTCAGGCTGCGGCAAGACCACGATGATGAGCATGCTCGCCGGCTTCCAGAAGCCGACGACGGGAAGCGTGCTGTTCGACGGAAAGCCCGTCGCCGGTCCCGGTCCCGAGCGCGGCGTCATCTTCCAGGAATACGGCGTCTTCCCGTGGCTGACGGTGAAACAGAACATCGCTTTCGGCCTGACGCTCCGGGCCAATCACGTCGCGGCCGGCGAGCGCGATTCGATCTGCGATCACTATCTCGGCCTGATGGGGCTGTCTGACTTCGCCAACTCCTATCCGAAGCATTTGTCCGGCGGCATGCGGCAGCGGCTCGCGATCGCGCGGGCTTACGCCGTCAAGCCGCAGTTCCTGCTGATGGACGAGCCGTTCGGCGCACTCGACGCCCAGACCCGTTCCAACATGCAGAACCTGCTGCTCAAGGTGCTCCAGACCGAAGGCAAGACGGTCATGCTGATCACCCATTCCGTGGAGGAGGCGATCTATCTCGCGTCCCGTATCGTGGTGGTGACCGCGCGGCCGGCGCGGATCAGGCAGATCATCGACGTGCCGTTCGCCTATCCGCGCGATGAATCGATCCAGGAGCGGCCGGAATTCGGCGAGCTGCGAAGCCATATCAAGCATCTGGTGATGGACGAGTATCGCGCCCAGCAGGCGCAGATGCGTCCGGTCTCATTCTCGGAATAAACAACACAGCGGAGGACGACCTATGGATCGGCGACAGTTTCTGACCACGACGGCCGGGCTTGCCCTCGGAAGCTTCACGGCCGCAGCGCCCGCGATCGCGCAGGCAAAAACAAAAGTTCGTGTCGGCTATCTGCACACCGTTGCCGTCGACGGCCAGATCTGGACCGGCATGGACCGCGGTTCCTTCGAAAAGCAGGGACTGGATCTCGAGCTGCGGCAGTTCAATACCGGCCTCGAAATCTTCCAGGCGCTGATCGGCGGCAGCCTCGACGTGCTGGCGACGGGCGCCGTGCTCTCGAACTTCCCGGCCCGCGGCCAGGGCAAGGTCTTCCTCATCAACGACATCGAGGTCGCGACCGCGCAGCTCTGGGTGCGCGGCGACCAGGGCATCAAGTCGTTCGAGGATCTGAAGGGCAAGCGGATCGCAACTGCGACCGGCACCACCGCGCATGTGTTTCTGGACACCGCGCTGCGCGCGAACAAGGTCGATCCCAAACAGGTCGAACTCGTCAACCAGACCATGCCGGCCGCCGTAACCGCCTTCATTTCAGGCGCGGTGCCTGCCGTTGCGCTCTGGGTGCCTTTCAATGTGACGGTTCGCGACAAGGTGCCGGGCGCGGTCAAGCTCGCCGACGCCTCAGCCTACTATCCAAAGGCCGCGATCATCGGCGGCTGGGCCGCGGCCAACGACTATTACGAGCCCAACAGGGAAACGCTGGCGAAGCTGATCCGTGGCTGGGCCGATGCCAATGACTACATCATCGCGAACAGCACCGAGGCGATGGAAAAGCTGCAGAAGGGCCATTACAGCCAGACGCCGATGGCCGACATCGACGAATCGTTCAAGGCGCAGAAGATGTTCTCGTCGCGGGACTGGAAGCGGATGTATTCCGACGGCACGGTCACCAACTGGCTGCAGCAATCGACCGACTTCTTCATGGCCAATGCCGGCATCAAGGACTTTACGCCGGCAAGCAAATACTTCGATCCGAGCCTGTATTTGAAAACGATTGCGTGACGCAACTGGATGCGGATGCCGTCCTAGAGAAAGCTCTCGAACGCGAGGCGCTGCGCCGGCGTCAAATGCAGGCCGTGCTTGGTGCGCCGGTCCAGGAAGTCGGCAGGCTTCCTGGCCCACTCCTTCTCTCGAAGATACACCGCTTCGCATTCATAGAACTCACCGCCGAAATGACGGCCCAGGTCGACGGCGCTGCGGACCGGACCCAGCAGCTGGCGCGCACGCGTCCCATAGAGACGGGCGTAGTGATGGATGAGCGTTCGCGGCAAATCGGGATAGTCGCGTGCCAGCCGATTCGCGAATTCATCGAAGCTGCCGCCGATGTCGCCGCCCGGTAGCGGCCGCTGCGCGGTCCAGGCCGACGACAGTTTCGGAAACCACGGCGTGAGGCGCTGCAGCGCCTGCTCCGCCAGCCGGCGGTAGGTCGTGATCTTGCCGCCGAAGATCGAGAGCAGCGGCGGCACGCCCTCGGCGCTGTGGACTTCGAACACATAGTCGCGCGTCACGGCCGACGGATTGTCGGCGTTGTCGTCATAGAGCGGCCGGACTCCGGAGAACGCGTGCACGATCGCGCTCGCCTGCGGCGGCGTTTGGAAATAGCGGCGCAAGACCTGCAACAGATAATCGGTCTCGTCCTCACCGATCGCGACGTCCTCGGCCCGGCCGTGATAGGGAATGTCGGTGGTGCCGATCAGCGCGAGGTCGTCCTCATAGGGATTGACGAAGATCACCCGGCGATCGCTGTTCTGCAGCAGATAGGCCTGCGGCCCGCTCCAGAATTTCGGCACCACGATATGGCTGCCCTTGACCAGCCGTACGCTCTGGGCGGAGTTCAGGCCCGCCACGCCCTGGATGACATCCTGAACCCACGGCCCGGCGGCGTTGACCAGCGCGCGCGACCGCACGACCTGCGTTGTGCCGTCATCGCCGTGCATCTCGAGCAGCCAGATCTCGCCGTCGCGGCGCGCACGCACCGCCCGCGTGCGCGGCAGGATGCAGGCGCCGTTCTGCGCGGCATCGATCAGATTGAGGATCACCAGCCTGCTGTCATCGACCCAGCAGTCCGAATATTCGAAGCCTCGCCGGAACTCCTGACGCAGCGGCGCGCCCTCCGGGGCGCGCGACAGATCCAGGCTGCGGCTCGCCGGCAGCTGCTTGCGGCCACCGAGATGGTCGTAGAGCAACAGCCCGGTGCGGACCAGCCAGGCCGGCCGCTGCTCCGGCGAATGCGGCAGCACGAAGCGCATCGGCCAGATGATGTGGGGCGCGGACGCCAGCAGCACCTCGCGCTCGATCAACGCCTCGCGCACCAGGCGGAACTCGTAATATTCGAGATAGCGCAGCCCGCCATGGATCAGCTTGCCCGAGCGCGACGAGGTGCCCTCGGCAAAATCATCCTTCTCGCAAAGCAGGACCTTCAACCCGCGGCCGGCGGCGTCGCGGGCGATGCCGGCGCCGTTGATGCCGCCACCAATGACCGCGATATCGACCAGCCCGTGATCGGTGCCTGCGACCGGCGCAGTCCCCGTCATCGCCTGCTGCTACGCCGTTTCTCGGCGCGGCGCGGTGCCGCCTTTGCCGTCGCGCGGGCCTTGTTCGGCTTCGGCGCCTGCAGGCCGTAGGTGGAGAAGCCCTTCGCGGTGTCGGCAATCTCCTCGTCGGTCAGGATGACGCGCGAGTCGAGCGCCAGCGAGAGGTAGTACTGCCGCGCGATGGTCTCGAGCTCGACCGCGAGCCACATCGCCTTGTCGAGATTGGCGCCGAGCGCGATCATGCCGTGATTGGCGAGCAGGCAGCCATTGCGGCCTTCCAGCGCCGTGATCGCATGGTCGGACAATTCCTTGGTGCCGTAGCGCGCGTAGCCGGCGCAGCGGATCTCGGTGCCGCCGAACGCCGCCATCATGTAGTGGCAGGCCGGGATCGGCTTGCGCGCGATCGCGAGCACGGTCGCGTAGGTCGAGTGAGTATGGACGATGGCGCCGACATCGGGCCGGGCGCGCGTGATGTCGAGATGGAAGCGCCATTCGGTGGACGGCTGCAGCGGCCCCTCCCACGTGCCATAATCGCCCTCGAGCGGCATCGAGGCGATCATCTCCGGCTTCATCGAATCGTAGGGCGTCGCCGACGGCGTGATCAGCATCCGGTCCTTGTAGCGGGCGGAGATGTTGCCCGATGTCCCCTGGTTGAGACCCGACGCGTTCATCCACCGGCACTTGGCGATAACAGCCTCGCGCAATTGTCGTTCCTCACGGGTCATACGAACTGCCTTTCTCTTCAGCACGGATTGCGTGGCGGCTCGCCGGCCAGGAAGCGACGAACCTCTTCGGCCGCCTGCCCGGCGGCCACGGTGACGGTGCGCACGGAGGCGCCGGCGATGTGCGGCGTCAGCGTGACGTTGGGAAGTCGCAGCAGCGGCCAGTCCGCCGGGACCGGCTCGACCGCGAAGGTGTCGAGCATGGCGCCGCCGAGATGCCCCGATGCCAGCGCATCATGCAGCGCCTCGTAGTCGACCAGCGGCCCGCGCGCGGTGTTGATCAGGAACGCGCCCGGCTTGATCCGCGCCAGCGCCTCGCGCCCGATGAAACGGGTGGTCTCCGGCGTCACCCGGGCGTGCAGCGTGACGACGTCGGCGCGGCCGAGCAATTCGCCGAGCGCGACATGCTCGACGCCGTCATTGCGGTCCTGGGCGCTGAGCTGGACATAGGGGTCGGCGACCAAAATCTTGCAGCCGAAGGCCTTCAGCAGCTTGACCACGCGGCTGCCGATCGCGCCATAGCCGACAATGCCGACCGTCATCTCGCCGAGCTCGCGCCCGGTGCGATCGGCGCGATAGAGATCGCCGCGCCATTCACCGCCACGCAGCGCCTCGTGACCGCTGCGGATCAGGCGCGTCTCGGCCAGAATGGCGCCGATGGTGAACTCCGCGACCGCACTCGCATTGCGGCCGGGCGTATTGACCACCAGCACGTTGTGGTCGCGCGCCGCCTGCATGTCGATGTTGACCGGGCCGCCCCGCGACACCGCGATGAACTTCAGCTTCGGCAGCCGCTCCAGCATCGACCGCGAGATCGGCGCCAGATGCGTGACGAGCAGCTCGGCATCGCCGATGAAGCCGATGATCTCGTCGGGCCGTCCCATGAACTCCTTCAGGCCATCGAGCTTCGAGCCGGCGTAACCGTGCTCCATCGGCTCGTCCGGCCAGGGCTGCTCCAGGGTGCGGATATCGACGCCATCGCCGCAGGCTGATCGGATGTGCTCGGCGAACACCGAGGGCAGCATGAAGCGGTCGCCGACGATGGCGATGGACTTAGACATGATCGCCTCCGGCACGCAGCGCGGCGAGTTGCTTCCAGACCGGCCGCGACGCCAGCCTTGCCTCGAGATAGGTCGGGAAGATGCTGGCATAGCGCTTCGCCAGCGCGGCGTCCGGCGATTGCGGCGCGCTTAGATGCGGCGCGACCCACTGCTCGGCGCATGCGCGCATGTCGGGATAAGCATCGATCGCGACCGCCGCGATCATCGCAGCGCCCGCGGCGCCGGCCTCGGCGCGGCTGCAGATCCGGACATCGCAATCCAGTGCGGCCCCGAGGATGGCGCCAAGCGCACGGCTCTTCGCCGCGCCACCTGTGATCCTGACATCACGCGGCAGCGACCCCATCGCCGCGTAACAATCCCGTGCGGCGAAGGCCAGGCCCTCCATCACGCCGCGCATCAGGTCGCCATAGCGGTGGCGCGACCGCAAGCCGAAGAACTGCGCGCTGGCCTCATGCGCGACGAACGGACCGCGCTCACCAGCATCGGAAATGAACGGATGAAACAGCACCTCGCCGGGCCTCGCCCGCAGCACCTGATCGTCGAGCCGGCGGATCAGTTCGGCGCGCGTGCGCGTCACGCCTTCCGCCGCCAGCATGTCGCAGGCGAGATCGAGCATCCAGTCGATGTTCAGCGTCGCCGCCATGTTGGACTGCATCTGGGCATAATGCCCCGGCACCGGGAACGGCATGGTGTAGCCGGTTGCCTCCCGATTCAGCGTCACCGCGTCGGCGCTCGGAACCAGTCGCATATGCATGCCGGTCGAGCCGATGATGGTGCAGCCGACATCGGGCGACGGATCGTAGAGCCCGGCACCGAGCGCATTGCAGATCACGTCCACATAGCCGAGGCAGACCGGCACACCTTCCGGCAGGCCGATCTCGATGGCGGCGGCCGCTGTCAGCGGATGCGTCATGACCGCGCCGTCGACGACCGGCGGGAACAGGCGCGTCAGGTCGGCGATACCGATCAACCGCGCGGTCTCCGAATCGAATGCTCGCCTGCGGAAATCGCCGCAGGAGAAGGTGGCTTCCGACGGATCGGTTGCGCGTTCACCGGTGAGCAAGAAATAGAGCCAGTCCTTGCAGTGGAAGGCCGTTGTCGCGCTGGCGATCGTGTCGGGCATGTGGGCCTGCAGCCACGCCAGTTGCGGCCCCTGCTGGCAGGCATTGAGCCCGGAGCCGGTTCGACGGTAAAGGATCGCGTTGTGCTCGCTGCCGCGGATCTCCTCGACCAGCCGGCCGGCGCGCGAATCGAGCCACAGCAGCGCCGGCCCAACCGGCCGGCCGTCATCATCGATCAGCCAGGTGCCGTCGCCCTGCCCGGTCACCGCGATCGCCGCGATCCGCGCCGACAGGTCAGGCACTGACTTCGCCAGCGCGCGAATGACGGCGACCGTGTCGCTCCAGGTCTGCGCCATGTCCTGCTCGACATGGCCGCCGGCCAGGCTGCTATACGCATTCGGCCGCGAAACATCGGCAAGCTGCTCGCCGGTCAGCGTGAACGCCACTGCCTTGATCAGCGAGGTACCGGCATCGATGCCGATGATGACGTCGCGGCTTGCGGAAACGGTCATCGTCAGGACACCTCCGCATGGCGAATGCAGGTTCCGTCGCTGCCAAAGATGTGCAGGTGACGCGGCTCCAGCGCGAACGAGACAATCTCTCCCGGCCGCGCGGCGACGCGGCCCGGCGTGACCGCGATCAGCATGCGGCCGCCGCAATCGCCGGCGACATGCGATTGATCGCCGAGCCACTGGTTGGAGACGACCTTGACTTTGACATCACCGGTCCCGACCGCGATCTTCTGCGGACGAATGCCGATCCGCACCTGCGGCGCGGCCGCGAGCGCCTTCGCCGCCTCAACGTCGAGTCCGGCGCCGGCGATATCGAAACGCATGTCGGTTCCGACCGACAGGCGGAAGCCGCCATCCGACCGCGTCACATCCGCTTCGAGCAGGTTCATCGGCGGCTCGCCGATGAAGCTCGCGACGAACAGATTGGCCGGCCGGCCCTTCAGCTCCTTTTCGCTGGCGAACTGCTGCAGCACGCCGCCTTCCATGACAGCGATGCGGTCGGCCAGCGCACTCGCTTCGGTCTGGTCGTGGGTGACGAAGATCGCGGTCATGCCGCGCTCGGCAAGCAGGCTCTTGATCCGGCCGCGCAGCACCGCGCGCAGCTGCGGTTCGAGCTGCCCCATCGGCTCATCGAGCAGATAGAGATCCGCGTCCCGCACCAGCGCCCGCGCCAGCGACACGCGCTGCTGCTGGCCGCCTGAGATCGCGCGCGGATAGCTGTCGAGGATGTCCTCGATCTCGACCAGACGGGCAATCTCGTCGACACGGCGCCTTACCTCAGCGCGCGGCAACTGCGCGGATTTCAGCGCGAACGCGATGTTCTCGCGGATCGTCAGCGGCGGATAGAGCGAATAGCCCTCGAACGCCATCGCGACCTTGCGACGCGCCGGCGGCAGCTCGTGAATCCGCCGCCCGCCGAGCGCGATCGATCCGGCCGAGACCTCCTCGAAGCCTGCGATCATGCGCAATGTCGAGGTCTTGCCGCAGCCCGACGATCCCAACAGTGCGACGATCTCGCCCTTTTCGACCGCCATATCGAGCGCGCGCACCGCATGCACCGGCTCTTTGCCGAGGCTGCGATAGACCTTGTCGATGCCTCGAAGCTCGAGCATGTCCATGACCATCCGCTCCTATGCCGCCTTGAGCCGGTGCGACGCCCCGATCCGCAGGCCGCTCGCGCGATCGAACAGCATCGCGGCGTCGGGCGCGAAGCGAACGAAAACGGCATCGTCGGCCGCGCCTTGCGGCGCATCCGGCGGCAGCGCCGCCAGCCATTCCGTTCCGTCGGCAAGACGGAGCAGCAGCACCGCCTTCTCATGCATCGGCGTGATCGCGAGAATGCGCGCCGGGACGGCGCCATCGGAGGACGCCGAGGAGACCGCGAGATCCTCGGGCCGGATGCCGAGCCAACAGGCACCGGCAGGTGCTGCGCCATCGGCCGCGCCGAGCCGCATCCTGGCGCCGGCGATGTCAGCCGACAGCATGCCGTGCTCCGCTACTGGCGAGACCTCGGCGAGGTTGATGGTCGGATCGCCGAACAGGCGCGCGACCGCAACCGATGCGGGCTGGGCATAGATATCGGCAGGCGTTGCGACCTGCGCGAGCCGGCCGTCGATCAAGACCGCGATGCGGTCGGCGATCGCCATCGCCTCGCGATAGTCCTGGGTTACGTAGAGCACCGCGGCAGTGCCGCGCCGCAGCAGGTTCGGCAGTTCGAGCCGCATCTCGTAGCGCAGCTTGGCGTCGACATTGCGCAGGGGATCATCTAGCAGCAGCACATCCGGATTGCCGATCAGCGCCCGTGCCAGCGCGGTACGCTGCTTCTGTCCGTTCGACAATTCGCGCGGCGCGTGGCCGAGCACGTGCTCGATCTTGAGCAGCCTGCTGATCGCGGCAACGCGGCCGGCGACATCGCCGCCGCCGGCCCTGGCGCGCAGGCCGCTTGCGATATTGTCGCGGGCGGTCATGTGCGGGAACAAGGCAAAGTTCTGGAATGCCATGCCGATCCCGCGCCGTTCGGGCGGAGCGCCGACGACCGAGCGGCCGCCGACCAGGATGTCGCCGTCGTCGGGCTCGAACATGCCCGCGATCATGCGCAACAGCACGGTCTTGCCGCTGCCGGACGGTCCGAACACCGCCACGATCTCGCCGGGCTCGACCGCCAGCGACAATCCGTCGGCGGGCCGCGCCGCGCCGAATGCCTTGCTCACCGAGTTGATTTCGAGACGCGCCACGGATCAGCCTTTCACCGCGCCGAGCGAGAGACCCTCGACCAGGTAGCGCTGCGCATAGAGCGCCAGCAACAGGGTCGGCGTCACCGACAGCACGATCGCCGCCGCGATCTGGCCGTACTGGATGCCGGACGCGGTGACGAAGGCGAGCGCGCCGACCGTCACCGGCTGCTTGTCGGCGGAGGCCAGGATCAGCGCGAAGACGAAATTGTTCCAGCAGAAGATGAAGGACAGCAGCCCCGCCGCGGCAATCCCCGGCCCTGCCAGCGGCACCGCGATCCTGGTGAAGGCCTCGCGCCAGGAATGCCCGGCGAGACGGTAGGCATGCTCGATATCAGGGCTGATATCCTCGAAATAGCCGCGCACGATCCACAGGATCAACGGCAGCGCGATCAGCTGATAGACCCAGACGATGCCGAAGTAGGTGTCGTTCAGTCCGAGCTCCTGGTAGTACAGCGACAGCGGCAGCAGCACGAGCAGCGGCGGCGCGAAGCGGAACGACAGCAGCGTGAAGGCGATGCTCTCGCCGAGACGGAATTTGAAGCGCGCAAACGCGTAGGCCGCCGGCACGCCGAGCAGCAGCGCCAGCAGCACCGCCGCGCTCGACAGCACGACGCTGTTGAACAGATTGCGCATGAAGGAGATCTGCAGATTGCCGGCCACGGTGCGCAGTTGGCCGGAGATCAACGCCTCGTAATTCGCAAGCGTCGGCTCGAACAGGATCCGCGGCGGAATCCGCAGGATCTGCTCGTTGGTCTGGAACGACATCAGGAAGATCCAGACGATCGGAAACATGAAGAAGATCAGGATCAGCGTGAGCGCCACGCCGCGGAAGATGCGACCGGCAAGGCTGGAATGTTCCATCGCTCCCCTCCCCGTCACGCGTGGCCGTGCGCACGCGCGCGCAACCGCAGCCAGTTCTTGATGAAGATGTTCGACAGGATGTTGGTGATGAGCCAGAGGATCATCAACAGCGCCGCCGATCGGCCGACATTGGTGTACTGGAAGAATTCCAGATAGGCCTGCACCTGGAACACCATCAGCCGGTCGCCCGGCCCGCCCTGCGTCATCGCATAGATGATGTCGAACTGCTGGATCGAATCGAGCAGCCGGAACAGCGACGCCGTGATGATGTAGGGCGCAAGCATCGGCAGCGTGATGCGAAAGAACACGAAGCTCGCCGGCACGCCGTCGAGTGCCGCGGCCTCGAACGGCTGCCGCGGCAGCGAGCGCAGGCCGGCGAGCAGCAGGATCATGATGAAGGGCGTATAGACCCAGACGTCGACCAGTACGACCGTAAACAGTGCCGTCGACGGATCGGAGGCCCATTTGAAATCGGTGACGCCGAACAGGCCCACGAAATAAGACAAGATGCCGAAGCTCGGATTGGTCATCAGCTTCCACATCAGCGCGGCGATCGCCGGCGCCGTCATCAGAGGCAGCAGCAGCATGATCGACACCGCATTGTGGAAGCGGGTCGGCCGGCGCAGCAGCAGCGCGATGCCGAGGCCGAGCAGAAGCTCGAGCACGACGGTCAGCACGGTATAGGTGATCGAGACCTGGAACGTATTCCAGAACGCCGGATCGGACAGGAAGTCGATGTAGTTGCCGGCGCCAATGAAGCCGCGCAGGTAAGGCAGGTTCAGCCGGTAGCGCTGCAGCGAATAGACCGCCGCGGTCACGAACGGAACCAGGATCGCCACGCAGACGAGCAGCGCCGGCAGGCTGAGCAGATAGGGCAAGAGGCGCACGCGCGGCCTTGGTTTGGCCGGCGCTGCCTGCGCGTTCGTCTGGAGAGTTTGGACCATGCTCATGATGATAAGAGATCGCCTTCGGCTGGCAAACGCCGCCGGCTCGGATGGGACAAGGGTCCGAGCCGGCGGATGGGTGCGGTGCGGGGGATCAGGCACCGCACAGTTGATCAATCAGCCGAGACCGGCCTGCTTGAGCTGGCGGTTGATGCTGTCGGCGAGCTTGTCGAGCCCCTCGTCGACGCTGACCTCCTTGGCCACCATCTTCTGCAGCGAGGCGGCCCATTCCGTCGTCAGGTCGAAGAACAGCGGCTGCGCCGTGAAGTAGATCTTGGCGCCGGGCGACGACATGTCGTGTTGCTCGAGATAGCCGGGATAGGATTTCGCGATGCGGTCGCGGAACTCGCTGTCCTTCCATACCGACGCGCGAACCGGGTTGACGAAGTCCATCTTGCGCGCGCCGAACAGGTCGTGCTCGACGGACGCCGCCCACTGCATGAACAGCCAGGCCGCCTCCTTCTGCTTGGAGAAGCTCGACATCGCGAGCGACCAGATCCAGACATTCGGGGTCGGCGCCTTGGCAGCCGGATTGGCGGCGAACGGCGCGTAGCCGAGATGCCCCTTCTCCTTGTTGTCGCCGCCGTTCATGAAGTAGCCGAGGATGTCGGCGTCGAAGATCATGCCCGAGGCGCCGGCGCCGAGATCGGTGCCGACCTGGTACCATGTATAGGTCGACCAGTTCTTCGGACCCGAGGTCTGGATCATCTTGACCCATTTGTCGTGAAAATCCTTCGAGGCCTTGGTGTTCATCGCGGCCTTCAGCTTGCCTCCCTCCATCACGAAATCCTTCTGGCCGAAGTTCGAATAGGCCGACAGGAAGCCCGGATGGATGGTCGCCCAGGAGCGCGAGCCGCGCACGCCAACACCGTAGGGACCGCCGGCGTCCTTGGTGATCTTGGCCGCGACCTCGAGCATCTCGTCGAGGTTCTTCGGCGGCTTGACCCCGACCTTGTCGAAGACGTTGCGGTTGTAGGTGATGTTGTTGAGCTCATAGCCCCAGGGGATGCACCACTGCTTGGCCTTGCCCGAGCCGAGCTCGGAGCCGGCGACGCCGTCCCACGCGGTCGAGGCGCGCAGGCCCGGCAGCACGTCGTCCCAGGCGAAGGCCGGGTTGGTCTTGGCGGGATCCTTGATGTAGGTGTTGAGGTCCTCGATCCAGCCTGCCGGACCATAGGTCCAGGTCATGTAAGCGCCGGTCATGAAAGCATCGTACTGGTCCGACTTCGACGACAGCGCCGCCGTCACCTTGTCGAAATAGACGTCCTCCGGGAAGATGTCGTAGGTGACGTTCATGCCGGTGAGCGACTTGAACGCCTCGATGTCGCCGATCATCGCATCGACGTAGGGATGCTTATTGAGCAGCAGCTTGACGCTCTTGCCGCTCTGGGCCTTCCAGTTGAAGTCGGCGGCCATCGCCTTCGACATCGAGGAGGCGAAGGCGGCGTTGGCGGCGATGCCCGCGATGCCGAGCTTGGCGGCGCCGTCCAGGAGATCGCGGCGGCTGATGCGTTTGGCAGCGTAGGAGTCGAACAGATTCTTCTCGCGATCGAACATGTATTTCCTCTCCTTGTTGACGCTTGTTTTATGTGTCCTTCCGGGCCTTGCTTCTTGTCTTGCCGGATGTGGTCTCCGGCTTGTCGGTGGCGAGCGCCTTTGCGGTCGCTTCGTCGATGATGAGGCCGTGCAGAACGCCGCTGCGCAGCACGCCGCGCAACGCGGTCACCTTGGCCGGCCCGCCGGCGATGGCGACGATGCGGTGCTTCCTGAGATCGGCCATGCTCATGGAGGTGGCGCGGGCCGACAGATCGGTGTCCAGCACCGTTCCGTCGGCGCTGAAGAAATGTCCGAGCAGGTCGGCGCAGGCGCCGACGCGCTTCAGCTCGACGACCTCGTCGGGCTTGATCATGCCGCTCGACACCAGGAAGCCGTCGCGGCTGACCTGGCCGATGCCGACGAACAGCAGCGAGGCCTTGCGCGCCAGCGCGAACACGTCGGCGATGCCGAATTGCTGCATCAGAACGGCGCGGTCGGCGACCGAATTGGCGAACACCGGCACCGGCAGCAGATAGGCTTCCGCGCCGGTGCGCTCGGCGAGCTTGTGAATCACGTCGAACGGATTGGCGGCAAATTTCCGCGTCAATCCGCCGAGCAGCGACACGAATTGCGCGTCGCGTGCCGGCGTCTGCGGCATCTGCTCCACGACCGCCGCGAGCGTGCGGCCATGGCCGAAACCGATCACCTTGTCCTGGCCGCGCTCCAGGATCTGGCGCAGGAAACTCGCGCCTTCCAGCGCCAGCGCCTTCAGCGGCAGGTCGCTCTCGCCGAGATCAGGTGCGACGCGGCAGAACGAGAGGCCGAAGCGCTGCGCGAGATCGTTCTCCAGCGCGACGCATTCGGCGACCGGTCCCTCGACGAACACACGGATCATGCCCTCGCGGCTGGCGCGCGCGATCAGGCGATGCGCCTTGGTGCTCTGAATGTTGAGGCGGTCGGCGACCTCCGACTGGGTGAGCCCCGCCGCGAAATACAGCCACGCCGCGCGCGTCGCGAGCGACGCCTCGCCGTCGATCACCGGCAGCCTGTCGGGCGGGGGTGCCATATCAGGAAAAGTCCTCTTGCAAATTTCTTCACGTCCTGCAAAAAATTGCAGAGGCCGAACGGGGCGTCAATCCCCCAAACGTGCTGCAGCGCAACCAACGTCGTCGCGCGCACCAGAGAGCGATGAGGTCGCATGGGAGGTTTGTATCTCGGCATCGATGTCGGAACCGGAGGCGTGCGAGCCTGCGCAATTGATCCGCAGGGCGGCATCCTCGGCTTCGCTGCCGTCGCGCTGCCCGCACCGCGCGTCGACGGCAACGCCATCGACCAGACACCGGAGCTGTGGTGGCAGGCTACGGTGGCGGCCATCCGCAAGCTCGGCGGGAGCGTCGGTCTCGGCGACGTCACGCGCATCGTCGTGGACGGTACGTCGGGCACGCTGCTGCTGGTCGACGCCGCCGGCCGCCCCTGCTCGCCGGGGCTGATGTACAATGATGCACGCGCCACGCGCGAGGCGACGCGCGTGGCGGCGGCCGCTCCGCGCGAGAGCGGCGCGCATGGCGCGAGCAGCGCGCTCGCCAAGCTGCTCTATCTGCTGAGCCATGACTATATCGGCGATGCGCGCCATGCCGTTCACCAGGCGGACTGGATCGCCGGCCGGCTCGCGAACCATCACGGCATCAGCGACGAGAACAACGCGCTGAAGCTCGGCTACGACCCGGTCGCGCGCGTCTGGCCGCCCTGGCTTGACCAGCTCGGCGTGCGCGACGATCTGCTGCCCGACGTGCTGGTGCCGGGCACGCCATTCGCCGAGATCGATCCGCAGGTCGCGCGGTCGCTGGGACTGCCGCCAACAGCGCAGGTCGCCGCCGGCACCACCGATGGCGTTGCGGCCTTCGTCGCGACGCGTGCCGACCAGCCGGGCGATGCCGTCACCTCGCTCGGCACCACGCTCGTGGTGAAGCAACTTGCAACCCAGCCGATCTTCGCGGCCGACCAAGGCGTCTATTCGCACCGGCTCGGTGAGCGCTGGCTCGCCGGCGGCGCCTCGAACTCCGGCGGCGCCGCGCTGCTGGTGCATTTCACCGCCGCCGAGATGGAACGGCTGACACCGCAGATGACGCCGGACCAGCCGACCGGGCTCGACTACTATCCGCTGCCAAAGCCCGGCGAACGCTTTCCGATCGCCGATCCGGCGCTGGCCGCGCGGGTCACGCCACGTCCGGCTGAGGACTGCCGATTCTTCCAGGGGCTGCTCGAGGGTATCGCCTCGGTCGAAGCCCTGGCCTACCGCCAGTTGGCGCGGCTCGGTGCGCCGCGCCTGCGCCGCGTCATCGGCATCGGCGGCGGCGCGAAGAACGACGCATGGACCCGGATCAGGCATCGCGTCCTCGGCGTTCCCGTCTCGGTCGCCGAGCAGACCGAAGCAAGCTACGGCGCCGCACTGCTCGCGCTGAACGGAGGCCCGCCATGAAGGCCGACGCGACCGCGATCGCCGGCCTTCACGCCATCGCCGACCGCTTCGATCATGTGCTGCTCGACCAGTGGGGCACGCTGCACGAGGGACTGGCGGTGTTCCCCGCAGCGCTGGATTGCGTGGCGCGGCTGCGCGAAGCCGGCAAGCGCATCCTGATCCTGTCCAATTCCGGCAAGCGCGCCGGCAGCAACCAGCGGCGGCTCGCGACGCTCGGCCTGCCGCCCGACGCCTATGACGGCGTGTTGTCTTCGGGCGAGGTCACCTGGCGCGGCCTGCATGCGCGCGAGCAGGCTCCCTTTGCCGAGCTCGGACGCGCCTGCTTCCTGATCTCGCGCGATGGTGACCACTCGATCGTCGACGGCACCGACCTCGTGGTGGTCTCGAACATGCGCGACGCCGACTTCATCTTGCTCGGCGGTCTCGACGATGACGCGGCCGAGCCCGAGCGCTGGCGTGAGCCGCTGGCAACCGCTGCCGCGCGCCAACTGCCAATGCTGTGCGCCAATCCCGATCTCGTGATGTTCGGAGTCGCGGGGCTGATCCCTGCGCCGGGCGCACTCGCCGCATTCTACCATTCGCTCGGCGGCACCGTGCTGTTCGTCGGCAAGCCGTATCCACCGATGTTTGCCGCCGCGCGCGATCAATTGGGACGGCCGCCGCCGAACCGGATCCTCGTCATCGGCGACTCCCTCGATCACGATATCGCCGGTGGACAGACCGCCGGCATGCTGACCCTGCTGATCGGCTCCGGCGCCCACCGCGCGACGCTTGCGCAGGCGAGCGATCTGCCGCGGGCGATCAAGACCGTAGCCGGCACAGCGGCGCGGATGCCGCACTGGACGATGGACCATCTGACCTGGTGAGAACAGCCCGATGCGACCGCCTCAAATGCTGGATGAACTGCGCCGCATGTCGGCACGCGTCGGCAGGAATATCCTTCTGGTGCAAGGCGCCGGCGGCAATTCGTCGGTCAAGGATGGCGACGTGCTGTGGGTGAAGGCGTCAGGTACCTGGCTCGCCGATGCCGAGGACAAGGAGATTTTCGTCCCGGTCGCCCTGTCGGCCGCGCGCGCGGCGCTGATGCATGGCGACGAACGCGTGCCGCTGGCGCCGAACGCCGCCACGACGCTGCGCGCCTCGATCGAGACCTCGCTGCATGCGCTGATGCCGCAGCGGATCGTGCTGCACGTCCATTCCGTCAACACCATCGCATGGGCGGTGCGCACCGACGCCCGCGACGAATTTGCCCGGCGCCTGGACGGACTGGCGTGGCGTTACCTCGACTATCACCACCCGGGGCTGCCGCTCGCACGCGCGGTCAGCGCGGCAATCGCGCAGGATACGGTCGACGTCCTGATCCTCGGCAATCATGGCCTGGTGGTCGGTGCAGCCACCTGCGACGCGGCGGAGGCCCTGGTCGCCGACGTCGAGAAGCGCCTAGCACTGGAGCAGCGTCGCGCGC
This sequence comes from Bradyrhizobium sp. USDA 3262, assembly GCF_054060035.1. NCBI lineage: Bacteria > Pseudomonadati > Pseudomonadota > Alphaproteobacteria > Hyphomicrobiales > Nitrobacteraceae > Bradyrhizobium > Bradyrhizobium sp. USDA 3262. The sequence continues at coordinate 7,651,451 of NZ_JBSSCT010000001.1, forward strand.
CGGCTGCGGATCATGACACGCTTCGAAATATCTGCGACGGCACCAATTACCGCCTGCCGCGAGATCCTCGCGGCCACGACATTGCCACCGACCGCTACAGCCGCGCGATCGCGACCAGCGGCTCGCTGTATCCCGATCACGTCGTCTTCCTTGGCCCGGGCCTGCCGGTCCTAGAGCATCGCGAGAAGCTGAGCGTCATGATCGCGCAGACCACCGCGAACGGACTGCCGCCACCGGTTGCCCTGCTCGTCCCCGACCTCGGCAGCCTCATCCGCGAGGATGCGAGCGACGGCGCGGAAGCCATGCTGAGCTGTCTCGCATTGGTCACCTGCCGCTTGCCCCTGACCGCACGGGTCAATTATCTGACGGCAGAGAACGAGCATGCGCTGCTGAATTGGGACGCCGAGCGCTACCGCCAGCAATTGACGGCCGATCGCTGACCGTTGGTCGACGGAAGCGGTGCTTCATCCCTTCTCGGCGGAGAGAAACAGCCGGTAGGCCGGATTTTCGCTCTCGTTCCAGTAGGGATAGCCGAGCGCATCCAGCGCCTGAACGAACCGGGCGCGCTCGTGAGGCTTGACCTCGATTCCCGCCAGGATGCGTCCGTAGTCAGCGCCGTGATTGCGGTAGTGGAACAGCGAAATATTCCAGTCGGGCGCCAGGCTCTCGAGGAATTTCAGCAACGCGCCGGGACGCTCCGGAAACTCGAAGCGGTAGATGACCTCGTCCTTGAGCAACGGAGCACGACCGCCCACCATGTAGCGCACATGGTCCTTGGCCATCTCGTTCTCGCTGAGATCGAGGATCGGATAGCCTTCGCGCCGAAGCAGCTCCATGACCTCCCGCTTCTCGACCTCGCCGCGGCTCAGCGCGATGCCGACGAACAGTTGCGCCGGCGCGGTGGTCTCGGCAAAGCGGTAGTTGAATTCCGTGATCGCGCGCGAGCCGAGGATGCGGATGAAGTGCCGATAGCTGCCCGGCTTCTCCGGCACGGTCACGGCAAGCAGCGCCTCGCGGTGTTCGCCGACCTCGGCGCGATCGGCAATGGTGCGCAGCCGGTCGAAATTCAGATTGGCCCCGCTGTTGACGGCAATCAGGCTGCCGTCACTGAGCGCGCCGCGCTCGGCGTAGGCCTTGAGGCCGGCGAGCGCCAATGCCCCGGAGGGCTCGGCGACCGATCGCACGTCGTCGAAGATGTCCTTGATGGCGGCGCACATGGCGTCGGTGTCCACCGTCACGACCTCGTCGAGCAGGTCGCGGCAGAGCCGGAAGGTCTCGGTTCCCACCTTGCGGACGGCGACGCCGTCGGCGAACAGTCCGACCTGATCCAGCGCGACGACGTTGCCCTTGGCGAGCGCGGCCGCCATCGACGCGGCGTCCGCCGGCTCGACGCCGACGACCTTGATCGACGGGTTGAGGAATTTCACGAAGGCGGCCACGCCGGCCGCCAGTCCGCCTCCGCCGATCGGCACGAAGATCGCCTCGATCGGATCGGGATGCTGGCGCAGGATCTCCATCCCGACCGTTCCCTGGCCGGCGATCACATCGGGATCGTCGAACGGATGCACAAAGGTCAAACCACGTGCAGCCTCGATCTCCCTGGCCTTGGTTTGCGCGTCGTCGAACGTATCGCCATGCAGGACAACATCACCGCCCAAACGCCGGACGGCCTCGACCTTGATGGCGGGCGTCGTCCTCGGCATGACGATCGTCGCCGGAATGCCGAGCTTGCGCGCCGACAACGCGACCCCCTGCGCATGATTGCCCGCCGAGGCGCAGACGACGCCCAACCTGCGCTGTGCGTCCGGCAGCCTGACGATCTTGTTGTAGGCGCCGCGAAGCTTGAACGAGAAGATCGGCTGGAAGTCTTCCCGCTTCAGCAACACCGTGCGCGACAATCGTTCGGAGAGCCGCGGCATGGGATCGAGCGGCGTCTCGACCGCCACGTCGTAGACCCGTGCGGTCAGGATGCTTTGGGCGTAGTCGCGGAGCGCGTTAGCGGTCATCGGGTCGCTTCTGTCGATGGGAGGCAATCCTTATCGGTTGCACCTGCCCATCGTCGGCGCCGACCTGACGAGCAGACGGCACGGAGCCGCCGCTACATCCAGCTCGAAGCATCGCATGACCGGAGGCCGGAGTGAAGCAAAGACAGCCGCTGCCAAAATATCGAAAACAACCCCATGCAAAGTAGCCGGCGGCGGCCGGCGTCGACCGGGCAACTTGACACGTCGGGCAACTCAGGGATATATTTCTAGTATTCCGAACTTTGGCGAGCGCCTCCAGCACCGCAGCTGCATCGGTGACCCAGCCAAAAATGCCGCCCTGGCGTTGACCGCTTCACGCCATGAGACGCGATGAATTCCACCCCCTGCCATGGTCACCGGGCGCCTCCCAGCCCACCTCGGAGACGATCAGCGTGTCCTCGAGCTTGACGTAACCGCGCGCTGGATGCAGCAGCGCGGTTTCGATCGAGATCACCATCCCGCATTCGAGCGGCCGGTCGGCGTCATACGGCGCGTAAGGGACCGGGCCGGTCGCGGTGAGGCGCGGCGCTTCGTGACTGACCAGCCCAATGCCGTGCGCGGTGAAGTCGAGCACCGCGCGTTGCGGAGAGGATTTGACGGCAGCCTCGCCCGCCGCGATGATGTCGCCACCCATGGCGCCCGGCCGGATCGCGCGGCGGGCCACCTGCTGGATGTCCTCGATCTCTTGCAGCAACTCGCTAAGCTCGCTGTCGGGCTCACCCAGGATACCCATGCGGCTGAGGTCGCCGATATAGCCCTGGTAGTTTCCTCCGGAATCGATCGAGATCACGTCGCCTTCCGCAAGACGCTGGTTCGACGGCGCGCGGTTATGGCTCTTGCCTGCGGCAATCAGGCAATATTCGAAGACGAGATCACGTTCCTGCTCCTCGCGGCGCAGACGAGCGACGACGTCATTCTTGGTCATGCCTGGCGCGCAGACCTTGAACGCGGCCATCATCGCATCGACGACCCGTTCGGAAGCCTCCCTGATGAGGTCCAGCTCGGCGGCAGATTTGACGGCACGAAGGCGCTCGAGTGTGAAATGGGCCTCACGGAATTCGGCGTTGTTCAAGCCCGAGAGCAGATGATCCCTGGCGTCGGCCGGCAGGAAACCTGTCTCGATGCCAATACGCAGGGCCGCGCCCCCGCGCTTTCTCACATGCTCGATCGCGAGGTCGACCGCATCGATCGTTCCCCACGCCTCTGCTCTGACAGTCGGCGCCCATATCCGTCCGAGCTCATGCTCGAACTTTTCCATCCGGTTGCCGATGTAGGCGGAATTCTCCGGGTGTCGCTTTTGATAGACGAACACCGGCAGATAGCGGCTGGTGCCAATCGCCTCCATGACGTCGAAGAAGAAGAAACGATATCCACCGAGCAAATACTGCACGTTGTGACGCGAGGTGACGATCAGGATGTCGAGCCCCGCCTCATCCATCAGCCGATCGAGCTTTGCGGTATCGAACGGCGCTGCCGTTGCGATCGTGTCGAGCGCATGGTCCATCGTATGCCCTTTCGTCTTTTCACTGTCCCGCTGCCGCTTTTGCGGCCAGCGACTTCGGTGCAGCGCCCGTGCCCCCGTTTTCGCCGAACAGGGTCACCGGACGCCCGTGCGGCTCGACGCCGAGGAACGTAAAGGCGAGCCCGATCAAGAGGCCTGCGCCGGCAAGAAAGCAGAACGCCGGCATCACTGCCGAGGCGGTCGCACCTGGATGCACGAGATTGTCCGCACCGCCGATCAATGCGAGACACAGGGGACCTACGATCTTGCCTATCCCGTTCGAGAGCTGGGCAAGGCCGACCGCGCGCCCCGAAAGCTGGACCGGGAAGATTTCCGCCGGATAGGGCCCGATGTTCGAAAATCCACCGTCGAAGAACACGGCGCCGACGACCAGGAAGACCAGAAACAACGGTACCGAGCCGGCAAAGTCGTTGTGAAAATAGGCGGCGAGCGCCAGCGACACCGCGGTGCCGTAGCCCATCAACTGGCCGCAGGGCTTGCGGCCGATCCGATGGGCGAGGAAAGCGAAGCCGGTCCGGCCGAGCACGCCGGCGAGGCTGACATAGATGAACATCTTCGCCGCATCCTGGGGCGCGACGCCAAGCAGCAGCGCCACGATCGTCGGTCCCCACAAGAACACGCCGTAATTCGCCGTGCTGGCGCCGAACCAGATCAGGACGGTCAGCCAGAAGCGCCGTTGCTCGGCAAACAGATCGGCAAATGTCGCGGAGCTCGCCGGCGGCAGCGCGGGCAGGACGAACGCGTCGCCGCCGACCCGGTAGAGTTTCCGGATGCTCGCCTGCGCCTCGCGGACGCGGCCCTTGCTGATGAGCCAGCGCGGCGATTCCGGCATGATGATCATGGTCAGAATCCCGAGGATGATCGGCAAGAATCCGACCGCCGCCAATCCACGCCAGCCAACCAGCGGCAGCAGGAAGCTCGCCGTCACCGATGCCGAAAGCACGCCAAGGGCGACCGGAACGACCACGAGGCTCGTGACCAGCGTGCGATGACGGGTCGGCGCAAATTCGACGATGGCAGGAACCGCCGCCGCCGCGCCCGCGGCAAGGCCGAAGCCGACGAAGAAGCGCAGGATCGCAAACGCAACCCAGCCGTCTTCCGGAATGAACGCGATCGCGCCCGAGGTCAGGCCGCAGAGCAGAACGCCTGATATCGCCAGCGGCTTGCGCCCGAAACGATCCGCGAGGACGCCCGCGACGAACGCCCCCAGCATCGCCCCGATGCCGGCGCTCATCAGCATGATCGAGGTCTGCCCAAACGTCAGGTGCCACTTCGGCGCCAGCACCGACACCAGAAATCCGACCACAAAGAAGTCGAAAAAATCGACGACGCCGGTTACGGCGAAGATGATGATCGATAGCCAATAGCGCGCCGTCACCGGCGCTTCATCGAACGGCACTGCGTTCGCTTGCTCAGCCATGGTCTCCCCCTGTTGTTGTCAAGCCGCCTTCTTTTTTGAATTCAGGAATGCCGTCACCGCCTCCGCAACCCGCTCGGGAGCCTGGATCGACGCGACGTGACCTGCGTCCGCGATGATCCTGGTCTCGACGCAGGCAAGGTCGCGGGCGAGCGCAAATGTCTCTGGATTCGGGATCAGCCGGTCGTCGCCGCCCGCCAGCAGCAGCGTCGGGCGATCAAAGCCTGTCAAATCGGCGTCGACGGGCTGCGCGAGCAAGGCGCCGCGTCGCGCCTTCTGGCCGTCGTCGCGGCTGGAGCCACGGAAGATGTCGATGAGTTCTGGCCGCGCGCGCAGATAATCCGGCGGGAAGAAGAACTCCGCAATCTTCGGTGCGTTGGCGATGGTGTCCGCGCGGTAGGAAGCGAGCTTGCGAAAGACATCCGCATTGACGTCCAGCGGGCTTCTGTTGACCTTCCAGGTGCTGCTCAGGATGAGGCGGTCGATCCTGCCGGGATGGCGGGCCGCCAGCACTTGCGCGACCTGCCCGCCCAGCGAGGTTCCGAAGACATGGGCACGATCGTAGCCGAGCCCCATGATCAAGGCCGCGGCATCATCAGCCAGGTCGGCCAGCGAATAGGCCGACGCAGGATTCCTGGTGGCGCCGGAGTCGCGCTGGTCGTAAGCGATCACCGTGAAGTTTGCCGCCAGGACAGGCGCGAGGCCGTCAAACATCGAATGATCGGCCTCGCCGCCATGCAGCAGCACGATCGGTTCGCCATGTCCGGTTCTCTCAAACGCCGTGACGACGCCGTTGGATTCGAACGATTGCATCGGAGCCCCCGTCAATGCAGCAGCGTGGAAAGCGCGCCGGCCAGTTCCTTCGCCGGATCCGACGGAAGCCACGGCATCCGCCACGCCACATGCCCATCGGGGCGCACCAGCACGGCGCCGCGCATGCCCAGCTGGAATCCGTCCGCCGGATCGGCTGAGGGCAACTGCTTCAGCGACAGCGGCAAGGCGGTCTTCTCGGATACCTGTTTTCCCGCTTCCAGCCACTCGCCGCCGAGTGGGCCCGCGACGACGGTGAACTCTTTGTCGAACCAGTCGAGCGTCGATTTCTTGCGCGAAGGCTCGAGCCACATATGCGGAAAGCGCGCGCCAGGACGGTCGGTCGGCGTGTAGTAGCGGGAGTTCAACGCCTTCGCGACGGTGCCATCGGGGATCACCGCGCCCCCCTCGTAGTTGTGGCCGAGGTTCTGGCCGATGCTGTGCAAATGATTGTCCATGTCGTTGATCCAGAACCTGATCCGGTCCGGATTGCGCGACCGCACGGCGTCGTCGGTCAGCCCGAAACGCAGCCTGTTGCCGTAGCTGAAATTGGCATTGGATTGCGCGATCGGGCGGCGTTCGCTGGAATAGCTGTCGAGCAGCTTTTCATCCGCGAGGCCCTTCAGCACGAAGGCGAGCTTCCAGGCGAGGTTGTGCGCGTCCTGAACGCCGGAGTTCAGGCCGAAGCCGCCGGTCGGCGGAAAGCGATGTGCGCAGTCGCCGACGAGAAACACCCTTCCCTTTCGAAAGGTCTCGGCCACCTGCATGCTGACGCGCCAGATCGAGCGGTTCAAAAGCGTGACGTCGAGGTCCGGAATGCCGACATGCCCGCGCGCGATCTCGATGAACTCCTGGTCGGTCCACGGTCGCTCGCGATCGTCCTTGGTCAGGCCGATCTGCGTCACCGTCAGCCAGCGATCCCGGCCATTGGTGTTCAGGATGCCGGCGCGCGGCAGATCGGACTTGTCAGGGACGATGATGAAGCCGGCGGCCTCGCGCGCGATCGGCAGCCGCGACAGATCGGAACGCCAATACTCGTTCGACATCACCGCCAGCGTCGAGGGCCCGACCATCTCGATCCCGGCGCTGCGCCGCGTCTGGCTGCCTGCACCATCGGCGGCGATCAGGTAAGTCGCCGTCCACTGCGTCACCTCGCCGGTCTTTTCGCAACGTGTCGTGACGTTGACGCCGCTGTTGGTCTCCTCGAACGATTCACAGGCCGTGTTGAACAGAACCGTGGCGTGCTTGGACTTTTCGACCACCCGCAGGATTTCCTCCTCAACGGCGTCCTGAGCGACCAGGCTCTTCCAGGCGGGGGTATGCCCGACATTCGGCTCGGGACGGGTGCGGCCGAACTCGTGACCTGCGATGCTGTCGAGGAACACGAACATGTCCGAGTTGTCCTGCAGGCCGCGGTCGCGGATCGCCTGCTCGATCCCCCACTGCCGGAAGATCTCCATGGTGCGAACCCAGCAGCCGCGCGACTTGGGATGATCGGTCGTGGTCGGGCTTTTCTCGACCACCACGCAGTCGATGCCGAAGCGATCGAGCAGCAATGACATCGCAAGGCCGACCGGCCCGCCGCCGGCGATGAATACGGACGTCCGGCGTGCCTCATCGGTGGCGATGCCCATCCTCGTCTCTCCTCCGTTTGATCGTTGCGAGGAGACTGCTCCTTTTTTTGTATCTCACAAGAATATGTTTGATATGGTATCCATCTCGATTTGAGATGGAGTGCCCGTCATGGACCTGCGGCAGATCCGCTATTTCGTCGCCGTCGCCGAGCGTGGCGGCTTTGCCGCCGCAGCGAGCACGCTGAACATCGCCCAGTCGGCGCTGAGCCGCCACGTCAAGGAACTCGAAGACGAACTCGGCGGCGCCCTGCTCGAACGCGGCGCGCGCGGGGTCTCGGTCACGGAATCCGGCAAGGTGCTGCTCGCGCGCGGACGCTGGCTGCTTGGGACGATCGACGACATCAAGGCCGAAGTGCGCACGGAAAATCGGGAGCCGAGCGGTACGGTGCGGATCGGCGCGCCACCGAGCCTCGGCGATATCCTCTACCCGCCGCTGGCCCAGACCTTCGTCAAGCAATTTCCACGCGTGCGACTCGAACTGAGCGAGGGCCCGACGGAAAGCGCATCCGAGCGCCTGCTGCGCGGTGAGCTCGATCTGGCGATCGTGACGACGCCGTCGCCCAACGATCATCTCGACTATGAAACGCTGGTCGTCGAGCAGGTATTCCTGATCGGACCGTCGCGCGATCCGCTGCTGAAGCGCGGCCGACTGACCCGCAAGGAGTTCGACGCCTTGCCATCCGCGGTGGCCCCGCTCAGTCGCAACCCGTTCCCGTCGACCATGCTCTGCGCGGTGCGGGTCGACAACAGCACACCGATGAAGCGCATGGTGGCATCGGGACTCGGCTACGCGCTGCTGCCCTTCTCGGGCATTCACCAGGAGGTGGCCGCCGGCGTGCTGTCGGCGGCGCTGTTGCCGTGGATGCGCGCCGAGCGCGTGCTGGCGCTGCCGCGCGGGCGGCCGGTGAGCCGGGCAACGCGCGAAGCAATTGCCGTTCTGAAGAAAATCTGCCGCGCCCTGATCGATGAGGGAATTATCCTAACGGTGGCGACGCGCAAGAGCTGAACCCGCCGCTCCACGCCAAGCGGTCTGCTCATTCCTCGCTGTAGCCCGACGCGCTGGCCGTATCCGTTGCGTCCGGCTCCAGCTCTGATCGACCAATCGGCTTGACCATAGTTGTCATGACAACTATAGAGTCATTCCAAGATTGGCGATCAAGCCGGCTGTTCCCGCCGTGAGAAGACGCGAGCCGTGACGCGGCTCTGCGGGCGACTTTTCGCGGCCGGCGGTTAGTCGAAGGGAGGACGTTATGAACGCTGCTTCGCAGACCCACGCGGCAAGGCTGAGCGAGATTTCCCGGCTCATCGACGACCGCCCCGGCGAACGCATCTTCGAAGTCGATCGTCGGATCTTCACCGATCCGGACGTGTTCGACGCCGAGCTGCGATATATCTTCGAGGCCACGTGGAATTTCATCGGCCTGGAATCCCAGATCGCCCGGCCCAACGACTTCGTCACCACCCATATCGGCCGGCATCCCATTCTGGTGATGCGGAGCGCTGAGGGCAAAGTCGGCGCCTTCCTCAACACCTGCCGGCATCGCGGAACGATCGTCTGTCCGTTCAAGCAGGGCCGGCAGAAGTTTCACGTCTGCCGCTATCACGGCTGGGCTTACGATTCGGGCGGGCGCAACATCTCCGTGACGGAGGAAGCGAGCGGGCAGTATCCGCCGTCGTTCTCGAACAGCAATCACGACCTGCTTCCGGTCGCGCGGCTGGGTTCGTATCGCGGATTCCTGTTCGCGAGCCTCTCAGTCGACGTTCCGCCGCTGGAGGAATTTCTCGGCGACACCCGCGCGTTCCTCGACCTCATCATCGATCAGAGCGACAGCGGCGAGGTCGAGTTCGTGCCGGGCGCCAGCACCTACACGTTCGACGCAAACTGGAAGCTGCAGTTCGAGAACGGGCTCGACTACTATCACTTCGCGACCACGCACAGCTCCTACGTCGATATCCTGAAGAAGCGCAATGCCAGCGCCGGACCGGATGCCGGATTCACTGCGGAGCCGGAAGGCGAGCAGGAAGGGCAAGGCAGCTTCAGCTTCGATTACGGCCACGCCGTCAACTGGTCGATCAAGCGCACGCAGCTCTATGGCCGGCCGCTCGGCATGGATGCGGCGCGTCTCGACGCCGTGCGGCAGCGCGTCGGCAGCACCCGCGCCAAGTGGATGCTGCGCCAGCGCAACCTCACGATCTTTCCGAACCTGCAGGTCATCGACATCCTGTCGGCGCAGGTGCGAACCTGGCGGCCGCTGGCGCCCGACAAGACCGAGATGGTGTCGCATTGCCTTGCTCCGGTCGGCGAAAGTGCCGCCGCGCGCACGCTTCGCATTCGCAACTACGAAGACTTCTTCAATGCCTCCGGGTTGGCCAGCTCGGACGACAACGTCATGTATGAGTTCTGCCAGACCGGCTACGACGCGACGACCGCCGCGCCCACGCAGGGTTATCTGCGCGGCGTCGCGGAGGTCGGCCACGGCGAGAGCGCGCACACGCGCGAGCTCGGCATAACCCCGTCCGAATGGTCGTTCGGTCCCACCAGCTTCGGCGGCGAGACGAACTTCCATCCCGGGTATCGCGAGTGGCGCAGGCTGTTGCAGCACGCCGCCGGGGAGACGGCATGATGGCTGCCAGCGCAATCAGACAAACCGATGCCCCCGCGGTCGCAGCCGCGACCATCTTCCGCGAGGCGCGCCTGCTCGATACCGGCGAATGGGCCGATTGGGTCGCGATGTACAGCGAGAATGCCGTCTATTGGGTGCCGGCCTGGCTCGACGAGTACACCACCACCAACGATCCCGACACGCAGGTCTCGTTGCTCTACCACGACGCCCGCCGCGGGCTGGAAGAGCGGATCGCGCGAATCGAGTCGCGCAAATCGATCACCGCGCTGCCGCTGCCGCGCACCGTGCACCAGATCTCGAACCTGGAAGCGTCCGAAACCGGGCCTGAACAGATCACCTGCCACTCGGTGTTCTCGGTCCACGTCTACGACCCTCGCGTCGCCAAGGAGCATCTGCGGCACGGGCGCTATGAGCACACGCTGCGGCGTGACGGCGTGACCTGGAAGATCGCGCGCAAGGTCATCACGCTGGTCAACGACCGCGTCCCGACCGTGCTCGATTTCTACAGCATTTGAGAGGGTATATGGCAGACGAAGGCACTTGGCACGACGGTGTCCCACTCAGCGCGCTGAACGAAGGCGAGCCATACGGCATCGAAATCGGCCGACATCACATCGCGCTCTATCGCGTCGGCAACGAGTATTACGCCACAAGCAACATCTGTACCCATGCAGAGGCGCTGCTGTCCGACGGCATTCTGGACGGTTGCGAGATCGAATGCCCGCTGCACATGGGCCGCTTCGACATCAGGACCGGCGAGGCGCTGACCAGTCCGGTCGAGATCGACATCCAGACCTATCCGGTACGCCTGGCGGGCGACCGGCTGGAAGTCTGCCTGCCGGCATAAAGCAACCGCTCAAAACTCAAAAAAAATCGGGGGAAACAGGGATGACCGAAATCGTGATGGACAAGGCGGCAACAACGACCGCCGATCCGCAGATCGAACGCACCACGATCCGCAAGGTCGCGCTGCGCCTGATGTGGTTCGTGATGGCGATGTACTTCCTCGCCATTCTCGACCGCGGCAACATCTCCTTTGCCGCGCTGCAGATGAACAAGGAGCTCGGGCTCAATGCCGAGATGTTCGGCATCGCCGTCGGCATCATGTACTTCACCTATTCGATCTTCGAGATCCCGAGCAATCTCATCCTCAGCAAATACGGCGCGCGCGTCACGCTGACGCGGATCGCGATCCTGTGGGGCATCGCCACCATGCTGATGGCGTTCACGCAGGGCCCGCTCAGCCTCTATGCATTCCGCGGCTTCCTCGGATTTGCCGAGTCCGGCCTGTTTCCCGGAGTGATGCTGCTGCTGAGCCTCTGGTTCCCGTTCAGCTACCGCGCCCGCTACAACGCGATGTTCAACTATGCGGTGCCGATCTCCTATATCTTCGCCTCGCTGATCTCCGGCGCGATCCTCGAGCTGAACGGAACGTTCGGCATTTCGGGCTGGAAATGGCTGTTCATCCTGGAAGGCCTGCCGCCCGTCATTCTCGGGATCGTCGGCATCTTCTATCTGACCGACCGTCCGCAGCAGGCGAGCTGGCTGTCGACGGCGCAGCGCAACTGGCTGATCGGCGCGCTGGAGCGCGACGCCAAGGCAACCGGGGTGGTGCATGCCGAAGGCGTGCTCAGGACTATCACCAAGCCGATGGTGCTGCTGTTCGGCCTGTGCAATTTCGGCCTGTTCTGCGGCTTGGCTTCGCTGTTTCCCTGGCTGCCGCAAATTATCAAGTCGTTCGGGCTGCCGAATTCACAGGTCGGTTTCGTGACCGCGATCCCGCCCGTCGCCGGCCTGATCGGCATGATCGCATTGTCGCGGCACTCCGACCATGTCGGTGAGCGCTTCTATTATGCAGCGATGACCTTCGTGATCGCAGCGGCCGGCTTCGCCATCGCGGCGTTCTCGACATCGCCGCTCTGGATCATCATCGGCTTCATGGTTGCCAATGTCGGCGTCTATGGCACCCAGGCCGTGTTCTGGACCATCCCGCAGTCCTACATGTCGCGGCAGAGCGCGCCGGGCGCGATCGGCCTGGTCAGCACCATCGGCAGCATCGGGGGCGCCACGATCCCGATCGTGATCGGACGCGCCAAGGACGCCTCGGGCAGTTTCACCACCGGGTTCCTCGTGGTAACAGGCGTTCTCCTCGTCGCGGCGGCCCTGGTCCTGATCGCGCGCACTCAACTCGTGAAAGAATGAAAAGCCGGACTGCAACAAACCGCACCAGAGCCCCTGCCCCGCGCCGCGCCCCGCAAGGGGACGCGAGCTCGGAGCTGGTGATCGATTTCGAACGTTACGTGCCGACCGTGCTCTCGAGCCTGGTGGCGAAGTTGCGCGCCAATGCCAACGCCTTCTTCCCGCAGGCCTACGGCGTCTCGCTCGCGGAATGGCGGGTGCTGTCCTTTCTCAGGGAGCATGAGCCGGCAAGCGCCTACGACATCTGGACCAATGCGCAACTGGACAAGGCCGTCGTCAGCCGCGAGACGACCTCGCTGAAGAAAAAGGGGCTGATCGAGCTGACCCCGGTGCGAGGCAGCGCCCGGAACCGCACCGAGATCCGGCTGACATCGCAAGGCGTCGCGCTGCTCGACCGCAGTCTGGATGAAATCCTGCGCCGGCACAGCAACCTCACGGCCGGCCTCGACGCCAAGGCGCTGGACGGCTTCTTCCGCGTCGTGGCGCATATCGAGCACCGCATTCCCCACATGGCCGACCCGACCTCGAATGCCGTGCCGGCCCATGCGCCGGTCAAACGCATTGCGAAACGGAGACTGCCGACCGGCGGCTAGAGCTTTTCCCGTTCCGATGGAATCGGAACGGGGCTCTAGATTCTTGTTTTGACGCGTTTTCTTCACGCGAACCGGCATCCACTTCGCTCGAAAACGCTCTAGCGATACTTGTCCGGTGAGGAACCCGCGTAATTTATGTTTCAGTAAGCAAGTTGTAGCTAGGATCGATCAGTGAGTTGCGTATGGGAGACTTCCAGTGATCGACTTTGACGAACTTCGTAGTATCGCCGCGGATGTTCGTATCTTTATCGACGCGTCGGAAGACAAGGGTGGCGCCTTGAAGGCCATCGTCGAGGCCTACGACGTCGTTCTGGGGATTTTCCCGGCCGGCCCGGGAATGGAACTTCACGTGGTCAAGGGCACTGAGGTCCTCAATCACATCGCGCAGACCCAGGCCTCGTCGGGCTTTACCCACACCGCCATCGCATTCCAGACCCGTGAGCAGGCTGTTGCGCTTCAGCAACTGATGGCCGCCTAGCCACCGGCGTTGCGCGCCCGTACTTGCCGGGCGGCTGAAGCGATCGCATCGGCGATCGCGCGATCCCGATCGATCACCGAAGCGGCCCTTGGCCGTCGAGAGCTCGAGGGTCGGATCAAAATATGCCTCGGCCCGCTTGTCAGTGTACCGACAGATCAAGTAGCGGCTGCTGAACGGCATTGCGCAGCCGTTCGGCATGGTATTGCGCGACACAATCCCAGGGGTACTCGACCAGGAAATCGGCGATGCGCAGCGCCGCCGCTGCGGGCTCCGCGTACCGGATCGAACTGTAGACGGCTTCCCAGCGCGCGCAGAACGTCAGCTCGGAATCGCCGCGTTCGCCGCACAGCTCGTAGACCGTGATGGCGTCGGCAAAGCCCTTCGGCCGGATCTGGTCGACGCTGCGGAACGCAAATCTGTGTTCGGCACGCGCCCTGACGGCTGCGCTCACCAGGACCTGCGTGCCGTAGTTCTTGTTGAGGCCTTCGAGACGCGAGGCCAGATTGATGGTGGCGCCGAGCGCGGTGTAGCTCATGCGGGCGGCGGAGCCGACATTGCCGACCACGGCATCGCCGAGATGCAGGCCGAACCGCGTGGCATAGGCCGGCCAGCCTTCGCTGCGGAACGCGCGGTTGAGCTCGGCGTTGCGGTGAATGCAGTCCAATACGGCCTCGCAGGCATGAACGACGTGATCGGGATCCTCGTCCGGCGCGTTCCACAGCGCCATCACGGCATCGCCGATGAACTTGTCGATGGTGCCATGGTGTTTCATGATCGCCTCCGACATCGCGGCGAAATAACGCGAGGTGAAGATCATGACCTGCGACGGGTCCGCTTTCTCGGTCTTCGCGGTGAAGTCGGCGACGTCGGTGAAGAGAACCGTGACCTCGCGCCTGATACCGCCGAGCTGCAGCGAGGCTCCGGACTGCATCAGCTGACGGACGATCGGCTGCGGAATGAAGCTGGAGAAGTTGCGCACGACGGTCCGCATCGTAAACACCGAGCGGCCCAGCTCGTCGATCTCGTCGATGGCCGATTGCATGCGCGGCCGGTCGGCGAGCTGGAAGTGCTGGATCTCGTCGGTCTGCCGCGCCAGCTCGCGCAGCGATCGGGCGAGCAGCGAGCCGAGCCAGAACGCGAACGGCAGCATCGCGATCACAAAGCCGAGCGCGATGGCGAACAGCGCGCGCCGCTCCGAGATGATCTTGGCAAAAAACTCGTCGAGCGGGGCGACCACCGCGAGGTGGATGTTGGCCGCACCGGCCGTCTCGATGCGGTGGAAGGCCGCCACAAGGGTCCGTCCGTCGGCGTCGGTGAAGAATTGCTGGGCGAGTCCGTCGCTGCGCCAGGACTGGATCGCCGCGGACAGGCCGGGAAGCTTGATGGCATCGATCCGGGGCAACGCGTCGCTGCGTTCCGTCATCAGCTCGCGCATCTCGGGATGGCCGACGATACGGTCGGCGTCGTTGAACAGGAAGGCCAGTCCGGATTTTCCGAGCTTTTGCCGGCTCAGCATCTCCTCGAGGCGATTGAGCAGCAGGTCGGCGGCCACCACCCCGCGGCGGCCTTCCCTAAGCGGCGTGCGCAGCGTGTAGCCGGGCTCCCCGGTCGCGTAGAACACATAGGGCCCGGTGAGCAGCGTCTTGCGATCCTTGAGGGCGTCGACATACCAGGGACGCTGCCGCGGGTCGTAGCTGTGCGGCCCCGCCACCTTCGCGACCTGGGTCAGGTTTTCCGACAGGAACAGCGTCGCCGGCGCCGCGGCGGCCGCCCCCGAGCGGGCAATGACGACGACGCGGTAGACGGCGTCGGGGGCAGCATTCAGCACGGTGCGGAATTGCGGCTTGGCGCGATCGATGACGTCCATCTCCAGGAAGGAGCCGTCTTCATAGCCGACATAGAGATTAAAGATCTGCGGATTGTTGCGCAGCATCGAGGCCAGCAGGGCGTAGAGCCTGACATTATCGGCGACGTCGGCCTCCTGGATGGCCGGCAGGCCTGCCAGGATCTCGAGGCTGTCGCGCACATTCTTGAACTGCGCGTCGATGCGATCGGCGCCGATCTGCCCCACCTTGTCGATGAAGGTGCTCGCCGCCATCTGCGTAATCGACGAGACCCGCCTAAAGCTGAGATAGACCAGCGTCAGTCCGACCACCAGCACCGCGGCGATGACCACCGTGATGATCGAGGTGCGGAAGCCGATACGAACCGGCCCCCGGCTGGTCTCGCGCGCATCACTCATCGAACTCGTCGTTCGCCTCCGCTAATATTTGCGCACGATCGGCTTCGTCGGTGTCGCAGCCGGCGCGGCCGGCGAGAGCTGGAACGTCACCCACGCCGTCCATCCCTCCGGCCGGTTCTCGGCGGCGAAATCCTTGTAGCCTCGGACGTTCAGATAGCCCTGATAGCCGTCGGCCACCGGAAAGATGAATCCGACCTGCGGGCCGATGCCGGCAACGCGTCCCTTGAAATCGCCGAGCTTGGCGCCGGCACCGCTGTCTCCGGTGAGCTGCTGGAAATAGTAGCCGGCGACACCGACATGCACATTCTTGGCGACGAACTTCGAGAGTCCCCAGTCGACGTGGAAGTCGATGCCGTTCTGGTACTGCAGATCCTTGTTCATTCCATTGTAGGTGACGCCCGCCAGCACCGAGAACTCCTGGCCGGATTCAGGATTGAGATAGGTATAGGCACCGCCGACGTCGATCGCGGTGAATCCGAAGCTGAGATTGGCGAGGCGACTGCTGTCATAGGTCCCGCTCGGGATGTTGCCGAAGATGTAGAACATCTCGTTGTTGACACCCTGATTCCATTTCAGGGTACCCTGGTAGAAGACATCGGAGACCGTGTTGCGGTTGTCGGTTGCGACGCCCGAGACCGTATTGCCCCGCGGCCCCGTCAGCGTGGCGTCTACGCCGACGCCGATATTTCCCGGCGCGGTAAGGAAGGTTACGGCCGCCTGGCCCCCGAGGACCGACTGAGCCCAGGTATAGGTGAACCCTTCGATGAGAACGTCCGCATGCGCGTTGAGACCGGCGACGACGGACCCCGGCACGCGGTTGCCGATGACAAAATTCTTTCCCGCGTTGGCGCTTGTGTCGAGATGAATGTAGATCGTCTCATACGCCCAGCCGGGCACCGCCGGTGCTGCGGTCAGGCTGGCGAACGCGCCGGGCAGCCAGAAGCTCAATCCACCGGCGTCGGCCAATGCTGTGCGCGGCATCGTCGACAGCGCGATTGCGCCAACGATGCCGAGAACGGCGCGCTTGTGATTCTTGACTGTCTTCATCCGAGCTCCCCACTTCGTTCAAGACATCATAGCGGATTCGCGGGCGTTCAATTCACCGCCTGCGCCTCCGGGAATTTCCACTTCCCGTTCAGCACTTCCGCGCGCGGCCGGTAGAGCCGCACCATGTAATTCCAGCCCGCCATGATTGGCAGGCAATTGGCAATCTTCCCGTCGCAGCCTCCGAACTGCACCGTCACTGCGCCGTCGGCATTCCGCTTCGCGGTGATACTGTTGAGCGAGTAAGCGCCATAGGGATTGGCCTGGAAGTAGCCTTCCTTGTTGTAGAGGCTGATCGACCAGAAGCCGTCGACCGGCACATCCTTGACGTCGAGCCGATAGATCGCCGCGCCGTCGTTCTTCGCGGGCGTGACGTTCAGATAGAGAGCATCCTTTTCGGGATTACCACCCCACGCCGACGCCGCCCCGATCAGTCGCCGCACCGGATCCACCTTGCCCCGTGCGCCGAACATCCCCTTGGTGTCGGGCAGCGTCGACGCCAGCGCAAGCAGCGCCTCGCGCACCTTCTTCTGGCTGACCGGATCGAAGTTCGGCACCTCGAATTTGCCGGAACTCTTCTGATTGACCCTGATCGCATCCTGCAGCGCGTGGACCTGCTCGACGTCCTTCGGATTGTTCGGATCGACCAGGATGCGCACCGCCATCACCACGTAGCGGGTGCCGATCTTGTCCCTGCTGAACGTGTACCGGCCGGGCCGGTAGATGACCTCGGGCGTGTACTGGTCCTCGTCGATGACCTGCATCGACATGAAGCGCTTGCCGGCGTCCGGCAGCGTGATCGTCACCGGCCCTGCATCGAGATCGAACACCGCGCCGGAATAGAGCGTGTCCCTGTTGGTCCGGATCACCGTCTGCTTGTCGATCGGCAAGGCTTCGCGGTTGTGCTCGAACTTGCCGAAGCCATCCTTCTTCACCACCCCGCCGAAGTAGAGATCGGTTTCGGCGCGGACAAAATTGTCCGCGGTCACCGGGACCGTATCGGTCGTGGCGGCTGCCGTCCCCGCGGTCGGCGACGCAGGCCCCGCCCCTGCCGCGACGCGTTCGATGTCCGGCAGCACCCAGCTCTTGTCGAACAGCGGCTTCTGCGGGCCATAGAGGCGGAACAGGACCTCGAACTCTCCGCCGGCGCGCGTCGGTATCCAGTTCGTTTCCTTACCCGCGGGAGCTGCGGGGCCGAAATAGACATCGACCGAGCCATCCGCATTCTTCTGCAGTTCGGGATTCTGCGACGATCGGCTGAAACGCGGCATATCCCGGATGAAGGCATGCGTCGCACGGTCGTAGGCGGTCGCGGACCAATATTGCGCGACCGGTGCGTTTGCCGGCACCGTCAGACGATACTGGCTCGCGCCGACGAGGGCATTGCCTGTCTTGTCGGCGATCGTCATCAGATAGAATTGTCCGGCGCCCAACCGCTTGATGCCGACGAAGCCGTAGGAATAGGTCAGCCCGCGCGCATCGACCGGGTAGCTGTCGTGCTTGGCGTAGGAATCCGACTGGCCTTCGATGACATCGGGCGCCGCCGGAACGCCCCAGCGGTGGCCTTCATTGTAGGGCGCGAAGGCCGTGGTGTATTTGTACTCGAGCCAGGCATGAGCATCGCGCGCCCCGGCCTCGAGGCGGTTGCGCGTCCCGGCATCCGGATTGAACGGCTTGCCCTTTTCGATGCCGATCGAACGCAGCTGATCGATCATGGCCCTGTCGCGCTCAAGCCAGGGCTCGGACTGGACGATGCGATCGAGGGCCTCGAAGAAACGGATATCATATGGGATCGTCGAATCGAACACGACCTCGACCGCATCCACGAACTTCGTCTCCGGAGGGCTGTCGGCGCGCGAGAGCGGGTAGAGCTTGATTTGGCGACCGTAAGCGACCGCCTTGGCGACATCGGCGTCGCTGCCGCTTTTCGGCGTGGACCGCAGCAGCGCGTAGCCGGAGGACGTATCGGATCGCAGGGGTATGTAGCCGTCGGGAGGCGTCTGCGAATAGCCGGGCGGCAGGATCAGATACTTGCCGCCCTTCCCCTTGTCGGCACCGGATGGTCCCGCATCTTCCAGCGCGACCTGCCAGACCGTGTCGATGTTGCCGGTGATCGACTCCTCCCCGGCCGGCGGAACCTCCAGCACCATTGGACCGGCCTGGGCGGTGTTGAAGAACGCGATCAGATAGACCGCGTCGGGATTCGGCGTCAGCGTCTGGTTCTTCCAGCTCGGCAGCCGCGACCAGTAGACGATTTGGTTGTCCTTCAGGCCGACCCTGGTCTTCGCCTGCTGCAGCATCAGGTCGGTATTGACAGCGGGCATGCCCCAGACGACGGCTTCAAACGCGCGCCGTTGCATGACGTCGCCCGCGAGCCCCGCAGCGGATGCAGCAGGCTCCGCCGCTCTCACGGGCGTGGTTGCGATCGTCCCGGAAAGCAGTGCGATCGAGAGCATGATCATGGTCCGCGGCGCAATCATCTTTGCCCCTTCAAAGTGCACTGATCGCCGATGCGATCGTCAAAGCCTCGACAAGATGTCTCATCTTACTCAGTTCACCGCCTGAGCCTCCGGGAATTTCCACTTGCCATTCAGGATCTCCGGGCGCGGCCGATAGAGCCGGACCGTGTAATTCCAGCCCTTCATGACCGGCAGGCAGTTCGGGATCTTGCCGTCGCAGCCCCCGAACTGGATTGCGATCGAGCCATCGGCGGATTTCTTCGCCGTGATGTTGTTCAGCGTATATGCATCGTAGGGATTCTTCTCGAAATATCCCTTCGCGTCGTACACGCTGATCGACCAGAATGCGTCGACCGGCACGTCCCTGACGGTCAGCTTGTAGACCGTGGTGCCGTCGTTCCGGGCCGGCGTGATGCTGAGATAGGACGCGTCCTTGTCGGGATTGCCGCCCCAGCCGGCGGCGGTGCCGATCAAGTGCTTCACCGGGTCGACCTGCCCCTTGGCTCCGAACGCGTGGGCGAAGCCGCCGGTATGATCGTTCAACACCAGAAGCGCGTCACGGATGCTCTTCTGGCTGGCCTGGTCCCAGTTCGGCGCCTCGAACTTGCCTTGTGCCTTCTGGCTGACCTTGATCGCGTCTTGCAGCGCATGGACCTGAGCGACGTCCTTTGGATCGTTGGGATCGACCAGTGTGCGCAAACCGATCAGCATGTAACGCGTTCCGGCCTTCGCCCTGTCGTAGGTGAAGGTGCCCGGGCGATATTCGATATTGCCGACCACATAGTGGTCCTCGTTGATCGCCATCAGCGAGCGGAAGCGTTTGCCTGCATCCGGCAGCGTGATGCTCACCGGGCCGGCATCGAGGTCGAAGACACCAGAGGAGTACAGCGTGTCGCGATTCGCCCGGATCACCGCCTGCTTGTCGATCGACATCGGCTCGCGGTGATGGAACAGCTTGCCGGTCCCACTCGTATCCTTGACGGCGTTGCCGAAATAGAGATCGGATTCGGCGCGGGCGAAATTGTCGACGGTGACCGGCACCGGCGCTTGTGCGAATGCAGACGAAACCGCGAGGCAGGAACCGGCAACCATCGCAAGCAAGAAGCCGACTTTCATAGTAATGCTCCGCAGTTGATTGTGACGCGTCATCGCGTTGACCCGCCAACCGTGGCAGCGAGACGCTCGACGTCAGGCAGTTTCCAGCTGTGATCGAACAGCGCTTTCGTTGGCGCATAGGCACGGAACATCAGCTCGAACTTGCGTGCCGGATCGGTCGGCACCCAGTTGGCCTCCTTGCCCGCCGGCGCGGCCGGGGCGAAATAGACGTCGACCGAACCGTCGGCGTTCTTCTGCATGTCGGCGATCTGGGACGAGCGGCTGGCGCGTGACATATTCTTGATCAGCGCATGCGTCTGCCGATCGTACGCGGTGATGGACCAGTATTGCTCGACCGGCGCATTGGGCGGAACTGTCAGACGGTAGGTCCCGTCTCCCTCGAACGCCCGCCCATCTTTGTCCCTGATTGAGATCAGGTAGAACTGACCGGCCCCCAGGCGCTTGATCCCTATATAGGCATAGCTGTAGGCCATACCGCGGTTATCGATCGGATACACGTCGGGATCGGCGTAGGCTTCCTGAGCCGCCTTGACCATGTCGGCCGGAGCCGGGAATGTCCAACGGCTGGTCTCGGAGAAGAACGGCGGAAGTCCGGCGTCGTATTTCGCCTCGAGCAGATCACCAGCCTCGCGCGCGGCCGACGTCAGCAGGGCCTTGGTAGCGTCGCTTGGACTGAATGGCTTGCCCTTTTCGATACCGATCGTCTTGAGCGGATCGATCATCGCCCGGTCGCGTTGCAGCCACGGCTCGTTCTGCACGATCCGATCGAGATGCTCGAAGAAGCTCGCGTCATAGCGGATCGTCGAGTCGTAACCGATGTCCTTGACGTCGGTGAACACGGTCGGCGGAGGGTTGTCCGCCTGCGCCAACGGATAGATCTTCAGCTGCTTGCCGTAGGCGATCGACCTGGCAACGTCGTCGGCGCCATGGCTCCGAAGGTTCGAGCGCAGCAACATGTAACCACCGAACGTGTCAGATTGCAGCGCGATGTAACCGTCGGGCGCCTTGCCCGCGTATGCCGGTGGCAGGATCAGGTATTTGCCACCTTTGCCCTTGTCAGCCCCCAGGAGACCAGCGTCTTCCAGCGGCATTTGCCAGACGGTGACGATGTTGCCGTTGAACGAGCCGTTGGCGTCGCCCGATGGCAGGTCGAGCACGACCGGGCCATCCTTGGTGTTGAAGAACACCATAAAATAGAGGGCATCGGGATTGGGCGTCAGTGTCTGATTGTGCCAATCCAGCGGACGCCCCCAATAGATGGCTTGTCCGACCTTACCGGCAGTCTTGCTTAGCATCTCCTGCAGCATGAGATCGTAGTTCACTGCAGGCATTGCCCAGATCACCGCTTCAACTGCGCGGCGCTGAATGTTGCGTGCAGCGATATCGTCGGGCGTTTGGGCCTGCGCGGCCACGATCGAGAGCACGAGCGCAACACATGCCGTGAGCGAACGTCTCATGATGAACTCCCTCCTCCTAAAACGGATTGACATAATTGATGATCGCTACTTGCCGCAGCAGCACGCGACGGACGACATGCGTCGGCTTCAGATGCTCCGTATAGATTGCCGCCGTCCCGGCGCTGCCTGCGGGCAACCGATTAGCGAAGGTAGCATCGTCGAGCTTCACACGCACGACGAAAGGTGCCGCCTCGATCGCTTTCGGCGCCACGGCGGTGCCCGAGGTCTGGGTCTGGCCGGTCGCGATCGCCTGCAGCACGCTTTCGACCTTGCCTGAATAGATCTGCCCGGGCGCGAACTTGAAGGTGACCTCGACCTCCTGTCCCGGCGCGACGTAGCGGGCATCGATCTGGTTGATCTCGACACCGATGATCGTGTTCGAGGTATCGATGAACGCCATCACCGGCGACAGCGGCAGATTGGCTACCCGCGCGCCCTTGCGCAGCGCAACATTGGTGACGTAGCCGTCGGCCGGCGCCTTCACCACCGTCTTGTCGAGATTCCACTGCGCGGCCTCGAGCTGGCCGCTGAGCTGGTCGACCTCGGACTGGCGCTGTTCGACATCGAACCCACGCCCCGCATCGCGCTCGTACAGCGTCGTCATCTGCGCCAGCCGGGTCTTCGACAGCTTGAGCTGCGCCGTGATCGCCTTGACCTGGGCGTCGTAGGGCGTCGGATCGATCTTGAAGAGAACGTCACCGGCCTTCAGCGGCGCGTTGGCGGTGACCGGCACCTCGGTCACTTCGCCCGCGACGTCAGGCACGATCGACACCGCGTTGCGCACAACCAGCGCCGAGCCCTGCGGTGCGCCCCAGTTCATCGGGACCAGGAGACCGAACATCACCAGGACCAGCACGATGAACGGCGACAACTTCCAGAACAAATTGAAGCGCACGACCTTGAAATGCACCAGCAGGAACAGCAGCACCAGATAGGTGTTGATGATCGCGACGCCCATCACACCGCTCCACTCTTGCGTTGGGGCACGTCGACATAGGCCCAGATCAGCGCGATCGGCCACAGCGCGAAGCCGAACAGCAGCGTGACCCAGCCGGCCACCGTCACCGCCTGCGCGTAGGGATGGTTGCGCGACTTCGCGATATGCCCGGGCAGCCAGCCCGCGATGCAAAACACACCGATCGCGCTTCCGACCAGAATGATCAGCACGATCCAGGCAAAGATGTCGTAGCCGCTCATGGCACCGCCTCACATGACATCCGACCGACCAGACAGGCCGTCGTCCACACTTGCCCCTCAATTCGACTTGGCCACGTCGGGTGGTGTCCACTTTCCTTGAAGGAATTCCTCGCGCGGCGAGTACAGGCGCATCAGCAGCGTGAACGGCGCCTTGCCGACCGGGAGCCAGTTGGCTTCCTTGTCTTTTCCGGGCGAGTCGGCCTGGAGGTAGAGATCGACGGAGCCGTCGGCGTTGGTGATGAGCTTGTCGCGATCGCCGATGGCCTGACGCTTGATCGGGTTCGGGATGAAGTAACCCTCGATGTCATAGGCCGTCACCGACCAGAACGCGTCCACTGGCGGCAGCTTGCCCTTGTCGAAGTGCAGGACGTACTTGTTGGCGCCATCCAGCGCCCGGCCATCGCTATCGGTTGACAGCGCGGGATAGACCGCGTCCTGCGGCAGGTTCTCGCCGAGACAGCACTGGGCGATCGCGGCGCGGTAGAGATAGTCCACGCCATAGGCGCCGCTGCGGGTGGTGTAGATCCAGCCCTTGCCACCGATGCCGCCCGCCTTCCTGCCCTCGGCCAGCACCAGGGCCTTGCCGTCGGCATGGCCGCGATTGAATGCCTGCTGGATATTTGCCGGCGCTTTCGCAAGGTCGAAGCTTTGGCCGACCTTGAAGCCCACGCGTTCGAGGCGGTGGATCATCGGATAGTCGACCTGGTTGGGCGGATTCTCCTTGAGCAAATCGGCGAAGCTGCCGAAATAGGTCGCCGCATCCATCCTGTCGACCGCCACCGGCGGCGCCGCCTTCATGTCGATGTTGGGATCGACGGTGCCCTTGGCGGGGACATAATCCGCCCTGCCCCAGGCCGAGAGCGGCGTGAGCTTCATGCCGTCCTGAACCTTATGAACGTTCGCATAGTCGGCGATTCCATTGGTCTGGGTACGGCCGATGATCCATACATAGCGCGTGGGGCTTTTGATCACCTCCAGGCCCGCCGGGGCATCGCCGCGCCACTGCGGGCTTACCACCAGGAAATCGCGCGCCGTATTCCTGCCCGTCGTGCGCGTGCCGGGCACAGCGAAGACATCGCTCCACAGGCTCAGCATCGGCAGCATGAAATAACGGTCGGCCGACGGTACCGAGAGCACCATCGGCTCGGCCTTCAGGTCGAGAACGCCAGCCGAGTACAGTGTGTCCACATTGGTGCGGATGACAAGCTTTGCTTCGGGGTTGGCAAAGGCCCGCACATGGTGGAATTGGTTCGGCGGCCCATAGGCATCACCTTCGACGGGCTGCGCGAAATTGCTCAGCCTCTGGACCGTCGCGTGCGTCAGCGTCAGCGGGTATGCATAGACGTAAGCATCCTTGGCGATCGCGTAGGCCTCCTGTTCGGAGACGTTCTGCGCTGACGCCGAGCCCACCAGCGCCATGAGCGCAAACGGGACCAGTTTGAAGACTGCTTTAATCACCCTAGCTTCCTTTCTCGCTCCGATGGCATTCGCGATGTTACTGCGCCTGTCGATGCCACGTCGTCACTGCGAACGGTTGTTATTTGGAAACACCACCTTCCAGTCCTGCTTCATGTCGACCACGGTCCAGCCGCCCGCCGTGGCTGCGTCCAGCGCCTTGTCGAGCTTGCCGACCTTCGATTGACGGTCGTAGGCATATTCCCGAACCTCATCCGTGTGGTGCACGATGCCGGCGAAGCGCGCGCCCGGCCCCGCCGCGGTCCATTGCAGCATCTGCAGGTCGCCGTCCGAGTTGCCGAACGCGAAGATCGGGCGGCGGCCGATGAAGCGGTTGATGCCGACCGGCTTGCCCGGGCCATCATCGATGAACTCGACCTTGGCTTGCTTCATCAGGACCGGCTTGCCGTCAGGGCCGATCTGGAATTTGACCACGCCGGACGAGCCGACCACCTGCTCCGGCGGGATGCCGTACACTCTCTCCATCCACGGCCGCATGAACTCGACGCCGCCGCCGGAGACGACAAAGGTCTTGAAGCCGTTGGCCCTGAGATAGGCCAGCAGCTCCAGCATCGGCTGGTAGACCAGGCTGTCATACGGCCGGTTGAAGCGCGGATGCCTGGCGGTCGCGAGCCAGTCGCGGACGGATCGCGCAAACGCATCCGTGGTCATGCCGGTATGCGTGACCGCCATGATCTGCAGCAGGCCCTTCTCTCCGGCGGCGGCAAGCGCCTTGGTGTCCTTCTCCAGAAGGGCCTTGAAGGGCTGCCGCGTCTTCCAGTCCGGGTGCTGCGGCGCCATCGCCTTGGCGCGGTCGAACGCGAAGGCGAGCTGGAAATAGAACGGCTGCTCGGTCCACAGCGTGCCGTCATTGTCGAACGTCGCGATCCGCTCAGCGGGCGGCACGAAGTCCCGCCCGCCTTGCGTCGTGACGCGCGCGACGAAATCGACCATCGCCGATTTCGCCGCGCCGTCTTTCCAGGATGGCAAGGGATCCGCCGGCTGCGCCACCGCAACGGAGATGGCCACAAGACACCCGAGCAGCACAGCGGCAAGCCGAACCATCATCGCAATTTTCCCTCTTTCTGTCCGTTGCTCTTCCTGCATCACTGCGGCTTCATGCGTTCGAGCTCGTTGAGCCGCTTCAAGGCCGCCTGCTGCCGAAGCAGTCCGTAATTGATGCCGCTTGCGTTCAGCGAGCTGCCTTCCTGATAGGGGAACTGGTCGAAATCAGAGAAGAATTCCTTGATCTTCCCCTGCACCGGCACGATCAGCCACATGTTCTGGGCGAGGAACTGGATCGCTCCGCCGCCTTCCTCCATGCCGCGCTCGTAGGGGTCCATGCGCAGATTGGCGATCAGCGCCCATGAGGGCACTTCGCGGGTGGCGGTCGCAATGTTGCCCTTCGATGCGATGGCAAAGCTCAGCTTCCAGTCGTTCCACCGGAGCGCGTTGAGGTTGCCGCCCTGGTCGAAATAGTAGATCGCATCGCGCGGCGGCTCCTTTGCCTCTCCCTTGAAGAACGGCATGAAGTTGTAGCCGTCGAGATGAACCTTGAAGGTCTTGCCGCCTGCGCCGGCAAATCCGGTCTTCATCTTCTCCTTGACGTCATTCATCCCCGCCGCGGCGCATAGCGTCGGAAACCAGTCGATCAACGAGATGATCTCGTTGTATTGCGTCCCCGGCTTCACGACGCCCGGCCATCGCACCATCATCGGGATGCGGAAGCCGCCCTCCCAGGTCGTGCCCTTCTCGCCGTGGAACGGGGTCATCGCGCCGTCGGGCCACAGCGCGAGCTCCGCACCATTGTCCGTGGTGTAGAGGACGATCGTGTTGTCGGCGATGCCGAGATCGTCGAGTTGCTTGAGCAATTCGCCGACCATTCCGTCGTGTTCAACCATGCCGTCCGCATGGATACCCTTGCCGGTCTTGCCGAGCGACGCCTGCTTCAGATGCGTGAAAATGTGCATGCGCGTGGAGTTGAACCAGACGAAGAACGGCTTGTCCGCCTTGGCCTGGCGGCCGATGAAATCCTTGGCAGCGCCGAGAAACTCTTCGTCTACCGTGGGCATCCGCGCGGTATTCAGCGGACCCGTGTCCTCGATCTTTCCATCAGCGGACGATTTGATCACGCCGCGCGGGCCGAACTGCTTCCGGAAATTCGGATCCTTCGGATAGAAATAGCCTTCCGGCTCCTCCTCGGCGTTGAGATGATAGAGATTGCCGAAGAACTCGTCGAAGCCGTGCTTGGTCGGCAGATGCTCGTCGCGGTCGCCGAGATGGTTCTTGCCGAACTGGCCGGTGGCATAACCTTGGGTCTTCATGGCATCGGCGATGGTGGGCATCCAGTCCTGGATGCCGTGGGGATCGCCGGGCATGCCGATCGTGAGCAGGCCTGTGCGGAACGGCTCCTGGCCGAGGATGAAGGAGGCGCGGCCGGCGGTGCAGCTTTGCTGACCGTAGGCGTCGGTGAAGATGGCGCCTTCACGCGCGATCCGGTCGATGTTGGGCGTGCGATATCCCATCATGCCCATGGTGTAGGCGCTGATCTGCGGAATGCCGATGTCGTCGCCGAAGATGACGAGGATGTTCGGCTTGCGGCCACCGGCCGGCGCCGCGGCGGGCGCAGCCTTCTGGGCTTGCGCGAGAGCCTGCGACGTCAGAGCCGCAGTGGCAGCAAGCGATGACGTGCCGAGCAGCACGGCCCGGCGATCAATGGTCGAGGCACCGCAATCGGAATTGGCGCCGGCGTCATGTTTCTTCGTCTCACTCTTCATTCGACACTCCTTAGTTACTCAAGGGTTGCTCGCTCTGGTGACTACGAATCATGCGTTCTGCTCGATCGGTCTCAATGTGCTTCGTTCATCTGGCGGGCTTTGGTCGACCAAAGGACGTGGTGGAGGAAAGCCCGACCGGATTCAGGTTCTGAAGTGAGCGCGTGTCTTCGCGGCGTCTCGCGCGCCGACGCAAGCTGCGTCGGGCGCCGCCGACCTGGCGCAGCAGCCGGCGCGGTGACCAGTGCGCCGCGCCGGGCGACGGCGCGAACAGCTCGCGCTCGACCGCGCCGATCTCGTCATCGAGCGCGGCATCATGGGCGACGGCCCTGAAAGCCTCGACCGTGTGCTGCGGCGCGACCGGCTCGAACCGCTGCAGCCAGTCGAGCAACGCGAAGTAAACCGCCTTGGCGTCGCCATAGCGCGCGGCGCGGCGCAGCTCGCTGAAGGCGAACGCTTCCGAGCGCAGATAGGCCTCGCGATGCCGGCGAAGACGCGCCGCGATCGCCCGCACCATCCGCGGCATCAGCCAGCCGAGCGCGGCAAGCGCCAGCAGCACGGCTGCAGCCGACTTCCAGCGATCGGCGACGACATCGCGCAGCGCGCCCCATAGGCGTGCGCCGGCCGTGCCGACCGAGGACGCGCCGCCGGCTGCGGGGTTTGCCTCCGCGTGCAGCGTCACTGGGTCGAGATGCGCCACATCGATGCTTTGCGCGTCGATGTTCCACCAGCGCAGGTCGATCGGCGGCAGCACATAGTCGCCGGCCTTCTCGAGCATGTAGACGCCGCTGTCGACACGCGCCGAGGACAGCACATCGGTGCGCCCGTCGGTCTTGTCCTGGAGCGACGGCTGCGCAGGATAGAGCTTGAGTCCCTCGAACGCGGCGAATTTCACCGGCGGCAGCAGCATCGCTGGAATGCCCTCGGCCTTGATGGTGACGGTCCGCGTCACGGCATCCCCGGTCTTGAGCTGATCCGACGAGCGGTTGACGGTCTGCTCGATCGACAGATTGCGCGCGGCCAGGAACGGCTGCAGGGCGGAGGCCGCGTCCGGGATGAAGGCCTCGAATGCGATCGGCGGCAGCGCGAGCGTGGCCTCGCGCGTCGCCGGCGGCTCGGCGGCGTATTTGATGGTGATCGCCTGGCCGGCGATCGCGTAGCTGCCCGGCTCCTGCGGATGGATGGCAAATTCGAACCGGACGCCGGCATAGGTGAGGCGGTCCCGCTGCTCGTTTTCGTTGATGCTCCGCAACTGACGGGTCACGGCGTTGCGGACCTGGAAGTCGGGTAGCTCGGGCGGCGCCGTCATGTAGTTCGGCGCCAGCACGTCGATCCGCAGCGTGGCCGCCTGCCCCACCACGACGCGCGGCGGATCGATCGTCAGCCGCAGGATCGGCTCCGGCGCGTTTTGCTGGGCGAGCGCCGCGCAGGGTACGAGCAGCCCGAGCATCAGGGCTGCGGCGGCGAGCGGGCGCCTCATGGCTTCGCCCCCGCCGGCCGCGTCGCATCCTGGATCGCGAATTTCAGCTTGAGGAAGTCGGCCGGCGTGATCTGAACCTGACGCATCCAGGCTTCGGCGGCACCGGCCGTGGTGAGATCCGTCGGCTTCACCTGGATCCGCTTGCCGCCCTTCTGGGTCGGGTCGACCCGCATCTCGTCGGCCTTCTCGTCCGGCGGCGCGCTGTCGTCCTGCTCCTGCTTCTTGCGCTTCTCTTCCTTCGCCTTCAGCGCCGCCACCACGATGGCACGGTTGGTCGTCGCGGCGGCATGGCCGGGCGCGACCTTCAGGACCTCGTCATAGGCGGCGATCGCCTTCTCATAGGCGTGGTTCTGCGCCTGGGCATTGCCCAGCGCGAAGCGTCCCTCGAGCGTATCGACATGCGCGAATTCCTGCGCGGCCGTCAGGAAGTCGAACGCCCGATAGGCGGCGATGCCGCGCCACATCGGATCGGAGAAGCGCTTGGCCGCGGTCGCATAGTCGCCGCGATCGAAGGCGATGCGTCCTTGCTGATCCGGCGTCAGCCACAGGTCGGCAAAACGGCGCGGCTCCTCCGCCCTCGCGGACGACACGTGCGACAGACAGGCGAAGACGACAACCCAGGCCACCGTCGTGCCGCGCCGGAACCAGAGCAGGCTGAGCAGTGCAATCGGCGGCAGCAGCCAATAGCCCTCATCGCGCCACTGCGTACCGAACGCGTCGCCCTGCGCGGCCTGATAGCGGGTTTCGATCCGGCGCTCGAGCGCCGCGATGTCGGCGCCGTCGATGCTGACCTGGACGACGTCCGAACCGAGCGCGAACCTTTCGCCCTTGTTCGGCGTGACGCTCAGCTTGACCAGGCCGTTCCGTCCGGCAGACTGACGAGCCGCGGCTTCCTCCTCACCGGGATCGTCGGCGACGAGCAGGATCGTGCCGGGCACCGTTTCGGTCGCGAGCGCCTCCGCGGCGAGCGCCGCCGCCGCGACCGCGTTCTTCCCGGGCGACGGCATCAGGCCGGGGGCAAGCGCGGCGAGGAAGGGTTCGATGACGGCGCGATCGTCGGTCAGCGGCATCACCAGATGCGCGGTGCCCGCATAGGCGATCAGCCCCGTGCGCGCGCCGGCGCGCGCAGCAAGCAGATCCCGGATCTTCTGCTTGGCGCGTTCGAGCCGCGTCGGTGCGACGTCGCTCTGCCCCATCGTTGCATCGAGCGACAGCGCGATCATCAGCGGCGCCTTGTCCTCGACGAAGGGCGGCAGCTCGCGCCGCCAGGTCGGGCCCGACAACGCGACGATGCCGAGCGACATCGCGGCGGCGACCAGATAGAGCGGGCTGACGCCGCGTCCCGCGCCCGGTTGCACGATGAGATGGTTGAGCAGATGCGGCGCGATCACCCCGCCCCATTGCGCTTGCGGGCTCTGCCGCCACCGCACCCACGCGAATACGGCAGCGACAGGAATCAGCGCGAGCAGCCACAGCGGCCGCAGCAGATGGAACGGGATGGCGGCCGCGTCATGCATGGCCGAGCGCTCTCCTTCGTCCCAGGCCGCTTTCCAGCGAAAGGCCGAGCCACAGCAGCAGCGACAGCACCACGGCGGCGCCAAGCGGCCACTGGAACAGCGGCTGCTTCGGCCGCCATGACAGCGTATCGAGCTTGGCCGGCGCGAGACGGTCGATGTCCGCGTAGATCGCCTGCAGCTGCGCACCATCCTCGGCCCGATAAAAATGGCCGCCCGTCGTGGCGGCGACCGACCGCAGGACGCCGAGATCGACGCGGTTCTCGCCAGTCGCGGCCGGATCACCGACGCCGATCGTGTCGATCACGACACCGTTCTGGTGTGCGATGTCCGCGGCGTGCTCCGGGGGGACGCGGCTCGCCGTATCGTTGCCATCGGTGAGCAGGACCAGAAGCTTCTCGCGCGCCTTGCTTGCCTCGAAGGTCTTGATCGCAAGCCCGATGGTGTCGCCGATCGCGGTCTGCTGTCCGGCCATGCCGACCTCGGTCTGCGCCAGCAGCGCGGTCGCGGTCTGCAGATCCTGCGTGAACGGCACTTGCACATAGGGCCTTGTGCCGAACAGCACCAGCGCGACGCGGTCGCCGTGCCGGTGCGCGATGAAATCCGCGACCACGCGCTTGACGCCGTCGAGCCGCGTCAGCATCGCGCCATCGCTGCTTCGGAAATCGCGCTGCTCCATCGAGCCGGAGATGTCGATCGCGAGCATGAGATCGCGCGCCGAAACCTCGCGGGTGACGGGATCGCCGACCCATTGCGGCCGCGCCAGCGCCGCGACGACCAGCGCCCAGATCAATGCCGCCGTCACCATCTGGATGCGCCGCCGCTGCAGCACGACGGCGCCGCGCTGCGGGGTCTGTCCGGTTGCCGCCGCAAGGCGGTCGAAGAACGGCACCATCACGGAGGCCTGCCGCGCGCGATACGGCGGCAACAGCCACCACGCCAGGATCGGCAGCGGCAGGAGCGCGAGCATCCAGGGCCATGCGAACTCAAGCATGGTGCCCCCTGATCCAGCGCCGCACCAGATCCTGCAGCGCCGTTAGATCGCCGGCATCCGCCGTCGTCCGCCCGTAGGGCGCGGTCGCGAGCAGCCGTCCGGCGCCTTGCGAGAATTCGTCACCGCCATAGCTGCGGTCGAGGAACGCAAGCCAGCCCGCGCCGGCAAGTGGCGCGATGGTTTCGCGCGGAAAGGCATCGAGCGCAGTCTGCCGCACCAGCAGCGCGAGACTCGCGGCCATTCCCTCCGGGACGCCGCCTTGTGTCTGCAGCAGCCGGTCAAGCTCCGCGAGCGCCGCGCGCCGATAGCGGTTGGCGCGGAAACGCCGCAGCAGGCGCCACGCCGCAACGGCGAGCCCCGCGGCAACCAGCACGATCACGATCCGCGACGCCCATGTCGCCGGAAGCAGGCTCACCGACGGTGGCAGCGGGATATCGATCAGGCCCGCGACGGGATCCACAATGACGGGTTGGGTGTCAGCCAAGAGCCGCCTCCGCTCTGGTGTGACCGCCACCGCGTCCGTGCCGGGCCGGCAGCCCGCCCAGGAGACGCCGGAGTTGCGGCGCCGTTTCCTCGGCCGTGCTCAGCGGCAGCACCGGAATGCCAAGCTCGCGCGTCCACGCGAATACGCCGCGCAGCCGCTCCTGCGACGCCTGCGCGATACTCTTGCGGACACTCTCGCGGCCGACTTCGAGCTGAATCTGCAGCTCGCCATCGGTGACGGTCATCCGGCTCGAGGCAGGCAAATCGCTTTGCAAGGGATCGTGGACCAGCACCGCGACCACGTTGTTATGCCGGGCGATCGCCCCGATCATCCGGCGCGTCGCGGTATCCGCGCCATCGAAATCGCTGATGATGATCACCGTGGCGTCGTGCATCGTCCGCCGCTCGGCATGTTCGAGCGCCCGGTTGAGCATGCCTGACGCCGGAACGATGCCGCGGCCGACGCCGAGCGCCTGGTTCTGCGCGACGATGGTGGACAATATCTGCAACACCGTCGCCCGACTGCGCCGCGCCGCCAGCTCGACGACATCGCTGTCATTGAACACGATCGCGCCGATCCGGTCGCCGACGCCGAGCACACGCCAGGCGCCGATCGCGGCGGTCTCGGCCGCGGTGACCGACTTCATGGCGCGCCGGCTGCCAAAGAACATCGACAGCCGCTGATCGACCACGAGCAGGGCCTGGCGGTCGCGCTCCTCGTTGAAGACGCGCACATGCGGCTTCTGCAGCCGCGCCGTGACCTTCCAGTCGATCTCGCGGACATCGTCGCCCGGGCGGTAGTCCCTGATCTCCTCGAAGTTCAGCCCGCGGCCGCGCATGCGCGAGGCGAACCGCCCGGATAGCAAGCTATGCACCGGCTGGCGCGGCAGGAACGAAACCCTGCGATCCCTGAATTCGAGCGCGATCAGGTCGTCGAGACTGACGTAGACACCGGGCGTTCTGGCTGATGTCTCCGTCATCACGGCCTCACGCTGCAGCGACAAGCTCGGTGATCTTGTCGATCACCTGGTCGGGGCTGATGCCCTGCGATACGGCCTCGTAGCTCAGGATCAGCCGGTGCCGCAGGCAGTCGTGGATGACGGCCCGTATGTGGTCGGGCGTGACGAAGTCCTGCCCGTCGAGCCATGCGCGCGCCCGCGCACAGCGGTCGATGGCAAGGCTGCCGCGCGGGCTGGCGCCGATCTGGATCCATTTACTCAAGGGCTCGCCGTAGCGGCCGGGAAACCGCGTCGCATAGATCAGGTCGACGATATATTTCTGTGCGAGGTCGGAGACGAAAATGCCATCGAGTTCGCCGCGCGCATCGAGGATCGCCTGCTGCGGCACCGCCGGCGGCTCGGCAGCTCCGGCTGCCGGCTTGCGCGCATTCTCGGCGCGATTGAGCTTGATGATCTCGCCTTCCGTCGCCTCGTCGGGATAGGTGATCACGACATGCATCAGGAAACGGTCGAGCTGCGCCTCCGGAAGCGGATAGGTGCCCTCCTGCTCGATCGGATTCTCGGTCGCGAGCACCATGAACAGGTCAGGCATCTTGTAGGTCTTGCCGGCAACGGTGACCTGACGTTCCTCCATCGCTTCCAGCAGCGCCGACTGCACCTTGGCCGGAGCGCGGTTGATCTCGTCCGCCAGCACGAGGTTGGCGAAGATCGGCCCCTTCTGGAACTGGAACTGGCCGCCCTTCTCGGTCTGCAGGTAGATTTCCGCGCCGGTCACGTCCGACGGCAGCAGGTCCGGCGTGAACTGCACGCGCGACAGGTCCGCGGCAAGATTCTTCGCCAGCGTCTTCACCGCGCGTGTCTTGGCAAGCCCCGGCAGGCTTTCGATCAGAAGGTTGCCGTTGGCCAGCAAGCCGATCAGCATGCTCTCGACCAGATGATCCTGCCCAAGCACCGATCTGCCGATGCGCGCCTTGAGATCGAGCACGGCCTCGCGGGCCGCGGATTTCTCTTGACCGCCCTGCTCCGTCGCGGCTTTCAACTGACTCGATCGAAGATCCGACATGTGGACTGAACCTGAAAAAGGGTCCGGCCGCCGGCGAGCGGCGGCCGGATCCGCGCATTGCTTGCGCTATTTTGCACCCGGTTGCTTGTCCAGCGTCTTCATCAGGGCATCGACCATCTGGTCGATGCTGAAGCTCGCCGACCGCTGGCTCGGCGGGAATTCCTTGAAGGTCTGCAGGAACGGAGCGACCCGCCATACGCCGTATTGAATGAGATAGGCGTTCTTGGCCAACCAGTCGTAGTACTGGTCGGAGACCACATCGGCGCGTTCGAAGGGATCCATGCGCAGGTTGAACACTTTCGGCGCGCGCAGGCAGGTGAACGGATTCGCCCAGACGATGAATCCGCCCGGCTCACGCTGCTCGCAGAACACGATCTTCCAGTCGTTGTAGCGATATGCCACGACCTGGCCGTCGTCGTTGAAGTAGTAGAAGTCGTTGCGTGCGGACTTCGGCTGTTGGCCGGTCAGATACGGCAACTGGTTGTAGCCGTCGAGATGCACCTTGAACGACTTGCCGCCGAGATCAGCGCCCTTGAGCAGCTTGTCCTTGACGTCGGTGTCGCCTGCGGCGGCCAGCAGCGTCGGGAACCAGTCGAGCCCCGACATCATTTCATTGGAAACTTCACCGGCCTTGATGTGGCCGGGCCAGCGGACCATCGCCGGCACACGAAATGCACCTTCCCAGTTGGTGTCCTTCTCACTGCGGAAGGGAGTTGTCGCGGCGTCCGGCCAGGACCACTGGTTGGGACCGTTGTCGGTCGTGTAGACGACGATGGTGTTGTTGGCGATCCCGAGGTCGTCCAGTGCCTTCAGGAGCTTTCCGACGTCGCCGTCATGCTCGATCATGCCGTCGGCATATTCGTTGCCCGGCATGCCGCTCTGCCCTTGCATGGACTGGCGGACATGGGTGAACG
Source organism: Bradyrhizobium sp. USDA 3262 (assembly GCF_054060035.1). NCBI lineage: Bacteria > Pseudomonadati > Pseudomonadota > Alphaproteobacteria > Hyphomicrobiales > Nitrobacteraceae > Bradyrhizobium > Bradyrhizobium sp. USDA 3262. The sequence continues at coordinate 7,685,903 of NZ_JBSSCT010000001.1, forward strand.
CATGCATGCGCGTGGTGTTCATCCAGGTGAAGAACGGCCTGTTCGCTTTCGCCTGACGTTGCATGAAATCGATCGCTGCAGCCGTGGTCTCGTCGTCGACGGTCTCCATCCGCTTCCGGTTCAGCGGGCCCGTATCTTCGATCTTTCCGTCGGCAGACGCCTTCAACACGCCGCGCGGTGTGTTGCTCTTCGTGAACGCTGTGTCGTTCTTCGGATAATACGGCCGCTCCGGCTCCTCCTCGGCATTGAGGTGATAGAGATTGCCGAAGAACTCGTCGAAGCCGTGCTTGGTCGGCAGATATTCGTCGCGGTCGCCGAGATGGTTCTTGCCGAACTGACCGGTCGCGTAGCCGAGCGGCTTCAGCGCCTGCGCGATCGTGACGTCGCGATCCTGCAGGCCGACGGTCGCGCCGGGGATACCGACCTTGCAGAGGCCGGTGCGCAGGCAAGCCTGCCCGGTGATGAAGGTGGATCGGCCGGCCGTGCAGCTGTTCTCGGCGTAATAGTCCGTGAACGTCATCCCTTCATTGGCGATGCGATCGATGTTCGGCGTCTTGTAGCCCACCACGCCGCGCGTATAGGCGCTGATGTTGGACTGGCCGATGTCGTCGCCGAAGATGACGAGGATGTTCGGCTTCGCCGTGCCCGGCTGCTGCGCGAGCGCGGGCGACCTGCCCATTGGCGACAGGCTTGTCGCGATCAGCGCTGCCGCGAACAAGGTGCGAAGTAACGAACCGCGGCCATTACCATTGAGTTTGGCCGCCCCATTGTTCTTCAATTCGGCTTCATCGCTCATTCGTCGCTCCCTACTCTTTAAGCTGGCTGAGACGTCCGCGACCGCACCACGCATCTGAACCCGACATGGCTGGTGGACGTGTCGACCGGTTCGGCGTGCCGCGCGGCGGGGCGATAGCGGCGGCAATAGTTCGGGGCACAAAGATGCGAGCCACCCTTCAGCACTTTCCGCGGGATTTTGATCGCGGGCTGGGCGGGGTCGTAGCTTGCTTCCTCGCGGCCGCCGCGCGGATTCTGCGGGATGCAGCAGGGCTTCGCGGCGTCGGCCTCATGACGGGTGGACCACCAGTCGGCGGTCCACTCCCAGACATTGCCGATCATGTCGTGGACGCCATAGCCATTCGGCGGAAACGCGGTCACCGGCGAGGTCCGGTCGAAGCCGTCCTCGCAGAGGTTCTGAATAGGGAAATTGCCCTGCCATGTGTTGGCCATGTGCTTGCCGCCCGGCGTCAAGGCATTGCCCCAGGCGAACTCCTCGGCCTCCAGCCCGCCACGCGCCGCGAACTCCCACTCGGCTTCGGTCGGAAGTTCCTTGCCGGCCCATTTGGCGTAGGCGAGCGCATCGGCATAGGCGACGTGGACGACCGGGTGGCTGCCGAGCACATTGATGTTGCTGCGCGGGCCGTAGGGGCGGCGCCAGTTGGCGCCCTTCATCAGGGTCCACCATTGGCTCCAGTCGCGCAGGGTGGTGACCCGGCGCGGCGGCTGAAACACCAGCGAGCCGGCATAGAGCATATGCGGCAGCGCGCCCGGATATTGCGCAGGATCCGGCGGCCGCTCGGCGACCGTGATGTGCCCGGTCTCCCGCACGAATTCGCGGAATTGAGCGTTGGTCACCGGGGTGCGGTCGATCCAGAAGCCGTCGACCGACGCCCGATGCGCCGGCGCCTCCTCGGGATAGTGATGGTCGGAGCCCATGCGGAACGTGCCGCCGGGAATCCAGACCATGTCGTCGGCCTGGACGCGGTCGTCACGCTCTGATTCAGCGGAGGCGATCTCTAGCCGGGACATGGCGATGCACCTCTTTGCGCATTACCGTGAGCAGTAGTCCCAGAAGCCCTGTGTTCGCGACGGGTCGGTGTAGTACCAGCACATGCCCGCTGCCGGCGGCGGTCCGGCCCAGGCGGCTGCGCTCGCCGCGCTGACGAAACCGATCGCCGCGCCGGCCGCGACCGCGCCCCCGATCGGCCAGCCGTACCAGCCAGGCCGCGCCCAACCTCCCGGCCGCGGTCCGGGCCCGACCCAGCGCGTGCCGCCGCCGTGCCAGCCGGGCCGAACTCCCGGACGCGCTACCGTCCGGCTACGATAAGCAACCGCACCGCCGCGCGGTCCGACCGCAACGCCGCCGCGGCGCGCGACAGCGCGCACCTGCACAACGTTACCGCTGCCTTCTTGCTGTTTGATGATCGGCAGTGAAGCGGAAGAGCCGATGCTGACCGCCGACGCTGGGCCGGCTTGCGCGACAATCGCGGCTGCTCCGACGAGCGCCAGACGGAAAATCTTGTTGAAGATCGCAGACTTATGATCTCGGTGATCGAATCTCGTGCATGATTGCGTCGTGCCTGAGTGCATTGTCGCGCCCTTCCATTTTTCTATGCTGCACTTTTCGGCAGCGTTGATCCGTCAGGCCTTCTTCCCTTTCTCCTCCGTTGCTAATCCATGTGCACACTTGCGTGCACAGGGTTCTCGATCGCGACTCCCGTTCCACTGGACGTTGTCACGAGCGAATTCTGCTGTCAGTTCAAACGATAGCGGAACGCACTATACAAGTGATGTGCACTTTGTGCCAATCTCAACCCCGAGGCGTGCAGGCTTAACGAAAGATGCTCCAATTCGATCAATCCGATGTGGTCGGCATTGTTGCTTTCTCGAAAAAACAAGCGAAAATCCGCACGTATGCAAATCCACACCACGATCTCGCCATGCGAATCGAACCAATCTAGGCACATTGTCACGGCCGCACTTTTTGTACCGACTTCAAGCATTTGGTTTTAGTAGATTAATCGCGCTGCAGTTGTGAACGTGGATATGGGCCAGCACCTGACGGTTAGCACCGGCGAGCTTGACGGCTTCGAGGGTCTCCACGATGCCGTCAAAGGCTCGCATGTCGAAGTCATGCAGCTTGAGCGCGGCAAGCTGCGCGGCACATTGTCTCACGTCGGGATCGGTGACTTTTCGCTCAGCATCGGCGCGTTCAATGTCGGGGTCCGCACCCAGCGCATCTCGACCGATCCCAAGCTGATCATCGGAATGCTGCTGAACGCGACCGACCGTGTCACGCATTGGGCGTTCGACATGCAGCCGGCCGATGTGCTGGTGATTCCTCCGTCGGTCGAGCATGACGGTGTCTTTCACAGCGCTTCATCCTACGCGGCCATCCGCTTCGACCTGGCTGAGCTGCCCGACATATTCGGCGGCGAGCCGCGGCTCGCCGACGCCGAAACCTGGCAAGTGAAGAACCACTTTCGCGCCGACCCCATGATCGGCATGGGCGCCGCGGACAAACTACCGCAGATCGTCGCGCATCTCGCGCGCTATCCGGACGCCTTGTCGGACACGTCGGCCAGCTTCTGGAAGCGCGCGATCATCGACTGCGTGACCGCGACGGTCATCACGTCGCTGCCGCCCGACGGAACGAGCTATCTGCCGTCGGCGATGCGACTGGTGCGCCATGTCGAGGACTATCTGCACGCCGCGGGCACGCGCCCGGTCCATGTCTCGGAAATCTGCACCGAGCTTCGGCTGTCGCGACGCAGCCTGCACCGCGCCTTCCACGAGGTGTTCGGGGTCGGCCCGGTGACGTTCCTGCGCTATAAGCGGCTCTGCATGATCCGTTCGATCCTGCGCGAAAGCACCCCGGACCAGACCACCGTCTCCAAGGTTGCGATCGAACAGGGCTTCATCGAGCTCGGGCGCTTCTCGCAATATTACCGCGCGATGTTCGGGGAATACCCATCGCAAACGCTCGGCTACGCCGGCTAGCAAATCAGCCGCTGCGCGCGCGCAAGCTCATTATTTCGATCGCCCCGGATCGCCATTGCCCGACAGCAGCTGCGCGGCGCCGCCGATGCCGCGGCGGAAGGCTTCGTCGAAGGTGACGCCGCGGAACTGCCATTTGTAATCCTTGCCGTTCCAGGCCATCCGCCATTGCGTGGCCCAACCGAGGTCCTTGTCGTTCCAGACCAATCGTCCGAGCAGGGTGGCTTCGCCGCCCTGCGGCGCGACGATCGAACTCAGCTTCGCCGGCGCCGTCTTCGACAGTTCGGCGGCGGTGAGGTTGGCACTCGTCAACGCCGCTGCATCGGGCAGCACGAAGCGCATGCCGCGCTTTCCGGCCGCAGCCGCCAGCGCATCGCGTTGCAGGTCGGACTGCGTCCCGTCGGATGTGACGATGTAGTCCTTCGGACCGTGCTGCATTTCCGCGAAGACGCCGAGCACCGGCCGCCGCGACCGCCACGGCTTGAGATCGAGCCTGGCGAGAATGCCGTCGATCTTCTTGTCGTCGAAATCCACCGTCAGGTCGTAGGGCCGGTCGCGGGTGCCCTGCTCGTCATGATGCGGCTTGCCGGCATATTGATCGTGATAATCGAAACTGCTGACGAACTCCTTGGCTTTCGATTTGTATGCGGCAAGCCGGCGGTCGCCTGCCAGCATTGGCTGACCGGATACCTTGATCAGGACGTCCTCCAGACATGCACCGAAGCCTATGATGCGGTTCGGCTCGCCCTGGCCGGTGACGACGGTCTGCGCGCGGTAGAGGCCGTCGTCTGCTGCGGCCATCGCACCACCGCAAGCGATCCATGCAGCGGCAAGCAGCACGCGAACCGCGCCGCGTGCGAGCGTGGCGATCAGATCGCGCTTGGTCTCAAGCAAGGCAGCCATCGTCACCTCCGCTCGGTCACTTCATTGACGGCACAGATTGGCGGTATTTTCGGGCACCGCCAGCACGTTCGGACATGGGCGCCATTCCATCGGCCCCGCTGCGCGCTATGGCCACGCGCGGCAGGCCTGACATATGCTCGGAGCATGCACGGCGGCGCCGCGAGCGCTGCCCAACACAAGAGCACCGAGCAGGAGACGTTCCGTGAAATGCTATGAGTTGCAAGGCCCCGGCGGCGTCGACGCGCTGGCGCTGGTCGACAAGGCGGTCCCGCAAGCCGGCCCCGGCGAAGTCCTGGTGCGGCTGAAGGCGGCGACGCTGAATTATCGCGACCTGCTCACGGTCAAGGGCGGCTACGGCTCGCGCCAGAAATTTCCGCTGGTGCCGGTCTCCGACGGCGCCGGCGTGGTCGAGGCGGTCGGCGCCGGAGTCAGGAGCTTCGCACCCGGCGATCGTGTGATCGGCAGCTTCTTCGAAAGCTGGCTCGGCGGCGAGCCGAGCGAGGCGCGGATGCGCGCGGCGCTCGGCGGCAGCGTCGACGGTGTGCTGACCGAGTACCGGGTCTTCCCCGCGCATGCGCTGGTGCGCACGCCGGATCATCTGAGCGATATCGAGGCCGCGGCGCTGCCATGCGCCGGCCTCACGGCGTGGAGCGCGGTGGTCAAGCTCGGCGACCTCAAGCCGGGGCAGACGGTGCTGACCCAGGGCACCGGCGGCGTCTCGCTGTTCGCGCTGCAATTCGCCAAGATGTGCGGCGCCCGCGTCATCGCGACCTCCTCCAGCGACGCCAAGATCGCGCGGCTGAAGCAGCTCGGCGCCGATGTCACGCTCAACTACAAGACCACGCCCGATTGGGGCAAGAAGGCGCGCGAGCTGACCGGGCGCGGCGTCGATCTCGTCGTCGAGGTCGGCGGCGTCGGCACGCTGAACGAATCGATCCGCGCCACCAGGATCGGCGGCACCATCGCCTTCATCGGCGTGCTCGCAGGTCCCGCCTCGTCCGATACGCGGCTGCCGCTGATGGTGATGCAGCAGCAGCGGCTGCAAGGCGTCACCGTCGGCTCGATCGAGGATTTGCAGGCACTGTGCGACGGCATCAGCCTGCACGGCGTCAAGCCCGTCATCGACAAGGTGTTCGCGTTCGACCAGGCCAAGGCCGCGTTCGCCCACATGGCGAGCGGCGCGCATTTCGGCAAGATCGCGATTGCGATCGGGTAAAGCATGATGATGTGAAGTCGAAACAGTCCAGCGGCACGCTCGCTGCACCTCTCCCGCTTGCGGGGGTCGAGACGAGCGAAGCTCGCTCTCAGGTCGCATCGCATCTGATGCGATGCGGGTGGGGGCTTTTTCCACGATGCGATTCGCGGAGAGAGCCCCCACCCTGGCCCTCCCCCGCAAGCGGGAGAGGGGACGCAAGTCCGATGCCGTGATGGCCCGACTCAATCGCGTCTGCTGTAACGTGCCGTGGACCAAGGCCTAGCGCCCCGTGAACCGAGCCTTGCGTTTCTCGACGAAGGCCTGGCGGCCTTCCTTCGCGTCGGCGCTCTCGCGGATCACCTGCTGCAGCTCGATCTCGCGGCGGAACTGATCGGCGTAGCTGGCGTGCTCGCTTTCCTCGAGCAGCTGCCGCGTCGCGACCAGCGCGCGCGTCGGTCCGTCCGCAAGGCGACCGGCAAGCGCCTTCGCCTCGTCGAGCAGTTTTGCATCATCGACCACATCGCGCACCAGCCCCCACTCCCTGGCCCGCTCGGCCGGCAGCGGCTCGTTCAGCAGCATCAGGTCGAGCGCGCGCTGGCGGCCGATCAGGCGCGGCAACAGCCAGGTCGAGCCGAGATCGGGCACCAGGCCGATCCGGCTGAACACCTGGATGAAGCTCGCCGAGCGCGCGGCCAGGATGATGTCGCCGGACATCGCGAGGCTGAAGCCGCCGCCGGCCGCGACGCCGTTGACCGCGACCACCACAGGCACGCGGCATTCGCGCAAGGCCTGCATCGCCGGCCAATAATGTCTCATCACGCCGGTGTAGATGTTGTCGCCGAGCGACTGGAACGCCTTGAGGTTCTGCCCGGAGCAGAAGCCGCGTCCCTCCCCGGTCAGAACCAGCGCGCGGATGCCGGGATCGAGGCTCATCTCGCCGACGGCGAGTGCGAGATCGCCGAGCAGTTCCGGCGTCATGGCGTTCAGGCTCGCGGGATCGTTGAGCGTCAGGATGCCGATCTTGCCGTCCCGTTCACGCTTCACACCAGTCATTTTCCGCTCCCTGAAATTGGTTCTTGTTGTTGCACTGACAATGCCATGCTTGGCATGCTACGCCAACGTGCCCCACCCGCAACAAGAACAGCGAAAGCAACGCCATGTCCGACCAGTTCTCCAACTCGCAAGTGATCCGCAAGCCGGCCGTCAGCGCCAAGGGCGGCATCGTCGCCGCACAGTCGCGCCGGGCGGCCGAGGTCGGCGCGGAGGTATTGGCCGCGGGCGGCGATTGCGTCGACGCCGTGATCGCCACCACCTTCGCCCTTGGCGTCGTGGAGCCGTGGATGAGCGGCGCCGGCGGCGGCGGCGCGATGGTGCTGTATCGCGCCAAGGAGAACCGCGTCGAGGTGATCGACTACGGCATGCGCGCGCCCGACGGCCTGCGCATCGAGGATTATCCGCTGACCGGCGGCGCGGCCTCCGACCTGTTCCCCTGGGCGCGGGTCAAGGACGACCGCAACCTGCACGGCCCCGGCTCGATCGCGGTGCCCGGCGTCGTTGCCGGCATGGAGGAAGCGCATCGCCGCCACGCCAGGATGCCGTGGAAGGACCTGCTGGCGCCGAGCGTCAAGCTCGCCGGCGACGGCCTTTTGGTCGATTGGTGGACCACCGCGATGATCGCAAGCTCCGCGGCCGATCTGCGGCGCTATCCCGCCAGCGCCGCGGCGTATCTGCAGGACGGCCTGCCGCCGAACGCGCAATGGGGCATCAGGTCGGTGGTCCGCATGCCGCAGGACAAGCTCAAGGCCACGATGGCGCAGCTCGCCGCGGCCGGCCCGCGCGATTTCTACGAGGGCGATCTTGCGCGCAGCATCGCCGACGACATCCAGGCCGCCGGCGGCGCGCTGTCGGTGCGCGACCTCGCCGCCTTCCGCGCCCATCTGCGCGAGCCGCTGAAGATTCCCTATCGCGGCGGCACGGTCTATGCGACGCCGGAGTTGACCGCGGGTCCGACCATGGCGCGCACGCTCGGCCTTTTGCAAAAGGCGCTCGCGCCCGCGCGGGGCGGTCCGGATGCGTCAGCCTACGCTGCCTATGCGGAGGCGCTGCAAGCCGCCTATCGCGAACGGCTGAAGGACATGGGCGATGTCGACGGCCGCCGCGCGCTCGGCGCCGAAGCGATCGCGCCAAGCTGCACCACGCATTTCTCCGCGGTCGACCGCGATGGCAACATGGCCGCGGTGACGCAGACGCTGCTGTCGACCTTCGGCTCCAAATTCGTGACGCCGAACACCGGGCTGACCATGAACAACGGCATCATGTGGTTCGATCCGACGCAAGGCAATCCGAACTCGCTCGCGCCCGGCAAGCGCTGCCTGACCAACTACACGCCTGTGGTGGCGCAGGCAGCCGACGGCCGCACGCTAGCCGCGGGCGCATCGGGCGGCCGCCGCATCCTGCCGGCGGTGTCGCAACTGCTCTCCTTCGTGATGGATTTCGGCATGGATCTCGACACCGCGATCCACCAGCCGCGGATCGACGCCAGCGAGGGCGCCGTGGTGATCGGCGACAAGCGCCTGCCCGCGAGCGTGCGCGAGGCGCTGCGCGGCCGCTTCGACTTCGAGGAGGCCCGTATCCAGACCCTGCCGATGAAGTTCGCCTGCCCGAGCGTCGTGCTGCGCGACGGCACCACCAACAGCGGCGTCACCGAGCCGTTCCAGCCCTGGGGCGATGCGGTCGCGGAGGGGTGACGGCAAGTCGCGCGGTTCATTGCGGTCGTCGTCCCTGCCTAGTGCGCAATTGCGCACGGGAGTAGAGACCCATAACCACCGCAATCGGTGATGAACGGGATCGCGGCTGCAGCGCGTGCAACAATTGAGATTCGGGGTAATGGGTCCTGGCTTTCGCCAGGACGACGATGGGATGGTTCGCAATTCAAGATGCTCAAACAATGCGGTGTCATCACCCGCGCATGCGGATGCCACATCCACCGCCGTCGTCCCTCCGAAAGCAGGGACCCATACTCCGCGGCGGGTGTTGTGAAAGGGGCTCGTCGTTCCAGCGTCGTTCAACAATGGCCATTTGTGGTTATGGGTCCCTGCTCCCGTGCGCAATTGCGCACTAGGCAGGGACGACACCGAGTTTATTGCATGACCCGAACGGGCTGATACATTTGGACCGACAACAATTGCGGTGACCGGCTTGAGTGAAGCAAGCGCAGACGTGCCGCCCGGCGCGCAACTTCTTGGACGCGAGTGGCTGGGCTTCGACGGTGAAACCGCCACAGTCCGTTTCGAGGCGCAACCCTTGTTCACCAACCGCCATGGAACGATCCAGGGCGGTTTCCTTGCCGCGATGCTGGATTCAGCGACGGGCCTCGGCGCGCTCGCAGCGCTGCCCGCAACGCGGACCGTCGTGACGAAGACCCTCACCACGCGGTTTCTCAAACCGGCGCGCATCGGCCCGATCACGGCCAAGGCGAAGGTCATCTCGCAGACCGACCGCGACATGATCGTGGAAGCCGATCTGATCGACGCCAACGATGTGACGGTCGCCAGCGCCACGGCCGAGTTGCGGATTCTGGACAAGCGATAGTCCGCAGCCCGATCAGCAATCCCTGCATCGCGCCAGCAGGGTGACTTCGTTCAGTCCGTAGCCGTCGACGGTCTCGACGGTGCAGCCAAGCTCGCGTTCGCAATAATGGATCCACGGCTCGGGGCTCGTGCAATACAGCTGCACCTGCGCCGCATCCGCATCCGCGGTGGCTGCGGCCTCCCCGGTGACGAAGTTGACGCTGAAGCCGCGCACGCTGGCTCGGCGCAGGTCGGCCAGCATCTCGGCGACGAATGCCTCCCAGGATCGGCGGCAGCCGCCGACATCGACATTCATGATGCCGCTCGCGACCGAATAGGTCGCGCGCCGCGGGCTACCCTTGCCGACCTTGAAGCGACGCCCCGGCGCCGAGAAACGGCGGCGCGCGCGGCTGATCATGGCGAATGACAGATCGATCCCGAGATAATCGATCTCCGCTTGCGGATGGCGCCTTGCGAGATAGGCGCACAGCGCGCCGTATCCGCAGCCGATATCGTTCAGGCTGAACGGTGCGGAGAAGTCGCAGAGCTTCAGCAACTGGACGAAGCGGAGGTCCTGGGTGGCCTGGCAGGACCAGTCCACCCCGCGCGGGGTGGCGCCGTATTTGGCGACCCGCGCGCTGTAGTAGGATTCGACATCGGCATAGAGGTCGGAGAATCGCGCCCGGTCGCCTTCGGCGCCGAAACCTGCGGTCTCCGCCGCGATGCTCACGTCTTGCTCACTTCTTGGCTTTGGCCCGCCGCTGCTTCGCCATCGCGGCAAGCTCCTTGCGGGCGACCTGGCTTGGCTTGGTCGGGATCGACAGAACCCGATACGACTGGGTCGAGTAGATCAGCGGCGTGTGGCCATCGGCCGCAAACGTCACCTTCGGATTTTCCTTCATGGCGTGAACGCTAACCAGCACCGGCAGATACGGATTCTGCGTGAGCGCGTGGCGGAACGCCTGGACCACCCGCTTGTATCCGCTCACATTGGGCTGATCGGAAGGATAGTCCTTCAGCGTGCCGAGGAAGGTGTACCAGCGCTTCCGTTCGATCCGGTCGGCCGGCTCGATCCCGATCAGCCGGAACGACTGCTCGAGGGGATGATTGGGAGAGAAGATGTCGAACTCCTTTTGCAGCTCGACCATCTCCATGATCCCGCCGGGACCAAACCGCTTGTTCAGCAGATCCAGAACATCGCGCGTCGTATCGTCTTGAATCATCCGTCCCATTAGAACCCCCTCAATACCTTGTTTCCAGAAATGAAAAAATCGTCGCGTCTAGCGGCGTCGCTCAAGATGCAATCGAAGCTGATCGAGTTGTGGCGTGAAGTAGACTGCCCCCGAGACGTCGAGCAAATTCTGAGCGCCGCCGACAATCTCGTCAAGCTCATCATGTGACGTACTGCCCAAGGCGCAAATGATCAGGCCGCGCAGCACGGTCGCGTGCAGCTCGGCGACGCGATCGGTCCTTCGCCGCGCGACCATCAGCGCCTCGTCCACCGCTTGCAGGGCCGCATGGTGGTCGGCGGCGCGATAGAGCGCTTCGGCCAGATCCGCCAGCATGCGGGCCTCGAATTCGAGGCCGGCTCGCGCAGAGCGCGCAAAGTCGATCGCTTCCTGAAGCTGGGCGGCGGCAACCTTGAAGTCGCCTGCGGCGCCGCTGGCGAGGCCGGCGCTGGCGAGCGCCGCGACCCGCAGATAGGGCGTGCCGGACTGCTCGGCCAATTCGGCGATCCTCGCCGCATGCGGCTTGGCGAGTTCCGGCCGGCCGCGGCTCCAGCCCATCTCCACCATCGCAAAATGCGGAATGAACTGCACGACGGCGGCGAAGCGCTCCGGCTCGGCCCGCAGCACCTCGGCGATCCGCCGCTCGGCCTCGTCAAACCGGCCGAGCCGCACCAGAATTCTGGTGCCGAGACACCTGATCCAGTGCTCGACGTCGAAGCCGAGAATCTGGTTCGGGTTGAGACCGAGTGTGACGTTGTTGTGAAAACCGCCCTGCTCGGCAATCGCGGCAACCGCCACCTGCCCGGCGTCGAGCGCCTCGGCAAGACGACCCGACAGGAAGAACGCCTGGCTCAGCATGGCATTGACCGTCGCAAACCGTCCGACGTCCCCGGTGCCGGAAGTGAGCTTCAAGGCGTCCTGCACGAGATTGACATAGTCGTCGGCCGCCGCGGTCGCGGCCAGGATCCTACCGTAGGCGCCGAGCAGGATCGGCTCGTGCACCGGGTCCGCCGCGCGTGCGTATTTGATCGCCTCTTCGGCGTAGGGCTTGACCTCTTCGGCGGACATGCCCTCACGCCAGCCGAAGTTGAGGATCTGGCCGCTCGACATCGCCCGCAGCCGGTCGACATATTCGGACGGAGGCTGGTCCTGCAGCAGGGCGCGAACCTTTTTCCAGCTCTTCATTGCCTCGGCGGAGTTGGTCTTGCCGATCCAGCGCGCCGCACGCTGCAAATGGGTGACGGCCTCCAGCGGCTGGCCCGCGGCCTCGTAGTGATAGGCGAGCAGCCCGGCAAACTCGTCGAGCTTGCCCCAGTCGAAGCCCTCGATGGCCTTGGCGACGGTCGCATGCAGCGTGGTCAGCCGCGACCGCAACTGCGTTGCATAGGCGACCTCCTGGATCAATGGATGGCGAAACGCCAGCAATCCCTTGTCGTAGGGCGGCAGGTCGTACAGCAGCTCGGCCTGGCGGAGCTGCGCGATGGCGTTCTGCAAATCGTCGTTCGGCAGCGCCGCGACCGGGCGCAGCACCGACATCGCGACCAGCCGGCCGATCACCGCCGCCGTCTCGAGCACCTGCTTGGCGATATCCTCGAGGTGATCAATGCGGGCGGCCACGACGGCCTGCACCGTTGCGGGCAGCGGCACCGCATCGACGCCATGCTTGAGCCGGTAGTTGCCGCGTTCGCCCTCGACATTGCCGCGCTCCACGACGGTGTTGGCAAGCTCCTCGATGAAGAACGGATTGCCCTGCGCGCGTTCAATGACATTGCTGCTCAGCGAGGCCAGCGAGGGATGCCTGCCGAAATGCTCGCGGAGCAGCTCGTTCGAATCGGACCACGGCAGCGGCGGGATGGCGATCTGACGGTAGTGAGACCGCTGCATGAAAGGTGCCGTGAAGCCCGGCCTGAAATTGACCACCAGGAACGTCGCGGTGCCGACGATGGCATCGACCAGCGTCTCGACGAACTCCTCGCTGGCGGCATCGATCCAGTGCAGGTCCTCGATCATGACGACCGCCGGCGTGTCCCCGGGGCGCGCGTGCACCAGGGTTCGAACGAGATCGAGCAGCTGCAACCGCAGCGCGCGCGGATCGAGCTTCGGGGCCGGATGCTCCGGATCGGCAAGCCCGAGAAATTCGAGCAGCACCAGCAGCTCCTGCTCCGACGCGGCCATCTCGGCAAAGCGGTCGATGACGCGACGCCGGGATGTCTCGATCGGCTCCTTGACACGGATGCCGAAGATGTCGCGCAGCAGCTCGAGCACGGGCTGGAACGGTGTTGCGCGGCCATGCGCCAGCACGCGCGCCTCGTAGACGCGAATGCCCTTGCGGCGGCAATTTTCGGCGAACTCGAAGCAAAGCCGGCTCTTGCCGATGCCGGCATCGCCGACCATGCCGACGACTCGGCCGTCGCCGGCAACCGCACGCGACAGCTCATGCTCCAGCGCCGCCATCTGCTCGGTCCGGTTGACCATCGAGGTCAGGCGGCGGCCGCTGCGGAAAACGTCGCTGGCGGGCGCGCTGAGCAGCCCGGTCAGCTTGAAGACCTCCACCGGCATCGAGATGCCGCGAATGGTCTGCATGCCGAGCGGCACGACCTCGACGAATTGCCTGGCGCCGAGATAGGTGTCCCGCGTGATGAGGATCGTCCCCTCATCGGCCATCTGCTCCATCCGGTTGGCGATATGGACGTTGGCGCCGGCGGCGTCGTAGGTCTGGTAGATGGTGTTTTCCACCGTTTGCACCACGACTTCGCCGGTGTGCAGCCCGACCCGGATCTGCATGCCGGGATCGGCCAGCCTGGCCACCGAATCCTGCATGGCGAGCGCGGCGAGACAGCCGCGGACCGCATGGTCTTCATGCGGGCGCGGCGGCGCGCCGAACAGCGCCATGACGCCGTCGCCCTGGATCTTGTTGACGATGCCGTCGTAGCGGTGGACGGCCTCCTTCATCAGGTCGAGCACCGGCTCCAGCCGCCGCATGCCGAGCTCGGGATCGCCGAGGCTGTCGATCAGATTGGTCGAGTTGCGGATATCGGCAAACAGCAGAGTGAGGTTCTTGCGTTCGCCGCCCTTGGTGCTGAGCGAACGAAGCAGCCGCTGCGAGGGCGCATCGGGACGGACGCTGCCCGCGGCGATCGCGGTGCCGCAGCGGCCGCAGAAGCGGCTGGAGGGCCCGTTCACATGCTGACAGGAGTCACATTTGAGGCCTAACGGCGCACCGCAATCTTCACAATAATCGTTGCCAGCCCGGTTTGCGCGGCCGCATCGCTCGCACTGCATGAACAGCCTTTCAGTAAAGACTGCGAATATATCCGACGCGCGAGATTAGCCCAGCACATTCTGTAATTGTGTTAAATGCCTCACACACCGAGCCGGTCCCGCACCCGGCCGGTCAGCACCGCCGTGGTGACGCCGACCCGCCAGAAGGCGTGCATCGGGATCGGTTTGATACCGGTCACGGGCATGTCGATCTCGGCCTTGGGGCCGCCGATCAGGCGGCGGGCCAGCTCCGCGCCCATCGCGGTCGAGAGCGCGACGCCGCGGCCGTTGCAGCCGAGCGAGATCAGCAAATTCTCCGCGGGCTCATGGACATGCGGGTAGTGATCGGCGGTGATGGCAAGGCGGCTGTTCCAGCCGTGGGTCCAGCTGACGCCCCTGAGCTGCGGCCACAGCCGCTCGGCGTAGCGGATCAGATAGGCGACGTCGGTCGGCTTGCTGATCCAGCGCATCGGGCCGCGGCCGCCCATCAAGAGCCGATTGTGCTGGTCGATGCGGTAATAGACCGTGATGTGGCCGCTTTCGTAGAGCACCGGCCGGGTCGGCATGATCGCGTGTGCAATCTCGTCGGACAGCGGCGCGGTCGCCGCGATCGACGAGAACACCGGCACGATGCTGCGGCGGAGCGCCGGCCAGAGATCGTCGGTAAAGCCGTTGGTCGCGAGCAGCACCTTGTCGGCGAGCACGACCGCGCGCGGGGTCTCGATCCGCCAGCGGCCGCCGTCGCGGCGGAGCGACAGCGCCGGGGTCTCGCCATGGACGGCGACGCCGGCCCCGATCGCGGCGCGCGCAAGACCCCGGGCATAGCTCAGCGGATGCAGGTCGCCGCCGCGCGCATCCAGCATGGCGCAGAGGTAGCGGTCGCTGCCGGTCATCGCCCGCATCTCGGCGGCGTCGAGCAGCTTCACCGGCATGCCGCGCCGGATGCATTGCTTTGCCGTGGTCTCGATCGCTGCCGCGCTGGCTTCGTTGTAGGCGGCGCGCAGCGTGCCGTTCTGCCTGGCCTCGCAGGGGATCTGGTAGCGGCGGATCAAATCATGCGTGAAGTTGGTGGTGCCGTAGGAGAATTCGATCATGCGGCGGCCGAGATCGGCGCCGAAATCCGCTTCGATCTGGTCGGGGTCGTGCTTCAGTCCGGGATTGGTCTGCCCGCCATTATTGCCGGAGGCGCCCCAGCCCGGCTCCTGCGCTTCCAGCACGGTTGCGAACACGCCCTGCTCGGCGAGGTGCAGCGCGGTCGACAGGCCGGTGAAGCCGCCGCCGATGATCGCGACCGGCACGCTCTTGTCCGATGTCAGCTGAGGCGTCGGCGTCGCCTCCACCGCGATGTCGGCGTAGAGGCTCGGTGGCAGCGGCAGGCGGGTGGGTGTGGTCATGGGAGGAACTCGTATTTCACCTCTCCCCGTCGGGGAGAGGTCGGCGCGCAGCGCCGGGTGAGGGGTTCAGGTCCCACGAGAGAGCGCAACCCCTCACCCGGATTGCATCCAACGATGCAATCCGACCTCTCCCACAAGGGGAGAGGTGGACCGTCGATGCTGAAACGGCCTGACCAAGCGGCATCATGAACCGATCACAGCGGATGCAGCACGCGGCGCAGGAAATCCTGGGTGCGCGGGTGCTGGGGTTGGTTGAGGACGGATTTGGCGGCGCCCTGCTCGACGATGACGCCGCCGTCGATAAACAGCACGCGGTCGGCGACGTCGCGGGCAAAGCCCATTTCATGGGTGACGACAACCATGGTCATGCCATCGTCGGCGAGCTTGCGCATCACCGACAGCACCTCGCCGACCAGCTCCGGATCGAGCGCGGAGGTCGGCTCGTCGAACAGGATCGCCTTCGGCTGCATCGCCAGCGCCCGCGCGATCGCGACGCGCTGCTGCTGGCCGCCGGAGAGTTTTGGCGGATGCACCTCGGCCTTGTCGGCGAGCCCGACCTGCGCGAGCAGCGCGCGGCCGCGGGCGACCGCCTGCTCGCGCGGCTCCCTCTTCACATAAAGCGGCCCCTCGATGACGTTCTCGAGCGCGGTGCGGTGCGGAAACAGGTTGAAACGCTGGAACACCATCGAGACTTGGGTGCGGATCGCCACGATCGAGCGGTCGTTGCTGTCGACGCGCGCACCCTCGACGCTGATCTCGCCGCGATCGTAGCTCTCGAGCCCGTTGATGCAGCGCAGGATGGTCGACTTGCCGGAGCCGGACGGGCCGATGATGCAGACTACCTCGCTCTTCGCGACGGAGGCGGTGATGCCCTTCAGCACCTCGACCTTGCCAAAACTCTTGTGGATGTCGCGGAGCTCGATCATTTGCGGTTCGCCTTGTTCTCGAAGTGCCGAACCAGCAGGATGAGCGGAATGCTCATGGTGAGGTACATCAGCGCCACCAGCGTGAACACGCTGGTGTTCTTGAAGGTCGAGGAGGCGATCAGCTTGCCCTGCAGCGCCAGTTCGGCGACCGTGATGGTGGACGCCTGCGAGGAATCCTTCAGCATCATGATCATGATGTTGCCGTAGGGCGGCAGGATGATCCTGACCGCCTGCGGCAGCACCACGCGGCGCATGGTGAGCCACCAGCCCATCCCGATGGTCTGCGCCGCCTCGATCTGCCCCTTGTCGATCGCCTCGATGCCGGCGCGGAAATTTTCCGCCTGATAGGCCGAATAGGCGATGCCGAGCCCGATGATCGCGGCCTGCAGCGCCGATAGCGCGATGCCGAAATCGGGCATCACGAAATAGATGTAGAACAGCAGCACGATGATCGGGATGCCGCGGATCACGTTGATCAGCGAGGCGCTGAGGCCGACCAGGAAGCCGATCCCGGACACCCGCATCAAGGCCCACACCAGCCCGAGCACGGTCGAAAGGACGAGCGAGCCGACGGTGACGACGATGGTCAGCCAGACCCCCTGCAGCAGGATCGGCACGAACTCGACGGCGTCATGGAAGAATTTTTGCATCGGCTCAAACATATCCAGTCCCGACACACGCTCGAATATTGTTCCCGTCACCCTGAGGAGCGCGTAGCGCGTCTCGAAGGGTCGACGGCCACCAGCCGGGCCGTGCATCCTTCGAGACGCGCTACGCGCTCCTCAGGATGACGGATCGCGCTGTCACGACGCGTTGGCCTTCTGGCCCCATTTCTCAAGAATCTTCGCGATCGTGCCGTTGGCCTTCAGCTTCCCGAGCGAGGCGTTGATCTTTGCGAGCAGCTCGGTGTCGCTCTTGCGGACGCCGATCGCGACCGTGCCGACGGTGACCGGCTTGTAGCCGTCGACCAGCCGAACGTCGGCGAAATTGCCCTGCTGCAGATTGTAGGCGAGGATCGGATAGTCGGCGAAGCCGGCCTTGAGACGGCCCGCATTCACGTCGCGCAGGATGTCGGGAATGGTATCGTAGACCTTGACCTCGCTGAACAGCCCGGTCTTCTTCAGCGCGTCGACAAAGGCAGTGCCGACCTGGGCACCGACCACGGTGCCCTTCAGATCCTCCTGCGAGGCATAGGCCTTGGTGTCGGCCTTCGGCACCACGAGGCCCTCGCCATAGGTGTAGACCGGCTCGGAGAAGTCGATCACCTCCTTGCGCGCGGCGGTGGCGAACATCGCGGCGGCAATGATGTCGATCTTGTTTGCGGTCAGCGAGGGAATCAGCGCCGAGAACTGCATCGGCTCGATCTGCACGGTAAAGCCGGCATCCTTGCCGATCTCGGTGGCGAGATCGACCATGATGCCCTGGATCGAATTGGTCTTGGTGTCGAGGAAGGTGAAGGGAATGCCGGTCGGGGTCGAGCCGACCTTGAGCACCTGCTGCGCCCCTGACGGCGCGCTCAAGGCAAGGGCAAGCGCCGCCACCGCGGCCTGGACGAGACGCTGAAACGACATCGCAACACCTCCCGAAGCTGGCCCTGGCGCCGCATCGTCCGCGCGTTTCGCGCTTTTGGTTGCGGGCGACGCCGTTCCGGCCTATTTTCACCAATATGAAATTGTGGTCACGAAACCGCGGTCAATGCAAGCGGTTTTCATGCACATGAAGGAAGCGGATTGACGTGAGCGGCGGCAAGAGAATGCGTAAAGGCGCGGCAGCGAAGCCCGCAACGGCACGCCGCGCCGCCAGAAAGCCGGCCAGCAAGCCGGCCGAGCCCGCGATGGATCTCGCGGTCGGACGCCGCATCCGCGACCTGCGCCGCAGCAAGGAGATGTCGCTGGAGGTGGTTGCCGCACGCACCGATCTGTCGATCGGCTTCATCAGCCAGATCGAGCGCGGCCTGTCGTCGCCCTCGCTGCGCGTGCTGGCGACACTGGCCGACGTGCTCGGCGTCGGCATCGCCGCGCTGTTCGGCGCGACGCCGAAGGATGACGGCGCCAGCGGCGTCGTGACCCGCGAGGTGCAGCGCGCCGAGCTGAAGCTGTGGCGCACCGGGATCTCAAAGCAGTTGCTAAGCCCCGCCGGCAGCGAGAGCCGGCTCAATCTGTTCCTGGTGCATCTCGAGCCCGGCGGCAACACCGGCGACGAGTTCTATACGCATGACGGCGAAGAGGCCGGCCTCGTGCTCCAGGGCGAGATGACGCTGACGGTGGACACCGAGACCTGGACGCTGAAGCAGGGCGACAGTTTCCGCTTCGCCAGCCGCCGCCCGCACCGCTTTTCCAACCCGGCGCGCGACGCGAAAGCCGTGGTGCTGTGGGTGAACTGCGTGACGGCGGCGGGGTGAGGCACCGCTCTCTCCACTCGTCGTCCCGGCGAAGGCCATCCTGCGTCGTCCCGGCGAAGGCCGGGACCCATTACCACTAATGGGAGTTATTGCGCGACGCTGGGGCCGTAGCCTTCTTAAAACAACACGACCCTGTGGTTATGGGTCCCGGCTTTCGCCGGGACGACACTTGCTATTACGGAGCCCTCACGTCAAGACGCATCACCTCAGCCCCATCACCACTTCCTCGATCTTGACCGGGAATTTCCGCACGCGGATGCCGGTGGCGTGGAAGACGGCGTTGGCGACGGCGCCTGCGCTGCCGGTGATGCCGATCTCACCGACGCCCTTGATGCCGAGCGGGTTCACATGGGGATCGTGCTCGTCGACCGTGATCACCTCCATCGGCGGCACGTCGGCATTCACGGGCACATGATACTCGGCAAGGTTCGCGTTCAGGATGCGGCCGGACCTCTTGTCCATCACCGCCTCCTCGTGCAGCGCGAAGGAAAGGCCCCAGATCATGCCGCCGCGCAGCTGGCTCTGCACCATCAACGGATTGATGATGCGCCCTGCGGCGAACGCGCCGACCAGCCGCGTGGCGCGGATCTGGCCGAGATCCGGATCGACCTTCACCTCGGCAAAGACAGCGCCATGCGCATGCATCGCATATTGCGATTGCGCCGCCGGATCGGCCGCACCCGTGCCGGAGGCCTCGACCTCGGCAACGCCGGCGCGCGCCAGGATCTCGGCGTAGCTTTCGCTGCGCGCGTCATCGTCGCGGCGATGGAGCCGCCCGGCCCGCGCCACCACGCCGGCATTGCCGGCGCCGAACAGCGGCGAGCGCTCATCGGAGGTCGCAAGCTCGGCGAGTTTTGCGATCACAGCCGCACCGGCATTGTGGATCGCAGCACCGACCGTTGCAGTGTGCGCCGAGCCGCCGGCGATGCCGGCATCCGGCAGGTCCGACGTGCCCGACAGGAACGAGATCTGCTCGAGGTCGAGCGCGAGCGCGTCGGCCGAGATCTGCGTGAGCGCAGTCCAGGCGCCCTGCCCCATGTCATGCGCGCCGCTCTCCATCACGCCGCGTCCGTCGGCGCGGATCACGGCGCGCGCATTGCCCTGGAACATCAGCGCCGGGAAGGTCGCGGTGCCCATGCCCCATCCGACCAGAAAGCCGTTCTCGTCGCGCATCTGCCTTGGCTGTAGCTGACGCCCTGCCCAGCCGAAACGTTCGGCGGCCTTGGCGTAGCACTGCCGCAGCGCCTTGGAGGAAAACGGCTTGCCGGTGGTCGGCTCGACCTCGGCGTAGTTCTTCAGCCGGAATTCCAGGGGATCGATGCCGCAGGCGAACGCCGCCTCGTCGATCGCGCTTTCCAGCGCGATTGATCCGGTGGCCTCGCCCGGCGCGCGCATGAACAGCGGCGTGCCGGTGTCGACACGTACCGCCTCATGCGCGGTGCGGATCGCCGGGCTCGCATAGAGCGTATGCGAGGCGTCGGCCGCCGGCTCGTAGAAATCGTCGAAGCTCGACGTCGTGACGCGCGCCTCGTGATCGAGCGCGGTCAGCAGGCCGTCGTCACCAGTGCCGATCCGGATGCGCTGGCGGGTCTGCGGACGATGGCCGACCGGGCCGTACATCTGGCTCCGCCGCAGCACCAGCTTGACCGGACGCCCGACCAGCTTCGCCGCCATGATGCCGAGCACCTGCGGCCCGGAGACCAGGCCCTTGGAGCCGAAGCCGCCGCCCAGGAACGGGCTGTTGATGTGGATGTTGCCGGGCGGAATGCCGAACAGGCCGCCGATCCGCATCTGCGCCATCGCCATGCCCTGGCTCGGCGTATCGAGGAACAGGCGATCGCCGTCCCACACCGCGACGATCGCGTGCGGCTCCATCGCGTTGTGATACTGCGCCGGCGTCTCGTAAGTTGCGTCGATCCGCTTCGATGCCGCGGCAAGGCCCGCATCGATATCGCCATGGCGGACCTCGGCGGGATTGCCGATGCCGACCACCGGCGGCGCATAGGCTTCGCCGGCGTCGAGGCCGACACGCGCGATCTCGACCTGGTAGCGCGGCGAGAGCAGTGCGGCGCCTTCCGTGGCGGCCTCCAGCGTCTCGGCGATCACGACCGCGATCGCCTGGTTGGCGTAGCGCACCTCGTCGCTCTGCAGGAGCTCCATGCGGAAGGCGAACGGATTGCCCTTGGCGTCCGGGTCCTCCGCGAGCTCCGGCTTGTGCGCCGGCGTCATCACGTCGATGACGCCGGGGTGGCGCCTGGCGGCGGCGACGTCGAGCGCGGTGACGCGGCCGCGCGCGATGCAGCTGGTCGCGATCACGGCATAGACCATGCCGGGCGGATGATTGTCGGCGGCATAGCGGGCCTTGCCGGTCACCTTCAGCGTGCCGTCGGTGCGGGTCAGCGGCTGGCCGATATTCGAGCCGTGCCTGAGGTGGGCGGGGTCGCGGGTCAGATTGAGTTCAGCCGTCATGCGTTACGCTCCTGCAACGGATGAGAAGGGAGAGCCCGGCAGCGCGGGAATGCGATCCGGCGTGCCTGCGGCAGCAAGGGTGAGCGCGCGCACGACGATGCGCTGCGCGAGCTCGATCTTGAAGGCGTTGTCGCCGGACGGTTTTGCGCCCGCGAGCGCCGCGCGCGCTGCCTCGCGATAGCTAGCCGCATCCGGCGCGGCGCCCGCGAGCACCTGTTCGGCCTCGCGCGCCCGCCACGGCTTTGCCGCGACGCCGCCGAGCGCAAGCCGCGCCTCGCGGATTTTTCCATCCTCGATGCGCAAGCCGGCCGCAGCCGAGACCACGGCGAACGCATAGGACGTGCGCTCGCGCACCTTGATGTAGCGGGCATGCCCGGAGAAGCCTTGCGCTTCGGCTGGCAGCCGCAGCGCGACGATCAGGTCGCCGCGCTCCAGCGCGGTCTCGCGCTCCGGCGTCTCGCCCGGCAGACGGTGCAGCGCCTCGAGCGGCAGCTCGCGCCGGCCGGTCTTGCCCTCGATCTCGACGACGGCGTCGAACGCGACCAGCGGCACGCAGAAATCCGACGGATGGGTCGCGATGCAGCCCTCGCTCCAGCCAAGCACCGCGTGCAGGCGGTTCTCGCCCTTCAGGGCGTCGCAGCCGGCGCCCGGCCAGCGCCGGTTGCAGGCGCTGCCCGCGTCGTAGAAATAGGCGCAGCGCGTTCGCTGCATCAGATTGCCGCCGACGGTCGCAGCATTGCGCAGCTGGGCGGACGCGCCCGACAGCAACGCCTCGGCGACCGCCGGATAGTTGCGCGCGAACCCGGTGTCATGCGCGAGATCGGCATTGCGCACCAGCGCGCCGATCCGCAGGCCGCCGTCGGCCAGATGCTCGATGCGGTCGAGCCCCGGCAGACGCGTGACGTCGACGAGAAGGCTCGGCCGACTGACGCCGCCCTTCATCAGATCGAGCAGATTGGTGCCGGAGGCGAGATAGCTCGCGCCCTTTTCGGATGCCGCCGCGATCGCGTCCGCGACGCTGGCCGGCCTGACATAATCGAAGTTCATCATGCGGAGCGCCTCTGCTTGGTCGCGTTGATGTCGGCCTGCGCCTCGAGCACGGCCTCGGTGATTCCTTGATAGGCCCCGCAGCGGCACAGATTGCCGCTCATGCATTCGCGCACGCGCTCCGGATCGTCGCCGGCCTGACCTTCCTGGATCAGGCCGATGCCGCTCATGATCTGGCCCGGCGTGCAGAAGCCGCACTGGAAGCCGTCATGGGCGATGAAGGCGGCCTGCACCGGATGCAGCTGGTCGCCGCGCGCGATGCCTTCGATGGTTGTGATCTCGGCGCCGTCGTGGCTGACGGCAAGCGCGAGGCAGGAATTGATGCGGCGGCCGTCGACCAGGACGGTGCACGCGCCGCACTGGCCGCGGTCGCATCCCTTCTTGGTGCCGGTGAGATCGAGGCGCTCGCGCAACAGGTCGAGCAGGGTCAGGCGGGGGTCGTCGAGGACAATTTCCCGGCGGACACCGTTGATGGTGAGACTGAGTGGGAGATTCATGCAGGGCTCCGATCCGTGTATGGTCGGGTTGAATCGAGGCAACGGAAGCCCGTGGCCGCCGATGCAGGATCGGCGCGCCTTGTCAGGCCCGGTGCTGGTCGCCATATACGGAGGCATCCTCCGTTTACAAGGGAGGGTGAAAAGAAAAAGCCGATGAAAAAACTAATGGCCGGTCGATCACCAGAAATTGCACGCAAGCCACGCGCCGACGCCGTGCGCAATCGCGAGCGCGTGCTGGAAGCGGCCAAGGCCGTGTTCTCGGCCGGCGGCAGCGAGGCGAGCCTCGAGGCGGTGGCGCGCCATGCCGGCGTCGGCATCGGCACGCTGTATCGCCACTTCCCGACCCGCGAGGCGCTCTATGAGGCGGTCTATCGCCGCGAGGTCGAGCAACTCGGCGACCTTGCCGAGCAACTGCAATGCGCGCCCGAGCCGGTCGAGGCGCTACGGCGCTGGCTGCGCGCGAATGTGGAATTCGTCGCCACCAAGAAGGGCATGGTCGCGGCACTGGCGCTGGTCGCGCACGGCTCGACCGAATTGCATGCCTATTCGTTCGACCGCCTGACCAAGGCGATCGGCACCCTGCTCGCGCGCGCGGTCGCTGCCGGCGCGATCCGCAACGACATCAGCGCCGAGGACGTGCTGCGCGCGCTGATCGGCATGTGCTACATGCACGACCAGCCCGGCTGGCAGACCACCGCGCTCAGGCTGTTGGATGTATTCGTGGACGGCTTGCGGGTGCAGCCGGTCGGCACAACGGCAAAGCCTGCGAAGAAAGCCAACCCAAAGCCGTCGCGCTGACCGTAGCCATCGTAGCCCGCGGTGAGCGAAGCGGCGACAGCCGCTCAAGGACGTCCGGTCCGTGGCAGCAGCCAACGCATAATGATCGCGTGCGGCGTTCGCCGGCTGCTGCGCGGCAGGTCGTGCCGCTGCAGCGCCGCTCTTGCAAAGGCGGCCGCCTGCTCGCTGGATTGCCGCTTCTCGCGCACCAGCAACATCCATTCGCGGATCACGGCGCGTCGCACCTTGGACATGGCGGTTTCCCTTCGCGATAAGCCGCGTTCAGCGCGTCACGCCGCCAGCTGCAGCGGATGGGCTTGCGACCGCCGCGCCGACAGCGCGCAGCCGCATTGATGCACGATGCCCTGCTCGACGACGAAGCCGCGCCGCTCCAGCGACGCCCGCAGGCTTTGGTTGGCCGGGGCCTTCTGTGCATCGACCCACACCACCAGCACCGCGCGGGCGCTGAGGACATTCGTCAACCAGTCCAGCGCCGGCTCGAGCGCGAGAAGCGTACGCCGCCGCCAATCGACCAGCGCAACGTCGTACTGACCGGCCGGGCGGCCGCAATTGCCCGACGCCGCCGCGCGCGCATAGCCGCGCCGCTGCAGTTCGAACATCAATTCCATGCTCCGCATGCCGGCCACGACGATACGCTGTTGCGTCGTGCAGCCGGCAAGCGCGATCATCGGCTCGATGATCCGGTCGCCGGTAGCAATCTGAAGCGAAGACATGACATCACCTGTTCCCGTTCGCTCACGCGCGTCCGGCCGAGCCTCGGCCTGGCGTCCGCGGGAGCGCTTGCATCGGGATCAATATCTTCAGGGCGGGATATGAATTCGAGAGCGCCGCAGGCTCCGCGGCATATGAGCCGCATAAGCCCGCGGCCGGATGCGATGGCGGCGGCCGATGACGAGGCGTGAGTTGAACAAGGAGGCCGCGCCAGTGTGCTAAAGTGCACAGACGATCAGATCGGCATTCGGTTAGATCGCCGCATTGCCAAGCCTGGTACATACATATCTGTTCATATTTGCGATTCAGCCCGGCCATTGTGCCGGGCTTTTCGTGGCTCGGGCCTGCAAAAAAGTCCCGCACCAGGCGGGGCTTTCGCGATCATCGCGGATTGGTCCGCGTTCCGCTGTTGTTGCCGGGCAGGTTCGACGTCCCGGTCCCTGTCGCCGAGTTGTTGTTGGGGTCGGTCGAGTAATTCGGCGTCGAGGTGCCCGGGTTGTTCATGTTGCCGGTCGTGCTGCCGGGCGGATTGCTCATTCCCGAGCCCTGGCCCATGCCGGTGGTGCCTCCGGTACCGGTTCCCGTATCCGAACTGCCCGTCCCCGCGCTCGCGCCGCCCGCCGATCCGCCAGCGGCGCCGCCGCCCCCGCCACCCTGCGCGAAGGCGAACGAAGTCGACAGCATCATCGCCGCAGCGAGACCGATCGTTGCCAGTTTCTTCATGTGAAATCCTTTCCTGGTTCGGACGAGCAACGTGTTCCGCAAGGCGGGCGTTCCTAAGCCATCGCCGCGGGATGGAGCGGCGTTCCGCGCGGCGCGAGGAACTTGAACTGGCCGGCCTTGTTAGGCCGGAGAACGAACGTCCGGGAGGTGCTCCCCGCATGAAGACACTTCAGATGCAGCACGAGATCACGGCCGAACTGGAAAGACGGTCCGGTGTCACAGGCCTGAAGCTGATCCGGCTCAAGGGCTATACGCCGAGCTGGGATCTCGGCGGCACGCGCGAGACCGCGCTGGATGAGGCAAAGGAAAGAGAGCTTCGCGCCACCGTCACGGCGATGCAGGACGAGTTCGACATCGCCTAGGACCGTTGCACGAGCAAGTTGCACCGAACAGCCCGAAGCCGTGCGTGAATGATCATGACGCACCTGGTGGCGTCGAGCCAACCGGGCGCGCAATAATATGTCGTCCCACGATATATTCCACGCCAGGGACATCTTTGACGCTTCCCAAACGGCGATAACGACACGCGAATTCCGGCCATTGAACGAACGTCGAATGCGCGATCCGACGTTTCCATTCGCGCGCCGTGCTCCGGAATGATTATGCTGGCAAAAAACAGGTAGACGCGGAGGCAAACTCCGCGATCTGCCGACTGGCCATGGCGAGGAAAACGCGCGTTCGCGCTCGAGCTTTCGAGGACGACTCCCGACCATCGGGAAAAGATGCGCCTGCCGTTCATTTGGATCGCAGAAATGAACGAGAGCATTTCATCTCGGTTTATCCGCTACCCGATCGGCACCTCGCTGCTGATGGCCGGCATTCTGTTCGTCGGCATGGTCGCCTACCCACTGCTGCCGGTTGCGCCGCTGCCGCAAGTCGACTTTCCGACCATCCAGATCTCCGCAAGTCTGCCCGGCGCCAGCCCCGAAACCATGGCTTCCTCGGTTGCGCAGCCGCTGGAGCGGCAATTCGCGCAGATTCCGGGCATTGCCCAGATGACCTCGACGAGTTCGCTCGGGTCGACCGCAGTCACCATTCAGTTTGATCTGAACCGCAGCATCGACGGCGCCGCCAACGACATTCAGGCGGCGATCAATGCCGCAGGCGGTCAGTTGCCCAAGAACCTGCCGACGCCGCCGACCTATCGCAAGGTCAACCCGGCGGACTCGCCGATCCTGCTGCTCTCGGCGACCTCGGACACCCTGCCGCTCATCACCGTGAGCGATGCGGTCGACGCCCAGCTCGGGCAGCAGATCAGTCAGATTTCGGGCGTCGCCCAGGTGTTCATCGGCGGGCAGCAGAAGCCTTCGATTCGCGTGCAGATCGATCCCGCCAAGCTGGTCGCCAAGGGGCTCTCGCTGGAAGATATCCGCAGCCAGATCGCGATCACGACGGTTGACAGCCCGAAGGGCAACATCGACGGCACGAGCCGTGCCTACACGATCTACGCCAACGATCAGCTGCTGGATGCCAAGGACTGGAATGACGTGATCATCGCCTATCGCAACGGCGGCCCGTTGCGGATTCGCGACATCGGCCAGGCCGTCGCCGGGCCGGAGGACATGAAGCGGGTCGCCTGGGCGGACGGCAAACGCGGTGTGTTCCTCGTCATCTTCAAGCAACCCGGCGCCAACGTGATCGGAACGGTCGACAGGATCAAGGAGCAGCTTCCAAGGCTGGTTGCCGCCATTCCACCCGCCATCAAGATCAAGATCATCAGCGACCGAACATTGACCATCCGCGCCGCGGTCGAGGACGTGCAGATCACGCTGCTCATCACCATCGTTCTGGTCGTCATGGTGATCTTCCTGTTCCTGCGCAGCTTCTGGGCCACGGTGATTCCCGCCGTGACCGTGCCGCTCGCGCTGCTCGGCGCCTGCGCGCTGATGTGGGTGTTCGGCTACACGCTCGACAACCTTTCGCTGATGGCGCTGACGATCGCCGTCGGCTTCGTGGTCGACGACGCCATCGTGATGCTGGAAAACATCACGCGATACGTCGAGCAGGGCGCGCGGCCGCTCGCCGCGGCGCTGCAGGGCGCCGGCGAGATCGGGTTTACGATCCTGTCGATCAGCATTTCATTGGTCGCGGTGCTGATCCCGCTGCTGCTGATGGGTGGCGTAATCGGCCGGCTGTTCCGCGAGTTTGCGGTGACCCTGGCGATGGCGATCTTCGTCTCCCTGGTGGTGTCGCTGACGCTGACGCCGATGATGGCATCGCGCTTCCTGCGCGCGCGTGGCGAAACCAGACACGGTCGGCTCTACCTATGGAGCGAGGCGGCATTCGACAGGATGCTGCGTGGCTATCAACGGGGCCTCGACCTGGCGCTGAGCTGGAGCCGGACCACGCTCTGCATTTTCTTCGCGACGCTCGCTCTGTCGGTCTATCTGTTCGTGATCATTCCGAAGGGATTCTTCCCGCAACAGGACAACGGCTTCCTCAACGCCGTGTCGGAGATGGCCCAGGATATCTCTTTCGCCGACATGGAGCGGCATCAGGAAGAACTCAGCAGGATCGTTCGGGCCGATCCCGCGGTGGAGAGCATGGCCGAGTTCATCGGCGGTGGCGGCACCGCGCTGAATTCGGGTCGCATGTACATCACGCTGAAGCCGCGCGAGGAGCGCGACGCGAGCGCGCAGCAGATCATCGCGCGGCTGCGGCCGAAGCTCGAGGCGGTCGAGGGAGCACGCCTCTACATGCAGGCGTCCCAGGACGTCCGGCTGGGCGGCCGCGCGACGCGGACGCAGTTCGAATACACGCTGCAGGACGCCAAGCTCGACGAGCTGAACGAATGGGCGCCGAAGATTCTGGCCAGGATGAAGACGCTGCCGGAACTGCGCGACGTCGCCACCGACCAGCAGACCGAGGGAACGACGCTGACGCTGACCATCGATCGCGACACCGCGTCGCGCTTCGGCATCCAGCCGCAACTGATCGACGACACGCTGTACGACGCGTTCGGCCAGCGCCAGGTGACCCAATACTTCACCCAGCTCAACAGCTATCACGTCATCCTGGAGATTCTCCCCGAATTGCAGGGCAAGCTCGACACGCTCAACAAGCTCTACATCAAGTCGCCGACCACGGGGGACGAGGTGCCGCTCTCCGTGTTCTGCAAGTGGACCACGATTCCGGTGCGCCCGCTCGCGATCGCGCACCAGGGACAGTTTCCTGCGACCACGATCAGCTTCAACCTCGCGCAAGGGGTGGCGCTCGGCCAGGCCACCGATGCGATCCAGAACGCCGTCGCCGATCTCGGTGCTCCAGCCACGCTCAGCTCGAGTTTCCAGGGCACCGCGCAGGCCTTCCAGCAATCACTGAGCTCGGTGCCGCTGCTGATCCTGGCCGCGCTGGTCGTGGTCTACCTGATCCTCGGCGTGCTCTATGAAAGCTACATCCATCCGCTGACGATCCTGTCCACGCTGCCATCGGCCGGGGTCGGCGCGCTGGCGATCCTGATGGCGTTCGGGTTCGATTTCAGCCTGATCGCGCTGATCGGCATCATCCTCCTGATCGGGATCGTGAAGAAGAACGGCATCATGATGGTCGACTTCGCGATCGCCGCCGAACGCGAGGAGCATCTGTCGCCGCGTGAATCGATCCGGAAAGCGGCCCTGCTGCGCTTCCGCCCGATCATGATGACGACGATGGCGGCGCTGCTCGGCGGCGTCCCGCTGATGCTGGGCACCGGAACGGGATCGGAAATCCGTCAACCGCTCGGCTATGCGATGGTCGGCGGCCTGATCGTGAGCCAGGCGCTCACGTTGTTCACGACGCCGGTCGTGTATCTCTATCTCGACCGATTCTCGAATGCGCTGTCGAACTGGACGGCAACGAAGCGAGACAACGATGTCGAACCGCCCGTGAAGAACGCCGCCGAATAGCCCCGGAGCGGCCTCGACCCCGCGATCGCGACCGCCCTGGCGAGGCGGTCAAGCCGAGCGGTAGATATCCGGCCGGACGATCTCCATGAAGCGCGACGGGTTGCCGAGCGCCTCGAACCCGAATTGACGATACAATCCATGGGCATCCGAGGTTGCGAGCAGGAAGCGCCTCAGGCCCTGCAGGTCTTCATGCTCGACAACGCAACGCATCAGCCATTTGGACAGCCCCTTGCCGCGATGCGCCCCGAGGATGAACACGTCGGCAAGCAATGCGAAGGTCGACCTGTCGGTGACGATGCGCGCAAAGCCAACCTGTGCGGCGCCATGATAGACGCCAAAGCAGAGCGAATTCTCGATCGCCCGCTGCACGGTCGATCTCGGAATGCCCCGCGCCCAATAGCTATCCTTCGCCAGAAACGTGTGAATGACCTCGACGTCCAGGCGGTGCGGATCGGCTGATATCTCGTATTCGGTAGGCATCCGCTGCATCGGCATTGGCGCGTTCCTTCGATCAAGTCGCTAGAGCATTCTCGGTTCTGATTGAATCAGAACCGAAGCCGCGTAGCCCGCATGAGCGAAAGCGACATGCGGGATAAAGACCCGGATATCGCTTGCGCTCATCCGGGCTACGAAACTTCGCTCGAAACGAGCTAGCCGAACCTGACATCGTAGCGTTTGATCGACAGCTCCTTGGTGTCGATCTCGGGCTGCTTGCCGGAGAGCATGTCGGCCAGCACCCGGCCGGAGCCGCAGGCCATCGTCCAGCCCAGCGTGCCGTGGCCGGTGTTGAGGTGGAGATTGGCAAAGCGCGTGGCGCCGATCACCGGCGGGCCGTCCGGCGTCATCGGGCGCAGCCCGCACCAGAAGGTGGCCTTGGGCAGGTCGCCGCCGCGCGGAAACAGGTCGGTCAGCGAGTGATCCAGCGTCGCGCGCCGCGCGGCGTAGAGTTTGGTCGAATAGCCCGAGATCTCGGCGGTGCCGCCGACGCGGATGCGATCGCCGAGCCGCGTGATCGCGACCTTGTAGCTCTCGTCCATCACGGTCGATTCAGGCGCGCCGGACGCGTCCTTGATCGGAACGGTGATCGAATAGCCCTTGACCGGATAGACCGGCAGCGAGATGCCGAGCGGCCGCAGCAGGATCGGCGAATAGCTGCCGAGCGCCAGCACATAGGCATCCGCCGTCATCATTCCGGCGCTGGTCGCGACGCCGGTGATCCGGGTCGTGTCCGCATTCAGCCCGTCGATGCCGACATTGAACTTGAAGCGCACGCCGAGCTTCTCGGCTTCCAGCGCCAAGGCCTGCGTGAACATGTGGCAGTCGCCGGTCTCGTCATACGGCAGCCGCAGCCCGCCGGCGAACTTTTCCTTCACGCCGGCCAGCGCGGGCTCGGCGGCGATGCAGCCCTCGCGGCCCAGCACCTCGAACGGCACGCCGTACTGCTTCAGCACCGCGATATCGTCGCCGGTGTGATCGAGCTGGGCCTGCTCGCGAAACAGCTGCAGCGTGCCGCGCGCACGCTCGTCATAGCGGATGCCGATCTCGCTGCGCAGCGCCTGCAGGCAGTCGCGGCTGTATTCCGCGATCGGGATCATCCGGCTCTTGTTCACCGCGTAGCGCGCCGTCGTGCAGTTGCGCAGCATCTTCAAGAGCCAGAGCCACATCACGGGATCGAGCTTGGGGCGGATCACCAGCGGACCGTGCTTCATCAACAGCCATTTCACCGCCTTGACCGGCACGCCGGGGCCGGCCCAGGGCGATGAGTATCCCGGCGACACTTCTCCGGCATTGGCAAAGGAGGTTTCCAGCGCGGGCTTCGGCTGACGGTCGATCACCGTCACCTCGTGGCCGGCGCGCGCAAGGTAATAGGCGGAGGTGACGCCGATCACGCCACTGCCGAGAACAAGGACCTTCACTTTTCCTCACATCCTGCAGCGAAAACGCAATCGCCGCTGCGAAACCACTCTGCTCCGCAACGGCGACAGCAATTTGTAGAGCCAGCTAAGATATAGCTAGCAATTATCAGGCCACGCGCTTGATGGAGTCGCCGAGGATCGAGACGATGTCGTCGATGTGCGACTTCTCGACGATCAGGGGCGGCGACAACGCCAGCGAGTCACCGCTCATACGGAAGTAGAGGCCGCGGTTGAAGCAATCGACCATGATGTCGTAGCCGCGCGCGCCGACGGCACCATCGCGCGGCGCGACTTCGACCGCGCCCATCAGGCCCTGGTTGCGGATGTCGACCACGTTCGGCAGGCCCTTCAGCGAATGCAGGGCATCGCGCCAGTAGTCGGCGAGCGAGGCGCCGCGGGTCAGCAGAGCTTCGTCCTTGTAGATGTCGAGCGTGGCAAGACCCGCCGCGCAGGCCACCGGATGCGCCGAATAGGTGTAGCCGTGGAACAGCTCCATGGCGTTGTCCGGGCCAACCATCAGCCCGTCGTGGATCTGGCGGTTGGTGAACACCGCGCCGCACGGCACGGTGCCGTTGGTGATGCCCTTCGCGGTCGTCATCATGTCGGGCGTCACGCCGTAGAAGTTGGCGGCGAACGGGGTGCCGAGGCGGCCGAAGCCGGTGATGACCTCGTCGAAGATCAGGAGGATGCCGTGCTTGGTGCAGAGCTCGCGCAGCCGCTGCAGATAGCCCTTCGGCGCCGGCAGCACCGCGGTCGAACCCGGCACCGGCTCGACGATCACGGCCGCGATGGTGTCGGCGCCATGCAGCGCCACCATCCGCTCGACATCGTCGGCGAGCTCGGCACCGTGCTCCGGCTGGTCCTTGGCGAAGGCGTTGCGGGCGAGATCATGAGTATGACGGATGTGGTCGACGCCGGGCAGATGGGTCGCGAACTGGCGTCGGTTGGCGACCATGCCGCCGACCGACATGCCGCCGAAGCCGACGCCGTGATAGCCGCGCTCGCGGCCGATCAAACGGGTGCGGGTCGGCTGGCCGGCGGCGCGGTGATAGGCCAGCGCGATCTTCAGCGCGGTATCGACCGATTCAGACCCCGAATTGGTGAAGAAGACGCGATCCAGCCCCTTCGGGGCGATCTCGGCGAGCCGCTCGGCGAAATCGAACGCCAGTGGGTGGCCCATGTTGAACGAGGGCGCGAAGTCCAGCGTCGACAGCTGCCGCTCGACAGCGGCCGCGATCTGCGGGCGGCCGTGGCCGGCGTTGACGCACCACAGACCGGCGGAGCCGTCGATCACCTGCCGGCCGTCGACCGAGGTGTAGTACATGCCCTTGGCGGAGGAGAACAGCCGCGGCGCCTTCTTGAACTGCCGATTGGCCGTGAATGGCATCCAGAACGAGTCGGTCTTGATGGTGTTCGGAATCTGATGAACGGTCACGGCGGCGCTCCATTGCTGACTGATGCTAGTCGGACCACTCTTCCAGGCACTCAACAAGTCCTTTTCTGCCGCACCGCAAGCCATTGATCTTGTTGAGGCGCTCTGCCAAGATTTGTTCGATCCGCAACACCTGCAACAGGGATTTGCCAAAGGAACTGTCATGAGCGTCGACATCGGCGGTCGGCTTCGATTCATCCGCGCGCGGCACAAGCTGTCGCAGCGCGAGCTCGCCAAGCGCTCCGGCGTGACCAATTCGACGATTTCGCTGATCGAATCCAACCAGATGAACCCGTCGGTCGGCGCCCTCAAGCGCATCCTCGACGGGATTCCGATGGGGCTCGCCGAATTCTTCGCGATCGAGCCGGAGCGGCCGCGCAAGGCGTTCTATCGCGCCGACGAGCTGACCGAGATCGGCAAGAAGCCGATCTCCTACCTGCAAATCGGCGACAGTCTGTTCGGCCGGGCGTTGCAGATCCTCAAAGAGCGCTACGAGCCCGGCAGCGACACCGGCCGGGTGCCGCTGGTGCATGAGGGCGAGGAAGGCGGCATCGTGGTCTCGGGCCGGCTCGAGGTCACGGTCGACGACGAGCGGCGGGTGCTCAACGCCGGCGACGCCTATTACTTCGAAAGCCGCCGCCCGCACCGCTTCCGCTGCATCGGCGCCAAGCCGTGCGAGGTGATCTCCGCCTGCACGCCGCCGACATTTTGAACCCGGCGCGCGCGGCGGGCGACCCAAGCCGCAGGGGCCGCATGGCGCGGCCGCGCGGGTGACGTCGATGCCTTGCTCTCCACGGCTTGCGGCCGCCGTCGCGGCCATCGCGGTCCTTGCGTCCGGCCCGTCCGTTGCGATGGACGATGATCTGCGGGCGTCGAGCAGCGCGCCGACCGCGATCAGGCTGTGCGGCGATAGCGGCGACAGCACGATCAGGACCGCGGACTGCAGGAAGGCCGGCACCGACAGGCTGGTGACGCAGATCGACCGGGCGTTCGACGCGGCGCTCGGCAAGATGCCGGCGAACATCAAGCCGCTCTTGAAGCGCGACCAGGCCTGGTTCAACGAGATGATCATCGACGCCGCCGAGGTGCTGGCCGATAGCGACGCGGACGAATTGAAGGAGAGTTTTGCGCAAGCCCTGCGGCGCCGCGCCGCCGCGCTTGAGGGAATGGCATCCGGCCGTTCCGGCTTCGCCGGCAACTGGGTCAATGCCTTCGGCAGCCTCACGCTGACGCCGGCCGACGGCGGCGCCTATCGCCTCGCCGCCGATCTGCGCGGCGACTATGGCGGCGACCGGCGGCGAAGCTGCAAGCTCACCGCCGACCTGAAGCCTTCGGGGAGTGGCTGGCTCGCCGGCACCGTGGCAGTCAATACGGACACAGCGGCCGACAAGCCGAAAGCCGACGCAGCGGCCGCTCCCGCCAAGCCGCCGTCACTAAAACTCCGCCGCCAGGGCGAGACCTTGCGGATCGTCGGCACCATCGACGACGAGGAATGGGACGGCCTCGCCGACTGCTCGTCGATGTGGCAGGTCACCGGCAGCTATTTTGCCGCCGGCAAGGATACGGCATCCGACAGTGCGGACACCGCCTTCGTCGTCCCGACCTTCGACTGCACCAGGCCGGAGACGGCGACGGACGAGGAAATCTGCGCCGATCCTGATCTGGCCGACAACGACCGGCGGCTGAACCGCGCCTGGAAGGCGTTGCAGCCGCACCTCGACGAGGCGACGCGGCGCGCGCTGATCGACGACCAGCGCAGCTGGGTGAAGAGCCAGGCGCAGCAATATCCTGAA
Source organism: Bradyrhizobium sp. USDA 3262 (assembly GCF_054060035.1). Classification (NCBI taxonomy): domain Bacteria; kingdom Pseudomonadati; phylum Pseudomonadota; class Alphaproteobacteria; order Hyphomicrobiales; family Nitrobacteraceae; genus Bradyrhizobium; species Bradyrhizobium sp. USDA 3262. The sequence goes on from NZ_JBSSCT010000001.1 coordinate 7,719,825, forward strand.
TTCCTGCACCCGGCCTGGAACAAGCAGAGCTCCCAGGTTCACTTCACCGTCGATGCCCGCGACCACGTCGACGGATTACAGCGCGAACGCCTGGCGCTGCTCGACGGCTTTGACGACAAGCGCGACGGGCTTGCCGGCATCTGGCTCGCCCATAACGCCATCATCAAGATCACCACCGAGAGCAACGGCGCCGTGAAGACGACCGGATGGAAGTGGGACCAGAGCGACTGGAAGGCCGGCTGCGACTACGAGATGACGGGCAAGATCGTCGGCGGCACGTTCCGCTCCGACGAGCAGCGCAAGAACCCGGACACGCTCGAGCGCGATCACGCCATGCTGATCGTCAACCGGCAGGACGATTTGTTCGCGAAGAAGCGCTACTCGAACAAGGGCGGCGCCGAGAACAAGGACGCCGACGAAGCGAAATGCAAGCGCCGGCTCGACAATTCCTCGACCGCGCGGCTGTTTCCCGCCCGGCTCTCGCCGGACATCGATAATTTCAAGGGCTCGATCAGATAGAGCGTCGTCAGGCGAAGAGGATACCGGTTCGCGTGACGAAAACGCGTCAAGGCAACAATCCAGAGACCCGTTCCGATTCAATCGGAACGAAAAGGCTCTGATCACACGACAGTATCACAGATCGCGCGTCTGCCGGTCGCCCCACGCAATAACGGCGGCAATGGTGGCGAACATTGCTGTGACCGCGATCATGACGAGGATGGTGTCGAGAGGCATGGGTCGTCTCCTGCATATGATGCAGAGACCTAACGCGCCTGCGCGCGTATCGCCTTGTGCTGGATCAAAAGCCGACGCCGGAGCGTCAGCTCGCGCCGCTCAACTTGAGCCGTTCGAGGTCGAGCAGCCGCACGCCATCGGGCACGATCAACACCGCCTTCTCGCGCGCAAGGCGGGTCAGCGTACGGCTCACCGTCTCGATGGTGAGACCGAGATAGTCGGCGATGTCCTGCCGGCTCATCGGCAGCGGCACGGTGACGGACACGCTTCCGATCCGGGCGTATCGCGCCTGCATGTTGAGCAAGAATGCAGCGATCTTTTCCTCGGCACTGCGCCGTCCGAGCAGCAACATCTGGTCCTGCGCCAGGCTCAACTCGTGCCCCGCGAACTCATGCAGGCGGCGCAGTAGATGCGGCTTGCCGTCGACATAGGCGAGGAACGCCGATCGCACGAAACGGCAAACCGCGACCTCGTTGACCGCCTCCGCGGTGACGCCGTAGCGGTCCTGCAGCGCAAGTCCGAGGAAGTCGCCCGGCAGCGCGAAACCCACGATCTGACGGCGGCCGTCGGGCAATGATTTGTAGAGCCGCACGACGCCGTCGGTGACATTGAACACGCTCCCCGCCGGCGCACTCTGCTCGAACAGCGTCGTTCGCGCCGGAACCAGCTTTGCCTGGCTGATCCGGTCGAGCTCCTCGAGTTCGGACGGCTCCAGCGCAGCGCAGACGCTGAACAACCTGACCTTGCAGTCCTCGCAGCCATTCGTGGCGTGGCCGTGCCTGCAGTCGGAACGCGTCGCGCCGGCACACGAATCCTGCAGTGGCTCGGCAATGCTCATGGCTTCGAGGGTCCGCATGGTTAGGTGCTTCACACTATCAACCCCGATTTGATCTGGATCAACCGCCAACGGCATTGATGCAGATCAATGCTGCGCCGCGCTTTCCCCAGCAGTTTCGCCATCATCTGGGAATCCGGCGATGAACGAGCAATTCCAGGCACTTCCGATCGACCATCAGCATGCGATCGTGGCCTATCCGCTGGTGTTCATGCATGACGCCAGTATTACCACGGATCAGTGGCTGCGGTTCGTGCGCCGGCGCTGCCGCGGCAGTTCGCCCGATACCGGGCTGATCGCGATCCGCGATCGCCGCGGCGTAATCCATGCCCTGTTCAGTTACCGCATCGACAACGACCTGCGCGTCCGCAAGCGGCTCAGCATCGGCGACCTGATCGTCGCGCATCTGCCCGGCTCGCGGATCGACGACGCGGTGTCGAACGTCATCGCCGAGGTTTCGGCGCAATACGGTTGCCAGATCGTCACCATCGAGCAGCCGTTCGCAACGCGTCATGCGCGGCACGCCGGATGCCCGACTGCCGAGGCGCTGCGGCACCGTCGGCGCGTCAACTGACATCGCGCCGCTCGATCGTTCGGAGCCAGCCGCCGAAGGCGCCCTGCTCCGTTGCCGCCGTGGTCGTGCGGGAGTAGCCTTGCGGCGCTGGAAGGTCCGACTGTCGACGGTGCCACCGCATGCGCATCATCCTGATGTTCGTCGCTATTCTGCTCGGCTCGCTCGTTCCCGCAGCGGCCGACGACGTCGGCGCCGCGCAGGCCGTGATCCGCGCGCAGGAGCAGGCGTTCGGCCGCGACGACGCCGCGGCGGCCTATTCGCATGCCGCGCCCGCGATCCGGCAGATCTTTCCGCAAGCCGACATCTTCATGTCGATGGTGCAGAACCAATACGCGCCGGTCTATCGGCACAGAAGCTTCGAGTTCGGCGAGGCGCGCAGCGACGGCGACCGGATCGCGCAGCGCGTCCATATCGTCGACGCCAATGGCGAGGCATGGGAGGCGCTCTACACGCTGGAGCGGCAGGCCGACGGCAGCCTGAAGATCACCGGCTGCTCATTGCTCAAGGCCGGCCAGTCGGTGTGATCGCGAATTACGCCAGCGCCAGCCGCTGCCGCGCCCGCATCATGAGCAGCAGGATGATGCTGACATTGAGCAGGTTCCAGGCGAGGCCGTTGGCGAAGGCGGCGGCGTAGGAGCCGGTGGCGTCGAAGATCACACCCGAGATCCAGCCGCCAAAGGACATGCCGAACACCGAGGCGAAGATCACGATGCCGATCCGCGTCGCGGCCTCCGACGCCGGCATCGCCTCGCGCACGATGATCGCGTAGCTCGGCACGATGCCGCCCTGAAACAGGCCGAACATCGCCGAGATGATGTAGAGCGAGGTCAGGCTGTCGAAGAACAGATAGAACAGCAGCGCCGCACCCTGCGCGACCGCGCCGATCAGGAGCGTGCGGATGCCGCCGATGCGGTCGGCGAGGAAGCCTGAACCGATCCGGCTGATGATGCCGAAGCCCAGCATCAGCGACAGCATCTCGGCGCCGCGCGCCACGCCGTAGCCGAGATCGCCGCAATAGGCGACGATATGGACCTGCGGCATCGACATTGCCACGCAGCAGGAAATCGACGCGAGCGACAGGATCGCGGTCAGCGCGTTGGTGGAAAGCTTGAGGTCGACCCGCGGCGGTGCCGCGTTGACATGGCTGCGCCTGGTCGCCGCGCCCATCAACACCCGCAGCACCATGAGTGCCAGCAGCATCGCGATCGCGGTGAAGATGCCGATTGCAATATGGGTGGTACGCCAGCCGACACTCTGCATGCCGAAATTGACCAGCGGCGGCCACACCGTACCGCCGACGTAATTGCCGCTCGCGGCGATCGCGACCGCGAGACCGCGGTAGCGCTCGAACCAGTGCGATGCCTCCGCCATCAACGGGCCGAAGGTCGCGGCCGACGACAGGCCGATGGCAAAATGCAGCAGGATGAAGGCCCAGATCGACGGCGCGTAGCCGGCGCCGACATAGCCGAGGCCGAGGATGCCGATCCCGGCGCCGATCGCCGCGACGATGCCGTAACGGTCGCTGATCTTTCCGGTCACGACCTGGCCGAGGCCGAAGCCGAGCATCACCATGGTAAAGGCGAGCGAGGCCGTTCCGCGGGTCGCACCGAAGTCGGTCTGCACCACGGGCAGCGCCACCACGACCGACCACATGCCGACGCTGCCGAGCGAGCCGATCACCACGGCCACGACAAGGCGCAGCCATGCCCGGCGCGAGTCGGGAATGAACGTAGCGACTTCAGGGGAAAATTCAGAAGAAATTACCACGGCAGGCGGAACTTCGTCGGCATTTGCCTCCGGGTCAAGCCACATTGCCGAGAGATTAGGCATGCGCCAGCAAGGGGACGCCGCCCCTTGAAACGGCACGCTCCGCGGCGGATTCGCGCGGCTAGCGTCGCATCAATTCCCGAATTTCGGGTCCTGCGATTGGAACGGGCCGCATTTGGCGCGTTTCGCAAACCGCTGATCGAAATCGACCGTGCCCCCGCGCACCGGAATCTGTGTCGGCGGCAGTCCCCTTGTGTACTGGTCGACGGTCACCGTCTTCTTGTCCGCGCTCATCGTGACGCGAACCGGCTCAAGCGGCTTGCCCTTGTTGGCCTCGGTCAGGTCGAGCGCGTAGTAGCCGATCACCGTCTGGCCGGCGCGCAGGCCTTGGCCTGCCAATGCAACCGATAGCGGTAGATAGACCTCCATCCTGACGCCTTCGCCGTCGCACGCCAGCATGCGCATCATGGCGGCGTCCTGGCCCGGAGGCTTTGCGGCAGCACCCGTCGCGACGGAAAGGGTGACAGCCGCGACAGCCCCGAAACCACCAATCCAGGGTTTGCCGGTCGTTGCCGCCGCACGGTCTCCTTGGCTTGTCATGGAATCCCCCGACACGAAGCGACTTGCTCGGTATTTCGTCTGACGTCGAGGCTTGGACGTTCAATCCCGGTCCGTCCTCCCTCCCCGATCGGCGCCTCCGTGCGCCGCCGCGGCGATGTTTGGGCGATCGGGCGTCAGCGCTTCCTGTACCGCCGGACCGGTTGCTGCTATGATCCCGGCCTACTTGAACTGATCCGGTTTTTTTTGAAGCGGAAGGCATTCTGAAGCGCCTGCATTGATCACCGACAGTCATATGGAGGTTTGCCATGGCTTCTGACTGGCGTCTCGAAGGCGAATGGATCAAGAACTGCAATTGTGCATTTGGCTGCCCCTGCGATTTCAATGCGCTGCCGACGCATGGTTCCTGCAAAGGCATGGTCGGCATGCGGATCACCAAGGGGCATTTCGGCAGCACCAAGCTCGACGGCCTGGTGTTCGCGGCAACCGTCGACTTTCCCGCGCGCGCTGCACGAGGGCAACGGGCAGATGCAGCCGATCATCGACGAGCGCGCCACGGCGGAACAGCGCGAAGCGCTGTTCAACATCCTGTCCGGCAAGAATTCGGCCGAAGGCACGCTGTTCCAGATCTTCAGCCTGATCGTGACCAAGATCCATGATCCGGTGTTCGTGCCGATCGAGTTCTCCTTCGACAAGAACGGGCGCGTCGCCAAGCTCGTCGCCAAGGGCGTGCTGGAGACCGAGGTCGAGCCGATCAAGAATCCTGTCACCGGCACGCCGCATCGCATCCAGGTCGTGATGCCGGAGGGGTTCGAGCACAGGGGGGCCGAGGTGGCCTCCTCCAACATCCGCTCGACCGGGGCGATCAAGTACGAGACCAAGGGCTCGCACAGCTCGCTCGCCAACGTCGTGCAGACGCCGGACGGCGTCGCGGCCTGACACAGCCGGGCGCGGTTCGGCCGTTCGGCTGCTGGGATCCCACCATGAGCGAGACATCGGCGCTCGAAAACGTCCTGCGGCATGACCGCCTGATCTTTGCAGGCGGCATCGCCGCGGTGATGGCGCTGGCCTGGGCCTATCTCCTGGCCGGCGCCGGCATCGACATGAGCATGGCTGATATGCCGATGGATCCGACGCCATGGACGCCTTCCTATGCCGTGCTGGTGTTCGTCATGTGGTTGACGATGATGGTCGCCATGATGATCTCGAGCGCCGCGCCGATGGTGCTGCTGTTCGCCGCCCTGAAGCGCAAGCAATCGGCAACGCCCTCTCCCCTCGCTGAGGCCTCGATCTTCCTGTGCGGCTATCTCGTGATCTGGGCCGGCTTTAGCCTCGCCGCGACGCTGGCGCAATGGCAACTCGACCTCGCCGGCCTCTTGTCGATGGCGATGGCTGCTACCAGCGCGACGCTCGCCAGCGGCGTCCTGCTGCTGGCCGGGCTCTACCAGTTCACGCCGCTCAAGCGCGCCTGCCTGCGCTACTGCCAGAGCCCGGTGCTGTTCCTGAGCCGGCACTGGCGACCGGGCACGGCCGGTGCGCTGCGCATGGGGCTGCGGCACGGCCTTTACTGCCTCGGCTGCTGCTGGTTCCTGATGGCATTGCTGTTCGTCGGCGGCGTGATGAACCTGCTCTGGATCGTCGGCATCACCGTCTACGTCGCCTGCGAGAAGCTGCTCCCGGTCGGCCACCGCCTCAGCTATGCCGCCGGCGCCGCGTTGATTGTGGCGGGACTGATCGTGCTCGCGCATACGACTTGAGAAAGTGTCCGGACGTGTAGGAATATCGATCGCGCGACGGCGATCATCCTGTCGAAGAAGATTGAAAGCAGTGCGAGCTGGTTCACACTTGCCATTCGTCATCCGTGCCAAGATCGTTCGGACGGTGGATTGTGCGTCGCAGGCCGGCAGCGCTGCTTGTGACGGAACTGACGAGCGACAGACGCTCGCGTGCTGGCGTCAAGCCAGATGCCCCACGCCCCCGGCCGTCGCGCCGAGAGAACCGCATGCATTTCATCGGAGGGTACATCATGCATACCTTGCCCGCAGAATGGCTACCCGTTTCAACTGCGCCAGCAGACCGGGATCTTGAAGTCTGTGTCCTGGACTATGATGGAATGGTCCATGCGCTCGTGTTCCCCTGCCACAAGGACGGCGCCGACTGGGTCGTTGGTTCAAACGACCACGTCCATGTTCAACCGACGCATTGGCGCAGTTGGACTGAGCCCGCCTAAAGCGGGCCCCTGCACCGCCGGGCGGACCCGGCGCAGGGCCGCCGGGGACGCTCCATGGCGCCCGGACGAGTTACCGCCATCGCGCCGCACGGGCACGAGCCCCGGTGCGGCGTCAATCTCGCGCCAGCCCATGAAATCGGCTAGACTTGTCGCGTGAGGTTCAGGGTGGGCCAGGAGGCTCGTCATGAAATCACACGTGGTCCCTTTCGAAAATCGCTGGACCAACGGCAAGCATGCCTGGGAGTGGCATTGCGAGCTCGAGCGGCTGGGCGTGCCGACGGTCCGGACGATGTATTGCGAGCATGAGACCCACCATCGCAACAAGTCGGCGGTGGTGTTCGACATCCCCGCGGGCTTTGTCCACGACTGGCTGGCCTTCCACGACCGGCGCGCCGCCCGGCAGCAGTTCTTGTGGCGCGCCAGCGTCATCATGCTCGGCATCATCGCCGCATCGGGCGTCGTGCTCGGTGCGCTCAGATAGAAGCCGCAAGGCCGGCGGCGTTATCCGTGGCCATCCTTCGAGACGCCCGCCTTTGGCGGGCTCCTCAGGATGACGCCTTGTTGCGGGGCAAGATCCCGGTCTGGACCCTCATGATAAGGAGCGCCGCTTGCGGCGCATCTTGACCGCGAGGCCCTCTCACCCCTGCTCCCGGCCGCGAATCCCCCATGCCCGGCGCCTGCGACGACCCGTGCGGTCGCGCGAAAGCACTTATTAACCCTTTGCTAACCATACACCCGGCAAGAATTGCCGAGTGAAGTCGAGTGTCGTCGAACGCGTCTAACGGGCGGAGATCCCCGTGAACGCCAGCGCGGTGCCTCACTTTCGGAACGGCGGCCCTGCGGCCGTCGCGCAGACGCTTGGCGGCCGCAGCCGCCAGTCGCGGGGGAGAGCGGCTACCATGGTCGACATCACGGCAGGTCAGGGCACGGCAGGCAAGAGCGGATTGCCGAGCCTCGGCGAGATCGGCGACATCTTAAAGCGCGGCGATATCGCGCTGGCGATCGGCGTCCTCACCATCCTGGTGGTGCTGATCCTGCCGCTGCCCTCGATCGTGCTCGACCTTTTCCTGGCGGTCTCGATCACGGTCTCGATCCTGATCCTGATGACCTCGCTGTTCATCCAGGCGCCGCTGGAATTCTCGTCGTTTCCGACCATCCTGCTGATCTCGACCATGCTGCGGCTGTCGCTGAACATGGCCTCGACCCGGCTGATCCTGAGCCACGGCCATGAGGGCACGGCGGCCGCCGGCCACGTCATCGAGGCGTTCGGCAACTTCGTGATGGGCGGCAACTTCGTGATCGGCATCATCGTGTTCGCGATCCTGGTGATCGTGAATTTCGTGGTCATCACCAAAGGCTCGGGCCGCATCGCCGAAGTCGCGGCGCGCTTTCAGCTGGACTCGATGCCCGGCAAGCAGATGGCGATCGATGCCGACCTCTCCGCCGGCCTGATCGACGAGAAGGCCGCCAAGGAGCGCCGCAAGGCGCTGGAAGACGAGAGCGGCTTCTTCGGCGCGATGGACGGTGCCTCGAAATTCGTCCGCGGCGATGCCATTGCCGGCCTCCTGATCGTCGGCATCAACATCGTCGGCGGCATCATCATTGGCGTCGCCCAGCAGGGCCTCTCCTTCAGCGAAGCCGCCCGCACCTACACCGTGCTGACGGTCGGCGACGGCCTCGTCACCCAGGTGCCCGCGCTGATCGTCTCGACCGCCGCGGGCCTCCTCGTCTCCAAGGCCGGCATCACCGGCGCCGCCGACAAGGCGCTGATGCGCCAACTCTCGGGCTATCCGCAGGCGCTCGGCATGTCGGCCGGCGTGATGCTGGTGCTGGCGCTGCTGCCTGGCATTCCGACGCTGCCGTTCCTGGCGCTGGGCTCCGGCGCCGCGGTGCTGGCCTGGAATGCACGCAAGCAGAAGCGGGCTGCGAAGGCGGCCGAAACGGCGGCAGCCGCCGCCCCGGCTGCAGCCGCGGCCGCCGCCGCTGCAGCCGCGGAGGAGCCGATCGCCGCCGCGCTGAAGATCGACGACCTCAAGATCGAGCTCGGCTACGCGCTGCTGCCGCTGGTCAACGGCCCCGACGGTACCGACCGCCTGACCGAGCAGATCAAGGCGCTGCGCCGCTCGCTTGCCATCGAGATGGGTTTCGTGATGCCGGCGGTGCGCATCCTCGACAACGTCCAGCTCGAAGCCAACAGCTACGTCATCAAGATCAAGGAAGTCGACGCCGGCACCGGCAAGATCTGGCCGAGCCAGTTCATGGTCATGGACCCCGCCGGCAACCAGGTGCAACTGCCCGGCATCCACACCATCGAGCCGACCTTCGGCCTGCCGGCGACCTGGGTCGACGCCGGCCTGAAGGAAGAGGCCGCGCTGAAAGGCTACACCGTGGTCGACGCCGCCACGGTGCTGTCGACGCATCTGACCGAGCTGCTCAAGACCAACATGGCGGACCTGTTGTCCTACGGCGAGGTGCAGAAGCTCTTGAAGGACCTGCCGAAGGAGCAAGGCGAGCTGATCAAGGACATCGTGCCCGGCCAGGTCACCGTGTCGGGCATCCAGCGCGTGCTGCAATTGCTGCTCGCCGAGCGCATCTCGATCCGCGATCTCTCGACCATCCTCGAGGGCATCGCCGACGCGCTGGCGTTCTCGCGCAATCCGGCCACCATGGTCGAGCACGTTCGTGCCCGACTGGCCCGCCAGATCTGCGCGCAAAACACCTCGCCGAACGGCTATTTGCCGCTGATCGCGCTGTCGGCGCGCTGGGAGCAGGCGTTTGCCGAGTCGATCGTCGGCCAGGGCGACGACCGCAGCCTGGCGATGCAGCCCTCGAAACTGTCGGAGTTCATGACCGCCGTGCGCAACGCCTTCGAGCAGGCGGCGCGCGAGGGCGAGGCGCCGGTCCTGGTGACGTCGGCCGCGATCCGGCCGTTCGTTCGCTCACTGGTGGAACGGTTCCGCTCGCAGACCACCGTGTTGTCGCAAGCCGAGATCCATCCCCGCGCCCGGCTGAAGACGGTCGGCAGCGTTTAGGACCTCTTGTTCGGAAGCGTTTTCCGTAGGCGAGCCGGGCGTCCACTTCGCGCGAAAACGCGCTAGCGGCCGCAAATCATTTGCGTTTTCGTCTGTGTTTTCTCGCCACAGGCAACTGATTTATGCGGAACAGGCCGGAACGGCCCTATCTGGGATGCAGCATTCCAGCACTTGGTCAAGACACTGATATTAAATAGATTTAATGCATTTTAGATTACCAGAGGGTCATTTTTGATCGCGCCCGATCACGTCTCGTCACGGCCTTGTGATGACCTCTAGGGAACGGAATCGGCAAATCCTACGTTAGCGGGGCACGAGACGTTGAACCGGACAACAGACCGAACCGACAGATTTACTGAGAGCAGGAAGGCGGCAGGAGACTTCCATGAACCACTCGATCTACAGCGCCGATCGTATGACGCACCTGAAGATTGTGGTCGTGGCGTTGTTCGCCGGTATCCTGGTCGCGGGCTTTGGCATCGCGGCACATAATTCGTCGGATGAGGGATACACGCAGACGGCGCGGGTCATGAAGGCCGGCAAGCCCGTCGCGATCACCAGCACCAGCAACTCGCTGGTCCGCTAACAGGAGAGTTTCACGAATTCACGTAGTGTTCTTTACAGCCCCCCAAAGTCGCTGCGTGGATATTTAAGACCCCCAACTACCCCCAAGTTGACTATCGAAAACGCCCGCTCCCCACGGGCGTTTTCTTTTTTTTCGGGTGCCCGACGCGACGTCTCATCCACGTCATTGCGAGCACCTGGATTCAGTTGCTGCAGCAGGCGCAAATTATCGCGGCGCCGAACCCGACGTGCCCGGCACGGTCTCGATCAGCTTGCCGGTGAAGATCGGCGCCGAGGTCGGCTGGCCGTTCGGCGAACCGCCGGCCTGCTCGACGGTCACCGCATAGGTGGCGCCGTTGATCACGTCGGCGTCATAGCCCGACAGCACCGGACGCGCGGTGAAATCATCAGCGCCGATCACGCCGAGCGAGCGCGGCTGCGGCAGCTTGTCGGAGATCAGCCAGAGCTCAAAACTCCTGCCGGGCTCCGACGCGGCGCCGACCTTGCGGACGGTAAAATTCTTGGTCGCACCGTCGATCGTCAGGATGAAGGCCGGCCCGCCATTCTGCCCTTGCAACAGCGCGACATACTGCGCCGACGGCGTCAATGCCGGCGCCGGCGTCTTCACCTCGACGGTCTGGATGCGCGGCTTTGGCCTCATCGCATTCGGCAAGGCGTCGGGCTTGTAAATCTGCAGGCCGAGCGTCGCCAGCAGGGCGGCCGCGATCGCGGTCGCGGCCGAGGCGATACCGCGCCAGCGCTTCACGCGGCCCGTAAGCGCGGTCACGTTGCGTTCGTCGAAGATGACCCGTGGCTGTCGGGCCTCGGGCAGCCTGCGGATCTCGGACGGCGGCTGGGGCTCGTCCGGATCGAACGCCGAGCCGAATTCAGGATCGTCCGTGATTGGCGAAGGCGGCGGCGTCACTGTCGTGGCCGGCGTCTCCGGCAGCACCAGCGGCGCCTGCGGCGCGCTCGCGTGGCCGATCGCCGCCTTGATGTTGTCCCAGACCACCGGACGCGGCTCGACCAGGCCGACCATCTGATTCAGCGGACCGAGCCTGAACTGCCAGGCCTGCACCAGCGCTGCGAACTCGCTGTCGACGGCCATCATGGTCTCGACCTGCGCGCGCTCCTCGGCATCGAGCGTACCGAGCGCATATTCCGCGGCGAGCGCGATATGGTCTTCGCTATAGGCCATCAATCAGAGTCCAAGACACTCCCGGATATCCATCAGGCTGCGGCGCAGCCAGGTCTTCACCGTGTTCACCGGTGTCTCGAACTTTGCGGCGAGCTGCTCGCGGCTCCAGCCGTTGTAATAGGCGAGCAGCACGAGCTTCTGACGATCCGGCTCCAGACGACCGACGCACTCCAGCAACCGCTTCAACTCTTCCGTCATTTCCCGTCGCGCCAGCGGATCGGGCGAGTCGGCGGCGACCTCCATCGCGGCCGGCTCGTCTTCCAGCGATGCCTCGCCGCGCTTGCGCACCACGTCGATGGCGCGGTTGCGCGCGATCGACGTCATCCACGTGATCGGGGAAGACAGGGCTGGGTTGAACTGCCCGGCGCTGTTCCAGATCTTGACGTAAGCCTCCTGGAGGACCTCCTCGGCGAGATCCTGTCGCCGCAAGATACGGAGCACGACGCCGAAGAGTTTCGCGCGGGTCGCGGCGTACAGCCGCTCAAAGGCGGCCTCATCCCCCTTGGCGACGGCGGCGATCAGCCAGACCAGCTCAGCCGGCGTCAGCACTTTGCGCCCTCCAAGCCTCGATCCCCCATCGCGTCATTGCCACCGTGCCGCCGATCATCCCGTCCGGACCGGTGGTAGCATATTTTGGGACACCACGATCCGCCAAATGGCCGACAGGTCGCCGGCTTGTGGACAGCGCCCAGCAAAAAGCCCGGGCGATCGGCCCGGGCTCTCAATCTGGTCAGCGGAGGGAGCGAGGGTTCAGGCGATGACGCCGAGACGGGCCCGCATCAGGCCGATCGAATCCATGTCGGCTTGTTCGCGAGCGCTCTCCTCCGCGCGTTCGCGCGCCTGGTCGCGCTCGTCGAGCAGCTCGACCTTCTTCAATTCCTCGAATGCCTCCGACAGCAGCGCCTTGGCATCGTCGAGCTGGGCGCGCAGTTCGTCGGCCGAACGGGTCAGGTTCTCGCGGCGCTGGATCGCGGCCTTGGCATAGGTCGGATAGGCGAAGTGCGTGGGGTCGTTGATCCCGGCGCGCTCCTGCTCGGTCTGGATCTCGCGCTCGAGCTCGACCGACATGCGCTGGAAGTCGGCGATCATGCCTTCGATCTGGGTAACCCGACGGCGCTTTTCGTCGACCTGAAATTTCTTCAGGCGAATCAGCGTTTCACGTGACTTCATCGACTCATACTCCCCAGAAGTCCCAAATCTGAACGCGGGACAGAGCCGGCTCCCCGCTGGGCCCCGCCGGCATAGCTATGGTGTGCCGGCGATGATGGCCTGACAAAGTTAGCGTTCCGTTTCCAAACCCGACAGGATTTGAGCCAGTTGCCGGTAGCCGTCGGGAAGGCTGGTGGATTCGTCCTTGGCCTGACGCAGGTAGGCCTCGAGCGGCTCATGCAGCCGGATCGCCTCGTCGACCTCCGCGCTGGAACCCGGCCGGTAGGCCCCGAGCCGGATCAATTCCTCCATGTCGGCATAGGTCGCCATCACCTGCCGCGCCTTGTTGATGTAGGGCAGGAAGTCGGGGTCGGCCGACCGCGGCATGGTGCGCGAGACCGACTTGAGGATGTTGACCGCCGGATAGCGGCCGCGCTCGGCGATCGCCCGCTGCATCACGATATGACCGTCGAGGATGCCGCGCACCGCATCCGCGATCGGCTCATTGTGATCGTCGCCGTCGACCAGCACGGTGAAGATCGCGGTGATGGTGCCGTCGCCAGTGCCCGGCCCTGCCCGCTCGAGCAGCTTCGGCAGTTCGGTGAACACGGTCGGCGTGTAGCCCTTGGCGGTCGGCGGCTCGCCCGCCGAGAGGCCGATCTCGCGCTGCGCCATCGCAAAGCGCGTCACCGAGTCCATCAGGCACAGCACATCCTGTTCCTCGTCGCGGAAATACTCCGCGATGGCGAGCGTCAGATACGCCGCCTGGCGCCGCATCAGCGCCGGCTCGTCCGAGGTCGCGACCACCACGACCGAGCGCGCCAGCCCCTCCTCGCCGAGATCCTCCTGGAGGAATTCCTGCACCTCGCGGCCGCGTTCGCCGATCAGCCCGATCACCGAGATCGCGGCATCGACATTGCGCGCCAGCATCGACAGCAGCACCGACTTGCCGACGCCGGAGCCGGCGAAGATGCCGAGCCGCTGGCCGCGACAGCAGGTCAGGAAGGTATTGAGACCGCGCACGCCGAGATCGAGCGGCGGGCCGACCCGCTTGCGCGAATGCGCCGGCGGCGGCGAGTTGCGGTAGGACATCGGCGAGGCGCCCTGCACCAGCGGGCCCTTGCCGTCGATCGGCTCACCCATCGCGTTGACGACGCGGCCGAGCCAGGCCGGCGACGGCCGAACCTGGCTCGCCGCATTGGCGATCACCGCGCGGCAGCCGCGCCTCACGCCATCGAGTCCGCCGAACGGCATCACCACCGCGTTCTCGCCGGAGAAGCCGATCACCTCGGCCGGGATGAAGCGGCCCGCGCCGACGTCGATCACGATGCGGGCGCCGACCGACATCGCGTGAATGGGGCCTGCGATCTCGACCATCAGCCCGCGGACACCGACCACGCGGCCATAAATATTGACGCCGTCGATGTCGCCGATCTGCTCCGCGAGCGCCTTCATTGCGAAAACCTTAAGTTTCCACGATTTTGCTCCGGCCGCTTAACTTCGTGTTTACCCGCATCATTAATCATTGCGTCACTGTCTTTGGTGACTGAGGTCGCTTGCCCATCAGAAGAAGGGCGAGTCGCGAGAGTCGGTTAGGCCCGCCTCTTAATGTGGAAACTGAACGAGCGCGGTTAGGAAAAGCTTCTTCTACGCAATATCTTAGGGCGATTCGACAAAAATTGCACGGTTAGAGCTTGCGTCGAGGAATCAGTTTTTGTTAACCATATCTCGTCAGGATCCGAATCAGTTGTTCAAAGGCGTTTTGTGAGTGCCGCAAGTGCGGCCGACCTGACGCCCGGAGCGGCGACTATAGGGGACTGGCATGCGCGTTTTGCTGATTGAAGATGACAGCGCCGTCGCGCAGTCGATCGAATTGATGCTCAAGTCCGAGAGTTTCAACGTCTACACGACGGACCTCGGCGAAGAGGGCGTCGATCTCGGCAAGCTTTACGACTACGACATCATCCTTCTCGACCTCAACCTGCCCGACATGTCCGGCTACGACGTGCTCAAGCAGCTCCGGGTGTCGAAGATCAAAACTCCCATTCTGATCCTCTCCGGCCTCGCCGGCATCGAGGACAAGGTCAAGGGTCTCGGCGTCGGCGCCGACGACTACATGACCAAACCCTTCCACAAGGACGAACTGGTCGCCCGCATCCACGCGATCGTGCGCCGCTCCAAGGGTCACGCCCAGTCGGTCATCCAGACCGGCGATCTCGTCGTCAACCTCGACACCAAGACGGTCGAGGTCGGCGGCCAGCGCGTGCACCTGACCGGCAAGGAATACCAGATGCTGGAGCTGCTCTCGCTCCGCAAGGGCACCACCCTCACCAAGGAAATGTTCCTCAACCATCTCTACGGCGGCATGGACGAGCCGGAGCTGAAAATCATCGACGTCTTCATCTGCAAGCTCCGCAAGAAGCTCGCCAACGCCTCCGAAGGCCGCAACTTCATCGAGACCGTGTGGGGCCGCGGCTATGTGCTGCGCGAGCCGCACGAGGCCGACGAACGCATTCCCGCCTGACCTTCTGGGCCCGCAGAGAACCGCAAGGTTCGCTCCTTTCGACCTGAACCCCGCCGCAAATGGCGGGGTTTTTGTTTGGGATTGAACCGGCTGTCGGCATGCGCCGACCAAGGGAACGTGCAATCCTGCCTCGCGCGAATCCCGACGAACTCCCGGACCGCCCCGACATGATCCTGCAATCCCTCGCCGGCCTGCCGGCGTTCCTGGTCTATTTCTGCACGGCGCTGATCGCCGTGGTCGCCTACCTCTTCGTCTACACGCGCGTCACGCCGCATGACGAATTCCAGCTGATCCGCGACAACGATCCGGCAGCGGCGATTGCGCTGGGCTTAAGCCTGCTCGGCTTCGTGCTGCCGGTGGTCAGCGCCATCGCCCACTCCGCCAATGTGGTGGACTGCCTGATCTGGAGCATCATCGCGCTGATCGTGCAGATCATCGTCTATTACATCGTGAAGATCCCGGTGCCGAATCTGTCGGCGCGGATCGCCTCCGGCGAAATGGCGCCGGCGATCTGGCTCGGGCTGTCCTCGCTGGCCGCAGGCGCGCTGAACGCGGCCTGCATGATCTACTGAGCCGTTGAGCCAAGCCATGGCGCGCAAACCGAACCCGGACTTCGGCAAACGGCGACCGGTCGTGCCGGCGGTGCCGACGCCGCCGCGGCCGGATCCGCCGTCCAAGCGCTCCAACCACGTCGCGCTGCTCTTGATGGGCACGCTCGCGGTCGGCGGCAGCGCCTACGCGCTGATGCCGCGGCCGAATTGCCAGCCGGTGCCGCCGACGCCGCCGGGCGTCACCGCACCGGGCGTCGCCACACCGGTGCCGCCACAACCCGGCGTCGACTGCACGGCGCGCAGTTCGTCGTCCGGATCGGGCGGCAGCGGCGGCTCGTCACGCAGCAGCTTCTACAGCAGCTCCTCGTCGAGCGGCTCCTCCTCTTCCTCGAGCTCATCGTCACGCTCGTCGGTGAGCCGCGGCGGCTTCGGTTCATTCGCGCATGCGTTCGGCTTCAGCGGTGGCTGATGCATGTTGCCGTGTCATCGCTATGTCATCCCGCTTTCGCTTGCCCGGCGAGCGCAGCTGATGGAAACTCGCCATGGCTCCGCAGACGGCAAGGCAGGGATTGCGTCCATGAAACGCTCGCGCCGCGTATGGCTGAAATTGATGGGAAGTATCGCGATCGGCGCAGCGTCGATCGGCCTGACGACAAGCCATGCCCGCAGCCACCATCACCACGCAGGACACGACGCGAAGCGAAAGTCCGCGGAACGGTCGCCCTCCGGCGGCTTCGGCGGCGCGCCGCGCACCATCGCCCGCTACGGCGACGACGATCCGTCGCATGGCGGAAGCTGACACCAGGCTGACGAGCGAGCGCGGTTTCCCTCATGCAACGCATCGCATGTCCCGAACGCGACGATTGGCGGACGACTGCCGAGAATGCCGGCTTCACCTTCCACACCATCGACGGCGAACGCTACTGGGACGAGCGCGCCTATTACGCCTTCACGCTGGACGAGATCGAGCGCTCGATCGAGGCGCCGACCGGCGAGATCGACGCGATGTGTCTCGAGCTCGCCGGACGCACGGTCAGGGATGAGCGCTATCTGCGCCGGCTGAAGATACCGGAGGCGTTCTGGGATCTGATCGCGGCAAGCTGGCGCCGCAGGAATCCGAGCCTGTACGGCCGGCTCGATCTCACCTTCGACGGCCGCGGCCCGGCCAAGCTGCTCGAATACAATGCCGACACGCCGACCTCGATCTTCGAGGCCGCGGTGTTTCAATGGACCTGGCTCGAGCAGGCGATCCAACGCAACATCATCCCGAAGCGCGCCGACCAGTTCAACTCGATCCACGACCGGCTGATCGAGGCCTGGAAGAGGATCGGCGCGACCCACCCGCTACATCTCACCGGACTGACCGGAAATCCCGAGGACGCCGGCACGCTCGCCTATCTCGAGGACACCGCGGCGCAGGCCGGGCTGAAAACCACGCTGCTCGACATCGAAGAGGTCGGACTGCGCGACGACGGTCAGTTCGTCGACCTCGACGAACGCCCGATCGCGCTCGCGTTCAAGCTCTATCCATGGGAATGGATGTTCCACGACGCGTTCGGCAAGAACCTCTCGACCGCGCCGACGCAGTGGATCGAGCCGCCGTGGAAGGCGACCCTCTCCAACAAGGGCATCCTGCCGCTGCTCTGGGAGATGTTCCCGAACCACCCCAATCTGCTGCCGGCCTATTTCGAGGACGACCCGCAGGCCGCCCAGCTCGGCACGTCGTTCGTGCGCAAGCCGATCTATTCGCGCGAGGGCGCCAATGTCGAGCTGGTCAGCGCCGGCGTCACGCTGGTCGCCGAGCAAGGCCCCTACGGCGCCGAAGGCTTCATCCGCCAGGCACTCGCGCCGCTGCCGAATTTTTCCGGGCAGTATCCGGTACTCGGCAGCTGGCTGGTCGACGGCACGCCCTGCGGTCTCTCGATTCGAGAAGACGAAAATCCGATCACCGGCAACACCTCGCGCTTCCTGCCGCACGCGATTTTGTAGCGCGTCGACGCGGTTGCGCTTTTAACCCCGTCATCCTGAGGAGCGCGCAGCGCGTCTCGAAGGATGCACGGCCCCGCTGGTGGCCGTCGACCCTTCGAGACGCCGCTTCGCGGCTCCTCAGGTGACGGAGTTAAAGCGAGATGTCTCGCCTCACCGCGCGGCGGACGCGACCGCCTTCAGCACATGCAGCGCGGCGCCGGCGCGCGCGACTGGCGCAGTGTTCGGCTGATACAGCCCGCGCCGGTCGGGATAGGGCCTGAACAGATTGGTGATGCCGACCACGGATTCCGCCGCGCCAAGCGCGAGCACGCCGTCAGGCTCGAGCATCCGGGCCACCTTGCCGAAGATGCCGGCCTTGGTCTGCTGATCGAAATAGATCAGCACGTTGCGGCAGAAGATCACGTCGAAGGTGCCGAGATGCGAGACGTCCTGCAGCAGATTGAGCTGGCGGTGCTGCACCATGCCGCGGATATCGGCGTTCAGCTGCCAGAGCTCGCCCTTCTGCACGAAATACTTGACCAGTAGCTGGATCGGCAGGCCGCGCTGCACCTCGAACTGGCTGAACAGGCCGGCCTTGGCCTTTTCGAGCACCGCCTGCGACAGGTCGGTCGCGATGATCTCGATGCGCCAGCCGGCAAACAGCGCTGTCATCTCCTTCAGCAGCATCGCGATCGAATAGGGCTCCTGCCCGGTCGACGACGCCGCGCACCAGATACGCAAGCTGCGGCGCGCCGCGCGCGCCTGCGCGAGTGCGGGCAGCACCGCTTCCTTCAGATGGTCGAACGGGATCTTGTCGCGGAAGAAGAAGGTCTCGTTGGTGGTCATCGCTTCGACCACCTCGGACGTCAGCAGTTCGGCGCCGCCCCTCATCCGCTGCACCAGCTCGGGAATCCCGGCGAGGTTCGACCGGCGCGCCAAGGGCAGCAGGCGGCTCTCGACGAGATATTGCTTGTCGGCCGAGAGATCGAGGCCGGAACGCTCTTTCAGCAGCTTACGCAGATACTCGTAGTCCAGCGGCGTCACGAACGGTCTCCCGCAAATACCCGAACAAGCTTCGGTGCGATCTGATTGAGCGGCAGCACCGCGGCGCAGATGCCGGCATTGACCGCGGCACCGGGCATGCCCCACACCACGCTGGTTGCTTCGTCCTGGGCGATCACGCTGCCGCCGGCGGCGACGATGTCCTTGCCGCCGCGCATGCCGTCGGAGCCCATGCCGGTCAGGATCACCGACATGATGCTGCCCTGCCAGACGTCGATCGCGGAGGTGAACATCGGATCCACCGCGGGCTTGCAGAAATTGACCGGCGGCCCGTCGTCGAGCGCGATCGTGGCATCGACGCCGTGGCGCGCGATGCGCATGTGGCGCCCGCCCGGCGCCAGATAGATCTGGCCCGGCTTGATACTCTCGCCGTCGATCCCCTCATGCGCCGGCCGCTTGCTGGTGCGCGCCAGATGCTCGGCGAGAATGGTCGTGAAGGTCGGCGGCATGTGCTGGGTGATCAGCACCGGGAAGCGATCGATCACCGGACCGATCTCGGCGACCAGCGTCATCAGCGCCTGCGGTCCGCCGGTCGACGAGCCGATCAGCAGCACCTTGGGCGGCAGCAGGCCGAACGAACGGCGCGTGACCTGGGTCGGCGCCGTATGCGCGGCAGCGGGAATCAACGGACGCGGTCTGTCATGACCGGGCGCAAGCGGCGGACTTGCCGTCGTGTGCACCGGACTGCGGCGCGCCTTGGCGCCGAGATGACGGATCTTCTGGATCAGGTCGTGGCGGAAGGTTTCCGCGGCGGTGGCCTCGCGCGTGCTTTCCGGCTTCGGAATGTAGTCGGACGCTCCGAGCGAGAGCGCCTTCAGGCTGATCTCCGCGTTGCGGCGGGTCAGCGTGGAGGCCATGATGACGACGAGATCGCGCTTCTTCGCCAGGAGCTGCGGCAGCGCCGAGATGCCGTCGAGATCGGGCATTTCGATATCGAGCACCGCGACGTCGGGGTTGATGCGCTCGAGCTGGTTGACGGCGTCGAGGCCGGTGCGCAGCGAGGCGACGACCTCCATGTCGGGCTCGGCGCCGATCCAGCGCGAGATCATCCCGCGGATCACCACGGAATCGTCGACCACCATCACCCGCACCTTGTCGGAACGGGTCGATGTCGGGACCGCAGTACTTGTCAACGCAACACTCATGGCTTCACCAGCGACGCAACACGACGCACAACAACCGTTGAGCCGAAGGCTTCTGCCGCCGGATCGAACGAAGAATCTAAGTCAGCATGATCTCCGCGCAAACGCTTCGCGTTTGTCGCAGGGAAAACCGGTTCCCACTTTTCCGGATCATGCTCTAAATCAGTCCGACTTCCTGGAACTTCGCAGTGACGATGTCCCGGTCGAACGGCTTCATGATGTACTCGTTGGCACCGGCATGCAGCGCGCGTGCGATATGCGCGACGTCATTCTCGGTGGTGCAGAACACGACCTTGGGCTGATCGCCGCCGGGCATGCGGCGGAGATTGCCGAGAAACTCGTAGCCGTCCATGACAGGCATGTTCCAGTCGAGCAGCACCGCTTCCGGCATCGCGCGCTTGCAGGCTTCGAGCGCCTTGGCGCCGTCCTCGGCCTCGACGATCTGGAAGTCGAGCCCTTCCAGGATCCGGCGGGCGACCTTGCGAATGACGCTTGAGTCATCGACAACAAGACAGGTTCTCATCTGCGACCTCTACTTCCTCATCCCCGGTGGGATGTTTCAGTTCTTCAGTTCGGGCGGCCCTGTTCACGCCGCTTTGGCGTCGGGCACCAGTTCGAGCACGCGATCGACATCGAGGACGACCATGAGCTGGCCGTCGAGGCGATGGACGCCGCCGGCGAGCTTGGCCATGCGGGGATCGAGGTTGACCGGGTTGTCCTCGCGGCTGTCGTCGGGCAGCCGCAGCACCTCGCCGATCTGGTCGATCAGCAGGCCATAGGATTCGCCGCGCTGGTCGACGCCGACCGCCATCGGAGGCTTACCGTCGTCGGCCTTCGGCAGCCCGAGCCGGGCGCGCATGTCGACCACGGTGACGATGCGGCCGCGCAGATTGAGCACCCCGGCGATCTCGCTGGAGGCCAGCGGCACCCGCGTCAGCCGCTCCGGCATGAACACGTCCTGCACCCGCGAGATCGGCAGCCCGAACAGCTGCCCGCCGATCACCGCAGTGACGTATTCGGCCATCGCGCCTTCGCTGGTCTCGGTCTTGCTGGTCATCGGTCTCTGTCCTTTATCCCGTGTCAGGCCGCGCGGCGCAGCTCGGCGGTCTGCTCTTTCAGCGCCGCGATCAGCCCGGGACGGTCAAACTTGGCGACATAGTCGTGGAAGCCGGCCTGCCGGCCGCGCTCGATCGCCGCCGGCGACACCATCGCCGACAGCGCGATGATCGGCAGCTGGTTGAAGTTGTGGTCGCTTCGGATGTTCTCGGCGAACTCGAAGCCGTTCATCTCGGGCATCTCGATGTCGGTCAGCACGACGTCGAAGCTTTGCCCCGAGCGCAGCGCGGCGAGGCCTTCCTGCGCGCCGCCCGCGGTCCTGACCTTGTAGCCGGCGGCCTTCAAGACCGGCGCCAGCATGTTGCGGAAGAACGCCGAGTCATCGACCAGCAGCACCGACTGCGCCGAGGCCGACGGGCGCATCTCCTTGCGCGAGAACCAGTCGGCGAACGCCATCGGCAGGAAGTGGCCGACGTCGATCACCTCGGTGGCCTGGCCCTTGATCACGGCCGAGCCGAGGATGCCGTCCTGCGAACCCGCGACCTCGATGTTGAGCCGCTCCTCGACGATGTCGATGATCTCGTCGACCACGAGCCCCATCGAGCGGCCGTCGTCGGCGAACACCAGGATCGGCTGCGAGCCCTGCGACTGCACCTCGACGCCGGCCATCTGCACCAGCGGCATCAGCTGCTCGCGGTACTGCACCATGTAGCGGCCGTTCGAGAGCTCGATCTTGTCGGTTGCGATCTCTTCCAGCCGGGTGACGAGGCCGAGCGGCACCGCCTTGGGCTGCGAGGAGCCGGCGCGGAACACCAACAGCGAGGTCAGCTGCTCGCCGCTCGCGGCATGTGCCGCGGCATTGTCGTCGGCGAGGTCATGGGCCGAGGAGCCGGACGCGCCGAGGGCCTTGGCGATGCCGTTGGGGTCGATGATCATGATGACGGCGCCATCGCCCAAAATGGTGTTGCCGGAGAACATGTCGATGTGCCGCAGCTTGGTCGACATCGGCTTGACCACGATCTCCTCGGTGTGGAACACGCCGTCGACCACGATGCCGAAGGTCTGGCTGCCGACTTGCGTGACCACGATGAAGCCGTTCTCGGCATCTGACGTGGTCGCGCCGTCGTCGATCTTCAAGAGCTTCTTGAGGTGGATCAGCGGCAGCAGCTTGTTGCGCAGCCGCAAGACCGCGGTGTCCTTGATGCGCTCGATGCGGTGCTCGGAGTTGGCGCGGGCCCGCACCAGCTCGACGACAGACAATTGGGGAATCGCAAAACGGTCGCCGCCGGCTTCCACGATCAGCGCGGAGACGATCGCAAGGGTCAGCGGGATCTTGATGGTGACCGAGGCGCCCTCGCCGGCCACGCTCTTGATGTCGATGGTGCCGCCGATCTGGTCGATATTGGTGCGCACCACGTCCATGCCGACGCCGCGGCCGGACACCGAGGTCACCTGCGCCGCGGTCGAGAAGCCCGGCGCGAAGATGAACTTGTGGATCTGGGCCTCGGTCATCTTCTCGAGCTCGGCCTCGGTGACGAGACCGTTCTGGAGCGCCTTGGCCTTGATCCGCTCGGTGTTGAGCCCGCGGCCATTGTCGGCGATGCAGATGATGATGTGGCCGCCTTCGTGATAGGCGGAGAGGCGAATGGTGCCCTGCTCCGGCTTGCCGGCCGCGACCCGCTCGGCGGTGGTCTCCAGCCCGTGATCGGCGGAGTTGCGCACCATGTGCGTCAGCGGGTCCTTGATCAGGTCGAGCACCTGGCGGTCGAGCTCGGTGTCGGCGCCGTGCATCTCGAGCTCGATCTGCTTGCCGAGTTCGCCGGAGAGGTCGCGGACGATGCGCGGCAGCTTCTGCCAGGCATTGCCGATCGGCTGCATCCGCGTCTTCATGACGCCTTCCTGCAGCTCGGCGGTGACGTTGGAGAGCCGCTGCAGCGGCACCTTGAACTCGGTGTCCTCGTTGCGCCTTGAGATCTCCAGCAGCTGGTTGCGGGTCAGCACCAGCTCGGAGACCATGGTCATCAGGTGTTCGAGGGTGTCGACATTGACCCGGATCGACTGGTTGGCGATCTTGTCGCCTTCCTGGACATCTTCACCGGCGGCCTTGCGGGCCGGCTTCCTGGCGGCTTCAGCCGGCTCGGCGGCGGGCGCAGCAGCGGGCTTGGCAGCCGGCGCCGGTGCGGCGACTTCAATCTCGGTCTCGCGGAAGGCGCGCTCGAGCTCGTCGAGCGAGACCTCGCCCGGACGCAGCGGACGCTCCAGCGTCTGCACCACCAGCGTGCCCTCGGTCATGTCAGCCTGCACCGACGGGGCCTCAACGACCGGCACATCTTCTTCAGCAGCAGCCATTGCCGCCATGCCGTGCTCGACCATGGCCTCGAGCTGATCGATCAGATCGCGGTCGTTGCCTTCAGGCTCGGCCTCGGTCGCCTCAAGGCCGCCGAGGATCTCCTTGATGCGGTCGATCGAGGACAGGATCAGCGTCACGGCTTCCGCCTTCACCGGCATGCCGTCGCGGAATTTGCCCATCAAGGTCTCGCCGGCATGCGCCAGCGCCTCGAGCCGCGGCAGCCCGAGGAAGCCGCAGGTGCCCTTGATGGTGTGCACCAGGCGGAAAATATTATCCAGGATCTTCGCGTTGTTCGGGTCCTGCTCGAACTGCACCAGCTGGTTGTCGACCGTATCCAGGCTCTCGCTGCTCTCCGTCAGGAACTCGCGCAACAGATCGTCCATGAAACCAACCTTCGAAAAACGCCGAAAACGCTGCGGCGCGCGACATCGACGCGCCGGCCGGAACTTGGGTCAGCTTCTCCGCAAAGCGTTTAAGTTTGGTTGAGTAATTGGAAAAGAACGGGATCAACAAATAGATAAGGCCGCGCGATCGAATCGCGCGGCCGGTCGTAACCTTTGCTTAATGATGTTCCCGCAGCCGCGTTCAGGACGCTGCGATAACGACCTTGTCGCCGTCGAGCGTCAGCGTCACTTTCAACCCGCAGGCTTCAGCCAGCAGGCGCGTGTAATGCGGCTGCACGGCATGTGCATCAACCGTGTTCGACGAGCTTGCATTGAGCAGGTCGACGATGTTCTGCGGCACCCGCGCATTGAGGCCCGCGGCCAGGATGCGGAAGCTCATCGTCTCCCCCTCGCCGACCGGATCGATGGTGAGCGTGCCGCCGCGCGGGATCGTCTGCTGCGCGATGACCAGCATGTTCAACAGCAGCTTGACCCGGTTCTTGGGCAGGAGCAGCCGCGGCAAATTCCAGGTCAGCGTCACCTTGCCGTCCTCGATATGCCCCTTCGCCATGTTCTGGGCATCGCCGAGGTCGATCTGCGCGCCGGAGGAACCGGCCGCGCCGAACGCCAGCCGGCAGAACTGCAACCGCGCCGAAGCGGTCTTGGCGCTCTTGCGAATCAGATCGAGCGCGAAGTCGCGGTCTTCGGGCTTGGGGTTGTCGTCAAGGACCTCAAGCCCATTGACGATCGCGCCGACCGGACTGATGAGATCGTGACAGACCCGCGAGCACAACAGCGCCGCGAGTTCGAGCGCATCGGGAGCGGGACCGGGAGACGAAGTGCCAGACATCAATTGTTTCCTGGAAAGCCGCACGCCGACCGAGGAGTGCGAATCACGCATGCCTGTCGGCTTGATACACCGCGCAGACGGATGCTGCCAGCTTGCGGCGGGACTGATAAGGGAACACAAACAGGATATGCGACCCGCTGATATGAGACCCGCACATGAATAAGGCACAGCCGTCCCTGATCGGCTGCGAGGCCGCCGCCACACTGCTCGAATCACTGACCGAGCTGGTGATCCGCGCCGGCGAGGCGATCCTTGCGGTCAATCGTTCGACGATGAATGTTGCCGGCAAGGGCGACGGGTCGCCGGTCACCGAGGCCGATCTCGCCGCCGACCACATCATCGTCGAAGGCCTGACGCGGCTCGCGCCGCAGGTGTCGCTGCTGTCGGAGGAGCGCGTCCATCTGGCGACGCCCCCCTATAGGGACAGTTTCTTCCTGATCGATCCGCTCGACGGCACCAAGGAGTTCGTCGCCGGACGCAATGAATTCACCGTCAATGTGGCGCTGGTTACGCAAGGCGTGCCGCTGCTCGGCATCGTCGGCGCACCAGCGCTCGGCCTGATCTGGCGCGGCATCGTCGGCAAGGGCGCGGAGCGGTTGACGCTGCAGGGCGGCGCGGTTTCGCAGGCAGTGCCGATCAAGACCCGCCCCTGCCCGCCGCGCGGGGCGCCATGGACGGTGGCAGTGAGCCGCTCGCATGGCGATGCACGCACTGAAGCCTTCATCGATGAGCGCGGCGGCGCGGTCCGCGCCGTGCTGGGCTCGGCCGTCAAATTCGGCCGCGTCGCCGAGGGCGAAGTCGACATCTATCCCCGCCTGTCGCCGACATCGGAGTGGGATGTGGCGGCCGGTCACGCGGTCGTCGTTGCGGCCGGCGGCAAGGTCACCGATTCGAACGGCAGCCCATTGCATTTCGGGCTCGGCCGCGAAGACTTTCTGGTGCCGGAATTCATTGCCTGGGGCGACCCGGCCGCGGCGCCGTGATCACTGCGCGAGATTGTCTTCCAGCTCCGGCCAACGCGCCGCGGCTTCCTTCAAAAAGCGCGCGGGATCGGCGGCGAACGCGTCGCGGCTGCGTTCCCGGTTGAACAGGTAAAGCCTGTTCCCGACCACGGCCCAGAATCGCGGATTGCCCGCGCAGGTGACGCCCCGCACCAGATCGGTCGGATCGTAACCGCCGAATTGCGGGCCATAGATTTCAGGATGCGCCACGAACGAGGCGCGGTTGCCCTCGTTGCGGAAACGCCAGACCACGCCGCTCTCCGCGGCCTCGAATTCCGGCCGCCCCTGGGTGGCGGCGGCGTCGGTGAAATAGGCAACGGGATCGAATCCCTCGATCGCCAGTCCGGAGTAGCGGTTCGTCACCACGCGCTCGGTTGTGGTGGCCTGAACAGGCAAGGACGGCCAGATGGCCGCCAAAATGCCCGCCAACAGGCCGAAAAACGCCATCCCCCGGCACGATCCATATCTTTCCTGCCGTTGTGCCGTCATAGTTGATACCGATAACATCCGAGTCGAGGGGACACCGGGCGCAACCTAGAGCCGTGCCTGTTGGCATCAGGTTAAGGGGCAGCGCCCGGATTTCGATAGCAGGGGTTCTTAATGACTTTCGCATCACGCCTTGCCGCGGTCGCGTTTGCCGCGCTGATGTGCTGGAGCGCAGGGGCGTCCGCGCAGCAGGGCCCGCCACCGCAATATCCGCCGCCACAGCGTGAACCGACCCCGTATACTTACGGGCCCGACGAACTGGTCAATGCCGGACACAAGTTCTTCGGGAATGTCTCGCGCGGACTCGCCTCGGTCATCGAGCGCGCGGTCAGCCAGTGGGGCCTGCCCAATGGCTATGTGCTCGGCGAGGAAGGCTCCGGCGCCTTTGTGGCCGGGCTGCGCTATGGCGAAGGCACGCTCTACACCAAGAACGCCGGCGACCTCAGGGTCTACTGGCAGGGTCCCTCGGTCGGCTTCGACTGGGGCGGCGACGGCGCGAGGACCATGACGCTGGTCTACAACCTGCCCTCGACCCAGGCGATCTATCAGCGCTTCGTCGGCATCGACGGCTCGGCCTATATCGTCGGCGGCTTCGGCATGACGGCGCTGACCGCCAACAACATCGTGCTGGTCCCGATTCGCTCGGGCATCGGCTTGCGGCTCGGCGCCAGCGTCGGCTATCTCAAATTCACCCCGCGCGCGACCTGGAACCCGTTCTAGAGCGTTTCCAGCGAAGTGGACGCCGGTTCGCATCACGAAAGCGCGTCAAGACAGAATCCAGAGCCTCGTTCCGACTCAATCGGAACGACGCTCGAGGTCGCAGCCCTGATCGGGCGATGAGGCCGGCGCTCCGGCGCGGTTGGCAATTCAGGTTAACGCGGCAATCGGGCTGGCCTTTGGCCGGCCCGCCGTGGCATTGTGATTAACAAATTCCTTCTTTTCTTGGAGTGACCTTTCATGATCGAGCCGATCATGTACGCGGCGATCGGTTTCCTGATCTCGATGCTGTGCGGCCTGATGATCGTTCCACTGGTGCACAACCGGGCGGTGCGGCTGACCACGCGCCGCATGGAGGCGGCCACCCCGCTGTCGATGGCCGAGATCCAGGCCGACAAGGACCAGCTCCGCGCCGAATTCGCCATGTCGGCCCGCCGGCTCGAGATGAGCGTCGACCAGCTCAAGAGCAAGACCACGAGCCAGCTCGCCGAGCTCGGCAAGAAGACCGATGCGATCAACCGCATGAAGATCGAGCTCGGCGAGAAGAACGCCGCGATCTTCGCGCTGGAAGCGCGCGAGAAGGCGATGAAGGAGCAGCTTCGCGCCACCGAGGAAGAGTTCTCGGCCAAGACCGAGCTGTTGCGCAACGCCGAGCAGGCGCTGACCGACAAGCAGGGCGAGCTCGGCAAGATCAACGCCGAGCTCAACGACCGCGCGATGACCGCCGACAGCCGCCAGATCGAACTGGTCGCGGTGCGGACCCAGGTCGAGGAGCTGAAGAACCGGGTCGGCGATGCCGCCAGGGAATTCGCGGCAACCGAAGCCCGCCTCGCCCAGGAGCGCAGCCAGTCGGAAACCGCGACGCGCGATCTCACCGACGCGCGCGGCCGGGTCGAGAATCTGAGCCAGCGCGTCACCGATCTCGACCGCCAGCTGGTCGCCCAGGTCAAGGAAGCCGAGATGCTCGGCAACCGGGTCAACGACCTCGAGACGCGGCTTGCGACCCAGGGCAAGCTGCTGGCCGAGCGCGAATTCGAGAACGGCCAGTTGAAGCAGGCCAACGCCGCCGCGGAGCGGACGGTGCAGGAGCTGCGCGAGGAGATCGCAGCAGTGGGCGGCGGCAAATCCTCCGCGCTCGACAGGCTGCGCCAGGAGAAGGCTCAAGTCGAGGAGCAGCTGCGCACCGTTAGCGACGAGCGCGGCAAGCTGCAGCGCGACATCAACGCGATCCAGCAGCAGGCCGAGAGCTCCTGGGCGACCGAGCGGATGGAGAATGCGCTGCTGCGCGAGCGCATCAACGACATCGCCGCCGAGGTGGCCAAGCTCGCGATCCAGCTCGAGGGCCCGAATTCAGCGATCGAGGCCATGCTGGCGGCGGAGCCGACGGTGCCGGCCAAGGCGGCGGCCAAGCCCGCCAACGGCGCCTCGCCGGGCAACGGGATGCCCGAGGGCGGCGGCACGCTCGCCGAGCGCATCCGGGCGCTGCAGTCACACGCCTCCCGCGCCCGCCAGCAAGGGGCGTGATTCCTGCAGGGTTTGGCTTGACACCCCTACCCGGCACTTCGTAAATCGCACGCTCTGACGAAGCGCCGCTATCGACCGGCCGCCGACCAGCGGCCATTGGCTCGTCACATCCCGGACGCATAGCTCAGCGGGAGAGCGTTCCCTTCACACGGGAGAGGTCCAAGGTTCGATCCCTTGTGCGTCCACCATTCCCCTTCGGGACCACCTCATCAAAAATGTCGAAAACAACCCCATGCAAAGTAGCCGACGCGTTAGCGGCGGCGACCCGGCCTTTCCGGCTCACTGCCGGCGGCGCTGCGGGGCGGGTGACGGGTTGGCGGTGCGCCGGCTGAGTTCGCCGAGCAGGTCGCGAACGGCGCCGTCGAGTTCATCGGGTGGCGGGATGGCGTGATCGGAGGGCTGCGTGCCGGTCGGCCGATACCAGTTGCGGGCGGAGCTGTCGTCATTGGCGGCGAGAACATGCGGCGCGCGAACGTGAGCGCGCGGGGCGGACCGCCGCCGGCGGCGCGAGATCAGCTCGCGTACGCCGTACCCCGATACGAAACCGACCCCGGCGACGAGGACGACAATCAGAAACTCCAGCATTGCGGTGCCCCACAATCACCCTGCTGCGATGCAATAAGCGCGACAATGCGGCGGCGGCTTGACCGGGACGGTTCCTTTTCACGGTGTCG
Organism: Bradyrhizobium sp. USDA 3262; assembly: GCF_054060035.1. NCBI lineage: Bacteria > Pseudomonadati > Pseudomonadota > Alphaproteobacteria > Hyphomicrobiales > Nitrobacteraceae > Bradyrhizobium > Bradyrhizobium sp. USDA 3262. Next base: position 7,748,755 of record NZ_JBSSCT010000001.1, read on the forward strand.
AGCAGAACGCCGCTCCACGGAGTCCTACGGGGTTTTGTTTGCGGGCCTCCTCGGCTACCTTCCGGGAACTCGCGGGGGCCGGGAGTCTGGATGCGCAAGGGCAACGACTACATTTTGAAGCTGCGGCCTTGGTCCTTGTCGACATTCGTCGTCGCCCTGCTTGCGGTGGTGCTGGCCACCGCGACGCAGGAGATGTTCGCGAGCTTCGGCATGCAGTTCTATTTCGCGGGCTTCGTGCCGGCGATCCTGATCGCCGGCCTGATGGGCGGCGCACCCGCCGGCGCCTTTGCCACGATCATCACGGTTCCGATCGTCTGGTGGGCGTTCATGCCGCCCTATTTCGAGTTTTCCTGGCCGACGGCCGACGACTACGACAGCCTGGCGATGTTCCTGCTGTCGAGCGCACTCTTGGTCTGCTTCTCGCAGCTCTATCGGGAAGCGCTGGCAATTCTGCGGAAGTAAGCGAACGGCGCAGGCCGCGACCGGCCGCCGGCGATAGCGCGCCGGCTTCCTGCCGTGGTTTGTTCGCTCTCAGATCCCGAACATCCAGATCGCGGCGATGGTGGCCAATGTCGCCACGCCGCTGATGGTCCAGCCCACCGCGTAGAAGCTGTCCTCGGGGGCGGTGTCGAGCACCGTATTGGTGGTTTCCGTCATTGACCGCCAGCGCATGGCGTCTCTCCTCGGAACTCCTGCCCGGCCGGATAACGCGGCACCCGGTTCCCGGTTCCGCCGGCTTCGCGGCGGCCATGCCGTTCACGCACAGCTCACGGACTGCTGATCGGCGCCGCGGAACCCTGCGACATTCTGTCCCGTTGAGGATCGCCGGAAACCAACTTGGGAGAATATCCGATGCGAACTCTGATCCTCGCCGCCACCGCCCTTGCCTTCGTCTCGTCCACCGCGCTCGCGCAGGACAAGGCAGGCGGCAGCCCGGCCCCCGCCGCGCAAAGCGGCGACACCGCGACCAAGGGCGAGGCGGCCAAGGCGCCGAAGAAGAAGGCGAAGAAGACCGCCAAGAAATCGAGCGCCAAGACCGGTGCCGCTGCGACCGGCGCTGCCCCGACCGGCAGCGATGCCACCAAGCAATAAACAGAAACAATCGCGCTCGGTGATCCACTTGGCGATCACGGGCTTGTCGAGCACGGACTTGTCGAGCACGGACTTGGCGATCACGGAAAAGGCCGCCCGAAGGCGGCCTTTTTACTGTCTCGGTGCGGATGCTGCCTCGGCCCGTCACGTCGCAATCAAGTGCGCCGACCACCTCGGGCAGTGGAAGTTGGATCAGTGGAAGTTGGATCAGTGCAAGCTGGACCAGCGAGAGTTGGACCAGCGAATTGAAGTGCGGGAGGGGGAGCGAAAGAGTTGCGGAGCTGATAATCCGCACCGCCATCGGATCGTTCTGAAAATTGACCACCAGCTCCAGTAATTGCTCCACCTCCCGCACCTTCTGTTGTGCCGCGCGTGAAGGGGCCACGCATGATCCAAACGGGCTATCACTGCAACGCGGAGACAGATTCATCGATAGGCTTAATGCGGAGCGCCATGGTCGCGCCCGCTCGCGAGCCCGCTCTCGCGTAGCCGCTCGGCAAACCAGAGCGAAGTGGCGCTATCGATGGCACCGCCGGCATAGACCTCGGTAAAGCTCACCCCGCCTTGTCCGACGATCACCAGCACGCCCATCGCATAGGCGAACCAGACATTCGGATCGGTCAGCGCCTGCAGCTTGCGCTGATCGTGCTCGATCGGCTGGTGATTGCTGTCCTTGCGCAGTTCGATGGCCAGGAGATTGTTCGGGATGTCGCGCTGATGCACGACGATATCGGGATAGATCGACTTGCCGAGATGGTCGTCGGTCGAGCTCCCCGAGCCGCGCGGCAGCCGCAGCGTGCGCTCGCCGAGCCGGTCGTAGTTGCAATCGACCTGCCAGCCGGAAAATTGCCGCTCGACATAGACCGCCAGCCGGTGAGTGAGCGTTCGCTCGCCGAGGTCGCGCTCCAGCAGGAACATCTCCTGCGCATAGAATTCCTCCACCGCGGCGATCACCTTGTTCAGCTCGGTCTGCATCGACGCCTCCGACTGGACTGGCCACCGCCGTGGCTATTGAACTCGCGCCCCTACATCTGCACTTCGATCAGCCGCGGTCCCGGTTCGGCAACGGCTTCCGCGAGCGCCTTGTTGAACTCGTCGGCCGTCGTCACCGCCCTGCCCGGCACTCCCATACCCTTCGCGAGCGCGACGAAGTCGAGCGTCGGCCGATCGATCTTCAGCATGTCCTGCGCCCGCTTGCCCGGCTCGCCGGCGCCGACGCCGTCGAACTCGCCGCGCAGGATCTGATAGATGCGGTTGGCGAACACGATGGTCACCACGTTGAGCCCTTCGCGCGCCTGGGTCCACAGCGACTGGATCGTGTACATCGCGCTGCCGTCGCCGACCATGCAGATCACCTTGCGGTCCGGACAGGCGACCGCGGCGCCGGTCGCCACCGGGGTCGAGAAGCCGATCGAGCCGCCCATGTTCTGCAACCAGTCATGCGGCGCGGCCGCCGCCGTCGGCGGGAAGAAGCCGCGGCCTGTGGTGACGGATTCATCGACCATGATGGCGTTCTCGGGGATCGCGCACGCGATCGCCTGCGCGATCGAGGCGTGGTTGAGCGCGCCGGTCGGCTTGACCAGTTCCGGGTGCTGCTGCGGCTTGACGTCCTGCGCGGTCGCATGCAGCGCATTGGCCAGCGCCTCGAGCGCCGCGACCGAATTCTCGCCCCAGGCGGTCATGCGATGCACCTCGCAGCCTTCCGCCTTCAGCATGCTCGGCTTGTTCGGATAGGCGAAGAACGCCACGGGATCGTTGGCCTCGACCAGCACGATGTGACGGAAATTCTTCAGGATCGGCAGCGCCTGTTCGATCACATAGGGAATCCGGTTGATCGAGAAGCGGCCGCGGCCGCGCGCCATGCGCGGGTGATAGGTCTGGCCCATCACCGTGCAGCCGGTCTTGCCGGCGATGCGCTCGGCCAGCGCCAGCCCGTGCTCGGTCAGCGCGCTGCCGGTGACGAGCAGCAGCGTATGCGCGGCATCGCCATGCAGGATCTTCGCCGCGGTATCGACCGCCTGCGGCGAGTAGCTCGGGCGCTGCGTGTCCACGGGCACCTCGGCGATGCCGTCGGCTTCGTTCCAGGCGGTGTCGGCCGGCAGGATCAGGGTTGCGATCTGCGGCGGCGCGCTCCTCGCCGTGGCGATCGCGGCCGCGCCGTCGGCGGCAACCGACTTGGCATCCGGCGAGGTGCGCACCCAGGACGACATCGGCCGCGCCAGGCCCTCGATGTCCGATGTCAGCGGCGCATTGTAGCCGATGTGGTAGGTGGCATGCTGGCCGACGATGTTGACGATGCCGGAATGCGCCTTCTTGGCGTTGTGCAGATTGGCAAGGCCGTTGGCGAGGCCGGGCCCGAGATGCAGCAGCGTCGAGGCCGGCGTTCCCTTCATGCGGAAATAACCGTCGGCCGCACCGGTCACCACGCCTTCGAACAGACCGAGCACGCAGCGCATGCCCGGGACCTTGTCCAGCGCCGCGACGAAATGCATCTCCGAGGTGCCGGGATTGGTAAAACAGACATCCACGCCGCCTGCGACCAATGTCCGCACCAGACTTTCCGCACCGTTCATGCTCTCGCTCCCGTTTCGAGATGTTCTTGAGGTCGCTCAGAGCATGGTCCGATCCGATTGAATCGGATCATGCTCGTATCCTTTTGTTTGGTCGCGTTTTCTTCACGCGAACCGCTGCCCACTTCGCTTGAAAACGCTCCAGCTTTTGTTTGGTCGCGTTTTCTTGACGCGAACCGCTGCCCACTTCGCTTGAAAACGCTCCAGCTTTTGTTTGGTCGCGTTTTCTTGACGCGAACCGGTACCCGCTTCGCTCGAAAACGCTCCAGATCAACCATTCTTCAGCCGCTTCGTCAAAGGCTTGGCCGGACAATGCAGGTATCGCTTCCGATCTGTTGCCTTTTTAAACCGTGTTGTTCGAAAATGCCTGAGGTCACGGCTTCGTCGCTTGCGAAACGCCGGCAATTGTGGCCTCTCTGACTGCATATTTGATTGTTCGCGAGGACGACGACCATGCGCCCGATTGCCTTGATGTTTGCCGCGCTCACGATCCTGGCAGGTGCCGGCCAGGCCCACGCCCAGTTCTTCGACTCCCGCGGCTATCAGTCCGAAGCCCCGAGCTTCTTCGGCGGCGGCGGCGCAAGCCCGATCCCGCGCACCACCGTCAACTACCCGACCAACTACGCCCCCGGCACCGTCGTGGTGAACACCGCCGAGCGCCGGCTCTATCTGGTGCTGGCGAACGGCCAGGCGCTGCGCTACGGCATCGGCGTTGGCCGCGACGGCTTCCGCTGGAGCGGTGTCCACCGCATCTCCGCAAAGAAGGAATGGCCGTCGTGGACGCCGCCGTCGCAGATGCTGCGCCGCCGCCCCGATCTGCCGCGCCACATGAACGGCGGCATCGAGAACCCGCTCGGCGCGCGCGCGATGTATCTCGGCTCGACGCTCTACCGCATCCACGGCTCGAACGAGCCGGAGACGATCGGCCAGGCCGTCTCGTCGGGCTGCTTCCGCATGACCAATGACGACGTCACCGACCTCTATGGTCGCGTCTCGGTCGGCACCACCGTGGTGGTGAAGAACAACTGATCGCGTCGATTTCAGCGGAACCAGGCGCCGCCATTCGGGAAGATCGCTGATCCCGCCCCCTTGATCCCTCCTTGCGCTGCCGCAAACCTTGCGGCAGCGTTGTCATAATGCCCCAGCACCGTACCTCGATCCTCGTCCTTCTCGCCGCAACGCTCGCCGCTTGCCTCGCTGATGCCGCGGTGCCCGCGGCCGCCACCGAGATACCGGCGATCGCCGCGCGCCAGCGCAACGAGAAGAAAATCTTCACCGACGCCGAGATCGTCGAGGGCTTTCTGAAAACCGCGTTCGGCGCCGAATATCATCTCGCCGGGCGGGTCGACCGCATCCGCAAGTACGACAGTCCGGTGCGCGTGTTCGCCGACGGCAGCCGCGCCGACCGCAAGGCCCAGCTCGCCAAGGTCGTCGCCGACATCCGCGGCAAGGTGCAGCATCTCGACATCGCGATGACCGACAACAGCGAAGCGGCCAATGTCGTGGTCAAGCTGGTGCGCGACCGCGAGTTGTACCGCACGATCGCGACCTTCTACGGCCAGGAGCGCGCCAGGGAGATCCGCTCCTCGCTCGACCCGCAATGCCTGTCCGGCTTCCGCAAGAACGAGAACTACGAGATCGAGCATTCCGACGTGATCCTCACCGTCGACAACGGCGATTTCGTCTTCCTCGACTGCGCCTATGAGGAGCTGTTGCAGTCGCTCGGCCCGATCAACGACACCGCCACCGTGCCCTGGACGATGTTCAACGACAACGTCTCGATGGGCTATTTCGACGTCTACGACCAATATCTGCTCAACCTGCTCTACGACCCCCGCATCAAGCCCGGCATGACCGTGCAGGAGGTCAAGGCCGTGCTGCCCGCCGTCCTCGCCGACGTCCGCGCCTGGGTGGCGAAGGTGAACCATCTGGAGTGAGGGTGGGCGATGGGCGCAGGCGCTCGCGACACATACCGCCGTCGTCCCGGCCTAGTGCGCACTTGCGCACGGGGGCCGGGACCCATACTCCGCGGCAGATGTTGTTGACGGGACTTGTCGTTCCAGCGGTGCATAACAATCGGCATCTGTGGTTATGGGTCCCGGCCTGCGCCGGGACGACACTGAATTTGTTGCGCCGCTTGTGAATCATGCATCCGCATTCTCGCGACATGAGCGTGCGATCTCCCCAATCGTCGTCCTGGCGAAAGCCAGGACCCATAACCACCGCATTTGATTGTGAACGGGATCGCGGCCCCAGCGTCGCGCAACGATTGAGATTTGGGGTAATGGGTCCTGGCCCCCGTGCGCAAGTGCGCACTAGGCCAGGACGACGATGAGGATGGTCCTCGATTCCACCTTCAAACAGCTGGTTCGGCGTCATCACCCGCGCATGCGGGTGAGCCTGACCGGCGTGCTCACCTCGCTGCTCACGCCCAGGATACGGAATCGCCGTCCTCCCCGCTTGACCTTGCCCCTGCGGCCGCCTCCATAGAGGCGCGGTCAGACGACGCGAGGTGATTCGATGAATGCTGCTGCCGCCCGTTTCCTCAGTCCGTCCGAAGCTGCAAGGCAGCTCGGCATCTCGGCGAAAGCGTTGCGCCTCTACGAGGAGCGCGGCCTGATTGCACCCGGCCGCACGCCGGCGGGATGGCGCGCCTATGGTCCGGCCGAGATGGCGCGCGGCGCCGAGATCGTCGAGCTGCGCGCGCTCGGCCTCAGCGTCGGTGAAGTGGCGCGGATCCTGAACGGCGACGCCGTCGTCCTCGGCCGCGTGCTGGCCGCGCACGAGGCCGCGCTCGAAGCGCGCATCCGCCAATGCGGCGACAGCATCGCCAAACTGCGCCGGCTGCGCGCCGACCTTGGCGGCGGCAAGATGCCCGCGGCGGGTGACATCATCGGTGCGGTGCGGACACGGCCGGCGATCGGCGTCGCGTTCGATCTGCCGTGGCCGTGGGGCGGCGAGCGCTTCGAGCTGCGCGACATCAAACGGCTGAACTACATCGTCGGCCCGCTCGGCAGCGGCAAGACGCGCCTTGCCCAACGGCTCGCCGAAGCCCTGCCCGGCGCCAGCTTCGTCGGGCTGGACCGCGCTACCGATGGCGGCGCGGCCGTGCGTGCGCGCCTCGATGCCGATCCGGCGCACAACGCCAGGGTCGCGGCCAGCCTTGCCACCCTGCTGGCCGACGGCGCCGTGGACTCGCCGGCGCTGACCGCCCTGCTCGCGGCGCTCGAGGCCGGCGACGACGCGATTCTCGTGATCGACATGCTCGAGCAAGGGCTCGATGCGGCGAGCCAGGAAGCCGTCATCGCGCATCTGCGCCGCCGCGGACCCGAGGCCCGGCCGCTGTTCTTCCTGACCCGCTCCAACGCGATCCTGGATCTCGACGCGGTCGGCGGCGATGAAGCGATCATCCTGTGCCCCGCCAATCACAGCCGGCCGATCTGCGTAACGCCCGTCCCCGGCGCGGCGGGCTATGAAGCGGTCGCGACCTGCCTCGCTTCGCCCGAGGTCCGCGCGCGCACCGAAGGCACGATCGCGTGGCGACCGTCCTGACTTCTCGCATTGGTTGTATTATAATCGCATGACAATGCACGACGCAGGTCGGATGCGCGCCGGAAAAGTGTGCTATAAGCACGCGCGATGATCGAGCTTCCCCGTACCCAGGCCTTGCGTTGCTTCATCACGGTTGCCCGTGAGGGCACGGTATCGCGCGCAGCGGCGATGCTGAAACTGACCCAGCCTGCGGTCAGCCTGCAACTGAAGGCACTCGAGGAAAGCACCGGGCTGCAGCTGTTCAACCGCACCCCTGCCGGCTTCACCCTGACCGAGGCCGGCGCCGCGCTGCTGCCGCTGGCGCACCGGGCGGTGGCGGCCGCCTCCGACTTCAAGGCGATGGCGGACTCGCTGAACGAGGCACAGCGCGGCACGCTGCGCGTCGGCACCATCCTCGACCCCGAATTCACCCGGCTCGGACCGTTCGTGCGCAGCCTTGCGATGTCCTCGCAGCGCACCGAAGTCTTCCTGCGCCATGGCGTGAGCGACGACGTGCTGGCGCAGATCGGCCGCGGCGAACTCGACGTCGGCTACTATGTCGACGCCACGCCTCAGGACCAGCTGGCCCATCACAGCTTCACCGAACGGACCATCGCCGACGGCCGCTACCAGCTCGCCCCGCTGCTTTGCTACGACTACCGGGTGATCGCACCGATCGCCTGGCGCGACCGGGTGATGGGCAAGGGCTGGGCCGAGCTCGCCGAGCTGCCCTGGCTGGCGACACCGCCGCACTCCGGCCACCGGCGGCTGCTCGACGACATCTTCCGCCCGCTCGGCGCATTGCCGAAGCGGATCGGCTACACCGACCAGGAAGAGGCGATGATCGACTTCGTCGAATCCGGCCTCTGCCTCAGCCTCGCGCGCGACAACGTGCTGGCGCCGCGGATGGCGCGGCCGCATCAGTTCGTGGTCGCCGACAGGGTGAAGCTGACCTGCGATCTCTCCTTCGCCAGCCTCGCCGCTCGCCGCCAGGAGCCGGTGATCGCCCACGCCTTCGCAAGCGTGCGCGCGGTGTGGAATATCAAGCCGGCGATCGCCGGCGCCGGACCGACGCGGACACGGAAGGTCGCGAAGAACGTGTGAGCGGCGCACGGAGGCGCGGATCAGGAAACGGTTCTGTTTACTTCGATCTCGCGGATTAGACTGGCAGCGACGGAGTGCGGCAGGTCGGCTTTGGGCCAGAAGCAGACAAAGGTCGCGACAGCCGGACGCTTTGATTGTCATTTCGCTCGCTTGAACACCAACTCCAGCGTGATGCCGGCCGGCGTGCGTGGATTTGTTAGTTTCAATTCATCGTCGGTGATCGATGTCACGATGCGGCGTTGATTTGGCGCTCCGACCAAGTTGGGAAACGAACTCGCCTCGATGTTGACGTGGATCGTTTTAGTGCTCTCGTCCACTGTGTATGTTCCGGTGTAGGCAACGACACCTGACGCGATAGCCATGGCCTCCTCGGGGGAAGGACGTGCGGAATCGCCTGATACATACTTTGGAGCGTCGGAGCGCACAGTGATGAAATGGAAGCGGCCATCGGCGGTATAGGTGACAGCGCCTTGCAACTTCGGTCGCTCCACGGCACCGCCATCCTCACGTGTCCCGGTGCTGGATACGTAAATCCAAGTGCCGACCAACTGATCCTTGAGAGACTTTCTTTGGGAAATACTATCGTTCGGGAATGCTACAATCGAAATCAACGCGGCCGCACAAAGTCCAAGTGCATAACGTCTGTTCATGAGACGCCCCCTGCTCTGGCAATGCGGGCAACATTAGTCGGCGTTCCAATTGTCAGCAATGGATCAAAAAGGCGACGTGACGAAAGATGCCACCTCATCAACGAACCAAGACCTAGGCCGCGACGACCAGCGGCCTCGTCATCTCGGCCATTGTCGGCACCAGCGACGGCGCCTCGCAATCCTGCAGCGCGAGCTCGTCGACCAGCTCGCGCAGCCTTGGCGGCAGATCGGCGTAATCGCCGCGCAGGGCGTGGCGCAGCCGCTCGCCAATCTCTTCGCAGATGGCGCGCGCGTGCTCGGACGCAATCGGATGATGCTTAGTCATGGACGTGGACCGCTGGCGATGGCCGCGCGCCGTCCAACTGCACTTCCGCAACCACGGATCCCGCATGTGCGCATGCGATCAAGACGAGGATCCGAACAATGCTGAACATGGTTCGTACTCCCTTTTCCGGTTCTTCAATAACAGCAGGTCGTTGCCGCCCGATTAGGGAAACTGGTTCTCACGGCCTTTAAGGGATTGGTAAACGCGAGGTTCACGACCGGCGGAGCCCGATCAGGTGCTCCGGACGGCGTCGGCCTCGCCATTCCCGTTCGTCGCTCCGGCACCTCTATGTCCCCAATCAGGGGGACAGACGAATCCGGCGGAATCAATATGATGCGCGAGCCGACGGCGGTCGGCTATCATCGGCCGCAGATAAAAAGAACCTGCTGGGAGGATTTGCAATGAAGCTGGCCATGGCCGGACTGTTGACATTTGCGAGCGCGATCCTGATTGCGCCGGGCGCGCGTGCCGACATCAAGGTCGGCGTCGTGGTGTCCGGATCCGGACCGGGCTCGGCGCTCGGCCAGCCGCAGATGCGCACCATCGCCGCGCTGCCGAAGGAGATCGGCGGCGAGAAGGTCACCTATATCGCGCTCGACGACGAGTCCGACCCGACCAAGGGCACGCAGAACGCGCGGCGCCTCGTGATCCAGGACGGCGTCGATATCCTGATCGGCTCCTCGCTCACCCCGGTGACCATGCCGATGCTCGACGTCGCCGTGGAGAGCAAGACGCCGATCATCTCGCTCGCGGCGGCGACCGCGATCGTGCAGCCGATGGACGACCGCCGCCGCTGGGCGTTCAAGGTGGTGCCCAATGACGACCTGATGGCGGCGGCGATCCTGAAATACATCGCCAAGTCCGGCATCAAGACGCTCGGCTATATCGGCGTCTCCGACGGCTATGGCGAAGGCTATTACAAGGAGGTATCGCGGCTCGCCCCTCAGCTCGGCCTCACCGTGACGACGCATGAGGTCTATGCGCGCGCCGACACCAGCGCGATGGGCCAAGCGCTGAAGGTGATCGCGACCAATCCGGAAGCGGTGTTCATCGCCTCCGCCGGCACGCCGGCGGTGCTGCCGCAGGAGGCGCTGCGCAGCCGCGGCTATGCCGGCAAGATCTTCCAGACCCACGGCGTGGCCTCGGAGGAGTTCATCAAGCTCGGCGGCGCCAATGTCGAGGGCGCGATCTTCACCGGCGAAGCCTTCACCATCGCCGACGATCTGCCGGCGAACGATCCGTTCCGCCAGGTGCGCGACGAGTTCGTGTCGTCCTACGAGAAGGCCAACGGCTCGAGGCCGAACATTTTCGGCGCGCATCTGTGGGACGCCGTCACGCTGTTCAAGCGGGCGGCGGCGAATGCGCTGAAGACCGCGAAGCCCGGCACGCCGGAATTCCGCGCCGCGCTGCGCGACGAGCTCGAGCGCGGCAAGGACGTCTACCTGAACAACGGCCTCTCGACGATGAGCCCGACCGACCACAACGGCTACGACGAGCGGTCGGCGTTCCTGATCAAGGTCGAGGGCGGCAAGTTCCGGCTGGTGAGGTAGAGCGTCACTTCTTGCGCGCCACGATGTAGGGGCGGTGATCGTCGCCCCTCGTCGCATGGTTCTCTGCGGCAACAATCTCGAACCCGCCGGCACCCAAGAACTCGCGCAGTCTCTCGGACGTGAACACGCCGGCATGGGGCGCCATTCCGATCGCGCGCATCGCCGGCAGCACAAGCCGGACCAGCGGGTTCATCTCGCCAACACAGGGCGTCTTGGAAATGAAAACGCCATCTGCCACCAGCAGCGCGTGAATCCGGCAGAGAGTGCCATGCAGGTCCCGAATCAGATGGAGGTAGTTGAACCCCAGGATGGCGTCGAACGGTCCAGCGTCGACCGCAGTGGTATCGGCAGTCGCGACCCGGAACGTCAGACCCCGGATAGGCGTCGTCGCGTGCTTCTCATTGGCGATCGCAATCATCTCCGCCGAAATGTCGGTGGCGAGATAACTCTCGACGCCGCCGGCGAGCCGGAGCGCCGTGGTGCCGGTCCCGCAACCGAGCTCCAGCACACGATCGCTGGATTTCAACAGTGCGCGGGTCCGGTCCAGCGTGCGCTCATATTCGGCCGGCGCTGCGACCGGCCGCGCGGCATATTTGCGTGCAGCCCGGTCCCAGAAGCGGGCGTCGCTTTCGATGGTCAAGACGGGCAAATCCTCCGGGCGCGTGCGGGCTCAAAGACCATGAGCAGTCTGCACCCACCCAGGTCAATTCCGTCAAAATGTCGCGCTAGCCTGCTCCAATCTCGAAATCCCCCTGCGTCACACCTTGCCCTTGCCCGCCGCGCAGATACCCTTCAGCGCCTGCCATTCGGCCGCCGACAGCAGCGGCGGACCGTTGGGCCGGCCGGCGGCGTCGGCCTTGTCCATGCGGGCGAGGCGGTCCTCGGTCAAGGGATGGCTGGAGACCAGCGAGAGCCCTTTGCCGCCCTCCTTGCCGGTGACACGGAACATCAGTTCGCCCATCGGCTTGGCCGGACGGCCGAGCTTGTGCATGGTCTCGATCGCGAAGCTGTCGGCATTGGTCTCGGCGTCGCGCGAATAGGACGACGTCACCAGCGAGCGCGAGGCGAAGATCAGCGCCCCCGAGCCGGTGACATCGCCGAACAACAGCCCGATCAGGAACGAGGTGCCGCCATTGTGGATCAGTTCGCGCATGCTGTCGCGGTGGCGGAGATGGCCGAGCTCATGCGCCAGGACGCCGGCGATCTCGTCGGGGTTCTCGGCTTTCTCCAGCAGCCCGTCGAACAGATAGACCTTGCCGCCGGGCAGCGCGAAGGCGTTCGGCACAGACGTCGCCAGCACGCCCGACTGCACCGATGTGTCGAAGCCCGCGGACTGCCGCAACTTGCCGACCAGCTTCGCGAAGGCCGCCTGGCCGGCCGGATTGCTGCAGGGCTTGCCGTCGAACAGCACCTTGACCTGCGCCTCCGCGACATCGCCGATGCGACGCTCGAACGAGTCGGGCACCAGCGGCGTCAGCCGCTCGGCGGCCAGCGGCACGCCGAACAGCACCACCAGCACGATCGACACCGCGGCCGCGAGCGACCAGCCGACGATCGCGGCGACGCCCCTGCGGTTCGGCAGCCCTTCCTCGAGCGCGTCGCAGCGCGCGACGAGCGCGGCGGTCAGCCCGGCATCGCGGATGTCGAGCCGCGCCAGAGGCGGTGCGGTGAGGCAGCTCAGCCGCAACAGGCCGGACGGGCTGTCGGCGCGGCGGATGTCGTGAAACGTCCAGCGCGCCAGCAGCTCGCCGTCTTCCCTGATCTCCAGCGCATCGGACAGTCTGAGCGCGACGATGCGCCGCCGGTTTGTCAGGCCGTCGAAGAAGACGCCGCCGGGATTAGGCAGCGCCGCGGAATTGGTCTGGCCGGAATCGGATTCCATGTAGCTAGAAGCCCCCGACGTCGAGGCCGTCGGCAAAGCCTTCGCCAAGCGCATTGGCCAGCTCGCCGCGCGCGGTGACGTTGGCGGCCGCCCCGATATTGTGCACGATGGTCGACGACAGCACCCGAACCCAGAGATCGCGCATCAGATAGACCCGCAACACCACGTTCAGCGCCAGCGCAAAGGCGAGATAGCCGATGCCGAGCAGCACGATCAGCGGAATGCTCTTGGCGAACGCCTCGGTCCTGAAGAAATCCGCAATCGAGGAGCCGTCCATGCTGGCGACCAGCAGGGTGCAGAGCGCGAGATAGGCCGCGAACAGCAGACCGAGCAGCACGACCCAGCCGATCACCTTCCAGTACAGGCCGATCAGCGCGCCACGGCGGAGGGTGGATTCCAGCCTCACTTCGCCGAAGCGGATGCCCGACAGCCACCAGCGCCACTCGACCGCCTTGAACGCGGCATAGGCGAACGGGGCGAAGATCGTGCTGTAGAGCGCGAACGGCATCAGGACCCAGAGCCACCAGCCCCGCGCGAAGAACTCCCAGCCGCGGCCCTCGAACGAGCCTTGAAGATCGCCGTAATAGGAATGCCGCATCTTGTAGCGTTCGAGCGCCGCCTCGCGCCAGGGCAGCGCGAGGCCGAGCGTGATCACGACCAGCACGCCCCAGAGCGAGGCCTTGAGCGCATAGACCCAGCCCGAGCCGCTCATCCAGAAGCGGACGCCGCGCCACACCGTGCGGGTCAGCCGGTAACGCCGCGCGCGATAGATCGCGAACTGACCGAACAAATAGAAGAAGGCGACCAGCGGCAGCGAGGCGAACGCCTTGAGATGCTCCGCCTCGATGCCGATCAGGAAATAGCCGAGATAGATCGGCACCAGGATCGCGAGCGCGACCAGGAAGCCGATCAGGAGCTCCTTGCCGCGGCCGGTATATTCCGGCGCGTCGCCGTCGATCTGGCTGTTCGACCACAGGTGACGGCGGATGTCGGTGGTGAGCCAGAACCGGTAGAAGCCGACCGTGACCAGTTCGAGCCCGGCGCCGCGCGCGACCAGGCGAAAAAACTCCTTCCGGTTCCCTGAGAACGCCACTGGCATCGGCGGCGGGGCCGGTTGCGGCGGCGGCTGCGGCGGCCCCAGCGGGGTCCAGCTCATGTCGTTCACGGGATGGCTCCTGGACGGGACAATCTCTGGGTATCAAAAGCACAGATTTGTCGTCGCGAGTGTGATCCAGGTTTCACACAAGGTCGAGAGCCGAAGCAGTTTTTTGGCGCGGTGCAGTTGGCTTTGCCTTAACGAGATTGCCGGAAACCGTGTCCGCACTCCGGCAAACCCGCCGCGGTTCACTTTACGAGATGGTCCTCCGGGACGGCCAGGATTGCTCTTCTCGCCGAAACGCGCCGCATCTTGCCGCATGAGACCGCGACCGCAGCTCGCTATCGCAGCTTGCCGAGCCACAGCGCGGTGAGCGCCGAGCGATTGCGCACGCCGAACTTGGCGTAGATCGACTTGACGTGGAAATGCGTGGTGTTCGGACTTTGGTCGAGCCTCTGCGCGATCTGCTTTTCCGTGTGCCCGTCGAGCAGTGCGAGCAACACCCTGCGTTCAGCAGGTGTCAGGGCTGCATTGGCGATCAGCAGGCCGTGGCTGAGCAGTTGCTGACGGTGAAACCATCTCAACCCGCGCATCACGAAGCCCAGACGCTGGCCGTCCTGCGCCGAGAAGCGAGGGGCCTCCGCATCGCGAAACACGAACAGGCGAATCCTCACGTCGTCATTGAGCGCAATGCGCACGGAAATGCTGTCGGCGAAGCCGACGTCCAAATAGTGCCGCCGATAGTGCTCGCCCTCGAACCATTCCGGCGGCAGCGCTTCGAACAACAGGCGGACGCGGAACGGCTCATCTCCCGACATGGAAAGGATCTGAGACAGGTCGACGTCGCGGGACCAGAGCGTATCGAACTGCTTCTGCACGGATGCAGCCACTGCCGGTATCGGGTCCAGCACCCGGACGAGGCGCGGACGCCAACCGAGCAAGGGATCGGCCCGCTTCGGCGAAGGCAATCGCACGACAACACCCCACAGCACATTGCGTGCCGACAACATGGTACGCAGTGCGGCTAGCAGATGTGTCAGTGCGGCGTCGCCGTCGCCGACGGAGAACTCGGCCAGCCGATCCCAGAGTGCATAGACATCTTGATTCTGCGGATTGGTGGAATCCGTGGATAGATACATGTCCCCCCCGAAACAAGTGCGCAGGTCACCGACCTTCGAGCAAGCATAGGAGACACCGGACCACCTTTCTAGGTAGTTCCCAGGCGCATCACGTGGCGCGATATTCAGTGCGGGTGTTGGGAAGACTGGCCTTCTCACCGTCACGATATTCGGAGATTAACGATGCGCACAGCAACGGGCGCGCGCCGGCTTGACACGCCCGACGACGACCGGACGGAGCGGCGGTGGCGTCTCGGCTTTTTCATCGCCCTATCATGCGCCGTTTTGATTGCACTCGCGGTCTTCGCGCAGGAGCAAACTGCTGAAGCGTTGATCCGACCCACTGGCCCGCTGCCGGCGATCAACATTCCCTGATCGAGGCGCTGTTGGCGCACCATTTGCCTGGAGCCGAGATTTCATTTGCATTGGAAGCATGACGCTCGCCAACGCCCAGTCATTAGCCAACTCCTGGAGATCATCATGCGCGCCGTTGCAATTGCTGCGATTGCAAACGCATTTGTCCGGGTATTCCCCGCATCGTCATTGCAAGCAAACGTCCTCAAGCAGACCGCGATGTTCGGTGGAGCGGTCCTCTTGGTGTGGCTGCTGTCGGTGGCTTATGGGCTGGATCTCAGTGCCGGATTCTTCTAGCCGATCAGCATCTGATTTTTGCGTTTGCTTCGGTATCCAGCCCCCTTGAGCCACATGTGCAGGGGTCGTCGCGCTCTTCAGGGGCAAGTTCATAGAAGGACGCGGAAATGCTCTGCTCAGACGTTTTGCTCTGCGGCTCGAAGTCCTGGGTTGAAGCTGCCGGCTATCTCGCATCGCTTCTCGTCCTCGCCACGTTTTGCATGAAGACGATGCTCCCGCTCAGGATCGCGGCCATCTTGAGCAATGTCGCGTTCATCGCATACGCGTTCTTCGACGGCTTGTATCCAATCCTCATCCTTCACTCGGTTCTGCTGCCTCTTAACGTCATCCGAACAGTCCAAATGCTCCGCCTCAGGCGAATTGTGGAGCAGGCATCCAGGGGCGAATTCACAACCGAACCGCTATGTCCGTTCATGAAATCCGCGACGTGGAAGGCCGGGGAGATCATTTTCAGGCAAGGCGATTACGCCGATCGCATCTATCTGCTTGCAAAGGGAAGCGTACGCCTGAGTGAAATCGATCTCGTTCTGGGGGCGGGAGAGCTGTTCGGGGAAATTGGCGTTTTCTCGACGGCACATCAGCGTACCCAGACGGCTCAGGCAATTTCCGATGTCGAGCTGCTCTGGCTCACCGAGCGCGAGCTCGCCCAGGTGTGCCATGCGGATCCTGCCCTGGCTTTCCACTTCCTGAAGCTGTCGATCAACCGCCTGCTGGCCAACACGGGACGCCAGCCGGGTCGTTCTTTCGTGGTCCCGATACCCCCGGCCGGCGAGAACGAGCTTCGAACCCTAACGAGGGAAATACATACTTACCGATCAGGTGATGGAACGACCAGCAAGGACGCCGCCGCAAGCGAGGACAGGTGCGATGAACAGATGGATCTTGTCGGCATGCCTTCTGGCGCTCACGGCAGCTCCGGCTGCTGCCGTCGACGTGCGGCTGGATTCCTATCGCAATCCGAAAAATGAGAACTTTCGCATCTTCAATCATATGTACCTGGACGGCGTCAGGGGCGGCCTGATGGCTTCCAATGCCTGGCTGAAACGGCATGGCGGCCAATTGTTGTTCTGCATGCCCGACGACCTTGCACTGAGCAGGGAGCAGACCGAAGAGATCATGCTGAAGTCCGCCGACAAGCGGTCGGCGAAAGGCGAGATGGTGATCGCTCTCCTGCTGCTGTGGGGGATGCAGGACACCTACCCCTGCGAAAAACCCGCCGGCGAGAAAACCGGCAGTCAATAAACCGCGCCCGCGCCGTTCGCACGCCGCCGCCCGACCAAATCAAACGCCGTTTCAAACGGGGCGTGGTCGCCGCCGCGGCCCCTTCGCCACCGGAAAGGCCCGGATTCGGCCGCTTTGGCCTGACATCAATGCGGCCAAATACGCGTCGAGAGCCCTTGCGCAAACCGCCGAATGGGAATGTAATTCGGTAAAACATGCCGCGCCGGCCATGCCCCGGCAGCTCAAACGGTTGAGGAGCCGCTCATGCACGGGACCATCGATCTCGTCGACAACACGAATCTGGACGCCGCACGCGAACGCGCCAATTCGCTTGCGCTTTCGGACTACGATCCCGGCAATCCCGAGCTGTTCAAGACCGATACCTTCTGGCCGTATTTCGACCGGCTGCGCCGCGAGGATCCGGTGCACTACTGCAAGGACTCGATGTTCGGTCCGTACTGGTCGATCACCCGCTACAACGACATCATGGACATCGAGACCAACCACTCGGTGTTCTCCTCGGCCGCCTCGCTCGGCGGCATCACCATCCGCGACGTGCCGCCGGATCTGCGCCGCGAAAGCTTCATCGCGATGGACCAGCCGCGCCATTCCGCGCAGCGCAAGACCGTGGCGCCGATGTTCACGCCGACGCACCTCGACGAGCTCGCCACCAACATCCGCAAGCGCTCGACCGAGTGCCTCGACAATCTGCCGCGCGGCGAGGTGTTCGACTGGGTCGACAAGGTCTCGATCGAGCTGACGACCCAGATGCTCGCGGTGCTGTTCGACTTCCCCTGGGAGGACCGCCGCAAGCTGACGCGCTGGTCCGACGTCGCGACCACCCTGCCCGGCGCCGGCGGCCTCGTCGCCACCGAGGACGAGCGTCAAGCCGAACTGATGGAATGCGCGAGCTATTTCGCACGGCTGTGGAAGGAGCGCGCGGGCCAGCCGCCGAAGAGCGATCTGCTCTCGATGATGGCGCACAGCGACGCCACGCGGAACATGGACCCGAAGAACTTCCTCGGCAACCTGATCCTGCTGATCGTCGGCGGCAACGACACCACGCGCAACACGCTGTCCGGCAGCATCTATGCGCTGAGCAAGCATCCGGAGCAGTACCGCAAGCTCAAGGAGAACCCGGCGCTGATCGACAGCTTCGTGCCCGAGGTGATCCGCTGGCAGACGCCGCTCGCCCATATGCGGCGCACCGCGCTCGCCGACTACGAGTTCCGCGGCCGCCAGATCAAGAAGGGCGACAAGGTGGTGATGTGGTACGTCTCGGGCAACCGCGACGAGGAAGCGATCGAGAAGCCCTACGAGTTCCTGATCGACCGCGCCCGGCCGCGCACCCACATCTCGTTCGGCTTCGGCATCCACCGCTGCGTCGGTCTGCGGCTCGCCGAGCTGCAGCTCAAGATCATCTGGGAGGAAATCCTTAAGCGCTTCGACACCATCGAGGTGGTGGACGAGCCGCAGCGGGTGTATTCCAGCTTCATCAAAGGCTACGAGACGCTGCCAGTGCGCATCGCCGCCTGACGCATGACGATAGCAACGAGGTGACTCTTAACTGCGACCACGAAGGAGATGCGCCCCCTCTCCCGCTTGCGGGGGAGGGCTGGGGTGGGGGTGCCACCGCAGAGGTAGTCTTCCCGTGGAGAAAGCCCCCACCCGGATCGCATCTCGCGATGCGATCCGACCTCCCCCGCAAGCGGGAGAGGTAGGAACTGCCGCCGGAGCTGATTGAGATGAACGTCCAGACCGCCATCCGTGCCGACCGGGCCGAGCTGCTGCGCCAGGCCCGCGAGGAAGCCTATTCGACACCGCTTAGGGATTTTCATCCCGGCGCGCCAAAGCTGTTCCAGAACGACACGCTGTGGCCGTGGTTCGAGCGGCTGCGCAAGGAAGAGCCGGTGCACTACTGCACCAATGCGCCGATCGAACCCTATTGGTCTGTCGTGAAGTATAACGACATCATGCATGTCGACACCAGCCACGGCATCTTCTCCTCGGACTCCACGCTCGGCGGCATCTCGATCCGAGACGTGCCGCCCGGCTACGACTATCCGAGCTTCATCGCAATGGACCAGCCGAGGCACGCCCATCAGCGCAAGACCGTGTCGCCGATGTTCACCCCCACGCATCTCGACGAGCTGGCAAAGCTGATCCGGCAGCGTTCGGCCAGCGTGCTCGACAATCTGCCGCGCAACGAGACCTTCAATTTCGTCGAGCGCGTTTCGATCGAATTGACCACCCAGATGCTGGCGACGCTGTTCGACTTCCCCTGGGAGGAGCGGCGCAAGCTGACGCGCTGGTCCGACGTCTCCACCGCGCTGCCGAAGAGCGGCATCGTCGACTCGCCGGAGCAGCGGCGGCAGGAGATGGACGAGTGCTACGCCTATTTCTCGAAGCTCTGGAACGAGCGCGTCAACTCGGCGCCGCGCAACGACTTGCTGTCGATGATGGCGCACAGCGACGCCACGCGGCACATGGACCCCGACAATCTGATGGGCAACATCATCCTGCTCATCGTCGGCGGCAACGACACCACGCGCAACACCATGAGCGGCTCGGTGCTGGCGCTGCACGAGCACCCCGACCAGTTCAGGAAGCTGAAGGACAATCCGGCGCTGATCGACACCATGGTGCCGGAGGTGATCCGCTGGCAGACGCCGCTGGCGCATATGCGGCGCACCGCCCTTCAGGACACCGAGATCGGCGGCAAGACGATCAGGAAGGGCGACCGTGTCGTGATGTGGTACGTCTCCGGCAACCGCGACGACGAGGTGATCGACCGTCCGAACGAGTTCATCATCGACCGCCCGCGGCCGCGCATCCACCTGTCGTTCGGCTTCGGCATCCACCGTTGCGTCGGCATGCGGCTCGCCGAGTTGCAGCTTCGGATTGTCTGGGAAGAGATGCTGAAGCGCTTCGACCGCATCGAGGTGGTCGGAGAGCCGAAGCGGGTCTATTCCAGCTTCGTCCGCGGCATCGAGAACCTGCCGGTGCGGATCCCGGGCTGAAGCCTAGATTGTCCTTGGCTGCACCTGCGATCGGCCCTATGTCTGCCTGATGTGGTTGACCCGCCGCCCCAAGCCGTCGCCTTTTCGGTGTGCTGTGCGGCGGCGTCTTGCAGTTTGGGCCAGTTGACGGAACATGAACCGAAAAGAACGGCGTGCGGCTGGTAAGCGACGGGATGAGTCCGCCAAGAACGCACCAGCCTTCGCCTCTGCAGGCGTCAGCATTGCCGATCTCGCCGCCGAGGCCAGCCGCTTCTACGGGATGCGCCGCTTCAACGAAGCGCAGGAGATCTGCCGGCAGATTCTCGCGCGCGAGCCTGGCCATGTGCAGAGCCTCAATCTTCTCGGCCTGATGGCGCAGGCTGCCGGCGATCACCGGGCTGCCGCGAAGGCGTTCGCGAAAGCGATTGCTGCGGACGAGGTGAACGCCGCCTGCCATTACAACGCCGGCAATTCGTACCAGGCGCTGGGCAATCGCAGCAAGGCGGCCGCGCATTTCAGCAAGGCGCTGGCGCTCGGCATGGATGCGAAGGCCGTCGGCTTCATCCTGCAAAGTCCTGTCGTCACCAGCTATGTCGGGCGGATTGCAAGCAAGTGGCCGCTGCCGGTGGCAAGCTCCGAATTGTTCGGCAGCGAGGGCATCGCACCGCTTGCGCGCGACCTGTTCCTGCGCTCGGCGATGGAAGCGACGACGCTGGCAAGCATGCAGCTCGAGGTGCTGCTCGGATATGCGCGGGCCGAGCTGCTGCGGCTCGCGAGCAAGCCGGATCAGGATGAAGTCGACGACGATATCGTGGCCTTTGCCTGCGCGCTCGCCCGGCAATGCTTCATCAACGAATATGTCTATGCGCAGACCGAGGCGGAAAGCGAAGGTGCCGGCGCGCTGCGCGATCGATTGCTGCAGGACCTGGCATCAGGCTCTGCGATCTCGCCGCTCACGCTAACCGTGGTGGCGGCCTATTTTCCGCTTCATACCCTGCCCGCGGCGGACGCGTTGCTGCGCCGGGATTGGCACGCGACTGTCGCCGGCCTGTTGCGGGTGCAGCTTCGCGAACCCCGCGAGGAGATGGAAGAGCGCAGCACCATTCCAACGCTCACACCGATCAAGAACAGCGTGTCGGTCGACGTGATGCGCCAATACGAGGAAAATCCCTATCCGCGCTGGACCGTCAACCCGCTGACGGCATTCGCCGCCGATCGGGCGCGGGGACGAACCGTCGCGAGCACGGAGCAACAAGCTGAACGGGATATCCTGATCGCCGGTTGCGGCACCGGCTCGCACGCGATCCAGATCGCGCAGGTCTATCCCAATGCCCGCTTGCTCGCCGTCGACATCAGCATGACCAGCCTCGCCTATGCGCGCCGCAAGACGCGGGAGCTCGGCTTGCGCAACATCGACTATGCGCAGGCGGACATCCTGGAATTGGGCTCGATCGGCCGCAGCTTCGACAGCATCGAGTCGGTCGGCGTGCTGCATCATCTTGCCGAACCCTTGGCCGGCTGGCGCGTGCTGGTTTCGCTGCTGCGGCCGGGCGGCACGATGCGCATCGGGCTCTACAGCAGTCTGGCGCGCCGCGTCATCGTCGAGGCCCGCGATCGCATCGCGGCGCGCAATTATCGCGCCACCGCCTACGACATCAAACGCTGCCGGCAGGACATCTTCCGCGAAGCCGACAAATGGAAACCGCTGATCGGCGCCAAGGATTTCTACAGCATGAGCGGCTGCCGCGATCTGCTGTTCAACGTCATGGAACATCGGCTCACGATTCCCGAGATCGCGACATTCCTCAGCGAACACGGCCTGACGTTCGAGGGATTCGAGCCGTTTGACGATCCGGCGGTGCTCGAACAATTCCGCAAGAAGTTTCAGGGCACGGCCGACGAGACCAATCTCGATCAGTGGCACCGCTTCGAGGTCGATCACCCCGAGACGTTCTGGGACATGTACGTTTTCATGGCGGGCAAGAGCGCGCGCTGACGGCAAGCTGCTAGCGCATGATAACGTTGGGCCGAACTGGCGACCGCGCATGAACTGCGCTCCCTCTCCCGCTTGCGGGGGAAGGCTGGGGTGGGGGTATCGCCGCGAATCCCACCGTGGAGAGAGCCCCCACCCGCCGCGCTCCGGACGACGCTCCGCGTCGCTCGGCGCGCGTCGGCGCGCGTCGGCCTCCCCCGCAAGCGCAGGGCTATCGCATTTCGTGGCGGTGCCCTCGTGGCCATCCTTCGAGACGCCCGCCTTCGACGGGCTCCTCAGGATGAGGTCTTGTTTTGCGGCACAATAGTAGACCCTCATGGTGAGGAGCGCCGCTTGCGGCGCGTCTCGAACCACGAGGCCAAGCACTTGCGCGGTCGCCAAGGGGCATCTGCGATAGCCCTGCCCGCAAGCGGGAGAGGCCAAGCGAGTCTGCGGTTCGGCCGATTCAACCAA
Source organism: Bradyrhizobium sp. USDA 3262 (assembly GCF_054060035.1). Taxonomy (NCBI): domain Bacteria; kingdom Pseudomonadati; phylum Pseudomonadota; class Alphaproteobacteria; order Hyphomicrobiales; family Nitrobacteraceae; genus Bradyrhizobium; species Bradyrhizobium sp. USDA 3262. Next base: position 7,770,990 of record NZ_JBSSCT010000001.1, read on the forward strand.
GATTTTCGCGCGCTAGCGCGCGTGCTGGCCCTTGCTGGTCGGCAACGGGCAGTTGGTGCAGACCCTGTCGTCGCACATCCGGCAGATCGTGAAGCGATCCATCTCGGAGGTGTCCTGCCTTGCCAGCAGCTCGCGGATCAGCGTTGCAAGCTGCTTCCTCTCCGTCGACGACAGCACATCCAGCAGCGACGTCACGGCCGAAATCCGCGACGCCAACAATTCGTTCCGCGACGCGGCGCCTGACGCCGTCAGGTGCAAGGCGACCTCGCGGCCGTCCTTGCCCGCCCGGCGTTCGACCAGCCGATCCGAAACCAGCCGATCCACCAGGCGGACCGTTCCGGAGTGCGACAGGCCGAGGATCCGCCTCAGCTTGTCGTTGGTCATGCCTTGGCCATAGCCGATGACGATGAGTGCCGCGGGCGTTTCGCCGCCGCGGCCGACGACCTCGCGCGCGCCTTGCTCGATCCGATCCATGACGGCGAGCGACAGCGCGCCCAGCAGATTGGCGATTCCGTTTTCCATGCGGAGAATAATATGTGCGCTGCGCACAAAAAACAACTTGACCAGATATGTGCGCTACGCACATATTGAGCCGGGACAGCAACGACGGCAAGAATGGAGAGCAGCGATGACGACCCGAAGCACCGCACTGGCAACGCCTGACGCATCCGGCAGCGAACCCGCCCTGAAATACGTGCAGGCCAACGGCGTGCGGTTTGCCTATCTCGAACAGGGCAGCGGGCCGCTTGTCCTGTTCATGCACGGCTTTCCCGACAACGCCTGGTCGTACCGAAAGCAGCTGCAGGTGTTCGCGGATGCCGGATATCGCGCGGTCGCACCGTTCCTGCGCGGCTATGCGCCGACCGAGATTCCGGCCGACGGCATTTTCGATCCGATCGCGCTGGGCCAGGATCTCGAAGCATTGATCGCGGCGCTGAGCGACGACGGACGAGCCTACGTCGTCGGCATGGATTGGGGCGGTACGTCAACCTTCCAGGCGCTGGCCACGGCGCCATCGGCGATCAAGGCCGCCGTGGTCATGAACACCGCGCACCCGATCACAATTCCAAGCCTCAGGAGCGATCCCGATGCCGTTCGATCGGTCTTCCATGTCTATTTCTTCACGGTGCCTGGCGCTCACTCGGCGGTCAACATCGAGGGACTTCCCTTCGTCGACTACCTTTGGAAGTTGTGGTCGCCGACCCTGCAGAACGACGAGCATCTCCGCTCGGTCAAGAAGACGCTCAGCTCTCCCGGCACCATGAAGGCGGCGCTGAAATACTACAACGGCCTGGTCGATGCGGGTGTTGCGGGCCGGTTGCCAATCAACGACATGCATACGCCGACGCTGACGATCTATGGCGGCAACGATCCGACAGCGCGGTATTCGATCAAGGAAGAGCCGCTCTTCAAGGGGCCACATCAGCGCATTGTCCTGCCCGATGTCGGCCATTTCCCGCACCTCGAGCGCGAGGCCGAGGTCACAGATCTGATCATGAACTGGTTCACAACGCACGCCACCGACTGAACGGGCGTGCCGCAAGCAGCGGCCGCGTCAGTCAATATCTTTCAAATTTTTCCGAGAAGGAGTGCGCGCAATGGACGCCACGACACAGCAGCAATACGCCGAAGCATTTCACCGACTTCACAAGCAGGGCGATCCGCTCGTCCTGTTCAACGCCTGGGACGTCGCCACCGCCAAGGCAATCGCGAAGGCCTCACCGGCGGTGGCGACCAGCAGCGGCGCGGTCGCGGCCGCACTCGGCTACGCCGACGGCGAAAATGCCCCGCTCGACATGGTCGAAGGCCTGGTCTCGCGGATGACCGCGTCGGTCGCGGTTCCGGTGTCGATCGATCTTGAGGCGGGATATGGCGACACTCCGGATGCCGCCGCGCATTCGGCGGCGAGGATCCTGAAGGCCGGCGCGATCGGCATCAATATCGAGGACGGGCTTGTTGGCGGAAAACGGCAGCTCGTCACTCCGGAGCAGCATGCCGCGAAGATCAGGGCGGTGCGGGACGCCGCGCAACAACTCGGCGTTCACCTCTTCATCAATGCGCGAACCGATCCGTTTCTGCTGAAGTTCGGCTCGCCCGAGCAATGCCTGAATGAGGCGGCGAGGCGTGCAAAAGCCTATGCCGATGCCGGCGCTGACGGAATTTTTGTGCCGGGGCTCACCGACCTTTCGCTGATCGAGAGGTTCGTTCAGCTCACGCCGCTGCCCGTCAACATCATGGTGACGCAAGGCGTGCCCGAAATCCCGGAACTCGCCCGTGCCGGTGCTCGCAGGGTGAGCCTCGGGCCGTGGCCGATGATGGCGGCAATGCGTGTCATCGGACAGGCGGCAGCCGCGGTCGCCACGAGCAAGCAATACGGCGCGTTTCTACAGCCCAACGGTTGAGCCCGTGAGCGCAGGCGATGCCACGGTCCGGCCGGACCATTCAGTCCGTGCCGGCCGGACGACCAGGTTCATGAACGAATTAGTCACTCGATCACTTCGTCTGCGCCGCTGACGACTGAAGCAGAGAACTCGTGGCCGAGCAGTTTGGCGGTCTTCAGGTTGATGACGAACTCGACCTTGGTGACCAGCTGGACCGGAAGATCGGCGGGCTTCTCACCCTTCAGAACCCGGCCGGCGTAGACGCCCGCGCGTCGATGCGACTGCACGAAATCTCCGCCGTAGCTCATCAAGCCGCCGGCCGTCGGGAAATCCCGGGTCTGCGTGATTGCGGGCACACGATACTTCAGTGCGAGATCGGCCAATCGCCGGCTGCGAAATGCAAAATAGGGATCGGAGGTGAAAACAAGCGCGTTTGCCGACTCTCTCGCGACCGAAGAGAATACGGATTCGAACTCCTCTTCCTTGCTTGCCCGCAATATCTGCAGATGGACCCGCAAGGTTTCGGCGGCGGCCTGAAGCCTCTGCAGTTGCGAGCCGGCGGTTGGACTTGTCGGGTTGGTCACGACTCCCAATGTTGTCGCCGCCGGCAGGAGTTCGTGCATCAACTCGAGCCGCTTCGGCGACACGTCGACGCTCAGGCTCGAGACTCCCGTGATGTTGCCTCCCGGCCGCGACAGGCTGTCCACCACACCCAGCTGAACGGGGTCGCCGCCCATCTCGAAGACGATTGTCTTGGTGACGCCGGCAGCCTTGGCGGCAAGCGCGACGGGCGCGCCGCCGGGCGCAACCACCACATCGACGTTGCGCGCGATCAATTCGCCGGCCAGCGCGGGTAACTGGGCATATTGCCCATTGGCCCAGCGATATTCGATCGCGACATCGCGGCCCTCGACAAAGCCGGCTTCATGAAGTCCCTGGTGGAAAGCCTTCAGCCGGCTGCCAAACAACTCCGGCGATTCCGGACAAAGATAGCCGATCACAGGCATCGACGGCTTCTGCGCGTGCGAAGATGTGGTCCAAGCCGCGGCGGCGGCCATCAACAACAGGACCTCACGCCGGCTGGCGCGTCCGTGCGATGTTGCTGCACGAGAGTGAACGCAACTCATGCTCTATCGACCCGCTGGCGTTCGCCGCCAGCGGAAGTATATCCCACGATCCGAAACCAGTCGCCAATGGACTGCACCGAACCGCGCCTCGCGGCATCGGCCAACGCACATCAAAACGATATTCCAAACACCGGAATGGCGTCATCGAAGCCCTTGATTTGTCGACTCCCGATATCCTCCAGCGAGCGCTTGCCTCTGACGCTTGCGGCGGTCCCTGCGTCCATCAGGATTTCCCGATCTGCGGCAGATGCGCACAGGCGGGCGGCGAGATTCACGACACTGCCGATGGCCGTGTAATCGAGCCGGTCATCGTAGCCGATCCGCCCAACCGTCGCCGATCCGCTGGCAAGCCCTATTCCAAAGCCAACCTGATAGCCCCGTGATCGCCAGCCGCCGATCAAGCCCTGCACGCACTTCTGCATTTCGGTCGCAAGGTCGACGGCTCTCAGCGCCGGCTCCTCGACCGGCACGGGTGCGTTCACCAGCACCATCAGCCCGTCTCCCGAGAAGCTGATGAGCGTTGCTTCGAACCGCGCAATGACCCTGCCCAGAACCTCATAATATTCGGACAGCACGCTCATGACTTCCTCGGGAGCGACGCCTGCGGAAAACGCAGTGAACCCGCGCAAGTCACAGAACACGACGACGACGTCGGTGCGGCGGCCATCCAGCACGCTGTCATCGCCGGCACGATCGACGAGATCGGCGACCTGAGGCGCGAGAAACCGCTTGAGCTTCGCGATCCGCTCCTGGTGCTGCTGCGCCAGCGCGAGCTCACCGGCCATCCTGTTGAAGCTGTTTGCCAGACGCTGAAATTCGTCACCGGTCTGGATCGCAATGCGGTGCTCGAACGATCCGGCGCCGATCCGCTCGGTCCCCTCCTCCAGCAGCCTGATCGGCTCGGTCATCCGGTGCGCGAATGCATAGGCGAGCAACCCTGCAAAAACGGTGCTGCCTGCGAGAAGCACTGTCGTCCGTCGCAACGCGGCATAGATCGGGGCGTAAGCCTCGGAGAGCGGCTGCGCCACCACGACGGTCCAATCGGGACCCGCCACAGGAGCCGCGCGGGCGGCAACCGGACGTCCCTGTCCGTCGCGGCCCGTTGCAAAGCCCGCTCCCGGGCCGATCGCGTCGCGTATGGCGCGAAACGGCTGAGACGTTGTTTCTTCCAGCCCGCGGAGGACGAGGCTGATGTCGGGATGGGCAATGAGACGGCCCGGCCGGTCCAGCACGAAGGCGAGGCCGGTCTCTCCCACCTTGATCGCCGATACGACATCCCAGATCAGCTTGAGATTGACTTCGGCGATGACTGCGCCGACCGCGGATCGGTTACCCACGAGCGCAATGGTCAAATACGGTTCCGAGCCTCTGTTGTAGCTGACATCGCTGAACCAAACCTGACGCGCGTGGGCGCCGACCAGCGCAGGTTCAGCCGATCGGTCGGTACGACTTTCGATTCGATTGAGGCCGACCCGCGAGACGTAGAGACGCTCCAGCCCATTGTTGTCGATGAGTGTCAGGCTGACCACGGCTGGCGCTTGACGAAACAGACGCAACGCATCGGTTCGGCGCCCCTCATCGGCCTCGTCGGTCCAGGGAAGCTGGACCAGCCAGCCAAGCTGGCTTGCGATGTCGGAGATGAAGCTATGAATTTCAGCGGCCGCGGACGTCGCCTGAACACCAAGCAACTGGTCCAGCCTTGCACGTTGATCGCGGTAACCGAACCAGGCTTCGATCGACCCGTTGATCACGAGCGGAAGCGCGACGGCCAGGAACAGTCCGAGAAAATACTTTGGGAAGAGGCCGCGAAACCGATCTCGGACAATCATGCCCTGATCCCTGAAAATGCGACGGATATATCGATATGCGAAATGAAGCCTTGAAAATGAAGCCCCGGCGCTGCCGCCAACCGGCATCTTCTAGCATAGAGCGTCGTTTTAGGCCGTAATGGGGCTGTTGTTCGACCCGGCCAAAGGACGCAGTCGGCTCCGGCCGCCAGTTCGCTTGCGTCGGCCCTGCAAAACCTTGGCCCTATAAAATTCCGGCATAGCTGGGCGAGCCAGATGCGAAGAGAATTAAGTCCCCGCCTGCCCTAAGCCTATCGGTGTGAGGACGCGCCAATGCGCGTCCCTTGTATCGACGCGTTTTTCTTCGCGAACCGGTACCCGGTTCGTTCGAAAATGCTACCGCCGAGGCCATGATGGACCAGATTGCCGTTCACCAGGACAGCGCGACCAGCCGGGACTGGCCGGTTGCGATCTACCGCACGCTGAAGAGCTTCGGCGTGGCGCAGGTGTCCTACGTTCCCGATGCGGGACATTCCAAGCTGATCAAGCTGTCGCACGCGGATGCCGACATCAAGACCACGGTTCTGACGACCGAGGAAGAAGGCGTGGCGATGGCGGCCGGCGCCTGGCTCGGCGGCGATCGCGCGGTGCTGTTGATGCAATCGAGCGGCGTCGGTAATTGCGTCAACATGCTGTCGCTGATGGCGAGCTGCCGCTTCCCGCTGCTGACGCTGGTGACCATGCGCGGCGAATGGGCCGAGTTCAATCCCTGGCAGATCCCGATGGGCCGGGCGACGCCGCAGGCGTTCGAGATCATGGGCACCACCGTGCTGCGGCTGGAGAACCCTGATGATGCCGAGGAGGTGATCTCGGCGGCCGCCTCGCTCGCCTATGACGGCGACCAGCAGGTCGCGGTGCTGATCTCGCAGCGCATGATCGGCCGCAAGAAGTGGACCAAGGAGACGCACTGATGTCGGCATCAACAAGCACTCTCGACCGCCGCGCCGCCGTGAAGGCGCTGCTTGCCGACCGCGGCGAGCTGCTCGTGATCTCCGGGCTCGGCTCCTCCTCCTACGATTTGTTCGACGCCGGCGAGCATCCCGGCAATTTCTATCTGTGGGGCGCGATGGGCGGCGCGGCGATGGTCGGGCTCGGCCTCGCGCTGGCGCAGCCGAAACGCCCGGTGCTCGTGATCACCGGCGACGGCGAGCAGCTGATGGGGATCGGCAGCCTGCTGACGATCGCGACCAAGCAGCCCGGCAATCTCTCGATCGCGGTGCTCGACAACGGCCATTTCGGCGAGACCGGCATGCAGCCGAGTCACTCCGGCCTCGGCGCCAGGCTCGAAGTGATCGCTGATGGCGCGGGCATCGGCAATGTCTCCGAGATCGCCGACATCGCCGGCATCGAGAGCTTCCGCAACAGCCTGCGCGATCTCGGCGGCGGCCCGCGGCTGGCGCGCATTCGCATCGCCGCCGGCGAGGTCGAGCGCGCGCTGCCGCCGCGCGACGGCACCTATTTGAAGAACCGCTTCCGCGGCCATCTCGGCTTCAAGGTGAGCTGATGCGAAGCCGCGCTCAGGCGAGCTGGATATCCCAGAGCCCCTCGGCGCGCAGCGCGGCGACCTCGTCGCGCAACAGCTTCGCGATCAGCGTCATCGCGTTGGAGCCGGGATGCTCGACCGGCGAGGCGAGCGTCAGCTCGCGCCGCGGCGCCGGCCGCGCGATGGCGGCGGTCTCCAGCCGGCCCTCCGCCACCTCGGCGCGCACCGAGGACGGCGGCAGCAATGTATATCCGAGCCCCTCCTCGACCAGGCTGGTCAGCACGCGAAACGAATCCGCCTCGAGCTTGACGTCGAGATCGATCTTCTTCTTGGCCGCGGCATGTTCGAGCAGCGCACGGAGACCGTGCGAATGACTTGGCAGCACCAGGCGCTGGCGCATCAGCCAGCCGAAGTCGACCTGCTTCTTCGGCTTCAGCCCGCTGCCGCGCGGGCCGACCGCGACGATACTGTCGCGGCCGAGGCTCTGCACTGCCAGATGCAGATCGACCGACGGGCCGTAGATCACGGCAAGGTCCATCTCGCCGCGATGCAGCCACTCGATCAGATGGCCGCTGTAGCTCTCGACGATGCAGAGCGAGATGCCGGGATAGCGCTCCACCGTGCGCCGCGCCAGCCGCGCCGACAGCACGCAGCTCACCGTCGGCACCAGCCCGAGCACGACGCGCCCGGACGGCGCGCCGCCGGCGGACTGGATGTCGTCGCGGATCTGGTCGATCTGCCGCACGATACCGCTGGTGCGCGCCAGCAGCAGCCGGCCGGCGTCGGTCAGCACCATGCCGCGGCCGTTGCGCGTGAACAATTCGGTGCGCAGCTCGTGTTCCAGCAGCTTGATCTGCCGGCTCAGCGCCGGCTGCGCGACCCGCAAGGTATCGGATGCCTTGCTCAGACTCCCGAGTTCCGCGACGCACGCAAAGGTCCTAAGCTGGCGGAAATCCATACTTGCCAATCCTGGAAGGCAGGTTCATACGCTATAACAAAACAGCATAGGGAGTTTACCGGGGCCCCACAACAGCGGGCGTTTCGTCCGTACGAGCATGATCCGGAAAAGTGCGAAGCGGTTTTCCGAAAGAGATCATGCTCAGACAACGAGCTAAAGCGCATCGCGCTTTTGGCGCAACCTCTCGGCAAGACAGAGCAATGACCGCACACGATCAGAACATCGACGACCATTCCGACATCCGCGACGCGGTGGCAAAGCTCTGCGCGCAGTTTCCCGGCGAATACTGGCGCAAGCTCGATCGCCAGATGGCCTATCCGAAGGAGTTCGTCGATGCGCTGACGGAGGCCGGCTATCTCTCGGTGCTGATCCCCGAGGAATATGGCGGCGCCGGCCTGAAGCTGTCGGCGGCCGCGGCGATCCTGGAAGAGATCCAGCGCGCCGGCTGCAATGGCGGCGGTTGCCACGCCCAGATGTACACGATGGGCACCGTGCTGCGGCACGGCAACGACGCGCAGAAGGCCAGGTATCTGCCGAAGGTCGCGACCGGCGAATTGCGGTTGCAGGCGTTCGGCGTCACCGAGCCGAGCAGCGGCACCGATACGTCCTCGCTGAAGACCTTCGCGCGCCGCGAGGGCGACCATTACGTCGTCAACGGCCAGAAGATCTGGACCAGCCGCGCCGAATATTCCGACCTGATGATCCTGCTGGCGCGCACCACGCCGAAGGAGCAGTCGAAGAAGCGCACCGACGGTCTCTCGGTGTTCATCGTCGACATGCGCGAGGTGAAGGGCAAGGGGCTGGAGATCCGCCCGATCCGCACCATGATGAACCACGCCACCACCGAAGTGTTCTTCACCGACATGAAGGTGCCGGCGGAGAATCTGATCGGCGATGAAGGCAAGGGCTTTCGCTACATCCTCTCCGGCATGAATGCCGAGCGCATCCTGATCGCGGCCGAGTGCGTCGGCGATGCCAAGTGGTTCATCGCCAAGGCGACCAACTACGCCAAGGAGCGCAGCGTGTTCGGCCGGCCGATCGGCCAGAACCAGGGCATCCAGTTCCCGATCGCAAAGGCCTACGCCTCGATGCGCGCGGCGGAATTGATGGTGAAGGAAGCCACCCGCAAATATGAGGCCGGTCTCGACTGCGGCGCCGAGGCCAACATGGCCAAGATGCTGGCGGCGGATGCCTCCTGGGAAGCCGCCAATGCCTGCGTGCAGACCCATGGCGGCTTCGGCTTCGCTGAGGAATACGATGTCGAGCGCAAGTTCCGCGAGACCCGGCTGTACCAGGTGGCGCCGATCTCGACCAATCTGATCCTGTCCTACGTAGCCGAGCACGTGCTCGGCATGCCCCGCTCCTACTGAGTTGTCAGAACATGCTGCCGCTTGAGGGATTGACCGTCATCGCCGTCGAACAGGCGGTTGCCGCGCCGTTCTGCTCGTCACGCCTCGCCGACGCCGGCGCCCATGTCATCAAGATCGAGCGGCCCGAGGGCGATTTCGCACGCGGCTACGATGCCGCGGCGAAAGGCCAGAGCAGCTACTTCGTCTGGCTCAACCGCGGCAAGGATTCTGCCGTGGTCGACCTCGCCACCAAGGAAGGCCGCGCGCAGCTGGAAGAGTTGATCGCCGGCGCCGACGTGCTGCTGCAGAACCTCAAGCCCGGCTCGATGGACAAGCTCGGCTTCTCGCGCGAGCGACTGCGCAAGGCCTATCCCAAGCTGATCATGTGCACGATCACCGGCTATGGCGACACCGGGCCGTACGCCGACCGCAAGGCCTATGACCTCCTGATCCAGGCCGAGAGCGGCCTCGCCTCGATCACCGGCGGTCCTGAAGGCGCCTCGCGCGTCGGCATGTCGATCGTCGACGTCGCAACCGGCGCCACCGCGCATGCCGCGATCCTCGAGGCGCTGATCGGCCGCGGTCGCACCGGAGACGGTGCCGACATCCGGATCTCGATGTTCGACGTGATGGCTGACTGGCTCACCGTCCCGCTGCTCAATGCCGAGGACGGCAAGTCGCCGAAGCGGATCGGCCTCGCCCATCCCTCGATCGCGCCCTATGGCGTGTTCCGCTCGAAGGACGGCAAGGAGATCCTGATCTCGATTCAGAGCGAGCGCGAGTGGAAGACACTCTGCGCCAAGGTGCTGGGCCAGCCCGGCCTGCCCGACGATCCGCGCTTTGCCAACATGGTCGAGCGCGTGCGCAACCGCGCCGTCACCGACCAGATCGTCAGCGACAGTTTCGGCAAGCTCACGCGCGAGGAATTGCTGGCAAAACTTGCCGAGGCCGACATTGCCTTTGCCGAGGTCAACAGCATGGACGACCTCGCGAAACATCCGCATCTGCGCCGCGTCGAGGTCGACACGCCGAACGGCAAGGTCAGCTATCCGGCGCCGGCCGCGATCGTGGTCGGCGAGGACAGGCACTACGGCAAGGTGCCCGCGATCGGCGAGCGCATTAAACGTTAGGATGCAATGAGATCAGGCGCGATCGCAATCAAGAACGAGCTGCGCCCCCTCTCCCGCTTGCGGGGGAGGGTTGGGGTGGGGGTGTCACCTCACAGGGACTCTTCAAGTGGAGAAAGCCCCCACCCGGATTGCATCTTCGATGCAATCCGACCTCCCCCGCAAGCGGGAGAGGTGGACCTCGCATGCCGCGCGAGCAATTTGAACTTGCATCATCGCACTCGCATACTCCCGGAGACAACCTCATGACCGACAAACTCGACCTCGATCATCTCCGCCAGTGGATCGGCCGCAGCACGGAGGCCTCCGACGTCGTCACCAAATATCTCGTGATGGGACTGCGCGCGACGCTGTTCCAGGAGATCGGCGAGCCGAAGGCCGGTGACGCCGCGCCGTGGACCACGCATTGGTGCCTGGCGCAGCCGGTGTTTCCGATGTCGCAGCTTGGCCCCGACGGCCACCCGACGCGCGGCGGCTTCCTGCCGCCGGTGCCGCTGCCTCGCCGGATGTGGGCCGGCGGCGAGCTCGAATTCTTCGACAGCTTGCGCATCGGCGATGAGGCCAAACGCACCTCGAAGATCGCCGACGTCACGGTCAAATCGGGCTCGACCGGCACGCTGTGCTTCGTCTCGGTCAATCACGAGGTGACGACGTCGCGCGGACTTGCGGTGCGCGAGCGGCAGGACATCGTCTATCGCGAGATGACGAGCACGCAAGGCGCAGCACCGGCCAAGGCGCCGCCGCCTCCGCCGGTCGCGCAGCATCGCGAGAGCCACGTCTCCGACCCGGTGCTGCTGTTTCGGTACTCGGCGCTGACCTTCAATGGCCATCGCATCCATTACGACCGCGACTATGTCACCAAGGTCGAGGGCTATCCGGGCCTGATCTTCCACGGCCCGCTGCAGGCTTCCTTCATCGTCGAGTTCGCCGCCAAGCTGCGCGGCGGCAAGCCGCCGAAGAAGCTCGCCTATCGCGGCGTGCAGCCGCTGTTCGAGGGCAGCGAGTTCTCGATCAATGCCAGCGACAAGGATGGCGGCATGGAGCTGTGGACCGCGAATGCCGAGGGCCAGCCGACCATGAAGGGTACGGCGACCTGGTAACGCACGAGCGCGACGCGTGTCATGATGCGAGGGAATAACGAGGCGCTTTCATCAGCGCCTCGTATTCCTTATTGTGATCGCGTTCATCCCTGGATCGCAGATCATGAGTCGCTTCTGGAGTTCGGTCGTCCATAACCTGTCGCCCTACGTGCCCGGCGAGCAGCCGAAGATCGACGGCCTCATCAAGCTCAATACCAACGAAAATCCCTACCCGCCGTCGCCACGCGCGGTGGCGGCGATCACAGCGACGACGGATCGCCTGCGGCTCTACCCTGATCCCCGTGCAACCGCCCTGCGCGAGGCGATCGCGAGGCGCTACGGCGTCACGGCGGACGAGGTGTTCGTCGGCAATGGCTCGGACGAGGTGCTGGCCCACGCTTTCCCGGCGCTGCTCAAGCACGATGCGCCGCTGCTGTTTCCCGACATCACCTACAGCTTCTACCCGGTCTACTGCCGCCTCTATGGCGTGAGCTACGAGACCGTACCGCTCGACGCCGCGATGCGCGTGCAGCTTGCCGACTACCGGCGGCCCGGCAGCGCCATCCTGCTGTGCAACCCCAACGCACCGACCGGCACCTCGTTGCCGCGCTCCGCGATCGAGGCGCTGCTCGCCGAGAATCCCGACCGGCTGGTGGTGGTCGACGAGGCCTATGTCGACTTCGGCGCCGAGAGCGCCGTGCCGCTGGTCGCGCGCCACGACAATCTGCTCGTCATCCAGACGCTCTCCAAATCGCGCGCGCTGGCCGGCTTGCGGGTCGGCTTCGCGATCGGCCAGCGCCCGCTGATCGAGGCGCTGGAGCGGGTGAAGGACAGCTTCAACTCCTATCCGCTGGACTGCTTCGCGATCGCGGGCGCGGTCGCCTCCATCGAGGACGAGGCGTGGTTCGAGGAGACGCGGCAACGGATCATCCGGAGCAGAGAGGCGCTGGTCCGCAGCCTCATTGAGCTGGGCTTCGAGGTGCTGCCGTCGCAGGCGAATTTCGTGTTCGCCCGCCATCCCAGCCATCGCGGCGCCGATCTCGCCGCGAGCCTGCGCGCACGCGGCGTTCTGGTGCGGCATTTCCAGAAGCCGCGGATCGAAGACTTTTTGCGCATCACGGTCGGCACCGACGATGAGTGCGGCCGCCTGATCGGCCTGCTGCGCAGCATGGTCTGATAGCCGTTCACCGACGACGCAACTTGCGATCGACGGCGCCAGCCTGCATAGTGACCGCGCGACAGGATGGCACGGTTCTCCGGGAAGGAGCGGTCATGCGATTTGCGGTCGGCGACGCGACCGTCGACGTCATCGTCGACGACGACGATTTCGGCCTTCCGCTCGCCGAATTCCTGCCCGGCTACGATCGCGGCCTGATCGAAGCGCATCGCACCACGCTGGAGCCGGTGTTCATCGACCTCGCCCGAGGCCTCGCGAAACACGCGATCCAGAGCTTTGTGGTGCGAACCGGCGGCCGAACGCTGCTGATCGACGCCTGCATCGGCGAGCACAAGGACATCCCCGAGATCCCGGCCTGGCATCGGCGCCGCGGCAGCGGCTTCCTCGATCGGTTGCGCGCGTGCGGCGTCGACCCGGCCGGCATCGACGTCGTACTCTGCACCCATCTGCATGTCGATCACGTCGGCTGGAATACGCGTCAGGACAGCGGCCGCTGGCAGCCGACCTTTCCCAACGCGCGGTATCTGTTCGGCCGCCGCGAGTTGGCCGACTGGATGACGCAGCATGATGCCGGGCGTGCTCCGCCGATCCACGCCCGCGCCCTGGAGCAGAGCGTCATACCGATCGTCGAGGCGGGCTGTGTCGATCTGGTCGACGACGGCCATCAGTTGGGACCGGGCCTGCGGCTGGTCCCGCTGCCGGGCCACACCAGCGGCCAGATGGGGCTGATGGTAGACTACGCACAACATCGCGCGATCTTTTGCGGCGATGCCGTGCACAACCCGGTGCAGATCTTCCAGCCCAATCTGTCGACATCATCCTGTGCCGACCCACAGCTCGCCGGCGAGACGCGCGCGAATATCCTGGCAGAGGCGGCGGACAGCGGCCGTCTCGTCATACCGGCCCACTTCCGCGGCCCGCGCTGTGCCCATATTCGTCGAGACGGCGGTGGCTACGCGCCGGTGTTCGACACCCGGCATCGGTGAGCAGCAACACCCGGCGCCGCGGCTCACCAGCTGAAGGCCGGGCGTATCATCCAGTCCATTGGAACCGAAACCCGGCTTGCGCGTTCCCCGCCCTGACGGAGGACGCCATGCTTAGAGACGAACAGGTCGCGGTTCTCTGCGACATCGCGCAATCCATTGCCTTCGCCGACGACGTGCAAGGCGAAGTCGACCGGCTCATCAGGGAGGGATACGTCGCCAAGGACGGCGACCTCTACGAGCTGACGCCGAAGGCCGAGAAGGTTTTGTCCGAGCGCGGCGCCTGCCTCAAGGCGTGACGCCGCCTATTCGGCCGGCGTCCACCCGTCCCCGGCAATCTTGACGCCCAGCGCGGCCGTCTGTTCGCGAAACTGCGCGATCGATCGCGCTGCCATGACGGACACTTCTGTTTGATCGCTCACTCCGGCAGCGATTTGCCGGCCTGCTCGCGCACGATGTAGTCGGCGTACCAGTCCGGCCAGTTCGCATCGTGGCCGCCGGTTCGCTTCTCGTGCTCGCCATGCGCGGCTGCCGCGCGCCGGAGCGCCGCGGCAAGATCAGCGGATGAAGCGAAAGTCGTGCTGTTTCCGTCGACGCGACCGGGCAGACGCTGTGTCACCTGCTGCAGCAGCCAGACATTGTCGTCGGGATCGTTGAAGGTGGCGAGCGAACCGTAGCTCGGCCGCTCCGGATCGGGTCCCTTGATGCGGCCCGCCGCCCCGCGATGAAACACCTCGCTGACATCGACGCCACGCGCGATCAAGTCGGCACGCGCAGCCTCGATGTCGTTCACGATCAGGAAGCGCGGCAGCGCGGATCCCTTGTCGAGATGGATCGAGGTCGGCGAGCCCGGCGGCGTCAGCTGCAGCGCCCGGGACCCGTCCGCCCTGACGAAATCGGCGTCGAGCCGCCAGCCGAGATTTTCATAGAAGCGCTTGGCCCGGTCGACATCGGACACGGGAATCACCACGACCTCGAGCTTCATGTCGATACTCGGTTTCCTGCTTTCGGTACTCATGGCGCGCTCCTTGAAATGTGAGGGACCGGGCCGGAAACGCCCGTTGCACCCACGCTGACGATAGCGCATATTGCTATGAAAATCATAGTAACAATGCCGGATGAAGAAAACGTGATGGCAAGGCCAAAGGGCAATCCTGCTGACCAAACGCTGTGTCCGGTGGCGCGCGCTGAGACCGCGGTGGGCGATCGCTGGACCGTGCTGGTGCTGCGCGAGCTGTTCGCGCGCAACCATCGCTTCGAAGAGATTCAGGCCTATACGGGCGCGACCCCGCAGATGCTCACCGCGCGGCTGAAGAAGCTGGAGGCGGACGGACTGGTGACGCGGCGCGTCTACAACAAGCGTCCGTTGCGCCACGAATATCATCTGACCGAGAAGGGCGCGGCGTTCTTCCCCGTCATGTTCGCGCTGCGCGCCTGGGGCGAGACCTGGTGCAAATCACCCAGGGACGGTCTTTCCATGAACTATACGCACCTCAGCTGCGGCAAGCCGGCGGGGCTCGGTCCGGTCTGCCAGTCCTGCGGCAAGCCGCTGCATTGGGCGGACATGGTTGCGGAGCGAACGCCCAAATATCAGAGAGAGCGCGATGCGCGCTGGGAGGCCTTCAAGGCGGCCCGCTGAACGCAACGACCCCGCCGGCGCAAGCGGACAACGCCCGTTCGCACCGTCGCACATCCCGATCAACGCGGGGCCGAGCCTCGCGCAACACAGGAGACCACCATGCCATTCGTTCGCATCGACCTGAAGCGCGGCAAGTCCGCCGAATATCGCAAGACGCTGGGCGAGATCGTCTACAAGGCGATGCGCGAGGTGATCAACGTGCCGGAGAACGACAAGTTTCAGGTCATCACCGAGCACGACCGTGGCGATCTGAACTACGCCGACGACTATCTCGGCAATACCTACAGCGACGATCTCGTCTTCATCCAGATCACCATGAATGCCGGGCGTACCATCGAGATGAAGAAGGCGTTCTACAAGCGGATCGTGGACGACTATCAGAGCCAGCTGCAGGGCCGGCCGGACGATGTCGTCATCAACCTCGTCGAGGTCGCCAAGGAGAACTGGTCGTTCGGCCACGGCATCGCGCAATACGCGAGCTGAACGCAGAACAGGAATGCGCCGGACGGACGGCCGCCTGCCCGGCGGCTCGCCGTCCGCAGCTTGCGGTCGGCGTTGCCAGCACGCATAGTGCCGCCCGTGCACGAACAACAAGCAGGGAGGCAACCATGAGGACGATCGCAGCCGCGCTGTGCGCGCTCACGCTGATCGCAACCGGTGCGCAGGCACAGACGCTCAAGGACTTCATGGCTGTTGTCATGAAGAAATGGACCGCGCCGTTCGAACCGTTCCAGCTCATCGACAATATCTACTATGTGGGCACCGACGGGATCGCGGTCTACGTCATCAAGACGTCGCAGGGGTTGATCCTGATGGACACGGCGATGCAGCAGTCGACCGGCATGATCAAGGACAACATCGCCAAGCTCGGCTTCAAGGAGGGCGACATCAAGATCATCCTCAACACCCACGCCCATCTCGACCACACCGGCGGCTTTGCCGAGATCAAGAAGGAGACCGGCGCACAACTGATCGCCGGCGAGCGCGATAAGCCGCTGCTCGAGGGCGGCTACTATCCGGGCGACGAGAGCAACGCCGATCTCGCCTTTACGCCGGTGAAAGTCGATCGCACCGTCAAGGAAGGCGACAAGGTGACGCTCGGCGACGTCACGCTCACGGCGCACACCACCCCCGGCCATTCGCCCGGCTGCACCAGCTGGGAGATGACGGTCAAGGACGGTAGCCAAACGCGCAACGTGCTGTTCTTCTGCAGCGGAACGGTGGCGCTGAACCGGCTGGTCGGCCGACCGACCTATCCCGGCATCGTCGACGACTACCGCTCGACCTTCACCAAGGTCAAGGCGATGAAGGTCGACGTGCTGCTCGGGCCGCATCCGGAGGTCTACGACATGCAGGCCAAGCGGGCGCAGATGAAGGACGGCGCGCCGAACCCGTTCGTCAAGCCCGGCGAGAATGCCACCTATGTGGCGGGGCTGGAGCAGGATTTCGACAAGCAGCTCGCCAAGCAGACCGCGGCGCTGCAGAAATCCAATTAACTAGCGCAACGGAATGTCATCCCGTCATCCCCGCGCAAAGGCTGCGCCTTTGTCGCTGGAGGAGCGCGCATCAGCGCGCGTCTCGAAGGATTGACGGCCCAACTCGGGCAACGCATCCTTCGAGGCTCGCTCCGCTCGCACCTCAGGATGACGTGGAATAGCCGGCGGAGCTTCTTCCACGCTGGAGCGCATCCAGACCGCGGCTTGACATCGTCAGGCAATCCACCGACAGGTGGATTGCTTTTCCAATGTGGCCTGGAGCACGAATTCGTGGATTGAAGACTGCGCCGCTTCTGTATATCGCAGGGTCCTGCTCACCCACCTTCTCGATGAGGCGCCTGTTGAGACTGCTACTTCTGGTGTCGCTGCTCGTGCTCTCCGTTCCCGCCTGCGCACAGGACCAGCGCTTTCTCGACAGCCTGCGTCACGTCGAGCCGGCAACAAGGCTTGAGCAAGTCTGCGACTATGCCGTCATGTCCGACATCAACCGCGATACCGGGCGACAGGCCGACAGGGCAAAGTCCGACGTCACCTCCAGCCCGTCGCACCATGGCGATACGGTGATCGCAAAAGGCGGCGCGTTCCGGAGCAAAGGCCAGTGGTTCTCGTTGAGCTATACCTGCAAGGGCACTCCCGACCACCTGCATGTGACCAGCCTGCAATACAAAGTCGGTGAGGCGATTCCGACGTCGAAATGGGCGTCGCTGGGCCTTTGGCGCTAGTCTGAGCGAGCGGAACGTTTCAACAGGCGCAGCCTTCATCTCCGCTTCCGGTGCAGCCGGCGGATCGCATGCAGCCATCTCACCGCGCAGCGCGGCCACGAGCAGGCGCGAAGGCGGCGGATATCAATCCTTTGGCTCGTTCTTGGTCAACTGGCCGGTGTGCGGGTCGATGTGCAACTCGTACGTCTTCCCATCCTTCACTGCATCGCCTTCCCAATGGCCGTCGTCAGCCTCCAGATCCCTGATGTTCGTGTAGCCCAGACTATGGAGCCGATCGACGATCTGTTGCTTGGTGAGCCAGTCCGCGCCCGGAACGTCAGCGAGCGCCGAAGTGGACAGAGCAGCAAGGAACAAAACGAGTATCGTCTTCATCGGTGCCTCCTTCGCTTGACCATCGGTTATCCGCGGCCGGAACTCGTGCCACACCTCAACGCCGACCGGCTGGTGGGGTTGCAGGGCACAGGTCAAAAGCGGAATATTCCGGCGCAGGCTCAAGACGCTCGGCACGCCTCACCTTGGAGCATGACGTCGGCTGGTGCTCGATTGGACAGCGTCCGAACCGTATCCTAGAACGATCAGACGATCCAAGACGCGCTCGTTGGACGTCAGGGCCGATCTCCGTTGCCCGTAACGAACGTGTCACCAACTCCCGGGGTTCAATGATGTCGTCGCGCAAACCCGCCGCCAGCAAAGGCAAGACCGTCACCGTCAAGGACGCCACCTTCGGCCTGCTGCGGGCGTGGGGCATCAAGAAGGTGTTCGGCAATCCCGGCTCGACCGAGCTGCCGTTCCTGAGCGACTGGCCCGACGACATCGACTACGTGCTCGGCCTGCAGGAGGCTTCCGTCGTCGGCATGGCCGACGGCTATGCGCTGGCGACGCGCAATGCCGGGTTCGTCAATCTGCATTCGGCGGCCGGCGTCGGCAACGCGCTCGGCAACATCTACAACGCCTATCGCAACCAGACCCCGCTGGTGATCACCGCGGGCCAGCAGGCGCGCTCGATCATGCCGCTGCAGGCCTTCCTCTATGCCGAGCGGGCCTCCGAATTCCCGAGGCCTTACGTGAAATTCGCGGTCGAGCCGGCGCGCGCCGAAGACGTGCCCGCCGCGATCGCGCGCGCCTATTATGTCGCGATGCAGCCGCCTTGCGGGCCGACCTTCGTCTCGGTGCCGATCGACGACTGGGCGCACCCGACGCAGCCGCTCGACGCGCGCCAGGTCAGCCGCGAGATCGGCCCCGATCTGTCCGCGATGCAGGCGCTGGTGGCCGCGCTCGGCGAGGCCAAGCGCCCTGCCCTCGTCGTCGGCCCAGCCGTCGATCGTGCCGAGGCTGTCGATGTCATGGTTGACGTCGCCGAGAAGTCGAAGGCCGCGGTCTGGGCCAGCCCGTTCTCGGCGCGCTGCTCGTTCCCCGAGCGGCATCCGCAGTTCGCCGGCTTCCTGCATGCCGCGCCGGGCCAGCTCTCCGACGCACTGCGCGAGCATGATCTTGTCGTCGTGGTCGGCGCACCGGTCTTCACCTTCCATGTCGAAGGCCATGCCGCGATCTTCGACGGCTCGACCACGATCTTCCAGATCACCGACGATCCGGATGCCGCCGCGATGACGCCGACCGGCCACAGCATCGTCGCGACCATGAAGCCCGCGCTGACGGCGCTGCTCGAGATGCTGCCCGAGACCAGGCGCACCGCGCCGGCCGGCCGTGTCCTGCCGCCGTCGCCGGCCGCCGGCGACCCGATCCCCGCCGAATATGCGCTGCACGCGCTCTCGGCAGCGATGGGCCCCCACGATGCGCTGGTCGAGGAAATACCGTCGCACCGTCCGCTGATGCAGAAGGCGATGCCGATGCACGGCCAGGACAGCTTTTACACCATGGCGAGCGGCGGCCTCGGCTACAGCCTGCCGGCCGCGGTCGGCATGGCGCTCGGTCGACGTCAGGGACGCACGGTTTGCCTGATCGGCGACGGCTCGGCGATGTACTCGATCCAGGCGCTGTGGACATCAGCGCAGCGCAAGCTGCCGCTGACCGTCGTCGTGCTCAACAATTCCGGCTATGGCGCGATGCGCTCGTTCAGCCAGGTGATGCAAGTGCGCAACGTGCCGGGCCTCGATTTGCCCGGCATCGATTTCGTCAAGCTCGCCGAAGGCATGGGCTGCGACGCCGTGCGGGTGACGAAATCAGCCGAGCTTCCGGGCGCCTACCAGCGCGCGCTGTCGCACCAAGGCACCAGCCTGATCGAGGTGATGGTGGATTCCGCGGTGCCGCTGCTTTACACGCAGAAGGCGTGAGCGCAGCGGCGATGGCCCTCAGCAGGGCATCGTGGAGCTATGTTAGCTGATCTTGCGGCAGACCTGCCTGCACCTCTCCCGCTTGCGGGGGAGGTCGCATCGCATTGAAGATGCGATGCGGGTGGGGGATCTTTCCACGATGTGACTCGCGGAGAGAACCCCCACCCCAGCCCTCCCCCGCAAGCGGGAGAGGGAGCCTGGCGGACGTGCTCACCTGACGAGATCGGACTCCTGCTCCAGCGCCGCCGACGGCGTCGGCACCTCGCAGCCGGTTGCGCAGCAGCGTCCGGGCTGCTTCGACACCCGCTGTCCCCGGTCGACAAGGCCGCGGCCGAGCAAATTCTCGACCAGCTCGGCCTTCTCCATCACCGGATAGTTGCGCCAGATCTCGCGCTTCATCGCCTCCGGTGAGCCGCCGCCGTGCAACGAGATCACCGAATACCAGCCGGCTTCGTGCGAGACGGTGAGGTCCTCGATCAGCCGCGCCACCTCGGCGCGCTGATCGGCCGGGATATCGGGACGTCCGCCCATGACAGCGGCAAGCGAGGCGCGCGTTTCCGGATTGTGATCCTCGTCGGGACCCGGCAGCGCGACGATCAGCCCGCCGGAGACGTAGTGCGCGACGCGGTGCATGTCGTAGATCTTGGTCGCCAGCAGCAGCTTGCCGATGTTGGAGAACACCGCATCCGGCATCACCGAGCCCGCCGGATCCTTCGTGCAGTAGACCGAGGAGGCGACGCCGCAGGCGTAAAAGCTTTCGGTGATGGTGATCAGCTCGACCATCGCCTCGCGGATATGCGCGTGCTTCTCGGCATCGAGTCCGTTCGCCTCGATCATCAGCGCGCCGGCGCCGATCAAGAGATCGCCGAAGCCGGCACGGGCGCCGATGCAGGAATGGCGGTGGTGCGTGGCGTAGGACGTCGTGAGGAAGCCGCCCTCCTCGGTCTCGCCGGCGAGGAACACGCGATCGTGCGGCACGAACACGTCGTCGAACATCACGACGCCGACCGACTGGCCGTATTTCGCCGAGAATTTCGCCGCGGCATCGCCAGGCCGGCCGGCCGGCCGCGCGACGATGGTGACGCCGGGCGCATCAACCGGCACGGCGCAACAGACCGCAAAATCCTTGTCGGCGGGCACATGGGTGCGGCACGGCATGACAAGGAATTCGTGCATGTAGGGCGCGCCGGTCACAATCGCCTTGGTGCCGCGGATCACGATGCCGTCGGGGCGGCACTCCTTGATATGGACGTAGACGTCCGCATTGGCCTGCAGGCCAGGACGCTTCGAGCGGTCGCCCTTGGCATCGGTCATGGCGATGCCGAGCGTCAGATCCTGGTCCTGCACCTCGTGCAGATAATTGAGGAAGCGCTGGCTGTAATCGGTGCCGTGGCGATCGTCGGTCAGCCTGGTCGCTTGATAGAGACCGTTCAGCGCATCATGGGTCAGGTAGCGCTGCGCGCAGCCCGACGTCCTGCACACCAGCCGCACCGCCTCGAGCTTGTCGAGCAGGTCCTGCGAGCTCTGATTGATGTGGAGCATGCGGTTGACGGTCTTGCCCGAGGTACCCTGCCGCGCCGTCATGATCGGCACGTGCTCGGGCTGTAGCGCGAAATCATAGGTCACGCCGACGCCCGCCACGCCGGGCGCCAGCAACGGCTCGTCCGCGACGCTCGCAACGGCCGCGCCGTTGACGAACACACGCGGCTTGTAGCGGCGCAGGGATTCCCGGTAGTCCGCAGCCGTCATCAGCATGGCGCTTCTCCCTTGCTCATTTATTCTAACATTGTTAAATTATCTAACGCTGTTAGAATTGAGTCAAGAACGGATTCGCCGGGCCATGCAGATGCGCGAGAGCAGGAAGGAAGCGGTCAGCCGCCACAAGCGGGAGCTGATCCTCGACGCGGCGCGCAGCGTGTTCGCGGAGGAAGGCCTCGAGGGCGCGAGCCTGCGGGCGATCGCGACGCGGGCCGGCTACACCGCGGCGGCGCTGTATTTCCATTTCGATTCCAAGGAGGCGATCTATGCCGAGGTGCTGCGGCAATCGCTGGCATCGCTCGGCGAAGCCGTCAGCGCGGCGGTCGCGACGACGCGCGGCGCCAAGCAGAAGCTGCACGCCGCAGGCATGGGCTTCTTCCGCTATTATGCGGAGCACCCGCGCGACCTCGATCTCGGCTTCTACCTGTTCCGCGGCGGCATGAAGCCGGCCGGGCTTGGCCATGACCGCGACCACGCGCTGAACGCCGCGCTGGAGGCGGCGCTGCATCCGATCGCGGAGGCCGCAGAGGCGCTCGGCGCGTCCAGGCAGAAGGCGAACACCGTGATGGTCGACTGCTTCGCGCATGCGACCGGCCTTCTGCTGCTATTGCACACCGGCCGCATCAGGATGTTCGGCGCCTCGGCGCCCGACCTGATGGACGCCTATCTGCGCGACAGGATCGCGCAACTCGCCAGGGAGTGACCCGGATTACGCTTCGCTCCATCCGGGCTACCGGTCTCACTTCCCGTGCGCTTCCCGCATCTTGGCCTGGATCTTGGCCATGCCGCCGATCCAGCGGTCGTAATTCTCGGTCTTCTTGCGCATGTAGCCGAGCACCTGCGGGTGCGGCAGGATCAGGAAGGTCTCCTGCTCGATACCCCTCAGCGCATCCTGCGCGACCTGCTCGGCGGAAAGATCGCCGTCACCGGATTGCGGGCCCTTCGGGATCGAGCGCAGCATGTTGGTGTCGACGCCCTGCGGGCAGAGGATCGAGACCTTGATGTTGTCGGCGCGGTGCGAGATCGCGAGGTTTTCCGCAAAGCCGACCGCGGCGTGCTTGGTGGTCGAATAGGCCGGGCTGCCGACCTGCGACAAGAGGCCCGCGGCCGAGATGGTGTTGAGGAAATAGCCGCCGCCGCGCGCCTTCATGCGCGGCACCAGATGCCGCGCGGCATAGACATGCGCCATCACATGGATCGCCCAGCTCCGCGACCACGGCTCGTCCGAGGTGCCGCCGGCGTTCACCGACAGCGGATCGAAGCCGCCGCCGATGCCGGCATTGGAGCAGAACAGCGCGATCGGGCCGAACATGCGCTCGGTCTCGTCGATCACGTGCAGGATGTTCTTCTCCTGCCCGACGTCGCATTTGAAGGCGGCACCGCCGACCGTGGCCGCGACCTTCTCGGCCGCGCCATGATCGAGGTCGACGACCACGACCTTCGATGCGCCCGCGGCGTGGAATGCCTCGCACAGCGCCTTGCCGATGCCATTGCCACCGCCGGTGACCACCACAACCTTACCTGCCACCTGCATGGCCATCCTCCCGATATCTTTGCTTGCACACTGTCGCTTTACCCACTCGCTCCTGCGTGACCCGTCACCCCCGCGCAACGGCGAAGCCGTTGTCGCTGGAGGAGCGCGGCACGCGCGTCTCGAAGGGTCGACGGCCACCAGCCGGGCCGTGCATCCTTCGAGACGCGCTCCGCGCTCCTCAGGATGACGGGACAAAGCGCAACGGGCGTATCACGAAGCATGATAGCCCATTCGCCGCAGATGGCGAGAGCTTCAGCTGGCCAGCACGACGTCGAACACCGCCGTGTAGTGGCAGGCGGCCCCGAGCAGCACGAAGCAGTGCCAGATCGCGTTCTGGAAGCGCAGCCGGCGCCAGGAGTGGAAGATCACCCCCAGGCTATAGAGAATACCGCCCGCCAGCACGAAGCCGAGCGCCATCGCCGGCAGCACCCTGACGACGGCGTCGTAGAGCATGATGCCGCTCCAGCCCATCGCGAGATAAAGCCCGACCGAGAGCCGGTCGAAGCGGCCGGGATAGCGCAGCTTCAGCCAGATCCCGACGATCGCCACGCACCAGACCCCGGCCAGCAACGCGATCGCGAAAGTGCTGTCCTTCAGTTCCACGATGAACGGCGTATAGGTCGCGGCGATCAGCAGATAGATCGCGGAATGATCGAAACGCCGCAGCACCCATTTGGCGCGCGACACCGGCCAGAGATTATAGGTCGCCGACAGCACCAACATCGCGAGCAGGCCGGCGACATAGACCGAGACCACGGCGATGTCGAACGGGCCGGCATAGACCGCGGTCAGCACGATCAGTGCGGTGGCGGCGACCAGCCCGAACGCGACGCCGACGAGATGAATGACGCCGTCGGCGATCAGCTCGGCACGGTCGTAGTTCCACAGCGCGGCGCCGGCCGCGTGGATCGAGGTCGAGGCAAGTTGCTTCAGGCGGAAGACCGTCATGCAGGCTTTCCCGTGGGCCGATAGACGATGGGTAGCGCGGGCATGGTGACGCGTTCAATTCCCTTGCCCCCTGACAATCCCCTCGCCTGTAAAGGCGCCGGAAATGTGAAGCTTGATTTTGGCCCGATAATCGCCACTTTGCGGGTGATCGCCCGCCCCTTTTGGTCCCTCCTGCCGGGTTTTTCGTTAACCCTCCATGCCCCCCAGCTTCACTGATATCGTCGAGGAAGCCCGTCTCTCGGCGCGGGCGCTGCTCGACTATGGCGAGGGATTCTTCAACCCGACGGTGCGGCTCGGCGTCACCGGCCTGTCGCGCGCCGGCAAGACCGTGTTCATCACCGCGCTGGTGCACGGCCTGACCCGCGGCGGCCGCTTCCCGGTGTTCGAGGCCTATGCCTCGGGGCGGATCGCGCGCGCCAATCTCGCCCCGCAACCCGACGATGCGGTGCCGCGCTTCGCCTATGAGAACCATGTCCGGACATTGGTCGAGGAGCGGAGCTGGCCGAGCTCGACCTCCGACATCTCCGAGCTCCGTCTCGTGATCGAGTATCAGCGGCAAAATGGCGCGGACCGCACGCTGACCCTCGATATCGTCGACTATCCCGGCGAGTGGCTGCTCGACTTGCCGCTGCTCAACAAGAGCTACGAGCAATGGTCGGCGGAAAGCCTTGCGCTGTCGCGCGAGCCGCTGCGCGCCAAACTCGCGGCGCCCTGGCACGCCCATCTCGCGACGCTGAAGCCCGAGGCCAGAGAGGACGAGCAGGCCGCGCTCACCGAAGCACGCCTGTTCACCGACTATCTGCGCGCCTGCCGCGACGAGCGCTTCGCGATGAGCCTGTTGCCGCCCGGCCGCTTCCTGATGCCCGGCAATCTCGCCGACACGCCGGCACTCACCTTTGCGCCACTCGACGTGCCCGCAGGCGGCAGCGCGAGTGACGGCTCGCTATGGGCGATGATACGGCGGCGCTTTGAAGCCTACAAGGACGTCGTGGTGCGGCCGTTCTTCCGCGACCATTTCGCGCGGCTCGACCGCCAGATCGTGCTGGCCGATGCGCTCGCCGCATTCAACGCCGGCCCTGAGGCGCTGCACGATCTCGAAGCCGCGCTCGCCGGCATTCTCGACTGCTTCCGGATCGGCCGCAGCACGATCCTGAGCGCGCTGTTCCGGCCGCGCATCGACCGCATCCTGTTCGCGGCAACCAAGGCCGACCATCTGCACCATCAGAGCCACGACCGGCTGGAGGCCGTGCTGCGGCGGATCGTGGCCAAGGCCGCCGAGCGCGCGGAATATGCCGGCGCCGACATCGACGTCGTCGCGCTCGCCGCGGTGCGCGCCACGCGCGAGGCGCAGGTCCAGCGCGGGCGCGACCGGCTGCCGTCGATCCTCGGCACGCCGGCGCCGGGCGAGGTCGCCAATGGCGAGCGGCTTGACGGCGAGACGGAGGTTGCGACCTTTCCGGGCGACCTGCCCGACAATCCGGAGGAGCTGTTCAACGGCGGTTTCCGCGGTCTCTCAAACTCAGACACAGAGGCCGCAGACTACCGCTTCCTGCGCTTCCGTCCGCCAAAGCTGGAACGAAACGGCGATGCGGAGCCGGCGCTGCCTCACATCCGCCTTGACCGCGCCCTCCAGTTCCTGATCGGAGACAAACTGCAATGAACGAGAAGACGCCCCCGCGGCGGCCGGCGACGTTCAAGCTCGACGATCCCGGCGTGGTCGTGATGGATCCGGACGACGGCGGCCGCCTCACCCGCGGCACGATCCAGATCGTGCCCGAGGCCGAGCCCGCGCAGCTCCCGGTCCCGGTTGATACGCCGCTGGTGCCGGCGCGCCGCGGCTTCCGCTGGGGCACGCTGTTCTGGAGCGCGGTCGCGGGCCTCGTGGTGCTCGGCACCGGGCTTGGCGTCATCAATCTGGTTGAGGATCTGTTCGCACGCAATGAAGGCCTCGGCGTCCTCGGGCTGGGACTGGCCGTCATCGCCGCGGTGGCGCTCGCGGTCGTCACGACGCGCGAGCTGGTCGGTCTGGCGCGGCTTGCGACCATCGAGAAGCTGCATCTGCGCGCCGCCGAGGCGCTGATCAGCGACGACCGCGCCGCGAGCCGGGTGATCGTCGCCGATTTGCTCAAGCTCGCGCACCAGACCCCGCAGCTCGCCCGCGCCCGCAGCACGCTACAGAGCCACACCGACGACATCATCGACGGCGCCGACATGATCCGCCTCGCCGAGCGCCAGTTGATGACGCCGCTCGACGAGGAGGCGCGACGCTTGGTCTCGACCGCCGCGCAACGCGTCTCGGTCGTGACCGCGGTCAGCCCGCGCGCGCTGTTCGACGTGCTGTTCGTGTTCGTGGCGAGCTTGCGGATGATCCGCCAACTGGCGCGGCTCTATGGCGGCCGGCCCGGCGCGCTCGGCATGATCCGCCTGCTGCGCCACGTCATCGCGCATCTCGCCATCACCGGCGGCATGGCCGCCAGCGACAGCCTGATCCAGCAGATGCTCGGTCACGGCATCGCGGCAAAACTGTCACAACGCCTCGGCGAAGGCATGCTCAACGGCCTGTTGACCGCCCGGCTCGGCCTCGCCGCGATCGACGTCACCCGCCCGCTTCCCTTCAACGCCCTGCCGCGCCCGGCGCTAACGGATCTCGCGAAGGACCTGATCCGCAAGCGCGAGGAAGAGGAATAGCGCTTCTCCTGAGCGAGCAGTGCTCGTTGCTGCGCCCTCTCCCCTTGTGGGAGAGGGCAACTCAGTTGTTCACCACGCCCGCGCTTGGGTGAGGGGTCTCCATCCATACGCACCTCGCCCGCGGAGAGAGACCCCTCATCCGGCAGCCTTCGGCTGCCACCTTCTCCCACAAGGGGAGAAGGTGATCTCGCAACGCTCCGCCAGCATCGCCAGCACCCGCCAGCGGAAAAACGTCGTGTCCGGCGGCGGCGACAGATCGGGCGTCCAGCCGCTGATCTTCTCCAGCGAATAGGTGTCCATCACCATGCCGCGCCAGCTCCGCGTCACGCGCTCCAGCGGCTGGCGCACCGCCGTCGTCTCGCTCCACAGCGGCAGATTGTTCTCGGGCTCGCGCCCGACATAAATGCCGGCGTGGTCCCTGATCTTGCTCATGCCGGGATCGGCAAAGCCCTGGAAGCGGCCGCGCTCGTTGATTTCGATGACCGTCACCTTCCCGCGCAGCAACCAGCGCAGCATCGCATAGGTGCGGTAATCCGTGGTCGCGACCCAGGTCGCGCCGGTCGCCTCTACCTGCGCCAGGGTGCGCGCGGCCACCACATCGTAGCCCGCCTCGGTGCCGATCGGATCGGTGTGGCCGATCAGATTCCACGGCGCGAACATGTAGTAGAGGAAGACGCAGACCACGAACACGATGCCTGATGTGATCGCGGTCCGCGCCCAATAGACCGTCGATTTGACGAGCCCGACCGACCAGCCCTCGAACGGCATCCGCGTGACGTTGATGGCAACCGCCGCGAGGCCGGCCGGCCACAGGAACATCGGCCAGGTGTCGCCGACCCGCAGCGTCAGGGACTTCCAGAGGAAGTAGATGAACGGCACCAGCACCGCGGTCGCCAGCAGGATCGCAACCGGCTCGCGCCTGGTGTAGCCGCGCCATGCCGTCAGCGCGGTGCCGAACAGCGTCACCGGCAGCAGCACGAAGCCGACCAGGCCGAACTGCATGCCGACGAATTCGCCGACGGTGCGCAGCGTGAAGGCGCGCTCGGCGGTGGCGCGCACCGCCTGGAAGCGGAACGAGGCCCAGTCGTGCCCGGCATTCCAGATCAGCACCGGCGCGAACACGACGATCGCGATCAGCGCGGCGAGATACGGATACGGGCTGCGCAACCAGCGCCAGCGCCAGTCCGGCACCAGCGCAAAGGCGAGCACCGCCGGCGCGAACATGATCGCGGTGAATTTGGACAGCAGCGCCAGCCCGGCAAACAGCCCCGCGGCGAGCCACCAGCGTCCGTCACCACTTTGCGCAAGCCGGACCAGCGACCACAGCATCGCGACCGAAAACGGGATCAGCGCCGTATCGGGCGCGACCTTGGCCATCAAGAGGCCGTAATACAGCGCCGCCTCCGGCAACAGTAGCGCCAGCATCACGGCGCGGACGTTGTTGGCCGTCACGCGGCGGACGATGTCGGCGAGCAGGAGCTGGGTGGCCAGCATCGCCACGATGCCGCCGAGGCGGACGCCGAGATTGGTGTCGCCGAGGATCGCGGTGCCGAAGCGGATGAACCAGGCAACCATCGGCGGATGGTCGAGGAACGACAGCACGTTTTCCTTCGACCAGGTCCAGTAATAGGCCTCGTCGGTGCGCAGATCGAGCGCATGGGCGTAGACCAGCCGCATTGCGGTCATCGCAACGATCACGGCGATGACGCCCCGCCAGTCCGGCGCGCGCGAACGGGCCGGCTTAACGCTGTTGTTATCGGCTCCAGGTTCGGCTTGGGCTATCGTCACGGCGCGCTTTTTGTTCGACTCTTAACGGAGTGTCAACGTGCCGAACGGCCCGCTCTCGCGGCTGGTTCGGACCCGCGACGGTGTTCAGCGCGGGAATTAACCACTAGACTTGCCGATCATGAATCACATGGCCTCCCCCTCGCGCGAGCATTTGCAGGACATGGCCCGCGGTATCGGCCTGCGGCAGGTCCGCATCGTCACGGGGGCGATCATGTTCGCCTACCTGATCAGCCATTTCCTCAACCACGCGCTCGGCAATATCTCGACGCAGGCGCTGGCGATCGGGGTCTACTACCACACCGAATTCTGGCAGTTCCTGCCGGTCGCGATCGTGTTCTACAGCGCCTGCCTGGTGCATACCGGGCTCGGCATCTGGGCGCTCTATCAGCGCCGCGAGTTCCACTGGAAGGCGATCGAGCCGCTGCAGCTGACGCTCGGCCTCAGCATCCCGATGCTGATCGTCGCCCACGTCGTCGGCGTACGGCTCGGCCAGACCCTGTACGGGCAAGAGAAGCTCTACCCCCAGGAGCTGTACACCTTCTTCATCGCCTCGCCGAACCGGCTGTGGCAGATGCTGGCGGTGCTGGTGATCGCCTGGGTGCATGGCTGCATCGGCCTGTATTTCTGGCTCCGGCTGCGTCCGTTCTTCAAGCGCGCCGCGCCGTTCCTGCTCGCCGGAGCGGTGCTGATCCCGACCCTGGCGATGCTCGGCATCTACCAGGGTGGCCGCGCCACGATCATCGACTATCAGGACCCCGACTGGCGGCGCGAGGAGCTGTCGGTGCAGAAGCTCGGC
Source organism: Bradyrhizobium sp. USDA 3262 (assembly GCF_054060035.1). Lineage (NCBI taxonomy): Bacteria > Pseudomonadati > Pseudomonadota > Alphaproteobacteria > Hyphomicrobiales > Nitrobacteraceae > Bradyrhizobium > Bradyrhizobium sp. USDA 3262. The sequence continues at coordinate 7,800,161 of NZ_JBSSCT010000001.1, forward strand.
ACCGCGGCGCAGGGGACCACGCTCGAGAAGATCACCGACGGCCTGACCGTCGGCTATCTCGGCCTGCTCGGCCTCGTGCTGCTGGCGCGCGGCGCGCGGGCCCTGCTGGAACGCCGCGGCGGCATGATCGCGCTGTCCTACGGCAACGGCCGCACGCTGCGGGTACCGAAGGGATTGAGCGTGCTGGAAGCAAGCCTGCGCTACAACGTACCCCATGCGAGCGTCTGCGGCGGCCGCGCGCGCTGCTCGACCTGCCGCATCCGCATCATCGGCGACCACAACGGATTGCCCGAGCCCTCGCCGCGTGAGGCCTTCGTGCTGCACCGGGTCGGCAATGACGATCCGTCGATCCGGCTGGCCTGCCAGTTGCGGCCCACCGCTGACTTGAATTTCTTCCAGCTGTTCCTGCCGAGCACGACGTCGGCCAACGCGCACGCCACCAATCCGGCACGGGTCGGCCAGGAGCGCTATCTGGTCAGCATGTTTGTCGACATGCGCGGCTCGACGCAGCTTGCCGAGAAGCGGTTGCCGTTCGACACCGTGTTCATCGTCAACCGCTTCCTCGGCGCGGTGTCGCAGGCGGTGCTGGAAGCCGGCGGACGGCCCAACCAGTTCATCGGCGACGGCATGCTGGCGCTGTTCGGGCTTGCCACCGACCGGCAGGTGGCCTGCCGCCAGGCGTTGCGCGCGGCGGCGCTGATCGCAACCCATATCGACGAGCTGAACCAGTTCCTGAGCCACGATCTGCGCGAGCCGATCCGCTTCGGCATCGGCATCCATGGCGGCGAGGTGATCGTCGGCGATATCGGCTATCGCGACCACATGGTGTTCACCGCGCTCGGCGATGCCGTCAACGTCGCGGCACGGCTGCAGGACATGACCAAGGCGCTGGCCTGCGAGGCGATCATCTCGGACGAGGTGCGCGTCACCGCCGGGCTGGCCGACGATGCCCTGCCGGCGCAGGAGGTCGCGATCCGCGGCCGCAACGAGCCGATGACCGTGCGCACGGTCGAAAAGACGCAGCTCCTGTCGACGCTGGTCGACGACCGGCGTGCCGTCGCGGCCTGACCGGTTCATCTCCGCTCCAGCCCAATGTGACCTGACGCACATCCGACGGTGCGTTCAGCAGAGATGCTCGAACGTGCCCGGTGCCGGATGCGACTGACTGGCGATGGGTAACACTGCAACCGCGCCGCGACAGAGCTCAACGCGCATCTGAAGGAGAAGACCGTGTTTCGCAAAGTCACACTCGCTCTCGCCACTGCCGCAACCCTCGGTGCCGCCGCGCTGGCGCCGACCGCAGCTTCCGCCAAGCCGTTCTTCTGGCATCCGCATCACCATCACTTCTGGGGTGGCCCGGGCATTGCCGTCGGCTTCGTCGACTCCGGCTGCTACGCCACCCGCCTGGTGCTGACGCCCTACGGCTATCGCTATCGCACCGTGAACGTCTGCTACTGATCGAACCTTCTACCTGGATGGAAACGCCCCGGTCGTCCACGCGACCGGGGCTTTTCGTTGTTGCGACGCAACGCTGCGAAAGCTCAATTGACTCGCGGTTGCCAGGTGCGACATTTGGATCGCGCGCATTCCGCGATGCGAAGGCGCGCAAGGCAGGGTGGGCCTGGTGATGACCGGCTCACGACAGAACAGCTTCGGAGGAAGCGGGATGCTCGATCGACGAGACTTGATGAAGCGCGCCGGATTGGCCGCTTTGGTGACGGGGCTGGGATCAAGGGGTGCATTCGCCCTCGACACCGTGACGCTGCCCTTTGGCAATGGCGAGCGGCCGCTGGTGCGCTATCCGCAGAAGCGCACGATGATCGGCCTGACCGCCCGCCCGCCGCAGCTGGAAACGCCGTTTGCGGTCTTCAACGACGGTCCGCTCACGCCGAACAATGCGTTCTTCGTGCGCTACCACCTCGCCGACCTCCCCTACAATCTCGATCCGGACAAGTTCACGCTGGAGATCAAGGGCAAGGTCGACAAGCCGCTGAAGCTGTCGCTGAAGGACATCAGGAAGCTGAGGGCGACCGAGATCGTTGCAGTCAACCAGTGCTCCGGCAACAGCCGCGGCTTCTTCAGTCCGCGCGTCGCCGGCGGCCAGCTCGGCAACGGCGCGATGGGTTGCGCGCGCTGGCACGGCGTGCCGCTGAAGACCGTGCTCGACATGGCCGGCGTGCAGGCCGGAGCCAAGCAGGTCACCTTCAACGGCATGGACGGTCCGGTCAGCGACAAGACGCCGGATTTCGTCAAGGCGCTCGACATCGACCACGCGCGCGACGGCGAGGTGATGCTGGCCTGGGGCATGAACGGCGAGGATCTGCCTTTCCTCAACGGCTTCCCGCTCCGCCTCGTGGTGCCCGGCTATTACGGCACCTATTGGGTGAAGCACCTCAACGAGATCACCGTGATCGACAACGTGTTCGAGGGCTTCTGGATGAAGTCCGCCTACCGGATACCGGATACGCCGAACAATGCGGTCGAGCCCGGTACCGCACCGAAGGCGACGATCCCGATCAATCGCTTCACGGTGCGCTCGTTCATCACCAGCGTTGCCGACGGCGCCAAGCTGAAGGCCGGCCGCACCATGCTGCGCGGCATTGCCTTCGACGGCGGCAAAGGCATCAAGGAGGTGATGGTCTCGGCCGACGGCGGCAAGAGCTGGACGCCGGCCAAGCTCGGCAAGGACCTCGGCAAATACGCCTTCCGCGAATGGAAGCTGCCGGTGAAGCTCGCGGCCGGTCCCGCAGAGCTGAAGGTGCGCGCCACCAACAATGCCGGCGACACCCAGCCGATGGATCCGTTGTGGAATCCGGCCGGCTATCTGCGCAACGTCGTCGAAACCGTGCGCGTCACCGCGGCGTGAGGAGAAGCATCATGATCAGCAAGCTGCTTCCATCCCTCGCCGCGATCGCCATGTTGTCGATCGGCGCCGCCGTCGCCGCGCCCGTGAACTACACGGTCCCCGAGGAGACCGCGGCCTTCAAGCCGGGCCCCAACCTCGATGTGGTGCAAAACAACTGCACCGCCTGCCACTCGGCCGACTACGTCAAGACCCAGCCGCAGGGCGAGAAGTTCAAGAAGGACTTTTGGCAGGCCGAGGTGACCAAGATGATCAAGGTCTACGGTGCGCCGATCGACGAAGCCGACGTCGGCAAGATCGTCGAATACCTCTCCGCGACCTATTGAGAGACGGCCGGTTGATCCCCGCGCGCCGGCCGAAAAGGCAGCGCGCGGGACCATCGATCCAATTCGGTACACTGGAACCGATCCGTTTTTGCAGCGCATCAATTGACCACGAAACGGGCAATCTGGCGTCACCCCCCCGCAAAGCGGGTTGTTTCCGGTCAAAAACACACCGTCGTTTGATCTACCCAGCTTTTTTCAAACTGCTATCCTGTCGTTGCGGACAAGCCGGTTTGTGCGGGGGCCGGCTGGTCTGTTTTCGATTGATTCCGCGGAGACGACTGGAATGCCCAAAGGTACAGTGAAGTGGTTCAACCCGACGAAGGGCTATGGATTCATCCAGCCCGCAACGGGCGGCAAGGACATTTTCGTGCATATTTCAGCAGTTCAGAAGGCTGGCCTTCAGACCCTGAACGAAGGCCAATCCGTCGAGTACGAAGAGATCGCAAATCGCGGCAAGACGTCAGCCGAGAATCTCAAGGTCTAGCGTATTAGCGCCAGATCCGGCGGCGCACTCTCGGATACCGTCCGGGAGTGGGGGCCGACCCAACATCAGACAACGTGACGTTCGGCGGGGCGGGCACGATGCCCGCGCGCCACGGCGTTGAGCTTTTTTTCGGCCGCCATCGCCAGCGCGCGCCGACGTTCATCCTTTGCTCCAGCAAAGCGCGCCGCCGCCGAGTTGCCGCGTCACAGGCAGGTGCCGCTCTGACCGTTGCCGCACGGCACCCGCTTCGACAGCTCCTGAACCTTGCGCTTCGACTCGGCCTGCGCCAGCACGTCGAACACGCTTGACGGCGTGAGCTGCGTTGCCTTGCGGAAGTCCTCGGTCGCCTTGTCGGCATGGTTGAGCGCCTCATACGCCTTGGCGCGGGCGAACAGGCCCTCGACGGTCTCCTTCTGCGCAATCGCCCGGTCGAGATCCTCGACCGCCTTGTCGTAGTTGCGCAGCGCCGACCAGGTGATGCCGCGTAATGTCAGCGCCGGCTGATAATCGGGCCGCGCAGAGAGGATGAAGTTGAGATCCTTCATCGCGTTATCCGGCTTCTTCAGCCCGAGATAGGCCCGGGCGCGCAGCACATGCGGGAAGGCATCGTTGGGCGCCCGCGTGATGATCTGGTCGAAGGCGGCGATGGCACGGTCGTACTGGGACGAGGTCAGCATGGCGAGCCCGCGGCCGAGCTGGGCCGTCGGATTGTTCGGGCTTCGCTCCAGCACGCCGTCGATATCGACCAGTCCCTCATCGGCGCGGCCCTTGAGCATCAGCGCGAGGCCGCGCCACGATTTGGCGACCAGATTGGTCGGCACCAGCGCCAGGGCCTGATCGAAATCCAACAGCGCCTTGTCGAGCTGGTTGAGGCCGATATGAGCGAGCCCGCGCTCGGTGAAGGCGAGCGTCTCCTTGGGATTGAGCGAGATCGAATGATCGTAGTCGGCGAGCGCGTCCTGCACCTTGCCGGTGCCGGCCTTGACGAGACCGCGTGCCAGATAGGCCAACGAATTGTTCTGATCGAGCGTGATGGCGCGGCCGGCATCAGCCTTGGCCTCATCGAACTGCCGCATGCCGGCGGCATTGAGCGCGCGAGCGGCCAGCAGCTGCGGATCGTCCGGCTTGAGCTTGAGCAGGGCATTGAGATCGCTGCGCGCGTCCGCCAACCGGCCGAGCCGTGAATAGGCCAATGCACGCAGGCGCAGCGCAGCTTCGTTGCGGGGATCGCCGCCCAGCACCTGTGTGAGATTGGCAACGGCGCCCGCATTGTTGCCCTGAGCGACGAACTGCTTGGCCTGCTCGACCTGCTGGTTACCCGCCGCCGGCGCGGCTGGCCGCGCTGCCGTTGCACCTGGCGGCGGTGCGGCCTGCGGCGGCGCCGCGCCGCCTGCTGCCTTGGCGAGTTCGGCCTGCATCGCGACCGCCTGCTGGCGCTGCTGCTGGATCTCCTTGTTGTCGGGAAGAACCGTCAACAGCCGGTCGAAGTCGGCAATCGCGCGGGCATAGTCGCCCTTGGCGCTGTAGAGCTGGGCGCGGGCGAAATAGGCGCTGCGCTCGGCCTGCGGCGCCTGCGCGATCGCGCGCGAGAAATCCTCGATCGCGCGATCCATGTCGCCCTTGCGGCGATAGGCCTGACCGCGCCAGTAGAACGCATTCGGCGTGCTGGCGTTGACGGCAATCGCGGTGTTGGCGTCGGCCAGCGCCGCATCGGGCTGTCCGGATTCGACATAGGCCCGCGCGCGCCCGACATGGGCGGCGGGGAGATCCTGCCGCAACGTGATCGCCCGGCCGTAATCCGAGATCGCATCGCTCCAGGCGTGCTGGTCGGCGCGCAGATTGCCGCGCGCCAGGAAGCCGAACGGGTTCTTCGGCTCGAGCTCGATCGCGCGATCGAAATCGGCGCGGGCCTGATCAGGGCTGCCCTTGCGTTGCTGGACATAGCCGCGCGCGATCAGCGCCGGCACGAATTGTCCATTCAGCTGCACCGCCGCATCGGCATCGCTGAGCGCCTGATCGATCTTGCCGCGCGCGATGTTAAATCGCGAGCGGCCGGTGAAGGCCTTGGTGCGATCCTCGGTGGAGCGTGCGGTATCGTTGATGATGCCCGAGCACGCCGCCTCGGCCTTGTCCGTCGGCGGCCCGCCGCAATCCTCGACATCACCCGCGCGCGCCGGGCCGGCGAACAAAGGCCCAAGCAGCAACGCAAGCGCCAGCAGCTGCGGGAAACGAACGCCGCCGGTGGCGGCATCAATGCAGATCGAGCGTGAACGCATGTGGTAGCCTCGGGTTGACCGAATGCTGCCGGTGTTAACGCGTCACTTGGTTCTTATGGTGATCGGCGCTGAACGTATTTTTTGGAACCATCTCGTTCGAAGCTTACTGTTCGAAGCTTAGTGTTCGAATCTTGGCATTCGGTTCCCAGCGTCACGCGGAACGCCATCCCTGCGATCAACGAGGATGGAACAGCGCGGAACGCGCAGCCGCGACGCTCAGCCGTTCAATCTTCCGTCACCCATTTGGCGACGGTCATGACGTCAGGCGGTTGCAGATAGCCGCGGGGCCAGAGATCGACGGCCCATTCCACCTTGGTCGCGCGCTCGACGAGAACGGCGGTGTTGTGCGGCGTTTGCGCCAACGAAAATCCGCGGTAGTGGGGATCCCCGACGTCATGAAACCTGAACAGGTTCCACGCCTGCATCACCAGCATCAGGCTGGTCGTGTTCCGCGTCGTGTCCCAGCAATCATAATTGTGTTTGTCGTCGTTGGCGCGGAAGTCCGCTTTCGCCACGCGCTTGTCGGTGCCGAGGATCGGCCCCATGCGGCGGTCGAACCAGATCACGGCCTTTTGCACGGCCGCGCGTTCGGCGGCGGCATTGGCGCGGCCCGTGGCCATGATCTTGGTCAGGGCCGCCCGGTCGGCTGCGCTGAAGTCGAGCATCTCGCGACGCCGGCAGACGAAGCCGTAACAGACCGTCATCCCCGTCGCCGACGGCGGATAGATCGAGACCGAGGAATAGAGCTGCATGACGCCGGAGCTGAGTTCGGCCGCGCGGGTCGGAGCGGCCGCGGGCAGCGAGAGCATGAGCAAAGAAAGCGCGCCGGCAAATCCGGCCCGCATCGCTCGTATCGGCTGATCGGCGTCTTTCATGATCCACTGCCCCAACTCAACCAAAGGATTATCGCGGGCGCGTCGCGATGCCAAGACATCCGGCGCATGGCTGTGGATCGGACCGGGCGCATGTCAACCGACCGGCAGCGGCGCGTCGCGCTTGACTTCCTCCATCACCGCGTAGGTTCGCGTCTCCCGTACGCCCGGCAGCGCCAGCAGGGTTTCGCCGAGGAAACGGCGATAGGCGGTCATGTTGGCGACCCGCGCCTTGACCAGATAGTCGAAGCCGCCGGCCACCATGTGACACTCGAGCACTTCCGGCGCGGTCTGGACCGCCCTGGCGAACTTCTCGAATACGTCGGGCGTGGTCTTGTCGAGCAGCACCTCGACAAACACCAGAAGGCCAAGCCCGAGCCGGTGCGGATTGAGCCGCGCGCCATAGCCCTCGACGAAGCCGTCGCGCTGCAGCCGCTTCAGCCGTTCGCCGACCGAAGTCGGCGACAAGCCGATCCTTTCCGCCAGTTCCACATTGGCAATTCGGCCATCCCCTTGCAGGATCGAGAGGATTTTGCGGTCAGTCTTGTCAATCTCTGTCATATCTACGGTAACTCTCGAATTGATCCTGATTTTCTAAGGCAAATCTGCTAATTTGTCTATCGAACTACGGTTCGCTAGCGCGTAGGTGTTCCCACACAATCTCAAGGAACCGCCATGCCAGACCCGTCGCCGCTCCCGCCCCCGTTCAGCGCACCCTACGCGCCCGACGACGCCGCCATCGCCGCCCGCCTGCGCCAGGACGCGAGGCTCGGCGCGGAGGCGGAGGCATGGATCGACCGCACGGCAACCCGCCTGATCGAGGCGATCCGGGCCAACGACGATCCGCTCGGCGGGGTCGAGGACATGCTGCGGGAGTTCGCGCTGTCGACCAAGGAAGGGCTGGCGCTGATGGTGCTGGCGGAGGCGCTGCTGCGGGTACCCGACGCGCGCACCGCCGACCAGTTCATCGAAGACAAGCTCGGCCAGGGCGACTTCGTCAACCACGAGACCAGATCGAGCGCGTTCCTGGTCAACGCCTCGGCCTGGGCGCTCGGCATGTCGGCGCGGGTGATCCAGCCCGGCGAGACGCCGCAGGGCACGATCGGGCGGCTGACCAAGCGGCTCGGTGCGCCGGCGGTGCGCGCCGCGACGCGGCAGGCGATGCGGCTGATGGGCAGCCATTTCGTGCTCGGCGAGACCATCGAGGCGGCGCTGTCGCGCGCGCAATCGCACACGGCGCGCGGCTCGTGCTATTCGTTCGACATGCTCGGCGAGGGTGCGCGCACCGCCGACGATGCCCATCGCTATTTCGAATCCTACGCCCGCGCCATCGATGCGATCGGCAAGGCGGCCGGCGATCAGCCCCTGCCCGACCGGCCCGGCATCTCGGTGAAACTCTCCGCGCTGCATCCGCGCTTCGAGGCGGTGAGCCACGCCCGGGTGATGACCGAGCTGGTGCCGCAGCTGGTCGATCTCGCGCGCCGGGCCAAGGCATTCGACCTCAACTTCACCGTCGATGCCGAGGAGGCAGACCGGCTGGAGCTGTCGCTCGACGTCATCGCCACCGCGTTCGCCGACCCCTCGCTCGCCGGCTGGAGCGGCTTTGGCCTCGCAATCCAGGCCTATCAGAAGCGCGCCGCCGACGTCATTGACTATGTCGATGCGCTGACGCGTGCGCTGGACCGCAGGATGATGGTGCGCCTGGTCAAGGGCGCCTATTGGGACACCGAGATCAAGCGCGCGCAGGAGCGCGGGCTCGACGGCTATCCGGTGTTCACCCGCAAGGCGATGACCGACCTGAACTACGTCGCCTGCGCGCGCAAGCTCTTGGCGCTGCGGCCGCGGCTGTTTCCGCAATTCGCCACCCACAACGCGCTGACGGTCGCGACCATCCTCGAACTCGCCGACGATCCCTCAAGCTTCGAATTCCAGCGGCTGCACGGCATGGGCGAAGCGCTCTACGCCCAGCTCGGCGAGGACAGGCCCGACATCGCCCACCGGACCTATGCGCCGGTCGGCAGCCACCGCGACCTGCTCGCCTATCTGGTGCGGCGGCTGCTCGAGAACGGCGCCAACTCGTCCTTCGTGGCGCTGGCCGCCGACAATCGCGTGTCGATCGTGGACCTGCTGCGCCGCCCGGCCGAGATCATCGGCGCCGACGACAAGGCGTCGCACTCCGCGATTCCGTTGCCGGCCGAGCTTTATCGGCCGCAGCGCCAGAACTCGCACGGCATCGAATTCGGCGAGCGCAAGGCGCTTGGCGCGCTGACGTCGGCGATCGCGGCCGAGCGCAAGGCTTCGCCTTCCATCACCCCATCAACCACCGAGCAGGCGAATGCCGCCGTTGTCGCGGCGCGCCGGGGCTTTAGGGCCTGGAATGCCACGCCGGCCACAAAACGCGCAGCGATCCTGGACAAGGCCGCGGACCTGCTCGAGCAGCGCCGCGCCCACTTCCTCGCTTTGCTGCAAAGCGAGGGCGGCAAGACCCTCGATGATGCGCTATCGGAAGTGCGCGAGGCGATCGACTTCTGCCGCTACTATGCCGCGCTGGGGCAAAAGCTGTTCGGCGCAGGCGAGACGATGCCGGGCCCGACCGGCGAAAGCAATGTGCTGGAGCTGCACGGCCGCGGTGCGTTCGTTGCGATCTCGCCGTGGAATTTCCCGCTCGCGATTTTCCTCGGCCAGGTGACGGCGGCATTGATGGCGGGCAATGCGGTGATCGCAAAGCCGGCCGAGCAGACGCCGCGCATCGCAGCCGAAGCGGTCGCGCTGCTGCATCAGGCCGGGGTGCCGCCATCGGCCCTGCATCTGGTCCAGGGCGACGGCGCGGTCGGCGCCGCGCTGGTGGCGCATCCCGCCATCGCTGGGGTCGTCTTCACCGGCTCGACCGACGTCGCGCGGTCGATCAACCGCACGCTCGCGGCCAAGGACGGCCCGATCGTGCCGCTGATCGCGGAAACCGGCGGCATCAATGCCATGATCGTCGACGCCACCGCGCTGCCCGAGCAGGTCGCCGACGACGTCGTGACCTCGGCGTTCCGCTCCGCCGGTCAGCGCTGCTCGGCGCTGCGGCTGTTGTTCGTGCAGGACGACGTCGCCGACCGCATGATCGAGATGATCGCGGGCGCCGCGCGCGAATTAAGGATCGGCGATCCCTCGGAACCGTCGACGCATATCGGACCGGTGATCGATGCCGAGGCCAAGCAGCGGCTCGATGCGCATATCGCGCGGATGAAGCAGGAGGCGCGGGTGCATCTCGCCGGCGAGGCGCCATCAGGCAATTTCGTCGCGCCGCACATCTTCGAGCTGTCGGCGGCTGGGCAACTGAAAGAAGAGGTGTTCGGTCCGATCCTGCACGTGGTGCGCTACCGCGCCGACAAGCTCGGCGAGGTGCTGAGCGCGATCGAGGCGACCGGGTTCGGGCTGACGCTCGGCATTCATTCCCGCATCGACGACACGATCGAGCACGTGATCGACCGCCTCCAGGTCGGCAACATCTATGTCAACCGCAACATGATCGGCGCGGTGGTCGGCGTGCAGCCGTTCGGCGGCAGCGGCCTCTCCGGCACCGGCCCCAAGGCCGGCGGCCCGCATTACCTCGCGCGCTTCGCCACCGAGCAGACGATCACGATCAACACCGCCGCCGCAGGCGGCAATGCGGCGCTGATGGCGGGGGTGGAGTAGTAGACACCGTCATTGCGAGCCAACGGGTCGCGCGAACGCGCGCCCGATGACAGGCTCCGCGAAGCAATCCATACCTCCGCAAGCCGAAACATGGATTGCTTCGTCGCGCCGCTCCTCGCAATGACGGCCAACAACCCGTTGCATCGTGGCCCCCAGATGGGTCAAATGGCGGTCTGATCGGGATCATTGCTTGCGATAATTCCAGCTACCGGAAAAACACCAACAAGCGCCACGGGAGCGACGGCACGATGGAAAAAGGCATTTTTGACGGGCTCAAGGTCCTGGACTGCGCGAGCTTCATCGCCGCGCCCGCGGCCGCCACCGTGCTGTCCGACTTCGGCGCCGACGTCATCAAGATCGAGCCGCCGGGCGCCGGCGATCCCTATCGCAATCTGCCCAACCTGCCCGGCTATCCATCGAGCGAGCACAATTTCGCGTGGATGCTGGAGGCCCGCAACAAGAAGAGCCTCGCGCTCGACCTCACCAAGCCTGACGCGCAGCAGGTGCTGTACAAGCTCGTCGCCGAGGCCGACGTGTTCATCACCAACATGCCGCCGCAGGTACGCCAGAAGCTCGGCATCACCTACGACCATCTTGCCCATCTCAACGACCGGCTGATCTACGCCTCCTTCACCGGCTATGGCGAGAAGGGCGAAGAGGCCAACAAGCCCGGCTTCGACTCCAACGCCTATTGGGCCCGCTCCGGCCTGATGGATCTGGTGCGCGCCGACGAGGACACCACGCCGGCCCGTTCCGTCGCCGGCATGGGCGATCACCCCTGCGCGATGGCGTTCTACGGCGCGATCGTCACCGCGCTGTTCCAGCGCGAGAAGACCGGCAAGGGCTCGCACGTCTCGACCAATCTGATGGCCAACGGCGTCTGGGCCAATGGCGTGCTGGCGCAGGCCAAGCTCGCCGGCGCCAAGTTCAAGAAGCGCAAGCCGCGCGAAGAGGCGCTGAACGCGGTCACCAACCACTACAAGTGCAAGGACGGCCGCTGGCTGATCCTGTCGCTGCTCAATGAAGACCGGCAATGGCCGACGCTGGCGCGCTGCATGGGCCGCGAGGATCTCGTTGCCGATCCGCGCTTCGCCACCAAGGCGGACCGCCACGCGCGCTCGGTCGAGCTGATCAAGATCTTCGACGAGGTGTTCGCCGGCAAGGACCTCGCCGAATGGCGCAAGATCCTCGACGGCAATGGTCTCGTGTTCGGCGTCGTCGGCATCCTCGACGACATCCCGAACGACAAGCAGATGATCGAGAACGAGGTGCTGGTGCGCTTCGAGAACGACACCATGCTGACCGTCAACAGCCCGATCTTCATCGACGGCGCGAGAAAAGTGCAGCCGCGCAAGCCGCCCGAGGTCGGCGAGCATTCCGACGAGATCCTGCGCCAGGCCGGTTACGACGAAGCCACGATCCAGAAGCTGCGCGCGTCGGGCGCAGTGGCGTAGCGGATCGATCTCCGTCGAGCGTCGCTTCAGCGCTTCATCCAGGCCCAGACCAGGGCCACCGCGATGATGCCGATGATGACCGCGAGCCCGATCGCCCAGCTGCTGACACGGACGGCGCTGACCGCCTGACGCTCGGCCTCGTTGGCCGCGATCTCGCGGTCGCGCTGCTTGTCGTCCTCGGGAGCACTCATCGGCTGGTCTCCGCTCAAGGCTGGGCTGTTCGGGGCGTGATCGCGACGCGGAATGTAGCATCGAATAATGACGCGCAGCCGCTTCGGTTCCGGCCGAAATCACCGGCCCTTCACGAAGCACATCCCGATGCGCGAAGCCTTCCCGGCCACCTGGCAGGCAAGGCCCTCGGCGCAGGTCCAGCCGCGGAAGCTGCGGTCGCTTTCGGCGGGCCTCGCGCCCGGCAGGTAGCAGTGCGCGCCCCAGCCGTCGCTGTATTCGGTGCCGGCAAGCTCGGTGCTGCCGCGCAGCTGCGGCCGGTTGGAGAAGCCGCGCGAAAAGTCCGGCGCCTTGCCGTCGCGGAGACTTGCGAGGATATCGCGGCGGCGGGGCTGGTCGCCGAAGAAATGCGGCGAGGCCGGCACCACGGTGGAGTTCGACGGCTTTGCCGCCATCCAGTCGACGCCGGGGAAATGGAAGCCGCCGATGCCGCGGGTCTGGTGGCAGCCGGCACAGGTGACATCGTTGAGGCGCCGTTCGAAGCCGGCCAGCGACTGGATGTTTTGCAGCTTCGTTCCGTCGGCCGCAGCCTTATGCAGGGCGCTGACGACGTCACCATCCGAGAACACCGCATTGCCGGCCGTGCCCTCACCCTGCACCATGCCGAACTCGGGCTCCAGTTCGCTGACATCGAAACCGGTTGGCGTCGGCGCGACCGCTGAGGTCGCGAGGAAGCGATCGGGGATCAGCAAGGTGCCGCGATCGAGCTCGGCAAAATGTTTGGGATCGAGCAGCCACGCCTTGAAGTCGCGCCTCAGTGCCTCGTCCGCCAGAATGCGGTCGCGATCGATCTGGTTCTCCAGCGGCGCCTCGGCAAAGCGCTTTGCCGCGCCGTCATAATCGAACACTTTGAGCAGATAGTCGGTGCGGAAATCGCGCACCGCGGATTTCGGCGCGTGCGCGATCTGCAGATTGGTCTCGATGCGATCGATATTGCGCGCGTCGATCAGGTCGAGCGGACCATCCTTGCCGAACAGTTTCTCCATCGCCGGCGGCGCGCTGCCGATCGCGAGCCAGCGCCGCGCGATTTCGCGGCAGCCGAGCGATGCGTCGTTGCCGTCACCCTTCGCCCTCAGCACGAGGTTCAGCGTCATCGGCAGCCGCTGCGACACTGCGTTCTCGCCGATCGGCGGCACATCGGTACGGGTCAGCCGGTAGATCAACCGGATTTCACCGCAATCTTCCGGCGCCACATAGGCGCGGTCCATGCGATTGACGATGCCTGACAGCACGAAGCGGACGTCGGGCGACTCAAGCAGCGCGCGATCGAACAGCTGAAACGCGAAGCCGTCGCCGACACCGATGCTCTCATTCGGCAGGCTTGCCTTATGCTTTGCGACATAGCGATCGAATTCGCGATCCAGCGCCTCGCGCACCGGCACCATTGCAGCGAGCCCGAACAGATCGCGGTTGGACAGCGGCGTGTCGGCGGAACGCTCCGGCGCGAGCATCCGGCCGAGGTTGAAGCGGCCATGATCGAGCTCGCGCAGGATGGCGGGATCGATGACCGCCGCGCCGCGCTCGAGCACGCGATCCTCGGCGGCCTGTACGGGCGCAACGCCGCAGAGCAGGACGGACATCAGCAGGAGGCATTTCAGCGCACGGCTCATGCCCCACTAACACCGCGCGGCAAACCCTATTCAAGAAAAAAGGCGCTTCACATCGTGGTGAAGCGCCTTGGTGTTGTCGCGTTTCGGCGATCAGCGCGAAACGATCAGGCCCTTGCTGGTGACGACCACCCAGCGGCCATCCTGCTTGCGGATGGCGTCGACACGGCCAAGGCCCGGGACAGGGTCGCCGGCGTAAACCTCGTAGATGCCGCCGCGGCCCTCGATCAACGCGCCGCCATTGCCGACGTCGCGCAGCGACCAGCCGTCGACCACCGGCAGGCGGCCGACCTCGGGCCTGGGCGCGGCCGCCGCCGCCGCGGCAGTCGCCGGGGTGACCGAGCCCGTGACTTCGCGGGCGGGCGTCGCCGCGGCGACGGTCGTTTGCGGCGTGGCGCGGAGCTTGTCGACCGCCTCGCTGAGCTTGTTAAGCTTGGCCATCGGCTCGGCCTGGGCCTTCTCGACCTTCTCGATCCGGTCGCTGGCCTTGCTGAACTGGGCCTGGCCGGCCTTGGCGGTCTGCTCGACGCTGGCCTTCAGCGCGGCGATTTCGGACTCGATCCGGGCGAGCGCGGCATCGGCCGCTTCCTTCGCCGCCACGTCCCTGGCAGCCGCATCCGTCGCGGAGGCGACGGCGGGGGTGGCAAGATGGCCGAGCCCCGCGGTCGCGAGCGCACCGCCAATGGCGCCGGCCACGGTCGCCAGCGCGATCACCGCCGCCATCGCCCCGATCCGGCGCGCGCCGGCCGGCTTGCCTGCCGCCTTGGCCGCCTGTTCGGCGCCCGGCCTGGATGCGGTCGCCTCATGGTCCCAGGTGCGGTCACCCGGCGCCATGATCATCAGCTTGCCCGGAAAATGCGGCTCTTCCCGCTTGCCGGTCTCGACCTTGGGCACGTCCATATTGGTCGGCTCGACCTTGGCCTCGACCTTCGGCTCGATCATGGACTCGATCTTGGGCGGTTCAAGCTTCGAGGGTTCAATCTTGGGCGCGTCCATCCGGGACGCGTCCGCCTTTGGTGACGTCTCTTCCTGCTCGGGCGCAAGCCGGGGAGCTTCGACACCGGTCGCGGCCATCACGGGCTCGCTTTTCGCCGCCATTTCGGCGCCGGTTTGACCGCTGACCGGCTCGCTCTGCTGCTCACTCACGTTCAAAGTCTCCAGACTAGGTTGACAATTCGGTAACTTTTATTGCTTGCGAAATGGTTACCCCGCTCCGCCATTACCTAAATTTTAGGGAGTTTTCCGGGCCGGATTTGGGCGATGCTGCCCTGCGGCAATCTGCGCCGCTTCCGTTTGCGCGCGGCGCTTTCCCGATTAACATACCGCCATCTTCCAGCCAGAAGGCAGGAGAGCGCCATGACGATCGAGAAATGCATCAAGGAATTTGGTGTCGATGACGTCATCTTTGAGGAAGGCTCGACCGGCCGCGAGCTGTTTGTCGTGCTCGACGGCAAGGTCGACATCGCCAAGATCGATCGCGGAAACAAGACTGTTATCGTCAGCCTCGGCAAGGGCGAGTTCTTCGGCGAGATGGCCGTGATCGACGGCTCGGCGCGCTCGGCGACCGCGATCGCCTCAGCGCCCGCGACGCGGGTGATGCGGATCAACCACGCCCGCTTCGTCTATCTGGTCAGCCAGCAACCGGCGTTTGCGCTGATGGTGATGGATGCGCTCTCGAAGCGCCTGCGCGCATCCAACGCGGTCACTTACCGGACGGCGGCAACCCCATGAGCGACCGCAAGCCAAGCCCGTTCAAGACGCTGTTCGACGCCGAGGTCGCAACGCTGATCCAGGCCGCAGACGACGTCTATCAGATCCGCTTCAAGAACCGTGCGGCGAACGCCTATCTGGTGCGCGGCAGCAGGCGGACCATCATGATCGATGTCGGACTGTCGAGCAATTATCCGTCGCTCATTGCCTGCCTCAATCATCTCGGGGTGACGCCCGAGATGATCGACATGGTGGTGCTGAGCCATGAGCATCTCGACCACATCGGCGCGGCGTACCATTTCCACGGCAGCGCCTATATCGCCGCGCACCGGCTCGCCGCCAACAAGATCATGCTGCGCGACGATTTCTCGATGCTGCGCAAGATGTTCAACGAGCCGAACGTGCCGATCGATATCGACATCTGGCTCGAGGAAGGCAACCTGATCGACCTCGGCAATTTCCGCCTCAACGTGATGTACACGCCCGGCCACACCTCGGCCTGCATCACGCTGTTCGACCAGGACAAGGGCCTGCTGTTCGCCGCCGACACGCTGATGCCCGGCGGCGTGATGGGCGGCGTGTTCGGCTCCGGCTCGATCGCCGACTACATCCAGTCGCTGGAGCGGCTGAAGGGCCTCAACTCGAAGATCCTGCTGTCGGGTCATGGCCGGCTGTCCGATACGCCGCAGGACGATGTCCGGATCGCGCTGCAGCGCTCGCACGGCCTGCTCGAGGACACCGCGCAACTGTTCGACGCGCTCGATGCGCGCTCGAATTTCGAGCCGATCATGCAGTCGGTGCGCGACCTCAACAAGCTCGACGATTGACGCCTGGTCTCTCCGTCATTGCGAGCCAACGGGTCGCGCGAACGCGCGCCCGATGACAGGCTCCGCGAAGCAATCCATGCTTCAGCACGTGCGGAGCGATGGATTGCTTCGTCGCTCCAGCGCAAAATTGCTCTGCAATTTTGTCGCGAGCTCCTCGCAATGACGCCGCATTTGACAAATCCGCGCCCGGCCTGTTCAACAGCGGCAACAACAACGCTGAAGAAAACAGGGAGCGAGGACCATGAAGCTTTACGACTCGATCGGACCCAATCCGCGCATCGTGCGCATGTTCATGGCGGAGAAGGGCATCGAGATACCCAAGCAGACCGTCGACCTGCGCAAGGGCGAGAACCGCGAGACGGAACACCTGAAGCGTAATCCGCACGGCCAGATGCCGGCGCTCGAGCTGGATTGCGGCAACTACCTCTCCGAGATCACGGCGATCTGCGAATATCTCGAGGAGAAGCACCCCTCGCCCGCGATGATCGGCACCACGCCGGAAGAGCGGGCGGAATGCCGGATGTGGACGCGTCGCGTCGATCTCAACATCGCCGAGCCACTCGCCAACGGCTACCGCTTCGGCGAAGCGCTGAAATTCTTCGAGAAGCGCATTCCCGTTGCGCCCGAAGCCTCGCCCGGCCTGAAGATGATCGCCGCCAACCGCATCAAATGGCTGAATGACCAGATGGCCGACGGCCGCGACTATATCTGCGGCAAGCGCTTCACGCTCGCCGACATGCTGCTCTATTGCTGGCTCGATTTCGGCAACCAGGTCGGCCAGCCGCTGGACCAGTCGAACGCCAACATCGTCGCCTGGTTCAACCGCGTCGGCGCGCGGCCATCGGTGAAGGCGTAGACCCTCTCTCTACCGTCATTCCGGGGCGCGCGTAGCGCGAACCCGGAATCCAGAGGTCGTGGAACGAGATTCCGGGTTCGATGCGTTCGCATCGCCCCGGAATGACGGGCTCAAATCACCACCGGCTTGTCCGGCAGCTCGTTCGGGCCGGCCGGAGGCGGGAAATACCTTGCCAGCTCGCGCGACACTGCCGCGATGCCCTTGATCACGCCCTGCTCGAAGCGGCCGGCCCGAAAATCCGTTTCCATCGTGCGGCAGATCGCCTCCCAGCCGGCATGGCCGACCTTCGCGTCGATGCCGCGGTCGGCGACGATCTCGACGTCGCGGTCGGCGAGCAACAGATAGATCAGGACGCCATTGTTGTGATCGGTGTCCCAGATCCGCAAGTGCGAGAACACGTCGAGCGCGCGCTCCCGCGCAGGCTGATTGCGGAACAGCGGCACGCCGTCGAGCGCGCCCTCGACGACGAAACGGATCTGGCCGGAATGAGTGGCCTCGCCGGCCTTGATCGCCCGCTCGATGGCGTCGAGCACGCGCGGCGGAAAATCGCGCCGCACGCGCCAGCGGTGTTCGATCAGATGCTTGCCGATGCGCTTGATGCCCATGCCTACCAGCTCCCCGAGGCGCCGCCGCCGCCGAAGCTGCCGCCTCCGCCGCTGAAGCCGCCGCTATCGCTCGAGCTCGAGCCGCTGCTCCAGCCCCCGCCGCCGGACCAGCCGCCGGAATAACCGCCGCCGCGCCGGTACGGTCCCGAGCCGGCCGCCGGACCGCCGAAGTTCAATCCGCCGAAGATCAGCGCCGCGACGGCGGCGAACAGGCCGACCACCAGCGCCGTGGCGAGCGAGCCGGCCACCATCCAGGTGAAGACGCCGACAACACCGCCGGTCGCAACCGAGCCCAACAACCGTCCCAGTATCCCACGCAACACGCCGGCCACGATGATGACGATAAAGATTGTCACCGGATTGGCGAAGTCGACCAGGTTCGGCCGTTGCCAATGCTCGGGCTCCGGCGCCGGCAATTGCTCGCCATTGATCAGGCGGATCATCCGGTCGACGCCGGCCGAGATGCCGCCGGCGAAATCGCCGGCCTTGAATTTCGGCGTGATGTCTTCGTCGATGATGCGGTGGGTGACGGCATCGCTCAGCACGCCTTCGAGGCCGTAGCCGACCTCGATGCGCAAATGCCGGTCGTTCTTGGCGACGACAAGGAGCGCACCATCGTCGATCTTCTTGCGCCCGATCTTCCAGGCCTCGGCCACGCGGATCGAGAACTGCTCGATGGTTTCTTCGCCGGTGGTCGGCACGATCAGGACCGCGATCTGGCTGCCCTTGCGGGTCTCCAGATCCTTCAGCCGGTCGGTCAGCGATGCGATATCGCCGGCGGACAGCGTCCCGGTCTGGTCGACGACGCGGCCGGTGAGCGGAGGCACCGCGACCTCGGCCCATGCCGGGCAGACCAAGCCCAGCAGGAAGGCGAGCAGGATAACGCGTGCGGCGGTCATCGCGATGCGCGCACGCCGGCGTTATTTCGACGGCGCCGGGGCCGGCGACGGATTATTGAAATCGACCTTCGGCGCGGTCGATATTTCCTTTTCATTGTCGACCGTGAAGTTGGGCTTCTCCTTGTAGCCGAACGCCATCGCGGTCAGGTTGTTCGGGAAGGTGCGGATGCCGACATTGTAGTCCTGCACCGCCTTGATGTAGCGATTGCGCGCCACCGTGATGCGGTTCTCGGTGCCCTCGAGCTGCGCCATCAGGTCGCGGAACAGCGCATCCGATTTCAGCTGCGGATAATTTTCAGTGACGACCAAGAGCCGCGACAGCGCGCTGGTCAATTCGCCTTGCGCCTGCGTGAACTTCTGGAACGCAGCCGGATCGTTGAGCACCTCGGGCGTTGCCTGGATGCTGCCGACCTTGGCGCGCGCGTTGGTGACGCCGAGCAGCACGTCCTTCTCCTGCTGCGCAAAGCCCTTCACCGAGTTGACCAGGTTGGGCACGAGATCGGCGCGCCGCTGGTACTGGTTCACCACCTCCGACCAGCCCGACTTGACCTGCTCGTCATTGGTCTGGATCGCGTTGTAGCCGCAGTTGGTCAGGCTCAATGTCGCCAGCGCTGCGAGCACGGTCCAAAGCTTGCGCATGAAGATGGTCCTCCCCGGTGGATTCCGCGTCAGCTTAACAGATTTTCGCCGGATAATCCCGTGCGGCGGATTTCGCGGCTTCTTTTGCGGATGATGACGCTTGCCTATCCCTGCCCGCGCCGTTCATCATGGCAAAAAAATCGATCGCGGGAGGATCCATTGGCGTCTGAACAATTCGAGACGATTGTTGTCGAACGGCCCGAGCCCGCGATTGCGCGGATCGTGATGAACCGCCCCGAGGCGCGCAACGCCCAGAACCTGCAGATGACCTACGACCTCAACGCCGCCTTCGACCAGGCGGTGCAGGACGACGCGATCAAGGTCATCATCCTCGCCGGCAACGGTCCACATTTCTCGGCCGGCCACGATCTGCGGCCCGGCGCCAAGAACCAGGCCGGCGTCGATTTCCCGCCAGTCGGAAATTGGGGCGGCTTCGCCGAGCCCAACGCCCACGGCCGCTTCGCGCGCGAGCAGGAGATCTATCTGCAGATCACACGGCGCTGGCGCAATCTGGCAAAGCCCACGATCGCGGAGGTGCACGGCAAGTGCATCGCCGGCGGGCTGATGCTGGCCTGGGCCTGCGACCTGATCGTCGCGAGCAGCGATGCCGAATTCTGCGATCCCGTGGTGACGATGGGCGTCTGCGGCGTCGAGTGGTTCGTGCATCCCTGGGAGCTCGGCGCGCGCAAGGCCAAGGAGATGTTGTTCACCGCCGACATCTGGAGCGCCGACGAGGCGCATCGCCTCGGCATGGTCAATCATGTGGTGCCGCGCGGCGATCTCACGTCGTTCACGCTGGCGCTGGCACGGCGCATTGCCGCCAAGCCCGCCTTTGCGCTGAAGCTCTCCAAGGAAGCGGTGAACCGCTCGATCGACATCATGGGGCAGCCAGCCGCGATCGATCAGGCGTTTGCGCTGCATCAGCTCTGCCACGCCCATAATCTCCAGGAATTCGGAATGGTGGTGGACCCCGCGGGTCTGCATCCCTCCGTCAAGAAAACCGCCAACGTGTAGAAAGCCAGATGGACCTCACCCTCAGCGACGAGCAGCGCCTGCTGCGCGAAAGTGCCGACCGCTTCGTGGCGGAGACCTTCACGTCAGATCATCGCAAGAAGGCGGCGAACGACCCGTTGGGCTATTCGCCTGCGATCTGGAAGCAGTTCGCCGAGCTTGGCTGGCTTGCGCTGCCGATCGCCGAAGCCCATGGCGGGCTCGGCGGCGGCGCGATCGAGATCGGGCTGCTGATGGAGGCGTTCGGTCGTGGCCTGGTGTCCGAGCCGTTCCTTTCCACCGTCGTGATCGGCGCCGCACTGGTCGCCGAATGCGGCACCGAGGCGCAGCAGCAGGCGATCCTGCCCAAAGTTGCCGAGGGCGCGCTCACGCTCGCCTTCGCGCATTCCGAGCGCGCCGCGCGCTTCGACCTCGGCCATGTCGACACGACGGCGACCAAGACTGCCGACGGCTGGAAGCTGAACGGCAGCAAGATCGCGGTGCTCGACGGCGCCGCCGCCAACCAGATCATCGTCTCCGCCCGCGCTGCCAGCGCCAACGGCGCGACGGGCAAGCTCGGACTGTTCCTGATGCCGGCGGGAACGGCGGGTCTCGCGCTGCGCGATTACGCGCGGCTCGGTGGCGGCCGCGGCTGCAATCTCGATCTCAGGGATGTGCAATTGCCCGCCGATGCGCTGCTCGGCGACGGCCAGGATGCGCTGTCTGCGATCGAAACCGTGGTCGACCGCGCGATGGCCGCGCTCGGTGCGGAAGCGGTCGGCATCATGCAAACGCTGCTCGACACCACGCTCGAATACACCAAGATTCGAAAACAGTTCGGCCGGCCGCTGTCGGCCAACCAAGTGATCCGTCACCGCCTCGCCGACGTCGCGATGCAGGTCGACGAGGCGCGCTCGATGGCCCTGCGCGCCGCGCTGATGGCCAATGCCGAGCCCGTGGCCCGCAGCCGTGCGGCGTCCGGCGCCAAGGCGAAGATCGGCAAATGCGCGCGCTTCGTCGCCGAGCAGGCGGTGCAGCTGCACGGCGCGATGGGCGTCACCGAGGAGCTCGACATCGGCGCCTATTTCAAGCGGCTGCTCGCCTTCGATACGCTGTTCGGCAACAGCGCCCATCATTACCGCCGCCACGCCGCGCTCAGCGGCCGCGCCCACGCCTAACGGAGAGCGCACCATGGATCTCACCTTCAGCGCCGAGGAACGCGCCTTCGAGCAGGAAGTCCGCGATTTCATTGCCGGGAGCCTCACGCCGGAGATGAAGCGCGCCACCGCGCTGACGCCGTCGGTGTTCTCCGACCCCGATATCGGCATGGCCTGGCAGCGCGCGCTGCACAAGAAGGGCTGGGGCGCGCCGGGCTGGCCGGTGGAACATGGCGGACCGGACTGGACGCCGGCACAGCGCTGGATCTTCGAGGCCGAATGCGCCCGCGCCGGCGTGCCGAATGTCAACGTGATGGGGGTGAAGATGGTCGGCCCCGTCATCATCGGGTTCGGCTCGCCCGAGCAGCAGAACTTCTACCTGCCGCGGATTCTCTCCGGCGAGGATTACTGGTGCCAGGGCTATTCCGAGCCGGGCTCGGGCTCCGACCTCGCCTCACTGAAAACCCGCGCGGTGCGTGACGGCGACGACTACGTCATCAACGGCACCAAGATCTGGACCACGCATGCGCACCACGCCAACCGCATGTTCGCGCTGGTGCGTACCAATGACGGCGAACGGCAGCAGGACGGCATCAGCTTCATCCTGATCGACATGAAGACGCCGGGCATCACCACGCGCCCGATCCTGACCATCGGCGGCGACCACGAGGTCAACCAGGTGTTCTTCGACGACGTCCGGGTACCCGTCGCCAACCGCGTCGGCGAGGAAGGCAAGGGCTGGACCTACGGCAAGTACCTGCTCGAATTCGAGCGCGGCTCCGGCATCGCGTCGGCCAAGCTGCGCGAGGCGCTGAAGACGATCTCCGATCTCGCAGTCTCCGAGATCACCGGCCGCGCCATCGAGGATCCCGACATCGCGATCCGGATGTCGGAGGTCGAGGTCGATATCGATGCGCTCGAGATGACCGAGCTCAGGGTGCTGTCGGCGCTGCAGACCGGGCAGAATCCCGGCGCGGTGTCGTCGCTGATCAAGCTCCGCGTCAGCGAGATCCGCCAGGCGGTGACGCGGCTCGGCGTCGACGTGATCGGCCAGGACGGGCTCGCCGTCGAGCCGGCGCGGCCGTTCTACCGGCTCAACCACGAGCCGGCGATCCCCGAAGAACTGCTGCCGGTGGTGCCGGAATATCTCAACGGCCGCGCCTATACGATCTTCGGCGGATCGTCCGAGATCCAGCGCGACATCATCGCGAAGATGGTGTTGGGGCTGTAGGGCACCGTCGTTCCGGGGCATCGCAAAGCGATGAACCCGGAACCTCGATGTTATGGCGCGAGATTTCGGGTTCGCGCTGGCGCGCCCCGGAATGACACTACGCCGCCCCCACCTTGGCGTCGCGGATCGCCTGCCAGATCTTCGACGGCGTCAGCGGCGTGTTCAGCTGGATGATCCCGACTTCGCTCAGCGCATCCATCACGCCGTTGGTGATGCAGGGCGGCCCGCCGATCGCACCGGACTCGCCGCAGCCCTTGGCGCCCAGCGGATTGGTCTTGCACGGCGCGGAGCCATCGAGCGTCACCGTGATCGGCGGAATGTCGTCCGCGCGCGGGATGCAATAGTCCTGATAGCTCGCGGTCAGCAGCTGGCCTTCTTCGTTGTAGGCCACTCCTTCGTACAACGCCTGGCCGATGCCCTGGACAACACCGCCATGCACCTGCCCCGTCACCAGCATCGGATTGACCGCGACGCCGACGTCGTCGACCGTGGTGTAGCGCACCACCCGCGTGACGCCGGTCTCGGGATCGATCTCGACCTCGCAGATATGGGTGCCGTTCGGCCAGCTCGGCCCGTCGACATTGCCCTCGCTCTCGACCGAGAGCTTTGCGCCGTTTTCCTTCGCCGCGATCTCGAACAGGCTGATGCGCCTGTCGGTGCCGACCACGGTGAGGAAGCCGTCGCGATACTCGATGTCCTCGACGGAGGCTTCCAGCAAATTGGAGGCCTTGTCGCGCGCCTTGTTGATCATGTCGTTGCTGGAGACCGCAACCGCGGTGCCGCCGACGAACAGCGAGCGCGAGCCGACACTGCCGAAGCCGGTGGCGAGGTCCGTGTCGCCCTGGATGACGTCGATCTTGTCCATCGCGATGCCGAGCGTATCGGCGATCATCTGGGTGTAGGTGGTGGCGAGGCCCTGCCCCATCGCCATCGTGCCGGAATGCAGGATGACGCGGCCTTCGGCGGTCGCATGCAGCGAGACGTTCTCGGTGTGGGCGCGGCCGCCGGTCCATTCGATGTAGCTGGTCAGGCCGCGGCCATAGAGCAGGCCCTTCTTCTTCGCCGCCTTCTTGCGCGCGGCAAAGCCGTTCCAGTCGGCCAAATCAGACGCGCGCTCCAGCATGTGCGCGAAGGCTCCGGAATCGTACACCTGCCCGACCGCATTGGTGTAGGGCAGCTGCGCCGGCTTGATGTAGTTGACCTTGCGGATGGCGCGCGGGTCCATTCCGATCTGGCGCGCAGCGGCGTCGAACAGCCGCTCGACGATGAACACCGCCTCGGGCCTGCCGGCGCCGCGATAGGCGCCGACCGGCGCGGTGTGGGTCATCACCGACTTCACCTCGAAATGCACCAGCGGCAAATCGTAGACGCCGGTCTGCACGAACGGGCCGAGCACCAGCGGAATGATGTTGGCGGTGCCCGACGAATAGGCGCCGGTGCCGCCGATCGAGCGCACCCGATAGGCCAGCACGCGGCCCTTGGCGTCGAGTGCGAACTCGCCGGTCGAGGTCAGATCGCGGCCATGGGTGCCGCCGACGAACTCGTCGGTGCGGTCGCCGCGCCAGCGGATCTTCTCGTTCAGCTTGGTCGCGGCATAGGCGACGATGCCGTCTTCCGGATACAGGCTGGTCTTCTGGCCGAAGCCGCCGCCGATGTCGCCGACCAGCACGCGCACGCTGTCCTTCGGCCGCTTCAGGATCGATTCCGCCAACAGGTCGCGGGTCGAGCCCGGGGTCTGCGACTGCACGTGGAGAATCAGCCGGCCGGTCTTCTTCTCGATCTCGGCAATGGTCGAGCGCGGCTCCATCGCCGACGGCACCAGGCGCTGGCTGACCAGGTCGAGCGACACCGTGTGCGCGGCGTTGGCGAAGGCTTCCTCAACCTTGGCGGCATCGCCATAGCTCATCGCGGCCACGATGTTGTCGGGCGCCTCCGGCCAGACCGCCGGCGCGCCCGGCTTGATCGCCTCGACCGGATCGACCACCGAGGGCAGCACCTCGTAATCGATCTCGATCGCCTCAGTCGCGGTCTGCGCCAGCACCCGCGAGGTCGCGACCACGGCCGCGACGCCCTCGCCCGCGTAACGCACCACCTCATGCGCCAGCAGGCGCCGCGGCGGCACGGTCATCGGCGAGCCGTCGGGCCGCTTGAAGATCGCAAGCGTCGGCAGCGTGCCGATATCGTCCTTGACGAGGTCGGCGCCGGTATAAACGGCCTTGACGCCGGGCATCTCCAGCGCCGCCTTGGCGTCGATCGACTTGATGTAGGCGTGTGCGTGCGGCGAGCGCAGCACGTGCAGCCAGAGCGCGCCGTCCTGCGGCTTGTCGTCGATGAAATGCCCCTTCCCGGTGACCAGCCGCTGGTCCTCCAGACGCTTGACTGGCTGGCCCGCACCAAAACGCATATTACCGGGAAGAATGTTCATCAGAGGGTCCTTCGAGCTTCCAAGAATTTCCAGAGAATTTGGCGGGGGTTTTAGCGGATTTTGGCGGCCTGACAACCACGCGCCGGCCGGAGGACAGGCGTGTCGTCGCGCGGCGCGCGGAAGCACAATTCGGTGGCACGCGTCAGGCCAGTGACGACATTATTGCGCCCGGCCGATATCGACGATGGCGACCTCGACATCGCGCGCCGAGCCGTCGCGGTTCACGCTGAGCCGCACTTTCTTGCCGACCCCGATCTGCTCGAGCTGGTCGGCCAGATCGGAGAGCCGGTGGACCGGCTTGCCGTCGACCGCGGTGATCACGTCGCCGAGCTCACCGGTCGACATGTCGACCCCGCGTATCCCGGCGCGCTCGGCCGGCGACCCCGGTGTCGTGCGCACCACGATCAATCCTTCGGCACCGATACGGGTGGCGACCGCCTCATTCGCCGTGACGATGCCGATCCCCGGCGTCGGCACGCGGCCGTTGCGGATCAGCTCAGGCACCACGCGATTGACGATATCGACCGGGATCGCAAAGCCGATGCCGGCATTGGAGCCCGACGGCGACAGGATCGCCGTGGTCACGCCGATTAGCCGGCCGGCGGAATCGAGCAACGGGCCGCCCGAATTGCCCGGATTGATCGCGGTGTCGGTCTGGATCACGTTGGAGATCTCGCGGCCGCTCGAGGTCGGCAGCCGGCGCTTGAGCGCGCTGATAATGCCGCTGGACATCGATTGATCGAGCCCGAACGGGTTGCCGATCGCATAGGCAAACTGGCCGACCTTGAGATCGGACGAGCTGCCGAGCGCCAATGACGGCGGCAGCTTGCGCGCGCTGCGGATGCGCAGCACGGCCAGATCGTAGTTCGGCGCCGTGCCGACGATCTCGGCGCGTACCGCCTCGCCGGAGGCAAAGCGGATCGCGACCTGGCTTGCGTTCTGCACCACATGGTTGTTGGTGACGACGTGGCCGTCATTGTCCCAGACAATGCCGGTGCCTGACGCCGCGCCGCCGCCCTCCTGCTCCTCGCTCAGCGGATTGGCGGCGGTTTGCGTCACCACCTGCACGACCGACGGCGAGACCTTCTCGAAGATCTCGACATTGGCCTTTTCGGCATCCGACAGCGCGCCGCGCTCGGCGACGGCGCGGGCAGCCGGGCCGCTCCACGGCGCCTGACGGATGCTGCCGGCCGCGAATATCAGCAGAATGGCCGCGATCACGGCCAGGACAAGGACGGTACGCCGATTCATTGGTGTGCTCCACGCAACAAACGCGCTGACCAAGCGGAGGTTTCCGGCATAGCCAAGGCGGATTGCCCGGCATTTTGCCGCGCAGCCCCCGACGGCTTCAGGCCAGATCGCGCAACGCCGCCTCGACCACCTTGCGCTGCTCGGCCGTGAGCGGCGCCTGCGGCGGCACGGGATCGCCGACGTCGTAGCCCTGGCTCGCGAGCCCGGCCTTGATGCAGGCGGCGAGGTTGAAGCGGGCGAACGCCTCGTTGATGCGCCACAACTTGCGCTGCAGGGCCATCGCCTCGTCCCAGCGGGTGCGGCGGCACAGATTGTAGAGCTCGACGCTCTGCCGCGGGATGATGCAGGCCGGGCCCGCCATCCAGCCATGGCCGCCGATCAGCATCACCGCGGCCGGAATATGGGCGGAGGCCGAGAACACTTTCAGGCTGTCGCCACAGCGGTTCATGATCGACAGCAGCCGGCCGGTGTTGGTCGAGGCGTCCTTGATGTAGCCGATGCGCGGATGCTCGGCGAGCCGCGCGATGACGTCGAGCGTGAGGTCGGAGCGCTGGAAATTCGGATTGGTGTAGATCACGACCGGAATGTCGACGGCATCGGCGATGGCGCGGAAATAGGATTCGACCTGCGCATCGGCGACTGGGAAATAGGCCTCCAGGATCGCGAGGATGCCGCTCGCGCCGCGCTTCTGGTAGGCCTTGGCCTGCGCCACCGCATCCGCCGTCGAAGTCGAGGCGACGCCGGCGACCACGGGCACGCGGCCCTGCGCGGCCTCGATCGTGGTCTGCACCACCTGCATGCGCTGCGCATTGTTGAGATAGGCGAACTCGCCGGTCGAACCGAGCGGCGTCAAGCCGTGGACGCCGGCCTTGACCAGATCGTCGCAGAGCCGGCCCAGCACCTCGGTGCGGACATGGCCGGCGGGGTCGACCGGGGACACCAGGTACGGAAAGACGCCGTGGAAATCAGCCATTTGCGAGCCTCGTTGACGGCGAGACATAATCGGGATCGTGCGCAAAGGGAAGCGGCGCGCCGCTGCGCAAGGCGCCGAGCACCGCTGCGAAATCCGTCCCAGCGCGGAAGCCGAGCAGCCGTTCGGCCTTGCCGGCGTCGTAGATCCGGCCGATCGATTTCGGCAGACGCCAGCCGCGCCGCGCGAACAGCGCCGGCGCATCGGGGAAATGGCGCGCGATCACGCCAGCCGCGTCCGTCTTCAGGTCGGCGACGTCGCCGCGCGCAAACGGCGTCGGCGCGCTGATCACAAAGACCTCGAAGCCGCGGATCTTGTCCAGCGCCACGACATGGGCATCGGCGGCGTCCTCGACCGTGAGGCGGCGGTACAGCAGCTCGGTCGCCTTCAGGTTCTCGCCATGGATGTCACGGATAGTGTCGTCATCCTCGGGGAAGAAGCGGCTGGTGCGCAACACCGCGCAGTTCAGCCCGTGCTCGCGACTATACAGGCGGCACAGCCCTTCAGCGGCGAGTTTTGTCACTCCGTAAATGTTGCGCGGCTCGAGCGGTCCTGTCGTCTCGTCGAGCCACACCGCAGCATGGCCTTCCTCGTCGCGGATCGCCTGCGAGATCATCAGCGAGGTCGTCGAGGTGAAGACGAAACGGTCGTGGCCGGCAGCCACTGCTGCCTGCAGCAAATTGAGCGTGCCTGTGACGTTGACGTCGACAAAGGCCTGCGGCGCGAACCGCGCGATATCGGGCTTGTGCAGCGCCCCGCCATGGATCACGGCCTCGATGCCGTGATCGGCGAACACACGCTCGACCACCGATCGTTCGGCTACCGAGCCTGTGACATCGGTCGCCTCGCCCGGGACGACGTCGAGGCCGACCACGTCATGGCCGGCCTGTCGAAGCCGCGGCGCGAGGAAACGGCCGAGCCAGCCGGAGGAGCCCGTCAACAATATTCGCATGAATTCCGCCCGGCCCGCGCCTTTCAGAACACCTTGGCGATCGCGGCCTGCGCATCGCCCTGGATCTGCTTCAGATGATCCGGCCCGCGGAAGCTTTCGGCGTAGATCTTGTAGACATCCTCGGTGCCGGAGGGACGCGCGGCGAACCAGCCCGCCTCGCTCTCGACCTTGATGCCGCCGAACGGCTGGTCGTTGCCCGGCGCCTTGGTCCTGACCGCGCGCACGGCATCGCCGGCGAGCTGCGTCATGTTGAGCTGCTCGGGCCCGAGCGCCTTCAGCGCGTTCTTCTGCTTCGGCGTCGCCGCCACATCGATGCGCTCGTAATAGGGAACGCCGAGTTCGGCGGTCAGCTCGCCGAACAATTCGCTCGGATCGCGGCCGGTCCTGGCGATGATCTCGGCTGCCAAGAGGCCGAGGATGATGCCGTCCTTGTCGGTGGTCCACACCGAGCCGTCGCGCTTCAGGAACGAAGCGCCCGCGCTCTCCTCGCCGGCAAAGCCGAAGCCGCCGCTGCCGAGCCCGTCGACGAACCATTTGAAGCCGACCGGCGTCTCGACCAACTTGCGGTTCAGCTTCTTCGCCACGCGATCGATGATCGAGCTCGACACAATCGTCTTGCCGATCGCGGCGTCCTTGCTCCATTGCGGCCGGTGCGCGAACAGATAGGCGATCGCGGTGGCGAGGAAGTGGTTCGGGTTCATCAGCCCGTTCGAGCGGGTCACGATGCCGTGGCGGTCGGCGTCGGTGTCGTTGGCAAAGGCGACGTCGAACCGGTCGCGCATCCCGATCAGGCTCGCCATCGCATAAGGCGACGAGCAGTCCATCCGGACCTTGCCGTCCCAGTCCGCGGTCATGAAGCGGAAGGTCGGATCGACGGCCTCATTGACGACGCTGGCGTTGATGCCGTAGCGCGCGATGATCGGCTGCCAGTAGTGCACCGCCGCGCCGCCGAGCGGGTCGATGCCAATCTTGACGCCGGCGGACTTGATCAGCGCGAGGTCGACGGTGTTGCCGAGATCGGCGACATAGGGCGTGATGTAGTCGTGCAGATGCGTGGTCGCTGCCTTGCGCGCGCGATCATAGGGCAGCCGCGCCACGCCCTTGAGACCGGCCTCGATATAGCGGTTGGCGTTCTTCTCGACCACCGCGGTAACGTCGGTGTCGGCCGGACCGCCATGCGGCGGATTGTATTTGTAGCCGCCATCCTCCGGTGGGTTGTGTGACGGCGTGATGACGACGCCGTCGGCAAGGCCCGTGCTGCGTCCCTTGTTGTAGCTCAGGATCGCGTGCGAGATCACGGGCGTCGGAGTGTAGCCGCCCTGCGCATCGATCATGATCTCGACGCCGTTCGCCGCGAACACCTCGACCGCGCTGGCCAGCGCCGGCTCGGCCAGCGCATGGGTGTCGATGCCGATGAACAGCGGTCCGGTGAGGCCCTTCTCGCGCCGGTAATCGCAGATCGCCTGCGTGGTGGCGAGGATATGGTCCTCGTTGAAGGAATTCTTCAGCGACGAGCCGCGATGGCCCGAGGTGCCGAACGCAACCCGCTGGGTGGGATCGGTGGCATCGGGCTTGCCGGCAAAATAGGCCGTGACCAGCCGCGGCACATTGGCGAGCGAGGCGGGATCGATGGGTTTTCCGGCGGCAGGATTTGGTGCAGTCACGTGACCTCTCAGATCTGGTATCGCCGACAATCTGCGCAATGGTGATGCCATTGCGTGACATCTTGGCGTGACATCTTGGCGTGCTACCATGGCGGCTTACGTTCAATCAAGCCGCGGGCTTTTCGTTCCTTGCCCACCGCAGCAATGCTTCAGCTTCTTGTTTGAGCATGATCTCCGCGCAAACGCTTTGCGTTGGTCGCAAGGGAAAACCGCTTCGCACTTTGCGCTAACGCGGCACTTCGGGTCCGGATCATGCTCTACGACACATCGATCTGCTGCACCTTCTCGCGCAATTCGTCGACCAGCACCCGCTTGTTCTCGGTATAGTCGATCGGCACCACGACGAGGTGCACGCCGCCGCCGGAAAACGCCCGTTCCAGGGTCGGGACGATCGCATCCGTGCTCGCGATCCGCGAACCCTTGGCGCCGTAGCTTTCGGCGTATTTGACGAAATCCGGATTGCCGAAGGTCAGGCCGAAATCCGGGAAATGATCGACCGCCTGCTTCCAGCGGATCATGCCGTAGGCGGAATCCTCCAGGATCAGGATCACAAGATTGAGCTTGAGGCGGACCGCGGTCTCGAGCTCCTGCGAGTTCATCATGAAGCCGCCGTCGCCGCAGACCGCGAGCACGCGGTTGTTCGGATACAGCATCGCCGCCATCATCGCCGACGGCAGGCCGGCGCCCATGGTCGCGAGCGCGTTGTCGAGCAGCAGCGAGTTCGCGAGCAGCGTGCGGTAGTTGCGCGCAAACCAGATCTTGTACATGCCGTTGTCGAGCGCGACGATGCCGTCCTCCGGAATCACCTGCCGCACATCATGCACGATGCGCTGCGGCGTCGGCGGCCAGCGGCCCTCGGTGGCGCGATCGGTGATCTTCGCCAGAATGCTCCGGCGCAGGCTGAGCAGCGCGCTGGCATGCGGCAGCTTTCCCTCGACCCGATCGGCCAGCAATTCAAGGCTCGGACCGACGTCGCCGATCACCTCGCATTGCGGGAAATAGACCTGCTCGACCGTTGCCGGCATGTAGCTGACATGGATCACCTGCGGGCCCTTCGGGCCCATGATGAAAGGCGGCTTCTCGACCGTGTCGTGACCGATCGCGATGATGAGGTCGGCGCGGTCGATCGCCTCGTGCACATAGTCGCGCTCGCTCAGCGCGGCGGTTCCCATATATTGATTGGTGCCGCCGGATACCGTGCCCTTGCCCATCTGCGTGGTGAAGAACGGGATTTTCGTGCGCCGCACGAAGTCGCCGATCCCGGCGGTCGAACGCGGACGCGATGCCGCCGCACCAAGCATGATCAGCGGGCGCTGCGCCTTCAGGATCATGTCGGCGGCGCGGTCGAGCGCGGCGGCGTGCGCGATCGGAATCTCGATCGGATGCGGCGGTATCATTTCGACCGGGGTCGTTTCCTCGCCTGCGATGTCTTCCGGCAGCTCGAGCAGCACCGGCCCCGGCCGTTCCTGCGTCGCAATGCGGAAGGCGTCACGGACCAGGGTCGGAATGGTCGCGCCGCTGACGATCTGCAGCGATAATTTGGTCAACGGACGGAACGTGTTGACGATGTCGACGATCTGGAACTTGGCCTGCCGGCTGCTCAAGATGCCCTTCTGGCCGGTCAGCATCACCATCGGCATCGCGCCGAGCAGCGCGTAGGCAGCGCCAGTGGTCAGGTTGAGCGCGCCGGGGCCGAGCGTCGTCATGCAGACGCCGGGCTTTCCGGTCAGCCGGCCATAGGTCGCCGCCATGAACGCCGCGGCCTGCTCGTGGCGCGTGACGATCAGTTTGATCGAGGATTTGCGCAGGCTCTCGACGACGTCGAGATTCTCCTCGCCGGGGACGCCGAACACCCGCTCCACGCCCTCATTCTCGAGGGCCGCGACCAGCAAATCGGAACCTTTGACCATCTCAGCCTCGCATCGTTGATTGCATGCCGCGCACAGAGCATAGCGGCATCGCGCGCCGCCGGAAACTCCCTCGCGAGCTCACGGCTTGTGCGCCCTGATCCAGGAGTCGGCGGCGGGTAACACGCGCGCGGCAAGATCGGCCGAGATTACGATCGCCTGCACGGATCGCGCCACCATCACCCGTCCGCCGGTGGTTGATTGCGACGGAGCAAACGCGGCGAGTTCCGCCGCGTGGCCCTCATCGGTAAAATTGGTCATGAAGTTCGGCACGAACTGGTCGCGGAAGTTCGGCCCCTGCCTTGCCAGCAAGATATCGAAATTGGTCTGGACGAAGTCCCAGGCGAGCTGCGGCTGCTCGCCTGCGGACGCAACCGCGTTGATCATCCCCGTCACGATCGTATCGGGCAATTCGTTGGTCAGCGTCAACGCCAGCGTCGCCCGCGCCAATTCGGCATCGCGGGCGCTTGCCGCCGCGAGATAATAACGCAGCCGTTCATTGGTCGCCGTGCTGTTGCGCGCCAGCGCGAGCAATTTGTCATAGGTTGCCCGATCGGCGGTCACACCGACAACATGCGTGACGGCATCGCGCAATGCGGTCGGAAGCGAATTGGGATCATCGACGAATGCCGCAAAGCGCCGCTTCGCTTCCGCCACAATAGCCGCATCCCCGAGGTCGCCAAGCGTCGAGATCAGGCTTGCACGCAACAACGCAGTGTCATCGCCGCCTGAACCGGCGCCGTCCCATCCGATCCGATCGAACACCGGGCGCAGCTTGGCGCGGGCATAAGCCTGGATCACCGGCCGCTCGGTGCGGCCGCGCGACAGGCGGTTCAGTGAAGCGAATGTCGAGATCACCTGGTCCCACACCGCGCGATGGTCACCGGCATCGAGCGCATCGAGCAGCGCGAGATAGGACGGCGCCTCCGCGCGGCCCGCCTGCACCAGCGCCCAGCTGTCGGTGACGACATTGAGACGGTCCGTGACCTGCATTTGCGGGAAGGCATTCAGCAACGCCGCACGGTTCTTCGGGCCGTACTCGACCCTGTAGTATCCGACGTCGCCGAGGTTGACCTTGATCGCATCGCCGCAGGCGCCGGCCGGGATATTGGTGCTCCCCTTCAGCAATATCTCGTCAAACGGCCTGCCATGCGCCGGTCCGACCGCGACCGGGATCTGCCAGTTGCGGGCCGGCAGCGGCGGATTGTTGGCCGGCGCGATCACGAAGCGATCCTGCCGCAAGGTCAGGCGTTGCGCCACGCCATCGCAAGTCGCCTCGGCCACGACCAGCGGCACGCCGTCCTGCTCGGTGAAGGAGGCGGCGATGCCGGTGATGGTCTTGCCGCCGGTACTCTCGAGCGCCTGCCAGAGATCAGCGGTCGTCGCGTTGCTGTAGGCATGCGCGGCCATATATTTGCGTATGCCTTCGCGGAACGCCTGTTCGCCGAGATAGTTCTCGAGCATGCGGATCAGCGCCTGCCCCTTGTTGTAGGTAATGGCGTCGAATGCCGTGACCGCTTCACTATGATCGGCAATCGGCTGCTGCACCGGATGCGAGGTGCGCCGCGCATCGAGCGCCATGGCAAACTGCTTCGCGCCGTAGCCGTTCAGCCAGCCCTGCCATTGCGGATAGAACTGCTCCGAGGCCTTGGTTGCCATCCAGCTGGCAAAGCCCTCGTTGAGCCAGAGATTGTCCCACCACGCCATGGTGACGAGATCGCCGAACCACATATGCGCCATCTCGTGCGCGATGATCGCGAAGATGCCCCGCCGCACGGTCTCCGCAGAGGTCGCAGGGTCGAACAGCAGCCGGCTCTCGAAGAAGGTGATGCCACCCCAGTTCTCCATCGCGCCGCCGAACCCGCCGGGAACGGCGATCAGGTCGAGCTTCGGCAGCGGATATTTCACGCCGAAATAGTCGTTGTAATAGGCGAGCAGCTTCACCGCGCTGTCGAGCGCGAACCGGCCCTGCCCGCCCTTGCCCTCCGTCGTCACCACGCCGACCTTGACGCCGCCGGCATCCGCCGTGACGCGCTCGAGTTCGCCGACCGTGAGCACGAACAGATAGCTCGACATCTTCGGCGTCGGCGCGAACGCAACCTTCTTGAGATCGCCGGCGACCGGCTCTTCGCTGGTCACGGGCATGTTGCCGACCGCGAGCAGATTGCGTGGAATGACGACGGTCAGCGCGAAGCTCGCCTTGAACGACGGCTCGTCCCAGCACGGGAAGATCCGCCTAGCATCGGCCGGCTCCAGCTTGCTGGAGATCATCCGCTTGATCCCGGTCCTGGTCGGGTAGTCGACCGAGAACAGGCCGGCGCCGAATTTATTGATCTGCGCCGTGAAGGCGATGCGCAGCTTGTGGCGGCCGGCCGCAAGCGGCTTGGCGAAGGTCAACGTTGCGGTCTGCGCGGTGGCGTCGGTCGCGACCTCCGCGCGCTGCGCGCCGTCATCGCTTGTAACCTCTGCGAATGTCGTGTTGACCGCGTTCAGCGTCAGCTGCGCGGTCGCCTCGCGCACCTCGATGTCGACGGTCTCGACGCCGGGCAGAGCGAGGCTGGCGATGTCAGGCGTCAGCTCGATCGCGTAATGCAGCGGGACGACCGTCTTCGGCAGCTTTCCGGGCGTGCGGTCGAACGAGAATGTCTGCTCGGCCCGTGCGCCCGCGGCCATTGTCAGCAGCAAGCCGATCGCAGTGGCAAGACGACGCAGCAGCGCCCTTCGGACATGGGTTGCAGGCTTGTTCATCGCGCGCAGCTCACGGGGGTCTCGGGGATATTCGGATGTCATTGCGGAGGGACGTAGCAGGCAATCTAGTAGAGAAAATGTCGCCACAAAACTGCCAACTCCGCGACATTGACATCACAATGCTTTGCATTGATTGGTGCCCGCTCGGCACGGCGCTTTGGCCTGCTGACCCTTGTTGCTCAACGGCGGGATGGAAGGTTAACCTACGGCTCGCATTCCAGCGGCAACGTCCGCGACGGGAGACAACAATGTTCGGAAAGTTCTCGCGCCGGCAGTTTGCGGGCCTCGCAGGCCTCTCGGCGCTCGGTTTGACCGGCCCCGCCGAGGCTGCAAACCGTGCGTCGCGGCCGGACGGCACGAACTTTCCCACGGGCTTCGTCTGGGGCACCGCGACCTCGTCCTACCAGGTCGAGGGCGCGGTCAATGAGGACGGCCGCGGCCCATCGATCTGGGACACATTCACCCATACATCGGGCAAGATCGAGGACGGCTCGACCGGCGATCGCGCCAACGACCACTATCACCGCTACAAGGAGGACGTCCGCCTCATCAAGGAGCTCGGCGCCAGGGCCTATCGCTTCTCGATTGCCTGGCCGCGGGTGTTTCCCGACGGCGCCGGGGCGCCGAACCCGAAGGGCCTCGACTTCTACAACCGCCTCGTCGACGAGTTGCTGGCGAACGGCATCGAGCCCTACGCCACGCTCTATCACTGGGACCTGCCGCAGGCGTTGCAGGACCGTGTCGGCGGCTGGCGCTCGCGCGACACCTCGAAGGCATTCGGCGACTATGCCGGCTACGTGGCGCAGCGACTGACCGACCGCGTGAAGAACGTCTTCACCCTCAACGAGGTGGGGCGTTTCCTCCCCTTCGGCTATGCGCTCGGCGTCGACGCCCCCGGGCTGAAGCTGCCGGCGGGCGAGGTGAACCAGGCGCGCCACCACGTCGCGCTGGCGCATGGCCTTGCGGTGCAGGCGATCCGCGCCAAAGGCCGTGCCGGCACGCGGGTGGGGCCGGCCGAAAACATCACCGCCTGTGTCCCAGCCTTCAACACGCCGGAGAACATCCGCGCCACCGAGATCGCGACCCGCGAGCTCAATGCGGGTTTTCTCGGTGTCGTCCTCGAAGGCAAATACACCGAAGGCTTCCTGCAATATGCCGGCGCGGATGCGCCCAAATTCACCGCGGACGAGCTGAAGATCATCGCACAGCCCAATGATTTCGTCGGGCTGAACATCTACGCGCCGCAATGCTACATCCTCGCGACCGATAATGCGCCCGGCTGGAAGCCGCTGCCGATGCCGGCTTCCTTCCCGCATATGAGCTCGGAATGGCTGCGGATCGCGCCAGAGACGATCTATTGGGCGCCGCGGATCGCCGCCAAGCTATGGAACATCAAGAGCATCTATATCAGCGAGAACGGCACGTCCGGCGAGGACAGGGTGCATCCGGACGGGCAGATCTACGACCTCGACCGCATCATGTTCCTGCGCAACTACCTTGCGCAGTTGCAGCGCGCGACCGCCGACGGCGTCCCGGTCCACGGCTATTTCCTGTGGAGCCTGATGGATAATTTCGAATGGATCTTCGGCTACGAGAAGCGCTTCGGCCTCTACCGGGTGGATTTCGAGACCCAGGCCCGGGTGCCGAAATTGAGCGCGGCATTCTACCGCGACGTGATCGCGCGCAACGCGATCGGGGTTTGATCTATCCGGCCTGCGGGCGCGCGCCGGACCAGGCGCGCTTCAGCAGGTCGCGGATGCCGCTCTCCTCGATCGGCCGCGGATTCCAGTAGGGATTTTTGATGGCGAGCGCGGCGGCCTTTGCGATGCCGTCTTCGGGCATGCCGATCTCGGCGAGCGAACGCGGCGCGCCGAGCCTTGCCGACAGATCGAACAGGCCGTCGGCGGCGTCAGCCGCTCCGAGCGCCCTCGCCGCGCGGCTGACTGCATCGCGGGCGGCCGGTGTGTTGTAGGCGATGGTATGCGGCAGCAGCACCGCATGGGTCTCGGCATGCGGCAGGTCGAACAGCGCGCCGACGGTGTGGCAGAGCTTGTGATGCAGCGCCATGCCGACGGTGCCGAGGCAGACCGCGCACAGCCACGCGCCGTACAGTGCGTCGGAGCGCGCCTCGAGATCGCGCGGCCGCGCGATCACGTCGGGCAGCGACGAGGCAAGCTTCGCAATCGCCTCTTCCGCCATCAGCGAGGTGATCGGGTTGCCGTCCCGCGCATACAGCGCCTCGGCCGCGTGTGCGATGGCGTTGAGGCCGGAGATCGCGGAGAATTTCGCCGGCATCGAGACGGTCAGGTTGACGTCGTAGATCACGGCCTCGGGCAGGATCTTCGGCGAGGATTGCGTGGTCTTGACGCCGTCGACGGTTTCGCCGAGCACCGGCGTCATCTCGGAGCCGGCATAGCTGGTCGGCACGATCAGTTGCGGCAGGTCGGTGCGCAGCGCAATCGCCTTGCTGAGGCCGGTCGCGGCGCCGGCGCCGATCGCGACCACGCCGTCGGGCTTGAGCTCGCGGACGATCTGCATCGCACGTTCGGTCACCGCGACCGGCGTGTGCACCACCGCACCGTCTAACAATCCGGCCATACGGCCGCCGGTCAGCTCAGCGAGATCGCCGAGCTCGGCCTGCTGCCGCCGGCTCGCCAGCACCAGCGCGCGGCTGATGCCGAGCCGGTCGAGCTCGCCCGCCAACTGCGCGACCGTGCCGACCCCGAACACGACCCGCATCGGGCTGACCTGGTAGGTGAACGGCTGCGCCATGGCGATTTCCGAAGCGTTGGTCAGCCGCGGCGCCAGTCGCGCGGCGTGCAGCCGAAGCGGTGCCTGAAGCGCCGCGTGAAATGCGACAGGTCGGAGAAGCCCCAGTCGAACGCGATGTCGCCGATCGTGCGCCCGGCGATCGCGGGGTCCCTCAGATCGCGCGCCGTGCCGTCGAGGCGGCGGTCCATCACATGGCTGGCGAATGTCGTGCCGGCGCGCTCGAACAGCTTGTGGACGTAGCGCTCGCTGATGCCGATCGCAGCCGCAATGGCGGCAACGCCGAGCCCGGGCTCGCGCAGCCTGCGGTCCACGGCGCGGCGCAGCGCAAGCCACGTCGCATCGGCAAGGCCGGCGCTCTCGGCGGCGCCTGCGCGGCCGCTGCGCGACAGGCTAAGCGCGACCAGATCGAGCAGCACGCCGAACAGCCGCGCGTTGTCCGCATCCGAAGCACGGAGCGCCGATGTGTTCAGGACCTGCGCCGTTTCTGTGATGAGATGGCCGACGAAGGGATCATCGGAGACCCGCGCCGGCGCGGCCTCGGGCGCCGACGGCAGCCGTTCATCCAGCGCCTCGGCCGGCACCCAGAACGAGGCGACCTGCAGCGCCGGGCCGCGGTCGTGCAGCAGCGCAAAGCGCTGGCCGCTGTCGAAGATTCCGACCTGTCCCGGCGACAGGCTGATCTCGCGTCCCGCCTGCTGGATCCGGCAGCGGCCGGCGAGCTTCAGATTGAGGTAGTAGCAGCGCCGGCTTGACGCGGCGATGTCGGCAGCGGAGCGTCGCACGATATGCTCCGGGAAGCTGACCCGGTTGACCGCGCCGTCGCCGAGTCCAACGGTCTCGACCCGGGCGAGGAAGCCTGGCGTCGCCGGCGGCTCCGGCGTCAGGTTCATGAAGGCCTGGCAGATCGCCTCGCGATAATAGGCAAACTGCTCGCCCGGCCTGGTGTCCGCGGTATTCCAGCTCAGTTTGCGCGAGCGATCCGCGGCGGCGATTTGCTGCATCAGTTCACTCCGAGCCCAGTCCGGTTCGCTCACAGCCAAGCGCGTTCCGCGGGTCCAGGTCAATATCCAGGTCAGTATCCATCAGGAAGCGGATGAAACTTGCGCGTATCCCGGTCCGTCCGGACGCGGCAATCGATCTAACCAAACCAGACAGGGAGGTACAACATGTCGACCTATGTTCTCGTCCATGGCGCCTGGCATACCGGCGCCGAGTTTGAACCGGTTGCGGCCGTTATCCGCAAGGCCGGCCATGTCGTCCACACCCCGACCATCAAAGGCAACCGGCCCGGCGATCGGAAGGACTCCGGCCTTGCCGAGGCGATCCAGTCGATCGTGGATTACCTCGCCGAGCACAATCTGAATGACATCGTGCTGGTCGGCCACAGCTATGGCGGCATGGTCATCACCGGCGTTGCCGACGCCGCCGCGAACCGCATCCGCCGGCTGGTCTACTGGAACGCGTTCGTGCCCAACAATGGCGAGTGCCTCAACGACATGGTGCCGCCGCACTATGTCGGCCTGTTCGATGCGATCCACGCCGAGCGCGGCGACGGCTCGGTGGTGCTGCCGTTCCCGATCTGGCGCGAGGCCTTCATCAACGACGCCGACCTCGAGACGGCGCAGCGGGCCTATGACAAGCTCAATCCGCACCCGTTGAAGACCTTCCAGGACAAGATCGCGCTGCGCACCAATCCCGCCGAGATGCCCATCGCGAAATCCTACGTGAACTGCATCGAGGACACCGCGATGCCGCACAGCCTGCCCTGGCATCCACGGTTGTCGGAGAAGCTCGGGCTGTTCCGCCTGGTCCAGGTGCCGGGCAGCCACGAGCTGTGCTTCTCCAACCCCGGGCGGCTGGCACAGGCCTTCCTCGACGCCGGCCGCGATTAGGCCACCGCCCTGTATGCCGGCGCAGTCGCGAGGAAGCGGGCATAGGCGTCCGCGTCCGGCGGCGTGAACTTTTCGACGAGCGGGTTGCGGCGCGACGCCTTGGTGCCGATGTCGGCCAGCAGCTCGTCGAAATGCTTGAAGTGATAGGGCGCGACGCACAGCCCGCCATAGACACCCGCTGCCGGACGCTCGACGCGCTTGAAGTTCAGCATCATCGCGATGTTGCTATTCATCTCGGCCGCGCTCGGCTGCCGCGCCAGCTGGCCGTCGGCGTAGCGCACCAGCCAGTTCGCGGCGAGATCGGCGCACAGCACGGTGCAGAAGCTCGAATTGAAACCGACAAAGCCCATGTCGGGCAGATCGGGATTGGCGATCAGCCGGTACAGCCGGTACTGCCCGTCGGGCTCGACCAGCTTGTTCTGATACTCCTCGGGCAGGAACGGCACGCCGAGCTTGTAACCGATCGCGAGCACCGCGACATCGGCCGCGACGCGCTGGCCGCCGCTCATCACGATGGTCTTGCCGTCGTAATGGTCGAAGGTGCCGCGCACCGCCTTGATCCGGCCGTCGGCGACCATCGGATAGAAGCCGGGGGTTGCGATCGGCACCGAGCAATTGACGCCGTCCTCGATCCGCTCCTTCGGCACCATGCCGCATTGCTTCAGCTTGAGCTGCATCTTCAGCATGCTTTCGAGCCCGCGCCAGTTCGCCCAGACGAACGGCTTGGCGACGACATGCGCGAGGCGCGCCATCCGGCCGATGCCCCAGCTGGCAAACATCTGCTCCTGCGCGCGGATGTAGAGGATGCGCTTGAAGTTGACGAGGCCGCCGACGAAATAGGGAATCCGCCAGACCGGCTCGCGAAACACGATGGTGACTTCGCTGGCGCCGGAATTGACCGCATTCACCGCGATGTCGGTCGCCGATTTGGAGCCGCCGAGCACCACCACCTTGCGGCCCTTGGCAAGCGCTGGATCGCTGTATTGCGACGAATGCAGGATCTGCCCGCCCTGCGCCTTGAAGCCGTCCTCGCCGGCCAGCGGCAAGGTCTGCGGCTCGTTGAACTGCCCGGTGCAGACCGCGACGAAATCGAAATCCTCGTGACCGGTGGCGCCGTCGGTCGAGCGCAGCGCCAGCGTCCAGCCCGGCCTGCCGTCGGCACGGCGCTTCATGCCTTCGACCTTGGTGTCGAACCGCATCGCGCCGTCGAGCCCATGGCTGCTGGCGTAGTCGCGCAAATAGGCATGGACCTGCGGACCCTTCGGCCATTCCGGATAGGACTCCGGCATCGCCTTGTCGGTGTAGCGATAGAGCTCCTTCGGGCTCTGGGTCTGCACGTCGGGATAGGAGCGTGCCGGCTCCCAAACCCCGCCGAGATCGCCGCTGCGCTCGATGATGGTCACCTTGTGGCCGCGACCGGCAAAGGCCTTGCCGGCGGCGAGCCCGGAAATGCCGGCGCCGATGACGCACACATGCTTCTGCTTGACCATGAAACCGCTCCGAATTGAATGAACAGGTCCAATTTCGTTAAGCGCACGCGTGCCCGTCATCGCCGGAGTCCAGCTCCGGCGATTGCTACCTCGCGTGCGTATTGTCTGTTTGGCCGCCGGCTAGTCGTTGGCTTCCGGCGGCAGAAAATCCACCTCGTGCTCGGCGGAGATACGCACCACCTCGGCGGGGTCCTGCAGATTGTGCAGCTTCTCGAACAGCGCCTCGAGCTTCTGCATCGGCGACACCCAGAACAGCGCCCGCGCCGGCTTGTCCGACTTGTTGAAATAGCCGTGCGGGATGCCGCGCGGCATGCGCACGAGGTCGCCGGCCTTGGCCTGCACCCAGACGCCGTCGAGCTTGAGGTCGAGCACGCCCTCCTGCACCAGGATGAACTCGTCCTGGGTCGGGTGGATGTGCGCCGGCACGAACTGGCCGGGGTCGCTGTTGGTTTCGAACGCGAAGGTCGAGTCGGTGATCGCCTTCGGATAGTAGACCTGGCCCAGGATATTCCAGGTCTTGCCGCCGTAGCCGGTGCCGGTTCGGGTAATGCCTTTTTCGAGCGTGCCCATGTCAGCCTCTCCAGTTTTGATGCGCATTGCCGGCACGGAGCCTGTCGCCGGCCGCTGATGCTGTCTAGCCGATAAACGAATCCGCACCCGGCACCTCATGCTGCAATGCGGGAGCGCGGCGCCGGCCGGCTGCTGCCCAATGCCGCCGCATTCGCCTGCGCTCAGATCGGGCAGTTTGCGCGACGAAACGGCGTTCCCCTTTGCCGCGGGATGCTCTAGGCTGCATGATGTTTTAGGCCTCAAACAACTCCGGACGGCCGGCGTGACTGCTGTTGGCAACGAGGTTTCGGCAAGCGCAAATTCTCCAAGCGCAAGGCTGACGGAGTTCGCACGGGTCGCGACTGATCGCGTCGATGACGCGGCGGAAGCGATCGGCCGCATCTTCTGCCCGCACGATCTGACGCCGGTCGATCATTCCGCGAGCAATTTCTCCGCGCATCACAATTGCGCCGACTTCGACGGCTTCTCCGTCAACTATGTCGCCTATGGCGGATCGGTCGCGATCAATCCCGGCTGCCTCGACCGCTTCTTCCTGTTGCAGATGCCGCTGTCCGGCTCGGCCTCGGTGCGGACCGCCGCGCGCGAGCTCACCACCGGACCACGACACACCGCCTCGCTGCTGTCGCCGACCATTCCGACCGAAATGACCTGGCGCGGCGACTGCGCCCAGCTGATCTTGCTGCTCGACCGCAGGCTGGTCGAGCATCGCGCCGCGGCGCTTGGCGGCGTGCCGGTGAGGCCGGTCGAGTTCGATCCGGCCGTCGCGCTGAGCGGGCCGCTCGGGCAGACGCTCTCGGCCAGGATCGAGCATCTTGTCGCGGCCGCCGAGCGGCACGGGTCGCGCAAAACCTTGTCGGCGGTCGCGGCGGCCGATTGGCGCGAGTCGTTTCTCAATGTCCTGCTCAACGAGCAACGGCACAGCCTGAGTTCGGCGATCGATGTTTTCAACGGCCGCAATGAGGCCCAGCCGGCCGCCTTGAAGCGCGTGCGCGCCTATCTGGAGAGCCGGGCGACCGAGCCGCTGGACCTCGCCGAGCTTGCGGAGATCGCGGGCACCGGCATCCGCGCGCTGCAACTCGGCTTCCGCCGTCACTTCGGCACCACCGTGTCCGAGATGTTGCTCGACATCCGCCTCGCCCATCTGAACGCCCGCCTCAAGACGGCGCGGCCGGGCGAACGCATCGTCGATATTGCATTCGACCTCGGCTTTACCCATCTGAGCCGGATGGCGAGCGCCTACCGCGCCAAGTTCGGCGAGAGCCCGAAGGCGACCCTGCAGCGGCTGAGCTGAGCGGCAGTTCCGGGCGGCCCGGCCACGCCCTGCCCATCCGGCCAGTATCGCCGTCAGCCGCGACATCCCAGATTGAGGGAAGCCAACGGAGTTTCCCATGACCGAACCGAATATCCTGTCCTCGCTGTCGTCAGCCCTTGCGGAGACCATTGCGCGCGCTGCGCCCGCAATCGTCTCCGTGCATTCGCATCGCGCACGCGCCTCCGGCTTTGTCTGGAAGGCGGGCCTCGTCGTCACTGCCGACGAAGCGCTGGCCGACGAGGGCGAGATCGAGATCCAGTTCGCCGACGGCAGCCGCGGGCCCGCGACCGTCGTCGGACGCGACCACACCACCGACATCGCGCTGCTGCGCGTCGATGGCGACGCCGCCCCCGTCAAGCTCTCGACCGGGAGCCCCGCGCTGGGATCGCTCGCGGTGATCGTCGCCGCCGACCGCGGCGCGCCGACCGCGCGGCTCGGCATGGTCGCGCTGTCGGGTCCGGCCTGGCGCAGCCTGCGCGGCGGCGAAATCGATGCACGGATCGAGCTCGACGTCCGGCTGCGGCACAGCCAGCAGGGTGGCCTCGCGCTGAACGCCGCGGGCGAGCCGTTCGGCATGGCCGTGCTCGGCCCGCGCCGCGTGCTGACGATCCCGGCTACGACCATCGAGCGGGTCGCAACACAGCTCGAGAAGAGCGGCCGCATCGCGCGCGGATATCTTGGCGTCGGATTGCAGCCGGTCCGGCTCGACGACGGCCTCGGCGCGATGGTGATGAACGTCGACAAGGCCGGCCCCTCGGCCGCGGCCGGCGTCCGGCAGGGCGACGTGATCATTGCCGTGAATGGCGAGAAGCTGTCCGGCGTGCGGGCGCTGTCGCGCGGCCTCGGACCGCAGAGCGTCGGCACGGAGGTCGAGCTCACCGTGCATCGCGGCGGCGAGCCGCTGAACTTCAAGGTGACGGTCGGCGAGAGGCCCGAGACGTGAGCGGTGAGCCGGCCAACGACATCGTCATCGCGCTCGAGGTCGACGACGCCGTCCTCGCCGATCGGCTGGCGACCCTGCTCGGCAGCGTCGCCGGCCTGCGGCTCGCTGCGCCGGGCGAACAGGCCACGGCGGCGGTCGTCGCACGCAACCGCGAGGCCGCGGGCGCCGGCGACTTCGAGCTGACGCCGCGCGAGCTCGACGTGCTGGCGCTGCTGGCCGAAGGCGCATCCAACAAGATGATCGCACAGCGGCTCGGAATTTCCGTCCACACCGCCAAGTTTCATGTCGGCTCCCTGCTCGACAAGCTCGACGCCACCGGCCGCACCGACGCCGTCGCCCATGCCGCGCGGCGCGGGGTGATAAATTTGTGAGGGGTGGGATTGCTGTTGTAGTGACGCTGAGCTGAGATCTCTCCACCCGTCGTCCCTGCGAAAGCAGGGACCCATACGCCGCGGCAGATATTGCAGTCGGGACTCATCATTGTCGTCCTGGCGCCAGGACCCATAACCACCGCATTTTGATCGTGAACGAGATCGTGGCCCCAGCGTCGCGCAACAATGCGCACTTGGGGTAATGGGTCCTGGCCTTCGCCAGGACGACGGCGAATCTTCATGCGCACTCGTCAGTTGCACGCAGCCACTGCACAGCGACCCTAAATCAGTGATTTGGAAAATTCCGCCCTGCGGGCACCCGGCTCAGTATTCGACCGGATACAGACGCCTTCACGATCTGGCTATGCAATCTTCAGCCAACAAGAAGAAACGGCATGAAGAAGCTGATCGGTCGTCATCGGGACATTCAATACACACTCACCAACATCGAACCCGACCTCTGGGGTTGGTCGTTCGACATCAACGGCAAGACCAAGCAAGGCACCACGCGCGCGCGGCTCGACCTGCTGGCGCGGCGGCGCGTCTGCACGCTGATCGATCGCGAATTGAAACGCGCGGAACGTACCAGGCCCAACGAGCCTGACTGATCACTCTCCCCGATGAAAGTCCATTGGACGTGCCACGCCTATGAGAAATGAAAACTCCCGCAGCACCGGCTGCGGGAGGTGTTGGCATCGATGGTCGCGGGGAGGTCCAACCACCGAAGCCGACATTCGAACCCTGTCAGGCTGTTTTGGCGAACATCGTCA
Source organism: Bradyrhizobium sp. USDA 3262 (assembly GCF_054060035.1). Lineage (NCBI taxonomy): Bacteria > Pseudomonadati > Pseudomonadota > Alphaproteobacteria > Hyphomicrobiales > Nitrobacteraceae > Bradyrhizobium > Bradyrhizobium sp. USDA 3262. The sequence continues at coordinate 7,844,906 of NZ_JBSSCT010000001.1, forward strand.
GGACGCCATCGGCGATGTTGATAGCGACGACCTGCGACGAAGTCAGGCCCTTGGCCTTGAGCGCGGAGACCGCCTGCGGCGTCGCGTCAATCGACTTCCGAAGCGACTGGATGTCGTCCTCCTTTGTCTTTGCGATGGCATCCTCGACCTTCGATCGCATCTCGGGCTTGAGGTCCTTGATGTCCACGACCTCTATGCTCCGGATGACAGTGGACTGATCAGATGCCTGCGGCGGCGCCTTGGGTTGTGCGCCTTGCGCTTGCACCAAGGCGGGCGTTCCGAGGGCGAGCGCGGCAACAGTGACGAATGCAGTGAGATTGCGCATGATCGATTCCTTTCCGAGTCCTTATCCGAGTCAGCAAGCGATAAAACCTACGCGCGAAGTTTGGCCGGCGTCTGATTTTTCCGTGGCCATTCATTGGAGCCAATGCGACCGCAATGCGGGCGTCGAAGCCCGCTCAACCGCGGCGTCCAGCGCGTCGATCCGGGCGCGACTGACTACAATGCGATGACGGAAATAGCGATCCCGAGCCGTGGTCCGGCATAGCGCTTGTCATCCGGCCCACCCTCGCCGCACCCGACGTTCCAGACCGCCGGCCATGTGAACCGCTCAAGCCCCGTTGCCGATATCGCCGCCCACGATGTCCAGCGCGTGTCACCGCTGCGTCGCCACAGCACGCCGCCCGGTCCCATGTCCGGGTAGAAGGCGATGTCGAGGTCGAAATCGCTGTTGGCGCCGAGATCGGGACCGATCCAGTAATAGGGACTGCGTCCACGCTCACGTCCAAGGATCAAGGTGAGCGTCTGGTTCGGTCCGCGCAAGCCCAGCCAGAGCGGTGCGATCACGCCGGGCGCGGGCGTGCAGAGCAGCGTTTGTGGCGCGGCAGTTGCCGCGGCGGTGCGGCCCGACAGTTTCAACGCGATGACCGTCGCAGGCGCCAATGTCCCCGACAGCGGTGCAGGGCTGGTCCCGCGCGGCAGCGGCGACCACGGCCTGGTCCAGCGATGGTAGCGGCCATGTGAGCTGCTCGCGCACCACACCTTCGGTATCGAGCACCTGATAGCGGAACCCATCCTGATCGAGCGCGGCTTGCACGCAATGCAGATACTCGACGCCTTCGGGCATCCGGTGCGCGGTGCCCGCACCCGCCGTGCAGACCTGCAGCACACTGCGATGAACCTGGACGTCGAAGGCGAGAATGTGGCTGCACAGATAGGCGGTGACATCGGCGCGGACGAGGATATCCCAGAACCGCTCGCGATATTCGTGGCCGATCTCGCGCTGATAGCTGCCGCTGTAGCCGTTGATGGCGTACACGGGATGATGGCCCAGCACCAGCTTGTGCCTGGCGTCCTCGTGCTGTGCGAGGACCGCTTGCAGCCAGTCGGTCTCGACATGCCCCTCGCCGCCGAGGCCGCTCCAGAGCGTGTGCACGAACACCATCAGGAGATCGTCGCGGCGAACCCAGTAGGACAGCCCATCCTGACCGGGCGGGCCGTTGCTCGGCAGCTGCAGCACCTCGCGGAACACCGCCTCGCTCATCTCGTCATAGGTGGTGTGGTTGCCGGTCGTGTGCCACAGCGGCACCACGCGCCGGTCGAGCCAGGACATCTCGACCTCGAACCAATGCCGCCATTGCGCGCGCAGCGCGTCGGCATCGATGGTGAGGCCGATGATCTCGTCGCCGGGGAACAGAATGAATTCGGGCGCAGGATGCAGCCGGCGCACCACGTCGTTCACCGATGCGAAGGTGCGCTCATGCAGCGCGCCCGGAACGCCCGAGCAGGCATCGGCATAGATCACGAACTGGTGGCCCGAATTTCTCGGCAACAGAGACGGAATTGCATCATCCATGGTCGAACCACGTCCTCGCGAGCCACATCATAGAGGAAGGCAGACTGATCGCTCAAGGCAGACATTCGCTGGCGCAAGGTTGCGGCCGACAGGCGCTTCTGGGATCGTGCGCCGCGCATTGCATACGTCCATGACAAGGAGTTCCGGCGTGGCCATCCTCAAGGACTTCAGCATCGGATTCTACAAGATCCCGCTCCCGGTGGTGCTGAGCGACAGCACGCATGGCGAGATCAAGGCGTTCGAGCTCGTCACGATCCGCGCCCGCGATGCCGACGGCGCGGAAGGCACCGGCTACACCTACACGGTCGGCCGCAATGGCGGCGCCGTCGCCGATATCCTGGGCCGCGAAATCGGCGAGATCGCGCGCGGGATGGAGGCCGACGACACCGAGCAGCTTTGGCACAAGGTGTGGTGGGCGCTGCATTATGGCGGCCGCGGCGGGCCGGCGGTGCTGGCGCTGTCCGCGCTCGACATCGCGTTGTGGGACCTCAAGGCGCGGCGGGCATCGCTGCCGCTGTGGCGGCTGCTCGGCGGCTTCGACCGCCGCGTGCCCTGCTATGCCGGCGGCATCGATCTTGATCTGCCGCTGGATGGTTTGCTGAAGCAGACCGACGACAATCTGGCCAAGGGCTTTCGCGCCATCAAGATGAAGGTCGGCCGGCCGAGCCTTGCGTCCGACGTGGCGCGCGTGAAGGCGATGCGCGGCCATCTCGGCGACGAGTTTCCGCTGATGGCCGACGCCAACATGAAATGGACCGTCGAGGAAGCGATCCGCGCCGCGCGCGCCCTGCAACCGTTCGACCTGACCTGGCTCGAGGAGCCGACCATTCCGGACGACGTCGCGGGACACGCGCGCATCCTGCAAGCCGGCGGCGTGCCGATCGCAGCCGGCGAGAACCTGCGCAGCCTGTGGGAGTTCAAGCCCTATATCGCCGGCGGCGCGCTGTCCTATGCCGAGCCCGACGTCACCAATTGCGGCGGCGTGACCAGCTTCATGAAGATCGCCCGCCTCGCCGAGGCCTTCAATATTCCGGTCACCAGTCATGGCGCGCATGACATCATCGTGCACCTGCTGGCGGCGTGCCCGAACCGGTCGTATCTCGAGGCGCATGGCTTCGGTCTCGATCGCTATATCGAGCATCCGCTGGTTCTGGAGCAAGGCATGGCGATCGCGCCGGATCGCCCGGGGCACGGCATCACCTTCGACTGGAAAGGCCTGGAGCGGCTCAGCGCGGGATGAGGGACGGCTGGCTCGGGCTATCGGCTACAATGGCGGATGAACCTTACATCCCTGGCGTACAGGTACGTGTAAGGGTCCACCTGTTCGAGCGCGTGGTGCCGCATCACCCAGTCGCGAACCTCGGGCGCATAGGCCGACATCATCAACTGGGTCTCGCCGGGGTTCATGCTGCGGTCGCCGTGATGTGCAGCGTGAAACATGAAGTAGCCGCTCGGGGTAATGCAGATCTTGTTGAGGGGAACGGTCCCCAGGACCGTCGTGCAAGAAGACTTGCAGCGACCGTCGATCACCACGCGATCATACTCCGCATTGACTTGCCGGTACTTGTAGATGTGCGCGGCGGTGTTGCCGCCAGGGTCGTGAAGATAGTAGATCTTCTCTGCGCGTGCGAAACCCGTCATTACCAAGGTGAAGATCGCGATACTGACCACGGCGAGTATCCGATGCATATCACTTCCCCTCTTGCGGGCCTCTCTACTTCAACGGGCATTGCGACATGAGTACTATGCGTGGGTCAGTTTCGCAACTTCCGCTGTTGGACCCTTGGGCAGACACAATTGGACATGTTGGCGACATCCGCTGTTGAAACCAAGCCGGAAGACATAGCCTCAAGTCGCGGATCGGGTCTGCGAGCATGTGCCCTAGTCGCGCTCACGCCAAGCTGCTAGCCTTTTGCGCTTCGGATTGCCCAAAGCGCGATGAGATCATCGCGCTTTGGCTCATTGTCTGAGCATGTTCCTTTCGGAAAACCGCTTCACATTTTTCCGGATCATGCTCTAGCGAGTTAAGGGATCGGAGCAAATGGACAACCGTAGTGATGTTTGGCGCGGCGTCGACGCGATCAAGCCGCGTTTCATCGAATTGAGCGACCGGGTCTGGGCGATGCCCGAGGTCTGCTACACCGAGGCGCGCTCGTCCGCCGAACATCTGGCCGAGCTGCGCCATCAAGGCTTCCGTATCACCGAGAACGTCGCCGACATCCCGACTGCGGTGATAGGCGAATGGGGCGAAGGCGGCCCGGTGATTGCCTTCCTCGGCGAATATGACGCCCTGCCCGGTCTCAGCCAGGAGGCCGGAATCGCCGAGCATCGCCCGGTCGAGAGCGGCGGCCACGGCCATGGCTGCGGCCACAATCTGCTCGGCTCCTCCGCGCTGCTCGCCGCGACCGCCGTGAAGGACTGGCTTGCGGCCAACAAGGTGCCGGGCCGCGTGCGCTATTACGGCTGTCCCGCCGAGGAAGGCGGCGCGGCAAAGGCCTTCATGGTGCGCTGTGGCGCGTTCGAGGACGCCGACATCGCCATCACCTGGCATCCGCACAGTTTCTGGGAGGTGGCGGTGACACCGTCGCTCGCCAATACCCGCGCCGACTTCATCTTCACCGGGCGCACCTCGCATGCGGCGGCCTCGCCGCATCTCGGCCGCAGCGCGCTTGATGCGGTGGAATTGATGAATGTCGGCGTCAACTACATGCGCGAGCACATGCCGAGCGACGCCCGCGTGCATTACGCGCTGCTCGACGCCGGCGGCATCGCGCCCAACGTGGTGCAGGCCCATGCCCGCGTGCGCTATTCGATCCGCGCCCGCGACCTGCCCGGCATGAACGAGCTGGTCGAGCGCGTGCACAAGATCGCGCAGGGCGCGGCGCTGATGACCGAGACCAAGGTGGAGATGAAGATCATCTCCGCCGTCTCGAACATCCTGCCCAACACGCCGCTGGAACAGACGCTGCACCGGATCATGGAAGAGCTCGGCCCGCCGCATTTCGACGATGCCGATAAGGATTTCGCCGGCAAGATCCGCGCGACCCTGACCGACAAGGACATCGCCTCGGTCTATTACGCGATCGGCATGGAGCCGACCGACCGGCCGCTCGCCGATTTCCTGGTGCCGATCGACGCCAAGCGCAATCCGCTGATCGGCTCGACCGACGTCGGCGACGTCAGCTGGGTGGTGCCGACCGTGCAGGTCCATGCACCGACGGTTGCAATCGGCACGCCGTTCCACACCTGGCAGGTTGTGGCACAGGGCAAGACGCCGGCCGCCCACAAGGCGATGGTGCAGGCCGCCAAGGCGATGGCCGGCCTCGGCGTCAAGGCGCTGATGGAGCCGGAGCTGATCGCGGCCGCCAAGGCCGACCTCAAGAAGCGGACCACAAGAACGCCCTATGTCAGTCCGCTGCCGACGAATGTTGCACCGCCGTTGGACATGTCGATCGCCTAAGAGCCGCATTGAGAGTGGGCCGGACCTGCTCTCCGGGATCAAGCAACCGCATATCCACATCGTCATGGCCGGGCTTGTCCCGGCCATCCACGTCTTTTCTCACGCGGAAACGGAGACGTGATGCCCGGCACAAGGCCGGGCATGACGAGTTTGTGGAGGGATCGAGCGCATATGCGATAGCTCGGGCTTCAGACGCGAACTCCGGCCTGCGTGGCAAAAAAGCATCTCGGAACAAAGGATAACGAACAAATTTTCCGCACTGCGAGGCACGCAAGAGCGCGCTTTTGGCGCCGATCTGCTGAACCCATGTGCGGCGAGCGGAGGTTCTGCACAAGCGATAGCCAAAAGACCTAGGCGCTGAAGAGCGGGAGGCGTTGACCTTCGCGGTCATTCGGTGTGCCATCCTGCCGCCAACACGGCGGCCGGTTCCACGGCCCGCCGCAATAACCAATTGAGCCGGACCGAGGGGACAATGTTCGACAAGAATCTGCGTGGCATGATCGACGACGTGAAGGACGGGCGGATGGATCGCCGCGCCTTCGTCAAGCGAATGATTGCCGTCGGCCTCACCGCACCGATGGCCAACCAGATCCTTGCGATCGGCGGCGTCGCGATGGCGCAGAGCCCCAATCCCTACAAGCCGACCAAGCGCGGCGGCGGCGGTCCGCTGAAGCTGTTGTGGTGGCAGGGCCCCACCCTGCTCAATCCCCACTTCGCCACCGGCACCAAGGACCAGGACGGCTCGCGGCTGTTCTACGAACCGCTGGCAAGCTGGGACGTCGACGGCCATCTCAACCCGATCCTCGCCGCCGAAATCCCCTCGATCCAGAACGGCGGACTTTCCAAAGATGCCAAGACGGTGGTCTGGAAACTCAAGCCCGGCGTCAAATGGCATGACGGCAAACCCTTCACCGCCGACGACGTCGTGTTCAACTGGGAATATGCCACCGACCCTGCGACCGCGGCGGTCTCGAGCGGCACCTATTCCGGCATGACCGTGGAGAAGGTCGACGACCTCACGGTCCGCATCAAGTTCAAGGATCCGACGCCGTTCTGGGCCAACGCGTTCGTCGGCGCCTATGGCTGCATCATCCCGAAGCATTTGTTCGCCGAATACAAGGGCAGCAAGTCGCGCGAGGCGCCGAACAATCTGAAGCCGGTCGGCACCAGCCCCTACAAATTCGTCGAGTTCAAGCCGGGCGATCTGGTGCGCGGCGAGATCAATCCCGATTACCACATGCCGAACCGGCCCTATTTCGACACGATCGAGATGAAGGGCGGCGGCGATGCGGTGTCGGCGGCGCGCGCGGTGATCCAGACCGGCGAATATGATTTCGCCTGGAACATCCAGGTCGAGGACGAGGTGCTGCTGCGGCTGGAAAAGGGCGGCAAGGGCAAGACGCTCTATGCCATCGGCGGCGACATCGAATTCATCGCCATCAACTTCACCGACCCGAACACCGAGGTCGACGGCGAACGCTCGTCGATCAAGACCAAGCATCCGATCCTGTCGGATCCCGCGGTGCGCAAGGCGCTGGCGCTGCTGGTCGACCGCGACTCCGTCAAGAAGGTGATCTACGGCCGCGCCGGCCGCGCCACCGCCAATTATCTCAACGGCCCCGAAGAGTTCGTTTCCAAGAACACCAAGTGGGAATTCTCGGTCGAGAAGGCGAGCGCGCTGCTCGAGCAGGCCGGCTGGAAGGTCGGCTCCGACGGCATCCGCGAGAAGGACGGCAAGAAGCTGAAGCTCCTGTACCAGACATCGATCAACGGCCCGCGGCAGAAGACCCAGGCGATCGTCAAGCAGGCCTGCCAGAAGGCCGGCATCGACGTCGAGCTGAAGTCGGTGGTGGCCTCGGTGTTCTTCTCCTCCGACGTCGCCAATCCCGACACCTATTCCAAGTTCTACGCCGACATCGAGATGTTCCAGATCCCGATGACGCAACCCGACCCGGGCCTGCACATGCGCCGCTATCTGTCGCGCAATGTCGCGACCAAGGAGAACAAGTGGCAAGGGCAGAACTTCCCGCGCTGGGTCAACAAGGATTTCGACGCCGCGATCGAGGCGGCCGATACCGAGACCGATCCGATCAAGCGGGCCGAGCTCTACATCAAGTGCAACGACCTGATGTGGCAGGACACGGTGGTGATCCCGGTGATGCACCGCCTCGCAGTGGAAGCCTGCTCCAACACGGTGCGGCCCGCACTCTCCGGCTGGGCCAACCAGACCGACAATCTGCAAGACTGGTATCGTGAAACCTGAGACGTGACGTGCTCGGAATCGAACGGGCACTCTTCTCCCTCTCGTCGTTCTTACGGGGTCGAGACGAGCGGAGCTCGTTCTTGGAGGGTCGGGGTGAGGCTCTATCCGCAAATGCGTTGGAAGATGAGCTCGTGGAGAGTCCCCCTCACCCGGAATTCAAGCTGCGCTTGAATTCCGACCTCTCCCGCACGCGGGGCGAGGTGAAGCTCGCCTTTCGACTGGAAGCAAGATCAACGTGCTCAAGGTGCGAGCGTTAGTTAGATGATCTCTCGATGAGTCAATATGTCCTGCGTCGCCTGATGATCGCGATCCCGAGCCTGCTCGGGATCTCGCTCGTGCTGTTCGTCGTGCTGGCGCTCGCGCCGGGCGATCCGTTCAGCGAGCTCGCGACCAATCCGAACGTGCCTCCCGAGGTGCAGGCCGCGCTGCGCGCCAAGTTCGGCCTCGACGACCCGATCTATCTTCGCTACCTGCACTGGCTCGCGGCGATGGCGCAGGGCGACTGGGGCTTCTCCTTTGTCAGCCGGATCAATGTCGACACGCTGATCCTGCAGCGGCTGCCGACCACGCTCTACGTGATCGGCTCGGCCCAGCTGCTGGCGCTGCTCATCGCGATCCCGGTCGGCGTCTATGCCGCCACCCGGCCCTATTCGATCTTCGACCAGCTCGCCAACACCTTCGCCTTCATCGGCTTCTCGCTGCCGACCTTCTTTACCGGCATCCTGTTCATCCTGGTGTTCTCGGTGAAGCTGGACTGGCTGCCCTTCGTCTACACCGACGTGCCGGGCAGCGGCATTCGCTGGCTGCTGGAGATGATCCGGCAGGCGATCATGCCGGTGATGGTGCTCGGCCTGTTCCAGGCGGCGTCGATGACCCGCTTCGTGCGCTCGGCAATGCTCGACGTGATCCGGCTCGACTACGTCACCACCGCCCGCGCCAAGGGGCTCGGACAGGCCAAGGTGATCGTCAAGCATGTGATGCGCAACGCGATGATCCCGGTCGTCACGCTGATTGCGCTGCAAATGCCCGCCGTGTTCGGCGGCGCCATCGTCACCGAGCAGATCTTCCGGATTCCCGGCATCGGCTCGCTCCTGATTTCCTCCATCCTCGCCAATGACACGCCGGTCGTGATGGCCGTGACCTTCGTCTTCGCGTGTCTCGTGGTGCTGTTCAACCTGATCGCAGATGTCCTCTATGGCTGGCTTGACCCTCGCATCTCCTTCCGCTGAGCGGCGCGGCTATTCGCCCTGGCGCGAAACCTGGCGGCGCTACCGCCGGCACCGGCCGGCCGTGGTCAGCGCCGTGCTGCTGCTGCTGCTGATCGCGGCCGTCGTGATCGGCCCGTTCGTCTGGCGCGTCTCGATCAGCGACATGGACGTCGTGGCCGGCCTGCAGGGGCCGTCGCTGGCGCACCCGTTCGGCACCGACGATCTCGGCCAGGACCTGCTCGCGCGGATGATCTATGGCGGGCGCATCTCGCTCGCGGTCGGCCTCGCCGCGATGCTGGTCTCGGTGTTCGTCGGCACGCTGATCGGCGCGCTCGCCGGCATGTCGCGCGGCGCGCTCGGCTACGCGCTGATGTGGCTGACCGATCTGTTCCTGTCGCTGCCGCAGCTGCCGCTGCTGTTGATGCTGATCTATCTGTTCCGCGACGGGCTGAAGGCGATGTTCGGCCCCGAGGGCGGCATCTTCATCCTGATCGTGCTGGTGATCGGCGGCTTGCGCTGGATGCCGGTCGCGCGCCTGGTGCGGGCCCAGTTCCTGTCGCTGCGCGAGAAGGAATTCGTCGAGGCGGCGCGCGCGCTCGGCGCAAGCCCGGTGCGGCAGGTGGTGCGCCACATCCTGCCCAATGCGCTGGGACCCGTGATCATCGCCGGCACGATCGACGTCGCCGCCGCCATCATCGCGGAATCGACGCTGTCGTTTCTCGGCCTCGGCTTTCCGCCGGATACGCCGACCTGGGGCCGCATCCTCTATGACGCCAAGGACTTCCTCGACATCGGCCCGCATTGGGCGCTGTTTCCGGGCGGCGCGATCTTCATCGCGGTCGTCGCCATCAACTTCATCGGCGACGGGCTGCGCGACGCGCTCGACGCGCGCAAGGTGATCTGATGGCGCTGCTCGACATCAAGGGCCTGAAAACCCATTTCGCCACCGACGACGGCATCCTCCAGGCGGTCGACGGCGTCGACATCAGCATCAACCGCGGCGAGACGCTGTGCGTGGTCGGCGAATCCGGCTGCGGCAAGACCGTCACCGCGATGTCGATCCTGAAGCTGATCGCGATGCCGCCGGGCAAGATCGTCCAAGGCGAGATCATCTTCGAGGGCCGCGACCTGGTGCCATTGACCAGCCATGAGCTCGACGACATCAGGGCCAAGGAGATCGGCTTCATCTTCCAGGAGCCGATGACCTCGCTCAATCCAGTGCTGACCATCGGCGAGCAGATCGCCGAGAGCCTGCGCCGCCACGAGGCGGTAACCAAGAAGCAGGCGCTGGAGCGCACCATCGAGATGCTGAAGCTGGTGCAGATCCCCAACGCCGCGGGCCGCGTGCATCATTATCCGCACCAGTTCTCCGGCGGCATGCGCCAGCGCGTGATGATCGCGATGGCGCTGGCCTGCCGCCCCAAGCTCGTCATCGCCGACGAGCCGACCACCGCGCTCGACGTCACCATCCAGGCGCAAATCCTCGACCTGTTGCAGGACATGAAGGAACGCTTCGGCATGGCGGTGATGCTGATCACGCACGCGATGGGCGTGGTCGCCGAGACCGCGCAGCGCGTCGTCGTGATGTACGCCGGCAAGGTGGTGGAAGAGGCGCCGGTCGACGAACTGTTCGGCAATCCCGGCCACCCCTACACCCAGGGCCTGATCCGCTCGATCCCGCGCATCGATCTCGACGCCGAGCACAAGACCCGGCTGGAGGCGATCCGCGGCTCGGTGCCGATCCTGATCAACCCGCCGCCCGGCTGCCGTTTTGCTGCCCGCTGCAAATACGCCATGAGCATCTGCACCGAAAAGGAGCCGCGGCTGCGCGAGATCGCACCCGGCCATCGCATGGCCTGCCACCTCGGAGACGCGTCATGAGCGAGCCCCTGCTGCGCGTTTCCAATCTGAAGAAGCACTTTCCGGTGCTGGGCGGCCTGTTGTCGCGCGAGGTCGGCCAAGTCTATGCGGTCGACGGCGTGTCGTTCTCGGTCAATCGCGGCGAGACGCTCGGCCTCGTCGGCGAATCCGGCTGCGGCAAGTCGACCACCGGCCGCTGCGTGCTGCGCCTGATCGAGCCGACCTCGGGCGAGGTCGTGTTCGACGGCCGGAGCGTCACCGGCCTCGGCGGCGGCGATCTGCGTGCCATGCGGCGCAACATGCAGCTCGTGTTCCAGGATCCGTTCGCCTCGCTCAACCCGCGCATGACCGTCGGCGCCATCCTCGGCGAGCCCTTCATCATCCACAACCTCGTGACCTCGGCCAGCGAGCGCGAGGACCGCGTCGCGAGCCTCCTGGTCAAGGTCGGGCTGAAGGCCGAGCACATGCGCCGCTACCCGCACGAATTCTCCGGCGGCCAGCGCCAGCGCATCGCGATCGCCCGCGCGCTCACCTTAGAGCCGAAGCTGATCGTGTGCGACGAGCCGGTCTCCGCGCTCGACGTCTCGATCCAGGCCCAGGTCATCAACCTGCTCGAGGATCTGCAGGCCGAGCTGAACCTCACCTATCTGTTCGTCGCCCACGATCTCTCTGTCGTGGAGCACATCTCCGACCGCGTCGCGGTGATGTATCTCGGCCGCATCGTCGAGCTCGCCAAGGCCAGCGATCTCTACCGCAATCCGCAGCACCCCTACACGAAGGCGCTGCTCTCGGCGGTGCCGGTGCCGGATCCCAAGGCGAAGCGCGACCGCATCCGCCTGAAGGGCGACGTGCCGAGCCCGATGAATCCGCCCAGAGGCTGCCACTTCCACACCCGCTGCCCGATCGCCGAAGAGCGCTGCCGGCAGACCGCACCGGAACTGCTGGAAGGCAGGAACGGGCATTCCGTGGCGTGCCATCTGGCGTAGCGCGGATCGCCTGCGACGATCGAGCTGTCGGCGCGACCATTCTTTCACCGTCACCCTGAGGTGGCCGCTTCTTCAGCGGCCCTCGAAGGGTCGACGGCCCCGCTGGTGGCCGTGCATCCTTCGAGGCTCGCTCCGCTCGCGCCTCAGGATGACGGGGCAAAAAGCTTCGCCCGCCGCCGCCGCTTCGCAGTCTTTGTCTTGGCCTTCGCTTTGGCTTTCGTCTTGGGCCACGCGGCCGGCGCCTTCACCTGCGCTTCCTCGCTCTCGCTCGCCTCCGTCCGCAGCGTCTCGAGCAGCCAGTCACGAAATGCGCGCATGCCCGGCGTCACGTCGCGCGACTTCAGCCAGGTCAACCAATAGGATCCCGCCGGGACCTCGGCCGCGAACGGCCGCAGCAGCCGGCCGGACGCCAGCTCATTTTCGAACATCGCGATCGGCACCAGCCCGACGCCGACGCCGCGCGCGGCGGCCTCGGCCATCGCGACCGAACTGTCGAAGATCGGCCCCTGGATTTTCGGACACGGCGCGCCGGCGACCGCAAACCACAGCGGCCATTCCTCGGCGCGGTAGGAGCGCAGCAGGAATTCCTGTGCGAGATCGGATGGCTTGCGCAGCCGGCCCGCGGCATCGGGGCAGCACACCGGCGACAGCGGTGCGGACAACAGATGGATCGCCTCGGTGCCGTGCCACGAACCGTCGCCGAAGCGCAGCGCGAGATCGAGCCCGTCGCCCGCGATGTCGACGCGGTTGTTGTTGGTGAGCAGGCGCAGATCGATATAGGGATGCGCGCGCTTGAAGCGGTCGATGCGCTGCAGCAGCCATCCGGTCGCGAACGTCGTGACGCAGCCGACGGTGACGACCTCGCGCGTGCCCTTGGCCTCGATGCGGTCGATCGCGGCGCCGATCCGGTCGAGCGCGTCCGACAGCACCGGCAGCAGCGCCAGCCCCTCGTCGGTGAGCACCAGCCCGCGCGGCAGCCGGCGGAACAGGCTCGTGCCCAGGAGGTCTTCGAGTTGCTTGACCTGGTGGCTGATCGCGGTCTGCGTCACGCGCAGCTCCATCCCGGCGCGGGTGAAGCTGAGCAGCCGCGCGGAGGCCTCGAAGGCGCGCAGCGCGTTCAGCGGGAGATGCCGGCGCACGGCGTCATGACCAAGTTTTCCTCATGTCTCGCTGTATAAATGATTGTTTGTGCGCCGTCACGCCGCCCGGCAGGTTCGCGCCGCCAACGGGAGATTCGACATGCTGACGAGACGGACATTTGGATTGCGCGCGCTGGGCCTTGCGGTGTCCTGCACCTTGCCGAGGCAAGGTGCGGCGGCGGGACCAAGCGAGCCGGCGCAGCGGCTGCAGCAGGAGTTTGCACGCATCGAGCTGGCGACCACCGGCCGGCTCGGCGTCGCCGCGCTCGACATGGAGACAGGATTGCGCGCGAGCCGGCGCGGCGACGAGCGGTTCCCGATGTGCAGCACCTTCAAGGCGATGGCATCGGCCGCGGTGCTGCACCGGGTCGATCGCGGCGAATCCAGCCTCGATCAGCGCGTGCAGATCGAGGCCAAGGATATCTTGGCCTACGCGCCCGTCACCAAGGAACGCGTCGGATCGGCCATGACGCTGTCCGAACTCTGCGCGGCTGCGATCACGCTCAGCGACAACACCGCCGCCAACCTGCTGCTGCGCGAGATCGGCGGGCCCGCCGGCTTCACCAGCTTCTTCCGCACCATCGGCGACAATGTCAGCCGGCTCGACCGCTGGGAGGTGGAGCTCAACGAAGCCGTGCCCGGCGACCCGCGCGACACCACAAGCTCTGTCGCGATGCTGAAGGATTTGCAGCGCGTGCTGCTCGGCGATGTCCTGTCCGCGGCCTCGCGCCAGAAACTGATCGACTGGATGGTCGCCAACAAGACCGGCGACGCCCGGCTGCGTGCCGGCGTGCCCCGCGACTGGCGGGTTGGCGACAAGACCGGCACCGGCGAGCGCGGCACCTACAACGACATCGGCGTGTTCTGGCCGCCCGGCCGCAAGCCAATCGTCGTCACCGTCTATCTGACCGGCGCAAGCGCTCCCATGGAGAAGTGCAACGAGGCGATCGCCGGTGTCGCCCGCGCCGTCGCCAATGCGAGCACCGGACAGAGCGGCTGAACCGGCGACGCCGCGATCAGCGTCTCCGACAACGTCAGGTCGGCCAGCGACCAAGCAAGTCGCTGGCCGCCTCGAACAACGCTGCAACGCGCAACAGTTCGGCATCGGCCCGGAAGTGGCCGACCAGATGCAGTCCGATTGGCAGGCCGTCGCGGCCGAAACCTGCGGGGATGCTGACGGCGGGATGCCCGGTCATGTTGAACAGCATGGTCCAGGGAAACCAGTGCGGCCGCACGCTGTCGAAACTTCGGCCGTCGATCTCGATCGTGCCGAACAGGTCCTGGTCGATCGGTAACGCCGACCGGGTCAAGGTCGGCATCGCCAGGAGATCGCCGCGCGCGAACAGCGACTGCACCCGGCGGAATAGCGCGGTGCGGTCGAACATCGCCCGCTGGTAGTCGACCCCGCTGACCTGCGCCGCCAGCGCGAGCTGCTTCAGGAAGGTTGTGCTGAGATCATTCGGATGATCGGCCGCGAGCTTCTCGAAGCGGGTGCGCCAGACGGTGTGATTGATCGCACGCCAGATCGGCTCGATGTCAAAGCCGTCACCGGAAAACTCTTCGAGCTCAGCGCCGAGGCCCGCCAGCCGGTCGAGGCTTGCCTTGAACGCAGCAGCCACATCTGATGTGACCGGACGCCCCGGCGGCGACACGCAGAACAGCACCCGCCGGCCTTTGAGGTCGCCGCGCGGCGCGGCAAGGCCGAGATAGTCGGGGACCGGCACCCCGATCGACCAGGGGTCCGACGGGTCCTCTCCCGCCATCGCCTGCATCATCAGCGCCGTATCGGCAACGGTGCGCGTGGTCGGTGTGACATAGGTCTGGTTGCCGAAAGCATCCTGCACCTGGCTATGCGGGATCACCCCGTTGCTCTGCTTGATTCCGACCACGCCGTTGCAGGCGGCGGGAATCCGGGTGGAGCCGCCACCATCGGTCGCAACCGCCAGCGGTGCGATGCCGCTCGCGACGGCCGCCGCCGCGCCGCCGCTGGAGCCGCCACTGGACCGCTCGGCACTCCATGCATTGCGCGTCCGCCCGAACAGCGGCGAGTCGGTCAGGCACTTGCTGCCGAACTCCGGCGTCGTGGTCTTGCCGATCAATATGCCGCCCTGGGCACGGAGGCGGGCCACCGCGACGGCGTCATTATCGGGCACGTTGTCCCGGTACGGCACCGCGCCGAAGGTCGTCCGGACGTCTTTGGTGTTGACGATGTCCTTCACGGTGAAGGGGATGCCGTGGAGCAGACCTAGCGGCTCGCCGGCCGTGATTTGCCGCTCGGCGGCTTTCGCCTGCGCCATCGCCGCATCGCCGCACAGCGTGATGAAGCAGTTCAATTCGGGTTGCAGCCGCTCGGCACGGGCGAGCACCGCGCGCGTAACCTCGACGGGCGAAACCTCCTTGCGGGCGATGCGCCCACGAAGCTCAACGGCAGACAGCAGACAGAGATCGTCGCTCATTGGGCAAGAGCTCGCGCAGGCATGGTCGACGCCCGCATCGTGGCGCGCGGCATGCGGCAAGTCCATCGGCTCGGACGCATGGCGCAACGCCGCGGCGCCGCGACATCGCATGGCCTGCCGGGTGCCGGCGGGCCCTTCCCGGCCGCGCGGCTTGGCAGCGACGGAGGATCATGCGACGCTCGATCCGCCATACGGAGGAACACGTCTTGTATCGCCGCCTCGCCCTCGCCGCGCTGATCGTTGCCGGCAGCGTGCACGGCAGCCTCGCGGCGGCCGATCCGGCACGGTGCCGCGAGCTGATCCGCAAATACGAAACCGACAAGGCCCAGCTCAGCGCGGTCGAGATCTCGCTGTCGCTGTTTGCGGCCGCCAATGCCGATTGCATCAACCTTGCCACCGAGCTGCTCGATCACGGCGCCTCCGTCGACGCGCGGGACCGGCTGGGCGCAAGGCCGCTGAGCCACGCCGCCCGCTCCGGCCATCTTGCCATGGTCGACCTGCTGCTGGCACGCGGCGCGCCGGTCGACGCGCGCAACCTCGCGGGATCGACCGCGCTGTATTTTGCCGCCGAGCGCGGCCATGTCGCGATCGTGCAGCGGCTGATCGACCGCGGCGCCGACGTCAATCTCACCGGACGCAGCGGCGCCTCCCCGGTCGCGGCCGCCGCCTATGCCGGCAGGGACATGGTGGTGCGCATGCTGCTGGCGCACGGCGCCGACGGCCGCAAGGCCGACGACACCGGCAAGCCGCCGGTCGTCTATGCCGCGGCCGGCGGCCAGCTCGGCATCGTCAAGCAGCTGCTCGCGCGCGACATCGACATCAATGCGCGCTACGCCAACAATCTGACGCTCCTGATGTGGGCGGCCGGGCCGGATGAGACCGTGCCGGAGGCGCAGGCGCTCGAGGTTGTCTCGTACCTGCTGGAAGGCGGCGCCAAGGTCGACGATCGCGATGCGCGCGGCCGCACGGCGCTGATGATCGCCGCCGAAGGCAATCATCCGGCGATTGCCAGGACACTGCTCGCGCATGGCGCCGACCCTGCGCTGGCCGACAAGGCCGGCAAGCATGCCGCCGATCTCACCATCCTGTCGGCGCTGCGCGAGGAGCTGACGCCCCGCTGAGGCATGATGAGTTGAATCGAGCAACAGGTTCCGCATCACCTCGCCCCGCTTGCGGGGAGAGGTCGGAACGCATCGTTAGATGCGTTCCGGGTGAGGGGGAGCTTCCACGAGCACGTTTATCACCGTGTTCGCGGAGAGAGCCCCTCACCCCAACCCTCTCCCCGTAAGGACGGGGAGAGGGAGATCAGCCGCAACGAGGGGTGAACTTCAGCGCCGCTCACAGCCCCGCCAGATAATCCACCAGCGCGGCAAGGTCGTCGGGCGACGTTGCCAGCATCAGGTCGGACATGCCAGGATTGTTGCCGCGCGCACGGGTGCGGAAATCGGCGATGGTCTTGGCGAGATAATCCCGTCCCATTCCGGCCAGCCGCGGCACCGTGCCATCGCCCTGGAAGCGATCGAGATGGCAGGCCGGACAACCGACCGAGCGGCTGGCGCTGACCGCCTTCTCCGCCACGTCCTTGGGGGCGCGCGGCTGGCCCAGGTCAGGCCACGGCTTCTGCGAAAAATATTGCGCGATCGCCAGCATGTCGTCGCGCTCGAACTGCGCCGCGATCGGCTGCATGATCTCGCTCTTGCGATCGCCGCGCTTGAAATCGCGCAGCTGGATGTAGAGATAGCCGGCCTGCTGGCCCCAGATCGTCGGAATGGTCTTGTCGACCGGCTTGCCGTTCTCGCCGTGGCAGCCGGCGCAGACCTGCACCTTGTCTTCAATCTTCTCAGCGCATGCCTGTATCGCCATCAGCAGCAGCGCGACGCCGCCAATCATCAATCTACTGAACATCTGCCCATCCGTAGAAAACAGAAGCGGGACCGAACCGGTCCCGCCTCGCCGTCAATGTTCGCACGCGTGATGATGCATCAGGCCCGGGCTCAGTCGAGCGTGAAGGCGATGATGTTGTTGCCACGCTTGTAGTCGAGCTGGGTGTTACCGCCCGCGCCGACCACGATATATTGCTTGCCGCCGACCATGTAGCTCGACGGCGGCGCGTTGACGCCGGCGCCGGCCCGGAAGCTCCACAGCTCCTTGCCGTTCGACGAATTATAGGCCGCGAACTTGCCGTTGCCTTCGCCGGTGAAGACCAGGCCGCCGGCGGTGGCGAGGATGCCGCCGATCATCGGCTCGGGCGTGTTGACCTGCCATTTGATCTTGCCGTTGTTGTAGTTCACCGCGGTGATGTTGCCCGCCTGCTTCTCGCCCGGGATCACCTTGAAGGCACCGCCCAGCCACAGCTTGCCGTTCGGATAGGCCGAGCTCTCGACGTGGTAGGTCATCGGCTGGTGCAGGTTGATGGCGTAGGCCAGCTCCTGCCCCGGATCGGTCGCGATCGGCGACCATTCGACGCCGCCATTGGCGCCGGGCAGCATGCGCGCACCTTCCTTGGTCGGCAGCACCCACATGTTCTCCTGCGGTACCATCGCCTCGGAGAAGCGGATCAGGCTGCAGTCCTTGCGATCGTGCACATAGATGTGCCCGGTCTTGCCGGCATGAATGACGCCGGGAATCGTCTTTCCGCTCTTGTCCTTGACGTTGACCAGCACCGTCGGGCTGACCGCGTCGAGATCCCAGACGTCGTGGGCGATGTACTGGAAGTGGCAGACATACTTGCCGGTGTCGAGATCGAGCGAGACCAGCGAGTTGGTATAGAGGTTGTCGCCGGGCCTGTTCGAGCCGTCGAGGTCGGGCGACGGGTTGCCGACGACGAAGTAGATCCGGTTGGTCGCGAGATCGACCGACGGGTTCTGCCACACGCCGCCACCGAGCTTGGCATAGGGATCGCCGATCTTGGCGAGCATGTCCTTCTCGGCCTGGATGTTGCGATGCATGTCGCGGCCGGTGGCATCCTTGGTCGCCCAGACACCGACGGAGTTCTCCGGAATGGTATGGAAATTCCAGAGCTGCTTGCCGGTCTTGGCGTCATAGGCGCGCACGAAACCGCGGATGCCGTATTCGCCGCCATTGGTTCCGATCAGGACCTTGTCCTTGACCACGGTCGGCGCCATCGTCTCGCTGTAGCCGAGCTCGGGATCGGCGATGTTGGTGGTCCAGATCACCTCGCCGGTCTTGGCATTCAGCGCCATCAGCTTGGAATCGAGCGTCGCCAGATAGACCCGGTCGCCGAGCACCTGGACGCCGCGATTGTTGGGACCGCAGCAATAAACCGTGATCGGGCCCATCTTGTGGGCATAGTGCCAGAGCTGCTGACCGGTCTTGGCGTCGAGTGCATAGACATGGCTGAACGACGTCGTGACGAACATCACGCCATCGACGACGATCGGAGATGTCTCAAGCGATTCCTTGACGTCGGTCTGGAAGATCCATGCGACGTGCAGGTTCTTCACATTGTCCCGGCTGATCTGCTTGCCCGGATAGAATCGCGTCTGGGCGTAGTTGCCGTTGGTAAGCAGGAAATCCCTGGTGTTCTTGTCGGCGGCGTTGAGTTGCTCCTGGGTCACAGGAGAAACATTGGCGTTGCCGAGGACCGACTGCTTCTCCTGCTTGACTTCCTGTGCGATGGCGGCGCCCGACAACAGGCCAACGCCGAGCGCGGCGGCGAATGCCGCAATCCCTTTCACGTACATATCTTCCCCCGTTATTTCTTGGTTGCAATATTAGGGATGCGTGTCTGCTACTTCCCTTCGAGGCCCGGCCGCCCTGGCGAGCGCGCAACCCGTTGCGTGGCTTGGTTGCGCTGCAATAGACGATCAAAAAAGGACGACGACAGGTATCGATGGATGGGTTCCATGTTAGCGGGGTCTTTCACAAAGACAACCGATGCGCTCAATGCGAAGCCGAAGCAGCATGACTTCGCACGCTCGAAATGCAGCGATCGCGGGTCGGCATCAAATCCGAACGATATCGGGTGCTTCGGACACCTTCACGCATCGCCGGGCAGATTTGCCTTCGCAGGCGCAGCACGCAAAATGAGACTAAGCGTCAAGCGACGGCATCGCGCGAGACGCCGCGCCGGCTGAGGTCGTGCGCGGCCTACCAATAGTCGGCCGGCAATTCCCGGCTCCGCGGTGGATCGGCGCCGGGCCGCGTGCAGGTGAAGGCGGCGCATTTGCAAGCAAAGGACAGCGCACGTGTCAGCTCGGCCGCGGAGATGTCGCGCAGCCGCTGTCGCGCGATCCGGTCCAGCCGATGCAACGCGGCGAGCAGCGCCGCCTGAAAACTGTCGCCGGCGCCGATCGTATCGACGACGTTCACCACCAGTGCTTCGGCCGCGACCGGTCCGGCCTTGCGATGCCAGGCGCAGGCGCCATCATGGCCGCGCGTAATGACGACAAGCGATGCGCCGCCCGAGAGCAGCTCCTCGGCCCTCGGAGCATAGGCCTCGTCGCCGAACAGATAGGCGAAGTCGACGTCGGACATTTTCACGATGTCGGCCTTGCCGCAGAACGTCAGCATGCGCGCACGGTAGGCGTCCTTGTCCGTGACGAGGTTCGGCCGGCAGTTCGGATCGAGCGCGATCGTCACGTTCGGCCGCGCATCCTCGATCAAGGCCAGCGTCTCCGCCGCGCCCTTGTCATGGACCAGCGTGGTCGAGCCGGTGTGGAGGCAGGTGACGCCGTCAAGCGCGACCGCATCGCGCCGATAGGTCCAGTTCCGCGATGCGGTGTCGGCGTCGTAGAAGGCGTATTGCGTCTCGGTGCCGGTGACGCGCGCAAAGGCCAGCGTGGCCTGACGATTGCTGCGCGTGGCGCGACGAAGGTCGACGCCGGACGCCGCGGCATGATCGGCGATCATCTTGCCGAAGGTGTCGGTCGAGATGCCGCCGACAAAGCCGGTCGGAACGTCGAGCCGCGCGCTGCCGATCGCGATGTTGAGGCAGGAGCCGCCGACCGCGGGCGTCAAGGCCTCGCGTCCATCCGTCGTCTTCGACGGCAGGAAATCGATCAGCGCATCTCCGCAACTCAGCAGCATGGGATAAACCTTACGTCGGCGCTTCGCCGGGCGCCCGCCTCATCGCCTCGCGGCTGTCGCGGTCAAGCTCTCGCAGCATCTTGTGCACGCCGCGCTTCTTGCGGTGGAAATCGGCAAGCTCCGGCCTGGTCGGCTCGCTCAACCGCCCAAGCGCCGACATGCCGGCCATCGCGGCGTTGATCGAATTGTGCGCGCCGCTGGCGACCGCGCCCAGCATCGCGGCACCCAGCAGCACCGGCTCCTGGGTCTGCGGCAGCGCCACCGTATAACCTGTCGTGTCGGCCATGATCTGGCGCACCAGGGGGCTGCGGCTCGCGCCACCGCCGATCACGATGGTCTTGCCATTGACGCCATGCGCCTGCAAGGCGTCGATGACGTCGGCAAGGCCATAGGCAAGCCCGCACAGGCCCGCAATGAACAGCCGCTCCAGCGCCGACACGTCGGTGTCGAGATCGAGCCCCGCGATCACGGCACGCGAGCCGGGATCGGCATAGGGCGAACGGTTGCCGAGAAATTCCGGCAGGACGTGAACGTTGTGCGCGAGCAACGCCGCGGCACCGGCATTGCCGCTGCGCGCCAGGATGCGCTTCTCGAGATACTCGATGACGTCCGACGCCGTCGCGCTTCGCCGCGAGCACAACCTCGGCATGCGCCGGATGCGACTTGAGCAGGTGATCGATCGCAGCGCCCGCCGCGGATTGGCCGCCCTCGTTCAGCCAGAAGCCCGGCACCATGCCTTCGAAATACGGCCCCCAGACACCGGGCACGAAGCAGGGATCGACGGTCGTCGCCATGATGCAGGCCGACGTTCCCATGATGTAGGCGAGCCGTTGGCAGACATCGACCTCGGCGCCGGAGCCATCGCGGCCGCCGATCGCGCCGACGCCGCCGGCATGGGCATCGATCAGGGATGCACCGACCGCGGTTCCCGGCAGCAGGCCGAGATCGCGCGCGGCATCCTCGGACAGGCCGCGGCCGAGCGGCGAGCCGGGCGGCACGATCTCGCTACCGATCCGCCCAAAGCGATCGGCCGCGAGCGCCTCGAGCCCGACCCGCTTGAAAAAGGCTTCACTCCAGCCGCCCTCGCCGGCGACATAGGTCCATTTGCAGGTGACGGTGCAGGTCGAGCGCGCCAGCGAGCCGGACGCGCGGAACGACAGATAGTCGGCAAGATCGAAGAAGTGCCCGGCAGCCTCGAAGGTCGCGGGCAGATGCCGTTTCAGCCAGAGGATTTTCGGGATCTCCATCTCAGGCGAGATGGCGCCACCGACATAGCGCAGCACCTTGTCGCCGGTCGCGTTGACGAATTCGGTTTCGTCCATCGCGCGGTGATCCATCCAGACCACGACATTGCGCGCGGGATCGCCGGACGGGCTGACGGTGAGCGGCCGGCCTGCCCTGTCGAGCACGACCAGCGAACAGGTCGCGTCGAAGCCGATGCCTTTGACGCGCTGGGCCCCAACCGTAGCCTCCTGCATCGCATTGCGCACCGAGGCGACGCAGGCCGCCCAGATGTCGTCGGACGATTGCTCGACGATATCGCCGGGCTCGTGCCAGACCCGGATCGGGTGCCGCGCCGAACCCAACAGCTTCCCCGACTCGTCGAACACGCCCGCCCGGGCGCTGGTGCTTCCGACGTCCACCCCGATATAGGCTTGCCGCATAGCCGCTCTATCTTTGCTTGAGCACGATCTCCCCGGGCAACCCTACCAGCAAGTGTAGCCGCCATCGACCAGAACGATGCTTCCGGTCATCAGGCTCGCGGCATCGGAGGCCAGGAACAAGACGACGGAGGCGATCTCGTCGACCTGCCCCATCCGCGCCATCGGGGTTCCGCCGATCCAGGCGTCGTACATTCTGGGGCTGTTCTTCACGAACGCGTTCAGCGGCGTCTCGATATAGGTCGGCGCCACGGCGTTGACGCGAACCCCGCGCGCGCCCCATTCGGCCGCGAGCGATTTCGTCAGGTGATGCACCGCTGCCTTGGAGGCGTTGTAGAAGCACTGTTCCTGCGGCTTGTTGACGATGAAGCCGGACATCGAGCCGACATTGACGATGGTTCCGGACTTCGCCTTCAGCATGTGATTGCCGAAGGCGCGGCAGCACCAGAAGGTGCCGTTCAGGTTGACGTCGATGACGTTGAGCCAGTGCTCGTCGGTCACGGTTTCCGCCGGCGTCTCGCTGCGGGCGATGCCGGCATTGTTGACCAGGATGTCGACCTTGCCGTATTTGCGCACCAGCTCGTCGGCGACCGCAGAGACGCGGCCGGAATCCGTGACGTCCATCAGCGCGATGTCGGCGTCGAAGCCCTTGGCCTTCAGCGCCGCCTGCGCATCATTTGCGACCTTGGCGTCGCGGTCGCCGATGATGACCTTGGCGCCGGCTTCGGCGAGCGCCTCGGCGCAGGCGAGCCCGATGCCCTGACCCGCGCCTGTGATGATAGCGGTCTTGCCGCCGAGCCTGAATTTTTCGAGATACATTTTCTTCTTCCTTAGCTTCTTTTTGAGCATGATCTGTTCGGAAAACCGCTTCACACTTTGCGCTAACGCGGCCCTCCGGGTCCGGATCATGCTCTACGCGTGAATCGATTTTCCGCTGTCGTCGAAACGGTTGGATGCGCGCCGGATCCGGGATCAGCGACACCCGGTCGCCGGGATGCAGATCAAGCTCGCCGATATAGCGCGCGGTCAGCATTCCCAGCGGTCCGGCGTCGACATAGAGGAAGGTGTCACTGCCGAGATGCTCGGCGACCGAGACGGTGCCGTGCCAACCGCCCTGCCCGTCGCGCTCGACCCTCAAATGCTCGGGCCGCACCCCGATGGTCGCGGCGCCCTGCTGCTTCGCGATCTCATCGGTGACGAAATTCATCTTCGGCGAGCCGATGAAGCCGGCGACGAACAGATTGGCCGGCTTCTCGTAGAGCTCGAGCGGCGAACCGTATTGCTCGATCTTGCCGCCGTTCAGCACCACGATCTTGTCGGCCATGGTCATGGCCTCGACCTGGTCGTGGGTGACGTAGATCGCCGTGGTGCCGAGCTGCTTCTGCAACCGCGTCACATCGAGCCGCATCTGCACCCGCAGCGCGGCGTCGAGGTTCGACAGCGGCTCGTCGAACAGGAACGCCTTCGGCTCGCGCACGATGGCGCGCCCGATCGCGACGCGCTGGCGCTGGCCGCCGGAGAGCTCGCGCGGCTTGCGGTCGAGATAGGGCGTCAGATTGAGCGTTGCCGCGGCCGCCTCGACCTTGCGGTTGATCTCGTCCTTGGCGATGCCGGCCATCTTCAGGCCGAACGCGATGTTGCCGCGCACGCTCATATGCGGATAGAGCGCATAGGACTGGAACACCATCGACAGCCCGCGCTTGGCCGGCGGCACATCGACTACGTTGCGCCCGTCGATCAGGATCGCGCCGCCGGTGACATCCTCCAGCCCCGCAATCAGCCGCAACAGCGTGGTCTTGCCGCAGCCGGACGGGCCGACGAAGACGACGAAGGAGCCGTCGGCGATGTCGAGATCGGCGCCCTTGATGATGTGGACCGGCCCGAACGATTTTTGCACACCCTGCAGCGTAATCTGACCCATGGCGAAAGCCTTTCTGCTACTTGACCGCGCCGAAGGTCAGGCCGCGGACGAGCTGCCGCTGACTGAACCAGCCGAGCACGAGAATGGGCGCGATCGCGAGCGTCGACGCCGCCGACAATTTCGCCCAGAACAATCCTTCCGGGCTGGAATAGGACGCGATGAAGACGGTGAGCGGCGCGGCCTCGAGCGTCGACAGATTGAGGGTCCAGAACGCCTCGTTCCACGCCAGGATCAGGTTGAGCAGCAGGGTGGAGGCGAGGCCCGGCACCGCCATCGGCGTCAGCACATAGATCAGCTCGCGCCCGATCGTGGCGCCATCCATCCGCGCCGCCTCGAGGATGTCCTTCGGGATCTCCTTGAAATAGGTGAACAGCATCCAGATCACGATCGGCAGATTGCCGAGGCACAGGATGAAGATCAGGCCACTTCTGGTATCGAGCAGGCCGAAGGTCCGGTAGATCAGGTAGATCGGCACCAGCACGCCGACCGGCGGCATCATCTTGGTGGACAGCATCCAGAGCAGCACGTCCTTGGTCCGCTTGGTCGGCGAGAACGCCATCGACCACGCCGCCGGAATCGCGATCAGCATCGCGATCAGCGTCGAGCCGCCGGCGATAATGATCGAGTTGAGCGCATGGTGGAAATAGTCGCTCCGCTCCTGCACCGTTGCGTAGTTCTCGGTGGTCCAGTGGAAGAACAGGAACGAGGGCGGGATCGCGAACGCCTCGAGCTCGGTCTTGAAGCTCGCCAGCACCATCCAGAGGATCGGGAAGAAGATCAGGAAGCCGACCAGCCAGGCCGCCACCGTCGAGACCACCCTGCGCCGTGTCGTGACCATCCGCGCCATGACGTTACGCCTCCAGATTCCGGCCGACGATACGAACGAGGAAGAAGGCGACGATGTTGGCGAGCACCACCGCAACCAGGCCGCCCGCCGAGGCGCTCCCCACGTCGTACTGGATCAGCGCCTGCGAATAGATCAGGAAGGCGATGTTGGTGGTCTGCAGGCCGGGGCCGCCGCCGGTGGTGACGAAGATCTCCGCGAACACCGTGAGCAGGAAGATGGTCTCGATCAGGATCACCACGGTGATCGGGCGCGCGAGGTGCGGCAGCGTGATGTAGATGAAGGTCGAGATCGCGCTCGCGCCGTCCATCTCGGCGGCCTCCTTCTGCTCCTCGTCGAGCGATTGCAGCGCGGTGAGCAGGATCAGGGTCGCGAATGGCAGCCATTGCCAGGAGATGATCAGGATCACCGAGAACAGCGGCGCGTCGTTGAACCAGTCGATCGCCGGCAGCCCGAACAGGTGCGCGATCCAGGCGAACAGGCCCGACACCGGATGCATCAACAGGTTCTTCCAGACCAGCGCGCTCACCGTCGGCATCACGAAGAACGGCGCGATCACCATTAGCCGGACGATCGAGAGCCCGACCACCTGCTGGTCGAGCAGCACCGCCAGCGGCACGCCGAGGATGATCGTGATCGCGAGCACCGAGCCGACCAGCACCAGGGTGTTCTGCAGCGAGGCGAGGAAGGCCGGATCGGTCAGGAAGTAGCGGAAATTCTCCAGGCCAACGAACGATTCGGACCCGGGATCGAGCAGATTGTAGTGCAGGGTCGCGAAATAGATCGTGAGCGCCAGCGGCACGATCATCCAGATGAACAGCAACGCCACCGCGGGCGTGAGCAGCGTGCGTGCAAGCAGTTGGGTCTGCTGGGTCGCCATCCCCGCCTCCTTACTTAAGGAAAGGAGCGACCATCCCGCTGCGGGACAGGATGGTCGCAAGTACCCAGCTCGGGAGGTCTAAGCTGGTCAGGCGGCCAAGGCGTTTGACGCGCCTTGGCTATCGAGTCGCAGGCAGGTTTACTTGATGTAGCCCGCGCGCTTCATTTCGCGCTCGGTCGCGGACTGCGCAGCCGAGAGCGCCGCATCGACGGTGGTCGAACCTGAGAGCGCGGCCGAGAACTGCTGGCCCACCTGGGTTCCGATGCCCTGGAATTCAGGGATCGCCGCGTACTGCACGCCGACATAAGGCACCGGCTTCACCGTCGGCTTGTTCGGATCGGCGGCATCGATCGAGGCCAGCGTCAGCTTGGCGAAGGGGGCGACCTTCAGATAGTCGGGGTTCTTGTACAGCGAGGAGCGCGTGCCCGGCGGCACGTTGGCCCAGCCTTCCTTCGACGCGACGAGCTTGGTGTAGTCCTTGCCGGTCGCCCAGGCGATGAACTTCTCGGCCGCCTCGACCTTCTTCGAACCGGCAGGAACCGCGAGACTCCACGCCCACAGCCAGTTGGCGTTCTTGCCGAGCCCGGTGTTCGGCGCCAGCGCGAAGCCGACCTTGTCGGCGACCGTGGATTCCTTCGGATTGGTCACGAACGACGCCGCCACCGTGGCGTCGATCCACATCGCGCATTTGCCGGCGTTGAACAGCGCGAGGTTCTCGTTGAAGCCGTTGGAGCTGGCGCCGGGAGGGCCGGCCTGCTTCATCAGGTCGACATAGGTTGTCAGCGTCTTCTTCCATTCCGGCGAGGTGAACTGCGGCTCCCACTTCTCGTCGAACCAGCGCGCGCCGTAGGAATTGGCCATCGCGGTCAGGAACGCCATGTTCTCGCCCCAGCCGGCCTTGCCGCGCAGGCAGATGCCATAGACGCCGGCGGCCTTGTCGGTCAGCTTCTTGGCGGCGTCGACCACGAAGTCCCAGGTCGGGCTCTCCGGCATCTTCAGGCCGGCCTTGTCGAACAGATCGGTGCGATACATCACCATCGAGCTTTCGCCGTAGAACGGCGCGGCATAGAGCTTGCCGTCGACCGAGACCGCATCCTTGATCTTGGGCAAGAGGTCGCCGACGTCGTAATCGGCGCCGAGCTTGTCGAGCGGCACCAGCCAGTTCTTCTTGGCCCAGATCGGCACCTCATAGGTGCCGATGGTGAGCACGTCGAACTGGCCGCCCTTGGTGGCGATGTCGGTGGTCACGCGCTGGCGCAGCACGTTCTCCTCGAGCGTCACCCATTTGACAGTGATATCGGGATT
This sequence comes from Bradyrhizobium sp. USDA 3262, assembly GCF_054060035.1. NCBI lineage: Bacteria > Pseudomonadati > Pseudomonadota > Alphaproteobacteria > Hyphomicrobiales > Nitrobacteraceae > Bradyrhizobium > Bradyrhizobium sp. USDA 3262. The sequence goes on from NZ_JBSSCT010000001.1 coordinate 7,871,793, forward strand.
CTTCGCGGTGAATTCGCTGGTGAGCCCCTGCATGCGGATCATGTCGCCATTGTTGACGGTCGCCACCGTCAGCGTGGTCTGGGCGATCGAGGGGGCAGAGATCAAAACAGCAGCCGCGCCCGCAACGGCGCAAAGGACGTTTTTCAAGGTGACCTCCCTTATGTCACGTTGAGCATATGCCCACGTGTTGAGCGTATGTTCATCCTATTGCCAAATTTTGTCAAGCGCGCGGGGGACGCCCGTTCCGCGCGTTTGCGGGTTCCACCACAGCCTGGAATGGAGGTTTTTGCGGAGGTGAAGAAGGGCGCTGAGCCCCAGAAGGCAACTTGATTTGCGGCCACAGCGGGACTGCGCTCCCTCGCCCCGTTCTTACGGGGAGAGGGTTGGGGTGAGGGGCTCTTTCCGCGCATACGAAGCGGACGAATGCGCGGAGACTCCCCCTCACCCGGATCGCATCTCCGATGAGATCCGACCTCTCCCCGCAAGCGGGGCGAGGTGAAGTACGACTCGCGACGCCTACCGATCCAGCACCGCGCGCGCGGTAGCCTCATCCGTGATGAGGCCGTTGATCACCCGGCCCGCCAATGCGGCCTTGATCGACGGCACCTTGGCGGCGCCGACGGCCGCGGCGATCGTGGTCGCTTCCGCGGGGATCTGCGGCGGGATGCTCGTCAGCCGCTTGTTGGTGCCGCCCTTGATCAGGCGGCCCCTGGCGTCATAGGCCCAGCCCGTCACCTCGCCGATCGCGCCGAGCCGCATCATCTCGAGCAGTTCCTCGCGGGTGACGAAGCCGTCGACATGGACCTGGGCCTTCTGGTCCATCTGGCCGATGCCGATCAGCCGCAGATCGGCCTTGGCGGCGACCGCCCTCACCCGCGCGATCGGATCGATGCGCACCATGCGGTTGCGCTCGTCCTCGCTCGACATCAGGAACGGCAGCGGCATCGGGTAATGGCGCGCACCGGTGCGGTCGGCGAGCCGCCCCACCGTGTCGTAGAAGCTCGCCGAGCCGTCGGCGGAGATGTTGCCGACCAGCGAGACGATCTGATGATCGGGCCGCTCGATCGGCGAGACCCGCTCGACCGCGGCGCGCACCGCGCGGCCGGTGCCGAGCGCGACGATGACAGGCGTCTCCGAGCGCAGCGTCGTCTCCAGCAGATTGGCGCTGCGCTCGGCGATCCCTGCATTCGACAGCGGCGCCGCCGGATCGGTCGGCACGACGTCGCAATGGACCAGATCGAACCGCTCTTTCAGTCGCGACGCCAGCTCCATGCAGGCCGCGATGGGGTGTTCGAGGCGAAACGTGATTAGCCGCTCCGCGAGGCACAGCGACACCAGGCGCTGCGCCGAGGCGCGCGACACCTGCAGCATTTTCGCAATCTCATCCTGGGTATGGCCCGCGATGAAATACAGCCAGCCGGCGCGCGCCGCATCGTCGAGGCGAGACTTTTCGTTGTCGGGCGCAGCCATCGTCTTGCGTCAGCCTTCCATCCAGAAATCGGTCATCGCGGCGAAGATTCGATCCGCCCCGGCCTGCCGCAGCAGAGCACTGCCATCCGCCAACCGATAGTGGGCGCCGCCGACAAATCCCCACACTTTCATGCCCGCCGCCTTCGCCGCGGTCACCCCGCTGACGCTGTCTTCGATCACGAGCGTGCGGCGCGGCGCGGCGCCCATCGCGCTTGCCGCATGCAAGAACAGATCCGGGGCCGGCTTGCCGTGCTTGACCATCTGCGCGGTGTAAAGCAGCGGTCCGAAGCTGGCGGCGAGGCCGGTCAGCTCCAGCGAAAACTTCACCCGCTCGAGATCGCTCGACGAGGCGACGCAATATGGCAGCCGCAATTCCGCGAGCACCGCCGCAATGCCGGCGATAGGCTTCAGCCGGGAGCGGAAGGTCTCACGTACCTGCAGCGCCAGGTCAGGCAGAAACGTCGCGGACAACGGCTTTCCGACGCCCCGGCAGTAGTCGACCAGGGCCGCGGTGCTGCGTCCTAGGAAGAGTTCGAGCGCCCGTTCGGTGGTCATCCCGATGCCGGCCTGGACCATTGCCTCGGCGAGGCAGCGGCAGCTCAATTCCTCGCTGTCGACCAGCACGCCGTCGCAGTCGAAGATGACGAGATCGGTCTCGGGAAGCCGCGGATCCATCCCGACATGAGATCATATGCTCAGGCTATGAGCAATAGATCACAGATTCGCGCGGAATGCCGCGCCTCAAATGGTCGCGGTGCACCGCCAGGGATGCTGTGCGACAAGGCGAAATGCCGCATGACACACCTCTGATCGCGACCGTCGTCGCGGGTCTCGGATTAGCTTTCGTCTTCGGAACCATCGCCCAGCGCTTTCGGGTTCCGCCACTGGTCGGTTATCTGCTCGCGGGCGTGGCCGTCGGCCCCTTCACGCCCGGCTTCGTCGCCGATCAGGCGCTGGCGACCGAGCTCGCCGAGCTCGGTATCATTCTCCTGATGTTCGGCGTCGGCCTGCATTTCTCGCTGAACGATCTGTTGTCGGTGCGCGCGATCGCGGTGCCCGGCGCGATTGCGCAGATTGCGGTCGCCACATTGATGGGCCTTGGCCTCGCGCTGTTGATGGGCTGGACCGTCGGCGCAGGCCTGGTGTTCGGCCTCGCGCTGTCGGTCGCAAGTACCGTCGTGCTGTTGCGCGCGCTGCAAGAGCGCCGCCTGATGGACACCGAACGCGGCAAGATCGCGGTCGGCTGGCTGATCGTCGAAGACCTCGCCATGGTGCTGGCGCTGGTGCTGTTCCCGGCGGTGGCCAGCTTGCAGGGCGGCGATGGCGCGGCGCTCACCTCCGACCCGCTCGCCGCCCGTTTCGGTCTCGGGCTGACCGGCGTGCTGGTGCTGACGCTGATCAAGATCGCCGTGTTCATCGCGCTGATGCTGGTGGTCGGACGCCGGCTGATCCCGTGGGTCCTGCACTACATCGCGCATACCGGCTCGCGCGAGCTGTTCCGGCTGACCGTGCTCGCGATCGCGCTCTGCATCGCGTTCGGCGCGACCAAGCTGTTCGGTGTCTCGCTGGCGCTCGGCGCTTTCTTCGCCGGAATGATGCTTCGGGAATCGCCGCTCAGCCAGCGCGCGGCCCAGGAAACACTGCCGCTGCGCGATGCGTTCGCGGTGCTGTTTTTCGTCTCCGTCGGCATGCTGTTCGATCCATTCAGCTTGGTGCGCGAGCCCTGGCCGTTCGCAGCGACGCTGTTCGTTATCGTGGTCGGTAAGTCGCTCGCAGCCCTTCTGATCGTCGTCCTGTTCCGTCGTCCGATGGCAACCGCCCTGATGATCTCGGCGAGCCTCGCGCAGATCGGCGAATTCTCCTTCATCCTGGCCGAGCTCGGCGTTGCGCTCAATCTGCTGCCGAAGGCCGGCCGCGACCTGATCCTGGCGGGCGCGATCGTCTCGATCATGCTCAACCCGCTGGTGTTCGCGGTGGTCGACTGGCTGACGTCGCGGCTCGAGAAGCCGCAGGCTTCCTCGCCAACCGCCGCAGCTTCTGAACCAATCCCGGTCACCGAATTGCAGGATCACACCATCCTGGTCGGCTACGGTCGGGTCGGCAGCATCGTCGGCGATGCGCTGCATCAACGCAGCGCGCCGTTCCTCGCGGTCGAGGCGTCCGACGACATGGTCGCCAAGCTCAAGGAGCGGGGCATCGAAGCCCTGATGGGCAACGCCGCGCGTGCCAGCGTGCTGCGCGCGACCAATCCGGCCGCCGCGCGATCGCTGGTCATCGCGATTCCCGAAGCCTTCGAGGCCGGCCAGATCGTCGAGCAGGCGCGCGCCGCGAATGCCGGTATCCAGATCATCGCCCGTGCGCATTCCGACGCCGAGGTAGATCATCTGAAAGGACTTGGCGCCGACATCGTGATCATGGGCGAGCGCGAGATCGCCCGCGGCATGATCGAGGAGCTCGACAGGGCACGTCCGGCTGCTATGCGAACCGCCGAGCAGGATTCGGCTGCTTGAGATAGATTACGCCCGCCGCACCGATGCACGCCGCGCGTCACGCGATGAGGGAGATCAAAACATGGCCTTCAAGAGCCCGCACGTTTCGCTGGTGTCGTTCTCGGTCGAGATCGGCGCCGCGGACACGACAAACGTCATGCAGGTCGAGACCGACCTGCATCTGAACACCCGTCATCCGAGCTATGACGTGGACGCCGTGGAGCGGCTGGTGCGTGACGCGCAAGCCTATCTCGCCGGCAATGCCGGTCAGGTCACCCGGATCCGGCTGGTCTCCACCCGCAGCGGCCAGACCTGATGGCTCTTTTTATTCGAGCATGATCTCCGCGCACACGCTTCGCGTTTGTCGCGAGAGAAAACCGGCCTCCACTTTTCCGGATCACGCTCTAGCCGCCAAGGAATGCGGGCGCCAGATCCTCCTGCACGATGATGTTGGCGGCTTCCGTCGTCAGTTCGCTGCCGACCAGGTCAAGATTCTTGGCGGCCTTGAACAACATCGAGCGGACGTCGTCCGGCGTCAGCACGCCCTTCGCGATCAGCTTGCGCACCAGCGCCTGCAGGATAAGAACGTCGATCTCGCCATGCGCCAGCGTCGTCGGCTTGTCCGTCATGATCGTCTCCCAGGCTGATCTCAAGGCTGAGGTTCGTCGTAAGTGAGGCGCCTAGCGCGGTGGTGACGCCATATCCTTGTGCAATTGCTCGAACGCGCGGCGCAGGCCGTGCAGCTGATCGACCAGATGGAGGATGACGTCGATGCCCTCGTCGTTGACGCCGAAGTCGCCCTTCAGGTCCTGGATCAGATGCGCTCGCGCCACGTCGGTGTCGGAGAAGCTGACCTCGCTGGCGGTCTCGTCCGGCACGAGCCATTGCTGCTCGATCCAGAACTCCAGGGTCTGCACCTCCAGACCCGCATCGATGAGGAATTGCTGCTTGTTCATGATGCACCATCCTCGCGCGGATCGAATGCCTTTCGATCCCAGTTCGACACAAACGCCTCGAGCTCGGGATCGGGTCCCTTGGGCAGGACCACCTTGAGCTTGACGAGCTCATCGCCATGACCGCCGCCAACGCGGGGCGCGCCCTTGCCGCGCAACCGCATGGTCGTGCCGGTGTTCGATCCCTTCGGAACCGTCATGGTCACGGCGCCGGTCGGCGTCGGAACGCGGACTTTTCCGCCGAGCACCGCCTCGGACAGCGAGATCGGCAGTTCCAGCGTAATGTCGTCACCCTCGCGGGTGAAGCGCGGGTCGGGGCGAACCTCCACCTCGATCAGCGCATCGCCGGGACCGCCCTTGCCGCTGCCGGGCATGCCCTTGCCGCGCAGACGAATGATCTGGCCATCGACGAGCCCTGGCGGAATCGTCACGTCGAGCGTACCGCCGTCGGGAAGCGTCAGCCGCTTGCTCGCGCCGGTGATCGATTCCGCGAAGTCGATCGCGAGAGCGTAATGCAAATCACGGCCGCGCCGGTTGGCGCGCGCCTGCTCGCTGCGCCGGAGCAGCTCGGCGAATGCATCGTCCTGGTCCATGTAATCGGCATAGCCGGAACTGTCGGCATAGGGATGCCCCGCATCGGCGGTGGCGAAATCCCGGTAGTAGCGATGCTGCGGCCGCTCGGCGCCATCAGCATCGATCTCGCCGGCGTCGAAGCGCTTGCGCTTCTCGGCATCCGAGAGCAGATCGTTCGCAGCAGCGACTTCCTTGAATTTGTCTTCGGCCGCCTTGTCACCCGGATTGAGATCCGGGTGCAGCTTCTTCGCCAGCTTTCGATAGGCCTTCTGGACATCGGCCGCAGACGCCGTCGGGGCAACGCCAAGAATCTCGTACGGATTTCTCACAACCTGCTCCGCAACACCGTGAGTGCACCTGCAATCATGAGGGCGCAAAAGCAGGCGATTTGCAAGTGCGCAGGCGCGCCGCCCGGAAGCGGCCGACGCAACATGCGCTCACGTCACGTGACGACCTAGGATGTATGTCCGGGGTCCAGATAGTTCGGCATGTTCTTTTGCTGCTGCGGCGTCATCTTGGCGGTATCCGCCTTGCCCGGCACGCCCCGCGGACCGAGCAGGGCGCGCTGCATATCGTCCTCGCTCAAACGCGGCTTGCCATCGTCGAGCTGTCCATCGCCACCGTGACTCTGTGCCATGACCAACCTCCAGTGATGATCGCTTGCGCACAGGCGGGACAATACCGCGCTCCGCCGGAACGAGCCAGCGGAGCGCGGACGTGCCTTAGTGTTGCTCCTGCCGCTTCTCCTCCGCGGGATGACCTGCCGCGGGCGCAGCATGCGGAGCGGCGTGCGGCTCCGGCCGTGCGGCCGGCTGAGGATGGGCTGCCTGCGGATGCGGCTCGGGGCGCGCCATCGTCTCCGGGCGCGCTTCCGGCCTTGCCGCAGGCTCCGGTCGTGCTTCGGGCTTCGCTGGTTCAGGCCGCGCGACGGGCTTCGCGGCAGGCTCGGGACGCGGCTCTTCCTTGCGCACCTCTTCGGGCCGCTTCTCCTGCACGGCAGGCCGCGCCGCTTCCGCAGGATGCGGCTCAAGCTTCGGCTCGGCGGCAGGCGCTGCGCGCTTCTCTTCGACCGCAGGCCTATTCACTTCGGCGGGCGGATGCGCCGCAACGCCCTTCTCGGGAACCGGAAGCGCGTGGGATCCGGCAGGCGCCGGTGCAGCAGGATGCGGCTCAGCCTTCGTCTCGGGAGCAGTTGCCGCGCGCTTCTCCTCGGCCGCGGGCTTGTTCGCCTCGGCCGGATGCGCCGCCGGAAGCTCCTTCCCCGGGACCGGGAGCGCGTGGGAAGCAGTCGGTGCTGTTGCGGGCGCGGCTGCAGCTCCCGGATGCCCCGGCTCCCCCGCCGCCGGCCGCGCGGCGTTGGCAGGCACCGCCTCGCCGGCCGCGCGCGCGCGAACCACGCCCGGTCCCTTCAATTCGCCGGGACGCGCCGTTGCGGCGACGGCGGGCACGCCATTGTTGGTCCGCTTGAACATGCTCGGATCCTGGCTTGCGGTCTCGACCTGCTTGCGTTGCAACGGCGTTGCCGCGAAGTGCTGCTCCTTGGCGATCGCGCGATCGGCCGGCGTCGGCCGCACCTCGATGCCGCCGCGGCCGCCATTGTAGCTGACGTTGTTGACGGTGGTCTGATTGATCGTGACGTTCTTCTCGTAGACGTTGGTGATCCGCGCGCCCTGCAGATTGTTCACGGTGCGATTGTAAAAGAAGTTGCCGTGATCCCAGCGGCCGCCTTCATACCCTGAACCGCCGTAGCCGAAGCCGTAATTGACGCCGCCGTAGAAGCCGACGCGATCACCCCAATAGCCCTGATGGAAAATGAAGCCGCCGCCGAACGCGCCCCAGTAGCCGGGCGTCCACAGCAGTCCGACCCGCGGCGGCTGCACCCAGGTGCCGGGCACCCAGTAGTAATCGCCGCGATCCTCGTCCCACGACCAATTGCCCGGCGACCACATGTAGCCGGGACCAGGCACCGGCGGCTGATCGTAGGTCGGCAACGGCGGCGGCGCGGTCTCGACGGCAGAGACCGGCGCGCATGCCGCATCCTGCGCGATTGCGGGCACCGCCGTCGCATAGAACAGCGCCGTGGCAAGCGCTGCACACGACACGGTCGAAAGGAGACGAGTTGTCATTGGGAGCCTCTTCGATGAGCACGTTCGACGTGAGACGGAACAAAAGTTCCGTGCATCGGCAATGCACCGACACACTTCATCGCTAGCGCCTTGACCTTACACCAGCCTGAAACGCATCGACGCAAACGGAAACGCGCTCACGCGGCTATTCATGGTCGGTTCAGAGTGCGCCGTGATGCAACGTTGCGCGATTCAATGGAACATCGCGCGCTGCTTCTCTGCATCATCGAGCGCGCTACGCGAAACACGACGTGATCGATTCCGACAGCGTGTCCCGAACTTGACTTGGGCCTTTGTGCGATCACAGCGATCCATGCTCATCCAGCGCTCGCATCGCGAGCACAGCGAACCATCGAACCGCAATCAGCGCGATGCGTACACCCGGCTTGCTGGCACGGCCGTAGCAGTGCCGCCGGATGAGTGCCAAAGACGAACATCAGCCCTCGCAACGGCTTAACTGCAGCGTCCGGCGAGTGCGCTCCGCGATTGACACTCCCCTGAAAGGACCACACGATGCGAGATGCGGCGGCCTTCGGCCCGCGGTTTTTCCGCCGGCGCAATCGCACGGGGCTGTTGCATGATGGATGTCATCGTTCCGCCATCTGTCGCCGGCGGGACTGCGTGGCTGACTTGATCTCGACGAGCCTGCGTTGCCTTGAGGTGCCACGATGAACATAGAGAAATATACTGATCGCGTTCGCGGCTTCATTCAGTCGGCGCAATCGCTCGCGATGCGCGAGGGGCATCAGCAATTCTCGACGCTTCACATCCTGAAGGTGCTGCTCGACGACAATGAGGGCCTCGCGGCCGGCCTGATCGACCGCGCCGGCGGCAACTCGCGCGCGATCCTCAAGGCGACCGAAGACGCGCTGGCGAAGGTACCGAAGGTGAGCGGCGCCGGCTCGGGACAGATTTACCTGGCGCCGGAGACCGCGCGCGCCTTCGCGGCGGCCGAACAGGCCGCCGACAAGGCCGGCGACAGCTTTGTCTCGGTCGAACGCCTGCTGCAGGCGCTCGCAGCCGACAAGGACAGCGAGGCCGGCAAGCTGCTCGCCAAGGGCGGCGTCAATCCGCAGAACCTGAATGCGGCCATCAACGCGCTGCGCAAGGGCCGCACCGCCGACAGCGCGTCGGCCGAGAACGCCTATGACGCACTGAAGAAATACGCCCGCGACCTCACCCAGGCCGCGCGCGACGGCAAGCTCGATCCGGTGATCGGCCGCGACGAGGAGATCCGCCGCACCATCCAGGTGCTGTCGCGGCGGACCAAGAACAATCCCGTGCTGATCGGCGAGCCTGGCGTCGGCAAGACCGCGATCGTCGAGGGCCTCGCGCTGCGCATCGTCAATGGCGACGTGCCGGAAAGCCTGCAGGACAAGGCGCTGCTCGCGCTCGATCTCGGCGCGCTGATCGCCGGCGCAAAATATCGCGGCGAGTTCGAGGAGCGGCTCAAGGCGGTGCTGCAGGAAGTGACCTCAGCCGAGGGCGGCATCATCCTGTTCATCGACGAGATGCACACGCTGATCGGCGCCGGCAAGGGCGACGGCGCGATGGACGCATCCAACCTGTTGAAGCCCGCGCTCGCCCGCGGCGAGCTGCACTGCATCGGCGCCACCACGCTCGACGAATACCGCAAGCATGTCGAGAAGGACGCGGCGCTGGCGCGGCGTTTCCAGCCGGTGTTCGTCTCCGAGCCGACGGTCGAGGACACCATCTCGATCCTGCGCGGCCTCAAGGACAAATACGAGCAGCATCACGGCGTGCGCATCGCGGATTCGGCGCTGGTCGCCGCCGCCACGCTGTCGAACCGCTACATCACCGACCGCTTCCTCCCCGACAAGGCGATCGACCTGATGGACGAGGCGGCGGCGCGGCTGAAGATGCAGGTCGATTCCAAGCCGGAAGAACTCGATTCGCTCGACCGCGAGATCATCCGGCTCAAGATCGAGCAGGAAGCGCTGAAGAAGGAGACCGATCTCGGCTCCAAGAGCCGCCTGCAGACGCTCGAGAAGGATCTTGTCGACCTGGAAAAGAAGTCGGCGGACATGACATCGAAATGGCGGTCGGAAAAGAGCAAGCTCTCCGATGCGCAGAAGATGAAGGGCGAGCTCGAGCAGTTGCGTACCGAGCTCGCCAATGCGCAGCGCAAGGGTGAATTCCAGAAGGCGGGTGAGCTGGCCTATGGCCGCATTCCCGAGCTCGAGAAGAAGCTTGCGGCGGTCGAGGCCAGCGAGACGTCGTCCGCCAGCGAAACCGTGACCGCCGACAATATCGCGCAGGTGGTCTCGCGCTGGACCGGCGTGCCGGTCGACAAGATGCTGGAGGGCGAGAAGGACAAGCTGCTGCGCATGGAGGAGATGCTGGGCAAGCGCGTCGTCGGCCAGGCCGAGGCGGTCCGCGCGGTGTCGACCGCGGTCCGTCGCGCCCGCGCCGGCCTGCAGGACCCGAACCGGCCGATCGGCTCGTTCATGTTCTTGGGTCCAACCGGCGTCGGCAAGACCGAGCTAGCGAAAGCGCTTGCCGAATATCTGTTCGATGACGAGACGGCGATGATCCGCCTCGACATGTCCGAATACATGGAGAAGCACTCGGTCTCGCGGCTGATCGGCGCCCCGCCCGGCTATGTCGGCTATGACGAGGGCGGCGCCCTGACCGAAGCGGTGCGGCGGCGGCCTTATCAGGTGGTGCTGTTCGACGAGATCGAGAAGGCGCATCCCGACGTCTTCAACGTGCTGCTGCAGGTGCTCGACGACGGCCGCCTGACCGACGGCCAGGGCCGCACCGTCGATTTCCGCAACACGCTGATCATCATGACCTCGAACATCGGCGCCGAATACCTGGTCAACCAGCCGGAAGGCCAGAGCACGAGCGCGGTGCGCGAGCAGGTGATGAACATGGTACGGGCGCACTTCCGCCCGGAATTCCTCAACCGGATCGACGAGATCATTCTATTCCACCGGCTGCAGAAGAGCGACATGGGCCGCATCGTCGAGATCCAGTTCTCGCGGCTGCGCCGGCTGCTGGAGGATCGCAAGATCGAGCTGGAGCTCGATCCGAAGGCGCGCGACTGGCTGGCCGAGAAAGGCTGGGACCCGGCTTACGGCGCCCGCCCGCTGAAGCGGGTGATCCAGCGCAGCGTGCAGGATCCGCTGGCGGAGATGATCCTTTCCGGCGACGTGCGCGACGGCTCGCAGGTCAAACTCTCGGCCACCAAGGCCGGCCTCACCTTCAACGGCAAGAAGCCGGAGAATGCGGCCGCGGACGAATTCGAACCGGTGTAAGACACACCGGATTGCCCACGACGCGCGCTGTCATCGCCGCGTCGTCTGCCGGCATCATATGCAAGCCGACTATACAAGCTGACCTGCAACCAGGGAGAGCGCCATGACGCAGCACAAGATCAAGGACAACATGGAGGTCATCGGCGCCGATGGCGTCCATGTCGGCACCGTCGATCACGTCGAGGGCAACCGCATCAAGCTGAAGAAAAGCGACAGCGACGGCTTCCACAAGGGCCATCACCACTTCATCGAGCTCGGCTTCGTGGCGGGTGTCGAAGGCTCCAAGGTTCGGCTCTCGGCCAACGCCGCGATTGCGGTGACGCTCGAGGAAGAGAAGTCCGGCAAGCCCGTCGATTGAGGCAGGCACCTCTGCAAGCACGTGAGCCATTCGAGCCCTTGTAAAGGCTCCACCGGCATGCTCCTCTGCCCCTGTCTGGACGCCGATCCGGCGTCCAGCGCCTGCCTTTTGTCCTCGTGGAAGTGCCGTTTTAGTCAAGGAGACATGCGTGCCATCAGCCGTTCCGCAACCGGTCGCTGCGAAGCTGACGCGCGCGGCCATCTTCCTTGCGGTCACGCTCAAGCCCAATCCGGAGTATGATGCGGTGGTGCGGTCGCTGTGCGCCGACCTCGGCGCGCTGCTGCGCGCGGTGGGCTTCCGCGATCTCGAGGGCCGGCTGTCATGCGTCATGGGCATCGGCTCCGACGCATGGGACCGGCTGTTCGGTGCGCCGAAGCCGAAAGGTCTGCATCCGTTCCGCGAGATCAATGGCGTCCACCACGCCGTCGCAACGCCGGGCGACCTGCTGTTTCACATCCGCGCCGTGCCGATGGACCTGTGCTTCGAGCTCGCGACCCAGATCATGACGCGGCTCGGCGATGCGGTTGCGACCTCCGACGAGGTGCACGGCTTCAAATATTTCGACGAGCGCGACCTGCTCGGCTTCGTCGACGGCACGGAGAATCCGGAGGACCAGGCGGCCACCGACGCCACCATCATCGGCGACGAGGACGCGGCGTTTGCCGGCGGCAGCTATGTGATCGTGCAAAAATACCTGCACGACCTGAAGAAGTGGAACGAGCTGCCGGTCGAGATGCAGGAAAAGATCATCGGCCGAACCAAACTGTCCGACATCGAGCTCGACGATGCGGTGAAGCCGAGCTACGCGCACAACGCGCTGACCACGATCGTCGAGAACGGCGAGGAGCTCGATATCGTCCGCGACAACATGCCGTTCGGCAATATCAGCAAGGGCGAGTTCGGGACTTATTTCATCGGCTATGCCAAGTCCCCGCGCCGGATCGAGCAGATGCTTGAGAACATGTTCGTCGGCAAGCCGCCGGGCAATTACGACCGTTTGCTCGACTTCAGCCGCGCCGTGACCGGCATGCTGTTCTTCGTCCCGTCGGCGACCTTCCTGGAGGACGTCGCGAGCGAGGCGCCGGCACCTTCGCCCGCCGAGCCGTCTCTGGATGACGCCGGGGCCGACGACACACCTGCACCAGGAATACCGCCGTCCGACGGCTCGCTCGGGATCGGCTCGCTGAAAGGAGAGGCTGGACATGAATAATCTTCATCGGGGACTCGCCCCTATCTCGGACGCGGCATGGGCCCAGATCGAAGAGGAGGCCTCGCGCACGTTGAAGCGCCATCTGGCGGCGCGCCGTGTCGTCGACGTCGACGGTCCGAAGGGAACGGATTACTCCGCGGTCGGCACCGGTCATCTCAAGAAGATTGCGGCGCCGGGCGACGGGGTCGAGGCGACGCAACGCGACGTCCAGGCGCTGGTCGAGCTGCGCGTGCCGTTCGAGCTCTCGCGCCAGGCGATCGACGATGTCGAGCGCGGCGCCAATGATTCCGACTGGGGTCCGCTCAAGGATGCCGCGCGCAAGATTGCCTTCGCCGAGGATCGCGCGGTGTTCGACGGCTACGCGGCCGCCGGCATTCGGGGCATCCGTCAGGGCACCAGCAACCCGGTGCTGACGCTGCCGTCGAGCGTCAAGAACTATCCTGCCGTGGTCGCGCAGGCGGTCAGCCAGCTGCGGCTTGCCGGCGTCAACGGTCCCTATACGCTGCTGCTCGGCACCGAGCCCTATACCGCGATCGGCGGCGCGACCGACGACGGCTATCCGGTGCTGCAGCACATCCAGCGCCTGATCGACGGCAAGATCATCTGGGCGCCGGCGATCGAGGGCGGCGTGCTGCTGACCACCCGCGGCGGCGATTTCCAGCTCTCGATCGGCCAGGACCTTTCGATCGGCTATCTCAGCCACTCGGCGAAATCGGTTCAGCTGTATTTCCAGGAGACCATCACCTTCCTGATGCTGACGAGCGAGGCGTCAGTGGTGCTTGCGCCGGAGGCGAAGAAACCCGCCTAGTCTTACCGGCGTTGACTCATCCGGGAAGTCTCCGGCCGTGGCCGGAGCTTCCGTCGAACTGCAACGGAGAGGAGGCGCGCAATGGACTACGATCTCTACATCAACCCGAAGAAGACATCGGTCGGTCTTTATGTCCGCAAGGGCGCGGGTCTTCCCGATCTTGCCGATGCCAAAGACTGGGTGTTCGACGGCACCTCGGCGCAGGCCAATCTGCCGCCGCAGCTCGTGAAGGAAATCGAGGCCAACGGCCACGCCTTTCGCGACATGGATTGAGCGCGGGCGCTACTTCTCGCCAGTCTTCACCGGGGCGGTCTCGGGCATCAGGCTCATCGCCACAATGCCGACCGCCGCCGCGAGCAAGAGGTACCAGGACGGCGCCAGCGGATCCCCTGACACGTGCAGCAGCCACGTGACCACAAGTTGCGCGGTGCCGCCGAACGTCGCGATGGCGACCGCGTAGATCGTGGCGAACACGCCGCCGCGAATGTTCTGCGGCAGCGCTTCGGTGAAGGCGGCATAGAACGCCGTGAACGGCAGCGATCCAATGAACGACAGGATACCGAAGCCGAACAGAAGCGACCACGCACCGGGGTCCTGGACGATCCACAGGAAGGCCGGATAGGTCAGCACCAGCACGACCAGCTGCGGCCAGATCATGATCGGCTTGCGTCCGAGCCGGTCGGCAAGCCAGCCGCCCAGCACCGCGCCGATGATCTGCAGTCCGTTGCTGACCAGCGAGACCGTGAACGCCAGCGACGGCGACACATGCAGCGTGTTCTTGGCGTAGGTCGTCATGTATTGCGTCACATAGGTCGAGATCGTGCCGCTGGCCAGGATCATCACCGCCAGCACGATGACGCGAAGATGCCGGCGCGCCAGCGCCACATGGCTCGCGCGTTCGACCTGCCCGGCGACGTGCTCCCCATGCGAGACCGTTTCCGGCAGCGTGCGGCGCATCCAGATGCCGAACGGCAGACAAACGGCCCCGAGCAGGAACGCGATGCGCCATCCATGGGCCTGCAGCATATCGGGCGCCATCGCGCTGCTCAGGATGACACCGACAAGCGCGCCCACCGTCGCCGCGATCTCCTGGCTGGCAGGCTGCCAGGCGACCACGAGGCCGCGGTTCCTCGGTGCAGCGATCTCGATCAGATAGGCCGTGGTCGGCCCGACCTCGCCGCCGAGCGCAAATCCTTGCACCATCCGCGCCAGGATCACGATGATCGGCGCCACAATGCCGATGGCGGCATAGGATGGCGTCAGCGCAATGGTCAGGATCGCGCCGCCCATCAGCGCGAAACTCAGCAGCATCGCCGGCCGCCGGCCGACCCGGTCGGAGAAGATGCCGAGCACGACGCCGCCGATCGGCCGCGTCAGGAAACCGGCGCCGAAGGTCGCAAGCGACAGCATGAGGCTGCCGTATTCGCTGTGCGCGGGGAAGAAGGTGCGCCCGATCTCGGTCGCAAAGAAGCTGTAGGTGATGAAGTCGTAGAACTCCAGCATGTTGCCGATGGTCGCGGCAAAGGCTGCGCGCTTGACATCGAACTGTTCCCTGCTCGCAATCTCCGGCAACGCTCTAGGTTCCTTGTCTGCTTGTGCGAGCGGAGTATTATTCCTCCGACCATGTTAGGCAAGGCATGGAGAACCGCGCGATCTGCATGTGACACAAGCGACAAGAGGAACAGATCCGATGCCAGCCGACAAACTCTTCATCAATGCCAGGCTCGGTGACGGCACCAGCCGCGATCTGCTGGTCCGTGGCGGCCGCATCGTTGCGATTGAGGCGAAAGGCGAACGGCCGAACGGAATCGAGATCGTCGATCTCGGCAATGCGCTGGTCGTGCCCGGCTTCGTCGAAGGCCACATCCATCTCGACACCAGTTTTTACGGCGATACCTGGCGGCCGCACCGTCCCTGCACCGACGGATTCGACGTCCATGAGCGGGTGGCGTTTCAGGCCGAGAACCTTGCCGCGGCCGCGCCGATGGACGTGCGCGCACGGAACCAGCTCGACCTCTGCATCGGGCACGGCACGACGCAGATGCGCAGTCACGTCATGGTCGACGGTTCGGTGGGGCTGAAGTCGCTGGAGACCATCCTCGGGGTTCGCGAGGAATACAGGGATTTGATCGATATCCAGCTCGTGGCGTTTCCCCAGAACGGCATCCTCACCAGCCCCGGCACGCCGCAACTGCTCGACGAGGCCATCAAGCTCGGCGCCAATGCCGTCGGCGGGCTGGATCCGGCAAGCTTCGACCGGGATGTCGAGGGCCATCTCGACGTCGTGTTCGGCGTAGCGCAAAAGCACGGCGTCGATGTCGATATCCATCTTCATGACGGCGGCATGCTTGGCGCCTTCGAGGTCGAGCAGATCGCGGCGCGCACGCGTGCGCTCGGCATGGAGGGCCGCGTCACCGTCAGCCACGCTTACGGGCTCGGCGACATTCCCGCCGATGCGCTGAAGAAGACCGCCGACAGTCTGGCGCGCTCGGGCGTGGCGATCATGACGAATGCGCCGGGCAGCCGGCCGTTCCCGCCCGTCGCGCCGTTGCGGAAAGCCGGCGTCACCGTGTTCAGCGGCAACGACAACATCCGCGACTCCTGGTGGCCCTTTGGCGACGGCGACATGCTGGGCCGTGCCATGATGATCGGATACCGCTCGGGTTTCTACACCGATGAGGAGCTCGCGATCGCGTTCGACATGATCACTACGGCCGGCGCCAAGGCGCTCAGGCTCGAGGACTACGGCCTGCATGCGGGGGCCAAGGCCGATTTCGTGACCCTGAACGCCGTGCATATCCAGGAGGCCGTGGTCGCGCGGCCGTCCGGGCGTTCCGTCTACAAGGGTGGCGTGCTCACCGCGCGGGACAATCGCGTCGTCAAGGCCGCCGGCCGATCCTGAATCGGACGCTGCGTCCAATCGAACGGCTTAGCGGACCGGAGGGATGATCGCGCGGAGGATGTCCGCCTTCCAGCGTTGCCGGGCGCCGTCGAATGCCGCAAAATCGTGGTCGAACTGCCAGTAAGCCCACGCCCAGCCATTGCGTTCCGCGCTTCTCGCCATGAACGACAGATACGTCGCGCGGCTCTCCGCGGGCGCGCGTTCATAGACACCGAACTCGCCCAGATAGATCGGGCGTTTCTCCTTCTCGGACCAGGACCGGATCTTGTCGAAATCGGCCGAGGCCCTGGCTTCGTCTTCCGCAGAGCCCCAGCGCAACGGACCGATCTTCGAGAAGGTCGGCGACCACGGCGCGCCCTGATGGGTGAATTGCAGCGGCAGGTAATAGTGGAAAGTGACGATCAGGTTTCGGTCGCCGGCCGGTAGCACCAGCTGATCGATCGGCAGCTCCTCGGTGTTCAGGATCGCGACCACGACATTGCGCTTCGGGTTGGTATCCCGGATGATGGCAAGACAATCGTGGAGCAGCGCATTCCATTCGGCCGAGGTCATGTTGCCGCCGGGCTCGTTCAGGATCTCGAACACCAGCGCCGGGTATTTCCCCGCATAGCGCGATGCGATCTGCCGCCAGAATGCCCTGAGCTTCACGCCGCATTCGGCCACGTCGCGTTGGCAGAGATCGGTGTCGTGCTCATCGAGGATCGGAACGAGCCTATTCGCCAGCACCTGCTCGATCACGGCATCGAGGCGCCGCAGGACGGCATCATCGAGGATGTTGCCGGAATCCATATGCCTGAAGCCGAAGAAATTGATCCGGACATGGGAAAAGCCGGCCCTGCGAATCGCGGCGAAGTTTTCCAGTCGGAACGGCGCGTTCTGGTAGCCTTCCCAGATGCCGTCATAGCCGAGAATATTGATGCCGCGCCCCAACACCGCGGCGTCCGGCGATGCCCCCTGCCCCGCGGCCTTCGCCGGTGCGATCAGCGAGACAGCAAGTGCCGCCGCCACCAGCATGACGAAGGCTCCTTGCAGAAGCAATCGGAACGCGGTCATGGCTGCTCCAACTCGCGCGGCTCTACGCGCGACGACGGCACCGGCCGGCAAATGGCGAGGAAGAAGGCGATCAGCAGCACCGACGTGAACATCGTCGAGCGAAGGAAGACCGTCTCGGTGAAATTGGTCTGGCAGTTGAGGAAGACGAACCCGATGATCAACGCGCAGTGCAGACGGTCGATCGCCCGCCCTGCGATCAGGCAGAGCACCTTGTAGGAAAACAGGAAGACGCTCGCCGTGAACAGGAAATAGCCGAAGAATCCGGTCTCGACGAGAATGGCGATATAGCCGTTGTGATAATTGTCGAGGACCCAGCCGTGGTTCTGGTTGAAATAGTCGTAGATCGCCGGATTGGTCCAGAATCCGTTGATGCCGAATCCGAACAGCGGCGCGTCATCGAAATGGCTGATGGCGTACTGCCAGATGAAGGTTCGCTCGGTGAAGTCGATCGTCGTGTCGAAGACATGGATCGAGTCGTAGCCGGTCGTGTAGAAATACAGGATCAATAGCGCTGCCGCGACGCACATGACACATGGCAGGATCGCGTAGACCTGCATGCACCGGACCGACCACAGGGAGGTGATCAGCAGCGCGCAGGCAACCAGCGACAGGGCGCCGGCGCCGCGCGACTCCGAGAGCATGACGCAGGTGGAGGCCAGCACGAACGTCACGAGGAACGGCAGCCATCCTTGTCCCGTTATCTTTCGATAACAGGCGAAGAACATGAGATAGGCGCCGGCGAAGCCGAGGGTTTGCTTCGACTCGAAGACACCCTGCCACTGCCCGTTGTGCATCCAGGTCTGATCGATCCCGATGTCCGGGAGGACCACCGCACAAAGCACAGAGGCCGCGATCAGCACGAACAGGCCGCGGGTGGCCGATGTCACGATGTCGTCGATATCGACGCGGGTGATCATGCAGAACGCGCCAAGCGTCGTGATCGCGAGCGCTGCGGCCTTCATCAGGGCCGCCACGCCGAGGTTGGTCCACAACACGGAGATAGTGGCGAACGCATAGAACGCGACGATCACGAGCGTGTCGAGATTGAGGGCCAGCCGCAGGCACGGACGGATGAACAGGCTTGCGTAGATCAGGACGCCCCACATCAGCAGGGCGACGGCCTGCTGCACAAGGGTCAATTCGGTCGGAAGCAACGCGGCGTGGAAGGTCCCCATCGACATGATCACATTGATGGTGATCGACCAACCGACGACGGTCCTGGCGAAATTTTCCGCCCCGACACCGGGTGCCTGCCAGATCGATCCGTCGATCGCACGTCCGTCCATTCGGTTGTACTCCGCTCATGGAATGAGCCTGCTGCTCCGGTGGATCGGAGCGGCACATTGCACTCGTTAGAGGCGTCAGTCCTTCGCTGACGAGGATCGAGTGCGGTTGAACAGCAGATAGAGCGCGTGCGGATTGGTCGTCAGGTAGCGCCAGAACAGCCGCCGCGGCTCGAGCCACAGGCGCCAGGCCCATTCGAGACCTACGATCTGCATCCATCTCGGCGCACGCGGCCGCGAGCCGGACAGGAAGTTGAACAGCCCGCCCGAGGTCTTGATGACGCCGACATTGCCGAGCCGAGGCATGAATTCGTCGACGAAAGCCTGCTCATAGGGCACGCCGAGCGCGACCCAGAGGAAATCAGGCGCAAGGGCATTGATCTCGTCGACCTTGGCCCGCAGTGCGTCGCCGCGCAGATAGCCGTGCGAATGGCCGACGATCTTGAGTGCCGGATAGGCCCGGCGGACATTGGCAATGGCAGCCTTGTTCTCGGCTTCGTTGGCGCCGAACAGATAGAAGGTCAGCCCGAGCTCTTCCGCCTTGCGTGCGACGTCGTGAAACAGATCCGTGGTCGCGACGCGCTCGGGAAGCGGATTCGGCGACCGGAGCTTGGACACCATGACCAGCGGTTGGCCGTCGGCATTGACCAGGTCGGCGGTACGGAACAGCCGGTCCGTCATCGGCTCGGTCGAGCAGCGCGACAGCACCTCGCCGTTGGCGGAGGTCAGATACAGCGGACGATTGGCACGCCGGCTCGGATACACCGCCTCGACCATGAACTCGGCGGTCTGCTCGCGATCGAGCACGGCGAGCCGCAGCCCACCGATGGTGGCCCGGGGAACACCGGCAGTCGCAGCCCTGCCGACAGGATTGATACGCCGCTCCCGCGCACCGTGTGGCAATGATCCGATCTGCGCCGGCGCCGAGGACATCTGCTCGGCCCGCGGTATGTCGCAAATCCGGACAGGTGGCGCAGCCATGTCCGAATTGAGACGCCGAGGCGGCTTGCGGTCGGCCTGCGGGAACGAAATTGCGTAGGAAGCGCGGGTTTTTTGGCTGTGACTCAGCATTTCGGCGGGACTCCAGGACTTGCGAGCCCTTAACTGCAATATCCGGTCCAGACCGTGTGCGATTATCTCACCACGGCCCGATTGAGCTGATCCTTAAAGGATTGTTAACGATGCTGATCCCTGGGACGCGGCCACGTTGAGTTGACGGCCGATCGCAGTCGATACGATGACGGCAACGGCTCGACCCAGCAACAATGTGCAAGGGTCGACGCATTGCGTTAATACAAATCGTATTCTGCCGCTGCCCGAGCCGATCGACCTTTGCTATAAGGGCGGCGTGCCGGATTCAATCGGCGCTTTGAAACTGTCGTTTTGTTTGGTCTCACATGAACAAGAATGATGACGCGTTCGATGTCAGCATCGACGACGCATTCGACTTCCTGTCTGAAGAGTACGTAAAGCTATTTGAAGGCTCGGACGCGACCGCCTTCCAACATCCGCTATGGCTGGACAGCCTTTACCGCAAGCTCGCTCCCGCCGCGTCGGCCAGACCGCTGGTCGTCGTCGTCCGCCATCGTGCGAACATGTCGCTTGCGGCCGTGCTGCCGATGCTGCGCGTGCGGCGCGGCCCGATGCGCACCATCGAATTCGCCGATCTCCGCGTGTCCGACTATTTGTCGCCGGTCTGCAGCATCGCGACCTTCACCGACCTGCTGCGAGACCAGCATGCCTGCGAAAGGCTTCGACAGCTGCTGCGGCCGTTCGACCTGCTGCGCATACCCAAGCTGCTCGATGCGAGGATGCCGATCGAGAATCTGCTCGGCGCGCCCCATCGCAGCCTGATGGATACCAATGCTTACGCGACGGTCCTGGTCGCGCCGTTCGAGCAATGGCAGATCAATGCATTGGGAAAGTCGTATCAGAAGGAGTTGGCAAAGAAACGGCGCCAGATCCACAAGAAGGGCACACTCACCTTCTCATGCTGCGACGACAGCGCTTCCATCGGCGAAGCCATGGAGACGATGAGAAAGTTTCGCGGACCGCGGTTTCACGAACAGGGTGATGGCGACCTGTTGCAGCGACCGGAGTATTTCGATTTCTACTCGAGCGTGGCGCTTCGCGGCATGGGCTCCTTTGCCCGGCTCTACGCCATGAAGATGGACGGCAGCGTCATCGCCACCGCGCTTGGGCTGGTCCACCGCGGCAGCGTCCTCGTCGTCATGACGGCGTTCGACATCGAGGGATACAAGAGCCAATCGATCGGCGCGCTGACATTCGAGAGCGTCGCCAGGGATTGCGTCGAGCGCGGCGACCGCGTGCTCGATTTCACCATCGGTGACGAACCCTACAAGATGCAGTTCGGCGGTCAGCCGACGCCGATGTCTGCCGTGACGCAGGCCGGCAGTGCGGCCGGCTCGCTCGCGCTGTTTGCCTTGAAGCAGGCGCCCTGGATCAAGCTGGCCGCCAAGCGTATGACCGACCTCAGGCCGGTCCGCACCTCGACCGGCACGCGCTAAAGCGCGATGAGATCGGCTCGGATCATCATCGCGCTGCAGCACATTGTGAACATGATCTCGGCGCGACGACTCGCCTAGCGGAGCGCGCTGCGGACGCGCATCACCCATCCCGGATGAATCCGGTCCACCCGGTGGGTGATCATGCGGCGCAGGAAGTGCAGCTTCCGCCGCAAGTTCCAGCGCACACCGGTGTTCAACGTCAAGGCCTGGCGGAAGTTCGCCAATTGCAGCGAGTGCTGATCGGCGGCGAGCTTGTCCCGATCGGAATAGAACTGCGCAATCTTGTCCACGCCCATGCCGGCGGTCTCCAGCCAGCGCGGCACATAGTCCATGCAAAGACGTTCGACGTCCACCAGCAGTCGGCCAACGCCGGTTCCGGCTGCGGGACAATTGGTCTGAAACGCATCGCCGATCAACACGACGCCCGGCTGCAGGTGGCCCTCGGTCACAGTCAGATCCATGACCCAGTTCTGCACCTGGCCGACCACCTCGAAATCGCCGAGATAGGGCTGCAATCCCGGCATCAGGCGAAGCAGTGTCCGTCTGGTGTCGCGGCGCAGCTCGCGCATGATCGGATCGGTCGGATCGCGGAACATGAACAGGTTCGCCCGCATGCCGCCCGACATCGGAAACAGGCTGAGATAGTCGACACCGTCAGCCGCCTCCTCGCCATAGCAGGTCAGCGCATCGAAATCGAACGGCGCGTTGTCCGGCCGTGCGATCGTGAAGCCGAACGAGACCGAGTGGCGCGCGGCAAGCATCTGCCGGCGCATTCCGAGACTGTGGCCGAGCACGGTCGCCATGCCGGTCGCCAGAACGACCAGGCGCGAGACGACGCGTTTTCCCGAGGCCAGCGTCAACTGCTGACGTTGCTCGCTGCAGCTGACATTGGTCACCTGGTCGAGCAGGAAGCTCGACGCATCGGGCGTCAGGCCGCGTGCCATGTTGACGAGGTTGGCATAGGAAATCCCGTAGGACCGGCCGACGCCGATATCGACCAGCTTGCCGCTCCTGATGTTGAGCACCCGGTCATAAGGCGCGGCAATGGCCTCGACGTCGTCGATGAAGCCGAGGCGGCGCAGGATATCGATCTGCCGTCCGGCGATCTTCTCGACGCGGAATTCATCCGGCGGGATCGAACGCTTGTCGATCAGGATGACCCGGTACCCGGCCCGGGCGAGCACAGCCCTTGCAAGCGAGCCTGCCAAACCGGCTCCGACAATTGCGACGTCCGCTTCGATGACCTCGGCCTCGCAGGCCACGATCGGCTTGGTCGCACTTTTCTCGGCAATCATGTTTGTCCGCTCCGACGGCTAGAGCGTTTTCGAGCGAAGTGGATACCGGTTCGCGTGAAGAAAACGCGTCAAAACAAGAATCTAGAGCCCCGTTCCGATTCCATCGGAACGGGAAAAGCTCTGGTTGGCCGCAGAACTGCAATTTCCTTGCCTGCGCTGCCGCCTTGCCGATCGAGCACGGCGAGTTCCAGAATCGAGGTTAATGAAAACGTCCGGACCACGATCAGCGGTCTCTCGGCACATGGCTTGCACGACGGTCGGCCATGAAACTGAACCTTTGCAGGATCCGCAGCGGGATGGCGAGGCGATTGCCAGGCCATGGAGCAGCGACAAATGGCGTTGACGCGCAAGCGCAGTCCCATCCGGCAAGGTCCGCGCCACTGGACCGGGCGCCGGAGGCAAATCCGACCTGCGCCGTTTGGAGACAGGGCACACGGCGCCGTTCCAGAATGGAGCAACGCGACCTGGCCCCGTTCACAACTGCGTTGGGCCCGGAAGCCATTCGAAAGGAACGGAATCTTAGCAAGAGAACATTAACACTCCAGGCTTCACCGATTGCTACGGTCAACAGCCCCGACTGGATATTGAGACATCTCTGGTGATTGCCTCCGTGTTCCAATTGTTACGGCGCGACGTCACGCGCGGCGTTGCCGGGACCATCCTGCTCAAGGTTGGTAGTGGCGGGCTCGCATTCGCGTTGTTCTCGCTCGCCGCGCGGGCGATGACGCCCGACGCGTTTGGAGACTTCGCAACCCTGCTCTCTGTCGCCCAGATCGCCTCGGTCGTGGGCCTGGTCGGCCAGGAGCTGCTCCTGGTTCGGTTTCTCAATGAGTATGAGGTGCGCGGCCAAACCGCCTTCACCAAGGGTGTGCTGCTGACGAGCCTGAGGAACTCAGCGATCGGGATGCTGATTTCGATCGCCGCGATCGCCGCGGTGGCAGGCATTCGCGGCGAGTGGTGGCTGTTGATCTTGTCGGTCTCGGCGTTCACCGCGGTCAATGCAGGGCTCATGCTCGGCAGCCAGATCGCGCGATCCCTGGTCAGCATCCTTATGGGCGAAGGCAATCGGGAGTTCTTCTGGCGCGTCGCCGTCGTCCTGTTCCTGATCGCAGTGCTGTTCGGCCACCGGCAGCTCACCCCCGCCGAGCTGTTCAGCGCGATGTCGGCCGCCATGGCCCTCGGGCTCGTCGTGCAGATCGTATCGATCGTGCGGGTGCTGCCGAACCTGCGGTCGGTCACGGCGCGCTTCGAGACCTCGCGCTGGAACAAGAGCGCTTTCCGGTTCTGGCTCGCGTCCATTCTCGAAGCGGCAAACCAGTATTTCGACGTCATCCTGGTCTACTGGATGCTGGATCCGGCCACCGCCGGCGTCTATTTCGCCGCCTCGCGGCTGGCCAACATCTTCGCCATGCTGTCGGCTGCGCTGTACACGTTCGGCGCGCGCCGGCTCCCCTCGCTGTACTTCAGCAAGAATCACGACGAGCTCGAACATACGCTGAAGCTGATGGCCGAGGTGACCGCGCTCTGCGTGCTCAGCGGCCTCGTCATTGTCTGGGTGGGCGCCCCCCATCTGCTCGGCCTGTTCGGACCGCACTTTGCGGCGCAGCAGTGGGTGTTGATCGTGCTCGCGATCGGAACGGCCTTCCAGGCGGCGGGCGGGCCCTCTGCTGCTGTTCTGCAGCTGACAGGCCATGAGCGCGATTACGTTCCCGTTGTCGCAGCCAATGTGGCGTTGCGGCTGCTGGGATTTGTCGTGCTGATTCCCTGGCTCGGCGTGCTCGGCGCCGCGATCTCGGCGACGGTTTCGCTGGTCGTCGCCACCATCGCGCTCAACGTGCTGTGCCGGCGGCGGACCGGCGTCGACCCATCCATTCTGGTGCTGTCGCATCTGTGGCCGTCGAAAGGTGACGCCTACGCGGTCCGCGTTGCGGACAGCAACGACTAGAAGCGTTTTTCGAGCGGAGTGGATACCGGCTCGCGTGAAGAAAACGCGTCAAAACAAGGATCCAGAACCGCGTTCCGATACTATCGGAACGGAAAAGGCTCTAGCTCCAGCCGTACCGCCTTCAGCTCGCCAGGCCCAGCGCTTCGTCCTGGGGACCGCGAACGGCGGCATTGACCGCCACGCGATTGACGACCAGCGCGGTCGGGACCGAACCATACCCGGATAGATCGGCCCGCGCCTTGCCGATCGCAGCCGAGTTGGCAGCCCCTTCGCGAACCACGAGGATCACGAGGTCGGCATGGGCAGCCAGCGCCACCGCGGCCGGCTGCAGGGCAAGCGACGATGCGTCGACGATGATCAGGCCGAAATCGGCGCGAATATCGTCCGGCGGATAGGGTGGCGTCTTGCTGCTGGCGCCCAGCAGTTCGACGACGGACGGCAGATCGGCCTTGATGATCCCCGATCCTTGCGGCGGCGCGGCCTCGGCGCGCCTGGATTCCATCTCGATCAGGACGCTGAGCGTGCCGTTCTTGACGGCGGATCGGTTCAGCGACCGTGCGACGGTGCTGCCGCCGGCGCCGCCCTCAACCGACAGCAGGAGCGCCACCTTGCCGTGGTCTCCCGGCAGCTGCTCGATGTTCTCGATCAGCAGCTGAAGATGCGGAGTGAGTTCAGGCTCGGCCGTCGTCGCGATCGGGGTCTGCCAGACGCTCCTGACGGCGTCCGGCGACGGTATGTTGGGAATGCGGGCCAGCACCGGCAATCCCGGCGGCAGCGCGGGTTGCGGCGCGGCGGGCGCCGGCGGTGCAGGCGCCTCGGCCCGACGAAGCGGCGGAATGGCCTTGATCGGGAGCTGCTTCAGATTCAGACCGGGAACGGCGACGATCGCCGTCGACGTCAGCAGCGAGACGATCGCGAGCGCGACCAGCAACAGCGGAAGCGGCGGCAGCGTCGAGCGCACCGGCGGCGTCGCGGGCGATGCGACCTTGGTCTGCGAGCTCTGCAGCAGCCGCTGCTCGTCGGTGGTCTTGTAGCGCGAGAGGAATTGCTCGTAGATATTCTTGTTGGCATCGGCGTCGCGCTGCAATCCCTGCAGCTTGACGAGCGCCTGACCGTCGACCAGGATTTGCTGTTCGACCGCCTTCTGCTGATCCTCGAGCGCTTTCTGCTGATCGCGCTGCGCTTCATATTCCGACTTCGCGGTGTCGATGTTCTTCTTCCGCTCGATCTCGATCTGTCGGTTGAGATCGCTGAGCTGGCTGAGAGCCATCACGAGGTCTGGATGACGGTCGCCCAGCACCCCGCGCTTCTGTGCGATCTGGTCGTTGAGCGCGGAGCGCTGGGCGCGCAGCGCACTCAGCAGGTCCTGCTTGACGGGGCCGTCGACATTGGCCTTCAGGTCGCGCTGCATTTGCTCATAGCGGACCTTGGCCTCCTCGGTACGGGCGCGCGCGGCGGCGACCTGCTGGGTCAGATCGGTGACGCGCAATTGCTGCGTCGTCGATTCCTTGCCGGCGTTGACGATCCGGTGCTCGAGCTTGAACTTCGCAACGGCATCTTCCGAAGACCGCAAGCGGTCGTCCAATGTCTTGAGCCGGCTCTTCAGCCAGTCGGCGGCCTCGTCGGTCGCCACGCTGCGCGTGCCACGCTGGCTGGCGACGAACGCCTCAGCCACCGCATTGGCGTAATACGCCGCGCGCTGCGGGTCGTTGGACGTGAACTTGATGGCGATGACATAGGTCAATCCGCGCCGGGAGATGTCGAGCCGGTTGCGAAACCGGTCGAGCAGGCGCGTGGGGTCGGTCCTGCCGCCGGAGATGTCGCTGTCCTCGGCGACCTTGAGTTGCTCGATCAGCGGCCCGAGAAATCCGTCGGATTTGGCGATCTCGACATAGCTCTGCAGTGCTGCCGCATCCTGACCGATCCCCGGCAGGACGTCCTGGTCGGTGGTCACGCGCTGCTCACGCGGGTCGACCACGACGAGCGCGGTCGCGGCATAGCGCGCCGGAATCAACATCAGCAGAATGACGCCGACCGCGAAGATCACCGCGGCGAGCATCAGAATGCGCTGACCGTTCTCGCGGAAAAATGCCACCCCGCCGGGAATGCTCAGCACGCCCTTGGTGGTTTCCGCAGAGGATTGGCTGGCCGGCACGCCGGCAGTTTCCCACGACGCGGCGGGTTCCGTGGCTTCGGAACGGCTCGAGCCTACGCGGTTACCGAACTTCATGAGGCTGTGACTCGAATTCAACTGACAGTACTGCCCCAACGTAAATATCTATGGTTAATCCGCGGTTACCCCCTCTTCATGCGGCCGTAACCAATTAGTTAACGAGCCGGCTGTACCCTTTGTGTGAGACAATGGCTCTCGATTGCTGGCGATGTCTGACCGCACTAAATGAGCAGTAACCTCAACACGCGCTACTCGGTGTACGAGCGCGCTTCGCGTGATAAGCACGCGCGCAAGAGCGAGGGAGCCGTCTCCACTCCTTCGACGGGTGAGGAAGCCGTGCTCCATTACAGGCCAAGCACAGAATTGCGCGAGGCATCGACCGCATCACGCAATCAATCGAACGAGAGCAAGCCAAAGCTGCGTGTCGTCCTGGTACAGACCCAGGCCGAGAACGCCGGCGCGCAGGAGATATCGCGGCTGGTCGGCGCGGGCCTCACCGCGCGCGGCTATGACGTCGCCAACCTGTTCTTCTTCCGCAAATCGGATTCGTTCGACGAGCCGCCCAATACATTCTATTGCGCGCCGAGCCGCCCGGGAAATCCGCTGGCGCTGCTGCGGATGCTGTGGACGCTCGCCGGTCATCTCAGGACCCTCAGGCCCGATGTCGTGCTGACCTTCCAGCACTTCGGCAATGTGATCGGCGGAGGCGTGTCACGCCTCGTCAGCCGCGCTCCTGTCATCGCCAACCAGGTGTCCTCGGCGATGTCGATGAGCATGCCGGTGCGCGCCGCCGACATCATCATGGGCTCGACCGGCTTCTTCCAGTGCATCACGCTGAATTCGCGCGACATGGAACGTGAATACGCCCGCTATCCTGCGCCCTATCGCTCGCGCATGACGCACGTCCCGCATGGCTTCGACGACAAGTCGCGCAGCCTGCCGAAGGACGTCGCGCGGCAGCGGTTCAAGCTGCCGCCGGATCGCACGCTGCTCGGCTGCGCGGCAAGGCTGCATCCACACAAGCGGCTCGATGCGGCAATTCGCCTGCTGGCCTCCGACCAGTCCTGGCATCTTGCCCTCGCCGGACAAGGCGCGGATGAGGAACGGCTGCGAGCCCTGGCGAGCGAGTTGAAAGTCTCGGACCGGCTGCACTTCATCGGCGAGATTCCACCGCGCCAGATGGCCGATTTCCTGGCGTGCCTCGACGTCTTCGTATTTCCGACGCAGGCCGAAACCTTCGGCCTCGCCGCGGTGGAAGCCGCGAGCGCCGGCATTCCCTGCGTCGTCAACGATCTGCCCGTGCTGCGCGAGGTGCTGTCCTACCAGGGACAGCCTGCCGCGGTGTTCGTTGACGCTGCGAACGAGGCCGAGTTTTCGGCCGCCGTTGCGAAAGTCCTGACCGATCGTTTGTTGAGCGACCAGCTGCGGCAAAGTGCCGTGGGCCTGAAGTCGCGTTATTCGTTGGATGCCATGATAGAGGAATACGTCCGCATTCTCGGCAATGCCGTGGGAGTGGACGCGCACTAGGAAATTGGACTGGACATGATTATCGAGTTTCGCTGCGATCGCGCGCAGGCGCGACTCTGGATGCGTCGCGAGACGCTGCGCGTCAGCGATCAAGATATTCCCGTTCAAATCGCCTGGACTGCGACACCGGGGCCGAGGCCCGCCGGCCTCGACATGCTGTTCGAACTCGAACGCATCGTGCTGCGCAAGGGCAAGGCCGGCGATGCCGACAGGCTGAAGACGATTGCGGAACGACCGCGCAAGGGCAACCCCGATGTGGTGGTCGACTTCACCACGGCCGCGCGGGACCCGAACTGCTCCGCCAGGCTCTATCTCCGGCCACGCTTCAACGGACAGGCGGGCGAAGCCGCCGCGCTGGCCGCCATTCTCGCCGGCGACCTGCCGGTGATTGAAATCGTCAACGAGCTCGACGGCACGGTGATGGACCGCGGCCATCCCTCAGCGGAAATCGCCGCCGGCCTGAGCGGCGGGCTCGAAACAGTCATGGCGCGCACCTTGTCCATGCTGCCGCCGATCCTGTCGGGGGCTCCGCGGCTGGTCCCGCAACTGGCTGCGCCGGCGGCCGGCAGCGCGCCGCGAAACCCCGCGCCCTTTGTCGTGCGCGGCGTCGCGACCTCGATCGCGAAGGAAATCTATCGTCTCTGCTGCTACGCGCCGCATTGGCATGTCGGCTGGCGCTACGCCGAGAGCGCGGACGTCTGGCGGACCGGTGACCTGTCGGGACCTGCCTGGAACGTGCTCGGCGATCCCGGCAATCACTTCTATGCCGATCCGGTCCCGGTGAAATGGCAGGGCAGGACCTTCGTGTTCTTCGAAGACCTCGACCACCGGACCGGCAAGGGCATCATCTCCGCGATCGAATTCGACGGCAGCGGTCCGGTCGGCACGGTGCTGCCGGTCCTCGAAGAGCCGTGGCACCTGTCCTACCCGTTCCTGATCGAGAACAACGGCGAACTGTGGATGATCCCGGAAAGCACCGCGCATCGGGGTGTCCCGATCTACAAATGCGTGCGCTTTCCCGACAAGTGGGAACGGCAAGGCGCGCTGCTGTCCGGGCTCGAACTCGCCGACGCGACCATCACGCAGCATGACGGCCTCTACTACATGTTCGGAGCCTGGCGCGACGGCACCGGCGGATACTCCGACACGCTGGCGATCTATTACGCCGAGCAGTTGTTCGGCCCCTGGCGGCCGCATGCAAGCAATCCGATCCTGATGGATCGCGCGACGACGCGACCCGCCGGCAATTTCGTGACCGTCAACGGCAAGCTGTGGCGGCCGGTGCAGGACTGCAGCAACGGATACGGCGCGGGGCTCGGACTTGCGGAAGTGCTCGAACTGTCGCCGACGACCTACCGGCAGGCCGTGCGCCATCTGCTCAAGCCCGGGCCGCTGTGGACCGGACGCAAGCTGCACACGCTCAACCGCTGCGGCCAGCTCGAGGTGATCGACGGCTCGCGGGTCCAGCCGAAGACCACCGCCTTGCTGAACAGCCTGCGGTCAAGCGACCGGCCGGCGCAGCGGGAGTGGCAAAACACGCTGGCGAAGCCGATCGCACGTCGGCTCCACTAGCACCTCGGTTGGCCCGGCTCAGTTCGGGTCGGCACTCAGCACGCCGCCGAACTGCTCCCATGAGCTTCCGGTCCAGCGTTGCAGCTGAAGCTGCGTATAGGCCATGCTGTTGTCCGAACCTGTGTTGATGGTGATGCCCGGCATCAGGGTCGGCAGCACGAGCCCCCTGATGTTGCGCGCCTGCTTGACGATGTTCTCGCGCGACAGGTCGTCGCCGCACTGCTTCAGCACCTGCTCCAGGATCTGGCCCTGCTGGGTGCCGAACAGATAATTGTTGTCGCCGATGTCGGCGCCGGGAAGATATTTCTCGAAATGGGCGCGATACCATTTCATGCCGGGATCGTCGGCCCACTTCTTGTCGTTCGGATCCTTGGTGACGGTCGCCACGACAACGCCCACCGCCTTGTCCGCCCCCGCCGGCACGATGGTCGCGGAGACCGAGCTCGACACGTAGTTGACGATGGTCAGCGGCGACCAGCCGATCTCGTTCGCCTTCTTGATCGCCTGGCCGCGAATTTCGGCGTGCCGGCGATCAGGAACGCCTGCGCACCCGACGCCTTCAGCGTCACCACGCGGGATTCGATCGTCGGCTCGGTGACCTCATAGGGAGACGTCACCACCTTCCTGTCGAAATCGGCCTTCAGCACCTCCTTGAACGCGGTCACGAAATCGCGGCCGAGATCGTCGTTCTGGTAGAGGATCGCGATCTTCGCATCGGGGGCCGTCTGCGTGATGTATTTTGCGTAGATCTTACCTTCGGTGTTGTAGCTCGGCAGCCCCGTGGTGGTCAGCGGAAACTCGGTGAAGTTCGCAAACTTGGTCGCGCCACTGACGACGAACAGATGCGGCACCTTCTTCGCGGTGACGTATTTGATGGTCGCGCCGATGCCGGGCGTGCCGAGCGGGCTGAACAGGAACGCCACCTCGTCGCTCTCGATCAGCTTGCGGGTCTGCTCCACGGCCTTGGGCGGCGTGTAGGCATCGTCATAGGTGATGAGGTTGATCTTGCGGCCGTTGACGCCGCCGCGGTCGTTGACGGAATGCACGTAGGCGATGAGGCCCTTGCCGGTGTTGCTGAGCGGCGACGCCGGGCCGCTGAACGGAAACGTCGCTCCGACCTTG
The DNA here is from genome assembly GCF_054060035.1 of Bradyrhizobium sp. USDA 3262. Classification (NCBI taxonomy): domain Bacteria; kingdom Pseudomonadati; phylum Pseudomonadota; class Alphaproteobacteria; order Hyphomicrobiales; family Nitrobacteraceae; genus Bradyrhizobium; species Bradyrhizobium sp. USDA 3262. Next base: position 7,902,461 of record NZ_JBSSCT010000001.1, read on the forward strand.
ATTTCCGACTCCGAGACCCCTGGCGTTTCGGCGCGGACTGGAGCTGCGGCAAGCGCCGCGAGCATCGCAACGGACACGGCAAACGTCTTCAACACCATGAAATTCCTCCTGAGCTTTTATGAATTGACCAATTCCTGCAACCGCCGCGCAGCGCTACCAGGCTTCGCCGAACGGCCTGATCTCGACATTGAACGACCACGCGCTGCGATCCTGATGGGCGACGTGCCAGACCTCGTCCGCGATCGCTTTCGGCTTGATGAAGAAGTCGTCCGGCCGATCCGGCCAGCGCTTCCGCGTCCACTCCAGATCGATCACGGCATCGATCACGAGATAGGCGACGTGAACACCTTGCGGCCCGAGATCGCGGGCCATCGCCTCGGCGAGAATCCGCTGCGCTGCCTTGGTCGGCGCGAACCCCGCGAAGCCGGCCTTGCCGCGCAACGCCGAGGTGTTGCCGGTCGCGACGATGGCGCCCTTGCCCGCACCGATCATCGCCGGCGCGAACCGCCTTGCCAGGTAAAGCAGTCCCATCGTGTTGACCTGGAAGTTGCGATTGAGAATCTCCGGATCGATCTCGCGGAAGGTGCCGAACGCCCCGCCGACGGCGTTGTGAATGACCACGGCGGGATTGCCGAGATCGTGCTCCACCGCCGAGGCCACCGCCTCGACCTGCGCGGGATCGGACACATCGCACCGATAGGCTTTAGCCCCCGGCAGCTGTTGCTCAAGCGCGGCAAGACGCGCCTCGTTCCTGGCGAGCAGCGCGACGCGATATCCGCCCTCAGCGAATCTCCGGGCGAGCGCCGAACCGGTGCCCGGCCCAACGCCGGATATCAGACAGACAGGTGCGGTCATGCGATCAACCCTCCGCGTTGCGGCCTATCGCCTTCATGGTCAGGCGGCGGCCTTCGACAGCAGCTTCTCGACGTAAGGCTTGAGGTCCGGCCCGATATGCGCGTGCGCGATCAGGCGATCAAAGTGGGCAAACATCAGCGGATACTCATCCTGCACGCCCGGGTGCAGGATTTTCGCCAACCCCTGCTTGCGCAGCTGCTCGGCCCGCGCGTGTTCGTTCATGAACAATGCGAGTTCGGCGGCAAAGCAGATGTCGGCAATCGAGATGCCGCTCCCGACCAGCACCTCCCGCCGTGGCAACAGCGCCTGCTCGATCCCGGACGCAAAGATCGCGAACGCATCCTTGGCCCGCGCATGAATGGCCGCATCGACGGTGCCGCCCGACAGCGCCAGCAGATAGATTTGCGAGTCCCGCGCAAACACCAGGCTGACGTCGAGAAAGCTGTCGATCCTGGACGCCTCATAGGCGTCGCGTCCATAGAGCGGGAACGCTGCCTCGCCGAGCCGCGCCACCGCGCGCATGATGCTGTTCGATTCGAAGATCCCGACCTTGCCGTCGGCGCCGAATGCCGCCGGCACATTGCCGAACGGCTGCGCCGCCATGAACGCATCGGTCTTGAAGAGCTGCGCGCCGGTCAGTCCGACCCGCCCGGTCCGCGCCAGCGACGACAGCGAGGCGCGCTCATGCTCCGCCAGCGGACGGGCATCATAGTCCCACAACCAGTCGCGCAACTCCTTGCCGGAGGCACCCCTGACCTCGACATCGACACCGCAGAACCGCGCCGCGATGGTCGCCTTCCAGACGCGCGGGTTCGGCAAATAGGAGAAGATGCGCAAGGCGGCCATGGTGGATTGCTCCGGTGCTAATGCCTCAGGCGGCGAGCTTCAGGATCTTGACGACGTCGGCGGGTTCGCGGATCGGCTGCGGGTTGGCCCGGGTGAAGATCGACAGCATGGCGTTCCGGCCGATCAGCTCAAACCGATCTTCGCCGACGCCGACATCGGCAAGCCGGCGCGGCAGGCCGAGTTCCGCGATGAACGCCGCGAAGGCTTCGCCGGCGTCACGCCCCGGCGCGCCGAGCGCGGCGGCGATCGATTGCTGGGCGGCTTCCGTCGCCGGGCGGTTGTAGCGGAGCACGCTCGGCATCATCACCGCCGTGCAGAAATAATGCGGCACATCGCAGGTGCCGCCGAGCACATGACCGATGGCGTGACTGGCGCCCATCGGTACCCGCGACTGCAATCCGAACGCCGACAGCCAGGAGCCCAGCTGGCAGCTCAGCCGCGCCGCCTCGTCGTCGGGTTTAGCTTTGGTGCGCAGCAGGCCGTCATGCAGATAGCGCAGCCCCTGCTGGCACACGGCGTCGACCAGTACGTTGGGGCGGCTGGAGCAGATCGCCTCGATGCCGTGATCCATCGCCCGCGTCCCGGAACCGAGCCAGAGCTTCTCGGGCGTATATTTCGTGATCGCGGGATCGAGGATGATGCTGCGCGGCATCATCATCGGATGGTTGAAGATCTGCTTCAGCTTGCGGCCGGTATCGGTGACCAGCGCGCCGGAATTGTATTCGCCGCCGGACAGCGTGCTGGGGATCGCGATCATCCGGACCTTCGGCGACCGGAATGGCCCGAAGCGGCGGTCCGGCGTGGTCTCGAAGCCGTCGAGGCCATCCGGCTTGAAGATCGCGTGCTCGATGCACATCAGCACGATCTTCGCCGCATCGACCACCGAGCCGCCGCCGATCGCGACCACGAGGTCCGCCTTGGCCTCGCTGGCCTGCCGCGCGATCTGCGTCACGACATCCCTCGTCGTGTGCTGCGGCACGCCGTCGAAGGTCGCGGCATGGCGGTCGCCGAGGGCTTGACGGATTTTCTCGATCTCGTCGGTCGTGGTGTTCAACGTCCGGCTGGCGATCAGGTAGACGCGCCTCGCGCCCAGCCGCTCGGCCTCCTCGCGCAGCGCTTCGGCTGCCGGCCTGCCGTAGATCACGGATTCCATGGTCGGGTATTGATGGCTGCCGGTGACGCGCATGCTTTCACTCCCTCGATGTGTCCGTGAGTTCCGCTGTCGGTCAGGCCGACAGCTTGGTGAAATCAGGCTGCCGCCGTTCGGCGAAGGCGGTAAAGGCCTCGCGCGCCTCGGGCGTCGTCAGCCGCTCCTTGAACAACACGCCTTCCTCGGCGATCTGCGCCGCGATCTTCTGCTGCTCGCGCATCAGCTTCTTGGTCATGCTGAGCGACCCCGCCGGCCGCCTGGTCAGCGCGACCGCCGCGTCATGCGCTCTCTTGCGCAGATCGGCCTGCGGCACCACGGCGTTGGCGAGACCAGATGCCAGCGCGCCCTGCGCGTCCATCGGTTCGCCGAGCGCGAACATCGCATAGGCGCGCGCATGCCCGATCCTTAAGGGAAGCAGCCAGCTCGACGCCGCTTCCGGAACCAGCGCGAGGTTGACGAAGGGCGTGATCAGCCGCGCGTTCTCGGCGAGATAGACCAGGTCGCAGTGCAGCAGCATGGTGGTGCCGACGCCGACCGCATTGCCCTGCACGGCCGCGACCAGCGGCTTGCCGACCTTGCTGATGGTTTCGATGAAAGTGTGGGCCGGACTGTCGACAGCGCTTTCACCGCGCGCCTGGCTTGCGAAGTCAGCCAGATCATTGCCCGCGGTGAAGCTGTCGCCGTCGCCCTGGAACAGGATCACCCGGACGGAGGCATCCGCCTCCACCTGCTTGAGCGCCGCGGACATGACATTGTACATGGCGCCGGTCAGCGCGTTCTTCTTCTCGGGCCGCTGCAAGGTCAGCGTCATGACGCCGGCGGCGATCTCAACCTTGACATGCTCGGTCATGGCACTCTCCCGTCAGGCGACCGCGCGGGCCGGCGTGGTTTCGAATTTGCCGTCGAGGAAGCCGGTCAACCGCTGCCGGATGATCGCTTCGGCTTCAGCCATGATGCGGTCGATCAGCTCCTTGACGGTCGGGATGTCATTGATCAGGCCGACCACCATGCCGCAGCTCCAGGCGCCGGCATCCATCTCGCCGTCGATCATCACCTTCGGATAGACGCCGGCGACCTGCTCGTGGATATCCTCGATCTTCAGCCTGGCGCCCCTCTCGCGCTCGATCTCGAGCAGCTCATCGACGCCCTTGTTCTTCAGCACCCGCTCGGTGTTGCGCAGCGCGCGCATCACGAGACGGGTGTCGAGCTCGTCGGCGTCGAGCAGCGCCTGCTTCACGTTGGGATGAACCGGCGCTTCCTTGGTCGCGATGAAGCGCGTGCCCATGTTCATGCCGGCCGCGCCCATCGACAGCGCGGCGACAAGGCTGCGCGCATCGGCCATGCCGCCCGAGGCGACGAACGGGATCTTCAGTTCGTCCGCCGCACGCGGCAGCAGGATCATGTTCGGGATGTCGTCCTCGCCGGGATGGCCGCCGCACTCGAAACCGTCGACGCTGACGGCGTCGCAGCCGATCTTCTCGGCCTTCAGCGAATGCCGCACCGAGGTGCATTTGTGGATCACCTTGATGCCGGCCGCCTTCAGCGCCGGCATGTACTGCTCCGGGCTGCGGCCGGCGGTCTCCACCGCCTTGACGCCGGCCTCGCGGATAACAGCGATATATTCCGGATAGGGCGGCGCGGTGAAACTCGGCAGGAAGGTCAGGTTCACGCCGATCGGCTTGTCGGTCATGTCGCGGCAGCGCGCGATCTCCTTGGCCAGCAGCTCCGGCGTCCTCTGGGTCAGGCCGGTGATGATCCCGAGGCCCCCGGCGTTGGACACCGCCGCCGCCATCTCGGCGAAGCCGACATAGTGCATGCCGCCCTGGATGATCGGATGCTGGATACCGAACAGTTCAGTGATTGCTGTCTTCACAAGTCTCTCCCGCGTTGCCGCTCAGTGGACGATTTCAAATAGGCCCGCCGCGCCCATGCCGCCACCGATGCACATGGTCACCACGCCGTATTTCGCCTTGCGCCGCCGGCCCTCGATCAGGAGGTGGCCGGTGAGCCGCGCGCCGGTCATGCCATAGGGATGGCCGATCGCGATCGAGCCGCCGTTGACGTTCAGCTTGTCCGGATCGATGCCGAGTTTGTCACGGCAATAGATCACCTGCACCGCATAGGCCTCGTTGAGCTCCCAGAGATCGATGTCGTCGATCTTGAGGCTATGCCGTTTCAACAGCCGCGGGATCGCGGCAACCGGGCCGACGCCCATCTCGTCCGGCTCGACGCCGGCGGCGACGAAGCCGCGGAAGATGCCGAGCGGCTTCAGGCCCTTCTGCGCGGCAACCTTGTCGCTCATGATCACGCAAGCCGAGGCGCCGTCCGAGAGCTGGCTGGCGTTGCCGGCACTGATGGTCTTGCCCTCGAACACCGGCTTGATCTTGGCGAGCCCATCCGCCGTGGTATCCGGCCGCGGGCCCTCATCCTTCGCCAGCGTCATCTCTTGATAGCTGACTTCCTTGGTATCCTTGTTGACCACGGCCATTATGGTCGTGATCGGCACGATCTCGTCGTTGAAGCGGCCGCCCTGCAGCGCGGCGCCGACGCGGCGCTGGCATTCGAGGCTGTATTCGTCCTGCTTGTCGCGCCCGATCCCGTAACGCTCGGCGACGACCTCGGCGGTCTCCAGCATCGACATGTACATCTCGGGCTTCATTGCCATCAGCTCGTCGTCGACGGCATGGAACCTGTTCATGTGCTCGTTCTGCACCAGGCTGATCGACTCGATGCCGCCGCCGATCGCGATCTCGACTCCGTCGAGCATGACAGAGCGGGCGGCGACCGCGATCGCCTGCAGGCCGGAGGCGCATTGCCGGTCGATGGTGGTGCCGGCGACCGTCACCGGCAGCCCGGCGCGGATGGCGCCCTTGCGCGCGACGTTCATCACCATGGTGCCCTGCTGCATGGCGCAGCCCATCACCACGTCCTCGACCTCGCCCGGCGCGATGCCGGCGCGCTTCACGGCTTCGGCCATCACATGACCGGCGAGGGTCGGGCCGTCGGTGTTGTTCAGCGCGCCGCGATAGGCCTTGCCGACGCCGGTGCGCGCGGTGGAAACGATGACTGCATCCTGTGACATGCTTGCCTCTCTGAATCAGGCGGCCGCGTCGAGCTGCGCATAGCGCAGCACGTGATAGGCGGGATCGCCGAACTGGATGTTGATGGAGGAAATCCGCTTGAAGTAGTGGCCGACATTGAGCTCGTCGGTCATGCCCATGCCGCCATGCAGCTGCACCGCCTGGTCGGCGACGAACTTGCCGGCATAGCCGATCTTCGACTTGGCACCCGAGGCCAGCCGGGAGACGCCGGCCTCATCGTCGCTGAGACTGAGGCTGAGATGCTGCATCAGCGACAGCGCCTCCTGATGCGCGATGAACATGTCGACCATCCGGTGCTGCAGCACCTGGAAGCTGCCGATCGTGACGCCGAACTGCTTTCGCGTCTTGGAATAGTCCAGGGTCGCAGCGTTCAGTTCGCCGATCGCGCCGACCGCCTCGGCGCAGAGCGCGCCGATGGCGCGGTTGCGGCAGGCTTCCAGCGCGGCGACGCCCTCGCCCTCGTTACCGAGCAATTCCGCGCGCACGCCGCGCAGGCTGACCTCGGCCGCCCTGCGGCCATCGATCGTCTTGAAGCTTTGCAGGTCGAGATTGGCCGCCCGGCGATCGACCACAAACAGGCTGACGCCGCCACGATCATGGCGATGGCCCGAGGTGCGCGCGGAGACGATCAGATAATCCGCCCACGGCGCGGCGAGCACCGCCGTCTTCTCGCCGGTGAGCACATAATCGTTGCCGTCGCGGCGCGCCGTGGTGGTGACGGTGGCGAGATCGAACCGCGAGCCCTTCTCGGTCCAGGCCAGCGCCCAAAGCTTCGTACCTGCGATGATGTCGGCGATGAACGCTTGCTGCTGCGCGTCGGAACCCGCCTGCTCGATCAAGCCACCCGCCACGACGACCGTCTCGACGAAGGGCTCCACGACAAGATGCCGGCCGAACTCCTGCATGATGATCATGGTCGACAGCGGCCCGCCGCCGAGCCCTCCGACCGCTTCGGAGAACGGTGCGGCGAGCAGACCGAGCTCGGCGAATTCAGCCCATTGCTTGCGGCCAAAACCCTCCTCGCTCGCGACGATCTTGCGCCGGGCATCGAAATCATACTGATCGCGCAGCAGCCGCTGAACGCTGGACCGCAACAATTCCTGCTCTTCCGTGAACTGGATATCCATCCCATCCTCGTTGCCGCTAAAGCGCGATGAGATGCGCCTTAGCTCCTTGTTTGAGCATGATCTCCTCGGAAAACCGCTTCACACTTTTCCGGATCATGCTCTAGAGTCCAAGCACCGCCTTGGCGATGATGTTGCGCTGGATCTCGTTCGACCCGCCGTAGATCGAGAGCTTGCGCGAGTTCAGATATTTCTCAGACGCGGTGTGGCCGTAGTCGGGGCCCGGCATGAAGTGGTTGGCGCTGACCGGATGCTCGCGGATCGCAAGCCCGTAATTGCCGATCGCCCGATGCGTCAGCTCGGTGATGTCCTGGAAGATTTCGGTGCCGCGGATCTTGAACAGCGAGGCCGCCGGTCCCGGATCGATGCCGCGCGCCATCTGGGCGACGACGCGAAGCTCGGTCGCCTCCAGCGCCAGCACGTCGAGCTCGACGCGGGCGATATCCCTGATGAACTCCAGATGCGCCGGATCGTCTTCCGGGATCTCCGCTTTGACGATCTTCTTCAGCCGCTCGATATAGCGCGTCGAACGGCCGATGCCGGCCATGCTGGTGCGCTCATTGCCGAGCAGGAATTTGGCGTAGGTCCAGCCCTTGTTCTCCTCGCCGATCAGGTTCTCGGCGGGAACGCGGACGTTCTCCAGGAAGACGTCATTGACCTCGTGCGAGCCGTCGATCGTGATGATCGGGCGCACCGTGACGCCGGGCGACTTCATGTCGATCAAGAGGAACGAGATGCCGGACTGCGGCTTGGCCGTGGGATCGGTACGAACCAGGCAGAAGATCCAGTCGGCATGCTGCGCCAGTGTGGTCCAGGTCTTGTGGCCGTTGACGATGTAATGGTCACCGTCGCGCACCGCTTTGGTGCGCACGGTGGCGAGGTCGGAGCCGGACCCCGGCTCCGAATAGCCCTGGCACCACCAGTCCTCGCCGGACAGGATACGCGGCAGGAATTTCCTTTTCTGCGCATCGTTGCCGAAGGTGTAGATGACCGGGCCGACCATGGTGACGCTGAATGCCAGCGGCGGCATGGTGCCGGCACGCGTCGTCTCCTGCTCGAAGATGAAGCGGCGGGTGATCGACCAGCCGGGCCCGCCATATTCCCTGGGCCAGAGCGGCGCGATCCAGCCCTTCTTGTGCAGGATGCGATGCCACAGCAGCATCTGCTCCTTGGAGAGATCGGTCTCCGGATTGGCGACGCGCATCTCCGCCGGATAATTGTCCTTGATGAAGGCGCGAACCTCGTCTCGGAACGCCGCATCTTCAGGGGATAGCGCGAGCTCCATCTGCAGGGCTCCCTACCACTTCTCGCCGAAGGGCCGGATTTCCAGTTCAAAGGTCCAGGCGCTCTTGGGCTGCTGATAGAGCTGCCAATAGGCGCCCGCGACCGACGCCGGCGGCATCAAGAGATCGGGATTGTCGAGCGCGTTCGGGCCGAGCGCCTCGATACGGCGCTGCCGGACCCATTCGGTGTCGACGCCGGAATCGATGATCAGATGCGCGACATGGATGTTCTTCGGCCCCAGCTCGCGGGCCATCGCCTGCGCCACGGCGCGCAAACCGAACTTGGCGCTGGCAAAGGCGGCATAGCCGCTGCCGCCGCGCAGCGAGGCGGTGGCGCCGGTGAAGAAGATGTTGCCCTCGCCGCGCGCCGTCATCAGCCGCGCCGCCTCGCGTCCGGCGAGGAAGCCGGAATAGCAGGCCATCTCCCAGACCTTGCGGAACACCCGCTCGGTGGTCTCGAGGATCGGGAAATTGACATTGGCGCCGATGTTGAAGATGCAGACCTCCAGCGGCGCATGCTTGTCGGCGTCATTGAGGAAGGCCGTGATCTCCTCCTCCTTGCGCGCATCGAGCGAGCGCGCGTGGATCTCGCCGCCGGCGGCCTCGATCTCCTTGACCAGCGGCGCCAGCTTGTCGCCGTTGCGGCGGCCGGCGAAGATCGTAAAGCCTTCCGAGGCGAACTTCTTGGCGATCTCGCCGCCGATGAAATCACCGGCACCAATGACGGCCACTGTCCTGTTTCGCTTCTGCATGGTGTACTCCGGTCTTGTTTGAGTGAACTGGCTCGCGGCGGCGGCTCAGCCTCAGCCGCGCAGCGACTCCGCCAGCTTGTGCTTCAGCAGCTTGCCCGTCGATGTCGCGGGCAGCGCGTCCATCAGGATAATCTCCGACGGCCGCTTGTACGAGGTGAGTTGCGGGGCAATATGCGCCATCAGGTCCTGTACGGTGGCGGTCGAGCCCTTGATCAGCTGCACAAAGGCGACCACCTCTTCATTGCCCTCGACCGGCCGGCCGACCACGGCGCACTGCACCACTGCGTCGTGCGTGCTCAGCACCGCCTCGATCTCGGCCGGATAGACGTTGAACCCGGAGCGGATGATCATCTCCTTGGTTCGCCCGACGATGTAGAGCGCATCATTCTCGAAGCGGGCCAGATCCCCGGTGTTGAACCAGCCGTCGGGATCGATCGCCTTCGCCGTCAGGTCGGGCGCGCGGTAATAGCCGCGCATCACGTTGGGGCCGCGAACATGCAGCTCGCCAACTTCGCCTGCCGCAACCGGCTTGAGGTCGCGGCCGACCAACTTGGCCTCGAGGCCGGGCATAACGGTGCCGACCGCATGGTCGGCCCGCGGGTTGTCGGGCCGGACGCCGGAGATACCCGGCGAGCATTCGGTGATGCCATAGCCGTTGAGCAGCGGCAGCCCGAGCTCCTGCTCGACCCGTGACTTGAGATCGAGGTCAAGCGGCGCGCCGGCCACCGAGATCACGCGCAACCGGCCGCGATCGAGCTTCGGCAGGCCGGCATTGCGCCGATATTCGAGCAGACGCTGATAGGTCGCGGGCACGCCGTTCAGGATCGTGATGCCCTCTTCAGTCATCGCCTTGACCAGCGCGGCCGGATCGTATTTCGCCACCAGACGCACGGTGGCGCCGATCATCAAGGTCATGGTCAGCAACGAGATGCCGACGATATGCGAGATCGGCAGCACGCAATATTGCACGTCATCGGCCGCCATCTTTCGGAAGCTTGCCGTCGCCCGGGCGCTGAACAACAGATTGCGATGGGTCAGCATCACGCCCTTCGGCGTGCCCGTGGTGCCGGAGGTGTAGATGAGAACCGCGACCTGGTTTGCGCCGTCGGCCTCGACCGGCTCCGCCACCGTTGCCAGGTTCAGGCCGGTGACGGCGACGCCGCGGAGCGGCCCGACATCCTGCACGGCGGCCTCGTAACGTGCGGCATGCGTCGCCGCTTCCTGCGAGACGTCGGCGGTCAGCAACACGCGGCGGGCGCCGCTGTGATCCCTGATCTGGTCGAGCTCACGCGGCGACAGCCGCGGATTGACCACGATGGACCAGACATCGAGCCGGCTCGCCGCCAGCAGCAGGCAGGCGAGCGGGATCGAATTCTCGCTCACGATCATCATGCGGTCGCCGGCGCGGATGCCGAGTGCCCGCAGCGCCTCGGCGACGCGACCGACCGTTCGGTCGAGCTCGCGATAGGTCAGCCGCATCTTGTCGTCGATCAGCGCCGGATGATCGGGCGTCGCCCCGGCGTGGTGATCGATCACCTCGTGGATGCGGTTCGGCAAGCCTTCCACACTTCCTTCAAACTGGGTCGACGCCTGCACTGAAACCTCCCTGTGACAGCCCTTTGGGCCTGATTTGTTGCCTTGAGGAATTTTCCCGCTCAGGCGGTCTTGCGCCGCCCCGCGGCCAGCTGCGCGACGATCTCGTCCTCGACCTCGCGCAGCTTGTCCTTGCCGAAGAAGATCTCGTCGCCGACAAAGAAGGTCGGCGAGCCGAACGAGCCGCGCGCCACCGCGTTGCTGGTGTTGTCGATCAGCTTCTTCTTCACCTCGTCCTGCTGGGCGCGGGCGATGATGCGGTCGATATCGAGGCCGGAGGACAGGAACGCTTCGCGGAACACCTGCGGATCGTCCATCTTCTTGGGCTCGGACCACATGTGGTGATAGGCGGCGCGAAAGTACGGCTCGAACAGCCCTTCGAAATCGGCAGCGACGACGCCGCGCATCAGCATCAGCGTGTTGACCGGGAAGAACGGGTTCGTCTTGAACGTCGTGATGTTGTGCCGGCGCAGGAAGCGCTCGGTCTCGAGCGCGTTATATTCCGGCTTGTTCTTGATGCCGCGCAGCGACTCGCCGGGCGACATGTTGCCGGTCGCCTTGTAGACGCCGCCGAGCAGCACCGGGATGTAGTCGAATTTCACGCCGGTGCGCTTCTCGATGTCGGGCAGCGCCAGTTCCGCCAGATAGGCGTTCGGACTTCCAAAATCGAAATGGAATTCGACCTTGAGTGGAGCAGCCATGGAACGCCCTTCCCTTCGATTGCCAGCGGCCGTCAGCCGCCGCGTTGATCGAGCCGGGACCTTAAGTTCTATTTTAGAACTGTCAATATGATATTTGTCATCCAATCGCCAAAGTGTGGCTTCAAACGAGGCATCCTATTGAAATGACGTTAGTTCTGTTTTAGAATTTTACTAAGCGATATCGTCGCCGGCCGCAGGAGATGCTGATGAAATGGGATGCCCTCGAGGAGGAGCCGTGCTCGGTGGCCCGCACGGTGGCTGTCATCGGCGACCGCTGGAGCCTGTTGGTCCTGCGCGAATGTTTCCTGCGCATCCGCAGGTTCGATGACTTCCAGGCGTCGCTCGGGATCACCCGGCATCTGCTTGCCGACCGACTGAAAAAGCTGGTGCGCTTCGGCGTGCTGCGCAAGATTCCGTATCAGGAGGCGCCGAAGCGTTACGAATACATCCTGACGCAGAAGGGGCTCGACCTCTATCCGATCATCATGTCGATCGTGCACTGGGGCAACGTCCACATGGTCGATTCGCGCGGCCGGCCGATGCTGCACGAACACAAGACCTGCAAGAAGATGTTCGATCCCGTCATGGTCTGTTCGGAATGCGGCGAGCCGCTGAGCGCGAAGGCGGTCCACGTGCATCCGGGCCCCGGTGCGCGGAAATCATCACCGGTGCACGCCAAGGCGCAGGAGCGGGCCAGGCGCGCCGCTGATTAGACCTGGATACTGTTTACGAAGCCGGCTCGCCTTGCGCTGGCGGCTGCTCAGTGTGACGGCGCAGCCATCAGCGCGACATTGCCGCCAAGCAGGCAGCCGACAGGACGGCCGCCGGCGAAGCCGATACGGACGCGAATCTCAGACAGCCGCCCCATCGCCCTGCCCTGCAGGATCCGGATCTCGTCGTCATCAGGAGCGACCAAGCCATAATCGAGCAGGCCGAACGCCAGCGCCGCGGCCGCAATGCCGGTTGCGGCATCCTCCCGATAGCCGGAGGAGCGCGGGAATTGCCGCGCCTCGAACAGGCGAGCCTTTCGGTCGATCACGGCGAATGGATAGAGCCCGGTCGATCCGATCCGGCCGCAGACCGCCTCGACGTCCCCTGTCGCGGGATCGAGCGCATTCAGCGCTTCGGGGGAGCGCATCGGGATCAGGGTCTTGATCCGCGATGTGACGGCATTGCACGGTGTTGTCGCATCGATCGCTTGCGGCCCGACCGCGAGCGCCCGCAGCACGTCATCGCGTTGCCCCGTGGTGAGCGGAACGGTCTTCCCGGCCGGCTGGGTGATCTCGACACTGGGCTCGCCGTGACGATCACGGCTGATGAAGCCGGTGACCGGACCGCTGCGCGTCGAGATCCGCATGGTGTCGCCGGGCAGCTTGCCCTGGCGCGCAAGCAGCCAGAGCGCACCGATGGTCGCGTGGCCGCACATTTCCATTTCGTGATTCGGAACGAAGAAACGGAACGTGGCGTCGAAGTCGTCGCTCTGCGCCGGCAACACGAAGCCGGACTCGTGACCGTGGCGGCGGGCGACGTCCTGCATCTCGGCGGCGCTCATGCCGCTTGCATCCACCACGATCGGACAGGGATTGCCGCCCTGCCCATCGACCGTGAACACACTGACCAGTTCCGCTGTCGTCATGATGTCGCTCGCTTGTGTCGCCGCCTCCTACTTGACCAGCGTCGCGCCGGTCTCCGGATGCTGCAGCCAGCCGAGCAGCGCCTCGTGGAAGCGCGCCGGCGCCTGGATCTGCGGCGAATGGCCGAGGTCAGGGAATTCGATCAGCTGCGCATGCGGAATCCGCTTCGCGGCCTCCTTGCCCAGTACCGGATAATTACCGAGCGTCTTGCGAATCTCCGGCGGTGCGGTGTCCTTGCCGATCGCGGTGGTGTCCTTGTCGCCGACGAACAGCAGCGTCGGCGGCTTGATCTGCTCGAATTCGTAGAACACCGGCTGGGTCGCGATCATGTCGTAGAGCCGCGCCGAGCTCGACGCCACGGCAGCGCGGCCCGGACCGCGATACATGCCGGCCAGCATCTGCACCCACGTCTCGTAGGACGCATCCCAGGTGTCGGCGTAATAGGTGGCGCGCTCATAGGCGCGGATGCTGTCCGCGGTGACGCGCGTCTCGCGCTGCATCCAGCCGTCGAGGCTGAGCCACGGCACGCCCTTGGCTTTCCAGTCCTCCAGGCCGATCGGATCGACCAGCACCAGCTGGTCGGTGGCCTCCGGATACATCAGGGCATAGCGCATCGCGAGCATGCCGCCGGTCGAGTGGCCGACCATGATCGAATGCGCGATGCCGAGCGAGGCGAGCAGCGCGCGGCTGTTGCCGGCGAGCTGCTGGAAGGTGAACTGATAGCGCTCCGGCTTGCTGGACTTGCAGAAGCCGATCTGGTCCATCGCGATCACGCGGTAGCCGGCGCCGCTGAGCGCCTTGATGGTGCCGTCCCAGGTCGCAGCACAGAAATTCTTGCCGTGCAGCAGCACCGCGGTCTGGCCGTTCGGCGTCGCCGGCTTGACGTCGAGATAGGCCATGTCGAGCTCCTGCCCCTGCGAGCTGAAGCGATAATGCTCCACCGGATAGGGATAGTCGAAACCCTGCAGCTCCGGTCCATAGGCCGGCTCGGCGGCCGATTGCGCCAATGCGTTGGACGAACCGAGCGCGACGGTCGCAGCGACGGCAAGGTGAAACAGGGTTTTCAGGTGCATCTGGACAGGTCCGAAAATCAGGGTCGATCTCGTGATGCCGTAGCCGAACGGCTGAACGCCATCCAGCACCCACTGATGATTTGTTCGTGATCGGCTGCGGTCCCCCTCTACGCCGGATCGAACGCCCGGATCGGCGGCAGATTGCCGTTGAAACGCTCGACCTCGACGCTCGTCAGCTGGCCGGTGCAGCCCTGCGCGAAGGATGACGTGCCGATGTCGCGCGTCAGCACGTTCGGATTGCCGTGCACGCAGAGCGGCGCATCCTCCTCGGGGTCCATCGGGTCGTACCAGGCGCCGGTCGGCAGCTGAACCACGCCGGGCGCGATCCCGTCGGTGACATGCACCGCGGCAAGGCAGGCGCCGCGCGCGTTGAAGATGCGGATGATGTCGCCGTCGGCGATGCCGCGCGCGGTTGCGTCGCGCGGATTCATGCGCGCGACCTCGCGGCCGCGATGCTTGGCGTCAAGCGAGTGACCACCGAAGTCGAGCTGGCTGTGCAAACGCGTCACCGGCTGGTTGGCGACCAGGAAGCACGGCGCGCCTGATGTCGGCGTGTCGGTCTTCTCGAGCCAGACCGGATGGCCCGGGCAATCCGCATCGCCATGACCTGCGATCTTCCGCGAGAAGATCTCGATGCCGCCGCTCGGCGTCGGCAGCGGCCGCGCGACCGGGTCCTCTCGAAAACGGCGCAGCGAGCCGCCGTCGTCGAGATGCTGCGGCACCACCAGGCTCCCGCGTTGCCAAAACTCCTCGAAGCTCGGGGCTTCGAGCCCGCGCGCGGCGAGCGCCTTGCGGGTCGGCTCGTAGAGATGTTCCAGCCATTGTCGCGACGTGCGCCCCTCGGTGAAGGGCTCGCGGGCCCCTAACCGCTCGGCGAGATCGGCGAAGATCTCGTAGTCGTCGCGCGCAAGGCCGAACGGTTCGGCGATCCGGTGCATCGCGACCATCAAGGGATCGTTGCTGGAATAGCCGATGTCCTCGCGCTCCAGCGTCATGGTCGAGGGCAGCACGATGTCGGCGTGACGCGCCGTGGCGGTCCAGGCGAGCTCGTGCACGACAAGCGTGTCGAGCCGCGCAAACGCCTTGCGCAGGCGGTTGAGGTCCTGGTGATGGTGGAACGGATTGCCGCCGGCCCAGTAGACGAGGCGGATGTCCGGATAGGTGCGCGTCTCGCCATTGTAGCGATAGCTGGTGCCGGGATTGAGCAGCATGTCGGCGATGCGCGCGACCGGAATGAAGTCGGCGACGCCGTTGCGGCCCTGCCCGAGCGTCGGCCCGGGCACCGCGTTGACGCGGCGACCGTAATAGCCGATCGCGCCGAGCGAATAGGCGTAGCCGCCGCCGGGCAGGCCGATCTGGCCGAGCGCCGCCGCCAGCACCATGCCCATCCACACCGGCTGCTCGCCATGCTCGGCGCGCTGCAGCGAATGCGACACGGTGATCAGCGCGCGCCGCCCGGCGAGCCGGCGGGCGAGCGTCTTGATGGTGCCGGCATCGATGCCGCAGATCGCCGCGGCCCATTCGGCGCTCTTGGGCACACCGTCGGTCTCGCCGGTCAGATAGCGCAGGAACACCGGCCAGCCCTCGGTGTAGCGATCGAGGAAGGCCTGATCGTGCAAGCCCTCGTTGACCAAAGTGTGGACGATGCCGAGCATCAGCGCGGTGTCGGTGCCGGGTGTGGCCGTCAGCCATTCGGCGCCGGCCTCGACCGGGAGATCGTCGCGCAGCGGACTGACCAGGATGAATTGGCAGCCGCGCCGCTGCGCGGCTTCCATCGCGCCGCGCTCGACATGCTTGCTGATCGAGCCGCCGGCCACCATCGAGTTCTTCAGCGCCATGCCGCCGAACGCCAGCACGATGTCGGTCTCGGCTGCGATCTGCTCCCAGGTGACGTTGCGCTTGGTGATGTCCTCGTAGCCGGTCAGGATCTGCGGCAGCAGCACCGAGGACGCGCCCGAGGAATAGGTGTTCACCGAACGGACATAGCCACCCATGGCGATGTTGAGGAAGCGATGCACCTGGCTCTGCGCGTGGTGGAAGCGGCCCGCGCTCGACCAGCCGTAGGAGCCGCCGAACACCGCGCCGGGGCCGATCGTGTCGCGGATCCGCGTCAGCTCGCCGCCGAGCAGATCGAGCGCCTGCTCCCAGCTGACCGAGACGAACTCGTCGCGGCCGCGGCGATCGTCCGGGCCGGGCCCGCGCTCGAGCCAGCCGCGGCGGATCGCGGGCTGCGCGATGCGCGCCTGGTGGCGCAGCGCGCCGGGGAAATTGTTGATGATGCCGTTCGGATCGGGATCGCCGGCATAGGGCCTGACTTCGAGACCCGCCTTGCCGAGCCGCGCCGAGAACACGCCCCAATGCGAGGTGTGCGGCTTGAATCCGTCGGACAGATCGAGGCCGGGATCGGGGTGGCCAATGGTCTCGCTCATCGATGCTCCTTCATCCGCAGGCCGGTTCATCCCAGGCCGGCGCCGCGCCTGTCGCAACGTTCCGGCCAGTATAATGATCCAATCGGCGCACGGTACCCGCTAACACGGATCGCACCGTGCCTTGCCGGCATGACTGCGCCTGACGGCGGCGGAACTCGCCACCGCAGGCAGGGCTGTCGCATATGCGCTCGATCCCTCCACAAACTCGTCATGCCCGGCCTTGTGCCGGGCATCCACGTCTTGGTTTCCGCGTGGAAAAGACGTGGATGGCCGGGACGAGCCCGGCCATGACGATGTGGAAATAGCAGCGCCAAGCTTTGCCCTGCCATATGCGATCGCCCTACTCGCCGCAGGCCCACGCCGCCAAAATATCGAAAACAACCCCATGCAAAGGAGCCCGGGGCTGGCGGCGCCCGACGAGGCCACTTGACGCGTCGGGCAAATCAGGGATACATTTCCAATATTCCGAAATCGTGCAAGCATCCCCTCGCCCGCAACAGCGGGCGCGACGGCTGCACGTGCGACCGAAACCCCCCTCCCAACAATCGACATCGCACCGGCTCCCGCAGCGAGCGATCGCCTGCGCTTGCCGCGCGCGTTCCAGGGACTATCGACATGACACCTGCACCTGAAATCACCGTGCCGACGATGGCCGCCGCAACCGGCTCGACCCAGGCTGCCGCAGCCCCGCGAATCAAATTCTCGTCGCACGGCTTCCGCATCGACCATCCGGATCCCGAGCTCGGCGCACAGCTGATGGCGAACGCACTGGGCGTCGCCGATCGCGACGCGATGGATGGCATCCTGCGGCAATTGGTCAAGGCCAGCGTGAGCGGCGGCAAACCCTGCGAGGTCAACCTCGCCTTCATGATCTCGATGGTGAGAAGCATCGGTCCGCGGGATTCCGTCGAGGCCATGCTGGTGGCGCAAATGGTGTCGGTTCATGTGATGGCGATGCGATGCGCCCATCACCTCGCGCATGCGAAGGACCTCGCCCAGCACGACAGCGCCGCGCGCGCATTGGGCCGGCTCGCCCGCACCTTTCCCGCCCAGATCGAGGCGCTGAACCGCCACCGCAGCCATGGCGAGCCCGCCATCACCGTGCAGAACGTGAAGGTCGAGGACGGCGGCAACGCCATCGTCGGCAACGTCACGCAGCACGCGAGCGTGATCGTGTCCGACAACAGCCCGGCATCCGCCGCGCGGGCACCGAGGTCCGCGGGCACCAGGCGACGGCGCGATTCCGCCGATGCCAGCCAGAACGCTCAGGCATGAGCGGCCACATCAGAACGCCCGGCCCGATGCTGGCCAGCCCGCGTTGTGGGGCTAGGACCCGCGCCGGCAGCTCGTGCCGCGCGCCGGCGGTGCACGGCAAGACGCGCTGCCGCATGCACGGCGGCGCCAAGGGATCCGGCGCGCCACGGACGAACCGGAATGCGCGCAAGCACGGCCGGTTCACCAGGGCTGCGATCGCCGAGCGCCGGCAGATACGGACGTTGTTGAGGGACGTGCGGAGGATGCTGGAGGGGATGAAGTGATTGCGTTTCGCAAATGGCCGCGCGCAAAAACGGCATTTAGGAATGTCGATCTTCGAGGCGTGTTGCACCAGCTCGACAGCAATGGAAACGTTCAAATGAAAATTGCGAAGATCGCACTGGCAACGGCTCTCATATTCGGGTCAATCGCAGCAGCGAGCGCTCAAGGCGGTGGTGGGGGTGGAGGCGGTGGTGCCGGTGGCGGCGGTGGTAACTCTCCCGCTGCGACCGGTGGTCAAGGTGCATCCAGCAGCCCCGGTGCAGCAAACCCGGGCGCGACGATGAACGATCCGAAGTCGAAGGAAGGCAGTGGTAGCGGCAGCGCCATGAAGCATGAGACGATGCCGAAGGACCACATGAAGAAATAGACCGCAGCGGAACTGATCGTCGTTCGCCCGCGCTCCTCAACGACCAATGGGCCGCCGGGCGTGAAATCCCGGCGGCTCATTCCCGCTAATGGATCATGAGGGCTGCGGCGATGCCGAACGCCGTGAGCGTTGCAACGGCCAAACTCATCAGGGTTATCGCTACAGGCCTGGGCATGAATATTAACCCGCTGACGCAGTAAAAGGTTGCTGGTTGCCGACATTGCCGCGTTCCGCGAAGACGACAACCACCCCGTCGCGGCCCCGCGGGCAAGGATCCGGATTCGGGGGGTCAGTGCACGAAAGCCAGCATCAGCGCAAAGGTGACCAGCGCGTAAGTGCTGGTGACGGTGATGCCCAAGTACAGACGCTCCATTGCGGCCTCCTGACCTCAAGGCGCCGCCCCCGCGCTATCAACCTAGCGCCCGCTCCGGCGCCGGGCAGCTGGAATTCCGGGTCATGGTAAATCTACGGGACCGTCCATCCGGGCTAGCCCCTGTAAGCTGCCGGCGCCGATCCTGTGGGCTCTTTGCATCCGACTGAGGAAGTACCCCTCTCTTGCCAATTGCCGGCCTGTTCGGCTTGTCACCGCGCAGAATGTGAAGGTGGAGGGCGGCGGCAACGCCATCGTCGGCACACGTCACGCAGCAAGCGAGCGTGAACGTCTCGGACCAAGAGCTGGTATCCGCGGCGCGGGCACCGAAGGCCGCGGGCGCGCCGCGACGGCGGAATTCCGCCGATGCCAGGCGGGACGCACAGGCATGAGCGATCACGTCAAGAATACCGGCCCGATGCTGGGGATTCCACGTTGCGGCGCCAAGACCCGCTGCGGCGGTTCATGCCGCGCGCCGGC
This sequence comes from Bradyrhizobium sp. USDA 3262, assembly GCF_054060035.1. NCBI lineage: Bacteria > Pseudomonadati > Pseudomonadota > Alphaproteobacteria > Hyphomicrobiales > Nitrobacteraceae > Bradyrhizobium > Bradyrhizobium sp. USDA 3262. Next base: position 7,921,755 of record NZ_JBSSCT010000001.1, read on the forward strand.
GGTGCGCGGCAAGACGCGCTGCCGCATGCACGGCGGCGCAAGGGAATCCGGCGCGCCAAAGGCAAACCGGAACGCGCGCAAGCACGGCCTGTTCACGAGGGAAGCGATCGCCGAGCGACGGCAGATTCGGGCGTTGCTGCGTGACGCACGAAAGCTGCTGGATCGAATGAAGTGATGCTGCTTACCCGCCCGGCTTTGTGCAGCTTGCGGCGCGATCAAGTGAGACATCCCTCATATGTGTATGCGGATTTCAATCCGAGGCCCGCGCTATTTTCAGAAACAAATTTCCGGCGGAAATGGCCGCCCGAGTGTGTCATCACAGCGGAATTGTTTGCTCGATAGACGGCACGACCCAGGATAAATTTCATGATTGTGCGGGGACTTCTTTTTGTCATCCTCAGCATTTTTCCGGACGGCGCAATTGCCAGAAGCTGGTTTCTCAATGGCCTCGGGAGCAGCGGCATTTATCACATCTGGGAGTTCGGCGACGACGGCCTGGTGTCGAGCCTGACGCCGGCGCTGTCGCCGCCTGATGGCGTTCTTCATTTGGCGTGGCCATCCGCGATCGCGCCGGATGCACATACGCGGCGTCTTTATGCGTCGGCGTATACGACGGGCTGGTTTCAGGTGCGGCTCTGGACATCAACGAATGGCGGCGCCTGGATTCCGCAAGGAATCGCCTTCCAGGCTGGCGCGTCCGAGCCTGGCGGGATCGGCCCCGCGCAGGTGGTGTATGAGCCCGGAGCATCCGAACCATACATGATCTATTACCTCGACCGCGCGTCGAAGCAGATCAAGCTGGCCACCAGCGTCGACGGCATGACGTTCACGCGCCATGGCGCCGTGATCACCCCCTCACTGCCGGAGGAGGCGTCCGGGCTGTCGATCAGCTACGCCTGCCGGCGCGCGAACGGCGAATATGTCATCTTCTATCACGGCTACTACAACAACACGCAGAATGCCGTTGCGCTGGTTGCCACGGCAGATAGCCCGCACGGCCCGTTCACGAAGAAGACCATCATCGCGCGGCCCGATGGTTTTGCATCGACGCTTTCCGCCCACCGTCTCAATGCAACCGCCACCGCTGATGTCGCGGTGCCGCTGGGGATTCCCCTGCTGGTCGGCGGCGGCACGGCAAGACAGGAGGCAAACGTCGCAATCAAGCAGGACGAGACGACGATCTGGTTCGAGCGGCCATTCGTGTTCGATCACGTTTCGGATCGCCTGGTTTCGGTCTCGCGAAACAAGGTGGAGCTGTCCTACGCCCAGGAGCAGCCGGACGGCAGCTGGCGCGGAATCTTCTCGCTCTACAATCCAGACCCTGACGTCGCTTCAGAATATACGACGGAGGGCAGCGCCCGATCCCTGACCGCGCCATGGTCGTATGCGAGGACCGGGTTTCGTTTCAAGCCATGGTATCGCGGCGGAGAAAATTCGACGGAGAACCCGACGCCGCTTCTCAGCAACGACGCGTGTTCAAGCTAGAATGGCGGGCGTCTCTTGAACGCCGGCTTTAGTGCTCCAGACGACGCCCCCGCTTCCGGCGTGACCGTCCACGATTCGGCAGCGGCTGACGAGGCAGCCGCAGGGCTGACCGAGGACCATCCGCTTCAGCTCGACCATTCGCGGAGCTGTTCCTGGAGGCCGTTGCGCAATCGAGGGCGATCTGCCAATTTCAACCTTTAATAGACGGGCGATCCATATTGCGGGCACAGGATGCGACATGTCTGCCGGCGTGAGGCCAAGACCCGGACACGGAGCGCGTGAAGACGTCTGATGCCCGAAACAGGTGAATTTCAAAAATCCAGTTCGACCGACTTGCAGCGCGCCTTCGCGCAGGCTGTCGTGCTGCATCAGCGGGGTCAGTTGGCGGCAGCAGAGAAGATCTATGAAGACATGCTCCGACAGCAGCCAAACAACTTCGATGCGCTGCATCTGTTGGGCCTGATTTCCGCGCAGACCGGCCGTAGCGAGCGCGGCGTCGACCTGATCCGGCGAGCGATCAGGCTCAACGGCAACGTCGCGGACGCGCACAGCAACCTGGGCAACACGCTGCGCGCGTTGCGTCGCTTCGACGAAGCGCTCGCGAGCTTCGACAGGGCGATCGCGCTCAGGCAAGACCTTGCGCCGGCGCTCTACAATCGCGGACTTACGCTCGCGGACCTGGGGCGCCACGAGGAGGCGCTCGCAAGCTACGATCGCGTGATCGCGCTGGCGCCCAACCATGCAGATGCCCATCGAAACAGGGGCGCTGCGCTGAGAAAGCTGGAGCGGCCCGAAGAGGCCCTGGCGAGCCTGGACAAGGCGATAGCGCTCAAGCCCAACGATGCCGGTGCACACAACGATCGCGGCAACGTGCTCAACGACCTCAAGAGGTTCGATGATGCGCTCGCGAGCTACGACCGGGCCCCGGGTATCGCCGGCGCGTGCTACAACCGGGGCAACGTGCTGATCGAACTGGATCGTCTCGAAGAGGCAGTTGCAAGTTACGACAAGGCGATCGCGCTCCAGCCCGACTATGCCGAGGCCTACAACAACCGCGGCTCGGCGCTGTTCAGGCTCAGGCATCATGACGCGGCGCTCGCCAGCATCGACAAGGCGATCCAGCACAAGGGCGACGATGCGGCTGCCCACGCCAACCGCGGCAAGGTTCTATCCATTCTGGCGCGCTACCCCGAGGCACTCGCCGCCTATGACAAGGCCGTCGCGCTCAAACCGGGCCAGGCCGATATCGAAGGCTATCGTCTGCACGCCAAATCCCACATTTGCGACTGGGCCGGCTTTGACGCCGGGTGCGACCGACTTATCGAGTTGATCAGGACCCGGAACGCGACGACGCCGCCATTTCTGTTTTGTAGCGTTCCCTCATCGACCGCCGACCAACTGCTATGCGCCACGCGATGGACCGCGAAGAATCATCCGCCATCTGCAAGCCAGCGCTGGCGGGGCGAGCGCTACGATCACGATCGAATTCGCATCGGCTATTTCTCGTCGGATTTTTGCAACCACGCGACATCGCTCTTGATGGCAGGGATGTTCGAGTGCCACGACCGGTCGAAATTCGAGACGGTGGCAATCTCATGGTCGCCCAACGACCCCTCGGAGATGCGTCGACGGCTGGAGGCGTCGTTCTATCGATTTGTCGAGGTCCGGGACATCAACGACGATGCGGTCGCCGACCTGATCAGACAATTGGAAATCGACATCCTGGTTGATTTGAAAGGCTTTACCGCGGGATCCCGCACCAGAGTCCTTGGCCGCCGGCCTGCACCCATCCAGGTCAATTATCTGGGCTATCCGGGAACACTCGGTGCCCCGTTCATCGACTACATCATCGCCGATCGTACCGTGATCCCGGATCACCATCGCGAATTCTACAGCGAAAAGGTGGTCGCCCTGCCCAACAGCTATCAGGCCAACGACGACAAACGCGTCATTGCCGATCGCGTGTTTGCGCGCGGCGACGTCGGGCTGGCACCGACGGGCTTCGTGTTCTGCTGCTTCAACAACAACTACAAGATCACGCCTGACATGTTCGATCGGTGGACGCGGATTCTCGGCCGTGTCGAGGACAGCATGTTGTGGCTCCTCGAAGCCAACGCCGACTCTGCCGCAAATTTGCGAAACGAGGCGGTCGCGCGTGGCGTGGCTGCGGAGCGCCTTGTGTTCGCGCCGCGTATGTCGTTACCTGACCATCTCGCACGTCATCGCCTCGCCGGCCTGTTCCTCGACAGCACTCCCTACAACGCCCACACGACCGCCAGCGATGCGCTATGGGCCGGCCTGCCGGTGCTGACCATTCTCGGCGACACGTTTGCCAGTCGGGTCGCGGCGAGCTTGCTCCATGCGATCGGCCTGCCCGAGCTCATTGCGGAATCGCCGGACGCTTATGAGCGCATGGCGGTCGATCTGGCGACCCATCCCGAGAAGCTCGCGGCGCTCAAAGCCAGGCTGGCGGCCAATCGGCTAACGGCACCGCTGTTCGACACCAAACGTTTCACCCGACATATCGAGGCCGCCTACACCGCGATGTATGAGCGTCACCAGGCGGGCATTGCGCCGGACCATATCGTCGTCCCGGCGTGATCGTTGCTGCCTATCTGCAGTCGCTCATCCGCGTAGTCGAGGTCGAAGACACCGCGATCCGGATCAAGGGGAGCAGGAATGGGCTCGAAAAGCCGGTATTGGCGACGCGAAAGGGCCGTTCGCGTTCGCGGCCAATGCAAGAAGCACAGCGCTCTTGGCATTCTCGGTCGCCATTCCAGCCAGCCGGTTTGAGATTGTTCGTCCAACCGTCGAGGCGGCCCTGGTCGAATGCCGTGACGAGCTTCTTTCCCGCGTTACTCGATCGCGCGACGAAGGGAGCGTTTACGGTGACAGTGCGCTAGAGCATTTTCGGTTCTGATTGAATCAGAACCGAAGCTCTAGATTCTTGTTTTGACGCGTTTTCTTCACGCGAACCGGTGTCCACTTCGCTCGAAAACGCTCTAAATCGCCAACGAGGTTAAGTACACGGCCGCTGCAATTGTCCCTGAAGGCGCCCCTATGATCGATTGCCCGACGCATTCTGCTCGTCAGCTTGCGCCCGCCATTGCTTGACGAGATCGCGTCTGCGACCGGGATAGCGCTCCTTCAACGGCTTGATGCGCGCGATCCGGTCTGCGCGGAAGGTGCGGAAATCCTTTCGCAGCTCACACCAGCCCGCGATGATCCGCCGGGCCTCGAAAAAGCCGAGCATAATTGGCCAGATGACGCGCGCAGTCTCCGCTCCCTTCGGGTCGCGATAGACGATGCGGAGCTTATGCTGCTCGCGCATCGCCTGGCGGAGCATCTGAAGATCCACGGACGCAGTCCCGGGCGCCCTGCGGCTGACGTGAAAGCTCCTGTCGTCCACCCTGTCGCGCAGTTCGGCAGGAAGTACCGCGCCGATCTTGGAAAGCGCATTGTGTGCTGCGAATGCCAACCCCTCGTCCGTTTGCCGTTGCACCCATTGTACGCCCAGTGCAACCGCCTGAATCTCTTCTTCGGAGAACATCAGCGGAGGCAGGAGAAAGCCGGGACGCAAGACGTATCCGACGCCCGGCTCTCCTTCGATCTCCGCCCCCAGCGCCTGCAAGGCGGCAATGTCGCGATAGATCGTCCGCAACGAAACACCGGCCTCGTGCGCAAGGTCCATACCCGATACCGGACGCGAATGACGCCGGAGCACCTGCATGAGATCGAAGAGCCGTTCACTTTTGGACATGGAAGCAGTCTAGCACGCTCATGCCAGGAATTGGCAGTAGCCTGTCAGCCGACTGCGACGAGCCCTTTCCCGCCAATCTTCCGGCCTTTTTCGAGGGTCGTAATCAGCGTGATCGCACCGCCGAGCGGCACGGTCTCGGCAATCGGCAGCCTTAACTTCCCTTCTCCGGCTGCATCGGCAATCCCATCGAGAATGTCCGCGCGTGGCGTACACACGATAGGCTTCAGTCGCCGGTTAAAGGCCGATCGGAGAAACTTCATCGGGGTCGGGTCGATGTCCGCGAAGACGCCGTTCCTGCCCGCGAGGCGCAGACCGACCGCGGTCGGCATGATGGCCGCGGTGTCATAGACGACGTCGAACCGATCACGGAGCGTCGACAGTTCAGTCTTGCGATAATCAAACACCTTCTGGAGGCCGAGATCACGAGCCCTTTGCATGGCTCCCGCGCTGCAACTGCCTGCAACAGTAGCGCCAAGCATCCTTGCAATCTGCACCGCGGCCTCGCCAACCGCGCCGGTACAGCCATTGATGAACACCGACTGGCCGCGCTTGAGGCCCGCCTTGTCTACCAGACCATTCCAGGCCGTGACGCCCGGCGTCCCGAGGCAAGCCGCGTCCGCGAAGGACACGGATTCGGGCTTCTTCGCGAGAAAGCTCTCGCTGGTGACGACCCCTTCGCCAAGCGCGCCACTCTCCTTGAGCCGCGCGAGACCAAAAACGGCATCACCCGGTTTGAAGCGGGTCACCCCGCTACCAACCGAAACCACGATCCCGGAGAAGTCACTGCCCATGGCGCGTGGAAAGACCTTGCCCGTTATCATCTTCAGATAGCCGTTGCGTACCTTCCAATCGATGGGATTGATTGCGGCGAAGTTGACCTTCACCGCGACCTCGCCCCTACCCGGGGACTGGGGCGCGACATCCTCGAGCTTCATGGTCTCGGGGCCGCCATATGCGTAGTATTGAATGCGCCTCACGATACGCTCCGTCGACAAGGTCAGTGGGGCTGGACCGTCGCCGCGTAAGCAGCGAACGGTGTCGCATCATAAATCACGCGCGTGGAAGCGATCTTGCCGTTCTCGACCGTGAGGTGCTCGGCCACGATGGCATTCGCCACGGGATGCGTATCCGCGTCATAAACGATCACAGCCTCCGCATCGTCGCCGAAAGCGGCGAGAAGCGTCAGCTTCTTGATCATTCGCGAAAACCCTTCATGAAAGCCGCGAAACGCCGCGCTCCCGTTGAGTTCTCCGCGCGGCGAGTTGCAAACGATGTCGTCGGCGGAGATGGAGACGATCTTGTCCGCATCCCTGCTGGCCATTGCATCGAAGTAGGTGTGGGCTACAGCCAGCGCCTTGCCGTTACGTTCAGTCATCACGTATTCCTTTCCCTGAGGTGATGGACTGAAGCTAACGCGTACCACTGACAGATTTTGTCAGCATGATATAAAACCATGAAATCGCTTATTTTTGTGCCCAATTGCCAATAAATTACGATCATCATATATAGAAGGAGGACCGGCCATGTCGGCAAGAGCGACAGGAGAACCATGCGTCGAATTGTTGTGACGGGCCTCGGGACAGTGTCCCCGCTGGGCTGTGGCACCGAACTGGTGTGGTCGAGGCTGCTTGCGGGGCATTCCGGGCTCACGGCATTGCCGGAGTGGGCGGCCGCGCTACCGGCGCGCGTCGCAGGACAGGTTCCTGACAAGAGCGACGATGCCGAGGGCGGCTTCGATCCCGATTCCGCAGCCCCGCGCAAGGACCAGAAGAAGATGGATCGGTTCATCCTGTTCGCGCTGCTCGCAGCGACTGAGGCCGTGGCGCAGGCCGGCTGGATGCCGACCGAGGCACTCGCGCAGGAGCGAACCGCCACCGTGATCGCATCCGGGATCGGCGGATTTCCGGCGATCGCAGACGCCGTGCGCACGGCGGAAAAGAGCGGCCTGCGCCGGCTGTCGCCGTTCACCATTCCCTCCTTCCTGGCAAATCTCGCCGCCGGGCACATCACGATTCGATACGGCTACAAGGGTCCGATCGGCGCGCCGGTGACCGCCTGCGCCGCGAGCGTGCAAGCGATCGGCGATGGCGCGCGCCTGATCAGGTCCGGCGAAGCCGACATTGCGATCTGCGGCGGCGCGGAGGCCTGCATCGATCCCGTGAGCATTGGCGGCTTTGCGGCCGCGCGGGCGCTTTCGACGTCCTTCAACGACACGCCGGCGCGCGCGTCGCGGCCGTTCGACCGCGACCGGGACGGCTTCGTCATGGGCGAAGGCGCGGGCGTCCTCGTCATCGAGGAACTCGAACACGCGCTTCGGCGCGGCGCGAAGCCGATCGCCGAGCTCATCGGCTACGGCACGACGGCCGACGCCTATCACATCACCGCGGGCCCCGAGGATGGCGACGGCGCCCGGCGCGCGATGGAGGCGGCGCTCCGGCAGGCCGGCTTGCGGCCCGACGAGGTCCAGCATCTCAACGCGCATTCGACATCGACCCCGGTCGGCGATCTCTCCGAGCTCGAGGCCATCAAGCGCGTGTTCGGGCGCGAGGGAAAAGTTGCCGTCAGCGCGACCAAGTCGGCGACAGGACATCTGCTCGGCGCCGCCGGCGGCATTGAGGCGATCTTCACCATCCTGGCGCTGCGCGACCAGGTCGCGCCGCCGACGCTCAATCTGGACAACGCCGATTCCGCAGCACAGGGCATTGACCTCCTCGCGAACGTCGCGCGGCGGATGGCCATCGAACACGCGATCTCGAACGGCTTCGGATTTGGCGGCGTCAACGCCAGCCTGGTGTTTCGACGGTGGTCTTGAGGCGGTCGGGCCTTGCTCGCAATGGAAAGATGCCCGGCGTGTCGGGTCATCAGATGAAAAGCGGAGCTACCGATCGATTCAAATTGCCTAACCGCCCGCCGCTGCGTTGCGCACGCCAATTCGTTCCCCGTCCTGCTTGCGGACGTAGAGATGACGTTCCAGCACGGATTGCATATTCTCGAACATCGAATAGAGATCGTCGCAATAAACCGACGGATTGTCGAAACCGTTCTTCCTGGAGAAGCGGTGCGGAAGATAGCCTCCGCCGCAGGCGTTCATGAACTTGCACTGCCGACATTTCTCGCAAAGATTGACTGACGCATCGCGTGCGGCTTTCCAGCGCGGCTCGGTCCTGACGTCGTCGATCGCGTGATCGAAGATGTTGAACCTCGTGTTGGTGAAGCCGTCACCCGCAATTCGCAACACGTCGTGGGCCTCCACCGTGCCGTCAGTCATGACCGTGCAAAGCTCGACCGGCTTGTGGCCCACACCTTCAGTCGGCGCGTTGTTGCCGATCAGGGCAGCGACCATGTCGGAAATGATGCGAACATTCGATGTCGGCGTCGTGCGATTGGCTTCCAGCCACAGGTCGAAAAGACCGTTATAGAACGGGGCAATAGACGACGGCTTCTCGTCCACCGTCGCGTCAGGAATCATGATGTCGTAGTTGGAGATGCCACACGCGGCGAAAAAATCCGCATACTCCTGCGGCGCGTAGGCCGGGTTGCAAACCGCGAGGGCGATCACGCCGATGTCGCGCGAGACCAGCATGCGGGCGGCACGTTCCACCGCGGCATGGGTGCCGGTACCTTGAAACGTCTTGCGATGAGCGTCGTGAATATGTGCCGGCCCATCGATGCTGATCGCCACCGAAATATTGCGGGCCTCGAAGCAGTCGAGCCATTCATCATCGATCAGGACGCCATTGGTGGTCACCGCGATGGGGATCTCACAGCCGGTCCGGGATGAAACGCCCTGGCAGGCCTCGGCAAAACGGTGAAAATTATCGACGCCCCAAAGCAACGGCTCACCGCCGTGCAGGATCACGGGAAAGTCGACGAGGGAGTATCTGGCGACGTGCTGCTCGAGGCGCAGCAACAGCTGCTGCAGCACCTCCGCACTCATCAGCTTGGGCTTGTCATAGACGGCCGCATCGCGAAACCAGTAGCAATAGGAGCAATCGATGTTGCACCTCGCCGCTACCTTGACCAGCAACTGCGTGATCGGCTGCTCCTGGAACGCGACGGAATTTGAAGCGTCAACCGACATGCGGATACCAGCAAGCTGCGATCGGGCTAGATCATGATGCGTTTCCACGGAATCGCATCATGATCTCATCTGTTTGTTGAGCATGATCTTTTCGGAAAACCGGTTTCCACTTTTCCGGATCATGCTCTAGTAGCCCCTGACGAAGCCACCTCGTCGGAACGCGCCTGCTCCGGGATAATATCCGCCGGCCCTGCGAAATGCGCCGGCGCCCGGATAGTATCCACCACCCCTACGAAAGCCGCCCGCATAGGGCCCCCTGGCAAAGGCCCCGCGCCTGAAATAGACCTGAGTTGCCTGGGGCTGTTCGGAAACCACCCCCAGCTGCAATACGTCCTGAGGGCTCTGTTCTTGCGGGCTCTGTTCCTGAGCGCTCTGTTCCTGAAGGCTCTGCTCGCGCACACCACTCAGCAATGCGTCGATACCCTGATGATCGCTTTCGATTGTCGCACCCGGCCCGTGCAGTTGCAGCAGGCTCGCCAAGACCGTCAGCGTAATCGCCATCGTCGAGCTCCTTTTCGCGATATCACAATCGAACGAAATGTCGGCGCGTGCCTTACGCCGGTCGAGCAACTGAAAGTATAGCAGCGGATTTGCAGCGGAGTCTAGGTATCGCGTCTGATGCTGCGCCGCTCAATTCGCGAGGGGCGAACGACCAAGGCACGCTCTCGCGCGTGCCAGCTTTCACGCATCGGGCCCGATCCGGATCGACCGGGCGGTACTCGCGCGATCCCGTTCCGAAAGTCCTGCTTCCGAAAGACTTGCGCAATCGCTGATGAGTTCGATCGCGGCCAACGCCCCGCAATCCGAAGCGGGAGCCGCAGGCATGCGCTCGCAATGGCCGCTTTTGCGTGCCGAAGCGGGTCAGTTCCGGGTTTGCAGACGAGGGCTCAAATGGCGCTCCCTAGGGATGGGGCAGAAATGAGTGATTTCAGTGGGTTAAAGAAAAGTTTGGGCAGCAACTGCCTTATTGCTTTTCAAAGCGCTTCAGAACGGCTGCCCAAACGTACCCTATAGGCGATGAAAGCCGCGCCTCGCCGCCAATGCCGCAAACTCAACGGCGACGGCAGTTGAGCACCTCGCCGCGCCTCATGGCGTCCAGGCCCCGTCGTTACGACTGCAAATCACTTCAAGCGGAAAACTTCACTCATCCAATTTCTTGCTCAGTTCAGCATCGAGCTTGTTCCGGTCGACAGACTGAAAGAACGTGATGGGTCTGCATTTTCCTTCGAAATCCGCGAGGACGACGGCTGTCCACGGACTCGTGGTCTCGCCCGAACCGTCGCGGGTGTCCGGCATGACCTTGCGAGCAGCGATCACATACCAAGCGCGACCAGCCGTTGCCGCCTTCGCAGCCGCAGCGAACTCATCTAATATTCCACGCAGATTTTTGCGCATTTCTTCTTCAGTGTCACCGCGGAGGTATTTTCGAGCTGACTTTCCCGCCTCCCCGTACTCATGATGAATGTTCAACTGCAGTCGGGCATCGTCCACTTCGATCTTGGTCACCCGTGCCACCGCTCCGCCTTCGCGAAGATAGTCTCGCACCCGGACGTCGCAGGCAAAAAATCTGTCCGTGGGAGCGGCGCTGGCAGCAGGGGAGACCGCGGCAAGAGCCCGGGTGCTCCTTTTTCTAGAAGCAGCATCCGCAGGCATCGCGGCGATGGCGGCGCTGATGAGCGCCACGGCAAGCACGACTGGAAGAGGGGCATTCATGGGTGCGCTGCCAATACGGACTTTTTAAAACGCGCTGGCCGCAGCGTTGGTTCCGCGGCGCGGCCGGTCGGAGCAGTGCTGAGGGCCCGGAGAAGCGGGCGGCGGCGCCTCGGGAACTTTTTCCTCAATACAGGCTTATTCAATATTGTTCGGGACCTTACGGGGGCGGCTTTTCGACCGTCGGCAGGTCATGGACTCGATTCTCATCAAGATCTTCGCCACGGCGCTTGCCTTCAGCCAGGTCACTACCCGGCCGGATGGGGTCAAGACGGAGTTCGATGCGGTGCGCGACCGCGTCGAGGTGGCGCAGCTTTTGAGTGCCGGCTGCGTCCACATGCGAAAGGCTTTCGACATCGAGGACATCAACCTGGACGATCTGATTGCCACTGCCATGGATGACAAGGAAGCGTTGAGCAGCGAGATCAGGGCACTCAAAGGACTGAATCTGGCCGACCTCCACGTAGCCTACAGGCAGTTCTGCAAGGTCGAAAAAGTTGAAGGCTCTCCGGTCGATCTCGGTCAGGTCATCGCTTTCTACAACAGCGCGGTCAAGGATCTGCCCGACGCCGTGCAGCTTAAAGACCTCAGGCTTCCTGTCACCAGCGTCATCCTCGACAACAAGAGCCAGCCCCTTGCCGAGATTTACGCGCCGAACAATCGCCGCATCTGGGTCAAGCTTGCGGATATCCCAGAAGCGGTGCGCAACGCTTTCATCGCCGCCGAGGACAAGCGCTTCTTCCAACACACCGGCATTGACGAGCGCGGACTGGTCCGCGCCTTCATCGGCAACTTCACGCAGCCGGGCCGGCCGCAGGGCGGCTCGACCATTACGCAGCAGGTCGCGAAGAACCTGCTGGTGGGCAACGACATCACCTACGAAAGAAAACTGCGCGAAATGATCGTTGCTTCGCGCATCGAGCGCGCCCTGACCAAGGCAGAGATCCTCGAGCTCTATCTCAACTCGATTTATCTCGGTCGCGGAGCCTGGGGCATCGAGATGGCGGCGCGCAGCTATTTCGGCAAACCAGCCAAGGCGCTCTCCGCAGTCGAGGGCGCCCTGCTCGCCGGGCTCGCCAAGGGACCGAATTACTTCAATCCCGACCACCACCCTGAGCGCGCGCGCGAGCGCCTTGCCTATGTGCTGAGCCGCATGCAGGACGACGCCATGATCGACGCCGCCGCGGCGCAAGTAGTATTGCCGCAGTTCGTGGAGTACCGGCCGACGCGACGGGACTTCGGCTTTCACTTCGTCGATCACATCGGCCGCGAGGCAAAGATGGTCGCGGGCCTCGATACTCTCACCAATTCCTCCTACACGGTGCGCTCGACCGTCAACTCGGCCTTGCAGCGCGTAGTCGAAGCGACATTGCAGGAGGGCCTCGCGCGGTACGAGCTGAACACCGGTCGTTACAAATTTGAGGGACCCGAAGCGAATATTTCCGATGCTGTCCGTCTGATTGCGGCAGACCCGAGGGCCACCGAACCGGCTTGGCGCGTGGCGTTGAAGACGACGCGGCTACCTCTCTATGACGTTCACTGGGAAGCGGCGGTCATCCTGGAGAATACGCGTGGCAAGCGCGGCCATGCGATCAACGTCGGTCTGACTGACGGAAGCATCCTGCCGCTGAACACCTGGAGCAACGCGATCCGGCGCGGTCTCAAGCCGTACGACGTGGTCTACGTACAGGTGCGCGAAGCCAAGGGTAAGCAAGCGGCGCTTGCCGATCTGCGCATTCGACCGACCGTGCAGGGAGCGGCGCTCGTACTCGGGAACGAAAGCGGCCGCATTCTCGCGATGGCGGGCGGCTTTTCGTATCCGGCAAGCCAGCTCAACCGCGTCGTCCAGAGCCTGCGGCAGCCCGGCTCCACCTTGAAGCCGCTGACCTACCTCGCCGCCCTTCGCAAGGGATTGCAGCCCAACACGCTGGTGATGGACGAACCCATTACGCTGGCGCCGATCGGGGCGACGGTTCACGCGCGCCAGCGCGATTTCTGGTCGCCGAAGAACTACGACGGCGGCGCTATGGGCCCCATTACACTGCGGCATGCGCTGGAAAACTCTCGGAATCTTGCCACCGTGCAACTGCTCGCGACCGGTCTCGACGACAGCGCCGAGCGAGGCCTCGACCGGGTCTGTGATGTCGCGATGGAAGCGCAACTCTACAAAGAATGCACGCGCCACTATCCGTTCGTGCTCGGTGCCCAAGCAGTGCGGCTCATCGATCTTGCGGCGTTCTATGCAGCGATCGCCAACGAAGGCGCACGACCCCAGCCCCATGCGATCGAAACGATCGAACAGGACGGTCGCCCAGTCTACCAGCACGATCCGCATGCGGTCTCCTGGATCGGCCCCGCCGACCGCGCATCGTTTTACCAGCTGAAGTCAATGCTGCAGGGCGTGCTCGCGCGCGGAACCGCGCGCGTGGTAAAACATCTCTCGCCCTATGTCGGCGGCAAGACTGGTACCACTGATAATTCGGCAGATGCCTGGTTCGTCGGTTTCACAAATGACGTCACCATCGCCATCTGGGTCGGCTACGACAACGGCGACGGCGGGCGCCGCACGCTTGGGCCCGGCCAGACCGGAGCGAAAGTAGCGCTGCCGATGTTCGAGCCGATCGTGCAGGCAGCCTGGGAGCTGCACGCTCCGAGGACGGTGTTGAACGGCCCTTCGCGCGAAGCCATGCATCAGCTCGTTGCTCTGTCGATCGATCCTTATACGGGCGATCCGGCATCGGCCGGCTCCGGGCGCGCTTTCACCGAGTACTTGAAGAGGGATCCATCGGGCAGAATCAATGATTCGCGATTTCGGATTGTCTCGCGTGCAGAACGCTACGCCTATCGTGGCGGTCAGGACGAAAACGACGGGCCATTCCAGCAGTGGTCCCACGATAACCGCCTTTACGGCGATAACCGGCCGCCATTTCCATTCCCGACCTGGCGTCTTGGTCCGCGCGAATATCCCTCCTCGCGCGGATATCCCGATGACGAGGACCGCCTCCCGCGACCGCCGCTTCGAGTCGATCCCGATTATTTCTGGCGGCGGCTGAATTGAGCATTGACGCCATGAGACTCTACCGTGCCGCTGCCCTCATCGCCGCCTGCGTGGCCGCCTGCACGGGCGCGGAAGCGCAGGAATTCCAGTTGGAGGACGTGCCCGGAGCCGCCAGCGTTCCGATCACGCAGATCAAACCGCTCACGGTCATCTTCGCCGACCAACGCAACGACAAGCTCGCCGATTCCTCGACCGGGCTCATTCCTTTCGACGATTGGGCCCGCTCACGTCCGGTTCAGCGGCGCTTCCTCTCGCTCTTCCCGACCTTCGTTGAGCCCACGCTCAACCAACAAGCGAAGCTAAAGCTCTCGGTCTACCAGGCGGAGGCGCGGTTTCGACTTCCAAGATCGGCAGCGGCAATGGATCTGTCGCGGTATGCGAGTGTCGCGTTCCTCGAGCAGATCGATCCGGCAGTCAAGCACCGGCCGATCACGGCGGGCGATGCTGTTCCCAACAAGGACGCGGGCGCCGCGCACAACCGTCCGCCGAATCGCCGCTGGTGCGAGGACGCGAAGGCGATCTGCGTGCAGTCCCGCTACATGTTCGAAGGGAAAATTCCGTCGGGCATTCAGCTCGCCAACAAGCTGCGCGAGGAGAGCAAAAAGCCCATTCCGGATTTCATCGAGTTCCAGAGTGAGATCATGTTGGTCACGCAGCCGCTCCTTGCCGAGCTGCCGAGCCTGACAGGGCTCGATTCCACAGTCACCAGTGCGCTCGAGCAGAACATCTTTTGGGTCAACCAGGTCATCCAGTTCGGCAAGCTGCTCGCGGTTCTGCAACAGCATCCGACCGAGCGGGAAGCCGCCATCGCAACGGTCTATATCCTGATTGCGGTCAGGAACGACGTGCTGAACAAGCAAAGGGAATACAGCAATACACCCATTCTGCGGAACCTCGTGCCCGCGCAACTGCTGATGGGCAAGAGCTCCTTCAACAGCGGCGATTCGCTCAGCGCCGGCCTGCCGAAATACGCCAGAAGCCGCATCAAGGCGATCGCCGACATGATGGAGCGGGAATGAGCAAATCGTGTGTGGCGACGAATGGACGCCGGTAGATGGACAAGTCGCGTTGCAGTCGACAGGCGTCTAAGAAACCCCGAAGAACTGGCAAACAGTCACCGAGCCGGAGTAAGACTGCTGCCCACCACCGCTTGCAAGATCAGTCGATCGACGGGTTGACACTCCCGATCGGGACTCACATCGCAAAATGTCGTGGAATATCGCGTATTTGGCGCTCCCTAGGGGAATCGAACCCCTGTTTCAGCCTTGAGAGGGCTGGAAACAGTTTCCGCCGGAGTTCGCAGTCGTTCGTCATAATATAGCCTTTTCAATAGTTTAGATAGACATCGTTCTTCGTTGTTCGGCTTTGTACGCCGATGCTTATTCGACGGATATTCGACGACTCCGGGTTCGTATGCCATGACAAAGACGCTCACTGAGGCTCAGATCACGACTGCCAAGGCGCGCTCGAAACTGGAACTTGGCGTACATTGGCGCCGCCTCGATGCCGGGGCGCATCTTGGCTATCGCAAGGGCAAGCGGAGCGGCGTTTGGTTCGTGCGCTGGCGCAATCACCATGAAGGAGCCAACTACAAGCAGGCGCCGGTCGGCATCGCCAACGACGTCAACGACAAACTTGCCGAAGGCACGCTGACTTTCGAGCAGGCGGTGACACAAGCGCGGGAACACGTCACCCGGTCCAGAACAGAAGCGGCGGCCCAAGCCGCCGGACCGGCACCCACCGTGCGGACGGCTGTAGAGACATACATCAGGGAACGTAATGCCCGTGATAGCCGACGGGCCGGTCGCGAGGTTCGATCCGATGCTGGTCACCGCTTACGGCGTTACGTTCTTGGTCAAGAGCAGCGTGGTAGCCAGGAAGCCGTTGAGGCCGCCTCTCTCGCCGCAGTCCATCTACACGCGCTACAGGAAGATGATCTTTTGACGTGGCGCGAGGGCCTTCCTGTAGAATTAAAGGCGACGACAAAACAGCGGCTCATAAACGACCTGAAGGCCGGGCTGAATGCAGCATGGCCTCGCCTGTCGGCGGAACAAAAGAAGCTGAACCCGACATTCCCTTCGATTGTGAAAGACGGGTTTAAAGCTGAGCGCATCGATGATGATGATGAGGCATCAGTCGCCCGAGATAACCAGGTCCTTACGGATGCGCAAATCGGCACCCTACTTCGAGCCGCGCGCGAGATCGACGATGAGCAGGGATTTGAAGGCGACCTACATCGCATTGTCGTGTGCCTTGCAGCCACGGGTGCGCGATTTGCGCAGGCGAGGCGGATGCGCGTCAGTGATGCACAACGGGAAGAGCAGCGCTTGATGGTACCAGGTTCCTACAAGGGACGTGGTGGCAACGGTGGCTCCGTTCCAGTTCCGGTGGGCGAAGATGTCATCGAACTCCTGTCGCCAGTCATTTTAGATCGCCCAAAAGAGGCGCCGTTGTTCGAGCGATGGAGCTACGAGCAGGAGGCCGGCAGCATCGTTTGGAGAAAGTCAGAACGCGGTCCTTGGAAGACGGCAGAACTTACTCGTCCGTGGCACGCCATCCGCGATCGCGCAGCGCTACCAGGGGCCATTCCCTATGCGTTGCGACATTCCAGCATCGTTCGCGGCTTACGAAACCGGCTCCCTATTCAACACGTTGCTAAGCTGCACAACACTTCCGTGAAAATGATCGAGCGACATTACGCGAAATATATCTCAACGGCGTTGGAAGATCTCGCGCGGGCGGCAGTTGTCCCCCTAGTACCGCGGCACGCCGAAAATTCGGTTGGGCGTGGATGATCAATGAGACGCGCTCGCCGGCGAACGCTCACTCTTAGTGGCTTCCACCACACGCCTGATAGTATCAGGCTTCAAGACTCGCGGCTTTTCGGACTGAGCCAGTGTAGTCGTCCGTGAAGATCGGCTAAGCGATTGAGGCAGAATCGCATTTGCTGGTGTGGACTGTTTTTGGATTGCAAGGTTTTGATGTTTCGAGCCTCGGAACCTTGCAATTTCATTTTCAGGATTCAGTCGAATCGCCAGTCATGATTCCGTGGTCGCGTCGGAGGTGACGATGCGACCGAAGAAGCAAAGGACGACGGGATCTGGCGATCTGTTCCGGGCCAGGCTGGACCAGATCATCAACATGAAGCACGAGCTGGTTCAGCTCGCCGGCAAGGTCGATTGGGACTGGATCGACGGCGAGATCGCGCCGCTCTACAGCGAGAACGGTCGGCCGGGGATCGCGACCCGCTTCGTGATCGGGCTGCTGCTGCTCAAGCAGATTTACGGCCTGTCCGATGAGGGGGTGTGCGAGCGCTGGGTCCACGACCCGTATTTCCAGTACTTCACCGGCGAAGAGTTCTTTCAGCACGCGTTTCCGCACGAGCGCTCGGACCTGAGCCACTGGCGCAAGCGGCTCGGCGACAAGCTGGAGCTGTTGCTGGCCGAGAGCCTGCGGGTGGCGCACGAGGCCGGCGCGTTACGCAGCCAGGACCTCAAGCGGGTCACGGTCGATACCACCGTGCAGCCGAAGGCCATCGCCTTCCCGACCGATGCCAAGCTGCTGCACGCGGCGATCAGGGGGCTCAACCGCCTGGCGAGGAAGCACGGGGTCAGGCTGCGGCAGTCCTATCTTCGCATTGCCAAGACCGCGGCCATGATGGCGGGACGCTACGCCCATGCCAAGCAATTCAAGCGGCATCAGCGGCAGTTGCGTATCCTGCGCAGCCGGCTGGGCCGGATCATCCGCGATATCCGCCGCAAGATCGAAGGTCAGGCCGTGCTCGAGAACGCGTTCGCCCTCCCGCTCGGCCGGGCCTCGCAGATCCGCTCGCAGCAGCAGCGCCAGCGCGGCTGGAAGCTCTATTCCTTCCACGCCCCGGAGGTGGAGTGCATCGGCAAGGGCAAAGCAGCCGCGCCTTACGAGTTCGGTGTCAAAGCCTCCATCGTCACCAACAACCGCCGTGCTCCCGGTGGCCTGTTCGTGCTGCACGCCAGGGCGCTGCCCGATAACCCCTACGACGGTCATACCTTGCGCGACGTCATCGACCGCACCGAGACACTCACCGGCTGCGCGATCGAGCGGGCCTATGCCGACAAGGGATATCGCGGCCACGACGCACAGAACCCGCGCCGTGTCTTCATCTCCGGCCAGAAGCGCGGGGTCTTCGGTATCATCAGGCGCGAGCTGCGCCGCCGCTCCGCCATCGAACCCATCATCGGACACCTGAAGACCGATGGTCACCTCGGCCGCTGCTACCTCAAAGGCCGCGCCGGAGACGCCGCCAACGTCATCCTCTCAGCCGTCGGCCACAACTTCCGCCGCATCCTCGCCTGGCTGAGGGGTCTTTGGCGCCTCTTCCTGGCCACCCTCATCGCAGCCATCAGCGACCGTTCACCGCTGCAATCGGCTTCTTAACGGACGACAGTGTAGGAGCCAATTCGCGATCGATACGGTAGCCGTGCCATAGTATCAGCTTCCGCACCTGCTCGCGTGGCCGTCATGAGGAGCTGCGAACCTGTCCAGTGTCGGCTGGTATCGTATCGACACCCACCAGAGCCAACAGAGATTGCACAATGACCAGACGACGGCGACCGACCGTCGTCGTGGTAACTCGACCATCCCCGATTAGTTCATAGATCTTGGTCCGCCCAAGACCTGTCGCTTCACAGGCCTCCGCGACGGTGCAGGTCAACCGCTGCGCAAACGGGAGGCGACGCAGATGGCTAGGCGCCGGCATATCTGCGACCGCACTACGTTCAACTTGGACACTGCTTTCGAAGTCCTGACCACGCCGTATCAAGATTACGTCTCCTCCATAATAGAACGAGCTAACCTGAGGCGCGCCGCATTCCACGTCAACGGAAGCAAAGGAGCAGAAGGGAGGGCATTAGCGAACGTCAGGAAGTGTCAGAAAAGACTCGGCTACGAAAGGCAACGTAGACTTTTTTCGTAACTAACATTGCAGGAATCAGTGGCGGCGACGGGTCGCATCGCCCAGTTCTTGCTTGCTCGACACGGCGTCCTTTTGCGCGACGGCGCGCAGGTGAGCGCGGGCAAAGGTACCATCGTCACTCCGCGGCTTGCGTAGGGCCGCATCGGCGAACGTGCGCAGACTTTTTGGCGTGATCGCGGGGCCGATACGCTCGATATGCGCGAGAGCGCGACCGGCGTCGCCGCTCGCCCTATCCCGTACCGCCTTTAGCTCGGCGATTCAATCCTTGAGCGACAGATCACTCACGCCATTCTCGATCCCGTCATAGAGGCGCTTCAACTTCGCTTCGGCCTCGGTCGCCCGCCGCTCCATTTCAGCGACGTGCTGACGGAGCCGCTCAAACCTACTTTCCCGATAGCTGGCGGCCCCTAGGCCTCGTCTCGGTGAACGTGTCCGACCGCCGATATCGGATCGGCGGTCGATTTCAGGAGCGAGGAATCAACGCCGAGGGCGCGAAGTGCTCGCGCGGCCACGCCATGCGACATTCCAGCGACGATTCCGGCGACATGAGCACCAGCAACGGACCATGGTTTTTCCGGATTGCGGCCAGCTCTTGCATGATCTCCCGACCAGAGGGGGCGGCATCATAGATACCGGGACTTGCCGGCATCGGCATATCGCGCGGGGCATCCGCTTTCAGACCGATTGAACGAAGGGCTTCGCCGTACTGCCGTTCGATCGCGCCCTTCAGGGCATCGGGCTCCCCCCGCCCAGGTGCCGTCCGGAAGATCGAGTGAGGCCAGCAAGAAGTGTTCGGCCCCAGGCTCCCGCTGCTGATCCTGCAAGGCGTAAGTTTCCGCCCTCTCGCAAAGAAACTTAATGGTGCCCATGTCGTTGAGCTTCGATCCGATGCCTTTGAACATGACAATCCTCTTACATAGAGCTGTTGCGTGTCGCCACGTCTGAAAGTCGTTTGTCGGCGGCCTGTTTGGTGATCCCTAAAGCTTGGGCGATCGTCGACCACGACAAACCTTGGCGTAGGGCCGAGCGGACGGCTTGGCGTTCGATCCTGTCCGCCAGTCGGCGCAAAGCTACGACACCGGCGAGCGCTTCCTCAGGGTCGGTCGGGAGAGAGGGAGGGAGATGTCGCGGCGATGTAGCCACGCGATTTCAAAAGATTCTCTGCCGCCGCACGGACTGGGGCGTGGTTGTCAACAACGGAAATCACAGGCATGGGTAAGACGAGCCTCCTGAAGGAGGAATAGCGGCTGCAAGCATTAGCCGCCTTCGGCGAAAATGGGCTCGACTGATGAAATTGTAAAATCATACTTCGGTTTGTTCAGGACGATTGGCGCGAATTCCCAACGTCCCAGTCATTCTGATCAAGTCGGCCAGCGACCGTGCACGCATCTTCCTCATTACGTGTCCCCGGTAGATCTTGACCGTAATCTCGGCGAGCCCAAGCTCGGCGGCTGCCTTGTTCATCATGCCGGTAGCGACCAGTTTCATCACCCCCTGCTCGCGCGGGGCTTGAGCTCTCAAATCGAGACTGGAGGTTCGCGACGATCTGCTGAGCCTCTCGTCTTTTGCGATCGCGTTCGGTCGCTGCAACCACGGCATCAAGCAGTTCCTGATCGCGAAACGGTTTGCTGAGAAAATCGACCGCTCCTTCCTTCATGGCCCTGACGGTCATGGGAATGTCGCCATGGCCGGTAATGAAATGATCGTAATATGTATGTTCAACCTCGCTAGCTCGGTCTGGTAGTCAAGGCCGCTCAAGCTCGGAAGCCGGACATCGAGAACTAGACAGCTAATAACGTCCGGAATTGTGCTCTGCAGCATTTCGCGCACCGATCCGAATGCAAGACGCCTAACCCTACCGATTGAAAAAGGTTCGTAAGCGAGCGACGCATGGAGATGTCATCCTCGATGATGAAGACAACCGCCTTTGTCGAGGACTCGGCATTGCTGACTTCACCCGGCGAGTCAAATCGTCCTGTCACGAGACGGCCTCCTTATGCAGCGGTAGGGCAAACTGGAAGGTCGCGCCCGGTCCATTTTTGTGGACCATTGACAGCCGTCCGCCATGAGCTTCCACGATCGACCGGCAGATCGAAAGACCCATTCCAAGGCCACTCGATTTAGTGGTGAAGAAAGGATCCAAGACGCGGTCCGCGTCGATCTCGGCGATGCCGACGCCGCAATCGGTCACTGCAAGCTGGATGTGCCCCAGATCGTCCTTTGATGATTGAATCAGCAGTTCGCGCGTCCGGTCGGTAACTGCGTCCATGGCTTCGATTCCGTTCATCACTAGGTTGATGATCACCTGTTGTAGCTGAATCCGGTCGCCGAGGATCGTAGGCAACCCTGCCGTCAACTCGGTGCGTAACGTCACTCGGTGGCTCACCAGCTCTCGTGTTACCAGCGCAATGACCTCCTTAACGAGCTCATTGATGTTGAGCGGCACCATCTCAATGTCGCCTTTCTTCGCGAGCGCGCGAATACGACGGATCACCTCGCTTGCCCGGATTGCGTCTTCGATGATCCATTCCACCGAAGAGCGCGCAGCGGAAAGATTAGGAGCTTCCCGCCCCATCCAACCGAGGCACGCATCGGCGTTGCTGATAATAGCGGCGAGTGGCTGGTTTACTTCATGGGCGATGGAAGTTGTTAGCTCTCCTAAGGTCGTTACACGCGTTACATGCGCAAGCTCCGCTTGTGCCTTTCGTAGTTCTTGTTCGGCTTGATCGGCGCGAATGGTCGCGGTGATGTCAGTGCTGACGCCCCGATAGCCGAGAAAGTTCCCCTTTCCATCGAAAAAAGGCTTGCCACTCGTGCGGACGTAGATCGGAGAACCTGTCCGATTCACGGTGCGGTAGACGAGATCCCGAAACGGAAGATGGGCCTCCAATGTCGCCCGATGCTGCCGCCGCTTCTCGGGCTCCTCTTCGACGTCGCACGCAAGGTCACAGCGAAGCAGGCCGATCAATCCTGTCGCCAAAAGTCCCGCAGCGCTGGTGTGCTCGGATAAGCGAGTGACCTGAAGATCCGGCCCAGTTTCCCAGAGCCAATCGGAAGCTGTTTCGGCGTAGTCGCGAAAGCGCTGTTCGCTTTCGCGCAGCGCGGCAAGTGTGTTTTCCAGGCGTTCCCTAGCTGCGTGTTGCCCGGTGACATCCATATGTGTTCCGATCAGCTCGCTGACTTTACCATCGCTGCCGACCACCACGTGCGCAACGGAGTGTATGCGTCGTATCCCGCCATCTGGTAGAAGGATACGAAAATCATATTCGAACCGCCCCTCCTTGTGCTCAATCGCCTGGCGCTGCACCTCCTCCAGCCGTGGCAAGTCGTCCGGATGGATGCGCGATCGGATGGTCTCGATCGATACCGGCTCTTGTGGGCGAAAGCCAAACAGACGATCGACCTCGGCGGAGCGATACACGAAATCTAGACCGTAGACGTCCCAGGACCAGCTGCCCGTGTGACTGAGATGCTGAGCTTCGGCTAGATAAGCCTCGTTGCGGCGCAGCTGTTGTTCTGCTCGCCTAGCCGCCGTAATATCCGTAGCTGCCCCAACAAACTCGATCTCACCAGAGGCTGTTCTCGTCGCTCGCGCCTGCGCATGGATGTGCTTTACCGAGCCGTCCGGTAGCAGAAGCCGGTATTCGTGCTCGAAATCGCTCGGGTCTCGCATCGCGCGATCAATAATTTCTTGAACCGAAGCCCTATCATCTGGATGAGTGCGCTCAACGACGAGCTGCGGCCCCAGCGGCACTGTCTGGCGATCTAATTGGAAAATCCGAAATGTCTCCTGTGACCAGAAGGCTTCGCCCGTAGTGGGGTTCCAGCTGAAGCTGCCTGTGTGACTCAACTCCTGCGCCTGGGCCAAATGTGCTTCGCTCCGCTGCAGGGCAAGTTCGGTCCGCCTTCGCTCCGTGATATCTTCGCAGGCGATAAGGACAATGGGCTGCTTATCCGCCCAGAGCATAGCTTTGGCGCTTTCACGTACCCACAAGACCGAGCCGTCCTTCCTGACCTTCTGGACGTCCCAAGTGCGCGTTTGTCCGACGTCCTTCAGGCACGTCCGAACGCACGCGCGATCCTCCTCGAGAAATACCTCCAGCACGGACTGACCGATCAGTTCAGCACGAGCATAGCCGAGTTGTGTCGCGCCGAATGTATTGACGTCGAGGACAGTGCCGGCTTCATCGACCATGAAGTACATGGCTGGATTGTGCTCGAAGATGGCGCGCCACCGCTTTTCGCGATCCTCCAAATCGGCCGCACTCCGCTGAAGCTTGGCCGCAATCACACGCGCAGCCTCTCTTTCCTGACGGAGCGTACCGATCAAGTGCGCTCCCACAATCGAGGCAATAAAGAATGCAACAACCACGGGCAGATCTCGGGGGGCATCGATTCGCAGGCTGAACGCCGGCGGCGCAAAGTAATAAGCGAGAGCAGCAATGGCTACGATGCAAAGCGCGGACGACGCGACGAAGCTGCCCATCAGCGAAAACAGCAAGACCACTAACAAATAGGCGAACGCCGTCGCGGCGAAATGCGCCTGAAGGTACAAGCAGGCTAGTGTTACCACGGCGAGCGTTATGCTGCCGGAGGTAAACTGAAGGGCTGAACGTTCTAAACTGCTGATTTGGCTACGCATTGTGATACGTCCGGCCTATTCTCCGGCGGGAGAGCTATAAGATTTTAGGGCGCGTACTCATAAAGCCGGGACAATACCGGGCGTCAGGTCGGTTGTCCGCGCAGTTCCGGTTCAGGTGATTAAGCGGGTTTGCGGCGCAACCATCCCTTCATTTTGAGACCGTCCCGCCCGTTGAGAGCAAGAAGTGTAATGTTTGTTGCGCCCGCGATGAGCTCGATCGCCTGCACAGCATAGAACATGGCATCGAATTCTGCCGCCTGAGCCTTCGACGCAAGGAAGAGCGCAGACGGAATAAGAATCAGGATGCCGTTTCCTGCAATGAATGGCATGCGCTTGAATTTGGCCCCGATCGGTCCGGCCCGGCGCCCCATTGCCAAGATGACACCTGTACCGCCGGTGGCAGCGAGCGCCGGAATCAGCAACAAGAAGCCCCACGGTATGGTGCTCTTAACCGCGGCAACTGTGGCATGGGACGCGAACAGCTCGCTGAGTACCGTCGATAGCCAAAATGTGCCGATCGTTGCGATAGCCAAGGCACCAGCGATAGGATGGATCAACTTGATCATGAGTATCTTCCCTTCCTAAAAACAGCAGGGCTAGGCAACGCAGATGCCGCGCACGGCAACTTTCTGGAACAGATGAGGGGAAGCTATCGCGGAGGCCGGATAGCTGGCTATTTTTGCTAGAAAGTCAGGATGGGTGAAGGCCGCGCGGAAGTGTGCGGTGGATTCCCAGACGGCGTAGTTCAGATAGGTCGAGCTGTCGCCGAGAGCTCTGTGCAGCTGAGTGGAAATGAAGCCCGGCTGTCGCTTCATGAACGCTGCGTCGTCCTGCCAGGTTTTGAGAAAAGCCGCCTCATCGGCTTTGTCGAGAGTGAATGGGTTCACCAGGACGACCGAATTTGCCTCAATAGCGATCTGGCGGTCGATCGGGAAGGAAGGGTCGAGTGCGCGTAGCAGCGACATGAGTGGCTCCATTGCTATTTAGCATGCGATACCTAATTGGTATTATGCCTACATGACAGATTGACATTATAATGTCAATATAAAACAATGGTGACAAATGAAAAGAGCCAAGCGAACCCCCGAGGGTGACGCCCTGACCGACCTTGTTCTCGATCTCTTCAGGCTCGACAGCCTACTTCTGACGGCCGGCGACCGTCTGGTCGCGCCGCTTGGCCTAACAAGCGCACGCTGGCAGGTGCTTGGCGCCATTGTGTCCGCCGAACGTCCCCAACCGGTCGCTTGGCTCGCACGCGACCTCGGCGGCAATCGTCAAAACGTGCAGCGGATTATCAATGATCTACACAGGGAGGGCCTCGTATCTTTTGAGGTCAACCCGCATCACCGACGGGCGCAGCTCGTCGTGCTCACTGCGAATGGACAGCGCGCCTTCGAAGCCGCAATGGAATTGCAGGCTCCCTGGATCAACGATCTTTCAGAAGGGCTGTCGGTCAAGGATATAAGGATTGTCCATCGCGTGATCACGGCCTTGCGAGATAAGCTTGAGGGCGGCCGTGAGGACAAGTTGGCCTGACATGGCAAAAGCATTGTGCTCGGCCCGGCGCCCGTGATTCAACTTCCCAAACTGGGGCTTCGAATCATTGCGCCATGACCTAAGGGACTACGAATGGGCACTTATCAAGTCTATGCTACCAAACAAGACGCGTGGAGTTCCTCGGGTAAACGACTGACGCGTCCTCATCTTCTGCGTCGTGCGATCTGGGGCACCTTGGCGCGATTTGCCGGATCATTTTGGTCCTTACACTACCTGCTATAACCGCTTTGTTCGCTGGCGTGGGCCGGTCTCTGGAGCCGAATCATAGATACACTCGCCGCTGCTCACGATGCGGCGGTCCAGATGATCGACACTTCTATTGTCCCCGTTCATCAGCACGGAGCGTGCATCGCCAAGAACCAGAGGCAATCGATAGGACGGTTACGGCAGACCAGCAAGATTCGTGCGCTTGTAGATGGCAATGGCCTCCCCGTACGGCTGCCACTGACGCCTGCCGTCGTATTCGGTGGCCGGCATGACGCCGTATCCGCCCCTGCCGGTGCGGAAGATAACGACGCAGACCATGAGGGTGGGCGAGGTTCTATGCATTGGCGAAGGCAAGGCTTTGAGACATCTATCCGGCTCCTGTTCTTAGGCGGGGACCATCCCCGCCCGACAGGCACCAGTCGCGTGGTTGTCAGGGCTGCATGGCTCTCGGCTGGAACGTCGTTGCCGTCACAGTGCGGTGGCTGATCGGCTAGAATGGATTGTAAGTCGATGTGCGGTTGGGAGGTCGACACGGCGGAGTTCAAAGGGCCGCCGACCGTTCACCGATCGCACCACCATGCTGGACATTGGCCTGTAGGAGCGGTGGATAGGAAGTTACTGCAAAATCTATTTCGATCGGACCGAGGTCTATGGCGCAAAGTCCGTCGTTCCCGATCATTTCTGCGCTCTTCTAGGAAAGCGACCGAGCCATCAGGCCGTCGGTCGATGAAGAGGCGGAAAGTTCCAACGTCGTCTACAAGGCGCCCAGAGCGGTCTTGTCGCGTTTGGATCTCTTGGGCTGCCACGGCCAGTACGGCGCGTGAACGGCTGGAGGCTTAGCTCGCAGCGACGCGCGAGACTGGGACGAATACTGCGCCGATGGCGATTGGGCAGAGGAGACGGCCGCGGCACTGCGCTCATTCTTTGTCGAGGATTGGTATCGGCGCGGGCACCCGAAGTGCTGGCGACCCTCTACACGCGCGAGGAGGCGACGGACGAGATCGATCGCCGGATGCGTGATCGCGACGGCGAAGGCCGGCTTTGGTTCGACGGCTATGGATCCTTGATGAGCCTTCGGGCTTTGTTGGATGCCTGCGCTGACGTGCGGCACGTCATCACGGCGCTGATCGGCGGCGGTTGGATCTAGTCGGGCGCCAGCATTTGCGCTGACAAGAGAGCTTCCGCTCCCCTTGATCCCCGTCGGCTGGCAACAACGGTCATTCTTGCCGAGGGCAGCACGGACATTCGGATATTACAACGCTCGCTCACGGCGCTATTTCCAAGCGAAAAGATTACTTCTCGTTCTTTATCCATGCCAAACTGAGCGTGGATGGCGGCGCTGCCTATCTTGTGAAATTCCTAAAGGCATTTGCGGCAGCGCGGGCACCGTTGGCCTCGTAGCCGTATTCGAGAACGACACCACTGCACGTTAGACGTATCGGCAGGCCACCGCCTTGGGACTGCCAGACAACATGATCGTGGTGCTCCCGGACACGGAGCGGAAGAGATACGCTCTTCCTGCACGAGGCCTTCGCCTAGAGAATCGCCCCAATGCCGATTTTTTAAGATCACGTCGCGCGCCTTCTATTGCGCGGCGCATACTCAATTGGCAGCTTGGGCCAATGGCGATTTCCTGGTAGCAGCAGAATTCGTCGGCTCTGGTCTCGACAGCCTTTAGTCGGGAGTCTTTCAATCACTCGGGATCGATCCCGACCACAGCGGCTGCTGACGTTGGTTCTGTAGGAGACGCTGCGGCGATCGAGCACGTTGCTGTAGTCGGAGTAGGCGCGCGCCAATGAGCGAACGGAATGTCGCCGTCTGATCGTCCGGTGCGCTTTGGAGGACGGCGTAGAGCTCCTACGAGGCTTTGATTACATACCGATGTACTTGCGGTGCATCTTTGTCGTGCCCCACCAAATATGGATATCTGGCATCTTCGACGAGGTCGGAACGGTTTAACTTGCCTGCTTTGGCGTGAGACTTTTTCGTAGCCATCGGCTGCGCCCTCGGGACCTCTAACCTTCGGCCGAAAATCCTTTCGGACCCAGATCTTTCATATATGGCGACAGGCATCGCTATCTCCTCGACAGGCCAATTCTCGCTCGTCCCAGGCTATCAAGGAGCCGTTAAAAAGATTTTTCCGGAGCTCGATTCATAAGGATAATTAATTGATCTGATTATATTTTTCTAGTCTAGGCACAAACCTGCGCGTGTTACCGAACGATGACATTTTCAAAAGTCGACGTTCGCTGACATTTTCAGTTGTCGCCGAACGGTGACATATGGTAATGTAAGCGAACGTCAACATTCTGAATTGCCATGCTCATACGCACGTCGGCCGATCTCGGGGCCATCATTCGAGGCACACGCAAACGCCTCAAGCTCGACCAGTCGAGCCTCGCCAAGCGCATTGGCGTCAGCCGTCAGTGGGTTATTGAGGTTGAGCGCGGCCACGCGCGCGCTGAACTCGGCCTAGTGCTCCGCGCTCTTGACGCACTCGGCATCCGTCTAGACGCAGGCAGCGAACAACCCCATGGCCGCGGTTTAGAAAAGCCAGTCGTTGATATCAACGCAATCGTGTCAAAAGCCAAAAAGAGCAGGCCATGACCAACGAACTCATCGCGCTTCTGGACGGCAGGGAAGTCGGCCGCGTGCACAACGACGCTCGTGGCCGTCTCACCTTTGTCTATGACAGCGATTGGCGGCAAACGAGGGACGCATACCCCATTTCGCTCTCCATGCCACTCGCGGCCGAGGAACACGGCCCCGCCGCTGTTCAGGCCTTTCTATGGGGACTGCTCCCGGACAATGAGCGCGTTCTCGATCGTTGGGCGAAGAAGTTTCAGGTCTCGGCCCGCAATGTGTTTGCCCT
Source organism: Bradyrhizobium sp. USDA 3262 (assembly GCF_054060035.1). Taxonomy (NCBI): domain Bacteria; kingdom Pseudomonadati; phylum Pseudomonadota; class Alphaproteobacteria; order Hyphomicrobiales; family Nitrobacteraceae; genus Bradyrhizobium; species Bradyrhizobium sp. USDA 3262. The sequence continues at coordinate 7,950,081 of NZ_JBSSCT010000001.1, forward strand.
GATTTCTCATGTCGGCGAAGACTGCGCCGGCGCCATTCAATTCGTCACGCCCGATCGTTTGGAGAAATTGCAAAGCGGTACGGACGACAAGGTTGAGTGGCTTGACGAAGCAGCCGTCGCAAAACGTCTGCAAGCATTGAGAGAAGATCATGCCGCGTGGCGGCTGCCGCGTGATACGGGGCAATTCAGCCTCGCCGGTGCACAGCCGAAAACCGCACTGCTTCTGCAAAGAGGACAATGGGGTATACCGTCCGGACGCATTCCGACAACGCATATCCTGAAGCCGCCGACCGGCTATTTCGACGGCCATGCCGAGAACGAACATATCTGCCTCAATCTCGCGCGTAATCTCGGCTTGCCTGTCGCCGAAACAAAGGTCATGCGGTTTGAGAATGAGGTCGCCATTGTCGTCGAACGCTACGATCGGCAGTTCAGTGGCAATCACGTCATTCGCGTCCATCAAGAGGACGTGTGCCAGGCACGCGGCATCATGCCAACCAGGAAATATCAAAGCGAAGGCGGCCCGTCCGCCACGGATATTATCGAACTCTTACGTACCCATTCCACCGAGAGCGTTGATGATATCGATACGTTCATCGATGCTCTCGGCTTCAATTGGCTCATCGGGGGGACCGATGCGCACGCCAAGAACTACTCATTACTGCTAGCCAACGGCCCAACGGTGCGGCTTGCGCCACTCTACGATATCGCCAGCATCCTTCCCTACGACGATGTTGATCTGCAAAAGATGAAGCTCGCGATGAAGATTGGTGGGGAATACAAGCTTGGTCAAATAGGTGCGCGTGAATGGCGGAAATTCGCCCGCGAAATCCGTTTCGATGCGGAAAAAGTCATTGCGGGACTGAACTCCTTGGCCGATCTGCTTCCGGACAGCGTAAGCGGCGTGTGCGCTACCGCGCAAGCGGAAGGGCTAGATAACGCCGTTATCCAGCGCCTTGCCGCAAAGCTGATCGAGCGAACCAAAGACTGCCAACGCCTTCTGAAAGGCCTCTAAGCTTGCACAACTCACGGTTCGCGGTCGACTAGCGACGGTAGGGAACGGTATTTCCGAGCCTGTGGAGTGCAGGCCGCGAGGCTTTACTCTCCGCCCTCGTAGAACAGTTCCAACGGCAAGCCGACCAGCGCCTTGCCGATCCAGTCGCGTGCGATCACATTGGATGGGCCCATCGCGATCGCGGCGCGCGCGTCTCGATAGGAGCGCTCGATCGGACCGCGATGGTAGCCATAGCCCCCGGTCACGGTCAGCGCGGTGGCCGCGACCTTGTTGGCGACCTCGGCGGCGTGCACCTTGAATTCGGTCAGCGGAATCAGGATCTCGCTCTGCGGCCTGCCGGCGCGCCACAGCACGTCGAGTCGCGCTGCGAGCTCGTTGCGCCACGGCCGCAAGGTCTCGACCAGCACCTTGGCGGCGCCGAGCTCCTGCCGGATCGCCTGGTAATCCGATAGGCTCTTATTCCGATCCTTGTGCACGAAGCTCGTGGTGTGCGCCACCGCCGCGTTCAGCGCTCCGCGCGCCACGCCTTCCCAGACCGCGCCGAGCCCGATCAGATAAACCGGCGACACGCCGTCATAGATGATCTCCTTGCCCTGCCCCTCGGTGCCGAGCCGGTCGCGCTGTGGCACCCGCACATTGCTGTAGCGGATCGGACCTGAATGATTGGCCCGCACGCCGAGCGCATCCCAAGGCCGTGATTCGATCCCTTGGGCCTTGCCGTCGACGATGAAGAACACGATATCGGCCTGGTCCTTTGCGCCGGGCGTGCGCGTCTGTACCACATAGTAGTCGGCCTGACCCGAGCTGGTCGTGAACGACTTCTCGGCATTGACGAGATAATCCTCGCCGTCGCGCGAGGCTTCCGAGAGATTGTACCACCAGTGCCCGCCGGTGGCGCGCTCGCTGGTCGAATAGGTGCCGAGCAGACCACCATTGTTGGATTTGAGCCAGCGCTCCTTCTGGTCGGCGCTGCCGAACAGATTGATAGTTTGGGCCGCGCCGACATGCATCACATAGACGAGGCCGGTCGAGGCATCGGCTTGCCCGATGCGATACGCGGCTTCGGCGAAGTCGACGTGAGCGAGACCGAGCCCGCCATGCTGCACCTCGTTCAGCACGCCGGTCCATCCGGCCTCCGACAGCGCGCGCAGATTCTCGCGCGGAAACCGGCTCTCCTTGTCGTTGCGATCGGCGTTCACCTTCACGGTGGCGTCGATCGCGGCGTCGAGTCTTGCATAGACGTCGTCGTCGATCTTTCGGGCGAGATTTTCTTGGGCCATGGTCGTTCTCCTGTCCGGGTTGATGTCAAGCGACAGCCTGGGTCGGCTGCCGGCTCGGATCGACTTGTGACGATCCGCCGAGATAGAGCGTCTTGATGTCGCCGCGCCGCCGCAGCTCGGCGGCGGCACCCGCGAGCACGCTGCGGCCGTTCTCGAGCACGACAGCGTGGTCGGCGAAGCGTAGCGCCACCGTCGAGTTCTGCTCCGCGACCAGGATCGACAGACCCTGCTCGGCATTGAGCTGTTTGAGCGCGCGAAGAATCCCCTCCACGACGAGCGGCGCCAGCCCCATCGACGGCTCATCGAGCACCAGCAGCCGCGGCCGCGACATCAGGGCGCGGCCGATCGCTGTCATCTGCTGCTCGCCGCCGGAGGTCAGCCCGGCCAGCGAACGGCGCCGCTCCTTCAGCCGCGGAAACAGCGTGTAGACGCGGTCGAGATCATCTGCGGTCTCGGCGCGGGTCGCATCGCGCCCGATCGCGCCGGTGAAGAGGTTCTCCTCGACCGTCAGCGACGCAAAACAGTGCCGCCCTTCGAGCACCGGCACGATGCCGGCCCGCACTAGCGCGGCGGCCGATATGCCGGCAAGATCGTGGCCCTCGAACAGGATGCAGCCCGCAGTGATCTGGCCGCGACGGGCGGGCAGCAGCGCCGACACTGCCTGCAAGGTGGTCGATTTGCCGGCGCCGTTGGCGCCGAGCACGGCGACAATTTCGCCCGGCCGCACCACGAGCGACACGTCGCTGACGGCGCCGATGGCGTGATTGTAGGTCGCGGCCAGGCCGTCGACTGAGAGCAGGACTTCACTCATGGTTCGATCCGTCGAGTTACCGGCTGCGGGAGGCACAAGGCTCCCGCAGCGGCGCGATCGATTACTGGCTGACCGGATCGTCGCCGGAGGTGCGGGGCGTGATGCCATGCTCCTGGGCATAGGCGGCCGCGGACTTCTCGATGATCGGCCGCAGGGACGCCCAGTCCGGCGCGATCCAGTCCGACACCACCTTCCACTTCGCGCCATCCCACTGCTGGAAGGTGACGCGGCCGTCGCCCTCGTGATTGTCCCAAGTGACGTTGATCGAATGGAACAGCCCCTTGGCGCCGAGCGCCTCGACCCGCGCCGGATTCAGTTGCAGATGCTCAAAGCCCCAGCGCACCTCGTCGCCGGTCAGCGTGCGCTCGCCGAACTTGGCCTGCGCGATCCTGATCGCCTCGACGTTGAGGATGCCGTTCACGATGCCGAGGTTGTGGTAGACGCTGCCGATCCGCTTCTTGTCGTCGAGATTGCCCTTCCCTGCGCCATAGACGGTCTTGATCACCTCTTGCAGCACCGGATATTCGGCACCGGAGGCTTGCGTGGTGATCGCGATATAGCCTTTGGCTGCGTCGCCCGCTGGGATCACGTCTTCCTCGGAATTGGACCAGACATTACCGATGATGTGGTCGGCCGGGAAGCCGACCTTCTGCGCGGTCTTCAGCGCCACCGGATTCATCACGCCCCAGCCGCGCAGCACCACATAGTCGGGCTTGGCGCGCCGGATCGAGAGCCACTGCGACTGCTGCTCGTTGCCGGGATGCGGCACCTCGATCTGCTCGACGCTGAAATGATACTTGTCCGCGAGGAGCTTGTAGATCGGGATCGTCTCCTTGCCGTAGGGCGAGCCGTGATAGAGCACGACGATTTTCTTGTCCTTGAGCCTGTCGACGCCGCCTTCGCGGCTCGCGATGTAGTTCACGATACCCGAGGTCTCGCTGTAAGGATTGAGCAGCAGCGGGAAGACGTAGGGAAAGACGCGACCGTCGGTCGAATCGGTCCGGCCATGGTTGACGGTGATCAGCGGCACCTTGTCCTTGGTGATGCGGTCGATCATGGCGTAGGCGATGCCGACCGACAGCGGATTCCAGGCAGCGACGCCGAGCCGGTTCTTCAACCGCTCATAGACTTCGACGCCGCGCTCGACCTCGTACTGGGTCTCGCCCTCGTCCCAGGTCAGTTTTACGCCGTTGACGCCGCCGTCGCGGATATTGATTAGGTTCAGATAGTCGATGAAGCCGCCGAAGAAGCCGGTGCCGCCGGCGGCATAGGGGCCAACCCGATAGCTTTGCAGCGGAAAGAACTGCTCGTCGGCGTGGACCGCCGGTGCTCCAGCAAATGCAAGGACGCCCACTACCCCCAGCGCGAATTTCAAGTGTCGAAACCTCATCGTCAGCTCCTTGATGTGTCAGTTGCAGGAAACGTCTTGCGGAGGCCGGTCCACGCGGCCGACGCCGCGCGAAACCGGTCCCACAGCGCGATCAATCCGCGCGGCTCCGCGATCAAAAAGGCGATGATCAGCGCACCGATCACGATGCGCTGGCTCATCTCCAGCACGCCGGAGTCGAACACGCCACCGAGCAGAGCCGCGCCGAGCCGCGACAGGATCAGCGGAAACACCACGATGAAGGCCGCGCCGAGGAACGCGCCGCGCAGCGATGCCAATCCACCGATGATGATGATGAAGAGGATCTGGAACGAGCGATCGAGATTGAAGCCGGCCGGCTCGACTGTGCGCAGGTAGGCAAAGGCCCACAGCACCCCAGCGACCCCGATCAGGAACGAGGATACGCCGAACGCCAGCAGCTTGGTCCGTAGCAGCGGCACACCGATCACCTTTGCCGCGATCTCGTGATCGCGGACCGCGATGAAGTTGCGGCCGGTCTGCGATTGCAGCAGCAGCAAGGTCAGGATCGTCGCCACCGTCACGACGGCCAGCGAGAACAGGTAGCGGCCCGCCGCGCTGGTGAAGGAATAGCCGGCGATGGTCAGCGCTGGCGCATCGATCACGCCGGACGGATTGTCGTTGGAGAACCAGCCGAACTTGGTCAGCGCCCATTGTACGAAGAACTGCGCCGCGAGCGTCGAGACCGCGAGATAGAACCCGCGCAGCCGCAGGCTCGGCAGCCCGAACACGATGCCGATCGCGGCCGCGACGAGGCCGGCCAGCACCAGGTCGAGCAGCAGCGGCAACTCGGGCAAACGGAGATGCAGATTGTAGGCGGCATAGGCGCCGACCGCGAGGAACGCGGCCGAGCCGAGCGACACCTGCCCGGCATAGCCGGTGAGGACGTTGAGCCCGACCGCGGCGAGCGCCAGCGCGAGGAACGGCGTCAGAACCGCGTCCATCAAATAATCCGAACCGGCGAGCGGGATCACGCCGAACGTAATCACTGCGCCGATGCCGATCAGGATGCGGTCGATGACGGGGAGGGTCTGGCGCGGGTTCGAGGTTGCGTCCATGTGCTAGACCCTCTCGACCAGCTTCTGCCCGAACAGTCCCGAGGGCCGCACCAATAGGAATACCAGCGCGACGACATAGCCCGCCCAAGCCTCGATGCCGCCGCCGACCAACGGGCCGACATAGACCTCGGCGAGCTTCTCGATCGCGCCGATTAGGAGGCCCCCGACGATGGCGCCGGCGATCGAATCGAAGCCGCCGAGCACGAGCACCGGCAGCGCCTTGAGCACCACCAGCGACAGCGAGAACTGCACGCCGAGCCGCGCGCCCCACAGCAATCCGGCGACCAGCGCAACGATGCCGGCGACCGTCCACACGATGGCCCACACCCGCGGCAGGCGAAGGCCGACCGCAAGTGCTGCAAACGGATCGTCGGCGACGGCGCGGAACGACAGCCCTGTCCGCGTGGTGCGGAAGAACAGCGCGAACAGCGCAACCAGGCTGCCCGCCACCGCCGCCGCGAACAGATCGAACCGGCTGATGAAGACGCCGACGATATCGAGCGGCACGTCGCTGATGCCGATGTCGAGGCCGTGGACTTGGGTGCCCCACAACAGCTGCGCCGCGCCTTCGATCACATAGGACAGCCCCAGCGTCGCCATGAACAAGGTGATCGGCGGCTGGTTGACCAGCGGCCGCAACACCGTGCGCTCGACCGCGACACCGAGCGCGACCATGATCGCGAGTGTCGCCAGCAGCGCAAGCGGAAGCGCGACGCCGCGCTCGACCAGACTGACGAAGGTCAGCGCCGCGAACAGCAGCATCGCGCCCTGCGCGAAGTTGAGCACCCCCGAAGTCTTGTAAATCACCACGAAGCCGATCGCGACCAGCGAATACATCACGCCCGACAGCAGGCCGCCCACCAGCACTTCGATGAGGAATTGATAGTCAAACATCAAAGTGCGAGCTCCGTTTCGTCCGCATGCGCGACGCCGAGATAGGCATCGACCACCGCCTGGTCGGACCGCACCTGGTCCGGCGTGCCGTCGGCGATTTTGCGGCCATAGTCGAGCACCGCGACGCGATCGGACAGCCCCATCACCACACCGATGTCATGCTCGATTAGGACGATGGTGGCGCCATAGCTGTCGCGGGCGTTGCGGACATGCGCGGCCAATTCGTGCTTCTCGCCGAGCGTGACGCCCGCAAAGGGCTCGTCGAGCAGCAAAAGCGACGGCCGCGCCACCGGCGCACGCGCCAACTCGACGCACTTCTGCAAACCATAGGGCAAGGTTCCGGCGGCGCGGTCGCACACCTCGCGAAGGTGCAGGAAGCCGATGACGTCTTCTGCGGCGGCGCGGTTCTCCGCTTCGATCCGCCGTGCCAGAGGCGAGCCGGCGATCTGGCGCAGAAAGCCGGCGCGGACCCGGTGCGCCACTCCCATCAGGACGTTGTCGCGCACCGAGAGGCCCTTGAACACAGCGAGATTCTGGAACGTCCGCGCCACACCATGCTGCGCCAGCCGCGCCGTAGGTACATGGCCGAAGGAATGCTCGCCGAGCCAGACCCGGCCCCGGTCCGGCCGGTAGAGCCCGCTGATGACATTGAGCAGCGAGCTCTTGCCGGCACCGTTGGGGCCGATCACCGCGCGGATCTCGCCTTGTGCGACCTCGAGATCGATGTCGCGCAGTGCGGCGACGCCGCCGAACGAGAGCGAGATGTCAGCAAGCGCGAGCACCGGCTGGATCTCGCCACTGCCTCGTTTCACGAGCGCACGGTCCGCGACGTCCGCGCGCGCGGACAAGGGCGCAGAGAGAGCCGGCTCGACAAGGGCGCCATCCAATGGAAGCACACCCGCGCTTGCTGCGATCATGGTCACGCCAATGTTTCCCGAATCACTCGGCGGCCTGGACGTGCCGCGCCGCGTCCGCTTCCAGTGCACGCACCAGCGGAATGACGCGGCGGCCGAAATACTCGACCTCTTCCTGGAAATGGAGGAAGCCGAGCAGCACCAGGTCGACCCCGATCTTCTTGAGCGCGATGATGCGCTCGGCGATCTGCTCGGGCGTGCCTATCAGGTTGGTCTTGAAGCCGTCATTATACTGGACGAGATCCTCGAAGCTCGATTTGGCCCAATTGCCCTGACCTTCCGGTGAGGCTTTGCCGGCGTTCTTAACCTCGTGACCGAAGGCGTTGACGGCCTCCGGATCGGCCTTGGCGATGATCTCGTTGAGGACGCTGCGCGCCTCAACCTCGCTGTCGCGCGCGATCGCGAACGCATTGACGCCGATCCTGACCGAATGGTTGTTGGCCCTTGCCTTGGCCCTGATGTCATCGACCTGCTTCTTGATCTCATCGACCGAATTGCCGTTAGTGAAGTACCAGTCCGACACCCGCGCGGCCATGTCGCGCGCCGCGCGTGAGCTGCCGCCCTGGAAGATCTCGGGCAGCGGCTGGGCCGGCTTCGGCTTCAGCGTGTAGTCGCTGAAGCGATAGAAATCGCCGCGGAAGGTGAAGCTGTCCTGGGTCCAGATCCCGCGCAGCGACCGGATGAACTCTTCCGAGCGCCGGTAGCGTTCGTCGTGATCGAGCCAAGGTTCGCCGATCGCGGTGAACTCGCCACGGAACCATCCAGAGACGATATTAACCGCAACGCGGCCCTCGGTGAGCTGGCTGATGGTGGCAATCTGCTTGGCGGCAACCGCCGGATTCCAAGGCCCGGGCAGCAGCGCCGCGATCACCTTCAGCTTCGTGGTCGCCGCGAGCAGCGCGTGGCTGAAGGCGACCGGCTCGTGCTGGAACTCGGCGCCATAGCCGGCCGTGAAGCGGATCTGGCTCAGGGCATAGTCGAACCCCGCCTGTTCCGCGATCTGCGCCAGTCGGCGATTGTAATCGATATCCCAGCCGGTTCGCTGCTCGAGCTTGCTGATCACGAGGCCGCCGGAAACGTTCGGCACCCAATAGGCGAATTTGATCTGATCATGGTTCGCGGTCATAGGAATGTCCTTCTGAAGTTTGGATTTGCAGTGTGACGCAAGCAGCACGATGCATTCACGCTGCGGCTGGTCAGCGGGTTACGACACAGCTCGTTCAAGCCGTCACTGAGATCGGGATGATGGGAAACTTTGCGCGATCAGCCCTGATCCGCGCCGGCGCGCAATCGGTGCGTCAACAACACGGTGCGCGATACGACATCAGCTGCGCAACGCAGGTTCGAGATCGGTCAAAGAGGCCCCTGAAAGTCATCCGCGTTCCCCTCGCAAGCATCATCGGCGAGCAACCAATACTGTCAGAGAAAGTTGGGACCAGCGAGTCCAAGCCAAACTCTTTTTCAGCGCGTCCGGGAAAGCGGTATTCTTTTGTTGACGCGAAACGCGACGATTGTTGCCATGCGGGCGAAAACTCGGCTGCGAATACTCACCTGCTGAAGTTAATGGCAAGCGGTTTTGATAGCAAAATCGAGAGCCGTCCAACAAGTGTATCGCTGGACCTCCATTGCATCAGCAGTTGAATTTCCTGCCGTCGGAATAACACAAGCGCGAAGACTGTGGTTATCCATTTGCCAAATCCAAGCAGTTCCTTGCGATGCGGTGTCGCTGGCATAGTTTATCCAATAGGAGGTTGCGGCCGCCGTCGATCGATAGGTTGGATTGGACAGATTACGTTGCCCCCCTCTATTCAGAAACGAAATGATCGGCGCCGTCGGGCAGCGAGGGTCTACTTCGCCGCTGAGTCTCCCTCATAAAGCGAGGCACGTTTGTTTTTCATTTGGTATGCTATCTCGCGGTGAGATCCTTCTCCGTCGAGGCTGGTTCGAAGAACGCCTTTGCCTTTAGATGATTTCGCAGAGCGACTGGCCTGTACGGGCCAAAGCTCGTAAAGTTGCGGACCGAGCTCATCGCAAGCCTTTGATAGGCCGTCTCGTGAAGTAGCGCGTTTTCTAGCACGTCGCGGATCACTTTCGACCAACGGAATGCGGTTCGGTGTTGAATTCCACCATCCAGTCGAGTGTGATGTCAGACAGCCGAGAGGAAAGCTTCGGCTGTCACAGGTTGTTGAGATTGCAGAACCTGCGATAAGGCGGCGCCACCTCAAGCTCGAATAAGATCCTCCCGCCTATTGAGCTGCTCCCCACTGTCCCCGGAGCAAAGGGCCGCCGCCACTCCACTGCGCTTCAGGGCTGCAAGCAAAATTGTCCGATTCGCAGTCGTAAGCCGCCGATTACCCCATCCACGCGCCGGTAGGACTGCTCGACGAGTGGTTTTCGTCTACACTTAGGACCTAACGCTCTGATCCAAAGGCAGCGCCCCCCCACGAGCAACGCGTTCAAGGAATGCCGAAGCGCAAGATCGACAAGCTCGCTCGCGCAAAAGCGCGGCCCGATCCTGCCCAATGGGGTGAGGATGAAGTAATGACCCTTGTCGAGGCCGCGGCAGTGTTCTTCCCACTCGGTCCGTTGACAATATCATCGTTGCGCAGAGCCGCGGCCACCGGGACTCTTGAAATCGCCAAAGTTGCGGGCAAGGATCTGACAACCCCTCGAGCGATCTGCAAATTGGTCAAGCCGTCATGCCGGGCCGCAGAGCCAAGCCGCCACGACTCTGGTTTAGAGAGGACGATGAAACCTGGATCATCCTCGATCGTGGCCGGCAAATCCGCACAGGCTGCAGCCGCGACGACATTGACGGAGCTGCGAAGGCGCTCGAGACCTATATCGGCGAGCGACATACCAGCACCATCGGGGCAACTGACCCGAACGTCCTCGCGATAGCCGACGTCCTCACAGCCTACGAAATTTCAAAGCGGCCCAAGGACACGAGCGATGAACGCGCGTGGGCACAACATGACCTGCTGCTCATTCGCTTGCTCGATCTTAACAACTTTTTTGGCGATAAAACCGTCAGTCAGCTCAAAGCTCAGCTTTGTCGCGACTTTGTCGATTGGTCCACCGGTACTGCGAACGACAATCATAGGAAAGCCGGCATCAAGCCACGCAACGGGACAGTCTCTGATCAAACCGCACGACGCCGACTCGAAGATCTACGCGCTGCCGTGAACGCCTACCACGCCGAGCATACGCTCACCGTCGTTCCAAAGGTCACTCTTCCTCCTAAAGCCGAAGGACGACACCGATGGCTAACGCGCAACGAGGCAGCGCGCCTACTCGGAGCAACAATCGGCTACGTGTGGGACACGGAGCAGGAAACGTGGAAGCGCAGCGAGGATGGCGAGCTCGCGCGCCGGGAGCGGTGGATCATTCGTCGTCGCTATCCCGCGGCGCGCTTCTGCCTGATCGGTATCTACAGTGCTCGTCGCGAAGAGACCATCCGGCGCACCCAGTGGCTGCCAACAACGACCCATCCATGGATGAACCTTGACGCGATGGTCTACCAGGGCAAAGGGACGCTGGAGCAGTCGACCAAGAAACGGCGGCCGCCGGCAAAGATCGCTAGCCGCCTGCGTCCGCATCTGATTCGATGGCGCAGGATCGACCAAGCTCGATCTGCAGAACTCCGCGCCTCAGGGGTTATGAGAGACGGTGAACAAATCCGGTTCGTCGTGAACCGCCTGCACGACGGCCAGCCGCTTGCCGGCAAGATCAGGTCAGCCTGGAATGGTATTCTGGAGGACGCCGGGCTGGGCGACGACGTCGTCCGGCATTCACTGCGCCATACAGCGGCGACATGGTTGATGCAGGCGGGCGTCGACATGTGGGAAGCCGCTGGCTGGCTCGGCATGACCGTTGAGCAATTAGAGGCCAACTATGGCCATCACCACCCGGACTTTCAGGAAGAGGCGGCGGAAGCTTTTGGGGCAAGGCGCTGAGCTGACCACTACTCTGCGCGAGCTATTCGTGCTTTGATATCCGCCAAATCAGCTCGTAGGTCCGAAGGGAGGACTTGTGGTGCTCGATGGTGTTCGATGTAACATCCCGACAGGGGCTAGTTCCCTCGCACTTCCCGATCGTCTTTTTTCCGATTTAGAACAGTACAAGCCCGCCGCGGACCGCTGTTCGACGTCCTTGACGGGTGCTTCGAGGGCGACAGACATGGCTGCCGAGCTTCAAATCGTTGCGCATTTCGTTGCGCACAAAAAACACAGAACCTATAAGTGCTTGAAAGAATGGTCGGAGTGGCAGGATTCGAACCTGCGACCCCTGCGTCCCGAACGCAGTGCTCTACCGGGCTGAGCCACACTCCGACTGAGAGCCGGGCTTATAGCGTCGGGTTTCGGGGACCGCAAGGGACCACAGGGCACCCAATTGAGGAATCTAGTCACAGTGGATACAGGTCTGAAAACGCACGTTTTGTCCGCCGGCGCCGCCGCCACGGCAACCGCCGCCGGGGTCCTGGCCGAGGGCGGCCTGGTGGCGTTTCCGACCGAGACGGTTTACGGCCTCGGCGCCGATGCCGGGAACGCCGCCGCGATCGCCCGGCTTTACGAGGCCAAGGGCCGGCCGGCCTTCAATCCCCTGATTGCCCATGTCGCCGATCTCGGCGCCGCCCGCCGGATTGCCCTGTTCAACGGGCAGGCCCTGCGATTGGCGGACGCGTTCTGGCCCGGTCCCCTGACCCTGGTGCTGCCGAAGGCGCTCTCCTGCCCGGTTGCGGAACTCGCGACCGCCGGGCTCGATACGGTCGCCATCCGCATCCCGGCCCACAAAGTGGCGCGCGACATCATCAAGGCTTTCGGCGGTGCCGTGGTAGCGCCGTCGGCCAATCTCTCCGGCCATGTCTCGCCGACCACTGCCGAGCATGTGAACGGCGATCTCGCCGGTCGCATCGACCTGATCGTCGACGGCGGGCCGGTCGAGGTCGGCGTCGAATCCACCATCGTCGGCTGCTTCTCCGATCCGGTGCTGCTGCGGCCGGGCGGGCTGACGCGCGCCGAGATCGAGCGCGTGCTCGGCCACCCCTTGCAGTCGCCGCCGCAAGACGCGGAAAGCGACGCCCAGCCGGTTGCCCCCGGCATGCTCGCCTCGCACTACGCGCCACGGACACCGGTCCGGCTCAACGCCGGCGACGTCCATGTCGGCGAAGCCTTGCTGTCGTTCGGGCCAGCCAAGGTCGCGCGGCGCGAATGCGCCTCGGTGGAGATGAACCTGTCCGAGCGCGGCGACCTGGCCGAGGCCGCCGCCAATCTGTTCGGGTACCTTCGCACCCTCGACAAGAGAAACGCGGATGCGATCGCGGTGACGCCCATTCCCGAGGACGGGTTGGGCGAAGCCATCAATGACCGGCTGCGCCGCGCAGCCGTTGGGCGGTAACAAGCATGACCCGGACCGGAACGGCCGCGTTAGCGCCAAATGGGAACCGGTTTTCCCTCGCGACAAACGCGAAGCGTTTGCCCGAACGGCATGCTTAGGCAAAGATCCCCGACTGAGTGAAAGACCAAGAAAAAATGAACATCGTCCAATCAGCGGTGCCGCCGCTTCCGCCCGAATTGCTTGAAAAATTCCGCGCCATCGTCGGCGCGAAATATGCGGTGACCGACGCAGCCGACATCAAGCCTTACGTCACCGAGGAGCGCGACCTGTTCCACGGCCGCTCGCCGCTGGTGCTGCGCCCCGGTTCGACCGCCGAGGTCGCCGCGATCTGCAAGCTTGCGACCGAGCACAGGATCGCGCTGGTGCCGCAGGGCGGCAACACCGGCCTGGTCGGCGGCCAGACGCCGCACAATGGCGAGGTCGTGGTCTCGCTGCGGCGGCTGGACAAGATTCGCGACATCGACGTCGAATCCAACACCATGACCTGCGAGGCCGGCGTGGTGCTCCAGATCGCGCAGCAGAAGGCGGCCGAGGTCGACCGGCTGTTTCCGCTCTCGCTCGGCGCAGAAGGCAGCTGCACCATCGGCGGCAACCTCTCGACCAATGCCGGCGGCACCGGAGCGCTCGCCTACGGCGTGGCGCGCGAAATGGCACTCGGGCTCGAGGTCGTGCTGGCTGACGGCCGCGTGCTGAATGCGCTGTCGAAGCTGAAGAAGGACAACACCGGCTACGATTTGCGCAACCTCTTCATTGGCGCAGAAGGCACGCTCGGCATCATCACCGCGGCGACGCTAAAGCTGTTTCCGCGGCCGCGCGCGGTTGAGACCGCCTATGTCGGTCTGAAGTCGCCCGCGGCTGCACTCAAGCTGCTGTCGATCTCGCGTGATCAAGCGGCCGGTGCGTTGACGAGCTTCGAGTTGCTCGCCGACGTCGCGGTCGACTTCTCGATCCGCCACGGCATCGATATCCGCGATCCCCTGACCAGCAAGCATCGCTGGTACGTGTTGATGGAATTGTCGTCGTCGCGCGACGATGCACGCGACACGCTCGAGGCGATCCTGGCTCAGGGCATGGAGGACGGCATCGTCGACGACGCCGTGATCGCCGCCAATCTGAGCCAGCGCCAGGCGTTCTGGAAGCTGCGCGACGAGATGTCGGCGGCGCAGAAGCCGGAAGGCGGCTCGATTAAGCACGATATCTCGGTGCCCGTCGCCGCCGTGCCCGCCTTCATCGAAGAGGCCAATGCGGCGGTGGTGAAGCTGATCCCGGGTTCACGGCCGGTGCCGTTCGGCCATCTCGGCGACGGCAACATCCACTACAATGTCAGTCAGCCGGTCGGCGCCAATGCGGCCGACTTCCTGGCGCGCTGGCACGACGTGAATGCCGTCGTGTTCGAGATCGTGCTGCGGATGGGCGGCTCGATTTCGGCCGAGCACGGCATCGGCGTTCTCAAGCGCGACGAACTGCCTGACGTCAAGGACAAGGTCGCGATCGAGCTGATGCGACAGGTCAAGGCGATGCTCGATCCGCTCGGCATCATGAACCCGGGCAAGGTGCTGTGACCGCGCAGGCGACGATGCCCTCCCCCTCTGCCTCCCTCGCCATTGCACCGATCACCGATAACGACATCGCCGATGTCGTCGCGCTGTGGCAGGCCTGCGGCCTGACGCGGCCGTGGAACGATCCTGCCGCCGACATCGCGCTGGCGCGGCGCGGACCGAACTCGGCCGTGCTGGTCGGCCGCGACGCCAATGCGATCGTCGCGACCGCGATGGTCGGCCACGACGGCCATCGCGGCTGGGTCTATTACGTCGCGGTCGATCCCAACCGCCAGGGCAAGGGACTTGGCCGCACCATCATGGCGGCGGCCGAGGACTGGCTGCGCGCCGCCGGCGTGCCGAAGCTGCAACTGCTGGTGCGGCGGGAGAATGCCAAGGCCGGCGCGTTCTACCAATCGCTCGGCTATGACGAATCGACCTCGGTGATGCTGGCCAAATGGCTCGACGGTCGCGAAGCGACGCCGTGAGAGGGTTGAGGATCAACGCATGAGCATCGCCGACCGCGTCCGCGTCAAGGACGTCGAGCTGCTTTCGAAGCGCCGCTACGAGCTGAAGAGCGCGACGTTCGACTACAGGCGCGCCAACGGCGAATGGCAGACCCAGGTGCGCGAGGTCTACGACCGCGGCAACGGCGCGGCGCTGTTGCCCTACAATCTGACGACCCGCAGCGTCGTGCTGGTGCGCCAGTTCCGCTACCCCGCCTTCGCCAACGGCTATGACGATCTCCTGATCGAGGCTGCCGCCGGCATGCTCGACGATGCCGAGCCGGAAGTACGCATCCGCGCCGAAGCGGAGGAAGAGATCGGCTACCGGCTCGCGCATGTGCGCAAGGTGTTCGAGGCTTTCACGTCTCCGGGCGCGGTGACCGAGAAGCTGCATTGTTTCGTCGCCGAATACGACGCCGCGATGCGCATCGGTGACGGCGGCGGGCTCGCCGACGAGGGCGAGGACATCGAGGTGCTCGAGCTCCCGATCGACGACGCGCTCGCCATGATCAGCGACGGGCGCATCGTCGACGCCAAGACCATCATGCTACTGCAACACGCCGCGCTGCATCTGTTCAGGTGAACGCCGCCTCGCCCCGAGGCTTGCCGGGGCCTTGCGGCCTCGCGCACTCAACGCTTTAGACTAGCTATCCCCGTCATCCCTGCGCAATGGCTATGTCATTGTCGCTGGAGGTGCGAGCCTCTTCGGCGAACCTCGAGGATGAATCGGCCACCAGCCGGGCCATGCATCCTTCGAGACGCGCGAAGACGCGCTCCTCAGGATGAGGGGATAAACTGAACGAAATGCTCTACCGCATCGTGATCGCAAGGCCGCTCAGATCGGCGTTGGCCATCAGACCGACCTGGTGTCCGGTCAATTCCAACACCGCGCCCTTCTGATTGGTCAGCACGATCGCGCGCGCGCCGCGTCCGACGGCAAGCCCCGCGCCGGCCGCACCGTAGACGCCGGCAACGTCGGACGGACGGTTGATGTTGCTGACGCGGCCGCGCAGCACTGTCTTGGAGCCGCCGAACACCAGGCCGTAGTCGAGGCCGCCGGTGGAGAGCCGGTAGGAGCGGCCGCGGAAGGTCAAGACGCCGCTGCCGCCGGAGCCGCCGATGATCCATCCGGCCTTGTAGATCGTGAGCGTCACGAAGCCGCTGTCGGCACGGGCGGCGGAAGAGAACGCAAGGCCGGTGAACGCCAGCAGCGCCACCAGCGCGGCGCGAAGGGTGAATGAAACTTTCATGTGCGGTCTCCCCAGGATCTGCTCTCGTCGATTTGCTTGCGTCGATTTGCGCGCGTCGCGACACGGCTGCGAATCGCGATGCTCCGACTGTAACAAGCGCGTAAACAGGCGCAATTTGGCACAGCGATGGCCGATTTGCTGACGGGCGCTTTCGCCAACCGGTGTTGAACCTGTTCCCGGGGTTGCAACACTCACTGCATGTCCGGGGCGATCGGCCCCTGAGCTCCAGGATTGCCCCGTGGAGCATTCATTTTTCAAACCGGAGATTTCCCATGCGTCGTCTTGCGATTACCTGTGCCGCCATTGCCGCCACCGTGTCCGTGCTCGCCGCGGCAAGCCCGGCCAGCGCCACGCCCTATCACCTGATCCGCTGGCAGGACACCGGCTTCTGCCAGATCTGGGACCAGAGCATCCCGACCACGCCGTGGCCGGCGAACTTCTCCATCGTCAGCGAGGAGCTGCCGACCTTCGACGCCGCGTTCAGCTACAAGACCGGCCTCCTGAACAACGGCACCTGCTCGTTCTGAGCGAACGCCATTCGATCACGCACAGGGCGGACACCCGGCAACAGCGCGGCGTCCGCCCTTGTGCTGTCAGGTAGTGACGCGATCCAGCGTCAGTGATGCTTGATCAGGGCGTCGCGCGCGGCGGCGAGTTCGAGGAACGCCGCGCCGTTGCCGCCGCCGTCGGGATGCACCGTCTTGGCGGCGCGCTTGAAAGCCTGCTGGACTTCGGTCGCAGCGAGGCGGCGGCCCAACGGCAGGCCGAGCAATTGCCGATACTGCTCCTCCTGCGTCAGCGCCTTCGGCGCCAGGCCGCGCTGGCCAAACCGCGGTGCCGACAGCATGTGCAGTGCATCGCCGATGATGTCTAGACGGCGCAGTGCCATCGATTTGGTGCGGCGGTCAGCCGATTTCAGCGCCGCCTGACGCAAGATCGGCAGCACCTGTGCGGCCGCATGCCGCAGCGTCTCGTCGATGTCGGTCGCGGCGATCTCCGCGACCATTTTGGCCATCTCGCGGTAGTCGGGATCCGGCGCCGCGCAAAAGCGCTCGATCGCAACTTTCCAGTGTCTGATATTCGGGTCCATGTCCGCGGTCCGTAACTGTCATCCGAATCCGGATAACAGCAACGCGCAAACGCGGCTTGGCGTTTCGGTTGGCGCAGTTTTGAATAGTGTTGTCGACAACGCTCACAAATCAGAACAAGGAAACGCCATGGCCCTTCTCGACAATCACATCGCCGTCATTACCGGGGCAGGCTCGGGCATCGGGCGCGCCATCGCATTGGGCTACGGCCGCGAGGGCGCGCGCGTGGTGCTGCTCGACATGAACGGCGATGCGGCGGCGGAAGCGGCCAGGGAGATCCAGAGCGCCGGCGGCAAGGCGGAGAGCTTTGCGCTCGACGTGACCAATCGCGACGCCTGCGTCGCGATGGCAAAGCAAGTGGCCGACAAGGTCGGGCCGGTCTCGATCCTGGTCAACAATGCCGGCATCGCGCGCCGCAACGGCATGCTCGGCACCGACGAGGCCGTGATCAAGGATTGGGAAGACATCATCTCGATCAATCTCACCGGCGTTTTCAACGTGACGCATTCGTTCCTCGCGCCATTGCGCAAGAACAAGGGACGCATCGTCAACATCGGCTCGATCCAGTCCTTCGTGCATCTGCGCACGCCGAGTTCGCCGGCCTATACCGCCTCCAAGCACGGCGTGCTCGGCTTCACCAAGGCGTTGGCCGCCGAGCTCGGCAAGGATGGTGTGCGCGTCAATGCGATCGGGCCGGGCTTCATCGAGACGCCATTGAACGAGAAGGTGCGCGCCACCAATCCCGACCTCGTCAAGGTCTTCATGGACCACACCCCGCTCGGCCGCGCCGGCAAGCCGGAGGACATCGTCGGCCCCGCCATCTTCCTCGCCTCGGACC
This sequence comes from Bradyrhizobium sp. USDA 3262, assembly GCF_054060035.1. Lineage (NCBI taxonomy): Bacteria > Pseudomonadati > Pseudomonadota > Alphaproteobacteria > Hyphomicrobiales > Nitrobacteraceae > Bradyrhizobium > Bradyrhizobium sp. USDA 3262. The sequence continues at coordinate 7,968,075 of NZ_JBSSCT010000001.1, forward strand.
TGTCGGCCTATGTCTCGGGATCGATCGTGATGGTCGATGGCGGGTACCGCACATTGTGACGGATGGAACCGCAATCGTGGCGATTTCTGGGTATTTTGCTTACAGAGCAGGGAGTTAGGGCCACGTTAAGGACTTGTTAACCAAACCGGCACACCGTGGATCTACGGGGTAGTTGGTTCTCGATGTCTTCGCTTCACCGACGAAGCGGGCGTTGATCGGGAGGAGTTCATGTCTTACGCGTCCACCGTACCGTCGCCGGAAGCGCTGCTGCCGTCGCTGGCTCCAAATGAAATCGTCCCACTGCTGATCGGCGCGACCGTCGATGAAGTCGAGCGCGAGCTCGTGCTGCAAACGCTTGCGCGCTGCGACGGCAATCGCACCCGCGCCGCGCGCGTGCTCGGGCTGTCGGTTCGGACCTTGCGGAACAAGATTCGCGAATATTCGGCCGACGGCATCGACGTGCCGATGAGCGAGCACGCCGCAGCCTAGAGCAAGATCCGGAACCGTGCGAAGCGGCTTTCCGGGAAGATCATGCTTGGACAACGAGCTAAGCGTGATGACGATTCAACCGGATCTCATCACGCTTTAGCGGCACGTCGACGCTAGATCGGCAGGTCGATCGCAAGCCGCCGCCAGCGCGATAATAGCTCGCTGCCGTCGGCATCGAGGCAGCGAGCGAGACGCACCTCGGTCGTCGCCGCCCGTTGCAGCGTCTGCGCGACCAGCGCCGTCGCATAGTCCCAATAGTCGCGCCGCCCCTTCGGATCGTCGTCGACCAGGGATTTTGCGAGGATCTCGACATAGATCGCAGCGACGGCCCTTTGCCAGAGCTCACCCGCGCGCGCGCCCTCCGCCGAGGGCGCGCCGGTCCGCGACTGCCAGGCCAACCAATAATTTTCCTCCGCGCCGCCCCAAGCGGATGGCAATAGCGATGGATCGAGGCATGGCGAGCGACACTCAAGCGGCTGCATGCCGCGCGCGTCGCAGAAGAAGCAATAGCCGAGCTTGTCGTACCAGTTGACGCGCAGCAATCTGCGAATCTCGGTCTGTTGATCCGCTGCGAGCTGCCTCACGCCGGTCCGTTCGAGATCGCCGATGATCGCCACCAGGCGATCGCGATCATACGGCTCGACCTCGAGCACCACGCCGATATTGCGCGGAAACAGCCCGTCGAGCATCTCGATCATCTCGCGATAGAACCGGCCCGCCAGGCCGCCGCCGCGCCACGCCTTCGCGACGCCGACATAGTTGCAGTAGATCAGCTCGCTTGCGTGATCGTAGGTGAAGAAGCCGAGGCCGATCGCGCGCCCTTCCGCGCGCAGGATAAAGCAGCGCGAGTCGAGGCAATATGACAGCTGCTGATCACCGACGCTGAACTCTCGTCGCTCGCCGACATCATCTGACAGCACCCAGCGCACAATGTCGTCGGGGGCGTCGCGCTCGTTCGGAGGAAACAGCAAGGCATACAGATCGAGGACGCCGGTGTTGCGAAACGCCGCTTCATCGCGCAGATCGTGCCGCGTCACCACGATGTCGAACGTCAGCGGCCCTGTTGCGTCACCTGCAACTGCCCCGCGCCTGTCGTTCAAAATCCGCAACGCGTCCTCCCGTCACAATCTTCGCATCGAATTATGACTGTTGATCGCTTGCATCAGCGGCGTCGGGCAGAATTGAAGCCGTCATCCAACCTCTGTTACAAGCGGCTTGAAATCGCGACGGAGCATATCAGTGGCTGACGAGACAATCTCCCGCCAGGGGTCACGAGGGGCGCAGGGGCCGCAGGGCCGTCAGGGCGAGCCGGGTCGGCCCGGTCCGCAAGGACATCCGGGGCGGCCGGGGCCGGAAGGTGCGCGCGGCAAGCCGGGTCCACAGGGCAAGCCCGGACTGGTTGGAAAGGCAGGCCCTCAGGGCAAGCCGGGAGCGCAAGGCAAGACAGGCGTACAGGGTCCGCGCGGCGAAGCTGGTCCACAGGGACCGCAGGGACCGGCCGGCCCGCGCGGTGAAGCCGGCCCGCCCGGACAATTGCCGTCGATCGAGCAGGTGATGCCGTGGCTGCACATGATCTTCGACGCCTGGGAAGACTACAAGCGCACCAAGGAGCGTGAAGCCGCCGAGTTCGCCGAGCGCGATGCCGCCGAGCGCGCGGCAGCGGAAGCGATCGCGCTTGACGTCGACGCCATCGACTTCGCGGAAGATGACGACGAGGACGACGATCACAAGAAAAAGAAGAAGTACCGCAAGAAGGACAAGAAGTAATCCTTCTTGTCCTCGCGACGACACGGCCAGCTCTGTCCGTGTCGCACCCGACGCCTACCGCTCCGCGCCCGGATTGGCCGGAGGATCGGAGGGCCGAGCGAGGTGCATGAGCTGGAAGACCCAGCGCATGGCGTAGTACCAGGCAACGCCCGCGAACGCCCCGCAGGCCGACAGGATGATGACGTTGGCTAGGTCGATTGTCCCGCTCGACCACAGCATGCCGCAGGTCCAGAGCACGGCGAACGCAATCGAACAGAACGTGAGCAGGGCGGCAGGCTTCATGGCGTTGCTCCGGGATCGGGTGAACGGCAACGATGCCCGGACGCGTGGCGCGGTACCGTGATCTGCATCACGGTACGCCCCGTCCTCAGCCAAACCGCAGGCGCGAACGCTCCCTCGCCTTCTCCGCCTCCACCTCGCGATCGCGCGCCGGTGCCGTGGTCTGCAACGAGATCAGGAGCTTGCGCGCGGCGGTCGAGACCTCGGCCACGGCCAGGTTGAAGGCGGCCTCATTGGAGTGCGACGGCTTGTTGAAGCCGGACAGTTTGCGCACGAACTGCAGCGCCGAGGCGTGAATCTCGTCTTCGGTGGCGGGCGGCTCGAAGTTGAACAGCGTCTTGATATTGCGGCACATGTCGGTCTCCCTCACCCGCGGCAACGGGGCGGCTCTCTCAAAGACGATCGGCTGCTGCAAAATACGACATCGTGGTCTATTCTGGCAGTCTCATCGTCCACGGTGGAGCGAGGTTCCGGATGAGCCACGTGATCTACAAGGTCGTCCAGCACGACGGCGGCTGGGCCTATACCGTCAACGGGGTGTTCTCGGAACCATTTCCTACCCGCGCCGCGGCACTCGCCGCTGCCCGACGCGCCGCCAACGAGCAGCGCGTCCCCGGCCGCACCGAGGCGATCCAGTACGAGACGTCGGACGGCAAATGGCTGACCGAAACCGCCTCCGGTAACGACCGCCCGGAGACCGAAGTCGAGGACGGCCGCTAGTCCACCTCGTCGCCTTCAGAACGGAACCTGGACGCCAAGCCGGTCGAAGAACGCCCGCCCCCGATCGGTGATCCGCAATGCGCGCGGAATCCGATGCGGCGCAACGCCGCGCATCTCGACCAGCCGTGCCAGCACGGCATTGGCAAACGGACCGGCGAGATGCGGCACGCGCTCGGTCCAGTCATTGCAGAGCCGCAGATGCGGCTGCCGCGCCGGATCGAAATCGATCGCCTCGGCCCGGCACCATGCCAACCCCTGCTCGGTCACGCGACCATCGCGGCCGTCGATCACGACGAGGCGGCGGCGGATCAGCGCGTTCGACAACAGCACGCCGAGCTGACCCGCAAGGTGGTGGTAGCAGGTGCGCGATTGCCTGAGCTGCTCGGCCGGCATCGCACGCCGCCGCCCCACGGTGGCCTTGGCCGCAAGATCAACGAGGTTCTCGATCAGCGCCGCGACATCGTCGTCCCTGATCCGGTAATATCTGAACCTGCCCTGTGCCCATACCGACAGCACGCGGGCGTCGACGAGCTTCTGCAAATGCGCGCTGGCGCCTTGCGGCGAAATGCCGGCGACCGCAGCAAGCTCGCCCGCCGGCAACGCCTTGCCGTCGGCCAGCGCACTGACCATCGCCTCGCGGACCGGATCGCCCAAGGCCTCGGCGATCCGCGAAAATCCTGTCTGCAGGGCTTGGGATGATCCCACCGCATCGTCCTCCGGATCGCGCCGAAACGTCCTACCCGCATTCGCCGTGCCGCGCAGCTCATTTCAGATTTTCCTGAAACGTCGCGGCGGCCTCTTCCGCTCAAATGGGCAGCAGTCGACCAAACACAAGGGAACAATCATGACAGCTGGCAGCAACGACGCGGAACGCATCTACAGGCTCTGGGATGAAGCGCTCGGCAACAAGGACCTCGAGGCGGCGCTCGCGCTCTACGCAGCCGACGCCTCGATCGAGAGCCCATTGGTGCAGCATTTGATGCAGACCAAAGACGGGTTCGTCCGCGGCCGCGACGCGCTACGCGAGTTCATCACGCGCGTGTTCCGCACCAACCCGCCGCAACGGCGGCGCTTCAGGCAGGGCTTCTTCAGCGACAACCGCGTCCTTACCTGGGAATATCCGCGGCAGTCTCCGGACGGCGACCAGATGGATCTCGTCGAGGTCATGGAGATCGAGCACGGCCTGATCCAGCGTCACCGCGTCTATTGGGGCTGGTACGCACTCAACGTGCTGAAGGCGAGTTAACCGGACACTTCTGCGTCAGGCGCGTGGACGACGCTTTCCGTCATGCTAGGCTTGCACCGACGCAGCTGGACAAATGCGCCGTGCGTGGGGAGAAGCACCATGATCCGTTTATGCGCGGCGCTTGCGGCCGCTCTCGTCTCGATGTCGGTACCGGCCATGGCTGCAGATTACCCCACACCGCAGGATGGCGAGTGGACCGCGAAGGACTTCAAGTTTCACAGCGGCGAGGTGATGCCGGAACTGCGGCTGCACTACACCACGGTCGGCGCGCCGACCGGACAGCCGGTGCTGGTGCTGCACGGCTCCGGCGGCTCGGCCGCCAGCATGCTGACGCCGAGCTTTGCCGGCCAGTTGTTCGGCCCCGGGCAGCCGCTCGACGCGGCGAAATACTACATCATCATCCCCGACGGCATCGGGCACGGCAAATCGTCGAAGCCGTCGGACGCGATGCGGACGAGCTTTCCGAAATACGACTACAACGACATGGTCGACGCGCAGTATAGGCTCGTCACCGAGGGGCTCGGCATCAAGCATCTGCGGCTCGTGATCGGCAACTCGATGGGCGGCATGCACACCTGGATCTGGGGCGTGCGCTATCCGCGGATGATGGACGTGCTGGTGCCGATGGCCTCGCAGCCGACCGCGATGGCGGCACGCAACTGGATGCTGCGGCGGACGATGCTGGAAACGATCCGCAACGATCCCGACTACAACGGCGGCAACTACACCAGCCAGCCGCGGATGATGAAATACGCCATCGCCGCCTATCGCTTCGCCAGCGCCGGTGGCACGCTCAATTACCAGGCGCTGGCGCCGACCGCAGCGCAGGCCGACAAGATGGTCGACGACCAGCTGGCGTTGCCGGTCACCGCGGATGCCAATGACTACATCTATCAATGGGAGGCCTCGCACGACTACGATCCCTCCGCCGGACTGGAGAAGATCGAGGCAACCCTGCTTGCCATCAATGCCGCCGACGACGAACGCAATCCGCCGGAGACCGGCGTCACCGAAGCTGCCGTGAAGCGGATCAAGAACGGCAAGATTGATCTGATCCCGGCAAGCAGCGAGACACGCGGCCATCTCACCACCGGCGATGCGAAGTTCTATGCCAGGCAATTGCAGGAAGTGTTGCAGACGGCGCCGACGATGTAGCCATCGAGGTCAGGGCGATGTCCGCTGATCGCTTCCGCCGCATTGCGCTCAGCCTGCCCGAGGTCGTTGAAGGCGCGCATCACGGCACAACCGATTTCCGCGTCGGCAAGCGCATCTTCGCGACACTCGGCTATCCCGACCAGGATTGGGGCATGGTGAAGCTGACACCCGAGCAGCAGGCCATGGTGGTCGAGGCCGAGCCGGAGATTTTCCGGCCGGTGCCGGGCGGCTGGGGCAAGAGCGGCAGCACCAATGTCCGCCTCGCGAAGGTCGATCAGGTCACGCTGCGCAGCGCGCTGAAAATGGCACGGGACAATATCGCGGTGAAACCGGCGAAGAAGGCGCGCGCGAAGCAACCATCCTGAGCGCATCGATCCCGCACTGCACCACGCCTGACTGCGCGGTTTCGCTGATTCTTTGAGCATGCATCCCGCGCGCGGTTCGTGCCTAATCGCGCAAACACCGGATTCGCGCGGCGCTACGCGCGGGTCACGTAGAAGTTTTCGCCGGAGGAAGGCAATGCGAAGGCTCGCGCATGTTGCGGTGCTTGCGTGGCTCGTCCTGATGGCGGGCGCTGCACTGGCGTTCGACAACGGCCAATACGACAACGTGCCACCCGATATCCGCGCCTGGTTCAAGAGCGTGATCGCGCCGAATGGCGTGCCGTGCTGCGACATCTCCGACGGCCATCGCACCAGCTACGACGTTCGTGGCGGCGCCTATTGGGTGCCGATCGAGGGCGAGTGGATGATGGTGCCGGAGCGCGCCGTGATCCGCGATCGCGGCAACCCGGTCGGCGAGGCCGTGGTGTGGTACGTGCACCACCGCGGCAGCATCATCATCAGCTGCTTCGTTCCGGCGGATGCTGTCTGAACGGCGCCCGCCGTCTTCGCGGAAGCTCCGCGCGCGAGATCGCGTCAATTTGAAACAGTTACTCTCTGTTAACCTTACTTTTTAACCAATAATTAAGGATGAGTTTGCGGGCGCCATGAGGCGCGGCCTAGCGTCTGCAGAAATGCTCCGTAACCGCGAGTTGGTGCGTGCCATGGCTCTTCGAAGAATGGCGTATCGAACATATGGGGCGCTGATGGCGTCCCTGATGGCTTCCCTTGGCGTTGCAGCGCTGCTGCTTGCTTCTCCGACCGAAACCTATGCGAGATCCGGATCCGCGGCGCGCGGCACGTTCTCCTCGCATCATCCAGCCTTCCGCCATCATGTGCGGGTGCCCGGCATCGTGTTGCCGGACGCGGGCGGATATTATGACGGTGCGGCGAGCACACCCTTCGCTGCCGAGGTCCCGGCGCCGGTCTCCAACGACGTCCGCTACACCTACACCCAGGACGTGCCGTGGGATTGGGCGCATCGCTATCCGCCGGCCGTGGTGCCGTCGGACCGTCCCTATGTGTCGAGCTGTCCCACCGAGAGCGTCACAGTGCCCGGACGCGGCGGCGACCGCACCGTCAACATCACGCGGTGCTACTGACGAATAGCTCTGTCCCGTTCGCAAAAACAAAAGAGGCCGCCCGCAAGGACGGCCTCTCGTATTTTGGCAGACGCTCGGCGCGCCGGCAGACAGCCGGTCAGGAATCCTCGCCCTTCAGATGACCGACGTGCTTCTGGGTGTAGAGCTCAAGGCCGATGCGCTTGATCAGGTCGAGCTGGGTCTCGAGGAAGTCGATGTGGTCTTCCTCATCCTTCATCAGCTGCTCGAACAGGTCACGGCTGACATAGTCCTTGACGCCATGGCAGTAGGTCGCCGCCTCCTGGTAGAGCGTGCGGGCGCCGATCTCGGCGGCGAGGTCACACTCGATGATCTCCTTGACGTCCTGGCCGATCTTCAGGGGATCGAGCACCTGCAGGTTCGGGAAGCCGTCGAGAAAGAGGATGCGATCGACGAACTTGTCGGCGTGCTCCATCTCCTCGATGGACTCCTTGCGCCAGACCTTGGCCATCTCCAGGAGGCCCCAATTGTTGAGCATCCGGTAGTGCAGCCAGTACTGATTGATGGCGGTCAGTTCGCTGCGCAGCCCCTTATTCAGATAATCGATGACCTTCGGGTCGCCTTGCATGATCCACTCCACCTGTCGCGGCCAACCTTGGCCGACGCTGAATTTAGAATGTTTCTAAATCAGATTACCGGCAAGAGCAACCCTTCGTAGAAGCGGCGCCTGGATAACCGGATTCGGAGGGATTTGGTGAAATCAGCAGGCCGCGAGCGCGAATTCGGCCGGCTCGGCGTCCTCGTTGGCGGCGTGCGGATGGCCGCTGTGGGGGCAACCGGAGCAGCAGGCCTTGGCGCAGGGACCGAGCGCCTCGTCGATGATCGCCTTGATGGTGCGCGCGCAGCGGCCGCATTCGGCACTGCAGCCGAGGCAGCCGTACACCTGCTTGGCGTTTCGTGTCACGGACCCACCGCCATTGACGGCATTGCGGACATCGTGGTCGCTGAGGACGTTACAGGAACAGACAATCATCGGAGCAAGGCGGGGTCCAACGGTGATGCTTCCCAGTATGGATATTGTCGGCTCCTGCGCGATGCAAAAGGAAAAAGCGGTTTTTGTAGCAATTCCAAACTGATGCGGGATTCATATTGGAATGAGTCTAAATCGGTCGGAGTTCGAACCCGCGGGGTGGCTACGGGCCAATAAGCGATTCCTTCGCCGCCGACCGCCATGAGCACGCGCCTCGCTGGGCGCTATCGGGCTTGTGCGTTGCAAGATATTCCAAAAGCTGCAAGCATTTGGTCGCGAATACGGCAGCGTCGTTCATTGAACATTCAAGCTGAGTATGGAACCCTCCGGCGAGACGGATCGCCAATGCACGCTGTCCCTGCTGCCGTGAGAAAGGTCAGGCCATGAAGAAGACATTGCTGGCGCTTTGCGCCGTTGCCGCTGTGGCGGCTTCGACTGTGGCGGTGCCCGCCCCCGCCCAGGCACAACGCGGTGTCGCCGCCGGCGTCGCTGCGGGATTGATCGGTGGCGCCATCGTCGGTGGCGCGATCGCATCGCAGAACCGCTATTACGGTCCGGGATACGGCTACTATGCGCCCGGCCCGGCCTATGTCGCCGAACCCGGCTACGGCCCCGATTGCTTCTGGCAGCGCCAGCGGTTCTGGGACGGCTACACCTGGCGCGTTCGCAGCGTCCGCGTTTGCGATTGATCGCCGTTCATCTCGATTAAATCGAACCAGATGTCCCGGAAAACCGACTGTTTCTCCGGGACAACTGCTGTAGATGGCCAGAAAAAACCGCTTTTCTGCGCGATCAGCCTGCGGACGTTTACTTTCGGTTGACTGTTCTGCGCTGTTTAGCAAGACAGCAGTTCGAGATCAGCGTGCGAGTCACCTCAACCCGGCGCCGGACCACGACGCCACCACCTTCCAGGAGAGCCAAAGACATGAAGAAGACTTTAGCTGCCCTTGTCGCCGTTACCACGATTGCCGGTTCGCTGGCCGTTGCTCCGGCTGCCAAGGCTGGTGACGGCGGCGCCGTCGCGGCCGGCGTTGCCGGCGGCCTGATCGGCGGCGCCCTGCTGGGCGGCGCGATCGCAGGCGCTCGCCCCGCCCCGGTCTATGTCGCACCGGCGCCGGTTTACGTCGAAGAGGCCCCGTGCCGCATGGTTCGCGAGCGCTTCTGGGACGGCTACGGCTGGCGCTTCCGTCGCATCCAGGTTTGCGACTGATCGACCGACACGTTTTCAGCATCACACTCGAAAACCCGGCCTCGCGGCCGGGTTTTTGCTTTGCGCCACCAGGCGGTCTTGCGAGCCAGCCCGGTCAGCGCTGCCCGTTCATCGCGCGCAGCACCGCCTCGCTCGGCCAGCAATCGACCTTCAGCCCGGCCTGCTTCTGATAGGCGCCGAGCGCCGCGCGGGTCTGCATCCCGGCCTTGCCATCGAGCTTGTCCTTGTAGAGACCGATCTTCGTCAGCTGCTGCTGCATCGCCTCGACATCGGCGGAGCGCAGCTGCTTCGATGCCGACCATGGCGTCGCGAAAGGCTGCGGGCTCGTCATGCGGTCGGCGAGATGGCCGACGAACAGCACGTAGAGATCGGAGAAATTGTATTCCTTGATCACGAAGTAGTTCGGCGTGGTCAGGAAGGCGGGACCGTAGCTGCCTTCCGGCTGCAGCAGCGAGGCCGATTGCGCCTGCTCGGCCGCGCTGAGCTTCTGCCCGCGCACCGGCACGAAGCCTGCGCGCAGCCACTGGCTGATCGGCTTCGTCACTTCAGGCACGCCCATCGTGCAGTCGGCATTGGCCGGCGCCTGCACCTCATAGGCCCAGCGCACGCCGGGCTGCCAGCCCTTGTTGACCAGCTGCTGCGCGGCGGAGGCGAGCGCGTCCGGCACCGAATGCCAGATATCGACGCGGCCGTCGCCGTCGAGATCGACGCCGTGCTTGTAATATTCAGACGGCAGGAACTGGGTGTAGCCGGTCGCACCGGCCCAGGAGGAGCGCATCTCCTTGCGCGTCACCGCGCCCTCGCCGAGGATCTTCAGCGCGAGGATGAACTCGGTGCGGTACTGATCCTTGCGGCGGCCGACATAAGCCTGCGTCGCCACCACGCGCAGTGTGTCGTAGGGCAGCGAATAGCGCCCGTAATCGGTCTCGCGGCCCCAGATAGCCAGCACGACGGTGGCCGGGACGCCGAACCGCTTCTCGATCGCATCGAGCGACGGCCGATACTTCTGCATCAGCCGCTGCCCCTCCGCGGCGAGCCGCGCGATCGAGGCTTCCTTGATGTAATCGGCCGGCACCTGCACGAACTCGGCCTGCGCCGGCGCGCCGGTCTTGGGACGTCCGGGCAGTATCAGGTCGGGCAGCTTGTAGTCGGGCTCGAGCGAGCGCGTCTCGCGATCGAAGGTCTCGCGCGACACGCCGGCGGCCTTGGCCTCCGGCCACAGCGAGGCGATGAACTGGGTGAACGCAGCATCGGCGGCGAATGCCGGCCGCTGCAGCGGCGCACAAAGCAGCAGCGCGAATGCGACAATGGTGGCTCGCCATTTCATGATCGATCTCACCCTGCGGAAACGGTCATTGCGACGCGGATTCGGCAATTGTCAGAATTCAATTCTGGGTGGTAAGTTTTGCCATGCGCATATTTCTGTCATTTCCCTCCGAACTGGAATCGCAGGCTGACAGCATCGCCCAGTCCCTGCGCAATTGCGACCATGACGTTTTCTTTTCGCACGACGATCTTCCGCCGGGCGACAGCTTCGATGCGCGCGTCGAAAAAGCCATCGAAAGCAGCGATTTTATGGTGTTCCTGATCAGTCCGGAATCGGTGACCAGGGGACGCTACACGCTGAGCGAACTCGCCTTTGCCCGGAACAAATGGCCGAACCCCAGCAATCGCGTGCTGCCGGTGATGATGGCGCCGACCCCGCTCGACCAGGTTCCGACCTATCTCAAGGCGGTCACGATCCTCGAACCTCAGGGCAGCGCGGCCGCCGAGACACGGGCCGCCGTCGATCGCATGCTGGAAGCCAAAAGCGAGCAGTCGCGCGACCGATCGATTTTGCCCTTCGCCGTGCTGTCGCTTGCGTCGGCCGTCGTGTGTACCCTGGCCACCACTTATGCGCTCAACGTCCTGCAATATTCTTTCGTCGTCTCCGACGCCGGCGGGATCACGATCCTGCCCGGCGTGATATTCGGCGCGGCGATCGCGACCTGCAACGTCATGTTTGGCGCCAGGGACCGGTTTCAGCTGGCGCTGGTGGTTGCGATCACGACGGCAGCGTGGATCGCGGCCTACGATGCCAGCGCCGTGACGCTTCAGGCGCTCGGCCAGTATGCGAGAACCGTGCCGATCGAGGGCAATGCCGCGAACCCGGCCCAGATCACCGAGACGCTCGGCAACAATCCCTACATGGGATTTTTGATCGGCGGCATCGGCGGCGCTGTCGGCGGAGCCATCACCATTCTCGGCGTGCTCCTGACCAACCCCGCGTACAGGCGGATCGACAGCGTCGTCGTGACCTGGATCGCGGCCATCGCAGCCGGAACGGTTTACGGCGCGATCGTCAGGCTGCCGACCTTGCTGGGCTGGCTGGTGCTGTTCGGTGTCTGGCAGACCGCGTTCATCCTCGCGATGGCCCGCGGATTTCCGCGCGGCGCGGCGCAGATCCCCGAATGGCTCGGCAGATCCGCGCCGGCACTGTTCGGCTCACGCGCGGCGCGGTGACGCCGCGCCGCCGTTCATCCCTAATGCCCAACCTGCTGCTTGGCGCCTTCGATCGAGTCGTTCGACAGCTTGTCGACGATCGCGATGCCGATCGCCGACAGGATGAAGACGCAGTGGATGATGGTCTGCCACATCACGCCGGTCTCGGTGTAATTGCCCTTGCCTGACGACAGCGCGCCGGCCTCGATGAAGGTGCGCAGCAAATGGATCGAGGAAATGCCGATGATTGCCATCGCCAGCTTGATCTTCAGCACGCTGGCATTGACGTGGCTGAGCCATTCCGGCTCGTCCGGGTGGCCCTTCAGATTGAGGCGCGAGACGAAGGTCTCGTAGCCGCCGACGATCACCATTACGAGCAGGTTCGAGATCATGACGACGTCGATCAGACCGAGGACGGCCAGCATGATCTGCTGCTCGCTGAAATCGAAGGCATGGGCGAACAGGTGCCATAGTTCCTTGAGGAACAGCACGACATAGACGCCCTGGGCGATGATCAGGCCGACATAGAGCGGCAATTGCAGCCAGCGCGATCCAAAGATCAGCATGGGGACGGGACGCAGCGACCGGCCCTTTGCGGGGGCGCGCGCCTCGGAAAGTGCGGACATGGTGGAGTGCTCGCAGAATTTGATTTGCGGGAGCGCTCTATCTACGCAATCCCGCGCGCTTGAAAAGCGACAACTGGCCGCAGATTGCGCCGCGATGCCGTCACGATCCTGCCAACGAGCAACGATCGAACGCAGCGCGATGGCCGCGTTCGATCGTCAAATCGATCAGCGCGTCAGCTTCTTGTACTTCACGCGATGCGGAATGATGCTGTCCTGGCCGAGCCGGCGCATCTTGTCCTTTTCGTAATCCTGGAAGTTGCCCTCGAACCATTCGACATGGCTGTCGCCCTCGAAGGCCAGGATGTGGGTCGCGATGCGGTCGAGGAACCAGCGGTCATGGCTGATGATGACGGCGCAACCGGCGAAGTCCTCCAACGCCTCTTCCAGCGCGCGCAGCGTGTCGACGTCGAGGTCGTTGGTCGGTTCGTCGAGCAGCAGCACGTTGGCGCCCGACTTCAGCATCTTGGCGAGATGCACGCGGTTGCGCTCACCGCCCGACAGCGCGCCGACCTTCTTCTGCTGGTCGGCGCCCTTGAAGTTGAACGCCGAGCAGTAGCCGCGCGAATTGACTTCCTTCTTGCCGAGCAGGATCAGCTCGTTGCCGCCGGAGATCTCCTCCCACACGGTCTTGTTGCCCTCAAGCGCGTCGCGCGACTGGTCGACATAGCCGAGATGCACGGTCTCGCCGACCGTGATGGTGCCCTTGTCCGGCGTCTCCTGCTCGGTGATCATCTTGAACAGCGTGGTCTTGCCGGCGCCGTTGGCACCGATCACGCCGACGATGCCGCCGGGCGGCAGCTTGAAGGTGAGATCGTCGATCAGCAGGCGATCGCCAAACCCCTTGCTGAGGCCTTCGAAGTCGACGACGTTGGCGCCGAGCCGCTCGGCGACCGGAATGATGATCTGCGCGGTCTGGGTCTGCTTCTCGCTCGCCTTCTTGAGCAGCTCCTCATAGCGCTGGTAGCGGGCCTTCGACTTGGCCTGGCGCGCCTTCGGCGAGGACGCCACCCATTCCTGCTCGCGGGCCAGCGTCTTCTGATGCGCGGCGTCCTCGCGGCCTTCCTGCTCGAGCCGCTTCTGCTTCTGCACCAGCCAGGACGAGTAATTGCCCTCGTAGGGGATGCCGCGACCGCGGTCGAGCTCGAGGATCCAGCCCGTGACGTTGTCGAGGAAGTAGCGGTCGTGGGTGACGATCAGGATCGCGCCGGGATAGTTGCGCAGATGGCCTTCCAGCCACGACACCGACTCGGCGTCGAGATGGTTGGTCGGCTCGTCCAGCAGCAGCAATTCCGGCTGGTCGAGCAGCAGGCGGCACAGCGCGACGCGGCGGCGTTCACCGCCGGACAGCTTGGTGACATCGGCATCGTCGGGCGGGCAGCGCAGCGCGTCCATCGCCTGGTCGACCTTGCTGTCGAGATCCCACAGGCCCTGGGCCTCGATCTCGTCCTGCAGCTTGGTCATCTCGTCGGCGGTCTCGTCCGAATAGTTGACCGCAAGCTCGTTGTAGCGGTCGAGGATCGCCTTCTGCTTGGCGACGCCGAGCATGACGTTCTCACGAACGTTAAGTGCCGGATCGAGGTGCGGCTCCTGCTCGAGATAGCCGACGCGGGCGCCCTCGGCGACCCAGGCCTCGCCGTTATACTCCTTGTCGAGGCCGGCCATGATCTTGAGCAGGGTCGACTTGCCCGAGCCGTTGACGCCGAGCACGCCGATCTTGGCGTCCGGGTAGAAGCTCAGATGGATGTTATCGAGCACCTTGCGGGTCGGGTACGCCTTGGTCAGACCCTGCATGAAATAGATGAACTGGCGAGCCATCCGCTGTCCCTGGAATTGATCCGATTTGTGGAAATCTTGCTGCCGCCGATGTAACGGCCGGCCCCCGAAAGCGCAACCGCGGGGCCTCTGTTTTCCGTCCGTTCACCACGTTTCGCGGCTTCACCACGGATGATTACGGGGTCGACGCCATGTGTGCGCCGAATCACGACAATTGAAACCATCTTTTAATAAATCAGGCCAAAACTCGTTCTCAACGTCGAAAAACGGCGATTTTCGCGGCAGAACCGCGGCCAAAACAGTTGAGGCCACGTCATGGCTACCATCATTTCAGCACCCCTTCCGCGCCCGACGACCAAAGGCGAGGCGACGCTGTTCGCCGAATTCCGCGCCTTTTGGCGCGCCTTCGTCGCCAAGGCTTTCAATCCCTACCGACCGGAACTGCACTATATGCGCGGCCCGGGTCCGGCTTGCCGCGCCAAGCAGATGGCGCTGTCGCCGGCGGTCCGCGCGATGCTCGCCGATATTCGCTCCACGAAGACGCAGAAGCCGTCTCCGCGCGTGTGACAATCGCCGCTTTTTGAAACCGCGGCCGCTTGCGCGCCTGCCGATTGCGCGCGACCATAACGGGTATCCCGACGGTTGATCTCCCGCCGTCGCCCTCACCCTGAATGGACCTTCCCCGATGACGCGGCTCCGCTGTGCAATCCTCGACGACTATTTTGACATCGCGCTTTCGGTGGCCGACTGGCCAAAGGTCAAGGACCGGGTCGACGTCACCGTGTTCGACAAGCCGTTCGCGAGCGAGGCGGAAGCGGCGACGAAGCTGAAGGATTTCGAGATCATCTGCGCGATGCGCGAGCGCACCCCGTTCCCGAAGAGCCTGCTCGACGCGCTGCCCAGGCTGCAGCTCCTGATCACGTCAGGCATGCGCAACGCGGCGATCGACATGGAGGCCGCCAAGGACCGCAAGGTGGTGTTGTGCGGCACCCAATATAGCCGCGATCCCACCGCGCCCCTGACCATGGGCCTGATCCTGGAACTGACCCGCGGCATCGGCCGCGAGAACGCGCGCATGCACGCCGGCGAGGCGTGGCAGACCTTTGCCGGTACCGAGATCGAGGGCAAGACGCTCGGCATCATCGGTCTCGGCAAGCTCGGCAACAAGGTCGCCGGCATGGCCAAGGTGTTCGGCATGAACGTCATCGCCTGGAGCCCTAATCTGACGCCGGAAAAGTGCAATGAGGCCGGCGTCGGCTATGCCAGCAAGGACGAGCTGTTCGCGACATCAGACATCATCACCATCCATGTCGTGCTGAGCCCGCGCTCGCGCGGACTGGTCGGCGCCGCCGATCTCGCCCGCATGAAGCCGTCGGCCTATCTCGTCAACACCGCACGCGGGCCGATCGTCGATGAGGACGCCCTGTTCGCGGCGCTGCGCGACAAGACGATCGCCGGCGCCGGCATCGACGTGTTCTCGGTCGAGCCGCTGCCGTCGGATCACCCGCTGCGCAAGCTCGACAACGTCGTGATCACGCCGCATCTCGGCTATGCCACGCGCGAGAGCCTGCAGGCGCACTATCAGCAGATGGTCGAATGCATCGACGCCTTCACCCAGGGCAACGAGCCGCCGCGGCGCCTGGCCTGAAAAGCATTCACTGCGGCTAGCCGAGCCAGCGGAACGCGCGTTCGAGCTCGGCGCGGCCGTTCCGGTCGTACCAGCGCCCGTGGGCGAGAATGATCCGCTCCGGATTCCATTCGATCATGCGGGCGACGATGGCCTTCAGCGCCGCGCGGTCCCGCGAGAAGGTCAATCGCATGTCGCGCGGCGTGCTGCCGTCGGGATCGCGCACGCCGCCGAGCCAGGTCAGGAACCGCATCAACGGCGAGCGGACTCGCGTGGCCTCAAAATTCTCGATCAGGTCGGTCAGCAGCAATGTCCGCGACGGCAGATGGAAGAACACGACCTCCGTCATGTAGCTGCCTGCCACCGGCAGCGTCGCGATCCACTCATCCCAGGGATAGCCGGATGATCGTTCCAGTGGCTCGCCTTCGAAGGTCAGCCGATTGTCCGCCTGTTGCTTGATCCCGGGCGCAAGGAAGATGCGCGCATCCGGATAGGCAGCATGCCATTCCGGAATCCACCAGTAATGCAGACGATTCGGACCGATGATCCAGCGCGGTACGCCCAGCTCAACGATTGCGGCCTCGAGTTCGGCCAGCAATGGTGTCGGCGAGTGAATGAACAGCCGCCCACCCGGCAGACGAACGATCGTCGCGCGCGTTGGAAACGGCATCTTGAACCAGCGCGGGCCGAACCGGATGATCGGACCATCGATCATCCATACGTCATCGGCGACAGGCTTCAGCTTATTCAGCGGCGGATAGGTTTCGCAGACGTCCTTCATCGCATTGCCTCCCGGGCGGCAACGTCGAGATGCGCGGCTTGTTGCAACAAAAAAGGCGCGCTGTTCGCGCGCCTTTTTCAATGATGAACTTGCCGGTTGGCCTAGCGCACCGTCACCGGTGCGGGCAGCGGCTGCACCGTGGTCGGCTGCGTGCCGGGCAGCGGCGCGGCCGCCTGAGCCTGGGCCGCAGAGGGAGCCATCGGGTTCGCGGGCGCGGCAGAAGCCGTCGCCGTTCCCGGCGGCGGACCACCGGGCAGCACAACCACGCGGGTGCCGACCTTGGCGCGTTCGAACAAGTCGGAGACGTCTTCGTTGAGCATGCCGATGCAGCCCGACGAGACGAACTTGCCGATGGTCGACGGCTGGTTGGTGCCGTGAATACGGTACACGGTCGAGCCGAGATACATCGCGCGGGCGCCGAGCGGGTTGCCGGGTCCGCCGGCCATGAAGCGCGGCAGATAGGGCTGACGCTCGATCATCTCGGTCGGCGGATGCCAATCCGGCCACTCTGCCTTGCGGGTGATCTTCTGCACGCCGGTCCAGGTGAAGCCGTCGCGGCCGACACGGACGCCGTAACGGACCGCCCGGCCATTGCCCAGGATGTAATAGAGGTAGGTGTTCGACGTATCGACAACGATCGTGCCTGCCGGCTCCTTGGTCGCGAACGACACTTCCTGGCGACGCAGATTCGGCGGCAGTTGCGCCGGGGCGTCTTCGGGCTGCTCGTCCGGCGGCAGCGCCGCGATCTGTACCGGCTTGCCATTGGCATCGACCGGCGCCTGCTGCTGCGGCACGGCTCCGGTAACGCCCTCGGGCGGACGCATGCCGCCGCGGTCGTCGCCATAGGAAACGCCGGCGGCCGGAACGCCATTGTCGCGATTGGCTTGTTGCGCACCCGGACGATCGCCGTAGATCACCGGCGGCGGCCCCATCGGACGGCCATAGCGGGGATCATCGGGCGACATTACCGGCCCAGTCGGCGCGCCACGGTCGGAATAGACCGGAGGAGCATTCATCGGGCGGCCATAGCGCGGATCGTCCGGCGACATCACCGGACCGGGCGGCACACCGCGATCGGAATAGGTGGGCGCATTCGCCGGACGGCCATAGCGCGGGTCGTTCGGCGACAGCACCGGGCCGGGCGGCGGCAGCGCAGCCGAATCCTGCCCGTCATCGTCATTGAGAGCGTCGAAATCCGGCATGCTGCCCTGGGGGTAGGGCTGGGGCGCCGTCGAATAGGCGGTGCCCTGGGGCGCCGGATAACCCTGCTGCGCATGCGCAAGCGAGGTTCCTGCCACGCCGAGAGCCGCGGCAGCGCAAATCGTCAGAATGCGGTTGATCATCATTGCTCTGTTATAGTCCCCAAGCCACACCGGACTGTTAACGGCCCAATGCAGGAAGATAGCGGCGCATTCAAGACAAATCCGCGAAACCCGGGCTATTCCGGGCCTTTTGTGATTTCGCGTCAACGCTGCGACAAAGATGTCTCACGGGCCCGGAATGTTTGTCCACGTGGCCAAAGTCATCAATCACCTGCATTTTGTAACAAACAGTCCCGGGACGTTGCGATATCTTCGAATCGGCTTGATTCGCGCTCGCGACGCCGGCTTTCTTGTGTGGTCACCGCGTTCCCTCGACATCGAAGACCCTCCCGCAGAAGGGGGAACCCGCGCCCATGCTCCCCGGCCTTCGTTTTCTGTTCGCCGCGATCGTGCTGGCGACCTCGCTTCTGGTGTTCGGGTTAGGGGCCGCCGCGCTGTTTCGCGCGGCGCATGAAGAGTTCGCCAGCATTCCGGCCCGCCGGGCGCCGCTCGAGCCGCAATTCGCGCAGCAGCCCGAGACCCCGCCGGTGCTTGCCATGGTGCGGGTCGACCCGCCCGCCGCCGACAAGGTGACGACCGATACTCTGGCAGCCCCGCCCGAGCCGGCCGCGTCCGAACCGGCTGCTCCCGCTGAGATCACCCCCGCAGCCGAGCCGGAGAAGGTCGCCGCCGTGACGGCGGATGATCCGGTCCCGCCCGCTCCGCCGAAGCCGGAAGCCCAGGCCGCGACGACCCCGGCGCCGGCCCAATCCGCCGACACTGCGGCTCCGACCGCAGCTCCCTCGCCGGCATCGGAGCCCACGCCCGCTGCCGCCGAAGCTGCACCGGCAGCCACCGAGGCCAAGGTCGCCGCCATCGCCGATCCGCCCGCCCCCAGCGAGCCCGCGCCTCCTCCGCCGGCACCGGCGATGGCAGCGCCCGAGCCGGCACCGCTTCCGTCACCCGAGGCGATCGCGGCCGCGACCAAGATCGCGACGCTGGGCGGACCTGAAGTTGTTGTCGAAGCGCCGGTGGCGCCGAAGGCCATCGAGGCGAAGAAGCCGGAGCGCAACGCGGTCAGCAAGCCGGCACATCGCAAGGAGCGGCGGCGGATTGTCCGCGCGCAACCGGTTCGGCAGGTCGTTCAGCAGCAGCTCGATCCGTTCGGCCAGCCGACCCTGGTGCCGCTCACCCGACGCTAGCAAGCAAGGATTACTCTGTCAGGCCGGCCCCGTCGCGATCGGCGGGCCGCTCGCCTGCCCCCATTCCGACCACGAGCCGTCATAGAGCGCGGTCTCGGTGACGCCGAGCCGGTAGAGCGCAAGCGTCAGCACGCCGGCCGAGACGCCCGAGCCGCAGCTCGTCACGATCGGCGCATCGAGCTTCACGCCGGCGCCCGTGAACGACTTGCGCAGGTCATCGAGCGGCTTCATCTCGCCGGTCGCCGCATCGAACAGCTGGTTGTAGGGCACGTTGCGGGCGCCTGGGATGTGGCCGGCGCGGATGCCCGGCCGCGGCTCCGGGGCGCGGCCCTCGAAGCGATCGGCGGCGCGCGCATCGATCACCTGCTCGGCACGGCTTTCGACATTGGCGATCATCTGCTCGATGCTGCGCACGCGCTGCGGATCGTAGCTCGCCTTGAAGGTCGCAGGCTTCGGCTTCACCTCGCCGCTCTCGACCGCCCTGCCCTCGGCGCGCCACTTCTTCAGGCCGCCGTTGAGGATGCGCACGTTGCGATGGCCATAGGACAGGAACATCCACCAGGCGCGCGGCGCCGCAACCCAGCCGCCGGAATCGTAGATCACGACGGTGTCGGCACTGCTGATGCCGAGCCCGCCGACGTCGCGGCCGAACTGCTCGGCGCTCGGAAACATGTGCGGCAGCGGATTGGAATGGTCGGACACCGCATCGACGTCGAAGAACACAGCGCCCGGCAGATGCGCGGCGAGATAATCGTCCTTCGGCAGCGGCAGCACGCCGGGCAGCTTGAAGGTCGCGTCGAGCACCTTGACGTTGGCATCGCCGAGATGCGCAGCCAGCCATTCGGTCGAAACGAGCGGATCGTCGGTGGCGGTCATGATCATTCCTTCTTGTCATTCCCCAGTGCGCAATTGCGCACCTGAGGGCACGCGAAGCGTGAACCCGGAATCCAGAGGTTGTCGCGCGAGATTCCGGGTTCGCGCTACGCGCGCCCCGGAATGACGGAGAACCTTCAGCCCTTCTTCTTCGGCTCCCACGCCTCGATCGGCCCGCCGGCCTCGCGCCAGGCGGCAAAGCCGCCGCCCATATGCGCGACCGGCTTCAGGCCCATGTCCTTCGCGGTCTTGGCGGCGAGTGCCGAGCGTAGGCCGCCGGCGCAGTGGAAGATGAACTTCTTGTCTTCCTGGAAGATCGGCTTGGCATAGGGGCTGTTCGGATCGATCCAGAACTCGAGCATGCCGCGGGTGCAGGAGAACGCGCCCGGGATCTTGCCGTCGCGCTCAATCTCGCGGGGATCGCGGATGTCGACGATGACGACGTCGTTCTTGCCGATCAGCGTGATCGCATCGGCCGCGCTGATGGTCTCGATCTCGGCATTGGCCTCGTCGATCATCACCTTGATGCCGCGGTGGATGTTCTGGGGCATGGGGCTCCTCCCTGGCTTTTCTTGATCGTCATTCCGGGGCGATGCGGCAGCATCGAACCCGGAACCTCGATCGAATTTCATCAGCTCGAGATTCCGGATCGGTCCTGCGGACCGTCCGGAATGACGGGATCGGCTACCGCACCAGCTCCCGCATCGCGTTCTCCAGACCTTCGATCGTGATCGGATACATGCGCTCTGAGAACAGGCGGCGGATGATGGTGGTCGATTCCGAATAGTCCCAGTGCTTCTGCGCCACCGGATTGAGCCACACCGCGTGCGGATAGGTGCGGATGATGCGGTCGAGCCAGACCGAGCCGGCCTCTTCGTTGACATGCTCGACCGAGCCGCCGGGAACCATGATCTCGTAAGGCGACATCGAGGCGTCGCCCACGAACACCACCTTGTAGTCGTGCGGGTACTTGTGCAGCACGTCCCAGGTCGGCGTGCGATCGGTAAAGCGCCGCTTGTTCTGCTTCCAGACGCCTTCATAAAGGCAGTTGTGGAAGTAGAAATATTCCATGTGCTTGAATTCGCTCTTGGCGGCCGAGAACAGTTCCTCGACCTGCTCGATATGCGAATCCATCGAGCCGCCGATATCGAAGAACACCAGCACCTTGACCGCGTTGCGCCGCTCGGGACGCATGTGCACGTCGAGATAGCCGTGGTTGGCGGTCTCCTTGATCGTGGTGTCGAGGTCGAGCTCATCCGGCGCGCCGGTGCGCGCGAACTTGCGCAGCCGCCGCAGCGCGACCTTGATGTTGCGGATGCCGAGCTCGACATTGCCGTCGAGATCCTTGAACTCGCGCTTGTCCCACACCTTCACGGCGCGGTTGTTGCGGTTCTTCTCCTGCCCGATCCGCACACCCTCGGGATTATAGCCATGGGCGCCGAACGGCGAGGTGCCGGCGGTGCCGATCCACTTGCTGCCGCCCTGGTGGCGGCCCTTCTGTTCCTCGAGCCGCTTCTTCAACGTCTCCATGAGCTTGTCCCAGCCCATGGCCTCGATCTGCTTCTTCTCTTCCTCGGTGAGATATTTCTCGGCGAGCTTCTTCAGCCACTCCTCGGGGATCTCGGCCTTGCCCATGGCGTCGAGCAGGCTCTCGAGCCCCTTGAACACGGTGCCGAACACGCGGTCGAACTTGTCGAGATTGCGCTCGTCCTTCACCAGCGCGGCGCGCGACAGATAGTAGAAGTTCTCGACCGTCTGCTCGGCGAGATCGGCGTCAAGCGCTTCCATCAAGGTCAGATATTCCCGTAGCGTCACGGGGACCTGGGCGTCGCGCAGCGATGTGAAAAACTGCAGGAACATACCCACCTAGATCGCCCGCTGGGCCGGTGGCGTCAAGGGCCCCCGGCCGTGCTTCATCCCGAGATCAGCCATCCACTTTCACCGGGTTACCTCCGCCGCCGTCGATCCGTGGCGGCGCCCGCGCCATCGCGGCAAGGTCGCGCCATGCCGGTGATCATTCCGCAGAACGGAAAGATGATGCATGACATTCCATGGCGGAAGCCCACATCGGTACCGCTGCGCTGCGGAATCCGCGCTAGACCGCCCGGCTTTTTCAATTAGAATTGTACCGGACAAGATATCGGAGAGGACATGCGACCGCTGCGAGAGCGGTCGTTTCGTGTGGGGGCCCGGGCCGCCGACGAACGAAGCAAGGCAAACAGATAGATGAAATTCACGGGTACCAAGGACTACGTCGCCACCGATGACCTCAAGGTCGCCGTCAATGCCGCCATCGTGCTCGAGCGCCCGCTGCTGGTGAAGGGCGAGCCCGGCACCGGCAAGACCGTGCTGGCCGAGGAAGTCGCCAAGGCGATCGACGCGCCGCTTTTGACCTGGCACATCAAGTCGACCACCAAGGCGCAGCAGGGCCTCTACGAATACGATGCGGTGTCCCGGCTGCGCGACAGCCAGCTCGGCGACGCCCGCGTGTCCGACATCAAGAACTACATCAAGCGCGGCAAGCTGTGGGAGGCCTTCACCAACGAGAAGCGCCCGGTGCTGCTGATCGACGAGATCGACAAGGCTGACATCGAATTCCCCAACGATCTGCTGCTCGAACTCGACCGCATGGAATTCCACGTCTACGAGACCGGCGAGACCATCAAGGCGAAGCTGCGCCCGATCGTGATGATCACGTCGAACAACGAGAAGGAACTGCCGGACGCCTTCCTGCGCCGCTGCTTCTTCCACTACATCAAGTTCCCCGACAGCGAGACGATGGGCAAGATCGTCGACGTGCACTTCCCCGGCATCAAGAAGCGCCTGGTGGAAGAGGCGCTGCGGATCTTCTTCGAGGTCCGTGAGGTGCCGGGCCTGAAGAAGAAGCCCTCGACCTCGGAGCTGCTCGACTGGCTCAAGCTGCTGCTCAACGAGGACATCACGCCGGAGATGCTCAGGGAGCGCGATCCGCGCAAGCTGATCCCGCCGCTGCATGGCGCGCTGCTCAAGAACGAGCAGGACGTGCATCTGTTCGAGCGGCTGGCTTTCCTCAGCCGCCGCGAAGTCTAGTTCCGATATCGGCAAACGCCGGGGCGATGGCTCCGGCGTTTTGCTTCTGCAGCTCAACAAACAAGCCAACAAGCAAGAAGACCAGGGAAGATGAACGTCCAGACCCAGATCCGCGCCGCCGAGCCCGTCACCACAGAGCATTTCGACGTCCTGATCGCAGGCGCCGGCATCTCCGGCGTCGGCGCCGCCTACCACCTCGCCACGCAATGCCCCGGCACCAGCTTCGTGGTGCTGGAGACGCAGAAGACTTTTGGCGGCACCTGGTCCACCCACCGCTATCCCGGTATCCGCTCCGACAGCGACCTGCACACCTTCGGCTATCGCTTCAAGCCGTGGACCAGCGCGCCGATCGCGACCGCGGCCGAGATCCTGAAGTACATGGGCGAGGTGATCGAGGAGAACGACCTCGCCCGTCACATCCGCTATCGCCACACCATCACCGCGGCGAAGTGGTCGAACGAGACCAATCTCTGGACCATCGATGCTGTCCGCATCGACACCGGCGAGCGGCTGCGCTTCACAACCAACTTCTTCTGGATGTGCCAGGGCTATTATCGCCACGACGCGGGCTATACGCCCGAATGGACCGACATGGCGAAGTTCAAGGGTACGGTCGTGCATCCGCAGACCTGGCCCGACGACCTCGACTACAAGGGCAAGCGCGTGGTCGTAATCGGCTCCGGCGCCACCGCGGCGACGCTGATCCCGGCGATGGCCAAGGACGCCAGCCATGTCACCATGCTGCAGCGCTCGCCGACCTATTTCCGCACCGGCCGCAACGCGATCGAGATCGCCGAGGAGCTGCGCAGGCTGCAGGTCGACGAGCACTGGATCCACGAGATCACCCGCCGCAAGATCCTGTTCGAGCAGGACGCCTTCACCAGGCGGACCTTCGCCGAGCCCGAGGGCGCCAAGAAGGACCTGCTGGCAGCGGTCGAAGCCGTCCTCGGCAAGGACTACGACATCGCCACCCATTTCACGCCGAGCTACCGGCCGTGGCGGCAGCGCATCGCCTTCGTGCCGGATGCCGACCTGTTCCACGCGATCAAGGGCGGCAAGGCGTCGGTCGTCACCGACGAGATCGACCGCTTCACCGAGACGGGCATCCTGCTCAAGTCCGGCAAAGAGCTCGAGGCCGACATCATCATCACCGCGACCGGCTTCCACCTCTCCGCCAATGGCGGCATCGACTTCGAGATCGACGGCAAGCCGCTCGACTTCGCCGATACCGTGACCTATCGCGGCATGATGTTCACCGGCGTGCCGAACCTCGTCTGGGTGTTCGGCTATTTCCGCGCCAGCTGGACCTTGCGCGTCGATCTGGTCGGCGACTTCGTCTGCCGCCTGCTGCAGCACATGAAGGCGACCGGCGCGAACAAGGTGACGCCGGAGCTGCGCCCCGAAGACCACAACATGCCGCTGCTGCCGTGGATCGATCCGGAGAACTTCAACCCCGGCTACATGATGCGCGGCATGCACCTCTTGCCGAAGCGCGGCGACAAGCCTGAGTGGCAGCACAACCAGGACTACTGGGCCGAGAAGGACGAATTCCCGGCGATCGACCTCGAGGACAAGGCGTTCGTCTACGGCTGAGCTCCTTTTTTATTCCGTCACCCTGAGGCGCTAACGGCCACACACTCTGCTGTCGTCCCGGCGAAAGCCGGGACCCATACTCCGTGGCGGATGTTGTGGACGGGACTCGTCATTCCGCCAGCACGCAACAATGACCATCGGTGGTTATGGGTCCCGGCCTTCGCCGGGACGACGCTGAACGATTATCGTCGTACGCCTCTATCCCCTCACGCATATTCCGGCAGCTTCGCGGCGGCCTCCGGCGCCTTGCCGCGGATCATGTCGGAGGCCTTATCGGCGATCATCAAGGTCGAGGCGTTGAGATTGGCGGAGATCATCCGCGGCATGATCGAGGCGTCGATCACGCGCAGGCCCTCCATGCCATGGACCCGAAGCTGGTCGTCGACCACCGCCCACGGCGCGTCCGCCGGTCCCATCCGGCAGGTGCAGCCGGGATGGAAGGTCGTGGTGCCGCGCTGGGTCGCGGCCGCGAGCAGCTCGTCGTCGCTCGTGACCTTCGGGCCCGGAAAGTCCTCATAGGCGAAATACGGACTGAGCGGCTCGGAGGCGAGCAGCCGGCGCGCCAGCTTCATGCCGGCGACGACGACGCGGCGGTCGATCTCCTCGGCAAGATAGTTGGTCTGGATGATCGGCGGCGCGAACGGATCGGCGGAGCGGATGCGGACATAGCCGCGGCTCTCCGGCCGTTGCTGCCATGAGGCCACCGTCATGCCGGGTTCGTCCTCGAGCTGGCCCTGCACGCCTTCCTTGTAGCTTGCCGGCGTGAAGGTGAGCTGCAGGTCTGAGCTCTCGGTGGTCTCGCCGGAATGCCAGAAGCAATAGACCATGGTCGGCGACAGCGACAGCAAGCCGCGCCGCGTCGTCGCCCATTTGATCGCCTCGCCCCACAGGCTGAAGCCGCGGCGAAGCTCGTTGATGGTCCTGATATTCTTGACCCGCGCCACCGAGCGCGGCGCGTAGTGATCCTGCAGGCCTTCGCCGACACCCGGCAGCGCATGTCGCACCTGGATGCCGTGCGCCTGCAACAGCTCGGGCGCGCCGACGCCGGAGAGCTGCAACAGCTGCGGCGAGTTGTAGGCGCCGCCGGAGAGGATGACTTCCTTGGTGGCGCGGATCTCCAGGGGATCGCCGTGCTTGCCGCCGCGGTTATAGCGCACGCCGACCGCGCGCTTGCCCTCGAAGATGATCCCCGTGACGTGGGCATGCGTACGCACGTCGACATTCGGCCGCCGCCGCGCCGGATGCAGGAACGCGGTCGCGGCGCTGACCCGGCGGCCGTTCAGGATGGTGCGCTGGCAGTACGACACGCCCTCCTGGATCTGGCCGTTGTAATCAGGATTGCGCGGAATGCCGAGGCTGACCGCGCCCGCCATGAAGGCCTCGCAGAGTGGGTCCTGCCAGTCCATGGTGGTGACGGTGAGGTTGCCGTCGCGGCCGCGATAGGTATCGTCGCCCTCGCCGATCCTTCTCTCCATGCGCCGGAAATAGGGCAGCACGTCGGGATAGCCCCAGCCGCGATTGCCGAGCTGCGCCCAGGTGTCGAAATCCTGGCGCTGGCCGCGATTATAGATGTGGCCGTTGATCGAGGACGAGCCGCCGAGCGTCTTGCCGCGCGGTGCATAGATGCTGCGCCCGCCGGTGTAGGGACCCACCTCCTGCTGGTAGGCCCAGTTCACGCTCTTCATGTGGAAGGTCTTGATGAAGCCGGCCGGCAGATGGATGTAGGGATGCCAGTCGCTCGGCCCCGCCTCCAGCACGCACACGCTGGTGCCCGCGTCTTCACTCAACCGGTTGGTCAGCACGCTCCCGGCGGAGCCTGCGCCGATGATCACATAATCGAACGTTTCCATCGTCTCGCTTCTGGCGCCGACCAAAGTGTCAGCGCGGCTTTTCGTTGAGTTGATAGGTCAGATGCGCCTTCACCGTCGGCCATTCGCTGGCGATGATGCTGTAAACCACGGTGTCGCGCAACGTGCCGTTGGGCGCGATCTGATGGCTGCGCAGGATGCCGTCCTGCTTCGCACCCAGACGCTCGATGCCGCGCCGGCTCTGGTGATTGAAGAAATGCGTGCGGAACTCGACCGCGATGCAATCGAGCTTCTCGAAGGCATGGGTGAGCAGCAGCAATTTGCACTGCGTGTTGACCGCGCTGCGCTGCACTCGCTTGGCGTACCAGGTCGAGCCGATCTCGACGCGACGGTTCGGCGTGTCGACGTTCATGTAGGTCGTCATGCCCGAGATCCGCCCCTCGGCGTCGAACACCGTGAACGGCAGCATCGATCCGGCCTTTTGCAGGCCGAGCCGGCGGTCGATCTCCTTGGCCATGTTCTCCGGCTGCGGGATCGCGGTGTACCAGAGCTTTGACAGCTCGCCGTCCTTCACCGCATCGACCAGCCCGTCGCGATGATCGTGCGACAACGGCTCCAGCCGCGCATGCGCGCCGCGAAGGGTGACCGGTTCAAGCCAGGGCATTCGAGATCTCTCCATCTTTGTCATTCCGAGATGGTGCATCAGCACCAGACCCGGAATCTCGAGATCCCGGGTTCATCGCTTCGCGATGCCCCGGGATGACGATTGCGCTTCTGCGCAATCGTCACTTGTTCAGAAAATTCAGCGGCAATCCCGGCCGCGGCCAGTCCATCGCGATCAGCTCGCCCTTGCCCGACAGCGTGATGTAGGCGGTCTTCAACTCGGGGCCGCCGAAGGCGATGTTGGTGGTGACGCGGTCGCCGGTCGGCACCTGCTCGACCACGGTGCCGTCGGGCGCGATCACCGAGATGCAGCCCGAGACCAGCGTCGCGACGCAGACATTGCCGTTCGCTTCCACGGCGAGCGAGTCGAACATCTGGTAGCCGCCGAGGCCGGCGATCGGCTTGCCGCGCTCGCCGCGATAGATCACGTCGCGCGGCTTGACGGTGCCGGGCTCTGAAACTTCATACGCCCACAGCCGCGCGGTCGGCGTCTCCGCGATGTAGACGGTCTTCTCATCCGGCGACAGGCCGATGCCATTGGCTGGCAGGATGCCGTGCACGGCCTCGACGATCTCGTTCATGCCGGGCTTCAGATAATAGAACGCGCCGACATCCATGTCGCGGGCGCGGCGCTTGCCGAGATCGGAGAACCACAGGCCGCCCTGCCTGTCGAACACCAGATCATTCGGCCCGCGCAGCTCATGCTCGCCGCATTTCGTGACGACGGTCTCGACCTTGCCGGATTGCAGATCGACGCGCTGGATCGAGCCGCCGAGATAATCCTCGGGCTGCGGCCCCGGCATGATCATGTTGCGGGTCGGAATCCAGGAGAAGCCGCCATTGTTGCAGATGTACATCTTGCCGTCGGGACCGAGCGCCGCGCCGTTCGGGCCGCCCGGCACCTTGGCGACGATCTCCTTGCGCCCGTCGGGATAAACCCGCGTCAGCCGCTGGCCGCGGATTTCGACCAGCACGACCGAACCGTCGGGCATGACGACCGGACCTTCGGGAAACTCCAGATCGGTGGCGAGAACTCGGATATTGGCCATGGCATCCTCCCGGCTCTTTGGCTGCAGGCGGACTCCGAACGGCCCCGCACGCGCAACGTTGTTGTTTCATCCTGTTATGGCAAACGGGGTTTGGCTTGCCAAGCAATGGCCCCGCAAGGCTGCCCGGCGTTGAGGTGGGATGGGCGCGCCGCAAATGCCCCTGTCGTCCCTGCGAAAGCAGGGACCCATACTCCGCGGCCCGTGTTGTGAACGGGACTCGTCGTTCCAACGTCGCGTAACAATCAGCGTCGGTGGTTATGGGTCCCTGCTTTCGCAGGGACGACACCGAGTGTTTGGCGTCTCTTGTGAGTCAAACATCCGCATTCTCGCGACATGTTTTGCCCGAGCTTTGCGCTTCGTTCCGCCCTCTTGATCAGAGGGCGCAGGGAAAGCCGGGTGCCGATCGCACCCATGGGCCCCGTGCAAAAGGTAGAAAGCACGGGGGTAGGACCACAGGTGTAACCGGAAACACTCCGGCTTTCCCTGCGCGATGGGCTACGGCTTATACGTGCTCTCCCCGGTGAGACTGGGCTTTTTTGTCACCGTCTTCACAAAACGCGTTTGCGCTTTGCGAAAAGACACCTGCCGCTAGGGCGTCAGGCCTGCACGACTTCGCCGTCCGCTTCACGCGCACTCGTCAGTTGCGCAATCGGCGTCCACCGCATCTCGACCCACGTTCGTGACGACCGCGAAGCGCCCCTCGATCGGGTGAGACGGACGAACCATATACTGAGTGGCGCTTCGGATAAAGCGAAATATTTTCGCGAGCGAGGATTGACAGGTTTTTGCTGAGTTGCCCGTCGGGGCAGTTTGTCGCACCACGTCATACCCCGGTGCGCGATTGCGTACCGAGGAATCAAAGGGAGAGGCGCGAACTCAGCTCAGCGTGCCCGCGTGCACCCACCAGGTGGGATGCCCGGCGCGGAGCTGTTCGCCGGCAGCCTTGGCGTCGGCGTCGGTTCCGAACACGGCAAAGCAGGTCGCGCCGGAGCCCGACATACGCACCAGACGAACGTCCCTGGTCTCACGCAGCGCGAATAACACATCACTGATGACGGGCTCGATGCGCGCCGCGGGGCCTTCGAGATCGTTGGTGCCGCGCTCCAGCGCCGCGATCCAATCGTCGATCGCGCGGCCGGCTTCCGGCCATGACGGCGCCTGCATCACGACATCGGTGGCGCCGATCAGGAGCTCGCCATTGCGCAGGCCGAGCGCATTGAAGACGTCCCTCGTCGCAACCGGCACGCGCGGATTGACCAGCACGCACGGCATTTTCGGCAGGTCGAGCGGCAGCAGGCCTTCGCCGACGCCGGTCATGTCGCAGGCGCGCGAGGCGACGCACACCGGCACGTCGGCGCCGGTCTGCAGCGCGACCTCCATGATCCTGCGATCGTCGAGCGAAAGCTCGTTGAGCCGCGCCAACAGCCGCAGCGCCGCCGCGGCGTCCGCCGAGCCGCCGCCGATGCCGGCCGCAACCGGCAGCACCTTCTCCAGCGTGAAGTGGCCGATCTCGAGATCCGCGACGCGCTCGCCGAGCAGCCGGGCGGCCTTGAGCACCAGATTGTCAGAGGTGTTGCCGCAGGCATCGGCCAGCGGCCCCGCCATCGTCAAAGACAACTCGGGTCCCGGCTCGAGCGTGAGACGATCGGCGCAATCGGCAAACGCGACGACGCTCTCCAAGTCGTGAAACCCGTCGACGCGCCGCCCGACAACCTTCAGCGTCAGGTTGACCTTGGCACGCCCTTCTTCAATCAACGCCGGCACGGCGATAAACCCCTAAAAAACAAACATCATGATGCGATTAGCGTAAATCGCCGCACGATCCTATCCCTTTGTTTGGATGGAAATTCCAAGGGTATCCCGGCCCGCATCCACCGCCGTCGTCCCTGCCTGGTGCGCAATAGCGCACGTGAGCAGGGACGCATGCTCCGCGGCGGATTTTGTGAGCGGGATTCGTCGTTCGGGCAGTCTGCGACAATGATTATCGGTGGTTATGGGTCCCTGCTTTTGCAGGGACGACGCCGAATTTGTCGCACCAGCAAGCCCTAGCCGCCCTTGCCGTCGTCGTCCTTCTTCTTCTCGGCAGCGGCGGCGTTGGAGGTATCGTCCGGCAGGCCATTGTCGATCTTGGCCTGGATCTTCGGCAGCTCTTCCGGCTCGGGCTTGAGGTCGCGGGCATGCGCCCACTGGAACTTGGCTTCCAGGGTGCGGCCGACGCGCCAGTAGGCGTCGCCGAGATGGTCGTTGATGGTCGGATCTTCCGGCTTCAGATCGATCGCGCGCTCGAGGTTCTTCACCGCCTCCTCGTAATTGCCGATCCGATAATAGGCCCAGCCAAGCGAGTCCACGATGTAGCCGTCGTCAGGACGCTGATCGACGGCACGCTTGATCATCTTCATGCCTTCGTCGAGGTTGATGCCCTGGTCGATCCAGGAATAGCCGAGATAGTTCAGCACATGCGGCTGTTCGGGCTGCAGCTCGAGCGCCTTGCGCATGTCGGCCTCTGCCTTGTTCCACTGCTTGGAGCGCTCCTCGCAGATGCCCCGATAGTAATAGGTGACCCAGGCGTTCTTGTCGCCGCCGGCCGGCAGCGCGTCGATCGCCTGCGAATAGGTGGTGGCGCAGTCGGCGAACTTCTTGCGGCCGCGCTCGATATTGCCGAGCGCCAGGATCGCCTCGATGTCCTTCGGCTGATCCGAGGTGACTTCCTTGAGGATCTTGATCGCCTCGTCGCTGCGGTCGGCGGCATCGAGATTGGTCGCGAGCTGGATCTGCGCGTTGCGCTTCAGCGGCGAGGACGCCGGCATCCGCTCGTAGACCTTGATCGCCATCTGCGGCTTCTTCACCGATTCATAGAGATCGGCGAGCGAGAGCAGCGCCAGCGGATGGTTCGGCTGCAGATAGAGCGCGAGCTGCAGATAGACCAGCGCGAGGTCCTCGCCGCCGCGGCGGGTCAGCGTCGCGCCGATGCCGTACAGCGCCTCGGCCGCGCCGGCCTGCGGTGACTCGACCAGCGGCGGCAGCTTCTTGCCGGCCTTGGTCTCCTTGATGCCTTCCAGCACCAGCGGGTGACGCGGCAGCTTCTTGTCGAAAGCCTCGTACATCGCGGTCGCGGCGGCCGCGTCCTTGTTGCGCGAGGTCCAGCGCGCATATTCGTCGACCGTGCGCAGCATCGAATCGTCGAGCTTGTAGACGCGCTCGAAGCGGGCGCCGGCATCCTTCTCCTTGCCGGACAGCTCGTAGATCATGCCGGCATGCAGGTCCTTGAAGATCGGGTACCATTCCGGGCCGGTCAGCTTGTCGATCGAGGCGACCGCGGCCTTGCTGTCGCCGGCGCCATAGGCGGCCCAGGCCGACAGCAGCGTCGCGACGAGATCGGTGATCGGGCCGCGCACCGACTGGTTGATGTTGGACTGCGCGGCGGCATATTTCTTCAGCTTGAGATCGCGCACGCCGACGACCAGGCGCGCGACGCGGTTGGCCTTGTCCTGGGTCAGGATGCGGTCGGCAAGCTTGACCGCCTCCTCGATGTCGCCGTCGGCGAGCGAGGAGATGAAGGCGCGGTCGAGCAGCTCGGAATTCTTCGGGTCGGTGCGCAGCGCCGAGCGGTAGAACGCCGCGGCCGAGGTCGCATCGCGCTCGACGCTGGCGTGGCGAGCGGCGAGATAGCTGCCGGCGGTGGTCAGCGATTTCAGGTCGTTCTTGGACGGGAATTGCGCGGTATTGTCGGTCGGATGGTCCGGCGTTTGCGCTGCAAGCTGCGCAGGCACGGCAAGCGCCGCGGCAGCGAGAACGGCAATCGTCAGGCGGTGGAATCGGGTGGACAGCATCACGGTCGCCTTGCTCCAGGGATTTACGCCAAGATGGATTTTATGGCCAAGATCTTGCGATCAGTCTCAAAATGCGAACCCAAGCGGCGGCATCACGGCGGGGGACAATGCCGCTTTTGGCGCTTATCCGCAAGGATCGCCCAAAGGCAATCCATGACGAATCAATTGGCAGATTAGGCCTTTAGGCCCGCCGATCCAGCCAGCCCCCGCAAGACGCTTCCACTATGGCGGTATCGTGACCGGGCCGGGCATATTCGCGCGCGAACGCAAAAAGCGCCCCGGGAGGCTCGCCACGCAGCCAGTTCCACCTCTCACCTTGTGGAAGAGGTCGGAATTCAAGCGAAAGCTTGAATTCCGGGTGAGGGATTCAAGATTCATCCGTCGATCGAAGTCCCTCGATGGACCGGTCCCCACCCGGATTGCATCTGTCGATGCAATCCGGCCTCTCCCACAACACGAGAGGCGCAGCGCAGGTTGCGGCAACTCGCGCGGCCGCCTCACGCAAATGTGGTCGGCCGCTTCGAGCCCACCCCTCACCTTACATCGCCTCGTAGTTCGGACCGCCGCCGCCCTCCGGCGGAACCCAGGTGATGTTGCCGTTGGGGTCCTTCACGTCGCAGGTTTTGCAGTGGACGCAGTTCTGGGCGTTGATCTGGAAGCGCGGACCCGTCGATTCCTCGACCCATTCATAAACGCCGGCCGGGCAATAGCGGTTGGAGGGACCGGCGAACACGTCGTGCTCCGAGGTCTTCTGCAGATTGAGGTCGGCGACCTTGAGATGGACCGGCTGGTCCTCCTCATGGTTGGTGTTGGACAGGAACACCGACGACAGCTTGTCGAACGAGATCTTGCCGTCCGGCTTCGGATAGGCAATCGGCTGGTGCTGCTTGGACGGATCGAGCGTCTTGCGGTCCGGCTTGGCGTGCGACTGGGTGCCGAACAGCGAGAAGCCGAGCGTGTTGCACCACATGTCGAAGCCGGAGAGCGCCATTCCGAGCAGGTTGCCGAACTTCGACAGCAACGGCTTGGCATTACGGACCTTGAACAGGTCCTTGCCGATCGCCGACGAGCGCCAGGCGTTCTCGTACTCGACGAGCTCGTCATTGGCGCGGCCGGCGCTGAGCGCGGCCGCGACATGCTCGGCGGCGAGCATGCCGGAGCCCATCGCATTGTGGACGCCCTTGATGCGCGGCACGTTGACGAAGCCCGCCGCGCAGCCGATCAGCGCGCCGCCCGGGAACGAGAGCCGCGGCACCGATTGGTAGCCGCCCTCGGTGATGGCGCGGGCGCCATAGGCGAGCCGCTTGCCGCCCTCGAACAGCTCGCGGACATCGGGATGGGTCTTGAAGCGCTGGAATTCGTCGAACGGCGACAGATACGGATCGTTGTAGTTCAGATGCACGACGAAGCCGACCGCGACGCGGTTGTCGTCGTAGTGATAGAGGAACGAGCCGCCGCCGGTCTTGTCGTTCAGCGGCCATCCGAGCGTGTGCTGAACCCGACCCTTCTTGTGCTTCGCCGGGTCGATCTGCCAGACCTCCTTGAGGCCGATGCCGAACTTCGGCGGCTCGGAGTTGGCATCGAGATTGAACTTCGCGATCAGCTGCTTGGACAGCGAGCCGCGTGCGCCTTCGGCGAACAGCGTATACTTGCCGAGCAGCTCCATGCCGCGGGTGTAGGAATCCTTGTGGCTGCCATCCCTGGCGATGCCCATGTCGCCGGTGGCGATGCCGCGCACCGCGCCCTTGTCGTCATAGAGCACCTCAGTGGCGGCGAAGCCCGGATAGATCTCGACGCCGAGCGCTTCCGCCTTCGGCGCCAGCCAGCGGCAGACATTGCCGAGCGAGCCGATGTAGTTGTGATGATTGTGCATCAGCGGCGGCATGATGAAGTTCGGCAGGCGGAACCAGCCTTGCGACGTCGTCCAGTAGAAGCGATCGTCCTTGACCTGTGTCTTCAGCGGACAATCGGCCTCGCCGCGCCAATCGGGCACGAGCTTGTCGAGGCCGGCCGGATCGATCACCGCACCCGACAGGATGTGCGCGCCGACCTCGGAGCCCTTCTCCACCACGACGATCGAGAGCTCCGGATTGAGCTGCTTCAGCCGGATCGCGGCCGACAGGCCCGACGGGCCGGCGCCGACGATGACGACGTCGAATTCCATAGACTCGCGCGGAGGAAGGTCTTCAGCACTCATGATCTT
Organism: Bradyrhizobium sp. USDA 3262; assembly: GCF_054060035.1. Classification (NCBI taxonomy): domain Bacteria; kingdom Pseudomonadati; phylum Pseudomonadota; class Alphaproteobacteria; order Hyphomicrobiales; family Nitrobacteraceae; genus Bradyrhizobium; species Bradyrhizobium sp. USDA 3262. Next base: position 8,002,291 of record NZ_JBSSCT010000001.1, read on the forward strand.
TGATCTCAGCCCATTGAGAACGCTTCTAAGCTTTTCAGGGGTCGTTGTTTCCGATTTTTAGCGGAAGGACAACCATGGAATTGCGCTTGGCGAGGTTTCGCGCGGCCGCGACGCCACAGGAGCATAATCTTTTCCAAAAACCAGCCTGCACTTTTCCCGTTCATGCTAAAATTACACCCATGATGGCCCTGCCGCCCGAGCCCACCCCTACACTGCAGCAATTGCTTGCCTTTTACCTCGAGGCCGGGGTCGATTGCGCGCTTGGCGATGCGCCGATCAACCGGCTCGAGGAGCCCGAGCCAGTTCCCGCCCCTGCCGCGCCGCGTCCATCAGTTGCGCTCAATCCGCTGCGTCCGCCGCCGATGCCGTCAGTTCCGCGCAGCGAAATCACCGTGGCGCCGGATGCCGCGATCGCCTCCGCGCGCGAGGCGGCGCGGACCGCGCCGACGCTTGAAGCCCTGCGCACGCTGATGGAGAATTTCGACGGCTGCGCGCTCAAGCACACCGCGACCAGGCTGGTGTTCGCCGACGGCAACCCGCAGGCGCGCGTGATGTTCGTCGGCGAGGCGCCCGGCCGCGACGAGGACATCGAGGGCCTGCCGTTCGTCGGCCGCTCCGGCAAGCTGCTCGACCGCATGATCGCCGCGATCGGGCTCGACCGCAGCAAGACCTATATCGCCAACGTGATCCCGTGGCGGCCGCCCGGCAACCGCACGCCGACGCCGCAGGAGACGCAAGTGTGCCTGCCCTTCATCCAGCGCCATATCGAACTCGTGAATCCCGACGTGCTGGTGACGCTCGGCAATCCCTCGACGCAGGCGCTGCTCGGCACGCGCGAGGGCATCATGCGCACGCGCGGCAAATGGATCGACTACGACACCGGCACCCGCACGATCCGCGCCGTCGCCACCTTCCATCCGGCCTATCTGCTGCGCTCGCCGTCGTACAAGCGGCTGTCGTGGCAGGATCTGCGCGCGATCGCAAAGGTGCTTGCTTCGTAGGATGGGTAGAGCGCAGCGAAACCCATCGCCGCTCCAGCCGCGGAGAGAATGGTGGGTTTCGCTTCGCTCTACCCACCCTACGAATTTGACGTCTACGACCCCTTCGGCCGCACGATCGCCCAGCCGATCCGCAGCACCGGCTGCCGTCCGTTGACCAGCCGGTCGAACGAACGCGGCACTTCCGGCACGAGGCCGGGGAAGCGCTGCGCGATGTCGGGCGGCGGCGTACCGGCGGTGTCCTGTGCGCGCCACACCACGACGCCGCCGGTCTCGTTGAATTTTGCGACCGACAGCCACGGCGTCCGCTGCGGCGTGGCGTCGAGCAGGAGATGCGGGCGGCGGCGGTTCATCGCAATCAGGCTGGCAAGTTCGGGATCGCCGGCCACCGCACGCAGGCGCTGGTTGGTGCGGCGCTCATAGCTGTCATCGAAGAAGCGGCCCATCGCGGCTGCCGGCAGCGAGGTGGACGCTTCCGTGGTGCTGGTCCAGGGCAGGAACAGCGCCGCCGCCAGCGCCAGCGCGGCGGGCGCCGCGACCGCCAGGGCCCAGACCGAACGCAGCAGCCGCTGCCGCCTGAGCGGGATCAGGTCGCCGGTCGCGACAACGACGGCGAGCCCGGACATCAACAGCGCCACACCGGCGCCGCCGAACGCGCGATCGAGATTGAACAGCCCGGAGACGAAGCTGCTCGCGATCGCCGGCGCGAACGCGAAGAAATACACGAATTGCCGCGCCAGCGGACTGACCGGCGGACGGTAGATGATCGGGGCATCCTCGGTCTTGCCGGCGAACCAGCGCGAATTGAGGATCGCCAGCAGCGCGATCGCGGCGGTCGCCACGATCAGCCCGCCGAGCACCACGCCCCAGCGCAGCCCGCGCGCCTTGAGATCGGCGAGCGCAGGCAAGGCCGGCAGCGCCAGCACGTCGGCGCGGAGCAGCCAGATCAGGTAGGGCAGCGCCAGCACGATGATGACCAGCAGCGCGTAGATCGGATCGACCGATTTGAGCATGCGTCGGCCGCGCTCGGTTGCGAGCGCAAAGCCCGTCACGAGCAGGATCATGCCGATCGCCGCCGGCGTCGTCAGCAACAGGAGGCCGCAATCGATCGACCAGGCGAACCAGGCGCTGCGCCGGTTCTGCCCGATCAGTTGCCAGGAATGCAGCAGCAGCAGCGCCCAGAGCGGGCGCGCCAGGATCAGCGGGCCGAACTCGACGCTCGGCGAGGAGAATACCACCACCGTCATCGACAGCAGCACCGCCAGCACGCCCTGCGGGCCGCCGACGATGGCGCGCGCGAGGGCGTAGAAGGCGATGAAGGTGACGATTTCGCAGACCTGCGCCAGGAGATAGACGCCGAACACGTGATTGCCGACGGCGCGGAAGGCGATGTCGGCGAGCCAGAACGCGAGCGGCGGTCCCATGTCGGTGCCGACCTGGTATTCGCGGCCGAAGGCGAGGATGGCGGCGAGGTTGCCGGGCGGGCTGCCGTAGAAGATGGCCGGCAGGAACAGCCAGATCGCGGCCTGCGCCAGCACCACGATCCAGACCACGAGGCGCGGCCGGGCGCGGATCAGTTCGACAACCAGGGAGGTAAACCGCATGAAACGCCTGAAATGCCCCAGCCACCCCCATCAAGCGGCGCCATCTGATCCCGAGGGTTTTTGATAAACGGCGGCGGCGGTGGAGGCAACGGTGTCGCGCCAGACTGCACTGTAAAGTCTCAGTCTCCGCTGTCATCCCCCGCTTCCGCTGTCATCACCCGCGAAAGCGGGTGATCCAGTACGCCGCGGCCTCTCGATCAAAAACGACTGCCTCTGGAATACTGGATCGCCCGCTTTCGCGGGCGATGACAGCGTCGCGTGGTTGGAGACGGTGCGCCTACGCCGCTTCGGAGGCCGCCGCTTCGCTTTCCGCGTCGATCGTGAACAGATCCGGCTCCGCCGGGACGGGGAAATGCTTCAGCCGCGCGGCGACGACGGGCGCGAAGAAGGTACGGTGATGGCTGCTGGGGCCCAGCCGGTCGAGCGCCTCGAGGTGCTCGGGGACCGCATAGCCCTTGTGCTGCTCGAAGCCGTAGCCGGGACAATCCAGCGCCAGCGCGCACATCAGGCGATCGCGCGTCACCTTGGCGATGATCGAGGCCGCCGCGATCGAGGCCACGATGCCGTCGCCGCCGATCACGGCGTCGCAGTCGCAGGGCGTGGCGAGCTTGTCGCGGCCGTCGACGAAGACGTGCTTCGGCATTTCCGGCAGCGCATGCACGGCGCGCGCGAGCGCCCACAGCGAGGCGCGCAGGATGTTGTCGCGGTCGATCCGCGCCCGCGACGCCACCGCGACCGAGAACGCCGATGTGGCGCAGATCTCCTCGAACAGTTCCTCGCGGCGCTCGACGGTCAGCCGCTTCGAATCATCGAGGCCCTTGGGAATCCGATTTGGGTCCAGCACCACGGCGGCGGCGACCACCGGACCCGCCAGCGGCCCGCGCCCGGCCTCGTCGCAGCCGGCGACCGGCCAGACGCCGCGCTTGATCAGCGCGCGCTCGCGCCGAAAGCTCGGCCGCGTCACCACGATGACGCGCTTGTCCGGCCTGGCCGGCTCGGCCGGTTTCTTCTTCGACGCGATCTTAACCGTGCTGTTGGACTTGTCCCGAATCATGCGGGGGATCGTGATCAAGCCCGGCCCGCGGCGCAACCGGGAACCTGGCGCCCTTCCCCGCTATTCAATTCGCCGCTTTAATCGGGAATTGACACCCGGCGGTCGTCGCGAACCTCAAAGCCCGGCGCGCGCACCACTTCCCAGGCGTGGCCGTCGGGATCGCCGAAATAGCCGCAATAGCCGCCATAGCTGGTGGGCTGCGCGGGCTTCAGCAGCCTGGCGCCTTTCGACAGCGCGAACGCCATCACGCGATCGACCTCGGCGTCGTCGTTGCAGTTCCAGGCGATCGCGACGCCGCGGAACGCTGACGGCCGCGGCTGATCCGGCAGCCCGGCATCGGCGGCGAGCAAATGCCACGGGAACAGGCCGAGCACGGTGCCGCCGGTCTCGAAGAAGGCGACCTCCTCGCCGGTCACGCGCATCTTCCTGGTGAAGCCGAGCGATTCATAAAAGGCGATGCTGGCGCGCATGTCGCTGACGCCGAGCGTGAGGACGGTTAAGCGTGCGGTCGGGGTGTTACTCATTCTTGCACTCACTCATTGTTATGTTCGTAGCTCGGATGGAGCGAAGCGAAATCCGGGAAATCTTTGGCCAGGGGTCGACGAGCCCCGGATTTCGCTGCCCTCCATCCGGGCTACACCCTCACCTAGAATAGACTGAGTTGCTGTCCGCTGCGCTTCGGCTTGGCGAAGTGATCGGTGGTCAGCTTGGTCCGCCGCTTGTTGAGGCCGAGCTTTTCGCAGGCGATCTCGAAGCGGCGGCCGATCATCCAGGCCATCGGGCCGGTGCCCTTCATCCTGGTGCCCCATTGCGAGTCGTAGTCGCGGCCGCCGCGCATGTCGCGGATCAGCGTGAAGACGTGACGGTAGCGGTCGGGATAATTCGCCATCAGCCATTCGCGGAACAGATCGCGCACCTCGAGCGGCAGGCGCAGCAGCACGTAGCTCGCCTCCCTGGCGCCGGCATGCGCGGCGGCATCGAGGATGCGCTCGATCTCGGAGTCGTTCAGCGCCGGGATCACGGGGGCGACCATCACCGTGGTCGGGATGCCGGCGTCGGCGAGCCGCTTGATCGCCTCGAGCCGCTTCGGCGGGGTCGACGCCCGCGGCTCCATGGTGCGGGCGAGCTTCGGGTCGAGCGTCGTCACCGAGAGCGCGACCTTGGCGAGATTGCGCTTGGCCATCCGCGCCAGGATGTCGATGTCGCGGGTCACCAGCGCCGACTTGGTGACGATGCCGACGGGATGGCCGGCGCGCTCGAGCACCTCGAGGATGCTGCGCATGATCTTCCGGTCGCGTTCGATCGGCTGATAGGGATCGGTGTTGGTGCCGATCGCGATCATCCGCGCCTCGTAGTCCGGCGCCGCCAGTTCCTTCTCGAGCAGCGCGGGTGCATCCGGCTTGGCGAACAGCTTCGATTCGAAGTCCAGCCCCGGCGACAGGCCGAGATAGGCGTGGGTCGGCCGCGCGAAGCAATAGACGCAGCCATGCTCGCAGCCACGATAGGGATTGATCGAACGGTCGAAGCCGATGTCGGGCGAGTCGTTGCGGGTGATCACCTTGCGTGAGGTGTCGAGCGCCACGCTGGTCGTAAACGGCGGCAAATCTTCGAGGCTCTGCCAGCCATCGTCGAAGGCGACGCGAGCCTCGGCCTCGTAGCGGCCGCTGGCGTTGGACTGCGCGCCGCGGCCGCGCCGCCGCTCGCGCTCGATCGCGACCGCAAGCTCGGGAAAAGGGGTGGGTGCACCCGCCGGGTTATCGGAGGGCGCCGTTACCGGCGGGTGCTTGAGGGCATGAGAGGATGCTCGGCTCATGTTCTGAAGCTAACACAGCGCGAGAACAAATCAAGAACATGAACGGAGAAATTCCACAGAACCTTGCTACAAAATTCTGCAGGCGAACAGGCTGCTTTGAATATGACAAGGTGATAACACGGCCGGAGTTTCTCCATCGTTTGAGCCATCGAAGCCTCAAAATCATGCTGAGCGTGATCATTCCAACCGACGGCGTCGAGCGCACCGCGGTCGCTACCCTGGCGGCGCTGGTGCCGGGCGCGGCCGCGGGCGTCATCCGCGAAGTGCTACTGGTCGACCGCAGCAACAGCGATGTGATGGAGCGCGTCGCCGACGTCGCCGGCTGCCGCTTCCTGCGCTTCGAGGGCACGCGCGCTGCGGCGCTTGCGGCAGGCGCGCGGCAGGCGCGGTCGCCCTGGCTGATGTTCCTGCATCCGGGCGCGGTGCTCGATGCCGGCTGGATCGAGGAATCCACCCAGTTCATCCAGATGGTGGCGGCCAGCGGCAAGGACCGCGCCGGCATCTTCCGCTACGCCCGCGCGCCCTACACCGACCCCGGCCTGCGCGACGGCCTCAAATTCGTCGCCCGGATGATCACCGGGCCTTCGGCCGAACAGGGCCTCTTGATCGCGCGCGAACATTACGAGCGGATCGGCGGCTACCGGCCCGATGCCCGCCGCTCCGAGGCGCGCCTGCTGCGCCGGCTTGGCCGCTCCTCCCGCACCATGCTGCGCAGCCGGATCATGGTGGCTTGAAGCGTTTTCAAGCGAAGTGGGCACCGGTTCGCGTAAAGAAAACGCGTCAAAACAAGCCTGAAGCTTAGGTTCTGTCTTCAGAACCGAAGCTTGAATAAAGCGCTTGCGAATTATTTGATTCCGTCAAATAATATACTTGATGAAATCAAATTCCCATGACACCGCCCTCGAGAGCCAAGTCGCCGCGATCCGCGGCTTCAGCCGGTTCTATACCCGCAAGCTCGGCATCATCGAGCCGAAGCTGCTGCACTCGCCATTCACGTTGCAGGAAGCGCGGATCATCTACGAGCTCGCGCAACGCGAAAATTGCACCGCGACCGATCTGGTGCGCGATCTCGACCTAGATGCCGGCTTCGTCAGCCGCACGCTGGCGGCGCTGCAAAAGCGCCAGATCGTGACACGCAAGCCCTCGAAGGCCGACAAGCGCGTCAACGAGGTGGCCCTCACCGCCAAGGGCCGCACTGCTGCCGCCGATCTCGACCGCCGCTCGCGCAGCGAGGTCGGGGCGCTATTGAAGCAGATGGACAGCGACCGTCGCGCCGCGGTGGTGCGCGCCATGAGCACGATCGAGCTATCGCTGGAGCCGCCCGCCGGGAAACCGGTCGGCTTCCTGCTGCGCAGCCATCGCGTCGGCGACATGGGCTGGGTCGTCTCGCGGCAGGGACAAGCCTACGCGGAGGAATATGGCTGGGACATCAGCTACGAGGCGTTGGTGGCCGAGATCTGCGCGCAGTTTCTGCGATCGTTCGATCCCGCCCGCGAGCATTGCTGGATCGCGGAGGTCGACGGCGAGCCGGTCGGCTCGATCTTCCTGGTCGACGGCGGCGACGGGGTCGCCAAGCTGCGCCTGCTGCTGGTGGAGGAGAAGGCGCGCGGGCTCGGCGTCGGCCGCGCCCTGGTCGAGCAATGCATCCGCGCCGCGCGCGAGAAGGGCTACAAAAAGATGACGCTGTGGACCCAGAGCATCCTGGTCGCCGCGCGCGGCATCTACGCCCGCGCCGGTTTTCAGCGGGTGAAAGAAGAGAAGCATCACAGCTTTGGGGTCGACCTGGTCGGCGAGACCTGGGAGCTGGAGTTGTAAAGCCGCAGCGCCGAGAAGTCTGGACTGCGTAGCCCGGATGGAGCGCAGCGCAATCCGGGAACGATGCGGCCGCGGAAGAGACTGCCCCGGATTTCGCTCCGCTCCATCCGGGCTACGGCAGCTCACCCTTGAGATTCCGAGCTCATCACTGCGCGATGCCCTCAGATGCGCAATTGCGCATCGGGGAATGACGGCTGCTACGCGCTCGCGCCCTTCGCCTTCGGGCGGCGCAGATGTTCATCCAGCCGCGGCATGATCTCGACGAAATTGCAGGGGCGCGTGCGGTAGTCGAGCTGCGCGGCCAAAATGCCGTCCCAGCCGTCGCGGCAGGCGCCGGGCGAGCCGGGCAGGCAGAAGATGAAGGTCGCGCCCGCAACGCCGGCGGTGGCGCGGCTCTGGATCGTCGACGCGCCGATCTTGGCGTGGCTCAGCATGTGGAAGGCGATCGAAAAGCCGTCCATCCGCTTCTCGAACAACGGCTCGACCGCCTCCGGCGTCACGTCGCGGCCGGTGAAGCCGGTGCCGCCGGTGGTGATGACGGCATCGACGGCGGGATCGGCGATCCAGCGCCGGATCACGGCCCTGATCGCCTCGACATCGTCGGTGACGATCTCGCGCGCCGCGAGCTTGTGGCCGGCCGCGGTGAGACGCTCGGCCAGCGTGGTGCCCGACTTGTCATCCGCCAGCGAGCGGGTGTCGGAAATCGTCAGCACCGCGATGTTGAGCGGGATGAATGATTTGGATTCGTCGAGTGAGGACATCTACACCTCTTTCCCATCCCGCTGACGTCATCCTGAGGTGCCCGCCTTGCGGTGGACTTGCACCGCTGGGCGAGCCTCGAAGGATGGGCCACGGGCGCTTCATCCTTCGAGGCTCGCCGAAGAGGCGAGCACCTCCCGAGTGAGCGCGAATGCGCTCATCCGGGGATGACGCGGTCTAGAGCTACAAGCTACCGCCGAACGTGTTGCAGGCCTGCACTGTGCCCTGCTGGTAGCCCCTCATGAACCACTCCTTGCGCTGCGCGGCGGAGCCGTGGGTGAAGGAATCAGGCACCACCCTGCCCGTCGCCTGCCGCTGCAGCGTGTCGTCGCCGATCGCGTTCGCGGTGGTCAGCGCGGCGTCGATATCGCCAGCCTCGAGGAAGCCCGGCCGCTTCTTCTCCTCGCGATTGACCCAGACGCCGGAGAGGCAATCGGCCTGCAGCTCGACCTTGACCTGCAGCGCGTTGGCCTCGGCCTTGCTGCCGGCCTGCTGCTGCAGCCGGTTCACGCGCGGAATGATGCCGAGCAGGTTCTGGATGTGATGGCCGGCTTCATGTGCGATGATATAGGCCGCGGTGAACTTGCAGGCGTTGCCCGAGCAGCCGCGGAAGCGCGTCTCGACCTCGCGGAAGAAGCCGGTGTCGAGGAAGATGGTCTTGTCCGGCGGGCAGTAGAACGGTCCCATCGCCGACTGCGCCATGCCGCAGCGGCCGCCATTGGTGGCATTGCGGAACAGCACGATCTTCGGACCGGTGTAGGTCTGGCCGCCGGCCTTGAAGATCTCGCTCCAGCGATCGTCGATCTCGCCCAGGATGCCGGCGATCATGCTGCCCATCTCGTCGGTCGGCGCGCCGCGCTTGGCCTGCCCGCCCGACGACTGCCGATCGGTCTGGTAGGTCGGCGCCTGGCCGCCGCCGGTGAGAATCTCGGCGCCGCCGATCAGGATGCGCGGGTCGATGCCGAAGGCATAGCCGAGCAGGCCGAGCACGATGATGGTGCCGATGCCGAGCCCGCCACCACCCATCGGAATGCCGAAGCCGCCACCGCCACCTCCGCCCATCCCGCCTTCATCGCGACGGTCTTCGATGTCGTCGCTGCGGCGGAAATCATCATAGCGCATGGCGGTTTCCCTTCATTCCAGTCGGCGCCCCAACGCGGGACACTCCAACTTAAAATTTCCATTCTGTTAATCAATATCCTGCCCGGCAATAATTGCCTAGTCCGGAAGGCGCGCATCCTTGCGGTGCAAACGGCTGCGAATGAGGGCGAATCTACCGCGCGAATCGTGCCGGTTTGATGATCCGCAAATTTTTTCGCCGAACGCGCGGATGTTGCAGCACAACGCCGACAGCACCGCGCCATGCCGCGCAAAAGATGCTGCAATCTTTAGCATGAAGATTTCCAATTAAGTCGATTTTTACTTTGCCGGGTCAATGTGGCGCCAGTCGGTTGTTTAGTCCCGCGTCGCCGACAGCGTCGCCTGAGTCAGAGTTCTTGAGTCATGGTAGTGTCGCGTCGCGGGGCGTCTGCAAGGGCGCCCCGCACTAAATTTGAGAGTGCCCCATCGAGCCACATCGTCATTGGCGATTGCGTGGCCGAATTGTCGAAGCTTCAGGCCGGCTCGGTCGACCTGGTCTTCGCGGATCCTCCCTACAATCTGCAGCTCAAGGGCGACCTCAAGCGCCCCGATGAGTCGCATGTCGATGCCGTCAACGACGACTGGGACAAGTTCTCGTCGTTCGCTGCCTATGACGATTTCACCCGCGCCTGGCTGCTGGCCTGCCGCCGCGTGATGAAGCCGTCGGCAACGCTGTGGGTGATCGGCTCCTATCACAATATCTTCCGCGTCGGCGCGATCATGCAGGACCTCGGCTTCTGGCTCCTGAACGACATCGTGTGGCGCAAGTCCAATCCGATGCCGAACTTCCGCGGCCGCCGCTTCACCAACGCGCACGAGACCATGATCTGGGCCGCGCGCGACGAGAAGGCCAAGGGCTACACCTTCAACTATGAAGCGCTGAAGGCGTCCAATGAGGACGTGCAGGCTCGCTCCGACTGGCTGATCCCGCTGTGCACCGGCGAGGAGCGCCTCAAGGACGGCGACGGCAAGAAGGTGCATCCGACGCAGAAGCCCGAGCAGCTGCTCGCCCGCGTGCTGCTGTCGTCCTCGAAGCCCGGCGATCTCGTGATCGATCCGTTCAACGGCACCGGTACCACCGGCGCCGTCGCCAAGCGCCTCGGCCGCAGCTATATCGGCTTCGAGCGCGACAGGACCTATGCGGCTGCCGCCGAGGCGCGCATCGCCGCGATCGAGCCGCTGCCGGACGCAACGCTGGCGCCATTCATGACCGCGCGCGAGGCGCCGCGGGTGGCGTTCTCCGAACTGATCGAGCGCGGCATGATCGTGCCGGGCGCAAGGCTGGTCGACGCCAAGAAGCGCCACGGCGCCCTGGTGCGCGCCGACGGCGCCATCATGCTCGGCGACAAGGTCGGCTCGATCCACCGCATCGGCGCGGTCGCGCAGGGCTCGGGCGCCTGCAACGGCTGGACCTTCTGGCACGTCGAGACCAAGACCGGCCTGCGGCTGATCGACGAACTGCGCGCCGAGATCCGCTCCGAGATGGCGGCGGGCTGAGGCAAGCCGACTAGTCTTCCTCGTCATTCCGGGCTCGCCGCCTCGCGGCGCCCTCAGATGCGCAATTGCGCATCGGGAAATGACACGTCGGGAAAGATGACGCCGTCTTGAATGCGGGCCGCCTTGTTGCGCCGCGACGGCGGGACTAGACTCGGCCCCGTCACTTGCCCGTTTCGATTGGTCGCCCGATGCGAAGACAATCCGAGACCTTGCTGCTGGTGCCGCTGCTGCCGATTTTCCTGCTCGGCATGTTTCCGATGCTGCTGATCGGCCTGCTGGGGTTCTTCGGCCTGATCATCTTCGGCATCCTGCTCGTCTGCGTCGGGCTGACGCTCGCGCTCGAGGCGCATGGCGAGTTCAATGAAGAGATCATCGTCCATGGCTACGCGCGGGGATCAGAACGCGCGACGCAGGTCTCCCATTTGCGTGCTGCGACCCGCTCGGCCGCCGCGCTGGACGTCGCGGGCATCGCGCTGGTCGTCGCGGGTATCCTGGGCTTCTTCTGGGCAGGCTGACCAGCGCGCCACGCGACCCTGATTCACAAACTCGTCGCTTGCGCAGCGCAGCGAAATTTGCGCATGAGGGGATCGTCTGCGGCCTTCCCCGCCGCGTCCCGATCTCGCCGGTTACAAGAACCAAGGGAGTCCCTTCATGATCAAATTCTATTTCAACGGTGCGCCGAACCCGAACAAGGTCGCGCTGTTCCTGGAAGAGTCCGGCCTGCCGTTCGAGGCGATCCCGGTCGACACCCGCAAGGGCGAGCAGTTCGCGCCGGAATTCCTGAAGGTCAACCCGAACGGCAAGGTGCCGGCGATCGACGATGACGGCGTGCTGGTGTTCGATTCGAACGCGATCCTGCTCTACCTCGCCGAGGAGCACGGCAAGTTCCTGCCCGCCAATACGCCGGCCAACCGCGCCGCGACGCTGTCCTGGCTGATGTTCATCGCGACCGGCCTCGGCCCCTATTCCGGCCAGGCCGTGCACTTCAAGCACTTCGCGCCGAAGGATCTCGACTACGCCAACAACCGCTACCAGTACGAGGCGCACCGCCATTACAAGATCCTCGACGATCACCTGGCGAAACAGCGCTATATGGTCGGCGACAGCTACACGATCGTCGACATGGCGTTCTGGGGCTGGGCGCGGATGGCGCCGTTCGTCCTCGGCGAGGAAGGCTACGCCAAATATCCGAACGTCAAGCGGCTGCTCGACGAGATCTCGGCGCGGCCGGCGGCGGCACGCGCGATCGCGCTGAAGGACAAGCACACCTTCAAGGCCGAGATGGACGACGCGGCCCGCGACATCATGTTCGGCCACCTCAAGTCCAAGGTGGCGTAAGCCGATCCACACGACGGCAAGACGACGGCGCCCGGACGGGCGCCGTCTTCGTTTGTGCCGCCCGTTAGCGGGGCACCGCTACGCGGGAAACGCGCCGAGCGCCTTCTCGGTCAGAACCGAGTCGCAATATTCCCGCACCTCCTTGATCCGGCCGCCGTCGAAGCGGAACACCAGGCAATAGTCGTTGTCGTAGCGCTGGCCTTGCTTGGTGAGGTTGTCGCCCTTGGCCTCGACCACGACGATGTCGCCGTCGGCGAGGATGCGATGGGCGACGGTGCGGCCGCGCTCGGCCAGCTTCGAGCGGACATGGCCGTGCAGATCGTTGATGATCGATTGCTTGCCGGTGAAGGTGCGCGACCAGGAATATTGCCCGGTCACGGTCCAGATCGCGTCGTCGGCAAGCGTTGCCATGAACAGCGAGTTCTCGCGCACCGCAGGATCGGGACTGCCCGCGATCACGAACATCTCCTGCACCAGTTTCTTGTTGTCGGCTGCGCTCATGGCGCGTCTCCTTGCGATTGATAGAGCCTGATTTCAGGCGTCTCCTCGCGCGATGCGGTCTTGGGCTCGCGTGATAACGCCTTGCCCCAATCCTGCGGCCTGGCTTCGCATTCTTCCAATCGATAGGTCGTATGATATATATTCACCCAATGAATTTGAATTCGCTTGACCTCAATCTGCTGGTCGCGCTCGACGCCCTGCTGCGCGAAGCCAATGTCAGCCGCGCCGCGATGCGGCTCAATTTGTCGCAGCCGGCGACCAGCCACGCGCTGCAGCGGCTGCGCGACCTGATCGGCGATCCGCTTTTGGTGCGCAACGGCGCGCGGATGGAGCTGACGCCGCGGGCGCAGGCGCTGCGCTCGCCGCTGGCCCATGCGCTCGACCAGGTGCGCGCGCTGTTCGTCTCCGACGATTTCGACGCCGCGCGCAGCGAGCGGCACTTTCGCCTGATGATGCCCGACCTTGCGGTCGAGCTCCTGATGCCGCCGCTGATGGAGAAGGTGACGCTGATCGCGCCGAACGTCACCATCGACGTGGTGCCGTGGCGGGGACCTGCGATCTTCACGCCCGAATTCGCCCGCACCATCGATCTCGTGATCTCGATCGGCGACTCCTTCAAGGGCTTTCACCGGCAGCGGCTCTACACCGACCGCGATGCGCTCGCGGTGCGGCGCGGCCACCCCGCCGGCACGAAGCTGAAGAAGCGCGAAGCGTTCCTCGCCGCGCGCCATGTCGCCGTGATCATCCGCGGCCAGAACGAGGACCTGATCGACACCTGGCTGCGCGCCAAGGGCATCGAGCGGCGGATCGCGCTGGTGGTGCCGGGCTATATCGAGGCGCTGCACGTCACCGCACGCACCGACCTCGTCGCCTTCGTGCCGCGCCGGCTGATCTCGGCGCTGTCGAAGCAATTGTCGCTGATGACGGTGACGCCGCCGCTCGATCCAGGGATCGACGAGCAGCACATGTTCTATCCGACACGGGCGCAGATGGATCCGGGCTCGATCTGGCTGCGCAAGCTGATGCTGGAGACGGGACGCGAGCTGGAGGGAAGGAAGGCATAGCGGCGCGCTCTATCCCCCGTCGTCCCGGCGAAAGCCGGGACCCATAACCACAGGGTTGCGTTGTGAGAGTGAGCTGCGGCCCCAACGTCGCGTAACAACGATCGTTGGTGGTTATGGGTCCCGGGTCGCGCTGCGCTTGCCCGAGACGACACCGAATTTTTGGGCCTTACGTCTTCTGCTCGGCCAGCACCTTCTGCACCGCCGGGCGGCTCTCCATCGCCGCGCGATGCGCCTTCACCTTGGGCAGCGTTGTGATGTCGACCCCATCGCCGTCGAGCCACAGGGTCAGCGTGTAGAGATAGGCATCGCCGACGGTGTAGGTCTCGCCCATCACCCACGGGCCCTTCAGCATGTCGCGCTCGATCAGGTTGAAGCAGGCGCCCATGGTCTTCGGGACCATCGCCTTCATGTCGGCGAACGACGTCTCCTGCGTCGCCCAGCGCGCACCGCGCATCTTGTGGGCGTGGCAGATATGCACCGTCGAGCACAGATAGGAGTTGAAGGCCTGCAGCGTGGCGAATTCGAAGGCGTCGTCGGGCGCGAGCTTCGCCTGCGGAAAGCTCTGCGCGATGTAGGCCAGCATCGCCGGCGTCTCGGTCAGCACGCCGCGATCGGTCACCAGCGTCGGCACGCGGCCCTTCGGATTGATCTTCAGGTATTCCGGGCTGTTCTGCTGGTTGGTCTTGAAGTCGATCTTCTCGGTCGTGTAGGGCGCGCCGGCCTCGGCCAGCGCGATGTGGGACGCCAGCGCGCAGGTGCCGGGAGCAAAATAGAGCTTGAGCATGTTGCAGTCCTCTCCGAGCGTTGTCGGTTCGTTGCGAACCCGGCTCTGGTTCTTGTTTTGACGGCGCGGAGGTTAACGGCAGCGCCATCGGCCGTCCACCCCGCGCGCGCCGCGGACCTTGCCCACGGCGGTGCCGTCGTGCGATGACCATGCCAATTGAGGGATTTTTCATGACTGTGCTCATTGCAGGTGGCGGAATTGGCGGGCTGACGCTGGCGCTCAGCCTGCACCAGATCGGCGTGCGGGCCCGCATCTTCGAGAGCGTGCCCGAGTTGAGGCCGCTCGGCGTCGGCATCAACGTGCTGCCGCATGCGGTGCGCGAACTGATCGAACTCGGCCTGCACGATGTGCTCGACGCTTCTGCGGTGCGCACGCGCGAGCTCGCTTATTTCTCCAAACACGGCAAGCCGATCTGGAGCGAGCCGCGCGGGCTCGAGGCCGGCTACAAATGGCCGCAGTTCTCGATCCATCGCGGCCGGCTGCAACAGCTGCTGCTCGACGCTGCAACCGAACGGCTGGGAGCTCAGAACATCCTCACCAGCCATCACCTCACCGGCTGGACCGAGACCGCCGACGGCGTCCGCGCCGATTTCATCGACCGCGCCACCGGCAAGCCCGCCGGCAGCTATGACGGCGCGGTGCTGATCGCCGCCGACGGCATCCATTCGGCGGTGCGCGAGAAGCTCTATCCGCAGGAGGGGCCGCCAATCTGGAACGGCCGCATCCTATGGCGCGGCATCACCCGCGGCGATGCCTTCCTGACCGGCCGCACCATGATCATGGCCGGCCACGAGATCCTGAAATTCGTCTGCTACCCGATCTCGAAGGAGGCAGGCCCCGACGGCAAGTTCGACATCAACTGGGTCGCCGAGCGGCACATGCCGCCGACCTATCAATGGCGCCGCGAGGACTACAACCGGACCGCAAAACTCGACGAGTTCCTGCCGTGGTTCGAGAGCTGGAATTTCGACTGGCTCGATGTACCCGGCCTGATCCGGAACTGCCCGCATGCCTACGAATATCCGCTGGTCGATCGCGATCCGATCCCGCAATGGACGTTCGGCCGCGTCACGCTGATGGGCGACGCCGCGCATCCGATGTATCCGATCGGCTCCAACGGCGCCTCGCAGGCGATCTTGGATGCGCGCGTGCTGACGCGCGAGATTCTGGCGCATGGCCCGACGCAGGCGGCGCTCGCGGCCTATGAGGCGGAACGGCGGCCCGCGACCACGGACCTCGTGATGCTGAACCGCCGCAACGGCCCGGAGCAGGTGATGCAGCTGGTCGAGGAGCGCGCGCCTGACGGCTTCAAGGTCGTCACCGACGTGCTGTCGCAGCAGGAGCTGGAAGACATCGCCGCCAACTACAAGCGCGTCGCCGGTTTCCAGGTCGAGGGACTGAACGCCAAGCCGCCGATCGTGCAGCGGGCGGGCTGAGTTGTAGCGCGGCGCACGATCTATCACCGTCACCCTGAGGAGCCGCGAAGCGGCGTCTCGAAGGGTGCACGGCCCGGCCGGTGGCCGTGCATGCTTCGAGGCTCGCTACGCGAGCACCTCAGCATGACGGATTTGCCAAAGCGAGCGCGGCATGGACTAAGCGAGGATCTATTCCGTCATGCTGAGGAGCGCGGAACGCGCGTCTCGAAGCATGGACGGCCTGGATGGTGGCCGTCGCCCCTTCGAGGCTCGCTCCGCTCGTACCTCAGGGTGACGGATCTAAGTTTCGCGCGGCATTACCGTAACGCCCGCGCAGCTTCCACCAGGCGGATGCTGCTGCTCGCGGTCGCGAGCAGCGTGCCGTCGGCGGCGGTCAGCCTCCCCTCGACAAAGGCGATGGTCTTGCCGAGCTGGGTCACCGTGGCCTCGCCGGTGATCGGCCCGGGTTTTGCCGGCGCCAGGAAATTCACGGTCATCGTGATGGTCGTGGTGAAGAGCCGGCCCTCGGTCATCACGAACACCGCCGGCCCCATCGTGTCGTCGAGCATTGCCGAGAGCATGCCGCCCTGGATGAAGCCGGCCGGATTGCAAAACTCCTGCTTGCCGTCGAAGGCCATTTTGATCCAGCCCTCCCGCGGACGTGCGTCAACGAGACGCCAGCCGAGCAATTTGGCGACTGATGGCATCGGGATGTGGTCGAGCGCGGTTGCGATCATGGCGGCCTCCGGTTTCCGGAGGTGATAGCCGAGCGCTGCTGCCAGCATGGTGTCAGCAGGTCAGAGCATGATCCGGAAAAGTGGGAACCGGTTTTCCGAAAAGATCGTGCTCAAAAAAATGAGCCGACGATGTGATTCATCGCATCGTCAGAGATCGAGCCCATGCGCGATGACCTTGCGCATCACGTTCGGAAACGCCTCGCCGTCCAGCGTCGCCACCGGCACCCAGCGCATGCCCTCCGGCGCGCGGCTCCGCGGCGGAACGCTGGCGGTGTAGACGACGAGCTCAAGCGGAAAATGCGTGAACACGTGGCTGACGACACCCGCCTTGCGGTGCCAGCGCGTGACGCCCATCAGTTCCGGCGCCTGGGCCAGTGCCGCCGCGTCGTCCTGCCCGGCAAGCCATTGCGATCCCGGCACCTCGGTCATGCCGCCGAGCAGGCCTTTTTCCGCGCGCGAGCGCACCAGGAGCTCGCCGCCCCGCGTCACCACGAAGGCCGCGCCACGGCGCAAGATGCCGCTCTTCTTCGGTGCCTTGCGCGGGAACGTTTCCTGGTCGCCGCGCGTGCGCGCCGCGCAGTCGTCGTTCAGCGGACACAATGCGCAGGCCGGCCTCTTCGGCGTGCAGATCGTCGCGCCCAAATCCATCAGCGCCTGAGCACTGTCGCCGGCGCGGGACGGGCCGAGCAATGTCGCCGCCACCTCCTTGATCAGCGGCTTGGCCTGCGGCAGCGCCTCCTCGATGGCGTAGAGCCGGCTGACCACGCGCTCGATGTTACCGTCGACCGGCATGGTGCGGCGGTCGAAGGCGATGGCGGCGATCGCGGCCGCGGTGTAGGGCCCGATGCCGGGCAGCGCGCGCAGGCCGTCCTCGGTGTCCGGAAACACCCCGCTGTGGTCGCCCATCACCGCAACCGCGCAGGCGTGCAAATTGCGCGCCCGCGAATAATAGCCGAGCCCGGCCCACATCCTTAAGACGTCGTCGAGCGAGGCACGGCCGAGCGCCGTCACGTCGGGCCAGCGTGACACGAATTTCTCGAAATAAGGCCCGACCGCCCGCACCGTGGTCTGCTGCAGCATGATCTCCGACAACCACACACGGTACGGATCGGCCCGCTCCCCCGCGGCCGCGCGCCACGGCAGCGTCCGGCGATGCCGGTCATACCAGGCGAGCAGCCGCGCCGGGCGGTCGGCGGCGTCTTCGGTCGGTTTGGCTTTGGCGGCTGCACGAGAACTCATGGACGTATCTTAAGGCAAATCCCGCTGCGTCACGCCCGGGCTTGACCCGGGCATCCACGTCTTTCTTTGTCCAGGACCGACGCCTGTCCTATAACCCCCTGATGTCCAAACCCGGTCCGATCAGCGCAAAGCCCCTGTCGATCCTGCTCAGCGACGTCTTCACCGACGCCTACGCCAAGCAGGGCTTTGCCGCGCGCGAACTGGTGACGCGCTGGACCGAGATCGCGGGCGAGCGGATTGCTGCCTATTGCGAGCCGCTGAAGATGCAGTGGCCGCGACCGGTGGAGGGGCAGCCGCAGGAGCCGGCGACACTGGTGCTGCGGGTCGAAGGCCCGATGGCGCTGGAGATTCAGCACTCCTCCGACGTCATCCTGGAACGGGTGAACCGCTTCTTCGGCTGGCACGCGGTCGGCCGCCTGACCATCCGGCAGGCGCCACTCTCGCGCCGCAGCCGGCCGGTCCGGCCGCGCCCGCCGGACGCCAAAACCGTGGCCCGGGAGGCGGCCAACCTTGCGGCCGTCGAGGACGACGATCTGCGCGCGGCGCTGGCCCGTTTGGGTGCCTTGATCAAGCGAAATTGACGCTTTTCGGCAGGCCGGCCGCGAGACCGCGGCATTGCCACAATGGCCGTTTCAAGCTAGCGAAGGCTTCCTTTTCGGGACCCCTTCATTGTGGCGTGAATGCGCCAATCCGGGAGCTGACCTTGATCATCACGCGCCGCGCTTTCACCACCGCTCTCTCGCTGACCGGGCTTGCCGCCCTCGCCGGCCTGTCGCCGCTGCGCCTGATCACCGACGCGTTCGCGCAGACCGCCGCCGAGGTCGCCAAGCCTCAGTCGCTGCCGGACATGGGGCTCGGCCCGCAGGACGCCAAGGTGACGATCGTCGAATACGCCTCGATGACCTGCCCGCACTGCGCCAATTTCAACGAGACCGTGTTCCCGAAGATCAAGTCGACCTACATCGACCCCGGCAAGGTCCGCTACGTGTTCCGCGAATTCCCGCTCGACATCAAGGCCGCCGCCGGCTCGATGCTGGCGCGCTGTATCGCCAAGGACGACGCGCCGAAGTATTTTGCCGTGATCGACCTGTTGTTCCGCCAGCAGAACGACTGGGTGGTGAAGAACACCACCGAGACACTGACGCGGATCGGCAAGCAGGCCGGCCTCACCCAGCAGCAGGTCGAGGACTGCCTGAAGGATCAGAAGCTGCTCGACAAGATCGCGGCCGACCAGAAATACGCCAACGAGGTGCTGAAGGTGAACTCGACGCCGACCTTCTTCGTCAACGGCGAAATGCTGAAGGGCGAGACCTCGTTCGAGGAGTTCAGCAAGCACATCGATCCGCTGCTGAAGAGCTGATTGCGCGTCGTTGAGCCTGACGTCGTCGTGCCCCGCTTTTGAGTCGGGGCACGATAATTGTGGATGATTTGCGATCACGGCATGCGGCCGTCGCATTATTTCGTTGTTGAAAACCTGATTCGCGTGATGCGAATCTCCAAGGACATGCAGAGGCCACAAAACCCCTGCAAATCCCTTGGGAAAAGCTTGGTCAAGCGGTTGCCCTGACGCACGGGCATCGCCATTGTCGCCGCTCATGAGAGCTGCACGCAGCAACTCACCCACACACCGACATTGCCTTCCATGGTATTGTCACGGCAGGGAGATTCGCGCCCGGCCAAACGAGATTTGTGTACATGAAGCTCACGCGCCTCCGCCTGCACGGTTTCAAGTCGTTCGTTGAACCCACCGATTTCATGATCGAGCCGGGCCTGACCGGCGTCGTCGGACCGAACGGCTGCGGCAAATCCAATCTCGTCGAAGCGCTGCGCTGGGCGATGGGTGAGACCTCGCACAAGTCGCTGCGTGCCGCCGACATGGATGCGGTGATCTTCGCCGGTTCGGGCAACCGTCCGGCGCGCAACCACGCCGAAGTCGTGATGACGATCGACAATTCCGATCGCTCGGCGCCGGCCGCGGTGAACGACAGCCAGCACTTGGAAATCTCTCGCCGCATCGAGCGCGAGGCCGGCTCGGTCTACCGCATCAACGGCCGCGACGTCCGCGCCCGCGACGTGCAGATCCTGTTCGCCGACGCCGCCACCGGCGCGCGTTCGCCGGCGCTGGTCCACCAGGGCAAGATCGGCGAGATCATCCAGGCCAAGCCCGAGCAACGCCGCCGCGTGCTGGAAGACGCCGCCGGCGTGGCCGGCCTGCATGCCCGCCGTCACGAAGCGGAACTGCGGCTGAAGGCGGCCGAAACCAACCTCACCCGTGTCGAGGACGTGATCGGCCAGCTCACCGGCCAGATGGAAGGCCTGAAGAAGCAGGCGCGCCAGGCGATCCGCTACCGCGAGGTCGCGGCCAAGGTGCGCAAGTCCGAAGCCATGCTGTTCCATCTGCGCTGGATCGAGGCCAACGCCGACGTCAACGACGCCGCGCAGACCCATGATATCTCCGTGCGCGAGATGGCCGAGCGCACCCGCGAGCAGGCCGAATCCGCCCGCATCCAGGCGATCCGCGCCGCCGAATTGCCGGCGCTGCGCGATGCCGAGGCGCGCGCCGCCGCCGGCCTGCAGCGACTGACCAACACGCGCGAGATGCTCGACCGCGAGGAGCAGCGCGCCAAGGAGCGCGTCGGCGAGCTCGATCGCCGCCTCACCCAGTTCGCCCAGGACATCGCGCGCGAGCAGCAGCAGACCTCCGATGCCGACATCGCGCTGCGGCGGCTCGACACCGAAGACGCCGAGCTCAAGGAAGAGATCAAGTCGCGCGTCGAGAAGCGCTCCGGCGTCGACGAGCGCGTCGCCGAGGCCGAGGAGATTCTGGCCGCGACCGAGCGTCAGTTCTCCGAGCTGACCACGCAGCTCGCCGATCTCACCGCCAAGCGCAACCAGCTCGAAGCCGGCGTGCGTACGCATCGCGAGCGGCTGGCCCGGCTCGATCAGGAGATCGCCAACGTCCAGGCCGAGGAAACCAAGCTCGCGCAGGAGACCGGCAATCTCGGCGACATCGACGCGCTCGCCGCCGCCATGGAGATGGCGCAGCAGACGCTTGCCGAGTCCGAGGCCGCCGTGCAGACCAGCGAGGCGCATCACGCCGCCGCGCGGCAGACGCTGGAAGCCTCGCGCAATCCGCTCACCGAAGCCGAGAAGCGCGTGCAGCGGCTGGAGACCGAAGCCCGCACCATCTCCAAGCTCGTCACCAGCGAGACCAAGAACCTGTGGCCGCCGATCATCGACGGCATCACCGTCGCCAAGGGCTATGAGAAGGCGATCGGCGCGGTGCTCGGCGACGACCTCGATGCGCCGGTGGATTCCTCCGCGCCGATGCGCTGGACCAATATCGGCGTGGCCGGCGAAGATCCGGCGCTACCCGATGGCGTCGAGCGGCTGGCCGACCATGTCCAGGCGCCGCCGGAACTGGCACGCCGCCTGGCCCAGATCGGCGTCATCGCCAAGGAACGCGGCGCCGCGCTGGTGTCGCAGCTGAAGACCGGCCAGCGGCTGGTGTCGCTCGAAGGCGACGTCTGGCGCTGGGACGGCTTTGTCGCCGACGCGCATGCGCCGACCGGCGCCGCCCGCCGCCTCGCCGAGCGCGCCCGCCTGGTCGACATCGAGCACGAGCTGGAACAGGCCCGCATCGACGCCGCCGCCAAGCGCCAGGCGCTGGAGACGGCCGAAGAAGAATTGCGCTCGGCGTCCGCCGCCGAGGGCGCCTCGCGCGAAGCCGTGCGCGCCACCCGCCGCGAGGCCGACGCCGCGCGCGAACGCCATGCCGCCACCGAGCGCGAGATCAACCGCCACGCGGCGCGCAAATCGGCGCTGACCGAGGCGCACAGCCGCGTCGCCGCCGACCGCGCCGAGGCCGAAGCCGCGCATGAGAGCGCGGCTGCCGCGCTCGCCGAACTGCCGCCGGGCGTCGAGACCGAGGCCCAGCTCGCGGCGGTTCGCGCCGAGATCGACAATCAGCGCCGTGCCGCGGCGCAAGTCCGCGCCGAGGCGCAGGCGCTCGCCCGCGAGGCCGAGCTCGCCGACCGCCGCGTGCAGGCGATCGTTGCCGAGCGCAATGAGTGGCAGAACCGCAAGACCAGCGCCGCTTCGCAGGTCGAGACCGTCGAGGCGCGCATCGCCGAAGTGTCGGCCGAGCGCGAGGAACTCGCCAATGCGCCGGAAGTGTTCGCCGAGAAGCGCAGCGCGCTGATCACGGAGATCGAGCACGCCGAGGACGATCGCCGCATCGCCGCCGACGCGCTGGCGACCGCGGAAGCCGCGATGGCGGAAACCGATCGCCTCGCCAAGGCCTCGCTCGAAGCGCTCTCCTCGTCCCGCGAAGCCACCGCGCGCGCCGAGGAGCGCATGGAAGGCACCCGCCGCCGCCTCTCCGACATCGAGCGCGAGATCCACGACATGCTCGAGGTCGAGCCCAGCGCGGTCGTCGGCATGGCCGAGATCGAGCCCGGGCAGGAGCTGCCGCCGGTCGCGCAGGTCGAGGAAGAGCTCGAAAAACTGCGCCGCGACCGCGAGCGGCTTGGCGCCGTCAATTTGCGCGCCGAGGAAGAGCTCAAGGAAGTCGAGACCCAGCACACCGCGCTGACAACCGAACGCGACGATCTCGTCGAAGCGATCAAGCGGCTGCGGCAGGGCATCCAGAGCCTCAACCGCGAAGCACGCGAGCGCCTGCTGACCTCGTTCGAGACCGTCAACAACCACTTCAAGCGGCTGTTCACCGAGCTGTTCGGCGGCGGCGAGGCCGCACTGCATCTGATCGAGAGCGACGATCCGCTCGAGGCCGGCCTCGAGATCATCGCCAAGCCGCCCGGCAAGAAGCCGCAGACGCTCTCGCTGCTCTCGGGCGGTGAGCAGGCGCTGACGGCGCTCGCGCTGATCTTCGCGGTGTTCCTGACCAACCCGTCGCCGATCTGCGTGCTGGACGAGGTCGACGCGCCGCTCGACGACCACAACGTCGAACGGTTCTGCACCCTGCTGAACGAGATGACCGGCTCGACCGAGACACGCTTCATCATCATCACGCACAATCCGATCACGATGGCGCGGATGAACCGGCTGTTCGGCGTCACCATGGCCGAGCGCGGCGTGTCGCAGCTGGTGTCGGTCGACCTGCAGGGCGCGGTGGACATCCTCGACCAGAACGTGGCGTAGGCGTAGCACCTGCGCGTCGACGTCATTTCGTGATACCTGCGCCTACGCATCGTCATTGCGAGGAGCGATAGCGACGAAGCAATCCATACCTCAGCACGCGGCGCTATGGATTGCTTCGCTCCGCTCGCAATGACGTGGGATAGTCCGTCACATGACTTCGCCCGATCTCCCCGCCGAACTCAGAGCAGCCCTCAACGCCCGCCTCGAAGGCCTGTCGCGCAGCGACGCCGCCGGCCGCGCGGCGGTGATCTCGCAGACCTATCGCGAAGGCGGCGGCTCCTCGACGATCAGGACCGCGACCGATGCGCTGGCCTATGCGTTGGCGCGGATGCCGGCGACCTATGCCGCCGTGGTGGCGAGCCTCAATGCGCTGACGGAGATCAGGCCGGACTTCGCGCCGGCACGCCTGCTCGATGTCGGTGCCGGTCCGGGCACCGCGACCTGGGCCGCTGCGGAGGCGTTCACGTCGCTGCGGGAATTCAGCCTGCTCGACGCCAACAGCGCGCTGCGGTCATTGGCCGAGGAGCTGTTTCACGGCAGCATTCGCCTGCACGACACCAGCTACGAACTCGGCCAGGCGCGTGCGCTGCTCGACAAGGCCGAAGCTGCCGACCTCGTCGTCGCCAGCTACATGATCGGCGAATTGAGCGAAGCCGAGCGCGCGGCACTGGCCGATGCGCTGTGGGCGAAGACCGGCGACACGCTGCTGGTCGTCGAGCCCGGCACGCCCGCCGGCTATGCGCGGATCATCGCATTGCGCGCACGCCTGATCGCCGCCGGGGCGCATGTCGTGGCACCCTGCCCGCATGACGGCGGCTGTCCGCTGGTCGCGCCGGACTGGTGCCACTTCTCGCAGCGCCTGCAGCGCTCCCGCGCGCACAAGCAGGTCAAGGGCGCCGAGCTACCCTTCGAGGACGAGCGCTTCGCCTATGTCGCGCTGAGCCGCGCGCGCGTTGAGAACAGGCCATCGCGCGTGCTGGCGCAGCCGGACGTCGGCAAGGTCGAGGTTGCGGCCAAGCTGTGCACGCCCGAGGGCGTATCGGTTGCGAGGATCCCGCGTCGCTCCAGGGCCGAATACGCAAGCGCCCGGCGCTGGCGCTGGGGCGATGCGGTATCTCGTCGTCCCGGCGAAAGCCGGGACCTATAACCACCGAGGTTTGTTGTGAGTGAAGCCGTCGCCGCTTGTGCCCCTTCCGCGGGCCGCGGCGTATGGGTCCCGGCTTTCGCCGGGACGACGGAATATATTGAACCGATGTCGGCCAACCTTCGACTAACGCTTGCCCACCTTTCCGCGGCGGGCTGCCCTGCGCCCCGATCTTGGGCTACGGTGCCGCCGTCTCGTCCATCAGGAGCTGCCCCGTCATGTCGACCAGCTGGATCGTTATCGGCGTCATCGTGCTTCTCGTGCTGTTTGCGTTCGGCGCCTACAACCGCCTCGTGGCGCTCAGCCAGCGGGTCGGACAGGCCTTTGCCGACATCGACGTGCAACTCAAGCAGCGCCACGACCTAATCCCGAATCTGGTCGAGACCGTGAAGGGCTACGCGGCGCATGAGCGCGGCACGCTCGACGACGTCATCAAGGCGCGCAATTCGGCAATGTCGGCGCAGGGCCCAGCCCAGGTCTCGGCGGCGGAGAACCAGCTCTCCGGCGCGCTCGGCCGGCTGATCGCGCTGTCGGAGGCCTATCCGGACCTCAAGGCCAACGCCAATTTCCAGCAGCTTGCCTCCGAGCTTTCCGATCTCGAGAACAAGATCGCCGCCAGCCGCCGCTTCTTCAACAACGCGGTCCAGGAATACAACACCGGCATCCAGCAGATGCCGGCCGCGCTGTTCGCCGGCATGTTCGGCTTCACCCGCAAGGATTTCTTCGACCTCGGCACTAGCCGCACGGAGGTCGAGGCGGCGCCCAGCGTGAAGTTCTGAGGCGCAACGCGCGCCGGCGAGAGGCTGCTCCGTCATGGCCGCCTATGGTCTCTACACGCATATCGCATCGAACAAGTTTCGTTCGATGCTGCTGCTTGCCGGCCTGTTCCTGCTGATCTACGTGCTGGTCTATGCCGGCGCACTGGTCGCGGAGGTGATGATCGATAGCGGCCGCACCGTCGACTATTACCTGACGCGGGCCTTGCGCGACCTGGTCTCGGCCTTGCCGTGGGCGACGATCGCGGCGGTGGCCTGGATCGCGATCGCCTATTTCTTCCACCAGAAGATGATCGACGCCGTCACCGGCGGCGAGAGCGTGACGCGGCAGCAAGAGCCGCGGCTCTACAACCTGCTGGAAAATCTCTGCATCTCGCGCGGCATCCCGATGCCGAAGCTGAAGGTGATGGACAGCCCGGCGCTGAATGCGTTCGCGACCGGATTGAACCGGAGCCAATACGCCATCACGGTCACCACCGGCCTGTTGAACGCGCTGAACGATAAGGAGATCGAGGCCGTGCTCGGCCACGAGCTCACCCATATCAAGAACGGCGACGTACAGCTGATGGTGATCGCCGTGATCATCGCCGGCGTGGTCGGCTTCTTCGGCGAGCTGTTCTTCCGCCTGTTCACAAACCTGTCGTGGAATTCGAGCGGCGGCGGTGGCGGCTGGTCGTCATCCTCACGATCGTCGTCATCCTCGTCGGACCGCGACAGCAAGGGCTCGGGTGGCGGCGCGATCATCGTGATCATCATCGCGGTCGCGTTGATCGTGCTGGCCTGGCTGCTGTCGCAGGTGGTCAAGCTCGCACTGTCGCGCTCGCGCGAATTCCTCGCCGATGCCGGATCGGTCGAGCTGACCAAGAACCCCGATGCGATGATCTCGGCGCTGCGCAAGATCGAGAACCGCGGGGAGCTGCCGGACGCCACCTCGGCCGTGATGGAACTCTGCGTCGACAACCCGCGCGAGGGGTTTGCCGACCTGTTCGCCACCCATCCCTCGGTGAAGTCCCGGGTCGATGCCCTGGTGAAATACGCCGGCGGCCACGATCCCGGACCGCTGGCGCTGCCGGACGAGACGGAGCCGCAGGATGAGCCGTCCGCGGCGGGCGACCGGCCTCCGCCAGCGACCCATGGCCCGTGGGGCGACAAGCCGCGTGCACCGGCGAACAATCCGCCAGCGCTGCCGGGCAACAACCCCACGCAGGGACCATTGGGTCCTCTCCAGGGCCCTTGGGGACGACACCGCTAATCGCGCCCTAGCCTACTCAGTCCATTAAGGAAATTCCCACCAAACCGATCGTGGGCGCCTTAAGGAATTGAATTCTCCCTCGTTTCTGCCATGTTCGCGCCCAAAGCAGTGTGGGGACTTGCCGATCGCCATCGCGGTCGGGAGCGCGCTTTAAGGGACTTCCATGGCAAAGCCGGTTGTGATCGTGGTGGGCGCCGACAAGGGCGGGGTCGGCAAGACCACCGTTTCGCGGACGCTCCTGGACTATTTCAGTGCCAACAACGTGCAGACCCGGGCGTTCGACACCGAATCGCCGCGCGGCACGCTGAAGCGCTTCCATCCTGACATCACCGAGATCGTCGACATGACGACGACCGCGGACCAGATGAAGATCTTCGATACGCTGAACTCGGGGCCCTCGGTCACCGTGATCGACGTCCGCGCCGGCCTGTTGTCGCCCGCGCTGGCCTCGCTGCGCGATATCGGCTTCCTCGACGCGGCGCGCTCCGGCCAGATCACCTTCGCCGTGTTCCATATCCTCGGCCCGTCGATCGCCTCGCTGGACGAGATCGCCGAAACCGCCAACTTCATGAGCGGCGCGAAGTATTTCCTGGTGAAGAACTTCATCAACGACACCCAGTTCTTCCAGTGGGACCAGGCGACCTACAATTCCTACTTCCATCGCATCAAGGACGCGACCGACCTCACGATCCCCAAGCTCAACGAAATGGCCTATGAGCAGGTCGAGGTCTCCTCGGTTCCGTTCCTGAAATTTGTCGCCAACAAGGGCAAGGAAGACGAGGCCGCGAACTACTCCTTCGTGCTGCGCGGCTATGTCCGGCACTGGCTCGCCAATGTCTGGAGCGAGTTCGACCGGATCAAGCTGACCGACTTGGTCGGCGCCAAGTCGGCCAAAGGCGAAAAATAGTCGGACCTTCGACCTTGAGGGGGCTGGATTAGGCGAAAATTTGGCCTGATATAGCGGGCGATGTCGTCCACGCCTGTTTACATCATCTGCTCGCCCCGCCCGCAGGTCGGCAAGACGCTGATTGCGCGGCTGCTCGGCGAATTCCTGTTGCTCAAGAACGGCGACGTGGTCTGCTACGACATCAATCTGAAGGAGCCGTCGCTGCTCGACTACCTGCCGCGGATCACCGAAACCGCTGACGTGATCGACACCTACGGCAAGATGCAGCTGATGGACCGCGTCATCGCCAATGACGGCATCGGCAAGGTGATCGACCTCGGCTACCACGCCTTCGACGAATTCTTCAGAATGTGCGACGAGATCGGGCTGATGAAGGAGGCGCTGCGTCGCCGCGTCGCGCCGATCATCCTGTACGTCGCCGATACCGACCGCGCCTCGGTGCGCGCCTACCAGACGCTGCACGGCATGATCCCGCCGAATGCGCTGATCGTCATCGACAACGAGTTCGTGGTGCGCGGCGAGTTGCCGCCTGCCATGACCGCCAGCCGGGTGCTGCGCTTCCGCGCGCTGCCGGTGTTCCTGAAGACCTATATCGACCGGTTGAACTTCTCCTTCACCGGCTATCTGCGCCAGGAAAAGGATTCATCGACCGAGCTGCATCAATGGATCCGGCGGAATTACACCACGTTCCGCGATCTTGAATTGAGCGTGCTGTTGCAGAGGTCGTAACTGTCGTCCCGGCCAAGCGAAGCGCGAGGCGGGACCCATAACCACCGCAGTGCGTTTGGTGAAGGCTGGGGCTGCAGCGGTCTTCATAACCACTATTGGTGGTTATGGGTCCCGGCCTTCGCCGGGACGACTATGTGGAGAGAGTGGCGCTAATGCCCCTCGAACGCCATCAGCGTGCGCACCGGAACGTCCATCGCGCGCAGCTTGGCGGCGCCGCCGAGATCGGGGAGGTCGACGATGAAGCAGGCCGCGACCACATTGGCGCCGATCTGGCGCAGCAGCTTCACCGCGCCCTCCGCAGTGCCGCCGGTCGCGATCAGATCGTCGACCAGGATCACGCGCTCGCCCGGCTGCACGGCGTCGGCATGCATCTCCATCTCGTCGATGCCGTATTCCAGCGAGTAGGCGATCCGCACCGTGGTGTGCGGAAGCTTGCCCTTCTTGCGGATCGGCACGAAGCCGGCGGAGAGTTGATGCGCCACCGCGCCGCCGAGGATGAAGCCGCGGGCCTCGATGCCCGCGACCTTGTCCACCTTCGCCCCCGCCCAGGGATGCACCAGCTCGTCGACGGCCCGGCGGAAGGCCCTGGCATCCGCGAGCAGCGTCGTGATGTCGCGAAACAGGATGCCCTTCTTCGGGTAGTCCGGGATGGTACGAACGGTCGCCTTGATGTCGTGGTCGAAGGTCATTGGTCTCGCAATCCTCAATTGGCCGGCGGATTAAGCCGGAATGCATTCTCGACAATGCGCAGGCCGACCTCGTTGCCGAGCGACATCAGCGATTCCGGATGGAATTGCACGCCGCCGACCGGCAGGGTCTTGTGCTCGATCACCATCGCGACGCCGTCTTCGGTGGTCGCGGTCACCGCCAGCACCTCGGGCACGCTGTCGCGCTCGACAAACAGCGAGTGGTAGCGGCCGATCACGATCTCATTGGGCAGGTTCCGCATCAGCCGGCCGCCACGCACCTGGACGCGCGACGGACGGCCATGCGCGGGCTGACCGAGCTGGCCGAGCTGGCCGCCGAAATACTCGCCGATCGCCTGCACGCCGAGGCAGACGCCGAAGATCGGCAGCTGCTTCTGGAGCGCGGTATCGATGGTTTTCGCGATGCCGAAATCCTCAGGGCGACCCGGCCCGGGCGACAGCACCAGGAGGTCCCAGCCCTTCTTCTTGAGCATGTCCTGGGCATGGACGTGCCTGACCACGGTGACGTTGGCGCCGACCTGGCGGAAGTAATCGGCCAGCATGTGCACGAAGCTGTCGTCGTGATCGATCAAGAGCACGTTCTTGCCGGAGCCGGTGGCATCGGGCGCGAAATCCGACAGCGGCTTCGGCGGATCGCCGCGCAGCGCCTGGAACAGCGCCGCGGCCTTGACCTGGCACTCGCGGTCCTCGGCGGCGGGATCGGAGTCAAACAGGCAGGTCGCGCCGACGCGCACCTCGGCGAGACCGTCCTTCATGCGGATGGTGCGGATGGTGAGCCCGGTGTTGATGCTGCCGTCGAAATTGACGCAGCCGATCGCGCCGGCATACCAGCGCCGCGGCGACCGCTCATGGTCCTCGACGAACTGCATCGCCCACAGTTTCGGCGCGCCGGTCACGGTGACCGCCCAGGCATGGGTCAGGAAGGCGTCGAGCGAATCGAAGCCCGGCCGCAGCATGCCCTCGACGTGATCGACGGTGTGGAACAGCTTTGAGTAGGTCTCGATCTGACGCCGCGCCAGCACCTTGATGGTGCCGGGCACGCAGACGCGCGCCTTGTCGTTGCGGTCGACGTCGGTGCACATGTTGAGCTCGAACTCGTCCTTCTCCGAGTTCAGGAGCTTGCGGATCTGCTCGGCATCGCCGATCGAGTCCGAGCCGCGCGCGATGGTGCCCGAGATCGGGCAGGTCTCGACCCGGCGGCCGTCGGAGCGCACGAACATCTCCGGCGACGCGGAGACCAGGAACTCGCCGTCGCCGAGATTCATCAGCGCGCCATAGGGCGACGGATTGATGCGGCAGAGCCGCTGGAACACTTCCGCCGGCGAGCGCTCGCAGGGCTCGGCGAACAGCTGCCCGGGCACCGCCTCGAACAGGTCGCCGCGGGCAAACGCCGCGCGCGCGACCTCGACGGTCGCCTGATATTCGCCGGGCGCGTGATCGGCAAAGCCCTGCCGCCCCGCCTTAGCGTAGAGGCTCGGCGCGGTCTCCTGCGACTGGCCGGCGGTGGATTTGCCCTTCCACGCGAACTCGTAAGTGAGCGCCACGCCGCGGCCGGTGGCGCGGTCGTAGGCCAGCAGACGGTCCGGCACGTAGAGCACGATGTCGCGCTGGTCGGCCTCGCGGGCGCGCTTCTGCACGAGGTCCTCGATCTGGAACACGAGGTCGTAGGCGAAGGCGCCGAACAGGCCGAGCAGCGGATCGGCATTGGAGGTAAACGCCGCCACCATGTCGCGCACCAGCGACATCACGCTGGCGCGGCGGGTACGCTGGTCTTCTTCGACCGGCGCGGCGCCGCAGATGATATGGCCGGCGAGCCGTGTTGGGGTCCGCTCCGATATCACGACGCAGGGCTCGCGCAGCACGTCGCCGAGGAAAGCGATCAGGACCTCGCCGCGCGGGTTCAGCGCCTGCAACGAGAAGTTGGTGCCTGACGTCTCCAGCACCAGCGGCGGATCGGCAAAGCCGAGGTCAAAGCTCTCGTAGCGGCCCGGCACCGTCGTGCCCGAGGACAGCACCACGCCGCGGCGGCGGTCCAGCAGCGCGATCAAATCGTCGAGGCGGTTGGCGCCGCCGGTGAACTGCTCGACCACGCGCGCGACCGCAAGGCCGCCATTGGTCAGATATTCGCTCTTGGCCGGCAGGGAGAAGACTGTCCTGTTCATGTGATCCTCTTACGAGACTTGCCGAGAGAGCGCCACACAGGACAAACGAAGGGCAAATAAACTAACCATCGGTCGCACTGCGATGGCGACCTTCGACGTTTGTGAAAAAAGAAAACGCACCGGCCACCTATGAGAAGGTGGGCCACCAACGACGGGATGGGCTGGCAACGGTGCTCATGCCCGTTACTCACCACCCGGCGCGGGCCGTGTCAAGAGATGGCCCGGCACCCCTGCCCCAAGGCGGGACGCCCCTCTGGGCGGCATTTTCGGGGTTTGAAGGGGCAAGAAACCGCGTAGCATTTGCCGAAATGGCGGCCGGCCGGCCGCCCAAAAAACAGACAGATGGCGGAGGCGCAGATGACGATTTTGGGTCTCGGATATGCCGGCTTCGGCTCCGACGCGCTCGACGACTGGCGGCAGTTCGGCACTGGCCTCGTCGGGCTGCAGGCGGTCGAGCGCGGCAACTCGTTGCTCGCGTTCCGGATGGACGACCGCAAGCAGCGCATCGTGATCGACCGCGCCCAAGGCGAGGGCACCCGGTTCTTCGGCTGGGAGGTGGCTGACCGTGCGGCCCTCGACGCGCTGGCGGCACGGCTGGAACGTGCCGGCGTCGTCGTGACCGCGGAGCCGCAGACGCTCGCGGATGCGAGGCGGGTGCGCGGCCTGATCTCGTTTCGGGATCCCGCCGGTAATCGTCTCGAGGCGTTTCACGGAGCCGAGATCGACGACACGCCGTTCAGGCCGGGGCGCTCGATCTCCGGTTTCCGCACCGGGCCGCTCGGCCTCGGCCACGCGGTGCTGACCGTCGAGCACATCGCCCCGGTGATGAGCTTCTATGTCGACGTGCTCGGCTTCGGCTTAAGCGACTACATCGAAAAACCGTTCCGCGCCTATTTCTTCCACGTCAATGCCCGCCATCACTCCCTGGCGCTGATCGAGACCGGCACGAACGGCATGCATCATCTGATGGTCGAGCTGTTCTCGCTCGACGATGTCGGCCAAGCCTATGACGTCGCCCAGCAAGAAGACCGCGTCAACGTCACGCTCGGCCGTCACACCAACGACCTGATGACGTCGTTCTACGCCAGGTCGCCGTCCGCCTTCATGGTCGAGTGCGGCTGGGGCGGCCGCGAGATCGATCCGGTGAACTGGACACCGTTCGAGATGCATGACGGCCCGAGCCTGTGGGGCCACGAGCGGGTCTGGCTGTCGCCGGAGGACCGCGCCGTCGCGCGCGAAATGCGGATGCGCGCCGCCGCCGAGGGCAAGCGCGCACCGGTGCAGGTGATGGAAGGCAATTTCAGGCTGATGTCGGGGACCTGCCCGTGGTGGGACGGGGTGAAGGCGGAGAGTTAGATCTCGCCGTCATCCCTGCCTAGTGCGCAATTGCGCACGGGAGCAGGGACCCATAACCACAGGGCGTAGTTATTTTGGCGAGATGACTGCCCGAGTGCCTATTACAACGGCCGCGGCGTATGGGTCCCTGCTTTCGCAGGGACGACACAACGTGTGCGCATCGTACCTCTACCCCAGATGCTTCTTGAAGAAGTCCGTGGCGCGGCCCCAGGCGAGTTCGGCGGCCTCGCGGTCGTGCACCGACTGGCGCTGCTCGTTGACGAAGGCGTGCTCGGCGTCATAGCGGAACAGCTCGAGCGACTTGCCGGCAGCCTTCATCGCCTTCTCGAAATTGCTGACGAGCTCGGGCGTGCACCAATCGTCCTTGTTGGCGAAGTGCGCCTGCAGCGGAATCCTGACGTCGGCGGGCTTGGCGGCCTGCTCCGGCGGGATGCCGTAGAACACGACGCCCGCGGTCAATTCCGGCACATGCACCGAACCGATGATGGTCACCGCGCCGCCGAGGCAGAAGCCGGTCAGGCCGACCTTGGCGCCGTTCTTGGCGAGATATTGCGCGGCGCCGCGCACCGTCTGCGTGGTGGCGTCCATGAAGTCGAGCGAGTTCATCTCTTTGCCCGCGGCATCGGTGTCGTGATACGGCACCACCTTGCCCTTGTAGAGATCGGGCGCCAGCGCATCGAAGCCGGCCACCGCGAAGCGGTCGCACAGGCCCTTGATCTGGTCCGACAGGCCCCACCATTCCTGGATCACGACGACGCCGGGTGCGTTGCCGCGCGCCGCATTGGCGAGATAGCCCGACGCTTCCTTGCCGTCCGGACGCTTGAAGCTGATGCTGGTACCCATGAGTTCCTCCGCAATGTTTGCCGGCTGATTGGCCGGCATCTTGTCCGCACTCGGCGGCCGACGCAATTGACGACACTGTCATTCCGGGTTCGATGCTACCGCGTCACCCCGGAATGACGGAGAGATTGCAAACAAAAAAGCCCCCGAAGGGGCTTTTTCAAACTCGCTATGCCGTACCCGAGATCAGTGGGCGTTGGCCCAGACCTTGCGCTTGGTGAAGTACATCAGGAAGGCGAAGACGACCAGGAAGAAGAACACCTGCATGCCGATCCGCTTGCGCTCCTCCATATGCGGCTCGGCGGCCCACATCAGGAACGTGGTGACGTCATGCGCGTACTGCTTGACCGTCGCCGGCGAACCGTCGTCGAAGGTCACCTGACCATCGGACAGCGGCTTCGGCATCTTGATGGCGTGGCCGGGGAAGTACTTGTTGTAGTACGAGCCCTCCGGGATCGTGACGCCCGCCGGAGCCTTGTCCTCGAAGCCCTGCAGGATGGCGTCGACGTAGTCGGGTCCCTGCTCCTGGTACTGGGTGAAGAAGTCGATCGCGAACTGCGGGAAGCCGCGCTTGTAGGACCGCGCCTTGGTGATCAGCGAGAGGTCGGGCGGCGCCGCGCCGCCATTGGCCGCGCGCGCGGCCTGCTCGTTCGGGAACGGCGACGGGAAGTAATCCGCCGGGCGGCCCGGACGCTCGAACATCTCGCCCTGGTCGTTCGGGCCGTCCTTGATCTTGTACTCGGACGCGAACGCCGCCGCCTGCGCCGGCGAATAGCCGGGGCCGCCGGGATCGGCGAGGTTGCGGAACGCGACATAGGACAGGCCGTGACAGGCGGCACAGACTTCCTTGTAGACCTTCAAGCCGCGCTGCAGCGAGCCACGGTCATAAGTGCCGAAAGGACCGGAGAACGACCACTTCTGGGCCGGCGGCGCGTTGCCACCCTCCTCGGCCTTGGCGTTCTGGGTGCCGCCGACGAGCAGGCTGCCGGCCACCACCATCGCGAGCATCACAGAGGCCGCGGTCGCGGCCCTGCCCTTGCTCTTCGCGAGCACGTCGTCGGCGATCGAGTTCGGCACCGGGCGCGGGGTCTCGATGCGGGCGAGCAGCGGCAGCACGATCAGGAAGTAGGCGAAGTAGCAGACCGTCAGGATGCGGCCGGCGATCACATAGATGCCTTCCGGCGGCTGCGAGCCGAGATAGCCGAGCAGGATGCAGACCACCACGAAGATCCAGAAGAACTGCTTGGCCAGCGGGCGATACTTCGACGAACGGGTCCGTGCGCTGTCGAGCCAGGGCAGGAAGCACAGGATGATGATCGCCGAGAACATCGCCACGACGCCGGCGAGCTTGTTCGGGATCGAACGCAGGATCGCGTAGAACGGCAGGTAGTACCATTCAGGCACGATGTGCGCCGGCGTCACGCCCGGGTTCGCCGGGATGTAGTTGTCGGCGTCGCCGAGATAGTTCGGCATGTAGAAGATGAACCAGGCGAAGAAGATCAGGAAGCAGGACACGCCGAACATGTCCTTGATCGTCGCATACGGCGTGAACGCAACGGTGTCCTTCTCGGTCTTGGCCTCGACGCCGGCCGGGTTGTTCTGACCCGCGACGTGCAGCGCCCAGACGTGCAGCACGACCACGCCGGCGATCACGAACGGCAGCAGATAGTGCAGCGAGAAGAAGCGGTTCAGCGTCGGGTTGCCGACCGAATAGCCGCCCCACAGCAGGGTCACGATGCTCTCGCCGAAATAGGGCACGGCCGAGAACAGATTGGTGATGACGGTGGCGCCCCAGAAGCTCATCTGGCCCCACGGCAGCACGTAGCCCATGAAGCCCGTCGCCATCATCAGGAGGTAGATGATGACGCCGAGGATCCACAGCACCTCACGCGGCTCCTTGTACGACCCGTAATAGAGGCCGCGGAACATATGGATGTAGACGGCGAAGAAGAACATCGACGCGCCGCACGCATGCATGTTGCGCAGCAGCCAGCCGTAATTGACGTCGCGGACGATCAGCTCGACCGACTTGAAGGCGAGGTCGGCGTGCGGCGTGTAGTGCATCGCCAGGATCACGCCGGTCAGGATCTGCAGCGCCAGCATCATCGAAAGGATGGCGCCGAAGGTCCACCAGTAATTCAGGTTGCGCGGCGTCGGATAGGCCACGAACGAGGAGTGGATCAGGCCGAAGATCGGAAGGCGCCGTTCGATCCACTTCAAGGCGGGGTTGCTCGGTTGGAAATCAGATGGTCCGCTCATTGATGCGATCCTGAAGAAGAAAAACGACGCGATGGGTCCAAGTGGAAGCCGAAATCCCGGAGGGGCCGGGACTTAGCCGATCTGGATTTTGGTGTCGGAAAGGAAGGCGTAGGGCGGCACCGCCAGGTTGGCGGGCGCCGGCCCCTGGCGGATACGACCGGAGGAGTCGTACTGCGAGCCGTGGCAGGGGCAGAAGAAGCCGTCGTAATTGCCTTCATGGGCGATCGGGATGCAGCCGAGATGGGTGCAGATGCCAATCACAACCAGCCACTGGTCGTGGCCGGCCTTGACGCGGGCCGAGTCGGGCTGCGGATCGGGCAGGCTCGAGAGCGCCACGCTCTGGGCCTCCTGGATCTGCTTCTTGGTGCGATGGCTGATGTAGATCGGCTTGCCGCGCCAGAAGACCTTGATGTCCTGGCCCTCGGCGATCGGCGTCAGATCGACCTCGATCGGCGCGCCGGCCGCGATCGTCGCGGCATCCGGGTTCATCTGGGCAACCAGCGGCCAGACGGTGGCGGCTGCGCCGACCGCGGCGGCAGCTCCGGTTGCAACAAAGAGAAAATCACGGCGTGTCGGATGGTCCGCCGAAGACGCTGTCGTCACGATTCCTAGCCCTTTCTTTTCTGCAGCCGGTGGAACCGCCCTGGAGACGCAGGACGCGCCCCAAGAAAGGCTGCCGGCGCCCGCGGCCCCCGCGGCGGCAGAAAACCGCTATTCCCCACCCCAAATGGCGGAACAGCAGTCCAGAATCGTTCTATTGGCACCCTTGCCGGACGAGCGCAAGCCCGCTATCGGCTCGCACACGTGCAATGCACGAAATCCGCGCCGAGCGATGTTTTATTGAGACAATTTCATCCGGATTTCACAGGCCGCCCGCACCATGCAGATCGCGCTGTTCCAGCCCGACATCCCCCAGAATGCAGGGACGATTCTGCGCCTCTGCGCCTGCCTAGACGTGGCGGCCCATATCATCGAACCGGCGGGATTCGACACCTCGGATCGGAATTTCCGCCGGGCGGGTATGGACTATCTCGACCATGTGCGGTTGAAGCGTCACGACTCATGGTCGAAATTCGAGGAATGGCGGGCCGAGGCCGGATGCCGGCTGGTGCTGTTCACGACCAGAGCGGCGAAATCCTACCTTGATTTCGCGTATACGGCCTCCGATGTCCTGCTGTTCGGGCGCGAGACGGCAGGGGTGACCGACGCGGTGGTGGCCGCAGCGGATGCGCGGCTGGTAATTCCGATCCGGCCGACCATGCGTTCGCTCAATGTGGCCGTCACGGCGGCCATGGCCGTCGGCGAGGCGCTGCGGCAGACCGGTTCAGGAATTGCCGGTTCGGCAACTTAAGGGATTTTTGGTGAGCTACGCGGTCAAGGAGATATTTCTCACCCTGCAGGGCGAAGGCGCCCATGCGGGCCGGGCCTCCGTGTTCTGCCGCTTCGCCGGCTGCAACCTCTGGAGCGGCCGCGAGCAGGACCGCGCCGGCGCCGTCTGCAAATTCTGCGACACCGATTTCGTCGGCACCGACGGCACGCTCGGCGGCCGTTATGCGACCGCGGAAGAGCTTGCCGGCACCATTGCCGCGCAATGGACCGGAGGCGAGGCCGACCGCTACGTCGTCCTGACCGGCGGCGAGCCGCTGCTGCAGGTCGACGCGGCCCTGATCGAGGCCCTGCACGACCACGGCTTTGCGATCGCGATCGAGACCAACGGCACCATCGCCCCGCCCGACGGGCTCGACTGGATCTGCGTCAGTCCCAAGGCTGCATCCGAGCTCGTGGTGCGCAAGGGGCACGAGCTCAAACTGGTCTATCCGCAAATGGAGAACACTCCGGAGGATTTCGCGGGCCTCGCCTTCGAGCGCTTCTCGCTGCAGCCGATGGACGGCCCCGACGTGATCGAGAATACCGAGCGGGCGATCGCCTATTGCCTGAAGCACCCGCAATGGCGCCTTAGCGTGCAGACGCACAAGACGCTCGGGATTAGATGAACTAACAGAATCGGATTGTTGAACGAGATGTGGGAATTGACGAAAGCGTTTCGGTTCGAGGCTGCGCATGCGCTGTCCGGAACGACATTTGGCACCGCCAGCGAGGAGATTCACGGCCACTCCTTCCGCGCCGAAGTCACGGTGCGCGGCACGCCCGACCCGAAAACCGGCATGGTGATCGATCTCGGCCTGCTCGAACGCGCGATGGCCGAGGTGCAGAAGACGCTCGACCATAAGTTCCTGAACAAGATCGAGGCGATCGGCGTGCCGACGCTGGAGAATCTGTCGCGCTTCATCTGGGAGCGGCTGCAACACGCAGGCAAGCTGAGCCGCGTCAGCGTCCATCGCGACAGCTGCAACGAGAGCTGCACATACTTCGGCCCGCAAGGTTAGTCATGCTGCCAACAGACCCCGCCATCATCGAGGACCGCAAGGCGCGTGCGCGCGGCTGGTTCGAGGCGCTGCGCAACGACATCTGCGCGGCCTTCGAGAAGCTCGAGGACGACGCCCCATCCAGGCTTTATCCCGGCGCCGCCGGCCGGTTCGCGCGGACCCCCTGGGACCGCACCGACCACACCGGCAAGCCGGGCGGCGGCGGCGTGATGTCGATCATGAAGGGCCGGCTGTTCGAAAAGGTCGGCGTGCACTGCTCGACCGTGCACGGCGAGTTCGCCCCCGAATTCCGCGCGCAGATTCCAGGTGCCGCCGACGATCCACGATTTTGGGCGTCGGGCATTTCGCTGATCGCGCATTTGCGCAATCCGAACGTGCCTGCCGTGCACATGAACACCCGCTTCGTCGTCACCACCAAGGCCTGGTTCGGCGGCGGCGCCGACCTGACGCCGGTGCTGAACCGCAGGCGCACCCAGGAGGATCCCGACACGGTCGCCTTCCACGCCGCGATGAAGGAGGCGTGCAACGGGCCGAACGGCGTCGCCGACTACGACAAGTACAAGAAATGGTGCGATGACTATTTCTACCTGCCGCACCGCAAGGAAGCGCGCGGCATCGGCGGCATCTTCTATGACTGGCACGACAGCGGCGACTGGGAGGCCGATCTCGCCTTCACCCAGGACGTCGGGCGCAGCTTCCTGAAAATCTATCCCGACCTGGTGCGGCGCAATTTCGAGGCCGCCTGGAGCGCGGAGGATCGCGACGAGCAGCTGGTCCGCCGCGGTCGCTATGTCGAGTTCAACCTGCTCTATGATCGCGGCACCATCTTCGGCCTGAAGACCGGCGGCAATGTGGATTCGATCCTGTCGTCGCTGCCGCCGGAGGTGAAATGGCCGTGATGAACCTGCCGCGCGCGATGCTGATCGACATGGACGACACCATCCTGTCGGCCTATGGACGCCCCGAGATCGCCTGGAACACGATCACCACGGAGTTCGCCGCGGAGCTGGCTCCCCTGCCCCCGGATCAGGTCGCGACGGCGCTGTTGGCCTATGCGCGGCAATTCTGGTCAACCGCCGAGCCGATCTGGCGGATCAAGCTCGGCGAGGCGCGACGGCTCACCGTGAAGGGCGGCTTCGCGGCGCTTGCGGCGGCCGGTCACCGCGCGCTGCCGGACGATCTCGCGGACCGCATCGCCGATCGCTTCACCGCCTATCGCGAGGAGGAGATGTTCGTCTTCCCCGGCGCGCATGAAGCGATCGATGCCTTGAAGGCGCTCGGCATCAAGCTCGCGCTGGTCACCAACGGCGCCGCCGACATGCAGCGCGCCAAGGTCGAGCGCTTCGCGCTCGGCCATCGCTTCGATCACATCCAGATCGAGGGCGAGCACGGCTTCGGCAAGCCGGAGGAGCGCGCCTACCTGCACGCGATGGAAGCACTCGGCGTCACCGCATCCGACACCTGGATGATCGGCGACAATCTCGAGTGGGAAGTCGTGGCGCCGCAGCGGCTTGGCATCTATGCGATCTGGATGGACGTGCACGGTGTCGGGCTGCCGCCGGGATCGACCATCAAGCCCGACCGCATCATCCGCTCGCTGAGCGAACTGGTTCCTGCCGCGCGCAAATAGCGCATCGCGGCCGTTTTCCACGTCAATTCCATTCAAGCTGCCGCCGGCCGTGATTTGACTGTCATCACCGGTCGCTAGCCTGCCGTCCGCGTCATCCAGCGCGGAGGGAAAATCATGGAACTGAAACCAGGCGATGTCGTCATGCTGAAGTCCGGCGGCCATCCGATCACGGTCGTCGAAATCGACGAGGACAAGGTCGCGTGTCTGTGGATGGGCACGGACGGCGACCTGTTTCGCGAAACCTTGCCGCTCGTCGCACTCGAATCGACCGAGCTCGATCCGGAGGACGATGAAGAGGAAGACGACGAAGACGAGGACGACGAGGAAGAAGACGACGAGGACGAAGACGACGACGGCGACCGCAAGAAGAAGCGCAAGGCGGCGTGAGATCCGTTGGCGCGATGCTGACTGGCAGGCGCCGGCAGCATCGCCTCCGCCTCCCGTCAGAGCGCGCGCAGCGCGCTTGCAATCATCACCACGCCGCCGGTGACCACGGCGGCATCGAGGATCGCGGTGTGGATATGCACCGGCATCCGCTCGACAAAGGCCTTGGCCAGGAACGCGCCGGGTATGGCGACCAGGCCGATCAGCAGCGCAAGCGCCAGCACCTGCGCGGTGATGACGCCGGTCAAGCCGAACACCGAAATCTTGACCGCGGCACTTGTCAGCGAAATCACCGCATCGGTCGCGACCACGGCGGCGCCCTCGAGCCCGGCCGCCATCAGCAGCGACAGCAGGATGACGCCCGAGCCCGCGGTGCCGCCGACCACGACGCCATAACCGATGGCACCGGCCGCAAGGCCCCGCTCACCGATCCTGACGCTGTGCTTGCGCAACAGCCGCCTGAGCGGCACGCTCAGGATCAGCATGCTCCCGATCACGAGCGAGGCGCCGGCGCTGGTCAGCCTTGTATAGCCGTAGGCGCCGAGCGCCGTGGAGCATAGCGCCGCCGCGATCACGATGATTGCCTTGCGGCGGTCGGCAAACCTGACAAAGGCGACGAAGCGGCTCGAATTGGTGAAGATCGACGAGATCGCGATGATCGGCACGACCGGCTCTGCGCCGACCATCGGCACCAGCACCAGCGGCATCAAGGCGCCGGTGCCATAGCCGGCAAGACCACCGATCACGGAAGCAAACAGCGCAACGGCTGCGACAAGCAGAATTTGAAGGAGCGAGATATCTGCGAAGCCGGAAAGGAAATTCAAAGCCGATGATCGCGGGTGAAACGGGAAACGGTCTGGTCGGCGATGCCAGACAACACCTGCGGATCCAGCGGGAAATCCGCGGCTAGCCAAGCATCCTCGGCCAAGGTCAGTACATGCCCCAGTGCCGGTCCCTCGGCAATGCCGCGCGCGACGAAATCCGACGCCCTCAAGGGAAAGTGAGGCGCGCGCCAGCGCTCTGGCAGCGTGGCGAGCGCGCGCCATTGATCGACATCCTGGCCCGCGCCGGTGCGCGCCCAAGCGAGCAGCAACCGGTCGCGATACGGCCCCTCGTCGAGCCGGTAGAGCCTGCGCTTGGCGTGCGCCTCGTCCATGCCGGGCAGGCGCCACCAGCGATGCCCCATCGAATCGAGCGCCTTGGCCTCGGCGTTGGAGAGCCGCAGCCGGCTGGCGATGCGCCGCGCGTCCTCGGTCACGGCGACCGTCAGCGCGGCCAGCCTTCGCATCGCGCTCGGCGCGAGCTTCATCAGTTGCTCGATCTCGATCA
This sequence comes from Bradyrhizobium sp. USDA 3262, assembly GCF_054060035.1. NCBI lineage: Bacteria > Pseudomonadati > Pseudomonadota > Alphaproteobacteria > Hyphomicrobiales > Nitrobacteraceae > Bradyrhizobium > Bradyrhizobium sp. USDA 3262. Next base: position 8,043,071 of record NZ_JBSSCT010000001.1, read on the forward strand.
TCGCCGCGAACGGGCCGGTATAGGCGACGCCGCCGAACAGCGGCTGCAGCAAGCCGCCGTCACTCATCGCGACCACTGCACTCGCGGCGCCGTTCGCGACCACGAGCTTGAGCATCTCCATGCGAATCCGCTCGGCCGAGAGGCCGGCCAATCCGGCGCGCCCGCTGACGCAGGCGAGATAACCGGCGCGATCGACCTCGCCCGCGCCATAGGCGGCATGGAAACGGAAGAAGCGCAGGATGCGCAGATAGTCCTCGGCAATCCGCTGCGCGGGATCGCCGATGAAGCGCACGCGCCTCGCTTCGATGTCGGCGAGGCCGCCGACGTGATCGTGCACGACGCCCGAGGCGTCGACCGACAGGCCGTTGATGGTGAAGTCGCGCCGCTCGGCGTCGCGCACCCAGTCGCGCCCGAACGCCACCCTGGCCTTGCGGCCATAGGTCTCGGTATCCTCGCGCAGCGTCGTCACCTCGAAGGGCTGGCTGTCGACGACCAGGGTCACCGTGCCGTGCTCGATGCCGGTCGGCACGCTCTTGATGCCCGCCCGCTTGGCGCGGCGGATCACCTCCTCCGGCAGCGCCGTGGTGGCGATGTCGATATCGGCGAGCGGAATCTGCATCAAGGCGTTGCGCACGGCCCCGCCGATCACCCGCGCTTCCTCGCCATCGGCATTGAGCAGGCCGAGCACGTGCGCCGCGGGCCCGGAAGCGAGCCATGGCGCGTCGGACAACAGGCGCACCTCGCTCATTTCTCAACTCCCGGCACCAACTTGCCGTTCTCGATATGGGCGGGAACGTAGGTCGAGTTCGGCGGCGCGCCGGTCAATTCGGCCAGCAGCACGAAGCTCACGATCACCATGACCAGCGCCACCAGCGTCAGCTTCGCCAGCATGTCGAGCGGCCATGACGCCGGCAGCGTCACGCCGGACCGCGTCGCGATGAGGAAGATGGCATAGACCGCGAACGGGACCAGAAAGATTCCGATCTCGGTCAATACCGTGCGGATCATGACAGATAGATCCGCTCATACAACACCCGCAGGATGCCCGCGGTCGCGCCCCAGATGTAGCGCTCGGCGAACGGCATCGCGTAATAGGACCGGTCCATGCCGCGGAATTCCTTGGTGTGGATCTGATGATTCTCGGGATTCATCAGGAAGGCGAGCGGCACCTCGAACGCATCGACCACCTCCGCCTCGTTGATCGCAAGCGTGAATCCCGGCTTCACCTTGGCGACCGTCGGCAGGATGCGGAAGCCGAACGCGGTACCATAAAGGTCGAGATAGCCGACCGGGTCGATGAATTCCCGCTTCAGCCCGACTTCCTCGCAGGCCTCGCGCAGCGCGGCATCGAGCGGCGAGGCGTCGGTGGCGTCGATCTTGCCGCCGGGAAACGAGATCTGGCCGGCATGGCTCGACAGATTGGGCGAGCGCTGCGTCAACAGCACGGTCGGCTCGGGGTGATCGACCACCGGGATCAGCACCGCGGCCGGCCGCACCGGCTGCTCCTGCGCCACGATCTCGAGCATGCGGTCGTTGCCGGAGTCTCCGGTGCGCGGAATGATATGCGGATCGACCAGGCCCGGCGGCACATCGAAAGTGAGCCGCGTGCGGGCCCGCGCGAAGAATTCCGTCGAGCTGATCGTCGCCGGCTCCACCTTCAGCAACGGCTCGTTCAAAGTGCGTCCCTCACCTGACTGGCATCGGCCATCGCGAAGAACTCGCCGCCGGACTCGATACCGAACATCTCTTGACCATCGACCATCCGCTGCTCGCCCATGTCAACCAGATCGTAATAGAGCGCGCGGGTGACCTTGGCCCACAAATCGGCGCGGACATGCAGATAGGGCGTCAATCCGCCGTCCTCGGCCGCCTCGAATCTCAGGCCGTGGCCTTTCTCGCAATCGACCCAATCGTCGACATTGGTGCGGAACCTGAGCAGGCGGCCGCGCGCGTCTTCCCCGGTCTGCATTTCCACGGCAAGGAACGGCGCGTCGTCGACGCGGATGCCGACCTTCTCCACCGGAGTCACGAGAAAGTGCTTGCCGTCCTCGCGCTTCAGGATCGTGGAGAACAGCCGCACCAGCGCGGGGCGGCCGATCGGCGTTCCCATGTAGAACCAGGTGCCGTCAGGCGCGATTCGCATGTCGAGATCGCCGCAGAATGGCGGATTCCACAGGTGAACCGGCGGCAGGCCCTTGCGTCCGGCCGGACCGGATGTTGCAGCTTGATTGGCGGCCGTGGTGAGCCCTTCGAGACCCTTGCTCCCGAGGCCCGTAGTTTCCCTGCCGGAATCGCTCTGCCCTTGCTTCGCCATTGTTTGCCTTAAGGTTTCCTACCTTCAATCTGGCACGTTTGGTGCACATATCCTGAGATGTGGTCGGGATGTCATTCTCGCCACATCGTGATGCCGTTCATACCCTGAAACACCGATAAGGTGGGGATAGTTTAATTCAACGAATACATGGCCTTCGCTCAGGTTTAGCATGAGGGCCAAGATGACGACAGGTGATGACGACAGATGACGGCGCGCCAATGTGCGCGCATCGTCAAGAAGGAGCGGATCGAATGGCTGGTGCAGACAGCGTCGAGAAACTGGAGGATGTGATCGTCCGTTCGGCCGAGCAGGTCGCGGGGCAGATCAAGGCCGCCAAGGAAGCGGTCTCCACCGTCATCTTCGGCCAGGAGCAGGTGATCGAAAACACCCTGGTGACGATCCTGTCCGGCGGCCACGCGCTGTTGATCGGCGTGCCCGGCCTCGCCAAGACCAAGCTGGTCGAAACGCTCGGCGTCACGCTCGGCCTCGATGCCAAGCGAATTCAGTTCACGCCGGACCTGATGCCGTCGGATATTCTCGGCGCCGAAGTGCTCGACGAGAGCTCGGCCGGCAAGCGTTCGTTTCGCTTCATCGCAGGTCCGGTGTTCGCGCAGCTGCTGATGGCCGACGAGATCAACCGCGCCAGCCCGCGCACCCAGTCGGCGCTGCTGCAAGCCATGCAGGAGCAGCACATCACCATTGCCGGCGCGCGGCATGATTTGCCAAAGCCGTTCCACGTGCTCGCGACCCAAAACCCACTCGAGCAGGAAGGCACCTACCCGCTGCCCGAAGCGCAGCTCGACCGCTTCCTGATGGAAATCGACGTCGACTATCCCGATCGCGACGCCGAGCGGCGCATCCTGTTCGAAACCACCGGCGCCGAAGAAGCGCGTGCCACGCCGTCGATGGACGCCGAGACGCTGCTCACCGCGCAACGCCTGGTGCGGCGCCTGCCGGTCGGCGATTCCGTGGTCGAGGCGATCCTGACGCTGGTCCGCGCCGCGCGTCCCGGCACCGAGGGCGGCGAGGCCGGCAAGCTGATCGCATGGGGACCGGGTCCCCGCGCCAGCCAGGCCTTGATGCTCGCGGTGCGTGCCCGTGCATTGCTCGATGGAAGACTCGCGCCGTCGATCGACGATGTGCTCGATCTCGCCGAGCCCGTGCTCAAGCACCGCATGGCGCTGACCTTCTCGGCACGCGCCGAGGGCCGCACCATTCCCGACGTGATCAAGCAACTGAAGACCCGGATCGGTTGATGGCCGCAGACAACAAGCACCAGAACGAGGAGATCCTTGCGGTTCGACGTGCCGATGGCGAAAGCCGAACGCTCGCCGCGTCGCTGCCGCGTCTGGTGCTTGAGGCCCGCCGTGTCGCCGCCAACGTCATCCATGGCCTGCACGGCCGCCGCCGCGCCGGCTCGGGCGAAAATTTTTGGCAATACCGCCGCTTCGTCTCCGGCGAGCCGTCGCAGCGCGTCGACTGGCGCCGCTCGGCACGCGACGACCATCTCTATGTCCGCGAGCAGGAGTGGGAAGCCGCGCACACGGTGTGGATCTGGCCCGACCGCTCGCCCTCAATGGCCTTTGCCTCGCGCGAGGCGCGCGACAGCAAACTGGAGCGCGGACTGATCGTAGCCTTCGCGCTCGCCGAGTTGCTCGTTGCGGGCGGAGAACGCGTCGGCATTCCCGGCCTGATGAACCCGACCGCAAGCCTCAACGTGATCGACAAGATGGCGGAAGCGATGTTGCACGACGAGAAGACGCGCGCGAGCCTGCCGCCGTCCTTCGTGCCGTCGTCGCTGGCCGAAGTCGTCGTGTTGTCGGATTTCTGGTCGCCGATAGCAGAAATCACGGCGATGCTGGCCGGGCTTTCCTCCTCCGGCGCGCACGGCGCCATGATCCAGGTCGTCGATCCGGCCGAAGAGACCTTCCCTTATTCCGGCCGTGTCGAATTCGTCGAGCCGGAAGCCGGCAGTGTCATCACCGCGGGCCGCGCCGAGAGCTGGGCGAGCGACTATGTCGCGCGCGTCGCGCTGCATCGCGACCAGATCCGCAATGAGACCAACCGGCTCGACTGGCTGTTCTCGACCCACACCACCAGCCGCTCCGCGGCCGAGCTGCTGTTGTTCCTGCATGCCGGCATGATGGTGAGCAAGGGCGGCGGCGGCCGCTCAACAGTCAAGGCGGGACGCAGCGCATGATCGCAGGCCTCCCCCTCTCCTTTGCCGAACCGCTGCTGCTGCTGGGGCTGGTCAGCCTGCCGGTGCTGTGGTGGCTCTTGCGCGTGATGCCGCCGCGGCCGCGCCGGATCGAATTCCCGCCGACGCGGCTATTGTTCGACATCGCGCCCAAGGAGGAGACGCCGTCGCGCACGCCGTGGTGGCTGACGCTGCTGCGGCTCGCCGCCGCCGCGCTCGTCATCTTCGCCGCCGCCGGCCCGATCTGGAATCCGCAGACCGGCGTCGCCGCCGGCAAATTGCCGCTGGTGATCCTGCTCGACGACGGCTGGAGCGCGGCCTCGAGCTGGGATGCGCGGATCAGGGCCGCGGACGAACTGGTCGCCAACGCCGACAGCGACCGTCGCGGTGTCGCGCTGGTGCCGCTGTCCGAGCCCGCGCGCGACATCACGCTGATGCCGGCCGGCGCCGCGCGCGTCGCGCTGCGCCAGCTCGCGCCAAAGCCCTACTCGGTCGATCGGGTTGAAACCCTCAGCGCGCTGGAACGTTTCCTCAAATCGACCGGCGATTGCGACATCGCCTGGCTGTCCGACGGCGTCGACACCGGCCGCGGCAGCGAATTCACCGAGGGGCTCGGCAAGGTGATCGAGAGCCGCAATCTGACGATCTATGCGGGCGGAGCGCAGTCGGCGCAGGCGCTGGTCGCGGCCGAGAACGCCGCCGCCAAGATGACGGTGAAGGTGCTGCGCACCGAGAGCGGCATCGCGGCGGGAACGGTGCGCGCGGTCGACGCCAAGGGCTCGCCGATCGGCGAGGCCCGCTACACATTCGGACCGCAGGATCGCGAGACCGACGCCGCCTTCGATCTTCCGGTCGAGTTGCGCAATGACATCGCACGACTCGAAATCTCTGGCGAGCATTCGGCCGGCGCCGTGCAGCTGCTCGACCGGCGCTGGCGCCGCCGCGCCATCGGCGTGGTCTCGGGTGCGAGCAACGACACCGCGCAGCCGCTCTTGGCGTCAACCTTCTATCTCTCCCGCGCGCTGTCGCCATTCGCCGACGTCAGGCTCGGCGATCGCGGCGCGCCGCAGCAGGTGATCGGGCAATTCCTCGACCAGCGGCTGCCGATGATCGTGATGGCCGACGTCGGCACGCTCTCGCCGGAGATCCGCGACCGGCTCAATGCCTGGATCGAGCAAGGCGGCGTGCTGTTGCGCTTCGCAGGTCCCCGCCTCGCCCAGGCCGATGACGACCTCGTTCCCGTCAAGCTGCGCCGCGGCGGACGCACGCTCGGCGGCAGCCTGACCTGGGAGAAGCCGCAGCACATGGCCTCGTTCGCCGCCGACGGCCCGTTCGCCGGCCTCACCGTGCCGAAGGACATCACCGTCAACCGCCAGGTGCTGGCCGAGCCCGACGCCGTGCTCGCGACCAAGAGCTGGGCCTCGCTGGAGGACGGCACGCCGCTGGTCACCGGCGAGCGTCGCGGCAAGGGCGTGGTCAGCCTGTTCCATGTCGGCGCCGACATGCGCTGGTCGGATCTGCCGATGTCCGGCACCTTCGTTGAGATGCTGCGCCGGCTGATCGACATGTCCGGCTATACCTCGAAGCCCGGCCCCGGCGTCGCCAGCGATCCCAACGCCGAGACGGTTGCGCCGCTGCGCACGCTCGACGGCTTCGGCGTCTTCGGCCCGCCGCCCTCGAGCGCCAAGCCGATGTCGGCAGACTATCGCGATCGCGGCACCGCCGACCATCCGCCCGGCTTCTACGGCACGGCCGAGAGCCCGATCGCGGTCAACACGCTCGCCTCCGCCGATCGTATTGCGCCGCTCGACACCTCGGCCCTGCGCGCGACGCGTGCGAGCTACACCAACGCCGAGCCGCGCGACCTGCGCGGCATCATGCTGTCGACGGCGCTGGCGCTGTTCCTGCTCGATGCGATCGTGGTCGCCATGCTCGGCGGCGGCCTCGCCGCGCTGATCCGGCGGCGCGCGGCACCGGCCGTGCTCGCCTTCGCCTTGATACTCGTGACGTTCGCACCGTCGTCGACACGGGCGGAGAGCAGCGACGATTTCGCCATCAAGGCGGTGTCGCAAACGCGGCTGGCCTATGTCGTCACCGGCAATGCCGACGTCGATTCCATCGTCAAGGCGGGGATGTCCGGACTGACGCTGTTCCTCGGACAGCGCACCGCGCTGGAGGCCGGCGATCCGGTCGGCATCGATCCCGCGCGCGACGAGCTGGCGTTCTTCCCCTTGATCTACTGGCCGATCGTGCCGGGCGCGCCGAAGCCGCCGCAGGACGCCATCAACAAGATCGACGCCTACATGAAGCAGGGCGGCACCGTCATCTTCGATACCCGTGACGCCGTCGAAGCGCCGCCGGGTGACAGCGGCTCATCGCAAACGCCCGGCATGCAGACGCTGCGCGAATTGCTGTCGACCCTCGACGTGCCCGAGCTCGAGCCGGTGCCGCGCGAGCACGTGCTGACCAAGACGTTCTATTTGCTGCGCGACTTCCCCGGCCGCTTCAACTCCGGCCAGACCTGGGTCGAGGCATTGCCGCGCGAGGACGACGACGAGGCTGCACAGCGCCCGGCACGCGGCGGCGACGGCGTCTCGCCGATCATCATCACGTCGAATGACCTCGCCGGTGCCTGGGCGATCCGCCCCGACGGTCAGCCGATGCTGCCGCTGACGCCGGGCGAGCCGCGCCAGCGCGAATTCGCCTTCCGCGCCGGCGTCAACATCGTGATGTACACGCTGACCGGCAATTACAAGGCCGATCAGGTGCACGCGCCTGCTTTGATCGAGCGGCTGGGACAATGATATGAACTACGGCATCGCGTTCACACCGCTGGTTCCCTCGCTCGTGCTGTGGCTCGCGCTCGGCGCGATCGTCGTCATCGCCGTGCTGCTCCTGGTGTCGCGCGCACGGGGCGCCGCGGTGCGGGTCGCGGCGCTGGCGCTGATCCTGCTGGCACTGGCCAATCCCTCCTTCACCCGCGAGGACCGCGAGCCGCTGTCCTCGGTCGCGGCCGTCGTGGTCGACAAGAGCCCGAGCCAGAATTTCGGCACGCGCAACCAGGAGACCGACAAGGCGCGGCAGGCGCTGGTCAACAGCCTGAAGCAGATCAAGGGCCTCGAGGTCCGCGTCGTCGAGGCCGGTCAGGCCGATGGCGAGACCGACGGCACAAAACTGTTCGGCGCGCTGACGTCGGCGCTGTCGGATGTTCCGGTCGAGCGCGTCGCCGGCGCCTTCATGATCACCGATGGCCGCGTGCACGATATTCCGGCCAACGCCCAGGCGCTCGGCTTCCAGGCGCCGGTCCACGCACTGATCACTGGCCGCAAGGACGAGCGCGACCGCCGCATCGCGATCACTGCCGCGCCCCGCTTCGGCATCGTCGGCCAGACCCAGACCATCACCTTCCGGCTCGACGACCAGGGCGTCACCGGCGAGCGCGCCAAGGTCACGGTCCGCCGCGACGGCGAAGTGATCAACGAGCGCACGCTGACCAGCGGCCAGACCTCGAGCGTCGACATCGACATCAAGCACGCCGGACCCAACATCGTCGAGATCGAGGCCTCGCCGCTCGAGAACGAGCTGACGCCGGTCAACAACCGCGCCGTGGTCGCGATCGACGGCGTCCGCGACAAGCTGCGCGTGCTGCTGGTTTCCGGCGAGCCGCATTCCGGCGAGCGCACCTGGCGCAACCTCTTGAAGTCCGACCCCAGCGTCGATCTCGTGCACTTCACCATTCTGCGTCCGCCGGAGAAGCAGGACGGCACGCCGATCAACGAGCTGTCGCTGATCGCATTTCCGACCCGCGAGCTGTTCCAGCAGAAGATCAACGAATTCCAGCTGATCATCTTCGACCGCTACGCCCGCCAGGGCGTGCTGCCGATCGCCTATTTCGACAACATCGCGCGCTACGTCCGCGCCGGCGGCGCGGTGCTGGTGTCCGCCGGCCCCGACTACGCCTCGACCACCAGCATCTGGCGCACGCCGCTGGACTCGGTGCTGCCGGCCGAACCGGTCGGCGTGACCGAGAAGCCGTTCTACGCGCATCTGAGCGATGCCGGTAAGCGCCATCCGGTGACGCGCGGGCTGGAAGGCTCGAATGCCGAGCCGCCGCATTGGAGCCGGTTCTTCCGCACCGTCGATACCCGCAACGCGATCAATCCGCCGGTCATGACCGGCGCCGACGGCAAGCCGCTGCTGCTGCTGTCGCGCTTCGGCGAAGGCCGCGTCGCGCTGCTGCTCTCCGACCACATCTGGCTGTGGGCGCGCGGCTACGAGGGCGGCGGCCCGCATCTCGATTTGTTGCGGCGGGTGTCGCACTGGCTGATGAAGCAGCCCGACCTCGATGAAGAGGCGCTGCGCATGCAGGTGCAGGGCAAGGATCTCATGGTGGTGCGCCAGACCATGGCCGACACCGTCTCGCCGGTCACCGTGACCTCGCCGAGCGGCACCACGCGCGAACTGACGCTCACCGCCGGCGATACCGGCGAGTGGCGCGCGACGCTGCCCGCAAACGAGCTCGGCCTGTGGCAGGCCACCGACGGCACGCTGAAGGCGCTGATCAATGTCGGCCCGACCAACCCGAAGGAATTCTCGGAGGTCACCTCGACCACCGAGATGCTGAAGCCGCTGGCGCAGACGACCGGCGGCGATGCACGGCGCATCGTCGACGGTTCGAGCCTCGACATGCCGCGCGTCGTGCCGGTGCGCTCCTCCTCGATCTTCCGCGGCGACGGCTGGCTCGGCGTCAAGATGCGCGACGCCAGCGTCGTCAAGGGTGTCGGCGTGCTGCCGATGTTCGCCGGACTGGTCGGCCTGCTACTGTTGCTCGGCGCATTCGCGGCAACATGGCTGCGCGAGGGACGCTGAGCCCGGCCGGGCTCACGTCTGCGTTGCATCAAGCACACACAGGCAACGCATCGACACGGTTTGTCTGAACGCTGGTTGACATCGCGCACGCCATCCGATGTTATAATGTAACATCGGGGCGCTGGGGTGTTGATGCGCTCCCGATTGGGTGGGCGTTATCGGCATGCAGTGGTTCCGGCGACACATCAAGACTGGCTCGCGGCTGGCGCTGTTCGCGCTCGCCGTCCAGTTCATGCTGTCGTTCGGGCATTTCCATCCGATCGCGGCCGCGCAAGCGGCGCCCGCGGTCCAGACCGGGCTGTCGCTGGTCGATCTCGCCTATATCGGGACCTCGGCGACGCCGGACCTCGCGGTCCAGGTGACCGGGACGCCACAGCCCGCCAATCACGACAACGACCGGCATCCGGCCGACAATTGCGCGATCTGCGCCGTCATCTCGCTTGCGAGCAGCATGCTGTTCACGGCGCCGCCGGTGCTGTTGCTGCCGGAAGCGATCGAGCTTCTGTTCCGCACCACCAATGCCGAATTCGCCCATCTGAAATCGGCGCCGGCGGCCTTCCACTCCCGCGCACCTCCCCTGTCCTGACATCGACTGATTGCTGCACGCCCTGAGCGGACGGCCGCGTCACATTTGCGGCCTGCGCCAGCGGGGCAAATCGGAATCGATCCGTTATTTCGACGGGCCTGGATCGGGACAATGACACTTCAGAAGAAACGAGCACTCCACATCGGGAGCGTGAGCTGGCTATTGCTGGGCGCGATGAGCCACAATGCGCTGGCCGACGACACGCCGACGCAACTCCCTGACATCACCGTGACGGCACCGAGCCCGATCCAACGGCACCGGACCGCGCCAACGCGCACGCCGAGCCATGTTGTCCGGGCCGCGCCGAGCCGCAACCGCGAACGCGCCGCGGCCGTGCAACCGGCGCCTGCGGCACCCGCGCCGGCACCGCAGCAGGGCGTGCTGCCTGTGGTTACCGATCAGTTCGCCACCGTCACCGTGATACCCAACGAGGAACTGCGGCGATCCGGCGCCGCCACGCTCGGCGATCTCCTGTTCTCCAAGCCCGGCATCACCGGTTCGAGCTTCGCGCCCGGCGCGTCGAGCCGGCCGATCATCCGCGGCCTCGACGTCAACCGCGTCGGCATCGTCGAAAACGGTCTTGGCGGCGGCGGCGTGTCGGATCTCGGCGAGGATCATTTCGTCCCGATCGATCCGCTCTCGACCAACCAGATCGAAGTGGTGCGCGGCCCGGCCGCGCTGCGCTACGGCTCGACCTCGATCGGCGGCGTCGTCAGCGCCACCAACAACCGGATTCCCGATGCGATGCCGACCTGCGCGGCGACGCCGTTTCAGTCCTACGGATTGCCGGTGAAGGCTCCGCTGGCCGACGCCGGCGCGCCGGGTTGCCTCAATGTCGAGACCCGCACCTCGGTCAGCTCGGTCAATCGCGGCGTCGAGGGCGGCATGCTGCTGGACGCCGGTGGCAACAATGTCGCCGTGCATGCCGATGTCTATGGCCGCACCACCAGCGACTACAGCATCCCCAGCTATCCTTATTTATTTGTGCCCGGCCAGCCATTCAACGGCCGTCAGCCGAACTCCGCGACGCAGTCGGACGGCGCGTCGGTCGGCGCCTCCTATTTCTTCCAGGGCGGCTATATCGGCGCGGCGATCACCCAGAACGACTCGCTCTACCATATCCCCGGCATCGACGGCGCCGATCATCAGACCCGGATCGACGCGCACCAGACCAAGATCGCCGTCAAGGGCGAGTACCGGCCCGACGCTGCAGCGATCGACGCCGTGCGGTTCTGGGTCGGCGCGACCGACTATCACCACAACGAGCTCGGCCTTGCCGATCCGACCGACCTGTTCAGCGACGGCGTGCGGCAGACCTTCACCAACAAGGAGCAGGAAGCCCGCGTCGAGGTGCAGATGATGCCGTTCAACGCGCGCTTCGCCACGGTGACGACCGCGTTCGGCGTGCAGGCCGGGCATCAGGAACTGACCGCGCCGAGCCCGGACGATCCGACCTCGCTGTTCAACGGCCTGTGGAGTCCGAACAACAACAACCGGGTCGCCGGTTACGTGTTCAACGAGTTCAAATTCACGGATTCGACCAAGGCGCAGATCGCCGGCCGCATCGAGCATGTCGACCTGCACGGATCGATGCCGAACTTCCCGGCGGACTATCTCCCCGACGGCGCACCGCAGAGCTCGATCGCGCGCAATCCATCCTACACGCCGGTCAGCGGCAGCATCGGGCTGCTGCAGAACCTGCCCGGCGATCTCGTCGGCAGCATCACGGCGCAATATGTCGAACGCGCGCCGAAGCCTGCGGAGTTGTTCTCGCGCGGCGCGCATGATGCGACCGCGACTTTCGACATCGGCAATCCGAACCTGACCATCGAGACCGCGAAATCGGTCGAGATCGGCCTGCGCAAGGCGACCGGACCGTTCCGCTTCGAGGCCACCGCCTACTACACCCGCTTCAGCAACTTCATCTATCGCCGCCTGACCGGGGTGATGTGCGGCGACGATTTCGACTCCTGCGGCAATGGCGATCCCAACAACGAGGCGCGGCAGGCGGTTTATTCGCAGCGTGACGCGATCTTCCGCGGCGCCGAATTCCAGAGCCAGTTCGACATCGGCCCGCTCAACGGCGGCATCTGGGGCATCGAGAACCAGTTCGACGTGGTGCGCGCCACCTTCACCGACGGCAGCAACGTGCCGCGGATTCCACCGGTGCGGCTCGGCGGCGGTTTCTATTGGCGCGACAGCAACTGGCTGACCCGCATCAATCTGGTGCACGCCTTCGCGCAGAACGACATCGCTGTCATCGGAGAGACTCCGACCGCGGGCTACAATCTCCTCAACGCGGAGATCACCTACAACACCAAGCTGAATTCGTCATGGATCGGCGCGCGCGAGATGACGCTTGGTCTGGTCGGCAACAATCTGCTCAACCAGAACATCCGCAACTCCGTCTCCTACACCAAGGACGAGGTGCTGATGCCGGGCCTCGGCGTGCGAGCGTTCGCCAACCTGAAGTTCTGAGCCAAGCGGGTCCCTCTGCCGTTCGCGGCAGAGGGATTTATCGCGTAGCCCGGATGGAGCGCAGCGCAATCCGGGAACAGCGCAATCCGGGAACACTGTGTCCGCGGTTGCCGATCCCGGATTTCGCTTCGCTTCATCCGGGCTACGAACATGTCCGATGGACGAGCGTGTGAGCCTTGCCGCCCGCGTCGACGATCAGTGGCCGACGACGACTTCGCTGATCTGGATCACCGGTTGCTGATCGGTGTAGTTCGGGATGTCGCCCATGATCTCCTGGGCGTGCTTGCCCATGCCGGCCGCGAAGGCCTCAACCGAGTCGCAGAAGATGTGGCACATTCCGACATAGGTTGCGGGTTGCCCTGGGGCGCCGCCGGCGAGCCCCTTGTCGACGGTGTAGTATTTGCATGCGTCGCCGAGGCGCGCCTTCACCAGCGGCATGTGCTTGTCGCGATAATAGTCGTGATCAAAGCGTGCGCCTGGATTGTTCGGATACATCACACTGACCTTGATCATGACGCGCACTCTCCCTGTTGATATGACATGCGCCGGTCTTGTCCCGGCGCTTGCCTCAACTGTGCTTTAGTTTCCGATAGCGCGCAACAGTTCCGGCGACGCTCGCGAGAACGTCAGATCGCCTTGCTCCAGTCAGGCTGGATCGGTCCGGACACGCCCTCGGCCGCGCCGTCGACCAGTTCCATGACAAGCAGGCGACTGTAATCGACCGGACCGGGCATGGTCATTTGCCCCTTCGGAACCGGCTTGAAGCCGACCCGCGCGTAGTATGGCTCGTCGCCGACCAGCACGATCAGCCGGTGGCCCTCGGCGCGGGCGTCGTTGATCGCACGCTCGAGCAGCGCACGGCCGACGCCGCGGCTGCGAAACGGCGGCTCGACCGTTAGCGGCCCAAGCATCAGCGCCGGCGTATCGCCGATCGTGATCGGCAGCTGGCGCACCGAGCCGACCAGCAGCGTGGCGATCCGCGCCGTGAAGGAGACATCGAGCAGATGATCGACATGCTCACGCAGCCGGTAGGCGCTGAGCACGAAGCGGCCGGGCCCGAAGGTGCGCTCGTGCAGGCGCTCGATCGCCTGGGCGTCTTTCGGGGTCTCGGGCAAGATGGTCAGGGACAATTCGGTCATTGTGGGGCGCGGGATAGCATCTGGCGCGGGCGCGGTCCATCACCGCCATGTCGCCGTCGGCGGCCTGCCTTCGAGCACCTCCGCGATCCGCAGCCGCGTGCCGGGGGTGGTCTCGTCAGGCAGATCAGCCGGATCGAAGAAGCCGCAGGCCACGATCTCGCGATTCGGCTCCGGCAGGCGGTCCTGCCGGTAGTTCCTGACGACGTAGACCGCGACATGATCGCGCGGCGAAACGTGGCTGTTGTGGAAGATGCCGTGCAGCACCGGCTCGCCCTTGAGCTCGATCCGCCCCTCCTCCTCCAATTCGCGCCGCAGCGACTCGATAAAGCTTTCGCCGACCTCGACCCCGCCGCCGGGCAGATACCAGCCATGGACGTAGCTATGCTTGACCAGGAACACCCTGTTGTCGGCATCGAGCACGACGGCGCGGACCCCGAGCGTCATGCTGCGGACCAGCCGCCAGTAGAAATGAAACACCCACCTGATCTGCGGCTCGTAGCGCTTGCGTAAATCGAGCAGGACCGTCACTGAACCCTCGACATCATCGTGTTTGATCCGTGCTTTGATCCTTGCGCGCCTGCGCAGCTCTTGCCAATACAGGGCAGGACGTTCGGGATAGCACGACATGACCGGCTGCCGGCCACTTTTCGCGGACAATCCGAAGGGAATCGCATGATGGCGGCGTTCCGCCTCGCGCATCTGTCGGACCCGCATTTGCCGCCGCTGCCGGCGGCTCGGCTGCGCGATCTGGCCGGCAAGCGCGCCTTCGGCTACCTGAACTGGACGCGCAACCGTCACAAATATCACCGCCGCGACGTGCTCGACGCGCTGGTGTCGGACATGCAGGCGCAGCAGCCGGACCATATCGCCGTGACCGGCGACCTCGTCAATCTGGCGCTGGATGCCGAGTTCAATCCGGCCCGGCAATGGCTGGAGGGCGTGGGTTCGCCTGCCGACGTCACCGTGATCCCCGGCAACCACGACGCCTATGTGCGCGCGACCCGGCATCGCTTCGTCAGTCACTTCGGCGACTATCTGCGCGGCGACGCCGATGGCGCGGCAACGCATTTTCCGTTCGTGCGCCGTCGCGGGCCGCTGGCGCTGATCGGCGTCTCCTCGGCGGTGCCGACGCCACCGCTGATGGCGACTGGCTGGCTCGGCCATCCCCAGCTCGATGCGCTTGATGCGATCCTCGCGCAGCTGTCGCGGGAGGACGCCTTCCGCGTCCTCCTGGTGCATCACCCGCTGCACTCCGACGGCCGCGCCAAGCGCCTGACCGATTCGCATCAGCTGCTCGCGCTGCTCAGGCGCCACGGCGTCGAGCTGGTGCTGCATGGCCACGACCACATCCATTCGACGATGTGGTTCGACGGCCCGGAGCGGAAGATCCCGGCGATCGGCGTGCCGTCGGCATCGGCGCTTGCGCGCAAGCACTATCCGGCGGCGGCCTACAATTTGTTCTTGATCGAGCGTGACGGCAATGCCTGGCGCTGCGAGCAGACCGTGCGCGGCCTCGGCGATCACGACGGCATTCGCGAATTGAAGCAAGTACGACTGTCCTAATCGCCGCCCCCGCCGCCGCCACACCCACCGCCGCAGCCGCCTCCGCTGTCACCGCCGCCACCATCGCCGCCGCCGTCACCGCCATCGCTGCCACCACTCCCGTCGCTGCCGGCATCGCCGAAACCCGCTGACGATCCGTCGATCGACGCGTCGGAGAAATCGCCGCCGCAATAGGGACTGCTACCGCCGATGCCGCTGCGGCGCAGCGCCTCGCAGTCGGTGTGATAGATGAAGCCGTTCGCGATGTTCAGCTTGGCGTCGAGCGCAAACAGCAGCGGCAGCCGGGTCGGCCTGACCGGATCGATGTTCTCGTATTTGCAGCAATACCACCAAACCCGCCGCAGCCCCTCATTGCTCCTGCGCCGCTCCTTCACCAGAACGACCGCGGGGGTGTGATGCAGGAAGCTGCCGAAGGCGCGGCGGCAGAACGCATCATACTCGCGGGTGTAGAGAATGAATTCGTGCCAGAGGTCGTCGGCCGCTTGCGAGGGCATCGAGACGTAACGCTTGCCGCTCATCAGATAGGCGAGCAAGAACTGCCGCAGGCCGCGCGAGACCAGCGCGCTGTCCTTGCGGGTGAAGCCGGGGTGACGCTTCTCGAGCCGCGCCAACAGGCCCGCGGGCCAGTGAAAGGTGCGGATGTATTCGGCGCGCCGCAATGTCTGCCACTTGCCGAACAGCACGGCGCTGCCGACCACCGCGGCGGCCGCCAGGACGCCGAAAAATGCCGAGGCGGGTGTTATGACCACGATGCCCCCGCCCCTCGAGCGGCTAGAAGTTTTGCAAGCTCGCAAACAGCGCGAGGCCGAACAGCGCGAGCGCGCCCATGACGAAGCCGAACACGAACATGCCGACCCCGCCGCGGCGCTTCGGCGCCACCACCGGGACGGGCGGCGGCGCCGTCGGCTCGGCGACCGGAAGCGGCGTTGCCACCATCGCATGCTCGCGCTCGATCAGGCGGCGCGCGACATAATCGGTGACGGCATCGACGATCGCGGCGACGTCATGCGATTCGGCGAGCACGATGCGGCCGAACCTCGTGTCCTGCACGAAGCGGTAGATCCGCTTGTCGCGCCCCATCAGCACATGCGCGACGACGTCGATCCACAGCCGCGGCGTCTCGCCCTGGCTGATGCCGCGGTCGAACAGATCGACCTTGTCCGGCACCTGCGCGAACAACGGATCGAGCGCATCGTTGAGGATCTCGAGCCGCGCCACCTCGGCGTCGCGCAACTCGACGACGACACCGGTGCGATCGGCCGCCTCGATCCGCGCCCGCCGCAGCGCCTCTCGCAACGTCGGCCGCATCTCGCGCGCCTCGCTGCCGGTGTTCTGCGGATCGGACATGCCTTGCGGTCTCGTGGTGACGGGTTTCCTGCGCATTAACCTATCAGCAACCAAGATGTCCGCAAAGGGCGTTGGTTCCCAAGCACTTAGACCGCCACTTATCCCCAGATCAAAGACCTGACGCTGTCCCAAAAGCGGTCGACCCCACCCGGATGAAACCGGATGGGGCCGCCGTCCTTGGACGTTTTTCAGCTGCGTTAGGATGCGATTGCGTATCGCGACGTCATCTCTTGTTTGAGCATGATCTCCGCGCAAACGCTTGCGTTAGTCGCGAGGGAAAACCGGTTCCCACTTTTCCCGATCATGCTCGTTCAGGCCGAAACCCGCGACGGCTCCTCGACGATGGAGAAGCGCACACCAGCCTTGTGGCGGCTCTCTTCCGAGACTTCCTTCCAGCACTCTTCGGCTTCCTTGCGGGTCTTGAACGGACCCCGGACCTGGGCTGAGCCTTCGACCAGCTTGTGGAAATTCATCGACCCGAACTCGCCGCCGATCACCCAGAAATTGCTGCCCTTGCTCATCGTCAGTCTCCTTCAAAAAATCGGGCTGCCTTTGCCCAGCCGCCTGCACCTGATCCCCGCAACCTGTTCGCATCGACATTCTTGACATGGCATTGCGAACTGCGTGTCAGGAGATAAACGCGAAAACGCGAAGTTCGTACAGATGCCTTGTTTTTTATTGGTGATGTCATGTAACATCTGAACTTGTAATAAATGTCGATTTGTGAATTTTGTCACAAAATAGGTCAGGAAGCCTGCCATGCCCGGTGAGTCCGGAAAGAAGCTGTTCGTCGGTCCGCGCTTCCGGCGGATCCGCCAGCAATTGGGGCTGTCGCAGACCCAGATCGCCGAGGGGCTCGGCATCTCGCCCTCCTACATCAACCTGATCGAGCGCAACCAGCGCCCGGTAACGGCGCAGATCCTGCTGCGGCTGGCCGAGACCTACGACCTCGACTTGCGCGACCTCGCCACCGCCGACGAGGACCGCTTCTTCGCGGAACTCAACGAGATCTTCTCCGATCCCCTGTTCCGCCAGATCGACCTGCCGAAGCAGGAGCTGCGCGACCTCGCCGAGCTCTGCCCCGGCGTGACGCATGCGCTGCAGCGGCTCTATGCCGCCTACACCGAGGCGCGCCGCGGCGAGACGCTGGTGGCGGCGCAGATGGCCGACCGCGAAGGCTCGCAATTCGACGCCAATCCGATCGAGCGGGTGCGCGACCTGATCGAGGCCAACCGCAACTATTTTCCGGAGCTCGAGACCGCCGCGGAGAGTTTGCGCGACGAACTCAACGTGCCGACCGAAGGCCTGTTCACGGCGCTGACTACGCGCTTGCGCGAAAGACATTCGATCCTGACCCGCGTGATGCCGGTCGACGTGATGCGCGAGACGCTGCGCCGCTTCGATCGGCACCGCCGGCAGCTCTTGATCTCCGAACTGGTCGACAGCTCCGGCCGCAGCTTCCAGCTTGCGCTGCAGATCGGCTTTGTCGAGTGCGGCGCCGCGATCGACGCCATCGTCAGCCGCGCCGGCCCGCTCGACGACACCGCGCGCCGGCTCTACCGCATCACGCTCGCCAATTACTTCGCAGCCGCCGCGATGATGCCCTATCAGGCGTTTCATTCCGCAGCTGAAGCCTTGAGCTACGACGTCCATGTGCTGGCGCAGCGCTTCAACGCCGGCTTCGAGCAGGTCTGCCACCGCCTCACCACGCTGCAACGGCCGAACGCGCGCGGCGTGCCGTTCTTCCTGCTCCGCGTCGACAATGCCGGCAACGTGTCGAAGCGGTTTTCCTCGGGCACCTTCCCGTTCTCCAAGTTCGGCGGCACCTGCCCGCTCTGGAACGTGCACTCGACCTTCGACATGCCGGATCGCCTGCTCAGCCAGGTGATCGAATTGCCGGATGGCACGCGCTACTTCTCGATCGCGCAGATGGTGCGCCGGCCGGTGGCGCCCTACCCGCAGCCGCAGCCGCGCTTTGCGATCGGGCTCGGCTGCGAAATCCGTCATGCGGCAAAACTCGTCTATGCCACCGGCATGGATCTGGAAAAGGTCGAGGGCACCCCGATCGGCGTCAACTGCCGGCTTTGCGAGCGCGAGAATTGCAGCCAGCGCGCCGAGCCGCCGATCACGCGCACCCTGATCCTGGACGAGACGACGCGGCGGGTGTCTTCGTTCGCGTTCTCGAATGCGCGGGAGTTGTGAGCCAAGGCTCAATCCATCGCGGCAAAGGCCCTGCACCAGCCGTCCTTGCTGATCGCGCCCTCGACCACCTTTGCAGCCATCGGGCGCGACGAACAGCGTGCACATCGCCTGCACGAGGCGCTGGTCCGGCGCGGCGCCTGGCCGCCGAAAACGGAGGAGGATTCGACCGAGGACGACGTGCGCTAAAGCAGGATCCGGAAAAGTGCGAAGCGGCTTTCCCTCGCGACAACGCGTTTGCGCGAATCACACACCAAACTAAAGCGCGATGACGATTCGACCCAGCGCGTGTACTCGACGCGACTAATCCGTTGACGTCGTGACCTGACCGTAGGTTCACCCAATGAAAACGGCGGGAGGAACTTTCGGTTCCGCTGCGAGTCATATTTGTGACGCGATGTGGCCTGGGCCGCCAAGGGAGAGACCGAGGGAGAGATCATGTCAAAGTCCCGCCTTGGAATGGCTGCGGCCGGCGTTGCAATTGGCGTTCTGGGAGCGCTGCCGAGCGCGGCCGACGCGGGTTTCCGCCTGCGCGTTGGCGGCCCCGTGAGTGTCGCGCGCTTCGCGATGGCCGGCGTGCTGTCGGTCGCAGGTCTCCGCCACGCACGCATGGCGGCGCGCCACAGCCGCGTCCGCATGGCTGCTCTAAGACCGCAAGATCTTCGCCCCGCCGCCGAGTCGATCGGCCCGAGTGAGCGCGCGCAGCTCACTGCCGTCGCCGCGCTGGCCGGCTGGCAGGGCGGCCGAGCTGCGCAAGGCTGGTGGCAGCACTCCGACGGTTCATACGGCTGGGTCGGTCCGCTCTTCTGGCCGTTTGCCTATAGCGATCTCTATGACTACGTGCTTCTCAATGATGGCAGCGGCTTCTGGGCCTATGGCTACGGCGATCTCTACGCCGCGATCTTCTCGCCTTACGCTGCGAGCGATCTCTCAGCGTTTGCGGCCGAGCGCCCCGCCGGGAGGCGGCATCGCAAAGCGCCCTCGGTGCAGGAATTCTGTAGCGGCGACACCGCCGAGACGACCGGCCTTCCCCTCGAGCGGATCGGCCTGGCGGTCGCGGCGAACGAGGCGCAGCGCGCAGCCTTCGACGAGCTCGCGAGCGCCTGGATTTCCGCCGGCAACACCATCCGCGCTTCCTGTCCAGCACAGACCGCAACCACCGCGCTGGAGCGACTCGCGGCCATGCAGAGCCGCGTCAACGCGATGCTGAGCGCAGTTGCGACCGTTATGCCGCCATTTCAAAAATTCTACGATCTCCTAAGCGATGAACAGAAGGCCCAGCTCAACACGCCCGAACGCGACCGCCGCGCTAACGCTGCGGCCGCGAAGCTGAAGGAGATGCAGGACGCCGCCTGCCAGGCGAGCCGTGAACCGCAAGACGAGCAACAGGCCGAAAAGCAATACCGCCAGCTCGTCGCCCAGCAATGGCCCCTCGACGACATCGTCGCCAGCCTGAAACTGAACGATACGCAACGGGCCGCGCTCGAAGTGGTGCAGGATACCACGATGGGCACCATGGAAGCCTTAAACCCATGCCCGCCAAAGGACGCGCTCACCCCGCCGGCCCGCCTTAAGGCCGCAAAGGCGCGGTTGGAAGCGATGAGAGAGGCGATCATCAGCGTGAACGACGCGGTCGACGATTTCCGTTGGAACCTGAGTGACGAGCAGAAGACGCAGTTCGAGGGGCTCGGTCTGAAGAAGCGGGGGGTGTGATTTTTCCATCCCCAAGCGGCGCTGGTCGGCCAAGGCGATACTTCGCATCCCCTGTCGCATTTGCTAGTCGTCCGCTAAGAAGGGCTGTACATGCGGGCATGCGTTATAGGGGCGGGCTCTAAGTAGTTCGGTCGCGCGACCGAGACGCCGTTCAACATGAACTTTGAGGCCCGCACATAGTCAACTGAACTTCTTTGGATGTTGCTTATTGGCCCAAGGCCGACATGCGGCGATGTCGGCCTCAACCTCAGCTTCCGAGATCAAAGCGGACGCGAAGAATTCATGAGTACACGCCCTGATCTCATCGCGCCTTAGCGCGTACCGCGCTCGACTTGCCCAAGCGGAGGCCGAGCGAGGCGGCGGACGTCATGCGACGGCACAACCAGCCGGGGCTTGCGAGCCGGCATGCGCGCAGGACATCCGCCTGAGCGACTGCCCATCCGTCGACCGCGCCCCGGATCTGTGGCGCGCAACGGCCCTCGCCTTCGCGCGGCGCGCCGGAAAGCGCAGCCGCGCGAGAGAGACGACAGCGTCAGATCAATCTGCGCCGTTTTGGATCGCTCGGCCTGCTAACCGCCGGGCGGCGTGTAGGCGGCCTTGAGCTTGGTCGCGTGCTGACGCACCACCTTGATCTCGTCCTGGGTAAAGAGCCGGATCAGCCGCACATTCTGCATGGCGCCGGCCGCGACGACCACGCCGCTGACCGCAGGCGCGAAGCTCGGATCCGGCACGTCGAAGATCACCATCACGCCGGGGCCATCGGTCGCCGTGCTGTACATCGAAATCAGTTTCCCGCCGGCGGCCTCGATCAACTTCTTCGCGGCCTCGTATCGATTGGTCGTCGGGTTTTCCATGATGTTGTTCAGGGAACGCGGGGTGTATTCACCAGAGAAGCAGAAATGCATGGCAATCGCTCCGTTTGGTTGGAATGAAAAAAACATTCACCCAGGCACGCGGCCCGGGCAGAGCATTTCGTACTGAAAAATGGGAAGAAATGGCCTGCCGATGGCCAGTCGCGCTGCCGCTCATTCTCCGGATTTCGGCGCAACCGGTGGCAGCTCACTGCGCAATCTACATCAAATAGCCGGCAAATGAAATCGCGCTCTATCGAGACCGCCTGTAGGGCAGCCTGCCTGACACACGAGCGAGCATGGTGTGTCCACGACCAACCCCGACCTCACCCGCACCCTTTGCCTCACATCATGCGACAGGCACAACGCCTTGCAAACAAGGGCGATCTGCCTCAGTGTCCGGCGCCCGCCACCAAG
Source organism: Bradyrhizobium sp. USDA 3262 (assembly GCF_054060035.1). NCBI lineage: Bacteria > Pseudomonadati > Pseudomonadota > Alphaproteobacteria > Hyphomicrobiales > Nitrobacteraceae > Bradyrhizobium > Bradyrhizobium sp. USDA 3262. The sequence continues at coordinate 8,064,744 of NZ_JBSSCT010000001.1, forward strand.
AACAAGCGAAAGAAAACTCATGAAGCATCGCGCGCTCGGCCGCTCCGGCCTCACTGTTCCTCCCCTGTGCTTCGGCTGCAATGTATTCGGCTGGACCGTGGACGAGACGTCGTCGTTTCGCCTGCTCGACACCGTGCTCGATCAGGGGCTGACCTTCCTGGATACGGCGGATGTCTATTCACGCTGGGTGCCGGGCCACAGCGGCGGCGAATCCGAGACCATCATCGGCAAATGGATGAAGGCGCGCGGCAACCGCAACCGCGTCATCCTCGCCACCAAGGTCGGCATGGACATGGGAGACGGCAATGTCGGGCTGAAGCCGGACTACATCGCGCGCGCCGTCGAGGATTCGCTGCGGCGGCTGCAGACCGATTTCATCGATCTCTACCAGTCCCACAAGGACGATGAGACGACACCGCAGGAAGAGACGCTCGCGGCCTACGACAGACTGATCAAGGCCGGCAAGGTCAGGGCGATCGGCGCCTCGAACTTCTCGGCGGAGCGGCTCCAAAGTGCGCTCGACATTGCCAAGGCGAACGGGTTGCCGCGCTACGAGAGCATGCAGCCCGAATACAGCCTGGCGGAGCGCTCGAGCTACGAAGGCGCGCTGCAACGTGTCTGCGAGGCGAACGACGTCGGCGTGATCACGTTCTTCTCGCTCGCCGCAGGATTTTTGACCGGCAAATATCGCTCGGAGAGCGACTTCGCCAAGAGCCCGCGCGGTGCACGCAGCATTCCGAAATACATGAACCCGCGCGGCATGCGCATCCTGGCCGGTCTCGACGAGGTCGCCGCGGAAACCCGCGCCGAGCCGGCCGCGGTCGCGCTCGCCTGGCTGATGGCAAAACCCTCGGTCACCGCGCCGATTGCCAGCGCCACCAGGCCCGAGCAGGTCGCAACGCTGGTCGCGGCGACCAAACTTGAGTTGAGCAAGGACCAGGTCGAACGGCTGGACGCCGCGAGCGCGTAGCGCGGCTCCACTTCACCTCGCCCCGCGTGCGGGGAGAGGTCGGAACGCATCGCTAGATGCGTTCCGGGTGAGGGTGAGCCTCCGCGAATGCAGCTATCGCCGGATCTGCGGAGACAGCCCCTCACCCCAACCCTCTCCCCGTAAGAACGAGGCGAGGGAGCACACCGCCTTCGCGGCTGCCGTTCAATCCCGCCTCACCTCGCCTATCCCCACGGGCCGCGCTGGCTCGACGATCCGCCCCACGGGCTGCGCGGCGGATAGCTTCCACCGGCCGGGCGCGGCGCGGTTTGGGTGCCGAGCTCGGCGGCGAGCTGCTGCAGCGCGGCGATGCGGTTCGCGGTCGAGGGGTGGGTCGCGAACAGGTTGTCGACGCCGTGGCCCGACAGCGGGTTGATGATGAACATATGCGCGGTGGCCGGATTGCGCTCGGCTTCCATGTTCGGCACCTGGTGAGCGGCGTTCTCGATTTTCGCGAGCGCCGAGGCAAGCCACATCGGCTGGCCGACGATGCGCGCGCCGTAATTGTCGGCGGCGTATTCGCGGGTGCGGCTGATCGCCATCTGCACCAGCATGGCGCCGAGCGGCGCCAGGATCATCATCGCGATCGAGCCGACGATGCCGGGGCCGTTGTTATTGCGGTTGCCGCCGAAGAACATGCCGAACTGTGCCAGCATCGAGATCGCACCGGCGATCGTCGCCGTGATCGTCATGGTCAGCGTGTCGTGGTGCTTGATATGCGCAAGCTCATGCGCGATCACGCCGGCAAGCTCCTCGCGGCTGAGCTGCTGCATCAGGCCTGTGGTGACGGCGACCGCCGCGTTCTCCGGATTGCGGCCGGTCGCGAACGCATTCGGCTGCGCCTCGTCCATCACGAACACGCGCGGCATCGGGAGCGCGGCGCGCTGCGCCAGCTCGGCGACGAGATTGTAGAGTTCGGGCGCCGAGCCCGCATCGACCTGATGGGCGCCGTACATCGACAGCACCATGCGATCGGAATTCCAGTAGGCGAACAGATTTGTCGCAGCCGCGACCATCAGCGCGATCACGGCGCCGGTGCCGCCGCCGATCAGATAGCCGACCCCCATGAACAGGGCGGTGAGGCCGGCAAGCAGGAGCGCGGTGCGGAAATAGTTCATCGTGGTTCCCTGACGGCAGACGGAATGCTGCCACAACTGACGCCGCTCAGGTAGGGATTTTGACGCTGAAGCCGCAAGGGGAACCAGTGCGTCGCAGCGACGCGGCGCGGGTTAACAATCGGTCACCTGCAAGCAGTCACCCGCAGTTCGTAGCCCGCATGAGCGAAGCGACATGCGGGGGGCACCGCCCCGGATATCGCTTCGCTCATCCGGGCTACGAGATCGTGCCTCCGCCGCCGGTTCGGAAGCACGCTACGCCGCCGGCTCCTGCGCGATCACCGCTTCGTCCTCGCGCAGTGCGATGCGCAACATGCGGGCGAGCTCGGCGCGGCTGTAGGGTTTTGCCAGGAACAGGATGCCCTGTTCGAGCTTGCCGTCCTGGTCGATGGCGTCATCGGTATAGCCCGACGTGAACAGTACGCGGAGACCCGGGCGGCGCTTCCGCGCCTCGGTGGCAAGGTCGCGCCCGTTCATCGCGCCCGGCATGATGACGTCGGTGAACAAGAGATCGATCGGCGCGCCGCTGTCGAGCACGGCAAGGGCTTCGCGGCCATTATTGGCCGACAGCGTGGTGTAGCCGAGGCTCTCGATCTGGGTCAGCACATAAGAGCGCACCAGCTTGTCGTCCTCGACGACGAGCACGATTTCCCGCGCGCCGCGCGCGTCCGGCTGCCGCCGCTCGGGCACTGCTGCCGGCGAGACCACCGCCGCGCGCGGCAGATAGAGCATCACCCTGGTGCCGCGGCCGACCTCGCTGTCGAGCACGACGTGGCCGTTGGATTGCCTGACGAAGCCGTAGACCATGCTCAGCCCGAGCCCGGTGCCCTTGCCGACGTCCTTGGTGGTGAAGAACGGCTCGAACACCTTGGCCAGGTCGGCTTCCGCAATGCCCCGGCCGTTGTCGGTCAGCGCGATCGCGACATAATCGCCGGCGGCAAGCCCGTCATGGCCGTTCACGTCCGATGGCTTGAGCTCGGCGGTGCGGGTCTCGATCGTCAGCCGGCCGCCCTTCGGCATCGCGTCGCGCGCGTTGAGCGCAAGGTTGATGATCGCGGTGACGAGCTGGTTGCCATCGACCAGTGCGCGCGGCAGATCGGGTGCGGAGCGAAAATCGATGTCGACATGGTCGCCGATCGTGGGCCGCAGCAGCTCGATGGTGTCGACCATCAACGCGTTGACGTCGACGTCGCTCGGCTGCAGCGGCTGCTTGCGCGCGAAGGCGAGCAGATGCCGCGTCAGCGATGCGCCGCGCTCGGCGGCGTCGCGGATCAGCGAGGTGATCTCGGTGAGCTGACGGTTGTGGGTGACTGCCTCGGCCAGGATGTCGATGGTGCCGGTGATGACGGTGAGGATGTTGTTGAAGTCGTGCGCGATGCCACCGGTGAGCTGGCCGACCGCTTCCATCTTCTGCGCCTGGCGGGTCTTGTTCTCATTGGCCTCGGCCTCGCGGAAACGCTCGAGCAGGAATTCCGAGCGCTGGCGCTGCCGTCCCTCCTCGGCGAGCGCGACATGCGCCTCGCGCAACTGCTCTTCGGTCGGGATCGCGAGGATCCGCGGGATCAGCGGCCAGAGCAGCACGGCGGTGAAGATCGAGGCGACAGCGGTGAGCGCCTTGAGCAGGCCCTCGATACCGTAGATCGGCACCCACAGCGTGTAGATCGAGAACACATGGGTGAGGCCGCAGGCGAGGATGAACGCGGCGAACGGCCAGGCCATCCAGCCGAACTGGAAATCGCGCCGCTTGGAGACGAGGATCGCCAGCGCAAACGGGATCGAAAAATACGAAGCGGCAATGATCGCGTCTGAAATCACGTGGAGCCAGATCAGCTCCGGTTCCCACAACAGGCAGATGCCGTGCGGCGAAAACGTCGACGAATCCAAGAGACGCTCGAGAAAACTCCACATGGGTCCCTCCGGGCGTGATCGATCCGCCGACACCCCTGCCCGCGAATCACCGGCCGATCATAGCGGCGGCGGCTGAACCTACCTCAGCTCAATTGGTCTAAGAGCGGCACCCCCGTTGTTGCCCGGTGTCGCCCTGGTGTATGCAGATTGGGCTTCAATTCCCCTTTTTCCAGCCGGTGACATCGATGCCAGCCTCTCCCCTCCGTGCCCCGATCATGATCGCAGCGATCGCGGGGGCGCTGGCGCTCTCCACCCTCGCCTCGGCTCAGCAGCCGCTGCCCAGCCCCTTGAATCCCGCGCCAGTCAGGCCGCGCCCTGCCGCCGTCGCCACGCCGAGGGCTGCGTCCTGCCACAACGGGCAAAACTTCGATCGCTTCCTCGCCGAGCTGAAGCAGAAGGCGATCGCCGCCGGCGTCTCGCAGCGCACGATCGCGGAGGCCGCGCCCTACCTGATCTACGATCAGGGCATCGTCAACCGCGACCGAGGCCAGCGCGTGTTCGGGCAGATCTTCACCCAGTTCGCGGGCCGCATGGCCGCGAACTATCGCATGCAGCAGGGCCAGCAATACATCCGGACCTATGCGGCCGCGTTCGCTCGCGCCGAGAAGGAGTATGGCGTGCCGCCGGCGGTGATCGCCGCGTTCTGGGGACTGGAGAGCGATTTCGGCGTCCAGATGGGCAATCTTCCGACGCTGAAATCGCTGGTGTCGCTGGCCTATGATTGCCGCCGCTCGGAGATGTTCCAGGGCGAGACCATCGCCGCGCTGAAGATCATCGAGCGCGGCGACCTGACGCCCGACGAGATGATCGGCTCGTGGGCCGGCGAGCTCGGCCAGACGCAATTCTTGCCGACGCACTATTTCAACTACGCGGTCGACTATGACGGCGACGGCCACCGCAATCTCCTGCAAAGCGGCCCCGACGTGATCGGCTCGACCGCGAACTACATCGCCACCGGATTGAAGTGGCGGCGCGGCGAGCCGTGGCTGCAGGAGGTGCGCGTGCCGCAGGCGGCCAATTTCCCGTGGGACCAGGCTGATCTCACCATCAAGCTGCCGCGCTCGAAATGGGCGTCGCTTGGCGTCAGCTTGACCGACGGCAAGTCATTGCCGAATGACGAGATGCCGGCCTCGCTACTGCTGCCGATGGGCCGGATGGGTCCGGCGTTCCTGGCCTATGCGAATTTCGCCGCCTACACCGAGTGGAACAACTCGCTGATCTATTCCACCACCGCCGGCTATCTCGCCGGCCGCATCGCGGGCGCACCGCCGATGCAGCGGCCGCACGCGCCGGTCGCGCAACTGCCGTTCGGCGAGATCAAGGAGCTGCAGGGACTGCTCGCGCGCGCCGGCTACGACGTCGGCAAGATCGACGGCGTGCTCGGACAGGCAAGCCGCAGCGCGGTGAAGGCGATGCAGTTGAAATACGGCCTGCCGGCGGATTCCTGGCCGACCGCGGAGCTCCTGGCGCGGATGCGCGGCGGGCCGCGCACCCAGCCGGCCGCCGATGCTGCGGCACCGGGGATGCGGTAGAGCAAACGCCCATTTTCCGTAGCCCCGATGCAGCGCAGCGAAATCCGGGACAAGCCCCGATGCGCCTTCCCGGATTGCGCTGCGCTCCATCCGGGCTACGCGACCTCGTACGATCCGTCACCCTGAGGTGCGAGCGGAGCGAGCCTCGAAGGGTCGACGGCCACCAGCCCGGCCGTACTTCCTTCGAGGCTCGCTGCGATCGCACCTCAGGATGACGGGTCCAAGACGGGGCGCGGCCGGGAAATATTTGACCAAGTGTTACAGCTCCCCGCAGTTGTATTCTTCCCCTTGCCGCCCCACTTGCAGCATCGCCGTTCGGTAACATCCGGATTTCATCAGAACAGGGAGCATCACATGTCCTTTCATGACGCCGTCGTCCCCGCCTACCTGCAGATCCTCAACAGCCTCACCGGCGAGCTGACCAAGGCCGAGGCGCATTGCGAGGCCAAGAAGATCGCGCCCGAGGTGCTGCTGGGATCGCGGCTCTATCCCGACATGCTGCCGCTGACCAAGCAGGTGCAGCTGGTCTGCGATCACGCCGCACGGGGCTGCGCGCGGCTGACCCATAGCGAGGTGCCGTCGACGCCCGACACCGAGAAGAGCATCAGTGAACTGAAGCAGCGGCTCGCCAAGACCATCGACTATGTGAAGTCGTTCATGCCGGCGCAGTTCGACGGCGCCGACGCCCGGGACGTCACCTTCCCGATCGGTCCCGATCGCACCATGACCCTGAAGGGTCAGCAATTCCTCAGCGCGTTCTCGTTCCCGAACTTCTACTTCCATGCCGTGACCGCGCACGACATCCTGCGCCACAACGGCGTCGAGATCGGCAAGCGCGATTTCCTCGGCGTGAGCTGACGTGCTTCGTTCCCTCATGGTGAGGAGCACGTCGTCGCGCGTCTCGAACCATGAGGCCCCACTCGGGCCACATCCTTCGAGACGCCGCTTCGCGGCTGCTCAGGATGAGGACCTACAAGGGCCGGGGTGATCGATATTCCCCGGCGCGGGATTTTCCGCCTTCGCCTAGGCTGCGGCGCGACACGTCGCCTCGCATCCGCGGCCGTGCTACTGCTCCCTGACAACAACAAGACGTCAGGGAGCACGCCATGTCGACCACAACCCACGCACCGAAAGCCATCGATCCGTCCGCCTCGCTGCATGCCGAAGCGCTGGGACTGGCGAAAAACCACGGCCGCCTCGCCGGGCGGCGCATTATCGTGGTCGGCGCGGGACAGCGCACCACGGTGGATGAAGCGCCGCCGATCGGCAACGGCCGCGCCATGAGCGTGCTGTTCGCGCGCGAGGGCGCTGCGGTCGCCTGCCTCGACGTCAACAAGGACGCGGCCGACGACACCGTCGCGCAGATCACCGGCGAAGGCGGCAAGGCCTTCACCGATGTGGTCGATGTCTCCGACGTCGCGGCGATCGCGCCCGCGGTCGAACGCTGCGCACAAAGGCTCGGCGGGCTCGACGGGCTGGCGCTCAACGTCGGAATTTCCTCCGGCTTGTCGCTGCCCAAGATGACGGCCGAAGCCTGGGACCGCGACTACGCCGTCAATGTGCGCAGCCACATGCTGTTCGCGCAGAAGGCGCTGGAGGTGATGGCGCCGGGCGGCGCGATCATCCTGATCTCGTCGATGGCGAGCCAGCGCGCCGGCGGCCGCAACCCGGCCTATGAATCCTCCAAGGCGGCGCAGATCGCGCTGGGCCGGGCGATCGCGCGGGCCGGCGAGGACAAGGGCATTCGCTGCAATGTGATCGCGCCCGGCTTCATGGACACGCCGATGGGCCGTGACGCCAGCCGCAGGCGATCGGACCGCGCCGTGACAGTGCCTTTCGGCCGCCAGGGCACCGGCTGGGAGGTCGCCTATACTGCGCTGTTCCTGATTTCGAATGAATCGTCCTACGTGAACGCGCACACCCTGTTCCTCGATGCCGGCCACATGGGCGGAATTGTGCGCAGCTAGCCTGCGGAGCGCGAATGCCTCGGGCATTGCGCTCGTCGCGGCAATGCACAATTCTCCTTCATCAGTCATTCTCTGGAACATTTACATGAGCCAATCGACCAAACTTCTCGAGCCCCACAAGCTCGGCCCGCTGACGCTGCCGAACCGCCTGGTGATGGCGCCACTGACGCGCAACCGCGCGGTGCCGCCCGGCATGGTGCCGAGCCCGCTCGCGGTGGACTATTACGGCCAGCGCGCTTCCGCCGGCCTTCTGATCACCGAAGCGAGCCAGGTCTCGCAGCAGGGCCAGGGCTATCAGGACACGCCCGGCATCTATTCGAAGGAACAAGTCGAGGGCTGGCGCAAGGTCACCGATCGGGTGCATGAGCGCGGCGGCCGCATCTTCATCCAACTCTGGCATGTCGGCCGCATCTCGCATGTCGCACTGCAGCCGAACGGCGGCCCACCGGTGGCGCCGAGCGCGATCAAAGCCAAGACCAAGACCTTCGTGAACGGCACGTTTGCCGACGTGTCCGAGCCACGCGCGCTCGAATTGTCGGAGATTCCGGGGATCATCGAGGACTTCAAGCGCGGCACGGCGAATGCGCTGGCCGCCGGCTTCGACGGCGTCGAGATCCACGGCGCCAACGGCTATTTGCTCGACCAGTTCGCCCGCGACGGCACCAACAAGCGCACCGACACTTATGGCGGCGGAATCGAGAACCGCGCCAAGCTGATGCTGGACGTGTCCAAGGCGGTCGCCATCGAGGCCGGCGCCGATCGCACCGGCATCAGGATCTCGCCGGTGACGCCGGCCAACGACATCACCGACTCCAATCCGCAAGCGCTGTTCGACTACATCGTCGACCAGCTCAGTGCGCTGAAGCTGACCTATCTCCACGTCGTCGAGGGCGCGACCGGCGGCCCGCGCGATATCGCGCCGTTCGACTACGCCTCGTTGCGCAAGCGCTTCAAGCAGGCCTATGTCGCCAACAACGGCTACGATTTCGCGCTGGCGGAGAAAGTGCTGGAGGCCGGCGCGGCCGACCTGATCGCGTTCGGCAAGCCGTTCATCTCCAACCCCGATCTGGTCGAGCGGCTCAAGACCGGCGCGACGCTCAACGAGTGGGACAAGGCGACCTTCTACGGCGGCGGCGCCAAGGGCTACACCGATTATCCGACGCTGAAGGCGACCGAGGCGGCGGAGTAAGATGGTGTGCTCCCTCTCCCCGTCCTTACGGGGAGAGGGTCGGGGTGAGGGGCTCTCTCCACAAATTCGAGAGACGGATATGCGGAGAGCCCCCTCACCCGGATTGCTTCGCAATCCGACCTCTCCCCGCAAGCGGGGCGAGGTGACTAAACATAAAGGCCGGGATCGCTCCCGGCCTTTCGTCGTCTTCGGATGGCGTGGGCTGGTACGCCTTACTTCGCTTCGGCGCGCTTCGGCGGGTTGGCCGGCCACGACTTGATCAGCGTGTCGTAATCGATCGTCTCGCCCTTCGGCTTCTCGTTCGCGAGCTTGCGCTGCGGAGCGATGGTGCCGTCCTTCTCGGCCTTCTTGTACCAGAACTCGGCGGATTCCTTCTTGTTCAGCTTCGGTCCGCAGGCGCCCTGCACACCGGACTTCTCAAGACGCTCCATCACCGAATCCTGGGCCGCGGCCAGCGCGTCCATCGCCTGCTGCGGCGTCTTGGTACCGGACGACGCATCGCCGATGTTCTGCCACCACAGCTGCGCGAGCTTCGGGTAGTCCGGCACGTTGTTGCCGGTCGGGGTCCACTGCACGCGCGCGGGCGAACGGTAGAACTCGATCAGGCCGCCGAGCTTCGGCGCACGCTCGGTGAACGACTTGTCCCAGATATCGGACTCACGGATGAAGGTGAGACCGACATGGCTCTTCTTCAGCGACACCGACTTGGAGATGATGAACTGCAGATAGAGCCAGGCAGCCTTGCGGCGATCCGGCGGGGTCGACTTCAACAGCGTCACGGAGCCGGCGTCCTGATAGCCGAGCTTCATGCCTTCCTTCCAGTAAGAGCCGTGCGGCGACGGAGCCATACGCCACTTCGGCGTACCGTCCGCGTTCATCACGGCGATGCCCGGCTTCACCATGTCGGCGGTGAAGGCGGTGTACCAGAACATCTGCTGGGCGATGTTGCCCTGCGCCGGGACCGGCCCTGCTTCCGAGAAGGTCATGCCCTGGGCCTGCGGCGGGGCATACTTCTTCAGCCAGTCGAGATATTTGGTGATCGAGTAAACCGCGGCCGGGCCGTTGGTGTCGCCACCACGCTCGACCGAGGAGCCGACCGGCCGGCAGCCTTCCATGCGGATGCCCCACTCGTCGACCGGCAGGCCGTTCGGGATACCCTTGTCGCCGTTGCCGGCCATCGACAGCCAGGCGTCGGTGAACCGCCAGCCGAGCGAGGGATCCTTCTTGCCGTAGTCCATATGGCCGTAGATCTTGACGCCGTTGATCTCCTTGATGTCGTTGGTGAAGAACTCGGCGATGTCTTCATAGGCCGACCAGTTCACGGGCACGCCGAGCTCATAGCCATACTTGGCCTTGAACTTGGCCTTGTACTCGGGGTTGGTGAACCAGTCGTAGCGGAACCAATAGAGGTTCGCGAACTGCTGGTCGGGCAGCTGGTAGAGCTTGCCGTCCGGCGCCGTGGTGAACGACTTGCCGATGAAGTCATCGACGTCGAGCATCGGGTCGGTGACCTCCTTGCCCTCACCCTTCATGTAGTCCGACAGGATGATGGTCTGACCGTAGCGGAAGTGGGTGCCGATCAGGTCGGAGTCGTTGATCCAGCCGTCATAGACGTTCTTGCCCGACTGCATCTGGGTCTGCAGCTTCTCGACGACGTCACCTTCCTGGATGATGTCGTGCTTGAGCTTGATGCCGGTCAGTTCGGAGAACGCCTTGGCCAGCGTCTGCGATTCATATTCGTGCGTCGTGATCGTTTCCGAGACGACGTTGATCTCCATGCCCTTGAAGGGTTCGGCGGCCTTGGCGAACCACTCGAGCTCCTTCTTCTGGTCTTCCTTCGACAGCGTCGAGGGCTGGAATTCCGCGATCCACTTCTGGATCACGGCATCGTCGGCGGCGCGGGCCGGCGTGGCGACCGCGAGCGAGGCTGCGATCAGCGCGGCGGCGCTGGTCATAGTCAAAAGACTATCCTTTGTCGTTCTCAAATGTCGCATTATGATTCCTCCGGTTGCAGCGACAAACAAAACCCCAGGCCCGGGTTGACCCCGGATCTGCTCTTCTTCGCTTTCGTCAGACGGTGCGAAAGATCGCCACGGCTGAAAGAAGCGAAATCAGCGTTGCGAGCCACAGGCTCGAAATTTCCACGCCCTCGCCGATCGGCAGGGTGAGGATCGGATCGGTGCCGACGAGGCCGATCCACACCAGGTGGATCACCGCCGCCAGCACCAGCGAAATGAACAAACGATCGCCGCGCGTGGTCGGGATGCGCAGCACGCCGACCCGCTCGGCCTCGGGATAGACCGCCGCGAGCAAGGTCATCACGCCGAGCGTCGAGGCCAGCAGCACGAAGAAGATCGCGGTCGGCAGCGTCCAGGCCATCCATGCGATGGATTCCATGACTCAAATCCCTCCACACGATGCGGTGCGCTCCCTCTCCCATGGGGAGAGGGTTGGGGTGAGGGGGTACGGTCCATCGATCGAACCAAACCCCTCACCCGGATTTGCCGCTTCGCGCCAAATCCGACCTCTCCCCTCGGGAGAGGTGAAGCGCGGCGTCGAGATGGTGCTTGGTTGCTTCATCATGACGCTAGACCCGGCCGAGCGCGAAGCCGCGCGCGATGTAGTTGCGGACGAACCAGATCACCAGCGCGCCCGGAATGATGGTGAGCACGCCGGCGGCGGCAAGCAAGCCCCAGTCCATGCCGGCCGCCGAGACCGTGCGCGTCATGATCGCCGCGATCGGCTTGGCCTGCACCGAGGTCAGCGTGCGCGCCAGCAGCAGCTCGACCCAGGAGAACATGAAGCAGAAGAAGGCGGCGACGCCGATGCCGCTCGCGATCAGCGGCACCAGGATCTTGATGAAAAAGCGCGGGAACGAATAGCCGTCGAGGAAAGCGGTCTCGTCGATCTCGCGCGGCACGCCCGAGACGAAGCCTTCGAGGATCCACACCGCCAGCGGCACGTTGAAGATGCAGTGCGCGAGCGCGACCGCCCACGGCGTATCGAACAGGCCGATCGCTGAATACAGGTTGAAGAACGGCAGCGCGTAGACCGCCGCCGGTGCCATGCGGTTCGACAGCAGCCAGAAGAACAGATGCTTGTCGCCAAGGAAGCGATAGCGCGAGAACGCATAGGCCGCCGGCAACGCCACCGCGATCGAGATGATGGTGTTGAGCACGACGTATTCGAGCGAATTGATGTAGCCCGAATACCAGCTCTCGTCGGTGAAGATACGCTTGTAGTGCTGCAGCGTCGGCGTGTGCGGCCACAGCGTCATCGTCGAGACGATCTCGGCGTTGGTCTTGAAGCTCATGTTGACGAGCCAGTAGATCGGCAACAGCAGGAAGATCAGGAACAGCGCCATGATCAGGCGGCGGCCGGGGATCGAATGCATCACGCCGCTCCTTCCTTGGCCGGACGCTCGGAGCCGGCATTGACCATCACGGTGTAGAACACCCAGCACACGATCAGGATGATCAAATTGTAGACCAGCGATAGCGCCGCGGCCTTGCCGAGGTCGAACTGGCCGAGCGCGATCTTGACGAGCTCGATCGAGACGAAGGTCGTCGAATTGCCGGGGCCGCCGCCGGTGACCACGAACGGCTCGGTGTAGATCATGAAGCTGTCCATGAAGCGCAGCAGCACCGCGATCAGCAGCACGCGGTTCATCTTCGGCAGCTGGATCGCCTTGAACACCGCCCAACGCGAGGCGCCGTCGATCTGCGCCGCCTGGTAATAGGCGTCGGGGATCGACTTCAGGCCGGCGTAGCAGAGCAGCGCGACGAGGCTGGTCCAGTGCCAGACGTCCATCACGATGACCGTGACCCAGGCGTCGACCTCATTGGACACGTAATTGTAGTTGAGGCCGAGGTGGTTCAGCACATAGCCGAGCAGGCCGATATCGGGCCGGCCGAAGATCTGCCAGATGGTGCCGACCACGTTCCACGGAATCAGCAGCGGCAAGGCGAGGATGACGAGGCAGGCCGCGACGCCCCAGCCCTCGCGCGGCATCGACAGCGCGACGATGATGCCGAGCGGCACCTCGATCGCGAGGATCACGGCAGAGAAGAACAGGTTGCGGCCGAGCGAGGCCAGGAAGCGGCCGCCGAGATCGGTCGATGGATCGAGCAGCTCCTTGAACCAGCCGACGCCGTTCCAGAAGAACTGGTTGTTGCCGAAGGTGTCCTGCATCGAATAGTTCACGACGGTCATCAGCGGCAGCACCGCCGAGAACGCGACCACCAGGAACACCGGCAACACCAGGAACCAGGCTTTTTGGTTGATCGTCTTGTCCATCAGGCGACCCCCTCTACCAAATGGCTGTCGGCATAGACGTGGACATGCGCGGGATTGAAGATCAGCCCGGCGGTGTTGCCGGAGACCGAGAAGCCCGGCGGCACGCGCGCGGCGAATTTGGTATCGCCGACCCGCACGCGGGCGAACTGGATGCGGCCGAGGTCGTCGATCCGCTCGATGGTGGCCGACAGCAGCCCTGACGCCGGCGCCGCGACATCGACGAACTCCGGCCGCACGCCGATCTCGATCTTCTTGCCCGCAGGCAGCACACCATAGTTTCGATGCAGGCCGATGACATGGCCGTCGATCCGCGCCTCGTGACCACTGACCTCGGCGGGCACGATGTTCATGCCGGGCGAACCGATGAAATAGCCGACGAAGGTGTGCGCCGGCTTGTCGAACAATTCGGCCGGCGTGCCGCTCTGCACCACGCGGCCGTCATGCATCACGACGACGGTGTCGGCGAAGGTCAGCGCCTCGGTCTGGTCGTGGGTGACGTAGATCATCGTGAGGTCGAGCTCGCGGTGCAGCGCCTTCAGCTTGGAGCGCAGCTGCCACTTCAGCTCGGGATCGATCACCGTCAGCGGTTCGTCGAACAGGACGGCCGCGACGTCGGAGCGCACCAGGCCGCGGCCGAGCGAGATCTTCTGCTTGGCGTCGGCGGTGAGCCGTGTCGCCTTGCGTTTGAGATAGGGCTTGAGGTCGAGCAGATCGGCGATCTGCCTGACCCGTGCGTCGACCTCGGCCTTCGCGACGCCGCGATTCTTCAGCGGGAAGGCCAGGTTCTGGCCGACCGTCATGGTGTCGTAGATCACCGGGAACTGGAACACCTGCGCGATGTTGCGCTTCTGCGTCGACAGCGGCGTGATGTCGCGGCCGTCGAACAGAATCTTTCCCCGCGACGGCGTCACGATGCCGGAGATCAGGTTGAGCAGCGTGGTCTTGCCGCAACCGGACGGCCCGAGCAGCGCATAGGCGCCGCCCTGCCGCCAGGTCATGGTGACCGGCTTCAGTGCAAAGGATTCCTGCGGCGCGTCGTTGCCGCCGTAGGAGTGCGCGAGATCGACGAGGTCAATGCGGGCCATGGAGCATCTCCCTCACTTGCCGTTGCCGGCTGACGCGTTTGCAGCACGCGCACTGCGATACACGTTGCCCGAAAACGCGGTCGCGGGCGACGCGACGAGGCGGTCGGCCGCGTCGAACACGAAGATGTTGTCGGGATCGAGCGCGGCATCGAGCACCTGCCCGGGTTCATATTCGTGCACGCCGTGCAGCACCGCGACCCAGTTCGAGCCGTGGACATGGACGTGCACAAAGCTCTCCGACCCGGTGATCTCGGTCACCGTCACCGCGGCGGAGAATTTGTGGCGGCCGGCCGCGACATTCCCGACCTCGAGCTGGTGCGCACGGAAGCCGGTCCGGTAGCGGCCATCGGGCAGGTTGGCATAGAGGCCGGCCGCGGGCGCCTGCTCGCCGCCGGCATAGATCACTTGCGCGCCCTTCTTCTCGATGCCGATGATGTTGAGCGGCGGATCGGAAAACACCTGCGCAACGCGCAGCGTGTCGGGATGGCGGTAGACCTTGGGCGTCGCACCGGTTTGCAGCGCCTGGCCCTGCCACATGCACACAGTGTCGCCGCCGAGCAGCAGCGCTTCCGACGGTTCCGTGGTGGCATAGACGAAGATCGCGCCGGAGGCCTCGAAGATGCGCGGCAGCTCTGCGCGCAGCTCCTCGCGCAGCTTGTAGTCGAGATTGGCGAGCGGCTCGTCGAGCAGCACAAGGTCGGCGCCCTTGACCAGCGCCCGCGCGATCGCGGTGCGCTGCTGCTGGCCGCCGGAGAGTTGCAGCGGCGTGCGCTTCAGGAACGGCTCGAGCCGCAACAGGCTGGCCGCTTCCGCCACCCGCCGCTCGATCTCGACGCGCGGCTTGCCCTGCACGCGCAGCGGCGAGGCGATGTTCTCATAGACCGTCAGCGAGGGATAGTTGATGAACTGCTGATAGACCATCGCGACCGAACGCTGCCGCACGTCGGCGCCGGTGACGTCCTTGCCATCGACCAGCACGCGGCCGTTGGTCGGCTTGTCGAGGCCGGCGAGCAGCCGCATGATCGAGGTCTTGCCCGACAGCGTCGGCCCGAGCAGCACGCTGAGCGTGCCACGCTCCAGCGTCAGCGACACATCGCGGATGGTCGGAATGCCATCCACGGTTCGCGTGACATTCTGCAGTGTGACGCTCATGCCCGTCCTCCCGCTTCGCGGAGGGGACGTTCACCGGACCCGCGGTTGGCGAGCATCCACTCGTCGAGCGCGGCGATTTCACCCGCCGTCATCCGCAAGCCCAGCTTGGATCGTCGCCAGACGACATCGTCCGCAGTCCGAGCCCATTCGTTCGCCATCAGGTACCTGACTTCGCTTTCCGTCAAGGTGGCGCCGAAGGAGCGGCCGAGATCGGCCGTCGATGTTGCGTTGCCCAAGATTTTGCTGGCGCGCGTGCCATAGGCATGGGCGAGACGATTGGCGTGCGATTGCGCGAGAAACGGATAGTTGCGGATCAATTCGGCGCTCAGCGCCGCGACCGCTGATACATCCATGTCGCCGCCGGGCAGCGGCGCCTTGCCGGTCCAGCCCTCCTGCGCCTTTGTGCCGCGGAGATAAGGCGACAGCCGCTCCAGCGCCTCTTCGGAGAGGCGGCGATAGGTCGTGATCTTGCCGCCATAGATCGACAGTAGCGGCGCACCACCGGGCGTATCGAGCTCGAACACATAGTCGCGGGTCGCGGCCTTGGCTTCGCTCGCGCCGTCGTCATAGAGCGGACGCACGCCGGAGTAATTCCAGACCACGTCCTCGGGCTTCACCGGCTTGGCGAGATAGGCGCTGGCGGACGCGCAGAGATATTCGATCTCCTCCTGCGTCGCCTTCACCTTGGCCGGATCGCCGTCATAGTCGCGATCGGTGGTACCGATCAGCGAGAAGTCGTCCCGATAGGGAATGACGAAGATGATGCGGCCGTCGGCATTCTGGAAGATGTAGGCACGGTCGTGGTCGTAGAGCTTCGGCACCACGATGTGCGAGCCCTGCACCAGGCGCACCTTGGCGCGCGCGTTGACGCCGGCGCCTGACGCCAGGACCTGTTCGACCCAGGGACCGCCGGCATTGACCAGCACGCGTGACTGGATCGTGTCGCGGGCACCCGTGACGCTGTCTTCGACCGTAACGTGCCAGACGCCGTCGACCTGCCTGATCTCGACCGCGCGGGTGCGGGTGCGGATCTCGGCGCCGCGATCGGCGGCATCGCGCGCAGTCAGCGCAACCAGCCGGGCGTCGTCGACGAAGCAGTCGGAATATTCGAAGCCCTTGGTGTAGCGGCCCGGAATCAGCGGCTTGCCGACCACGTCGCGGGTCAGATCGACCGAGCGCGTCGCCGGCAGCAAATGCCGGCCGCCGATATGGTCGTAGAGGAAGAGGCCGAGCCGCAGCAGCCAGGCCGGGCGCAGGCCGGCGTGGTGCGGCAAAACGAAACGCAGCGGCCGAATGATGTGGGGCGCGATCTGCCAGAGGATTTCGCGCTCGATCAGCGCCTCGCGCACCAGACGAAACTCGTAATATTCGAGATAGCGCAGACCACCATGCACGAGCTTGGTCGACCAGGACGACGTCCCGCTGGCCAAGTCATTCATTTCACAGAGGAAAACAGAGTTACCCCGGCCCGCTGCATCGCGCGCGATGCCGCAGCCATTAACGCCGCCTCCAATGATGGCGAGGTCGTAAATCTGATCCAAAGAACGCTTCCCCCGGCAACCGCCTTCGCTTTGACGGTTTTACTTTCGGATTGGAGTAAATCACAACCAAAAACGAAAGCAAAGTGAAAACGGGGAACTTTCGCTGGGGATTCTTTGGGCGGAGTGCTCGCGGTCAGGGCTTTTGGGGTGGACGGACGGGCGACGCTTGGGGTGACGCCAGGCTAAGCGGTGGCGGACGGTCAGGGACGCTGTGGCGATCGTCCGACGCGCAATTCCGGCAGAGCCTTTTCGGGATCGTAGGTACGGCGAACTTCACCGCCTGCCCGCTTGGCGCAAGCTCGGCTGTCGCGCACAAAGTAGGCGGCGAGCAAGAGCACACCGGTCGACGCGACGAATGTGTGACCGCTGGCGAACAGGACGTAGAAGACCAACGATGCGACGAAAAGGATCGCATACCATTTGAGCGCGAAGCGGAGATAGATTCGCCCGATCGAGCGATCCCTGTTCATCGGATCGCCCGATTGCCTGGCAGCGACGCCGACAGCACGAGAAAGAAGAGCGGAAAGAACACGAAGACCGCGACATAGGCCCAGAGGTGTCCGCCGCCGAGCGCGACTTGCAGGGCGCTATATCCCGATGATTTTCGGTGCGCCAGGAGTGCCCAGAATGCAAAGCAGAACAGCGGCATCGTGAGATACTTCCACTGCTTTCGCCAGTCGCGCAGGATGGTCGCGAGATCGCCAAGCAATGCGATCAGGAACAGGGAAAACGTGACGGCGTAGAGCGAGACCAGCGGCAGGAAGAGGTGCTCGAACCTCATTTGCGCGGCTGCTCCAGCCGACATCGGGATGCCGTCCGCAAACAGGCCCCCGAACGGCGGGATTGCGGACAGCCGCATGTCAAAGCCCATCGCCTGGCCAAGCCGGAACAGGACGATCGCCACCAGGCCGATTACCGACTGCGCGAGGAAGGCCCCGCTCGCGGTGCGCTGACACAGCGATCCCGAAAAGAAGATCCGCGACAGTCCGTAAAGCAGTTTCCTGCCACGGCCGTTCTGCTGTTCCAGTTCCGACGGCCAGGCCGGGCGGCTCCCGCTGCCGAAGCGAAAGATGTCGGCACGGACACTCTTCGATGGCGGCTGGGTCTCACCATCGAACGCACGCATGACCACAAGCGCAGAAACACCGCCGGCCAGCGCCGTTGCGCACGCGGATGCGACGCTAAAGCCAAGGACAAACGAGACGATGCCGAACATCGCCGCCATGCCCAATGCCGTGACGATCTTGAATTGCGTGCTGACCAACGAACCGCTCCACCTCAGGCAGGCTACAGCAGCGGCCGAAAGGCATCCGAAACAGGTTCGCTAAAACTTGAGCGATCAAGCGCCTTGCGCGCTGCGCAGCGTCGCGGGTGCCGCGTCGGCGCCGTTGTCGTCGAGATCGACTTGCGGCTTGTCCATCGCGACGACCACCTCGATGCCGCGGCTGTGGCAGATATTGGCGAGGCCCGCAGGAAGCGGTGAATCGGTGACGAAGGTCTGGATCTGGCTCATATGGGCGATCCGCACCGGCGCGCTGCGGCGGAGCTTGGTCGAGTCCGAGACCAGCATGACGTTGCGTGCGTTGGCGATGATCGCCTGCGCGACCTGCACCTCGCGATAGTCGAAGTCGAGCAGCGCGCCCTCCTCGTCGATCGCCGATGCGCCGATGATGGCGTAGTCGACCTTGAACTGGCCGATCAGCTGCGTCGCGGTGGAGCCGACCACCGCGCCGTCGGCGCGGCGCACCGTGCCGCCGGCCACCACCACCTCGATGCGCGGATGACGATACAGCAGCATCGCGACGTTGAGGTTGTTGGTGATGACGAGCAGATCCTCATGCGAGGTCAGCGCGCTCGCGACCTCTTCCGTGGTGGTGCCGATATTGATGAACAGCGAGCAGCCGTTCGGAATCCGTGCCGCCGCGGCAGCGCCGATCGCCTTC
Source organism: Bradyrhizobium sp. USDA 3262 (assembly GCF_054060035.1). Classification (NCBI taxonomy): domain Bacteria; kingdom Pseudomonadati; phylum Pseudomonadota; class Alphaproteobacteria; order Hyphomicrobiales; family Nitrobacteraceae; genus Bradyrhizobium; species Bradyrhizobium sp. USDA 3262. The sequence goes on from NZ_JBSSCT010000001.1 coordinate 8,083,460, forward strand.
TTCTCCTCGGCGGCGACGAAGCGACGCGCCTCGTAGGCGAGGTTCTCGACGCCCGAGGCGATGATCGCGCCGCCATGGATGCGGGTCAGCGAGCGCTGGTCGCAGAGATCGTTAAGGTCCTTGCGGATGGTCTGCGCCGACACCTCGAATCGCTTGGCGAGGTCTTCGACCATGACCCGGCCGAACGCGCGCGCGATGTTGAGGATTTCAGTCTGGCGATGGGAGAGTCCGGCCACGGCGGCCCCCTTGAAACGGCGAGTCGCCCATGGTGCGACCGTTCGGCACGGAGGTCAACGTGCAGTACCGTGTCAGGGACGGCCGGGCGAAGGTGGACGCTTCGCCAGGGCCACGCGCTATCGCGCAAAGGTGTTCTACGACGCCACCTGCATGGATTGACCGGTAAGCAGCCGGCGCGCCGCGCGCTCGGCCTCGCGGGCATTGCGGAAGATCTGGCCTTCAAGGCGGTCGAAAAGGTGCGATGCAGCAAAGAACTGATAACCACGCGTATCGCGCACCACGATACCCGCCGTCTGCGAACTCACTTCGATCACGTAACTGTCGGACATTGTCAGCCTCGGTTTGACTCCGGCCCGACAACGGAATCGCTGGCTGTTTGTTCCTCAGTTATTTTGCGCGGCGAAGCGTTGGAATCCGACGCTTTTTGCAATCAAACCACGCTCCGGACTCAGTTTCGACGCGTTTGCTCCCGCGCCGAATCAGCGGCACTGGCGCGACGAATGTCAGGTCGCGATCGTGGCGCCGTCGCGCTGGATCGGTTGCGGATGGCCCTGCTCGTCGATCGAGACATAGGTGAAATTGCCGTCCGTCACGAGGATCGACTGCTGCTCGCGACGGCGCAGCACCCAGGCCTCGAGATGCACCGTGATCGAGGTGCGGCCGATGCGCACGAGATTGGCATAGACGGAGACGAGATCGCCGACATTGACCGCCTTGCGGAAGTTCATCGCGTCGATCGCGACCGTCACGGTGCGCGACTTCGCCACCTTGGAGGCGAACACACCGCCGCCGAGATCCATCTGGCTGAGCAGCCAGCCGCCGAAGATGTCGCCATTGGCATTGGTGTCGGCCGGCATCGCCAGCGTGCGGATGCAGAGATCGCCCTTCGGCTCGGCATCGTTGCTCAGCGGCGCGTGAACATGGGTGTCGGTCACTTGCGAGGCGGTCACCTGCGAATCGGTCACTTGCGAATCAGTCACTTGAAGGACTCCCAGCCGGTATCCGGCGCAAATCGGCCGCCGAACTTGCGCATCAAGGCCTGCATGGCAGACACCACATTGTCGACGCCGCGGCTGCGCGCATAGTTGAGCGGGCCGCCGCGGAACGGGGCATAGCCGGTGCCGAAGATCATCGCGCCGTCGACCATGTCGGGATTGTCGACGATGCCCTCGCGCAGGGCGGCGACGCAGACATTCGAGATCGGCAGCACCAGGCGGTCGATCATCTCATCGCTCACCCGGGGACCGGTCTCGGGCAGCGGCGCCTTTTCCGCCTTGCCGTCCTTCCAGGTGTAGAAGCCCTTGCCGGTCTTGCGGCCGAGCTCGCCCCTGACGACTTTTTCGCGCAACCATGCAGGCGTCGGCGGCAGCGTATCGCCGAACTTCGAGCGCAGCATGTCGCCGACATCGAGACAGATATCGAGGCCGACCTGGTCGGCAAGTTCGATCGGCCCCATCGGCATGCCGAACTCGACCGCGGCCGCGTCGATCAGGCGCGGGTCGATCTTCTCGTCCAGCATCATCATCGCTTCCAGCATGTAGGGCGTCAGCGCGCGGTTGACGAGGAAGCCCGGCGAGCTCTTCACCGGCAGCGGCAGGCGGTCGATGGCGCCGACGAAAGCCAGCGCCTCCTTGAGCATGCCGGTATCGGTGCCGTCATGGCTGACGACCTCGACGAGTTGCAGCCGCGACACCGGGTTGAAGAAGTGCAGGCCGAGCAGCCGCTCCGGCCGTGCCAGCGTGGTGCGCAGATCCTGCAGCGGGATGCTCGACGTGTTGGTGGCGAGGATCGCGCCCGGCTTCAGCTTCGGCTCGAGAGAGGCATAGACCTTCTGCTTCAGCTCGAGCTTTTCCGGCACTGCCTCGATGATCAGATCGGCATTGCGGACGCCCTCGCCGTCCATGTCGGGAATCAGCCGGTCGAGCGCGTCGCGCTGGTCGATCCGCTTGCGCATGATCTTGCCGAACAACTCGGCGGCCCGCTTCATGGCGCCCGCGATCGGCTCGGCCTTCATGTCGGCCAAGGTCACGCGCATGTCCTGGTTGGCGCACCAGGCCGCGATATCGCCGCCCATCGCGCCGGCGCCGATGACATGGACGTGCGCAACCTTGTTGCCGCCGCCGGCGAGCTTCTTCATCTGCTCGCGCAGGAAGAACACGCGGATCAGATTCTGCGCGGTCGGCGTCACCATCAGATTGGCGAACGAGGCCTTCTCCGCATTCAGCATCGCCGTGCGGTTGCCGGCGTGCTTCTCCCACAGATCGATCAGCGCATAGGGCGCCGGGTAATGCTTGCGTGGTGCCGCCTTCTCGGCCTCGCTGCGCATCCGCGAGGCGAGGAAGCCCCTGACCGGACCAAGATTGAGGAGCGAGTTGAGCGCGCCCGGCCTGGCGCGCTTCAGCCGTCCGAACACCGCATCCTTCACCGCGTTGCGGACATGGCGCTCCTGGGTGACGGCGTCGACCAGGCCGAGCGCCTTGGCGCGGCGCGCGTCGATGGTCTTGCCGGTCAGCATCAAGGTCATCGCCTGCATCGGGTTGACCAGCTCGGTGAAGCGCACCGTGCCGCCGAGACCGGGATGCAGGCCGAGCATCACCTCTGGGAAACCGAACCTGGCATCGTCAATCGCGATCCGCATCTGGCATGCCAGCGCGACCTCGAGGCCGCCGCCGAGGCAGAAGCCGTGGATCACGGCGACCGACGGCACGCGCAACGCCTCGAGCCGGTCGATCACCGCATGGGCGCGGCCGATCGCGGTCTCGACCGCGCCGGAATCGCTGGCGCCGCGAAACTCATTGACGTCGGCGCCGGCGATGAAGCCGCTTGGCTTGGCCGAGCGCACCACGAGGCCGGTCGGCCGCTGGTTCTCCAGCGCCGCGACGATGGCATCGAGCTCCTCGAGCAGATCGGCGGACAGCGTGTTGGCGCTGGCGCCGGCGCGGTCGAACAGCAGCCAGGCGATGCCGTCCTCATCGCGCGTCAGCTTGAAATTCCTGTAGGGGCTGTCCGCGGCAGGCTTCGGCCCAAGTTCGAGCACGCGATCGGCGAGAACGTCCATGATCCGTGAATCCATGATCACACCGTCTCTATCAACATCGCGCCGCCCTGCCCGCCACCGATGCATTCGGTGGCGACGCCGCGCCTGGTGCCGAGCCGCTTCATCGCATTGACCAGATGCAGCACGATGCGGTTGCCGCTGGTGCCGACGGGATGACCGAGGCTGATCGCGCCGCCGTCGACGTTGAGCTTGGCGCGGTCGATCTCGCCGGCCGCGCCATCGAGCCCGAGAATCTCGCGGCAGAATGTCTCGTCGTTCCACGCCGCGAGGCAGCCCAGCACCTGGGTGGCGAAGGCCTCGTTGAGCTCCCAGGTCTCGACGTCCTGCAAGGTCATGGCGTTGCGCTTGAGCATCGCGCTCGCCGACAGCACCGGGCCGAGGCCCATGATCGAGGGATCGAGCGCCGACCATTGGCTGTCGAGGATGACGGCCTTCGGCGTCAGCCCGTGCTTGGCCACCGCCGTCTCCGACGCCAGGATCACCCAGGAAGCGCCGTCGGTGATCTGCGAGGAATTGCCGGCGGTGACCTGGCCCCACGGACGCCCGAACACCGGCTTCAGCTTCGCCAGGGTCTCGGGCGTCGAGTCCGGGCGGACGCCGTCGTCATGGTCGTAGAACTTGCCGTCGCGGGAGAACGCGGTCTCGACCTCGCCCTTGAGAAAGCCTTGCTTCTGCGCGTTGGCCAGCCGCTGATGGCTCTCGGCAGCATATGCATCGGACTGTGCGCGGGTAATGCCGAAGAGATGGCCGACCTTCTCGGCAGTCTGCCCCATGTTGAGCTCGGTGATCGGATCGGTCAGCCCGCGCTCGAGGCCGATGATCGGCTTGAAGTAGCTCGGCTTCACCTTCAGCGCCGCGGCGATCTTGGCACCTAGCCCCTTGGCGCCGGCGAAGCCTGCAAACCAGCGCACGCCGGAATTGGGCCAGACCAGCGGCGCGTGGCTCAGCGCCTCGGCACCGCCGGCGAGGATCAGGTCGGAGGTCCCCTCGCGGATGTAACGGTAGCCGGTGTCGATCGACTGCATGCCGGAGCCGCAATTGATCTGCACCGTGAAGGCGACCATCTCTTCGCCCATGCCGAGCCTGAGCGCCGCGACGCGCGCCGGGTTCATCTCATCGGCGATCACGTTGACGCAGCCGAGGATCACTTGATCGAAGGCGGTGGGCGCGAACGGCTGCCGGGCCAGCAGCGGCCGGCCGCATTGCACGGCAAGATCGACCGGGGTGAACGGGCCGGGACCGGAGCGCGCCTTCAGGAACGGCGTCCGGCTGCCGTCGACAATAAAGACTGGTCGCGCCATCAGCTCGCCGCCCTCTGCTCACCAAGCTCCTGGAAGAACTGATGCACGTCGGCGGATTTCTTGTAAATCGGGGACAGCGCCTCCGGCGCAAAATCATCAACCTCGATAACTTTGGCGACGGCCTCATGGGCGGCGGCGAGCTTCTCGCCGTCGGCCTCGGTGATGACGCCCTTCTTGACCGCATCCTTCCAGTCGTGCAGCCGCGCCGCGCGCAGCTGCTTGGCGGCGTCCTCGGTCTCGGTGACGAGGCGGAAGGCCTTCTCCAGCCGCGCGATGCCGCCGTCATCTTCGACAAAGGCGAGGTCCGGCGTCAGCCGATCGCGCGCAGCCGACGGCGACAGCACGAGCTGCGCGCATTGCTGCACGACGCGATCGGACGGGCCGGTGACGCGGGCGCCGAACGGCTGGATCAGGAATTTCAGCAGCCACGCCACCGGGCGGTTCGGCATGTTGGCGAAGATTTCCGCAAAGCGGTTCTCGATGGTCTTGAAGCCGGATGCCATGCACCATTGGAGCGCAGGAACATCCTCCTTCTGCCGGCCCTCATCCTGCCAGCGCTTCAGCGCCGCGGAGAGCAAATAGAGCTCGGAGAGGATGTCGCCGAAGCGCGCGGAGAGCATCCCCTTGCGCTTCAGCGCGCCGCCGAGGGTGAGCAGCGCCATGTCGGCGCACAGCGCGAATGCCGAGGAATAGCGAGACAGCTGGCGATAGAACTCGGTGGCGTCACCGGCATCCGGCGCCGGCGCGAACAGGCCGAAGCTCCAGCTGCGGCCCCAGGCGCGGAACATGGTCGCGAAGCTGTGGCCGACATGCTTCCAGAACGCGGTGTCGAACGCGGTGAGGCCCTTGTCGCGGTCGGTCTCGCCGAGCGCGTTCATCTCCTGCAACAGATAGGGATGCGCACGGATCGCGCCCTGCCCGAACACGATCAGATTGCGGGTCAGGATGTTGGCGCCCTCGACCGTGATGCCGACCGGCACCGAACGGTAGAGCCCGCCGAGATAATTCTGCGGCCCGTCGATCACGGCCTTGCCGCCATGGATGTCCATGGCGTCGTCGATCGCGATCCGCATCCGCTCGGTGGCGTGCAGCTTCATGATCCCGGAGATGACGGCGGGATGATGCCCCTCGTTCAGTGCCGCACAGGTCAGCCGCCGCGCGGCGTCGAGCAGATAGGCCGTGCCGGCGATACGCGCGAGCGGCTCCTCGATGCCCTCGAATTTCGAGATCGAGATGCCGAACTGCTCGCGGATGCGGGCATAGGCGCCGGTGGTGCGCGCGGCATAGGCAGCGCCGGCCGCCGACAGCGACGGCAGCGAGATGCCGCGGCCGGCGGCGAGCGCCGTCATCAGCATCTTCCAGCCCTGGCCGAGCCGCTCCTGGCCACCGATGATGTAGTCGAGCGGAATGAAGACGTCGCGGCCCCAGTTCGGGCCGTTCTGGAACACCTGCATCGCCGGCAGGTGGCGGTGGCCGATCGAGACGCCGGGCAGATGGGTCGGGATCAGCGCGACGGTGATGCCGAGCTCTTCCTCGCTGCCGACGAGGTGATCGGGATCATAGGCCTTGAACGCTAGCCCAAGCAGCGTCGCGACCGGGCCGAGCGTGATGTAGCGCTTGTGCCAGTTGAGCCTCAAGCCCAGCACCTCGCGGCCTTCGAAATTGCCCTTGCAGATGATGCCGGTGTCGATCATCGAGGCGGCATCGGACCCTGCCTCCGGGCTGGTCAGACCGAAGCATGGAATGTCCTGGCCCGAGGCGAGGCGCGGCAGCCATTTGTCCTGCTGCTCCTTGGTGCCGAAGCGCATCAGGAGTTCACCCGGCCCGAGCGAGTTCGGCACCATCACGGTGACGGCCGCGGTCAGCGAACGCGACGAGATCTTGCGCACCACTTCGGAATGCGCATAGGGCGAGAAGCCGAGGCCGCCGAATTCCCTGGGGATGATCATGCCGAAGAATTTCTTGGCCTTGATGAAGGCCCAGACCTCGGGCGGCAGATCGCGCCATTCCCAGTTGATCTTCCACTCGTCGAGCATCCTGCAGAGCTCGTCGACCGGACCGTGCAGGAAGGCTTGCTCTTCGTCGGTCAATCTGGCCGGCGCGAACGCCAGCAATTTCGACCAGTCGGGATTGCCGGTGAACAGATCGGCGTCCCACCAGACGTCGCCGGCTTCCAGGGCCTCGCGCTCGGTGTCCGACATCGTCGGCAGCACGCCACGCGCCCAGGAGAAGATCGGTTTTGTCATATAGTCGCGGCGGAAGCTCATGGCGGATCCTCATGAAACGGCGGCGCGGATGGGTGATCTTATCGGAAAGTGCCGTTCACCGGTGAACACTTCGCTGTTCAAATAAAGCGAAATTGACGCGGCCCAGGCGCCATTCTGTTAACGGCAGGCCACGCGTTCAGTTCCGAAAGCTGAGGTGCGACAATCAGGTAGCGGGGCGATAGCGAATCGCGCGGGACGGCCAAGGAGGCCGCTCTGGCGGCCACCTCTCCCTTGGGAGAGGTCGGCGCGCAGCGCCGGGTGAGGGGTTGCGGTCTCTCGTTGGAGCGGCTCCCCCTCACCCGATTTGCTGCGCAAATCGACCTCTCCCCGCTGGGGAGAGGTGAAGTGAAAACCGAGATCAGGCCGGCCCCGCTCCCTGGGTTGCTGTATAGACCGCGTAGAGCGACTGGCTTGCGGCCATGAACAGGCGATTGCGCTTGGGGCCGCCGAAGGTGATGTTGCCGCAGACCTCGGGCAGCCGGATGCGGCCGAGCAGCTTGCCCTCCGGCGACCACACCGTCACGCCGCTGTAACCGACCGCGCGGCCGGCATTGCTCGAGCACCAGACATTGCCGTTGACGTCGCAGCGGATGCCGTCCGGTCCGCACTTCACGCCGTCGATCGTGAAATCGCTGAACCGCTTGCCGTTGGAGAGCTTGTTGTCGGCGCCGACATCGAACACGAAGACGTCACCCTTGCCGCCGGGGCCGCTATCGCCCGGTCCCTTGCCGGTCGAGACCACGTAGAGCTTCTTGTAGTCCGGCGAGAAGCAGAGGCCGTTCGGGTCCGGCACCTGGTCCTCGCTGACCACGAGATCGACACGGCCGGAGGGATCGATGCGATAGCAATTGGTCGGCAGCTCGCGCTTGGCCGGCACGAAGCCCGCCGGCTGGCCGATCCGGGGAGCCGGCCGGATTGCCCGGGCCGCCCGCGGCGTCGGGCTCGCCCTCATAGAGCTGCCCGCCATAGGGCGGATCGGTGAACCAGTAGCTGCCGTCGGGATGCGCGACGATGTCGTTCGGCGAGTTCAGCCGCTTGCCTTGATAGTTATCGGCAAGCACGGTCGCGGTGCCGTCATTCTCGTAGCGCGTCACGCGGCGGGTGAGATGCTCGCAGGACAGCTGGCGGCCCTGGAAGTCGAACGAATTGCCGTTCGAGCAGTTCGACGGCATGCGGAAGACGCTGACATGGCCGTCGTCCTCCGACCAGCGCATCTGCCGGTTGTTGGGAATGTCGCTCCACAACAGATAACGGCCCTGCGAACTCCAGGCCGGGCCTTCCGCCCACAACAGGCCGGTGTGGAGGCGCTTGATCGAGGTGTTGGGCTGGGCAAGGTCGTTGAAGGACGGATCGACCGCGATGATGTCGGGGTCCCAGAAATAGGTGGTCGGCGCACCGCGCGGACTGAAGTCGCGCGGCGGGCTGGTGATCGTCGTCGGCGGCCCGACCGGCGCGGGCGCATTCTGAGCCAGCGCGCTGCCGATGCCCGCGACGGCGGCGGCGGAAGCCGCCAGCCCCTGAACCAGCGTGCGTCGTGAAACGTTCGGATCGCGTTGTTCTTCGTTCGGATCGCGCCGCGGTTGGCGTGTCATCGCATCCTCCCACTCTGTTGGCCGGCCGTTGATCCGGCCTGGCGGGTGGAGGTTAGACTGCTCCCGGAGAGGTTGCGAGTGACGGTTTTTCATCCCCGCGCGCGGAAATTTCACATTGTTGTGGTGCGGGCTGTCGTTGCGGCGCGACGTCTCTTACCTCGCCCCGCTTGCGGGGAGAGGTCGGATTGCTTCGCAAGATGCAATCCGGGTGAGGGGTACAGGTCTCACGACGATCATAACTGGTGGAAGCAGCCCCTCACCCTACCCTCTAAGAGCGAGCTTCGCTCGTCTCGACCCCGCAAGCGGGCGAGGGAGAAGGAAGAGCTAATCCGGCCGGATCATCTCGAACATGTTTTCCGGCTTGATCTCGAAGTAGTCGCCGCGGCGGCCGGCGCGGACGATCGGGTGCGCGAGACCGGTCTGGTAGACGCCGTCCTTGATGAAGGCCTTGTCGATGTGGACGGCGACGACCTCGCCAAGCGTCAGCCAAGCCTCGGCCTTCTTGCCGTCGGCGCCCTGGAGCTGGACGATCTGGCTCACCTTGCATTCGAACGACACCGGGCTTTCGGCGACCCGCGGCACGTTGACGAGCTTGCCGGCGACCGGCGTGAGCCCCGCGAGCTTGAACTCGTCGACATCGCGCGCGACATGCACCGCCGTCGCGTTCATGTGCTTGGCGAGATCCATCGTCGCCAGATTCCAGACGAACTCGCCGGTGTCCTGGATGTTGGCGACGCTGTCCTTCCAGTTGGTGGAGGAGAAGCCGATGATCGGCGGCACGTAGCAGAACGCGTTGAAGAAGCTGTAGGGCGCGAGATTGACGTTGCCGCCCTTGTCGCGCGAGGAGATCCAGCCGATCGGCCGCGGCGCCACGATGGCGTTGAACGGATCGTGCTTCAGGCCGTGGCCGTTCTTCGGCTCGTAGAAATGCAGGTCTTTGGCAGTCACGATTGCGTCCTCGTCATTCCGGGATGGTCCGTAAGGAACAGACCCGGAATCTCGAGATTCCGGGTTCGATGCTTACGCATCGCCCCGGAATGACAAGGAAGTCAACTGACGAAAATGTCAGCCCTGGCGCTCAATTGGCGCGGCTGCGCGGCGACAGGCCGGCGATCACGAAATCGATCATCTGGTCGATGGTCGGGCCCGGCTTGGTGGCACATTGGGCGATCATCTGCGGGTGGAAGAACCGCATCATCGCCGTGCAGGCACACAGCGAGGCGAGTTGCAGGTCCGTGATCTCGAACTCCCCCGACGCGGCTCCTTGCGCGATCACCTCGCCGATAATGGAGGCGATGCACTCCATATGGGCGACGCAGACGTCCCAGTCCTCCTGCATCGCGATCTCGACCATCTCGTGCAGCTTGGAGTCACCGACATAGCGTTCGGTGTTCATGCGATTGATGGTCGTCATCAGCTGGCGCAGGCGCGGCGCCGCCGGCCCCTCCGAGCGCGCGATGCGCTGGGCCTCGATCTCGACCTCGCCCATCAGGCCGCGGGCCACGCTTTCGTGGATCGACTTCTTCGAATCGAAGAAGCGGTACACGTTGGCGGGGCTCATCCGCAGCTCTTTGGCGATGTCGGCGACCGTCGTCTTCTGGTACCCGATCTGCCGGAACAAGCGCTCCGCCACCACGAGAATCCGTTCGCGGGTGTCGGTTTCGCTATGTTCCGAGATCAGTGTCATGTTGGCCTACTCAATCTTCAATTATTCGGCCGCCTCAGCAAGCGGAAATGCGCGTTGCGCATCGCCGGCATGCTGCGGCGCAGTATCGGTTTGCTCGGAGCCGCTCTCCTCGAGGGTCTTGCGGAACCAGAGGGCGTAAAGGCCCGGCAGATACAGCAAGGTCAGGAAAGTCGCAACAAACAAACCGCCCATGATGGTGATCGCCATCGGGCCCCAGAACGCCGAGCGCGACAGCGGGATCATGGCGAGGATGGCGGCCAGGGCCGTCAGCACCACCGGCCGGGCGCGCCGGACGGTGGCTTCGACGATCGCCTCGCGCCGGGTCAGGCCGGACGCCACGTCGCTCTCGATCTGATCGACCAGGATCACGGCGTTGCGCATGATCATGCCGGCGAGCGCGATCAGGCCGAGCAGCGCCACGAAGCCGAACGGCTGGTTGGCGACGTTCAGCCCCAGCGAGGCGCCGACGATGCCGAGCGGCGCGGTCAGGAACACCAGGAACAGGCGCGAGAAGCTCTGCAGCTGGATCATCAGCAGCGTCAGCATCACCATCACCATCACGGGGAAGAGGATGAAGATCGACGCATTGCCCTTGGCGGATTCCTCGAACGCCCCGCCCGGCTCGATCCGGTAGGCCGGCTCGAGATGGGCCTGGATGTCCTTCAGCTTCGGCGAGATCTGGTTGGTGACGTCGGGCGCCTGCACGCCGTCGACGACATCCGACCGCACGGTGATTGCCATGTCGCGGTTGCGGCGCCACAGGATCGGCTCCTCATGCGCATATTCGATCTTGGCAATCTGCTGCAGCGGGACGGCTACGCCGTTGCGCGTGGTGATGGTGAGATCGCCGACGCGGCCGAGATCGAGCCGCTCGGACGGCACCGCGCGGGCGACCACGCCGACCTTCTCGATGCCGTCGCGGATCGTGGTGACCGGCGCACCCGAGATCAGCATCGCCAGCGCCTGCGAGACGTCCTGCGGGGTCAGGCCGAGCGCGCGCGCCCGATCCTGGTCGACGGCGAGCTTCAGGTAGGGCGACTGCTCGTTCCAGTCGAGCTGGACGTCCTTGACGTTCTTGTTCTGGCGCATGACGTCGCGCACCTGGTAGGCGATGTCGCGCACCTTGTTGGCATCGGGGCCGATCACGCGGAACTGGACCGGGAAGCCGACCGGCGGACCGAAATTGAAGCGGTCGACCCGGACCCGCGCCTCGTTCAGCGCGCCATCAGCGGCGGCCTGCTCGATCTTGGCCTTGACGCGCTCGCGCGCCTCGACGTTCTTGGCGAGGATCACGATCTCGGCAAAGGCCTCGTTCGGCAGCTGCGGGTTGAGGCCGAGCCAGAAGCGCGGCGAGCCCTGGCCGACATAGGCGGTGTAGGTCTGGATGTCGTCATCGCCCTTCAGCAGCCCTTCGGCCTTCTTCACCGTCTTCTCGGTGACGTTGAAGGCGGTGCCCTCGGGCAGCCGCAGCTGCAGGAACAACTCGGGCCGCTCCGACAGCGGGAAGAACTGCTGCTGGACGTGCCCGAACGCAACGATGGAGGCAACGAAGACGCCGACGGTCGCCGCCACCACCTTGATGCGGTGATCGACGCACCACTGCACGACGCTGCGCAGGCCGCGATACATCCGCGTCTCGTAGATCGCGTGCGGATCGTGATTCTGGTGCACCTTGATGTTCGGCAGCAGCTTGACGCCGATATAGGGCGTGAAGATCACCGCGACGAACCAGGAGGCGACCAGCGCGATCGCCACGATCCAGAAGATGCCGCCGGCATATTCGCCGACCGCCGAATTGGCAAAGCCGATGGGGAGGAAGCCAGCGGCTGTGACCAGCGTCCCCGTGAGCATCGGAAACGCAGTAGATTCCCAGGCAAAGGACGCCGCCTTCATGCGGTCCCAGCCCTGTTCCATCTTCACCACCATCATCTCGACCGCGATGATGGCGTCGTCGACCAGAAGGCCGAGCGCAATGATCAGCGCGCCGAGCGTGATGCGGTGCAGGTCGAGCGACATCGCGTTCATCACGATGAAGACGATACCGAGCACCAGCGGCACCGACAGCGCGACCACGATGCCGGTGCGCCAGCCGAGCGCGACAAAGGAGACGAACAGCACGATCGCGAGCGCCTCGACGAAGGAGTGCACGAACTCGCCGACGGCGTGCTCGACCACCTTGGGCTGGTCGGCGATCTGCTGGATATCGACGCCCTGCGGCACCGCCTTCAGGAACTCGGCGGTCGCCTTCTGGACCTCCTTGCCGAGCTCGAGGATGTTGGCGCCCTTGGCGGTGACGACGCCGATGCCGAGCGCCGGCTTGCCTTCCTGACGCACCACAAAGCTCGGCGGATCGACATAGCCGTGGCTGACGGTCGCGATATCGCCGAGCCGGAACACGCGGCCGTTGCTCTCGACCGGCGTCTCGGCAACCGCCTTGACGCCATCAAGCGCGCCGGTGACGCGCAGCGGCACGCGCTGCGATGAGCTCTCGACGGTGCCGGCCGGGGTGACGTTATTCTGCTTGGCGAGCGAGTCGAACAGCGCTTGCGGCGTGATGCCGAGCGTCGCCAGCTTGGCATGCGAGAACTCGACGAAAATACGCTCGTCCTGGGTGCCGTAGAGATCGATCTTGGTCACGCCGGGCACCTTCAGCAGGCGCTGGCGAAAACCCTCCGCGACCTTCTTGAGCTGCGCATAATTGGCGCCGTCGCCGGTCATCATATAGAGGATCGAATCGACGTCGGAGAATTCGTCGTTGACCACGGGACCGAGGATGCCGGAGGGCAGCTCGCCCTGCACGTCGACCAGCTTCTTGCGCAACAGATAGAAGAGGTAGGGCACGTCCTTCGGCGAGGTCGAATCCTTGAAGGAGACCTGCATCGCCGTGAAGCCCGGCTTGGAATAGGTCTGCACTTTGTCGAAGAACGGCAGCTCCTGCAGTTTCTTCTCGATCGGATCGGCGACCTGCATCTGCATTTCCTGCGAGGTCGCGCCCGGCCACATCACCGAGACGTTCACCACCTTGACGGTGAAGAACGGATCCTCGGCGCGGCCGAGCTTCTCATAGGAGAAGAAGCCGGCGGCGCCGAGAATGATCATCAGGAACAGGACCAGCGTCGGATGGCTGACCGCCCAGGCCGAAAGGTTGAAGCGCTTCATCGAACTCTCCAAGTTCTAGACCAGTCCCAGAACCGTTTCCGCTGCGATTGCGAGGGTTAGAACGACAGCGATGACACGACCCGCACCTTCTGGCTCGGATCGAGTTTCTGCACACCGAGGGCGACCACCTTGGCGCCATCGTCGACGCCGCCCGAGATGACGACGTTGTTGCTCTCGTAGGCCTTCACCTTGACCGGCTTCAGCGCGATGTCGCCCTTGTCGTCGACGATGTAGAGCGAGGGATCGCCGCCCTGGCTGTACAGCGCCGACAGCGGCAACTTGGCGACGCGCTCGCTCGCCTTGTCGGCCAAGGTCAGCGTCGCGGTCATGCCGAGCGAAACCGCCTCGTCGGCGTCCGGCAGCGAGAATTTTGCGAGATAGGTACGGGTAGCGGGATCGGCCTGCGGCGCGACCTCGCGCAGCCTGGCGGCATAGCTCTTCTTGGCGTCCGACCACAGCGTCACCGTGGCTACGCCCGACCTGGCACGAGCGAGAAGCGTCTCGGGGATCGCGACGACAGCTTCCTTCTCGCCAAGTCGGGCGACACGGATCGAAGCCTGGCCCGCGGCAACCACCTGGCCGGGCTCGATCATGGTCGCTGTGACGACACCCCGGGTGTCGGCCACCAGCGTTGCGTAAGAGAGGGAATTCTTGGTCAGCTCGACCGAACGCTCGGCGCGGTTCAGTCGGGCGCGGGCCTCGTCGCCGGCGGCCTTGGCGGAGTCGAGCGCCGCATCGGTGGTCCAGCCCTTGGCCTTCAGATCCTTGGCGCGCTGCTCGGCGGCCGCGGCCTGCGCCAGCACGCCGGTGGCGGCGCGGAACTCCGCCTCCGCCTGCTCGGCCTGCAGCTTCAGGTCGACCTCGTCGAGGGTGGCCAAGGGCTGGTCGACGTCGACTGTCTGTCCGACCTCGACCAGCCGCTTGGCCACCTTGCCGGCAACCCGAAAGCCCATATCGGCTTCGATACGGGGCTTGATGGTGCCGACAAAGCTGCGCTCAGGGGTTTCCGCTTCGTAATGGACGGTCGCCACCAGAACGGGGCGTCCCGGATCGGCGTTTTCGGCCGCCTTTTCATTGCAGCCGGTCAGCGCGAACACCGCAAAAGCCAACGATGCCCCCGTCAAGAGCCTGTAATAGCTCGAGAAAACGGAACGAACGAACATCTGAAATCTCCATCGGGCTGACGACTGATGAAGAGTATCGATTTATCACTGATGAATGTCAATATTCGTCAGTGATAACCAATTCGTGAGGACGAGTCGGAATCGGCTCCTTTCGTCCCGATACCTCGACTTTGGCCTCCGCCTTTTACGGTCGCGGAAGCACCGGCATGGGAGGTTGTGGTCATGTCGTGGATCTTGGCCCTTGGCTACGCCGGCTTCCTGATCTGGTCTGTCGGACGAGCGCGCGAACGCGCGGCTGAGCACGCCGCGACGGGAATGCTGCATTCGCCGCTCTATTGGTCCGGTGCAGGGCTCATCGGCGTTCTGGTCGCGCTCACGCTCTCCGAGCGCTACGCCCTGGCGCAGGGCGGCATCCTGATGTGGACGTGGCTTGCAGCGCTCGGCGTCACGCTCATTGCGATCTTCCTCGTGCGCCGTGCGCTGAAGTGGCGCTATCCGGTCTAGCAGCCAAGAAATGTAGGATGGGTAGAGCGAAGCGAAACCCATCGACTTCGCGCTGCGAGAGGATGGGTTTCGCTTCGCTCTACCCATCCTACGCAGCCGTCTCAGCGCTCGCGTTACCCTACTTCGCCCCCGCGAACTCGGTCTTGGTCTCGTGGCTGCCGAGGAAAACCAGCAGGCCCGCAGCAAGCGGCAACAGCGAGAGCACCAGCAGACCGGTCGACGTGCTTCCGGTGGCTTCCTTGACCCAGCCGATCAGATAGGGCCCGCCGAAACCGGCGAGGTTGCCGATCGAGTTGATCAGCGCGATCGCGCCGGCGGCGGCGGTGCCGGAGAGCCAGGCGGTCGGCAGCGTCCAGAACACCGCGAAGGTGCAGAACACACCGATCGCGGCGACCGTCAGCACCACCATCGTCATGACCGGATCGGTGATGTAGCTGGAGACGGCGAGCGCCAGCGCGGTCAACAGCAGCGGCGCGCCGACATGGAACACGCGCTCGCGCGTGGCGTCGGAACGGCGCGCCCACAGGATCATCGCGACGGTGCCGAATGCGTACGGAATCGCGGTGACGAAGCCGGTCTGCGCATTGGTCAGCCCGAACGCCTTGACGATCTGCGGCAGCCAGAACTGCATGCCGTAGAGCGAGGCGACGAAGCCGAAATAGATCGCGCTGAGCGCCAGCACCTTCGGCGACGACAGCGCCTCGCCCAGCGTGAAATGCTTCGCCGCCTGCTTGGCCGCGACCTCGGCGTCGAGCTTCGCCTTGAGCCACGCCTTCTGCTCGGCCGAGAGCCAATCGGCCTTCTCCGGCCGGTCGGTCAGATAGAACCAGGTGACGATGCCGAGCAGCACCGAGGGAATGCCCTCGATGACGAACAGCCACTGCCAGCCCTTCAAGCCCATCACGCCGTCGAGGCCGAGCAACAGGCCGGAGATCGGCGCGCCGATCACGGTCGAGATCGGCACCGCGAGCGCGAAGGCGGCGAGGAAGCGCGCACGATACTCGGCCGGGTACCAGTAGGTCAGATAGAGGATGATGCCGGGGAAGAAGCCGGCCTCGGCCACGCCGAGGAAGAAGCGCAGCGCGTAGAAGCTGTGCTCGTCATAGACCGCCGCCATCAACGCCGAGAGGATGCCCCAGCTCACCATGATGCGGGCGATCCACCTGCTGGCGCCGAACCGCTCCAGCGCCAGGTTGCTCGGCACCTCGAAGATGAAATAGCCGATGAAGAAGATACCGGCGCCGAACGAGAACACAACCGGCGAGAACTTCAGCTCGCTGTTCATGGTGAGCGCGGCGAAACCGAGATTGACGCGGTCGAGATAGGAGAAGAAGTACGCCAGGATCAGGAACGGGATCAGCCGCCACGAGATCGCGCGGATCGTCGACGTCTCGATCTCGCTGCGGGCGCCGCGATCAGGCGCGATGGTTGCTGTCTGGCTCATAAGCTTCCCCCGGGTGTTGCTTGCCGTGAGGATTATTGGCTGGCTCCGCTTTGAGCAATGGCAAAAACTCATAGCTCACAACACAAACGGGAACCCTGTGCGTTTTGTGCACGGCGTCATTGCGAGCGAAGCGAAGCAATCCACTTATCCGCTTGTGGCGCGATGGATTGCTTCGCGGAGCCTGTCATCGGGCGCGCGTTCGCGCGACCCGGTGGCTCGCAATGACGGAGAGCCAACCCTATTCAGCCAGCTGGAAGCGCTCGAAGCGGTCGAGCTCTTCCTCGATGCGGCGCTTCAGCTCCTTGCGTGCCGCCTGCTTCTTGCCGTTGCCGACCCAGCTCCATTTCTGCATCAGGAGCTTCTTGTTCTGCCGGTCGGTCTTGAGGTCGAGGGCGGCGACGATGTCGTCACCGACCAGCACCGGCAGCGCGAAATAGCCGAACAGGCGCTTCTCCTTCGGCACATAGGCCTCGAAACGGTGGCCATAGCCGAAGAACAGCTCCGTGCGCTTGCGCTGGATGATCAGCGGATCGAACGGCGAGAGGATGTGAACCAGGGTTGGATCACCCTCGCCGGTCGCTTCCAGCACCTCGGGCCGCGCCCAATGTTCCTGCTTGCCGGCGCCTTCCAGCGCGACCTGGACCAGTTCCTTGCGGCGCAGGCGCGCCTCGATCAGGCTGCGCACCGCCTTCTTGCTCGGCGCGTCGAGGTGGCAGATCGAATCCAGGCTGACGGTGCCCTGCGAGCGCAGCGCGCGGTCGAGCAGATAGGCGATCCTTGCCGAGGCCGGGGCCGGCTTCGGCGGCTTGTCCCAGCCGAAGTGCCGGGTCATCAGTTCGTAGGTCTTCAGCATGCCGGCACGCTCGCTGATCGTGACCACGCCGCCATAGAAGGCGAGCTGCAGCGCGCGCTTGGAGGGCTTCCGGCTCTGCCAGAGATGCTCTTTCTCGGTCAGCACGTCGTCGTCGATGTCGCGGATGGTCAGCGGACCGGCACGGAGCAGCCGCAGCACCTTGCGCGTATCCGCAGGGGTCACCGACGAGAACCATTTATGGCCCTCGCGCTTATGCGCCTTCATCGCCGGCAGGAAGATGCCGATGTCCTTGGACGGAATGTAGGACAGCGCGTGCGTCCAGTATTCGAACACGCTCTTGTCCCGGCTCTGCGCCTGCTTGAGGTCGGCGCGGCGGTAGTCCGGAATGCGGGTGAACAGGATGTGGTGATGGCAGCGCTCGATCACGTTGATGGTGTCGATCTGCACATAGCCGAGATGATCGACGGCGGCCGCCACCGCTGACGCCCCCTCCCCGAACGGCGCCTTTGTATCGAGCCGCTGCGCGCGCAGCCAGATGTGGCGGGCGCTAGCATTGCTCAACGAAAGGGGTTCGGCGGCGCGGGGCATTGCCCCAGCAATGTAGTGAGATTCGCGCCGCTGTGGAGAGCCACACCGCGGAAATCCAGCTCCGCATCATTCGGATGCGGCTACGTCGATCCGATGACCCGCCGCAACCACGGAACGTCCCCGATCGCCGCGGCCAGGGCCGCGCTTTCCTCATGGAAGATGCGGGACGAATGACCGCCAACCGGAAACCAGCCGCGGCCATCTTCGACGTCCCGCCGATATTCTTCGAAGCCGATGCTGCCGTCCGGGCGCAGGAAGATATCGACGCAGCGCGAGGCGTCTTCGTCATTGATCGAGCGGAGGACGCGATTGACGTGGGCCATGATGTCCTCGCTCCCCCGTCTGCCTGCCTGGCGCAAGGCGGGACGGCGCACCGAACCGTGACCCAGATCACATTCCGGGCTTTGAACCGGTCCTATTCTCCCAGCATCAAAACGACAGCAAGCCGGATTGGCTAGCCCGACATTTGAGGACGAAAACCATGACCCGCTCTTTTTCCTTGTCTCTTCTGACAATCGGCGCCGCGCTGTCGATGACGGCGGGCGTCGCACTGGCCGGCAGCGAGGCCGTTCCGGCCGCCCAGATTCTCAATGCGCTGAAGCCGAAGTCGGCCACCCGCGGCCTTTCCGCCGGCACGCAGGTCGACCTCGCGGCTTCCGCCAAGGAGGCAAACTTCCTCAACACCGTCCGCAACCGGCAGACCCGTTCGTTGTCGCGCGTTGAACGCCAGGAGATCGCCGACATCGCGGCGAACAAGCCGAAGATCGATCTGGAGATCCACTTCGACTACAACTCCGCCGACATCAGCAAGGGCTCGACCCAGGCCGTGCAGGAGCTCGGCAAGGCGCTGTCGGATGCCAGCATGAAGGGCTCGACCTTCGTCGTCGCCGGCCACACCGACGCGATCGGCGGCGAAGCCTATAACCAGGACCTGTCGGAGCGCCGCGCCGACACCATCAAGAAATATCTGGTCGAGCATTACGGCTTGAACGGCTCGGATCTCGTGACGGTCGGCTACGGCAAGACCCGGCCGAAGGACCCGAGTGCGCCGATGGACCCGACCAATCGCCGCGTGCAGGTCGTCAACATGGATACCAAGACCGCGTCGCAGTAATCTCTTTGCATTCTCGATCCGCCTGCCGGTGCGGCAGGCGGATCAATCATATCCAGCCCTGAAACAGCATCAGCCGGTTGAACGTCGCCATCGACGTCTCGATGACAGCGGCCGCGACCGGCAGCATCGCAACAAACCCTGCGCATCCAACCGCAACGAACGCCCACAGCAGCCAGCGCGGCGCACCCTTGCGCGTCAAGGCGTAGACCAGCACGAAACTCGCGGTGGTCGCCGCCGGCAGATAGTAATAGATGAAACCGAGCGTGCGCGGCAGCAGCGCCCAGGCCAGATACGGGCCGAGGTAGAACGCCAGCACGAGAAACGCATCACGGCCGCGCCCGACGATCCAGTCGCGCAGCGCAATGATCAGCGCGATCAATGCCGGCCACAGCACCAGCGGGTTGCCGAGGAACACGATCGCGGCGAACCTGTCGTCGCCGACCTTCTCGAACAGGTACCAGACCGGGCGCACCAGGAACGGCCAGGACGGCCACGAGCTCATATAGGTGTGGCCCGCGATGGCAGTCGTGGTGTTGTCGGCAAAGATGCGGCGCTGCGCCTCGATGATATCCGTGAAAGAAAGGCCGTAGAGCGGCACGAAGGTCGCGAGATAGACGGCCGCCGGGATCAGCACGAAGCAGACGATGAAGTGTGGAAGACGAAAGTCCGGCCACAGCTCCGGCCGGTACCAATCCTCCGCATTGGCGTCGGCAAAGTGCGTGCGCCAGCCCTGCATCAGGCGGATCACCACGATGATCGCGATGCAGGTCGCGAGCACGAACAGCCCGCTCCATTTGCAGGCAGTGGCGAGCCCTGCGAAGAGTCCCGCCAGCGCAAAGGCGCAATGCGGTCTTGGTTGCCTGAAGCCGTGAACGAACGCCGCGATCGCGAACAAGCCGAAGGCGAGCGCGAAAATATCCAGCATCGCGATCCGCGACTGCACGAACAGCATCTGGTTGAAGAAGGCGAGCAGCACGGCAGCGACCGCGCGTTGCTGCGATGCGAACAGCGCAAGCCCACCGAGATAGACGCCGACCAGCGCCAGCGCACCGAACAGCGCCGCGGGATAGCGCCATCCGAGCGGCACGTCGCCGAACGCCTTGATCGAGACGGCGATGATCTCCTTGCCGAGCGGCGGATGCATCGGGTTGAGGATCGGGCCCTCGCGCACCGGCAGCAGCATCTGCCGCGCCGCCGGCACGTAATGCACCTCGTCGAAATAGAGCTTGCCCGGCGCGGTGATCCCGAGCAGCAGCACGACATGGGCGACGATGAAGACGATTGCCGCGACGACCGCCGTGCGCGCGGCGGGACTTCGCGGAACAGAAGGAGATTTGGATACGATGTTCAAAGGGCAAGCACGGTGCGAGGGGAACGCAGCTTGCGATAGTTATACGATATCGGCTGCATCCGCGATCCGTCGCCACGGTCATGTGACGGAACCATCGTGCCCATACTGTCATGCCCCGCTTCATGCGGGGCATCCAATACGCAGCGGCCTATCGGCCGAGCACCGAAATCTCTGGAATACTGGATCGCCCGGTCGGAGCCGGGCGATGACAGCGAAGCCCTACCTCACGCCGCCGCCTCGCCCTCATAGGCCCGGCGCAGGCCTTCGATATCGAGCTTGATCATCCCGAGCACGGCCTGCATCACGCGCGCGGCGCCGGCGGCGTCGGACCCGCCGAGATATTGGCGGACCGCCGCCGGCACGATCTGCCAAGCGACGCCGTAGCGATCGCGGAGCCAGCCACACTGCTCGGCCGTGCCGCCGGCCGCAAGCAACGCGTCCCACAGGCGATCGACCTCGGCCTGGTCGACACAGTCGATCGCGAACGAGACCGCGTGGGTGTGCTCCATCCTCATCCCGCCGTTCAGCGCCATGAAGCGCTGACCGGCGAGCGTGAATTCGACCAGCAGCACCGTGCCGGCCTTTCCGCCGGGGCTGTCGATGACGTTCTTCTGGACGGTCTCGATCCGCGAATTGGGCAGCAGCGAGACGTAGAGGTTCGCGGCCTCCTCGGCCTCGCCGTTGAACCACAGGCAGGGAGATACCTTGGACATGCTGAGCTCCTCGTGATGGCAGGATGCGATCAGGCGGTCGCCGCGGCGGACTGCGCCTTCATCGCCGCCTCGACGTCCATCCACATCACTTCCCAGATGTGACCATCGGGATCCTCGAAGCTGCGGCCGTACATGAAGCCGTAATCCTGCTGCGGCGACGGATCGGCGTTGCCGCCGGCGCCCGTTGCCTTGGTGACATAGCCGTCGACGGCGTCGCGGCTATCTGCGGACAGGCAGATCAGCACTTCGCT
Source organism: Bradyrhizobium sp. USDA 3262 (assembly GCF_054060035.1). Lineage (NCBI taxonomy): Bacteria > Pseudomonadati > Pseudomonadota > Alphaproteobacteria > Hyphomicrobiales > Nitrobacteraceae > Bradyrhizobium > Bradyrhizobium sp. USDA 3262. The sequence continues at coordinate 8,104,664 of NZ_JBSSCT010000001.1, forward strand.
CGTGGTCTTGGTGTCGGCAATTTTCTTCGGGGTGAACTCGCGGAACTTGTCGTGCGTCAGCAGCATGACGTGAATCGTGTCGGAGATCACCATGCAGGAGGCGGTGTGGTCGGAAAATTGCGCGTTCTTGGTCGCGCCGATCGCCTCGTAGAACGCAGTGGCATGGGCGAGATTGCTGACCGGCAGGTTGACGAAGATCATTTTGGGATTGGCCACGCGAAGAACTCCTGTTGGCGGGGTTGTGCCCCGAGGACGAACCGCATAGCCGGATCCCGACATCGCCGTGCAGATTTTTATTGCGGCGTCCTGCCGCAGGGTGACGTCAGGTCACAATCGGCGCCGGCATGGTCAGGAATGCCCGCGTCACGTGCCAGAACAGCTCCCGATTGGTGGCAAGCGCCACCGAGTGGGCGGTGCCGGGCAGGATGATGAACTGCCGGTCGCCATTCGGCAGCTTGTTGAAGAACTCCTCGAGATCGGGGACCGCCGCGATCCCGTCATATTCACCGCGGACCAGCAGCACCGGCGCCAGCACCTTCTCAGGATGCACCACCGGCAGATTGGCGGTCATGTCCAGATAGGTGCCGGTCGGGATCTGGTCGCCGAACTGCATCTCGGCATCGGCCAGCACCTCGACCACGGCAGGATCCGACGTGCCGGGCCTGTCGCGGGTTGCGATCGAACGGATCATGTCGCGGTCGCGCTTGCGCATGTTGTGGCTGCGGTAATAGGCGAGTTGCTCGGCGCGCTTTGCCAGCGTCGGCGAGCCCTCGCCCTTGTAGGTGAAGGCCGCGAACACCAGCCGGTCGATACGCTCGGGCGCGGCCATCGCGAAAGCGCCGGCCCGCAACGCGCCCGAGGATTCGCCGACGAAGTGATATCGGCTCTGCCCGGTCTCCCGCGCGATCACCTCGACCGCGGCCTTCAGATCCTCGACGCCGCTCGCGATATCCGCATTGCCCGACGTGCGGCCGGACTTGCCGTAATTCTCGTGGTCCATGGTCCAGCAATCGAAGCCGTAGCGGGCAAACGTGTTCAGCAGCGAATACTCGCCCTTGCCGGGCACGGTGAGGTCGAACACCCTTGATGTCACCGACGAGCCGTGCACGAAAAACACCACGGGCCGCGCCGGCTCGCCCGGCTTCGGCGCGCCGATCCGCTTGCGGAACATCCACAGCGGAACGTCGCCCTTCTTCGCCCAATATTCGTTGCTCCATATTTCTCCCTCGACAGGAACCGCGCTCGCGGCCTGCGCCCGCGCTTCGCCGAGCATGCCTGCTGCCGTCGTAACGCCAATGCCTTTGATAATGCTGCGCCGCGAATGACCTGACGGCATCATGGTTCGTCTCCCTTCCGGATTTCTTCGTCCGATCCGGTGCGATCGAGCATAGCAGCGCGCTTGTCCGGTTGCGCGACGGGGGCATCTCGCGTCCGCCAATCCGATGCACGATTTTGTGAACGCGGTTTCCGGCCAACGGCGCGGACGACGAACGGACTTGGTCCTAGTCTCCGCGGCGATCCGACCGGAAAAATCCGGCGAGAAGCGGGAGCGAAGAATGAGCAGCAATCTCACCGACGAAGAACTTGCCGCCTTGATGCCCTCCGAACTGTGCCGGCACCAGACGCCGATCCCGACCCAGATCGTCTCCAGCGACGAATTCTATCCCGACCCGCAGAACGAACGGCAGCGCGAGGTCGAGGCGCGGCTGCTTGCGATGGCCGACGATCTCGGCGGCAGGCAGGGCCTCGATCGCCGCAGATTCTTCCAGACCGCGGCCGGCATGGCCGCCTCCTTCGTCGCGATGAACCAGGTCTACGGGGAGCTGTTCGCTGTGACGCCGGCGGAGGCCGCGACACCCGCGATGGCGCAGGAGCGCGCCAACTCGCTGAAAGACCAGTTCATCATGGACATGCACACGCATTTCCTGCGCGACGACACCCGCATCATGGGTTTTGTGGAAATGCGCAAGGCGGTCGGCAAGGCCGGCTGGAACAAGGAGCTCAACGATCACGAGCAGACCATCGAGGATCTCAAGTTCAACAACTACAAGAAGGAGATGTTTCTCGATTCCGACACCAAGATCGCGCTGATCTCCTCGGCGCCTTCCGATATCGAGCAGGACTGGTTCCTGACCAACGAGCAGATGGCCGACGCGCGCAAGAAAATGAACGACGAGGCCGGCTCGCGACGCGTGTTCTGCCACGCCATCTTCACGCCCGGGCAGCCCGGCTGGCTCGACAAGCTCGACGCCGCATTGGCGCTGAAGCCGGAATCCTGCAAGGGCTACACGATCGGCGACAACACCCACAAGGAGATCAGCCGCTACCCCTGGCGGCTGGACGACGAGAAGGTCGCCTACAAGGGTTATGAGAAGATGGTGAAGGCGGGCATCAAGAATGTCTGCGTCCACAAGGGACTGTTTCCGCCCGGGATCGAGAAGCAGTATCCGAATCTGCGCGGCTTCGCCGACGTTGCCGATGTCGGCCAGGCGGCCAAGGACTGGCCGCAGCTCAACTTCATCATCTACCACTCGGCCTATCGCCATGTCGGCGGCGATCCGAAGGTCGCGCTCGCCGAGTTCGAGCGCACCGGCCGCATCGCCTGGACCTCGGATCTCGCCGACATCCCGGCGCAGTATGGCGTCAACAATGTCTATGGCGACGTCGGGCAATTGTTCGCGACCACGCTGGTCGCCGAGCCCAATGTCTGCGCTGCGCTGATGGGCACATTGATCAAGGGGCTCGGCGTCGACCACGTCTGCTGGGGCACCGATGCGCTGTGGACCGGCGCGCCGCAATGGCAGATCGAGGGCCTGCGGCGGCTGGAGATCCCCGAGATGATGCAGAAGAAGTTCGGCTATGCACCGCTCGGTCCCGCCGACGGGCCGGTGAAGACGGCGATCTTCGGCGACAACAACGCCCGGCTCTACAACATCCAGCCAAAGCGCGCGATGCTCGACCTCAAGGGCGATCGCTTTGCGATGATGAAGGCGCAGTATGAGAAGGCCGGCCCCGAACCGTCGAACACACGTTACGGCTATGTCGTGCCGAACGGTGTGATCGATCACCGGGTGTTTGTGTAGGGGTTAGGCCCCGTCATTGCGAGCGCAGCGAAGCAATCCATATCTCCGCGCAGAGACAGATGGATTGCTTCGTCGCTTCAGCGCAAAATTGCTTGCAATTTTGTCGCGAGTTCTCGCAATGACGGAAAAGGTCATCGCCCCGTAAACCTCGGCTTGCGCTTCTCGCCGAACGCCTTGGCGCCTTCCTTGAGGTCCTCGCTGTCCTTGATGGCGTCGAGCTGCCGGCGCACCTCCGCGACCGTCTCCAGCGGCCCCTTCGGCATCGCGTCGCGCGCGAGCTTCTTCAGCGCCTGCACCACCAGCGGCGCGTTGCCGGCGATCTTGGCCGCCAGCTCCTGCGCCGCCGCAAGGTGCTGGCCCGGCGGCGTGATCCGGTTGACGAAGCCGATCTGGTAGGCCCGCTCGGCCGACAGCTCCTCGCCGACAAGCAGGAACTCCATCGCGATCTTGTGCGGCATGCGCGCCAGCACCGAGGAGACGCCGCCACCGGTGGTGCCGATCTTGGCTTCCGGATAGACGAACCGCGTCGTCTCCGAGGCGACGCAGATGTCGGCCATCTGCACCAGAACGAAGCCGCCGCCCACCACCCAGCCCGACGTCGCCGCGATCACCGGCTTGTCGAGCTCGACGCCGAGCCCGGGCACCGCCTGCCACATATTGGCGGGGAAATCCCGGACGTCGGCACCGACACAGAAGTACTTCTCCTCGGCCGAGGCCAGCACCGCGACGCGGTCGTCGCTGTCGCGAAAGCGCCGCCAGGCTTGCTGCAACTCGTCGCACAGCGCGTTGTTGAGCGCGTTGTGCGACGCGACGCGATCCATCGTGATGGTCGCGACGTGGTCGGCGCTCTCGTAACGCACGAGCGTCATGCTGGCCTCCTACCCTAGACTGTCATTCCGGGGCACGCGAAGCGTGAACCCGGAATCTCGAGATTGTGGCGCGAGATTCCGGGTTCGATGCTGCGCATCGCCCCGGAATGACGTTGCAGCTCAGCCGCAACGTCACTTCTTCTCGTCGGGATGGCGGTGCACCGGGTCGACCCACAGCACGGTCTCCGGCTTCTCGATCGGCTCGATGTCGAGATTGATCGCGACCGCTTCGCCGTCGGAGCGCACCAGCACGCATTCCAGCACCTCGTCGCGGCTGGCATTGATCTCCTGATGCGGCACGTAGGGCGGCACGAAGATGAAATCGCCGGGGCCGGCCTCGGCGGTGAACTGCAGCTTCTCGCCCCAGCGCATCCGCGCCTTGCCCTTCACGACATAGATGATGCTTTCGAGATGGCCGTGATGATGCGCGCCGGTCTTGGCGTCCGGCTTGATGCTGACGGTGCCTGCCCACAATTTCTGCGCGCCGACCCGGGCAAAATTGATCGCGGCCTTGCGGTCCATGCCGGCGGTCGACGGCACATTCGGATCGAGCTGGTTGCCCGGAATGACGCGGACGCCGTCGTGCTTCCAGCGCTCATCGTCGTGATGGTGATGGTCGTGGGAATGGGTGTGATCGTGGGAACCGCTCATCGTTCTTGCTTTCGTTGGTCTCATTTCGTGCGTGGAACGCTAGCGAAAAGCAGGCGCGCAGGCGAGCGGAAAATCGGAACGTTGCCAAATCGGAACATCGCCATGTGTCGGCGCGTTGTCTCAGCGTATTCCGAAGGAGTAATTTCATGGGTAGCACGACCGATAGGATCAAGGGCACGACCAACGAGGCGATCGGCAGGTTCAAGCGGCGTCTTGGCAAGGTCACCGGCTCTCCCGCGATGCAGGGCAGAGGCGCGATCCTGGAAGCCAAGGGCAAGGGACAGAAGGCACTCGGCGGCATCAAGAGGATCGTCGGCAGGGTGACCGCCGCGGCTCACTGGCCTCGCTGAACGAGAGATGACACGGCCGCCCCATCGAGCCGGCCGTTCGAGCATTGGCGACGGTGATCAGCCGCGCGGGTGGGGATGTGCCAGCACATCCGGATTGACGACGTTGGTCGGCGTACTGGCCGCGTAAGCCAATATCTGATCGAAGATGTCGGTGAACTGGATTTCGTACTCGTCGCGCGAAACGTAGCCGAGATGCGGCGTGCAGACCACATTGTCCATGTTGAGCAGCGGGTCCGCCGTGTCGCGCAGCGGCTCCTTCTCGTAGACGTCGATCGCGGCCATGCCCGGCCGGCCGGCACGCAGCGCATCGACCAGCGCGCCGGGCTCGATCAGCGGCGCGCGGCTCGTGTTGACGATCAGCGCGGTCTGCTTCATCCGTGCGAGGTCTTCCGCCTTGACGATGCCGCGCGTCGCGTCCACCAACCGCATATGCAGCGACAGCACGTCGCAGCGGGCAAAGAAATCCGCTTTGCTGGCCGCGGTCTCATAACCGTCGGCGCGCGCCTTCGCCATCGCCGGCTCGCGCGCCCAGACCAGCACGTTCATGCCGAACGCCTTGCCGTAACCCGCGACCACCGCGCCGATGCGACCATAGCCATAAATGCCGAGCGTCTTGCCGCGGAGCGTATGACCGACGCCGATCTGCCACTTGCCCGCCTTCAGCGCCGCCATCTGTTGCGGAATCGCGCGCATCGCCGCGAGGATCATGCCCCAGGTGAACTCTGCGGTGGCATAGGACGGCGTATCGGCATGCTGGCTCGACGACACGATGATGCCGAGCCGCGTGCAGGTGTCGATGTCGATATGCGGATAGACGCTGCGCTGGCTGATCAGCTTCAGCTTCGGCAGACGTTCGAGCAGCGGGGTGCGGATCTGGGTACGCTCGCGGATCAGGACCAGCGCGTCGGTATCGCGCAGCCGTTCGGCGAGTGCATCGACGTCCTGGACATGATCGTTCCAGATTTTGACGTCATACCCGTCGAGCTTGCGGTAGCAATCGAGGGTACGCAGCGTGTCGAAATAATCGTCGAGGATCGAAATCTTCATCGCTGCGCCCCTGTTGTTGCGGGCCGGTTACTTGACGCGCATCAGCCTATTTCACGCCAAGCAGTTCGACGTCGAACATCAGCGTGGCGTTCGGCGGGATCACGCCGCCGGCGCCACGCGCGCCGTAGCCGAGGTTCGGCGGGATGATCAGGGTGCGCTTGCCGCCGACCTTCATGGTGGCGACGCCCTCGTCCCAGCCCTTGATCACGTGGCCCTGGCCGATCGGAAACTCGAACGGCTCGTTGCGATCGACGGAGGAGTCGAATTTCTTGCCCTTCTGGCCGTTCTCGTAGAGCCAGCCGGTGTAGTGCATGACGCAGGTCTGGCCGGTCTTCGGCGAGGCGCCGGTGCCGACCTGGCTGTCGATGATCTGGAGGCCTGAAGCTGTGGTCATGGGCTTTCCTGCAGTTTGGGCCGTTGCCGTCCCGCTGACAACGGACGTGGAGACTGCCGCCGCAAGGCCGGCGAATGCAGTCTTGATGATCGTGCGTCGGGAAGATCGCATCTTGCACCTCTCGTGAAGGACGGCCGTCTCTAGCCCAGCGCGGGCCAAATCCCTAGCCATTTTTCAGTGACCGGCCATGCCGCCGTCGCGGTCCAGCGCAAAATCGTCAAGCAATGGCGACGACGCGCCTGCGATCAGATCGCCGATCAATTGCGCCGCCAGATAGGAGAAGGTGATGCCGTTGCCGCCATAACCATACGCGGCATAGACGCCCTTCGCACCGGACACCGGGCCGATCAGCGGCAGGCCGTCGCGCGTGGTATCGAACGTTCCCGCCCAGCGATAATCGATCTCGGTTTCGGCAAACGGCCATAGCGCGGCAAGGCGCTTCGCCAGCGCGCGCGATTTCTGCGGGATCAGGCGGTCGCGTGCGTCGGGCTCGATGATCTCGTCGCTGTCCTCGCCGCCGACGATGATGCGGCCTTCCGGCGTCGTGCGCGCGTAGAGATAGTCCTTCGCGCACTCCCAGATCAGCACGCCGTCCTTCCAGATGTTCTGCGGCTGCGGCGCGGTTGCGATCGCCCAGCTCGAGGACACCGCCTGGACCCTGGAATGAACGATGTCCGGCATCGCATAGCCGGTCGCCAGCACCACGGCTCTCGCGGCGATTTCGCGGTCATTGTCGAACCCGACCGTGACCGCCGCGCCTGCCGGGTCGAAGGCTATGGCCTCGGCATCGAACGACCGCGCACCGCGCGCGACCGCGAGCCTGAGCAGACTGTGGGCAAGCTGCAGCGGATCGGCATCCGCCGCGCCGGATGACACGATCGCGGCGGCGCGCGCCATGCCAAATATCTCGAGCAGCTGGCCGTGGTCGAGGAAGTCGCCGGGCAGGCCGGCGCGGCTGCGCAGCCGGTGTTCGTCGCGCAATTCGGCTGCGGAGCTTCCGGTCGCCAGATAGAGCGAGCGTTTGGTCCTGATCTCGCTCGAAACGTTGGTGCTGCGGACCAGCGACAGCAGGCCGGTTACCGCCGCCAGGCTCGCGCGGTAGGCGCGGACGGCGCGTTCGAAGCCGTAGATCGCGGCCAGCTCGACCAGCGGACGATCGATCTCCCAGAGCAGCATCGAGGTGCTCGCCGCGGTGCTGCCGTGGCCTGGATGCTCGCGATCGACGATGACGACATCGAGCCCCTGACGCGTCAGCCGCTCGGCGACCAGCGCACCGGTGATGCCGGCGCCGACGATCAGCGCATCGCAGGAGAGATTTTCAGCGAGCGGCGGCGGACGCCTCGACGCCGCACGCCAGGGTGGAGAGCCGCCACGCAGATCGGCTTGTTCGGTCTCGTCTGAATCGAGGGTGCGGATGGCGGACCTCGCGGGGATGGGCTTTCAGCACCAACCCTCGCGACAAATTCTTGTTCCGTCCGTCGAGCCTGCCGGCCGCGACAATCAATAGCCGAGCGCGCAGCCGTCCTTGCGCGGATCGGAGCCGCCGGTCAGCGTCCCCTTGTCCCAATCGATCCAGATGCCCTGCCCACCGCCGAGCGGCGCGACCACGCTGGTGGTCTTGTGACCGATCTTCTTCAGGCCTTCGACGATCTCCGCCGGCACGCTGTCCTCGAGCTGGTAGACGCCTTCGTAGTGCAGGCCACGCGGCATATCGATGGCTTCCTGGATGTCGCAGCCATAGTCGAGCATGTTGGTCAGCACACGGGTCTGGCCGACCGGCTGGTACTGCCCGCCCATCACGCCGTACGGCATCACCGCACGGCCGTTCCTGGTGGCCAGCGCCGGGATGATGGTGTGCAGCGGACGCTTGCCCGGTGCGATGCAATTCGGATGTCCGGGCTGGATGCGGAAGCCGCCGGCGCGGTTCTGCAGCAGGACGCCGGTCTTGTTGGAGACGATCGCCGAGCCGAACGAATGCGCGATCGAATTGATGAACGAGCAGACGTTGCGATCCTTGTCGACCACCGTGATGTAGACCGTCGACGGATTCATCGGCGGCGCAACGTTCGGCAGTTCGAGCAGCCGGTCCATCCGGATGTTCTTGATGTGCTCTTCGGCGAATTCCCTGGCGAGGATGCCGGCGACGTCGACATGCACGTGCTGGGGATCGCCGATATGCTGCTCGCGCATCATGTAGGCGATGCGTGCCGCCTCGGCCTCGAGATGGAAGCGCTCGATGCTGAGCGGCTTGAACTTGGTCAGGTCGAAGCGCGACAGGATGTTGAGCATGACCAGCATGGTGATGCCGGGGCCGTTCGGCGGGCACTGCCAGACGTCGTAGCCCTTGTACATCGTGCCGATCGGCGAGGTCGCCTCGGTCGAGTGCGCAGCGAAGTCCTCGAGCGTGTGCAGGCCGCCGATGCCGCGCAGCGTGTCGACCATGTCGGCGGCGATTTCGCCGCTATAGAAGGCGTCGCGGCCCTTTTGCGCGATCGCGCGCAGCGTCTTGCCGAGCTCGGGCTGGCGGATCACGTCGCCGGCAACCGCGGGCTTGCCGTGCGGCAACAGATAGCGCTCGGTGTTGGTGCCGTTCTTCAGCTTCTCGAAGCCGTTCTTCCAGTCGAAGGCGATACGCGGAGCGACCACGTAGCCCTCTTCGGCGGCCTTGATCGCGGGCTGCAGCAGCCGGTCAAAGCCGAACTTGCCGTGGTCCTTCAGGATCACGTCCCAGGCATCGACCGCGCCGGGAATGCTGACCGCATGGGCCGAGGTCAGCGGCACCGAACGGATCTTGCGCTCGAGATACCAGTCGACGGTCGCCGCCATCGGCGCCCGGCCGCTGCCGTTATAGGCGGTGATCTTGCCTTCTCCCCGCGGCTGGATCAGCGCGAAGCAGTCGCCGCCGATGCCGGTCGATTGCGGCTCGATGACGCCGAGCAGCGCGCAGGCTGCAACCGCCGCGTCGGCCGCCGTGCCGCCCTCGCGCATCACCTCGATGGCCGCGAGCGCCGCCTCTGGATGCGACGTCGCCACCATCGCGTTCTGGGCGTGGACCGTGGAACGGCCGGCGAAATGGAAATTCCTCATGACGGAGTGCTCGCTTGATCGTGATGGTCTGATGCGGCTGCGGCGGATGATGCCACGTACATGGCACACTCATCCCCGGCTGAGCAATGCCTGGCATGCCAGGGGAATTATCCCGACAATGCATGGCTTTGCGGGTTTCGCCGGCCTGGCCGGCCTGATAAACCCCGGCGATGCCCTTCAAGGTCGCCGCCTTCTACCAGTTCGCCGCGCTGCCCGACTTCCGTGCGCTGCGCGAGCCGTTGCGCGCGTTCTGCGCCGGGCTCGATCTCAAGGGCAGCGTGCTGCTCGCCCATGAGGGCATCAACGGCACGATTGCCGGCACCGACCAGGGCATCGACGACTTCGTTGCGGAGCTCAGGCGCGGACCGCTGTTCGGCGGTCGCCTCGCCAATCTTGAGCTGAAGTTCTCCGAAGCCGCGCAAATGCCATTCCAGCGGCTCAAGGTGCGGCTGAAGAAGGAGATCGTCACGCTCGGCGACACCACGGTCGATCCGACGCGGCAGGTCGGCACCTATGTCGATGCCGCCGACTGGAACGAGCTGATCGCCGCGCCTGACGTCATGGTGCTCGACACCCGCAACGCGTTCGAGGTCGCGATGGGCACATTCGAAGGCGCGGTGGATCCCAGGATCGCGAGCTTTGGACAATTCAAGGAATTTGCGGCGCGAAACCTCGATCCGGCGAAGCACCGCAGGATTGCGATGTTCTGCACCGGCGGCATCCGCTGCGAGAAGGCCAGCGCCTATCTGCTCGCGCAGGGTTTTGCCGAGGTCTATCACCTCAAGGGCGGCATCCTGAAATATCTCGAGGAAACAACGCAGCGGGACAGCCGCTGGCGCGGCGACTGTTTTGTGTTCGACGAGCGTGTCGCGCTCGGCCACGGCCTGCGCGAGCGTGCGGAAGCGCTTGCGAGCGACGTGGAGCGCGCGGGTGCCCCCTGCGAGGCTGCCGTCCATGAATGACACGGCAAAGCTGGGCGAGCGGATCGAGGCGCTGGAGGTCCGCCTGACCTATCAGGACGAAACCATCGAGACGCTGAACCAGACCATCACGGCACAATGGAAGCAGATCGACGCGCTGACGCGCCAGATCGCCGAGTTGCGCGACCGGCTTCAGGAGGCCGAACGCCATGCGCCCGGCCCCGCCAACGAGCGCCCACCGCACTATTGACCGGTGCCGCCGGACCGCGGCAGCACCAGCTACATGTTGCTCACCTGACGCATCGGCTTCGCGCCGCTGAAGAACAGGCTGGACAACCGCTGCACCATCGCCGTGGCGCGGCTGCCTTCGAGACCAGGGCGAACGCACAGCAGGCGCTTCTGCACCGGAAGCTCCGGAAGATAATAGTCCTTCGCCGAAATCAGCGAGGACGGGATCATCCGCTCCGGGCACGCTGTCAGGCCGTATCCGGCCCGTGCGGCTTCCAGACGCAGCTGGTGGTTCGGGCTCCTGAACACGATCTTGTACGAGATGTTGTGCTTGGTGAGCGTCCGGATCATCCAGTCGTCACCCGGCCAGGCCAGGATCGGGATCGGGGCGCCCGGCCGCAGCACAAAATCGCGCGATCGCACCCACACCGACCGCTCGTCGGCTTCGGCGGCGATCGTCACCTCGTCCTCGTTCTCCAGCGAAGGGTTGCTGTAGACGAACGCGATGTCGATGTAGCCGTCGATCAATCCCCTGATCACGGCCGGTGACATGTCGGCGTGAAGCAGAACGTCGGCGAGTGCATCGGATGGATGCAGCTTCAGGAATTCCTCGGCGAGCATCGTGCTGATTCCCAGCCGCAACGGCTGGGGTCCTTCATGATTGCCGCCGAGCCGAAGCAGTTGATCGTTGGCTTCGAGGATGCGCCTCGCCTGCTGCACGGCGACCTTGCCGAGCTCGGTGGTCGTGGTGCCGTTCGCGGTTCTGACGAAGAGCGCGCCACCAATCAGGCTTTGCAGTCGCTTGACCTGCGAACTGATCGCCGGCTGGCTGAGGCCGAGACGCTCCCCGGCCTTCGACAGGCTGCCCGTCTCGGCGATCGCAACGACGGTGCGAACGATTTCAGTAGGAATATTCAAATGCTGACGCGGTCTATGCATCGCGAGCCCTCCAATCTCAGCGGGGACGCAATTCCAATCTCCACAGTATGTGATCAGGCTATACTAACATTTGGTTGCACTTTCGTTTAGGTACAATTACCGCCAAGGCACTGATATTACAGGCCATATGTATTGTTACGTGCATTGCTCCGCATATCACGGTATCCGACAACTACATCTGCACACGCCGCAGCACGTCAACCGCACCACGCCCCGGGTTTTTGCGGATATCGCATCAGAGATTCTGATCGCCCCATAACGTTTCACTGACCCGATAAGTCTGGATTGGCGCCGCTGATTCGCGAAAGCGTTTTCATAGTTTTCCTTAATCAAAGCCTCGCAACGTGACGTCGTAGTCGGCGTTTCGAGGTGTGTTGCAATGACCAGGTTTTTTCGCTGCCGAAGCGGTGCGTCTGCCGTCGAATTCGCGCTGATGCTGCCGCTGTTTCTTGCCTTCATTTTCGGCATCATCGTCTTCGGCTCGTATCTCGCCATGGTGCATGGCGTTCAGCAACTCGCCGCCGAAGCGGCGCGGTCATCCATCGCGGGAATGACCGACACCGAACGCAACAGCCTCGCGACGAACTACGTCACCGCCAACGCGTCGACCTATCCGTTGCTCGTTCCCGGCAATCTCACGGTCAATGCCGCGCCGTCTCCATCGAATGCCAACGTCTACGTCGTGACGGTCAACTACAACGCGGCCGGCAACTTCATCTACAAGCTGCCCTTCGTCCCCGCCCCGGCGAGCACCATCGTCCGCTCCGCGGCGATTCAGTACGGAGGATTCTAGGATGAGAGGCGTCCTCATGCTGATGCGGCGCTTCGGCGCCGACGAACGAGGAAACTTCGCGATGATCAGCGCCGGCCTGATGACGCTCCTGATCGGATGCGCCGGGCTCGCAATCGATCTCGGCACGATCTTCGCCGACCGGCGCAAGACGCAGAGCACCGCCGATCTCGCCGCGATCGTCGCCGCCGCCAACCTGAACAATCCGGTCAACGCCGCCACCGCGACCGTGACGCAGAACAAGTACCCGGCCAGCGCGCTGGTCAAGGTCGAGACAGGGACCTACACCGCAAACAGCGCCATCGCGCCGCAGGCCCGTTTCGTGACCCCGGCGGTTGGCACTCCCAACGCCGCGCGGGTCACGCTGAACACCCAGACCCCGCTCTACTTCGCGCGCTACCTGACCGGCGCGAGCAGCTTCACCATCAAGACGACCGCCACCGCGACATCGACCGAAATGGCCTCGTTCGCGATCGGCTCGAGGCTGCTCTCGGTCAACGGCGGCGCGCTCAATGCGCTGCTCGGCTCGATGCTCGGCACCACGCTGTCGCTCTCGGTGATGGACTACAATGCGCTGATCAGCGCGAAGATCGACGCACTGGACTTCCTGTCGGCACTGGCGACCCGGGTCAACCTGACCGGCGTCACCTATAGCGACCTGCTGAGCAGCAACATCAAGGTCGGCGACATCGTCGCGTCCGCGCTGACCACGCAGCAGATCACCAACGGCGCCAACGCGGCGACGACCGCGCTGTCGACGATCTCCCAGGCCGTCACCGGCTCCACCACCAAGATTTCGCCGGGCACGCTGGTCGACCTCGGTCCATTTGCCAATCTTACTGTGGGGCAGAAACCCAAGGTCGGCGCCAGTGTTTCGGTGTTCGACCTGATTTCCACGGTGGCGCAGATCGCCAACGGCAACCATCAGATCGCAACCTCGATCAATCTCGGCCTGCCGGGCATCGCCAATGTCTCCGTGATCGCAACGATCGGCGAGCGCCCGGTCGGATCGAGCTGGATCGCGATCGGCACCCAGGGTGTGAGTGTCCATACCGCGCAGACCAGGATCCTGGCGACGATCAATGTTCTCGGCTCCGGCACCGTGTCCGCGATCAATCTCCCGGTCTATGTCGAGGTCGCCTCGGGTACTGCGACACTCAGCGCGGTGTCCTGCGGCCACCCGAACATCAGCACCTCGCAGGTCACGATCGGCGTGACGCCGGGGATCGTGGATGCATGGATCGGCAACGTCACGGTCGCCGACATGACCAACTTCACGACCAAGCCCAATCCGCCGCCGGCGACCCTGGTCAACCTTGGTCTCGCCACCGTCACCGGCCGTGCCCATGCCGGCATGGGCAACACCACGCCGACCAATGTCAATTTCAGTTACAGCGACATCCAGTCGGGCACCAAGAAGACGGTGACGACGACCAACTTCCTTTCATCGCTGACAGGAAGCCTGCTCGGCGACCTCTCGCTGACCATCAATCTCGGCCCGCTCGGGCTGCCAATCCCGGGATTGGGGGCGCTCGTCATGAGCATCCTGAATGGCGTGACGAGTTCAGTCGATCAGGTGCTGGCGTCGCTGCTCGCGACGCTCGGCATCGGGCTCGGCCAGGTCGACGTTTGGGTGCTGGGCATCCGCTGCGACGGCGCCGTGCTGGTGAACTAGAGCATGATCCGGAAAAGTGCGAAGCGGTTTTCCCTCGCGACAAACGCAAAGCGTTTGCGCAGAGATCATGCTCAAACAAGAAGAGAAAGCGCGACCATCGCGCTTGAGGGGACCGGTCGCGACGGGCATCACATGGGGGGTAGGAGACTGCCGTGAGCACCACGATAAGATACAAGACCGACAGCCAACGAACGATCCTGCTGAAGCGCGGGACGATCTTCTTCCGCAACACCAGTGTCGGATGTCTCGTGCTCAACCTCTCGACCGGCGGCGCGGGGCTCGCCGTGGAAAGCGACGTCGCAATCCCGCTCGCGTTCGAGCTCGAGATCGAGAGCGAACCGATCCGGCGGCACTGCATTGTGGCCTGGCGCCTGGAGCGGCGGCTCGGCGTGACCTTCGAATCTGACCGGATACAGCGCCCCGCAAGCGGCCCCGTCTAGTTTATCCCGGCAATCAGGGTACACGGATGGCTCGGTCGCTCCGCGGCGAGCAGGTCGCCGCAAGTTGAACTCACTTGGCATCGTGGTTAGCAGCCGCTGGGATATACCAGCTAATTGTCCCGATTGCCGTCGTGCTTCGAGGGCGCGGGCTGCGTGGCGCTGACCGGATCGGAGGCCGGGAAGGTATCCTCGAGCCCCTCCTTCAGCCGGGCGCGAGCCTTGCGGTCGGCAGCCTGCGCCTCGTGCGGCTTCTCGGCATGCTTGTCGTGCGGGGCAGGATCGAATTTGTCGGCCATGTCGTCCCTCCATTCGCGGGGACAACGCGGCCACGCAAAGAGGGGTTCCAGAACCGCCTTGGCCCATTGCGCTGCAGCGTGTATCAGGGGCGCAAATTTTGACCGTGATCAGGAACCATCCGCGTGCCCCAGGATCCCACCAAGAAGCCGCTCATCGACGTGCTGTCGGGCCACCGGCAGGCCGCGCCGCCGCTCTGGATGATGCGCCAGGCCGGCCGCTATCTGCCGGAATATCGCGAGCTGCGCGCCAAGGCCGGCGGCTTCCTCGATCTCTGCTTCACGCCCGAATTCGCCGCCGAGGTCACGCTGCAGCCGATCCGCCGGTTCAACTTCGACGCCGCGATCATCTTCTCCGACATCCTGGTAATCCCCTACGCGCTCGGCCGCTCGGTGCGCTTCGAGGCCGGCGAAGGACCCCGGCTCGATCCGCTGGCAACGCCCGGCGAGATCGCAACGTTGGCGACCCATGCCAACTTCGACCAGCTCGAGCCGGTTTTTGAAGCGTTGCGTCGCGTCCGTCGCGAACTCGCCCCCGAGATCGCGCTGATCGGCTTCTGCGGCGCGCCGTGGACGGTCGCGACCTACATGGTGGCCGGACAGGGCACGCCGGACCAGGCACCCGCGCGGATGCTTGCCTACCGCCATCCGGACGCGTTCGCCAAGATCATCGACGTGCTGGTCGAGAACTCGATCCACTATCTGGTCGGCCAGTTGAAGGCCGGCGCCGACTGCCTGCAGATCTTCGACACCTGGGCCGGCGTGCTGCCGCCGCGCGAATTCGCCCGCTGGTCGATCGAGCCGACCAGGCGCATCGTGGCCGGGGTGCGCAAGCAGGTCCCCGGTGCCAGGATCATCGGCTTCCCGCGCGGCGCGGCAGGCCTGCTGCCGACCTATATCGAGCAAACCGGCGTCGATGCGGTCTCGATCGATTGGGCCACCGAGCCGTCGATGATCCGCGAGCGCGTGCAGAACCGCGTCGCGGTGCAGGGCAATCTCGATCCGCTAGCCCTGATTGCCGGCGGCGCCGCGCTCGACCGCGCGGTGGACGATGTGCTGGAGAATTTTGGCAAGGGGCGGCTGATCTTCAATCTCGGCCACGGCATCCTGCCCGAGACGCCGATCGCCCATGTCGAGCAGATGGTCGCGCGGGTGCGCGCGTATAAGGGCTGAGGTAGCCCGAGTTACGGACCTATCACCGTCATCCTGAGGAGACCGCGCAGCGGTCGTCTCGAAGGGTCGACGGCCCGGGTCTCGCCACGAGCGAAAAGGGCCGCGCGCCGAAACATCGGGGCCGTCGACCCTTCGAGACGCGCTACGCGCTCCTCAGGGTGACGGACTGAACAACGGCGGGCTACCTGGCATCCTCCAAAATCATATCGGACGCCTTTTCCGCGATCATGATCGTCGGCGCATTGGTATTGCCCGACATCAGGTCCGGCATGACGGACGCATCGACCACGCGCAGACCTTCGATGCCGCGCACCTTGAGCCGCTGGTCGACCACCGCGAGCGGATCGTTGCCCATCCGGCAGGTCGAGGTCGGATGATAGACCGTGCTGCCGGTGCGCCGGCAGAAATCGAGCAGATCGTCGTCGCTGACCACCTTGGCGCCGGGATCGACCTCGCCCACTGAGTAGGATTTCAGCGCCGGTGCGGCCAGGATCTTGCGCAGGATGCGGATGCCATCGATGAAGGCGCGGCGATCGGTCTCGGTCGCCAGATAGTTGATGCGGATTTCCGGCGGCACGCCCGGATCCGCGCTCCTGATCTTCAGCGAACCGCGGCTCTCCGGACGCAGCTGGCAGACCGAGGCCGTGAAGCCCGAGAACGGATGCAGCTTCTCGCCCATCTTGTCGGTCGAGAACGGCAGGAAGTGGATCTGGATGTCGGGCGACGCCAGCCGCGGGCTGGTCTTGAAGAACGCGCCGGAGGTGCCGGCGGCGATCGTCAGCGGCCCCTTGCGCAGCGCGGCGTAGCGGAGGCCCGCCATGACGCGGCGCACGGGATGATTGATGACGTCGTTCAGCGTGACGGTCTGCGCGCAGCGCGTGACGATGCGGACCTGCATGTGATCCTGCAGATCGTTGCCGACGCCGGGCGCATCGAGCACGACCTCGATGCCGTGCTGCTTCAACAGATCGGCGGGGCCGACGCCGGAGAGCTGCAACAATTGCGGCGAGTTGTACGCACCGCTCGATACCAGCACCTCCTTGCGCGCCCTGGCCTTGCGCAATTGCCCGTCCTGCTTGTAGGCGACACCGCTCGCGCGCTTGCCGTCGAACATGATGCGCTGCGCCAGCGCCGAGGTCTCGACATGGAGATTGCCGCGCGTCAACGCCGGCCGCAGATAGGACCGCGCCGTCGAGGCGCGCCGGCCGCGCCGCGTCGTGGTCTGGAAGAAACCCGCGCCCTCCTGGGCCGCGCCGTTGAAATCCGGATTGGTGGGAATACCGACCTCGGCTGCGGCATGCACGAAGGCCTCCGACAGCAGATCGTGATGCCGCCAATCCGACACCGGCAGCGGACCGCCGGCGCCGTGATATGTGTTGGAGCCGCGCTGCTGGTCTTCCGCCTTCCGGAAATAGGGCAAGACGTCGTCATAGCCCCAGCCGGCATTGCCGCGCTGTCGCCAGCGGTCATAGTCCTCGTGCTGGCCGCGCACATAGAGCAGGCCGTTGATCGAACTGGAGCCGCCGAGCACCTTGCCGCGCGGCTGGAACACCTGCCGGCCGTTGAGGCCGGGCTCCGGCTCGGTCTGGTACATCCAGTTGACGGATTTTTCCTTGAACAGCTTGCCGTAGCCGAGCGGGACATGGATCCAGATGTTGCTGTCCTTCGGTCCGGCCTCGAGCAGCAGCACCGAGTGCTTGCCGTCAGCGCTCAGGCGGTTGGCGAGCACGCAGCCGGCCGAGCCGGCGCCGACGATGACGTAATCATACTCCGCCGCATCATGATTATTGTTCACTGGTTTCCCCCGGAATTTCTTTCTTCCGGTGGTACAGACAAAGCGCCGGCTTGAAAAGACTGGTGCCCCGTTCCGATTGCATCGGCACGGAGCCCTGGATTCTTGTCTTGACGCGTTTTCTTCACGCGAACCGGTATCCACTTCGCTCGAAAACGCTCTAGTGCCATGCGCTGAGGTTCTGGAGCAGTTGCTCGACAAGCATATTGAGCTCGCCGGCATTGCGCGCGGCGCCGAAGACGTAGCGGTCCGGCCGCACGATGACCGCCGCGGAGTCATGCTGCCGCATCCAGTCCGCGAACAAACCGTCGCGTTCGATCACGGTCAGCAGACCGTCGGTATCGCTACTTTCGCCTGACGCAGTGATGACGACGCGCTCGCCTGACAGACGCTGCCAGGCGCTCGAGGACGCGTCCGACAGCCACGCCATCGGCTCCGCCGCCGACGTCACGATCGCGAATTCCGGTTTCAGGAGATCGTCGAGCCGGTATGTCCGCCCATCCGGCGCACGCACATGCGGCTGCACGAACAGCCGCCCGGCAAGCGCAGCATCGCGCGCGATCAGGCCGGAGACGAGATCGGGGATGAATTTCTGCCTGATGGTTTCGGCCTTGCCGGCCTTCAGGTCGGCGCGCAGCCGCAGGTCGCGTTCGGCGGCGGCCACCGGATCGAGCTCGCCGATGATCTTACCGAACTCCTTAGCGCTGGAGACCACGGCGCGGACATGCGGCTTGCGCTCGATCTCGTAACTGTCGAGCAGCGCATCGCCCGCGTCGCCACGCAGCACAAGGCGGAGCTTCCAGGCCAGGTTCACCGCATCGCGGATACCGGCGCACAGCCCCTGCCCGAGGAATGGCGGCGTCTGGTGCACGGCATCGCCCATCAGCAGCACGCGGCGGTCGCGCCAGCGCTGGCCGAGCAGCGCGTGAAAGCGATAGACCGCCGAGCGCCAGATCGTGAGATCCGAGATATCGGTGAAACCCTCGAGCAGCTTCACGACGTTGTCAGGCGCGCCGGCCGCCTCGGGGTCCTCGCCGGGCAGCAACTTGATCTCCCAGCGCCGCAAATTGCGCGGACCCGGCACGAAGGTGCCGGGACGCGACGGCCGGCAATACTGAAAGCTCCTGGCCGGCCGCCTGGCGGGATCGCTGGTCAGCGTGTCGACCACCATCCACCATTCATCGAAGGCGAGGTCGTCGAGGCCGATGCCGAGCTGCTTGCGGACGAAGCTGTTGGCGCCGTCGCAGCCGACCAGATAGCGCGCGCGGATCAAGACCTCCTCGCCGGACTCGCGGCGCGCGGTCAGCGTCACCGCGCCGTCATCCTGCTCCAGCGCCACTCCTGTGGCCGCAAGGAAGACGTCGGCATGCGGATAGTCGGCGAGCCTGTCGCGCAGCGCCTGCTCGACGTCCGGCTGCACGAAGGTCACATTCGGAATCCAGCCGAGCGGAAACGGCGGCGGCATCGGGTCGAAGATCTTGATGATCTCGCCGTCGACGCCGAGATAGTGCGAGCCGTTATGTGGGGCGATCGCCTGCTCCATGAAATCGCCGAGCCCGATTGCCTGCAGCACGCGCAGCGCCTCGTGGTCGAGCGTGATCGCGCGCGGCTTGTCGTAGATGCCGGCAACGCGCTCGACGACTGCGACCCTCAAGCCGGATTTCGCGAGCAGATTGGCGAAGATGGCACCGACCGGACCGAGGCCGACGATGGCCACGTCATGGATGGGATTATCGGCTGGCATCGACATGCTACGTCGCGAGGTAGCTCTCGAGCGTCAGCGGCTTCGGCTTCACTTGCGGCTCGCTGATCGCGACACCTTCGAACGGCGTCGCCTCCTCGAACCAGGCCTGCCGCGCCGGCAACCCCCACGGGAACGAGATCGTATGGTCGGACGGATCCCAGCCGACCGGCTCGTTCTCGATGTCCATGATCTGGTAGTGCGTGTTGAACAGCTCGACGCGATGCCCATCGGGATCGCGCATGTAGACATACATCGCGTGTCCCGGCCCATGGCGCCCGGGGCCGCGTTCAACGGCCGCGCCATAGCCGAGCTCGCCGGCAATATCGCAGGCGTTGAGCAGATGATGAACCTCTGGCGCGAGAAACGCGAAATGATGCAGCCGCGGTCCGGCGCCGTTGAAGAACACGATGTCGTGCGGATTGCCCTTGCGCTGCAGGAAGACGCCGCGCAGATCGAATGTATCAGCCGGCGCGATATACTCGCTGAGCCGAAAGCCTGCCGCGGTGTAGAACTCGCACGCCTTGCGCACTTCGGGCGTCAGGACCTGGTAGTGATCGAGCCGCAACGCCGAGCCGCCGGCATGGCGGGTGAATTTGGTGATCATCCGCGGCAGCACCGGCATGGTCGCGCAGAACTCCAGCGGCGTGCCGGCCGGATCGGTCGCATGCAGGGTGCGGCCCTGATGCGGCACCTCGACCCAGACGGCCCGGCATCCCTGCGCTTCGAAGAAGGCCTTGAGCCGGTCGAGGTCATCGTCCTGAAACACCCGCAGGCCGAGCCGCGCACAGGCGGCGCCCTCGCTCCTGCGCAACACAAGGCTGTGATGACAGGCCTCCTCGACGCCGCGAAAATAGAGTGCGCCGCCCTCCTCCGCGGTCAGGATCAGCCCGACCACCTTTTCGTAGAACTGCCGGCTCGCCGCGAGGTCACGCACGGTCAGGACGACATGGCTGGCCCGCGTGATCCGGAACCCGGGATCGTGGTTCGTGATCGGGAGGCTCATGCGCACCTTCTGGTTTTTGCCGTTCGCGGGAACCCGACTCATTGCGAAAAACCCGCGGGGGATCAAGCAGCGCAGCGTCGAGCAAGCTTTGCCGCTTCGTGACCTCGCGTCACGCATTTGTATCGATTTGTTAGCAATGCCCGCCGGTGGAACCGAAGGAGGGGCCCGCCGTGGCACGGTCCGTTCCAATAGTTCATAGTTTGTCAAAGGTTTGCAGAGAATTCTTCGCCACTGCGCCATGGCCAAACCGGGCAGGCAACGTAGTGATG
This sequence comes from Bradyrhizobium sp. USDA 3262, assembly GCF_054060035.1. Taxonomy (NCBI): domain Bacteria; kingdom Pseudomonadati; phylum Pseudomonadota; class Alphaproteobacteria; order Hyphomicrobiales; family Nitrobacteraceae; genus Bradyrhizobium; species Bradyrhizobium sp. USDA 3262. The sequence continues at coordinate 8,125,411 of NZ_JBSSCT010000001.1, forward strand.
CGTACCCATCTGAGATCATATTTCGCGGCCCTGTTCGCGGGCGACCTCGCGGCCTTCGGTGCACCACCGGCGGATGAAGCGCTTGCCGGCCACATCCGCGCCGAACAGGTCTCGCTCGTGCTCGGCTATTCCTTCGGCATCATGCTGGCCAACGCCTGCAACGCGCTGGTGCTGGCGATTGCGCTGTGGCAATCGCCGGACTGGGCCTTTGCGCTGGTGTGGGCGGCCGCGGTCGGCAGCGCGGCGCTGTTCTTCGGCTTGCAGGCGCGGGCAGCGCGCCGCATCGCCAAGCCGCAATTCGTGTCGCGCCGAACCATGTACCGGCTGGTGCGCAATGCGCTGGCGCTCGGGACGGCTTGGGGCGTCGTCCCCGTGGCCTTCTTCGCCAACGCATCGAGCGGCGCCCAGCTCGTCATCACCTGCCTGTGCGCCGGAATGCTGGCCGGCGGCGCCTTCGCGTTCTCCACCATCCCGATCGCCGCGATTGCTTTCACCGCACCGATCTTCGTCGGCACCGCGATCTGCCTCGGCCGGGACGGGGATTTCGTCTACCTCCTGGTGGCCGTGCTGGTCCTGGTCTACGGCTCGGTGCTGCTGCGCGGCGTCTTCCTCAACGCGTTCGAGTTCAGGCGGCGGATCATCGCCCAGCACGAGGCCGAACGGACGGTGAGGCAGGATCCGCTGACGCATCTGCCGAACCGCGTCGCCTTCAATGAGGCGCTCAACGGCGCACTGAACCGGCTGGCGCGGTCGGGCGAGGAATTCGCGGTGCTGCTGCTCGATCTCGATCGCTTCAAGGAGGTCAACGACAGGTTCGGCCATCCGGCGGGCGACGAGTTCCTGGTGCAGGTGGCGGCCCGGTTGCAGCGCTGCACGCGCGCGGCCGAACATGTCGCACGGATCGGCGGCGACGAGTTCGCCCTGATCATGTCGAATCTGACGCGGCCCGAGGACGCGTTGGCAATCGCCGAACGGTTCGTCGCGGCCTTTGCCGAGCCGTTCCCGATCGATGGGCTGGAGGTCAACCGGACGATCAGCATCGGCATCGTGCTGGCGCCGCGAGACGGCAGCACGTCCCACGACCTGCTCAAGCACGTCGACATCGCGCTTTACCGGGCGAAGAAATCCGCGCCCGGCACCATCTGCTTCTTCGAGGCCAGCGACGACCAGTCGGCGCGCGACCGCCGCGCCCTGCAGCGGGATCTCGAGCATGCCATCGAGGCGGACGAGCTGTTTCTGGTCTACCAGCCGTTCCTCGACATCCGCAAAGGCCGCATCACCGGCTTCGAGGCACTGCTGCGCTGGCAGCATCCGACGCGCGGCTTGATCCCGCCGACCGTCTTCATCCCGATCGCCGAGGAAAGCGGACTGATCCACCAACTCGGCGAGTGGGTGATCCGCCGTGCCTGCGCGATGCTGTCGCGCTGGCCGGACGACATCCGCATCGCGGTCAATTTCTCCGCGGTCCAGTTCCAGAACGTCGGCATCCTGCAGACGATCGTCGACGCGCTGGCCGAGGCGAATGTCGCGCCGAACCGTCTCGAGATCGAGATCACCGAGTCGATGCTGATCTCGAAATATGGATCGGCGCCCGCGATCCTGCATGCGCTGCTCGAGCTCGGCCTGACGGTCGCGCTCGACGATTTCGGCACCGGCTTCTCGTCGCTGACCTATCTGCGCAAGCTGCCGTTCAGCCGCATCAAGATCGATCAATCCTTCATCCGGGACATGCTGACCCAGCCGGACTGCGCCGCGATCGTCAAATCGGTGATCGGCCTCGCGCAGGAGCTGCAGATCGGCGTCGTGGCCGAAGGCGTCGAGACCGCAGATCAACTCGAATATCTGCGCCAGACCAGCTGCGACGAGGTCCAGGGCTATCTGATCGGGCGGCCGATGTCAGGCAGCGAGATTTCCGCACTGCTCGATCACAATCCGCAGCACTCGGTGCACGCGGCGTAGCGCCATCGAGGGCGCGCGCCGAATGAGCGCGTCGGTCGGACTGTGTCGCTTTTTCTGCTGATCCCGGGAGGCTGCGAGCAAATTCCGCCGTCATTGCGAGCGAAGCGAAGCAATCCATCTGTCCGCAAACGCGGCTTGATGGATTGCTTCGTCGCTATCGCTCCTCGCAATGACAGCGGAGAAAGACTCGCGCCGCAGTAAGGTTAGAGCGCGTCCGACCGATGCAGGGTGTCGACCGTGATGGTGCCGCGGGCACGCGAGACGCACGCGCAGATCTTGCGGCTCTCCCGCTTCTGATGGTCACTGAAGAAGACGTCGCGATGGTCGATCTCGCCGTCGACATCGACCACGTCGACCGCGCAGACCCCGCATTCACCGCGCCGGCAGTCGCTCATCACCTCATGACCGGCTTCGTTGAGCACGTCCAGCATCGACCGGTCGCGCGGGATGACGAACTCGGTCCCTTCACCACTGAGCCGCACGCGGAACGCCTCGGTCGGCAACAGCCCGCTCGATCCAAAGGTCTCGTAGCGCAAATCGGAGAGCGGGCGGCCGGACGCCTCCCAGGCGCGCCGCGCCGCGTCCAGCATCCGGATCGGGCCGCAGAACAGCGTCATCGTGTCCTGCGGCAACGCCGCAAAGACGCCGTCGAGGTCGAGCCGCCTGCCTTCGTCGCCGGCATGGACGGTGAGGCGGTCGCCGAGCGCTCGCTCAAGCGGTTCGAGATAGACCGCATCGCCGCGCGTGCGCACGGCATAGTGCAGCGTCACGCCGGCGTCGCGGCGGGCGAGCGCCTGTGCCGCACCGACGATCGGCGTGATGCCAATGCCGCCCGCGATCAGGCAATACTGCCGCCGCGTCCAGTCGAGCTGCACCAGCGAGGTCGGCAGCGTGATGTTGAGCCGCGCCCCCGGCGCGAGCGAGCACATGTAGCGCGAGCCGCCGCGGGAATCCGCTGCGTGCCGAACTGCGATCCGGTAGCCCTGCGGATCGGCTTCGCCGACCAGCGAATAGGAGCGGGTCTGCGGCTGGCCTTCGATGGTGACGCCGACATCGATATGGCTGCCGACGGGATAGGGCACACCCGCAAAGTTATCCGGCCGCAGCAGGAATTCACGGATGCCGGGCGTGAGGTCGCGCACAGCGAGCAGCGTGGCGGATGTCCAGGTCTCGATGAATCGCATGGCGTTCTCCGCTCAGCCGGCTGCCGAATTGATCAGCGCCAGCGCCGGCAGCAGATCGAGATGGCCGCGGTTGCGCAGCGCCAGCCGCAGATTGCGTGCCGCAAGCCTTGCATGCTCGCGCATGATCGCCTCGGCGCGCGCGCCCTCGCGGTTCTCGATGGCGTCGACCACAATGCGATGGTGATCCTGCGCGATCAGCAGGATCTGGCGCGCCTCGGGCAAGGCCGATTGCGCCATCACGAAGCCGCTCGGCGAGGCGAATGGCAGCGCCGAGGCGCGGTCGATCTGCCGGATCAGCGGCGGGCTGCGCGACAGCTCGGTGAGCAACGCGTGGAAGCGCGCGTTGAGCGCGACATAGGACGAAAAGGCTTCGACCGAAATCGGATCCTGCCGCACCAGGCCGTCGATCTCGTTGAGGCATTCCTTCAGCGGCTCGAGATCGCGCGACGAGACGCCGCGCTCGGCGGCGAAGCGCGCGGCCAGGCCCTCCAGCGTGCCGCGCAGCTCGATCGAATCGAGAATGTCGCGCTCGGAAAATGCCTTGGCCATGAAGCCGCCGGAAGGGATCGCCTCCAGCAGGCCTTCCTCTTCCAGCCGGACCAGCGCCATCCGCACCGGCGTGCGCGATACCCCGGTGAACTCGACCGCCTGCAGCTCCGAGATGCGCTCGCCGGGCCGCAGGCCGCCGGAGAGAACGAGGTCGCGCAGCGCAAGCTGCGCCCGCACGGTCTGCGACACTGAACGATCGGTTTCGCGTTCCGCCATGGCCCGCCCCTCGCCTACTCGGCAGCCTGCAGCTGTGGCGGCGGATTTTCCTTCGCCACCATGCGGTCAATGACGCGCCGCGCCCACATTGCGCCGGCGTCGATGTTGAGATTGTAGAACACCCGGTCCGGATTCTCGTCCATCGCGCGCTGCTGCGCTTCCAGGATGATCTCGTCCTCATGGAAGATGCCGGCGACGCCGTCGCGGATTTCCGAGGTCAGCCGCTGCTCGGTGATGCGGTGATTGCGGACGAAGGCCCAGAAATAATGGCAGGTCTTCTCGGTCTCGGGCGTGATCGTGTTCAGCACATAGCCGTTGACGCCCTGCGAGCGATCGCCCTCCGGCGCGCCCGAACCGGCCGGCGCGACGCCGACGTCGATGTTAACGGTGCACGGCGCCTCGAAGCGGATAATCTGCCAGCGATCGACCGGGCCCGGCTTCTGCAGCTGCCTGGCCCAGAACGGCGGGGCCTCGATGCCCTTCATCCAGCGCGTCACGGTGACCGTCTTCTCGCCATGGGTGACGTCGAACGGCGCCTCGGCGACCGCATCATTGCCGATGCTCGAGCCGTGCACGAAGGTCTCGTGCGTCAGGTCCATCAGATTGTCGACGACGAGGCGGTAGTCGCATTTGACGTGAATGGTCTTGCCGTCGCCGGCCCAGGCCGGATCGTGGTTCCAGTGCATGTCGGGCACCAGCGCGGGATCGGCGAGCGCGGGATCCCCCATCCAGAGCCAGATGAAGCGGTGGCGCTCGACGACGGGATAGGCGCGGACGCAGGCCGACGGATTGATCGTCTCCTGCGAGGGCATGAAGGTGCAGCGGCCCTGCGCATTGTATTTCAGGCCATGATAGCCGCAGACCACGGCATCGCCATCGAGCCGGCCCTTGGAGAGCGGCACGAGGCGATGCCAGCAGGCATCCTCCAGCGCCACCACCTCGCCGTCGCCCGTCCGGTACATCACGACATGCTTGCCGCAGATCGTCCGAGGCAACAGCGCGTGCTTGATCTCGGCATCCCAGCCGGCCGCGTACCACGCGTTCATCGGAAAGGGTTTTGGCACTGGATCCTCCCTAATGCATCCTATCTGTATACAGAGTATGCTTGAACGAGGCAATATCCGGCGATAAAGGCCAAAACTGACGTCATTCAGTATACATTCATATAAAAATCGAGAGTATCTAAAAAAATCGATTTTCGATTGACGGCCACTAGACCGTCGGCCAGTCTGCGGCCATGAACATCGGGTTGAGTTTTCGCGAGGGCTTGGCCGGCGACGGGCCGCGAAGCCTGACATCGGCGGTCCAGGAACGGCTGCGGGCCGACATCCTGTCGACGCGGCTGCTTCCCGGCCAGAAGCTGCACATCGCCGGCCTCGCCAAGCAATTCTCGGTCAGCCTTGCCGCCGTGCGCGAGGCGCTGTCGCGGTTGGTGGCGGATGGATTGGTACAAGCCTCGGATCAGCGCGGCTTCCGCGTCTGTCCGGTCTCGCTCGCCGACCTTGCCGATGTCACGCAGACACGGATCGACATCGAGGGACTTGCGCTGCGGCGCTCGATCGAGCGTGGCGACGAGGCCTGGCTGTCCTCGGTCGCGGCGGCCTGGGAAGCGCTGAAGGCCGTGCCCTATCGGTTTCCCGACGATCCCACCGTGCATTACGAGGAATGGGTGGTCCGCCACCGCATCTTCCATCGCGCGCTGGTCAATGCCTGCGGTTCGCAATGGCTGCTCGGCTTCCGCGACGTGCTGCACGAGCAGAGCGAGCGCTACCGTCGACTTTCGATCCGACGCGAGGTCGGCCGGCCGCGCGATGTCGAAGCCGAGCATGCCGCGATCGTGGACGCCGTATTCGCGCGCGATGCCGATGCGGCGGTTCGCGCTTTGTCGGTGCATTTCAGCACCACCATGGAATTCGTCGAGCTCGCCGCTCCGCGCATAGCGGAGGTCAACGCCACCACCTGATTCTGCGGTCACGAGACGCGCCGAAAAACAACAACAATCGATATCCGGGAGAAACAGAAGCATGAACATCACGCGCCGCTGTGCGCTGGCAACCCTGATCGCCACCACCGTGCTGGCCGGCCCGGCCTTCGCGGCAGACACGATCCGCGTCGGCCTGCCCACCAAGACCTATTGGCCGACGACGATCGCCGAGACCGCCGTGCGGCAGAGGCTGTTCGAGAAGGAAGGCATCAAGGCCGAGCTGACGATCTATCGCAGCGGCGCCGAGACCTTCGAGGGCATGGCCGCGGGAGCAGCCGACATCATCCTCGATCCGCCGTCGCTGGTGTCCGCCGGCCGCAAGAAGGGCGTGATGTCGCGCATCGTCGCCAATGCCGCGATGGGCAATTTCGGCTGGCAGTTGATGGTGCCGGTCAAATCGACGCTCGAGGTCAAGGATCTCAACGGCAAGAAGGTCGGGATCACGGCAGCAGGATCCGGCTCGGACCTGCTCGCGCTGTGGACCATTCAAGACAGGAAGATCGACTTCACCCGCGTGCCGGTCGGCGGCGGCGGCCTGGTGCCGAACCTGCTCGCCGGCAATGTCGACGCCGCCGTGGTCTATTCGCCGCTCAGCTTCCAGGTCGCCAAGTCGGGCGAGGCGAAGACCATCCTCGACTATGCGACCGCGGCACCGCCGAACCTCACCGCAGGCTGGATCGTGCTCGACAAGTTCGCCGAAGCCAAGCCGGAGGTGGTCCAGAAGGCCGTCAATGCGCTCTATGGCGCGCTGCAGTTCATGCGCGCCAACCGCGACGTCACCGTGAAGCTGATCGCCGACCTCTATGAGATGCCGGCCGAGATCGCCGCGATGGAATATGACAACACCATCATGAAGCTGGAGACCGACGGCAACATGGGCGCGGCCAATGTGCCGGCAGCGGTGCAGCTGTCGCTCGATCTCGCCAAGCTCGGCGGATTGAAGGACATCGTTCCGGTCGAGGACGTGATCTCGACCAGGTTCAAGCCGGTTCCGACCAAGCCGTAACATGCAGGCCACCCTGACCATCAAGCTCGCGCGGGTCGCGATCGTGGTCGCGATCTTCGCGCTGTGGGAGATCCTGTCGCGGACCGGGCTCGCCAATCCGCGCCTGTTGCCGTCGGCATCGGACACGCTCGTGACGCTCGGCGACCTCCTGCAACGATCGAGCGTCCGGACCGACCTTCTGGTGACCGCGACCGAGGTGCTGACCGCCTTCGCGCTCGCGGTGCCGATGGGGGCACTGATCGGGTTCCTGATCGCGGAAAACCGCTATTTTGCCGATGTCGCAAAGCCGCTGCTGTTCTTCGCATTCAGCATCCCGAAATCGATCTTCCTGCCGATGTTCATCCTGGTGTTCGGCGTCGGTTTCGCCCAGAAGGTCGGCTTCGGCTTCTTCTCGACCATCTTCATCGTGATCATGTCGACCACGACGGCGGTGGAATCGGTCAAGGTCGAACACCTGACGGTAGCCCGCTCCTACGGCGCCACGCGCACGCAGACCGCGTTCCGCGTCTATCTGCCGAGCATGCTGCCGGTGCTGCTGGAAGCGCTGCGGATCTCGATGATCTTCAACCTCACCGGCGTCATCCTCGCCGAGATGTACGCCTCGCGCGACGGCATCGGCCACCAGATCGCGACCTGGGGCGAGAATTTCCAGATGAAGCAGCTGCTCGCCGGCGTCGTGATGGTCGCCGCGATCGCCATGACCTTCAATGAACTGATCAGATGGGTGGAAACACGATGCAGCCATTGGCGAACGTGACACCATTGAAGCCCGCCTCGCGCGCCGGCGCGATCGAGGTCAGGAATGTCGGCCAGGTGTTCCGGACCAAGACCCAGGACGTCGTCGCGCTGGAAGACGTCTCGCTCGACATCAAGCCGGGGCGCTTCGTCGTGCTGGTCGGCCCGAGCGGATGCGGCAAGTCCACGCTGCTGATGATGATGGCCGGGCTGCGCGCGCAGACCTCGGGCACCATCACCATCAACGGCGCGCCGATCCCGCAGCCCGACCCGAACCGCGTCGGCGTCGTGTTCCAGGAAGCGAGCCTGTTTCCGTGGCTGACCGCCGAAGACAATGTCGAGTTTCCGCTGGCGCTGCGCGGCGTCGCCAAGGCGGAGCGCCGGGCCAAGGCGCAGGACGCGCTCAAGCTGGTCGGCCTCGAAGGCTTCGGCAAACGCCACCCGCACGAACTGTCGGGCGGCATGAAGCAGCGCGTCTCGATCGCGCGCGGCCTGGTGCAGGATCCGCCCGTGCTGTTGATGGACGAGCCGTTCGCCGCGCTCGACGAGCAGACCCGGATGACCATGGGCGACGAGCTATTGCGGATCTGGGCCGCCACCGGCAAGACGGTCGTGTTCGTCACCCACAGCCTGACCGAGGCGGTCTACCTCGCCGACGAGGTGATCGTGATGTCGCCGCGCCCCGGCCGCATCGTCGACCAGCTGCAGGTCAACTTGCCGCGGCCGCGGACCTACGAGATGTTGAGCGGCGACGCCTTCGGCGCGCTGCGCGACCGCATCTGGCGGCACATCCGCAAATCGGCGTGAGAGTGTGATGAGCGCGAAAGCACTTCGCCATCTGATTATCGTCGGCCTGCTCGTGCTGTGGGAGCTGTTGCCGCGCACCGGGCTGATCCCCGAACTGTTCCTGCCGTCGTTGTCGTCCACCCTGCTCGCGGGCTGGAACGAGGCCGCCGAATACGGCCATGCGCTTGCGGTGACGCTCTACGAGGTCGCGGTCTCGATGGCGTTCGCCTGCGGCGGCGGCATTCTGCTCGGCGCCATCGTCGGCAGCCTGCCGCGCCCGCGTCTTCTGATCATGCCGATGGTCTCGAGCCTCTATGCGGTCCCGCTCGTGATCCTCTATCCGGTGTTCACGGTGTGGCTCGGCATCGGCTCGGAATCCAAGATCGCCTTCGCTTCGATCTACGGCTTCCTGCCGACCATGCTGGCGACGGCCGCCGGGATCCAGACCATCGACCCGCAACTCTTGCTCGCCGCCCGCAGCATGGGCGCGACACTGAGCCAGCGGCTGGTCCGCGTCATCATCCCTGCCGCGATCCCGACCGTGCTGTCGGGCCTGCGGGTTGGCGGCGCGCTCGTCATCGTCGGCGTGGTGGTCTCGGAGATGCTGATCTCCTCGGCCGGGATCGGCTATCTGATCTCGCGCTACCGCACCATTCTCGACAGCCCGCACGTGTTCGCCGGCGTGCTGCTGGTGTTGTTCATGGCGATTGCCTTCAACACCGCGATCCGCTGGGTCGAGCGCAAGGCCGCGATCTGGCAGACCGGGACGCGCGCCGGCCAGAGCGCCGCCGACGAGGTCGGCTCCGGCGCGATGCAGCCGGCGACGTAAGGGGATCGCGACGTGTTCGACCTCACCTTGACGTTCGACAATGGACCGGAGCCCGATGTCACCCCGCTTGTGCTCGACATCCTCGGCGAGCGCGACATCAAGACCACGTTCTTCGTGATCGGCGAGAAGCTCGCCGACCCCGCGCGCCGCCGCCTCGCTGCCCGCGCGCGCGACGAAGGCCACTGGATCGGCAATCACACCTATACGCACAGCACGCCGCTCGGCGAGCAGCCCGACGCGGACACGGCACAACGCGAGATCGGCCGGACCGAGGCCGCGATCGGCGAGCTCGCCCATCCCGACCGCTGGTTCCGGCCGTTCGGCGGCGGCGGCAATCTCGACGGTCGGCTGCTGAAGCCATCGGTGGTTGATTATCTCGTGCACAACAAGCACAGCTGCGTGCTCTGGAACGCGATCCCGCACGACTGGGACGATCCCGACGGCTGGACGGAGCGCGCGCTCGAGCAATGCCGCGCACAGCCATGGACGCTGTTGGTGCTGCATGACCTGCCGACCGGCGCGATGAGGCATCTCGATCGGTTCCTCGATCGCGCCGCGGCGATCGGCGCCCGCTTCCGTCAGGACTTTCCGCCGCCATGCGTGCCGATCCGCAACGGCGCGATCGCGCTTCCCATCCAGGCCTATGTTTCCTCCATCGAAGAGAGTGAGAGACCATGAAGATCGCAAGTTTCAAGGCGGCGGGTACCGCGAGCTATGGCATCGTGACCGATGCGGGCGTGATCGACGCCGGCAAGCGGCTGAAGGCGTACCCGACGCTGAAGGCGCTGCTGACGACGGGTTCGCTGGATGAACTGAAGAAGCTGCAGGGCGAGCGCGCCGATCACGCGCTCAGGGATGTCGAGTTGCTGCCGACCGTGCCCGATCCCGACAAGATCTTCTGCATCGGCGTCAACTATGCGACGCATCTCGCCGAGAGCGGCCATCCGACGCCGCCGCACCCGATGATCTTCACCCGCTTCGCCAACAGCCAGGTCGGCGCCGGCCAGCCGATGATCCGGCCGCTGGAGTCGGAGCGCTTCGACTATGAAGGCGAAATGGCCGTCATCATCGGCAAGGGCGGTCGCCGCATCGCGCGCGAGGCCGCGCTCAGCCATGTCGCGGGCTATGCCTGCTACAATGACGGCAGCATCCGCGATTGGCAGCGTCACACCTCGCAATTTGCGCCCGGCAAGAATTTCGTCGGCACCGGCGGCTTTGGCCCGTGGATGGTGACGACCGACGAGCTCCCCGACATCAGCGAGCAGCACATCGCAACCCGCCTCAATGGCGTCGAGGTGCAGACCGCGCCGATCTCGGACCTCGTGTTCGACGTCGCGACCCTGATCGCCTATTGCTCGACCTTCACCGAGCTGGTGCCGGGCGACGTCATCGTCACCGGCACCACCGGCGGGGTCGGCGCCTACCGCACGCCGCCGCTGTGGATGAAGGATGGCGACGTCGTCGAGGTCGAGGTTACCGGCATCGGCGTGCTGCGCAATCCCGTGAAAGACGAAACCGCGGCAAGCGCAACGCGCGCGGCTTGATCCGGCCGCACAACGACAAGAAGGAGGACATCATGAACCTGCCCAAGCATCTGCTGCCGACCACCGTCGTCGGCAGCTATCCGCAGCCGGAATGGCTGGTCGATCGCGCCATGCTGTCGAAGTCGGTGCCGCGCACCCGCATGCACGCGATGTGGCGGCTGCCGGCCGAGCATCTCGAGGAAGCGCAGGACGACGCGACCATCGTGGCGATCCGGGATATGGAGCGCGCCGGCATCGACATCGTGACCGATGGCGAAATCCGCCGCGAGAGCTACTCGAACCGGTTCGCCACCGCCCTCGAAGGCGTCGATGCCGACAATCCCGCGATGATCACGGCGCGCACCGGCAACACGCAGACGCCGGTGCCGCGCGTGGTCGGTCCGGTGAAGCGCAAGGGACCGGTCGAGCTGCACGACATGCAGTTCCTGCGCAGGAACACCGACCGCGCCGCCAAGATCACCCTGCCCGGCCCGTTCACGATGAGCCAGCAGGCCAGGAACGAGTTCTACAAGGACGACGAGGAGCTCGCGATGGCCTTCGCCGAGGCCGTCAATGCCGAGGCTCGCGACCTCGAGAAGGCCGGCGCCGACGTCATCCAGCTCGACGAACCCTGGGTGCGCAACAATCCGGATCTTGCCAAGCGCTATGCGGTGAAGGCGATCAATCGCGCGCTGCAAGGCATCAGCATCCCGACCGTGGTGCATCTCTGCTTCGGCTATGCGGCGGTGGTGCCGGGCTCGACCAAGCCGGCCGGCTACTCGTTCCTTGCCGAGCTCGACGACACCATCGCCGACCAGATTTCGATCGAGGCGGCACAGCCGAAGCTCGATCTCGGCGTGCTCAAGGATCTCTCCTCGAAAAAAATCATGCTCGGCGTGCTCGACCTCGGCAATCCGGAGATCGAACCTGCCGCCGTCGTCGCCGATCGCATTCGCAATGGCCTGAAGCATGTGCCGGCGGAACGGCTGGTCGTCGCGCCGGACTGCGGCATGAAATACATGCCGCGGCACGTTGCGTTCGGAAAACTGAAGGCGATGTGCGACGCCGCCGCGACGGTCAGGAAAGAGATCGGCTAGAGCGTTTTCGAGCGAAGTGGATACCGGTTCGCGTGAAGAAAACGCGTCAAAACAAGAATCTAGAGCCCCGTTCCGATTCCATCGGAACGGGAAAAGCTCTAGGCCGCACCCGACGCGGTCAGCGGGTCGTAACCCGGGCTCTTCAGGAGCGCATGAAGCTGGCGGCGGCGCACACCCATGTTGCCGCCGTCGAACAGGGGATAGGCCATCGCGTCCTGGAGCAGGCCGGCGAGCGGACATTGGTGATCGTAGCTCTCGATGCCCACCACACGCATCAGATCGGTGATCACTTTCACCGCGGTCTCCGATCCGAACACCTTGGCGTGCAGTGCGAGCTCGAAGGCACCGGGCGCATTGCTGTCCATGGCGTGACAGGCCTTCCAGCTCAAATAGCGCGCCGCCTCGATCGCCATCTTGGCATCGGCCAGCGCGTAGCCGACCGCCTGGTGCTCGATGATCGGTGCGGCGCCGCCGCGATGCTCGGTCCGGGCGAAGTTCAGCGCATAGTCGAAGGCGGCGCGCATCAGCGCGACGCCGAACACGCCGACCAGCGCGGCGGTGCCCGCAAAACTCATCTCCACCAGTTCGAGCCCGCCGCCGGTGCGGCCAAGGACATTGTCCCTGGCCGTCCGCACCTGCTCTAGCCGAAAGCGCGGCGTCAGATGGGCGCGATGGCCCATCAGGTCGGCGGCGCGTTCGAGCACGATGCCCTTGATGCCGCCGGCAGACCGCGGCACCGCAATCACGGAGATCGCGCCGTCGGGCGCAGCCGTTGGATCGGTGCGACAGACCACGCAGATCAGGTCGGCGCCGTTGCCGTCCCAGCCGGTCGCGCTCGACACCCATTGCTTGGCGCCGGTGATGACCCATTCCTCCCCGTCGAGGCGCGCTGCTGTTTGCAAGCCGGTTCCCGGCACCGGCGAGGCAAAGTTCGCGCTGCCGCCCGGCTCGCTGAAGGCGAAGGCGGCAAGCGGCGTGCCGGCACGTTCGAGGAACGGTGCGATGAAGGTCTTCTGCTGCGCCGGCGAGCCCGCCAGCATCACCGGCATCAGACCGAGCAGCGAGCCGAACAGCGTCAGCGAGACGTTGACATCGACGGCCTGAAACTCCTCGGCGACGACGGCCATGTCGAACACACCCGTGCCCTCGCCGCCGAGCGGCGCAGGGATCATCCGGCGCAGGAAGCCGGCCTTGACCACCTGTTCGTAGAACGGCCTGGTCGCGGCAAAGCGCTCCGCGGGCGTGGCGAGGTGGCGGGTTGCGTCGGCGACGCCCGAAAGCGCGGTCCGCGCGAAGCTCCGGGCGGACATCTGCAGCTCGCGTTGGTCTGCTGTCAGGGTGAAATCGATCGGCATGGTCGTCTCTCCTCCAGCGGGTCGAATGTCCGAAGGTGAGGCGCCGGGCCGCCGAAGTCATTGACGCCCCGTCCACGCCGGTTTGGCAAAATGTCCGCCTGACTGGCACGGCAATTGATTGTAAGCTCGTCGCCGGCTTCCGTCTTGGCAGGCAAACTTCGACACGCGAACATGGGCGCTTCCTGGAATATGCACGATGTCGCACCGGCAGACCGCTTCGCCTATTGGCGCGAAGCGGTGCTGCAGACCTATCTGCCGCTCGAGCCGGAGAAGATCTCGCCCGGCGATTTCGACGGCGCGATCACCAGCATCGGCAGCCCCGCGCTGCCGTTGTCGCGGGTGCAGTCCGTGCCCAACGCCATCCACCGTACGCGGAAGGGAATCGGCAGCTTCCAGGACGGATCGTTCTTCGCCAATCTGCAGATCACGGGCGACGCCGTGGTCGAGCAGCATGGGCAAAAGACGCTGGCGCGGCCCGGCGACATCGTGCTGCTCGACACCAACGAGCCCTTCGCGATGCGGTTCGAGCAGGGCTGCGACCTGGTCTGCGCCACGATTCCCGGCGCGCGGCTGCGGCGGCATCTGCAGCAAATGTCTGGCCGGCCGCCGAACGTCATCGCCGGACGCGGCGCGGGCCGGCTCGCCTCCGCCTATCTCGGCGCGCTGCGCGATATCCCCGACGATTTCGCGCTGGTCGACGACCTCGCCGCAAGCCAGCTCGAGGGCCTGCTGGTGCGGGCGACCACCATCGGCGTGCCGACGATCGGATCGTCGTCACCGCGCGAGGCGATGCTGCGGCAAATCCAGACCTTCATCCTGGACGAACTGCACAATCCGCAACTGTCCGCGAAATACATCTGCCGGCACCTGAACATTTCGCGCAGCCATTTGTTTGCCGTGCTCGCCGATGCCGGAACGACCCTCGCGGCGCATGTCCGCGATGCGCGGCTCCGCCACAGCCTCAGCCAGCTTCGCGACCCCCGATTGACCGATCTTCCGATCGGCGAGATCGCGCTGCGCGTGGGATTCAAGAGCCACGAGAGTTTTGCCCGCGCGTTCCGCCGCGCCTATGGCGCAGCGCCCGGCGCGTTTCGCGTCGGAGGCGAGGAGACGCATTGAAGCTTGACGGACTGAAGGCGCCGGCGGTCGGCTTACGAGTTCGACGCCGCGCGGGTCGAGGCCGACTGGACATCCTTGATGTTGATGACGACGGCAATGCGCTTGACCGTGCCGCTGCGGTAGGCCTGCAGGAACTTGTCGTAGTGCTTGACCGAGATGCAGCCGTTGGAGTCGCCGTTCGGCCCGAGCATGTAGCTGTGGACCAGCAGGCCGACGCGCCCGAAGGTGTCGCTGCCGTCGACCGGGGTCATGCGCAGCGCGGGCACGCCGTGGAACAGCTTCTCGCGCGGCTTCATCTCATAGATGCCGGGCGGCGTCGCACCGGCGTTGCGGGCAGTCACATGCGCGGGATCGTCGAGCAGATTGCCGAGGCCTGAATGCGCCTCGAACTTGGTACCGTCGGGCATGTACACGATGCGGCCGGTGATGTCGTAGACGGCCGTGGTGTTGTCATAACCGAGCTTGCCGAGATCGGGGCTCGGACCGGACAACAATCCGTCATTCGGATCGAGCGAGGCCAGCTGCATCTTGCCCGGCATCATGTCGGCAATTTTCTGCAGGAATGTCCGGTTGTCGCCCTGCTGCACCGGCGCCTGTGGCGGTGGCGGCTGATCGTTACGTGCAAGCAGATTGGCCTCGGCCGGCCGCGACCGCGGCATCGGCACGGTGGACGTCGTCGCCGTGGTCGTGGCAGCGACGGACGCCGTCGCCGACTGGCTGGTCGGCAGTTCGGTCTGCGTGTCGCGCAGCTGGCCGGCCAGCGCGTCCTCGATCTGGCCGAACTCGGAATTGAAATCGCCGCGGCTCGAACGGAACCCGCGGCGCAGTGGATAATAGAGTGAGGCCGAATTGATCGTGGAGCGAGAGCCGAAGCGATCGTCGAAGTTCAGCGAGGCGGTGGTGTTGGCGAGCGCCGGACCGTGAAGCCATGCGGTGGGGTCGATGCCGACCATCCAGGCGGCAAGGCCAGACGACAGGGCAAGCGCGCTCACGGCAAACGCCGTGCTGCCCACCAGCGACATGCCGCGGCTCGACTTACGCCGGGCAGGTTTCGTCGTTCGTTGACCCATCAATCCCCAAGTTCGGTGCTCTGGGGCCTGTTACCCGGCCCACCGGGATTCACCGATCACTCATCATATCAGGGAATTAGAGTAAGGCATAATCGAGACAAAACGGACAACGAGAGGTTTTTTAAACGTTTTTCGGATTGAAAGTGCCAGAGAATCAGTCTTGGGCGGGCTGAATTGACCGAAAAGGTCCCGATTCGGGACGATTTTGGCGGTTCAGGCGATCTTTTCTTCCCAGAGGGTGAGCACCGGGACCGGCTTCCCGATGGCGTAACCCTGGGCGTAGTCGACCCCGATCTGGCGCAGCTCGTCCAGGATCGCGAGGTTCTCGACGAATTCCGCGACCACCTGCTTCTGCATGATCTTCGCGGTCTTGGTGATCATCTCGACCATCGCCCGATCGACCTTGCTGTTCAGGATCTCCTTCACGAACGAACCGTCGATCTTGATGATGTCGACCGGCAGGTGCTTCAGATAGGCGATCGAGGACATGCCGGTGCCGAAATCGTCGAGCGAGAAGCTGCAGCCGATCTCGCGCAGCCGCGCGATGAACTTCTGCGCCTCGTCGAGGTTCGAGATTGCGCTGGTCTCGGTGATCTCGAAACACACCGATGCCGGCGAAACGTCAAGCTGTGCGAACAGCCCGGCGACGAAGTCGACGAAGTCGCTGTCGCCGATGGTGGCGCCGGACAGGTTGATGGCGTAGCTGGCAATCTTGCGCGGCTGATGCTTGCGCTCGGCGATGATCTCGAAGGCGCGGCGAACCACCCAGCGGTCGATCAGCGGCATCAGTCCGTAGCGTTCGGCGGCGGGCAGGAAGCTGCCGGGCGGCACCAACGCGCCGCTCTCGTCACGCAAGCGCAGCAAGAGCTCGCGCCGGTCGCTGCCTTTCAGCGCGCCGTTCACCGGGCGGATCTCCTGCTCGTAGAGGCAGAAGCGCTCCTCGTCCAATCCCTTGCGAATGCGATTGACCCAGCTCATCTCGGCAACGCGCACGGCCATGCCGGTGTCGGACGGACGGTGCTCCTGGACGCGGTTGCGTCCCTTGTCCTTGGCAAGGAAACAGGCGACGTCGGCAAGCCGCAACGCGTCCTGCACGCCGGCGCTGTCGGCCAGCCCGACCAGGCCGATGCTCGTGCTGATCCGGAAGCTCGACCCCTCATAGACGAAGTTCGACTGCTCGATCACCGCCCTGATCCGCTCCGCAACGTCGGTAGCGACGTCGTGCGTCGCGGAACCGTCGTCACGCAGCAGGATGCCGAACTCGTCGCCGCCAAGACGCGCGACAAGGCCGCTGCTGCCGACTTCGGCCGCGAGCAGCCTCGCCACCTGCTTCAGCAACCGGTCGCCCGCCATGTGGCCGCAGGTATCGTTGACGATCTTGAACTGATCGAGATCGATCAGCATCAGGTCCGCGTCCATGGCCGGAGAGCCCGACATTGCCTTGTGCAGTTCGAACTCGAACTGCCGCCGGTTGGCAAGGCCGGTGAGCGCGTCATGCGAGGCAGCCCACGCCAATTCCTCGACCAGCCGCCGCTCGGCGGTCATGTCGTGAATGATCATGACACGGCCCGCCGGTTCTCCGGCATGCACGATCGGGGTCTCGACCACCGAGACCGGCACGCTGGAATGGTCCGGCCGCACCAGGAGCTGCGGCCGGCTGTCGTCGTCGGCGTCGAACGATCCGCGCACCGGCTGCTCGGCAATGTTGAACAGCGACGCCAGCGGCCGTCCCGTCACCTCCTGCCCTGCCGCGATGAGCCGCTGCGCGGCGGCGTTCATGTAGTCGACCCGATCGTCCTGCGTCGTCACGATGACGGCATCGCCGATCGATGCCAGCGTAAGCTGGGCGCGCTCCTTCTCGACCGCGAGCGCGGTCTCGGCGAGCCAGCGCCGCCACAGCATCCGCCTCGTGTGGACCAGCACGATGCCGGCAAGGCAAGCCGCGATCACGAGGTTGACCAGCAGCAGCAGCGCGGAGACCTGGCGCGACGCCTTGCCCAGATGATCGGAGAAATCGACGGCGAGCGTGCTCAGCGCGGCATCGACCGTACCGATCCGCTCGGCCCAGTGCCTGATGGTCGCAGCCGACGGATCGTGCAGCGCGACGTCGTTCGCGGCCTCGTTCCGGATTTCAATCAGCTGATCGAGCAGCGCATCCGAATTACGCCATGCCGTCACCGCGCCGGCCACGTGGTGCATCTTGCGGAAATATTTGAACAGCCAGATCAGGCCGCCGATGTCGTCATCATGATTGCCTGCCCTGGCGAAGCCGACCCTCGCCACGGCGTCATTGTTGCCAGGCGATTCCAGGGCGAGCCGCGCCGTACGATCGGCCAGCGGCACCGCGATCGCGGCATCGAACTTCTGCAGATAGAGCGGCGCACCGGTGCTGACATAGGTCTGCAGGTAGTGAATGGCATCCTTCTGACCCTTCGACCACATGCTTTCGCCGGCCACATAGGCCCTGACGGCAGACATCACCTGCAGGCTGCCGGCAGACAGGCCGCCCAGCAGCAACACGATGGCCAGCAGAGGTCCCACCACCCGCCACAGTGCCCAGCTTCGAAACGAAAAGAACATGCCGAATGCGCCCGACCCTCAAATTTATCGGGTAAGCGTAGGAACCGTGACTTAACCTCACGTTGCAAAACGCGATGAGTTTGAAACGACCTGGCTGGAGCACAATTGCGTCAAACTTTACCCATCGCGGACAACCCCAGGGCAATCGCATATGGAAAGAAATCTGTCGGGCAGCGTCCTCGCGGCCATCCTTCGAGACGCCCGCCTTCGGCGGGCTCCTCAGGATGAGGTCTTGTTTTGCGGCACTATAGTAGACCCTCATGGTGAGGAGCGCCGCTTGCGGCGCGTCTCGAACCACGAGGCCGAGTTACCTCCGCAGCCGCGGAAGGGTCATATGCGATTGCCCTACGGACAACCCGGAGGCGCTCAGGGACGCAGTGTCGGCGACGTGTTCGGCACCGGCGCCTGCTCCATCTCGGCCTCTTCGGGCAGCTTGTCGGCATGGACGGCGAGCGGCGTGCCGATCCAGAGCGGATCGTCGTGGTGGTCGCGGCGCGGATTGGTGGTGTTGGGATGGACCAGGATGCTCAGACTGCCGTGGTTCAGCATCAGCCACGGCACCAGGGTCGGAAACAGCTCGGCCGCAAACGCCACCTGATACATCGCCTGATCGTGCGGGCCGACCTTGACGTCGTGCCAGCGTCCGAGCGTGACCAGGAAGCGCTCGCCGATCCAGTCGCGCAGCCGTTCCGCCTCGCCCCGGCCGGTCGCGGGGTCGTAATAGACATGGGCGTGGTAGCTCGCGATCTCGCCGATCGTGCGTGGCGCGTCCGTCATTTCACCTCTCCCTCCGCGGCCGGTCACTCGCGCCGCAGCACACTGAACTGGAACGACTGCGTCGCGCCCCAGGGCGTGACGTGCCGGTGCGCCTCATGCGCGATCAACTCGAATGCCGGACCGATGGTCCTGCTGAGCGTTGCGGGATCATAGCGCTGCACCGGCAGGCCGCTGCACTTCTCCGGGCCGTCCAGCGCGAAGGTGCCGATCACGGCGTGACCGCCTGCTTTCACGCCGCGATGCAGCCGGTCGAGATAGGCCGCGCGGTCTGGTTCCTCGACCAGGAAGTGAAACGCCGCGCGATCGTGCCAGATGTCGAAGGCCTGCTGCGGCTGCCAGACCGTCGCGTCACCTACGATCCAGTGCACCGCGTCACCTGCTGCGCCGATCCGCTCCCGCGCGCTCGCCAGCGCCGCTTCGGAGAGATCGAGCAGGGTCACATCATGAAAGCCGCTCGCCAGCAGCGCATCGACAAGTCGCGAAGCACCGCTGCCGACGTCGACGATCGAGGCGTCGCGGCCGGACGCAACCGATTCGATCAGGTGCAGCGATGGCTGCGGATCGGCCTGCGACCAGCTCACCTGCTGCTCGCCCTTGGTCAGATAGACGGCCTGCCAATGCGATTGGCGATCAGAAGCGGTCATGGCGATAGGTCCCGAAAGCGGCAACAACCTGCGTTGCGCGCCATTAACCATCAGCTAGGCGCGGCGATCTCTCGCGTCAACCGGCAGCGGCGGGCACGCACGGCGGCGCAGCAGCAAATGCCGCATTTGCTTCGCCGCATTTTCCAACTAACCTGATGGCCGGGTTGAGATCAGGGCGTCCGGGGATGGCCAATTTCGGCTGGACACGCGGCAACAAGCCTGCACAAGCGGAGGACGCCGCCAGCGATTTGCGCGGCCTTACCGATCCATTGGCGTTCCTCGCCGCGCTCGACAAGGTGGTCCCGCGCTATCTCGATCTCGCCGACAATGGCGTGCTGGTCTATCCGGCCTGCAAACGCAAGTCCGGCGATCTGCTCGGCGACATCGGTGCGATCTGGGAGCACACGCGGCTTGAAGCGATGCGCTATGTCCCGATGGTGCCGCGGCAGGACATCTCGCTGCTGGTCGATCCGGCCCGCCAGGCGGAGATGATCGATGCTTTCCTGCGCCAGCGCGCACACGACAAGACCGTCGTCGATTTCACCGGCACCGCGATCGAAGACTACGGGATCGCGATCTACGCCGGCCTGAACTGGCTGAACCATTGCGGCGCCCAAGTGGGTGCCGATCCGCAAAAGTTTTCCGGCACGTTGCGGAGCTTCCGCAGGGTCATGGTGGTCGCCCAACAGTGGTGGGCGATCGACGGCGCGGCCGAGCGCTGCCGGCAACTGCTGGAAGCGCGCGAACGGCCACCGCTGGTGTTCTTCCTGATGTGGGCCGAATGCACCAATTTGGCGCGCGAGATCGCGATCGCGGCGGCCGGTAGCGCGGCGACGGAAGACAGTATCGCGCGCATGCGCGCGGCCGATGATCCGGAGCAGCTGACGTAATGCGCGAATCTGACGCGCGGCCGCAGACTAGGGTGCGTGCTCATAAATCCTGTCCGCGTTCGAGACTTAAAGCGGACTCGCGGCCCTTTTAACCCAACTGCGACATTCGCCACGGTTCGGTCCACGGCAGCATGCGGACGCGCGCCTTCGAGCAAGACGACGCCCATGTGTTCTGCCGCGAGCCGGACGTGGAGAACGATGTCGCTTGCTTCATCGCCTTGCTGGGCGAGGTCTACCGAGACCTCGGTTTTCCCCAACTACGAGGTGGCGCTGGCCACGCGGCCGGCGGCGCGCGCCGGCGACGACGCGACCTGGGATTGGTCAGAGGCGAAGCTCGGCGATGCCGCGCGGCAATGCGGCCTCGTGTCTCAATCAATCCCGGCGAAGGCGCGTTCTACGGACCGAAGCTGGAATTCGCGCTGCGCGACCGGCTGGGACGATCCTGGCAGTGCGGCACGGTGCAGTTCGACTGCGTGCTGCCGCAGCGGCTCGAGGCGTCCTACGTCGCCCCCGACGGCAGCCGGGCCAGGCCGCTGATGATCCATCACGCCATCTTCGGATCGGTCGGCCGCATGATTGCGATCCTGTTCGAGCAACATGGCGGCGTGCTTCCGTTCTGGCTGTCGCCGGACCAGGTTGCGGTTGCGCCGATCTCGAAAGACCAGGCCGGATAGCGCACAGGTGCTGGCGGCGTTCGAGAATGCCGGGATCCGAGCCGTTGCCTATGACAGCGCCGGCCCTTTCGCGGCGCGTCGCGGTGGCGCGTGAAATGGCGGTGCCGGTGATGGCCATCGTCGGCGGGTGTGAGATGAGGGACGTCCGGGTAAGCCTGCGCGAGCGCGACGACTTACAGGCCGACGTTCCGCTGGCCGAGGCGGTGTCCCGCCTGCAGGCGAGGGCCCGGCCGGGCACCCTTGCGGCTGAAGCATGCGACAGTCGGGGCTTCGGTGGGTGTTGCCCAAGTAAGCGTTTCGAGCATCTGCGCGATGAGCACCATGTCCAACCTCTCATGACCCAATTCCCTGGCTTTCTCCCGCGAGCAAAATCAATCGCATCTGACGGAGCGAATGATCAGTTTTGCGCAAAATGCGCAATATGTCTTGAATACTGCGCGATATGAGCATATACGCGCCTGACGTTTGCTCGTTTTTATAGCAAAACGCGCAAAATGATCGGAAGTGCGTGGTGTGCGGGAGGACAACAGAAATGCAGGTTCCAATTAAGCGGGCGATCGAGAGCGTGCCGGGCGGGATGATGGTGGTCCCTCTGTTGGTCGGGGCGCTTATTGCCACCTTCTTTCCCGATACCCCGAAGTTTTTTGGCTCCTTCACCGGCGCACTGTTCTCTGGCGCGCTGACAATTCTCGCCGTGTTCTACGTTTGCATGGGCGCGAGCATCGACTTCCGCGCGACCCCCTACATTGTGAAGAAGGGCGGCACCCTGCTGATCGTGAAGGTTGGCGTGGCCGTTGTCCTCGGCCTGATCTTCGGCCGTATTTTGGGAGAGACGCCGGTCGCAGCTGGCATGTTCGCGGGTGTCTCGACGCTCGCGATCGTCGCCGCCATGAACGACACCAATGGCGGTCTCTATATGGCGTTGATGGGCCAATATGGACGTCCGCGTGACGTCGGCGCCTATACCGTCATGTCGCTGGAGAGCGGTCCTTTCCTCACCATGATCACTTTGGGCGTCGCCGGCCTCTCGGCATTTCCATGGCAGACCCTCGTGGGCGCTATCCTGCCTCTGGTGGTGGGTATGATCATCGGCAATCTCGACAGAGAGATGCGCGACTTCCTGAGCCGCGCGGTGCCTGTGATGATCCCGTTCTTCGCCTTCGCGCTCGGCGCCGGCCTCGATCTGTCGAAGGTTTGGCAGGCCGGCCTGCTCGGCCTCGGCATGGGAGTGGCCGTGGTGGTTGTGACCGGCATCCCGCTGTTCGTCGCCGATCGCATCACTGGCGGGAATGGTGTCGCGGGTGTTGCGGCGGCCTCGACGGCCGGTAATGCGGCGGCCGTCCCGGCGATTGTCGCCGCGGCGAATCCAGCCTATGCGGACGCGGCGCGGCCTGCGACTATCCTCGTCGCGGCCTGCGTCGTGGTTACCGCAATCCTCGTGCCGATCGTCACCGCCTGGACAGCCCGCGTTGTTGGTCGCGACGTCGAGGAGCCTGCAGAAGAGAACAACGTGGCTTCTGCCGGCAAGGTGACCCCCGCGGCGCGCTCGGTTGTCACTGAGGCAAGTCACTGAGGCAAAGTCACTGAAGCAGGTCGCTGAAGATGGCCCCTAAAGCGTTTTCGAGCGAAATGGATACTGGTTCGCGTCAAGAAAACGCGTCAAGCCAAAGCTGGCTGATCGTCGCTGACGATCTCACCGGTGCCGCGGACTGTGCGATCGCCTTCGGCAGAAGGGGGCGTGCGGCTGCGGTGACGTGGGGTGAGGTGACCGACGCGTCGGGCTACCAGCTGCCCGTCCTGGCCTACGATGCCGCGAGTCGAGGCCTTTCGGCCGGGGCCGCTGCAGCCCGCCATGCCGATGTGCTGGCGCGCCTTTGCGAAGGCGGACGTATTCTTTTCAAGAAGATTGACTCGACGCTGCGGGGGCAACCTGCAGCGGAGACTGCCGCCGCGCTTGCGCATCTCAAGTCACGGTCGGGTCCGGCCTTTGGCGTATTCGCGCCGGCCTTTCCGGCCACCGGCCGCACCACCATCGACGGGCGTATCCTGGTCGAAGGCCGCCCCCTCGAGGAGGCCGAGGTCTGGCACCGCGACCACACCTACCCGAATGCCGATCTTGTCGACGTTCTCGCGACCGCGGGCGTTCGCGGTGAGAAGGTCAAACTCGCTGCCGTGCGTGGTGGCGATCTCAAAGCCATGTTCGCGAGGCTCGCCCGGGAGGGCGACGTGGTCGCGGCCTGCGACGCCGAGACTGAACACGATCTGCGTTTGATCGCGGAGGCGAGCCTGCATGCATCGCCCGCAACCTTCTTCATCGGCAGCGCCGGCCTCGCGCACGCGCTGGCCGGCCTCGAAGTCAGCCATGCCGTCGAGCCGCTGCGCATTCCGACGAGCGCATCCGGCACCCTGATCGTGGTGGGCTCGCTCGCCGGCGCATCTCGCGCCGCCGCGCGCGAGCTGGAGGCGACCGGCACCGTGGCGCATTTCCCGGTCGCGCCGGAGACGCTGCTCAACGATGGTGCCGGCCGGGCGGCGCTCGCCGCGGACGTGATGAAACGACTTGCCGGCGGCGGCGATACACTGGTTGAGATCATGATGGATGATCACCCCGACATGTCGCTCGGCCCGCAGCTCGCCAAGGGGCTCGCCGACGCTCTTGAGGCCGTCGCACCCGCGATCGGCGCCTTCGCTGCGACCGGCGGCGAAACCGCCGCGGCGATGCTGTCGCGCTTCGGCGTCAACGGCATCCGTCTTGCCGACGAAATCGAGCCGGGCGTGTCGCTCGGCCTTACTCTTGGCCGATTGTCTGTTCCGATCGCCACCAAAGCGGGCGCGTTCGGTGACGAGAACAGCCTCATCCGCATCAGCGAGCGGCTTCGCGCCGTCCGAACCAGAGGAAGTTTCATATGACTCGTCCGATCATTGCGATCACCATGGGAGATCCGGCCGGTATCGGGCCCGAGGTGATCATGAAGGCGCTGGCGCAGCCTCAGGTGCGGGCGATCTGCAATGCGCTGGTGATCGGCGACTCCAACCGTCTGCGCAAGGCCGGTCAGATCGTCGGCGTGCCGCTTGAGGTCGATGCGTTGAGCGACGCGAAGCAAGCGAATTTTGCGTCGAAGGCCGTGCAGTGCGTTGACCTGAAGCTGGTGCCGGACGATCTGCCGTTCGGCAAGGTGTCGGCGACGGCAGGTGAGGCGGCATATCGCTATATCGAGAAAGCCGTGCAGGTGGTGCAGGCAGGCCTCGCGCAAGGCATCTGCACCGCGCCGCTTTCCAAGGAAGCGCTGCATGCGGCCGGCCACAAATATCCCGGCCATACCGAGCTCCTGGCGCATCTGACCGGCACGCCGGAAGTATCGATGATGCTGGTGTCGCCGAAACTCCGCGTCATTCACGTGACCACGCATATCGGCCTGCTCGATGCGATCGAGAAGATCGAGCCCGGCCTCGTCGAGCGTGTCATCGCACGCGGACATGACGTGCTGGTGCGCGCCGGCGTCGCCAATCCGAAGATCGGCGTCTGCGCCATCAATCCGCATGCCGGCGAGAACGGGTTGTTCGGTCGCGGCGAGGAAGCCGCGAAGATCGCGCCGGCTGTGGAAGCCTGTCAGCGCAAGGGCTGGGACGTGCACGGCCCCTTGCCTGCCGACACGCTGTTCTTCCTGGCCGGCCGCGGCGACTACGACATGGTGGTCGCGATGTATCACGATCAGGGCCATGGACCCATCAAGGTGCTGGGGCTGGAAGCCGGTGTGAACATCACTGTTGGTCTGCCGGTGATCCGCACCTCGGTCGATCACGGGACCGCCTTCGACATCGCGGGCAAGGGCATCGCCGACGAGCGCAGCCTGATCGAGGCGCTGCGGCAGGCGGTCGATCTCGCGCCGAAGAAGGCTGCTTGAGGGGGCTGCGCGGGCTTCTCAGGATGAGGAGCGAGATGCGCGTTAAGCGCTGACATTGCGCGGCCGATGCATCGTGGTATCCATCGGCCGTGCCGCGAAGCCGATACGGTCGGCTGACGGCAATGGATCCGGGGGCTGAGGTTCGATGTCGATGCGCAGCAAGGAGCGTCACGCTCGTCTGTTGGAAGCACTGAACGCGGGAGAGATCGATGTCGACGATCTCGCGCGGCGCTTCGACGTCTCCGCTTCCACCGTGCGGCGCGACTTGCAGCATCTTTCCAAGAACAATGCCGTGCGCCGCACCTATGGCGGCGCCATTCTCACCGCCCACGCGAACGAGACGACGCTCGAGCAGCGCCTCGCGGTTCAGGGCAAACAGAAGCAGGCGATCGCGCGCGCGGCGATCGATCTGATCGAGGACAGCGACACGCTGATTCTCGATGCCGGCTCGACGGTCGCAGCCTTCGGCCGACTGCTGCAGCATCGGCGGCTGCGCATCATCACCAACAATCTTGCGCTGCTGCCCTTCTTCGCCAAGGCTCCGAGCATAGAGCTTGTGGTGCTGGGCGGCGCGCTGCGCACCACCAGCATGAGCACCATGGGGCCGCTCGCCAATGAGGCGCTGCGGCGCATGACCGCGGACCGCGCCGTCATGAGCGCCGACGGCGTGGTGAATGGCCGTGGCCTGTGCGAAGCGGATCTCGAACAGGTCGCACTGAAGTCGCTGATGATGCAGCAGTCGAAGGAAGTCATCGTTCTCGCCGACGCCAGCAAGCTCGGCCGCGCCGAACAGATGGCCTGGGCGCCGCTGCCGCCGCGCTGGACTCTGGTGACTGATGTCGGCGCATCTGAGGAGCAGTGCAAGCGTCTCGCCGATGCAGGAGCGCGCGTGATCGTTGCCGGCGTTCGCTGAGCCGGCATCGCAATTTTTCGCGTGATCGGAGAAAAATATCGACCGAGGCGGGGTTGCGGTAAGGAATCGCTGAACTGGAGGGCAATGCCGTCAAGTTGAATCGCCATATGCTAGGTGGCGATCACCAGATTTGTGAGTACTCGCCCTGGGCAACGGAGTTCGCGTCGGCAGACAGCAGCTGTAGCTCCTTGGATTTGCGCGCGATGAGGCGGCCGAGATCGCCCTGCTTGTAGCTCTCGACGAACTTGACGGCGAAGCCGTTCGGCAGATGCCGGACCACCCGCCCGACGCAGGCGCCGATCGCAAGCGGCATGCCGACCGGCGGCTGCGCCTCGGAGGAGACCGCCGCGCCGGACAGCGACATGTCGATGATGAAGCAGCTCTGCATGGTGCCGTCCGCCAGCGTCAACATGGCATGCGGCGCGACCGGAACGAAACGCGGGTTGTTGCGCGCCTCGCGAATGCTCGGATCCTTTTGCTTCTTCTCGATCCAGGTCAGCTTGTCGGCGAACTTCTCACGCATGGCATGCGTCATCTCGAGCTCGAGCAGGAAGCTGCCGCTCATGGTTTCGGTGATGCAGCCGTCGAACTTGCCGAACTCCTCGAAATACGAAGTCAACCGGTCGCCGACCTTGCCGACGACGGGCACGTCCACGATCATCCGGAACGGCGAGACGCGCGTGGTGCGGCAAGCGAAGGTGCGCAATTTGCCCTGCGCATCGTACCAGTTCGGCAACGTGTAGCTGCCGTTGACGATGATCTTGACCGCGCGTTGCTTGAGAAACTTTTCGACGGACACGACTGAACCTCGCCCGAGGCGATGTGAGTGCACGGAGGGCTGGATTGACTGGCTTCACTGCCGGTCTGGTGGTGGGGACGTTCGCTACCGACGCGGTGGCAGCGGGGAGCTGCGGCACGTATCCCAGCGCGTGGCGGATTGGTCCTGGCGCGCAGGTGCGTACAGCCATACCGTCGAAAAACTAGGAAAAAGTTAAACCGGGACGGAGCGCGGGCGGCGCACTCTATGGCGCAACCGTTTCGCGGCGGTTTATTTTGCGAGCCGTACAACTACCGGGAGAGTTGTCGCCCGGCAATGCAATCGCGCCGTGCTCCAAACCGCCTGCCTCGGCTGCCGGCCGGGTGCTAGCCTTCGTCGAAATCAGACCGGACCCCTCATATGCCAAACATGTCGAACAAATCGCTTGCCGACGGCAAGATTCTGCAAGACGTCGTCGACGGCGTCGGCGTCATCACCTTCAACAATCCCGACAAGCGCAATGCGATGTCGCTGGAGATGTGGGAGGGGCTCGGCGAGGCGCTGACGGCGTTGCGCGACGATCCGGCCGTCCGCGTCGTGATCCTGGTCGGCGCCGGCGACAAGGCCTTCGTATCGGGCGCCGATATCAGCCAGTTCGAGAAGACCAGGCACAACGCCGAGGCCTCCGAGGAATATTCACGGCGCAGCGCCGCCCAGCGCGCCCTGCTCGCCGACTATCCGAAGCCGACCATCGCCTGCATCCGCGGCTTCTGCCTCGGCGGCGGCATGCAGGTCGCGATGCTGACCGATATCCGCATCTCCGGCGCCAGCGGCCAGTTCGGCATTCCCGCCGCCAAGCTCGGCATCGCCTATGGTTATGACGGGCTGCGCCACCTGGTGTCGCTGGTCGGCCCGTCCTGGGCGCGGCTGATCATGTATACGGGCATGCGGATCGACTCCACCGAGGCGCTGCGGATCGGCCTCGTCGATCGCGTGCTGCCGGACGCCGAGCTCTGGGACGCGACCATGGAGATCGCGCGCACCATTTCGGGCAACGCGCCGCTGGCGATCAAGGCCGCCAAGATCACCATTGCGCAGGTGCTGAAGGATCCCGCCGATCGCGACATGGCCGCGATCAAGCAGATCGGCATCGAATGCATGGACAGCGCGGACTTCCGCGAAGGCCGCAGCGCCTTCATGGAGAAGCGTAAGCCGCAGTTCAAGGGCCGGTAGCGGCGTCCTCATCCGCACCTGGCATAGCCCGGTTCAACCGGGCGAACCAGTACCACGGCTCATCGGCTCAAGCACAACCGCCTCTGAGATACTGGATCACCGGCATGCGCGGGTGACGACACCGGGTGGCTATTGCCAGATTTCTGTATAATCGAATAATATCGTCGATTTGCCCGACCTGTCAAGGTGCCCGGTCGAACGCCGGCCGCCGCCGGCTACTTTGCATGGGGTTGTTTTCGATATTTTGGCAATGTGCCCGCGATTGAACCTGCCCCCTACTTCTTGTCGCTGACCGGCACCGTGTAGTTCAGGATCAACCGACCGCCGTCGGGATAGATGGTCTGGCCGGTGATATAGGAGGCATCGTCGCTGGCCAGGAATGCCACGACGGCGGCGATCTCGCTCGGCTCGCCGCAACGGCCGGCCGGCGTGCGCGACAGCACGCTGCGCCGCGCATCCTCGGACGAGAAGATCGCCGTCGCCACCATCTCGGTCAGGATCGTGCCGGGTCCGACCGCCACGACGCGAATGCCGTGCGGCGCCAGCGCCACGGCGGCGACCGACGTGAGCTGCTTCATCGCGCCCTTCGACATCGCGTAGGTCGCGAGCGAGGGGATCGCGAGCAGCGCGTTGACCGAGGACATGTTGACGACGACGCCGCCACCGCCCTGCG
The DNA here is from genome assembly GCF_054060035.1 of Bradyrhizobium sp. USDA 3262. NCBI lineage: Bacteria > Pseudomonadati > Pseudomonadota > Alphaproteobacteria > Hyphomicrobiales > Nitrobacteraceae > Bradyrhizobium > Bradyrhizobium sp. USDA 3262. The sequence continues at coordinate 8,153,869 of NZ_JBSSCT010000001.1, forward strand.
CGATCATCTGGCGCGCCGCAGCCTGAACCCCGAAGAACGCGCCCTTGAGGTTGATCCCCATGACGTCGTCGAATTCGGCCTCGCTGATGTCGAGGAAGTCGCGGTTGCGCGCGACGCCGGCATTGTTGACCATGACGTCGAGCCGGCCGAACTCCTTCACCGCGGTCGCGACGATGCGGTCGACATCGGCGCGCTTGCTGACGTCGGCCTCGACCGCCCGCAGCTGATCGATATGTCCGAGTTCCTGGGCGGTGTGGACAAGCCCTGCAGCGTCGACATCCGAGATGACGACCCTGGCGCCGTCGGACAGGAAGCGCGCCGCGCAGGCCTTGCCGATGCCGCGTGCCGCTCCGGTGATGGCGACGACCTTGCCGGAATTCTTCATGGGAGTGCCTCCAGAACAAACTGTTCATGGAGCAATAGCGCATTGCGCGTCGGCAGGGAACGCGGCGGATTCTCCGGGCGAGACCTCAGGACTTGATGCGCGCGAGAATCCGGTCGGCCTCGGTACGCCAGTCGGCGCTGCGGGCGAAATCCGGCGTTCCCCTGGGGCCGAACACGCCCTCATCGGCAAGATCGGCGATCCAGCCCTGCCGCTCGGCGGTGCCGGAGGCGGACCATGGTGCGAGCCCGGCCTCGCGCACGGTCTCCGCCACCTCGCGCACCTCCTCGGCACGGCGCCGGCCGTGCTCGATCACCCGCTGAAAGAAATAGGCGCCCTGCTTCTCCCAATCGATGCTCGGGAAGGTCTCCTTGAGCGAGGCGAGCACCGCATCCTCGACGCCATAGGCCCGTGCGGTGGTGAAGCTCTCGATCACCATGGCCTCCAGCCCCTTGATCATGATGCTGCGGCACATCTTGACTGCCGAGGAGACGCCGAGCTCGTCGCTTGCGACCTTCGCCGCGAAACCGAGCGCGACCAGCTGCGGCGCGAGCTGCCGCGCGCCTTGGCCGCCGAGCAGCAGCGGCACCCTGATCCGGTAAGGCGGCAGCGAGGTCATCACCGCGCCCTCGACATAGCGGCCACCGGCGCCGTCGATGTGCGCCGCCGCGCGACGCTTGGCGCCGGGCGAGGCCGAGTTGAAATCCAGAAACCAGGCGCCGTTCCGGATTGCGGGTGCGCAGGCCGCGGCCACCGGGACCGCCTGGCTCGCCGTCACCGCCGAAATGATGAAATCGGCCCGCGCCGCGAGATCGGCATGGGATTGCGCGAGCTCGACGCCTATTTCCGCTGCGTGCGCGCGCAGTGGCACGCCCTGCTCGCGGTCAAGCTTGATATCGTAGGCCGAAACCCTCACGCCCTGCTGGCGCAGATCCTCGGCAAGGATGCGACCGACCTCGCCATAGCCGAGCATGCCGACCTGCCATTGCCGCGGATCGCCGGAGATTGTCATCAGTTCGGGTCCCGTGTTGTGTCGTCGAACAGCTCATCGACCGTGACGCGCCGGGGGATCAACGCCTGCTGCACGCAATAGTCGATCATCAGTTCGAGCGGCTTACGGTTCGCCGCAACGCCGAACGGCAGCAGGTCCGGCATGCCGGGCGGGCCGGCCTCTGCCTTGCCGCGCTTGAAGAGATCGTACAGGCTCCGCACCACGTCCGGCCGCGACGTCGCAAGCTGCTTCGTCACTACCACCAGATGATTGACCGGCACCACGCCGTGCCGCTGGTACCACCGGGCCGCCTCTCGGGCTGGATCGGCGAACAATGGCTTGAATGCCGGATCGCTGGAGGTCTCGCCGAGCACAGCATCGAGCTTTCCGTCCCTCAGCATCTGAATGATGGTGCTGCCCTTCGGCGCACGCAGGGTGCTGTCGACATATTCCGCGACATGCGGCTCTTCGAACGTGACCCAGTTGATCCTGTCGAGATTCACGCCATGGTCATTGGCAAGGATGCCGCGCATCCATGCTCCGGTCGTGGTCGTGAACGAGCGGATGCCGACCCGCTTGCCTTCGAGATCGGCGGGCACGAGCGTGCCGCGGTCGGCGCGATAGAGCGCGTGGCCGTGCTGGAAGCGGCCGACCATCGCCGCCGGCAGCAGCACCAGCGGCTTGCCGTGCGCCCTTGCCATCAGATAGGTCACGATCGCCATCTCGCAGACGTCGAACGCCTGCTCGCGCACCATCGGCTTGAACGCGGCGTTGGTCGGCGTGAATTCTTTGAAGTCGAAATCGAACAGGTCGGAGCGAAGCTCACCGTTCTTCACCGCCCGGATGTGCGGATGATTGCCGAGCACGGCGCGCAGCCGAAGTTTCTCCATCGCGACAAGCTCCGGCGTTCAGGTCACCACTCGGCCCGGATTTGTGCCCGGAGCCATGCGCGGCGCGGGCGCCCCTCCGTCGAGCGGCGCGGCCTGCAACGCGGCGACGGTGGCGCGCACCAGTTGCTCGATGGCGTGGCCGGCATCGGTGCCGTCGGCGCTGCCGCGTGACAGGCGCGAGACGCGCTCCGGCGTCACCAGCGTGTAGTAGAGCGCGCCGAGCAGGAAGTGGCTGCGCCAGACCAGATCGGTACGCGGAATATGCGGCAGGCTTTCATGAATCGCGTCGATGAAAGCATGACTGGTGTCGTCGAAGGTCTGCGCGATGATCTTGCGCACGACCTCATTGCCCTCGGCCGACATGATCGCACGCAATCGCGTGAACCGCGTTCCGCCGCCGGCAAGATCACTGCCGGACGTAAACGCCGGCAACACATAGGCGCGCACGATCGCCTCCAGCCGGTCCTGCAGATCGCGCACCCGCCGCGCCGCCGCCAAGAGCTCGGAGCGCCGGCGGTTCATCGGGCCGCAATGGCGCCGATAGATTTCCAGCAGCAGGCCGTCCTTGGTCCTGAAATGATAGGTCACACTGCCCGGATTGGCGCCGGCGGCCTGCGCGATGTCGCGCACCGAGACGGCGTTGAAGCCGTAGGTCGAGAACAATTCCTCCGCCGCGGCGAGGATCGCCTCGCGCATGTTCGGCTTGCGGGCGCCGGCGGCGGCCTTCACGTCGGACCTGGCGGGTTTGCGGACCATATTTGTACTATCGTCCAAACAATCCGGTCGCGTCAACAACGCCGCGCTGCACGTATCCGTCAGGATAGTTTGACGTCAGGCTCGGCACGACCGCGCGCGGCGGCCTCGAGCAGGAACGTCCTGCCATGCTCGGGATCGGCCGCACGCTGCGCCTCATCCATGTCCTGCCAGGCCGAGGTGACCAGCACGCGCGAGAAGTCGCGGCCGACGAATGCCGGGCAGCTCGATTGCCTCGCCGGTACGCGCAGCGAACGCAGATGCCGGCCGGTCGGATCGTAAACGTCGACGCATCCGCCGCCCCAGCGCGCGTTCCAGATCATCCCGTCGGCATCGACGATCGCGCCGTCGAGCCCGCCGCTGCCTCGATGCCTGATCAATTCGGTGGCCTCGCCGACCGGCAGTCCTGTTGATGGATCGAGCGGCACGCGATGCAGCACGTTGGTCGCGGTATCGGCGAAATAGCCGATGTCGCCCGCGGGCGAAAAGCAGATCGCATTCGGGATCGTGATCCCGGGATACAGCCGCACGATGCGGCCCCGGTGCAGCGCATAGATCGCGCCGGCACGCTGCTCGGCATGGCGCCCCATGGTGCCGAGCCAGAACGTGCCCGACGGATGCACACGCGCATCGTTGGAGCGCGTCAGCGGATTGTCGGCCTCCAGCGCGGCGAAACGCTGCAGGCGGCCGTCGGCAACGTGCCGTACATAAAGTCCATCTTCGGTCAGGATCAGCTGCCGCTCGCCGTCGATCCGCGCCATTGCACTCGCCATTTTCGGCAGTTCGTGAATGACGGTGCGGCCACCTGCAAATCGATGCTCGAACAGCCGGCGCTCGCGGATATCGAACCACCAGGCGGTGTCGGTCGCCGCATCATAGGTCGGGCCTTCGCCGAGATGGCAACGCTCCGCCGACAGCACGGATGTCGGCACCTCTTCCATCGGCGGCTCGGCGGCACGGTCGGTCATGGCGTCACTCACACGGTTGAGAAGCGGTAGACGATGCTGCGCCGATAGAGCTGCCCCGGATCGAGCCGCGCCGACGGGAAGTCGGGCCGGTTCGGCGTATCAGGCCAGGCATGCGGCTCGAGACAGAGCGCATCGGATTGCCGGTACAAACGACCGCCCTTGCCGGCGGTCGAGCCGTCGAGGAAATTGCCGGAATAGAACTGCAGTCCCGGCTGATCGGTGAAGAGCTCCATCACGCGGCCGCTGTGCGGCGCCTCGAGGCGCGCGGCCAGACGAAGGTCCGTCCCCTTGGCCAAGCAGAAATTGTGGTCATAGCCCCGCCCGAGCCGCAGCTGCTCGTCATGCATCCTGATCCGCGCGCCGATGGCTGTGGGCTTGCGGAAGTCGAACGGCGTGCCGTCGACCGGCCGCGGCGGCTCGTGGAGCGGGATCGCGGTGGCATCCACCGCGAGGAAGTGATCGGAGGCGATCGTCAGGCGATGATCGAGGATCTGCATGCCCGAGCGCGCGCCCTCGAGATTGAAGAAGCTGTGATTGGTGAGGTTGAGGCAGGTCGGCCGGTCGGTCGTCGCCTCGTAGGTGACCGAGAGCTCCATCGGACTGCGCACGCGCCAGGTCACGCGCGCCGCGAGATTGCCCGGATAGCCCTCCTCACCATGCGGGCTCTCGCGCTCCAGCACCAGCGTCTGTCCCGGATCATCCGATAGTTCGACGATCCGCCACAGCTTGCGATCAAAGCCATGCACTCCGCCATGCAGCGCGTTGGGACCGTTGTTGGCGTCGAGCTGCACGGTCTCGCCATCGAGCACGAAGCGCGCGCCGGCGATCCGGTTGGCGTAACGGCCGACCGTCGCACCGAAGAATTTGCGCTGTGCGAGATAGCCGTCGAGCTCGTCGTGGCCAAGCACGATGTCGTCGCAATGCCCGTCACGATCCGGCGCGAGCAGCGCCTGCAGCGTGGCACCGAACGGAAGGATGGCGGCCTCAAAGCCGTGTTCGCCGCGCAGCGTCACGCGCTCGACCACGGTGCCGTCGTGCAATTTGCCGAAGGGGGCGCGACCAATGCTGGCTGATGTCATTGTCAGTCCTCGAACGCCTCGACGAGGCGCCGTCGCCCGAGCATGAAGCTATCGGCGACAAGCCGCAAGGGCGCGAGGTCGACATCGGATTTTCCGTCCGAGGTCAGCGCGACGAAACGGCGGTACAGCGCGGGATATTCCTCATCTGGCGCATCGACCACCAGCCTGCTGCCATCGCGCAGCTGCCTTCCACCTTTCGACAGCGTCACAGGCCCGGCCTCGGTCTCGCACAGGATGTCCCAGCTCGGCGATCCGGTCTGGCGGAAATCGAATTCGGCGTGGATTGGCAAGCCGTTCGCGTCGGAGAGTTCGATCTCTGCCGCAATCGGCGCCTCCCGATTGGAGGGAAAGTCCAACGTCGCGCTCCTGACAAAGACCGCACCCGGCAGGATCTCGGTCAGGATCGACAGCGCGTTGATGCCGGGATCGAACACGCCGAAGCCACCCGCCTCGAAGATCCAGGCCTGGCCCGGGTGCCAGACGCGCACGTCTTCCTTCCAGATGATGGTCACCTTGTTGATGGTGCGTCTCGCGAGCAATTGCCGCGCAGGACCGACCGCGGCCGCATAGCGTGAATGCCATGCGGCAAACAATGTCCGGCCCGCCTCCTGCGCGGCCGCGATCAGCGGCGTGAGTTCGCTCAACGTCGCGCCCGGCGGCTTCTCCAGCAGCACATGCTTGCCCGACGCGAGCGCGGCGGCGGCCTGCGCATGGCGCAGCTGCGGTGGCGTACACAGCGCGACCGCGTCGATCTCCGGCCCGTCGCGCAACAACTCCTGCAAATCGCGGAAATGCGGCAGGCCGGGCGGGGTCTTGACGGGATCGGCCACCGCAACGAGAGCCACGCCTGACGTCTTCGCGATCGCAGGCACGTGCTGCCGGCACGCGATCTCGCCAAAGCCGACGATGGCGATGCGAAGCAGGTCACTCATGGCCGTCCTCGCGTTGCTGTCCACCTGGCCGGCTGACGCCGCCAGGCAGAATCATAAGCCAGCGCAGAATACCAACGGCATGATGTGATTTTGGTTGCGGACACGCAAGTCCACGACGCTCTGTTGCGCGCCTCGCGGCCGAGGCATCGGCTTTGATCAATCAAGGCCGATGCTCCAGATTCCTGTTTTGACGGGCTTTGTTCGCGCGGACCGGTCACCGCCTCGCCCGAAATTGCGCTACCGTGCGGCCTCAAACCCGCCGAGCACCGCCGTCAGATTGGCGCCGAGGATGTCGGAGAGATAGCCGCCCTCCTGCACCAGCACCGTCGGCAACCCGAATCGGGCCAGCCCCTCGCCGATGCGGCGGAAGCCGTCGGTGGTGACGGCGAGGCCGGCAAGCGGGTCCTTCTCGGAGGCGTCGAGACCGAGCGCGACCACGAGCGCGGTCGGGGCGAAGGAGCGGATCGCCTTCTCCGCCGCTGCAAGCGCCTTCATGTAGTCGTCGTCACCGGTGCCCTTGGCGAGGGGAATGTTGAGATTGGTGCCGAGGCCGCCTCCGGCGCCGCGCTCATGCGCATAGCCCCAGACGAAGGGATAGAAGAACGACGGATCGGCGTGGATCGAGACGGTGAAGACATCCGGCCGCTCATAGAAGATGCCCTGCGTGCCGTTGCCGTGATGCACGTCGACGTCGAGGATCGCGACGCGCTCATGCTTCTGGCGCAGATGCTCGGCCGCAATCGCGCTGTTGTTGAGGAAGCAGAAGCCGCCGGCGAGGTCGCGATAGGCGTGATGGCCGGGCGGGCGGCACAGCGCGTAGACGGCATCCTCGCCGTCGAGCACCATCTGCGCGGCGGTGACCGCGACGTCGCTCGAGGCGCAGGCGCCGGCCCAGGTGCCGGGACCGATCGGGGCCGCGGTGTCCATCGTGTGCCAGCCGAGCTTGCCGACGATATGAGCGGGGTACGTGCCGGCATTGCGCACCGGGTGGATGTTCGCGATCATCTCCGGTCCGGCATTGCCGAGCGCCGACCATTCGTCCCACGCGTCCGCGAGAAAGCTCAGATATTCCGGACTGTGCACGCGCGCCCGCGGCCCCTGCCCGAACCTGGTCGGCTCGATCAGCGTGTGCTTGCCGGCCTTCAGGCCCGCCAGCAGGCGGTCGGCGCGTTCGGGCTGTTCGGTGGTACGCTGGACCACACCGCGGACCAGGAAGAATTGCGGATCATGGCTGCGGTGCAGATCACTGTAGACGGCCTTCACGGGGACACTCCTGTTGATCGGCGGCTGAGCTGGACAGAGCGAGGGCAATGTGCCGCACGCAAGCTTTGGCTTGCGCGTTGTACACTATCAGCGACGGCAACGATCTGAAACCGAGCGCGATTTCATGCTATGCCCGCATGCAGCGCAATGATTGAAAGACGCAGGACGCGAAGTCCGGCCATGGCCAGCGGCAAGACGGAGACGGAGGAAGCGGCAACGGGGCGGCGCGGGCGGCCGCGCTCCGCCGCGACCACGGCCGCGATCCTGGAAGGCGCCTATCAGCTGATGGCGACGACCGGCCTCGCCGCGACCACCATCGACGCGATTGCCAGACATTCCAACGTCTCGAAGATGACGATCTACAAATGGTGGCCGTCGCGCGAGGCCTTGCTGATCGATGCCTTCCTCGACCAGGCCTCGCGGGCCGTGCCGCTGCCTGAGGCCGGCAATCCGGTGGCCCGCATCCGCCGCCACGTTGCGACCTATGTCGAGGCGTTGCAGGGCGAGTTCGGTCGGGTGCAGCTCGCCGTGATCTCGGAATGCATCTCGAAGACCGGCACGGCGGAACTGTTCTACGAGCGTTACCTCGGCCTGCGCCGCAGCAGGATGCTGGAGATCATCGCCGCCGGCCAGAAGGACGGCAGCATCGGCGCGCCGGGCGTCCCCGGCGATATCTATGACGCGATCTATGGCAGCCTGTTCTACCGCTACGTCTTCGGCATCAGGCCGCTGACGCCGGCCTACGCCCGCAATCTCGTCAATCTGGTGCTGCGGCCCCGCGCGGACGCTTGACTATCAAGCAGAGCGCTGGCGCTGACGGCGGAACCAGGCCCAGGTCTCGCGCGTGACGGCCCTGTAGTTGCTGCCGCGATACACGATGTGGCCATCGACGATGGCGTTCAGCTTCGGCAGCGCATGGAACGGCACCGTGGGATAGGCGTGGTGCTCGACATGGTAAGGCATGTTCCAGGCGAACCATTTCATGATCCTGCCGGTCATCGTCGTGCGCGTGTTCTCGAACGCGCTCCGCGTCCGCTCGCAACCGGTGTGCTCGGCATAGAGATAGGGGCGCAAGATGAGCTGACCGGCCAGGAGCGGCACGATCCACACCCAGAGCAGGATCGCACTGTGCAGCGCGAACGACGCCGCGAGCAACAGCAGATAGCCCGCGAGATAGAGCCTCGCCTCCAGGACGATCGAGGCGCGCTTGTGCGCCGGAATCCACGGCACAACCACCTTTCCGGTGAGTGCATGCCAAAACATCAGGCGGATGCGAACCAACACCTGCAGCAGTCCCGAATAGGCGATCGCGAGCTGGGTGTCCGACGCAGGCTTGGGGCCGACGATCAGCTCCGGGTCTTTCTCCGGATCCTGCGTGTAGCGGTGATGGTCCCAGTGAAACAGGCAGTAATACTGGTAAGGCAGTCCGATCATGAAGGCGGACAGATTGCCGACGACAAGATTGAGCGCTGGACTGCGGAACGCCGTCTTGTGCGCGGTCTCATGTACCACCATGAACAGGAACGCGACGAAGTAGCCTTGCACGGCAATCAGCGGCAGCGCCCATGGCAGGCCATGGCGCGACGAGACCAGGAAGATCAGCGCACCGACGCTGACGATCATCCCGTAATGGCTTGCCGCGCGGACCGCGCCGGCAAGGTTCGACTTGGTCGACAAATCGCGCAAGGTCAGCGGGCTGAGCGGCTTCAGGCGAGGTCCGGCGTCACTGGTCTCGGCGGTGCTCATGGTCGTCTCACCTGTCAGCGTTGCAGCAGCGCCGAGATTTCGGCGTTGATGAAGGCGCGGTCTTCGGCGTTGTTGGCGGGATTGCCGGCCCGGTGCCCATGGATCGACGGAATTGCGTGCAGCGCGGCCGAGCGCGCGTTGACCAGGCGGCCGAGTTCATCCTCGTTGTCGCGCGGGTCGAAATAGCGATCGGTACGACCCGGCATCAGCAGGATATGCGCCTTGATCGCGGCCAGCGCCCGGTCGAAGTCGCCGCCGAATTGATCGCAACGGCTGATATCGCCGGCCTGCCAGATCGCGATCTGCGCCAGCAGATCATTCGCATCGCGCCGCGCGAAGGCACCGTCCCAGGATCCCGCGAGATAGTCTTCCAACGAGTTGAAGCCGGCCTCGCGCCAGACTTCCTCGCGATAGAACTCATGCGACATCGCCCAGCCGGCATAGACGCGCCCCATCGCGCGCAGGCCCATCGTCGGCTTAGTGACGAAGCGGCCGTCCCGGTAGGCCGGGTCGGCGGTCAGCGCGGCCTTCACACCTTCGAGGAACACATGATTATACGGCGAGCACCGCGCGCTGCCGCAAACCACGGCTGCGCGCTCGACCATGTCGGGATACCGCGCGGCCCAGTGATAGGCCTGCATGCCGCCCATCGACCAGCCATAGACCAGCGCGAGCCTGGTCACGCCGAACCGCTCGACCAGCAGCCGCCGCTGGATCGCGACCGCGTCATGATAAGTGAAGGCAGGAAACGGCGCGCCGCCGAGCACCTCGGCCGAATTCGACGGCGAGGACGACAGGCCATTGCCGAACAGATTCGCGATGACGATGAAGTAGCGCCCGGGATCGAGCGCGCCGCCCGGCTGCACCAGCCATTCGATGTCGGCGTGCTGTGCGGCAAACGACGTCGGATAGAGGATGACGTTGTCCCGCGCCGCGTTCGGCGTGCCATAGGTCTTGTAGGCGAGCCTCAGTTGCGGAAACACGGCACCGCCCTGCAGCGTCACATCACCTGCCTCGAACACCTCATAGTCGCGCGGCGTGGTCATCAGCATTCGACCTCGAGCAGCCGGGCGCAACGCTGCGCCCTTAATAACTGTACTAAACGTACATTAATTTGTCGATCGTGGCAAGGCGTCATCGTGCGAGGATGTGACGCACTTGCATTGTCGTCATTGCGAGGAGCGATAGCGACGAAGCAATCCATATCTCCGCTTGCGGCAGGCTGGATTGCTTCGCTTCGCTCGCAATGACGTGGATGGAGCGGTGCGCATTGTCTCCGTCATGCCGCGCGCAACGGTGGCATCGCACCGGGCCGATCCATTCAAAATCGGTATGGATCAATACCCGTTTCGGCTTGGACCCATTGTCGTCATCTCTCTAGGACAGACCCCGAGGAAATTTTCGAGGAGGCGCTAATGAGCGCAATTGTGTCCGCCGCAGACACGCGGCGATCCCGCGTCCGGCTCTTGATCGTGACGATGCTGTTTCTCGTCACCACAGTGAACTATGCCGATCGCGCCACGCTCTCGATCGCCGGCCCCGCCCTTTCCAAGGAACTGCATCTCGATCCCGTCGCGATGGGCTACGTGTTCTCGGCGTTCGGCTGGTCCTATGTGGTCGCCCAGGTGCCGTGCGGCTGGCTGCTCGACCGCTTCGGCTCCAAATGGGTCTATGCGATCAGCATCATCGTCTGGTCGATCTTCACGGCAATGCAGGGCCTGGTCGGGTTCCTGTCCGCGGGCACGGCCGTGCTCCTGCTGTTCGCCCTGCGCTTTCTGGTCGGCATCGCCGAGGCGCCGTCATTCCCGGCCAACGCCCGCATCGTCGCCTCCTGGTTCCCCGGCAATGAACGCGGCACCGCCTCGGCCTTCTTCAATTCGGGGCAGTATTTCGCCACCGTGATCTTCGCGCCGCTGATGGGCTGGATCGCCCATGAGTATGGCTGGCGCCATGTGTTCTACGTGATGGGTGCGCTCGGCATCGTCATGGGCATTGCCTGGATCAAGACCATCTACGAGCCCAAGGAGCACCCCGCGATCAACGAGGCCGAGTTCGACTACATCAAGCAGGGCGGCGCGCTGGTCGACATGGACGCGGCGAAGGCTGGCAAGACGCAGGACAACGGCCCCAGCTGGGACCACATCCGCCAGCTGCTCGGCAACCGGATGATGCTCGGTGTCTATATCGGCCAATACTGCATCAACACCCTGACCTACTTCTTCCTGACCTGGTTCCCGGTCTATCTGGTGAAGGAGCGCGGGCTGTCGATCCTGCAGGCCGGCTTTGTCGCGACCTTGCCGGCGCTGTGCGGCTTTATCGGCGGCGTGCTCGGCGGCGTGATCTCGGACTACATCCTGCGCCGCACCGGCTCGCTGACCATGGCGCGCAAGATCCCGATCGTCGGCGGCATGCTGCTGTCGATGTCGATTATCGCCTGCAACTATGTCGACGGCCAGGCGCTGGTGGTCGGCTTCATGGCGCTCGCCTTCTTCGGCAAGGGTATCGGCGCGCTCGGCTGGGCGGTCGTCTCGGACACCTCGCCGAAGGAAGCCGGCGGCGTTTCCGGCGGATTGTTCAACACCTTCGGCAATTTGTCCTCGATCACGACGCCGATCATCATCGGCTACATCCTCGCCGCCACCGGCTCGTTCAACGGCGCGCTGGTGTTCGTCGGCGCCAACGCGCTGGTCGCGGCGATCGCCTATCTGTTCATCGTCGGCGAGATCAAGCGGGTGCAGCTGAAGGCGGCCTGAAGGCGATGCGCTTTGCTCCGTCATATCACCTCATCCCCGCGCAAAGGCTTCGCCTTTGTCGCTGGAGGAGCCCGCGCAGCCGGCGTCTCGAAGGATGTAGGCCACAGACCGGGCCTTCATGGTTCGAGACGCGCGTTCCGCGCTCCTCACCATGAGGGTCTGAGATTTTCGAAACTGAAACGGCGGCTTCGGCCGCCGTCCTTGTCTGCTTGTTTGTCTGCTTTTTGTGTTCTTGGCCAGCGGGAGGCATCGATGCTAGAACGCACAAATCCCCGTTCGATCCATTCCGGGTTAGCATCGATGTTCGACCTGAGCCAGCTCCGCTGCTTTGTCACGGTGGCCGAGGAATTGCACTTCGGCCGCGCCGCGGCGCGGCTCAACATGACCCAGCCGCCGCTGAGCCGGCAGATCCAGGTGCTCGAGCACATCATCGACGCGCCGCTGCTGGAACGCACCAGCCGCTCGGTGCGGCTGACGCCGGCCGGACGCAGTTTCCTGCCCGAGGCGCGGCGCATCCTCAAGCTCGCGGAATCCGCCTCGCAGGTTGCCCGCCGCATCGCGCTCGGCAAGACCGGCTCGCTCAAGATCGGTTTCACCGCCGCGGCCGCCTACGGCTTCCTGCCCGACCTGATCGCGGCCTGTCGCTCGCGCCTGCCCGAGGTCGATTTTTCGCTGAAGGAGATGGTCTCCGGCGATCAGTTCGAGGCGCTCACCACCGGGCAGATCGATGCCGGCCTGCTGCGCCCGCCGATCGCGCGGCCGGAATTCGCCAGCCGGCGCGTCGTGGCCGAGCCGTTGCTCGCCGCGATCCCGAAGAAGCATCCGCTGGCCGCGGCCGAGACGGTCAGCATCAAGGATTTCGACGACCAGCCCTTCGTGATGTATTCGCCCTATGAGGCGCGCTACTTCCACGATCTCTTGGTGTCGATGTTCACGCGCGCCGACGTGCTGCCGCGCTATGTCCAGCATCTCAGCCAGATCCATTCGATCCTCGCCATGGTGCGCGCCGGGCTCGGCGTTGCGATCGTGCCGGAAGCGGCCGCGAGCCTGAAGATCGCGGAGGTCAAGTTGAAGCCGCTGAAGCTGCGGTCACCCGTGCCGGTCGAGCTGTTCATGGTGTGGCGGCGCGATCACGAGAACCAGTTGCTGCCGTCACTGATCGAGATCGCAACTGAAATCGCCGCGCCGCATCTGCGTGGCGATTGATGCAGAGTTAGCATCGCTCGATACCGCGTTTGGCTTGGACGCGCATCGAAGCATTCCCTAGAAATTCCGCCATGGACGCGCGCTGCTCGCGCATCCCGTTCCCCAGAAACATTCAAGGAGTGGCGCCATGAGCAAGATGACCCCTCAGGAGATGGCCGCTAGAATCGGTGGCGGCCTCCTGTCCTTCCCCGTGACCCCGTTCAACGCGGATTATTCGTTCGACGAGGCGACCTATCGCGCCAACATGGACTGGCTATGCGGCTATGACGTTGCCGGCCTGTTCGCCGCCGGCGGCACCGGCGAGTTCTTCTCGCTGACGCCGAGTGAAGTTCCGCACGTCGTGAAGATCGCGGTCGACGAGACCAAGGGCCGCGTTCCCGTGCTGGCCGGCACCGGCTACGGCACCGCGATCGCGCGCGAGATCGCTGTCGGCGCCGATAAAGCCGGCGCCGACGGTCTGCTGCTGCTGCCGCCCTATCTCACGCATGCCGAGCAGGACGGCCTCGCCGCGCATGTCGAGGCGGTGTGCGCGTCGGTCAAGATCGGCGTCATCGTCTACAACCGCGACAATGCGATCCTGCAGCCCGATACGCTGGCGCGCCTCTGCGAGCGCTGCCCGAACCTCGTCGGCTACAAGGACGGCATCGGCGACATCGAGCTGATGACCCGGGTCTACACCCGGCTCGGCGATCGCCTGACCTATATCGGCGGCCTGCCGACCGCAGAGACCTTTGCCCTGCCCTATCTCGACATGGGCGTGACCACCTATTCGTCGGCGGTGTTCAACTTCGTGCCGGAATTCGCCACCAAATTCTACGCCGCGGTGCGCCGGCGCGATCATCAGACCATCCATGCAGGGTTGAAGGATTTCATCCTGCCGCTGATCGCGATACGCAACCGCAAGAAGGGTTATGCGGTGTCGATCATCAAGGCCGGCATGAAGGTAATCGGCCGCGATTCCGGCCCGGTGCGGCCGCCGCTCACCGATCTCACCGCGCAGGAGACCGCCGAGCTCGCCGCACTGGTGGCCAAGCTGCCGCAGGCCGCCGCGCAGCAGGCGGCAGAATAAGCCGAACGGCCAACAACGAAGGGAGGAGCAGATGATCCAGGACACGATCCGCACCGGCTTTGCCGGCGCACCTGTTGTCACGGCGATGGAGGTGATCCCGGTCGCCGGCCGCGACGGCATGCTCCTCAATCTGAGCGGCGCGCATGCGCCGTTCTTCACCCGCAACCTCGTTATCCTCACCGACAACTCCGGCCACACCGGCGTCGGCGAGGTGCCCGGCGGCGAGAAGATCCGCAAAACGCTCGAGGACGCCCGCGACCTCGTCGTCGGCCAGACCATCGGCGCATGCAACAACATCCTGGCCTCGATGCGCCAGGCCTTCGCCGACCGCGACGCCGGCGGCCGCGGCAAGCAGACCTTCGACCTCCGCGTCACCATCCACGCGGTCACCGCGGTGGAATCCGCGCTGCTCGATCTGCTCGGCCAGCATCTCAATCTCCCGGTCGCAGCGCTGCTCGGCGAAGGCCAGCAGCGCGCCAGCGTCGAGACGCTCGGCTATCTCTTCTTTGTCGGCGATCGCAAGAAGACCAGCCTTCCCTATGTCGAGGGCGAGACCGGCAAGCCCGACTGGTTCGATCTGCGCCATCAGGCGGCAATGACGCCGGAGGCGATCGTACGCCTCGCCGAAGCGACGCAAGCGCATTACGGCTTTGCCGATTTCAAGCTCAAGGGCGGCGTGCTCGCGGGCGAAGCGGAGATCGAGGCCGTCACCGCAATTGCAAAACGCTTTCCGAAGGCGCGCGTCACGCTCGACCCGAACGGCGCATGGTCGCTCGACGAGGCGATCCGGCTGTGCAGCAACATGCATGGCGTGCTCGCCTATGCCGAGGACCCTTGCGGCGCGGAGGCCGGCTTCTCCGGCCGCGAGATCATGGCCGAGTTCCGCCGCGCCACCGGGCTGCCGACCGCGACCAACATGATCGCGACCGACTGGCGCCAGCTCTCGCACGCATTGCGGCTTGGCGCGGTCGACATTCCGCTGGCCGATCCGCATTTCTGGACCATGCAGGGCTCGGTGCGGGTGGCGCAGACCTGCCGCGACAACGGCCTGACCTGGGGCTCGCACTCCAACAACCATTTCGATATTTCGCTGGCAATGTTCACCCATGTCGGCGCCGCCGCGCCCGGCAAGGTGACCGCGATCGACACCCACTGGATCTGGCAGGACGGCCAGGCGTTGACGCGCCAGCCGCTGCAGATCAAGGGTGGCAAAATCGCGATCCCGGATCGGCCGGGCCTCGGCATCGAGCTCGATCGCGGTGCCATCGAGGCCGCGAACGCGCTATACAAGCAGCATGGTCTCGGCGCCCGCGACGACGCACTGGCCATGCAGTTCCTGATCCAGGGGTGGACCTTCGACGACAAGCGTCCCTGCCTCGTGCGCTAAACAAGAAAGGTTGGAAACATGACCGCTCACCAGAAGAACTTCATCGCCGGCGAATGGGTCGACGGAACAGGCATCACGCGGGACATCAACCCCTCCAACACCGGCGATGTCGTCGGCGAATACGCCAAGGCCGACAAGGCGCAGACCGAAAAGGCGATCGCCGCCGCGAAGGCCGCATTCCCGGCCTGGGCGCGCTCGACGCCGCAGGAGCGCTTCGACGCACTGACCAAGATCTCGGTCGAAATCCTCGCCCGCAAGGAAGAGCTCGGCCGCCTGCTCGCGCGCGAGGAGGGCAAGACGCTGCCGGAAGGCATCGGCGAGGTGGCGCGCGCCAGCCAGATCTTTGCGTTCTTTGCCGGCGAAGCGCTGCGGCTGATGGGCGAGAAGGGCGCATCGGTGCGCCCCGGCCTCGACGTCGAGATCACCCGCGAGCCGGTCGGCGTCGTCGGCATGATCACGCCGTGGAATTTCCCGATCGCGATCCCGGCGTGGAAGATCGCGCCGGCGCTCTGCTACGGCAATTCAGTGGTGTTCAAGCCGGCCGAGTTGGTGCCGGGCTCCGCCCATGCGCTGTCCGAGATCATCGCGCGTTCCGGCATTCCGGCCGGTGTCTTCAACCTCGTGGTCGGCTCGGGCTCGGTGGTCGGCCAGACCCTGCTCGATCATCCCGATGTCGCCGCGATCTCCTTCACCGGCTCGGTGCAGACCGGCCGCAAGATCGCGCAGGCCTGCGTGCTCTCCAATCCGATGAAGAAGTTCCAGCTCGAGATGGGCGGCAAGAACCCGCTGGTCGTGCTCGACGACGCCGACGTCAAGGTCGCGGTCGAGGTCGCGGTCAACGGCGCCTATTTCTCGACCGGCCAGCGCTGCACGGCGTCCTCGCGCCTGATCGTCACCTCAGGGATTCACGATCGCTTCGTCGCCGCGATGACAGAGCGCATGAAGGGGCTCTCCGTGGATGACGCGCTGAAGAGCGGCGTGCATGTCGGCCCGGTCGTCGACCAGAGCCAGCTCGACCAGGACCTCCGCTACATCAAGATCGGCCAGGATGAAGGCGCCCGCCTGCACTGGGGCGGCGAGCTGTTGAACCGCGAGACGCCCGGCTTCTACCTGCAGCCCGCGCTGTTCACCGAAACGACCAACCAGATGCGCATCGCGCGCGAGGAGATCTTTGGCCCCGTCGCCTGCGTGATCCGCGCCAAGGATTATGAAGAGGCGCTGGCGATCTCGAACGACACCGAGTTCGGCCTCGCCTCGGGCATCTGCACGTCAAGCCTGAAATACGCCTCACACTACAAGCGCAACAGCGAGGCCGGCATGGTGATGGTCAACCTGCCGACCGCCGGCGTCGACTACCATGTCCCGTTCGGCGGCCGCAAAGGCTCGAGCTACGGCGCACGCGAACAAGGCGCCTATGCCCGCGAGTTCTACACCACGGTGAAGACGGCTTACACGTTCCCGGGTTGACCTCGTGAGATGAGATCGCGCGGCACCGTCGCTGCGCCCCCTCTCCCGCTTGCGGGGAGGGTCGGGGTGGGAGCTCTCTCCACGAGTCATACTGTGGAGAGAGCCCCCACCCGGATCGCATTATTCGATGCGATCCGACCTCCCCCGCAAGCGGGAGAGGTGAAGCAACGTCAGGAGGAGTCCACGATGGACCAGTCGATCGGCGCGCAGGAGCAGCCCCGCTACATCAAGCTCAACGAGCGCGACAATGTCGCGATCGTCGTGAATGATTTCGGGCTGCCCGCCGGCTCCCGCTTCGCCTGCGGCCTGACCTTGCGCGCCTTCGTGCCGCAGGGCCACAAGACCGCGCTGGAAGACATCGCCGAGGGTGCCCCCATTGTCCGCTATGGCGAGGTGATCGGCACGGCGCTGTTGCCGATCCTGGCCGGCGAATGGGTCGACGAGGCACGCATCCGCATGCCTGAGGCCCCGCCGCTCGATCAGCTCGATATCGCGACCGCGGTGCCGCCGGCGCTCCCGCCGCTCGAGGGTTTCACTTTCGAGGGCTACCGCAATCCCGACGGCTCGGTCGGCACCAAGAATATCCTCGGCATCTCCTCCTCCGTGCAATGCGTCAAGGGCACGATGGAATACGCGGTCAAGCGCATCCGCGCCGAGCTCTTGCCGAAATATCCGAACGTCGACGACGTCGTGCCGCTGACGCATGCCTATGGCTGCGGCGTCGCGATCACGGCGCCCGACGCCGTGGTGCCGATCCGCACCCTGCAAAATCTCGCGCTCAATCCGAATTTCGGCGGCGAGATCCTCGTCGTCGGCCTCGGTTGCGAGAAACTCGCGCCGGAACGACTGGTGCCGCAAGGCGTCAGCGATGCCATCGTGCGGATGCAGGACGAGGCCTTTGACGGCTTCGGCGCCATCGTCGACGCCATCATGACCCAGGCCGAGGCCCGGCTGAAGGTGCTCAACACCCGCAAGCGCGAGACCTGCCCGGCCGCTGACCTTGTGATCGGCCTGCAATGCGGCGGCAGCGACGCGTTCTCCGGCGTGACCGCGAACCCCGCGGTGGGCTTTGCCGCCGACCTGCTGGTTCGATCAGGCGCGACCGTGATGTTCTCGGAAGTGACCGAGGTACGCGACGCGATCCAGCTGCTGACCCGCCGCGCCGTCAACGAAGATGTCGGTCGCGCGCTGATCCGCGAGATGGCCTGGTATGACGCTTATCTTGCCCGCGGCGGCGCCGACCGCAGCGCCAACACGACGCCCGGCAACAAGAAGGGCGGTCTCGCCAACATCGTCGAGAAGTCGCTCGGCTCGATCGTCAAGTCCGGCTCCGGCCCGATCGCGGGCGTGCTGTCGCCGGGCGAGAAGGCGCGGCAGAAGGGCATGCTGTTTGCCGCGACTCCCGCCAGCGACTTCATCTGCGGCACGCTGCAGCTCGCCTCCGGCATGACTTTGCAGGTGTTCACCACCGGCCGCGGCACGCCGTATGGCCTGGCCGCCGCGCCCGTCATCAAGGTCGCGACCCGCAGCGAGCTGGCACGACGCTGGAAGGACCTGATCGATTTCGACGCCGGCTGCATCGCCACCGGCGAGAAGACAATCGAGGAAACCGGCTGGGACCTATTCCGCCTGATCCTTGACGTCGCGAGCGGGCGCACCAAGCCGTGGTCGGACCGCTGGGGCATCCACAACGATCTGACGCTGTTCAACCCGGCGCCGGTGACCTGAGCATCGCGGCTCCTTAACCGCCCGTTAGCCACGTCCTGATCGGCCGGGGAACGTCGCAATTCGATTCAAATTGTCTGGGCATGGAGGCACACATGACCCGGACCATCAATGATCTCAGAGATCAGGCAGACCGCGCCGAGCGGCTGGCACGCACCGGCATGGACTCGTTGACGGCCGAGCGCCTGCGTGCCTACGCGGAGGAATGTCGCAGCCAGATCGCAGCCGCCGAGCGGGAGAGGCAATCGGGGGCATCACCAGCGGCATAGATGTCCGGGGGTTCGCCGCCACACGCTTGTCAAAATTTCTCGAGTCCTCGCACTTCCCTGGCGGCGACCTTGATCAGCGGCTTGACCGCCTGTTCCTCGCGGCCAAGCACAACCCCCGAAGCGAAAGCGCTGGCGCGCTCCTTCCGATGCGGGGCCTTCAGCGCCGCATCGATCGCCAGCTTGCGGTGCGCGACAAAATCGTTGAGCGAGCCGAGCGCATCCTGGACCCGCTTCAGGTGCCTGGAGAGCCGCGCGAGTTGCCTGTGCTCACCCTTGCGCGAAAACAGGCTTTCGAAGAAATCGATCGCGTATCTGAGCGTCTTGGCCTTGATGCGCACCTTGTGCCGCTCCTGGGCCGACAGCTCGTCGAGACGCCGGCCATCCTTGCGCAGCTTCCTGACGCGGCGATGCAGCAGCGCGGCGGCGAATTTCTCGATCGGACCGCCCTCGTCCTCCGCGGATATGGTCCTCTTTGCCTCGATCCATTGCAACGTGTCGATCAGCATGGACCGATAGCGCCGCGAATTGACCGCCTGCCGAGCGCCGGCAAATGCGCGGTCGCGGCGGTCGGAGAAATCCTGCCGGATCGCTTTGCCGCCTCGCCGCAGCAGCGCGTCATGCGATGCAGGCTCGATATCTTCCTTGACGAATACATCAAGCTCGCGCGCCGGTGCGAGCGCGTTGGTGAGCCACTTCAGCTGCGTCTTGATGTCTTCCGTCGGGGCTACGAGGAGGATCTTCGAGAACAGCGAGATCGCGGCGCGCAGCCGCCGCAACCCGACCCGCATCTGGTGAATGCCTTCCGCCTCGCCCTCGCGGACGGCGTCGGCATTCGACGAGAAGTGACGAAGCGCGGCGCGCGCGATCACCCGAAACGCCGCGCCGGCGGTAAGCCCGGCGTCGAGCACGATGGCCCCGGCGGAGACGACGACATGCTCCTCGCCATCGGCAAGTTCATAGCCATGTTCGGCTTTCGAGCGCAGATCGAGCTCCGCCGCCGCCTTCCGCTCCAGCGCCCTGGCGACCCGGAACAGGTCGAGCGGGCGGCCGCTCTTGAGTTCGAGTTCGACCTCGTCGATTCGGCGCGAACGATGCCCGGCCGTGGTGTAGCCGCGATCGATCGCGAGCTCGATCTCGCTGCGTTTCGTCCGCAGCGGCACGGTGATACGCCGGACCGACGTCGCGAACATCGGCTTCAGCTTGTGACGCAGCCTGTCGGACGCGAGCTTTTCGAGCGGTGTACCTTCGGCCTTGTCGAGGTCGAGGTGTCCATCCGCAAGGTCGGTCTCCCATTCGCCCCGTTCAAACTGTGGACCCGCCCCGGACTTGATCGTCTGAACATAGCTGGCGCCATCCCGCCGCACGCGCAATGTCAGTCCGTGCTGCCTGAGCTTGTGCTTCGCGGTGTCGAAATAGGTCGAGACGAGATCGCTCTCGGATGGTGCGCCGCTTTTGCTGCCGGCGATCCGCGGTTTCTTCAGTCCCTTGAGCTTGCGCGCAGGAACGCGGAATTTGAGCTCCGTCTCGGCCGCCATCGTCGCTCCGTGGCCTGCGGCACCAAGCAAACGTCCGCCGTGACGAGGTCAGCGACGGACGTTCATGCTCACACAAGATCGCCTGAAGTTGGCGTCAATCGTCGTCGTTGTGGATGACGGTCTTGCTGCGATTGCCGAATTCGTCCCGCTTCTTGATGACCGTGGTCCGGTCACGGCGCGGCTCACGCTCCCTGATCACGGTGGTGCGATCACGATCGCGGTCGCGATACTCGGGCGCCCGGCCAACCGTTACACCCGCGCCGACGGGACCTGCGCGGACACCGATATCATCGGCGAACACAGGCGATGCGATCGCGGTCACCATGGCCGCGGCTAGCAGATACGTCCTCATGCCGTCTCTCCTCCTCCATTTGCGACGAAGGAGGAACGTCGAGTGCGACACACCGTTCCTGTATCGACTGTGCTGCAATTGCTCACGCACAGTTGCGAAACATCGCGCGGGGAACTCGCTGAACAGGCATTCATCTGTGTGGCGAAATACCCGTGTTCCACGCGTTGAATAGCCTGAATTGATGTCCCACGTCCTTAACCAACAGGAGGACGTTCCATGAAACAGTCACAGCACTTCCTCGACAATGCGGAGAACTGCGCGCAGCTTGCCGAGCGTGCCGACGACGAGCCGACCCACAAGCGCTTCAAGCGAATGGAAGCGGCCTGGCGCGCGCTGGCAAAGGAACAGGATTGGCTCGACGGCGAGACTTCGCCAGCGGAAAATGCAGCCTAGATCCAGCCCGGCCGTGGCGACAAATGCGACGTCGCCACGGCCCGCGGCCTACTCGGCGCTGCGCTGCCGCTGCCAGCGCAACAGATAGGCCTGCAGCCGCCAGATGATCGCCGACAGCACCACACCGACCAGCATCAGCACCACGACAGCAACCATCATGCCCGAGGCCTCGCCGCGCGCCTCCGATTCGATGATGAGGCGGCCGATGCCGCGCTCGGCGCCGATGAACTCGCCGACGATCACGCCGATCAGTGCGAAGGAGATCGCAGGCGTCAGCGAGGCGAACACCCAGGCCATCGTCGAGGGGATTACCACCGTCCGGGTGATCTGCCATTCGCTGGCGCCGAGCAGCCGCGCGGCATTGGTGAAGCCCTCGTCGATCGAGCGCGCGCCCTCGAAGGTGTTGAAGAACACCAGGAACACGACGACGATCCAGGACGTCACGATCTTCGACATGTCGCCGATCCCGAATGCCAGCACGATGATCGGCGCCAGCGCGATCCGCGGGATCGAATTGACAGCGGTGATGAAGGGCTGAAAGATCGCGCTCAGCCGGTCGGATCGTCCCAGGATCAGCCCCGCGACGAAGCCGCTGACCACGCCGGTGACGAAGCCGAAGAAGGTATTCTTCAGGGTGATGGCGGTCGCGGCCCAGAGATTGTTCTCGTTGCGCGCCAGGCACTTTCCGAAGTCGCCGTTGAACCAGCTGTTGAAGGCGCCGAGCTTCGAGGTCAGGCAGCTCTGGATCAGGAAGTTGTCGAAGATCATCGACGGCTTCGAGATGAAGTAGGGATCGAGCAGGTCGGGCACCAGCCAAGGCAGTCTGGTGCGGAGGTCGTAGCCCCATTGCCAGACCGACAGCACGACGGCGCAGATCAGGACCTGCCAGCCGACCGTGCCGAGCGTGCCGTACCTCTTCATGCGCTGCGGCCCTTGACGAATTCCTCGCCGAGCGAATGCCAGATGTGCTGAAACAACTCGGCATAATGCGGGGTCTCGCGCACCTTCACCGCATCGCGCGGGCGCGCGAAGTCGACCTCGAACATGTCCTTGATGCGACCCGGCCGCGCCGAGAACAGGATGATGCGGTCGGCCAATGTCAACGCCTCGCCGAGGTCGTGAGTCACAAACAGCACGGTCTGCTGCTCGCGTTCCCAGATCCGAAGCAGCACCTCGTGCATGTCGATCTTGGTGTGGGTGTCGAGCGCGCCGAACGGCTCGTCCATCAGGAGAATCTGCGGCTCGACGATCAGGGTCCGCATCAACGCCGCGCGCTGCCGCATACCACCCGACAGCGCCGACGGATAGGCGTTCTCGAATCCCTTCAGGCCCGCTTGCGCGACGCATTCCGCGATGCGCTCCGTCCGTTCCTGAGCCGGCACGCCTGACAGCTCCAGCCCGTAGCCGATATTGTCGCCGACGGTCCGCCATGGAAACAGCGTGTCGCGCTGGAAGACATAGCCGACATTGGGCGTCGCCTTGCCGGAGACCACGCGCTTGCCGTCGATCAGGATCTCGCCGCCGGTCGGGCGGATCAGCGAGGCGATCATGTTGAGCACCGTGCTCTTGCCGGAGCCCGACGGCCCGAGCAGCGCGACGAACTCGCCGCGGCGGACGTCGAAGGTCACGTCGCGGACCGCCTCGATCGTGGTCCTGGCAAGCTGGAACGACTTGCTCAAACCCTTGACCTCGACGCGGCGATCGGCCGGGGCGCGCGGCGATACGGTTGCGCTTGTCTCGAGCGCGCTCAACCCGGATAGGCCTTTCGCGCCGCTTCGATCAGGTTGGAATTGACCACGTCGGCGATCTTGAGCGGCTTGATGCCGGTCATCTCGCGGAACCAGACCTTCTCGCCGCGCGCGAAGCTCGCGGCGTCGATCGAGCCCTCATAATCCGCGACCTTCTGGATCGACGTGATCTCCAGCAGATTGGCCTCGCGCGAGGTGCTGCCGACATAGGGCTCGATGGCGTCGTAGACCTCCGTCGGCTTGTGGGTCTTGATCCATTGCGACGCCCGCCACAGCGCGGTGACGTAGGCCTGCATCTTGGCCGGGTCCTTGTCGATGGTGGCTTGCAGTGTGAAATGCGCGGTCACCGGCACCTTGCCGCCGATATGCTTGTTCCAGATCGCCTCATCGGTACCGTCGAACAGCAACTCTCCCCAGCCCT
The DNA here is from genome assembly GCF_054060035.1 of Bradyrhizobium sp. USDA 3262. NCBI lineage: Bacteria > Pseudomonadati > Pseudomonadota > Alphaproteobacteria > Hyphomicrobiales > Nitrobacteraceae > Bradyrhizobium > Bradyrhizobium sp. USDA 3262. Next base: position 8,177,198 of record NZ_JBSSCT010000001.1, read on the forward strand.
GCTGCTGCGCCTCGTTCAACAGCGACAGCGAGCTGACGAGGATGTCGACCTGCTTCGACTTCAGCGAACCCAGCATGGTGTCGACATTGCCGGTGCCGATCCAGGTCACCTTGTCGTCGAGCCCCATGGTTTCCATGTAGTAGGACGACCAGACATGGTTGGTGCCGCCGAGCGAGGAAACCGAGACGATCGGCTTGCGGCCGTCGGGCCGCTTCCATTGCGTGAAGGCCTCCAGCGAGTTGATGCCCTGGTCCTTCAGATCCTTGCGCAGGATGAACATCACCGAGTTCGATCGCGTATCGACCGGCAACAGCACACGCGCGGCGCGGCCGTGATTGGTCAGCTGCATCGGATGGGTGACGTCGCCGATGCCGATATCGCCCTGCGAGGAAGCGATGATCTCGCGGGTCTTCACGCCGCTGCCGCCCTGCACCAGCTTGCAGTCGAGCCCGGCCTCCTTGAAGTAGCCGATGCGGTCGGCGACGAACTGCGTCTGATAGACCGGCACCGCGACCGGATAGATCGCGCGGCCCGCGGCCGCCTGCGCCCATGCACGGCCACCCGCCAGCGCCGCGCCGCCGGCGGCGATGACCGTCAGCGCCGATCGCCTCGAAATGTGGGGCATGGCGAGGCGCGCCATCACGCGTGCTCCTTCGCCGAGATCTTGTCGAGCGCGCCGAGCACCGCATCGCCCATCTGCACGGTCGACAGCTTTTTCGCCCCGGCCTCGGCGATATCGGCCGTGCGCGCGCCGGAGGCGAGCGCGGTCTGCACCGCCTTCTCGAGCAGGTCGGCGTCCTCAGGCCGGTTCAGCGTCAGTCGCAGCAGCATCGCGACGCTGAGGATCGAACCGAGCGGATTGGCGATGCCCTTGCCCGCGATGTCGGGCGCGCTGCCATGCACCGGCTCGTACAGCGCCTTGCGCCGGCCGAAGCGATCGACCGGGCCGAGCGAGGCTGACGGCAGCATGCCGAGCGAGCCCGAAGCCATCGCCGCGCAGTCGGACAGGATGTCGCCGAAGATATTGCCGGTCACCATCACGTCGAACTGCCGCGGCTCGCGCACGATCTGCATCGCGGCGTTGTCGACATAGAGATGGGTCAGCTCGACATCGGAGAACTCCTCCTTGTGCAGCTTGATCATCTCTTCGCGCCACACCACGCTGGTCTCCAGCACATTGGCCTTGTCGACCGAGCAGACCTTGTTGCGCCGGGTCCGCGCCAGCTCGAAGGCCGAGCGCGCGACGCGACGGATCTGGTTCGTGGTGTATTGCTCGGTGTTGAAGCCGCGGCGCTGGCCGTCGGGCAGCGTCTCGATGCCACGCGGCTCGCCGAAATAGATGCCGCTGGTCAGTTCGCGGATGATGACGAAGTCGACGCCGTCGAGCACCTCGGGCTTGAGCGGCGCGGACGCCGACAGTGCCGGGCTCGCCACGATCGGCCGCAAATTGGCATAGAGATCGTATTTGCTGCGCAGGCCCAGCAGACTGCCGGCCTTGCGCGCTGCGGCCGGCACTTCGGTGGTCTCCGGCCCGCCGGTCGCGCCCCATAGGATGGCGTCAGCCTCGTCCATCGCCTCCGCGGTGTCCTCGGGCAGCACCTTGCCGGTCGCCAGATACGGGATCAGGCCGTATTGCGCCTCGCGCAGGGTCATCGGCACGTTACGTTTCGCCGCGAACCAGTCGAGCACGCGGCGCGACTGCGCGGTGACCTCGGGGCCGATGCCCTCTCCGCCGACGACGGCGACCTTGACCATGTTGGATTGCGTGCTCATGCCGGTGTCCTTGAAACGGGTGTCGTTGTCGAATGAATCCATGGCCGCGCCGCGCGGTCGGAAGCCTGGAAGGCGAGGATCTCGTCGTCGCGCCGCAGCGTCAGCGCCACCTCGTCGAGGCCCTTCAGCAGCCCCTCGCGCCGCCGCGGATCGATCTCGAAGGAATGCCGCGCGCCCGACGGCGAGACGATGGTCTGGGCCTCGAGGTCGATCGAGACCTTGCCCGCGCCCTGCGTCGCCTCGATGTCGGCGGCGAGCTGATCGACCACCGCCTTGTCGACGATGATGGGCAGGATTCCGTTCTGGAAGCAGTTGGCGAAGAAGATGTCGCCGAAGCCGGAGCCGATAATGGCGCGGATGCCGCGCTCCTGCAGCGACCACACCGCGCCCTCACGCGACGAGCCGCAGCCGAAATTCGGCCCGGTCACCAATATCTCCGCCTCCCGGTACGGCTCGCGGTTCAGGATGAACTCCGGATTCTCCGAGCCGTCGGGCAGATAGCGCAGCGAGCCGAACGCCCATTTACCGAGCGTGCCGCGGATCGAATTGCCCACCAGCCGCTCGATGCGGATGATGACGTCGGTATCGATATTGCCGCGCATGATCGGCGCGGCGGTTGCGGTGAGCTTGTCGAACGGTTTTGGCATGCTCTAGCGTCCCATCATCCTGACATCGGCGATCGCGCCGGCAATCGCGGATGCTGCGGCGCTCGCGGGGCTCGCCAGATGCGTCCGCGCACGTGGCCCTTGCCGGCCGACGAAATTGCGGTTCGAGGTCGAGACCGAGCGCTGCCCGGGCGCCACCACCTCGCCATTGGCGGCAAGGCACATCGAGCAGCCCGGCTCGCGCCATTCGAAGCCGGCGTCGATGAAGATCTTGTCGAGCCCTTCGGCGACCGCCTCGCGCTTGACGTTCTCCGAGCCGGGCACCACCCAGGCGCGGACCCCGGCCGCGACCTTGCGGCCGCGGGCGACCTCGGCCGCGGCGCGCAAATCGCTGAGCCGGCTGTTGGTGCAGGAGCCGATGAACACCCAATCGACCGGCGTGCCCGCGATCGGCGCCCCACCCTGCAGGCCCATATACTCCAGCGCGGTCTCGATCGCGGCGCGCCGCAAGGGATCGTCGACCGCCTTCGGATCGGGAATCACGCCATCGACGCCGACGACGTGCTCGGGGCTGATGCCCCAGGTCACCTGCGGGATGATCTTCTCGACATCGATCACGACCTCGCGGTCGAACACTGCGTCGGGATCGCTCGGCAGTTCGCGCCACGCTTTCACCGCGAGATCCCACATCTCGCCTTGCGGCGCATAGGGACGGCCGCGCAGGTATTCGAACGTCTTCTCGTCCGGTGCCACCATGCCCATCTTGGCACCGAGCTCGATCGAGAGGTTGCAGATCGTGAGCCTTCCCTCGATCGGCAGCGCGCGGATCGCACTGCCGGCATATTCGACCGCATAGCCGGTGCCGCCGGCCGCGCCGATATGGCCGATCAGCGCCAGGATCATGTCCTTGGCGGTGACGCCGAGCGGCATCTTGCCCTCGAAGCGCGCGCGCAGCGTCTTCGGACGGCGCTGGATCAGCGCCTGCGTCGCCAGCACATGGGTGAGCTCGCTCGATCCGATGCCGAAGGCGAGCGCCCCTAAACCACCATGGGTGCAGGTGTGGCTGTCGCCGCAAACGATCGTTGCACCCGGCAGGCTCAAGCCGAGTTCGGGACCGATGACGTGGACGATACCCTGGCCGGGCTGATCGACATCGAACAGCGTGATGCCGCTCGCCGCCGTCTCGACCCGCAGCGCAGCCAGTAATTCCATTCCGATCTTGCTGGTTCCGGCGCGGCCGGGCGCCGTGGACAGCGCGTGATCCGGCGTCGCAAAGGTCAGTTCGGGATTGTGGACCTTGAGGCCCCGGCTCTTGAGATCGAGCAGGCCGCGCGAACCGCCGAGGTCGTGCAGCAGATGGCGGTCGATATGAAGGAGGTCTGTGTCTTCGCTGAGGCGAGCAATGACATGCTGGTCCCAGATCTTCTCGAGCAAACTTCGGCCGGGCATCCGCCTTCCCCTGCTCTGTGCGTTTCCATGCGACTTGATCTTATTGACGCCAATCTGGGCCAAAGTTGCCGTCAAGTGAAGCGGTTTTGCCCTAACATCACATATGTGATGGAGGTGCGGTACTTGACCCGCCGAGGAGCCAGCCATGCCGAATCCGAATAAGACGGCCATCGTCAAATCGGCCATGCGGACGTTTGCAGTTCTGGAGTTCTTCCGGAAAACAAAGCGGGCTGCTTCCGTGACTGAAATATCGTCCGCGTTGGAGATGCCCCAATCGAGCACGTCAGTGTTGCTTCGATGTCTCGTCGAATTGAACTACCTCGAATACGAGCGAAAGACCCGGCTTTTCATCCCGAGCTACCGGGTCAATCTACTGGGTGACTGGATCCGTCGTTCCCCGTTCCGTGATACCAAGCTCACCGATCTGATGGAGGAACTCTGGACCGCGACGGGCGGCGAAACCGTCATGCTCGGACAACAGGCCGGCGCCGCCGGGATGCAATATCTGCACGTTGTCCCCGGCGGCTCTCAGCTTCAGTACACGGCACAAGCCGGTCAAATACGACCGATGGTGCGGACCGCGCTCGGCCATGTGCTGCTGAGCCAAATGCCGAACACCAAAATTCGCGGCATTATCCGGCGCAACAATGCCGAGGAGCCGAGTCAGTCGGCGCGCGTTCGCGAATCCGCCTTTCTCGAGGAGGTCGAGCGCATTCGCCGCCGCGGCTTTTCCGAGACATGTGGCCGCACGACGCCGGGCGCAAACACAATAGGCATGCTTGTTCCCCTGCCGAAGCGACGCGCTCCGCTCGCGATCGGCATCGGCGGCCCGATCGAACGAATCGCGGCAAAGCGCGCGCACATCATTGAAGTGATGCAGAGCCGGCTGAAGGAACTGACAGATGCAGCGCCGTAGCCCGGATGAAGCGAAGCGAAATCCGGGCGGTCCCTCCGCGGAGAGATCGGCCCCGGATTGCGCGGAGCCTGTCATCGGGCGCGCGTTCGCGCGACCCGTTGGCTCCATCCGGGCTACGGATACTGAATGTCTGTCTTCTCCTTCCCCCTGGAAGGGGGAAGGTCGGGATGGGGGTCCGCCACAGGCGGCGCTCTATGTGGAGAGAGCAGATCCCCACCCGCTTTGCTCTGGCGAGCAAAGCGACCTCCCCTTTTCAAGGGGAGGTTGGACCCGCTGCAATTAGATCTTTCGGATTTCGCCTCACGACGCCAGCGCTTCCTCCGGCATCACGGACGACAGATGCTGGCTCTCGGCGACGGCGCGGTTGGTGATGCGGCCGCGATGCACGTTGAGGCCGGCGCGCAGATGCGGATCCTCGACCAGCGCGCGCAGTCCCTTCGCTGCCAGCGCCAGGCCGAACGGCAGCGTGGCGTGGTTGAGCGCGTGGCTCGAGGTGACCGGCACCGCGCCCGGCATATTGGCGACGCAATAATGCACGATGTCATCAACGAGGTAAGTCGGCGCCTGATGCGTGGTCGGCTTCGAGGTCTCGAAGCAGCCGCCCTGGTCGATCGCGACGTCGACCAGCACCGCGCGGCGTTTCATGCCTGCAAGCTGCGCGCGCGACACCAGCTTTGGCGCACTGGCGCCCGGCACCAGCACCGCGCCGATCACAACATCAGCCGCGAAAACCTCCTGCTCGATCGCTTCCAGCGTGGCGTAACGGGTGCGGACGCGGCCGAGGAAGAGGTCGTCGAGCGCGCGCAGGCGCGGCAATGAGCGGTCGAGAATGGTGACATCGCTGCCAAGGCCTGCCGCCATCCGCGCCGCATGGGTGCCGACCACGCCGCCGCCGATGATCGCAACCCGCGCCGGCGGAACGCCGGGCACGCCACCGAGCAGCTTGCCCATGCCGTCGGCGGATTTGCGCAGCGCGGCGCCCGCGGCCTCGATCGCGAGCCGGCCGGCGACTTCGCTCATCGGCGCGAGCAGCGGCAGCCCGCCATGCGCATCCGTGACGGTCTCATAGGCCACCGCCGTGCAGCCGGAAGCGATCAGCCCCGCGGTCTGCGGCACATCGGGCGCGAGATGCAGATAGGTGAACAGGATCTGTCCCTCGCGCAGCCTGATCCATTCGGACGGCTGCGGCTCCTTCACCTTCACGATCATCTCGGCGACGGAAAACACCTCTTCGGCGGTGTCGGCGATCCGCGCGCCGGCCTGGGTGTAGACGTCGTCGCCCGCGCCGATGCCGTCACCGGCGCCGCGCTGGACCACGACCTCGTGGCCGTGCGCCGCATATTCCCGCACCGAGGCGGGCGTCAGCCCGACCCGATATTCCTCGACCTTGATTTCCTTGGGCACGCCGATGCGCATGGTCCGCTCCTTGCTGGATTCGTTTCCGCCAGTATCGAGGCTATTCCCCGTCACATGGCGTTTCTCAGCGATTTCCGGCTTGCTCACAGCCAAATACGCTCATATCCTTCGCTTTCAGCTCAGCTCTTGAAGGAAATCTGCGTGGACGGTCTCGATCGTATCGACCTCAGAATCCTCGCCGAGCTGGTCGCCGACGCCCGCGCCAGCCAGATCGAGCTTGCCGAGAAGGTCGGGTTGTCGCCGACCGCCTGCGCGCGGCGCATTCGCCATCTCGAGGAGATCGGCGTGATCCGCGGCTACCGTGTCGACCTCGAACCATCAGCGCTTGGCCTCGTGACGACCGTCGTCGTCACCATCACGCTGGAGAAGCAGAGCGAGGATTATCTCGCAGCCTTCGAGGCCGCGATCGCGCGTTGCCCCGACGTCGTGTCCTGCCATCTGATGTCGGGCAGCGACGATTATCATCTGCAGGTGATCGCCCGCGACATCGCCGACTTCGAGCGCATCCACAAACAGCATCTGTCGCGGATGCCGGGCGTCGCCCGCATCCATTCCAGCTTCGCGATGCGCGAGGTGGTTCGCCGCACCATTCCCGAGACTGCGCTGCGCGGCTGACGGTCACGCACCACCGCGCACCGTCACAATCGCGCACTGTCACAATCGGGCACTGTCATAATCGGCACTGTCACAATCGGATCTGCCCGGCTCGCTCCCACACGCAATTTTTTAGTTCGTGATTCGCTGCCTTCTATGACAGAATTGCTACAGTTCAATATCAATTCGGTTACACGCGGAGCGGTGAATGAGCATGGAGTGGCGGGCGCGGCCGGTTTCGCTGGCTTGGTCAAATCCAGTGGTCCGGTGGTGGGGCTTCCTGAGCCTCGTCAGCGCCGCCAACATCGCGGTCTGGTTCGCGCTCTACCGCCAGTTCAATGAACAGGCCAATGGCAGCTTCAGCAACACCTCGGGCATCGGCCTGATGATGCTGCTGTGCGCGGCCTATGTGTTCGGCTGCGCCTTCCGCTCGGTCCTGCCGCGCGCCGACGTGCAGCGCATCTGCCTGTTCGACACCTGGCTGTCGAGCGTCGTGGTCGGCCGCACGGTTGCCACCGTCGCCGAGGTCTGCTTCGCCGCGCAATGGGCGATCATCCTGCATCAGCTCGGCACCATGACCGGCGCCGAGACCACCGTGACCATCGCCTGGATCATCGTGCCGCTGATCGTGATCGCGGAATGCTTCTCCTGGTATGCGGTGCTGACCACCCATTATCTCTGCAACGCGATCGAGAACTCGATCTGGGCGGTGGTGTTCTTCCTGGTCGGGATTGCGCTGTGCCGGCTGCTGCCGGAGTTTCATGGCCCGGTGCGCTGGGCCTTCATCGTCGCGATCCTCGGCATCGCCGCCTTCCTTGCCTTCCTGATGACCGTCGACGTCCCGATGTATCTGAACCGCTGGCGCGCCAACCTCGCCGCCGGCGGCACGCTGCTGCATCCGCTGGAAGGCCTGCGCGACGTCAGCCGGCGCTGGGTCGTGACCCATGACATCGCGGAATGGCGCGAGGAGATCGCCTGGATGTCGCTGTATTTCAGCATGGCGGTCTGGTCGAGCCTCGCGCTCTGCGTCGGCTATTCGCTCGAGGATCAGCTGCCGCGCTACCGCACCGAGCCTGCGATCGTGACGGCGACACCGGCGAGCGAGAGCACGGCGCCGACAGCACAGCACACCGCCACGATCGACGCGGCGGCGCCGTCGCGGAATTGATCGGCGACCGCCGCGCGCGGCTTGTCGCCGCCGGTGCTTTCGGAGTAAAGGCTGAGGCATCCCCGCTCATCTGTCAGCGCGTTCCATGCCCCGCATCACCATCATCGAAACCGGGCTCGTCAGTCCGCAATTCCGCGAGCGCCACGGCAGCTATCCGCAGATGTTTCAGCGAATGGTAGCCACCGCCGATTCCTCTGTTACCTGCGACGTCGTCAGCCTCGCCAATGGCGAGACGCTGCCGGATCCGGTCGCATTGGATGCGATCCTGATCACGGGATCGGCCGCCGGCGTCTACGACGACGTCGCATGGATCGCGCCGCTCGAAGCCTTCGTGCGCGCGGCCCATGACAAGCGCATTCCAACCGTCGGCGTCTGCTTCGGCCATCAGCTGATCGCGCAGGCGCTCGGCGGCACGGTGCGCAAATCCGAGAAAGGCTGGGGCATCGGACGCCATGTCTATCGGATCGCGCCGGACAACGGGCTGATCGACGGCGAGACGATCGCCGTCGCCTGCTCGCATCAGGACCAGGTGATCACCCCGCCCGCCTCCGCGCGCACCATCCTGTCGTCCGGGTTCACGCCGCATGCCGGCCTGCTCTATGCCAACGGCACGACGCTGTCGGTGCAGCCGCATCCGGAATTCACCGCCGACTATGCCGGCGCGCTGTGCGACCTGCGCCGCGGCCTCGCGCCCGATAGCGTGGTCGAGACCGCCAAGACCTCGCTGGCAGAGCCGCTCGACCACGCCACGCTTGGCGGCGTGGTCACGCGCTTCCTCACGCACGGGCGCAGCTAGCCCTTGCGCCACTGCGCGGCGGCGTCGCGGGCGAAATCGCGATAGGCGCGCGGCGCGCGGCCGAGCAGCTTCGTCAGGCGTGCCAGCTCGTCGGCCGTCGCGACCGCGCCGTCGCTCTGGTACCGGCCAAACATGAGGCGCATGTCGAGCGCGAGCCATGCCGGCATCGCCGCCTTGAAACGCTGCTCCATCGCCGCGAGATCGTCGCCGGCGTAGCTGACCGCGCGACCGAGCTCATCGCGCCAGATCGCAGCCGCGCCCGCACCGGTCACGACGTCGGGGCCGACCAGGGCGTAAGTCTCGCGGCCAAGTGGGGCGGACGCGCGCTCGCGGCGCAGCAGCTCGATCGCGGCCGCCTCGCCGATGTCGCGGATGTCGACCATCGAGATGCCCTTGGCGCCGATCGGCATGCCGTAGGCGCCGAAGTTCTGCAGCGGCTCCTTCAGCCGAAGATCGTTCTGGATGAAATAGGCCGGGCGCAGGATGGTCGCGGGAAGATCGAGCGCCTCGATCATCCGCTCGACCGTGTGCTTGCCGGCGAAATGCGGCACGTCGGCATAGGCCTCGCCCTTGAACACCGAGAGATAGACGATGCCCTTGACGCCGGCCTCGCGTGCGGCGGTCAGCGTCAGCATCGCCTGGGTCAGTTCGTCGGCGGCGTTCGGCACCAGCAGGAACAGCGTGCTGACGCCAATGAGCGCCGCACGGGCCGAATCCACGTCAGCAAGATCGCCGCGAACGGCCGTCACGTGCTGCGGAAATTGCGCCTTGCCGGGCGAGCGCGTCAGGGCGCGAACCTCGACGCCGTGACCGGCGAGATGGTTCAGAACCTGGGTCCCGATGGTGCCTGTGCTGCCTGTCACCAGAATAGCCATGTCGAATACTCCTTCTCTTCGGCAGACCGCCTGCCGTTGGGCGAGAAGCTATCCGTTCCAATTTTCCTTTGAAGATGCCACTATTTGGACAGATCGTCTCGAATATGGAACAGAACCGATGGACCTTCAGGCGCTCACTGATTTCAACCTGGTGGCCGCGCATGGCGGGTTCGGGCGCGCCAGCCGCGCTTCCGGACGAGCCAAGGCGACGCTGTCCCGCCGTGTCGCCGAACTCGAACAGAGTCTCGGCGTCCGCTTGATCGAGCGCGGCTCGCAGAGTCTGCGATTGACCGATGAGGGCCGCGCGCTGCACGAGCGCACCAGCGGTCCATTGTCCGACATCGCGGAGGCCGGCGAAGCCGTGGTGCTCGGCGCGTCGACGCCGCGCGGCCGCTTGCGGGTCAGTGCGCCGGTCTTGCTCGCCCATGTCGCGTTCGGCCGGATCGGTGCACGCTTTGCGCACGCCTATCCCGACGTCCAGCTCGAGATCGTCGCCGAGGATCGCCTGGTCGATCCGGTGGAAGACGGCTATGACCTTGTCATCCGCATCAACCCGTCACCGGATGAACGTCTCGTCGGCCGCCGCTTCCTGCATGACGAGCTGCTGGTCGTGGCGCATCCCGACCAGCAACGACCGGCGACCTCCGCGCGCGATCCGGATGGCGTCTCCGTCGATGCCGTTGTGATGTCGCCGACGCCACCGGACACGGTCTGGCGCATCCGACATGAACGCGAAGAGATCACGCTCAGGCCGCGGCCAATGCTGCGTCTCTCATCGATGCTGATGATGCGCGATGCGGTGCTCGCAGGCGCCGGCGCGGCCCTTCTGCCCAAGCTGCTGGTCGATGACGACATTGCCGCGGGCCGGCTTGCCTACTGGGGAACGGATACCCGACCTCCGGTCGCGATCTGGGCGCTACAGAGCTCGCGACGGCTGGTCGGCGCAAAGGTTCGCGCGTTTCTCGACGTCGTCGAGCAGGCATTCCCGAACCGGGTCTTCGTTCCGCCGGCCTGAGTTGCAGCCCGGACGATGTGCCTCAGGTCATGCTGCCCGGCATAAAGCAGCGCACGCGCGGGTGGCCGTCGATATAGTGCTTCCACACCATGGTGCGCCCGACCTTGTTCGGCTCGGTGATCACGGCCTCGTTCGGCACGACAACCCATTCATTGTCGATGAGCACGCGATAGTGGCCGTGATCCGACTCCCAGTCGGGATCGGCGACCACATAGCCGTCGGCATCCGAGCAGCATTGCCCGTAGCCGCTGCGCAGGCTTTCGAACCAGGGTTTTAGCGGTGAATTGGCGTAGCGGCCGTCGTCGCGCGCCAAGGCCGGTGATGCGAGGCAAATCGTCCCAAGCAGCAGTGCCGCACGTGTGATGACGTGCATGTCGTCTCGTCTCCGCAGATTTTGATCCAGCTGCGGGCGCGCGTCACGCATTGTTCGCCCGCGACATGACCGTCGCGGGCGAGAACACGGCACAACCGCGCCCCAGCACCTGACGCTGAACGATGCAAGAGCAAGGCCAGACGGGATGCCGGAAGACTACTGTCAACGAAAGTATAGGGCGTGCAGCACGATCAACGACTCACTGCTGCGACGTCGGGGAAGAGCGGCGGTGCGCTGCGCGACGCCGCCTGCAGCGCGCATTCGACGAACCGGCGCGGCAGCAGCGAGGCGTTGGAGCGCATCGCCACCAGCATGCGGCTCTCCGCATCCGGCGTGTCGAGCGCCTTCGCGACGACGTTCATGACACCGGCCTGCTGGTAGCAGGACGGAAGGATCGAAAGGCCGATCCCGGCCGCGACCAGGCTGAGCACGGTGCGCAGTTCATGCGCCTCCTGCGCGATCCGCGGCGCAAAGCCGGCGCGCCGGCACAGCATTGCGGCCTGGTCGCCGACGCCGCAGCCGCTCTCCGCCATGCCGACGAATTCGTGCTCGGCAAGGTCGGCGACGCTGAGCTTGTCCGGAGCGGCGAGCGGATGATCGATCGGCAGGAACACCATCAAGCGGTCGCGCCAGACGACATGAACCTGCAAGTCCGCCGCGGGCCGGAAATCCAGCGGCGGCCGCATGATCGCGACGTCGAGCTCGGCGTCAGCCAGCGCCTGCAACTGCTTTGCCGTCGACATGTGCCTGAGCTCGATCTTCACCCGCGGATAGCTGCCGCGGAAACTGCGGAACAGTTCGGCGAACATGTCGAGCATCGGAACCGAGTCGGTGAAGCCGACACGGACCGCGCCGGCTTCACCGCGCGCGGCGCGGCGCACCGTTTCCGACGCAAGGTCGAGCTCGCTGACGGCACGCCGTGCGTGTTCCAGCAGCAACTGGCCGGCCTGGGTGAGTTCGACCGCACGCCGTGTCCGCGACAGCAGCTTCGTGCCGAGCTCCTCCTCCATCGCCTTGATCTGCGTGCTCAGCGGCGGCTGGCTGACATGCAGCCGCTTGGCGGCGCGGCTGAAGCTGAGCTCCTCGGCCACCGCGATGAAGTAGCGAAGCTGCCTGTAATCCATCGCTTATTCCGTTTCCCTATAAGTGACGGGTCAAAGCGGTATTTGACCTCCCAGGACCGTTTCTCGATCTTGGCGCCAAAACGCGGATGCTCCAAGGGGCAACACGCGCAGCTGGTCAGCCATGCGAAATCGCCGCGAATAACAGGCGCTCCGCCCGGTTCGGATCACAGGCGCGACAACAAGAAGCAAGGGAGGAATCCAATGGCCGGAGCGTCCGTCACTGAGCTCGAACAGCAGACCATCCGCAGCGTCTATTGGCGGCTGATCCCGATCCTGTTCGTGATGATGTTCTTCAACTATCTCGACCGCATCAATCTCGGCTATGCCGGGCTGACGATGAACAAGGACCTCGGCCTCAGCCCCGCGATCTTCGGCTTCGCCGCCAGCATCTTCTTCCTCGGCTACATGGTGCTCGAGGTGCCGAGCAACCTGATGCTGCACCTGCTCGGCGCCCGGATCTGGCTGGCACGGATCCTGATCACCTGGGGTCTCGTCGCCGCCCTGACAGCCTTTGTCTGGAATCCGCTCAGCCTCTACGTCATGCGGTTCGGCCTCGGCGTCGCGGAAGCCGGCTTCATGCCTGGCGTGGTGCTTTACCTCACCTACTGGTTCCCGGCGCGCTATCGCGCCCGCGCGGTGGCGGGATACATCATCGCCGGCTCGTTCTCGGCGGTTTTGGGCGGGCCGATCTCGACCAGCATCATGACCTGGTTCGATGGCGCTGCCGGTCTCCACGGCTGGCAATGGATGTTCCTCGCCGAGGGCGTGCCGACCATTCTGCTCGGCCTGTTCACGCTCTATTATCTCACCGACCGCCCGGCCAAGGCGAGCTGGCTCAGCAAAGAACAGGCGGCCTGGCTGGAAGGCGAACTCGCCGCCGAGCGGGCCGAGATCGAACAACAGGGGCAGCACAGGTTGATCGAATGCGTGCTCGATATCCGGGTCTGGCTGCTGGCGGCGCTGTTCGGCTGCGCATTGGTCGGGATCTACGGCCTCTTGCTGTGGCTGCCGCAGATCATCAAGGGCATGGGCAATCTCAGCAACATCCAGGTCGGCTTCCTCTCGGCGATCCCGCCGCTGCTCGGCGTCATCGGCACCATCGTGGTCAGCCGCAGCTCGGACAAGACCGGCGATCGCAAGTTTCATCTCGCGGCGGTCTATCTGCTGGCCGCCGTTGCGATGCTCGGCAGCGCCTATGTCGCGAGCCCGGTGCTGGCCTTCGTGTTCCTCTGCATCGTCGGCTTCAGCCTCAATGCCGGCAATCCGCTGTTCTGGAGCATCAACGCCTCGCCGCTGACCGGTGCGGCCGGCGCCGCCTCGATCGCGCTGGTCAACACGCTGGCGCAGTTCGGCGGCCTGATCGGGCCGTGGTGCATCGGCCTGATCAAGGACTCCACCGGAAGCTTCTCCTGGGCATTGGTCGGGATCGCCGGCTTCCTGCTCGTCGCCTCCGCCATCGCCGCCACCATGCGCGTCAAGCCGCGCGAGACGGAATTGACGGGCGCGATCCCGTCATCCGTCGCACACTGACACCCCTACCAAGGAAGCAACCATGATCATCGATTGTCACGGCCACTACACCACCGAGCCGGCCAAGCTGCAGATCTTTCGCGACAAGCAGCTCGCCGGCCTCGCCGACAAGTCGCGCCGGCCGCTCACCACCAATCTCGGCATCACCGATGACGAGATCCGCTCCAGCGTCGAGGGCGCGCAGCTTCGCCTGCAAAGGGAGCGCGGCACCGACGTCACCATCTTCTCGCCGCGCGCCGCCGGCATGGCGCATCACGTCGGCAAGGAAGCGACCAGCCGCGAATGGACCACGATCTGCAACGACCTCGTGCACCGGGTCTGCACGCTGTTCCCGCAGAACTTCGTCCCCGTCTGCCAGCTGCCGCAGAGCCCGGGCGTCAAGCCCGCGAACTGCATCGAGGAGCTGGAGCGATGCGTGACGCAGCTCGGCTTCGTCGGCTGCAACCTCAACCCCGATCCCGCCGGCGGCTACTGGTGCGATCCGCCGCTGACCGACGAATGGTGGTATCCGCTGTATGAGAAGATGGTCGAGCTCGACGTGCCCGCGATGGTCCATGTCTCCTCGTCGTGCAATCCCTGCTTCCACGGCACCGGCGCGCATTACCTCAACGGCGACACCACCGCCTTCATGCAGTTCCTGACCTCGGACCTGTTCAAGCGCTTCCCAACCCTGCGGTTCATCATCCCGCATGGCGGCGGCGCGGTGCCCTATCACTGGGGCCGCTACCGCGGCCTGGCGCAGGACATGAAGCTGCCGCCGCTGTCGGAGCATCTCTTGAGGAACGTGTTCTTCGACACCTGCGTGTATCACCTGCCCGGCATCGAGCTGTTGACCAGGGTGATCCCGGTCGAGAACATCCTGTTTGCGTCTGAAATGGTCGGCGCGGTGCGCGGCATCGACCCGGAGACCGGGTATCACTTCGACGACACCCGCCGCTATATCGACGCGCTGCCGCTGAGCGCGGCGGACAAGGGCAAGATCTTTGAAGGCAATGCCCGCCGCGTCTATCCTCGCCTCAACGCCCATCTCGACCGCCGCGCGCATTGAACGTTGCCGAGACAACCACTCCAACTCCTCATCCTGAGGAGCCCGCGAAGCGGGCGTCTCGAAGGATGCAGGCCCAACCGGGCCACATGGTTCGAGACGCGCGTTCCGCGCTCCTCACCATGAGGGTCCAACCAAGCAGCAAGACCGACAATCGACTTCAACCAATCAATCTCGGAGAAAACCGATGGCCATAGGATTTGCTATTCACAAGGCGAAGCGGAAAGTGTCGCCCGACCTCGTCGCGCGCTACCGCGCCCTTCCGGTTGCCAATATCAGCGATTCGATGTCGCGGATCGCGGGCACCAACCGGCTGCGGCCGATGCATGCGGGCGGCTGGCTCGGCGGCCCGGCGCTGACGGTCAAGACCCGTCCCGGCGACAATCTGATGGTGCACAAGGCGATCGACCTGGCGCAGCCGGGTGACGTCATCGTGGTCGATGCCGGCGGCGTCCTCGTCAACGCCATCATCGGCGAGATCATGTCGACGCTGGCCGAGAAGAGGGGCGTCGCGGGCTTCGTGATCGACGGCTCGATCCGCGATGCCGGCGCGATCCGCGCCGGATCGTTCCCGGTGTTCGCCGCCGGCGTCGCCCATCGCGGCCCCTACAAGGACGGCCCGGGCGAGATCAATAGCGCCATCTCGATCGACGGCATGATCGTCGAGCCCGGCGATCTCATCGTGGCCGACGACGACGGCGTGCTGTGCGTGCCCTATGACGACGCCGAGGCGATCTGCAAGCTGACCGAAGCCAAGAAGGCCACTGAGGAAAAGGCCATCCAGCAAATCCTCGCCGGCACCAGCGATCGCCGCTGGGTCGACGAGGCCCTGCAGCGCCTCGGCTGCGAGTTCAAGGACTGAGATGGATGCTGATGCGGGACGCTGCCCGGCGTCCCGCAATCCGGCCTCGCCGACTGCGACAAGCGCAGTCGAGATCGCGCATCGTGCCATGCCGGTTCCCTGCCGGATCGGTTCCCGGCGAACGGCCAGCCTCTCCTGACAATCCCCTCACACCGTAATATCCTTCCGGTTTGCGGGAGAATGAGGTGGCTCGATGGAAGATATCGAAGCCTTTCTCGCGGTCATCGAGGCCGGCAGCCAGACGGCGGCCGCACGTCGGCTGGGCCGCTCATTGCAATCGGTCAATCGATCGCTGATGACGCTCGAACGCAGCGTCGGCGTCGAGCTGGTGCGACGTACAACCCGGCAGTCGTTCCCGACCGAAGCGGGATTGGCGTTCTATCGGCGCGTCAAGCCTGCCGTTGCGGAGATCAGCGAGGCACGTCTCGAAGCGGCAAGCCAGCGCGCCGAGCCGTCGGGCCTGCTTCGCATCGCCGCGCCAGTCCAGTTCGCCTCCGCGTTTGTCGTCCCAGTCATCGCGGACTTCATTGCCCGCTACCCCCTGATCAAGGCTGAACTCAAGGCCTCGGATCGTGCCATCGATGTTGTCGGCGATGGCTTCGACATCGCCATCCGGATCAGGGAGCTGCCGGATTCGTCGCTCAAGGCCCGACGGCTTGGTGAGATTCGTACCGTCGTCTACGGCGCGCCGCGCTACTTCGCCCGTTACGGACGCCCGGCTCATCCCGACGATCTCGACCGGCATCAATGCGTCGTGCGCACCACCAGCGAGGGCGAGCCCGCGATGTGGCGGTTTCAGATCGATGGCGACATCAGGACGGTTCGGGTGAATGGCTGCTTCGAGACCGACAACACCGCGGCGCTCTGCGCAGCGGCACGTGACGGCCTCGGCCTCGGATACGGACCGTTCTGGCAGGTCCGTGATCTCGTCAACGATGGCGCGATCGAAATTGTTCTTGAGGAGTTCGAAACACCGCGAATGCCGATCCATGCGGTGTTCCCGCCAAGCGGCATGCCGGCGGCAAAGACGCGCCTGTTCGCCGATATCCTGGTCGATCGACTGAAGCACGAGCAGCTTTAGACACTGGCGCGCGCCATCGCCATTCTCTCGGCAAACGGGAAGGTGCTTCCCGCCAGGCGCTGATTGTCCGGCAAGCGAGCCGAACCCATTGTGCGGGTGAGCGGCAACGAGGCTTGCCGCATCATGCAGTTGAGGAGGCCCCATGACGAACAGGCGTACCCTGCTCGGCGCAGGACTTTGCGCGGCCGCAGCGTTGTCGTCTCGCGCCACCCACGCGACGGCGCTCGTGCAGGCCCAGGGCTGCGACGGGTCCGCGGCCGACGGCGAGCTCAGCCAAGACGCGGGCGACCTGCTCCCGGCGGCTGTTGCGCTCAGCGACGACAACAACGACCGCGCCGCCGTTTCCCGCGATTTCGGCAACATCGTTCAAGGCCAACCTCGTGCGGTGCTGAAGCCCGGTTCCGCCGCCGATGTCGCCCGGCTGGTTCGTTGGGCCGGCAAGTCAGGGCACAAGATAGCGGCACGCGGGCAGGGCCATTCGACCTGTGGCCGCGCGCTGACCGAAGGTGGCATCGTCATCGAGATGACCTCGCTCAACGCGATCCATCACATTGCGGCCGATCGTATCGTCGTCGATGCGGGCACGACGTGGGAACGCGTCCTCGAAGCGACGCTGGCGCAAGGCCTCACGCCCCCGGTGCTCACCAACTATCTCGGCCTTTCCGTCGGCGGCACGATCTCCGTCGGCGGAATCGGCGGCAGCTCGTCGCGCCATGGCATGCAGACAGACCATGTTCTCGCGCTGGACATGGTTACGGGAACCGGCGAGCAATTGACCTGTTCGCCGCAGTCGCACGCCGATCTGTTCGATGCCGCCCGGGCCGGGCTTGCACAGTGCGGTCTGATCACACGGGCAACCCTGAAGCTGGTGCGCGCGCCCGAGCGCGTCCGCCGATACCAGCTTTTCTACCGGGACCTTGCCTCGCTGGCTGCAGATCAGCGCCGCGCGCTTCATGACGATCGCTTCGATCAATTGCAGGGCGCCATTCTCCCGGCCGGCCCCGGCCGCTGGCGCTACCAGCTCGAAGGCGCCGTGTTCTACGACAAGGGTTCGCCGCCAAACGACGGCGCCGTGCTTGGATCGCTGGCCGACGACCGCAATACGGCGGTGATCACCGATCTGGCCTATCACGACGACGCGCTTGCCTTCGCGAAATTGGAAGCTCTGCTCAGGTCGAAGGGGTTGTGGTCGAGCCCGCACCCCTGGTTGTTCACGTTTCTGCCCGACGGCAACGCCGAGCATCAGGCCGACGGGATGATCGGCCGCCTCTCGGTTGAGGAGATCGGGCCGCTCGGGCGAGTGACCTTTTATCCCCTGAACACGCACGCGTCGGGCACGCCGCTGGTTCGGTGGCCCGATGGCAACATCGCCTTCTGCTTCAACATCGTTCACATGCCGGCGCCGGCAGATGCGACAGGGGTTGGTCAGACGCTGTCGAAAAACCGCCTGTTTTACGAGCAGATCCGCGGCGCGGGCGGCGTCCAATATCCCGTCAGCGCGCTTCCCATGGCGCCGGAGGATTGGGAACGTCACTTCGGCGCGGCCTGGCCGAAGCTGCGCGACGCCAAGCGGCGTTACGATCCGACCAATCTGCTGACCCCCGGCTACAATCTGTTCTGATCCCGACGCCGCGTGAACAGAAGTAGCACGCCGACCGAAACCGGCCGGTAGGCAGCCGGTTGGTCCCGCGAGGGATGGAATCGGGAATTTTTCCCGATTACCGTTGGAAAAGAATCCCGGTCCCCCGGGATTGATGTTGTTTGCCAAAGCCACGCCGCTCCCGCAGTCTCCGAGCCAGGGTTCGTCGGGGATAAAAGCCGAACCGCGGCTTAGGGGTGGGCGTCATGGCTGGTGCGTTGTTGCGTACGGCAACACGGTCTTTGTCTTCTTCGGTCTATACGCACGGCGCTGCGGCCGTGCTGGCTGTTATTGGCTCTGCACTGCCATCGACTGTCCTGCATGCTCAGACGGCCGATCCGGCCCCCACTGAACTGCCGCCCGTCAACGTGATTGCGCCCACACCTCTGGCCGGCACCCGCAGCGCAAGGCCGGCGGCACGGCCGGTGGTTCGGACCACGCGAACCGCGCGAACCCGAACCGGACCTGTTGCTCCGGCAGCGGGACCCGATGTCGGCACCGCTGCACCCGGCCCCTCCGACCGCGACTCCACCCTGATTGATCGCGACAAGGTCCCGTCCAACACCGCGGTGATGACGACGCAGGATTTCAGCCACAACTACTCGACCAACTTCCTCGATGCTGTGAACCGCAAGCTGCCCGGCGTCACGCTCGGCGACCAGACCGGCAATCCGTTCCAGCGCAATCTCGACTACCGCGGCTTCACCGCCTCGCCGGTCCAGGGCACGCCGCAGGGCATCGCGGTCTATCAGAACGGCGTGCGCATCAACGAATCCTGGGGCGACGTGGTCAACTGGGATTTCATCCCGGAAAAGGCCATCGACAGCGTCGCATTGTTTCCGAACAATCCGGTGTTCGGCCTCAACGCGATCGGCGGCGCGCTGAGCATCCAGATGAAGAACGGCTTCACCTATCAGGGCTCCGAGGCTGAGCTGTTCGGCGGCTCTTACGGGCGCGTGCAGGGCAGCGTGCAGGCCGGCGGCCACAGGGACAACATCTCCGCCTACGCTGCGTTCGAATCCGCGTATGATCGCGGCTGGCGCGACTACGCCAATTCGTCGCACATCAACCGCATGTATGTGGACGTTGGCGCACGCAACGACGACACCGAATTTCACGTCAATTTCACCGGCGCCAGCAACCTGCTCGGCAATGTCGCGGCAACGCCGGTGCAGATGCTCAATCAGCGCTGGTCGAGCGTCTACACCTGGCCGCAGACGACGCTGCTTCAGCTCGCCTTCGTCAACGCCACGCTGAACCACAATTTCTCCGACACCTGGTCGTTCCAGGGCAATGCCTACTTCCGCGGCTTCCGGCAGACCCACGTCGACGGCAACGGCACCGACGTGCATGCCTGCGACGGGGGAGACAGTTTGTGCATCGGGGACGACCTGCCGATTTTCGGTCCGGCGGGAGGTCCCTCGGTTCCGAACACGCTTGGCAACGCCTTCCTTGGCGAAGTCGACCGCAACCGGGCCGCGACCAACAGCTTCGGCGGCACGGCCCAGCTGACCAACTCGGACAAGCTGTTCGGGCACGACAACCACGTCGTGATGGGCGTCAGCGTCGACCACGGCAACACGAAATTCACGGCGACCAGCGAGCTCGGAACCATCGATCCGAACAACCTGTTCGTGACCGGCACCGGCATCTTCATCAACCAGCCCGATGCCGGTCTCGCCCCGGTCGACCTGCGCGCCACCAACACCTACACCGGCGTCTATCTCACCGATACCTTCGACGTGACGAACAGGTTCTCGGTCACTGCTGGTGGACGATTCAACTATGCCCAGATCGATCTGCGGGACCAGACCGGGACAAATGATCAGCTCAACAGCAGCAACCGATTCCAGCGCCTCAACCCGGTGATCGGCGGCACCTACAAGATCACGCCGAACCTCACCTTTTATGCCGGCTATTCAGAGGCCAACCGCGCGCCGACGCCGCTCGAGCTCGGCTGCTCCGATCCGGCCCGCCCCTGTGTCATCGATTCCTTCCTGGTGTCCGATCCGCCGCTCAAGCAGGTGGTGTCGCACACCATCGAGGCCGGCTTCCGCGGCACTTGGGGCAACGACACCAGGACCGGCATGCTGAGCTGGGGCCTCGGCGCGTTCCACACTCTGTCCGACGACGACATCATCCGGGTGCAGAGCCCGATCGGCACAGGCAATTTCGGCTATTTCCAGAATGCGGGGCAGACCCTGCGGCAGGGCATCGAAGCCAAGCTCGATTACCGCGTCAATCGCTGGAACGCCTATGCCAACTACACCTTCATCGACGCGACCTATCGAAGCGCAAATACGTTGCCGGCTCCCGACAACCCGAACGCCCTGACCGACCCGAACAACGATGACGTCCGGTTCATCAACGTCAAGCCGGGCGACCATATCCCGGGCATTCCCGCGCACCGCTTCAAGGCAGGTGTCGAGTACCTCGCCACCGACGCATGGAAGATCGGCGCCGACGTCAACGTGGTCGGCAGTCAATGGCTGATCGGCGACGACACCAATCAGAGCCAGAAGGTCCCGGCCTACGCGGTCGTGAACCTGCACACCTCCTACAAGATCACGCCGAATATCGAGGTGTTCGGCCTGATCAACAACGTCTTCAACCAGCATTATTATCTCGGCGGCGCGTTCTACGAGACCGGCGGCTTTGCCAGCGCCGGAGCTGCGCCCAACCTGATGGCGCAGCTGACCGATCCGCGCACCTTCGTCCCCGGCATGCCGCTCGCCGCCTATGCCGGCATCAGAGCGAAGTTCTGAACTGCGAAGAAGTCAGGTTGAAGCGGCCCCGCGACGCGAACGGGCTGCATCCTCCCGCTTGCGGGTAGAGCAAACGCATGTGCGTCTTCGCTGGCCGCGCAGCGGCTTGGCCTCGTGGTTCGAGACGCGCCGCAAGCGGCGCTCCTCACCATGAGGGTTTACAGTTTAGCCGCGAAACAAGACGTCATCCTGAGGAGCCCGCCAACGGCGGGCGTCTCGAAGGATGGCCACAGGGAAGTAACGCGCCAGGGTTTCCCCGTTGTGATGAGACCTCCCCCCGCAAGCGGAGGGCGATAGCCCCGTGGCGAGGGGCGTCTGCACGATTTCTGAATAATGGAAGAATGCCACTGATTTGCCCGACGAGTCAAGTTGCCGTGTCCGCCGGCGGCCGTCGGCTCCTTTGCATGGGGTTGTTTTCGATATTTTGGCAGTGCGCCCCTGCGATGGCAGGCTATCGCATCCGGCTAGGCCTCAGTTCATCAGCGCCTTACGCCACCGTCCCGCCGTCGACCGGCATCGCGATGCCGGTGACGAACGACGCCTTGTCCGACAGCAGGAACACCGCGACCTCCGCGATCTCCTCGGGGCGCGCCGCGCGGCCCATCGGATTGCGGGTGACCGCGGCCTTGATCAGCTCCTCCGCATCGGCCTCGTTGTGGCCCGCCTGGTCCGGCCGGTTGACGAACACCCGCAGCATCGGCGTGTCGATCGCACCGGGGCAGATCGCGTTGACGCGGACGCCGTCCTTGGCGTGGCGCTTGGCGAGCGCGCGCGCAAGACCGATCACGCCGGCCTTGGCCGCGGAATAGGTCGGGCTCCACGGCGAGCCGACCAGGCCCGAGGTCGATGCGGTGAACAGGATGCTGCCCTGGCGCCGCGCGGTCATCTGGCCGAGCGCGGCGTTGGTGGTGATCAGCTGCGAGCGCAGATTGAGATCGACGCTGAGATCCCAGCCTTCCAGATCGTCGATCACGGACGGACCGGGAATGCCGAGATGATTCCACACGCAGTCGAGCGCGCCGAATTCCTTCACCGTCGCAGTGACGATATCGCGCGCAAAGCCGTCGTCGCGCAGATCGCCGGTCAGCGCCAGCGCGCGCCCGCCGCCCTTTTTGATCTCGTCGACCACCGCCTTCGCGCCGGCCTCGTTCTGGTCGACCACCGCGACCGCCGCGCCCTCGCGCGCGAGGATGCGTGCCCCGGCGCGGCCGGCGCCCGATGCCGCGGCGGTGACGAGTGCGATCTTGCCCTGCATATCCATGTTTCGATCCTGACTGTGCCCGTGAGCTCGAGCCTTCTTGGGTTCTGAAGTTTTGGTTGAATCAGGACCGCAGCGCTGCCGTCTTGCGCTGACGCGCTAAAGCATGATCCGGAAAAGTGCGAAGCGGTTTTCCCTCGCGACAAACGCGGGACGCGTTTGCGCGGAGATCATGCTCAAACGAAGAGCTAAAGTGCGATGACGATTCTCATCGCGCTTTACCGGCCGCCGAACAGGACCGGAGACTGGCCGGGCAGTAGCTGCGAATGGATGTCGCTGTCCATGCGCTCCGCCCCCTGCTGGGTAAAGCTCGCGCCGAATGACAGGCTGAGATTCGAAGTCGGCCGGAACTCGAGGCCCGCGCGCGCCGAATAGCCGGCGTTGACGCCGGGATTGCCGCTGAACGGCGCCAGCGGTCCGCCGGCCCCGGGCGGATTGTATTTCAGCGTGTCGAAGCCGGCGAAGAAGGTCACGGGCGTATTGCCGACGCCCCTGAAATTGTAGCCGAACTGCGCGCCCTGATATTCCAGCGAGCCGAACGCCGCCGATTGGCCGAGCGCGTTCCAGCCGACGCGGCCGCCTTCGCTGCCGGCGAACCAGCCGTCGGGCCGGCCGTTCAGGTATGAGAAGTCGCCGCCTTGCGCGCCGGCGGCGTCAAAGCTCGGAAAGTTTCCGTAGGTATCCGCCTTCTGGCCGTCGGCAAGACTGCCGCCGAAGCCGAACAGCGAGCCCGGCGTCCAGTAGCGCACCGGGCCGGCCTGGGCACTGGCCTGCTGGCCGCTCAGGCACAGCGCCAACCCTGCGATTGCGAGGCCGAGTTTACTTACCAAAGTGGTCATCAGGTTACCGTCACGAGCGCCGGGATTATACGTCCCACCGACCGGGAACGCCAGCCTGCGCCCCTAATCCGCCGCGAGCAGCTTCAGCTTCAGCAAATCCGTCAGCCAGTCGGCAAACACCTGCAGCCGCCGCGACAGGTGCTGACGGTGTGGATAGAGCAAGGTCATCGGCATCGGCGCGGCGCGGTGCCGCGGCATCAGCTCGACGATATGCCGCTTCACGTCGTAGGTCGCCTTCCAGGCCAACCTCACGACATCAGGCGCGATGGAAAAGCTGTTCACCGACGCGGTCGCCGCGATCGGCCGTCCCGACATCGCGATCAGCACCGTCGGGAAGGTATTGAAGAAGCCGATGGTCGAGATCTCGGAGGCCGAATATGACGCGATGAGCGCGGTCAACGCCAAGTCCGCGTTCTTCTTCCTCAAGGAGGCCGGCCGCCGCGTCAACGACAACGGCAAGATCTGCACGCTGGTGACCTCACTGCTCGGCGCCTACACGCCGTTCTATGCGGCCTATGCCGGCACCAAGGCGCCGGTCGAGCACTTCACCCGTGCGGCATCGAAGGAGTTCGGCGCGCGCGGCATCTCGGTCACCGCGATCGGCCCGGGTCCGATGGACACGCCGTTCTTCTATCCGGCCGAAGGCGCGGACGCGGTCGCCTACCACAAATCGGCGGCGGCGCTGTCGGGCTTCTCCAGGACCGGGCTCACCGACATCAAGGACATCGTGCCGTGGATCCGCCTGCTGGTGTCGGACGGCTGGTGGATGACCGGCCAGACCATCCTGGTCAACGGCGGCTACACAACGAAGTGAGGCGCGATCTCGGTCGCCCTTACCATTCGAATCGCGTGCCGACTCCGACGGATGTCGAGCCCTTCGCATCGACATCCGACTCGACGCGGATATGGCGCGTCACGTCGACATTGGCCGACACTCCTGACTGGCTGGCGCTGGCGCCCGTCCGCACGCCTACGCTCAGCCTGTCGCCGATCGCGCGCGAGGCGCCGACCATCGGACCGCCCGCCCCGGCGCCGACGTCCAGATTGTCGACCCCGAGCGAGCGGCGCATGCGGTCCACCGTTCCCTCGCCACCGCTGGCGAACTGAGCTGCGGCCCCTGCGAGTTGCACGGCCTGCGAAGTCGTCAGGCTGCCCGAAGCTTTCTGAAAGAGAATGCGCGACAGGATCTCGTCCTGCGGCAACTCGGGCTGCGAATGGAAGGCGAAGACAGGCGCGGCCGCCGGGCCCGAGATTCCAACCTGCGCGGTGATGTCGGAGGCCTGTATCTCTGCCGCGAAATCGAGCTCGGGCGCGAGATCGCCATTGAAGGAGAGATTGCCTTTGGTGAAGGTCAGCGTCTTTCCGAGCACCACCAGCTTGCCCTGATAGAGCGAGAAGGCTCCCTTCGGAACCGGCGCGTTGCTCGTACCGCCGACATGAACGGAGCCGCCGAGTTCCGCGGTTACCCCGCGGCCATGGATGAAGACGTGGTTCGGCGCCGAAACTGTCACGTCGAGCGCGGCGTTGAAGAGCGCCGTGCGCTTCTTGTTGCCTTTCGGCGTCTCGGCCTTGCGCGCAGCTGCGAGCCGCGCAGCGGCCTGTCCCGAGGCGTTCACATGGTTGATGCCCTCGATCGGCTTCAGCGTCGACGGCAGGCGATCCGGAATATCGACGTTGACGCGGGTCAGGTCGACGCGACCGACGATCCGCGGATCGCGTGCCAGGGCGCCTGTGACGTCAATGGCGAGATTGGCCTGCGCGGTCGCCAGCGCGCTGGAGGCAAGCGTCGCCTGCTGACCGCGAATCGAGACCGTGCCTGGAAAGCCTGCATCCGGGGCGACCCGTACCTGACCGGAGCCGGACAACGTGCCGCCGTTGGGCGTCACCGCGGCCAGGCGCTCCACCACGATGCGCTCTCCTTCGGCGGTGATTTTCGCCTCGACCGCATCGAGGCGCGTGCCGAGCATGCTGTCGCGGAAGGTACCCCCGCTGATGGTCGCGACACCGCCGATCTGAGGCCTGGTGCGCGTGCCGCCGACACGGGCATCGAGCGCGACGCTGCCGGATACGGTCCGGCCGGAGGCGGAAAGCGCGGCATTGGCAATGGCGGCATCGAGGCGGCCCTTCGCGGTCAGCGCGATCGGACCCGTGGCGTCGAGCGGCACCGTGCCCGACGCCGTGATCGCGCCGGCTCTTCCCGCGGCAATTGTGGTGTTCAGGCTCGCGCGGCTGCCATCGAGCCGTCCGTCCGCGGCAACGTCGACCGGCGGCAGGCCGGCGCTTCTGGTCTGCGGCGCGGTGAGCTGCCTGACCGCGACCTTGTACTGGCCGATCGGCGCGCTCATGGAGCCCGCAATCGCGGCTGACGCGTCGAGGGTCCCGCTCAGGCCCAAACCGGGTATCGCGACATCGGCTTCGCCGAGCGGGATCGCGTTTGCCACGGCCTTGAGGTCGAGCACTTGGCCGGCTTTGCCGTCCACCGTGAAGCGGCCACGTCCAATCGCGAGCGCCAGATGCTCGATCAGCACCGTGCCATCGTCGAGCGTGAAGCCCGCGGGGCCCTGCAGCGCAATCGCTTTGGCGCCACGCCGCGCGGTGAAGCGGTTGAGATCGAACCGCACCCGCTCCCTGGTGGTCAGTGCACCCGCGGCATCGAGATCGAAGCCGGCAGCCTTGGCGGACAGACCGATCGTGCTCGCCTCGGCATTGCCCGTGGCCGCTAGCGTGACGTTGGAGACCGTCTGACCGCCGAACTCGACACCGTTGACCTGCGCATCAGCATTGAGCACCGGATGGCTGTAGAGATCGGCGCCATCGGCGCGCAGATCGAAACTGCGGACGGCCGCACCCGCGGCACGGATTCCGGCACCCTTGCCGGCAAGCCGGACCGACTGCTGGCCGCCATCGGCCGAAGCGGCAAGGTCGAGTGAGGCCGAACCGGCGAGCTCTGTGAGGGCAAGCGGCGAGAGATCGGCGAGCGCCCCGGCTGCGAAGCGAATCTGCCCGCTGGCGAATCTCTGCGCGTCGATCGTTGCTGCCCCCTTCAGGGATACCGACCCGATCGCGATGTCGATGGTCTTGGCGTGCCATCCGGCAACGGCGGGAGCTGCGCGATCGTCGGGCCCCGACGATCGACGGCTCACCTGAACAATCCCGCGCGCCGGCTTGCCGTCGACGGAGCCGTCGAGCCTGGCCTCGACAGCACAGACTCCATTGATGTCGTTGACCGTCGCGGCGAGCGCCAGATGCGGAATCGGGCGCCGCATGGCGGTGGCGCGATCCACCGAGGCCGCGAACGAAACGCCGGGATGCGTGAGCCCGCCGGTCAGGCCGACGTCGAGAGCTCCCGCACCGGTGAGGCGCGCATCGGCCGCCGAGAGATCCGGCAGGTCCACACGCGCCGACAGGTCGCTCGAGTCGCGCGTCACTGTTCCTTTGGCGCGAATCGCAACATGGGCACCATCGATCGACGCGCCGCGGACCGTGTAAGTGTCGCGGCCATCGCCAGAGATGTCGGCTGCGAGTGCGAGCCGCGCCCCCGCGAGCCCGTCGAGCGCCGCAAGTCCCGTCGCAAGCTTCTCGCCGGCACCTGACATCCTGATATCAAAGCTGCCACGCTGGAAATCCGTGTCGAGGTCGAGGCCGAACGCCACCGAACCCGCAAGCTTCAGCCCGGCAAGGTCGGCAAAGGCGCCGAGGTCGGGCACCGTTCCGGTTGCCCGGCCATTCAGGTGACCGGCGCTGACATCACCTGTATAAGTTGCCTGAACCGTTGATGTGCCGATCTCGAGACGCTCGATCCTGGCGCGGCCGCCGAGGTCCGTATCGCCGTGGAGCACGAGCGACGCGGTGTTGCCGATCGCGGCCGCCAAACTCGTGTCGCGCGGCGCGATGCCGGAAGCGCGCAGGTTCGCGTCAAGGATGATGCGCGTTGCGGGATCGCCGGCCTCGGCACGAGGAACGGCCGTGATCGAAGCATCAAGCGTCTCGACGTCTCCGTCCGGCAGATGAGCACCGGACAGCGCGAGCTTGACCGATGCTGTGGGAGCCTTGATTGGGCCGTTGACGCGGCTGTCGAAGACGAGGCTGCGGATCGAGCCTTGGTCAGTCTCGGTCACGTCGCCGTTGCTTGGCAAGGCGCGGATGGAAGCCGCGAAATCCACGACCTTGTCGGCTCCGAGCAGACCTTTCGCATCGAGCAGCGCGAGACGGCTCGTAAGCGTCAGCCCGTCCAGGGCGACGCTGCCGTCGTCACCAAAATGCGTCGTGCTGTCGAGATTGGTTTCACCGGCGAAGACCGGCGCGGCGATCGCCGGCAACAACGGTTCGAGATGGCTGGCAAGGCGCGTTGCGAGCACTCGGCCCGCCCCGTTTCGGTCAAGCGTAATCGAGCCGGTCGCATCGATCGTGGGGCCGGCCTGCAACTTCAGGGCACCACGAAAGCTGTCGAGCGTGCCCTTGCCGCCCAATGCGAATGTGACGGGCGGCTCGCCCGGCAGATGGCCGAGCTTCGACATAAGTCCGTGGGCCGGCTCGTCGAGCGTGACGTCGAGGGTAAGCGCATTTCCCTGCGGAACGTAGGCGAGAGCAGCCTTGAAGTGGCCCGGGAAATCCTTGCGGGTGGCATCAAGGTTGAAGACGAGCCCTTCCGAGGGCGAGCCGAGCTCGGTATTGCCGGTCGCCGCGACACTCAAGGCTTCACCCAGAATCGACTGTCCCAGCGTCAAGGCCCGCAGATCGAAAGCCTTCACCTGCACCTTCACCGGAAGGTCGGGCAGGACCGGCTGATCGGAATCGGCGGCAGGCTGGTCGGACGGAAGCGGTTTTCGCTTGATCTCAAGCGTGCCGATCTCGAGGCGGTCGATTTCCAGTCGCCCCAGCAACAGTGCGCTGCGTCGCCAGACGAGGCGCGCCTTGTCGAGCGTCAGCCAGACGCCGTCCTTGTCGGTGATGCTAACGTCGCGGACCGTGGCATCCGAGGACAGCACACCATCGACGGCGCCGACATGGACCTGGGTCGCCGGCGTCGAGAGTGTCCGCGAGACAAGACTGGCCAGCACATCCTGCTGGTTCTCGCCGCTCCCGCCCGCCACTCCGTAGAGAACGACACCGAGCACCGCGGCAGCGATGAGGCTCATGGCCGCGACGGCGGAACCGATTATGAACAGCCGTCGGATGCGCATCAGAAGGCCTGCCCAATGCTGACATAGATCGCGTAACGGCTGTCGCCGGGGCGAGGATTCAGCGGTGTCGCAACGTCAAGGCGGATCGGGCCGACTGGCGTGAGATAACGCAAGCCGAGTCCCGCGCCGTAGCCCACATAGTCGTCGAAGCCCGGCAGGGATGATCGGGAGGCGGTGCCAAAGTCGAAGAATGGCACGAGACCGATGGTGGGGGTGATCCTGACCCGCACCTCGGCGGAGCCCTCGATCAGGCCGCGACCACCGGTGATTTGACCGAACATCATCGGCGAAATGGTGTTGAAGCCGTAACCGCGCACGGATCCGCCGCCGCCGGCGAAGAATCGATGTGCATCCGGAATCTGGTCGAGCGGCGCGCCCGCGAGCGAGCCTGCGGCCAACCGACCCGCCAGAACGTAGTCGGCCTGCTCGTCGAGCGCATAATAGGCCGAGCCCGCAACCCGCGCTTCGAACAGATCGATCGTGGAGCCCATCAGCTTCGGATAGGCATTGACGGTCGCCGAGAGGCGCACACCGCGCGTGGGGTCGAGCGGATTGTCTGTCGTGTCGTAGCGGCCGGTCGCCGTGAAGCCGATCAATGTCGCATCGACCCGCCCCAGCACGTCCTGCGATTTCGATTGCTCGACCTGGAGACCGGCCTGCAGCGAAGCCGCCTCCGAAAAGCGATGGATCACGCCGAACGTGCCGCGCACCGTGTCGTCAGTGTAACCGCCAAGGTCGTTGTTGCCGACACGCTCGCGGAACGCAGTGGCCTCGATCAGAAGATCGTTGGCCGTACCGAACAAGCCTGGCTTGATGAAGGTGCCGGTAAACCGTGCGCCGAAATCCGAGCCGCTCAGATTATTGAAGCCGGTGAAGGACGTGCCGTCGATCCGTTGCAGGAGCGAGGCGGACGCTTCGAGCCTCAGGCGCTCGCCGCCGCCGAATATGTTCCGATCCTCGTAGTAGCCAGCAATGCCGGGACCATCGACGGTGGAATATTTTGCCGAGAGGCCCACCGCGTGCCTGGGCCTTTCCGTCAAATCGATGAAGACCGGCAGGTTGCCATTGGCATCGAGCTTGTCGGCTTCGCGGACGCGAATACCCCCGATGGCCGGGATCTTTGCGATCGAGGTTTTCGCCAAGGCAAGCCGCTCTGGCGAGTACGGCTCGCCTTCCCTCAGGTAGACGTGCGTGGCCACCACTCGCGGATCGACATCTCCGCCCGAGATCGTCACGGCGCCGATGCCGGCCTTGGGGCCCGCTTCGATCCGCAACCGAAAGTCCATCGCGGCGGCGGCATGATCGACGGTGGCCTTGACGTCGGCGACCTTCGCGAGCGGATGTCCGTTGCTGCGGAACCAGTCGACGAGTTTCACCTGCGCGGCGCGCAGGTCGGCAGAGATCGCGGGATCGCCGGACTTCAGTGCAAACGCGCGGCGCGGCAATCCCTGCGGCGCTTGGTCGCGCGGATAGTCTACATCAACGGCGCGCAGCTTGAACAACGGACCAAGTCGCGCGATCACCTTGACGGGCACAACGGTCCGATTGCGAAAGCTGTCGGCCCGACGCGCCGCCGCGGCAAGCCCAGTCTCGTCGAGGGAGATTGGAACTCCATCTATCGTCACATCGATCTGGGCGTTGTAGCGGCCAAGCCCCCAAAGGGCATCGAGCAGCGGATTGATATCCGCCTGCAGCCGGCGCGCGAGACCTTCCCCGTCCGGCGGCGGTTCCTGTCGAAGGCGATAGGTGCCGGCGGCATCGCGCAATGCCTGTTCGGCATCGCTATCGTTCTTGCCCTCCGGCGTCTTGGCTTCGATCTCAAACCGATACGACAGCGTCGTGGCGCTGACGGGCAGCGGATCATCGGAACCGAACAGACCAAAGAAATCGAGCGCGTGAGCCTGCTCGCACAGCGAGCAACCGACGACAGCGACGCACGCCGAACGCAGAACGCGTCGCGCTGCAGCGATGAAATACCTTCGCCTTGCCCGCCCCGGCAAGGACGGCAGGCATCGTCGCACCACGATTTGCTTGATTGTTCCGCTCCGCCTGCCTGTTGACACGACCCGAGTCCGTGCACCTCGGGTTCCGGCGATCCCCTGTCTCCGCATTCAACAGGCACCACACGCGAAGTTGATAGACTCATGATGGACAATGTTTGGCAAAGGCAAGGGAACCTCGATGTTCGTCGCAGTTATCCAATCTCCGATGCGCGCCACCATCGGTTCCGGCAACCACATCTTGCGAACATTCATGTCGCGAGAATGCGAAGGTATGACCCAGCGGATGTATGACCCGCAAATCGAGCCACACATTCAGTGTCGTCCCGGGCTTTGACCCGGGACCCATAACCACAAATGACAGCAGTTGCGCGACGCTGGGGCCGCAGCACCCTTCAACAACACAACCCTGTGGTTATGGGTCCCTGCTTTCGCAGGGACGACGGGTGGAGGGGACGCGCGGACCAACTCCATCACCGTGATCCTGAGGTGCGAGCGGAGCGAGCCTCGGGATGACAGTGCCAAGGGCGGCGCGTACTGAACGAGAACAAATCACATCATCCCTGCTCCCGTGCGCAATCGCGCACTAGGCAGGGACGACATCAACTTATCAATCGCCTCACTCTCTTCCCCGGTTGCAGCTCCGCGGCATTGCGCCGCGAGCCGCGCTGCGGCGCAACAATCAAAATGAGACTGCCCGTTAAGCCACCCCGCGCTGACGACATCCGCGCCGCGCCCGCCTTCGGCTAGCTTTGCCGGCAACAACCGGACGCCCATCAGCCTTCGCACGCCAAGTGGACGCCGGCGACAACACAGAGGGAGGAGCGCGATGTTGAAAGGCAGTTTGGGACTGATTGCGTTGAGCAGCCTGTTGCTTTCGGGCACGGCGTTCGCTCAGGAGAAGATCAAGGTCGGCGTCACCGCGACGCTCGAGGGCACCTACACGGTGCTCGGCGAGGACGGCATGCGCGGTCACCAGACGGCGCTCAACGTGCTCGGCAAGAAGATCGGCGACAAGGAGCTCGAATTCGTCGTCGCCTCGACCGACGCGACGCCCGACTCCGCGGTGCGCGCGGTGCGCAAGCTGATCGAGCAGGACAAGGTGCAGATCCTGCTGTCGCCGCTGTCCGGCGACGAAGGCATCGCGGTCAAGAACTTCGCCAAGACCCATCCGGAGCTGACCTTCGTCAACGCCGCCTCCGGCGCGCAGGAGACGACCTATGTCGATCCGGCGCCGAACTTCTTCCGCTACAACATGGACGGCGCGCAGTGGCAGGTCGGCCTCGGCAAATACGCCTACGAGACCAAGGGCTATCGCAAGATCGCGACCGTCGGCGAGGACTACTCCTTCATCTACACCCAGGTGTTTGGCCTGGTGCTCGAGTTCTGCGGCGCCGGCGGCCAGGTCACCAACCGGCAATGGGTGCCGCTCGGCACCAAGGACTTTGCCTCGGTGATCGCCGCGCTGCCTGACGATGTCGACGCGATCTATCTCGGCCTCGGAGGCGCCGATGCCGTCAACTTCCTCAACCAGTATCAGCAGGCCGGCGGCAAGGCGCATCTGATGGGCGGCTCGATCATGATCGACCAGACCATCCTGTCGTCGAAGGGTAACGCCAAGAACGCGTTGATCGGCACCATCGCCGCGAGCGGTCAGGCCGATACCTGGGAGGATCCGGGCTGGCAGAAATTCGTGAAGGCCTATCAGGATGCCTTCCCGCCGGCCAAACGCTTCCCGAGCCCGTCGCTGCTCGCGACCAACTATTACGGCTCGACCATGGCGCTGATTCTGGCGCTGCGCCAGGTCAATGGCGATCTCTCCAACAACCAGGCCAAGCTCAAGGACGCGCTGGCGAAGATCGAGATCGACGCGCCGAACGGCAAGATCAAGCTCGATTCCAACCGCCAGGCAATCGGCACCAATTTCGTCACCGAGGTGGTCGATGATGGCAAGGGTGCGCTGTTCAGCAAGGTCGTCAAGGTGATCCCGAACGTCAACCAGACGCTGGGCTACGATCCGGCGGTGTTCGCCAAGATCGGCCTGCCGAGCCGCACAGTCCCGGAGTGCAAGAAGTACTGACGTATTTGCTGCAGTGCAGGCACGGCGGCCGTGACGAGGCGTGCGGTTGCATGATGTGCCCTGCTCGCCCTTGCTTTCCGCGGGCGGAT
The DNA here is from genome assembly GCF_054060035.1 of Bradyrhizobium sp. USDA 3262. Lineage (NCBI taxonomy): Bacteria > Pseudomonadati > Pseudomonadota > Alphaproteobacteria > Hyphomicrobiales > Nitrobacteraceae > Bradyrhizobium > Bradyrhizobium sp. USDA 3262. The sequence continues at coordinate 8,209,673 of NZ_JBSSCT010000001.1, forward strand.
GTTGAACGCTTGTCGAAAAGACAAGAACATCCCGCGGGAGGGGAGGCATGAGCAGGGCGCTTGCCGTCTTCCACGGCCGGTTCGGTCGCGCGACGGTCTATCAGTTGAACCGTCCCTTCAACGTGCATGCGCACCGCGAAGGGCATCTGATCTTTCATGTCGGCGGAACGCCGGCGCAGATCGACGTCTCGGAGCAACGGCTGTTGCTCAAGGACGATACCGTGGTCGCGGTCAACCCGTGGGAACCGCACAATTTTCTGCCGACCGACATGGACCACGGCGCGATCTTCTTCGTGCTCTATGTCAACGCCGAATGGTTCGCGCCACAGCCCGCGACGGCACAGGGCCTGCGGTTCGGCCGCACCTTCTTTCCGCGCACCGAAGCGCTCGACCGGCTGATCCGCCGCACCGCAGCACTGGTATGCGGCGCGCCGTCGCTGCGCAGCCTCGATTGCGAACTCCGGCAGCTGATCGACTCCTGCTACGAGGAGAGCTGGCAGGCGGCGCAGGACGCGCGCGCGGCGGCCGCGGTGACCGATTTTCGGGTCCGCAAATCGATCAAGCTGATGTCGGAAAGCCCCGGCGCCGAGATCGAGCTCGATGCGATCGCGCGTGAGGCCGGGCTGTCGCGGCCGCATTTCTACCGGCTGTTCCGCACCCAGACCGGCGTCACCCCTCACCTCTACATGAACACGCTGATCATGGAGCAGGCGCTGGATGCGCTGGTGGCGACCGAGACGCCGATCGCCGATATCGGCTTCGACCTCGGCTTCTCCTCGCAGAGCGGCTTCACCCGCTTCTTCGCCGCCAATGTCGGCATGGCGCCGACCGACTATCGCCGCGCCGCCAAGGTGTTGCGGCCGTGAAGGAGTTCCGGAGCACACGATAAAAGATACTGTCGATCAAATCCGACGCTCTCGCCCTCGGTAGGATATTGGACACGCGGCCCGGCAGACGGTCGCGACCACTGAGGGAACGCGACGGAGATGGCCAGGTTCATCGAACGCCATCCGGCCTGGGCGCTGATCGTGATCATCGCGGTCGCGGTGCTCGCGTGGCTGGTGTTCGCGATCTGGCCGCCGGGGCTGGAGGCCGCGATCGGCCGCAAGCGCGTGTTCCTCAACGCGGTGCTGAACGGCATCACGCTCGGCGGGCTGTATTTCCTGGTGGCGAGCGGCTTCACGCTGATCTTCGGCCTGATGCGCAACGTCAACCTCGCGCACGGCTCGCTCTATCTGTTCGGCGGCTATGTCGGCTACGCGATCAGCAGCTGGACCGGGTCGTGGCTCCTCAGTTTCATCATCGCCTTCATCGCGGTGGCACTGGTCGGCGTGATCCTGCAACTCGTGGTGTTCCGACGCATGGAGGGGCAGGACCTCAGGCAGACCATGGTAACGATCGGGCTCTCGATCGTGTTCGCCGATCTGATGCTCTGGGTGTTCGGCGGCGACTTCTACCAGGTCCAGACCCCGAGCTGGCTGATCGGCCCGATCCAACTGCCGCTGCTGACCGCGATCAAATCATCGGGCGAGCCGGTCTATCTGCAATACCCGCTGGTGCGGCTGGTGATCTTCGCGGCCTCCGTCGTGATCGGGATCGCGATGTGGCTGGCGCTCAACCGCACGCGGATCGGCATGATCGTGCGCGCCGGCGTCGACGACCGCGACATTCTGGCCGCGACCGGGGTGCGGATCCAGCTGGTGTTCGTGCTGGTGTTCGCGCTCGGCGCGGGCCTTGCCGGCATTGCCGGCGTGGTCGGCGGCACTTTCCAGTCGCTGTCGCCGGGCGAGGATACGCGGTTCCTGCTCGCCTCGCTCGTCGTCGTGATCGTCGGCGGCATGGGCTCGATCCCGGGAGCGGCGCTCGGCGCCGTTATCATCGGCCTCGCCGAGCAGCTCGGCTCGGTCTACATCCCGACCTACGCCATCGTCGTCACCTTCCTGATCATGGTGCTGGTGCTGGCGCTGCGGCCGCAGGGCCTGCTCGCGAGGCGATGACCGATGTCGCTGCTCCAGAGCACCCAGTTCCGCCCCGATCCATCCGCCAACGCGACCCGCCGCGCGTTGGTCCGTGCCTGGCCGGAATTCCAGAATCCTGCGGCCTGGCTGGTCGCGCTGATCCTCGTGATCATGCCGCTGATCGCCAACGGCTTCTTCCTGATCGAGATCTTCGCCACCACGCTGATCCTCGGCATCATCGCGCTCAGCCTGATGTTCCTCGCCGGCTATGGCGGCATGGTCAGCCTGATGCAGCTCACCATCGCGGGCTTCGCCGGCTACATGGTCGCGGTGTTCGGCATGAGCGGCAACGCCAATATCAGCCTCGGCTGGCCGTGGTGGCTGGCAACCCCGATGGCGTTGGCGCTGGCGACGCTGTTCGGCACGCTCGGCGGCGCGCTCGCGGTGCGCACCGAGGGCATCTACACCATCATGATCACGCTCGCGATCGGCGCCGCGTTCTACTACTTCACCAACCAGAATTGGGCGATCTTCAACGGCCACACCGGCATCAACACCGTCGCGACGCCGCATTTTTGGGGCGTCGACTGGCGCGCCGATACCGCCTTCTATTATGTCACGCTCGGCGTCGCCGCGATCTGCTACTTCGCCGTGCAGTATGTCTCGCGCGCGCCGTTCGGCCTCGCGCTGCAGGGCGTCCGCGATAATTCCCGCCGCATGGCGGCGCTCGGCTTCAACCCCAATGCGCACCGCATCGCGGCTTACGCCTTCGCCGCCTTCATCGCCGCGCTCGGCGGCGTGCTGCAGGTCTGGAACTACCGGCAGATCTCGCCCGGCTCGGTCAGCGTCGGCGCCTGCATCGACGTGCTGATCATCGCCGTGGTCGGCGGCATCACGCGGCCGATCGGACCCTTCATCGGCGCGCTGATCTTCGTGCTGCTGCGGACCTTCGCGCTCGACGTGCTGATCAAGTTCGGCCTCGACGGCAACCGCTTCCGGCTGCTGATCGGGCTCGGCTTCCTCGCCATCGTGTTCTGGTCGTCCGACGGCGTGATCGGCCTCTGGGAACGCTGGCGGCGGCGCAACACATCCTCGACGCAACGTTCAGGCGGAGGACGCCATGGATAGCGTCGCGCAGCGGCTGTCCGTGGTCGGCGCCGGCGCGGCGCTGGAGCTGCGCGGCGTGACAAGGCTGTTCGGCGCGCTGGCGGCGCTGACCGACGTCACCATCACGGTGCGGCCCGGCGAACGCCGCGCGGTGCTCGGCTCGAACGGCGCCGGCAAGACGACGCTGTTCAACTGCATCACCGGCGACTTTCCGCCCTCCTCCGGCACGATCCGCTTCTTCGGCGAGGACATCACCCAATTCCCGCCCTATGAGCGGATCCGCCGGGGCTTACGCCGTACCTACCAGATCTCGGCACTGTTCCCCGGCCTGACGGTGCAAGACAACGTCTACCTCGCCTGCCGCGGCGTCTCGCGCAGCCGGTTCTCGTTCCTGCGCCCGGGGCAGAACGATGCGCTGATGCACGCGACCGAAACGCTGGTCCAGGCCGTGCACCTCGCGAACGTGAAGGACCAGCGCGTCGCCGAACTCGCGCATGGCCAGCAGCGGCAGCTCGAGATCGCGCTGGCGCTCGCCGGCGCGCCGCGCTTCATCCTGTTCGACGAGCCGGCAGCGGGGCTGTCGCCGACCGAGCGGCGCGAGCTGATCGAGATCCTGACCTCGCTGCCGGCGCATATCGGCTACATCATCATCGAGCACGACATGGACGTCGCGCTGCGCGTCGTCGAGAGCGTGACGATGATGCACAACGGCCGCATCTTCAAGGAAGGCCTGCCGCGCGAGATCGAATCCGATCCCGAGGTGCAGGAGCTCTATCTTGGAGGCGGCCATGAATGACCGCCGCGCTGTGCCCGCACTCGAGGTGAAGGGCCTCGACGTCTATTATGGCCATTCGCATGCGCTGCAGGGCGTCGATCTCACGCTCGAGTCCGGCGTGTTCTCGGTGGTCGGCCGCAACGGCATGGGCAAGACCACGCTGTGCAAGGCGATCATGGGCCTGGTGCGCGCCAGCGGCGGCTCGATCCGGATCCGCGGCGAGGAGGTCACGCGGCTCAATCCGGCGCGGATCGCCCGGCTCGGCGTCGGCTATGTTCCGCAGGGCCGCCGCCTGTGGCGATCGCTGACCGTCGACGAGCACCTGGCGCTTGCCGGCGGCCTGCGGCGCGGCGCCTGGACCATCGAGCGAATCTACGACACCTTCCCGCGCCTCGCCGAGCGCAAGAACAATGGCGGCAACCAGCTGTCCGGCGGCGAGCAGCAGATGCTCGCGATCGCGCGCGCGCTGCTGACCAATCCGCATCTCTTGATCATGGACGAGCCGACCGAAGGCCTCGCGCCCGTGATCGTCGCCCAGGTCGAGGACATGCTGCTGCGCCTCGGCGACGAGGGCGATATCTCCGTCCTGGTCATCGAGCAGAACATCGGCGTCGCGACGGCGGTGTCGCGCAACGTCGCCATCATGGTCAATGGCCGCATCAACCGCATCATCGATTCCGCGCGCCTTGCAACCGACCGCGAGCTGCAGCAGCGGTTGCTGGGTGTCGGCACCCATGGCGCTGACGAGACCGACGTCGAGGTCGCGCCGGCGAAGGCCGAAATCGCCGGTACGCTGCAGCCGGCACGCAAGGGCCCGACCCGCATCTACGTCTCCAATCCCGTGCTGCCGACGCGCTGGTCGCAGCCGGTGCCGATTGCGCGCATCGAGGCCGCCGCGCGGACGCAATCCGCCGGAGTCACGCGGCTCGAGGAGGCAACGCGCCAGCGGCGCGAACTGGCGACCTCCCGAACATCCGGGCCACCGGTCGTCCTCATCGTCGGCACGCTCGACACCAAGGGTGCCGAGCTGCGCTTCATCCGCGATATCATCGCCGGCAGCGGCCTGCGCACCCGACTGGTCGACGTCTCGACCAGCGGCAAGGCGGCGAGCTGCGATGTCACTGCGCAGGAGATCGCACTCAACCACGGCCGCGGCGGCTCCGGCGTGTTCGGCGCCGATCGCGGCGCCTCGGTGACGGCGATGGCGGACGCCTTCGAGCGATGGCTGCGCCGCCAGGGCAGTATCGCCGGGATCATCTCCGCGGGGGGCTCCGGCGGCGCGTCGCTGGTTGCGCCGGGCATGCGCGCGCTGCCGGTCGGCGTGCCGAAGCTGATCATCTCCTCGGTCGCGTCCGGCGACGTCGGTCCCTATGTCGGTCCCGCCGACATCACCGTGATGTATTCGGTGACCGACGTGCAGGGCCTCAACTCGATTTCGCGCACGGTGCTCGGTAACGGCGCCCATGCCCTGGTCGGCATGGTCAAGGCGCGGCTCGATGAGCAGGCCGGCAAGCAGCGCGATGCTAGCGCGAGCCTTCCGGCGATCGGCATCACCATGTTCGGCGTCACCACGCCGGCCGTGCAGAAGATCGCAGCCGACCTGCGCGAGGATTTCGAGTGCCTCGTCTTCCACGCCACCGGCGTCGGCGGCCGCTCGATGGAGAAGCTCGTCGAGTCCGGCCAACTCGCCGGCGTGATCGACCTCACCACGACCGAGGTCTGCGACCTCCTGATGGGCGGCGTGTTCCCGGCGACCGAGGATCGCTTCGGCGCCATCATCCGCACCCGCGTGCCCTATGTCGGCTCGGTCGGCGCGCTCGACATGGTGAACTTCGGCGCACCCGACACGATCCCGGAGCGCTATCGGCAGCGCAAATTCCACATCCACAATCCGCAGGTCACCTTGATGCGGACCACGCCGGAAGAGAACGAGCGCATGGGCCGCTGGATTGGCGAACGGCTCAACCAGATGGACGGGCCGGTGCGCTTCTTCCTGGCCGAAGGCGGCGTCTCCGCGCTCGATGCACCCGGCCAGCCGTTCTGGGACCCGGAGGCCGATGCGGCGTTGTTCCGCGCGCTGGAGCGCACCGTGCGCCAGACCGGCAACCGGCAGATCATCCGCATCAAGCGCAACATCAACGATCCCGAGTTCACCGCCGCCATCGTCAACGCGTTCCGCCCGTTGCTCGGACGCGCCGGTGGCCGGCGGAGAGTGGCGAGGTGACCCATGGCCAGGTTTGAACGCACGGCGCTGTTGAAGAAGTTTCACGCCATGATCGCACGCGGCGAGCCGATCGTCGGCGGCGGCGCCGGCACGGGACTGTCGGCAAAATGCGAGGAGGCCGGCGGCGTCGACCTGATCGTGATCTACAATTCCGGCCGCTACCGCATGGCCGGCCGCGGCTCGCTCGCCGGCCTGATGCCCTATGGCGACGCCAATGCGATCGTCGTCGAGATGGCCGGCGAGGTGCTGCCGGTCGTGACCAAGACGCCGGTGCTCGCCGGCGTCAACGGCACCGATCCGTTCCGCGACATGGATGTGTTCCTCGACCAGCTCAAGGCGCTCGGCTTTGCCGGCGTGCAGAACTTTCCGACCGTCGGCCTGATCGACGGCACCTTCCGCGCCAATCTCGAAGAGACCGGAATGTCCTATGCGCTCGAGATCGACATGATCGCGAAGGCGCATGAGAAGAACATGCTGACGACGCCCTATGTGTTCAGCGAGCAGGAGGCCGCCGCGATGGCGATCGCCGGCGCCGACATCATCGTCTGCCATATGGGCCTGACCACCGGCGGCACGATCGGCGCGCAGACCGCGCCAAAGCTCGCCGACTGCCCTGCCCGCATCGAAGCCTGGGCCGAGGCCGCGCTCAGCGTCAATTCGAACATCGTCGTGCTCGCGCATGGCGGTCCGATCGCGGACCCCGCCGATGCCGATTTCATCATGAAGCAGACCCGCAACTGCCACGGCTTCTACGGCGCCTCCTCGATGGAACGCCTGCCGGTCGAGCGGGCGCTGACGGATCAGGTTCGCAAATTCAAGGCGATCGGCGCCCGCTAACGCGCCGTGACCAAGGGAGGTAGAGATGTCAGGGATGCTGGTCGGTGAATTGATCCTCTGGCTCATCGTCGCTATCGTCGCGATCGTCATCATCGTCTATGTCGTGAACTGGCTGTATCACCGTTCGTCGAAGGAGGTCTCCTTCGTCCGCACCGGCTTCCTCGGCGAACGGGTGGTGATCAATGGCGGCGCGTTCGTGCTGCCGTTCATCCACGACTACACGCCGGTGAACATGAACGTGCTGCCGATGGGGATCGTGCGCTCCAGGCAGGACGCGGTGATCACCCGCGACCGGATGCGCGTCGACATCGAGGCGGATTTCTACGTCCGGGTTCAGCCGACCCGCGAGGCGGTCTCGATCGCCGCCGCCACGCTCGGCCGCCGCACCATGGAGCCGCAGCAGCTGCACACCCTGCTCTCCGGCAAGTTCATCTCCGCGATCCGCTCGGTCGCCTCCGAGATGACGATGGAGCAGATGCACGAGCAGCGCGGCGACTATGTCGCGCGCGTCAAGGCCAATGCCGCCGAGGCGCTGGCGCAGAACGGCCTCGAGCTGGAGTCGGTCGCGATCACCGATCTCGACCAAACCGACCTCGAATATTTCAATCCGTCGAACCGCTTCGACGCCGAAGGTTTGACCCGGCTGATGGAGGACATCGAGGCCAAGCGCAAGCTGCGCAACGACATCGAGCAGGACTCGATGATCAGGATCCGCTCCCGCAATCTCGAGGCCGAGCGGCAGGCGCTGGAGATCGAGCGCGAGAGCGAGACCGCCCGTCTCGAGCAGGAACGCGACATCGAGATGCGCCGCGCCCTGCAGCGCACCGAGGTCGCCCGTGAGCGCGCCTTGCGCGAGACCGAGTCGGAGCAGGCCCAGATTGCGGCGCGCGAAGCCATCGAGAAAGCGCGGATCGCCAACGAGCAGGCGATCACCGAAGCCCGGATCGCCTCGGAACGCGAGACCCGCCACAAGGAGATCGAGCGGACCCGCGCGGTCGAGGAGAAGGAACTGCTGGCCCGCGAGGAGATCGAGAAGGTCCGGATCGCCAACCAGCGTTCGGTCGACACCACCCGCATCGCCTCCGAGCGCGAGGTGCGCCAGCGTGAGATCGAGCGGATGCGCACCGTGGAGGAAGCCGAAATCGCGGCGCGCGAGTCGATCGAAAAGGCCCGCATCCAGCAGGACCGCGTCGTCACCGACGCCCGCATCGCCAACGAGGAGGAGACCCGCCGGCGCGAAATCGAGCGCACCCGTGCCGTCGAGGAAGCCGAGATCGCGGCCCGCGAGGCCACCGAGAAGGCGCGCATCGCCCAGACCATGACTGTTAATGTCGAGCGCATCTCGTCCGACGAGCGCACCCGGGCGCTGGAAATCCACCAGGTCCGCACCATCCAGGAGGCCGAGATCGAGGCGCAGAAGGCGGTCGAGGCCGCCCGCATCGCGCGCGAGAAGACGCTGGCCGCCGAACGTATCGCCGCCGACAACACCACGCGTAAGCTCGAGATCGAGCGCAACCAGGCGGTCGAGATCGCCGGAATCAGCGCGCGTGAAGCCACCGAGGCGTCGCGGATCGCCCAGGAAGAGCACGTCCGGGCACTTGAGATCGCGCGCACCCGTGCGATCGAGGAAGCCGATATCGCCTCCCGCGAGGCGATCGAGGCGGCGCGCATCTCGCAGGAGAAGTCGGTCGCCGCGCAGCGCATCCGCGCCGAGCGCGAGACCCGCGCGCTTGAGATCGAGCGCACCGGGGCGATCGAGGCCGCCGAGCTGAAGCGCCGCGACGCGGTCGAGCGGCAGCGCATCGATGTCGAGCTGACGCTGGAGAGCGAGCGGATCGCCTCCTCCAGAACCCGCGAGGTGCTCAACATCGACCAGAAGAAGGCGATCGAGCTCGCCGACGAGGAGCGCGTGATCGCGCTCGCCGCCAAGCGCTCCGAGCGGATCGATGCCGACCGGCAGGTCCGGCAGGCGGAGATTGTGGCGCGCAAGGACATCGACACCACCGACGTCTCGCGCGAGCAGGCGCTGGAGGCGGCCCGGATCGAGCGGCGCCGTGCGATCGAGCAGCTCGAGGTCGCCCGCAACCAGTCGCTGCAGGAGGCCGAGATTGTCGCCCGCGAGGAGGTCGAGCGCGCACGGATTGCGTCGGACCGTGGCCTCGACGAGGCTCGCATCGGCCGCGAGCGAGAGCTGCGCAAGCTCGAGGTCAACCGCGAGAAGGACGTCGAGACCGCGCTGATGGAAAAGGCCATCGCACTGCATCAGAAATCGCTGGAAGAATCCGCGGCGCGCGCCGCCGCCGAGGACGCGCGGGTCCGCGCGACCGAAGCCGCCGAGCGCGTCGTCACCGCGCGCGAAAGCGAGATCGCGAAGCGGCGCAAGACGGTCGAGGTGCTGCTCGCCGAGAAGCAAGCCGAGGAGACACGGATCGCCGCGGAAGCCGAACGCGTCCGCGCCGCGGTCGAGGCCGAGGCCCAGCGTCTGCTCAACGAGGCCGAGAACGTGCTCACCGACCAGGCGCGCTACTCGCTGTTCCGCCGCAAGCTGCTCGACCGCATCGAGGGCATCGTGCGCGAGAGCGTCAAGCCGATGGAGAAGATCGAAGGCATCCGCATCCTCCAGGTCGACGGCCTCAACGGCAATGGCCATGGCAACGGCACCGGCCGCAGCGCCACCGACGAGGTGATCGACTCGGCGCTGCGCTACCGCGTGCAGGCGCCGCTGATCGACTCGATCCTGTCGGATATCGGCGTCGAGGGCGGCAGCCTCGCCAAGATGCCCGGCCTGATCCGCGAAGCTCGAGACATGCAAGGCATCAAGGACTCCGCGCGCAAGAGCGGTGGCGATGCCAAGCCGGCAGCGCCCGAGGGCGGCGGCGAGCCGGCGCGCCCCGAGCGCACGCCGCGCAAGAAGGACTGAGCTGAAGCCATGGCACGGGTTTACGTCTCCACCGTCGTCAACGCCCGCAACGACCGGGTCTGGGCCCGCGTCCGCGATTTCAACGGGCTGCCGAACTGGCATCCCGCGATCGCGGAAAGCCGGATCGAGGGCGGCGAGCCCTCCGACAAGATCGGCTGCGTCAGGGATTTCCGGCTGCGCAACGGCGATCGCATCCGCGAGAAGCTGCTCGGGCTGTCCGATTACGACATGTTCTGCACCTATTCGATCCTGGAATCGCCGATGGGCGTCGAGAACTACGTCGCGACGCTGCGGCTCACGCCGGTCACCGACGGCGACCAGACCTTTCTGGAATGGACCGCCGAATTCGACTGCGCGCCGGAACGCGAGGCGGAGCTCGTCAACAATATCGGCGGCGGCGTGTTCCAGGGTGGCTTCGACGCGCTGAAGCGGGCGTTCGGGGGATAGCGAATGCATAGATCAGATATCTCCGAGCAGACGGTCCACCTCTCCCCTTGCGGGAGAGGTCGGATCGCATCGCAAGATGCGATCCGGGTGAGGGGTCGCGGACCCTCGTGGGACCTGCGCCCCCTCACCCGGCGCTACGCGCCGACCTCTCCCCGCCGGGGAGAGGTGAGGCACGCGGCTCGAGACATCAAAACCGCGGATATTGGATTTTGACTGTGCCGCATATCGTCAAGAGCACGATCCTGGATGCACCGACCGATGCAGTGTGGGCCGTGCTGCGCGATTTCAACGGTCATGACCGATGGCATCCTGCGGTCGCAACCAGCGGCATCGAGCGCGCGCAGCCGTCCGACAAGATCGGCTGCGTCAGGCGCTTCAAGCTCAAGGACGGCGCCGAGTTGCGCGAGCAATTGCTGGCGCTGTCGGATCTTGAGCAATCGTTCAGCTACTGCCTGCTCGATACGCCGATCCCGATGTTCAACTACGTGGCGCATGTCCGCCTGCTACCGGTCACCGACGGCGACCGCACCTTCTGGCACTGGGAGTCGCGCTTCACGACGCGGACCGAAGACAGCGAGCGCATCACGCAGATGGTTTCGGAAGACATCTACCAGGCCGGCTTCGACGCCATCCGTCGGCATCTGAAGGAGGCCGCGTAAGCGGAGGGACATCATGCCCATTACGGTGAAGACCTTCACCAGCACCCACGACGCCGCGGCGGCGCTGTCCTCGGATCGCAGCGCCCGCTATCTCGGCGGCGGCACGCTGGTGATGCGGGCGCTGAACGAGGGCGACGTCTCGATCTCGACCATCGTGCGCGCCAGCGACCATGCGATGACACGGATCGATGCCGCGGGATCGCGCATCACGCTGGGTGCCGGCGTCACCTTCGCGCGCATCCTGGCCGAACGCGACCTCGGCTTCCTGCACGCCCCGGCGCGGTCGATCGGCGGACCGGCGGTGCGCAACATGGGCACCGTCGGCGGCAATCTGTTCGCGCCGGTGCCATATGGCGACTTCACGGTCGCGATGCTCGCGCTTGATGCCACAGTGTCCGTCCAGGGCGGCCTCGGCGGGCGCGATATCCCGATCGAAGAGTTCCTGCAATCGCGCGACCGGCAGGCCGGATCGCTGGTGCTGGCGATCTCCTTTGCCAGGCCTGGCAGCACTGAGGCCTTCCGCTACCGCAAGATCGCACGGATCAAGCCCAAGGGCGGCGCGGTCGTCACGCTCGCGGCGCACCTGCCGGTCAACGGCAGCCGTATCGTCGGCGCGCGCGTCGCGCTGGGCTCGATGGCGCCGACGCCGATCCGCGCCCGCGCCGCCGAACGCGCGCTGGAAGGCCGCGCGCTCGACGCCTCCACCGTCAGCGCGGCCGCCGCGGCAGCGGTCGAGGGAACGTCGCCCGGCGACAATGCGCTCGCCAGCGCCTGGTATCGCCGCGAGATCGTCGGCGTGCATCTCCGCCGCCTGTTGTCCGGTCAGGAATAATCATCATGGCCAAGACTGCCCTTCAATTCCAGCATAACGGCCGTGACGTCGCGATCTTCGTCGACGGCGGCACCAACCTTCTGGTCGCGCTGCGCGAGCTGATCGGCGACATGACGCCGAAGTTCGGCTGCGGCCAGGGCGGCTGCGGCACCTGCAGCGTGTTGATCGACGGCGAATTGCACCTCTCCTGCCTGACGCTCGCCGAAACGGTCGCCGGCCGCTCGGTCGAGACGCTCGACGGCATCAAGGACGGCCCCAATCTGCACCCGCTTCAGCGCGCCTTTGCCGACAATTTCGCCGCGCAGTGCGGTTACTGCACGCCGGGTATGCTGATGGCCGCGAAAGCACTGCTCGACCGCAATCCGCAGCCGAGCCGCGCCGAGGTCGTCGAGGCGATCTCGGGCAATATCTGCCGCTGCACCGGCTATGAGCCGATCGTCAACGCCGTGCTGGCTGCCGCATCCGGCGGCCGGGCCCGCGCGTAAGGGAACTGTGCCATGCTGGAACTGCGCAAGGACATCTTCGCCGACGAGCGCGACGACAATCTGAAGGAGATCGGCAAAGGCACGCAACGCCAGGACATGCTCGGCCATGTCACCGGCACCTCGCCCTATTTCGACGATCACAAGCTGCAGGGCATGCTGCATTTGAAGGTGGTCCGCAGCGCCCATCCGCATGCCCGGCTGCGCCGCATCGACACGTCCGAGGCTGAACGGTCGCAGGGGGTCCGGCGCGTGATCCGCGCCTCCGATGTGCCGCGCAATCTGAACACGCTGCTCAGCCTGATCAATTTCGGCAAGGACGACGAGCCGTCGCTCGCGGTCGACAAGGTGCGGTACAAGGGCGAGCCGATCGTTGCGATCGTCGCCGACAGCCCGCGCGAGGCCTATGAAGCCATCGCCAAGGTGAAGATCGATTATGAACCGCTGCCGGCGGTGTTCGATGTCGAGGACGCGCTGAAGCCCGGTGCGCCCGTGGTCAACGAGGTCTATCCCAAGAACGCCTTCACCTATCACGAGACCTATGACCACCAGCAGCTGCGCTTCGGCGACGCCGACCGCGCGCTGGCGACGGCTGATCATGTGCTGGAGCAACGCTACCAGATGTCGCCTATCGAGCACGCGCCGACCGAGACCAACGGCTCGATCGCGGCGCCCGACACCAACGGCCGCTACATCGTCTACACTTCGACGCAGGCGCTGTTCTTCTCGGTCGATACCTGCGCGAAGATCCTCGACGTGCCCTCGAACACCTTCCACTTCATCGGCGGCACGGTCGGCGGCGGCTTCGGCGGCAAGGTCGATACCCTGACCGAGCCGCTCTGCATCCTCGGCGCGATGCTGACCGGTCGCCCGGTGCGCTATCTGTTCGGGCGCGAGGAGGAGATGCAGTACGGCCCGCCGCGCGGCGCCGAGCGCATCTACATCAAGGACGGCGTGATGCGCGACGGCCGCATCGTCGCCCGCAAGGTGCGCGCCTATTTCGACAGCGGCGCCTATACGCGGCTGTCGAGCTATGCGGCGGTGAAATGCGCCGCCCATCTGCCCGGCCCCTACACGATCCCGAACGTTCATGGCGACGTCTATTGCGTCTTCACCAACCGGACGCCCGCGACCGCGATGCGCGGCTTCGGCGTCACCGCGATGGATTTCGCGATCGAATGCCAGATGGACAAGCTCGCCCATCTGGTCGGCATGGACCCGATGGAGTTCCGGATCCTCAATGCGTATCGCGACGGCGACATGAAGGCGCACCGCCGCGAAGCCAAGAACACCGCGCTGATCGAATGCGTGCAGGTCGCCGCGGAGAAAGCCAAATGGCCGCTCCGCGAGGACTTCAAGCGGATGTCGTCGCGCAAGGATGGCGGCGGCGCGCGCGCCGCGGTGACGCCAACCCCGCGCGAGACGCATACGCCGCCGGCCGCACCGTCCCAGCAACGCACGACGTATGACCGCCCCCCGGCCGCGACCCGCGAGCCGCCGCCGCCACCGCCGCCCTCGTCGCCGCCGCCGTCGTCTCCGCCGCCACGGCCGGCCGCGCCGTCGCATGGCGCCACCCGCTTCTCCTCCGTCTTCGGCACCAGGAGGCGCTGACCATGACCCGGCACCGTGGACGCGGCATCGCGTCGGTCAATTATCCCATCGGCATGAATCTCGGCGGCGATCCGAGCCAGGCGCTGGTGCATTCCAACCCCAGCGGCAAGTTCACCGTGGCGCTGTCGTCGATCGATCTCGGCCAGGGCATGAAGTCGGTGACGCGCCAGATCTGCGCCGAGACGCTCGGCGTGCCGGTCGAGGACGTCTATGTCGATACTGCCGACTCCGACACCGGCCCGCACTGCATGGGCTCGTTCGCCTCGCGCGGCACCCATCGAGTCGGCAACGCCGTGATGGCGGCGGCACGCGAGGCGCGCGGTGTGATGATGGAGGCGGCGGCCGAAGAGCTCGAGGTGAATGCCGCCGATCTCGAGACCGACGGCCGCGGCAATATCCATGTCAAGGGCGCGCCGCATCGCTCGATCTCCACCAAGGACGTCGCGATTGCCGCGCAGTTCAAGCAGGGCAAGACGATCTCCGGCCGCGGCATCTTCCTGGTGCCGCTGTCGGACGTCGATCCCGAGACCGGCGAGATGTCGCCGGCGACATGCTACGCGCATGCCTGCCTCGTCGCCGAGGTCGAGGTCGACGATGAGACCGGCGAGGTCGACATGGTCCGGATGGACTCCGCCTATGAGCTCGGCCGCGCGCTCAATCCGCGGCTGGTCGAGCAGCAGCTGGTCGGCGGCGCCTGGATGGGCGTCAGCCACGCGCTCTACGAGACGCCGGAGCCCTATTATCCGGAGCCAGTGCACGGTCCGCGCGACTTCGTCGAATATCTGATGCCGGGTCCGGGCGACATCTGCCCGCACGACATCGCAGTGCTGGAGCGCCCGGCGCCCGACGGCCCGTTCGGCGCCAAGGGACCGGGCGAGATGTGCGCCAATCCCGTGCTGCCTGCGGTCGCCAACGCGATCTTCAACGCGGTCGGGGTGCGGATCGACGATCTGCCGATCACGCCGGAGAAGGTGCTGCGCGCGATCAAGGCGCAGGGCGGCGCGCGGCCGCAGCCGCGGCGCTGAGGTCTCGCCATGCCGGTCCGCAGCAACATCGTCGGCATCGACAGCCCCGAGGCGCTGGAGAAGGCACTGCGCGCGGCCTACTACCTCGCCGACGACGGCATCGCGACGGCCTCCTATCTCTCGCTGGCGCTCGGCAAGCCGCTGCTGCTCGAGGGCGCGCCGGGTGTCGGCAAGACCGAGGCCGCGAAAGCGATCGCCGCCGTGCTCGGCCGCAGGCTGATCCGCCTGCAATGCTATGAGGGCATCGACGCCGCCGCTGCCCTCTACGAATGGAACTATCCGCGCCAGATGCTGGCGATCCGGCAGGCCGGCGAGGAGAGCATCGACATCTATGGCGACGCGTTCCTGATCGAACGACCGATGCTGGCCGCGCTGCGCGCGCCTGATGCGACGGTGCTGCTGATCGACGAAATCGACCGCGCCGATCAGGAGTTCGAGGCCTTCCTGCTCGAATTCCTCTCCGACTTCCAGATCTCGATCCCCGAGCGCGGCACGGTGCGCGCTGCCGAACATCCCGTCGTGGTGCTGACCTCGAACCGGACGCGCGATCTGCACGAGGCGCTGCGGCGGCGCTGCGTCTATCACTGGATCGATTATCCGAATGCCGAGCGCGAGGCGCGCATCGTGATGATGCGGGCGTCCAGCGTGGCCGAGGCCACCGCCCGCGCGGTGGTCGCCGCCGTCGGCCGGTTGCGCCGCGAGCCGCTGAGCAAGGCCCCGGGGATCGCCGAGGCGGTCGACTGGGCGGAGGCCGCGACCTTGCTCAACAAGGGCGGCGCGCGCTGGCCAGATGCGTTCAAGCGTTCGATCGGCGTCGCGCTGAAGGACGAGGAGGATCTGCATTTCATCTCACCGCGGCTCGATGCGATCATTGCGGAGGCGGCCGCGTGAGCGATGACCTCAAGCTGCCGCGCGCGGCACAGACGTTCGTGTCCTTTGTGGCACTGCTGCGCGCCAACGGCTTCGCGGTCGCGCCGGAGCAGACGACGAGCTTCCTCGCGGCAATCGAGCTGCTCGGGCCGCGCAGCCTGGAGCACATCCGCCAGGCGGGGCTCGCGACACTGGCGCCGCCGCCGCAGCGCCGCGCGACGTATGACCGGCTGTTCGACATCCACTTCCGCGGCGCCGAGGCGATCGAGCAGGCCGAGGGCGAGGACGAGGAGACCGTCCGCCTGCAGGAGGACGGCCGCGGCGAGGACGAGCCGCCGCTCGCCGACGAGGCCAATAAGTCCGGCCTCGCCGCAGCGCGCGCCGAGGCATTGGTCGAGCGCCGCTTTGCACAGGCCGCGACCAGCGATCCGCTGCGAAAACTGTCGCGTGAGGCGGCAAAGCGGCTGCCGCGAAGGCGCGGCCACCGGCGCCGTCGCGCACGGAGCGGCCCGTTCGCCGATCTGCGCCGCACGCTGCGCGACAGCGTGCGCAATGACGGCGAGGTGCTGCGGCTCGGGCGGATGCGTCGCCGTCAGCGCCCACGCAAGATCCTGTTCCTGATCGACGTCTCCGGCTCAATGAAGGCGCGCACCGAGGAGAACATGAAGCTCGCGCATGTGCTGGTGCAGGCGGCCGGCAATGTCGAGGTCTTCACCTTCGGCACAAGACTGACCCGCGTTACGCCGGCGCTGCGGCTGAAGCGGCGCGAGCAGGCGCTGAACGAGGCCTCCTTCCTGGTCAGCGACTGGGACGGCGGCACAAGGATCGGCGATGCGCTGCAGGCCTTCCTCGCCGTGCCCCGGTTCGGCGGATATGCCCGCGGCGCCGCGGTCGTGATCGTCTCCGACGGCCTGGAACGCGGCGATCCGGCTGCGCTGCGCGATGCCGTGGCAAAACTGTCGCGGCGGGCCTGGCGCGTCAGCTGGCTGACGCCGCTCGCAACCTCGCCCGGCTTCACGCCGCAAACCGAGGCGCTGATCGCGATCCAGCGCTTTGTCGACGATCTCGTGGACGGCGGATCCAGCGCGGCTGTTGTCGCGCATCTGCTGTCGCTTGGAACAAGGAGAGCCGCGTGACTGGCATTGTCGACGGACATCATCACATCTGGCGGCAGGCCGATCTCGCCTGGCTGTCCGGCCCGATGCAGCCGCGCATCTTCGGCCCCTACGAGCCGATCCGCCGCGACTATCCGATCGAGGAATATCTCGACGACCTCAAGGGCAGCGGCGTCACCCGCTCGGTCTATGTCCAGACCAACTGGCCGAGCGGCCAGTTCGAGGACGAGGCGGCCTGGGTGCAGCAGACCGCGGACCGGCACGGCTGGCCGCACGCCCTCGTCGCCTATGCCGATTTTTCCGTCGCCGACGTCCGGCCGCAGCTCGATCGGTTGAAGCGCTACCCGCTGGTGCGCGGCGTGCGGATGCAGCTGCACTGGCACGAAAATCCGCTCTATCGCTTCGCCGCCCGTGCCGATCTCTGCACCGATCCCGTGATCCTGCGCAATGTCGGCCACCTCGCCGACTATGGCTGGAGTTTTGACCTGCAGGTGTTCGCGCCGCAGATGGCCGATGCGGCCGGCCTTGCGGAGGCCTGCCCTGACGTGACGTTCATCCTCCAGCATGCCGGCATGCTGGAGGATCTGTCGCCGCAGGGTCGCGCCGCCTGGCGCACCGGGATGACGCGGCTCGCGCGATGCCCGAACGTGGTGTCGAAGCTGTCCGGGCTCGGCACCTTCATCCACCGCAACGATGCCGCGCATATCGCCGGCGTGATGACCGACACCGTCGCGATCTTCGGCGCGGAGCGCTGCCTGTTCGGCTCGAACTTTCCGATCGAGAAGCTGTGGACCAGCTATCGCGATCTCGTCGCCGCTTTCAAGACGGCAGCCGAACGGCTCAGCCCCGCACAGCGCGATGCGGTCTTCAGCACGACGGCGGCGCGGGTCTATCGGCTGGGGCCGTAGCCGCAGCGCGGGCACGAACATAACAACGAACACGAATTGGGAGGGAGACAGATGCCGTTGGAGATCAAGATTCTGGACTACGGCGATATCGAGCTGGAATCGAGCTTCCTCGTGCTCGGGCACAATTGCGGCCGCACCCGCCGCGTGCTGACGCTCGGCTTCCTGATCCTCGGCGGCCCCTACCCCGTGCTGGTCGACACCGGCTATCGCTCCAACCAGATCATGGAGACGCTCGGCATGCGCGGGCTCCAGTTCCACGAGAACATGATCGAGAACCAGCTCGCCCGCCACGGCGTGCGGATGGGCGACGTCCGCTTCGTCTGCCACACCCATCTGCACATCGACCATGCCGGCAAGGACGATCTGTTCCCGATGAACACCACCGTCGTGCTGAACCGCAAGGAGCTGGAATACTCCGTCTCCGGCCTGATGCACCCGCAGTATCCGGCGCCGGACATCAAGCATCTGATCGACCGCCTGCACACCAAGAGCGCGCTGCGCTTTCTCGACCTCGAAATCACCGGCCCGGTCGAGCTGATGCCGGGCGTCTATTGCGATGCCGCCAACGCCCACACCGAAGGCTCGATGAACATCCACGTTCACACCGCCGACGGCATCGCCACGATCTGCGGCGACGTGATCTATGATTTCAACGACCAGATCGTGAATCCCTTCAATGAAGTCCACGACGCCGAGCCGCGCACCACCGGCAATCACGGCACCAGCAAACGCGCCGAGAAGGCCGCGATCAAGAAGCTGCTCTCGAGCTCACGCTATCTGCTTCCTGTGCATGATCGCCCGGCCAAGATCGAAGGCGGCATGGTGGTCGGCCGCCTGCATGACCAGGTACCCGGGCCTGTCGTGCAGAGCCTGCCGCAGCGCAACTGGTTCCCGGCGTAGAGGATCGAGGCGATGACGCATGTCACGCTGCGCAGCGAGTTCGAAGGCCTGATCGATCCCTACGCGCCGGTCGGCCAGGTCGGGACCGGCTTCGATTTCACGGAGGGACCGATCTGGCATCCGCTCGATCACTTCCTGCTGTTCTCCGACATGCCGGGCGATGTGCGAAGGCGCTGGGACGCGCGGCGCGGCGTCGTCGAGGTCAAGCGGCCGTCGAACAAATGCAACGGCATGACCTATGACGCGGACCTCAATCTGATCGTCTGCGAGCACGCAACCTCCTCACTGATTCGCGAGCGGCCCGACGGGCGGCGCGAGGTGCTGGCCTCGCATTACGAGAACCAGGAGCTCAACAGTCCGAACGACGTCTGCGTGCACTCGTCGGGCGCGATCTATTTCTCCGATCCCTGGTACGGCCGGATGCCGGTCTATGGCGTCGAACGGCCACGCCAGCTCGGCTTCCAGGGCGTCTATCGCGTGCCGCCCGGCAGCGGCGCGCCGAAACTGCTGGTCGACCGCTATTTGTTCGAGCAACCGAACGGGCTGTGCTTCTCGCCCGACGAGCGCATCCTCTATGTCAACGACACCGTGCAGGCGCTGATCCGCGCCTTCGACGTCAACGCCGACGGCGCGCTTACCAATCCGCGCGTGTTCGCCTCCGGCATCCGCTCCGAGCTCGAGCCCGGCCTGCCCGACGGCATGAAGTGCGACCAGCGCGGCAATGTCTGGGTCACCGCGCCCGGCGGCGTTTGGGTCTATTCGCCCGGCGGCGACCTGCTCGGCAAGGTGCGCCTGCCGGAGCTCGTCGCCAACCTCGCCTGGGGCGGCGCCGACTTACGCACGCTCTATCTGACCGCGACCCATTCGGTCTATGCGATCCAGACCAAGGTCGGCCCACGCCACGAGCCCTATATGAGCGGCAAGCGCGGCGGCGCGGGTGCCACATCGTCCACGCCTGCGCCGAACCTGACCGCCGGCGAGATGCAGCTCGATCCGCAACGCTGCGCGATGATCATTCAGGACATGCAGAACGACGTCATCATGGACGGCGGCGCGTTCGCCGAGTCCGGCGCGCCCGCGCACGCCCGCCAGCAGCATGTCGTCGAGAATGTCCGCCGCGTGGCGGAGGCTGCGCGAGCGCGCGGCGTCGCCATCATCCATGTCTGGTTTGTCGTCGAGCCGGGCGCGCCCGGCGTCAGCTTGAACGCGCCGCTGTTCGAGGGGCTGGTCGACAGCAAGGCGATGGTGCGCGGCAGCTGGGGCGCGGCACCGGTCTCGGGACTCGAGCCGCGCGCGGGCGACTTCGTGGTCGAGAAGATGCGGATGAGCGCCTGGGAAGGCACGCGGCTCGAGACCATCCTGAAGGCGACCGGCCGCGACATGATCATCAACACCGGGGCCTGGACCAACATGTCGGTCGAGCACACCGCGCGCACCGGCGCCGACAAGGGCTATTTCATGATCGTGCCGGAGGATTGCTGCTCGACCATGAACGCCGACTGGCACAACGCCGCGATCAACTTCGCGCTCCAGAACGTCTCCGTCGTGACCAACGCCGACACCGTGATCGAGGCGCTCGGCTAGGGAGGCGCGGTGCCGAAGCTGCTGCATCTTAACTGCTCACCGCGCCCCGATTCGGAATCGGCGGCCGGCGCGCGCGCCTTTCTCGATCGCTTCCATCAGGCGCGGCCGGGCTGGGAGATCGACGCGATGAACCTCTGGCGCGAGCCGCTGCCGGAATTCGAGGGTTACCTGCTCGAGGCCAAATACGCCCGCATCGGCGGCCAGAGCTTCACCGATTCGCAGCACGACGCCTTCGCAATCGCCGAGCGCCTCGCGCTGCGGCTGTCGCTGGCCGATCGCGTGTTGATCTCGACGCCGATGTGGAATTTCGGCATTCCCTACAAGCTCAAGCAGTGGCTCGACGTCATCATCCAGCCCGGGCTCGCCTTCCGCTTCGATCCGGCGCAGGGCTATCTGCCGCTGCTCAAGGACCGCCCGACAATCGTGATCCTCGCAAGCGGCAGCGACTTCGTCACGGGCATGAACCGCGGCCGCATCGACATGGCAACGCCCTATCTGCGCGAGGCGCTGCGCTTCATCGGCATCAGCGACGTGCGCTTCGTGCCGATCGGACCGACCACCGGGCCCACCGAGCCGATCCGCGCCGCCCGCGAGGCGGCGCACCGCCGGCTTGCCGAGATGGCAGCGAGGTTTTGACGCATTCGCTTTTCCGTCGTCGTCCCTGCGAAGGCAGGGACCCATAACCACAGGGCTGTATTGTAGGAGTGAGCTGTGGCCCCAGCGCCGCAAGGCAATTCGCATTGGTGGTTATGGGTCCCGGGTCGCGCTTCGCTTGCCCGGGACGACACCAAGTTTGTTGCCCGGCCGGCGGACATACATCCGCATTCTCGCGACGGCGCCAACCCACCCTACGTTTCCGCCGCGGGAAAGACCAGCCGGCACAACAACCCCGGCGCATTGTCGTGCAACTCGATCCGCGCGCCGTGCAGGCTCGCGACCGCCGCGACCAGGCTGAGGCCGAGGCCATTGCCGGGCGTGTAGCGGCTCTGCTCGAGCCGGTAGAAGCGCTTGAAGACGCGGTCGTGCTGGTCGGCGGGAATGCCGGGGCCGTCATCGGCGATCGAAATCACCGCACCGGTCTCGTCGTTGTCGCAGGTCACCGTCACCCGTCCACCCGGGCGGCCATGCTTGATGGCGTTGTCGACGAGATTGGCGATGGCGTCGAACAGCAGGTCCCGGTCGCCGGTGACCAGCACC
Source organism: Bradyrhizobium sp. USDA 3262 (assembly GCF_054060035.1). Classification (NCBI taxonomy): domain Bacteria; kingdom Pseudomonadati; phylum Pseudomonadota; class Alphaproteobacteria; order Hyphomicrobiales; family Nitrobacteraceae; genus Bradyrhizobium; species Bradyrhizobium sp. USDA 3262. The sequence continues at coordinate 8,231,124 of NZ_JBSSCT010000001.1, forward strand.
GCCTGATCGCCGGCAAGATCGAGGCGCGTGGTCACCTGTTCGGCGGCGGCGTCGTAGAGTTCGACCACCTCGCCGGCGATCTCGACGAGATTGACGGTGCGGAACGCACCCTTGCGGGCTCGCGTCTCGATCTCCGAAATCCGCGTGATCGACGCGAACATCCCGAGCACCGCGTCGAGATCGGCGATGGTGTCGCCGATCAGCGCGGCATCGCCCTCCCCGCTCCGCGGGGCGTGGTAGGCTTTCTCGAGCCGGCCGCGCATCCGGGTCAGCGGCGTGCGCAGATCGTGGGCGATATTTTCGCTGACCTGCTTGACGTCCCCCATCAGGGTCTGGATCCGGTCCAGCATCAGATTGAGATTCTCGGCGACGCGATCCCATTCGTCATGGCTGCCGCGGAGCGGGATGCGCTGGTCGAGGCCGGAGAGCATGATAGCGCGACTGGTCGCGTTGATCGACTCGATCCGGCCGACCGTTCGCCGCGTGACGCCGATGCTGGCAGCAGCCGCAAGCCCGATGATCAGCACGACGACGGCAATGCCGGCGGCCCTGATCTGGGCCATGAAGCCGTCGAGATCGCTGATGTCGTGGCCGACCAGCAGCCGATCGCCGTTTGACAGGGTTTCCGTCACACCTCGCAGCAGGGAGGTTCCCGGGGAGAGCTGTGGCAGGGAGGCACGAAATTCAGCCCATCCCTTCTCGGCGGCGCCCGCCGGCCACTGCCTGAGATTTCCCGCCAGCACCGTCGATCCGGGACCGACCAACAAATACACATGATCGGCGAAGCCCTTGTCCGCGACGCGTTGCGCGATCAACGCGGTCAGGCCATCACGCCCGGACCGCGCATAGGCGTCATCCAGGCTCGCCTGCTCGGTCATGATCGCGCGGTCGGACCTGTCGCGCACATAGGACAATGTCGACCAGTAAACATAGGCGAAGATCGCGGAAACGATCAGGCCGAAGGCACCGATGGCGATCAACGCCAGGCGGAACGTCGACGACTTGAAGGTCTTAGCCAGGAGCACGGAGGCAGTATCCGATGCCGCGGATCGTGTGGATCAGGGGATAGGCTTGCTGGTCGTCGACCTTGCGGCGCAAACGCCCGACATAGACGTCGATGATGTTGGTCGAGGGATCGAAGTGCAGGTCCCACACATGCCGCAGCAGCATGGCGCGCGACACCACGCGGCCTTCGTTGCGCGCGAGGTATTCGAGCAGCTGGAATTCCTTCGGCAGCAGCGGAATCTTGCGACCGCGGCGGCTCGCCGTACGCGAAATCAGATCGATCGCGAGATCGCCGACCCGCAGGATGGTCTCCTTGGCAACGGTCTCGCTGCGGCGGCCGAGCGCCTCCAGCCGCGCCAGCAGTTCGACAAAGGAGAACGGCTTGACCAGATAGTCGTCGCCGCCGGCGCGCAAGCCCCGCACCCGGTCGTCGATTTCGCCGAGCGCACTGATGATCAGGAACGGCACCGCAATGCCGCCGTCGCGCATCTGACGCATCACCGTGATGCCGTCGATGTCGGGCAGCATGCGATCGATGGTGATCACGGCATAGTCGCGCGCCGCACCCTGGCTCAGCGCCTCGCGGCCGTTCGCCGCCAGATCCACATCATAACCGCTGGTGGTGAGCTCCTCGACGAGCTGATCCGCGGTTTCGGGATCGTCCTCGACGACGAGAATGCGGCGGTGAGCACCGGTCATATTCCTGAACTCTCCGAGCTGTGTTGAACTCTCCGAGTTCGCAAACTCTCCGAGCGGCCGCCCCGCGACGATCGCCGCCAGACTATCCCATTCCGGGGCAGGATGGAACGTCTGGCGACGACCGCGACAACGGTGCGGTTGGTTGGGCGATCACCAATAGTCCCCGCACACATTGACCCATTGCAGACCGTAAGCCGTCCATACCCTGCGGTAGCAGCCGTAGTCATAGCCGGCATAGAGATAGGGCGCGCCGATGAACGCGAAGCGATGGAAGCGGTGGTGGCGGAAGAAGCCGCCATGATGGAAGAAGCGCGAACCGCGGAATCCGGCGCCGGCAAACCGCGGGCCGATTGCCGGTGCACCGACGAAGCGTGGACCACCAAAGCGCCCGCCAGCGAAATGGCCGCCGCCGCCCATGGCGGCGAACGCCGCGCCGCCACCACGCATCCCACCGCCGAAACCACCGCCATGCATGCCGCCGCCAAAGCCGCCACCATGCATGCCGCCACCCATGGCACCCATGGCACCACCGTGGCCGCCACCGAAGCCACCGCCGCCATGTCCGCCACCACCACCGCCGCCTCTGGCGAGGGCAGCGGGTGCAAGGGCAACGCTGACAGCGAGCGTCGCTGCCGTGAGACACGTGAGAAGCCTATTCTTCATGAAACCCTCCCTGATTGGGACCGCGGCGAACTCGTATCGCCGCACGCGAGCATGATCAGAAGACGCAAGCCGATGCCCGACTTCAACTGACAAATGCGCCAGATTCTGACACCGGATTTAGAATTCGCGTGCCGGCATGCCGAGCGGCAGTTGCCTGGACCGGCGGCCACGATTGCGTTGGCCGGGATCGACGGACATTTGGCTGGAATCGGCGGATAGCGCTCGTTGAATCGATCGGCCGCGGTTCTTAATCCTGCAGCTATCGGAGAACAACGACGGCGTCGAGGGATCGCAGACCCGCTTCACAATTTGTCGATCACCGGGCTCTCCCCTCCTCGCCGGCCGTCATCCAATCCGCGACGCAATCGCCTTTCACCTGGCCTCCCCCGCGGGCGTCGGGACGGCGAAGTGCCGACCTTCAGCAAGGAGCTTTCGATGAGCGACGAGACCAAAAGACCTTTTCTGACCCACGCCTCCGGCGCCCCCGTTGCCGACAATGTGAACATCCTGACGGCGGGGCCGCGCGGACCCGCGCTGCTGCAGGACGTCTGGCTGATCGAGAAGCTGGCGCATTTTCACCGCGAAGTGATCCCGGAGCGGCGGATGCACGCCAAGGGCGCCGGCGCGCACGGCACCTTCACCGTGACCCACGACATCACGCGCTACACCAAGGCCAGCATCTTCTCTGAGATCGGCAAGCAGACGCCGATGTTCGCGCGGTTCTCGACGGTCGCCGGCGAGCGCGGCGCGGCGGACGCCGAGCGCGACATCCGCGGCTTCGCGCTGAAATTCTATACCGATGGAGGCAATTGGGACGTGGTCGGCAACAACACCCCGGTGTTCTTCTTCCGCGACCCCTTGCGCTTCATCGACCTCAACCACGCCATCAAGCGGCATCCGCGCACGGGGGTGCGCGACCCCGACATGAACTGGGATTTCTGGACGCTGCTGCCGGAAGCGCTGCACCAGGTCACCATCGTCATGAGCGAGCGCGGCATCCCGAAAAGCTTCCGGCACCAGCACGGCTTCGGCAGCCACACCTACAGCATGATCAATGCCGACAATGAGCGCGTCTGGGTGAAATTCCATTTCCGCACCCGGCAGGGCGTCCAGAACCTGACCGATGCCGAGGCCGAGACGCTGGTCGGCAAGGACCGCGAGAGCCACCAGCGCGACCTGTTCCAGAGCATCGAGCGCGGCGACTTCCCGCGCTGGACGCTGTTCATCCAGGTGATGACAGATGCACAGGCCAAGGCATTCCCGTTCAATCCGTTCGATTTGACCAAGGTGTGGCCGAAGGCGGATTATCCGCTGATCGAGGTCGGGTATTTCGAGCTGAATCGCAATCCGGAGAACTTCTTCGCCGAGGTCGAGCAGGCGGCGTTCACGCCGGCGAATGTCGTGCCCGGCATCGGCTATTCGCCGGACAAGATGCTGCAAGCCCGCCTGTTCTCCTATGGCGACGCCCAGCGCTACCGGCTCGGCGTCAACCACCACCAGATTCCGGTCAACGCGCCGAAATGCCCGTTCCACAGCTATCATCGCGACGGCGCGATGCGTACCGACGGCAATCTGGGCGCCACGCTGACATACTGGCCGAACAGCCATGGCGAGTGGACCGACCAGCCGCAGCTGAACGAGCCGCCGCTCGAATTGTCAGGCGCGGCCGCGCATTGGGATCATCGCCTGGACGACGACCACTGGCAGCAGCCGGGCGACCTGTTCCGCAAGATGAATGCCACGCAAAGGCAGGCCCTGTTCGACAACACCGCCCGCCAGGTCGGCAATGCGTCGAAGCACATCCAGGAACGGCACGTCGCGAATTGCAGCAAGGCCGACCCGGCCTACGGCAAGGGCGTCGCGGATGCGCTGGCGAGGTTCGCCGCCGGAATGCTGTAGCCAGGACGGCTCCCTTCGGCCCCGTCATCCTGAGGTGCCCGCGGAGCGGGCCTCGAAGGATGAATCGGCCAGAGATGGGGCCGTGCATCCTTCGAGGCTCGCAAGAGCGCGCACCTCAGGATGACGGGGACAGCTTAGGCAACTCAGCCAGAAGCGTCAGGTGGCCGATTTCGAACAAGGCGGCGAACTCGGCTTGCCGTCCTCCTCCGCGGCTCAGGTCGGCTTGCCGCGTCCGCTCTTCTCGGCCGCGCGGCGCAGTGCGTCGGCGAGCGCGCTGCCGCCGGACTGCTCCTGCGGACGGCGCGGAGCCGACGAGGTCATCTTGCCGCGCGAGAAATCGCGCGACGGCGCCGCATTGTCCTTCTTCGGCCCGATCTCGTCGTCAAGCCGCAGCGTCAGCGCGATGCGCTTGCGCGCGACCTCGACGTCCAGCACCTTGACCTTGACGATATCGCCCGGCTTCACCACCTCGCGCGGGTCCTTGATGAAATTCCGCGACATTGCCGAGATGTGCACCAGCCCATCCTGATGCACGCCGATATCGACAAAGGCACCGAAGGCGGCGACGTTGGTCACGGTGCCCTCGAGGATCATGCCCTTCTTGAGGTCCTTGACCTCCTCGACGCCTTCCTTGAACACCGCCGCCTTGAACGCCGGACGCGGGTCGCGGCCGGGCTTTTCCAGCTCGCGTAGAATGTCGGTGACGGTCGGTAATCCGAACGTATCGTCGACGAAGGACTGCGGCTTGAGACCCCGCACCACGTCGGCATTGCCGATCAGCGCCTTGATGTCGCTCTTGGTCGCTTCGAGGATACGGCGTACCACCGGATAGGCTTCCGGATGCACGCCGGATGAATCGAGCGGGTCCTCGCCATTGCTGATGCGCAGGAAGCCGGCGCACTGCTCGAACGCCTTCGGCCCGAGCCGCGGCACCTCCTTCAGCGCCTTGCGCGACTTGAACGGGCCGTTGGCGTCGCGGTGCTGCACGATGCTCTGCGCCAGTCCCTGGCCGATGCCCGACACTCGCGCGAGCAGCGGCACCGAGGCGGTATTGGCATCGACGCCGACCGCGTTCACGCAGTCTTCCACCACGGCATCGAGCGAGCGGGCGAGCTTGGACTCGCCGAGATCGTGCTGGTACTGGCCGACGCCGATCGCCTTCGGATCGATCTTGACCAACTCAGCCAAGGGATCCTGCAGGCGCCGGGCGATCGAAACCGCGCCGCGAATGGTGACGTCGAGGTCGGGCAGTTCGTTCGAGGCGAAGGCCGAGGCCGAGTAGACCGATGCGCCGGCTTCGGAGACCACGATCTTGGTCATCTTGCGCTCGGGCAACCGCTTCACGAGCTCGGCGGCGAGCTTGTCGGTCTCGCGCGAGGCGGTGCCGTTGCCGATCGCGATCAGCTCGACGCCATGCTCGATCGCGAGCTTGCCGAGAATGGCGAGCGCCTCATCCCACCGCCGCTGCGGCTCGTGCGGGAAGATCGCCGTGTGCGCCACCACCTTGCCGGTCGCATCGATCACCGCGACCTTGACGCCGGTGCGATAGCCGGGATCGAGCCCCATGGTGGCGCGTGCGCCGGCCGGCGCCGCGAGCAAGAGGTCGCGCAAATTCGAGGCGAACACGCGCACCGCCTCGGTCTCCGCCGCGGTCCACAGCCGCAGTCGCAAATCGATATTGAGATGGATCTGGATCTTGGTGCGCCAGGCCCAGCGCACCGTCTCCGTCAGCCACTTGTCGCCCTTGCGGCCCTGGTTGGAGATCGCAAATCGGTTCATGATCTTGAGCTCGTAGAGGCCGGGCTGGCCTACGACCGGCTCCTGCGCCTCCGGCTTGATGGCGAGGTCGAGGATCTCTTCCTTCTCGCCGCGGAACAGCGCCAGGATGCGGTGCGACGGCAGCTTCGGCAGCGGCTCGGAGAAATCGAAATAGTCCTTGAACTTCTCGCCTTCGGTCTTCTTGCCGGTGCGGACGGTCGAGGCCATGATGCCGTTCGACCACATCTCCTCGCGCAGCGCGCCGATCAGGTCGGCATCCTCGGCGAAGCGCTCGACCAGGATCGCGCGCGCGCCGTCGAGCGCCGCGGCGACGTCGGCGACCTGCTTCTCGGCATTGACGAAGGGCGTCGCGGCCTCGTTCGGATCGCTCTCGGGCTGTGTGAGAAGCTGATCGGCGAGCGGCTCGAGGCCGGCTTCCTTGGCGATCTCGGCCTTGGTGCGACGCTTCGGCTTGTACGGCAGATAGATGTCCTCGAGCCGGCCCTTGCTGTCGGCGGCCATGATCTGGGCCTCGAGCGCGGCGTCGAGCTTGCCCTGCTCGCGGATCGAATTGAGCACCGCGATGCGGCGCTCCTCAAGTTCACGCAAATACGTCAGCCGTTCTTCCAGCGTGCGCAGCTGGGCGTCATCAAGCGCGCCGGTGAGCTCCTTGCGGTATCGCGCGATGAACGGCACCGTGGCGCCGCCGTCGAGCAGCGTCACCGCCGCCTCGACCTGTTCGTCGCGAACCCCAAGCTCCTGCGCAATCTGATGATGAATCTTTGCCACGCTCATCTCTCTAAAAGTCCGTTGCGCCAGGGATCACCGACGGCGCGGACGCCGCTTATGGACCATCCCGGAATGATTCATCAAGGCGCGCTGTGGATCAAATTGGGCGCACGCCGCAATCTATTTCCGGGATGTTGACCGTCCGCGGCTTGACAAATAAGCCCGCGCCGCATTGCCGCCGAAAATCGCAGCTCTTGCTTCACTTGACAAATCAGCAAGCAGGCACTCCGCGGCTGCCAACCAGTGCGCATAGCCGCCGGCGAGGTTGACGACGGGCCAGTCGCTGCCCCACAGCATCCGCTGCGGCCCGAAACATGCCAGTGCATGATCCACGGCCTCGCTGAGATCGGCAACCTGCCAGTTCGGCGCCGCCTCGGTCGCTAGGCCCGAGAGTTTGCAGACGACGTTGGATCGTGTGGCGAGGCTTGCGATGTCGTCCTTCCAGGCCGCGATGTCGCCGGTCGCAAGGTGCGGCTTGCCGAAATGGTCGAGCACGAATTGCAGGTCCGGATGGCGATCGACCACCTGGATGAGCCGCGGCAGATGGCGCGGCAGCACCAGCGCGTCGAAGACGAGGTCATGCCGCGCCATGGCCTCGAGCGGCGCTGCCAGTTCGGGGCGCAGCAGCCAGTCCTCATCGGCGATGTCCTGCACCATCGGCCGCAGGCCGACCAGGAGCTCGCGCCCGGCAATCGCATCGATCCGCGCTGCGGCGTCGGCGGCGTCGAAGTCGATCCAGCCGACCACGCCGCGCACCTGCTCGGCCCCTTTGGCGATATCGAGCAGGAATGCGGTCTCCGCTTCGGTCGGTGCGGCCTGCACCAGGATGGTGCCTCCGATCCCGGCCGCGGCGAGATGCGGCGCCAGATCGGCCAGGCTGAAGTCGCGGTAGATCGGCCCGCGTTCGGGCGTCAGCCAGCCGTAATCGGCGCGCGCCAGGGTCCAGACATGGTGATGGGCGTCGATCCGCATCATGCCGGCACCGGCGCATGCTGGTCGAGCAGCCCCTCATTCTTCAGGTCGCGCCACAGCGCGGCAGGCACGGGCGACGACAACGCGGCGACGTTGCGCTCGACCTCCTGCGGCGTCTGCGCGCCGAGCACGAGGCTTGCCACCGCCGGATGGCCGAGCGCGAAATGCAGCGCGGCGGTCGGCAGCGCCACATCGTGGGCGCGGCAGACGCGATCGATCGCCGCCACCTTCTGCATCACGTCCGGCGGCGCGTCCTTGTAATTGTACTTGGCGCCGGCAACCGCGCCGGTCGCCAGGATGCCGGAGTTGAAGACGCCACCGAGCATCATGCCGATGCCCTGGGCTTGCGCCAGAGGCAGGAATTCGGCGAGCGCGGGTTGCTCGAGCAGCGAGTAGCGGCCGGCAAGCAGCATGGTGTCGAACGTTCCGGCCTTGGCGAAGCGCACGCACATCTCGGCCTCGTTGACGCCGATCCCGATACCCCTGACCACGCGTTCGGAACGCAACTTGTCGAGCGCGACATAGGCGCCCTCCATCGCCTCGCGAAACCGCGCCTCGATCGCGTCAGCTCCGTGGGTCCAGACGTCCACGTCGTGGATCAAAAGCAGGTCGATGCGATCGGCGCCGAGCCGCAGCAGCGACTGCTCCACCGAGCGCATGGTGCCGTCATAGGAATAGTCGAACACCGCGCGATGCGGCGCGCCGCCGGCGAAATTGGAGCCGTCGCCACGGCCGTGGAACGGGTCCATCCAGCGCCCGACCTTGGTACAGACGACGACGTCGTCGCGCGCCACGCGGCGCAGCGCGGTGCCGCTGCGGTGTTCGGCGAGGCCATGGCCGTAGAGCGGCGAGGAATCCAGCAGGTTGATGCCCAGCGCAAACGCCCGCTCCACTGCTGCGATCGCGGCAGTGTCGTCGAGCCGTGCGAACAGGTCGCCGAGCGGCGCCGTGCCGAAGCCGAGAATGGAGACATCGAGCCCGGTGCGGCCGAGCCTGCGGCGTGGCAGTGCCGGGGAACCTCGATCGGAGGGTTGTTGTTGGGTCATTATCGCCTCCCGCCTACGTTTCTTGTTAGCCCTTCATCAGACTAGCGTCGTTGACCGGGATCGTGAAGAGACCTTGGGCGGCCGCTGTGATGCGCTTTCGCTACCGCTGCATCGTTGTTAATCGTCGGCGACAATCTGCTGGGCAAGGTTGTCGACCACCACAGGACTCTCGAAATAGGTCACGATCGGATCGGCGCCGTATTTCTCCCGGGCGCGGGCGCGCCACGCGTCGGTGTACAGTGCTTCCGCCTCCACCCTCGAGTTCCAGAAATAGATGCCGCCGGCCGTCAGCCCGTCCTCGGACAGCACATAGGTCTTTCGAAACAGCCCCTGAATGCCGCCATAGATCGGCGCGGTGCTCAGGAAGATACTGCGGGCTTCCTCGCGCGTGATCGGCTTCGGCAGCCTGAACGTCGTGACAGCGGTAATCATCCGGACCTCCTCGGGTTCATTCTTGACATCATTGTCAATATTGACGATTATGTCAAGAATGACCCGATGGAGTAGATCGAATGGTGGGCGTGCGTCAGTTCGACGAGGACGAGATGATCGCAACCGCGCTCGACGTGTTCTGGCGCAAGGGCCTGCACGATGCGACCATGCAGGACCTCGCGGCCGCGACCGGCGTCCAGCGCGGCAGCCTCTACAACGCCTATGGCGACAAGGAAGCGATCTTCCTGCGCGCCTTCGATCAGTATGCCGCGCAATTCCTGGACGCGGCTGGCAGCGCGCTGGCGCAGGGCGATACCTCGGCGAGGCTGAGGGGCTTCTTTGACATGATCATCGTCAACATGACGGACGGCACGCCGCAGCGGGGCTGCCTGACGACGCGCACCGCGCTCGACGCAGCCATTTCGAGCGCGGATGTGCGTCAGCGCGTGCAGGACGTACTCACCCGGCTCGAGCAACTGGTCGGCAAGGCCATCAGCGCGGCGCCGAACAGGCGCAGCACGGCCGATGCAAATCGGCTGGCGCGCGTCATCGTGACGTTCACGCGCGGGCTCGCCGTGATGGAGCGCGCCGGATACAGCCGCAAGCAGTTGAGGGAATCCGCCACCACATTCATCGATGCCGTGATTGGCGACGCCTGAGGCGGCGTCCCTGTCCCGGCGACGGCGCCATCGTAAGGGAGAGACCAGCATGCAGGAACGGAACGGCGGCTGCCTGTGCGGCGCGGTACGTTACACGCTCAAGAGCGAACCGCGGAGCATCGCGATATGTCACTGCACACATTGCCAGCGGCAAAGCGGCAGCCTGTTTTCGTTCAACCTCGTGATCCGCGAAGCCGACTACCAGCAGTCGGGCGAGACGGTGGTGTTCGTCGACAAGGGCGACAGCGGCCATCCGGTCCATCGTCATTTCTGCGGGCGCTGCGGGTCCCCTCTGCTTGCGAAGACCGCATTGATGCCCGGCAAGGTCGTGGTGAAAGCCGGCACGCTCGACAGCATGGAGGGATTGCAGCCGCAAGCCGAGATCTATACCGATCGCGCCGTCGAATGGCTCACGCCGATCCCCGGCGCTGCGCGCTTTGCCCGGAACGTGTGACCGGATACGCCGGTCACGGGCGCGGCGGGAAACGATTCAGCCCGGCCAGGGTTGCCTCCGTTCCGATTGCATCGGAACGGAGGCTCTCGATTTTGCTTTTGACGCGTTTTCTTCGCGCGAACCGGTACCCGGTTCGCGCGAGAACGCTCTGGTGATCATTGACCGGCCGGCAGTTCGGCGTAGTTGCCGTCCTTGTCGCGGCGGTACACGACGTAGTCGATCAGGGTGATGTCACCCTTCGGCGTGTAGCTGATCTTGCCGAGCACGGTATCCCAGCTTCCGGCCTTGATGGCCGCCGCGACCTTCTTGGCGTCCGTGGTCTGGGCACGGGCTGCGGCCTGGCTCCAGATCTGGAACGCGGCGTAGCTGTAGAGCGTGTAGCCGTCGGGATCGATGCCCTTGTCCTTGAACTTCTTCAAGGTCGCGGCCGCGGTCACCTTCTTGCGCGGGTCGGGCGAGAAGGTGAACAGCGAGCCTTCGGCAAGCGGACCTGCGATCGCGGCGAACTGCTTGTCGACCAGGGCGTCGCCGCCCATCAGCACCGCATTGACGCCCTGCTCGCGCATTTGGCGCAGGATCAACGCTGCCTCGGCATAATAGCCGCCGACATAGACGAAATCGATCGACTCCTTCTTGAAGCGGGATACCAGGGCAGCAAAATCCTTGTCGCCCTTGGTATAGGCCTCATAGAGCTTTTCCTTCACGCCCGCGGCGTTGATGGCGTTCTTCGTTTCGTCGGCAAGACCTTTGCCGTAGGTCGTCTTGTCGTGGATGATCGCGACGTTCCTGGTCTTGTAGTTCTTGATAATGTAGGCGGCCGCAACCGTGCCCTGCTGGTCATCCCGGCCGCAGACACGGAACGTGTTCCACAACCCGCGCTCGGTGAATTGCGGATTGGTCGAGCCCGGCGTGATCTGCAGCACATTGCCCTCGGCATAGGCGTCCGACGCAGGGATCGAGGTCGATGAGCAGAAATGCCCAACGACGAACGGAATCCTCGCGCCTGCCATCTTCTCGGCAACCGACACCGCCTGCTTCGGATCGCAGGCATCGTCGCCGACCTCCAGCTTCAGCTTCTTGCCAAGCACGCCACCCGCCGCATTGATGTCGGCGATCGCGAGATCAGCACCATTCTTGAACTGCTGGCCGAAGCTCGCCTCGGAGCCGGTCATCGGCCCGACCACGGCAACACTGATATCCTGTGCCATGGCGGCGCCGGACAAGGCCAGGCTCGCGCCGAGCGCAAGAAAATATCCTCGAAGTGCAAACTTCATCACATTCTCCTCGATGGTCTCAAGTCGCCTCAATGCATCGCAGTCAACGAATCCGCCGATTGCAACGATCACCGGGGGGCTGCCTTTTAAGCGCGAGACGATTGGCAGGCTCGGACTGGGGCGACGGGGGATTGGACATATGCGACATCGGACAACAATGTGAAACACGTTGTCGTGCATTGTCGTCTGAAATCGCCCGCAGCGGACGTGATTGGCGGCGATCTTGTGTGCGCGACAGCACACAGGCTGGCGCAGAGCGCTGCTTGCGACGCGTCGCCGGCGGGTGATGTGCCGGGTTGCAGCGAACCGCAGGCAACGACCCGACGCCCTCTCAGGGAGATTGCGATATTCGGTCAGGAGCGCCGCGGCACCGCGCGGATATCCGACGGCGTCACGCCGTAATGCCGGCGGAAGGTGCGGTTGAAGTAGGACAGATCGCCGAAACCGACTTCGAATGCGATCGTACCGATGGTGCTGCCGCTGTGGCGCGGATCGGTCAGCAAATGATGCGCGCGCGCCAGGCGCTGGCCGAGCACGAATTCCGAGAACGTCGAACCGACGCTTTCGAACAGCCGCTGGATATGGCGCGGCGTAAGCCTCAGCCGGGCGGCCACCGCAGGCAAGGTGAGATCGCCATAGCTGAGATTATCGTTGATGTCGGCCTTGACCGCGGCGAGCCGCGGGGCCGCCAGCCCGCCGTCTTCCGCGGCAGCCGCAGCATCGCGGTTCGCGCCGATGATCAACGCCCCGAGATCGACCAGATGCCGGACGACGGCGCCGCACAGCTCGGGCGTCGCGAGCAGGTAGCTGTCGTCAAGCTCCCTGATGTAGAGCGCCAGCAGGTGAGGTTGCTGCACGCCCAGGATCCGATGCCGAGCCCAGGCAGCTCGCGCACGTTGGCTTCGGCATGGAACGCGCCGGCGCTCAGCGGCTCCGGATCGAGCTTCACGATCATCCGCCCGATCTGCTCGCGAAAGATCGGCAAGCGGTCGCGCTCGCCGAAATCCGCGGTCGAGAACCGAAACCCGGTGATATCCGGCGACCGCATCGTCATCGGCTGATCCTCGTGGCGGTGGGAGGTCGCCGCCGATATGCGGCCGATTTGTGGCAGCATGACACCGCTCCAGTGCACGGGACCGTGCTTACGCGTCGGCACTTTTGTTGCAGACAGGCGATGCGCGCCGGATCATTCTGATGTTCTTGCCGGGCCTGAATTCGCGACCGAGACCGAAATCGCGCTCGCTCGATGTTGCCCGGCGTCGTCATCCCGTGCCGTTACGCGGATTATGATTGACTGACCGGACGGTCAATAGTAATCCAAGCCCACATCACGCAACCTTCGGCCGCCAGAAGCCGCAACGGGAGGTCATCATGGTCAGCGATTTGGTGTTGACCGATATCCGCGCCGGATATCGCGTCCTGACGCTCAACAGGCCCGATCGCCTGAATTCCTTCAGCGCCGATCTGCACGCCGCACTGATGGCCGCACTGATCGCGGCGGAACAGGACAAGTCCTGCCGCGCGCTGATCCTGACCGGAGCCGGACGCGGATTCTGCGCCGGGCAGGATCTTTCGGATGGCGTGTTCACGCCGGGCGAAACGCCGGACCTCTCCGCACCGATCGAAAAATTCTACAATCCACTGGTGCGCAAGCTGCGCGGCATTCCGATGCCGGTCGTGTGCGCCGTCAACGGGGTCGCCGCGGGCGCCGGCGCGAACCTGGCCCTTGCTTGCGACATCGTGATCGCCGCGCGGTCGGCCAAGTTCATCCAGGCCTTCGCCAAGCTTGGCCTCGTCCCTGACACCGGCGGCACCTGGTTGCTGCCGCGGCTCGTCGGCGGCGCGCGAGCGCGCGCATTGGCCATGCTCGCCGAGCCGATCTCCGCCGAGCGGGCGGAGACATGGGGCATGATCTGGAAGGTGGTCGAGGATTCCGACCTGATGGCCGAGGCCCACGCCCTCGCCGCCTCGCTCGCGACACAGCCGACCGATGGTCTTGCGCTGATCAAGCAGGCGCTCGATGCCTCCGAGACCAACACGCTCGACGCGCAGCTCGATCTCGAGCGCGAGCTGCAGGGCCGTGCCGGCCGGTCGGCGGACTATGCCGAAGGCGTCACCGCCTTTCTCGAAAAGCGCGCCCCACGCTTTGTCGGACGGGCCAAGGATTGAACGTTTCCGATTGAACATTCCGCCGCCAAGGCGAGACGCATCATTGATCCCAAGTCAGAAGGTCCAATTGCGATGACACAGCCTCAATCCAGCGGTGCACGGACGGCGGACAACGTCATGAAGCTCGACAGTTTCGTGCGCGGAAAATGGTCCGGCCCGGGCGAACCGGCAGCCGAGATTCAGAGCGCCGTCACCGGCGCCGTGGTGGCCGTCACGACCGGAAGCGATCTCGACATGCGGGAGATCCTCGCCTATGGCCGCGCGGTCGGCCGCAAGCATCTTGGAAAACTGACGTTCCACCAGCGCGCAGGCTTGCTGAAGGCGCTCGCCGACTATCTGACCCAGCACAAGGACCGGCTCTACAAGCTGTCGTTCCATGCGGGCGCAACCCGCACCGATGCTGTCATCGACGTCGACGGCGGCATCGGCACGTTGTTCGCCTATGCCGGCAAGGGACGCCGCGAGCTTCCGAACAGCAAATTCCTGCTCGACGGCAATGTCGAAGGGCTCTCCAAGGGTGGCGCATTCGCCGGTCAGCATATCGTGACGCCGCTGCACGGCGTCGCCGTGCACATCAACGCGTTCAACTTCCCGTGCTGGGGCATGCTGGAGAAGCTGGCGCCCGCGCTGCTGGCCGGCGTGCCCGTCGTGACCAAGCCCGCGACGGTCACCTCCTATGTCGCTTACGAGCTGGTCCGGATCATCACCGAATCCGGCGTGCTGCCCGAAGGCGCTCTGCAATTCATCGTCGGATCGACCGGCGACCTGTTCGACCATCTGACCTGCCAGGACGTGGTGTCCTTCACAGGCTCGGCCGACACGTCGCAAAAACTACAGCGGCATCCGGTCATCGCGCGCGAGGCGGTCAGGTTCATCGCCGAACGGGATTCGCTGAACGCCGCAATCCTAGCTCCAGACGCCGTACCGGGCAGCCCGGAGTTCGACCTCTTCGTCAAGGAAGTGGCCAAGGAGATGACGGTCAAGGCGGGGCAGAAATGCACCGCGATCCGCCGCGCGCTGGTGCCGTCAGCGCAGCTCGACGCCGTGATCACGGCGCTGCGCGACCGTCTGGCCAAGGTCACGATCGGCAATCCCGAAAACGACAAGGTCAGGATGGGGCCGCTGGTCGGGCTCGGCCAGCGTAGCGATGTGTTTGCCCATGTCGCGAAGCTTCGCGCCGAAGCCGAACTGGTGGCCGGCGATCCCGGCAACTTCCCGCTGCTCGATGCCGACGCGAAGCGCGGCGCCTTCGTTCCGCCGCTGCTGCTGCATTGTGCGAAGCCGCTCGCCGCAACCGCAGTCCACGAGATCGAGGCGTTCGGCCCTGTCAGCACCGTGATGGGATACGACGATCTGGATCAGGCCATCGCGCTGACCAATCGCGGCGGCGGCAGCCTCGTCGCATCCATCTACACGCACGACATCCCGGCTACGACCGAGCTTGCCTTCGGCATCGGCAGTTTTCACGGCCGCGTCGCGATCATCGATCGCGACTGCGCGAGCGAGCACACCGGACACGGTTCGCCGATGCCGCAGATGGTTCACGGCGGCCCCGGCCGGGCCGGCGGCGGCGAGGAACTGGGCGGCGTCCGCAGCCTCCAGCACTACATGCAACGTACCGCGTTGCAGGGCTCGCCGGCGATGCTGAGCGGCGTCACCGGCCGCTGGTTCAAGGGCAGCCCGATGCTCGAAGGCGACCTCCACCCGTTCCGCTATCACTATGACGATCTCGAGATCGGCCGCACGCTGGTCTCGAAGTCGCGGCAGATCACGCTCGACGACATCGAGCACTTCGCGCATTTCACGGGCGACACCTTCTACGCCCATATGGACGAGGAAGCGACCAAGGGGCATCCGTTCTTCCCGGGCCGCGTCGCGCATGGCTACCTGCTGCTGTCGTTTGCCGCCGGCCTGTTCGTCGATCCCGACTACGGGCCGGTGCTGGCGAACTACGGCCTCGACTCGCTGCGCTTCGTCAAACCCGTCCAGCCCGGCGAACAGATCCAGGTGCGGCTGACCGCGAAGGAGAAGATGCCGCGCAACAAGCAATATGGCGAGGTACGCTGGGACGTCGAGATCACGACCAGCACCGGCGAAACCGCGGCGACCTATGAGCTACTGACGATGAATGCGATGCGGGCTTAACGGCCCGCGTCAGAGCAACTCGGCCTGCCGGCTGCGGCCGGCCGATTTGGCCCTGCCGCGCGGCCGAGTGACGGTGGCCGCGGCATCGTCGGCGCCGGCCAGCACGAGCTGCGCGACGAAACCGGCATATTCGGCGCGGGTCATCGGCCCGCCCTCGCGGAACCACATGTAATGCCAGTTCAGCATGCCGAAGACGCTCATCGTCAGCGGCTTGAGTGCGCGCTTCTGCTTCGCCGCCGGTACTGCGGCGGCGAGTGCATCCGACATGATCCCGACCAGGATCCGCTCGCTTGCGAGCAGCGGCTGCTGCTTGTCCTTCGGCAACAGCTTGAGGCTTGAGATCTGGACCTGATGCTCGGCGTCGGCATGCCGGTAGAGCTCGAGCAGGGTCGCAACGATCGTCCTGAAGCGTGCGACCGGATCACCGGCCTGTGCGCTCGCCTTGCGGACCGCCGCCACCAGCTTCGCGAGATGCGACGACAGGATATCGAACAGGATCGCTTCCTTGTCGGGATAATAGTGATAGAGCAGTGCCTTCGAGACACCGCAGGCGTCGGCGATGGTGTTCATCGACGTGCCGACATATCCCGATGCGGCAAACAGCTCGGCCGAGCGATGCAGCATCGAGAGGCGCTTGTCGTCATAGTCCTTGGCGCGCGATCGGGCCATGTCTTGTCCGTTCCACCAGGTGGCCGTTCGGCCATCGTCCAGGGATGTCAGCCAATAGTCGCAAGGTTCCGGGACCGCAGCCCCGCCTCCGAACCGCTATTTATTGACCATCCGGTCGGACAATTCCATAAGCCCGGCGATCGGGCAACATTGCCCGGAATGAATTTTCCTGGCGCCGCGCCGCGAGAGTATCTCTCTGCTGCAAAACGCCTCGCCATGCGCGTCTGATTGCAAACTTCGTGGCGCCGCCGAGTTTCGCGCGCGTCCCGAACAGGGGCGTGTTATCGTTCGTGGAACGGCTCGGAATGCGAAGGAGGCTCTGGGTGCGGACATCCTCTTGGCTCCACGTCCTTCGTCGCGCGGCCCGCCGGCTGAAGAGATGGCAGCGGCGGTTGGCGCGCGCCGCCAACCCCGACGGCAAGGACATGCACGAACTCTTTCTGTTTGGTCCTCACGGCTGATTGCTGGTTGCCCTCGACGCATGCCCAATCGAGACCGCGGCAGATGTGATCCATCGCCACGCTGACGTCAGTCTGCCCACGCCGCGCATGTCGTGCGGCCGGATCACGCACAGAGCGATAGCATGACAGCTCCTCGAGCGCGTCACGTCATCATCGTCGGCGGGGGCGCGAGCGGCGTCCTGCTGGCGCACCAGCTACTGCGTCAACCGACGGACGGTGTCCGCGTCAGCCTGATCGAGCAGCGTCCCGACATCGGGCGCGGCATCGCCTATCATACCGGCAATCCGGATCATCTGCTCAATGTACGGGTCGCGAATATGAGCGCGCTGCCCGACCAGCCGGATCATTTCTGGCACTGGCTGATCTCGCGCGGGGCGGACGCGCCGCTCTGCCCTGATCCCTATTGCTTCGTGCCGCGGCGCATCTTTGGCGACTACATTGCCAGTCTGCTCGAGCAACAGGCGTCCGATCAGGCCGACATCCAACGCCTGTCGATCGTGCACGGCAGGTGCATCGCCATCCCCGAACGGCGAGGCGACGTCACCGCCAGCCTCGACGACGGCCGGCAGCTGATCGGCGACACCGTCGTTCTCGCAACCGGGCACGATCCACGCGCGAACAGTCCGGGACATGCCGATCCCTGGGCGGCACCGTCTGCCGCTGCGATCGCCGACGACGCGACCGTCCTGATCCTCGGCACGGGCTTGACGATGGTCGATTACGTGCTGTCGTTGCTGCGCGACGGACATCGCGGGCCGATCGTTGCGATGTCGCGCCGGGGCCTTCTCGCCAAACCGCACCGCCGGGTCGACGCCATGCGCATCGAAGAGGCGGAGGTCCCCTTCGGCTCCGGAATCGGCAGCCTGCTTCGCTGGCTTCGCGGTCGCATCGACCGGCACACCGCAGCGGGCGGCGACTGGCGCAGCGTCATCGACGGGCTTCGTCCCCACACCCAGCGGCTGTGGCGTGAACTCCCGCTTTCGTCCAAGCGCCGGTTCCTCGAACACGCACGCGCCTGGTGGGACGTGCATCGGCATCGGATGGCGCCGGAAGTGGAGGTCCGGATCACCGAAGCGATCTATGGAGGCCGGCTCACCCCGATGGCCGCGAAGCTGATCTCGGCCGAGCCCGACCGGACAGGTGCGACCGTGAGTTACCGGCGACGCGGCGAGACCAGGCTCCATCGCATGCATGTCGGCGCCATCGTCGACTGCACCGGCATCGTCCAGGATCCGCGCGCAACCGCCAACCCCGCGGTGCGCAGCCTGCTCGAGCTTGGCCTCGCACGCGTCGATCCGCTCCGCATCGGCATAGAAACCGATCGCAATTGCGCAATCATCGGTCACGACGGCGTCCCGTCACGCCGTCTGTATGCCGTCGGTCCGCTCACGCGCGCCGCGTTCTGGGAAATCAGCGCAATTCCCGACATCCGCAACCAATGCGCCGAGCTTGCCGCTCTGCTGGTTCGCGCCGACGAGGAGCGGCGACTTGCATCCCCCCGCGCGCGTCTAGGGCTTCGGCTCTGATTGAATCAGACCGAAACTCCAGCCTTTTGTTCTGACGCGCTCTCTTCACGCGAACCGGTGTCCACTTCGCTCGACAACGCTCTAGCTGCCGAAACCGGCCGGAATGAACGCCGGCAGCTTCTCCTCGATGAAGTGCTTGACCTCCGGCGAGTTGAAGACCTGGATGAAGGCCTTCAGGCGCGGATCATCCTTCTTGTCCGGCCGCGCGGTAAAGCGCAGCACGAGACCGTCATCGACCGTGCGGTCGATCACCAACGCCGATTTCGGATCACCGCCGGCCGGTATCAGATAGGTGATATTGACGAGCGCAAGCGTGACGTCGTCGAGCGACCGGTAGGTCTGCGCCGGATCGAGCTCGACGATCTTCAGGTTCTTGGGATTTTCGATGATATCAAACCGGCTCACCGAAAAACCCTTGCCCGGCGCCAGCTTGATCAGTCCGGCGCGTTCGAGCAGGATCAAGCCACGCGCGCCGTTGAGCGGCTCGTTCGGGATCGCAACGCTGTCGCCGGACTTGATCTCGTCGAGCGACTTGATCTTCTTCGAGAACAGCCCGACGGGCGCGATCACGCCGACCTTGTCGACCTGGATCAGGTTGAAGCCGCGCTGCTTGTTCTGGATCGCGAGATAGGTGGCGTGCTGGAACAGATTGGCGTCGACGTCGCCGCTGTTCACCACCTCGTTCAGCGCGACCCAGTCCGACAGCTCAACGATCTTGACGTCCTGCCCCTTGTCCTTGGCGAGCTTGGCGGCAAAGGCAGCCAGCTGACCGACCGGGCCGGCGCTGGTCGCGATCTTGAGAGGTTCGTCCGCAACGGCGGCCGCAGTCATGGCAAGCAGCACGCCAGCTGCCTGCGCCAGGCGCAACAATGTCTTCATGGTCTCGGTTTCAACTCCGTCTTCAGGGATCGATCAGGCCGCCTTGCGGCCGCTGCTTCCCGCTTCGGCCTCGGCCAATGCCTGGGTGAGATCGGCGAGGATGTCGTCGGGATGTTCGATGCCGACCGAAAGCCTGATGTAGCCGGGCGTCACGCCTGCCGCGAGCTGCTCCGCGGCGCTCAGCTGCTGATGGGTGGTCGACGCCGGGTGGATCGCCAGCGAGCGCGCATCGCCGATGTTGGCGACGTGATAGAACAGTTTCAGCGCATCGATGAAACGACGGCCAGCCTCGACGCCCCCTTTCAGCTCGAAGCCGACCAGCCCGCCATAGCCGCCCTTCAGATAGAGATCGGCGCGGCGCCGGTCCTCGCCGCTCTGCAGTCCGGGAAAGATCACATGCGAAACGGCGGGATGCCGTGCCAGGAAGTTCGCCACCTTGATCGCGTTCTCGTTGTGCTGACGCAACCGCAGCGGCAAGGTCTCCAGTCCCTGGATGAACTGAAATGCGTTCTGGGGAGCGACCGCGGCGCCGAGATCGCGCAGCAGCTTCACGCGTGCGCGCAGGATGTAGGCGATCGGACCGAGCGGCTTGGCTGCCTCGGTCCAGATCGCGCCGTGATAGGCATCGTCCGGCTGCGTCAGCAGCGGGAAGCGCTCGGCGTGCGCCGCCCAGTCGAAATTGCCGCCATCGATGATCGCTCCGCCAATCGACGTGCCGTGGCCGCCGATATACTTTGTCGCGGAATAGACGACAATCGCCGCGCCGTGCTCGAACGGGCGCGCAATGAGCGGGACGGCGGTGTTGTCGAGAACGAGCGGCACGCCGAGCGAATGGCCGATATCCGCGACTTCCCTGATGGGGAAGACGTTGAGCTTCGGGTTCGGCAGCGTCTCGGCGAAGTAGGCCCGGGTCTTCGCATCGGTCGCCCGGCGGAAGTTTTCCGGATCGGCCGGATCGACGAAGCGAACCTCGATGCCGAACTGCTTCAGCGTCTGCGACAGCAGCGTCCAGGTGCCGCCATACAGATCGGTCGATGAGACGATATTGTCGCCGGCTTGCGCGATGTTGAAGATCGCGTAGGCCGTCGCCGACTGGCCTGACGCCACGGCCAGCGCGCCAACGCCGCCTTCCAGCGCGGCCAGGCGCTCCTCGAACGCGTCAACCGTCGGGTTCTTGATCCTGGTGTAGATCTGTCCGATCGCCTCCAGGGCGAACAGCCGCGATGCGTGATCGGTATTCTCGAATTGAAAGGACGTCGTTTGGTAGATCGGAACGGCGACGGCGCCGGTTGCCGGGTCGGACCGGTACGATCCGCCATGCAAGGCGAGCGTCTCGACATTCTTGGTTTCGATCGGCATCTCGAAAATCTCCTGAAATCCGTGGACCCAGCATCAAAAGGCAAAGAATGATGCGCAGCAGCGTCCGCGACTGTCGAGACATCGGAGAAAATAGCGATGAGCGTGCTGGCGCCACGTCTGATGGCGTCGCTAATTTTTCAGCCGCTGCGCCGATCGCGTAACATTTGTTTCACTGCGCCGCCGGTTTGAACGGCTCAGCGGAGCTGATGGGCCATCTGCTGATCGCGCCTGCAAATCGGTACGCAATGTCGCGCATGCCGTCATTTCGAACAGCACGACGAAGTCGAACAAACGAATCTCTGCTGCGCCGGATCGGCGACGGAGCACGATTTTGATCCTGTCTCTCCGAATAGAAAATAAAGCCGCGCAGCTGACGTGATAAATCACCTCTCAGTCCTCAATTGGCGGAATCACGCGATGACCAGACCGAAGGAGCTTCGCTTCAACGCGTTCAACATGATGGCGCCGAGCCACAACTGGGCCGGCCTCTGGTCGCATCCGCGCGACACTTCACTTAACTACAACTCGCTCGACTATTGGGTGGACTATGCCAGAACGGCCGAACGCGGCCTGCTCGACGGCGTCTTCCTGGCCGACGTCTTCGGCATCTATGACGTCTACGGCGGCAGTCCTGAGACCGCGCTGCGTCACGCCGTTCAGTTGCCGAACGCCGAGCCGACCCTGCTCGTCTCCGCCATGGCTTACGCAACGAAGCATCTTGGCTTCGGCATCACGTCCAACCTCACCTACGAACATCCCTACCAGTTCGCCCGCCGCTTCTCGACGCTCGATCATCTCACTCGCGGACGGATCGGCTGGAACATCGTCACCGGCTATCTCGATAGCGGCGCCCGCGGAATGGGTCTTGAGGCCAACCGCGCGCATGATGAACGCTACGAGGCGGCCGAGGAGTTTCTGACCGCGAGCTATAAGCTATGGGAAGGCAGCTGGGAGGACGGCGCGGTTCGCCGTGACCGGACAGCGCGCACCTTCACCGATCCCGCAAAGATCCATCCGGTACGACACCAGGGGCGGCACTACACGGTCGACGGCATCCACCTCGCCGAACCCTCGCCACAGCGCACACCGTTGCTGTATCAGGCGGGAACCTCGAAGCGCGGCCGCGCCTTCGCGGCGAGGCACGCGGAGGCGATCTTCCTCAACGGCCAGACCAGGCCCATTCTGGCCCGCGCCGTACGCGAGATCAGGGAGGCGGCCAAGGCGTTCGGACGCGATCCCTATGATATCCGCCTGTTCGCCGGCGCGACCGTGATCGTTGCCCCGACGCGCGCGGAGGCCAACGATCTGCTCGAGGAGTACGCAGGGTATGTCGATCAAGCCGGCCAGCTGGCCCTGCTCTCGGGCTGGACCGGCATCGATTTCTCGAACTATCGTCCCGATCAGGCGGTAGAATATGTCGAGAGCAACGCGATCCAGTCGATGGTCGAGAATTTCACGTTGCGGAGCGACCGGCCGGTCAAGGTCGGTGATCTCGCGACGCTGAGCCGGGTCGGCGCACGCTCGCCATTCGTGGTCGGTTCACCCCAGGACGTGGCGGACGAGCTGATCGCCTGGGCCGACGAAACCGACGTCGACGGCTTCAACCTGTTCCGCCTCGTCGCGCCGGAATCGCTGACGTCATTCGTCGACCTCGTCGTGCCGGAACTGCAGTCACGCGGAGTCTACAAGACAGCCTATCGCGAAGGCACGCTCCGCGAGAAGCTGTTCCCCGGACGCGGTCCCTATCTTGACGCTACGCATCCCGGCGCCGGCTTCTGCCGCGCCTCGACGGCAGCGCGCACCGAGGCCGCCGAATAGATCAGCCTGGAAACCTCCCGCCGATGGGCGATCAACGCCCGTCACCAGGTTGCGATGTAGGTGCCCTTGAAGCGCTTCTCGAGGAATGCCTTGACCTCTTCGGAATGGTAGGCATCGATCAGCTGCTTGACCCAGGGCTTGTCCCTGTCCGCCTCGCGCACGGCAATGATGTTGACCCACGGGCCATCGGCCGCCTCGCGGGCAATTGCATCGGTGGCGGGATTGAGCCCGGCCTGAACCGCATAATTGTTGTTGATCGAGACCAGATCGACATCTTGCAGGGAACGCGGCAACTGCGCGGCATCAAGCTCGACGAAGCGCAGATGCTTCGGATTGTCAGTGATGTCTGCAATGGTCGATGCGACGTTGTTGGGATCCTTGAGCTTGATCACGCCGTGCAGCGCGAGGATCATCAGGCCGCGCGCGCCGTTGGAAGGATCGTTGGCGATCGCCACCCGCCCGCCATCCGGAAGATCGGCCAGCTTCTTGTATTTCAACGAGTAGACACCTTGCGGCGACGCAATCGTGTTGGCGACCTTGACGATCTTCCAGCCGGTCTTCGATATCTGGTTCTTCAAATAAGGCTCGTGCTGGAACGAATTGGCCTCGAGATCCCCGAGCGCGAGCGCCTGGTTCGGGATCACGTAGTCGGTGAATTCGACCACCTTGATGTCGAACCCATGGCCCGCAGCCACCTTCTTGACGACTTCGAGGATCTCGGCGTGTGGTCCGGCCGTGACGCCGACCCGGACCGTCTCGGCCCTCGCGGTGCCGACCAGGAGCGTTACCGCGGCAACCGCCGTCATCAGAATACGCATCATCTTCCCTCAGCGATTGGATCGTCGACTACCAGCCGGGCAGCACCGCGCCCTTGAACTTGGTCTGGACGAATTCCTTGATCTCGGGCGTGTGGTAGCTATCGACCAGGATCTTGACCCACGGCTTGTCCTTGTCGGCGGAGCGAACCGCAATCAGATTGACGTATGGCCCTTTCGGATCCTCGCGCAGGATCGGATCCTTGACCGGATTGAGACCAGCCTGCGTCGCATAGTTGGTGTTGATGACCGCCGCATCGACATCGTCGAGCGCCCGGGGCGCCTGGGCTGCGTCGACCTCGACGAATTTCAGCTTCCTGGGATTGTCGGTGATGTCGATAACAGTCGGCTTGAAGCCGACATCGCTCTTCAGCTTGATCGCGCCCTTGTCGCGCAGCAGAAGCAGCGCCCGGCCGCCATTGGTCGGATCATTGGGAATTGAGACCTTGGCTCCGTCAGGAACGTCGGCCCAGCTCTTGTGCTTGCGCGAATAGACACCGATCGGAAAATTGACCGTCAATCCCACCTGCTCGATCTTGTAGCCGCGATCGGCTTTCTGGTTGTCCAGGTAGGGCTGGTTCTGAAACGAGTTGGCCTGGATGTCGCCGGCATCGAGCGCGGCGTTCGGAACGACATAGTCGGAGAACTCGATGAGCTGAAGCTCGAGCCCGCTCTTCGCCGCGATCGGTTTCACGGCCTCGAGGATTTGTGCATGCGGCCCGGGCGTCACACCAATCTTGATCGTTTCTGCCGCGGCGGCGGTCGACCAGATCGCAACAACGCCTGCAAGTGCGAAAATGGATCGAAGCAACATCCTGGTCTCCATGGAACTGAAATCGTCATCAAGCTCATCGCCCGCTCCGGGGACGAAATCAATGAAATGAGAATCCAAATTTTCTCGCATGACGAGTTGCCACTGCTGCGGCCGCGAGGAAAAGAGAATGGAGGCGGCCGGGCATTTTGGCGCAGCGAGCGACCTATCTGCTGATCCCGGCCGCAACGCGCGCGCCAAAAATACTTTTCTCGCTGACTTCGCTTGCAGAGAAAATTGCACTCGTTCGGGCGATTTCTCCGCGATTGCCTCCGGCGCTCCGATTGCACACAAATGACAACAGATCGAACCGGTTTAGGACGTCTCACCATGCCCATCTTTGCCCGCCCCATCCCGCCAGCGCAGGCCGCATCATCGGCGGCTGCGATGTCGCGCCGTCTTGCTGTCGCCGCCGTCGGGCTGCTTGCGATGACCTCGCTGGTTCGGCCTGCGGCGGCCGAGGAAATCCGGATCGGCTACCAGAAATCGTCGACGCTGACCGCGATCCTGAAGACCAACGGCGCACTGGAGAAGGCGTTGGCGCCGCTCGGCATCACCGTGTCATGGCACGAGTTCACCAGTGGCCTGCCGCTGCTCGAAGCCATCAATGTCGGCAGCATCGATTTCGGGGCCGACGTCGCCGACACTGTGCCGATCTTCGCCCAGGCCGCCGGCGCCAAGCTCGCTTACGTCGCGGAAGAGGCCGCCTCTCCATCGGCGCAGGCGATCCTGGTGCCGAAGGAATCCGCGATCAAGTCGCCGGCCGATCTCAAGGGCAAGAAGGTCGCGGTCACCAAGGGCGCAGGCAGCCACTTCCTGCTGCTGGCGGTACTTGCCAAGGCCGGACTGTCCTTCAAGGACATCACGCCGGCCTATCTGACGCCGGCGGATGGCCGCGCGGCGTTCGTCAGCGGCAATGTCGATGCCTGGGTCGCCTGGGATCCGTTCCTCAGCAGCGCGCAACGCCAGTCCGGCGCGCGCATCCTGACCGACGGCAGCGGCGGGCTCGCAAGCTACAAGCGCTACTATCTCGCGTCGGCCGCGTTCGCCGAAAAGCGGGCCGATGCACTGAATGTCATCTTTGCCAGGCTGGTCGAAACCGGCACCTGGGTCAAAGCCAATCCCAAAGACGCCGCGGCGCTGCTCGCCGGCCTGTGGGGCATCGACGCCACCACGGTGGAGGAGGCCAACAGCCATCGCTCCTACAAGGTCGGCGTGGTCACCCCGGCCGGCCTTTCCGAGCAGCAGCGGATCGCCGATACTTTCACGGCCGAAGGTCTGCTGCCACGCAAGGTCGATACCGGCGACGTCAAGATCTGGGCGCCGAAGGGATCGTGACGGCGCTGCGTCTTTAGCGGTGGCGCAGGCGACGGTTGACGCGGCGTGCCAGGTAGTCGCCGGCGGTCTGTACGGTCTGAACCAGTGCGATCAAAACGACGACGACCGCAAGCATCATTTCGGGCATGAAGCGCTGATAGCCGTAGCGAATGCCGAGATCGCCGAGGCCGCCGCCGCCGACGGCCCCGACCATTGCAGAGTAGCCAAGCAGGCTGACCACCGCGAGCGTCAGGGCCAGCACCAGGCCCGGCAAAGCCTCCGGGATCAGGACCTTGAACACGATCTGCAACGGGCTTGCACCGAACGAGGACGCCGTCTCGATCAGACCGGCATCGACCTCGCGGATCGCGGCCTCGACCAGACGGGCGATGAACGGCGTTGCCGCGATGGTGAGCGGCACAATTGCCGCGCCCGATCCGATCGAAGTGCCGGCAATCAGCCGCGTGAAAGGAATGATCGCAACCACCAGGATGATGAACGGCGTCGAGCGGGCCGCATTGACGATCACGCCGAGCACGCCATTGGCTGACGGCGCGGCGAACAGCTCCCCTTTCCGGCTGGTCGCCAGGAAGACGCCAAGCGGAAGGCCTAGCGCGGTCGCAACCAGCGCGGCCACCGAGACCATGAAAAGGCTCTCGCCCGTGGCCTGAACGATCAGGTTGATGAGTTCACGCGACATAGCCGAGACGCTCCACCAGAATGTCATGCTGAGAAAGATAGGCCAGGGCCTGCCTGGCTTCACCGCCGGGAATGCCGAGGATCAGCGAACCCACGTGCTGGCCGCCGATCTCGTCGATGCGGGCCGATAGCAGCGCCACGTCATGGGACAGTTCGCGCGAAAGCCGCGCCACCACGGTGTCGCCGGCTTCGGTGCCGCGCACCTGCACGCGAAGGACCGCCTGCCCGCCTGCAACCGGTTGCGGCGAAAGGCGGCTCGCCAGCGAAACCGGAACACTGTCCCCGATCACCTCGGAAAGGAACGCCTGCGTGACCGGATGCCGGGGATGCGTGAAGATTTCCGCCACATGACCTCGCTCGACGACATGGCCGCCGTCGATCACCGCAACCTCTTTGGCGAGCTGGCGGACAACCGACATCTCGTGGGTGATCAGCACGATCGTGACCCCGAGCTCGCGATTGATGTTGGCCAGCAGATCCAGAATCGCACGCGTGGTCTGCGGATCGAGCGCCGACGTCGCCTCGTCGGACAGCAGCACATTCGGCCGTGTCGCCAGCGCGCGGGCGATGCCGATGCGCTGTTTCTGGCCGCCGGACAATTCGGACGGATAGCGATCGTACTTGTCGGCAATGCCGACGAGCTCGAGCAGCTCGGCCACACGGACGGCGATGTCAGCCTTGGACCAGCCGAAGATCTCGAGCGGCAACGCGATATTGTCCGCCGCCGTCCGCGACGACAACAGGTTGAAGTGCTGGAAGATCATGCCGATCGAGCGTTGCGCCAGGCGGAGCTCGCGGCCGGCAAGCGCCGAGATCTCGCTGTTATCGACGACGACGCGGCCGCTCGACGGCTTCTCAAGCCCGTTGATGAGGCGGACGAGGCTCGATTTGCCGGCGCCGGAGCGGCCGATCACGCCGGTGATCGAGCCGCGCGGGATCGCGAAGTTGATCGCCTGCAAGGCGTGCACGCTCGGCTTGTCGCGATAGGCCGGATAGACCTTCGAGACCGCCTCGAAGCGGATCATGGCTTCGCTCGCGTTCGGAGCGAGCGGAATGGACGGCAGCGGCGCAACATGCTGCGCCGTCGTCAGGGATTGATGTACATTCATTCGGTCGGTCCAATTGGGAAATGGCTTCGGTCGCCGGGCGCAGCCCGGGCTCAATGACCAAAGAGCAGATAGCTGCGGTCGATGCCGCGGAGATCGCGCGTCTCGTCGGTCCAGCCGACCGCGCGGCGGTAACTGCCCAACGCGGCAGTCTGCCGCAGCGCGACCACGTCGGTCGGGCGAGGCTCCTCCGCATAAGGCGACACGTAAAGCGCGTCCTCGGGACAATACAGTTCGCAGAGGAAACAGGTCTGGCAATCGCCCTGACGGGCGATCACCGGAATCCCCTCCGTCTTGTCGAAGACGTTGGTGGGGCAGACATTCACGCAGATGTCGCAGGACGTGCAGCGCTCGGCGTCGATCACCTCGATCATTCCGCGGCCTCTGCATAGCTGGCCTCGGCATGCGGCCGCACCGTGGTCCAGACCTCGTCGAGGCCGCCGCTCGTCACGTAATGGCGTTGGCGGTCGTCCTGATCGGGATAGTCGTCGCGGCGATGCATGCCGCGGCTTTCGTGACGCGCCAGCGCGCTGCGGTACATCCAGCGCGACGTCGCCAGCATGGCCGCGCTCTCGCGGGCACGCAGCAGATCGTCCTTGCTCGCCGCATCGGCCGCCGAGGCGTCGGACCATTCCGCTTCGAGCCGCGCCAGCGCGCCTTCGAGACGCGAGGCGTGCCGGAAATAGTTCAGCTCATACGGATAGACCTCGTCCTGGACCGCCTTTGCCAGCGCGGCCGGCTCAAACGCGCGACCCGCTCTGCTTCGAAACGCAACGGTTCCGGCGGACGCCAGCCGTCGCTGACGTGCCGGGCCCAACTGCCTTGCATAGCCGGCAGCGCCCCATCCAGCCCAGGTCCCCGATGACATCGCCCAGGCGGCGTTGTGGCTACCACCGCCGGTGAAGCCGCCGCAGATCAATTCGCGCGTCGCTGCATCACCGGCGGCGTAGAGTCCCGGCACGCTGGTGGCGCAGCTGTCGTCGACAATGCGAAGGCCTCCGGTGCCGCGCACGGTGCCTTCGAGCCGCAAGGTGACGGGGAAACGCTCCCTGAAGGGATCGATGCCGGTGCGATCGAACGGCAGGAAGAAATTCGGCTGCGACGCGCGCATGTGCCGCTGCACGTCGTCGTCGGCCTTGTCGAGGCGGGCATAGACCGGTCCCTGAAGCAGCGCGCGCGCAATCGCCGATCGCCCGCCCTTGGATGCCGCACCGGGAACGACGCTGCCGTCCTCATAGCTGAAGGTCGCCCAGCCGTAGAACAGCGTCTTGGTCACGGAGCCGAACGCCGGCGAGATCGCATAAGGGTTGGAGAATTCCATGCTGCTGAACTCGGCCCCGACCTCCGCGGCCATCAGATAGCCGTCCCCGGTCAGCACATTCGATCCCAGCGTCTTGCTCAGGAACGCGCAGCCGCCGGTCGCGATGACGACAGCCTTGGCGCGCACTATCCAGCGATCGTGCTTCTGGCGGCGCACGCCGCCGGCTCCCGCAACCGAGCCGTCGTCATCCACCAGCAGCTCAAGCGCCGGACTGTGATCGAGAATGGTGACGCCGGCCTGCTTGGTGCGCTTGCGCATCAGGCGCATGTATTCCGGCCCTTGCAGCGAATTGCGCTGCGACTTGCCACCGTCGTCGACCGGGTAAGGGTAACCCCAGGCAGCCAGACGATCGCTGTCCTCGTAGGTCTGGTCGAGCACGCGCGCCATCCAGCGGCGATCCTGCAAGTACCCGCCCATCTTTTCGCGATTGGCCATCGCGGCCTCGCGCATTGCCGGATTGGGATCGACATACCAGACGCCGGTGCCGGCAGCCGCGGTGGCACCCGACGTGCCGCAAAATCCCTTGTCGGCGAGCACGACGCGTGCGCCGCGCTCGGCGGCGCTCACCGCAGCCCACGTCCCCGCCGGCCCGCCGCCGATCACCAGCACGTCAGCGTCGAATTCGACCGAGCCGCCTGGCACAGTTCGCTGTTCGGCGCGTCGCTCGTGGACTGTCATCGCTCAATTCTCCGAGCGGCACCGATTGCTTGCAATGCGCCGCAACAGCATCGTTACGCGAGTAGGCTTCGCTGGCAATTTCAGATATTTGCACAGACTTGGACGAAGCTTCCCCTGCCGCTGCGCGCCAAAGAATATTCATGCGGCGACGGGCGGGACGTTCCGTTCATCGCAGAAGATCGACACCGGATTTGTCCGCAGATCGCGCAGCGGGGACGGATATTTCTTTTTGCATGGACACGCCGGCCGTTCGTTTTCATGCGGCCAGACAGGCGATACTTCGTGAATCGTCTCACCCCATTGCGTGGCAGCCATGTCCGATCGTCAGCTTCACCTCAATGTCAACCTGCTGCACTCCGGCGTATACGCGTCGGCGTGGCGGATGCCCGAAAGCGATCCTCGCGCCTGCTTCGACGTCGGCCATTATGTGCGCGTGGCTGAGATCGCCGAGCGCGGCCAGCTCGATGCGATCTTCCTTGCCGACACGCCGGCCATCACCGACCGCATCGACTACCGCTCCTTCATGTCGATGGAACCGACGATCGTGCTGGCGTCGGTGGCCGCGGCGACCAGCCATATCGGGCTGATCGCGACCGCCTCGACCACCTACAACGAGCCCTACAACATCGCACGCCGCTTCGCGACCCTGGACCTGGCGAGCGGCGGCCGCGCCGGCTGGAATGCGGTAACCACGGCCGACGCGTCGGCCAGCCGAAATTTCGGCCTCAGCAACGTGCTGGAGCACAAGGCCCGCTACGAGCGCGCCAAGGAGTTCGCCGAGGTCGTCCATGCACTGTGGGACAGTTGGGAGGACGACGCCTTCGTCGGCGACAAGTCCTCGGCGCGATTTGTCGATACGTCGAAGGTTCATCCGATCGCGCATCGCGGCGCCCATTACTCCGTGGCCGGTCCGCTCAACGTGCCGCGTTCGCCGCAGGGCCGCCCGGTGACCGTGCAGGCCGGCGGCTCGAGCGACGGCCGTGATCTCGCTGCCGCGCAGGCCGAAGCCGTGTTCACGCTGGCCCAGACGATCGAGGAAGGCGTCGCCTATGCGCGCGACCTGCGCGCCCGCGCCGCGGCCTACGGTCGCGCCGGTGACACCATCGTCATCCTGCCGGGCCTTGCCACCGTGATCGGCAGCACTGAAGCCGAGGCGAAACGGCGGCAGGATGAGCTGTGGGAGCTGGTTCCGATCGAGTACAGCCTCGCGCGTCTCGCCGGCACGTTGCAGGTCGATTCTGCGATCCTAGAGCTCGACAAGCCGCTACCCGATCCACTCCCACTGCCGGCCAACGCCAACCACACCATGTCCAGGGCACGGTGAACCTTGCGCGCCGCGGCAACCTCACCGTCCGGCAATTGTTGCGGGCACTCGGCGGTGGGGTCGGACACCGGATCATCGTCGGCACGCCCGAGCAGATCGCCAACGACATCGAGGCCTGGTTCAGGGCTGGCGCGGCCGACGGATTCAATCTGATGCCCGACGTGTTGCCGACGGGGCTCGAAATCTTCGTCGACAGCGTGGTGCCGATCCTGCAGCGCCGCGGTCTGTTCCGAACCAATTACGCCGGCACCACCTTGCGTGAGCATTTTGGCTTGCCTCGGCCGATCAGCCGCTTTGCGCGTCAGACGGAAGCCGCCGCAACCGCGTGACGCAGCTACCGCGAACCCGCCAGCAGTGCTCGCGTATCATTTGCAACAGATGACGCTGCGCGGACGCGCGGGATGATCTCCTTCGCAAAGCGCTCCATCTCGGCCTCGAAAGGCTGGAACTGCAGCATGAACAACTCGATGCCCGCGGCATGGAACGCCCCGATCCGGGCGGCCACGTCATCATAGCTCCCAACCAGCCCGGCAGCGGTGCCGCCGTTGCTGCCGACCCGCTCCGACTTCTGCATGGTCTGCATCATCACGACCTTCGGATCGGTGTTCTGCCGCTGGATCGCCTTCATCGAGGCGTCCTGCCGCGACAGCTCCAGCAGCCGCTCATAGGCGGCCTGGGCCTCGGCCTGCGTCTGGCGCGCGATGACGAAGGCGGACAGCCCGAAGCGAAGCGGCGCCGAGGTCCGTGGCCGCGCCGCCACGTCGGCAATGAGGCCCGCGACATCCTCGAGCGGCTGACCGTTGATGAACCAGACGTCGCCGTGGTCGGCGACCAAAGCGCGCGCCGGCTCGGACTCGCCGCCGACATAGATCAATGGTCGCGGTCGGTAGAGGCTCGTCGGCCGCAACAGATAATCGCGGACGTCGAAATGCTCGCCCTTGTAGGTCAACCGCTCACCCTGCATCAGGCGCGAGACGATCGTGATCCACTCGCGGCCATAGGCGTAACGGGCATCGTGCTCGGCAAAGCCGATACCGGCCTTGTCGAGCTCGGGCCGGTTCCAGGCATTGACCAGGTTGATCGCGAAGCGTCCGCGGCTGATGTTCTCGATCCCGAGCGCAAGTTTGGCCAGAACCACCGGGTGATAGAGATAGGGCTTGATGGCCGCGATGATCTCGATCCGGCTGGTCAATGCCGCAACGGCCGCCGCCGCGCTCCAGGCCTCGAGCTGATCGAAATCCTCCTGATGCGGATTGATGGTGTGCTGCGCGATCAGCGTGGAATCGTAGCCCAGCGCTTCGGCGGCAAGCACGAGGTCGCGATTGCGCTCCCACGATGCGTCATACGGCTCCTCCGGATCCTGATAGGCCGCGCGCGAACCATGGACCAGCGCCCAGATGCCAAAGCGAAGCGGTCGTGTCGACATTCCGTCTCTCCGATTTCCCTGACGTTGCGTCGGCGTGTTTTCAAAGAAGCACGGCGGCAGATCAAGCAGCGGCGCATCAAAAGATTATCCTTGCCGCGCGGCGAGCGCCGATGAACCAGAAAACTCCGGACGCAGCGACAATTGGAATACGGCTCTATTTCTGTTCGAGAAAATTCGTGGGACAGTTTGCGTCGCATGAGCCGCGCGCCCTTTCGAACGACGACGAACCGTCAATCGAGAGAACGGCAGACCATGCCGCGCGCGATCAATGACGTCCGCGCGCCGTGTTGGATGAGGACCGAACAGACTTGAGCAACCTCGAACAGGCTGCGCCATCAATCGCGTTTGATTCAACGCCGCGCAGCGATCAAACCGCATCGCCGTCCCGGAAGCCACGAGTAGAGATCGGCCGGCGCGGCATGCTGCTGCTGTCGTGGCTCGCCCCGGTCGTGCTTCTGATCATCTGGGAATTGTTGGCGCAGGCCGGCTGGCTCTCGCCGCAGGTGCTGCCGGCACCGAGCAAGGTCGTCCGGACGGCATTCAAGCTGGCAACGTCCGGAAGCCTGCTGAACGATCTCGGCGTCAGCCTGCTGCGCGCAACGGCCGGTTTTGCGATCGGCGGCAGCGTCGGATTCGCGCTCGGCATCCTCGTGGGCTTCTCGCGGATCGCGGAGGCCGCGATCGACCGCAGCATTCAGATGATCCGCGCGATCCCGTTTCTCGCCGCGCTGCCGCTGGTGATCGTCTGGCTCGGCGTCGGCGAAGCCCAGAAGGTCTTCCTGGTCGCGCTCGGCGTCGCCTTCCCGATCTACATCAGCACCACGCTGGGTATCCGGCAGGTCGACCCGAAGCTGCTCGAGCTCGGCCGCGTCCAGGGCCTCGGAACGCTCGAGCTGATCCGGCGCGTCATCCTGCCCGGCGCCCTGCCCTCGATCCTGACCGGTGTGCGCTATGCGCTGGCGACCGCGTGGCTGGCACTGGTGGTCGCAGAGACCATCGGCGCCCAGTCCGGCATCGGCTTTCTCGCCATGGATGCACGCGAGTTCCTGCGCACCGACGTGATCGTGCTGACGATCGTGATCTATGCGCTGATCGGTGTCGCCGCCGACGGCATCGCGCGCGCCCTGGAGCGACGGCTATTGGCCTGGCATCCGAACTATGGAGGCGCACGATGACGTTGCACGCCGTGCCCTCACCGGCCGCGATTGCGCCGGCCGTCGTGGTGACGGGACTGCATCGCGCCTATGGCAGCCGCGTGGTGATCGAGAACCTCAACCTGCGCATCGAGCGCGGCGAGTTCGTCGCCCTGCTCGGCGAAAGCGGGTGCGGCAAGACCACGCTGCTGCGGGCGCTGGCCGGCCTCGATGCGATCGACGGCGGGCGCATCACGGCACCACGGCGGCCGGCCGTCGTTTTCCAGGAGCACCGGCTGCTGCCGTGGGACAGTCTGTGGCGCAACGTCTCGCTCGGCCTCAATGCGAGCGACGCCCGTCAGCGCGCCGCCACCGCGCTCACCGAGGTCGGACTCGGCGGCCGTCTCGATGACTGGCCGCGCAACCTCTCGGGCGGACAGGCGCAGCGCGTGGCGCTGGCGCGCGCGCTGGTGCAGGAGCCCGAGCTGCTCTTGCTCGATGAGCCCTTTGCCGCGCTCGACGCGCTGACCCGCATTCGCATGCACGATCTGGTGCGCGAGCTGGTCGCCGTCCATCGGCCCGGCGTTCTCCTGGTCACCCACGACGTCGACGAGGCGATCGCGCTCGCCAACCGCATCCTGGTGATGCGCGAGGGCCGGATCGCGTTCGAGCATCGCATGAAACGTAACGGCGCAGCGCCGATCGCCCGCGCCGACTTGCTGGCGGAGCTCG
Source organism: Bradyrhizobium sp. USDA 3262 (assembly GCF_054060035.1). Classification (NCBI taxonomy): domain Bacteria; kingdom Pseudomonadati; phylum Pseudomonadota; class Alphaproteobacteria; order Hyphomicrobiales; family Nitrobacteraceae; genus Bradyrhizobium; species Bradyrhizobium sp. USDA 3262. The sequence continues at coordinate 8,265,162 of NZ_JBSSCT010000001.1, forward strand.
GCGTCGGCACCTCTCACTCCATTCCTGCCTGAGGACCACTCGATGTCTATCCTACGGTTCACCAACCCCACCCGTCGCAGCTTCCTTGGCGGCGCCGCCTTCGGCATCGGCGCGCTTGCCGGTTTTGACCTGTCCGAGCCGGCGCATGCGGCGACCGGCCGCGTCACCGACACTGTACGTCTGACCTGGGGTTTGAGCGGCCTCAATCTGATCGCCAAGGAGCGCGGCGAGTTCGAGAAGCTGCTGGCCAGGGACGGCATCAAGGTCGAGTGGCTCGGGCCGTTCCCCAATCATGCACCGACGCTGCAGGCTGTGACCGGCGGCAGCGCCGATTTCAGCTTCGGCGGCAGCACGACGCCGGCACTCGCCGCGATCATCGCCGGCTCGCCGCTGGTGTTCACGCAATTCGTGGTCTACGAGCCGCGCACCACTGCGATCATTGCGCGGGATGACTCCGGCATAAACAAGGTCGAGGATCTCGTCGGCAAGTCGGTGGCGGTGAACCGTTCGGGTCTCGGCGAATTCCTGCTGGTTGCGGCGCTCGAGAAGCACAAGGTCGACCGCTCCAAGGTGACGTTCGTCTATCTCAACCCACCGGACGCAGCGCCGGCGCTGGCCTCCGGGAAGGTCGACGCCTGGTCGATGTGGAGCCCGGGCGTCGACATCGCGCGGCTCGAATACAAGGCGCACGACATCTTCCTGGAAGGTCGCGATCTCGAGTTCCAGATCGACTACACGTCCTACCTGACCACCCGAAAATTCGCGACCGACAATCCTGCGCTGGTCCGGGCCGTCAACGATGCCTTCCGCGCCGAGGGCAAGTGGATTTCCGCGAACAGCAAGGATGCCGAATACATCGCGCAAAAGGCCGGCAAATACAGCGACCAGGTCCGCGACCAGTTCATCGCGTTGAACCGGCAGTATCGCTACTTCGCCGCCAACGACGAAAACTTCCTCGCCGAGCTGCAACGGGCCGCCGACTGGCTGGTCGCGCGCAAGGTGCTTCCGGAGCCGATCAAGGTCACCGACCATTTGGCCCAGGTCTGATCAACAACCGTCCGACTAATCAACGCGCTTCGAGTGACACCAATGAACAAGCCTTTATCCGCTACCTCGCTGGAGCCTTCCGACCGCCTCCGCAGCCACGCGCCCGATATCGACGCGCTGCTTGGCCGCATCGCGGAAGGCGCCGCCGACCGCGAACGCGAGCGCGTCCTGCCGTTCGCGCAAGTCGATCTCATTCGCAAGGCCCGCCTCGGCGCGTTGCGGCTTCCGACCGAATCCGGCGGCGCCGGTCTGTCGATTCGCGCATTGTTCGAGATCGTCATCGGTCTCGGCGAGGCCGACGCGAATGTCGCGCATATCCTGCGCAACCATTTCAGCGTCGTCGAACGCCTGGTGCGCCGGCCGAAGGACGATCAGCACAGGCAGTGGCAGAAGGCAGTCGCCGACGGCGCGATCATCGGGCTTGCGGCAACCGAGCTCGACACGCCCAAGGTCGGCAACGTCACGCCGAACACGACACTCACTTCCGACGGCGACGACTACCTTCTCAACGGCACGAAATACTACAGCACCGGCACGCTGTATTCGGACTACGTCCTCGTTCGCACCGCTGACGCATCCGCCACCAATGCCGCCGTGCTGATTCCGGTCAACCGCGACGGCATCGAGCTGATCGACGACTGGGACGGCCTCGGGCAGCGGCTGACCGCGACCGGCACCACGCATTTCCGCAACGTGCGCGTCAAGCGCCAGGAGGTCGTGTTCGATGCACCGGATACCGGCTATGGCATTCCCTACTCCAACACATTTGCCCAGCTGTTCCTGACCGCTATCAATGCGGGCATCGCGCGCGCCGTGCTGCGCGACGCCAGCGCCCTGGTGCGGACCCGCAAGCGGACGTTCTATTACGCGCCGAGCGAGGTTCCGGCGGACGACCCGCTGCTGCAACAGACCGTCGGCCAGATCGCCAGCGGCGCGTTCGCCGCCGAGACCGTGGTGCTTGCGGCCGCGGAGGCGCTCGATGCCGCCACCGACGCTTTCGATGCAGGCGACGAAAACGCCGTCGATGCCGCGCACAGGGCCGCGCTGCTGTCGGCCAAGGCCAAGATCGTTGCGGACGAGTTTGCGATCCGGAGCGGCAGCCTGCTGTTCGACGTCGGCGGCGCATCGGCCACCAAGAAGGCCGCCAATTTCGACCGCCACTGGCGCAACGCGCGCACGCTGGCGTCGCACAATCCAAATACCTTCAAGGCGCGCTCGATCGGACAATACGAGATCAGCGGCACGCCGCTCCCCGCCAAGGGCTTCTTCTAGAGCCCCGCTCCGATGGAATCGGAACGGAACTCTGGCTTGTTGTTTTGATGCGTTTTCTTCACGCGAACCGGTATCTACTTCGCTCGAAAACGCTCTGGCGAGGTCCAATCCGGCGAGGCAATGCAAGGGAGAATCCCGATGAGCAGGCCGGATATTCATCTTGTGGACGCTGACCACGAGGTCGAGCGTCAATTTCGCCTTGTGATGCGCCGCCTCCCGGGCGGCGTTTGCATCATCACCGCAGGACAGGGTGAGGACATCACCGGCATGACGGTGACCTCGCTGACGTCGCTCAGCGCCAGCCCACCCCGGTTGCTGGTCAGCATCAACCGGCAGGCGTCGTCCTTCGCACCGATCGCCCGCCATCGGCTATTCGGTGTCAACATCCTCGGCTCCGACCAGCAGGCCCTGGCCGAGCGCTTCAGCAATAGCCGGCTGAAAGGCAGGGAACGCTTCGAGGGCACCGACTGGACCCATGGAGCCTCGGGCGTGCCGTTGCTGCAGCGGTCGCTTGCGATGATCGAATGCCAGGTCGAGGAGATCATCGAGCGGCATTCCCATGGCATCATCGTGGGCCGCCTCGCCAGCATGGAATTGTCGCATCGGCTGTCCGGCCTCACCTACTGGAATGGACAGTATGTCCAGATCGATCACGAAGCCGATCTCGACCTATTGGCCGAAGTCAGCATTCCTCTGGCGCATGTCCGTTAGAACAGAGAAAGGGTGCAGCATGAAACGCGAATTGCCGCCAGCATCGCCTCCGTCAACGGCCGGTGCGGTCAGCAGACCACCAGGCCGCTGGCAGCTCGACCGGATCGTCGCCGAGTTGCGCACGTCGCGGGAGGAGACCCACAGCATCCGGCAAGACGGCGAAGCACGCCGTGCGCCCTCGCGCGACGCGCTGGAGGCGATCCTCGACGGCCTCACCGAGGCGCTGTTTCCGCGCCACTACGGCCAATCGGACCTCGACGGCGAGAACATCGACTATTTCGTCGGCAATACGCTGAGCACGGCATTGGATTCGCTCGGCGCGCAGATCCATCGCGGCGCGCTGTTCGTTGGCGACGAGCTGGAGCCCGGCTTTGTGCATGAGGAGGCGATCGAGCTGACACGCGCATTCGCCACCCAACTGCCGTCGGTCCGCGGACTGCTGATCAACGATCTGCGCGCTGCATTCGTTGGAGACCCGGCGGCGCGGAATTTTCCCGAGATCCTGATCGGCTATCCCGGGATGACCGCCATCATCCACCATCGCCTTGCCCATCTGCTTTACCAGATCGGTGCGCGGCTGGTGGCGCGCCTGATGTCGGAGATCGCCCACACAAGGACCGGCATCGATATCCATCCCGGCGCCCGGATCGGCTCCGGATTCTTCATCGATCACGGAACCGGCGTCGTGATCGGCGAAACCGCCATCATCGGCAACAACGTCCGGGTCTATCAGGCCGTCACGCTCGGCGCGCGGCATTTCCCGACCGACGACGAGGGCCATGTGATCAAGGGCGACGCCCGCCATCCGATCGTCGAGGATGACGTCGTGATCTACGCCGGCGCAACCATACTCGGCCGAATCACGATCGGCCGCGGGTCGACCATCGGCGGCAACGTCTGGCTGACCAAGGACGTGCCGCCGAACAGCATTGTGACGCAGGCCACCGCACGAAACAGTCCGAGCGGCGCCTGAACCACGGCCTCACGCCGCAACCTGTGCCTTCCATCGCATCAAGCGCCGTTCCAACGCCTCCAGGACGGCATTGAATGCCAGCCCGATGACGGTGATCCCGATTATGCCGAAATACATCTGCGGGATCAGGAAGCTGTACTGGCTGTTGATGATGAGATAGCCGAGGCCGGCCTTGGCGCCGACCATCTCGGATGCGACCAGCACCAGCATGGCTGACGCACTGGCGAGGCGAATGCCGACAAAGATCGTCGGAAGCGCCGCCGGAAGGATCACCTTGCGGAACAGCTGCTGCGGGGTCGCGCCCATGGTCCGCGCCGACTTGATCAAGAGCGGATCGACTTGCTTCACCGCGGCAATGGTGTTGAGCAGGAGCGGCCAGGCACAGCTATAGACCACCATCGTGATCTTCGAGAGCTCGCCGATGCCGAGCAGCAGGATGAACACCGGCAACAGCGCGAGCGGCGCGGTATTGCGGCAAATTTCGATGAACTGGTTCAGGAGATCGCCGAGCCTTGTGTACCAGCCGACGGCCAGCCCGAGCGGGACGAACAGCACGACCGAAACCAGAAACCCGCTCAGGGCGCGGAGCAGGCTCGCGGAGGCGTCGTCATAGAGCTCGCCAGTTTGCGCGAGCTGCCAGCCTGCGGCGATGACGTCAGAGAAGGGCGGCAGAAACACCGCGTCGATCAAGCCGAGCCTGGGCGCGGCCTCCCAGATCGCCAGAAGGGCGATCAGCAGCAGGGAACGGCGCCCGAAAGCTGCCAGACCGCGGGTCGCGGCGCGGGCCGCGCTCACCAGCGGTGACCGCGCTGCCGGCGCGTGCTCGTCTCGCCGCCCATGCGCGAGCTCCAGCAATGTCAGCATCTCCAGGCTAGACATGAGCGACTTCCTTTACTTCACGGTCGACACGGCCTGCGCTGACCCTGCCCGCCGATTGCCCCAGCTGCACCTTCTGCACTTCCTCGCGGAGCAGGCTCCAGATCTCATGGCGCACGCGGCCGAATTCCGGCAGCGAGCGCACATCCTCGGTTTCGCTGCGCAAGGCCGCGGGGATGTCGACAATCTCCTTGATCCGGCCCGGACGCGACGTCATGACCGCCACGCGCTGGCCGAGCACGACGGCCTCGTCGATGCCATGGGTGATGAAGATGATGGTCTTGCCGGTGGCACGCCAGATCCGCAGCAGCTCGCCTTGCAGCGTTTCGCGCGTCTGGGCATCGAGCGCGGCGAACGGCTCGTCCATCAGCAGCACTTCCGGATCGTAGGCCAGGCTCCGCGCGATCGCGACACGCTGCTTCATGCCGCCGGAAAGCTCGTGCGGATAACGGTCGGCAAAACCGGACAGCCCGACCAGGTCGAGAAAGTGCCGCGCGATCTCCCCGCGCTGCTTCGGCTTGAGGCCGGCAATGTCGAGCCCGAACTCGACGTTCTGCGCGGCGGTACGCCATGGAAACAGCGCATACTGCTGGAAGACGACGCCGCGGTCACGCCCTGGCCCAACGATCGAGCGGCCATCGAGCAGGATGCGGCCGCTGGTCGGCGTCGCAAGCCCGCCGAGCAGATCGAGCAATGTCGACTTGCCGCAACCGCTTGGACCGACCAGGGCCAGGAATTCGCCGGCGCGGACGTCGAACGTGATGTCCTCGAGCGCGGTGAAACGGCCCGCCGGCCGGCCTCCCTCACCTCGGGTGACGAACTCCTTACGGACCTTGTCAAAGCTGATCTTGACCGACGTCATCGCGCCTCCGCCGTCCTTCCGGGACGGAAATAGTTGAACTCGTTGGTGTAGGTGTCCGAAGCCTTGATCTGGTCCGGCTTGAGCAGGCCGTCCTTGACCAGCCAGTCGATCCAGACCTGCAGCTCGGGATCCGAGATCACGCCGCCCTTGGACGCGACGCCGGTGCTCTTCCAGTACTTGATCGAGGAGGCATCCTCGTTGCGCTTGCGCTCCGCGATGATCCGGTCGAAGCGGGCCCGCACTTCATCGGGCGGCGTCGTCTTCGCCCACTGGATGGCGCGCGATATCCCCTCAACCAGCTTGCGGGCGGTGTTCGGATTGTCCTTGATGAACTTCTCCCGCAGCACATAGGCACCGCCGGTGAATTGTCCGAACAGATCGGTATCGTTGAAGAGCGAACGGATTCCACCACGCTCCAGCGCCTTGTCGCGCAACACGCCGCTGAGCGCGCTCACCTCGACCTGCCCTTGCCGCAGCGCCTGCTCGCCGGTGACGGGTGGGACCGCCACCAACGTCACCTGCTTGGCCTCGCCGGCGCTAATGCCGTTCCGCGCCAGATACTCACGCAGCACGAACTCCAGATGGGCGCCAAGCGTATTGACCGCGACCTTCTTGCCGATCAGGTCGCGGGCCGTCTTGATCGGACTGTCGTCCTTCACATAGTAGCCGTAATAGGTGTTCGCGTCGGAACCGTAGTAGCCGACCACCGCCTTGATCGGCGCCTTGGCCGCGATCAGCTTGATAATCGCGCCATAGAAAGCGCCGCCGACGTCGATGTCGCCGGTGACGACGGTCTGGATGTCCTGCGGTCCGCTGATGGTGTTGCCGACCCATTTGAGCTTGAGGGGCGCGAGGTAGCCGAGGTCCTCGGCGAGCTCGGTGAACGTCACCTGCCCGGCCCAGCCCTGATAGCGGATCTCGGTCTTCTCGAGCGGTGGCTCGGCGAAGGCCGGAGCGATCAGGCCCGCAGCAAAGGCGCTGGCCAGCAGCAATCGCGCCGCCCGGCGCGCAGCGGCTCGGCGCGCGCGCAGCATTCGAATGATGGCATTCATCGTGTTGCTCCAATAGGCGACATGCTCAGGCGGCCTTCGCCGCCTGCGGCTTCGGCGATTTGATCCGCGTCACGCTGTGGCGGCCGTCGACGCTGACCGGAACCTCGCCATCGATGGTGGCGCGGCGCACCACGCGATGCTGCTCGCCGTAGTCATTGACTGCGTAATGCTGGGTCGCGCGATTGTCCCAGATCGCGACGTCTCCTGCCCGCCAGCTCCAGCGCACGGTGTTCTCGGGAGCCGTGATGTGAGACTGGAACAGATCGAACAGCTTCTGGCCGTCATATTTCGGCAGGCCGACAAAGCGCTGGACGAAATTGCCAAGCACCAGGGTGTGCTCGCCCGTTTCGGGATGGACGCGCACGACCGGATGCTCGGTCTCATAGATCGTCCCGGTGAATACCTCGTCGAAATGCTTTCTGTCGGCGTCGGTGGCGCGAGACTTCACCGCGTAATCATAGGCATTGCTGTGAACCGCCCAGAGCTCGTCGGCGAGCTTGCGCAACGGTGCCGGCAGATCGAGATAGGCCGCCGCCGTGTTCGACCAGACGGTGTCACCGCCATAGGGCGGGATCACCACGCCGCGCAGCACCGAGATCTTCGGATAGGCATCGACGAACGTGACGTCGGTATGCCATTGGTCCGCGCGGCCGCCACCACGCCCCGAATCCAGCTCGAGGATCGACGACGTTCCCTTGCTCGGGCCGATGGTCGGATGCGGCACCAGTTTGCCGAGCCTGATCGCGAAGCGCTCCTGCTCGGCGTCGTCGAGGTGCCCCTGGTCGCGAAAGAAGATCACCTTGTGCTCGAGCAGCACCTGGTTGATGGCACGGATGACCGCGTCGGGAAGGTCACCCGACAGCTTCACATTCTTGATCTCGGCACCAAGCCGCGCAGCACGCTTGACGATGTCGGCGCGCGGAATGACGTTGTCGATGCTGGTCGTGTTGCTCATGATGCTGGTCTCGTCGCCGCGATCCCCTGGACAAGGCTCCGCCATGCGCCGGTCGCGGAAACGACGGCGGAGATGAATGATGTGGTCGTGATCCTCGCTATTCCGCCGCAACGGGCTGCGGCGGCCGCCAGACAGCCGGCGCATAGAGCTCGGTGGTGAAATCCTCCGCGATCTCTCCGTTGATGCGCGCTTCGTGAGATGCGAGGTCGGCCAGGAACAGATCGCGGCTGATCCTGGCCGTGATCCCCGGAATGTCGCGCTTGAAGCTTGGAACGTCGCCGATCGGCAGGCCGAAGCTGACAAATGCCGCCGGGTTGAAGACGTGAATGTCCTTCAGATACGGCGCGCGGCCCGGAACTTTCTCCAGATACTCGTGCCCGGACCCGAGATAAGGATAGGCCGCCAAGCTATCGTCCTTTTCGCCGTCAGGCGGCACGAAGCGATCTCGCCACAGCAGGATTTCGTCGGCGAAATCGCCGAGCTCGGACTGCGCGCCAAGATCGACGGAATAGCCGGTCCCGGCAATCGCGAAATCGAACGCGAACTCGCCCTGCGGAGTGATGGCGACCGGCCGTACCCCCTTCAATTGCGCCGAGGTCCACGGCGCGCCCAGATGCAGATGAAAATTGGGAAAGGCGACCGCGCGCGAGATCGCATCCGGCGGCGGGGTCGACCCAGCCTGCCTGAACCGAATCGCCTGATGCCAGCGCACCGCATCAGGCAAGCTGCCATAATTGTCATAGGCTCCCGGGTAGCCGCGGATCCGAATGACCGGCAACGCGGCCAAGGTCTCCCGGCGCGCAAACAGATGAACGTCACGCGCTCCGGCCTCAAGGGCCGCGGCCGCCGCATCGAAGGCCGACGCAGCACTCCCGACCACCGCAACGGAGAGACCACGCAGCGGCCTGAAATCGATCTTCTCCGAAGTATGCGCGTGGAATCGCTTCGGTAGGGCCCGCAGCGCGTCAGGGACATAAGCGCCCCCGCTACCCGCAAAACCGGTTGCGAGCACCAGCTTGCGCGTGGTCTCGATGGACGTGACCCCGCTCCGCTCCAGATGTAACCGCAGATGATCGGCTGCGGGCTCGATGCGGAGCAGCCGCGTACCGTAACGAATGCCGGCGCCGGTCACGCGGCGATACCAGTCGAGATAGGCCGCCCAATCGAGCCGCGGAATCCGATCGAGCGCGTCGAAGGCCGCCGCGCCATGGCGTGCTTCATACCATGCCTGGAAACCAAGACCGGGCAGACCGAGCTCCGGACCTGGAAGCGTCTTCGGGGTACGGAGCTTGTGCATTCGCGCGCTCGTCAACCACACGCCGGCCTTGCTGGCGTCGGCGGCGGCATCGATCACCGAAACCCTGCCGATCCCGGCGCGCCGAAACGCAAACGCGAAGGCCGCACCGGACTGGCCACCGCCAACCACGACGACGTTGTGATCGATCCCGTCGCGATCAGGCACCCAGTTCTGCGGGTCGGCCCCGATCAGCCGGAGGGCCTCGCGGGCGACGCTGTCAGGATCGGATTGCGGCATGAATGACCACCTCGCTTTGACGTTGCAAATCGTAAAAGCGATCGACATTCAGTCAATGAAACGAAACCAGCTTTGTTTTCGATAGCAGGCAATGTTCGCGTCGTGGACAACGCGGGCATTGAAATATTTGCGACGATCGCCGCCTGACCGATCGTCTCATGTGCATTGCGACGTGCGGGATCGGCGCGATCGATCGGGAAAACCTCCCAAATCATGCACCGCCCGGATCGGCGCGATCGCACTCATCTCCGGTGAACGACGAACTCGTCACGTTCATGCTCGCTTGCCGCGCAACAATGCAAATTCATTTCATCACCGTCGACATAGAGTCTGCCGCAACGCACGCGCCTGACGTCGACGCGCGGCGAGCAACGATGGGTCTCGAAATGCCGCAAACTGTTGGCGACATCAGCCTTGAACACGATACTCCGGAGCTCGCCCGCGCCTATGATGAAGCGGGACTCGTTCAATTTCGCCACGGCAAGTTCCTGATCGGGCCGCTCGCCATCAAGTCCGGCGAGCACGTGCTCGACATCGGGACGGGAACCGGCCGGCTTGCAGAATTCGTGGCCGGACTGGTCGGCCCGGACGGCCACGTGATCGGTATCGACCCACTTGCCGGCCGCATCGAAATTGCGCGCCTTCGGCAGGGGGATAACCTCCAGTTCGCCACCGGGCGCGCCGAAGATCTGTCGGGCTTCGACGACGCGCAGTTCGACGCAGTCTATCTCAACAGCGTCTTCCATTGGATCTCCGACAAGGATCGCGCGCTGCGGGAGATCCGGCGCGTGCTCAAGCCCGGCGGCCGCCTCGGATTGAATGTGCAGGATCCGTCCAGGCCGCACCAGTCGCGCCTTCTGCTTCGTCGCGCCATCGTCGAGGCGGGTCTTGCCGGCGATCGCCAGGACTCCAACCCGGTGCTCGGATCGACCGACGAGGAGCTCAAATCGCTGTTCGCGGCACACGGCTTCGCCGGCTACCGTAGCGAATTGCGCGCGCTGATCGATATCCACGACGATGCCGCATCGCTGCTGCAGTGGTCGGAAGCGAGCGCATTCGGCAATTTCCTCGAAGCGTTCACCCCTCACGAGCGCGACCTGGTGCGACGCACCTTCGCGCGCCTTGTCGAAGAAAAACGCACGCCCGAAGGTTTGAAGCTGGAGCGCTACCTGCGCTTCGCGTTTGCGCACAAGGCGCCGTCCCACCAATAACGATCGGCAGAACTTACGAGATCCGAGATGAGCAAACGACAGCTTTCCCTCAACCTCTTTATCTATCCCGGCGGCCATCACGAGGCGGCATGGCGCTACAAGGGCTCTGCGGCGGATCGCATCCTTGACGTTACCTACTATCAGGAGCTGGCGCAGCGCGCCGAGGCCCAGAAATTCGACGCGATCTTCTTCGCCGACGGCCCCGCGCTGGCCGACAATGTTCGCTACGCACAACGATTCCGGTTCGAGCCGATCACCTGGCTGGCCGCAATCGCCGTCGCCACGAAACGGATCGGCCTGATCGCGACCGCGTCGACGACCTACACCGAGCCTTACAACCTGGCCCGCCTGTTCGCGTCGCTCGATCACCTCAGCGGCGGCCGGGCCGGTTGGAACATCGTCACGACCAGCACGGCGCAGGCGGCGCAGAACTTTGGCTTGCCCGAGCATCCGCCGCACCACGAACGCTACGAGCGGGCGCGGGAATATCTCGATGTCATCACGCGGCTGTGGGACAGCTGGGAAGACGACGCGGTGGTGAACGATCCCGCATCCGGCATTTTCGCCGATACGGGAAAGATCCATCCGGTCGATCACGTCGGAAAGCATTTCCGAGTGCGCGGTCCGCTCAACATCTCGCGGACGCCGCAGGGACGGCCGGTCTATGTCCAGGCGGGCTCGTCCGATGACGGACGCGCCTTTGCCGCGCGCTTTGCCGAAGCGATCTTCACCGCGCATCAGACGCTGGCGAGCGCCCAGGAGTTTTATGCGGGCATCAAGCGGCAGGCACGCGCCTTCGATCGCAGCCCCGATCAGGTCAAGATCCTGCCGGGCATCAGCCCGTTCATCGCCAGCACACAGGCCGAAGCCGACCGGTTGCAGGACGAGTTCAACGAGTTGATCCAGCCGGAATACTCCTTGACCCAGCTTCGCCAGATGATCGGGCTCGACCTCTCCGGCTTCGACCTCGACGGTCCCTTCCCGCGCCACCTGATCGACACCGGTAGCGCCCGCGGGGTCGCCAGCCGTTTCAAGCTCGTGGTCGACATCGTCGATCGCGAGCAGCCGACCATCCGCCAGCTCGTGCAGCGTCTCGCCGGGGCGCGCGGCCACTGGGTGATCGCGGGCCCGCCGGAAAAAATCGCCGACAGCATCCAGACCTGGTTCGAGAACGGCGCGGCCGACGGCTTCAACGTGATGCCGCCCTGGTTACCCGGCGGGTTCGATATCTTCGCCGAGCAGGTCGTGCCGATCCTACGCAAGCGCGGCCTGTTCCGCGATGAGTACGGCGGCACGACGCTGCGCGACCATTACGGACTGAGCCGGCCGCAAAGCCTGTTTTCCGGATCGATCAAGGCGATCGCCTGATCGCCTGACGTGCTCGAAACCGCCGACCTCGCGTCGGCCGAATCGCTGTTTGCCCACAGTCCAAGGATTTGAGAATTCAATGACCACTGCGCGCGTCCTGTTGCTTTCGACCCTGCTCATTCTCGGTGCTCTTACCGGCGCCGCCCTGCATGCGGAGACATCAGCCAAATCCGATCTGAAAGTCGGCTTCGTGCCGGGCCCCTATATCGACGAATTCAAGGTTGGCGTCGCGCCGGAGCTGGAGAAGAAGGGCTACCGTATCCGCTATGTCGAGTTCTCGACCGGGCTGGAAGCCAACAACGCGGTGTTCAAGGGCGAGATCGACGCCAATGTCATGCAGCACACGATCTTCCTGAACTCGTACAACGAGCGGCAGCAGACCGACCTCGTCGGCATCGTCCACGTCCCGACGCCCCCGATGGGGCTCTACTCGAAGAAGCACCCGGTCGGCTCCCCGATCAAGCCCGGCTCGACCGTGGCCGTGCCCAACGATCCCGTCAATCTGCAGCGCGCGCTCTGGATCCTGCGCGATCTCGGTCTCGTCGAGATTCGCGACTCCAAGCCGGTCGATGTCAGCGAACTCGACGTGATCAAGAACCCCGGCGGCATCAAGATTGTGCCGCTGGAAGCGGCACAGGCGCCGCGCGCGCTCGACGACGTTGATTTCGCCGCCATCCAGGGCAACTTCGCAATCTACAGCGGCTTGAAGCTGACCAATGCATTCGCTCTGGAGAAGATGACGACGCCTTATATCAATGTGGTCGCGGTGAAGCAGGCCAATGCAGGCTCACCGTGGGCGCAGGACATCGTCGCCGGCTACAAATCACAGACGTTCAAGACCGCGATCCTGTCGGACCGGTTCTATGACGGGTTTACCCTGCCGGATTACCTGAAGCGCTAGACCCAACCACCATCAACGATATGGCTCTGGTTGGTGCAGGCGCCGCTGTCATCGGCGGCGAAGAACAGCACGACGCGGGCGATGTCATCAGGCACGAGTTTGCGCTTGAGGCATTGGCGCTGCATCAACTCGGCGACGCCTTCAGGCGTCAACCACAGATCCTGCTGCCGCTGGGTCATGATCCATCCGGGCAGGATGGAATTGACCCGTATGTTGTGCGGCCCGAGATCGCGGGCCAGCGCCCGGGTGAGGCCCTGAACGGCTGATTTGGCCGTTGTGTAGCAGGGCATGTTGCCCTGGCCGATCACCCAGCTCACCGAGCCGATGTTGACGATCGAACCGCCCCCTGCCTGCTTCATGTCCGGCGCGACCGCCTGGGCGCTGAAGAACTGGTGCTTCAGATTGACGGCGATCCGCTCGTCCCAGAATTCCGGTGTGACGTCCTCGATCGCGTGACGGTCGTCGCGGGCCGCATTGTTGACCAGGATGGTGACCGGCCCGAGCGCCTCGCGGATGCCGGCGACTGCGCGCCGCAGCGCGCCGATGTCGCGCAGATCGGCATGTTCGAAGTGCACGCGGGCTTGTGCCCCGAGATCGGACAGCAGCTGCTCCGAGGCCGTCAGGTTGATGTCGATGAAGCCGACCCGCGCGCCCTGGCCGATGAACTGACGGACGATCGCCTCGCCAATGCCGGAACCGCCGCCGGTGACCAACACGGTCCGGTCCTTGAGACTTGGATAGATGGCGCCCTGCATTGGCATCCTCTCGATTTTGGCGCCTGAAGGGCGTCGGTTGCGTTGCCGCGGCTCAAGCAAAAGGGCCACGAATCCCGAGGTTCACTCTGCTGTCTCCATGAGGCTGCGGTCGACGACCCGCAGCGTCCGCCGCACCATGCCGTCGACGATGGTCGCCGACTCGCTTGGACGCACATATATCGCCGTGGACTTGAGCAGCCACGGCAGCACCGCCTGGTCGAGCCGCTCTTCATAAGCACTGTGCATCATGTCGAATGCCTGCAGGCCGGGACCTGCGAGGATGACATGATGCGGGCGCAGCACCGATATCGTCGTGGCGACCGCCTCGGCAAGCGCGTGGCCCGCCTGCTGGAACAAGTGCTCGAGGCGGGAATCGCCGCTCCGTGCCCGATCGCGCAGCAGAGCCATCTGCGCCTCGGACGGTTGCTGCGACGCCGCCGGCGGCAGGTCGAGAAAGGTGCGGGCATCGCGGTAAAGCGCATAGTCGGCAAGATGGGCCTCGATGCAGCCGCGCTGACCGCAGCGGCATTGCGGGCCGTTCAGCGCCAACTTGACATGACCGATCTCGCTGCCCGCGCCGGCACCCCAGCGCGCTTCACCGTCGACAATAATGCCCATGCCGACGCCGTGGCCCACCATGATCGTGGCCGTGAGGCCCTGCGCCAGTGCCGGTTCGGCGGCTGCGAGGGACAGCGCGACCGCGACCGCGTCGTTCGCCATCACGACCTCGACACCGAACGCCTGACGGATCGGCTTGGCGAGATCGACGTCGGTGATCGACAACGCCGGGCTCCACAGATGCCGGCCGGTGTCGCCGTCGACGATGCCCTGCAGCGCTATCCCGATTCCGAGCAACCGATGTCGCGGCGTGGCGGTCGCCTCAAGCATGGCGTCGATCTGTGCGATCACGAGCTCGCATAATGCGCCTGCATCGAGCGCGCGCGTCGCGAGTTCAAGTCGCGATTGCGCCAGGGCGGAGCCGCTGAAATCGGCGATCAGTGTCTCGACCAGATTCATGCGCAGCGAGACGGCGATGATGCGGCCAAACTCGGGATTCAGGGTCAACAGGACGGCCGGCCGGCCGCGGCGACGGCCGCTATCCGCATCCTCTTCGTCGGCATCGTCGGGCCACAGCGTCGCCGCATCTGTCTCGGCTTCGCACAGCAGGTCTTCCGCCATCAGCTTCGACGTGATCGCCGAAATGGCCGGGAAGCTCAGGCCCGTGCTGCGTGCAAGCTCGACCCGCGGCAACGGCCCCTGGCGTCGCAAGACCTCGACGAGACGGCCGGGGTTCGATCCGCGGGCCAGGCTCGAAGCACGTCTCAACGGCTCGGACTGCTCGTTCATATTGGCTTTTTTAATTCTCTTGATGAAATTATTCAACGCGGGCTACTCAGATATGGGCCGAAAAGCGCGGACAGAGGCTGAAATGCATCACCATCATACTATAAATGCTTGAAGACGCCGGCATGAACATCCTTGACTGGACATTTTGTCGCGCTAATTTATTAGTTACGTGAATAAAATAAGGCGTGAAAAGCGCCGGGCGTGAAATCCCCTCACCGGGGGTGTCGACAGGGAGGTGCATATGAAGGTCTCAACGAGAGAATTGATCGTGCCGCTCTTGGCGGGCGCTGCCGCGCTCGCGATGGCGACGGGGGTAGCACAGGCACAGCAGAAAAAGACCATCGCGCTGGTGACCAATGTCGCGGCCGACTTCTGGACCATCGCGGGCCGTGGGCTTGAGAAGGCACAGAAGGAGCACCCGGACTACAATATCGAATTGATCGTCACCAATGAAGGGACGGCGGCCGGCCAGCGGCGCGAACTGGACGATCTGCTGGTGCGCGGCGTCGCTGGTATCTCGATCTCGGTCGACGATGCACCGCATGCAACCGAAGAGCTCAACAAGGTTGCGGCCAAGACCGTACTGATCACCACGGACAGCGACGCGCCGCAGAGCAATCGCCTCGCCTATATCGGCACCGACAACGTCGCGGCAGGGCGGCAGGCCGGCGAGGAGATCAAGAAGGCGCTGCCGAACGGCGGCAAGATCGCGCTGTTCGTCGGAACGATGGACGCCGACAACGCCCGCGAGCGGGTGCAGGGCATCAAGGAAGCGATCGCCGGCACCAAGGTCGAGCTGGTCGACGTGTTCACCGACCAGGTGGACTTCGCCAAGGCCAAGGCGAACATGGAGAACGTGCTCGTCAAATATCCCGACATCGCGCTGCTGTCCGGCCTGTGGAGCTACGAGACGCCGCTGATCTATGACGCGGTGAAGGCCGCAGGCAAGGCCGGTAAGGTGAAGATCGTCGGCTTCGACGAGGATCAGCGGACGCTGCGCGGCATTTCCGACGGCACGATCGAATCCACGGTCGTGCAGCAGCCCTACGAGTTCGGCTATCTCTCCGCCACCAACATCATCAAGACGCTGAACGGCGACAAGTCCTGGATTCCGAAGGACAGCAAGTTGATCGTGCCGACCAAGGTGATCAGCAAGACCAACGTCGCGGAGTTCGCCGCACATCTGAAGGAACTGCTCAAGAAGTAACTTCAGTCGGCTTCAACGCCCGGCCGCCACAGGCCGCCGGGCGTTGTGCAGGAGGACATGCCGAATGGCGGAAACGCTGCTGGAGCTCAGCGGAATCAGCAAGACCTATCCCGGCGTCAGGGCGCTCGACGACGTCAATTTGCGCGTCAATCGCGGCGAGGTGCTGGGCCTGATCGGCGAGAACGGCGCCGGCAAATCGACGCTGATGCGCGTGCTCGCCGGCGTGATCGCCCCGAGCGCCGGCGTGATCCGCATCGGCAGCACCGAGCACCCCCGGATGACGGTGACCGAGGCGACGCGATGCGGCATCGCCTTCGTGCACCAGGAGCTGAACCTGTTCGAGAACCTCGATGTCGCCGCCAACGTCTTCATCGGGCGCGAGAAGCTGGCCGGCGGCCCGCTGAAGCTGGTTGACAATGCGCAGATGCATGCCCGCGTGATGCCGCTGCTGGAACGACTGGGCGCCGATTTCACGCCGGGCACGCTGGTCGAGAATTTGTCGATCGCGGAGCGGCAGATGGTGGAGATCGCCAAGGCGCTCTCGATCGACGCCCGCGTCATCATCATGGATGAGCCGACCTCCAGCCTGACGATTTCGGAGACCGAGCGGCTGCTCGAGGTGATCGCCGACCTGAAGGCGCACGGCATCTCGGTGATCTACATCTCTCACCGGCTGGGCGAGATCATGAGCTGCGCCGATCGCGTCGTGGTCTTGCGCGACGGACGCACCGTGGGGGAATTGGCGCGCGACGAGCTCAGCCACGCCGCCATGATCCGGCTGATGATCGGCCGCGACCTGAAGGCGCTGTATACGCCGCCGGCATGCGCGCCACAGCCCGGCGGCTGCGATATCGCCGGCGTCGTGACCACGGCCTTTCCCGACCGGCAGATCGATCTGTCGGTGCGGCGCGGCGAGATCCTCGGCCTCGCCGGGCTCGTCGGCGCCGGCCGCACCTCCCTTGCTCGTGCGGTGTTCGGCGTTGATCCGCTGCTCGGTGGCGAGATCAGGATCGACAACGCCCCGGTCGGCGTCGCCTCGCCGCGTGATGCGATCAGGCAAGGAATCTACCTGGTGCCGGAGGATCGCAAGAAATCCGGCCTGGTGCTGGAACTGCCGATCAGGGAGAACGTGACGCTCGCGAGCCTGCTGGATCATGCGCGGATGTGGCTGGTCAACGGCGCGGCCGAGCGCAGAATCGCCAAAGACCAGGCCAGGCGGCTGTCCATCAAGGCGCCGAGCATCGACATCGAGGCCGTGACGCTGTCCGGCGGCAACCAGCAAAAGGTGGTGCTGGGCAAATGGCTCTCCATGCAGCCGCGCGTGATGTTCTTCGACGAGCCGACCCGCGGCATCGATGTCGGCGCCAAGAGCGAGATCTACGCGCTGATGCGCAGCCTCGCCGACCAGGGCGTCGCGATCGTGATGATCTCCTCGGACATGGAGGAAGTGATCGGCGTCTCCGACCGGGTGGCGGTGATGCATGAAGGCAGTGTCAGCGGCGTGCTCGAGCGCGACCAGTTCAGCGAATACAACGTGTTGAGGCTGGCGGTCGGCCAAGCGCTCGAAACCATGGAGACCGCTGCGCCATGATGAAGAAGGAACTCGGCCTGTTCTTGCTGCTGGCGGTGATCTCCGCCATCACGGGCGCGATCAATCCGGCCTTCCTGTCGTTCGTGAATCTGCTGAACATGGCCAATCTGATCGGACTGTTCGGTGTGTTCGCGCTGGGTGAAGGCCTCGTCATCATCACCGGAGGAATCGATCTTTCGCTCGGCTCGATGTTCGCGCTGCTCGGCGTCATCTTCATCGACCTGCTGACGACGTATCAGGTGCCCTGGCCTTTGGCGCTGCTGCTGGTCCTGATGGGCGGGCTTGCGCTGGGCGGCATCCAGGGCTTCCTGATCACGCGTCTGAAAATGCAGCCCTTCATCGTGACGCTCTGCGGGTTGCTGATCTATCGCGGCGCCGCGCGCTACTACACCAGCGATTCGACGCGCGGCTTCGGCTACGGTGACGAGGCGAGCACGCTGAGCGGCATCGCCTCCGGCAATATTGCGGGCATCCCGAACACCTTCATCTTCCTGATCATCCTCGCGCTGATCCTCGGCGTGCTGCTGCACCGCTCGGTCTACGGGCGCTGGCTTTATGCCGTGGGCAAGAACGAGGAAGCGGCGCGCTTCTCCGGCATCAACACCAACCTCGTGATCGCCACCGCCTATGTCATCAGCGGCGGGCTCGCCGGCGTCTCGACCGTGATGTTCGTGTTCTATACCAACTCGGTCTCTCCGAGCTCGTTCGGCAACTTCTACGAACTCTATGCGATTGCGGCGGCCGTCCTCGGCGGCTGCAGCCTGCGCGGCGGCGAGGGCTCCATTCTCGGAATCGTGCTGGGGACCGCGTTGCTGCAGGTGCTGCAGAACCTCGTGAACATCCTGGGCATTCCCAATTCGCTGAACTTCGCGGTGATGGGAACCGTGATCCTGATCGGCGTGCTGGCGGATCAGCAATTGCAGGCCCGTCGACGGCGCAAGGCTGCGCTGGCTGGCCTCGCCCGCACGGCGCCAAGATCGAAGGAAGGCACAATTCTGCAAGGCGCAGCTCCGCATGGCGCGGCTGCGTTGCCGACGACGACGGGCGATCAGGCATGACAACTCGAAAAGGAAGCACCCGGACCGGGAATATGGTCGCGGCGACTTGAGTAGAGGAACGAGGGGAGGAGTTCGATGCGCAAGATCGATCAAGCTCGCGGCGCTCGTATCCAAACTGGCGTGGGCTGGCCCAGCTGAGCCGCAGGCAGACCCTCGCCGCCGTCTTGAAGAGCTTTGGCGTGCGCGCGGATTCTATCTTTGGTTGACGTCTCAATGTTTTGCAACAACCACGTTCCACGCTGAAGGGCTTTGGGCGGGAACGTGGCACAAAAATAGACAAAGCCGGGGACGCTGGGAGTGCAGAAAATGTCACTTAGGTCTGTAAACACCGCGCGGGCGTGCGGCGTGGGGATCGCGTTGTTATCTCTGTTCAGCGGCGGCGCGCATGCGGCCGATCTCATGACGAAGGCGCCGCCGGTGCCTTACGCGGAGACCGATGATTTCTGGACAAGGCCATATCTGTTCGGCGATCTCGGCAGGACGCAGCTAAAGGAGCGAGGTATCTCGCTGGCCCTGACGCTGGGCGACGAAGCCGTCGGCAACTTGTCGGGCGGCAACAGGAACACCGCGACCCAAGCCGGACAGCTGTTCTTTCAAGCCAAGTTCGATATGGCGAAGCTTGCCGGCATCCAGGGCGGCACGGTCGGCCTCACGCTGGTCGACCGCTTCGGCCGCAACCTGAATGACGAGGCGGGAATTCCGGCTCTGCAACTGACCAACGAAGTGTTCGGCCGCGGCAGTATTCTCCGCCTGACAGAACTCTATTATTCGCAGAAGCTGTTCGATGATCGCCTTGAACTCAAGGGCGGCCGTCTTCCCGTCGGCTCCGACTTCTTCTTTGGTCTCTGCGAGTTCATCAACCTGACCTTTTGCGGCGGCCAGCCCGGCAACATCCAGGGCGGCTACATCTATAACTGGCCGGTGAGCCAATGGGCCGGTGTGGTGCACTACAACTTCGCCAAGGAATGGCAGCTCTCGGTCGGCGTCTACGACGCCAATCCGAACTACCTGACAACGTCGGACTCCGCGACTTACTTCTTGCCCGGTGTCCCTGGCTCGAGCCCGGCCTCAGGCGTGCTGGTGCCGGTCGAGATCGTCTGGGCGCCGAGCGGTCCGTTGAACGGTACCTGGAGATTTGGCGGCTGGTATGACAGCGCATCGACAATTGATGGCGGCCTGCCGGGGATCATTGCAATCTCGCCGGGCACCGGCGGTGTCTCGGACCAGAATCTCGGAGATTCGCGCGGCCGTTATGGCGTCTATGAATCGATCCTGCAGCGGCTGACGGTTGAAGGTCCCAAGGCGCAGGGCTGGTACACCTTCCTCAATACGACCGTCGCCGACCACCGCACGTCGTATCAGGATTATCAGATCGCCTTCGGCTTCAGACACACCGGAACGTTCGCCTCGCGCCCCGAGGACGAAGTCGGCTTTGCGGTCGGCACGACCCATGTCAATACGGCTGCGCTCACGCCCAACGCCGGAGGAAACGAGGTTCCGATCGAAGCCTGGTACGGGTGGCAGGCGACGGGCTGGATGAACCTGAAGTTCGACGCCCAGTATGTGATGCATCCTGGCGGGCGCGGGTACAATGCCGCCGGCGTGAAGACCGACAACGCCTGGATTCTCGGTCTGCGCACGCTGGTGCACTTCTGAGCGGAGGTGGCCAGCATGCCTGAGCGAAGCCAGCCATGATAACCCCTCACGACGCCGGGCTAGCAGTCCTGGAGTTGAAGGGCATCGGCAAGGAGTTCGGCGCCATTCGCGCGTTGCATGGCGTCGACCTCCGCGTGTCGCCCGGCGAGGTGGACGGCCTGATGGGCGACAACGGCGCCGGCAAGTCGGCTCTCGTCAAGATCATTGCCGGCGACTTTCCGCCAAGTCACGGCGAGATCCGCTTTGACGGCAAAGCGGTTCATTTCGCCCGTCCGATCGATGCCCGGTCTCGACGTTGTGACGAAGGACAACGTCGCGGCAATGCTGAACTAGACGCGCAGGCAGCCCGAGCGGAACGGCATGGATCCGGACCTGTGCTCGCGGCCGACCGACATCGATTATCCTGCCGAGCGGATCTCGGCGGCCATCTTCAATGGCGCCGCCATCGCATTTGACGAGCGCTAGGGAACAATGTGCGTCCCGGTCTCGCCGGTCAGCGCGGCCATTGCGCAATTGAGATGGCTGATGATCGCGCGCTTTCCACCACCCTCGAGAAAGCGGATGGCGGCATCGACCTTGGGCCCCATGCTTCCCGGCGGAAAATGGCCCTCGCGATGATAGGCCTTGATCTGCGCCAGGCTGACCTGATCCAGCTCCCTCTTGTCGGGCTTGCCGAAATTGATCGCGACGCGGGGCACCGCGGTCAGGATCAGCAGTTCCTCGATGCCAAGCACGTTGGCGATATGGGCCGAGGTCAGGTCCTTGTCGATCACTGCCGGCACGCCGGTGCGCACGCCCCGTTCGTCGCGGATCACGGGCATACCGCCGCCGCCGCCTGCGATGACGATGGTGCCGCGTTTGACCAATGCGTCGACCAGAGAAATGTCGCAGACATGTTTCGGTTTCGGAGACGGCACGACATGGCGCCAGCCACGTCCGGAGTCCTCGCGCATTTTCCAGTTCAACTCGGCGCTGATGCGCTGGGCTTCCTGCTCGGTGAAAAACGGTCCGACGAACTTGGTCGGATTGGCGAAGGCGGGATCGTTGGCGTCGACCTCGACCTGGGTCAGCAGGCTGGCGACGTGCCGGCCGTTGCCATGCGCGCGCAAGACGTTCTCGATCGCCTGCATCAGAAGATAGCCGATGCCGCCCTGGCTGTGCGCGACGCAGATGTCCATCGACATCGGCGGAATCCGGCTCATCGTCAGCATCTGGCGCATCATGATCTTGCCCACCACCGGTCCGTTGCCGTGGGTGATCACCAGCTCGTTGTCGAGCTCGGCCAGCGGCAGCAGCGCCTCGGCCGTTTGCTGGGCGACGGCCTTCTGCTCGTCCGAGGTGCCGCTGATGTCTTCGGGGTGGACGGCATTGCCGCCGATCGCGATCACGAGACGGCGCGGGACCTCATTGAGTGTTCGCATAGCGCGGCATCCTGACGTCGTTGACGGAAAGAGCGAGAGCGAGATCACAGGCCTGGGCATTCGACGGCGCCACCACGATGCCGGCGTCCTCGAGCAACCTGATCTGAGCCGAACGCACCTGGCGGTCGAGCTCGGTCCCCGTCACCGACGCAACCAGGACCGGCGCGTCATCCGCGCGGCCCGCCACGACGGCCGCAAGATGCGCTGCCGGATTGTCGTGTGCGCCGTATCCGATCACGAGATCGAGCAGGATGACGGCAACCGCGGGATCGACCAGCGCCGCCCGCAACGCATCGTCGCGCACCGAGGGATCGATCATCGGATGCGGCCGGCCCTGGGTGTATTCGTCGGCCCCGAGGTCGACGATGCGGTCCCTCCCCTGCGCCTCCGGGTCGCCGAAATGCGGGACGCCGGGAATGGCGGCATTCGATGCCACCTTGCGGCCGCCCGCGGCAAGGATCACCTGCGCCTCGGCACAGAGGGTGCCGCCGGCGAACAGCCCCTCGATGCGCTGCGCCGCTTTGCGTCGCTGCGGCAAACGCGCAGCCACGGCGGAAGCGTCGAACTTGCCGCCAATGCTCCGGCCGTTGCCGAGGGCTTTCTCGGCCGCCTCCCTCAACGTACCGGCAAAGCGTGCATTTGACGGCAGATCCGCCGAGGCCGCGCCGATGAAGCACACCGTGTAGGGCTTCGAGCTGTTTCCGATCCGGCCGAGCACAGCCCGGGCGACGTCCGGGTGCGGCGGCTTGGAGATGAGCACGACGCGATCGGTCTCGGGATCGGCATCAAGGGCGTCGATAGCCATCAATGTCGTGATGCCGCCGATCTCCTTCTTCAAATCCCGTCCGCCGACGCCGATGGCGTGGGAAATGCCTTCGCCCGCCTCGGACAGCAGGCACGACACCTCCTGCGTCCCGGTCCCGGATGCCCCGATGATCCCGATCCTCCCGCGCTTCAGCCGGTTGGCGAAGGCGAGCGGCGCGCCGCCGATGACCGCCGTGCCGCAGTCCGGTCCCATCATCAAGAGGCCAGCTTCGCGCGCCTGCTGCTTCAGCGACAATTCATCCGCGATCGAGACATTGTCGCTGAACATCAGGACATGAAGTCCGCGGTTCAACGCCTTGCGCGCCTCCGCCGCGGCGAACTCGCCGGGAACGGAGATCAGGGCGAGGTTGGCGGCGGGTGCGGCCTTGACGGCCGCGGCAATGCTGCGCGGCCGCCACGCCGCTTCGCCGCTGCTACTCGTCTTGGGGCGGTCAAGCGCCTTTCGCGCTTCGGCAAGCGCGGCGCGCGCCGCCGCTTCGCTCTCGGCCTTGATCGCGAGGATCAGATCATTGCCCTGCGCGATCACTTCGCCATCGAGCAATCCGGCGTTGCGCAAGATCGCCTGGTTGGACGGCGTGCCCATCATCAGCGCGGCTTCGACGACGCCCGCCGCCGACGCGACCTCGCGCGACAACCGCATCAACGCCACCGAGTCGAGATAGAAGCCCTTGCGAATTTCGTTCAGGACATACGCGCTCATGACACCCCCAGATCTTCCGCAATGGCGAGGACCGCCTGCCGGAAGCAGGCCATCGGCGCCCGCACCACGCCGGCGCCGACCTGGCCGATGCCGGGCTCGCGATGCGCGATGCCGGTGTTGATGACCGGTGCAAGGCCGGTCTCCACCACCAGGCGAACGTCGATGCCGGTCGGCACGCCGGCAAAGTCGAGCGCGGGGATCGTCCATTCCGGATTCTGCCCGACAGTGATTTCGCTCATTGCCCGCGTGAAATTGCCCGCCGACGACGGCGCCCCGGCGCCGATGAAACCGGCAACTGCCGGAGCTGCCGCCATCGCGAAGCCACCAAGCCCGACTGTCTCGACGATCGCGGAGTCGCCCATGTCGGGATTGGCATCCTTGCGCGAATAGCCCGGGAAATAGAGCCCTTCCGGCATCTCCACCGGCGCCGTGAACCAGCGATCGCCCAATCCGCTGACGCGGACCCCGAAATCGGTTCCATTGCGGCACATCGCGGTCACCACCGTCGAACCGCGAATGCCGTTGGCGGGATCGGTCAGCGCCTTGCCCATCGCCATCGCGATGTTGAGAAAGAACTGATCGTTCTGCGCGATGAAGCCTATGCAGCTTGCGAGAACCTCGTTGTCGTTCGAGGTGCGCGCCAGCGCCGACCCGATCTCGCGCAGGAACACGCTGGAGCAGGCCAGGTTGCGCTGGTGCATTTCGTCGCCCATCGAGAGTCCGCGCGCGATGATCGCCTTCAGGTCGATCCCGCCATGCGCGCGGATCGCCCTGGCGAGCACCGGCCCGAATACGTCACGCAGCCAGGCGAGGCGGGCCAGCACGCTATCGTCATTGCCGCCGAAGCGCATGACCTTGCCGAGGCCCTCGTTGATGGCGCAGTAGGCGCGGTTGCCGTATTTGGCGTTTTCGACAACGAACACCGGCATGGAGACCGTGGTCATGCCGGTCATCGGACCGACCGCGCCGAAATGATGGTTGGGGTGGAAGGCGACGGCGCCGCCCGCCGCGAGTTCGAAGGCGGCTCCAAGATCCGGAGCCCAGCCTTCGAACACGATGGCGCCTGCCACCGCGCCACGCATCGGACCGCACATTCGGTCCCACGTGATCGGCGGCCCGGCATGAAGGATCATTCGTTCCTTCAACCCCTCCAGCACGTCGCGCGCCGGAACGATATCGACCAGCCTGGGCTCACCCTCGAGGATGCGTGCCAGCGCCTGCTTGTTGGCGTCTTCGATCAGCTTCATGGCCGTTCTCTCACGTACCGAGCTTGGCGAGCAGTGCCGCCATTTCGGGATCGCCGTCGGCAGGCGGCGTCCAGTCGACCTGCACGACCTCGATGTCGCAATCCCGCAGGTCCTTCACAAAGCCTGCCAGCCCGACGTTCACCACGCTCGGCTTGCTCATCAACAGACGCCCGCTCGGCGTATCTTCCTGCTTGGTCACCACTCGCGGCCTCCCGAGATCCGATGCATCGATCTTAGTAAGAAAGTTTTTACTTTGTCAAACACGCGCAACCTTTCGTCCGAATTCCCGTTGCGTCGCATGATCGTTTAGGCCCGTGCGATTGATCGCGTCGGCGGGCCGTTGCCGGCGAGGCCGGCATGATGCAGCGCGCTGTCGTTGAGCAGCCGGCACTCGATGGCGCGCAACACCATCAGCGCACCTGCAAACGCATCCAGTCCAGAGCTTTGCCCGATCCGCGACAGCGCCGCGACCGCGGACTTGATACGATCCACTCGTCCGCCAATCGTCGCGTCGATGGCTTCATGCAGCGCCGCCGCCGCGAAGCCGAGCACGGCACTGTGCAGGTGGGCAGCACTGATCTCATTGGTCCGACCGAGATGCGCGCGACAGGTCTTCCACAGCGCATCGCGCGTCGCGAGACGGCCGAGGCCGGCGAGCGCGACCAGCGCGCCGCCGATCAAATCGTCGCCGGATGGCGTGAGCCCGGGACCAAGGCCGATCAATTCGACGATCTCCGAGTAGTCACGCGGTACACATCGCTCTCCGCGAAGCCCGGCCTCGATCAATCGCCTAAGCGCGGCGAGCCCCGGCGCCGCGGCAACGAGCACGCGAGACGGCCTTGCGGGCGGTTGCACGCCACCCGACGCGGCGAGCCCCTGCTCGACCGGCAAGCGACGCCATTCCTGATCGACCATCGCAAGCCCTGCCCGCAAACTGTCGAGCGTCCAATCCGGCGACGGCGGCGGCGCCCATACGGAAGCCGTCTCGAAACCGGCAAACCGCATACCGTCGACGAGCAGCATCCTGTCGACGATCGCAACCTCTTGTCCGGGAACGAGCAGCCGCGGTTCGATCCCGGTGCACAGAAGATGCAGCGGGCCGGAGCCGAGGTCCGTGACACCGATGCAGATCCAGCGATCGTCGAGCACCGCATAAAGGCTGCGCTCGAACACCGCCGCAATGCGGCCGCGCCGTCCGCTGCGGAGCGCGCGGCGCGCCAGCACGCCGACCTCGATCACGGCACCGCCGTCGTATCGTTCAGACACGGGCGCGCCGGGCAGGTCGCGAACCGTATTGCCTGGCCGCATCACACCGATCTCCCGCTGCGCAACCATGGCGTCAGGACGCGAGCACTGCGGTTCGCGGCACGCTACTCCCGTGAGCCTCTCCGCCGAGATAGGCGGCTTCAAGCGAGGGATCCTCCGCGATGATTTCGGCCGCGCCGCTCTTCAAGATGGCGCCGGTCTCGAGCAGATAGGCCCTGTCGGCAAGCGCAAGGGCTTGCCCGGCCATCTGGTCGACCACGATCAAGGTCATCCCCTCGACGCGAAGCTGCTCGAACGACGCAAACAGCTCGTCGACGACAAGGGGCGCCAGTCCAAGCGACGGCTCGTCAAGCATGAAGACCTTGGGCGCGGTCAGGAGCCCACGCGCGACCGCGAGCATCTGCTGCTCGCCGCCCGACAAAAGGCCCGCGCGATGATGGATGCGTTCCTTCAGGCGCGGAAAGCGGGCAAACATCGCGTCGATCTCCGCGTCGAGATCGAGGCCCTTGCGTGCGAAAGCGCCGAGCTGCAAGTTCTGCCGCACCGTCAGCTCGGGAAACACCTGCCGTCCTTCGGGCACCAGCACGATGCCTGCCCTGGCGCGGATATGCGCCGGCATCTTGTCGACGCGGGCGCCGGACAGCCGAATCGCTCCGACCGACCGCGGTGGTTCGAGGCCGGCAATCGAGCGCATCAGGGTGGTTTTCCCTGCTCCGTTGGCACCGAGTACGGCGATGGCCTCGCCGGGGGCGACGGCAAGGTCGACCCCACCGAGCGCCCGCGACAGGCCATAGAAGGCATCGAGCGTGCGGACTTCGAGCGCCGTGCCTTGTTTCGCCGGGCGCGGCGCGCGGCGCCGCTCACCCGACGGCGCGTCGCCGAGATAGGCCTTGCGGACCAGCGGATCGTTGCGGATCGCCGCCGCATCGCCGATCGCGATGCGCTTGCCGCCATCGAGAACGACGATGAGGTCGCTCAGCGACATGATCATCGGCATGTCGTGCTCGACGATGATGACCGCGATCCCGGTCTCCGCGATGCGACGGAGCAGAACCGTCAGCCGCTGCTTGTCGCCCTTCGAAAGACCCGCGGCCGGCTCGTCGAGCAGCAGGATCTTCGGGCGTAAAGCGAGCGCCCTCGCGATCTCGACCAGTCGCTTCTCGCCATGGGGCAGCGAGTCCGCGCGTCTGCTCAAATCGCCGTCGACACCGGCAAAGCGCAACAGCGACCGCGCAAGGCGCTCCTGCGCGTCATTGTGCAGCGCCGACACGATGTTGCCGAGCTTGCCCGCCGTCGCCGCCAGCAGGACGTTCTCGATGATCGAGAGCGAGCCGAATAGCTGCGTCGTCTGGAACGTTCGCGCCACTCCGACACGCGCAAGCCGGTGCGACGGCAAACCGGTGACGTCGCGGTCGCCAAGCTTCACGGTGCCGGATTTCGGACGGTAGAAGCCGCAAAGCAGATTCAGCGCGCTGGTCTTCCCCGCACCATTGGGGCCGATGACGCTGGTCACCGTGCCGGGTTCGGCGGTAAACGAGACGTCCTGCACGGCGCGGACACCGCCGAACGAGATCGAGAGATTTGTGACGTCAAGACGCGACGCGCTGCTGGTCCCGATGCCGAGGTCGGCGACCGGCTGGACGCCCATTGCGCCCGTATCGGCCTTCGATCCCGTCGGCAGGAACCTTGCCGCAAATTGCTCGATCAGCCCCATGATGCCAGAGGGCGCGAGCCGCAGCACGGCGAAAAGCAGCACGCCGAAGGCAAGCAGACGATACTCCGCGAGTTCGGACAGCATTTCCGGCAGCAGCACGACGAGCGCCGCCCCGATCACCGGCCCCAGCGCCGAGCCGGCGCCGCCGACCATGACGCCGAACAGCAGCAGGATCGATTGCAGAAAGGGGAACGAACTCGGACTGATATAGCCCTGGAGGGGCGCAAACAGCGCTCCCGCCAACGCCATCGCTGCGGCCGAGATGATGAACGCCACGGTGCGGACCCGCACGAGATCAATGCCGATCGAGCGCGTCGCAACCTCGGTGTCGCGGGCGGCACGCATGGCGTAGCCCCAGCCGCTCCGCTTCAAGCGCTCGAACAGGATGAGGCCGGCGAACACCAGCACGATGCCGGCGATCGCCAAATGCCGCTCCGACAGCGGAAAGCCGAACACTTCCGGCGGCGCGGTCAGGATCAGGCCGTTGCCGCCGCCCGTGAGGTCGCGCCACTCGATCGTGCCGTGTTCGACGATGAAGCCGAAGGCGATCGTCACCATCGCGAGATATGGACCTCGCACGCGCAAGGCCGGCATGACGAGCAGACCACCGACGACGCTGACAAGGGCAATCGCGGCAGCCGTCGCCGCAAGATAGGGCCACCCCGCCTTCTCCATCAGGAGTACGGTCGTGTAGGCCCCGATCGCCATGAAGCCGATGTGGCCGAGCGAGATCTGCCCCGCCAGACCGAGCAGCACGTTGAGGCCGATACAGGCGATCGCCGTCAGCGAGATGGTCGCGACCAAGAACACGCCGTAGCTGTCGGCAACGGCGGCATAGAGGATAGCGGCCGCGAGTGCCGCGACGGCGACGAGAATAGAGACGCGAGAGGTCATACCTTTTTCACTCCGGCTCGGCCGAGCAGCCCGTGGGGGAGGACGACAAGGATCGCGATCACCGAGGCGAATGTGATGATCTGGGTGTAGACCGATCCCAGGTAATTGGTCGCGAACACCTCGATCAGGCCGAGACAGAGCCCGGCCAGCATCACGCCCCAGGCGCTGCCGAGGCCGCCGATGATCGCCGCCGCGAAGGCCTTGATGCCGAACAGCGTGCCCATTTCGGAGGACACGTTGAACAGGGGCGCGATCAGCAGCGCCGCAACCCCGGCCAGCATCGCCGAGACCGCGTAGCTTGCCGCGATGGCGCCGCTGACGTTGATGCCCATCAGCCGGGCGGCGTTCGGGTTCTGGACCACCGCGAGCATGGCGACGCCGTGGCGCGTTCGGCGACTGAGCAGATGAAGTGCCAGCGCCAGCAGCAATCCGACCACGGGAATCAGGAGCTGCAACGGATAGACCCCCGCGCCCTCGACGATCTGGATCGGCTTGGCCGCCAGGACGGACGGAAAGCTGCGCGGCTCCTTGCCGAAGACGAACATCATCACGTTGTCGACGATGATGCCGACCGCAACGGTCGCCATCAGCCAGTTGTCGGAGCCGCGCTGCACGAACGGCCGGACGGCAAAGCGCTCAATCAGCAGGCCATAGAGCGCGCAGACGAGCAGAACGGCGGGAATGCCGGCCGCGGCCGGCCATCCCCACAGCACGAGGAAGAAGTATCCGGCAACGGCTCCCAGGGTCATCGAGCTGCCCTGGGAGAAATTGACCGTGCCGGAGACGGCGTAGGTGACGTGGAAGCCAAGCGCAAGCAGCCCGTACATGCTCCCGAGCGCCAGTCCTGTTATCACC
This sequence comes from Bradyrhizobium sp. USDA 3262, assembly GCF_054060035.1. Classification (NCBI taxonomy): domain Bacteria; kingdom Pseudomonadati; phylum Pseudomonadota; class Alphaproteobacteria; order Hyphomicrobiales; family Nitrobacteraceae; genus Bradyrhizobium; species Bradyrhizobium sp. USDA 3262. The sequence goes on from NZ_JBSSCT010000001.1 coordinate 8,294,460, forward strand.
GCGGGAAGAAATGACATCGATGACTACCCTGCTTGTTTGTCGGACGATCTCGCGCGGTCAGTTCCGCGCGAACGGCATGATGTGGTTGTCCTCGAACCGCGCCCAGATGTAGTCCCCCGCCGTCAGCGCATCGTGCTTGTCCTGCGCGAACGGCTTCTCATAGGTCTTGATCAAGCCGTCCACGCGGTCGATGGCGTAGAAACCGTCACGGACGGCGGTCGGTTCGGTGCCACCGGCCTTTTCGATTGCTCGCGCAATGACCAGGATGGAATCGTAGGCGTTGGCGACGCCAACCGCCGGCGTCACGTCCGCGGGACCCTTGATGTCCGAATACTTCGCCTGCAAGGCCGACATCACCCGCTTGCCGACCGGCGACAGGTTCCCGAAGAAGCTGTAGGTCTGGACGAAAATCACGTGCTCCGCGCTCGGCCCGGCGAGCTCGGTGAAGCGGCCGCCGGCCGGCCCCCAATGCGAAACGATCGGTGGCGCCCAGCCCATGCGGTCGAGCGATTTCACCACCTGGGAGGACGGTCCGACATTGCCGACCAGGTAGAGCGTATCGGCGCCCGCCTGCTTCAGCCGCGACAGCTGGGAAACGACATCGACGTCGTTGCCTTCGAACTTCTCGACGCCGGCAGGCTCAATTCCTGCGGCCTTCAATGCCGCCTTCAGGCCATGCTCGTTCGACTCGCCCCAGGGATTGTTGACCAAGATGAGCCCGGGCTTTTTCGCATTGTAGGTCTTGCGCGAGAACTGGACGATCGCCTTGTCGACCTCATCGTCCATGGCCGAGACGCGGAACACGTAGTTGGACGGCGCGCCGTTCCGCGTGATGTTGGTCCCGGCGGCCCACGGCACGACGAACGGCACCTTGACGTTGTTGACGAACGGCACGATGGCAAGCTCGACCGGCGTGTCGAGGCCGCCGACCAGGACCGCGACCTTCTCGCGCTGAATCAGCTCGCGCGCGGCGATCAGCCCTTTCGCCGGATTGCTCTCGTCGTCGCGGCGGACGAGCTCGAGCGGACGTCCAAGCACGCCGCCCTTCGCATTGATTTCCTCGATGGCGATCGTCGCTCCGCGGGTCAGCGCCTCGCCGGCGCGCGCCGACTGCCCCGACAGGGCGGTCACCAGGCCGATCTTGATCGGTTCGGCCGCGCGCGCGCCAGACGTGAACGGCAACGCGGCCAGCAGGATCGTCGCTGCGGCGTGCCAAACCGGCCAACGACGCGCAGGTCCGGACGAAACTATGCTCCTGAAGTTCATCTTCGGTGTTCCTCCGCTGATGGCGGCCTCGGCATCGAAGCCGCCAGTTCCTCCGCTGCCGCTTATGCGCGGACTTGACGGAAGTAAAAACTTTCTTCAAAAATATTCCGATGTCAAGCGAGCGATCAGCCGCGCGGAGAAAATTCCGATGGACCCAAGGAATGTCGAGGCCCGCGACGTGTTGATCTCGATCGCGGAAGATGGCGACCGCCTGTCGCGCGGGGAAGCGGTACTGCGCTCGGATTCTGTCAGACCGGCCCTCGCCGCTCACGGACGCTATCGCTACAGCGCGATCGGGCAACGCCCTGATTTCAATTGGCCGCAAGGGCGGCGGCTTGCCGTCTATGTCGGTCTCAACCTCGAGCATTTCGCATTCGGCGACGGGCTCGGTGCCGAGCTCTGCCCCGGCGGTCCGCATCCGGACGTCCTCAACTACGCCTGGCGCGACTATGGCAATCGTGTCGGCGTGTGGCGCCTGATCGAGCTGTTCGACGAGCTGGAGCTGCCGCTGTCGGTGCTCGCAAACAGCAGCATCTATCACTACTGCCCTGAAGTCATGGAGGCATTTCGCGCCCGCGGCGACGAAATTGTCGGTCACGGCCACACCAATTCCGAGCGCCAGGGTGTGCTCGCGCCCGACCAGGAGCGTCAATTGATCGCGGAAGCGACCGATGTCATCGCGCGTGCCGAAGGGCGGCCGCCGCGCGGCTGGCTAGGGCCCTGGATTTCGCAATCACAGGTCACACCCGATCTGCTGGCCGAAGCAGGCTACGAGTACCTGCTCGACTGGTGCATGGACGATCAGCCGGTGTGGTTCTCGACGCGGAACGGCGGCCGCATCCTTTCAGTGCCCTATCCGCAGGAGTTGAACGATATCCCCTCGATCGTCGGTCGCAAGGACTCCGGTGAGCAGTTCGCCACCATGATCACCGACACGTTCGAGGAGATGCTGGCACAATCGAAAAGGCAGTCGCTCGTCATGGGAATTGCGCTGCACCCCTATCTGGTCGGCCAGCCGCACCGCCTGCGTCCGCTGCGCCGCGCCCTGCAGACAATCCTGGCGCGGCGTGACGATATCTGGATCACTACTGCCGGAGGAATAGCCGCGTTCTCGCGCGCGCTACCCGACGGCATCGTCCCAACATGACAAATCGGGACCCGATCGCCTCGCCGTTGCAACGAACCGGAGACGACCAGTGAGCACTGCCGACACGCTGTTTCGAAACGCCCGACTGGTCGATGGGCGCACCGTCGATATCGCCGTGCGCGATGGCCGCATCACCTCGATCGTGTCGCAATCGCCGGTCGCGGCCGGCGAAACCCTTGATCTGGCCGGACGCCTGGTGTTGCCGGGGCTGGTCGATGGTCATATCCATCTCGACAAGGGCTTCGTCGGCGACGATTGGAAGTCCCACCGCCCCTGCACCGCCGGTTTCAGCGTGCGCGAGCGCGTCAAGTTCGAAAAGGAGGCGCTTGCCGGCGCCAGGCCGATTGCGGTGCGGGCGGCGGCGCTGATCGACCTCTGCGTCACGCACGGCACGACCCAGATGCGCAGCCACGTCGATATCGACCTTCAGGTCGGGTTGCGCAATCTCGAACAGGTCATGGCGGCGCGCGACGCGCACCGCGACAAGGTGTCGGTCCAGATCGTCGCCTTTCCGCAAAGCGGCATCGTGACGTCGCCGGGCGTGGCCGGACTGCTCGACGAGGCGGTTCGCGCCGGCGCGGACCTGGTCGGCGGCCTCGATCCGGCGGGTTACGATGCCGACATCGACGGGCATCTCGACGTCATCTTCGGCATTGCCGACCGGCGCGGGGTCGGCATCGACATTCACCTGCATGACGGCGGCTTGCTCGGTATCTTCGAGATCGAGAACATTGCACGCCGGACGAAGGCCCTCGGGCTCGGCGGCAAGGTCACGATCAGCCATGCCTATGCGCTCGGCGAGGTGCCGCGTGACGTCGTTCAGCGCACCGCGCAGCTGCTCGCCGAGGCCGGGGTCGCGATTTTGACCAACGCGCCCGGAGCGCATGCGTTTCCGCCGGTGCTGCTGCTGCGCGATGCCGGCGTCAATGTGTTCGCCGGCAATGACAACATCCGCGATTCCTGGTGGCCCTATGGCGACGGCGACCTCCTGGAGCGCGCCATGATCGTCGGCTACCGCTCCGGCTTCAACACGGATGCCGACCTGGCTGCCGCCTTCAACATGGTAACCACCAACGCCGCGCGGGCCCTCGGCCTCCCGGACTATGGGGTGGCCAAGGGTGCGGCGGCGGACTTCGTCGTGCTCGACGCCCAGCACGTGCAAGAGGCCGTGGTGGCCCGGCCCAGGCCGCGCGACGTCTACAAGAATGGCCGCCTTGTCGCGCATGGCGGCACGATCGTGACGGCGGCGTGCTGATGTGGATGTGGAGACCGGAACATCGGGAAGGTTACCCCTTGACGAGCCACCGCAATAGCGATCTCAATCCCGCGAGCCTGCGCGGCAGGGCCCCGCATCCCGTTGAACATGATGGGCGGGGACATATTGTCCGCGCTGGGCTCGTACAACCTGAGAAAAGCTTGTCCCGTGACTGAAACGACAGCATCGACCAATCCGGCCCGCAGCGCCACGCGCGGCAGACGGGCACGCGATTCAGCGTTGACGAAGGAAGCGATCCTGCACGCCGCGACGTTCGAGTTCTGCCGCAACGGCATTGGCGGGGCTCGGGTTGAAGCCATCGCGAAGCGCGCCAAAGCCAACATGCGGTTGCTGTACGCCTATTTCGGCGACAAGAACGGCCTTTATCTCGCCGTGCTCGAACACGTCTACACAGAGATCCGCGCGGCCGAACAGCAACTCAAGCTCGACGACCTCGATCCGGTCGCGGCCATGCGCGAGCTGATCAACTTCACGTTCAGCTTTTTCGGGGCGCACCAGAACTATATTGCCCTGATCAACAATGAGAACCTGCAGCGCGGGCGCAACCTGCGCAAATCGCGCAAGATCGCCGACCTCACGCTGCCCTTGGTCGCGAGCATCGAAAACATCCTTCGCCGGGGCCTAGCGGTCGGGCTGTTCCGCAGCGACGTCGATCCGGTTCAGCTCTACGTCACGATCACGGCCATGAGCTATTTTCATGTCTCCAACCGCTACACGCTGTCGGCGATGTTCGACAAGGATCTGGGAGAGCCGGACTGGCTGGAGAAGCGTCGCCACCACGCGCTGGACGTGATCATGACCTGGTTGACGGCGACGGCGGCCGCAAGCGAGGGAAAACGGAAACCGCCCGCAACCAGAACACCGGCCGGCGCCGCACGCTAACTCGCGCGCGGCAAATTCCGAACAGCCTCCGGGTGGGCGCTAAGGGTGCTCGCGTCACCGGGCAGCGACGACGCCGTCGCTGCGGGGATCGCTGGCGCCCTCGAGCAGTCCATCCGGGTGCCAGACGATTGCGCCGGCGTGGCCCATGAATTCCTCGAACGCCCCGACCACCTGGATGTCGTGGCCGAGCGCCCGCAGCGCGTCGACGACGGCAGGATCGAAACGCGATTCGATCTTGAGATTGTTGTTCTCCTCGCCCCATGTGCGACCGAGCAGCCAGCGCGGCGCGGTCACTGTCGACTGAAGGTCCTGACCGTGCAACGCGTAGCGTGTGAAGATCGCCGCCTGGGTTTGCGGCTGCCCTTCGCCGCCCATCGTGCCGTAGGACAACAGCCGGCCATCGCTGAGTTCAGCCATTGCGGGCTGAATGGTGTGGAACGGCAGCCGCCCAGGTTCCAGGCAGTTGATGTCGGTCTCGGCGAGACCGAAGCTCGTCCCACGGTTCTGCCAGGTGACCCCGCTTTGGGGCAGGATGACGCCCGAGCCAAACTCCCAATAGATGCTCTGAATGAAGCTGACGCTAAGACCGTTCCGGTCGGTCGCAGCGAGCCAGACCGTATCGCCCTGGGCCGGCGGGTCAGGCCAGCGCGCTGCATGATCGACGGCGACGGTCTTTTCGAGCGCCGCAATGGACTCGTCGGTGAGAAACCCAGCAGCCGACCGCGCCATGTAGTCGGGATCGGTCACGTAGCGATTGCGGATGCGGAACGACGCCTTCGTGCTCTCGACCAGCCGGTGCAGATGATCGACCCCGTCCGCGTCCCTCGCCATGCGCCGGGCATAGAGCGCGAGAATCAACAGCGAGGCCAGGCCCTGCGTCGGCGGCGGCATGTTGAACACCTTGTGCCCCGCCACATCGACCGACAGCGGCGTCACCAGTGATGCTTGATGCTGCTCCAGATCGGATAGGCGGAGCGGGCTGCCGAGCCGTTCGAGATCAGCCGCCATCGACCGCGCCAGGTCGCCGCGATAGAAATCGGAAAGGCCGGCTTGCGCCAGCTGCCGCAACGTGTCTGCCACGCGCGGCTGCCGCAACCGCGTGCCGACCGCAAGCGGAGCGCCCTGCGGCAGATAGACTTCGGCAAAGCCAGGCACATCCTGCAGTTCAGCGCGCTTCTTCGTGGTGTTGTCGTGCAAGGTCTGGGTCACGGCGACGCCATCGGCGGCATAGCCGATCGCAGGTTCGAGCAGCCGCGACAACGGCATGCGCCCCCCATGGCGATCGCGGCTGAGCTCATGGGCCTTCTGCCAGCCATCGACGGTCCCGGCAGCGGTGAGTGCCGCGAGCGGTCCGCGGCTTGGGATGGTGCTGCAGCCATGCTCGCGATACCAGGCGCGGCTGGCGGCCTTCGCCGACCGTCCGCACGCCTGGATTCCGACGGGCGAAGAGCCCGCCCGGCCGACCAGCCAGAAGCTGTCGCCACCAAGGCCGTTCATATGCGGATAGACCACCGCGATCGTGGCGGCGGACGCAATCATCGCCTCGACCGCATTGCCTCCCTCGGAAAGGACGGCGAGCCCGGCCTGCGCCGCAAGGTGATGCGGCGCGGTCACCATTCCGCTATAGCTTCGCTTGGTCTGCAGCATGAACGCGTTCTCCGAAAACTGCAGTTTGTAATAATATTCTTACTTACATTGTCAAGCGGCCGTCGCCTGGCTGCGGCGGCGCGAACGCTCTGCTGGCGGGGTGCCGCGCGAGGTGGATCGAGGCGAAAGCGGAAATCGGCCGCGCAAAGCTGCGTGTCAGCGGCAGCGGGCGGGTCGCCGGATTCCCGGAGGTCCTGAATCTGTTCCGAAAGAGATGCAAAAAATGTAGTCTCCCGAACCATGGCGACGATCCACGAATTCGGCCCCTACCGCCTCGACGCGGAAGCCGTGATGTTGTTTCGAGAGTCCGAACCGGTCGCGCTCGGGCGGCGCGCGGTGACGCTGCTTCGGCTGCTCGTCGAGCAGGCCGGAACGCCGGTTTCCAAGGACGCATTGATGCAGGCGGCGTGGCCGGGGCTTGCGATCGAGGAGAGCAACCTGACGGTGCAGATCGCCGCTCTGCGGCGGGTATTTGCCGACGTCGAGGGCGGTGCGACCTGGATCGAGACCCTGCCGCGCCGCGGCTACCGTTACGTCGGGCCACTGGTCGCCGCCGAATCCGGCGCCGGCCTGCCCACCTCGCCGGCAATAACGGTGCCCGATGGGCCGTCGCTTGCAGTGCTGCCGTTCTCGAATCTCAGCGGCGATCCCGCGCAGGAATATTTTTCCGACGGAATCACGGGAGACATCATCGCCGAACTGTCGCGCTTCCGCTCGCTGTTCGTTGTCGCCCGCCACTCCAGCTTCGCCTACAAGGGCAAGACGCCCGAAATCAAGCAGGTCGGCCGCGAACTCGGCGTCAGGTACGTGGCCGAAGGAAGCGTGCGCAAGATCGGCAGCCGGATGCGGGTGACCGTCCAGCTTCTCGATGGCGCGAGCGGTTACAATCTCTGGACCGAACGATACGACCGCGAACTCGAAGACGTCTTCGCCCTGCAGGACGAGATCGTCCGCGCAATCGTCGCAGCCCTTCCGGGCCGGCTCGAGGACGCCGGCCGCGAGATCGCCAGACGCAAGCCGACCCCGAACATTACCGCGTATGACCTGGTTCTGCTGGGCAACGAGCGATGGCGTCAATTGACCGTGAAGGGCATGGCGGAAGCCAGGCAGTTTTTCCGGGACGCAGTCGCGCTCGATCCGCAATATGCCCGCGCTCACGTCAACATTGCCTGGACGATCGTCTGCGACGTGTTTCTCGAATCGCCCGGCACGGCGAAGCTCGACGACGCACTGAGCGAGATCGAGACCGCGCTCGACATCGACGGCGGCGACGCCTGGGCCCATGGCGTCTTCGCGCAATTGCTGTTCCTGCGTCGCGAGGATGCCAAGGCTGAAATCCATTTCAGCCGAGCTCTGGCGCTCAATCCAAACGACGCCGATGTCGCCGCCGTCCTCGCGAACATTTTGGTCTACTGGGGACGGTGGCGAGAGGCACTCACATGGATCGGTGCGGCCAAACGACTGCATCCCTTCCCGCCCAATCTGTACCACTGGTACCACGCGCTCGCGCTCTATTCGGGGCGCCGGTACGATGAAGCAGTCAAGACGCTGATGGAGGCGCGATCCCCCGACCGCTGGTCGCACAGTCTGCTTGCCGCCTGTTATGCGCAGATGGGTCAGTACAGCGAAGCGCGATCCGAAGCCGAAGCGTTCGTCACGGAACGTTGTCGTGAAATGAGCGCGAACGGCGCAACGCCGCCGGCGAACACCCTCGATCTCGTTCGAGCGCGGGCCGAAAGGTACAGAAATTCGGTCGATCGCGAGCACTTCCTCGACGGCTTGCGCAAGGCCGGCCTATCGGGCTGAGCCGATCGGAATATGGCGTGGGGCAATTCGAGGCCCGTGGTAGCGGGGGAGCGCTACCGCCTTTCCCCACACCCAGAGAACCACGGCATCTTCTGCAATCTTTCGCCGCGTTTGCAGAACGTGGCAAAACTCGTACCCAAATACGTACACATCAGGCTTCAACTTAACGACGATAGGTTGGTCTGCGTTATCGTACCCGAAGGAATCGGTGCTGCTTGGCGGCTTAATCACTTTGATGCTTCCCGCGCTTGCGCCATGAAGCGAATCGCTTAGCTGCCTGCTTGGGATCAGTGATCCTGGTTGGTCAGTCGATACGTCAGGCACTCACCTCGATACCCCGGGGAGCATTAGCCGTCCGTGCCCGACGCTCTGAGATACGTCGCTCTACGCCGCGCCGGCGATCGGGTATCGGAACCTGCGGATCCCGCACGCTGCTCCTTCGCCTGACCAGAATTCTCCGATCAGCCACCCTGCGTTCCGTACCCGCTTTTCGGGCGTCTCTCCGCACTACGCTTGCCGATCCGGCGATCGCTCTCTCCGGACGGGCGGCGTAAGCCCTGCGCGCCACCACTTCGCGGAGCGCCAGCCAGATGAACTCGCTGTTGGTGGAAAGATATCGCCGCCATAATTTGCGCGGCTCCATCATCAGCCGCCAGAACCACTCGAGACCGAACGATTGGAATAGCCGAGGAGCGCGCCTGATAAAGCCGGCCAAAACGTCGAAGCTGCCACCCACCCCCAGGATGACGGGAACTTGCAGCCGATCCCGATAGCGTTCGCTCCACACCTCCTTGAACGGAGACGGCAAGCCGATAAAGAGAATGTGGGCACCGCTCGCTCGTATCTCATCCACGATAGTTTTGTGCTCATCCGGACCGAAGTAGCCGTTCCGGAAACCAGCGATCTTCAGTTGCGGAAAGCGCGCCTCGCAGACACGCACGAGCTTTTCGACGACTTCCTGATGCGCCCCTAGAAAATAGACACAAAGTCCGTTGGACGCGGCAGCCCTTAAAAGTCCTTCCATCAGGTCGATGCCGGCCACGCGTTCCGGCATGTGTTGACCTGACGCCCGTATTGCCCAGACCACTGGCATACCGTCTGCGACCGTCATATCGGCCGCGGAACATGCGTGCGCCAACTCCACGTCTCGCCGCATCATGCAGAGATGCGACGCATTGATCGTCATGACGATGTGGGAATTGTTCGAGCGGCGACAGATATCGACACAGCGCTGCGCCGCCTGATCGAGCGTAACCGCATCAAATTCGACGCCCAATAGGCTTACGTGTTGCTTCATCTGCTCAACTTCCCTGCGGCGATTGCCGGCTGGCTTGCCACCGAGCCACTTGCTCGGCGTCCAGGCGAGCTGTGGCAGCTCGTTTACCCAGTCTCAGGCACGCGTGCTGATAGGTACGAAGAAAACGTCTGAACTCGGGGTCATTATAGCGCGGCAACCCTTTTGCCCAGCTGCTGAAGTAACCCCAAAGCATCGCGACGCTTCCGATGAACATTGGGTGCGCACGAAGACGGGAAGCCGCCACCGCCAGATAGTAAAACGGCGAGGTGCCCATGAAATACTGACCGAAGCCAGCACGAATTCTGCCCGCCCAGATGCTGTTCTGGCTGGCCCCTTGCGGACGAAGGTGGACGAACCGGATTTGTTCTGAATCGACGCTCTCGGCGATCCAGCCCAGCATTCTGGCGCGGTGGCAATCGATGCCATCCCACATGACCTGTCGCACGAACCCCCCGATCTGCTGGAAGCACGCAACGCGATAGAATTTCGTCATTCCAACCGACATCTCGTCGCCGCAGACCTCGGGCACGAGCTCGCCGGTTTGGGGATGAACGAACCAGGGTTTGCCGGAGGTCGTTCCGATACGTGGATTGCCCTCCATTCGCTGCATCAGCTCTTCGAAGTAGCGAGGCGGCAGGTCGAGATCCATATCAAGCTTGCACAAATAGCCGAAGTCGCCGAGCGGCACTTGATCGAGACCATCATAAAACGCCTCAATCACGCCGGGCCCCACTCGCCGGTGGCCTCGATCCTGGCGGCGCACGACACGCAGATAAGGCAACCGCGCCGCATACTCTTTGAGAATCTGCGGCGTCTCGTCGGTAGATCCGTCGTCAACGACGATCCACAGCGCTGGCGGCACCGACTGTGCGGCCACGCTGTCCAGCGTGCGGCGCAGATAGGGTCCCTCATCGCGGCAGGGCGAAATCAGCACATACCTGCGCGACGCCGCGTCGCGCGGAGACCCTGAAGCACTGTCAAGCTCGTCCACAGCCCTACTCCCGGTAATATCCTTCGGACCTGACCCCGTTTCTTGCCTCGATGGTTCTGAGCTCAAGAGGGTCAATCTGGTTGAGCACGATTGTCGACACGCGCTCACGGATGAGCTGCGTTACCGACAAGGCTTCGAGCACGCTCGTACGCTTGGTCTGACCGCATTCCACAACGAAGACGAACTCGTCGATGAAGCGCTCGATCAGCCTTGCGTCGACCACCGACATGATCGGCGCTACCTCCACCACGATGTAGTCATAGGATTTCCGTGCAACGGCGAGTAGGTTCTCCATTTCCTGCGAGCCCAGGAGCTCCGCGGCGTTTGGAATCCTGACCGTGCACGCATTCGGCAGGACATCCAGCCCCGAATGCGGCCGCTTGCAAACAAACTCGTCAAGACGAGAGGGATCTTCCAGCGCTTCGAAAAGCCCGACCTTCGCATCCGGGGAAAGTGCAGTCGTGAGATTCCGGAGATGAAGGTCGGCATCGATCAACAGCGTGCGCGACCCAGAGGACGACAATATGAGCGCGGCAAGATTGGCGGCAACGACTGTCTTTCCCTCTTTCGAAACCGCCGACACGACGCCGATGATCTTGCCCCCGGTCGAGGCGGACGAACGGTCGAGCATCGCCTTCACATTGCGAAGACCTTCCGCGAAGCGCGAGAAGGGAGCAGCAAGGACATGCTCCTCGATTGGCAATTGACCAGCGTAGACGAAGGGCAGTCCGATGCACCGTGTTTCGGTCACCTGTTCGACGGCCCTGGGCGTACGGAATACGTCCGCCATCCATTCACGTCCGAAGGCAGAGCCTATGCCGAGAAACAGGCCAAGAAAAATGCTGCCTGCCGCCACGATGAGGGTCTTCTTGGAACTCTTTGTCAGCGGCGGAACTGCTCTTGCGATGATCTGCGCACTCTGGGCCGGAAGCGTCTCAGCCTGCGCCGCCTCGATCTCCTTATGCTTTTGCAGGAAGCCACTATAAAGATTGCGCAGCGCCTCGGCGGCGCTCTCGAGTTCGCGCAGCCGGCTTCCGGTCTCCGCGGAAAGCTTTGCGGCCGTGTCTTCGAGTTCGGTCTGTCGTGCCTTGGCGACTTCGTATTCGCTGGCGTAGGAATCGGTAATGCGCCCCTCGTCGGACCGAATGGCAGCGTCAACGCTGTTCAGTTGCGCACGAAGCTTGACGACAGCCGCGTGCTTGCGACCGACGCGAGCTTCCATTTCCGCAAGGCGAGACGCAAGGTCGCGCTTTTGCGTGCGGAGACGTGCAAGTTCGCTGTTGTTGAGCGCGAAGTTGATGACTGCCGCCCGCCTGTCGTTGAATAGCGCATCCGTCGACACGGCTGACGGAATCCCGTTTGCCTCTGTCCGCTTGATACGGTCGAGGCGCTCCTTTGCCTCGACTGCCGCGAACTTGGCATTCATCAGTTGGGTATTCAGACTTGCCAGGAGCTCGGTATCCTGCGCACCAGTGCTGCTGAGATTGTTAGCCGTCTTGAAGTCCTGCAGCGCCTTGTCCGCGTCGGCTACCTGCTTCTTCAGCTCGATGAGCCGCTCCTGCAGCCATCCGCTCACCTTCTGCGTCGACTTCAATTTTGCGTCCTGCAGGGACGCGAGATAGCTATCCACGATGCCGTTGGCGATCTTCGCGGCCTTCTCCGCACTCTGCGACTCGACCGTCACATTGATAACGTTGGCGACATCCTCTCGCGCAACTGTCACGCGCTTCAACAGAGATTCGAGAGCAGCTCGTTCAGCGGCCGCAGTGGCTTCCGCCGTGCTGGAGTTCCCGTCTGTGGCGCTGCCAAGCGCAGATCGCCCGGCAAACTCGCTATCACTGGCCAGACCCAGCGTGCGAATAACCGGAAGCAGGACCCTGTCGGATGAAAGTACGTAAAGCTGACTGCCGACCTCCACTTCGTCCATCGTCGGTTGATCCACGATCTTGTTGGTCTGCAGATAACGATTGAGACTTCGATCGATGAGGATGCGCGCACTGCTCTTGTAGGGCGCCTTCATGACAACAACGGAAGCCGCGGCGACCGCCAGCCCAATCAACAGTCCGATAACGGGCAACCGCCATTCGCGGCGCAGAACGTCAACGACGTCCCACAAGCCGAAAGTCGGCCGGGCCACCGCTGGCGGACCGTAGTCTTCCGCAAGCGGCTGGCCGTATTCCTGAATGACCAATTGATTGGTTCTGGTGTCCATGGCTTCGTCTGATCAGTGGGCCGGTTGGGGAATCGGTGGCGGCGCCGGTCTCGTATGCATCTCGGTATTCGAAAGATTGACGCTCGCGATGCCATCAGTTGGATGTTTCGGCCGACGGACATTCAGAAGATCATGCACGATCAGTTTGCTGGCGCGCCCGTCACCGAACGGATTGGCACCGAGAGACATGGCTTCGTGCTCCGCTGGCACATCGAGCAGGCGCTCGACGCCCGCAACAATGCGAGCCGGGTCGGTGGTGACCAGGCGAGCTACGCCGGCGTCAACGGCCTCCATGCGCTCGCTGGTATCTCGCATGACGAGCACGGGCTTGCGAAGCGCCGGTGCCTCCTCCTGAATTCCACCGGAATCGGTGAGGATGAGATATGAGCGCGTCATGAGGTAGACGAACTCGGGATAGTTCAAGGGTTCGATCAGGAAGATATTCGACGCATCGCGCAGATGATCAAATACCGGCCCGCGCACGTTCGGATTCAGATGAACGGGATACACGATCTGAATGTCGTCCCGCCGACTAATCGTCTTCAATGCCTCGCAAATTTGCCGGAACCCGGATCCAAAGCTCTCGCGCCGGTGTCCGGTCACGAGAACAAGTCGCTTCGACGTATCGAGCCATGAGTATTTCACCTCGAGCGACCGGCGACGCTCGCCCGGTTGAGCGATATTTGCGGCCATACGAAGCAGCCCGTCGATCACGGTATTGCCGGTGACAATGACGGCGTCCGGCGGATAGCCTTCCTTCAGCAGGGCAGAACGCGCACGCGACGTCGGTGCATAATGCCTCGTCGTAACGACCGCAGTGACCCGCCGATTGGCCTCCTCCGGCCATGGACTCATGAGATTGCCGGTTCGCAATCCCGCCTCGACATGCCCGACACTGACCGACCGGAAGAACGCGGCAAGTGCGGCCGCCGTACTGGTTGCGGTGTCGCCCTGTACAAGAACGTAGTCCGGCTTGTAGTCGGCGATGATCGGATCGATTCCGGTCATGACCGCGCTGAACACTTCGCTCAACGACTGGTTGGGTCGCATGATGTTCAAGTCGTAGTCAGCCTTCAACGAGAACGCCGACATCACATCGTCGAGCATCTGACGATGCTGGCCCGTCACGCAGACGCGCGTTACAATTCCTTCTGCTTCGCCCAGCGCCAGCACAAGCGGTGCCATTTTGATCGCCTCTGGACGAGTACCAAATACGCTAAGAATACGCATGAAGCCCGACGCCGCCTGTGTTCAAAAATTTTGCTGTGTTGAATATTCTTGCCGTGTCGAAATGATGCGGCACGCTACCGGATTTTCCCGACGCGTTCATCGCCTACGTGGGCTCGGCACATGTTAAATGAAATTTATAGCTAATTCTCGGGGTTTGCCGTGGAGCGCGTTGCGCATCATCGAAGCCGGCTGTTGTCAGGCGGTTCCAGATTTAACTTTTTCGGGTTAACGCGCATCCAGTGATTGTCCGCTGACGTTCTTCGCTACTGCCGGCGAGTTCCAGATTTAACTTCTCCAGGTTAACGCGCATTCGCTGTACCGTTCGCAATCGTCGTCGATGCATCCTCGGGCTTGCATTCGCAACGGCTCGGCGAGAATGCCCATGCGCGTGCAATGAACTCCAATGACAGGCTCGCATTATCCAATTTCGGGAAAACTTGGACAAAACAAGATTAAATAGCGTATGTGGACTTGCGTTGATTGGCACCGTTCGTGACGACGATCACCGCGCAACCCGCTGCTGGTCGGGGGATTCCGGAAGTGGTGTGGCCGGCACTTTCCGGCATGATAGGTCGGAGGCAGCGCCTCGTGGAAGGCAAGGTTTTACTCCTCTCGCAGCGTCGGATTTCCGATCTTGTCGCATTTTGCCTCAGCTATGAGTTCGAGGACAATTTGGCGGCGATGACGCGCGCCGATCGGTTCGATGTTCAAGATCGCGCTGCACTGGAATTCTCGCGGCGCGTCTACAAGTGGACGCGCCTTGCATCAGGATCGACCAAACTGGCAGGTGTGCTGGCACCCTCCCCGCCGCAACTGCGGCTGCAACGCGATTACGAACTGTTCTTTCCGATCTTCAGCAATGCGTATCAACTCCACGCGCTCGCCGCGATTCCCGACTGGCGCAAACGGTGTCGCAAGGCCGCATGCTTCATCACTGAAGTCTGGGCAGACGACATCCCGGAGTATCTGATCGAGCTCCTGTCCGGATTTGATCATATATTCGTCGGCCTGCATCACTGCGCACCGCAGATCGCGCGCATAGCGGGTCGACCGTGCAGCTATCTGCCGCTGGCTGTCGACGTGGAGCGGTTCGCGCCGAAGCCCGAGCAGCAGCGATCGATCGCCGTGTGCAACATCGGACGTCGTTCGGCGACGACCCACGCCGCGTTGCTGGCCGGCGCCGAGAGAGAGCGCTTCTTCTACTACTACGACACTGTGGCGGCGAGCGGTTCGAACCGGAAGGAAAGGACGTTCCGGGTCGACAATCCGGAAGAACACCGCATCATGATTGCGAATATCCTCCAGCGCAGCCGCTATTTCATTGCCAATCGCAGCCACGTCAACAACCCGGAGTTCACGGCCGGCCGAGACGAGATTTCCGCTCGCTATTATGAAGGTGCTGCAGCCGGGGCAGTGATGGTCGGAGAAGCGCCGCGCACCGAAGAGTTTGCGCGGCAGTTCGACTGGCTCGACGCCGTCATTCATGTGCCCTTCGATTCGCCGGACATTTGCCAGATCCTCGAAGCGCTGGACGCAGACCCGGTGCGACTGCGAGCGGCTCAGAACGCAAACGTCCGGGAAGCCGCGCTGCGGCACGATTGGCTCTACCGCATACAGACGGTATTCGACATCCTCGGTATTGCTCACACAGACCAGATGAGCGCACGAGCCAACCGTCTGCGCCAGATCGCCGGATCCTTCGAGCTGCCAGCAGCCGCCTGAAATCGTCACCTCGAGCGATACGGAGCCATGCGGCATTTCCGCCGGTTTATGGTTAACGCCCTGTTAAGCGGCGGCTGCTACATCCCAGCAGGTAGGCGATCTCGATCATATGATCGCCAGGGTGTCGCGAACGTCCGCAACGGTGGACAAACGTCAAGCTGCGTATCCAGGCATGAAACGCTCCAGTCAGCTTCCCTCGGCTCAGGCGGCCATCCTGAATGCGCCGCCTTTGCCACGTCAGGCAGACAGGCTTGCTGCACCTCTGCGACGGCGTGGCGCCTGGACGCAATTCGTCGAAGCCCGCCTGCGCGAGCCCGCAAATCCGGAGCGCGATCCCGCCGGACCGCCAGACAGTCCGACCGACGAGCATCCGACGGTCCTTGGCGAGGATCCGAGCTCGCCGAAGGGTGGACCGACGGATGAAGCTCATCCGCTCCTTGACCTGGAGCAACCCCTGCAGCCGATTGTGCTCCCGCAGGATGAGGTCAGTCGGCGCCTGAATGAGGCCGCGGAGAACATCGGACGCCGGACGAACGTGACTCGGCCTGATGCCGGATCAGACGACCGGTCCGTCTCCCCTGCAGCCGATCCAAACGATGTTTCAGCGGAGGAATCCGACAACCGCCTGCAGCCAGCACCACCGGACTCGCATGCCGGCTCAGCCGTAGCCTTGTACGCGACTGAGGCAGATGAAGGAGAGGGATTCAGTCCGGCCGCGGACCCAGGTCCGAACTCGGTGCCACCGGCGTCAATCCGTCTAGCAGTGCAACCGCCCGTGCACATCAGCACCGCCGAGGCGAGCGTCGCGGTGCAGGAACAGCAGACGATACTAATCGAGAAGCTGATCGCCGAAGAACTTCAGAGCTCGCCGCGGGACCGACGTTCGGTCACCAGCGAATGGAAAGTGCGCAACTTTGTATGGTTCCTCGCTCCAACAACGGTTCTGCTGGCGATTGGGACCGGAATGCTCATGCGGGGCAATGTTGCATCCCTGTTCAGCACAGCACCCCAGGTTGTCAGCCATTCGAACGCGACGCCCGTTCAGCCGCCACCGCAAAGCAGACGCAAGCTGAAGCCGGCAATTGCTACTTTCGTACATCGTGCTCCGATCGAAGCAGCCGCGCCCGCACCACCCGCACGTTCACTGCCGACGACATATGGGATTTTTGCGTCAAGCAACGGGCGGATGATCCGGCTCGAGCCGATGAACATCCGCCTTCCCGACAGCCGGATCGCCGTGTCGGTATTGACCACGAAGCCGGGCACCGTTGTGGTGCCGCACGGCCCGCTTTCGTTTGTCGCGTATCAGCGCGAGCTTATGACAAGCGCGCCCGACAACGCACAATTGCGCATTCTCGCCCAGGTCGCACGAACACCGTCGTCACCGGCAGTCGCTATGGCCAACGATGCCTGGGCGATCCGGTCCGTTTCCGTCGACCTGACCGTAGCGCCGGTCCCTGAAAACCGCGAGATGGTCGAGCTGCAGCCAGTGAACCCCGATCTCGTCCTCTCACCCGGCCGTTACGTGCTGGTCTTCAAAAGCCAGGCCTACGACTTTGTCGTAGCCGGCAAGGTTACCGATAAGGCACATTGCCTCGAGAGGGCGGAAACGCCGGACGGCGACAGGTTCACCGAGTGCCGCAAGCTCCCGTAATGTAGGGCGGCCCGGTCCTAGGGCGGCGTCGACGCGACCGCGGCCGGCGGCAACTTGGTTGCTTTCGCAGCGGCGGCACCGACGCTGAGCTGGCCGGTCCTACGCCAAAGCAGCAGCCCTGCTCCGCCGCCGATCGTACAGATCGCAAGCAGCACAATTTCCCCGCGCCCCAATCCTCCAGAGATCAGCGCGTAGGGCAGCATGCCCAGCCCCATCCAGAAGAGCTTTTGCCACTGGTAGGAGTCGTACCTCTTGCCAAGATTGCGACGCTTGAACCACAGGTCTTTCGCTTCGCGCGAAAACGGAAGAACACGCCGGCACACGGCCGGCACAAGGCGAAGCGCGAGCAGCAGGGCAAGAAACATCGGCAACGCGACCACGATACGATCGTCGCCGGCTGACAGCAGTCGGAACACCGGCAGAATGCAAAGGCCGAGGCCGATCCTCAGGAATGCCCCGGCGGGCCACGTGTCCAAGTTAATCAGGAAGCGCTCAAAGGAGGTCATGGACGTAATCCAGGATCAGGAGTTGACTTGCAGTCGTACAATGCCGAAATCGCGTACCAAGGACCACGCGAGTTGCAGTGGCCGCGTGATCCTGAAGACCCCGACCACGACGGCCAGGTAGGCCGTCACACAGATCGCGCTCGCGACGGGGATTCGCAGCAACCGCGGCAATTCCTGCAGGAATGCCTCTTGTATCGAGAAAGCGACCGCGACGGCGACCAGCGCAGCGATGGTCTGCGGCGCCGTCGCGCGCAGGACATCCCCGATTGTGATCCCGACAGGCCTGCCGGCATAGACGAGCGCAGGAACGAACAGCACAAACATGGTGACCGTGTAGGCGATCGTCACTCCGACCACGCCGAACGGCAGTCCGGCTGCAAGCGCAACCAATTGGCAGATCGCACTGAAGATGCCCCATCGCATCCACCGATCGGGACGCCCAACCGCGACATGCACCCAGCCGAGAGTTCGCTCGATGCAGTCGGCAATGCCACGAATGGCGAGGATGCAGAGCAAGGGGCCCGCGGGAGACCATTTCTCTCCGAGAAGTACGATCACGATGTCATGAGCGCTCACGGCCAGGGCCGCGAAGGCAGGCCCCGAAAAGTAGCAAAGCAATGACAGCGCGCCTTCCCAGGAGCGCTTCAGTTCGGCTGCATTGTGCTGGAGCTTACTCAGCCCCGAAACCGCGATGTTATGCAGCGGCTCACTGAGAATCGACAGCAGGTTGTTGTAGATCGTGAAGGCGTTCTGAAAATAGCCAAGCGGCCCTGCACCGAGGAAATACCCCATCGCGATTCTGTCCGCCGAACGGGCGAAGTAATCCGTCATGGTGAAGCCGGTGACTCCCAGCCCGAACCGCAGCAGTTCCTTGACCATTGGCGTAAGCCTCGGCCTGCCCGGTATCCATCGACAGGCGGTCCAGGCTCCCACGACGGTCAAGGCCGACGTTATGATCGGCTTGGCGATCAGCGCCCAGTAGCCCCAGCCCGAAAGCGCCAGTCCAACGCTTGCAGCGCTTCCGACGATGTTCGCCGATATGTCGATCATCGCGATGCGGCGAAACTGCATTGCCCGACGCATCAGCGCATAGTGTTGCGTCGACAAGGCCATCATCAGGAAGGTCACCGATAATGCCAACGCCATGCCCGCGAGCGATGGCTCGCCGAAGGCACGCGCTATCCACCGACCGGACGCAGCCAGCACGACAGCCAGCACGACGCCGATCAGAACATTCAGCCAGAACAACGTGCTGACCTCGGCGCGCGAGATGCTGCTCCGCTGGGCGGAGGCCTCGCTCATCCCGAGATCGACGAAAAGGGGAGCAAAGCCGATCAGGGCCAGCATCATGGCCACCAACCCGAAATCATGCGGTCCGAGCAGTCGCGCCAGTACGATCGTGGAGGCCAACTGAACGAAGATATTCAGTCCGCGCGCAGCAATGAACGCCACGCCGCTGTGCAACGACCTGCGGCCAAGGCCGGAGTATGGCTTGTTGTCCGCAAAATACTGATCGGTGCGTTCGTTCCGATGCACGCGTCGTTCCCGCTCAATTCGCTGGATTCTGGCTTTGAGGTACCCGCTCAAGCCAGATTTCCCGCCAATAGGGATAGATGGCGCGCGGGCAGAAGCGGCGGCAGATCGCATAGCGCGCCTCACACACGACATCCTTCAGGATGATCGCGTCCGTCTTGAAACGGACCATCTTGCACGAACCTTCGTCGATGATCTGCTTTTGACGCCTCTCGACCTCGTACTCGCGTTCCGTGAACGGCACCATCTCCGGATCGAAATACAGGCCGCGATTGCGGTAATTGCAGTCCAGTGTCTCGAGGATGTCCTTGTACGGCTTGACGCGCACGACGTCGCCCACCTGCAGATCAAGCCGGGACTGCGGGACCTTGCTACCCTCCGGCACACCGAAGGGCCTGATCGGATAAGGCACGCCACCTCTCATGCGCTGGAATGTGTCGTAGATCCAGCGCATCGCGGTGCCAATGCCCAGCCCCGCTTCGGTCACCGTGCGCCAGACCGAGAAAGTCAATCCGGCAACGAGGTCCTGCAATCGAACGTTACGCGAAGTGTAGTCCTCGACATACTGACGCGGATCCCACCACTTCAGGGGTTGCGTGGCGAATTTGACCTGTGTGTTCTGGCAAACGTAGGTCGGCTCGGTTTCGCCGACCTTCGGCGGATGCTTGATCGTGCTCCACAGCGTTTCCTCGCTGCAGCCGCCAGACCTGAACGGCTTGCCAGCGCCATCTGGCGACAGCGTTTTCTCGCCCGCCGGCTTCAACCAGGCGTCCTTCCAGAATATCAGGCAGGCCGCCTCGCAGCCGTCATGAGCCGCGCCGTTGCAGCGGATGTTCTCGAGATGAACCGTGTTCAGCATCTTGCGCCCGCCGATACCGAGCGCGGGATCGCAGGTCTTGTGAGCTCGCTTGCCGACGCGAAGCGTCTTGCCGCAATGCTTCAGCATCTCGGGCATGAAGGGCATTTCCTCCAGGCGGCCGTTGGCATCCAGCGTCGCGAGGATCTCCTCCTTGCTTCTGACCTCCACCAGGTCACCAGCGCGAAAGATGCTTGAAAATAGCGTGCTCATATCGTGCGCCTTGAGATACACCCTGCAATCAAAACTTCACCGGCTGCGTAATGTCCGCGCAACCATCGTCAGATCAGTGTCAACTTTCGCCCGAAAAATGCCTCGGCGAAGCGTTCCGTAGCCCTGCACTCCATGCCCCGAATCCGTGCGAGACCGCGAAAGGTGTCTGCATCGAACCACTGCTTGGATCGCTGCGTCCCGAAATGCTTGAGCAGGAGTTCAATCTTACGATCGAGCGCCGCCGCCGATACCGGCATGTAAACGTTGGGTTGACCGAAGTCGCCATCCCACTTCGGGATCTCGTATTCCAGAATCTGATGATCACGAAACGTGTTCCAGGTCAGGCGGCAGACCTGACGATGGTCCTGATGAGCATCATCCCTGCGATGCGTCAGAATGACGTCGGGCTCGACCCGCCGCTTCAGCGATTCAAACCATTCCTTGATGGCCTCTCCCCTTTCCGGGAAGAATCCATCGGGAAACGACAGCACCTCGACATTCGTGGATGCAGCCTCGCGCAAGAAGTCGGCCGCCGACGCTCTGGCCTCAGCCTCCCGTATGGCGCCACCGCTTAGAACGCACCAATGCACGTCCAGCTTGATGCCGCGCTCGATCAGCCCGAGCAGCGTCGCTCCCGCGCCGATTTCGATATCATCCGAATGGGCGCCAAGGCACAGGATCGACAGACGGTCTCCGGGCCTGGCAAGCTGCAATGCTCTCATTCCGGTTACGCCGCGCTGGCTACCGACGAGTGATTCAGTCGCCACGGCGTGTCGCCGCGCTCCACCATGTCCTCCAACACTTGTCTGTCGCGCAAGGTATCCATGGCGCGCCAAAAGCCCTCATAGCGATAGGCCATGAGGTGACCGCCCTCGATCAAACGGTTGAACGGTTCCTGGACGAGCTCTTCTCCCTCCTTGATGTAGTCGAAGATTTCGTTGCGGAAGATGAAGTAGCCGCCGTTGATCCAGATCTCGGACTCCTGGCTGGAGCGAATCCGCTGCACCGACCCCTCGGCATCGAACTCGGCAAGGTGGAAGCTGATCGGTGGATGGATTGCCACGAAGCAACCGATCTTTCCGCTTTCCTTGAACTTCTGGATCACGTCAGGCAGCGGCGCGTCGGTCAGCCCGTCGCTGTAGTTCGCAAGGAACATCTCCTCGTCCTTGACGAGATGGCGGACGGCCAGCAAGCGCTGCCCGATGTTGCGCCATGTCCCCGTATCCACCAGCGAAACTCGCCAGTCCGGCTGATGTTCGCCGATCAACTCGACCTTCTTGCCGTACTCCGAAATCACGCAGTCGCTGTTCGCAGTCGCGCGATAATCGAGGAAGTAATCCTTGATCACGTTCGCCTTGTAGCCAAGGCACAATATGAAATCATTGTGATTGTATTGGCTGTAGTACTGCATCACATGCCAGAGGATCGGCTGATGGCCGATCGGTACCATCGGCTTCGGTATGCTCTCCGAATACTCGCGGATCCGCGTACCGAGACCGCCGCAAAAAAGGACAACCTTCATGGCGCAACCTCACGCGGATCGATGATTTCGACGTTAGGAATCGGAACGATGAACTTGCAGCCCCAGTCCGCGACATGCCGCATTTGCACGACGATCTCCCTCTTCAAATTCCAGGGCAGGATGAACAGGTAGTCGGGGCGAGCCTCGTCGATGGCTTCGACCGGGAGGATCGGAATGTGCATTCCCGGCGTATAGCGGCCGTGCTTGTAGGGGTTGCGGTCCACGGTGAAGTCGAGGAAGTCGGTACCGATGCCGCAGTAGTTCAGCAGCGTGTTGCCCTTGCCGGGAGCGCCGTAGCCGCAGATCCGCGCGCCCTTGTTCTTGCTCGCGATCAAGAACGACAGCAATTCGCGCTTGGTGCGATGAACCCGCGATGTAAACTGCTCGTACTGACCTATGTCTTCCAGGCCGATCCGACGCTCATGGGCCAGCAGTGCGGTCACCGCGGTGGAGACGGCGTGAGGCGCGTCGGCACGGCAGAGATAGACGCGAAGCGAGCCGCCATGCGTTGGGATCTGCTCGACGTCGAAAACCTTCAGATCGTGCCGCCGCGCCAGACGATCGATCGTCACCAACGAGAAATAGGAGAAATGCTCGTGATAAATGGTATCGAACTGATTTTCGTCGATGAGCCGCTCAAGATGCGGAAACTCGAGCGTAATCACGCCTTGCGGCCCGAGCAGGCACGCCATTCCGGCGGTGAAATCGTTTAGATCCGGAACCTGGGCCAGCACGTTGTTGCCGATAATCAGATCGGCCCGTTTGCCATCCGAGACCAGCTTCTGCGCGAGCTCCAGGCCGAAGAACTCGACCATTGTCGGGACGTTCTTCTGCCTCGCAACTTCGGCCACGTTGGCCGCCGGCTCGATTCCCGTGACCGGCACCCCGAGCGGCAGGAAGTGCTGCAACAGGTAGCCATCGTTGCTCGCGATCTCGTAGACGCGGCTGTCGGCACCAAGGTTCAGCCTGGCCTTGATCATCTCACAGTAGCGCCGCGCATGTTCCACCCACGACGTCGAGTAGGACGAGAAGTAGGCATACTCGGTGAAGATATGCTCCGGTTTGACGTATTCCTGGAGTTGCACCAGGAAGCAGGATCCACAAACCACGGTGTGCAGCGGATAGTACGGCTCCATGGCGTCGGTCTGGTCGGCTGTGAGAAAACTTTCACACAGAGGCGACATTCCCAGATCGACAAACGTCGATTTCAACGTCGCGCCGCACAGACGGCAGTTACCGTGAGAGGATTTCGATCGAATCGATTCGAATCTCGAGTGAGCGTTCATTGGGCCGTACCATGAATATAGGATTGCCGAATATAAGATTGCCGGCGCTTAAATCGGGCTCGTTAGATTGAATTTTATCGTATGAAAGCGAACAATATGAAGCGATATCGAACAACAAGGTAAACCACGCAGATGCTGAAAATTTTAGTAAAATTGTATAGAACTGGTCGTCGACAATTGGCCGCTCGGCCGGGAGTGGATACGTCCCATGCGCTTTGAAGCAACAGGACTTGACGGAGCGTGGCTCGTCAAACTCGAGGCTGCACACGATGAGCGCGGCTTTTTCGCGCGCACGTTCTGCGAAGACGAGTTTCGCGCACACGGGCTCGTGACCAGATTTCCCCAGCACAGCATCTCGAGTTCCTCGCGCAAGGCGACATTGCGCGGAATGCACTTCCAGAATGAGCCGCACGGTGAGGTTAAACTCGTGCGCTGCTTGAACGGATCGATTTGGGACGTCATCGTCGATCTGCGTGCGAACTCGCCGACCTTTCGTCAATGGCGCGGCTTCGAGCTTTCAGCGGAGAACGGTTCGCAGCTCTACATCCCCAAGGGGTTCGCACACGGCTTTCAAACCTTGAGCGACAACGTTCAGGTCAATTACCTGATTTCGGAATTCTACGAGCCTTCGGCTGCTAATGGCGTCCGATACGACGATCCGATGTTCGGCGTCAGCTGGCCTCTGGCCGTCAGCACGATCTCCGATAAAGACCTGAACTGGCCGCTTCAGGGTGCGTGAGCACTTATCGCACAGGCGCGAGGAGCCCGTGACGCTCGAGCACCTTTGCCGTCTTCAGAATGACCGGGAACGGCAGGTCGGCACGCCTGGCGATATCAAGCAGTGAATAGTGTCCATCGGACAGGTTTAAAATCCACAGCATCGCCATGTTGGCTGCGGCGGCGTCCTTGTCGCCGCCGATCGCACCATAGAGTCCGCGTCTACCCAGCTGCGGTTCGCCCTTCGGCGACGTGTTATAGTAGCTGCGGTTGCCTTCGAGCAGGTCGATGACTTCGGAAATGATGCGGAAGGATTCCCCGAGGTGCTCCGGCCGAATGAAGCTCAGGTCGTCGGCCGAGGTGTGATACTGGGGGATAGCACCGAAGCGGCTGCGCTGGAACAATCCCACCGGCAGGTTGAACCCGGGCGAACAGTATTGCCGCTCATCATAGCCGTAGGGCGAAAACTCCAGTATCGTCGGCGTCAGCTTGCAATGCCGCAGCGTGTGCATCATCGCAAGGTCGATTTCAGCATCGCCCTGCCTGCTCTTCTTGTATGTCGGGCCGGCGCCGTCGCCGACCATTGACACCACGAGGCCATGCTTGATGCGAGACACACGATGCTCGTTGCGGGCAAGCCAGGTGATCGCGCCAATCGTTCCTGGCGCAAAGAGAAACCGATAGCTGTATCGCGTTCGCATCTGGGAGATGCGGCTCGCGAGCTCCGCTAGCAGGGCCAGGCCGGAACAGTTGTCATTGGCGAGCGAGGGATGGCAAACATGCGCCGACAGAAGCACCTCGTCGTCTGACTCTCCCCGGTGAAAATACTCACCATAGGTCAAATGCCCGTCGGCGAGGGTCGAGTCGATCACGACCTCGTAGCTATCGTCCCGCAGTTGCTCCAACTGTCGGTGGGTCATGCAGAAAGCCCAGTTCTCCTGGTAGTAGGACGTTCGGTACGGGACAAGGTCCGGCTGATCGGGCAATGTGAAGATGTGAGGCTTAAGCTCGTCCAGCGACATGGTGCGGCACACCGGCACGCTGTAGCTCATCACATGCAGGTTCGATTCGTTGAAATCGATGACCTTCCGGCCCCGCGGGTCCTTGATGTATGCGTCCCGGATGTTCCACTCACGCGGCACGACCCAGTCGAGAACGGGTGTACCGGTCGGCACCTCGTGGACATCAAGCGAGATATGCGCGCCGATCTCCCGAAGGGTCTGCCGCACACCATTACCGGTGATGCTGCGGCAGATCGGGTAGATCCTTTGGGCAAGCGCAAAGATCTTTGCGCCTGAACTTGTGACATCGTCTGCCGCCGACACGCCGTCCTCCTGGTGTGTCAAATCGATCGGCACGTGCTTTAGTTCGCGGCGAGAGCCGATTGCCCGGCACCCTGCCTCGACTTTACATGGCGGAGATCCGCATCGAGCACACCGTCCGCCAGCAACTTGTTGACGTGGCTGATACGCTGATACCGGGGACCTTCGAACTCTTCGAGCGTGATGCCCGAGGCCCGGTAAGCCTTATAGAGCTGTTCCGCGCCCATCTTCGCATCCCATTGCGGCTTGAACTCCGGCAACCGGGTTCGGATCTTTTCGAAGCTCACGCGATAGGACCGCGTGTCGGGACCGGCGCCATCGGCAAATTCGATCTGACAGCCAGGGACAACATCAGCGACAATCTTCGCGAGATCGCGAATCTGGTAGTTGTGCGCCGTCTGGCCGACGTTGAAAGCCTCATTGAACACCGCCGCCTCGGGAGCTTCCATCGCCGCGATGAAGGCGCGGGAGATGTCCTCGATGTGAACGATGGGCCGCCAGGGCGTGCCGTCCGATTTCAAGAAGATCTTTCGCGTTGTCACCGCCCAGGCAACGAGATTGTTCAGCACGACATCGAATCGGAGCCGGGGAGATACGCCGTAAGCCGTTGCGGGTCGCAGGTAGACCGGGCAAAATCCGTCACCGGCGAGGCCGGCGATATCGCGCTCCGACTGCACCTTGGATTCGCCATAGGCAGTCACCGGGTTGAGCGCTCCGGTTTCGTCGATCATCCCGTCGCCCGCCTTGCCGTAGTTGCTGCAGGAGGACGCGAACACGAACCGTCGCACGCCGGCTTGCTTGGCCAGTTGCGCGAGGCGCACGCTGGCTACATGATTGATCTGGTCGGTAAGGCCGGGTCTCAGATTGCCGAGCGGATCGTTCGACAGCGCGGCAAGATGCAGGACCGCGTCGAAAGCCTTCAGATCGGCAAGTTCGACGTCTCGCGTGTCCTTGCGGATGGCCGGCACATCCACGATCGACCCGCCCTCTGCAAATGTGCAGCGAGAGTACAGATCGCTGTCGAGGCCCACGACTTCGTGCCCGGCACGCCGTAGCATCGGGGTGAGCACTGTTCCGATGTAGCCGAGATGTCCGCTCACGAGAACGCGCATCTTAACGCCTCCAAATTAATTCTGCTTCTATCCCCCCTGCTTATTTCAAAATCGGTCGCTGATGCACGTGTTTGTAAAACCTTAGTTAATGGCGCGCATTGAAATTGCGGGAGCGATCCGCTCAAGACGACGGGAAATGGTTGAGCCGTACGCCATGATCGTTGACGTCGCTGGCGGCGGCGCCAGCCGAGAGACGCCGCAGTAGCGCTTGGGGAACTCTGCGTAGTTGCCGGTGAAGCCGGTAACGAATGGTGGAACGGCTGACGTCGAAGCGATTGGCCAGTTCTCCGCCGAACGCCACAACGAACTTGTATCGCGCCTCGTTTTCAATTCCGCCATCGAAATCGAAATGAAGGCCCCGCTCGTGCGCCAGCTCGATGCCACTCCAGAGGAGCAGACTTACTGCGCCTGGATGCGCAATGCTCCTGTCCCGCGACGACAGGAAATAGTGCACGAATTTGTGGTCCCAGACGAAGAAGACCTGGGCGTGAACGTTGTTGTTCGAGTCCACCGCCGCCAGGATCTTGCATTGCTGTCGCTCGCTCGCGGCGGCATAGACAGCTTCCAATCGCGAGAGGTCGAAATACGACTTCGCGCCCTCCAGGTTGGCTTGGTAATACTTCACGAAGTATTTTGCGGAAGTGACTTCGCGAATGACGAGCCGTTCCCGCGCACGTCGTATCACGTTCTTCGTCTTGTCGCGCAATCCCGACCAGAGCTCGTCTCGGGGGCTCGTGCATTTCAGCATGAAGGTCGGATGCGCCCGCACCTCGTAGCCGCACGCGAGGAACGCGGCGACATCGCTGAACCCGGTATCGAGCGTCATCTCGACGTGATCGAAATCCGCGACCTGCTTGAGCAGATCAGTGATGACCGCATGCGCCAACCGCATGCGCGCTTCCGTCTTGCCAGACTGCAGCGTGACTGTCGGTCCGAGAAAGCGCGTGATTTGAGGCATCTCGCAGATGCTCATCCCGCCTTCAGTTCGCGTGACGAACCGGAGAGAACCCACGACGCGCCCGCCACGCGAACAAGTGACTTCGCGCCAGCTACCGGGAGCCAGCGCATCCAGCCACCAATCCTCGTGAAAGACCGATTTGCGCATCAAATTCCTCTTCCGGAGACTAACCGGATAGCGAAACGGCAATCTGATTAAACCAAAACGTGCAGAAATGCCCAACGTCCGCGCGGATCAGAAGGCCTTAGCTTCTATTGTAGTTAACGACGTCTGCAGCATTTGAATCGGGGCGCTGGCCTAGTTAGCCTCTGAGCTCGTCGCCGGTCAGGTGACGCATTGACGCAATGCTGCGCCCGTTCGAAACATGTTTAATCATTGTCACGCGATATGCGTTCACTGCGGACTTTTGCGTGCCGATCCATCCAAATTCGGCTGCACGAACGGCGTGCCGGCGTCATAGCGCGCTTTGGCCGGAAGCACATGAAGCTTCGTCTCTCCGACCGGGTCCACCCAAGGCCAATCGTATCCGCGCCCGGCGTCGAAGAACGCGGGACGGCCTGCGAGGTACATGGAAGCAGGCAAGGCGCGATCCTCGCTTCCGGAATCCCAGTGCGTTTTGTTGGTGAGGTAATCAAAATTGCCATATCGAATCGTGGACATCGCAACCTTTGCGTCCGTCGGATATGGCTTCACAGCGTCCCAGCCGAGCATCCAGACGCCGGGCTTTGCGTCGGTAAAGCGGGTTTCGTACGACCAGCCGCTCATCTGACCGGGAATCCCGAGCACATTTCCTATGAAAGACATCCAGTAGGAATACGCCATCAGGCCGGCGGCGCGCCGCGGCCCATTGCGAGGCTGCGACAGATCATCGATCGTCCCGCCCGCCTGATTGTCGAACGCTGCCCGGACGCCGCGCAGATAGTTGCGGAAAAACGTGTGATAGATGCTGTTGCCGTGAGTGTCGTCGCTGTCGGCGTTCTGGGCGTAGTTGCCCTCGAACAGAACGTGATGGGCGCCCACCATGTGGCTGGCGTTGAGCCCGGTTTCGATCCAGGCTCCATTCGTATTGATGTAGCCCATGTCCATGTAGTTGTAGCCGACCACCGAGCCGGCCCCGGCGGAACGCGCCACCACCAGCTTGTTGGCCCTCACGGCAATTCCATTCTCGATCAGAACTTCCGACGATCCGGCGGAAAGGCTAATGGCATATCCGCCTCCGCCGGGTTGGGCCCAGGCCGCGTCGTGCACGTAGAACTCGCGCAGTTCGACGCGGAAGGAGCTGTGGATGGCAAAGCCTTCGCCGTGCCAAACCGAATTGTCGACGTTCTTCGCCCACGAAGAAGCAGCCCAATTGAAGCGAAGATTGCCCGCGTCGCCCCCCTTGAGCGCCAGATCTTCAACGCCCGCGTGCTTCACATGCGGCTGCGCGAACCGTGACAGTTGAGCTGCGTTTGCTTTCCGATAGCTGATGTGAATTGGAGTCGTGAAGGTGATGCTGGAACCGGAGACCGTGCTGATCTCCTTGACCTCGGCAACAGGCCGATCAGGTCTCCCGAACCACGATCCAGCGCTTTGCGGCGTCGACGGAAACGCATCGGGTGCAAAGTCATCGACATACTGAATTGCAGGCTTGTGCTTTTGCCAGACAACCCTGAAATCTTCCGACGCCCAGATCTCCCCTCGCCCCTGCGGGTCGACACGCCAATCAGCGGCCGACGCCTCGTCGAGCAGCACGATCTGTCCAGGCACAAAGCCCGCAGCGTCGTCGACCTCGATCGTTTTTTCGCCCTTGGTGGCGTCATTCCGAAGGTTCACCGATCGCACGGCATTGACCGTATCGCTCGTACTGGAAAAAAGCGACGGGCCCACCACGACCAGCGGAGACGGCTTGGCACCGACTGCGTCATTGAAAGGTTTCGCGCCATCTTGCTTTTCGAGCATCGTCCGGCCCGGACCGGAGCCGCGCAGGGTAATTGCCTTGTTGAGCAGCAGGAAATTGCCGCCATTTATCAGAAACCGTCCCGCCGCCAGTTGCACGACCTGCCCTACCGGACATGCGTTGATTGCGCCCTGGATTGCCGCAGCGTCATCGAGTGTGCCGCCACGAGGCGACAGCGTCGCGCAGATGGTTTTTCGGATGGGTATCCCACCCTCGGCCATCAGGCCGGGTTGCCAGGTCGTCGCGCGATCTGAGGGCAGTATTTCCATCGAGTCGAGAGCAAAAGCAGACGAATGGCTTGAGCATGCAACGAAGATCATCGTTGCAGCCAAGCACCGCCAAGGCCGTCGCAGGGCCGTTCGCAGTGTCTGGTGACCAGGGTTGCGCCGCGTCGCGATGACCTTCCGGTTGAACATGCATCCTCTGACTTGCAGCGCCGAACCGACTGGCTTCGCGCCTGCTAGCGTGACCTCACGACGTTGACGGGAGTGGACGGCGGCCTGAACCGCGGTCCGTGGATGCGCCGCATTGCTGGACGCCTGGCTATTGCCGAGTTGGCCGCGGGACGCGCCTGCCTCCAATATCTGGCAGCTTCAACCGCGGCTATAACGAACACGACCCACAGCATTTCGAAGCCGCGCATCCACGTGCTCTCGAGACCGTTCGTGATGGCAACGTAGAGAACGATCGACAGCAGGATCCATGCCCGCGAAAGATCAAACCGCGCCAGGCGACCAATGCCGTGTATCGTCGCAAGGATGAACGCGACAAGCAGGAAAAATCCCACATAACCTAGTTCAAGCAATGTGTCTTCATACCCATTGTGGGCGTTGGGCATCTCCTTGACCCAGCCCGGCGCTTCCACGATGCTCGGCGCGTCGGGCCCAACCAGCCAGAACGACTGATAACCCCAGCCCAGCAACGGCTTCTTTGCGATTTGCATATTTGCAAAATCCCAAATGATGGTACGGCCCGTGAAAGTCGAATCGCCGTACAGCATGTACGACACGCGATTCATGCTGAATCCGGTGACGAACGAAAAAACCATCCAGCAAATCGGTATCGATACGACAATCACCCACACCGGAACACGGGTAGCCCTGGAAAGCTTGAGCAAGGTCCAGGCAAACACCGGGACAAGCACCGCAAGAGCAAGCGCCGTCTTTGAATTGCTCAGCAGCAGCAGCGCAACAGACATCAGCGCGGTAACGATGCCGAGAATCCGTCGTCGTCCGGAATGAAGCAGTTCATGGAGCGCAAGCAGGAATGCAACGGCGGCGCATTCACCTAGATAGTTCTTGCCCGAGAAATAGCCCGGGTAGCCCCATGTGGCGAACTTCACATCGATCGGCGGCCGGCCCATGACGAACAGCATGTTCAGCACGGCAGCGATAAAGAAACACCAGAACAAGCCGCGCAGCAGGTCGGTCGATCGAGTTGCAACGATCGCCGGGAGCGCGATCGAGGCAATGATCATGGCCTGCTGCATAAATCTGATCAGCGAAGTCTCCGGCTTGAATGCCCAGGCAACGCTCGCCCCCGCCAGCGCAAGATAGGCGAACAGTATGATCAGGATCGGCGGAAAGCGAAGTCGCGACCGATTGCGCAGCGCAACGACGAGCGCGACAGCGGACAGGATCGGCCAAAAGATTTTGCTCTCTGGTCGAGCTTCCAAAAGACAAGCCGAGTCCGTCGGACTACAGGTCACGAGGATCAGGGGAAAGGCAATCGTGGCGTAGACGCAGGCCAGCAGCGGGATGATCGCGTATCTGTCGATTACCCGGCCGGACGGAGCCGCCAAGCCTGGTCGCTGAGAACGCAATACGGCTTCGTGCATGCTCGGGCCCGTCAACTCCAGTCGCCAAAGCAGCACGCTCATCGTTAATCGCCTGCCTTGCCCGATCGCGGGGCCGCGCAGCGATACGATCAGCTTCTCAATGGCACTCGCGCCAACACGTACTCAGACACGACTCCGAACACCAACGATAAGTCAATCTTTCCTGAATTTTTATAGTGAACGCTTCGTTAACGCTTGTCCCCTAGCGTGGCGCTCAGGGCG
The DNA here is from genome assembly GCF_054060035.1 of Bradyrhizobium sp. USDA 3262. Classification (NCBI taxonomy): domain Bacteria; kingdom Pseudomonadati; phylum Pseudomonadota; class Alphaproteobacteria; order Hyphomicrobiales; family Nitrobacteraceae; genus Bradyrhizobium; species Bradyrhizobium sp. USDA 3262. The sequence continues at coordinate 8,325,613 of NZ_JBSSCT010000001.1, forward strand.
GGCTGTTTCGCTTAGTCGCTTAATATTCCGGGAAATTGTGAATGCCGCGTAAGTACATGTTTACTCGCGCAAATTTCTTCCGAGCCTGTGTCCGGCAATACGGCGGTCGATGCCGAACGGCGACGACCGCAAGGGGCGTGCAAGCAAGCGCGAAGACGAGACCGGCGTTTACCAAGACTGCGTTCGTTAATCTTCGTTAACCAGGGTCCAATGTCGTGCCGAGAAGTGCAGGCAAGAGTAGTCAACGAACGCCGTGCCTGACCACTCGTGAAGTGGCGCCGGCGCATTCGCCTGGCAAATCCTCGCGTCTCAGTGGCCGCCTGTTGGGCGCTCTGGTCATCACAGCGACAATCGCGCTTGCTGGCTGCTCGACCATGCCGACCTCGGGACCGGCAAGCTCCTATGTCCGCGCGGGGCAGACCGACCCTGAAAGCGTGCACTATGCCTTGGTGCGCCTGACAGCTGACACCGAGAGGGTCCTGGTGCGCAACTCGAGGCGGATCGACCGCGTTTTCACGGATCGCCGCGGCCCGCCCGAGATTCGCTTTGGCATCGGCGACACGGTCAGCGTGACGCTGTTTGAATCGATGGCCGGTGGCCTGTTTACTCCAACCGAAGCCGGCACGCGTCAGGGCAATTATGTCACGTTGCCCAATCAGGCCGTGAATTACAAAGGCAACATCACGGTTCCGTATGGGGGCTCGATCCGCGCTGCGGGCCGGACGCCGGAGGAAGTCCAGAATGCGATCGTGAAGTCCCTGCAGGACCGTGCGATCGAACCACAGGCAGTGGTTGCGCTGGTGGATCAGAAGGCAACCTCGATCAGCGTATTGGGCGAGGTCGGAACGCCTGCACGCTTGCCTGCAAGCGCCAGCGGCGAGCGGCTACTCGACATCATCACGCGCGCGGGCGGCCCCAAGAATCCCGGCTTCGATACCTGGGTGACTCTCGAACGCGACGGACGGCAGGGTACCGCACCGTTCGGATCGCTGCTCAGCCAACCGGCAAACAACATCTTCGTTCGCCCCCAAGATACGGTGTACGTATTCACGCAGCCGCAAACCTTCCTTGCGATGGGCGCTTCCGGGCAACAGGGGCAGTTCTCGTTTGGGGCCTGGCGCCTGACACTCGCCGAGGCCATGGCGAAGGCGGGCGGCCTTAAGGATGATCACGCCGACCCTGGGTCCGTGTTTATCTACCGAGGAGAACCACGCGAAGTTGCCAAGCAGCTCGGCGTCGACTGCACTCGCTATAGTGGGCCCCTTGTCCCCGTTATCTATATTCTCGATTTGAGAGATCCCGGCGGCTACTTCATCGCGACAGAATTCGAGATGCGGAATAAAGATGTCATCTTCGCGTCCAATGCAAATTCTGTCGAAGCGACAAAGTTCATGACTTACCTTCGGTTGATCATCGGCACCGTGAGCGATCCAATCGTCGCCGGGATCGATGCCTACACGCTGAAGGGACTCGCCAACGGCAGCATCTCCGGCGCGACAACCATCGTTACGTCGTCCCGATGACAACAATTGGCCTGGCGGAATCGGCTCCCGCGGCAAGTATGCTGCCGGCAACCGAATCCGCCGACGTAACTGCCCGCGATCGGTGGCCTCGCCTTCAGGGACACATTCCTGCGCTCGACGGCGTGCGGGGACTTGCCATCGTGATGGTGATGCTACTGCACTTCGTCGGCAATACGTTGCCGACCAACGCTGTCGAGAAGATCGTCGTCGGAATCACCAACTACGGCTCCTACGGCGTCGAGTTGTTCTTCGTCCTGTCCGGCTTTCTCATCACTGGAATCCTCTATGATTCACGAGAGGATCCCAGCTTCTTTCGCAATTTCTACATACGGCGCGTGCTGCGCATTTTTCCGCTCTACTATGGCGTGCTCGCGCTTGTCTTCTTCGTCGCTCCGCTTTTGAGCCCGCTGCGTGGTCCGACCCTCGACTATCTGGTAGATCGTCAGACCTGGGCCTGGCTGTACGGAGTCAACGTCTACATCGCATGGAACGGTGACTGGTCATTCTCGTATCTGGAGCACCTCTGGTCGCTTTGCATCGAGGAGCATTTCTATTTCTTCTGGCCGCTCGTCGTATATCTGGTCGCAAAGCAACCGAGAAAGTTGATTGCGGTCAGCCTTGGCCTATCGGTCGCTGCGATGCTCGCCCGCCTGGGCGGCTCCTTGGCGGGACTTAGCTGGTGGACAACCTATGTGTTGACACCGTTTCGCCTGGACGGTCTGGCCCTCGGCGCCTTTCTCGCCGTGGTCGTCCGACAACCGGGCGGACTTCGGCGACTGGTGGGTGCCCTTCCATACGTTGCGACCACTGCATTTGCCTTGCTTTCCCTGACTTTCATCTGGACGCGCCTGGTGACCGACCAAGGTAACGCTTTTGTCCTTCCGGTTCGGTCTTCCATCATCACCGTGCTGTTGGCTTGTCTCCTCATCTGGGTGCTTGTTGTCCCAAAGCATTCCTTGGTATCGCGCCTTTTCTGCAGCCGACCACTGATGTTTCTCGGGACCTATAGCTACGGCCTGTACGTCTACCATCACTTCATATCGTACTATCTCGTGACTCATCGAACCGAGCTGGCACTCGGCGAATGGCTTGGCTCTCACAGCGCAGCCGTGGCAATACAGGCGACAGCGGGCGCGCTCGTCTCGCTGCTAATCGCTTATCTGAGCTATGAATTCGTCGAAAAGCGTTTCCTGGAACTGAAGCGCTTCTTCAACGCTCGACGCCCCGTTGCTGCTGGCGACGCGCTGGCGCCTTCCCATCCGTACCGCAACTGACGGCGAGCCTCGTACGGTAGAAGCTCTCGAGAGCGCGAGCTGCTGAACTCCAGGCATACTTGCTTTCGGCCAAATGCCTTGCTGAACGTCCGAGATCCGCAGCGCGATCGGCATCACCCAGCAAGCCGCTGACGCGGGCGGCAAAGCTCTCGACATCGTCCGCGATCATGATGTCGTGGTCCGGCACGGCCTCGATCCCCTCGGCGCCCAGGGTTGTCGAGACGATTGCCTTACCCATCGCCATAGCCTCGACAATCTTGAGCCGTGTCCCGCCTCCCAATCGCAGAGGGACGACGACGACCGCCGCCTCGGCAAGATGCGGTCTCAAATCCGGTACGAAGCCGGTGAACTCGATTTGGGGACTTGCCAGCGCCAACAGGGCAGCTGGCGGCGAACCACCAATGATCTTGCAACGCGCATCCGGATGGCTGGCCGCGATCCGCGGCCATATATCGTTGACGAAGTGGATGACACCGTCGACATTCGGTGCATACGACAAGAGGCCAAAGAATACGACGGTGCGTCCGTCGGGCTTCGGATCGTCGGCACGCGGGCGATAGAACTCGATATCCGCGGCATTGGGGATGACGGCGGTCCTGGCTTCCGGCACTTCTTCAAGCAGCCGTCGTTCGTCGGCAGCGCTGCACAGATAGACGCCATCTGCGTCACGATAGGTCCCGAGCTCCTCCCTCCGAAGCTTGCGCCAGTTGACTTCGGAATAGAGGCGACGAAACAGGCTGTCGCCGCTTTGGGCGTACTGACGGGCAAGGTCGTAGTCGATGTTGTGAGAATCCACGACCAATACCGGAAGCTTCTCTCCTGCCGGCGCCTTGCGCAGCGCGTAGTGACCAAGGAACGTGAACTCGAGATTAACCACGTCGAAGCGCGTCGACCCAAGCAAGTCGTCCAGCGTCTGCCGCACTACGTTTGCCGTGATTCGCAAACGCTCGAAGCTGAGAGGCGATACCAGGGAGCGCAGTTGAAGCAGGCGCTTCGGCATCCCATCGCGACCAAACGGGTTACGCGCGAGCACCACCTTACGGCAGTAGGCCTGCATGGCAGTTCGGCATTCCTCGATGTCGTGCTCGTCATCCACGAGCATGACCGCCGTCAGGTCATGGCGCCGAGCTAATTCCGTCATCAAACCGTGCATGCGCGCCTGCGCGCCGATGCGCGGCGGGCTCGCAGGCATCTGTGACACAAAGAGAATATTTAGGCGGTCTGAGTGCATCGATCCAAACCTGCCTGCCGACATCGACAGGTGCTGAGATGCTCGCTGGGGCCCACATTCACACAGCTCGGCTTACTCAATGCTTAAGCTTGAGCCTTGCGTTAATAGTTGCCTCGTTCCTCTTAACGAAACAATGATAGAAAGGCGGCGTATCCATTTATCCGCTTGGATTTTCGACGTAGAAGCATTGCCGAAGCAGCCTTGGTAGGTTCTCCGCAACGTTACCTCGTGCGGGCCAGCTCAAGCTCAAGCCGCAAAGGCGACGATTGAATGTGCGGTATCTCGGGTATCATCGGCCGGCTTGACGAAAACAACCGGGCCGCGCTCGCTCGGATGAGCAAGGCCATGATCCATCGCGGGCCGGACGGCCACGGCTCGTGGACTTCAACGCCGGATGCCCGCGGCTGGGGTGTCATGCTTGATCACCGCCGCCTCTCGATCCTCGATCTGTCGTCCGCCGGCGCCCAACCGATGGTGGACGATACAACCGGGCACGTGATTTCGTTCAACGGCGAAATCTACAACTATGTCGCCCTGCGCAAACGCCTCGAGAGCGAAGGGCAATCTTTTCGGTCTAGCGGCGACACCGCCGTCATGTTGCGGGCACTCGGCCTGCATGGCCTGGAGGCAGTCGGATGGCTGCGCGGCATGTTCGCATTTGCAAGCTGGGATCCGCAACAGCGACGACTTCTGCTTGCGCGCGACCAGCTCGGCATCAAGCCGCTCTATATCGCACAGTCCAGCAATCCGAACACGACCTGGTCGCTGATATTTGCATCCGAACTGCGTGCATTGCTGGCCTCAGGCTTGCTCGGAACGCCGCGTCTTGATCCGCAAGCGGTTGCGAGTGGCGTATGGAACGGCTTTGTTGTCGGCCCTTGCACCGCCGTTCAGGGCGTTGAACTTCTTGCGCCGGGTCACTACGCCGAGTTTGACGGGACAGGCCGTAAAGTAAGCGAGCACGATTTCTGGCGCATCCCCGGAGGGTCGCCAGAACCGACAATGGACGAAGCGACGCTTGCCTCGATCCTCGAAGAAGGGATGAAGCTTCACCTCGCCAGTGATGTGCCGCTCGCGGTTTTCCTGTCGGGCGGCATCGATTCCTCCGCGATGGCGAATCTCGCACAACGGACCGCTGACGCCCCTGTTCATACTTTCACGCTCGCGTTCGAGGACCAGCAGTTCAACGAAGCGCCGTTCGCGAGGCAGACCGCTGCGGCAATCGGCACTCAGCATCATGAAGTGATGTTGTCCGAGCAGCGGTTCGTCGACAGCCTGGACGACGCCCTCGATAGTCTCGACCAGCCAACGTTCGATGGACTGAACGCCTATTTCATCTCCCGGGCTATTCGCGAAGCAGGCTTTACCGTCGCGCTGTCGGGAACGGGGGGCGACGAGCTGTTCGGCGGGTATCCGACGTATCGCGATCTTCCGATCTTGCAGCAGTGGTGTCATCGGGGCCGCGCATTTCCCAGAAAATGGCAGGCCACGGCTGCATCTTTGTTGACATGGCCCCTGCGACGATCCTCGCATCCCGTGCCGCCTCAAACGCGCTGGGCGAAGCTTCCGGATATGGTCGATCGTAGCGAGGATTTGCTGGCGTTATACCAGATGGCCTACGCGCTCTTCCTGCCTGGATTTCAGGATGAATTGCTTGCACCGGATTTCGCGGGCGCGATTGTGGACGGCCTTCCCGACGCGATGCGCCGGCGGCTGATGGCCGAAACGGCAGGCCGTACCGCTGTTTCCGCCATTAGCGTGATGGAACAACGTCTCTTTTTGGGTGAACGCCTCCTGCGCGACAATGATGCAGCAAGCATGGCCAGTTCGCTCGAGCAGCGCGTTCCGCTGGTCGACCACGTATTGTTTGAAAGCGTCGACGCCCTGCCGGACCAGGCGCGATATCAACCGTTAGGCCGCAAAGATATGCTTCGACGGATCGGATTGCGCGGGCTCGATCCTGCGCTCTTCGAGCGCCCAAAGACCGGCTTCGTCATGCCCTTTGACCGGTGGATTCGCCGCGGATTGAAGGACGCCATGGATCGGACCATGCGCGATCCGCAGGCGATCGCACCAACGGGCCTGGATCCCACCGCGGTCGAGCGACTTTGGCGAGCCTTTCTCGACGGAGCGCCGGGCATGTACTGGTCGCGGGTCTGGTCCATCTATGCGTTTGTCCGTTGGTGCCATCGCAACGGCGTTTACGCATGAATAGCGAGTGCCCTCACCGGCTTGCTCGCCGCTCACTCTGACCATTCGTCCAATCGATAACGTCGAACTCGAGCCCTCGCTTCAGCATCTCCGCCTCAAGATCGCTGGCATGCCGCTTCCATTCGGCCGTCGACCGGACGCGGAATTTTGGATCTTTGCCGCTTGCCTCGAATTCATCGTCGGCCTTTAGCGCGCCGCGGATAGCTTCATATATCATCCTCAGACTGGGATCGGTGATGGCACCGCAGGCCATTGGTTTCAGTGTCTCGATCTCGTCGAAATTTTTGCTCATGACGATGGTCGATCCTCATCTACGCGCGCCAGCGCGCCTTCGATGACCTCGATCTCCTCGCGGAGGATATCGCTCACGATCGACGGCTTGAACCCTGGTATGCTGTGCATCTGAACATCATCCAGCAATTGCTGACGATGGTGCCTCAGCTTTTCCAGGGCTTGGCGATCCTTCAACGCAATGTAGCCGGCAACGATCTGCTCGATGGCTTTCATCGGAAATGCGCTCTACAATAAAAATAACGTACTGCAATCTCTCGAATAAACTGGCCAAATCGCTTCCTGACAAGACCCCCGCCTTTGTGCTCGCGCGGTAGCGTTAACGCTCAGTCCGTAAAAACCCGGACCATCCACGAAATGAATCCGCCGCTCGTCGGGATCCGGCTGAAAGCGAAGAAGTAAGTTCGATCGGCCCGTGGCGGGATCGCCGGCCGGCTTTTCCTGGACTACCAGACCGGACGATCTGCATACCCGCCAAGGAGCAATCCGCCGCCTGTCGAAACCGGATTGAAGGCAAAGGCGAAGCAGTTGGAACAACGGCCCGCGAAGACAGTGAGACTCGGGAATGCCCTTTATCTGATCGGGTGCTTTGTTGCGGCCATTTGCGTCGCCACCGGCGCCATCACGGTGATCGAAATGCACAATTCAGGTGGTGTTTTTGACGTGGCGTTTGCCCCAATTGTTGGAGGCGTCATCGCCGCCCTCGGCCTCATCTCGTGGCTCATCGGTCGAGTCTGCCGCTACATCCTCTCCGGTCATTGACACAGGCTGGTTCAGGACTCTCATCATCGGGATGCTGCCCTGCATTACTGCTGGATCAAACCGTCAGAGATATTGACGGCAGACCTCTCGTCGTGCGTCTGCGGCAGTCGTGACTCTCCCTTTTGGCTCGACAGGCACTGCAGGCCCGCGCTTGGTTCTCAGTCGTTCTAGAGGGCTCGCCCGAGTTCCATGCGAAGACAACGATCTATCCACCCTCGCGCTGCGCCGGGATGTGATCGGTAACGCATCACCTGCGTTACGAAAGTTCCAAACTCGCCCAACGCCAATCGTCCTCGCACCCGCCGTTAGCGGCCCGCGTTTGGCACCGCCTGTTGCAGCCAAGTTACAGCAATTCCGCACGTGTCTGATAGGCGATGAACTTGGGGCAGGGCCAGTACAAGAAAGTTGGAATGCAAAACATGAAGAAAATTCTGCTCGTCACCGCCAGCATGATCGCGCTCGGCGCGGTCGCGCCCGCTTCCGCGGCTGATCTCGCGCCTCAGCCCTACACCAAGGCTCCGCCCTATGTTGCTCCGACTCCGATCTACAACTGGACCGGATTCTATATCGGTGGTCACGTCGGTGGTGCGTTCGGTGGCAACGACAACGTCCTCGCCCCCGGCTTCGGCGGTGGCAATGACGGTGTGTTCATGGGCGGCGTTCAGGCTGGCTATGATTACCAGTTCGCGCCGAGCTGGGTGATGGGTCTTGAAGCCAACTATAGTTTTCTGGACACAAGTTCGAGCTTCGCCAATCGCGGCCTTGGTTCGGTAACCGGCCGCCTCGGCTACACCTGGGGTCCGGCGCTGCTTTACGTCAAGGGCGGCTATGCCTGGGCTGACACGCGCTTCTCAAACGGCTTCGGCGGCGACGGCGGCAGTGACGGCTACACCGTCGGTGCCGGTCTCGAATACATGTTTACCCAGAACTGGTCGGGCAAGCTCGAATACCAGTACTATGACTTCGGCACCATCAACGTGCACGATAATGTCGGCGTTATCGGCAGCTTCCGCAACGACCAGCACACCATCAAGGCGGGCCTGAACTACAGGTTCAACCTGGGCGGACCGGCCGTCGCCAGGTACTGATCGCTCGCTTGACTCCAAGCGACATGAAAGCTCCGGGCCAAACATAGGCCCGGAGCTTTTTCGTTGGAGCGGTGGTTCCTCCGGGATTGGAAACCTCCTGCGCGGTGCATTGGCTGACGCGACGCCGTGAGGACCAATGTGGAGATTGCGGCGCGATAGACTGATCTGTGACGGTATGACGCACGACGATCAATGCGTGATGGAACTGCCCTCCAAGGGACGATGGCAGCTAACGCTGATCGGTTGATGGAGCGCGAACAGCAGGCCCGCTGCGGGGCTTCAGCGCCGATGCCTCATCTGTACAGCCTTCAGATAGTCGGCAACCTGCTCAGCCCAATCGGCGGGTGGGGCCACGCCGGTCACTTGCGGGCTGCGACCGCAGCCAACGCAGATCGGGTGGGTGTCGTGATCGCTCTCGAAGCTATAGGCATCCGCGCCGTCGGTAATCACGCACGGCGTCATGTCGGAGCGCTTGCGGTCGCAGCGGTTCATCATGGCCTCCGTTCCCCGGCGAGTGCTAGCCGACACACTTTGCGAGTCCAGTGCTGGATCATGAGTCGCCCACCACCGCCGAGGAGAATGCAAAGTGAGACGCATTCGATGGAACAGCAACACGCGTGAGTGTTTTGGTTGTTGATTGATTATGATGCAATCGTGACGATGGAACCGGTGCTGTTGGCACGGACTGCACATCCCATCACGAGGCGATTGTGATCTCATACGTGCATCGGATCGACCAAGCACGCGCATCGGCTCGGCCAATCCGAAATACTGGCAAAGGCGACTCCGGCGCGGCCCTCAGACAGCACGTCGGGGTCGTCGCTTGTGTCAACGGAGCTTGCGAGATGGACGACAGCCATGAAGTGTCATTGTCGGATATGCACGCGCGCGTGTTGACGCGGCGTTGCGGTGCTCAATAGCTTTGCCGGTTGGGGTGGCTTGATGCGCGGTGATGGCGATGTCGAGAATAGAAGTGAGCGCGGAAGAGAAGGAATTGATTCTAATGCTGCGCGAGTGGAAACGCGACGTGCGCGGATTTGGGTCGTCCGAGGTTTTGATTTCACGCCAGCATGGACGCGGATGGGAAATCAGGCTTGCGCTTAACGCGGATCAAATGTCGTCCATCGGATTGAGCTTCGGCTTGGCTTGGAATGCGCTCGCGGCAACACAGTTGGGTGCCGCACGATAGGCGCGGCGTGCGTTGTTCGCGAATTGTGATGCAACCATGGCAACGGCACTGGTTGTGTTGGCACAAAGTGCATTTCCGTCTTGAGCCGAGTGTGGTCTGATCACCGCTCGGATCAGCCGAGCCCCACAGCGCATCAAACTCGGATAGTCCGAAACACTGGCGAAGACGGCTCCGACGTCGAACCCCTCAGACTCACGTCGGAGCTGTCGAAAAATGGTGGCGCCAATGAAAAATCGAACTGGCACCGAATGGGCCATCATCGCCGCTGAATGCAGGCTCGCAGTGGTCGCGGTGGCAATCTTGCTGATCGCGCTACACCCGGAAGTTGGCTGATTGCGACTCGCGCGGCTGTTTAGACGCAGTCACCGCAGCGCCATTCCAGGAGCGACCACGCGGTCGGCGAACCTACAGCGTCTCGAACATGCTTCAACGAGCAACCGTAGACGGAGATTCAGGAGTTGCGCTTTCGGCCGCGTCGTTCGACTGTTCCGCGGCGACGACGGAACGAATCTCGTCAATCCGTCGACAAGCGCGGATCGCACACTCTCTCAACTCATCGATCGATTGCGTTTCTGCCCGTGTCTTTTCTATCGCTTCGATTTGCGAATTGAGGGCTGCAAGTTCTGCCTGGAGCAGCTCCAGTAGCGATTGGTTGGAACCGACCGCTCTCTCCACCCTTTTTGCCCGCATTGTCATCCCCAAATACGGTTGTACGTTCGTGACAACGATTCGTGGCGCCATTATGAATCCGAATGGCTTCGCGTCACCGCCAAAACGGTGCCGACGGAGTTCGACCGTTCGTTCATTGCAAGACGTGCAGTTTCGTTCGGGTCCTTGAGCACGACTCATCTGCGAAGGTCGAACCTCGAACGCAGACGTCCTTGATCGTGTTCGTATGTTTATCCGTTTATCGCGACTGCAAATGCACGGCCTTTGCCAAGGCTCGCGCCGCCTCTGCCGGAGAAGCCTTGTCGGTATCGCCGTCGACCATGAGGTTAGCGGCGCGCATCGCCTCAACGGGAACCGAGCCGACAAGCGGAACGAGTGCCCGCTTCAGCCGCGCATCGGCTGCGCGCTTTGGCGCAACGAGAATCAGCGCATCATAGGAAGGGATCGCATGCTTCGGGTCAGCCAGCACGAGAAGATCAAGCGCCGCGATACGCCCGTCGCTGGAGAACGCGGAGATGACATCGGCCTCGCCGGATTCGAGAGCATGATACATCATCGTTGGATTGAACGAGCGTCGCGTTCCGAACGACAGACCATAGGCATCCTTAAGCGAGCGCCATTCCGGTCGTCCCAGGAACTCAAGGTCATCGCCGATGGTGAGTTGAGGTGCAACACGAGCAAGATCGGCAAGCGACGTGACGTTTAGTGCATGCGCTCTTTCTCGTTTCATCGCGAGCACGTAGGCATTTTCGAAACCAAGCGCGCCAAGTACCGTGACGCCCTGCTCTGCTTTCATCCAGCGGACGATCTCCGCCTGCATCTCCTCGCGCGGTGGCGTGTCGGTGCGGCCGATGACGTTGCGCCAGAGCGTGCCGGAGTAATCGACGTAAGCATCAATGTCGTTGTGAGCCAGCGCGCGAAAGGCGATAGCCGAGCCGAGCCCATCCTTACGCGTAACGCCGACTCCCTCGGCCTTCAGGCGGTCACCCATCAGGTCCGCCAGAATGAACTGTTCGGAGAAGCTCTTCGCGCCGATGACATAGGTTGCTGCTTCGTTCGAGAGCAGCGGCGCGAGACCGGCGAGCGTGCCGAGAGCAAGCCCGGCGATACCGAGCGCCACACGCTTCCTGCTGCGTTCGGACGCTCCTGTCTCGACAAGACCGAGACAGAAGTCGGTGATCAGAGCAAGCCCGGCGGCGGCGATGCAGCCGAACAGCACGGAAATCCAGTTCTCCGTTTGCAATCCCGTAAAAATGTAATTGCCAAGGCTGGTTTGGCCGACGGGCGTGGAAAGCGTGGCTGCCCCAATCGTCCATACAGCTGCAGTCCGCACTCCAGCCATGATGACCGGCGTGGCGAGCGGCGCCTTGACGCGTGTCAGAATCTGCTGAGGCGTCATACCGACGCCCTCTGCCGCTTCGACGACAGCAGGGTTGATGCCATTCAAGCCAACCACACTGTTGCGCAAGATCGGAAGCATGGCATAGAGCGTCAATGCAATCAGCGTCGGCAAGAATCCTAGCGCGGGGATGCCAAAGCCGAACAGCCGTGCCGTCAATGTCGAGAGCGCAAGGAGCAACGGATAGAACAGTGCGAGCAACGCAAGTCCCGGTATGGTCTGGATCAAGCTCGCGATGGCAAGCACCAGCCTGCGTAGCCATGGTCGATCCGCTGCGAGGGCAGCCAGCGGCAGGCTGACGAGCAGTCCAAGCGCCAGCGCCGTGGCGCAAAGTACAATATGTGGCGTGAGATAGGTGGGAAGCAGGCGCCAGGCGTCGAACAAAGCGTCCAATCGGGCACTGGAAAGCAGCTCTGCGCCGGCATCAGGCACGGACAGGTCCGTTCCTGGTCGCAAGTGCGGCGATACGTTCCGCTTGACGTCGCGGCACTTCCATTAAGGCGGTAACGTCCGGATCGTCAGACCCGGAGCCTATCATCAAGGCGTGCGGCGTATCGTCGGCGAGTATGCGGCCATTCTTCATGACGACGATTCGATCAGCCATCAGCGCGGCCTCCTGGATGTCATGGGTAACCATCAGCGTCGTCATGCCGAACCGGTCGTGCAGCTCGCGGTAGGAAGAACCCAGGCTGTCGCGGGTGACAGGATCGAGCGCGCCCAACGGCTCGTCCATCAGAACAATGCGCGGTCGGGCGGCGATTGCACGCGCGACTCCAATCCGTTGGCGCTGACCTCCGGACAGCATGTGCGGAAAGCGGCTGGCGTAATCCTGCGGCAAGTCCACCATATCCAGCATCTCGGCCACCCGCGCTTCGATCGCCTTCGCCTGCCAACCACGCAACCTGAGTGTTACGGCAATGTTGTCGGCAACGCGCATATGCGGAAACAAACCGATACCCTGAAAGACATAGCCGATGCTCCGCCGCAGCATCGGCGGCTCGGCTTCGCTTACAGGCACTCCGTCGATCCTGACTTCTCCAACGTCAGGATCGACCAGTCGATTGATGGTCTTCAGCAGCGTGGTCTTGCCGGATCCCGAGCCGCCCACGAGCGCAACCAGTGAACCCTGCTGCACGTCGAGCGATACGTTGGAAACAGCAACATTCCGCCCTCCATCGTAGGATTTTGATACAGCATCGATCTTGATATACGGCACGGAAGCAGACGGATTCGAAATCGGCGAAGCTGTCATGAGCAAGGCCTCCCTGTAGACTGCTGAACTGGCGGAAAGTAACCATGCAGGAGTCGGCGCATGATCCACTTGGGTGCACAGGTCCCTGGGTCACACCCACGCCCATCTTGGGAAAGCGAGCCCGTCACGGCTCCAACGCGACCTGCAAGCCGTCGTCGCCGTCAATATGAACGTAACGGGGTCCGATCGGACGCCCCCTGCCGCTGGCAACAGTGACAATGTCTTTCAGGGGAGCGGCGCGCGCATCCGCCTCAGGGCGTGACAACATCAGATCGGCGTGAAACAGCCCTTCCGACTCAAGACCGGTAGCATCGACGCCAAGAGCCGCCAGGCTGGCCAAGCAACTTTCAAACTCTTCGGCATCGCGAAAACGACGCTGGATGAAAGTCGCGCCGGTAAGACGTTCTGTCACGAGGCCACGCTTCTCGAACGTCGCGGCTAGCGAATCGAACGGGAACATCCGCAGCACGAACGAAATGATCCATGGACGCTTCTCTGTCGCATCGAGAATCTTGCTGAACGTCTTCTCGGTGACGTAGCCGATGCACCCCGTCGACATGATGACATCCGCGGATCGGATAAGATCCGCGCTGTCCGCCGAGAGCGCCTCCGTTTCAAGATCAGCGACGATGCCCTGCTCAAGCAGACCGACACCCGTTGCATACCTTATCGCCGGCGCCGATACATCGAGACCGATAAATCGCGCGAGGCCGACATCCGGCCAAGCCGCATAAAAATTGCGATCGAGACGCACCAATGTCTCAGAACCGATCGCCCTCATCTCGCGTCGAGCGTAGCGATGGCGCAAGCCCCCGAAAGTCAGTGGAAACCGATGCACCGCTGCGTTGATTCCGTATGAACAGCCAACATCAAGCACGGTCGGCTTGACGCCGGTTTCCGAAACCTTCGCTGCCAGAATTTGGCGCACAACCGGCTCAGCCACGTCCGGGATCATGTAATCCAAATCTCCGAGGACAGAGAAATATGCCCTGGGATCATCCAGGGCATAAATATCATCGAAGACGGCCTTGGACTGATTGATGCGCGAAAAATGTGTTTGCAACCCGGTCTCCTATTTCAACTTACAAGCCACTCGACGGCTGCTGCGTTCAAGTGCTTGATGCCTTATTGCAGAGATTGACCGGCGCACAAACCCGTTGCGCTTTTTTCAACCTCGCCTCGTGGAACTGCGCTGAGCACTGATGTGCACGCGCGTGTAACGCGGCCTCCTTTTCGAGACCATCGCCTGTTGGGGCGGCTTGATGTGCGGTCAGGATGATGTCGAAAATGCCAGTTGCTCTGGCAGAGAAAAGAATCAACTCCAATGCTGCACGAATGAAAGCGTGCGGGCAACCGGCCTCGATAGTCGACAATGCAGGTCAGGCACGGACGTGGCAGTTGGGAAATCACGCTCACGTTGCGTGCCCGGTGGCGCCAGCGCAGCACCGGAGAACATTTCGCAGAAGCATGGAATGCACTCGCGACGGCATAGTTGCCGACAACAGGTTGAGACCGCGCCAATAGTAAGGCCGCTCAGATGGGAAGGATTGGCCGCGTAGTTGGCCGATGGATCGAACCTGGCCTACGGACGGACAAGGTGCGCTGGAGCAGTTCCTCGGCAACGGCAACTCACGCACGTGGTTTGGGGGCCATGTTAGAAAATGCGCCAAGCCGCCACGCCGAGGATGAATGAAGCTTGAAGCTGATTTGGTGGAACAGCAACTCGCGCATGCGCACAGGGCTATTGACGGTTTGCATCGCTCGCGAGGCCTATGTGCGGAACTTTGTCGGTTCCATTCCCGCCGATGAGGCTCTGACAGCCTTGAACGGACTGGGCTCCTCGCACGGTATCGTCAGCGAGATTGAGCGTTACCAAGGGTCTCGAACACCGTCTGCTGCCACCAATCACCTTCGATTTGATCAAGTACGGCGAGATCTAGCATCGGCCGCAAGGCGCTGTCTTTGGGCAGTACGATCGCATAGCTCTCGCTGCTGAAGCTGGTATCGACGACGCGAGCCGAGGCCGAGAAGTCGCTTCGAACCATCCAGGTCAGCAACGGCTTGTCATGAACAAAGGCATCGATTGTCCCACGCCCCAGCGCGGAGAGGCCGCCTTGGATGTCCGGAAACGTTCGAAACGAAAGCCGCTGACGAGCGAGGTAGTCGGTCGTCGCGGAGTTCGCGACCGCGCCGACGCGCACGGAGCGCAGGTCGTTGAAGCCGTGAACGGCGCCCTCGAGCCCTCTGCGCGTCAGGGTGGAGGTGATACCGGCGGTGAACACCGCAATCGCGATCACGGAAGCGATCATCCATCCCATTGCGACGATCCTTCCGGGGAGCGTTGTCGGAGCATTCTGAGCGGCCCCGGCTTGCGTCATGGCGATGGTCGACCACCAGAAGCTCGAGCCGAGTCCCTTGGCGCCGCCACCGAAGTGCTCCGTTTTTCGCCGTTCCAGCATCCAGATCAGGAATCCGACCGCCATTGCGAAACCAAGCAGCACCGCGACGGCCTGGAAGAATCCGAAAGAGAGAAGCGCCCGTCCGATCGCGACCCAGGGGTTTTCGTTGACCGGTACAGCAACGCCGAGCCCGGTGTTGTAAAACGGCTGTGTAAAATCGACCTTGCGCGCACGCTCGGCGGTCACTGTAACCGCCGCGACGCCAACATCGAATCTGCCGTTTGCGACGCCGTCCAGCAAATCCGGCACGCTCTGGGTTTCGACCAGGCGAAAACGCAGGTGTGCCTGATCGGCGATCCTTTTCCAGAGCGCGATGCTGATACCGCTCCAGCTCCCATCCGGCTGCTTGATCGCAAATGGTGGGGCCTCCTTGGTCGCCACGACCAATTCCTTGTCAGGCGGCGCGGCGGCTTGGGCGTGAAGGGCGCCGCAGCCGAACGCGAGCACCGCCAGCGCCAAGATGCATGACCAGACCGGTCGAATCGACGTCCACTTGCGCTGCGAGATTGGATCTCCCCGCCTGGCGCTGTGGGCAGACATCTCACACGACACCTCCCCCCTCAAATAGCGGTCGTGCAGAGCTGCCGGGAAAGCCTCGAATGAACTCATTGCTCACCTTGACGCATAGCGGGATTGCCGACCAGCGCACCGCTACTCCCTTTGGCATTTCGTCACACGCCTGTCCGTCAAAACAATGGCGAAGGAGTTCTCGGCCGCCACGGCGGCCGGACACTGCAACGGAGAGAACCGGGCGCTCTGGCAGCGTCGCCTTGAACACCTCCTCCCGAAGACGAAAAGAAAAGGCAAGGTGCGCAGGCCACATCCGTCCCTGCCCTATGAGGAGCTGTCGGCACTCCTGGCCCAGCTGACGCCCAAAACGTGCATCAGCGCGCGGATGCTTGAGACCTGCATTTTGACCTGCGCCAGACTCCGTTGTGGCAACGGTGCCCTGCCGCTCCGGATGGAAGCACTGAGAAAGATATCCGCTATGCGGTGAGCTCACGCGCAATGACCAGCCGCTGGATCTCGCTGGTACCCTCGAGGATACGCAGCACCCTGGCCTCGCCTGGGAGGCTCGACACGTCGAATTCCTCGAATGCGCCGTATCCACCGTGCACCTGCAGAGCGATATCTGCAACTTCGCCCGCCATTTCCGTTGCGAAGAGCTTGGCCATCGACGTTTCCAACCGAAATGGCCGATCGGCGTCAGCCAGACACGCAGCGTTCCGGATCATCAGCTCGGCTGCGTGGATCTTCGTCAGTGCGTCCGCGAGCGGAAAGGTCAGCCCTTGGTGCTGGAAGATCGGCGTGCCCCCAACCTGACGACCGGAGCCGTACACCTTCGCAAGATCGATCGCCTTGCGCGCCAGTCCAAGACCCGTTGCCGCGACGAGGATCCGTCCGATACTCAGCGTCGTCAGGATTTGCCTCAAGCCGTCGCCGCGATTTCCGACCATATTCGCTTTGGGAACTCGACAGTCGTCGAGAAAGAGTTCTACGGAGTCAGCGACACGCCAGCCAATTTTGCGGCTCGCTTTTCCGACCCGGAAGCCAGGTGTGCCGACCGGCACCACGAATGTGGACAATCCCTTCGCTCCCAATTCAGGGTCCGTAACGGCCACGAACGTCGTAATGCCGTGGAGCGGAGTGCCAGCATTGGTGGAAAACACCTTGGAGCCACTCAAGACGAAAGAATCACCGTCCTCCACGGCACGCATTTTTACGCTCGCGACGTCCGACCCACCACTCGGCTCCGTGACACCGAATGACGCGATAAAGTCACCGCGACACAGCGGCTCAAGCCATTTGCTCTTTAAGTCATCCGATCCATAGCGAGCGATAACCGTCATGGGAGCGCTATTGCACAGGAAGATGGCGGCAAAGCCGGGCTCTGCGCGAGCGAGCGTCTCGGCCACAATGGCGGCTCCGCGTGTACCGAGCCCTCCACCGCCAAAAGCCGGGTCATACGCCGTGCCCATGAAGCCAAGCGCAAGAAATTCCTTCACGAGTTCGGTTGGAAACTCATGCCTGTCGGCGAAGGGCTTGATCCTGGGTCGCAGTGCGCCTGCGGTAAATTGCTCGAGACTGCCTTTTACCAAAGCTTCGTCTTCATTGAGATCCAAGAGCATTGGACCGCTCCTCTTGTCGGTGAGCCGGATGTAGTTTAGCGATGTCTGAATTTCTCGAGCGTCGCTTGAGCGGACGTCTCCCGGCAGTTCTCGAGAAATAGACGATTTGCTTCGAAATCCATCGTTTCAGCGTCTTCCATGAGGTAGTTCGAGAAGAAGCGCTTCGTCGCGCGAACAGCGGGACGTGGTAGTTGCGCGAGCTTTTCCGCAATCGCAATCGCTCTCGTCAGCGCTTCGCCGTCATCGCAGCAGTAGTCGACGATGCCGATGGCGCGCGCATCCTCGGAGTTGAGCGCTTCGAGACAAAAGCAGAGAAGGCGCGCCTTGACGAGCCCGACACGGGCGACCAAGGACCTGATTCCCCATGGGGTCAGCCAACCGTGGGGCACCTCCGGAAGACTAAAGAGCGACGAACGCCCCGCTACGACCACATCGCAAGAGGTCGCCAGCGTCAGTCCTCCTCCAATTGCGAACTTCTCGACAGCCGCGACGACGGGCTTTGCCAAATATCCCAGCAAACGGCCAAGATCGCCGCACTCTTGCTCGAACCGTCCCATTGCTTCGAGCTCGAGTCGGCTGATGAACTTCAAATCGCTTCCGGCGCAAAACCCCGGAGCGGTACCCGCTAGAACGATGGCGCCCACGTCGTCGTTGCGATCGAGCTCCAACAAAGCGGCTTTAACTCCGTCGACAAGAGATCGGTCCATTGAATTCCGCCGGGCCGACCGCTGTAACGTGATGATCGCGACGCCGTTACGTTTCTCGACGCTTACCGTCGTCTCTTCGTTACTCATTCGGCTCCACCTGGCACTGCATTGGGTTATGCGCTCAGATACATCTGCTTGACTTCCGTCGTTTCGGACAATTCCTTCGCATTTCCCGAGGTCACGATCCGACCGGATTGCAGCACGTAGGCGCGGTCAGCACAGCCCAGGGCCATCATGGCGTTTTGCTCGGCGAGGAGGATCGTCAGTCCTTCGTGCGCGAGATTTCGCACGATCCGCCCCAGTTCCTCGATAATGATCGGTGCAAGACCGAGGGTCGGCTCATCCAGCAGCATCAGCGTGGGTCGAGACATCAGCCCTCGTCCGATCGCAAGCATCTGCTGCTCTCCGCCCGACATCGAGCCCGCTTTCTGATCCCGTCGCTCGCGGAGACGCGGAAACATCGAGAATATTCGCTCCAGGTCGGCGCCTGCGTGATCGCGATCGGCTCGGTGATAGGCGCCGATGATCAGGTTTTCCTGGACCGAGAGCTTGGTGAATATCTGGCGTCCCTCCGGCACGAGAACGAGGCCGGCCCTCACACGGTCTACGGTGGAGGATTCCGTGATGTCTTTTCCAGCGAGATGGATCGTGCCGCGATCGGACGTCTTCAACCCCGCTAGTGTTCGCAGCGTCGTCGATTTGCCGGCGGCATTAGGACCGATCAAAGTGACCACTTCGCCCTTCTCCAGCTTGAAGGATACCTCCCTGATAACCTTCTGCTTGCCGTAACTGACGCTGAGGTTCGATACATCAAGCATGCTTTTTGCCCAGGTAGGCCGCGACAACGGATTCGTCGGCGAGAACGTCGGAGGTCTTTCCGGAGGCAATGACCGCGCCGTGGTGGAGCGCGATCGAACGGTCCGCAAGCCGGCCCAGAAAGCCGACCTTGTGGTCGATAATGCACAGCGTGACGCCGTGGGATTTGAGGTCCCTGAGAACCGCGTCGAGATTCGCGATCTCCTCATGACCTAGGCCGGAGGCCGGTTCATCAAGGAGCAGAAGCTCTGGCTCGCAAAGCATACCCATTGCAACGCCGAGCATCTTCTCGCCACCATAGGACAGCGCAGCGGCTTGTTCGTTCCTCTGGCTGGAGAGCCGGCAAAGCGCGAGGACTTGGTCGATCTTCTGCTCCAGCAGACGATCCAAACCGACGGGCATGCCTCCGATCAGCGTCCGCAAGCGACCGATTCCCAGCTCGCGCTTGACGTGCAGGTGACATGCGATGCGCATGTGTTCGACGACCGTCAGCTCTGGAAAGAGCTGCGGATTCTGAAAGGTCTTGACCAACCCTTGCTGAGCGACCTCGAACGGCGACAGGGTGCTGATATCGTTCCCTTTCCAGAGAATCACGCCGCTGGTTGGCTTCAGGATCCCGGCGATCAGACTCAGAGTCGTGGTCTTTCCGGAGCCGTTGGGTCCAAATATCCCGATGATTTCCCCACGCTCGATGCCGAACGCTACGTTGGACACGGCGGTGAGGCCGCCGAAGCGCTTGGTGAGGCTTTTTACGTCAAGCAGCATGTTTTCTGCTCGTAAGTAGGCCGACGATACCCTTCGGCATCGCCAGGATCACGAAGATGAGGATGGAGCCGTACAGAGCGATGCGAAGCTCGGCGCTGAGCTCGATCACGTGCGGCAAGGCCGTAAGCACGAGGGCGCCGACAACGGGGCCGATCAGGGAATTGACGCCTCCCAGCAGGACCATCGCGATGATGTCGAGTCCGAGCGAGATCGAGAGGAAATGCGGCTCGACGAACCCTGCGTAGAAGCCGTAGAAAGCGCCAACCAGCCCGGCAAGGCCACTGCCGATTGCGAAGCCGAGCAACTTGTACTTGAAGACGTCGATGCCCAGCGTTTCGCCCAACTGGTCGTTCAGTCGGATGGCGGCAAGACAACGTCCGATCCAGGACTTCAGGACACGGCTGCACACACCGTATACGACCACCAGCAGAGCCAGCGTCAGGTAGTACCAAGCAACCCCGCCCGCAATCGCAAACGTGCCAGATGGCGTCCAGATCTTCGGCGTATCGACGATCGTAATGCCGAGTGAGCCGTTCGTGACGCTGTTCCAGTTCAATGTGATCAAACGCAGCACTTCGGAAAATGCCAGGGTGACGACGGCGAAATAGAACTCTTTGAGCTTGAAGCGGAAGCAGATCGTTCCGACGATAAGAGACAGGATCACGACAATGGCCAGTGCGGGGGCGATCGCCAGCCAGAAGTTCCAGCCGAACGTAGTCACCAGGATGGTGACCACGTAGGCGGAAACGCCGAAGGACGCGGCGTGAAACATGGAGAGCTGGCCGGTGAATCCGAAGATCAAATTGAAACTGACCGCCAGCGACGCCGCCATGAAGCCGTAGATCGCAATGGCGAGCACCGAGTCGCTGTGAACGAAGGCCGGAACGGCAAGAGCGAGCAGCAGCCCGACTGAAATTGCGTACTTCACGACCGATCTCCAAACAGGCCGCCCGGACGGACGAGAAGGATCAAGATGAGGAATACGAGACCGTAAGCGTCCCTGAAAGCCGACGAAAAAAACACCGATCCGATGTTCTCGCTGATGCCGAGAATGATACCGCCGCCCAATGCGCCGAGCACGCTGCCGACGCCGGCGAGAATGGCGGCCTCGACCGCCTTGAGAACG
The DNA here is from genome assembly GCF_054060035.1 of Bradyrhizobium sp. USDA 3262. NCBI lineage: Bacteria > Pseudomonadati > Pseudomonadota > Alphaproteobacteria > Hyphomicrobiales > Nitrobacteraceae > Bradyrhizobium > Bradyrhizobium sp. USDA 3262. The sequence goes on from NZ_JBSSCT010000001.1 coordinate 8,346,504, forward strand.
TAAGCCGATCCGATCGTTGGCTCGATCGAATACATGCTCGCGTACAGACCTCCACCGAGACCCGCCAGCGCCGTCGAATAGACCACGACGATCGTCTGGAGCCTTCCCGTGCGGATGCCCATAAGAGCTGCGGCTTCGGGATTCTGTGCGTAGGCGAATGCCGCGCGCCCCAACCACGTCCGCGTCAAGGCGAGATATGTGCCGAGGATCACAGCCAGGAATACCGCGGCGACCGCGACCTTGATCTTCGGCAGAACGATGCCGGCTACCTTGAGGGCGCCAGGAAGCACGTAAGTCAGATCTTTGGGCGTGGTCGTGAAGGCCGCAAGGACCAAGGCCTCGAAGACCGAAATCATGCCGATCGACACCAGCAGACCGTTGACCAGGTTGCCGCGAGTGAAACGAAACAGGGCAAGATCCGAAACGTAGCCGAAGATGCTCACGACCGCGACGGCACCAATGACGGCCACGGGGTACGGGAAACCCACGACGTCGTAGAGATACCAGGTCGCGTAGGCGCCAAGCATCATGAACGCGCCGAGCGCGAAATTCACCACGCCGGTCAGGCCGAATGTGAGCGTTACGCCCAGCGCTATGATGCCGTAGAGCGTACCCACGATTACGCCATTCAGCAATTGTCCGATGACTAGCTGCGTCATTGATCGAAGGTCCGCGGGAAGCGCATTTCGTGACGCCTTCCCGAGTGGAGAGAGAGCGCTCCGGCTCCGCCGGAGCGCGACGAACGAGCCTTACTCTTTGGTCGGGTCGTAAGGCACTCTCTCGATGGCACCACCCTTGCGCACGTGGACGACATCGAACCCGAACACGGCCTCTCCGGTCTTGTCGTATTTGATTCTCCACATGCCCTCGTGGGTCATGCTCATCAGGGCAGCACGGATCTTTGCCACGTCGTCGACGGTGCCTGCCTTCTGCATGGCCTCCACGAGCATGTAGACATGGTCGTAACAAGATGAGGAGCAGAGCGGTGCTTGATCGTAGGGAAATTCGCGCTTGAACAGCTTCTGATAGCTTTCGATAAAGGCACGGACCTTCGGCTCGGTCTTCTCGGCACCCTCGAAGTACTTCGGAACGTATGCGATATAGTCTTCGATCGCGTCCTTGTTCTTCAGCGCCGGCCCGATGGAGCCACGAACGAGAAAGAAGCGATTGCCGAAACCGGATTCGGTCGACTGCCTCACGATATCGTAGAGGACGGCATCCGAATAACCCGGGAAGAGAATGTCCGGCTTGCCGGCCGCGAGCTTCGCGAGCACCGCGCTGAAGTCCTTCGTGCCGGGCTCGAACAATTCGACCTGCAGTTCAATTCCGGCATCCTTGAACAGCGCGCTATAGATATCGACGGCGGTCTTGCCGAAGGCGTCGTTCTGGAAAAGCATCGCCACCTTCCTGGTATTGAGCTTCTTCAAATAGTCCACCATCAGCTTGCCGAAACCCGCTGACCCCGCGTCCCAGTTCCAGGTTCGCAGCAGATAGTCATGATCGGGCTTGCCAAGCGCTGCGTGTGCCGACGTCGCGCCGGCGAACAGCAGGAACTTGCCGTTGTTCTGATTGGCTATCGGCTCGATGGCGTTGAAGACATTGGTCAGAAACGGCCCGAAGACGAAGTGGACTTTTTCTTCCATCATCTTGCGGAACTGTACGGTCGCCTCGCGGGGCTCGCCGCGCGTATCGACCTGCTGCAGTTCGAGCTTGTAAGTCCTGTCGCCGACCTTGAAGCCGCCCTTCGCGTTGATTTCCTCGACCGCAACCTTGGTACCCTGCGCCGACATCCAGCCGTAGGTAGCGGTTGCGCCGGTCAGGGCCTCGATCTGCCCGATCTTGACGACATCTTCGGCCTTGGCCGCCGGTCCGAAAAGCAGTCCGGAAGCGATGCCCCCGGCAATCAGGGCCCCTTTCCAGCAAGACATGAATATCCTCCCTCGGCGTCGTTGCGCTTGTGTTGTACTAGTAATATCTTACAAAAGTTTCGTCAACACATCATTGCGTTTTCCCGGATGATGGCCGCTCAGCCCCGGGAGGGGTCGATTTAGGTGTGCGCATTGTGTGAGATGCGCTCGTGCTGCGCTTGTCCCGAACGTCGCAGCGAGGATATTCGTAAGAGACACCCACATCGCGCCTTGCGCGCGCTAAGAGCTTGGCGTCCAATGGCGAAAAAGGTCGGAGTACTTTCCCCTCCCGAGTCTCAGGCCGACACGGCTCACCGACGGCTCGAGGAGATGATCGTGACACTGCAGCTGCCGCCCGGCAGTCACTGGTCTGAGGAGGGATTGGCAGAGGAGATCGGCATCGGCCGCACACCGGTGCGCGAAGCGGTGAAGCGCCTTCAGGCGGACCGTCTCGTGACCATTTTGCCCCGGCACGGCTTGATGATCACCGAGATAAATGTTCATGAGCAGTTGTTGGCGATCGAGCTGCGGCGCGAACTCGAGATTTTCATTTCGATAAGGGCGGCTCGCCGCATCCTTGCAAGCGACCGAGAGCGCCTTCTCGCTGCTGCCGACGAAATCGAAGGCGCGGGCAAGCACGGCAACCTCGAAAAATACTTGCGTGAGGTCTTTAAGGCGAACGGTCTTATCGCGGCGGCTGCCGGCAACCCATTCGCAACCCGCTCAATCTCGCCGCTTCACGCGATGTCGCGGAGATTCTACTACAGGTACGAAAGCGACCTGCAGAACCTCGGCGCAATGGGCGTCCTTCATGCGGCGCGAGCACGCGCGGTTTCGCGGCATGACGAGCAAGGTGCACTCGTTGCCGTTACCGCTCTGATGGAGCAGATCGAAAATTACACACGACAGATATTCGAGATCAGCGTCGGGTCGGGCAGATGATCGGAATTCCCGGTCTCGTCGAGACCGGGGAACTTCTTAACCGGCTTGTCCCCGAACCGCGCTTGTCTGACCGGGATCGACGAAGAAGCTTGCATCCATCAGCTTCAGTTCGTCTGCGACTTGCCAGGGGGCGAACTCCATCTGCTCGAGCACATCGCGCCGAACGTCGATACCTGGCGCCACTTCCGTCAGCACCAGTCCCTCCGGAGCAACTTCGAATACCGCTCGCTCGGTGATCACCAGGGCGGTTTGGCCGCGCTTGACGCCGTCGGTAACCGCGTAAGTGATGTGCTCCACCTGCTTCGCGAACTTGCGAACCTTACCTTCCTTGACGATGCTGAGTTTCCCGCCGTCGAAACCGACATCGAGCCCACCAGTGGTGAAGGTTCCGGTAAAGACCAGACGCTTGGCGCTTTGCGCGATGTCGATAAAGCCGCCCGCGCCCGGATTGGCGGCGCCGAACTTCGATACGTTGACTCGGCCGCGCTGGTCGAACTGAGCGAAGGCGAGTGCCGCAAAGTTGCACAACCCTCCATCAATGGCGTCGAACTGATAGACGCCGTCGAGGATAGCATCGGGATTCAGATTCGCGGAAAACTGCCATCCAGACATGACAATCCCGCCGTAGGATCCGTGCTCGGTGGTAAACCAATAGTCCTTGAGCTCGTCGCCGTGAAGCAGCCCCTGCTCCGCCATGACGAGCGGCACATCGGCCGCCGCTCCGAAGCCAAAAATGGAAAGTTCGCGTTTCCGCACTTCCTTCGCTGCCCGCGATGCGACGACCTTGTCGGCGGACGACGGGATCGGAGGGAGTTGAGACAGCGCCCTGCGCTCACCGCCGAAGTAGGCCGGGTCGAACTCGACGTCGGTCGTCATCATCATCTTGGGGTCGACGACGACTGCATCGACAAACATGCCTGGAATCCGGACCTCGGATGCGGCTCTCTGGCCGTGAGGCACGGCTCGCCGCACTTGCGCCACAACGCGGCCGCCATGGGCCTTGGCTGCCAGCACCAGCGCTATATTCGAAGACACAAGCGCCTCATTCTCGAAAGATAGATTTCCGAACTCGTCTGAGGTCGATGCGTAGATGAATACGGTGTCCAACTTCCATGCCGGATAAAATAGATACGGCTTTCCGTCGAATTCGATTTTTCTCACGAGATCGTCATGTGCTCTTTCCGTGAACCGGCCGCCGCCATTGTCGGGATCGATGTAGGTGCCGATCCCGATTTCGGTCATGTAACCTGGGCTGCGACGAGCTATCTCGCGGAGCCAATGCATCGTCGCTCCGATCGGCCAGGAGTAGGCTTCGATCCTGTTCTCACGGATGAGACGCATGAGTTCGGGTCGCTTTCCCGTCTTGGGGTCGACAGGATTGATGTATGAACCGCTCACCATGCGCTTCATCAATCCTTCCTGCGCTACGTGGTCCATGCCCTTGATGCCCTGAGCGTCGCCAGTCCCGACCGGGAAGTAGAAGGTCAAGTTTTTCGGGCTGCCTGTATTGCGGAATTTGTCGCCAAGGGCCTTCAAAAGAGTATCGGGCGTTACCCAACCGATCACACCCACGCAACCTACCGAGGATCCGTCCTGAATGGATGCAACTGCCGTCGCGGCATCAACGATTTTATTCACAACTTCACCGTAAAGCGTTCAAAGGTTTTTTGGGAACTTGGCGTTTCGCAGTTCGACGCGAACTCCCGGGACGAGACTTCGTCCAGGCGCTCGGCGTCCGCCATGATGAAGCGGTCGAAGAAGCGCTTCGTCGACGCGACGGCTTCGGGCGGCACTTTGGAAAGACCGATGGCAATCTCCGTTGCCAGAGAAAGCGCGGCGCCCGGCTCGGCGACGTCATCGACCAAGCCGATCCTCGCCGCCTCGATCGTGTCGATCGATGCCGCGCCCCACGTGAGACGGCGCGCCCGCACCCGGGCCGACCCGAGTCAGGAGTGCCGTAAGCCCCCACGGCGGCAGCCAGCCGTTCGGGGCTTCCGGCAGATGCCATCGTGCGTTCGACGCAGCGACCACGATGTCGCACGATGCCGCAAGGATCATTCCGCCTCCCAGAGCGTATCCTTCGACGGCCGCGATGACCGGCTTGGCGCGGTAGCCGATCGCGCGCGCGAACGTTGCGGTTTCGGCCTCGTGCTTGCACATATCCGCGATAGAGAGGCCTGCCAGCTCCTTGAGGTCGCTGCCGGCGCAGAATGCGGGCGGAGCGCCCGTCAGCACAACTGCGCTGATCGCGTCATTGCGCTCTGAATCGGCCAGGGCAGCGTTCAGATCCCGCATGAGCTGCGAACCCAACGCATTGCGGCGCTCCGCGCGATTGATGGTAACGATGGCGATCGGACCTTGATTGTCCAGCTTGATCATCTGTTCACGATCCTGTTAATCGAGGCGCGCGCCGTCGGCGTTCACCGCTGCCCTCACTTGCTGCCCGTCAATGTGCCTCGGCGCGATTCCGTCGCGCACCGCAATCACCGCTGCATGACCGATCGCATGACCGTAGGAGAAGCACTGAGCCGTGACGCGTGCTGAAGCGACTGCTTCGTGCTCGGCCGAGAGGCAGCGGCCGGCAACCAGCAGCCCCTCCCCGCGCTCCGGCACGAAGCATCCATACGGCACCTCGTAGTAGTCGTTCAGCAGCCACTCGACGCGAGGCTTGACGCCCGCGTGCAGCTCGATCGGCCAAGGCGAGACCGCAATGCCGTCCGATGACTTGGCGCCTTTGACGACATCTTCGTTTGAAAGCCTCTTTACACCAGAGACCTGACGGGTCTGGCGCACGCCGACCTGGACGCCCGTATCGTTCAGAAAGGCGGCTTCGCATCCCACGAGATTGTCGCGAAAGAAACGAGCGTATTCTCGCGCCTGAAGCCTTCCCTCGATTTCGGCGTCGGTAAAATCCTGATGGAAAAGCGTGTTGAGCTCACGCCCGTCCGGCCCGATCACACGCGTGCAATTACACAGCAACTCGTTGGGTCGGGTGGTGGGGAATAGCCAGATTTTGGCGCGCGGCAGCCGGTATTCACCCGCATTGTGCTTTGCGCGGATCATGTCGGATATCTTTTCCGGCATGATGGTGTCTGCACCGTATTCTGTGACGAAACGATCGACATCGACACCCATCATTCGAAAGATCATCGTCGGGTTCTGAACCCTGCCGTTGTCGCCAATGAAGCTGGGCAAGCCGGCCATTGCGACGACATCAGCATCTCCGCTCGCATCGACGACAACTTTGGCGCGCGCATCGAGGGGTCCTTGTTTCGTCCAGATGACCACCCCCCCGATCCTGTCGCCCTCCATGCTCACGTCGCTAGCGACAGCATGGAACACGACGCGTACTCCGGCTTCCCGCAGCATCGCGTCTGCTTCCTCGCGCCAAACCAAGGGGTCGTGGACCCGCGCCCAAGTCTTTCCGTAGAGCAGCGGATCGCCAAGCCCGCCTTTGGCTTCCAATCGGCGGCAAAATTCGTCGGCAAAACCAAAAACAACCTGCTTCGGCTTGGCGTTGATCGCTTCGGTCGCCTCGTACAGACCGCACACCGTGCCCGACAGCCCGGCCACAGCGCCGCCGCCGCAAAAGCCATACCGCTCCACGAGCGTGACTTTCAGACCCCTTCGAGCGGCGGTTACAGCGGCCGCAACTCCTGCGGCTCCCCCTCCGACGACGAGCACATCGCTATCGACACGGTTAGACCCACGGGCGTCCAATTGTGCTCTCCCTGTGATATCTTAGTGGTGTATTACAATTATTTCAATGCACGTTTGTTTGCAAGCGCCTTCGGGCAAAAAAATGCCCGCGATCGCGCGGCAGATTTGCGAGTGACAAAAGGCTAGCTGCTTGGAGGCGGCAGCGGCGACTGCGGGCTGGAGGCGACGAGAGGGGTGAAGTTGACTTGGCAGTCCCTGCGAACGACGCGACCGGCGTGCTCGCCACAGCGAGCGGTCGGCTCGTCAGGCACGGGATCAGGACACAGGCCATGCCGCAGCCGCTATTCGGTAGCGGCGAATGCCTGCGGCGCTGCGAGACTGCGGCAATCCGGCTGTTCAACAGAGGGTGCCGTCAATGCGACGATAGCGCGCGCATGTTCGGTTCTTACTGAGGTATCTCGTCCACTGACGATACAGTTTTCGCGATCACGGCGTCCGAAGCCGTGCCGTCAGGCGTAGCGCATCGCAGAAGATCGTAGTTTGGCGCAGAAAATCGTACGCATGGTAGCGGGGGAGGGACGCGCTGCCAGGTCCAAAACCGAAGCGAAATCCTGAGCTTTTCCAGCACGTTGTCCGGAATGTGGTAGCGGATTTGATGGTGTTACATCCCACGGGAATGTCTCACCCGGCCCGCCCCCCGGAAAGGCCTACGCGTGGCTCGTCCTTCCTACCTCGCCCGGCGCGGCGATGGACGCTATTTCCTGCAGATTCGGCTGGGGAAACAGGCCGCTCAGCTCTTTGGGCTCCCCCTCCTTCGTGTCAGCCTCAGGACCGGGAATTTTGATGAGGCTAGGCGGCGGCTGATGGACAATCTCGGATGGGCGCAGGAGCTGATCGCGGCTCCCGACCTGGAGGCGTTGGGGACCATCCTCGATGCGCGGCTGCACGCCTATGTCGAGCATGGCGTGCCGGCGAACGAGCGGCTGCTGGCCGAGCGCTGCGCGTTCGAACATGAGGTCAGGCGCTATCTCGGCCGGGCGCAGGACCGCGGCTATGCCTACCCGCAGCGTTTCCCTCGGATGCCGAGCACCTGGGTCGACTTCGTCAACCAGAACAAGGCGGCCGAAAGCGAGATCGCCCGCCTAAACGTTCGGCGTGCCTATGAAAACGGCCGGCATGACGCGGCCGAGGCGGTCAAGGAAGGCTGGACGGCGCCCGCCGCCCCGGCGGTCGCACAACCGTTCGATCCCATCGCGATGATCGATCGCCTCGTGCAGGACGCAGTCGCCCAAAGGCTTCCGTTGCTTCCGGCGCAGAAGGTGGGCTCGATCTCGCCGGTCTCCGAGCCCGCGGTATGTGCCCCCACCGGGGAGGCCGCCGAAGACAATTCCTGCCGGATGTCCGACGTGCTCGCGGAATTTCTCAAACCGCTGGACCGCAAGCGGAAACACACCGCGAAGGGCCGCGGAGAAGCTGAACCCGTCATCCAGTTCGCCATCGATTTCCTGGACAACCCGCGGATGGATGAACTGACCGATGCCAAATGGAAGCAACTCGACGAGGCGCTGCCGGATATCCCCAATCGCGATAACATTCCACGCCGGTTCGCGAAGACGCTTTTCCAGCGCTACAAATATGCGGAAGAGACGAAGTGGTCGCAGCTCGAGCGCGTGACGACCACCACCATCAAGAGCCGGTACTGGGCCGGGCTCTATAAGTTCGTCGACTTCGCCATCGCGGAAAAGCATTACTGCGGACCGCGTCCCAAGTTCGTGTGCATCGATCCCGAAAATTTGGCGCCGCTGCCGCGCGATGCCTTCGACGATGACGAGCTGCTGACGCTGTTGCGCCTGCCGCTCTTCACCGGCTGCAAGAATCGCGTGCACGTCTGGCAGCCCGGCCGGTACTTCGTGCAATCGCACATCTACTGGGGTTTCTTGATCTGCATCCTCACCGGCATGAGGCCCGGCGAGGTCGGCCAGCTCAAATGCGCCGATATCCGAACCGATGGCGAGTTCTACTATTTCGACTTGCGCCCGTTCGATGCTCGCCATGGCCGCGTCGCGGTGAAGGATCTGCGCAATCTGAAGACGAACGCTGCCGGGCGGGTCATTCCGATCCATCCGCTTCTCATCGAGTTGGGGCTGCTGGATCGAATGCAGGATCTGATGGACAAGCAAGAGGAACGGCTCTTCCCGGAATGGGACGCCTATACTCGCAAAGACGGTACGATCCGCTGGTCGCAGCCGCTGAGCAAGGCATGGCAGTACGTGAAGACGAAACTGAAACTCAATCGCGCGGACCTTACCCTCTATTCGACGCGGCACCTCATGGCCGATTGGCTCGACAATGATGCGATCGCACAACGCACGCGCGACCGCATTCTCGGACATGCCAGCGACGTTCGAGGGCGGTATGGCCGCAAAGGCATTCTTGATCCGCAGATCGCGGCGAAGATCGAAGCCCTAGAACCGCAGGTGATCAAGCAGATGAGGGAGATCTTGCTCGCCGCCAAAAACCGAGCCGATGCCGGCGAGCTCACAATGCTGAAGACGTACTGAGTCAGAGTTCGTTGGACTGTTCTGAATGGCGCGCCACTCAGAACAAAACTGCGAACTCGTATGTAATTGAAATTACTGTGTAATTCAGCCATACATTGCTTAAGGGTTGAGCCTATCTTCAATAGGACAAGCGCGCCGGCTGGAAGGACATTGGGCCAAGAGAAAGCGAGTGGCCTCAAGTGCCGTCATGCAGCCGAGACCGGCGTGACAGCCTGCCGATAGACGCCGCCCCCCACGTCGCCAGCCGCAAAGAGGCCTGGCCTGAGCGTCGCAAATCGCTGAGAGCTACGCTCGCCTGCGCTGATGATCGGAGGAACGAGAATACGTTTTGCTCCTTCAAACAGGTTTTTTGCGCTCGAGCGCATTGGTGGCGCGCCGCAACGGCTCTAGGTAAACTGGCGATATTGACGATCGTCGAGAGCGGGAGACAAGGCAATGATACGGGATGAGAAGCTCCAACGGATCATCGAACGCGCTATTCAATCAGCTTTCGTTGATTTTCCAGACGCGGGAAACGGGACGGTGTGGCCGAAAACTTACAAAGAGCCCAACGAATGCAAGACTATCGCAACAGCCGTCCTCGCCGCTCTCGAAAGTGCAGGCTACAGAATTTCGCTCGATGCAAACTGAGGCATCAAGGTAAGCCACCTAAGCCTCGATCAGGCCGCGCTCATAGCAGGCTTTATAGTAAGGAAAAACGACCGCCGGATCGGGCCTGTGGAGACGACGGTGCTTTCCGGGATAGTGCAGCCGCCACAGAACATCGCGAATGATATTAAGTCGCGCATGTTCCTTGTCGCCGGCCCGGACCACGGACACGCTCAACTCCAGCACGGTTGTACCAACTGCGATTGAACAGCACGATCTCTCCTGCCGCGGGCAAGTGCGAAACGTGACGCTGGAAGTACCATGAACACCGCTCCCGATTGCTCGGCGGCCCCAGCGCTACGATGCGGGTATCACGCGGGCTTAGATGTTCGACAATCGACTTGATCGTGCCATCCTTGCCGGCGGCGTCGCGACCTTCGACGATGCCAAGGATTCGCTGGCCGCGCTCAATCACGCTGCGCTGCAGCTTGACGAGCTCGATTTGCAGCCGGACCAGCAGCGCGTGATACCTATGGCGACTCAAATGTTGCGGAAGCGGTGGCCGGTTCTTCATGGTTCGATCCCTCCTAGTCGCCTCACTATCCAGGGTTGTCATGCCGACACGACGCTGTCCATCATTTGCGGCCCTCCGACCAGCGGTCACGTCACACTTGTCGGATCCTGTCGCACCGCGAAACTGATGTTGTGCTTGCACTTCGACACCCGTCAACATGACCGTATGAATGAATCGCAGCGTTCTTGCTCGGTGCCTCGTCCGCAAATCCGCCCGGGTTTCGGTCGTCTGGATTGACATTTGCATGGGCACGTTCAACTTGGCCATACTTCCCGAGGGGACCACCGGATAAGGGCCTGTCAGACGCTGCCGCGGATTGGAGCTTGCGTTGATTACGCTGAAGGTTCTTCACACGACGACCTATCGATTCAACGAACACGTGCACCTGTTGCCGCACCGCTTGATGCTTCGTCCGCGCGAAAGCCGCGAGCTTCGTTTGATTTCGAGCAACGTCACGGTGACGCCGCATGCGGCCTTGACCTGGGCGCACGATGTGTTTGGCAATGCAATCGCGACGGCCACGTTTCAGATGACAGCCTCCAACCTGGTGATCGCCAGCGTCGCGGAGCTTCAGCTCGACGCGGTTGCATGGCCGGTGTTCGATATCGCTGTCTCGGCCATGTCTTACCCATTCCGCTATTCTGATGACGATTGGACCGATCTCGGCGCCCTGGCTCTCCCCCAGTTCTCGGACACGGCGGGGGTCCTACGAAGTTGGGCACAAATGTTCGTTCGAGGAAGTCGGACTGATACGCTGTCGCTGCTAAAGGACCTGAGCGTCGGCGTTTCGGAAGCTGTCCGGTACCAGAGCCGTGAGGATGAGGGTACCCAAACGCCGGTAGAAACGTTAAATCGTGGCTGGGGGTCATGCCGGGATTTCGCGATGCTGTTTACCGAAGCAGCACGCATGCTCGGGTTCGGAGCCAGGATCGTCTCCGGCTATCTTTACAATCCAGAGCAACAGAGCGTCGGATCGAGCAATGCGGGATCAACCCATGCGTGGGCCGAGGTCTTCGTACCGGGCGCCGGCTGGATCACTTTCGACCCGACGAATCGCAGCCTCGGCGGCCTCAATCTGATCCCAGTCGCGGTCGCGCGCGACATCCGGCAGACGATTCCAGTGTCCGGCAGCTTCGTCGGCAGCATCGGCGCCTTCGCCGGGATGTCCGTAGAAGTTCTTGTCACATCATAGATCGACGCATTGGACCTTCGGCAACCTTTCTGATCAGTCGTTCAGCTTCAAGGCCCTCACGTTTTCTAGAAGGGACTTCAGGCGCCCGCTCATGATGGGCATCGCCTGTTGCGCCTACTCGTCAGTGGGGCTTGGGCCAAAGAGTGACATTGCGATCAGTGATGCCGTCCTAATCTGATGGCAAATTCCCTTTCGTTAAATTTTCTTGAATGAGCAATTTTGACCATGAGCTCGCGCCGCGTTGCGGCACAATACTTCTCACCGCCCTGCTCTCGGCATCCATCGATGATTGAGAGAATGTTTGCGAGGAGCGCAGCTATAGCCAAATGATTCCCGCTAACGGCAACACCCGCTGAAGGATCGCCGCTAGGCAGAATGGAATTGGGCGATTGGCATAACCTGTCGACAGACTTTCAGGGCTGTCGCTGACCCACGTCAATCCACACGAAACAAACAAATCGGCGATAGCTGGAACTCTTGTCGGCTTTGCCCTGTTCATTCTTTGTCCGATTCCGGACGCATAAGAATTGGTGGATACTATGAAAAGAATTCTATTAGCGACAGTCTCTGTTCTCGCATTCGCTTCTCCGTCGTTCGCGGCGGAGACTGGCAAAACCGTTGGCCAATCGCCCTCCTCGTTCTACCTGGCTCAGGATACTGCGACCATGAAGTGTCAGATCGTCGAGAGCCAGCCTGCTGCCGGCGGCAGCATGAAGGTTGTCGGCGCCGCTCACACGACAAAGGCCTCGGCAGAAGCGGCTTTGAAGGCGGACAAAACTTGCGCCAAGTAATCGGTTAAGTCGCGGCGCGAGTACAAAGGCGGCTCTGCGAGTTCGCTAGAACCACGAATCCTCGGATCCGCCCCCACCAGCGCCTCGAGCGCCCTGGGTCGAGGTTCTTTATCGGCCAGCGGCACGCAATCGACTTGCCGCTAGAGATGCTCCAAATTCGAGAGGATACGACCATGAACCAGCAGACAATGAAATACGCGATTGCGGTCGCACTCTTCGGTGCGGCGACGCTCGCCTCGGTGCTGCCTTCGGGGGCAGCTCCGATCTCGCCGAGCACGACTCTTCCGACAGAAGCGGCTTCGTCGTCCGCAGTGACAGAAGTCTACTACCGACGCCACTACCGCGGTCGCGGCTACTACGGCGCTCCGGGGGCCGCAATTGGTCTTGGCATCCTGGGTGCCGCGGCTGGAGCCGCCGCCTACGGGGCCTACGGAGCCTACGGGCCAGGCTACGCGCCGGGCTACTATGCGCCAGATTACTACGGCGGCCCGTATCCCTATCGCCGCCAATACTACGCCCCGTATTGAGGGCACGAGCGACGCTGTTTGGGCGTGGCAACCTCTGTCACAGACCATTCCCACTCAACACGCGCTCGAGCGCGCACTGGATCGCGATGGCGCGGCTGCGCCCTTGTGATCCGGTCAACTGCATCGGCCCCTCCTATCCGGGGTCGCCTGCGGACTCTTGCAGGAGGTCGACGACTCGCAAGACAGACAAAACTTGAGACCCAATATCCACAAGGTCCCACCAAAGGAGTCGGACAATGTCGATCGGACTTATCCTCATCATCCTCCTCATCATCTTCCTGCTTGGTGGCTTCAGCGGCCGCTTCGGCGGCTACGGCTACGGCTATGGCCACGGTGGGATGGGGGTCATCGGTACCATCCTGGTCATCCTCGTCGTATTGCTACTTCTGGGTCGGCTCTGACCCTCGCAGGGTCGGCTGTGTCGACCGGGCGCCTCCCAAAATATCCTTTCCCCGCGTACCGGGTCCCAACGAGCTCGACCAGCTGAAGCCGACAATGCCCGCCGATGAAGGGGTGTTTGTGCCTGCCTCGGTCCTGCTGCAGCGGCTGCACGACGAGGCACCGGCAAGATCGCTTTACCCTGGGCTGGCTGATGGGTCGCCTACACAAGCGCTCCTTCGGCCCTATTATGCCGCTGCTCGCTGTGGTCGCTATTGCACCGGATGTCTCGATCGTAGCCGGCCTGCTACTCATGATCCCCGCGTCCCAGATGATCGCGGTCTTCGGTCTAATCACGGGGGCGACCAACCAGGGCGGAGCTATGCACTTCCCAAAATCCAGTAACGGTGGGGTGAGTCCTGACTGGTTTGGTAACAATTCTCACCCGCCACCCGGCTGCAATGCAAAGTGCTGATTTTGAGATATTGCACAAGGCGTCCTCACGGAAATCCGTGAAACGGCGAGAATTCATCACGCTTCTCGGCGGCCGCTTTTTACTGATTCCTGCAAAAAAGGCCCAAGCATCTCTGCCGGGCCTTCGTTATTGTTGAGCTCTGAACGAGTAGGACTTAAAAATCCATACCACCCATGCCGCCACCTTGAGGCATGCCGCCACCGCCGGCGTTCTTCTTTGGCAATTCGGCCACCATGGCTTCGGTAGTGATCAGGAGCGCCGCAACAGAAGCCGCATTCTGAATCGCCACACGAACGACCTTGGTCGGGTCGATGATGCCCTTGGTGACCAGGTTGCCGTACTCGCCGGACTGGGAGTCAAAGCCGTAGCCATACTGATCCTTCTCCAGGATCTTGCCGACGATAACGGAGCCGTCCTCGCCAGCGTTGATCGCGATCTGGCGGGCCGGCGCAGACAGCGCCTTGCGCACGATCTCGACGCCGGTCTTCTGGTCATCGTTCTTGGTGCGCAGCCCCTTGAGATGCTCGGAAGCACGCAGCAGGGCGACGCCGCCGCCCGGCAGGATGCCTTCCTCGACGGCCGCGCGGGTCGCATGCATCGCGTCATCAACGCGATCCTTGCGCTCCTTCACCTCGACCTCGGTCGCGCCGCCGACGCGGATCACCGCGACGCCGCCCGCGAGTTTGGCAAGACGCTCCTGCAGCTTTTCACGGTCATAGTCCGAGGAGGTCTCCTCGATCTGCGCCTTGATCTGCGCCACCCGCGCCTCTATGTCGGCCTTCTTACCGGCGCCGCTGACGATGGTGGTGTTCTCCTTGTCGATCATCACCTTCTTGGCGCGACCGAGCATGTTGAGCGTGACGTTCTCGAGCTTGATGCCCAGATCTTCCGAGATCGCCTGGCCGCCGGTCAGGATCGCGATGTCCTGCAGCATGGCCTTGCGGCGATCGCCGAAGCCCGGAGCCTTCACGGCCGCGACCTTCAGACCGCCGCGGAGGCGGTTCACGACCAGGGTCGCGAGCGCTTCGCCCTCGACGTCTTCCGCGATAATCACAAGCGGCTTGCCACTCTGGACGACGGCTTCCAGCAGCGGAAGCAGTTCATTCAACTGAGATAGCTTCTTTTCGTGGATGAGGACGTAGGCGTCTTCCATTTCGGCGCGCATTTTGTCGGCGTTGGTGACGAAGTACGGCGAGATGTAGCCGCGGTCGAATTGCATCCCTTCGACGACCTCGAGTTCGGTCTCGAGCGACTTGGCTTCTTCAACCGTGATGACGCCCTCGTTGCCGACCTTCTTCATGGCGTCGGAGAGGAACTTGCCGATCTCCGCGTCGCCGTTGGCCGAGATGGTGCCGACCTGGGCGATCTCCTCGTTCGAGGTGACCTTCTTGGAGTTCTTCACGAGATCGGCGACCACGGCTTCCACCGCGAGGTCGATACCGCGCTTCAGGTCCATCGGGTTCATACCGGCGGCAACCGCCTTCGCGCCTTCACGGACGATCGCAGCCGCGAGCACGGTCGCGGTGGTGGTGCCATCGCCAGCTGCATCTGCCGATTTGGAGGCAACTTCTCGCACCATCTGCGCGCCCATGTTCTCGAACTTGTCCTCAAGCTCGATCTCCTTGGCGACGGTGACGCCGTCCTTGGTGATGCGGGGAGCGCCGAACGACTTGTCGAGCACGACGTTCCGGCCCTTGGGCCCCAGCGTGACCTTAACCGCATTGTTGAGAATTTCAACACCGCGCAACATCCTGTCGCGGGCGTCGACGCCGAACTTAACTTCTTTGGCCGACATAATGATCTCCGTTTTCAACTGGTCAGATCCAAGGACCGTGCGACTGGACGAGCCCTTAAGTGGCGGGACTTGAATTTGCAGGCCTCGTCCTTCGAGACGCGGGCTGCAGGGACGGCTCAGGATAAGGAAAATTGGCTGGCGTCTATGCGACCTTCTTCTTGGCGGCGGGCAGCTCAGTGAGAACGCCCATAATGTCGCTTTCCTTCATGATCAGTAGTTCCTGACCATCGAGCTTGACCTCGGTGCCTGACCACTTGCCGAACAGGACGCGGTCGCCAACCTTGAGATCGATGGGAATCAGTTTGCCGGATTCATCTCGGCCGCCTGGGCCAACCGCCGTGATCTCGCCCTGCGAAGGTTTTTCCTTGGCAGTGTCCGGAATGATGATGCCACCAGCGGTTTTGTCTTCGGCCTCAATGCGCTTGACCACAACGCGGTCGTGAAGCGGACGGAATTTCATGCTGTCCTCCTGTTTTCTTGTTGTTGTTGCTTTGGACGAAATGGCAGTCGTGGCCAGCGAGTGCTAATCAGCACATAAGCCGCCGCAAGGGGACGTACAAGACCGTCCCGAAACGATATTCTGCTCAGAGCAACACGAAATAGCTGCCAAGACCGCGGCGGCTAAGGATCCGGTGAAGGCCAGCTGTGTGGTGCGAAAGTCGTTGGACGCCGCATCATCAGATTTAAGAAAGCTTCCCATCGCGCAGGGGCATTGCGTTGTTCTCGACGTGCGCCAGAATGCGCCGGACGTCGGTCGCTTCTTGTGCAGCCATTCAGCGGTGCTTGTCGAGATCGAGTGGTGCGTCACTCACGAGGCGCGTCGGCATCAATGCGCTGAGCGTCAGCCAAATCGACCGGGTCGATGGAAATCCTCTCCACCGTTGAAGTGCGCGGCGGCGCCGCCGGCACCGTGATCATAGTGGCAACCCGGCGAAACGCCTCGAACGACAATCCTTCGATCATCTCCTCATCGGTGATGACCTCGTAGGCACCCGGAGGCAAGAGGCGGTCGACGCCCTTGATCCGGAAGGGATGCTTGAAGGTGACCGTTTCGCGTCGGGAGCGCATGGTCATGATCGGCTATCCTTCAGAAACGGCTTTGCATCGGCGCGATAGTGAAGCAATCCGTTTACAGTGCTCTTTGTGCCGAGATTAGCTAACTCTTTATCATGAGATGGCTGCGAAGTCACCAAACACAAGGCAATACACATCGCGGATTTGTTATAGATGCCGGCGGACGAAATGCTTGCTGATGCCAAGTGAAAAAATGCGAGTTGGCGATCGGCAAGCATCGCGACTCGGAGAGAAGAAATGCTATCTCGCAAATCTACCAGCCGAGATAGACTTGCAGCGGTCGGCTACAACCGTCATGGCGCGATGGGACGGTTCTGGCACGGTCTTCATCGTCACGCTCTTATGACGATGGTTGCTTACGCCTTCTTGCAGCACTTCCGCATTGCCAAGACGGGGCGCAAAAATGAAACGACGGCCACCACCTCAGCCCAACCTGCCAGCCGCGCGTCCCGCCATCGTCGCTCTCATTCTTCAGCCATCAGATCCGCGATACGGGTACTGCAGAACACAGGTCAGCGAAGAGCAAGGCGTGAACAAATCTGCCAAAGTCGTGTTAACGCCCACCCGAAGCACCTTTATGATCATGCAGGAAACGGGCGATCCGCGTCTTCAACACGGTGGCGTCGTGCGATTTGCCCGAGGCCGCGTGCTCGAAGAGCCTGCGCTGGACGTCAGTAGGCAGATCATTCCATTCGCTGACAAGGGCGGCACCCAGACATTCCAGGACTCTGCGCTCCACATCGCGCAAATCGCTGGCTTCATAGGGTAAAGGCCACGCCAACTCCTGCGCTCCGCCTTCCTCGTCCCAACGGTCGAGAGCGGTTGCCATTTCTTCTCCCGACCTTGGCCTTCGACCTTTCTTTTTGACCATTCTATATAGTCGCATATATCGGCATTAAGCGCCATTCGCTCGATCGCGGGGCGATCCGAAGCGCCAATCCTTCCAGTACCGAGAATGCCGCGGCCGCGGAACTCGGTAGTTCGCCCATCGGTTATTGCAGCGGTTTGTTCGCGCGGCGTACAGACTCAAGGCTCACCATGGATGTGATCGTTACACCGGCAGAGGGAGGCACGGTTTGGCAGCTGACGGACCTGCTCGGCCGCTCGATGGGGCGCATCACGGCAAGCGCTCCACGTCAGTTCATGATCCATCCGGAGGGCCACGCATCGGAAACTATGGCCGGCATACAGCAAGGGCCGCACGCCTCGCTCGACGCCGCACTGGCTGAGATCGAGAGGCACACCCGGGGCGTCTGCCGTCGAAATCCTGGCGAAGATCAGCTTTAGACAGCGCCCAACAATCCAGATCGTCGGCAGAGTATCCTATATTTACTGCGGGAAGATCTATATGTTTTACAGGTAACGCCCGCCCAGATTGCCTGATGACGGGACCGTCAGTTCCGGTAGAAGGAATTGTGGATTTTCGCGCGAGGACCGAGCGAATGTGGGCTCCGGCGGATGTCACCGCCGATCATTGCGTTGCCGTGTTCGCCGAGATCTTTTGGCGGCTCGGCTCGACGCAACCCTGACAGTGCGGAGGGAACCCGCTTGAGCCGCTTGGTCATCGTCTCCAACCGTGTCGCCTTGCCGGCAGAAGCTGCGCAGCGCAGCGGCGGGCTCGTGACCGGCCTCGTCGACGCTCTGCATCAGGCTGGAGGCTTATGGTTCGGGTGGAGTGGCAAGCTTGGAGAAACAACAAAAGAGCCGAACGTTTTTGAGACCGAGGGAGTGACGTACGCTACCGTCGATCTTACCCGCGCGGACCATGACGGCTACTACAGCGGCTTCTCCAACGCGGCACTGTGGCCCTTATTCCACTATCGCCTTGACCTCATGAACTTTACCCGCCGGGACTTGGCCGCCTATCGACGGGTGAACGCCGTGCTCGCCGACGCCCTCGCGCCCCTGCTCAGCCCGAGTGACCTCGTCTGGGTGCATGACTACCATCTGATCCCGATGGCCGAGGAACTTCGCCGCGCCCGCGCCACACAGCGGATCGGGTTTTTCTTGCATACGCCGTTTCCGTCTTTGGGGGTGCTGGCGACCCTTCCTCACTACGGCGACCTGCTGAAATCACTGTGCGCTTACGATCTCGTCGGCTTCCAGACGGTGGAGGATTTGACCGCCTTCCATGACGCCATCCTTCGCCGTGCAGGAGGCACGATTTCGTCCGATGGCCACGTTCACGCTTTCGATCGGGTTCTGCGCGCCGGCGCCTTCCCGATTGGTATCGATACTGAAGCGATCGCCGAAATGGCTAGTCGCGCTGTGAAATCCCGAACGGCCCGCCGGCTGCAGGAGAGTCTCCGGGGGCGCAAGCTCATCATTGGGGTGGACCGGCTGGATTACAGTAAGGGTCTCGAGCACCGGTTCAAAGCGTTCGCCGCCTTTCTCGAGGGCTATCCCGCATACCGCAACCACGTCCGCTTGCTGCAGATCGCCACCGCAACGCGCAGCGACGTTCCTGAATACCGTGCGTTGCGACAGAGGCTTGGTGCGCTGGCGGGCGACGTGGCCGGTCGCTACGCGGAACTCGATTGGGCGCCGATCCAGTATTTGAACAGGAGCTTCTCGCAGCGTTCGCTCGCTGGCTTCTTTCGGCTCAGCCGCGTCGCTCTTGTCACTCCGTTGCGCGACGGAATGAACCTGGTTGCCAAGGAGTATGTCGCTGCACAGAACCCCGATGACCCTGGCGTGCTCGTTCTCTCGCCCTTTTGCCGGCGCGGCCTACGAACTCGACACTGCCGTGATCGCCAACCCGTATGACCCCGACGCCGTCGCCGAAGCATTGCAGACAGCGCTGGGGATGCCACTTGGGGAGCGATGCGATCGTTGGCGGGCCATGATGGTGGTACTACGCCGCAATAGCATTGCGGCGTGGCGCGAGAGTTTCCTCGGGGCACTCAGCAGCTAACTGTGGATGTCGTTCGGGACGTGGCATCGGTGCAGCAGGTCGCGATAATCTCGTTCGTCAACGAGGCCGCCCAGTCCGCCGATAAGGTGTTACTTCGAAATCATCTCCGGGGCGGAAATGATCCACGGGTGACGGGACTACCTGCATCCGCTTGATCGTCCCGCCGAACCAGAAAGACCAAAGGCGAATCGCCTGCAGCATTCTCCGTTTTCGCGTCAACGTAGTACACTTCTTCTTCTGGCTTGGCGCGACGCACCCTGATCGGCGACTTCCCATTCCAAAGCGGCCTGTGTCCGACCATCATTCGCTTCAAATCATCTTGCAGCCAGTCCTCCTTGCCGAGTTCTCTGGCCTGACGAATCGTCGCAGCTCTGAACGCCAGAATGGGCTGACCGTCGATCTCCAAAACGAAGACGGTCGGCGGCGGCGCCTCGGCTTTCGCTGGTATAGTCATCCGGATCACTCCTTCCTCTGCTGGCCGACGCGGCCTTGCGAACCCGGCGTCGCGGCCAGCGCAGGACGCCTCGTCGCCTTTGTAGCTACTGCCCGCCTGATTCAGATTCACGGATTTTCGGCAACAGAGATCAGGCAACAGCCGTCGATGGTAGTACTAGCTTCCTCCCGTGGCCCGTAGACCCTTCTCAACTGTGGATGCAACAAATGACCAATGAGCAAACCCATAAGTCCACCTCAGTCCAGAAGACCAGGAGCGGCTGCGAGAACTCCGGACTCAAAAGCCAGCCCGCAACTTACCCAAGCTCGCACTGACGCCGGGCGCGATGCTTGCTGACCGGGTCGCTGAACAGTTGGTTCTTGGTGCTTCATCATCATCCAAAGCGTCCTTCTTGGCATTTGGATCATGCTGAACATGATAGCATTCATCAGACATTGGGACCCTTTTCCCTTCATTTTGCTGAACTTGGTTCTTTCCTTCCAGGCGGCTTACGCAGCGCCCATCATCATGATGAGCCAAAACCGCCAATCTGAGATTTGAGCTGCTGCCGGTTTGATGGACACCGAGATCAGGTGTTTCATGAAGCCGGAGGTGGGCGATGAAGAGACGGAAGTTCAGTCGCGAGTTCAAGGTCGAGGCGGTTAAGCTGGTGCGGGAGCGCGGGGTATCGGTGGCGCAAGCCGGCCGGGACCTGGATGTTCATGAGAATGTTCTGCGCAAGTGGGTGAAGGAGCTTGGCGCCGATCCGGTACAGGCCTTTCCCGGTCATGGGCAGATGAAGCCCGAGCAGCACGAGATCGAGCGGTTGCGCCGTGAGGTCGCTAAGCTGAAGGCCGAGCGGGATATCCTAAAAAACTGTCACGGGCCGTTGCCCGCCTGCGCGCGGTAGAAACAGCCCGTGCTATCCTCGTATCTCGGAGGGTAGCGGCCGTCAGCTTATTGGAGGCACTAGTCCCCGTTAAAAAACGTGGTCCATGGGTGCATGCGAACTTGAGAGTGGTGACGCCGTTCCTGCGGCGATCCCGATTAGGAAGATGACGATTGGCATAGCCCAGACCCTCCTGCCCACAATCGGATGGAGGATTTGCGATGCCCAAGAGGACGACCGGTGACCGCCCGGAATTGAATCCCGTCAATGTTGGCGCAGCCGCCATCGACATTGGATCAAAAATACACATGGCAGCGGTCGACCCGATCTGCACCGACACTCCGGTACGTGCGTTCGGCACATTTACGCAGGACCTGCATGATTTGGCAGACTGGTTCAAAGCCTGCGGCGTGACTAGCGTCGCGATGGAATCCACCGGGGTCTATTGGATCCCAGCCTACGAGATTCTCGAGCAGCGCGGGTTCGAGGTCATTTTGGTCAATGCGCGTTACGCCAAGAACGTGCCTGGGCGCAAGACAGACGTCAGCGATGCCGCATGGCTGCGCCAGCTCCATTCCTATGGTCTGTTGCGCGGGAGCTTCCGCCCTGATGCCGAGATCGCAACCCTGCGGGCTTATCTGCGTCAGCGCGAGCGGCTAGTGGAATACGCAGCCGCTCACATCCAGCACATGCAAAAGGCCCTGATGGAGATGAATCTGCAACTTCATCACGTTGTCTCTGACATCACCGGTGCGACCGGGATGCGGATTATCCGAGCGATTGTCGCGGGCGAACGCAATCCCGACGTGTTGGCGACCTACCGTGATGTACGCTGCCATTCCTCAATTGAGACGATCCGCGCCGCACTGGTGGGCAATGATCGGGATGAACACGTCTTCGCGCTCACCCAGTCGCTGGAACTCTATGACACCTACCAGGCCAAGATGCTCGACTGCGATCGCAAGCTGGAATCCTTGATAACGGCGCTGACGGACAAAGGGGCCAAGCCAGTCGGCAAGCTCCCCAGACCGCGGGTGAAGACCAAGCAGGTCAATACGCCATCGTTCGATGTGAGGGCCGCTCTATACGGCGTCCTCGGCGTCGATCTGACCGAGATCCATGGGCTAGGTCCATCACTTGCATTGAAGCTCATTGGCGAGTGCGGCACCGATTTGAGGGCTTGGCCGACCGCCAAGCACTTCACCTCCTGGCTGTGCCTGGCACCGGGCAACAAAATCTCGGGCGGCAAGGTGCTCTCTTCGCGTACTCGGAGATCATCCAGTCGGGCAGCTGCGCTGTTGCGGCTGGCGGCCACCACCATCGGACGGAGCGATACGGCGCTCGGCGCATTTTATCGTCGGTTGTCCTCTCGTGCGGGTAAAGCGAAGGCCGTGACGGCGACCGCCCGCAAAATTGCGGTCCTGTTCTACAACACCCTCCGGCACGGCATATCCTACAAAGATCCGGGTGCCGACCACTATGAGGAACAATATCGTAGCCGCGTCCTCGCCAATCTGAAGCGGCGCGCCAAATCGCTGGGCTTCGTTTTGCAAGCTGTTCCCTGCGGCCCTGAGGTGGCTGTTTCTTAGGAAGGCCGCAGCTTTCTTCGCGAAGGAAGCGACATGAAGTTCGTCTTCATCGCGAAGCACCGGGCGATCTGGCCGGTGAACTCAAAACGGGATTTGGGAGCAAGGTCAAGGCCGCTGCCATTATAAACGTTCGTGCCCTTCTCTCGTCCATAACGGTACCTACCCTCTGCCGGCCGAGCGAGCTCGAGCCAGGCCTGCGCGACCTGAATCCAACGCTGCCGTTGGAAACCATCGGCGTTGACGGCCTCCTTCATCGCCGCCTCAGCCTGATTTTGAGGATCGATGTCGCCGCCCATGCGGGAGATATCGTACCAGCAGTGCGTAAACGATAGATGGCGATCGCTCCGTAGGAATCCGGGGGACTGTGTTTGGATGGAGGTGACGCCCAGCTCGTGATCCCTAATCCTTGGGGAGCGCGACACCAGTCATCTCGCCCACACGGGTGATGAGCTGATCCTGGAATCCACGATCGGCTGCCTCGCGCGCCGGCTCCTCCTGCTTGTCATTCGGCCTGCAATATTGGCTCTGACGCAAGTTTGGTGCAGCGCCGACTATTCTGAACGAATTAGTCTGGCTTGAAGCAGATCGATTTTGCCGCGGCCGTACATTTTGACGTCGGACGAGCTTGAGGCGCGTGATCTGACCTTCAGTCTGGCCGTTGGACCATGGTGAAGTGATTGCCGCCCGTACCGCCGCCTCATCCTTCGCGACGCCGCTGGAGAACGAGGCGACGAGACTGGCGCTGGCGCGGGCGCGCTCGATCCATGGGATGAGGCCCGCCTCGGTCTTGCGTCGGATCATCAGGTGGAATTCGGCGATGATCTCGCGTGCCTCGACCAGGGTTGGTACACCAGCTTCGATCGCCGAGACCGTGACGGCCTCCGCTTTCGTGAGCAAGTCTCGGCCGATGGTCATCAGGCGCGCGATGGTTCTCGCCGACGGAATCCTTTCAACTGAGGCGGCCTTACTTGCCCAAGGTTCTCTCAAGAGACGCCAGCCTATCGAGCTGACCGGCTAAACCCCGCAAAGTTCGGGCGATGTTCTTGAGGACGGCGGCGCGATCCTCGGAAGGGCTAGCCTGACGGGACAGTGTAGAATAGTGGTCCGCAGCTTCCTGGCACAGTGCAACGCTGATCATCATTGCCCTCGGATTTATGTTCCGGCCATGGCATCCTTGCAGGCATGGCAGATCAAAACTGAGCAAAATTGATCAAGGCACCACAAATGGTTTGGCAACTGCATTCCAGTTCCTCAGATCTGGCCAAATTCAAAACAGGCCACTCCCAGAATCAAATTAGGCCACGGAGATAGGCCAGCCGCCCGGCCCATAGGAACCTTCCAGAAAACGAGAAACAAAGGCCACGCGCGTGAACGAGAGGCTACCGGCTGGTGCCGCCTCTCTGCGCTAGTAGTCTATGTCGGAGCGCGCAGACCGGGTGAATCCAGCCATTTAACCGAGGTCTCGATCCGGCTTGCGATCAGTAAAAGTTCGTTGCGTCGACCGCCATGAGCCATACCCTCAGCCTGCTTGCGCAAGTCAATTGCCTCGTCCTCTAAGCGGTATTGAAATATCGATGATTGCTTGAACATGGGTGCTCCCTGTTCGGTTAGGCGGGAGCGCAACTGGGGTTCTCAGCACCGATAGAAGCCATGCGCCGGACGGTGATGGGTGTTGTTAACACTTGTGGCAGACCAGGTCTGAGCAATTTTGACCATCCGCTTGCGCGGACTCGGCGACCGGCCGGCGCGCCCCATAAGAGTACGAGTCGGTTAGAACGGCCCGCCAGGCGACGAGAATTTAGTGGTGGCTTGCCTTCAATATGCCGAGGCGTCCGACGCCGGCGGCCTTAAGCGGGCCTCCGCAGGAGGAACCACTGCGCAACGCTTTCGTTGTGTGCTCTCCCAACAGCAAAGGACACGATCATGGACCGCGAACATGTGAAGGGCGCTGCCGACAAGGCAAAAGGCGCCATCAAAGAAGGTGCCGGTAAGCTCACTGGCGACAAGGACATGGAAGCCGAAGGCAAGATCGACAAGGCCAAGGGATCTGCCCACAATGCGGCGGGAGATGTGAAGGATGCAGCGCGGGACGCCCCTGACGCCCTCAAGAAATAAGCAGAAGAGAAGACAAAAACTAGCCGCCTCCGGGCGGCCCTCTCTTTTCTGGTGGGGAGACGGCTTCTTGGATCTTTTGATTCCGAAATGGCGCGAGGCTTGGAAAGGCCCGTCCTCGCCCCGAACCTCAATTTTCGTGTGCGCCGGCCGTTCGCTGCTCTTCCTTACTGAGGTTATCAGCCACCAAGCGTGAGGGAGCGTTTGCATCCTGTAGGAACAGCTAGTCAATGCTTGCGTTGGCCGCTACGAGCTCTGCTCAGGAAGATTCGTATGCGGAGAGAGCGTTGGATGGTGATCGGCGCTTGGTCGTCAATTGCTTTGATGGCGAGTATCTGCACGCAGATCCTTTCAAACGCCTCGATTGACCTGCAAGGTGTGCCGATATCCGATCCGTCTCTGCTTATGGTCTCGGAGAACAGCCCGTATATGCGGAATGAGCGCTAGGCCGCTCTAACGCTGCTGGTACGCCCTAAGCGTACGGTGGCACGTTCACTAGCGTACCTATCAGGCGCAGAAGAGCCTGGTGCTCGGGTCCTTTCGGCTCCCTTCGCAAGAAATCGCCGAGTTCAATGTGTGTCAGTCGGCCGCCAGAAGGCGCATTTGTGCCGCGCGGCAATCAGGGTGACAGTGGAGCGTCAATCAGGATGAGAGAGCTTCGCCGGGCTCGTGACGCAGGGAGGGCGTAGCCCGACCGGAGTTACGAGCCCGGCGTCGGCGCGATCCACAGGGGACCGCGCCGACTGGTGATCGCGGCCGGCTGGTTGTGCAAGTGGTTCTTCCGCCAAGAGGAATCACTCGCTTGCCAGGCCGACACGTTACCGATCACCAGATGAGGCTCTACATGAAGTACCGTCAGACCGATACCCCGCCAGTGGCCGCCGCCAAGGCGTCGTTCAGTACCTCGACCGCGTATCGCTTTGAGAAGGATCGAAGGCTCCCATTGCAGAAGAAGGGAGCCCGCGGCCGGCGCCGACCGGACCCGTTGGCCAGTGTTTTTGAGACCGAGGTCGTGCCGATGTTGAAGGCGGCCCCCGGCGTGCGGGCTGTCGCGATCTTCGAGGAGATGTTACGCCGCCACCCTGAGCTCGGGGCTGGAATCCGCCGCACGCTGGAGCGCCGGATCCGCGCCTGGCGGGCAATCCACGGCGAGGAGCAGGAAGTCATCTTCCGTCAGACCCACGAAGTGGGTCAGGTCGGCCTGTCCGACTTCACCGACATGGGCGAGCTCGGGGTCACCATCGCGGGCGTGCCGCTCGATCATCGCCTCTATCACTTCCGGCTGGCCTATTCCGGCTTTGAGCACGCCCATGTCGTGCTCGGTGGCGAGAGCTTCGTCGCCTTGGCGGAAGGACTGCAGAATGCTCTGTGGTCGCTCGGCGGCGCGCCGCGGGAGCATCGGACCGACAGTCTGTCGGCCGCCTTCTGCAATCTGGACCGGAATGCTCAGGACGATCTGACCCGGCGGTACGAGGACCTCTGCGCCCATTACGGCATGCGGCCTTCCCGCAACAATCGCGGCATCGCCCATGAGAATGGGGCGATCGAGAGCTCGCATGGCCATCTCAAGCGGACGATCGCCGATGCGCTGCTATTGCGCGGCACTGCCGACTTCGATGATCTCGCGGCCTATCGCGGCTTCATCGACGAGATCGTCAGCCGCCGCAATGCCCGCAACGCCAAGCGCATCGACCACGAGCGCGCCACCCTGCAGGCATTGCCAGATCGCCGCACCTCGGACTACGAGGAGGTGATTGTCCGCGTGACGTCAAGCGGCGGCTTCACCTTGCGCAAGGTGTTCTACACCGTGCCGTCACGCCTGATCGGCCACCAGCTGCGGGTGCGCCTTTACGATGATCGTCTCGACACGTTCGTCGGCGGCACCCATCTCGTCACCCTGCCGCGTGGGCGGCCGCATCCCAACGGCAAGCACGACCAGGTCGTCGATTATCGGCACGTGATCCATTCCTTGCGGCGCAAGCCAATGGCGCTGCTCAATCTCGTCTACCGTGATCGGCTGTTCCCGCGCGATGCCTATCGGAAGACCTTCGATCGTTTGCGCGAACGGCTGCCGGACAAGAAAGCCTGCCGGCTCATGGTCGATCTGCTTGCGCTGGCGCACGAGCGCGGCTGCGAGGCCGAACTCGCCGGTCAGCTCGCCGCCGACCTGGACGCCGGCCAACTGCCCGATCTCGGACAGCTGCGCACGCACTTCGCGCCCGATCCTGCCCGTGTGCCGCAGGTCGTGGTGCATCTCGCGCCACTGGCCGCCTATGAGTGCCTTATCGGCACCGCCGAGATCGGAGGTGCCGCATGAACACGGCCAACACCGTCGACACCGCGCGCCTCAATCTGTTGCTCAACGAGCTGCGGCTGCCCGCCATCAAGGTGCTGTGGCCGCAATTTGCTGAGCAGTCCGACAAGGAAGGCTGGCCGGCGGCCCGCTTCCTCGCCACCATTGCCGAGCACGAGATCGCCGAACGCGGCCGCCGTCGCATCGAGCGGCACCTCGTCGACGCACGGCTGCCAGCCGGAAAGACCTTCGACAACTTCGACTTCGAGGCCGTGCCGATGATCTCCAAGGCGCAGGTCACCGCGCTCGCCGCCGGCGACGGCTGGCTGGGCAAGGGCGCCAATTTGCTGCTGTTTGGCCCGCCCGGTGGCGGAAAGAGCCATCTCGCAAGTGCTCTCGGCCTCGCTCTGATCGAGAACGGATGGCGCGTTCTCTTCACCAGAACCACCGATCTCGTGCAAAAGCTCCAGGTGGCGCGGCGCGAGCTCAACCTCGAGGCCGCCATCAACCGCCTTGATCGCTTCGATCTCCTGATCCTCGATGACCTGGCCTACGTCACCAAGGACCAGGCCGAGACCAGCGTGCTGTTCGAACTCATCAGCGCACGCTACGAGCGACGCTCGATGCTGATCACAGCCAATCAGCCATTCGGCGAATGGAACAGGGTCTTCCCGGACCCCGCTATGACCCTCGCCGCCATCGATCGGCTTGTCCACCACGCTACCATCGTCGAGATGAACGTCGAAAGCTATCGCAGGCGGACCGCGCTCGAACGAAAACGCGGACCTGGACGCCCGCCGTCACACGCGACACCCAAAACCGTCTCTGATTGACGCTCCGCGACAATCAGAGTTCAAAAAACTCTTGCGCGCGACAATCAACGCGGCAATCATCACCTCGCCGCGACACCGACTCGCCATCCTGATTGTCGTGCGCTTCCCACCCAGATTGTCGCGCTATACATTTGGCTGATGAATGATGAAAGCATGGCCATTGGCCGGCTCGCGTCCCAGAAATCAAGCGTCGCCGTTGGTACTACGATATAGCTCACGTCGTTCGTTCATCTGACGCTCCTTGTGGGCTAAAGCTTCAAAATTCATCTGGCCGGTTTCCCCGCTCGCAGATCGAGGCGGCGGAGAAACGCCTGCGTATCAGCTAAGCCCGACTCCTCTGCTTACCTCGCGGGCTTCTCCTGGCGCGAGTCCAACAGTCAGGCCGAGCGCTGCAGCTTGCTCCGGGGCGGTGCCCCCGCGATCGATTAGTTTGGCGGTCCATCCCTCCGGGATGGCATCCAAGACGAGCTGAACGGCCTCTTCTTCCGTACCGGCTGCTAACCAAAACCGGCACTCGCCATCGTCAGTAGTGACCTGCAGAAGATGCGCTTCCATGCATGTGAACAGCCAAAGCCATACTTTGTTGCTATCCCCTACTCGCGCCGCGCGTCCTAGGTATCAAACGCCATCCGGAACTGCCCCCTTTGCGTCATGAAGAACTGCCCCCACCATCTGGGTTATGATCTCGGTTGAAGGTTGTTTCCGCCGGTGACGGGCCGGAGGGAGGCGGAGCCGACCGGAGGGCCGTCACCGGCGGGCGGCGGCTGGATGAGGCCGCTCTTTCGCTTGGCGCGGAGCCGGTAACTATCGCCGCGGATCGTCAGCACGTGGCTGTGATGCAAGAGCCGGTCGAGGATCGCGGTGGCGACCACGGGACCGGCGAACACGGTGCCCCATTCGGCAACACTGCGGTTCGAGGTGATCAGCATGGCGCCAGTTTCATAGCGCCGGCTGACCAGTTGGAAGAAGAGATGTGCCGCGTCGGGTTCCAGCGGCAGATAGCCGAGCTCGTCGACGATCAGCAGCTTTGGCTTCGACAGCGCGAGCAGTTTCTCGTCCAGACGCCGTTCGCCATGTGCCTTGGCAAGGCCCGCGACCAGCGTCGTCGCGGTTGTGAACTGCACCGTGTAACCGGCCAGGATCGCCTCTCGCCCGAGCGCGATCGACAGGTGCGTCTTACCGACGCCCGGTGGGCCGAGCAGCAGCACGTTCTCACCGTTGGCGATCCAACGTGACGCGGGCAGGTCGCGGATCTGTTTCGGATCGATCGACGGCTGCGCCTCGAAGTCGAAGCCCGCAAGCTCCTTCACGGCCGGGAAGTGTGCAAGTTTTAGTGCCATCTCGATACGGCGATGATCCTTGCGCGCAATCTCGCGCTCGCACAGCAGGATCAGTGTCTCACGCGCCGACAGGTTCGCGCGCGCCGCCTCGTCGAGCAGGCTGTCGAGCTGATCGCAGATGCCGGAGAGCTGCAGTCGCGCCAGCATGGCATCGAGCGGATCGGTCGTTGCTTCCATTATCTTCTTTGCCGCGCCATCAGAAGCTTCCTCCGACCATGGCTTCGTATTCGGCAAGAGGGCGCAACAACGACGGCGGTGAGGACGGCGCCAGCACCGCCGCCGCGATCTCAGCCCGGCGGACCGCGCCAGGGCCGGACTGGATCCATGAGGTAAAGCACGACGGCCATCGGATGCTGGTCATCCGGGAAAACGAGCGCGTCCGGCTGCTCTCCCGCAACGGCAGCGACTGGACGAAGCGTTATCCCTGGATTGCTGAGGCCGCGCTGAGGAACCGCCAAAAGAGGTTTGTGATCGATGGCGAGGCCGTGATCCTTGGGGTGGACGGCATCAGCGACTTCAACGCGCTGCACAGCGGGCAACACGACCATAAGGTGCAGCCGCGCCTCTTGTCAGTTTATCGACCGACTGCGCGCGAGTGCGTCATGGGATAGACTGTGGCAAAGCCCCGATGCAAGTCGCGTGCAGGCAGGCCCGGAGTCTCGTGCACTGACAACTATTCGGCCTCAACCATGATTGAGTTTCCGAACCATAGTCGTTCACGCGGCCTGCCGTGCGATTTGGGGGACACGACAGCGCTATTGAGGCACCGTTTTCATAAACGAAGATACGCTGACTTCGCCCGGCCTGCGCGCTCCGACATAAATTTCCCGCGAATGGCGAAGGCCGCCTCAGTTGGCATCGGTGATTTTGCCCTTGCCCTCGCGGGGCTTGCATTTCGTGGGGTAGATTTTTTGGCCCGGTTGCACTGGCAGCATCACCGCAGCGAAGCCCCTTCCATTGCATCCCGGACAGGTATGCTCATTGATCTTCGGATCATGTCGAACCTTTCAGGCCGCCGCAGATGGTGGCCTCTTTCAGGGCAAGCCTGCGGCGTCGCCCTTGGCACGAACCGGACCGGTCGAGCCGGTCTGGCAGAGTCCGTCGAGTGAGCTAAACCGGAAAAGCGCAGCTCGGCGAATTAAGCAGGCTACCTGATCAGATCTGAATGTCGACCGAAGTTATCGGCGGACAAACTGTCAGAGAGGTTCGCGATGAAGGACGCCATCGCTCGCAACTACGATGCGGTCGAAGATGGTGGTGAATTGTTCCTAATTGCAGTCCGCCGCAGCGGCTCTTTTTGCCAGGCGGGACGGTTGGACGCACAGCAAAGCCTATCCGCGCGCTCCGAGGGCAATCTTATTTGCGCCTGGGCTCGTTATTCGAACCTTCGATCCCCATATCCATATCTGTCCTGGTCAACCAACGAGAGGGCTCTGCATGTTCACATCCGAGCAGCATCGCCCAAGGGCAACCGCGCGCGGCGAACTCGTCAAGGGTTCTCAGCTTAGGAAACGCGTAAATTCAAGACCTGAAGGGACGGCTTCGTCTTTTTGACGGATGACAAGCGAGGGTTCGCGGAGGCTTGCAACGGCTCCGTTCTCATCCCGGAGCAGGACCATCCCCGCGGCGCAGCCCTCGCGGCTGACGAGGAGTACATTCTGCGTTGTCTTGGCGCGGCCCTCATCATGCAATGGAACGCCTTGCCGACGGTGCTGCAACGGGAGATCTTCGACGCCGCCGGGGCGGTTGGAAGGTCGGTGGAGACAGCGGAGCTCCGCGGGCAGATTGCCTGATTTCTGCACAACCACAAGGATGATTCCGGTCGCGGCAAATTGCCTGTGACAGAAGGCACGCCTGCCGATGCGAGATCCAGTGCTCTGGCTGCGCCAGCGTCGTTCTGGCTGTATGTTTTAGCCATCACGGCGGGAGCGTAACACCCTCAGTCACCTAGGAGAGCCCGTGCAGTAGCACCTCGGACAGACCTCGTGACAAGCTGCGGGAAGCGGTGACACCTGCGCGCTTCGCCAACGGCACAATCTGCTTGGCATTTGAAAGCTCACCTCATTGGTAGGTGGCGCTGCCTTAATCCATTCCGCAGGCCAAGAGGCGGTAATACTAATCGCGGGAATGCAGCGAGCCCACTTCGCATCGGCCGCTGGGCGCAGCGCGTACGACCTCGCGCTGCGATGCCATCCCTTGTGGGATTGCGGCGACTCAGAGAGTTTCGTCGGAGGCATAACACCGCAGATTTTTCAGACCGCCTCCATTGCCAGTCATTATTGATTAGGCGTTGGACCCGAAACGGAGTAGCGTCTTTGTAGCGGTCAAGCGGATTGCTTGCCCGACAGCTGCCAAAACGGCGACGCACCGAAGTCCTCGCCTCCATCTAAATGGCAGCGCATTGCCGTCGGTAGGCAAACTCTTTCCAAAATTGCTGTTCCAAACAACACGGGAGTGCCGACCACGTCGCGCGCGTCAGGTAATCGCAGAAGGAAGAACGACATGAAAATGAGCAATGTAGTTCCCAGTGCCCTGTCTGCGGCAAAGTACACTTATGGCGCGGCGACCATATGGGTCGCTCCTTCTCCCCTCATCAAATCGGCGCATTTCCTTGAAAGGATTGGACTCGCCACGATTGGAGGCACGTGCGGCATGTACGTGGCCGCAACGTTGATGCGCCTCGAACACGAACTGTTTGGAAGTGTCTGGTTCATCTTGCTGCTGATGCTCTACGGAGCTTTTAGCTTCTATATCGGCATCGACCTACCTCGCCATCGTGCTCAGGGGCTCCCGGAAGAGCGGAGCCACACCGATGCGGCTGAGATCTTCAGCGCAGCAGGCACATTCATTGCCGCGATTGCAGCGTTTCTATCTGTCAGCATGATTGTCGTTGATCAGGTCGTGTCTCACGGTTCGATCGTTGTGATCGCAGGCTGTTGGGCAATCGGTTCTTCAGTTCAAATTGCTGCCGGTACCATCGCGCGCAACTCCGTGGCCGAAGCTGGTAGGGAGTAACTTCCGATGGCAATTGGACCGACGCCGCTGGCCGATTTTTTTAGCGCGCGACAGTGAGAGGGCACACCGACAAGACGTAGCAAATAGGGAAAGTCATTAGGATGATGAATCACGTGTAGTCTATTCTCCAGAAGAGCTTGCCAGCTTCAAAGCAATTTTTGAGGATGCGATAGGGTCATTCTCACCCACTGTGCTCACGACCTCCAACCGTTTGCAGGTTGCGCAGAACATCCTCGCTCGTGCTGCGACCGGTGAGCGCAATCAGAACGAACTGCGGCGTGCGGCATTGGCATCAATTGCTTAGCAAGCCGACGGATGTGGGTATCAAGCCGCCTTCAACTTGGAGTCCCTGCTCCTCGCCTGCACCTGCGCTAAAAATATTCACATTCGAGTTCTTGGAACCATCCTGTCGCGAGCCCATTGGCTCACTGACACAATCACCTTTGGAGAAATGCTATTATGAAAACCTTCGCAATCACTCTGGTAGCCGCCGCAAGTACGCTTATTGTGACCGCCGCTTCAGCCGCCCCACTTTCCGCCAGTGTATCGATTGCACCGGAGAGCAACATTCAAAACGTTCGCATGGTCTGCAATGAAGATGGTCGCTGCTGGCGCGAACGC
Source organism: Bradyrhizobium sp. USDA 3262 (assembly GCF_054060035.1). Lineage (NCBI taxonomy): Bacteria > Pseudomonadati > Pseudomonadota > Alphaproteobacteria > Hyphomicrobiales > Nitrobacteraceae > Bradyrhizobium > Bradyrhizobium sp. USDA 3262. Next base: position 8,379,007 of record NZ_JBSSCT010000001.1, read on the forward strand.
CGCGAACGCCATGTTATCATCCGCGACGGGCGCGATGCTTACGGATATGCTCCTCGCGAGCGTTACATCGAGCGGCGCGGCTATGACGACCGTGCCGGCGTCGGCTTCCGCGCTCCCGGCGTGAGCGTCGGAATCGGGACCGACCGCTACTGAGAGACGACGGGATATCTATGAATGGCCGCGGAGTACTCCGCGGCCATTTTCATTGAGGCCATCTTCAAATGGCATAGATCGAACGCTTCACTCGGCGTCTGACGCGCAGTCTCGGTTAAACTTTGCCGCTACCCCTCGTGGCCAGTCGAGAGTATTCAGATGGCCAGGTCGAAGCACATCGGCAGTTTCGCCGATCAGGCGAAGTCCAGAAGCACGATCGGTTCAAAAATTTGCGGGGACCAGGTCGTAAGAGCCTCTGCTGCCGCGGACGTACACCTTGGCAGCGGCGGCGCAGATCAAGTCACGGTTGGAATCGAATGCGCGGAGGAAGCCCGGCTCATCGCAACCGATATCCGGTTGAATTCGCTTCAGCGCATTTTCGTTGATGAAAAACGATGCCTCAATAGCGCTGTCGTGTCCCCAAAATCGTACGGCACGCCGCGTGCGGTCATATGACCGGCTATGGTTCGGAAACTCGATCATGTTGCCGGGGCCGATCAGTTGTCGGAGCACGAGACCTCCGTGCCGGCTGCACGCGATTTGCGTCGCGGCATATTCGATGGCGATAGCCGATCCTGTCTCCGACGCACTCGCGTGCAACCGGTCGATACGCTGACAAGATGTGCTGTAGCCAAAGCTTGGCGCGAAGGGAGGGAGTTTGGAGCGATCCGGTTGCGCCAGCCTCCAAATGGCTATGCTGGAAGCGGATTACAACCCCGCTCGATCCTGTCACAGCAAATAGTTGCGCCTGGCCTCGTTATTCTGCGGATCGGCACTATATCCTAGACATCACCGCCCACCCCTCGGCTGTTATCGGTGACTGAGAGCATTGTGCTCCCGCCGCGACCTAGAGGCGGTTACTATGTCAGATATCTCCAAATTCAGCGTTCGCGAGTGGCTGGTGCCTCCGGTACTGCTGCCGGTCTTTTTTGTGCTGCTGATCGCTGCTGCGATGCTTATTCAGTGGTAGTTTCCCTCGGTGGGCCTGCGCCGTCAGCTCAAGCCAACCGCTCATTCCGGCCAGTCAAGCGAGTCCAATCGTCGTTAGCTTGCAAGCTGAACATCCGGGCGGCAGACGCCCTGGATAGAGCCCGCAAGATGCCGCCGGGAGACGAGCGCGCGGATGCGATGAAAATGGCTAAGATCCTGGAGAACGCCGCTGAAATGCTCGAGCATTTCAGCGGCAGGGTCGGCGTGCCAGCAAAATGACGGTTCCCGCGCTCCACCGTTCAGGCCCAATCTCGGATAATTAGTGAAAACAGCACCTGGGCATGGATCGTAGGGGCACCGAGATGCTTGTCTCAGATCAATCGCTTGTTTCAGTCACACCCGTTTTTCCGTGGATGCCCATCCGATGGTGCCCGATCTTTCACGCAGTCCGGCCGTCGTTCTCGTCGTAGAGGACGAGATGATGCTCCGCATGCGCGCGGTCGACATGGTGGAAGACGCCGGTTACACGCCGCTTGAAGCTCTGGATACCGACGAAGCCGTCGCAATCCTGGAATCCAGGTCCGACATCGCGCTCATGTGCACCGACCAGCTGCCCGGCAGCATGGACGGACTGGGTCTTGCGCGTACCGTGCACAAGCGTTGGCCGGCGATCAAGATCATCCTGGTGTCGGGGCATTTGAACCCATCGAGCATCGATCTTCCCCCCTGCAGCAGATTTTTTGGCAAACCACTCCAAGCCTGGCAAATCATAGCTGAGCTACGCAGCATGATTGGCCACGCTTGAATCTCGTGGTTTTTGGCGCTGTCTGCCGTCAGACGCTTCAATGCGAACGCTCGGCGGAAATCAAGTGCGGTACCCAGCCCGGGGTGATACAGTTGCAAATGCTCGAAGTTGATCTCCGCACAGACAAGCGCCCGGGCGGCGCAGAATTCCGGCAGGACTTCCTGGCGGCAGAGAATGTCAGCCTGCGGCTACTCCTGGCGCAAGCTGAGATCAATACAAGGAGTCTGCTTGCCAAGGCCGGCATCGACGCCAAAGAGCGCGAGGGATCCGACAAGCTGCAGAAGCTGATCCTCGAAGAGCTGCACCACCGCATCAAGAACACGCTCGCGACCGTCGCCGCAATCGTCTCCCAGAGCCTGCGCAACCTGCAGGGGGTTGAGCACGCGCAGCGCGCCATCGAGGGCCGGCTCTTGGCACTCGGCCGGGCGCACGATCTCCTTCTGCAGGCAAAATGGTCCAGCGCCGATCTTGGCACGGTCGTTCGCAGCGCCATCGAAGCCTTCGACAATCCCGACGAATCGAAATTCTCGATCACGGGACCCGATATCCGGATGGCGTCCGGTGCCGTCATCGCCGTCGCGATGACGCTCAACGAGCTTTGCACGAATACCACCAAGTTTGGCGCCCTGTCGGTCCCGGAGGGACGCGTCGACATCATCTGGACGGTGGACCAAGCGACACAACGCTTGCACCTCACCTGGACCGAAAAGAATGGCCCGATCGTCCAGCCGCCCGCAAAGCGCAGCTTCGGAACACGGCTGATCGAAACCCTGGGCAAGCAGTTGCGGGGTGACGTGCAACTAACCTATGCGTCGACGGGGTTTTCGTACACGTTCGAAGCGCCGATAGCCGCACTGAGCACCCCGGCCACATAGCTCGTGCGCGACGTATCGCGTGAGTGGACTCCCTTTTCGGGCTTCGGGCCCCTAGGTCTTGAGCGATTTTACTTGTTCATCTGCCGTCAGCCGGCAGACGAGTTCGCAATTGGAGCATTCGAAAGGTCGCAGGTCGGGATGGCCGTGGTCCGATTCGATCCGGGTCAGCGTCATGCGGCCTTGGCACTTCGGACAGCGCGGTCTTGCGATCGGAATAAGCGAGGGCTCGGGGCGTGCGAAGATTTCGGGCATGTGATGCTCCTTTGCGGGGTCGTCACCTGTAGTCGTGAAGCGAATCGGACGGCAAAGCACCAAGATCGCGCACCACCTGACCGGCCGCTGATCAATATTGCTCACATTTTCCGAGAAGTGATTGCAAGATCGGTAAAGAGGTCCGGCCCGCATTCGCGGCATTCGTAGACCGTGCAGCCTCGTTCAACCCGCGTGCTTTCAAGCGCTGGCTCTGACTGAGCAATATTGCTCAGCAAGACATCCGGATGCGGATTAGCATTGGATCTGATCATCGCATGTCGTGCGATAGCACCGCGTCGCTTATCGGCGCGGTGCTCGGTGTCATTGGTTACCTCGTGCCGAACCCGGGCTCGTCGTGATCATTCCGGTCGTCGATAATGTCGCGGCCTTGGCTTTGGCGGGTCCACTCCGAAAGCAGCTAGAGATGGTTCAACATCCACCGGAAACCCGCGCGCTGGCAGCGCCGCTCGCCCGGTATCGCCAACCCGATGACGCGCGAGGCATTTTCGAGCTGGTGATCACGGCAGTACCCTTTTCTGTCATCTGGGCTCTGATGCTCGTCGGCGTTGTCCGCGGCCATGGGATTGGCCTGCTGCTGGCCGTGCCCGCGGCAGGCCTGCTCGTTCGTCTCTTCATGATCCAGCATGACTGCGGCCATGGGTCTTTCTTTCGCAGCCGGCTTGCAAACGATTGGATCGGCCGAGCCATCGGCATTTTCACTTTAACTCCCTACGATTATTGGCGGCGCAACCATGCGCGACATCACGCGAGTTCTGGCAATCTCGATCATAGAGGTTCGGGCGACATCGACACATTGACCGTGAGCGAGTTTGCCGCTCAGTCTCGATGGCGCCAGATTCTCTATCGCCTGTACCGGCATCCGATCGTCATGTTTGGCGTGGGCCCGACATATCTGTTCATCTTGCGGCATCGATTGCCGATTGGGATGATGCGTAACGGCTGGCAGCCCTGGCTGAGCACAATGGGCACGAACGTCGCCATCGCGGTTCTGGTCGCCGGCATGATCCGACTGGTAGGCCTTGGGCCATTCCTGCTGGTGCATCTGCCGGTCATGATTCTGGCTGCGTCGATCGGCGTCTGGCTGTTCTATGTTCAACACCAGTTCGAGAACACCTCATGGTCACGCGATGAAGCCTGGAGCTTTCACGAAGCTGCGCTCTATGGCAGTTCGCACTATCACTTGCCATGGGTCTTGCGCTGGTTCACCGCGAACATCGGCGTCCACCACGTCCATCATCTATGCAGTCGAATTCCCTGCTATCGGCTGCCGGACGTGCTCCGGGATCATCCGGAACTCGCAAATGTGGGCCGAATCACCCTCGTCCAGAGCTTGCGATGTGTGCCGAAGGCCTTGTGGGACGAGAAGGAGCGACGGCTCATTTCGTTCCGGGACGCCGAAATAGGTCTGGTCGCGCGCCATAAGGGGACGCAGAACAATGGTTCCGTTGCGGGTCCTGGAATTCGCCGCTTGAATTCGTGAACTTAACGATGGGTTCGCGCTTGGTTCATTGGAGAACCAGCTTGAGCCGCATGTTCAAACCCTTTGTGTTTCTTATCGCAGCCATCTACTTCCTGGTGGACGCGGTCTTTTTCACTCTCTTCAAACCTGTCTTTCGCCGGTTGGCGAACTGCTGGGTTTTCAAGCGCGTACGAGCGTGGATCGAGTCGCTTCGCCCGTATCCGGCTCTGGCACTGTTCCTCGTGCCGGTCATCTTGCTTGAACCGGTCAAGCCTCTCGCGGCCTACCTGACGGCGACCGGGCACATCGGTCGCGGGTTTGCGCTCCTCATCGTCGGCGAGCTTCTCAAACTCCTGCTCATCGAGTGGCTCTTCTGCGTCAACCGCGACAAGCTGATGTCAATTCCTGCTTTCGCCTGGTGCCACGACAGGTTTTGCCAAGGCCAGGACTGGGTCGCTTCCCTGCCGGCATGGCAACTCGTGCGCGGCTGGAGCTTCAATGCCAAGCGCGCTGTTCAACGACATGCCCTGGAATTCAAGGCTGCGCAGAAGCGAAAGCTGCTTTCCTGGCGATCTTGATCCGCCTCTTCGGCGCGGTCGAGCGGCAGGCGTGGACTGCTGGGAGCTCAGATCGCAACCACATTTGCAGGCCGCGCTCTGTGCGCGCAGGAACGTCGCGGGGTCCTGCCAGTTAGCTCGCCGAGACTTTCACCCCAGGGAGTATCTGCTATGGAGAACGATCGCATTGCCGGTTCGGCGAAGGAGTTCGCCGGTAAGCTCGAGGGCACCGTCGGCGATATCGCCGGAGATGCAAAGAGCCAGGCAGCGGGCCGCCTCCGCGAGGCGAAAGGCACCGCGCAGAACCTGTACGGCCAAGCCAAGGACGCAGCGCGCGACGTTACGGATGCCCCCGCCGACTACGCCAAGGACGCCTATGAGAACAGCGGCGAGACCTTCCGCGACGGCACACAAGCGATCGCGAGGAAAGTGCAGGATAATCCGCTCGGTTCGATGCTGATCGCCGGCGCGATCGGATTTGTGTTGGCGCAATGGCTGGCGCGCCCGACGCGGCGCGCACGATAGAGTTTGGGACGGGTGCAGCCGAGCAAATGCTGGATTGGAGATTGAATCATGAGTGACGACATCCCGCTCGCCCCCTTCCCCTACGAAAGCCTGGATCCTGCTTCAGAGCCGAAATCTCCTATCGCGGAAGTCTCCGACGCCGTGAAGGGAACGGCCAATCGGGTTGCGGGTGCGATAGAAGCGGGACGAAAGCCAGGAATGCCGCTGAGCATCCTGAGCAATATCGCGCGCGAAGCCCCTCTTGGCTCTCTGCTGGTCGCCTTCCTGCTGGGAGTTGCCATCGCCCGCCGTCGATGACGGCTTGCGCAGCTCGAGTGATGGGTCAATCGGAGAAAGCGGAACTCTAGGAGGTCGGAGCCGTTGCACCCTATGGCCGGCTCCGTCGGCATAGATTGAATTTGAATTGGAAAATCAGATGAGAAAGTCATTAATGGTTTCTGCGGCCGTTGCGGCCCTATTGGCCACAACCGGGTTTGCGACAGCTCAAGGCGCCAACCAAGGAGCGGCGAAGGACTCTCCGACGGCCGCTTCGCCGAAAGGTGATCCTGCGGCGCCGATGAATGCACCGGCGGCAAAGGGAGTCGAGAAGGCTACCCCAGGTGCTGGGTCAAAGGAGATGGCGCCCCAACATGCGCAGGGCAAGCCGGATGCGAAAACGACCGGTGACATGAAGGCCGATGGCAAGTCGAAGGCCTCGGAGTCGACGACGCCGGCCGCCACGAAGGACCTAAAGAATCCGGCCGCCGAAACGACGTCGCCTTCGGGCGGCAAGGCGGCGAGCGAGATGAAAGCCGAAAGCAAGACGAAATCGTCTGATTCGGCCGCGACCTCGAAGGACTTGAAGACTCCGACTGCCGAGACCAAGCCCTCGACCTCGGACAACAAGACGACCGGCAACGCCGCAACCGCAGCGACAGCGACGCCTCCCGCCGAGAAGCGCACCCAGATCAGTTCGGCGATGAAGCAAGAGAAGGTCGAGGAAGTTGCAAACGTGAACTTCAACCTCTCGGTCGGAACGGCCGTGCCGGCGGGCGTCCGTTATTACCCGATGCCAGCACGTATCGTCGAGATCTATCCGGAATGGCGTGGATACGATTTCATCCTCGTGCACGGAAGGTACATCGTTCTTCGCCCGCGCACCCACGAGATCGTCTACATCATCGAAGGCTAGGCGACCACGCCAGGCGTATGACAGGCAGTTACGAGGGCGGCTCGAGAGCCGCCCTTGTTGTATGGGTCAACCAGACATGCGAACCTGTCCTGGCATCACTTGCGCCACGCCCTTCCGAAGATCTCGTCAGTTGTCGGCAAATTCAGATACATTTCCCGTCGGAATGCGATCGTCGCCATCAACCGAGCGAATCGTGAGCCCTTAACCCTCGTCGACCGGCGACATCATGGCGATCTTCATCGTCCGGCATAGTACAACGTACCGGTACGAGCGCGAGGTAAGGCTCGGCCGGCATCAGCTAATGGCACGTCCGCGGGACAGCTTCGATCAACGACTGATTGACTTCTCGCTCGATGTGACGCCGAAGCCCTCAGAGGTGAGATGGCTTCATGATGTCTTTGGGAATTGCGTCGCGCACATCGAATTTGACCGCGCGAGCGATTACTTGCGATTCGACTGTGAAATCAAGGTTGACCACACTCCGGAGAACGCCCCGGACTTCAGGATTGAGGATTACGCGAAGGACCATCCATTCACGTATCATGACGAAGAGGCGCCTGACCTGGCACCTTATGTTCAGAGATGGTTCTCCGACCCGGAAGATCATGTTGGCCGGTGGCTGGACACCTTTCTCACGCGGGGGACGAAACGTCCGACGGGCCAGCTCCTGATGACCCTCAATGAAGCAATCTCGGATGGCTTCGCATATGACCGCCGCACGGCGCCAGGAACTCAAATTCCCTCCACCACACTTGAACTGAGGAAAGGCACCTGCAGGGACTTTGCCGTTTTGATGATTGAAGCCGCACGCAGTCTGGGCTTCGCCGCGCGCTTTATCACGGGCTACATCTACGTACCGGATCGCGATGGACCTACCTGGCTGGGTGGGGGAGCCACTCATGCCTGGTGCCAGATTTACGTCCCCGGTTCGGGCTGGGTCGAGTTCGATCCGACCAACGGCATCGTCGGAAACCGGGACTTAATTCGCGTCGCGGTGGCCAGAATCCCGAGCCAGGCCATTCCCCTGTTCGGCACCTATTGGGGAAGTCGCGAGGACGAGCTTGGGATGAATGTGGAGGTCAACGTCAAAACGGCGTCGGCTCTATTGTAGCTGCTGTGATGAAGTGGCTGGAACACAAGTACCACCAGGGCGTTGGGGTTCGCGCCGCGCTGTGTCGCGAGTGTAGGGTGAGCACACACAAAATCGAAGTAGTCGAGCAGCCTTCTCGACTTTGGAGGACGCCGAGTGAAGATCCGGGTCGGCTATGAGATGGTCTACGAGTTTCCGCAACCCACACCCATGATCATGGTCCTGGGCGTTCATTTTACCCGGGCTTCCGACGTTATCGTGCCTGACTATCTGACCACTGATCCTCCGGTGGCGATCAACCCATACCGCGATGGCTTCGGTAACTGGTGCAGCCGTATCGTTGCTCCAGCCGGTCGACTGCGGCTGGCGGCTGATGGCATCATTCGCGACACGGGCTTGCCGGACGCCACCGTGCCCTCGGCTTCCCAACACGCGGTCGAGGACTTGCCGGCAGAGACGATCGTGTATCTTCTCGGCAGTCGCTATTGCGAAACCGACCAGCTATCCGACACCGCGTGGAAGCTCTTCGAGAAGCAGCCGCCCGGATGGGCGCGCGTTCAGGCGATCTGCGATTTCGTCCACAATCACATTCAATTCGGCTACGAGCACGCGCGCGCCACCAAGACCTCCCGGGAAGTGTACCACGAGGGCAAGGGCGTTTGTCGCGACTTTGCGCATCTGGCCATTACGTTCTGCCGCTGCATGAACATTCCGGCAAGGTACTGCACCGGCTATTTGGGCGACATCGCCATGCCGCCCCCCTATGCCCCAGGAGACTTCGCCGGATGGTTCGAGGCCTACATTGGCGGACGTTGGTACACGTTCGATCCGCGCAACAACGTGCCACGGATTGGACGCATCCTGATTGCCCTGGGACGTGACGCTGCTGACGTTCCGATTACGCAGACGTTCGGGCCCAACACCCTGGTGAGCTTTAAGGTGTGGACCGACGAGATCACTTCCTAGCAACGCGACTTGCGGCTTTCCTGGAACGAATGTCGGCGGCGTTGCTTGGTAACGGGCGACCGGATGCAAGTGCCCCCACGCATCCGATGAAATGACGGCCCCAGCGCGCCCCCACGCCCTGGGGCCGTTCCTTTAGGAGAGCCCTTCTGGTCTTGCTCTCTGGGCCTGGGCTTCTCGCCCAAATCAGCACTTCACCGCTTCGAAACCGAGATCGCCGTCAGCCAGTCACTTTCGGGGCGCCGTTGGCTTCTTCGGTATCAGCCATTTCCTCATTTCAGCGGCAAGGCCAAGTTGCTCGGCTTTTCTGATGGCTTCGAATCGCATCGCTCCGGCCGGCAACTGCTTTGCTTGCGCCAGAGCCTCGGATGCCCGGGTAGCCCAATCGTGACGATCCAGATCGTTGCGCGGCAGCGTTGTCATTTCATCGTCCTCAGTGTGGCGCTCGAAAGCCAGCACCGGTCGCCGCGTCGCGTGAAGTGTTGGGGGCCCTGGCTTGTGACCCGAGCACGCTCGCCCCCTGCAGAATAAGGGTAGCGGCACTATCGAACTCTCACCGATCGGCGTCCACGGCGATCGCAGCAGTATGGACCCGGCAGCGCCGCCCGCTGGTCAATATTGCTCACGACCAGGAGTTTGACGGGATCACCGCAGTCCGCTGTCGCGGCAATGCTCTTTGCACGACACAACTGGACGCCAAACGATGCCAACTATCGTGCAAGTTTATTTGGACCTTGGGCTCGTTGTCCGGACCCTTGATCCCCATATCTATTTGAGTCTGATCACCCCATCGGGGGTTGTTCGGAAGGGGCCGCGACTTTCAACGAAAGGGGCCCGGCATGTTTAGATCTCAGCAATCTCGGGCGAGAGAAGCCAAGCACGGCGAACTGACCAAGCACCCGCCCGATCCGGATCAGAACCGTTCGTACGGTGCAGCCCTTGCGGCCCAAGAAGAACGTGTTTTGCGGTGTCTGGGCGCGGCCATCATCATACGATGGAACGCCCTGCCGACGACGCTGCAACGGCAGATCTTCGACACTGCGGGGTCGGTCGGCAAGTTACTGGCGACATCGGCGCTCCGCAGCCAAATCGCCCGGTTTCTTCACAACCACAAGGATGATGCCGGTCGTGGCAAATTACCGGTGACAGAAGACTCGCCTGCCGATGCAAGATCAAGTGCCCTGGCGCTGTCGCGATGGGACAACGAGGGAGGAGCAGTCCACGACTGCCCGCCGATGTAGATGGACGCTGATAACAGGAGGACTCCCATGTCGCTTACACAGTTTCGGGTCGATGACGGACCACACGTCATGGATGGACTAAGGCTTCTTGCTCAGGATGGAAATGATGGCGTAGAAGCGTTTATTGGGCGGAAGGTGATGGACGTCTGGGCGGACTCCATCGAGCATCGTGGAGGGCGACAAAGCCTGTTTCGCGATCAATACAATGCGCTTGGCAGACTGAACCTTCCCGCACTTCAGCGGATCGTGAGCGCGAAATACCGGAGAGGCGCGGCATTCAACCGACAGCATCCCTTCGTCGAGGTTCTATTCTCCGACATTGCGGACAGCGGCGAGGCGCTGGATCTGAGTGAACTGGTTCGAAAGACGTTGCCACCGGCATTTCACAGGATGGCCTGAGTCTCAGAACTCCGAGAATGCTGCGACGTTGGCAGCGTCGCCGCGGAACCCTATCAAGGCTGGGCCGTTCCAGACTCGCAACGGTTGTCAAGAGTATTGAGGAGCCACCAGTGCGAATACTTATGGTCGAGGACGATCCACTTGTCCGCGAATTGGTGGTCGACGCTCTGCGCGAGGAAGGCTACGAGGTCTTTCACGCCTCCAATGGTGAGCAAGCGCTGGCATTGTGCAAGAGGCAGATCGCGGACGTTCTGGTCACCGACATCAGGCTGCCCGGCGGAGTTGACGGGTGGCAGATCGCCGAACGTTGTCGGGAGCATGATCCCCAGCTGCAGGTGATCTACGCGACCGGCTTCTCGCCCGTCGAGGCCCGTCCGGTGCCTGGCAGTCTCACCTTGCACAAGCCCTACCAACCCGACCGCATCGTCGAAGCGGTCAGACAAATGGGAAAAGAAAGACGGCCTCCTTCCATCAGCTGACGGCGCTCCTTGCGGTCCGTCGATCGCCAATAGCTGACTTGCGGACATCTGCGGTGTGGCTTCCGCTTCGCCAAGGAAATCATTCAATGCGCGCAAATCTGCCCATAGGCTCTACGTCCGCGAATGCTCAACCAAGCGGCAATTGGTTCGCCCGGCTGGCAGTTGCGACCTCGCGCATTTCCGGCCGACCGACGACCTTTCTGCTGGCAGTTGCCGTCGTACTCGTGTGGGCGATCACAGGTCCCTTATTCGGCTTCAGCGATACCTGGCAGCTCGTCATCAACACGGGCACGACAATCGTGACGTTCCTGATGGTCTTTCTGATCCAGTCAACGCAGAACCGCGACACGCTGGCCTTGCAGTTGAAACTCGACGAATTGATCCTGGCGACCAAGGCCGCAAGCAACCGCATTGCGGGCATCGAGGAGGCGTCGGATGAAGAAATCAAGCAAGCGAAAGTCGAGATGCTCGAGCGCGCCGGCTGATCCGGATCGGCTCGCAGGACCGGGCATCTCCACTGCATTCAGGCCTCGCAAACCGGACCGCGGCCCGGCGACGTTAGAGGAACTGCACGATAAAGGGCGATTCAGGGAGTCCTGATGGCAGGCACAATCAAACGAAATAACGTTCGCGTTCGCGGCGCCGGCCACCGGACGATGATCTTCGCACACGGCTTCGGGTGCGACCAGAACATGTGGCGCTTTGTGGCTCCCGCGTTCGAAAAGGATTTCATGACCGTTGTGTTCGACCACGTCGGCGCCGGCGGCTCCGACCTCTCGGCCTACGACAGCGCCAAATATTCGACCCTGTCCGGCTACGCCAAAGACGTGGTCGAAATCGGCACGGAGCTCGGATTGAAGGATTCCGTCTTCGTAGGACATTCCGTCAGCAGCATGATCGGCGTGCTGGCCGCCCGACAAGCCCCCGGGATGTTCGGCAAGCTCGTACTCATCGGCCCGTCACCCCGTTACATCGACGACGATGGATACGTTGGTGGGTTCAGCGCTCAGCAGATCGAGGAATTGCTCAGGTTTCTCGACTCGAACCACATGGGTTGGTCGATGCAGATGGCGCCGATGATCATGGGCAATCCCGACCGACCGGAATTGGGTCAGGAGCTAACCAATAGCTTCTGCAGCACGGATCCCGAAATCGCCAAAGCGTTCGCCCGGGTGACCTTCACCTCCGACAACCGCGAAGACCTCGCGGAGGTCTCCCTTCCGACCCTCGTTCTCCAGTGCAGCGAGGATATTATCGCCCCGCCGGAGGTCGGCGAGTTTGTCGCCCGCAATATTCCCAACAGCCGGATGATCGTCCTGGACGCGACCGGGCATTGCCCAAATCTGAGCGCGCCGGAAGAGGTCATCGCGGCGATGCGACCTTTTGTCTAGTGCGCGCCTCCGATCCCCAGTTCAAGGACATGATCGACAACGCGCCCTGCGGTTACGTCACCCTGCAGCCGAACGGCCGGATCGAGTACGTCAACCTCACCTTCCTGGAATGGAGCGGACATACGGCGCCACAGATGATCGGGAAGTGCTTCAGCGATTTTCTGACCATGCCGGGCCGCATCTATTACGAAACCCATATCGCGCCGCTGCTCCGAATGCAGGGATCCTTCGACGAATTCGCCATCGACGTGTTGACCGCCGCCGGTACGCCGCTGCAGATGATCGCCAACGCGAACGAGCGCCGCGATCCGGAAGGAAGGCTGCTGCTCATCCGTCTAGCCCTGATCAAGGCGACGGATCGGCGGCGCTACGAGCACGAGCTTCTGGCCGCCCGAGAATTGGCGATTGGCGCCGAGAAGGCGACGCAAGAACTGCTGCGGCTCGAGCACGAAACCTCCGAGTTGCGCGAACAGTTCATCGCCGTGCTCGGTCACGATCTTCGCAATCCTCTCGCCTCCATTAGCGCCGGCGCGAGAATTCTCGACCGAACCGTCCATAGCGAAAAGGAACACCAGATCATCGCCATGATGCAGACCACGGTCATGCGAATGGCCTCGATGATCGACAACGTCCTCGACTTCGCGCGCGGTCGGCTGGGCGGCGGCATTACCCTGGAACGCGATGCAAGAGCGCCGCTCGAACCTGCCCTTGCCCAGGTGGTCGACGAACTGAGACTGGCCTCACCCGGCCGGGTCATCGAAACCGAATTTGCCATCGACGAGCCGGTGAACTGCGATCGCATCCGCATCGGCCAGCTCCTCTCCAACCTTCTCGGCAACGCGGTGACGCACGGAGCAACCGACAAACCCATCGTCGTTCACGCCGAGACGCGAAAGGGATCGTTTGAACTCTGGGTCGCCAATGCGGGTGAGGCGATTCCGGAAACGGTGATGGAGAAGTTGTTCGAACCGTTCTTCCGCGGCAAAGCTCGTGCGAGCAAGCAGGGGCTTGGATTGGGGCTCTACATCGCCTCTCAGATCGCAAAGGCCCATGGGGGCGCTTTGACCGTTGCATCGAACTCCGCTGGGACCCGCTTCACCTTCTCTATGCCTCTTTCGTAGCCTGCCAGCACTGGCCTTGCCTCGCCGGCGGCACGTCCTCAATCCATCACCGAGACGCGATACTGCGATTATCCTTCGAGGACGTGCCCCAAAGCCTTTAGCGGACGGACGCGATCGCTGACGATCTTCAGGATGGCCAGCATTGGAACGGCCAGGATCGCGCCGGGCACCCCCCACATCCAGAACCAGAACACCAGCGACAGGATGATCAGCACGGGATTCAGGGTGAAGCGTCGCGCAAGCAGCATGGGAGTCAGGGTCTCGCCCTCGGCGAGGTGGATGCAGAAGTAAAGAACCGCCGGCAGCAAGGCCCACCACAAGCTGTCGAAACTCAACATTCCGGCCAGCAGGAAGATAACGGTTCCCAACAACGGCCCCAGAATTGGAACGTAGTTGAGCAGGAAGGCAGCGGCTCCCCACAACAAGGGATCTCCAAGCCCGCAGAGGTACATCGCAGCCGCCGTCGCTATTCCCACCGCAGCATTCATGGCCGTGATCGTGAGCAGATAGGCGGATATGTCCGCTTCGATCTGCTGGAAGATGTCCACGGCCTGCCTCTTGTCGGCAAAATTCGGCAGCACCTCGACGATGCGTCGCAGAAAAATGTCGCCTGCGACCAAAAGGAAATAGAGCACCAGAACCGTCGTGAACAGGCCGTCGAGCACGGCGCGCGTTCCGGCAAAGAGCACGCCGGTCAGACCGAGATCGCGGCGAACCGAAACGGTGGGCTCCTTTTTCCCGGGAGAGTCCGCGACGTGCTCCGCCTGCTGGACAACCTTTTGCAGCGCTTCGATCGGGCGCTTCAGGACGACCAGATGAGTTTCCAGGCGCGGTAAGCCGTCCGGCAACTTCTCCGCCCACGACGCGGCGGGTACTGACAAGGCTGCCACAAAGCCGACGAGCGCTCCCACGACCAGCAGGATCGCCAAGAGCGCGCCGACGGTACGGGGTAGGCCGATACGCTCGAGAAGATCCACGGCAGGTTGCAGAATGAGTTGCAACACGAAGGCGAGCACCACGGGCAATATGATCGAGCTTGCCACGTACACGGCCGCCAGGACGGCCAGTGTCAACAGGCTACCGAGAAAGAACGTCTGCGGACTGGACGGCAGCGGCATCTCGACATTGTCGACCGCCTGCGTTGGCAAGGCCTCCGATTCCGACGCGCCGGCGTCCTGCCCTGGCGACGAGGGGGGCTCCTGCGGCAACATCGAAAGCGAAACCAAGGGGTCTCCTCCATCCTCCACGCAAATCTGTCCTGCCGGTAGCCAGGTATCCCTGCGCGGTCATGGCGAGCGGTACGCGCCAGCGCATCGCCGCATCCGACGGACTAGTGCAGGGTCTCGGCAGCGGCTTCGTCGATAGCCGCCATTAGATCTCGCGTGGCAGATTGCTGGATCATATGTCCGGCTCCGGCAATGCGGTGCAGCTTGCTCTGCTTGACCTCGTCATGCAGCCTGGCCGATTGCTCATCGATATCGATCAAACGATCATCCTCGCCCGCGAGTATGATCGTCGGCATGTCGAGTTCGCCGTAGGTCTTCGAAGAAGCAAATGCAGCGGGAACCATCAACGTCGATTCCGCTGCACCGGCGCGGAGCTGTGATGGCCGGACGGCCATTTCCTTCGGAAAGCCGGCGAATTTTCCGGGGACTGGTTGCGGGCCGAACACCTTGCGCAACATTGCCGGCCACATCAATCGACCCAGGATCGGTGAGACAGTGTAGCTGATGATATCGCCAAGCGCGGGTGTAGCGGATAGAGATGAGGCCACTGCGTCGGCTCGCGCGGTCGGAAAATAGTATCCCGATGCCAGCACCAGCGCTTCGACGAAGGAAGGATGCCTTATCGCCAGCGCAACCGCGACCGACGCCCCCCACGAATGCCCGAGTACGATGGCTCGCTGAACGCCCAGCCCATCAAATGCCTTCCTGAACAGGTCCGCCTGTGCCTCCGGCGTCCAAACCACGTTTCGCGGCCGCAGGCTATGCCCGAATCCAGGTCGGTCGAAGACGATGACCCGGTAATTCTCGGCTGCCAGATCGATCAGGCCGCTCGACTCGAAATCCTGGATCATGCTGCCATTGCCGTGGAAGAGAACCAGCGGCCGGCCATTGCCGCGCTCCACATAGTGCAGACGGACCCCGTCGACGTCGAGGAACCGCCCCTGTGGCGGGTTATCACGCTGCGCTTTCTCGGCAAAATGCCGGTTCGCGATCGCCGTCGCCGCCACAAGGGTAGCGGCCCCAGCAAACGCGGCGATGGCGGGATATCGCCTGAAGGCGGCCAGACAGTCGGACAGGAATGCCGAAGAACGTATTTGCGAAAAAGCCATGTGCAACACCTCAAGTGGTCTGCACGACGCCTCACGCCAATGAGAATGTTGCAGGTCATGCTCAACGGCGACGAGCGAGCTTTCGTTCCACGCGGTCAATCGCAGCCATGGGAACATAGAGACCTCGGTCCCGTTCAACATTGTTGCTCTTCCCAAGGAGTGACAGGTCCAATGACTAACAAAAAGAACCCGAACGAGAAGCAGCCCGGCGAGAATCCGGATGGCAAGTACCATTTCAATCCCGGAAATATGGCGGGGAAAACGCCGGGGGATGCGGAGCAGACTGACGAAAATCGGGGCACTCGGCATGATCACAAGACTCCGCACGATCACAAGGAAGAGCCCGGCGGTTAGAACTTGTTGATGAGGCCGCCAATTGGCGGCTCGCTTTCTCTCGCGGCGGCCGGTGAAGGGCACGGCCGCTGTGATTTTGCTCAGACTCAGACTGATGACCGTTCTAAGCTAACAGAGACATCCATGGAGCCGGAACGAAAAGCCCGGCCACGAGGGCCGGGCCGATCGGAAGTATGAGTCCAAGTCAGGCAATCAAAGAACAGAGCACGCGTGGACAGCGCTGGCTGTTCAAAAAGGAACAGAATGCGCGGACCGCTGGCACTCGCCGCGCAACTGCGTAGGAATGTAGCTAGGGTCGTACAGGTCTGAGCATCGCAGGGCACCCGATCCAGCCGATTTGCGAAAGTCTTCGCCCAAGGTGACGTCATGCGGCAATGTGTCCATCCGAATTGTCCGAATGGTCTCCACGCAGGCTGAGTGAGCAATTTGGTACAGCCGTCCATCGATCGACATGCTTGACTTCCTCGGCTATCTCGATCCTCCAAGTTAAAGGCGACACCATGGACATCTCCCGGGAGACAAAGGCGACCGCGCGCTCCGTTCTGTGGGGTGCTGTGGCTGGGGCGATGGCCCTGGCGATCGTTGGCTTCAGCTGGGGCGGCTGGGTGACCGGTGGGTCCGCAGAGACCCTCGCTGCAAGCCGCGCTGCGACGGCCGTCGTCGCAGCTCTCACACCCATCTGCGTTGAAAAGTTTCGACAGACCGCTGATGCCTCGGCGAACCTGACCGAAATGAAGAAGGCGACCTATGTATCGGAACAAGGCAAGTTCGTCGAAAAGGGAGGTTGGGCCACGATGCCGGGAAGCACCGAGCCAAACTCGGCCGTTGCTCGGGCTTGTGCCGAATCGCTCGGCCGCGAAAAAGCGGTGGAGCAACGCGGATAGCCGGCGAACCTGCGCAGGGCGCAATCTGCGCAGTATTTCGGGATGTCCATACCTGGCCCCCCCTTGCGGGCCGAAATTCCCTGATGTGATTTCCGTTCCCGCTCTCACGCGCTGCGCCTTCCACGAAGCGGACATTCTGCTAATATCACGGGGCATTACACCTAGGGAATGAGAGCGTCCATTTGGCCAAGCCCGCGAAGGACAAGTTTGATCCCAAGACCTTCCTCGCCAAGGTTGGGGCAGGAAAATCGATCTCAAAGCTTGGCAAGGGTCAGAACGTGTTCGTGCAGGGAGATGTCGCGGACGCGGTTTTCTACATTCAAAAAGGAAAGATCAAGCTCACGGTCGTTTCCGACCAGGGCAAGGAAGCCGTCGTCGGGATGTTGGAGCCGGGACAATTCTTTGGTGAAGGTTGTCTCAACGGCCAGCCATTGCGTATCGCGACGACTACGGCAATGGAAGACAGCACCATCACTAGAATATCGAAACTGGCAATGATTTCAGCGCTCGAAGGCAGGCCCAAGTTCTCCCAATTGTTCATGGCGTACCTGCTCACGCGCAATAGTCGAATCGAAGAAGATCTGATCGACCAACTATTCAACTCCAGCGAAAAACGTCTGGCGCGGCTGTTGCTTCTGCTCGCGAATTTCGGCAAGGAAACCAGCCCGCAGCCTATTGGGGTCAAGATCAGTCAGGAAACACTTGCCGAAATGATCGGCGCGACCCGATCGCGGGTTAGTTTCTTCATGAATAAATTCCGCAGGCTTGGCTTCATCAGCTACAATGGAAAAATCGAGGTCCATAGCTCGCTCCTGAACGCCGTTCTGATTGAGAAGTCGGAGCTGGGCCGGAAGGACTGACCGGCGCGCGACCGGTCGATTGATCGACTGCAGATGCGTGGCATCGCCATTTGGAGGTCGGGCACGTCGGCCCCCTCGCCGGTCTTTAGCATTCGCCCTCTCGCTGGATCGCTGCGATGCTGATCGCGATCCAGTATGGTTGTCATTTGGTATGATCGCGGCAGCATCGCTGCCGAGCGCGATCGAGATCGAGATCAAGCCGAGGGAAGTCGCTTCAAGGTCGATCAAGCAAGGTGATGCGCTGAATGCATTCAGCATACAGATCACGCATCGAGACGATTCCGCCGAACGAGCACGGCGAGGACGGTCGGCCGACGTTTCAATTCGAAGGCACCTCAGACCGGTCTTACCTCGCGTGCCCGGCATCAGGGCGCGTGAGCAGGTGGGGACCAACAAGTGGCGCGTCGAAGAGTGAGCAAAATTGCACAGCGACCGCGAGCTGGATGTGATCGGATGACGCCGGGCGTCGCGGGCCGCCCCCGCGCCGTTCGGGCGGCCCGAGATCTCGACCAGTGCCGAACTCGGGCCGCTCTTGTTTGGCTTGGCGCAGGAGCGCGAGAAGCAGGACGGACCGCTGAAGCGTGATCGATCATGGAAGCGCGCGATCTGTAATGAAATTGGTGGCCGCAGATCCGCGGAACCTGAAAGGTCGATATGACGCTAAAGATCAAAGAGCATACCTGCCCTGGATGCAGCGGAACGGGCTTCGCTCCGACGATGCAGCCGGTGGAACCGGGCCGAAAGATCTACCCAGCGAAATGCCAGTCATGCAAAGGCAAGGGCAGGATCACGGACGCCGACTAAGGCAAGGCTCATTCCTATCCGCTCGCGGCGCGTATGTCGGAGTGCGCAGGCCGGCCGGCGCGGGCCGATCACGGAAATTGATTCCGCCAAGCCTCGTTCTTCCGCTCACATGCGCTGCCTGGCACCACCGCGCCCCTCAGCCGTTATCGGTGTACAAGATGGAAGCAAAGCGGATGTCGTCCGATAAGATATCGATGCCGGTTTGGAATGAAAAGCACTTGCGTGCTGCGACCGACGCCGCCGGCGTGGCCTTGTGGGCCTGGAACGTGGATACGGACGCCATTACGATGGACGAACGCGCCTACGACCTGTGGGACGTTGCGAAGAGCGAAAAACACATCACATTCGAGATCCTGTCCAGGAACATCCATCCTGCCGATCTGGAACGGGTCAGGTCTGCGTTTGCCGCTACTCGCGCAATAGTAGGCGCTTACGAGATTGACTTTCGCATCTTGTTCGACGGCGACATCCGTTGGATCTCCGCGCGCGGGCAAGGCGACGATGCGGACATCGCCGATCGAACCATGTTTGGCATCTTCCTCGATGTTACCCAACGCAAGCAAGCCGAAGAAGCGAACGAGTTGCTGGCCGGTGAGATGAGCCATCGCGTGAAGAACCTTCTGACTATCGCGACCGCGCTTACTCAATTTACATCGCGTTCGGCCGCAACCAAAGAAGACATGGCCCACGAGCTAACAAATCGGCTGATGGCCTTGGGACGTGCACAGGATCTCATTCGCCCCATACCGGGAAGGAAGAGCGAAGGAGCGCTTCTTGGTGACCTCGTCTCCATCTTGCTCGCGCCTTACGACGAAAGAGAGGCGAGCGTCCGCATTCGCGTTTCGGTGCCGAAGATGAATGTCGGCGAGATGTCGAGTACAACGCTCGCTCTTGTGCTGCACGAACTGGCAACGAACTCGGCGAAATACGGTTCGCTATCGCTGGCAAGCGGCACCTTGGACGTGTCGTGCAATGCCCATGGCGACGAAGTCGTCGTGACCTGGACCGAGCGGGGCGGCCCGCCTCTCAAGTTTCCCGCAATGCTCGATGGCTTTGGAAGCAAATTGGTGCAGCGGAGCATGGCGGCCCAACTCGGTGGCTCCATCGCATTCGACTGGTCGGAAGAGGGGCTGGTCGTGACGCTGATCATGAGCAAAGATCGCCTGGCAAGGTGAGGAACCTTGAGATCTTCGTATAGTAGCGGCCGGCGCAACGCGGAGCCTTGAAGACGGAGATCAGGTCCGCGTTCCAGAGTGGCCGGCCCTTCCGGGAGACTGCATGAGGGGGCCTCGCACAATGCCCATCGGCTCGACGTCTGCGGCCAGCGCCTGCGCCTAACCCGGCAATATGCCCGAAAGGCCTGAGCCCGTGACGCTGCGGACATGCCGCTTCCCTTTGACAACTTCAAGGACGGGCGACTTCATATCGGTGTATCCGAGCAACCTCGTCGGAATCCGCGCGCCCGCTGAAAAGCTCAATTCAAGGTCGACCAAGCAAGAGATGCGCATGAATATGTTCGAGATTACGATCGCACGCATCGAGGTGATTCTGCCGAATGAACGTGGCGAGGACATTCGCCTGACGTTTCAGTTCGAAAGCCGTCAGACCAGTTTTACCTTGCCAATTTTCCTGAAGTCTTGCGAATTCGACGATACCGAGATCGTCAGGGTAGCCCGAAGCCAATTACACGACGTTTTCGCGCAGCTTTGCAGCCAGTGCGAGGATTGGCAGCTGACAGAGGACGAGCGTCGCGAGCTCGCAAGGATAAGCGTGCGGCCTGGCGTCAAGGCGCAGGAGTAGCTCGGGAACAAAAGCAGCTATTGAACTGGATGTATGCTCCTGAGATCAGCTGGCCGCGCCCTAGCATTTCATCGCGTTCATGAGCTCGGAAATCTCGATCGTTGCGAAATTCGAGAATGTGTCGGACACGGCATATGGCAGGATGATCTGGTTATTGTGCCGCATCCCGCCGCACGTATAAACGACGTTAGGGACGTATCCTTCGCGCTCGGATGGTTCAGGCCGCAATAGCGGCTCGCGCGAACGTGCCAGCACCTTGGATGGGTCGCGCTTGTCGAGCAGCGCCGCACCGATCGAGTATTTGCGGACCGGGCCGACACCGTGCGTCAGCAGCAGCCAACCCTCATCGAGTTCGATCGGCGACCCGCAATTGCCGATCTGGACGAACTCCCAGGGAAACTGCGGTTTCAAAATGGCTTGACCGCCATCCCACGTGTGGAGGTCGTCTGAATAGATTAGATACAGGTTCTCATTGTCCTGCCTCGCGATCATGGCATACTGGCCGCCGATCTTGCGCGGGAACAGTGCCATGCCCTTGTTCCGAGCCGCAGCCCCTCGCAGGGGCGCCAGTCGAAACGACGTGAAATCACTGGTTTCGATCAGTTCGGAGCGGATGGCTCGACCGCTGTAAGCGGTATAGGTCGCGTAATACGTCTTTCGATCGCCGTCGCTGAATTCGACAAAGCGCGCGTCCTCTATGCCGTTCGATTGGGATTCTGTGACGGGAAAGATGACGCGCTCGGTCAGGTCTTCTTCGGGCTTGAAAACCAGCTCGACACGCTCGCCGTCCGGCCCCGATATGCGATGGCAAATCCTCGGAATCGACGCGAGCCGAGCCGTCGGATTAACAGCCAGACTGCCGTCAGCCGCGATGGTCCCGGTTCGAAACGTCAGTGACGATACATGCCCTTCGCCTATGGCACGGAGACTGAGGATGAAGCGCACGCCGCCCTTCGGCGCTCCCGATTGATCGGGGTGCGCCACGATGCTCGGATTGAACAAGGCAGAGGCTTCGAATGAATACTCATTGAGGAAATAGGCGCCGACCAGCTGGCGCTGCTTCATTGAGAAGACGCCATGCGTCGCGAAAGCGTCCTCCATTTCGTCCGCGCGGGCCTCGAATCTTTCCAACAGGTTGCGATGTCGCCCCTTGAAATTGTCCAGGACGTCCGCGAGCTGAGCGGCAACGGCTTCCTGATCGAGTGCGAGAACTCGCTCGACGATATGATTTGCGCGCATCTTGTCGGTGGGGTTGAGATCGCGCGGTTCAGTCGCCGGCTTGAATGGCCGCACGATAACTCGCGCGGGATCGGGACGCAGATGAAGCGCCTGCCGGTTCAGGAAGGTAGCTTGTGACACGGTATCCTCAGGTCGCTGGATGAAAGGGAATTCAAGCGCCCACGGCGCGTAAGGCCGAGGGCTTGTTCAGGCTGGTGTTGACGCGCGCGAGCTGACGAATCTCCGCAAGTCCAAGCAAATAGCAGACGACCGACTCGCCTCCACGGTTTTCGTTGGCGCGATCGGGATGCAATCCATCGCGGCAGCTCCCGGTGTGCGGATCGACCAGTGCTACGGACAGATCATTGCTGCCCAGAAACCAGCCGAAGGCGCGCATGGCCATGGTTTTCCACTCGGCATCGCCGTCCGCACGCCACGCCGTCAGGCAGGCAGCGATCGTTGCCGTGGCTTCCACGGGTTGCTGATCGAAGGCGCGGGGATGTTGCCGCTGTTCGCCGAAGCTGCCGGTGCCCACCGGCCGGAAATGACCTGCCACGCTCGTCTGCTGCGTCATCAGCCAGCGCAATGAGCGCAATCCGGCATCGCGGTATTGCGGCGTTTGAGTCGTCATCCCTGTCAGCATCAAGGCTTGCGGCAATCGCGCGTTGTCGTAAGCGAGCCCTTCCTCGAACCACACCCAGTCCGGCGTCTCTACCGACGCCAGACAGGACATCAACCTGTCAGCAAGCGCATGCCGGACTTCCCTCGCGTGGAGATCATCCGGAGCAATAGTGCAATAAGCGTCCAGACCTAGCAGCATGAACGCCCACGCGCGGGGCGAGCTGAAGCTCTCCGCCGCCGACAAAGCCTGGGCGAACAAATCGGTGGCCCACCTGCGCCGCGACGGGCTCGTGTCTCTGCGTGCCGCCTCGCCCAATGCCCATAGCGTCCGCCCGTGACTGTCTTCCGAGCCTCTGTCCTCGAGCCAGGTTCGGTTGAAGCCCATGAAGTTGCGAAATTGCCTGGTGTCGGGATTCCACGCATGCTGTACGAAAGCCGCAAAGCGGGTCGTCAGGATTTCCGGCAACGCCTGTTCGCCGGGATTGTTGAGGGCGCAGGCCAAGAGCAACGCCCGGGCATTGTCATCGACGCAATAGCCGTGCGAGCGATCCGGCACCGACTGAACCGCGTGCTGGAACAAGCCGATGTCGTCGCACATCGTCATGAAATGGCCAATCTGCATGTCGGGCGCCGCGGGGCCGCGTGGTTCCGGCGCGCCGGGATCGGGACGCGCAAAGACCTTGAGCCGATGACTGTGCCGCGCGGCCTCGAAGCCGGACATGTAGCGCTCGGCCGTGCGTTCCCACGTCATCATTCGGCTCATCGCGTATGCGCGTTGGCACATCGCTTGCCGGCGCGCGTCGTCAGTGAGCAGCTTGGCGATCTCACCGCCGATCGCCGCCGCATCGCCGAACGGCACGAGAACTCCGCATCCATCGGCAAGCAGCTCGCGTGCGTGCCAGTAAGGCGTCGAGACGACCGGCTTCCCGAGCCCAAAACTGTAAGCCAGGGTTCCAGAGGTCATCTGGGCCTCGTTGAGATAGGGCGTGACATAGACGTCGCACATCGAGATGAAATCGAGCAGCGTGGCCTGATCCACGAACCGGTCGAGGAACACCACGTGGTCTTCGACGCCCAGCTCGCGGACCCGCGCCATCAGACTTTCGCGATAGGCTTCGCCCTGATCTCGAACCAGATTAGGGTGCGTTGCGCCGAGCACGACATACACCGCATTCGCGCAGTGATTCAGAATCGAGGGCATTGCATCGATCATGACTTCGATGCCCTTGTTGGGGGACAGCAGCCCGAACGTCAGAATGACCGACTTGCCGTCAAATCCGAGCCTGGCCTTCGCCGTATCGGGCCCGGCAAAGGCGACATCGGGAATGCCGTGGGCGATCACCTCGATCTTGTCGTCCGGCACGAGGTAGACGCTGCGCAGTAGCTCGCGGGCCTTGTTGGCCATCACCACCACCTTCGACGACGCATCGACGATGCGCTCCATGACCGCGCGCTGCTTGGCTGACGGGTTGGCCAGTACGGTATGAAGCGTCGTCACGACCGGCATGGTCAGGCGCGCCAGCAGCGGGAGGATATGGGCGCCGGCTTCGCCGCCGAAAATGCCGAATTCGTGCTGCAGGCACACGGTATCGAACCGGCCGGCATTCAGGAAATCCGCTGCATGCAGGTAGTCTTCGACATTGTCGTCCTTGATCTGGAAAGCGACCGCCGGCGGATAGTCGTAGGCCTGGCCGCGATCGGTCATCGCCACGATGCAGGTTTCCAGATCAGGGCGTGACGCCGATATCGCTCTCTGCAGGTCCATCGTGAAGGTTGCGATTCCGCAACGGCGAGGCAGCGAGTTGCCGATAAGGGCGATGCGGCGGAGCCACGTCATGTCTGTGCCTCGATGATCTTGCCCGATTTCCTGGAGCCCGTGCCGGTGGAAGCATCGGGAGACTTGGTCGCTCGTCCGGTGCAGTCCTGCAGCAGCAAAACCATGGGATCCGGTCCCGGATAGGCGAGCAGGCCGGTCATTCCGTCCGGGCCAACCTCGATGCCGGCGCTGTCGGCCTCGATCAAGATCGCGTCACCGACGGTCGCATTCGTTCGCCCGATGCGCCCCTTCCCCTCGATCACGAGGATCCAGGTTTCCCGGTCGGCATCGAGCGCCCACTGCGAATTGGCGTGGAAGTCGACCCGCTCGAGCACGAATTGTGGGCGCGCGACGAGAACTCTTCGTGCGTCGGTGAGACGCCGCGGAGCGAATTGAGCCTGGGATGGCCCGGCGTCGGAAGCAGCCACCGCGTCGTCTTCGTGCAGTTCGCGGTGCCTGCCAAAGTCGAACAGGCGGAATGTCGTATCGCTGCGTTGCTGAATCTCGGCGAGCACGATACCGGCGCCGATGGCGTGGATTGTGCCGCCGGGGACGAAGATGAAGTCGCCCTTCGCAACAGAGCGCCATTGCACGAGACCGGCGATCGAGCCGTCCCTGATCGCTGCGCGCAACGCCTGCGGCGTGAGGCGCCGCGTCAGTCCCAGCGCTACCCGCGCGCCCGGCGCTGCCGACAGGATGTACCATGCCTCGGTCTTCCCGTTCGGCAAATCGATGGCGTGCGCGAATTCATCGTCGGGATGGACCTGGATCGACAGAGGTTGGCTGGTAAACAGGAGCTTGAGCAGCAGGGCGGAGCCTGGTGCATCTTTATCGATGCGATCAAACCACAATTCCCCGACGGGGTCGCCCGAAACGTCGATGCAGCTCCATGGTCGGATGTCTGCGACCCCCCATGGTCTGCGCGCAACCTGCACCGAGGCATGTTCGATGGTCATGGATTGTCCTTACCCTTGACGCGCATCTCGAAGCGACTGCTGTTGGTCGATGCGGTCGGTAAGATCTGGCGTGGCTAAAAAAAAGCGTCGCGCTTCGCGACAGGCGCTGTCACAGCGATCCGATCGTGTCCTTCATCAGATGGCTACTCCGGCATCCGATAACAACCTTTGCGCGTTCATAAAGACGGGCGTGCCTTCATCAATGTTCGTTGCCGTTCGCGTCATTCTTGTGCTTGTGCAGAAATCGGGCGATCTGCCCACGAAGTTCCGCCGTCTCCAGCAACTTGCCGACCGATCCAGCGGTGTCGAAGATCTCACGCTGCAACGTCGTCGGCAGCGCGTTCCATTGCATGATGACGGCCGCGCCAAGGCACCGCAGAACGCGCTCCTCTTCGCTTGCAAGGGCCGCGCCGCGAGGTTGGTCCGGGCTTATGACATGAACTGCGTCGTGGTAGTCGTCCGCCAGTCTCTGCTCGTTATCAGCAAGCGAGACGAGGCGGTCCTGCAGTTCCTGAAGTTTGCGGCCTTCATCCAGATCGGTCGAACCCTTGACCCGTTCGCCGTATTTGGCCGCTTCTGCACGATATTGTTTAGACTTGAACATGTCCGGCCTTTCTTAGGCGCCGCCATCCATTACGATCAAACTCGATAGTCGACCAGAACAGACACGGCGGCGTTGCCGCAAAATCCGAGCTGCTGTTGCAAAGCGGCAGCGACGCGTCGACAGCGCGCGCTCTTCGACTAAGGTCGCCGTCTCACAGTTCCGCGCAAACTTGGTCGCAGGGCTCAACAGCCGCGACAGACATTCTTTAGTTTGGCCGCGATTCGAGTGTCTTCCGCGATCAACGGATCGTTGTATGCAGGTCGCGATGCGTCGTCGCTGGTCGTCGCGGGCTTCTTCACCTTCGGCGGAAACGCAGCGTCGTAACAAGCGAGGCGTCCGCCCGTGCTTTCGATCGTGCGGCAGTTCAGCTCCGCGGCGACGGCGCCTTGGGCGAATGTACCGAGCGCAAATGCGACAGGAAGCGTCTTTATCCAGGTGCCTTTTCGGGCAACATTCACGCCGATCATCTCGTACTTTTTTCTTCTGCCGAGGCGAAAACCGTCTGCCCGCCGTTTGCTCTGGCGCGGCAGCACAGCCGTTCCCTCAGGCTTCGAGCTTATCGAACTCGTCAGGCAGCAAGATCTGGCCTCGCGGCGTACAGATCCGCACGTCCATATAGTCTTCCTGCAAGAGCTCCCGCGCTTTCTTCAAGGCGGCAGCCGCCGTGTCGCGACTCAGATTGACGCGGCCGGCTCCATTGTGGCCGCCAACCAGGTATTGCATTCGTGTTGCGCTATCCACGCCGGACAACCGCTGCAAATACCAGGAGCACATGAAACAGTAGGAAGATCACCGGCGACACGATCCAGTCGGCTGCCAAACGAGATCGAGACATCCACGCTCCTCTTCCTTTCTTTCGGCGGGAGCGTTCGTTACCCTCAGTCACCGGTGGAAGCCGCAGGATGGGCGGTGATGAGCAACTCTACGCTTACGTCCTGGGAATAGCGAGCGCTAAAATGTCGAGGAACAGCAGCGAGATCGAATTTGCAGGGCTCTCCGCCTCGGAGTGCCGGGCGATGCTTCTTGCACAAACCGACGAGGTCATCGAGTGATGAGAGCCGTTGGCTCGAATTCAAAGTCCGGAGCAGCCTCCACGAACGTCCCGAATGGCGATTTAGGTTCGCTCCACAACCAAGCAACTGTTCTGCGCCTCCGTGATCTGTCGAAATGGGGACCCCCCAGCATTGAGGCTGCCTCCGTTGGCGGTCGTCGCCCCCGCCGCACCCGCAGAGTTGAATTGAATCCTTCACTCCCCTGAAGCGGCGACGAAACAAAGTCAGACTTCTCAGCCGGCACGTGTTATGAACAGGGATGAAGAGATTGTTCCTGGCGCTGATCGTTGCAGGGTCGCCACCACAGCCCAGACGATCGACCCGACGACGGCTCCGGAAGAGGAGCCTTCCTTCCGCGAATTAGGCCGACCGCGCCGAACAGAAGGCGGATGATGCCAGTGGCGCTAAAGAACGCTGCTGGGACCGAGGCAGCGATGGGCGCGACATTGAGATACGCCCGTGAAGGTTTCAAAGCCCTAAGCGGGCGCCTTCCTGCCCTCAACCGAGCGCCTAATGAGGTCGGCTAACCGTTCCAAGCCGCATGTCGAGGCCGGAGACCATAAGATGAGTGACGATCGGGAACTTCATCGCGCTGCCAAAGCGAACCGAGAGCGCCTTGCGGTCGCGCATCGCGAGGTGGTCTTGCAAGAAGAGGCAAAAAATGCCGTTGATATTCGCGAAAACATGGCGCGCCTCAAGGAACTGAGATTGGCCAAGGAAGCACAAGAGACTCGAACGAAAATCTCCAAAGCGAACCAGCGCCCGGCGCCTAGGCCGGGACGATCCAGATAAAGCTGATTCAGTTAGCGGGTCTTCCTGTTCAGGTTCGCCTTTCGCGTGAGCAGCCAGCTGCTGGCAGTCGCTCATTCTGTGCGACCCGCGCTTCTGCTTTTCCGTACCCATGACGCGCACTAGCTCGCGCGCGCCACGGTGGCCCGTGAAAAGCCCGCCAGCGGCTGGTGCCAGGGCTCGAATTAGCTCGCGTTTGACTCCCCTGGGCGCGCGATCGCCAAGAAAGCCTCTTTCGCTTCTGCGCAGCTTTGAATTCAAGGACATATCTTTGAACAGCGTGCTTGGCATTGGAGCTCCAACGACGCATCAGGCTCCGGTCATTAGACCTATGGGGATATGGTCATGTGGACATTCATCGAAACCCTTTATCGCGACTATTGTTTTGCCCGCCTGCAAGAGATGCGGAAGCTCGAATCCTCGCACTGAGGCATGAGCAACGAGAGGAGCTACCCGATCGTGTCGACCCTGTTGTCGGCCTTGGCGATCGGCATCGCGATCTCGGTCATCATGGGGCAACCGCCCCAAGGCCATCCAAAAAAGCCCGTCTGTCGTCTTGTACTGAATCCCTGGGACGCTTCCCTCCGAACGAGAGAGAGAGAGAGAGAGAGAGAGCAATGCAGCACCAACCAACCAATTTCAGGATCTGGATCGAGTCCTTTACGACGCCCAGCATCGTCGCACCGCCGATCTTCTCGGCTGGCTGAAGCAATTTATCAGGGACCGCCGACAGTCAAGAACGACCAACTGGCGAACCGCAGCTATCGCGGGTGCGCCCGCACCCGGACCCTGAGGCCAGGCTCCAGCCGTTCGTAGGAAGTTTCGCCTTCGAGCTGTTTGCGCCAGCAGCTGAACTATCCGCGACTCCAATCCCTCCGGCGCCGCCCCCTCACTGAGACCCACGCCATTGTCGGACACCGAGAGATCGATACCGCTTGCGCTCGAAAACGCGACCGCGATGTGGCCCGGCCTGTCGCTAGGAAATGCGTATTCAGCGAGTTCGTCACCAGTTCGTTCGTGATCATGCCGATTGCGAGTGCATGGTTGCTGGCGAGGTCGATGTCCTCGCAGACCCCCTGACACGCGATCGGTCCGGAAAGGGCCTAAGGACTGAAAGACCTTCTCGACCAAGTCGTTCAGGAAATAGCGCATGTTAGTCCCGCTTCGGCGATAGATGGTCCTAGACCTCCGCCATCACCTGCAGCCGGCGCGCGGTAGCCTCGAGCGCAGCCGCGACCTCCGGACCTCCATGGCCGCGCCTCCAGCCTGATCATGCCGCCGAGGATCGTCAGATTGTTCTTGGTCCGGTGAGCCATCTCTTGCAGCAGCAAGGCCTTCGTCTTGTCTGCCATGACGACCCGGCGCAGTTCGGCACGCTGGAATTCGGCGACGGCGGCCGTCCCGGCGGCGGTGATCGCAAAGAGCGCATTCGTCGCGAAATAGTCGATACCCAGGCTGCCCGCATAGCTGACATAGGCGCCGACGGCGACGGCGATGATCGCCGCGAATATTCCGGACCTCCGGTCGAAGATCAGGCCCGAGAGAAACACGCCCGGCAGCAGCAGGTACCCCGGCGAGCCGGTCTGCATCTGCAGCGCCATCTGCAGTATGGCGCAGCCCAGCATGATGCTCGCGGAGATGCCGTACCGGACGGGAGTCGGAAGCCGGTGCTTGAGTACGAGCGGGGAGAGCCTGTTCATGGATTGAAAACTACGTGCCGCGGACAGCTGTTCCTGGCGGGATCCAATTCCACAAGGCCGTGCTCGTCCGCAAGAGCCATTGACGCGGGGAACGACCGAGCGCTGCGCCGTTCGATGCGAGACCCATACGTTTCGTCACCGGCAGTGAGCATACTCCTTGTAGAGGACGACCCTCTGATCCGCGAGTTCGTCGTCGAGGCGCTTCGCGAGGCGGGCTATCACGTGATCCACGCGAGCACCGGCGACAAGGCGCTGGCATGGTGCAACCGCCGCGTCGCGGATGTCCTGGTGACTGACGTCAGGTTGCCCGGGCAAGTCGATGGATGGCAGATCGCGGAACGCTATCGGAAGCAGTCTCCCAATTTGCCGGTCATCTACGCGACTGGCTTCTCACCCGTCCTGCCACGTCCCGTCCCCGGCAGCCGCATTGTTAAGAAACCCTTTCGGCCGGAAGAGATAGTTCGAATAGTAGAGGAGCTCGGCCAGACGAAGGGGACGCCTTCAGCTTAGCTGTCTTACCGGCTGCCGTGCTTTCACCGATTCAGCAGGGGCGATGCGCGCAGATCAAACTTTCCTGCGCAGGAACGAAGGCGTCAGTGCTAAGTTTTCCCAATGCCCCTGCCCAGGGGCGAACCCCGTACTGCCCCCCCAGCTCACACCCCCTAGCCCCCAGAGCTGGGGCCTTTATCCTCGGTAGATCCTCCGGGGTAGGCAGGCCTGGGCCGGAACGGTTCTGGCGGCGTTGGCGCTGGCCAAGTTCAAGAAATACGACAGCCAGGCCGACGCAAAGCGCAACGTCGTCGCCGCGATCGAGAGCGTCTCAAAGCGGCTCGGCAACACGCCGGCCATCTGCCGCAAGTGCTACGTGCACCCGGAAGTCCTGAACGCCTACATGTCCGGGAACCTCGTGAAGATGATTGAAGCCAAGATAGCGCAGAAGTTCAAGCGCCAGTACGCCAAGCTTACCTCCGACGAGATCGTGGTGCTGGCATTTCTCCGCAGGCGTCTCGGTTCTCTGAAGGAAGCCGCCTAGCCTGACGCACCATTTTCTGGACGCCTGTGCCCTCCTCAGTCGTTCCGGGCGCGTCTCAAACGACGGGTGCTCTCGTCGGCAGAAACGGACCCTTCTTTCAAATCCGGGGTGCTGGACGTGGTCCGGTCGCGGCTCGCGATACCGTGCGGGTTCGGTTCGACGCTACGAACGCGAACTAGTGGAGTCGAAGTCGAAGCTTCAGGAGGGTCTGGCCACTCAGCTGGAACCGCACAGCTGCGCGAACAATTCATTGCCGTCCTCGGCCACGATCTTCGAAATCCGCTTGCGGCCATCAGCGCCGGCGCGCGGATCCTGCAGCGGTCGGGCGAGCTGCAGGAACCAAAAGAGCTTCGTATTCTCGACATGATCAACTCGACCGTCACCCGCATGTCCGATCTGATTGACGACATTCTGGATTTCGCGCGCGGACGACTGGGAGGGGGCATCACCTTGCACCGAGACGCCAAGCCGATCGAGCCTGTGCTCGAGCAGGTCGTCGACGAATTACGAACGGCGTCTCCTCAACGCCTGATCCAGACCGACTTCGAGATAAACGAGCCCGTCGACTGCGATCGCGCGCGTATCGGACAGTTGGCCTCCAATTTGATTGGTAATGCCCTTACTCATGGAGCGCCGGACCAGCCGGTGCGGATGGGGGCCAGAACGGAGGGCGGGACATTCAGGCTCTGGGTGGCTAATTGCGGCGAACCCATTCCAGGAAGCCGCCATGCAGAGACTGTTTGAGCCGTTCTTCCGCGGAGAGGTGCGCAACAGCCGAAACGGACTCGGTCTGGGACTGCATATCGCTTCGCAGATTGCGCAAGCGCACGACGGAAGGATCGACGTGACCTCGACGCCGGAAGAATCCCAGTTCGTGTTCTCGATGCCGCTCGTCCGGAACGATCGGGCCAAATGATCGCGCGTTCCCGACGCCCTTTCCTTCGGAACCAATCCTCCCCGCTTTGCTTGGCATGCAAAGGTCATGCTGAAATGTCGAAGGTGAAGCCGGTCATCCTGATCGTCGAAGACGAGTTCCTGCTGCGCATGGATTCCGTCGAGATTTTGGAGGATGCGGGGTTCGACGTCATCCCGGCTGCAAATGCCGACGAAGCCATCGCAATCCTGTCGACCCGGGCCGATATCCACCTTGTCTTCACCGATATCCAGATGCCCGGTTCAATGGACGGGTTGAAGCTTGCCCAGTTCGTGCGGGACCGTTGGCCGCCGATCAAAATAGTTGCGACATCGGGTCATGTCCGGGCCGCGGGCGATGATTTACCAAAGGGCAGCGTTTTTCTGCCTAAACCGTACCGTGGGGCCGAACTCATCGCGACGCTGCGGGACATGACGGGGATCGCCTGAGATCGATCACATTTTTCGCTCCCCTCGCGAAACCAGCGGGCCCATCGAGTTCGACGGCGCTTGAAGATAGGGCCCTGCCGATCAAACCACATCAGGACAGCCTGCGTTCCGGGGACGCACCTTTCGATCCTCGGCCTACCTAGCGAGCAGAGAGAGCCGGATCCTTCACTGCCACAGCGCCCCCTCGGGCGGGACCGAGACCCTGGAGACCATGGCCAAAGCCACGCGCCAGCGCGGTTTCGAGTATTTCGGGTGCGCGGACTGTAAATAAGCGCCGAAACTTTGACCCCCATCGGCTTTCAACGTTGACCCCACGCGTGACGACCATTCCGGTGATGTTTCAAGGAATTGGGCGACGTGGGCCGGGGTCATCCTTCGGCGCCGATCGGGGGTCAAACAACACGCCGAATGACAGGGGGATTCCCGCACTTCCCGACTCGAAGCCAACCGCGATTTGCGCGGGACGTCAGCTCGACGAATAGACGAGCAAAACACTTGCGGGATCGGGCGTTCGAGTCCTTGCCCTCGGTAGTCGCCGGTTCGGAGGAGCGGGAACGTTCAGTGGGCTCACGCCGTCATCGCGACAGCCGCGGCGTCGGAAGCTTGCTGGCGTCGGACTTAGGAACTGCGCGTTCCGCGCTGACTTCGGTCGATGACGCCGGCGACAATGGATGAGCGTCGCCTCAACCGTCACACGGGCGCAGCGTCGGCGGGGCCCAGTGCATTCCGCGATTTCGCCGTTCGCCACGCCCTCAAGGTTCAGCTCCAGATCGTCGATGCCGAACACGCAGGTGATGAAGGCCCAGAAGCTCGCAAGCGTGAAGCCGAGCAGAACGACCACAAGGATTAGCGGCGACACGCGGGTCGGCGTTCACCTGGCGACCCGCGATCGATTGAAGTTTTCTGCGTCCCGTGTCAGGTTGGGATTACCTAGGGGCTACACCCTGGGGCTACACCGGCAGTCCTCGGTGTGCAGAAAAGCCTGATTTTACGGGGCTTTCTCGAAATTATGGCGGAGAGGGAGGGATTCTCGTCCCCGATACGAATCTATACTGGCCAGCCTCCGCCCGCGGCAGCTACTGGATGTTTCCCAGCGCCCAACCAAGCAGTCGGCCACGAAGACCTCCCCGCTGGCGAACTTCGAGGAACCTGAGAACCTCGGGACAATCATTTGCGATAACCGCCGCTTCCAGCAGACCCTTGGCAGACCCCTCCGAGATGCCCTTCTCATGACGAACGAGGCACTCGAGCACCGACAGGAAGTCGGTGTCGGACTTCGCTAAGCGCAACAAGTCGGGGAGCAGCGCAGGACGCAGCGCATAGATCTCGACGATCTTGTCCAATTCTCCCCGCTCAATCAGCTTGACAATCGACGAGACATTTACCGACGACGTCGAAAGAACCTCGTGGAGCTTAAGCAGCGCCGGACTCGAAACAACCGAGAGGATGATCGAGCGCATATTTCTGCTGTTCGTCTTGTCGTCGACGATCGCCTGTGCCACGGCGTACACGGTACGCTTGGCATCCTCGTCCACGGGCACCTCGACAACATACTGCCCAAATCCTTCCGCCTTTCGCTGCGCTCGGTACTTGCGCTTGGCTTCGGCCGCCTCTGAAACCTTCTTCTTAACGCGAGCGACGCGGGCATATGCTTTTATCGGTTCCAGGCCGAATTCCGCGACCTTCTCGTCAAACTGAGACTCGTTGCAGAAGTCTGCTCCCGAGCCTTCTTCGAGAGTCTCATGGCAGTTTCCAGAGCTCCTTTCACCGCAGGTCTTTGTGGTCATTTGCACGACTAGTCCCGAGACCAGTCTCCCTATGCCTGGCCTGCGAAACGCCAATCGCATCGCGCGCGCAGAATGCCGCGCGTCGAGCGACGTGCCGGAGGCTCGTTTCAATGTTTTCAGGGGTGCGCGAGGCCGTTTGCCGGGATGAAGGCCTGATATCTGGAGAAGCCTTCACCGCCTTCCGTCACTAAGTGACGCCGGATCGGAAACTTCCGGCGAGCCTCTCCATGGCCCGCACGACCGCCCTCGGGAGCGGTGGACACATGTTATATAGGGCGGCCCCTCTAGCACGCCAAACTCTCGAGAGCAGTATAGTTAAGATGAGTTAATGCCGGGGCTCTCCGCGCCGAGTCGGCACGGCCTCTCTAGAGCCCCGAACGGGACACTCATCGCTGCGAACAGCATCGCCTCGCGAAGGCTGCCGCTTCCAAAGCATTCGAGCGGAAGTCGCGAGCTTTCCCACCTCAGCCACAAGGACTAGTCCGAAGACTAGTCCGGCGTTCAACAATCAATTAAGCGGCGCAAGGTGCTAAGTACCGCTTACAAGGCGGCCCTCGCCTCTCCGGCAACGCAGCAACAAAAATAATTTGGGACGGAATTTTTTCGTCGCCACCGATTCTCGCCTGATCTTCTCAGAGAGTGTCCACAAATTTTGCAAGCTTTTGCGCACGCAACGCAATTTGCGCAGGCAACAAAGCAGCTGGCATAATCTACTGCGCAGCGCATCCGAGCTGGGCAGACAGGAGCGAAGAGTGGAACGGCCCAAAATCGGCATTGATGAACTCTTGGAGAGCTCTGAGGATTCCCGCTCGGTCGAGGCATCTCAGCACAATGCGGCGCCCTGCCGGCCCTACGCCTTTCCTAAACTCAGGCGGTCTCACATCCTCAAAGTCGCGAACAACGATTCGCATTCGCCGAAAGGCCATTCCGACACTCCCGCCTCGGACCTCGCGCAAGATGCCAACGACGCTGGCACATCACTGCACGCGATCGAAGCTCCGAACGCGACGTTGAGGGAAACCCCATCGTTGCCCAATCCCTTCGATGATCCGCTCGTGACTAATGCCGACGTCCGAGTGGATGCTCTTAGGCTCGTGCGTCTGGTCGACATCTCGGTCGGTCATCGGCTCCGTGGCATCATCGACGAATTCATCCCAGTCATGGTTGGCTCCCTGTCCACCAATGACGTCATCCAGCCGGTGGTTGTCCGACCGGATCCCATGAACCCGGGCAAATTCCTGCTCGTTGCTGGCCTACAGAGGCTCAATGCCGCACGTACCAGTGGCGAGGACCAGATTCGTTGCCGCGTCGTCGGACTCACCGATGAGGAAGCAGAACTTTGGGAAATCGAAGAAAACCTCGTTCGAAGCCCGTTCACGCCGGCGCAAGAAGCGCTTGCCATTGATCGCTGTCGGGAGCTCCACGAGCAGTTGCACGGCAAACCGAAGGCCAGAGGAGCGGCCGCAGCCAATCGTGCCATGGGTCGGGCACACGCATCCGCCAGTGTGGCGGATGCGTCGCCCTCCTTTGTCGAGACCACCGCGAGGCGGATCGGCAAGTCTGCGCGGTCCGTTCAGCGGATTGTTCAGCGTGCCTCTCGGAACGGGCGCAACGATCTCGAGCGTGTTGTCGGCACATCGTTGGACCGGGGCAACGAACTTGACACACTGCCCATGTTGCCGCTGGACACGCGCGAGGCCCTCATCAAGGAGGCGGCCGCCGGTCAAGATGTCTCGGCGGTGGACCAATGGGGATCAGGCGACAGTCCCATGTCGTATAGGCAGTCGCGCGGCGGTCTGATCTCGGCCCAGCCCGGCGACCAACCAGTTAAGTGCGATGAAGGCGTCCGGGGACTCGCCGCCCTGCAAGCAGCCTGGCATGAAGCCTCCGTTCCCGCTCGCGAGGCATTTCTTGCCTGGATCGACGAAACCAACGCTGCGGCCACGACCCTGGAATCCCAATCGTTTGAAGCCTTCCAATCCGAGGACGGCAAATGAGCCTTCAGGCGACGATATGGGGATGGAAGCAGCTCAACATCACGTCCACAGAGAAAATCGTTCTCCTCGACCTCTGCGATCGCGCGAACGACGCCAATGTGTGTTGGCCCAAACAAAAAACCATCGCAAATCGGACCCGCCTCACTGAGCGCACGGTCTGCACCGTATTGGCCAAACTTGAAGCGCTTAAACTCATCCACCGTAAATCGAGGAACGTCAATCGCAAGCGTACGTCCGACTGGATCACTCTCCTGATCCGTCCTCTCGAACCGCCGCCGACCGCAGCTCCGCCGGTCGGCCCGCCTCCTGCGGATACTCCTTCCCACCCCACACTGAAGAATGAAGCTGTTTCTGGTGATAACCAGAACGTCGTTCAGGTTCCTACCGGAACGAATTTCAGCGTAATCTACCATGATGAAACACCCAGACAGAACCAGCCCCTACCCAGCTTCATCGAGCCGTTTCCCGAGCCCGGGCGCCTCGACGTAGACGCCATCATCTACGCCGTTCGAACCATCGAAGGGATTGCGGTGGAGCTAGGACCCGCAATTGACTGGTCTGCCCCAGGTATCAACAACTTGGCGCCTGTCGCGACGTGGCTGATGCACTTTGATGAGCGCGAGGTGAAGTCCTGCCTGATCAAGGTTGCCCGACGAGTTGGCAATGGCGCCAGCAAGATTGCTTCTTGGAAGTATTTCGAAGCCGAAGTCCTGAACGCATGCCGAGCTGATCAGGACGATGGCTAAGCTCCAGCGCACGCCCAGCGGCGGGACGCATGACCGTACGCGATCGTGCTGGGAAGTCATGGTCGCGTCCATGCGTTCCCGGCGGTCAGCCGATAAACGACGACGCTCAAGGCAGGGCAGCCGTCAGTCAGTCCAAGATGGGCTTCAGACCGGCTCAAACAACCGCGAACTCAATCGCGACTGAGTTCCGGAAAAGCGATCACAGTGCCGCCCTGCTCGCCCGAAAATGGAGCATCGTCCTCTCCCCGGGCGCCCTCCGCGTCTGCTGCCGCCGAGCGCTCGGCCTCGAGCAGCGCGGCGATTTCGGCGCCGTCGACGCTACCCCGCTCGAACAGCCGGCGCGCCACCGCGATCAACGCCGTCCGGTTGCCCTCGAGCAGGTCATGGCAGGCACGGTCAGCCTCGGCAAGCTCGATGCCGACCGCGGCGCGAATATCGACGTGGCGGAGAAATTCCTCCGCATGGCGCGGGTCGCCGAGGTGCGTCAGGGGCGACGGTCCCGCCAAACCCAGGCCGCCTAACATCGCGCAGCTCAGCCTGGTGGCCTCCGCCAGATCCTGTTGGGCGCCGTGGGACGCCTCACCAAGCAGGACTTCCTCGGCGGCACGGCCGGCGAGCAAGACTTCGATACGTGACCTATAATCGCTCGCCGTGCCTTCGAAGACCTGGCGGGTGGTACGCATCGACATCCCGAGCCGCCGGTCCGTGCGCGTCGTGTTGGCGACGACGCCGTCGGGGCCGAAGCGGAGCACATCGACCACCGCGTGGCCCGCTTCGTGGATCGACGTCCTCCAGCGCAGCTTGCCGGAAACGTCGTGGTCGCCGACGAGAGCAAGACGGAGGTCGTCGAGCCTGAGTTCGCGGTTCTCCCGCCGCGCCACACGGCGTGCGTCCTTCACCGCGCGCTCCGCGTCGGCGCCGGTCATGCCAGCTGCCGACATCACGACGGTGGAGATGTCCACGCCGACCAGATCGCCCTTCAACCGAACCCGGAAGATCTTCTTGAGCTCGTCCTGATCGGGCGGACTGATGCGCACCACGTTCTCGAAGCGGCCCGCCCGCAGCAGCGCGGGATCGCAAGCCTCGACCTCGTTGGTGCAGCCGATCAGGAAGACGCCCTCCCGCCGGCGCACACCATCAACCTCCTCAAGCAGCGCGTTGATGCAATTCCTGACGTAGTCTGAGTGCGAGTGCTTGACGGCGCGACGGTCGACGAAACTATCGCATTCCTCGAGCAGCATCACGCAGGGCGCCTGAGCCCGGGCGGAGGCGAAGTCTCGGCGCATCGCCGCCAGGAAATCGCCTAAGTGCCCCTCTGCCTGCCAGGAATAATACGAGCAGACGATCAGCGGGATGCCTGATTTCGAATCCTCGCCTGACGCGCTACGCGCGAACGCCTCTGCGAACAGCGTCTTGCCGACGCCGGGTGGCCCAGCGAGCATCACGGCGCTCGAGACCGCATCCCAGGGGATCTCGCCGTGTCGCCAGGCGGCGAGATCGGCGATCGCATCGTCAGCCCAGGCGCGCGCACCAGCCATGCCATGGATCTCGGAGAGCACCAGCCCCCGCGACGGCCGTTCGGCCCTCTTCGAGGCGGCGAGACGGTGCAGCTCGTCGACGCATTCTTCCGGCGTGCGGTCGAACCGAATCGCCGCTGCGAGGTCACCTACACCAACATCGCGCATCGTCTCCGCCGGCACATCGACCGCCGTCCTGATGCCGGTGACGGCGCGGATGGTGCGCGACACCGTCGCGGGATCGAGCATGGGCAACTCGATCCGGTACCGGGCCGCTTCGTTCAGCACTTTCGGAAGGCAGGCGCGGCCGTTGGACGAGAACGCCACGAAGGGCAGCGCGTAGGCGCACATGTCGGCAGCGACGCGCTCCAGCCGCTGTTTGGCAGCGCCTTTGAGCGGCTCCCTCAGCACGATATAGGCGCCGTCGAGACCGTCGCGACGGCCGGGAGCGGTCTTGACCAGGTCGATCATACGCAGCGCGTCGTCGAAAAACATCCCGCGCCACCCGCCTTTAAGCGCGTCGAGCATCGCGCCGTCGGCGACGTCGACGACAACGGGAGCGCCGCCGCAGATCAAGTCCCGCGCAGCGTCCGGCGCGGCGTCGAAAGCGCGGGCGAGCAGCAGAGCCGCGGCAATTCGCGCCGGGCTCGGGGGGCATCCCTCGCGGCTTGCATTCTCCTCGAAGCCAGTGTCGTCATCGACATCCGCCAAGCGCGTCAGACTGGCGAAGCCGCCCGACCGGGCGATAGGCGGCCGATCGTCGCCCACGGCGAGGTTCCACCGGAAGCGCAAGGCATCGCGCCAAGCCTGCCCATAAGCCCGCCGCTCGATGGGTCCAATGCCGGTGCCGGCGAAGGACACCGGGCGGTGCGTACCGCCGTTACGGGGCCCAAAGACACTCGACATGCTCGTGGTCTCGTTCATGTCTAGATCTCGATGAGAGGATCGGACCCGAGGCGCTCGTTCGGGTAGCCAAGCGCCGCGGCGAAGCCCTGCTCGTTGTCGCTGGCGACGACGATCAAGGACGCGTTCAAGGCGGAAAAATCGGCATGCAGGTCGCTCGTCGGCTGCACCATCACGACCCACCTCCCGTCAGCCGGGGCGGCGTCTTGGGAACACGGGCGCCGGCACGGCGGCTGCCGAGCCAGATCTCGTGCATCGACCAGGATGCCGAGAGGCGCGTGCGCTCGCGCGTCTCGATCGGCATGCGGGCGAGCGTGTGCGACAGCACCATCGCCGCGGCGGGATCAAACAAGGCGCAGGCCAGCAACACTGTCATGCTGAGATCGACGCGCAGGCCGATGCGCTCGGGGATTCGACGTCCGATGACGATGCCGATGGCGGCGGCAGCGTCGCCGCGGATCACCGCACGCCACTCGGGCATCGTGGCGGAGATGCCGGCGACGAAGCTGGCGACCTCGGAGCGAGCGCGTTCGTCGAAGGATTCAGCCGTCTTTGTGCGCCAGTAGAAGAACACCGGAGGCAGCGCCTCGCCGTCCGGGAATTCGCCTTCTTTCATCGGGCAAAGCTCCGTCATTCGCGCGGCAGGCCGCGCGTGATGTTGAGATGCGGAATTTGAAAAGGTTAGGCGAGGGAGGGTCCTTGGCGGACCCTGCCCTGCCTCGCCGGGACACGCCCCGTCACGTCACGCCGTGCCGGACCACGCCTAGCCTCGCGGTGTCGAGCCATGCCAAGACTATTCGAGCTGCGACTCCTCGATCAGGAAGCGACCGAAGTCGGGACGGTGGTCGCCGATGCCGAAGGGACCCGCCACGCGGAAGTAGCTCACGACGTCCTCCCGGTTAATAATGGTGGTGATGAACGAGCCGCGTACGGTCGCGCTCCAGCCGTCGAAGCACGGACGCGTGCGCGCCACCCGCGAGTCGTCGACGCGCACGATCTCGCGGTGGCGGAAGCGCGGGTCCTGCCAGAGCTCTTCGACCGTCTTCGGGCCATCGTACTCGAGCATCGCGGGACCCTCGGCGACGAAGGCCGCCTTGGTCGCCTTGCCCTTGCGGACCGTCTTGGCGCCGTTGACGAGCGCACCCTTGATCGCGGACGGCGGCAGACACGGCCGGCCTTCGTGAAGCCACAGCGATCCGTGCCACTCGAGCTCCGCGATCCGGTGATGGTCAGCGTCGGTTTTGTGCTGCTTCCCCGTGAGCTTTTTGAGCGCCTTCGCGGTGGGGTCGAACGGGTCGGCGAGCCTGCTGGAGTGCATCAGCATGGGGCCGACGCCGACCAGACGGAGGGTGATCATCTCCACCGCCATGATCAGATCTCCCCCTCGGTGGGATCGAAGAGCGGTGCCGTCTCGGCGATGCTGCGGACGATGTTGGCATACGAGGCCGGCTTGGCCGCGTAACGACGGGCGCGCAGCATGCTGGTCACCACCTCGTGGCACTCGTGGCACAGCACCGTGAGGTCGCCATCGCGCTCATCTCCGAGGTTGTCGTAGGTGCGATGGTGCGCCTCGAGCTGCTCGGTCGCCGCGCAGAGCACGCAGCGATGGCCGGCGGCCGCGATCGCACGCTGGCGAATCTGCCGCCAAGCGGCGCTACGCAGATGTTTCTCGTAATCCACCATCGGTCATCGTCCCCGGTCAGTTTCCTGAGGGGCGGTGTAGCACAGTTCTTCTGGTTTGGGGACAAATTGTCCCCAAAAACCCGGAAATTCTCGTTAACCTTAACCGTCGGTTAACAGGAAAGGTAAAAATGTAACCATTGATTAGTAGCTCGCCCCGTTCGGAGGCCCGGCCGGAGAA
The DNA here is from genome assembly GCF_054060035.1 of Bradyrhizobium sp. USDA 3262. Classification (NCBI taxonomy): domain Bacteria; kingdom Pseudomonadati; phylum Pseudomonadota; class Alphaproteobacteria; order Hyphomicrobiales; family Nitrobacteraceae; genus Bradyrhizobium; species Bradyrhizobium sp. USDA 3262. Next base: position 8,419,438 of record NZ_JBSSCT010000001.1, read on the forward strand.
CTGATAGATTCCGATGGACGACCACCTGCTCACCCCCTCCCTGCTTCGAGCAGCGCGCGCCCTGCTCGGATGGAGTCAAACCGAACTTGGGCAGAAGGCTGGCGTGTCGCGGAAGGCCATCGCAACGTTCGAGACGGCCAAGCCATCCGATCGAACCGATCCGCGCCGCAAGGCCGTGCTGCAGACGCTGCGGCAATATCTCGAAGTCGAATGCGATATCGAGTTCACCTTCGCGAGTGACAAGACGGGCGAAGGCGTACGTCGCGCGAAGTCGAGGTGACGGGAGCGACCAAAAGATTCCGGTGGGCAGGATGACAGAAGGCCAATCCTAAGCCGTACAAGGCAAGTCCTACAACTAGAATACTCGCATGTCAGCCGATTCGACCTATCCAGCCGTCGCTGCGGATGATTTTGCGCGCCGCTTCTCGCAACGGGGCGGAAATCTGATGTGGTTGCTCGGAGCCGGTGGATCGGCGGCCGCCGGCATCCCGACGGCGTGGGACATGATCTGGGAGTTCAAGCAGCAGCTCTACATAAGTCAGCGGCGCGTCTCCCCGAAAATGGTCGCCGACCTTGCCAACCCAGCCGTCCGGCGCGAACTGCAGTCATTCGTCGACGGCATCGGGAATTTGCCGCCGCCCGGCGCTCCCGACGAGTATGCGGCTCTCTTCGAAGCCGTCTATCCGAGCGAGGCGGACCGTCGAACCTACATCGCGTCGAAGGTGAGCGGCGCCAAGCCGTCTTACGGACACGTCGCTCTTGCGACAATGATGCGGGCCGGACGTGCTCGTCTCGTCTGGACGACCAACTTCGATCCGTTGATCGCTGACGGCTGCGCGAAGGTCTACGGCGGAACTGGTCAGTTGACGACGGTGGCGATCGAGACCAGAAGTCTTGGGCGCCAAGTCATCGACGAGGGGCGTTGGCCCGTCGAAGTCAAAATGCACGGCGACTTTCGATCGCGCAGACTGAAGAACACCGGAGACGAACTGCGCGAACAGGATGCGAAACTCAGGTCGCTGTTGATCGACAGTTGCGGCCGGTGGGGCCTGATCGTAGCTGGCTACAGCGGCCGCGACGACTCCATCATGGACACCCTGGAAACGGCTCTCGAGCGCGACACCCCTTTTCCTGCCGGTATCTTCTGGCTCCATCGCGGCGAGGACCCGCCGTTGCCGCGCGTCAAACGGCTCTTGGCGGCCGCCGCCCGCAAAGGCGTCGACGGCGGGCTGGTGCCGATCGAGAATTTCGACGAGGTCTTGCGCGACCTCGTTCGCCTGGCGGAGGATCTGGACACTAAGGCCTTGGACGAACTCGCTTCGGAGCGACGAATCTGGTCGCCCGCACCGCGACCAACCGGCAAGCGCGGTTTTCCAGTGGTCCGGCTCAATGCACTCGAATTGATCGAAACGCCGACCGTTTGTCGCCGCGTCGGATGCGGCATCGGCGGCGTGGCGGAGGTCAGGTCGGCGATCGAAGCCGCAGCCCTGCCGGTGCTCGCGACCCGGTCACGAGCCGGAGTACTCGCTTTCGGCTCCGACGCCAACGTGCGAGCCGTGCTTTCGGCCTACGACATTGAAAGCTTCGACCTGCACGCGATCGAAGTCCGCCGATTGCTATAGCGCGACAATCTGGGTGGGAAGCGCACGACAATCAGGATGGCGAGTCGGTGTCGCGGCGAGGTGATGATTGCCGCGTTGATTGTCGCGCGCAAGAGTTTTTTGAACTCTGATTGTCGCGGAGCGTCAATCAGAGACGGTTTTGGGTGTCGCGTGTGACGGCGGGCGTCCAGGTCCGCGTTTTCGTTCGAGCGCGGTCCGCCTGCGATAGCTTTCGACGTTCATCTCGACGATGGTAGCGTGGTGGACAAGCCGATCGATGGCGGCGAGGGTCATAGCGGGGTCCGGGAAGACCCTGTTCCATTCGCCGAATGGCTGATTGGCTGTGATCAGCATCGAGCGTCGCTCGTAGCGTGCGCTGATGAGTTCGAACAGCACGCTGGTCTCGGCCTGGTCCTTGGTGACGTAGGCCAGGTCATCGAGGATCAGGAGATCGAAGCGATCAAGGCGGTTGATGGCGGCCTCGAGGTTGAGCTCGCGCCGCGCCACCTGGAGCTTTTGCACGAGATCGGTGGTTCTGGTGAAGAGAACGCGCCATCCGTTCTCGATCAGAGCGAGGCCGAGAGCACTTGCGAGATGGCTCTTTCCGCCACCGGGCGGGCCAAACAGCAGCAAATTGGCGCCCTTGCCCAGCCAGCCGTCGCCGGCGGCGAGCGCGGTGACCTGCGCCTTGGAGATCATCGGCACGGCCTCGAAGTCGAAGTTGTCGAAGGTCTTTCCGGCTGGCAGCCGTGCGTCGACGAGGTGCCGCTCGATGCGACGGCGGCCGCGTTCGGCGATCTCGTGCTCGGCAATGGTGGCGAGGAAGCGGGCCGCCGGCCAGCCTTCCTTGTCGGACTGCTCAGCAAATTGCGGCCACAGCACCTTGATGGCGGGCAGCCGCAGCTCGTTGAGCAACAGATTGAGGCGCGCGGTGTCGACGGTGTTGGCCGTGTTCATGCGGCACCTCCGATCTCGGCGGTGCCGATAAGGCACTCATAGGCGGCCAGTGGCGCGAGATGCACCACGACCTGCGGCACACGGGCAGGATCGGGCGCGAAGTGCGTGCGCAGCTGTCCGAGATCGGGCAGTTGGCCGGCGTCCAGGTCGGCGGCGAGCTGACCGGCGAGTTCGGCCTCGCAGCCGCGCTCGTGCGCCAGCGCAAGCAGATCGACCATGAGCCGGCAGGCTTTCTTGTCCGGCAGCCGTTCGCGCAAACGATCGAAGGTCTTCCGATAGGCATCGCGCGGGAACAGCCGATCACGGTAGACGAGATTGAGCAGCGCCATTGGCTTGCGCCGCAAGGAATGGATCACGTGCCGATAATCGACGACCTGGTCGTGCTTGCCGTTGGGATGCGGCCGCCCACGCGGCAGGGTGACGAGATGGGTGCCGCCGACGAACGTGTCGAGACGATCATCGTAAAGGCGCACCCGCAGCTGGTGGCCGATCAGGCGTGACGGCACGGTGTAGAACACCTTGCGCAAGGTGAAGCCGCCGCTTGACGTCACGCGGACAATCACCTCCTCGTAGTCCGAGGTGCGGCGATCTGGCAATGCCTGCAGGGTGGCGCGCTCGTGGTCGATGCGCTTGGCGTTGCGGGCATTGCGGCGGCTGACGATCTCGTCGATGAAGCCGCGATAGGCCGCGAGATCATCGAAGTCGGCAGTGCCGCGCAATAGCAGCGCATCGGCGATCGTCCGCTTGAGATGGCCATGCGAGCTCTCGATCGCCCCATTCTCATGGGCGATGCCGCGATTGTTGCGGGAAGGCCGCATGCCGTAATGGGCGCAGAGGTCCTCGTACCGCCGGGTCAGATCGTCCTGAGCATTCCGGTCCAGATTGCAGAAGGCGGCCGACAGACTGTCGGTCCGATGCTCCCGCGGCGCGCCGCCGAGCGACCACAGAGCATTCTGCAGTCCTTCCGCCAAGGCGACGAAGCTCTCGCCACCGAGCACGACATGGGCGTGCTCAAAGCCGGAATAGGCCAGCCGGAAGTGATAGAGGCGATGATCGAGCGGCACGCCCGCGATGGTGACCCCGAGCTCGCCCATGTCGGTGAAGTCGGACAGGCCGACCTGACCCACTTCGTGGGTCTGACGGAAGATGACTTCCTGCTCCTCGCCGTGGATTGCCCGCCAGGCGCGGATCCGGCGCTCCAGCGTGCGGCGGATTCCAGCCCCGAGCTCAGGGTGGCGGCGTAACATCTCCTCGAAGATCGCGACAGCCCGCACGCCGGGGGCCGCCTTCAACATCGGCACGACCTCGGTCTCAAAAACACTGGCCAACGGGTCCGGTCGGCGCCGGCCGCGGGCTCCCTTCTTCTGCAATGGGAGCCTTCGATCCTTCTCAAAGCGATACGCGGTCGAGGTACTGAACGACGCCTTGGCGGCGGCCACTGGCGGGGTATCGGTCTGACGGTACTTCATGTAGAGCCTCATCTGGTGATCGGTAACGTGTCGGCCTGGCAAGCGAGTGATTCCTCTTGGCGGAAGAACCACTTGCACAACCAGCCGGCCGCGATCACCAGTCGGCGCGGTCCCCTGTGGATCGCGCCGACGCCGGGCTCGTAACTCCGGTCGGGCTACGCCCTCCCTGCGTCACGAGCCCGGCGAAGCTCTCTCATCCTGATTGACGCTCCACTGTCACCCTGATTGCCGCGCGGCAGATTGCGCTACGAAAGCCAAGAGCGTGGGCTTCTCCGTGAGGCGTTGACCCGCGCGCTGACCCGAACGCATGCGATGACTGCAGATCGTCGCCGAAGCAGCGATCTCTTGACCCCGGCCTCGATCGACGACGCGAAGTGGGGGCCGCTCAAGAAACTGACCGGCAGCCTCGGTGGAACGGTACCGAAGCATCCCGAACTGAGTTGGCGGGAGGGCCTGGGCATCCGGCTGGATTGGGCGGACGAGCGGCTCTGGCTTCTGCTCGAGCCGCGCACCGTGTTCGAAGGCATCACGCAGGGGAACAGAACCGCGGCGACCGATTTTGCCCGCGAGCGCACAGTGAGGCGCTACAATCCGGCGCTCAATGCCCTTCTCTCGTTCTGGTCGACGCTGTTCGCGTGCCCGGAGCGCGATATCCTGGCCCTCGGCATCAGCGCGGGCGTGGATGCGGCCTTCAGGCTCGACGATACGACAGCTTACTCAGGAAGAGGCCGCCCATGACGAGCGAGATATCGCCTCACCTTTTCATCCCGGAAGCCGAGCTCGCATTCCATCCCGAGCGAACATCCGACGTCGACCTGCACCCCCTGCGCGGGCTGTTGCGGTTTGGTCCCTATTCGTCAGGCCTAGTCCCCAACCCCATTCGGATCGCGACGATCGCACCGGCCCGGCAGGGGGCGCGACTCTACGGCTTCATGAAAGAACTCGCGGCCGAGTTCAAGGCGACCGAACGCAAGGACTACCTCCCGGCCTGGCCCGGCTTCCGCAAGGCGTTCAATCTCGATATGCGAGGCGCCGTTAAGGATTGCCACTTCGAGTTGGACGATCGGCTGGAGTTCGAGATGAAGGACTCGGCTAGGCCCCACGTCGTGTTGGCGGATCGGCTGATTCGCGCCATCCAATCTCTCGAGGCGCGTCGGGATGCGTTCGACATTGTCTTCATCTACATCCCGCAAAGCTGGGCCGCGGGCTTCGTGGGGTCCGCCGGCGACGATTTCGACCTCCACGACCACCTCAAGGCGGCGACCGCCGCGCGACGCATTCCGATCCAATTGGTACGCGAAGACCGCGCGCTCGCCTATCCGGACCGCGCAAGCGTCATGTGGCGCATCGGACTTGCGATTTACGCGAAGGCGGGAGGCGTCCCCTGGAAGCTCGCTGACACGGATCCTGAGGCCGCCTATATCGGTCTCTCCTACGCGGTGCGTCCGACCGAATCGGACCGGCCGCGCTTCGTAACATGCTGCAGTCAGGTCTTCGACGCCGAAGGTGCCGGTCTCGAGTTTGTCGCCTACGACGCCCACGAAATCGAAGTTCAGCGAGAAAACCCTTTCATGTCCCGGACCGAGATGTTCCGTGTCATGAGCAGATCGTTGGACCTCTATCGCAGAAGGCACTCGGGCCGCACGCCTCGCAGGGTCACGGTGCACAAGACTACAGAGTTCAAGAAGGAGGAGATCGACGGCTGCATGGAGGCGTTGCATCTCTGCGAGGCGGTCGACTTGGTGCAGGTCGTTGAGGACGTGGGCTGGCGCGGCGTCAGGATCGAACGCGACCGGCAAGGCGGCGCTAAAGGAAAGCCTTTCGGCTATCCAGTTGAACGCGGCACGCTGATCCCGCTCGGGGATCGGGAGTGCCTGCTTTGGATGCACGGCGACGTGAAGGGCGTTGCCGAACGCTCATATTATCAAGGAGGTCGTAGCACGCCGCGCCCGATCCGTCTGGTGCGCCACGCGGGCCATGGTAGTTGGGACGACACGGCGCGTTCGGCTCTCGCTCTCGCGAAGATGGATTGGAACAACGACGCGCTGTACGACATGCTGCCGGTGACGATGGCTTACGCGAAAGTGCTCGCGCGCGTCGTCAAGCGCATGGACGGCCTGGGTTCGACACCGTATCAGTTTCGCTTCTTCATGTAGCGAAATCGCCTAAGTCGTTGTGGGTATCGCCAGGCGCCTGAGTCCGCCCAAGGGCGCCTTGAAGCCATGGTCCGGACATCTCTACGACTTGCTCAGCCAGTCGGTCAGCGCGTTCACGTGCACGGCGAAATCTCTGGCCTCTCCTGGTCCGCCTTTATGATTGACACCGGCGACCGCGCCGTCATCATCGAGCAACGGACCGCCGGACATGCCTTGCGAGAGCTTTTGCGTCACCTCGATCATCGGGACGGCGCTCTTCGTGGGCAACGAGGTTATCGACCCGGATCGGACGTTGATCTTGTCGCCTGGGCCGAAGCTCGGAAATCCAATCGCCGTCGTATTGTCGCCGACCTTGAATGTGCGTTTCGAGATGTCGAACTCGTAGTACTCGGTGACGGGTATTTCGTGTGCGAGCACGGCCAAGTCCCGATGCGCGTCGTTCTTGGCGACCGTCACCTTGAATTTATTCGAAGTCTTGCTGGGGTGATAGACCGCGATCTCTGTCGCCCCCTCCACGCAATGCCAGGCCGTAACGAGACCCACTGACTTCAAGAAGAAAGCCGTGCCCTGCGCGCTGCCTTCCGCTGCGTCATCTGCCCAATGCTCGACTACCCACACCGCGCGCTCCCTGATCTCCAAATTCGTTGGCAGAATTTCGAGTTTCTCGGAAGGGAAGAGCTTGTTGTAGCGCGAGGCCAGACCACGGAAAATCGGGTCCGAAGGTCCCTTGATGTGCCCCACCCAGGATATCCGTCCGCGAAGATGCGACGCGAGCGTCGCTTCGCGACCATACTTGTCTTTGAGAATCTTCTGGGCGACCGCAGCGCCTCGTGTTTCGGTCACGAACAAGGCTGCGCGGGTGTTTCGTACGTATTTTCGGTCGACGTTGACGAACTCGTTGATCTTGAGGCCGGTCACTGTTCGGCGCGAATGCTTGTCGGCGTAGTGGATCTTCTGCGGATTGATCGCGAAGCCGTTGGATCGGAAAGCTCCGCGAAGCCGATCCTTGAGCAAATCGAGCGGGAAATTCCCGGCCGGCGGCGGGGGTCCTTCGAATAGCAAGGTCAGCGGCTGTTAGCTGGAGAAAGTGATATCGTCGGCATACCTGGTGTAGATGCAGCGGCTTTCCTTCGCGATTGTCTGCAATTCCTTGTCCATCCGGAAGCAGATCATGTTGGAAATTACTGGACTGCTAGGCGCGCCTTGGGGCAGGACACCCTCGTTGCAGCAGATCCGCGCCAGGATTTCAGCGACTCGACCGTCGACGCCGAGCGCACCCATTAGGCCGGACACGCGTCCTTCCGTGATGGCCATAAAGAAGCCTTCGATGTCCAAGTTCAACACGAACTTGCTCCGGAGATGAGCCGTAGCGTTCGTTTTGACCGAGCGGCCGTCCACAAAGCCATGAACGGGATTCCGCGGTCTGTATATCGACGCGAGCGAGGACGCGATCTTTGTCTGCAGCATCTTCAATCGGCGGTCCGGTGCGCTTATGACGCGCTTCTTTTGTCCGCCTTTCGAAATCTCGAACTTCTGATACATCCGGCCCCGAAACCACCAAATCTTCTTGAGTTCGGCTGTCGACAGAGCAAGAAACTTCAGCAGCTCGGCTTCGCACGTGAGCTCGTTTGGAACGGTGACCCGGATAGGAGCGCCGAAGAACGATGCAAGGCTGGGCACGAGGTCTCCCTTCCAATCACGCCAGGCATTCAGCGAGCAACGTGGCGCGCACGATCCTTGATTAGACTTTCGCTCTTACGCCGCAGTTACGACAGCGCGCATGCGAGGGGAGACCTCGTAGCATCTTCAATAGCAGCGCATCGCGCTGGCGCCACGTCCTCCTTGGGAAATTCACATGGATATTTGGCCTTAGGTCGCCGACGCTCGCAGATCAACGCTTCCGCCAAATCGGGCTTCGGGATCAGCAGCAGTCTTAGGTGACAGGGAGCATTAGTGACTAATGCCTCCCGCCCAAGGATAGAGAGAGCATGCGGTCGCGACCGCGCCCACGGTAACCATCACCCGGGAACGTTAGCGTGCCACGTCCTCGATTTGTAGGAATCGAAATTCCGACTCTTACCTTCCTGCACGATGACCTGGGCATAAGACGGCATGCAGTGCGCTTCGCTTGGAGCAAGTGCGCCCTCCGCCAACTTCACGAGCTCAGATCCCCGCCCATCTAACCGATGTAGGAGAAGAGAGTGAGCTCCCACGATAGCACGATCAACGCCGTCGATTTGCCCGCCTGAAAAACGGTGCCCATGCCTGTCGCTACCTGCAGCTGCTGCAATGACTAAAGGACGGATGGCGGCGATAAGCCGCCGCCGCTAGGGCGGCACGTTGATCTTGAGCGGCGTTATGTCGTGCGGTGGGTTGGGCCGTGGAATTTGATCAGCGGCCGCTTCGGATGTATCAATGAGACTCCCTCGCGTCGAAACTTCCATCGGCCAAGTCTGGGAAATCAAGGGGTTATGCTGGATCTGGTAGCGGGGGAGGGACTCGAACCCCCGACCCCAGGATTATGATTCCCGTGCTCTAACCAGCTGAGCTACCCCGCCATGGGCTCGCGATCGGCGGCTGGTGAGCCGCGGGTGCGAACGCGCGGCATATAAAGAGTGGCATGCGCGCCTGTCAAGCAAAGGCGGACGGGGCAGCAACTTATTGCAGACAGAGGCTATTTCGGCCTCACCGATTGGTCGCCGCCGGGGCTGCCGGGCGGTGGAATCACCGGCGTGTTGCCGCCTTGCGGGGTCGGCGCACGCATTTCGGGATCGACCCCGGCCGGCGGGCACAACACCCCGTCGGATTTGGCGAGCTTGTCGCCCAGCGGCTGGCTGCTCTGCCCGGTGGTGGTTCCTTCCGGAACCACAGCACCGGGATGCGAAGGCTGCTGCGGCGCGCAATTCACGGCGGTGCGCGACGGCGCCGGTGGCGCGGTCTGGGCCGGCGGTGTGGCTGATGTCGGCGGCGCCTGCGCCACGGCCACAGCGGGTGCCATCATCAGCACACAGGATAAAGCGAGTGTTCGATTGATCATCATGACGAGAAAACCGTGACGCCGCCCCGATGTTCCACGTCAAAATCGCCGCAATCTCACGATTTGCGGAAGCGGATCAGCGAGAAATGCCCCATCGGCGGCATCGGCCGGCGCTCCGCAAGGCTGACCCCGCCATGCTTCGCCGCCCAATTGGTCAGCCGCTCCCACGGAAATTCCGGACGCCAGCCGAGCCGCCGCGCTAGCGGCGCGAAAGCGAGCTCGAAGACGCGGCGCGGGCCGCTCTCGGCGCCGATGTGGTTGACCAGGATCAGTTCGCCGCCGGGCTTCAGCACGCGGATGAAATCGTCGAGCGTCGCCTCGGGATCCGGCACCGCGGTGATGACATATTGCGCGACCACCGCGTCGAAGAACGCATCCGGAAACGCGAGATTCTTGGCGTCCATCACCGCCAGCGCCTCGACATTGCTGAGTCCCTGCGTGCGCACGCGTTTGAGCGCCCGCCGCAGCATCGGCTCGGATATATCGACGCCGCATAGTTTCGTGGTGCGCTTGTATTCCGACAGCGACAGCCCGGTGCCGACGCCGACGTCGAGCACGCGTCCGCCGATCCGGTCGGCCTCCGCGATCGTCGACTGACGGCCCTGATCGAACACCTTGCCGAACACCAGATCGTAGATCGGCGCCCAGCGGCCATACGCCTTTTCGACCCCTTCGCGGTCGATGTCCCCAGCCATTCCCCTGCCCCGAAGTTACTCTTGTTTGCGCATGATCGTCGCGGAAAACCGGTCCCCACTTTTCCGGATCATGCGCTATCCGCGAACCGCTTCTGCAATCGGCGCCATCGCATCCTGCGTCGCGGCTCGTATTGCGCGGCTGGCGCTTGCACTCCTGATGAAGCCGCCGCCGAGCACACGCGCCTGCCCGGAGGCTGCGTCGTAGAACACGCAGGCCTGGCCGGGCGACACGCCCTCCTCGCCGGCGACGAGCTCGACCTCATAGCCGCCATCGACGGCGCGCAACCACGCCGGCTGCGGCGCGCGCGTCGAGCGCACGCGGACATAGATCTCGATGCCCTCGCCGATCACGCGATCCAGCGCGCCGTCGCCGATCCAGTTGACGTCGCGCAGCGCGATGCGATCCATCCGCAGCGCCTCGCGCGGCCCGACCACGACACGGCGCGTCGCCGCATCGAGCTTGACCACATAGAGCGGGCTGCCGGAGGCAATGCCGAGCCCCTTGCGCTGGCCGACGGTGAAATGAACGATGCCCTGGTGCTGGCCGATCACATGACCGTCGAGATCGACGATGTCGCCTGGCGCGATCGCGTTCGGCTTCAACCGTCCGATGATGTCGGTGTAGCGGCCGGTCGGCACGAAACAGATGTCCTGGCTGTCCTGCTTGTCGGCGACCTCGAGATCGAAGCGCCGTGCCAGCTCGCGGGTCTGCGGCTTGGTCATGTCGCCGAGCGGGAAGCGCAGGAAGTCGAGCTGCTCGCGCGTGGTCGCAAACAGGAAATAGCTCTGGTCGCGATCGGCATCCGCGGCGCAAGTGAGCGAGCGCGATCCGTCGGCAAGCCGCCGCGAGGCGACATAGTGGCCGGTGGCGAGCGCCTGCGCCCCGAGCTCGCGCGCGGTCGCGAGCAGATCGCGAAACTTGACCGAACGGTTGCACTCGATGCACGGCACCGGCGTCTCGCCGAGCGCGTAGCTGTCGGCGAAATTGTCGATCACCGATTGCTTGAAGCGGCTTTCGTAGTCGAGCACGTAATGCGGGATGCCGATCCGCTCGGCGACATTGCGCGCATCGTGGATGTCACGGCCGGCGCAGCAGGCGCCCTTGCGATGGGTCGCGGCGCCGTGGTCGTAGAGCTGCAGCGTGATCCCGACCACGTCATAGCCCTGCGACTTCAACAGCGCAGCCGTCACCGACGAGTCGACGCCGCCGGACATGGCAACGACGATCCGTGTGTCTTCAGGGCGGCCTTCGAGATCCAGACTGTTGAGCATCTTTAAGCGGTCATTGGTCACTGTCGCGGCGAGCTTATGCACTCCGCGACAATATTGGAAAAAGCCTTTTGTCCAGAGAGCCTTAGAACACGTCCAAGCCGGTTCGGTCGGTTCGGACGCGTTGGAGGCCACCTTTAATATAGGCCGTATTCCGGTGAGGCAATCCGGCGGAAGCTGTGCCGTGCCGCGCGTGGACGGCAAATCTTGCCGCCGGGCAAAAAGGAGACCCGCCGGGAACCCGCTCCAGCCGATCGGGGAAGCCCGTAACCTTATGAAATAACTCATTATTTATTACCCGCCCTGGTTGGCCCACTCCTTGCTGACAAAACGCCGGAAGTCTCATTTGCGAGGGTTGGCAGTGGTCAGCGTCACGTCGGAAGCATTGGCAGGCCGGTCTTTTCAGGGCGCGACGCAGCGGTCGTCGCGGCCCGATCCCGCTTCGCAGGCGGGGAACGACGGCTTTGCCGCGCTGGTCGACAGCAACACTGCGTCCACAAACGACAGCCGCTACGACTCCGAGCCGGCGCCCTCGCGGCGGTCCGACGATCCGCCCTCGACGACCGACGCGCGCCCCCGCGACACCAGCCCGGGCCCCGACCGGACGTCGCGGGATTCCGGCAGTTCTCGGGACGACAACAAGATCGACAGCGATGGCGACGCGCCGCCCAAGACCAAGTCGAAATCGAAATCGAAATCGAAATCGGACGACTCGAAATCGAGCTCCGATGCAAAATCGACCAGCGACAAGCCGGACGCGACGCAAGCCGCTGCGCAGCAGGATCCCGGCGCGGCAACCGTGAATGCCATGATTGCTCCCGTTGCCGCGACACCGGCGACTGCCCCGACACCGGCGGCCACCGCGCCGTCCGACCAGCCGGCCGCACCGCTCGCGATCGCGGCTGCGGCCATTGCGGCAAGCTCGGCCATCGCCGGCACGGGTGCCGCCGCCGGCACCGGTGCGCCAGCCGGCGCCGACACCGCAACGGCGGCGGCCACCACGGCGAACGCCGACAAGGTCGCCAAGGCGGCCGGCGTCAAGACCGACGCGCAAATCATCACCACCACCGATGCGACGACGGTTCCGGGCGCCGCGACGGCGACCGGCGATGCGGCGCTCGCCGCCACGGTTGCCGCCGGAACGCCCACCACGAAGACGACGACGCAGGCCAAGGCGCAGGTTGCCACGACGGACGCGGCCGCGACGGCCCCTGCCGATCAGGACGGCGCAGCCCAGGGCACCGCGCAGGGCGCGCCGACCAACATCGTCCCCGCAGTCGCGCAACCGACCGCCGTCGCCGGCAAGGCGAAGGCCGCCGCGGACGGCGCGGCCGATGCCATCAAGTCGGATGCCAAGGGCGACGGCAACGCCGCGCCGACAGTCGGCGGCCAGGCGGCTGCGCAGTCCGCGCTCGCGACGCCCGATTCCAGCGCGCAGGCGGCCAATACATTCCAGGCTCAATTGGCGACTACCCAGACGACACCGTCTGCGACCGCGCAATTGACCGTGACCAACGCCGCGCAAAGCGCCGCCGTGCCGCTCAGCGGGCTTGCGATGCAGATCGCCGCCTCCGCCAAGAGCGGCAAGAGTCGCTTCGAGATCAGGCTCGACCCCGCCGAGCTCGGCCGCATCGACGTCCGCATCGATGTCGATCGCAACGGCCAGGTCACCTCGCATCTCACCGTCGAACGCCCGGAAACGCTGTCGATGCTGCGCCAGGACGCCAACCAGCTGCAGCGCGCGCTCGACAATGCCGGCCTCTCGACCGGCAATGGCGGATTGCAGTTCAGCCTGCGCGACCAGTCGCAGTCGGGCCAGAACAACAATGGCCAGTCCAATCCGAACGCCCATCGTTTGATCGTCACTGAGGAGGACAGCGTTCCCGCCGCAGCGGCGGGCCGCTCCTACGGCCGTGCAACCGGCGCCCTCGGCGGCGTCGATATCAGAGTGTAAGGAGTTCACCATGGCAGTCGATGCAACCATGCCGACGCCCGTCGTCTCTGCACCGGGCACCAGCAACGGAACGAACTCTGGAAGCAGCAGCGGCAGCGGCCTGACGACCTCCTCGCAGGGCATCGCCGACAATTTCCAGACCTTCCTGACGCTGCTGACCACGCAGTTGCAGAACCAGAACCCACTCGACCCGCTCGACACCAACCAGTTCACCCAGCAGCTGGTGCAGTTCGCCGGCGTCGAGCAGCAGCTGAAATCCAACGATCAGCTGAAGTCGCTGATCGAGATCGAGAAGAGCGCGCAGTCCACCCAGGCGCTGGTCTATGTCGGCAACACGGTCGCGGTCGACGGCAGCAAGACGCAGTTCGACAAATCCGCGACCTGGAATCTGGTGTCCCCGCAAGCCACCAGCGCCACCATCACGATCACGAGCTCGACCGGCCAGACCGCCTATTCCGGCAATTTCAGCCTGAAGCAGGGCAACGCCAGCTTCGTCTGGGACGGCAAGGGCAACGACGGCACGCAATGGCCGGCCGGCACCTACACGCTGACCGCCACCGGCAAGGATTCCAAGGGCAACCCGATCGCCATCTCGACCGAGGTGCAGGGCGTCGTCGATTCCGTCGACCTGACCGCCTCCCCGCCGCTGCTCTCGATCGGCGGGCAGACCTACACCACCGACAAGATCAAGCGCGTGGTGCGCGGGGCGACTGGCTCGAGCTGAGCACATTACCACGATCCGTAGCTGCGCGTTGAGCGGGCGACCGCGCTCACCACAATCACCAATGTCGTCCCTGCGAAAGCAGGGACCCATACGCCGCAGCGGGTGTTGAGAAGGGGACTCGTCGTCCCAGCATCGTTCAACAATCAGCATTTGTGGTTATGGGTCCCTGCTTTCGCAGGGACGACACCGAATATGTGGTTCGGCCGGTGAGTCAAACATCCGCATTCTCGCGACATGATTTGCCCGAGCTTTGCTGTTCGTTCCGCCTTCTCTGTTGTAGAGGGCGCAGGGAAAGCCGGGTGCCGATCGCGACGGTTCCATGCTATAGCCATGTCAATTGGCTGCTTGCTGTGGGGCTCGACAATGCCGATCAACCGCTTGCTGAAGACGGGCGAATACACGCCGGAGCAAATCGAGCTCTTCAACAGGGCGTTCAGCCTGGCGCTGCATTCGATGGGTCTGGTTGATCGGAACGATCCGCTTTGCGAGATCGTGGCCCGCAAGGTTATCGAGATCGGCAAGACCGGCGCCCTCGACGCGAAGGGGATCGCGCAAGCGGCTGTGGCCAGCATCGGTCTCTGATCGCGGCCGACGCGGTCGATGGCCGCTGACCGAACGGCGCTTGCCCTCTAGATCAGGCGTCCCGGCTGAGCGCGGGCCGCCGCCGTTCCCGGCGGCCCGCCGTCACAGCGGCCTCACTCGACTTCCTGCACGACCGTACGGGTGTCTGGATCGACCAGCATCACGCGCTGGCCGGTATAGACATAGCGATATCTGGTGAGCGACGGGCCCCAATCGGCAGGCACCGCTTCAAGCTCGACCTCGCGCGGCACAGGCGAGCCGACGACGATCCTCTCCCGCGTCTCGACGGGACGGATCTTGTGTTCGGTCACATAGCTGTGGATTCGCGTACGGTACTGCGGCTCGATCTGCACGGTGGCGGCATGTCCGGCACCGGTCGTGCCGACAATCGTGCTCTGGGCGAAAGCGCCCGTCGACGCCAATACGGCGGCAACAGAAATCAGAACCAGCTTTTTCATAACGTCCTCCTCACCGCTCCATGCGGCGTTTCGAGAACCGCGACAGAATGGCAATGTTCCTAATGGAGGAGCCCGATCAATCGCGCCGCCGGCACGCCCCTCGCGCCAAGGCGTTCATCCGGGAATGGTCGTCTTGTTCGGCTGGTCCAGTGTTGGCGCGTCCGGACTTTCGCTCTCCGCATTCAGTTCGACCTCGGCCGCGTGCCGGAATTCCTTGTCCCTGCCGTCGGGCTTTCCGGCCTTCTCCCAGAGCTGCCGCGCGTAGTCCCGGATTTGCTGTTCGGCGGCCATGTCATTCCTCGGGTATCCCGAGCTCCTTGCGAACCGTCACGGCGGAGTCACCGACCTTCTCGACGGCTTTACGCAGCTGTTCGCGCGACACGCCGAGGGCATGCGTCCAGCCTCTCACCTGACGCAGATCGTGCACGTTGATCTTCGATCGATCGAACTGCTCTTTCCTGGTCAGGCGTTTCGTCACCGGACTTCTCGCGTCAGCCGTTCGGCCCGAGCTTCGGCCGTTGCTGGCGATCCAATCTTCCGGAGGGTTGTTTGTTCCTTTCCCGGATGAGTGGGCTGTCACCTCTCGGAGGAACATTATTCGCGAGCGATACTTCAGTCGTGAGAGATGAACAAAGGTGAGCCATGACAAGCATTGCAGACAGGATCGGCGGACGGGTCAAGCAGCTCATCGCCGAGATCATCAACGATGGCAGGCTTGCCGAGGAAGGCGCGCAGCAGATCAAGAAGGCCGAGAACGCGCCGCCGGCGAAGCCGTTCGGCAATTTGGACAAGCTGACCTAGATGCCCAGATACTTCTTCCATCTCGCGGGCGACATCCCCGCACATGACGTCCTCGGTCACGACTGTGCCGACGACAAGGACGCCAGGGATCACGGCAGCTTCATCGCGCACCGGATCGGGACTGAAAGGCCGGAGATGGTTCGCGACGGCAACTTCATTTCGGTTCGCGATGAGGGCGACAGCGAACTCTTCCGCATCCCCCTGGCTTCGACGAACGTCTGACGGTGAACGGTCGTTCTCAGCTCGGCCCGCCGCATGGCGCTCTCAAGGACGCGGCCAGGACAGACACGCCGCGCCGTTCAATAGGAACAAACGCCGCCGAGCGTGGTTCGGACCTGCACCAGGGTTTGAAAACACCATTTGCACAAATGAAACGCCGCAATCGCTTCAAGCAAACCACGACGCTCGCATACCGCCTCATTCAGCTGGAAGAGGCGGCCCGCATGAGGGCCTCGCACCTGCCTCCCGGCACCGAGCGGGAACGACTTCTCAAGAAGGCCCGCGAGGCCGAGCGCGCCGTCCAGATCGAAGAATGGCTCGCCACTCCGGGAGCAGAGCCGCCGCCGTAGCGCTTCGATTCACATAAGTTGGTTCGATTCACATAAGCTAATGCGCGCATTGCCCCGAGAGGCGATCGAGGCTGGAGTCTCGACCCACCGTCGGGTTCTGACCTAACCAGACTTGCAGCCGGCGCCAACCCACCCTGCCCTCCGCTCCGGAGCGGTCCCCCCAGGCAACATCTCGCGCCCATGCCGATCAGGGCGGCGTGGCTCAGTGGGAGCCCTTTCGCGCGAGCCGGACACCGCGTGGCGAATCGCCGAAACGGGTTCGGAACAGACGGTTGAAATACGAAACATCCGAGAAGCCGACCTCGAGCGCGATATCGGAAATTCGCCGACGGCCGGCATCGGACTCGGTGAGCAATTTGAGCGCCCGCTGGAGCCGCAATTCATTCATGCGCTCGGTGAATGATGGTCCCGATGACGCCATCAGGCGCTGCAGATAGCGCGACGAGATGCCCTGGCGACGTGCAACCG
Organism: Bradyrhizobium sp. USDA 3262; assembly: GCF_054060035.1. NCBI lineage: Bacteria > Pseudomonadati > Pseudomonadota > Alphaproteobacteria > Hyphomicrobiales > Nitrobacteraceae > Bradyrhizobium > Bradyrhizobium sp. USDA 3262. The sequence continues at coordinate 8,436,178 of NZ_JBSSCT010000001.1, forward strand.
CCTGAACGCTGAGCCCGGGCTCCTGAAAGTGAGCGGCAATGTAGTCGAGCACTGCACTGTGCCGCGCGGCGACGACGGCGCTCGCGCTGCTCTCGCCCAGTGCAGGACACTCGCCGATTGCGAGCGCGACGAGATCGTGGATATGGGTCACGACCGTATCGCGAAGCTTCGGTGCGCTCAGCGCTCGCGTTCTAAGCACCGATTTCAGATATGAGGTGAACAATCGGAATGCTTCTGTCCGGTGCGAAATCGGCCGCATGGCCAGGCCTTCGACGTCGGTCACGCGCTGCGCAAGCGCCTCGCGCGGCACGGCCAGACCGAATTGCGACCCGTCGATATAGGTGACGCTGACGGGCTCGGAGTGCAGAATTGCGATCGCATCGCCGGCGCGAACGTCGGCTTCCCGGCCACGCTGCGATAGCTGACTTTTGCCCGGAGAGCAGAAAATCACGCCGATGGAGTCATCGCCATCGGCAAGGTTCGCTTGCAAGCGCTTGAAGCGCATCGACGTGCCTTTCAGCGCCAGCATGCGCAAACCTTGGACCGCCCGCAGCGACGCATCGGCCTGGAAGGCAATGTCCGATAGCGGCTCGATATCGGCGTGCACGACGCAGCGGCCAAAGTGCTCGCGCCATACCGGGATACGAATGCGTTCCGGAAGGTCGCGCGTCGAAAATCGATACGATGCGAAATTGGCTGCGTCCGTCGGCATGGGGACCTCCAGCCTTCACAAAACACCCGAATGAAATGCTGCGGCACACCACAGTCAGTATCTGCATTTTGCGATTCACGCACCGGCCTTCGTATGACCGGTGCGCATCAGTCCAAGAAGCCACGTTACCGGTCTGCTAGTGTCATCCGCCTGTGATTGATGCTGATGTGAACTGGTTCACTTGGTGATCAGAATATTACGTGTATAATGCTTATGAAAATCGCGGCGAAATTTCTCCTTTAAGAAGACGCGGTCGCGATTGCTCTATTTATAATTGCTGCCATCGGATTCATTTCAAAAATTCCGGGCAGCGTGCAAGCGCAAATCAGTGTCATGCCCCTGTACGCGGTTTCCTGGCTAAGACGCCACGCGCAGGCCATTCAGTAGAACGACTGACATCGATTTTGGTTGCGTCGGACTGCCTGCGGCACTGTCGGTTATCGCCGCCGGTTGAAATGGTCGAAATCTGTCACGTGGGAAAGTCAACCTAAGTGATCAAGAAGGCGTTCGATCATGTCCACCATATTCGACATGCTTTATCATGAGTACTGTCGTGCCCGCCTCGCCGAAATGCGAAAGCAGCATTTGTTGCCGGCCATCGGCGAAACCGTGCAGGCTCCGTCGGAGGAAAGCGATCCTCCCGGCCCCCGTGATTGCGGTTGGCCGGCGGAAGCGCCGCCAACCCTCGGGTAACTGGAGCGCACCATCATACAGGTTGGCCGGAGGCTAGTCCGGCACGCGCACGCCTCGGAGCATCCGAGCCTCTCACGGGCCTATGTCCGATGGGGCCGCGCGGGCACGCCGGACAGATCGACAGATGCTAGATCGAACCCGCAGCTCGAAGCGATTGCTCGGCGAGACTCCGCCGGAGTTCAGATCGACCGGCCGCGACCCGCGCATCGATGTCTGTCGCGGGATCGCGTTATGGTGGATCTTTCTCGATCACATTCCAGACAACGTCGGAAGCTGGCTGACCCTGCGCAACTACGGCTTCTGCGATGCCGCCGAAATATTCATGTTCATCTCGGGCGTCACCTGCGCACTGGCCTACGGCAGGGCGCGTCAGCGCGACGGCTGGCGCGGCATGATCGGCCGTTCGCTGCGGCGGGGATGGGATATCTATGCCGCCTTCCTGTTGCTGACGCTCGCCTGCGCGATCCTCGTCTACCTCGCGGGCAGCGATCGTCTCGCCGACGATAGCAATACGCGGGTCCTGTTCGAACGCCCGGGCGCAGCGCTTGCGCACGCCGCAGTCCTGCAATTCCACCCCGTCAATACCGACGTCCTGCCGGTCTTTGTGATCTGTCACGTGTTGTTCGCACCGCTGCTGTGGCTGCTGCTGCGAGCACCCAACCTGGCGCTTGGCCTTTCGCTATTGCTTTATGCTTTGGTGCACGTCTTCGGCTGGAACATTCCGGCCTGGCCCGAAGGCGTCTGGTTCTTCAACCCGCTGGCCTGGCAGCTTCCGGTCGTGCTGGGCGCATGGTACGTCATCGAGGGAAGGACCATCCAGGGATGGGTGACGTCGCGCCCCGTGCTTGTTCTGTCCGCGCTCTATCTTGTGTTCGGCCTGGTCGTTGCGCTCGGCCACGGCATCAAGCCGCCGCTGCTGCCGCAGGCTCTGACCGATCTGCTGTTTCCAATGGACAAGTCAAATTTGAGCCCGTTGCGGCTGCTGCATTTTCTGGCGCTTGCAATCCTGGCGTCATGGCTGGTTCCCGCGGGCTGGCGAGGGCTGTCGACGCCGATGCTGCGCAGCGCGAGGCGTTGTGGCGAGAACTCGCTGCCGATCTATTGTCTCGGCGTCCTGCTGGCGCTCGCCAGCCAATGTGATCTGTTCGACATCTCGAACCGGCTCTCGATGCAGATCGGACTCAGTCTTGCCGGTGTCCTTGTGATGGTCGTGGTCGCGACGCTGCTGAACACGCTCAGCACCAAGCGCGCGCGGCAGCCCAACGTCGATGCCGTCATGCAGGAATTGATCCCGCGCGTGGGCGATCGGGGCATTCTCGACGGTCGTGGCGCGCATATCCTCTAGGCCGCGTCGGCTGGCCTGGCGCCAAGCGGCCCCGGGAGCGTATTACGGTCCCCCGGGCCGTTCATCATCGTGTGCGGGACAAAGCCGATGCTCTCCCACGCACGGTCAACGCCCACACTCAGCTCGACTGCCGCGCGGCGTCGAGGATCAGCCGCGCGATCGCGTCCGGCTGCGAGATCAGCGCGAGATGGCTGGCCTTCACCTCGATCGTGGTGGCACCCATCCGCTTGGCCATGAAGCGCTCGAGATCCGGATTGATGGTGCGGTCCTCGGTCGAGACGGCGTAGTAGCTCGGCTTGCTGCGCCAGGCCGCATGGCTGGTCTTGCCGGCCAGCAGCTGCTTGTGGAACGGCTGCTGCACGGCATAGAGCACCTTCGCCTTCGCCTCCGGCAGGTCGCCGGCGAAATCGCGCAGGAACGCTTGTTCGCTCAGCCGGCCCTCATCGCCGTCAAACACGATGCCGGCGCTCGCTGGCGGCGTCGGATAGGTCTTGGCCAGCGCGGTGTAATCCTCGTCCGCATCGGGTGCGCGCGCCGCGACATAGACCAGCGCCGAGACATTCGGATGCACGCCGGCCTCGGTGACGATCATGCCGGAGAAGGAATGGCCGACCAGCACGGTCGGACCATCCTGGCGATCGAGCACCCGCTGCGCGGAGGCAACCGCTTCGGACAGCGTGGTCAGCGGATTTTGCACCGACGTCACGTTGAGCCCGGCCGCCTGCAAGCGCGGAATGACCTCGGACCAGCAGGAGCCGTCGGCGAACAGGCCGTGCACCAGCACGACGTTGCGCGCCTTGACCGGCGGCGTGGTGGCGGCCATGCCGCGCGTGGACACCAGTGAAGCCGCGGCTCCAGCGAGCAAGGCGGTCGAGAAGGCGCGTCTGTTCATCATCATGTTACTGCTCCGTTGTCTGTATGGTGAGTTGAAAATCAGAGAAGCGCGTCCACCTGCGGTGAACGGACAATCTCTCCTACGCGCGCAAAGGCCTCGTGGTTACGCTCGATGCTGTCGTGATCGTAAAGATAGTTGACCATGATGCCGAAAGATTCCGCCATCGCACGATCGGCCGTGTTGCCGAGCCAGTTGATCCGCTCCAATCGGGCACCGTTGCCGAGATGGAAGCGCGCCACCGGATCGATGCGATTCCCGGACGCCGGCGAGCGCGTGAGATATTGCGCGCACAGCCGCATCAAGACCGGACGCCAGGTCTCGCAGGTCGCCACGTCGTGCCACCAGCCTTCGCGGTCCAGCTCGCGCAGCATCGCGACCTCATTGCCGCCGGCTTGCGGCTGCTGGCTGAGCCAGCGCCGGAAGCCCGGTATCGGCGACAGCGTGGAGAAGCGCTTCAGCTGCGGGAATTCCGTTTGCAGCTCCTCGACCACCTGCTTGATCAGGAAGTTGCCGAACGACACGCCGCGCAACCCGTCCTGACAGTTGGAGATCGAATAGAAGATCGCGGTGTCGGCATGCGCGGCCCTGAGGCCTGCGCTGTCTTGATCCGCATCCTGCACCAGCAGCGGCGGCACGGCGGTGGCCAATCCCTGCACCAGCGCGACCTCGACGAAGATCAGCGGCTCGCCGGGCAGCGCGGGATGGAAGAAGGCAAAGCAGCGGCGGTCGGGCGCAAGGCGGCGGCGCAGATCGTCCCAGCCCTCGATCTCGTGCACCGCCTCATAGGCGATCAGCTTCTCGAGCACGGCGGCCGGCGACTGCCGGTCGATGCGGCGAAGCTCGAGGAAGCCGCGGTTGAACCATGAGACGAACAGATGCTTGAGGTCGGCATCGAGCAGCTTCAGCTCCGGTTCGGAGCCAAGACGGCTGGCGATCTCGCTGCGCATCGCAATCAGGCTCGCGGTGCCGCCGGGCGCCATGTTCATCCGCCGCAACACCTCCTGCCGCGGCGGATCGGCGGCGTCGGCCAAAGCGGCTGCGGCCGCCGCGGTGCCGTCGGCAAGATAACGCTTCGCCGCATCCTGCAGCGCCGCCGCGTCGGGCTGAAACGCGCTTGCCAGATAGCGTTGAAAGCCGTGCCGGCCGTCGGCATCGAGCGCGCGCATGGTCTGCTGCAATTGGCGCGCGATCAGGGCGCCCGACGCTTCGCCGCGCTCGGACAACAGCGCCGCGGCGAGCTGCCTCGCTTGGTCGAGCGAGGCCGGTGGGCTGCTCGGGATGTGCTCGGCGTGGGTCATGGAAGCCTCCTTCTAGCGGCGGAATTTGACGGGCGGCGCGTAGAGGCCGCCCGATGCGGTGACGAGGTCGTCGATCGATTTCGCGGCGAGCCAGTCGCGCGTCGCCGTCGCGACGTCGAGGCCGAGATCGGACGGCAGCATCACGATGCCGCGGCGGCGCAGGCCGTCGGTCGTCCCGGCGTCCTGCCGCCGGCCGAACTCGGTGTCGCCGGCGACCGCGCGCAAGGCGGCCTCGCGCTCCTGCGGCGAGCGGCAACGCAACAGGTTGCAGACGCCGCGCTCGGTGATCACGTGGGTGACGTCGTCGCCATGGATCATGACGGGCGGCAGCGCGAAGCCGGCCGAGGCCGCGAGGTCGAACGCGTCAAGGCGCTCGACGAAGCTCGGCGCGCCGTTCGGTTGACGGGTCTGGACCATCTGCACCACCAGCTTGCGGCCGCGCAGGCGCTCGCCTGCTTCCTCGCCGGCGCGCAGCCAGGCAACGCTGTCGTGGCGCCGGCCGCGCGGATCGGCGCCCATGTTCGGCGCACCGCCGAAGCCGGTGATGCGGCCCTTGGTGGCGGTCGAGCTGTTGCCCTCCGGATCGATCTGCAAGGTGCCACCGACGAACAGATCGCAGGCATATTGTCCGGCGACCTGCGCCAGCGCGCGGTTGGAGCGCAGATTGCCGTCGGCGCCGACCGGAAACACATCGGGACGGCTGGCGACATAGCGCTCCATGCCGAGCTCCGAGCCGAAGCAATAGACGTTGTCGACGAAGCCGGCTTCGATGGCGGGGATCAGCGTCGGATGCGGGTTGAGTACGAAATTCCGCGCGACCTTGCCCTTCAGCCCGCGCTTGGCGGCAAAGGTCGGCAGGATCAGCTCGATCGCCGCGGTGGCATAGCCGATGCCGTGATTGAGCCGTGTCACCTGATAAGGTTCGTACACCGCCGAGATCGCCATCATCGCCATCAGGACGTTCTCGTCCCTGACCTTGGCGGGATCGCGCGTGAACAGCGGATCGATCGCATACGGCTTCGGACCGGGCACCACGACATCGACCCAGTCGCCGGGGATGTCGACGCGCGGCAGGCGATCGACGATTTCGTTGACCTGCGCCACGACGACGCCACCGCGGAACGCCGCGGCCTCGGCGATGGTCGGCGTGTCCTCGGTGTTCGGACCGGTGTACAGATTGCCGTCGCGATCGGCCTTGTCGGCAACGATGAGCGCAACCTGCGGCGTCAGGTCCACCAGCATCCGCGCGTAAAGCTCGAGATAGGTATGGATCGCGCCGATCCGCAGCGCCTTGGCGGCGACGAGCTCGGCGAGGCGGCGGCTCTGCGGGCCGGCAAAGGCGAAGTCCAGGCGGTTGGCGATGCCGCGTTCGAACACCGCGAGATGATCGGAAAGCGCGAGCACCGACTGCACCATGTGCAGATCATGCACCCGCGCCGGGTCCACCCCGGCGAGGCACGCGGCGAGGAAATCCGCCTGCTTCTGGTTGTCGCCCTCGAGCGCCACCCGGTCGCCGGATGCGATGACCGCCTCGAGCAGCTCGATCGCGCGGTCGGGCGGACAGATCTTTCCGTTTGTGCCGCAGACAGCTCGCGCGCGCGCCAGGCGCGCCGTGCGATCGGTTCGTTGTGTCGTCTCCGACATGATGGCCTCCTTGCTTGATCAACTGAAGCGAGGGTAGGCGGCCGGCATTGATAACAGAAACGATATTCTATAATATGATTGATTACGAACATGGATTAATCGATGCTCGACCTCGAACTCTTGCGGGCCTTCGTCGCGGTCGCCGATTGCGGCGGCTTCCACCGCGCCGCCGAGCAACTGCATCTGACCCAGTCGACCATCAGCCAGCAGATCAAGCGGCTCGAGCTCGAGACCCGGCGGCCGCTGTTCCGGCGCACGACGCGCAGTGTCGCATTGACCGACGAAGGCGAGATGCTGCTCGGGGATGCGCGGCGTTTGCTGCAGCTCGAGGAGGCGGCGCGGCAGCGGCTGGTGGCGCCGCGGCTGTCCGGCTCGGTCCGTCTCGGCGTGGTCGAGGAAGTCGCCAGCGGCTCATTGCCGTCGGCGCTGGGCCGCTTCGCCGCGCTGCATCGCGGGGTCAAGCTCGAGGTGCAGATCGGCGTCAGCGCCGAACTGATCGAGCAGCTCAATGCGGGCCGGCTCGATCTGGTGTTCGCCAAGCGGCCGCTCGGAACGTCGAAAGGCCGCCTGGTGTGGCGCGAGCCGCTGGTGTGGACCGCGGCGGAAACGTTCGATCTCGTTCCCGGCGCGCCGCTGCCGCTGGCGCTGTACCGCGAACGCTCGGTGTCGCGCGACGCCGCACTCTCCGCGCTGCGCGACGGTGAGCTCGGCTGGGAGATCGTCTATACCAGCCCGAGCCTGACCGGCGTCCGCGCCGCCGCCGTCGCGGGACTTGCCGTCACCCCGCTGCCGCTCAGCGCGGTCACCACCGGCCTGCGCATTCTCGGAATTGGCGACGGTCTGCCGCCGCTTCCCGATCTGGAATTCGCCATCTACGAGAAAAGACGGCCTGACAAGGCCGCGGAAGCTCTCGCCGATGCCTTGCTGACGCTGGCGCGCGGTCCCCTGCGCCCCACGATCTGAGCGCGCCGAACCGCGAACTGCGCCGCGCGCCGGTCTGCCTGCCGGCGGGCAGCCCCCCTGTTCCCGGCCGTTCCAACGAGATTCGTATTGAACGCTTGGGCTTAGGCAAATTTTAAACCGGGAGGCGTAGCTTACCCCTTGCGAGTTCAGTGGTTGAGAGTTTGTGAGTACGCCATGACAGAACCCCATCGCCCGAGGGTGAAATACGTCATCGGGCCTGACGGCAGCCCGTTAACGATTGCGGATTTGCCGGCCCCCGGTACCAAACGGTGGGTCATCCGCCGCAAGGCCGAAGTCGTCGCTGCGGTTCGCGGCGGCCTGCTCTCCCTCGAGGAGGCCTGCAGCCGCTACACATTGACCGTCGATGAATTCCTTTCCTGGCAGTTCTCGATCGACCAGCACGGTCTGGCCGGGCTGCGCACCACCCGCATCCAGCAATATCGGCAGTAATTCGGCGCCGATCCTGTGGCATTTGACGAAAACCGGCCTCGCCCTGCGAAGCCGGTTTTTTTCATGTCCGCGATTTTGCCGCGGTCCTTAACCTTCGTTAACCATATGGAAACCATACCCTAGGCAATATTTGCCCAGTCGGACCCGAGCGGGCCGAATCCCTGGGGGCCGTTGGTGCAAAGTCTGGTTGCTTTCCTGAGAGGTCTTGGTGCGGCCCGCCTCGCGGCCATGGTTGCGGTCACCGCGGCCCTGATCGGCTTCTTCGCTTTCGTCATCATGCGCGTCACGACGCCACAGATGACCACCCTCTTCACCGACCTGTCGACCGAGGATTCCTCTGGAATCATCAAGGAGCTGGAGCGCCAGGCGATCCCGTTCGAGCTGCGCAATGACGGCGCTGCGATCATGGTGCCGAAGGACAAGGTGACGCGGCTCAGGATGAAGCTCGCCGAGGGCGGCATGCCCAAGGGCGGCGGCGTCGGCTACGAGATCTTCGACAAGTCGGATGCCTTGGGCACCACGAGCTTCGTCCAGAACATCAATCATCTGCGGGCGCTGGAGGGCGAACTCGCCCGCACCATCCGTGCCATCGACCGCGTCCAGGCCGCGCGCGTCCACCTCGTGCTGCCGGAGAAGCCGCTGTTCTCGCGCGAGACGCCCGAACCATCCGCCTCGATTGTGCTCAGGGTGCGCGGCGCGCTGGAGCCGCAGCAGATCCGGGCGATCCGCCACGTCGTCGCCTCCGCGGTCAACGGGCTGAAGCCGCAGCGGGTCTCGATCGTCGACGAAGCCGGCCAACTGCTGGCCGACGGCGCCCAGTCCGATGCCGACGCCGCGGTTGGCGACGAGCGCCGCGCCGCCTTCGAAAAGCGGATGCGCAAGCAGGTCGAGGACATCGTCTCCTCGGTGGTCGGCGCCGGCCGCGCCCGCGTCCAGCTCTCCGCCGACTTCGACTACAACAAGATCACCCAGACCTCGGACAAGTTCGACCCCGAGGGTCGCGTGCTGCGCTCGACCCAGACCCGCGAGGAAAGTAGCCTCACCGCCGACAATTCCGGCCAGGTCACCGTCGCCAACGAGCTGCCGGGCAGCCAGAACCAGGACAATGCCGCCCGCGCCCGCGACCAGAGCAAGAAGAGCGAAGAAACCAACAATTACGAGATTTCCCGCACCACCAAGACCGAGGTGACCGAGGCCGGCCGCGTCAACCGCATCTCGGTCGCAGTGCTGGTCGACGGCAGCTACTCCAAGAACGAAAAGGGCGAGCTGGTCTATCAGGACCGCACCAAGGAGCAGCTCGACCGCATCGCCGCTTTGGTCCGCTCCGCGATCGGCTTCGACCAGAAGCGCGGCGACCAGGTCGAGGTCGTCAACCTGCGCTTCGCCGAGCCGCCCGCCGCGCAGCCGATCGCCGAGCCGACCGGTCTGCTCGGCATGCTGCAATTCACCAAGGATGACGTGATGTACGTCATCGAGCTCGGCGTCATGATGATGCTGGGCCTCGTCGTGCTGTTCATGGTGGTCCGTCCGCTGGTCAAGCGCATCGTCGCGGCCGACGTCATTCCGGCGCTGACCGGCGCGGGCATGCCCGCGCTGGCGGAAGCCCATGCCGAGAGCGCCGCAACGCCCGGTCAGGCGCTGATCCCGAGCGGCAGCGGCGCGGCGCAATTGATCGACGTCGCCCAGATCCAGGGCCAGGTCCATGCCCAGGCCGTGCACCGGGTCGGCGAGCTCGCCGAACGCAATCCGAACGAAACCGTCTCCATCGTCCGTCAATGGCTGAGCGAGCCGGTAGAGAACTGACATGGCCGCCGTACCCCAGACCACCAACGCCAACGACATCGCCACCGTCCTCTCGACGCTGGCGAACCGGCAAAGCGCCCGGCCCAAGAGCAAGCCGCTGCCCGGCCCGAAGCGGGCGGCGATCCTGATGCTCGCGCTCGGCGAGCAGTATGGCGGCAAGATCTGGTCGATGCTCGACGACGAGGAAGTCCGCGAGCTGTCGGTCCACATGTCGACCCTCGGTACCGTCGAGGCCGACGTGGTCGAGGACCTGATGCTGGAATTCGTCTCGCGGATGTCGGCCTCCGGCGCGCTGATGGGCAATTTCGACGCCACCGAGCGGCTGCTGCAGCAATACCTGCCGGCCGAGCGCGTCTCCGGCATCATGGACGAGATCCGCGGCCCGGCCGGCCGCAACATGTGGGAGAAGCTCTCCAACGTGCAGGAAGAGGTGCTCGCCAACTACCTCAAGAACGAATACCCGCAGACCATCGCCGTGGTGCTGTCGAAGCTGAAGCCGGAGCACGCCGCGCGCGTGCTCGCGATCCTGCCCGAGGACATCGCGCTCGACGTGGTCGGCCGCATGCTGCGGATGGAGGCGGTGCAGAAGGAAGTCATCGAGCGCGTCGAGCAGACACTGCGCACCGAATTCATGTCGAACCTGTCGCAGACCCGCCGCCGCGACGCCCATGAGGTGATGGCCGAGATCTTCAACAATTTCGACCGCCAGACCGAGACCCGCTTCATCACCTCGCTGGAAGAGGAAAACCGCGAATCCGCCGAGCGCATCAAGGCGCTGATGTTCACCTTCGACGATTTGATCAAGCTCGATACCGCCTCGGCCCAGACGCTGATGCGCAACATCGACAAGGACAAGCTCGGCGTCGCGCTGAAGAGCGCCAACGAGGAGGTGCGAAGCTTCTTCCTCGGCAACATGTCCTCGCGTGCCGGCAAGATGCTGATGGACGACATGGCCGCGATGGGCCCGGTGCGGCTGCGCGACGTCGACGAGGCACAGGCGCTTCTGGTCAACCTCGCCAAGGACCTCGCCGCCCGCGGCGAGATCACGCTGACCAAGAACCGCGCCGACGACGAGCTGGTGTATTGATGGCCGCGCCCGCAAAATTCCTGTTCGACACGGATTTCTCGGCGCCGGACCGGGCGCGCGAACGCGCGCCGACGCCGGCCGAGGTCGCACAGAAGGTCGCCGACGCCGAGGCACGGGCCTATCGCGCCGGCTATGAAGCCGCGCTGCGCGAGGCCAAGGTCGAGAGCGACCGCCGCGGCGCGCAGGCGCTGGAGGAGATCGGCACCGCGATCAAGGGCATCGCGGCGCGCTTCGCCGGCATCGAGACCCGGATGGAGACCGAGGCCGTGGACGTCGCGGTGGCGGTCGCCCGCAAGCTCTGCACCGAGCTGATCGCGCGCGAGCCGCTCGGCGAGATCACCGCGCTGGTCTCCGACTGCTTCTCGCATCTGGTGGCGACGCCGCATCTCGTGGTCCGCATCAATGACGCGCTCTACGAGGCGGCGCACGACAATATCGAGCGGATGGCGGCGCATTCCGGCTTTCAGGGCCGGCTGGTGATCCTGGCCGAGCCGACTATTGCGACCGGCGACTGCCGGATCGAATGGGCCGATGGCGGCGTCGTACTGGAACGCGCCGCGATCGAAGGCAAGATCAACGAACTCGTCGGGCGCTATCTGGCGTCCCGCGGCCAGGCCGGCTGAAGGCGATTGAGGGCTGAACCATGAGCGACACCGACACCCAAGTCCCGCTTCCCGATCTCAACTCCGCCGAGGCGCCCGGGATCGACGACATCGGCTACAACGAGGATGAGCATGCCGCGCGCATCGCGGCCGATCTGGAGGCCGTGTTCGACGTGCCGGTGCAGGTCTCGGCGGTGCTCGGCCGCTCCAAGATGGACGTCGGCGACCTCCTGAAACTCGGACCGGGCACCGTGCTCGAACTCGACCGCCGCGTCGGCGAGGCGATCGACATCTACGTCAACAACCGCCTGGTGGCGCGTGGCGAAGTGGTGCTGGTGGAAGACAAGCTCGGCGTGACCATGACCGAAATCATCAAGGCAGAACGCTCTTAATAACTCAGGCGGTAGCGCGCGGGACCTGCGCGACCAGACGAACAGGAGATCATCATGCGGCTTCTCATCGTTGGCACCCTGAAGGGCCAGCTCACGACCGCGACCAAGATCGCGATGGACAACGGCGCCTCCGTGACCCACGCCGAGGCCGCCGAACAGGCGATGAACGTGCTGCGCGGCGGCAAGGGCGCCGACCTTCTGCTGGTCGACGTCGGTCTCGACATCCGCGACCTCGTGATGCGGCTCGACGCCGAGCACATCCACGTGCCGATCGTCGCCTGCGGCATCTCCAACGACGCCCGCGCCGCGGTCGCCGCGATCCATGCCGGCGCCAAGGAATACATCCCGCTGCCGCCGGATCCCGAGCTGATCGCAGCGGTGCTGGCCGCGGTCGCCAACGACGCGCGCGATTTGATCTACCGCGACGAGGCGATGGGCCGGGTGATCAAGCTGGCGCAGCAGATCGCAGGCTCGGACGCCTCCGTCATGATCACCGGCGAGTCCGGCACCGGCAAGGAAGTGCTGGCGCGCTACGTCCATTCCCGCTCGGCCCGCGCCAAGCGGCCGTTCATCTCGATCAACTGCGCCGCGATCCCCGAGCACCTCTTGGAATCCGAGCTGTTCGGCCATGAGAAGGGCGCCTTCACCGGCGCGGTGGCGCGCCGCATCGGCAAGTTCGAGGAAGCAACCGGCGGCACGCTGCTGCTCGACGAAATCTCCGAGATGGACGTGCGGCTGCAGTCCAAGCTGCTGCGCGCGATCCAGGAACGCGTGATCGATCGCGTCGGCGGCACCAGGCCGGTCCCGGTCGACATCCGCATCATCGCGACCTCGAACCGCAACCTCTCGGAGGCGGTGCGCGAAGGCACCTTCCGCGAGGACCTGCTGTTCCGCCTCAACGTCGTCAACCTGAAGATTCCGCCGCTGCGCGACCGCCCGGCCGACATCCTCGAGCTGGCGCAGCATTTCGCCAGGAAATATGCCGAGGCCAACGGCATGCCGGTGCGTCCGATCTCGACTGATGCCCGCCGCGTCCTGACCGCGAACCGCTGGCAGGGCAACGTCCGCGAGCTCGAGAACACCATCCATCGCTCGGTCCTGATGGCGCAGGGCGACGAGATCGGCGCTGAGGCGATCCTGACCCCCGACGGCGACCGGCTCGACCTCGCCAAGACCGCGCCCGCTGTCGCGCACGCGACGCTTGCCGCCGAGCAGGTCACCCGCGCGCTGGTCGGCCGCACCGTCGCCGACGTCGAGCGCGACCTGATCCTGGAAACGCTGAAGCACTGCCTCGGCAACCGCACCCATGCCGCCAACATCCTCGGCATCTCGATCCGCACGCTGCGCAACAAGCTGAACGAATATGCCGACGGCGGCATCCCGATCACCCCGGCGGGCAATGGCGCGCCCGACTATCAGCGCATGGCGAACGCCGGCTGAGGACCGCGAGCGGCAGGGTGCTCCTGCCGCGACTAAAGGCAATTGCGCCTGCGAGTGCTCACCATTGAGCCCGGCAGGCATATCGGCATGCACAGCCACAAGGACCGACCATCGGTTGTTTATTTCCTGCAGGGCGCGGACACAGTTACCCGCGATGATGGCAGTTCGCAGACCTTCCACCCGGGGGACACGACCGGTGAGCCCGGGACCACGTTGCATTGGCATAAGAATGATGGAAAGGACGACATCGTCCTTGTCACCGCCGACATCGTCAAGGCGGAGCCATCCAAATAGGGCGCCGCAAACAGTTAGAAGCTTCCGTTCTTGATCGCGATGCTCCGTGCTTGCGCAGCTGACCGAGTTTTGCTGCGTATTCTCAATTTCGGCGAGGTCCCCTTATGGAAGATGGCAAGCGGCGTCTGCTTTGGCGCGGGATGTTCCTTTTTCTGCTTGGCTTGCTGACCGGCTTCGTTGAAGCGAGCTTTCAAAACCAACGCATGGGACTTGCGGCACATCTTGAAAGTGTCATGAACGGCACGTTTGTTATTGCGCTGGGCGCCATATGGTCCGAAGTGAAATTGCAGACGCGCCAGAAAGCGATAACTTATTGGACAGTGCTGTACGGCACGTATGGCAATCGGGCCTTCACGACCCTGGCGGCGATCTTTGGGACGGCCGCGCTCTCGCCGATTACCGCTGCCGGTCACAGCGGTCGGCCATGGCGAGAAGCGCTTGTGACGCTTGGGTTCATCTCTGTCGGGCTGACCATTGTATTGGCTTCAGTCACGGTGCTGTGGGGACTGCGAAGGTCTGCGGTAAGTGAGGCCGGCCTATAGTCGACGGTCGAGGACGGCTTAGTCCGGTTTTGGCCCGAATCCGACGAACTCGAAGACTTATCTCAGGGTCGTCTGACAGGGATAAACCGGACCTCGACCGCGCCGGCCGCCAATTCCGTGTCTGCCCCTCCGAAAAAGGGGTAAAGTGCCCCAGGGTCACATCCGAGGAGCAACAACATGACCCTACAAATCGCCGAGGTAATTCCCACCAGGTTCGACCGGCGTGTCTTCGCGATCATGGGCAACACGATGCCACCCCGAGATCCTGATGACGACGAAGAGGGCGAAGAGCAAGACGACGAAGAGAACCGAACCGACGAACCGCCGGTCGTGCGCGAGCCGGACGAAGACTGAGCAGGATGCTTATGATTGTCGTAGCCTGAGCTTCGGAGAACGTGATCCCCAGCCTACGTGCAGCGCGCTGGCGCGTCCGGCGGCTTTCAAGGTCGTTCTAATTCCGAGAGCAGCGGGCAGACGTTGAACGGACCGCGGTTCCCGGCGGAGCAACCTGTTGGCGTTCACTGGTGCAGGAGGAGAGCATGACCCTCATATGGCTTGGTGTGCTCCTTGTTTTCGGCGGCGTGCTCCAGATGGCGTATCAGCCAATCTGGCGAGGCCGATTCAGCGGTGGAAGGTGGCTTCGCTCGGGGCGTGACACGCTGGAACCTGAAAGACCGGGTAGCGGTTTCGGCATCAAATCGAATTGGCCTGGACTTGTGATGGTCGCGCTCGGCGGCGCTTTCTTGCTAGCAGGAGCTGCCGTCTGAGTTGGACGAATGTCTCAGGCGATGCCCGTTATCTGGCCCGGCCATGTGCTAGAGCCATGTCTGCGACCTCCGGCGACGTCCGCTATTCCGCTGCTATGGGCGGGCAAGCGGACATCAGTCGTCCCCTTACCCTACCGATTTATGAGTACATGGCCTGCCGCGCCTCACGAATAGCTTGGGGCGTCGGGCTTGCGAAAGATCCGGATCGGATCGCCGGGCGTGACGTCGCGACCGGTGAACGTCACATAGGCATAGAGCGCGAGATAGGCGACGGCGATCGCACCGACGAGATAGAACAACCAGGTTCCCACGCGCTTCATCGAACGGTCACCTCTCCGAAACATCCGCGCCATTTAATGCGCCGATTGGGAAAGCGCCACGGCCAACATGCCGCGCCGGCTTCGGCGCCGTTCATCCCTTGAATCTTGCGGCAGGTTGCCTTATTCAATCTCTTATTGCGTTTTCATTTTTAGACAACTGGAGAGTGATATGGCTCTTTATGCGCAGACCAGCGGCACCCTGTCCACGACCTCCGCGACTTTAACGCCGATGCAAGGCCTCAGCCTGACGATTCCGGAGGGCGTCGGCACCACCGCGATCATCACCCTTAACGTTCCGAATCCCTACGCCACGGGCAACGATATTCCGGGCGGCGTGTTCGGCGTCACCGTCAACGGCACGGTCTCGCCGGTCGTCGCAAGCTTCACCTATAACGAGACCCCGTCGAGCTTTGGCCGTATCCCGACCACGCTCGTCGTTGGCATTCCGCTGGCCAATGCAGCTCAAACCGTCCAGGCTGTATGGGCTGGCGTCCGCGGCAGCAATGTGATCATCGACAGCCCGGCATCGCTGAGCGCAGTTTTCTAAAGTCCGATCCGGATAAGCACGGCGCGCTAGCGCGGCCCTCGCACATGAACATGACGCGACGGCAGGCTGACCTCAGCCAGCCGTGCGGCGTCTTCCTCATGGTCGATCGCGACATACTCGCCGTGCCAATACGCCAGCGCGGCGGTACGCTCCGACGCGATCACGTCGAGCACGCGGCCGATGACGATCACGTGCGAATGCCGTTCGATGGTCTCCTCGACCTCGCAATCAACCGCGGCGAGCGCGCCGACCAGCAGCGGGACGCCTGACGCGCGCGTCGTCCACTCGGCCCCGGTGAAGCGGTCCGCGCCCTTCAGGCCGCCCTTGCCGGTGAAGCGCTCGGCGATGTCACGCTGATCCGCGGCCAGGATGTTGACGCCGAACACGCCATGGCGCGCGATCAGCGGCCATGACGAGGCCGCGCGGTTGATGCTGACGATCAGGGACGGCGGCTCGACCGAGAGCGACGACACCGAGGTCACCGTCATTCCCGAAATATCCTTAGCCCGACCGGCCGTGATCACGCTGACGCCGCCGGTGAGGTGACGCATCGCGCCGCGGAATTCGGCGGCCGCAACCGCGGGCTCGATCGAAACATTGCGGACGATGGAATTCATGGCGACCTCACAGACTGTCTTCGCTGCCCTCGAGCAGATGCTTCAGAATCTCGCCCTCCAGCGCGGCGAGTTCGGCCGACCCGCGCCGGCGCGGCCGCGGCAGGTCGATCGTGACATCCTCGGCGATGCGGCCGTCCTCGATGACCAGCACGCGGTCGGCGAGCGCGACCGCCTCGGCGACGTCATGCGTCACCAGGATCGCGGTGAAGCCCTGGTCGCGCCAGACCCGCTCCAGCAATTGCTGCATCGATATCCGGGTCAGCGCGTCGAGTGCGCCGAGCGGTTCGTCGAACGCCAGCGCGCGCGGCTGGCTGACCAGCGCCCGCGCCAGCGCCACGCGCTGCTTCTGACCGCCCGAGAGGACCGACGGCCACTGGGTGCGCTTGTCGCCGAGGCCGACCTCGACCAGCGCGCGCTCGGCGCGCGCCTGTGCATCAGCAGACGAGCGCTCACGCCCCAGCCCGACCTCGACATTGGACAGCACGCGCGCCCAGGGCAGCAGCCGCGGCTCCTGGAACATGACGCGGACATCCTGCGCTCGGGGCTGTTCGCCGAACGCGATGCTTCCCGCCGTCGGCGCGTCGAGGCCGGCGATCAGGCGCAGCAGCGTGCTCTTGCCGCAGCCGCTGCGGCCGACGATCGCGACGAACTGGCCGGCCGGTATGTGCAGGTCGATGCCGCGCAGCACCTCATTGTCGCCGAACGCCTTGCGCAGGCCGCGGATGGTCAGCGACAGGCCGCGGGCCGCGCCTTCCGGCACGCGCCGCAACTGCCGCGCCTTCACGACGATCTCGGTGCGGTCGACCGGCTCGGCTTCAGCGGTCTCGAAACGAAGCGCTTCTTGCATTCTCATTCTCACTTCCTCTGGAAGGCGGGATGCCACGACAGGGTCAGCCGCTCCAGCGCCCGCGAGGCGCTGTCGGCGAGCTTGCCGAGCAGGGCGTAGATCACGATCGAGAGCACGACGACGTCGATCAGCATGAACTCGCGCGCCTGCATCGCCATGTAGCCGAGGCCCGACGAGGCCGCGATGGTCTCGGCGACGATCAAGGTCAGCCACATGATGCCGAGCGCGAAGCGCAGGCCGACGAAGATCGAGGGCAGCGCGCCGGGGAAGATCACCCGACGGAACAGCTCGCCGTCGGTCATGCCATAGATGCGGCCCATCTCGATCAGCTGCGGATCGACGGTCCGGATGCCGTGCAGCGTGTTGAGATAGATCGGGAAGAACACGCCGAGCGCGACAAGGAACAATTTGGCCGACTCGTCGATGCCGAACCACAGGATGACGAGCGGGATCAGCGCCAGATGTGGAATGTTGCGCACCATCTGCAAGGTGGTGTCGGTGAGCTTTGCCGACAGCTGCGACAACCCGTTGGCGAGGCCGAACGCAAAGCCGATGCCGCCGCCGATCAAGAAGCCGATCGAGGCGCGCCAGAAGCTGACCCAGATGTTGCGGACCAATTCGCCGGACAGCAGCAGCTTCCATCCCGCCACCGCGACGTCAGTTGGCGCCGGCAACACCCGCGAGGGCACGTAGCCGGTGACGCAGGCAAGCTGCCACACCAGCACGATCGCCAGCGGCACGATCCACGGAATCAGGCCGTCGACTTTGGGGAGTTTGGGCGCACTGGAGCTGTTTCCGTTCCGATGGGATCGGAACGGAGCTCCAGATTTTTGTTTTGACGCGTTTTCTTCACGCGAACCGGTATCCACTTCGCTCGAAAACGCTTTGCGGCGCGGAAGACTGTCGATCAAGCTCATGATTGCGATGCCTGCTTCTGCGGACGGTAGTCGTTGCCGATGGTCTCACCGAACGGCCCGGTGTTGACGCGGATCGGCGTCACGTTGCCGCCCTGCGCCAGCGACAACAGCGGGAACACCAATTCGGCGAAGCGATAGGCTTCCTCGAGGTGCGGGTAACCCGACATGATGAAGGTATCGACGCCGATCTCCTGATACTCCTTGATCCGCGCGGCGACGGTCTCGGGATCGCCGACCAGCGCGGTGCCGGCCCCGCCGCGCACCAGGCCGACGCCGGCCCACAGGTTCGGGCTGATCTCGAGCTTGTCGCGGCGGCCGCCATGCAGTTGCGCCATACGCTGCTGGCCGACCGAATCCATCCGGGCAAAGATCTTTTGCGCGGCGGCCACCGTGTCGTCGGTGACGTACTGGATCAGCTCGTCGGCGGCGCGCCACGCTTCCGCATTGGTCTCGCGCACGATCACATGCAGGCGGATGCCGAACGAGAGCTTGCGCCCCCGCTGCGCCGCCACCGCCTTCACCTTGGCGATCTTCTCGGCGACCTGCGCCGGCGGCTCGCCCCAGGTCAGATATTTGTCGACGGTGTCGACCGCGACGTCGATGCCGGCATCCGAGGAGCCGCCGAAATACAGCGGCGGCCGCGGCGACTGCACCGGATTGAACAGCAGGCGGCCATCCTCGATCCGGATGTGCTTGCCTTCGACATTGACGGTCTTGCCTGCCAGCAGATCGCTGTAGACGGTGAGGAACTCGCGGGTCACCGCGTAGCGCTCGTCGTGATCGAGGAAGATGCCGTCGCCCTTGTTCTCGATCGGATCGCCGCCGGTGACGACGTTGATCAGCAGGCGGCCGTTCGACAGCCGGTCCAGCGTCGCGGTCATGCGTGCGGCGACGCTCGGCGACTGCAGGCCGGGCCTCACCGCCACGAGATAGCGCAGGCGTTCGGTCCAGGGCGCGACGGCCGAGGCCACCACCCAGGAATCCTCGCAGCTCCGCCCGGTCGGCAGTAGCACGCCGTAATAGCCGAGCTGATCCGCGGCCTGCGCGATCTGGCGCAGATAGTTGAAGTTCACCTCGCGGCCGCCGATCGACGTGCCGAGATAGCGGCTGTCGCCGTGGGTCGGCAGGAACCAGAGGATGTTGGCGTTGGTTGGGGTGCTCACGTGCCCGGCCTCCATGCGACGTCGGAAATCTTGATTTGTTTCGGGATCAGGCCGAGCGCGAAGAACGTGTCGGCGACCTGCTGCTGATCCGCGACCACCGCATCGGTGACCGGCTTGATGCCGTAGGCCTGCCGCTTCAGCGCGACCTCGACCACCGGCACCGACAGGCCGATGCTCGGCGCCAGCTGCTCGGCAACGGCATGGATATCGCCCTTGGCCCAGTCGTCGACCTCGCTCAGCTGCGCCAGCACGAGCTCGACGATTTTCGGATCGGCCTGCAGGAATTTCTTCGAGGCGAAGTAGAACTGATAGTTCGCGACGATGCCGGTGCCGTCGGCGACGGTGCGGGCGCCGGTCGCAGCCTCCGCCGCGGCCTGGAACGGATCCCAGATCACCCAGGCATCGACCGCGCCGCGCTCGAACGCCGCGCGTGCATCGGCCGGCGCCAGGAACACCGGCTCGATCTCGGAATATTTGACGCCGGTCTTCTCCAGCGCCTTCACCAGGAGATAGTGGACGTTGGAGCCCTTGTTCAGCGCGACCTTCTTGCCCTTCAGGTCAGCGACCGACTTGATGGCGCTGTCCTTCGGCACCAGGATCGCCTCGCCCTTCGGCGCCGGCGGCTCGTAGGCGACATATTGGATCGGCGCGCCGGCGGCCTGCGCGAAGATCGGCGGCGCCTCGCCGGTGTTGCCGAAATCGATCGCGCCAACATTGAGCGCTTCGAGCAGCGGCGGCCCGGACGAAAACTCGGTCCAGACCACCTTGGTGCCGACCGCCTTCAGCTTTTCCTCGAGCGAGCCCTTGCTCTTGAGCAGCACCAGCTTGCCGTATTTCTGGTAACCGATGCGGACGACCTTCTCCTGGCCGTAGGAGGCGCCGACGGTTGCGGCGACGATGCTGAGCGACAGCACCGCACGGGCGATCCAGCGTCGGAATAAACGCGTCATGGGAGTATCCTCTGCATTGAAATGACCAAACGCGCGCCGATCAGGTCTGGGGATTGCGCCAGACGATGTCGCGGATCGCGATCTGCTTCGGGATCAGGCCGAGCTTGAAGAAGCGGTCGGCGACGCCCTGCTGGGTCGCGATGATGTCGTCGGTCACGGGTCCGACCGAGAAGCCCGCCCGCTTCGCAGCGATGGTCTGGATATCGAGCGGCACGCCGGTGACGGCGGCGAGCGATTTGGCGACCTCATCGGGATGCGCCTGCGCCCATGCCGCGCTCGACGTCGTGACATCGACGATCTGCTGCAGGATCGCGCCGCGATTGCGGGCGAAGTCGCGGTTGGCGATGTAGAACGAGTTGGTCTTGGTGATGTCGCGCGTCTTGACCAGAATGCGGCCGTTCTGCTTGGTCTCGGCGATCGCGAAATACGGATCCCAGATCGCCCAGGCATCGATGCCGCCATTGGCGAAAGCGGGGCCGGCGTCCGGCGGCGTCAGATAAACCGGCGTGATGTCGTCATAGGTGAGCCCGGCCTTCTCCAGCGTCTGGATCACGACGTTATGGGCGCTCGATCCCTTGGTAAAGCCAACGCGCTTGCCTTTGAGATCGGCGATTGACGTGATCGCCGAATTCTGCGGCACCAGGATGCCGGAGCCGTTGATGATGGGCTGGGCCGCGGCATAGACGATGGCCGCGCCCGCGGCCTGCGCGAAGATCGGCGGGGAATCGCCGACCGCGCCGTAATCGACGCTGCCGACATTCATCGCTTCCATCATCGGCGGGCCCGAGGAGAACTCGACCCATTTCACGCTGATGCCCTGCGGCTTGAAATGATTTTCCAAGGCCTCGCGCTGCCGCGTGATAACGAGCACGCCGTTCTTCTGATAGCCGATACGAATTTCCTTCGCGTCCGCCTGCGCCTGCGCACCGCGTGACAGCGCAGCGGCGGCGGCTGTGACGAGCGACAGCTGGAGGAACTCACGACGCTTCATTCCAAGACTCTCCTGACGATCAAGCGCGCCATCGCGCTGCACGATCATGCGATGTCAGGATGATGGGGCGCGCGAATGAAGCTGTCGAGCACCGCACAAAAATAGCGATGCCAGCACTTCGGTGCTGGCATCGCGCGTGCCGTTTCTTTTAAGGCACGGATCGCATGTAGCGAATTATTTTCCTCACGGAAACGCGAGGTCGCTGTACAGAAGCGTTTTCGAGCGAAGTGGGTACCGGTTCGCGTGAAGAAAACGCGTCCAACAAGAATCTGGAGCATCGGCTCTGATCATCAGAGCCGGTGCTCCAGCAATCGATCAGCCCGCAGCTGCTGCCTTCGAGCCGACATTGACCGCTAGTTTACCATAGCGGTCCGTGAACGCCTGGGTGTCGATCTCCTCGAGCTGGATCGAGCCTTCCAGCACGCCCTTCTTCCAGGCATCGTGCTCGGGATCGTGCTGGAACTCCGGCATCACTTCCTTGGCGAACAGCTCGAGCGACTCGCAGATGTGCTCATGCGTGTTCTTGCCGGCCTGGTTGAGCAGGATCACCTGATCGATATGCGAGGAACGGAAGCGCCGCAGCTTTTTGCGCAAGGTCTCGGGCGAGCCGATCAGGCCGCCGCGCAGCGCGGCCTCCTGCGCCTCCGGATTGTCGCGCTTCCACTTGTTGTACTCGTCCCACATGTTGACGGTGCCGGGCGCCGGCCGCTGCCGGTTCTGTGCCTGGCCGTAATAGCGCAGCGCGAACTGGAAGAAGGTCGCGCCGTCGGCGCGCCTGCGGGCTTCCTCGTCGGTCTTCGCGCACATGAAGAACGAGACCAGCGCCATGTTCGGATTGATCTCGTAGTCGGCGAGCTTCTTCAGCCGCTTGGTGATCGCGTTGTAATAGGCGTGCACCCAGGCATGCGCCGCCTCGGCGCTGACGAACTGAAAGCCGAGCGCGCCAAACCCGTTCTGCCCGGCGCGTTCGATGGTCGGCAATTGCGAGCACGCCATCCAGAGCGGCGGATGCGGCTTCTGCACCGGCTTCGGCACGACATTGCGCAAGGGTATATCGAAATAGTTGCCGTGATGCTCGGTGCCGACCTTGGTGAACATCGGGAAGATCGCTTGCACGGCTTCCTCGAACACCTCGCGCTTGGTCTCCATGTCGCGGCCGAACGGCGTCAGCTCGGTGATCGAGGCGCTCTCGCCCATGCCGAACTCGCAGCGGCCGTTGCTCAAGAGATCGAGCACCGCGACCCGCTCGGCGACGCGGGCGGGATGATTGGTGGTGAGCTGGAAGATGCCGTGGCCGAGCCGGATGTTCTTGGTGCGCTGGCTCGCGGCGGCAAGGAAGGATTCCGGCGCCGGCGAGTGCGAATATTCCTCGAGGAAGTGGTGCTCCACGACCCAGGCATAGTCGTAGGCGAGCCGGTCGGCGGTTTCCAGTTGCGTCAGCGCGTTCTGGTAGAGCCTGAGCTCGTCGCCGTCGTTCCAGGGGCGCGGCAATTGCAGCTCGTAAAAGATGCCGAATTTCATGGAGTCACTCCCAAGGTCGCTTGCTCGACCACTTGTCGTGGTCCCGACCGCTTGTTGTTTTGGGGCAGTCTAGTGGCGCCCCGGATCAAGTCTAGCCTCGGGGGCGAAACCCCAATTCCGCGCAGCGGGAGATGGCTTGATCGGAACGCATGAATGTTTAGCTTGTGCTGGCCTGAGTCGCGGCGCTATCGGTCGCGCGCTCACTCTTCCGAAAGCTCATGACCACCTTCACGCCGCATCAGGACACTGCGCTGAAAGCCGTCGCCGACTGGCTGAAGGCCAAGCCCGGCCAGAACGGCACGCCGCCGGTGTTCCGCCTGTTCGGCTATGCCGGAACCGGCAAGACCACGCTCGCCCGGCACATCGCCGAAGGCGTCGACGGCGAGGTGAAGTTCGCGGCCTTCACCGGCAAGGCGGCGCTCGTCATGCGCAACAAGGGCTGCGACAGCGCCTCCACGATCCATTCCCTGATCTACCGCGCCCGCGAGTCCGGCGTCGAGCAGCCGAGCTTCGAGCTCTGGGACGACGCGCCGGCATCAAAGGCGAAGCTGATCGTGATCGACGAGTGCTCGATGGTCGATGCCGAGCTCGGCCGCGATTTGATGTCGTTCGACTGCCCGCTGCTGGTGCTCGGCGATCCCGCGCAATTGCCGCCGATCCAGGGCGGCGGCTTCTTCACCGATGCCGAGCCCGACGCGATGCTGACCGAGGTGCATCGCCAGGCGCAGGACGATCCGATCGTGCGGATGTCGATGGATATCCGCGAGGGCCGCGAGCTCGAGATCGGCCGCCACGGCGAGAGCGAGGTGGTCTCGCGCAAGGAGCTCGATCCGGACCGCGTGATGAGCGCCGACCAGGTGCTGGTCGGCCGTAACAACACCCGCCGCGCCTACAACATGCGGGTGCGGCAGCGGCAGAACATCGAGGATCCGCTGCCGGTTGCCGGCGACAAGCTGGTCTGTCTGCGCAACAACCGCAAGAAGGGCCTGTTCAACGGCGGGCTGTGGCGGGTCAAGGCGCGCGCGCAGTCGAAATCCAAGATCATCACCATGCGCGTGATGCCGGACGAGGATTTCGGCTACAAGGTCACCAAGGTCTCGGTGCGCGGCGAATGCTTCGACGGCGGCGTCGAGGGCGTGCCGTGGGAGCAGCGCAAGCCCTATGACGAGTTCGACTACGGCTATGTGCTGACCGTGCACAAGTCGCAGGGCTCGCAATGGGACGACGTCGTGCTGTTCGACGAGAGTTTTGCGTTCCAGGACTCGCGCGCGCGGTGGCTCTACACGGGGATCACGCGGGCGGCGAAAAGATTGAGTATCGTCGTTTGAGGTTGTCATTCCGGGATGGTCCGAAGGACCAGACCCGGAATCTCGAGATTCTCGGTGCGCAATTGCGCACCTGAGGGTTCGATGCTTTCGCATCGCCCCGGAATGACGTTCTCCTTCTCACGAAACCGTGTGGCCGGCGCCGTAACAAAACGCCCCCTCGCCCGTATTTTGAAGCGTCGGAGCCGCCCGGCCTGATTGGCCAATGGCGGCTCCCGCTCTAGACTGGCCCCGCTTGCGATCCCACGAGGAACCCATGCCCAAAAGCTCCCTCAGCCGCCTCTCGCTGTGCGCCGCCGCGATCGGCGCGCTGGCCGTCACAGCTTTTGCCGTTGCGCCCTCGCTTGCCGCCGAGGACGCCGTAATCATCCCGTCGCCGGCCGCGAGCGCGCCGGAATCCGGCATCAAGACCGCGGTGCTGGCCGGCGGCTGCTTCTGGGGTGTGCAGGGCGTGTTCCAGCACACCGCCGGCATCGTCAGCGCGGTGTCCGGCTACTCCGGCGGCAGCAAGGCAAACGCCGATTACGAGAAGGTCTCGACCGGTACGACCGGCCATGCGGAATCGGTCGAGATCAAGTACGACCCGCAGAAGATCTCCTACGGCAAGATCCTGCAGATCTTCTTCTCCGTCGTGCACGACCCGACCCAGCTGAATCGGCAGGGCCCAGATTCCGGCACGCAATATCGCTCGGCGATCTTCACCACCAGCGACGAGCAGAAGAAGGTCGCGGACGCCTATATCGCCCAGCTCAACGCCGCCAAGGTCTACAAGAAGCCGATCGTCACCAAGGTCGGCGCGCTGGAGGCGTTCTATCCGGCGGAGGGCTACCACCAGGACTATCTGACGCTGCACCCGAACCAGCCCTATATTGCCTATAACGACATCCCGAAGGTCGAGAACCTGAAGAAGATCTTCGCGGAGAACTACATCGAGAAGCCGACGCTGGTGGGCAGCACCAAGGTCACCAACTGAGCATCTCGCAAAGGAGGTTGAATGTCCGATACCAAGACCGACGGCAAGGTCCGCAAGAGCGAGGCCGAGTGGCGCAAGGAATTGACGCCGATGCAGTACGCCGTGCTGCGCGAGAAAGCGACCGAGCGGCCCTTCACCGGCGAATACGAGCATGATCCCCGCAAGGGCACCTATGTCTGCGCCGGCTGCGGGCAGACGCTGTTCGAATCCGACCAGAAGTTCGATTCCGGCTGCGGCTGGCCGAGCTTCTCCAAGCCCTCCGCCGAGAGCCATGTCGACGAGGAGCGCGACATGAGCCACGGCATGATCCGCACCGAGGTGCTGTGCTCGAAATGCGACGGCCATCTCGGCCACGTCTTCAACGACGGCCCCGGCCCGACCGGCCTGCGCTACTGCATCAACTCGGCGGCGCTGAAGCTCGACGAGAAGAAGTAACGGCGCTCACCGCGCCGCGCCCCACGCGACCAACAGGCCGGTCGCGTGGGGCTTTGTTTTGGCTCCGGCCCCCCGCAACATCCTCGTGATCGGCTGACGGCCTTAACGACTCGCAGGCCGGAATGTGCTTTGCTTGGTGTTCGCGGGGCCGTAGGCGTCTCGCCGTGCGGCTGCCGCCTGTTCTGAGGAGGGCGCCATGTCGCTTGGACTGATCCTCATCATCCTTCTGCTGATTATCCTGCTGGGCGGCTATAGCGGCCGAATCCGCGGCTATGGCTATGGCCTCGGCCACTCCGGAATGGGCCTTTTCGGGGTGATTTTGATCGTGGTCGCGATCCTGGCCTGGCTCGACAAGATTTGAGAGCCATAAGTAATTGTAACAAAAGGACTTATCTGGCCGGTGCCCGTGCTATGCGCGGATTCAGCATGTGCCCTGTCAGGGGCTCTTCTGGGGTCGCATTTTTGTCAAAGAGGCCTATATTAGGGGTCGAAATGACATGTACGGCGCGCCGCCGATAATAGGCCGCCGTCCCCCAAAATCCCTTTCGCAACGCCAACTGAAAAGAACACAAGAGGTCGTCGACCATGCGTCCCCTGCGTCCGTTCAACTATAACACATCCGCCGAACTGTTCCCCGCCGCGATCCGCAAGAAGAAGCGGGCGGGTTTCGCCTACCGCCGTTTCGGCACCGCTGCCGAGGCCGTGCAGTTCGCGATGGAGCAGCTGCCGGCGGACTCGCTGAACGGCGCCTATCTCCAGGTCGAGGAAGCCCGTTTCGACCAGAACGGCATCCGCTCGCTCTATGAGAGCGAGGCCTTCCCGCTGCCGCGTCGTCCGCGCCCGGCCGCCAGCCAGACCGACGCTGACGCCGCATAAGCTTTCTGCTCTTCGCTCAACGAAAAGCCCTCGGATCGATCCGGGGGCTTTTGTTTTGGGAGTTAAAATCTCGGCTGCTTGTCGAGCCAGCGCCGCAGCATCCGCACATTGCGGATATTGGCGCGGAACATGACGTCGAAGGCATCGCCCGCCACCGGCACCATGCCGATCACGCCGTCGACGGCGACGTTGGCGAGCATCCGCGCGGTGATGTGCCAGGGCGCGCCCAGCAACCGGGCCTCGCGCACCAGCCACAGCGAGATCGCGGTGGTGATGATATCGCCGACCACGGGGATCAGGCCGATCAGCCCGTCGATGCCGTAGCGCACATTGGTGCCCGGCACGATGAAGGCGACGTCGAGCAGCTTTGCGATCATCTCCAGCCGCTGTAGCCGCTCCTCGCGGGTCAGATTGCCGAACGGATTGGCGGTGGAGTTGCGGAAGTCGAACTGGAAGCCTTCCTGAAAGGCTCCCTGAAAACCTTGGAACTGCGGATGCAGCGGGCCGTCGGCGAGCTCGCGCCCGTCCTGGTCGATGACCTTGCTGCGCGCCTGCGCGCCGCCAAAAGGCGGCCGCGATCTCGCGGCGTGGGGCGTGAAGATGTCGTCCTCGGGCATGGCCATCACATGGTAACGCAGGCAGGCGGTTCAAGTTGCGTCACATTACCACTATGTCACCTTCAAGGCCTGTCACCTCGAGGCTCTGCCGTGCTCGCGTTCAGTAGACGCCCTTGTTCATGGTTCTAAGGCGCTGCGCCAGCGTCCGCATGACCTTCAGGGCAAAATGCGGCGTCTGGCTCACGAGGAAGAGAAACTGCTTTTCCGAGACCGGGACGAGCTCGACATCCGTGAGCGCCGTGGCGGTTGCGCTCCTCGGCTCGTTGTCGATCAACGCCATCTCGCCAAAAATCGTGTCGGGCGCCAGGTCCGCCATGGTCTTGTTGCCGACCTGAATGCGCACATAGCCGCTCTTGATCACGAAGAGCTCGTTGGCCTGCTCGCCCTCGCGAAAGATCACGCCGCCGGCTCGGACCAGGCGCGTTTCGATACTGTTGCCCGTCAGAAGGCTGAAGCTTGCATCTGCCACTCGAAATTCCTTTCCCCGAATCCGGACGCAGATCCCGTACGTCCCGGTCGTCTGCAGCGACGGCTGAAATAAATGCGCGAACACAGAATAGAGCAGGCCCGAGATCGGCATCGCCACTACCCCGGGCGGCCGCGGGTCGCGAGGACGACGCGGGCATGACATTGGGACTACGTTTGCGTGACGATGATATGACAGTTATGTGAAGCGCGCTGGCCCTCCGGCCGTCTCGTGCGCTGACAAGACTACCGCAATGGGTGATCTATTCCGCGCCGTGCGTTGAGCGCGGCCCTGTCCGATCCCGATGCGATCATTCGCCGTTGGGCCAGACGTCGCCGGTCACGATTTCTGCTTTTCCCTTGGTAATGGGTAGGCGCCTAGTGCTGCGAAGCCGGCTGCGCCGGCGCGTGCAGCTCTTCGGCATATTTGTGCGCCAGCCAGGACGTGATCACGCCCGGGATGAAGCCGACCATTCCGTACAGGATGAACTGCACCGCGCCGCTCTCGGAGCCGTGCGAGGCGTAGGTCAACGCCGCGCCAACGAACGCCACCGCGCCGACGAGCAGCATCCGCACCACCGGCGCGATCCGCTTCACATGCATCAGGATGTCGTCGATCGCACCGAACATCAGCGACGGCACGATGCCGAACAGATAATTGTACTGCAGCGACTTCACGAACACGACGAGCAGCTTGGTCACCTCGCCGCCACTGGTCTCGGTCCAGTAGCCGGACTGATAGGTGGTCATGAGCAGCAGCAGGAAGCCGCCGATGAACGGCCCGATGGCTGCGAAGATCAGATAGCGTTTCATGGCGTGCCCCTGCCGACGTCAGCCAAGTGTAACGCGGTCGCGCGACGGTTCTAGGGAAAAATCGAAAGCCGCGGCGGTGTTCCGGAGCGCTGCGCGTCGAATGCGCTGCAACAGCCGCAGATCTTGCTGCGATACGGAATCGCCCGGACGAAGCCGGGCGATGACATTGCTGGCAACCGAGGCGAGAGCTAAGGCCGCTACTCACCCCACGCCGCGAACGCCTCGTTGAACGCTCGCTCGCCGGGGGCGCCCTTTTCGATCGCGATGATGGCGCGGCGCTGGTTGGTGTAGACCAGCGGCACGTCGAACCACGAGCGCTCCTTCAAGAGTTGCAGGTTGCGCGAGCGGTCGGCGTCGACATTGGAGAGGCCGACCAAGAAGAAGCCGTCGGTGACCTTGACCGCGAGCCCGGCCAGCGGCGTGCCGCGCGCCTGCTCGTTCGACTTCATCAGGATGCCCGGCACGTTGCCGACGCCGCCATTGGCGAAATCCTGCGGCAGGATGAAGGTCAATTCCGCGGTATGGCTCGCCGGCAGCGATGAATCGGTGTTGCGGCGGAACGACATCGTCATCTTGAACTTGCGATCGGGGATGTCGATGTCGGCGCGCACGGCGATGTCGGGCTTCTGGTTGCCCGATCCCTTGACCTGCTCGGTGCGCCAGACCACCGAACCGACATACTGCTTGCCCTTCGGATCCGACGGATCCTCGTCATACAGCACCACGCGCTGCGCCACCGGGGCGACCGTCTCGCCCGACGACGAGGGCTGGCCGACGCGGTCGGTGATCTTCTTGCTGGCAGGCGTCGACGCGGCATCCTTCGGCGCCTCGACCGGGGCCGAGGATTTGAACAGGCTGCTGACAAGGGTCATGGCCTGCTGCCGGAACAGGATGCCGGTGCCGACCAGGATCAGCAGGATGCCGATCACGATCGCGGTCTTGAACGGGAACATCGACCCGACGCGCGGCGGCTTCTTCGGCTCGCGCTCGCCGTTGCCGGCCCGCGACCGCTGCGGCGGCGGCCCCTGCGGCGGCTGCGGGGTGTAGCGCTCGGCCTCCTCGATCGACTCGTCGTAGGAATACGGCGCCTCGGGATCGCCGCCGCGATTCTCCAGGCTCGGCTCGAGCCGGTCGAATTCCGGAGAGGGCGACGGCACGTTGGCGTAGGTCTTGCGCGCGTTGCGGCTGGCTTGCGCCGCGGCACGGCCGAGATCGTCGGCGTCGGCGGTGATGTCGCGGAAGCCGCGCACGCCCGGCGCGGCCGGCGGCACCGGCGGCGGCGCGCCTTCCGGTCCGCGGCGGGGCGGGCCCGGTCGGGCCGGCGGCGCCTGGGTCTCGGGACCGGGCGGGTTCTGCGGCCGCGGCGGGGCCGGCGGCGGCGCGTCGGGGCGCAAACTGCGCGGCGGACGGGGGTCGGCCGGGGGCCGCGGGCGCGCGGCAGTGTCGGCGGGACCGGGCTCGGGCGGCCGGGCATTGGCGCGGCTGCCGCGGGCAGCGGCCGCGCCACCGGGACGCGAGGCCTCGCGGGCGCGCTGCGCGGCTTCGGACTCGACCTTGCGAACCGCCTCCTCCAGCGACAGCCGTTCGCGGGTGATCTCGGATTCGGAGAGCGGCGGCTGCACGCCGCGAAGCTGCTGGATCAACGCCGTTCGCGCCCGCGCATACAGCGCACGGCGGGCTTCGCCGGGGGCGTTGGGGTCCAATCCGGCGATGGCGCGGGCGATCAGCGGGTAGTAGTCAGCCATTTCCACACAATTGGAGGGATATAGGTAATATCCCGTTAAGCCTCGAACGGATTCTGTACCAGAATAGTATCTTCACGCTCCGGGCTGGTGGACAGCAGGGCGATCGGACACCCCACCAGTTCCTCGACCCGGCGAACGTATTTGATGGCCTGGGCCGGCAGGTCCGCCCACGACCGCGCATTGGCCGTCGGCTGCTTCCAGCCCTCGATGATCTCATAGATCGGCTCGACCCGGGCCTGTGCGCCCTCGCCCGCCGGCAGATGGTCGATTTCCTTGCCGTCGAGCTTGTAGCCGATGCAGACCTTGATGCTGTCGAACCCGTCGAGAATATCGAGCTTGGTCAGCGCCAGCCCGGCAATTCCGCAGGTACGGACAGTCTGTCGCACCAGCATGGCATCGAACCAGCCGACCCGGCGCTTGCGCCCGGTATTGACGCCGAATTCCTTGCCGCGACGGCCGATTTCCTCGCCGATCTCGTCGTTCAGCTCGGTCGGGAACGGCCCCTGGCCGACCCGGGTGGTGTAGGCCTTGCAGATGCCCAGCACATAGCCGACCGCGCCCGGGCCGAGGCCGGTGCCGGTCGCGGCCTGCGCCGCCACAGTGTTGGACGACGTCACATAGGGATAGGTGCCGTGGTCGACGTCGAGCAGCGCGCCCTGCGCGCCCTCGAACAGGATGCGCTTGCCCTCGCGGCGCTTGAGGTCCAGGAGCCGCCACACCGTCTCGGCATAGGGCAACAGCTTCGGCGCCATCGCCGACAGCTCGCTCAGGATGCTCTTGCCGTCGATCTCCGCGAGGTTGAGGCCGCGGCGCAGCGCATTGTGATGCGCCAGCAGGCGTTCGATCTTGTGCGGCAGGGTGTCGAGGTCGGCGAGGTCCATCAGGCGGATGGCGCGGCGGCCGACCTTGTCCTCATAGGCCGGGCCGATGCCGCGGCGGGTGGTGCCGATCGAGGTGATGGCGTTACCGGATTCGCGCAAGGCGTCGAGCTCGCGATGCAGCGGCAGGATCAGCGTGACGTTCTCGGCGATCCGCAGATTGTCCGGTCCGACCGCGACGCCCTGCCCCTTCAGCTTGGCGACTTCGTCGAGGAAGGCCTGCGGATCGAACACCACGCCATTGCCGATCACCGCGAGCTTGTTCGGGCGCAGCACGCCGGAGGGCAGCAACGCCAGCTTGTAGGTCTCGCCATTGATCACGAGCGTATGGCCGGCATTGTGGCCGCCCTGGAAGCGCACGACGATGTCGGCCTGTTCCGACAGCCAGTCGACGATCTTGCCCTTCCCTTCGTCACCCCATTGGGCGCCGACGACGACAACATTGGCCATTGCGAAGATGTTCCCTTCAGGTGTTTTCAGACCATGATCGCGGCGAAAACGCGTCCGCCCACAGCGACCTGCATTGATATGCCCAGCCTAAATCGCGGCGCCCGGCCGCGCGCACGCAAGGCGCCTACCGGATAAAGGAAGCGGATCGGCTGCGCAAGCAAGAAGGGGCCCGTTTACGCCTTTTAGACGACCTACAACCCTTTGATATCCCCATTAAATTCCATGCTGCGCCCGGCCGCGCCGGGCTGGCGGGAATTTAATGTTACGGCAACGTGACGCCAGACGTGCTGCGGATTGATCGCAGCTCTTATTACGGCGATCATTCACCTAGATTAACCGGCAGGGTCCATGCCCAATTCGACACAAGCGACGATGGCGCTGCGCAAGCTGGGCATTGCCTTCAAGCTTCACACCTATGTCTACGATTCCAGCGCCGAGAGCATCGGGCTGCAAGCGGCCGAGGCGCTCGGCGTCGACCCGAATCGCATGCTCAAGACACTGATGGCGGAGGTCGACGGCAAGCCGGTCTGCGCCGTGGTGCCGTCCGACTGCGAGGTCAGCATGAAGAAGCTTGCCGCCGCCCTCGGCGGCAAGTCGGCCAAGATGATGCGCCCGGCCGACGCCGAACGGCTGACCGGCTATCATGTCGGCGGCATCAGCCCGTTCGGCCAGAAGAAGAAGGTCCCGACCGCGATCGACGAGACCGCCCTCACCCACGTCACGGTCTTCGTCAATGGCGGCCAGCGCGGCCTGCAGATCGAGATCGATCCGAACGACGCCGCGCTTGCCGCCGGCGCCATGATGAAGCCGCTGGTGGCGACGCAGGACTGAACCTACGCAAGACTGAACCTGCGCGAGACTGATCCTATGCAAGACTGATCCGAAGACCGGTCGCCGCGATCAGTGCGAGGATTTGTCCCTCATGAACTCCGCGCCGACGAAGTCGGACAGACCGGATAATTCCTCCGCCGTAATATCGTTGACGTTGAGCCGCAGCTGCATGATCGCGAGGTCGAGCAGGTGCGCGGCGAAGCTTGCGCCGGCCGCCCTCACGATGCTGCGCTGCTCGATCAGGACAGCGATGACGTCGCGCAAACTGCGCACTTGCACTTGATCCATGGCCCTTTGCCCGGCGCTGGCCGTTGTTAGCTGAGTTGTCATTGGGATACCGATTGTAGTGTGCTGATGGACGCCGCACCCACGGATGGGATGTACGGCAGATGCTCGGCTTCGTCGCCGAGATGCGGGATGCGCGAGCGCGTCTCGCGGATTTCGACGTCGATGGTCATCGGCGGGGGAATCAGCGTCACCGAGGCTTTCGGCCACGGCGCCGGATTCGGGCTGACGCCGGTGAAGCGATAGGCCGCGGCGATCTCGAGCGCGAGCAGTTGCAGCTCGAGCATCGCAACCCCCATCCCGGCGCAGGCGCGCGGGCCGGCGCCGAACGGGATGTAGGCGTCGGTGTTGTAGCGCCGCGTCATCAGGAAACGGTCCGGATCCTCGAAATGCCTGGGATCGCGCTGCAGCTGCCAGGGGCAGATCAACAGCGAGGTGCCGACCTTGAGATCGCGCCCGCCGATCGTCACCGGCTGCATCACCTCGCGCGAGAACCACCAGGCGCTGGGATAGAGCCGGCAGACCTCCTTGACCAGCGTCGCGCTCAGGTTGGCGCGCTTCACCGCGTCAAGTCGCAGCTCGCCGTCGTCGCCGAGGCACTCCGCCGCCTCGTCGGCAATCTCGTCCATCAGGGCGGGATCGGCAGCCATCTGGTAGAACATCCACGCCGCAGTCGAACCTGTGGTGTGATGGCCGGCCAGCAGCAATGTCAGGATCTCGTCCTCGAGGTCGCGATCGGTCAGGCCGAGCGCCTCGAGATCGCGCAGCGCGCTGCTCGAGCCCGCCTTGCGGCGCAGGCGCTGCACCACCGTCGACATCGCAAGCTTGGCACAGACCCGGTTCTTGTGCCGCCGATACCAGGCCACCGGACCGAACGGCAACGCGCGGAACATCTCTTCCGCCAGATCGTCCTCGATCGCGCCCACCGCCTGAACCAGGGCTTCCTCGTCGCCGGACGACATCACCTGGGAGCCGAAGATCGCGACGCAGATCGTCCGCAGCGCCAGCATCGCGGTGACATGGTGCGGATCGAACGATCCGAGCCGCGCCAGGCTGGCGCCGACCGCGCGGATCTCGGCGCACATATGCGGCAGGAATTTCTCGACGCTGCCCTTGGCCATGTGCTTCTGCAGCACCGCCCGCCGCCGCTTGTGCTCCTCGCCGCTCAGCATCAGCGAGCTGCGGCCGAGCACCGGCGAAAGCTTCTTGATCAGCTTGCCCTTTCCGATGTCGGTCTCCGGCGCCTTCAGGATCGGGCGCAGCAGATCCGGATCGTTCACCAGGAAGACGGGCGCAGGACCGAGCCGCAGCGGCACCAGCCCCAGCGCGGACTCGTTGCCGCGCGTCAACAGCAGACGCAGCGGATCACGCTGGAATGCTCGAACGTCCGAGAACATGTGAGGCATCGTGGATCTCCAATTGCCGTCCAAGGTCGAGGAATTTGGTCAGGCCGGGATTGGCGGCGAGACCGAGCGGGATTTCTCCGGCGAGCGCCGTCAGCGGGCGGCCCATGCGATCATTGCCGATCACCTGCGGCGGGCCGTAGCGGCGGGTGCGGATGTCCATGCGGGTGAGAAAACGCTCATAGGAAAGGTCGGCCAGCGCCACCAGCGCCTTCGCTCCGCGCAGCTCCGCGAAGCGGAACATCAGCGCGTAGTTCACGCGCGCAGTCTGCGACCGCGCGACACCAGGCAACACGCCGAAGCGGCTGATCTCCCAGGCATCGCGACGGCTCGGAAAGCGGCGCACCGCAAGCTGCGGGAAGACCGACGCGGTGAGGTAGGGATAATCGGTGCGGATCGCCCGGAAGCCGCCGACGAGCTCGACGCCGGAGAACAACAGGCAGTGCTCGGTATACCAGCAGTCGAACTGATCGCGTTCGGCATCCCCAACCGTGGTCAGAAGCCAGCCGCAATGATCGACGAACAGGCGTTTGCGCAGCCGCAACATCGCACCGACATGCGCCGGATCAAGCTCTTCCCTGGTGATGAGTGCATGATAGCCGTCCAATAAATGCGGCATTATCCCTTCCTCCAAATGCGGAACATCTGGAACGAAAGGGGTTAACTGTGGTACCCCCGGAAACCGGGGGTTTTAGTAATGGGCCTGGTAGACGCGATTTCGACCATCGAGGCGTCGGATACCATCGACGAGCTCAGCTCGTCATTGCATCGCGTTGTCCAGAATTACGGCTTCTCGGGCTTTGCCTTTGTCGATGCCGGCCGGCCCGACCTCGACCTGCCCTATCATATCGGCACAT
This sequence comes from Bradyrhizobium sp. USDA 3262, assembly GCF_054060035.1. Classification (NCBI taxonomy): domain Bacteria; kingdom Pseudomonadati; phylum Pseudomonadota; class Alphaproteobacteria; order Hyphomicrobiales; family Nitrobacteraceae; genus Bradyrhizobium; species Bradyrhizobium sp. USDA 3262. The sequence continues at coordinate 8,470,931 of NZ_JBSSCT010000001.1, forward strand.
TTCCCGACGCCTGGAAGCGGGCCTATGTGCAGAACGAGTTCGTTCATGCCGATCCGGCGCTGGCGCGGTCACGACGCACCAACACGCCGTTCAGCTGGAGCAGCCTGAAGCTGCCTGAGCGAAGCGGACGCAGGCGACCGCCCGAGGTCAAGACGATGGACGCCGCCCGGGAGTTCGGATTCAAGGACGGCTTCGTCGTGCCGTTCCACTATCGCGACCGGCTCGGCGCCGTGCATTCGAGCTCGACGGTGTTCTTCTGGGAAGACGAGCGGCGCGACTTCGACAAGCTGTTCGTCTGCCATCGCCATGAACTGCATCTGTTGATGATCTACTGGGTGCAGCGGGCGATGGATATCGTCAACCGCGACCAGCGCAACGCGCCGACCATCCTCAAGCCCGCGGACGCCGCCGAGACCATCAAGCTCACCGGGCGGGAAAAGGAAGTGATCGCCTGGGCAGCGCGCGGCAAGACCGTGGCCGACACCGCGCAGATCCTCGGCATTTCGCCGGAGACGGTGGAAGGCTTCATCAAGCAGGCGCTGCGCAAGCTCGAGGCATCCAACAAGACCCACGGGGTGGCCAAGAGCATCGCGCTCGGGATCATCGATTTGTGAGCGGCGCCGCGCAGCCATGGCGGAGCTGCCGCCATGCCGACCGCATCGCCCTGCCAGGACCAAACACCGCGATCTGTGGCGCGGTCACACACGGGTTGGGTTCATCTTCCCGGTCGCCCCCTGATTGCATTCGCGCACGGTCTTGATAATAAGGCCAGGGCCGGATGACGCTGACACGCGCATCCCAGACCAGGGTGCGCACTCCGGTGCCCGTCCGGCGCGACTGCCCGGCTGGCGTAGAGACGCGGATCATCCTGCACGTTGCCCGGTACGGCAGGACCCGTTGTCCAGCCGCATGATCCGTAGAAGTCCCATCGCGACGAACCGCTGGTTCATTTGCTACCAACTTTCGTAGCGGAAATGCTGTCCACGGACCGAGCTGGAGATGGTCTGAACGCATCATGAGCACATCACAGGACGACCAGATCGACCAATTGGTGCAGGCGCGCTGGCGCGCAATCGGGCTGTCGCAGGCGGATCTCGCCGCGATCCTGTGCGCCGGCGCCTCCCTGCAAAAGAACGGCGTCGACGGCACGGTGAAAATCGACACCGGTCGCCTGGCGACCGTAGCCGAGATGCTCGGAATCGCCGCCGACATCCTCAATCGCCGGCCGGTGACGGCAGCGCCGACGCAAGCCGGGCAGACGGCGGAATCGCTGCAGTCCCTGCTCGAACTGCGCATGCTGCGGGTGTTTCGCGACGTGCAGGACCCCGACACCAAGCGGATCCTGATCGAGCTTGCCGAGCAGATCGTCAAGCGCCAGACCACGCCGCCGGAGACCGGCTAAGGCGGGATAAGTCTTGGTTGAATCGGCTTGGCGGGATCTCGGTTCACCTCTCCCCGTTGGGGAGAGGTCGGATTGCGAAGCAATCCGGGTGAGGGTTCTTGCTCTCTCCATAGAGCGTAACCCCTCACCCGATTTGCTGCGCAAATCGACCTCTCCCAAGGGAGAGGTGAACTTCCGATGCCGCCAACCTTGTCTCATCAGGCCTTAGAGGCGCACGCCGGCCCGAGCAAAGCGCCGTCATGCTGCCTTGGTGAAGGGGTCTTCGCGCATGGTCGCGATGCGTCTATCCCCATTGATGGAATGGCGGAATCCGTGTCTGTGATCCGAGCCGGGGAGATCCATACCGGCCCGGCGGTGCCAGCCGGGCAGGCCGCGGCGTCGTGAACCCGGGCCCTCTTTATGTCTGCCTCCGATTCCACCACATCAACGCCTGCGGCGGGCTCCTGGATCGCCAACCAGCCCTATCTGCTGCTCTGCATCACCGCGACGTGCTGGGCCGGCAATGCGATCGTCGGCCGCCTCGCCGCCGGCCACATTCCGCCGGTGACGCTGTCGTTCCTGCGCTGGTCGGCGGCATTCCTGATCATCCTGCCGTTTGCCTGGAAACACCTCGTCCGCGACTGGCCCGTGATCCGCAACAATCTCGGCATCATGGTGCTGATGTCGATCACCGGCATCAGCGCCTTCAACACGCTGCAATACTGGGCGCTGGAGCACACCCAGGCGCTCAACACGCTGCTGCTGCAATCCGCGGCACCGCTGGTGGTCGCGCTGTGGTCGCTGATCCTGCTCGGCGCACGGCTGACGCTGGCGCAATTGTTCGGCGTGCTGCTGTCGCTCGCCGGCGTGCTGGTGATCCTGCTGCACGGCGATCTCACGACGCTGTCGAAGATCGAATTCAACAAGGGCGATCTGATCTTCATCGTCGCGTTGGTGATCTTCGCGCTGTATTCGGTGCTGACCCTGAAGCGGCCCAAAATCCACGGCCTGTCGGTCGCCGCCTTCACCTTCGGCTGCGGCGCGCTGGTCCTGATCCCGCTCTACATCTGGGAACTCGGCGCGCGTCCGATGATGCAGCTCACGATCAACAATCTGCTGTCGCTGTTCTATGTCGCGGTGTTCCCCTCGACACTGGCCTATCTGTGCTTCAACCGCGGTGTGCAGCTGATCGGTGCCAACCGGGCCGCACCGTTCTTCCACATGGTTCCGGTGTTCGGCACCATCATGTCGATCGTGTTCATCGGCGAGCATCCGCAGGCCTTCCATTTCATCGGCTTCGCGCTGGTGCTGGCCGGCGTCTTCGCGGCGTCGCGGAAGCAGAGTGCGTAATTCTCCTCTCCCTCTCCCCGTTCTTACGGGGAGAGGGAGAGGTGGGGTCAGGTGCGGTGACTATCGGCGGCAAATCCGCTATCTGTGGAAGTCTGCTTCGCAGACGGGTTTTACGCATGGCGCGCGCCAGCAATCTCTTGATCGGCACCCTGACGCTGGCCCTGATCGCCGGCTCGCTCGGCGGCTGGCTGGGCTATCAGCGCTATGCCGGCATCAAGCGGATGGTGCCGTTCCGCGTCATCTTCGAGGGCTCGGCCTCCGGCCTGCGCCGCGGCGGCAGCGTCAACTTTGCCGGCGTGCGGATCGGCGAGGTGGTCTCGATCAGGCTCGACCGGCACCGCGTGGTGGCGATGACGCGGATCGAGGGCAACGCCCCGATCAAGAAGGACACCCAGGCCGGCCTCGAATTCCAGGGCCTGACCGGAATCGCCTCGATCTCCTTCACCGGCGGCACCGACGATGCGCCGCCGCCGACGCTCGGCGCCGACGGCATTCCCGAGCTGACGGCCGACGCCGAAGGCACGATGGGAATCCAGGAGAAGCTGCGGGTCGCGCTGCGCAATGTCGACCGCGTCATCAGCGAGAACGAGGCTGACATCAAGGACTCGCTGCTCGGGCTCGAGAACTTCACCAACTCGCTGTCCGGCAATGGCGAGCTGATCGCCGGCTTCATCGACGCCGCCGACGACGGGATCAGCGCGGTCGACGCCAAGATGACCGCGGCCGACAAGTTCCTGAAGAGCTTCGGCAGCGACAAATATGGCGGCGAGCTGCTGCCGACCGTGATCTCGCTGCGCGAGCTGATCCAGAGCTTCGACAAGAAATCCGGCGCCATGATCGCCGAGACCCGCAAGACGCTCAGCGACGTCAACCAGTCCGTCAACAAGTTCAACGAGAAATTTGTCGGGCCCGCCGGCAGGCGCTAGTCTGGCCTTCCGACCAAGAACCAAGAACAACGGAAACGCTCAACGTGCACGACCGGACCGCAGCCCCCTCTCCGCCTCCCGCAACCGTGAACCGTGCCACGCCTGCCGTGCCGCGGCATCTGCGGCGCTACCTCACGCTCGACGATTTCGAGCCGCAGGCACGCAGGCTGCTGCCGAAATTCCTCTACGGCTACATCTCCGGCGGCGCCGAGACCGATATGGCCCGCACCGACAATCGCCGGGCGTTCGAGGAATACGGCTTCGTGCCGCGGGTGCTGCAGGACGTCTCCGGCCGCGACCAGTCCACGACGCTGTTCGGCAAGAGCTACGCCTCGCCGTTCGGCATTCCGCCGATGGGCTCCTCTGCGCTGTGCGCCTATCGCGGCGATATCGTGCTGACGCGCGCCGCGGCTGCCGCCAACATCCCGATGATCCTCTCGGCCTCCTCGCTGATCACGCTGGAGGACGTTCGCGCCGCCAATCCTTCGGCCTGGTACCAGGCCTATCTCGCCGGCCTCCCCGAGCGGATCGAGCCGCTGGTCGATCGCGTCGCCGCCGCCGGCTACGACACCTTCGTTGTCACCGCCGACGTGCCGGTGCCGCCCAACCGCGAGAACAACATCCGCAACGGCTTTCAGGTGCCGCTCGAGATCACGCCGCGGGTGTTCTGGGACACCATCACCCATCCCGACTGGCTGCTCAACACCTGGGCGCGCACCGTGTTCAATCACGGCATGCCGCATTTCGAGAACATGGACGCCAAGCAGGGCCCGCCGGTGCTGTCCAAGAACCTGATGCGCAACATTGGCAGCCGCGACCAGCTGGCCTGGAAGCATGTCGAGCTGATCCGCAAGCGCTGGCGCGGCAAGCTCGTGGTCAAGGGACTGATCTCGCCGGAAGACGCCAGGCTGGCGCGCGAGCATGGCTGCGACGGCGTGATGGTCTCCAACCATGGCGGCCGCCAGCTCGACTACACCGTCGCCGGCTTGCGCACGCTGCCGGAGATCGCGGCGCAGAAGGGCAACATGACCGTGATGGTCGATGGCGGCATCCGCCGCGGCACCGACGTGATCAAGGCGCTGGCGCTCGGTGCTGATTTCGTCTGGGTCGGCCGGCCGTTCCTCTATGCCGCCGTGGTCGCCGGCGAGGCCGGTGTGGCGCGCGCGATCTCGCTCCTGCATGCCGAGATCGACCGCGATCTCGCGCTGCTCGGCATCCGCAGCCTGAAGGAGATCACCCCGGACCTGGTGCGGAAGTTCTGAGACGATTGCATCCGCAACGGGACTACGTCCCCTCTCCCGCTAGCGGGCAGGGCTATCGCATTTCGTGGCGGTGCCCTCGTGGCCATCCTTCGAGATGCCCGCCTTCGGCGGGCTCCTCAGGATGAGGTCTTGTTTTGCGGCACAATAGTAGACCCTCATGGTGAGGAGCGCCGCTTGCGGCGCGTCTCGAACCACGAGGCCGAGTTACCTCCGCAGCCGCCGAAGGCGGCATATGCGATAGCCCTGCCCGCAAGCGGGAGAGGTAGGAAACCATCACGCATAGCGCGCCGCGCCCATGCACAGCGCGGTGACCGCGAGCAGGGCGGCGGCGATGCGGTGGGCAACCGCCAGCCGCGAGCGCGCGGCTGACGTATCGCCGACATCATTGCGCAGCTGCCGGACCGCGCCGCCGCCGACGATGATCTGCACGGCGATCGCGGCCAGTGCTGCGATCGCGCCACCGGCCAAAATCTGCTCCGACAGCCCGAACGAGCCTTCGTGAACCAGGCGCCAGAGCGTGGCGCCGGTCACGACCGCGACCGTCGCGGCGCCGATTTGCGGAAACAGCAGCTTTTCGCCGCCGAGGCCGCCGGTGCGCGCGAGGGTGAAGCTCGAGCCGGCCCAAAACACCGATGACAGGACGTGAAGGGACAGCGCTATGATGAGGGCGGTCTGCATGTTGTCGCTCCAAACGGGCATTGGAAATTAGATATACATAATGTATAGTCAATCTGACGAAAGCAAGGCAAACCGATGCCGCCGCGCAGCTATGTGAGCCCGGCGCGCAGCGCCGCCGCCGCCGAGACCCGCGAGCGTGTGATCGAGGCCGCCTCGCGCACATTGCGCGAGGACAGCATCGCGCGCTTCTCGTTGGATACGGTGGCGAAGGCGGCCGGCGTGACCCGGCTGACCGTCTACAACCAGTTCGGCTCGCGGCGCGGGCTGCTCGAGGCCGTGTTCGACGAGATCGCGCGCCATGGCGGGCTGCATCAGCTCGTCGACGCCATGACGATGGCCGATCCGCGCGCCGCGCTCGACCGGATGGTCGAGATCTTCTGCGGATTCTGGAGCCGGGATTCCGCGGTCGGCCGGCTGCACGACGCGATGGCGACCGATCCCGAATTCGCCGAGGCCGTGCGCGAGCGCAACGAGCGCCGCCGCCGCGGCGTCACCGCATTGATCGACCGGATCGCGAGCAAGCATGCATCGCCGCAGGCGCGCAAGGACGCGGTCGACCTGATCTTCGCGCTAACGAGCTATCCGACCTTCGCGTCACTGAGCGCGGGGCGGTCGGGGGATGAGGTCTGCCGTGTCGTGCAGAGCGCCTGCCACGCGGCGCTTGCGCCGCTCGCGCCGCTTTCAGACCCGTCATCCTGAGAGAATGTGCATGTATTCAGCGTCGTCCTGGCGAAAGCCAGGACCCATTACCCCAACCGCTTGTTGTTGTGCGACGCTGGAGCCACGATCGCACTCTCAATCGAATTCGGTGGTTATGGGTCCTGGCTTTCGCCAGGACGACAGCGGGGGGAGGCCGCTCGCTACAATTCTCACCCCGTCATCCCCGCGCAAAGGCTTCGCCTTTGTCGCAGGAGGCGCGAGCCTTGCGGCGCAATTGCGCCGCTGGGCGAGCCTCGAAGGATGAATCGGCCACAGCCGGGCCGTCGACCCTTCGAGACGCGCTTCGCGCTCCTCAGGGTGACGGGAGAAGAGAAGTACCTCACCCCACCTTGAACTTGCTGTAGGCCTCGCGCGTCGCGATGATGACGTGCTCCTCGCAGCCGTTGCGGCGGTGCGGGTCGCAGCGGTCTTCGTAGTCGGCCGAGGTCATCATGTCGATGAAGGCGGCGACGCTCGGGTAGTAGACCAGCGCGAGATAATCCCAGCGCTGGCCGGCCGGCTCGCCCAGCGCGACAGTCTCGGCGCTGCCGGTCCACAGCAGCGTGCCGCCGCGCGCCTTGATCATGGGTACGGTGAGAGCGCTGTAGCGCAAATAGGCATCCCAGCCCGAGCCGTCGCCGTCGAGCGACCGCGCGCGAAACCGCATCAGATTGACCATGACGACCGGCGCCTCGCGGTCCAGCTCGTTCAGGCCTTTGACGTTCAAGAGATCGACACCCATCACCCGCTCCCGCCCACGGCACATCGGTCCGGCCGCAACGATTATGTCACATCGCGGGACTAGCCTGAAATACCGCCGGGCCGTAAGCTCAGGCCAGCTCTCGGAGGTCAAGGCCGTGATGACCCTTCCAGAACTAGCGGCCGACGCGCTCGGCAAATTCCTCGGCGAGTACATGCAGCGCCGGTTCGGCTCTTCGCAGACCCAGCTGGTCGAAATGGTGCCCTCGATCGCCCGGATCGCGCTCGAATGCATCGGCAACAGCGACGCGCTCTATCACAATGTCGAGCACACCATGCTGGTGACGCTGGCCGGCCACGACATCCTGCGCGGCCGCGCGCTGCACTCGCACATGAGCGCCGAAGATTATGCCCACGTCATCATCGCCTGCCTCACCCATGACATCGGCTATGTGCGCGGGCTGTTCGAGGCCGACGGCCAGGACGGCTATCTGGTCGCTGCCGACGGCCGCAAGATCATCCTGCCGCGCGGCTCGTCGGATGCCGCGCTGATGTCCTACCACGTCGACCGCTCCAAGATCTTCGTGATGGAGCGGCTCAAGGGCGTCACCCTGCTCGACAAGGAGCGCATCGCGCGCGCCATCGAGGGCACGCGCTTTCCGCTCAGCGCCCCTGACGACGATGAGGATTTTGGCGAGGAGGCCACCTTGCTGCGGGCCGCCGATTTGATCGGGCAGCTCGGCGATCCCCACTACATCCGCAAGGCCAACGCGCTGTACCTCGAATTCGAGGAGGCCGGACTGAACCGCCAGCTCGGCTACAATTCGCCGGCCGATCTCGTCGACCTCTATCCGCGGTTCTACTGGGACAGCGTCGCACCGCACGTGCAGAAGGCGATCCGCCACCTCAACATCACCTCGAGCGGACGGCAATGGATCGCCAATCTCTACAGCAACGTGTTTCGCGCCGAGCGCGACATCTCGCTGTCGGGGCCGCAGAAATAGGCCGGGATGCAGCGCAATCTCTCCCCTCGTCGTCCCGGCGAAAGCCGGGACCCATAACCACAGAGTCGAGTTGTTGGAAAGGCTGTGGCCCCAGCGTCGCGCAACAATGACCTTCGGTGGTTATGGGTCCCGGCTTTCGCCGGGACGACATCGAGTATGTTGCGTCATCGACAGGCATACATTCACGGTCTCTCAGGATGACGGGTTCTGCTATTCCACGGCAATGACGTCTCCGGCGGTGTGGCTCCCTCGCCAGATTGTAGCCTCGCACGCATGGCTCCAATCCGCTCTTTCGTCTTGTCGCGGCAGCGGATTCGGGCACAACATCCGCCCAATAATGACCGCCTTGCCCGCACCTGCCACAACGCCACGCCGCTCGCCGCTCAGCTGGCTCAATAACCAGCCCTATCTGCTGCTCAGCCTGACGTCGCTGTTCTGGGCCGCCAACATCGTGCTGGCGCGGCATGTCGGCAGCCATGTGCCGCCGGTCACGCTGACCACGATCCGCTGGTTCGGCGTCTTCCTGATCCTGTTGCCGTTCGCCTGGCCGCACCTGAAACAGGACTGGCCGAAGCTGCGAAGCGCCCTGCCGCTGATGCTGCTGTTGTCCGCGGTCGGCTTCGCCTTCAACAACGCGATCTCATACTGGGCGATGCAGTACACCGAGGCGTTGAATGCGCTGTTGATCCAGTCGGCGGGGCCGCTGTTCGTGGCGCTGTGGTCGCTGATCCTGTTCGGCGTGCGGCTGACGCCGGCGCAGCTGGCCGGCATCGCGATCTCGCTGGCCGGTGTGCTGACCATCATCCTGCGCGGCGACTTCTCCGCGCTCGCCGGCATCAGCTTCAACCGGGGCGACATCATGTTCGGCGCCTCGCTGGTGTCGTTCGGACTCTATTCGGCGCTGATCCCGCGGCGGCCGAAAATCCATCAGCTCTCGCTGATCTCGTTCACCACCTGCTGCGGTGCGCTGATGCTGCTGCCGGTGGCGGCCTGGGAATTCTTAAGCGGCGTGACGCTAAAGCTCGACCTCCTGACCTTTGCCACGCTGGGCTACACGCTGATCTTCCCGTCCACGCTCGCCTATCTGTTCTTCAACCGCGGCGTTGCGCTGATCGGCCCGAACCGCGCCGCGCCGTTCTTCCATCTGGTGCCGGTGTTCGGCTCGGCGATGGCGATCGTGCTGCTCGGCGAGACGCTCGCGCCGTTCCATTTGATCGGCTACGCGCTGGTGCTCGCCGGCGTCATCATCGCCTCACGGCAAGGTTCCGCCAAAGGCTCCGCGAAGCCTGGCTGACGCCGAGAGATCGCTAGCCTACCTTGCGCAAGCCGGCGGATTTGCGTGGCGAATGTGACTTTGCCGCCAGCGTTTCCGTGATGAAGTCGATAAACCGCCTCACCTTGGCCGGCACATGGTTGCGCGAGGCGTAATAGACGTAGAGCGGAAAACGCTCGTCGGGCCAGTCTGGAAACAGCTCGATCAGCGCGCCGCTCCTCAGGTGATCGTCGAGGCCGAGATCGATCACCTGCGCGATGCCGAAGCCGGCCAGGCAAGCGCCGAGCTTGGTTCCCGAATCGGTCACCGTCAGCCGCCCGTTGACCGCGACCGGCACGACCTCGCCGCCACGTCGAAATTCCCAATCGAAGGGACGCCCGGTCGCCGCGTCGATTGCCTGGATGCACTGATGGTCGCGGCTTGCCAGCTCCCGCGGATCAAGCGGCCGGCCGTGTCGTTCGAGATAGATCGGCGAGGCCACGGTGAGCACGCGCGTATCGAGTACGCGGCGCGCAATCAGCGCCGACGGCGTCGGCTCGCCGAAACGCACCGCCAGATCAAAACCGTCGCTGACCAGATCCGCGATCCGGTCGCGGGTCTCGATACGCAGCTCCATGCCCGGATTCTGCAGCAGGAACTCGCTCAGCTTCGGCGACAGCACCATGCGGGAGAACAGCGGGTCGACATTGACCCGCAGCCTGCCGCGAACCGCATCGCGCGATTTCGCGGTCTCCGCCGCCGCCTCGCCGATCCCGGCCAGATGCGCGGCAACCCGCTCGACCAGCGCGCGTCCTTCCTCGGTGAGCTCGACGGCGCGGCTCGTGCGGTGAACCAGCCTGGCATCGAGGCGCGCCTCGAGCTTCGCGATCGCCTTGCTGACCCCGGATTGCGTCATGCCGAGCCGTTCGGCGGCCCGGCCAAAACTGCGCGCATCCGCCAGCGCCGCGAGGACCACCAGGCCGCCGACCAGCCGACCGTCAACTTCGTCCATGCCGATGCCTCTCAGTCATCCAAGAGATGACCGCCCAGTCGTAGCACTCCGCCACCATATCGGCCACTGTCGGCGCAGGTCACCGGTTCGATCCGGTGAGGCCACCGCCACATCATCCGCCAAGGAGATTTGCAATGAGCGACATCCAGGCCATCGCATCCGCGATCGATGGATATTTCAACCTGATGTACGACGTCGACGATAGCCGGTTCCGCGACGTCTTCTGCGATGCCTGCATCGTGCACGGCATCCGGGATGGCAAGCACACGGTGCGGTCGGCCGCGGAATTCCGCGACTTCATCCGCAGCCGTCCCTCGCCGGCGTCGATGAAATCGCCGCGCGAGGAGGCCATCATCAGCATCGACCAGACCGCGTCCGATCTGGCCATCGCCAAGGTGCGCGTCAGGGCCGGCCAAACCGGCTTCATCGACCATCTGGTGTTTCATCGGATCGACGGCAGGTGGCTCATCACCACGAAGGCGTTTCACGTCGCGCAGGTCTTCCCGGCGGGATCGTAGCGTCCCCACGACCGGTTTTCTGAATATCGGAAGACTGACACTGATTTGCCCGACGTGTCAAGTTGCCTGGTCGAGCGCGGCCGCCACCGGCTCCTTTGCATGGGGTTGTTTTCGATATTTTGGCAGCGCGCCCCTGCGACGGCCCGGGAGTGGCCATGCGGCGAAAGGCTGCTCCCGGCACGGCTTCCTCAGCCATGGCGGCCGGGCTAGCTTCGGCCGCAATGGGCCTGTTCAGGGCCTGCGCGGGGGGACGACGGCATGATCATGGGATTGAGACGATATTGCTGCCTGGCGGCTGCGGCCGCCGCCGCGCTTGCGGCGACATCCGGGGCGGCACTTGCCCAGACCTATCCCACCCGCAACATCACGCTGGTGCTGCCGTTTGCCGCCGGCAGCGGCACCGACACCACGACGCGGCTGATCTCCAAGGAGCTCGGAGTTGCGCTCGGCGTCGGCATGGTGATCGACAACCGGGCCGGCGCCAACGGCTCGATCGCGGCGAACTATGTCGCCCGCTCCGCCCCAGACGGCTACACGCTGTTCGTCACCACGAACACGACGCACTCGGCCAATCCGTATCTGCTCAAGACCATGAACTACGATCCGATCAAGGATTTCACGCCGATCGCGCGCACCGGCGACCTGCCCTTCATGCTGGTGATCCATCCGGACATCCCGGCGAACTCCGTCGCCGAACTGATCGCGCTCGCCAAGAAGGAGCCGGGCAAGTACAGCTACGCCAGCGGCTCGTCGTCGGCGAGCGTCTCCGGCGCGACCTTCGCGCGCCTCGCCGGCATCGACCTGCTGCATGTGCCCTACAAGAGCTCGCCGCCGGCACTGACCGACGTCATCGCCGGCCGCATCTCGATGATGTTCATCGACGTGCCGACCGGGCTGCCGCACGTCAACGCCAAGGTGCTGAAGCCGCTCGCCGTCACCACCAAGCGCAAGTCGGCGCTGCTGCCGGACCTGCCCACGATGGACGACACCGTGAAGGGCTTCGATATCACCTCCTGGCAGGGCTATCTCGGCCCCGCCAACATGCCGAAGGACGTCGTGGTCAGGCTGAATGCGGAGATCCGCAAGATCGTCGAGCGGCCGGACATCAAGAGCCAGCTCGCCGAGCGCGGCATGGAGGCATTCTCCGGCACGCCCGAGGAGTTCGAGGCATTCCTCAAGGAGCAGCTCGTGCTGTGGGAGAAGCTGATCTCCGACGCCGGGATCGAGAAGCAGTAGAGACACCCGTTATTGCGAGCGAAGCGAAGCGACGAAGTCTGCCAACTCCGTCATCCTGAGGAGGCCGCAACGCGGCCGTCTCGAAGGATCGACGGCCCGGCTGGTGGCCGTGCATCCTTCGAGACGCGCGCAAAAGCGCGCTCCTCAGGATGACGGGGATGCGGAATCGTTGGGTGGCGTAGCGTCGCTAACCCACCCTACGCGGCTCGCTTACGCCGCGCGCACCTTCTGCAGGAACTCGTCGACCGCATTGCGCAGCATGCCGGACTGGGTGTCAAGCTCGCGGGCATTCGACAGCACGTCGCCGGCCGCGGTGCCGGTGGCGGCGGCCGCCGACGTGACGCCGCCGATATGGGCGGAAATCTCGCTCGAGCCGGCCGCGACCTGCTGGATGTTGCGTGCGATCTCACGCGTCGCATCGCCCTGCTGGTCGATCGCGGTCGAGATCGAGGCGGTAATCTCGCTCATCTGCGCGATGGTCGCTGTGATGCCGCCGATCGAGGTCACCGCCTCGCCGGTGGAGGCCTGCATCGCCGCAACCTGCGCCGAGATCTCCTCGGTCGCCTTCGCGGTCTGGTTGGCCAGCGCCTTCACTTCGGACGCGACCACCGCGAAACCGCGGCCGGATTCGCCGGCGCGCGCCGCCTCGATGGTGGCATTGAGCGCGAGCAGGTTGGTTTGAGCCGCGATCGAGTGTATCAGCTTGACCACCTCGCCGATCTTCTCGGCGCCGGTGGAGAGCGCCTGCACGGTCGCATTGGTGCGCTCGGCATCGGCCACCGCCTGGCTCGCGACCTCGCTGGAGCGCGCCACCTGGCGGGAGATCTCGGCAACCGAGCTCGAGAGCTCCTCGGCCGCCGCGGCGACGGTGCCGACATTGTTGGAGGCGCTGTCTGATGCCGCGCCGACGGTCGCGGCCCGCGCGCTGGCATCGCTGGCGGTCGCGGTCATCGACTGCGCCGTGGTCTGCATGCCGGCAGCGGCGGAGGCCACCGTGCGGACGATGCCGTTCACGCTGCGCTCGAAATCGTTGGCGATATTCTCCATCGCACCACGGCGCTCGGCCTCGGCGCGTGCCTTGGTCTCGGCCTCGGCCTGTTCCAGGCCGCGGATGCGAACCGCGTTGTCCTTGAAGACCTGAACCGTGGCCGCCATTCCGCCGACCTCGTCACCGCGGCCGACGCCGGGGATGTCACCGTCGAGCTTGCCGTCGGCGATGTCGCGCATGCGGGCGCCGAGCAGGTTGAGCGGACGGGAGATGCTGCGGCCGATCAGCCAGGCGACCGAGCCGGAAACGATGCCGATGCCGAGGATCGCGAGGCCGAGCAGCCAGGCAATCGGCCGCATCTTGGCATCGATATCGTCGAGATAGGCGCCGGTGCCGAGATACATGTCGAAGCCGGGGACCGCGACGGCGTAGCCGAGCTTGCGGATCGGCGTCTCCTGGCCGGGCTTCACATAATCATAGAACAGCAGGATCTCGCCCTTGGCCTTCACGCCGTCCATCAGTTCCTGCGAGAGCTTGCGACCATTGGTCACGACGTCCATGCGATTGGTTCCGACCTGCTTCGGATCAGGCGCCAGCACCGTGATGCCGTTGTAGTCGGTGCCGAACAGATAGCCGGCGCCATTGTCATAGGTCAGCGTGTTGGCACGCTTGCCGAACTCGGCCAGTGCCGCTTCCCTGGTCAGCTTGCCGGCATCGACATCCTTCTTCAGGCCCGCCGCCATGTTCTTCGCCATCTCGACAATGGCCTTGGCCTGGTCGATGCGCGCATTCAGCATCTCCCGCTGCATCAGGTGACCGGCGAGGATGCCGGCCGTGCACAGGCCAAGGAGGGTCACCCCCACCAGAATGCCGAGCTTGGGGGTGATCTTCAAATTTGACAGCTTCACGGGGGTCTCCAGAAGAGGCGGGGAACGCGACGCGATTGGCGGATTGATTCGGCTCACCGTAATGTGAGACCCTTTACCTGATGGTTACGGAGGTTCCCCGTAGAAGCCCGGAGAATCAGACCGCGGACCAACCGGCAATTGTGGAGAGAACAGCGCGGCTCGCGTACAAGCATGGGAGGGCGGTGATGCAAGCCGCGCCCCAAGAAGCAAGAAGATCAAGAATCAAGATCAAGAAGCAAACCAGCAAGAAGCAAGAACAGCAGACTCACATCGGGAGCAGACAATGTCGAAATTCAGGGTGGTCACGCCGAAGGGCGCGAGCTTCACGGTCGCAGGCGGCGGCTACGATTATGAGCGCGAGGCGCTCGATCCGATCGGCGCCGAGATCGTCGAGGCGCCGGCCAATGAGGCCGAATTCATCGCGGCGGCACGCACCGCCGACGCGATCTACGCCAAGGGCATGCCGATCACCAAGGCGGTGATCGACGCGCTCGAGAACTGCAAGGTGATCACGCTCGGCAGCGTCGGCGTCGACTCGGTCGACGTCAAGGCCGCGACCGCCCGCGGCATTCCCGTCACCAACATCCCCGATACCTTCATCGAGGAGGTCGCCGACCACGCCATGATGCTGCTGCTCGCAGGCTTCCGTCGCCTGATCGAGCAGGACAAGATGGTGCGCACCGGGCGCTGGGCCGAGGGCCGTCCGGCGCTCTTGAAGATTCCGCGGCTGATGGGCCAGACGCTCGGCTTCATCTCATTCGGCCGGGTCGCCCGCGCCGTCGCCAAGCGCGCCGCGCCGTTCGGCCTCAGGATGGTGGCCTACGATCCCTTCATCCAGGAAACCCTGATGTACGACCACGGCGTGATCCCCTCGACGCTGTCGGAGGTGCTGTCGCAGTCGGATTTCGTCTCGATGCACGCCCCGGCGCGGCCCGAAGTGCACCACATGCTGACCGAGAAGCATTTTCGTCAGATGAAAAAGTCGGCGATCTTCATCAACACCGGCCGCGGCGCTACGGTCGACGAGGAATCGCTGATCAAGGCGCTGCAGGAGGGCTGGATCGCCCACGCCGCGCTCGACGTGCTGGAAAAGGAGCCCCCGTCGCACAACAATCCGATGCTCGGGATGGACAATGTTACCTTGACCGCCCATGTCGCCTCGGCGTCGGCACGTTTTGACGAGGCGCGCAAGCGCCGGGTGGGCTACGAATTGTCACTAGTGCTGCAAGGCATGTGGCCGGTAAGCTGCGTCAACCCGTCGGTGCTGCAAAACACCGCGTTGCGCCGCTGGCAGCCCGTCAGCATGGATCGCGGTCCGAACAGCTAGGGCGGGAATGCGCTTTTCGTGCGGGGCCCGCCTCTTGCGGGCCCTTTGCGCGGCGGGCGGGCCGAGACCACAAGACCCTTCACCGGCGGCCAAACGCCGGGAAGGAAAAACAACAACGAAACAATAAGAACGGGAGTGCGAACGACATGAAGTACGAGATCACGCGTCGCGACGCGCTGGTGCTGGGGGCTTCCGCGGCGGCGCTGGCGGTCACCGGCGCTTCGGCGCAGGAGGCATCGAAGGTGAAGGCTGCCGACGTGGCGGCGCCGTCGCTGCCGATCGAAAAGGACGCCACCTTGCGCATGCTGCGGCCGGTGCGCTTCGTCCAGGCCGACGAGGACGTGTTCCGCGCCAATGCCAAGAAATTCACCGACAAGACCGGTGTCGACATCAAGGTCGACTTCGTCGGCTGGGAGGACATCAACCAGCAGACCGCCGTGACCTCGAACTCCGGCGCCGGCCCCGACATCATCATCGGCTTCGGCGACGCGCCGCACATCTATATCGACAAGCTGATCGAGCTGACCGATGTCGCCGACTATCTCGACAAGCGCTATGGCGGATGGCTCACGCTGGCGCGCCGATACGGCATGCGCTCGAAGTCGAAGAGCTGGGTCGGCCTGCCGTTCGGCGCCTCGGGCGGCCCGCTGGTCTACCGCAAGTCGCTGGTCAACGCCGCCGGCTTCGACAAGGTGCCGGAGGACCACGCCGGCTTCCTCGAACTCTGCAAGAAGCTGAAGGCGGCCGGCAAGCCCGCGGGCTTCGCACTCGGCAACGCGGTCGGCGACGGCAACGGCTTCGCCAACTGGCTGTTGTGGTCGCACAATGCCGCGCTGCTCGATGAGGAAGGCAACATCATCATCAACAGCAAGGAGACGATCGCGGCGCTGAAATATCTGAAGGAGCTCTATCCGACCTTCATTGCCGGCACGCCGTCCTGGAACGACGTTTCCAACAACCGCGCCTACTCGTCGCAGGAGATCGGCCTGACCGCAAACGGCGTCTCGCTGTATTTCTCGCTGAAGAACGATCCCGCGACCAAGGCGATCGCCGACGACACCGCCCATCAGTTCCTGATCAAGGGGCTGGCCCCCACCTCTCCGATGTCCGGCCTGACCTTGAACGCAATGGTGTTCAAGCACAGCAAGTATCCCAACGCGGCGAAGGCATTCCTGCAGTTCATGCTCGAGCACGAACAGTACGAGCCGTGGCTCAACGCCAACTCCGGCTACTGGTCACAGCCGCTGGCGGCCTATGCCGACGCCGCGGTATGGTCGAGCGACCCCAAGGTCGCGATCTTCAAGGACACGATGAGGAGCCCGTACTACAACGGCTACAAGGGGCCGATCTCGACCGCGACCGGCGCCGTCAACGCCGACTATGTGCTGGTGCAGATGTGCGCCTCGGTGGCGACCGACGCCGCAACGCCCGAAGCCGCAGCCGCCGAAGCCGAACAGCGCGCCAAGCGGTACTTCCGGCGGCAAGGCCGGTAAGATCTACCTCAAGCCGCTGTCATTCCGGGGCGATGCGTTGCATCGAACCCGGAATCTCGAGATTCCGGGTCTGGTGCTAACGCACCATCCCGGAATGACCCTGGAAGTCGGACCGAGACAAGAACCTGATGTCTGTCACCACCCTCCCCTCACGCGGCGCGGCGCTGCACCAGCCGGGCTGGCTCGCGCGCCTGTTCGACTACAAGCCGTTCCTGATCGTGATGTGCCTTGCGCCCGCGATCGGCCTGCTGCTGGTGTTCCTCACCTATCCGCTGGGCCTCGGCATCTGGCTCGCTTTCACCGACACCACGATCGGCCAGCGCGGCATCTACATCGGACTTGAGAACTTCCAGTATCTGCTCAAGGATCCCTTGTGGTGGAACGCGGTGTTCTATTCGATCTTCTACACCGCGATCGCAACCTTCGGAAAGTTCGCGCTCGGCTTCTGGCTGGCGCTGCTGCTCAACAACCATTTCCCGTTCAAGAGCCTGATCCGCGCCATCGTGCTGCTGCCGTGGATCGTGCCGACGGTGCTCTCCGCGCTGGCGTTCTGGTGGATCTACGATCCGCAGTTCTCGATCATCTCCTACCTCCTGGTCGACGTGCTGCACTGGCGCGACAGCAATGTCGACTTCCTCGGCTCGCCCTGGCCGGCGCGGTTCTCGCTGATCGCCGCCAATATCTGGCGCGGCATCCCGTTCGTCGCGATCTCGCTGCTGGCGGGGCTGCAGACCATCTCGCCCTCGCTCTATGAGGCGGCGATGCTCGACGGCGCCACCTCCTGGCAGCGCTTCCGTTACATCACCTTCCCGATGATGATGCCGATCCTGGCGATCGTGATGACGTTCTCGATCATCTTCACCTTCACCGACTTCCAGCTGGTCTACGCCATCACCCGCGGCGGCCCGGTCAACTCGACCCATCTGCTCGCGACACTGGCGTTCCAGCGCGGCATCGCCGGCGGCGAACTCGGCGAGGGTGCCGCGATCGCCGTCTCGATGATCCCGTTCCTGGTGTTCGCAACATTGTTCAGCTACTTCGGCCTCGCGCGCCGCAAATGGCAGCAGGGAGAAGCCAATGACTGACGTTGCAGCCCAATCCTCCAACGTCTCCAGCGCCACGCCCGATACGATGGCGTGGGATTCCCGCGCCCGCCGCGTGGTGATGATCTATCTACCGCTCGCCTGCTTCATCCTGATCCTGCTGTTCCCGTTCTACTGGATGGCGGTCACCTCGTTCAAACCGAACGCGGAGCTGCTGAACTACAAGGAGCACAATCCGTTCTGGATCACCTCGCCGACGCTCGCGCATATCAAGCATTTGTTGTTCGACACGGCCTATCCGCGCTGGCTGAAGACCACCATGCTGGTCGCGATCGGCTCGACCTTCCTGTCGCTGTTCGCCTCGACGCTCGCCGCCTACGCGATCGAGCGGCTGCGCTTCCGCGGCAGTCCCTATGTCGGCCTCGGCATCTACCTCGCCTATCTGGTGCCGCCGTCGATCCTGTTCATTCCGCTTGCCACCGTGATCGTGCAGTTCGGGCTGTTCGACTCGCCGCTGGCGCTGATCCTGGTCTATCCGACCTTCCTGGTGCCGTTCTGCACCTGGCTCCTGATCGGCTATTTCAAGTCGATCCCCTACGAGCTCGAGGAATGCGCGCTGGTCGACGGCGCGACGCGGTTGCAGATCCTGTGGCGGATCACGCTGCCGCTCGCGGTGCCCGGCCTGATCTCGGCCGGCATCTTCTCCTTCACGCTGTCCTGGAACGAGTTCATCTACGCGCTCGCCTTCATCCAGAGCGGCGCCAACAAGACGGTGCCGGTCGCGATCCTGACCGAGCTCGTCACCGGCGACGTCTACCAGTGGGGCGCGCTGATGGCAGGCTCGCTGCTCGGCTCACTGCCGGTCGCGCTGTTCTACTCGCTGTTCGTCGACTACTACGTGTCGTCGCTGACGGGGGCGGTGAAGGAGTAGCGGGGGCACAGGGACGCACAATTCGCTCTATCTCCGTCATCCTGAGGTGCGAGCCACTTCGGCGAGCCTCGAAGGATGCACGGCCCCGCCGGTGGCCGATTCATCCTTCGAGGCTCGCTCCGCTCGCACCTCAGGATGACGGGAATGCATGTGCGGCCTCCATCAATGAGGTCGCGCCCTACCGCGGCACGAACGCGACCGGCACGGAGAAACCCATCGAGCCCCGCGTGATCTCGGACGGAAACGCCGGAAACGGCTGGGCCTGGCGCACCATCGCCAGCGCCCGCGCGTCGAAGGTCGGATTGCCGGACGAGCCGCCGAGATGGCTCGACAGCACCTGTCCGCCGCGGCCGAGCGTGAACACCAGGCGGACCACGCCGCGCTGGCCGTTGCCGCCTGCGGGATAAGAATGGAAGCGCAACAGATGCGCGCGGACGCGTGCGTTATAGGCCGCGATCGCTGACGCCGCTGCACCGGCGCTGATCGCGGACGCAGCCGGCGCCTGCCGTTCGGCACGGCTCGGCGCGCTGGTGCGCGGTGCCGGGGTTGCCTCGGACGGCCTCTTTGCTTCCCGACGAACCACCTTCGGCTTGACCGGTTCGGGCTTCCTCTCCGGAACGACTTTCGCGGGCTCGGGTGTCGGCGGCGTGATCTGCTGCTTCTGTTCCGGCGGCGCGACGACGTCGGGCTTCTCCTGCATCGGCGTCGGCGCGATCTCCTGCTGCACGGGCTGCGCGGCGGCAGGCTCCGGTGGCGACGCGTCGGCTTCCTGCATCGCCGGGCCCGGCGGCAGCTCGGTCTCCGAAATCTCCGGCGCCGAGGTGATCGGCGTCAGGTCGACCAGCACCGCCGGCACGGCGACGCCCGGCGGCGGTGCCGAGACCCACGTCATCCCGAGCGCGAGCAGCGCCGCATGCGCAGTCAGCATCGCTGCCGCCGACAGGCCCCAGCGTCTTAGCCAGATCTCGCCGCCCGCATCATGAAGCGCGTACGCATTCATGGATCAGCTACGCCCGTCGAGGCCGACCAGCGCGATCTTGAGATAGCCGGCGTTGCGCAGCAGGTTCATCACCTCCATCAGATCGCCATAGCTGACCGCTTTGTCGGCGCGCAGGAAGATGCGCTCGTCCTTCCTGCCTTGCGTGGCGTTATCAAGCGTCGACGTCAGCGTCTCGCGCGCGATCACGTCCTCGCCGACCGCGACGGAGAGATCAGGCTTCACGGTGACGAACACCGGCTTGTCCGGCCGCGGCTGCGGCTCGGCGGTCGAGGCCGGCAGATCGACGCGGAGATCGACGGTCGCGAGCGGCGCCGCCACCATGAAGATGATGAGCAGCACCAGCATCACGTCGATGAACGGCGTGACGTTGATCTCGTGCGCCTCGACCAGATCGTCATCGCCGCGACGCCTGAACGCGCCGCCAGAACCGAGCTTGACGCCCATCTGCTACTCCGCAGCGCGTGCCAGCCGGAACAGGCTGCGATCGCCCTCGCGGCTGACCAGCAGCATCACCATGACGGAGGCGTCGCCGAGCAATGCGCGGTAGGACGCGATCGAACGGGTCAGGTGATTGTAGATCACGACCGCCGGAATCGCAGCGACCAGGCCGAGCGCGGTCGCGAGCAGCGCCTCGGCGATGCCGGGCGCAACCACCGCGAGATTGGTGGTGTGGGCCTCGGAGATGCCGATGAAGGCATTCATGATGCCCCACACCGTACCGAACAGGCCGACGAACGGCGCGGTCGCGCCGATCGTCGCCAGCACACCGGTGCCGCGCGCGATCTGCCGCGACGTCGCCGCCTGGACCCGCTCCAGCCGCAGCGCGATGCGCTCCTTGAAGCCGTCGTCGAACATCCCGCCGGACAGCGCAGCCTCGCGCGAGGCCGATTGCACGATCTGCGCCACCGCATCGTCGCCGTCGCGGCTCGCCTGCTCGACCTCGGCGAGCTGGGTGTCACGCTCGAGCAGGCCAATCCGCTGCCGGGCGAGCGCGGTCTTGCGGCGGATCTCGACGGTCTTGGCGAGCCAGACCGTCCAGGTGACGAGCGAGGCGAAGGCGAGGCCGATCATCACCGCCTTCACGACGATGTCGGCGCTTTCGAACATGCCCCAGGGCGAGAGGTTGCGCGGCAGCAGTGCGGCGTCGGCGGCGGCAAGGCTCGCGCCCGGCAGCATGCCGAGCCCGGCCGACGCCGCCATCCAGATGCTTTGCCCAAGCCAACGCTGCGACATGATCGCCTCCCGTCCTTCGTTGGTGTCAGCCCGCCTGCGGCGCGAGGCGGTCCGCCAGCGCATGAAAGCGCACCAGCTGATCACCGCGCAGCGCGCGCGTCTCGTCGCGGCCGACGAACACCTTGAACATGATGCCGCCGTCGCGATTGATGAAGGCGATGAACGCCGACACCTTGCCCATGAAAGGCCGCTCGACGAAGGCGATCGTCGCGCAGCGCTCGTGCCTGAGGTGGCCGTGCAGGCCCTTCGGCTGCATCAGGTTGAAATAGCCGCGGCCGACCTCGCCGTTCGGAATGGCGCCGGTGAACTCGAAGATCGCATCATCGGTGTGCACGATCAGCGTCACCTCGCCCCA
This sequence comes from Bradyrhizobium sp. USDA 3262, assembly GCF_054060035.1. Taxonomy (NCBI): domain Bacteria; kingdom Pseudomonadati; phylum Pseudomonadota; class Alphaproteobacteria; order Hyphomicrobiales; family Nitrobacteraceae; genus Bradyrhizobium; species Bradyrhizobium sp. USDA 3262. The sequence goes on from NZ_JBSSCT010000001.1 coordinate 8,492,226, forward strand.
CTCCGCGATGTCCTGCATCGCGGCAGCAAATTCGCCGGGGCCGATCCGCACCATGCCCTCGGGGAGCACCTCGAGCACCGCGCGCGGCGTCACCTTGCGCTCGCGCGCAACATCCTCGATGACCGCGCCGGGATTGTCGGCCATATAGGCCTTCAATCCCGCTAGCTCCGCGTTCTGCACGGCCGCCTCCGTCATGCCGGGCTCTTCGCGCGCTCGGTGATCAGCACCTCAAAGCCCTCGAATTTGGGATGGCCGAGATAGAGGCTGCCGCCGGTCTCGTTGCCGGCGCGCGAATGCGCGCGGCGGAACGCATCGGATTTGGTCCAGTCCTCGAACGCCGCCTTGCTGGCCCAGACGGTGTGGGTCGCATAGAGCGTGTGGTCCTCGGCCTCGGGCCCCTTCACCAGATGAAACTCGATGAAGCCCGGCAGATCGCCGAGATAGGATTCGCGCGTCTTCCAGACCGTCTCGAACGCCTGCTCCTTGCCCTTGATCACCTGGAACCGGTTCATTGCGATGAACATGAAAACTCTCTCCTGTTTGACGGCGGATGCCTGGATCCTGCCGGTTGATCTCGTTAATAACATGAACGCGCCAAAGCCGCGCTGGGGGCACCAGCGCGGCCGGAGCAACCTGGATGGAATGATCGGCGTCTCGCGTTACGCTCCACCTAGGTGAATCCTGAGTCCGGCCTTGTAGACGGTGCCCGGACCGGGGCTCGAGAACAGCACGTCGTTCTGCGTCGTGCCGTCGGTCGAGGAGCCCGGGATCGCATAAGGCCGGTAGTACTGGTTCAAGAGGTTGTCGACCGACGCCGTGAAGGTGATGTCCTTGGTGGCGTTCCAGGTCAGATAGAGGTTGACGAGCTCGTAGCCGGTCGAGGGCAGATAGCCCGCCGGCAAATCGTTGTTGGCGCCGAACGAGGACCATTGCGCGGCAATGATCAGCGAACGGTCGAGCAGGCGCACGCCGCCCGTCGTCGTCACCTTGCGCGGCGTGATGGTGGCGAGGCCGACATTGGTCTGGGTGTTCCGGCCGCGCATCAGATGGCCGGCGACGCCAACGAACCAGTCGCCCGCATCGTACATCGTTTCGAGCTCGAAGCCCTCGATGCGGGCGTGGGCGAGGTTCTGGTACTGGTAGAACTGGCTGAACCGCCCGAACGGCGTCAGGGTCGGCGTCGACGCGACGAGATCGATATAGCCGTCGACGTCGTTGCGGAACACGTTGATCTTGCCGCGGAACGAGTCGCTCGCGGTAAAGATGCCGTCATATTTCAGATTGATGCCGGCTTCCTTGTTCTTGCCGATCTCCGGCCGCAGCGCCGCGTTGGGCAGGAAGCAGAACAGGCCGCTGGTGCCGTCGGGGCAGTTGAACAGCGCCGGTCCGCCGCCGGTGGCGTGGCCGCCCGCGATCAGGGTCTCGGTGATCGACGGCGCGCGATAGCCTTCGGCATAGCTGACATAGGGCGTGAAGCCGGCAACCGGCGTGACGCCGAGCGTGATCTTCGGCGACAGCCGGTCGCCGCTGGTCGTGGTGTTGATCGAATTGAGCTCGTAATGGTCGTAGCGGACAGCGCTGATCAGCTCGAGCCAGGTCGAATAGTTCTGCTTCAGCTGCACGAAGCCGCCGGACACGGTGCGCTGGCCGCCCGGCGTCGTGATGTTGGAATTGCCGCGCGAATCGAAGGTCTCGACATCGTCGCGGAAGGCGTCGAAGCCGTAGGTCACGGCGTTGCGCCAGTCGCCGAAATTGAAGCGCGAGGTGTTGTTGACGTCGACACCAACCGTATCCAGCAAATAGCCGCGCTTGTCGCCGACGCAGCCGGAAATGTTGTTGCCGGGATTGGCTAGCGTGCAGACCCCGCCGCCGGTGGTGATGCGGTTGTTGTAGGTCTTGACCTGGTCGTTGTCGGTACGGTTGCCGTAGACCGAGATGTTCCAGTCGAACAGCATGTCGTCGGGCTTGGAATATCGCCAGCTCAAGGTTCCCGTGTAGTTCTTCGCGTCGGAGGCGTAGACCGAGGAGCCCGCGATGGCGGCGAGCGGCGCCGCCGTCGTGGTCGGGCCGCGGTTCGGCTGACCGATATTGTACTGGTAGTCCTGGAAGATGCCGCCGATCTTGAATTCGTGGCCTTCGGCCGGGCGGAACGTCACCTTCATCAGGCCGGCCGCGATATCGTTGCCCGTGTTGCCGATCTCGGTGCCCGCGCCGTCCTTGTAATTGCCCTGGGTGCGATAGACCGCGCCGCCGAACACATCGACATTCGGATCGACGCGCACGCCGCCGAACACCGAGCCCATGCCGCGGTCCGTGTTGGTGCCATAGGAGCCCGACATGTCGACACCCCAGCGCTCGCCGGGACGCACCACGTCGTCGATGTCCTTGGTGCGGAACGAAACCACACCGCCGATCGCGCCGGAGCCGTAGATGTTCGCGGTCGGGCCGCGCACCACGTCGACACCGCCGATCAATTCGGGATCGAGGAAGAACGAGCCGTTGGCGTTGTGACCGGTGCGCTGATAGTTCTGCCGCGCGCCGTCGACGACAACAGCGACACGGCCGAAATCCTGCAAGCCGCGGATATTGATGACGGTCGCCGGATCGTCGCCGCGCTCCTGAACCGAGACACCGGGCACGTTGTAGAATATGTCCGAGAGCCGGTTCGGCTGCAGGCCCTGGATCTTCTCCAGGGTGACGGAGCTGACCGGCGCCAGCGCATCGATCGCGCGCTCCTCGGTCTTGGAAGCCACCGCCGTGATGGTGTCGAGCGATTGCACCGGCACCGCGCCGATCTGCGCCCGCGCGTTCATCGCCGCCGGCGCCGCCTGAGCTTCGGCCGCCGGCTTCGGCTTCCGCTTGGCCTGCTTCGGCCGCTCGGTCGAAGGACGCGCAGCCGACGGATCGGCGGTCTGCGCGAACCCGCGCTCCGGCAGTGCCGCAGCAAATGAAAACACCGACGCGCCCAAAATCAGGGCGCGCGAAACCCTAGCCCCGTCAGCCATTCTAGCCCCAGCCTGATCATCGCTTTTCTGGTTTGGCTGGCTTGCGCTCTCTGAGAGCGGCTTGCTGGCTACATCGCGATCAAGCCACCGCTTGCATCGCGTGAGGATTGGTTACGAGCCGGCAACAAAACGGTCAAGAATGCGGCGGCGCTGTTTATATCGATTGTAAAGTGCGGCCGTTGGAATGCGCTCTCGCCCGCTTATACAAGCAAACACCATTTGAAAATTTTCGCAGGCGCAGCACCACAATATGTCCGCAGCTTCCGGAGACAATATCGGCGCAGCCGGAAAGCAGACCGAGCCTGCATCCGGCGCGGCCAAAACGCTGATCATGCGCGGAAATCGTCTCGACAGTCGCGACCTGTTCGCGGCGGAGCGCGAGATCATCATCATGCACGGCGAAGAACATTACCGGTTGCGGCTGACCTCGCAGAACAAGCTGATCCTGACCAAGTGACGGCCCCGATGACAATTTGTCGCACGCTCGCTTTGCTCGCCTTCTTCTGTCTGCTGCCGATCGAAGCCGTGATGGCCGAGGGCATCACCGTGCATGACGCACGCGACCGCGACGTCGTGATCGATAACCCGTCGCGGATCGTCTCGATCGGCGGCGCGATCACCGAGATCCTCTATGCTCTCGGCTTCGAGGACCGCATCGCCGGCGTCGATGCGACCAGCCTCTACCCTCCGGCGGCGCTGCGCGAGAAGCCCGACGTCGGCTACATGCGCCAGCTGTCGCCGGAGGGCGTGCTCGGCCTGCACCCGTCGCTGGTGCTCGCAGTGCAGGGCTCCGGGCCGAAGGAGACCATGGACGTGCTCGAGGCGGCCAAGGTGCCGCTGGTGCTGGTGCCGGAGACGTTCTCGGAGGCCGGGCTGGTCGAGAAGATCAGGTTGGTGGGCCACGCCATGGGCGCAGATCCGCGCGCTGCCTGCCTGGCCACGGCGGTCGAAAGCGATCTCGCGCAACTGCGCGCGCTGCGCGCCAAAGTGACGAAGCCGGTGCGCGTGATGTTCGTGATGTCGCTCTTGAATGGCCGGGCGATGGCGGCGGGCCACAAGACCGCCGGGGACGAGATCATCCGGCTTGCCGGCGGCCTCAACGCCATCGACGGTTACGACGGCTACAAGCCGGTCAATGACGAGGCCATCGTGGCGGCGAAACCGGATGTCGTGCTGTCGATCGATCGCGGCAAGGATTCGCTGACCGCTGATGCCGTGTTCGCGCATCCCGCCTTCGCGCTGACGCCGGTCGCGACCAACAAGGCCTTCATCTCGATGGAAGGGCTATATCTGCTCGGCTTCGGACCGCGCACCGCGGCCGCGGCACGCGACCTCTCGGTCAAGCTCTATCCGGCGCTGGCGCCGGAGGCCGGCAGCTTCAAGCCGGCAGCGCTGACCGCGAATTGCCGGCAATGAGCGTGCTGGCCGAAGGCCGCGGGCGTGCGAAACAACGGCGCGCCGGCATGTCGCTGCGGCCGGCCGCGACACTCACCCTGCTCTGCCTGCTTGCGGCGCTCGCAGCGACCGCGCTGGTCGCCCTGACGGTCGGGGCCGCCGGCATTCCAATGGCGCGGCTTCCGGCAGCGCTTGGGCTATGGGCTGATAGTGCCGCCAACCCGCCGCTCGCACGCGACCAGCTCGTGGTGTGGTCGATCCGCATCCCGCGGATCGCAGCGGCGGCGATGGTCGGTGGACTGCTTGCCGTATCAGGCGCGATCATGCAGGGCCTGTTCCGCAATCCCCTCGCCGACCCCGCGCTGGTCGGCGTCTCCTCCGGCGGCGCGTTTGCCGCGGCAGCCGCGATCGTGTTCACCGACAGCCATCTCGGCGAAAGCCTGCGCTTCCTGCAACACCAGTTGCTGCCGATCGCGGCCTTTGCCGGCTCGCTGATCACGACCATCGTGCTTTACGGCATCGCCAGCCGCGGCGGCCGGACATCGATTGCGATCTTCCTGCTGGCCGGGCTTGCGATCGCCGCGATCGCCAATGCCGGCATCGGGCTCCTGGTGTTCGTCGCCGACGACCGCCAGCTGCGCGACATCACCTTCTGGCTGCTCGGCTCGCTCAGCGGCGCGACCTGGAGCAAGCTCACGGCGCTGGCGCCGGTGCTGGCGGTCGCGCTGGTCGCCTGCCTCTCGATCGCGCGCGGGCTCGACGTGCTGGTGCTCGGCGAGGCCGAGGCGTTCCACAGCGGCGTCGACGTCGAACGGTTGAAGCGGATCTCGATCGTGCTGGTGTCGGCGATGACCGGGGTCGCGGTCTCGGTCTGCGGCGTGGTCGGTTTCGTCGGCATCGTGGTGCCGCATGTGTTGCGGCTGGTGATCGGCCCCGCGCATCGGCTGCTGCTGCCGGCGTCCGCACTGCTCGGTGCCATCCTCCTGGTCGGCGCCGACACGGTGGCGCGCACCATCGTGGCGCCCGCGGAAATGCCGATCGGCATCCTGACGGCGGCGATCGGCGCGCCGTTCTTCCTCGCCATGCTGCTGCGGCAGCGCGGGCTGGTGTCGCTGTGACGGCCCTGCTCGAAGCGCAGTCGGCAACCATGACGGTCGGCGGCACGACGCTGGTCGATGCGGTGTCGCTGCAGATCGGTGCCGGCGAGATGGTCGCGATCGTCGGTCCCAACGGCGCCGGCAAATCGACCCTGCTGCGGATGCTGTCGGGCGACCTGCGTCCGTCGCGCGGGGCGATCAGGCTCAGGCAGCGCGACCTGCAAACTTACGGACCACGCGCGCTGGCGCAGCACCGCGCGATGCTGTCGCAGCACGTCAACGTCAGCTTCCCGTTCACCGTCGAGGAAATCGTCAGCATGGGCGCCGGCGAAAGCCCGCGTGCCGTGGCGCGGGCGCTGGTCGAGGCGGCGCTCGACGAGGTCGGGCTCGCGCGTTTCCGTTTCAGGCAATTGCCGACGCTGTCGGGCGGCGAGCAGCAGCGGGCGCATTTCGCCCGCGTGCTGGTGCAGCTCGCCTGCGGCGAAGCGCTGCATGGACCCGGACTGTTGCTGCTGGACGAGCCGACCTCGAGCCTCGATCTGCGGCACCAGATCGACCTGGTCGAAACGGCCCGGCGGCGCGCCGCGCGCGGCACCGCCGTGATCGCGATCCTGCACGACCTCAACCTCGCGATGCGGTTCGCCGACCGCATCCTGCTGCTGCACCGCGGCCGGCTTGCCGTCGACGGCGACCGCACGGCGGCGATGAAGACCGAGACGCTACGCGAGATCTTCGAGATCGACGCCGCGATCGCCTACACCGGAAACGGCGTGCCGTTCCTGCTGCCGCAAACCATGCGGCCCGTTTAGACCCTCGTGGTGAGGAGCGCGGTACGCGCGTCTCGAACCACGAGGCCCGGCTGTCGCTTGCATCCTTCGAGACGGCCGCTGCGCGGCCTCCTCAGGATGAGGATTGCGAGTGAGAGGCGACGTAACGCCGCAAGCCTTATCCCGCCGCAACATCCGCGGTTCACAAAACTGTCAGCCGGCTGTAACAGGCGGCTCGGAGAACACCGCATCGTTTATCCTTTGGGAGATCAACCATGCGCCTGTCCCTGCTCTGCTCCGTCGCCTCGATCCTGCTCGCCACATCGGCGTTCGCGCAGAGTGAGGGCGAATTCCCGGCGACGCTGGCAGGACATGCCGTGATGCCGGCGGAGAGCTTCATCGACGCGCCCGCCGACGCCCCTGATGATCTGAAGACCTCGGGCAAGTACACCACCGGCAGGCGCGTCGACGCCATCGGCACCGTGATGGGCAAGTCCTACGAGCGGCCGACCGGCGTGTCGCTGCCGTTCAAGGGCCAGCCGCTGCAAGGCCATTCCGGCATCAAGGTGATGCCCGACGGCTCGTTCTGGGTGATCACCGACAACGGCATGGGCTCGCGCTACAACTCGGCGGACTCGATGCTGTACCTGAACCGGCACAAGATCGATTGGGCGAGCGGCAAGATCGAGCGTCAGGAGACCGTGTTCCTGCACGATCCCGACAGGAAGGTGCCGTTCCGCATCGTGCATGAGGACACAGCCAAGCGCTATTTGACCGGTGCCGATTTCGACACCGAAGGCTTCCAGATCATCAACGACATTTTCTGGATCGGCGACGAGTTCGGGCCGTACGTCCTCAAGGCCGACAAGACCGGCAAGATCCTCGCCGTGTTCGAGACGGTCGCGGACGGCAAGCCGGTGCGCTCGCCGGATCACTGGGCGGTGCAGTCACCCGGCGCGCCCGGCGCCTCCTACACCAACGTCAACCTGCGCCGCTCCAAGGGCTATGAAGGTTTTGCTTCCTCGAAGGACGGCAAGTTCCTCTACGGCCTGCTCGAGGGCCCGCTGTGGGATGCCGACAAGAAGGATTGGGAGAAGGTCGACGGCAAGGAAGCCTCGCGCATCCTGGAATTCGACGTCGCGGCGGAGAAGTTCACCGGACGCTACTGGCAGTATGTGTTCGAGCAGAACGGCAATGCGATCGGCGACTTCAACATGATCGATCCGGCCCAGGGCCTCGTGATCGAACGCGACAATGGCGAAGGCACTGCCGACAAGGCTTGCCCGCAAGGCCAGCGCGGCGAGAACTGTTTCCCTGATCTCGCCAAGTTCAAGCGCGTCTACAAGATCGAGTTGTCCGATGCCAATGTCGGCAAGCCGGTGCGCAAGATCGCCTATATCGACTTGATGAAGATCCGCGATCCCAACAAAAAGGCGCGCAAGCCGCTCAACGATGGCGTCTACACTTTCCCGTTCTTCACGATCGAGAATGTCGACCGGGTCGACGAGACCCACATCATCGTCGGCAACGACAACAACCTGCCGTTCTCCTCGAGCCGCGACCCGAACAAGGCCGATGACGACGAGTTCGTGCTGCTGCAGGTCGGCGACTTCCTGAAGGCGAAGTGAGACGATTGCTCTCGTCACCCACAACAGTGTCGTCGCCCGGCTCGACCGGGCGACCCAGTATTGCAGAGGCGCCCGAGCTCAACGGACAAGCCGCGGCGTACTGGATGCCCCGCTCAAGGCGGGGCATGACATCGAATATGCGGGTAGCGTGATGCTCATCCCAGACGGCCGCTTTGCGGCCTCCTCAGGGTGCCGGTGATACAGCTCCGCGCGCGGCTTGCGTGATCCTCACTCCTTCTTCGTCCGGTAATCCCCGAACGTCGTGTCGCGCTGGTCGAGCTGGGCCTTCACGCTGCCGCCGTCGCGGCGGAAGCCCGCCATGTAGGCCTTGCTGGCCTCGGTGGTGAAGGCCAGCGCCTGGATCTCGGTGCCGGCGCGCATCGCGGCGCGGGCGCCCATGATTTCCATCGCGCGGTGGACGCTGCGCTTGTTGAGCTGCTGCAGCTCGATCGGCACCTTGGCCGCGCGCTCGGCGAAATCCAGCGTCTTCGCCTCCAGTTCGGCGAGCGGAAACGACCGGGTCGCATAGCCCCATTCGGCGGCCTCGCGGCCGGACATCGCGTCGCCCGTGAGCATCAATTCCATGGCGCGGCGCATGCCGACCAGCCAAGGGTGATACTGCATGTCGGGCGGGCTCATCAGCCGCACCGGCGGATAACCGATCTGGGCGTCGTCGGCGACGTAGACCACGTCGCAGGCGGTCGCGAGCTCGGTGCCGCCGGCGAGGCAGTAGCCGTGCACCTGCGCGATGACAGGCTTTGCGAGGTCCCAGATCGAGAACCAGCCCTCGACGACATGGCGCGACCACTGGCCGGGGCCGGATGCCGAATGATAGGGCTGGTCGACGCGGTTGTCGGCGGAGAGATCGTAGCCCGCCGAGAAACAGGGGCCCGCGCCGCGCAGGATCGAGATCGAAATCCCGGGATCGCGGTCGGTCTGCTCCAGCACCTCGAAGATCTCGCCGCGCAGGCGGTTGTTCAGCGCGTTGCGCTTCTCGGGGCGGTTCAGCGTGATGCGGCGGACGCGCGGACGCGGATCATCGATGATGATGTGCTGGTAGCTCATGGATCCTCCCGATCTCAGGCCTTGTTGCCTTTGGCAAAGTGATGCCCGAGATCGGGAGAGATGTCATCGGCAGATGACGCAGGTCCTCATAGCGTTTTCAAGCGAAGTGGGTTCCGGCTCGCGTGAAGAAAACGCGTCAAGCAACAACGCTAGAGCCCGGCACGGGCTCTAGCCCGCCGGCACCATCACGACGCCCTTGTCCTTGGGCCAGCGCATCCGCCAGGCGAAATTGATGTCACGGACTTCGCCGGCCTTGGCCTCGAACGCCCATTCCAGCACGCCGCGCTTGTCGCGCAGATTGGTGGTCGTCGCAGGCGTCGACGACGGCAGCATCTCGACCACGATATCGTCGTTCTCGCTGACCGGGAGCTGATCCTGGATCGCGACCTTGATCGGGAAGTCGTGGCCGTTGCGCACCGCAGTCTTGAAGGCGCGCTCGTCGGTCTTCGACGTGGTCACGATCAGGCCCGCGGAGCCCTCGTTGCGCTTCACCACCGTGCGTTCGATCTTGACCTTGTCGTCGGCGCCGAAACCGAGCCGCACGGTCTCGTCCTTGGCGGCGGTGGCCATCCGGCTGCGGCCGACAAAGATGCCGTCGCGGTAGATCGAGACCTGCCCCGGCAGCAGCGGCGCATCGTCGGCCTGCACGAAGCTCGCTTCCAGGAACGCGGTCGGATCGATCACCGGAACGGCGCGAACCACGAGATCGGGCGTGATCGTCGCCGTCGAGATGCGCAGGCTCTTGGCGCCCTCATTGGCGGCAACGCTGACGCGGCCGGGGATCCTGAAGGTGGCCTGGAAGGCGCCGACCTCGGCGGTGGCTTCCAGTTCGTCCGCGCGTCCGCCGCCAAAGCGGAATTGCTGAACCGCGTCGGCGGCCGGCGCGGGTGCCAGGGCCTCGCGCGCCCGCATGCTGGCCTCTCCCGAGAGCTTCGCCAGCGGCCGCGGCGGCTGCGGATATTGCACGATCAGCGAACGGAGATCGGGCGCATTGCCGCCGCGCGCGACGCGCACGGTGGAGACGACGAGCGCCACGTTCGACCAGTCCTCGCCGGTCGACTGGGTGATCTCGGCGCGGCGCACCAGTTCGATCGCGGGCTTGCGGTCCTTGGCACCGGTGTCCAGTCGGGCGTCATAGAGCGGCGTCCAGCGCGCGTTGGGAACCGCATAGGTGACCCGCAAGGTCGCCTTGGTCCCCGCCTGCGAGGCGACGTCGATCCGCACCTCGACCTTGCTCGGCGGCTTGCTCGAGCGATCGGCTGCGAGCTGCGCAAGATCGCGGTCGATCACGCGGATCTTGCGCTCGGCGTCACGGATCGCGCTGTCGGCGGTTGCGACCTCGTCGGCCACCGCCGAGAACGCCGCGCGCCACTCGCTGAGCGGACGCGCCTCGCCCTTCTCGCCGAGGCCCGCAGGCGACGTTTCGGCAAAGCGCTCGGCGAATTTGCGCCGCGCCTCGGCCGCGCTGATCAGTCCCTGCAAATCGGCGCGCTGATCGTTAAGCGCCTCGATGCGCCTGTCGATCTCGGAAAGATTTGGCGGCAGCAAGGGCTGCGGCAGCTTTGTATCGATCGCCCCGATCGTGAGGTTCGCTCCGCCCTCGCCCTCGACCCGCAGCGAGGACGGATCGAGCCCCATTGGAAAATCCCTGGCGATGAGCGTGTTGTCGCCGGCAGGCAGGTTCAGCGTGATGACGCGGGTGACGCTCGCGCCATCGGGATAGACGGTCACGGCGTCGATCTGCGAGGCTGCATCGAGATTGGCCGCATGCAGCGGCCCGGCAACCAGCGCCCCCGCCAGCACCAGGCTGGTGGTCACAAGATAATTCGCAATCCTACACATGACATCCCTCTGGAAAACGCCGCATCGCGCGCGAGACGAACGGCGCGCCGGGCTCGACTGCGCGCCGTTTCTCGTGGTGAGACGCAGCGAGGAAGGGACTGGTTCGATTGAGGTTTCCCTGCGGCGCGACGATGGCGCCGCCGCGGCTGCCGCATGGCGCGGCGATGTCTTTCGGGCTTTAGCGATCCGCCTTGCGCCGGATGAACAGATAATTGGGCACGAAGCCGGCCAAGGTGATCGCGATCATGATCCACCAGCCGCGCTGAAACGCCGCGATCCGCTCCGGCATCGAGACCGGCGTTGCAAGGATCGCGACAAAGATCGCGACGCCGATCGCCAGTGCCGCCTGCCGGATCATGTTGATGACGCCGGAGCCGGTGGCAAACGACGACGGCGGCAGCGCGCCGGCGCCGACGCCCATCAGGGTCGGAAAGGTCAGCCCGACGCCGATACCGATCAGCATCACGCCCGCGACGATGGCAGGCGCATTGGGTTCGGCCCCGAGCAGCGTCGCCCAGATCGCGAGGCCGGCCGCGAACAGCACGATTCCGGCGGAGACGACGGCTGCGGCGCCAAACCGCGCAATCAGCCGGCCGGCAAACAACAGCGAGGTGATCGGCACCATCAGCGGTCCGGGGGCGATCGCAAGGCCGGTCTTCAACGCCGACCAGCCCCATACCGTCTGCTCCCACAAGGCGCAGGACAGCAGCATGGCGCCGAAGGCCGCCGAATAAGGCGCCATCACCAGCGACGCGCCGGTGAACGGCCTGACCGCGAACAGTGCAGGATCGACGAAGGGATTTCTCGATCTGAGGCAATGCCACGCGAAGGCGGCGAGCGAGACGGTCGCGACGGCAAGGCCGAGCACGACGCCGCGCGAACTCCATCCCCAATCGTTCGCCTTCACGATCGCAAATGTCAGGGCACCAATACCGGAGGTCACCAGCAGCGCCGCCCATGAACTCGGACGCGGCACGTCGTGGCCGGGCACTTCGGGCAATTTCAGCCAGCCGATGATCAGTGCGACGACGCCGATCGGGACATTGACGATGAAGATCCAGCGCCAGTCGAAGGTGACCAGGACGCCTCCGGCGAGCGGACCCAGTGCGGCGGCAAGGCCGCCGATCGCCGTCCAGGTACGCACCGCCCCGGCGCGCTGCTCGGGCGGAAATGATGCCAGCAGCAGGCCGATCGAGGTCGGCGTCATCAATGCCGCACCGGCCGCCTGCGCCACGCGGGAGACGACCAGGAACTCGACACTGGACGAAAGAGCACATGCCGCCGACGCGGCCGTGAACAGCGCGACGCCGAGCAGGAAGCTGAGGTTGCGGCTGTGGCGTTCGGCGAGCCTGCCGAAGAACACCAGCAACGCGGCATAGGCGATCGCATAGGCGTTCAAGATCCAGGACAGATCCTCAAGCGAGGCGCCGCGAAATTCCTGCGCGATGTTCGGCAGCCCGACATTGACGATGAACAAATCGAGATTGGCGAGGCAAATTCCGACCGACACGATCGCCAGCACCTGGCGCGGGGTTGCGGTTGCGACGCGGGACCGCGGCCGCGCATCAGGTTCGACGACCAGATCGATGGTCTCCGCCTCTACCTCCGACATCACACTCTCCCAAATACGTGCATATGCATCTATTGCCATTAGGTGCATATGCATGTATCTGTCAAGTCCATTGGAGGCAGCGATGACGAAAACGGAACCCGGCCGGTGTAATCTCACGGCGTTGCGCAAGGCGACGCGGCGGGTGTCGCAGCTCTACGATCAGGTCCTTGCGACATCCGGCCTGCGCGGCACGCAACGGGCGATTCTGGTCTATGTCAGGCGGTCGGGCGCGCCGACGATGGGCGAGCTTGCCGCAGCCCTGGTGCTCGACCGTACCGCGCTCAACCACAACCTCAAGCCGCTCGAGCGCGACGGTCTGTTGACCATCACCGTCGACAAGAACGACCGGCGCAGCCGGCTGGTGCGGCTCACCAAGCGCGGCGAAGCCAGGCTCGAGGAGTCGCAGGCCGCATGGCTCAAGGCGCAGGAACGTTTCGAGACCGCCTTTGGCGCAAGGCAGGCCGCCGATCTCAGACAGACGCTCGAACTGATTGCCTTGCTCAAGTTTGACGAGCGCGGGCTCACCTCACCGGCGAGCTAGCCGGCTCCAATAGAAAAGCGGCCCGGCGTTGCCGCCAGGCCGCTCATTCGCACACGATCAGTGTCGATCGCGCTTAGCTGTAGATCTCGAACAGGCCGGCGCCGCCCTGGCCGCCGCCGATGCACATGGTCACGACGCCCCACTTGGCCTTGCGGCGACGGCCTTCCTGCAGCAGGTGGCCGGTGAGCCGGGCGCCGGTCATGCCGAAGGGATGGCCGATCGCGATCGAGCCGCCATTGACGTTGTACTTCTCGGGATCGATGCCGAGCTGGTCGCGCGAATAGAGGCACTGGCTGGCGAACGCCTCGTTGAGCTCCCAGAGATCGATGTCGTCGATCTTCAGGCCGTGGCGCTTCAGGAGCTTCGGCACCGCGAAGACCGGGCCGATGCCCATCTCGTCAGGCTCGCAGCCGGCCGAGGCCCAGGCCACGAAGCGGCCGAGCGGGTTGAGGCCGCGCTTCTCGGCGTCCTTGGCTTCCATCAGCACCACGGCGGCGGCGCCGTCCGAGAGCTGGCTGGCATTGCCGGCGGTGACGAACTTGCCCGGGCCCTTCACCGGCTCGAGCTTGGCGAGCCCCTCCAGCGTCGTCTCCGGACGGTTGCACTCGTCGCGATCGACCACGTAGTCGACGATCGACTCGGCCTTGGTCGCCTTGTCGACCACCTTCATCTTGGTCTTCATCGGGACGATTTCGTCCTTGAACTTGTTGGCCTGCTGCGCGGCCGCCATGCGGCGCTGCGACTCCAGCGAATACTCGTCCTGGTATTCGCGGCTGAGCTTGTAGCGCTCGGCGACGATGTCGGCGGTATCGATCATCGCCATGAAGATGTCGGGCGCGGTCTTGAGCAGCTCGGGATCGATCGATTCCTTCGGCGAACCGCCGCCGGGAATCGAGATGCTCTCGACACCGCCGGCGACGATGCAATCGGAGCCGTCGGAACGGATCGAGTTGGCGGCCATCGCGATGGTCTGCAGGCCCGACGAGCAGAAGCGGTTCACGGAGACGCCCGCGGTCGATTTCGGCAGGCCGGCGAGCAGCGCCGCCTGGCGGCCGATGTTCGGCGCGCCATGCGCGCAATTGCCGAGATAGCAATCCTCGACATATTCCTTGTCGACGCCGGCGCGGTCGACCGCGTGCTTGATGGCGTGCGCGGCGAGCGACATCGGCGGGGTGATGTTGAATCCGCCACGGCCGGACTTTGCCAGGCCGGTGCGCGCGTAGGAAACGATTACGGCTTCACGCATTGTTTTCTCCCTCTGAGATCGCCGGATAGTGGCGCGTCTTCACGCCTTCGTACACATATTTTGGGCGCTGCAACAGGAATACCAGACGTCCCGGAACGACAAACGCCGCCTCCCGGGCCGGAGACGGCGTCATGTTCCGCAGATCGGAATATGGACTGCTTGAGCGAAATCAGGTCGTGACCACGAACTCGCTTTGCCCCCTCTCCCGCTTGCGGGCAGGGCTATCGCATATGCCCCTTGGCGACCGCGCAAATGCTTGGCCTCGTGGTTCGAGACGCGCCGCAAGCGGCGCTCCTCACCATGAGGGTCTACTATTGTGCCGCAAAAACAAGACCTCATCCTGAGGAGCCCGCCGAAGGCGGGCGTCTCGAAGGATGGCCACGAGGGCACCGCCACGAAATGCGATACCCTGCGCTTGCGGAGGAGGGTTGGGTATTTCCGCAGTCGAGAATCCTTGTGAGGAGAGAACCCCCACCCGGATCGCATCTTTCGATGCGACCCGACCTAAGAGCGAGCTTCGCTCGTCTCGACCCGGCAAGCGGGAGAGGTAGATCGAGAGTGCGGACAAGCCGCCGGATCGCGAACTAGAACGTCAGTGCCTTGGCCTGCTTCACCTGCGGCAGCGTCTGTACCTTGGCTAGCAGCTCCGCCGGCACCGCGCCGTCGACCTCGACCAGCGCAATGGCGTCGCCGCCTTGCTTGACGCGGCCGAGATGGAAGGTCGCGATATTGATTTTCGCATCACCCAAGAGGCTCGCGAACGCGCCGATGAAGCCCGGCTTGTCCTCGTTGGTCACGTAGATCATCGACTTGCCGAACTCGGCGTCGACGCGGATGCCCTTGATGTCGACGAGACGCGGCTTGCCGTCGGCGTACACGGTGCCGGACACCGAACGCTCCTGACGCTCGGTGGTGACGGTGACCGTGATCAGGCTTTCATAGTCGCTCTGCGCGGCGCGGACGACCTCGTCCACCACCATGCCGCGCTCCTTGGCGACGACCGGCGCCGAGACGACGTTGACCTCGCCCAGCATCGGCCGCAGCAGGCCCGACAGCACCGCCGAGGTGATCGCCTTGATCTTCATCTCGGCGACGTGGCCCTCATAGGTGATCTCTGTCTTGAGGATGCCGCTCTCGGTGAGCTGGCCGGCGAACGAGCCGAGCTTCTCGGCAAGCTCGATGAACGGCTTCAGCTTCGGCGCCTCTTCCGCGGTGATCGAGGGGAAGTTGACCGCATTGGAGATCGCGCCCGACAACAGATAGTCCGACATCTGCTCGGCGACCTGCAGCGCGACGTTTTCCTGCGCTTCGGTGGTGGAGGCGCCGAGATGCGGGGTGCAGATCACGTTGGGATGGCCGAACAGCACGTTCGAGGTCGCCGGCTCCTCGACGAACACGTCGAAGGCGGCGCCCGCGACGTGCTTGGAATTCAGCGCATCGACCAGCGCCTGCTCGTCGACCAGGCCGCCGCGCGCGCAGTTGATGATGCGCACGCCCTTCTTCATCTTGGCGATCGCGGCCGCATCGATCACGTTGCGGGTCTTCTCGGTCAGCGGCGTGTGCAGCGTGATGAAATCGGCGCGCTTCAAGAGATCGTCGAGCTCGACCTTCTCGACGCCGATGTCCTTGGCGCGCTCCGGCGACAGGAACGGATCGAACGCGATCACCTTCATGCGCAGGCCGAGCGCGCGGTCGGCGACGATCGTGCCGATATTGCCGCAGCCAATCACGCCAAGGGTCTTGGCGGTGATCTCGACGCCCATGAAGCGGTTCTTCTCCCACTTGCCGGCCTGGGTCGAGGCGTCGGCCTGCGGGATCTCGCGCGCCAGCGCCAGCATCAGGGTGATGGCATGCTCGGCGGTCGTGATCGAATTGCCGAACGGCGTGTTCATCACGATGATGCCCTTGGCGGTCGCGGCCGGAATCTCGACATTGTCGACGCCGATGCCGGCGCGGCCGATCACCTTCAGCCTCGTCGCCTTCTCGATGAGCTTGGCGGTCGCCTTGGTGGCCGAGCGGATCGCGAGGCCGTCGTAATTGCCGATGATCTCGGCGAGTTTTTCCTTGTCCTTACCGAGGTTGGGCTGGAAGTCGACCTCGACGCCGCGATCCTTGAAGATCTGCACAGCGGCGGGAGACAGCGCGTCGGAAATCAGAACTTTGGGTTTTGTCATTTCGATTGTTCCTTTGCCCTGCGGCGGGCGGGTCTCCTGGACCGATGTGGTGAAGTCTCTGATCACTTCTCCCTCTCCCCGCTCTTGCGGGGAGAGAGTTGGGGTGAGCGGCAGCCACGGGCGAGGAACAAGCCGAGAGGGCCCCTCACCCGGATCGCTGCGCGATCCGACCTCTCCCCGTAAGAACGGGGAGAGGTGACAAGAGAAAACTTAAGCCGCCTTGGGCAACGCTGCCTTGGTCTCGGCAAACGCCCAGTCGATCCACTGCGTCAGCAGCTCGACATCCCTGGCCTCGACGGTGGCGCCGCACCAGATCCGCAAACCCGCCGGCGCGTCGCGGTAATACGCGAAGTCGAAGCCGGCGTTCTCCTTCTCCACCAGCGCGACCAGCTTCTTGCAGAAGTCGGCCTGTGCGTCTGATGGAAGCGAGGTGATCGCGGGATCGGTGAACTTCAGGCACACCGAGGTGTTGGAGCGGATCGCCGGATCCTTGGCCAGGAAGTCGATCCACGGCGTCTTCGCCTTCCAGTCGGCGAGCGCCTTGGTGTTGGCATCGGCGCGGGCGATCAGCGCCTTCAGGCCGCCGATCGACTTCGCCCAGTTCAACGCATCGAGATAGTCCTCGACGCAGAGCATCGACGGCGTGTTGATGGTCTCGCCCTCGAAGATGCCCTGGTTGAGCTTGCCGCCCTTGGTGAGGCGGAAGATCTTCGGCAGCGGCCAGGCCGGCTTGTAGGTCTCGAGCCGTTCCACCGCGCGCGGCGACAGGATCAGCATGCCGTGCGCGGCTTCACCGCCAAGCGCCTTCTGCCAGGAGAAGGTGACGACATCGAGCTTGGCGAAATCGAGCGGCTGCGCGAAGGCGGCCGAGGTCGCGTCGCAAATCGTCAGGCCTTCGCGATCCGCGCTGATCCAGTCAGCGTTCGGCACGCGCACACCCGAGGTGGTGCCGTTCCAGGTGAAGACGATATCCGACTTCGGATCGACCTTGGAGAGATCGGGGATTTCACCATAAGCCGCGTTGAGCTTGGTGACGTCCTTCAGCTTCAATTCCTTGACGATGTCGCTGACCCAGCCCTCGCCGAAGGATTCCCAGGCGAGCGTGGTGACGGGCCGCGCGCCAAGCAGCGACCACAGCGCCATTTCGACCGCGCCGGTATCCGACGCCGGCACGATGCCGATCTTGTAATCGCCAGGCACCTCAAGCACCTCGCGCGTCAGTTCGATCGCGAGCTTGAGCTTGGCCTTGCCGACTTTCGCACGATGCGAGCGGCCGAGGGCGGCGTCCTTGAGATTGTTGGGGTTCCAGCCGGGGCGCTTGGCACAGGGGCCGGAGGAAAAATGCGGCACATCGGGCCGCGAAGCGGGCTTCGCTGCAGTCATAATCTACCCTTCCAGATAGCTGCCTCTCGGTGGGGAGAGGTTTCCCGCGGTCGGGGATAGTGGAAAGGTACCCAAACGTCAAGAAAGTTCGGACTCATCTGGAACAATCCGGGCATCACGGCTGATTGATGGGGCGTCCTCGACCTGCTGGATCGTCTCCTGATCGAGCAAATCTGCCGCCAGAGTCATGATCTTAACCGCCCTGCGCCGGCTCGATACTTTCAGAATGCTCTTCTCGCCGGCCTGCACGATGTACTCGTTGCCGACCCGCACGATCGAATAATCCGACATTCCAATCCCCAGTTGCCCGCCGCCCCGTGGGAGACGTCCGACATACCGGACTCGTTCCGACCCGTAAAATCACGGAGGTCGGCTTAGTTTATTGGCTATTAACCGGATCGCAGACTATCCGCTGCCGCAGGTATTGCCCGGTAGATGGCGCAACTTCTTGCGCGCGTTTCAAAAACGAATCGTCATCCCGACATGGCTGCGTGCGAACCCAAGCCGTTCATAGAAGCGCTGCGCATCGACCCGCGTCTGATGCGTCAGCAATTCGACGAGCATGCAGCCTCGCGCGCGCGCCTCGGTGACTGCCCATTGCACCAGCTTCTCGCCGATGCCGCGGCTGCGGCAATGTTTAGCAACGCGAACGTCCTCGAGCAGGCCGCGCGAGCCACCCTGCGAGCTGATGCCCGGCAGAACCGCAAGCTGCAGACAGCCGACGACGACGCCCTCCCCGTCGACGGCGACGACGAGTTGCAAACTGGGATCGCGCTCGACCCGCGCGAAGGCCTCGTAATAGCTTTGCGGCAACGGGTCTGCGATCCGCTCGCGCGCACTGCCGAGCGGATCGTCCGCAAGCATGCCGACGATGGCGGCGACGTCTTCGCGGCGAGCACGGCGGATCGTGATTGATGAAGCTTCAGTCATGGCGGCCTTCACCTGAGGTCAGCGGACCGGCGGCAGCGCGAGCACGCGCTCGGCGTCGGCGATCCAGCGACGGATCACGGGATAGCGCGCGAGCTCGAGGCCGCCATCCTCCGCGACACGGGTATAGGCGAGCAGCGAGACGTCGGCGAGCGAGAACGCTTCTCCGACCAAAAATTGCGTGCCCGCCAGATGCCGCTCCAGATGATCGAGCGCGACATAGCCGCGCTTGACGAGGTTCGGATCGATCTCCGAGATGGCCTTGCCGAGATACACGGCCTGAAAGCGGCAGACGGCCACATAAGGCTCGTGGCTGTTCTGCTCCCAGAACATCCAGGCATCCATCTGCGCCGCGCGATAGGGATCGCTCGGGATCAGGTCGCTGCCGCGCGCGAGATAGCGGATGATGGCGTTGGATTGCGCGAGCGTGCGGCCGTCGTCCAGCTCCACCGTCGGCACCTGGCCCCAGCCGTTTCGCTTGAGGAATTCCGCGGTCCGGCTGCCGCCCTTCATGGTGTCGATCTCGACCCATGTGTACGGCAGCGCCAGCCTGTCGCACACCCATTTCACCTTCAGGCAGTTGCCTGAATTGGCGTCGCCGTAGATTTTCATGTGAGATTGCTCCGCTTGCGGAGCGATATCCGATCAGCCGCAGATTGCGGTGTCAAGCCGAGTGGCGTGGGTCAGAACTTGTAGCCGATTGCAGCACGCACGCTGTTTTGCGTGACCGACGTGTTCTTGACCGGCGTGAACTTGACGTATTCCCACTCGCCTCGCACGAAAACACAGTTCCACAACATGTATTCCAAGCCGAGACCAGCGGTCCAGCCGGCAACGTAGTTGTTCGTCTTCGCATCCGTCACGGTCTGGGAAAACTGCGGTAGGGCAAAGCTGGTCGAACTTCCATCAGCGAAATTGATCGTCCGGTTCACAGAGCTCGTGACAGTGCGCGCAACGTCCATTCGGCCGACGGCAAGACCGCCGAAGATGTACGGCAGAAAGTCACCGGTTGCCCAACCCGCGCGTCCGCGGAACGTCATCTCATCCTTGAGCTTCAGCGCAGCGCTTCCATTCAACGACACGCTGTCTGCCGCAGTGGCGCCGGGTGGCAGGACCAGGGTTGGCTGAGCGACCTGAATCGGCCCCAGACTTCCGAAGGTCGTGGTCGTAAGCCCAGACCAATAGGTATAGTTTGCTTCGACACCCACCACGACGTCGTCATACTGCCAGTTGCGCCCGACAAACGCTCCGAAGCCCGAGCTTTGCGCATTGACCCGGCCAAGCAAGTTGAATTGCGACGTCGGCGCCTGCAGCGTGGTGTTGCGGAAGATGGAGTTGGTCAAGGACGCGACACTCCCGCCGAAGTCGGTGTTGATCCATGTCTGGCCGACCTGGCCGCCGACATACCAGCCGTCCCAGTTTCTGGTCGGCGCGCTGGAAGCGGGCAGACTGCCGCGAAGGAAATCGGGCATGTCGGCCGCCTGTGCGCCGGTCACCGCTCCCATCATCATCGCCGCCAGCACGAACCTACGCATTGCAACGCTCCATCCACCGCACCGATTTCGCGTTGATCATCGCCTGTTAACCTTAACCAATCGTTGTCGCCGCCGGTTTTCGAGCACGCAAGTTGCAGAAGTTGGCGACATGACGCGGCAAAGAAAAACGGCGCGGGATGGTCCCGCGCCGTTGCAATCGTTAACCGTGGAGGCTCGAAATTAACCCTTGCGGATCAGCGGGGGCGGCGGCGGCGGAGGCGGCACGTCGCAGCAAGGCAGGGCGAAGCGCACGCCGAGCTTGACGTCCTGCGACGTGATATCCCGGAACTGGAACGACGACGGACCAGCATTGCTGCCGTCGAACGAGCGACCGTTGCCCTGCCCCGCGGTGCCCATGTCGAGATAGCGGTAAGCCAGTTCGACCGTGAAGTTGTTGGTGACCTTGTAGGCGACACCGGCATGCACTGCCCAGGCGAGGTTGGTCTTGGTCGCGCCGTCGGCGGCGAAGGAACCGGTGAAACCGGACGCTCCCGGGAACGTGGTGACGTCGGAGAAGGCCGAGGTCTTGATCGTCGCGGCACCGACACCGGCGCCGATGAACGGCGTCAAGCACCACCAGGTGCCGAGATCGGCGTAGACGTTCACGAGGCCGACCCAGCTCTGGAAACCGCCATGATAGGCATCGGCGATCGAGTTGGTGGGAAAGGTCACGAAGTCGGTGCCGTTGAAGCTCACCTTCGAGCGGTACTCACCGGTGATGTCCGCGCGGAACCAGCTGTTGAACTGATAGCCGACGCCGATGCCGTAGAGCGTGCCGCCGTCGAAGCCATGGCCAACCTGGGTGAGCGCGCCGGCGGGCAGCGTGTCATACGCGTTGACGTGCAGCCTGCCTTTGCTGCTGGTCATGCCGATGTCGCCGCGCAGGTACCAGCCGCCGAAATCCTGGACCGGCGGAGGAGCATACGCCATCGGAGGTGGCGGCATGATGGGCATGTCGGCGGCGAACGCCGCCGTGGACAACAGAGATGCCGCGCCGGCGGCAATCAGGGTCTTTACGCTACGCATTGGCTTCGTCCTTTTGGGCCAAGTGAGGCGACACGAAAGCCCCACGTCTGAAACTCACGGCCGGACGATGGCAGGAAATGTTTAAGCGGCACTTAACCCTAATTTTTAAGGTTGATTTTCTCTCACCTATTTCTGCGGCTATCGCTGATAGGTCCATCAAAATGGCGCAGGAGACAGCGAAACATCGCGATCTCGCCACAAGTGCTAATGAAGCGTTGACGCATGCGCGCCGTTCGCAGGGCGCGCAAGCCGCGTGTGTTAGCGAATGCTTAACGCGGGCGTCGCGTCCGCGGCCGTGCGTTCAGCGCACAGCCTGCGGCATCTTCGGCAGGAACACCGCGAGCAGGCCGATCGCCGGCAGGAAGGCGCACAGCTGATAGACGAAGGCGATCGAGGTGTGGTCGGCGAGCTTGCCGAGCACGGCGGCGCCGAGACCGCCGATCCCGAACGCGACGCCGAAGAACACGCCGGAGATCATGCCGAAGCGATGCGGCATCAATTCCTGCGCGAACACGATGATCGCCGACGTCGCCGACGAGATGATCAAACCGATCACGACCGTCAGCACGGCGCTCGCGAACAGGCCGGCATAGGGCAGCGCCAGCGTGAACGGCAGCGCGCCGAGGATCGAGAACCAGATCACGTATTTGCGGCCGAAGCGGTCGCCGAGCGGACCGCCGATGAACGCGCCCGCGGCGTTGGCGGCAAGGAAGACGAACAGATAGAGTTGCGCCGCCTGTGTCGAGACGCCGAACCGATCGATCAGATAGAAGATGTAATAGCTCGACAGGCTCGAGACATAGAGCTGCTTGGAGAACAGCAGCGCGACCAGCACGATGAGCGCGACCCTCACGCGTCGCTGATCCGGATGGTCGGGATGCCGCGCGACGGCGGCCGCCCTCTTGCCCGATATCTGCGGCTTGTACCAGACGCCGATGCGCCAGAGGATCACGATGGCAAGGAACGCGATCGAGGAGAACCAGGCGATCGAGGGCTGGCCGAACGGCACCACGATCAGTGCTGCGAGCACCGGCCCCATCGAGGTACCGAAACTGCCGCCGAGCTGGAACACCGATTGCGCGAAACCGTAACGTCCGCCTGACGCCAGCCGCGCGATGCGCGACGATTCCGGATGGAACACCGCGGAGCCGAGGCCGACCAGCGAAGCCGCGATCAGGATCACCCCATAGGTGTGCGCAACGCTGAGCAGCAACAGCCCGAAGAAGGTGAAGCCCATGCCGATCGCAAGCGAGAACGGCTGCGCCTTCTTGTCGGTGAAATGCCCGACCAGCGGCTGCAGCAGCGACGCCGTGAACTGGAACGCCAGCGTGATCATGCCGATCTGAGCGAAGTCGAGCGCGTAATTGTCCTTCAGGATCGGATAGACCGAAGCGATCAGCGACTGCATCGTGTCGTTGAGGAAGTGCGAGAAGCTGATGCCGGCAAGCACGACATAGGCCGGCCCCGCAGCGGCGGCGACCTTCGCGGCCGTCAGCTCCGGCACCGGCACCGGCTCGCCCAGCGCCTGTTTGCTCACGACGGGTTTGTTCAATGCAGCATTCCCGGACAGATTCGCAAAAATACCTCCGTGTCGTACGACGCGGAGGTGAGGCAAACCAGTTGCGTTAGCCGATGGCAGCGATGCGCTGTGTGGCCAGCCCGCGGCCAAACTCTATCCCCGTCACCCTGAGGAGCGCCAACGGGTCCGCGCAAAGCGCGGCCCGATGACAGGCTCCGCGCGTCTCGAAGGGTCGACGGCCCGGCGCTCGCCACATTGCGACAACGGGCCGTGCATCCTTCGAGACGCGCGCAAAGGTGCGCGCCTCAGGATGACGGATCACGAGCTGACGAGGCTTAAGCCGCGGCGGCGTGGCCGAGCGCGCTGACGATGTTGTCGACGACCTCTTCCACCAGGATGCGATCGTCGCCCTCGCCCATCACGCGGATCACCGGCTCGGTGCCGGAAGGACGGATCAAGAGACGGCCATGGCCGTTGAGGCGCTTCTCGCCGTCGGTGATCGCGGATTTGACCTCGGCGTCATCGAGCGGCTTGCCGCTGCGATAGCGCACGTTCTTCAGGATTTGCGGCAATGGATCGAAACGCCGGCAGATCTCCGACACCGGGCGGCGCAGCTTCTGCACCACGGCCAACACCTGCAGCGCCGCGACGAAACCGTCGCCGGTCGTCGAATAGTCCGACATGATGATATGGCCCGACGGCTCGCCGCCGAGATTGTAGCCGCCGCTCAGCATCTGCTCGAGCACATAGCGATCGCCGACCGGCGTGCGGACCATCTGCAGCCCGAGACCCTGCAGGAAGCGCTCCAGCCCGAGATTGGACATCACGGTCGTGACGATGCCGGGCTTGGCGAGGCGCCCTTCTTCCTTCCAGCTCTGCGCGATCACCGCGAGCAGCTGGTCGCCGTCGACGATGTGGCCGCGCTCGTCGACCAGGATGACGCGATCGGCATCGCCGTCGAGCGCAATGCCGATGTCGGCGCGCATCTCGCGCACCTTCCGCGACAGCGCTTCCGGCGAGGTGGAGCCGCATTCCTTGTTGATGTTGAAGCCGTCGGGTTCGACCCCGATCGGCACCACGTCGGCGCCGAGCTCCCACAGCGCTTCCGGCACCACCTTGTAGGCGGCGCCGTTGGCGCAATCGACCACGACGCGCAGGCCGTCGAGCGAGAGATCGCGCGGCAGCGTGCGCTTGGCGAATTCGATGTAGCGGTCATGGACGCCGTCGATGCGGCGGGCGCGGCCGAGGCTCGCGCTCTGCGCCAGGCGGCGGTCGAGCGATTCGTCGAGCAGCTGCTCGATCTGCTTCTCGACATCGTCGGACAGCTTGAAGCCCTGCGGGCCGAACAGCTTGATGCCGTTGTCCTCGAACAGATTATGCGACGCCGAGATCATGACGCCGAGATCGGCGCGCATCGACTTGGTGAGCATCGCGATCGCAGGGGTCGGCATCGGGCCGACCAGCAGCACGTCCATACCGACCGAGGTGAAACCCGCGACCATGGCGTATTCGATCATGTAGCCGGACAGCCGCGTGTCCTTGCCGATCACGACGCGATGGCGATGGTCGCCACGCTGAAACACCAACCCTGCGGCCTGCCCCACCTTGAGCGCGAGCTCCGGCGTGATCAGTCCATTGGCGCGGCCCCGAATTCCATCGGTCCCGAAATATTTGCGGCTCATGTAACCCCCAACACGGACCTCTCGAACCACCCGGCGAGAGAGTCCCGAACGCCTACCAGTCTAGCGTGCATCGGCCTTATAGACTGCCAGGCACTAAAATGACTTCAAAAAATATGATGAATCATTACCGGGGCCAAACCCCGCGCTTCGACATTAACGCACTGAAAGATATAACATTATTGCTCTTTCAGCAACCTGGGAAACGAACCCTGTCCCCTACCCTTTGCCGCTGCGCTTGACGTGCTGGTCGCCCTTGCTGGGGGCCGGCTGGGTGACATTGACGGGGTCGGAACCGGGAAACGTCTCCTCCAGCCCCTCCTCCAGGGCCTCGTCGAGCCGGCGCTTCTCGGCGTTCTCGTCTGCTTTCGGCTTGGAGCCTGATTGGATCATCGCGCTCTCCCATCCGTCTTCGATTTGGCAGGCCCCCCATCCATGCTAGATGACGGCAAGATCGAACACCCGCAAGACTTGCCGCTTAAAACAAGGCTCGCGACATCGAACTTGCGACACAGAAGAAGGGCCGGGACCGTCCATGAAGCACATTACCTGCATCGAAGATCTGCGCCAGCTGCACAAGCGCCGGGTGCCGAAGGCGTTTTTCGATTATGCGGACCGCGGCTCCTACACCGAGGACACGCTGCGCGCGAATTCGGAAGATCTGCAGCAGATCAAGTTCCGCCAGCGCATCCTGGTCGATGTGTCCAAGCGCACCCTGGCGACCACGATCCTCGGCGAGCCGGCCGCAATGCCGCTGATCCTGGCGCCGGTCGGCCTGCTCGGCATGCAGCATGGCGACGGCGAGATCTATGCCTGCCGCGCCGCGCAGGCGGCCGGCATTCCCTTCACCCAGAGCACGATGTCGATCTGCTCGATCGAGGACATCGCGGCCGCCGTCGACAAGCCGTTCTGGTTCCAGCTCTACGTCATGAAGGACCGCGGCTTCATCAAGTCACTGATCGAGCGCGCGATCGCCGCGAAATGCTCGGCGCTGGTGTTGACCGTCGACCTGCAGGTGATCGGCCAGCGCCACCAGGACATCAAGAACGGCATGACGGTGCCGCCGGAATGGTCGCTGTCGAAGCTGATCGACTTCGCGACCAAGCCCGCCTGGGTGTCAGGCGTGCTGCAAGGCAAGCGCCGCACCTTCGGCAACATTGCCGGCCACGTCAAAGGCACCGAGGATCTGACGAAACTGTCGGAATGGACCGCCTCGCAGTTCGACACCTCGCTGAGCTGGAAGGACATCGACTGGATCCGCAGCATCTGGCCGGGCAAGCTGATCCTCAAAGGGATTCTCGATGTCGAGGACGCCGAGCTTGCCGCCAAGACCGGCGCGCAGGCGATCGTGGTCTCCAACCATGGCGGCCGCCAGCTCGACGGCGCACCGTCTTCGATCGAGGTGCTGCCGGAGATCGTCGACGAGGTCGGCTCGAAGCTCGAGATCATGTTCGACGGCGGCATCCGCACCGGCATGGACGTGATGCGGGCGCTCGCGCTCGGCGCGAAGTCCTGCATGATCGGCCGCGCCTATGCCTATGGCCTCGGCGCCGGCGGCCAGGAAGGCGTCGCCAAGGCGATCGATATCCTGGGCAAGGAGCTCACCACCACGATGGGGCTGTGCGGCGTCAACACCATCGCCGAGATCGACGATCACGTGCTGGCGGTTTAGCCGCCGGCGCCATCCCGTCCACAAGCGTCGTCCCGGCGAAAGCCGGGACCTATACCCACAGCCGTACGAGACTAGAACACGGCTGTGCCCCCAGCCCTCTCAACAAACCACCATCGGTGGTTATGGGTCCCGGCGTTCGCCGGGACGACGTGTTGAGAGAGGTGCGCTTCGCCTCACATCGGCGGTGCGATCCCGTCGCGGCCGACATTGACGCGGTTGGCTTCCAGTGTGCCGTCGTCCTTCTTCACCGCGCCGAAGATGATGATCTTGGCGCCTGGCTTCAGCTCCGACTTGTCGCCGGTGGCGAAGGTGACGACCGGGGTGCCCGGCGGCACAACGACTTTCTTCTCGCCGTCCTTGTACTTCACCGTGATGTTCTGGCCATCGGTGCCCTTCACGGTCTCGGCGACGGTGGCATTGGTCATGGTCGAGTTGGCGCGCAGGTCCCAGGGGCGGAAGCCTTCGGCGGCGCCGCGCTGGTTCTCCGGGAAGATGTGAACCGCGATCGCCTTCTGCGTTCCGTCGGGCTCGGGCATCGCGGTGACGCCGATGTAGGAACCGGGCTTGATCTCCGACAGATCGGTCTTGGCGACGCCGAACACCGCGACGTTGTCGGTGGTCCGCACCTTCATGTCGGCGCCGTCGCGCGATTTGATCGACAGCATGGCGCCGTCGACGGCCTCGATGGTGCCGCGAATGCGCACCGTCGGCGGCTGCTGCGCGGATGCAGCCGAGGCAAAGGCAACGAGAAGCAATGCGGCGAACAGCTGCGATTTCGGCATGGTGTCCCTCATGGGTTGGCTGGCGGATTAAGGAACACCGGGGAATTGGAGGTATTCCGTGCGGCCACATCTCCTTCGCGGGAGAGGTGACTCGCATGGCAATTACGGACCGGACGAGGGTGCCGTTACTGCGATAACGGACAGGTGATGCGCTCGCGTGTTCTGATGTAGCCCGTTCAGATCGTCATTCCGGGATGGTCCGAAGGACCAGACTCGGAATCTCGAGATCCCCAATGCGCAATTGCGCATTGGGGTTCGACGCTTCGCATCGCCCCGGGATGACATTGTGCGTCACATCGGCGGCGTAAGCCCGTCGCGGCCGACGCTGACGCGATCGGTCTCAATCGAGCCGTCCGGCAGTTTCTTCATGAAAGCGATGACCTTGGCGCCGGCCTTCAGGTCCGCCCTGTCGCCGGGAACATAGGTCACGACCGGTGTATCGGGTGCGACCTCCACCTTCTTCTCGCCGTCCTTGTATTTGACCAGCAATGTGTGGCCGTCATTGCCGACGACGGATTGCGCGACGGTCGCATTGGTCATGCTGCTGTTCGGCTTCAGATCGTAGGGCCGCGACCCTTCGCCGGTGCCGCGCATGTTCTCCGGGAAGACATGCACCTCGACCGCCTTCGGCGTGCCGTCGGGGCCGGGCACGGTGGTCGTGCCGATGAAGGAACCGACCTTGATGTCGGACAGCGCGACCTTGGTGAGACCGAGCACCACCATGTTGCCTGCCATGTGCAGCTTGACGTCCTCGCCGCTGCGCGACTTCACCGCGAGCGTATCGCCGTCGACGCTCTCGACGGTTCCACGCACCCGCGTCGGCGTCGGCGGCTGCTGCGCGAGCGCGTAGAGTGTGGACACCGTCACCATCGCGAGCGCAATGAACGGCCGAATGAGATGGGAACGGCTGGCAGGCATAACTGATCTCCGGGAGGGAACGCTGGGGGACTAACACCAGACCCCGTTCCGGAGATGCTATTCCAGGCCTCAAGTCTTTGTGAGATCGGCCTCAACAAGCGCACGCAGTTCCGGCGTGACCTGCGGACGCCGCCCGAACCACAATTCGAAACCGCGCACCGCCTGATGCAGCAGCATGCCCAGTCCATCAGCGGTCTTCAGACCACGTGCCTCTGCCGCCGCAAGCAGCGGCGTCACCAGCGGTACATAGACGAGGTCGGAGACAACCGCGCCCTGCGGCAGCAGACCGACATCGACCTCGAGCGCGGGCTGACCATGCATGCCGAGCGAGGTGGTATTCACCAGCAGGCCGGCGCGCGGCAGCAGCCCATCAACCTTGTCCCAGGTCGCGGGATGAACCCGCGCGCCGAATTGCCCGGCCAGCGCGCGGGCTCGATCGATGCTGCGGTTGACGAGATGCACGCGCGCGATGCCGCGCTCGATCAGGCCGAACACCACCGCACGCGCCGCGCCGCCGGCGCCGAGCACCAGCGCGTCTTCGGTCTTGTCCCAGCCCCGCGCGCAGGCGTCGAGATTGTTGATGAAGCCTTCGACATCGGTGTTGGTCGAGCGCAACTCGCCATCGGCGAACCACAAGGTGTTGGCGGCGCCGACGGCACGGGCGCGCTCGTCCGGTGCCGACAGCGCCAGCGCGCGCTCCTTGTGCGGAATGGTGACATTGGCGCCGACGAAGCCGCGCAGCGACAGGCGGAACAGGAAATCCTTGAAATCCTCCGGCGGCACCGCCTCGATCACATAGCCGCCCTCGATGCCGAGCGTGCGCAGCCAGTAATGATGGATCAGCGGCGAGCGGGAATGCGCGGCGGGCCAGCCGATCAGGCACGCGGCGCGGGTTTTGCTTGAGGACGTCATGATTGTGACATCGGCCAAGGCAGGCGCGCTGTCAATCCATCCGCTTCGCGGATGCGGCAACCAGCGCGCTGAGGGCGAACGCGGCGGCTGCGGCGAACCAGATCGCGGCGAGGTTGATCCAGCCATAGGCCAGCGCCCCGGCGAGCGCGCCCGCGACCAGCGCCGCCCACAGCAGCAGGTTCGGCAGCCAGGCCCAGCCCGCGCCGCCGGTGAGCGCGGCGGCGATCAGCTGGCCGGCCTTCACCAGCGCCCCGGTGACATAGGTGAGGCCGAGCCCGGCGCCGCCTTCGAGCTGGAATACGGCGTTCTCGAGCCCCATCGCCAGCACGATGGCGGCGACCGCGGCGCTCGGCAGGCCATAGGCATAGGCCACCGCCGCCGCCGTCAACAGCCACGCCTCGACGAGCAGGAGCAGGGGCTGGCGATGCGCCAGCGCGCTGAGCACGATCAGGCTGCCGGCTGCGGCACCGGCGACGAACAGCACGATCAGCTCCAGCGCTTCCAGGGCGTGCTGCCAATGCCCCTCGGCCAGCGTCACGCCGAGCCGCGTCGAGTTGCCGCTCATGAAGGAGACGAACAGCCCGCCGAGATGCAGATAGCCGATGCCGTCGACATAACCGGCCAGCGCGCTGAGTGCGCAGGCCAGCGCCAGGTTACGGCGGGATTCAAGCATGACGGTGGGAATCGCTCCAAGTGTTCAGAACGACAATGTTCATGAAAGCAGTCGGCTTGGGAAGGAAGGGAGCGAAGCAGTCTCCCCGTCATTACGGGGCAATGCGACAGCATCGAATCCCAATGCGCGATTGCGCATTGGGGAATCTCGAGATTCCGGATTCGCTCGCCGGCGCGAGCGCTCCGGAATGACAATCGGATCAGGCCGCGTCGCGATGCGCGGCGATGATCTGGTCGGCGGCGCGGCCCGTCACTTCGGCCATGCGGTCGAACTGGCGGGTGAAGGTGCCGGCGCCGGCGGTGGCGGAGCGCAGCTCGACGATCAGGTCGCCGATCTCGGATTCCGGCATCGTGGCGCGGACGCAATCCCAGCCGATCCAGCCCTCGCGGGTGTCGAAGCCGAGGATCTGGCCGCGGCGCGCCGACAGGATCGCGTTGATCTTGGCGGTCGCTTCGTTCGGACAGACGATCTCGACCATATGGATCGGCTCCAGCAGCACCGGCTGGCACTGCGGCAACCCCTCGCTGACCCCGATCCGCGCCGCGGTGCGGAACGCAAGGTCGGAGGAATCGACGCTGTGATAGGAGCCGTCGGTCAGCGTGACGTCGACGTCGATCACGGGAAAGCCGAGCGGGCCGCGCGCCAGCGCGTCGACGACGCCCTCTTCCACCGCGCCGATATAGTTGCGCGGCACCGCGCCGCCGACCACCTTCTCGTGGAATTCGAAGCCGGAACCACGCGGCTTCGGCTTGATGTCGAGCACGACGTCGCCGAACTGGCCGTGGCCGCCGGACTGCTTCTTGTGCCGGCCGCGCTGGGTAATGGCCTTGCGGATGGTTTCCTGGTAGCCGATCGCCGGCGGATGCGATTTGACGTTGACGCCGTAGCGGTCCTTGAGCCGTTCCTGCGCCACGCGCAGATGCATCTCGCCCTGCCCCCACAGCACGGTGTCGTGGGTGCGCGGGTTCTGGATCATCGTCAGCGAGGGATCTTCCTCGTTCAGCCGCAGCAGCGCCTGGCCGAGCTTGACGTCGTCCTTGCGGTCGGTCGCGGCAATCGAGATCGACAGCACGGCCGCGGCCGGCTCGACCTTGACCAGCGAGGCCGGCGCCGTCTTGCCGCTCGAGACCGTATCACCGGTCTTGATCGCATCGAGCTTGCCGAGCGCGACAGTGTCGCCGGCCTCGGCCTGCGGCCGCTTGCTGTCATGCGCGCCCGAGACCGCGAGGATGCCGGAGACGCGCCCGCTCTCGCCGCTTGAGGATTGCAGCGTCATGCCGTCGTCGAGCCGGCCCGCAAGCACGCGCGCCAGCGACAGCTTGCCGCCGTGCTGCAAGTGCACGGTCTTGAACACGTAGGCCAGCGCATCCTTTTGGTCCTTGATGCCGAGCCGATTGGCGGTCTCGGCAACGCCGGGCGCCTCATGGCGCAGCGCTTTCATCAGGCGCAGCACGCCGTTCTCGCGGCTCGCAGCGCCGAGCAGCACCGGACAGATCAGGCCTTCGCGCAGTTCGCGGGCGAGATCGTCGAACACGGCATCGCGCGGCGGCTGGATATCCTCCAGCAATTGCTCCATCAGCGCGTCGTCATGATCGGCGAGCTTCTCAAGCATCGAGAAGCGCGCTTCCTTCTCGCGATCGAGATTGCCGCCCTCGAGCGCCATCACCTCCGACGGCTTGTGCTCGCGATAGACGAACGCGCGCTCCAGCGCGAGATCGACAAAGCCTTCGATCAGATCGCCGTTCCAGATCGGGATCTGGCGCAGCACCAGCGGCACGCGCGAGGCTGGCTGCAGCGTCGCAAGCGTCTCGCGGACGCGCTTGTTGGCGCGGTCGATCTTGTTCAGGAATAGAAAACGGGGAATTCCGAGCTCCTCGAGCTCGCGCAGGATGATCTGCAGCTGCGGCAGTTTCTTCTCGTCGGCTTCGCAGACCACGACCGCGGCATCGACCGCCGGCAACGCTGCACGCATGTCGTGCGCGAATTCGACCGAGCCGGGACAATCGATAAAGGTGTAGCTGTCCCCCATAAAGGTGGTGGTGGCGGCGGTCAGGCCTACGCCCATCTTGTGCTGACGCGCCTCGGGGCTGGCATCGCCGACGGAGGTTCCGGCATCGACGCTGCCGGCATTCTTAATGGCGCCAGTGCGCGCCAGGATCGCTTCCAGAAGTGTGGTTTTACCGCTTTGGAAAGGGCCCACCAATGCGATGCACCGTGGACCTCGGGGACTTCTGACGTCTTGTCCCATTGCCGCCTCCTCGTTTTGGAGCTCGGCCCATGATTGGGTCGGCGACCGTTTATGCTCTGCCTGCGTTTGACATTTGGCAAGCGGGAAAACGTCGCTGCGGTGCGGCGTCGCGTAAGTTTGCAATCCCGAGCCATCGTCCGGACAATTGCGGCCGCTGCCTCAGTTCCTTCGCGCAAGTCCCGGAGCAATCTCGCGCAAGCGCGTCGCAAGGTCGAGCAAACGCTGCACGGCGGGCGAGACATCTTCATCGCGCCACGCAATCGTGAGCGGAGCCGTCACCGCCGGCGCGGCCAAGCGGACATACGCCACGCCGCGACCGGTCTGCGCGCTTGCAGCGGCCTCCGGGACGAGCGATACACCGACGCCGGCGGCGATCAGGCCAATCGCGGTTTGCAGATGCAGCACCTCCTGCGCGAGCCGCGGCGTGAAGCCGGCGGCCTGGCACGCGGCGACGATCAGGCCGGTGACCGACGGCTCCGGTCGCGCCGGATACAGCACGAAGGCATCGTCGGACAATTCGGCAAGCGCAATCGGGACAGATGCAGCACCTCCTGCGCGAGCCGCGGCGTGAAGCCGGCGGCCTGGCACGCGGCGACGATCAGGCCGGTGACCGACGGCTCCGGTCGCGCCGGATACAGCACGAAGGCATCGTCGGACAATTCGGCAAGCGCAATGTCGTCCCTCTCGGCAAGCGGATGCGCGCGCGGCAACGCCGCGACATAGGGCTCCTCCAGGATCAGGCGCTGGGCAAGTCCCGCCTCCGGCAATAGCGCCGGGCGTGCGAAGCCGACATCGATCCGGCGTCGTCGCAGCGCTTCGGCAATCTCGGCCGCCAGCATCTCGTCGAGCACGAGCTCGACGTCGGGACAGGCGTCGCGATAGCTGCCGATGAGATCGGGCAGACCGGCGAACATCGCGGAGCCGACGAATCCGATCGCGAGCTTGCCGGCCTGGCCGCGCCCGACGCGCCGCGTGTCCGCGACCGCGGTCTCGAAATTTGCGAGCAGCGCGCGGGCGCGCGCAAGCAACAGCTCGCCCGCCTCGGGGAGCCTGACAGGACGGCTATTCCGCTGCAGCAACGTCACGCCGAGCTCGTCCTCGAGCTGACGGATCTGCTGGCTCAGCGGCGGTTGCGCGATGTGCAGTCGCTCGGCCGCGCGGGTGAAGTTCAATTCCTCGCCGAGCGCCACGAAATATCTAAGGTGTCGCAATTCCATGCCGGCGGTATAGCACGGCGGCGGGTGCCGTCAGTCATACGCAATAGCTCTGCAACCGTATCGAACGAGTATTGGACCGGACGCGCGAACGCGGACAGCCTGCGGCAAACCACAGGGAGTCTCCATGACGGCGCTGGAAAAAGCCTTCGCGGATGCAGCCGCGGCAGGCATCACACAACAGAAGATCGATATCGGCGGCCTGCGCGTCAACGTCGCGCGCTTCGGCAAGGGGCCGCCGCTGCTCCTGCTTCACGGCTGGCCGGAGTTCTGGCTGGTGTGGCGCCCGCTGATGCTGCGCCTCGGCGACAGCTTCGAACTGATCGCGCCCGACTTGCGCGGCTGCGGCGACACCGGCAAGCCGACACCGGGGCCCGATGCGTCCGCAACCGCGGAGCGCCACGCGCTGGATATGTTTGCCGTCATGGACGCGCTCGGCCATGACCGCTTCGGCGTAATCGGCGGCGATCTCGGCGCCTATGTCATGCAGGCGATGTCGCATCGACAGCCGCAACGGCTGACCGGCACGCTCTATCTCTGCACGCCCTATCCGGGCCTCGGGCACCGCTACGGCCAGCCCGGCCACCTGATCGAGGTCTGGTATCAATACTTCCAGCAGCTGCCATGGGCCGCGCAACTGGTCGGAAGCTCGCGCGAGTCATGCCGGCTCTACTTCCGACATTTCCTCGACCACTGGTCGGGCGACGATCCCGCCGTGTTCGGCGAGCTGCTGGAAGCCTATGTCGACAACTTCATGAAGCCGGGCAACATCCAGGGCGGCTTCGACTGGTATCTCTCGTCCGCGCCCAATCGCCGGCGCTGGCTGGAAGGCAAGCTGCCGGCGCAGCCGCGCATCGACGTGCCCTCGCGCTTTCTCTGGGGCCGTCGCGATCCGTTGATCGCGCCCGAATGGTCGGACAGGTTGGGAGACTATTGGAGCGAACCTTCGATCAGGTTCGTCGAGACCGGGCATTACGTTCACGCCGAGGCGCCCACGATCGTTGCCGAAGAAGCGAGCGGCTTCTTCGGCAAGCTGATCAACCGCAAGGGCGCGCGTTAGCGGCCCGGACGCAGCTCCAGGCTCTCGAGGCCGGCGGCGATGTTGATGCCGACCTGGCCCTGCACGCTGAGCGGCTGCAGGGCGATCGTGTTGTCGGAGCCGCCGACCAGCACGTTGCCGCCGACGCCGACACCGAGCGTCGCGCTGCCCTGCGCGCCGGCATAGTTGCCGGAGAGCGCACCCGGCCCGAGCCGCTCCACCGGTGCGTAGACGCCCCAGGCCAGCGCCGATTCCTGGGTGATGCCGAGATCGATGCCGACCTTCTGGATGGTCGCGATGTAGCGATCCTCAGGCAGACCATTGGCGCGCAGCACGCAACCGAGATGGGTCACGGAACCGACGATGAAGCCGACGCTCGCGCCACCGCGGCATTCCAAGACGCCGACCTGCACGCGCTGGATCGGCTGTTGGGCGCTGGCGCCGACGATTGCGGTCAGCGTGGCAATGGCAGCACCGGCGAGGAGAGTGAAGCGACGCATGGCGGAGTCTCCAGCTGAGAGGCATGACGCGAGCAGAGAACAGAACGGCGCCGTGTCTGCGGCGCCGTCCGCATCCTATGCCACAACACCGTATGTCCAGCCAGAATTTGCGGTGCCCGGTCACCGATTGTCAGGAGATGTTGCGACGCTGCTATGTTCCTCCCGGCCTGCCGATGTGGTCGAGCAACGGACAGCAAACAACAGACAACAAAAAAGAGGCCCGCTTTCGCGGGCCTCTTGATGAGACACCAACAACTTAGTGGTGGTGATGATGACGGTGGTGACGGTGATGCCGGCGCGGACCGTTGTAGCGGACCGGCTCGAGATCGATGCCGGCGATGCCGGCCGCAACGTTGAGGCCGGTCTGGCCCTGCACGCTGACCGGCTGCAGCGCATAGGCGTTGTTCGGGCCGCCGAACAGGAAGTTACCGCCGGCACCGAGGCCGACCGAGGCGTTGACGCCGACGCCGCCGTAGCTGCCGGCCAGCGCACCGCGCGGGAGCTGCGTGGTCGGCGCGCTCACGGCCCAGGCGAGCTGGGTCGTCGCGGTGACGCCGAGATCAACGCCGATCCGCTTCACGGTCGCAACATAGGGCTCGGGCCGACGGCCGCCGCTCTGGAACACGCATTCGAGGCGCGCGACAGAGCCGACAACGAAGCCGACATTCTCGCCGCCCTGGCATTGCAGGACCCCGGCTTGAACCTGAGGCGCCGCGTTGGCGGTGGCGAACGGCGCCAGCAACGCAAGCGCTGCAAGGGTGAGGGTCGAAAGTCGCATTGAACTGTCTCCGCAAGGTGAACTGAATTTGCGCGGCGGACAGGAAGGAAGGCTCGTGTCCAAAACAAGGCAGTGCGCAAAGACGCCGTAAAAACTTCCCGCGTGTGGCATCGATGTTCGCACACACGCGCGTGAGGTGAGCAGGATGTGATTTGACTCGTCGAATCTACCGGCGCGATTTCAGCGCACAAACAAAAACGCTCCCGCACCAGGTGCGGGAGCGTTTTTCAGGTTCGGATCGAACTACCGCAGATTACCGCAGAAGCGCTGGATGCGCTTGCAGGCATCCTCGAGATCGGAGGTCTTGGTGGCGTAGGAGATGCGGAACGCGGGTCCGAGCCCGAATGCCGATCCCTGCACCACGGCGACGCCTTCGCTCTCGAGCAATTCGGTGACGAATGCCTCGTCGTTGTCGATCAGCTTGCCCGACGGCGCCTTCTTGCCGATCGTGCCGGCGCAGGACGGATAGACGTAGAACGCGCCTTCCGGCCGCGGGCACTCGATGCCGCTCGCCTGGTTGAGCATCGACACCACGAGGTCGCGACGCTCCTTGAACACCTTGTTGTTCGCGGCGATGAAGTCCTGCGGACCGTTGAGCGCCTCGACCGACGCCCACTGCGCGATCGACGACGGGTTCGAGGTCGACTGCGACTGGATCGTCGCCATCGCCTTGATCAGCTGCGCCGGGCCGCCGGCATAGCCGATGCGCCAGCCGGTCATGCAGTAGGCCTTCGACACGCCGTTCACGGTCAGCGTGCGATCATACAGGCTCGGCTCGACCTGCGCCGCCGTGGTGAAGACGAAGTCGTCATAGACGAGGTGCTCGTACATGTCGTCGGTCATCACCCAGACATGCGGATGCTTGACCAGCACGTCGGTGATCGCCTTGAGCTCGCTCTTCGTATAGGCCGAGCCGGTCGGGTTCGAGGGCGAGCACAGGATCACCCACTTGGTCTTCGGCGTGATCGCCTTCTCGAGATCTTCCGGACGCAGCTTGAAGCCGGTCGAGGCCGGGCAAACCACCGGCACCGACTCGCCGCCGGCGAGCGCCACCATCTCGGGATAGCTGACCCAGTACGGCGCCGGGATGATCACCTCATCGCCCGGATTGATGGTCGCCATCAGCGCGTTGTAGAGCACCTGCTTGCCGCCGGTGCCGACGATGACCTGGTTCGGCTTGTAGGTCAGGCCGTTCTCGCGCGCGAACTTGTTGATGATGGCTTCCTTGAGCTCCGGAATGCCGCCGACATCGGTGTACTTGGTCTTGCCGGCCTCGATCGCGTGGATCGCCGCCAGCTTGATGTTGGCGGGCGTATCGAAGTCAGGCTCGCCGGCGCCGAGGCCGATGACGTTGCGGCCCGCGGCTTTCAGCGCGCGTGCTTTGTCCGTGACCGCGATCGTCGCGGACGGCTTCACACGGTCGAGCGCAGCGGACAGGAAGGCCATTATCATCTCCTGGCAAACGTCGTGAGCCGTTGGGCCACGACTTGATTTGAATGGGATCGCAGCACCCTAGGCCTGTCGCCGCTGCACCGCAAGAAGCTTGGCGGTAAAGCACGAAAACTTTCGCGCATGGCTCGCCGCGCGCGCAATTTTCCGCAAGTTCCGGCGCCGGATGACTCATATCCGGCAAGGCCGGTGACCATAGCTCCGGCCTTGCCGGCAGGGCCTTCGGCGGCATGCGCCAGCGCGGATTGCTCCGAGGACAATGCCGCGCGGCACCCGCCTGACAGCGCTAACGGCGGGCCGTCAACGCAGACCGGCGCGTCATGCCGCCAAGGATGCCGCGTTAAGGTTTGTGGGTTGCAGCGCGCCGGCCATGGTCGCGACCTTGGTATCAACCTTGCCATCGACCGGCACCGCGCAGAGCGTCGCGCAGGCGTGATCCGAGTTGTTCTGCCGTGTTGATGGAATCGTTCTGCACGCGTGCAGTGCGGTAGACGTTTCGACTTTTTCCACACTGCAGGGCTTGCGACGCACCCCCGTCGGCATCATTGTTTAGCGGCGTTGCGGTGTGACAGGCCGCGCAATTCGAGCGTACCGTCTCCCTGACCCGAGTGAACACCGACGCAATGTACAAGCTCTATTCGATGCAGCGCTCCGGCAACAGCTACAAGGTCCGGCTGGCGCTTGCCGTGCTGAACACGCCGTACGAGGCGATCGAGATCGACATCCTGCGCGGCGAGAGCCGCACCCCGGAATTCCTGGCCAAGAATCCGAGCGGCCAGGTGCCGCTGCTCGAGGTCGCCGAAGGCCGCCATCTCGCCGAGTCCAATGCCATCCTCTGGTACGTCGCGATCGGCACACCGCTGGCGCCGGAGTCGCGGATCGAGCGCGCCGAGGCGCTGCAGTGGATGTTCTTCGAGCAGCACGCGCTGGAGCCGAACATCGGCGCCGCCTATTTCTGGCTGTCGCTGGTCAAGGGCGGACGCGACCTGCAGACGCACGCGCTGGAGGACTGGATGGAGCGCGGCTATGCGGCGCTGCAGGTGATGGAAAATCACCTCAAGGAACACACCTATTTCGCCGCCGGACAGCTCACCGTCGCCGACATCGCGCTCTACGGCTACACCCACGTCGCCGACCGCTGCGACTTCGACCTGGCGACGTTTCCGTCGATCCGCGCCTGGCTGAAACGGGTCGAGCAGACCCCCGGGTTTGTCTCGATGGACTGGCAGCCCGGTACCGAGGCCGAGCCTGAGCCTCGCCTCGCGGCCGGCGTCTGAACGGCTGGGTGTGAATCCAGGGAATAACGGGGAAACCGCCCAAATAACGGGCAAAACCCGCGCCGCCGCCGCATTTTAGCCATTTTTGGACGGCGCCGCCGCCGCAATGTTGCCGGTGACAACCGGCAGATTCGCGCGGATGTCGCGAGTGATTCGCTCGCGGCCTGAGGGATTTAGACCATGAAACGGTGGTCCGGCACGGCAGGCTTCGATGGCCGCCCTGCCCCGGTGGCATCATCCCGGCTGACGAACGCGATCGCAGCGTCGCTCGCGCTTGGCGCGCTGACGCTGTGCCTGGTCGTTGCCGTGACCGTGCTGTCGAGCAACATCACCATGGCAACGGCGATCCCGGCGTAATCAAGCAATTTCCGGTTGGCACCTGATCCGCGGCAAGGCGCGGGAGAGACAGCGGCGCGACATGATGAAGACCCCCGTCGGACTTGTGACCGTGACGCTGTCGGCGGCGATCCTGCTGGCGGCATCGCTCCTGATCGTGACCGGCACGCAAGGCGAAGACCACGCGCGCCCCGCGCATGTCACGACGCCTGCCGCCAAGCCGGCCCCGCACCACTAGCGCCTTCTCGAACGCAAATGCGCTAGCCCCATTTGTGGAAGATGAGAAACGCGCCGGCCGCGATGAACGCAAATCCGAGCGCGTGATTCCAGCCCAGCGGCTCCTTCAGGTACAACACCGAGAAGGCGGCGAACACGACCAGCGTGATCACCTCCTGCATGGTCTTGAGCTGCGCCGCCGAGTAGACCGCGCTGCCCCAGCGATTGGCCGGCACCGCCAGCCAGTATTCGAAGAAGGCGATGCCCCAGCTCACCAGGATGACGATGGGGAGCGAATGATCCTTGAACTTGAGATGGCCGTACCAGGCGAAGGTCATGAAGACGTTCGAGGCGAACAGCATCAGGATCGGCAAAAGCGAAGGCGAAATGGCGGGCATCGATTGTCCTCTTGCAAGCAAAGCACGCGGTAACCCGCAGGCACGGAACCGGGTTCCGCGCCGATCTGCATATCATTTGATTTGAAAGCAGCGAAAGCTGGTTCGGCCCCCGCAACGCCCGCTTAACGGTCGTCACGGAAATGCCGGCGCCGTTGCGGCCCTGTCGTCAAACTGCGGCTCTATCGTTCGTTTGACAGACAGCGAGAACGCGCATGCGGTTCGACTGGCGTGCCATTTCAGGTCCGGCCCTGACGGCGATCACGGCATCCGCCGCCTTCCTGATCGATCGCCTCGTTGTCGCCGTCCCCAATCCCGCGCCGCTGTTCGTCTGCATCGTGGCGCTTGCGAGCTCGATCAGCGGCATCACCTCCGGCCTGATCTCCGCCGCGATCGCGGTGGCCGCCTCGGCGCTGTTCTTCCTCGATCATCGCGCGCTGCCCGGTTACGACACAGCCGACGTCGTGCGGATGCTGATGCTGGCGGCGACCGCGGCCGGCACCGCCGTGATCACCGGAATGCTGCGGCAGAAATGGATCGACGCCTTTGCCGCCGACCAGCAGCATCACGCGACCTCGGCGCGGCTCGCCGCTGCGCTCGATCAGGTCGACATCGGCATCGTGCTGCTCGACGCCGACACCCGCGCCGAGTTCATCAACCGCGCCTTCCGCGACTATTTCGCGCTGTCGGATGCGCAGGCCGAGAGCAAGCCGCCCTTCGTCGCACTGATGTATCACGGCCGCGACACCGGCGCCTATGAACTGCCGGAAGACGAGCTGAGCGCGTTCATCGCCGAGCGCATCGCAATGATGCGCGCCGGCGACTCCACGCCGATCAATCTCAACCTCGCCGACGGTCAGGTGCTGCGCTTCAGCTGCACCGCGCTGCCGGACGGCGGCCGCATGCTGAGCTACACGCCGGTCACCGACCTGGTGC
The DNA here is from genome assembly GCF_054060035.1 of Bradyrhizobium sp. USDA 3262. Lineage (NCBI taxonomy): Bacteria > Pseudomonadati > Pseudomonadota > Alphaproteobacteria > Hyphomicrobiales > Nitrobacteraceae > Bradyrhizobium > Bradyrhizobium sp. USDA 3262. Next base: position 8,532,012 of record NZ_JBSSCT010000001.1, read on the forward strand.
GGCACACCGACGATCCCGCGAAGGCCGATGAGTATCGGGCGCAGCGCGCCGGGCGCGAGCGCCATCTGGCGCGACTGCTGCGCGCCGCCGAGTGAGGCGCGACCTCGTCCGCAATTGATCCTGCGAAACAGCGACGGTAGAATCTTGCGAGCGGTGCGGAGGCATCGCCCGCAACCGCAGGATCATCCAGGAATCTCCATGGCCGACGACGTCACCATCCGCTTCGTCACGCGCGACGACTACGCCCAGTGGCTTCCTCTGTGGGACGGCTACAATGCCTTCTATGAGCGATCCGGGCCGACCGCACTCGCGCCCGAGATCACCGCGATGACGTGGGAGCGTTTCTTCGATGCCTATGAGCCGGTGCACGCGCTGGTCGCCGACGCCGGCGGCAGATTGCTCGGGCTGACGCATTATCTGTTTCACCGCTCGACCACGGCGATCGCGCCGACCTGCTATTTGCAGGATCTGTTCACCAGCGAAGCCGCGCGCGGCAAAGGCGTTGGCCGCGCGTTGATCAACGGCGTCTACACGCAGGCCAGGCTCGTGGGTTCGCCGCGCGTCTACTGGCAGACGCATGAGACCAACCACACCGCGATGCAGCTTTATGACAAGGTCGCGGACAAGCCCGGCTTCGTCATCTATCGCAAGATTGTCTGAGCCCGCATCCGCGCCTGTGGATTGAACAGAGGTGTCACCGGCGCGTTACAAAGCCCGGCTAGGCTTCCGCTCGCGCAGATCAGGCCCCCCGTCTCAGATCTTCGCCGAGCGGTCCCCGTCAGTCGCCGCGTCTGACCGGGACCGCTTTTTTTGCGACATCTCATTTTGCGACATCGCCATTTTTGCGACTTTGCCATGCGCGATCGGCGGTAGGACGGCACCTTGCCGGGCCCTGGCGTGCTTGTCACAATGCGCAGCACCCCTAGCCTATCCCACAGGATTGTCTCATGGAAATTCGTAATCTCGGCGGCTCCGGGCTGCGCGTGTCCGCGGTCGGCCTCGGCTGCAACAATTTCGGCCAGCGCACCGACCTCGAAACCTCGCGCAAGGTGATCCACAAGGCGATCGATCTCGGCATCACGCTCTTCGACACCGCCGACATCTATGCCGGCATGGGCGGCTCGGAGACCGTGCTCGGCAGCGTGCTGGGCGACCGCCGTAAGGACATCGTGCTCGCCACCAAATTCTCCAAGCCGATGGCGACCGACGGCACCAAACAGGGCGCCTCGCGGCGCTACATCATGTCGGCGGTCGAAGCGAGCCTCACCCGCCTAAAGACCGACTACATCGATCTCTACCAGCAGCACGACTACGATCCGCTCACCCCGATCGACGAGACGCTGCGCGCGCTCGACGATCTCGTGCGCCAGGGCAAGGTGCGCTACATCGGCAACTCCAACTTCCCGGCCTGGCGGATCGCCGAAGCCGAGTACGTCGCGCGCCAGATGAACGTGAACCGCTTCGTGTCCTGCCAGGACGAATACAGCCTCCTGGTGCGCGACATCGAAAAGGACCTGCTGCCGGCGGCGCAGCAATACAATCTCGGCCTGCTGCCGTTCTTCCCGCTCGCCAGCGGCCTGTTGACCGGCAAGTACCAGCGCGGCGCCGCTGCACCCGCCGATACCCGCTTCGCCAAGGCGCCGGCCCTGAAGGATCGCTACGTCACGCCGCGCAACGAGAACATCGTCGAGAAGCTAGAGGCGTTTGCCAGGCAGCGCGGCCACACCCTGCTCGAGCTCGCCTTCTCCTGGCTCGCCGCCCGCCCGCAAGTCGCAAGCGTCATCGCCGGCGCCACCCGCCCCGAGCAGATCGAGCAGAACGTCAAGGCGATCAGCTGGAAGCTGAGCGTGGAGGAGATGACGGAGATCGATGGGATCACGAAGGGGTAGACACTGCGGTCGTGTAACCACAGCGTCGTCCCGGCGCAGGCCGGGACCCATAACCACTAATGCGCGTGGTTATGGCGTGCTGTGGCTCCACCGTTTTCCAGCAATCGAGTTCGGTGGTAACGGGTCCCGGCCTTCGCCGGGACGACGTTGTGGTTGGAGCTAGCGCTTACACCACCAGCCCCTTCATCGGCTTTACCGGGGCGCTGTCCGGAAACACGGCATCAGCCAGCACGCGTTCGCCGAGGCCGAACTGGTCGTGCAGCACGCCCTTGATCACGGCGCGCAGGTCGGTGGTCGGGGCGAGGTCGCGGGCCTGGTACAGATTGGCGGGCTTGAGGCCCGGCCAGTCGGTGATCATGCGGCCGCCATTCACCGCGCCGCCGGCGAGCAGTGCGATGGTGCCGGTGCCGTGGTCGGTGCCCTCGGTGCCGTTGATGCGCGCGGTGCGGCCGAACTCGGTCGCGACCACGATCACGGTGTCGCGCCAGCGCGCGCCGAGGCCGCTCTGGAATTCCGCCAGCGCGCCGTCGAGGCCGCCGAGCAGCTGCGCGAGGCGGCCGACCGGCCCGCCTTCATTGGCATGGGTATCCCAGCCGTCGAAGGCGAGCGCGCCGATCCGCGGGCCGTCATCGGCCGCCATCAATTTCGCGGCGCCGCGCGCCACGAGGCGCATCGCCGCCACGCCGCCCGCCCCGGGCTTCGGCTTCATTTCGTCGCCCTGCGCCTGCTTCTCGAGCTGCAAGCCTTGCGTCAGCGCACTCGCCAGCGCCGGATCGCGGTGCTGATAGAGATCGAGCAGCCGCATCGCGGTGTCGTCAGCGGCTTGCGGCAGAGCGGTCGGGGCCCAGCCGACGGTCGGCGCCGCGCCGCGCAGCACCAGCGGCGTGGTCGGGCCGACCGCGAGCGCGCTTGTCACCCGCTCGCCTTTCGGCAGCGCCTCCAGCGCGCGGTTGAGCCAGCCGGACTGCACGCGGCCCGGACCGGGGAAGCCGCTCTCCAGCACATCCTGGCCGTCGAAATGCGACCGATCGCGATAGGAGGTCGCCACTGCATGAACCACCGCAGCCTGCTTGGCGCGATACATCCGCGAAAATTCCGGCATCGCCGGATGTAGGCCGAAGAACGGATCGAGCATCACCGCCGCGTTCGGGCCATCGGGGCGCAGCGCGATCGCGCCATGCAGGCCGGCATAAATCAGGGTCGCCAACCGGGGCGACCGTGGCAAGGCCGTCGAGCGCGCCGCGCAGGATGATGGTGACGAAGCGCGGATCGCGGCCATCGGCGGCGCGCGCGAACTTCGGCAAATACGCCCAGGCCGCAAGCGAGGCGCCGCCGAGCAGCAGCGCGCGCCGCGACGTCGCCTGCAGCATCAGGCTCTCGGAGCATTCCATCGTCATCTCCTCTGGAACTCGGGCGACATCAACAGCAGCGCCAACGCCTGCTGCCGCGATTCCGCACGCTCGATGGTGCGCCGTGTCTCGGGCGAGGCTGCATCGGCGGCAATGAGCTCGAGCAGGTCGCGCGGGTCGAACCGGTCGGCGAGCTGGGAAGCGACTTGCGCCGAAATGTCGAGCCTGAGCTTGACGCCTTCAGGTGCCGCCCAGGCCGCGGCGGTGTCCGGAAATCCGTTCGGCCCGGCCGGCGACCACAAGGGCTGGCCGAGCACATTGAGGCCGTTGAGATAGCGGCCCGGATCTTCGGGATTGCGCGCCAGCAGGCGGCCGGATGCGACCAGGAATTCGTAAGGCGAACGCATCTTTGTCATTGGCGGCTGCCAGGCCTCGCTGGACTGAACCAGCGCGGTGGCCAGCGCCCTGAGATCGCCGTCTGTTTTCGTGAACGTATCCTGCAGCCTCGCCACCAGCGCCGGCGGCGGATCGTCGGCGACGAAGTGGCGCGCGAACTTGGTGGCGATGAATTTTGCGGTCGAGGGATGCCGCGCGATGTCCGACAGCACCGCCTCGCCCTGCGCAACGCCGGCCTGCGCGTAGGTCTTGCCGAGCACCTGCTGCGGTCCGGGCTGATGCGCATTGGCATTGAACACGAAGCTGCCGGGCGTGCCGAGTTGGCCACGGCGGCCGGCAAAGGTCCAGCCGGTGATGACGCGCGCCAGCGCCGTGACGTCGTCCTGGGTGTAGCCGCCGCCGACGCCGAGCGTATGCAGCTCCATGATCTCGCGCGCGAGGTTCTCGTTCAGGCCGCGATTGCGGTTGATGCCGGCGCGCGACTCCGGGCCGAGCGATTGCTGGTTGTCGAGAAAGAACAGCATCGCCGGATGCTGTTCGACGGCCTTCAGCATGTCGCCGAAGCGGCCGAGCACATGAGGACGGATCGCCTCGCGCTCGAACGAGCCGGCCCACATCCGCGCCAGCGCGCCCTTGTTGGCGGAGATGCAGAAGTGATTGGACCAGAACACCACGAGCCGCTCGACAAAGCCGCAATCGGCGACCACGCCGCGTTGCAGGCGCGCCAGCGCCTCGGCGCGGAACGTCTTCTGGATGATGTTGAGCGGTTGCGCCGGCGGCTTGGGGGGACCGGCCTGCGGCTGCATCGTCGGAGGCTGCATCGGAGCCGACGGCGTCATCGCCGCATTGGCGTTGTCAGGCGCCTGCATCGCCGAATCCTTCCCGGCGATCTCCTTCGCGGCGGAGGACAACGACAGGTTGCGCCGCGGCTGTGGCTTGGCGTCCGGTCCTTGCGGCGGAGTTTCGCTCGCGCCTTGCTGCGCGGCCTTCGCGGCGTTGCGCGCCTGCTGGATCTCGAACTGATAGTCGAACACCTGCTTGCCGAGTTCGGGTGTCGAGAGCAGGCCCGGCACTTCGAGCAGCGCGCCGTTCGGACGCGCCAGTTCCGCCAGCACGAAACCGCGAGGATCGGAGGCCGCGTTGATGAAGTCGCCGGCCGCCCCGCCGCGGGCGCCGAATCCAAACCGGTTGAGGGCAACCAGCGCGGCTTGCGAATCACGGGCCATCAAAATTTCCTCGACGAATTCCCGGGCGATTTCCTTGACGATTTCCTTGGCCGCCTATCCCGGCTATATCTGTCGCACGGCATCATAGCGCGGTCCGGGATGAACCCGAGATTAATTCGCGCATTAAATCGCGGTTAGAATGGACCTCTCGTCAAACGATCGTTCCCAACCAGGATCTCCGCGCCGGCTTGCCTGCACGGCATGCGGCAGCGAATTTTCCTGTTCGCTCACGGGCGCATGCTGGTGCTCCGATGAGCGTTTTCGCCTGCCGATGCCGAGCGACGGCGGCGACTGCCTGTGCCCCGCATGCTTGCGCAAGCTCGCGGAACAGCAAGCAGCGGTGAGCGCCACGTGAACGCACGCTGGACCGTCGACGCCGTCCTGCTCGACATGGACGGCACGCTGCTCGACACCGAGAAGGTCTATTTCGACAGCCTGGTCGCGGCGCTGAATGCATACGGCTACACCGACGACGCCGTTGCGCTGTGCCACTCCATGGTCGGGCTTCCCGGCCCGGCCTGCGAAGCGATGCTGCGCGATCACTACGGCGCGGCGTTTCCGCTGGAGGCAGTCAACCTCGCCTTCCTCGACCATCGCGATCGGATGATGCGGTCGGGCCTGCCGCTCAAATCAGGCACGCTCGATCTGCTCGACGCCATCGCCGCCGCGGAACGCCCGATGGCGATCGTCACCTCGTCGTCGCGCCGTTCGGCCGAACGCAACCTCACCCTCGCCGGCATCCGCGCGCGCTTCGACACGTTGCTGACGCTTGACGATGTCGCGCAGGGCAAGCCGGATCCGGAGCTCTATCTCAGGGCAGCCGCGCGGCTCGGCGTGACGCCGGCGTCCTGCATCGCCGTGGAGGATTCCAATCACGGCGTCGCTGCCGCCCACGCCGCCGGCGCGATCACGCTGATGGTGCCGGACATGGCGCCGCCGACCGATGAGACCCGTGCAAAATGCGCGGCCGTACTGCCGGACCTCAACGCGGTGCTGGCGTTGTTGCGCGAGCGCGGCGCGCTCTGATCGTCATTGCGAGCGTCAGCGACGCAATCCATCGTCCCGCATATGCCCGGACATGTTGTCCGCACGCTCGCGGAGTGTCCATTGGCTGATTGAGTTGCTACCGCCGCGCCAGATTGAGCCTTCAGCAAGGCCCCGGTGGCAGCGTGACCGGCGCTGCTATTTCGTGAATCTGGGCCTTGTGGATGTCGGCGGCGTTGGCGCCGCGGGCTGAAGATTGAACGTCAGCCAGACGTTCCAGCCTGCTGGCCGATTTTCATTGGCGAATTCGCCGTAGCCCTTCAGGTTCAGATATCCCTGCATGTCTCCGACCGGGAAAATGTAGCCGACCTGCGGGCCGACGCCCGCCACGCGCGACCGGAAGCAGCCGACACGATCGCCGGAGCCGCTGTCGCAACCGAGTTGCTGATAGAGGTAACCGACGAGGCCGACCTGCCACTGCTTGGTCAGGAATTGCGATGCGCCCCAGTCGAGGTGCATGTCGACGCCGCTTTGATATTGGGTGGAGGGGTTGACGAAGTTGTAGGTGAATCCCAGCACCGTCGAAAATTCATGCCCGGTCTTTGGATCGAAATAGGTGTAGCCGCCGCCCGCATCGATTGCCCAGTGCCCAAGCCCCAGATTCGCAAGGCGGCCCGACTGGTAGGCGCCGGCCGGGAGGTCGGCGGTAACGTACGTCATGTAATTGTTGACACCTGCATTCCAGCGTAGCGCGAACTGCGGGATCAGGTCGCCGAATGCAATGAGCGAGCTGTCGATGCTGTCAAACCGGGAGAAGGGGAACGTGGCGCCGCCCGGTCCCGTCAATGTCCCAACGAGCGATCCCGCCAGCGACGTGGAGTTGGAGCCGTAGGTCGCCAGCAAGCTGGCAGAGGCCTGACCGCCCAGCACGGGTGTCGCAAAAGTATAAGTCCCGGCCACAAGGCCAAGATTCACATTCGCATTGACGTTCGCGTTCACGGTGGCCGTCAGATTCGCGGGAAAGCGACCAAGCGTGATTTCGCGCGACCGCGCCACGTCGCCGCCGGCGGAAACAGAGGTGTGATAATAAACCGAGGTCACCGACCAGCCCGGCGCCTGCTGAGGAACAGCCGCGAGGCTGCCAAAAAATCCGGGTAACCAAAAGCTGATGCCGTTTTCGTCGGCGCGAGCCGCTTGGGTGGACAGCGCCAGCAGTGCGGCAAGCGCTCCAACACTCAAATGCCACTGCGAAAAAAATCTGCGTCCCAAACCCGGTCCAAGGTACCCCATCGCCGATCCCCCGACTCTCGCGATCCCACCGTCGCTCCGGCGGGGTAGAAGCTCGGAAAGAATAAGCCGACGCCGCCGTTGGTCCATGCGAAATCGGCATATTTGCGTTCAGCCGATCCTTTATTGAAAGGCTGTGTTCATGACGCCACAGCCTTGGCACTTTTTGCATAGTCGTTAGGGGCTCTCGACAAGGAAGAGGCGACCTGGCTCGATTGATCTAGATCAATACAAGAAGGATGCGGTGTTGAAAGCATCTTGTCTCGTTCGCAGATGCTGCGTCGTCGGTCTCGCACTTCAGATACTCGATCGTCTTTTGACTGACCAAAGCGTTAAATCCTCCCGAAGCAACCGGCGAGCTGGAAAGCTGCCGCGAGGTTCATGCTCCGGCGACGCTCGTAACTTTGAAACTCGTTCACTGCGAGTAGCTCATGCACGAGGTTGGCGTTGCGGCAGGCGTACCCAATCTGGCGGCTGATGGCTTCGAACGCACCTCGCGCGCCACCGCATTCCCGGTCAATGGCTACGGCCCTCGTGAATCGGCAGCGTCTGGGAATGGACGAGCGATTGGCATTCACCAGAAGCACGACGCAGACGCACCGAAAGCCTGCTGCATCCCGCAAGATCCTCGCGGCCGGTCCGAGATCGGGAGCTACGACTCTCGTCAACCGAACCTCAGGATTCCGCGCAAGGTGCTTAAGGCGGCTCGCATCTTTGCTCCCCTAGCCATTGCCGCCGCTATCGTCCGGCCACGCGTCATGCCGAGCCGATCGACACCTCAGCAAGCCATGTCGGCTTCAGGTGCATCACCAGGAAGAGGATCACGTCATGAGTAAAGACACGATTCCAGAAAAGCCTGAGATGAGTACAGAGCCGATCAGTGCAGGATTGAAACGCCGCGATCTCTTGTTGAGCGGTAGTTCGCTCGTCGCCGCTTCAGCACTCTCTGCCGTCGGTGCGACAAGCTTCGCGCAAGCGCAGCAACCAACGCCGGCCCCGGTGCCCGCGCCGGCCGGACAGCGGCCCAATATCGTCGTCATCATGGGGGACGATATCGGCATCTGGAATATCGGTGCTTACCATCGTGGCATGATGGCCGGCCGGACGCCGAACCTCGACAAGATCGCCGCAGAAGGCATGCTGTTTACCGATTATTATGCCGAGGCGAGCTGCACCGCAGGCCGCGCCAACTTCATCACCGGCGAACTACCGATCCGCACCGGCATGACAACGGTCGGTCAGGCCGGCGCTCCCACAGGCTTGCCGGCGGAGGCCGTGACCGTTGCCACCGCGCTGAAAGGCATGGGCTATGCCACCGGCCAATTCGGCAAGAACCACCTTGGCGACAAGAACGAGTTTCTGCCGACAGTGCACGGCTTCGACGAGTTCTTCGGCTATTTGTATCACCTCGACGCGATGGAAGATCCGGCCCACCCCGCTTATCCGCAGGAGCTGTTGAACAAAGTCGGCCCGCGCAACATGATCCATTCGTGGGCGACCAATGTGGACGACACCACCGTGGATCCCCGCTGGGGCAAGGTCGGCAAGCAAAGAATTGAGGACGCCGGAACGCTCTATCCCAAGCGGATGGAAACCGTGGACGATGAAATCCGAGACTTTGCGTTGAGTTTCATTGAAAAGGCTAAAGCAGATAACAAGCCGTTCTTCTTGTGGCTCAATCCGACCCGCATGCACATCGTCACGCATTTGTCGCCGAAGTACCAGGCGATGCGCAACTCCAAGAACGGCTGGTCGATTCATGAAGCCGGTATGGCGCAGCTCGACGACGATGTCGGCATCGTCATGCAAAAACTCAAGGACATGGGCGTGGATGACAACACCATTGTCATCTTCACCACTGACAACGGCACCGAGGTCTTCACCTGGCCGGATGGCGGTCAGACCCCCTTCGCTCAAAGCAAAGGTACGGTCATGGAAGGCGGCTTCCGCGCGCCGGCGATGATCCGCTGGCCGGGCAAGGTGCCGGCCGGCAAGGTCGAGAACGGCATCATCTCCGGGCTGGACTGGTTCCCGACCTTGCTGGCGGCTGCCGGCAACCCGAACATTGTCGAGGAACTGAAGAAGGGGAAGCACATCGGGGACCGTACCTACAAGTGCCATCTGGACGGTTATAATCAGATGGACATGATTACCGGCAAGGGGCCGTCGAACCGGCACGAAATCTGGTACTTCGGTGAGAGCGAGCTCGGGGCTGTGCGCATCGACGACTACAAGTATCGTTTCATCGACCAGCCCGGGGGCTGGCTGGGCGAAAAAAGCAAGGTTGACGTGCCCTACCTGACCAACCTTCGCCTGGATCCGTTCGAGCGAACGGGCTGGCCTGATAGCGGGACCAAATACGGCGCGCAACAATACTTCGACTGGTTCAAATATGAGTTCTGGCGCTTCGTGTTCGTTCAGCAGGAGGTCGAGAAGCTGGCCATGACCGCGGTCGAGTTTCCGCCGATGCAGAAGGGCGCGAGCTTCAACCTCGATTCCGTGAAGGCGAAAATCGAGGCCGCCAGGACGGCAATGGCAAAGTGAGATTCATAATCGTGTTGGGCGGCGTCCATGCCGCCCAACGCCGTCTCCTCCGGCCTTTCGATATTGCAGATCGGTTCACCGAAGTCCGCTTCCGGGAGTGGAGCGGGCCAATGGCGGACGGGCCCGATCGTCGCCTTCTGGCCCAAGGGGTGCTTCAGTCCGGATCTATGTCGCCTTTTCAGAGCGTAGCGGACGGGCCTCCATGAGTACACCGCTCTAACCCCGTTTGCGCGCTGGCTTCGCCAGCGCCGTCTCGATCAGCGTGCGCGCCGCCTCGCCGGCTGTCTCCATGTAACTGGCGTCACGGTGCAGCAGCACCACGGCGAATGATCCGTCCAGCAGCAGCAGGATCTGCCGCGCCAGCTTGAGCGGATCGGCGATCCCCTGCTCCGCGAAGGTCGCCCGGAGCCAGTCCTCGAACTTCTTCTTGTGCGCGGCGCCGATCCGGATCGCGGGATGCCCGGGCATGTTGGCGAGCTCGGCGGAGGTGCGCAGGAAGCCGCAGCCTTTCCACTTTGGATGCCGCGCCGAGCGCGCAAGGTTCTTGAAGATCGCCTCGACCTTCACCGCCAGGCCGCCCTCGGCCTCCGCGAACCATTTGCGGAACAGCGCGAGATTGGGCTGGTCGCGGGCGGCGAGATAGGCGGCGACCAGGTCGTCCTTGCTCTTGAAGTGATAATACAGCGTGCGCTTGGTGAGGCCGGCCTTGGCCGCAACCTCGTCGACGCTGACGCGGCGGATGCCCTCATTGTAGAACAGCGCGCTCGCCGCCTGGACGATGCGCTCGCGGGTGGGCTCGGAGGGTCTGGGCATGGCGCGTATGTATACTAACCAGTGAATATACACAAATTCCGGCTAGCTCTACATTCGGCGCTGACACGAAACAGCCATGCCGGAGAGCGCACCATGCCCGAACCCATCCTGCTCGAGATCACCGACGGGATCGCCCTGATCACGCTGAACCGTCCCGAGCAGCTCAACGCGCTGAACTACGCGCTGATCGATCAGCTGATGGCGGCACTCGACCGCATCGAGGGCGACGCTGACGTGCGCGCGGTGATCCTGACCGGCGCCGGCGAGCGCGCCTTCTCGGCCGGCGCCGACATCAAGGAATTTTCCGAGAGCGTCAAACAGGGGGCAGCCATCGCGGTGCGCGACTTCGTCCGACGGGGACAAGCCATGACCGCGCGGCTCGAGGCATTCAAGAAGCCCGTGATCGCCGCGGTCAACGGGCTCGCCTTCGGCGGCGGCTGCGAGATCACCGAGGCAGTACATCTTGCGATCGCCAGCGACCGCGCGCTATTCGCAAAACCCGAGATCAAGCTCGGCATGCCCCCGACCTTCGGCGGCACGCAGCGGCTGCCGCGGCTGGCCGGACGCAAGCGCGCCCTGGAGCTGCTCCTCGCGGGAGATCCGTTCCCGCCCGAGCATGCGCGCGAGATCGGGCTGGTCAATCAGATCGTGCCGCACGATCAATTGCTGACGGCCGCGCGCGAGCTCGCCGGCCGCATCACCAGGCATTCGCCCGGCGCCGTCGCCGGCACCATCACCGCGGTGACGCGCGGGCTCAACATGCCGATTGCCGAGGGCCTTTTGGTCGAGAGCGAGCAGTTCGCCGCGCTGGTGCCGAGCCGCGATCTCGCCGAGGGGCTCGCGGCGTGGAGGGAACGGCGGCCGGCGAAGTATGTCGGGGCTTGAAAACCCGCTAGTGCGACATCCGTCATTGCGAGCGAAGCGAAGCAATCCATCGATCCGCATACGCGGAAAGATGGATTGCTTCGTCGCTTCGCTCCTCGCAATGACGGTGGATAGCCTTACCGCACCACCGCCGCGGTTTGCCCGAACAAGAGCTTGCGCTCTTCCTCGGTGCGGATCGCGGGCTGGCCGAAATTCGGATTGACCTCCTTCGCCTTGGCATAGGCGCGCTCGGTCGCGGGGCGCTTGCCGATCGTCTCCAGCCAGCGCTTCAGATGCGGGAAATCGTCGATCTCCTGGCCCTGGTTCTTGTAGGGCACGACCCAGGGATAGCTTGCCATGTCGGCGATCGAATAGTCGCCGGCGATGAATTCGCGGTCGGCAAGCCGCTTGTTGAGCACGCCGTAGAGCCGGTTGGTCTCGTTGACGTAGCGGTCGATCGCGTAAGGCAGCTTCTCGACGGCGTAGTTGCGGAAGTGATGGTTCTGCCCGGCCATCGGCCCAAGCCCGCCCATCTGCCAGAACGTCCACTGGATCACGTCATAGCGGCCATGAATATCGGCCGGCAGGAATTGTCCAGTCTTCTCGGCGAGATAAAGCAGGATCGCGCCGGACTCGAACAGCTGCAGCGGCTTGCCGCCGCCCTTCGGCGCGTGATCGAGAATTGCGGGGATGCGGTTGTTCGGCGCGATCTGCAAGAAGTCCGGCTTGAACTGATCGCCTTTGCCGATGTTCACCGGGAAAATCCTGTACTCCAATCCGGTCTCCTCAAGGAACATCGTTATCTTGTGACCGTTCGGCGTGGACCAGTAGTGGAGATCGATCATGGGCGTGATCCTGCATTGCCAGGGACTGCCGATGTCGTGCATCGGCGAGAAAGATGCGAATGCATGGAGTTGGGCGCATAACCGCACCCAAGTCAATGGTGGGCGCATTGCACCGCGCGCGAATGTGATCTGCGGCCAGCGCAACTGCCCGATTGAGCCGCGTCCCGATTGCTCCTAGGCTCACCGTGTTTGGTATTGAAAAATTTTCAAAACACGGGGGATTGTGATGACACGGGATTTGGCACGACGTGATTTCCTGAAAGGTTCGGCGGCGGTCGCCGGCGCTGCAGCCGCGGGCGCCTTCTCCTGCGTCGAGATCGCCAGCGCCGCGCCGATCGAGGTGCCGACCGTCGACAAGCTCTCGATCCGCGTGCTGGTCGATTCCAGCTTCGATTTGTTCTTCAAGCCGAAGCAAGCCGGCGGCGTCACCATCGCGTCGCCGCCGCGCTCCGCCGACTACCAGAAGTCGCTGCACAATGAATGGGGCCTGTCGCTGTGGCTGGAGTCGGAGGTCAAGGGCGCGCAGCGCACGCTGATGCTCGACTACGGCTACACGCCGGAGGTACTGCTCAACAACATGGCGCTGGTCGGCGTCGATCCGTCGAAGCTCGACGCGCTGATCGTGAGCCACGGGCATTACGATCATTTCGGCGGCCTCAACGGCTTCCTCGACAAATTCCGCGATAAGCTGCCGGCCGACGTGAAGCTCTATGCCGGCGGCGAGGACAATTTCTGCCACCGCGTCAGCGCAACGCCGACCAAGGGCCAGTTCAACGATTTCGGCACGCTCGACCGCCGCCAGCTCGCGGCGCAGCGCGTCACCACCGTGCTGTGCGAGACCCCGACCGTGATCGCGGGCCATGCCTTCACCACCGGCAAGATCACCCGCCGCAGCATCGAGCGTGTGCTGCCGCAGACCTGGGTCGAGTTCGGCATCAAGGACGGGCTCGGCTGCAACGCCAGCCACTATCTGCCGGCCGAGATGGACGGCAAGATCGTGCCCGACGAGCACATCCATGAGCACGCCACCTGCTTCAACGTGAAGGATTTCGGCCTCGTCGTGATCTCGTCCTGCGGCCATGTCGGCATCGTCAATTCGGTGAAGCAGGCGCAGGAGGTCTCGGGCATCCAGAAGGTGCACGCGATCGTCGGCGGCTTCCATCTCGGACCCGCGCCGAAGGACTACCTCACCGAGGTCGTCGCCGAGATCAAGAAGCTCGACCCCGACGTGCTGATCCCGATGCATTGCTCCGGGCTCAACTTCGTGCAGGAGGCGACCGCGCAGATGGGCGACAAGGTGCTGGTCACGACCACCGGCAGCCGCCTCTCCTTTGGCATATGATCGCGCCGATCCTGCGCGGCATTGCATTCGTTGGCGCCGGCCTCTGGTTGACGCTGGCGCCGGTGCTGGCGGGCGATGCGCCGCCGCAATCGGCGCGCTCGGCCGCCGAGATCATGGACATCCTGATGTGGAACAGGGAGCCGGTCGGCGGCCCGTTCGCGCTGACCGATCAGGCCGGTCATGAACGCACCGACAAGGAGTTCCGCGGCAGGCTGATGCTGATCTATTTCGGCTTCACCACCTGCCCCGACGTCTGCCCAACCGATCTGCAGGCGATCGGGCTTGTGCTCGACAAGCTCGGCCGCGACGGCGATCAGGTGCAGCCGATCTTCATCACCATCGATCCCGCGCGCGACACCGCCGCCCATCTCGCAGAGTATGTGCCGATGTTTCACCCGCGCCTGATCGGACTGACCGGCAACCCTGATGCGATCCGCAAGGTCGCCGATGCCTACAAGGTCTATTTCGCGCGGGTGCCGCTGAAGGACGGCGCCGACTACACCGTCGATCACACCGCCTACATCTATTTGATGGACCGCGACGGCAATTATCTCGGCTTCTTCCCGCCGGGGACGTCAGCCGACCGGATGGTCGAGATCATCCGGCCGAGACTCGAACAGTGACGGTAGAGATTGGCAATTCTAGCCGCTCGATCGGTCCACCTCTCCCCTTGTGGGAGAGGTGCGATGATCACCGCGCTCAGGTTCACTGTATCCGCCCGTGCGCGCGCAAAAAGCTCGCGCCGCTTTCCGTCACCGTCACCCGCATGCCCTCGACCGAAGGTCGGCGCGCGACATAGCCGCGGTCGACGGCGTCCTCCCAGATCGTCAATCGCGGGCATGAGCTGCGCCAGACCTCGAGCACCTCGGCATAGGGCCGCGGCTCGCGCGCGACCCACTCGACAAGATCGAGCACCAGGGCATCGGTGGTCTCGCTCATTGAACGTCTCCCGTCGTTGCGCGATCGCACCGGGTGCTGCGATCGGGAGGGACCCATGCAATGTCTCCGCCGGTATTTCTGCGCCGCTTGGCCTCTTCCGGCAAACTGAGTTATCTTGCCCATGCATCAGTTTTCCTGAGGGTTCATGCGGCGGCTGCTCTTTCTCAACGGCATCAAGGCGTTCGAAGCCGCGGCGCGGACCGGCAGCTTCGCGGCGGCGGGCAGCGAGCTCAACGTCTCGGCCGCCGCGATCAGCCGGATGGTCCATCTGCTCGAGGAGCGGCTCGGCGTTGCGCTGTTCGAGCGCAAGGCCAACCGCCTCGTCACCACGCCGGCGGGCCGCGCCTATCAAGGCGGGCTGACGCCGATCTTCGACGCGCTGGCGAGCCTTACCGCGCAGGTCACGGCATCCGCGAGCGCGCGGGTGCTGACCGTCGGCGTCGGACCGACCTTTGCGCTGAAATGGATGATCCCGCACCTTGCCGAGTTCCGCAAAGCGGAGCCCGATATCGAGGTGCGGATCACGACCGGCGGCATGGCGGTGCCGTTCGCCGACGACTGGAGCTGCGGCATCCAGCTCGGCGACGGCCAGTGGCCGGGCCTCGTCGCCGAGCCGCTGTTCGCCGCCGATCTGATGCCGGTGTGCACGGCGCGGCTCGCCAATACCTTGAAGCGCCCCGCCGACCTCAAGGGCCCGAGCCTGATCCGCGTCGCCCATTCGCCCGACGACTGGCCGTCCTGGCTGAAGGCGGCGGGCGTGCCGCGCCTGACCGCGCGCGGGCCGGAATTCCAGTTCTACGGCCAGGCGCTGCAGGCAGCTAGCGACGGGCTCGGCATCGCGATGGGCATCCGGCCCTATATCGACGACGATCTCGCCGCCGGCCGGCTGGTGGCGCCGTTTGCGCTCAGCGTGCCCAAGGGCATGCGCTGGTATCTGGTCTATCGCGGCTTCCACGCCGAGCAGCGCGATTTCGCCGCGTTCCGGCGCTGGATCATCCGCGCCGCGGCGGAGCCCGCCGCCCGCCGCAAGGGAACGCGCAGTGCCTGACGAGACCATCGATACGCTGGTGATCGGCGGCGGCCAGGCCGGGCTCACCATGAGCCACCGGCTGAAGCAGCGCGGCATCGCTCATCTGGTGCTGGAGCGAGGTCGCATCGCCGAGCGCTGGCGCAGCGAACGCTGGGACGGATTGATGTTCCAGTTTCCGAACTGGTCGGTGCGGCTACCGGATTTCGCGTTTCCGCACAACGATCCCGACGGCTTCGCGGACACCGCCGCCATCATCGCCTTCATCGAGGACTACGCCGCGTTCATCGCGCCGCCGATCCGCTGCGGCGTCGCGGTCACCAAACTGCGCCGCGACGCCGGCGGCTTCCTCGCCGAATTTGCCGGCGGCAGCATCGCCGCCCGCAACGTCGTCATCGCCACCGGCCCCTATCAGCGGCCGCTGCGGCCCGACCTGCTGCGCGATCACCCCGGCCTGTTTCAGGTCGATGCCGCCGGCTACAGGAACCCCGCGCAATTGCCTGACGGTGCGGTGCTGGTGGTCGGTGCCGGCGCGTCGGGGGCGCAGATCGCCGAAGAGCTGATGCGCGCCGGCCGCGACGTCTTCCTCTCGGTCGGACGTCGCAACCGCCTGCCGCGCCGCTATCGCGGCCGCGACCTGATCTGGTGGCTGGCCGAGATGGGCATCGACCGGACGCCGGTCGAGCAGCGCGGTCCGTCGCGGCTGCTGCCGGTGATCTCCGGCGCCCATGGCGGCCACACCGTCGATTTCCGCCGCTTCGCCGCCGGCGGCGTGACCCTGCTCGGCCGCGTGACGGCGGCGCACGACAGCGTGCTCGAGATCGCGCCCGATCTCGCCGCCAACATCGCCAATGGCGACGCCTATTACGCGACCTTCCTCGGGATCGTTGACGACTTCGTCGCGGCGCGCGGCCTCGATCATCCCGAAGATCCCTTGGCGCGCCTCCGTTTGCCCGATCCGCCGTGCCTCACCGCACCGCTCGATGCGATCGACCTGCGCGCCGCGCGGATCAGGAGCGTGATCTGGGCCACCGGCTATGGCCTCGATCTGAACTGGATCGACATACCGGTGCTGGATGCCGACGGCGCGCCGCGACACCGCCATGGCGTCTCCGAAGTGCCGGGCCTCTATTTCCTCGGCCTGCAATGGCTGTCGAAGATGAAATCCTCGTTCCTGTCAGGCGTCGGCGACGACGCCGCCGTGCTCGCCGACCACATCGCCGGCCGCGGTTAGATCCAACGACATCGGAGGTGCGCTCCCTCGCCCCGTTCTTACGGGGAGAGGGTTGGGGTGAGGGGCTGCTTCCGCGCAGACCGTCGCAGTTGGGCTCGCGGGGACTCCCCCTCACCCGGAACGCATCTGGCGATGCGTTCCGACCTCTCCCCGCACGCGGGGCGAGGTGAAGCGGAGCTCGCTGCTCGAAGCAAAGTCGACTTTTTCTCCCGGTTCCTTTGCCGTTCGGAAATAAACCGCGCGACTTGTGATCTGGTTCACATAGGGCACCGCGCGCTCGTGCTTCCTATGAGAAGGGCATTTCGAGGTCGCACATGATTTACAGCGGTTTTGAGATCAAGTCGTTCGAAGTGGGGAAGGGGCAATGGCACGCCAGGATTCAACGGGTCGATCAAAGGCCGGTCGTCATCGATGGCATGCTGTTTCCGATGCTCGACATCGGCTTTGCGTGGTCCGATCCGGATGCGGCGATCGCCGACGCGAAGCGGGCTATCGACCGGTTCCCGCAACGCTATGGCATGACAATGCCGGCGGCCGAAGCATCGGCGTGACCGGCAACGTCGTGGTCGCCGCCGTTCCGCAATGCGAGCCGGATCCGGTCTGGCCGGCGCAGGTCCGCACCAGCTGCCCGGAATGCGCCGCCCCGCTCTCGCTGCTTCGCGTGATCCCCGGCCGCGCCGCCGAATACTGGACCATGCGCTGCGACGGCTGCGGCGGGATCCATCTCGACATCGTCGACCTGCCGCGGGCCTGAACTCCGCGACCGCGCCGCCTGCTGACACCCTGCTGTCAGCAGCCTTGCCGAGACGCAAGTCCGGCCGTCGTTTACCCTTTTCTCGCTGCCGGACTCGTCCCATATTCGGGGCATGGCGAAGACACCGAACACTCCGAAAAAGCCCGGCAAAACCCCCAAATCCAAAGCACACCGGCCCGAGGTCCTCCCGATCGGGCCCGCGCTTGCCGAACTGCTCAATCCGGCGATCAACCGCGGCGATGCCGGCATGGGTTCGGGCACCGGCCTGCAGCCGCCGCCGGACAATTCCTGGGACCGCCGCGCCGGCGGCGAGGCCGCCGCGCATCGCGCGCGGGCGTCGACGCGCGAGACCAGCGAGGGCGTCGCGAAGCGCGATACTACGGGCCTCGGCGAGGCCCCGCAGGCCAATTACGGCACCTCGGCCACCATCCCGACACTCGATCCGGAACTGGCGCGGCAGCTCGGCCTGCCCACCGCCGAGGACGACGAGGAGGCCTTGGCGCGGCCGCCGCGCAGCAAGATGGAGGCGCTCGGCGTCAAGGCGACCGCCGACGCACTGGAGAACCTGATCCGCGACGGCCGCCCGGAATTCCGCAAGGACGACGGCTCGATGCGGGTGTGGACCCCGCACCGCCCGCCGCGCCCGGAGAAATCCGAAGGCGGCGTGCGCTTCGAGCTCAAGTCCTCCTACGAGCCAAGGGGCGACCAGCCGACCGCGATCGCCGAACTGGTCGAGGGCATCGACCGCAACGACCGCACCCAGGTGCTGCTCGGCGTCACCGGCTCGGGCAAGACCTACACCATGGCCAAGGTGATCGAGGCCACGCAGCGCCCGGCGCTGATCCTGGCGCCGAACAAGACGCTGGCCGCCCAGCTCTATGGCGAGTTCAAGAGCTTTTTCCCCGACAACGCCGTCGAGTACTTTGTCAGCTATTACGACTACTACCAGCCGGAAGCCTACGTCCCGCGCACCGACACCTATATCGAGAAGGATTCCTCGATCAACGAGCAGATCGACCGCATGCGCCATTCGGCGACGCGCGCGCTGCTCGAGCGCGACGACGTCATCATCGTCGCTTCGGTGTCCTGCATCTACGGTATCGGCTCGGTCGAGACCTACACCGCGATGACCTTCGCGCTGAAGAAGGGCGAGCGCATCGACCAGCGGCAATTGATCGCCGACCTCGTCGCGCTGCAATACAAGCGCACCCAGGCCGAGTTCACCCGCGGCACCTTCCGCGTCCGCGGCGACGTCATCGACATCTTCCCGGCGCACTATGAGGACCGCGCCTGGCGGGTGAACCTGTTCGGCGACACCATCGAGACTATCGAGGAGTTCGACCCGCTCACCGGCCACAAGCAGGACGAGCTCGAATTCATCAAGATGTACGCCAATTCGCACTATGTGACGCCGCGCCCGACGCTGGTGCAGGCGATCAAGTCGATCAAATCGGAGCTGAAGCAGCGCCTCGACCAGCTCAACGACCAGGGCCGCCTCCTGGAAGCGCAGCGGCTCGAGCAGCGCACCACCTTCGATCTCGAGATGATGGAGGCGACCGGAAGCTGCGCCGGCATCGAGAACTATTCGCGCTATCTCACCGGGCGCCGTCCCGGCGAGCCGCCGCCGACGCTGTTCGAATATGTGCCCGACAACGCGCTGGTGTTCGCCGACGAGAGCCACGTCACCGTGCCGCAGATCGGCGGCATGTTCCGCGGCGACTTCCGCCGCAAGGCGACGCTCGCCGAATACGGCTTCCGCCTGCCCTCCTGCATGGACAACCGTCCGCTCCGTTTCGAGGAATGGGACATGATGCGGCCGCAGACGGTGGCGGTGTCGGCGACGCCGAGCGGCTGGGAGCTCAACGAATCCGGCGGCGTGTTCGTCGAGCAGGTGATCCGCCCGACCGGGCTGATCGATCCGCCCGTGGACATCCGCCCTGCCCGCACCCAGGTCGACGATCTCGTCGGCGAGGTGCGCGCCACCGCGGCGGCCGGCTATCGCTCGCTGATCACGGTGCTCACCAAGCGCATGGCGGAGGACCTCACCGAATATCTGCACGAGCAGGGCATCCGCGTCCGCTACATGCACTCGGATATCGACACGATCGAGCGCATCGAGATCATCCGGGATCTCCGCCTCGGCGCGTTCGACGCGCTGGTCGGCATCAACCTGTTGCGCGAGGGCCTCGACATTCCCGAATGCGCGCTGGTCGCGATCCTGGACGCCGACAAGGAAGGCTTTCTGCGCAGCGAGACTTCGCTGATCCAGACCATCGGCCGCGCCGCGCGCAACGTCGACGGCAAGGTGATCCTCTATGCCGACAGCATGACCGGCTCGATGGAGCGCGCGATGGCCGAGACCACGCGGCGCCGCGAGAAGCAGGTCGAGTACAACGAGGCTAACGACATCACGCCGGAGAGCGTGAAGAAGTCGATCGGCGACATCCTCAACTCCGTCTACGAGCGCGACCACGTGCTGGTCGAGATCGGCGACGGCGGCATGGCCGATGACGTGATCAGTATCGGGCATAATTTCGAGGCCGTGCTGAGCGACCTCGAAACGCGGATGCGCGAGGCCGCGGCCGACCTGAACTTCGAGGAAGCCGCCCGCCTGCGCGACGAGGTCAAGCGGCTGCGCGCCACCGAGATGGCTGTGGTCGACGACCCCACCGCCAAGCAGCGCAACGTGCAGAAGCAGGCCGGCGCCTATGCCGGCACCCGGAAATATGGCGATGCCGCCAACCTGCCGGTCAGCGCGCTGAAGAACAAGTCGGCGCAGACCTCGCTCAAGGCAAGCCGCGGCGGCAAGTCCGGCTCACGCGTCCACAAGCCCGATCTCGACGAGATGCACGGCCCGGAATCACTGCCCTTCCGCCCGAGCGGCGCGCTGCCGGCAAAACCGTTCGGCACCACGAGCCGCATCATCCAGCCGACCGACTCGCGGCAGTCCGGGCCGGAATTCGGCCCGTCGCCGAGGAGCAGCGGCGGCACGCCGGGCAAACGGGGCGGGTGGAAGAAGAGGTAGATCATGACGCGCGCCGAGCTTCTCGCCTTCCTGCGGATGCATCGGCTCGCTGTGGTCAGCACGGTTCACGACGGCGCGCCCCAGGCGGCGGTCGTCGGGATCGCGGTCGGCGACAATCTCGAGATCATCTTCGACACGCTGACCACCTCGCGCAAATACCAGAACCTCCGCGGCGATCCGCGCGCGGCGCTGGTGATCGGTTGGGACGCCGAGCAGACCGCACAGATCGAGGGAGTCGCGGACTTACCGAGCGGCGCGGAGCTCACCGCCTGCAAGCAGGTGTATTTCGCAGCGTGGCCCGACGGGCTGGAGCGCGAGACCTGGCCGAACATCGGCTATGTGCGGATACGGCCGAACTGGGCGCGGTTCAGCGATTTTGGCGCGGTGCCGGCGCGGATTGAGGAAATGACGCTGCCATAGACAGCTTCATCAGCCTCGCCTCGATCACGCCACGTCGAACGCCGGATGGTAGCTCACATCCCCCTTGCGCGCCTTGCCCTTCAACACCAACCGCTGAAAGTATCGGCTCGGCTTGCCGCCATAGATCAGCCGGCGATCATCGAGGAAGCCGAAGCGGTGGTAGTACGCGGGATCGCCGAGCACGACGCAGCCATCGGCCCCTTGCTCCGCAAGCCGGATGAGCCCCTCGCATATCAGAGCTTTGCCGATTCCGCGCCCTTGCAGGTCGGGTGCGACCGAGACCGGGCCAAGGCCATGCCAGCGTCCCGCTACGCCATCGATCCGGACCGGCGAGAACGCGACGTGCCCGGCGATGCTGCCGTCCTCGGAGACAGCCACCAGCGAGAGCGTCAGCGCGCCGGCTGCGCGCAGCGCCTCGACGATGCGGGCTTCGGTGCCGCTGCTGTGCGGCGCTGTCGCGAAGGCGGCCGCTGTGATGCGGCTGATCGCGGCGGCGTCTTCGGGGCGTTCGTCCCTAATCTGCATGCCCGCAGATAAAGGCTACCCAAGAGGATGCGCAAGTGGCGGCGCTTCGCCGCGCGGGTGCTCGGGGCCCGTGCCACATATTCGGTGTCGTCCCTGCGAAAGCAGGGACCCATAACCACAGACGATCATCGTGAAAGACGGTGGAGCGATGAGCCCCGTTCACGATATCCGCCGCGGGGTATGGGTCCCTGCTTTCGCAGGGACAACGTCCGGAAGGCGCCGCGGCCTCTCGGTTCATGCACGGACGTCTCTGGAATACTGGATCACCCGCATGCGCGCACGCGCGGGTGATGACTCGGCGCTGTTTGACATCTTGAATCGAGAACCATCCTCACCGTCGTCCTGGCGAAAGCCAGGACCTATTACCACCGGCTTTGGTTGTCGGAAGGATCGTGGCCCCAGTGTCGCGCAACAATTCGCATTTGGGGTAATGGGTCCTGGCTTTCGCCAGGACGACGTCAAGGGATGTGGCTCCGCTTCGCCCCGACCCTAACCCGATCGCTTGTTGCTGGTGTTCTGGGTCAGATTGCCATGCGCGGCCTGCTCGCGGATGTTGTGCTTCTCGTCGTCGCGATGGCCCTTGGTGGTGTCGATGGGAACGCTGGGGGTGCTGCCGGGGCCCTTGTGGCTCTTGTTGTCGTCCGGAACGGGCTGGATGGTCTTTGTCTTTGGTTTCGTCATCATCGTCTCCGTTACGCATGGAGACAACGCCGCCGGTGCGGACGGCGTTCCCGGAGCGAGACTTCACATGTCCGGAGATGTGGCTTCACAGCCGATCCTACAGCTTCTCCTGCTGCGACGGCTGCGCCTGTTGCTGCTGGCGCTGCCGTGCCTGCTCCTTGGCGTGATGGCGGCCGTAGAGGCAACCGGCGGCGGCGCCGAGCATGCCGTGATGGCCGGCATAGTGACCGGCGACGCCGCCGACGATCGCGCCCTTGATGCAACCCTTGGCGTCGGCAGGCGACGCCGCGGCGAGCGCGCTGACGGCAATGACGGACGCGAGAACAATCGATTTCATGATGCGGCTCCAATGCAATGCTGCCGCATCAACGGCGCAGCGGCACCGCCGGTTCCGGGAAGAAGAGCGGTTCACCATCGGCCTCCCCGCCGGCAAGGCGGCGCGTCGGATTAGCTGTTATTGAACGCACCGCGACAGCGAGCCGGCGCGATCTCACCGGCCGGCCCCGGAGGAGCTCAAGGCCTCATGGCCGGCGTCGGCGCCGGCTCACCGTCGCGCGGTGCGCGCTCGCATGATCTATTTGGAGACAACCAGGGCGGCGACGGCAAGCGGCATGGTGTTTCTCATAAGGAACTCCTGATCGCGGATGCGTCGCCCACGCCGAACCAACCGGGCGCGCGCCGGGAGGTTTCATTAACTCGCGGACAGGCGCCAACTCGCGGACAGGCGCCGCCGCGCCCGCTTCACGTCCGCAGGACGCGATCAGTGCGGCCGATCAATTCAATGTCTTGCCGCCGCCGGTGACGCCGTCGAGGAACACGCCGGTTTCGCGGTTGAGAAACTCGACATCCGCAGGGAAGAAACCGCCGGCCGAGGCGTGGCCGGTCACGGTGCCCGGGCTGATCGTCTTGATGGTCACGCCTCCGATGTTCTGGCCCATCTGGTTCGGCTCGAATTCGGGATTCAGCAGGTCCTTGGTGCCGGTGAGGATCAGCGTCTTCGCCTTGATCGAAGCCAGCGCCTTCGCGGTGTCGCCGCCGAACCCGGCCGTGGTGCCGACATCGTGCCGGTCATAGGCCCAGCTCTGGTAGATCCAGTCGTTGGCGTCGAACAGTTTCCACAGCGCGGTCTCCTGCTCGGCCATCCAGGGCAGCACGTCGGGGCCGGACTTGAACTGCGCCGCATACATGTCGGGCGTGCGTGCCGCGAGCAGCGCAACGATATCGCGGAACAGCTTGAGGCCCTTCTCCGGCGGCGCCTCGTAATTGCCGTCCTTCCACGCCGGATCGTTCATGATCGCCTTGCGCGAGGCCTCCATCACCGCGACCGACCAGGCCGGCGTCTTAGCAAGCGGCACCATCGCAACCAGCGCGTCCATGAAGTCCGGATGGCTGACGCCCCATTGCAGCGCCTGCATGCCGCCCATCGAGGGGCCGACCACGGCGACGACATGGTCGATGCCGAGCTTCTCCTTCATCAGCCGGTACTGCGATTCCACCATGTCGCGGATCGCGAATTTCGGGAACTGCATCCGCGGCTGCACCTTCGAATTGCTCGGCGACGTGGTCAGCCCGTTGCCGATCGCATCGGTGCAGACGATGAAATATTTGTCGGGGTCGAGCGCCTTGCCGGGGCCGATCATGAAATCGAGCCGGTGATGATTGCCCGAGATCGCCGTCACCATCAGGATGGCGTTCGACTTCTTCGCGTTCAGCGTGCCGTGGGTGACGTAGGAGATCGAGAAATCCTTGATCGCCTCGCCGCTCTCGAGCTTGAGGTCGCCTTCATTGTAGAGCTGGTGAGCAGGCTGCTGCGGCGTGTGTGCGAAGGCGGGCGGGATCGCAGGGCATGCCAGCAGCGACAGGATCGCGGCAAAGTGGGTGATGCGCTTCATTGGTCTCTCCCATCGGGGCGGCTCTGTTCGGCCGCCTTCCGCCGCGAAGCATACGGGCCGGCCGCGCCGCGGCAAGGCCGCGGGTGCGAAGATTTAAGTGGCGCGGGCGCGGAATAAACCGCGGCCCGCACCGCGACGGCCGCCCGTCCTCGCAACGCGCGAACCGGCGCGCCGCATGCATTTTTGTGCCATAATGCACGCACTGGTTGCCGAACCTAATCGCGTCTCGCGCGTCAAACATGTTGTTGATTGTGGAATGCTCCGGTTCACAATGCCGGGCCAGAGCGAGTCGGCGGAGTCGATCATGGGCGAGGATTTGAACCGGCAGCGCGTCTTGAACTTCCTCGACGTCTACTATGCCGGCGGCATCGAGGGCGCGCTCGATCGCTGCAGCGACGACGTTGCGTTTCTCGCCAACGCCCCGATCGACATTCTTCCGCATATGGGCCAGCACCGCGGCAAGGCGGCGCTGCGTCAGATGTGGACCACGATCCACGAGCGCTATTCCGACATGCGCTACGAGGCGCCGATCGTGGTGACCCAGGGCGACCGCGTCGCCGCGCAGCTGCGCGTGTTCTTGCGCAAGCGCAACAACGCCCGCGTGGTGCAGTTCGACGTCGCGGTGTTCTATACGCTGCGCGACGGCAAGATCACCGAGATCCGCGAGATCATCGACACCTTCGACCTCGTCCAGCAGGTGCTGGAACGCGACGTCGCGGCGGCGCTGACCGGTCATGACCACATCGTGCCCGCAAATTCGCAACGCCAGCGTTGAACCTCGACGGCCCGGCGCTGACCTATGACTGGGCTTGTTGCGGTCGGGGCTGAAATCACCATGAAAGTCGCATTGCTCGCTGTGCTTGGCTTGGCGCTGGGCGCCCTTGGCGGCGCCGCCTTCGGCATCGGAGCCGGGCTTAGCTGGATCGGATTGGCCAGAACCTCGGGTATCGATAGCGGAACGCTGGTGTTTTTCACCTTCATGCCGCTCGGCGCCGCGATCGGCGGCATCGGCGGCGCGCTGCTGTTCGCGGTGGTGGCGATCCGCGACGCCGAGATCGTGATCGAGCGGCAGCCGGTGCGGCGGCGCGACCGCTGAAATGCGGTCACCGGAGCGTTTTCGAGCGAAGCGGATGCCGGTTCGCGTCAAGAAAACGCGTCAGAACCAGAATCTGGACCCCATTCCGATCCTGTCGGAACGGGATTCCAGAGGGCGGCGGTCATATTCCGGTAAAATTCCGCGCAATTGTGCATTGCAAAAAAGTCATTTGCGTTTTTGCCGTTCCGCACTATTTCAGGCCGCAATAGCGATGTGCAGCAACCTGGCAAGGCGTCGGCGCTGACCCCCTGCCATCCGCTTGCGTTTGAAAATCCAGTTTCAGGACAAGGCCAAAATGACAGAGCATAGTCTCTGGCGTTTTTCGCGCGCATTGCATCGCGCGATCAACGAACGCCAGCTTGCAGATATCGAGCCGCTGCTCGACGACGAGGTCGAATGGTCCATCTACGGGCCGATCGACCTGTTTTCCTTTTTCGGCGCGCGCCGCGGCAAGGCGGCGGTGCTCGAGGTGATCAGGCAGATCGGCGAGAACCTCAGGGTTCACCGCTTCGACCGGGAACAGATCATGCTCGGCGTGGATTCCGCAGCTTCGATGCTGCGCTATTCGCTGACGGCACTCGACTCCAACAAACCGATCTCGCTCCGGATCGCGCATTTCGCGCAGTTCAGGGCCGGCAAGCTCACGAGCTTCCGCGTGCTGGTCGACAGTTTCGACCTGGTCGAGCAGACCGTCGGCTACCCGATCCATCTGCCGCGCATCGCGGTCTGACGGCTTTTCGGTTTCACGCCTTCGTCATGTCCGGGGCCCTTGCCCCGGCAGCGGCGGCCTATTTTGCCAGCCCCGAACGGCCGCGCTCGGGACGCGCCGCGCGAACGCGCTACGCGTTTGTCCCGGACATGACGATCACGCGTTGATCACTTGCTTTCAGAGCGCCGATGCCACAATTTTGCGCCACGGCAAACGCATGCTGCGGCTCTGGAATTTGCGGGCTGGGAATGACCTTCACATTACGATTTGGCTGGGCAAGGCTGCCGGTGCTGGCGGCCGGCTTCAGCCTGGCGATGGCGCTGTCGGCCGCCGCGCAAACCCCGCCATGGCAGATCGCTCCCGCCGCCCAGGATACCGCAGCCGATAACGCCGAGGCTGCAGCCGACGAGGAGCTGCCGGCGGCCAATGCCAATGACGCCGACATCCTGAAGGACATCGACGAGAGCAAGCTCGACTGGAGCCAGCTCGACACCGATTCCACCAGCCTGCCGACGCTGGCGCCGAAGCGTGCGGCGAGGCCCGCCAGCGTCGCCGGCAACGATCCATCCTGGTCAACCAACAACAACGCGAACGGCTCGTCGGCGGTGTCGGTCAAGCAGTCGATCTCGCCATTCCTCGACACCCGCATCGGCGCCGACATGACGGTCGCGAGGCAAGGCACGATGACGACATCGGAGCAATTGTCGGAGCGGCTCGCCAATGGCGGCAGCCTGCCGCAGTCCGGCGGCTCGGCCTGGGCCGCGATCTCGACCGGCGGCGTGGCCTCGATCTGGGACAAGACCTCGGTCGAGGCGCGGGTCGATCCCTCCGCCGACCAGAGCAAGGTCGGCACCTCCCTGAGCAAGTCGGTGCCGCTGTCGGAGCAATATTCGCTGACGCTGCAGAACGGCTACAACCTCATCCAGCAGGGCGTGGTCCCGGTGCCCGGCATCATCAGCCACCCCTCGCGCAGCTACGACACCGATCAGTCGGCGAGCCTGTCCGTTAACGACACCGGCACCAGCATTACTGCAGGCCAGACCCTGTCGACCTCCGACGACAGATGGCTGCGCCGGATCGGCGCCGAGCAGAAGCTGTTCGACGGGGTCACCGTCTCCGGCTCGGTCGGCGAGACCTCCCAGGGCGCGACCAACAAGAGCATCAGCGCCGGCTACAAGCGCTCATGGTGAACGGTCTGTTAGCTCTATCGCGCTAAATGATCAGGCATTGCCGCAACTTGGCCCAGATGCGGTCAAATTCGGCGGCACTGATAGGTCCGTAACTTCATCAATTCGTCGTGCGGGGGACAAGCCGCGCTTCGCTATTGCGAATAAGGGGAAAGCCGATGAACGCCACCAACCGTACCGAGGAAGCCGAAGTCGAAACGACGTCCGAGGTCGACACCAACCTCGCTGCGGTCTCGGAAGTCGAAGCCGGCATCCGCGACTTCGTGCGCAACGATATCGCCTATCTGCGCCGGCCGGTGGCGAGCCCGGAGACCGCGCCGACCGACACCAACACCGATGCCACCGTCAGCAACGTCAACTCGCTGATCCAGCGCGTCGCCGGCACCTCGCTCGCCGAGATCGAGAAGCTGATCGGCGAGCTCGAGAGCCTGCGTGACCTGC
This sequence comes from Bradyrhizobium sp. USDA 3262, assembly GCF_054060035.1. Taxonomy (NCBI): domain Bacteria; kingdom Pseudomonadati; phylum Pseudomonadota; class Alphaproteobacteria; order Hyphomicrobiales; family Nitrobacteraceae; genus Bradyrhizobium; species Bradyrhizobium sp. USDA 3262. The sequence goes on from NZ_JBSSCT010000001.1 coordinate 8,559,481, forward strand.
TGCATGCCGAGGGCCAGCGCGTCCAGCGCGAGATCTCCGGCTATGCCCAGCTCAGCCAGGCCGCGATGAAGTCGACGCGCATGATCGCCGACAATGTCTCGCAGTGGAAGCGCGCTGCCGACGGCCTGCGCAACAGCTGATCCGGATCCGCCTTTTAGGATTGGCAGCCGCCGCCTCCTGGACAGGGGCGGCGGCTTCGCTTTGCAGCCGCGATTCAGCGCAGAACGATTCGTTATTCAGCGCGGTGTAAACTCCGCGACGTCAATTTTTGCAGAAGCCGATTTGAACTTCGGATGCAGAGCCCGCCTCCAATCCGGAATTCGCGTCCGGACCGCGCCTTGCCGGGCATCCGTTTGGAGACGAAGTCATGCAGAGCGTCCGGCCGGATAACGCCGCCGATCCGATTCCGCTGCGCCAGCCGCAGCAGGGCATCGGCACAATCATGATCCGCTTCATCGGCATATTGGCAGCCGCGACGGTCGTGATGGTGCTGATCTGGAATCGTTAAGGCATGATCCGGAAAAGTGTGAAGCGGTTTTCCGATAAGATCATGCCTAAACAGAAGCTTAATCAGGAGAAGTGTGACGCAGCCTGCCGACAGGTCACATTGAAAAGCGCAATTGCGCGCAACCTGCGCTCCCTCGAGCGCCGGCAGTTACAGACGGTCAATCAGCGATCGATGCTCGCGGTGGTCTCGAAGGAATAATTGCCGTCGGCAAAGCCCTTCACGACCATTCCGGTGGCCAGCATCACCACAACCGTTACCGTCGCGAAGATAATGCCGACGAGTTTCAGCGCGCTGCGATCTGCCATGGTATCCCCAGTCGTTCTTGCCAGATGTCCGTGCCCTCAAACCATAAGGCAGGGACAAAGGTTCAGAATGCGTTAGCAAAAAATGAGTTCCACGCAACGCACAACTGCGTCGGCGGCAGAAGTCATCCGCTAACCATGGCGGCCGGGCAACATCAGAGGCGTGCGGGCAACATCAGGAACCGGGATTCCGCCGCGGCACGAAAGCGGTGGCGAGGAACGAGAACACCACCTCACTGCGCTGATTGATGCCGATGTTGCGGGCCTGGAGGATGCCCCATTCGGGCCGCTTCTCGGACGTGCGCTTGGTCTCGACCTGGTTGGTGAAGCTGATGGTATCGCCTGCCAGCACCGGGCGGATCCAGCGCAGCTCGCGGAAGCCCGGCGAGGGCCCCCAGACCGCGACCTCCTCGCCGCGCGCGGCGGCTTCCGCGGCGAGCCGCTTGCCGTCGGCGACGAGCAGCTTCATGCAGACGCTGGCGACATGCCAGCCCGATGCGGCGAGCCCGCCGAACAGCGACTTGCGCCCCTCCTCCTCGTCGAGATGGAAGCGCTGCGGATCGAACTGGGCGGCAAAGCGCTTGATGTCCTCGGCGGTGAAGGTGAAGGAGCCGAACTCGCGCCGTGCGCCGATCTCGATATCTTCAAAAAAGCGCATGACCTCTCCTATGCGCTCTCAGCGTCGCGGCGGCTGATCATGATCGGCGCCTCCATCTCGCACAGCATCTCGCCGCGCGCGTTGCGGATCGTGCTCTTGAAGGTGACGATGCCGGTCTCGGGACGGCTCTTCGAGACGCGCGCTTCGACGACATCGACATCCAGCGTCAAATCGTCGCCCGGACGCAGCGGCGCCACCCAGCGCATCTCGTTGACCCCGGGCGCACCGAGCGAGGCGGTGCGGCCGATGAAGCCGTCGAACAGAATCCGCATCATCAGCGAGCCGAGATGCCAGCCCGAGCCCGACAGGCCGCGGAGCATGGATTTCTTCGCCGCCTCCTCGTCGAGATGCATCGGCTGCGGGTCGAATTCGGCGGCAAAGGCGAGGATTTCCTCGCGTGAAACATGGCGCGGGCCGAACGTGCCGAAGCGGCCGGGCTTGAAGTCTTCGAAGGTCAGCGTGGTCATTGGGTGAGGATATGCCGGAGGGAAGCCCGATTGTGGCCGTTATTTGCAGCAATCACAACCGGCCCACTCGCATAGCTCGCCCCTGGATCGCCGGCGCCCGGTCCGGGGCTCGCCTTTGGCGAGACCGATTGGGCTTCTGCGGTATCGATCCCTCTGGTCGCGGAGGCGCTTTGGCGTCGTCCCAAACCATTGGCCCGGCGAATAGCCTCGTCCCGATGGAGGCCTGCGGCGCAGGCTTCCGCGACGAAGTGATCGCGCCGGCGGTGACGCAGTAGGATGAACGAGACGCGAATCATATTTCGGCTGGCCGGGAGAACCATGATGTTCGATTTCCAGGATCTGTTTCAGTGGGACCGCTTCATCACGCCCACGATCATCAAGACGTTCTACTGGCTGGTGATCGCGGTCATCGTGCTGTTCGGGATCTCCGGCATCCTGTGGAGCCTCACCGCGATGGCGATCAGCCCGTTCGTCGGATTCATCCAGCTGCTGGCCTCGATCGCCAGCGTCTTCGTCGGCATCGTGTTCTCGCGCATCGCCGCCGAGTTCATCCTGATCGTATTCCGGATCAACGAGCATCTCGGCGCGATCCGCGACCGGGACGGAGCAATGCACTGAGGCGAACGGCCCCCAGCCGAACGCGGCCCGCCGCCCATGCCGTGGTTAATCCGAAGTAGCACCCGCGCGCAAATGCCCGCGAAATTCCGACCGGGATCTTAAATCCGCTCGCGTATCAGCCTCTGCATTGCCAAGACCAGCGCGGGGGCGTCGTGATTTCGAGGAATGGCTTTGTTGCCGTGAGGCCGGGTGCCGAGCCGGGCTTTACGACCGAGGATATTTTATGGGCTGTCGGCATCTGGTCGGTGATCCTGACCCTGGCGCCGGTGATCGTGTTCTATCTGCTGATGGTGGCTTGAGGCCAACCATCACGTCATTGCAAGTGTCAGCCAGGCAATCTGCGATTGCCTGGTCGCTTCAGCACACAAAAAACGCGCGAGTGCCGCGCGTTCTTTCCATTTCGAACGTAAGCGGCGTTGTTACGCCGCTTGCTTGTGCATTGTACCGGACGCCGACGCCGTACCGCGGATCGCCTTGATCGAGCGTTCGATCGCGGCCCACAGCCGATTGATCTCGGCGGCGGCGCGGCCTTCCGCATAATATTCGCGGGCGCCTTCGCCTTGGCCGAGCGCCATCAGAAGATCGGCGCGGTTGGTGATCTGGCCGCTCCACACCGGCGCGCGGAATTTCGCCAGCGCCTCGCGCGCGATCGCGACGATGCGGCTTTCGGCGCCGTCACGCTGCGCGGGCGCGCCGTTGATCACGACGGCATAGGGCTTGCGCATCGAGCGGCAGGTCTGGATGGTTTCCTGCACGGCGTTGACGTCGAACACGCCGGGCCGCGCCGGAATGATCACCATCGTGGCGTTCTTGATTGAGTCGTCGACCACGGCCGACAGGTTCGGCGGCGTGTCGATGAACACCCACTCGATGCCGTCACGCTTGGCCTGGGCAATGATCCCGCTGACCGAGTTCACCGCCGTCTTGATCGCCGGCTCGTTGGTGCCGCGCAGCTTGTGCCAGAGCGTCAGCGAGCCCTGCGGATCGGCATCGATCAGCAGACAGGGCTTCGTTGCCTTGTGCACTTGCGCGGCGAGGTGAGCAGCCAGGGTACTTTTTCCCGAGCCCCCCTTACGCGAAGCGAAAACAATCACGTTCATACGTTGGCCTCCAGATTGACCCCAGGAGGCGAAAATGAATCAGCACGCTGATTCGCGAAAGAAAAAATTTCTTGCAATCCGCAAAGTGGCCAAGATTACCGGTGCGTTTTGCTTTTTGAGTCACACCGAATTTATGACGCAACCGCAAATGGAAGCGCTAAGCGTTTGATTTGACTCAGGGCCTAGCGTTTTCCGGCAGCTTTCGCGCGCTCGCGCTCGATCCATTTGCGCTCGATCCAGCCGAGCAATTGCGCGGTGGGTTTCTGCAGGAACGGGACGTCCTGCGCGAACAAAAGGAGTCCGAGCGGCAGCATCCAGAGTCCGAGCACCGGCAGAAAGCTGAAGATGCCGCCGATGATCAGGAGGATCGCGAGCGGAATCCGCACATAGCGCGACGACGGCTTGCGCAGCCACGCGACGAAGCGCGCCGGCTTTTCCGGCAGCTTGGCTTCGAACCAGGCGAAGTGCCGATCGATCTCTTGCTTGTAGTATTCGCTCACGCGTCCCACTCCGTCCGTTCCACGAGCGGAACAGATTTGGCAAACCACACAAGTCCCACAGATGATGCTGCGTGACAGCGTCACAAGGCGTCAGTCTGTCGCGCATCGCAGCCTTGAAATCGCGGCCTGGCGATCTAGCGCGTATTTTCGCGCGAAGCGATTGGATTGACCGTGACGGCGCTGTGCTTCCTCTCCCCGTTCTTACGGGGAGAGGGTTGGGGTGAGGGGCTGCCTCCGCGTATCCGGCGATAGCTCCGTTTGTGGAGACTCCCCCTCACCCGGAACGCATCTCACGATGCGTCATAGCCGAAGCTCCGCTTCGGCGTTCTTGAGAACGGCCGCCAAGGGCGGCCTACACCTCTCCCCGCAGGCCGGGCGAGGTGAAGGCGGACACCGGTTCGCGTGACGATAACGCGCCCGATCAGAGACTCTGGCGCACGCGCGATGGGAGCCTGTTCAGTGGGCCGACTTCTTCGCCTTGTGCGATTTGGAGACCTTCCGCTTCGCAGCGACCGGCCGCCGCTCGACGCGTTCGCTCGCCCTACGCGGCTCCGGATCTGCGCGAAAGAACACGCGGCAGGCCGGCGACAGCTGCGCCTTGTTCCTGATCATGCAGGCCGTGATGCGATCGACGTCGGGAATCTCGGGGCTGCAAAGCCGGAACGCATCCGGCGTACAGGCCTGCTGCTGATCGGGCGTGTAGGCCTCACTCCGGCCCGGCACCAGCAGCGCCGCAAGAGCGGCGGCTGATATCAACGCAAACGAAAAACTCCTTGAACCGGCGGTCCCCATGCATCCCCCCAAAGGTGTCACCAAGGCGTCGTTAAGGCGTCGTTTCGGGGAGTGTGGGTGACGGGACAGAGAAGTGCAAGCGGACGCGATGACACGCCGGGCGACAAGGGCGAGCGACCTTGCGATGGTCTGATCTTGCGATGTCGCGCTGAGTGATCTTGCGGATGGTACAGTTGGGTGGGCTCGAACCACCGACCTCCTGTTCCACAGACAGGCGCTCTAACCAACTGAGCTACAACTGCATCCTGACGCGCGGCCCGCTCGAGCGGGGCGGCGATTTCGGGCGGAAACTAGGTGCAACGCCGCGCTTTGGCAAGGCCGTAACGCGCCGATTTCCGCTGTTATGTCGGGCCGCTCGACGGGCCCTTGGCCAGCAGAAAGGCCCGGACCGCTTCGGCCCGGGCCTTTCGCTGGTTACTCAAAGGGCAGCGATCAGGCGGCCGGCTTGTAGAACTTCGAGGCGCTGGCCTTGAGCGGCTCGGCGGTCTCGCTGGCAACCTTCTGGCCGAGCTCGGCCAGTTCCTTGGCCTGCGCGGTGTAGGTCTCGAACTGCTTGCGGGCGTGCGACGTCCACAGCTCGACCGCTTCGGTCGGCGACTTCACGCTGAACAGCTCCTGGGCGAAGTCGAGCGAGGAGGTGGTGTTGGCCTTGAAGAACTCGATCAGCTTGGCCGAATACTCGCTGGCGCCCTTGCTCACCGAGGTGAACACGGCCTCGACCGTCGAGTTGTGGGTCTCGGCAGCATCCTTGAACTTGGCGTAGCTGTCGCGGGCCTGCAGAACGCCCTTCTCGGCGAACGCGCGCATCTGCTCGGGAACTTCAAACGGGATGATCGAGGCGGAAAACGGATCGGACGGGTTGGTCATACGTGTAATCCTTCGCAACGGGTGAGTAGATGTGACCATTGCGGACGTCCCGGAGCCCATCAGGCCGGGAGCGCTGAAATGGATCACGCTGCCTTGATTCACGGGAGTGCCCTTCGTCGGGCGCGCCTAATAAACACCCATATCATGTCAATTTTGTGCAACGCAACGTAAGATCGCGTGCGACGCCACATTTTTTATCTGACGGAACAAAAGATTACCGCGGCCGCCCGGGGCTGAACGCGCCAGGGTCGGCCGCGGCCCACGCTCTTTGTCAGTTCTTCGGCTTGACCGCGTCCATCGCAGCGCGGCTGACGGCCTGGCCCATCTCGCTGGCCTGCTCGGCGAGCGAGCGCATCTGGCCCTGCACATATTCGCTGTGCAGCCGCATCACCTCGCTGAGGTCCTTGGTCTTGAGCAGCGCCTCGGCGTAGTCCAGCGACGACTGCACGTTCTTTTCGGCATAGGACAGCGCCTGGGCCGAAAGATCCTTGGCGCCGGCGCGCATCGTGGCGTTGCGCTTCTCGATCTTGCCGGCGGTGTCCTTGGCGTTGGTCACGAATTGCTCGAACGCCTTGCGCGCCTGCTCAAAACTCGCCTCCGCCATCGACCGCATATCCTTGGGAATCTCGAACTTGGGGATCTCGAAATGGTCACGCCCGTTATCGCTCATGGTCGCTCTCCCTCGCTGCTGATCGGCCCGCCGCTTGGCCCTGCGGGCCCAGGGCAAGATAGACGGCAGAATATATCGTGGCACTGCAATCGCAGGTGTGACGCAGCGCCGCCCGGTTCCGCATCGCACGGCTCGCAGCAACCTCTCTTTAGCCCGACAACGCCGAACGGCTGTGGATCGTTCAGCCGAGTTAACGTTATCCCGGCTTAAGGCTGGGCAGTTTCGCTTGCGGACATGGACCTGCCGCTCCCCAGTTGCGATACTAACCTTCTGTTAAGGCTGTCGTCCTGCGGCTGCCGGGCCTTCGGCTGAGCTTAAGGAAGAAAGCCAAACCCATGCGGTCAAATCTTGCGTGATGAGTGACGCGGAATTCCAGATCCAGGCGCTCGGCGATGTCAGGCTGGCGGATCATGCGACGGGCGCCCTGCCGGCATGGCTGTGGGCGGCCGACGGCGCACGGATTCTCTGGGCCAATCCGGTCGGCGCGCAGGTATTCGGTGCCGCCAACGGCGCCGAGCTGGCGAAGCGCGGCTTCGGCCCGGCCGATCCGCACCGCCGCCAGGTCGCGCGGCTCGGCCACGGCCTGAACGCCAATGGCGCGGTCCGGCTGGAGCGGCTGCGCGGCTTCGGGGCGGCGCCCGGCATGCTCGCGACCTGCGGCTGCACCCGGATCGACCTGCCGGACGGCAGCCACGGCATCCTGATGACCGCGCTCAACGCGACCGGCCGCGGCATGTCGCTCGCGGAACGCCTGCAGCGGCTGTTGCAGGGCTTGCCGCGTCCGGCCGCCGCCTTCACCAGCGACGGACTTTTGGTTGCAACCAATGAGGCGGCGCGTGCGCTGCCCGGCCTGCACGACCTCACCGAAGCCGGTCTCGATGCCGCGCGCGACGAGGCGCTGGCGCAGGGCCGCGCGGCGGCGAGCGTTGCGATCGGCCGCGTCGTGCTGCAGCGGATCGGCCGCGGCGCCGACCGCGCGCTGGTCGCGTTGATCAAGCCGGCGCCGCATCTCGCCGCAAAGCCGGCGGCACCGATCGTGCCTGCGCCGGTCGCGCCGGAGACGGCTGCGCCCGAAGCACAGGCACCGGCGGCAGCGTCGCAAGAGGCCGCAGCAGCGGAGCCGCTACCCGCACCGGCCGCTGTCGAGCAAGCTGTTGCGCATGACCAAGCGCCCGCGCCAGCCAGCGCAGCACCAGCTAGTTTCACGCTGTTCGATGCGCTCGATCCGCAGCTGGAAGAACGTGTCGCGATCGCGCCGATCGTCGGCGCGCCTGAATCCGAGCCCGCGGACACAGCTCCATCTGCGGGACAAGAGACACCCGCAGACTCAACGCCCGTCGAGACCGCGATTTTCGACACCACGCCCGACGAAACGCCTGCTGTCGAGGAGCCGGTGTCGGAAGCGCTCATCGAAGTGCCGGCTGGAGCGCTGGTCGAAGAGCATTCGCACCTTGCCTCGCCGCTCCCGTCAGCAGAACAGACAAACGCGGCAACAGAGCCCGCCGAGACCGCGCCTCTCGACACCACGCCCGACGAAACTCCCGCCATCGAGGAGCCGCTGTCGGAAGCGCTGATCGAAGTGCCCACGGAGACGCACGCCGAAGCGCCCGTGCCGGAGCCCGCGCCTGATCTCGCAGCGACCGCAAACGCGCCGGAAACATCGGCGCCGCCGGCCGATCCCGCCCCCTCGCCTTATGCGATCGCGGATGCGCCCGCGCCGCCGCCTGCTGCTGAGCCGGAGCCCGCGACATTGGCGCCGGTGCCACCGCCATCCTGGCTCGACGAGCCGTCGCCGGTGCGGCGGCATCCGCTGCGCTTCATGTGGCAGATGGACCACGAGGCCCGCTTCTCGCTCGGCTCGGACGAATTCACCCGCCTGATCGGCCTGCACACCGCGGCGGGCTTCGGCCGGCTCTGGAGCGACATCGCCGAGAGCTTTGGCCTCGATCCCGAGGGCCGCGTCATGCAGGCGTTCGCCAGCCACGACACCTGGAGCGGCATCACGCTGCACTGGCCGGTCGACGGTGGCGGCCGGCTGCCGGTCGAACTGTCCGGGCTGCCGGTGTTCGATCGTGCCAGGAATTTCGCCGGCTATCGCGGCTTTGGTGTGTGTCGCGACCTCGACGGGCTTGCGCGACTCGCCGCATTGCGCCGCTATGAGTTCTTCAGCGGCACGGTCGCGCCGCAATCGCTGTCGGCCGATGTCGCGCCGGCGCCGCGCACTGCCGCGCCGCCCGGGCCCGCCGCGCCGCCGGACAATCCTCCGCCGCACGCGGAGCCGCCGCCCGACACGACCGCAGCAGCACCACCCGAGGAATTGACCGAGCCGACAGCCGCAGAAACTTCACACCGAGCCGATCCGGATCACGCCGTGGAAACGCACGAGGAAACGCACGAAGTGCGTCACGACCCGCCACCGAATGTGGTGCCGTTCCGTCCCGCCGGCGACACCCGGCCGCCGTCGCTGACGCCGGTCGAGAACAACGCCTTCAACGAGCTCGCCCGTCAGTTGTCGGCGCGGCTCGAGAACGAGGCCGGCCTCGCCGCGACGACGGACGACAGCGTGCCGGCCGAGCCGGTCGCCGAAGCGCCGCCCGCAAGCGAACCGACGCAGGAAGCAGCGACGGCGCCGCAGGAGACGGTCGCGCAGCTGGAGCCGCCGGCGGAAACGCCAAAGGCCAGTTGGCTCGCTGCGGCGGAGCCGGCGCCGCGCGCCGACTCCCGGCGCGACCGCGCGCTGCTAGATCTGTTGCCGGTCGGCGTCCTGGTCTACCGGCTCGACCGCCTGCTCTATGCCAACCACGCCTTCCTCACACGCATGGGCCATGACAGCCTGCACGCGCTGGAAGCCGCCGGCGGCCTCGACGCGCTCTATGTCGAGCCCGGCGTCTCGCAGGCGAGCAGCACGTCGGGCACCGGCACGCCGGTAACGATCTCGGCGAACCAGAGCACCGAGCACGGCGCGCAGTCGGTGTCGGCGGAGGCGCGGCTGCACACCATCACCTGGGACGGCGACTCCGCGCTGGCGCTGATCTTCTCGCGCACGCTGGACGAGGATGCCGCGATCGCCGCCACGCTCTCCGAACCGGAGCCGGAGCCTGCGGCTACCGCGGAGCCGCTGCTTGCGCCGGCTGAGCCGCAGGCCGGCCAGGCCGACGCCGAAGAGCTCGGCGCGATCCTCGACACCGCGGCCGAAGGCATCATCATGTTCGATGCCAAGGGCAACATCCATTCCTGCAACCGCAGCGCCGAGGCGCTGTTCGGCTATGACGGCGACGAGTTCGTCACCCGCAAGCTCGCCGACCTGTTCGCTCCGGAAAGCCAGCACGGCATCTTCGATTATCTCACCAGCCTGAAATCCGCCGGCGTCGCCAGCCTGCTCGACCATGGCCGCGAGACGCTCGGGCGCGTCCGCCAGGGCGGCATCATCCCGCTGTCGGTGACGATGGGCCGCACCCGCGCCGATGGACCGAACTTCTTCGCGGTGTTCCGTGATCTCTCGCAAACGAAAAAGAGCGAAGGCGAATTGCGCGAGGCGCGGCGGCTCGCCGAACGCGCCGCCAACGCCAAGTCCGACATGCTGGCGCGGATCAGCCACGAGCTGCGCACGCCGCTCAACGCCATCATCGGCTTTGCCGAGGTGATGATCGGCGAGCGCTTCGGTGCGCTCGGCAACGAACGCTATGTCGAATACATGAAGGACATCCGCGCCTCCGGCGAGCGGGTAATCGCGATCATCAACGATTTGCTCGACCTCTCGCGGATCGAGACCGGCAAGCTCGACCTCGCCTTCGCCAGCCAGAATCTCAACGAGATGGTGGAGAGCTGCGTCGCTGTGATGCAGCCGCAGGCCAACCGCGAGCGCATCATCATACGCACATCGCTCGCCCACACGCTGCCGCCTGTGGTCGCCGACGCTCGCGCGTTGCGCCAGATCACGCTGAACCTGATCGGCAACTCGATCCATCTCGCCAATGCCGGCGGCCAGGTGATCGTCTCGACCGCGCTGTCGGATTTCGGCGAGGTGATGCTGCGCGTGCGCGACACCGGGCAGAGCCTCAACGACAACGAGGTCGCCGCGGCGCTCGAGCCGTTCCGCGCCCCGACGCCATCAGATCAGGCCGGCTCCGGCGGCGTCAGCCTGTCGCTGACCAAGGCGCTGGTCGAAGCCAATCGCGCCAAATTCCAGATCAGGACCGGCGGCCGCACCGGCACGCTGATCGAGGTGACCTTCGCCCACGCCGCAGCAAGGGTGTGAGCGGCGGCGCGAGCATGCAGCGCGTGTGCTGTCTCGCGCTCCCGTAAGGGACGCACCGGCGGAAGGGCTCCCTCCCCCCTTGCGGGGGAGGGTTGGGGAGAGGGGTACCACACGACACGCTCTCTCCATTTGCAGAACGCCGCGGCCGAGACTGTGAGACCGACACTCATCGCAAAAATCTCGCCCGGGGCCACCCCTCTCCCCACCCTCTCCCGCAAGGGGAGAGGGAGCCTGACAGGCGTGCTCATCTCACTTGCCTGAGCGACGCACAACCGCGCAGAATTCAAGTCGCTTCGAAATTCGCGCTCCACCGCCGCGCCAGCAGGACCAACTACTCGCCGGGCACTGCGAACATCTGTCGCGTCGGACCCGCGCGGCGCGGCATAGATCTTGCTGCGATTTGGCTTGTTTGAATTCATTGCCGTGCCGCCCCGCCCGTTTTCCGGGCATTCGGATTTCACCGATGCGCTGTCTCGTCGTCGCCGACCTGCATTACTCGTTGCCGCAGTTCGACTGGCTGCTGGCGGCGGCACCGCAATTCGATCTCGTGATCTTCGCCGGCGATGCGCTCAATCTCGGCTCGGCGGTCGATTTCCGCGCCCAGATCGTCGTCGTCACGAAATACCTGTCACGGCTCGCCGATCTTACGCGGGTGATCTTCTGCTCGGGCAATCACGACCTCGACGAGCGCAACCCGGAGGGTGAGAAGATCGCGCGCTGGGTCGCGGGCATCAGGGAGTTCGGCGTCGCCTGCGACGGCGACAATCTGTCCATCGGCAACACGCTGTTCACGGTGTGCCCGTGGTGGGATGGCCCGCTGGTCAAGGCGCGGATCGACGAGCAGCTTCGCGCCGCAGCCGCGGTGCCGCACAAGCGCTGGGTCTGGGTTCATCACGCCCCGCCGGCGGATTCGCCGACCAGTTGGGGCGGCAAGCGCTTCTTCGGCGACGCCGAGCTGCTCGGCTGGATCGAGCGCCACCATCCGGCGCTGGTGATCTCGGGCCATGTGCATCAATCGCCGTTCATCCAGAGCGGCTCGTGGTTCGACCGGATCGGAGCGACCTGGGTGTTCAACACCGGCCTGCAGCCCGGCCGTCCCCCGGTCTACATCGTGCTCGATCTCGCGCAGGACAAGGCGTTCTGGCTCGCGGCCGGCGATGCGCAGATGATCGACATCAAGGCGCCGCTGTCGCGGCCGGCAGCGCCTGTGCGCGATGCGCCGGACTGGCTCATATCCTTGGATCGGATTGCCGATCCGAGCCTGGCGCAACCTGCATCGGCGGCAGGTTGATCATGCTCTGCAGCACCTCGCCGACCATCGCCAGATGGGTGCCGTGATCGGCATATTGGTGCATCAGGTCGGCAAGATAGGTCGTGGCGACATGAAGCCGTTGCGCCAGCAGCTGCGCGATCAGCAGCGCTACCGCCGGCTGCTCGCGCAGGAACGACGCCGCATCGTCGAACTCGTACAGCACGCAATCGGACGCCGTGCGCACCTTGGCGCTGTGCGCGCGGTCGAGCAGCACACTCATCTCGCCGAACACCGCGCCGGGCTCGTCGATGACCGCCACCAGGCTGTCGCCCTTGACGACTTCCACCTTGCCCTCGAGCAGCACGAACAGGTGCCCGGTCTTGCCGCCCTCCTCGATGAAATCCGTGCCGGCCGGCAGGCTGCGCCTGCGACCGCCGGTACAGTGATCAAGGATCGCTCGCATGTTTCATCTCCGTCTCGGGTCAGACTAGGCAGAGATGCTGTCGCGTCAAACGGCATTAGCTGGGCGTTCTGCCCAAATTGTCGGCACGCCACCGCATGACCCGCGGCGCGATCCAGCCGTATGCACTGCCTCAGGCGGGCGCGTTATGCTTGACCGCCAGGAAATCGCCGACCGTATCGAGGAACAGTTTTGGCGATTGCAGTTGCGGGACATGCGCACATCCCGGAATGACCCTGAGCTTGGCTCTCGGCAAACCGCCTGCCAATTCGTATGACATCGGCGGCGGCGTCGCCTCGTCATATTCGCCGACCACGACGAGCGCCGGCATGGTCACGCTGCGTAGTTCGCCACGAAGATCGAGGCTCGCCAGCGCATCGCAGGCCGCGCAGAACACGTTGAGATCGGTGCGCAGGAATGCATCGCGGCGATCCTGCATCAGCGCGGGATGCTGCGCCTGGAAATCCGGTGCGAACAGCCGGCGCATTGCAATGTCGGTGATCGCGGCGAGCCCTTTCTCGCGTGAAACCCTGGCCATGTTGCGAAACGCCTCGCGACCCGGCTCGGAGAACGCCGCACCGCTGTCGGCGAGGATCAGCCGGCTCGCGATCGCCGGGTGACGCATCGCCATCTGCAGCGCGACGAACCCGCCATAACCATTGCCGAGCACGATGGCCGGCGTGCCATCAGTCGCATCATGCACCGCATCCGCCATCCGGTCGGCAATCGCGGCAAGGCCACCCTCAACCGCGCTCGACCGACCGAATCCCGGTAGTTCCGGCACGATGGTCCGAAACGACCGGGCAAGCTCCGGCACGATCGCATCGAAGCTCGCGCGATCCGACAGCAGCGAGTGAAACAGGACCAACGGCGGCCCCTCGCCCGACTGGGCTGCGTTGACTGTGCGGTTGGCCAAAAGCCTGTCCATCGTCGCTCTCTTTCAAATCGCGCCCGAAATTCGCGCATTTGGGCTCTGAAGCGCCTCTGCGGACGATTGATAAATCAAATCACCCGGATTTCAAGGATTTCAGCTTGACGTGATATTTCACAAACTGCATTTTATGGGCAGGAGACCTAATGAAATGACCCTTCTCCGCGAGAATATCTACGAAAGCCTTCGGTCTGATATTTTATCGTGTCAGTTTGCTCCCGGTGATGAAATACGAGAGCAGGATCTGGCCCAGCGTTACGCCGTCAGCCGCCAGCCGGTCCGGGACGCCCTGCTACGGCTCGAGCGCGAGCACCTCGTGACGGTGCAGCCCCGCCAGGGTTACCGGGTCAATCCGATCTCGCTGTCCGACGCCCGCGATCTGCTGCGCTTCCGCCTTGCGCTCGAGCCGGCCTGCGTCGCCGAAGCAATCGAAAGCGCGCCCGACAGCATCTTGAAATCACTCGACGAATTCCGCCGCTTCTCCGGCAGCCATGAGGACTTCATCACCTACAATCGCGGCTTCCACTCGGCGCTGGCGCACGCATCGGGCAACCGCCGCATGGCGACCACGCTCTGCGACCTGATCGGCCAGGCCGATCGGCTGGTGCGCGTCAGCGTCTCCAATCTCAAGGGCCACGACCCGGCGAAGCTCGTCGCCGAGCATGTCGCATTGATCGACGCCATGCAGCAGCGCGAGGCGCGCACGGCGGCCCGCATCATCAAGGCTCACATCGCGGCAACCGAAAAGCGCGTGCTGCCGGCACTCAAGCGCAACGCCGTCATCGTCGAAGAGAGGTCATCATGAACATTCCGTCGAAGCCCGCGACGATCGACGTCGAGATCCACGGCAACTTCATCGACGGACGCGAGGTCGAGGCCGGAGACGGCGAGATGCTCGACGTCCGCAATCCCGCGACCGGCGACGTCATCGCCCGGATTCCGAATTCGACCGCCGCGGATATCGACCGTGCGATGAAGAGCGCTCGGGCCGCGTTCGAAGGCAAGGCGTGGGGCGGGATGGACACGAGGGCGCGCGCCCGGCTCGTCAACAGGCTCGCCGACGCGTTCGAGGCCAATCTCGACACGCTGTACCGGCTGGAGACGTTGAACAACGGCCGTCCCGTCAACGAAACCCGCGCGCAGCTGTCGCGCCTGCCGGATTTCTTCCGCTACTTCGCCGGACTCGCGCTATCGCGCCGTGATTCCGTCATTCCGGTCGAAGGCGCGTATCTGAACTACACCCTGCGCACGCCGATCGGAATCGTCGCCAACTGCACGCCCTTCAATCATCCGCTCATGATCTTGTGCAAGTCGCTTGCCGTCGTACTGGCGACCGGGTGCGTCACCGTGGTCAAGCCATCGGAATACACGCCGCTGACGACACTAAAACTCGCCCAGATCTTCAGCGAGGCCGGACTGCCTCCCGGCGTCTTCAACATCGTGCTTGGTCTCGGCCAGAGCGCCGGCAAAATGCTCGCCGAGCATGGCGACATCAACAAGCTTGTGCTGACCGGCGGGACCGAAGCCGGCCGCATCGCGGGCAGCGCCGCGGCCAAGGTGTTCGCGCACCAGACCATGGAGCTCGGCGGCAAGACGCCGGTGATGATATTCGACGATTTCGACGTCGACCGCGCCGTCAACTATGCCGCGTTCGGCGCCTTCATCGGCGCCGGCCAAACCTGCGTTTGCGCGTCGCGCCATATCGTGCAGGCCTCGATCTACGACGAGTTCGTCAAAAAGCTGCAGGCCAAGACCCGTACCATCCGCATTGGCGATCCGTTCGATCCGAACACACAGCTTGGGCCGGTGATCTCGGCGCGCCAGCGCGACCGCGTTCTCAGCTATGCGCGCTACGGTCATGAAGACGGCGCGCGGCTGCTCACCGGCGGCGTGGCTGCAAAGGTCGCGGGCCACGACAACGGCTATTTCGTCGAACCGACCGTGTTCGCCGACGTCAAATCCGACATGCGGATCTTCCAGGAGGAGGTGTTCGGCCCCTTCACCTCGGTGACCCCATTCAAGGACGAGGCCGACGCGCTCCGGCTCGCCAACGATTCGCCCTTTGGCCTCGCCGCCGCCATTCGCACCCGCGACGTCGCGCGTGCGCATCGCGTGGCCGCCGCGGTCAAGGCGGGGATCGTCTGGATCAACGATCACCACCGGCTCGATCCGGCCTCGCCCTGGGGCGGCGTTGACGATTCCGGCATCGGCCGGGAATGCGGCACCGAGAGCTTCGACGACCATTTCAACACCAAGAGCGTGATGGTCGCGACCCACGAACAGCCGTTCGATTGGTACCGCGACACGGCCAGCCAGCGCCGCTTGAACTAGCCGCAGTCGAGCAAAGCGGCAAACCGCCCACAGATGGCGGGCCGCATCACCGAGGAAACAGTCAAGGGGAGAGCGTATATGTCGACATCGGTCAATGCCGGGAGCCGCCTCGATCGGCTCCCGATCGGACCATTCCATCGCCGGATCATGATCCTGATCGGGATCGGAATGTTCTTCGACGGTTTCGACATCTATATCGCCGGCACCGTGCTCGGCGTGACGCTGAAAACCGGGTTCTCGACGCTCGCCCAAAACGCCGCGTTCATCTCCGCAACCTTCGTCGGCATGATGCTCGGATCGTTCGGCACCGGCTTCCTCGGCGACCGTTATGGACGACGTTTCACCTACCAGTTCAATTTGCTGCTGTTCGGTATCGCGTCCCTGGCGGCGGCGTTTGCGCCAAACATGGCCTTTCTGATTGCCTGCCGTTTCGTGATGGGCGTCGGTCTCGGCGCCGAAAATGTTGTCGGCTATTCCACGATGACCGAGTTCGTGCCGGCCCGGAGCCGCGGCAAGTGGCTCGGCTTCACCGCCGTCTGCGTCGTGACCGGCCTGCCCATCGCGTTGCTGGTCGCATCGGTCGTCGTCCCGCAATTCGGCTGGCGCGCGATGTTCGTGCTGGGCGGCGTCGGCGCCTTGATCGTCTGGTACCTGCGCAAGTCGCTGCCGGAGTCGCCGCGCTGGCTGGAGGCGGTGGGACGCACCGCCGAGGCCGAGGCGCTGATGCAGGCGATCGAGAAGGAAGCTTCCCAGGGGCAGCCCTTGCCGGCGCCCGCGGCTGCAACGCCGGCACCGGTTTCGCCCGATCTCGCCACGCTGTTCACTGCGCCGCTGCTGTCCCGCATGATCGTCGGCGCGGTATGCCTGATTACCATCAATACGCTGCTCTACGGCTTCGTGACCTGGCTGCCGGTGTTCTTCATCAAGCAGGGCCTCTCCGTCGCGACCTCGTTCGGCTACTCGCTGCTGATGGCGCTTGGCGCGCCGATCGGCTCGGCGATCGGCGCCCTGACCGCCGACCGCTGGGGCCGCAAGCCCACGATCATCGGCGCGTCGCTGATCTCGATCATCCTCGGCGTCATCTATCCGATGATCTCGGATCCGTTCCTGCTGCCGGCCGTCGGCTTCGCACTGACCGTGCCGATCTATGTCCTGGTCGCGCTGTTGTTCGGCATCTATATTCCCGAACTGTTCCCGACCGAGGTACGGTTGCGGGCATCCGGCATAGTCAACACACTCGGTCGAGGTGCCACCATCGTGACACCATTCCTGGTCGTGATGCTGTTCGAAGCGCGCGGCGTCGCCGGCGTGATGGCCCTGATGATCGGACTGCTCATCGTGCAGATCATCACCGTATGGGCGCTCGGTATCGAGCCGCGGCACCGCAGCCTCGAGGAGCTCAAGGGCGAGGACTCACCATCCGCAATCCCGCAGGAAGCTTCGTGACACGCAGCGAGCTTTCTTCGCTACAAGCAGCTTTGACGGCGCGGGATACCCGCGCCGTTCGCGTCACTCCCACATCTCCGGCGTGACACGCCCGGCGAAGCCGCAGTCGATGACCCGCTCCTGTGGATTGCGATCGACGATCAACCGCAGCAGGTCGGGGCGCGAATAATGACCGCCGATATCGCACAGCGCCTTGGCGGCGAGCACGGCCTCCCGCGATCCGTCCGCGATCAGGATGGTCTCGCCCTGCGCCGGACCTGCGATGACCTCGCCGCGCGGATCGATGATGACGCTGTCACCGCTGTACTCGATCGTCGAGAGCTCGCGGTAGCGTTCCGGTGTCGCTTCGTGCGAGCGCATGCCGCCGACGGCGATGACGTAGCAGCCGGCTTGCGAGGCGAACGCGCGCGACAGCAACAACTGCCGCGGCCAGAGCGGCGTCGGCGACGGTGGCGCCACCGCAGGCTCCCGCCCCGGCCACGCGGCGACGTGGATCTGCGTTCCCTGCGCGGCCAGCGCATAGCCGGGCAGCATCGTGTTGTGTTCCCAGCAATTGAGGCCGCTGATCCGGCCATAGGGCCGCTCATGCACGCGCAGCCCCGCCGCGTCGCCGTCGGCCCACACCGAGCGCTCGTTGAAGGTGGGCTTCAGCTTGCGATGGCGGCCGAGCAGCCGTCCCTCGCGGCCGATGAACAGCAGCGTGCAGTAGACCGTGCCCTTGGTCACGGCATCACGTTCGGCGACGCCGATCACGACATCCAGTCCCGCCGCCTCGGCGGCGGCGCAGAGCCGGTCGGTCGCGGGCGAGGGAATCTCGACCGCGTTGTCGAGATATTCGGCCATCGCGCGAAACGTGCTCGGCCCGGTCGGCGCGTGACAGAAGAAGGGATAGCCGGGCAGCCAGGTCTCACCGAAGGCAGCGATCGTCGCTCCCATGGCGCCAGCCTCGCCGATCAGGCGGCAGGCCTTCTCCACCGAGGCGTCGCGATCGAATGGCACCGCGGCGGCCTGGACCGCCGCGAGCCTGAAATGCGTGTCAGATGTCATGGCTGTGCCCGCGTCAATCGACGCCCTTGCGGACAGCGTCGAGCGCGCCCGCAAGCAACTCCAGCGCCTTGACGCGCCGCCGTCGCGCCAGACGCGCCTCGCCGACCCTGCGCTCGTGCTCGCCGGCGATGAAGGCCTGGATGTCCGGCAGCGGACGAATGACGCCACGGCTGCCCCACTGGCCGTCGGGGATCTCGGTCGGAAACACCCAGACCTGCGGCGCCACATCCTCGAACGAACCGCCGACGGCGCGTACCACTGCATCGGTGACGTCCTTCACCAACGCCGCGCGCGAGGCTTCGGTGTACTGGCCTTCCGGCACGGTCGGGACAATCCGGTAACGCGGCGAGGGCGACGGCTGGCCCGCCACATAAACGGCGGCCGGCCGATGCAGGAAGACAACGGTGACGCCTTGGGCAACCTTGTTCGCCGGATCGAACCCTTCGTGACCGATCAGGATATCGCCGAGCTCCTTGATGAGCCGCGCTTCCGCTTCCGGCTTCAGGGCTCCTTCGGGAATTGTCACGTCGATCATCGGCATTTGAGAGACCTCCTGTTGTTGACAGCACGAGGTCTATGCGCGGCGCGCTCCCGGCAGCAGTGGTAGTATCGCCATTCTCAGGGCAAATTCGGACACGGCGCTCTCAGCTCGCGGCGGCCCTGCGCACGAACCGGCGCTGGTATTCGCGTGGCGAGAGCCCGGTTTCGCGCTTGAACAGACGACGGAAGGTCGACTGATCGTCGTAGCCGACGCGCGCGCTGACCGCGTCGAGCTTCAGCCGCGTGGTTTCGATCAGGCGCTTGGCCACATCGACACGCAACGCTTGCAGATATTGCAGGGGTGCCTCGCCGACCGCCAGCTTGAAGCGGCGGTTCAGGGTGCGCTCGCTGACCGAAAGGTCGCGGGCCAACCTGGCCAGACTGAAGCCCTGTTGCAGCGACTTCTCCATCATGCTCTGCGCCCGCGCCACCAGCGCGTCGGAGTGCTGCGTGTCACGCGCGCGGCTGGCATAGGGTGCCTGCGAGACGCGATTGCTGTCGATCAACATCAGCTTGCCGGTCTCGGCGGCCACGTCGGCACCGGCGAATTTCTCGACCAGCCGAAGCGCGAGATTGAGCGAGGTGGTCACCGCGCCCGAGCAGACAATGCGGTTCTGCTCGGTGAGGATCTCGGCGACGCGCAGATCCACCGCCGGATAGCGCATCGCGAATGTCCGCCCCTTGGCCCAATGGGTGGTGGCAACCCGGCCGTCGAGCAGCCCGGCCTCGGCGAGGATGAAGCTGCCGGTGCAATAGGAGGCGAGCAAAGTGCCGCGCTCATGCTGCCACCGCAGCGCCGCGAGCAGCGGCTCGACGGTATCGAGCCGCGCGAAGAACCGCTCGATATCGCCGACGAACGGTCCCGGGATCACCACCGCGTCCGCCGAAGACCGCGCGCCAATCGATCCATCGACGCCGATGACCTGGCCGGACGCCGTCTGGACCGGCCGGCCACTCAAGGACTCGACGCGCCACCGCAGCTGGGACGGCTTGCCGTTGTGACGCCGCGGCCGCCGCGCCGTCACCGAATTGGCAGCGGTGAACACGTCGACAATCCCCGCCACACCCGAAGCGAGGATGCCGTCATAGACCCAGATCCGGATGAGTGGCATGGCGTGTCCGATCTTGCACAATATGGTGCAATTCTGCCATTGCATGGGCGACCGGACAAGCCGGCGCTGTCGGCGCGCCGAATGTGACGCGCTGCGTGACTGCCGGACGGGCAACTCGGCACAAACCTGTCAACTCGGACAAACCATGTCGCAAGAATGCGGGCGTATGACTCACAAACCGTGCCGCACACTCACTGTCGTCCCGGCCTAGTGCGCTATTGCGCACGGGGGGCCGGGACCCATAACCACCGACGGGAATTGTTATGCGCGATTGCAACGACGCGTCCCGCCTGCAACATCCGCCGCGGCGTATGGGTCCCGGCCTTCGCCGGGACGACAGATGTATATGCGGGCCGTTCGCCGTGCACCCCGTTCACATCACCCGCGCAAATCTCCGAAAGCCCGGCGCGCCGGTCATCGCCTCGAAGGCGGCGTCGCGCTTCTCTTCGGCGAAGGCGAAGCCGGCCTTGGCATAGCAGCGTTCGGCCGCGTCGTTGCCGATCAGGAACGAGATCGATGCCCGCGCGTAACCGGCCGCCTTGCCGTCGGCGAGTGCGCGGCGGATCAAGTCCTGCACCAGACCGCCGCTGCGATGGGACACTTGTCGGGCGACATGCTCGATCAGCCAGTCGCCCTCGCCGCCTTGCACCCAGCAGTTACGGGCATAGCCGCCGCGCGCAACGATGGCATCGGCATCCATGCCGGTCTCTGCTGCGACTTCCTCGATCGCCGCACGTGCCGCGACGACCGTTCCGAATGCCGGCATCGCGCACAGCGCGGCAGCCGGCGCGCCATCGACTTCAGCGATCAGGAAATGGGCGACGTGATACCATGACCGCACCCGCGCCACGGCAAGCCGCGTCATGAACGCCAGGCACTCCGCCTCGCCCCGGTCGAGCGCGATGTCGAACCAGCCGCGTGGCAACGGGCCGCGCTGCGCGGCCAGCACGATGCGGGCGATGAAGCCGGCATCGTCGGATCGTGCGGGACGGATCAAGGATCGTCCCGCGCCGATCATCTCAGGTGTTCTTCAGTGCGACGCGGAATTCGGCCTCGGTCTTGGCCTTGACCTCGTCGAGCGTGACGCCGTCGGCAAGCTCGATCAGCGCCATGCCGTCCTTGCCGTGCTTGTCGATGGTGAACACCGCAAGGTCGGTGACGACCATGTCGACCACACGCTCGCCGGTCAGCGGCAGGTTGCACTGCTTGAGCAGCTTGGGGCCGTCCTTGGCGGAATGCTCCATCACGACCACGACGCGCTTGACGCCGGCGACGAGGTCCATGGCGCCGCCCATGCCCTTCACCATCTTGCCGGGGATCATCCAGTTGGCGAGGTCGCCGTTCTGCGCCACCTGCATGGCGCCGAGGATCGACAGATCGATATGGCCGCCGCGCACCATGCCGAAGGAATCGGCCGACGAGAAATAGCTGGTCGAGGGCAGCTCGCTCACCGTCTGCTTGCCGGCGTTGATGAGGTCGGCGTCCACCTCGTCCTCATAGGGGAACGGGCCCATGCCGAGCATGCCGTTCTCGCTCTGCAGGCTGACGTCGATGCCGTCGGGAATGTAGTTCGAGACCAGCGTCGGAATGCCGATGCCGAGATTGACGTAATAGCCGTCGCGCAACTCCTTGGCGGCGCGGGCGGCCATCTGTTCACGGGTCCAGGCCATGAGGCTCTCCTGAAGGATTATGTTTTAGGCGGCGGGACGCGGACGGGTGTTGCGGAACTCGATCCGCTTCTTGCCGGTCCCGACCTCGATGATGCGTTTGACGAAGATGCCGGGGGTGTGGATGTGGTCCGGATCGATCTCGCCGGCCGGCACCAGGTGCTCGACCTCGGCGACGGTGACCTTCGCCGCGGTGGCCATCATCGGGTTAAAGTTGCGCGCGGTCTTGCGGTAGACGAGGTTGCCGGCGGTGTCGCCCTTCCAGGCATGGACGATGGCGACGTCGGCGAACAGGCCGCGCTCCATGATGTACTTCTCGCCGTCGAATTCCTTCACTTCCTTGCTCTCGGCGATCAGCGTGCCGACGCCGGTCTTGGTGTAGAAGGCCGGGATTCCGGCGCCGCCGGCGCGGATGCGCTCGGCCAGCGTGCCCTGCGGGTTGAACTCGAGCTCGAGCTCGCCGGCGAGATACTGCTGGGCGAACAGCTTGTTCTCGCCGACATAGGACGAGATCATCTTCTTGATCTGGCGCGTCTCCAGCAGCCGGCTGAGGCCGATGCCGTCGACGCCGGCATTGTTGGAGACGACCGTGAGGCCCTTTACGCCGGAGTCGCGGATTGCGTCCGACAGGGTCTCGGCGATGCCGCAGAGGCCGAAGCCGCCCGACATGATCATCATGCCGTCCTTGAGGAGACCATCGAGTGCCGATTTGGCGTCGGGATAAACTTTGTTCATGCAGCGAATACCTGATGGAGGGCGCGGAACGGCTGTGGCAAAGCGGATTATTAGGCGAAATCTTCGCAGTGCGTCAATCACGGCCGGGTGCGGCGACGGGCGGCGGCCTGCGGCAATCAACATGGCCTTGAAAGCGACAAGAAAACCCTTCAAGTTGCGTGGGTTGGCAGGGGTCTCCGGCGAGAGCCCGCTGTGTTCGACGACGACCCGACAAAACTCAACCCGACCCGGATATGTCATTGACGATGGCCCAAGGAATTAAGCGCCTGGGGATGCCGATCGCGGCGCTTTTCGGCCTGGCGCTGGTCGGGCTGGTCGGAACGTCGTGGTTCCTCAACCGGGACGCGCTGCAGCGGGCCGTGGAAGCGCAGATCCGCGCCGTGACCGGGCTCGAGCTCGTCGTCAACGGCCCGATCGACGTCTCGGTTTTTCCGGGCAGCTACGTCTCCTTTCATAATGTCGGGCTGAAGGGCGCCGATACCATCGGTCCCGCCCTACAGGTCGACGTGCTGACCGCCAATCTGCGCCTGCTGCCGCTGTTGCTGCGGCGGTTCGAGATTGCCGACGTCATGATGCTCCGTCCGCATATCCATGTGGTCCGCGACGGCGCCGGCGAGAGCAACTGGACGCCGTTCGTCGAGACCATCGCCAAGGCGATGACGCCCGGCGCCGAGAATCAGGTGTCGTTCTCCGAAATCCGGATCCAGGACGGCGAGCTGAACTACCAGGACGGTACCAACAATATTTCCGAACAGCTTGGCGATATCGACCTGTCGCTGGCCTGGCCCTCGATCTCGCGTTCCTTTGCCGCAACCGGCCAGTTCGACTGGCGCGGCGAGCGCGTCGACGGCTCGATCAGCGCCAGCGACTTCGTCGCGCTGCTGTCGGGCGACCGCTCCGGTCTGAAGGCGCGGCTTGCCAGCGCGCCGCTGAAGGTTGCTTTCGACGGAACCGTCGCCAACCGCACCAGCCTGATGATGGAAGGCGTCGCCACCATGGACAGCCCGTCGCTGCGCAACGCGTTGCGCTGGATGGGACAGGCCCCGCCCGGCGGCGGTGGCGGCTTCGGCCGCTTCGCGCTGAAGGCCCGTGCCAATGTGGTCGGCGGCTCGGTCGCGCTCACCAACGTCAATGTCGAGCTCGACGGCAACGTCGCCGAAGGCGTGATGACCTACGCCAATAACGGCCGGCAGACGCTGCAGGCGACGCTTGCCGCCGGAAATCTCGATTTCACGCCTTACATCTCGACGTTCCGCCTGCTGGCCAGCGGCCAGCGCGACTGGAACAGGCAGCTGTTCGACCTGTCCTCGCTGTCGTCGACCGATCTCGACATGCGCCTGTCGGCGGCCAAGGTCACAGTCGGCCCGTCCAAGCTCGGCCGCACCGCGTTCGGCGCCAATCTGCGCGGCGGCGCGCTGGCGCTCAGCGTCGGCGAGGCGCAGATGTATGGCGGCATCGCCAAGGGCTCGTTCGCGATCGCGCGCTCGGATGCGGTCGCCGACGTCAGGGCGCAATTCCAGTTCACCGATGTCGATCTGCAGGCCTGCGCCAGCGAATTGTTCGGCATCAACAAGCTGTCCGGCCGCGGCAACCTCAACGTCTCGCTGACGGCCTCGGGCTCGAGCCCGTTCGGGCTCGCGTCGTCGCTCGACGGCACCGCGACGCTGAACGGGCATGACGGCGCGATCGCGGGCTTCAATGTCGAGCAGCTCTTGAAGCGGCTGGAGAAGCGGCCGCTGTCCGGCGGCGGCAATTTCCGCTCCGGCTCGACGCCCTACGACAATCTCAGCATCTCGGTGAAATTCGCCGACGGCGTCGCGACCGCTGACGACATCCATGTTGAAAGCCCCACGGCGAAGATCGCGCTGACCGGCACCGC
This sequence comes from Bradyrhizobium sp. USDA 3262, assembly GCF_054060035.1. Lineage (NCBI taxonomy): Bacteria > Pseudomonadati > Pseudomonadota > Alphaproteobacteria > Hyphomicrobiales > Nitrobacteraceae > Bradyrhizobium > Bradyrhizobium sp. USDA 3262. The sequence continues at coordinate 8,583,621 of NZ_JBSSCT010000001.1, forward strand.
CTCGGTGCCGTCGCGCGAGTACGATCTCAAGGGTGTCGCCAGCCTGACCTCGGCATCGGCCGGCGGCAACGGTTTCGATCTGCCCTTCGTGATCCAGGGGCCGTGGGACGATCCGCTGATCTTCCCCGATCCGGAAAGCCTGATCCGCCGCTCGCCGGCCTCCGCCCCGCTGCTCGATGCGGTGAAGGATCGCAAGACCCGCGACGCGGTGCGCTCGGTGATCGAGCGCTTCACCGGCGGCGCCGCACGGCCCGCGGCGGCGCCCGATGCTGCGGCAGGCGCGCCCGGCGGCGCACCGGCGGCGTCGGCCGAGAATGCGAAGTCGAACTGATCGAATCCATTCACTTTGCGCATCGATGCACCGGGACCGATCCACGCGCTCGCCGCAAACCCCTACACAAGTCGGCGGCGCGACATCTTTATCGGGTCACGGGCATGCGCTAGTGTTTTCTCCAACCGGTTAAAAAGCCGGCCTCATGAGGGAGAACAACGTGAGATCCAAGGTTATCGGTGCGCTATCAATTGCGGTCGCCGCGGTCGGCCTGTTTGCCGCAACTGCACCTGCTCTCGCCCAGGGCAAGACGATCACCGTCTGGTGGGGCAAGGGATTTTACAAATCCGAAGACGACGCGCTGCTCGAGACGATCAAGAAATTCGAAGCCAAGACCGGCATCAAGGTCGAACTGTCGCAATACGCGATCCAGGACATGATTCCGAAGACGGTCGCCGCGCTCGATTCCGGCACCGTGCCCGACGTCGCCTATTCCGACTCCTACGACGTGCAGGCGCAGGGCAAATGGGCCTATGAAGGCAAGCTCGAGGATCTCTCCGACATCCTGCTGCCGATGAAGGATGCGTTCGCGCCGAACACGCTGGAGACGGCGCTGCTCTACAACGACGTCGCCAAGAAGAAGGCCTATTACGGCTTCCCGCTGAAGCAGCAGAGCATGCACGTCCAGATCTGGGGCGACATGCTCGAGAAGGCCGGCTTCAAGGCCGCCGACATCCCAACCAAGTGGGAGGATTACTGGTCGTTCTGGTGCGACAAGGTGCAGCCGGCAATCCGCAAGGCGACCGGCCAGCGCATCTACGGCGTCGGCCAGCCGATGGGCGTGGAATCCACCGACTCGTTCCAGTCGTTCTACACCTTCATGGACGCCTATCACGTCAAGCTGGTCGACGACGACGGCAAGCTCTTGGTCGACGATCCCAAGGTGCGCGACGGGTTGATTCATGCGCTGAAGGACTACACCGACACCTACATCAAGGGCTGCTCGCCGCCCTCCTCCACGACCTGGAAGGATCCGGACAACAACGTCGCGTTCCACAACAAGACGATCGTGATGACCCACAACTTCACGATCTCGATCGCGGCGAAGTGGTTCGAGGATTCCACCAACCCGGCGCTGACCGACGCGCAGCGCGCCGCCGGCAAGCAGGCCTATGAGCAGGACATCATCACCGCGTCCTTCCCGAAGGCGCCGGACGGATCGACGATCCGCTACCGATCCGACGTCAAGACCGGGCTGATCTTCGCCAACGCCAAGAACAAGGCGGAAGGCAAGCAGTTCATTGCCTTCCTGATGCAGGAAGACAATTTGCGGCCCTATGTCGAGGGCGCGCTCGGCCGCTGGTTCCCGGTGACCAAGGCAAGCCAGGCGAGCCCGTTCTGGCAGGCTGACCGGCATCGCAAGGCGGTCTACAATCAGTTCACCGGCGGCACCGCGCCGTTCGACTTCACCAAGAACTGGAAGTTCACCATCCTGAACAACGAGAACGTCTGGGCCAAGGCCATGAACCGCGTCGTCAGCGAAAAGGTGCCGGTGGACAAGGCCGTCGACGAACTGATCGCCCGCATCAAGCAGGTCGCGGGGTAGACGTTGCAAGACCAGCTGCCGCGGCACATTTCTCTGGTCGTCCCTGCGAAAGCAGGGACCCATACGCCGCGGCGGTGATTTGAAACATGCTGGTCACCGGCTTTCGTGCAATAACGAAAGCCGGTGGTTATGGGTCCCTGCTTTCGCAGGGACGACAGGGTAGGCGTAGGCGCAAGCGGTAGCTTGCTCAAAGAGTAACCGAATGGCGATCACACTCTCCGCATCCGATGTCCCCTCGCCGCCGTTGCCGGCGCGGCTGTCGCCGCCGCAGGTCTGGGGCATCGTGCTGCTCGCGCCCTATCTGCTCGTCTTCCTCGCCTTCGTGGTCTATCCGGTCGGCTACGGCCTGTGGCTGGCGCGCCATCCGGCGAGCTATGTCGCGCTCTATCACGACCCGATCTTCGCCCGCGCGGCGATCAATACGCTGATCTTCCTGGTCATCGGCATCAACATCAAGATGCTGATCGCATTGTTCCTGTCCGGCTTCTTCGCCCAGCAGCGGCCCTGGATCAGGTGGCTGTCTGTCATCTTCATCCTGCCCTGGGCGGTACCCTCGATCCCGACCATCCTGTCGGTGCGCTTCATGCTCAATCCGGAGTGGGGCGTGGTCAACCAGCTGATCTTCAAGTTCACCGGCGACGACGGCCCGAACTGGCTGAACGATCCCTCGGTCGCGCTGGCGATGGCGATCGGCGTGCACATCTGGAAGTCGCTGCCGTTCTGGACGCTGATCCTTTTGACCGGACGGCTCGCCATCTCGCACGATCTGTACGAAGCCTCCGACGTCGACGGCGCCAACTGGTGGCAGAAATTCCGCTACATCACCTGGCCGTCGATGCAGACGCTCTATGTCACCTGCACGCTGCTCTCGATGATCTGGACGCTCGGCGACTTCAACAGCGTCTATTTGCTCACCGGCGGCGGCCCCGCCGACCTCACCCACGTGCTGTCGACCCTCGGCATCCGCTATCTGCGCCTCGACCAGCTCTCGCTGGCGATGGCCTCGATCGTCTGCGCGATGCCGTTCGTGCTGCCGCTGGTCTATTACATGATGAAACGGTTGTCGCGATGAAGCTGCCCACCCTCCGCGAAGTCGGCACCGAAGCCAAGCTGCTCCTGATCGGCATCCCGGTCTTCATCTGGACCATGATCCCGATCTACCACATGTTCGTGTTCGCGATCTCGCCGAAGGAGGACGCGTTCTCCGGCAAGGTGTGGCCGACGCATCCGACGCTGCATAATTTCGAGATCGTGTTCAACCAGCAGCACTACTTCCTGCGCGACTTCTGGATCCAGTTCTGGAATTCGACCGTAATCGCGCTCGCGGTCGGCGCGCTGACGCTGTTCGTCGCCACCGCCGCCGCGTTCTCGATCTCGCGGCTGCGCGTACCGGGCGGCCGCGCCGTGATGAACATGGCGCTCTTCACCTATTTCATCCCGGCTGCGTTCCTCGCCGTGCCGATGTACCGCACCATGGGCAATTACGGCCTGCTCAACAATCACTGGTCGCTGATCCTCGCGATGGTGACGATCGCCGCGCCCTACGCGATTTGGGTCCTGAAACAGGCCTCCGACAAGCTGCCCGTCGAGCTCGACGAGGCCGCGACGATGGACGGCGCCACCACGCTTCAGCTGTTCCGCCTGGTCTATGTGCCCTTGATGATGCCCTCGCTGGTCGCGGTCGGCACCTATGCGATCCTGCTCGCGTGGAACGAATATCTCTACGCGTTCCTGCTGCTGTCGAAGGACACCGACATCACCCTGCCGGTCGCGCTCGGCAACTTCCTCGCCGCCGACGACTCGCCGTGGGAGTTGTTGATGACCACGGGGTTCATCTACGCGCTGCCGCCGGCCGCGGTCTATTACGCCTTCAAGCGCTACATGGTTGGCGGATTGACCGCAGGCGCCGTCAAGTCGTGAAGCCAGAGCGTTTTCGAGCGAAGCGGACGTGAGGTGAGCACGCTGCCCAGGCTCCCTCCCCCCTTGCGGGGGAGGGTGGGGAGAGGGGTGCCCCCGAGTGAGATGATTGACGCGGGCGTCGGTCTCGCAATCTCGATCGCGCTTCGTTGAAGCGCTGAACGGAGAGAGTGCGCCGTGCACTACCCCTCTCCCCAACCCTCCCCCGCAAGGGGGGAGGGAGCCCTTCCGCCGGTGGCTCCCTTGCACGGAGATGTTTCGCGCAAGGAAAAAGCGTCAAAACAAGAATCTACAACGGCGCGGCGCTCTCGCCGCGCGCGCTCGACAGTTTCGAGGCGAACGAGGCGACCACGATGATCACGGCGATCAGCGCAATCACCAGCGTGCAGATCGCGTTGATCTCGGGTTTTACGCCGAGCCGGACCTCGGAATAGATCCGGATCGGCAGCGTCGCCGAGCCCGGGCCGGTGGTGAAGCTCGCGATCACGACGTCGTCGAGCGACAGCGTAAAGGCCAGCATCCAGCCGGCGACGATAGCCGGCACGATCAGCGGCAGCGTCACCAGGAGGAACGCCCGCACCGGATCGCAGCCGAGGTCCATCGCGGCTTCCTCCAAACTGCGGTCGAGCGTGGAGAGGCGCGACTGCACCACGACGGTGACGAAGCACATCGTCAGCGTGGTGTGGGCGATCGTCACCGTCCAGAACCCGCGCTCGGCGTTGAGCGCCACGAACAACAACAGCAGCGACAGGCCGGAGATCACCTCCGGCATCACCAGCGGCGAGTACAGCATCCCGGAGAACAGCGCCCGCCCCCGGAACCGCTCGCCGCGCGCCAGCCCGACCGCCGCCAGCGTGCCCAGCAGTGTCGCCAGCGTCGCCGACACCGCGGCGACCGACAGGCTCATCCACGCCGCCTCCAGCATGGCGCGATCGCCGAAGAATTCGCGATACCAGCGCAGCGACCAGCCGCCCCACACCGTCACCAGCCGCGAGGCGTTGAACGAGTAGATCACGAGGATGACGATCGGCAGATAGAGGAACGCCAGCCCGAGCGCCAGCGACGTCATGTTGAAGCGGGTGAGCCTGGTGACGGTGCGCGCCATCAGCGGCCCGCCTCCAGCTGACGCCGCTGCAGGCGGTCGTAGAGCACGAGCGGCGGCACCAGCAGCAGCAACAAGGCGACCGCGGCGGCCGATGCGACCGGCCAGTCCTTGTTGGTGAAGAACTCGAGCCACAGCGTCTGTCCGATCATCAGCGAGTTGGAACCCGCGAGCAGGTCGGGGATCACGAACTCGCCGACAACAGGGATGAAACAGAGCAGCGCGCCGGCGCCGACGCCGGGCAGCGACAGCGGGAACGTCACCAGCCAGAACGCCTGCAACGGCGAGGCGCCGAGATCGCCCGCGGCCTCCAGCAGCGACGCGTCCATCCTGGAGAGCGTCGCATAGAGCGGCAGGATCATGAACGGCAGATAGGAATACACGATGCCGAGATACATCGCGCTGTCGGTCGACAGCCAGACCACCGGCGTCGAGACAATATGCAGCGCCAGCAGCACCTGGTTGAGCAGGCCGTCATGCTGCAGGATGTTGATCCAGGCATAGATGCGGATCAGGAACGAGGTCCAGAACGGCACGATGACCAGCATCATCGCCACGCCCTGCCAGCGCTGCGGCAACCGCGCCATGCCGTAGGCAATGGGATAACCGATCAGGAGCAGGATCAGCGTCGAGCTCATCGCGACGACGAGGCTGCGCAGATAGGACAGGATGTAGAGATCGTCTGAGATCAGCAGGCGGAAATTGTCGAACGAGAATTGCGCGAACGCCGCGGCCAGCGCCGCGCGGCCCTCGGTGAAATCGAACACCGGCGTATAGGGTGGCTGCGCGATCGCGGTCTGCGACAGGCTGATCTTCAGCACGAAGCCGAACGGCACCAGGAAGAACAGCACCATCCACAGATAGGGCGCGATCGCGGCGAGCCGCGCCGGCCGGGCGAAGATGCGGCGCGCGCTCATTGCTCGAGCACCAGGCAATCGTCGGCAGTGAACCATGCCACCACGCGCTGGCCGGCGAGATAGGCATCGACATCGAGCCGCGCGGTGTTGGCCATCGACGAGCGCACCACCGCGCCCGTCTCGAGCTTCACCCGATAGCTGGTCACGCCGCCGAGATAGTTGACGTCGGTGACGACGCCCTCAAGCCGGTTGATCGCCTGCGACGCGCCCCCATCCGTTGCCGGCGCGCGGCGCGACAGCTTCACCTTCTCGGGGCGGATTGCGACGGCAACGACCTGCTTGGTCACCGGCGGCCACAGCTCGCTGACCGCGAGCGTGCCTGCATCAGCCGTCGCGACCGTCAGGCGCCCATTCTCGCGGGACGTGACCTCGCCGTTGAACAGATTGATGTCGCCGACGAACTCGGCGATCCAGCGCGAGGCCGGCGCCTCGTAGAGATTCCGCGGGGTTGCGACCTGAACCAGACGGCCGGCATCCATCACCCCGATGCGGCCGGCCATCGTCATCGCCTCCTCCTGATCGTGGGTGACGATGATGAAGGTCATGCCGAGCCGGCGCTGCAGCTCCATCAATTCGGCCTGCGTGCTCTCGCGCAGCTTCTTGTCGAGCGCGGCGAGCGGCTCGTCGAGCAGCAGCACCTGCGGGCGCCGCGCCAGCGAGCGCGCCAATGCGACGCGCTGCCGCTGTCCGCCGGAGAGCTGGTCGGGCTTGCGCTTCTCCATTCCCTCAAGCTTGACGAGCGCCACCATCTCGGCGACGCGCGCGGCGATTTCGCCGCGCGCCATGCCGGCACGCTTGAGCCCGAAGGCGATATTGTCGCGCACCGACAGATGCGGGAACAGCGCGTAGTTCTGGAACATCATGTTGACGGGCCGCTCATGCGGCAGCACCTGCGCGATGTCGCTGCCGCCAAGCAGGATGCGGCCCTCGTCCGGCGTCTCGAAGCCGGCGAGCATGCGCAGCAGCGTGGTCTTGCCGCAGCCGCTCGGGCCGAGCAGCGCGAAGAATTCGCCGGCGCGGATATCGAGCGAGAGCTTGTCGACCGCGCGAAAATTGCCGAACGACTTGGCGACGCCCTCGATCCGCAGCAGCGGCATGTCCGAGACGGCCGGTTCAGGCAACGGCCTTGCCGCCTCCGCGCTCGCTTCGCCCGATGTCACGTCCGCAAGTCCCGATTCCCCGTAAGGTCCGATTCTGGTGGCAAGCTAGCGGTGGATCGCCACCGGCTCAACCGCCTCACGGACATCTCCCGCAATATTGTCGGCGTCCGCGCCTCTGCTAGACTTCGCAGCCAAATTCGGGAGGGCAACCGATGATTCACGACCGCTACGGCCTGCCGCTGACGACGACGTCGGACCGCGCCGCCGCCTATTATGTCGACGGCGTCGATCGCTTGCTGGCGGCGCTGCACGGCGCCGATGCGGCGTTCGAGGCGGCGATCGCCGAGGACCCCGATTTCGCGTTGGCCCATATCGGCCGCGCCCGCGTGCACCAGCTCAACATGGAAGGCGCCAAGGCCCGCGCCAAGGCGGCCGATGCACGGCAGCTGGCCGCGGCCGCCAGCCCGCGCGAGCGCCAGCACATCGAGATCATGGCGTCCGTGATCGAGAGCCAGCCAAAGAAGGCGGTGAAAGAAGCCGAACGGCATCTCACCGAATATCCGCGCGATGCGCAGGTGCTGTCGCTGTTGCTCGGCGCCTTCGGCCTCTATGCGTTCTCCGGCCGGCCCGACCATGACGCCGCGCGGCTTGCCGTCTGCGAGCGTTACGCCGGCGACTACGGCGACGATTGGTGGTTCCTCACCTATCTCGGCTGGTCGAAGACCGAGGCCGGCGATGTCGTGTCCGGCCGCGCTATCACCGAGCGCGGCTATGCGCTGAAGCCGGAGAACGCCGGTGCCGCGCACGCCGTCGCGCATGCGTTGTTCGAGCAGGGCGACGCGGCGGAAGGCCGCAGCTTCCTCTCCGCCTGGCTGCCGGCGAATGATCGCACCAGCTTCCTGCAAGGCCATCTCGCCTGGCACCTCGCCTTGATCGCGATCGAGGAAGGCGACGCCGACAGCGCGCTCGACATTTACGAGCAGCACATCAAGCCGGCGGGCCGCCCCTATCCGCCGCTCAATATCTTCACCGACACGGCCTCGCTGCTGTGGCGGCTGACGGTCGCCGGCAAGACCGGCCTCCAGCAGCACTGGAAGGATGTCGCCGCCTATGGCGACGGCTACTTCCCGAAGGCCGGCGCGCATTTCGCCGACGTGCACCACGCGCTGGTCGCAGCCACGACCAACAACGACGCGCTCGAGGCGCGGCTGGTCGAGATGGCGGCGCGCGACGCCGACGGCAGGCTGGCGCCGGGCCCTGCGGCGATCGGGCTCGGCCGCGGGATCGCGGCTTTCGCCGCCGGCGATCACGACGACGCCGTGCGCATCCTTGCGCCGCTGATGCCCGAACTGGTGCGGATCGGCGGCAGCCATGCGCAACGCGAATTGTGGGAGGATACCTTCATCGTCGCGTGCCTGCGCGCCGGCCAGGGCCGGCAGGCAACGAGCCTGATCTCGGAGCGGCTGCATCGCCGTCCGTCCCGGCGCGACCTCGCCTGGTCACAGGAGGCGGCCCGGCAATAGCCGCTATTGAACCTGTTCTCCTTCCCCCTGAAAGGGGGAAGGTCGGGATGGGGGTCGGCCGCATACGACGGTGCGCGCGGAGAGAGCAGATCCCCACCCGCTTTGCTCTGGCGAGCAAAGCGACCTCCCCTTTTCAAGGGGAGGTTTGAAGCGAGCTCAATCCATCTTCGCCATGAACGTCGCAAGCGCGTCGCGATCGGCTTGCGGCATGGTCAGCCCGAGCTTGGAGCGGCGCCACAGGATATCGTCGGCAAAGCGCGCCCATTCCCTGCGCATGAGGTAGCGCACCTCGGCGCCGGTCAGTTCGGGACCGAAGGCCGGGCCGAGATCAGCCTGCTTCCTGGCGTCGCCCAGAACATCCCCAACGTTCAACCCATAGGCGGCCACCAGCCGCCGCGCCTGCGCCTCGCCGAGGAAGCGCCAGCGGTCGCGGGCGATGTCGACCTCGGTCTCGAAGCGCTGCCACGCGAACTCGCCGCCCGGCAGCGGCGCCGTTGCGGTCCAGCGCGGTGTCATCGGATAAAACCGCGTAAACTCCGACACTGCCCGCTCGGCGCGGCGCCGCGCGGTGGTGACGTCGCCGCCGAAGGTCGTGAGCAGCGGCGCCTTGCCGCGCCTGATATCGAGCAGCGCTGCGCCATCGCTCATGTGCCGGCGCGCGGGCACGACCACGGAATTGGCACCGGAGACGGTCCGCAGCACATCCACTGGAGCGATCTGCTCGCGAAAGTAGCGATTGGCGGCGTCGCAGAGATAGGCCTCCTCGCGCACGCCCATCGCGACAACCGCCGGATCACCCTTGAAGGGATGACTGACGCTGCCGATCAGGGTGAAGTCGCGCTCGTAGGGACTGGCGAAGATCAACCGGCCGTCAGGGTTCTGAAACACATAGACGTTGTCGCAGTCGAACAGGCGGCGCACCACGATCTGGCTGATCTGCACGGTCGCAAGCTGCGGCGTGGACACGCGCAGCACGATGTCGGCGACCGAGGCGGTCCACGCGCCGGTCGCGTTGACCAGCGCCCGCGCCGTGATCGCCCGCCGGTAGCCGCGGTCGATCGCGACCAGCTGCCAGGTCTCGCCGCGCTCGGCCCGGGTCACGCGCGCGCCGGTGCGGATATCGGCGCCGCGCGCTGCGGCATCGACGGCGGTGAGCACGACGAGCCGGGAATCGTCGACGACGCAGTCGGAATATTCGAACGCGGTTCCGAACGGCCGCTTCAGCGCATTGCCGACCGGATGGTGGGTGACATCGAGCGTCGCCGAGCGCGGCAGACCGCTGCGCGAAGTCAGCCGTTCGTAGAGCAGCAGCAACGACCGCAACTGCCACGGCGGCCGCTCCTCGGCATGCGACGGGATCACGAAGCGTACCGGCCGCACCAGATGCGGCGCGATGCGCAGCAACACGTCGCGTTCCCTCAGTGCCCTGCGGACGCGGAAGAGCTCCCGCCGTTCCAGCCCGGCCAGATCGCCATGGACCAGCCGCGGCGAAGCCTGCGATGCGCCGGAACCGAGATCGCCCTGTTCCAGCAGGATCACGCGCAGGCCGCGGCCGGCGGCATCACGGGCAATGCTCGTGCCGTTCAGGCCACCGCCGATGATCGCGACGTCATAGTCCGCCATGGGCAACGCCTATCGCATTTTCATGCGAACAAAAGACGGGTTCGCACGAAAAATGCGTCAAGGCGCGGCGCTGAACTACATGATGTCCGGGTGAATCACGGCGCACTCACCTCTCCCGCTTGCGGGGGCGAGCGTACGCTTGCACGATTTCGGAATATTGGAATAATGCCCCTGAGTTGCCCGACGTGTCAAGCTGCTCGAATGCCGGCCGCCGCCGGCTACTTTGCATGGGGTTGTTTTCGATATTTTGGCAGCGCTCCTCCTGCGACGGCCCCGCAAGCGGGAGAGGCACACCGTCTTCGCGACGGCGATCCAATCTGACTCCATCACCCGCTAGTCCGCACCGGCCGCGGCAAAGAACTGTTCCGGCCCGTCGACCTCGATCAGCTTCCTGCCTTCGATCACCCAGAACCGGTTGGCCACGGTCCGCACAAACTGGCGGTCGTGCGACACCAGAAGGCAGCTGGCCTGCTGTTCCATCAATTCGTCCTCCAGCGCCTCCTGCCCCTCGATGTCGAGGTGGTTGGTCGGCTCGTCGAGCAGATAGAAGTTCGGCTGGGTGAGCCGCAGCACCAGCATGCCGAGGCGGGCCTTCTGCCCGCCCGACAGCCGCCCGATCGGACGGCCCTGCATCTCGATCGAGAGCCCGGCGCCGGCGAGCAAGCCGCGCGCACGCTGATCGCCGACCTCGAAGCGCCGCGTCAGCATGCGCATCGGCGTGTCGCTATCGGCAAGATCGGCCAGTGCCTGGTCGCAATAGCCAAGCACCAATGACTCGGTGGCCCGGATCTCGGCCGGTGCCGCTGCGGCATTCTCGATCGCCAGCCGCAGCGCCGCGACGAAGCGCGTCTTGCCGGCGCCATTCGGCCCGAGCAGCGCAATCCGGTCGCCCTTGCAGATGAACTGCTGCCCGGTCCTGAACAACAGCCTGCCGTCGGGCGTGGCAATCCCGGCGTTGTTCAGCCTGATCAGAACCTTGGCATGGGTGTCGCGGTTGGCGAGCCGGATCGTTCCGGCCGAGCGTTCCAGATGCGCGGGCTTCGCCGTCTCCTCCAGTCTCTCGGCGCGCTGCTTCAATTGCCTGGTCTTCGACAGCAGAAGGTCGCTGCCGGAATTGATGCCGAGGTTGTTGAGCTTCGCGGCCTGCTGCCGCAGTTGCCGCACGGCCTTCATGTCGCGCTGATAGCGCCGCTCGTCCGAGGCATCGAATTCGTCGATCGCCGCGCGCGCCGCGGTATAGGGCAGCGAGAACAGCTGCGACCGCTCCGGGCGCAGGAACAGCGTCCGGTTGGTCGTTGCATCGAGAAAGGCGCGATCGTGGCTTGCGATCACCACCGGCATCTCGCGCGGCAACGCGTTCAGCCAGGCCTCAAGCCGGCCGATCTTGGCGAGATCGAGATGGTTGGTCGGCTCGTCGAGCAGCAGCACATCGGGCTCGGTCACAAGCACGCGGGCGAGCACCGCAAGCCGCAGCCAGCCGCCGCTCAGCTGCTTCAGTGGTCTCGTCCACAGCTCCTCCGGAACTTCGAGCGATTGCAGGGCGACGTCGACCCGCCAGCCCTCGCTGGCGCGCTGTTCGCCGGGAAGCGCCTCGAGCACGGCGGCATGGAACGGCGTATCCAGCAGTCTTGGCGGCGCATCCTGCTCGACATGGCCGACGGTCAGTCCGCGCGCACGGGTGATATCGCCTTCGTTAGGCTCCATCGCATCTGCGATACAGCGCAGCAGCGTGGACTTGCCGCGGCCGTTGGCGGCCACCAGCCCGATGCGGTCGCCGGCATTGACGACAAAATTCAGTTCGGAAAACAGCGGCGCGTTCAGCGTCACGCCGAGGTTGCGTACATTGATGAGGGTCACGATCAATTCTCTGGTCTTGCCGGCGATCGCGACATCCCGAGGCGTCCAGCCATCATCGGATGTGCGTGTCGAAGCGCGGCGAGGGATTCATGTGCAGGCACGAACGCTCAAACGTTCGACGCCGCACGGCCACGAAGGGCAGACCAGGAAGAGATGTTGCGCGAGTTTCCGGTCAGCCCTGCAAACGCATCTGCAGGGCGTTGACGGGGCCACGCTTGAGGTGGGGATCGGTGTATCTCGCCACGACGCGGCCCTCCTTTCTCGGCTGAAATGATGTGGTGGGTCGAGATGTAGCCGGGCGAGCAACGGATGGCAAGCATAGCCGGCCGGGCCGGCGACCATTCAGGCCAAATTACCCGGCTCTGCGCACGGTCTCCGCAAGCTGGTCGCCACCGACCAGCCCGGCAAATTGGCCGATCGGGGCCGGCCTGCCGATCAGATAGCCCTGCACCGCGTCGCAGCCCTCTTCGGCGAGGAAGCCGAGCTGTGCCTCGGTCTCGACGCCTTCGGCGACGATCGACATTTCAAGGCCGTGGCCGAGATCGATCACCGCGCGCACGATCGCGGCCGATTGCGGGTTGCGGCCGAGATTGATGACGAAGGCGCGGTCGATCTTGATCTTGTCGAACGGAAACGCCTGCAGGTAGCTCAGCGAGGAATAGCCGCTGCCGAAATCGTCCATCGAGATGCGGACGCCGAGCGCCTTCAGCCGCCGCAGCAGCGACAGGCCGCGGTCGAAATCCTCGATCAGCACGCCCTCAGTGATTTCGAGCTCGAGCCGGTCGGGCGTGAGCCCGGTTTCGAGCAGGATCGAATGCACGAGGCCGACGAGGTCGCCATGGGTGAATTGCGCCGGCGACAGGTTCACCGCGACCTGCAGCGGGATCGCCCAGGAGGCCGCCTCCCGGCAGGCTTCGCGCAGGATCCATTCGCCCATCTCGACGATCAGGCCGCTTTCTTCCGCGAGCGGAATGAAGTCGCCGGGCGGCACGAAGCCGCGCACCGGATGGTGCCAGCGCGCCAGCGCCTCGAAGCCGATGATCTGGCTGGCCGCCACGCTGCCGCCCGCGGCGGCCTGCGGCTGGTAGTAGAGCGACAATTCGCCATTCTTGATCGCGACCGACAGCTCCTGGTGCAGCACGCGGCGATCGCGGATCTGCTGGTCCATCTCCGGTTCGAAGATCGAGATCGTGCCGCGCGACTTCGCCTTGGCGCGAAACAGCGCCGCGCCGGAATTGGCCAGCAGCGAGGCCGCGTCGGATCCGTTGTCCGGGAACACCGCGATCCCTGTGGTGAGGCCGGTCCGCACCGACTTGCCGTCGATCAGGAAATCCTGCCCGAGCGCCTCGGCGGCCTGCTCGGCCAGTGCGATGCCGGCGACCGGCTGCTTGCCGTCGATGATGAGGCCGAACTCGTCGCCGGACAGCCGCGCCACCACGCCGCCGCGCGCCACGGTCTGCAGGCGCTGCGCGACCTCGATCAGCACCTTGTCGCCCATCGCATGGCCATAGACGTCGTTGATCTCCTTCAGCCCGTCGAGGTCGACGCAGAGCACGGCGAACTCCTCGTCGGTGCCGTCGCAGGCCTCGATCATCTGGGTCAGCGCCTGCAGGAAGGCGGCGCGGTTCGGCAGATCGGTCAGGCCGTCATGATAGGCCATGTGCGCCATGCGCGACTCGGTCTGGCGCCGATCGGTGACGTCCTCATGGGTCTTGATCAGATATTGCGGCTCGCCGACCTCGTCGAGCACGGTCATACGGCGGGTCAGGAACAGCCGCAGGCCGTCCTTGGTCGAGATCGGATGCTCCTCGGCGATCATGCTGCGCTTCCTGATCGCGGCCTCGTCGCGGGCGATGATCAGCTTGGCTTCACGCGCATTGAAGATGTCGGACGCGGTCAGGCCGGCGGCGTCCTCGCGGCGGCGATTGAGGATCGTCTCGGCGCTGCGGTTGGCCAGGAGGTAGCGGCCGTCGCTGACCCGCTGCACGATCAGCGAGACCGGGATGTTGTCGACCACGAGCTCGAGGAATTTCTTGTTGTTCTCGAGCTCGCGCGACAGCGAGCGGCGGTCGGTCACGTCCTCGAACAGCGCGATCAGGAATTCCGGCTCGCCGGCCTCGTTGCGGGCGATCACGCGGTTGGAGGCGAGGATCCGCTTGTCCGAACCGCGTTCGACGAAGAATTCGCTGCGATGATAGCCTTCCGCCGCGTTCAGCGCCGCGCGGTCGGCGGTGTCGATGCTGGCGGCGGTCTCGGGGCGGAAGATCTCGTCGGCGCGCTTGCCCACGATGTGATCGCGCGAGAAGCGCGAGAAGCGCTCGAAGGCGCGGTTGGCGAAGATGTAGCGGCCGTCCTCGATGTTCTTGGCCGCAACGCAGACCGGAACGTTGTCGAGCACCGATTCCAGGAATTGCGTGGTCGAGGCGAGCTTGCGCGACAGCTTGCGTTGGTCGGTGCAATCGAGATGGGTCGCGACCGAGCCGCCGTTCGGAAGCGGAAAATACTTCACCAGCACCGACCTGCCGCCGGGCAGTTCGGTAACCAATCCATCGGGCGCCGCGGCCCTGGCGAAGAAATCCTCGGCGCTGAGGTCGAGCACGCCGCGGTCGCGGCGCAGCTCCAGCAGCTCGACGCCCGTCATGTTGCGCCGGATGTCGGCGCGCGACAGGCCGTAGATGTCGAGATAGCGGTCGTTGCAGAACACGATGCGCTCCTGCGCATCGGTCATCACCACGCCCTGGTTCAAATGGTTGAGTGCCGACGAGACGAAGGCGTTGCGCCGCAATTGCGCGCGCTTGGCCTTGCGCAGCGCCGATAGAATCCACAGCCCGACCGCGCCGAAAAAGGACGCAACCACCACGCTGCCGATCAGGAGCTCCCAGACCACGCCGGGATCGAGGCTGCCCAGATAGCTCGACGGCGCGAACGCACCGGCACCGGCCCAAGCTGCAGCGCACGGCGCGACGGCGGCGATCAGGCAGAGCACGGCCCTTGCCGGAATCCAATTCTTCCCGCCCGCCTGCACCTTCCTGCCAGCCATCGATCACCCGCGGATTTCCGGGGCGAGTGTCCGGCTCCGGCGGTTTGGATCGGGTAAACGCGTACTGATGCAACCGGAAAATGCTGACTTAATTTATGACAATTGCCCTGACATGATTAATGCTCCACTAACAGGGCATGGCTTCCCAACTATTTGAGATGGCCCAAACACTTGCCTAATAAGCACTTGCCCAAAGCGACCGGATCGGCTGAACGATGTTGGCGGCAGCGGCCAGGGCGCGGCCGGGCGGAAATTTTCGGACCTGAAGGACGAGATGGACAGGGTTGATTGCGTGATCGTCGGTGCGGGGGTGATCGGCCTCGCGGTGGCGCGGCGGCTGGCACAGGCCGGCCGCGAAGTGATTGTGATCGAGGAGGCCGAGGGGATCGGCACGGTGACCTCGTCGCGGAACAGCGAGGTGATCCACGCCGGCATCTACTACCGCGCCGGCAGCCTGATGGCGCGGATGTGCGTCAGCGGCAAGCGGGCACTCTACCGCTACTGCGCCGAGCACGGCGTCCCGCACAAGAATTGCGGCAAGCTGATCGTGGCTACCACGCCTGCCGAGACCGAGAAGCTGCAGTCGATCCGAGCGCATGCAAAGGCCAATGGCGTCGACGACATGCAGCTGTTGTCCGGCGAGGCGGCGCGCGCCCTGGAGCCGGCGCTGAATTGCGACGCAGCGCTGCTGTCGCCCTCGACCGGGATCATCGACAGCCATGCCTACATGCTGGCGCTGCGCGGTGACGCCGAGGCGGCCGGGGCGGCGTTCGCCTTCCATACGCCGCTGCTCCACGCCAGGGCCACCGCCGACGGGTTCGAGATCGAGGCCGGCGGCGCGGCGCCGATGACGCTGGCCTGCGATCTCCTGGTCAATGCCGCCGGACTCGGCGCGACGGCGGTCGCACGCAACGTCGAGGGCATGCCGATCGAATTGATTCCAACGGCCTATTTGGCCAAGGGCAATTATTTCAGCTGCAGCGCCAGGGCGCCGTTCTCGCGGCTGATCTACCCGGTGCCGGAACCCGGCGGGCTCGGCGTGCACCTGACGCTCGACATAGCCGGACAGGCGAGGTTCGGGCCCGACGTCCAATGGATCGACCACATCGATTACGCCGTCGACCCTGATCGGGCCGAGCGGTTCTATCCGGCGATCCGGAAATACTGGCCGGCCCTGCCGGACGGCGCGCTGATGCCGAGCTACTCGGGAATCCGCCCCAAGATTGTGCCGCCGGCGGTGGCGACGCAGGACTTCCTGATCCAGGGACCGGCCGATCACGGCGTCGCCGGCCTGATCAACCTGTTCGGGATCGAATCGCCCGGACTGACGTCGTCGCTCGCGGTCGCCGACCATGTCGGCGAGTTGGCGGAACTCTGAGCAAATACAGTATGGCCGTCCGGGGGATGCGCGCGCACTTGTGCGTTCATCCCTCGGTGAAAGGCCAGGCTATTTGCTAATTTGCAGGGGGGCGGTCTAGTGGACCGTGTCGTCGGCGGACAGTCTCAACCGCTCGATTTGATCCTTGACCATCAACTTGCGGCGCTTCAGCTCGCAAATATGCAGGTCGTCTACGGAGGGGTGAACGAGCGCTTCGTGCAGTTCGTTCTCGAGTATTTTGTGTTTACGCTCCAGCTCAATGAGATGGGCCTGTATTGCCATTGCGAACACTCCTCGGTGCGTTAAACCTCAGGTTCGATCCGGACCGCCGAGTGTACACGAGTGGACGGCGCTGTCGATGGGGGACGCGAAATGCCGCACGCACTCATTTCGGTTTATCTGTAACCAATCGTGACTATGGAACCGGTCCGGCTTGCGCGGCGCGCGCGCAAGGAGGATATTCCGGCGAGCGGCGACTTCCGCCGCAACAACCTCATCGTGCTTATCAGTTAATATACAACCATGAACGATCAGGATGAGCGCGAACTAATCGCCGAGCTCGCGCGTCTGCAACAAGAGCACCGCGACCTCGATGCCGCGATCGACGCGCTGCACCAGTCGCCGGCGCCGGATCTCTTGATGCTGCAACGCTTGAAGAAGCGGAAGCTGCAACTGCGCGATCGCATCGCCTTCATCGAAGACCAGATCACGCCCGACATCATCGCCTGATGCGCGTCGCGGCGCGGGCCTTCGCAGGTTGGCGCTTCCGGTTCAGATCGGGCAGCGGTTTTCCCCGTCATCCACAGCGCCGCACCGGCTTCACGTTCGCGGCAACGGACGCAAGGCGGTTTCCCGGCGCTTGACTCTATCGGAACAAAAAGAGAACATATCGATCCAGCCGCCAGCCATCAGAGGGAGTTTCGCCATGTCCGCACCGCCTTCCCTGCCCGACAACAGCCGCTACGAGAAGGCCTGCGATCAGGCGATCGCGATGTGCGACGGCAACCTGCGCAGCACCATCAAGGCGCTGATCATGGCCAACGAATACCTGGAAGCCGAGCTTGAGGAATTGCAGGCCGCGATCACCGCCGGTTGCGTGCCGGCGCAGACCCGGGCGGCGAGCGATGCCGCCTGATCCTTGGCCTGATCCTTGGCCTGATCCTTGGCCTGATCCTTGGCCTGATCTTCAGGGAGCACAGCGATGGCCGATGTAACCTATTACGTGGCACTGCCCTTCATGCAGGATGATGACGGCACGCCGGTCGCCGGCAATGCCGAGGAATGCCAGAGCTCGGCGGTCGCGCTGCGCCGCGCGGAGACCATGTCGCGGATGCCCGGCAGCATCGGCGCCGTCGCGTTCAGCCGCACCGGCGATCCCGCGATCGGCGAATTCGGCGATGCCAAGCTGTTGCGGGCCTACGGCAATGTGCCGGAGGATCTGAGCGCGCTCTGATCTCTCAAGCGCGATGGGATCGGGTCGAATCATCATCGTTTGAGCATGATCTTTTCGGAAAACCGCTTCGCACTTTTCCGGATCATGCTTAGGATTCGTGGCGCCGCTGCGCCTTGCGCACATACATCGCACGGTCGGCCTCATCGAGAACGCGATCGATGTCCGAATGCGCGGTGAGGATCGCAACGCCCGCGGAGGCACCTGCGGTGACCTGGCTGTCTCGGAACATGAAGGTCAACCGATCGATCGCCTCTTCCAGCGCAGCCGCCTTGGCGCGGGCATCGATCTCGCTGAGATTCCACAGCAGCACGGCGAACTCGTCGCCGCCGAGACGGCCGATCACGTCGGAAGCGCGCACCTGATCCGATATCGCGGCAACGATCGCCTTCAGCACCTCGTCGCCCGCCGCGTGGCCGAAGGCATCGTTGATCGGCTTGAGACGATCGACGTCGAGCACGATCAGCGCGCCGGAGGCCTGATAGCGCTTGATGAAGGAGAGCGAACGGGCGAGTTCGCGCTCGAATCCGCGCCGGTTCAGGATGTCGAGCAGGAAGTCGGTCTCGGCGGAGGCCTGCAGCTCCTCGATCCGGGCCTGCGCCCGCGCCAGTTGCGCCCGCAAGCTGCGGATCGTCGATTTGTCGCCGGATGCGACCGCGCCTCGCGTGGAAGCTGCGGTTCCAACCCGTTTGGTTCCAGCCCGCTTGGCTCCAGTCTTGCCCGGCCCGGATTTGCGCGCGGCGGGCGCGCCTTTGCGTCGTTTCGCGGCCCCGGAGGCGGCCGCCGTCGTCTTCTTCTTCATGCGCATCCTTGTTGAGGCCTGCTTATGAAGGCTTGCCGGGATTCACCAAGACAGGATAGTCCATTCTAACTCCCTTGCCACGCCTTGGATGACGCCCGGGCCGCCCCTATAATCGGCCTATGCTTTTGGATTCCTGCACAGAATTGAAGAGATGACCGCTCCGATCGCCATCATCATGGGAAGTCAGTCCGACTGGGAAACCATGCGCCATGCCGCCGAGACGCTGGCTGCGCTCGGTGTGGCCTGCGAAACGCGTATCGTTTCGGCCCACCGCACCCCGGATCGGCTCTACGCCTTTGCCAAGGGCGCCAAGGCGGCCGGCCACAAGGTGATCATTGCCGGCGCCGGCGGCGCCGCCCATCTACCGGGCATGACGGCCGCGCTGACCGAGCTTCCGGTGTTCGGGGTTCCCGTCGAGTCGAAGGCGCTGTCGGGCGTCGATTCGCTCTATTCGATCGTGCAGATGCCGGCCGGCGTCCCGGTCGGGACGCTGGCAATCGGCAAGGCCGGCGCGATCAATGCCGCGTTGCTCGCGGCGAGCGTGCTCGCGCTCAACGATCCGGCTCTGTCGGCCCGCCTTGCGGCCTGGCGCAAGCAGCAGACCGACGCGGTCAACGAGCATCCGGAGGACGCGGCGTGACGGCTTCGAACGGAGTGAAGCTGAAGCCGGGCGACACCATTGGAATCCTCGGCGGCGGGCAATTGGGCCGGATGCTGGCGATGGCGGCGGCGCGCCTCGGGCTCCGCTGCCAGGTGTTTTCGCCGGATCCGGACTCCCCGGCGTTCGACGTGGTGCAGAACGCGACCTGCGCGGAATATGCCGACGTCGAGGCGCTCGAACTGTTCGCCAACGACGTCGACGTCGTGACCTATGAATTCGAGAATGTCCCGGCCGCGACCGCGATGGTGCTCGCCGCGCGGCGCCCGGTGCTGCCGGCCTACAAGATCCTGGAGACCACGCAGGACCGGCTGATCGAGAAGGATTTTGTCAGCAAGCTCGGCATCGGCACCGCCGACTACGCCGACGTCTCCTCGGTCGGCACGCTGCGCACGGCGATCGAACGCATCGGCCTGCCCGCGGTGATCAAGACCCGCCGCTTCGGCTATGACGGCAAGGGCCAGGCCATCATCCGCGCCGGCGACGACCTCGAACAGGTCTGGCAGGACCTCGGCACCAAGTCGGCCATCCTCGAAGCCTTCGTGCCGTTCGAGCGCGAGATCTCGGTGATCGCGGCTCGCTCCGCGTCCGGCGAAGTCGAATGCTTCGACGTCACCGAAAACGAGCACCGCGACCACATTCTGAAAATTTCCCGCGCGCCGGCCGCAATCCCCGATGAGCTTGCCGCGCAGGCGCGTGTGATTGCCGAAAAGATCGCCTCGGCGCTCGACTATGTCGGCGTGCTCGCGGTGGAGATGTTTGCGGTGCCCGGCAACGGCAGCAAGGCGACGGTGCTGGTCAACGAGATCGCGCCGCGTGTGCACAATTCCGGCCACTGGACGCTCGACGGCGCCTCGATCTCACAGTTCGAGCAGCACATCCGCGCGATCGCCGGCTGGCCGCTGGGCAAGCCGGTGCGCCACGGCGATGTCGTCATGACCAATCTGATCGGCGACGATATCCTGAGCTACGAGCAGTGGCTCACCGTTCCCGGCGCCACGGTGCATCTGTACGGCAAGGGCACGCCGCGCCCCGGCCGCAAGATGGGGCACGTCACCGAAGTGACGCCCGCCCGCAAGCCTTAATTCCACTAAAGCGCGATGAGATATTCATCGCGCTTTAGCTCGTCGTTTGAGCATGATCTCTTCGGAAAACCGCTTCCCACTTTTCCGGATCATGCTCCGGCGGCCGCGGCCGCCTTCGACACATCGATGGAAATGGGATCGTGGCAGCCACGATCCTTTAGAGCATCGGTTCTGATTCAATCAGGATCGATGCTCCGGATTTTTGTTTACGCGTTTTCTTCACGCGAACCGGCGTCCAGTTCGCTCGAAAACGCTCTCGCCGATCACGCCGTCTTCGCGCCTGCGACGATGCCGGCCGGCTCGTCGCTGAGCCAGCGATAGATCACGCCGCCGAGCGCACCGCCGATCAGAGGCGCGACCCAGAACAGCCAGAGCTGCCCCAACGCCCAGCCGCCGACGAACAGCGCCGGCCCGGTGCTGCGCGCCGGATTCACCGAGGTGTTGGTGACGGGAATGCTGACGAGATGGATCATCACCAGCGCAAGGCCGATGGCGAGCGGCGCGAAGCCGGCAGGCGCCTTGCCATGGGTCGATCCCATGATGATGAACAGGAACATCATGGTCATCACCACCTCGGTGATGAAGCACACCACCATGTTGTACTGGCCGGGCGAGTGCGCGCCATAGCCGTTGGAGGCAAAGCCCTTGCTGACATCGAAGCCGGGCGCGCCGCTCGCGATCATATAGAGCAGCCAGGCCGCGATGATGGCGCCCACGACCTGCGCGATGATGTAGGGCAGCACCTGGCCGCCCGGGAAGCGCCCGCCCGCGGCGAGCCCGACCGTCACCGCCGGGTTGAGGTGGCAACCCGAGATATGGCCGATCGCATAGGCCATGGTCACCACGCTCAGCCCGAAAGCCAGTGACACGCCGACCAGGCCGATCCCGACCTGCGGAAAGCCGGCCGCGATCACCGCGCTGCCGCAGCCAGCGAATGTGAGCCAGAACGTACCGATGGCCTCGGCAGCGTATTTCTTCATCTCCATCTCGCATCTCCCCTATTTCCAATGTCCGGGTTATCGAAAACGCCGGGAGCGGCCCTCATCTGGGCGCCAAACCACCCAAATCAGGGCCGCACAATGGCATTTTCGCCCTATTTCGTGGCTTTACTAGGCCCGAAAGTCACTCGACCGGTGGACATCTGCGCGTTTGTCTGATACATGCGCGCGCCTAGGGTTAAGAGGCAGGCCTTTTGCCGCCCCTTCACCTCGCCAGAATTCCGAACCGATCAATTCAAAAGAGGATGCCGCGTGCAGGTTCTCGTCCGCGATAACAATGTCGACCAAGCCCTGAAGGCGCTGAAGAAGAAGATGCAGCGCGAGGGCATTTTCCGCGAGATGAAGCTCCGCGGTCACTACGAAAAGCCCTCCGAGAAGAAGGCCCGCGAAAAGGCCGAAGCCGTGCGCCGCGCGCGCAAGCTGGCACGCAAGAAGCTGCAGCGCGAAGGCCTGCTGCCGATGAAGCCGAAGCCGGTGTTCGGCGCTGGCCCCGGTGGCGACCGCGGCGGCCGTCCGGGCGGTGCAGGCGCTGGTCGCGGCCCTCGCTGAACCGTTTTGCCGATATGGAAGTCTAACAGCGCGGGCCACGGGCCCGCGTTGTCGTTTTGAAGCGCGCCGCGTTCCGGGGTACCCATGCAAAACGATCGGCAAGAGCATTTTGCATGACGGCTGATCCGGTAGCCCGCCCGCCCTTTCCAGGACCCGCGCACCGCCGTTGCGCGCCGCATCTCGTCATCATTGCAGTGGTTCTCGGCCTGCCGCTCGGGGGCTGCTCCTTCGACCTCGGTTCATGGGGCTCCTCGGACGACAAGCCGAAGCCGGCTGCCACCGCCGACAAACCCGCCGCCGACACCATCACCCCGCAGGACGTCAACAGCGCCAAGGATCACACCACGCGTGCTCAGGTGCTGGCGCGCTCCGGCAAGCTCGACGAGGCGATGGCGGAGTTCGAACAGGCACTGGCGGCCGACCCTTACAACATCCAGGCGCTCTACGGCCGCGCCCTGATCTATCAGGGCCGCGGACAGCATCAGCAGGCGATCGACGATTTCACCGCGGCCAGCGGGCTGTCGCCGCAGAAGGCCGAGCCCCTGGTCGGCCGTGCGACCAGCTACCTCGCGCTCGACAAGGCCAAGCAGGCCGCCAGCGATCTCGACGAGGCCGTGCAGGCCGATCCAAGCAATGTTGCGGCGTGGAGCACGCGCGGCCAGGCCTATGAGCGGCTCGGCGACAAGGCCAAGGCGGCGGCGTCCTACAATCGCGCGCTCGCGCTGCGGCCAAGCGACGGCAACGCGCGCAGCGGGCTGGCGCGCACCGGCGGCTAGCGCTTGGCGTGAAGACAACCCGTCAGGAACGATCGAGCGGCGCTGTGGCTACTTCGGCAGGACGGCGTGGAACATCGACTTCATGCCGGAGAACATGTCGTCGGTCACCGACGTGCGCTCGTTCTTCTGCGCCGGCATGATCGCCTCGGCGCGCAGGTCGAGCGGGGCCTGCACCACCGGGACCGGAATGTCGGCCGGCGGCGTCAGCCGGTTGGAGTCCTGGCCGCCGGCGTAGGGCGGACGCGGCTGCGAGGATTGATCGACATTGTCGGTGGACGGGCTCGACACCATGATCGGCGGCGGCAACGGCCGGATCGCCGAGGTGGCTGCCGCACGCTGCGCCTCTGGCAGGCGGGCAAGATCGGTGCGCGCAGCGTCCTGGGAACGCGTGGCGTCCTGGGAACGCGCCGCCTCCTGCGGACGCTCCTTGCGCAGCCGCTCGATGGCGGCGCGGGCGAGGTCGTTGGCGTCGCGGCTTTCCTCAGGCGTCACAGCCGTCTCGACCGGCGCGGCTGATGTCGCAGGCGCGGCCGGCTGCGGCGCGGCGGGCGTGACCTTCGCAACGGCCTTCGGCGCTGCCGGGTGATGGCGGGTGTCGGCGGGGATGCTGGCGGTATCGGCCGGCGCGTCAGGCTTCACATCGGCAGATTTGGGGTCGGCCGATTTCTCGGCGGGCTTCTCGGTGACGGTGGCCTTCTCGGACGCCGACCGCTCGATCAGCGTGCGCTCGGACATGCCCTTGGCCTTCACACCGGCTTCGGGGAGGCTGCTGACGACGGTGGCGGGCTTGGCGGCGGCTTTCGGATCGGCCTTGGGATCGACTGCGGCGGTCACGGCTGCGGCTGCCGGCGCCTCCGGCTTGGCCACGATGTAGTGATTAACGATGTACGCCCCGATGATGGTCGCTGCCACCGAGGGTAAGATGTCCATCACGAATTTCTTCAGGTAACTCAGCATGACCTGCCACTCCCCACCCCGGTATTACATGCTGGAACTTTGAGGCACATTCAGGGATCAACTGCGTCGGATCGGTGGCAAACCCCCGTTCCGACGTCACCTTTGGTGTCGCTTTGGTTTCAGCCGGAGGCGCCCCCTGCGCAGGCCGCATCCGCCTGCTAGATCATCGCGCAGCCGTTAACGGGTTATGAATTTCCACAGCCGCGCCGGCTCGGACCTGCCATTCGGCGGGTGCAGAGTTCCTTGCAGGGTGCTTGCAGGGTTCTTGCGCCGCGTCAGGGCTTGAGTTCGACCTCGAGGAACACGATCTCGCTGGCCGTCTCGTTGAGCACGTCGTGCTGGACCCCTGCCTTGCGGAAATAGGATTTGCCGGCTCCGAGCTGCGCCTTCGAGCGCTCGCCGTTCGGCGCCACGATCGTCATCTCGCCCGCCGTGATCGGAACGATGACATAGTCCATTTCATGGGTGTGGTGGCCGGTGGCGCTGCCCGGCGCAAGGCGCCATTCGGTCACGCGGACCTCCGCGGTATCCACCTGCACATCCGATTTGGCGCTGAGCATCGTCATTCTCTCCAATTTTTTTTGAGCGGATCATGCTCTACGGCACGAAAACCATGAACACGAACACGGCGAACACCACCATGTGAACGAGCCCGAACAGGATGTTGGTGCGGCCGGTTCCGAAGGTGAGCATGCTGACCATGAAGGTGAGCAGCAGGATCAGCATATGCTGGTTGCTGAGCCCGAGCACCAGCTGCTTGTCGAGCGCATAGGCGGCTACGGCCACCGCGGGAACCGTGAGCCCGATGGTGGCGATCGACGAGCCGAGCGCAAGGTTGATGCTCTTCTGCAGATCGTTCTTGCGCGCCGCCGACACTGCGGCAACGCTCTCCGGCAACAGGATCAGGGCCGCCACCACCAGGCCGGCAAAGGCCGGCGGCGCGCCGATCTTGACGGTGACGACATCGACCACCAGCGAGAATTTCTTCGCCAGCAGCACCACCGCCAGCAGCGAGATCAGCAGCAGCGCAACGCTGATCGCGGTCATGCGGTCCGACATCACCTCGCCATGCGCCGCCGCCTCATTGGCGCCGCTGACGAAATAATCGCGGTGACGGATGGTCTGGGTGTAGAGGAACACCGCATAGAGCAGCACGGTCACGACGCTGACCACGGCGAGCTGGGCCGTGGAAAACACCGGGCCCGGAGAGGCCAGCGTGAAATTGGGCATATCGAGCGTGATGGTCGCGAGCACGAACAGCACGCTGAGGTAAAGGTTGGCGCCGGTGATCTGGAAATCCTGCTCCCTGTAGCGCAAGCCGCCGATGAAGATGCAGAGCCCGACCAGGCCGTTGCAGACGATCATCACCACCGCAAACACCGTGTCGCGGGCCAGGGTCGGCGCCGGCGTTTCGCCCAGCATGATGGTCGAGATCAGCGCCACCTCGATGATCGTCACCGCGAGCGTCAGCAGCAATGTGCCGAACGGCTCGCCGATACGCTCGGCGATCATCTCGGCATGGTGGACCGCCGCGAACACGGTGCCGAACAGAATGACCAGCAGCACCGCCGCAAACACCCAGCCCCCGGCCGATGGCGCGAAGCTGTAGCCGGTGGCCGTGACCGCGGCAAACAACAGCACCGCCAGAACGGGATACAGCCAGGCCGACCGCGGCATCGGTCCGTGTGCGCTCATCGTGGGGGTCCCCTCACTTCGGTGGCGCGATTATGCGACAGACAATCGCCGCCGTCAGCCTCTTGCGGCGTCGATAAACCGCCGCGCCGTCGCCATCGCACCGAAATCATCGAGATTATCGTGCCCGCCACCGGGCAGTCGCACGAATTGCTTGGGCTCATGGGCGAGGCCGAACAGGCGCTCGCCGAAGCGAATCGGGATCACCGGATCGCCGGTGCCATGCATGATCAGCAGCGGCGCCTTGACCTGCGCGATGAGCCGGTCGGAGTGGAATTGATCGCGCATCAAGAGGCTGACCGGCACATACCAGAAATGCGCGCCGGCGACGTCGGCCGTCGACGTATACGGCGCCTCGAGGATCAGCTTGCCGAGCGGATGTTCGGCAGCGAGCGCAACCGCAACGCCCGTGCCGAGGGAGAATCCCCAGGCCACGATCTGCTCGGCGCGGTAGCGCGCGGTGGTGAAGGCGTAAGCCGCCGCGGCGTCCTGCAGCAGTCCCTGCTCGCTCGGAGACCCGCTCGACCCTGCGTAACCCCGAAAGGACAGCGCCACCAGCCCGGTGCCGTCGGCCGTGATGGCCTTGAAGCGCGCCACGCGCCCGGCAAGGAAATCGCCATTGCCGTGAAAGAACAGCACGACGGGCCGGCCCGGCTTCGCCGGCACGTGCCAGACGATGACCTTCTCGCCGTCGTCAGTGGTCAGGACATGCTCTTCCGCTTCGGGAAGCCCCGCGGCTGCCGGCGCGGTTCGCCCGACCGGCGGGATCGGAAACAGCAGTTCGCGCTGCTTGACGTACAGCACCACGAGCCCGCCGAGATAGATGACGAACGCGGCGATCAGGAGCCATTTCAGGATTGCGAGTGCCAGTGCCATCAGCGGTGGCCGCGGCTATGTCTTGCCGCGGAGCTTGCGCAGCTTCTCGACGTCCGCCTTGATGCTGTCGGGGACCGGCCGGCACGCGCACGCCGCCGCATGCGCGACGTGCCACTTGATACGCTGCTCGCGCGTCGCCCGGGGCGGCATGCGATGCGCTCGATGCCACTCCCGGTTCAGCGCCATCGCTACCGCCTTACATCGCCTTGACGATGTTCTCGGTGACCTTCTTGGCGTCGCCGAGCAACATCATGGTGTTGTCGCGGTAGAACAGCGGGTTGTCGATACCGGCATAGCCCGAGGCGAGCGAGCGCTTGATGAACATCACGGTGCCCGCCTTCCAGACCTGCAGCACCGGCATGCCGTAGATCGGCGAGGTCTTGTCCTCTTCCGCCGCCGGGTTGGTGACGTCGTTGGCGCCGATCACGAAGGCGATGTCGGCCTGGGCGAACTCCGAGTTGATGTCCTCGAGCTCGAACACCTCGTCATAGGGCACGTTTGCTTCAGCGAGCAGCACGTTCATGTGGCCGGGCATGCGGCCCGCGACCGGGTGAATGGCGTATTTCACCTCGACGCCTTCCTTCTTCAGGATGTCGGCCATCTCGCGTAGCGCGTGCTGTGCCTGCGCCACCGCCATGCCGTAGCCGGGCACGATGATGACCTTGGAGGCGTTCTTCATGATGAAGGCGGCGTCATCCGCCGAGCCGAGCTTGGCGGGCTTCTGCTCGCCGCTGCCGCCGCCGGCCGCCGCGGTCTCGCCGCCGAAGCCGCCGAGGATCACCGAGATGAACGAGCGGTTCATCGCGTGGCACATGATGTAGGACAGGATCGCACCCGACGAGCCGACCAGCGCGCCGGTGATGATCAGTGCCGAATTGCCGAGCGTGAAGCCGATGCCGGCCGCGGCCCAGCCGGAGTAGGAGTTCAGCATCGAGATCACGACCGGCATGTCGGCGCCGCCGATCGGGATGATCATCAGCACGCCGAGCGCCAGCGCGATGATGGTGATCAGCCAGAAGTCGAGCGCGCTGCCGCTCATCACGAGGCCGACGATGAAGAACACCAGCGCCAGCGCCAGCACGATGTTGATGACGTGGCGGAACGGCAGGATGATCGGCGCGCCGCTCATCCGGGCCGACAGCTTCAGGAACGCGATCACCGAGCCGGTGAAGGTCAGCGCGCCGATCGCGACGCCGAGCGACATCTCGACCAGGCTCTGCGGATGGATGTTGCCGGGCGTGCCGATGTCGAACGCCTCGGGCGCATAGAACGCACCGGCGGCGACCAGCACCGCGGCCATGCCGACCAGCGAGTGGAATGCGGCGACGAGCTCGGGCATCGAGGTCATCGGCACCCGGCGCGCGATCACGGCGCCGATGCCGCCGCCGATCGCGACCGCGAGGATGACCAGCACCCAGGCCACGCCGTCGGCCGGCGGATGGCTCGCCAGCGTGGTGCCGACGGCGATCGCCATGCCGATCATGCCGAACATGTTGCCCTGGCGCGACGACGCCGGGCTCGACAGGCCGCGCAGCGACAGGATGAACAGCACCCCCGCCACGAGATACAACAGTGCAGAGAGATTGGCGCTCATCTCAGGTCCCCCAAAATCCTCATCACCCCGAGGTGATTGCCGCTCACTTGGCTTTCTTCTTGTACATCGCGAGCATGCGCTGGGTGACCAGGAAGCCGCCGAAGATGTTGACGCAGGCGAAGATCAGCGCGACGAAGCCGAAGCCGCGGGCCCAGCCCGAACCGCTCGAGACCATGCCGACGCCGACCGCGAGCAGCGCGCCGACCACGATCACCGAGGAGATCGCGTTGGTCACGCTCATCAGCGGCGTATGCAGCGCCGGGGTCACAGACCACACCACGAAATAGCCGACAAACACGGCGAGGACGAAAATCGACAGCCGGAACACGAACGGATCGACGGCCTGCGCGAGATGCTCCATGGCTTCTCTCCTTACTTCGGCTGGAAGTTGGGATGGATGACGGCGCCGTCCTTGGTCAGCGCGGTGGCCTTCACCAGCTCGTCGTCCCAATTGACCGCGAGCGCCTTGTTGGCTTTGTCGACCATCGTCTCGATGAACGAGAACAAATTGCGCGCGTAGAGTCCCGAGGCCGACGCCGCGACGCGGCCCGCGACATTGGTGTAGCCGACGATCTTGATGCCGTCGGTCTCGACCACCTCGCCGGGCCTGGCGCCCTCGACATTGCCGCCGCGCTCGACCGCGAGATCGACCAGCACCGAGCCGGGCTTCATCGATTTCACCATCTCGCCGGTGACGAGCTTCGGTGCCGGACGGCCCGGGATCAGCGCGGTCGTGATCACGATGTCCTGCTTCTTGATGTGCTCGGCAGTCAGCGCGGCCTGCTTGGCCTGGTACTCCTTGGACATTTCCTTGGCGTAGCCGCCGGCGGTCTGCGCGTTCTTGAATTCCTCGTCCTCGACGGCGAGGAATTTCGCGCCGAGCGATTCGACCTGTTCCTTGGTGGCCGGGCGCACGTCGGTCGCGGTGACGACGGCCCCGAGCCGCCGCGCGGTCGCGATCGCCTGCAGGCCGGCGACGCCGACGCCCATCACGAACACCTTCGCGGCCGGAACGGTGCCGGCGGCGGTCATCATCATCGGGAAGGCGCGGCCGAAGGCCTCGGCGCCCTCGATCACGGCGCGGTAGCCGGCCAGATTGGCCTGCGAGGACAAGACGTCCATCACCTGCGCGCGGGTGATGCGCGGCATCAATTCCATCGCGAAGGCGGACACGCCGGCATCGGCCATCACCTTCAGCGCGGCCTCGTTGCCATAGGGATCCATGATCGCGATGACCAGCGCGCCGCGCTTGTATTTGGAGAGTTCGGAGGCTTCCGGCCGCTTCACCTTGATGATGATGTCGGCGTCCTTGAGCGCGTCCGCGCTGACGGTGGCGCCAACGGCGGTGAATTCCGAATCGGGAAGGCCCGACTTGATGCCCGCGCCCGGCTCGACCGCGACCTCAGCGCCGAGTGCCTTGAACTTCTTCACGGTATCGGGCGAGGCCGCAACCCGCGGCTCGGACGGATCAATTTCCTTGGCAACGGCAATCTTCATGGGCCCTCCGGCGGCGCGAGCGGCGCACGCGTCTTCAAACTAGCGTTATTTTCGCCAGATTTGGATACCCGGTTTTTACACATCCGGGTTCGACAGATATTCCGGCACCGCCGCGGGACGGCGGCGCCGCTAGCCGATCTAAGGATCAGACCAGGAAATAGGCCATCAGGGCGAGAATAATGGCGACGCTGATGGAGCCCCATTTGACCAGCATGATAAACCCTTCATAGGTCTGCTCATGCGCCACGTAGTCGTTGCCGTCGGCGGTCGTGTAGGCCACTTCGCTATGGTCTGCCATCGCTGTCCCCAGTCAGAAATTCGCGTTCCTCCGCGAGCCATTACCGCAAACGGGTAGGCAGGGCAACGGCGCGGTCCCGATCGGGCGATTTGAAGCGCAAATCGTCCCCGATCCGGGCGGCCCGGCAACGGCCGCGTCCGGGCCGGATTGATCTCCCCAGCGCGGACGCCAAGGAAAGATCATGCCGTCCGGCGCAAAAACGCCGGCTTCAGCCCAGGGAACAGCATGGCGGATGGGCCTCAGCCCATCGTTTCCAGCTCGTCGATCATGCCGGCGATGACGGACAGGCCGCCGTCCCAGAATTTGGGGTCCTTGGCGTCGAGCCCGAACGGCCGCAGCAGCTCGGAGTAGTGCTTGGTGCCGCCGGCGGCGAGCATGTCGAGATAGCGCTCGGCAAACCCGTCGGACGCGTGCTCGTAGACCGCATAGAGCGAGTTCACGAGGCAATCGCCGAACGCATAGGCATAGACGTAGAACGGCGAGTGGATGAAGTGCGGAATGTACATCCAGAACGTCTCGTAGCCCGGCTTGATCTCGATCGCCGGCCCCAGGCTCTCGCCCTGCACGCTGAGCCAGATCTGGCCGATCCGCTCGGCGGTGAGTTCGCCGTTCTTGCGCTCGGTATGAACCGCGCGCTCGAATGAATAGAACGCGATCTGCCGCACCACGGTATTGATCATGTCCTCGACCTTGCCCGCGAGCAGCGCCTGGCGCTGCTTGGCGTTCCTGGTCTGGGACAATAGCCGCTTGAAGGTCAGCATCTCGCCGAACACGCTTGCGGTTTCCGCCAGCGTCAGCGGCGTCGGCGCCATCAGCGCGCCGTTCTTCGCCGCCAGCACCTGATGGACGCCATGACCGAGCTCATGCGCCAGCGTCATCACGTCGCGCGGCTTGCCCTGATAGTTCATCAGCACATAGGGATGCGCCGACGGCGTGGTCGGATGCGAGAACGCGCCGGGCGCCTTGCCGGGACGGACCGGCGCATCAATCCAGCGATCGTCAAAGAATCGCTCCGCGATCGCGGCCATCTCGGGCGAGAAGCCGCTATAGGCCGACAGCACCATGTTGCGCGCCTCGGGCCAGGCGATCGTGCCGGTCGCCGCGAACGGCAGCGGGGCGTTGCGGTCCCAGTGCGGCAGCTTCTTCTTTTTGAACCAGCCGGCCTTCAGCGCGTAATAGCGGTGCGACAGCTTCGGATAGGCCGCGCGCACCGAGGCGACCAGCGCATCGACCACCTCGCGCTCGACGCGGTTGTTGAGATGGCGGGAGTCCGCGACATCCTGGAAGCCGCGCCAGCGGTCGGAGATTTCCTTGTCCTTGGCGAGCGTGTTGGTGATCAGCGCAAAGCTGCGCTCATTGTCCTTGAAGGTCCTGGCGAGCGCCTGCGCGGCAGCCTTGCGCTTGTCCCCCGCCTTGTCCTGCAGCAGGTTCAGCGTCGGCTCGATCGCGAGATCCTTGCCGGCGACCTTGAAACGCAGACCGGAGATGGTCTGGTCGAACAGCCGGTTCCAGGCCGCGTAGCCGCTTTGCGCCTTTTCGTGGAACAGCTGCTCGACGCGATCCTCGAGCTGGTACGGCTTGTCCTTGCGCAGATCCTCGATCCACGGCCGGTAATGGCCGAGTTCGGGTTCGGCCATCGCGCGCTCGATCACATCATCGTCGACGCGATTGAGCTCGAGCGAGAAGAACAACAGATGCACCGACGCGGCGGTCAGCCGCTCGGAGACGTCGCCGTAGAATTTCGAGATCGCGGGATCGACGCTGTCGCCGGCATGGACGAGGCCGGCGTAAGAGCCGAGACGGCCAGCCAGATCGTCGATCGCCTCATAGCGCCTGATCGCCTCGGCCAGCCACTTTCCGCCGCCCTCTTTGGCGGTATTTTCGGCAAGCTTGCCCTTGTAGTCGGTCTCAAACGCGACGCAATCTGCGTCCATTTTCTGCAAGTCGCGTGCGACCTCAGGCGCATCGATACCGGAGTAGAGATCTGCCAGATTCCATTCCGGAAGCTTGCCGGTCTTGCTGGCTGCCTTTTTCGCCGCCGGGCCGCCTGCGGACGATTTGCGTTGCGCGGCCGTCTTGCGCAACGCGGCTTCCTTGCGGAGAGCGGCCTTGCTGAGGGCAGACTTGTTGGATGCAGTTTTGGAGCGCGAGGTCATCTTGTTCGTAACCTTAGTTCAGTCGGAAAGATGTCGGCGGCGGCGGAATGAATGCGGGTTTGCAACATTTAAGAGTGCGTTAATCGGCATCGGCGACATTGCCCCGATTCGAGACAAATAAACGTAGCGTGCGGGGAAAACCATGGCTGCCACCATTTTGATCGCCGATGACGACGCAGTACAGCGCCGTTTGGTTGAAAACATGGTGCAGAAGTGCGGCTATGAGCCCCTCGTCGTGGACAGTGGCGACGCGGCGATCGCGGCCCTGACCGCATCCGAGACGCAGGCGATTGACGCCGTCGTGCTCGACCTCGTGATGCCGGGCCTCGACGGTCTCGGAGTCCTCGCAAAAATTCGTGAAGCTGGTTTGACCGTCCCGGTCATCGTGCAGACCGCGCATGGCGGCATCGACAATGTTGTGTCGGCGATGCGCGCCGGTGCCCAGGATTTCGTCGTCAAGCCGGTCGGCTTCGAGCGGCTGCAGGTTTCCCTGCGCAACGCCCTCAACGCCTCGGCGCTGAAGGGCGAATTGCAGCGGATCCGCCACAGCCGCGAGGGCCGGCTGACCTTCTCCGACATCATCACCCGCAGCGAGGCGATGGCCGGGGTGCTGCGCACCGCGCAAAAGGCCGCGTCCTCGACGATCCCGGTGCTGATCGAGGGCGAATCCGGCGTCGGCAAGGAACTGTTCGCGCGCGCCATTCACGGCAGCGGCGAGCGCAAGGCCAGGCCGTTCGTTGCGGTGAATTGCGGCGCGATCCCGGACAATCTCGTCGAATCGATCCTGTTCGGCCACGAGAAGGGCGCCTTCACCGGCGCAACCGAGCGCCATCAGGGCAAGTTCGTCGAAGCGCATGGCGGCACGCTGTTCCTCGACGAGGTCGGTGAATTGCCGCTGGCCACGCAGGTGAAACTGCTGCGCGCGCTGCAGGAAGGCACCGTCGAGGCGGTCGGCGGCCGCAAGCCGGTCAAGGTCGATGTTCGCATCATCTCGGCCACCAATCGCAAGCTGCTCGATCTCGTGAAAGGCGGCCAGTTCCGCGAGGACCTGTTCTATCGCCTGCACGTGCTGCCGCTGACCATTCCGGCGCTGCGACAGCGGCGCGAAGACATCCCGCATCTGCTGCGGCATTTCCTGGCGCGGTTCTGCGCCGAGGAAAACCGCAACATCACCGGCATCAGCGGCGAGGCGATGGCGCACCTCGCGCAGCTCGACTGGCCGGGCAACATCCGCCAGCTCGAGAACACGGTGTATCGCGCCGTGGTGATGAGCGACGGCGACCAGCTCGGCCTCGCCGATTTCCCGCAAGGAACGGCGCATCCGGTACCGGAGGGCAAATCGCTGCAGGGCGAGCCGCTGGTGGTGTCGCCCTCCACGGCTCCGGCCATGATTTCCGGTAATGAAATACCGGTTACTGCCTCCCTGCCCACCGCCGGCGGCCTCGCGATGCTCAATACGGCGGGCGAGGTGCGCCCCCTGGAAGATCTCGAGAACGAGATCATCCGCTTCGCGATTTCGCATTACCGCGGACAGATGTCGGAGGTCGCGCGCCGCCTCAAGATCGGCCGCTCGACGCTCTATCGCAAGCTCGACGAAGCTGCGGCCGGCACGCGCGCCAGCGACGCCACTTAGCCCTCAAAGCCGGCCGGGCCACACCAGGGAACCTTTTGAACCGTGTCGTGGCGGTGACAGACAAAGGCTGTGCCGCGTGGCAAAAACGCACGGCCTGGAGCGAAATCAGCCGCTTCGAGGTCAGTTTGTCGTGAGTTGCCCCGCATGGCGCTGGCTGCATGAGAGGGGCAAATGTATCGTCTGCGTTCGTTGTGTGCAGGCGTGCGAGTCGATCGAGAGGCCGGCGCTTCGCGCAAGCTATGAAACCAAATTCTGAATTGAACTGTTCCGGTTTGATGAGGGGCAGTTTCACCCAGGGGGTGTGACGATGCGTGACTGTTCGAACAACCGTCGAGGATTTGACCGCGTATTGATGGCCGTCGCGGCAACCTTCCTCACGGTGTCCGCGACCTCGGCCCTCGCGCAGGACACGCCTCACTCCAGCGCTTCGGAACTCGCGATCGACGCGGCAATCCCGCGCCCCGAACCGGCCAACGTGCCGCCCCCCACCGCAAGCGATTTCAAGGCCGACACCACCGCAGCGCTGCCCGATGCAGCCAAGCCGGCCGACGCGAAGCCCGCCGATGTGCAAGCCACCGAGGCCAAGCCCGCTGAGACCAAGCCGGTCGATGCCAAGCCGGCAGAGCCGAGCACCACGGCAAAGGCCGTCGAACCGAAGCCTGCCGATGTCGTAACCGCGCCGGCGACGCAACCCGCCGGTGCACCAAAGACCGATACCGCCGTCGCGCCGGCGGCGGCCACCCCCGCCCCTGCAACTGCCACCGCGCCTGCCGCAAGCCCCGCGCCTGCAACGGCCGCGGCGCCGGCCACAGCGCCTGCTCCCGCGACCGCCGCAGCTCCAGCGAGCGAACCGGCGAAGGCAGCGAGCAACGTTGCCGCCGAGGATCAGCCGGTTGCCGACAAGCTGCGCGAACTGCTCGCCAGCAAGTCGCTGCGCACCTTCGACCGCAAGAACGAGCGCGCCGCCGCCGAGAAATTCTACTCGGCGCGCGACTACGCACCGGTCTTCACCAAGGCCGGCAAGCTGACCGATGCCGGCAAGGGCGTCATCGCACGCCTGAAGGACGCGGCCGCCGACGGCCTCGATGCATCAGACTATCCGGCGCCGGATTTCGCCGCGGCGACCTCGCCGGACGCGCTGGCCGACGCCGAGCTGAAGCTCGCGGCCAGCATGCTGGACTATGCCCGCCAGGCCCAGAGCGGCCGCATGCACTGGTCGCAGGTGTCGGGGGACATTCTCTATCCGGAGCACCCGATCGATCCGGCGGAAGTGTTCGCCAATGTGACCTCCGCCAAGGACGCCTCCGCCGCGCTCGACGGCTATAACCCGCAGCAGAAGCTCTACAAGGAGCTGAAGAAGAAGCTCGCCGAGCTGCGTGGCCAGGGCGACGGTCCGGTCATCACGATCGCGGACGGCCCGGCGTTGAAATATTTGCCGGCGCGCAAGAAGCAGGCCGCGGTCGAGATGGACGATCCGCGCGTGCCGGACCTGCGCAACAAGCTCGGCATCACCGAGGATGCCGACAGCACCAAGTATGACGCGACGGTCGCGCGGGCGGTGGAGAAATTCCAGAGCAGCGTCGACCTCAAGCCGACGGGCGTTCTCGACGAGCGCACGGTCAAGGCGCTGAACAATCCGAAGCGCGATCGGCAGATCGACACCGTGATCGTCAACATGGAGCGCTGGCGCTGGCTGCCGCGCCAGCTCGGCGCCGCCAGTGTCGGCAATGCCTATGTGATCCTCAACATCCCGGACTACACGCTGAGGGTGATGCAGAACGGCGCGCCGGTCTGGACCACCCGAGTCGTCACCGGCAAGCCCGGCCAGCATGCCACGCCGCTTTTGACCGAGACGATGAAGTACATCACAGTCAATCCGACCTGGAACGTGCCGCCGTCGATCATCTACAACGAGTATTTGCCGGCCCTGCAGCAGGATCCGACGGTGCTGCAGCGCATGGGCCTCAGGCTCGAGCGCAACCGCGACGGCTCGATTCACATCTCGCAGCCCCCGGGTGAAGCCAACGCGCTCGGCCGCATCCGCTTCAACTTCCCGAACAAGTTCCTGGTCTATCAGCACGACACGCCGGACAAGTACCTGTTCGCGAAGGACGAGCGTGCTTTCAGCCACGGCTGCATGCGCGTGCAGAATCCCGATCAGTACGCCGCCGTCCTGCTCAACATCACCGAGCCGAACCAGCACTACACGCCGGAGCGGATCCGCAGCATGTACGGCTCGAGCGAGGTCGACCTGAAATTCCCGACGCCGATCCCGGTGAACATCACCTACCAGACCGCGTTCGTGGACGATGCCGGCAAGCTGCAGTTCCGCAGGGACGTTTACGGCCGCGATGCCAGCATGTTGTCGCTGCTCAGGAACAGCCGCGGCAAGGATCTCGAGACGGTGGTGGCGCACGCCCAGCCGAGCTACTCGCGTCCGCCGAGCAGCAGCCTGCCCGCCGGCGTCAATGTCGCCGGCGACAACGGCTTTGGCTCCTCCGGACCAAACTTCTTCGAGCGCTTGTTCGGGGGATTCGGACAGCCGGAGCCGCAGCCGATCCGTCGTGGGCAGGCCCAGCAGCAGCGCCGGGTGATCACCCGCTAATCTGCATTTCCGCCCGATTGGGATAAATTTTGAAGCAAAATCAACGATCTCGCTCAAAAGGCGAGATCGTTTATGTTAACCATTTCGGGTCTCGGCCGGGGAGCAGGGCTATCTTTTGCCACAGTCGCCCAGTTAGTTAAGCCTAACTTGGGGGCGGGTCGGTAAACCTCGGTTAACCCTCCCGCTTTAAGAAAGCGTTCACCGTCTTCCGCAGGGGGTCTGCGAAAGATGCCGACCGAACGCTCGTCGACTGGGTGGGCTCATAGTGCTGGCTGTCTTCGCACGCCGCTGCAATCCGCTGTCGTTGCCTAAGGCCGGATACCAAGTCGGCCTGACTGCGCTATTGCTGTTGGCGGGCGCGGGATCGGTGCACGATGCCACCGCGCTCAACCAGACCCGCACCCTCTCCTTCCACCACACCCATTCCGGCGAAGACCTCACCGTCACCTTCAAGCGCGAGGGCCGCTACGACGAAGGCGCGCTGAAGCAGCTCAACCACTTCCTGCGCGACTGGCGCTCCCAGGATGAAACGGTGATGGACCGTCACCTCTTCGACATCCTGTGGGACGTCTATAACGACGTCGGCGGCAAGCAGCCGATCCAGATCATCTCCGCCTATCGCGCCCCTGCCACCAACGCCATGCTCCGCCGCCGCTCCTCGGGCGTTGCGCGCCACAGCCAGCACATGCTGGGGCATGCGATGGACTTCTTCATCCCGGGCGTGCCGCTGGAGCAGATCCGCTACGCGGGCCTCCGCCTGCAGCGCGGCGGCGTCGGTTTCTATCCGACCTCGGGCTCGCCGTTCGTCCATCTCGACACCGGCAGCATCCGCCACTGGCCGCGCATGACCCGCGAGCAGCTGGTCAGGGTGTTCCCCGACGGCCGCACCGTCCATGTCCCGACCGACGGCACACCGCTGAAGGGCTATGAGCTTGCCAAGGCCGATATCGAGCGCCGCGGCAATGGTGACGATGCCGCGACCATCGGCAAGCCGAGCCTGTTCGCGAAGCTGTTCGGTGGCGGCAAGTCGAGTGACGATGAAGACGAAGGCGCGGCCAGCGTGAACGACAAGCCCGCCGCCAACACCGTGGTGGCCGCCGCCGCGCCCGCCAAATCCGCCGATCCGATTCCGCTGCCGCGCGCCAAGCCGCAGTTCGCCGCCGCCATCCAGCTCGCTGCCGCCGACGCCCAGCTCGTTCCGATGCCGAAGGCGAAGCCCGCGGTGCAAATGGTGCAGGTGGCCGAGAACACCGCGCCGCAATCGCCTGCCGACATCATCAATGCCCGCGGCTTCTGGGGTGACGAGGGTGAGGCGCCGAAGCAGGCCTCGGCGGCGCAGATTGCCGCGCTGAAGGCCCGTGAGGCGGTCGGCGGCAGCGATCCGCAGACCACTGCCAGCACGACAACCGAAAACTTCAACAAGGCGCTGGCCTATGCGCCGGCGGCGGCGTCACCGGTCGATCGCGCCAACATCGTCGCAGCGACCGCGCCGATCCCGCGCAACGTACGCCCGACGCGCAATGCCGCGGCTCCTAGCACCGAAATCAACACCGTCGTTGCCAAGGGCGCACCGAGCCAGGGCGTGATCACGACCTCCGCGCGGATCTCAGCTGCCAAGGGTAACGATATCTGGATGCGCGTGGTGATGCTGGCGCCGAGCGCCAGCAATGCCATGCTGACCACGGTGCTTGGCGACACCGACATGACGATGATGCGGGCTCATTTCGTGAAGCCGCAGGCCGCCGTCGTCATGACCTTCTCGG
Source organism: Bradyrhizobium sp. USDA 3262 (assembly GCF_054060035.1). Classification (NCBI taxonomy): domain Bacteria; kingdom Pseudomonadati; phylum Pseudomonadota; class Alphaproteobacteria; order Hyphomicrobiales; family Nitrobacteraceae; genus Bradyrhizobium; species Bradyrhizobium sp. USDA 3262. Next base: position 8,621,344 of record NZ_JBSSCT010000001.1, read on the forward strand.
AAGATCCGATGATGGGCATGACCTGCGACCGCTTCTCGGGCTCGGCGACCGCCCTGCTGACGACCCAGTCCTTCGTGCTCCGCACCGCCTCGCTGCGCTGAGCCGCGCTTCTACCGACAAGATAGCTTTGCGCCGGTTCAGGCCGGCAGCCCTGCCTTGAGCAGGCCGGCCTCGTAGCGCGCCCGATCGGGCTCGCACTTGTAGCGCTGGGTTGTCAGGTGCGCGGCAACCGAGAAGGTCGGCTCGCGCTTCAGCACCTCGGCGGCGTGGGCGGAGGCCGCCACCGTGTTGCCCATCTGCGCGAAGGTCGCCGCGAGGAAGGCGTGATGGGTATGGTCGGGGCGCGTGATCCGCGAGAACGCCTCGGCGGCGTCAGCGTATTTCTCGGCGCAATAGCAGGCCCGGCCGAGATGGCTCCAGAAGCGCTCCGGATGGAACGGATTGAGGCGCATCGCCCGCTTGATCCAGTCGATGCCTTCCTCGGGCCGCCCGAGCCACGTCAGGAGCTCGCCCTGTTGCACGACGACGAGGTCGTAATTCGGGTTCAGCGCGAGCGCGCGCTCCTGGTGGAAGGCCGCCTTGTCGTGGTCGTCGCGGTTGAGGTTCAGCGCGGCGAGGATCCGGTGCACGTCGCTGTCATTGTCGTCGAGCTTGAGCGCGATCTCGAGCTCGGCAGCGACCTGCGCCATGGTCGCGTCGCGGTCGGTGCACCAGTTGTAGACCCAGGTCTGGCCGAGCACGCAGGCCCGCCAGGCGTGGGCATGGGCATAGTTCGGGTCGAGCACGATGGCCCGCTCGAGCAGGCGCTGCGCCTCCGCGTTGTCGTCCCGTGCCGAGCGATGATGCAGCACCTTGGCGGCGAGCACGCACTCATAGGCCGCCATATTGTCGGTCGGCTTGCGCTTGACGCGGTCATGCGCGGCAGCCTCGAGGCGCCCAGGCAGGGTCGCTACGATCGCGCGCGTCATCTCGTCCTGGATGGCGAAGATGTCGGCAAGCTCGCGGTCGTAGCGTTCGGCCCAGACGTGCCGGTCGGCCACGGCGTCGATCAGCTGCACCGTGACGCGGATCCGGCCGCCCGCCTTCCGCACGCTGCCTTCCAGCACGTAGTCGACGGCGAATTCCTTCCCGACATCCTGCACCTTCACGGCCTTGCCCTTGTACACGAAGGTCGAGTTGCGCGAGATCACCAGCAGATCGTGGAAGCGCGACAGCTCGGTGATGATGTCCTCGGTAAGCCCGTCGGCGAAAAATTCCTGCTCGGGATCGCCGCTCATGTTGACGAGCGGCAGCACGGCGATCGAGGGCTTCTTGGCGACGACAGGGGCTGCCACCGCACTCGGGTGCTCCGGAACGGGCCTGGCACGGGCTTCGAGATGGACGCGGAAAACCCGGATCGGGCGCGCGATGTTCTTGACGGTCTGGTCGCCGAGATCCTCGAAGCTCAGATCTTCCAGGCGATCGCCGACTTGATCGCGGACCGCGCCGGAAATGCAGATGCCGCCGGGCTCGGCCAGCGTCTCCAGGCGGGACGCGACGTTGACGCCGTCGCCGAAGATATCGGCGCCGTCAACGATCACATCGCCAAGATTGATGCCGATGCGAAACTGCATCCAGCGCGCCGGCGTGACGTCGGCGTTGCGCTTCGCCATCCGGTTCTGGACCTCGGCCGCGCACAGCACCGCATCGACGACGCTGTGGAATTCGACCAGCAGGCCGTCGCCGGTGGTCTTGATGATGCGGCCGCGATTCTTGGCGATGGCCGGATCGATCAGCTCGATGCGATGGGTTTTGAGGCGCGCAAGGGTGCCCGTCTCGTCAGCCTCCATCAGGCGGCTATAGCCGACCATGTCGGCGGCGAGGACCGCAGCGAGCCGACGCTCTGGTCCTGGCACGTCCATCTGAACGATCTGCCCGGTTACCTCGCCGGCAGTGTAGCAAATCCCTGGATTTCACCCAAGCCTTGAACGCACGTCCCGAACAGGCGCCCCGAAAGGCCGCCTGGCGCCGCCTACCGGCCGAAACGCCGGCCGGCTCACAGCATCCCGAGCGCCTGCATGTAGGTCTCCAGGATGGTCTCCTGCTCCATGCGCTCGTTCGGATCCTGCTTGCGCAGACGGATAATGGCGCGCAGCGCCTTGACGTCGTAGCCGTTGCCCTTGCTTTCGGCATAGACGTCGCGAATGTCGTCCGAGATCGTCTTTTTCTCTTCTTCCAGCCGCTCGATGCGCTCGATGATGGACTTGAGTTGGTCCTTGGCAAATCGCGTTGCGGGCTCTTCCTTGACGGCGGCAGACGTGGTGGCCATCGCGCACTCCTGAACAGGTATTGAAATGTTACGCGAATACGCGCCTTGCGCACCGCTTGCTGCGGGCGACCCTCGATTTTGGCGCGCGTTCCGTCAAGGAAACATCGCGCTCATCCACAGCGCGCCCACAGGAGATGCGGACGGCCGCGGAACTGACGTCACAGAGGCTGAGGTTCAATGCCCGCTTTGGGCCTTCTTCATCGCCGCGAGCTGCTCCGGCGTCGCGCTGCCCTGATGCTTCGCCTTCCATTCCTCATACGGCATGCCGTAGACCGCCTCACGGCTCTCGTCCTTGCTCACCGCAAGGCCCTTGGCGTCGGCCTCTTCCTTCATCCAGTTGGACAGGCAGTTGCGGCAGAAGCCGGCGAGGTTCATCAGATCGATGTTTTGCACATCGGTGCGGTTGCGCAGGTGACTGACGAGACGCCGGAAGACTGCGGCCTCGAGTTCCGTTCTGGTTTTGTCGTCAATGCTCATGATCGTGATCCCGTGTGTCGCGCTCACCATATTGATATCAGGTGGGAATTGTCACAGATTTTGCCATATCGGCGCGCAGAACGGACCCGTCCGGCCACCCCGGCCACGGTCCGGCAGCGTCGCAGACGGGCGCCTGCCCGTTGACAGTGCCAGCCGGGCACGCGAAATCGTCCATGATTTGATATAGCTTCGCTGCATGAGCCCAACAGATTCCCTCGCCTCAGCTCCCCGCAATATCCGCCTGATCCTGGTCGGCCTCCTGCCGGTGCTGGCGCTTGTCGCGGCCTGCCTGTGGACGAGTCCGGCGGCCGCCGATTTCCGGCTCTGCAACAACACCTCGAGCCGCGTCGGCATCGCGCTCGGCTACAAGGACGCCGAGGGCTGGACCACCGAGGGCTGGTGGAACGTGTCGTCGCGCACCTGCGAGACCTTGCTGCGCGGCAACCTTGTGGCGCGCTACTACTACATCTACGCTCTCGACTATGATCGCGGCGGCGAATGGTCCGGCCAGGCCTTCATGTGCTCGCGCGACAAGGAATTCACCATCAAGGGCACCGAAAATTGCCTGGCGCGCGGGTTTGACCGCACCGGCTTCTTCGAGGTCGACACCGGCGAGCAGCGTGCATGGACCGTCCAGCTGACCGAAGCCAACGAACAACAGCCGCAGAAAGTACCGGGAATGCCGGGCGGCGTGGGTCCAGGAAGTCCCGGGGCGATGCCGGGCCTGCCCAACCCGCCGCCGGGCGCAGCGCCTCCGGGCGCGTCTGGTCTGCCGCCAGCCGCACCACCCGGAAACAAACAATGAGACGACTGCGTCGAATCAAGATCCTCGCAACGCTCGGCCCGGCCTCCTCAGACAGCGCGATGATCCGCAAGCTGTTCGAGGCGGGCGCCGACGTCTTCCGCATCAACATGAGCCATACCCCGCATGACAAGATGCGGGAACTGGTCAAGACCATCCGCAATGTCGAATCGAGCTACGGCCGGCCGATCGGCATCCTGGTCGACCTGCAAGGGCCGAAGCTGCGGCTCGGCTCGTTCGCGGAAGGCTCGACCCAGCTCAAGAACGGCCAGAGCTTCATTCTGGATTCCGACAAGACGCCGGGCGACAACAGCCGCGTCCAGCTTCCGCATCCGGAGATCCTTGCCGCGCTCCGCCCGGGCCATGCGCTGTTGCTCGACGACGGCAAGGTGCGGCTGATCGCCGAGGAAACCTCGCCCGAGCGCGCGGTCACGCGCGTCGTGATCGGCGGCAAGATGTCGGACCGCAAGGGCGTCAGCCTGCCCGATACCGATCTGCCGGTGTCGGCGATGACCGCAAAGGACCGCGCCGACCTGGAAGCCGCGCTGCCGGAGGGGATCGACTGGGTCGCGCTGTCCTTCGTGCAGCGTGCCGAGGACGTGATCGAGGCCAAGAAGATGATCCGCGGCCGCGCCGCCGTGATGGCCAAGATCGAGAAGCCGCAGGCGATCGACCGCCTTGCCGACATCATCGAAGCGTCGGACGCGCTGATGGTGGCGCGTGGCGATCTCGGCGTCGAACTGCCGCTGGAACGGGTGCCGAGCCTGCAGAAGCAGATGATCCGGATGGCGCGCCGCGCCGGCAGGCCGGTGGTGGTCGCAACCCAGATGCTGGAATCGATGATCCAGGCGCCGGTGCCGACGCGCGCCGAAGTCTCCGATGTCGCCACCGCCGTCTACGAAGGCGCCGACGCCATCATGCTGTCGGCGGAATCCGCCGCCGGCAAATTCCCGGTGGAGGCGGTCTCGACCATGAACCGCATCGGCGAGGAAGTGGAGCGCGACCCGACCTATCGCAACGTGATCAACGCGCAGCGCGTCGATCCCGAAGCGACGGTGGGTGACGCCATTGCCGACGCCGCGCGGCAGATCGCCGAGACGCTCGACCTGTCGGCGATCATCTGCTGGACGTCGTCAGGCTCGACCGCGATCCGGGTGGCGCGCGAGCGGCCCAAGGTGCCGGTGGTCGCGATCACGCCGAACCTCGTCACCGGCCGCAAGCTGTCGGTGGTGTGGGGGGTGCATTGCGTGGTCGCCGAGGACGCGCACGATCTCGACGACATGGTCGACCGCGCCGGCTCGATTGCGTTCCGCGACGGTTTTGCCAAGGCCGGCCAGCGCGTCATCATCGTCGCCGGCGTTCCGCTGCGCGCGCCCGGCACCACCAACATGCTGCGCATCGCCTCGGTCGGCCCGAGGGGCGACGCGCAGCTCTAGATTCTTGTTTGACGCGTTTTCTTCACGCGAACCGGTGCCCGCTTCGCTCGAAAACGCGCTAACCCGCCGCGTGGCGATCAACCCTGCAAGGACGCGTCGAGCGTGATCTTGGTGTTGAGCAGCTTCGACACCGGACACCCGGCCTTCGCCTTGCCGGCCAGTTCCTGGAACGTCGCGTTGTCGGCGCCCGGGATCTTCGCCGACAGCGTCAGGTGCACCGCGGTGATGGCGAAGCCGTCGGCGACCTTCTCCAAGGTCACATCGGCCTTGGTCTCCATATGCTCCGCCGTAAGTTTGGCTTCGCCCAGGATCAGCGACAGCGCCATCGTGAAGCAGGCGGCATGCGCCGCGCCGATCAGCTCCTCCGGGTTCGAACCCGGTTTGCCCTCGAAGCGGCTGGCGAAGCCGTAGGGGTAATCCGAAAGCGCGCCGCTCTTGGTCGAGATCGCGCCCTTGCCGTCCTTGATGCCGCCCTGCCATTTGGCCGAGCCATGGGTCGTCGTCATGCGTTGCTCCGTGAGGTTGGTGAACCCAGCCCGCAAAACTACAACGCCATTGCGACAGAAGTGTTCTTCGCGCGCCTTGGCCTCACCCTGGCCTCAGGCGCCGACCAGCGCCTTCGCCGGGGTCGTCGCCTGCACCACGAGGCCACGCGCGCGTGCGTCCATCACGCCGACCGCGCGCAGCGCAAGCAGCGTCACGGTCTGCACCGCGTCACGCAGCTTGATCGGATCGTCGAGATTGGCCGGCGCCAGCGGGCCGACCAGCGCTTCGTGCAGCGCACCAAGCAAGGCGGTGGCGGCCAGCGCCGTGTCCTGTGCCGGCAGGTGGCCGGCGCGCACCGCGGCATCGATGCGCATGGCAAGCTCGCCGGAAATATCGCGGCGGCTGGCGAGGCGCGAGGCGGTGACGTCGACGTCGACCGGCTCGGCCAAAATGCCCCAGGCAAGCTTGCGTTGCGACAGCACGTGGACGGCGATCGTCGTCACCGCGGCGGCGAGCGCCGATGACGGCCCTGGCGCGGCATCGGCGGCGCGCCGGATCGCCGTGAGCTCGTCGCGCGAGACTTCCGTGATCAATTCCGAGATCAGCTCGGCCTTCGACGGGAAATAGCGATAGACCGTTCCGGCCGCGACATTGGCCCGCACCGCGACGGGTGCGATCTGGACCGCCGCCATGCCGCCCGCCGCCGCCGCGTCCCGCGCAGCCGACAGGATGGCGCTGCGCCGCGCGGCCAGCCGTTTCACGACCTGATGAGTTCGCCGGTAAACCATGGCATTCCGTCCCCCCGCCGTGCGCCCCGGCCGGCGCCCACCGGCAGAACACACGAGTCTTCAACGTTTTGAACGATTGATCCCGCAATCGTCTGAAGAAGTGAACAACTATTCAGACTGAATGACAAGCTGGAATTGTAAGGATTTTTTGCAACCTCTGGTACCACCTCTGATTGAACCGGCGGCGCTCCGGCCCCTCCCGAACCGGATCAGGGCCACGATGGTAAATCGCCGGCTAAGGCGATCGCTCGAAATCGAGACATCCGATCTTACGCATGCGCGCGATATCGCTGCGGCATTTACCCGAATTTATCGGAAGCCGTGGTCGAGTGCGCGCTGGCGTCACGCGTGGCGTTGGCTCTGGATGCCCCCGGCCGAAACAAGCAAGAAAGCGCATGTCACTCTCCATCACCAGCAGTGTGAGCAGCCGTAGCGCGGCACGAGGACTGGTGCCGCTGTGCGCCGCCGTGGGTGCCTATCTGTTTTATCTCGCGGCCGGCGAAATCCTGCTGCGCGATTCCGACACGATGTGGCAGATCAGGGTCGGACAGTGGATCCTCGAACACGGCGCGATGCCGACATCGGACGTGTTCTCGTTCACCCGTTTCGGCGAGCCCTGGATCTCGAGCTCGTGGCTGTCGCAGGTGGCGTACGCGCTCGTCTACGGCGGCGATTGGGCCGGACCGGTGATCCTGTCGTCGATGGCGATCGGCGCGACGGTCGCGATCTTCCTGCATCTGTTGAGCCCGTATTTCGATCCGGCGCGCGCGCTCCTGATCGCGGCGCTGGCGCTGCTGTTGTCGACGATCCACTTTCTGGCGCGGCCGCATGTGCTGGCGCTGCCGGTGCTGCTGGCGTTCATCGGCGGCCTGCTCGTGGCCGCGGATCGCCGCACCTCACCATCATGGTGGCTGCTGCCGCTGATGACGCTGTGGGCCAATCTGCATGGCGGCTTCGTTCTCGGCCTGGCGCTGATCGGGCCGATCGGACTGGAGGCCGTGTGGAACGCGGAGCCCGGCCGCCGACGTCTGCTTGTCGTGCGATGGGGCCTGTTCGGGCTCGCCGCGCTGGCCGCGAGCTGCGTGACGCCCTATGGCTGGAATAGCCTGCTGGGCGCGACCAAGATCCTCAGCCTCGGCAAGTTGCTGACGCTGATCGGGGAATGGAAGCCGGCGGATTTCAGCAAGCCCAGCTTCTTCGAAGCCACGCTGCTCGGCCTGATCGGCCTGATCTGCTATCGCAGGCTGACGCTGTCGGTGCCGCGGATCCTGCTGCTGCTCGGACTGATCTGGATGGCGCTGAGCCATGTCCGCAACATCGAGGTGTTCGCGTTCATCGCTCCGCTGGTCCTCGCCAAGCCGATCGCCGAGCAATGGGGAACGGCAGGCGCCACCGCCGCCCGCTTCGGTGAAACGCGCTCATTCCCGCTCGTCACGATCCTGGCCGTGATCGCGATGGTGATCGGCGCGTGGGTGACGACGGCGATGTTTGTCGCGCAGCATCAGTTCAAGTTCCTGCCGATGTTCTCGCCCGTTGCCGCGGTCGATGTGCTGCAGCAGCACAAGGCGCAGCGCGTGTTCAGCACCGCGCCGTTCGGCGGCTACATGGTGAGCCGCGACATGAAGGTGTTCATCGACGGCCGCGCCGAGCTCTATGGCGAGCAATTCGTGCTCGACTATTACGATGCGCTCGATGCCCGCGACGTCGGCCAGCTGCTGGATCTACTCGACAAATACCGGATCGATGCCACGCTGCTGAGCTCGGACTCGTCGGCCGGCAACGCACTGGATCATCTGAAGGGCTGGAAGCGGCTGTACAAGGACGACATCGCCGTGATCCATGTGCGCTCGGACGAGACCAAGGCCGGCGCGGCGGCGGCGGCCGAGGAGGCGAAGTAGCGTACGCTATTGCTTCCTCAAGCGTCGCGCGCTGCTTGTCCCGTCATCCTGAGGTGCGAGCCTTGCGGCGCAATTGCGCCGCTGGGCGAGCCTCGAAGGATGCACGGCCGCATTGTGGCCGATTCATCCTTCGAGACGCCGCTTCGCGGCTCCTCAGGATGACGGTCTTAGAATGGCGATAATCAATTCCCCGTCTGGAGCTCGCCGAAGCGATCCCAGATCTTGCCGTTGAAGCGCATCAGCTGCATCTGATCGACCGGCACGTGGTCGGCCGGCGAGGTGTTGACCTTGATGCCCGGCAGCAGCATCGGCAATTGCAGGCCCTTGATCGCGAATGCCTGACGCAGGATGTTCTCGGTCGAGAGATCGTCGCCGCAGGCCTTCAGCACCGCCTCCAGCGCCATCGCGCTGTTGTAGGCGTTGACGTAGTTGGTGTCGTGCTGGTCGCCTTCGGGCACGTATCTGGTCATGAAGTCGCGCCAGCCCTTCATGCCGGGATCGTCCTTCCAGGCCGGATCGTCCGGATCCTTCACATAGGCCGTGGAGATGATGCCGGTGCCGGCCTCGACGCCGGCCGGCTGCATCACGGTCGAGATCCACACCGCGGTGTTGGACAGGAAGGTCATCGGCCGCCAGCCGATCTCAAAGGCCTTCCGGATCGACTGCGCCGCGAATTTCGGCGTCGCCGCGATCACGAAGACGTCGGCATTGGTGGCCTTCAGCTTGACGATCTGGGAGTCGATCGTCGGGTCCGTGATCTCATAGGTCGCGACGGTGACCAGCGCATCATACTTCTCGCCGAGGACGTCCTTGAGGCCGGCGAGATAGTCGCGGCCGTAGTCGTCGTTCTGCGAGATGACGGCGAACCTTGCATTTGGATTCTTTGCCAGCGCGTAGCGCGCATACAGCCGTGCCTCGTAGCGGAACGGCGCCTGCACGCCCATCGTCGCCTGCGGGAATTGCGCGATGTCGCCGAATTTCGAGGCGCCGGAAGCCAGAAACAGCTGCGGGATGTTCTTGCCCTGCAGGTACTTTGCGATCGCGGTGTTGTGCGCGGTGCCGATCGAGGAGAAGATCAGCGCGACCTCGTCGCTCTCGACGAGGCGGCGCGTCTGCTCCACCGTCTTTGGCGGCGCGTAGGAATCGTCCAGCGAGATGAAGTTGATCTTGCGGCCATTGATGCCGCCGCGCTCGTTCAGCATCCTGAAATAGCCGGCCTCGCCCTTGCCGAGTGCGCCGAACGCCGACACCGGCCCGCTATAGGGCATGGTCTGGCCGATCCTGATTTCGGTTGATGTGACGCCGCGCATCTCGGCGGCGATGGAAGACGTGGGCAGCAGCAGGAACGAAATGGCGCCAAGCGCGCCGAATGCCTTGCGCATCGGCCTCCCCTCCCCTTTTCTTGCCGCGCCTCAGACAACGCGGCCGTGCCGTTTGACGGCTTGGCACAAGGATGCCACGGCGCCGCAGCGGGGGCCAAGGATATTCGAAAGGCGCGATCTCAGCGCTTGCCGCGGTCCTTGACGGGGATCACGAATTTCAGTCCCGACCAGACGTCATCGACCGCACAGACCTTGACGTCGACCAGGCCGTTCGCGAGCCCGGTTTCGCGGACCTGTCTCTCCGTAAGGTCGGTCACGACGCCCGAACTTGTCTTCGGCCACGACACCCAGATCATGCCGTCGGGCGCGATCGCCTGACGGTAACGCCGCAGCTTGGCCGCAAGCTCTTGGGCTTTGGCGGCGAACAGGTGCACGGCATCGAGCGGTGCCCGTGCGGTCTTCGCCACCAGCACATCGGCGGGCAGTTCGCCGACAACGTCGCCGTAGGGAACGGACAACCCGTCGACAAAAATACAAAAGCCCGGCTTGAGGCCGAGCTTTTGCACAACTGGTTTGCCGGACGTGCCGGCCATGGCGGGCGAGGCTTACGCCTGCGGCTGCGGCTCCATGCCGGTGTCCGGATCGGGACGCGGGCGCGGCTTGCCGGCCGGCGGCACGGCGGATGCGCGCGGCGTCGACGGCTCCAGCACCGACTCGCGGTTGGGCTTCTTGCCCTTCAACAGGTCGATGATCTCGTCACCGGTCAGCGTCTCGAACTCGAGCAGGCCCTTGGCGAGCGCCTCGAGGTCCTCGCGCTTCTCGGTGAGTATCTTGGTCGCCTCGTTGTAGCCTTCCTCAACCAGACGCCTGATCTCGGAGTCGATCTTCTGCACGGTCGCCTCGGACGCGTTCTGCGTGCGCGAGACCGACATGCCGAGGAACACCTCGTCCTGGTTCTCGCCATAGGAGACAGTGCCGAGCTCTTCCGAGAGACCCCAGCGGGTCACCATCATGCGGGCAAGGCGGGTCGCCTGCTCGATGTCGGAGGCCGCGCCCGAGGTCACCTTCTCGCGGCCGAAGATCAGCTCTTCGGCGACGCGGCCACCCATCATGATGGCAAGGCGCGAGGTCATCTGCTCGAGCGACATCGACAGCTTGTCGCGCTCGGGCAGCTGCATCACCATGCCCAGCGCACGGCCGCGCGGAATGATGGTCGCCTTGTGGATCGGATCGGTCGCGACGACGTTGAGGCCGACGATGGCATGGCCACCCTCGTGATAGGCCGTCAGCAACTTCTCTTCCTCGGTCATCACGAGCGACTTGCGCTCGGCGCCCATCATCACCTTGTCCTTGGCCTCTTCGAACTCGGCCTGCGTCACCATCCGCTTGTTGCGGCGGGCGGCGGTCAGCGCAGCCTCGTTGACGAGGTTCATCAGGTCGGCGCCCGAGAAGCCCGGTGTGCCGCGCGCGATGGTCTTGAGGTTGATATCCGGCGCCAGCGGCACCTTGCGGACGTGGACCTTGAGGATCTGCTCGCGGCCGACGACGTCCGGGTTCGGCACCACGACCTGGCGGTCGAAGCGGCCGGGACGCAGCAGCGCGGGATCGAGCACGTCGGGACGGTTGGTCGCCGCGATCAGGATCACGCCCTCATTGGCCTCGAAGCCGTCCATCTCGACCAGCAACTGATTCAGCGTCTGCTCGCGCTCGTCGTTGCCGCCGCCGAGGCCGGCGCCGCGATGACGGCCGACCGCGTCGATTTCGTCGATGAAGATGATGCAGGGCGCGTTCTTCTTGGCCTGCTCGAACATGTCGCGGACGCGGCTCGCGCCGACGCCGACGAACATCTCGACGAAGTCAGAACCGGAGATGGTGAAGAACGGCACGTTGGCTTCGCCCGCGACCGCGCGCGCGATCAGCGTCTTGCCGGTGCCGGGAGGGCCGACCAGCAGCACGCCGCGCGGAATCCGTCCGCCGAGCCGCTGGAATTTGCCGGGGTCGCGGAGGAATTCGACGATCTCCTGCAGATCCTGCTTGGCCTCGTCGACACCCGCGACGTCCTCGAAGGTGACGCGGCCGTGCGCCTCGGTCAGCATCTTGGCGCGCGACTTGCCAAAGCCCATCGCCTTGCCGGCGCCGCCCTGCATCTGCCGCGACAGGAAGATCCACACGCCGATCAGCGCGATGAACGGCAACCAGGAGACGAGCAGCGAAACGAACCACGGCACGTTGTCGCCGGGCGCCTTCGCGGTGATCTGCACCTTGGCGTCGTAGAGACGCTTCACCAGCGACGGATCGCTCGGCGCGTAGGTCTGGAAGCTCGTGCCGTTGTTGAAGGTGCCGTGAATCTCAGGCCCCTGGATCACGACGTCGCGGACATGGCCCTGATCGACTTCAGTCAGAAGTTGCGAGAACGAGATATCCGAGGACGACGAGCGCTGGCCAGGATTCTGGAAAAGCGTGAACAACGCCAGCAACAGCAGGACAATGATGACCCAGAGGGCGAAATTCCGCAGATTGGCGTTCATGGTCTTCCTTCGTGGTCGCGCGGATCGCGGCCTCTCTCTAATCCTTGGGCAGGCTCTGTGGGAATCCCCAGGGAATCCATCCCGTCGATGCCTTACAATCTAGGTGCCGCTGGGGTCGATGCCAAGGGAACCACGCACGACTATTTACCGCATCCTAGCGCGATTCCCGGTCAAAAAATGGCGTTGAATCCGGTGTTTTTCCGGGGTGGTTAAGCCTCCTTGCCGGATTATGACAGCGATTGAAACAATCGAACCCGGCTCAGCGGGAGCGCGCCCGGCGGGGTGGCGCCGGCCCGATCCTGATACGGCCGGCGGCGACGCTGATGACCGCTCCGGCAAGGGTCTGTTTCAGCTTGGATTCGCGTTGTCCCAAAGGCCCATCCAAGGCCTCGTCCATCGCGGCGAGCAGGGTTTCGACCTTGCCGAGCTCGGCCGGCCCCTCATGTCCGACGCGGTCGATGGCGCGCTTGAGCAGACGGACGCGGATTTCCTCGGGCATCACCGCGAACAGCGCAGCGTCGAAGCCGGTACGAGGATTATCCTCGCTTTTCAACGCAAGATAGTGCTCGGCGCCGTCGACCAGCAGTTCCAGGGCGGCGTTGGCGCGCGCGATCCTTGCGGCAAGCCGCGCCAGGTTCCGCGCATCGCCACCCTCCTCCGCGAGCATCGGCATCAGCGCGCGCAACCGTGGACGCGTGTAGGATCGATCGCGGTTGGTCGGATCGTCGGCAAAACCGATGCGCGCCTTCTTCAGCGTCGCGATCAGCTGCGCCTTGGAGATGTCGAGCAGCGGCCGTGTCAGCAAGATGCCGTCGCGCTCGGTCTCGCGCGCCATAGCCGAGAGGCCCGCAACGCCGCTGCCGCGCAGCATCCGCATCAACAGCGTCTCGGCCTGATCGTCACGGGTGTGCGCGGTTAAAATATGCGTGGCGCCATGCTTGCGTGCGGCCTGCGCGAGCAGGCGATAGCGGGCCGCGCGCGCGGCCGCCGGCACGCCGGTTCCAGGCTTTGGTCCGGTCCAGCGCAACGTGTGATGCGGCAGCTCGAGACTTCGCGCCAGCCGCTTGACGTCGCGCGCCTCGCGAGCCGCTTCAGGACGCAGGCCGTGATCGACGGTGACCGCCACCAGCCGCGGGCCCTGCGCGAGCGCGCGGCGCCAGCGCGCGGCCAGCCACATCAGCGCGACTGAATCGGGACCGCCGGACACCGCAAGCAGGATCGCCGGCGCCCCCGCGAGGCCCGCGAACAGGCGCTTGGCGTCCCTTGCCGGGATGGCGGATTGATCGTCGGGCATCGCAAAACCAGCTGCTGGCGGAGAGGCCGGAAACGGCCTTCCCGCACCTGGTTTAGCACTTCACGCGCTTCTGCTCGCGGTCAACCGCAGCCTTCACCCCGCCGGACGCGCGCGGGTACTTCCGCGAGATCTCGCCGAACGCGGCGCAGGCGGCTTCCTTTTCCTTCAGCGCCGCCAGCGACTGGCCGAGCCGCAGCAGGGCGTCGGGCGCCTTCGCGGATTTGTCGAACTTGGTGGTCACGCCGAGGAAGGTCTCCGCAGCGTCGCGATATTGCTGGCGCTGGAAATAGCTTTCGCCGAGCCAGTATTGCGAGTCCGCCACCAGGGGATCGCTCGGATATTTCACCGCAAAGTTCTTCATCGTCTCTTCGGCGAGCGCATAGTCCTTGCGCTGCATGTAGCCGATGCCGAGGTCGAACTCGTCCTTCGGCGTGGCCGACGGCGGCAATGTGGTCAGGGCCGCGCTCGCGCCGGGGGCACGCTGCGGGCTCGTGTTGCCGAGATCGAGCGGCTCGCCCGCCCCGCGACCGCCGGGGGCACCGACCGCCGCATTGCTCTGCACCGGCATCTGGCCGCCGCCACCGAGCACGCGCGGGGCGCCAGGGGCGTTCGGGTTCTGGGTCGGATCGAAGGCATCGCCGCGACCGCGGCGGCCGGGAGCCGCCGCCGGCGCCGGCTCCTGCACGACCGGCGCGGGCGCCGCGATCTGTTGCTGCTGGTCATAGCCGCCCTGCGGCTGCCTGCCATATCCTTGCTGCGGCTGGCCGTAGCCTTGCTGGGGCTGGGCGTAGCCCGGCTGCGCTTGCGGGTAGGCCTGCGGTTGCTGCGCCGGCGGCACCGCCGCGACGCCGGGCTGCGCCGCTGCGGCCTGTCCACCAGGGCCGGGCGGCTGGCCGCCGAGCTGGCGCAAGCGCTCCTCGAGCTGACGGTTGCGGTATTGCAGCTCCTCGTTCTGGCCGGTCAGCTGCCGCAGCTGGTTTTCGAGCCGCTCGATCCGCATTTCGGCATCGGAATCGTCGGATTGGGCAAACACTGGCGCGGAAACGGCGAACAGCGCCGCGATCGCCGCGGCGGAAGAAAGAAAATGAATCCTGGATGACATTTTGCCCTGACGACGAGATCGACGTGAAAAGCGAGCGACATTGAAAGACGGAGTACGCCGGAATTGTGACTGGCACTTCAAATCCGGGTCAGCGTCGCGGGATACCGGTTTAGTACGGACGCTGGAACAAGCAAGCGGCCAATTGCGCGCAGCTTCGTTCATCTTGATGACGTCAGGCCGGGCTTTCACGTGGCCAATCGGGATAGGGGGGAGCCTCGCGGCTCCGCCCCTCCCACACCACCGGACATACGGGTCCGTATCCGGCGGTTCAGTGGATTATGCGGTCTGCAGCGCCGCGACGGAAGCCAAGCCGAGTGAACTGAAGAACGCGATTGGCATGGCGATGGTGAGTGCGGGACTGTTCGCGAGCCGCCAGGGGCCATGTGGGCTTCCGGCGGTTTGCGCCGCCCGATCCCGGCCGACGCCGCGGCGTCGCAGCTCGGCAAAACGAGTGATTCCGCGCTTCCACTGCTTCCAGGCGATGGCGCGCAACCGCCGCCTGAGCCATTGATCAAGGTCGCGCAATATCGACGGGGTTTGGCAGAAGCCGAAGTAGCCGCGCCATCCGATCAGATAGACGGACAACTCCTTGACAATCTGCGCAAGGCTTCGGCCGCGCGTGCGCCGTGTCAGCTCCCGAACTTTCGCCTTGAAGCGGGCGAGCGCCTGCGGCGCAATGCGCCGCCGCGGTGCTGTCCCGCCGGTGAAGCTGAAGCCCAGGAACTTGCGAACGCTCGGTTTGGCGACCGCACTCTTGGCCTTGTTGACCTTGAGCTTGAGGCGCTTTTCGAGGAACTTCTCGATGCCGGCCAGCACCCGTTCGCCCGCTCGCTGACTGCGCACATAGATGTTGCAGTCATCGGCATAACGCACAAAGCGGTGGCCGCGCTTCTCCAGTTCCTTGTCCAGCACATCCAGCATCAGATTCGACAACAGCGGCGAGAGCGGACCGCCTTGCGGCGTGCCCTCTTCCGTCGGGCTGACCACCCCTCCCTCCATCACCCCCGCATTCAGGAATCCGCGGATGAGCTTCAGAAGGCGCTTGTCAGTCACCCGTTTGGCGACCAGCCCCATCAGGACGTCGTGGTTGACCCGGTCGAAGAACTTTTCCAAGTCGATGTCCACGACGACGGCGTGCCCGGACGCGATATACGCCTGCGCCCGTTCCACCGCCTGATGCGCCGAGCGGGTCGGCCGGAAGCCGAAGCTCGTCTCGGAGAACGTCCCATCCCAATCCGCCTGCAGCACCTGCATCACCGCCTGCTGGATGACGCGGTCGAGCACCGTCGGGATGCCGAGCGGCCGCAGGCCGCCCGACGCCTTCGGTATCTCGACCCGCCGCACCGGCTGCGGCTTGTAGGTGCCGTCAAGCAGTTGAGCTCGGATCGCGAGCCAGTGCTCTTTCAGGTGGGCCGGCAGTTCGTTGACGGTCATCCCATCGACGCCTGCCGCGCCCTTGTTGCGCTTCACTTGCGCCAACGCTTTCTTCAGATTCTCACGCTCGACCACTGCTTCCATCGACAGCCCTGCGACCGCCGGGCGTTCAAGACTGGCCGTCGCCGCGCTTGCTTCGGTCTCTCGGACGGCGGCGCTTTGGGCTTCACCCTTCGCTCCGGTGTCCGAGTTCAGCTCAACCTGATTCTTCTGCCGCATGGCTCGCGCGAGATCGACCGCTCTACTAACCACTTCCACCGTTCGGGCCTTCGGCGGCGCGCTGCCGCCTACTATGCCCTCGGCTGACTTCTGCGCTGCGGTCAGGCCGCCTTGCGACGACCTCAGTCCCGTTGCCGGGACACAGCGCAGACCTCCCGAGGTAAGACCGACCGCCTTCGCCGCACGCCCGCCGGATTTACCACCCCGACCCTTGATGACCTTGGACTTCGCGACCGTTTGCTCGCTCGTCCGGCCGGGTAGGCCTCGTTATCCGGTTCTTGTCCATCGGGCCGCGGCTTTGCTCCACGCTTTCTTCAGACCCCACCTCGCGATGATGCCCTTGCGCTTCGCTAACCCTTCGCCGCCATCAGGCTGGGTAGAGGACTTCCACCTCCAAGCTGTCGTTCATACTCGGCACACAAACAAAACCGGCGCCCGAAGGCGCCGGCTTGAAAGCAGTTATCTCGGATCGCGTCAGGAGCTGGCGTTCAGCACAGTGACGGCGCGACGATTCTGCGACCAGCAGGAGATGTCGTTACAGACCGCGACCGGACGCTCCTTGCCGTAGGAAATGGTGCGCATGCGGCTCGGATCGATGCCGCGCGAGGCGAGATAGGCGCGGACCGACTGGGCACGGCGGGCACCGAGCGCGATGTTGTATTCGCGGGTGCCGCGCTCGTCGGCATGACCTTCGATGGTGAAGGAGTAACGGTTATAGGTCTGCAGCCACTGCGCCTGCTTGTCGAGGGTCGCCGTCGCCTGCGGGCTCAGATCGGTCTGATCGCTCTCAAAGAACACGCGGTCGCCGACATTGACCACGAAATCCTGCTGGCTGCCCGGGGTCGCGGCGCCCCCAATTGCGCCATTGGCGTCCAACGGGTTCTTGTTGGCGCAGGCACCCATCGACAGCGCCACCGCCAGAACCGCAACCAGCTTCATACCCTGGAGATAATTCATTCCCGGAGCCTCCACGCTCGCGCTCTTCGTACTACCCAATCGGTCTACAGGGCGATGGTTAAGCGAACGTTCCGTCAACCTTGACGAGACCTTGCTGGACCCCATCAAATGCCAGGCAATGGCGAAAAGCGCCCCCGATGGTTAATGGGTGGCAAATGTGGCGCGATGGTGAAGGGAAGGCAAGGTTCGCGGGAACCGGCCGCTTTTGCAGGACAATTTGGCCTGCGCGCAACAGTCGATCGACACTGAATCGATGAGAATGCCGCCTCCCTCAGGGATTCGGCACGATCGACGCGCGCTCGAACGGCTGCACGACGCCGTCGGGCTGCAACTGGCCTTCACGGTCGAACAGCATTCGCCGCTCGAAGGCGCTCGAGCGCAGGAACGGATAGCGGGCCAGCACGCGTTCCCGCACCGTCGGCAGATGCGACGCCATCAAGCCGACCGGCTTCACCAGTCCGGGATAGAGCCGCGGCTCCGACCAGGTCTCGTGCAGGAACACGCGCCGGTAGAACGCCATGTGCTCGGGCCGAACCGGTGCAAGGCCGTAATCGGCATTGAAGTGCACGCCCGCGGTCGAGCCGAGGCGCACCGTGACATAAGGCAGTTCCGGATTGTTCCGGGCCTTTTCGGGATCCGCGACAAAGCGCGTCGAGTCGATGAACACCAGACCCTGATCAAGCTTCGGCAGCAGCACGTCGCCGAATACCTCGAGCGTCGGCGAGGTACGCCATTCCGGCGTCACCACGGTGATGCGGATCGAACTGCAGAGTTCGCCTTGCAGATAGACACCGAAGACCCAGGCATTCGGCGCATCATCGAACCGGTCGACAACCCGCTCGTCCGCCGAGGGCCGGATCGCGCCTTCGCGCAGATAGGCGCGATAGCGAAGCCGGTAAATCTCGTCTTTCTGTTCCGGGGTCTGAGCGAGGCGGTAGTCGACTTGATCCAGAGGGTCCGCAAGCCTTCCTGTCGCGGGCTTGATGGCTTCGGCCGCGGACCTCATTTGGTACTCCCTGAACAACTCAACAACTTCAACGCGCGAGCCAAAAGATTAACAGCTTCTTAATTTCCGTCAAAACAATCGAGGCAATACAGTTAACCACTGGCCGCAAGGGTACACTACGAATGGTGCAGCCGAAGGCTCTCACAACTATCGATTGAGGGTATTGCGCCGGGTCAGGCAATCGAGCGCGAGGGAACCACGTGCAGTTGCTCGTCGGTCCGCCGGCCGTGCGAGGCATTGAGCAGCTGGCGGATGCGGACGGAGGGAACCGGCCGGCTGAACAGGTATCCCTGTGCTTCGGTCACCGCGCCATCGGCGCTGATCAGTTCGAGCTGTTCATTGGTCTCGATGCCCTCGACCACGACCGACATGCCGAGATCCGCCGACAGTCGCGCCACCCCGCGCAGCAAGGTCAGCGGACGGTCGCTGTCGATGCCTTCGAGGAAGGAGCGGTCGATCTTGACCTTCTGCAGCGGGAAATTGTGCAGGTAGCTGAGCGACGAGTAGCCGGTGCCGAAATCGTCCAGCGAGATCCGCACGCCGAGCGAGCGCAGTTGCGAGAGCACGTCGTGGGTCAGCTCGGTGTTGTGCAGCAGCGAGGATTCGGTGATCTCGATCTCGAGACGGTGCGCCGGCAGCCCGGAGACCTCGAGCGCGTAGCGAACCTCGCTCAGCACGTCGCGCTGGTGGAACTGCTGCGGCGAGAAGTTGACCGCGACGCTGACCGCCTCGGGCCACTTCATGCATTCCATGCAGGCCTTGCGCAGGATCCAGCGGCCGAGATCGACGATCAGGCCCATGTCCTCGGCGACCGGAATGATGTCGACCGGAGAGACCGTGCCGCGCGCCGGATGGTTCCAACGCAGCAGAGCCTCGCAGGTGCTCACCTTGCCGGACTTCAGGTTGATCAGCGGCTGGTAGAACAGCTCGAATTCCTCGTTGGCGAGCGCCTTGCGCAGGTCGAGCTCGAGGATGCGGCGGGCCTCGACGGTTTGCGCCATCTCGTCGCGGAAGAAGCAGAAGGTGCCGCGGCCGTCGGCCTTGGCTCGGTAGAGCGCCATGTCGGCGTTCTTCAGCAATGTGTCGGCGCCGACGCCGGGCGCGGTCATCGCGATGCCGACGCTGGCGCCGATCTCGACCAGGTGGTTGTCGATCTTGTAGCGCTCGCTGAGGCGGTCGACGATGCGCCGCGCCAGCGCCGCGGCGTCCTCGTGCGAGTGGATGTTCTGCTGGAACACGACGAACTCGTCGCCGCCGAACCGCGCCACGAAATCTTCCGGCCGCAGCATCTCGCGCAGCCGCTCGGCGACCGCGCAGAGCAGCTGGTCGCCGCAGGGATGACCGAGCGTATCGTTGACCTGCTTGAACTGGTCGAGGTCGACGAACAGCAATGCGGAGCGATGATCGCCGTGCTGCATGGCGAGCAGCCGGCCGATTTCGTCGCGGAAATTGACGCGGTTGGGCAGCGCGGTCAGCTCGTCGTAGCGCGCGAGATGGCTGATCCGGGCCTCGGCGTCCTTGCGCTCGGTGATGTCCTCGACCAGCACCACCGTGCCGCCGCCGGCCATCGGCTGGAAAGTCCAGTCCAGCGAGCGGTTCTTGGTGGGATCGGGGTCGCTGGTGACGATATCGCCGCGCTGCGAGCTCTCGATCTCGTAGAGAATCTGTTGCGCGGCCGCGGCCGAGATCGAGCCGGACAGGACGCAGGCGTTGCAAATGTCGGTGGCGCTGGCGCCGCGCTGCACGAAATCGTCCGACAGCTGCATCATCTCGATGAAGCGGTGGTTCATCACGGCAACGCGGCCGTCGGCGCTGAACATGCACAGGCCGTGCGGCATGTTGTTCAGCGCGGTATCGAACTGGCCCGCCAGTGCGGCCTCGCGCTCCTTGGCGATCCAGGCGTTGACATAGATGCGCTGCAGGCTGGAGGTCAGGTGCCGGATGGCGCTGAAGAACACCAGGCTGAGCAGCGCAAGGGCGATGTGATAGGGACCGCCGACATACATCAGCGCCAGGATCAAGGGACCGATCGACATCAACAGATGCAGGTGGAAGATCTGCGGCCGGCCGAAGGTCCGCCCTACCCCCGCCGAGGTGTAGGCGACCACCGTGGTCACGCACAGCATGTGCGCGGCGGCATCATTGGTCGTGAGCAGCACGGTGACGCCCCAGATGCCGAGCGAAATGCCGTAGGCGATGGTGCCGATCCGGTAGCGCTTCTCCCAGGTCACGGACTCTTCGACGGTGAGCCGGGAATTGCGCTGCTGGTAGCGGTACATCTGCAGCGCGCGCGCCAGCCCCACCACGATGAACAGCGGCACGCACAGCCAGCACAGGAGATTGCTCGTGACAGCCGCAATCACGGCGCCCGCAATGGCGGGGCCGAAGGCGCCGAAGATCATGGGCGCGGGGTTCATGAACAGGGAATCGACCAGCGCCGCCGAAATCGTCGGCGACATCGACCGGTCCGGTTCACCCGTCTGACTTGCAAACTGCATTGTGAGAGCGCGCGTCCTTTTCAGCTCGCACTCTTACTGATCGCAGGTGAAGTCTTTCTGAGCGAACATCGTTAGCAAGTCCTTGCCGCGCCTAGGCGACGGCCGGAATTCACCATAAAATTCAGTGCGCTAGGTGAGAAGTGCAGATCGCCGCCAGGGTTCCCAGGAGCAGTCTGCGCCCAGCTCACGACAACAGCGGCGACCAGGCCGGGTCGGAGGCAAAGCCCGGGGTCGGCACCCGCAGCTCGTTGCGCCCGGAGACGTCGATGGTGAACAGCGACGGGCCGCTGTTGCCGCCGGGATCACGGAAGAACATCACGACGCGCCCGTTCGGCGCAAAGGTCGGGCCTTCGTTATGGAAGCCCGAGGTCAGGATGCGCTCGCCCGAGCCGTCGGGTTTCATGATGCCGATCGCGAACTGCCCGCCGCCCTGCTTGGTGAAGGCGATGTAGTCGCCGCGCGGCGACCACACCGGCGTCGAATAGGTGCCGTCGCCGAACGAGATGCGCTGTGCGCCGCCGCCGGTTGCCGGCATCACATAGATTTGCGGCTTGCCGCCGCGATCGGATTCGAAACAGAGCCGTGTGCCGTCGGGCGCATAGGACGGCGAGGTGTCGATCGCCGGCGTGTCGGTCAGCCGCGTCATCGACTTCGAGCGCAGATCCATCACGAACAGGTTGGAGTTGCCGCCCTGCTGCAGGCTCATGATGACGCGCTGGCCGTCGGGCGAGAAGCGCGGCGAGAACGACATGCCCGGGAAGTTGCCGACGATCTCGCGCTGGCCGGTCTCGATGTTGAGCAGATAGACGCGCGGGTCGCCCTGCCCGAATTCCATGTAGGTGATTTCCTGGGTCGACGGCGAGAAGCGCGGCGTCAGCACGAGGTCCGAACCGCGGGTCAGGTAGCGCACATTGGCGCCGTCCTGGTCCATCAACGCGAGGCGCTTGACGCGGCGGTCCGCCGAGCCGCTCTCGTCGACAAACACGACGCGGGTATCGAAATAGCCCTTCTCGCCGGTCAGCCGCTCGTAGATCTGGTCGGAGATGATGTGGGCGATGCGCCGCCAATATTCGGCCGAGGTGTCGTACTGCTGACCGGCGAGCTGCTGGCCGGTGTTGACGTCCCAGAGCCGGAACTCCGCCTTGACGCGCCCGTTGCCCTGCCGCGTCATGCGGCCGGTGACCAACGCCTGCGCGTTGATGCTCTTCCAGTTGTTGAAGTTCGGCGCCGCGTCGATGTTGATCTGCTTCTCGAGATAGGCCGCCTGATCGATCGGCGCAAACAGGCCGCTGCGCTTCAGATTGTTGGTGATCACCTGCGTCATGCCGACACCGACCTCGGTGTCCCCAGGCGTGCCGGCGGCAAAGTTCGGGATCGCGATCGGCAGCGGCGCGAAGTCGCCTTCCGGAATGACGACGCGCTTCTGTGCAAAGGCGCTGCGGCTTCCGGCCAGCACGCCAAGGGCAGCCATTCCGGAGATCATCTGTCGGCGGTCGAGGCGAAACGTCATTGCACGCAAATCATTCTGGTCGGTCATTGTCCGTAGACTTTGTTTGCTATTGGCCAAGCGACGCCGTCGCCCTCAGGTCTTTCGCTCTGTGAACACCGGCGCAAAATACTTCCATTCGTCGAAGAAGGCCGCCGGCAGATTGTACGGCTGGCATTCGATGATCGCCCGCAGCGCGCTCTCCTGATAGACGCGCAGATAGGGCGTCGCCGGCGTCCCTTCCGGCACCGGCATGCCCTCGAGCGAGCCGTCACGCTTCAGCTTGATCGAGAACACCGCCTCTGTCTGCTGCGCCTCGATGCCGCCATAGGGCTTCTTCCAGCAGCGCTCGACCTGCTGCTTGAACATCGCGCCCCAGGTCGCGGAGTTGTCGGCGGCCTTGCCCTTTGCCGTGCCGAGCGCGGCGTTGGCGTTCAGCGTGTCGCCGGTCGCCGATGCGCGCGTCGGGTCACGCTTGTCGAGCAGCGCCGCGATCTTGCTCTGGTCGAACACGCGATCCTTCGGCTTCTGCTCCGGCGGCGGCTTCGCGGCCTGCTGCACCGGCTTCGGCGGCGGCTTCTTCTCTTCCTTCTTGATCGCTTCGGCGATCGGGTCGGGCTTCACCGGATCGGGCTTCTTTTCGACCGGCTTCGGCTCTTCCTTCGGCTTGTTCTCGACCTTCTTCGGCGGATCCGGCTTCTTGTCTTCCCGGCTTCTCCACCTTCGGCGTCGGCGCTGGCGCCGTATCGGTCACGACCGGCGGCTTCTTGTCGTCGATCTTGCCGACGGCATCATCCATTGGCTTGGCCTCGGCGACCTTCTCGACCAGCGGCTTGGGATTTTCCTTCTTGCCGTCCTTCTGGCCGGCCATGACGTGCGAGAGCTGGTCCGACGAGATCACGTCGACGGCGACCGATTCCTCTTCCGGCATTACATACGCCTTGGTCGAGAACGAAATCAGGCCCCACCCGATCACGAGGACGTGCAGGACAATCGATGCCGCCAGAGTCTTGTCGACCTTGACCTTCAAATCAGGCTTCCCCGTGCCTTGCCGTACATTGGCACTATCCACCTTCCGGGATGATGACGATATTCGCCTTGAATCCTGCGGCCCGGACCTCCCCGAGCAGTTTCATCATATCCGTGTAACAGACGTCCTTGTCGCCGCGCAGATAGACCACCTTTTCGGCATCCGACCGGGCGTCCCCGATCGCCTTGATCTTGGCCGGAAAATCGGCGGCCGTGACCGGCGCGTCGCCCAAATAGAGCTCGACATTCGAGTTGCAGCCGCCGCCGGTGCGCTTGACCGACAATGTCAGCGGCGGCTGGTTCGACGAGATCGACTTGCCGCCGCTCGCCACCGGCAGGTCGATGTCGATGTTCGACGTCATCAGCGGCGCCGCCACCATGAAGATGATCAGCAGCACCAGCATCACGTCGACCATCGGCGTGACGTTGATCTCGGCCATCACAGGCTTGCGCCCGCGGCGGCGTCTGCCACCGCCGCCGGACCCTGCCATGCTCATCGCCATGATTGTGCGCTCGCAACAGTGTCCATCATCTAACTCAACCCCGCTCGTCGATCTGACGGGACAGGATGGCGGAGAACTCGTCGGCGAAGCCCTCCAGGCGCGCGGCCTGCCGGTTCACCTCCGAAGTGAACTTATTGTAGAAAATAGTCGCCGGAATTGCGGCAATCAGGCCGATTGCGGTGGCAAACAGCGCTTCCGCGATACCGGGCGCCACCACCGCCAAGGAGGTGTTTTTGGAGGCCGCGATCGACTGGAAGCTCGACATGATGCCCCAGACGGTGCCGAACAGGCCGACAAAGGGGCCGGCCGAGCCCACGGTGGCGAGCACCAGCAGCCGGCGTTCCAGCCGCTCCACCTCCCGGGCGATCGAGACGTTCATGACCTTCTCGATCCGCGCCTGCAGACCGGCAAAGGACCGCGACTGGCTCTCGAAGGAGCGCTTCCACTCCCGCATCGCCGCGACGAAACAGGCCGCCATCGACTGGGTCGGCTTGGCCGACAGCGCCCGGTAGAGTTCCTCGATCGACTGGCCGGACCAGAAGGCCTGCTCGAACTTGTCCATGGCCCGCTTGGTGCGGGCGTAGAGCAGGATCTTGTCGATTGCGATCGCCCAGACCCACACCGAGCAGGACAGAAGTCCCAACATCACGCATTTGACGACCCAATGGGCCTGCCAGAACAGCGCGATCAGCGACACGTCGCTCGATGCCAGTGGCAGAGTTGACTGAGCCACATCGGCGGGATTCATCGGCAATATCCTCTCAACGCAAGTGTCCCAATTCGGCGGGCCGCCAATCGGCATCCCTTCCACGGCCGCGCGCCCGGCGCGGCAAAACTGCGCGAGAGCCTCTTACATCTGTCGCATGGGGGGCCCGTCCAAAGCCGGGCCCTGCTTCCCCTGCCAACATGTCAAAACGAGGGCTTTTCACGCGTCATTCCGACCCTAACCAAACGCTAATCATGGTTAAGGCGAGGTTACCAAAGGGAAATTTGGAGGCGGGAAATGCCGCCGGTGAAGGAGGTTGGCGGGTTCCACAGATGAACAGTTTCCGCGGGATGGAAGGTGACGAGCCCCCTCCCCACGTCGTCCCGGCGAAGGCCGGGACCCATAACCACCGCACTCAATCATGAACGGGATTGTGGCCCCAGCGCGCGCAACAATTGAGATTTGGGGTAATGGGTCCCGGCCTTCGCCGGGACGACGGGAAGGATGGTTCTCGATTCAAGTTGCCACACCACACGGTGTCATCACCCACGCATGCGCATGCGGGTGATCCAGTATTCCAGAGACGGCGGTGCCGAGCATATCTCACGTCAAATGCCGCACGATCGCGAGCCCGGCAAACAGGCCCGCGATCGACAACACCACCGAGCCCGCGACATACAGCACCGCAAGGCCGAGCTCGCCGCGCTCATAGAGCAGCGCGGTGTCGAGCGAGAAGGCGGAGAAGGTGGTGTAGCCGCCGAGGATGCCGGTCATCAAAAATAGCCGCCAGGGCTGCGAGGCGTCGCCCTTGAAGGCGAGATAGCCGGCGATCAGGCCCATCACGGTCGAACCCGTGATGTTGATGATGAAGGTGCCGTAGGGAAAACCGGTGCCGATGCAGCGCGCGCAGGTGACGTTGATCAATTGCCGCAGCGTCGCGCCGAGACCGCCGCCGAAGAAGACGAGGAGATAGCTTGCCGCGTTACCCACCAATGCCCCCGCTGGTGTGTGTCGAGTGAGGGCGCATCTTGCCGCACACTCAAATCACCCACCCCTGAAAGGGGAGGGTCGACGCGAATGAAATGAGCGGCGGGGCGGAGTCACAGTCTCTCCATTGAGAGACTGCTCGTGTTGAGAGATGACCCCTCCCCGTTTCGCATTTCGCTTCGCTGCATGCGAAACGACCCTCCCCTTTCAGGGGAGGGTGAAGAAATATGCGACGGTCAAAGCCGCGCTCAGCCGGCCTTGCCGAACAGCTCGTCGACATAGTCCCAGTTGACGAGGTTTTCGACGAACGCCTTCAGATAGTCCGGACGGCGGTTGCGGTAGTCGATGTAGTAGGAGTGCTCCCACACGTCTACGCCGAGGATCGGCACCGCGCCATGAACCAGCGGGTTCTCGCCGTTCGGGGTCTTGGCGACCTCGAGCTTGCCGCCCTTGACCTGCAGCCAGGCCCAGCCGGATCCGAACTGACCGGCGCCGGCGGCGGCGAAGTCGGCCTTGAACTTGTCGAAGCCACCGAGGTCCTCGTTGATCTTCTTCTCGAGCCGGCCGGGCAGCTTGCTGCCACCGCCATTCGGCTTCATCCACTTCCAGAAATGGATGTGGTTGTAGTGCTGGCCGGCATTGTTGAAGACGGCCGCGTTCTTGCCGAACGAACCCTTCACGATCTCCTCGAGGGACTTGCCTTCGAATTCGGTCCCCTTGATCGCGTTGTTGCCGTTGGTGACGTAGGCCTGGTGATGCTTGTCGTGGTGAAACTCCAGCGTTTCCTTGGACATGTAGGGCGCAAGGGCGTCGTGGGCGTAGGGCAGATCGGGTAGCGTGAAGGTCATGGGGTAATGTCCAACAGAGGGTGGGAGACTACACTTAACGGGTCCCCCTTATAGAAGGTTCCATGGCGGAGAAACACCGCATTTTCGGATCGCCCATGACAGATCGGCGCAGCCCGTACCAAGACCAAGGACCCAGACGATGAGCATCGAAATCGACATTCTCAACGGAGATGCATCGTGGAAGCGCGCCGAGCCGCTGCTCCAGGCGGTCTGGAGCCCGGATGCGGCCGAGAAACCAGCCTGGGCGGACATCAAATGGGCCCACGCGGATTTGCGCGTGCTGCTCGATGCGCCCGACGACAGCGGGCTCGCCTGCCATGTCGGTATCTATTTCCGGACCATCACCTGGAATGGCCACAAGGTGCATGTCGGCGGCATCGGCGGAGTCTCGACCCGCGCGGACTGCCGGCGGCGCGGGTATGCGTCACTCGCGCTCGACGCCGCCGTGCACACGATTCGTGCCAACGACGCGGTGAAATTTGCAATCTTATTCTGCGAGCCGCACAATTTCGCGTTCTACCAGGCGCGCGGCTGGCATCCCTTCAGCGGCGAAGTTTATTGCGAACAGCCTTCCGGGCAGATCCGCTTCGAGGCGATGGCGCCGTTCGTCAACGACATCGTTCGCGCGCCACGCCAGGGCAAGATCGACCTATGCGGCCTGCCGTGGTGACCCCTGCATCGGCGGCGGTGGCCTGAGGGGCCTGCGCGTCGTAGCATGTCGGTCATTTATTGGCGACAGGCTTTCACAAAGTGACCTCGAACCGCGGCTGCGAGCAAACTGCGCCCCCTCTCCCGCTTGCGGGGTCCGAGGCGAGCGAAGCTCGCTCTCGAGGCTGGGGTGGAAGTTTCACCGCGAGTCACATGGCAGAGAGAGCCCCCACCCGGATTGCATCTCCAATGCAATCCGACCTAAGAGCGAGCTTTGCTCGTCTCGACCCCGCGAGCGGGAGAGGTGAAGGGCAACCGACCCATGACCATTGAAGCCTCGATCGACGACACCGGCCCCGCCGCGGCTGCGCCCGCCGTGCCGGTCGACAACCTCTTGACCGCGCCGATCCTGCCGACGCTGCTTCGCCTTGCGATCCCGAACACCATCGCCATGTTCGGCTCGACGCTGGTCGCGGTGGCCGAGACGTCTTACATCGGCCGGCTCGGCACCGAACCGCTGGCCGGCATTGCGCTGGTGTTTCCATTCGCGATGCTGACACAGATGATGTCGGCCGGCGCGATGGGCGGCGGCGTCTCGTCGGCGATCAGCCGCGCGCTCGGTGCCGGCGACCGCGACCGCGCCGCCGACCTGGCGCTGCATGCGGCGATCATCGGCGGGTGCGCCGGATTGTTCTTCACCGTGATGATGCTGGGCTTCGGCCGCAGTTTCTATGCGATGCTCGGCGGACATGGCGGCGTGCTCGAGCAGTCGATGCATTACTCGCAGGTGCTGTTTTCCGGCGCGATCTCGATCTGGCTGGTCAACACGCTCGCCTCCGTCGTGCGCGGCACCGGTGACATGCGGATTCCCTCGATGACGCTGATCACGGTCTCGATGATCCAGATCGCGGTCGGCGGCGTGTTGGGTCTCGGGTTGTTCGGCATGCCCGGTCTTGGCATGCGCGGCGTCGCCGCCGGACAGCTCACGGCCTTCACGTGTGGTGCGATCTTCCTCGCCTGGTATCTCGCCTCTGGCCGCAGCCGGTTGAAGCTCGACTTCGCCGCCTTCAGCTTCCAGCGCGCGATGTTCCTCGACATCCTGAAAGTAGGCGCGATCTCCTGCCTGTCGCCGCTGCAGAGCGTGCTGACCATCCTGATCTTCACCAAGATCCTGGCCAGCTTCGGCACCGAGACGCTGGCCGGATACGGCATGGGCTCGCGGCTGGAATTCTTGCTGATCCCGATCGCGTTTGCGGTTGGCGTCGCCTCGGTGCCGATGGTCGGCATGGCGATCGGCGCGGGACTCGTGACGCGCGCCCGCAAGGTGGCGTGGACCGCCGGTACCGTCGCCGGTCTTGTCGTTGGCCTCGTCGGACTTGTGGTCGCATTGAAGCCGACGCTGTGGATTGCGCTGTTCACCACCGATCCCGGCGTGACCGCCGCAGCTTCGTCCTATTTCGCGCTGGCCGGCCCGGGCTTCGGCTTCTTCGGCGTCGGCGTCTGCCTTTATTTCTCCTCGCAAGGCGCCGCCAAGGTCGGCGGGCCGGTGCTGGCCGGCACCATCCGCCTGCTGCTGGTCGGCATCGGCGGCTGGTGGCTCGCTACCGTGAGCGCCCCTGCATGGACGCTGTTTGCGCTGGTCGGCGGTGCGATGGTGGCGTTCGGCCTTGCCACCATCATATCGATCCGGCTGACCCGCTGGGGATAAATACAACGCAGCGCCCCGCACCGGAGCGTTGCCTGAGCATGACTGCTCCGGAAACAGGCACCAAAATTTTTTGGGAGCGCGCTCACCTGATCGCGCGAATATGACATTGCAGAAATTCTTCGACTTGTTATGCAGGCCGACTTCTAAAGCGCGATGAGATTGAGTCGAATCGTCATCGCGCTTTAGTTCTTTGTTTGACCATGATCTTTTCGGAAAACCGCTTCGCACTTTGCGCTAACGCGGCCGTACCGTCCGGATCATGCTCTTGGGGAATAAGCCATGGCCTGCCGATTCGGATTCATGATCGCCATCATTGCGACGGCGCTTGCCGTGCCCGCCGCGCACGCGCAAGGCGCGCCTGAGCCTGTCGGCGTCTGGCAGACCCAGGCCGGCGATGCCCGCGTCAAGATCAGCAAATGCGGCGGCGGCATCTGCGGCGTGGTGGTGAGCCTGCGCGACCCGATCGACCCGATGACCGGCAAGCCGCAAGTCGACAACAAGAATCCGAATCCGTCGCTGTCCAGCCGGCCGATCATCGGGCTGCCGCTGTTTTCCGGCATGCATCCGGTTGCCGCGGGCAAATGGTCGGGCCAGATCTACAACGCCGACGACGGCGGCACCTATGCGAGCAGCATCTCGGTGACCGGCGAGAGCACGCTGCGCGTCGAAGGCTGCGTCGGCGCGCTGTGCGGCGGCGAGACCTGGACGCGCGTGGGACGGTAGTTCTTAGCCGAGCGGCAACCGCGACGGGACCGCGCCCCCTCTCCCGCTTGCGGGCGAGGGCTGGGGTGGGGGCTCTCTCCACGAGTCACATTGTGGAGAGAGCCCCCACCCGGATCGCATCATTCGATGCGATCCGACCTCCCCCGCAAGCGGGAGAGGTGCACCGAACCTGCCGCTTGGTCAGCGCTACACCGCGCGCGCCTTCAGCACCGTCGCCGCCGAGGCGTAGCCGCCGCGGGCGCCGTCGATGAAGTGGACGTGGTCGGCGCGCATCACCGAGGGGGTGAAGCAGGTCATCATCGCGGCGTCCTGCTCGTGCAGGCCATAGCGCACGATGCCCTGCGCGGCTGCGGCGGCAAGGCGCTGCTCGATGTCGGCGGCGAGCTCCGGCGTGCAATCCAGGATCATGCGCAGGCCGTCGTCGAACTTGCGGAAGTCTGAATTTTCGACGACCTGCTGCAGATAACGTTTCGGCGCGAACTTGCCGACCGGGATGTTGAACCGCATCAGCGTATAGGCCCACAGCGCGAATGTGAGCACCACGGCGCGCCGCAGCGCGAGCGGGCCGCCGCGCCGAGCGCGCGCCTCGTACTCCATTCCCTGCGGCGGCCAGTGCAGCGGCGGGCCGCCGGCCGGCACCGGCCGTCCGGCATCGGGACTCTTCTCGATGCGGACGACGATATCCTCGATCACGTTGCGGAAGGACGCGGGATCGGCGTTCTTCGCCGGCAGCACCAGCACCGACAGGATGACGCCGCGCGCGGACGGCATCA
The DNA here is from genome assembly GCF_054060035.1 of Bradyrhizobium sp. USDA 3262. Taxonomy (NCBI): domain Bacteria; kingdom Pseudomonadati; phylum Pseudomonadota; class Alphaproteobacteria; order Hyphomicrobiales; family Nitrobacteraceae; genus Bradyrhizobium; species Bradyrhizobium sp. USDA 3262. The sequence continues at coordinate 8,651,310 of NZ_JBSSCT010000001.1, forward strand.
CCTCGAAGCGGCAGGACAGGCCGGACAAATCGGGCTGCGTGCCCTGAGGCGCCGGATCGACCGCGAACGCGCCGCGCTTCATCGCGGCATCGGCGTAAGCAAGACCGCCGCCGGAGAACATCGCATAGGAAAGATTGGCCGACGGCCCGAAGCGCGCGACGCGGACATCGGCGCCCGCGGCGCGGATCGCAGCCATCGGCACCAGCGCCACCCGCAGTATTAGATCGAGATCGTCGCGCACCCAACGCGCGGTCGCCGCCAGCGCCTCGCGCGCTCTGTCGAGATCGGCCGGCGCGACCGCAAAACTCGCACCGTCGCCGCCGAACACGAAGGGGAATTCGCGGCCCTCCAGCGCATTGGTGACGGCGGCGACCACCGCGGCGCCGGCCATGTTGACCGCCTTGTAGCGCTGCGCCGCGATCGCCTTGGTCGATTCCACGATGTCGGCGACGCCGACCGTCCAGTCATCGGGCAACCGCGCATACAGCGCGGGGTCCATCAGCCGCGCGAAGCCGCGAAACACCGGAATGCCGCCGTAGAAGATCTCGCTGCCGCCAGCCATCGCAATGCCGCGCCGTTTCCGTCCCTGATGCGGGATTGTCTAGCAGATACGGCGCGGGTTGGGACCGGTTTTAGAAGCGTAGCCCGGATGGAGCGCAGCGCAATCCGGGGACCTCTCAAGCGGCGAGAGACCCCGGATTGCGCTCCGCTCCATCCGGGCTACGGTGACTGTTTCACGCCGCCTCGCCTGCCCTGCTCCACGGCGGAAACGGATCGCGCAGCTCTGCCCAGGCCTGCGGGTCCATGCCCGGTCTGCCGGTGACGAGGCAGGCATCGAGCCGACGGCGGATGTCGTCCTCGTTCATGCCGGAGCCGATGAAGACCAGCTCCTGCCGGCGATCGCCGTAGAGATCGTTCCAGCTCCGCTGCATCATCAGCCGCCAGTCCGGATGATCCGGCCAGCGCTCGCGCGGGATCGCCGCCCACCACGAACCGAGCCCTTCGGTCCGCACGATCGCGCCGGCCTGGCTCAACTCACCGCACCAGTCCGGACGCGTTGCGATCCAGAAATGGCCCTTGGCGCGGATCACGCCTTGCCAGCTCTCGCGCAGGAAGGCGTGGAAGCGCAGCGGATCGAACGGACGCCGCGCGCGGTAGACGAAGCTCGTGATTCCGTATTCCTCGGTCTCCGGCACGTGCCCGGCGAAGCCGTAGAACTCCTTGTGCCAGAGCGGATGCTGCTGCGCGCGCTCATAGGCGAAGCGGCCGGTGTCGAGCACACGGTCGAACGGGACCTTGGCGAAAGTCGCCTCGACGATGTCGGCCTCGGGATTGAGCGCGCGCACGATGGTGCGGGCGGCCTCGCGCTCTGCCTGCGTCGCGGCATCGATCTTGTTCAGCACCACGACATCCGCGAACTCGATCTGCTCGACCAGGAGATCGACCAGCGTGCGCTTGTCGCCGTCGAGCGCTTCGCCGCGCTGGCTGAGGAAGTCGGTCGAGACGTAGTCCTTCAACAGATTGGCGGCGTCGACCACCGTGACCATGGTGTCGAGCCGCGCGACGTCGGAGAGGCTTTGGCCAGCCTCATCGCGAAACTCGAAGGTCGCGGCGACCGGTAGCGGCTCGGAGATGCCGGACGATTCGATCAGCAGATAGTCGAAGCGGCCGCTCTCGGCGAGCGCGCGCACCTCCTTCAGCAGATCGTCGCGCAGGGTGCAGCAGATGCAGCCATTGCTCATCTCGACCAGTTTCTCGTCAGTCCGCGACAGGTTCGCACCGCCATCGCGCACGAGGTCGGCGTCGATGTTCACCTCGCTCATGTCGTTCACAATCACCGCAACCTTCAGGTCGCGGCGGTTGTTCAGGACGTGGTTCAGCAAAGTGGTCTTTCCAGCCCCGAGGAAGCCGGACAAGATGGTGACGGGGAGTTTTTGCATCGAGATCAAACAGTTGCTGGAGGGATGGGCGGCGGCGGGACATGGGGCATTCGCTTGATGTTATGTTATAACATAACATCAATGGGCCGAGGCATGTCAAGCGCCGGAATGCTGCACAGTCAGCTTGCCATTCTTAGAAATGCGTAGCCCGGATGGAGCGCAGCGAAATCCGGGACACCGTAGGCAACTGCCAGTGCTCTTCGTCCCGTCATGCTGAGGAGGCCGCGCAGCGGCCATCTCGAAGCATGCACGGCCCCGCTGCAGCAGCTCTCGGCCGTGCATCCTTCGAGATGCGCTCCGCGCTCCTCAGGATGACGGAACAGAGAGCTCGCTACGATCTGGCTGCTACTTCCCCAATCCGCGCAGCACGAGCTGGTTCATGCGGCCAGCGAACGCGGCGGGATCGTCGGGCATCTCGCCGTCGAGGATCTGCGCCTGCTCGAACAGCAGCAGCGACAGGTCCTTCGCCTGCGCGGTATCGGTCGCGAGCGCCGCGACCAGCGGGTGGCGCAAATTGATCTCGAGCACCGGCTTGGTGATCGCGCCGCGGTTCTGCTGGGCGAGCAGCCGCTCCAGCGCGCGGTCGCGCGCATCGCCGCCGGCGACCAGGCACGACGCGCTCGCGGTCAGCCGCCGCGAGGCGCGGACGTCGGAGACGCGCTCGCCGAGCGCATCCTTGATCACGGCGATCGTGGTCGCGGCGTCGGCCGCGGGTTCGTCCTTGTTGTCGTCCTTGTCGTCGGCAAGCGGGATCAGGCCGAAATCGACATCGCCCTGGCTCAGCGACTTCAGCGGCTTGCCGCCGAAATCGAGCGGCGCCGAGGTCCAGAACGCATCGACCGGATCGGTCAGGAGCAGCACCTCGATGCCGCGGGCGCGCGCCGATTCCAGCTTCGGGTTCGACTTCAGCCGCTCGACGCTGTCGCCGACCAGATAATAGATCTCGGTCTGGTTCGGCTTGAAGTCGTCGACAACCTGCTTCAGCGAGCGGTTCTCGCCCGACGTCGTGGTGAAGCGCGCCAACGCCAGCAGCTTGTCGCGGCGCTCGAAATCCTCCCACAGGCCTTCCTTGATCACCGGACCGAACGCGTCCCAGATCTTTGCAAAGGTCTCCGGCTCCTTCTCGCCGAGCGTCTCCAATTCGCCGATCACGCGACCGGTGACCGCCTTGCGGATCTGCGCGAGCTGCGGATTGTTCTGCAGCATCTCGCGCGAGATGTTGAGCGGCAGATCCTCGCTGTCGATCACGCCGCGGATGAAGCGCAAGTAAGCCGGCAGCAGCTCGGCGTCGTCGGCGATGAAGACGCGGCGGACATAGAGCTTGACCTTGCCCTTGCGCTCGACCTGGAACAGGTCGAACGGCTTTTGCGACGGCGCGAACAGCAGCACGGCGTAGGACTGCCGGCCCTCGGCGCGGTAATGCAGCGTCATCGCCGGCTCGTCGAACGCACCGGCGATCTGCTTGTAGGCCTGGGCGTAGTCCTCCGGCTTGAGCTCGGATTTCGAGCGCTGCCACAGCGCGCTCGCCGAGTTGATCTGGCGCGGCTCGCCCTCTTCCGGCACCAGGAGGATCGGAAACTGGATGTTGTCGGAATATTCGCGGACGATGCGCTCGATCTCGTAGGCCTCGAGATATTTGGCGGCGTCCTTCTTCAGATGCAGCACGATCTCGGTGCCGCGCGCGACGCGCTTCGCGGCCTCTTCGCTTGCCGGTGCGATCTCGAAGCCGCTGCCGCCTTCCGACGACCACACCCACGCCTCGTCGCTGCCGGCGCGGCGGCTCGTAACGACGATCTTCTCGGCGACCATGAAGGCGGCATAGAAGCCGACGCCGAACTGGCCGATCAGATTGGCGCCGTCCTTGGCCTCGGTGAGCTTCGACAGGAACGATCTGGTACCGGAGCGCGCGATGGTGCCGAGATTGTCGATCAGCTCCCGACGCTCCATGCCGATGCCGGTATCGACCACGGCAAGCGTGTTGGCCGCCTTGTTCGGGACGATCCTGATCTCCGGCGGCGTGCCGTCCGTGATCAGGGACGGATTGGCGATCGCCTCGTAGCGCAGCTTGTCGCAGGCGTCCGACGCGTTCGAGATCAACTCGCGCAGGAAGATATCGGTCTCGGAATAGACCGAATGCACCATCAGGTGCAGCAATTCGGCAACCTCGGCCTGGAACGGCTGGGATTCGGCAGCGGTGATTGTGGTCATGCGGAAACTCGGACAAACGGTAAGGGGCGGGAAAGCCCTGATATAGCGCGCTTGCGCCGCGTGGCAAGCCAAGCGGCGGGAACCGTCAGTCCGAGATCGCCGCAATATAGCGCTCGACCGAACGGTCGAACGCCGCCTTGGCATCGGAAGCGATATTCTTGCCCCACCAGGCGCCGTAGATCCGCTCAAAGGCCAGCGGCTCGACCGCCCGCGCGACGCGGCGGACCGCTGATGCATTGAGCGGGATATAGTTCGGGTAGGAATACATGAAGCTGACCGAACGGCGGTCCATCGCCACCATCGCGATATCCCCGGTCAGGAGCGCACCGCGCCCGTCGGCGCCCTTGCACCAATGCAGCATGGTGGCGCCGGCGAAATGCCCGCCGCCACGCACCAGCAGGATGTCGTCGGAGATGCGATGGCTGTCGCCCTGCCACGGCACGATCGACGGATAGGGCCGCGTCACCCATTGCGCGTCGTCACCGTGCAGATAGACCGGAGCATTGTCGAATGCCGCGCTCCAGTCGGCGACCGCGCCATAATAATGCGGATGCGAGATCGCGATCGCCTTCAGCCCGCCGAGCGATCTGACATGCGCGATCGCCTCCGCCGTCGCCAGCGGCACGCAGTCCCACATCACGCAGCCGCCGCGGTCCGGCACCAGCAGCGCGCGCTGCCCGATTGCAAAGGACGGTTCGAGCGCAAGTCCAACGAGGCCGAGATCGTCGCGCCAGACCAGCCTATGCTGCTCTGCGAGCTCATCGCGCGTCAGCCACGCCTGCCCCTTCCAGTTCACATATTGCCGCTCGTCTTCGCAGATCGGGCAAGCCGGCGGTGGCGCCGCGGTCTCGGGAAATTGCGCGCCGCATTGTTCGCAGGTCCACAGAGGCATTGGCAGCGCCCTCGTTGCGATGAAGCCGGTCTCCTGATCTACGTCAGCGACACGCGGCGTTCAATGCCGGCGCCCCAGCTCCATCTGCATCTCCGCCGGTGCTACGCCGAACTTCCTGCGAAACGAGCGGTGGAAATAAGACAAGTCGTTGAAGCCGGCCGTGTAGGCGATGTCGCTGACCTTGCGGCCGGCGCCCTCTTCATGCAGCAGCAGCCGGCGCGCCAGCAGCAAACGCTGCTCGAGGACGAACTCCGAGAATGTCGTCCCTGCGGACGCGAACAGGCGTTGCGCCTGGCGGGTGCTGAGCGCATTCGCCTTTGCTACGGCCTCGATCGTGAGCTTGCCGTCGTCGAGATTTTTGAGAACATCGGCCTTCATCAGATCGAGCCGCGCCTTCGCCACGCCATCCCGCGACGCCAGTTCCTTCGTCTCGGCGTTGCTGCCGAGCACGAGACCGACCAGATCGGCGAGATGATGCGCCGCCGCCTGCTGGCCCGGCACGTCGAGATCGCCGGCAAGCTCGGTGCAGAGCGCGGAATAGCGCTCGATCATCGCGCTCAGGGCCGGATCACGCCCGAGCGGGCGCGCCAGTTGCGTCTCCGCCGAGGGTGAGATCTGGAGCAGCAAGCGCCGCGGAAACCGCGTCGTCGTAAAGCTGCCCGACCGGGTGAGATCGGCCGTGCCGACGATATTCATCTCGGTGAGGCACATCTGGCCGCGCTGAAGCTCGATCGCCTTGGCTGCTTGCGTGACTTGCACCGTGCCCCGCGTCGCAAAGATCAGGACGAGGTCGTCGCAGCCGTCATTCAGAAGCGCGCGGGTGCGGGCAAAGCGGGCCGAGCCGCCGCGTGGCGTCGCGATGGCGACCGAATGCAACAGCGTGAACTCGTTGTGGCAGTCGATGCGGTTGTCGTCGGTCGGTCCGACGTCGAGCCGGCAGAAGCCGCGGCAAATCCCTTCGCGCCATGCCTCATAGGCCGGCCCTTTCGCCAGCCCGTGATGAAAGATCGAGAACCGGTTGGTCACCTGTGTCTCGGACATGATCCGTGCTCCGAACGCCCGATCGATCAAGAGGCGGCATAATCGATCGCTTGCTGCCCGATATGCGCATGTCGTGTGCGCACGTCGTTCCTGTCCCTACGCTTGGCGCGACGGTCCACGACTCCGGCGCGGAGCCTGATACCACTGCGCCGATTGCCGGTAAAGCTATTCACGAGATGCAACCCTATGATGCGAAGTGCGAAAGCCGGGAATAAAACGGCGCAGCAGTTTCGCGACGCGGCATTGCCGTGTCTCGACGATGCCTACGCGTTCGCCCAGGTCCTGATGCGAACCGAGGCGGACGCCGAACTGGCCGTGCAGGAATGCTATCGGCGCGCACTGCGTCGGTTCGACGGCCTACGCGGCCCGGCCATCAGGCCGTGGCTTCTCGCGATCCTCAAAGCCGTCTGCCTGGAGAAACTCGGCCAAGAACTAGCCGGCGAGAATGTAGCGCCAGAACGGCGCGACAGCGCAACAATCCGGCAACTGGTCGCCGACCTGCCCGCGCCGCTCCGCGAAGTCATCGCCCTGCGCGAAATGATCGATCTGTCCTACAAGGAGATCGCCGAGGTCACCGGCGTCCCCGTCACCACCGTGATGTCGCGCATCGCGGAGGCGCGCGCCCTGCTGCTCGCGGCGCGGCGCGCGGCGAACAATGCCGCGCAGGTGAAGCCGGCAGGCGCCTCAAAACTGACGGTCTACGGCGCGAACGCCTGTTGAACCGCCGACGGCTCGGTGATGCCGTTCGCGATCAGAAGCTCAAGCAACACGCGCGCCTTCTGCGGGTTGAGATCGAGCGAGACCGCAAAGCCGAGCTTGTCATCCTCGACCTCGACGTTGCGGTTCACGAAACCTGAACCGACCCGGCTCGAACGCACCACCACGACGCCCTGCTTCGCCGCGGCCGCCAGCGCATCGATCGCGCCCTTCGATGAATTGCCGTCGCCGACGCCGGCCAGCACGATGCCCTTGGCGCCGCGCTTGACCGCATCCTCGACCTCAGCGGCGTCCATGTTGGCGTGCGAATAGATGATGTCGACACGCGGCAATGGCGGCGCATCCGGCAATTTCAGCTTCGCACCCTTGGCCGGAACAGCCGGCTGCAGGAAGCGCAGCGCGCCGGTGTCGACATAGCCGACCGGCCCGGCGTCGGGCGAGCGGAAGGTCTCGACGCTGGTGGTATTGGTCTTCTGGACCCAGCGCGCGGCATGGACGGTGTCATTGAGCACCACGAGCACGCCGCGGCCGCGGGATTCCAGCGCGGAGGCGACCCGCATCGCCTCGTAAAGATTGGCCGGGCCATCGGCGCCGATCGCGGTCGAGGGCCGCATCGATCCAACCAGCACCACAGGGATGTCGGTATCCAGCACGTTTTGCAGGAAGAACGCGGTCTCCTCCATGGTGTCGGTGCCGTGCGTGATGACGACGCCGTCGACCTCCTTGTTGTCGATCGCGGTGCGGATGCGCTTGACGAGATCGAACCACACCTTGTCGTTCATGTCCTGCGAGCCGATCGACGAGATCTGCTCGGCCGAGATCTGGGAGAGCTTGTCGATGCCCGGGATCGCCGCGATCAGGTTGGCCGCACTGACCTTGCCTGAGTCATAGGCGTTGCCGGCGCGGGCATTGGCCTGCCCCGCGATGGTGCCGCCGGTACCGAGCACGAGCACGCGGGCCAGCGTGGTGCCGGTCGCCTGTTGTGCCGATACCGGCGAGGCAAGCCCGATCGTGAGGGCTGCTGCGAGGCCGAGGAAGAGCCGAACGGAATAATTGGATTGAAACGAACGTGGCATGATCTTCTCCCCAAAGCGACAGGTCGCCAGTCCACAACTCGTGGTTTTGTCCCGTAACAAGTGGACAAAGTTGCGGCGGAAGATGCGATGGTCGGAAGCCGGGTTGAAGCGTTTAGTGAGCTCCAAACGCGTTGCGCAGATCGATCTCCGTTCCGACGGCTCGCCAGATCGAACGATCGACGAACAGCACCCGATCCTCGGCATGGGCGAGCAGTCTTGCAATATCCAGCGCGTGCAGGCGCGCATTGATGGTGTGCAGCACCGCGCCCATGCAGGGCACGGCGAGATAAAGCTCGAGGTGACGGTGCGAGTTCCAGGCCAGCGTGGCGACGCGCATGCCGCGCTCGACGCCGATCCCGGCGAGGAAGTTGGCGAGCTGGCTCGCGCGTCCGAGCATCTCCGCATAGCCAATGACGTGGATGCGGTCGCAATACCGCGTCGTCACCGTCTTGTTCGGATAGAGATCCGCGACCCGTTCCATCACCAGATTGAGGGTGAGCGGGACCTGCTGCATCAAGCCTGCGAGCATGCCGTATTCTCCGGAACTTCCGCAAAATCTTGACATCTGCCGGGAGGCGGCGCAACATTTTCGAAGATTATTCGACTTTTGGTGCGCCATGCATTTTGAGCTTCCCGACGATCTCCGCGTTCTGCAGGGCCGGGTGCGCGAATTCGTGCGTAGCGAGCTGCAGCCGCACGATGCCGCGATCGAGGCGACCGGCGAGGTGCCGGACAGCGCCATGGCCGGCCTGCGCAGGATGGGATTGTTCGGCACCAACACGCCGAAGCAATTCGGCGGCCTCGGCCTCTCGATGCTGGGCAGCTGCATCGCGATCGAGGAGCTCGCGAAGGCCCACACCGCCTTCTACTATCTGAGCGGGGTCAACGTTCACATCGGCTCGAAGGCGATCGAGTTCTTCGCGCTGCCGGCGGTTCGCGACCGATGGCTGCCGGAGCTCGCCAGCGGACGGGTGATCGGCGCGTTCGCGCTGACCGAGCCGAATGCCGGATCCGATGCCGTCCGGATCCAGACCCGGGCGCGGCGGGACGGCGATCATTACGTGCTCGACGGCCGCAAGACCTACATCACCAATGCGCCCGCGGCCGGCGTTTTCACGGTGTTCGCCACGCTCGATCCGTCCGCCGGCGCCAAGGGCATCGCGGCCTTTGTCGTCGACGCAAAGACGCCGGGTCTTGCCATCGGCCGCCTGGTCGAGATGGCCGCCGGGCGCGGCTCGGAGCACGCCGAAGTGATCTTCGAGGAATGCCGTGTTCCGCGCGAGAATCTGCTGGGACAGGAGGGCGAAGGATTCGCCATCGCGATGCGGTGCCTGGATGCCGGGCGCACCCATTGGGGCGCCTATTGCGTCGGCGCGGCGAGCCAGCTGCTGGACTACGCCCTCGACCATGTCTCGGAGCGCGAGGCATTCGGGCGCAAGCTGCGCGACCATCAGGGCCTCGAGTGGCAGATCGCCGACATGGCGAGTTCGCTGCATGCCGCGCGCCTTGTCGCCTATGAGGCAGCGTGGCGCTACGACCAGGGCGATGCCGCCGCCCGCACCGCCGCGGCCGCGCTCTCCAAATATACCGGCGCCGACATGGTGCAGCGCGTCGCTGACACGACCATGCAGCTGTTCGGTGGTGCCGGCTATTCCAGGGACCTGCCGATCGAGCGCATCTGGCGGGAAACACGGGTGGTCCGCATTCTGGACGGCACCTCCGAGATCATGCGTCAGATCATTGCCCGCGATGCATTCCGTCGCCATGAACGGCGGAACACGCCGGTGTGATGGCAATCCTACGCTGTATCCCGTTGCAATAGCGCTTGTGTTCCGGTCCCGCTGCCTTACTGTTTTTTCCCGGACGCGTGGAGACGAAAGTGGCTTCGGGGACGACACTCAAGCTCAAGCAGCAACGCAGCCGCGACCGGCGCGAGCAGATCCTCACGGCGGCCACCAAGCTGTTCGGCCAAAAAGGCATCGACGGCACCTCGCTCACCGAGGTCGCCGCCGCGGCGAAAGTACCGCTCTCCAGCATCTATGATTATTTCGAGGACAAGCGCGCGCTGGTGCTCGATGTGCCCGAGGGCAATTTCGAGGCGCTGTATCAGAAGACCGAGCCGCTGCTGGTTAAGGGTGGCGATCCCGTCGAGCAGCTCCGCATCATCTTCCTGACCAACTTCCAGTACATCAAGGACAACCCGAGCTGGGGCCGGGTGTTCTTCCTCGAGATCTGGCCGAGCGTGCTTGCCGCCGAGCCGCGGATCAAGAAGGCGGTCGACAGATACGCGCTGCGCTATGTACAGCTGATCAGGCAGGCGAGCCGCGCCGGCACCTATCGCCGCAATCTCGATCCCTACACCGCGATGTCGCTGATGATGGGCGGGATGTGCCATCTCACCGCGGTCTGGCTGCTTTACGGCCGCAAATACGATCTGGTGAAGAAGGGCAAGGCGCTGTTCACCACGCTGCATAACGGGTTCGTGCAGCGTTAGCCGCGCCGGTTCACGTAGGATGGGTAGAGCGCAAGCGAAACCCATCATTCGTCAGGCTGGCACACAGTGATGGGTTTCGCTTCGCTCTACCCATCCTACGCACAGTCCGCCGGCGAGCGGTTCGCGGCGCGAGCGATTTGATCCAAATTCATCGCTGTTTGGCCGGCTGTCGAGGTAAACCCTTTCCGGAAACCAATACACAACCGTCGAAATCCTGTTCTAGTATGACGTCGTGGGCGACCCGCGACCAGACATGCGGGCACTGGGATGGGAGCGAACCGATGGACGTCAAGGCTGTTCTGCCGCCCCGTGGCCGCGACTATCGCCTGGATCTGCTGCGCGGTTTCGCCAACTGGGCGATCTATCTCGATCACATTCCGAACAACGCGGTGAACTGGATCACGCAGAAGAATTTCGGCTTCAGCGACGCGGCCGATCTGTTCGTGTTCATCTCCGGCTACACCGCATCCTTCGTCTATGCGCGCATGATGCTCGAGCGCGGCACCGTGATCGGCGCCACCCGCCTGATCAAGCGCGCCTGGCAGATCTATGTCGCGCATGTCCTGCTGTTCGTGATCTACATCGCCGAGATCGGCTATCTCTCCCAGCGCTATCACGACCCCAACCTGCAGAATGAATTCAACGTCGCGGGCTTCATGCACAATCCGGCCGAGACGCTCTATCAGGGCCTGATCCTGGCGTTCAAGCCGGTCAACATGGACGTGCTGCCGCTCTACATCGCGCTGATGCTTTGCTATCCGCTGGTGCTGTGGGCGATGCTGCGCAAGCTCAATCTGACGCTGCTGGCCTCGTTCCTGCTCTATCTCGCGGCGCGGCAATTCGGCTGGAACCTGCCGGCCTATCCGTCCGGCTCATGGTATTTCAATCCGTTCTGCTGGCAGTTCCTGTTCGTGTTCGGCGGCTGGTTCGCGCTCGGCGGCGCCAGCGAATCGATCACATTCATCCGCTCGCGCGCCTTCCTATGGCTCGGCGGCGCCTATCTGCTGTTCGCGCTGGTGATGACCTTGGCGGGCCGCTTCCCGGAGCTCGGACAGGCGATGCCGGCCTGGCTCTATGACGCGTTCAATCCGAACGACAAGACCAACCTCGCGCCCTATCGCGTCCTGCACTTCATCGTCCTCGCCTTCTTCGTCACCCGCTTCCTGCCGCGCGAATGGCCCGGATATGAATGGCCGATCTTCCAGCCGATGCTCAAATGCGGCCAGCAGTCGCTCGAAGTGTTCTGCACCGGCGTTTTCCTCGCGGTCATCGCGCATGTGCTGCTGGTCGAGGTCTCCGGCAGCATCTGGATGCAGATCGCGGTCAGCATTGTCGGCATCGTGCTGATGACCGCACTCGCCTACTACCGCTCCTGGTCGAAGAAGGTCGACAAGGCGCCCGCGAAGGCCCCCGTAGCTGCGCAGGCGCCAGTGACCGCGAAGCCGGCGGAGTAAGCCACCGCTTGACGCGACGGCGCGCGGCCGAAGCCGCGTAATGCGCAAAGTAGCCTGCTATTTCGCCAGCGGCTTGCCGGCCGTCTCCGGCGCCAGGGCGATCAACGGCAGGCCGACCACATAGATCAGCGACAGCATCGAAATCGCCAGCGGGAAGCTGCCGGTGCGGGCGGCGAGCGCGCCGATCAGGGTCGGGCCGGCGGCGCCGAGCACACGGCCCATGCTGAAGGCGAAGCCGGAGCCGGAGCCGCGCAGCGCCGACGGAAACATCTCCGGCAGCCAGATCGTGAACAGGCCGAACACGCCATTGGTGAAGAAGCCGAGCACCGGCAGCAGCACCATGAACAGGGTCAGGCTGTCGAGCCATTCGATCGCGACCTCATAGGAGACCACGACGGAGATCAACCCGCCGATGAAGAACAGCACCGCGGTGCGGCGCCGGCTGCCGAGCCAGGTAGTGAGCCATGGCACAAGGAGACAGCCGATCAGCGTGCCGACATTGGTGATCAGCCCGGCCACCGCGCCCATCTCCTGCGCGTGCGCGGGCGTCGCGCCCGCGGCGACCAGCTTGGTCGAGATCACGGTCGGGGCCCAGAAGTTCGACGACCACAGGCCGAAGATGATGCAGGCCATCATCAGCGCCGCGGCCCAGGTGGTGCGCGCCTGGTCGCCGGCAAACAAGGCCGCGACCGACGGCTGCTCGCGCGCGGCGCTTCGCTCGGGTTCGGGAATGTTGCTGCGCAGATACGCGATCAGGAGCGCGGGCAGAATGCCGAGCAGGAACATGCCGCGCCAGCCGAGCGTGCTGCCGATCGCAAGCGTCACGGCGGCGGCGAGGAACAGCCCGGTCGGCGTCGCCGTGTGCAGCCATCCCGCGAGCCGCACCCGCGTATTCTCCGGCACGGATTCCTGCAGCAGCGGCGTGCCCGCGGCCCATTCGCCGCCGATGCCGAAGCCGGCAACAAAGCGAAACAATGCGAACATCACGATACCGGTCGCAAGCCCGCACAGCGCCGTGAACAGCGAGTAGACCAGCACCGTCCAGCACATGATCCGGACCCGTCCGTAACGGTCCGCGGCCCAGCCCCAGACCATCGAGCAGGCCCAGCCCAGCATGAAGATCGAGAACAGCAGCCCGCCATAGATGCCGATATTGGCCTTGCTCGGCTCGATGCCGCTGGCCGGCAGCAATTCGCTCAACGCGCCGACCAGGATGTAGGCGTACATCGAGGAATCGAAGCCATCGAGCATCCAGCCGAACCAGGTCGCCCAAAACACTTTTCGCGGCGACACTGCGCCAGGCGCCGCGACCGACGGCGCAAGTGTATCGACGGTGCTCTCAGTCATGTTTCCTCGCACGTTTCTTTGTGCGGCGGACTATGCCGAGGTTTGCGCGACGGGACATCTCCGGCAAACGGGACGGAGGTATCCGGCACAAGAATAGCGACGCCGATCACTTCGGCGTCACCGCGAACGCTCGCTCCTTCTACGAAGGACGCGCGGAACGCCGGAATATGTAGAAGGCGATGACGACGAGCGGCACGGCAAGTGCGAGCCAGGAGGCCTGGTCCCAGATCCCGTCGCCGAGCAGCGCCGAGACCAGCCCGAACGCGATAACGGCGAAGATCAATACCGGCGCCAGGAAGATTTGCGCGATCGAACGTCGCGCTGCCGGCATCAGGATCGCTCCGCAGCATGCGCGCGTGTGCGGGGATAAAATCCGTGAAACCTTCGATTTTTGGCGGATGCCTTCGACAACGCGAGCCTTGCAAGCAGGGATCACTCCCGTTTGGCTCCTGAAGAATGTAGGAAATGAATGCGTCGTAGTTGAACTCAGACATAGAGTTCGACGGGCTGAGAGTTCGGCGGGCTGATTGAATAAGAGCGGTCCGAACCGGGCGGGATCGCGCAGCTGAACGGGAACTGGTTCGAAAAATCTACGTCAGACGCGCAAGCTAAACACGTTGTAGTAGCTCAATCAATCTTCATCTCGCGTGGCGAGCATCAGCATTGTCCGCCTCCCGGCCGTGCCTGGGGATGATGGTGCGGTTCGCTCGACGCGGCGCGATCAGCTTGTTAAGCCGCCTCTCCGCAAGGACAATTTGAGTCGGGACATGACCGTAGCGATCGAGATGGGACAAACGACGGCCGGCGCTTCGGCGGCCATCGACCTCGAGGAGCTATTGGCGACACGTCTCCTGGTGCAGGGCAATTCGGGTTCCGGCAAATCCCATCTGCTGCGCCGGCTATTGGAACAGAGCGCCCCCTGGGTGCAGCAGACCATCATCGATCCCGAAGGTGATTTCGTCACCCTGGCGGAGCGATTCGGCCACCTCGTCATCGACGCCGAGGACCATACCGAGCGCAGCCTGCAGGTCGCCGGCGAGCGCGTGCGCATCCATCGCGTCTCCACGGTGCTCAATCTCGAAGGGCTCGACGCCGAGAACCAGATGCGGCGCGCCGCAGCCTTCCTCGGCGGGCTGTTCGACATCGCCCGCGACCACTGGTATCCGATGCTGGTGGTGGTGGACGAGGCGCAACTGTTCGCGCCGGCGGTCGCGGGCGAGGTGTCCGACGAGGCGCGCAAGCTTTCGCTCGGCGCGATGACCAATTTGATGTGCCGCGGCCGCAAGCGCGGGCTTGCCGGGATCATCGCAACCCAGCGGCTGGCGAAGCTCGCCAAGAATGTCGCGGCCGAAGCGTCAAACTTCCTGATGGGCCGCACCTTCCTCGATATCGACATGGCGCGCGCCGCCGACCTGCTCGGCATGGAACGACGGCAGGCGGAAGCCTTTCGCGACCTCGAGCGCGGGCAGTTCATGGCGCTCGGACCTGCGCTGTCCCGCCGTCCGCTGGGCTTGCGCATCGGTCCGACCGACACCCAGCCGCGCAACGCGGCGCCGCGGTTGATGCCGCTGCCTGAAGCGGCACTGGAGGACGCACGCGCGATCATCCTGGCCGCTCCGCCGCCCGAAATAACGGCCAGGCCACAGCGCCGTGCGCCGTCGCCGGACCTGCTCAGCCAGTTGATGGCCGCCAAACAGCCGGCACCGGAGCCAGATCCCGAAGCTGCCGAGCCACCGCCGAGCGCCGAGCAATTGGCCGAGCGGCGTGAGCGGCTGGACCGTATCCTGCGCGCCATCCTCGCCGAGCCCGACGCCGGCTTCCGCGCCATCGGCGTGCTCTATCAGGAGTTCGTGGTCCGCTGCCGGATCGAGGGTCTCGGTGCCGTTGTGCCGGAGCTGACCGATTTCCGCCGGATGCTGACGCGCGCCCGCGCCGGGCTCGGCACCGAGATGGCGGAGGACGACGTCTGGCAGGATGTCTCGCTGCGTGCTGCGCTCCTGCCCGAGGACATGCAGGGCGTCTTCATGATGATCGCGCGCGCCGCGAAGGAGGGTTGGCCGTGCCCGAGCGATGCCGCGATCGCTCGCGCCTACGGCACGCACTCGCTACGCCGCGCCCGGCATCTTCTGACCTATATCGAGGAACAAGGCCTGATCGTCTGCCAGCTCGACGGTGCCGGCCGGCGGATCGTGACCCTCGTCGAGCTCGCCTGGGCCACGGCCGCGGCCGACCCGAATGTGGACGACCAGGCAGCGGAAGCGGCCTGCAACAGCTCGTCGCCGTGATCAGGCGCTGGGCAACCAGGCGTTTGGTGCTGCGCGGCATCCCGGAAGCGCTGCAAGGTAAAAAAAGGC
The DNA here is from genome assembly GCF_054060035.1 of Bradyrhizobium sp. USDA 3262. Lineage (NCBI taxonomy): Bacteria > Pseudomonadati > Pseudomonadota > Alphaproteobacteria > Hyphomicrobiales > Nitrobacteraceae > Bradyrhizobium > Bradyrhizobium sp. USDA 3262. The sequence goes on from NZ_JBSSCT010000001.1 coordinate 8,666,833, forward strand.
CCGCCAGGAGGCGGGCCTTTTCATCTTTGCCGGCTGAGCGATTTTGGTTGCGGAGGGCCCGCAACAGGCCCTCCACAGCCGCCCTATCTCAAGCCCTTACGCATGCTGCGGCTGCGCAAGCTGACTGACTTGCATCGCCGGTGGATCGACAACCGAGGTACCGCCATGGCCGTCGCTCGAGGCCGTGAATGTGGAAGCCATGTAGTTGCCCAGCAGCGCAATACTGGCGGTGACAGTACCGTCCGTCACCGTGAGCGTTCCGTGCGTGCTGTCACCGCTGAAGGTCGGCGTCTGAACGGTCGCGAAATTGATATTCGCGAAATCGATCGCGTCCGAACCGGTCATCCCGGCGACGGTTCCGGTGAAGCTCGCGGAATTGTCGAGCTTCAGCGTCCCCGTGCTGCCCAGGAACGTAACGGCGGCGTTCGAAGCCCCCGTCAATTCCAGGGTCGTTCCCGCTGCAATGGTGGCGCTGCTGGGGCTCTCTCCCGTTACGTTGAAAGGCTGCCAGACACCCCACGCACTGCCATCATACGCCCGGATCCAGAGTTGGTCGGTGCCGGAGCCGGCCTGATAGGTCGTCTGGGCAAGTTGTGCTGAAGTGACGTCGATCTCCGTATTCGCAGACTGGTTCACGCCGTTGACGTTCCAGCGCCCGTTCGTGTTGGAATCCCACAACGCATATTTCGTTATGGTATCGCCATCCGCGTCCGTTGCGCTGACCAGGCTCGAAGCCGCGAAGACCTGCCCCGAGACCGTCGTTACGTTCGAGACCGCGACTGTTGGCGCCTGGTTCGTTGCGGTGGCCGTGAAGCTCTTCCAGGAACTCCACATGCTGCCGTCATTGGCCCGCACCCAGAGCGTATCCGATGGCGAGCCTCCGGGGCCGAACACGTAGCTCACCTGTGACAGGTTCGCCGCGCTCACATCGATCTCGGTGTTGGCGGCCTGGGCGACGCCATTCACAACCCAATGGCCGTTTCCTCCGGTATCCCAGAAGGCGTATTGGGTGATCGTATCGTTCTCGCTATCCGACACCGAGAACAGGCTCGAGGCCGCGTTCGAATGGTCGTGAATTCCGGTTACGTTTGCATTCGATGCGGTAACGACCGGGGCAGTGTCGGGTCCCGGCGTTGCGGTGAAGCTCTTCCAGGCTCCCCACATGCTGCCGTCATTGGCTCGCACCCAGAGCGTATCGGGCGTCGAACCGCCGGGGCCGAACACGTAGCTCACCTGCGACAGGTTCGCCGCGCTTACGTCGATCTCGGTGTTGGCGGCCTGGGCAACGCCATTCACCACCCAGTGGCCGTTTCCGCCGGTATCCCAGAAGGCGTACTGGGTGATCGTATCGTTCTCGTTGTCCGAGACCGAGAACAGGTTCGAGGCGAGCGCCGACGTCTGCCCATGGAGCGCGGTCACGTTCGACGCGGTGACGACCGGAGCAACGTCCGGTCCCGGCGTTGCCGTGAACGCGGTCCAGGTGCTCCACTTCGAGCCGTCATTGGCGCGCACATAGAGCGTATCGGGCGTCGAGCCGCCCGGTCCGAACACGTAGTTCACCTGCGACAGGTTCGCCGCCGCAACGTCGATCTCGACGCCGGCGGACTGGGCGACACCGTTCACCACCCAGTGGCCGTTTCCTCCGGTATCCCAGAAGGCGTACTGGGTGATGGTATCGTGCTCGTTGTCCGAGACCGAGAACAGGTTCGAGGCGAGCGCCGACGTCTGCCCATGGAGCGCGGTCACGTTCGATGCCGTGACCACCGGCGCAACGTCGGGTCCCGGCGTTGCCGTGAACGCGGTCCAGGTGCTCCACTTCGAGCCGTCATTGGCGCGCACGTAGAGTGTGTCGGGCGTCGAGCCGCCCGGTCCGAACACATAGCTCACCTGCGACAGGTTCGCCGCCGCAACGTCGATCTCGACGCCGGCGGACTGCGCGACACCGTTCACCACCCAGTGGCCGTTTCCGCCGGTATCCCAGAAGGCGTACTGGGTGATCGTATCGTTCTCGTTGTCCGAGACCGAGAACAGGTTCGAGGCGAGAGCCGACGTCTGCCCATGGAGCGCGGTCACGTTCGATGCAGTAACGACCGGAGCAATGTCGTCCCCCGGTGTAGCTGTGAACGCGGTCCAGGCGCTCCACTTCGAGCCGTCATTGGCGCGCACGTAGAGCGTATCGGGCGTCGAGCCGCCGGGGCCGAACACGTAACTCACCTGCGACAGGTTCGCCGCCGCAACGTCGATCTCGACGCCGGCGGACTGCGCGACACCGTTCACCACCCAGTGGCCGTTTCCGCCGGTGTCCCAGAAGGCGTACTGGGTGATCGTATCGTGCTCGTTGTCCGAGACCGAGAACAGGTTCGAGGCGAGAGCCGACGTCTGCCCATGAAGCGCGGTCACGTTCGATGCCGTGACGACCGGAGCAATGTCGTCCCCCGGTGTGGCTGTGAACGCTGTCCAGGTGCTCCACGCAGATCCGGCGTCCTTCGCCCGCACGTAGAGCGTATCAGGCGTCGAGCCGCCAGGACCGAACACGTAACTCACCTGCGACAGGTTCGCCGCCGCAACGTCGATCTCGACGCCGGCGGATTGGGCGACACCATTCACCACCCAGTGGCCGTTTCCTCCAGTATCCCAGAAGGCATACTGGGTGATCGTATCATTCTCGCTATCCGACACCGAGAACAGGTTCGAGGCGAGCGCCGATGTCTGCCCATGGGCCGCTTTCACATTCGACGCCGTAACGGTCGGTGGATCATCGATCCCGGGCATCGCCGTGAATGCCGTCCACGCTCCCCACAACATTCCGTCGCTGGCCCGCACGTAGAGCGTATCGGGCGCTGAGCCGCCTGGGCCGAACACATAGCTCACCTGCGACAGCTGCGCTGCAGAGACATCGATCTCGGTGTTGGCAGCCTGGGCAACACCGTTCACCACCCAGTGGCCGTTGCCACCGGTGTCCCAGAGGGCGTACTGGGTGATCGTATCGCCGTCGGGATCCGTGGCCGTAAAGATGCTGGTCGCGGAAACCGACTGCTGCAGGTGGATTCCCGTCAGGTTCGGCGCTGTGACAACCGGAGCGCGATCGGGTCCCGGCGTTGCCGTGAACGCCTTCCAACCTCCCCACAACGTTCCGTCATTCGCCCTGATATACAGCGTGTCAGGGGCTGACCCTGTCGGCCCGAAGACGTAGCTCACCTGCGACAGCTGCGACGCCGGAACATCGATCTCGACGCCGGCGGCCTGGGCGACACCATTCACCACCCAGTGGCCGTTTCCGCCGGTGTCCCAGAAGGCGAACTGGGTCATCGTATCCGGATCCGGATCGGACACCGTGAACAGGCTCGATGCGGCAACCGATGTCTGACCGTGCGCCGCAGTGACGTTGCTTGCGTTCACGGTCGGTGCGGTGTCCGCAAATGCCGTTGCCGTAAATTTGGTCCAGCCGCCCCAGACCGTACCGTCATTTGCCCGGACGTAGAGGGAATCCGTCGATCCAGTTGGACCAAATACGTAGCTGACCTGCGACAGGTTCGCCGCGGACACATCGATCTCGGCGTTGGTTGCCTGGGTGGCACCGTTGATGGCCCAATGTCCGTTACCCTCGGTGTCCCAGAACGCGTATTGGGTGATCGTATCGCCGTCGGCGTCCGACACGCTGAAGAGGCTGGAAGCCGCTGCAAAACTCTGGCCCAGGCTCGCCTGTATGTTGGACGCGGACGTGACCGGCGCGCTATCGGCGCGCGCCGTGATCAGCGTGCCGGTGCCGGAATCCGCGCTGACGCCGAACCGCACGCCGGGCGTCTGATCGAGCTGCAGGTCGAAGGTGGAAGCCCCCTCCGTGACATGCAGGATATTGCCCGGGAGCAAGGTCGCCGACCCGCCGGATACGAAATTGAGGCCTGCCAGATCGATGCTGTCGCCCAGCACCAGCCCGCTGATGGTGGTGGATATCGACGTGCCATCGATCTTGAGCTGCCCGCCCGAGCCGCTGAAGGTGATGCCGCCGCTCGCGACGCTGCCGGCCTGCAATTCAAGCAAGCCGCCGGAAATGATGACCGGTCCCGTGGAGCCGCCCGACGATACGATCTCGGTGCCGCCGGCAAATACCGCGACGTGGCTGGTCACCGCGCCGGCAACGTTGAACGTGCCGCCGCTCGACACCCCGACGTCGTGCACCGTAGCGCCGGCGGAAACATTCAAGACGCCGCCGCTGGATACCCCCGCGTAGGCCAGCGCACCGCCCGAGAATACGTTGACCGTGCCGCCGGCTATACCCGTGCCGGAGCCCGATGCGCCGGTGACGACGCCACCCGAGAATACGTTCTCAACGCCGCCGGCATAGACGCCGACCGTGCTGAGCACGGTGCCCGACACGTTGAGCGTGCCGCCGCTCGAAACGGCGACGAACGCCGCCGAGCCGCCGGCCTGGACGTTCAGTACGCCGCCCGAGTTAACGCCGGTCCCGGAGCTGATGGCTCCGGTGATCAGCCCACCGGACAGCACGTTCTCGACACCGCCGGCATTGACGCCGTTATTTCTCAGCACGGTGCCCGCAACATTGAAGATGCCGCCGTTATACACGCCGACAAAGGAAGCCGTGGCGCCAGCCGACAAGTTCAAGGTGCCGCCCGAAACCCCGGTCCCGGATCCGCTCGCTCCCGAGATCGATCCTCCGGACAAGACGTTTTCGATGCCACCGCTAAAGATTGCTGTATTGCTCAGCACATTGCCCGCGACATTGAAGGTACCGCCGCTGGACACGCCGACGAACGCCGCCGAGCCGCCGGCCAGAACGTTCAATACGCCTCCAGCGGAAACGGTGGTCGCGCCGCCACTCGTCGAGCCGGTGATCAGTCCGCCGGACAGCACGTTCTCCACGCCGCTGTCCATGATCAACGTGTTGCTGGTGATGGTGCCTGCAACGTTCATGATGCCGCCACTCGACACCGTGATGTTGTGCGCGGTACCGCCGGCGGAGACGTTCAGATTGCCGCCGCTCCAGGCCGTCACGTGAGCGAGCGAGCCGCCCGCGAGGACGTTGAGTGTGCCGCCGGAAATGGACGTCCCGGAGCCTGACGCGCCGCCGACAACGCCACCCGAGAAGACGTTCTCAACGCCGCCGGCAGAAACGGTCACATTGCTGAGCACGGTGCCCGACACATTGAACGTGCCGCCGCTCGAAACGGTCAGATAAGCCGCAGCACCACCGGCCTGCAGGTTCACGATGCCACCGGAGGAGATGACGGTGCCGGAGCCGGAAGTTCCGGAGATCAACCCGCCGGAAAACACGTTCTCGACACCACCGTCCGTGACCAGCACGTTGCTGGTGGTCGTGCCTCTGACATTCATGGTGCCGCCGCCCGACACCGTCAGGTGGTGCGCCGTGCCACCGGCAGAGACGTTCAGAACGCCGCCGCTGGAAACCGTCGCGTGATCCAGCGCGCCGCCGCCAAATACGTTGACGGTGCCGCCGGATATACCCGTCCCCGAGCTGGTGACGCCGGTGACAACCCCACCCGAATAGACGTTCTCCACGCCGCCGGCATAGACGCCGCCATTGTTGAGGAAGGTGCCGGACACGTTGAAAACGCCGCCACTCGAAACGCCCACCCATGCGGCCGAGCCGCCCGCGAGTACGGTCAGTGTGCCGCCGGCCGAGACCCCTGTTCCGATTCCAGCGCCACCCGAGATCAGCCCACCCGAATAAACGGTTTCCACGCCTCCGTTGTAGACGGACCCTGCGCCCACATAACCGGACACGTTGAACGTGCCGCCGCTCGAAACGCCGACGTAGAAGGCCGATCCGCCGGCCTGCAGGTTGATCGTGCCGCCCGAAATTCCCGTTCCGGACCCGGCCGCACCAGAGATGAGCCCGCCGGACAAGACAGTCTCGACGCCGCCGGCCAACACGCCGGTATTGCTGGTAATGGTGCCGCCGACGCTGAGCACGCCGCCGGACGAAACCAGGATGTGGTCGGCGGTGGCGCCGGCTTCGATGACGACCCTTCCGGCATCGCCGATACCCGTCGCCGAGCCCCCGGCGAGAACGTCGAGCAGACCGCCGGCCGAAATCTGTGCACCCGACGCGAGACCACCGGACGAAACGGTTTCCACGCCGCCGCTGAGCACGAACTGGTTGGTGACGACGCCGCTGTCGTTCAGCGCACCGCCGGCATAGACGAACATTGCGGTCGCGGACCCGCCCGCCTGCACGTTCACCGTGCCGCCGGAGATCGCAGTGCCGAAGCCTCCGGACACACCCTGGACCACGCCGCCCGACAGCACGTTCTCGACGCCGCCGCTATACACGCCGACAGAACTCAGCACCGTACCGGCGACGTTGAAGACACCGCCGGCCGAGACGCCGACATAGGCCGCCGTGCCGCCAGCCGAAAGGTTCAGCGTACCGCCCGAAACGCCGGTCCCGGATCCGCTCGCTCCGGAGATCGAGCCACCCGACAGCACGTTCTCGACGCCGCCGGCATAGATGGCAACGTTACTCAGCACACGGCCGGCAACGTTGAACGTGCCGCCGCTGGAAACGCCAACATGGACGGCGGACCCGCCGGCCTGAAGGTTCAATATGCCGCCGGCGGAAACGCCGGTACCCGAGCTGGTCGCGCCCGAAATGAAACCACCCGACAGCACGTTTTCGACGCCGCCGTCACGCACCCCAATCATGCTGAGTGTCGTGCCGGCTACGTTGAAGATGCCGCCACTGGACACGCTGAGATAGCTGGCTGAGCCGCCCGCCAGCACGTTGACGGTGCCGCCCGAAATTCCCGTTCCGGATCCGACTGCACCAGAGATGAACCCGCCGGCCTCGATGTTCTCGACACCGCCGGTGAACACAGCGGTGAAGCTGTTGACCGTGCCGGCCACGTTTAGAGTGCCGCCGCTCGAAACGGCGAGACGATCGGCCCCGCCGCCCGCACTGATCGTGGCGGTGCCGCCACTGGAAATCGTGGTCCCCACCGCGTAGCCGCCGGCGTCGACCAGAAGCTGGCCACCGCTACTCAGCGTCGTCGTGACCGCATGGCCCCCGTTGAGGACCTCGAGAATATTGGACCCCGTTTCGATCAGTCCTGAGCTGGTAACACCCGAGCTTACAAACGTTGTGCTCATGGCAGCGCTCCCCCCAAAAAAATGAGTGCTTGAAAATGGCTAAAGCTTAAATCCAGGAATCGTTCTGATCACCGATTTGACGTGATCCACGGTGATCAGCCTTGTGCATTCGAACTGACGCGGCGTCCCCTTGTGGCGGGGACACCAAAAGAAATCCTTGTGGTCGAATCGAACCGCCGGATCGTTCCAGCAGCTGTTGCACGCGTGATAGTTGATGACCCGATAGGGCGTAGCAAATTCATTTGTCGGATGCGTGAATCCCGAGATCATCACGACCGGAGTGCCGGCCGCCCAGGCCAGCCATGAAAGCCCGCTGGAAAGGCCGACGAAAAACGCCGCGTGCTTGAGCAGGTTCGCCCGCTCCTGGATCGGCCGATCACCGGTCCAGTCCTCCGCGCCGTTGGGAATGTGATTCCATACCAGCTCGTGGCCGTGCGTCGGCTTCTGATCGATGCAGATCACGCGATAGCCGGCTTGCGTGAGAAAGCCGGTCAGCTCCCGCCAGCCGGCGGGGTTATTCCAGTATTTGCATTGCGTGGTGCTCTGCACCGCGATGCAGACGTAAGGCTCGGGAAACGGTCTGCGATCATCCGCAAGCGAGATGCGGGGCGCCGTCTCGACCGGATCGACGCCGAGGATGTATCCCGCGGTCCGGTGCAGCCCGACATGGCGGAAGTCGCACGGCTGAAACACGAAGTTCTTGTCGTCGAAGAACAATCCGACGCTGTACGTGGCGTAGTAGCGGTCGGTCTGAATTTCCTCGTGGGTGACGAAGTTGATCTCGGGATACGCATCCCGGAACAGCGGAATCAACTTCTCCGCCATCGCACAGGTCAGCCTGCACCCATGCGCTTCCCCGAACTTCGCCACATAGGGAAACCAGCCGATCGTGTCGCCCAGGGTGCCGATCGGAAGCTGGATCAGGACGTGACGGTCCCTCGCATTGTACTCGTGCGAGAAGACGACATCATCGCCCTGCAGAACCTCGATCCGGAAACGAACGTAGTATCGCTTTGAGCTGTTGACGCGGCCACCCGCAAACTGCGTCTCGAAAAGAAGATTGCCGCACTCGGCGTCGCAAATCCGCACGCGCCAGGGAGTTTCGGCTTCGGGACAAAATACCCGGGCGCCATCATTGAAGTCGAAGCGCAGTCCCTTTGGGCCCACCTGAGTCGGCAGTTCGGCCGCTGCCGGATAGGCACGCTTGGGCGCCTCGGCATCCGGCGCAACGGCTTCCGACTTGGCAGGTACGGCGCTGGTCGAACGATCAACGATTACTTTGGGTTGGTCAGTCACATGGTCAATCGAGCGCTTCAGCCCGATCGCCGGCGCGACGGCAATAGCATTCACGAATATCCCCTGCCCTGAAATATAAATAAGCTTAAAAAGTAGACGGAAGGTAAGCGAGATTGACAACCGCGTCAACGGACGAAAACCTTAGCGAGCACCTCTCCCGGCCGCTTCCACAACGCAGACACAAAGAAACACAAACGATGAGCCGCAACCCCAGTAAGGTCCCATTCGTCATCGCAGCGTCAGCGCACGGCCCGCTGATCGTAAACCGGCTGGACTACCACACGGCGGGCGAGCACACCTTTGGAGTCGGGATCCAAATCCTCGAGCACGGTGCGTTCGACGCCACCGAAATCGAGTTGACGAAGGGCCTTCTTGCACTGCGAAGAACCTATCGGGGCGATGGCGTCGTCGCGATCGACTGCGGGGCAAACATCGGCGTTCACACCATCGAATGGTCCAAGCATATGGACGGCTGGGGCTCGGTCCTCGCCATCGAAGCGCAGGAGCGGGTCTATTATGCGCTTGCCGGCAACATCGCGATCAACAACTGCTTTAATGCGAGAGCCATACACGCAGTTATTTCGTCGGAAACCGGGAAAACCCGGGTGCCGACCTTAAGCCACCAGGAGCCTGCCAGCTTCGGGAGCCTGGAGGTGACGCGACGCCCGGGTACGGAGCAAATCGGCCAGACGATCGATTACTCCGAGACCACCGGCACCGAAACGGCGATGGTCACCCTGGACTCCCTGAAGCTGAGCCGCTGCGATCTGATCAAGATCGACGTCGAAGGGATGGAGTTGAAGGTGCTGGAAGGGGCCGGCGCAACGATCCAACAGCATCGCCCCGTCATCCACGCCGAATTCATCAAGACCGACAAGGCTGAGCTCGTTCGCAGGCTGAACGGCCTTGGATATCGGACGTACGACGCCGGGCAAAACTGCCTTGCGATACACGAATCCGATCCAAGCTTGAGCCACGTGGAATCCCGGACCCCGTCATGACGGGGCGACCTGCCGGCTTTCACCGCTCTCGGAGAGCATCCTGCCGGTAGCGCATGATCGGCGACAGCAAATAGCTCATGACGCTGCGGGCGCCCGTCCGGATTTGGACGGTGACGGCCATCCCTGGCGAAAGACTGATCTCCTTGTCGTCGATGATCATCTTGGTCCGGTCAATCGAGACATGCGCGATATACGCCGGCGCCTGGCCCTTTGGCTCGCTGCCTTCTTCCGTCCCTCCGCCATTCGTCTCGCGGGCAGAGTCCCGCGACCTGTCCCGGGAGACAGAATCGCGCGAGACGCTGACGATCCTGCCGTGCAGCAGGCCGTAACGCGTGAAGTTGAAAGTATCGACCTTGATCTCGGCGTCCTGCCCCGGGTGCACAAAGCCGATGTCGCGGTTCGAAACCATCGCTTCGATTTCAATCTGGCTATCGCTCGGCACCACCACCGCGAGCGTCTGGGCGGGAGTTACGACCCCGCCGACCGTATGCACAGCCAATTGCTGCACCACGCCATCGATGGGCGCCGCAAGCTTCTGAAGGTTTGTCCGGTGCTCGGCCTTGGCCACCTCATCCTTGAGGCTGCCGGCCTTCTGCGTCGCCTTGGCCAGATCATCGTACAAGCGGTGGCGGTATTCCGAGACAAGCTTGGCGCGCGTCTCATCGAGAGCCGCCACGGCTGCATTGGCCTCCTCGAGCTTGCTCCGCTGCACCAGGATGTCCTGCTGCAGCCCAACGAGCTCCTGGAGCTCCGACAAATATTGCAGCTTTGAACCGTACTCCCTGTCGGCCAAGTACTTGCGAACCCCGACCCGCTCCTGCAGCACCGGAAGCAAAGCATCAATCTTCGCGATGCCAGCCTCGATTGTCCTGGTCTCCGCGACCTTCTGGACCCGTTGCCGATCCAGTTCCGACAGCTTGGCGCGCTGCTCCGAATCCTGGCTCCGCAAGAACTCCAGGTGCATTTTAATCAAGGCGGGCGGCGTGTCGTCCGGCGCCCCGTCAAGCGCAGTGGTGTTTCCGTCGAGTGCGGAGCGCGTGCGCGAAATGTCCAGCAATGACGAGAGAAGATCGTTTTTCAGGTGCTGAAGCTCCGCCTGATTGCTCGTCGGATCCAGCTCGATCAGAACCTCGCCCGCTTTGACGGTCTGGCCGTCGCGAACGTGAATGGCCCGGACCACGCCGATTTCGAGCGGCTGAACCAGCTTGACACGATCGCCCGGCACGATCTTTCCCGACGCAGAGGCAACGATGTCGATCTTGCCGAGACCGGCCCACGCGACCGCGCAACAGAACAATGCCGCAATCAAGACGCCGGTAAGTCTGGCCGTCGGAGATGGCGGCGTCTCGACGATTTCGAGGGCTGCCGGCAGGAAAGCCAGTTCGTCCCTCGATTTACCCCCGGCCGGGAGCGCTTCACGAGCCGACTTCATGGATCCCCGCCTGCAACCGGTACAGTGACGCGTATCTTCCGCCTGTGCTGAGCAGCTCCTCGTGGGATCCCTGTTCGACGAGCCGCCCGCGATCGATGGTGATGATTCGATCGGTGCGCCTGACCGCGGACAGACGGTGCGCAATGACAAAGACCGTTCGCCCCTTCACGATCCGGTTCATATTGTCCTGAATGACCCTTTCGCTTTCATAGTCCAGCGAGCTGGTCGCTTCGTCGAAGATCAGGATGCGCGGGTCAGTGATAAGGGCCCGCGCGATCGCGATACGCTGCCGCTGCCCCCCCGACAGGCTGTTGCCGCGCTCGCCTACGACGGTGTCGTAGCCTTCCGGCAGCTCCAGAATGAACTCATGAGCTCCCGCAAGCTGGGCCGCCGCGATCACCTGCTGCATCGGCGCGGCCGGGTCGGCGAGCGCAATGTTTTCCCGTACGCTGCGATTGAACAGCACGTTCTCTTGCAGCACGACGCCGACCTGGCGACGCAACCACGCCGGATCGACCATCGCAAGATCGACCCCATCGACAAGAACCCTGCCCTTTTCCGGGACGTAAAGGCGCTGCACCAGCTTCGTAAAGGTGCTCTTGCCTGAACCGGACGGACCGACGATGCCGACGACCTGGCCGGCGGGAATGTTGATGTTGATGTCGTGCAGCACTTCCGGCCCATCCACACGATATCGGAAGGACACGTGCTCGAGTGTGACCTGGCCCTTGATGGGAGGCGGCACCGCGCGACCGGGATTGAACGTCTGCTCCGCCGGCGTGTTCAGGATATCGCCCAGCCGCGCGACCGAGAGCCTGGCCTGATGGAAGTCCTGCCAGAGCTGAGCCAGCCTCAGAACCGGAGCGCTGACGCGCGAGGAGAACATGTTGAAGGCGATCAGCTCGCCCACCGTGAGGCTACCGTCGATCACCAGCTTGGCCCCGGCGTAAAGGATCACCGCGGTGACGAGCTTGCTCACGAACTGAACCGATTGGCTCGCAACATTCGCCAGGCTGAGCACGCGGAAGCTCGCGGCAACGTACTCGGCAAGCTGCTCCTCCCAACGGCGCTGCATCTGCGGTTCGAGCGCCATAGCCTTGATCGTCTCGACACCCGTCACGCTCTCGACAAGAAAGGCCTGGTTTTCGGCGCCGCGCTCGAATTTGGTGTCCAGCCGCTGACGGAACAGCGGCGTCGCGCCGGCCGAGATACCGACATAGAGCGGGAAGGATCCAAGGACGATCCAGGTCAGGATCGGCGAGTAGACGAACATCACCGCGATGAAAACTGCAGTGAAGAACAGATCGATCACCACCGTCAGGGCGGATCCGGTCAGGAAGTTGCGAATGTTCTCGAGCTCGCGGACCCGCGCAACCGAGTCGCCAACCCGGCGCGCCTGAAAGTAGGCGATCGGAAGCCCGATGAGGTGCCGGAACAGGCGGGCTCCCAGCTCAACGTCGATCCTGTTCGTCACGTGAGAGAACAGGTATGTCCGCAATATGCCGAGGGCCGTCTCAAAAACCGCAATGCCTATCAAACCCACCGCGAGCACATCGAGCGTACTGAGCGTGTGATTAACGAGGACCTTGTCGATCACCACCTGGAAGAACAGCGGCGACACGAGCGCAAACAGCTGCAAGAAAAAGGAGGCGATCAACACCTCCAGGAAATGGTAGCGATATTTATGAATGGCTCCCAGAAACCACGACAAATCAAAGCGACGGGCAAGGTTGACCAATCCCGCCCGGCGGCTCACCAGGATCAGCCGGCCGGCCCACACCGCCTCCAGGTCGGCCCTCGTGATCAACTCCGGGCGCTCTGACAGGGGTGACTGAACGAGGATCTTGTCTGCGCCCACCTTGGCAAGGATCAGATGGCCGCCGTCGCGCAACAGGGCAATGGCAGGAAGCGGGACCTTCTCCAGCCTCAACCAGTTGCTGCTCACCTCGCGGGCCTTGACGCCGGTCGAGCGCGCGTAGCGCAGCATCTCCGGCGTTCCGAACGAGCCATTCCCGAATTGATGACGAATCTGGTCGACATCGGCCGGGATACCGTGAAAACGCAGCAACATCACGAGTGCAACTATCCCGCTGTCTGCTGTGCTGCCGCTCCGCGTTTCAATCATTTCGCGATTAATCTGTTGAGTAGCTGAAATTGACTGCAGTCGAATGAGCCGAGATTGCCGTAAGCGCGCCCTGCCCCTGCCCCTACAACCTCGCCGTCAGTGCAAACTGACTGTTCGCAGCGAACCAAAGAGCAGCAGATGAATATGACAGCCAGAGTACTATGGCTCTCCGGCGAGATGCAATTGGCGTTATGAACGGCGGCGCCGGATTCGCGAACTCGATCATGCCGATCGAGGAACCCTTCGCGGAGTCATTCGAAATCGGACCGAGGTCCGTAGTCTTACGGAGAGCGGCACGGATGCCGCGTCGGCGCCGGCCCCCTTGACGTCTGTTGACTACACCGCGGCAGTCAGTTGAATGTCTACCTATTATGCCCGTGCTACCATAGATTGCGAGTCCGACCGAGATGCCCTGGAATTATTCAGTAACATTGAACGATCCGTCGAACGTCGGCGGATCCGCTGACGCCTCTCTCGTTTACGATCTTGAGCAGGCCCTCAACATTTGGCAGCAATATATCCTGGGCATTGGCACTCTGGTTGTGTCACTCAACATCCTGCCGACCGCCGTCGGCCGTGCCGATGGCGGGCCTACCTCCAGCTACTACATCGGCACAAGCAGCGGGCTCGCCGTGTATGAGCCATCCAGCCAGTACGAGCTGACCACCGGACAGCATGTCCCCGGTACGACCAGCGACATCACCATCAACATCGACCCGGGCTACTTCCAGTACATCGACCTGGATTACGGCCTGACCTACTCCAGTCAGGTCCCTGGAAACGTGATCAATCCGATCGACGTTTTTCTCCACGAGCTCATGCATGGCTTCGGCATGGTGGGCTGGTACAATCAGAGCGGCCAGCTGGCCGGCGCCTACGAATCGACGTTCGACACCCTGATTCAAAAGACCGCATACGGCGCTTACTTTGTCGGTGCCAATGCCGAGGCCGCTTACGGCGGCCCGGTGCCCTTGACCACGAACAGCACCACCCAGAACTACTACCACTTCGGCAACCAGCAATCCGATCTCTACGCCAGCCCCTCGACCGTTCAGGATCCTCTCACGCTGGACCTGATGAACGGGATCGTTTTCTACGGCAATTACCAGTACGCGATCTCCAACCTGGACATCGGAGTTCTGAAGGACCTCGGATACAGCATCCGGACGACACCCATCGTAACGGCTGCCGATCAGACCGCGGCTCGAAATCAGGTTTTTACGGCCTCGTCACTGTTCTCGGTGAACATGGCCGCGGGCGATAGCATCACCCAATATGCCCTGTGGGACAGCAACGGCTACGGTCACTGGACGGTGAACGGAACAGTCCAGGGCACCAACACCGAGATCGACATCAGTGCTTCGCAGCTGGCTCAAACGAATTACCAGGCCGGACCCGGCTCGGACACGCTGTGGATCAGAGCTTTCGACGGCTATTTGTGGAGCGACTGGAAATCCTTCGTGATTTCTCCGGCCGATCGCGCCCCAACGGTCACGGCCACCAACGTGACCGGCACGCACGGGCAGCTCTCGGTGGCTGGATCGGGACTGTTCTCGGCCAGCGACGCGGATGGCGACGGGATCACCCAGTATGCGTTGTGGGACACCGAGGGCCACGGGCATTGGGCCATCAATGGTGTCGCGCAAGCCACCAATGCCGAAATCGACGTCTCGGCCGCCAGCATCTCGCAAGTGAGTTATATGTTCGGCACAGCCTCAGACACGCTCTGGGTCCGGGCATATGATGGATATCTTTGGGGCGCGTGGGTTCGTTTCAACGCCACGCCAGGTCCGGATCTCGCTCCGGTTGTTCACGCATTAAACGTCGCAGCAGTACACGGACAAACGTCGGTCGCGGCCTCGAGTCTGATTACAGCCACCGACCCCGATCTCGATACGATCACCCGATACGCGCTTTGGGACAGCAACGGCAACGGCGCATGGGTCGTGAACGGTGTCGTACAGGCCACCAATACGGAGATCGACCTCACTCCCGCGCAGTTTGCCCAGACGAGCTACCAATTCGGCTCCGCCTCCGACCAGCTCTGGGTCAGGGCTTACGATGGGATTCAGTGGGGGGCATGGGTCCCGTTCATGGCAGTTCCGTACCCGAACCATCCGCCGGTGGTCATCGCAACCGACGTGTCGGCCACACACAACCAGAACATCGCCGCATCGAATCTCTTCAGTGTAACCGACGCCGATTCAGATGCGATCGTCGGCTATCAGGTTTGGGATTCAACGACCGATCCCGCCAGCGGCCATTGGGTGATCGGCGGAGTAGCGCAGGCTTCCAACATAGCCATCAATGTGACGCCCGCTCAATTCACCAACACCTCGTTCCAGACCGGCTCCGGCTCGGATGATCTCTGGGTGCGAGCCAATGACGGTACGACATGGGGAGCCTGGAAAGAGTTCCACGTCAACGCGCCGATCGACCATGCACCTGTGGCGAGCGCGTCGGACGTGACCGCCACCCATGGCCAGACTATCGCGGCGACAAGCCTGTTCACGGTCAGCGACGCCGACAGCGATACCATCACCAACTATCAGTTCTGGGACTCGACCGCCGATCCTGCCAGCGGGCATTTTGTCGTGGGCGGCGTCATACAGCCCACCGGGCAGAACATCGATGTGAGCGCGGCACAACTGGCCAGTACATCATTCCAGAGCGGCTCGGGTTCTGACGACCTCTGGGTGCGGGCCTTTGATGGCATCACATGGAGCAATTGGAAGGAGTTTCACGTCAACGCGCCGATCGACCATGCTCCTGTGGCCAGCGCGTCGGATATGACCGCCACCCATGGCCGGGATATCGCGGCGGCAAGCCTGTTCACGGTCAGCGACGGCGACAGCGATGCGATGACCAACTATCAGTTCTGGGACTCGACCGCCGATCCTGCCAGCGGGCATTTTGTCGTGGGCGGCGTCATACAGCCCACCGGCCAGAACATCGATGTGAGCGCGGCGCAACTGGCCAGTACATCGTTCCAGAGCGGATCGGGTTCTGACGACCTCTGGGTGCGAGCCTTTGATGGCATGACATGGAGCAACTGGAAGGAGTTTCACGTCAATGCCCCGGCCGACAACCTTCCGATTGTCTCGGCCGCCGACTATTCGGCGAGCCACGGCCAGGATATCGCGGCCTCCACGCTGTTCTCGGTCTCCGACGCGGATGCCGACACCATCACGAATTATCAGGTGTGGGATTCGACGGTGGATGCGAGCAGCGGGCACTGGGTGGTCGGGGGAGTCGCCCAAGGCACCAATGCTGCCATCAATGTCACGGCAGCTCAGCTCTCGAGCACAAGCTTTCAAAGCGGCTCGGGTTCGGACGATCTCTGGGTGAGGGCTTACGACGGCTTTGCCTGGGGGGCGTGGAAGGAATTTCACGTCACCGCACCGGTTGACAGCGCTCCCGTCGTGACGGCGTCCGACTTCCACGCGACGGCCAATCAGAGCGTGGCCGCATTGAGCCTGTTTTCAGTCACGGATGCCGACGGCGACAGTATGGCACAGTACCAATTCTGGGATTCGACGCCGTCGGCAAGCAGCGGCCACTGGAGCATTGGCGGGACTGCGCAGCCCACCGGCACCGCCATCAACGTCAGCGCGGCTCAAATTGCCAGCACGACATTCCAGGGCGGCACCGTACCTGACGACCTCTGGGTTCGCGCCAGCGATGGCATCAGCTGGAGTGCGTGGCACGAATTCCATTTCATCGTCTAGGGAGCGGCCCCGCGTTGTGGAAACGCCGCGATCTGCGCCCAATCAGTCGACGACACGAGGCCCGATTGTCCTCCAAAACAAAAATGGCCCGCGAAATGCGGGCCATTTTATCGGAACCGATCGGTCCGGATTTTGGTTGCGGGGGCCTGCAACCATCTCAAATTGCTATGCGAGGCAACGGCTTAGCGTTGCTCCCGAAGGCAAAGGTGGCTAGTTCGGATCGTGTAGGGTGCGCCAAATGAGCTATGCACGCGCTCCAGACACAAAGCTGAGGTTCTTGTCCAGCCCTAACGGGACGCCCGTAATACAGACATCGCACGCTCAGCTTGTCGTTGCCGCACTTCGCTCGAAAGGCTTGTTTTCGGCGATGAACCTTGCGGCCAGCACCAGAGCGCCCATCGAGAACTCCTTTCCGTGCGCGGCGATCATCCGTTCGGAAAGTTCCGCCAGCTCCTTGAAGTACTGATCCTTGCTATCGGCTTCATTGAGCGATCGAGTAGATGTCATGGTTTCCCTCCTGGTGACCACCGGGCCAGCTATTTGAAGATGTGAGAGGGAAACGTGACGATCGCCGCCTCCCCGTTGTCTGTGCCAAATGCAAGATGCTGGCCATCGGGCGACCACCGCAGTGCGTGGATCGCACCCCGCCCAGGTGGCTTGACGACCAGTTCGTCGGCTTCCCCGATCCTGGCGACAACCACCATGCCGTCGCCGTAACCTGCTGCGATCAGCCGACCCTCCGGGTGCATATCCACCGTCTCCACGAGTACGGGTCTGGCACGGCCTGTCGTAAGGCTGGCCGGCCGTTCGCTGTCGTCGCTGAGGCTGGAAATGTCCCATGCGATGATCCGATAGGCCCCGCTCGTAACAAGAATGCGCGAATCCGCGCTCCACGACAGAGATGATGTGCTCCCGGGATAACTGGAAACCCGAACGATCCGAGCATCGGCAAGGCGGACCAGAACGACGCCTGTCCCCACGACGGACACGGCCAACCAGCATCCGTCCGGGCTCCATGCCAGATTGGAGATTGGTCCGAGCTCGAATGAAGCCGCCGGCTCTGGTCGTGCCCCGAAGGCGCGAACGAGCAGACAATTGTCGACTCCGATCGCAAAGCGCCGACGATCCCCTGACACCGCCAATGCCGATGCATTCCCGCCAGCGCGCTCCTGGAGCCAGCCGACATCGTCACTGGAATTGTAAAATATGACCGATCCGCCGGAAGCGGCCAAAATGCCCCCGGCCTGCACCGGAGCGACCAGATCGATTGGGGACCCATGGTCCGCAATCAGGCGCGTGACGCCGGATGTCGACACGCTAAGCAACCGGCTGTGATCACTAGCAACAAAACCTGACGTCCCGATCAAGGCGAGATGAAGCGGAGCATCACTTGCAATGACCTTCATCAACGGAGGCACAGGCTTCCGCCGTGGCGAGATTGTGGCCCGGCCCCCGTCCAGCGCGATGCGACAGCGATCCTGCGGCGGCTCGATATCGGTCAAGGGAGCGATCGCCAGAGCGCCATCGGCAAGCGCAAAGGCGACTCCGTCGCCCGCGAAGGCCGTGCTGGTGACCGGCGTCCCGACCATCCAGTGCCGCCCGAGCAAATCATAAAGCGTGGCAGTCTCTGCTTCCATCGTGTCCATCGAACGTCTCACCTGCCGGCGGCAATCCGCTTGTCAATATCTTCAAGGCGTCGCTCCAGTGCGGCGCATTGAGCGTCGCTTGCTGCCATTCCGGCAGTCACGTTTTCCAGGCGTGTTCGCGCCTCCTCGAGCGCCTTGGCGAGCGTATCCGAGACGCCTGCCGCGGCAATCTCGCGCTCAATCTCCTGAATCTCAAACTCGGCCCCACCGCCAAGTTGAAGGTTGAGAAGGTTGCGCGATTGAGCGGCCGATATCTCCTGAACGACGACCAATCGCTCCTTCAGCACTTCGATCAGGGTCGAAGGAGCGTTACTCATGCGTCCGCCTCGATCTGAGACAGGATCCGCTGCAGGCCTCCGACACCAGATACAAAGTGTTGCTGCGCGTCATTGATGTGAGATTGCAGCGAATCCCACAGATCGACCCTCAGCAACCGCGCTGGATCGCCCGCCATCGTCTCGACGGCCTGAAGGCCGAACCGATGCCGCAAGCCGATTCCCTTCAAAACGAATTCCGAAAGCTCGCGTGCATGGGCTTCGATGAAGGGACGCAATAACGGATGCGCGCCGTACCTGATGCCGCGCTTTGCGAGTTCGACCTCGATGAACACGATGAAATGTCGAACCAGCAGATCCTGGCTTTCGCCGAGCAGCTGCACCACGAAGGTGACGTCGCGGTCCGCGCGCGCAAGGATCTGCGACGCCAGCGCCGCCGCGCTGGCAGGCCCCTCTCCGCCGTTCTGTTCATCCCAGACTGCCGCCATGCCTCGCCCTCAGGTCCGGGAACGGTATTGGTGCAATTTGCGATACAGCGTCGCGCGCGAAAGCCCCAGCTTCTCGGCAGCGGCGGCAATGTTACCGCCAGCATTCGCGACGGCCCGCTCGATGGCGCGGCGTTCCACTTCGTCGAAACGCGCGATTTCGTCGCCTTCCGATCCCGTCGAGCTATGGTCCACCTGCGAGGGCGCCGAGGAGGACTGGGCCGGCACCACTTCCACGAAATCCTCGGGCAAGTCCCTCGGAGCGACGATGCCGGTAATCGTCATCAGCACGAGGTTCTCGACCAGATTGCGCAGCTCGCGAACGTTCCCCGGCCAGTTATAGCGCCGCAGCAACTCCATGGTCGCTGCCTCGAAACGTAGCGGTTGGGTGCTATAGGTCTCCGCGAATTGCCTGTTGAAATGATCGACCAGAATCTCGACGTCGCCCAAGCGCTCGCGAAGTGGCGGGATGGTGAACTTGACGACGCCGATCCGGAAGTACAGGTCCTTGCGAAAACGTCCCTCAGCCACCTCCTGCTTCAGATTCCGATTGGTCGACGCTACGAGCCGGACGTCCACAGGTCTCGCCTTGCTGTCACCAAGCCTGTACACCGCGCGCTCTTCTAGCACACGGAGCAGGTAAGGCTGCAGGTCCATCGGCATCTCGCCGATCTCGTCAAGGCTGAGCACGCCGCCATTGGCAAACTCAAACCGTCCAGGCCTTCCCTCACGCGTAGCACCGGTGTACGCGCCCGGCGCATGCCCGAATAATTCGCCGCCGAGAAGCTCCTTGGACACCGCACCGCAATTGAAGGCAACAAAAGGCTCCTTGCCCGTATTCTGGCTGGCGGCATGAACCAGACGGGCGAACAGTTCCTTGCCGACGCCGGTCTCGCCCTCGAGCAGGACTGCCGTCCGTCCAAGTGCCGCCCGCTCAATCTTCTCGATCGTTTGCAACAATGCGTCACTGCATCCAACAATCGCTTCCTTGGCCGATACAAGGGCGGCGCGGGCTGCTGGCGACATTTGGGATCGGGCAATACTCACGCGCGGCTTCGCCGCAAGCACGAGCATCGCGCCCTTCACCACGCCGTCGACCACCAACGGCTCGATCCGCTGCTCGCGCAGTTCTTCGGGCAGTCCATTGGCAAGGTCTCTCGCCAGAAAGCCCTCGTCGCTTGGGAGAAGCTGGCTGCCGATGCTCAGGTCTTGCGACTGCGCAATCCGTCGGAAGCGAACGGACGCCATGTCGTTGTGGTGAACGACCCTGCCGAACCGGTCGAGAATAACGACTCCGTCAGCACTGCTCATCCCCGGCATCCGGGAAATGCTCGCCTCAAGCAGCCGCATTCGCTCGATGCGGATCTTTTCCGAGAGCGCCAGTTCGATGTGATGGGCCGCGACCACCGCCAAGGCCACGTTGTGCCGGTGAAAGATTGCCTGGGGTCCGGAAAAATCGACGATGCCGATGATGCTACCGTCTATCGGGCTACGAATGGGACTACCGACACAGGTCCATGCCTTGATGCCCTCCGAGAAATGCTCAGCCGCATGGACATGAACCGGCTTTCCTGTGACAAGCGCCGTGCCGATGCCATTGGTCCCGGTGACCGCTTCGCCCCATGCCGCGCCTGCTTCGAGGCGAATATCATGTCCAGCATCGATTGTCCGCCGATCGCCCCCGACCTCAAGTACGACGCCGTTCCTGTCGGTGATGACCACCATCGTGGCCGCGTCACCAAGCACCTCGGCAATGCGGCGGAAAGTCTCGGCGCTCGAACCAAGCAGGTCATCGTTCTTCAGACGCAGCTCATAGAGATCGTCCGGCGAGGCGAGGATATTGCTGCCCTTGCCACGAGCATCGACCCCGGATGTAGCGCTGCGCTGCCACGATTGCTCGATAATGCTTCGTACCGGAGCGTTCTCGCGCCTCAGGTCCCCGAAGGTCAGGAAGTTTTCCCATGCCTTGTTGGTTTCCCGCTCATCGTATGGCCGCCCCTGCTCCGCATCCGGAGCCTTGTAGCCTTGCAGGGAAAACGGCGGCTTGGCCATGAGCGTTTCCGTCAGCATTGGAGCACCATACGTACGTTGGCAAACAGCAACCCGATCGGCAAACACGAACTGAGCCGGATCCCATCAGGATCCCCGCAGGCCTCGCTCACGGAGATCATTCGACGCTTCTGGAGATCGCGTCCAGGCCGAGGCGGCCCGAGATGATCTGTTCCAGGTTGGCTTCCGACGCCTCGTCGGGCACACTCACTCCCTCGAGGTCGGCCAGGACCTTGTACAATTCGTCATCCAGCGGCTCGAAGATCCCATTCTCGCGTATCGCCAAAGCGAAGTATCGCGATTGGCCTTTGCCGCGCAGTTCACCGACAAAATCGAGCTGCCGTCCTGACGCGAGATCGGCGATGACGACGCGACCATTATGGCTGATCCGCACATAGGGCTCGACCTCTTTCGGGCGAGCCGGAGGCGTGGACCAGAGCTTGCCCGATGGTTGGGGCTGCGAAGGGGGCGTCGGATTGCGCAACTGCTGCCAACGCCCGAGTGTCAGATGATTGGCGAGCGCGTTGATCGTCGTGCGGTTCTTCTGAAGGAAGTCCTTGGCCGCCACCTCTTCCCGGTGCGGACCGTCACGCTTGGAGATGATGTAGACCATGTCCCTTTTTCCTCCCGCCCGGCTGATGGGATGATCGTGGAGGCTTGTTACACCGCCTCCTTCCGTTCATGCCGGAGCATTCAAGATTGTAACCCGTTCCAAATCGTTGTCACGGTGCTATCAATCATTCGATCGCGAACGTCACGCCGTCGCCACCACCTGGCGCGTAACCCCCGCCTTGAAGACGTAACCGGACAGCGCGGCCCCCAGGCAAGGCGCCACAAAATAGAGCCACACCTGTGACAGCGCATCGGAACCCGCAAACAATGCCGGCCCCAGCGAACGCGCCGGATTGACCGATGAGCCCGATACGGCGATGCCGGCGAGGTGGATCGCAACCAACGTGAGGCCGATCACCAACCCGGCATAGGCGGATGCCGCTCCGTTTTGCGTTGCACCAAGGATCACCGTCAGAAACAAGAAGGTTGCCGACGCTTCGAACACGAACGCGGAGAGAACGCCGTATTGTCCCCAGCCATTCTGGCCAAAGCCGTTCGCCGCGACGTCGTAGCCGCCGACTTTACCTTCCGCGATGAGGAACAGCACGGCTGCAGCCGCGATCCCCCCGATGAACTGCGCGACGATATAGCCGGAGAAATCCCGCGGCGACATCCGGCCGGCGACGAGCATCCCGAGGCTGACGGCCGGATTGAGATGAGCGCCGGAGATATGTCCGATCGAATAGGCCATTGCGACCACGGAGAGGCCGAATGCGAACGCCACGCCCAGCAAGCCGACCTCGGCCCGCATGAAGATCACGGTCGCGCAGCCAAAGAATACCAGCGCGAACGTGCCGATAAATTCCGCAACATACTTATGCATAACTCCCCCTTCCTGGTGAAGAATTCGATATCGAGGCCTTAGTCGCGCTGGTCGCGGCGCACGTCGTCTCCTGAGACGGCGCGGCGGAACGCGGACCGCGTACACATGCCTCATGCGCGTCCAAGCTTCTCCGCCCCGCCGCCCAGTGCCGGCCCCTGTGTCGGATCGATGTATTCCGGAACATCGGCAATCAGGGTGTTGGTGGTCAGCACCAGCGTGGCGACGGAAGCGGCGTTTCGAAGCGCGGTATAGGTCACCCGAACGGGATCGACGATGCCGGCCGACACCATGTCGATGAATACACCGTTGGCGGCATCGAACCCGACACCCGCCCGGGAACCCTGCAGATCGGCCACGACCTTCTCCGCATCATGGCCTGCATTCCTGGCAATGAAGGCGGCGGGACGCGACAGGGTTTCGCGCACCAGCTTGATGCCCTCACCGAGGTCGCCATTGATGTTGCCGAGCGTGCGCGCGACCACCGGTGCGCACTGCGCCAGCGCCGTGCCGCCACCGGGCACGATGCCCTCCTCGGCCGCGGCCCGCGCGGCGCTGAGCGCATCGTCGATCAACTGGATCGTCCGCTTCTGCTCCACGGGAGTGACGCCGCCTGCAAGGATCACAGCGGTCCCGCCCGACAACTTCGCCAGCCGCTCCTTCAGCTTGTCCTGCTCGATGTTCGGCGGTGCCAGGTCGTGCTGCTTGGCCACCTGCTGGCGCCGCGCGGCGATCGCCGCATCGTCACCGCCGCCGCGGATGATTACCGTTTCTCGGGCGCTGGCTCGCACATGCCGCGCGGTGCCGAGATCTGCAAGACTTGTCTCTTCGAGCTTGCCGCCAAGCTCGCGTGCGATAACCCGTCCCCCGGTGATGATGGCGAGATCGTCCATCATCGCCTTGCGCCAGTGACCATAGTCAGGCGGATTGACCACCAGGATCCTGCCACGGTTGTCATCGCCGAGCAGCGTCACGACCACTTCCGGCGCAATCTCCTCGGCGACGATGACAAGCGGCCGCCCGGTCGTGGCGACCGTCGCACGCACCGCCGCCAGCTCGGCCGGCGTCTTGATTTTCAGGTCGGTCAGGAGAATGTAGGGCTGATCGAGCACCACCTCCATCTTTTCGACATCCGTCACCATGTGGTGGGAGATATAGCCGCGATCGAACGACATGCCTTCGACGACTTCGAGCGTCGTGCTGGTCGTCAGCCCGTAATCGGAACTGATGATGCCGTCCTTGCCGACGCGCTGGACCGCCTCCGCAATCAAACTGCCCAGATGAGCGTCGGTCGATGCGATCGTTGCCACCGCCTCGAGCGTCTTGCGATCCGATACGGCAATTGCCGAGCTCTTCAGGGCCTCGACGACAACCTCGACGGCCCGATCGATCCCTTTGCAGAGATCGACGGCCTTGGCGCCCCGCTCCAGTGCCGCAACGCCTCCCTGGATGAGACCATTTGCAAGCACCATGGCGGTAGTCGTCCCGTCGCCGGCGACTTCGTTGGTCTGCATCGAGACCTCGCGCACCACCTGCGCACCCATGTTCTCGAAGCGATCGGGCAGCTCGATTTCAGACGCAATGGTGACGCCATCGCGAGAGACGATGGGTGTGCCGATCGGCCTGTCGACCATCGCGTTCATGCCCTTGGGACCGAGGGTCGATTCGACCGCCGCCGCAAGCTTCTGGACTCCGCGCGCAAGAGCACGGCGGGCTTCGATATGATGTAGTAATACTTTCGGCATCGGTTCCACTCCCTAGCGGTCGCATCGTGTCGTCTGGTTGGGCGGACTTGCTGACCGCTCCGGTTCTTGGCGCTCGCAGGCACCGCTAAACGCGGCCCCACGCCGGCGCAATTCTGGCGTCTCCGGTCACAGGCCGCCGGATGGAACGGCACAACTGCCGCAGCCTCCGCACGGTGACGGCGTTCGTACAGTGTTGCCGTCGTCGCGATAGCGGACAGCAAGCAGGCCTCTGCAAAATGAGCTATTGAACTCCATATTGATGCGCACTCCGCGCAACCGCTGCAGATAGGACGTCAGTTCGTGCCGCTTGATCGGGGCCCCCTCGTAGGTGACAAACGCGCGATCCTCAGGAAGGCAAGCAACGCCTGTTTCAATCAGAAGCTCGCGGTAGCGGGGCTTCTGACGCGCGACGTCCGGCGAAGTGAACTCGACCTCGTCAAAGGCACGCAAACTCATCCGGCAGATCTCCGGATCTTCATAACCTAGCCCCCGCAGCGCCAGGATCATGATCTCCTGGCGCCGCTCGAACGCCTTGCGACGGAATTTATCCCGCAATTCGTTAAGCGAGCCTCCCGGCGCAAACTCCTTGAGTGCGTCAGCAAATGACCTGCCTTCGCGGACGCCACGGTTGATCTCCTCCGCGACCATATGGTCCCGAAGCTGCGGCCGCGCCTCGCGAACCCACGGCAGCGACGACACTGCCCGGCGCATGTCGTCGGCCATGAGGAACGCGAAGTTCGCTGAACACCAGTAAGTCGGCAACCGAAAGACGATATCGACATCGCCATCGTCATCGACGGTGACATGCTCGACGAATCCAAGATCGGTCACCGACTCGTCGAGTTCAGGGTCTGTCACCAACGCGAGGCGCTGCCACACCTCGCTGGTCCTGCGGTCTTGCTTCAGGAGCGGTGCGTTCATGTGATGTCATCCTGCCGCCGCGGTGGCGTAGGCACCCTTCGCAAGCTTTGCCTTCTGCGCCTCGACATCCACGCCGTAAAGCCGCGCAGCGTTGAGACCGAGAATCTTCTTCTTTGCCTGCGGCGTCAGATCGACACCGTGCTCTTGCTTCAGATCCTCGGGCAGCTCGAAGTTCCAGAACTTCTCGACCAGCCAGCGGGGCGTCCAGATCGCGTAGTCGCTGCCGAACAGAATCTTATCCTCGCCGACCCAGAACAGCAATTCGCTGATCACTTCCGCAAAATACCGGGGACGTCCGTGAATGAACGGAAGCGCTACTGCAAGACCGCCATAGACGTTGGTCTCCTGCACGGCGATCCAGCAGAAATCGTCAAGTCTGGGCAGACCGCAATGCTCGATGATGAAATTCAGGCCCTGGAAATCGGTCGCAGCGTGATCGACGTCGTGAACATCGAACGCATCCTTGTCCAGTGGGATAATGGTCGGCCCCTTGTGGACGTGGATGTTGGTGATGCCGAGCTTCTGGCAGAGCTCGAAGCAACGATATGCGTTCGGATCGGTGAGCTTCCAGCCCCGCGACTCGCCCTTCCATTCGGCGGTGTAGAGCTTGACGCCCTTGATGCCGAACGTTTCCTTCATGTAGTGAATGTAGTCCAGTGCCCGCTCGCCATCGCGCGGATCGAAGGCGCCGTTGACGATGAAGCGGTCCTTGTACTTCTTCGCCATCTCGGCGTTGCGGTCGATGGTGTTGAAGCCGTTCTTGTAGAATTCCGTGAGGTAGGTCGACTGCACGATGGCCATGTCGTCCGGACCGTCGACGAACAAATCGCGGTACATCTGCTCTGCGGTGTATTTCTCGAACTGGTCCTTGGGCCAGACCTTGTCCTTTGGACTGAGCGAGGTGTGGTAGGCATAGAAGCAATCAATAAACTGCTTGCCGTGGATGTTGAGCTGGTTCGCCGGACTGCCGTCCCAGAAGTGGGTATGACCGTCGATGACGAAGACTTCCTCGCCCGTGGGAGTTATGAACATGATGGTCTCCAGGATTTCTTGATAAGCTCTGTCCGATCGATCCACGCGCCGTCGCGGCGCGAACACTCTAGAAACGGTGGGGCCACACCAGGAAGGTGCGGCCCCCAGTGAGGGAGCTTCACTCGATGTATTCGAAGACCTCATCCATGTTTCCGAACAGCGTCACGGTATTGTCGTCGATGCGCACCATCCGGCCGTAGTGGGTCGAGGTATTCACTTCGAATATCTCGGCCGTCATGTCCTTTCCGAGGATGTCGCTGATCTCATCCATCTTGAAGATCAGCTTGCCCTCGCCGTCGATGCGGATCAGGGCCGGCTGGTAAGTCACGGTCACGTTCGGCTTCTTGCCCATGAATTCGGCGATGGCGCGCGCCTCGACGCTGTCGTTCATGGTGACGCCGCACTGATGGGAAATCGTCTGTTCAAAACGGAGATCTCCCATCTTCTGGAAGATGTTCTGGTTGGTCGCACTTCTGGAAGCAACGGACATCGCAATTTACTCCTTGGGAAGGACGAGACCGAGCTCGCCGAGAATCTTCTTGATGCGTTCAACCGACTGCGCGCGGACGTCGGCGTACTGCACCGGCTTCGAATGCGGCTGCGACCAGATCGGCTGCAGTCCGGCGGCCGCCTTGCCGGCGAGCGCCACGTGCTTGTTCACCCAGCCCTGGAACAGCTTCTTGTTGTGCGCGGCATGCTGATTGTCCGTCACCAGCAGGTGCATCAGGTCGATTGTGTTCGCGAGATTGCGCTCATAGTCGGCCTCGGCCGCCGAAATAACCGCCGGCGTGATGAAGTCGCCGTTCGGCGAGCCGACCTGCATCAGGAAACCGCTGCGGAACAGCTCGCCGACCAGCGGCTCGAACACGATGTTGGTGGCGAAGTACTGCTCAAGATAGTCGGCCGACCCCATGATCGATTCGATCGATTCGCGGGTACCCTGCCAGCCCTTGTCCTCCAGCCACACCCGCTTGCCCGCGGCGTCGTCGAAGCCCGGAATGTCCATTCCGATCTCGGCGAGATAGAGCGTGATGTCCTGGGCCAGACGAAGCTTGTAGGACGAGTTCGTCAGGGTCGCGTTGTTGATCATCTGGGTGTAGCCGTAGCGCTGCGCCTGCATTAGCGACGTGCCAAGCCCGAATTCGGCATGTTTCCACGCGCCGAGGTGGTTTTGCAGGATCTTGACCCAGGCCTTGTCGAAGCCCTTCGGCGCGCCGGACTTGCGGCCGTTGGCGATCACCGACTGGACCATCGTCTCGATCTTGGACTGGCGTTGGTAGTGGGTGCGCTCCCACTCCTGGTCGGGCGCACGGAAGGCATGCCAATTCGAGCTCAGCGCGGCGGTGTTGTCCTTGGTGTAGGCTCCCTTCCCGTTGGGGAAGGAGATGATCCAGTCCTGTAGCAAATAGCGTTCCGGATCGGGCTGAACGTCTACGGTCACGTCCTCATAGTGTGTCGCCCGCTTGCTGCGGGGCTCGAAATACCGGTACTTGCGGCTGTCCGAATCCGGAAATACCGCAGCGCCTGCTGCACCGGATTTCGCTGGAACACTTTGAACGGCAGTCATGGTCGTCTTCCTCCTCCCTTGGTGGGCTCTATAAAAGGCACGGTCGCTGTTCGAAAAACCTCAGTTGTTGGCTGGTGTGAACTTGTCGAAGAAGATGCGATCCGACTCGACGTCGTTCATCTGCAGCACCGGCACCAGCGCCTCGATCATCGGTGACGGTCCACAGGCATAGACGTCGACGTCTTCGCCATATCCCGCGTCGCGAAGGTACGCTCCGACGGCTTCGTGCACGAAGCCCTTTGCTCCACCCCAGGCCGTATCATCGGCCGCATGGGAGAGCACCGGGACGAAGTTGAACTCCGGATGCTTGGCGGCGAGCTCTGCGAAGTGATCGAGATAGAAGAGATCGTTGCGCGTCCGAGCTCCATAGAAGAAGTGCACCGGGCGTGCTTCGCCGGACTCGATGTGATCATGCAGGATCGACCACAGCGGCGACATCCCCGATCCGCCGCCGACCAGTACTATGGCTCCGGTTCTGTTTTCTCGCCGGAAGCAGGTCCCGTAGGGTCCGCGGAGTCCGACCGCGGTTCCGACGGCGAGGTCTCCGTCGAGCCGGGAAGAGAAGCGTCCGTTCGGGTACTTTTTGATGATGAATGCGAGCTTTTCGCCCTCGACCGGCGAATTTGCCATGGAAAACGAGCGCGTAATCGTCTCTGCCCCCGGGAGCGTGATGTCGACATATTGACCCGCCCAGAACTTCAGAGGTTGCTCGAGCGATATCTCGAGGAGCCGGATGTCATGGGTCAGCGCGGAGACGCTCGTGACTGTGCCCGTGAAGTCCCTGACCGGGATCGATTTCGACAGCACCTCCTCGTCATAGTTGAGGAGCTCCACCTCGAGATCCGAATAGGCCAAGGTCCGGCACAGCAGGATGTAATCCTGGCCTCGCTCCATCTCGTTGAGGGCGAACGTCGAGTATTTCTTGAGTTCGACTTCGCCTCCGGTCAGGACGCATTTGCACGCCGAGCACTGCCCCTCCTTGCAACCATGCGGCAGTGCAATGCCCTGGCGGAACGCGGCGTCAAGAACGGTTTCGTTCTCCTCGACCTCGAATTCTATGCCTACCGGTTGCAGGCGAACGACATTAGCGGGCGTGCCCATAGGGCCTCCTCAAACCAAGGCTTGCGTATCTTCCGGAGAGTGATCGGGAAGGAGCCGGCCGGAGCCGGCTCCTTCCGTCTCGGTTAGTTGCAGGGATTGATGGTGAATCCCTTGCGATACTCGGCGAGATGCGTCTCCCGGTCGGCCGGGCTCATCTCCCGCAGCGTGAGAAGCGGGCTCTTCAGGATGTGGCCGCGGACATCGTCGAGCGTCCACATTTCCTTCTCGTCGAAGCGCAGGTGCGGCTGAGCGACCAGGGTCTTGCCGTCTGTGCGCACGAAGCCGAGATCCTTGATCGCGTCGGCGATATCGACATTGTGGTAGACGCTTTCCCATTCGCGACGGCCGCTGAACCGCCCCATCGCCGGGGTCGGACGCCCCTGGTATTCGCCGGCGAAGGCTTCGACGGCCGTCCAGCGATCGAGCTCATGGGCGAACGTGTAGAGCTTGCCGTCGATCTCACCTGTGACCATGTCCTCGCGGATCAGGCAGGGCACCAGGCACGACCAGCAGCGGTGCGGATAGACGTAGCCGACGTCGCTGTTGAAGAGAATGTTGGTCTGGCCGCGATGCGACAGCTTCTCGTACCACTTCCAGAAGTCGCCGAACTGGGCATACCAGCCCGGATACTTGTGCTCGAACCACTCGAAGTCCTTGTCGGTCTGGGCCTCGATACGCCAGAAGTTCGCG
The DNA here is from genome assembly GCF_054060035.1 of Bradyrhizobium sp. USDA 3262. Taxonomy (NCBI): domain Bacteria; kingdom Pseudomonadati; phylum Pseudomonadota; class Alphaproteobacteria; order Hyphomicrobiales; family Nitrobacteraceae; genus Bradyrhizobium; species Bradyrhizobium sp. USDA 3262. The sequence goes on from NZ_JBSSCT010000001.1 coordinate 8,696,486, forward strand.
GACCAGCCGACCGCGAAGAACTGCGCGACCTTGTGGACGTAGTGCTTCTCGGTCAGCCGCTTCCAGGCAGTCTGAACGTCGTCATGATGGATCTTGATGCCGTACTTCTCGAGCGGCAGCATATAGGTGCGATAATAATCCTCGAAGATCCAGCGGTGCCACATCTCCGCGTAGGACTCCTTGGTCTTGTCGCGGTTCGTGGTGCCGTACTCGATGAAGGTGCCGATCGCCGCGTCGACGATGGCGTGGTTCTGCCAGAACGCATATCGCATGTCGCGCTCGAGCAGCAGATGGTTCTCCGGCTCCTTCAGCATCGACATCAGCATCGAGTGGCCGTTGCCGATGTGGCGGCTCTCATCCGACTGAACCGACAGGAAGACCGTCGGTAGCGCATAGTCGCCGTTGCGGGCAGCCTCCGACGGCATGGCGACGAACAACGTGTTGGTGAACGCGGTTTCGGCAACCACGGTCAGGTAGACGTTCGCCGAGGTGATCGCGTCGCCGGTGATGAAGCCCTCACCGAACTGCCGGCCGATCGTGGTGGCGTAGCACTTGCCGAACGCCTCCTCCGTGATGTCGAAGCCGGCCGGATCGATGTAGTTCTCCATGTACCACTTCTTGAGATTCATCTGGATCGTCGAGTGACGGAACTCGTCGACCATCTGCATCGTGAAGCCAGTGCGAAGATCTTCACCCGGAGCGAGGCGGCCGACCATGGCCATGGACCGGGCGGCGGAGATTTCCGGGAACGGGATGATCGCCAGGAACAGCTTCATCCACTCGACCCAACGCGGCTCGACGTTGCGGAACATGTCGCCGCGCAGCGCGGCATCGAGCGCACCGTAGACGCGGTTGTCCTTCTCCTCCTGCATCGGGAAGTAGGAGCGGAGGACCTGCTTCATCGGATCCTTCGGCGCTTTCGCGATCTTGTAGTCCGTGGGAAAGGTCATTGCTTCCTGGACGTAGGAAGGATTCCATCCGAGATCTGCAATCTTCTTTGCAGCATCACCGACGGATATGCCGCGCTGGGCGGTGATCTTGTTGAGTGTTAAAGTTCCAGACATCTCGTCTTTCCTCCTGATCGGGTCAGAAACCACATCGATATTCCGCCTGCCCTGGACCTTCGCGGCCCGAGCAGTGCTTACCCGTGCGTTACGGGCCACCTCGCGGCCATTTGCACGGCCGGACGTTTGATATCGGCAAGGGTCTCGGGAACGACTGTGGTGCACCGCAACGATGATCAGGAGCGATCTTCCGAACCACGGTCCTTCGATCGCAATGCCTCATCCCACCCATGATGCGCCCTCAGCTAAGCGTCCCCTTCCCTCGTTCTTGTCGCGGCTCACCCCAGACGGAGCAGTCAGCGTTGTTGTGATCAGCAGCTTTGCAATGGGCGTGCCAGCGCGTCCGAGGAGCTTGCCAGCCCGCTTTCTGAGGTACCGATGCCGGTATGGCGTGGACGGAGGCGTCACATTCGCCCGGCTTGCGGTTGAAGGAGATGCAGATTGCGACGAGAATTGCAGAGGAAATTGCAGAATGAGAATCTCGACCGCGCAAAGGCATTGGTGTGCGCAGCAATGTTCGCAGCGCAAAAGAGAAGCGCGCTTGGATAATGGTACTGCTTCGTCTGAATCGGTAGCGACCGCAGGTTGGATACAGCGACCTTTCGGGACTACCGGGTCTTTAGCCCGAAGCACTGCGCCGGACCGCTTCCCCCACGCGCACGCGCGAACTAGCGGGAGGTCTCCGCAACGGTTGAGCGCTTTGTCTGCGCTACCCCGGAGACCCAGCGGTCGCAGTAAAGCGCGTAGCAGTCATGACCGCAGAACGACAGCCCGGTGCTGAATTCCTTGAGATAGCTCGCGCCGATTGGTTCACAACAAAGCATACATAGGGTCCTCGGGCGCAGCGTCACGCCATTCACCAGAATGAACCTCATGTGGCGCCTTTCAATGCGAAGAAACGATCTCACTGGCAATCGCCCACCCCAATTCAGCCGACCAGGAACCAACGAAGCGTCTTGCAGCCGGCTCCAGCATTTCTCTAAACCGGTCAATGCGCTTCGCTGGTGCCTGCGCATGGTTCGTGCAACGGCCGTGCCAGACCGTCGAATTCTTCCGACCGTCGTTTCCTGAGCGAAGTGATCACCGGCGATCCTGGATACCGTGTCCCTCGACTTGAGAGCGTCCGGGACGCAAATTGCGACAAAGATGCAAATTGAGACTCTCTGCGACCTGTAGTTGGGATTCCCCGGGCCCGGCGTTTGCAATGCAACATGGGCAGTATATCCGGGATGCTTGGAGTGAATTTGGATCGACTGGCTGCTTCCCGCTGATCTCAAGAAAGCGCTTCGATAAGGCTTCTTCAAAGTCATCTCCGGCGAGCGCAATCGAAAGCGAATTCATTCGCAATGCCAGACTTACAGGCGCATGAAATCCACCACGAGCAAATGCTCGCGGTGGACCAGGTTGGGGTTCACGGAATTAGAACTGCACGTCCATGAATCTTCCCGGCATTGAGATCATGCAAGGCCTTGTTTGCATCCGCGAGACGATACTCAGCGGTTGCTAACTCAACCAGACCGCGGTCTGCGAGCGCCATCAATTCCGTCAGCTCGGCCCATGTGCCGACGAGATTGCCGATAATGTTCTTCTCTGTAATCACCATGTCGACGGTCGGGATGCGGATATCCTCGCCGTAGCCAACAACGTAGTAGCTGCCCATCGAACGGGTCATCGCCAGCCCCTTGGATGTCGTGCCCTTTTCTCCGACGAAATCGATCACCGCCTCCGCGCCGTTTCCGGCGGTCAGAGCCAGAACGGCAGCCACCTCGTTGCCGTCGGCCGCTACCAGGTGATCGGCGCCCGACTTTTCAGCCAGCTTCAGCGAAGCTTCGGACTTATCGACCACAATAATATCGGCGGCGCACATTGCTTTGAGGCACTGGATTGCGATGTGACCCAATCCACCTGCACCGATCACGACGCAGAACTCACCTGGCAAAAGGTGACGCGTGGCTTTCTTGACCGCGCGATAAGCTGTGAGGCCAGCATCCGCGTAAGGCGCCACCTCCTTGGGCGCCAGCGTCCGTGGCAGCGGCACGATATTCCGTTCCGAGGTGCATAGGAATTCTGCATAACCGCCGTTGCAATCCAGACCCGGAAATGTGCCGGGACCATGCATGTCGAAGCCGCGCCGACAGGCGAGACACGTCCCTCCAGTGATCTTCGGATGAACGATGACGGGATCTCCCTTTTTCAGTCCCTCGACCTCCTTGCCGACCTCCTCGACCCAACCTGCATTTTCGTGACCCATGATGATGGGGAGGAGCTTGTCGCCGGACGGATCCATGTGCGGCTTCCAGACACCTTCGATGATGTGGAGGTCGGTCCTGCATACGCCCGCGCCACCGATGCGGACGATGACGTCGGTCGATTTCGTCAGTTTGGGATCAGGTACGTTTTCTTCGATGACCCAACGGTCGTTGGACAGCTTCTCGTCATACGCTTTCAATACTTGGGCTCTCATGGTCTCCTCCGTCTGCCCAGCGAACCTTGTGCTCGCCGTCGCGGGGGGCGCCTCAGCATTTTTCGTGCCAGCGCGATTGCTGTTGCAGCGCGATGCGGGACGTGCTGGAGCCCATCATTGGCCACACTCAACCCTCATCTTGTGGAGGCCGCCGCACGAAGGCGCCTGCTCCGGGTTCGCTGACTGCGCCAGTAACGACATCAGCGAACCGCGCGATCGAGATCGAACGAAAACGAAACAAAATCAACGAAGCAGATCGATATTCAGCCGCTCATGGTTGCAGGTTCGAGTCCTGCCATCTCTCCGGTGACCTGCGAAATAATTCTCGGCGGATGCAGGTGAGTCGTTAGCAAATCAGCAAGCAGATCCGCGCGGGCTTATCCGAGGGACGGGACCGTTGGGGGAAGCACGGTCACGTTTCGGAGGAGCTGGCGCGCCGGCCCTGAGCGTCGGCTCCTCTTTTGGACCTTGTGTGAGTTAGGCAACAGCCGTTACTCCGCGTGCCTGCTAAGCAGATGATGCGGGGAATTTCAGGGCCCTAGCGCTGGGAATGACGGGGCGCCGCCGGGACAAACCATTTCGGGACCGGCGGCGTAATTTTTGAGGTTTACCAGGCTAATGCGTGAGAGGCGTCTCGATATGACTGGCGACAAGATTGCTACAAAGGCCGTGCTATTCGCGCTGGCCATCGGCATTGCCGTATGGACAACCATGGGGGCGCCCGAGCCAGGCACAACTTCGCCGACGCACGTTGCCAGCAGGCCGTAAGAGCCCCTACAGGGCTTGGGAGATGGCGCTGTCGCTTTAGGTCGGCGTCATTCGAGCGGTAGAGAAAGCGCCGGCAGCGGCTTATTGCCCTGCTCGCAACCTGTTCGTCCCTTGAGCGGTAGAACCGGCGTTGAGGCATCCGGGGCAGTCCGGCCCATAAAATGGATCAGATTAGCGCCCGATGACCACTCCACATAACTAACAGCCGAAAAGGCGACCACTCCCACGACGAGAATACTGAGCACTGAAGCGGCGGCTGCTGACGGCAAGCTTTGGCTGCTCAAAAACGGCATCACGATTCTCCGACACCGAGTCGCCACCCATCCTTGCGTTATGCCAACTCGCGATGATCGAGTGTGAACGGCCTCACATTTCACGGGCACTTGATGTCGAGACTGGGCCCGACGCCGGTCCACGGCCGGCGGGCCAATTTTCGTTGATTCAGATCCAGGCCGCGGCCCAGTCGGGCAGACGATCCGGAAGCGGCTTGTCGAGCAGGCCGGCGACAAGCACGCCGAAGGCTGCGCCTTCGATGGCCCCTTCAGTGAACTCGACGTTTTCCGTCCTATTCGAAATGGAGGACCGCTGAGGCCGTCGCCCGCATCCCCTCGATAGTCGTGGGGCGCATTGTGATCAAGCGAGCGAAAATCATTCGCAGCCGATCCATGGCGTCCTCAAAGGCTTCTGCGGCGGCAAGGGTGACGCCCGTCCGTGTTCTCCACCGCAAAAAGCCCGGACCGAACGGGAGCACCGGTAGGTAATTAGCCCCTTGCGCTCGACTCCTAGTTGATTCAGAGTTCCCGAAGGGGATCACCGGGAGCTAGACGATGACAACGATCGGCACCGTGACTTTTCTCGTACTGGTCGGAATTCCGATCGCTTTGATCATTGGCGCCCGTTTCAGCGCACGCGCAGCCTATCGGAAGCAAATGACCGATAACGCTATGCGTTCGATGGGAAACTAGCGCCTTGTTCCCATCCTTGGCGGCTCGTCAGCCGACCGAATGTTCGAGCCGCGCTTGCCGCAAACCGTGCAGACGAACCGCGCCTCGACATCGGAAATGCGCACCTGATCAGGCCACCGCGAGGCATCCATTTGGACGTTGTGCGAGCACCTGTAGTCCTTGCTGAAGACGATGATCCGCGTTGCGCCGGTTTCGCGCATTTCGCCGAACGTGATCTTGGTGGGATAATCGTTCTTCATGCGCAGGATTACAGCGCTCGTTGGCGCGACCTTCAATCCCACGAGAGCTAGCGGTTCAGTGCCAGCTTCGACCCAAGAAGTCGGTCAAGCCCAGAGCCCACCCACCTTAGCGCGGACTCGCTCTCACGGTATCGGCTTCAGAGCCGGACGATGCGGATCGATCGTATAGGGAGGAAGGCCTAAAGCTAGACGTCACGGTAAAGACGAAATGAACTCGCGGCACGGCTCACAGATAAAGCCCTTTTCGGGTCGCACCGTCATTGGCTTGCAGCATTGTGGGCATTTCATACCGCGGCAACGCTGCTGCCAACTGCACGTTCCTACAGCGATAGTCTATTCGCTCGACGAGAAACGGCCCCAGCGAGGGGTTACGCGCTGAGGCCAAGTCATCATGTCATCACGAGAGGTAGGACGCTCAGCCGATCAGCAGCCAACTTACGCTGACGATGAGCGCCACGAACGACATTTCAGCGAAGCTGAGAAAGCCGTATTCAACACCATTCATGTGATCGAAACTGAACATGCTCGCAGGATCGCCGGGAAGCGTCATTCCCGCATTTAGATATGGATGTCAGTGAGGGTGCCCCAAAGAAACGGCCCCAGCACCCTTGGAGGCAGTGCTGAGGCCGTTCCTCATTCCCATTGCTTGCCGAGCCGCCGCTATCGGTAATCGGGCTGGCCCCTCTGGGCCTCAAAAAGTTGTCCTTAATGAAACCGCCCTGCCCAGTGCGGGGATGATCGAACCAAAGCGTAAGCCAGTCAATTAACTTGCGTGAATCAAAGGTAAACAAATCGTCCGGATGCTTAACGGACGGGTCCCCGCTCGGTAGGACTACTGAGTTGGCATGCCTAATAGTTCTGCCCTTAGCAATTCTAATGGTCCGCCAACCGTTCTCCCTCCACAGCGGAACTGTTACAGGCGTTCTCCGTGGGTGAACGTAGTTCCGAGGTTGAACTGATCCGCACTTCCCACATCTACTAGGAATGGAGCTGGATCGGGAAAAAATGGTAATCGAACGGAAGCTGGCGCGCTGCCGTCAGTTAGCAGAACAATTCGCTGATGGCCCGACTGCCAACCAGATCCGCGAGCTACAGGCTGAACTGCAGGAAAGCCTACGTGTGCTAGATGAGTGCACCCGATGGCAAGACCGCCTCAGTTTGCCGTGGCACAAATTGCACTAGCGGCCATCAGGCATTCAGGAATAGGTTTTCAACCCCAACCGCAGGGGTTGTGTCATGGGCAGTGACCTACTTGAAAGAGTTTTAATTGTAATCCTTGGTCTGACTCCGCTTGCCATCATCGGTGTTGCAATGTTCGCGCCGTGACGGCGCCGATGCTGAGCCCGCGTGAAAAGAAACTCCTGAGGCGCATGGCTCTCGGGCGGCGTGATACTCAAATCGCCACGCAGATCGGCGGGACAGAAGCGCAGATATCGGTCCAGCGCCTTCGCTTACTCAGGAAGCTCCAAATCCACTCTCAAGCTCAGATCGTGGATGCGGCGGAAAGATTGACTAGTTGGCCTACAGTAGTCTTTCGCAAGCCTGGCTCGGTGCATCGGGCCCGGTAGATGGCCCCAGCAACGGCCCCCATGCCCCCAAAGTTGCTGGGGCCGCTCAATCGTAAGGCCGCCTCACGGACGGCGGGAAGAAGTTCACGAGCCCGGATGAGGGAGACGTAAACAGATGGGTTCTCAATCAGGTGCTGGCACCAAATCCTTTCGTTCTTGATCTCACGTCAATGATGTATCTGTCCCAAGTCACCGGCCTCTCCAGGATCAACTATCCACACAGCCAGTTTATGAAGCGCATAAATTTCGACGCGCTGGGAAGACCCGAAAAGCCATTCATATTCCACAACGCCTGGAATCTCGATGAGCATAAACTCGCGTTGTTTTCCAACCGCCCAATGCCCCCAAGAAGGTCGATGAGAACAAGAAGGTCGATGGGAAAGAGTACAAAGTGCCTATCAGCGCATCCAGCTTATGTGCGTGTTCAGCCCTTCCCGTCGTCGAAGAAACCGTAGAGATCGACGGAGTTACCTACTGCGAAGGAGCACTGGTCGATACGGTCAACTTCGAGAGCTTGCTCCAGGAGCGTCATAAGCCAGGCGATGAGCTGGACGAGATATGAGTGAGCTTGATCGTCGATTCAAAGCAAGTCCGCAAACCGGAAAACCTTCACGATGCCCTGGCAAATCTCTGCCAATTGTTCGCAGCGACCGTTGGCGAAGATGATGTCAAGCTCTTCAAATATCACGTGCGGTACGACAAGCCAAAATCCGGGGAGCATCCGTGGAAGGGCACAAAAGTCGAGATTCATGTGCCGGGGCACATCAGTTTCAAATGGAACCACAGCAACCTGGACAGCGGGAGAAGGTTGGGAAGGATCGCTGCTGAACAAGCAATCGAGGCATACTACGAACACGGAAAACGTCCGCGGCATGACGGGCCACATTTCATAAATGAGAATCCTGCGGAAAGCGATGAGGCGGGATGGCGAGAGGTAAAACAAGCATATCACGAATGTCGAAGGCGGATTGCGTAACGGCAAGGCAAAGCAGCCTTGAGGCCGACCTGCTGAGCCAAGCTCCAATATCCGCAGTCCAGGCGGAATTATTGCAGTCGGTCGAGTAATGCCTTTGCCTGCTTCAGATCCTGCGTTTCAAGACCCTCGACGAACCAGCCATAGATGGGCACGAGCTGGTCGAGCGCTTCGCTGGTTCTGCCTTGATCGATCCACAAGTTGGCGAGGTCTACTGCTACTCGAAGTTCAAGGGCCTTGGCGCGTTGGCTTTTTGCAGTTGTCAATGCGTGATCGAGCAGTGATCGTGCATCGGTGCTGGCCTCCGGTGCATCGCGGACGAGCAATACGCGCGCTTTCAATCGATACAGCTCGGCCTCGAATATCCGTTCGCTATTGCGGCCGGTTGTAGCGAGACCCTGCTCAATCAGTTCGAGCGCGGCTTCGCTTTGATGGCTCGACAACAAAGCGGCACTCAGGAGCACATACAGTGCTGTGATGCCAAGCTGATAGCCCGCGCCGCGATATTCGTTCATCGCCGTGCGGATTTCCTCGAGCGCAGCGGACGAAGGATCAAGGAAGGTGGCGCTTATCCCCCGAATGGCGCGAGCCAATCCTCGCCACTGCCGGAATCCGAGCTCTTCCGACAAGGCGAGACAACGATCGGCATAGCGGTGTGCCTTTCGGAAGTCACCCCGAAGAGCGTGGAGAATGGATGCATAATAGCATCCATAGGCCTGCGAATGCGGATGACTGATGACGTCGGCACGCTGAAGGGCGGCATTTACACGCGCGAGTGCCGTATCAGCACGGCCCTGCAGCCAGAGCGCCCATGACATCAGAGCCAGGTCGGCCACACCCGCATCCTGGCCGGCAGCACGCGCCGCCAATCTGTCATGCTCGCTGCTCGCTTCGAACGCTTCGAAGGCCCGTTCGATCACCTCCTGGGCACCTACGAGATTTCCCATGAAAAGGCGTATCATCCCTTGCCCACGCATCGCGTTGAGCAACGTTGGTCGATCGCCCCGACCCTCCGCAAGATCGAGCAACACCGAGATCATTTCCTCGGCGACCGGCAACTCGCCACGAATGACGCTCGCGGTGGTCAACCAAAACATGATTTGTAGTCGCTCGGGGGGATCTCCGAGCCGCTGGCACAGCTCGCGCGCTCGCGCAAAGGTCGCCACCGCCTGGGGCGAGGCCGGCCCCTGGGTGGCAATGAGGCAGGGCCCGAGCTCGTACTGGAAATCAAGCTCCAGCCGGTCCTTAAGTGCACCGTCGGCCAAATGGGCCGAGACCTCAATGCCTTTGCGCAAGTGTGCGATCGCTTCGAGGTTGGCGGAGCGCATGGCCGCTTTCTTGCCTGCCTGGAGCCAATATTCTCCCGCCTTTTCGAACAATCCCGCCTCGGTAAGGTGGAGTGCGAGAGTCTCGGGTTGAGACTCCACAATTTCCGGGAATCGTTGCTCGAAAGCGTTGGCGACGGCGGCATGCAGCGCTGCGCGTCGGCTCTTCAGAAGTCCCGCTTCGGCAGCGTCCCGCACGAGCGCATGCTTGAAGGTGTAGACCGCCCGGGGTATCTCGCCTCGGCAGAATATCAACTCCGCCTGAACCAACTGGGCAAGCGCCTCCTCAAGCCGTTGCCTTGGCAGCTTGGCGACCACGCTCAGCAGTTCGTACGAGAACTCGCGCCCCACAACTGCGCCGATCTGAGCAACTTCCTTCACGGGGGCCAATCGGTCGAGCCTAGCCATCAGCGATGCGTTCAATGTCGTTGGAATCGCCATCGAGGGTAGCGGACCGCTGACCACGTAATGGTCGTCTCGCTCCTGCAGCAAGCCGGTTTCGAGCACCGCCTTGGTCAGTTCCTCGACGAACAGGGGCACGCCGTCGGTGCGAGCGAGGATTTGGTCCAAGACCTCCTCCGGAAGCGTCTTGCCTGCCGTGACGCGCTCGATCAAGGCCGCCCCGTTGCGCCGGTTCAGCCGTGTAAGCGAGACGGTCGTCACATGTGCATGACCAGGCCAGGGCGGCGTGAACTCTGGTCTCGCGGTGATGAGCAGCAGCACTCGGAGTCGTGGTACCTTTTCCAGTGTAATCGTGAGCAGCTCCATCGAAGTCGGGTCCGACCAATGGGCATCCTCAAAGATGATGAACACTGGCTGCCGCGCCGCCAACGCTTCGAGCTGAGCCGAGAATGCCGCCAACGTCATCTCCTTGTGTTTCTGCGGACTGAGCTCGGGCAGCTGGTAGCGGTCACTGACCGGCAGCGACAGAAGGTTTGCTAGGGCCGGCACCACACGATCTGCGTCGGCGCCGGACCGCAACAGCAGAGCTTCAAGCTTGGCAAACTTCTCCGTCGGCGCTTCGCCTCTTTCGAACCGGGCAGCACGTTCGAGATTGTCGATGAACGGATACAACGCACTGTTGGTATGGTGCGCCGAGCAGAAATGGCGGACCGTAATGTGTGGTTCGGCTTGGAGCCGCTCTTGAAGCGCCAGCGCGATGTGCGACTTACCGATACCTGGCTCTCCAGTTAGAACCACTACGCAACCTTCGCCCGAAGAGGCGTGCTGCCAGCGCCGCAACAGCAGCTCGATCTCCTCGTCTCGCCCGATTAAGGGTGTCAATCGAGTCCTGTGCTGAGCCTCAAAGCGGCTTTCGACTCCAGTCGTCCCGAGCACCTGCCAGGCAGGTATTGGCTCCGCCCATCCTTTCAGCGCGATGGAGCCAAGATCGCAGTATTCGAAATATCCTTCGGTGAGCTGGCGCGTACTCTCGGAGATCAGCACCGTACCGGGCTCGGCAAACTGCTGCAGACGAGCAGCCAGATTCGGTGTCTCACCGATCACCGCCTGCTCCTTGGCGGCGCCTTCGCCGATCAGATCGCCCACGACGACCATACCGGTAGCGATGCCAACGCGAACCTGCAGCTTGGTGCCGATATCTGTCTGCAGGTTGGCCACGGTATCGACCAGTGACAGCCCCGCCCGTGTCGCCTGCTCGGCGTCGTCCTCGTGCGCCAGGGGGTAGCCGAAATAGGCAAGCACGCCATCCCCCATGTAGCGCGCGATAACGCCCTCGCTCCGGGCGATAACCTCAGCGATGCAGGCGTGATAGTCGCCGATTATCGAGCGCAAGTCCTCCGGGTCAAGCCGGGCCGAAAGTGCGGACGAGCCCACCAGATCGCAAAACATGACCGTGATTTGGCGCCGCTCGGCGCTGTCTCGCGGCGCTGGTTTGGCGGCCGCTTGGTCCGATTCAGCGACATCATCCTCAAGTTCCGCAATTGCGCGCAGCATCTTGCGCCGGTGCCCAAGCAGGACGCCGAGGTCCTTGAGGTCCTGCTCCGTGAGATCGCCGACGACCGAGAGGTCGATGGCATTCTCTGCGAAACGATCGGCGTACTCTCCCAAACCGATCGATGCCAGCCACTCTGCAATACCTGTCATGGTATACCTATGGCCAATAGGGATAAGAGTAGCACATCGCAGAGACCTGCGAAGGCACATCTGCAAATGGAAGCACCGATCGCGAGACTTCTCAGCCAGTTTAACACATTGGCTCCGGCGAAAGGTGGGCGCTGCCAAGCGATGCCATGAGGCCCCGATCGCGAGCGCCTTCGCGACCGTGCAATAGCCAACTCAACGTAAAGCCTCGTTTGGCGCGAAGCACAGCTATGAACAGAGATGCCTAGTTGCCCTCGTTCCAGATGTCGGTGGTCAGCTTCCAATCATCGCCGCTCTTCTCCCAAACCACGACATACTTTCCAGTCACATCCTTCGGTGTCGGTCCCTTGGTCTTGAGGGCGAACGTCCCAATCTCGCGCGCCGCGGATGGGCCAAGGGGCTTAACGTCAAGGGTTGCGAGCTTCGGATCGCCAACTTGTTCCGCCATGCTTTTCCACATTGCTTCGATGGCTGATCGGCCGTGCACCATCGCAGAACCTGGCGGGAATGCGGTCGCATCCGTGCTGTAGAGTGACGCAACTCCAGAGAAGTCGCCCTTGTTGAACAACTCAATCCATTTCGCATTGATGGCCTCGATCTCGGCTCTTTGAGCCAAAGCCGGTGCGGTAAACGAGATCACGAATGCAATCATCAAGGCTATGCTACGCATGATCATCTCCAAATATGTTCGATGCGAATGCAGGGCGGACGTTGACTTGACAAGAACCGGATGCGTTGAATGAGGCATCCCAGACCGGGTTCGGCGCGCCAGCAATTCCGGGGAATTACCGTCAGCAACATTGACTAACCAGCGCAACGCGCGCCTCACCGGCGACCTGAGCGGTTTTGATCCCAATGAGATTGCGAACGATCTGATGCGTGCTGGGCTCGAGCTGGTCGAGGATCTAGAAGAAAAGAAATGTGGGACCGCTACGCAAGAGGCAGCGCCACTATCCTTCAACCGCCTGCGCATAGCGCTGGCACGTTTGGGGCAGTCACAGCGCCTCACCAAGCGCTGATGTCGGCTTCGGGTCCAAAAACTGACGGTGTCCTACCAAGAGACGATTGCCGCCTATCGCTCGACAAGCAGACATGTAGCTTAGCATTAAGTCCCTTTTCGCTATCGCTCAGACGTATCAAGTGGGCGCATCTCGTGCGTTATGGTAGCAAATGCTTCGCGCACCAATTCTCGAGCCGGATGCTCAGCCAATGTGAAGCCCATAGTGACGACGTATCACATTAGGATTATGGTGCGCTCGGAGGGCGTTCGCATCTGCTGCAATTTCAGTTGCCCATCCCAACGATGAAGAGCCAAAGGTTCATATCAGCCTTGTAGGAGCGTTTCAGCTGCCATTGCCGCCCCGGACCCCACGTCCGGAACGTAATCAGCGACCGAAACAATCAACAAGAGCAATGAAACTCGATCCTGATTGACCACCTTTATCGCTGTTTGTTCACGAGGTTTCGGTGCAGGATAGCGACCGCGCCGATTGGCGCCATGTGGCTCAAAGCGCTTGGTGTCGAAGATCCTCGAGCCGACCGTCGGCCGAGCTAATAGGATCGAAAGCTAGCTCCGCGCGTTGACTAGTTAGCCCAAATGGGAGGTCAACAATGGCTAACGACCGAGACCGACGGGCGCCGACGGCCGCGGAACGCGAAGCAAACAAGGCATTCAAAACGGTCAGGCCGAAGGATGCTATGACGGATTACGCCAAAGCGCAAAAAGCGATCCACGATAATCGAGAGCGCCTAAAGGCCGAACGGCTGGTGCGGGAGGCCGAAGCGGCCAACCGCACCAGAGCGGGCTAAGCGTCCCATGTGGATGATCACGGAGGACCAAAGTTTGTGGAGGGTGAAATGGCCCTGCACTTCCGTCGAGTCGATACTGAACTGGAGATATGGATCGCAAGCAGCGACGACTATTCATTCGTCATCAGCAACGAGAGCCGGAGTGGACCTGGATTGCATGGAGAGCCGGGCTTTGTTGCATCATATCGCCCCGACTTTCTGAATATGCCAGCGGCTCACGTATCCGGGTCTCCCTTCAGTTCGTTCGCTGAAGCCGAGCGGGCCTGCAATGCGTTCCTGGGTCGCCTCATCATTAAGGGATGACTACCGTTATCCGCCCTTCACCTTCGCGCGGCGGCAATGACGACGCGATCGGCGGGCTAGGAACGTGGACGCGTCTTCCGGAGTTGCCATTGGCGCAAATAAACAAGGGAGTGAAGCGCGATGGGACGAGGCGTCTTGCTTTGGCTTTGGGCGTGCCAATTCCCGTGATCATCCTGCTGTGGTTGTTCTTCGGGCACTGACTACGGCGTAATTGCCGGGCGACGTGCACCACGCAGTCTACCGGCGCAGATGCCTCGCCAGGCCCCTGTCAGGATTGGCGCTTACACTCCCCCCCGCTTGGGCTGGTTGCGCATCTAACCTCGCTCGGAAGGCCTGTTCGCCTCGCCCATCGAACCGACCCCGCCTATCCATGTGCCGACGACCTCAAAGTTCGAATTAAAGGCGACAAGATCCGCGCGGTATCCGGGCGCGATCCGTCCAAGCTCGGACCCAAGGCCCAGAAATGCCGCGGGCGTCCGGGAAGCCATGATAAGAGCATCGACAAGGGAGATTCCGATGAGCGCAAACAGCGTTGCGCACCGCCTCGATCATGGTGAGGTGAGCGCCCGCGAGCGTGCCATCCCGGTCAGTCAGGCGATTGTCGTGCAACGTGATCTCCCTTCCCTGTAGCAGGAATTGCCGGTCGCTCGTGCCCGCCAATGGCATGGCATCGGTAACCAGCATCAATCGATCGCGTCCCTTGCAGCGCAAGGCAACACGCAAGCAGGCGCGGTCAACGTGGATGCCGTCGCAGATGATCCCTGCAAACAACCGGTCATCTCCCAGCGCGGCGCCCACCAAGCCCGGCTCTCGGGCGGTTAACTGCGACATGGCATTGAACAGATGGGTCACCCCCGAGACACCGCGATCGACTGCCTGCCCGATTTCGGCTGCGGTGGCGTCGCTGTGGCCGGCCGCGATACGCAATCCAGCGCCGATCAATTCATCGATCATGGACGCGGGCACGCATTCCGGGGCCAAGGTCACCATGGAGCGACCGCGGTCCCCGAAGCTTTTGATGGTGGCGAGATCGCGCCGATCGGGCACGCGTATCTCGGCTTCCGGATGAATGCCCTTGCGAGACCTGTTGAGGGCCGGACCTTCCAGATGAAAGCCGAGCACGCCAGGAATTTCGAGGCACGCCTGAGCTGCTACAGCCAATCGTTCGATGACCTCGCTTCGATCGGTGATGAGGGTTGGCAAACAGCCCGTCGTGCCGGCCTTGCGGTGCGCCTCGACGATGCGGCGAACGCCGGCCTCCGATGGCTGCTCGTTGAGAAGAACGCCGCCGCCTCCGTTCACCTGAACATCGACAAATCCGGGTGCAAGGATCGCATCTCGGGGAAGGTGGATCGAGGCGCGCGCCTCCTCGGTAATGCCTTCGATCCGCCCCTGCGAGATCCTGACCAACCCCGGCCCGCGCATGTCGGCACCATCAAAGATGTGCTGCGCAGCAATCGAGAGAACCACGGAAGACCCAGCTTGGCCCATAAGTGCTAATCCGAGAATGCCAATCACGGGCTCGTGAGGCGAGTCCCGTGCTGTAAAGGTCCTTATATGTACACAACGGGATTCGGGGACCCGGAGCTAAACCCTTGCGTTAACTTCTCATGGGAACAAAAGGTACCACCTATCTCGGCATCGATGGGGGCGGAACCCGCTGCCGCGCCCGGATCGAGGACGAAAATGGCAGGGTACTCGGTGAAGCGAGCTCGGGGCCTGCCACGACCCGGATTGGCTTCGACCGGGCCTGGCGGTCCATCATGGAGGCCACCGAAGCGGCGGCCGCACAGTCCGAACTGACGCACGAGGATTTCACGCGGATGCACGCCGGAATTGGCCTCGCCGGCATTGGTCGCCGGGGTGCGGAAGCGGCGCTCAAAGAGATCCCGCATCCCTTTGCCTCCGTTATCTTCATCAGCGATGGCCTGGCTGCCTGTCTCGGCGCCCATAGCGGCGCCGACGGGGCCATTGTGGTCACCGGCACGGGCTCCGTGGGTGTCGGCCTGATCGGTGGCCGCGAGATCCGTATCGCCGGTTACGGCTTCCCCGTCTCGGACGAAGGCAGCGGCGCCGACATTGGCCTGCAGGTCGTTCGACTGGCGCTGCGGGCCGCGGATCGCCGCGGCGAGCTGACACCATTGCTCGCAGAGGTGCTGGGCGCATTCGATCAAGATCCTTATCAGGCCGTGGCGTGGTCCGAAGAAGCCAGGGCCACCGACTACGCTGCGTTCGCGCCGACCGTGATGCGGCACGCCAATCAGGGCGATCCGGTCGGCCGCCGCATTGTCGAACGCGCGGCCGATGCCATTGGCGATCTGCTTGATCTGTTCCTGGCTAAAGGAATTGACCGGCTCGCGCTGGTGGGCGGGCTCGCGGATGCGATTACGCCCTGGCTAACGCCTGACCTGCGCGCCCGCCTGAGGCGTCCTGACGCCGACGCAGCGGCCGGCGCGCTGCTTGTGGCGCGAGGGCGGCTCGACCTGCGCAAGCTGGACCCGCCCAAGAGAGAAACTGACCATGAACAGACTTCGAAGTTCCGCGTTTGATGGTGCTTGGATCACGGATATGGCCACCGAAGAAGTCGATCCCAGATTTGCCGACCTTGATGCATGGTCGCTGACGTCAGCGATGGAAGCGATGTGGGAGGGCCAGCTTGCGGCGGTCGCCGCGATCGGCCATGCCCTTCCCGCGATCACTGCGGCAGCCGAAGCGGCCAAGACGGTGCTGGGCGACCGCGGTCGCATTGTATATGTCGGCGCTGGCACGTCAGGCCGCGTGGCGGTCCAGGACGGCGCCGAGCTGACGCCGACCTTCGCCTGGCCCCGCGAGCGCGTCCGCTTCGTCGTTGCCGGCGGTGACAGCGCGTTCGTCACAAGCATCGAGGGCGCGGAGGACGATGTCGATGATGCAGTCACGCAGATCAGCGCCGCACGGCTCACGCCGCACGACGTGGTGATTGCGGTAGCCGCCAGCGGCACCACGCCGTTCACGGTCGCGGCGCTGCAGCAGGCAGGGTCTTTCGATGCAGTAACGATTGGTGTCGCCAACAATCCCGGCACCGCACTGCTGGCATTGGCAACGTTTCCGATCCTGGTCGAGACCGGCCGAGAGCTGATCGCCGGCTCCACGCGGATGAAGGCGGGCACCGCGCAGAAGGTCGTGCTCAACCTGATCTCCTCAGGGATCATGCTGCGCCTTGGCCGGGTATATCGCGGCATGATGGTGAACATGCCGCCGACCAATGCCAAGCTAAAGCGGCGCGCCGAGGCCATGGTGGCGCAAATCGCGCGCTGTAATCCGTCGCACGCGGCACGCTCGCTCGAGCAGGCCGAGGGAGACATCAAGATTGCAGTCCTTCTGGCGCTCGGTGTCGACAGGGTTGATGCGGAGACCGTTCTGGAGAACTGTGACGGCAACCTTCGGCAAGTGTTTGTCGAGCTTGCCAAGAATCGTGACTCGCATCGTGACCGACTCCCAAAGGGAGCGGCGGGACGCGGCCGAGGCGGAGTGGTTGAGCCGTGACGACATCCGCGATGGCGAGCGAAATCGGGGAAAGCGCGGATGTTGTCGCCAACATTGTTCGCAGCCGACCCGCCACGCGCGACATCGCACAGCGGATTGGGATTGACTCCGCCCCTTTGTGCGTCGTGTGTGGTCGGGGAAGCTCCGGGCATGCCGGGGTTTTCTTGAGATATCTTGTCGAGACGCGGCTTCGCCTTCCCGTTTCAGCAAGTGCTCCCTCGGTGATCACCGCATTTCGCACACCCTTGATGCTGCGCGATGCGCTGTTCATCGTGATCTCGCAATCCGGGCGCAGCCCGGATCTTGTCGCAGCGACCAGGTCGGCACGAGCCACGGGCGCACGCACGATTGCCATCGTCAATGCGACGTCGTCGCCGGTGGCTGACGAAGCGGAGTTCGTCGTTCCGATCGAAGCCGGCCAAGAGCACTCCGTAGCGGCGACGAAGACCGTAATCGGCTCGATGGCCGCCAGCGCCGGACTGGTTGCCGAGCTGGCGCAAGATCGTGCGCTACGGTCAGCCCTCGACCGGCTACCCGAGCGCCTGCACCGCGCGCTGGCGCTCGACTGGTCGGAAATTGCCGATGATCTCGTCAAGGCGTCAGCTGTGTTTGTGGCGGCTCGGGGCCTGGGCCTGGGCTCGGCGAGGGAGATCGCGCTCAAGCTTTCGGAAATCATGCGCCTGCCCTCCATCGGACTGAGCGCCGCCGAGCTGCAGCATGGGCCACGTGCCGCGTTATCGTCGCGCACGCCAGTTGTCATGATGCGTGTCATGGATGAAACGGCGACTACGGTGGACGCACTGGCAGAGGAATTGCGTGAGCAAAAGATCGCGCTGCATCTCTGCGGCGGACCGCATGGCTCGCTGCCTTGGTTGGTCGAGGATGACCCCGCCACCGACCCGATCACCATGCTCGTTCCGGCCTATCGGATGATCGAGCAGGCGGCATGCGCCCGCGGATTTGACCCGGATCGTCCCCCTCGCCTGAGCAAGATTACCGAGACGTTTTGACTGATCGCTGGCTGGCGACCAAAGCGGGAGCGAAATCGTCAAAACGTAACAAACGCGAGCAGAAGCGACCGAATGCGCGACAAAGGCAACGAGGCTGATCGCTATTCTGCCGCTCATAGCGGTCTGGTTGCAGGTTCGAGTCCTGCCGGGCCACCAATGAGATTAATGTCTTACGGGATCTTGGTTGTCCCCACCGCGACGACCGCAACAGAAACCGCACCAGATACGTGCTGTTTTCGTTCACACGAAAGTTCGCAACGGCGTCAGGCAAGCTCGTCTGCTGATGAGTGGACGCGACAGTGCCACCCACGATCCTTGCCTTTCCCGCCGACGGAGAGGATCGACAGAAGCAGTCTCTCCTTTGGCAATGATGTCGGCTATCTCCGGCAAAGCGGAAGTCAGCCACAACGCCAATCAAGTCGCTAAGGGCCACAATCGGAAGCAAGCCAGCCTGTTTCTCACAACGGCTCCCTCAGCCCATGCTCCTTTGGTATCAGCACAAGCCCGAGCTGCGGATCGTCCTGAAGCTCTCCGAGAATAATGCCGTGCCCGTTGTAACCAACTATGGGGCAACCGGGGTGCAGGAGGATTTTCACGGTCTCGGTATTGATCGATCCCTTGATCACGTGATCAACGCGTGCGGTCAACAGTTCCACCTGATAACCAGAACCAGCGCGTTCGACTCGCGTACGATCGTAGACCGATGCTTCAATTATCTCGGAGGAAGAAAAGCGGGGTCGGTCGGAACCTGCTCAAATAAGATACTTGATCCGGCGCCTGGGATTACGCAGGCAACGGCGTTGGTGCACGCGACGCAATAAATCGCAAAACAGAGCGACCATGTACGCAGATGGGCAAGCGGTTGTTTATTCATCGCACCACGATGCCAACTCTTTGCGAGGTCGACAATGGGCCAAGAAGAGACAGCGCTTTTCGCTTGTTGCCTAGATTGGGGCGCGTCGGAAACTATGCTTCAACCCGTAGATGTTGTAAATTTCTCAACCACATCCAAGAAGCGGAATGTCCAGATGGGAGCCTCGATTAGCGACACCGCCTCCACAATCCTGTTGATCACGCTCCTTGTTCTGGGGTTCGTCGCGACGGTCCTGTGGGGGCCGTCCTTCGAGCGGCTCGGCGACGACGTTGAGGCCCCGTATATCTTCAAGCTGGTCGGCATCGGGCTGATCGTGTTCTTCTTGATCGCAATCACCTTCAGGCTCATCTGAACAAGCCCCCTTGGAGGGGCGGCTCCGGCGGAGCCAAACCTGCGACTGACTTGAACGCACGCATCCCCCAGCCCGTTCTGCGTGTGGCCAAGCGCTGATCATCGTTCGATGAACGTTGGCCGGCCGCCGCGCGACAATAGCCAGCGAAATCCATTCACCCATTGGAATTTCTATTCAGACAATTTCGAGCCCCCTGGCCAAACCCCGTCTCTCGATGACGCGCTTACACACCGGCGGATTGAAGGACCCACAGCGCACCGAAGAAGCCGGCGACAAAGTCCGAATTGGCTCTTCGCCGTGCAAAGACGTGTCGGCAAGCCTATGCCGGCAGCACGATCACCTTCGTATTGACGGGCGTTCGCGCATATAGGTCGATCATGTCCTGACTGAGGAGGCCGGTACAGCCGCTCGTAATGCCGTTCCCAATCGTTTCGGGGTCGGTGGTGCTATAGATCGTGTAAAGCGTGTACACCCCATTTTGATAGAGGTAGAGCACGCGGGCACCAAGTGGATTGTCGAGACCTCCCGGCATGCCGCGAGCATATTTGCCCGCCTCCGGCTGGCGCGCGATCATCTCCTTAGAGTCTGACTCATAAGTCACCCATCCTTGCGGGCAGCGGCAAGTCTGCGGGTCAGGAGCCTCATGTGTGCAATCAGCAGCCAGGCAGCTTCGGTTGCCACCGTCGCCTCGAAGTCCTTGGCGAGGCGGCGGCATCTGCCGAACCAAGCGAATGTGCGTTCGACCACCCACCGCCTCGGCAGAAGCTGGAAGCCTTTGACGCCTTGGGGCCGCTCGACGATCTCGACAGTCCATGGACCGCAGTCTGAGAGCGCGTCGAGGAGTTGATTTCCGCGGTAGATCCGGTCGGCAAAGACGTGGCGCAGCCGGGGGAAGTTCATCCGCACGTTCTTCAGCAGCGGTACGGCGCCATGGCAGTCCTGAACGTTGGCCGGATGAACATGAACCCCGAGGAGGAGGCCATTGGTATCCGTCACAATATGCCGCTTGCGGCCGTAGATGCGCTTGCCTGCATCGTAGCCGCGCGGTCCGCCAGCTTGCGTGGTCGGCGCACTTTGACTGTCGATCACGGCTGCCGTCGGCTTCGGTGCGCGTCCAAGCTTTTTTCGCGCCCGTCGGACAAGGACGCTGACAATCCTTTGCCACCGGCCTGTATCCCGCCATCTATAAAAATAGCCCTGCACCGTCGAGTAGGGCGGGAACTCCCGCGGCAGCGCCCGCCACTGGCAGCCGGTCGAAACGATATAGAGAATCGCTTCGACCACACGACGCAGCTCCGTCTTACGCGGCCGGCCGCGCCGGTTCGCTCGCGGCAACAGGCGTCTGATCAGCGCCCACTCCGCATCGGTCATATCGCTTGCATAACGCAGATCGTCCCGCCGATATTGCTCCCGAGTGATCTCAGTCCAGGGCATCGTGCTCTCCCTCGAATCTTTGCAAATCCGATGGAATCACACCCCACTGAGATCACTCACCCCATTTTTCAGTCAGGCTCTTAGGTGGCGTCCAGGTAGGCCATTCGGCTTTGCGCCCGACATAAGCCTCCCCGCTCCACCGGAATCCATCGCGGCCGACATTGGCTCCATAGCGGGTCGCGTTTCCCTCGCCCTCGATGCGGTAAACATAGTATTTGCTGGGATCGACGATAATCGTACCGGGCGCCTCACTACTGTCATAGCGCACTGTCTTGCGAAGATATTTCGGATTGACCTTACTAACATCGACCGCAGGGATCGGGAATTTCTCGTTCGGCACAGGCCCGTAGACTTTCTCCGCCTCGGCCAAGCTCATGTAGTCGGATGCGCAACCGGCCAGGCCCAGTGCGGCGAGACCAGCAGCGGAGCCGAACAGAAACGCCCGGCGGTTGAGAGGCCGCGACCGAAGTCCGGGCAGAGCCCCCTCACCCACCGCGCCGGCGTCGGCAATTCCACGGTCCATGATCATGATTTCGGATTTTCCATTGTCCCGTTGTACGGCCGGACCAGACTTTGGCATACGGGATAGTGAGGGAGGAGAAAAAGTTCTTCGTCATTCGAGGTTGAACCTCCTTGACCAACAGATGGCCTTTTGGCTGCCGCCTGGGAGCAGGCAGCTGACGGCCATTTCTATCCATGTCGCGGCCGGCGACTTCGAAGCCGAACGTGGGTTTATGGTGCGCTCGGAGGGAGGTCGCATTTGCTGCGGTTTCAACGACTTATGCCGATGACGTGGATCGAACGGGTCCTTTCAACCTCAAAGGGGCGTTTCAGCTCCTGTTCAGGAGGCGCATCGCCCTTGCCTGACTGCCTCGCGGTTCGGTCACTATCATGGCTCCTCTGACGACAGCTGAGTCTCGCAGCGAAGCGCAACGGAGCGCGCCTATCCAGATCAAGGATGCGGCGTTTACCCTGCAGAGTGAGTGTTCAGGCACGCGCTAGTTGCTTGCCGCGCGAACCGATGTGTGGCCAAGCCGGGTCCGGCAATGGCTCATCAGGTATTGGAGCCGTTGGGCGGCAAGACCTAGCGCGGCCATCTCGGCGCCGTCGGCGCCCTCACCGCCTGCATTCCTGGCGAGTTCAGCCTTGAGGATACCGTCAATTCTCCGTTCGATTTGGTCCAGTTCGGCCTCGCTCTTCGCCATCCTGATTTCGTTGCCAAGCTCGTAAAGCGGCTCCAGCATACTTTGCGGTCCGCTGCCTGAGCGGGCGAAACGCCAGGCTGCCACGAGGATGGAGATCAGTGAGCCCAGCAACAGCGACCCGTAGTAGAGCTTGTCGTCGTATTTGTCGAAGAAGCTCTGCTGGTTGCCATTGTAGTAGGTCGCAGCTCCCGGATGGATCGGGATCAACGCGTCCGCATCCGTGCTCGGCGCCGCCGCCTGGGCCAATATCGGAAACTGTGACAGCAGATCCCGTTTTGCATCGACCAGTGACTGCGCCAGATCGGTAATGGTGTCGGCATTGACTGACTTATTGGCGACGAGAAAGTACGACAAGCGCAGCGAGGTCAGGTCATCGGAGGGAACCGGCGGAGCGCCCCGCAAGGTGCCTTTCGGGATGTCATAGCTCTCGTATTGCTGCGCGACGTTGGCGACCGCGCCGGCCGACTCGATTTCGATCAGTTTTGGCGCTGACCCTTTGGCGCGTTCCTGGTGAAAGAATTGCCTGACTTTGGAGAGGTATTTTTCCGTTAGAGGAACAACGGCCAGCAACGCGTGAACCTTTCCTGATGCGAGCGACGCCGCGGCGTCGTTGATGGCAACATTCAGAAAGGTGACCTTGGCGCGGTCGAATTGATACACCTGCTTGAGGGCCTCAACTGTCGGGGCGTTGATGGCGCCGCCGACCACGCCAATGGTCATATCGTGTAAGCCACCGAGGCTGTCGGCGCTGGTGGCTGCGGGCGTCACGATCAGGACCACCCCATGGGTCAGGAGCAGAACGCTCCGCGCGTCTGCCAGGCCTCTGGTATCGCCTCGAACGATTGCAAGATCGGCCTTGCCCTCCGCCAGCAGTTCGGCGGCCTTCGCTGAACTTCCGGCATCGCTGACCTTCAACCGGACATGCGAGTTCGACGCCGACAGGCGCGCTGATATCGCCGAGATCAGCGCCAGCGACTCGCCATCGGCCGACCCGGCAGCCACGGTGAGCACAACAGGCTTTGCGAAGTAGCGATACGCGAACCATCCGCTGCCGATCGCCGCGGCCGTGGCTGCTCCGACAATCAGTATCCTGAGCCATCGCGGCCACAGATTGATTGCGAGGTTGCTCATGGCATCACGGTACGAACGCCAGCATCAGGCCGGATACCCCTAAGGAAACGCTGATGCCCGCCTGCCCCACCAAACAGCACGTTGGCGCCGACTATACGCTTCGCAAAGGACAACATCAGTAGGTCCCCCTCATCGAACGCCGGGCCTAACGAATGGCGCTCTTGTCTCAATCGGCCTTCATCCGAATTCCCAGTCTCGCCCGCTCATCCTTGAATACGACAGCGATGGCTTCGATAATCAGCTTGTCTGGATTTGCCTTGCAGTACTGGATCACCTCATGCTCCACGACCTTTCCCTTCCTGAGATCCAGATAATGCTTCTTGGCTAGGCCGTTGTACCAACCGCTGTACCAGGCCGTCAGGGCGTCCGCGTCTTCCTGGTAGGTACCCGCGAGTTGGGCACATGTCAGCTTTTGAACATCAATGAAGCCGTTGCCGTCGACATAGGCCGAAAGCGGCGTCTGGGCGAGAGCGCCGGAGCACGCAATTGTCGTAGCAACTGCAAGAAGGTAGTAATACCGCATTCTAGATCCTCTATCTCGCGTCTCTTGTTCGACTTGGGTGTTCCGCGGCAGGCGCGCTTTGCTCAAGGGACCCCTCGCAGTTGAAGCGCTGACAGGCCAAGCGTGACATTCAGCGCGACCGAACCTTCGACTGATACCGGTTGCAGCGCGAAGCTTCTGTTGGATCCGCCGACCAGAACGTTTGCCCCGACACCAACACCCAACGCCACGTCCCCGCTCGCACCAACATAGGTGCCAGCCAGAGCCCCGGCAGGAACGCCGGCGACGGGCGCCAGAACGCCCCACGCCAAGGCGCCGCCACCGATTACCCCAATATCAATTCCTACCGTGTTGAGGGCGCCTTCGTAAAATTGTGGGGGACCGGGCATGGATGGCACGAAGCGGCACTCCATCGACTGGTGTCCGACGATAATGAATCCAATGCTCGGGTTAGGCTTGCAGGTGAGCATACCCGTCTGGGTCCATGTCGGGGTCTGGGCCGAAGCAGGACCGGTGAGTGCAACCAACGTTGCACAGAGAGCCAACGCCTTAGGATTCATGATAGCGCCCTACCCGCATCTTCCGTTTCAAAATCGATAATTGATGCCGCCGCGGAAGGTGTTGAGCTTGTCGGTGCTTACGCCCGTGCCGACCACCTGGGTGTAGAGATATTCACCCTTCAGGGACCAGTTCGGCGTGAAACCATATTCGATACCCAAGCCTGCAACAATGCCAGGACGCCAGGCTGAGGCTGTGCAATTTGGAAGTACGCCGAGCGTACCACATGCGACGCCGGCAATTGAGGTGCCATTCGCGCTCGATTTCACGAAAGCAGCACCACCGGTGACATACAAAAGCAGATTATTGACGGCGACGCCGACTCGCGCCCGAGCCGTTCCAACGGCGCTGATGTTGGACGCGATATTGAGTGTAATACCCTGCCCGATGCCCGCGATAGCCGGACTTATGATGCCGTTGCCCTTCACGTTCGCCCAATCAAGATCGCCCTCAAGGCCGATCACGACATATCCCTGCTGGATTTGGGCACCCATGGTGCCGCCGAACATCCCGCCACTGATATCGAAGCTTGCACGGTCAAACCTGCCAGAGACGAGCGTCAGCGGATCTTGCGTGCCCCAGCCGTAACCGCCGTTCACTCCGACGTAAAGGCCGGTCCAATTATAGACCTGGGCCACCACGGGCGCGCTCTTGTAGGTCTGCATGGGAAGGTCTGCCGCAAAGGCGCAGATAGAACTGACGGCAGCAAATCCTGCCCCAATGATAAGTTTCTTCATGTCGTCCATCACGAAAATTTCGTCCCAAATTGGTCAAGAGGCCAACAAGGGCCGGCTGCTAAGCCGGCCCTCGCCGGCAAAGATCAGTAACTCGTAGCGACGGGTCCACCGAATTTGTAGTTCACGCGCACGGTGATCAGATCCACGTCTTGGCTGACCTGATTGACCACGGCAGCAGCGCCTGCCGGTACCGAGAAGGAATTGTTGGCGTTACCCATGATCAAGCGATCATATTCAATGGCGGCCGACCAGTTCGGCGTGAAGCCGTATTCAAACCCAACGCCGATGGCGCCGCCCCAACGGGTTGAGGTCGCATAGTTCAGGCCAACGCCTCCAATCGTGGTAGCTTGAAGAAGGTCGTTGTTCGTCACCGCCGCGCCGCCTTTCAAATACAGCAACGCAGCGTTCCACGCGTAGCCGATCTGGCCGGTGAAAAGACCCAAGCTGGTGACCTTGGAAGAATTGGTGAGAAGCGGATTGACAACGCTCACGTGTGAACTGCGCATATTTGCCCAGTCGCCCTGGCCTTCCAAACCGAACACAAACTGACCGGCCTGCCAACGGTACCCCAGCTGTCCACCGATGACGCCTCCAGACTGACTGTGGCAACCATCAGGAATGACCAGGCCACCTGCCGGTACGACACCCCAGCAATTGCGGCTCGTGCCATATCCGCCATTACCGCCGATGTAGAAGCCGGTCCAATCGTAGACGGCAGTTGCCATCATGGGGGCCTTGGCCGGGTAGGGCCGCTGCGGCAGGTCGGCAGCGAACGCAGGAGCTACGAATGCAGTGAATGCGGCGGCGGTGAGTACGATCTTTCTCATTTCAAAATCCCTTGCAAACACATCAGCCTCAAGTTCGAGGGCCTGTACCGAAACGTATTTGGGTCAACTCCCGGTCGCTATGTAAAATCGGACAATTAATCGAAAGAAGTCGGTCGTTGCAAATTCGGTACACTGCAGCGTGACGTTTCTGTTTCAGGCCGGACTCAAAGCTATCCGACACGCCGACAGTCAGCTGTCGAATGCCATTGCGCAGACGATCGCACCCGCGCTCCTTCTCGGCGCGTCCGGAGACGCGAATCGCACTTTGCAAATTTGGGTATTGCGGTTGACGACGCTGGTTGAAGCGAGTCGATTCATCCCGCACTTTGCACCCGCGACCTCGCCACCGTCTCCGACGGGCGCTCTCCAAAAAGGGCTCTGTATTCCGAGGCAAAACGACCGAATTCGGTAACGCCGTGTTCGCTCATGATGTTTGTGACTTTGCTTGACGGCCCACATTTTCCGCGGAGTGAACGGCGGACCATGTTGAGTTGACGTAGCTTGAGATAGCTTGCTGGTCCAACACCCAGTTGCTGCCGGAACGTCCTCAGGAGCGTCCGGCTTGTTACGTCAGCCGCGAGGGCCAGGTCAGCAACCTGGAGCCCTCCCCATTTCTGACCATGGGCGTGCTCCAACGCTTTTGTCACAGTGTCACTAGACAATCGCGACTTTTCCGTTGGGAGGCACATTTCGTTGTCCAAATCCGCAATTGCACCGATCAATGCGTTTAACAACCGGGCAATGCTAAGTCCGTGGAGCGTCGACGTTTGCTCCTTGCGTACGAGCGCGGCTGTGCTCGCGGTTGCCTCAGTCAAACAATTGAGAAATTGTTTCGGGGACGAAATGACGCACTTTGCTTTCTTGAGCCGTGTAAGATGGTTTCTGCCGGTCCTGACAACAAATGTTTCAAAGAGCCCAACAGGCATCGAAATCGACATCCAACGATGGATGCCGCACGACGCGAACGTAAAATCGCTCCCAGGCGGAAGCACCACGAAGTCGTGAGGCCGAAGGATTTGACCGTCAAATATCAGGCAATCAGCAATTTGCTCATCCTGAACGATAAAGCTCAAAGCATCTGGACACGAAACGCCGTGCAAGATCTTGGAGCCTCCCTCCAGGCCAAACTGCAAGACGATCGAACCCAGTTTGCAATGATCGACCGACCAAGGAGCTTGACTGGGACCAGTCAGCAGGAAATTCCCCGTCGCTCCAATAACCATGTCGGAATATTCGTCAAAGCTAAGGCTGTATGATGCTACGTCGCTCGCAGCCGCCAACGGAAAAGTCCTCCCACCCGGTTTCCTACAGGCTCGCCTACGGCTTCATCTTGATGCCAAGCTTCGCGCGCATATCCTTGAACACGACAGCAATCACTTCGACGACCAGCTTGCTGGGATCGGCCTTGCAGTACTGGATGACGTCGTGCCCCGCTTCTTTCGCTCTCATGACGTTGAGACGATGCTTACGCGCGAGACCGTCGCAGCAGCCGCCGTACTACGTGGTGAGCAACTCCGCGTCTTCCTACCAAGCGCCCGCAAGTTGAGCGCAGGTCAGCGTCTGAACGTCGATGTATCCTTGCTGCGACGATCAGCGCTCTGTGTGTAATTGCTTACCATCTTCGTTTCCGATTGCTGCTTGAGAGCCTGTGGGTCACGCTCGAACTCGCGCCCGCCAAAAAAGGCCGGCACGAGTTCGCGCGCTCAAATCACTTTCCAGGCAGCATGATTGGTCCAGGTGCCATCAGACCCGCTTGATACCGGGCGGTTGCCAAGTTCCTTGACCCGCCGGCAGGATCGACGGCGGCGTAGGCTTCGGCCAATAGAGGCGCATCACGAGGTAGATCTTGTCATCCGGCGCCGGAAGCCAATTGGCTTCCCTGTCCGCTCCGGGGCTGTCTTTTTGAATGTACAGCGTCAGCGAACCGTCTGCGTCCTTTTTCATCGCCGACAACATCGGAGAGTTAATGAGGTAGCGATTGATCGGATTCTTGACCAAGAACTGGCTCTTGCCGTCGTACATCGTAACGGACCAAAACGCATTCACTGGCGGCAATTGGCCGGGTGCAAAGGTGATGGTGTACTTGTGCTTGCTGCCGTCGAGCAACTCACCGGCCGCGTCCTTCCGTGTATAGGGGTACATCGCTTCTACGGCATCGTTGCCATAGAGACCGCCCTTGGCGGCGCCTGCCCGCATCGCCCAATCGCCGTTGAAGAAGGCCTCGTCGCCGAAGAACGAACCAACGTTCCAGCCATTGATGTTTTTGTTTCCGCTGGCCAGCCATTTGTCGACCTTGTCGTCACCCTGCTTCATGCCCACCAGGATTTCGGCCTTGTGTTCGAGCGATAGATCCCTGAACGCGAAGGTCTTGCCGGGACCGATGCCAATTCTCGCAAGTTTCGCACGGATCGCCTTGTCCCTCGGCGTCTCGGGGACGAATTGCAGGGCTGCGTCGAGATATTGGAAGAAGTTATCCTTGATCCCGGCCGTGGTGGCAGGAAGGAAATCGATCTTCGGCGCGGCGGGCGGGGCGGGCTGTTTGAGGAAGGCGGAAAGCGGTTGGGCCTTGTAGCCGGCCTGAACTTTCTCGACGTTCGGCATGTCGCCGGGATTGAAGAGCTGGGTGCGGAAAGCCGCGAATGTGAACGGCGTCGTCGATCGGAAAACCTTCTTGATTCCGGTCGGCGTTTCGCCTTTCCAGTCGGGGCCGACCACCAGATAGTCGCCCGGCTCGGTCCCCGTGGCGCGCGTGCCGATGTAGCCGAAATTGTAGGTGTTGCCGTCGATCAACTGAACCGAGTAGTAGCGGTCCTTTTCGACCGTCGGCACCGAGATGACCATTGGTTCGGCGCGCAAATCCAGCCAGAGTATCGAGTAAGGGGTGTCGCTGTTCGGCGTGATGATTGCCGTGTCCGCCGGGGTGGCGACGTGGTGCATGTTGTAGATTTCGTTGAACGGTGCCTTGAACTGCCCCGAGTTCCTGTCCACGGCATATTCTTGCATGACCGCATAATTCATCACGAGCGGCAAGCCGTAGATGAAGCCTTCCTCAGCGATGTCCTTGGCCTCTAACAGCCTGGGCCAATCGGTTTTGTTCTGCGCAATTGCCGGGGTGTACTTCGCCGTCGTGGCGGCGAGCGCCGCGAGCGCCGCGGTGGAGCGAAGTAAGTCTCGCTTCGTCAACATTTGCCGTACTCCTTTGTTGTTCGATTGAGCTATCGAAACGATCTGCATTCGGATGTCAGGAAATCCATTGCAGCTTATTGGTTGATATGCCGACCGACACATTGACCGCGGCCTCCGCGCCCGGTCCTGCGCAGGGGCCGCTGGTCGCACGTATCCTTAGTAGCAAGGCGGATAGGGGTAATAGCCACAGCGCGGCGGGTAGTAATAAGGATAGGCGACTGCGGCCGCTCCAACAGCCGCGGCTCCGGCAACGGCAGCGCCGCGATAGTAAGCGCCGCGCCATGCCGTTCTGCGGGCGACACCAGCAAACGATAGCGGCGTAAACGGCCGGCCAATGATGTCGATGAAGACCGATGCCGGTCCATCGGACCCCGCCAGGTCGCCTTCGAGCACGTCAACATCGAAAGTCAGCTTGTCGCCTTCAAGCTTCGGTGACTTCAGCACAACCACGGCGTCGACAACAGCCGATCCGTCCTTCTTGAATCCGGAAACCGTTGCGTTCGGCGGATCCTTCGCGAAATTGTCGCTTCCGTTGCCCCAATCCTCGACGATCCGCGCCGTCAGATCATGCCCGGCTGCCCGCACCGGGCGATCCGCAAACACGATGGCATTCGGAGAAATTCCGGCCAGGACAAGCTTTCCGTCCTTCAGGACGGCGCCCTTGGAGTTGAGAACAAACAACGACGGAACGACCTCGGGCTTCGACTGTCCGATGGATTTCTCCAACGGCATATGCTGCTTCGGCTCGGCTGCCGATTGAGCGGAAAGAACCGTCGGCACACACGCCATACCAGCGGCGGCAATGGCGAGAAGAGCGGCGCGCAATATTGTCATTGGTTCATCTTTCTGTATCCTGTCCGCACGGCGGCAGACCGATGTCGTGCCCTCGAACGGGGCACCTCGACTGCCAGATCACCGTGTCCCGTGTCATGCTCTCCGCCCCAACTTGGACCATCGTTGCTGGCATCCGGTGAGCACCGGGAAATGGTTTTCATCTCGCTATTTCACGGCCATTGAGGAGGATGTCTTGCCATTTCACGCCAATAGCGGCGCGCTTTGCCAATTCTTGCTGCCGGATTGCGAAGCCCGTGAGATCGTCGAGCCGACAAAACAAGCGCTCGACAAGATCACGCGGGTTGCAGGCTTTTGGATCGCTGGAGTACGGATGCCTGCTGATCGGGTTTGACGGACGGCAGCCATGCCCCGACGCTGCATCTCCGGTTGCCGGCTACACCCCTCGCATGCGGCTATCAGATCGGATCCTTACAGATAGGCCGTGTAGGACTGGATCCAGAGCACGATACGGGCGATGAGCCCGATGGGTCCCGCATTTTCGGCGAACACCGTCGCCGTGCCCGATGTACCGAGGCGCAAGGTAGAGCGGTCGGCATTCGCTGGAATCGAAATCACCGCGGGGTACGCGCTCGTACCGCCGATTGATCCGACACGAGCGAGCGTCCCTGATACCGCGATCTGACCCTGCCCGACGCCCTCCGGAATCTCCGCGATCCTGGCCTCGTAGATGCGTCCCGGGTCATTGTCGAAAACGAGTTTCACCTGCGCGCCGGGCTTGATGGTGCGAAAGCCATTCTGCGAAAACACACCGACAATGGAAACGTCCGACTCTATGATAAAGGACATCGCCGCACGCGCCTGCAGGGCGCGGGCACCAACCGCGAGCGCCACGACGCTGGCGTAGCCGTCCGACGGCGCCTTGACCGTCGTCTGTTCAAGCTCCCATTTTGCGTCATCGAGCTGTGCGCGAGTCTGCAGCACGGTTGTGTTGACACCGCCGATCGACGATTCGAACGAGGCCTTAGCGCTCTGCTGTTGCGCCTTTGCGGACTGCAACTGCGCAATCGTAATATCGAGCTGCTCGCGCGTGTCCTGTTCACGAAACGACGTGGCGGCCCCGCTGCTTGTCAAGGAGGCGATATCGTTCAGCCTCTTATCATGAAAAGAGACCTGCTTTTCAAGACCAGCCACATTTGCATTGGCCTGATCGTAATTCGCCTTCAGCACCTCGGCCTGATGCTGAGCTGCGATTAGTGCGGCTTCAAGCTGACGAACCTTGTATCGAAACGGCGTCGGGTCAATTTCGAACAAGACCGCATCGGCCTTTACCGGCACGTTTGGTTTGACGGGGATTGCAATCACCTCACCACTGACGTTCGGCGTCACTTCCACGACTCGTGATACGACCACGACGCGCCCGTTGGGGGTGAGATAATTCAGCATCGCCATGAAGACGGCGAGAATGGCAATGCCTGCAAGGGCAGCGACGGTTCCGGACGACCAGGTCAGGCGTATCAGCTTGAACTTTGAAAATGCCAGCCAAATCAGGACAAGGTAACTGACGAGAATGATAACCATCGTTTGTCCTGTCGTAGCGGCGGCAGGCTGACGCTAATGTTCTTCAGTCAGTGCCGTTAGAACGCTGTTTTTTCCCTTGTCGAGGGGGCGCGACGTTACTCCCGCTTGGCAGCGAAGATGTCTTGCCATTTCGCGCCAATCGCGACGATTTCTGCTGATTGCCCGCATGCGGCCCCTTCCCGAGTCGGGACTTGTCGTTTCCTTGAACAGTTCGCTGCCGCCGATAGATGACGGGCTGTATTTCTGTCAAACGCATGAAGACACGGCTGAAGCTGCTCGTTCCCGCATAGCCGAGACGCAGGGCGATCTCCGATATGCGCTGGTTGGATTCCAGAAGCAGGTAGCAGGCTGTATCGAGGCGCACTTCCGCAACCATGTCGCTGTAGCTGGTGCCCATTCCGGCGAGATGACGCTGCAACGAGCGCGGGCTCATCCCCAGTTGGAATGCGGTGCGTTGAAGCGCTGCGTCACCGTGACGCAGTGAGGCAGCAATCGCCGCGCGCACCGAGTACCGGGAAGGAATATGAACAGGCTTCATGGGACCGAAGGCATGTGGTGAAGACCAAACGCCGAGACGCCTCGTCTAGCCTTCGCTTTTGCTGGAGCATGGGTGAAGAATCGTCGGACGTCTTGCCATAAGCCGCCAAGCTAAAACCGAAGGGCGCGCTGGCTGCCAATGGACCAGCCCAGCCTCTTCCTCCCAATGCAGCGAGTAAATATTTTGCAATACACGCCAACCGGGAGCTATTAAGCTTTCGGCCGCTCAGCCAGGCCGCACGCCGAATACGTGGAAAATCGCCGAACTCAATTTCAGCGCGAGAACCCAAAATTGACCGTACTTCCGCTAACTCGTTGCCAATTCATTATTCCTTTCGCTCACATTTGTGATGAGATCGGTGCTCCAACGGAGGCGTTGCTGACCAAGTTTCGCCTTCCAGCTTCTTTGGAGGAAAAGCCCGAGCACTATATCCCAATCCTGCAAGCGATACGTTTCGCGGAAGCAGCACAGCGGTCGCAGGGCATCACAGACATTGGTTTTCAAGCTGCTCGCCGGCTGCAATTCTGCCACCTGAGCGAAAAGCTTCGCGCCAGCATCCGCTTCTCGCCGACGCTGTTCATTGCCTTGCAGCAATTGTGCAAATGGGCGCCGCTTGAAGACACGACCGTGAGTGTGTGGCTGGAGCGCAACGATAATCACGTGAGAATTTGCAGCAAGCTCGCAGGCGCGGCCTGCATACCGCATCTTGAACATTCGCAGTGGCTTCAGAATGTTGTCGTGATGCATATCGTAAGGCAATTTGCCGGCCTCCACTGGGTTCCGGAGACGATGGCCTTCGAAGCCCGCCATGAACCGAGCCTTGAGACTCGATCGTTCTGGGAAAACACCCGCTTCATATCGGATCAGGATTCCTCATGGATCGATATTCCCGTTTCATTCCTGGATCTCCCCAACCGCGCAAGCGAGACGCAGGCGGCTTCACTTGACGACGGGATTGTGCCGTCCGGCCACGAAATCGTCTCAGCAGTCAAATTGATGCTGCCGTCCTATTTGGACGAAAGGATTCCAACACTCGCGGAGATCGCAGAGATGGCCGGCATCAGCATCAGAAGCTTTCAACGCAAGCTTTCAAGCGCCGGCGTTACATATTCTGACCTGCTTGACGGGGTCCGCTTTGAAAATGCCGCTAAACTTCTGCGTGACACGAATTCCAAGATTATCGATGTCGCATTTTCCTCGGGCTACGCCGACCCTGCACATTTCACTCGCGCGTTCCGACGATTTTCCGGAATTACGCCGAGAGAGTTTCGCGGCAAATGGAAGCCGCAATAGGCATCGGCCCGGTGATATGAACGTCAAACATGGCGGCTTCCGATTGGCGCAAAAATGGCAACTTTGACAACGTGTACCCGCCATAGGATGCCGAACGTGAGACCTCGTTCTGTCGCCGCCTCCTCAAATTTGGTGATAATTTCCCACGATCTCAACATCGCCAACGTTGTCTTTGGGCCACCAGCCATGGGCGGAGAGGACGATTTTCTTTCCATAACTGCCCATTCCGCAAACGGAAGATGGGCCTCCACAAGATCGGCTTCGTCGACAGTTGATACCATGATCACGACGACGATCTGGAAATTCCGCCGCAAGCTCGGCGCGTTTCGGCAACGCGCCCGCTTCGAGCCTGTTGAGATCACACGCCATCGTCGGCGCGCTGAGCGTTTCGACTGGATGGAGGCTGCCAGTCGACGGACGTGCCGTACCTCTGATACGGCCGCCGTCGTCATCGATGCGGTGAAGCGGGCCACAATGCCCCCGGAACATGAGCCACTCGACGAACTGTTGAAATGACGTGCTCACGCTATGCTGAGCTTGGCCATTGGATTCAGAAACGTAGCGCTTGCCGGCCGAAGTTCGTGCCGCGACGACATCATGTGCGTGGTTACGTCGTGATTTGAACCTATGAGCTAAGTCATTGATGTTGTTAGGGCCGATTTAAGAAGCAAGAATAACCCCAGCAATCCGTTGAGATTACTGGGGTTTTTCATCAACTTGGTTGCGGGGACCTGCAACCATCTCAAATTGCTCTTCGAGGCCGAGGCCTAAGGCCACGGCAAGAGGGTCGGAATCAGTTAGCCGCCGGCCCTGGGGAGTCTGCGTCGCAAAAAACTCCGCAGCGGACCATGCCGAGAAGCTCGGCGCGGGCCGCCTGATCCTGTCGGGTTCCTCCTCCATGCAATTGAAGCGCTCTTTTGACCAGCCTCGGACAAGTTCCGCCTACCGCCGGCTGAGCAGGATGTTCCGTTGCTGCAGATCCTTGATCCTCGCGGGCGCAAAGTCGAGCTGGCCAAGAACGTCTTCATTGTGCTCGCCCTGATAGGCCGGCATGCCGGGCGACGGCAGTTCCGAGCGGCTGAAGATCCAGGGGTTGCCCGGCATGCGGACCAGCCCGCCGGCGCGGTCATCGACCTCGACCACGGCGTTCCACTCCCTGGCCCATTCGGTCTCCACGAACTCGTTGACGGTACGCACGCGCCCGACCGCGAGCCCGGCTTCACTGACCTGTGCCTGCAACTGTTCGAGGTTCTCGAACGTGGTGATCCAGGCACGGATTTCCGCGAGCAACGGCGCGAGGTTCTGCCGGCGCAGGCTGGCGGTGGCGTAGCGCGGATCCACCAGCAGATCGCTTCGACGCATCATCGCGCAGTAGCGCGTGAACATCGGCGAATAGATCGGGCTCGCGGCGATCGTCAGCCGGACGCCGTCGGACATCTCGAAGATGTGCGACTCGTTCGCCGACAGAGCGATCGGCTCGCCGTCGGTATCAATCCCCGACATCATCGCGCCAGCGCGCTCGTTGACCGACAGCATCGTCGCGGCCATCGACACGTCGATGTGCTGTCCCTCGCCCGTACGGTTGCGATGCTGAAGCGCGGCGAGCACGGCGATCACGCCCTGCAGCCCGGTATAGACATCGGCATGGCTGCAGGAATCGCCGCGCGGCTCGGACAGCGCCTCGCCGAAGTGATCCTGCACGATCGAGGTCAGGCCGGTCTCGGCCTGCACCGTTGGCGCAAAGGCCGGACGATTGCGCCACGAGGTCGACTGCCCGTAGCCGCTCAGCGAGACGTAGATGATGCCGGGGTTGAAGGCGCGGACGTCGTCATAGCTAAAGCCGAATCGCGCCAAGGTGCCGGGACGGAAATTCTCGACGATGACGTCGGCATCTTTACACAGACGAGCGACGATCTCGCGCCCCTCCGCGTAGTTCAGGTCGATGCTGAGATTCCGCTTGCCGGCGTTCTGCTGCACGAAATAGAGGCCCATGCCGCCGACATAGGGCAGTCCGGCGCGGCCGATGTCGCCTGACGGCGGTTCGATCTTGGTGACGTCGGCGCCGAGGTCGCGTAGCGCCTTGGTGCAATGAGGACCAGCCAGCACGCGGGTAAAATCGACCACCCGCAATCCTTGGAGAGGTGCAGCTGACATCATCAATCTCCCTCGAAGACGGCCGTTGCCGGGCCCGACGAGAAGAAAGCATCGGCACCGCGCTGGCGATCCTTCGCTTTCCAGATCATGTCGTTGATTTCGACCTGTCGCGCGTCTGCCGCCGCGACGCCGCCGCGTGCCTGCAGGTTCGCCTGCATCTTGACGCCCGCGATGACCTTGGTCGGGCCGGCGGCGAGCTGCCGGGCCATGGTCATCGATGATGCCGCCAGCTCCGCTTCCGGGACGACGAGGTTGATGATGCCCCAGCGCTCGAACGCCTCGGGCGTGTGACGGCGGCCTAGCATCGCGATCTCCTTGGCCCGCGCGATGCCGGCGCGTTGCGCGATGCGCTGCGTACCCCCGAGCAACGGCAGCAATCCGACCGCAACCTCGACCTGGCCAAGGAACGCGGTGTTCGCGGCGACGATCATGTCACAGGTCAAAGCGAGCTCAAGCCCGCCGCCGAGCACGCCGCCGTTGACGGCTGCAACGGTCGGGACCGGTACATCCTCAAGACTGCGCCAGACTCTTTCGAGCCCAGCCTGATCGGTGTGAAGTTTGGTGCCGGTTCCCCACGAGGCCATCTCCGCGCCGGCGCAGAAGTGCCGCATCGCGCTGCGCAGCAGGATGGCGCGGCAGCCGGCTGCGACCACGGCTAGGTACGCGCCGACCACATCGTTGATGAGCTGGTCGTCGAGCAAATTGTGCGGCGGCTTCGCAAGCGTTACCACGCCGACCTTGCCGTCCATCTCATGAAGTACCGTCGCCATCCAGGTTCCCTCCGCTCGATGCAAAAGCCGGCCGGCCCCGCTTTCGGCGCGGCGTCACGGCGGCCAGACGTCTCTTCTTGCGGGGCCGTTCCGTACAGCTCCCGCGATTCCGACCATTTGAATGTCACCCGTCATAACAAGCGTGACAACGTCAAGCTCTGCCAATTATGATGTCGAAAATTGCCAAACGGCCGGAAGAGCCGTTCGTCGGCTTGTCAATCTGTGCCAGCCGGACGTGGAGGACGTGCCATGAAGCCGATCAAGATCGTGATGCCGATCTCAAGCGATCCCGATGCGCCGACGCAGAGCCTGCTGGGCCTCGGCGCGCTGGCCGCCGAGCTCGCGGCGCAGGGCGTGTCGGTTCGCGAGCTGTTTGCACGGACCGGTCTCGACGCTTCCCAGCTCGAGGATCCCCATGCCCGGATCTCGCACCGCCAGCGGCTGGCGATCTACCGCAACGCGATGCGGCTGGCGAAGCGATCCGACATCGGGCTGCTCGCGGGAGCCCGGCAACGTATCAGCGATTACGGCATCTACGGCTATGCGCTGGTGTCGAGCCGCACATTCGGCGAAGCGCTGATGTTCTCGCTCGATCACATCACGATGGCAGGGCCGGCGGTGCCGCAGATCAGCTTCCGGATCGAGCACGGAACAACCGCGATCCTGCGCAGCCATGGGCTCGACCCGCTGGGCGAGCTGCTGCCCTTCGCCGCGGAATTCTGGCGCAGCTCGATGACCGCGGTGTTCAGCCGCATCCTCGAATCGCCGTTCCCGAGCAAGCGGATGATCTTTCCGTTCGCCGCCCCCGTGCACTGGCGCAACTACGAGCGGATGTTCAACTGCCCGATCGACTTCGGCGCCGATCGGATGGAATGGCATTTCAACGCCAAGGTGCTCGATCTGCCCTGCCCCAACGCGAACCCGATCACCGCGAAGATCTGCCACCAGCTCTGCGACGTCGTCATGACCGAGCGGCCCGGCGAATCCGAGCTGGTCAGGCGGATCAGGGCCGCCTGCCTCAACAGTCCCAACCGATTTGCCGGCGCGCCGGAGATCGCATCGCAGCTCGGGCTTTCGTTGCGAACCTTCCACCGCAGGCTGGCGGAGGACGGGCAGTCGTTCCAGTCGATCGTAGACGGGATGCGGCGGTCGATCGCGACGGAGCTGCTCGAGAACACCCATCTGGCAATCGACCAGGTCGCCGAGCGTGTCGGCTTTGCCGATGCGACCAGCTTTCGCAAGGCGTTCAAGAAATGGACAAGCCGTTCGCCGTCCGACTTCCGTCACCCTACAGGGCCGCGAGCAGCAGCATCGCCAGACGCGTGACCAGGAGCAGCGACAGTCCAACCGCCAAGGTCACGAGCTGTCCGAAGCGGACATCGTCCGGGTCGACCGCTCCCGTCTGAAGATGTGCGTAGATGAGCAGCGATTGACACTCCATATCAGCCTCGCGCCGTCAGGCGTGGTTACTTCCGGCAATGACGGCATCGGCTGGGCCGATCCGGCCGACACATGAGCCGAACCCGATGCTCGCAAAACCTTCCCGGCTGCAGCGACCGCGGAAGGTCACCTCGTCGCCGTCCTCGAGGAAGCCGCGGCGCTCGCCGTTCGGAAGCACGGCCGGCCTCGCTCCTGCGGCGGTGAACTCGAGCATGCTCGAGAGCTGGGCCGGACTCGGTCCCGAGATGGTGCCGGTGCCGATCAGGTCGCCCGGCTGCAGATTGCAGCCGTTGATGCTGTGGTGCGCGACCATCTGCGCCGGCGTCCAATACAGGTATTTGGCATTAGATGTGAGAATTGCCGCGGCCGGCTGGTTCGCGGCGCGCATCTTTACCGTCGAGATCAGGACCTCGAGATGAACGTCGAGTCCGCCGTGCGACTGATCGGCCATGTCGAACAGATAATCGAGCGGACGCGGATCGCCGTCGGGCCGGGCCAGCGCCGCGACCCGGAACGGCGCCAACGCATCCGACGTGACGACCCATGGCGACACCGAGGTGGCAAAGCTCTTGCTGAGGAACGGTCCAAGCGGAAACATCTCCCAGCGCTGGATGTCGCGCGCTGACCAGTCGTTCAGCAGCGAATAGCCGACGATCTGCTGCGATGCCTCGGAAATCGGGACGGGATTGCCGAGCCGGTTGCCGGCAGCGAGGTAGAAACCCATCTCGAGCTCGAAATCCAACCGTTCGCACGGGCCGAAGCCCGGCGCGCCGCCCGCCACCGTTGGCGGACGCTGCCCGAGCGGCCGCCGCACGATCCCGCGACCGACCTGCACGGACGAGGCGCGGCCGTGATAGGCGATAGGCACCCATTTGTAGTTCGCGGGAAGCGGGTTCTCCGGCGTCAGCAGCGCACCTGCCGCCTGTGCGTGATAGATGCCGGCATAGAAGTCCGTGTAGTTCGGGACGCGTGTGGGCAGATGCAGCGTTGCGTCGGCGAGCGGCGTCAGCAGTTCGGAGGCACGCCGCCTGGTGTCATTGGCCGCGCTGCCCTGGCCAAGCAGATCGGCGACACGGCGGCGCAGCTCCCGCATCGCCACAGGTCCGAGCGCGAACACGCTCATTGAGCGTGCCCTGCCCGAGGGCCTGGCGGATCGGTACCGGAAGGCGCTCATCCGAACCGAGCGCTCGCTTCAGGTCGAAGACCAAATCCCCAATTGCGGTGCCGGTCCGCGGCTGGGGATCGGCCGCGGTGCTGAAGATGCCGAGCGGCAAATTCTGGATCGGGAAGTCGGTCGCGTCGCCGTTTGCCGCCTCGACAAAGCTGCGCCTTGCCGGGTCGTGGGTCTCGTCGAGCTGATACGCGTTGGCCATGCTGTCTTCCAGACTCCCCGATGTCACGAGGCCGCGGCGGCGAGCGCCGGGCGTTCGCTGGCCAAAGCCGTTCCGATCTCGGATTGGATGAACTGCGCCGCGAACGCCTCGCGTTCGCGCGCCGCGCGTTCGCTGCGGTCCGTTACCGAGAACAGCCAGACGAACAGGAAGGCGAGCGGCATCGAGACCAGCGCAGGATTGTCGTACGGGAACAGCGCGGTCGGAAAACCGAAGACGGCGACCCAGACCGTCTTGCTGAGCACGACCAGCACGACCGATGCTACCAGCCCGGCGAGGCCGCCGGCGACGGCACCGCGCGTGGTGGTGCCCCGCCAGAACATCGCCATCACAAGCACCGGAAAATTGCAGCTCGCGGCCACCGACAACGCA
This sequence comes from Bradyrhizobium sp. USDA 3262, assembly GCF_054060035.1. Classification (NCBI taxonomy): domain Bacteria; kingdom Pseudomonadati; phylum Pseudomonadota; class Alphaproteobacteria; order Hyphomicrobiales; family Nitrobacteraceae; genus Bradyrhizobium; species Bradyrhizobium sp. USDA 3262. The sequence goes on from NZ_JBSSCT010000001.1 coordinate 8,735,739, forward strand.
AGTCCTGCCATGAATGCCACGTTCTGGTTCTCGAAGGCATAGGCCAGCAGAACCGCAACGACGCCGATGGCGACAGCCGATATCTTCGAGACCAACAGCTCGCGCGCTTCCGATGCTTTGCCGCCGGCTAGCACCTGGCCGTAGATGTCATGGCTGACGGCGGACGCGCCGGCGAGCGTTAGGCCGGCGACGACGGCAAGAATGGTCGCAAATGCCACTGCCGAGATGAACCCGAGCAGCAGCGGGCCGCCCATCGCATGGGCGAGATGGATCGACGCCATGTTCGGCCCACCGACCAGGTCGGCAATCTTGTTGTACTGCCCGGACGCCGCGACATTGAAATAGCTCGGATCGGTCATCAGGATCGCCGCAGCGGCAAAGCCCAGAACCGGAATGATCCAGCAGAAATACGCCACGCAGGCGGTCGCATAGAACACCGATTTGCGGGCGGCCGCGGCATCCTTCACCGTGAAGAACCGCATCAGGATATGCGGCAGGCCGGCCGTGCCGAACACCAAAGCAAGGCCAAGCGAGATGGCGGACACCGGCTCGGCAAACAGCCCGCCTGGGACGAGAATGGCGGCTCCCTTGGGATGGACGCGGCTTGCGGCCGAAAGCAGCCGCCCGAGGCTGAAGTCGAAATGCCACAGCGCCGCCAGCGCGAGCAGCGTTCCGCCGCACAGCAGCAGCACGGCCTTGGTGATCTGCACCCAGGTGGTCGCCTGCATGCCGCCGACGATCACATAGAGGATCATCAGCACGCCGACGCCGAGCACGGCGAAGATGTAGCTGATGCCGAACAGGAGCTGGATCACCTTGCCGGCGCCGATCAGCTGCGCGATCAGGTAGAACAGGACGACGACGAGACTTCCGGTCGCTGCGACCAGCCGGACCGGCGTCCGCTGCAGGCGGAACGCGGCGGCATCCGCAAACGTGTAGCTGCCCAGATTGCGCATCCGCTCCGACATCAGGAACAGCACGATCGGCCATCCCGTGAGAAACCCGAGTGCGTAGATGAAGCCGTCGAACCCGTTGGCATAGACCAGCGCGGATATGCCGAGGAAGGCTGCCGCCGACAGGAAATCGCCGGCGGTCGCCAGCCCGTTCTGCACCGGCGTGATCGCGTGTCCGGCGGTGTAGAAGCCGGCCTTCGATCCGGTGCTGCCGACCGAGCGCCAGGTGATGACGAGCGTGACGGCGACGATCATGAGGAACATTGCGACCGCGATCCAGTCGGGCCCGCGCGCCCCTGCAGTGGACACTCCCTGGGCCGCCGCGGCATACGGAAACGCCACGCACAGCGCGATCAACAGCGATCTGGCGATCATCGGCCGAGCTCCCGCTTGACGCTGCGCGCGAGTTCGTCGAAGCGCGCGTTTGATCGCTGAACATAGAAGCCCGTGAAGGCGATGATCGCCGCGACCATGAGAAGCGCGAGCGCGAAGCCGAGCGGCATCGCGCTGCCGGCAAAACTCGCGCCGAGCGCGGCTTTCGCGGTCGAGATCAGGGCGATGAAGCCGAAGAACATGAGCAGCGTCAGAATGGACAGACCCCATCGCAGCCGCGCGCGTCCCGAGACGAGCTCCCTGAACGCGGCATCGGCAAGGATTTCTCGCGTGCGGTCCGGCGACAGTTGCAGCATCCGATTCCTCCCTCGGAGACATTTTCAGATCGCCGTGCCCATCCGCGCGCGTTACGCCGCTTGGATTCAAGGGCTCGGGGTGTCTCCGCTCCAGGGTCGGAGCATTAGAATCCGGACCCCATCCGGCAAGGTGATATCATGCCAAACTCCGGGTGATTTCATGCCATGCCGGGTGCGCCGCTATCGTTGCCCGATCGCCTGTCTCGAACGCAGAAATCAGCTATGAGACCGCGGATCCCTCAGATGGAGGGTCATAAACGCCGCCAACGCAAGCGACAGCACGATGCCACTCACGCAAGCCGTCCATCCGAAGCGATCAAACAGTTGACCGAGCACAGCGGTACCGACCAGACCGCCGAAAAAATAGCATGCCAGATAAGTCCCGCTCGCCACGCCTCGATTCTGCTGCGCGGCACGACCGACAAATCCGGTAGCAGCCGCCTGCGCAAAGAACGTCCCCACACCGACCACGACCAGTCCGGTCAGCACAGCGGCGAGATGAGAGGTCAGCAACAACGGCATTCCCAGCCCGGCCAATGCCAGCGCCCCCCAGATCGCCTGACGCGTGCCGAAGCGCGTGACGGCCTGACCAGCCAGCAGGGTCGTCACTACCGATGGAAGAAAGACGAAGTAGACGAAGCCAAGATCCATCATGCCCAATGACAGCGGCGCGCGTACCAGCACGAAGTTGACGAAAGTGAACGTGCCGATAAAGGCGAACAGGATGCAGAAGCCGACTGCAAATGCGGCCCGCAATGCCGGATTGCGCCAATGCGCGATCGTCGCCTGCAACGGCGATTGTGTCGTCGGCATCGGATGCATCGGCTGGGCACGCTTGATCGTGACAAAGACCAGGGCCGCGCCGGCGAGATTGAGCATCGCGAAGAAGTAGAAATTCGACGCCAGACCGAACGTGTCGGCGACTGCCGCCGACACCAGGCGGCCGATCAGATTGCTGACGACATTGCCGGCGATGTAGGCTGCGAAGGCGTTGCCGGCATCTATCGCGCCGCATTGCTCGCCGAGATAGGCGAGCGTGAGTGCAAAGGCGGACGCCATGCACAGGCCCTGCATCACGCGCAGGAACGTGAAGGTGGTGAGATCAGGCGCCACCGCGAGCAGGCTGGTCGGAATGGCGAGCAGCAGCAGGCTGACCAGAATGCCTAGACGGCGCTCGATATGCGGGCTGAGGAAGCCGACGACCAGCCCCGCGACCGCCATGCCCAAGGTGCTGGCATTGACTGCAAAGCCCATCGCCGCCGGCGTGACGTTATAGTGCCGGGTCAGCGAAGGCAGGATCGCCTGTGTCGCAAACAGGTCCACAACCGTCAGGAAGGCGGTCAGGCCGATGACCAACGAACGCAACGTGGCGCCGGGCGAATACCCCACCATCGCGTGCGCCTTGAATGAGGGTGATATCTCTGTCATGGCCCGCTCCACAATAAGGGGGATGTGACGCCCGGCACGTGTGGGGCAGCACGAGACTCCAGGGCGTCACATCCGGCAACGAAGCGCAGGGCTACGCTCGTTGATCTCGTTCACATGTTGTGGTCGTGCGGGTCCTTGCGGACGTCGCCGACATAGAGGATCACGGTTTCCTTGCCGAGGTTCTTCCACCAGTGCGAGGTGCCGAACACTTCGGGGCGGATGTCTCCGGCCTTGTGCACGATCGGCTCGGCGCAGTTGCTGGCGTATTCGACGATCTCGCCCTGCTGGACAAAGATCAGCGCCGGACGATCGTCATGGCTGTGCCAGGGCACGATGCCGCCGGGCTCGATGGTCAGCTTGCGGAAGCGCAACTCGCGATCCTTGAGGTGGGCGGGCTGCTTTTCGAGGTCGATCGAACCGAGCGTGACGTCGGTGACGCCGACCGGCTTGTAATCGACTTTCTCGCGGACATCCGCCTTCATCTTGCCTGCCGGACATTCGCCGGCAGACGCCGCGGTCGCGGCCGCCAGCGAGCCTGCAATGGCGACGGCAAGGGCGATGCCTTGGCGTAGCGAACGTGAATGCGTGGGCTTTAACATGGTGGTCTCCTCTGGTTCTGCCGTGGCCTTCGGGTGTGGCTGGCGATGACGGCACCATGATCGAAATCGCGCGTGGCTTGAAATGCCTACTCGCTCTGGACTCGATAGCGCCGCGCTATCCGCGACCGAGCATGTTCTTGATGTCGGAGGTGAAGGTCGGATAGGCGTAAACCTGCTCGCGGATCTGCCGCGCGGTGATACCGAATCGCATCGCCAGCCCGAACAGATTGATCAGCTCCTGGCCGGCATGGCCGACGAAATGCGCGCCGATGATGCGATCGCTGGTCCTTTCGACTATGATCTTCGACCACGCAATCGTCTCGGCATAGGTCCGCGCCGAGAACCAGTCGTGCATGTCGTTGACGTGGACGTCGACGGCAAGGCCGTTCCTTCCGGCGACGGCCTCGGCCAGCCCGACCGAAGCGAGCGCGGGCACGGTATAGACCGAAGTCGCCATGCTGGCGTAGTCCGGGCTGTGCACCGGCCCATCCACGATGTTGCGGCCGACGATATCGCCTTCATAGGTTGCGATCGGGGACAGCTGCGGCGAGATCGGCACCGCATCACCACAGACATGGACCAACGCATTTGAGGTCGAACGCAAATAGTTGTCGATATTGATCCGGCCGTTGTCGTGGGCAACTTGGCCCGCCGGAAGGTCCACCCCGTCGACATTGGCGATGCGTCCGGCGCCGTTGACGACGCGGTCGGCGAGGACAGTTTGTTCGACGCCGTCATGAACGAAGACGACACGCAGCGGTCCGTCGGCCTGTTCCACCCGTTTGACGCTGACGCCGGTCTTGATGCGGATACCGATCCGCTCGCTGTCGGCGCGCAATTGTGCGACAGCGTCGCTGTCCAGCGACGGCAGCAGCTGCGGAAGGGCCTCCAGGATCGTGACCTTGGCACCAGCGCGCGCATAGACATGGCCGAACTCCAGCGATATCACGCCGCCGCCAACGAAAACCACGGAGCCGGGCAGCGTTCGCTCACTCAACATGTCGTCAGAGGTGATCATGTGTGCCGAGCCGGGAATCGGGAGCGGCCGCGGCTTCGATCCGGTGGCAATCACGATGTGTTTGGCTTCGAGCAGGCGTCCGCCGACGCGGATCGCGTTCGGGCCGGCGAAGGCACCGTATCCCCTGATAACCTCGACATTGCGATGGGCCATCGACCGCGCAAGATTTGCCGGAATGTCCTTGATCAGATCCTTTTCGCGGTCGATTAGCGCGGCCCAGTCGAGTTTGGGTTTATCGACGGTGATGCCGTGCACCGAGGCGCGCTCAATCTCATGCAGGGCATGGCCGGCCGCGACCAGCACCTTTTTCGGCGTGCAGCCACGGTTGGGGCAGGTGCCGCCAAGCAAATCTCCTTCAATCATCGCGACCGACATGCCGGCGCGGCGCACCGGTCCGGTGACGCCGATCCCGGCATTGCCACCGCCGAGGATCACGACATCGAATTGTTCCATCCTCATATCCTCCAACAACAGGCACAGGGCCGCATCTGTGACGCGGCCCGCTGATTCTACGGTCCAGGCTCCGCGCGCGTTACTTGGCGGCGATCGTCGCGGTGATTGATTGCACCACCGCCGTCGCCATTCTGAGCTGGGCGTCGCGGTCATGAATGTTGTGCCGGCGGCCGATCCATTGGAAATCGGTCCAGACGGCCCAGACATCGCCATTCTGGTCCTGCGTCACCAGCAGCCGCACCGGCCAGTCGAGCCCGGCATTCGGGTTCGACGTGATGAATTGAGTCCCGAGCGGCGGGTTGCCGAACACGAGCAAGGTGGACGGCCGCAGCTTGATGCCGGCGTCGGCGGCAAGCTTCGACTGATCGATTTCGGAGAAGAACTTGATGCCTTTGCTGGCGATGTCGCCCTTGATGCGGGCGATCGCCTCGGCCATCGGCACCGCGCTCTTGACGCGAACCACGCCGTCGTCGCTGTCGGCGCGGGCTGAAGGAGGGATCGAGAGGGCGAGAGCGATCAGTAGCGGCGCGCAGAGGGTTGCAAACCGGCGGAGGACGAGACGGGGCATAGCATTTCTCCTGTGCTTGGCGTCGTGCACAGGATGGAGGTCCGGACCGCATCACGGAAATGCGAACCTGCTCTCGTCTCGATAGCCAGGCGCTATCGGCGCGCGATGCATGGCGGCTATCGAACCGATTGGGCATCGGCATTTCATTGCGAGGACAGGCTGCTCCTTGATAAAGCCGCGCCCGATTGGCGGGCGTCCTCAAGGAGCCCCCATGACCAACCATTCCAAGATCCTGATTACCGCCGCGGCGCTTGCTGTCGTCGCTACTTCGGCTCTCGCGCAGGCCGCGTGGGAGCTCAAATCCGGCATGGCCTACATGTATGTCGGCCCCGGGAAGATGTCGGCTATGGCAATGGCCGCGACCGAGAAGAACCACGAAACGATGATGAAGCACGCCACAAAGGTGCCGAACAACACCGTCTTCTTCATGGACAACGGCCAGCTCTATTCGGCGTCGGGCCGGCTCGATCCGACCGGCAATTTCTATATCAATTGATCGTAGCTGTAGCGGGGCCGCCCCTTGCGGGCGGCCATCGCCGGAAAATAAGATCACCTTCAACTCGTCCGCCGGAGCCAGACATGACGCAGCTCTCGCCTGCCAGCGCCGAACGTCTCAGGCAGGCCTTCCTGCACTGCCGTGATATGGAGGGCTCGCTGCGCGAGCGGCTCGAAGCCTATGCAGCAGCCGGCCGCGACATCTTCCCGGCCTATAGCGATGCGGTCGACCGCTTGGTCGAACGGCTGAAACAGAATGGCGGCGGCAACAATGCGCCGCGGCCGGGCGATATGATGCCGCCCTTCATGCTGCCCGACGAACGTGGCCAGCTCGTCACGCTGCCGGCACTGCTGCGGCAGGGGCCGGTGATCGCCATGTTCTTCCGCGGGCACTGGTGCCCATACTGCCGGATCAATGTCGGGTCCGTCGTCAAGGCGCTAGCGGATATCACGGCGCTTGGCGGGCAGGTTGTAGGCATCATGCCGGAGACGCAGAAATATGCCTCGCAATTCAAGGCCGAGGCGGACGCGCCGTTTCCGATCCTGACCGATCTCGACAACGGCTATGCGCTGTCGCTCAACCTCGCGATCTGGCTCGGCGCGGAGATCCATGATCTGCTGTCATATCTCGATTTGTCCGGTTTCCACGGCAATGACGGTTGGGTGCTGCCGATCCCCGCGACCTTCGTGATCGGCCGCGACGGACTGGTGAAGGCCCGCTTCGTCGACCCCGACTTCCGCAAGCGGATGGAGATCGACGATCTCATCAAAGCGGTGGAAGACGCCGGCCGCTGAACGGCGGTTACTCAAGGCGCGCCTTCAGGCGCCGTTGGCCAGATATTGCTGCCAGTCCGTGCCGCGCAGCATCCGCATCACGGCGGATGCAACCGCCGTGCGTTCGCGGCCGGCGACCCCATAGAGATGCACGGTCCGCCGCGAATCCAGCCCATCGACCGTCGCACGCTTCAGCGTTTCCGGGATCGTCGCGGTGTGCGGCATCACGGAGATGCCGATGTCGGCCTCGACCAGTTCAATCAGATCGCGTTCGGAGGAGATCTGGTGGCTGCCGTCGACCGCCACGCCATGCTCGCGCAACGCGTTGCCGACGCGATCGGCGTGCTCGCAATAGCTACGCGACAGCAGCTGCTGACCTTGCAGATCGTCGAAGCCGATGCGATCCCGGGCGGCCAGCGGGTGCATCCTGCTCATCACCAGGCAGAAGTGCTCCGTGAATAGCGGCCAGGTGTCGAGCCGATCCCAATCGCTGCCGAGCTCAGCGGCGATGCCGAGCTCAGCCTCGCCCTTCTTCAGATATTCGGCGACCTCTGCGCTGCTGCCACGGAGAAAGCGGAATTCCAGCCGGTTGAACTGCCGCTTGATCTGGTCGAGATAGGGGATCAGCAGCGACAGATCCACTGAATGGGTCAGCGCGATCCGCAGCGCACCGATCTCGCCGCTCTTGAAGGACGAGGCCAGCATGCGCGCGCCGGAGGCGGCATCGTAGCACTGCTGCAGCAGCGGCAGCATGCGCTGGCCGAGCTCGGTCAGTTGTGCGGCCGGGCGCTCGCGGCGAAACAGGTCGCCGCCGAGCTCGGCCTCGAGCTGCTTGATCGCGCGCGTCAGTGACGGTTGCGTCACGTTGCACTCGTCGGCGGCGCGCGTGAAGTTCAACAACCGCGCGACGGCGAGGAAATACCTGACCTGATGCATTTCCATGACGCTGCTGCCCTGCATGCTCTCATGCGCCAAACTAGCCCAAACCCCGGCGGATTGACACCCAGACGTCGATAGCGGCGGCCTATCGTTATGGAAGCGAACGGGCATTTCAGTTGGGTTCGCGCAAGGCGCACGGTGCGGTAGTCGTCAGGAACCGAAGGATACGCCATGAACATACAGTTGAAGCCCCAGGATGCCGCCGCCAGACCGCTTGCCGGCAAGGTCGCCCTGGTTACGGGATCGACCAGCGGGATCGGGCTTGGCATCGCACGAACTCTGGCCCAGGCGGGCTCAACGCTGGTTTTGAACGGGCTAGGGATCGCCAGCGAGATCGCCAAGACCAGGGACCAGCTGGCGGATCAGTTCGGCGTCGCCGTGAGCTATTCGTCAGCCGACATGACCAATGCCATGGCGATTGCCGAGATGATCGCGATGACGATCGCGACCCATGGCCGGCTCGATGTGCTGGTCAACAATGCCGGCATCCAGCATGTCGCGCCACTCGAGCAGTTTCCGGTCGAGAAGTGGGAGATGATCCTCTCCATCGACCTGTCCTCGGCGTTTCACACCACGCGGCTGGCGCTGCCGGTGATGCGGCAGAACAAGTTCGGCCGGATCGTCAACATCGCCTCAGCGCATGGGTTGGTCGGTTCGCCTTACAAATCAGCTTATGTCGCGGCCAAGCACGGCCTGGTTGGCCTCACGAAGGTAACAGCTCTGGAAACCGCCGAGGACGGCATCACTTGCAACGCAATCTGCCCCGGCTACGTCTACACGCCGCTGGTCGAGGCACAGATCGACAGCCAGGCCAAGGCACACGGCATCTCGCGCGACAAGGTCATCCGGGACGTGCTGCTGGCGCAGCAGCCGAACAAGCATTTCGCCGGCGTCGATGAGCTTGGCGCGCTGACGGTGTTTCTCGCCAGCGACGCTGCGGCCTCCATCACCGGCGTTGCGCTGCCGGTCGATGGCGGCTGGACCGCGCACTGAAACGTGAAGGTAACAGGGACCATTGGTCAGCGAATACCGCATCAGGGATGAACAGCAGGGAGCTTGATATGACCCGCCAGAACAATTGTTCGTCGAAGACGCAGGCTTCCGATCCAGGGCAAGTCGTCCTGGTGCTGCAAGGCGGCGGTGCGCTCGGCTCCTACCAGGCCGGCGTCTACCAGGCGCTGCACGAGGCCGGAATCGAGCCGGACTGGATCATCGGCACCTCGATTGGCGCAATCAATGCCAGCCTCATCGCCGGCAATGCGCCAGAGAGGCGGGTGTCGCGGCTGCGCGAGTTCTGGAAGAAGATGGAGCAAAGCCCGGTCTGGAGCTTTCGCGATGTCTTTCCAGGCTTCAACGAGAAGCTGTCGTACTGGTCAACGGTGACCAACGGCATTCCCGGCTTCTTCCGGCCGAACGCGCTTGCGCATGCCGGTGACAGCTATCCGCTCGGCGCCGACAATGCCGGCTATTATTCGACAGCCCCGCTGGAGAAGACGCTCACCGAGCTCGTCGATTTCGACCTCGTCAACCAATGCCGACCAAGGCTCACAGTCGGCGCGGCGCATGTTCGCACCAGCGAGATGCACTATTTTGACAGCCGCGACGTCAGGCTTGGCCTCAGGCACGTCATGGCCTCCGGCGCGCTGCCACCAGCATTCCCCGCCATCCGCATCGATGGCGAGCTCTATTGGGACGGTGGCATTCTGTCCAACACCCCGACGGAAGCGGTATTCGACGACAATCCGCGCCGGAATTCGCTGATCTTTGCCGTGCACCTCTGGAATCCATCCGGCGCCGAGCCGACCACAATGGCGGAGGTGTTGAACCGGCACAAGGACGTGCAATATTCCAGCCGGATTGCCAGCCACATCGCGCGCCAGCAGCAGGCGCATCGTCTGCGCCATGTCATCAATCAGCTCGCCGAACGCCTACCGGAGGCCGAACGCAACAGCGCGGCCGTCCGCGAACTCGCAAGCTATGGCTGCCCAACACGCATGCACGTCGTTCGCCTGCTGGCGCCGCAGCTCGACCGCGAGACCCACACCAAGGATATCGACTTCAGTCCGTCGGGCATCATGCAACGCTGGGACGCTGGCTATGCGCACACCAAGGCGGTGCTGCAACGCCGGCCCTGGATCGGCGAATTCGACCCGCTGTCTGGCGTCATTCTCCACGAGGAGCCCCGGGAGGCGCTCCTCGCGGCCGAGTAGACACGGGCTGCGGCCGGCTTTTGCTTCGGATCGGCATACGTCGACACAGCCGCTTCGCCTTTGGCATCGGGCGCAGGATGCCATCGTTGGACGAAGCAGTTCTTGTAATTTGATTCGAAAAGCGAGCCCGCGATTCCGCACCGAACCAGTTCTCGCTACGCCTGCTCCATCGCCGTTTCCCGGTGTTGAACGCCACCGCTATGCTGGTTCGTCGAGGACCATGCAAGGACCGCCCTCAAAAGCACCGGACGGTGTTCGCCTGCCTGTCGTTTATCCGGGAGCCAAAGCTCCTGGCGGCGACGCACCCGCGACTGTTCAATGAGGACGTCGCGAGGCATCTGGAATAATTGGTCAATCCGGGCCCGCGGACGGCAGACGTATCGCTACTCGAAGTCCTCCGAGTGGTGACCGGTCCAGAGTCAGGGATCCGGCATACAACTCGGCAAGCTCGCGCGTGATCGACAGACCGAAGCCGAATCCTGGAGAGCTCTCGTCGAGCCGTTGGCCGGCTTGCACCGCTTGCGACATCTGCTCCGGCGAAAGTCCCGGTCCATCATCGTCGACGACGATGATGACGCTTCGCATCTCCTCGAGAGATCCGACAGCGATCTTGCTGCGGCACCAGGAAAACGCGTTCTCCAGCACGTTTCCCAATATTTCGTCCACATCTTGCGGTTCGCAGGCCACGGCGAGGCTAGCCGGCATGTCATTGACAAAATCGATTGCCTTGTCAGCGTTTACTTTGCCGAGAACGAGAGCAAGATCCGTGACGCGTGACGCGATCACCGTTCTGGCCCGAACCGGACCGCCGATTGCGGCCGACCGGGCGCGCCCCAGATGATGCCGGATGCGTCGGTCCATCAGCACGACGAGGCCGTGAAGATCGTCTGAACCCGACGGCTGCTTTTGCAGCGCGATCGCCAGTGTGGCGAGCGGCGTCTTCAGTCCGTGTGCCAAGTTCGAGACGTGTTTGCGCGCCCGCTCAAGATTGGTGGTATTCTGGATCAGCAGCGCATTGAGCTCGGTCGCCAACGGCTGCACTTCGTCCGGCTGAGCATCGGGCACTGTGTCGCGACGGCCCGATCTCACATCGGCGACCGCCAGACGAAGCCGTTCCAGCGGTCGCAATCCCAGACGAACCTGGATCAGCATCGCGCAGATCAGTGCGACGCCGAGCACCCCGAGCGACAGGCCCAATGTGCGCATCGCCTCCCACAGCGGTCCGCGCACCGCGTCTCTGGGCGCAGAGGCCACGATCGTGACGGGGGTGCCGGCCACCGCCACGTTCAAGATGCGGAAGTGAAGCATGCGGTCGTATGGACCCTTGCCGTCGGCAGGCAGCGGGCGTTCTCGCGGCGGCGGATCGTCGCCGGCCGGAGGACGCGGCGGCGGGGGCGGCAACGGTCTATTGCGGAGGTCGGGCGCAGCAAGATCCGCCCCATCGAGCGACCGCGACCGCAAGACATTCTTTGGTCCGGACAGTTGCCAGTACCAGCCGTGCCGGCGTCGATCGAACGGCGGCCCATCGGCGGATCCCGCGAGACGCATGTAGCCGGCGCCGTCCACTTCAAGCATGGACGCGAGGAAGAGGATTTGGGCGTCGAGCCTTTGATCGATTTGGCCCTGCACGAACCGATGCAGCACGAATGATATCAGAATCGCGGCAACGATCAGGGCCGCGGTGATGAACACGCCGGCCCCGATCATGAGACGCCGGCCGAGCGATGCGTTCCGGCTCATCATCGGGATCCGGAATTGAGCTTGTAGCCGCGGCCCCTTTCGGTCTCGATCAGTGCCTTCCCGACCTTGCGCCTGAGCCGCGCGACGATCACCTCGATCGAATTCGAATCCGTACCGACGTCGCCTTCATAAACCTTTTCCGCCAGGAGGCCGCGCTCGACCACGGTGTCTTTGCGCAGGATCAGGCATTCAAGAATGCGCCATTCCAGCGCGGTCAGCTTCAACGGCAGTCCGTCCAGCTCGAACACGCCCGTCTGGGTTTCGAAGCTGAGCGGCCCGCAGCAAATGCGCGGTGCGGCGTGCCCGGAGGCGCGACGGACCAGTGCGCGCAGCCGCATCACCAATTCCTCGATCCGGAACGGCTTGGTGAGATAGTCGTCAGCGCCCGCCTTGAAGCCGTCCACCTTGTCGGTCCAGCCGTCGCGTGCGGTCAGGATCAACACTGGCAAATGCCGGCCGTTCTTGCGCCAGCCGCGCAGCACCTCGACCCCGGGCACCTTGGGCAGCCCGAGATCGAGCACCGCGGCATCGTAGGATTCCGTTTCGCCGAGGTGCTGCCCGTCCTCACCATTGACGGCGATGTCGACCGCAAAATTCTCCTCGCGCAGGGCGCGGGCGATCTCGTGCGCCAGCAGGCGATCGTCTTCGACCAGAAGGATTTTCATTCGGTTCACACCTCGGACCGGAACTAGGCGCCCAAGCTTAACCCAACCTGAACGGAACGGTTCAGGCTGGATTGGGGACGGCACCCTAGGCTCCAGGCATCGCAATCGATGAAAGGAGCCTCCAATGACCGAAAGCGATGCACAGAGTGACCCCACCCCGTCGCCGCCCGAACGCCGGCAGGTCCGGCATCGCGGCCTGCTGGCCGGAGCCGCACTTGCCGTGCTTCTCGCAGGTGCGGCTGCCGGTGCTGGCGGCGTTCGCGTCGCCCAGAATTGGCAGCCGCGCAGCGTCTTGCTGCTGCAGCCGACTGCGATAGACAGGCTGCAACCCGGCGGCCCATCCGCCGTGCGCGGCAACGTCGCCGAAATCTTCGGCCACATGTTCGTTGTCGAGGACGGCAGCGGCCGCGCTCTGATCGATCTCGGACCGCGCGGCGAGAACGCCGACATCGTCAAAGGCGAGGCGGTGACAGTCCAGGGCATGTTCGATCAGGGCATCTTCCGCGCTCAGATCGTCTCTCATGCCGACGGCCGAACCGAGGCGTTCGGTCCTCCGCCGCATCCACCTCGCGGAGCGCCGCCACCGCCGCGGGCCGACGGGCCGCCTCCTCCGCCGCCCCCGCGGGCTGACGTTCCTCCGCCGCCACCGCCGCGGGCCGATGCCCCGCCACCGCCGCCTCCGGGGCCCAAGACGCTTTGAGAAAAAGACACTCCAGGAAACAGGGCGCCGGGGAAAAGGGCGCTTTGACAATGACAAGTGGATAACAATCAGGAGATCAGGATGTCAGAAGACAAGATCAAGCTATCCGGAAAGATCGTGTACGTGTTCGCGCACCGCTTTGTGGTTCAGACCTCGAGCGGCGCCGTACTTGCCGATCTCACGCCGCACGGCGCGGATCGCGTCAAGCTCCGGATCGGCGCCGACGTCGTGCTGGAAGGCGAACAGAAGCCCTCCGAGCTCAAGGTGACGCGGTTCGCGTGCGACGGCGAGACTGTGACGATCCAGCACAAGAAGAAGCCCGATCACGGCCACCACGAGCCCGCCGACGTCGCTACGGCCGTCGAGGCCGCGCGCGCTGCCGGGTTCGAGCCGCTGGGCACGCCCCGCCGCAAGCCCAAGCATTTCGAACTCGACGGCCGGCGCAACGGCGAGACTTACGAACTCCACGTCGAATTGGGCGGACGAATCCGGAAAGCCAAGCTTGTCGGCGCGGGACATGACACCGCTTAGCGCTTGGGACGACTGACGTCCGCTCTGACCAAGTCGCGCAACGTCGAAGCGAGCCCGAGCCGGAACTCACCGGCTCGGGGGTCCGTTGAGGGCCTCATCGCGCGGGCGCGATTGTTCAATCAAGCTTGGGGATGCAACGTCTCGATGCGATCCATGAAATTTCGACGCGACTGGTACAGGCCGGCATTTTCCTTAGTTCGAGCATTTGAAGAGCAACGCCGATGACCACACTCAGTGCAAATCGAGATGGCGTGCTTCGTCCGCTGCTCGCGTTGAACTTCTTCATGGCAGACATGCAGGCCGGCATCGGCCCGTTCCTCGGCGTGTTCCTGCTCGCGCACGGCTGGCAGAGCGGCTGGATCGGAACGGTGATGACGGCGGGCGGCGTCGCCGGCATGCTGATGACGACGCCCGCTGGCGCGCTGATCGACGCCACCCGCAGCAAGAAGCTCTTCGTCATCATCCCCGGTATCTGCACCGTCATCGCGTCCGGCATCGTGCTGCTGTCGCAGGAGTTCTGGCTGGTGGCTGCCTCTCAGGTCGCGACCGCGATCGCGGGTGCTTCGATCGGGCCGGCGGTCGCGGGCATCACGCTCGGCATCGTGCGCCAGGCCGGTTTCAACCAGCAGAACGGCCGCAACCAGGCCTTCAATCATGCCGGCAACATGGTGGGCGCCGGCTTGTCCGGATTCGTCGGGTGGGTCTACGGATTCACCGCGGTATTCTGGCTTGCTGCGCTATTCGGCGTCCTCTCAATCGTCTCCGTGCTGATGATCCCGAGCGCATCGATCGACGACGACGCAGCCCGCGGGCTGGAACGCAAGGGCAATAATGACGGGCCGGCAAACGGGCTGCGGGTGCTGGCCGAGTCGAAGCCGTTGCTGATCCTTGCCGCGGCGCTGCTCTTCTTCCACCTCGGCAATGCGGCCATGCTTCCGCTTTACGGTTTGGCCGTCGTCGCAGACAAGCAGGCCGATCCGGCGAGCTTCGTCGCCATGACCATCGTCATCGCCCAGGGCACCATGATCCTGACCTCGCTGGCCGCTATGCGAATGGCCGAAAAGGAAGGTTACTGGCTGGTCCTATTGGCATCGTTCATGGCCTTGCCGATCCGGGGTATCATCGCGGCATGGCTCTTGAACAAATGGGGGGTTTATCCGGTGCAAATCCTCGACGGTGTTGGAGCAGGCTTGCAGAGCGTCGCGGTGCCGGGACTCGTCGCACGGATCCTCGATGGCACCGGGCGGATCAATGCTGGCCAGGGCGCGGTGATGACAGTGCAGGGCATCGGCGCCTCGCTCAGTCCCGCGATCGGCGGCTGGATCGCGCAGGAGCTCGGATACGGAGCGATGTTTCTCATTCTCGGCGGCTTCGCCACGGTCTCGGTCGCGCAGTGGAGCGTCTTCGCTCCGTTGGTGAAGCCTGCTTGTGCAATGAAAGCGCGGCCGCTAACAGACAAGACTGTCTCAAGCATTGCGAGTGTCGCCTGATGTTCGGGAGCAACGCAGCGACCTGGGGTATCGCGGGTCTCGCAACTCTGGGCGTCATAGCGCGTCCGTGGAATCTTCCGGAATACATCTGGGCCGTGACCGGCGCAGTCTTGCTGATCGCATTCGATCTGTTGCCGTGGTGGGATGCAGCCGCGGCCGCAGCGAAAGGCACCGATGTCTATTTTTTTCTGATCGGCATGATGCTGCTGGCCGAGGTCGCGCGAAAGGAGGGTCTGTTCGACTGGCTGGCCGAACAGGCTGTCGGGCATGCGCGCAACTCGGCAACCCGGTTGTTTTCGATCGTGTATGCGGTCGGTACCCTGGTCACCATCTTCCTGTCGAACGACGCCACCGCGGTCGTGCTGACACCCGCCGTCTACGCTGCGACCCATACCGCGAAGGTCGAGCCGCTGCCTTATCTGTTCGTCTGCGCATTCATCGCCAACGCAGCCAGCTTCGTGCTGCCGATCTCGAACCCGGCGAACCTCGTGGTGTTCGGCGCACACATGCCGACGCTGCTGGAATGGCTACACTACTTCCTGCTGCCTTCGATCGTGGCGATCGCTGCGACCTTCATCGTGCTCCGGTTCAGCCTGCGCAAGAGCTTGTCGGGCGGCGTCGACGAGCGTGACGGAGAGCCGGTTATTTTGACGAGGAGCGCTGCGATCGTTGCCGCCGGCATCGGCGCGACTGCGGTGGTGCTGCTCGCCGCGTCTGCCTTCGATCGCGATCTTGGAATCCCGACCTTTGCTTGCGGCGCGGCAGTGACCGGGATGGTCCTTCTGCTCGGCCGCAAATCGCCGCTATCGATCGCTCGCGACATCTCATGGTCGGTCCTTCCTCTCGTCGCCGGGCTGTTCATCCTGGTCGAGGGCCTCAATCGTACCGGCGTGCTGCCGACACTCGCCGAGGAACTCAAGCAGATGGCCGCGCTGTCGCCGCACGCAACCGCGTGGGGTGCCGGCATCATCACGGCGATCGCCTCGAACCTCATCAACAATCTTCCAATGGGCCTAATCGCGTCGACCACGACGCATGCCGCGCAGGTGTCGCATCACATCACCGGCGCAGTTCTGATCGGCGTCGATCTCGGACCCAACCTGTCGGTCACCGGCTCGCTCGCAACGATCCTGTGGCTGATCGCGCTGCGGCGTGAGGGCGTGCACGTTGGTGCACTCCACTTTCTGCGGCTCGGTATCCTGGTCATGCCTCCCGCACTGGCGCTGTCGCTAATCGCACTCTCGCTGACCGCGAGTTAAGTGCGTTCAGCCGTTGCTACTAAGGCTAGCCCGCCAAGATTGGCATAGAACCTAAGCCGCCAATTGGCACCCCTGCCCGATCAGCCGTTGGTCGCCGCTCGAAGTTCTCTATGGGAAGCGCGGCAGGGCGGCCTTTCGCGAATCGCGATCCAACGGGTAGGCAGTCTGCTTGAACTCGATGCCATCAAGGAGGCCTTGAATGTAGCCCGAGATGGTGTCCGCAGCCGGAGGCTCCCCTTCTTTCGGGGAGCCACTTCTCGGAGCTACGACGTCCAAAGCAGCGCCGTCGAGCGCAGGAAATCGCGGAAAATCGTAGTTTGGCGTACAAAATCGTACGATTTGGTTGCGGGGACCTGCAACCATCTCAAATTACTCGTTGAAACAATAGCTTGAGGGGCGCTCGGTCCGCCGGAAGGGACAGAACGGAAGCTCGACTTGGCGGAGAGAGTGTCAGTCAATCCCCATTGAAAGATAAGGAGAATTTTGCCTCCCAAAGCTGGAACCTACTATTCGAGGCACGTCAAATAACGCTGGTACTTTCGCGTACCGCGCTAATTCAATTCAACGCTTCGGCTTTGGGCCGCGGGCTCATCGAGAGGATGGCTCGGTTCGCGCGGAGGGTATTTCCGCCGCTGTCGTTGGCTTGTTCCGCTCCAGCAGCGCGCGGGTTGCAGCCGCTACATCGCACTGACGCATCAGGCTCTCGCCGACAAGAAAAGTCGACATGCCGACCCGCTCAAGCCTGGCCAAATCGTCCGACGTGAAAATGCCGCTCTCCCCGACCATCAGCCGCTCCTCCGGGATCAGCGGCGCCAGCGCCTCACTTGTCGCGAGCGTCGTCTCGAACGTACGTAGATTGCGGTTGTTGACGCCGATCATGGGCGAGCGGAGTTTCAGCGCGCGGTCGAGTTCGAACCGGTCGTGGATCTCGATCAAGACATCCATCTGCAGCGAGATCGCCGCGTCCTCGATATCTCGGGCGGCCGCATCGTCGAGCGCGGCCATAATGATCAGGATGCAGTCGGCGCAGTGAGCGCGGGCTTCGACAACCTGATAGGTGTCGAACATGAAGTCCTTGCGCAGCACCGGTAGATTGGTTACGGCGCGCGCCGCGACCATGAAGTCGAGATGCCCTTGGAACGACGGCGTATCGGTCAGCACCGAAAGGCACGCCGCGCCTCCGGCCTCATAGGCTTTTGCCAAGGCGGGCGGATCGAAGTCGGCGCGGATGAGGCCCTTCTATGGCGAAGCCTTCTTGATCTCGGCAATCAGCGCATAGTCGCCGGCGCCATGCTTTTCCTTGATCGCACGGAAGAAGCCGGGCGGTGGCGACGCCGCTTTGGCGCAAGCCTCGATGCTCGCGAGAGGACGAGCACGTTTGGAGGCAGCAATCTCCTCGCGCTTATAGCTTTCGATTTTCTTCAAGATGTCCGGCATCATCGACCCGTTCGTGGATTCACTTGTCGCTCAACAGCCTGCATCACATAATCGGAACGATACAAATCAACAAACTTCGACACTTACTCACTTCCTCTTCATCGACGACCCGCGCCGATACGCACACGCGAGCGCGTCCATGACCCGTTTTCGCATGCTCGGCATCCTATCACGTGACCAAGGTTTCCCAGCGCTGATTTCACCTGCACTGCCATGATTCACGAACGGCACACGGTGCCACCGCGGCAGTATTCCCCGCTGTCATGGAAACCATACATGACAGCTATTAGAAGATTTCGTTCCGCGCTGCGATCAATGGGCGTCGCTATCGCGAGACCCCATCGAGTAGCGCTAGCGCAACCTCAATCCGCCGGACCAGGCCGCATCAGGCGACTGGATCATGTTGAGGACTTCCAATGCGTGGGTGCTCCCCGCTCCCAACGCGCTCGAGAGGCATCCATGGCTTTCACGTTAAAGATCAACGGCACATCACATAAAGTCGATGTCGACGGCGACATCCCGTTGCTGTGGGTGCTGCGCGACGTCCTCGGCATGACCGGTACCAAGTTCGGTTGCGGCCAGGCGCTGTGCGGCGCCTGCACCGTGCATGTCGACGGCCAAGCGGTCCGCTCCTGCCAGACATCGGTTGACAGCGTCGGCGACAGCGCGGTCACCACGATCGAGGCGATCGGCCAGGCGCCGCAAGGCGCGGCCTTGCAGAAGGCGTGGCTCGAGCTGGAGGTGGTTCAGTGCGGCTACTGCCAGTCCGGCCAGATCATGTCGGCGGCGGCCTTGCTGAAAGACACTCCGAAGCCGAGCGACGCGGACATCGATTCAGCGATGTCAGGCAACGTGTGCCGTTGCGGGACCTACCAGCGCATTCGCGCCGCGATCAAGCGCGCAGCGGGAGCTTGAGACCATGGATAGGCAGATTCTGAAGGGCCGAGGCAACGAAACGGCGATGTCGCGGCGCTCCTTTCTCCAAGGCACCGGCTTGCTGCTTGGCTTTGCCTTGACCGGAACAAGCACTGAATCCGTCTTTGCGACGTCCGCTTCGCAGGTGGTCGAAAACGAGGTCATGGGCACCTTCGCGCCGAACGGATTCATTCGGATCAATCCAACCGGCGCCGTCACGCTGATCATGCCGATGGTCGAGATGGGACAGGGCGTTTATACGTCGCTGTCGATGCTTCTCGCTGAGGAACTGGAAGTCAAACTGGACCAGATTCAGGTTCAGCATGCGCCGCCAAATCATGCGCTTTACGTCAACTCGATCATAGGCATTCAGAATACAGGTGGTTCTGCTTCAGTGCGGGCCTTCTGGACGCCGCTGCGTCAGGCAGGGGCAGTCGGTCGCAATCTGCTGATTGCGGCAGCCGCCAAGCGCTGGAATGTCGATCCGGCGACTTGCCGCGCCAAGGGCGGCATCGTGTTCGATAAGTCAGGCTCGAAACATCTGAGCTACGGCGAACTTGCGGCAGATGCCGCGAAACTGCCTGTTCCGGCCGCGGCAAGCGTAAAATTGAAGGATCCGAAGGATTTCGCGCTGATCGGCACGCGTGCCAAGCGCGTGGATTCATCGATAAAGGTCGATGGGCGCGCGATCTACGGCATCGATGTACGGCTGCCTGGTATGACGGTTGCCGCGGTTGCCATCTCGCCTGTGCTCGGCGGCAAGGCGAAAACAGTGAACGAGAAAGCCGCACTGGCGGTGAAGGGCGTCCGGCAGGTGGTCAACATCGATGAGGCTGTCGCCGTGGTGGCGGATCACATGGGTGCGGCGAAGAAGGGACTCGAGGTTGCCTCCATCACGTGGGACGATGGGCCGAACGGCAAGGTCAACAACGCCGACATCGTCAGGCAACTGGAAGAAGAATCAAGCAAGCCGGGCGTGGTAGCCCGCAGCGATGGGGATGCAGGCAAGGCTCTTGCTGCGGCGGCGCAACGGCTCGACGCCATCTATCAGGTGCCTTTCCTGGCTCATGCAGCGATGGAGCCGATGAACTGCACCGTTCATCTGCAGAAGGATCGTTGCGACATCTGGGTCGGGACACAGGCGCCGACCATCACGCAAGCTCTGGTGATCGAACTCACCGGCTTGCCGCAGGATGCGATCAAGATTCACAATCATCTGATTGGCGGTGGCTTCGGCCGGAGGCTCGAGGCCGATGGCACTGTGCTGGCCGTCAAGATCGCCAAGCACGTCGACGGCCCGGTCAAGGTGATCTGGAGTCGCGAGGAAGACATTCAGCACGACATGTATCGGCCCTACTATCTTGATCGACTGTCGGCCGGTCTTGACGTCGCCGGCAGGCCGGTTGCCTGGACGCACCGGATCGCCGGCTCCTCGATCTTCGCTCGCTATTATCCCCCTTACATCAAGGATGGACTGGACCCCGATGCGGTCGAAGCGGCAGCCCAGCCGCCCTATGCGCTTCACAACATCCATGTCGACTATGTCCAGGTCGAGCCCCGTGGCGTCAAGACGTCCTGGTGGCGCGGCGTCGGACCGACTCACAACGTGTTTGTGGTCGAAAGCTTCATGGATGAGCTCGCCCATGCCGCAAAGCGGGATCCCGTTGCTTATCGAAAGGAATTGCTTGGCCATAATCCGCGCGCGCTTGCTGTTTTGTCGCTTGCCGCAGAGAAAGCCGGCTGGGGATCACCACTTCCTCCGCGGCACGGCCGCGGGATTTCGGTCCAATTCGCGTACGGAAGTTACGTCTCGCAGGTCGCCGAGGTCGAAGTGGCGGCCGATGGCTCTGTCAAAGTCAAGCGGATCATCTGCGCACTTGATTGCGGCATGCACGTCAACCCAGACACGATCGAAGCCCAGATCCAGGGTGGAACACTTTTCGGACTGACCGCCGCACTTCATGGCTCGATCACCTTCAAGGATGGGCGGGTCGAGCAGAGCAACTTCGACAGCTATCTACCGATGCGCATCGACGAGGTACCGGAGGTGGAGACGTATTTGATCAAGAACGCGGAGGCTCCGGGTGGCGTTGGTGAGGCTCCGACGGCCATCGTCAGTGCTGCGGTGACCAATGCGATCTTTGCCGCTACCGGCAAACGTGTTCGCAGCCTGCCGATCGATACGGATTCGCTTAAGTCGTCGTCCTAGTCCTTGCTCGTCATCACCGCGCCGCAGCGTTTCGGCTAGCCCGTAGCTGCGCTCCGCAATGCGGCGTCGAACACCCTCGTTCCGGTCGACTGCCTCGATCTGAAGGTGGTTCAGGTTGGACCTGCAAGAGTTTCACTTCCCTACCAGGAGTTTCTGATCATGATTGCTCTATCGATTCCGGGACGACGATCGGTCAACGGCGCGCGCGAGTAGGGCGACACCGTCGCTGGAGAACAGGCTTCAAAGCACGACTGGCGCCATTAGCCAGACAGTAGAGGGCCACTACGGTCATGCACACGAAAGCGGTTCTAGCGCAGGCTGTCGTCGGGCAGAACGCCTTTCCGCCCGCGCGCTCGACTGTCAAATTGTCTGCAACAGACCTCAACAACCTGATGCAGGACCTCGACATCGACGTCATCGCGCTGACCGAGCTTCTGGTGCCCCGCAGCCATCGAGTCGAGATGGGAATGATCGACGCACCCGGGATCCACTACAACTTGAGTGGCGTCGGACACATCTCGATCAACGGCGGACCAAAGATACAGTTGAGCCCTCACTTGCTCATCATCGTGCCGCCAAACACGCCTTTCACGATCGAGGTTGACGGAGACGGCGGGCCACCGAAGCTCATTTCGAGAGACTGCTGGACGCGTCAAGAGGGCATCCTCCGCGTCGCGGTGCCAAACGAGCTCCCCGAAATTGTTCAGATATGCGGATTTTTTAACGCATCGTTCGGCCAGTCCGTGAGGCTGTTCGCAGACCTCCGGGAGCCGGTGATCGAGCAGTTCGAGCCCGCAGACAGGATCGATCTGAAGCTTCGCGAAGCCATGGACGAGCTGTTGCAGCAAGAGGTCGGCGTTGGAGCCATGACCGCGTCCCTGCTCAAGCAGATCATCGTCGCATTGGTGCGACGGTCCCTCAGATCATCCGAGCGCTGGACTGAGCGATTCTCGATACTTGCCGACAGGCAGCTCTCCCGCGCCTTTGCGGAAATGGTGGCGCGGCCTGGAGCCGGCCACTCGGTTCAAAGCTTGGCACACAGTGCGGGATTGAGCCGCTCGGCGTTCATGGCCCGATTCTCTGAAGTCTTTGGACGAACCCCGATGGCGATCCTGCGGGACTTGAGAATGCGCCAGGCTGCGATCGATTTGGCGACGACGACGACGTCGATCGACGTTGTTGCTCAAAATGCGGGGTACGAGAGCCGTTCAAGTTTCGCGCGCGCTTTTCGAAAAGCGTACGATCGAGATCCGAGCGACTATCGGCGGATGGCCAGGCATGACGATGCCCGGAAGGATATCTAGCCATCTCCCGCGCATACCCTCGCGGGCATGGGCGGGAGGCTGGTACCGTCGGGGTCGCCGGCTTTCAACAGAGCTCGCTAGGCCCGCTTGAGATCGTCGACCAGCATCGCCGTGGCGTGGCGCGCAAGCGCCTGGGTCGGAGCGTTGGTATTGCCGCTGGTGATGTTCGGCATGATCGAGGCGTCTATCACCCGCAGGCCCTCGACCCCGCGGACCCTGAGCCTCGCGTCGACCACCGCTTTCTCATCCTGCCCCATCCGGCACGTGCCGACCGGATGCCACATCGTCGTCACGACACGCTTCACCCACTCGCCGATCTCCGCATCCGACTGGACCTGCGAGCCAGGATCCATCTCTTGCTCAATCACCGACGCCAGCGACTCCTGGGCCATTACCTCACGGATCGCGCGCACCGATTGCACCGCGGCCCTCAGATCCTCCTCCTCGCCGACGAAGTTCGGGTTGATGAGGGGCATCGACGTCGGGTCACTATCGGCCAGGCGCACCCAGCCACGGCTCTTGGGCTGAAGCACCACGAGTTCGAAAGTGACGCCCGAGCGGTCGCCGGTCGGGCCGAGTTGCTCGTTCAAGATGATAGGGGCGTGATAACATTGGATCGTGGGGTCGGCGGCGAAGTCCGACGGATTCCAATGGGTAACTGTCTCGATACCGTTGCCCGAGGCCGGGCCATCCTTGGTGATGAGATAGCGCAGGCCGGCCTTGACGGTGCCGAGCCCCTGCGCGGCGGCCTGATAGCCCAGATCGCCCTTCACATAGGCACGAACGGGCACCATCGGGTGATCGTGAAGATTTTCGCCCACTCCCGGAGCATCGACGATCACCGCAATGCCGTGCTGCTGCAGTTGCCTGGCTGGTCCAATACCCGAGTGCATGAGAATCTTCGGGCTATGGACGGCCCCGGCCGACAGCACGACCTCGCCGGCCGTGATCCTCTCGAGACCGTTGCCCTTCATCTCGACACCGACAGCCCGCTCGTTTTCGATAAGAATCCGAACGACGGTCGTGCTGGTGAGGAGAGTGACGCGGCCTGAGACGAGGTGCGGACGCAGATAGGCGTCGACTGCACTGCACCGGCGCTGATTTCCGACCGTCGACTGCACCGGCGAGACACCGATCTGGCTCTCGCCGTTATAATCGGGATTATAGGGAATCCCATACTCCTGGAAGGCCTTGAGGCAATATTGGTTCAGCTCGTTGATGCCCTTCGGCAACTGCACCGCCAGACCACCATTGATGCCGTGATATTCGTCGTGGAAGGTGTCGTTGCGCTCCTGTGCCATGAAGACGGGAAGCAGGTCTTCATACGACCATTTACCGGTGTCGCCGACTGCATCTTGCCACGCGGCGAAGTCGCGTATCTGGCCACGCACATAGCACATCGCGTTGATCGAGGAGCCCCCGCCTAGCACCCTGCCCGAGCGATATGCTCGGCTCTTGCCGTGCTGGGGAACTGTGTCGTATTTCCAGACATGCCGGTCGTGAACCAGTATATTGGCGAAGCCCGCCGGAATGTGGATGAACGGATCGCGATCCATCTCGCCCGCTTCGATCAGCGCGATCGACGCATCGGTGTGTTCGGCGAGATAACTCGCGACCACGCAGCCGGCCGCACCCGCGCCGACAATGACGATGTCATATCTCTCTTGGGACATCTGTGTCTTTCTCTTTCGCAACCATTTTTTCGTCCGATCAACGCCTATAATCGGCGCCACGCTATCGCGGCGCTGATCAAGAGATTGAGCTGGCCTTGCCTTTGGAGGGTGATCTTGCAACCTCGGCGAGGGAAATCACCTCTCGCCATGGAGTCGATAGACGGTCGTTATCGTCACCCGCCGTACTCCACGGACGTTAGAGGATCCGGCCGCACCGCTCGAAGGCTTGCACCGCGCAAGCCTTCCACCCATCGACGTTCAAAAGGATGATCCGGTCCATGCCTCTAACGCGCCCATTCGGGACGAACGCCAGCGGACGAAACTTAGCAATGTCTCGCCCTCGATTGCATCATTGGCGCCTTCAACCAGCGGCGCGCCTGCCGAACTCCGAATGCATCGCAACCGGCTTCTCGGGCGCGTTCAGGACTGAGGTCGTGATCAGGACGGCGGCGGCGAGAACCCAGTAGTACCAGGCGTCAAGCCCGGCGAATTCGAAGGCAAACGGAGCAATGACAAACACCACCCCAACGGCCCGATCGACCCAAAGGTGCAACCAGTAGGGAATAATGCGCACGAGCCCGGTCGGATGGTCGGTCAGCGCGGCCAGCAGCAGGGCGGCCGCACCGGCGACAACCGAGAGCCACATCGCGGCCGGCCCGCTCTGGCCGAGCTTCAGGACGAACGGTGCCGCGATCAAGGCGATCGCAACGGGGTAGTCGATCAGGTAGGCGTGGATGGACTTGGTGATGAAGCGGAACGACATCGGAGACTCCTGCTGACTTGATTGCTCGAGCCGATTCTTGCGACGCGGAGAGCGGATGTATCCAAGAGGACGGCTACGCCGTCCCGTGCAACAGTCACTCAGCTCGGTTAGACAACTAGTAAGCAGGGACGCCAATCATTAGAAATGCCGGGTCGTTATCATTTCCATTCCACTCGCCCGGCGCGACGGACCACGATCTTCACGCCGTCCGAACAACGGCCGACCAGTCGCGAAGCCGTGCGACCTTGACGAAAGCGTCCAGCGCCGGCGAGTAGCGGCGCCCCTGCACTGTCAACAGCCGCACCTCCCGCGAGACCAGATCGCCTTCGAGCGGGATCGTCCTGAGCGTCGCGAGACGCGGCATGTGCTCGGGCGCGATGATCACACCGAAGCCAGCGGCAGCCAGATGTTGCACGTGCAAGTCATTGCTTCCGGAGTGCCCAAGATGGAATGGCCCCTCAGGGAAATACGACTGTTGAATCTTCGGGGTGATGTCGCATCCGGCGCGTTCCAGCAAGACGGTCTCACGGAGGTCATCGATGCCGAGCGAGGAATGATTTGCAAGCTCGTGTGTCGGCGCGAGTACCGCGACATAGCGCTCTTCGAACAGTGACCAATCGTCGATGCGGGCAGGCATGTCCTGCACTTCCCCGACCATTGCGGCGCTGATATCCCCCTTGAGCAAGAGGTCGACGAGCTTCTCAGCGGCCTCCTCGCGCAGCTCGACGTGAAGTCCAGGCACGAACTTCGCTGTCTCCGCAATCGGATCGAGGACGAGCGATGCAGAGATCGATGGGGCGAGGCCGATCTTCAGTGGCGCGACCTCCTTGCGTTGGAACTCCTGTGCCCTGCGGCGCACCGCCTCTGCCGAGGCCAGAGTGCGCTCCAGCATTGGAAGGACTGCCTTTCCAAGGTCGGTCAGCTGCGTCAGCCGGCGTTCGCGGTAGATCAACTGGCCGCCGAGTTCCTGCTCCAGCTTCTGTATTCCCTTGGTCAGGGCGGGTTGCGCAACGTTGCACTGCTCGGCAGCGCGGGTGAAGTTGAGCGTGGATGCCACAGCGAGGAAGTAGCGAACTTGATGAAGCTCCACGGTTGATCTCCGTCAAGTTGATGGAACACGATTGCCGATCCCTATCCGGACTAAGAGTGCCGTAATGCACATCAAATCCCGGTTCGGGCTGCGCCGAGCGGCCGATAACTGGGCGCATTGTAAGCTCGCTTAGTTAGAAAGGCGGCTTTCCAACGAGAACCTTGTTGAGCGCAGTCTGGCAGCTTGAGGTACTGCGGTCGATTGCACGCAGGTATTGTGCGGTTCGCTTGTCGCCGCCCGTTTTAAGCGTTCGCTTAGAAGCGATCGCGCGACGTGTCCGTTAGCCGGATGGGCACGTGAGGGAGGGAATCAACGGCGCGGCAAAACGCGGCAGACACAATTTGCGATTAGACGGCTGCGCTCGCACAACAGAGCTGACGACATGCCCCTTGAGGTCAGGAGCTTTGCGGTTGCTGGTGTCTTACCTTGAGAAGGTCCGCCATTCGGCTGAGCTCGGGAAGCGAACGCGCCTTCATCTTTCGCATCAGATTCACGCGATGTACCTTTACCGTGGATTCGGTGATGCCGATATCGTTGGCAACCTGCTTGTTCAGGCGACCGGCCACGACGCCGAGCATGACTTCACGCTCGCGGGAGCTGAGCGTGCCGAAGCGATCCTTGAGCGCGGCCAATGCGCTATCACTCTCGCGACGGGCGCGATCGCGATCGAGGCCGGCTTGAATGGCATCAAGCAAGTCCTGATCACGAAATGGCTTTGTGAGGAACTCGATCGCGCCGCCCTTCATTGCTTGCACGGTCATCGGTACGTCCGCGTGCGCCGTAATGAAGATGATCGGCACCTGCCTGTTTGCGGTGACAAGATCACGTTGAAGCTCAAGACCGCTTCGCCCCGGCATTCTCACATCGAGCACCAGGCAAGTGGGACCGTCCGGCGGATCGGCCTTGAGAAAATCTGAAACAGACGAAAATTGTCGGGCAGATAAGCCGACTGTCCGCAACAGCCGCACGACCGAGTCGCGAAACTCGGGATCGTCATCGATAACCAAGACACTGGGATCTGCCTCACCCATTCTCGGTAATCCTGCGTTGAGGAAGCACATTTTCCCTATTTCCGGCGTCATTCTACGCCCGATCTGTCGCGATGAACAATATCCGTCGCCTAAGCGGATAGCCAAAAGCCTAGGCCATAGCTTAGGAACGGCGGCCTTGCGCTATCGGGGAATGTCCGTGACATTAACTTGCATGCTGCGAGGTGTCGCCGTGCCGGTCGGTGGACGTGCCTGGAACCCGCAATGTTGAACCGTACAGTGATATCTATCGTCGACGACGACCAGCCCTATCGTGAGTCGATGCGGAAGCTCATAATGTTTCTGGGCTACATTGTCGAAGCGTTCCCGTCGGCGGCCGAGTTCCTGGCATCGCCTGTCTTGGCTGAAACCGCCTGCCTGATCACCGACGTCAGCATGCCCGGAATGACCGGACTCGAGTTGCACAGGCATTTGGTCGATGCAGGGTACCAGATCCCGACAATCCTCGTTACCGCCTACCCCGATGAGGTCATCAGGCATCAGGCTCTTAAAGACGGGGTTGCTTGCTACCTCAGCAAGCCGGTGGACGACGACCATCTCGAGCGATGCCTTCGTTCGGCTCTGCAGCCGGGCCGGCCCATTGAAGACAATTCATGAGTCGTCGTCCGCAGGCAGAGTGAACCGAAATACGGCTCCACGAGGTTCGTTTGCTTCTACCCACAACTTGCCCCCATGAGCGTGGATGATAGATCGGCATATCGACAACCCCATCCCTGTTCCGCTGGACTTCGTGGTGTAAAAGGCGTCGAAGATCCGATCCAAATGCTGCGCATCAATGCCCGGCCCCGAATCCCGTACGGCCACGAGGACGCCTGTCGGATCCTGCTCTGTGCCGATCAACAGCTCCCTTGCTCCATCTGCAACCAAGCTGATCGCCTCGACCGCGTTGAGAATCAGATTCAGCAAGACTTGCTGCAGCTGAATGCGATCACCCAGAACTGGAGGCAGTCCATCCACAAGCCGGGTTTTGACTGAAACCTCATTCCGATGTGTCACGCTCTGCGCCAATATGAGCACTTCGTTGATGGCCGCGTTGAGGTCAAAACACTCCTTCCGCGTTGGCGCTTTCTTGACGTGATCACGCATCCGTCCGACGATGTCCCTGGCCCGGTCCACGTCCCGGACGACACAACCGAGTGCTTCCCTGACCTCCCCCAGGTTTGGTGGATTCATTTCCAGAAAACGCACCCCCGCACGAGCATTGTTGCGAGCGGTCGCAATCGGATGCAGAATTTCGTGAGACAGCGAAGCTGCCAATTCCCCCATCATGCTCACGCGGTTGATGTGGGCGAAATCCAGCTCGAGCTGGCGCAGCTTTTCACGTTCCTCCTGTGCCAGCTTTCGTTCAGTCACATCGACGGTTGTGCTGATAACCTCAGCCAGCGTACCCCGGGGGGAAAACACGTGATAGCTGGTTCCTTCGACCCATTTGATCGTCCCATCCGGCAGGAGGAGTCTGAACTCGGTAATCAAATCTTTCTTCTGGTGCACGGCCCCCTGGACCGCGGCCCACACTCTGTCGCGGTCCTCCGGGTGAATGCGTTCCCACATACTTTGCCGGCTTGGAAGTCCTTGCAGCGGATCAAACCCCCAAATCCTGTAACTCTCATCCGACCAGTAGAGATAACGCATCGCTGTCGCGTCGTAGATCCAATTTCCGGTGCGGCTTAGCCTTTGTGCTTGGCTCAGCGCTTCCTCGGCCCGCTTGCGCTCCGTCAAGTCGAGTACGAATGCAAGGCCTTCGTCGCCTCCCTCCTTGAACAAAGCGGCGCCAATAAGCACGGGCACACGGCTGCCGTCTTTCCGAATATACTCCTTTTCGAAAGGCTGAACTCTCCCGGTCGAGCTCAGTTCTGCTTGAGTCAGCATGTCGCGCTCGCGCCATTCGGGCGGGGACAGCTCGGTCCAGCGCATACGGCCCGAAACCAAATCCTCGCGGTCATATCCCAAAATGCGTAGAAACGCGTCATTGGCTTCAAGAATTTGGCCTTCGCCGTCGGCGATGATGATTCCGATGATGTTGGCGTCGACCAAACGCCGAATCTTACCTTCGCGATCTGCGACGTCGCGATAGAGCCGCGAATTTTCCAGCGAGATCGCCGCCTGCGACGCGAGAACTTTCAGCACCGCGACGCGATCGGGTGTGAAGACGTAGGCCGCCAGGTTGTTCTCGAGGTAGAGCAAACCAGCAAGCGTGCCTTGTTTGAGCAACGGCAGGCAGAGAATTGAACGGGCGTGATGCTGATGAATGTACTTATCGGCAGAAAACGAGCTCGGAGCTGCAGCATCCTTGAGAAGAACGCTCTCTTTCGTCCGGATCACGTAGTGTAGGATGGACTCCGGCAGATCCGCGGCGGTTACAGTCGCTCGTCGCTGACCGACGGTCACCTTATTATTGCTGGTCGTAACTTCCGCCTCAATCCGATAGACATCACCTACCGCCAGAATCAACAGCCCTCGTTCGGCACCCGCGTGCTCAATCGCCGTACGCATAAGTGTGTCGACAAGTTTGTCTAGAACGATCTCGCCCGACACCGCTTGCGAGACTTTGATAACGGTAGCTAGATCCAGCTGTTCAACAGATGCTCCGATCGTGCTGGTGGATCCGGCAATCGGCTTCTCCTCTCCTAGGTGCGGATACAACTCGTCGAGTTGGCGTACCTTGCCGTCGGCTCCCCATCGGATGTACGCGGACCGCGCATCTTGCAGATAGGCATTCGCGATCTTCCTGAAGCCGCGTGCGGCATAAAAGCGTGCAGCGACCTCGTTGGCGAGCGCCTCGTTGTGAACAAAACCATGCGTGTGTGCCGAGTGGATAGCATGTTCGTAAAGATGCTCGGCATCAAGCGCACGACCCTCGATCCTGGCGACCTCAGCCCCGACGAGTGCGGTGCGATTCTCGAAGTTGTCCGGGCAAGCCGTCGCCCAGACCTCGAGCTGCCGGTGATGCACGGCGAGTGCCCTGACATGCTCCTGGCATCGGTCGGCCGCCGCGGGCTCGCAGAATGCAGCTCTGGAGAGCGCACTATAAAAGTGGTATTCCGCGCATTCGAAAAAGGACGCCGATGTCGGCTGCAGCTGTTGCGCCCTCAATGACGCCTCGAGGGCGCCGGCATAGTCGCCGGCAAAGAAGCGTGCCTGCAGCTTGCGGGTCCAATACGAGCCCGCTGCCAACGCAAGATCCGGGTTCCTACAGAAGCGAGACTCCAGCAGACGTTCGTCAAACTGACCGTCGTCAAAGCGACCGAAAATCGGCGTCAAGCCGCGGAGTGTCCGAATCAGCCCAAGCTGACCGGCGATTGAATCAACCGCAAAACCAAACCGCATGCTGCGCGCGAAGGTGAGACCATGCTCAACCTCGATTTGCACGTCATCGAGCGGATCGCCCGCCGCGAGAAGATACGTGTTCAGGTGGGTGTAGTAATATGCGGCAAAAGTCAGGTCGCCGATCTGGTTTGCGGTCTCGAACGCATGCCGCAGCAGATCACGGCCTTCCTGGACATGTCTCGTCCAGAACATGAGCAGATATCCAAAGTTCAAATAGGTCCTGGCCTGAAAGCGCCTTAACCCCCGCCGTTCGACCAGTTCATAGCCGAGACGGCCGAATCGAAGTCCCGCCTGATAGTCGCCGAATTCCGGTCCAGCAAGCCTGCCAAGCACCGCATAGGCGTAGCACGAGCCGTCGCAATTACCGCCCTCGAGACTAAGATTGACCGCCCGACAGATGACCATCGAACGCAACTTCGCATCAGTATAATGGGCAGGCGGCCCGAGCTTCGTCAGGACATCGAGGGTCGCGAGCGAGGTGGCATTGCTCATAAACGGCTGATCAATAAGACTTTCTATTGTGCGGCAGCCGAGTTGCGACCAGATCCGCTGATACTCGCGCCGAGCCTCGTCTTCCGTCGGGTGCGGCGACCAGTCGATGCCGAGGTGACGGAGATAGTCGAGACCGACTGCGATCGCACGGCTGCCCTGGTCCAGTGTCGTGTAAAGATCCACCTGCAGGCACGTGACGCGGGCTCGTTCGATCGTCGTTGCGGCTCGGATTGACAGCGCCGCCAGCCGCTGCTCTGCCTCCGCCAGTGCACCAGTGAGGCACTCACATTCGGCCCGGTGCAGCTCGAGCTCAAAGATCAGGTCGCGACGGCGTTCCCAAGAGCCCGTAGGCAACAGGGCCGCGCCGGAGAGCAGATAGTTCAGCGCCGAGGTATACGCCGTCGAGGTCTTGGCGCGTCTACCTGCAATGAAATTCAACTCGGCGACCCGCTCAAGCTCCTCAATTGACGTGATAAGACGCGAGCCGCGGTTGAGCTGATTGACGATTTCGAAAATCGTCTCCTCCAGCTGTTCTGGAGGGGTTCGCGCTGCGAGCAGCATCCCTATTCGGAGGTGGGTTTCGGCGCGAGATTCTTCCGGAATCAAGGAGTAGGCCGCTTCATGAACACGGTCGTGCAGAAACGTGTAGGAACTGTCCGAACGAAAGATCAGCCCTGCTCGCACCGCTTCCCAAAGCTGGCCATGCATCTCCTCCTCGGAGCTCTGGTAGATGATCCGCAACATGGCGAACCCTGCGTCATTGCCCAGGCAGGCGAGCTTCTGCAACGCGTTCCGGGATTCGGCAGACAGGCGATTCAGCTTCCCAACCATTAGGTCCACGACATTGTCGGTGTAACCCTTGGCGTGAATGCGATTCAGGTCCCAACACCATCGTGCCTCGCCATAATCGAAAGTGAGCAATGCTTCGTCAACGAGCGCCGAAATGAACTGAATAGCAAAAAGCGGATTGCCGGTTGTCTTTTCGTGAATCAGCCGTGCCAGCGGCGCGATTCTCTCGGGTTCGCTGTGAACGCAATCCGCAATGAGTTGTCTGAGGTCTCCACCGGTTAGGGGGGCCAATTCGATGTCTTGCAATCGCGCTCCAGCCTGGCGCATCGCTTCGAGCTTGCGCATCAGCGGGTGGACGAGATCGACTTCGTTGCTGCGGTAAGCGCCAATCAACAACAGATTCCGCACATCCGGCCGGCTCAACAGATCGTCGAGCAAATCGAGCGTTGCTGCATCGAGCCACTGGAGATCGTCGAGGAACAGGGCGAGCGGGTGTTCCGGCCGCGCGAACACGCTGATGAATCGCCGGAACACCAGCTGAAAGCGGCCCTGCACATCCTGCGGCGACAATTCGGGGACCGGTGGCTGCTCGCCGATGATGTGCTTCAATTCCGGGACGAGATCAACAATGAGCCGGCCGTTCGGTTCGAGCGCCTTGAGCAGTGCCTCCCGCCATTGCCGCAGTTCCGCTTCGGTCTTGCTCAGCAGCGGGCGGATCAGGCTCTGGAAGGCCTGTGCAAGTGTGGCATAAGGAATGTCGCGCTTGTACTGGTCAAACTTGCCCGATGCAAAAAGGCCACGAAGCGAAACGAGCCGCTTCTGAAGCTCGTTGACGACTGTGGATTTGCCGACGCCAGAGTATCCGGAAACCAACATCAACTCCGGCCTGCCGCCGGCGGCGATACGATGGAAGGAAGCAAGCAGGGTATCGATCTCGGCAGTCCGACCATACAGTTTCTCGGGAATCAGCAGCCGGTCCGGAGTGTCGTGCTCCCCGAGCGGGAATTCGTTGATGTCGCGTCGGCCTTCCCATTCAGCTAGGCAACGCCGTAGATCGCTCTCGGCGCCGGCAGCTGTCTGGTAACGCTCCTCAGCCGTCTTGGCGAGCAGCGTCATAATGATCGTGGAGACGATGCCTGGGAGATTCGTTGACCACTCGCTGGGAGGCGCTGGTGATCTTGCAATATGGCAGTGCACCCACTCCATCGGGGCGGCCGCTGTGAAGGGCAGGACACCCGTGAGCATCTGATACAGCGTGACGCCGAGGGCGTAGAGATCGCTGCGGGTATCGACCGAGCGGTTCATCCGCCCGGTTTGTTCAGGCGCCATGTAGGCAAGCGTACCGGCGATGGTCTCGGGCGGTTCGGGAGCCTGCCGCTCGCGGGACAGGCGCGATGCGATACCAAACCCGGTGAGCCGCACCTCTCCATCTGCGCAGTCCACCATGATATTGGCTGGCTTGATGTCTTTGTGAATAAGCCCGCGCTGATGAAGCTTTCCCAGAGCCGAAGTGATAGCGACAGCCAGCCGCAAAAAGCGCCCTACATCCATGGGCGCACCGAGCAGATGGTCGAGCGGCACGCCGCCCGGATCATCGATCACCAACACGGTCCGACCGGCGTCACGTATGAGGCCGAGCGGCCGTGCCGCCCATGCGCTATCGAGCTCATCCTTCAGCTCGTATTCGTGCGTGAGGCGATCGAGCCTTGAGCGCGACGGTTGGTCGGCGGCAGGAGCAACGAGCAGAACGGCGAGCCGGTTGCCATTGTCATCCAGTCGCCAGCCTCGGCTGAACACGCGCTCGCCGTCCGCCCACAACACCTGAGAGCTACCATGCGAGTACGCGACGTTCAGCAACTGCTGCACCATCTGTCAGATCCCGGCGTCGGGCTTCAGCTTGAAGTCGGCTAATCAAGCTCTCCGCGCAGCACGCACGCGGCCACTCGAGAAAGCGTACTCCATCGGTCCGGAAAAGCCAGTCGCCCCTCGGTCTTGCGGCTGGCAGGGTGGCACACGCGGACCAATAACCGCATGCCCGCTGACGCAGGGGAACCCGGGGCGGTTCACTCGGCTGCAGCCGCGGTCGTCTGATCCTTCTTGCCCTCGTTCTTTCCTTCCGCAAGGTTGCGCACCACCATGTAGAAGATCGGCGTGAAGATCAGGCCGAACAGCGTGACACCGAGCATCCCGAAGAACACGGCGACGCCGACCGCCTGACGCATCTCGGAACCCGAGCCGGTCGACACCACCAACGGCAGCACGCCGAGGATGAAGGCGAACGAGGTCATCAGGATCGGCCGCAGGCGGAGCCGGCAGGCCTCGATCACCGCGTCCAGCCGCGGCCGGCCCTCGAGCTCGATGTCGCGCGCGAATTCGACGATCAGGATCGCGTTCTTGGCCGCAAGCCCCACCAGCACCACGAAGCCGATCTGGGTCAGGATGTTGACGTCCTGGCCCATGATGCGCACGCCGATGGTGGCCGCGAACAGGCACATCGGCACGATCAGGATCACCGCGAACGGCAGCGTCCAGCTACCGTATTGAGCGGCCAGCACCAGATAGACGAAAAGCACGCAGATCGGGAACACGTAGAGGCCGGCATTGCCGCTCGTCACCTGCTGATAGGACAGATCGGTCCATTCGAAGGAGAAGCCCGACGGCAAGGTCTGGTCGGCGAGTTGCTCGATGGTGTTGAGCGCCGTCGTCGAGCTCACCCCCGGCGCCGGCTCGCCCTGCAACTCGGACGCCGAATAGAGATTGTAACGCGCGACACGGTCGGGTCCCGAGACGTCCTTGAAGTCGACGATGCTACCGAGCATCACCATGTCGCCGGCGGCATTGCGGGTACGCAACCGGGCAAGATCGGGGCTGTCCTTCCGGAACGGCAGGTCGGCCTGCGCGGTGACATGATAGGTGCGGCCGAACAGGTTGAAGTCGTTGACGTAGGTGGAGCCGAAATAGGTCTGGATCGTGTCGTTGATGTTGGCGATCGGAACGCCGAGCTTCTGCGCCTTGACGCGATCGATGTCGACGAACAGCTGCGGCGTGTTAGCCGAGAACGGCGAGAACACCGAGGTCAGGTTCGGCGACTTGCGCGCGGCCTGTACCAGTTCGTCGGTCGCGGCGGCCAGCAGTTCCGGCCCGCGTCCCTGCCGATCCTGAATGCGGATGGTGAAGCCGCCGCCGGTGCCGATGCCCGGCACCGCGGGCGGCGGAATAACGATGATGAAGGCGCCCTGGATTACCGACAGCCGCTTGCGAAGGTCGGCTGTGATCGCGTCGGCCGACAATCCCTTCTTCTGCCGTACTTCCGGCTCGTCGAACACCGGGAACAAGGCCGCGGCATTGCCGGCCTGCGTGCGCGTCGCGCCGGAGAACCCGCTAAATGCGCCAACGCGCACGATACCTGGCGTGTCCAGCGCAATCCGCTCGATCTCGCGCACCACCGCCGTGGTCCGCGCCAGCGACGCCGCGCCCGGCAGCTGCGCCGAGATGATGAGGTAACCGCGATCTTGCGCCGGGATGAAGCCCTGCGAGGTGGTCGCGAGCAGCCAGCCGGCGCTGCCGATCAACACCAGGTAGATCGCAAGCATCACCACCGTGTGCCGGATCACGAAGTCGGCGACACCAGCATAGCCTTGCGCCAGGCGGTCGAATACGCGGTTGAACAGCGCGGTGAAGCTGTCCCAGCCGCGCGCGATGATGTTCCAGCGCGCCGGCGGCTGCTTTTCCCCGTGCTGCACGAGGATCTGCGAGGCCAGCGCCGGCGACAGCGTCAGCGAGCAGAAGCAGGAAATTGCGGTCGCAACCGCAATCGTCACCGCGAATTGCTGGAAGAACTGTCCGGAGATACCGCCGAGGAAGGCGGTGGGCACGAACACCGCACACAGCACCAGCGCGATCGAGACCAGCGCGCCGCCAACCTCCCCCATGGTCTTGAGCGCAGCATCGCGCCTGGACATGCCGTGCTCGAGATGGCGCTCAACATTCTCGACCACCACGATGGCGTCGTCAACCACGATGCCGACCGCGAGCACGAGGCCGAACAGCGTCAGATTGTTGATCGAGAATCCGAGCACGGACATCACCGCAAAGGTGCCGACCAACGACACCGGGATCGCAATGATCGGGATGATCGCAGGCCGCCATCCCTGCAGGAACACCAGCACCACGATGACGACCAGCGCCATCGCCTCATAGACCGTCTTGATCAACTCATGGACCGATTGGGCGATGAATTCGGTCGGGTTGTAGCCGATATTGTAGTCGAGCCCCTTCGGAAAACTCTCCTTCAGCTTCGCCATCGTGTTCGAGATCGCTTTCGCTGTATCGAGCGCGTTGGATCCGGGCCGTTGCGTCACCACCATTGCGACGGCCGACTTGCGCAATATGCGGCTGCTGGTGGCGTAAGACAGGGCGCCGAGCTCGACGCGGGCAACGTCGCGCAGCCGCACAATGCGGCCGTCGGAGCCGGCCTTCACCACGATGTCCTCGAACTGCCTGATGTCCTTGAGGCGGCCGGTGAATACGAGATTGGGCTGGAACGCGCGATCGGCGATCGGCGGCTCGGCGATCTGGCCGCCGGCGATCTGCAGGTTCTGCGCCCGGATCGCAGCCAGCACCTCGGTCGAAGTCAGGCCGAGATTCGCAATCCTGTCAGGATCGAACCATAGCCGCATCGAATAGTCGCGCGCACCGAACATCTGAATGTCGCCGACGCCGTCGAGCCGCAAGAGCTGATCGCGGACCTGGAGCAACGTGTAGTTCGAGATGTAGAGCTGGTCGAAACTGTCGTCGGGTGACAACACGAACACGGCCATCAGGATGTCGGGCGAGTTCTTTCGGGTGACGACGCCGTTGCGCTGCACTTCTTCAGGCAAGCGCGGTTGCGCGATCGCGACGCGGTTCTGCACCAGCACCTGCGCCTTGTCGAGATCGGTGCCAAGCTTGAAGGTGACGGTGATGGTGAGCTGGCCATTCGAAGTTGCCTGGCTGTAGAGATACAGCATGTCCTCGACGCCGTTGATCTCCTGCTCGATCGGCGCGGCGACGGTATCGGACACGGTCTGCGCCGAGGCGCCCGGATACTGCGTCGTAACCGTGACGGTCGGCGGCACCGCCTGCGGATATTCCGAGACCGGCAGCGTTTGATAGGCAATCGCGCCGACGATCAGGAGGACGATTGACAGCACCATCGCGAGGATGGGCTGGTTGACGGAGAGCTTTCCGAGATTCATGGCTTCGCACCTGCCGCCGGCTTGGCATCCGCCGGAACCGGCGTCATTTTGGGCGTCACCTTGGCGCCGACGCGGGCGCGTTGCAGCCCGTCCACGATCACGTGATCCTCCGGCTTGAGGCCTTCGCGGATCACGCGCAGGCCTTCATCCAGCGGCCCGAGCGTGACCGCGCGGGCTTCCACCGTATTGTCGTCCTTGACCACGAACACGATCTTGCGCGACTGGTCGGTGGCGACAGCGGTATCCGGGATCAGCAGCGCCTCATAGGGCGAGGAGCCGATCAGGCGGACGCGGCCGAACTGACCGGGCAGGATCGAGAGATCCTTGTTCGGAATGATCGCGCGGCTGCGCAGCGTTGCGGTGGAGACGTCGAGCCGGTTGTCGAGGAAGTCCATCTTGCCTTCATGCGAGGGCTTGGTCTCGCCGGTCAGCGTCACCTGCACCGGGTTCGCGGTATCGCGCGAGCTCGGCCGCCGGCCCTCGAACCACAGCTTGCTGTTACGCTGATAGGTCGCCTCGTCGACGTCGAAATAGATGTAGATCGGATCGAGCGACACGATGGAGGTCAACAGCGTCGCGCCGCCCTCGCTGCCCTGTACGAGATTGCCCGGGGTGACCAGATGCCGGCTGACGCGGCCGGTGATCGGCGCCAGCACATGGCTGAATTCGACGTTGAGCTGCGCGGCCTTCAACGTGCCCTCCGCCTGCGTCTCGGCAGCATGAGCCGCCTGCAACGCCTGACGGCGCTGGTCGACAACCTGTTCGGAGACCGCGCTGGTCTGGACCAGGGTCAGCCCACGCTCGAGTTCACGCTTGGCAAGGTCTACCTTTGCCCGTGCGTCGTCGAGTTGACCTTGGGCCTGCAACGCGACCGCCTCGAACGGACGCGGGTCGATGACGTAGAGCAGATCGCCGGCCTTGACGATTGCGCCGTCCTTGAACTCGACGCTGTTGACAAAGCCGCCGACGCGGGCGCGGACCTGGACCTCCTCGATCGCCTCGAAGCGGCCGGTGAACTCGTCCCAATCGGTAACGGTGCGCTTAACCGGCTGCGCGACCGTGACGGGCGGCGGCGCGGCCCCTTGCGACTGCGCCTTGTCGCAGCCAACGATCGCCAACACAACCAGCATAACGATCACCGCAGCGCCACATCGCAGAAGGCGACGAAACGAACTGCGATTGAGCCGGGTCGCCGGAGCCCGGTGCTCCGTTATGTCAATCGTATTCACTTCTCTCTCTCCAAGCACTTTGGCGAGCCGATCGCGAAACCGCGAGTTCGGCACGACGATGCCTGGAGATTGACGCTGCAACGTCGGCCAGGGAAATCATCTCTCGCCATGGAGTCGATAAACGATCGTTATTGCCGCGCGCCGTGCCGCCGTAGCGAGGATGACGAAAGCCGAATGGCACTCGAAGCCAACGTTGTTGCTCGATGTCGACTTCACGGCGCATTCCTACCGATTATCGATACGATAGCTTTACCTGAATGGTCACCGATCTTAATTGCCAGGCGTGCCGCTCAGGCGCTTGCGACGGTTCGTGACGCCGCTTCGCATGAGCGCTAAACACAGTGGAAGGACGCTATGACGCCCCAGGACAAAGCATCCAAGCGCCGCGAGGTTTTCGTCGCGAGCGACCCCGCCAATCATGGCACGCTGGTCGGTCAGGTAGATGGATCTCAGTTTCCCATCGGCGGCCCGGATGGAATCGGCCACGTTTCTCCCGGTCCCAATCCTTACGACCTTCTCAGCACCTCTCTCGCTGCCTGCACCGCCATGACTGTTCGTTTTCACGCCCGACGTCGAAAACTGCCGTTGGTGCGGGTAGAAGTCGGTGTCAGCTTCCACCATGGTGCAAAGGGCGAACGAGATTCGTTCGAACGCACGCTCGTGCTGGAGGGCGAACTCGACGCCCAACAACGCGCCTTCTTGCTGGAGGCCGCGAACCTCTGCCCTATTGGCGAACTTCTCGGCATTAGCGCGGATATTCACACACGCCCGGACGCCGCAACGTCCAGCCACGACACAAGCACCCAGGCCAGCTATGAAGATGATCTGGCTGAGCTCCACATCCCCTATATCGAAGCGGATTGAGCGCTTCGCCTGCCCGCGACCACCGCGCCAGGAGCACCGGCGGCATTGCTCGTTTCGACTCCACAACTACTAGCGGTCGGCCGTCTCAGCGGCGAGACGGCGGCAGAGTCTTCTTACTCCGCGCGCAACCAAAACCCTTAATGAACGCGTAAGCCGACAGAGCCTGCGTTCCTGCGCGCGTTACGGTTCTCGCGTCCTCAGTGACCAGAAATCAACCCCGCGGGCATTCGCTCTGTTCACTGCTGCGCCGTGGTGCCTTTCATTCTGGCGCGGCGTGTCGATGGCATCGATTCCATAGCCACACGTCATTGGACCATCGACTTTCGCGGTCGTATTTCTTGCTCCTCTACAACTGAATTCAGAAGATGGCGGCATACCACACGCAGAGGAGTGGATGATGAAAGCAATCGTCGTAACGGACCAGGCAGCGGGGACCGGTGGAATGAGGCTCGTGGAGCGGTCCGAGCCGCGGGCCGCCATCAACGACGTTATCGTTCAGGTTCATGCATCGGGATTCGTCCCGACCGAGCTAACGTGGCCCTCGACGTGGACCGATCGCCTCGACCACAGCCGAACACCGTCGATTCCGGGGCACGAGCTGGCCGGTGTGGTCACCGCTCTCGGCTACGGCACGACGGGGCTGTCGGTGGGGCAGCGAGTGTTCGGGCTTTCCGATTGGTATCGCGACGGCTCCCTGGCGGAGTACGTGGCTATGGAGGCACGTAACCTCGCGCCTCTGCCGGGGGACATCGAATTCACGGCGGGCGCGAGTCTGCCAATTTCAGGCCTCACCGCATGGCAGGGACTATTTGTGCACGGCCGCCTTCAGGCTGGGCAGAGCGTCCTCGTGCACGGCGCAGCCGGTGCAGTCGGATCGATGGTGAGTCAACTCGCAAGATTGTCTGGCGCCTACGTCATCGGCACCGGGCGTGCCGCCGATCGTCAGAACGCCCTAGACTTCGGCGCGCAGGAGTTCCTGGATCTCGAGAACGACACCCTTGAAGACGTCAATGGAATCGATCTGGTGTTCGATGTTATCGGCGGCGACATCGGGAGGCGCTCCGCATGTCTGATTCGAACCGGTGGAACGCTGGTGTCCATCGTCGGACCGAGCGAAGTACGACCCGTTGACGGCCTAGCCGTCGACTTCGTTGTTGAGTCCGATCGTGCCCAACTGGGAGAGATTGTCCAGCGAGTGCGGGACGGGCGACTGCGGACCAACATCGGCAGCATCGCGGCTCTCGACGACGCTGTCGCCGCCTTCAATCCGACGAAGCGGATCAGCGGCAAGACGATCATTCGCGCTCGTCCGTGAGCAACATCTACTCGATGCACGCTTCCGGCCGGCCGCGTCCTATCAGACGTGCCGGAGGCAGCCGGCGATCTACCCTGCCCCTCGGCAAGAGACGTCGACCGGGATGCACCCCCTGCGGCATTTCCGGCGAAGAGAGCGAAAGCATTTCAACCTGTCCTTTCACGTATAGGATTCACCATGACAAACGGGATCACCACGACCAACGCGGTTATCGAATGCATCCTGGGCCGCAGCTCTGCCAAGTACTACGACACTGCAGCCACCCTGAGCGATGACCAAATCAGCGAGCTCGTGCGAATTGGCACCACCGCGCCAACATCCTTCCACTTGCAGAATTGGCGCTTCATTGCCGTTCGCTCGCGTGAAGCCAAGACTCGATTGCGGCCGATCGCCTGGGATCAGCCTGCAATCACTGAAGCATCAGTTACCTTCATCGTCTGCGGTCAGTTGGCCGACTCCAGCGTCGTGCCAGAACGCCTTGCACCGCTGGTGGAATCCGGCGTCATGCCGGCAAAGATGGTTCCGGAATGGGAAATCCCCGCGCGCGGTCTGTATATGGCGTACCCGCAGCGTCAGCGCGACGAAGCCGTTCGCAGCGCCACCTTCGGCGCGGCCGCGATGATCTATGCGGCCGGCTCGCTCGGCCTGGGTTCGACGCCGATGATCGGTTTCGATGCGGAAGCCGTGCATCGCGAGTTCGGGCTCGCCAAGGACGAGGTACCGGTCATGTTGCTGTCCGTGGGAGCCCTGCGTCCGGGCAACTGGGCGCAGAAGCCGCGCCGTCCGGTGACCGAAGTGTTGAATCTCGTTTGATCGTTAGCGCAACCAGCAACCCGCGGGGACTATGATGCCAAGAACTGCTGCTCTCAAGCCGGAACAGGTGCCGGCCGATTCAAAATCGACCCTCGATATGTTCACCAGGAACATCGGATTCACTCCAAACATGATGGCGACCTTCGCGGCAAGCCCGATCGCATTCAACTCTTGGGCCACCCTGCTCGGCTCCCTGAGCAAGGCGCTCGACGTGAAGACGCGTGACAGCATCGGCCTCGCGGTTTCCGAGGTGAATGGCTGCGACTACTGCCTGACGGTTCACAGCTTTACGGCCGATCACATGGCCAAGCTGCCGGCCAATGAAATTATTCTGGCCCGGATGGGCCATGCCAGCGACCCGAAGCGGGACGCCGCCATCCAATTTGCGCGCAAGGTCATCGAGACCCGCGGCAAGATCAGTGACGCGGATCTGAAAGGCGTGCGCGATGCCGGCTACACGGATGCGAACGTCATGGAGATCGTCGCGCTGGTGGCAATGTATTCCATGACGAACTTCTTCAACAACGTCTTCGATCCCGAGAAGGACTTTCCAGCCATAGCGCCCGCTGGGTCGCTCTGAACTCCAGCCTGGTCGCATCGATCATCGCTGAAGGCTATCGGAGCTTTTTATGTGATGCGCGATGCGGCCGGGACTCGAAGTGACGGGGCTGGGCGAAAAGAGTAAAGCATGAAGAGTATCCTTCATATTGATTGCAGCCCGCGGGCGGAATCACACAGCCGGCAGCTCTCGGCGGCGA
Source organism: Bradyrhizobium sp. USDA 3262 (assembly GCF_054060035.1). NCBI lineage: Bacteria > Pseudomonadati > Pseudomonadota > Alphaproteobacteria > Hyphomicrobiales > Nitrobacteraceae > Bradyrhizobium > Bradyrhizobium sp. USDA 3262. The sequence continues at coordinate 8,777,514 of NZ_JBSSCT010000001.1, forward strand.
TTGTCGAGAAGCTACTCGAGATCGAGCCCCGGGCGACCATCTGTCGGCGAGATCTTGGCGCCGCCCCATTGCCGCATGCCACGCCTGACTACGCCACGACGCTTTCGACGGCAGCAACGTTGGCTGCTCCGCTGAAGGGTTCGCTGGATCTTTCTGAAACGCTCATTCAGGAAGTCGAGGCGGCGGATGCGGTGGTCATTGGAACGCCGATGCATAACCTAACCATTCCCTCGGTCCTGAAGGCATGGGTCGACCAGATTTTGCGCGCCGGCCGCACATTCAGATCGACGCCGGTTGGGAAGGTGGGAAAGCTCCATGATCGCCCGGTGTTCATCGGTATCGCATCTGGTGGCGTGTTCACCGGTGACCGGGCCAACCAGCCCGATTTTCTCACTCCGTATCTTGCGGCCGTGCTGGGCTCCATTGGTCTGAAAACCTTGCAATTCCTCCCTGTGCAAGCCACTGCGTTTCTTGAGGGAGATAACGCCACGTCAGCGAGGGCAAAAGCGCTTTTGGCGCTCGACCTGACGGTCATGGGGAAAGTCCCATGCCCCGCGACTGTCGAAGGTGAGTGAAGCATCGCTCCACCGCTCGGTAAGGTGTTCGAGGCTCGCGCCGATCTCCTGGAAGATCACTACGGCATCGGCGCGGCGCAGACATCTCAACCGGGTGACCGCGGAGGAGGACGCTTCAGACTTAAAAGCTCCGTCACGTCACGCCGGTCGACCGCGGAAGAGATACCAACTTTCAACCATTTTCCGTCGGGGTAAGTTCGAGCTTCATCGTAAAGTTTGACCAATTGCGGGCGCCACCCGTAACGCCGCGCCTCAAACTTCTCTCGCTCTGCTCCCCCCAGGACCACCTCGACCGAAAACAACCTGTATTCCGGCAGGAAAGTGCAGAATGCCCTGGATTTTTTGTAGCGCAGGGACCAACCGCGCTTCTTGCCACGATAGAGCCATTCCGGCGCGAAGACAGCGGGGTAGTTTGCCTCGATCCAGTTACGCAGCTCGGCCCAATGCCCGAACGCCTTCGGCCCGATCCAGTCGCGGACAGTGCCGTCATCGGGCGGTGCTGACTTGCCGGTGATCCTGTCGCCGACCTCGGGAGATAGTCCCATATTATTTTCCTTCACATCGCAACTCCATATCGTGAGCTTCGGAAGACTTGGTCGGCCGCACGACTGGCCATTCGATAGCGGAGTCAGTCCCGCGGAATGAAATCGACATGGGGCCCTGGCTCGATGATGAACACCGCGAGCGTGGTGAGAACGCAGGTGACCGCGGCAACAGCCATCGCGATCTGAAATCCCGAGAATAGCTGAGGGCCGCCCTGCTGCAGGACGCCACCAAGCAGGGCAATGGCGAAGAGCGACCCGGCGCGCGAGACCGCACTGTTGACTCCAGACGCGGTTCCGGCGCGATCGGGCTCGACGGTGGTGAGGACGAGGGTTGTCAACGGCGCAATCGCCAGGCTCATACCAAGCGCCAGCAACAGGATGCTCGGGAAGATGTCCGCCCAATAGGTCGCGTTCGGACCGATACGGAGCGCCATGATGCATCCCAGGGCGGCGACGGCGCCGCCGGCGAACAATGGCACGCGCCGGCCGAACCGGCGGCAGAGCACACCGGCGAGCGGCGAGACGACCATAATCAGCACCTGCAGGGGAACGAAGGCCAGGCCCGCCACCAGCGCCGGCAAGTGTGCGCCCCGGATCATCACAAACGGGATCAGGGTTAGCATGACCGTGAACGGCCCGTAGAGGAGCGCAGTGAACAGGTTCGCGCCGACGATCGACCGTGAAACAAAGAGCGAAGCGGGCAGCATGGCATTGTCGCCTAATCGCCGTTGGTTCACGATGAAGCCGGCTAAACTGCCCAGACCGACAATCAGCATGACGAGCACCCATGGGCTCGGACCCGAACCGTTGGTCAGGTTGATCAGCGCCGCGCTCAACCCGCCGAACCCGACTGTCGACAGGACCGCGCCACCAACGTCGACCCGAACGTGCCTGGCCGGTGCGTCGTTGGGTATCCACGCGATGCCGACAGCCAGCGCGCCGGCGACTACCGGCAGGAGCATCAGAAAGGTCGTCCGCCAGGACCCGTGATCGAGGATCGCGCCGGCGATCGCGGGTGCGACGCCGGCGGCAACAGCCGCTGCGGCGGACCAGATTCCGACCGCGCGAGCTTTCTGGTCGGCGGGAAAGGCCCGCCCAAGCACGGAAAGACCATTGGGCAGGATCACGGCCTCGCCCAGGCCTTGCAACAATCGACCGACGATGAGCGACGCGAAACCCGGCGCGAAGGCAATTGCGGTTGCGCCGAAGCCGTAGAGAGCGATGCCCCCGAGGAAAATCCGCTTCTGTCCGAACCGGTCACCCAGGGCGCCGGCAACCAAGGTCACGGCAACGAGCGGCAGAAGCTCGGCGTTCATCACCCACTGCAGGTCGAGCGGCGACAGGCGCATCTCTTGGCCAATCGCAGCGAGCGCAATCGTGACGACGGCGCTGCTGACGAACACCAGGCAACAGCCCAGGCTCGACGCGGCGAGCACCTTGGTGCTGCCCCACGCGTCAACCGCCTTGGGCTCGGAGAGCGCAAGGCCGAGGTCGGGGAGGATCAGTGACGCGCTGCTCACGATGAGACAGGGCCGTCATACTCGCCACGCGCCGGATAAGCCTTGGAGATCGCGAAATCGATCGCCTGAAGCAATTCCGAGAACAACGGACGTGCAAATGGCATCGTTTGAACCGCGCCGTAGTACAAGGTACCGTCCGGACGGACCAGGAACACGCCCGGCTCCGAAAATAGCGGCGGCTCCTCGACGTTGATCGACGACTTTCCCTGCGACGCAGAAATATACAGCCCCCATTGCCGCGCAACCGTCAGCGGCAACGAATGTCCAAATCGCAAGTTGGTGCCGACCTTGCGCGCCATTTCCTGCGAACGCTCGGCAACGTCAGAGCTAACGGCAATGACCTTTGTGCCGCGGCGCTCATATTCGGAGATCAGCGATTCCAGGTCGCGCAGATATTTGAGACAGACCGGACAATGGAGCCCACGATAAAAGCATATCAACGTAAACCGCTCCGGCGTGTCGGTCGCAAGGTCAAAGTCGCCATGAGCAAGGGTCGGCACGCGCAGTTCTGGAACCGGTCGACGAGGCAGCAGCATTCTCTTCTCCACAGTCCACCCATAGATCGCAGCGCGATACGAAACCTTCCAATAATCGGCATGCATGGTTTCCATAGCGGTGAGGAATACTGCTGTGACGTTCCTCTCTACCTGCGTAAATCAAAGCAAGCGCGCGGCCCGCGACGGCATCACGCCGCGCGGCAAGCGGCAATAACGATCGTCGATTGATTCCATGGCGAGAGGTGACTTCCCTCGCGGCAGGTTCGACAGCCACGGTGTGAGATCGCTGTCAGACACACCCACACCCCGGAACGAGACGGCAAATGACCACGCCTGCAAGCCAGAGACGGCGAGCTTGTCACCACGAGACGCAGCCCCTTGAAGGACGGCACAGCCACCGCGTTATCGATGCAGAACCCTGCCCGCGAGAGCTCGGGCGGGAGGCGCCGCCCCGCCACCGAGGCATGGTGCTCACGGCCTGCGTGCTCGCGTCGTCGATGGCGTTCATCGATGGGACCGCGCTACCCGTTGCGTTACCGATATTGCGCGCTGATTTCGGAGCGGACCTTGCCTCCGTTCAATGGGTTCTCAACGGGTACATGCTGGCGCTCGCGTCGCTGACATTGATCGGCGGTGCGCTCGCGGATGTTTACGGCAAGGCGCGAATGCTGGGGCTCGGTTGCGTCCTGTTCGGTGTGACGTCTGCGGCTTGCGCGCTGGCGCCTTCGCCGACCTGGCTGATCGCTGCCCGCATCGCACAGGGAGCAGCCGCGGCGATCGTCACCCCCGCCAGCCTCGCCCTGATCGGGGCCACCTATCCGCGCGCCGAGCGAAACCGGGCGATCGGCTTATGGGCTGCGGCATCGGCCCTCACAACGGCCGGAGGTCCTGTCCTGGGCGGCTGGCTGACCGAGACCTTCGGCTGGCCGTCCGTGTTCTGGATCAACCCGCCGCTCGCGCTCGCCGCCGTGGGAGTTCTGCTGGTCTTCGCACCCAAAGACGGCCGGATCCAGCGCCGATTCGACCTGATCGGTGCCGCGATCCTCGCTGCGGCGATCGGGGCCCTCACCTGGGCACTGAGCCAGATCGGCTCCGCCGAAGCGCTGGATGCCACGAGCACTCCAGCCCAGCCGGTCACGGTACTCATGATCGTCGCCTGGCTCGGCATTGTCGGGCTCGCCGTCTACGCGTTCTGGGAGCGCAGAAGCGAACACCCGATGACGCCACCTCGCCTGCTGGAAAACCGCGCCTTCCTCGGGCTGAACGTCGCGACCCTGATGATCTATGCGGCGGTTTCGATCATGTTTTTTGTGTTGCCGTTTGATCTCGTCGATCGTCGCGCGCTGTCATCGACCGACGCCGGCCTGGCATTCCTGCCCTTCACGCTCGGCGTGGGGCTCATGTCGAACGTCTTCGGCAGGTTGGCGGACAAGATTGGCGCGCGGGCCATGCTCATCGCGGGACCGGCAGGTGCGGCACTCGCCTATGTCTGGATGGCGCTCGGCCGGGCAGAATCCCTGATGCTCGGCGTGATCGGACCCGTGACCCTGCTGGGCCTGTCCTTCGCTGTGCTCGTGGCACCGCTCACTGCGTCGGTCTTGTCGAGCGTGAATCAGGCCGACGAAGGGCTCGCTTCCGGGATCAACAATGCGGCTAGCCGGATTGCTCAGCTTGCCGGGGTAGCCTTCGCCGCCGGCGTCGCGCCCTTTGCGTCCGGTTACGAAGTCGGCCTCGCCGTAGCCGCCGCGACCTCGATCGCCGGTGCCTTTACAGCTTTGATGACTCTGGCGCCGCGCGCTGCGAAAGCGGGCGTCGCGCTATCTGAACCGGCGAGCGCTGCTGGTAGCGGCTCCCATGGAAGCGAAAGCCGCTCCGGCGACCAGACAAGAGACCGCGCCATGATCTCCGCCCAGGCCGAAGATCAGTGAGACCAGGGCCGAACCAAGTGTGTCCATCCCACGTAGCGAGCCGCAGCATTCATCCCACTTGAAGCGCCACTACGCTCCTTGGGTCCAGCTGTCATCATCGCCGTATTGTAATCGCTCGACGCCGTCTATCAGGATGAAATCTCCGGCACAAACTTTAGGGGGGGCCGCGCCGCGCACTGCGCCCGCCTCTCACGAGTAGTCACCTCCGCTCTGCTGACTGAGGTTGCCAAGGTAGTCGCGCTTTCCGATCTTCGCTCCGAGGCGCCGAAGGATCGCGTGCGCAATCGAGATGTGGAAGAAGAAGTCAGGCAGCACCAGATGCCGGATATAGTCGTCGCCGCCGAACCAGCCGCGCGCGATGGGCGGCGTTAGCCCGTATGTGTGGGCCTGCGCGCCGGCAACCTCGTCCGGCTGCACGTTCTGCAGGAAGCGGCGCGTCTCGAGGAGACGCTCCCTCAATGCCGGGTACATCATGGGGATGTCGCGCGGTGCCGGCGCGTCGCGCTGCATCAGTTTCGCCAAGTGGGCGTCGACCTTGTTGCAGCTTACCGAAAACTGTTCTCCGAAAGTCAGCATGTCGGACGCGAGCCGCTCGCCAAGGATACCGCCGGGCTCGATCCCGCGGGCCCGCTCGAGCGCTTGGGCATGGTCGAGATAGTCGGCCATCACGTTCAGTCCGTGCACCATGACGGGGACGGTGATGTCATAGACCGAGAACGACACGTCGAACTCCATGCGCTCGCTTGTACTCTGGACGTCGATCGGGTCCGAAAGGCTGACAGCCGAAACGAATCCTCACCATGAGCACTTCAATTTTTTCAGCTTGCGGCATCAACTTGCGGGATTCGAGAAGCGCCCACGCATTCGGTCGCCTAGCGACGCAGGACCGGATATCCGTTCACGTAGATCCAATCGGTTGTCTGAGCCGGCACGTGGCAGCCCTGGCAATCCGAATGGTAGTCTGTGGAGGTGGTCTTGAGCGGCTTGTCGGCGTCGAACCACGACCATCCCCACCCGTCGCCCCACAACGGGTTGCCGGGGTGCGTTCCCTTGCTGTCTTTCACCATGACGAACCAGCCCTGGAGCTTGTCGGCATGGCTCACCCTGCCGGTTGTCATCTCGTCCGTCGCCGTCGCGAAGACCTCTTTCACCAGAACGGCGCCGTCCGGGAACTGCCCCGTCTTCCGATACGCATCGATCGTTCCCGGGGATGCCCAGACGACATGCATTTCCTTCGAGCCCTGGCCGCTGTCGGCGGCAATTGCCCAGCTGCCGAGCGCCTGGTAGAGCGTTCGGTAGTCCGCCGGCACGCGCAGATGCCCGGTGGCGTCCACGACGTTCGCGGTCGGGCCGGCCGAGGCCGCTCCGTTGATCTGCGCGAGCGCCGCCACGGCGCCGGCCACCAGCGAGACGGCGACGGCCAGACCGACTGTCCTTGATAATTTCATGGGAGCTCTCCTTTTCTGCTCGCGCGCGGTACGGAGACTCGGCGCAGCGTCTTCAATCACTGTTTCATTCGCTGCGGAGCCGACCGCGTGCAGCTCGGCCGACCTGGCGGACCCAAAGATCGGACGCAGCCTATGAAATTAGAAATTCCCTTTGGACATGCTTTCGATAGGCGTGAGGTATCGTTCAAAGGCGCCGCGCGGCATAGGAGGAAATGAACGGGCATTTCGCGATTACCTTTTTCCTGTCGCGCCGCAACGCTTCGAAAACGCCATCCGCCAGCCGCGATCCGTACCCCCGACCGGACAGATCCTGTGGCACTTCCGTGTGGAGGAGAACGACGCGACCGTCTTCGATCTTGTAGTAGGCGACCGCGAGCGCTCCGTCGCCAAGCGGCATTTCAACCGACTCATCGCCGGATTATCCCGGATACTGCTGTCCACCTTCAGCCTCCCTCACCGAGACATGGAGGCGGCGTGGCGCAGCGACGCCAATATCTGCGCCGGCTCGTCCCGTATCGTGAAGTCAGGCTCGACGAACGCACTGCGAATCCGGCCTTCCGAGTCGATCACGTAGGTCGCGGGGATGGGCAGCATCCAGATCGGTGACCCGTGGCGGGCGCCGAAGTCAAAGCCCAACCTGGAATAATGTGCGATGGTATCATCGGGCACCCGGAACAGTACGCCATACGACATGGCGACGCCGTAGTCGACATCGGACAGGACCTTCAGATCCAAACCCAGGCTCCGCTTGAGCTGCCGCGGGAAGTCTTTCGTGTCGGGCGTCACGACTGCGAGGGTCGCGCCGACGCTCTCGAACTCATCCTTCGCAGCCTGGAGGGCGGAGAGCTCAGCGGTGCAGAACGGACACCAGCCGCCGCGGAAGAAACTCAGCACGAGGGGTCCGTCGCGGCGCAATTGCTCGGAGGAGTGGAGACGGCCGTCGGCGTCCGGCAAAAGGAAATCTGGCGCCTCGTCCCCGACCTTCAACGCGCGCGATGCCACGTCGGTATCGCGGAGCCAGCCCACGAGGTGGTTGTAAGACTCCCAATCTGCCGCGCTAAACGTCGACAACAGCTCGGTGCGAATCTGGGCGAGTGTCTTGTCGGCCTGGTTGGTCATCGGCAAGGAGCCGTCAAGCTGAAGATCGGTTGGCTGGAGGCGGCTGGCCGCCGGCGCGGGTGTCGTCGTCATGCGGACGCCCTCGCCATCTCTACGACCGTTTCGTAGGGCACACCCCGGTCGGAGACCTCGAACGACCAGTCGCGAAGCCGCGCGACCTTGACGAAAGCGTCCAGCGCCGGCGAGTAGCGGCGCCCCTGTACTGCCAGCAGCCGCACCTCCCGCAAGACCGGGTCGCCTTCGAGCGGGATGGTTTTGAGCGTCGGAAGGCGCGGCATGTGCTCGGGCGCGAGCATCACGCCGAAGCCCGCAGCCGCCATGTGCTGCAGGTGCAAGTCGTGACCGCTGCAGTGGCCGAAGTGAGGGGGCACCTCCGGAAAATACGACCGCTGGATTTTCGGGGCAACATCGCATTCAGCCCGTTCCAGCAAGACGGTTTCGCGGAGGTCATCGATGCCGATCGACTGACGGTTTGCGAGCCGGTGTGTCGGCGCGAGCACCGCGACGTAGCGTTCCTCGAACAGCGACCAGTCGTCGATACGGTCGGGCACGTCCTGCACATCCCCGACCATAGCCGCGTTGATCTCCCCCGCAAGCAAGAGGTCGACGAGCTTCTCCGCCACGCCCTCGCGCAGTTCGACGTGAAGTCCAGGGACGAACTTTGCGATCTCCGCGATCGGATCGAGGACCAGCGATGCCGAGATAGAGGGGGCGAGGCCGATCTTCAACGGCGCTACGTCCTTGCGTTGGAATTCCTCGGCCCTGCGGCGCACCGCCTCCGCCGAGGCCAGTGTGCGCTCCAGCATCGGAAGGACTTCCTTTCCAAGGTCGGTGAGCTGCGTCAGCTGGCGTTCGCGGTAGATCAGCTGGCCGCCGAGTTCCTGCTCGAGCTTCTGCACTCCCTTGGTCAGGGCCGGCTGCGTGACATTGCACAGCTCGGCCGCGCGGGTGAAGTTGAGTGTGGACGCCACAGCGAGAAAGTAGCGAACTTGATGAAGCTCCATGGATCGTTTCCGTCAAGATGCGGTTGTCTGTGCTGATGAGCCTTTGCGCTCCGCGACGTGACGAGGCACGCCGCAATCATGCGGCCTAGATGCTACTTGCGTGCCCCCGTTTGAATGACCTGGCTGTTGATTTGGACGCACGGACACGCCTTCAGGAATCTCTGAGAGCCGACATGGTGAAGGGTTGGGTGAACGAGGAAAAGGCTCAATTCGGACGCGTTGCCGTGCGGCGTGCAGTCGACGCCGTTGTAGGCGTCGTGCGTTCGCCCGGATCATCTAACTACGCGGCCGGCCGGCCCTTTCCGGCGCATGGCGTCAGGCGCGGAGCGTCTCACCGCCTTTGGCATCTGCGTAGTATTGAGGCGCTTCGCGGCGGTCGTGTTTCCCGTAGTCGCGCACGATCCGCACTTTCCGGACCCTCGCATTGTCATTCGGTGCGAAAGTGTCCTCGTAGGCCTGCGCCGCAGCGTGGTTCTTCCAGGATATGAGCAGAATCAGATCGCCAGGCGTGAGCATGGCGTCGCAGATGTCCCAGGACGTGCTGTCGGCCGCCCACGGGTTTAGGCCGAGCCACTCGGCGCAGTCATACGGGTTGTCGGTCTGCTTCCACTCCGCGGGGCGCGTCGCGTTGATCAGCGTGACCGTCGTTCCCTCCCCGACTTCGGTCTCGTCGAGCCGCTGCTCCGTGAGGGCGTACCCGGCAGGCACCTGATTGTCACCGGTGATCTGGCCGACGCGGAGGTGATAATCTGCGAAGATTTCGTCCCGGCCCTTCTGCTGGAGCTCGTGATGGCGCATGCGAGTCCGCCAGCGGACGAGCGACTTCTCGTCCCGCCAGCTCGAAAGCGAGAGGGTCCAGCCCTCGCGGGTCAGGCTCTTGTAGCGGATGTTGTCGACGAAGCCCTCGACTTGCTCCAGTTCGGGGCGCAACATCTTGGCGCTGTCGAGGTAGTCATCCCAACTCCCCTTGTTGGGGAGGAGCTCGAAAATCACTGAAAACATGATCGTATCTCACTCCCAGAGTGCTGCGACATAGTCGATCGTGGTGTTGCGAGCCGGATCAGCGCGGCGCCGTCGAAGCATGGAATTCCACATTGTGAATGGGAAGTGACGTCACGCCATGAAGTCGATAGCCGCGCGTTATGATGGCCGGAGGTCTGCCGCATCGGACTCGCGCAACCGAGGCCAGCTACTCCGGCAGTGGTTCGGGAGCCTGAGATCAGCCCAGGTCGGTCGGGCGTCGAAGAGTCCGCGCGAACGAGCCCACTCCGGCTAGCCAAGCGTCTTTCAGACAATCCGATAACGGTCGGCTATCGACTCCATGGCGAGAGGTGATTTTCCTTTCGACCATCATGGACTCAGACTTCGACCTACGTCGTCCCTTATGCGGGCCGAAGTCGCAGTTCCGCTGCACGATTGCAAGCCAGGAGGTCCGATATGCAAATCAGAGAGACGATTGGCGTTTCATTATCCGGCCCTGTCGAAGGCCGGCTGCTGGAGGATGTTGTCGTGCTCGCGGACCGCGCTGGCGTCGCGCTCGGAGTGCAGCATGCGTTTAGCGCACGAGTGCGAGACGTTCGCGACGGCGGTAGCGGTCTCATCGCGTCCAGGTACGCGGAGATCCCGCTCGTCGGCCCCAACGGCGAGGTCTCGGGGATTTTGTGCCGCGCCAGCGTGCCGTCTGATGCGCGCGGCGTGGCCACCCCTCGCAGGCGGGATATCGCGAGCATCATGCCCGACGTGGCGCAGTTCCTCGTCCACAACATCGACAACCTCCTCGCCGTGATCGACAGCGGCCTGCGGCTGCTCGAGTGCCAGACCGATGCCGCGCGCCGAAAGGCCATCCTTGCGAAAATGCAGCAGGCGATCGCGCGAGGCGCGATGTCCAGCCGGCAGTTCCTCGATGCCGAGCAAGCAGGCGCCGAGTCGATCGACGGGTTTGTCACAGGCACTCGCCTCGCAACGATCGCAAGTGCGCTTGACTGGACGTTGCCTCTGCACATCACGGTGCGCGCCGAGATCGCCCCTGACCTATGGGCCTTCAATGCCGACCCGGAGGAGCTATACTTCGCCTTGCTGGACCTTTGCCAAGTCTCGGCGGATGCCATGCCGAGAGGCGGCACGATCACCGTCAAGGCGCACAACGTCGAGCCTTCCGCCGACGCGTCCGGGGAATTCGTCGAGATCGTTGCCGCCGACGATGGGGACGGCATGCCTGAGAGGATCCTATCGCAGGCCTTGACCTCGGACTTCACAACAAGGGCCACGGGCCATGGCACCGGCCTTTCCCAGGTCCGGCGCTTCGCTGAAGAACGAGGCGGCGTGGTCTGTACAGAGAGCAAGCGCGGTGCCGGCACACGCATGCGTCTGCTGCTCCCGCGCGCGCACAGAGCCGGGCTCCCCAGCACGATCGTCGGCACGGAGATCGCGTACACGCCCTCCCCTAACGGCGGGATGTTTCACGTTGGTGAATCCCGCGACAGCTTTGGCGCCATCTTGGCCAGCGCGAACACCTGGAGACCGGTTCAGCGAGGGAGCTCATGATCCCCTCCGCCTCGACCATTCGTTCGACCGACAGGGGCTCATCGAAAACACGCAGTGGGGCGCTCGGCGTGCAAGTGTCATAGCTCGCCGGATGAACAGGAGATCTTTCGATGATTCTACCTGCCGGTACGACAGTTGCCGTCGCTGACGGCGAGACGTTTCGCATGTTCCACAATACAGGCGTGAAACCTGGGGTGCACTTGGTCGAGATCACGGCAGCTCCGCCCGCGCACCTCCACGCAGGCTCAGGTGCACGGCACCATACCGGCTCCGCCAACCCCGATGGCAGGCGGTTCATCGAAGAGGACTTTGCAGCGGCAACCGCGGCTTTCCTGAACAAGCTCAGCATGGACGGGACAATAGAGCACTTGGTCGTTGTCTCTGACCCCAGAACCTTGGGGGAGATGCGCAAGCACTTTCACCACGACCTGAGAAGCAAGATCATAGGCGAGCTCGCGAAAGACTTCGGCCGACGTCCGCTCTCAGATATCGCCTCACTGATCGCTGGCGCCTAAGGCACACGACGCCGGAATGCGCTCGCTGGTGAGAAGCATGTGCACTTGTCGGCCTGCTTCGCCATCTCAATCGTCGCCTCCAGCATCTCCTGCGGCATTCTCAACCCAGGCAGATGGGCTATGCTGAGATCGCAGAACTGTCCGCAACTCCCTTTATCGCGTTACTCGCAGTTCTAATACTGCCGCTTCGACCACAGATGCTGAGAACAGAACGGCGGTGGAAGAACCATCCTCCAAACCAACAGCGAAAAACCACAGCTTGCGCGATGAAATTGGCGCAAGATCGCGGATCCTGTCGGTGGCTTTGCGGTAAACTCAAGCACGGCTTTGCGAATTCCTCCTTCTACTTTCGTCATCTGATGCCACAGCTCGCCGATCGATTTCGGCTGATCGCGCCGGATCTACCCTCGTTCGGCTTCACGCAAATCCCCGCCGAGCGAAACTATCGGCATGACTTCGAATCCCTCTCGCGCACGATCGCAGCGTTCGTCGACGTCTTGGAGCTTACGCGCTACGTGCTCTATGTCTTCGACTACGGTGCACCGGTGGGTTGGGACCTCGCGCTGACATATCCGGAGCGTGTTGCAGGGATCATCAGCCAGAACGGCAACGCGTACGTCGAGGGATTGAGGAAGGAAGCCTGGGATCCGCTGCGAGCCTACTGGGTCAGCCCAAGCCCCGACAAACGGGAGCCCATTCGCTCCCGCATGACGCTCGAGGGGGTCAAGCAAGCTTACTTCCACGGCGTGGCCGATCCATCCATTATTGAGCCGGAGTCCTACACGCTTGATGCGGCGGTTCTGGCCCGCCCCGGAAATGCCGATCTGCAGATCGACCTCAAGCTGGACTATAAGCGCAACATCGAACGCTATCCGCTCTATCAGGCATTCTTCCGTCAGCATCAGCCACGGCTGCTGGCCGCCTGGGGCAGGAACGACCCATTCTTCGCCCCGGAGGGCGCCGAAGCGTTTCGGCGGGACATTCCCGCAGCACGAATTGTCCTTCTGGACACCGGGCACTTTGCGCTTGAGACGGAAGGTCGCACGGTTGCCGAGGAAGTCAGACGCTTCCTGCTCGATTGAATATCGGCAGAGCGCACGAGCAGCGCGATTTCGTATTGTCGATAGGAACGGATGCGCGCCCCGTCGCCTTCGTCAGGATACTCGCGCGGCACGCCGCACGGGGCTTCGTTCGGGCCGCACGGCACTAACAGACGGGCCAGCCTTCGGAATTGAAGGGATGACGATTGCGCGTCAGCGATCACTCTCTTTTTTTGGTAGCGAGGACCTACGCCATTGGCACTGATCGTCCGTGGCGCTTCGCACTCTCCAATTGGTTGCGGGTTGATTTGAACCTATCGAGCTAAGCAATTGGATTTGTTGATGCGGCTGCTTAAGACCGAAAAGCAAAAACCCAGCAATCCGTTGAGATTGCTGGGTTTCCATTTTCAACTTTGGTTGCGGGGAGGCGCAACACCCGATTATTGCGATTGATTGAACAGGAGCTTCCTAAGCTTGCTGCATAACTGATTCGGACCGCGCCGCTGATTAAGAGTCCTATTGCAATCCCAATCATTTCAATGACTTGGCCTCTAAAGAGCGGATAGAGAAGGAAGATCAATCACTTACGAACGGATTTCGAAATGAAAGCGATCAACTTCACCGCTAGTACTTTCACGCTCACCACCTCACGTCTTCTCACTATCAGCACCGGCGAGGAGGCGACATCAATCATTGCGTAGTCGAAATCTGAACCAATCGGGGGGACTTTCATGCGATACCAGCTTACCGCGATTTCTTCCCGGCAGCCTTCAAGGCTCTATTACCCCAGGATTGGGCGGAGGTCGCTTCTGCCCTAACCTAACCGATCACAAAGATTCGCTATTTAGCGACGCCGCCGAAGAGACCTTCGCTGCCTTAAGAGCGCCTATTCTACGACTGGAGCAAGAAGCTGAAGCGGAACGGCACCAAGTCAAGCCTTTGATCCGTCTTGCAACCGGGCAGGCACGGCTACTTCGCCTATTGACGGTAAGAACGATCAAGAAGGTTGAACACGTCGAAACTTCAGTTTCGATTTGAGCGCGCCCTGAGTGCAGCCGGCACTACTACCGCCAAGTCGTGCAGTACACCTTGTTCCTTGCGGGGAACGATTGCCCGGCCGCTCCGACGGCCCGAAAGGCCTTCGAGTCCGTCTCCCCCTGAAATCAATGCGCGTTTGGACTACGAAAGTGCAGCAGCATCCGCCTCAACGTATTGTCTCCAAAAACCCAATGATGCAGCAGTGCCGCCATCATGTGAAACAGCGCCAGGATAACGAGCAGGTTGCCGAGAACTTCGTGAACTTCCTTTAGTTTCCGTGCGAGCGCTCGGTCGGCACTCCACGGTGACGGGATTTCCAAGAAGCCAAACAGCGAGAGCGAATGTCCTCGCGCGAAGAGAAATGCGATCCCAACAAGCGGTACAGCCACCAACAAGACGTAAAGGAGGTAGTGCATGATCCGCGCTGCCGGATCCGTCCATTCGATCAGCCATTTGCCGAATTCGGTAGGACTGGACTTCGGTGGCGGATTTGCAACGCGCCACGGTATCCGCACCGCGACGAGCAACAGTACGATAAGACCGGTCCAAACATGCGCTATCAGTCCGGTCTCCCGCCTTGATCCCTCGGACAATTCCTCTCCGAACGTTCCCAAGGCCCATGCGAGTGCGACGAAGAGAACGCTCAGCCAGTGCAGTGTCTTTGCAACTGGACCGTAGTCCCTTCCAACCGCATTCTTCATCACTGCCTCCTCCGCGCCCATAGTGAGCTTTTTACAGCCGGTGGACTCAGAACCTGCGTGCGCGACACAGGGCCGGAGCATAGATCAGCGCGAATCCGAGAAATGCACTCGTCCATTCGACACCAGCGACCATTAATAGCGGGATTGAGTAGGTCGGATCGACAGCCGCGCATATCCGCGCCAGCGCTGCGATGCTGACCGAGGCGTAAACGGCTTGAGTAGCCATGGATGCCGAGAGCTCCTGCCCCGTATGACCGAGCGACGCTCGTGTCATCACCGCGATCGTCATTGAGCCGATCGCACCACCGGTCCAGGCATGGATACCCGCGCTGGGGGCGACGAGGTCTAGCGACGATAGCGCCGTCAGGAAAAACCCGACAGGCACGAACGCGTAGGCAACATGGAGGATCAGGACCAGCCGGTCCGATATCGTTCGATGGCCGGCCCAGCGAGCAAGGCGGATGACGTGGAGCACTCCAGCAACTCCCAGGGCGCCTGCGACCGCGCGACCGGAAGGAACCACAGCCCATGCACCCATCGCGCTCGCACCGATAGCGACCGCCGCCGCGTCGAAGCGGCCGAAGGGAACAGGCAGCCGGCCCGGCTTCTGGCGCGAGAGCCAGTTGCGTGTAAAGCTCGGAACGATCCTCCCTCCGATCACACAAATCAGCGTAACGACAAGACCAACACCCGCCCGCGCTGAATAGTCCGCAATGCCATTGAAATGTGCTTCGATATGGAAAGCGATGTTGGTGGCCGCAAGCAGCGATACGATGCCGACCAGTTTCAGATTGCCCCACTTTCGTCCAGCGATGATCTCGCGGGCGGCTGCGGCGGCGAGCAACAGCCAGAACGTAGCGTCGATCGCAAGCGCGAATTGCCAGCCGATGATGCCTGAGAATGTCGCGGCCAGTCTTCCGGCAAGCCAGATGGCGAACAGAGCGCCGAGCGGACCGCCCTGGATCGGGAGGCGCCCTGTCCAGTTCGGAACGGCGGTCAGGAGGAAACCTGCTATCACCGCACCCACGTAACCGAACAGCATCTCATGCACGTGCCAGTCCCGTGGCGCCAACGCGGTTGGAAGGCTGACATCCCCATAGAAAACCGCCATCCACAATGGAACGATTGCGCCGGCGTAGATGGCGCCGAACAGAAAGAACGGCCGAAAGCCGTAGGAGAACAGTGCTGGGCCTCGATAACCCGTTAACCTCTGCATCGTCGCCATGGACGTCTTCCTTGTTCAGCGGATGTCAGCGAGATCTGGCACGATACTGCGCGATGAGAGTTAATCGCGTCGCCGCGGGTCTTGAGTTGATCTCCGTCAACC
Source organism: Bradyrhizobium sp. USDA 3262 (assembly GCF_054060035.1). Classification (NCBI taxonomy): domain Bacteria; kingdom Pseudomonadati; phylum Pseudomonadota; class Alphaproteobacteria; order Hyphomicrobiales; family Nitrobacteraceae; genus Bradyrhizobium; species Bradyrhizobium sp. USDA 3262. The sequence goes on from NZ_JBSSCT010000001.1 coordinate 8,793,315, forward strand.
CGGCCGGTAACGCTCCGTGGCGTTTGCTCCGGATTTCCTTTGCCGTGGGCACCTCAAGAATATGCAGTTCTCCCGCTTGGTGGATTGTGCTGCGTCAACGGCCCCCTCGCCGTCCGCACCGCAGACTTTGAGCCACGTCAATCGCGTGACCTGCTACACGTGCGACAAAGCGGAACATCGACCGGAGGCTTGCGTGCGCCACACATTCACATCACGGTTTCGCCGGCTCACCCTTTTGGGATGGCACGACATCGCGTCGGCGCCATTCGGTTGCGTGATCGAGCTTGCAATGATTGATGGCGAACGTCAGCCGCTCGGCGTCCCCTGCATCCGCCACACCGAGGGGTGGCTGGACGCCGCCACGATGCAGCCTGTTATCGTGTCGGCGACACACTGGCGCCATTGGCAGCCTGACGTGCTTCCGACGTGCTGCTGCTGACGATGGCGCGGTTTGGCGTCATCAACCGGCTGGTCTCAGTCCTGCTCCTGTGGTCGCGGACACCGCGATTGCGGCAGACAGACTGGACACTGGTGCTTGCGCTCGCCTGCACGGCGCTCACGATCGCATCGGCGGCTTCATTGCTGTACTTTCATTACTTGGACCGGCCTTGACCACTGACGGGCTCATCGTCGGTGATGGCACGCCAGGCTGCGCCATCGAGGTCGTCATACTGTCCACTCTTGAGTGACCAGAGAAAGCCGAGCAGCCCGGCAAAGCCAAGCGCGAGCGCTAACGGGACCAGAATGACCAGAACTTCCATCAGGCCGCTTCCCTCGTTCGTGCTCGCAGTGCATTGAACATCACGATCACTGAAGAGCCTGACATGGCCGCGGCGGCGATCAGCGGCGTGACTAGGCCGGCGATCGCGATCGGTACCGCCAGCACGTTGTAGACGACAGCAAGCCAGAGATTTTGCCGCATCAGCCGCAGCGCCTGGCGCGACACCTTGACCGCTGCCAGCACCGGCGCAAGACGCTCGCCAAGAAAGACCGCATCGGCGATCGCTTGACTCATGTGCGTGGCCGTAACGGGCGACATCGAAGCGTGTGCCGCAGCAAGAGCCGGCGCATCGTTCAGGCCATCGCCGACCATCAGAACTTTGCAGCCCTGGCGCGCCAGCTCGTCGATCCGGTCGATCTTGTCGACCGGAGACACCTCGGCGCGCCATTCATGCACGCCGAGCACTTCGGCCGTCAGCCGGACCGCAGGTTCGCGATCCCCGGACACGATCTCGACGGCGATGCCCATGCGCGCCAGCCCTGCCACCACCTCGGCCGCGTCCGGCCGTAGCCTCTGCCGGACTGCGAAGGCATATTTGCTCTCGCCGTGGCTGAATGCGACGACGGAAGCCTCCGGATCGCGGCACAGAATCTCGTTGGCCAAGTTGTCCGCGCCACAGAATGACGGGCGGCCCAGTCGGATCGGACGCCCCTCATGAAAGCCGTGCACGCCCTGGCCTGGTTCTTCCTGGATGTCGGGCAACGGTGAGGCGACGCCCGCCCTGCGCGCAACGGCGGCAGCGACCGGATGACGGCTCGAGAGTGCCAGCCGGCCTGCAATCTTCAAGACATCGTCTGGAATGTCCGCGAGATTGGCGACATCAAGCTCGGGCAGCGTCAACGTCCCTGTCTTGTCGAAGATCACCCGATCGATCTCAGCGATACGCTCGATCGCATCGCCAGCGTTGAGCAGCACACCTGAACTGAACAGCGCACCGGATGCAACGGTCTGCACGGCCGGAACGGCAAGCCCCAGCGCGCAGGGACAGGTGATGATCAGGACCGCAATCGCGGTCACGATCGAATCGTGAAAACTCGCGCCATAGGCCAACCAGCCGAGCATCGCGAGAAATGCGGTCGCGTGGACAATGGGGGCATAGAGCCGCGATGCCCGCTCCGCCAGGCGAAGGTAGCGCGAGCGCGCCTGCAGCGCGTGATCGAGCAGCCGGGATATTTCGTCGAGCAACGTGCCGCCCGAAGCCGCGGACGCGCGGATGCGCAATGTGCCTGAACGGACCAGAGTGCCGGCGAACACCGCGGTGCCGGGCGTGGCTATCGCCGGTAAGGTTTCGCCCGTGATCAGGCTCTGATCGACCTCCGAGCGGCCCTCGATCACATTGCCATCGACCGCGCAGCGCTCTCCGGGCCGCAGCAGAACGATGTCGCCGGGGCGGATCGCGGCTGCCGGGACTGTTTTGATCTCGGTCGGACCGACGAACTTCGTCGCCGTCTCCGCCTTGAGGGCAGCCAGGTTGCCGGCAAAGGCGCGAGTGCGCCGCCGCATGTTCTGGTCGAGATAACGACCGGCAAGCAGAAACGCGATCAGCATGATCGCGGCATCGAAATAGGCATGTTCGGCGTGGTTTACGGTCTCGATCACCGAGGTCGCCAGCGCGAGCACGATGCCGATGCTGATCGGCACGTCCATGTTGACGCCGCGCGCCCGCAGCGCTGACAACGCCGACGAGAAGAAGGGCTGCGCCGAGTAAGCGGCCGCCGGCAGCACGATCAGCGCCGACAGCCAGTGGAAGAAGTCGCGCTGCTCCGGCAGCATGTCGGAGACGTTGCCGAACCATACCGGGACCGACAGCATCATGACGTTCATCGCCGCAAAGGCGGCGACACCCAATCGGCGCAACAGGGCTTGCGCACGCCGGGCTTCCTGGATTTCGGCATCATTCCGCTCGAAGGGATAGGCCTTGTAGCCGAGCTCCGCGAGACGGCTTACGAACAGCGCCGGGTCAAGAGCACCCGCCTTCCATTCCAGTGCAAGGCGACTGTTCGTCAGGTTCACGCGGGCCGAGGTGACGTCCGGTATGGTTGACAAATTGCGCTCGATCTTGGCCATGCAGCCCGCGCAATTGATGCCTTCGACTGCGAGATCGAGATGGATGAGCCCGACGCCCGTGGTCTTCAGATAGTGAGAGAAGTCGATATCCGCCTGCATAGGATCCACCTTCAGTTCAGCAGGATTCGATTCTTCGACAGGAACATGCGGCCGCCGTCAGCGTCGCCCTCTATGACGAGGTCCCACTGCCCCGCGGCGACGCCCTCGGCGCGGCCGCTATAGCTCCCACCCTCGGCCTCGGTGATCTCGATCGCCCGGTCTGCGCGATGATCGATCGGCCGCTCGAGCCGAGCGAGGAAACTCAGTCCCGTCAGCGGCGCTCCGGCGTGGTCACGCGCCTCCAGCGCGATTGCAGCGCTGCCGTCAAGCCGCCGGTCGATATGCGCCCGGACCCGCCAGTCGCGCTCGTTCTGCTGTCTGGCCGCGTCGATCTCGCGCTGATAGGCGAGGCTGGCGCTGTATGCGCTGTCGACCTCGGTGCCCGGAAGAGTCGTAATGGCAAGGCGCATCATGACCATGTTCACGCCGATGACGACGGCAAAGAACGCGACCGTCGTGACCAGGACGAAACGTCCGGTGATAGGTCGCGCGGCTTGACTTGAGACTGCCATGATGAAATTCCGTGCTTAGGGAAGGACGAAGTGGTCGGTCGCGGAGGCGACCTCTCCGAGACCGATATCAGTGACGCGGAATGTGACCGGCACCGACTTTTCCGCTTTTTCATCGAAGGGCGTCGTCACCAGCACGCGCAGTTCGGTGGTGGTGTCACGCGCAAGAACGATCATCGGCCGATCTGGCGTCACGGAGTCCGAACCGATGACGTGTAGCTTCGCTTCGGCGGGTCCATCGACATCGATCGCGATCACACGATCAAAACCGCGCTTGTTGAGGAAGCGCAGTGTGTATCCATTGCGGATCGCGCCGTCGCTGAGACGCACCGCGATCGGATTGCGGTCGTGCAGCACGTTGACGTCGAGCAGGGTTCGCGACATCAACGCGTAAAGCATCACGGCGCAGACTACGGTGATCAGGCTGGCGTAGACGACGGTACGGGCGCGAACGGGCTTGAAAATCTCCTGCTTGCCGGCGACGCGCCGCTGAACGTTGATATCGTTATCGTATCCGATCAAACCGGCCTTGCGGCTGACCTTGGTCATGACGGCGTCACAGGCATCGATGCACAGGCCGCACTGGATGCAGCCAAGCTGCGCACCATCGCGAATGTCGATCCCGGTCGGGCATACGGCAACGCACTGGTTGCAATCGATGCAATCGCCGGCCTTCTCGCCGAGCGAGCGAATGTCGAACGCCTTCTTGACCGAGCAACGCGGCTCACCGCGATCGTATTTGTATGTGACGTTGAGTGCCCATTCGTCGGTCAGTGCGGCTTGAATCCGCGGCCACGGGCACATGTAGACGCAGACCTGCTCGCGCATATAGCCGGCCAGCAAATAGGTCGACGCGGTCAGCATCGCGATCCAGACATAGGCGACCGCCGGCGCCCGAAGAGTCGCAAGATCGCGCACCAAGGTCGGCGCATCGGCGAAGTAGAGCACCCAGGCGCCACCGGTCCACCAGGCGATCATCAGCCAGATTGCGTGCTTCAATGCACGGCGACCGGCGCGCTTTGCGGTCATTGGGCCAGCGTCGGCCTTGATCTGGGCGCGGCGGTCACCTTCGACCAGCCGCTCGACCGCATAGAAAAGATCCGTCCAGACCGTCTGCGGGCAGAGATAGCCGCACCAGATCCGGCCACCCAGTGCGTTCATCAGAAACAAGGCGAGAGCTGCGAGCACCAAAAGACCGGTGAAATAGTAGATTTCCTGCGGCCACAGCTCGATGAAGAAGAAATAGAAGCGTCGGTTTGGGAAGTCGATCAGGACCGCCTGGTCGGGCGCGCCGAGACCCCGATGCCAGCGTACGAAGGGCAGCAGATAGTAGACGCCGAGGCAGACGGCCATCAGCCGCCACTTGATCGAGCGGAACCGGCCGGATACGCTCTGCGGGTACACCTTCTTGCGAGGCGCGTAGAGCGGCCCGTCTTCGTCGGTCATGAGTTCAGCAGGCGGCACGGGCTTGTTCATGGGTTGCTCGAATGAGGCTGGTTGAAACCTACATCCCTGCACCAGGTCCGGGTTTGACCTCGGTCAATGATCCCGGACGGCCTCGCGGCGGCAGCTATTTGCCGCCGCCTAATGAGTGCACATAGACCGCCAGCGCCTTGACGGTGACCGGATCCAGACGGCCGACCCAGGCCGGCATCACGCCGGCGCGGCCGTTGGTGATCGTCTCGACCAGCGCCCCCTCGTCGGAGCCATAGAGCCAGATCTGGTCGGTCAGGTTCGGCGCGCCGAGCTCCGGGTTGCCCTTGCCGTTGTCGCCGTGGCAGCTGGTGCAGTTTTCGGTGAATAGCTTCTTGCCGGCGGCGGCATCGAACTTCGGCGCGGTGGAAAGGCCGGAAAGCGAGCGCACATAGTTGGCGACGGTCACGATCTCGTCCTTCTTGAGGACGCCGTCGCGGCCGAATGCGAGCATCTGGCCTTCATGGGTCTTTGCGTGTCCGGAGCGCGCGCCGAACTGGATCGTCTGCATGATCTGGTCAAGCGAGCCGCCCCACAGCCAGTCGTCGTCGTTCAGGTTCGGATAGCCCTTTGCACCCGCGCCGCCGCTGCCGTGGCAGGGCGCGCAATTGTCGGCGAACACGGTCTTGCCGCGGGCGCGCGCCAGCGCCAGCAGAGCAGGATCCTTCTCGATGTCGGCCAGCGACGCATTGCCGAGCACCGCCATCTTCTCGCCACGCAGCTTCTCGAGATCGGCCAGGTCGGTCGCGACACTGGCGCGGGTGGAATACTGGAACAGACCGGTGGTGTAGCCCGAGACCAGCGGCCAGGCCGGATAGACGACCCAGTAACCGATCGCCCAGACGATCGTTGCATAGAAAGTCAGGACCCACCACCGCGGCAGCGGCGTGTTCAGTTCCTTGATGCCGTCCCACTCATGACCGGTCGTGCTGCGGCCGGAAACGCGGTCGATCTCATTATGCTCGCTCATGATCGGTCAGTCCTCCCGCAGCGGCATCCGGGCTGCGGCGTCGAAGAGAGATTTGTTGCGGGGCCACAGTGCGTAGGCGACGATGGCGATGAAGATTCCAACGAAGATCGGCGTCCAGAGCGTGCCGACCAGGCTTGATGCGAAATTCTCGACGTGAATGATCGCTTTCATGCTCGTGCCCTCAGCGCAGATTGGCTTTTTCGTTGTAGAGCTTGAAGTCGACGAGCGTGCCGAGCATCTGAAGATAGGCGATCAGGGCGTCGAGCTCGGTCGGATTGCCGGCCTTGCCGTCGAAGTTGCGGACCAGGGCCTTCGGATAGCGCTTCTGAAACGGATCGGAGCCGGGGCTGTCGGGATCGACCTGCGCTTTGAGATCGGCGACCGCGTTGGCGATCTGCTCGTCGGTATAGGGTACGCCGACCGCGCGATTCGTCCGCAGATGAGCCGCGACGTCGGACGGATCGAGTTCCGTCTTCGCGAGCGACGGGTACCCGGGCATCACCGACTGCGGAACGATCGAACGCGGATTGATCAGGTGAGTGACGTGCCAATCGTCGGAGTACTTGCCGCCGACCCGCGCAAGATCCGGTCCGGTGCGCTTGGAGCCCCACTGGAATGGATGGTCGTACATGCTCTCGGCCGCGAGCGAATAGTGGCCATAGCGTTCGACCTCGTCGCGCAGCGGTCGAATCATCTGCGAATGGCAGAGATAGCAGCCCTCGCGGACATAGATGTTGCGCCCGGCGAGCTCGAGCGGCGTATAGGGCCGCACGCCGTCGACCGCCTCGATCGTGCTCTTCAGATAGAACAGCGGCGTGATCTCGACCAGCCCGCCGATCGCAATGACGACGAGAATGCCGGCGATCAGGATGATCGAGTTCTTCTCAAAGATCTTGTGTCGATTCCAGAAGGACATTGCGTGACCTATTCGGCAGGCTGGAGAGCGCCGGCGCCCTCGGTTTCGCTGGCTTGGCCGGCATTGACCGTCATCCAGAGATTGAAGGCCATGATCAGGGCGCCGACCAGGAACAGCGCGCCGCCCGCTGCGCGGATGATGTAGAAGGGATGCATGGCCTCGACAGATTCGATGAAGGAGTATTCGAGGAAACCGAGCGAGGTGTAGGCACGCCACATCAGACCCTGCAGGATTCCCGACACCCACATCGCGGAAATGTAGAGCACGATGCCGATGGTTGAGATCCAGAAGTGCCAGTTGACCAGCTTCAGGCTGTAGAGCTGGCGATTCCACAGCCAGGGGATCAGGCAGTAGAGCGCGCCGAAGGAGACGAATCCGACCCAGCCCAATGCGCCGGAATGCACATGGCCGATGGTCCAGTCGGTATAGTGGCTCAACGAGTTGACCACCTTGATCGACATCATCGGGCCTTCGAAGGTCGACATGCCGTAGAAGGCGACCGACACCACCATCATGCGCAGCACGGGATCGGTGCGCAGCTTGTCCCACGCTCCCGACAGCGTCATCAGGCCGTTGATCATGCCGCCCCAGGACGGCATCCAGAGCATGATCGAGAACGTCATGCCGAGCGTCTGCGCCCAGTCCGGCAGCGCCGTGTAGTGCAGATGATGCGGGCCGGCCCAAATGTAGAGGAAGATCAGCGCCCAGAAATGGATGATCGAAAGCCGGTATGAATAGACCGGACGCTCCGCCCGCTTCGGAATGAAGTAGTACATGATTGCCAGGAAGCCGGCGGTCAGGAAGAACCCGACCGCGTTGTGGCCGTACCACCACTGGAACATCGCATCCTGCACACCGCCCCAGGCGATGTAGGACTTCGAGCCGAGGAAGGAAACCGGCAGCGCGGGATTGTTGCCGAGATGCAGCACCGCGATCGTGATGATGAACGCCAGGTAAAACCAGTTGGCGACGAAGATATGCGGCTCCTTGCGCTTTACCAGCGTCATCAGGAACACGAGCAGATACGTCACCCAGACGATCGTCAGCCAGAAGTCGGCGTACCATTCCGGCTCGGCGTATTCCTTCGACTGGGTCACGCCGAGCAGGTAGCCGGTGCCGGCGATCAGGATGAAGAAGTTGTAGCCGACCACGACGAACCAGGGCGACAGGTCGCCTGCAAGGCGAGTGCGGCAGGTCTTTTGCACGACATAAAACGACGTTGCGATCAGGACGTTGCCGCCGAACGCGAAGATCACGGCCGACGTATGCAGCGGCCGCAGGCGGCCGAATGTCGTCCAGGGCAGATCGAAATTAAGCGCCGGCCAGGCCAGCTGCATGGCGATGATCAGACCCACAGTGAAACCCGCGATGCCCCAGAACATCGCCATGGCGGACGCGAACTTGATCGGGCCAAGGTTGTAATTGGGGCGCCCGCCGATCTCCGCCGGTGGCAATTCTGCAGGACGGTCAAGGTAGCGATTGCCGATCATGACCACGGAGATCAGGCTGGCGGCACAAGCAAGCGACGCGTGAAAACTGAACGCCGCATCGTGCCCCATCGCCGCGCCCAGAAAGCTAACGAAGGCAAAAACCGCAAGTGAAGACGTCAAGCCGGCTTCGCCCATCGTCATCGACTTTGAAACGGAAGATGGACTTGTCATGTGGAAGCTTTCTTTGGATGCGGTGGCGTCATGGAGACTACAATCTCGCCGCCAGCTACTTGATCGGCATCAATTCCTGCGCCATGCCGAGCGCCGCTGGCGCCGCGGCTCAGCGCCGTCAGGGTCAGTTCATTCGGACAGTATCGTGCCGGACTGGCCCGCCTTTCCCGCGCGAGATCCGCGGCGCAGCGAGCCTTCTCACGGCATAGACCGCACACTCGCTGCAGATCACGCAACACATCGCAATGGGACGACGCGAGCGTCTGCTCGGACAACCCTGCATGATCGAGACGCTTGCTGAGCAACTCCGGCGAACCTTGCTCGCGGGCAAGCGCACGAAGGTCCGACGTCGGCAGATTCAGCTCGTGCGCGACCTCGTCGATCTCCCTGGCGGTCAACAGATCGAATTCGTGTCGACGCACAAGAAACGCTCGCAAGCGCGCGAGAAGATTCTTGAATTGCGGCGAGCTATTGCCAGCTGATCGGTCGGTCATTTCTCACCCCCTTTTGGCTCTCCATCTCTAGCCGAAGGACCCGATTGTCGATTTGATACCGATCAAGCACGCGATAGCGCGCCAATCGACCGCGACGGCCGCCCAAGGGGCGCTAGCCGCCCCAGGCCGACGGCAAAGCCGGCGGCGTTCGAAGCTCCATGGAATCGGCAAAGATCGTCCAGTCGCGGACGCCCTTCTGTCTGCAGAAGTCGGCCTCGGCCAGCTGTGCAGCCGCGGAAAGCGAGACAGCGTCAACCCTGAACGCTGCCTGGCAGGCGCGATGTTCGTGGCCGGTATCGTCGCAAACCGTTTTGATGAAACGAACGTCAAATGATGTCATGGCACCCTCGCTTGGGCTGATTCCTTGCTCATGCTGCCATTGGCGCGAGACGCCCGTATTGATCTGCCGCAACGGAATGCTCTGAGGCGCGGCTGTCCTATTGTAGAGGATATCGAAGGCGAGCAGAGCCTTGAACGTCCTCGACCGCCAGGAACTCGAGCGACGAGCCTTTCGCGACGTCTGGCTCTCATCATCGGGCACTGAGACCAGGCCGGACGAGGTGCTATCTGTGGTGAGATGTCCAGTCCGCGGATGACGGCCGGACTGCCGGTATTGACGTCGTCTTGCCATTGACGGTCCATCCTGCGGCAGTGACCGCGAAGCCCACGATTACAAAGATCGTCATCAATGTTGCGGCGAAGCCCACGACATCGGCGCTTACCACCGCAGTCGCGATCAGCGGGATCAGAGCGATTGCGGGGCGAACGATCATCCTGCCGTCTCCTTTGCTGCTTTCGCTGCAGCTGCTCGTTCGTCTTCCGCGGATTGGATATAGAAGCCGGAATAGGTGTCGATGTAGCACAGATGATCGTGCACTTCCTTGACGCCGGCGACATTCTCCGCGGCGACAATCGCAGCCTGCCTCGCCCGCTCGTCCGTGATGACCCCACGGAGGTGCACCTCGCCGTTGCGCACCGAGACCTGCAGCCCGAGCGGACACCAATTTGCACCGTCGAGGACTCGCACGATGCGATCGTGGATGTGCTTGTCATCCGCCGTAGGATCCGGGATCTGGTGCGCAATAGACGCGACTGCCCGCAGCAGATCGGCACGTGTCACGAGGCCAACGAGGCGCCCCTCGCGCATCACCGGCAGCCGTTTGACCCCCATCCTCTCCATGAGATCGACAAGATCAGGCAGGGGCGCTTCTTCCGTCACGGTAACGGGATCACACGACATGATCTCTCCGACCTTCCGCCCGCGCTCGTGGACAAAGTCCGCAGCTGCATAGCCGGGGCCGAGAAGGAACTGAAGCCAGCGGCCACGCCGACGTTGCGTGCCGATCTCGCTTCGCCGCAAAAAGTCGCTCTCCGACAGGATTCCGACCAATCTTCCAGCCGAATCGACCACCGGTAGGCCGCTGACATGATGATCCAGCATCAACTTGGCGGCCTCGATAATTAAGGTCTCGGTTCCAACAATAATGAGATGTCTCGCCATAATCTGGTGTGCGCGCATTGCCGCTCTCCTTTCAATGCCCGCAGCAAGCTCGCACATGATCGGCCCGTTCATCTTGATCCTTCTCAATGCCCGCGCTTGTCGGGAATCAAGGCGCCACGACCGATGATCAAAGATCGAAGGTATTGGCAGTTAGTCAGGAGAACAAATCATGCTGCAGAATCTGCTCGCCTCGCTCGGAGCGCTCGCGATCGTTGTCGTGGCCTTCGTCCGGATGATCTTGCAGGCAAAGCGGCCTTCGCTCAGCCAGCCGGCCGGATCCAGCCTTGCTCGGCACCATCGCCGTCGCCCGTTCTAGGCCGCCGGCGCCGCCTCGACCGTGCACCGGATTTTTGACGTGCATCAATGCGGCGCGGCGCGCCCCGCCAGACGATGCCGCTCCGTCAGGATTGTGCAAATGGCAGACAGAACGGCTTTACGCCCCATTATCTTCTCGTGTCCGACTACCGGTGATCGCGTCCAAGGCCTGCTTCCCGATGACCCGTCCGGACCTCTGACTGACGATCTGCATTCGATCTCCTGCGCCGCTTGTGATGGCATCCACTTCATCAACCTGCGAACCGGCGCAGTCGTCGATCCCAAGCGCGGCTAACTCGATCACCAGAACCGTGCGATCCGGAAGGCTATCGAGTTGACGCACATCAACACGCAAGTGCCGGACGTGTGGAAAGAAAAGCCTTCCTCAACGAAGGAGGTTGAACATGACAGACCACAGCGAAGCCCGGCCCGTCTCCGACGCCATCCAGAGCTATGCGAAGCGCGCGATGGCCGTCCAGTCGGAATTCTCGGAGAAACTGGTCGAGGCAAACCGGCACTGGTTCGAGCAGATGCAAATCGAAGCGAACGAGGCCTGGGAACTCTTCCGCAGGTTCAATTCTACCGCCTCGGTCGCCGAGAAGATCACAGCGCTGCAGGACTGGGCCAAGGGCGTTACCGCGCGTGGCGCGAACGACGCGACGTACGCGATCGAGACCGCGCGTTCGCTGGGCACGATCGAGCTGAACCTGTTTGCTAGAAAGACCGGCAGTGTCGACGAGGCTACTCAGAAGGCCGCCTGACATGCCGGCACCCGACGCTCCAGAGCGCCCAAGGGCCGGCGTCAGCGAGACATGGAAGGGGGTCGCGACAGCCCCCTTCGATCGAGACCTTGAGCTCGCCGTCATCGAAGGTAACGCTATTCACAAGCTCGTCTTCCCCTGCCGCCGCATCCTGGGCGGCTGGATGAAGGCGGGGACCGTCGAACGCATCCTGGTGCAGCCGACGCATTGGCGCGCTTGGGGCAAATGAGCAGATTCCTGGTCAAGGTCGCCGAAGACGTGCCCATCAGAGCGACGGTTGGCTTCAGGTACCTGAACGTTGTACTGTCGAAGCGGATTTGAGGGCTTTGCCGGGGGAATATGTCCGACCGCATCTGGTACCGCTATGGCACTGCCGCGGCAGCGGCCGCGCTCGTATTCGCGGTGCGCGCGGGGCTCGATAACTATCTCGAAGACCGGACCTTCACGATCATCTTTGTCCCCGCCGTGCTGTTTGCCGCGTTCGCCGGCGGCCGCGGTCCGGCGATCCTCACCACCCTGCTCTGCCTCGTCATCAGCGCCAAATTCCTCGGCAGGAGCCTGGTCACTGAGCCTGCGAATCTGATCGATATCGCCTGTTTTGCTGTCCTCGGTCCGATCCTTGGCTTTATGGGTGACCGGCTACTGAAGGAGAGCGATCAGGCGCGAAATCGCCAGGCCCATCTGCAGTCGATCCTAGACACGGTCCCTGACGCGATGATTGTCATCGACGACCACGGCATTATTCGCTCCTTCAGCGCTGCAGCCGAGCGCCTGTTTGGCTGGAAAGCGGACCAGGTCGTCGGAACGAACGTTTCGAGTCTGATGCCACAGCCGTATCGCGGCGAGCACGACCGGTATCTCGAGCGATACCTTACGACCGGCGAACGGCGCATCATCGGCATCGGCCGCATCGTGGTCGGAGAACGGAGTGACGGCTCGACGTTTCCGATGGAGCTCGCCGTCGGCGAGGCTAAGGTACGCGGAGAACGCTTCTTCACCGGCTTTATCCGCGATCTCACCGAGCGTCGGGCGCAGGAAAGGCGGCTTCAGGAGCTGCAGTCCGAGCTGGTTCATGTGTCGCGATTGACCGCTATGGGTGAGATGGCGTCCTCAATCGCGCATGAGATCAACCAGCCGCTGTCAGCCATCACGAACTACATGCGCGGTGCGAAGGCGCTGCTGCCGTCGGAAATACCGGATGCTACCCGCATTCGGGATGCGCTCGAGCGGGCCGCGCAGCAAGCCCTACGGGCCGGCGACATCATCAAGCGTCTGCGCGAATTTGTCGCGAAGGGCGAGACCCAGCAGTCCCTGGAGAGCCCGGCCACCCTGCTCGAAGAGGCTGTCGCATTAGCGCTGCTCGGCGCCAAGGAGCAGGGCGTCCGGGTGGCGATCCGCAGCGACCGGGACATGCCCCCGATCATCGTTGACAAAATCCAGATTCAGCAGGTCGTGCTCAACCTGGTTCGCAACGCGATCGAGGCGATGGCCTCGGGCCCGCGCCGCGAATTGACCGTCGGCGTCGCCAACACTAACGGTGTTGCGACGTTCACTATCGCCGATACCGGCCCGGGCATTAGCCCCGATATCGCCGACCGTTTATTTCAGCCCTTTATCACGACCAAGGAGCATGGCATGGGTGTCGGCCTCTCGATCTGCCGGACCATCATCGAATCCCATGGCGGACGCATCGATGTGACGCCAAACGCTGGTGGCGGCACGGTTTTTCAGTTCATCCTCCCGTTCGCGGAGGACGGAGAAGAAGCATGACAACGCGGCGTACAATTCTCGTGATCGACGATGATCCAGCTATGCGAGACTCACTGGCCTTCCTTCTTGACGTCAACGGCTTTGCCGTAACCTCTTATGAGACGGCAACCGATTTTCTCGATCATCTCGCCGGCAGAACAGTCGACTGCATTGTATCTGATATCCGTATGCCGGGCATGAGCGGCCTCGAATTGGTCCGCAAACTCAAGGCCGACGCAGTCGCATGTCCCGTCATTCTGATGACTGGCCATGGAGACGTCGCACTCGCGGTCGAGGCGATGAAGGCAGGCGCGGTTGACTTCATCGAAAAACCGTTCGAGGACGAGGCGCTCTTGCGTGCAATCGGCGAAGCGTTGCAAATGCAGTCGGCGGCCCCCGCCGACGGTACGGTCAAGCGCGAGGCCGAGGCTCGCCTGGTGGATCTCTCGCCGCGCGAACGTGACGTTCTGCGGGGGCTCGTGGCGGGCAAGATCAACAAAGTGATCGCCCACGATCTTGGCATCAGCCCACGCACGGTCGAGGTCTACCGTGCCAACCTGATGGCCAAGACCAATGCGCGCAGCATGTCGGAATTGATGCGGATCGCCATCGCTGCCGGGCTCTAGCCTCAAGCTGCGAGCAACAGTTGGCGGACGGAATGGCGAATGTCCGCTCCTGACGCCACCTGTTCCTGTTCGCAGTTCGCGCGACGCGGTGCCGGAAAGTGCACGAGGTTTCCCATTGCCCTGGCCAGCCCATATTCGAGAGGAGGAAGCTCAATGGCAAGCAAGCTCCCTTTCGACCCCACCAACAGCAACAAAATGCGCCATTCCGCCTTGATCCGGATCAAGCGAAATGGGCCGAGGGAGATCAAGATAGCCCCTCCGAACCATCATTTTCTGGGTGAAGTCGACCGAACGAGAAAGGGCCATCGATGGACGAGATCGCGCACTTCATTGCCCTGCCGTACGATCGGACCGATGGCGAACTCGTTCCAGGCCAGCAGGCCAAGTGCGCCAGCCCCGCCGCGGCGATTGAGCACGCCAAGCATTTATGGAAGACGTTCGGCCACGCGGGTGCCGCGGCAGTCGTCCGTACCGGCCATCCGGGGACGAAAATGACCGTGCTGAGGACATATGGCATGGTGCCAAGCGACCTGGAGCAGGAACGGTCTCGTCCTGACTCCTGGTAAAGACTAATCTACGATTTATTGCGCTAGCTCAAATCGTCGCCCGGCATCGCATGCTTGAATGCAGCTGTTAGGACGAGTGACCTATTCTCCCTGGGGTTGTCTCGATATTCAATGCCCGGCTTTGCCGGGCATCTTTTTGTCTCGCCGCATGATGCTGAGAAATTGGCAGAACCCCGGCAGGCGCGCGGCGTTACTGCGGGTCAGCGTGAGGCCTCCAGAGATGGCCCTGAGATAACCGCCGCCGGAACTCGTGGGAGCGCGAGCAAACCTTGCCTCGAAGGAGCCGGTTCCGCTTTCGAACGATTGAACCTTCCGTTCCTTGGACGCCAGGATTGGATGGACGTTCGCAGCAACGTTGCGGTTTCGACTCGAATTGGCGTGCATCTTTGAGCTGGCTCAAGCCATTCCCGTCACATTCGCCCTCTAACGTGGAACCGATAGCGGCGTCCGAGGTCATCTTTGAATCCCGGGAGAACGACATGCAATCTGCGACCACTCCAAACGAGCAAGCGCGGGCGGACGATCTTGTGCTGCTCGACCGCTATTGGCGAGCCGCCAATTATCTCTCCGTTGGACAGATCTACCTGCTCGCGAATCCGCTTCTGAGAGAGCCGCTGAAGCCGGAGCACATCAAGCCGCGCCTGCTTGGACATTGGGGCACCACGCCCGGGCTCAACTTCATCTATGCTCACCTCAATCGTGCAATCCGCACTTCCCACCTCAACGTCATCTATATCTGCGGTCCCGGCCATGGCGGCCCCGGCATGGTCGCGAACACCTATCTCGAAGGAACCTACACGGAGCTCTATCCGGAGGTGACGCGCGATTTGGACGGCTTGCGCAAGCTGTTCCGTCAATTCTCCTTCCCCGGCGGCATTCCAAGCCACGCCGCGCCGGAAACACCCGGCTCGATCCACGAAGGCGGTGAACTCGGCTATGCGTTGGTTCACGCATATGGCGCAGTGTTCGACAACCCCGATTTGATCGCCGTTTGCGTCGTCGGCGACGGCGAGGCAGAGACCGGCCCGCTCGCGGCCTCCTGGCATTCCAACAAGTTCTTGAACCCGAAGCATGACGGCGCAGTGCTGCCAATCCTGCACCTCAATGGCTACAAGATTGCCAATCCCACCGTGCTGGGGCGGATGGATGACGAGGACGTCCGTAGCCTCTTCACTGGCTACGGCTACGAGCCGCTGTTCGTCGAAGGCGACGATCCGCATGCGATGCATCGCTCGATGGCCAGCACGCTCGACACTGCGCTCGGCAGCATCCGCGCAATCCAGCAAGCCCGCGCGGCAGCAGCCCGGCGACCTTAAGCGGCCGCGATGGCCGATGATCGTGCTGCGCAGCCCGAAGGGCTGGACCGGACCGAAGGAGGTCGATGGGTTGAAGGTCGAAGGATTCTGGCGTGCACATCAGGTGCCGATCGCCAACCCGCGCGGCAACCCCGAGCATCTGAAGCTGCTCGAGCATTGGATGAGGAGCTACGAGCCTGAAAGCCTGTTCGATGCAAACGGGCGGCTGGTAGCTGAATTGCAAGCCCTTGCGCCCGCAGGCGCCCGTCGGATGGGTGCCAACCCGCACGCCAATGGCGGCCTCCTGAAGCGGGAGCTGAAGCTGCCGGATTTCCGTGCGTATGCGGTCGAGGTCACCGCTCCGGGCGAGGTCGTCGCCGAAGCCACGCGGGAACTCGGCAAGTTCTTGCGCGAGGTCGTGGAGTTGAATGCGGAAGCCCGCAATTTCCGCATCATGGGTCCGGACGAAACCGCGTCGAACCGGCTCGACGCGGTATTCGAGGCCACCGACCGGGTCTGGATGGAAGGCATCGAGCCTTACGACGTCCACCTCGCCCATGACGGCCGCGTGATGGAAGTCCTGAGCGAGCATCTCTGCCAGGGCTGGCTCGAAGGCTATCTGCTCACGGGCCGGCACGGCTTCTTCTCCTGCTATGAAGCCTTCATCCACATCGTGGATTCAATGTTCAACCAGCACGCCAAATGGCTGAATGTCTCGCGCGCGCTGCCTTGGCGACGACCGATCGCGTCGCTGAACTATCTCCTCACCTCGCATGTCTGGCGTCAGGACCACAACGGATTCAGTCATCAGGATCCCGGCTTCGTCGATCTCGTCACCAACAAGAAGGCCGACATTGTCCGCGTCTACCTTCCGCCCGATGCCAACACCCTGCTCTGGGTCGGCGATCACTGCTTGCGCACCTATGACCGCATCAATGTGATCGTGGCGGGCAAGCAACCTGCCCCGCAATGGCTTTCGATGCGTGCGGCAATCACCCATTGCGAAGCCGGCATCGGGATATGGGATTGGGCCGGCACCGAGCCCCCCAATGCTGAGCCCGACGTGGTGATGGCCTGCGCCGGCGACGTTCCGACGCTGGAGACGCTCGCCGCCGTCGACCTGCTCCGCAAGGCGCTGCCGGAACTAAAGATCCGCGTCGTCAACGTGGTTGACTTGATGACGCTGCAGCCGATGGAGCAGCATCCGCACGGCCTGTCCGACCGCGACTTCGACAGCCTGTTCACCCGCGACAAGCCTGTCGTCTTCGCCTATCACGGCTATCCCTATCTGATCCATCGCTTGACCTACCGCCGCACCAATCACGACGGAATGCACGTGCGGGGCTTCGCGGAGGAAGGCACCACCACGACCCCGTTCGACATGGTGGTGTTGAACGGCCTCGACCGCTTCCATCTCGCCATCGAGGCAATCGAGCGCGTGCCGGGGCTCGACATCGCGGCAGCCCACGTCAAGCGGCGATTCCGTGACGCCCTGACCGAGCACACCCGCTACGTGCGCGAGCATGGCGAGGACATGCCGCAGATCCGTGACTGGGTCTGGCCCTACGGTACGACAGACCACAAATCCGTTGACTGAGGCAGCGAACACGCGAGAGAGACGGTCCATGTCCGACAGCGTCCTGGTGCTCAACGCCGGCTCGTCCAGCATCAAGTTCGGCCTGTTCGACATCGCACCGGCCGAGCCAAAGCTGCAATGCAGGGGCTTGCTCGATGAGCAGGAGAAAGTCCCGCGCATCGTGATAAGCGATGCCTCGGGCAGGCAGCTGTTCGAGAGGCGTCGCCCGAGCGGCACGTCGGGGGACAACGGCCTGTTCAGCGACGTATTTGCCTGGATCGAGGACTATCTCGCCGGCGGCAAGCTCGCCGCCGTCGGGCATCGTATCGTCCATGGCGGGCGTGCGTTCTATCGACCGGTCGTCATCACAGGGCAGACTATCGCCGCGCTGGAGGCCTTGACGCCGCTTGCGCCGCTGCACCAGCCGCGCTGCCTGGCGCCGGTCCGCGCCGTGCAATCGCTGCGGCCGCAGCTGACGCAGATCGCCTGCTTCGACACGGCCTTCCATCACGGCCTGGCGCCGCCGGCCAGCCGCTTTGCCATCCCGCGGCACTTTGAGGAGCGCGGCATCCGTCGCTACGGCTTCCACGGCCTCTCCTTCGAATACGTCGCGAGCCAACTCGCCGCGATCGCGCCGCAATGGGCGGACAAGCGCGTCGTCGTGGCGCATCTCGGCAACGGCGCGAGCCTCTGTGCCCTGCAGAAGGGCAACAGCGTCGACACCACCATGGGATTGACCCCGCTCGACGGTCTCGTCATGGGGACCCGCTGTGGAACGATAGATCCCGGCGTACTGCTTTATCTCTTGCAGGAAGAAAGGATGTCGGTCGATGACGTACAACATTTGCTGTACGAAGGTTCGGGCCTGCTCGGCGTCTCAGGGCTGTCAGCCGACATGCGCGCCCTACTGGCGAGCCAAAAGCCCGAGGCCCGCGAAGCGGTCGATCTCTTCACATTTCGTGTCGCCGCAGAAGTCGCCGTGATGGCAAATACCCTTGCGGGCCTCGACGGCCTGGTGTTCACCGGCGGCATAGGCGAGCATGCCCTGGACATCCGGCAACGCGTCTGCGATCGCCTCTCCTGGCTCGGCGTCAGCATCGATACGGCTGCAAATGCGCAGGGCGAACAACGCATCGCCGCGAAGGGCAGCCCGGTCGACGTACTTGTCATTCCGACCAATGAGGAAGTCAGTATTGCGCGGCACTGCCGCAGCCTGCTGCGCACAGGTCGCTAGTCCGTCGATGCAACCCACATCACAAGCTCCCTTGCGAGAGACCCGAAGGCCCGATCGAATGCGGCTGCCGCCTCGGATGGTGTGAGCGAGTTTATTCCTTCGGATCCCTCAAGAAGCTTGGCGGCCTTTACCTGCCCATTTCGATCGACGATTTTCGCGGACAGGGAGATCGTCGCGCGCGGTTGGGCTCCCTGCACAATTTCGAACCGACGCAGGTCGATCAGCAGGCGCGGCGTACCCTCTACACCGCTGTCGGCCCGCAGTGGCGCATGGTCGACGTCGTAATTCTCGAAGCTCTGCAGCAACCGCGCCTGCACCAGCACCGGGAGACTATCGCCCCACTGCGCACCTTCGAACCCCTGACTTTCTTCATCCGGCGAAAACAGGAAGCGCTGGGTCTGCAAGCGTGCGATCGCGGTCGGCTCCGCCATGACCAGTTGCTCGGGCAGATTGGCATGGCGCTGCGCTCCGAAGTCGTCCACCGCGTGAAGGTCGTACACTACCTTGCGCGGCGCGGGCGCACCACCGCCGGTCATGCGTTCCAGCCCGGCCACGATACCGTCGAGCTTCGGCGTGTTGCGCGCGAGCCCTTCGGCGAACGTGCTGAGATTGTCGATCGTGCTGTGCAGCGGCGCGGCGTTCTCGGACAGGACGGCATCGACCCGGCGTAGTGCATCGCGGGCGGCCTGCGTCATGCTCCGCCCGGCCCCCTTTTCGGCCACCAGCGGTTCGCGCGCCGGCGGCGCCTGGGGATCATCGCCGCCTTCGAGCGCGATCACCGGAACACCAGTCAGTCCCTGGAAATCGAGGCCGACGCGCGTATCGCTATGCACCGGCGTACGCTCGGCGACTGCGATCGTGGCGTGAACCTCGCGCGGACGGTCCGGAACCAGCTCAAGCGCGGTCACTTCGCCGACGCGGATGCCATTGAAGAGGACGCCCGCCCCGACCAGCAGTCCGGGCACCGGATCGGCGAAAACCAGCTGATATGTCTGCCGTTTCCCAATCCCCCCGACATTGTTCAGCCAGTAAACGAAGCCGAACACAGCGACGATCGCCGATAACACGAATGCACCAACGACGATGTAGGGCGCGCGGATTTCCATATGCGTCTCTCTCTGCCTAATTGCCGAGGCCCAGCTTCTGCGCCCGGGCACCATGAAAGTAGGCCTGGACCCAGGGATGATCGGACTTGAGCACCGATGACAGCCGCCCGATTGCCGCGATCCTGCCGTCGGCGAGCGCGGCGACGCGGTCGCAGATGGCCTGCAGGCTGTTCAGGTCGTGTGTCACCATGAACACGGTGAAGCGCAACGTCCGGTGCAGCGTCCGGATCAGGGCATCGAATTCTCCCGCGGCGATGGGATCGAGACCGGAGGTTGGCTCGTCGAGAAACAGGAGCGAGGGGTCGAGCGCCAGCGCCCGCGCGAGCGCAACCCGCTTGGTCATGCCGCCCGAGAGCTCGGACGGATACTTGTCCCCGTCTTCGCGCTTCAGGCCAACCATCTCGAGCTTCGCGTCCGCAATTTCGTCCAGCAGCCCCGGCGACAGCCGTGCGCGCTCGCGCAGCGGAAACTGGATGTTCTGGCGAGCCGTCAGGGCCGAAAACAGCGCCCCCTGCTGGAACAGCACGCCCCAGCGGCGCTCGTCATCGCTGTCGCCTGCGAAATCGATCTGTCCGCTCCGCTTCGGAAGTAAGCCAACCAATGTCCGCATCAGCACCGACTTTCCGCCGCCAGACGCGCCCACGAGGCCGAGAATTTCGCCGTCGTTCACGTCGAGATCGAGATGATCGAGGATGATCTTCTCGCCGAAACCGACCACGAGGTCGCTAATATGGATCGCTGGCGTGTCGGCCATGGCTACATCCCGATCGAAGCGAAGAAGACCGCGAACAACCCGTCGAGCACGATCACCAGGAAGATCGATTTTACGACCGATGCCGTCGTCTGCTGCCCCAACGACTCCGCGCTGCCCTTGACGCTCAATCCCTCGACGGCCGCGACAAGCCCAATCACGAGCGCCATGAACGGCGCCTTGATGATCCCGACCTCGAAATGAGTGACCGAAACCGCGTCATGGAGGCGTGCAATGAAGATCGCCGGACTCATGCCGCCATAAAGCCACGCGATGAGCCCGCCGCCATAGAGCGCCGCGAGCGAGCCGAGAAAGGCGAGGATCGGCAGCGCCACCACCAGCGCCAGGATTCGTGGCAGGATCAGCACCGCGACAGGATCGAGCCCCATGGTGCTGAGCGCGTCGATCTCCTCGCGCATCTTCATCGCACCGATCTCGGCCGTATAGGCGCTGCCGGATCGTCCGGCCACCATGATGGCCACGATCAGCACGCCAATCTCGCGCAGCACGAGGATGCCAACCATGTCCACGACATAGGATTCCGCGCCAAAGCGGCGGAAATGGAAGATGCCCTGCTGGGCGATGATGGCACCGATCAGGAACGTGATCAGCACCATGATCGGCACCGCCTGCCAGCCCACCCGGCCGAGCTGATAGACGGTCGACGTCAATCGGAACGATCGCGGATGCCTGAAAATGCCAAGCAGCGCTAGGCTGAAGGCGCCGAGCATATGTAGGAATGCCGCCGAATCGGATGCCAGCCGCCTGCTGCCGCGGCCGAGTTGATCAAGCTTCTGCAGCACTGGGTTGACCGGTCTGCGTTCGGCGCAGCCCGAGCGATTCAGTCCCCGCACCTCTTCCAGCAGGTCGCCATATGGGCCATCGGCACCGGTGAGAACTGCTCTGGTCGCGCGACCGCGGGCGAGCCTTTCAAGCAGCCAGGCCCCGACGGTGTCGAGCGCGGTGACACGCCGTACATCGATCGAGCCGATATCGGTGCTCGCGGCGTGCGCGCACAGCCGCTCCAGCGCCTCGACGTTGGCAACGTTCCAGGCCCCACATGCGGTGAGCACGCGCGGATCATTCGCATTCGCTATCAGGGCTGGGGCGTTGAGCACGATTCTGACTCCAATTTGCAGCTCACCTTAGGGTGCTGGAGACGCCTGTGTTTGACCCAGCGCAATCGGCCTCACCGTGCCCCGGAATGCGCTTGACCGAGATCAACGGCTTGGCAAGCGGTGGCCTTATGATTTGACAGATTGCCCGGCAGCCTCGGGCGTGCTCAGGAGATTTCAGATGAATCGCGCCGCCTTCAAACCTTTGCAAAACACCGCGTTGCCGCACTCGTTCAGGCAGGTCCGGCTCGAGCGCGCCCGCGAGCACGATCACCCCGAGGGTGCGTCCGCGATCGGCTATGTCATCGTCGCCCCGCTCGACACGACATCGCGGATCGATGTCGAGACCTGGAGAGCCCATCGCGACGCGTGCCGTGTCATCCGCCAACGGCCGGGCGAAGACGATCAGCTCGGCCACCTCGTGCATGGACCGGCCGACAGCTGGCGCTTTCACTATGACGTTGCCGGCGCCACCGCCGATGAAGCCGGGTTTCATTTCGGCAGTGAGCCCTTTCGGGTCGGCGAATATGCCTCCGTCCATGAGGTGGACGGCATGCATCCTTACCGGGTCGTCGCCGTCACGCCGCTCTGATTGCACTTTGCCGGATCAGGATGTCGACGCCCAAGGCATCCACCACCGGAAGGGAGAGATCGAGAACGACATTGACGATCCTGTGGTCGGTCGGCTCTGTGGCCGCCGTGAATCCGATCTCATGGCACATGCTCAACATGGTGCTGTTCTCGGCCAGCACTTCGCCAGACAGCCGCTTCAGCCCTTCCGACTTCGCATAACGGATCAGGAGCTGCATCAGCGCCCATCCAAGCCCTTTGCCCTTGAGATCAGACTGCAACAGGATAGCGTACTCGGCATTCTCATAGAGCGAGTCGGAATGAAGCTGGACCGCTCCAACCATGGCACCCGTAGTTGGATCCAGCGCCGCAAAGGCCATCGCACGCGCGTAGTCGAGTTGGGTCAACCGCGCAATGAACGCGTGCGAGAAATTCTTCATCGCCTGAAAGAAGCGAAGCCTGAGATCTTCGGCGGTCACTCGCTTGAAGAAGCTCTCCACCATGGGCTCATCTTCCGGCCGCAGCGGCCGCACCACGACGCGCGAGCCATCCCTTAGAGCAAGCTCGCCCTCCCACTGCGACGGGTAGGGCCGCACTGCAAGTCGTGTCTGACCGGCGAACAGCCGCGCGGGCTTGCGGACCGCCACCCGCGCGTCGAGCGCCATCACGCCGGTTTCGTCAGCCAGCAGCGGATTGATATCGAGCTCAGCGACTTCGGGAATATCGGCCGCCATCTGCGCCAGCTTGACGAGGGTGCGCGGAACGACATCTTCCGGAACGGCGGGTACGTCGCGGTAGGCGGCAAGCAACCGCGAGACCCGCGTGCGCCCGACGAGGTCGCGCGCCAGGTTCATGTCGAGGGGTGGCAGCGCCAACGCCTTGTCGTCGATCACCTCGACCGCGGTGCCGCCGCGGCCAAACACGATCACCGGGCCGAAGGTCGGATCGTCGGCAATGCCAAGGATCAGCTCACGTGCCGCCCGCCGCTCGATCATCGGCTGGATCGTCACGCCCTGCAGGGCGGCATCCGGACGCGCGGCACGAGCGCGCGCCAGCACCGTCCTGGCGGCCTGTGCGACGCTTTCGCGAGTCCGCAGGCCGAGAATGACACCGCCGATGTCCGACTTGTGCCTGATGTCGCGCGAGAACAGCTTCACCGCCACGGCAAGCCCTTGCGCCAGGAAGGGCGCTGCCTTGTCCACGGCATCGTCGGCATCACGGGCCACGACGGTCGGAACGATCGGAATATCATAAGCCTCGAACAGCGCGACGATCTCGATCGGGTCGAGCCATTCCCGCCTCTCGGACAGCGCCTTCGCGATCACGTGCCTCGCCGCCGCCGTCCGCGGCGCAAACGTCGAGGCGCTGCTGGGCGGCGTTGCGGCCAGCGCGATGGAAGCATCGCGGTATCTCACCAGATACATGAAGGCGCGCACTGCATCGTCCTCGGTCGGGAAATGCGGGACGCGCGCCCGCTCGAAGGTCGCCGCCGTGCGGGCGTCGGCACCATCCCACGACGCAAGCACCAGTGCGGCTACCTCGCTGTTCCTGGCTCGGCGGCCGTCAACGCACCGCGTGACCGCTTCGGCAATCCGTTCGGTCGGCGCAACAGCCGTTTCCACGTTCATGACCAGCACGGCGTCGCTGTTGGCGTCCTCGAGCAGCGGGCCGAGCGCGGCCACGTAGCGGGCAGCGTCGGCATCGCCGGAGATATCGATGGGGTTGGCACGAGACCAGCCTTGCGGCAGGACCCGATCGAGCGCCGCAATCGTCTCCGTCGTCAGGCCTGCAGGAACGCCACCGAGCTCAACGAGCCGGTCGATCGCGAGGATGCCGAGCCCGCCGCCATTGGTCAGGATCGACAGGCGGTTGCCGCGCGGAACGAAGCCGCGGCCAAGCAACTCGGCGCAGTCGAACAGTTCCCGAAGGTCGTACACGCGCAGCATGCCGGCCCGGCGGAACGCCGCGTCATAGACGGCGTCCGAACCGGCGAGCGCTCCCGTATGGGTGGCTGCGGCCTTGGCGCCTTGCGCCACCCGGCCCGCTTTCACGACAATCAGGGGCTTGAGCCGTGCCGCGGCGCGCGCGGCCGACATGAACTTGCGCGCATCCCTGACGGCCTCGACGTAGAGCAGGATCGCGTTGGTATGATCGTCCTGCGCGAAATAATCGAGCAGATCGGCGACATCGACGTCGAGCTGATCTCCGATCGACACGATGCCGGAGAAGCCGAGCCGCCGCTCTGCCGCCCATTCGATCATCGCGGCAGCGACGGCCCCGGACTGCGAGATCAGGGCAAGACAGCCTTCGGCGGGCTGATGCGCGGCAAAACTCGCATTGAGCTTCGCGCGCGGCACCATGACGCCGAGACAGTTCGGCCCGATCAGGCGCATGCCGTGCCGGCGCGCCGTCTGCGCGACCGTCTCGGCTAGCGAGCCGGCACCATGTCCGAGGCCGGCGGACAGGATGACCGCACCGGCGGCACCGACCGCGGCAGCGTCCGATATGATTCCGGGAATCGCGGCCGCAGGCGCCGTGATCGCAACGAGGTCGGGAACGAATGGAAGTGATTTGATATCCCGGGACGTAATCTCGCCATCGATCGCAGTGTATTTCGGATTGACTACGGCGATGCGGCCGGCAAAACCGCATGTCTTGAGGTTCATGAGTACCGCCAGACCGAGCGAAGACGGACGCGAACTGCCGCCGACAAGCGCGACCGATCGAGGCGAGAGAACCCGATCTAAACCAAACGTAGACATCGGACAGTCTCGCAGGGAACCAGCGGAGGCGCCTGCCGTTTCGTGCAGCGCGCCAGGGCCCGCATGACATCCTCGCGAGCAATAATCCCGACCAGGTGGTGATACTTGTCGATCACCGGTAGGCTCTTGAGCCGATGCGCGACCATTAGCTGAAGGACGCGCTGCAGATTTGTATCCGGCTCGACCGCGATCACATCGGACGACATGATCTCATCGACCGTCGTTCCCATGCGATCGTCGTAACGTGGCAGCATGTGATCTACCGGACAGGCGAACACCTTCAGGGCGTCCAGCTTCGTGACGAACCCGACCACAATATCGTCGCGGAGCACGGGATAGGCGTCATAGTCGTCTTTCGCGAACAACCGGTACAAGTCGCCGACGGTCATTTCGGGAGCGACGCTTCGTACCGATCTCGTCATGTTGCTCGCAACGGTCTCCTGAAGAAACTCGTACATGGCTGATCCCCTTTGATGGTTGCTTCGGGGACGCGTCGCTGCCTAACGGGCGACGCGCCTCGCAAGGCAGCTACGCCGCCGTCTTGATGTCGATCT
The DNA here is from genome assembly GCF_054060035.1 of Bradyrhizobium sp. USDA 3262. Classification (NCBI taxonomy): domain Bacteria; kingdom Pseudomonadati; phylum Pseudomonadota; class Alphaproteobacteria; order Hyphomicrobiales; family Nitrobacteraceae; genus Bradyrhizobium; species Bradyrhizobium sp. USDA 3262. Next base: position 8,818,766 of record NZ_JBSSCT010000001.1, read on the forward strand.
GCCTGCTCTGCTTGGGAGCCGGCTTCTTGACGGTGACCTTGAGCACGCCCTTGGCGATCTCGGCACTGACGTCTTCCGCCTTGACGCCCTCGGGCAATGCAACGGACCGCGAGAACGCGCCGAAGCTGCGCTCGATCAGGCGATAGTCCTTGTCCTTCTCCTCGCGCTCGCTCTTCTTCTCGCCGCGGATCGTGAGCGTGTCGTCGGCGAGATTGAGCTGAATGTCCTTGGCCTCGAGGCCTGGCAGTTCGGCTGAGATCTCGACGGTCTTGTCGGTCTCGCTGACGTCCATGCGCGGCATCATCGCCTGCGGCGCGGCGAACGCCGGAAAATTGCGGCCGAAGCCGTCGAACAGCCGGTCGATCTCCTGCTGCAGAAATGCGAAGGGATTGTTTTCGCGCCGCGCCAAGGCGCGCTCGCTTCCAACGGGAATCACGTTGTTAGCCATCAGTACCTCCTATTTGAATGTCGCTCGTGAAACAAAGCTAGTCAGGAACAGCCCCCCGGCCGTTGACCAGGATCAAAACCCAACCAATGTCATGTGATCAAAGGAGAGGCACAGACCGAAGCGAGTTCCGCCATGCACGCCATGATCCTGCCCGCGCGCGACGCGCGGCTGCAATATACGGAGCGGCCCGACCCACTTCCGGGACCAGGCGAGGTCCGCGTCAAGGTCGGCGCCTGTGGCGTTTGCCGCACCGACCTGCACGTCGTCGATGGAGAACTGCCCGGCATCGCCTATCCGATCGTTCCCGGCCATGAGGTGGTTGGCCGTATCGACGCGATCGGTGAAAGCGTGGATGGCCTGCATCTCGGTGCACGCGTCGGCGTTCCCTGGCTCGGATCCACCTGCGGGCATTGTTCCTACTGCCGGGAGGGCAAGGAAAACCTCTGCGACGCCCCCCTGTTCACCGGCTACACGCGGGACGGCGGCTTTGCCACGCACCTGGTGGCTGACGCGCGTTACTGCTTTCCGCTCGGCAGAGACGGCGAGGATGCGGAGCTGGCGCCCCTGCTGTGCGCCGGCCTGATCGGCTGGCGCTCCCTGGTGATGGCTGGCGACGGCCGCAAGCTCGGCATCTACGGTTTTGGCGCGGCGGGACATATCGTCGCGCAAGTGGCGCGCTGGCAAGGGCGGGATGTGTACGCTTTCACCCGCGCCGGCGACACCGAGGCCCAGCGCCTGGCATTGTCGCTCGGCGCATGCTGGACCGGTGCTTCGGAAGATCGGCCCCCGGCAGAACTTGATGCCGCGATCATCTATGCGCCGACCGGGCCCCTCGTCCCGCTTGCACTGCGCACGCTGCGCAAGGGCGGACGCGTGGTCTGTGCCGGCATTCACATGTCGGATATCCCGAGCTTTCCCTACGACATCCTTTGGGGTGAACGGCAGATCGTTTCCGTTGCCAACCTGACGCGACAAGATGGCGTCGATTTTCTCAAGACAGCGGCAAGGGCTGGAATCCGGACGCACGTCACCGTCTTTCCCCTGGACCAGGCGAACGAAGCACTTGCGCGCTTGCGGGACGGCAAGCTCGTCGGCGCAGCCGTCTTGAAGCCATGATGACGCCGGCATCATCAACTGCGACTGCCACAGGCGAGACCGGCCAGGCCGCCGTATTGTCGTTTCTGGCCGGATCTGGCGAGCCGAACACCCCGGTCAAGCGGATCGACACCCATTGTTCGATCGTCTTTCTCGAAGCTTCGCGCGTCCTGAAGATCAAGCGAGCGGTCAAGCTGCCCTATCTCGACTTCTCGACGTTGGAGAAGCGGCGGCGCGCTTGCGAGGATGAGATTGCCGTCAACAAGCGCCACGCCCCCGCGATCTATCGCGGGGTGGTTCCGATCACGCACGGGCGCGATGGACTTGCGGTCGGCGGGACCGGACCAGTCGTCGAATGGGCCGTCGAAATGGCCCGCTTCGACGAAAACAAGACACTCGATCATCTCGCCGAGCGGGATGCAATCCGGCCGGAGCTGGGCGAGAGACTGGCCGCCATCCTGCTCAAATCCCATCGAGAACTGATTGGGAGCGATGGATCGCACTGGCTTACGTCACTCCCCGTCATCATCGATCGCAACACCGAGCAGTTTCGCGCCGAGTCAACTCTTTCCTGCAGGAAGATCGATGAACTGCACGAGTTGAGCCATCGATCGCTCGCTCGGAATCTTGAGCTTCTGCGCCTCCGCGCCGCAGCTGGGCAAATCCGGCATTGTCACGGCGATGCACATCTCGGCAACATCGTCCTGCTCGACGGCGAGCCTGTTCTGTTCGATGCGATCGAGTTCGACCCCGATATCGCGACGACCGACGTCCTCTACGACCTCGCATTTCCACTGACGGATCTGCTGTACTTCGGACGCGAGACCGTCGCCAACAGGCTATTCAATAGCTACATGCAGAATGCCTGGGACACGCAATCGGGTGCGTTGTCTTTGCTGCCATTGTTTCTATCAATGCGAGCGGCGATCCGGGCTAATGTGCTCTTCACCAAGGCACGGCAACATCAACTCGATCAAGAGATCGCCGCCCAAGCGGGCCGCTATTTCGAGCTTGCACGTCGGCTGATTGAGCCGGAGCCGCCCCGCCTAGTTGCAGTTGGCGGGAAGTCGGGTACCGGCAAGAGCGTGCTGGCGCGCGACATGGCGCGTCTGATCGCGCCGCCCCCGGGCGCCCTGGTTCTGCGATCGGATGTCATTCGCAAGCAACTCTCCCACGTCGCCGAACATGCCACGTTAGCGCCGGAGACCTACACTCCCGAAGCATCGGACCGCGTTTATCAAGCCATGCTCGACCGAGCCAAACGCGCCATGGCTCAGGGGATTTCCGTTGTTCTCGACGCGGCATTCTTGAAGCAGGCGGAGCGCGATGCCGCACGAGCCGCCGCCCGCAATGCCAAGGTGAAATTCAGTGGATTGTTCCTGACCGCCGAACAAGCCATCCGGCTGCGACGCGTCGCCTCACGGCAACACGACGCTTCGGATGCAACGGCTGGCGTCGTTCTGAGCCAGGAGAGCATCGATACTGGCCATATCGATTGGCAGCTCATCGACGCATCAGGCTCACCTGCCGCCACTCTCCAGCGCAGCATGCCCTGCCTGCCAGACGCACCTTTCCATTCAAATCGGCGGAATATCACCTAAGGAAACATCCGGAATTGGTCGATCGACGGAAACCTGTCAGCATTCTCCCGCCCAGACAGGAGAATGTCATGAAACGCGCATTGAGCCTTCTTCTTGCCGGAAGCGTCATCTCAACGGTAGCGCTTGTTTTATTTTACAATTACTTCTTCCCCAATGCCATTCCGCTTGCCTCGACCGAGCCGCTTCTAGCCTGGCGCTTGGAGGCGGCGTTCGTAGTCACTGCGCTGACATGGACCGCAGCGTTCGTGGCGGCGGCATCCGGACTGTCATTGCTGCTGATGACCCTCACCAACCGAGATGTCACAGTCCGCTAGAACGCGCGCTGCTCGTGCCTGCCATACCTCGAAGGCCGGCTCTTCGGAGCCGGCCTTCGACGTAGGAACACCGCTACCGACGTGTTCCTCGTAAGGTAGGCACCCAGTTATCACCTTTCAGGCGCACTTCAACGTTTCCGCCGGCTAGGATCTCAGTCGCCGGCGCCAGAGTGGCTTGAGCAGCTCAAGCACCACCAGCATCGCCACTCCCGGTCCGAGCGCGATCATCAGATCGTCCGGATGAAGGGGACCGAAACGAAACAAGCTGGACGCCGGAGGCCAGAGCAGTGCGGTCCCGAGAGCGCCTGCGATTGAAAGCAAGATTACCGCCAGCGCCAGATTCGGCCGGAAGAACGCCGATAGGAACGAAGAACTGAAAGATCGATTGACCAGGACGAGACCGACAATTGACCCGATGAGGGCGAAGAAGGCCAAGGCTCTGACCTCATCTGCAGGCATGCCGGCGTGAAGTGCAATGACGAACAGAACGGCGACAAGCACAAAAATCAGGGCACCTTGAAGTACGCTCCAGCTAACTAGCGTCCAGGTGAACAGAGGGCTGTCAGCTCGCCTGGGTGGACGCGCCATGACGTCGCGCTCCTCGCGCTCGGCCTCGAACACGAGTGAGCATACGGGATCGATGATTAGCTCGAGAAATGCGATGTGAACGGGGCCGAGAATCAAAGGTAATCCGAACACCAGGGGAAGCAGGGTGAGCCCCGCGATAGGAACGTGGACAGCGAAGATGAAGGCCATCGCCTTTCGCAGATTGTCGTAAATGCGCCGACCCAGGCGGACGGCCGAGATGATCGCGCTGAAATCGTCGTCAAGCAGCACTATGGACGACGCCTCGCGCGCGACGTCCGTTCCGCGCCCGCCCATCGCGATACCGATGTGAGCCGCTTTCAGGGATGGAGCGTCGTTGACGCCATCGCCGGTCATCGCAACGATCTCGCCGTTCTGCTTCATTGCCTGCACGATGCGGAGCTTCTGCTCCGGTAATACGCGAGCAAACACGTTCACGCGTCTGACGAGTTCCGCAAGCTGCAGGTCACTCATGAGCTTGATCTGATTCCCCGTGATCACCTCATGGACATCCAGCCCCGCCTGCTTCGCAATTGCGGCCGCGGTTATCGGATAATCGCCTGTGATCATGGCGACGCCAATTCCCGCTGAGCGGCATTCACGCACCGCAGCAGGCACACCGGGGCGAAGCGGGTCGGCGAATCCCACCAGTCCGAGGAAGCGGAATGCGAAGGCTTCCTGCGAACAAGGAAGCTGGTTGCCTTTATGCACGGCCGCCGCGATCCCGAGCACACGGAGCCCTTGCTCCGCCATCAAGCCGACGGCACTTCTCATCGATTCCTGATCCAAACGGCTCAGCTGGCAGAGACGCGCAACCGCTTCAGGGGCTCCTTTGGCTGCAACAACGTATTCCTCTGCGGGGGATGACCGCCAGACCTGGGTCATGGCGAGGAGCTCGGGCCGGAGTCCATAGGTACGTATCAGTTGCCCATGAACATCCTGCCCGCTGGTTTCTTTCCGGACGTGGCCCGCAAGGGCGTGCAGCGCCCGCTCCATCGGATCCAGCGGCTGAGGCGAACTGGCAAGGACGCCGTAGCGCAGCATCTCCGGGAATTCGGGTCGTACGCAACCCGGATTCGAAGACTTGGGACGCATGCATGAACCGTCGAGCAACCGCAATTCTACAACTGACATTTCGTTCAGCGTCAGAGTACCGGTCTTGTCGGTGCATAAGACGGTGGCGGAGCCTAACGTCTCGATTGCGGCCGCCCGGCGCGTCAGCACGCGGACTTTCGAAATGCGCCACGCGCCCATGGCCATGAACACGGTGAGCACCACACCAAATTCTTCCGGCAGCATGGACATGCCGATTGCGACGCCGCTGAGCAACGCTTGCAGCCAGTCTCCGCGCAACGTCCCGTAAAGCAGCACGGCAACGATGCTGACCGCAGCGCCGCCGAAAAAGCAAAACCGCACCAGCCTCGCCGTCTGCTGTTGGAGACGTGGCGGCTCCGCTTGCAGCGTGCGTAGAGACGCTCCGATCTTTCCGATCTCGCTTCGCGGTCCGGTGGACGTGACCCGGGCGGCGCCCTCGCCCCGCACGACGAGCGAGCCGGAATACACGAACGGCTGATCGTCGCCGCCCGGCCGATGCTCGGCCACGGCGTCCGTCTCGACCACCTGCTTGCGAACGGGTACCGACTCGCCTGTCAGCAGGGACTCGTCGACCTGCAGATCATGACCGTCGAGGAGCACAGCGTCGGCTGGCACGCGATCACCGTCGCCAAGGATGATGAGGTCGCCTCGGACGACGTCCCGGCCGGCGATACGCCGGCGTACTCCATCCCGCATCACGAGGGCCCGCGGACTGGTCAGGTCGCGCAAGGCTTCTAACACGCGTTCAGTTCGTGTCTCCTGCACGATCGTGATCACGATCGACATGGCGCCGAAGCCAAGGAGCAGGAGTGCCTCCTGGAGATCACCAAGCAAAAGGTAGATCAGTCCGCCGCTCAGAAGCAGCGCGAGCATGGGCTCGCGCAGCACGTCCAACGCGATACGTATGGGAGTGCGCCGCTCAGGGCTCGGAAGCTCGTTGTGCCCCTCGACCCGAAGCCGGGCCGTCGCTTCGGCTTCGCTTAGTCCTGTGAGGTCTGTGGCGCTCACGTCTTCCGCCATAGGTTCCAGACGCTTCCACCCAGCAAGAGCGCGGTAACGAGCAGAATGGCCACAAATGTCTGTATGATGTCAAAGTTCAGAGAATCCCGCGCAACGAAGAACGCGGTGATAGATCCCACGAGGACGAAGAGGATGCGAAGGATGACGCTCATGGCTCTCTCCTGCTGGCACAACGCCGTTTGAAGCTTCCTAGGCAAGGGGTGCCCAGCTGGATACTCGATCCTGCTGGCGCGGCGCAGTTTACCGTAGCGGTTCGCACCGTTGAGAAGTTGCGGCAGATCAAGCTGCCCGAGCACCCGTGCCGGCAGCTCAATGCTGCAGGACATACCGGCCCGGCGCATCCTCGAGCGGCGATTCACCCTCGGGCGCGTGAAGCACCGGCTGCGCCGGCACCCACGCACCGGAATGCGCCGTGAGGAAACGAACCCACTCCAGCCACCAGGATCCGTCGCGATTCATCGCCTTGCGCAGCCACTCGTCGGGGCCGACATAGGGTTGATCCGCCATTTTCTCCAACAACTGATAGCTGTGCCCCTCCTCCGACGGCGGAGCAACGATGCCAGCGTTGTGACCGCCGCTCGCCAGCACGAAGGCGATATTGGCATCAGCCAACAGGTGAATCTTGTGAACCGACCGCCAGGGCGCGACGTGATCGCGGACGGTGCCGACCACGAACATGGGGGCGCGAAGGTCGGAAAGTGCCACCGGCTGCCCGTCCGCCAGATAGCGACCCTCGGCAAGGTCGTTGTTCAGAAAGAGCTTGCGCAGGTAGTCCGAATGCATCCGATAGGGCATGCGGGTCGCGTCCGCGTTCCATGACATCAGATCACTCGGTGCGGCACGCTCACCCATCAGATAGTCGCGGATCAGGCGCGACCAGATCATGTCGTTCGACCGCAGCAACTGGAACGCACCGGCCATCTGCGCCGTCTCGAGCACGCCGCGCTGCCGCATCATATCCTCCAGGAACGCAACCTGGCTCTCATTGATGAAGAGCGTCAGCTCGCCCGCATCGGTGAAATCGACCTGGGCTGCCAACAGTGTCACCGAGCGCAGGCAGCCGGGCCGCTCCTTCTGCAACCGAGCGGCCGCAACCGCGAGCAGCGTGCCGCCGAGGCAATAGCCGGCCGCGTGGATTGAACGTTCAGGAATGAGCTGATTTATCGCGTCGATCGCAGCGTCGACCCCAAGCTTGCGATAGTCATCGAGGCCAAGGTCGCGGTCAGCTGGCCCCGGATTTCGCCACGAGATCATAAACACGGTGAAGCCGCGCTCGACCAGGAACCGGACGAGCGAATTCTGCGGCGAGAGATCGAGGATGTAGTACTTCATGATCCACGCCGGCACGATCAGCACCGGTTCGGGGCAAACGTCGGCCGTCTCGGGCGCGTACTGGATGAGCTCGATCAGTTCATTCCGGTACACAACCTTGCCCTCGGTCACGGCAACGTCCTTGCCGACCACAAAGGGCGCGGATCCGGACGGCTCGGCGCTCAACAGATTCCTGCAATCTTCCAGCCAGTTATGCCAGCCCGAAACGAAGTTGCCGCCACCCGAATCCATTGCCTTGCGCAGCACCTCGGGGTTGCTGAACGCAAAGTTGGACGGCGCAACGACGTCGAGGCATTGCCGGACGGTGAAATCCACGACCGCTGCATTTGCTTTCGAGACGCCGTGCAGGCCGCTGGTCGCCGAATGCCACCAATGCTCCGCCAGCAGGAACGCCTGCGCAATGACGTTGAAGGCCGGCAACGTCCAATCCTGGCCCGCAAAACGGTTGTCACCCGGCTGAGGCTTAACCATGAACCAGGGTTGCCAGGCCGCATGCGGCGTCGACACCATGCGCGCGAAGCGCGAGCCGTCAGCAACTGCGTTCAACGCCAGCTCAAGCCGTCTACCGGGTGAGGCCGCCAGATGCAGTTGCCAATCGGCGAAGGCGAGCGCGAGGCCAGCCGGTGAAAGCCCGCCGGTCCATTGCGCCATCGCCGCGTGAACGAGCTGGTCGAGCGATTCCGTACCCGTCAATGGCTCCTTCTCGGGCTGCGCCGATGCAGGCGTTCCGGCACCCGTCACATCGTCGTTGGCAGGAGATCTGGGCTGGTCGAGAACTGCCTGGACTGTCATCGCCCGTCTCCGAGGTGGAACCGCTTCCGACCGAGCGCCACGATCTCCGCGTCGGTCGGATGATCGCTCGACTCAAGATGCAAATTGAGGTCGGGCCGCTCCGCCCTGAGATACTGCGTCAGCTCGACCTTCTCGATACCCGGACCGATGACGAGCAGATCGCTGCAACCGTTCACGGCCTCCCCCACCCTCGCGAGGAACGTCGCGTCGGCCTGGACGCGACCATCGCCGATCGTATTCGCCTTGTGATGCAGATGCTGCGACACCAAATGCGCATGGACGGCCGTCGTGCTGATGCCTGTCAACCCAATGCCGAAAACCTTCGCAACAAGGTGATCGATCCAAACGACGGCGTGCGCATGTGATTGCAGGGCCGTCTCGCTCATGATGTAACTCCGGTGCTTGCTTTCTCTGCGTCTCTCAATCGGCGCGCCAATGCCGCAAGTAGTTCCCTGCGACTCACAATACCCACGACGGTTCTGGCGCAGAGCACCGGAATTTGGGCGACATTGTAGACATCCATCTGCGCGACGACGTCTTCGATCGATGCTTCGATATCGACGGTGATCGGCAATCCACTCATGAGCGAGCCGACCTGCAGCGTCCGCATGCGCTCGCGTTCAGATGTATTCTCCACAATGCCAAGCAGCGACTCCAGCCAGTTTCCGGACGGCGGGCTGATGTCCAGCTCATCGCGGTGAAGGAAGTCGCCCTCCGAAACCATGCCGACGAGTTCGCCGGCGTCGTCGATCACCGGCAGGCCGCGCTGATCGGTTTCAAGCAGCAGTTCGACGGCATTGAGCACTGTGGCAGTTGGCTTGATCGTCGCGAACGAACTTCGCATCACATCGGTTGCGAGCATAGTCATCTCTCCCCTTCAGCACATGTGTTGACCGCCATTGATCGACAGCGTCGATCCGGTGATGAACCCTGCTTCGTCGGCGGCAAGAAACGCGACGGCACGGGCAATCTCCTCCGGCTGCCCCAGCCGCCCGACCGGAATCTGCGGTAGAATGGAGTTCTGCATGACATCGGTCGGCACCGCGGCCAGCATCTCGGTGTTGATATAACCGGGACAGATCGCATTGACCGTGATTCCGAACCGCGCGCTTTCGAGCGCGAGCGCACGGGTGAAGCCGAGCTCGGCGGCCTTCGCCGCGGCATAGTTCGTCTGGCCGATCTGGCCCTTCTGCCCATTGATCGACGAGATGTTGATGATCCGTCCGAACTTGCGCGCCCGCATGCCCTCGATGAGGGGTCGGCACATGTTGAACAGCGAATCGAGATCAGCTCGGATCACCGCGTCCCATTGCTGCTTGGTCATTCGATGCAGTGTAGCGTCGCGCACGATACCGGCGTTGTTGACCAGGATGTCGATCGGGCCCAGCGCCGCCTCCACCTCGCGGATGCCGGCTGCACAGGCCTGGAAGTTCGCGACATCCCATTGGAACACCGGAATTCCGGTCTGATCCTGAAACGACCAGGCGGCCCCGGCATTTCCGGCATAGCAGGCCGCAACCCGGCATCCGGCAGCAACGAGGGCACGCGAGATCGCTGCGCCAATTCCTCTGCTTCCACCCGTAACCAATGCGACGCGCGCCATGCCGGCTCCTCCAAGCTGGGCACAACATTTGCGCGAATTACACGCTCGATGAATTGATCTCGCTCAATCTGAATCCCCGACCGCGCATGAGGCAGATCAAATTGGCCCGCCTCGATCCGTGCTTTGGTGGCACTTGCTCTTCCACCTCTTTGGAGAACGGCCATGTTCAAGAACATCCTGGTCCACATCCCGACGGAGCTGTCGCCACGTCCCGCGGTCGACGGATCGGTTTCGCTCGCGCTCGGCACCGGCGCGCACCTCGACGCAATGGCGATCGGCTACGAGACCGCCAGCGTACCGTTCGTCGTTGAAGGCGGCGCGGCGGTCGCCTCACTGTTCGAGGCTGAACATGAGCAGGCCCTCGAACGCGCCGAGGTTGCGCTGCGCGTCTTCGATATCGAGGCACGTAATGCGGGGATATCCTACGCGACCCGCGCCGTGGGTGCGCTCCCCATCGATGCTCGGGAGATGATCTGCGCGAGCGCGCGACTGCATGACCTGACCGTGGTGGTGCAACCGCTGGGCGAATACAACAGCTACGACAACGTGATCCCTCGGGAGTTATTGTTCCAGGCCGGCGGTCCCGTCCTGTTCATGCCCTACACGTTCCATGGCGCGTTCTCGGCGAAGCGAATCGGGATCTGCTGGGACGGCAGCCGGCTCGCCGCCCGCGCTCTCCACGACGCAATGCCGCTACTGCGCGCAGCCGATGCTCTCGCCGTCATCACCATCGATGGCGTTGATCCGATCCCTTCAGAATGCTCCACCGACCATCTGGTGCGCTATCTTGCAAAGGAGGGGCTTCCGGCCAAGATCACGTCGTTGCCGGCGTCCAAGTCCGAGGTTCAGTCGATCCTGCTGTCGATCGCGGCGGATGAGAGCCTCGACCTTCTAGTGATGGGCGGATACGGCCATTCCCGCCTGCAGGAAATCCTGCTCGGCGGCGTGACGCGCGACATGCTGCGTGCGATGACCGTCCCGGTCCTGATGTCCCACTAAGCGCGAGGCGTCTGGTGAAACATCCTGCCAGTCCACTTCGGCATCATGTCGCTCGCGGCCTCGTCATCCTCGGCACGATCTGCGCCGCACTGACTCCTGCTGCCGCCGACCAGGAACAAGGTCGTCGCCTTGCGCAACTCTACTGCGCCCGCTGCCATTCAATCGACCGGGTAAGCCCGAGCCCGCTGAGGATAGCACCTCCGTTCCGGACATTGCACGAACGCTATCCGGTCGAGATGCTGCAGGAATCGCTGGCGGAAGGGATCGTCACCGGCCATCCGACCATGCCCCAGTTCAGCTTCGAGCCGGACCAGGTGGGCGACTTCATTCTGTTCTTGAAATCTCTCGAGCGGGGCCAAGCGGACCGTTGAGCCAGGTCAATGCGCGGAACGCACAAAGCCTCATTGTTCAAGCTTCAACACGGAGGTCCGACATGCGTGCGCATCAGATAATGACCAGGCATATCATCGCCGTCAGTCCGCACACGAAGATCCTGGATGCGGCCAATATCATGCTGCGATGTCACCTCAGTGGTCTGCCGGTGATGGACGAAGACGGCACGCTCAGGGGCATGGTGTCCGAGGGAGATTTCCTGGAGCGCGCCGAGATCGGCACAGGACACAAGCGCTCGGCATGGCTGGAACTGTTCACCGGCGTGGGTCGCGCTGCGACCGATTTCGTGCACGAACGCGGCCGCAAGGTTGAGGACGTCATGACCACGACCCCGATCACCGTCGATGAGCAGGCGCCGCTCGACGAGATCGTGCATCTGATGCACAAGCACGGCGTGAAGCGGGTGCCGGTTGTGAAGGGCAAGACCATGGTCGGAATCGTCACCCGGGCGGACATCCTGCAGGCCGTCGCATCGCTGGCGCGCGAAGTTCCCGATCCGACCGCCGACGACAGCCATATCCGTGAACGGATTCTGCGCGAAATCAACGCCACCGGCTGGCGGCCGGCCGGCTTCCAGGTCTGGGTACGCAACGGCGCCGTGCATCTGCACGGCCTGATCTTCGATGAACGAGCTCGCCAGGCCGCGATCGTCCTCGCCGAGAATACCTCGGGCGTCAGGGAAGTCCGCGATCATCTATGCTTCGTCGACGGCTACTCCGGCTACTACGTGCAATCGCCGGAAGACGTCAAGGCGGCTAGCTGATCAGATCGAGGAGGCCAACATGGCAATCAGTACACTGCTTGTCGTCACAGCCGTCTGTCTCATCTTCGCGATCTTTGCGCTCGTGCTCGCCGTGACCGATCGCAGCACGACGCGCTGGCTTCGGGAACAGGACGGGAATGGAGCCAGCACACGCGCTGCCTATCCCGATAAGAACGGGACCTAGCAGCGCTTTTTGCCTCGCGCGCCGAGACACTGATGTCTCGCCGTGCGGCCACCGTTTATTGCTCTGCATTCCCGGAGCTACGTACAAATACGTAAGTGGCTTCTACTTAGGGGAAATATCCAAATTTCCCGATCCACGAGATGCGATCAATCTGCCTCCATCGATCTTCCCATTCATGGAGCGTCGCCATGCAGACCCAGAACGCCATTTCTTTCGAGAACAGCCATCACCCGACCAGCATCCTCAGCCGGCAGGCGCGCGTTGAAGGACCCTTCGGCATGGTTGGGACGCCGATGCGGTTCGCCGGCAACAGCGAAATTTACGGCGAGGACGAGGCCGCGGAATACCTCTATCAGGTCGTTTCCGGCGCCGTCCGAACCTACAAGATTCTGGAAGACGGACGTCGCCAGATCGGCGCATTCTATCTGCCCGGGGATATTTTCGGCTTCGAGGCCGGCGAGACCCATATCTCCTCGGCCGAGGCCGTCTCCGAGACGCGGGTCATCGTGGTCAAGCGCGCCGCGCTCATGGTCCGTGCGACCCACGAAAAGGATCTGGCACGCCAACTCTGGGATGCGACGGCCCAGGAACTGCGTCGCTTCCAGGAGCATCTGATGCTGCTGATCTGCAGCGCTGAAGATCGTGTCGTCGGCTTCCTCCACGACATGGCGCGCCGCGCCGTCAAGAATGCGGCGATCGAGCTTCCGATGTCGCGGCAGGATATCGCCGACTATCTCGGTCTGACGATCGAAACGGTGTCACGCACCTTCACCCAGCTCGAGCAGAACGGCGTGATCTCCCTTCCGACCTCGCGTCGGGTGGAACTGCGCAACCGCGCGATATCGAACCGGAACATGGCGGCGTAAGCGAAGGGCGTGCCAGGCTTCGATAATCGGCCGCAAGTGAGAGGCAAAGAATAGCATGCGGTCGAACCTGGCGATCACCTATGGGCAGGACAGGCTCCCGCGCTACACCAGCTACCCCACGGCTCCGCATTTTTCTGCGGCGGTCGGCGACGTTGATTACGGGGCATGGCTCAAGTCAGTTCCAGCTCGGCGGCCAGCCTCGATCTATCTGCATGTGCCGTTTTGCCGGTCGATGTGCTGGTACTGCGGGTGCCACACCTCCATCACCAGCCGCGACGAACCGGTCGTCGTTTACGCCGCCGGCCTTCGCACCGAAGCGCATCTCGTTGCGGAAGCGGTCGGTCAGCGATTGCCCGTCTCCCACATCCATTTCGGTGGCGGCACTCCGACGATCATGACGCCAGAAGCCTTTGCCGACCTCGTCAGCGCGCTACGCTACTCGTTCTTCGTGCAGCCCGACGCCGAGATCGCCGTCGAGATCGATCCACGCACCCTGACCGAGCCGATGGCGGAAGCATTGGGCTACAGCGGCGTCAACCGCGCGAGCCTTGGCGTCCAGAGCTTCGATCCTGTCGTCCAGCACGCCATCAATCGGTCGCAGAGCCTTGAGCAGACCGCGGAAGCGGTCGAGCGGCTGCGCCGTGCCGGCGTCGGCCGCATCAACTTCGACCTGCTCTACGGCCTGCCCGCTCAGACTGTCGCTTCCTGCCTGGATACCGTCGACACATGCGTCGCGCTGCGGCCCGACCGGTTTTCCGTGTTCGGATACGCCCATATTCCCTCCTTCAAGAAGCACCAGCGCATGATCGACGGGGCGTCGCTGCCGGATAGCCTCGAGCGGCATCGTCAGTCCGAGGCAGTCGCGCAGGCGCTGACCGACGCCGGATACATCCGCATCGGCCTCGACCATTTCGCGCTCCCCGGCGACAATCTGGCCATCGCAAAGCGCGAGGGCCGGCTGCGGCGTAACTTCCAGGGCTACACGGACGATTCTGCCGAGACCCTGATTGGTCTCGGCGCCAGCGCAATCGGCCGCGTGCCGCAGGGCTTCGTGCAGAATGCAGTCGCGACACGCGACTACCTTGCGCGCATCGCCGAGGACCGGCTTGCCACCGTCAAGGGCTACATGCTGACGGCGGAGGACCGTTTCCGAGCCGACATCATCGAGCGCATCATGTGCGACATGGCCGTCGACCTGCCGGGAATGTGCCGCCGGCACCGCTGGGATCCTGGTTCGGCCGTCGTCGATCGTTCCCGGCTCGACAGGCTGATCGCGGACGGCGCGGTGACGATGAGAGGTGACCGGCTCCTGATCAACGATGATGCGGAGTTCCTGGTCCGAAGCGTCGCCTCGGCGTTCGACGCTCACCTTGGTCGCGCCACGAACCGGCATAGCCGAGCGGTCTAGATTCCGACCGGCGGAACCGGTCCGCCGTCTACAGCAGTTTCGGATGTTGGCGGCTTCGTTTACCGATCCAGGCCAGGCATGTCGCAAACAGAACGAGCGCCGCGATCCCTGCGGCGCTCGTCAGAAACTGCGCCGCAATGCTGTCGGACACTTCGATGAGATACAAACTCGCCAACAGGGAGAGCACGACAGCTGCACAATAGGTTTCGAGCGAACGCTCGCCGCAACGAATTGCGCCCCTCAGGCCGCCCCTGGCAAGTCCTCGCCAATTCGGCGGCACGAACCTCGCCACGACGACGGCAATTGCCAGAAAATGCAGGAGCCGCAGGCGGGTCCAGATCCGGCTTGTCGATCGGATAGATCAACCGCGCAATATAGCTGGGAACCGCGGCCGCCAATGGCTCGATCTGCCAGCTCAATGTGATCACAAGACCAAAGCCGAGGTACGCTATCGCAAGTGCGACGACGGGCCACGACGCGATTTTCCGCCCAAACATTCGATAGCCCCGGATCGCCCACCACGCCCCGAGAACGACCAGAAGCTGCCAGGCAAACGGATTGAAGTACCACAGATTGACCGGCCACTGCGGCAAGTTCCAGCCGTACAATTGGACCAGCGCATAGAGGAACGCGGAGATCAGCAGGGACGCACCAGGAAACTTCGATATTCCCCAGAGGGCAGGCGCAAACGATAGATGAAACAGCACGAAGGTCGGCAGGACATCCGTATTTACGGGGCGATACATCAGGATGGCGGCGTGGGCCAGCGCAGCACCCGGCTCTTGCAGCAGGATCTTCACGTTGGCTTCGTCCGCCAGCCGGTTGCTGCCTGAGCTGTACGCAACGATGGCAAGCGCGATGGTCAGGATGAGAAAGGCCGCATAGATCTCCCAGCTTCGCAGCAGCGTATGTGCGAGGACTGTAGCCCACCCATCGCGACGGCGGACGCTGCTGTAGCTCAGCGCACATGTCACGCCGGACACGAACATGAAGACTTCGGTCGCATCGCTGAAGCCATAATGGCGCAAGGTCAACCAGCTGAAGACATTCTTGGGGATGTGATCGAGGAAGACGCACCAGAGCGCAAGACCTCGGCATAGATCCAGCCGGAGATCGCGGTCCAAAGGCACGCTGTCGTCCTTCCCGGGATGAACGGTCAGGAGCGCGGGGTTCCGGTGAAGACTCTTGCCGTTCAAGGGACCGGTCGAACAGTCAGAAAGCATGAGACCATTACCAGCTGTCGGCTTGCCCATTGCCTGCCGCACTGTTTAACATATCAGCGCAGTTGCACGACCGTCCGATTGATAAGGATCAACACACGTTGTTCCTTCCGAGAGTTAGCTGGATCAGTTCGAGTCGGAGGATCTACGCTGTGCGCGTACGGGAGATCATGTCACGGAACGTCATCACAATCGATGGCGATGCATCGGTGATCGATGCCATCAAGACCATGCTGTCCCATCACATCAGTGGCCTTCCTGTCATCGATCAAGACGGAGCGCTCATCGGAATCCTGTCGGACGGAGATTTCATCCGGCGCGTGGGAGTTGGAACGGAGAAGCGCCGCGGCCGCTGGCTTGCGATGCTCGCGGGCACGAACCAGGTTGCACTCGACTTCGCGCGCCAACATGGCCGCAAGGTCAGTCAGATCATGTCGCCCGACCCAATCACCGTCGAGGAGGACACATCGCTTGAGCAGGTCGTCCAGCTCATGGAATCGCACGGCGTCACGCGATTCCCGGTCATGCGCGATAGGATGGTCACGCGCACGGATTTCATGACGGCAATCGCAAGGCTTCGCCTCGAATGGTCTTCCATTTCCGGCAATGACGATCAGATCCGTGCGTCGGTCATTGCGGCATTTGCGCATGCGCCTTGGCGACCCGCTGCACTGGACGTCAGCGTAAATGACGGGATCGTCAGCCTACGCGGCAGCATCCGGAGCGATAATGCGCACAAAGCAGCGATCGTTGCTGCGGAAAACGTCTCGGGCGTGAAGCGGGTCGAAGACCAACTGGTAAAAATGGCCTACCCGCCGGCGGAAGAGGACTATGGCGGCGGCGACTTTGTCTCGTTAGAGCAAGAGCCTTCGACCGAAGACGATCAACCCTTGTAAGCATGCAAAGGCGCCGATGATCGCGCCAATGGCGCCTGCCTTGCATCGACAGACTATGCGCCAGTCCCTAGACGAGATAGATCGCCTCCCGGTGAATTTCCTTGCCCGACCCGTCGATGACCACAACGTGACGATCGACGTTGCCAGCCGGCTCCTCGGTTCGAATCCTGCTTCCTGTGCGTGATCGCAGCGGCGGCGTTCAGAAACTCCAGTCCGATCCGATCACGGACCGGAACACCATCCTGCGGGTCTCCGATCGCGGCCCGCCCAAAGAAGCCGGCAGCTTAGGCCAGCCGGCAGCTTCAGTGGGGCTGCTCTACGCAGTTAGGGGATCTGCGCATCCAAGCAAAGCAGATTGCCCGGGCATCGGACTTGATCTGCATCAATCCGGCCTGCGATCTTCTGCCGTGCCTTGAGACGCAATCTGTCTCGCTTCTTCATCGGCCAACAGCTTGAGCACGACCTTGCGTTCCTCGTCCGTCAGCTGTGGATCTGCAAGCTTTTTCCTGAACAAGGCCAGGTTCTCGTCGTGAATAAATCGCTCCATGGGACAGCGTTTTCTACCCATTCGCGTGCTTTGAAAGAGTAATCCTAGCCGCGCACACGCTGGCCAGCAAGCAGCGGCTGTGGCTCGACCCGGCCCCGCCTGCCTTGGAGCGAGAATTTCCTCGCTTTGCCCGAGACTTACCTCGCCAGGGAGACGGGTCGCACACCGCCCCGAGTCGCTTGAGCCGCATCAACCTCGCACCTACGAGGCTGCAGTATGATTTGCTGCCAATTCTTTCCAGCAGCGCGAGATTCTCATGCCGCTCAAGCCGCCCGCGTATGGGCCTGCCGTTGAAGCGTTCTGGCGGGAGCCGGCCGATGCGCTGTTGTGCAGGCTCGACACCCAGCGGTGCGGTCTGCGCCAACAGGAGGCCGAAAAGCGGCTCGCCCGGATCGGCCCAAACCTCGCAGAGCCATCGGGCACGCGATCGATCCTGCAGAAGATCGTACATCGTCTGGTCAACCCGCTGATTGCCATCCTGATCGTGGCGGCGGCCGTGTCGGGCTTCAGCGGCGACCTCGCGAGCTTTGTGATCATCACGCTCGTGGTGGGCCTGTCACTGACGCTGGATATCGTGCAGGAGCACCGCGCGGAGGTCGCCGCCGATGCGTTGCGACGCTCGGTTGCCATCCAGGCCGATGTCATTCGCGATGGCGCAATCGTCGCGTTGCCGGTGAGCGAACTCGTGCCCGGAGACGTCGTGGAGCTGCGGACCGGCGACCTCGTGCCGGCCGACGGGGTCGCGCTCATGGCCCGCAATTTCCAGCTGAACGAGGCCCTGATGACCGGCGAGCCGTTTCCTGCCGCGAAGACGACGGAGCCATGCGCGACCAGTCAGCCTGCGGAAGCGAGCAATGCGCTGTTCGCCGGCACCAGCGTCGTTGGCGGCAACGGGGTCATGCTCGTCGTCGAGACTGGCCGCCGTACGCGCTTCGGCATGATCAGCGCCGAGCTGCTGGCGAACGATCCCCCAAGCGCCCTTGAGCAAGGTGTACAGAAGCTTGGCTTGCTCATCCTCAAGCTGACGCTTTTTTTGACGCTGTTCGTGTTGCTCGCCCACCTCGTGGCACATCGGCCGGCCATGGAATCATTCCTGTTTGCCGTCGCGCTCGCCGTCGGCCTGACGCCCGAGCTCTTGCCGATGGTGATGACGGTGACATTGGCGCGCGGAGCGCAGCGGATGGCGAAGCGGCAGGTGATCGTCAAGAGGCTGTCTGCTATCCACGATCTCGGTGCGATGGACACGTTATGCGTCGACAAGACCGGCACGCTGACAGAAGCCAAGATCACGCTCGCAGCACATTTCGATCCTGCGGGACGCCCCAGCGATCGGGTGCTCGAGCTGGCTCGATTGAACAGCGCCTTCCAGACCGGCATTCACAGCCCGCTGGATGAGGCGCTGCTTGCCGCAGACAGCCCGCCGGGCAGCAGCGCCTGGACCCGGCTCGCCGAGATTCCGTTTGACTTCGAGCGGCGCTGCCTCTCGGTCCTTGCGATGCGGGACAACGACCGGTTCCTGATCGTCAAGGGCGCGCCGGAAGCGATCATGGACCGCGCGGTTGCAGTCGAGGTCGACGGCTTGGCCCGGCCGCTGGATGACAGCCACCGTGCCGCGCTCGTTCGCCTGCAGGATGACCATGCCCGGCAGGGCTTTCGGCTGCTCGGCGTCGCCATCCGAACCATGGCGCCGGATCGGGCCAATGTTACGACCGCGGACGAAGCTGTCCTGACGGTGGTCGGTTTCTGCGCGTTCGCGGACCCTCCCAAGCGCGATGCGGCCGACTCGGTCCGAGACCTGAGGGCACGTGGCGTCGGCATCAAGGTGCTCTCCGGAGACCACGCTGCGGTGGTCGCGCATGTCGCGGATGCCGTCGGTCTTCCCTCCGGTCGTATCCTGACCGGCGGCGAGATCGCCAATCTGAGCGATCAGGCGCTCGCCGCGCAGATCGAGGACGTCGACCTGTTCGCCAGGATCGATCCCGAGCAGAAGAGGCGGATCATCCGGGCCTTGCGTCAACGCGGTCACGTCGTCGGCTTCATGGGCGACGGCGTGAACGACGCTCCGGCGATTCACGCCGCCCATGTCGGAATTTCCGTCGCCGGCGCGACCGAGGTGGCACGCGCGGCGGCGGACATGATCCTGCTGGCGCCGGATCTCTCGGTGCTGGGTGCGGGCGTGATCGAGGGACGACGAACGTTCGCAAACATCCTGAAATATGTCCGGATGGGAACCAGCTCGAATTTCGGCAACATGCTATCGATGGCGCTGGCATCCATTGCCCTGCCGTTCCTGCCGCTGTTGCCGCTGCAGATTCTCCTGAACAACCTGCTCTACGATCTCTCCGAGACCGGCATTCCGTTTGACGAGATCGATGAGGAGGATGTCGAGAGACCCCAATCATGGAACATGGCTGATATCCTGCGGTTCACGTTCGTCATGGGCTCGATTTCATCGCTGTTCGACGTCGCAACTTTCACCATTCTCCTGAAGGTCTTCCATACTGATGCCGCCGCGTTCCAGACCGGCTGGTTCCTGGAATCGATCGCTACGCAGATCCTCGTGATCTTCCTGATCCGCTCGCGGCGGCCGCCGTGGCGCGCCAGCCGCCCGCACCTCATCCTGGGGTTGGGCTCGCTGGGCGCGCTTGCTTCAGGGATCTTCCTGGCCCTGGGACCGTTCGGTTCCTTGTTCGGTTTCGCGGACCTGCCGCCTGTGCTGCTAGGCGCGATCACGCTGATAACGCTCGGCTACCTCGTCATGGCGGAGACCGGAAAGCGCCCTGCTCTTCCAGCCGCTACATATGAGCCAAATCGCGCTGCGCTGAGGCGACAATATCCTGCCAAGGGTACCGCACTGAATGGATGACCTACGGCGCTCACATCAACCGAACCGTGGACCGGAGTTGATTCGCATCAAGGTCTTTCGTCCCTGGAATGCGATCGTTGTGCTGGTACAGTGCACGGCTTTGCCCACAAATGGATCGATCACGACAACGGAACGAACTGAGACTTGGCGACGCGAGCGATAGGCATGCTCACGCCATTCCAAGCCTTACATCGATGCCGACGGTCAATCAGCTTCGACGCCGGAAGCGTCGGAGCGATCCGACTGTCTCATGGTACGGCCGTGTGCTCATCGTTGGGACATTACTGGTCGCCGCCGGCTGGGAGATCTTCCAGCTGCTTCTGACCATCATCACTCTCGACTGAAGGTCTCGTTGAGCGGAATTCCAGTTCAGGTGGAAATTGAAGGCCCGTCCTGCACCAGTTCGGCTGAACCATACGCGTCGGGGGTCGACTTTCGGAAGTACACCGAATCTTCGCGCGGAACGCTCACGCAACGATGCTTCCTGGCAAACTGTGCGGCCTTGGCGGCAGCGACCTCGTTGATCCCAAACAACCGCTCATAATCACGATCAGAGATTCTCAAGACAGCGCCTGCGCCGAGGCGATCGAGTCGCGATCGCAACTCGACAAGGGTGAGATTCTTATTCATTAATCTTGTCAGATCTCTAGATCGAGTTGGACGTCTGCCGAGTGTTGATTCCCAGCCATGTGTAGAGCGGACAGTAAGAGAAGAACGCTGTCGCGATCAGGACGCATCCGAGAGTCCCGGCGACCAGCCATCCCGCTCCAAGGGAGCCGTCCTTCAGGGTATATGCGATCACGGCCAGACCGATGATGATCCGGGCGTACTGATCAATGAGTCCGACGTTGCGTGTCATGGCAATCTGCCTCCTTCGATGCCGCTCCATTTTGAACGCACTCCGGCTCCCGGCCCTTGATCGTGATCAATTCACGCGGCGCAGATCGCCAACCAGCACCATTGGCACTTCGCCGCGATTGTCGATTTGTCGAACCTCAGACGGCAGAGCTGCTCCGACGCGCACCGAGCGGCACTAAACGGCCATGGCGACCGCAAGACCAACATCCTCAGATGCCACCGTCACCGCGCCCTGGAACGGCTGGTCTAATGCGACATCAGCAGGCAGATTGGAGCCTGCTGCAGCAAGCCCCGCGTCATGCCGCCGAACATCCATTCACCGAGCCGGCTATGTCCATAGCCTCCGGTGACGATGAGGTCGGCGCCTTCGCTCTTTGCCAGTCTGACAAGGTACCCTGCGTCCGGCTCGGCCGTGTGGACGCGAACGTCGAACTGGCAATTGACGCTGTGCCGTTCGAGATAGCTCGCGACATCGCGCAAGCGGCGGGTCGCTGCGTCCTGCTCGTCCGACGTGCAGATTTCGGCGACGGTCACTTTGGAAGCCCGGGTCAGGAAGGGCAACGCGTCCCGAATCGCCAGACGCGCCTCGCGGGTGTCCTTCCACCCGACGACGATGCGATCGGCGGACAAGCCGGTTACGCCTTCCGGCACCGACAGCGTGGGACGACCCATCCGCAGGATGGCCTCGGCCGAATCGAGGTAATGGAAATTGTAGGACTGGGCCTTCCGGCGCTTGAAGACAACCAGATCTGCCGCCCTCGCCTGCTCCGCGAGAAACGCGGTGGGGGATTCCAGCGCCCACCGCCACTCCAATTTGTGACGCTCCCGACCCGTGATCTTCCCGAACCATTCGCCCTTCGCCGCGAGATCGGCCCGCATCCGCCTGACGTCATCTTCGGTCGTCTGCTCGATGATCACCCCTTCGGCGACGAAGGGCGGATCGATGGCGGAAGCTGAGACGCCGATCATCGATGCGTGAAACTTGTCCGCAATCCCTTCGGCGACGCGAATCTGTCCCTCGTCCTGCTGCTGAGGGTCGACATAAACCATGACATTGGCCAAAAACATGTGTCTGCTCCACCAAGCTAAAATGATCATGTATTGCCGCGTATGGCGGCGCTGCCTACGTTGAGCCAGCTCAAGCTCGCCTCGGTCCCCTAAGCTCTACGTCTGCCGTCCGCCTAATCTCGATCCTGCCCGACGCTGCGGGCCGAGCGGGCGAGCGCCTCATATCCGGCCGCGATCTTCATGAAATGATCGCGAGTCGCCTGGTCCTGATGTCGCGCGGCCTGCCGCTTCGTCCGCTCGGCGCGGGACGCCCAATATGAAGCGTCGTCCTGAGGCTTTCGGGCACGCGGCTTCTTCTGCGCCACCTCATCGGCATTCTTCGCCGCCTGACGTGGCTGCGCAACGGTGACGGCTCCATTCCCGTGTTGCTGCGGCAGCCGCCGCTTGCCATCTCCAGAGCACATCGCACCAAACTCCCGGCTATCGAAGGAGGACAGCTCCGGTCCCTTCCAGCAGTTCGCCAACGCCCCACGGCGCGTGGCGTCGGATCAATCCATCGCCGGCTCGGAAACCACCGCGCGCTCCTGAAACTGGTCGTAAGCTTGCAACGCGTCGGCGGCATACATCAAGGACGGTCCGCCGCCCATGTAGACCGCCAATCCGAGCGTCTCCTCGACCTCCTTGCGGCTGACCCCAAGCTTGACCAGGGCCTCGGCGTGGAAGCCGATGCAGCCGTCGCAGTGCGCGGCAACGCCCAGCGCGAGCGCGATCAATTCCTTGGTTCGGGCATCGAGCGCGCCATTTCTGGTGGCCGCCTGCGCCATGGCCGAGAACGCTCGCATGGTTTCAGGAATGCCCTTGCGCAACTGGCCCAGATTGTTGGAGATGTGCTTGCAGATGTCGGCATAGTCCTTTTGCATGCGACCCTCGGTCTTCGCTATTCAAACGGTCCAGGAAAGGGCGGCTCCGCCGACGGGGATGCAACGGCGAACGCCGCCCTTCATCCAACGCAGCCGGCAACACGATCTGGCCTCTATGAAGGACGTGCGTGTTCGGCCTGCAAGGACCCGCACTTTGTAACCCGGTGATCGCGCGTGACATTTGCGCCAGATCAAACCGCACCCAATTTACCGCTTGCGTCAGATCAACGCGTCCCACCGCATCTGGAGTTAGGCTGAACACCACGAGACATTCGGATGTACGCGCACCAGATCATGGCTCGCAAGGTGCCCTCGACAACGCCGGACAGCACCATCCTCGACGCGGCAAACATCATGCTTCGGCACCATGTGAGCGGGCTACCGGTGGTCGATCGCGACGGCGCGATCGCCGGCATCGTCACCGAAGGCGATTTTCTTCATCGCAGCGAGATCGGCACCGAGCGGAAGCGCAACTGGTTGATGACCTTCATTCTCGGACCGGGAAAGTGGGCCGAGGACTACGTGTCCGAGCATGGACGCAAGGTCTCTGAGATCATGACGCGTGCGCCGGTCACCGTGGCCGAGGATGCGCCGCTGACGACGCTCGTCGAACTGATGGAGAAAAACAACGTCAAGCGGCTGCCGGAGATTCGCGACGGCAAACTTGTCGGCATTATCACCCGCAGCAACCTGCTGCGAACGGTGGCGAGTCTTGCACGCGACGTACCTGATCCGACCGAAAACGACGACCAGATCCGGCAGCGCATTCTGGACGAGATCGAACGCAACGCCTGGTGCCCGCTTGGACTCAGCGTCATCGTTCGGGACGGCATCGTCCACTTGAGCGGGGCACACGAAATCCCGGATCCAACCGCGGACGACTACCATATCCGTGACCGTATCGTCCGACAGATCGATGGTGATCGTCCGCAACGGCGTTGTCCATCTGCATGGCATCGCCACCAGCGACCATGCGCGTGAGGCAACCATCGTGGCCGCGGAGAACACCGCCGGCGTCAAGAAGGTGTACGATCACCCCTGCTTCGTGGATACCTATACCGGCCTCTACGTCGAATCTCCCAGGGACGTGAAGGCTGCGAGCTGAAGCAACCAGCAGCTCAGAATGATTGTTTGGCTCGCATTGTCCGGCTCGCCTTCGCGGGCCATCTAGAGATCAAACACGTCGCCCAGGCGCGGCAGCTCGACCCGCCGTCCCTCCAAGTGCGCAGCGAGCGCCTGCATTGCGGGCTCTTCGCCATGGACCAGGAACGTTGCTTCGCATCCCTCGATCGCGCGTCGCCATGCCAGCAGCTCCTGCTGGTCCGCGTGCGCGGAAAATCCGTTGATCGTGTAAATCGTGCTGCGAACCGCAATGTCTTCGCCGAACAGCCGCACGGACTTGGCCCCATCGATGATCTGCCGCGCGATCGTTCCCGCGGCGGCGTATCCGACGAATACGATCGCCGATTCCTTGCGCCAAATATTGTGCCTGAGGTGATGGCGAATTCTGCCGCCCGTGCACATCCCGGACCCGGCCATGATGACGGCGCCGCCGGTTATCCTGTTGATGGCAACCGAATCGGCGCTCTCGCGGACCAGACGCAGGTTTGCCGGATGCAGCGGATCCCGCCCTTCGCGAAACATGGAGGCAGCCTCGGAGCTGAGCCATTCGGAATGCCGCTTGAATATTTCGGTCGCCGAAATCGCCATCGGCGAGTCCAGGAAGATCTGCATGGCCGGCGGCAGCCTGCTCCGCTCTAGCCCCTGACGCAGGACATAGAGGATCTCCTGGGCGCGCTCGAGCGCGAAGGTCGGGATGATGACGTTGCCGCCGCGGGCCAGCGTGCCGCTGATCGCGCCGTAAAGCTCCTCGATCGAGTCTTTCGGCGGCCGATGGCGCCTGTCTCCATACGTCGATTCCATGACGACAACGTCGGCGCGAGCGGGAGGGCTCGGCAACCGCAGCAGCGGACGACCGGCGTTGCCGAGATCGCCCGAGAACAAGACCGAACGTGTGCGGCCGTGCTCGGCAGCCTCGATCAGGATGCTCGCAGAGCCCAGGATATGGCCGGCATCGAAGAAAGTTGCGCGAAGTCCCTCCGCGAGCTGTAACGGCTGTCCATATTCAGCCGTCCTTCCAAACCGGTCGAAGCACTCGAGCGCGTCGACGACGGTGTAGAGCGGCGACGGCGCTTCTTCTTCCCCCCGCCTGCGCCACTGGCGGGCTCTCCGCTGCGCGTCTTCTTCCTGGAGATGCGCAGCATCGACCAGCACGAGGCGGGCCAGCTCGCGACTGGCCGCAATCGTGATCACTTCACCGCTGAACCCTCGCTTCGCGAGCAATGGAATCCTGCCGCAGTGGTCCAGGTGGGCATGGGTCAGCAGGACATAGTCGATGGTTGCAGGATCGAACCCGAAGGCGGCGACGTTCTCTTCCACCAGGTCGCGGCTTCCCTGGAAAAGACCGCAATCGATCAGAATGCGTTGGTTCAGGCATTCGACCAGGTGACAGGACCCGGTCACCGCGCGATCGGCGCCATGAAAGGATAACTTCACGATCTACCCTCTTGACTGATCGACTTGCCCCGTGAGGCGCCATCTCCGATCGGCAGAAGCGGGCGGCCGGCCGTCTCGTACCACCGCAGAATGCCATGCCAGGCTTCCTCGGCGGACTCTGCAAACCAAAACAGGCCCCTGTCTTCCGGATCGATGACACCCTCGCCGACCAGGAAGTCCGGATCAAACGCGCGACGCCAGTACGACTCGCCGACCAGCACGACCGGCACCGGCGCGATCTTTCGGGTTTGCGCCAACGACAGCACTTCGAACAGCTCGTCCATCGTGCCAAAGCCGCCCGGGAATGCCACCAGCGCGCGGGCGCGCATCAGGAGATGCAATTTGCGCATCGCAAAATAGTGGAACCTGAAGCAGAGCTCGGGCGTGACATATGGGTTAGGGTCCTGCTCCTTCGGCAGGGTAATGTTCAGTCCGATCGATTGGGCCCCGACATCGTGCGCGCCCCTGTTAGCTGCTTCCATGATGCCCGGCCCACCGCCGGTCATGATCATGAGGCGGCCACCGATGGCCTTTTCGCTCGCGGCACCGACGATCTGTCCGAACTCGTGTGCGATTCCGTAATACTTGGTCTTCGCCGCAAGGCTCCGTGCCGTCTTGAGACGGCGCTGCAAGCCGCCATCGTCGGGATTCAACGCGAGCGCATCGGCTATCGATGCGACGGTCCGGCGCGCCGCCTGCGCCTCGCAAATGCGAGTGCTGCCAAAGACAACGATCGTATGAGCGATCTGATGCTCCCGGAGCAGGGTCTCCGTCTTAAGGAAATCGAGTTGGAGGCGAATGCCGCGTGTGGCTTCGCTCTGCGGGAAATCTTCGTCCTGATTCGCCTCCCGATAGCTTGGCGATTGCAGGATGCTGCGCAGATCGCCAAGCGCACGGCCGTCCTCTTCGGCGCCGTTGGGCTGCCCACCCGGGAGTACCACAGCCCTGTCGACATGGTGAGCCGGCTTCGGGCTCGGACGAGTCGATGGCAGATCGTCAGTCATGCGCCGGCCCGCCGTCCGCCTCGGAGGATGTGAGCGCCGCATCGTGCTTCAGGGCCTCACGAACCTCGTCATCCTCCAACGCATCCAGTAGCCAGCGGTGATCGGTCGGCTTCGACCTACCAATATCTGCTTCAAAATTCACCGGTTGCTTGACGGCCGGCAACTTCATTCGGTCAGTCATGGCGAACCTCGTCGGCATTCGATGGGCATTGCCTAGCATCCGCAATCGGCTGCACGGGCGCCTTGAGCAGGGTCAATTCAGGGATTTCTTTGATGGCAAGGCGCCAACCTGAGCCTAGTTTCTCGCCGCTGTTACGCTCAACCGGAAGCGCGTCCGGATCAATCGCACGCTCCGCAATCGCCTGCCGGGGTCTTCCGCGTCAGTTACCCTCGGATCGCGCGAGTATCCGCTCAAGCGCGGTGATCAGCTGCACACGTCCAACGATGCCGACGACACGCATACCCCGGAGCACCATGACTTGCGATATCTGATGCTTGTCCATTTCGACCACGATCTCGTCCACAGTCGCGCATTCGTCGACGCAAACGGGCTTGCGGCTCATCACAGCGTCGACGCTCAGGGCCCGGGTCCGCTCGCGGACCAGCCGTCCCTCCTCTCTGCTCAACAGCCATTCGAGCCAAAATCCCTCTGGCCAATGCACGCCGAGTTCGCGACGGTGAAGGAAGTCTCCTTCAGAGATAACACCGATCAGCGCCCCTGAGCCATCGAGCACAGGCAAGCCGCGCTGGCCAGTTTCCAGCAAGAGACGAACGGCATCGAGCAATGGCGCGCCGGGTTTGATCGTCGAGAAAGACGTCCGCATGACATCCAAAGCCAACATGGCAACCTCCCCAGAGCTTCGTGTACGCGATGATCTGCCAGCATCATTCAAAAATGGAAGGCCAGGCTGATCTGGATCAAAAAGCCGTGCAGCTTTTGTAATCGCTGGTTTTCGCCTCAGGATCATTCGGCGAGCTGTCAGCTCATGTGGGAATCGCCGTCGAGGATGGGGCCGCTACCCTGATTGCCCACGTCGAATGCTACCTGCGGAAGCTCGCGGTCGTTGCGCCCTCTGTCGACTGCATTCATGTCAGCTCGGAATCGAGAGAGGCGGCATGACGCGGACAATTTGACCCAGATCAAGCCATCTGACCAACATCTAGGGCAACCCCGCCTCGGAAGCGCAGGGATCGATCCATGGGTGAAAACTCTCTCTTTGCTTTCGCACTCACGGTCACGCTCATCGAACTGACCCCGGGACCTAACATGGGCTATCTCGCGGTGCTGGCCGCGTCGGCCGGACGCAGGGCCGGTCTTGCCGCAACAGCCGGTGTTGCTTTCGGCTTGTTTGGAGTTGGGATCGCATCGTCGCTCGGCCTTGCAGCTATCGTGGCTGCCTCCAACCCGCTTTACGAAGCCCTTCGCTGGGCGCTCTACCTGCTTTGGCTTGCCTGGCAAGGATGGTGAGCGTCACGGGAAGCGCACCGTGCCGGGCCTTGACTCGCGCGGAATGCTCTGGATAGCGCGGTCGGGATGATTGACGCCGCAAGCACGCGGTGATGGGGTGATCCCGGTTCGGAGCGGGCAACGGGGATCAGAATGACCAGCGAGTCGCAGCTGCGCGAGAAGCTTCGGAAGATCGAGGCGTTGTTCGTGGGTGCGGGAACTGCTGGTGAGCGCCTTGCGGCGGAAGCCGCGCTGCGGCGGGTGCGTGCCCGGGTCGAGGAACTCGCTCGCCACGATCCACCGATCGAACAGCAATTCTCACTTCCCGACCAATGGTCGCGGCACCTGTTCTTGGCGCTTTGCCGTCGCTGCGGGCTGCGGCCGTTTCGTTATCACCGCCAGCGACGCAACACGGTGATGATCCGCGCGTCACGAGGCTTCGTCGACAAAGTGCTGCTGCCGGAGTTCACCGAGCTGGAGAGGGCGCTGCAAGTCTATCTGCACGAGGTGACGCTGCGTGTGATCCGCGAGGAGATCTATGACGACACCAGCGATGCGCAGGAAGTTCCAGATGCCCTGCCGTCGAACTGATCAGGCGGCGAGCTTTGCCGGCGAACTGTCGCGCTCGGCCTTCCAATTCCACGGCAGCAGCATGTGCAGCTGATTGATCTTGGTACGTCCGGAGACGATGCGCTCGAGAACATCGGTCAGATAGTGCCGCGGGTCGATGTCTTGCAGCTTTGCCGAGTTGATGAGCGAGGCGAGAATGGCCCATGTCTCGGCGCCGCCTTCACTGCCGGCGAACAAGTAGTTCTTCTTTCCCAGGCCTATCGGCTTGATGCTGCGCTCAACCGTATTGCTGTCTATTTCAATGCGTCCGTCGTCGATGAAGCGCGTCAGGCCGTCCCAATGGTTGAGGGTGTAGCGGATGGCTTTACCCAGACCGGACTTCTTCGAGACTTCCAGCAGCCGCGCCTCAAGCCAGGGTTTGAAGTCCTCGATCAACGGCCTGGTGTCGCTTTGCCGCATAGCAGCCCGATGCGCCGCCGGCAGACCGCGGATGCGATCCTCAATGGCGTAGAACATCGCGATCCGTCGCAGCGCTTCCGCGGCAATCGGCGACTTGGTCGCGACGTGAACGTCCCAGAACTTCCGCCGCGCATGCGCGAAGCAGAACGCCAGCTGCACCAGATGGCCGCCGTTCTTGATCAGGCCCTTGTAGGCGGCATAACCGTCGACCTGCAGGATGCCGTGGTAGTCCCCGAACAGCTGCTTGGCGCGGATCGCCTTGCGATCCTCGGCAAACATGTAGACCACCGCCGGCGGCGCCGGGCCACCCCACGGACGGTCATCGGTGGCGATCGCCCAGAACTGGCAGACTTTGGTCCGGCCACGGCCGGGATCGAGAACCGGCAGCGGCGTCTCGTCGGCAAACAGCCGCGGGTAGGACATCACTGTGTCGCGCAACAGCGTGTGAAGCGGCTTCAGCCACCAGGCGGCGCGCCCCATCCACGAGGCCAGCGTCTGCCGGTCGAGCGTGATGCCTTGCGCAGCGAACATCTGTTCCTGCCGATACAGCGGCAGCTGGTAGCCGTATTTCATCACCGCGATGTGGGCCAGCAAGGCTTCCGTCACCATCCCGCCGTCGATCGCCTGGGCCGGCGCGGGTTCCTGCAGCACACCCTGGCGGCATCCCCGGCAGCCGTACCGCGGACGCACTATGCGCTTGACCCGGTACTGCATCGGAATGACGTCGAAGGCTTCCTTGACGGTCTCCCCGATTTTGTGCAGCCGCTCGCCGCAGCAAGGGCAGATGTGGCTCTCGATATCGATCACGACGTCGATGCGCGGCAAATGCTCCGGAAGCTTCCCCCGGTTGCGTCGCGCCGGTCGCTTTCCACGGCCCTCCGCTCCGTCAGGCAGCCCGCCTCCGGTAACGTCGTCGTTGGCGGCGGCACCAGCCGCCTGCGCCGTGATGGCGAAGAGAGGCAGCTGTCCGGGATCCAGTGTCTCAGAGCGGGGACCGAAGATCGTGCGCTTGTACTGGGACAGGATTATCTGGAGCTTGTCGTTCTCCTGGACCGCAGCGTCGCGTTGGGCAATCGCCGCATCACGCTCGGCCGCCAGCGTGCCGCATTCCGCCGACAACGCCGCAAGCCGTGACGACAGCGCCATCACGGCTTGTCGGAGCAATGCTGGATCAGAAGGCAAATCACTCATGCAGAGTGATTCTACAACAACTCCGCATGAGTGACGAACGCCTCTTGATACGGATCAACCAGCTCGTGCTGGCTGATCCACAACCCGCATCGGCACACGCTTCCAGTCTGAGCCATCGAGCGACTATCCATGTGAATGCCCCTCCTCGTGAGGCTCAGTGATTCTGAGATCGAGATGATCGAGCTCGTGATTGCGGAGTTTTCGAACAGCCTCAATCACGCGCGACGTGTTGGAGAACAGGTGCGCGCCCGAAGGGTGACGATCGATCAAAAGACGGCCCTGCCTGATCTGAACGTACAGCCAGTTCACGGGAATGTTCAATACGCCGGCGAGTTCCTGTGCGCTGAGCAAATCGGGTGAATGCCGCCATCGCGTGCGTTGCTCGGTAAGCCCTTTGAGGCCGGCCTGGAAGCGAATGCGCTGGACAGTGATCGGCAGCACCCCGTCTGGGCATTTTGGTGACCGGTGTCCTTCGCCCGTCAATATGGCAGCGATCTCGTCGTCGTGCAGCTTGGTGCGGGCGAGCTCGAGGACGCGTTCTCGCATTTCCACGCCCTGCGTGAGATTCTCTACTGAATTGACGCGCACCTTTACCTCGATCTCGGTGACGGCTCCGCCGCGCCACACAATCCTCACCTTGACGAGGTCGTGCTCGCCACGATCGAGAATCACCTTGTCAATGAGACAGCGCAGCAGCGCCTTGCGTTTCGCGTCGGTCGTGCTTGAGTCCGTCCAGATCTCAGGCAGACGGCCGGAGAGGTGGACGACTTTGTCGTTCAGCGCCTTGTTGCCAAAGGTGATCTGAGCGATAGCCTGGGGAGACTTTAAACGGGCCAGGGTCTCCTCTGCCGCTCGAGCCTCCTTCAGAGCCGCCTCCCAACGGCGCTCGAGCTCGGCGGCGACGAGCCGGTTGTCGGGATCGACGCGGTTGAACTGACGTTCGGCGAGTGCTGCTTCGTAGCGTCGCCGCTCGAGCTGCTGCTCGGCATTGCTTCGTATTGCTTTGTACGTCTGCTGCTGAGCGCGACGAGCGCACGACAACGCGTCGATCTCGGCCGGCGCCAGCGCTGTAAGGAAGGCTTGCGCCACGGCGGCGTCGACGCGGGGAGCACGGATGTATTGGCACGCCGGCAACCCCTGATGTGAACGCAGGTGATTGCAGACGTATTCGGCGCGTCTCTTGTAGCGCGCGTACATCTTGTGACCGCATCTTCCACACCATGCGATGCCTTGCAGCAGTAGTTCGCCCTCACGTGGGGCCCCCCTCGTCTTGTTGCGCATGTATTCTGCTCGGTTGTCGCTGACGATGCCCCTGATCTTCCCGTAGCTTTGCCAAGCGATATAGGGAGGATAGCGGTCCTTGACGATGATCCGCCACTGCTCGATCGGCTTCGGCGCCTTCGTCGGTAATCTTCCCTCCGACGGTTTGCGCAGTCGTGTCCGTCCGTAAACGAAGGCGCCCGCATAGGCAGGATTCTTCAGAATCGCCGCGACCGCGGCTGTCGTCGCCCGCGCCCAATGCAGATCGCCGTGACGATCGCGGCGCGGCAGCTCCAGACCACGGTCGTTGAACTCACGCATGACCTTGGCAATGGTGCGCAGTTTCAGGAAGGTCTCGAACAGCAGCTCGAGCCGTTCCTGCACTTCCAGGTTCGGGTCCTTGACGACGACGCCAGAGGGATCGCGGACAAGGCCGATCGGTAAGGTGAGCGCAAGCTCGCCGCGCTCCGCCTTGGCAAGAAGACCAGCCGTCAATCGACTACGAATTGTATGGAGCTCGAGCTCCGATATCGTCCCCTTTAGGCCGAGCAGCAGTCGGCCATTCGCGCTGCCAGGGTCATAGACGCCATCACGGTCGGCGATGAGGCAGCCGTGCAGCCCGCAGATATCGAGCAGCGGATACCAATCCGAGCAGTTGCGGGCGAGACGCGTCACGTCGATCGACAGGATCAGACCAACCTCGTTAAGACCAACACGCCCGACCAGTTCCTTGAAGCCGCTGCGCTGAGCCGCCGACGCCCCACTGATGCCAAGATCAGCGTCGATGACGTCGATGCCAGCTTCGTGCCATCCGAGCTCGATGGCGCGTTGGCGAAGCGCGTATTGCAATCGCAGGCTCTCTTGGTTGGTCACAACCTGATGAGTCGTCGACTGCCGGATGTACACGACCGCGCGGCGCGCCAGGTGTATCGGCTTGACCAGCTCGGACTTCATGACTTGCCTCCGCCAGCACTGCGGCGACCTCGTTGACGATTTGGCGCTGCAGTGCCGTTGACAGCGTGGCCCAAAGGTCTTTCGGATCGATCGGCATCGTGTTCGAGCTGCTCAACCAGAGAGGTCAGATCGTGTAGTGCCTCGACGCTCAGCTTCGTTCGATTCTCCATCGACTTCCGTGGTTCGGTCGCCGCGACCGGAATCAAAAGGCTGGCACCGTCTCGATATTCGACCTCGTACGAAAGCGGGAAGCCCCCGCCACGATGAACCGAGCGGCGAATGACGCGGAACGTGCGGCCGAACAGCGGATGCGTCGGTTCGCACACTGTAACTTCGATGGCAGGTGATTCGTCAGACTCCCCAGAGGGGATATTTCGATGTGCCCTCGAGCAGCACCGAGAGCTGAGCATGAGATAGCGGCACGACGCCTTCCTTGATCGGCGGCCAGGTGAACTGCCCCTCGATTCTCTTGTAGTAAAGGACAAGGCCGCTTCCGTCCCAGGTCAGGATCTTCACGCGATCTCGGCGCTTGGAGCGGAAGATGTAAAGTCCGCCGTCGAACGGATTGGCTCCAAACGCCTCGCTCACCAGCATCGCCAGCGAGTCCATCCCGCGACGGAAATCGACCGGCTGCGTCGCGATCCAGATCGACAACCGGGGTCGCATCCCGATCATCGGCCAACCGTCCCGACTGCCGCCAGCACCTCGCACAGCGCCCGCCGGTCGACCGTCCCTCTGACACGGATGCGAACCGCGCCGACCTCGATCTCGATTGCCGCCTGCTCCTCGCGCGACGGCAATTCGCCCCCGCAGCCGGTGATCGCGACCGGCACAAAGCCAGGTGGCACGTCTCCGGCCCGGCGCGCCGCGACCTTCGCCCGCGTCGTCTGACGACGCCACAGAAACAACAGGCTTGGACTGATGTCGTGTCGCCGCGCCACAGCGGACACGCTTGCACCCGGCGCAAAACTCTCCGCGATAATCGCCGCCTTCGCATCGGCCGACCAGCGCCGGCGCCGGCCGGTCCCAGTGATGATCTCGACACGCTGCAGCGTGTCAGAAAAATCCTTGAGGATAGGCGTATGCCTATCCCTATCGCTATCCTTACGGCTATCCTTAGACATGGCGAGACCTCGTGATGATTCAGTCCACGAGATCTTCCTAACCGACCAGATTAGCCCTCAGCGCGTGGTCCCTGGATGACGCTCACCAAGGATGGCGCGATGCGCCGCAAGAGATCACCAAGCCAGTCGAGGCGACGGCACATACCAAATTCTTCCTCAGGGGCTTGATTACCAATCTACTCAATCCCAAGGCCGGAGTTTTCTATCTATCGATTTTTCCGACTTTCATCGATCAAGCACGTCCACTGCTTCCGCAGATAGCGATCTTGCTGACGGTATACATCACGATAGCGACTGCAATACATACGGCTGTCGTGATTTCAGCGAACGCCATCCGGCCAAGCATCGAAAAACGGGCAAACACAATGCTCATCAGGCGGATAATGTCAGTGTTGCTGGCCGTTATTGCAATCTGGCTGTTCTATACGACGAGACGAACTTACTCTTGAACTTGCTCGTGGGACGCTGTCGGCGGCACGGCGCCTATCGTGTGGGCGACGCAAGCGCCTCAACAATGTGCCTTTCAATTTCCCCGACGGGAAGCCTTGTCAGATCCTTGGGAATCTCCGCAATGATGTGACGCTTGACATCGGTAGCGAGCGTCGCCCGAAGCTGTGCCAGCGTTCGCGGCGGAGCGGCGATGACAAACGCCGTCGTCCTTCCACTCCGAACAATCTCCTCCGCAGCCCGCGCAATCCGCCTCGTGAACCGATACTCCTCGAGTTCGTGCCAGTTCGTCGTTTCGACGGCTCCCCGCTGACCGGAGACGATCCCTTTTATGAAGTGTCCTGGACGGTCCGTGCCTTGTAGGTGCGTTGGCGGATTCTGATCTTCGAACACCGCCTCCGCCTTCAGGGTGGGGAACTGATTGTCGCCTTCGTTGCGGAGCAACAGCGCCTTGCGCCCGTTTCCAAGCACGAACGCGTTCTTTGGAATTCCCGCCATCCAAACATCCTCCACTTCAACAAATCCTGTCTAATGCCCGGAAGCTTTAGATCAATTGATCGGAGTCAAATCACGCATGCGCGCGATCCCACAGAATGGGGTATCTTTCCGTCCTACAGAGAGCACGATCATGCAAGCACGCGACGTCATGGTGTCACCCGTCATCACGGAGAACTCCAACGCAACGGTGCGGCAGGTTGCTTCCCTGCTGCTCCAGCACCGCATCAGCGCCGTTCCTGTTGTGGGCAAGGATGGCGAACTAGTCGGAATCGTCACGGAAAGCGACTTGATGCATCGGACTGAAGCCGGCACCGAGCGCCCGTATTCGTGGTGGCTCCGGCTTTTGGTCGGAGACGCGCAAATGGCGTCCGACTACGTGAAGTCCCATGCTGTCAAGATCGCCGACATCATGACCCGCAAGGTCGTGACCGCGGCGCCCGACACGCCTCTGCATGAAATTGCGATGCTGCTCGAGAAACATGGCATCAAGCGTGTCCCCATCGTCGATGAGGCCGGCCACCTCCTCGGCATCGTCAGCCGGGCCAACCTGCTCCAGGCCGTCGCGAGCGCCCGGCCGAAGCTGGAGATGTCACCCGCCGATTCCGTCATCAGGAAGAGATTACTCGGCGTGCTTCACGGGCAACCGTGGGCACACACGTTCAATCTGACTGCGACCGTACAGAACGGCATCGTCGACCTGTGGGGATATGCGCCATCCGCCGCCGAGCGCGCAGCGATCCGGATTGCCGCGGAGGCAATTCCCGGTGTCGTTGCTGTGAACGATCACCTGCTGGAAACGCCGATCATGGCCTACTGATCCGGGTGCACGATCATCAAGCAACCACCATTAGGTAGTCAAATCGGTCGCACTTCGAAACGATCCGCGATCCCGCGGAATGCCTAATTCATTCTGATGTAGAGGCGATCGATGGCATCCGAGGGAATCGCAAAGGCGTGCTCGGATTCGGTCTCGCCGGTGCTGGCGGCAACAATGCCGATCACTTCGCCCCGCAGATTGAACAGCGGCCCGCCTGCGCTGCCGCGATCCAGCAAGGCATCGGTCTGAATGAGATCCCGGCAAGGGCTTCCGGGCCGCGAACGATGCAGAGCGCTGACGATGCCAAAGCTGACGCTCGGAGTGGATTTCAAGGAACCACCGGCCGCAAGGACGAAATCGCCAGGCTCGGCGTCGACCGATCGGCCGATGCGGGCCGCGGTCAGGCCGGAGGCCGAAATCCTCAGCATCGCCAGATCGTATCGCTCGTCGGCCGCAACGAACCTAGCGTCAAGCTGGCGCCCATCCGACAATCGGACCGAGAGTGTCTTGGCGCCGCTGACCACATGATTGCTCGTCACGATCAATCCGGACTCTGCCTTGATGATGACGCCTGCGCCGTAAACATCTTTCGTCGCGGGACGCGGATCGCTGGGCAGTTCGGGACCGGAATTCCCTGACCGGGAGGCTGCCGCCGTCTCCGTGCTGGCCGTTATGCCGACGACACTTTGGATAACCTTCCCGACCAGGGGCGCAAGAGTTTGCACATCCCGGATTTCCCCTGCTTGCACCAGTCTAGGCCAGGGCAGGAGCATGCACGTCACGGCGACGATGAATGACAACGGACGTTCCGACCATTTCCGCGCCGACTTGCGGCATGATCTTTTCGGGCTCATCTCGCGCCCGCCCCGTCTACTCGGCAGCGGCGATCGGCAGCACGCCGGGCCGCTCCGCCGCAATGATCGCCTTCCACAATGCGGCGATGCTGCACTGAGTGGCTGGCAGAAGCGAGCAATGCCCTGCGGCGTCAAAGTCACAGAAACGCGCTGCCGGATCACCACATATTTCCGCAAATGACCGGTTGATGAGGTCGAGACATTCCAGGAGCTTGGCGATGTTCTCCATGCCGGCACGACGCTGAAGATCGAGAAGCCGGAACGTCACGACCGGCGGGTCACCGAACGAGATCTCGGGATGGGCGAGTCCGAAGAACACTTCGACCGCAGATGGCGCTTGCCTGATTCGATTGAGGAGGTTCGCTGCCTGGGCTTCCGTGCAGGCAACCAGGCGGGGCGACGACGCTCCGGGTGCCGGCCTCGGACCGAGAGCGGCCGAAATCTGCTGCTCAAGCCAGAGGCGAACGGGCGCTGGAGCGTTCTGAATTTGCTGGGCGTTGAGCACTATGCCGGTCATCGTCGATCCTCCGTTTCCATATGACCATTACCGGCTTTGCTCGCAGCCGCCTTGATGGGGATCAATGATGGGAGCGCCTGGACGCGCGTGCGGTTGCCGCCCATCTACTGCGGCAGATTGCGTAGCCGGGGGACCCCATGAGCTTTCGCGGCGCGCTACTTCTGCTGAATGCGGTTCAGATAATCGATAATGGCAAGGATTCGTGTTCGCACGACGACCTCCCGCAAATCCCGGGAAGGATCGAGCGCGTCGTAGGCCGGATCGACAATGTGAGGCAAGTTCTTGACGGGGTTGAACCGTTCCCCCCAAATCGGCATTTCGTGGGTGCCGTGCGCGGATATTGTTTTCCGCCCGTCTATGGCTTCGTAGACGGCGGTAATAGGAAAGACCCCGTTGTTGTTCTTGGCCAAGGCCGTCAAATCGGCAGGCGGCACCTTCAGCTGCCCAGCAACGGGTCCTTTGCCCTTTCCATCCACGCCGTGACAGCTTGCGCACGAAGCTTGAAATTCCGCCTTGCCAACATCGGCGTCTTCAGCGTGAGCGGCCGCGGCGAAACCAGCGGTCAGACCAGCAATCATGAAAGACTTCAGGCCACAGATAATCATATCATGCCCCAGTTTTTCGGATACGCGCTTTTAGCAGTATTGGGTCGCCCTTGGTTTGACGCGGGTCAATGCATCACGCCCGCCCAGTCCAACGGCGCACTATCACTCGGGCCAAACAGTAAACAGACATAGGCTTGCCGCTTCTATCCCCACGCTGAGCCGGAAGCGGCACGCTAGCTTCGATATGGTGGAGGCGTCGGGTTTGAGCCCGGACCTCGGCTAACCGTTATCCCGATTGGCGTTCCTTGGGATACGTCCGCTCGCAACATATTGCGGGTCGATAGTTGAGGAATGTCCAGGCGCTTGGCAAGACGGGCCGCCTGAGTCCCTTTCTTTCCCGGATCCAGGGACCCCCAACAGAACTAATTTCACAGCGTTGTCTCCACAGGTTCGAGCATTGGGTTGGTACGATACGGTCACTTTCCTACGCTTGCGCACCCTCTTGTTCTGCCGGTTCTGCACGAGGTCGTCGACCACGGCCGGATCGGCCGGGGTCGAGGTGTCGCCGAGGCTGGACGGTTCGTCCTCGGCGATCTTGCGCAGGATGCGGCGCATGATCTTGCCGGAGCGCGTCTTGGGCAGGCCGGGCGCGAACTGGATCAGGTCCGGCGATGCGATCGGGCCGACGCCCTTGCGGACCCAGGCGACCAGCTCCTTGCGCAGCGCTTCGGTCGGCTCAGTGCCCTTCATCAGCGTGACATAGGCATAGATGCCCTGGCCCTTGATGTCGTGCGGGTAGCCGACGACGGCGGCTTCCGACACCGCCTCATGCGCGACCAGCGAACTCTGTGGCGACAGAATCCGAGTGACAAGATTGTGGTCTTCGCCACCTACCTCGGCACAGTCGATATGATCGCCCGC
This sequence comes from Bradyrhizobium sp. USDA 3262, assembly GCF_054060035.1. Taxonomy (NCBI): domain Bacteria; kingdom Pseudomonadati; phylum Pseudomonadota; class Alphaproteobacteria; order Hyphomicrobiales; family Nitrobacteraceae; genus Bradyrhizobium; species Bradyrhizobium sp. USDA 3262. Next base: position 8,856,743 of record NZ_JBSSCT010000001.1, read on the forward strand.
GAGATCGAGCAGACGTTCCCCGGTCAGGGCGTCGTGGTGCTGCGCGGTGGTGACCACAGAGCCAAGGTGGCGGCCGAGCGCCGCTTCCGCCAAAAGGATGGCCCGCGTGTGCTGGTTTGCACGGCAGCAGGACGCGAAGGCATCAATCTGCAATTCGCGCGAATCCTGTTCAGCTTCGATCTGCCGTGGAATCCGATGGATATGGAGCAACGCATTGGGCGCATCCATCGCTACGGTCAACGTGACACCGCACAGGTTTACCATCTCGTTCTCTCGGATACCATCGAAGGACGTATCTTTCTGCTGCTGGACGAGAAGCTGACCGAGATCGCACGCACGGTCGGAAAGGTGGATGAACAAGGCAACGCGGCGGAGGACTTGCAAGCGCAGATTCTCGGGCAGTTGTCCGAGCGGCTGAATGATGACCGCCTTTATCAGGAGGCGCTTTCCGACCCCGAGCTGAAGCGCACCCAGGTGGAACTAGAAGCCGCGCTGTCGAACTCGCGCGAAGCGCGGCAAGTGGTGTTTGACTTGTTTCAAGACCTCGATGGCTTCAGCCTTGATGACTACAAGCCTTCTCGGATGTCTCGTCCAGTCTGGATCGGCTAGTGCGCTTCTTCTCGACTGCGGCCGCAGACCTCCAGCAGAAGCTGATCAAGCTGGATGACGCAACCTACGACCTCATCACCGCGGAAGGCACTCGCCGTGCGCGCTTCACTTTGAACCGCGAAGCTGCGACGAATCAGGACGAACTGCAGTTGATGGGCTTAGACCATCCGTTGGTACAGGAAGAGCTGGAACGTTGGCGCAATTTGCCGCCAGAGAATCTCGGAATTGCAGTGTCGGGCGAGGTTGGCGGGCAGGCTGCTGTCGCTCTGGATGGTTGAGACATCTGGTGGTAACGGCGAACGCCGTGTCGTGGTGCAGCCGATCGCGGTCAGACAGGATGGAGCGCGTGCCCCGGCGGTCGAACGCCTGCGCGAGAAATACTTTCAGGCGCGAACGCGCGTTACCCCGAATGTAATGCTAGCGTGTTTTTTACACAAACGAACACGGCAGCCGCGTGTTTTTCGACCATCTGGGTCCGCCTTGGCCCAAACACCCCTGTACAGACATCCCGAGGGATTACCGACCCACGGACCGGTCGCCGCAACGGCGGGCCCGCGGGGCCGTGCAGGAGTTGATTTCTGCTGCCAACGTCGTCGGCCTGTTTGATAACAAAGTGTTCGGTCGTCGAGCCCCCGACGAATGGACGGTGCTCATCGTGCTCGCGGTGGACCGCATCAGCGACGAGAACGCCGTCACCGTGGAGTATCTCGACTCAAGCAACGGAGAAACTACGACGTTCGCTTGCCACTCCGAACTTCCGATCTTCGATGTGGGCGACTTCATCAACATGAGAGGGGATGAGATCTCCTTCATACACAAGGAGGCGCTCAGGCCGGTCTTCTTCCGGATCGGTGTAACGGTGACTATGCCTGCCGCGCCGGCGGAGGAAGTAGCGCCTCCGCCGCAGGGAGCGTTGCAGCTCAGACAGCCTCGTCTCATCCCTGCGGGAGGCAAGCGGCTAGTCGAGGATTCACGAGCCCCGATGACCGAAGCCGAGATGATCCACTTCAATTCGAACGAGGTCGACCTGGGAAAGCTGTTCGGAAAGTCGGAGCCGATCTTCCGGGCCTACACCCGCGAGCACACGCGTAAGCCATGGGACGTCGCCCGTCGCCTGAACGCCGAAGGCCACCGGACGGCGAACGACGCTCCGTTGACGCCGCGCCTGGCGCGCTTCCTGCTTGCGCTGATGTTCAACGACCGCGGAAGCAGTAGATCGAACAGGCCGCAACCAAGTCGCGCCCTCCGCCGAAGCAGCAGCGCTCCGGCGCTCGGAAACTGACGGTCAGGCCGAAAAACTGAAGAGGCGCGACGACAACCAGGTTTGATCGTTCTTCATCCCTCGATTTGACCCGATCTGCGAGTCTCGTCGGAGATGGTACAAGTGTCTGTGTTTCGAAATTTTTGAGCGCGATCTCCGTGGCACCATGCCGGCGCGGCGCGATCACTGCCCCTATAAAAGCATATACCCCTTCGACGTCACGGTTGACCGTCAATCGGATCGTGGCTGCGGCCGTTGGCCGGCATGAAGCCCGCGCCCGCCAGAATTTCGATTGAGATCCCAGAGCACCGATGTTCGGGGAAACCATGAGCCGGCTCTCAAGCCGCTCGGGGCCATGCACACCAGATAAATCGGATCCGGCTGAGGCCCAAGCGGCATCAGCTGGGTCTCTCTCCTCGCGCCCTACTCCCTAGCGTTCCCACTCCCTTAGAATTTCCGGGTATTCTTCTCCGGGCTCAGGAGCGGACGGCATCTGTATCCAGCCCTTTATGATCTCGCAGTGGAGAACGTCAGAGAGCGCGAATTCGAATGACACGTCGCGTGAAAGTGCCTCGATGCTCTTATCGTCTTCCCCTCGTTCGACGCCGATTGCAGGCACTTCACCCGGCCATGTTATTGCCGCGGGGGCATCAACCACACAATACTCACAGTCGTCGGGATCGACTATAGCTTCGACCATCCACCACAGAGTCTCGAGGTCCGGCGCCCAATAGAGCCCGACAGCCTCTTTGGTGTCGAGACGGCGAATTGCAAAAAGGTTCAACAGCAACATTCTCTCTCCACGATGAGATGAGTTAAAGGTTTTCGGTTGGGTTGATGTGCCAGACAGGCAAAAAGTGCCCTTCGCTCGATGAGCGGGTTATGGCTGAACACGCTGCCTGTAGTGCGCGATGACAAGTGCCACGGGAACGGGGCACTGACGGCCCCACCGTTCGATGCACTGCTGCGCTCGCGTCAGGAGACCGACGCCCTGGCAGATGCCGAGGAGATCTTCGTCGTCGACGTCCGCATATTCGAGTGCCAGCGCCTCGGCCAAGGCACCGATCAGATCGATTTCGTATGCTGTCATTGAAACTTCCTTCGGTTTTGTCAATATTGGAAACGGCCGCTTCAGTCATAGACAGGGATGGCGCACGACCCTTCGCTGCCCCTCGACTTGTTAATATTGGAAAGTCGCGATGAGTTTCAGATCCCCAAAAAAAAGAAAGAGCGCAGGTTCGGAAGACCACCGACGTACGCGACGCCGATTCTGGTGCGCTTGCTTCCAGAGCAGGTGGCTGCCCTTGATGCCTGGATCAAAAGGCAACCAGATCAACCGGGACGCCCGGAGTCGATCAGGCGTATTCTCGACGAGTATCTGGCGTTGGAATAAGTGACCGAACTCTGACCAGAGGGGCTTGCCGCGGGCGCTGGATCAACCGTTCGAGCCAATACGGCTGCCGTCAGGGGTTCTCTGGTTGTGACGAAGGCTTCCGGATCATTGCTGAGTTGTGATCGTTTTACCTTTCATCGTTGCGCCGACTTAAGCTGTGCTGGTACGAGCTTTCGAACCAAGCACTGCTACACAAACCACATGCCGGTCATTGTCGAGGTGACCGACCAGCCACTCGCAAACTATGGAATTGCAAGTGGGTATTTCCGGCTGACGCGCGCGCAAACGCGACGGGTCCTTCGGCATCGTCACAACCCATTGAGCCAACCTATTGCGAGCACGGCATATCCGACGGAAACTCCTACCCGCCGCGCTTCGGCTTTTGACGTAACTTCCGTAGAGCCAGGAAACTGCCGGCCGTGGCTTCAGAAGTCATACTGATTGAAGGGGCTGCCTTCACGCTTGTAGGCGGACATTCGCGCCTGCGCCGCTCAGCCTTGAACCTCTCGATCTCGGTGGCCTCGAACCCGATCCCCGGTCGCTTCTTACCACGACCGGTGATCACGTAGGCAATGAGACCATCCCGTATATCAGTCCGCGCAGGGTTCTGGGAGAAACATTTAAAGCGGCGGCAACCTCGGCGGGTTTCAATAGGGGCGTCATGGGCAAGATTCTCTTTGTCAGATGGCTTCAGGCCGGACACTCAGTGCCCGAACCGGGCTCTTCCGGGCTATCATATGACCGGCTTGGCCTGAACCGCTGACCACGCGGGCTATCCCAAGCAGGCAGGTCGCCGCTGGGAAGCCCGCCTGTGCGATTCCGTGCGCAATCGTCCATGGACCGAGGACGGTTTCCGCTCGTCGTGGGGCAAAGCCTTCGACAAGGCCGGCATCAACGAGGATCTCACGTTCCACGATCTCCGAGGCTCGGCGGTGATCCGATTGGCGCTTGCCGGATCAACGGTCCCGGAGATCGCGACCTTCACCGGCCATAGCCTGAAGGACGTAGAGAGCATCCTTGATAAGCACTATCTCGGCCGCGACGTAAGGTTGGCGGAAAGTGCCGCACGCAAGCTTGAAGCAATGTTTGAGCCTAGGACTTGCGACGACCGAGAGCATCCCTGCAATGCTTAACCGCGCTAAACGGGTAGCTCGGAAGGTTCAACGCTCTTTAAGTCGTTGGTCAAATATGACCGCCGCAGCCGCTTTTCTCCGCCAACGCAACTACTCGTCGCCACCCGCCACGTTCTCGGGCGGCAGGCGCGGCCGCAAGTCGAGGCCTTTGGCCATCAACCGGACAGCCCCTCCCAAATCAGCGGCAATTCGATCCGCTTCTTCGTTTAACATCTCGATGAGGCCGTCGAGATCAAGTTTCTTGCCTGTATCGGGATGCCGCCACGTCCGGTCCGAAGCGACGCTGATATATAGGCAACCAGCGCGGCATTCGTCGGATGACATGTATTTTTTCAGCAATTGATCTTTCAGGGCCCCACGCAACGCACCGGCAGACCGCGGCTGTTCGCCAATCTTAAGTTCGAGAGTGGCCTGTTGACTGGCTGCCGTAGACCGCAGACGAATGTCCGTTTCCTTTTCATCGGCGGTGACCCCCTCTTGATCGACCGTGTAGAGATGGTTGGCTTTGTCGCTAAACGTCCGCGCAATTTCCCGGCGCAGGACCTTTTCATCGGTGATGCACGCCCACGCGGCACGAGGTGTTGTGTTGAGTGCAAGCTTGGTGGGTTTGGGCCGACGGGCCGATCGCTCGGCGTGCCATTAGGCTGTCGATGCACGATACTCCAAGCCGCCGCTGCGCGTCGCGGCGTTACGTCGTAACTCACGCGAGATGGTCGAGGCAGATCGACCAAGACGGCGCCCGATCTCACGCCTCGAGAGGCCCTGAACGCGAAGAGTGCGATCTCCTCGCGTTCTGCAAAAGAGAGATACCGCCCGGACGGCGGCTTGGCTGAAGATCTGAACGTCGCTGGTGGCATTCCGCCTGCCTTTCGGAACAATCTGGTTCCCACAGGCTGCGACATACCAGCTGTTAGCGCAGCATCCTCGCTGGTCATTCCCTGTGCAATCCCCAACCAGAATCGTTGAAGTTCAGATCGCCCCGCAATTGACGGCCGTCCCGGGGACGGTAACGGCGCCCGTCCAGATCGCAGTGATCGTCGCTTTCGAATGGCCGAGCGCGAACTCGGCGTCCGGAAAACGCGACCGGCACCTACGCATATAAGTAGGTGTAGGGCTCGGATTGCTGTGTCAGGTTGGCAGAGCTTGGTCGCTTTTGAATGCCCCTCCTGAGCACCAAGCCTCGTCCTATGGGACCGTGCGGGCGGTCCGTCAGCGGCGGCAGTCGCCCGCACGTTTCGATGTCCTTTAGGAGGCCTGGAGCTGGGTAATGCGCAGCGACCTAGCGTACGTTGTATGCGTCATTTTGATGGGACTAGGCTTCCTCGCGATCATAGCGATCGCCATGCTTATGCAATAAGGCCCGGGGCCGATGTAGCGTTCAGCCCGTTCAAAGGGCAAGGACGCCCTTCCGGGAGTCACATGCAGGCTTTCCGACCTAGCGCGGGATCAGGTCCTTCAAGATGGCTTCCGCGCGGATAGAGACGGCCGTGTAGTGCTGTGCGGCCTTGATGGACTATACCGCCCCGGATCGGTTTCCGCGATGTAGGGATCAGATAGAAGGCGCTGGAGCCCGCTTCCGGCGCCATGCCTGCACCCGGCGAAGCCGCGACAGCACAGAAGGCCGTCCTTCGACCCTGATCCGCTTCTCACTCGTCACACGTCCGCTCCTCATGAGGTTGCGAGCCTAGCTCAATGTGCGGCGCGGAGGGAAGGGCTCCCGGAATGCTACGGACGCCAGCCGACCTCACGAGCGTTCGATGGGTCCGGATTTGCAAGGCTCAGCAGCTCATAGCCGACAACTTACGGGAGCACAGCAAGATGCATGGTTGGTTGGTGACGGTCGCTGTCTTCAAGGAAGACGGCGACGATGACGAAGAATTCAGGCACATAACTTACGTCGTTGCTGCCGCTGACCCGGCGGAAGCAGTGAAGCTGACCGTAAAAGACAGCGGCGCGAAGGCCGCAATCCTCAACTGCCCCATCGAGGAGGAGCAATTGCTAAGACTTGGCGTGAAGCCCGGCGAGCTTCTCGTTATACACGATGGCGAGTTCGATCCGATCATCTCGCGCCATCGTCGTCACTAAGCGCTCCACGTCCGATCTTGATCAGTTGCGTCGAGTTCATGACATTGTCGTTCGGAAGCCGCCGCTCGCACGAGCAGTCAATCTGCACAAGGTATGAAAGCGCGCCGTTTGCTTGTCTCCGCAATGTAGCCGCCTGGCACGCTGATTGCTGAACCATGATTGCTTGGTCGCTTATTGATTGAGTGAGGGCCAAGTCTACGCATCGTAACTCGTGCGGGCGGTCGTCAGCAGCCGCCCGCACGCTTTTTCATAGCGCTACGCGCGGCTTTGTGAATGGCACGCGAGTTGCTGAGAGACGCTTCGGCTTGGCTCCTCATACTTCACGCAACCCCCATGAGATAGCAAAGCCTCTTTGTTGGCGCAACTCGCGCGGGTGGTTCCTCCAGCCGCCCGCGCGTTTTTCGCGCGAAAAGCCGCGAGATGATCCGCGCCCCCTGAAAGGGTCGCTAAGGAGGCTGTTGCAATGGACAGGCTCAAATTCGTCCCCGCATTCGAGGCCGCTATTCGCTCTGCCGATCCAGACAAGCTCGCCGCACTTCGCGAGACGATCCGTGAGCGCGGAGGCCCTGACGAGTTCGTACTGACGAGCACAGAACTCATCCGCAAACATCCGCTTACGCTCTTTAGACTTCTTAGGATCATCTCCGACGCGGCACATGAGGACGAGCGCTAATGAGCATCCACCCAGCCTCCGGAAGTCACACCATTCTCATTGCAGAGGCAGCCGTATCGCTCGTTAAGGTGGCTTGCGCAGCATGGCGGCTGTACGTGCGATCCGACAGAGAAGACCCAAGTGGTTGGACTGGGATGAAGGCAAAGAGATCGGCCAGAAACGCAAGGCCAGCGCGATGGCCGGCCCCATCAATCTCCGATCGCTTGATGGTTTCAACGGAATTACGAGGTCAGCCGACATGTCACCGCTCATCCTCATTGTCGCTTCGACGCACCTCAGCATTTTAGCCACCGTCAACATCGCTGCTCGGCCATCAAAGACTTTAGATGAGTGTCGAAGGATTGGTGAGCTAGCGATAGAAGCCGCGACCGCGAAGCCCAGCCGCTCCGCGTCCTATGTCTGCCACGATACTACGCGCGAACAGGGTTTAACGGGCGCACTAGGTGTGATTGCCTACGTTTCGCAAGAGGACGGTAAAATAACGATCCTTGAGGGCTACATGGCGACGATGTCTGACTGCAAAGTTGCCGGAATGGCGGCAGCCGCGAGCAAGGCTGTTCCCGGCGTTAGAACCCGGGCTTGGGCTTGCTACGATCTCGGCATCTTTCAACAATGATGCGATGAGCGTTTCTAATCTTCGCGCGTGTAGCGTACGCGCTGCATCACCTTCAGGAGTTGTCGGAACGTCGCGACCAACGCGAGCACGCTATCGGCAATCCGTATCCCGTGCGACTTTGCGGATGTGCGGAGCACGTCCGGCTTTCCGTAGGCCCGTAGGGCCTGCGGCTTGCCCGTGGTACGTGGTGTGTTGCGGCTCATTATGCGGCCCTCGCCTTTCTCGGACGTTTCGCATCCCGAGTAAGTTTGAGCCCGAGCAATTCGAACACCGGGCGCGAGATGGATTCTTGCGCCTCGCGTAGCTCCACTGACCGCAGCACGGCCAATTCGCCGATGTAGCGCCCGCTGATGCCCGGCACGGCGTGGCCTAGCAAAATGCTGAACAGAATTTCGGGCACGCCCAGCGCGGTCGCCAGCGATTTGTAAGAATGCCGAGGGCTCCGCGCCAGCTCCCGTCGCTACCACCGCCCAACCGGGCAAATCCAACAGCCGGGGCGAACTCAGGACCGGATAAAACTTGGGGGCAAGGTCATCGGTAGCGAGACTATGTCGGAAGATATGGGCGCCGCGGTGGGCGCAACCTTCGATTCCAACGCGATCGAGAGCGGCCTTGGCGATCATGGTGATCGCGCATCCGAAAGCAAAGCCGACGTGTGGCGCGAGTGTGCGGACGAACAGCCGTCGGCACGACGACTTTGGGCGGCCATTGCGCAGATATGCAACGATAGCCGCGCCAATGTCTGGCGGTATCGGCATTCGTGCACGCTGTCGGCCCTTGGCGCGAACGAGTATCTCGCTGGCGCGCCAGTCGATATCGTCGACGGTGAGCGTCGCAACCTCGTCGGCCCGCAGGCCGAGCTTGGCCAGCAACAACAGAATGGCGTAGTCGCGCCGTCCCATCACCGTCTCTCGGTCGCAACCGTCGAGAGCCCTCCGCACCTGAGCGGCACGCAGATAGGTCGGCAGAGTTGCGAGCTTCCATCGGCGCATCGATGGAACGCAATCCGCCAACGAGCGCGCGTTCAGCCCCCGATGGTGGAGGTAACGGAGAAAGGCACGCAATGACCAGCACATCGCCTTGCCTGTTTCCGGGCCCCAATCCTGGGCGTGGCGCTCAACGTAGCGGATCACGTCCTCTTGGCTGATCTTGCGCAGGGCGCCGGCGCCGCCGGAGCACACCAGTTCACGGGCGATAGCGGTGCAGACTACCGTCGTTCGCTTGCCGCGCGCAGCCAGCTTCCGATAGCGGGCCGTCAAGCAGCTCTGCGCCTTCCAACCAATCTCTCGCACTGCCGGCGACACCTGCTCAAGCCGGTATAGCTTTGTCTTGCCGATCTTCGGCGGGTGTCTATATGTCCAGACGCTTTCGACCAACATGTGGCGAACACGGCCGTTGCCCGCCTTGCTGATGCTACCACGCCTGACAGACTCTCCCGTCGATCGTTCGCTTGGCACTAGGCCGAGGTAACCCATAAGTTGACGTGGGCTCTCAAAACGGTTCACGTCACCAACCTCGGTCAGTGTATTTGCGAGCGCCTGGCTTGAAGGTCATCGCGACTTCATTTCCGCCCAAAGCAGTCCGACAGCGATGGCGAGCGAGCCGACACTCGCGGTCGAGCTGATCGGCCTCAATTTTGTTTTCGCCTCCCGGCCAGCGGATCGTACTGGCGTCGGCGATCAGGCCCGGCTTTGACGGGTCGGTTTCGGCTGCGACTGTTTGTTTGAGTTCCGTTACGTTGACCGTTGAGAGTTGGACTTCCATTGGGCGCGGCCCCAGATCAAAGCATCTTGATATTGTCAACCTGCTTGTCTGACCAGTCGACAAGAGATCTTCGGGGGGTAAGCTTCGGCCGTGCATCAAGCAGGCAAATGGGGAGCACTAGAAGTCATCAGGGGAGCTTTTAATGTCAGACCTTGTTGCGATCGTGTACCCATCCGAAGCTAAAGCAGAGGAAGTTCGGCAGAAAATATTCAAGCTCCAGAGCGAGTATCTGATCACGATCAGCGATGCCGTGATCGCCGTCAAAACTGGGGACTCTGTAAAACTCAGTCAACTTGTGAATACCACTATGACTGGCGCCGCAAGTGGCAGCTTCTGGGGATTGCTGTTGGGGATGGTCTTCCTGAATCCGCTTCTAGGCGTGGCTCTCGGAGCCGGCGCAGGCGCACTGAGCGGTGCGCTGACCGATTTCGGGATCAGAGACCAGTTCATGAAGGATCTCGCGTCGAAGGTAAGATCGGGCGATGCCGTCCTCTTCCTGCTGATCCAGTCTATGACGTCAGACAAGGTTCTCAATGCGATTAAGGATGCGGGAGGGATTGTCCTGACAACCTCGCTCGATGAAAAGAGAGAGCAGCACCTGCGCGATGCTCTCGCAGCCGCAACTCAGGCCAAGCCTGCCTAGCCAGTGAGCCAAAACCTGGCGCCAGCGTCAAAGCGTCGCCGAGAACGGTAGTCGCTGCGCTGTCACGGCAGTCGCTGTGGCAGCGGAATACGCTACAGTTTTGCGTAGGGATCGGTGCGCAACGGCATCGGTCCCTGGGCGGGATCGCCCGCGAAGGAGGCCGGCTGCAGCCATGCGGCTCCGCGGCCGCTCAGCCGGCTCTCTTCCGCGCTATCAAAAGCCGGGAGAAAATCATGCGAAGATTGCTTCTATGGGGGTTCGCACTTGGGATTGCTTCGGCAGGGATTACGGCGACCAGCGGTCGCTCGCAAGCCGGCCCTATGGCGCCGCTGGGCGTGCGTCAGGCCGCCGACGAGCTTCGTCTCGCGGAAACTGTCCAGTTCGTCTGGAGGGGCCATCGCTATTGTTGGTACAATAGGGGATGGCGCGGTGGCGGCTGGTATCGGTGTGGTTTTGCTTCGAGGCGCGGCTTGGGCTGGGGTGGTCCGGCGGGATGGCACGGATGGCGACGGCCAGGCCACCGCCCGGTCACTCGGCCTCCGAGACTTGGTCGGCCAGGAATCGAGCGTCCGCGACCACTCCCACAACCGTTCCCTGGCAGGAGCTGACGACATTTTTGTATGTCGTTCGCCGGCCGCGACGTGGCAGGCCAGTCGGAGCCCGCCATGGCCTTGAAGGAGCCGCAAAAATGCGCGGGCCAAGCGCGCGATGCCGTGCTGGTCGATCTCGCGCTGCAGGGCGGTGGATCGCACGGCGCTTTTACCTGGGGGGTGCTCGATCGGCTCATGGATGAGACCTGGCTGCGCATCGAGGCGATATCGGGCACGTCGGCCGGCGCGATGAACGCCGTCGTGCTGGCGGGCGGTTTTATGACCAACGGCCGGGCCGGCGCCAAGTCTGCATTGGAGGCCTTCTGGCGGCGGGTCGCTGACTCAGCGCGGTTCAGTCTCATTCGGCGAAGTCCGCTGGACGTCATCCTCGGTCGCTGGACCCTTGATACGTCGCCCTTCTATCTCGCCTTCGATCTGGCGAGCCGCGTGTTCTCGCCGTACGACCTCAATCTTGCCGGCACAAACCCTTTGCACCAGGTCCTCGCCGAGTCGGTCGATTTTCGACAAATCGCGAACTCCCCGATCCGCTTGTTCGTGACGGCGACCAACGTTCATACCGGCCGCGGGCGTGTGTTTCGCAACGCCGAGCTTACACCCGACGTTCTGCTCGCTTCCGCCTGCTTGCCCACCCTGTTCCGCGCGATAGAGATCAATGGCGAGCCCTATTGGGATGGCGGCTACTCCGGGAACCCGACGATCACACCGCTCGTACGCGAGTGTGACTCGCATGACACGCTTCTCGTCGCCGTCAACCCGGTCGAGCGACCCGGGACACCGCGCTCTGCGCGCGAGATCCTCGATCGGTTGAACGAGATTGCGTTCAACGCCACGCTGCTCAAGGAGTTGCGCATGATCGCGCTGCTGCGGCAGGTCGCGGACGCCGGGAGTTCCGAGGGGCGCAAATGGGCCGAGATGCGCATCCATCTGATCGCGAGCAAGGTTCTGGCCGGGCTGGGCGTCTCGTCAAAGCTCAATGCCGAGTGGGACTTTCTCTGCATGCTGCGCGACGAAGGCCGCCGTGCCGCGGAGGCATTCCTCGCCGCGAACGACCGGAATATCGGCAGGCGTTCCTCGATGGATTTGGATTTGCTCTTGCAGCAGGTTTGACGCCATGGGCCTCGTCGGAATCCTGGTTGCCCTTGGCCTGCTCATCTGGCTCTCGTTCCGCGGATGGAGCGTGCTCCTGCTGGCGCCGGCTGCCGCGATCGTCGCTGCGGCTTTCGCCGAAGAGCCCCTGCTCGCCCATTGGACGCAGACGTTCATGGGCGGCGCTGCGCAGTTCATCGCGCAATTCTTCCCAATATTTCTGCTCGGTGCGCTGTTCGGCAAGCTGATGGACGACAGCGGTTCGGTCCACGCGATTGCCCATTTCATGAGCACCAAGCTCGGGGCGCGTCGCGCGATTCTTGCCGTTGTGCTTGCCGGCGCGATCGTCACCTACGGCGGGGTAAGCCTTTTCGTCGCCTTTTTCGTTTTGGCGCCGATGGCACGGGAAATGTTTCGCGTCGCGAACATCCCACATCGGCTCATGCCGGCCACCATCGCTCTGGGCACCTCTACATTCACGATGTCGGCAATGCCCGGAACGCCCGCGATTCAAAATACGATTCCGATGCCGTTCTTCGGAACCACGCCGTTTGCCGCGCCCGGATTGGGCATCGTCGCTGCGGCGATCATGCTTGCATTCGGGCTCTGGTGGCTCCGCCGCGCCGAGGGATCGGCACGCAAGACCGGTGAAGGCTATGGCGGAGACGCAGAGCTCGTCAGCGGAGCGGTCGCTGACGATCAGTTCATCCGCGAGCGCGCGACATCGTCCCACGAGTTCGATCCGGCCGAAATAATGCATGGCAAGCGCGGCGACGTGCGGCCACCGATCGGCACGGCGATCATCCCGCTTCTCGTGGTCGTGGGCGTGAATCTGCTGATGTCGCTCCTGATCCTGCCACGGCTCAATTTCTCGTTCCTCGCGCAGGAGCGCTGGGGCGGGACATCCCTTGCCGGCGTCGCCGGGGTGTGGTCGGTCGCAGTCGCTCTCGCCGCCGCCGCGGCGACGCTCATCGCGCTCAATCGAGCCCGTCTGACGGATCTAAGGGCGAGCATGGATGCCGGCGCAAACGCCTCGGTGCTCCCCATTTTCAGCGTGGCGAGCCTCGTCGGCTTTGGAGCCGTCGTCGCTGCGCTACCGGCCTTTGTGTCGGTGCGCGACTGGGTACTGTCGATCTCCGGCGGTCCTATCGTCTCTCTCGCCATCGCGATAAACGTTCTTGCTGCCTTGACCGGATCGGCCTCCGGCGGATTGACCATTGCGCTCGATGCCCTTGGTGACACTTATTTGCAGATTGCCCAGACGTCTCACATTGACCCGGCGCTCATGCATCGCATTGCCGTGATCGGTTCCGGCACCCTCGATAGCCTACCGCATAACGGTGCCGTCGTGACGCTGCTTGCGGTCTGCGGTTCGACCCATGGCAAGAGCTACTTCGATATGGTGATGGCCAACATCGTTGGGCCGATCATCGCCTTGACCCTCGTCATTTTTTTGGGTTCGATGATCGGATCATTCTAGGAGGGACGACGAGGACGCTATCGACGCGATCTTGTCCGCCGTAAGGGCCGACTTCGAACTCGTGAGCCGTTATTGAAGGCCTGATTGGCCTGTATCGACGTGCGACCTTACCGCCTCGGGCAGCGCCAGCGATCTACGCATAGCCGGCGCCCATCAGGTTACCGCGGTTCTCAGCCTCTGAGCCGGAGACGAGTGAACATTCCGGCAAGTGGCGCGCAGAGTGCGCAATTTTGCAGTGTGATCACGCGCTACCAAATGAGGTAGGTATGACATGTTGGCGGTTGTGGTAGCTTCTCAAGGTTGATGATCGAAGCTGAGCAGCGAACAACTCAGCTCGTTACAATCCCCTTAGGCTAGGAGACGTCGAATGACCGCGAATATAACCGAAGACGAGAAACGCGAACGGCGGGCACGTCCAGAGCCCGGACTGGCCCAGGCATCGGGCGGCGGCCCCGACGGCTTAAGAGAAGCAGCGGCAGCGGCATCACGCATTCCATTAATTTTTCCGGAATGGGAAAAATCGATCGAAGCGACAAGGCACCTGTTCGCGACGGCACTAAAGGACGGATTAAGTTTCGCCGCTTCCTCTCTGCACGACCAGGCCAACTTTCTGAGAAATCTTTCCGACTCCAAGACTCCCTCGGAGCTCCTGAAGTGCCACCTGGACTTTGCGGAGAAGTTCTGGTCGAAGTCGTTCAGCCAAGGCTCGAAGATATTGGATCATCTCAAACCACAGCCATCATCTGCGGCAAGCCAAGCAATCCACCGAGCTTGAAGCAACGGCCCGACGGTACTCTGCTTCATCCGGGGCCACACGTCGGCGGTCGGGGACGTTGTGGAGTCCGCCGTGAAGAACGCGGACGAGCGCTGATTTAAGCGATGTTTTGAGCCGGGACAGTTTCGGCGAGCGCCCGGATGATGGTACGCAAGAGTTCTGCGAGCCATCGCAGGAGCAGGCCGAAGTTGTAGCCGGCCGCTGCGAGGACGGCGTTGATACGGTCGCCGACGCGGCCTTTGAGATAGTTGCGGTCCATGCGGTTCTCGGCCTTGACGTGACCGATGACGGGTTCGACAGCCGCACGACGCTTCATCTCGCGCCGGATGGAAGCCGTGACGCGACGGACCTGGCCTGAGATCCAGACCCTGAGCCGGTGCGGGTGGTTGTGGCCGCGGTACCCTTTGTCGACATGGATGCGGCGAGCCTCCACGCCGGTGAGCTTCTCCATGTCGGCGACCACGGGGCCGAGCGTGTGCCCGTCGAAGGGATTGCCGTGCAGCGCCTTGGCATGGAGCACGAACTGTCCGCCCTTCGGGGACGTCACGGGGGTGGCGATGCTGACCTTGCAGCCGAACTCGTAAGGCGCGCGGGCTTTCCCCTTGCCGATGCACTCGACCTCCGGCGCATGTAACGCATAGACTTTGGGGCCGCGCTGATGCTGATCCTGGCTGCGCACCCGCTGCGCCAGATCGAGCAGCGGGCCGAAGCGCGCTTCCAGCACCGCATCGCCATCAATCTTGCGGCGGATGTCGCGGATGATCCGGCCAAGCCGCGTCCGCAAGAACTTGAGTTGGCGCCGGGCGCGCTTGAACTGATGCGCGTGGGTATAGCGGCCGACCATGATGGCGGCGCGCTTCGCCAGGCGCAGATAGCTCTGGCGCAGCGGCACACGGTTGCGCTTGGCGAACCCGACGAGCTTGGTGATGGCCCGATGCATCAGCCGTGCGTCGGTCGGATGCGCAACGGCCTTTGGCTGCACCGTGGTATCGACCACCACCCGCTCCAGGTCGTTAGGACCAAGGGCGCCAGTCTTGTGTGCCACCGACAGACTTTCCTGGATCAGCGCGACGAGCTGCTCCTCGCCGAGCCGCTGGCGCCAGCGCGTCATCGACGATCGATCGAACGGCAGCCGGTGGCAGAAGCTCAACTCGCCGCAGAAGTATTGATAATAAGGGGTTCTCGATCCAGCGGGCGCACAGCACCTCATCCGAGAGATTGTGCATGTGCTTCAGGATGAACAGGCCGGCGACAAGCCGCGTCGGCAGGCCGGGCTGCCCCGGACCGGTTTGGCACACCGAACCAAAGCGGTCATCCAGAAACTTCCAGTCGATCAGCGCCGCCAACCGCACCAACGGGTGGCCCATGTCGATGATTTGATCAAGCGCCGGAAGCAACAGGTCTTTCTGGCGATCATCCCGCGGTTTGCTCATCGCCGTCCCCAATGCCGATGACCCGCCGTCAGGGAATCACGAATCGCTCGAAAGCAAAATCCCAAAACGCAAGAAACCGCGGCCCAACACCCGGCTTTCCTGCAAAATCGAATACTTTATCGAGACAACTTCTGCCTATCTCTCAGGCCGATCCGCATTCTTCACGGACGACTGTGGATACTGCATCCGGCTCGACCTGAGAGCACCTCCGTCCGCCTCCTGCTCGATATGGAGCTCAGATGGCGCATCGAACGCGACTATCAAGCAACGGTCGGCCGTCAGCATTATGTGAAGGCGCGATGGTTGCGGCTTCCATTACCACGCCATGTTATGCATCGCGCCCGAAGGAGGATGTTTCCGTCCTCCCGATCTCATCGGCTGGAGTCCCAAAAACCTCAAACTTCTCACAAATCAAAGTCCCTGCACTCCCGCTCAGAACCGAGCGTCATGCCGAATTTGGTCACTACCATGGCAGCGGCTCCTCAAGAGCGTCGTTGGCTGGACGCCTAGATGTCCGAGTTTGCGCAATCCGAGCGAGGCCCATGCGTCCGATCTGTGACGCCTCAAGAACCGGTTTTCATGTCCGATTTGACAGGATGGTAGCCTCGTGTGCGCCGTCATGCGCAATATTATGAGTGCGCCGCTTTCGGCCCTCGACGAAGCACTCGCCCCTTGCAATTCACCCTCGTACGAGCAGTGGAGAACAGAGCTCTCCAGCTGCACAAGACAGGTGGGACCGCACAAGGCCCCCTCACCTGGAGATCGATGATATTCATTGAGCAGTTTCGCCGGGCTCCATAGCGTCGATATTCTTCAGCATTAGCTCGCGCAAGAGCGTCGATCCGGGGATTCTGACTTCCTTGCCGTCGCGCAGTCTGCCGATTGCAACGAGCAGCTTGCGGATATCATAGGTCGAATTGAACACCTCCGGCACACCGCGTTCAACGTTGAGGAGCGTGTAGGCGGCTTCCATCGCAGTGCGAACTGCGTATTCGGTCGTGAAGATGCAATCGCGCTCCGCCGACTCAGCAAACTGGCCGATGAAGGCAAAATTGACAGCGCCTTTGGGCACAACATTTGGTCGATCACCCGCCTGCCGCGGCATGAAGAAAGATGTGACGTAGGGCATCATCACCGGCACTGTTTTTGCGGCTGTCGCGGCCAGTCCCGGTATTTCATCGATCGGCACGCCGAGGTGATACAACCATTCCTGCGTAATTTCCTCGCCCGTGCAATCTTGCATCGGTTTGTTCACGTAATCGCCGGGCTTGTCGACGAAAAGTGAATAGAGCCAGACGACGATCTGATCACTGGGCTGGTGCTTGAAATGCGGTTGACGGTTTACAGTCCAACTGAGCAGCCAGTTCGAATCCTTCGCCGTGACGACCCCTCCCGTGACGACCTTGCCGCTGAACGGATCGCGTTTGGCGATCTTGCGGATATAGGCCGGAATGCGCGCGTCAAGAGTCGTGATCGTTGCCGATTCCCATTTTGTTGCAGGGATATTGCCGCCGAAGACGTCCGGGCGGCCGAAAGCCGCGTCCTTGGCCGCAATACGCCGCCACAGATCCCAAGCTGGCGCCGGGCCTTCGTCAACCCTGGAGGGCGTGTGATGGTCTCCCTTGTCCGAGTTTTCAGTGAGCGACCCGATCGTTATGAATACAAGATCGTCGGCGCCAAGGCCGATACCGCCGGCGACGCCATCCTCCAGCCAGTGGATGGCCGTGGCCTGCTTGCATCCGGCCTTTAAGTCGAAATCGACATCGGTGACTTCGACGTCGTAGCGGAAGTTGACGCCCTGCTCCAACAGCCATTTGCACAACGGTAGAACCAGCGATTCATACTGATTGTACCTGGTAAACTTCAGCGCACTGAAATCCGGCAGGCCTCCGATATGGTGGATGAACCGATGCAGATAAAGCTTCATCTCCAGGGCGGAATGCCATTCCTCAAAGGCGAACATCGTCCGCCAATAAAGCCAAAAATTGCTGAAGAAGAACTCTTTCCCAAACACTTCGTCGATGCGCTTGTTCTCCATCTCCTCACGGGAGGCAAGAAAGACGGCAATCAATTCCTTCTGCGCTTCTTCGCTCAGAGTGAAAAGGCCGTCGGTACGCGCATCCTGTCCCCGGTTCACCGTCGCCCGCTGCAGCGAGTAGTTCGGATCATCCTTGTTCAACCAGTAGAATTCGTCGAGCACGCTGGCACCTTCGATTTCCAGCGACGGGATCGACCGGAACAAGTCCCATAGGCACTCGAAATGATCCTCCATCTCGCGGCCGCCCCGGATCACGAAGCCCCTTCCCAGGTCTTGGTTACCGTCGAGCGCTCCACCGGGGATCTTCAGCCGTTCGAGGATGGTGATCCGGTCGCCACGCATATGGCCATCGCGGATCAGGAAGGCCGCACCGGAAAGCGCCGCCAGGCCCGCACCGACCAGCCATGCCGTCTTGCTGTCCGCACCTTCGGGTTTGCGGGGGCGGGCAAAGGCTTCGTAATTTCCGCTACCGTAATACATGGAACATTCCGTCCGATTGGATCGACAATCCTTGGGCTCATTAAAAGATGTTCTCGGGCGCCAGGCATTTGCGCGGGACGCCGATCGTTAGACCGCCATCGATGACGATCTCGGAACCGGTAAGGTAGCTGGACTCGTCGCTGAGTAGGAACAAGACTGCCTGCGACACTTCCTGCGGCTCGGCTGCCCGCCCGAGTGGAACGGGGAAAAGGGAGGACTCGAAGCTCTCGGTCATCGGGGTGGCAATGAAGCCGGGATGGATCGAGTTGACGCGGACCCCCGAGGCTGCGGCTTCCAGCGCAGCGGATTTTGTTATGCCCCGAACGCCGAACTTGGAAGCGACATAGGCGTGGAGCCCGGCACTGCCCCGCAGCCCCTCGACCGAGGAGATGTTGACGACCGAACCTCCGCCGGCGCGCCTGATGGCCGGCAGGGCCGCCTGCATTCCGAGGAATACACCGGTCAGATTGACGGCGAGGGTCTTGTTCCACTGATCGAGCGGGAACTGCTCGATAGGGGCCATGTTGGCGATCCCGGCGTTGTTGACTAGCCCATGCAGCGCGCCGAAGCGCCGCTCGGCGCTTGCGACCGCCTCGGCCCACTCCTTCGGCTGGGTAACGTCCTGAGGGACATAAACCGTGGATTCGCCCAGTTTAGCGGCGAGAGCCTCCCCTTCTATATGAAGAATATCAGTGATTACGACCCTCGCCCCCTCAGCCACCAGCAGACGCGCGTGAGCCGCACCCATCCCGCGAGCTCCGCCGGTCACCAGAATAACCTTGTTCTTCAAACGTCCCATGATCCTTGCCTCGTGCCGTTGGTCAATGGCGGTGCAGCGTCTTCCAGGCGTCGAAGAGGACGCGGGGATCATGCTGGCCCTTATAAAAGGGCGAGACCGGACGCTGGATGTCGAGCAAGCCGAAAACGGCGGTCTGCGCCGCGCGCACGGAATATTCGACGGTAAAGACAACGTCGTCGGGAATCTCGCAGAACTGGCTGATGAAGGCGAGGTTGCGCGATCCCTTCGGGATGACCTTCGGCCGGTCGGTCCTCACGCGCGGCATGAACTGGGCGGTAATGTAAGGCATCATCGCCGTTATGACGCGCGAAGTGTCGAGGATGTGCGGAATACTCTCTGTGAATCGCAGGTGCGAAAGCAATTCGATGAGAATTTCACGCCCCGTGCACTCCGACATGGGCTTATGCACGAAGTTACCCGGCTGGTCCGGGAAGAGCCCATAGCCCCACCACACCAAGACATTCTTCGGCTGTTCGTAAAAGTGCGGTTGACGATTAAGGACGACGGTCAGGAGCCAATTGGAGTCTTTGATCGTTACCAGTCCGCCCTTGCCGGCTCTGCTGCCGGAAAAGGCTTCGAGCCGGTCGAAGAAGCTCGAATCGTCCGCCGTGACTGTGAACGATTCCCATTTGGACTGGTCGATCCTGGAAACGAAGACGGCGGGGCACCCGAAGTCTGGACTCTTGGCAGCCAGACGTTCCCAAAGTTTCCACGAACCTCCGTTTCGCGTCGTATTCAGCGCCGGAACCGTGTCCATCGAACCGTAGCTGGTGTCGGACGTCATTGATCCGTTGGTCACGAACACTAGATCCTGTTCAGCCAGATCGATGACGCGATCTTCACCGCCCTGCCGATAGTGCAAACGCGTCGCGGTCTTCTGCCCGCCTTCGATCACAACATCAATATCGGTCACTTCCGCCCCCATCTCAAGCCGCACGCCCCGGGCCTTCAACCATGCAACGATCGGGCGGACCATGGCGTCGAACTGGTTGAACTGCGTGCGGTAAATGCCTGCCATGGTGTCGATCGTCGAGAACAGATGCAGGAAGCGTAGACAGTAGCGCTTGAACTCGATCGCACTGTGCCAAGGCGCAAAAGCAAAGGTCGTGGACCAGATGAACCAGAAGTTGCTGCGGAAAAAGTGGGGTTCGAACCAGTCCTGGATCGTCCTGATGTCGAGCACCGATTCTGGAGTCGCGCAAAGCGCGATCAGGTCGAGCCGATCCCTCTCCCTGAAACCCAGATCGGAGACGTCGACGATCTGACCGCCCGAAACCAGACGCGCCCTGTCGTTCCAGAAGAACTCCTGATGGAACTCCATCAGCTCGTCCTTCGCCGATTTCATGGGGTCGCCAATTGAGGGGATGAAGGACAACAAGTCGTAGGTGCAATTGAACCTTTCCTCGAACATGCGGCCGCCGCGCATGACGTATCCATCCTTCGGATTGCCATGCGCGTCGAGGCTTCCGCCGAACTGCTCCATCTGCTCGAACAGAACGATATTCGGGCCCGATAGCCCGCCCTCCTTGACGAGGTAGGCCGCTGCGGCCAAGGCAGCGATGCCTGTTCCGACCAAATAGGCGTTGCGAGGAGCCACCTGCTTCGGTGGATCAAGGCGGGAAACGAGAGAAGCAGAGCGCATAAAGTTCTCCGGCATGCAGCGGTTGGAAATATAGATTCCATGCAATCGGCGCGCCGATGGCGGCGCGTGCTAAAAATATGATCGCGAACCACCGTTCCCGGGACTGCATAATCAGCAAGCGCCGAAGCTCTTCGACGTACACAAGCCATATGCAGACGCCGTCGGGCGCCTGACCATAAGCAGCAATAGCGCCGCGTTGATCGGAATCGACCAAGTCATACCAGCAGCGGCTGTGCGCCGCGCAAGGAGCTGGTTGCGGGCCCTTCTTGAAGACGGAATGCAAGCGTCGTCATGTCGGGTTTCCAACCGACCCGTCGCCAACCAGACAAGACAGAAAGCAACTGGACAAGACGGAAATTGAGTTGGTTCCGGTTGTCACTTTTGCCGAACCCGACCATATTGCAGCACGACGATGCCAAGGTGACGTTACAAGGTGCTTGGCCAGCGACCGGGTCGAGTTCGAGCGCAAGCACTAGCAGTCCTTGCCATCTCGCTAAAGTCTTTCGGGATGGCGAGGCACTCTTCGCCTAGAGCCCGTGAGCCTTCATTTCGTCTGCAAGGTGCTCCAAACTCTGAGACTTCGGGCTGTGAGGCTGGCACTGGCCAGTTCTCTCCAGGACTTCCGCACCTCCATCCAACGGCCCTTTCGAGCGGGCAGGGTGTCGAGCATTTTCTCGGCAATCGGTGCAAGGCGCGCGGCTTCCGAGTTCGGGTCGCACTTGGCATCTTCGAGAATTTTAAGAGCGGTCGTTTCGGACCGCCTCCACCCCGACTCGGTGAACCTGCTCTCCGCGAAATACTCAAAACAGGTCCGGAACGTCAAAGCGCGGCCGATGATCGTATGGGCTGGTAAGCCCGCCTCACTCAGCCACCTCCGAAGACAGTCGCACCACACTCGGCTGCTGAGGTCGAGAAGGTCCGCACCTTCGAAGACCAAAAGCGCCGCCATGCCAGCGATCTCGCATTGCACCCCGTCGTCCTGTTTTTCGAACCAAGCTCGGATTGCATGCAACGGCGTCACCGGCCGATTCACAACCGGTACCTGCGCCGTGCCGGCGCGATGGAACTGGACCACGTTTTCCAGCGGTGGCATGCGCGGCCACGGCCTCCCCTCTGCGTCCCACAAGACCCAGCGCTCGGCGATCTTCTTTGCCTCTTCGGGAGACCTGCTTCGCCAAAGCTCCTTGAGCGCCTCATTGACGTAATATGAGACGTCAGCTTTCAGACCGCATGTACGTGCTATTGCCGCGAGACGACCGGCGTCAATCAGCCGTGCCGCGAAATTGTTCTCTGCGTTCATTTGCCGAGGCCTTGCGCGCCCTTTCTAGCGCGTCCTGTTCATCCGGCTCGATGTGATCAAACCAAGAGCCCGGGGGAAATGTCGCAATACGCTTGGCAAGGAAGGATTGCGGCTCCCACTCTTGTCCCTCGCGCTTCTCGAAGGTGATGCCCCCCTTGCGGGTAAAATAACGGGGTCCCGGAATATTGCAGTTCACCAAAGTAGCACGCGCCACAGATCACCTTTCGTGGCCTGATTCTAGTCCACCTTCGGCAAGTAATCCACGCTAACAGGTTCAACGATCGTGCAACGGCCGTGCCCGAGGAGATTACCCAGCTTGCCTTGCGCGGTCGTGACGAAGTTGAAATTGGTCGGCTCATGCAGAAAGCGAAGGTTCACGTTCTCTTCGCCGTCAGCGACTTCACCGGCAATCAATGAGAGCGCGAAGGCCCGCCAGCTCAATTCCATCGGCTTCGCATATGTCGACGCAATCTTAATCGCTCCGTCCGGTCTGACCTTCCAGGTGATAACGTATTCTTCGAGTGATCTGTGGTGGCGGTGCCTAGTCCACGAAAGAAAGACATACTCAGATTGATCAATTGCTCCGGCAACTCCCCACGTTCGTGGAACGAAGTGCGCCACCTTCGCGACCCTGGAAATAATTTGTTCTACTGTCTCGCCGTCTTGTGCTCGCCACATCGACTTGACCTTGTCGACAAGTGGATTGTCGTCGGCGCGAACACTGTTGCTCGTGGCGGCCTCAGCCAGGCAGATCAGCAGCAGGCCGAGACAGAACCAAAGCACGCGTCTTCCAACCATTTTGTTCATAAGTCCGCCCATCCGCTCTTGTCGACACGCCAATTCTAAAGCGGACCAACCGCCGAATGCGCTATTCGCGATAGATAGAAGTTAGCGGCGACGTGACGCAGGTGCCCGCCAGTGTCGCGCACGAGCAGGCGCGCCGTCCCCCGTCTATGTCACGCGCCGCTAACCTCGGGGGCCAGCCACAGCTTCAACTTGCGATGGTGGCCATGCCCAAGGGAGGGCACCCCGGGCATATCGAGGGTCTGCATTCTTCGTGCCAGGCAATGGCCGGCAGTTGGCACCATGTTTGTGTTGGCCTTGTCCGCTTTCCGACTTGTGCACGTCTTAATGTTTGCACCTAAGGCCTATCCAGAACGACTTCATGTCGATCGTTGTCGGCCTCGCAATTATCGACAGCGCAAGCGAACGTCTTGCTGCCAGTTCCGACGCGGATGAGAAGCCCCTAGCTTACCGTCATCGCCGTTGTTTGAGTCGGCGCTGTTGCAGCAAGGTTGACGCTCAAGCCCGGCCGCGCTTTTGCACGCCTGCGACCAAAACTTCCAAGGCGGCGACTTGGCGCTCCTGGAGCCTGAGGGCGGCATCGGCCAGCTGTGCTTGGCACTCTACAGCCGCGACGATGCGGCGCCGCTCTTCAGGGCGAAGCGCTTCGACGTCGGCATCGAGGGGGTCCTCGGCTTCGAGCAAGCGGATTATGCGGTCGCGCGTTCGGACCTCTGCACGCGCAATGGCGCGTATCAGCCTGCCGCCCATCTCCTCGCCTTCGCTATTCATGATTAGAGGCCCGCGTTTCCACGCCATCGCGTCGGTATGGGCCTCGATTCGCTCAGCGCCGATCCGTGCTGCTCAACGATTTCGTGAGCATCTGCCTGATGGACCGACTCACAAACGGCCTTACCAGCCACCCGAAGACACCTACCGAAAGACACGAACCGCAACACGCCGAGCACACCCCAAACAGCCATTTTGATTGTGGGCCTCTCTGCGTTGAGCTGGTTCAATATGCCTACGTTGGTCCAGTATCGGTAAAAAACGACCGCGAGGCTCCTACCAGAAATGGCGGGCATCCCAAATCAACGCGCTCGCTCAGCATGCTGCTGGCTCCACAAATGTCTTGCGCCTTAGTCAACTACTGAGCTTGGTTATTGATGGAGAGGACCGACACATGGCAGTCGTCCCCGATGAACCATCGGGGAGTCAATTCGTATGAAGAACGTCCTGCTGGGTGCAGTATGGGTCATCGGGCTGTTGACTTCTTCTTTTCAACCGGATTCGTGGGCGGTCCGCCTGGCGCTCTTGCAGGGACCGCGCGTATTGGTCAGGACGTTGATATCGGTTTGGTCGGCGTGAACTACCGCTGGGGTGGCGCGCCGGCTGCGAGATATTGAGTCGCCAGGACGAACGACTTTTTTTGAAGTCGTGACCGGCTGAACCGCCGGTTTTTTCGAAGGTAATGACTCAGCGAACTCCCTCCACGCGCAAGTGGATGAGCGCGTCATGCGCATGCTGCCGCACGACCTACCTCCGGGCAGCCGTTGAGGCTAGTCAGAGGCATGTTTCCTGATCGCGTGCGGCCGCGCTGGGTTGACAGCATGCATGTCCGATGGCTTCGAATTTGCAGGATCATCGGTACGAGCCGACCTCATGGCGACGGCTACTCCCGATGCGCAGCAAGATGGGTGGTTGGATAGTGACGGTCGCCATCTTCAAGGATGACAGCGATGAGGACAAAGAGCTCAGGCACGCAACGTACGTGGTTGCCGTCAACGATCCAGCAGAAGCCGTGAAGCTGAGCCTGAAAGACTGCGGCGCCAAGGCCCGAATGCTAAACAGATCGAGGAAGAACAGTTGCAAAGGCCAGGCTTGCAGTCCGGCAAGCTGATCGCCATACACGATGACGAGATCGACCCAATCACCGCGCGGCCGCGGCGTCACTAAGCGCTGCAGGTCCGATCTCGTTCAGTCGCGTCCCGGTTGATGACGCGCATGTCCGGAAGTCGCCATCGAAGTGCGAGTAGCTATTCGAGGTCGCGCTTAAGGCGCAGCGTTCTGCATCTGTTTAAGCGGAGAGGCGGTGCGATCGTTTGACACGCTGGTTGCTGAGACATGTATGGCTCGGCTGCTCATATGTTCACGCCCCCCATGAGACAGCAAAGCCTCTTCATGCGCAAACTCGCGCGGGTGGCCCTCCAGCCGCGCGCGCACTTTTTCGTCGCCGGTCCGCGGAGATTATTCCATCATGCGTAAAAAGGCTTTGGACTATGCCATAGAGGCGCTTAAGAAATAGTCTCAAGAGAAGATCGCAACCAGCATCGCGCTTACAGAGCTTGAGGCAAGCAAGCCGACACCTAGGCTACCGCTAGAACGATAACGCAGGCGAGACCGGGCATCGGGCACAGCAGCTTCTTGCCTGCGTCGGCGCCCGAGGTCACCGGTATCAACCGCGCTGACGTCGCCTCGCTTTCGGTGAAAACATAGACCGGTATCGCAAAACCATGATGCGCCAGGCGGAAGCCGTTGTTGATCGCCCTCACCTGCACGGCGATGAAGTTGCCATCGATCGTGCCCCGCCAGACGGGTTCGACCGGCCCCCATCTCGACACGAGGTTGTGCGGATTGCCGGGCAGCCCGTCGGTGCCGATGAAGAGCACCGCAATGGCGTCGTCTTCACGCGGGATAGGATGCGCGTGCAAGGCTGTGGATCGACGCCTTCGTGATGCTGAAAACGTCTTCGCGGCGAGCGACCCTGAAGGAAATATCGCCCTCGAGCGTCATGAGAAGTGACTCCAGGTGTGCCTTGTCCGGTTTGCAATTTTTCCGGTGTCCGGTCATGCGTGGGTCGGCGGATCACGGCACTCTTCGGCGAATATCCTTCCTAAACTATAAGGAGAACCCCGAGCAGATTCTCTTAGCCGTGAAAACGAACCACTTCATATTCGCTCTTTACTACGTATTGATGGATCTTTTGCGCGGTACCACGCAAGGCTCCTGCAGACTTCGGTCAGGATGCGCGGCTAGTCACCCTGAATCGAGCTAGTCCGCTGAAAATCCTCCGGGATTTCCTGCCAGCGGCCCAGAGCGGCGACGAAGTTATCATAACACGCTCCGGCTTGTGCCCTCGGGGCCTTGGCGACCGGTTCGGGAAGTGGCGGTGTCGTGGTGAGCCAGAAGCGGATGAAGAGAGCGATGGTTTCGACCGAGATCCCGATAGGTGGGCGATCCGGCGGTCGATTTGGTCGAGGCGCTTGGCGATGGCGGCTTCCGCGATGAGCGACATCGAACGTTTGTGCTGACCGATTTCGGCAAATGGCGCGCAATCATTTGCACTCGGCACCACACCTGCACGCGCCGGAGGCGTTGCGGAATCGCTTGCTCTGTCTAGCGGTCCGTTGCAGCTCTCTCGGCATCGTCGTTCCCTGCGCGCGGGATGACTTGCCCACAATCACCGGATGACGTCCAGCAGGCGGGCGAGCGCGGCCTCAAGCTTGTTTTTGGCGCCTTCGGTTTCAGCGAGACGTTCGCGCGTATCCTCAACGACCTGTTCGGGGGCTCGAGTGATCTTCGCCCGATAAAAGTGGACTGGTTTAGGCGGCCTTTAGCTCCATCTTGATCGGGGCGATGTATCCCACGGCGGAATGGAGCCTTGTTCGGTTGTAGAAGCCCTCGATGAAGGCGAAGATATCGCGTTGGGCTTCGGCGCGGCTCTTGTAGTTGCGATGATGAACGAGCTCGGTCTTCAAGGTATGGAAGAAGCTCTCCATCGGGGCATTGTCGTAGCAATCGGCCTTGCGGTTCATCGATGTGGTGATGCCGGCGCCGGTGAGAGCGTTGCGATAGGCGTGTGAGGCATACTGGACGGATTCAAACGGTCGTCGCAACACCAATTGTTTTCATTCATGACAGAAATTCGTCAAGCGCTTCTGCCGGCGTTTTCCAGCCCAGTATCTTTCTCGGTCGGGCGTCGAGGGCCGCTGCTACAGCGGATATCTCGTCGGCGCTGTGGATGCTCAGGTCTGTGCCTTTCGGAAAGTACTGCCGTAGCAACCCGTTGGTGTTTTCGGTAATGCCGCGCTGCCAAGGGCTTTGCGGGTCGCAGAAGTAGACTTGGATGCCCGCATCGAACTTGAGGCGGTCGTGCTGAGCCATTTCGGCTCCTTGATCCCAAGTCAGCGTGCGACGTAGCTCTTCCGGCAAAGTGATGATGGTGCGCGAGATCGCGTCACGCACGGCTTCCGCCCCGTGTCCCGCAAGCGCAGCTCCGTTCTTCTTGCGCGGAGCTTCCGCCATGCCCCGCTAACCGGGGAAGGTGCAATAGCATTGTGAAGCGCGTGGTGCGTTCGACCAACGTGCCGATCGCCGAGCTGCCAAGACCGAGGATGAGGTTTCCCTCCCAATGTCCCGGCAGGTCGTGACGGCTGTCGGTGGTGCGCACACGGCGCGGCGGTGCCATGATGGCGCGGATGCCGTGCCGACGCATCATCCGCTCGATCCGGCCGCGGCTGGCGCCACGGCCCTGCCTGTGCAGGACGGCATGGACGCGGGGACTGCCGTAGCGGCCGCTGCTGCTTGATGGACTTGCTGGATCGCAGCCAGGAGCGTGGCATTGGATTTTGTCCGCTCGCTCACGGGGCGATCGCGCCAGGCGTAGTAGCCGGCCGGTGAGACCTCGAGCACGGCGCACATCAGCCGTACCGGAAAGGCATCGCGGTGGTCTTCAATGAAGCGGAAGCTCATGTCCGGGTTCCGGCAAAGATCGCGATCGACTTCCTAAGAAACAGCCGGATCGGGGTCGCCCGGAATGGGCTGTAACACGAAGCCGAGATATTTGGCTCGGCGCTGACGGTTAGCGAGGACACGACCGCGATATTGCTGCTCATAGTGATCCGCGCCGGGGTCTCTGTAGTGCATACCGTGCCGGAGGGTGTTGTAGAATAAAACGGCGATCTTGCGGGCGGTCGCTGTCACCGCCTTTGACTTACCCGCACGTGAGGATAGTCGGCGATAGAATTCACCGAGCGCCGTATCGCTCCGCCCGACGGTTGTTGCTGCCAACCGCAACAGTGCGGCTGCCCGACTGGACGATCTCCGTGTGCGCGAGGACAACACCTTGCCGCCAGAGATTTTGTTGCCTGGCGCAAGGCACTGCCAGGGGGTAAAGTGCTTAGCGCTCGGCCATGCTCGCACATCGGTGCCACACTCACCGACGAGCTTCAATGCCAGTGATGGACCCCGCCCATGGATCTCAGTCAGATCGACGCCGAGCACGCTGTACAGTGCGGTCCTGACATCGAAGGTAGGCGCGTTGACCTGTTTGGTCTTGATACGTGGCTTGGATAGCTTTCCGGTCGGCTTCGCGCCTTTATTGTTCAGTGCCGCGATCAGGACCTCGAGCTTGCGGTCGCAGTCCAGCATCTTCGCCTGGTAGACGTCGTAAAGTTCCAGCGACTGGGTCAGCGCGAAGACATGTTCGTGCCGGTCGTTGCCCACCAGTGCCGCACGGATCGTCGCGATGGATGAATGGCATCGCACGTCCCGATAGGTTGCCAAGACGTCAGGATTCCGCAATCGCTCGGATAATCCGCATGCCGGTTGCGCCCGTGATATCGGTGACCACATGATGGAGCTGCAGATTCATCTCCATCAGGGCCTTCTGCATACGCTGGATATGGGCGACGGCATATTCCACCAGCCGCTCCCGTTGGCGTAGATACGCGCGCAGGGTTGCGATCTCGGCATCAGGTCGGAAGCTGCCGCGTAACAGGCCATAGGAGTGAAGCTGGCGCAACCACGCGGCATCGCTGACATCGGTCTTGCGCCCGGGCACGTTCTTGGCGTACCGCGCATTGACCAGAATCACCTCAAACCCGCGCTGCTGCAGGATCTCGTAGACCGGGATCCAATAGACCCCGGTGGATTCCATTGCGACACCCGTCACGCCGCACGTTTTGAACCAGTCCGCCAGCTCATGCAGGTCTCGCGTGAATGTGCCGAAAGAGCGCACAGGCACGTCAGTGCAAGCGGGTTCACCGCAGCCATGTGCATCTTTTATCCGATGTCGATGGCGGCGGCCGCGACGTTGACTCGCCTAACTTCTGGGCGGTCGCCGGCCGTCCTCTTCTTGAGCATGGCAATCCTCCATTCAATGATGAGCAGGAGGGTTTGGGCTATGCCAATCGTCATCTTCCTATCGTCATCTTCCTAATCGGGATCGTCGCCAGGGCGACGTCACCGCTCTCAAGTTCGCATGCCCCCATGGACATGTTTTTTAACGGGGATTGTGCCTCCAATAATTGAACGGCCGCTACCCTCCCAGCCGCCGAGGGTAGCACAAGGCTGTTTCTACGCCGCACAGGCGTGCCACTGTACTGGACCAGTTCTTTAGAATATCGCGCTCCATGCGCAGACGTTCGTTCTCCTGGCGCAACCGGGCGATGTCCGAAGCCTGGTCCGCCGACATCGACGTCGCCTGCGTGGTGAGGCGCCACGCCGCCGATGCCGGCTCCTGCCGGAACTTGTCGACCCAGCGCCGCAGCACCGAGTCGCGCAGACCGAGCTCCTTGGGAACCGACGTGACCGAGCGAAGGCTCGACACCACCAGCTCGACGGCCTGGCGCTTGTACTCCTCGGTAAACGACCGACGTTGACGTTCCATTCGACACCTCCGGGCTCAATGAGCCTACTACAGGTGTCCACTCATTCGGAGGAGGTTCACGCGCGACAAAGTCCGCATTGCCGAGCTTCCTAGAAAGTCTGTCGGCCTCTACGTCAAGGCTAGCGAGTTCCCTAGCGAGGCGCGTGCGCTCGGCCGTCAGCTCTATGAATTCTGCGACCGGGAATGCCAGCGTAGCGCCGGCGATCACATAGGAGATCGCGCCTGCGGGCACCGCACTGACGAACCGTACATCAGAGATGTGGAGCAGATGCGCGATAAGCGGCGCGCTGACCTTCAACGCCTTGCGCTGCGTCTCGGAGGCCTCGACCACCAGAAGCGGTGGGCGCGCTGAGGGAGGAACATTCAGCTCTTGTCGAACCGACCGGCCTTCGGAGATGGCATCAATGATCAGCCTGATTTCCCCATCAGCGGCCGGATCGATCAGGCTCTCCGCGAACTGTGGCCAGGACGCGGTCATGGGGAAGCCCTGGTGCTCGCGTGATGCGCCAATCGCTCGTCTGGGCCCAAAGCTTTTCAGTCAGGAATGGCATGACCGGGTGCAGCAGTTTGAAGGTGACGTCCAACGCCCACGCGGTGACCGCGCGGGTCTCGTTGTGCGCCGCAATGTCGGCACCGTTCAGCCTCGGCTTGATCAGTTCGATGTACCAATCGTAGAACAAGTTTAAAATGAAGCGGTAGAGCGTCTCCGCAGCTTCACCGAAGCCGCACTCCGCCAATGCCACGGGTCACGGTTTTCGCCGTACGGACCGTCTCGCCAATAATCCAGCGGTTCAGCGGCATCGTCGCCCGAACCGGCGAAAATCCCGCTTGTCGCGCGCAGCCGTTCAACTGGGCGAAACGCGAGGCATTTCAGAGCTTGGTACCGAGATTGCGATAGCCTTCAACGCGCTGCCGCGAGAGCTTGATATCGCGTGCGGCGCCCGACATGGCGGTCAGCGTGAAGCACAGGGCGTCGGCTCAGAGCTCATCGAGAGCGCGAGAGGGTCTAAGACGTTCCCCTTGGACTTCGACATCTTCGCGCCGCTCGTATCACGCACCAGGGCATTGATGAACACTCGCCTGAACGGACCCTCGCCCGTCAGCTGCAGGCCCTGCATCATCATCCGAGCGGCCCAGAACGGAATAATATCGAAACCTGTGATGAGAGTGTCCGTTGGATAGAAGCGCTCAAGATCGGTTGTTTGCTCGGGCCAGCCGAGGGTCGAGAATGGCCACAGCGCCGAGGAGAACCAGGTGTCGAGCACGTCCTCGTCCTGAGTCAGCGGCTCGTCGTGGCCATAGTGTAACCGGGCCTGAGCCTTCGCTTTCTCGTCGGTCTCCTCGACAAAGATGGTGCCATCCGGGCCGAACCAGGCCGGGTTGCGATGACCCCACCAGAGCTGACGCGAAATGGTCCAGGGCTGAATGTTGCGCATCCAGTCGAGGTTGGTCGTTTCCCACTGCTTGGGCAGGAAGACCGTATCGCCCTCAACCACGGCCTTGATTGCAGGCTGCGCCAGCACTTCGGCGTTCACGAACCACTGGTCGGTCAGAAAAGGCTCGACCACGACACCCGAACGGTCCCCGTGGGGCACCATGTGGCGAATTTTCTCGGCTCCACGCAGCAGACCGAGGTCCTGACAAGACGGTTCAGGCCTGTTCGGCGGCAGCGGACTGGAACACCCCAACGCCAATCAGCGCGGTTGCCCGTCCTCGAATCTGGCCGCTTCTTCCGAACAAGCCCGACTCCATTCTCTGGATCAACTCCGGCGCAGAGCGGCGGGTTCGCCCGCCAGCCGAATTGACGTCACGCATCGACACAAACGCGGTCGCGGGGCGTTGAAAGCATTCGCACGAGCAGCTTATCGTACACTCTGCACGGCTCGATGGATCGCCTCCGCGTAAGAGTTGGAGTTGCCACTGGGCTGCAGCCGCTAGCGTTCGCGCTTCGCCGGGCGATACCTGAACGGATCGTCGCTCCATCCCTTTCCTTGGCGCACCAACAGGGCCTGTTCTACCAGCTTCCGGCATGTCGGATTGACGCGCTGAATTGCTGCGTTCTCCCCGAAGAGACGGTCGGCGAGTTCGCGTTCTGTCAAACCTGGTTGTTCGCGGACGGCGCGGACGATCTTCTCTGCAACTGTCATGGTCATCCAAATTGATCAATCATCAAACCTGCCGTAACGCGCTACGTCAATGTCCTAATTCACCGCCGCATCGGCGCGCTGTTCGCATACGGCAGCCCGCCAATCCCAGCAACGATCGCACCAGCCGCGCTGGGTTTATGGCAGCATATCCGATGGCCCCGAAATTGCTGGCTCATCGTGGATCGGTGGCTCACAGACGATGGCTTCCGGAGCGCAGCAAGATGGACGGTTGGTTGGTGACGGTCGCCATCATCAAGGAAGATAGCGACGATGACGAAGAATTCAGGCATGTAACTTACGCCGTTGCGGTCGCGGATCCGGCTGAAGCCGTGAAGCTGACGATTAGCGACAGCGGCGTCAAGGCTGCAATGCTGAACTGCCCTCTCGAAGCTGGGATGTTGCAAAGTCTCGGCGTGGAGCCCGGCGAGCTCATAGTCATACACGATGACGCGATCGATCCAATCATCACGAGATCCCGGCGCCACTAAGGACGGGCACGTCTGATTTCGTTCAGCCGCGTTCGGTTCCTGACACTGTGGTCCGAAAGCCGCCATCAAGGTTCGGATGGTCAGCCTGTACAAGGTGTAAAAGCGCTCCGTTTGCTTTCTGCGACACGTGACAGTCTGGCACGTGGATTGCTGAGCCGTGTACGGCTTGGTCGCTTATGATTGCCCCTCTGGAGGGCCAAGCCACTCGCATCGCAACTCGTGCGGGCGGTCCGTCAGCAGCCGCCCGCACGCCTTTCATGTGCCGTGCACTGTTCCGCGTGTCCTGCATTGTGAATGGCACGCAAGTTGCTGAGAGGCTTATCGGCTTGGCTACTCATAACTTCGCGCGCCCCCCCCCCTGAGATGGCCGGGCCTCTTTGTTGGCGCAACTCGCGCGGGTGGCTCCTCCAGCTGCCCGCAAGTTTTTTCCATAATTTCGCGGAAGTCATGCCATGACCCGTGAAGAGGCATCGGAGAACGCCATTGAGGCCCTCACACAGTGGTCTCAAGGAAAGGTCGCAACGAGCGTCGTGCTTGCCGCGATTGCAAAACTCGAAGTGACTAGGCCTCCACCCAGACGGCCTCCAAGCGGAAGGGCACTTCGAGGCCGCCCGCTCACGATCGCTAACGAAGCTGTTGCAATGGACAGGCTCAAATTCATGCCTGTCTTCGAAGCAGCTATTCGCTCTGCCGACCCCGAGAAGCTCGCCACACTTCGCGTGGCCATCGGCGAGCGCGGGGCCCCGAAGAGTTTACAGTGACGAGCACAGAACTCATCCGCAAAGACCCGCTTACGCCCTTTAGGTTGCTTAAGATCATCTCCGACGCGGCACATAAGGAAAGACGCTCATGAGCATCACCCCAGCTTCTCGAGGCCATAGCATTCTCATCGCAGAGGCGGCTGTGTCTATCGTTATTACGGCTTGCGCATCATGGCGGCGGCTGTATGTGCGGACCGACAGAGAAGGCGCGAGTGATCGGGTCAGAACGGCAAAGAGATCGGCCAAGAACGAAGGGCCAGCACAATGGCCGGCTCCAACAATCTTCGATGGCTTGATGCGCTTAATGGAATTACCCAGTAACGATTTCGAGGTCAGCCGACATGTCACCGCTCATCATCATTGTCGCTTCGACGCACCTCAGCATTTTAGCCACCATCCACATCGTCGCTCGGCCGTCAGAGACCTTAGATGAGTGTCGGAGGATTGGAGAGTCGGCAATCAAGGCCGCGACTTTGAAGCCCGGTTATTCTGCGTCCTATGTCTGCCACGACACTACCCGAAAACGGAGTTCATCGCGCGTATTAGGTGTCGCTGCCTACTTGCAGCACACAATCCTTGAAGGTTACATGGCGACGATGTCAGACTGCAATGTTGCCGGTATGGCAGCAGCCGCGAGCAAAGCTATTCCCAGCGCCAGGTCTCGGGCCTGGTCTTGCTACGACCTTAGCAGCTTCGGACGGTGATCCAACGGCGCTGGTACCATACACGGCTACGGCAGGCACTAGATATCACCACGCATCACGATATATAATCCGAGGCTTGGAAACCAGCCTTGTTACTGGCCGGCGATGCCGCGCCTAAAGTCGAAAACGGGCCTGCACGATATGTACAGGCCCCGTTTTTCTTGATCAGCTTCCGGCTATTCAGCCGCCTGCGCGAGCGCCTCAGCACGACAGGCGCGCGCTGTAGATTCGGCCGCCCCGATCTTGACGCTGTATCCACCACCTTCGACAGCGTAGCAATCCGCGTCATCACCAGCTGCAATCCGCCAATCGCAGCTGTCAGGCACCAGGTGGAATCCGATGTCAGCCAGGAAGTCTTCCGCCTCCTTCAACGTTTCGAAAGTCCGGCCGTCTGCTGTCTCGGCCAGCTTCAGGCGCGCGCTGTCCTCGAATAGGCGATCATAGATCCTATCGAGCCATTCAGGCTCGTACGGCAGCTCATCGAGTAGCAGCAGAGCTTTCCTGCTTAGCTCGCGCCAGCCCGCAGCAGGCGCGTCGAACATGCACCGCGCGGGCAGAGAGGGAGAGCTTATTTGCCGACCTTCGAACGGCTAGAATCTGAGCTTGAGATTCTGAAGAAGAAAGAGGCCACACTAGAGCGGGCTCGTATTCGAGCTGCATGTTTTATGCAGGAGCTTCACACTAAGGAATAGGCTCGCACCTATCCGCCACTACGTCGCGACTGACGCTCCGAACTTCGCCGCGTCCTCTGCGGCAACGGCCCGTCCCCTGAAAATCAACGCCCACAAAGCTCGCGATCTGGACTGTGATCTCGTCGTCGACTTGATCAACTATGATCGCAACCAACTCGTCGATTTCAATCTCAGCGATCCGACCACCCAAATCATCAAGCTCATTCGCGATCACTGCACTCCATACTTCCTGCGACAGTGTATCGGAGGTCCAGTTTCAGGTCCCGGCGCGGACCGTACGGAACTTGGAATGCTGGGGCGAAAACATGCACGAGCCCAAAGACTAGTTGTCGCGCACGGTACCCACGATCTAACGTTGCGTTTGGTTTTAGGGGATTTCAATGGGGCTATTTAAACGCAACGAGAGTTGGGAACACACCTTCCCGCTCACAAGCCGCTACGGCGCTTTCAGGGGAATCCTAGCAGTGCTATTCTGGCTCTGGGGA
Source organism: Bradyrhizobium sp. USDA 3262 (assembly GCF_054060035.1). Lineage (NCBI taxonomy): Bacteria > Pseudomonadati > Pseudomonadota > Alphaproteobacteria > Hyphomicrobiales > Nitrobacteraceae > Bradyrhizobium > Bradyrhizobium sp. USDA 3262. Next base: position 8,891,294 of record NZ_JBSSCT010000001.1, read on the forward strand.
ATCCCCGGCCTACTGTTCAACGCGAGCACGTTGTTCGGCCTCACCGGCAATATGGGCGTCGAAACGTCAGCTCATTCGACTGCCACCTGCCTCGTCTGGATTGGCGGCATGGTGCTATTTGGCAATGGCGCCCTCCTCGCTCATCCGGATTTCGACGGCGAGCGGCCGATGCAAGAAGATTACGGCGACATGCGGGTGGACGCGGTAGAGAATTGACAGCGATATACAATGGCCGACTATCGGGAAATCTCCCAAGAATATGCACAAGGTGCTATCAAAGCCTGCATTCTCATAAACGCTGGCGCGGCTGCTGCTCTCCTGACGCAGTCAGCAAAACTAGTTGAGATGAACAAGCCCGCAATCACAGCCGGCGCCAGGTGCTCGATGCTTCTTTGGGCGCTAGGGACAGTCGCCGCTGTTAGCACGTGGGTTCTGGCCTTCATTTCCACAAGATACGTTGACAAGAGCGAACGGGAGAACACTCTACAGTCACGCCATATTCGAACATCAGATCTGTATATGCGGGCCGGACTCATCGCGATTGTGAGCTCGTTGGTTTTGTTCGTAGTTGGGTGCGTCACCCTGGCCGCCAGCGCGCACGGCTAGGCAGCCAGCCGCCGATCCAGCCCGCGCACCGAGCCGCCTCCACAGCTCATTGGGGTTCTTTTCCGGAATCATACGGATAGCGAAGACGGAAGCTCCGCTCCATACGTCACGCAGGTCAGGATTTTGTCATCCCTCCTGCGGATAGAGACAGCGCCGTCCACATATATGTTAAGCGCGGGCGGCGTTACTATCTTTCAATTACCCATAATTGTTGCCTCGATTGCGGCTCCAAGTTCGATGTCGTTCAGCCGCGATAGTCCGCGCCAGATCACGGTGTTTCCTGGAGGCGGATCGTTGGCTCGGGCCAAGTATCCTCCGAGCCGCGCGATCTTGACGACATAGTGCGAGAGCGTGCTTCGTCGAGAGCAATCACCACCCCTGTCTTTCACCAAATGATCAAGAAGCCTGATTTCGGGATCTGTCAGCGCCATTTGCGGTACGGCATTCGGCGAGGAGCGATTGAGCATCGTCATCCAGAAGACGCGCCAACTCACAATGCAGAAGACCGCGATCAGATTGACCAGACGCTCAGCAGTTCGCAATTTTGAGTCCTCTGCTTTGCAGCCCGATTTGAGGATCTTATGGAAGACTTCGATCTTCCATCTCAAGGCGTACCATTCGATTTTATTGATGGCGTCCTTGCGCGATTGGACCGGGAGATCGGTGAGGAGCTTCCACTCGATTTTCTTTCGCCGTTTCGGCCTTCCCCGCTCTTGGGCATGGATCACGGTCAGAGTGAGTGCGGGATATTTCGTCTGTTTGCCAATCGGCGGCAGGACTCGTATCTTGCGGTACCTGATCTCAAGAACGGCGTCGTCGGGATCGCCTTTGTCGTCCTTGACCTTGATCCGATGTAGACCCTTGATCGTAACCTCGTCCATTTCGTCGGCAATTGTATGATTGCCGTCCCCGGCGAGCCGATCAACACAGGTTCGCACCAGGAAATGTGTTCCAGCCTCCTCGGCCAGGCAAAACAGCTCATAGATGTCGCTCTCGCGATCACCAATATGAACGCATCGTCCAGGGGCAGCGAGAAGGTCGGTTGATTGCCGTAAATTCTCGAGCCAGCGGATGCTCTCCTTCTGCTCAATCGGCACCCGTGTCGGATTGATCTTTCGCTTCAGCGCCGTCGTCCCCTTGAACTTCTTGCGGGTCCAGAACTTGATTGCCGACAGTCCGAGGGGAAGCCCCTCGGTCGTCACGGCGAGACTCGAATGCATCAGGATGCCGCACTGCGTGCGTCCTGCCGTCTTGCCCGTAAAGCCGATCAGATCCGGCTTCTCGCGCTTGAAGCTGAATTCCGTCGTGTCATGGAGGATGAGGATCGGTCCCTCCGTCGCCGCTACGCGCCCGCGCGTCGCCTCGAAATGACCGCAAAGAATATCCGCCTCGTTGACCCGTTCATTGGAGAAGAAGCGATAGGCGGCCTTCGTGTTGGCCCAATCCTGACAAACCAGCGGGATGCTTTGACCCATGTCGCTCCCGATTTGTGCGAGCAATTTGCAGAACCGGCGACCAAGCCGCTCATCCTTAAACTCGCATCCCGCAACTTCCCGATCAACCCACGTCTCGATACCGGTCGTCAATCGCTGAGCACGCGCCCCCGCGCGTTCCTTCACCAAGCCCATCGAGCACCCCGCGCTTCCGAATCAGGTGCTCAACAACGAATCACAACAGATTCTACCGATTCAAGATTTCGCCCGCGGCGCCTCGCTCAAATTCGACGTCAAATGTGGGTAATTGAAAGCGTTACTATCCGGGTACCGACATCATCTGGCTGCGCGGCGCTGGCTATGAACGTTGCGCCTCCTCCACCTCCAAAAGGCAAACGTGGAGTGTCATCGGGCGCATGTTTCCGTCCAAGAGGACGCGCACCCTTGTCCTGGTCGTACCAAGACCGACGATGAGGCCGCGCCGCCATTTTAACTTTGAACCTGTCGAGTACGCCACTATCACGCGAGACCCAACGGTCATTGCATCATTGGGCCGCGAAAACTGGATCGGTTCAACGGGGCGGTCGGCTTTGGGAAATCTCTCCGCTATACGGGGCTGGCGACCCTCCCCGGTCTCTGGCACCGGGGGGCAGTCGTTCTCTTAGCGGATTTAAACCATTTCGTTGGCAGACCCAGCGCGTAACCGCGACGTCTGAGATCCTGACAGTTTTTGTTCAGTTCCGCCGCGATGACTTCCTCTGGAGTTTGCTTCCTTACCAAATGCCAGAAGATCTCATCCTGCTCGCGCGTCCAGCCGTCTGAGGTTTCGCTCATCACCAAATAATAAGCTCGTTGAAAAATCGGCTGCGACGATGCCCGCGAACCTGGCGATTCTACGTTCGCGGCCGATTTCTACAAAGACGAAAGAGAGCGGCGCCTATAGGGTTTAGCCGAGATCATCCGTTCCGCGGCAGTAGCCCCCCACAGCCCAAACGCAGCGCGAATCCTAAGATCACACCCAGTCATTGCACTATTGGCGAATGAAGGCGCCACCGATGCCGATGGTTTCGACATTGAAATCAACGAGGCCACCGAAGCTCTTGAGCCGTTTGAATTCCTGGTTTTCGGCGGTCAAGGACAAGGCGACATAGCCAATATCATCATTCAAACCGGTTAGAACCGCTACCGTGGTTGGGCCAGCGCTGTTCTTGAAGTGTAGTGGCCGGTTGCAGGATAGTTATGGCCATTATAGCTGATCGAAGCAGCAGTAATCTGGCCGTTTGCATCATTGGCCTGTGAGATTACCAGCTTCGCTCCGATGTTGTCGTTCACATAAGTCCCCTGAAGTCTGGGCATGATTCTGCTTCCTTACGAGTGACGATATCGCGCAATGAGTCTGCATAAGGCACTATCGTGAAAGGCGAATTGCGACGCACCTACCAGGATTGATAGTCTACGAAGATTTACCGGGCCCTTGCTGTGGCGATGAGAGCCGACTCAATCTGGCCTTTTGACAAACTGAAGAAAGAACCCGTCAAGTCGATCGCCCAACCTATTGATGGCTGCCGTGATTTTTGTCATCGAGTCCTTGCTCAGATATTCAGCCGCACATGTTCTCTGTAGTCGGCCAGTTCCTTACCAGGTCCTACAACGCTGGTACTAGTGCCGTGTGCAAATCGCCAATGTTAGCCAGAATCAACGATGGTGATTTCCGAGGCGCGTGCGCGGCGTTGCTGACCAAACAAAAGGGCAATTACAACGGTTGGTTACATCCGCGCGCAGGGCAAGATTGTTCGGGGCCTGATTAACCGGCGTCGCGATGACCAGAAGATGTGTTTCTCTGGCGTGGACCGAGAGCGCAACCGCACGCCAATGCACAAAACTCAGCAACCAGATTGTGCCGGAATGCCTGTGCTTCATCGTCGAACCGTAGCCGCTTGTCAATCATGATGGCGCGATTGCCACAGAGGCCGGCTTGTAGCTTGCGCAGCTTGTTCAACCCATGAACCAGTTGATGTAATCCGCGACCGCGGGCGGTGTCTCGACGTCTCGGCCTAGGCCCCCTCCTCCCAGCATGATCGGAAAAAATCGCTGCATAAGGCTGTCGTAGTTCAATATCGATCTGACCGGCATTCAGGTGTGCAACGCCTGTGCCTTGAGGCGATCAGCCTCCTGAGCCGATACCATGAGCCGCCCCTTCGGCGGCATGCCTTGTAACTTCTGATGATGCCAATCCGCGGTGCCATTCAGCTTGTCGGAGTATTTCTCCAGACTGGTGTCATGGCTTAAGAAAATGAACTGAAGCCCGTCCGGCACGGCGCTATAGCGCAGCAATGTCCGAACAGCATCCATCAGCGCGAACTGGTCACCAGCGTCGAAGCTGGACGTCACGTCATCAAGCACCGTGAAGCGCGGAACGCCACTATGCTTGGTCGCAGCCGCCAGGAAAATCGCGGCCGCAACAGCGTTGCGATAGCTTTCCGATAGGAGAGCCCCGGGCACTGAGATCCTGAAGGCCGAAAAAGTCCGCGAGCTTTAGATCAACGTTTTCGCTGTTTTGAGCCCGGCTCAGGGGCGGCTTCACATCAGGCCAGCCGCGCACGAAGCGAGCGAACAGATCCTGGCAGGCGGTCTGAATCTCGGCAATCCGCTCGTTAGCCAGCGCCGCCTCGGCGTCGGCGAAGCTCTGGCCGGCGCGCGTGATAAACGTCTACCACCGGTCCAGCAGATTGAGCTTGTCCTGCTTCGCCTTGAGCGCCGGCGCACCAGTCGATATTCCAGAACGGCATCACGGAACCGCTTTGCAAAGCTGAGGATACGGGTTACCTGCACCAATGACGGCGGCAACCGCGTCTGCCTCGCCCTGCACGCGGGAAAGGGTCTCGCCGCGCTGCGTTTCAAGGACCCCGAGACGTTTGCGTCGCAGTCGCCATGGCGTCCTCTTCTATCAATAGGCATTACCAATGCAAAATAGCAGCTCGGATCACGGCCCTATCGTGAAGTTAACCACGTAGACCCTTGAGGGCGTCTCCGAACACGTTTCGTTACCCAACCCCTCGCGATCATTTGGGCGAGATCCTCCATCTCTTCGAGCGACGCGACGGGGGCCTTGTTGGAGCAAACGACGAGCCGCTTATCGCGCCCGAGGTGTTCGCGTGCACAACTCAAGACTCCACGAAGACGATCTGAGACGACCTCTCCCGCGGGATCGGCTTGTGCATGAGGTGATTTCGAAGAGCAGGATTTACGATGCCAGCACGGCCATCAGCGGAGTACCCTTGGTCTACAACGATGATCGCTCTTTGCCCCAGCCATTTTTAGCTAGGTCCGGCTGCTTAACCATTGGAATTGGTCTTACCCTGCATACATGCTGCGCTGCTGAGTTAGGCGCGCTGAGCGTATCCATAGTCGTTGCGGCGAAATATCTCCTGTACCAACTAAGAAATCAGCATATTCCGCATTTTCGAAATCGCTCGCATCCAAACTGAGCCATATCTTCTCCGGCGTGCCATCGGCATAGAGCTGACGAAAGACCTCAGGCGTTGTCCGCCGCACGCCGAGCGAGAGGTAAGCCGATCGAGGCCGCGAACTCGCCCGTTTTTTTTTGCGTCCGCGATAGTCTTCCGCGCGGAATCGGCTCAACTGTTCGCGAAAGCTCCGATACTCGTTGCGTGCACTCGGATAAAGGGGCGTCGGCGCTCGTGTACGACGGCTCCAAATCCACCGACAACACTGCGTCAACGCTGAATACATAGCTGCAGCGTCGATCAAGGGTAAGACCTTATGTCCGCCTCTGTCGAGGAGGTGGCTCGCCCTACACTGCGCGTCCGAGGGTTGCTCGGACGGACCAAGCCGATCCTCATCACAGGAGGACGAGCGTGGCAGATTATAGGGAAGTATTTGTCGGAATCGATGTGGCCAAGCTGAGGAACGCGGTCGCGATTGCGGACGCAGACCGGGAGGGAGAGGTTCGTTTCTTCGGTGAGGTCGAAGGTGCGACCGGAACGGTACACGCGGTTGTTCGACGGAGGCTGTCCGAGACCGGTTCGAGCGCGTGGCTTAACGCCGCATGAGCCGCGAGCGTGAGGGACATTACGTCGCACCGAGATCGCGGAGCATGTAGGTCGCGCCCTTGTCGTAGGACGCGAGCTTTGCGCTCAATTCCGCATTCGTCGTGACGGGCCGAAAGCCGAAACGTTCCCATAGCGGTCGCGTGGCGTAAACCGAGACCAGCGCGAGAGCCGCAATGCCTGACAGGCGCGCGAGTTTCTCGATCGCCGCGACATAAGCGCGTGCCGTACCACCGCGGGCGTCGGGCAGCACGGCCACGTCATGCACGTAAAGGCAATCTGCATCGTCAGGCAATCGTTCGAGCAAGCCGTCGAGCGGCGGGATCCGATGCTGCTTCCAGGGATGGGCGAGCCCGTAGCCGACGATCGCTACGTCCGCGGCGAGCACGCGGGAGCCATCTGGACAAAGCCGCATCTTTTCTGCGAACACCTCGGAGCGCTCGAACAGAGCGGGATGGATGCGCGCGGCGATCGCGCTGATCGCAGCAAGGTCAGACGCGCGCGCGGGACGCCAATGCGGCTTGCTCATATCGGTCCGTTGCTCCGTCTTATTCACTCCAGTTTATTTCTGAGCCGTTCACAGCGCAGTCAAAGGCCGAAACGGCAAGCGCCTTATATGCGCAAGATGGGCGGTCCCGCGATCCCGCGCCGCCTCGGCTTTCCCAAAGTAACTTTGCAATCGATGGCCCTGGCAGGCCTCGCGCGGGTCAATCGATCCACGTCGCGCGCCATCTGTCGCGCTCGGCATAAGAGAGCACGCGCTGCCGATCCCGGCCGAGCATGTACGCGACGATGGGAGCCGTTCGGATCACGCGCCGTGTCGGTCTACAAGTACGGCAGCGTGGAATTGGCCGATCACCATCTCGTGTGAAGATGAAGTCCCGGCGCACTGCGACAAACTGATTTGGCTCAATCGATAGCCTCGTCGCCACCGCACTCCTCCTTGTACTTTCTGACCAGAATCCTCGATCTGGCCGGACCATCTGGATGCACAAACATCAGGATGGTGATCAGGGTCCGCATCTCCTGGATCAACTTGTCCGACTGGTACTGCAGAAGCAGATCGGCGTCTCCGCTGGAACGTGACCGCTCACATGATAGTTGATCTAGGGTTGGGCTTCTTTGATCTGCGTCAACCGTCTTAGCCATCTCTGCTGACAGGCAGCGCGAGTTATTGCTACGGCTGCGGCGCGGAACTCTGAGAAATTACAGCGGTGCGTTCAGTAGGGCAAAAAATCAGAAGTGTTAGTCGTCACTGCGCCACATGCCTGAAGACCTCCGTTCCGCTGGAATGGGCGCACATATCGATTCCCTATTGTGGTTCTCCGTCCCGCCTCGCGGGACCGGAGGGAGGAGTGTCCAGGAGCAATACTGTTTCGCCCGCGTGTAGGCCATGCAGGAAGAAGGCTCTCCGAACGGCACGCTGGTACTCGTGATCAAGTTCCAATTGGTGGCCACCTCGAACCAATAGGAGCCTGCTCCTAGAATAGGCTGACGCGATAGCGTTGCCTATTGCAGGAGAGAATACGACATCGTCCTTTCCTGCGATAACCAAAACCTCCCCCTGATAACGGCTCCGATCCAACTGCAGATTCGGTAAGGACACAGGCTCCTGCAGAAAGTTTTTCAGGACTTCCGCAGACCACACGTAGAGCGGGAGGTCATAACCATATGAGGACATACTCTGTAGGTCCCTTCCAAGTAGCTCGTACATTCGCACTTTCACGGCATCAGCGGCAGGCAGGCTTAGCAGGGTGCGGGTGAGTGCCCACCGCAGGCTCATGTGCAGGTCGTGCAAAGTATACGGCAAGAAGTTGTGGGTTAGCTCTTCATGGACAATCTTACGAAGCGTTGCTAAGCCTGACTGTCCTTGTCGCGCGAGCTGAAAGACCATATAAGCTAAGTTTGCTCGCCTGCCATTCTCAAGCTTTGCAATCTCCGACAAGGAGGCTGCGGCTTGCGAGTCGATCTCAGCTAAGTTGCGGGCGTAGGTCCATCCGTGCTGACGGGCCAAGTCCGGCGCTCCCGTGGTGGCCAGCAATGTCCGGGTCACGTGTTCTCCATATCGCTGCAGGTACTGCTGCGCAAGTAGGCCTGCGCCTGAGGCTCCGAAAATCATAATGCGTCCGTCTGACGGAAGCAGTTTCGCGGAAACCATGTCCTTCCTTACGCGTTCGATATCCTCGATGCGCTGCCAGGAGCCATAAAGGTTCATTGCGCGGCGCAGATCCAGCTTGCCATCTGGATAGACCTCAGGAAAAAGCGTGGGACAATGGCCGCGATGGCCGATCAGCACATATGACACGCCAGGAAGCTGCTCATCAAAGAAAGAAAAATCCATCTCCGGGCCTACCAATTCCATTTGCCCGTCCGTCAGAAAAAAAACCACAGGATCTTTGGGATTGAAGTTAGTGCTGAGCACGTAGAACGCGCGAAAGCGTCCGCTGCTTTCATCTGTATAATCCATCGGAAGATTGAGGTATCGATGGTTTGCATCGGGCGGCATCTCTGGGTAGTACGCATCCAACGCAAGCCGCGCCTCCGGCGGTTCGTGTGTCCCATGCCATCGCCTGCAGCCCCATATTCCACTTGCCGCGCCCGCAACCGAAAGTACAACAACCAATAACGACCGAATCTTTTTACGCGGACTTTTCATCATGGAAATCGCCTGGTACGGCTGCGTGACGACAGGATCGAAATACTAGTCGATTCACCCTATCGCCGCTACGCTGGCGCGCGCCAAGGCCGGTCACTCATGTCGGGCGTCAAAGTAGCGAAGACATCCGAGAGGTGAGCACCCCGGTCCGCTTCGTTGACTGCGCCAAGGTGAACTGTCGGTTCGCCGGCCGTGCCAACCGTCGGACTCGCTCGCTTCGGCATCTATGGATCTATGGCTACAGCCTGCGGCCAATACATCACACGACTTGCGGAATGCTGATGCATTCCAGCCTCGACCTGGGCGGTGTCGGAGTCTACCACTGTTAGTCGGCCGCGGTGAAGCTCTGAGCACGGAAAAAATTCAAAGGCACGGCGCAGTCCAGAGGAAGATCAAACCCGCCCCGCATTCCGACCGAGAAGAAGGAAAGCGTTCGCTGGCTCGACAAACCGACAATCTCAGGCAATCGATCGAGCGGCTCGGGCAGCCGGAGCGTTGCATTCATATCTCGGTGGCCGCGAAAGCGACAACGAATCGTATAGCCTGACGCAAGAGCCTCGTGCTCAATTCCTTCCGCGCCTACGTCGATCGCGTGAGGCGATGGCGATCATACGATTGTATTCGCTCGGAACGACAACTGATGGAGCAGCTGGATTACAACTGCTGTATCGGTGGTTTGTAGGGCTGGCGCCGAACGATCCGGTGTGGGACCCGACGACGTCTACGAAGAACCGCTCCCGACAGCCGGCTTTATCGGAAGGCTGCCGGGCGGGAGGCGAAGCTCTGCTACATGGGGCATGTCACCATGGAGAACCGGAATGGCCTGGCCGTGGCCGGTCGGGTCACGCACGCCACGGGAACGGCCGAGCGGCGCGCGTCGGAAGACATGCTCAAAGCCAAGGTGTGCTTCGGCATAAAATAAGGGCTCTGTCCCACTTTTGATGCAGTTCGGGGGATGTCTGGCGCTTTGATTGGAGGAGAATCAGCGCCATGCAGCAGGCACTCCACCGCTCCAGTTTGGTCACGCGTGGGTTTATTGTAGAGAGTGCTTACTACAGGCTGATAAGGCGATTGTTGTGGTTCGGGCTTCCGGGGGCGTCGTCCTGTGCCCGTCGTGGAACGGTTTCGCGACGTGTCCATAGCCGCTATCGACGCCGCGTGACCGATCTGCCGCTGTCTGGGCGCGTCGTAGAGCTCCTGGTGATCGTCCGCCACTTCCGCTGCGACGCTGTCCTGTGCGGACGTCAGATCTTCACTGAGCGTTTCGCCGACGGGATAGCTCCATCGGCGCGACGCGCGGCAAGGCTGGACTCTATCGTCCATCACCTTGGTCTGGGGCTTGGCGGTCGACCGGCAGCGGGTTTCGCAAAACGGCTGATGCTACCAGTGAGCAAGGATCCGCTTCTGCGCGTTGTCCGACGCCGCAGCCGTTTGTCGGCCGATTCTCTCAAGGTCATCGGGATCGATGACTGGGCTTGGCGGCGCAATCACCGATACGCCAGCATTATCTGCAACCTGGAAATGCGCCGGGTAGTCACCTTGCTGCCGGACCGTGAGCCCGAGCGCACAAGCCTGGCTGGCTGCTCATCCAATGATATCGGTCATCGCCCGCGATCGTGGCGGCGGATATGGCAAAGCGGCAGCAAGGTGGCCCATGGCGGCACGTCAGTGGCTGGCTCAGGCGCGCGGCCTGCAACGCGCCAGCGACCGCAGCCAATCTTGCCAAGACGCTCGGCAAGACGGCGAAGGGCGGCAAGCCTCGTGCCACACACCGGCGATCCCGTCGGCCCTATAAAACTAGAGTTCGCATGCCGTCCAAGCTGAACCCGCATATTGCTACGATCGGGGGTGGCTCGCTGCGCAGTCGCAGCTGACGTCACTCGCCATTGTCGGCCGACTGAGCGAGAAATACCCTGAGGAGTTCGGGACGAGACATTCGATCGTCCAGCGTCTGCTGAGGGCGCTTAGACTCAGGGCTGCCGAACACTGGTCGCTCAGGAGGCGTTTGGCGCAGCCACGACCGCTGCCCCATTGCCCGGGGTTGTGGACGGCTCGGGCTATGTAGGGCCCGATCCGCCCACAGCCCCTCTCGTCGAGCAAGCTCGGAGAGCCACGTGGCGCTGCCCGTCAATCGACATTGGATCATCATAGGCAATGACGCCATCAGGGTAACATCCGCAGATGAGGCAATACGGGGGGTCCCATTCCAGTGCCGATTGACACTTATACTCGTATCCAGAACACGGCGAGGCCCCCGGGCGCCGGCGCAAAACGGCCCCAAGGCTCGACCTGGCCTTTTGCGATGCGAAGAGAGCCCCTGAGATCGGAACGCACGCGCATCTCGACGCGAGACGCGATCTGTTTTGCAGGCTGCGCGATGAGGAGAACCTCCGCTTGACTCGGCTATCGCCGCCGTAACCTGAAACAGGGCGATAATGATAGTTGCATGTAGGAGACTGATCAACTCGTGATTCTGGTAGGGCGTTTTTCAGCAACGCGCGTTGAGACTTGGAAAGAGCAGTTCGACGAACATAACTTCGAGGCGGCTGGAGCGATATTAGATCGCGAAAGCTATGTACCTTTGATTCTGAGCGCCTCGTCTTCATCGATGAGGGCGAGCTTCGGTTAGCATAGGCCCGCCGCGTGCCGCGGGTGACCGATCGTCGCGTGTCCAATGCATTTTCTGGGTCGCCGGCATGTGGATCGCGCTTCGGACGCTTGCCGCCCGCTCGCTGAACCAAATGGAACGGGACGTCTGAAGGGGTCTCTGCGATCGAGAGGAGATGATCCTCCCGAGCTGACATTAGACCACATTCGCCTTCATTCGATCTCCGTACGCTGTGGGTGCGCCGCCCGCGGCTAGCCCAGGGGCGGCCCGCCCTGCACGGCGGCCTGCGCAACATCTGAGGCTAGATACGCGCCACTTAGTGCGATAATGCCGATACATTGCGTCTTGCTGACGGGATCAAGCGGAATGGCATAGAGCGCAGCAACCTATGCGCCGTACCCTGGCGCGTAGCCCAGGCCGAAGATGGGCCATGAAGAGACATCACGATAGTCAACGCCCAAACTCATCGGGAGGCCAAAAGGCAATGCCGCCCCGATGCCATCGGGCCGAAGTCAAGCCCATGTGGCGGTTCAGAAGCCACAATAGGTGCGCGCCGACCGGCATTTCCCAACTTCTTGTCATCTTTGCATCTACGTTCCTTGATTGCAGAGCGAGTTACTTCGCACTATTGTTGTCCTGGTGTCTTTTCGAAAATGGAATGCTGGCCTCGGGTAAAGAGCGATGAGTTCTAATCGTGTTGCATTGCTTCTGAGCCGCACTGCCGATGCAGGGTTCGCCGTCAACCGCGAGGGTATGATCCGCGCCTGGAATCGCAGCGCTGAACAGTTGTTCGGCTACAGCGCCGCCCAAGCGATGAACATGCCATGCGTCGACCTGATTTCATTTCACACCGGCACCCACGCGGACACCTGCTGCAAGCAATGTGGTGTGATTGGCCAATGCCTAGCGGGCACGACCGTACCCAACTATGACGTCAGGGCGAAGACAGCGGCCGGAACACCCATTTGGATCAATGTCTCAATTCTCGCGTATCAGGACGAGGTCAACAACGAGCTGCTCGTGGTGCATTTCGCGCGCGACATCACGCGGCAGAAGGACGCGGAGAACTTAAACCAGCAGCTCATCGATCTGGTACGGCAGATTGTGCAACTACCTCAGGCCGAGCAACGGCGGCCGCCGATCGTTCCGCTCACCGACCAGGAACACCGGATCCTGCGCGACATTAGCGACGGCAAGCACCCGCGGACGGTCGCGCGCGAGCGACAGATTACGCTAGGCACGCTGCGCAACCATCTTCACCGTGTCAACCAGAAGCTCGGCACCTGCAATCGTCTGGAAGCGGTGATCGAGGCCAAGCGGCGCGGCGTTATTTGATCGCGTTGGGCGAACCTACGGTCAAGGCCTCGTTTCGCGACGTGACGGCACCAGCGCGCGCATCAACTCCATCGACCAGATCGGCCATTCTTCGGCGCTTTCGTCACGTCCGGCGATTACCGCAGCTGAATTGTAGCAGAGCAGCAAGAGCCGCGGATCGGACATGCAGTCGATCAGCAGGTCGCGGCCAAATCTTCGTTCGACCATCGCCGCCATGCGCCAGCCGACCGTGTACCATGGGCCTTGCCGGCCGAGGAATTCCATGGCTATGCGTTCGGATTGCGCCGGAGCGAGCCGTTCGTTGACCACATCGAGCAGGAAGCTCTCGATTGCCTTCAGCTCATGACCGAAATCGTTCATGGCGCGGTCCCACAATGCGCGTTCGGCCGCGCCGTCGAGATGACGCGGATGCACGTCAGATCCGCCGGCCGCCGCCAACATAGCGTAACCCTCGCGGAAGTCGCGCATGAACCCGACGGCGCGACGGACCGGCGGCCGCAGATCCTGCCGCTGGTTGCTTTCGCATTCGAACGGGTAGAGTCCGATGTGATGCAGCTCGTGCACGATCAAGGCTTCAACCTGCGGCATGCGCAGGGTGGGATCGAGATACAGGAAAACCATCGCGTCGTCGCTCGCCCCATGCACGAAACTGTTCGGCGCTGGCTTGATGACGGGGAATAGTCTTGCGCGAATGCGCGCGTGAGCCGGCAAATAGTCTAATGTGCTTACGCCGATCGCGGACAGCGGCAGCCGACACCAGGCCGCCAGCGTATGCTTCAATGCCACCCGTTGCCGCTGTGTATCCGAAGACAAGAGAAAGCTCTTGAAATCGGTGTCGGTGAACGGCCGATTGATCGAGACCTCACGTTCTTTCAACCGGATATAGGGTTCGGCCGCATACAAGTCTTGCCAATCATCGTTATCGACGGGCGTTGCTTGCGCAATCTTATCCAAGATGTTCAGCACCGCTGCGACCTGCGCGTTATCAAATTGCAAAGACACCCGGTCGTCGCGGGGAATATTGCAGTCTCGTTCGGCGTCGTGAACATGTGTCCGCTGAGCCTCGTTGCACATAGCGCGTCAGCCATGCAGGCGATAGAAGGCAAGAGTCTTTGCCAATCCTTGTTTGAGTGGACAAATCACAGAATGTTCCGGGGCATGCGAGCGCGGGCATGAGCCAAGGCACACCGGCAACAATTCACAATTGCGGCAGACACTCCCATAGGGGTCGAAATCCGAATAGGGCGCATTCGATATGCTCGTCTCCCGCATGGTGCGCGCGATGTCGTCGGGATAAATGCAGCTGAACACGGATTCGTCGGTACCAATTACCGGCACGCATTTGCCGATGCGTCCAGTGGGATCTATGGTGAAGTTGTTTCGTAACGGTGCCGAGCATGGAAATTTGCGCGGCCCGGGCTCGCCATAGACGCGGTAGCCCTGCTCGACCAGGAAGCGACGGAACTCCGCCTCCGTATCGGAGAATTCGACATCCGATAAGCAATCGTGCGGAATACAGTCGACAATACCATCGCGGTTGTTGAGAAAGCCGAGCCGGAAATCGATACGCGGGTCGACACACCCCTTCCGTTTGAACATCCTGACCACGTCGTAGCCGGCGGCGGGGTTCTCACGATCGACGTTAATCCTGATCGTCACGCTGCCCGTCGCATCCACCAGCGCGTGCATGTGGTTGACCAAGACGTCGTGGTACGCCTGGGCTCGTTCACGGCTGACACCCTTCCGCCGTGCGTAGGTATCGACGTCACCGTCCAGCGGAATCTGGATCGCCTTGACCGCCAGCTTGGGCAAGTTTGCGATGATCTCAGGCGTGAGCAGAACGCCGTTCGTCAATATTTCCGCGTAATAGTTGACGCCGCGCTCAGCACAGACGCGCTGGAACGCCTCAGTCATCGCGACAATACGTTTGTAACGCAGCAACGGCTCGCCCCCGAACCACTGCACCACCAGCGTCTTGCAGCCCTCCAACTTGCGCCGCGCGAACTCGATAATGCCGCGCTCGATGTCCAGCCGCATGGTCTTGCAGGGTGCAAAGTCCTGTTGGAAGCAGTAGCTGCAGTGCAAATTGCAGGCCATGGTCGGCGCAATTGTGAACCGCAAGGTCTCGGTGCTTGCCTTCGTTGCCTGGAAAACCGCCCGTTGCACCGCCAGTTCGTCATGGTCGGCCGGTACCACGAAGCCGAGCGCATAAAGGCAACGCAGTAGCGCCTCGTCCTTGCACGACCCGGATTGAGCCACTTCATCGAGCGCATCGTTGAAAACACGCGCCTGCGCCTCGCTCATCTCCAGCGAGTGGGCAACGATACTGTTGAAAGCAAGGTGCCTGCCCTCGTGCCGCAACTTTACGTTGAAGGCGGACGGCTTAAGCTGGACGGCGGCGGTCATTCCGGCCTCCTTCAGCTCAAACGCAGTCCGGAGCGATAGTTACTCGGGCAGAGCGGCGGTGGATGGAACACAGTTCCGTACGAGAAATAGGCGTCGCGGTAACAGCGGCCCTTTTCCCACATGCAGGTTTCGAATTCTGGACATGATTCACATGCCGTGCCAGCGAACTGCATTTGCTCAGGATAGATGAAGCGCTTCAGGTGCGCGCCGTGCCAGATCTCTTCGATCGACTGATAGCTGGCATCGCCGACGAAGAACGGGTCCGCCATTTTCATCTGTTCGCACAAGAAGGCCTTCCCACTCGGCGAGATACCCAGCGCCGACCACCCGCCGCCGCAACCGATGCGACCGTCCCAAATGGCGCGCGCCGCATTCGCGTCGAGTTCGCTCTGGTCCGGCGGCGCCTGCGTGAGATTCTCGACGATATCGGCGTCATCGTAACGGCTACGGATGCGATCAAACTGATCGCGCAGTGAAGCAATCGCAACCTCATCGACAAAGAGATGGTCCGTGTGCCGGTGAAACGACCGCCCATAGCGGACGAAGTGGAAGACCCGCGCCCCGCGCTCGTAGAACCGGTGGACAATCTTCTCCGGCTGGTCGTGGTTGAGGCCGGTGATCACCGCCTTAATCTTAGGCATGATGCCGAAGGAAAGGAAGTTCTCGATCGTCTCTTGATTGCGGGCGACGTTCGATCTCTTGATGCACAGCACGCGTCGCGACACGTCGTCGTCGACGGCATCGATGCTTAACTGCACCTGACGCTGGATTACGCCGCGCACCTTCTTCGTGAAGCCGGCGTCGATCAGGCGCTTGATGTAGTCTTTACTGACATAGGCCTTGGTCGACAGCAGAAAGTGCATCTCGTTCTCGAGCAGGCATTCGAGAAGATCGATGCCGTCGCGGCGGGCGAAAGTGTCGCCATTGTCCGGTGACGCCAGCCAGATGCCCAGGCTGCGCATCTCGCGAATGATCTGGCGCCAGCGCGAAATCGGCATTTCCGTCATCTTGCAGCGATCCGCGTAGCAGTAAACGCAGTCGGTCAGACAGCGATGTGTGAAGACGGTATAGACATTGATCGGCGTATCGAGCCGCAGCGACGTCTTCGGATCGTTCTTACGAGCTGCAAAATGAGCTGGATCGATGATGAACTCGCGCGGATCGAAAGACTGCGCATCGGCAATCGGCTCATCAGAAATGTCGAACAATCCATCCTTGCCGAGCCCGGTCTGCGAGGGCGACATACGGACAAGCGTGTCGGCGGAGCGCAACACGTCAAGCAACGGCTTATCGGTTCTCGGGAGCAGGCTCTTAAATAGGACGCTAAGCTCGGAGATCGATCGTTGTCCGTCGAGCAAGGACAGCGCAAAGCCTTCGATTGGCGCCAAGTAATAGATTTGAGTGTTGATGTAATCGAGCGAATAAACGATCGGCCGGGCACCGTCGACCTTGAGAATGAATTCGCATCTGACGGCGGGATATTGTGAACCTGATGTATTGAGCATATGCATGTCGATCACCGGCGGCTTGGAATCAGTGGTTAGCTGGAAAGCGGACGCTTTGACCTACAGCCAACGATTCGATTCATGCCCGAAGCGTGGAGACCGTCGGCTTGCTACAGTCTGTCCCTTCCTTCGCGATGTCGAAGTTGACGGTGCGCAAGCCGACAGCCCCAGCCACTCGCACTACCAGCAGATAATGCACGGGCAGACCGTGCACTGCGAGCAGCCCTTCAAGGTCGGAGCGACCGGCCGACCGACCACTAGTTCCACGTCGAGATTTTTCGCCCTGATCAGCTCTTGCATTTCTTCAATCAGTTTTTCGCGTTCCGCCTCGGACGCTCTGCCCCTGTCAATTCTCGTTGCCATTGTGAGATCTCCATTGCCAAAGTTTCCACTTGGCGACGCTATCATCGGGGCCCTAAACGGGTAAACTGAACAAGCGTCATTCGGGAGTGATGAATGTAACAGAGGGGATGGAGTGCCACATGTGAAGCAAAAGCAACGCCATTCAATGCTGTGTTTTTGATCCGCAACAATTGCCCGCGCACGGAGATATTTCAGCTTCTTTTCGCAGAAACGTTATGGCGTGGAGACCGTGGTTCCGTCATTGCGCGGCGAAGCAGCTTGGCTATCGCTCTGGCACCCAGACATTCAGAACGAAGTTATTCGCCGCGAACCGATCACCCTTATTTCTCAGGGCGATCCTAGGTCGCTCTCTATATCGGTCTGCGAACAGCTTCTCTTACGATACGCATCCAAGCAGGCGGCGGCCGAGATTTCCGACGACCACGTGGACGCTCGCGAGCTGCGGATGTTTGCCGGCCAGCAGCTCGCCCCCGGCAGTTCGGCAGTTCGAAAGCCGAAGGCAATCCTGCGCCGCGTCAGAGGAGATGTGCGGCCGCATCAATCGGGTCAAAGAGCCGCACTCTCACGAATAGGAGGGGTTAGACTCGCAGGATTACGGAGGCGTCATAGGCGAACTCGCCATCTAGCGAGCCGCCCACGCCCGCCTGCGCTTCGTTTGCCACTCGGCGAGAAGTCGGTCGACGCGTTGCCGGGTGGTTTCGTTGAGCGAAACGACCACAACCAATGCCGCACGCCGTTCGCGACTGATAGCGGTCATTGAACGCGCACCACCTCCGAAGATAGCTATTCCCTTTTTCCGGTAGGGCGCAGAAAAACCTGATCCTCATAACCTGGCGGCTCAATGATGCCCGTGTAAGTCACGCCCTTAAGAGTGAGGTTTGTCTCCGGTTGAGACGCGCTTGGCAGCACGCGGTGCAAGCACATTCCCTCCTTGTCATCCGGCGCCCACTGCGCACCGTGCTGCCAGTCCAGAGGAAGATATACGGATATATTCGGCACTGACCCGTCTCGTTGGGATCATCAGCCAAGCCCGGCGACGCATCGGCTTGAACATCCAACAGCCGCCGGGAGGTCTTCGGGAACCGCGTCCAACCTCGGCGACGGGGCAGCCTGGCCCCGGGCTGCTGAAAAAGAACAGCCGATGGTTCTCGACGCCAGCCTTCGCGCCGTCCTCCTCGGTCATCTGGTTCAGCGCGCACCACGCGCGCCGCGTCGGTGAGCGCCTTGGCTCCCCGCTCGTCACCTCGGTGCCTGCTGGGGCCTTGCGCGTGTGATGCACTAGATGGATGGCACAGCTGGCCTGCTCGGCGATCCGAGCGCCCAGCATGGCACGCGATCCATCGCGAGGCATGCCAGCGCGTGCCACCCTCGACCAAGCACTCGCTGTATCCGGTCTTGACCACATGGCCGTCGCGCACCGGCCAAGGCTTCTCAGCGACAATGGTTCGAGTTACGGTGGCGGACGATCTGGCCACGTGGCTCGATCAGAATGGCATGCTGCATGTGCGCGGCGCTCCGTACCCATCCCCAGACCCAGGGAAAGATCGAGCGCTGGCATCAGACGCTGAAGAACCGCATACCGCTCGACAATTACTGTCTGCCCGATGATCTCGAACGCCGGGTACGGGCCTTCGTCGAATACTACAATCACGTCCGTTATCATGAGAGCATCGACAACCTCACACCAGCCGATGTCTGCTTCGGCAGGGCCGAGGCGATCCTCGCAGAACGAAAATGCATCAAGCGCGACACCATCGAAAACCGCCGCTTGCAGCATCAACTGCAGGCTGCTTAAACTCTAACCCGGATGAGCTAGAGCCTCTCTTCTCAGAACGCCTGATCAGTCCTAAATCATCTGACGACGGACAGGTGAAGTCCTGAAGCGCGTCTGCGGCAACGCGCATCTGATCGTGGAGCCCGGTTTCGCCTGTCATCACGATCTCCTTTTCATTTGGAATGTGCTCGAAGAGGTATATTCAAGCTGGCGCTGTCTTTGGGACCACCTCTAGGCCGGAAGGGGGTGGCGGGTGATATGGATTGCAGTTCGAGGCCACGGAGACGACCCCGAGCTATTCAACCGCCGGTGTGACTAGATCTCCGTGTGCCATCTCGTGGCGCCATCTCGTGGTCGTTAATGAACGCTTGATATTGCGCGAGGTCGGCGGCCTTCAGGCGTTGCAACGCACGCTCGGCGTCGTGACGTAAGTCAATGCTGTGACGTTGCTTGACCTCTTCCGCGCCTTTTATCATCTCTTCGAGACAATTCATTGCGTGTCCGGCGCTCGCGTCAGTCTTTCCCTTCAATTGTTTAAAGGCAGCGAAAAGGGCCTTGAGCTGTTGGCCTGGGCTATATTTTGCTGATTCCGGTCGATGTCGCCCAGGATTCCGAGATGATCTCGCCCACCATTCCGATTTGAAGTCGCCCACCCGTTCCGAGATGATGTCGCCCACCATTCCGGGATGATGTCGCCCGGGTGACGAGGCCTCTTCTGGCTCCCATAGGGTCAACCCTTTCGGCTTTGCGAAGGGGGACCCTGGATGCCGACGGAGAGGCTTGCGATGCGCCGTGTGCGCGATGTGATCAGGATGAAGGCGGCCGGGCTGCCGAGCCGCGAGATTGCGCGACGGGTGGGCGCGGCGCCCTCGACGGTGCGGCTGGCGATCCGGCGGTTCGAGGCCGCGGGTCTGAGCTGGCCGTTGCCGGACGACGTCACCGACACGGTTCTGGAACTCCGCCTGTTCGCGAAGACCGGCAATGGCAACCGTCAGGGTCACCGCCGCGTCACGGAGCCCGACTGGGCGGCCGTGCACCGCGAGCTCAAACGCAAGCACGTGACGCTGTCGATCCTGTGGGAGGAGTATATCGCCGCCGAGCCCGGCGGATACCGGTACTCGCGCTTCTGTGAGCTCTACCGCGCCTGGGAGGGGCGTCTGTCGGTGACGATGCGCCAGGCGCACGCGGCCGGCGACAAGCTGTTCGTCGATTACGCCGGCGATGGCGTGCCAGTGGTGGTCGACCGTCTGACCGGGGAGCGCAGGAAGGCGCAGATCTTCGTCGCCGTGCTCGGCGCATCGAGCTTCACCTACGCTCAGGCGACGTGGACGCAGGGGCTCGCCGACTGGATCAGCGCCCATGTTGGCGCCTTCGCGGCGATCGGCGGCATCCCGGCGCTGCTGGTGCCGGACAACACCAAGGTCGCGGTCATCAAGGCGTGTCTCTACGACCCGCAGATCAACCGCACCTATGCGGAGATGGCAGCGCATTACGGCACCGCCATCTTGCCGGCGCGGCCGCGCAAGCCGCGCGACAAGGGCTCAGACTCATACTGCACCTCGTCAGTTACGTGAGGATGAAGTTGCGGGATCGACCTGGTAATCGCGTTTGTGGATGAACTTTCCCGGCAGGCCCTCGGGCGGAATCTCGTAGAGGAAGTCGCCGCGATCGTTGATTGGATGTGCGCGTAGCAGGCCGCGTCGGCGCCACATGTGGACGGTCGAGACCACAACGTTGTAGCGAGCCGCGACGTCCTGCGGGGTCAGCAGTCCCTGCGCGAGCAGACGCTCACGTCGATCGGTAAGGTGGTAGGTGTGGCGAAGCCGCCCAATGCGCGTAGCTGTCCAAGGGGTGCTCACGACGGTCCGCACGCCACGCTCGTTGAGCAGGCCGGCGATCTCCTTGTCCGTGTAGGTATCGATGAGGCGGTCGATCTCCTCGATCACGGCGGCATCTGTCGTGCGCAACTCGACACACGACTTCGGCAGCGGTAGATCCAAGGAGCGCGTCGCGCCGCCGACGAAGCGGATATCGACATGGAGCGTATCGCCCTTGCTGAGCGTTATGTCCTCGATCAGCAGGCGCAGCATGCGCTTTTTGTCTTTCATCTGAGTGCGCGGATTGCGCCAGAGGCGGGGGAAGTCGGTGGCGAGGGCCATCAGCTCCGTACGCTCGGCATCGGTCACGACGCCTACATCGACCGTCGAGGCTTTGTCGTAAGCGTCCTGTGCCGCGGCGAGCGCGCGCAGCTTCGTGTTCCAGTCGGCTTCCAGGGCGTCAGCCACCAGACGGTTGTCGGGATCGACCTTGAGGAAGCGACGCTGCGCAAGTTCTGCATCATACTTCGCTCGCTCCACGTGCTGACGGCGCAATCGATCTGCTTCGTCCTGACGGTTGGCAAGCTCCTGCTGCACGCCGAGAGCGACTTCGATCGCCAGTGGCGTCATCGCCTCGATCAGGATGTCGCCGATCGCAGCATCGAGCGCGCTGCCATGCACGGTCTGACACAGGCCGATCTCGCCTCGGAACATTGGGCGGCGGCCACACCAGTAGGTCGGCACTTGTTGGTTGTGGTGATGGTGATAACGCACCGACATGCGCTCGCCGCAGCTCCCGCAGATCACAAGACCCTGCAGCAAGGCCGTTCCCTCGCGCGGCGGGCCCCGATGCCGCTCGGTACTCCAGGCCAACCCATTACCCTTCACACGGTCCAGGTTCGATCGGTAGTCCTCCCAGCTGATATAGCCAGGATGGACGTCGCGGAGCAGGATCCACTCTTCGCTTGGAACCTGCCGCGAGGTGTACTTGCCGCTCGGCAGACGACGATGTTTGGTCCGACCGAACACGAAGGCGCCGGCATAGCGCGGATTATGGATGATCTGCCGTGCGCGACAGTGCAGGAGCTCAGCCCACACGAGTTCGCCCTTGTGCGCGCCACTTCTCAAACGACGCGGGAACAGCAGTTTCTTCGCATGGAAGTCCTTGACCACTGCCAAACACGAGCCCGTGCGCCTGAACGTGTCGAAGAACAGCCGCACGGCGGCCTGCACCTGGATGTCCGGATCAAGGATAACACGCTCGTGTGCATCATGCACAAAGCCGACCGGGACCATCTGCTTGAGCTCGCCGCGGCGGGCGCGACTGAGAATCCCGCCGCGAAGTCGCGCCTTGAGCACATGAAGTTCGGCTTCACTCATGGTTCCCTTTAAACCCAGGAGGAGGCGGTCATTGAAGTGCGCCGGATCATACAACCCGTCTTCGTCCAGAATCAGTGTGTCAGCGAGTGCACACAGCTCGAGCAATCGATGCCAGTCGGTGTTGTTGCGCGCAAGGCGCGATACCTCAAGTCCAAGTACGATCCCGACACGGCCCAGGCCAACCTCACTGACCAGACGCTGGAAGCCCTCGCGGTCGGTCGCGCTGGCACCGGATTGCCCGAGATCGCAATCGATGACCACGATCCGATCAAGCGGCCAACCGAGCGCGACGGCACGATCGCGCAGCGCATACTGGCGCTGCGTACTCTCGGTGTTCTCGAAGACCTGGCGCAACGTCGACTGTCGCACATACAAGTATGCCATGCGCGACAAATGCGTGGCAGTGATCTTCTGTGAGGCCTCACTGTTCATCGGCATGATCGATATCCCTCCCTCGGTATGGGGTGTTCGACACAACGCGTCGAGAGAACCAGATTGGTCAAAAGCGCGGTCAGATCGCGGTGAGGCACACTGCCGAGCCACGCCGGCGCAGAGTCGTACGCGCCGGGAGGTTCGGCCGCAGGCACCTCCGCGGGGGGTGTGGTGTGTCGCACGCCCGACGCCCGGATAACGCCCTCCAGCGCCTTGAGCCAGCCGGGCATCCCTTCGTACAGCAGCAAGGCAAGACCCACGCCGCGGGGCTGGCCTGCTGCGCTCGTCCCGCCGGGACTGGCCTCCGCAGCGACGACCTGTGAACGAAGCAGCTCGTAATGGGCTACGTACTGCGCAGGATCGAGCGCAGCCACTTCGGCTATCGTGGGCGTTTTTTTTCCTGCCGCTTCAGATAGGGGAGCAGACGTCGCAGGATGCTGCGCGGGTGGGCATGAATGCCGCAACGTTCGGCCAAGAGCTCGGCCAACTCTGCACCGCCTGGCATGTGTTCCGCCTCGCGCACCGCCTGCGCCAGCACGGCAAGGGCCTCCTCGGTAAGCTTGTGCGGGCGCTTCGGCCCGCGCTTGCGCGGTAACAGGCCCGGCAGACCTTCGCGATTGAACAGCTCCCAGGTCACGTAATAGACCGGCCGGGACAGTCCAAAGGCCTCTGCCGCATCCACCACGGCGCGCCCCTCCTTCGCGACGCTGCGGAGCATCTCGTACTTGACCTGGACCAGATCGTTCGGATCGAAGAACGCACTGCCGCGGAAGAGCGGATCGCTCACGGCCTGAGGGCGGGGGTGGGTGGCGCCGTGTGCCTGCAAGGCCTGCCGGCGCCGCACCCGTTGACGTGAATCTGCTGCCATCCGGCCTCCTTGAAGCGCGAATCGCCCATGTGTCTTGATAATTAGATACAGCATATGGGCGACGATCAAGAGGAGAAGATCGCGCAATCAGATAATATCCTCTTACATCGGCGATAAATCGCTGAAATCCGTTTATCGACCCACACGTCGCCACCGACGCGCGAACATATTTTCCAAGACAGCATGCATATAATTTGCCTAACATGACGGCGCCTCCCCTTGCTGCCGCCACTCATCGATGAGCTTGCGCAGCTCACGCAGTTGATCGGTTCGGAAGAAGGCGCGACCAGCACCAACCGTGACTACGAGGTCGGGCTCGATAACGTCAGTCCATTCGACCGGAAGTGTGCGCAGCCTCCCTTCGGGGCCTGCGTACAACACGCGGTCTCCGCCCCAGTTGTTGCGCACGGCAAGCAGATCGAACGTCTGTCCTCGTAGCGGATGGAATGGATGCGTGACCGTAAAAACTTGCGCGCCATGCTCATCACCATATGCAATGCGCGCTAGACTCCAAGGCCAAGGTCGAACAGGCCGTCCTCGTTGTCGAGCGCTGGTTGCTTGGGCGCCTGCGTCATCGCACCTTCTACAACCTCGCCGAGGTCAACACGGCGATCGGCGAACTGCTCACGAGGCTCAACGAAGAGCGGACGATCCGGCGGCTCGGCATAACGCGCCGCCGGCTGCTCGAAGAGGTCGACCGGCCGGCACTCAAGCCGTTGCCGGCATCCCCCTACGTGCTCGCCGAGTGGCGTATCCGCCGTGTCAGTCTCGATTACCACGTCGAGGTGGAGAAGCATTACTATAGCGTTCCCCATCGCTTCGCCCGCGCCGAGGTCGAGGTGCGGTTCACTGCCCGCACCGTGGAGATCTTCCACAAGGGCGAGCGGATCGCCGCGCATCAGCGCATGAGCGGCAATCACAAGCACACCACCGTGCCGGAGCACATGGCTTCCAGCCATCGGCGCACGCCGGCTGGACCATCGCACGCATCCGCCAGGATGCCACCGCGATCGGGCCGGCGACCCGCGCGTTGTGCGACCTCATTCTCGACGAGCGCTCGCACCCCGAGCAAGGCTTCCGCGCCTGTCTCGGCATTCTCAGGCTTGCCGCCTCCTACGGGCGCGAGCGCCTCGACGCTGCGGCTGCGCGGGCGATCGACATCGGCGCGCGCACCTATGGCTCGGTCAAGTCGATCCTCGCCAACAATCTCGATCGGCGTCCTGCTCACCAGCGCTCCGCGGACGATGCGCCGATCCTGCATGCCAACATCCGTGGACCGCGCTACTACAATTAGGAGACCCTCCCTTGCTCACTCATCCGACCTTCGACCGCCTCAACGCCCTCGGCCTGCACGGCATGGCCAAGGCCTTCGCCGACATCGAAGCCACCGGCGAGGCCGCAAGCCTCGGTCACGCCGAATGGCTTGCGCTGCTGCTCGAACGTGAAGCCTCGCTGCGTCACGACAAGCGGCTCGCCACTCGTCTGCGTTACGCCAAGCTGCGCCACAGGCGTGCGTCGAGGACGTCGACTACCGCACCCCGCGCGGGCTCGACCGTCCGCTGTTCGCCAGCCTCGTTGAGGGTCGCTGGATCGACGACCGCGTCAATCTCCTGATCTGCGGCCCGGCCGGCGTCGGCAAGAGCTGGCTCGCCTCGGCGCTCGGCCACAAGGCCTGTCGCGACAATCGCTCCGTGCTCTACCAACGCGTCCCGCGTCTGTTCGACGAGCTGGCGCTCGCACGCGGCGACGGCCGCCATCCGCGCCTGTTGCGCGCTCTTGGCCGCGTCGATCTGTTGATCCTTGACTTATGTGGAGCGCACAGTGATGTGGAGTTGAGGGTCGACAATCGGCGCCGGTCCGGTTTTTGACAGCCGCCAACTCCACATAATTTACCTGTAGGTCATAGCCTCTTCAGCCAATCAACGATGTTGATCGCCGCAGAGGAGACGTGCCCGGCACGAGGCGGTGCGAGGATCTCAGGGAACACCTGCATTAGCGCCTGGCGTTTTAGATCGATGTCCGCCCTTGCATAGGTCATGGTAGTGTTCAGCGACGAATGCCCGAGCCATTGGCTGATGGTCGCGAAGTCGACTCCCGCCTTCAGGAGAAAGATGGCGGTCGTATGCCGCAAGGAATGGGGATGGATCCGCTTCTCCTGCAGCGTGCGGGTTGCACTGGCTCCGGCCGTGATGTGCTTCTTGAGCAGGTAACGAACGCCAAAGCGGGTCAACTTGTTGCCCTGGCGGTTCACGAACAGCGGAGAGTCGCCGCCTTCTGACTGAGCAGCACTGTTCGAGAGGTCCTGCAGAAGCCGTGCGGTTTGCGGCCAAATTGGACACAATCGCATTTTGCCGCCTTTGCCGCGCAGCCGGACTTGATGAGGAGGATCAGTGCGGATGTCGCACAGGCGCAGATCGAGTATCTCCTGAACACGGGCACCCGTATTGAGCATCAGTGCGAACAGGGCATAGTCGCGCTTACCCCGTTCCGTGGAGCGATCGATCGATTTGAGCAACGCTTCGACTTCCTGCGGCTCAAGGTATTCGATCGGCTTGCTACGCGCGCCGCGTTTGAACGGTACGCCTAGCACGCGCTGCAGCTCGGCTAGATGGGCGGGCTGTTCGGTTGCAAGAAAGCGAGCAAATGTATGCAGTGCCGCCAGCCGCGCATTGCGGGTGGCGACGCCATTGTGACGCTCGGCTTCCAGAAAGGCCAGGAAGTCCTGGACCTGCCTGGCGGTGAAATCGACGAGGTCGAGATCCTCGATAGCCTTGGCTGTTTGCGACGAAGTAAAACGCAAGAACAGCACGATGGCATCCCGGTAGTTGCGTATGGTGTGTCGGCTGGTACCCCGGAGCGTCGGCAGATACTCGCGGAAGAACCGCTCGATGCCCTTGCCGAGTTCGTTAGGTCTTTGGGATCTCATGCGGCACCTCCGGTGATGAGATGGCCGAAGTGCGTCTCGAGCCGATCGCTGGCTGCAGCAGCGAGTTGCGGAATCCAGCGCAGGTAATAGGCAGTCGAAACAATTGAGACGTGCCCCATGTACATCGCAAGCTTTGGCAGATTGGATTGGACATCCGCACCTTGCTGGTACCATCGCAACAGCGACCCGACCGCGAAGCTGTGACGAAAATCGTGCACCCGCGGGGCTCGTCCGTCGGTGCCGCAAACGTTGGCTGCTCGGAATAGCGCTTGGATTCCTTGGCGCAGGCCGGTACCCGTGTAGCCGCGCACCCGCCCCTTGCTGTTGCACAGCAAGGGTGAACCCGCTGAACGGCTCAGCGGTGGCCGAAGCCGCTTCCTGAGGTACGACCTCAGCTCCCGAGCGGCGTCTGGCGACAACGGGACGATCCGCGACTTGTGGAACTTCGATGCCCGAATCTGCAAAATGCCGTGGCGGGAATCGACGTCGGCCAATGTGAGGTGCAGGAGTTCGCCCCGACGGAGCCCTGCCGTGTAGAGCAGGACCACGGCAAGTCGCATCACGGCTGGCCGAAGCGGCGAGGTCGACGTCGGGGCCAAACGATCGGCCGCGGCCAACATCCTGGCGACCTCGGCCGCCCCAAAGATGACCGGCGGTGCATACGGCCTGCGATGTGGGAGACGGTTGATATCCGGAACGAAGCAGGTTGGCTCGGTACGCCGTCGATAGAGGCAAAAGTTGCGCACGATGCGCTGGCGATTACGTCGCGTGTTTGCAGAGAGATGACCTTGCGCCGCGCACCATGCATCGAAGAGTGCTTGATCGAGGTCGGGACGGCTGGTCTTCTCAAGAAACCGACGCAGACCGTCGATTATGCGCTCCTCATTGACGTAGGCGCGGCCGAGTGAACGTTGCCTCCGCAAATATCGGTCGGCCAACTGGTCGAACGCGCTGCATTGTAATGTCGCGCTCATCTGGCGTCCTCCTCGAGGCCAATGGTCGCCGTCGGCAGAGCAAGCGCGACCTCTCGCAAGGCTCCGGTCTCCAGCCGGAGATAGACGCAGGTGCTCTCCAGGGTATGGTGACCCAGCAGATCACCGATCACCTTTACGCCGACCCCGCGATCGAGCAGACGCATCGCAAATGAATGGCGCAGGCAGTAGGAGGACGTACCTTGGAGCGGCAGCCCGCTCTGACCCGCGCGCTTCTGGTAGAGATCGCCGATGGCGTAGTGCGTGAGGGGACCGACCGGGGTGCTGGCGCGGAGGAACAGTTCAGGGTGCTTCCCGCCAGGCCGGCCGCGGCGCAGATAGTGTCTGAGAATCCGCAGCGTTTGGTCGGCTACGGGAAGGATCAGATCCGATCTGGTTTTGCACTGCTTGACGTGGAGCGTCTTGTTCTCCCAATCGATGGAGCCAAGCGTCAACGTGATGATCTCTGAGGGACGCAGGCCGTAGTGCGCCATCAAATGGAGGATCGCATAGTCTCGCCAGCCAAGCCGGCTTGATCGATCGATGGAACGCAGCAGCCGCTGGACGAGCGGCCATGCCAGGGCTCGAGGCGGCAGTTCACCTCGGTAGGCGCGCGGCGCGTCAATTACGTCGAGCCGCTCTTGGACCTCGCCCTGGTCGAAGCAAAACCGAAGAAAAGCACGAAGGCGAGCGACAACGTGCTGTAGTGTCTGTCGTTTGATCCGCCGGGCTGCGGTGATTACGAACCGCTCCACTGCGGCGGCTGATAACGCCTGCAGCGGGGCGTCAGCTGGCAAAGCGTGCGCGAGCAAGCTCTTCGCCGTTGCGATGTGCTGTTCCAGCGTCGCGCTGGAAAGGCCACGCACCTCCGATAGATGCCGTTTGTAGCGATCAAGAAGCGATGAGAACGGGTCTGGCGCCGGTTCCCTGACGAGCAGTCTTCTCACGGTGAGAAAGCGTACAACGGCGCATCGAGTGCCTTGCAATGACGTAGAAGAAAATGCTTGCGAGAAAAACCTCTCTGAAACGCCGGTATCGCAATCAAGCCGCGCCGCGCCCATCCGATCGAGGGCTTCCTTTAGCCCTCGTACGTGGCGGCAGGCTGTGGGTCGGGCGTATCCAGCCGAGATGAGCCAAGCGGCGAAATCTTCCAACAAAGCGCCATTGGGCGATCCCGTGTAGCACGCGTGAACCTTCCGAAATAAGTGTTCGAGCATGGTTGCCCCCGTTGGATGGTTGGGAGAACCACGCTACCGTCGTCAGTTATGTTGAGTAGGAACGGTCGAAGCGGCTGTTAATAGCGGGGAGATCGATACGGCTCCACATCACTGTGCGCTCCACATAAGTCGAGTCACGTTGAGCTCAACGTGACTCGACGACTGGGGCCTCGCCCCGCTCGATGCAGGCGCCCGCCACGATCTCCTGGAGATCCTGGAGGATCGCTACGGCCGACGTTCCACCCTCGTCACCAGCCAGCTCCCCGTGGATGCATGGCACGTGCTAATTGGAGACCCCACCTACGCTGACGCCGTGCTCGATCGCCTCGTCCACAACGCCCACCGGCTCGACCTCACCGGCGAGAGCCTGCGCCGAACACCGTCATCCGCCCGAAAGACCTGAGCCCGTGGCGCTGTGGACATGCCGCTACGCTTGGACAACGCAAACGCGTTGCCCACATGCCCACAGCAAACGCAGACAAAGAAAACAGGTTCAGGTTGCGATTCCAGATTGACCATCCGGCTTGACCGATGCCAGAGAACCAACCGGCCAGAACGCCTCGCCACCGGGCGAGATCAAATCGGAGAGGTGGGCGACATCGTCTCGGAATCGGCGGGCGACTTCATATCGGTACGCCCGGGCGACTTCGTCGGAATCCGCATATATTTCTCTAAACTCTTCTTTTCGATCTCCGAAACTTTGACGACGTTCGTTTCAATTTCCTGATTCACACCCCCGCTTAGTGGCACAAAGAATGGAAACGAATACCACGAGAACCAATTCGGGTCTGACATCGACATCCTCTCGATCACCGTGACGATGGCGTTCGTTCTCATTGGCGGGCGCATTGCGCGGAGTCCGCTGATGGCCGCAGCGGTCTGATGCCTCGACTGAGCAAGAAGCGCGCGTGAGAGACCTTGGTGGAAGAACATGTGGTTTACAGTGGAAAAGGAAGGAAAACATGTGCTTTACGACCGAAGCTCGCTCTCCAAAACGTCGGACTCGAAACACGAAAGCATCAAACACGGCAGCGTGCGGCGGGAGTGAAGTGCGAATGGCTCGCGCGGTGCGAAAAAACACTCATCGCTTTGGTGCTTTTGAAGTCTATGCCTGTCTGGCACACGGGTTTCTGAGGGATGTTTGGCTTGGCCGTCTATTCTTCACGTCCCCTCAGACAGCCGAGCTTGCCGTAAAAACTTCGCGCGGGTGGTTGTCTGCAGTCGGCCTCCCGTGCGCTTTTTTGGTATCCGACCGTCGCACATCGTGGAGATCGTGCCATTACCGCGAAGAGGCTTTGAAGAACGCAATAGAGGCGCTCACACAATGGTCTCAAGAGAAGGTCGCAACGAGCGTCGTGCTCGCCGCGATCGCGAAGCCCGAAGTGATGAGGCCACCACCAAGGCGGCGTCCGAAACAGAAGCTCACTCCATGATCCTAGTTAGTTGAAGGGATCTTCCGTCATACTCCTCTTACCGCTCGTCGTACTGCGGTCCCCCGGTTGAGCCGTCAAGCCCGGCAAACGCATCGTACTAATCACGAGAACATCAATCGGTCCAAATGGCGTACGACAAGCAGGGCGCAGTCCGCGGAGGAGAAGCCATGCGCGAGATCCCGCCTAATCCCCAGTCGCCGACACGGCACCGGCGGATGATCCGCTCACGCCGTATGACCACGACACGAACATGCGATCACGTATTTGCGCATGCTGGACACGGACGCCGAAGGCTCTGACTCGCGCGAAGTGGCCGATATCGTGCTGCGCATCGAGCCGGGGCGCGACCTTGATCGCGCCAGGAAAGTGTACGAGACGCACCTTTCAAGGGCGAAATGGCTGAGCAATCACGGATATGAACCGCTGCTGAAGTACGGCTGGCCCGCGTCAAACTGAGCAACACAGTCGATATCCCATGTGGGCCGGCTGAAGAGATTTGGTGAACGGAAACTCGGGACGAAGCTTCTTGAGCTTCTTGAGCTGGTCCTTCACCTCGCCGGAGGTCGCAGCTCGCGCCGTGTCGCCGGCCAGGCGGCGCTTGCCGGCCTCGAGGAACTCCTTGGATCGGTCGTAATGCATCGAGGCGACAATGCCTTCTCGGCAGTAGAGCTCGGAGATGTTCTCCTCGCCGCGCAATCCTTCCAGCAGCGTACGGATCTTCTCTTCCGCTGAATAATGCCGGCGGGCCTGTCGCCTGACGTCTCTTAGACCTTGTTCTGCCGGTGCTTTGCCCGGCCCGGATTCTGTTTCATCTTTGCTCCTGGTGGCTACGACGAACCAGAAATCCTCCTTCCGCAAATCCCCCACTGTTTGTCTCACAGGCCCTGACGGCGAACACGCCAACATCAGACCGGGAATCTACTGTCTAAAATGGCAAGGGACCTCGCAAGACAGCGTACAGCGCGACCGGCACGCTAACCAGATTCAAAAGCCAGATCAGGTAGGTTCGTTCCTGGATGCCGCGGGTTAGAGTTGCTTCTTGCGTTTGTAGGTTCAAACGGAGGACAGTGTGAGTGAAGGACTATCCCGATCCCGCCATGGCAAAGAACTACGTAGAATTGCTCGCGCTGTTGAAGGAACAGCAGAAGATTGCCGAGCGTGGCATTCGCCAATCACCTGATGATTTCTGGAAGTGGGGCCGAAAGGGCAGTCACTCACTGCGCGCGAGCGATCGTTCCTTCTGGAGCCCCATTACTACCCGCCGGTCCGCAGGATCCGGACATCCCGCATGCAAATCAATTAGATCGCCTGATCAAGATTCTTGTCTACCGACAGGGCCTCAAAACGACAAACGGATTCAACGGCTGAGAGTCGTCAGCATAACGTCGCAAGCTGAGCCGGGACACCAAGTTGGCCAATGCGCGATAAGGCTCAAACCAGACGTGAAAACTCCCCGCTCGCGTGCCGACTATGGGTGTCCGAAGGTATTTCCATTTCCAACGACAACCGGATGGGTTCTTCCAAGCGCTTCTTTTCGTCCAAGGACAAGTTTCAAGTTCAGCAATTTGGATCGAGAATGATCAGGGAATTTGGCCTCCTGAGTATGCTTTCGGGATCCGCCCTAGCCTTGTACGCACGTCGGCATCAATCAAAGATCATGGAGGCATGCGCTGGCGCGCTGCTGATTCTTGGCCTCGCCTGCTTTGGCGCGTCACTGCCGAAGTAAGCACCAATCAAGGCGTCTGCTCGCGCGGCGAGCAAAACGCTTCCTACGTCGCATACAACTCGCGGCCGTGGCCGCAGTAACCCTTGTCGACATAAGGCCGCTCGATCGCACAGCCGGTCAGTGTCTCGGTGCGGTCAATAACGTCCCGCAAGGTGTGACCGTCGTACGGATTGTCGGGCAACGACCTGGCGTACAGCACGAACAGACCGTAAGGCCGTATGTCCGCCTCTTCCAGTGAGGTGGCTCGCCCCACACTGCGCGTCCGAGGGTTACTCGGGCGTACCGAGCCGACCTTCATCACGGCAGGACGAGCCGTGGCAGATTATGGGGAAGCATTTGTCGGAATCGACGTCGCGAAGCTGAAAAACGCCCATCGCGATCGCGGAAACAGGCCGGGAAGGAGAGGTTCGCTTCATCGGTGAGGTCGACGCGTCGGCGACGGCCATGCGCCGGGTCGTTGAACGGATCGCCAGCCGGTTTGGTGGTGTGCATTTCTGTTACGAGGCCGGTCCGACTGGCTATGGCCTTTATCGCCTGATCCGGTCGCTCGGCCATGAATGCACCGTGGTTGCGCCGTCGCTGATCCCGAGGAAGCCAGGTGATCGCGTGAAGACGAACCGCCGGGACGCTGTTTCTCTTGCCCGGCTGCTGCACGCCGGCGAGCTGACGGCGGTGTGGGTTCCCGATGAAAGCCACGAAGCGATGCGCGATCTCGTCCGCGCCCGGGCGGCGGCGGTTGAGGCGCTGCGGGTCCACCGCCAACAGGTGAGCGCCTTCATGCTCAAGCACGGCCGCACCTATCCCCGCAAGAAGGGATGGACGATGCGCTATCTGCGTTGGCTTCAGGAACAGCAGTTCGATCATCCCGCGCATCAGATCGCGCTCCAAGAAATGGTCGAAGCGGTTTGCCTCGCCAGGGAGCGGGTCGAACGTCTGGAGCGCACGATCGAAGAGTTCGTCTCTGCCTGGTCCTTGGAGCCGCTCGTGCGGGCGCTTCAAACACTGCGAGGTATCGATCTAATCGTCGCGGTGACATTTGCCACTGAGGTTGGTGACGTGAGCCGTTTTGAGACCTCACGTCAGCTCATGGGCTATCTCGGCCTGGTGTCGGGCGAGCGATCGACCGGGGAGACGGTCAGGCGTGGCGGCATCACCAAGGCCGGCAATGGCCGCGTTCGCCACATGTTGGTCGAGAGCGCCTGGACGTATCGGCACCCGCCGAAGATCGGAAAAACAAAGCTATACCGGCTCGAGCAGCCATCGCCAGCGGTGCGAGAGATCGCATGGAAAGCGCAGACCCGCCTGACCGCTCGGGACATCTGCCGCCGAAGATCGTCGAGCCGCACGCGATCGCCGCGCGCGTTGACGACATGAAGGATCGCATCGCCCTCATGGACCACGCTGAGTTGCGTCGAGCCCTGCGGCGGCTTCGCGCTCACGGGGCCGTGGATCGGCGAGCGCAAGGTCACGATCCTGGCATTGACCACGGCCTCGACGCCCGAGGTCTGCAGCACGGCCTTCAGCGGCAACCATCCGAAGACGGCCACGATCGCAAAGGCCAATGCCGACCTTGAGCAGGCGGCGAACCCACCGGCCCTAGCCTGCAGGTGCTTCGGGATGGGGAGCGCTATCGCTGACGGGCGCGCTCACCGGCTCGTCGTGCGCCGGCTGCAACCGGTCTTGCAGATCGCGCTGCAATCCGCGTGCACCCGATTCCTCGTCCTTGCTGACGGACGTATGATCTTCGGGAACGGGCTTCCGCTGTTTCTGATTCCAGATCACCGGCCCCTGAACTGTCAGTGCGCGCGGGGTGCAGAAACCGTAACCCTTCGGCGAGCGTCGAACCGCAGGAGACCATCGACAGCTGTTTCTCGAACCAAGGCTTTCCGCAAGGGTATCGATGGTCTTGTTGCGCTTGTGCGCGATGCCGGTTCGGATCCGTTCTTGTGTGTCGGACGAGATTATGTGGCAGAGGCGCCCTAACACCAGCCAGGGCCGGCCACCCAGAGATTCTCCGCCACATAGTAATCAGATGCTGGCCGGCAGCTGCAGGATGGTGTCGTTCGGCGGAAGCGCGCGCTGCGGTCGCCTGAGACGCCCGCCTTCTCGAGTCCCCAGCCCATCATCGAGCACGCCGTGACGAACCGCGCGGCTGTCGTAGCGCGTCAACGCCCAGGCAAGGCAGGTCGTAGAATCATGGCCTCCAGAGAAACGCACGAGTGCAGATCTTGTCATCCCCAGTGTCCCAAAATGACTCCGAGCCTCACGGTTCGTCTCCATCATATTCGGCCCAGCATTCGGCGGTCTCGAAGACCTTGACCGCGGAGAGTTGCTGCAATCGGGGTCTTATCTTGTCCCAGATCCAGATCGCGATGTTCTCCGCGGTCGGATTCTCGAGCCCGCGGATATCGTTGAGGCAATGGTGATCGAGTTGTCGCAACAAAGGCCCTAAAACCTCCTCGAGCTCGAAGAAATCTATCACGAAGCCCGTCCGCGGATCGACCCGACCGCTCAAGACGAGTTCGATCCGGTAGGAGTGACCGTGCATCCTGTGGCAGCGATGCGTCTCGGGCACGTTCGGCAGCCGGTGCGCGGCTTCAAACTTGAATGCTTGAGATATTCTCATTTGATTCCGAGGTGTTTGTGAGTTTGGACGCTGAGACGCCATTTGGGATGAGGCCGACAATATTCGATGGCATCGCGTGTACTGGCGACGACGTCGGGACCATCCATCGGCTGGAGCAGGAAGTTCGCGAAGTCAAGGTCTTCGAGACGCTCGGGTAGCGCCTCGGGCCCGTTCGGAAACCTGCTCACCTCGTTTAAGCCGTATCAGCAGGTCCTTCCGCCGTTCTTTTGCAACCTTCTGCCCGAAGGCCCCTGCATGTCGAACCTCTCTGTTGGCAATGGCCTTGAAGAGCGCAATCGCGATCCGACCGCGTTCCGTGATTTCGAAGCGAAGGGGCTTGCGGCCGCACTACGCCACGGAGCCGGCGATCAGGGCACCGAATCAGTGACGAGCCGAGCTCGGCCCATGTCCGCGAATTGCCGTTGGGGTAAAGGCCGGAGTCGCGGCCGATCTCGAGCGCCGTCACCTCGCGGTCGGCGGCCAGGACCGCGGCCTGCCGCGGCTTCAGCGTCTGTCTCGGCCGCCTCACAGCCCCAACTCCTCCGGCGACCGGCCGACCCCCGGACCCGGACCCAGTCCCGGCGCTCCGCCGCGACCGGCTGGACGAACGGGTGGCTGGCGCGCGCCTCAAGCGGAGGCGATCCTCGCCGAGCGAGAACGCATCAAGCGCGACACCATCGCAAACGGCCGCTTGCAGCATCAACTGCAGCCTGCTTAAACTCTAACCCTGATGAGCCAGAGCCTCCCTTCTCGAAAAGCCTGATCAGTCTCAAATCATCTGACGACGGACAAGCCGGTCACGAGCAATCCGGAAGGCTCAGAAGATTGTCGGGAAGAAAATGATCATTCTCGGTCTTTAGGTACTCGCGACCATCGTGTTTTTTGACGATCACCTTGACTGTCTTACCCTGCTCAGTGACATCATAAGCGCTTTTGTCGCGTTTGACGTTTGCAATGGCTGTTTCTTCCGAATCTCGCCATGCTGAACCACCGACTGCTTGAATACGCCGATGGCGGTCTTGATGGTTAGGCAGCTTGGTAATGCAGGTGATACGGCGAGTCATGGCTCACTCCTTATTTCGTGGAGCCAAGGCTTTGACCGTTAGCAGAACGGACTCATTATCCGATTGCTTGGAAACCTTCAGAGCCCCGCCTCACGGGTTGAAAATTTGAATAACGTGGTCAGTACGGGCGGGTTGCATTCACCCGGGTTTCCTCTGCTCGCTGTCTGTATCTGCATCGTTGGTTATGCCAGCGCGGATACACCAACTGGCCAGCCTTACCGCACGACGTGCGTCATTATTATCCAGACCAGCAGGACGGCGCTTAAGACCGCAATGCCAATACCGATGCGAGCCGCGGTTGAATAAGAACGGAAGCGTGGTTGTTTGAACATGCGACTTCTTCTCTTGTCCCTTGACGCGAGCGCGTACCGCTGATGTGCCCTAACTCCGTGGCGCGAGTTCTTTCTTTAGGCATGCGAGCTTGGCGAACCGGTTCCACCGCGCTTTGGCTTTCTCGCGATTTCTCTCGCAGCTCGCCGGCTTCCCGCAGTTCGGCGCGGCGCTTTGCCTGCAAGCTCGCGAACTCTTACGCGACAAGGTCTCGTCTGAGAATGCTGACCCGTTTGTTCAGCGCTCGGCGCAACGCATTGCCCTCACACGTCGTCATCCTGCCAGCAGACCGCTCGGCCACACAATCCATCATGACCCGTTGAATCTGGACTAGTGTCATACTTTCGATCTGGGCAATGCGTTTCTTAACTTTGGCGCGCAAGTTGGCAGTCTTTTTAGACATCGTCAGATCCTGATGCTCCACCGAGTCCAGCCCGAAAGGCTAACGACGTTTGACGGTACAGCATCAACATTGGATCGGCTCCTACCTACTCTGGGGGGCGGCCGGATCAAGTCAACGGGACAGGCAAGGGCTCTATCGCGCCGAGCAGGACGACGCGACGGCTCACGCCATTCAAGGCTGCCGACCTCCAAGAGATGAATCGGCGCATCAGGTAACGGTGCCGGCAGTAGCGGATCATCTTCCGATCCGCGGTCACGATCGAACAGGCTCGCCGCAAGGATTTCGAGGAAGCATTGAAGATCCTCGAAGGCGGCTTTGTGTCAATTAGCAGTGGGCGCGTAAGCTTCATTAATCCGTCGATCCGCGACTATCTGACAAACTATCTCGATGATACGGCTCTGCGAGCCTTGTTCGCGGAAGCTGCCCAGAAGGCCGACTGGGCAAAGGCGGTCTGGAATCAGGACAACGGATCGCAGCGAAATCAATCGAGCAGAAGAAGACTTTAGGAATCGCATTTTGGCCGATCGCGCAGCGATTCCTGCAACTTCCCGTCATGAAGCGCGATCCGACTGAACCCAATCGCTCCCGGTTCTACGATTCTTCCTTGTCCAATCGGCTTTCGCTCCTAATGGAATGGTATGTCGTGACCGACGATGCCGCATTTTCCGATGCTGCGGTATTGCTGGTGGAGCGACGGCGCGAACCTAGTGAGGTTGGTTCGGGACTTGCCCCCCTGCGGGAAGGTTAACAGGCATTCGCACCGATCAAGGTACTGCACAGCGACGATGGCTGGCTGTATGGATACAACATCTACTTTGATGAAGGGCCTGATCTCGAAATCCTTAAACGGATCGATGGACTGATAGATGGCCGCTGGATTCGGATTGGCGCCTAACGGCTCCGAAACTGAAGCGCCGCCAAATTCGAGATTGGCGCGCTGTCATCCGACTCAAGAGAGTCAAGCGAACTGAATACTCATAGCGGCATCGTCAACTTAATCGACCACCGAGCCGAAGGAGGCGATTCCCAAAGGTCGAGAGTCGGCGGTAGCGCTTGTCATGGAGGTCTCGCGACAAGTCGCAAAGGCTCGCTCACGCGAGGCACGACGGAAGTCGGCGGCGAGGCTCCGGGATAGGGGATGTGGAGAAGGTTCGCAACCTGATCATGAACTGACAGAAACCGTTCAGCCTGATGGGACGATTTGAAACGCGTCATGATCCGCTCGCGCCGCCTCGTCGGCTGATGAAAATGTTGAGAGCTTTGTACTGGCGATGTTCAACGCCCATCTTCGCCCTCGCAGCACCGTACGAACGGCATTTGTCCGTGATCATCACGCGCGGCGGCATGCCGGCGGATTTCAAGAGCTTCTTCATGAACCGCTGTGCAGTGCGCGAATCTCTTCGGCGCTGGATCAAGACGTCGAGAACGAAGCCATTCTGGTCGACAGCGCGCCAGAGCCAATGTTATTCGCCCGCGATCGAGATAACGACTTCGTCCAGATACCATTGTCACCGCGAGCGGGAGCGCGCTGGCCGATCCGATCGGAGAACGGCTTGCCGAATTCCGTCCCCACTGGCGCACGGCTTCATAAGGTCACGCCAACGCCGTGCGCCGCCAGCATTTCCTCGACCATGCGCAAGCTTAAGGGAAACAGGAAATACTACCAAACGGCATAGCTGATCACTTCCGACGGGAAGCGATGGCGGTGATAAGGAGGATCCTTGGCAGTCCGCACGTCGCTCGTATACCCCCTGCGCCGCTCCAATTCGTTGAACTTGACGGCACCCTCGGCCCCTACCAGGACGAGGAGGCGACAGCATGCTTTGCGTGTAGCACAAATTCTTGCAATCTGCGAGCTGCCACAGCACAGGGAGCAAATAATGGCACTGAAAGATGTTATTGGCGAATACGCTTTTGTATCCAAAGTAGATGTATCAGACTTGGATGCCAGCGTGGCGTTCTAT
The DNA here is from genome assembly GCF_054060035.1 of Bradyrhizobium sp. USDA 3262. NCBI lineage: Bacteria > Pseudomonadati > Pseudomonadota > Alphaproteobacteria > Hyphomicrobiales > Nitrobacteraceae > Bradyrhizobium > Bradyrhizobium sp. USDA 3262. The sequence goes on from NZ_JBSSCT010000001.1 coordinate 8,929,207, forward strand.
GGAAAGAAGCTCGGCTTAATTCCAGACGAAAAGTACCACACGTCGACATGGCGGCAATTCCGTGTGCTTCCACGTGTTGCCATCGGACTGAATGTGCACCCTACCGGAGTCGGAACAGGCGGTGCCGTGGCAACGCTTGTCGTCGATGACATCGAGCAGGCAAGTAACCGATTGCAGAAGCAGGGCGTGGAGGTCAGTAAAATAGATGATGTGGGAGACGGCGTTCGGCTTGCCTTCTTCAAGGATCCCGACGGCAACTCCCTCGGTCTTCGTCAAAACTCTCCGCAGCATCCCAAGGCAGCTGCCGTAGGCGGCGCGTAGTCCACCAGCCACCGGCTTGCGCCTCATGCGAGCCGGTGGCTGCTGACCCGCTGGCGGGTTGCCCCTTCGGAAAGTTGGGTGAACCCGGCCCGCCGCCGGCTCACTTACCCTTGCGCGTCGGCACTTCACAGAGGGCCGCCGAGTTAACTTGCTGTTGAATGGTTGCGCTGCCAGCCACTGCCGGCACGACACAGTGTCCGCCTCCACAAGCGACGAATGTGACTCCACCATTCGGCGGGAGACGCACGTCGCCCGGCAAAGTGATCGCCAATACCTACCCAGACCTCCAAAGGGATCGCCAGTCTCTACAGACAAATTGGCATCCGTCTGATTCGCCACGGCATGCGGTTCTTCGACTAGTGGGCTTACCGCTACACCGCTAGCCGGTGCCTTCTTCTAAGATTTGGTAGGTTGCACTTAGTTGGACAGCGGCCTCTAATGATCGATGATCAAGCGACCTGCAAGCCGAAAGGCGAGCCGAAGTTTGCCGGAAATGGCGCGGAATTTCGGCGCACGCCTCTTCTTGCAATTTTGACGATGGAAGCGGTAGGCCACACGATGCTCCGGACTCTCTTTATAATTGCCTTGACGTTTGTCGTCACGACAAGATCAAGTGCTCAAGGGACCGACGCCAATCCCATATATGTTGACCAAGGTATGGATTGGACCGCGGCAGCAAGAGCGGACTTCTACTCGCGCGATCAGGGCTCGCGTTTGATTGCGTTGTCTTGGATGCAGGCCCTGAAGCAAAAGAATGGACAGCCATTCCTCGCGGATGGTTTGTCACGGTACGGTTATCTACCGAATCCTGCAAACACGGCCAACCTTCCCGTCGGTTTTCACGCTTCTGGCCCTCAAGACTTCCAGGTCGTTGGAATGACCTGCTCGGCATGTCACACGCGCCAGATCGAAGTTGACGGCAAGGTGTATCGGGTGGATGGCGGTCCGGGGCTTGTAGACTTCTACGCACTGCTTGGCGATCTGGACAAGGCAGTCGGCGATGTGATTGCCAGCGACAGCTCGTTCGCTCCCTTTGCTGCAGCTGTCCTGCGGTCCACAACGCCGGATGCGGCCGATGTTGCGGACCTTCGTCGACAGGTAGATGGGTGGTACTTGCGGTTTCACACGCTCATGGTACGCGCGCTGCCCAAGAGCGGCTGGGGAGTTGGCCGTCTCGATGCTGTAGGAATGATCTTCAACCGCATATCCGGCCTGGACATCGGTCCGCCACCCGACTTCATGATCCCGGAAAATATGAAAAACGCGGACGCTCCCGTGAGATACCCATTCCTTTGGAATTCGCCGCGGCAAGACAAGACGCAATGGCCTGGATTCGCAAAAAATGGAAATGACATCTTGGGGCTGGCTCGGAACGTTGGCGAGGTTCTGGGGGTATTCGCTACGTTCGAGCCGAAGCGTCAGGGCGCGATTATCAATTTCCTCGACAATAATTCAACCAATTTCGACGGCTTGAGCGAGCTTGAAAACTTGGTGAAGCGGATCGGCCCTCCGAAATGGCCCTGGAAGATTGACGCTGCTTTGGCCACCCGGGGCAAAGTAATTTTCGAAAGGGATTCCGCTGAAGGGGGATGTAGCGGGTGTCACGGGATTGAAGACGGAGAGCAACGCGTTCCATTCATCAAAACGTGGAGAACTCCGGTCCAGAACGTTGGTACCGATACACGAGAATACGATGTCCTCACCTGGAAGGCGAAAACGGGCGTGCTGAAAGGAGCGTTCATTCCGTTCGCGACCGCCCCGCTCAAGGAGAACGATGAGATTTTTAACATTCTTGCGACCTCGGTCATCGGTTCGATAGCGGAACACCTGTTGGCCGGCGGCGCCCCTTCAACCAATGCCCGGGTGGCAGCGGCGCCAGAGCCGGGATCGTCGGACACACCGGAGTCTCTGGGTCTGGTGCGACTACCACCAACGCTGCAGGATTTGCTAACGGCTTTTGATACTGCCAGCACCTCGGAAGCAATTAAAACTAAGCGGCAGGGAGCAGAACGAGCGTTTCGCAGCCGGCTCCCTCCATGGGGCTCCTACGAGGCTCGAGTTCTGCAGGGCATTTGGGCCGCCGCACCATATCTTCATAACGGCTCGGTTCCTACGCTGGCGGAATTGCTCAAGCCATCAGGGCAGCGCTTATCGCAATTTAGCGTTGGACGGAAATACGACATTGAAAACGTTGGTCTTGCTGCCACCCAGGAGCCCCTGAGCGAAACTCTATCCCTCACGGATTGCAGTAATATCAACTCCGGGAATAGCCGATGCGGCCACGAGTATGGGACCAGTTTAAGCGACCCAGAAAAAAGGGCGTTGCTTGAATACCTCAAGACACTGTGACCCGCTCCGGCGCTCCCTCTTTGAGCGGCTTCCTACATGCTGTCGGTCACAGCATGCTTGTTTGAGCAAACGGCATCGGTTTACCGAGCTCTCGCACAGACATCTGATCCAGCACAACCGCTCCAGGAAGCACAAGTGACGGCTTACAAATTCTCGCCCATCTTACGTATGCGTCGCTTCTGCATAAGAATAGAGATTACGCATGCTCCCAATTTCGATGCGACATCGCATAGAATGCGTTCGCTGTGGTTCTGGATTAGTCACCCTCGAGTGGCATGAACGCGTGAATGCGAATGAAGTTCAGAATCATTGGCATTGCTGGAACTGCAAACACCAGTTTGTCTCCATCATCACTTCTGACGAGAGGGTGCCTTTAGTCGATGAGATCACAAAACCATTCTTTACGAGCCTGCTCGTCTGATCAATGACGCCCGAGCAGGTCGACCTTATAAGGACATCATTTGACGCGATGTGGCCGATTCGTCGCGACCTCGCTGACCTGTGCTACAACAGGTTCGTCGAACTAGCTCCTGATGCAAGGAGCTTGTTCGGCGGCGATGCTGAGAAGCAGCGAATGAAGATGCTGGATATGATCACCGCTCTGGTCGCTTCGCTCGACGAAAGACCGATGTTCCAATCGCTGATCACGCTTTCCGGTCACAAGCACGCCAGACTTGGCGTTCAGCCATCGCACTTTGTCGCAATGGGCGAGGCGCTGATGTGGAGCTTTGAGCGCAAATTCGGCGCTTTTTTCACCCCCGAGTTGAGGGATTCCTGGCGAACACTTTACGCCACCGCCCAGAACGAGATGCTGCGCGCGGCTGGCCGACCGAGTTCATTCTGACAGCGGCGGACAGGGGCCAGTTTGTGAAAGATTACGTCGGACACAAATAAGACGTGCGCGACGGTACCATACTCAACGCCACATTTAGTCTTACTGCGTCACAAGGGTGGTCTGTGGATTGGACGAACTCAACAGCGTTCGGGCGAGCCGCCGTCGCATCGTCGCGATCGACTTTGGAATGTGACGTTGGATCCAGTGGCAAATCCGCGGGGTCTGCAATCTGTGGGAACGCGAGTGAACGGAATCGGCCGGGCGCGCCGAGGGAGTGCGACGCGGCTGACCGACCCCGACTTCATCGCCCGGATTGGTCACTACGACACTACGACGGACTACCCGAGGCGGTGATCAATGACCCGGAGATGATGAGCGCGTTGATCAAGCCGATGCGGGCGGACGTCGAGATCTTGGAGACCTATCGTCCCGAAGCTCCCGTGCGCCTTGCCTGCCCGACGACGCTGCTGGGCGGCGAGGACGATCCCGTCGTGCGCCCGGACCTTCTCGAGCGATGGGCAAGCCACGTGCACGCATTCGTGCCCGTGCTGCTTCCCGGCGGCCACTTCTACTTTCGCAAGTCTTTGCCGGTGTTAATCGACCTCGTGGTGTCGATACTCAGGCCGGTGCTGCGCGCGATGCCTCGCTAACGATAGCACGCGATGTGGCCCACCGCCCGACCTGCCGATGTCGCGCCTGCGCTCGGGCGCGGCGACGTGCACCTGTGGCTGGTCGAGCTGGATGGTGCCTGCGACACCGGCCGGCTGCCGGTGCTTTCCCGATGCGGAGCGCATGGTCGCGGCCGGCCACCGGGCGGATGAACGCCGCCGGCGCTACATCGTCGCGCATGCCGCCTTGCGGCAGGTGCTGCAGGCCTACGTCCACATCAGCGCCGCCGATCTGGTCTTCGCCACCAGCCGCTTCGGCAAGCCGCGCGCCGTCCTACCGCGCTTGCCGCCGATCCACTTCAGCCTGTCGCATGGCAGACGCCGATGCCTGATAGGCATCGCGCGCGGTGGGGACGTAGGAGTCGACATCGAGCCGATCGATCGCCGAGGCGACATCAGTTCCATGGCGATCGCGGTGCTCAGTGAATCGGAACACGCGCGTTGGCGGGCGCTATCTTCGAGGAGTTGCTCCGACGCCATCCTGAGCTCGGCGCCGGCATCCGTCGCACGCTGGAGCGCCGGATCCGGGCCTGGCGGGCGATCCACGGCGAGGAGCAGGAGGTCATCTTCCGGCAGACCCACGAACCCGGTCAGCGCGGCCTGTCCGACTTCACCGACATGGGCGAATTGGGTGTCACGATCGCGGGCGTGCCGCTCGACCATCGTCTCTATCACTTCCGGCTGGCCTATTCCGGGTTTGAGCACGCCCATGTCGTGCTCGGCGGTGAGAGCTTCATCGCTCTGGCCGAAGGCCTGCAGAATGCCTTGTGGTCACTCGGTGGAGCGCCACGGGAGCATCGCACCGACAGCCTGTCGGCCGCCTTTTGCAATCTCGACCGCGACGCCAAAGACGATCTGACGCGGCGATACGAAGACCTCTGTGCCCATTACGGCATGCGCCCCTCCCGCAACAATCGTGGCATCGCCCACGAGAACGGGGCGATCGAGAGTTCGCATGGCCATCTCAAGCGGGCGGTCGGCGACGCGCTGTTGCTGCGTGGCACCGCCGACTTCGACGATCTCGCTGCCTATCGTGGCTTCATCGATGAGATCGTCAGCCGCCGCAATGCCCGCAACGCCAAGCGGATCGACAGCGAACGTACCGCACTTCAGGATCTGCCGGACCGCCGCACGTCGGACTATGAAGAGGTGATCGTCCACGTGACATCGTCCGGCGGCTTCACCTTGCGCAAGGTGTTCTACACGGTGCCGTCGCGCTTGATCGGCCATCGGCTGCGGGTGCGCCTGTATGACGATCACCTCGACGTGTTTGTCGGCGGCACGCATCTCCTCACCTTGCCGCGCGGGCGGCCGCATCCCAATGGCAAGCACGATCAGGTCGTCGATTATCGGCACGTGATCCATTCCTTGCGGCGCAAGCCGATGGCGCTCCTCAACCTGGTCTACCGCGACCAGCTGTTCCCCCGGGAAGCTTACCGCCGAGCCTTCGACGTCTTGCGCAAACGCTTACCGGACAAGAAGGCCTGCCGGATCATGGTCGATCTCCTCGCACTCGCCCATGAGCGCGGTTGCGAGGCCGAACTCGCCGATCAGCTCACGGCCGACCTGAACGACGGCCGGCTGCCCGACCTCAACCGGCTACGTACTCACTTCGCCCCGGATCCCGCCCAGATGCCGAACGTCGTGGTGCGCCTCGCACCGCTCGCCACCTATGAATGCCTCATCGGTACTGCCGAGATCGGAGGTGCCGCATGAGCACAACCAACGTAGTCGACACCGCGCGCCTCAATCTGTTGCTCAACGAGCTGCGGCTGCCCGCCATCAAGGTGCTGTGGCCGCAATTTGCCGAGCTGTCCGATAAGGAAGGCTGGCCGGCGGCGCGCTTCCTCGCCACCATTGCCGAGCACGAGATCGCTGAACGCAGCCGTCGCCGCATCGAGCGCCATCTCGTCGAGGCGCGGCTGCCCACCGGAAAGACCTTTGACAGCTTCGACTTCGAAGCCGTGCCGATGATCTCCAGGGCGCAAATGAGCGCGCTCGCCGCCGGCGACGGCTGGCTCGGCAAGGGCGCCAATCTGCTGCTGTTTGGCCCGCCCGAGTCAGATTCATACTGCCCATCTCGCTACCCCCTTAGAGTTCAAGTTCTTTTTGACCAGGATCGCCAGACGATGGCCGCCGGAGCCGCCGCGCATGCGCGGTGCGCTTGACATCGGGACGTTCCAGATCAACCACTTTGATCATCCACGGCGCGCCTTTGCACAGCTGCTGCGCAGGCAAGCTCTGTTCTTCGATCAGACGGCGAACCGTCGAAGGGCTGACTTTCAACGCAGTTGCAGCTTCGTCCAAAGTGGCCTCTCCACGCTCGGCGCGCTCGCCCTCTTGGTAGGCCGCGATGGCGTGTTGGTTGCGCAGGCTGCGAACGCGGACACGGGTCCAACTGTTGCCCCGCCCCGTCGACTTGCGGGCGCGGTTGAGAACCGCGGCGATCGTGCTGTCGGGCATCTGACGCGCGAGGACACGAACGAGATCGACCACATCTGCTGCGGTGCTCCAGCGGTGCTCGCCGGTGCGGTTCTTCCTCACTTGCAATGCCGTGTGATCGCCGCCATGCCAGTGGACAACCAAGTCCAGCATCTCGTCGCGGATGCGCACGACGATCTCATGGATCAAGCTTCGGATGATCCTCTTGCGCGTCGCAGCTGTTGCACCCGGACTTTCCCAAGCTCGCTCGAGATCGGCACCAAGCGCAAGCAGCCGATCGCGATCGGTATCACTCAGCGTCGTCTCCGGCGTCGCCAACAACGCCTCGCGCTCGCCCTCAAGCTCGTGGACAGCGAGCAGGCGTTCGTTCCAGCGCCGCTCCAGCTCGCCGGCAACAAGGCGATTGTCCGGATCGACAGTCTCGTATCGCCGACGAGCGCGAGTTGTCTCGTAGCGTGCCTGCTCCAGAGCCAAATCGAGCTGACGTAGCTTGTCGGCGTGTTCACGCCCGCGCGCCTCTATGGCCGCCAGCCCTGCCTGGACACCCAGCGGCTGCACCCGCGCGATGACCTCCGCGCTGATCGCGCGATCCACGCGCAAACCGCCGAATGAGATGCACGGATCTCCGCCATGGTTGATCTGGCTACCGCGGCAATAATAGCGCCCGACAGTGCTGTGCGTGCCGCTGTAGCCAACGTGAAGTTTGCGGCCGCAGTGACCGCAACGAAGGAGCCCTGCAAGAAGGCCTTCGCCGCGGCGGACCGAACCACGACTCATGAAGCTTTTTCCGTTGGCGTTGTCGGTGATCAGGCGCTGATTCCTCTCAAACTCCGCCCAGGTAATGTAGCCCTCGTGGTGGTCTTTGATCAAAACCTCCCAGTCGCGCTGCTCACGGCGGAGGCCACGCACGATCCTCTTGCGGCCGCCCTCGATCGTCACCCGACTACCCGAGCGACCGAAGGCGTAGGCGCCAGCATAGATGGGATTCGTCAGGATGTGGTGGATCGTATTGTAGACGGGCAGCTTCCACTCGACGTGCCGGCCCTCGGCGCCATTGCTGACTGCGGGCAAAGCGATGGACTCCTGCCGCAACCAAAAGTGCACCTGGCGTAGCGTTTGCATCTCGGTAAACTTGGCGAACACAAGCGCCAGCGCTTCCTGGATGCGCCGATCAGGATCCTTCTCAATGCGATCGTGAGAGACCTTGAGGTAGCCGATGGCGACATTCAAAAAGAGCTCGCCCCTGCGTGCCTTCTGCTTCAGGGCCTCGAGTGAGCGCTGACGGAAGATCGACAGCTCCATCTCGCTCATCGTGCCCTTCATGCCGAGCAGAAGGCGGTCATTGGGGTGGCGCGGATCATACACACCATCTTCATCAACGATGAGGGTGGCGACCAGCCCGCAGAACTCCAAGAGCGTGTGCCAATCCCTGCCGTTGCGGGCGAGCCGAGATGCCTCGATTGAGACTACGGCACCAACTCGCCCCTCGCAAATGGCGGCGAGCAACTTCTCGAATCCGGGACGGGCGGTGCCGCCACCAGAGCGGCCGAGATCATCGTCGATCACAACGACTTCGCTCCAGCCCAGCTGCCGCGCCCGGTCGGCCAAGCCGTACTGACGCCGCTGGCTCTCTTTGTTGTGGATAACCTGATCGGCCGTCGACTGACGAATGTAGACCACGGCCTGGCGAGCAAGGTGCACGGACGTGATCTTACTCACCGCCGTTCTCCCCGCCGACGTCGTGTACCTCGGTCGCGCTGTCGGTGAGCGCTTCGGTCAGAAGCTCCTTTAGGAGCTCCAGCATCTGTTGGTGAGCCTCGATTGGAATGCTGCCGTATGTTGGAGGACTCTCGAACAGATCCCCCTGGCGATGTGATGCCGCCACCATGACCGCCTCCTTGTGAATGGGACGATTCCCGAATGGAGGAGGCTAAGAGCGCGTCGACAAGAATGCGCGCCTCCAGTAGGCGATTCACCGGAAGCCTTGGATCAGCTTTGAGTCGGAAGGAAGCGGCGGCGGGAGCCGTCATCCATGCCGGCAGCAACGTTAACGTGCCGTCAGGCTGTCTGATGACAAAATGCGCTTCGCCCCCAAGCTGCTTGCGGGCGACAACGGCCACCAAGGCTCCGCAGCGTGGGTGGAACGGGTAGAGGATTTCAATCTCAGATCCCAGACGCCCGGCATTATGACGCTGGTCCGCCCGGTGGCGGCAAGAGTCACTTGGCGGCAGCCATCGGCTTGGCCCTCATCGAGAACGGATCGCGCGTCCTCTTCACCCGCACCACCGATCTCGTGCAGAAGCTCCAGGTGGCTCGCCGCGAGCTCAACCTCGAGGGTGCCATCAACCGCCTCGACCGCTTCGATCTCGTTATCCTTGACGATCTTGCCTATGTCACCAAGGATCAGGGCGAGACCAGTGTGCTGTTCGAGCTCATCAGCGCACGCTACGAGCGACGCTCCTTGCTGATCACCGCCAATCAGCCCTTTGGAGAATGGAACAACGTCTTTCCGGACCCAGCTATGACCCTCGCGGCGATCGATCGCCTTGTTCACCACGCCACCATCGTCGAGATGAACGTCGAGAGCTATCGCAGGCGGACTGCCCTCGAGCGAAAGCGTGGTCCAGGGCGGCCACCGGAGCACGCGACACAAAAAACGCTCGCTTGATTGACGCTCCGCGACAATCAAAGCAAACAAAACTCTTGCGCGCGGCGATCATCATCGCGCCGCGACACTGACTCGCCATCCTGATCGCCGCGCTCTTCCGACCCAGATCGTCGCGCTATATCGACATCGAGCCGATCGATCGCCGAGGCGACATCAGTTCCATGGCGATCGCGGTGCTCAGTGAATCGGAACACGCGCGTTGGCGGGCGCTGTCGCCTTGCGCGCAACGCTCATCGCTGTTGCGAACGTGCTGAAGGCCTCCGGCATCGGCCTGTCCATCAGCCCTCGCCGTTGCGAGATCGAGTGGCCGCACACCCAAGTCCCTCGAACGGCCAGGCGATGCCGGAATGGACCCTCGAAGAGTTGGAACCCGATTCCACCTTTGTGGGTGCATGGGCCGCGCAGGCGCCATTGCCTGCGCGGCACTCCATGCGGTTTTCAACCAGGCATTGGAAGAAAGCGCATAACAGTCGCTGGGACCACCAAGGCGATTGGTCCGGCAAGGCGACGACAAGGACTTGAGCAGCAGCATCGAAGCCTCTGACGTTCGATGCGATAACCTGCCGGCAGGCAACGTGCAGGTGGGCTCGGCGTGGTCAGCCGTTCGCAAAGGTACGCATCCTTTGTCCACGCAGCGGCCAAGAAGGAGACGGTTTCCGTCGGCCTGAAACTACGCCAACGACATTTGGGTTTCGCAGCCATGCGCTGACCACAAACTGTAGCAGGCCTCTCGTTCCGGGCGAGTATGGCATCGATTTTCATTTGGCTCATGGAAGAGGAACACTTTCCACAGAAAGACGGTTCTCTTGGTCAGATTTAAGGTTTGCCAGACCACCCTTGCCGTTCTTACGACGACAACGGGTCCTCGTGTAGCCCTCTTTAGAGGCAGGGCTCCATAAAGTGTCATCCGGCTTGCAATATTGGCTCTTACGCAGGTTTGGTGCAGCGTCGACTAGGCGGCGCCAAAGTTCAGTCCCGTTTCGACAGCCGGTCGCACACTGATCATCGAGCCATGGCAAATTCAAGTCCAACGAACTTTGCCGGGTCCGAAAGACATCGTTGCGGTCGCCGCGGACTACCTGCCGTACGAGCTTCCTGCTATGGCCGGTCTGGCGTACCAGCTACTCGATAGGTATGCCATTCTTCGACAGAGTCAGGATGGCTGCATTAGTCTCCTCGCGGCGCAGATAGCCCTCATACTGGAGGCGCTCGGCGGCTGTGAGCAGCTTGGGATCGATCGTGGTCGCGCCGATGACGGCGCGCATCTGACGCATCGATTTTCGGACGGCATCAAGGAAGGCTCGGCCGGCGTTCTCCATAAGATGCCAACGATCCGCGACCCGTACCGCGTACGGCAAGGCCTTTGCTGCGGCTTCGCCATAGGCGACGAACGCGCGAAAGGATCGCCGGCCGCGCCTCTACGCTGATCCGCTTCTTGTTCATCACTCTCGATCGCCTCCTCTTGAGGTTGTGAGCCGAGCGCAATTCTCGGCTCGTGTGGAAGAGGTTCATCGAGAAACTGCTCAATCACCTCTTGGGCAGGTTCGCCCCGGCGTCGCGAGAATCTACCAGCGCCACACGTTATCTGGAAGAGATGCGTACTCCCGTTGCAGCGTGGGAGCTGTAGGTTGGCAGGTTTCAGCGACAGTGCTGGGACATGGCAGTGAAAAGCGTGGTGGCGTAGTGGGTCACAGAAACTCACCTAGCGCCTTGTGCCCTGCCGCACACCCGTTCCGACGCCTCCCACAGCGCCGTCATCGTGTCCTTGACCGTTCGCGCCATATCTACGCTTGCGCTCTTGCGGTGTCTCGACCTTGCCCGGCCCAACTGTCTCGCGTGGCCGAAGCGCACGTACCGTATGCTTGGGATGCCACCCCGTAACGGCGCACAGCTCGTCCAGGCTCCGTCCCTTCTCGATCCGCCCGCTCGACCGATAACGCTCGGCCAGCGCTGATGTGATCTCGCGCTTTGCGCGCACGCTGATCTTCCCTGCCATAAGGACCAGTGGGCTGAGTATCAAGCGATGGCAGTGCTATTCCCAGAGGAAGCCCGAGATGAATTCTTTGCCCTGAATGCAGCCGGGAAAATCACGCTTGACGAGATTTCATCCCGTCTTGTTCTTCCCAAGGATAAGATCGCATTCGTTATGACTACGGCGTGGCCTAAGCTGCTGGACCTGCTCAAGAGCATTGACTAAATGCCGCCAGCAAAGAGGCTGATCCTGGCGGTTGCCCGCTAATTTGTGTCGCGCGGTCGGACAGGGCGCCAAGTGCGCGACATCAGCGGATCATTTCGATCATCGTGTATGGCCACAAGCTCGCCAGTCTTTAGGCCAAGGCCCTTCAAATGCGCTTCGCGGAGTTCGGAATTCACGATCGTTGCTTCACCGCCGCTGGCCGCCAATGAAGCTTTCACAGCTTCCGCCTGATTAGCCATTGCGACGGCATAGGTCACATATCGAACCTTGCCGTCTTTGACTACGCCGACCGAAATCATCCATCCTGCTGCCATCTCAGTTTCTGGCCTATGAAAAGAGCTTCTGTTTTCGAGGCGGCGGCCCAGTCGCCATAAGCTCCGCAATCGCGGCCAGTACAGCGCCGGTTTCGATCTTTCCCTCCGACCATCCCCTGAGCGCTGCTATAGCGTTCTTCAAAGCCTCTTCACGTGTCATGCCATGATCTCCACGGCTACGAAAAAGACGTGCGGGCGGGAACCACCCGCACGAAGTTTGCTACGCCAAGCTTGACTGTCTGGGGTTGCGTGAGGATAGAACAGCCAAACCGTAAGCCTCTCAGCAACTCGCGTGCCAGATGGTCACTATGCAATGCAAAGATAAGCGGTGAGTAATCGACACAGCACAGCGGGGCTAGGGGCCGAAACGACGAAAAAGCGTGCGGGCGGCTGCTGACGGCCACCGCCCGCACGCCGTCGCGCCGCGAACAGGCTTGGCCCTCACGAGGATCATTCATAAGCGAACCAAGCCATACCTGGCTCAGCAACCCACGTGCCAGACGGTCACATTGCGCAGAGAAGCAGACGGGGCACTTTCATACCTTGTGCAGACTGACTGCTCGCGCGAGCGGCGGCTTCCGGACCCCAACGTCATGAACCGGACACGGCTGAATGAGATCAGACGTGCCGCATTAGTGACGACGAGGGCGCGAGATGATCGGGCCGATCGCGTCCTCGTGTACAATGACAAGCTCGCTGGGCTTCACGCCAAGTCTTAGTAACTGCTCCTCTTCGATCGGGCAGTTGAGCATTGCGGCCTTTGCGCCGCAGTCTGCTAAGGTCATCCTCACCGCTTCCGCCGGATCGGCGACGGCAACCACGTAAGTTATATGCCTGAAAGCTTCGTCGTCGTCGACTTCTTCCTTGAAGACAGCGACTGTCACTATCCAACCATCCATTTTGTTGCGCTCCCTGGCGTCAACTATGAGCTGCCGAGCCCTGCAAATCCGGAGCCGCCAAACACCCGTGAGACGGGGCTGAACGCGAAGGTCGGCGGCGCCCGTAGCATTCCGGGAACTCTTTCTCCGCGCCGCTCGCTGGGCTATCCGAGGCGATGGGCCTGGAGCGTGATGACGTCGACCTCGACGCCGGCGTGCTGACGGTCCGGCTGACCAAGTTCGGCAAGTCGCGGCTCGTGCCATTGCATCCGACGACGCGAACCGCGTTGCGCGACTACGCTCACCGGCGCGACGCGATGCTCGGATCACGCTGCGGCTCGACCTTCTTCGTTGCCGAACAGGGAGGCCGCTTGCTGCACCAGTACGTTCATCGCGTCTTCTGGCGATTGTCCCGAGAGATCGGACTGCGGCGCCCAGGTGATCGTACCGGGCCACGCGTGCACGACTTCCGTCATCGCTTCGCCATCCAGACGCTGTTCGACTGGTATCGCGAAGGCAAGGACGTCGAGCAGCAACTCCCAGTGCTCTCCACTTACCTCGGCCACGCCTGCGTGCGTGATACCTACTGGTATCTCTCGGCCTGCCACCGAGTTGATGGAAGAAGCGGCGCGGCGTCTCGATCGGCGGTGGGAGGTGACGCCATGAAGCCTGCCTGCAATGTCGCCACGTTGATCGAGCGCTTCTTCACCGAGCGCCTCATGCGCCAGCGCAATGTTAGCGCCAACACGATCGCCTCCTACAGGGACACGTTCCGGCTGCTGTTCTTGTTCGCACAGGTGCAGCTGCGGAAGCCCCCATCGGCCTTGGCGCTCACCGATTTGGACGCAACGTTCATCGGCGCGTTCCTAACCGATCTCGAGGTAAAGCGCGGCGCCAGCGCGAAGACGCGTAACCTGCGTCTGACCGCCATCGTGGCGCTTGCTCGGTATGGCGAGCACGCGCTGGATCAGCGCACTGTGTGCCGGCTCGTCAAAGGACACGAACCTGAAGAAGGATCGGAACCTCGGGTCTGGCGCACACGTACGATGCGTCGGTAAAGGGCGGAAGGAGTGGACCGGATAAGCGACAGCTGCACTTCCTAACGCGCCCCGAGATCGAGGCGGTTCTCGCAGCGCCCGATCGAACGACGTGGCTTGGCCGCCGTGATCACACCTTGCTGCTGGTCGCGGCCCGGACGGGCTTACGCCTCTCCGAGCTGACTAGCCTTGACCGGGATGCTGTCCCACGTTGGGGAACAACGCTGTTGCTCCTTTCCACGGTTCCTTGAGCCATGCCTGGAGCGCACGCCGAGCGAGTGTGGTCAGCGGAGTGCGCATGGGGGGCCGGCTCAGTGCCGACAGCGTCCAGTCCCTGCTGGGAAAGCATGTTCGTGTCGCTCACAAGAGTTGCCCGTCTTTGAAGCCAAGAGCGTGTCACCGCACGTGCTGAGGCACAGCGCAGCGATGCTGCAAGCCGGCGTCGACTGCTCCGTGATCGCGCTGTGGCTCGGTCATGAATCGGTCGAGACGACGCAGACATACCTGCACGCCAACCTCGCCCTCAAGGAAGCTGCCCTGGCGAAGCTCAAGCCGTACGAGCGCGGCAAGCGAACTCGCTTCCAGCCGAACGACCGCCTACTCGCCTTCCTCGAGACGCTCTGAACGATCAGACTATGCCGAATGGAATGGGGCTGCCTGCACGCGATCGACGGTGCCAGCGCGACAACGGCGTGCCATACTAAATCCGTTTGGCATAGTTCGGCGGGCGGGATAAACAGCCAAGATGAACGACGTTGATCCGCAAGCCTGGCTCGCTGACGTGCTGGCCAAGCTTCCAGATCACCCCGTCAGCAGAGTCGCAGACCTGCTCCCGTGGAATTGGAAGGAGACCCAACAGTCCAAAGCTGCTGCTGCCTGAGCGCCGCGGCAGACCGGTGCGCCTACCCAGGGTGCTGGCCGGATGCATACGACGGCCTCGCTGTTTGCTAACGGTTGATCCGCGATGCGCACTACAGTGATCTCGAGCGCGAACCTGCGTGGTCTTCGTCCCTTTCTCGGGTTAAGCAGATTTGGTTTTGAGTAAACGGCCCCGGAAGAACCTGTCGTCCTTGCCATTGCTCGACAAGAGAATCAGATAGGAATACGTCATCGTTCGGAATGTGATCGAATACCGCGGCCATGCTGTTCTACCAGACGCGCCGTGCCTCACCATCCAGGACGTAGAGGGGGCGGTGTTGCTTATCGAGCGTGAAGCGCTACCGGGACGTACCGGCCCTCCGCCGGAACCGGCAGACCCGTTCTTCCCGCCGAATTGCCAGCGGATCTGATGCGGAATATCCCTCAGCATTTGTTCTGCGGCCCTGGAGACTTCTCTTGCATCTTCGCTCCCGGTGGCTGCGACGAACCAGATATCCTCCCTCGTCAACCTCAATTTGCCTCAGATGTTTCGGCGCTGACCAGACACGACACTTCCGCGCAACTTCATGCCCGATGTGATCATCGTTCAGCTAGTCATCTCCAGTCGGTGCTTGGATTCAATTGCGACCAGAGTGGCCCATCAGCTTCGACTGGATACGAGCTAGCGCGTCACTGAGCCTCGCCGCTTCGTTAAAGCGTGTCTCCGAATATGGCGGGCGGGCGGATGGATCGTGCAAGAGGGCCTCCGCTGTATTCGAGAGCCGGCGGAGCGGCGTCCTCAGCCACTGCGCCGCACAAAAGAGTAGTGCTAGTGTGGCAATGGCACAAACACCGAAACTACTCCAAAATGATCGGATTAAATTACGGGTGGTCGCAAGCGCCTCGTCGGTACTCTGCCGAACCAGAAGAGACCAACCGAAGCTTGGAAGGTTTGCGAAGCCGACCGTCGGAACGATTACTGCGAAGTAGTCCCTGCCGTCAGGCCAGCGCTCGCGTAGAGACGCGGTCGTCACGCGACTAGCCGCAAGCGCGGAGCCGATGTTGAGCGGCTTGTTGATGAGATCGGGCGGGCCAAACAGGACGGTTCGATCACCCGAAAGCAGCAGCACGTCAATGCCGGGCACTTGTAACGAGTCCATGCCTTCTGCGACCCATTTCCAGTCAAGGTGCGCGCCGATGACCCCGGCAACGGAGCCGGCGTGGCGCAACGGTGCTGCCAGGTCGATAAAGCGATAGGGCTCACGAGATGCAGGCAACTGGGTGGCCAGCAGTTGAGCGGCATGCACATCGATAGCCGCCGGCGAGACAAGGCCCCGCTTAAACCAGGGTCGCTGTGCAACGCTTACTCCTTCGAGCATGCCGTCTTTAGCCGCGAGAATGGTCCCTTCGAGATCCGCGACGCCGAGCCAAGTGTAGCGTCGATCAAGGCGGCTCAAGAAGTCGATGTGTTCTCGCGCACTCTTAAGATCTGCCGGGTCAATGAGCTCAGCGGACCGAGCTACATCCATCCAAACTCCATAGAGCCGGCGGGCCAACAGCGCGGAACTCATTTCGCCGCGAATCCTTAGCGCGTCGAATTGCAGCTGCTCTCCCCGTTGCTGTAGCAAGGCCGTGTAGATCGTTGCGGTCACCACGGCAGGCACCAATATGAGCAAGGCGCCTCCACAGAACACCAAGGAGAGTAAGCTCGGTCTTTTCGGCATCTCACGCTCCTCAACTCGTTAGAGCTCGCGCCAACTCGCGGATCATTTGCAAGATGTTCCCTCGATCGGCCCCTGGCATGGCCGATTCGGTATGAAGCTTCTTGATAATTTTCGCCCTTTGCTCAGGAGTTGGAGAGAACTTGATTCGATAGCCATCACGAGTAGTCGCAGCAACATGCGCGTCCACTCCGCCAATCCCGGGCAGGTCGAGCTTCCCTTCTGCTCCGGCGGAAAGCCCGGATGGACCGCTGATTCGAGCGCCCCCTCGGCCCAGATTGAGAAGCCATCCGCGGTGTTTCTCACCTTGGATCACCAACGTGATGGGTTCTGGGATCTGCCGCTGAGGTCGATCGTATCGCGGTCGTTCGATGCACACCACGACTGCCACGAACAGCACCAGTATGTTGTAAAGTGTCCAGAACATCACGATAGCCGTGCCGTCGCCCGCTGTTGGGGCCGTATTGAAGACGAAATCGGAGTTCAACGGCACGATCAGGCCGCCGATCGTCAGTGCGAGCAGGAGTAGAAACGGTCGCATCAACGCCCATTGGACAACGACCTTGGCACGGTCGCCGCCTTTGGCCGTCACCGAGAATTTATGCGATCCGCTGGTCAGAAGCCCGAGAGCAGCTGCCCGGCTGATGGGCCAGGCCGCGATCAGTTGAGCCGTATCGTTGAGAAGCGGGACAAACAACCCTTTTGAAAGCCAGTTCAGGGACACCAGAACCATTAGGTAATAGGGTACATAATAACTGATAATTTCCACCAGCGACGCGTTCACGATGGTGATACCGAACCACCAGTACAACAGGGGGCAAATCAAGCTGGCAAGCCTGAAGGGAAAGGTGCTGAGCCAGTAGAGCAATGAATCGAGGATACCGATTCGATGCATCAGCCCAAGGCCTCGCATGCCAAAGGGGCTGTATGAGCCGCGGACAATCTGCATCAGGCCAAGGCACCACCGTCCACGCTGAGTAATATACTCTTTCAATCCTTCGGGAGCCAAACCTTCAGTCAATGGCTCGTTAAGGTACGCAGTTTGCCAGCCGTTCTCCGCAAGCTTAAGGGTGAGCAGGAAATCCTCGGTTACGCTTTGTGTTGGAATCCAGCCAATCTGCTCGACGGCCCGGACCCGCATTACGGATGATGTCCCACAGCAGATGGCAATCCCCCAAGCGTCCCGCGCTGGCTCGACGTTGTCAAAGAAATGACGTTGTTCATCCGGATATGCGGTGCTTATTCCCAGGTTATGTTGGATCGGATCAGGATTGAAGAAGTGCTGCGGGGTTTGCACGAGCGCGACGTCTGGCTCGTGAAACAACGCTAGTGTCCGCTCGATGAAGTCCGCATGGGGAACGAAATCTGCGTCAAGTACAGCGACAAAGACCGGGGGGGCTGGATCGCGGGCGCGCACGCGAAGTGCGTGGTTGATGTTCCCCGCTTTAGCGTGCTCCTTATCCGAGCGTGCGAGATATCCGATTTCGTACAGCTCGCAAAGTTGCCTCACCCAATTCCTGGCGCCGTCGTCGAGAATAAAAATCCGAAGCCGTGGATAGCGGATTTCGGTCGCGCCAATGATCGTGCGCTCGAGCACTTCCGACGGCTCGTTGTAAGTCGTGATGAAAACATCGACGCGCGGCGCTTCTCCAGGCAGCCACCATTCGGAGTACTGGTTTGCTTCTGCCGACCGCTCTTTCACCCGCGACAGTATGAAAAACGCGATGGTAGAGGAAAGCATCGTCAGAGCTTCGAGTATGGCGAATCCCCAACTGAACAGCGCGTCCGCAGTCCAGTCGAGCGGTGCCAGTGTTTCGGTGAAGCGCCAAGCCATATAACGCCAAGACAGTACGGTAGCCGTCCCCAGGAGAAGAGCGCGCCAATACCACTTCATCGGATTAAGCAACGGAAAGACGGTAAGGCGAAGCCCAACTATGAAGGCGGCGCCTGCGAAGGCAGCAACGAGTGGCGACAGCAGAAGCATCAGAGTCCGTACCGCGTGATAAAGCGACGGAATTGTGCGATTGGGCCGGCTGTGAAGATAACGCGTCCGGTACGTCCAATCGCGCAGCTGAGATCTGCCTCTCCTGCAAGGTCTGGAACAGTCACGGTGACATCAAAGCGCTGGAGATGTTGTGCACTTGGACCCACAGCAAGATTGGTGTAAAGCGAGGCCGCACCGGATCCGCCAAGGCGAGTTATGGTTCCATTGAAAACACGGTCATCGCGAAACAACCGAAATTGCACGGCCGTTCCCACCGAGAGACCGTCGTAGAGAGATTCGCTGACGCCCGCAGTGACGATCAGTGTACTGCAGTCGACGATCTTGATGAGATCCTGGCCGCGCCGCGCGTATTGGCCATCGTCTATTAGTATGTCCCAGACTAGGCCAACGACGCTGGCATTAAGAGTAGCGAAGCTCAAGCTATTGACACGAAGACGCTCGGCATCGATTTGCCCGTCGAGCAGCACAATACGTGCCTTCACCTGCTCCTTGTCGACATTCAGCTCGGCCAGCCGCTGCTCGAGCTCGCGGATACGTTGGGCCGAGGAGGGAGCGTCGTTATAGGACTCCCCGATGAAGACGCCGTCGCGAGCGGACGTAAGTTCCGTCTCTAAATAATTCACTCGCTGCTGCGCACTCTCCAGTTCTTGCTGCGCGACGTCGTAAGTTGCGCGAGCGCGATCCAAATTCGCCACCGTCTGTACACCACGCGTGCTTAGCTCATTTGCCCGCTTGAATTCTGCGTCCGCTTGACGAAGGCGCGCGGCCGCAGCGTCTTGAGCTGCTTTCGTTTCGGCAATTCGAGCCTCAATCTGCCGAACCCTGCCGCGCTGGTAATCAGTTGATTGAACATCGAAGCGAGACCGGGATGCGGACAAGGCCTCTCGCTGGCCAACGAGACGGTTTAGCTCGATCTGCTGGTTCGTGCGATCGCGATCAAGCTCAAGAAGCCTCGCGGTATCGAAGCGTTGGTCGTTCAATTCTGCTATAAGCTCGCCGGGACTAATGCGCGCGCCGATGCTCTTTACGGCAAGCGTCACTTTTCCTTCGATCGGGGCCCGAACGATGTAGAGTCGAGCATTGAGTGTAGCATCCGCCGATGTTCCGGCGAAGTGCTCGCCGATAATAACGTACAATCCAACTGCCAACAGGGCCAAGCCGACGATTGCACGTACGAGCCTCATAAGAACATTCCAACTTCATTTATGATGGGAAGGTCGCGAAGCGTATTCCCCATCCGGGATAAGCAGATACTGAGCCTACGGTCGAATTGTTCTCCCCTAAGCGACCCTCCGCCCTGCTTTGGATTGCCAAGTCTGATGCCGCTCGGATGCGAGTGTTAGCGGCTCAGGCGTTCATTGATCAGACTAACAGGCTGGTAAAGAATAGCTTTGTGATCTCAGCGATAGGAGGATCCGTATCGTCAGAAGTGACAATGGTCATAAATTCGTGCCTGCAATTCCAGCAGCGCCAGAGATCTTGGACCTCCCGCGCACCAATGCGTTCATGCCACTCGCGGTGGACCAACGCAGAGCCACATTGAGGACAGTTTTTGTGACGTGCTATTGAGACCGACTCCATGTGGCAGCCCGTGTCGTTGTGCCAAACGGCATTGCCGAAGAAGCATTATTGTGGCCGCCGCTTCGTGGGCGGCTGCGGTGGACGGACTTCTCTGTTCAAACCCTGTGCCAACTGCGACAGCTTGATCAGTAAAGGATATTTTTCAACGAAGTGTACCAGACCGACTGCATGTCAGAAATCGGACAATCTATGTTACGTTCTAACGCAAGGTCGCAAATCAGGCTAAGTCTCGTTTTGGAAGCCTTGGGTGAATCGTTCGGCGTTGAGTAATGCGGGCTGGGAGGTGTCGCTGATCATAAACGGCCTGATCAGAACGTCTCCACCAGACCGGACAACCGGATGCTCGTGGAAGTGCGCTTTGGATCGTGTGCGCTCGGCACTCCCTGGCGCAATCAGGAGTCGTTAGGAGACCAGAACGGTCGTAACCGGTATGAGCTCCCACGTCCGCGGTGATCAGCGAGCGCGGGCGTAGCGGATCGGCATCCAGTATTGCCGCAATGCCTCGACCGCCGCCGGAATATCGGCGTGGGCGTTACGCAGAAAGTTCTTGGTCTCGCGGCCGCTTCGTGGTGGTCCAAGCAGCGGACGGCCCTGATCGTCGCGACAATGTAGCAGGATGGGCAGAAGTAGACCGTGGTTGACGTTTCCGGCGTCGAGCAACGGCGCCCAGGCCGATAGCTTGAGCCGCATCGCGGCATAGAAGCCTTGGCACCAGGGTCGCGGATCAACGTCTCGACTCGGTTTGCGCCGGTGCATCGGCGCGAACCGGTCGGGTGCGGTCGAGAGGGTGTTGCTGATGTCGTTGTGGCGCAGAGCGACGGCCGGTATGGCTGCGAACTCCGGGGTGCCGCCGTGGTTGAATGCATCGGCATCGATGGCGAGCAGCGGGCAGATCCAGTCGAGTGGGCTCATCGACACCGGTCCGGCCACGATTGCGGCGACGTAGCCGTCGAGCATGGGGAGACTAGAGTGAGAACTCATTAATTGTTCTGCTCCGACAATACGATACTGATTCTCTTTTGGGGAAGGATTGGGATCGTGAGTAGGAGTTTGTTTTGGCTGAGCGACGAGCAGTGGCAGCGGATCGAACCTCACTTGCCAACCGATGTGCGCGGTGTCGAGCGGCAGGACGATCGCCGCATTATCAGCGGCATTATACATGTGCTGAAAAGCGGCTGCCGCTGGTCCGATTGCCCCGAAGCCTACGGGCCTCCGACAACGATCTACAATCGCTTCGCCCGGTGGGCGCGGCGCGGCATATGGGAAAGCCTGTTCCGCACGCTTGCCGGCAACGGTCGATCGATAGACACGCAGATGATCGACTCCACGCACGTCAAAGCGCATCGCTCAGCAGCGGGCGGAAAAGGGGGGAGCAGAAGCAGGCTGTTGGCCGCTCGCGCGGAGGGCGCAACACGAAGATACACGCACTTGCAGATGCTAAGGGACGCCTGATCGCGATTTTGTTGACCGGAGGTGAAGCGCACGACTGTCCGGTCGCAGAACGCCTGATCCGCAGGGTCAAGCCTCCGAAACGGATGCTCGGCGACAAGGCCTATGACAGCGCCGAATTGCGCGAGGAGCTGGATGCGCGCGGAACCAAGCCGGTCATTCCAAACCGCAGCAATCGCAAACAACCCTACAGCTTCTCAAAGCGCCTCTACAAACTGCGCTGGCGCATCGAGAGTGCATTCAACCGGCTGAAGGACTTCAGGCGTATCGCGACCCGTTATGACAGGCTGGCGCGAAACTATCTCGCCTCCGTCTGCCTCACCGCAGCTCTTGTATGGTGGATCTAATGAGTCTGGACCCTAGCATTACAGTTGCATTTTCTTGAGGGTTCTGAATCCATGGGTGACCATGATTCGGGATCTGATGATTGGTGGTGCGTCGGTTGAGAATACGCTGGCGCTGTGGGCTTCATCGTTGCGAGATGCCAAGCAACGCATCCGTCCGCTGTTTACGCAGGAACGGGTCGCGGCCTCGGCGTGGCAGTTTCTCGACGGACTGTTGGGCAACGAGCCGCGCAAGACGGGTTGGATGCGGGCGGAAGCGGCCGGCGATCCAGGCCCGTGGCGCCAGCAGGCGATCCTGGGTCGGGGGCGGTGGGATGCCGACGCACTACGCGACATTGTGCGTGAGTACGCGCTGGAAGCGCTTGGCGATGAGGACGCGGTCCTGGTCATCGATGAGACCGGCTTTTTGAAGCAGGGCAAGGCCTCGTGCGGGGTCGCACGCCAGTACACTGGCTCGGCGGGCAAGATCACCAATTGCCAGATCGGAGTGTTCGCCTCCTATGTGTCGCGGCATGGCCATGCCTTCATCGACCGGGCGCTCTACCTGCCAAAGGAATGGACGGACGAATCCGCTCGCCTGAAGGCAGCGCATGTACCAACCGATGTGAGCTTTGCGACGAAGCCCAAGATCGCGCGTCGAATGATCGCTCGCGCGATCGCCGCAAAGGTGCCGTTCTCGTTCGTGGCGGCGGACAGCGTGTATGGCACCGGAGAGATCGAAACCCTGCTGCGCAAGGCGGGCAAGGGCTATGTTCTGGGTGTTGCTTCCAATCATGTGTTCCGTTCTTGGGGCAAGCAGCAGCCTGTCGCCGGCACTGCCTCCGCGATCGCGCAGAGCCTTCCCAAGAAGGACTGGCATCGCCTGTCGTCCGGCGAAGGGACCAAAGGTCCGCGCTGGCACGACTGGACCTATCTTGAGCTGGCCGATCTCGACGCTGGAGAATACAACGACGACCTTGCCGGGGAATGGACGCGGGGTCTTCTGATCCGCCGCAACATTGCCGACGGCAGCTTGGCCTTCTTCTCCACATGGTGCCCCAAGGGCACGTCCATGCAGAAGCTGGTGTCGGTGGAAGGCCATCGCTGGGCTATCGAGGACAGCTTCGAAACCGCTAAGAACGAGCTCGGCCTTGATCACAACGAAACCCGCTCCTGGCAAGGCTGGCATCGCCATGTCTCGCTCGTCATGCTTGCCTTCGCCATGATGGCCGTCATCCGTCATCGGGCCAACACCGGGCCATTGCTCAAAAAAACGCGACAGCGGCCTCGACCGTAGCATCGTTCTTGATCCGCTGGTCAATCCAGGAAATCCGGCGCATCGCCATGAAGCTAACCCAGCGGCGCATCCCCCACGCCCACATCCTCGCATGGTCGTCCTGGCGTAGGGCTCATCAGGCCAACGCGCGCAAAGCCCATCTCAGCAAAAAATTGCAACTGTAATGCTAGTGGCGGCAGGATACTGATCGACGCGAGCCTGCAGCCAGCGCTCGAGCTCCGCAAGTGGCATCGCGGCGGCGGCCATCGATGACGATGCTTGTTTATGGCGACGTCCCCTCACGCGGCGGCCTGTGCGGTGCGCTGGCGCGCAGCCTTCCAGTTCCAGGCGAGCAGCTCGTGCAGCTGATGGCTTTTGGTTCGCCCGGACACGATGCGCTCCAGCACGTCTGTCAGGTAGGCTTGCGGATCGAGTTCATGGAGCTTTGCCGTGTTCACGATCGACGCCAGGATCGCCCAGCTCTCGGCGCCGCCTTCGCTGCCACTGAACAACGAGTTGCGCCTTCCCATGGCAATCGGGCGCATGGAACGCTCGACTGTGTTGGAGTCGACCTCGATGCGGCCGTCGCGGAGAAACAGTGTCAGTCCGTGCCAGTGATTGAGCGCATAGTTGATCGCTTCTGCCAGCTTCGACTGGGAGAACAGCTGGCCGACCATCTCGGTCAGTCGCGCCTTGAGCGCCGCCATCAACGGAGCGGTCCTGGTGCGGCGGGCGGCGAGCCGCTGCTCGGCACTGCTGCCACGGATCTCTGCTTCGACGGCATAGACCGCCTGCAGGCGCTCGATCACCTCGCGCGCGAACGGCGACTGCGTCGTTTTGAACACCTCGACGAATTTGCGGCGGGCATGGGCGAGACAAAAGGCGAGCTGGATTGCGCCGCCGTGACCGCGGGCGAGCGCCTTGTAGGCGGCATACCCATCCACCTGCAGAATGCCGGAAAAGCCGGTCAATTGTCCAGCGATCTTCTCGGTGCCACGGCTGTCGGCGAACACGTAGGCTACCGCCGGCGGTGAGGGCCCACCCCAGGGACGGTCATCCATGGCATGCGCCCAGAACTGGCAGATGCGGGGGCGATGTCGTCCGGGGTCGAGCACCGGCATCGGCGTCTCGTCGCAGAACACGCGCGGCGCGGCCTGAATCATCCGCAGCTGCAGCTCATAAAGGCTCTTGAGCCACCAGGCGGCACGCTTGACCCAGCCAGCGAGTGTCGCGCGGTCAAGATGGATGCCCTGGCCGGCCAGGATCTGCACCTGCCGGTATAGCGGCAAATACCAGGCGAACTTCGAGACCACCACGTGAGTCACGAGGGCCGTCGACGCCATGCCGCCCTCAATCAGGCGCGGCAACACCTTCGCCTGGACCACGCCATCGGTGCAGCTGCGGCAGCCGTATTTGGGACGGACCGTCCGCAGCACCCGCAGGATCGCCGGGATCACGTCCAGCACCTCGCTGACGTCCTCGCCGATCTTGTGAAACTGGCCCTGGCAGCATGGGCACGCGGTCACCTCCGGCTCCAGCACCTGCTCACAGCGCGGCAGGTGTTTTGGCAGCGCACCGATGTTGCGGCGCGCTCTCTTGCGTGGTCTGTCGGGCGACTTTGCCGCAGGCGCATCGTCGTTGGCCGGTGCAGGCCGTGTGGCGTCGGTTTGAAGATCATCCAGCTCGAGCGCCAGTTGCTCGTCCACGAGCGCCGTAAGCCTCTCCGAACGCTTCCCGAAGATCATCTCCCTGAGTGTCTGCATGGCCACACGCAGCTTCTCGTTCTCGGCATCAAGCGCGAGCACCATCTCGGTCAGAGACGCCGGATCGGTCGGGAGAGCGTCGGGACGAATCGCCATGATCAGACGATACATGTGCACGCTCCACGCTCCAATCCTCCTCTTACCCAACAACGGCCGGCTGCTTCACAGGCTTGGGTGAGACGCGCGGCACTGCTGCCACGGATCTCCACTTCGATAGCATAAACTGCCTGCAGGCGTTCGATCACCTCGCGAGCGAACGGTGACTGGGTCGTCTTGTACACCTCGACAAATTTGCGGCGGGCATGGGCGAGACAAAGCGCCAACGCCTGAGCAGTGCTTCGACGCGACGCCAACGACGTCAACTCAGCGCGTTCCACCTCATCCAGCTCCAGCGGAGCAAAGCGTCGACCCATGGCCAATTCTCCCCAAAATCTGGAGAATCCGCTATCATCGAGTCAATTTGGAGTCCGTCGAACTTCTGATTCAGGACACGACTAGGTGTTTAGTCCCAGGCTTTGATGGTGCAATCTTGTCGCACGATTCGAAGGATGCGCTATGGGACAAGTTTTACACGGCTGCGCCACCACGACGGAGGCAGTCCGTCGAGCAATACAAAATAGTCAAGAGAGCCTGAGAGCACTCGCCAAGCGCTACGGGATCAATCAGAAGACTGTCGCGAAGTGGAAGCAGCCGCGACACCGTCGCCGATCGTTCGACCGGCCCCAAGGAAGCCAACTCGACAGTCCTTTCCATTGAGGAGGAGGCGATCATCGTCGCTTTCCGTCGGCACACGCTATTGCCGCTCGACGATTGCCTCTATGCGCTCCAGCCGACCATTCCGCATCTAACGCGATCATCCCTGCATCGCTGTCTCCAGCGCCATGGCATCAGCCGATTGCCGGAGGTCGAAGGCAGCAAGCCTCCGAAGAAAACGTTCAAGGCTTATCCGATCGGTCATTTCCACATCGACATTGCTGAGCTCCAGACCGCCGAAGGGCAAGCTCTACCTCTACGTCGCCATCGATCGCACCAGCAAGTTCGCCTTCGTGCAACTGGCCAGGAAGACGGGAAGGACCTCCGCCTCGGCCTTCCTCGAAGCTCTGATCGCGGCTGTCCCCTACAAGATCCACACGGTTCTCACCGACAATGGGATCCAGTTCACTTTCCCACCGCGCTACGCCGACGGCGCGACGGCAAGATACGTGACACACATGTTCGATATGCGCTGCCAAGAGAATGGTATCGAACATCGGCTGACCAAGATCAAGCATCCCTGGACCAATGGGCAGGTCGAGCGCATGAACCGCACGATCACGGAAGCGACCGTCCAGCGCTACCATTACGATCGACACGATCAGCTCGAAGCACACTTTGCCGACTTCGTAAACGCCTACAACTACGCTCGGCGGCTGAAGACCCTGAAGGGCCTCACGCCCTACGAATACATCTGCAAAGCCTGGACAAAAGAGCCCGAACGATTCACCCTCAATCCGCTCCCGCAAATGCCGGGACTAAACACATCACACCCAAGGCAGCCTCCCCAAAAGCAGCCTTGAATCTGATTTGCTCCCAAAAGGGAATCCTTAGAGTCCACACTACCTAGTGCCTCTATTACGCGAATCCAGAAAGAACGTGATCGCGAACGTCCACCTGGTCCGACAACGTCGGGTCGGCTGATTTGAGTCAGATCAAGGCAGAACCTCAGGTCAGCAATATTCTCTATCACGTAGCGATGCGACCGCAAGATAGCGGCGGACTGGTGCCGTTCTTGCACCGAATTACGAGATTGCAGGGAGATCACTCATGATAGAGCTGCGCAATCGAGTTGTTCAAGTCAGCAGCTTCGGTGATCCGAAGAGGCTGGAGGTGATCGACGCTCCCCTGCCGACAGCTGGTCGGGGAGAGCTGCGGGTCCGTGTAATCGCGTCGAGCCTCAATTACACCGAGGTGTTGATCAGGCGCCACCTATACCCGCAAACGATGCGCCTCCGCCCGCCGTTCGTAATGGATTACGACGTCGTCGGGATAATCGATCAGCTCGGTGAAGACGTGCACGATTTTCAGATTGGCGACCGCGTGGCCGATATGACTGTGGTCGGGTCAAACGCCGATTATCGTACGCTTCGGGCGAACGACGTGGCCCGCGTTGTTCGCCGTCAGGACCTGTGAGGCAAATTGGTTGCCTAACAAGCGCTTTCACAGCCGAACCATGTCCTTTTCGGTGGGAACTTTCAAGCCACCTTTGAAACACATGCTGAGTGCGTCGCGTTCGCAAAGGGCGTTGAGGCGGCAGCTGATGCGGAATGGGACTTGCTCGAGCTGTTGATGCCAAGGCTGAGCAAGGTCGGGCAACCGCGCACGACCTGGATGCGATCGGTATGGGATGCGATCCAGTACATTGCGACGACGGGATGCCAATGGACGCTACTGCCGAAGGATTTTCCTCCCTTCACGACGGTGCAGTACTATTTTTGTGGCCTGCGCGACAGCGGGGCGTTGGCCTTGATCAATGAAGCCCTGGTTGGAATCGTCGGGAGCCGCAACCAACGGCGGCGATCATCGACAGTCGATCGATCAAGACAACCGAGAGCGGAGGGCACGGCGGCTTTGATGCGGGCAAAAAGATCAAAGGTCGCAAGCGCCACATCGTCACCGATACACAAGGACATTTGCTGAGCGCCATCGTGCACCCGGGCAATGTTCAGGATCGGTTTGCCGGGTGCGATGTAGTGCCAGGGCCAAAGACCTGAGCGTGCGCCCCCCCCAATTGACTCGCCAACATGCGCATGAGCGAACTACCGAGGCCGTCTACGATGCTATCGCTCCGATCCTCGGCACCGTCTCACCGGCCGAATGTGCCTATTACTTTCGCCAACGCCGGATATGGCCAAACGAAAGTCATCACGCTCTAGTTGGTGATAAACCGGAGTTGCATCCGATGCAAAGACCGCCACGGGATATCGCCCCGAGCGATCAGACCTTGACGCCTTATGACCGGGAGCACGCCGTCACCTACATGCGCATGCTGGAAGTGGACGCAGAGTGCGCAGACTGGCGAGTGGTAGCGGAGATCGTATTGCGCATCAATCCTAAACGCGAGCCGCAGCGCGCCCGCCGAGCCTATGAGACGTATCTTGCCCGAGCCAAGTGGATGACTAGAGTGAGAACTCATTAATTGTTCTGCTCCGACAATACGATACTGATTCTCTTTTGGGGAAGGATTGGGATCGTGAGTAGGAGTTTGTTTTGGCTGAGCGACGAGCAGTGGCAGCGGATCGAACCTCACTTGCCAACCGATGTGCGCGGTGTCGAGCGGCAGGACGATCGCCGCATTATCAGCGGCATTATACATGTGCTGAAAAGCGGCTGCCGCTGGTCCGATTGCCCCGAAGCCTACGGGCCTCCGACAACGATCTACAATCGCTTCGCCCGGTGGGCGCGGCGCGGCATATGGGAAAGCCTGTTCCGCACGCTTGCCGGCAACGGTCGATCGATAGACACGCAGATGATCGACTCCACGCACGTCAAAGCGCATCGCTCAGCAGCGGGCGGAAAAGGGGGGAGCAGAAGCAGGCTGTTGGCCGCTCGCGCGGAGGGCGCAACACGAAGATACACGCACTTGCAGATGCTAAGGGACGCCTGATCGCGATTTTGTTGACCGGAGGTGAAGCGCACGACTGTCCGGTCGCAGAACGCCTGATCCGCAGGGTCAAGCCTCCGAAACGGATGCTCGGCGACAAGGCCTATGACAGCGCCGAATTGCGCGAGGAGCTGGATGCGCGCGGAACCAAGCCGGTCATTCCAAACCGCAGCAATCGCAAACAACCCTACAGCTTCTCAAAGCGCCTCTACAAACTGCGCTGGCGCATCGAGAGTGCATTCAACCGGCTGAAGGACTTCAGGCGTATCGCGACCCGTTATGACAGGCTGGCGCGAAACTATCTCGCCTCCGTCTGCCTCACCGCAGCTCTTGTATGGTGGATCTAATGAGTCTGGACCCTAATCAAGGCTACCGGCACATCTTGCGTGACGGCGGGCCGGCCATCGTGGATAACTAACGCCTTCAGGCATCCACGTTCTTTAGGGCCGTAATTGCTTTGTTGAGCGCGTTCGAGGCTTGCTTGAGGCCGTCCACGTATTCGGCCGTGACAACGGCCTCGGAGGCGCCGGCCGCATGGACGCGGACTTGGCGGCCTCCAAGGCCTGCCCAAAGCTGATCAATGTTCGCTCGTTCTCGCTCCAACTCCTCGATGATCGAACCGTGTTTTGTCATCCCGCTTCCTTGCTCTTCAGGTTTGACTGTTGTACTCGGGGCCTCCGTTAAACTCGACAAACCGGCGTGTTCGCTCGTCGTATCGCCAACACGCTCGGGTGGTGTGGCCGCTTGTGAACG
This sequence comes from Bradyrhizobium sp. USDA 3262, assembly GCF_054060035.1. Classification (NCBI taxonomy): domain Bacteria; kingdom Pseudomonadati; phylum Pseudomonadota; class Alphaproteobacteria; order Hyphomicrobiales; family Nitrobacteraceae; genus Bradyrhizobium; species Bradyrhizobium sp. USDA 3262. The sequence continues at coordinate 8,958,285 of NZ_JBSSCT010000001.1, forward strand.
TGCCGCGATACCGAATGATGACCCAGAAGAACAGATGCATGTCGCCGAAATCGGGACGGTCACCTTCGTAGTCGTCAAGCTCCACATCATTCCACGCAAGCCCCTCATCCAGATCGTTGCGGGGCTCGCCAGGCACGAGGACAGCAGAGGTCGCAAGGGGATGGTTGTGGTCGTAGTTGACCGGAGCTGGCGGCTCTGCGTGCACGCTCAGGCTTACTTGCATAGCTTCGATGACGGCAGGGAGCTTCCCATAGTTTGCGACCGAGTAGGTGACGGACAACCTCACACCCTCGGTCCCGTTTTCCCAATCCTCCCAGCGTACGATTTTGAGAGAGCTCACATTGAAGACGAAGACATAAGGGCGCTCGATCTTGTTGAGGGTGTCTTCGGCAACACGAGCTTGCCGAGTAGCCGCCTCAGATGCGACCTTGGCGTCATCCAAACTGAGCTTGATCAAACGAAGCTGATAGAAGAAGAGTGCCGCTTGGACTGTCGCCACAACGAATTGCACCGAAGTGAAAAAGCCACTTGCATCCTTGGTGAACCAACTGAGCAAGGGTTCGCCTGCTCTCGCAGACGGCATGAAGGCCATTCCCACGGCGAAAGCGGCGACCGTGAGCAAGCAACCTATGACAACCTCGGGCACTCGGAACTTCATGCTCGCTCGTCTGTTGAGAGGTGCCATTGCGTCCGTACCCGTAACGCAATCTAAGGATGCTGCACCAAATGGTGGTTCAATTGAACAGCTGGCTTCCAGCCCGATCCCTATTGGGATTTGGTCGCGGGAGGACGGAGCTTCTCCTCGCGATGCGTCAACGAGATACTCCGCAGGTTGAGCGCGTGCTAACGTCTAATGGCTTCGCCGTGAAGTTGGCACCTATGCAGACAAGTAGGTGTAGGGCTTGGGTTGCCGTGTCAGGGTGCGGAACGCTGCGCGCCGGCTTGTGCTGGTGTGCCGCGTCTCGGAGTGCACGCTCCGTCAAGTGCTGGAGCGGTGTAGTGCGTGGCGACCTTCCGTACATCGCATGCGTCATTTTGATGGGACTAGCCTCGCTCGCCATCGCAGCGGTCGTAATATTCATGCAATGAGGTGGCCGACCTCGTGTTCAGCCGCCGTGTCCGATGCCTCCGGATCTTCAGAGGTTCGGCAGTGCAGGGCCCACGGCATACGGAGCGCAACAAGATGGATGGTTGGATGGTGACAGCAGCTGTCTTCAAGGAAGACGGCGACGATGACGAAGAATTCAGGCACATAACTTACGTGGTGGCCGTCGCCGATCCGGCGGAAGTGGTGAGGATGACCATCGCGAAATGCGGCGCAAAGGCCGCAATGCTCAACTGCCCAATCGAAGAGGAGCAGTTGCGAAGACTCGGCATGAAGCCCGGCGAGCTTCTCGTCGTGCACGATGACGAGATCAGTCCGATTATTTAGCGCCCTCGTCGTCATTACCGCGGCACGTCTGATCTCGTTCAGTTGCGTCCGGTTCATGACATTGTGGTCCGGAAGGCACCGCTCGCGCGAATAGTTAGTCTGCACAAGGTATGAAAGCGCGCCGTTTGCCTCTCTGCGCAATGTGGCCGTCTGGCACACTGATTGCTGAGCCAAGTATGGCTTGGTCGCTTATTGATTGACTCTCTTGAGGGCCAAGTCCTCGCATCGTAACTCGTGCGGGCGGTCGTCAGCTGCCGCCCGCACGCTTTTCATGGTGGTGCGCACTATTTCGCCTCTCTTGCATCTTGAATGGCACGCGAGTTGCTGGGAGCCAATTGGGCTTGGCTCCTCATAATTTCGCGCAACCCCCATGAGATGGCCAAGTCTGCGTGGGTGACTCTCCTCCGCGCATCTTTTCCATGCCATCGGTGACACGGTGTGGAGATCATGCCATGACGCGTGAAGAGGACGCCATAGCGGCACTCCGGGAATGGTCTAAGGGGAAGATCACAAAGAGCGCAGTGCTTGCGGCGATTGTGAAGCATCAGGCAACCAGACGGTCACCTAGGCCGCCTCCGCAGTGGAAGCAAAGTTCGTAGGTCAGGCTCAAGATCGCCTCTGGGGACTATTGCAATGGACAGGCTCAAGTTCATGCCTGCCTTCGACGCAGCTATTCGCTCTGCCGATCCCGACAAGCTCGCCGCACTGCGGGAGGCCATCGATGAGCGTGGAGGCCGTGACGAGTTCGCGAAGGCGAGCACAGAACTCATACGCAAACACCCGCTTGCGCTCTTTAGAACTGCTTAGCGGATCTGCGTGTGAAAGCGTGCCGTTTTTCCCTTGCGTTTGATGACTGTCTGGCACGCGGATTGCTGAGCCATGTATGGCTTAGTCGCTTGCTGAATCTCCTGAGGGCCAAGTATCATGCGTAACTCAACTCGGCGGGCGGTCCCTCAGCCGCCGCCCGCACGTTTTCCATCGTGGCGCTAGCCGCCGTGCTCTGTCGAGGTCAGGCTACGACGGGCGAAAAGGCTGGCACCGCTTATCTCTACACTTGAAGTTCGTGACCGTCTGGCACGCGAGTTGCTGAGAGACTTTTGGCTTAGCTGTTTATTTCACGCAACCCCAGCAGCCAAGCTTGGCGTAGCAAACTTCGCGCGGGCGGCTCCTCCAGACGCCCGCGCCTCTTTCTGCCGGCCTTCCGCAACAGGCTCGCTGGGGAGATAGTTCACATGACCCGTGAAGAGGTTTTGGAAAGCGCCATCGCGGCGCATGAAGAGCGTCGCTCATGAATGGCAAGTTGCTGCCCGCTCGCGGTCGCTTGCCAGGGGCGGCTCGCGAGCAATGAAAGACAGCACTGGGAGCATCACTGAGAATGTTGGACCGACATCGATCGGCTTTATCGGCATCTTAATGACAGTGGTCCAACTGGCCGCGTACTTCAAGACCACGCCTCGGACAATCGCTCGTTGGGCTGGAGAGCCACATTTTCCGTGCGCGAGCACTTCAGCGGGTGAGGCAATGTGGCTGTTAACGGACGTGCAGGAGTGGAACCGCCAACGCCGACGCGCCCGCGCCGCACTACGCTCCAAAGAGAAGACCATCGAGAAGGTGGTGGAAAAAGCTCGCCGCCGCCAGCGCCTGATTGCAGCGTTTTCCCGGCGATATCCGCCGCAGATCCGGCGATCGGCAGTTCCGCCGCTTGGCGCGCCCCTCTCGCGCAAGATGATCGTTCAGGCCGACGGCTCGCTGACCCCTGCGCCCACTGAAGAACAAGAACCGAATGAAGCCGGTTTTCATCAGTGATAGGATCTTAGTGCTGCCGTGTTTCGCCAAGCTGTCAATGCGACTGCCGGCGGCGTTGATCGCGTCGATAACGCGCAAGTGCACCCACCTCAACGCGGAGATCGGCCATTCTTTTTCAAGCGAGATTGTTCGAGCGACCGCCGGATGCCGATTTGGCTGCCTGATCCGCGATCACTTTGCATCCGCGATCCAGTTGGAAAGTTCATCCAGAATGTGAGGATGCTTCCGATGGAGATCACGGTCCCGAGCAGCCGGTGCGCGGCAGGAGAGAGGACGCCCATCGCCCTTGTTTCCACCGAAGATCGCGCCGTGGTTCGTATCATCACCTACGTAAACGCCCCGTTCGGCACCATGACCGCTGCTGGGACGGCCGAGATGTTTCATGCAGTCGCGGCTGCAGGAGAAAACACATCGGTGCGGGCCGTAGTCATCACGGGGAGCGTACCCGGCATCTTCATTCGCCATTACGACGTCAGGGAACTCCCTGACTCCGCGGATGCGATTGAGCGCGGAGCGCCGCACCCGCCGTCGCCACCCGGTCCTCGACCGCCAGGCTTCCATGCGCTCACCGACCTGATTGCAGCCGTCGAGAAGCCGGTCGTAGCCGCGATAAATAGCTTATGCATGAGGTGGAGGCTTTGAGCTATCACTAGCATGCGACCTGCGCATCGCAGGGAATGCCGTTACGGCAATGGGTCTGCCGGAAACCCGTATTGGCATCTTTCCGGGTGGCGGCGGCACGCAGCGCTTGCCCAGGATCGTTGGGAGGCCAAGGCGATCGAGATGATCCTGCGCGGGTTAACCGTGACGGGACCGCGCGCCCTGGAGGTCGGGGCCGAATTATCGAGCCGAGTGGCCGAGGACGCTAATTGGTACGGTACGCTCGCGGAATGCCTGCGCGAGCTCATGTCGAAGCCGAAAATCAACACCCCCTCCACGAGCACCACACCAGGTCGCACGGCTCATTGGAGATCATCCAGGTCGAACATGGAGCCGAATTCTTTCGGTTGCGTGATCATCACCAGCCCGGCCTATGTGGTGATCAAGGCGGCGAACGAGTTCAAGGACAAGACGACCGCCGTCAATCAGCTCTGGCCCGCCAGACCATGTCCAGCGTGCACATCATGGGCAAGGGCCGTCGTGAACGTGTCCTGCCTCTCTGGAAGGAGACGGCCGCAGCTGTGAAGGCTTGGCTCAAAGTGCGTCCAGTCAGCGGCGCTCCTGAGCTGTTCCTCAACGCTCGCGCCCAGGCGATGACCCGCTCAGGCTTTGAATACATCCTGACCAAGCATGTCGCCACCGCCGCTCGCAAAGCGCCCTCGATCGCCGACAAAGGCGTCAGTCCGCACGTACTGCGCCATACCTGCGCCATGCATACGCTTCAGGCGACCCGGGACGTCCGGAAAGTCTCGCTGTGGCTCGGACACGCCAGCCTGCAAAGCACCGAGGTCTACCTTCGAGCCGATCCGACGGAGAAGCTCGAAGCGCTCACCGCCATGTCGCCGCCGATGCTGACCCCTGGTCGCTTCCGGGCACCCGACAAGCTCCTGGCCATGCTGAACGCGGCCGGACGCAAGCCGAATTATGCGGAGTGAGACATACGAGAAAACCGCGGCGGGCAGCAACTTCCTGCCGCGCACTCCGCATAATTGTAGGCTCCGCATAATTGCGCATGTCAGTGTGACCGGTCGCGATCCAGATTCTCGCGCCTGCTGCGATCGGGATCATCGCTGCTCCAGAAGGTCCAACACCCGAGACAACGCGGTCATATCAACGCCGGCGTCCACAATCACACGACAGGCCGTGCCGACGACAATCTCCATACGCCCGCTCGCCGGTGTCGCCAGAACGGTCGACCCCACTGCAGCCGGCTCGGGCGTCACCATCGCCGGCACAAAGGAAGGCTGAGGCTGTTCATTTTTGCGCGGCCGCGTCCCGAGCGATCGCCGCCAAGTCAACAGAAGCGAGCGCGAATCCCATATCGCCGCGCAGTCGATGAGACGGCCCGCGGGCTCTGCAAACTCTCCAAAACGATCCTGAGCTTCACATCATCGGTCCACCGACGCCGCCGGCCAGTCTCAACAACCTCAACCCGCTCAATCTGAGCACCGCACTTATTGCTGTCCATAAGGGCTGTTACACAGCACTCGCATTATCCCGACAAGGCGGCCTTCACCGGCTTTCAATTACCCATAACTTGGACCACTTGGGCTGATCTGCTGATCGGCGAACTCTTGAGTCGAAAGAATCACTTGTGATTCCTTGTTGAGCACCTGATTCGCAAGGGGTGCTCTATGGGGCTGACATTGAAGGATCGATCGGCAAAAGGCGTTTTGCGATCGTTGGAACGTGAATGCTGGATTGATCGAGAGATTAGTGGATGCGAGTTTAGGGACGCGCGGCTCGGCGGCAGATTCCGCAAACTGCTCACGCAGATTGGAAGCGCCATGGGACAAAGCATTCCGCTCGTCTGCCAGGATTGGGCGAATACCAAGGCAGCCTACCGCTTTCTCTCTAATGAGCGGGTCAGCGAAGCGAACATTCTGGCCGGCCATTTCCAATCGACACGTGATCGTGCCGCCGCCGCTGAAGGTCTCGTTCTTGTGCTGCACGATACAACCGAGTTTAGCTATCAACGCGAGAACTCAGAAGCGATCGGCATCACCAAGAGCATAAACAGTGGACGGGACAAGGCGGGTCGCCTGAGATCGCACACGGTTTGCGGCATCCTGATGCACTCGAGCCTCGCAGTTACATTCGACGGGGTGCCGCTTGGGTTGGCAGCCGTTAAATTCTGGACTCGGAAGAAATTCAAGGGGACGGCAGCGCTTAAAAAGAAGATCATCCAACCCGGATTCCTATCGAGAAGAAGGAAAGCATCCGATGGTTGGAGAATCTGAGGCAATCGACCGAGCTTCTGGAGGAGCCGGGACGGTGCATCCATATCGGTGATCGTGAAAGCGACATTTATGAACTGTTCTGCGCGGCACAGCAGATCGGAACGCACTTCCTAGTCAGAACCTGTGTTGACCGCTTGGCTGTGGACGGGGATCACACGATCGCCGAGGAAATGGAAGAGGTTGCCGTCAAGGGACTGCATCGCGTCGAAGTTCGAGATAGCCGCGGCGATCCAGACGAAGCCGTTCTCGAGATCCGATATCGTTAGATTCGAGTCCTGCCGCCGATCGGAAAGCAGAAAGCGGTATCCGCGCTGACATTAACGGTGATCCATGCCGAAGAACGCGGGACACCGAAGAACAGAAAGAAAATCGAGTGGAAACTGATCACCGACCTGCCCGTTCAGTCACGCAAGGACGCCATTGAGAAGCTCGAATGGTATGCGCTGAGGTGGAAAATCGAGGTGTTCCACAAGATCCTCAGATCGGGCTGCAAAGCTGAGGAGTCGAAGCTCAGGACCGCCCAACGGCTTGCCAATCTGATCTCGGTCTTTTGCATCCTGAGTTGGCGAGTCTTCTGGATGACGATGCTCAACCGCTCGGCCCCGGATGCGCCACCGAGCCTTGCGCTGTCCGACATCGAGATCGACCTGCTCGATCTTCTTGTAAAGGATAAAGGCCAAAGGTCGTTCCGACAAAAATCACTGTCTCATTACCTGACCAAGATCGCACGACTCGGCGGCTACCTCGCGCGCTCCGATGATCCCCCGCCCGGCAATACGGTTATGTGGCGCGGACTGTCACGCCTTACTGACATCGGGTTGGGTGCCGTCGTTGGGGTAGAAATTGTGGGTAATTGAAAGCTTCACCGGAGGGAGACCTTTCAAACGGCTCAAGTCAGATTTCGGTATCAGTCAGATTTCGATATCGGTTGGTCGCGAACTCATCTTGATCGCTTGGAAGATGCGCGGAAATTTCCGATCGGCTTCAAGCTGAAGGACCACCGCAATTCTCCCCGCGTTTGGTGGGTTCACGAGATCGTCGAATATCTGGAGCGGCGTGTGAAGACCAGAACCGACAGCTCCTAACCGTTGGAGCGGGGACGGCGCGCGTAGCGATGCCTCCAAAACGTCATCAACGGCCGTCCCTCTTGGAGGGCTCAGCTCCAATGCCCTTTTGATCTTGTGGGGTAAATGGTGATGCCCCAATGTCGATGGAGCATCCTTGCTGTTCTCCTCTCTCCAGTTGCGGCCTCATTGCTACATAGTCTCGGACGGAAGTCAGGAGGTTAGAACCTTGAATGGTAGAGGTGCCGAGTGGGCATAAGAGCGGAGACACCCACACATGGAGCGTTTTCGGCGGGAAGCAGTTGCCGTCAGGAACAGACCATGTCGTACATAACGGCGTCGTAGTCGCCTTTGTTGCGGTTTGCGGGTCTAATTCTAAGCGTATACGTGGCGATCCTGTTGCGACGCCGCTGCCCGCACATTTCGCGCATTGGAGAACTGCGCGAGGCGCTTCGAGCCTTCATCAACGCGAGCGAAAGTAGCCGCGCTCTAACTGTGGGCCTCACTATGAACTTTGGGGAATGGGATTCGACATGGATGCGGTGTCAGGCGGTGTCTCCAGGGGGTATTATTGACGCGCCTGCTGGGGGCAACGAATGCTGACGCTCAGCGGAGGCTTCAACAACTAGTTCGGCATTACCGATCGCTTCAACTACGCTGGCACGTCGACGGCGCGATAGATTAAGAGCTTTGTCTCAGCGCTTTCGTCGCTATGATTTTGAGGTGCGAATCAGCCGAACGGACATCGCGGATGAATACCCGTCGAGTTCTACGAAATAAGCGCGCAACAAAGCGCCGACTTCGGACAGCAGAGTTGCCAGGAGCCCAGTCGAATAGTTTCGCGCCCCCATGACTCGCGTGGCCACGGCCAGCATCATCTCATCGTGGTGATCGCGCTCGTCGATGGCGATGTGCGCCCTCGCACCGTTGACGCAGTTCTGACCGAAAGCCTCGGCCGCACGCGCCGCGGCGAGCGGCGAGGCATGTCTTGAGTTCCACTCCACGAACACCGAATACGCAACGGCAGGAAGCGAACCGAACTCCATGATCCGCCGTTCGAGGGTCGCGATCAGATCCAAGGTGGAAGCGAACGGCGGGGTGGTCGAGACCAGGTCTCTGCTAATGCCGTGCCTTCCGAGATCGCCCAAATACAACTTGTCATGGTTCATCTCTTCGCGGAGATACTCGGCCCAATAGCGCGCCGCTTCATAGTCCTCACGGACCATTACGCTCAGGGCGAGCGCATCGGTGCGTGCGGTCTCCCAGATGCGCCGCACCGTCTCGATACGGTGACGCAGATAGTACGTCCGATCGAGTGGCGTCGTCGGTCCGCTCAGATGGTCAGCACGGGGAACGCTGTTTGCGAATAGCAAGCATTCCGCCACCATGATTTGGTCGATCGCCTGCCTCCACTGCTCTACCCTCACGTAAGCCTCCCGCGCCGCCCGCACGAGCGGACAAAGTCAATTCAGGACATCAAAAAAGAAGTTTTGGGTCAGTCGGCCATCGAGCGGCGTAGCGCCGAAGGTTCCGGTTCGAGCATGGAACTGGCGACTGTCGAAGATGATGCACCGGTTGAACTTCATAGGCACTGTCGTAAGCAGATCCCACTTCTCATCAATCTTGAAGCCGTCATGCTTCAAGGTCTCGAGCACCTCGGGGATGGTGATATTCAAGTTGCGACAGAGCTGGGCCATATCCTCTGAATTCAAGTCCGGTATGCGATCCCATTGGAGTTGGCGGTGGCGAAAGAAGCTGGTCCCGCCCTGACACTGCGAATCGAGATTAAGAAAAACGAGAGCAGCATAGCTAGCGACCATGGCATCGTAGTGGATCCAGGTCGCCCGTTCGTTGGGATTTGCGTCTGGCTTCCTCTTCAGCAGCAGGCGGAACTCGCCGATAGGGGTGCGCCAAACGAGAGGTTTGCTAAGGGCGCAGGCGATGAGACCCAGGCCGCCCTCCGCGTATGGGTGCGAGGGCGTAGTCAGCATGCCCTTATAATGGGTATTGTCGTTCTCGTTGGCGGCGTCTTCGTAGCGCAAGGTCAGCGCGTAGCGACGCACTGCCCATGGGTCCGGGTAAAAATCATCGAGAACTGTTAGGCGCATTGCAGCCACTCGTCTGCTCCCATTTTTTAAATCGCGTGTTTGATTGCCGCCGCACGAAGAGGCGCCCGTTCAGATACAGTGCATCGAGCTTCATGTTGACCGCGGTCGTAATGGCGTCGGCTGGCGACTCGACGATCGGCTCGCCTTTTCCGTTGAATGAGGTGTTGAGCACAAACGGCAATCCGGTCTGCTCCGCGAACGCCGAAATCAGGTCGTAGTAGAGGGGATCACGATCACGCGCGACCGTCTGCACTCGACAGGTATTGTCGACGTGAACGACGCTCGGCGCCTCCGCCTGGCACCGCGGCCGGACGCCGCAAACGAACAGCATGTAAGGCTGTTCGCTGCGCAGTTCGAAATAATCGTTGGCACGATCAACCAGGACGCTCGCTCCATATGGGCGATATTGCTCGCGGTTTTTGACCTGCCCGTTGAGAAACGCTCGCATCTCGGCTGGACGCGGGTCGGCCAAGAGGCTGCGATGACCAAGCGCGCGCGGGCCGAATTCCGAGCCACCCTCGAACCATCCGACCACCCCCGCGTTGGTCAGCACCCGCACGACATCGTAGAGCGTAGCATCGAGAATCTCGGCGTAGTTTTGCTCAAGCGTAGGCAGCGCCCGCACAGCACTCTCGACCTCCACGGAGCTATACGTGCGGCCAAGCGCGGTGTGCCACAAGCCGTTGCGCGGAAACTCGCCTCCCCTTATCGATAATCCCCGGAACGCAGCACCAATAGCGGTGCCATCATCGGTGGCAGCGGGCTGCACGAAAATTTGCTCAAAGGGGGTCGACTTCTCGATACGGGCATTGGCCACGCAATTGAGGCCGAGGCCGCCGGCAATACAGAGTCGAGGCAGGCCGGTCTTCGCATAGGCCTCTCGCGCCAGGTGGACCATAATCTCTTCGACGGCTTCCTGGGCGGCGCGCGCGAGGTCGGCGTAATATTGCGGGGGCTCGTCCGGTCGCAAGTTCACCGGCCCATATTTGGCGGTGAAGAATTGCGGAAAGAGATGTTGGCCAACGGATTGAACAGTTGGGCTGATCTGGAAGCCACCTTCGGCCAGCTCGAGCTGGCGCTTGAACTCGTCGGCGTATATCGTCATGCCGTACGGCGCTAAACCCATCGTCTTGCCGGCGTCGAACGGCGTGCATCCGATCTGGAGCGTGGCGAGTTCGTAGAGCGCGCCGACAGAATTGCAGTTCCACAGCAGATCACCCTTGCGATCATGGATTTTTGCGACCAGCTCCAGTGCGTTGGGCGAGGCTCGGTAGAGACTAGCCCGCTCGATCAGCGGGATGTCGGCGCCCTGCCGATTTCGCCACCAGTCCCACACGCTGCCTCCTTTGTCGACGACTAGGACGGCCGCCTCTTCGAAGCCCGATGGCACGAAGGCACTCAGCGCGTGCGCCTCGTGATGGTTTATCGTCGCAAGGTGCGAACGCGGCGACCACGGCATCTGAACCGCGCAATCGGCAACACTTAGATTACGGATGACGTTGCCGCCGACGATCGCTGCGTTGCAGAATACGACGACGTCCAGGTCTTCGACGCCAATGCCGCAGGCTTCGAGGCAGTAATACAGGCTCTTCTGCGGGACGAGAGCGAAAAGTCGGTTCAGCCGGTCCAACGGACAGGAATGCTTGTGCCGGTCGAGACGTTCTTCCGCGATTGCGACGATATCGCCTGAGTCGCTCAGCAGGCACGCGGATCTATCATGCGACAGGTTCAGACCAAGAGCATACATGAGAAGGCGCCCCGCAACAATTGCCGCACTGCTCCGAGCTTAGCCCGTATGGGCGCTCATGGGGGCGACGTGACCGGCGGGCTGATGCTGTTTGGGATCTCCTCCGCCAAGTTCGTGCGGGAGTCTGCCAAACAGGCCGAGTGACAGGCGGGCATCGATAGCCGTATCGATCACCGACAGCACGGCAGCCAAGCCAGCGCCATCATTCGCGAGTAGCTCCGACAGCGCCGCGGCTTCGCCTTGGTCGGAGCCGTATCGCGCTCCAGCCGACCTCCCCTGTGATATCAGCTCCTTGCCAAAGTCGGGCTCCAGTATTGCTTTGATCAGGAGCTTTTCCATCTGCCCATACGCCATTGCGGCCCACTCCCCAACGATTAACATTGCACCTCCACGCGTCACGGATGCGCGTCGGACCTTCAACCGACGCGCAGCCGCAAGGCGGGCGGCACTGTCTAGCGGCTACTTGACGACGTCCATAGCCACTGGCCCCGCCAAGCTTGGGACCATCACACGAAAAACCTGAGGAGTGGCCGTTACAGCAGAACTAGGAGTGGGGGCCATGGCAGCAGTGAGACCGGCAAGTCCAGGCGTTGCGGTCAAGCCCGGAGTTGCCGTCGCGGCAAAACCCGGCGTTGCCGTGGCCGCCAAGCCTGGCGTTGCGGTCAAGCCCGGAGTGACCGTCGCGGCAAAACCCGGCGTTGCCGTGGCCGCCAAGCCCGGCGTCGCGGTCAAGCCCGGAGTGACCGTCGCGGCAAAACCCGGCGTTGCCGTGGCCGCCAAGCCCGGCGTTGCGGTCAAGCCCGGAGTGACCGTCGCGGCAAAACCCGGCGTTGCCGTGGCCGCCAAGCCCGGCGTCGCGGTCAAGCCCGGAGTGACCGTCGCGGCAAAACCCGGCGTTGCCGTGGCCGCCAAGCCCGGCGTCGCGGTCAAGCCCGGAGTGACCGTCGCGGCAAAACCCGGCGTTGCCGTGGCCGCCAAGCCCGGCGTTGCGGTCAAGCCCGGAGTTGCCGTCGCGGCAAAACCCGGCGTCGCGGTCAAGCCCGGAGTGACCGTCGCGGCAAAACCCGGCGTTGCCGTGGCCGCCAAGCCTGGCGTTGCGGTCAAGCCCGGAGTTGCCGTCGCGGCAAAACCCGGCGTTGCCGTGGCCGCCAAGGTGGGCGCCGTTCCGTCGAATCCTGCAGTCGTGCCCGCTGTGAGTCCCTGAGTCATCGTCCTTCTCTCCTGTGCCGATGCGTCACTGACGCATTTCCAAACAACGCTTCCCGCTGTTGCCCCTGTTAGTAACTCGACTAGATCTGGTTGCGACGCATTCACTAGCTTCTTCCCTGTCAAAGCCTGAACATTGCGCCGGGTAATTGTTCATGGACCGGCACCCAGGTCGGCGCAGGATCGATCACCTCGATCACCGCTTGCGTGATGATGTTCATTCGGACAAGGAACTTCATTGGAAACAGACAAATCTTGGGTGGCATGCAGATGAACTCGAAAACGATACGATCCTCTTCGGGGATAAAGCTGCCGAGGCAATAGCCGCGCGAGAACCCCTCGCCGTTCAAAATATGCTTGATGAAATGCTCTTGCACCGACTGGTTGGCAAGAGCGGCGAGCAGACGGGCCGTACACTGATCTGGGCCCAATGTAGCCACGCGCTCCTCGGCCTGCTCGATTGCTTGGCGAAGGCTATCAATCAAACTGGAGCTGCCAGGACCGGTCTTATCAGGATCACTCATGGCGTTTCCCAAGAGCTTTCGATCGGGTTGACATCGATGCCATCCGGAACTGCGAGTTGAATACTTCCTGAGTGTGTACCACGACACAGCCGGCCGCCACCGCCAAAATAGGTAGGGGGCTCTAAGGAGCGGTGAAATGACCTGGACGCCGACAAGCACGCCAACTGATCACTACTCGTCGCGACCGCAGCGGACGAAAACTCTTCCACCAAAAACTCGAGGACACCATTTCAGTCGCGGGTAACTCCCTCAAGCAAGGTTTTCACGGCAGCGAAATCGATATGCAAGATGGCCGGACGGGTGTTGCCGGAACATTGGCGAGCGCCTGCGTGACGATATGAGTCGGATAATTTGTGGAAGCCATCGCAGTCGATTACGTCGCAACGCAAACATCGCCCACACGCATTGTTCGTAGGCGTGACCAACTGCACGGTACGCACACGACGAAGACCGCCTGATTGGCGCATGCGCGTGAGAGCGGCTGCCTCAATGATGGCTGGGCGTTGTGTGAAGGTCAGGCGACCTGCTGATCGGCGGGCTTGTCGGCTTGGCGCAAGAGCTTCCATTCCCAGGGCAGCAATTCGTGCAGACGCGATGCGGGAAGATCGGCGATGCGGACGAGGACGTCGGCGAGCCAGGCTTTCGGATCGACCTCGTTGAGGCGACAGGTCGTGATCATCGTCAGCATAATGGCGGCACGGTCGGCGCCGCGCTGGCTGCCGGCGAAGGTCCAGTTGCGCCTTCCCAAGGCGATGCCTCTCAATGCGCGCTCAGCACAATTGTTGGTCAAGCAGATCCTGCCATCGTCGAGGACGCGGGCGAAGTCGTCCCAGCGCCTGAGCATGTAATTCATGGGCTTCAGGACCTCGGAGGAGCGAGAGAGGGTTTCGCGCTCACGCAGCAATCAGGCGTGCACGTCGTCGAGAAGCGGCCTGCTCTTTTCCTGGCGCACGACGCGCCGCTCGTCGGCACCGCAGCCGTTAATGGCGCGCTCGATCTCGAACAACGCATCGAGGCGTCTGACCGCCTCCAGCGCGATCGGAGAGACCAGGCGCGCTGGAATGGCGCATTGGAGCGGGTTGCCGAGCTTGAGGGGCGGACCAAGGAGCTGCGCGCCAATGCACCGTCCACGGACACACGCACTAAGCAGCGGCTGGTTCACATCGTGGTCCGAGAGATTGTTTGCGATCTCGATGAGAACGCCAATGAGGCGGTTCTGCTCATCCACTGGACCGGCGGCCGGCACACGGAGGTTCGTGTTGCTCGCGTTAAGACGGGCCGATATCCGGGGGATATGGCACCCACTGCCGTTGATGCACTTCGCAAACTCGCTGGTCATTGGCCTGATCGAGAGCTCGCCGTGTCGCTCAATCGGATGCGCTGCAAGACCGGCGACGGCGAGACCTGGACGACTGTTCGCGTGCGGGAAATGCGCGAACGCTTGAGCTTGCCGGAATACGATCCCGCATCATGCGACGGAAAAATGATCAGCCTTGCGAAGGCTGCGGCACACTTTGGAATTTGCGTCGGATCAGCAAAGAGCCTGGTTCTGAAGGGCATCTAAAGTGAAGGAATGCCGCGTGCACTCATGGAGGCCGCCGGCAACGGCATACCTATGAAGGATCGCAATGTCGGCGTGCTCCCAAACGGTCGAGTGCGATCTGCGCGATGTTGGGATCAGATAGGTTGTCCGTCAATCGCAACCAGCGTTGCGCGGCGGGGCTTCTTCGAGCTGGCTGATATCGAGAAGAATGCCCGGGAAGGTATTATAGTGCTCGCGCGGCTCCGGCAATTGCGTGGAGCCAGCAATGACAGTCGCAGCGAGAACGAGCCTGTACTCACGGGGGCCGCTCGGACATACCATCCATCATGACCGGTTGAATTTGGACTAGTGTCATACTTTCGATCTGGGCAATGCGCTTCTTAACTTTGGCGCTCAAGTTGGTGGTCTTTTTACGTCTCACCGTCAGATCCTGATGCTGATAAGCCCCACGGAGTCAGCTCGAAAAGGCTAACGAGGGCTGACGGTACTGCATCAGCAGTGGATCGGCTCCCTACCTACTCTAGGGGGCGGGCATTTTCATCCCGGGGCGCCCGTCAGCCGTCGTTACAGGGACAAGAGGATCGTGGCATGTTCGAACAATCTTACCTCCCATTGTCAGATACTGATGCTGCTATGCCTGCAGAGCCCGCCCCCCTAGAGTAGGTAGGGAGCCGATCCACTGCTGATGCTGTATCCGTCAGCCGCCGTTACAGGGACAAGAGGATAGTGGCATGTTCAAACAACCACGCTTCCATTCTTATTCAACCCCGGCCCGCATCTGTATTGGCATTGCGGTCTTAGGAGCTGCCCTGCTGGTCGGGATAATACTGACGCATGTCGTGCCGTAAGGCTGCCTCAGTTGGTGCGTCCTCGCTTGGTCGGTTGGGGGATTTGCTGGGCCGTTCTGCCGCTGGAGACGACCGGCTGGTACGGGTGAAGCGGAATTTCCGGGTGATGTGATTGGAAGGCCTTGCAACCTCGAAAGAAAAGCCGTCAGTGTGCGACCACTGACGGCTTCACTTGATTCAAATTTGCAACCGTGTGAGGCAGGGCTCTGAACGTTTCCAAGCAATCGGATAATGAGTCCGACTCTGCTAACGGTCAAGCCTTGGCTCACGAAATAGGGGTGAGCCATGACTCGCCGTATTACCTGCATTACCAAGCTGCCTAGCCATCAAGACCGCCATCGGCGTATTCAAGCCGTCGGTGGTTCAGGATGGCGAGACTCGGAAGAAACAGCCATTGCAAACGTCAAACGCGACAAAAGCGCTTATGAGATCACTGAGCAGGGCAAGACGGTCAAGGTGATCGTCAAAACCCACGATGGTCGCGAGTACCTCAAGACCGAGAACGATCGTTTTCTTCCCGACAATCTTCTGAGTCTTCCAGAGTGTTCGTGACCAGCATGTCGATCTTCGCTGTCGCAGTCTCTGCGGCCTTACTTTTTGATGGCAACAGAAACCCCTGTACGGCTTAAGCCCGCAAAGCCACCCTTTGATCTCGTCCGATTCCATCGGGTGTTCAAGCGCGCCCACTGAATGATGAGGCAACGCGGCGGCATTAGGGCCATCCGGCGCACTTCGGAAACTGAAAGGCACACCAGTTGTCTCCGGGAGATTTCGATAGATGCCTTAAGCAATTGGCCCAAGCGGGCTCGGATAAAGCGCATACGTCACCGCAGCTAACGGCGGGAGCACAACACTCCCAGTAACCGGCAACGGCCGAACCAGGGTCCGGTGATAGAAAACATCATTAACTAGTTTTGGGTGAGAACCTTGCGGTGGATCAAGCCCAGGCCACTGAGAGTTAAAACAGGCCGGCACCCACCAATTTCCCCGAGCGGGAAGTCCTCATGGCGGGAGGACAACCGTCGCGTCTCGTGGGATCAGGTGAACCGCATCACGGCGCTGGCCTTGAAGCGCGGCAAGTCAGCGGACTTCACGGTGTACTGGCAGCGGCAGCTAGCGAATTAGGTGCAACAAAAGGCCGCCATCTTGGCGGCCCCTTAAGCAGTCACTTTCCGCTCCTGTTTTTCGTCTAGTTTGTCAAAGGAACGCTTCGCATTGTGTGCTTATCAAGCGCTCGGCCTTGCCGCTCTGTTGGCTAGGACTAGTTCGGAATGGCAATTGCCGCGGGCATTCGTCGATTTACGATGTGTCCAATCGTGCGGATTGGCCGACCAACCCCACACTCCGCCGCATCGCCGATTCGCGCCAGCGGTTGAAGAGACACGGAGTCTTCAGCGCTGTTCGACAGGCTTCCGCCGAGGTCGTGCCAGTCGCCGCCCATGGCAAGCGCCGCCGTGCGGATTGAGCCGCCGAAATCGAAGGCGAAGATCTGGCTCTTCCGGTAGCGCCGGAACTGGATCGCCATCAGCGCCAACAGCACAGACTTGCCGGCGCCGGTCGGGCCGACGATCAGGGTGTGGCCGACGTCGCCAACATGCAGCGAGAAGCGGAACGGTGTCGAGCCTTCGGTCTTGCCGAAGAAGAGTGGCGAGCTGCGGAAATGCTCATCGCGGTCTGGCCCGGCCCAGACCGCCGACAGCGGAATCATGTGGGCGAGGTTCAGTGTCGAGAGCGGCGGCTGGCGGACGTTGGCGTAGGCGTGCCCCGGCAGAGAGCCGAGCCAGGCTTCGAGCGCGTTCACCCCTTCGGGCATACAGGTGAAGTCACGACCCTGGATCACCTTCTCGACGAGGCGCAGCTTCTCGGCGGCGAGACCGGGATCCTCGTCCCAGACGGTGACGGTCGCGGTGACGTAGGCTTGACCGACATCGTCGGTGCCGAGTTCCTGCAAGGCGAGATCGGCATCGGCGGCCTTGTTCGCCGCGTCGCTATCGACCAGTGTCGAGGCCTCGTTGGTCATCACCTCCTTGACGATCGCGGCGATCGACTTTCGCTTGGCGAACCACTGTCGGCGGATCTTGGTCAGCAGCTTCACCGCCTCGGTCTTGTCGAGAAGGATCGCGCGCGTCGACCAGCGGTAGGGAAAGGCGAGCCGGTTCAGCTCGTCGAGGATTCCGGGATGGGTCGCGGTCGGAAAACCGACCACGGTGAGCGTGCGAAGGTGATGACTGCCGAGGCGCGGCTCGAGGCCACCGGCGAGCGGCTCGTCAGCGAGCAACGCGTCGAGATGCATCGGCGTCTCGGGGACGCGTACGCGCTGTTGCCGGGTCGAGATCGTCGAATGCAGGTAGGTCAGCGTCTCGCTGTCGGCGAGCCACGCCACCTCGGGCATGAACCCTTCGACCAGTTGCAGGACGCGATTGGTCCGGTCGACGAATCCGCGCATCAGCTCGTGCGGATCGACGCCGCTCTGCGCGCGGCCCTCATAGAGCCAGCCCTCGATGCGCGAGGCGTCCTCGGCCGGCGGCAGCCAGACGAAGGTCAGGAAATAGCGGCTCTCGAAATGCGCGCCGGACTCCTCGAATGCGTCCCGCCGCTCCAGGTCAACCAGCGCTGATGCGGCGTCTGGAAAAGTGTTGTGCGGATAGGTCTGGGCGGCGATGCGCTGGGCTTCGACGAAGATCGCCCAGCCTGAGCCGAGACGGCGCAGCGCGTTGTTGAGGCGGGCCGTCACGCCGACCAGCTCGGCAGCCGTTGCGCTGTCGAGGTCCGGGCCGCGGAAGCGCGCCGTGCGCTGGAACGCACCGTCCTTGTTGAGGATGACGCCCTTCTCGACCAAAGCGGCCCAGGGCAGGAAGTCGGCGAGACTGTGGGGACGGTTGCGATATTCGGCGAGGTGCAGCATGCAAGCCTCACTGGCCGAGATAGGATGGATAGCGGAGGTGACGTCGAACGACGTCCACGAATAGCGGGTCGCGCTTGGCCGCCCAGACCGCAGCGGCATGCCCCACGGCCCAAATCAACGCCCCGGGAATCCAGAGGTGGAGGCCGAGCGCTATTGCCGCCGCCAACGTGCCGTTGGCGATCGCAACCGTGCGGGGCGCGCCGCCCATCAGGATGGGGTCGGTGAGCGCGCGATGGACCGGCGCGAAGAAGCCCGGCACTTCTGGATCGACGATGCTGGCCATTACACCAAGGCTCCGCCGGAGAAGCTGAAGAAGGTCAGGAAAAAGCTCGACGCGGCGAAGGCGATCGACAGGCCGAAGACGATCTGGATCAGCCGGCGGAAGCCACCCGAGGTATCGCCGAACGCGAGCGTCAGGCCGGTGACGGTGATGATGATGACTGACATGATCTTGGCGACCGGACCTTGCACGGACTCCAGGATCTGATTGAGCGGCGTCTCCCACGGCATCGAGGAGCCCGAGGCGTAGGCCGCCGGGGCAAAGGCGATGGAGATGAAGGCAATCTCCGCGAGGTCGGCGAAGCAGCGACGAACGCGACGGATCGCGGAAGGACACTGGATCATGACGGGTCTCCGAGAATCGAGGATTGGCCGCCCGCCTCGGCAGACTGGACGCGGTAATCGCCGGTGGCGGGATCGAGGCCGGCGACGAGAGCAAGTTCGGCGAGGCGGCGTTCGCGGCCGCGGCCGCGCAGCACCGCGATGAGATCGATGGTCTCGGCGATCAGTGCCTTGGGAACGGTGAGGACGGCTTCCTGGATGAGCTGCTCGAGGCGGCGAAGCGCGCCCAGCGCCGTGCCAGCGTGAATCGTTCCGATCCCACCGGGGTGGCCCGTGCCCCAGGCTTTGAGGAGCTCCAAGGCTTCGCTGCCCCGTACCTCGCCGACTGGAATCCGGTCGGGGCGTAGGCGGAGGGAGGACCGAACAAGATCGGACAGGGACGCCACGCCGTCCTTGGTGCGCAGTGCGACCAGGTTCGGAGCGCGGCATTGCAGCTCACGCGTATCCTCGATCAGGACCACGCGATCAGTGGTGCCGGCGATCTCGGCCAGTAGTGCGTTTGTCAGGGTGGTCTTGCCGGTCGAGGTACCGCCGGCGACCAGGATGTTCTTGCGGGCGGCGACGGCGTCGCGGAGCACGCCCGCCTGGCCCACCGTCATGATCCCAGCCGCCGCGTAGTCGTCCAGCGTGAAAACAGCAACAGCGGGCTTGCGGATCGCAAAGGCCGGCGCCGCAACGACGGGCGGGAGAAGCCCCTCGAACCTCTCCCCTGTCTCGGGAAGCTCGGCGGAGACGCGCGGCTTCTCGGCATGCACCTCAGCGCCGACATGGTGCGCGACCAGGCGCACGATCCGCTCGCCGTCGGCGGCGGACATCGTTCGTCCGCTATCCTCCAGCCCGCCGGACAGCCGGTCGATCCAGAGCCGGCCGTCGGGGTTGAGCATCACCTCGACGATCGAGGGGTCTTCGAGGAAGGTCGCGATCGCGGGGCCAAGCGCGGTGCGCAGCATGCGCGCGCCCCGCGAAAGCGCTTCCGAATGGAGTGGAATGCCCACCACGATCGTCCCCCGTCGAACGCCAATCGCAACAACCGATCGGCGACGGGGATGGATAGAAAAGGCAGGAAATAGGTTAGTTCAACAAGTATTCAGATGTCGTAGGGGGCCGGCGTAGGGCAGAGAAAAAATACTTGCTGCGTAGCAGGCTGCTGACCGCCCCTGATGACAGACGCGTCATAGAGACATGTGCGACCGTGAATTTGCCCAGGCTTTGAAAGACTATCGGCAGACTTCTTGAGTGCGAATCGGTCATGACACCGCTCGCGGCGCATTCAATTGATTCCGCAATACGTTGCGCGCGCGAAGGCACTGAAGATCGTCTATTTTTCATTATTTAGCGGCGGAGTTCCTCGTTCATTCGCCGCCGGTGACGCGTCGTCCCCGACTGCCGAGATTTCCGTGCAAATCGACGATCTCCCGTTAGTCTTCAATGGGATCAAGATCCCTGGCTCGCGAACCTTCTCGAGCGTTCACGCCAAGTCCTCCTACGTCCACTGCGTCGTGCCGGGCGGCGGTCTCTCGCTCAATAGCGCGCGCTGGATCGCCAGCCGACCGAACTTCTTCCTGGCCGCCAAACCGCTCGCCCAGTTGTTCAGACTCCTGTTCCTCGAACGGCTGACCGTCGCCTTCAACGCCGGCCCCCTGAACTTCTTCGGCGATCTCGCATCCCTGGCCAAGCCTGCCGCCTTCGCAGTTCACCTCGTCGCTATGCGGCGCATCAGCTGGGTCGTCTACGCCAAACGGCCGTTCGGTAGCCTCGCACAGGTGCTGGCCTATCTCGGTCCGATATACCCATCGCGTTGCAATAGCCAACAGCCGGCTCGTAGCCCTCGACAAGGATCACGTCGCCCTTACCTCAAAGATCACGAAGCTCAAGCCCGACGAGTTCATTCGCAGCTTCCTTCTTCATACGCTGCCCGATGGCTTCCATCGCATCCCGCCACTTCGGTTTCATGGCCAAACGGCCACCGTGCTGCCAAACTCGCCCTCTGCCGCAAACTTCTCGATCGTGAGCGGGCAGCGCCAAACGATGGCGAGCCGTAGCCTGTGGATTCGGACGCTCTGACGTGGGCCAAGGTTTGTCATGCGTATCATCGATGCGCTTTCGACACAGCTTCAGCTGTTCCGACGATCCAACCCACTGGTACCGGTGATGGAAGTTAGGTGATGGAAGTCATTCGATGCAGCGGGCCATCGATCGCGACTGCCTGTAAAATACTCTCTTTCTCAATTGCCGCCATTGCGCAACCAAATCGTCGCCGACGTCAGCTCCGCAGTCTGCCGATAGCAACCCGCGATTTCAAACTATCCCCATAGCCGCACCACCGTGCATATCTCCCGCGCCTTCGTTCTATCCGACTTCAACAGGGTCGCGGGCATCGTCAACTTAATCGACCGCCGAGCTGAAGGAGGCGCTTCTTAAAGGTTCGAGATTCGGCCATTGCGCTTGTCGTGGAGATCTCGCGCCAAGTCGCAAAGGCTCGCTCGCGCGAAGCACGACGGAAGTCGGCAGTGACGGCTCCGGGATAGGGGATGTGGAAAAGGTTCGCGACCTGATCGTGAACTGACAGAAACCGTTGAGCCTGATGGGACGATTTGAAACGCTTCATGATCCGCTCGCGTCGCCGCGTCGGCTGATGAGAATTCTCGGCCCGATTGTTGAGAGCTTGGTGCTGGCGATGTTCGACGTGAAAGCCCATCTTCGCCCTCGCAGCGCCGTACGAACGGAGCTTGTCCGTGATCATCACGCGCGGCGGCGTGCCGGCGGATTTCAAGAGCTTCTTCATGAGCTGCTGCGCAGCGCGCGAGTCTCTTCGGCGCTGGATCAAGACGTCGAGAACGAAGCCATTCTGGTCGACCGCGCGCCAGATCGAGATAACGACCTCGTTCAGATGCCATTGGTCACCGCGAGCGGGTGCGCGCTGGCGGATCCGATCGGAGAACGCCTTGCCGAATTTCTGCCCCCACTGGCGCACGGTAGGTCACGCCAATGCCACGCGCGGCCAGCATTTCCTCGACCATGCGCAAGCTTAAGGTAAACTGGAAATACAACCAAACGGCATAGCTGATCACTTCCGGTGGGAAGCGATGGCGGCGATAAAGAGGGTCCCGGGTGGTCGGCATGCCCGTCGTCTACCCCCTCGGCCGCTCCAATTTGTTAACTTGACGGTGCCCTCCTGCGAGCTACTTGATCAGCTGGGGCAATTCCCGGCACAGACCGATTACGGGCGGCCTTCAAAGACCCACTTGCCCCGTCTCGCCGACCACGCACACTGCGGTCTCCGGCCCAACATAGTGCTTCATGGCAGTTGATGCGAATCGGTTGTTTGCGGGAGCTCCATTGGTGCCCGAGCCCACGACCGCAATTACGCCATTGTCTGCAATACCAGAATTGGACGCCAATTGACGTCTCAGGAGCTTGGCGGCGCGACGCCGCTGAACCGGTCGAGCCGAAACGCGTTCGGCGCTATCAGCTTCGCATCGAGTGCCAGATCCGCGAGCATCGTACCAATCGCGCTGGCGAACTTCGCACCGTGACCGGAGCAAGGCGACGCGACGACGATGCGGGGGTCGGCCGGAAGTCGATCTATGATGAATTCGTTGCCCTCGTCCGGTTGCAGGTCTGCTCGCAGCGTGTTCGTGTAGAGGCAGATATCGCGCTCGACGATTGGCCCCGCCGCACCGGGAACCAATTCGGCGAGTGTCAATCCGACAGTCTCCAGTTCTGCGTCCGTTGGAGGCGGGTGCCAGGCGTCTGCCCCCACGACTGGCCCTTGGTCGTGCTGTGCAGCCTTCACGCCTCGTCCCTCGAAATCGGGAAAGCCGTAGACCACTCCTTTCTCCCCTTCGACAATAAACGCCGGAAACTCGCCGTAACGCACCAATTCGGGTTTGGCCGGCTTGAACCAACCGACCGTTTGTCGGGTGATCTTTAAGTGTCGTGCGAGTCCCGGGATTAGCTCGGCAATCCACGGTCCTGCAGCAATGATGGCCCTCTCGGCCAAGATTACCTCTTGGGGCATTGAAATACGGATGCCGGCGGCCACCGGCCGTATTCGGGCCGGAGCCAGAATGATGCGGTGCTCGGCGCCTTCGCGAAACGCGCGGATCGCCGCTTCGGCCAACAGGATCCCGCCGCTTTCCTGGACGACCACATCCCAATTTTCCGGAAGCCGGAACCCGGGAAATGCGGCGTTTGCTTCCGCTCCCGTGACCGGACCGGAGACGGCGTCCTTGCGCGCGGCGGCGCGGGAGTCGGCCACCATCTTCGATCCGGGAGGTCCTGCTTCGAGTACGCGGGTCGGCATGAGGATTGTTCGTCCGCTGGCGGCCTCCAACATCCGCCATCCCTTGAGGGCAGCATCGCTAAGCTCCGTGTAACCCGCGCTCTCGAAATTGAAGCGTCGGTACACTCGGCATGAGCCATGCGACGAGCCGCGAGCCTCGCCCAAGACAAGAGGGTCGAATCCGAGCACGTCGGCCCCACGACGCACCAGCGCATGGAACGCAGAACTCCCTATCAGGCCGAGGCCGACGACGGCGATTTCGCAAGCACGCATCCCTCACTCCCTCTTCCGCTGTCTAGCACGCGCGATTGATCTGCCGCGCCACCGCACTTTTGAGGGCCCCGCCCTTGGTGGACACACTGCAGCCGCAGCAGGAGCACAAGAATCCCTGAAGGGTGCAGTCGCGCAGTCTGCAGCTCCCGGCCGTTGATCGTTGTCCGCGAACGGATGACGAGCACCGCCGCCATCGCAGTGCCATAGAGCGCCAACAATGCTTCCGCGAAGACCACGCTGGCGAATAACGGCACGAGCAGCAGAAAGCTCGCGAGCGCGTGGGCTGCGAAGAGCGCTGCGGTGGAGAACGGTGCGACGACCGGAAGCAGCAGCCGGCAGTCGCGCACGATCGTAAGATAGATATCGTAGCCGAGCGCTCTCTCGATTCGAGAAAGCGCAGCGATGACGCAGCGCCGCGACCATCGTAATTAACACCTCGTGAACTCCAGACAGCATTCTCCGCATCGTCCTCTCGTCACGGTGTGATGGTGGTGTGAACAATGCAAGCGACGTGCCGGACAGAAAGGCGCGATTTCTGCAAACACTACAGTCCTCTGTTGGGCATCGCGTCGCTTGCTGATGTTAGGTCAAAGCTGACAAGATTTGTGAGAGCTCGAACATCGCCACTTCCTCATTTCGAGCACCACCCGCAGCCAGAAAGGGGCGCCAGGGTTACCGCGGCCCTCTTCAGGCAAAGTTCTGAGTTGATCGCGGTTTAGACCTCGAACCAGGTGGAGGAAGGAATGGCACGGCCGACTCTGTATACAATTCGTTCTCCGCTTGAGAGCCGCCTGCAATTGAGCCGCAGGCGCGCGAACTCATGCGGTAAGCGGTTGGAGAATGATCCGGGTATCAAAGCGAACGGCGCCCACCTCGAAGAGACGAAGAGCAAATGAAAACGCATAGCAGTATCGGGGAGCTGCAGCGAGACGGCTTCGAGCTTGAAAGGCGTTGCGCCTGATTGTGGCAAACGTGATGGCTATGATTCATTCGACGGGGGAGACGAGTTCATCAAGAACATTCATTCGGGCACTTCGAGACCACCGCCTACAAGTTGCCGCTGGCGCTCTGTCCGGCGGCTGGCATGAGCTGCCCGAGCCGGCCAAGAGACTTCGTTGGAAGAGCAATACCACAGGCTGCCGGGACCGAAGACAATCTAGAAAAGTCACCATCTTTACCTTGACCGCGAGCAAGCGGCATGACCTCGGGGAACTCTCGCAAGTCCTTGAAGAATGGTTCGTACCTTTCCCCCGGCCGACTTGGCCCGGTACTCGTTCTCGGCGAGAAGCTTCGGCTCAAGCTTCCTTTTAGGGCGGTCGCTTGAAAGCAGGGGCTGCGTCTTCCGGATCAGCCGCTTCGAGGTCGGCGGCTGAGGCGTGGTCCAAGCCCTGGTCGACCTTACGGCGTAGATGCTGTCGTCGCCATTGTGCCAACCGAGATAAATCCATCCCGTTTGCCTTGATCGAGAGCGAGGCCCAGCGATCGTCAACGCCTCTTGCTGCGAAAAGCAGGCCTTCGTGATTCGCCGCGATGAGGGTCACGCCTTCCGGGCGTCCGCATCTCGCGCCGTCGATCTCGCCCTATAATTGTTACGTAACTTCGATTGCGCCGCGGATTTGCGGAAGCACCGGTTCGATCGGGCAAATGCATGAGCGTTATTGCGCCGTGTATCGATCATTGGCGGATCTGTCCAGGCAATCGGACTTGAGGCGCACTAAGCGGAGTTGAGTGAACGCTAGTGAGGCTCGCGACAATTAACTACAGTCGCCTTAAGATCCTGGAGCATGGCCGTGATCCCGTCGACGAGTTCGTCGATTTGATCCTTGTTGACGATCAGAGGTGGGCATATCGACAATGCATCGTCTACATTCCGCACGATGATCCCTCGCTCGTGCAGCAACCGGCTCGCGATGCTGCCAATGTCGCCCGGAGTAGTAGCGGCGACTTTCCGTTTCTTGTCCAGCACCAGCTCGATTGCCGCAATAAGGCCAACGCCGCGGACCTCCCCAACGAGTGGATGATCAACGAGCGTGCGCAGCCGTTCCTGCATGTAGGCCCCGATGCGGCCAATGTTCGCAATCAGACCCCGCTCCTCGATAAGTTTGAGGTTTTCGAGCGCAACGGCGGCTCCGACCGGGTGACCACCGCCCGTGAAGCCATGAGCCAGCAGTCCAACCTTATTGCTCTCGTCCGCGATTGGTTCGAACATGTAGTCATTCATTATGATCGCCGATAACGGAAAATAACTGGACGTGAGCTGCTTCGACACCACGATTACATCGGGCGCGATGTTGTAGGTTTCGCAACCGAACATTTTTCCGGTCCGGCCAAAGCCGCAAATCACCTCATCAGCGACCAAAAGGATGCAATGCTTTTTTAGTACCCTTTGAATTTTGTCCCAGTAAGTCGGCGGCGGAACGATGACGCCGCCCGCGCCCATTACGGGCTCACCGAAGAATGCTGCGATGGTATCGGCACCTTCGCGCTGAATCAGCGACTCGAGCTCCTCGGCCCGACGCGTTGCAAAGGTCTCCTCCGATTCGCCCGCACGGCTGTCTTTGTAGAAATGGGGGGAGCCCGTGTGCATAATGTTGGGCAGCGGCAGATCGAAAGAGCGGTGGTTGTCGGGAAATCCGGTCAGGCTTGCCGCACCGATCGTGACGCCGTGATAGCCGCGCAACCGGCTGATGACCTTCTTGCGCTGGGGCTGGCCCAATGCATTCGATCGATAGGCGATCAGCTTCAACACCGTATCGTTCGCTTCCGAGCCGGAGTTTGTGAAGAACACCTTACTCATCGGCACCGGAGACATCTTCACCAGCTTCTCGGCAAGCGCGATGGAAGGCCCATTCGATCGTGAGGCGAAGGTATGATAGAATGGCAGGATTTGCATCTGGCGATGCGCGGCTTCGATAAGCCGCTTTTCGCTGAAGCCAAGACCCGCACTCCAGAGACCGGCCATCGCATCGAGGTAGCGTTTTCCTGCCGTGTCGAAGACGTAGGGGCCCTCGCCGCGCTCAATTATGAGCGGCCCGGCCCGTTGGTGCGACCGCGCGTTGGTATAGGCGTGAAGCTGATAGGCCACATCTCGGGCCTGTTGAGAACTGGGCAGCATGGTCGGCGTCACATCATCGGTTCAGAATTGGATAGGGACAGCATCATGTGGGGAAGCGCCGGTCCGTTCCCGGCTTCTCTGGGCCTTGCGATAGTCGTGGTTGACGATCTCTTTAAAGGGATTCGCTTGTGCCTATGTCTGACCACAGGCTGGCGGCGACGCACTGTCTGGAAGTGATCACAGAGAGGGGACGATGTCCAAGCACGACAAAGCACCGGATTTCCGGGACGCGTTGGTCGCCGACGGGAGCCTCCATCAAGCTGCCGGCGGCGTTCAGGCCGTAGAGAGTCGGTGGTCGTAGCGCCGTGGACCGCGGTTACGTATTCGAGCCCACCACGTTCAGCCGCCCCTCCGCCGAAGGTCAGCGTGTCATGTGTGTTCAGCACGTTATCCCAGCTGCTGCCGCGCGTCGTCACGGACTGGTTGGGCTCCGGGCCAACACGCGTGATGAGCAAAACCGTAAGCGTCAGCCCGCTCTGATTGACCAGTTTCTTGTGGGCCATCCGTGATCTCCTTGATCTAGTCGGTGTCCCGGCTTTGCGCGGAGATGCGCGACCGAGTTTCCTCCAGAATACCTTAACTCGCTGAGTTCGTCGCCTGCCAACGCTTGTAGGCTCCCCCCCAACCGGCACCGTCAAGTTAACGAATTGGAGCGACCGATGGGGTAGACGACCGGCATGCCGACCGCCCCGGGACCCTCTTTATCTCCGCCATCGGCATCGTCAACTTAATCGACCGCCGAGCTGAAGGAGGCGCTTCTTAAAGGTTCGAGATTCGGCCATTGCGCTTGTCGAGGAGATCTCGCGCCAAGTCGCAAAGGCTCGCTCGCGCGAAGCACGACGGAAGTCGGCAGTGACGGCTCCGGAGCTATGCGGGAAAGTGGGTGATGACGGACTGAGATAGGCGGCGTATCGAGGCGGGTGTCGAGCCTGCCAGAACCTCTCAAGGAGAGCGATACGCCATGAACGAGATTAGCAACATTGTCCCGCTTCGTCAGCCCGACGAGATCGACGATCCACTGACCAATATTTTGCGCGCCGGCGCGCGGCAGCTTCTGGCGCAGGCCGTGGAGGCCGAAGTCGAGACGTTTCTTGCCTCGGTGAAGGATTTGAAGCTAGCCGACGGGCGCGCCCGTGTCGTGCGGCATGGTTACGGCCCGGCGCGAACGATTGCGACCGGCATCGGACCGGTCGAGGTCACGCGGGCGAAGATTCGGGACCGCGGGGCGGCCGGCGATGGCGAGCGGATCCGGTTCAACTCGGCGATCCTGCCGCTGTGGGCGCGGCGCACCCGGAGCCTGGATGCGCTGTTGCCGGTGCTGTATCTGCGCGGCATATCGACCGGCGATTTTCAGGAGGCGCTGACGGCCCTGCTGGGCAAGGACGCGCCGAACCTGTCGCCGGCGGCGATCTCCCGGCTGACAGCCGAGTGGCAGGGCGAGTATGAGCGTTGGCAAAAGCGCGATCTATCGGCGCGGCGATACGTGTACGTGTGGGCTGATGGCGTCTTCTTGCAGGCCCGCATGGAAGGTCACGGCGAATGCATGCTGGTGCTGATCGGCGCGACGCCGGAAGGCAAGAAGGAGCTGATCGGCTTCCAGGTCGGCGTGCGGGAGAGCGCGCAGAGCTGGCGTGAGCTCCTGATCGACGTGAAGCAGCGTGGGCTGCAAATCGCCCCGGAAATCGCCGTCGGTGACGGCGCGCTCGGTTTCTGGAAGGCACTCGACGAGGTCTTTCCCGGCACGCGGCACCAGCGCTGCTGGGTCCACAAGACCGTCAACGTCCTGGACAAGGTCCCGCTCTCGGTGCAGGCCAACATGAAGAAGGACCTGCGCGAGGTGTATTGGGCACCGAACCGGGCGACCGCCGAAGTGGCTATCGACGTCTTCGCCGAGAAATACCACGCCAAGTACGGCCGGGCGGTCGAATGCCTCGCCAAAGACCGCGACGCGCTGCTGGCCTTTTACGACTTCCCTGCCGAGCATTGGGATCACTTGCGCACCAGCAATCCCATCGAGAGCGTGTTCGCCACCGTGCGGCACCGGACGGTGCGCACCAAGGGTGCGTTGTCGCCGACCACCGCCAAGTTGATGGTGTTCAAGCTGGTCATCGCCGCATCAAAGACCTGGCGGCGGCTCAAAGGCACAAATCAGTTGCCGAAGGTCATCGCTGGTGTCAGATTCAACGACGGCATCGAGGTCATCCAAGTGCCGGCAAACCACGCCGCCTGATCACCTCGTCACCCAAAATCCCGCATAGCTCCGGCTCCGGGATAGGGGATGTGGAAAAGGTTCGCGACCTGATCGTGAACTGACAGAAACCGTTGAGCCTGATGGGACGATTTGAAACGCTTCGTGATCCGCTCGCGTCGCCGCGTCGGCTGATGAGAATTCTCGGCCCGATTGTTGAGAGCTTGGTGCTGGCGATGTTCGACGTGAAAGCCCATCTTCGCCCTCGCAGCGCCGTACGAACGG
Organism: Bradyrhizobium sp. USDA 3262; assembly: GCF_054060035.1. Taxonomy (NCBI): domain Bacteria; kingdom Pseudomonadati; phylum Pseudomonadota; class Alphaproteobacteria; order Hyphomicrobiales; family Nitrobacteraceae; genus Bradyrhizobium; species Bradyrhizobium sp. USDA 3262. The sequence continues at coordinate 8,987,135 of NZ_JBSSCT010000001.1, forward strand.
AGCTTGTCCGTGATCATCACGCGCGGCGGCGTGCCGGCGGATTTCAAGAGCTTCTTCATGAGCCGCTGCGCAGCGCGCGAGTCTCTTCGGCGCTGGATCAAGACGTCGAGAACGAAGCCATTCTGGTCGACCGCGCGCCAGATCGAGATAACGACCTCGTTCAGATGCCATTGGTCACCGCGAGCGGGTGCGCGCTGGCGGATCCGATCGGAGAACGCCTTGCCGAATTTCTGCCCCCACTGGCGCACGGTAGGTCACGCCAATGCCACGCGCGGCCAGCATTTCCTCGACCATGCGCAAGCTTAAGGTAAACTGGAAATACAACCAAACGGCATAGCTGATCACTTCCGGTGGGAAGCGATGGCGGCGATAAAGAGGGTCCCGGGTGGTCGGCATGCCCGTCGTCTACCCCCTCGGCCGCTCCAATTTGTTAACTTGACGGTGCCGTCACGCCGCGTCGGGAGGCTCCGGACATGGGCGAAGCTGCTGGCCGCGCGCCGATAGAGCGATAGAGCTGGACCGGCGATTACTTTGTCCGTCGGACATCTCTTCGTGCGTCATCCGGGACGGATCGAGTAATTCGTCCTTGCCGCAAGCCAATCTCACAGGTTGCGTTAGGGACCCTACAAGGTTTGGCAGGCTGCTGACTCAACCAGCTTAGGTATCCTAACGGCCCCGGTCACGCAGTGCGGGGACATCCCAGACGAAGGAGATCGCAGATGGCCTACAAGAAACTCGCCAATCAAAGCGGGCTGACGCTTACGGTTTTGCTCATTACGCGTGTTGGCTCGGAGTCGAACCAGTAACGGACCGATTGTGGCGGCGGCACTACCGGCGGGCGGCAGGCAGACGGTTGAGTACGGTAATACGCAGACTCCTTCCTCAACGGGCCCGTGATTTCCTTGTCTCGATGGGCATTTTCGAGCGCCTCGCAGACCGTGACAACTCGCGGTAGGGGCCGGAATAATCTGCTGAACGACAAGGCCGACCCTGTCGGCGCCGCCGCCTGCTCGACGGGGTGCCGCAGATGGACGGAAAGCTCAAGCTCATGCCTCCGTCCGCTCCGGCGCAGCGGTGATCGCGGGCGCCGAGTTGTTGAATTGGCCTTTCAGCCGCGACGCACCATGGTTCCTTCATCTGGGTAGTAAAGCAGGGACCGACGGTGCTCTGGGACAGAGTATCCTTCGGAGAAGTGTCCACGAAACGACCGCACGTCATCATGGGAGACGGTATGTGGATATGAGTACCAATCGTGCGGTACGCGAGCCGCCCAATGCGCTCCGGCTGGTCACACAGGCGTATATGAGCCTTCTCCTCATCGCCTTCGCCCTGATGCCCGCCCAGTTCATCGCCAAGCCTACGGTTGCATACAACCTATACGTTTGCAACAATCATATTCTACTCAGGGCGCGACGACCGCGCGCTCTCGTAAAGCGGTCGTGGCTCGACGCCGACGGAAGACGCGTTGCTCAATAAGGAATGGCCCGTGCTCCCTTGGGTTTTCGTGCCCACGGCTGCGCTCGGCCGCTCGGCTTTATCAAACCCGAATTGCTCAAGCTCCTGCCGAAAGCGCGGACAACGAACCTGCAAGCCGTGCTTGCCGTGGCCTACTGCACTTGCGATTGTGAATCGACGCCGAACATTGACCCCGCATGCACGAAGTCAATCAAGCACTTGGGACGCCGACCGGCGTCCGGACCCCACGCCGATTCACACGCATCGACGCAATTTCGATATTGTCGGAGATGCGACAGCGCGTTTGGAAGGTCGCGACATCCGTTGATATAGACTGGCGGTCTAAGGGGCATTCGGCAAGAGCTGCGCACGTATCAAAGCCGAGCGGCTGCCAGCGACTGAATTCTCGCCCGACTTGCTGGGCAATGCCAGCATTGTCAGAGTTCGTTAGATGCCCGGGACGTACTCGCCCACAGCGCGTAACAACCGCGATACTGTGCGAAAGCGCCTTTGGCGTGACTGAGTTCGCGCAGCTCGCCTGATCGCCGGACTTGCCGCGTAGGCCAGAGCTTCGCCGCCCCAGCGCGACAGCCCGGCGAAGCGCTTGGTCCGGCGCTTCGCTGCTTGTGACCCGCCTTTGTCGGGAGCCAGTATCACCGTGAGGTCTGCGGCCAAGATTACTACCTCGACCTCGTTTCTGCACCTAGCGCCAGGCCGGTTGCTCGATCGCCAGCGCGACCACCCCGCTTCGATCTCAGGCGCGACGCGCTTCTTGAGAACTGGCTTCTTGCGGCTGATCGCCTGCAGCGCCAACTCGCCACCTTTGTCATACAACTCCTTGAACCCGTAGACGCTGTCGCGACTATATCCCATCATCTTGCAGGATTGGCTGACATTGCCGAATTGCCTGGCGAGTTCCAGCACTCCGACCTTGGCCCAAAATCGCCTTCTGTTCTTGCGTTACAAGATAAGCTCCTGTTCAGGTCGGCGAGGGCTGCGCGGGCGCGCCATCTGGGTGAGCGCTCCCGCTCGCCCGCCGGGTACGGGTCGATCCGCCCTTGCTGTCCGGCACCGTGTCGATGCCAGTGCCGGTCCATACGCCAATCAAACGGGTCAGAGGGCCCAAGGGTAGCCGGTCCTGAACCGCAATCGGCTCGGACTGGACCTGTTGAGCTTGTGCGCCAGCAGACCATTGAGCGACGACTATTAGCGGTGTAACGCTTAAGGCTACGATTTGCAGTCGATACACGTGACGCATCACAACTCCTCACAACAGATCCGCACGGAGCCGCGCCCAAGAAATCCGCCAGAACGTTGTAGCCGGTCGAGCTAACGCACTTCTTGCATTTTTGACTTCACGTCTCTCGACGACAAATCAGTCTTTTTTCCTTACAGGTTTGATTGGTCGCTGATCAACTACAAGAACTGCAGGTGATGCACGTGTTGGAGCCGCCTGATTGGGGACAAGATAGGATTAGTCAGGAGGGCAGCGCTAAAATTTACCGCCAGCCGCAAACAATCTTAAGTTGATTATTTAGCCGTTTGCTGCTATTTTTGCCGGACATCCGAACATAATGTCGACCTTGATCGCAAGCATGACATTAGAAGCACATGCAACAGTCATTGCGGTTCTGAGCCAGGCGCCGCCGCGACCCGACGGCGGAGACTCGTTGCTTTCGACTGACGACCATTCGTCCGCGATCGACCAGGTAGAATCGCTCTTTATCCATTCGAAGCTCGACCTGGGTGGCTTTTCGACATTGGCGATCACCCGCCACACCTTCAATAAGGCTCACGATCGGGGTGATTTCGAAACCGCTACTCCCCGGTCTTCCGCGCTCGCCGCGGTTGGTCCGAAGCACTTTCCCAGGCTCGGGCTGATCGTGGGCGATGTCGACGACAACGGGCTCCGCAAACTGCGCAAGGATCCCGAAGTCGACGACGTCGTGCATGCCGCAGCGCCGAGAATGGTGTACGACGTACAGTTGCTGGAGGACGCGACGGCGCGGCGCCCCTGGAGTCTTGAGTTCCTGCGCATTCCGGAGCTCTGGGCGAAGGGGTTTACCGATAAGGGGATTACCATCGGACACCTCGATAGCGGGATCGACGGGAAACACCCCGCGCTCCGCTCGGCGCTACGTCAGTTCGTTGCCATCGACGGAACAGGCACCGCGAATGAGGAGGTCGCCGCATCGGATGATCACGGCCATGGCACGCATACCGCCGGCATTCGGTGTGCCCGCCCGATCGACGGCACGTCGGTCGGTATCGCGCTGGAGGCGGTATTGTTCAGCGGGCAGATCACTGGAGATCAGTCGCTGCTGCGGATGCTCGGCGGACTGGAATGGCTAATGGGAAAAGGCGTCCGGCTGCTGTCGCTGTCGGCCGGTGTCGAACCATTCAACCCGGTGTTTCAAGCCGTTGTCGAACGCCTTCGCGCTGCCAATGTTTGGCCGATCATCTCGATCGGCAACGATTTCGAGGGGAACAGCTTCTCGCCGGCGAACTATGCGGACGTGCTGGGCGTCGGCTCCATCAACGAGCAGCATGTTGTCGCCGAATCCTCATGCAGTGAGGCTCTGCCAGGACCGCCGCCCTATCCGAAGCCCGATCTGGTCGCTCCGGGCGCAGGCATTCTCTCGACGCGCAGGTTTGGCGGGTACGAGTTGCGGAGCGGGACGTCGCGATTGGGCGTCATGCATATTTCTGCCTCGAGTGAATTTCTCAAGACGCTGCTTGAAGACGAGCGAGTATCTGCGGCAAGCCGAGCCGATTTCTAACCGGCACACTTGAATCGGGGACGGGTTTTCTGGTCTTCAGACCAGAAATTGGTGTGCAATCTCTCTTGAGTGGGTGCTCCTGTGTTCTGCAACATACGAGTGTTCGGGAGCTTACAGGTTTTCTGCAACGGCCGATCTTTCGGTCGCCGACTTGCACCGCATTCCAAAACGTTGCTGGCTTTACTCGCGTTGCGTTACGGCCGAAGCGTAAGGCGGGAAGAGATCGTCGATCTGCTCTGGTCGGCCGACTACGACAAGATGCATCGGCGGCGTCTCAGCACGATTCTTTGGCGCGTCAATAGCGCGTCGCCGCGGAACGCACAGGGGTGCGAGATCGTTCACATCGAGGAGAATGGCGATATTCGGATCGACGCCGACGCCAGCACCTACATCGATTTGGCGGAGTTCGAGGCGATCTTCAAGGCAATCCCGGCCCACGTCGAAAAATTCCGCGACAGCGACGGCGCGGCGATCGAAAAGGCCGTCAATCTCTATCGCGGCGATCTGCTCGAGGACATGGATAGCGAATGGCTGTGCCAGGCGCGCGCCCATGTGCGGCAATGCAATCTTGATATGCTGCAATTGCTGATCCTGTATCTCGACAAGGCCGGGAAGCCGGACAAGGTCACCACCTACGCAAACCGCTTCCTACAGATCGACCCCTATGACGAGTCGGTCCACCTCGCGCTCGCGAAAGCGTATCTGACGACCGGGAAGACCGGGCTCGCTGCAACACAGCTCGATCTTTGCCGCCGCGTGCTGAGGGACGACCTCGGGGTTCCCTTGAGCGCCGATGCCGAATGCATGCTTGCTTCGCTCCGTACGGGACGGCGCCGGACCGGACCGCGAACGCAACCGATTGCTGTCTGCGCCGCCCCCGATATCGAAGCGGACCGCGTAAGGAAGCTCCGAACGACCGTTTCCAGGTTGCTGGTCGCCTGCGCCGAATTGCTCGAGGAGCTACCGCCGGACGCTCCCTCCGATCATCGCCCCCCCTCAACGGCTGTTTGATCCTGACTCTGCCAGCCGGTGCTGCTTCGCCGCCAGCTCGCAAGGCGCGCGCTTGCGCCGAAACACTGGTGAGATCGACGCGTGACCATGCCGAGCCCCCCCCACGCTATCGTGGTGCGAGGACCACAAGCTCCGCCGCAATCCCGCGGCGTCAGCCTGCACGGTCCGCCCCTGACCTTGATTAACAACGGAGATTTCCCATGGCTCTGAAAGAACAGGACGTCAGCGACTTCCTGAAGAAGTGGGTCGCGTCCTACGAGGCTGGCGACAAGGCTTTCTTCGACGCTTTCGACCCGAGTGCTTCGTTCTTCTCGGTTTCGTCGCCGACCCGCATCGACGGTGTCGAGGAGTTCCGCCGCGGGTTTGAGGAGCAATTCCTCGGCCAGCAGCGCCGCTCGCAGGTTCTCTCGCCCGAGATTCGGGTGATTGGCGACGCGGCCCTCGTATCGTACCACAACCGCGTTTCAGTCGGTGGAGGCACCGCGAACCTGCGCGCCACGCTGGTCGTGGTGAACGACCCTGCCGGGCTCAAGATCGCACATCTGCACACCTCGCCGCTCGCTTCGGTAGGTGTATCCGTCCAAGGACGCGCGCCAGAAGCCGTCACCCTCCTGGAAGAACGGGTGGCCACCGCCGCCGCCGCCGTCGGCACGCCTAAATAGTTCGAGGAAACAGAGTTCACGAGGAGCGCCTGATGAAACGCCACGCTCGATCCAGGATTGCGATTGTTGGCATCGACGGGTTCTCGCCTTCGACGCTGCAGCACTTTCTCGGTGACGGGGTGATGCCGGCTCTCGCGTCGCTGGCCGCGCGTGGCGTTCGCGTACCTCTCGTCTCGACCCTGCCAGCCACCACGCCGGTCGCATGGGCTGCGATGAGCACAGGATGCTATCCTGCCAAGAACGGAATCGAGGGTTTTCTGCTGCATCGACCCGGACGTCGGCTCGACGACCGCATCAGTGGTGTCTATGCCGACCTGATGACCGCCGAACCAATCTGGCAGACGGCCTGTCTCAACGGCCTCTCGAGCTACGTCGTCAAATTCCCGTTATCTTATCCTTCGGCCGCAACGCTGCGCGTTGACGGCGCCGCAGGATGGGGCGGGCTGACATGCCTTCATGAGGCGGCAGCCTCGGGTGTCAGCCGATGGCCCGATGGCGAGAACGCATTGATCTCCGCGGTCGAACAATGGGCCGGTCAGCCGCCCGCCGGACTAAGCCCGGTCTGGCTCGGCTGTCTGTCGCTTTCTAGCACCTGGGGTCATGCACCGATCCGGTTCGCGCTGGCACTGTCCACAAGCGAGGACGGACCGGCCGTCTCGATCGCGAACGATCCCGATTGGGGCAGTCTGCTCACGACGCTGTTGCGCGGTGAATGGAGCGATCCCGTCGAAATTCCCGCCGCCGATCGCCGCGGCAAGGTGCGCCGCTGCGCGCTGCGCTTCAAGGCGCTGGCGTTGGAGACGGATCCGGTTTCCGTGCAACTGTTCAACACCCCCGTCCACGAGCTTAGCGGCCACTCGCTCCCCGACTCGCTCTGGCAAAAGCACCGTCGTGCCGCCGGACCGATCGAAGAACAGACCGACCCGTCCCTGCTGTTCTCGGGCGCGATCGACGTCGCCACGCATGTCGATCGCTGCCAGTTGAACACCGATTGGCTGTGCCGGATCTCCCAATCGGTTCTCCGCGACGAGCCGTGGGATCTGTTCATGGTGCACACGCATATTGTCGATTGGGCGCATCACGTCCTGCACGGCGCGATTGATTCCCGCCATCCGCGCTTCGAGCCCGATCGTGCCGACCAAGCGGATGCGCTGTTGCGGCATTTCTACGCCATGACCGACCGGCTCGTCGCAAGTGTGATCGATGCGGCCGGGGATGATGCCAACATCATCGTGATGGGCGATCATGGCCAGGACCTGCATCACACCACGGTCAGGTTCAACCACTGGCTCGCCGGAACCGGATACCTTGCCTTCCGCGATGACGATCCGACGGCGATCGACTGGACGCGGACCCTCGCCTGCACTCTCGGCAACAGCGTGTACCTCAATCTCGCGGGGCGAGAACCCACCGGTATCGTCGATCCGGGCCGCGCCGCTGTGCTGATCGACGAGCTCTGCGCGGGATTGCTCGGCATTTCCGATCCGCGTAACGGCGAACGCGTCGTGCACGTCGCCGCGCCACGCGAGCATTTTGCCTATCTCGGCGCGCACGGCCGCGGCATGGGCGACATCGTGTTTTGCCTGCGCAGCGGCTATCAGGCCCGCAACGATCCGGGCCCGATGTTCGAGATCACCACGCCCTGGGCCGAATTCACCAGCGGACATGATCATTTCTGGCCGCTCGATCCGCGCTTGCAGTCGCTGATGTTCGCGGCCGGCCCCGCCTTTGCAGCCGACGGGCGGCCGTCGCGCCCGCGTCCGATCGTCGACGTCGCGCCCACCATCCTGGCGGTTCTCGGCATCGCGCCACCACCCGACATCGACGGCGTCACGATCGAGTCGGTCCTTGCCGATCCGCCGCCCGTTCCTGCCGCTCCGTCGCAGCCGCTGGAGGTCTGAACCGTGTCCATGGTCAAAGCACCGACGATCGCGAGCCGGCCCCGCCTCGCCATTGACGGCGGCGATCCCATCGTCCGCAAGGGACACATGATGATGTCGCGCTGGCCGCGGCTCGATCGCAGCGATCTCGACGCCGTCATTCGTCAGCTGGAAAGCGGCCTCTTCACCGAGATGGCATCGACCGCGCGGGTGCACGAATTTGAAGCTGAGATGGCGATGATGGCCGGCACCCGTTACGCGCTGGCGGTCAACAGCGGCACCGCCGCGTTGCACTGCGCCGTTGCCGGACTCGGACTGCAATCCGGCGACGAGGTCATCGTCCCGGCGCTGGCCTATATCGCGTGCGCCGCCGCCGTGCTGCATCACCAGGCGATCCCGGTCTTCGCCGATGTCGATCCCGTCACCTACAACGTCACGGCCGACAGCGTCGAGAAGGCGATCACGCCGCGCTCGCGTGCGATCATGGCCGTTCATCTGCACGGCCTGCCCTGTGACATCGAGGCGATTTGCGAGGTCGGCCGCCGCCACGGCATCCCCGTGATCGAGGACTTTTCGCAAGCCGTCGGCGCGACCTATCGCGATCGGCCGGTCGGCGGCCTCGCCGACGTCGGCGCCGCCAGCCTGATGGCCGGCAAGAACCTGCCCTCGGCCGGAGAGGCCGGCGTTCTCGTCACCAATAAACGTGAGATCCGCAATCGGGCAGCGGCCGTCAAGGCGTTCAGCGAAGTGGTCAAGGTTGACGGAAGCTACGGGCTGATCGGCGCCACCATGGGATGGAACTACCGCATCAATCTGCTGTCGGCCGTGATGGTGAGCCGCCAGCTGTTTCATCTGGAGAGATATACAGAGCTCAGGCAGCAGGGCGCGGCCCGCCTCGATTCCACGCTTTCGGCGATCCGCGGCTTTACGCCTCCGTTCGTTCCGCAAGACCGGCAGCATTGCTACCACATGTACCGCTTCAAGTTCGATCCGGCCGCAGCGGGGCTCTCGATCAGCATCGATCAGGCGCACGAGGCGCTGAAGCGAGCATTTCATGCCGAGGGACTGTTTCTGGTCGAGTTTCAGAACCAACCGCTGGCGGGCCATGATCTCATCCGGCAGCGCGTCGGCTACGGCCGCGGGTGCCCCTGGCGCTGCCACGGGCGGGAGGACATCGACTACAGCATCGAGCAATTCCCCGGCGCGCTGCAGGCGATTCGCGATTCCCTCGTGGTCGGCATGCCCTCGCAGGCGGTCCTCGCCAATCCGGAGGTGATCGACGCTTATGTGGCAGCCTTCGAGAAGTTTGCTTCAAGCATGCGGATATTCGAGCGCTTCGCAGCAAGCCTGCCGGCGAGCGCGCCGTGGTCCACCGCGGCCCGGATGTTTTGACCATGACCGAACGCCCGCGCACATTCGACGACGACCGCAATCTCGATCTCCGCGCCACGCATCTGCGCATCGCAATCCTGCGCACCCACGCCGCCGCCGGTCACGGCCATCTCGGCAGCTCATTGTCCCTCGTCGAGATCCTGAGCGCGCTGTTCGCCACCGGACAGTTCGCGAGCCCGACCACGCAGCAGGGCGACCGGCTGGTTCTCTCGAAGGGACACGCCGCCCTCGGCCTCTACTGCGCGCTGGCGCAGGCCGGCACCATTCCACAGGCCGATCTGGCGACATTCGGACAGAATGGCAGCGCCCTCGAGCCGCATCCGAACGAAACGGTATTGCCCGAAGCGTCAGTCTGCACGGGATCGCTCGGACAAGGCCTGTCGATCGGGCTCGGGCTCGCCCACGGCAGCCGACTGGCCGGCCGCGCCGGCGAATGGACGGTGGTGATCACCGGCGACGGCGAGCTCAACGAGGGGCAGCTCTGGGAAGCCGCGATCGCCGCCCCGCATTTGAAGCTCGGCAATCTCATGGTCATCATCGATGCCAACGGCCTGCAACAGGACGGCGCGATGAGCGACATCATGCCGGTCCGCGACGTCCAGGGCGCCTGGGGCGCGCTGGGCTGGCAGGTCCACGACGTCGATGGTCACGATTCCCGCGCGATGCTCGGCCTGTTCGCCGCGATCCGCGACGTCGCCCCCGACACGCCGAAGCTGATCGTCGCGCGAACCGTCAAGGGACGCGGCGTTCCCTTCCTGGAGAACGCGACCGAATGCCACTACCCGCCGCCGCTCGACGGCGCCGAGCTTCGCCTCGTCGAGCAAATGCTGATTGGGGAGACAAATCGTGACGGATGACGCGCCGCTTTATGCCCGCGCATTGCGCGACCTCGGCAACCAGCATGCCAACGCGATCGTCGTCGACGCTGGGCTGGCGACCTCGATGCAGACCAGCCTGTTCCAGGCGGCATTCCCCGAACGCTACGTGAATCTGGGCATCGCCGAGGCCAATGCCGTCGGCTATGCGTCGGGCCTCGCGCGACGTGGATTCAGGCCGATCGTCCACTCCTTCGCCAACTTCCTTGCCCGACGCGCGCATGACCAGATCGCGGTTTCCATCGCGTTGCCGCGGCTTCGCGTGCTGCTGGTCGGCGGCAGCTGCGGCATATTCGACGGCCGCAACGGTCCGTCGCACTTCGCCAGCGACGACCTCGCAACCTTCACGGCCCTGCCGGGCTTCACGGTCTACGAGCCGGCCGACGGCGACGACTTGCAGGAGGCGATGCGCGAAGCGATGGCTGAGGACGGTCCCTCCTATGTGCGATTGCGGCGCAATGGCATGCGGCCCGGGAACGGCGAACGCAGGGGTGGCGAGGGCACGCATCTGGTTCATGCCGGCGGCGATCCCACCGCGGTCACCGTCGTCGTCATCGGCAATCTGCTCGAAGAGGCGCTCACGGCGGTCCGTATCCTGGCCGATGAAGGAATTCAGGCCGACCTGTTTCACGTGGTCCGGGTCAAGCCGCTCGCGATCGAGGCCGTGCTCGCCAGCGCCCGGCGCAGCCGGCGCACCGTCATCGTCGAGAACCACAGCATGGTCGGCGGCGGCGCACAGGCGGTCACCACCGCGCTCGCCGGCCACGGCATCAACGTAGCATGCTTCACGTTGCCGGACGATTTCCTGCCGGCGGGAGATCCGCAATGGCTGCTGGCGGTGACGGGCCTCGACGCCACCTCGCTGGCCGACCGGATCGCCGCGTCGCTGGCCGAAAGGGCCGCCTGATGTTGCAAACCCTCACGCCATTGAACGCCGCCTGCCGCAACCGCATCCCTACCCGCGCCCGCCCGCTGGTGCGCTGGAGGCGCGAGGCCTTCGGCTACCTTGCGGCCTTTCCCGACGGCCATGTCGGCATCTTCGGCGACGATGCAGTTCCGCTGCTGCAGGCCGGCGCCGACTACGATGCCTGCATCTCCCATCTCATTCCTCAGCTCGAAGTGCCGACTGATTTCCACTTTCGCGCGCCGCTGATGGCCTGGCTCGAGCTGACCCGGGCCTGCAACTTGCGTTGTCCGCATTGCTTCGTCGAGGGCGGCGTGGCGCGCGCCGGTGAGCTGTCGACCGAGCGCATTCTCGGCCTGCTCGATGAATGGGCGGCGATGGGCGTCTTCTCCGTGATTCTCACGGGCGGCGAGCCGACCATGCATCCGGACTTCGTGGTCATCCTGCATCACGCCCACCGCCTGGGATTCACCGTTGGCATCGCCACCAACGGGATGCCCATCACCGAACGGCTGCTGGCCAAGATTCCTCGCGACGACGTCATCATCAGCGTCAGCATCGATCATCTGCATGGCCAGGGCGGGCGCTCCGGCGCCACCGACTTCGACTATGTCACGCGCAAGCTGCTCCTGATGCAGGAGGCCGGATTCAACACCAGCATCATGACGACGACGTCGAGCCAGAACATCGACCAGCTGCAGGCGATCATCGATTGGGCCGTGGCCAACGACATCAGCCTGCGCAGTGTTCCCTTTGTCGCGATGGGACGCGGCTCGCTCAACCGCCATCTCGTCAACGACGTCGACGACGTCGAGAGAGCCGCGCGGTTCTGGATCGCCGAGGAGGAATGGGAGCGCGTGCGCGATCCGAAGATCGGCCTTTGCGCGGGCAAGGTCTTCAACTTCCTGCTGACGATGGTGTACGCGACCCGGCGCTGCATGAGCGGCCGCGGTCTCTGCTACGTCAATTCCAACGGTGACGTTTACCCCTGCAGCACCTGCTCGGGCAACAAGGTGCTGTGCGCCGGCAACGCCCGCTGGGATTCCTTTGCCGAGATTTGGGACGGGCACTGGGACATCCGCAGCATCACCTGGGACAGCTTTGCCGATACCTGCAACGGGTGTGCGATCAGCGAGCGGCGCTACTTCTGCACCGGCCGCTGTCCGGGCAGCTCCAGCGTCCTACGCGGCCGGCTCGACGGCTGCGGCACGACGGATTTCCAGAAGGCGAGCATCCTGCGCCGCGAGGAGCTGTTCAAGGCGCGGATCCATGCCGAGCCCGCCGTTCCCGTGACACGTCATCAGACCAAGGCGCCACGCTCCAACGCCACCATCACAGCCGAAGCCTGACGGGAGATCGATTGCATGCAGGTATCGCTCGCAACCAGCCTCCATCTCGATCACGGTGCCAGATCGTTCGATGCGACCCCGGGCAGCCGGTTGACCATGCAGGCCTTCGTGCCGGTCGGATTGCTGTCGCTGAAGGCGGCGTGCGACGCCGAGAATGCGAACTGGCGCGTCAATGTGAACGAGCTGAACACCCTGATCAACGCCGGCGCCATTCCCAATGACGATGACTTCTACGACAACATCGCGCAGACCATACTGCATCGCGGCACCGACGTGGTCGGGTTGATGACCGACGCCGACTCGCTGCACCACACCGTCGCGATCGCGAAGCGGGTCAAGGCCCGCGCGCCCCGCTCGATCGTCGGCCTTGGCGGCCCCGCCGTCACGCCTACCGCGCGGCGGCTGCTCGAGCGCTACGATGCACTCGACTTCGTCGTGCGCAACGAAGGCGAGGAGACGTTTCCGGAATTTCTCGCCGCGCTCGAAGCCGGCCGCACCCGCGACGATATCCAGGGCCTGACCTGGCGCGACGGTGCCACCATTCGTCACGCCGCCGACCGCAAGGTGATGGAAGATCTCGACCGACTGCCGATCCCGGATTTCGACGCTTACGACCAGACCGCGCACGCGGCGCTGTATCTCGACGTCGGCCGCGGCTGCCCCTTCAAATGCGCGTTCTGCGCCACCGCACCGTTCTGGGAACGTCGCTATCGGATGAAGTCGATCCCGCGGATTCTCGACGAGATGAGGCTGCTGCGCGACCGCTGGGGACGGCGCCATTTCAATTATTCGCACGACATCTTCACCTGTGACAATAAATGGACCCACAAATTCTGCGAAGCGATGAAAGCGGCCAAGCTCGGGGTCACCTGGACATGCTCGACCCGCACGGATGTCATCGATCCCGAGCTGCTCGAACACATGGCCGAGGCCGGCTGTGTCGAAATCTACTACGGCATCGAAACCGGCTCGCAGGAGATGCAGCACACGATCTGCAAGGGGCTCGACCTCAACTGGTCGCGCGAGATCGTTCGCGCGACCGCCGCCTGCGGCATCCGCCCGGTGACCGGCTTCATCGTCGGCTATCCCCAGGAAACGCAAAAGACATTCTCCGACACGATCGCGCGCTTCTTCGACTTTCTGGAGGTCGGCGGCTTCCGCGCCCACATCTTCACGCTGTGCCCGTTTCCGGGTGCGCCGATGTTCGAGAGCGCCAAAGCCGGCATCGACCGCCGCGCCGACTATCTCGACCTGCCGCTGCAGCCGACCGTGAGGGAAGAAGCCGACGAGTTGAGCATGGGCGACCGCAGCCTGTTTGCGAGCCACTACCGCTTCGCTACGCCAAATGTGGTACCCGACTACATCTCGGCGGCGGAGGAAATTTCGTCGCACATGGTACTGCTGAAACGGATTTGGCCGCGGCTGCTGCCCTATTATGACGAGCCGGCCACGCTGTTCCGGCACTGGACGTCGTGGATCGGAACGCGAAACGGCGAAAGACGGTGGCGGGCCAGTCACCACGGCGACGCGGGCGACCTAATCGACTTCATCTCGGCGGAGCTCGCGCTGCTCGGCATCGAAGATGAGCCCTTGCGCAATCTGGTCCGCTACGAGGCCGCCAAGCTCGCTGCCGCCGCCCTGCCGCCGGACGTGCCGCCGGATGCGGAAGGTCTGCCGCCCGGCATGTTGGGCCAAGGCCGGCCGTTCCTGATCGTTCCGTTCGCGACTGATATCGGCCGATTGGTCGGCGGCAAGCCGCCGGCGGCCAACGACATCGAGCTGCCGCAATGGGTCGTTTTCGCGCGCGAGCCTGCCGGAACCGTCAATACCCATGTCGTTTCCGACGCCGCTCGGCGCGTGCTCGAACGCGCCCGCACGCCGAGGTCGCGCGAAGAGCTGGTGCGGATCGCGCTTAACGATTCCGCATCACCGCACAGCGATGCCTTCGACCGCGGCCTGGCGACCGTCCAGGCGCTCACATCCTCCAACCTGCTGAGGGAATTCCGGAAATGATAATTCCGCCGCATGTCTTGTCGGCCGCACGTCAAATCGACACCGCCGGCTATGTCTACGACCTCGACATATTGCGATCCCGGCTGAGCCAGATCGAGGACGCGCTGCCGCTGAAGCGGAAGCACATTCACTTCGCGACCATGGCCAACGATCACACGAACGTGCTCGCGACCATCGCCGAAACTGGGCACGGCGTGTTCGTCAATTCGCCGCTGCACCTCCGCCTTGCCCTCAGCAGCGGAGTTGCGGCCAAGCAGATCATCTACGCTGCGAGCAACATGTCGGGCAGCGAGATGCGGATGTGCCTGAACGTCGGCGTCCACCTCGTGCTCGATTCGGCGGGCCAGGTGGCGAGCCTCGACGCCATCGCACCGACAAACACGCCGGTCGGAATCCGCGTCAATGCCGGCAGCGCGATCGAAGGCCCCTCGCTAGCGCTCGAGGCGTCCTACCGGTTCGGGTTGCTCGCCGACGAGGTCGACGCTGTGCAGCGCTCGACGCGCAACCTGCGCATCACCGGCGTCCACTGCTACTTCGGCACCGACATCCTGGATCCGCGGACGTTGCTGGACGGGCTCGATCGGCTGGCGTCAATCGCGGTCCTGCTCCCCGATCTCGAATATGTCGACGGCGGCGGCGGCTTCGGCATTGCAGACGATTTCGACTCGCCCGCATTCGATCTCGCGGCTTACGGCAGAGGGGCCGCCGCCATCATTGCGCGACTGGAGGAGAGACTGCGGCGGCCCGTGACCCTGATCGTGGAGCCCGGACGCTGGCTCAGCGCGCCGATCGGATGGTTCTTTGCCCGGGTGATCGACGTCAAGCCGCGCGCCGATCGCATCCTGGCGGGTGTCGCGGCGAGCGTCGTGCAGTTTCCACGCATGCTGCTGCATCCGGAAAAGGCCCGCCACCCTTGCGAGATCGTCGACGGTCGGCATCGGCTGCCGGCCGCCTTGCCGGTCTGGGTCACCGGCAATTCGACCTATTCGCGCGACTTCCTCGCGCGCGGCGCCGCGTTGCCTAACCCAAAGGTCGGCGATCTGATCGCCTTCCACAACGCCGGCGCCTACTGCCGCTCGATGCGCACGCGCTTTCTGGGCAAGGAGGACCCCGAGGAACTCTTCCTTCACGCCCCCGACGAGCGCCGGCCGCTTGTGGACGCCTTTGCAAATGCAGCTCAATGAGAGGTGAACTCAATGTCAGCCATGGGAATGTACCACCTCTTGCGTCGTCTCGACACATCGCGCAAGCAAATTGCCGAGCACAGCATCTATCGAAACCTGGAGAGCGTCGACGACATCCGCATCTTTATGGAGCATCACGTCTTCGCCGTCTGGGACTTCATGTCGCTGCTGAAGTCGCTGCAGAAGGCATTGACGTGCGTCGAGGTCCCCTGGGTGCCGGTCGGCACGCCAAGGCTGCGGCGGTTGATCAACGAGATCGTTCTCGAGGAGGAGACCGACGAGGTCGAAGGCGTTCCCGTCAGCCACTATGAGCTCTATCACAGGGCGATGACCGAGATCGGCGCCGATACGCGTCCGATCGACACCATGATCGGAGCCGTCGCCCGCGGAATGCCGGTCGGCGAGGCAATCTCCTCGTGCGGCGCACCGGTCGGCGCGCGCGCGTTTGTCGACAAGACATTCGAACTCATTGCGTCCGGAAAGACCCACGTCATCGCGTCCGCCTTCACCTTCGGCCGCGAGGAGCCGATCCCCGACATGTTCCGCACCCTGGTCGGAAGCCTGCAGAAGCAGCATGGCGACCGCCTCAAGACCTTCATCACCTATCTCGATCGTCATATCGGCTTAGATGAGGATCACCACGCGCCCATGGCGGTCGAAATGCTCGCCGAGCTCTGTGGCTCCGACGACGAGAAATGGGGCGAGGCGACGCGGGCTGCGATCGCCGCGCTCACGGCACGTCACAGCCTGTGGAGCACCGTCGTAAGCGAGGTCTCGCTGGCCCGCATGGGCATTCCCAAGCTTCGCGCGACAGGCTAATGGCCTTGGACAGCTGCCATGCGGTCATTTCCTCCGAAGCATATCCGTCGCAGGAGCAGCGAGAGCGGCGTGCTGCTGACGATCGACTTCACGACGCATGGACAGCCGAGGGCGCGAACTGTGTCGTTCGATGCCTGCCGCGAGGAGCTTCCTTGCGGGACGGTCAGCAGCCGGACGTCGCCGGGGCCGGTCGACTGGCGGATGCCCCCGGCATCCTCACCGGCCGCGATGGATACCGACGAAGCCACCGCGGCGCTGCTGGCGTTCTCCGCGGCGATCCCGGCGCCGGTCGCGTTGCGCTACAGCCGATTGATCGCGCAGCGGAAAATGACCGACGGCGAGGAGGGCTGGCAGTCGAGGACGATCGACGTGCACGCCCTGACCGGCCGGATCACCCTCGCCGACGGCCGCACGATGTCGTTGGGCTGGAGCGGGTATGGCGACGGCCTTGCCGGCATGGCGGCGGGTCTGAAGCGCGAGCGGATCGAATGGCTCTCGCGTTGCGCCGGAACGGCCGCACCGACCGATGCGGGCGACATCCCAGTGCTGCTGGCGGCACAGCCGGCGGCCGTCGTCGCCCATGAGGCCATCGGCCATTTTTCTGAGGCGGCGGCGAGCGCTACGATCGACCTGCGGCATCGCCTCGGATTGCGTCTTGCAACCGAGGATTTCGACGTGTTTGACGATCCGACGCTCGATGCCGCCGCGCGCTACGACGTCGACGACGAAG
The DNA here is from genome assembly GCF_054060035.1 of Bradyrhizobium sp. USDA 3262. Lineage (NCBI taxonomy): Bacteria > Pseudomonadati > Pseudomonadota > Alphaproteobacteria > Hyphomicrobiales > Nitrobacteraceae > Bradyrhizobium > Bradyrhizobium sp. USDA 3262. The sequence goes on from NZ_JBSSCT010000001.1 coordinate 9,004,189, forward strand.
GCACCGTCGCGGTCGGACCAACGCAGATTGTTGCCGGCGGCGTTCTCGTGCAGCAGCTCCATGGCTGCAGCTCGGCCAGGACCGCCGAGACACTCTCCACAGCCAACGCGCGTGCGGCGCAGCTCAGCCAACGGCCAATCCCGCGCCTCTCCAATCTGGTCGTGCCGGCCGGCACGCGATCAGAGGACGAGCTGCTGGACGCGCTTGGCAACGGCCTGCTGATCCACCACCTCTCGCACGGCTTCTCGCGGGGTCTCGATATCGAGGCGCGCATAGTGCTCGCCGAGCACATCGAGTCCGGCCGGCGCACCGGGCGCTACGTCAGCGGCGGCCGCGTGACCGATCGGATCGATGTGCTGACAAGATGCCTTGGTCGCGCCGACCGCATCGAGCTCAATCCCAACGCGCTGTGCGGGAAGCACGGTCAGATCCTCTATGACGTCGGCACGCTCGCGCCGGCCATGCAGCTATCGCGGCTGAGGATCACGTCATGAACTCCGACCGTACCATCTTGTTTGCACGTTGCCGCGACGGGCACACCGTCCACCAATTCGCGCACCGCGTGACGGTCGATCGCGGAGATGCGGTGGTCGGCGGGTGCGACCATGGCGCCGCAGAGCTCAGCGAGCTGGCACGCCGCGAATGGCAGCGTCATTCGGCTCGCCTGCCACTCGGCCGCCGCAGCCAGCTCGTCTCCGAGATGGGCCGCGTCGTCGATCTCGGCAACGTCCTCCCCTATTCGGTCGTCCATGCCAACGGCAATATCCTCGACGGCCTGCAGTCGCCGCGGTTGCCCTCATCTGCCGAAGCGATCAAATGGGCCGATGTTGCGCAGCCCTGCGCGTTGCTGCTCGGTCCGTCGGCAACGCTCGCACTGGTGGACTTCATTCTCGACGGCATTCCGGGCACCATCGACGACGCATCATGGCCGTTCGACGACCGATTGCTGATCCACGATACCGGGCACTCGCCCTATCCTCCGCAGCATCGCGCGGAGTCCACGCCATGCCGCGTTGGCGCTGGAATCACCCACCGCGACGAGGGCGACGACATCGCATTCATGCTGCTACAACGCAGCGAAGTCTGGCAACGGCCGGTAAACGCGCTCTACAACATGCGGCAGCGCAACCTCGCCATCCAATGCGACACCATCGCGCCGGATCCGTGCGGCGCCGTCGTCGTGCTCGACACATTGTCGGCGGAGGTCGAACCCACGCTGTCGCGTTCGTCCTGGCTTGCGACCTGGTATCTGACGGAGCAGGGCCGATCATGCTGGGGAGAGGAGCGGCTCGCCGTTGTCATCGACACCTCGGGAATTCTGCGAAGCGACGCCGTTGCGGTGGGCCGCCCCTGGCCCGCCTGCATCTGCGACCCCATCGAAGGCGAGTGCTACGGAACGGCTCCGCACCTGCTCGTCCAGCCTACGTCCCTGGCGATCAAGGTGCTCGCATGAAATCGCCTTGTCTCGACCTCGAGGCTCATCTGAACGCCCACGCGGCGACGTTCGATTCCGACCGCCGCGCCGGTTTCGTCAACGCCTGGCGCAACAGCTTTCCGGCGGAAGAGATTCCCTTTGGCCAGAATTTCCTGTTCGGAGGAACCATGTTCCGCCTGCCGAAAAAGCTGCACGGCGCTCCGGATCATATCGAAGCGCTCGAGCAGACCGTCGAGGTCGAGGTGATGACCACCGTCCGCGCGGTCGCCGTGCTTGGCTTCGGCGAACTCGGCGATCAAGAACTGAAGCTCCGCCTCTCCGATAATTTCGGGGCCGAGCACCTCACGCAGGTGATCCTGCCAAACTGGCTCGTTCCAGAGAACGCGAGGCCGACGCCGCAAAGCTGGCGGGCAACGCATCTGCACTATCCCGACTACGAGCTGAATCATCTGCGCCCGTGCCTGTTTGCAGTGACGGCGCCGTTCAGCTCGGCCGTCCGCCCCCGTTCCGTGACGCTCCACGCCAATCCACTAGCACACGTCGTCGCCATCAGCCTGCTGGCCGGAGCCTCCCTGCATGCCTGACATCACACCCGGCAAAATCCTGGTCCCGAGCGTGCTTCGGAACTTGAATGTCATCCTGGATGCGATCACGGACCGGCCCAGTGCCCCGTGCCTTGGCTGCGTCTGGGGCTTCGGCAATGTCGATCCCGCCGCCACGGCGACCGAGTTCGACCTGCCGTGCGGCTGGGATTTCTACGCGCAACAGATCCTGGGCTTTTCCGGGATTCAGCTCGACTATTCGGAGCATGGCGGCGGTAACGCCTACGACCGCGTCGAGCTCGGTCAGCCGATCGTCGTTGCGGTTGACAGCTATTACCTGCCTTACCGGCCGGCCTGGCAGCGGGTGCACAGCGCTCGAACGCTGGTCGTCGATCGTGTTTCGATCGATCTCGGCCTTGCCGAGATCATCGATACCTGGATGCCGGACTATGCCGGCCCCGTCGAGCTTGCCGATCTCGATCGCGCACGGAGCTCGCTCGTGCCGGAGAATATCGAACGCGAGCCGCTCTATGCGGGCGTCACCTTGCGGCAACGCTGGTGGACCCTCGCCCGCGTGGCCGCCCCTCTCATTCGCGACCGGGACGGCATCGTGCTGGCGTTGTGCGGGCTCGCCGCGGATGCAATCGGTATCGACACGCCGGCCAGAATCGCTGCTTTCCGCTACGCTGCGGTCGAAGCGCTGTCGCGGCCGATCGCGATCTCGCGCACTGCTCGGCGCGCCGCCGCGCTGCAGCTGCGCGCCGAAATCGGCTTGCGCGCCTATCTCCGCGCCTTCCTCGATCTTGCGGGCGATTTCCTCGAGGACCCCCTGCTCACGGCCGAGATCCGGGGTTGGTCGCGGCAACTCGCCGAGCTCGCCAGCGCGCGTGACGTCCTGATCAAATCGCTGGCGTTCGATCGTTCCGAATACGCCACGCTCGTCGATCACGCGCTGCGCTCCGCGGAACGGCGGGAACGGCGCCTGTCGAGCTTCATCAGCGAGTGCTACCCGAAGCAGCAGCCCCGTTCAACAAGTGCCGGAGCATCACCATGCTGAACAACATCGTCTGGCTCGTGTTCGACAGCGCGCGGTACGACGCATTCATGGCGGCGCGCACGCCTGCGATCGACAGCATCGGTCCGACCGAGCGGCGCTTCTCCTATGCGAGCTGGACCGCGCCGAGCCATTATGCCTTCATGATGGGTTTGCCGCCCCATGCCAATGAGCCGCGTATGCTCGCTGCCGACGTGCACCGGCGCGACCTCGCGCTGTGGCAACGCCGCATCGGCGACGAAGCCCACCGGATTTCCTTTGCGGATTTTGCGCCGTCCCTCTCATTGCCCGCATTCCTGCGCTCGATCGGTTATCGAGCAGAGGCCTATGTCTCGCTCCCCGTGCTCAATCCGCACACGCCGATCGCGCAACATTTCGATCATTTCGAGTTGATGCCGACGCACAACGACCTTGCCGCGATCGTGGCGCGGCTTCGCTTCTCGCGCGAGCCGCAATTCATCTTCGTCAATGCCGGAGAAACCCACTATCCCTATGCGCTTCCGCACGAGGGACCGAACGACCTGCCGCGAATTCCCGGCGTTCATGGCGTCTGGCGCGATCTCGATGATTTTCTGAACAATGCGGGCGACGCGGCGCGGCCGTCATCCGGCGACGCCATCCGCTTCGATACGGAATCGCTGCGGCCGCTCTGGCAAAAGCAGGTCGCCTGCATCGAATATCTCGACGGCGTCGTCGCCGACCTGATCGAGAAGGCGCCGCCGAACACCTGGTTCATCATCACGGCCGACCACGGCGAGCTGTTCGGAGAAGGCGGATATTTTGGCCACGGACCCGTGATCCATGAGAAGGTGTTCGAGGTGTTCTTCGTGGAAGGCAAGAACCCGCGCATTGCGGAAGCCACCAACATCGATCACGACCAGGCCGTGATCATGGCCCGGCTGAGAAAACTCGGCTATGCTTAGCAAACTCATTTGAGGGACGGCGTTCATGGCAAAGGCAAAAAAGGCGGTTGTCACCATGGCCGGAAAAACAGCGCGAGCCGGATCGCGTTTCAAGAAGCTCGTGATCCGGCCGCTGACCGACAAGGACTGGCCGGCGATTTCGTCGCTGTTTGGCGATAAGGGGGCCTGTGGCGGATGCTGGTGCATGTATTGGCGTGTCGAACGTGGCGGACGAACCTGGGACGACATGCGCGGAGAGAAGGCGCGCACGCATTTTCAAAGGCTGGTGCGGAGTGGAAAGGTCCACGGACTGCTCGCCGTCGAAGAGGGAACGCCAATCGGCTGGGCTTGTCTTGGACCGTATGAGGACTTTCCCCGGCTTGCTACCGTTCGCGCGATCAGACACGCACGACCGGCAAAGACTTGGTCCGTCGTGTGTTTCTACATTCCCTCAAGGCACCGAAATCGTGGCCTTGCCACGCGTCTACTCGTCGCAGCACGCAAGTTCGCGAAAGCTTCCGGCGCCGCGGTTGTCGAGGGATACCCCGTCGCAACCTCGGCTGGCAGTCAACTCCCCGGAGCCTTTGCCTGGACCGGCACTCCGAAGATGTTTGCAAATGCTGGCTTTGCGAAAGTCGCCGACGACCAAGCGGCACTGCGGGTTTGGGTTAGTTGAGCCGGATCCCCTAGCTAGACTAGCCGATTAAATGATTTGAGCTCGCTCTCCAATCCGCGCAAAGCGTTAATCGCCTGTGTACGCTGTCGAACCAAGAGATCACGAACCTTGAATGCCATGGAAGAGGCTTGCTTCTCGGCGCTCTTGACGCCGACAAAACGCATCGTTGGTCGAACGCGGCTTCGGCGATCGCTTCCGCGTCCGCTGCATCGTTCTTCTGACGCTTAACGAAGGGCTTCACGTAGGAGGGATGGATCAGCCGGACCTCCTGCCCCAATTTACCGATCTCCCGTCCCCAATAGTGAGCGCTGGCGCAGGCCTCCATTGCAACCACACACCTTGGCAACTTGGCGAAAAACTCGAGCAATCTGCTGCGGTCGCAAGTTCTACGAGCTACATGTTGCAGGGAGCTCGAAAGTGGCAACGACGACTGTCGAGCGGATGGCAAGGCTCTGGCAGATCGAGAAGACCGTGCGCGGTCAAAGCCCCGACGCTCGCGTTGCCACGCGTCAGCAAGCCTCCGCGGCGGTCGTCGCAGATCTATTCGACCTCTGGCAGCAGACTTTGCGGCGGATCTCCGGCAGATCAAAACTGGCTGAGGCGATCCGCTATGCCGCCTCGCGCCGTGCCATCTTCGAACGCTTCCTCGCCGACGGCCGCGATTGAGCTCGACTCCAACATTGTCGAGCGCGCCATCAGGCCACAAACAATTACGAGAAAGAATAGCCTCTTCGCGGGCAGCGACGCCGGCGGACGAACCTGGGCAACCATCGCAACGCTGCTGCAGACAGCGAAAATGAACAACGTCGATCCATTTGCTTGGCCCCGCTTAACACTTCAGCGCATCGCCAACGGCTGGCCGAGCAGCGAAAATCGACGCACTTATGCCCACGCCGCCTGACGGCCTCAGCTTGCTTTCAATTACCCACATTTGCCGCCTGATATAGACGACTAGTCCGGGACAAAATCTTGAATCGTTGGAATCTGTTGTGATTCGTTGTCGAGCACCTGATTCGAAATTTGAGGGTGCTCGATGGGTTTGGTATTAAAGGAGCATGCGAAAGCGCGTGCTCAGCGATCTACGACTGGTATCGAGACGTGGGTTGATCGGGAAGCTGCGGGATGCGAGTTTAAGGATGAGCGGCTAGGCCGCCGGTTCGGCAAACTGCTTGCACAAATCGGGAGCGACATGGGTCAAAGCATCCCGCTGGTTTGTCAGGACTGGGCCAACACGAAGGCCGCCTCGCTTCCTCTCCAACGAACGGGTCAACGAGGCGGATATTCTTTGCGGTCATTTCGAAGCGACGCGCGGGCGCGCAACGGCGGCGGATGGACCGATCCTCGTCCTTCATGACACGACGGAATTCAGCTTTAAGCGCGAGAAGCCGGATCTGATTGGCTTTACGGGCAAGACGGCAGGGCGCACGCGGTGCGACATCCTGATGCATTCGAGCCTCGCCGTGACGACCGAGGGGCTTCCGTTCGGACTGGCGGCAATCAAGTTCTGGACACGCAAGAAGTTCAAGGGAACGACGGCGCTGAAGCGAAAGATCAATCCGACACGGGTTCCGATCGAGCAGAAGGAGAGTATCCGCTGGCTGGAGAATTTACGGCAATCGACCGACCTTCTCGCAGCCCCTGGACGATGCGTTCATATTGGTGATCGCGAGAGCGACATCTATGAGCTGTTTTGCCTAGCCGATGAGGTTGGAACGCACTTCCTGGTGCGAACCTGTGTTGATAGGCTTGCCGGAGACGGCAATCATACAATTACCGACGAAATGGATGAAGTTGCGGTCAAAGGCCTACATCGGATCAAGGTGTTCGCCGTCAGCGCCTATGAGACAAATTGAAGGATTTTGCGGAGGGAGGATTTCTGGTTCATCGTAGCCACCAGGAGCGAAGATGAAGCAGAAATCCGGACCGGGCAAAGCGCCGGCAGAACAAGTGCTAAAGGACATTCGGCGCCAGACACGCCGGCAATATTCGGCGGAAGAGAAGATCCGTATCGTGCTGGAAGGACTGCGGGGCGAGGAGAATATCTCCGAGCTCTGCCGGCGCGAGGGCATTGCCGCCTCAATGTACTATGGCTGGTCCAAGGAGTTCCTCGAAGCCGGCAAGCGTCGCCTGGCGGGCGACACGGCGCGTGCGGCGACCTCTGGCGAGGTGAAGGATCTGCGTCGTGAGACGGCAGCGCTGAAGGAAGTCGTGGCCGACCTCACCCTGGAGAACCGGTTGCTCAAAAAAAGCATGAGCGGAGATGGGGAGGACGAGGCATGATATATCCTGCGTCCGAGAAGGCCGAGATCATCCAGCTGGTCGAACAATCGCATCTTCCGGCCAAGCGCACGCTGGACAAGCTTGGGATCCCACGCGCCACATTCTATCGCTGGTATGAGCGTTACCACGAGGGCGGCATCGCCGCGCTGGCCGATCATCGATCTCGGCCAGAACGGGTCTGGAATCGCATCCCGGACGATGTGCGAGGTCAGATCATCGACCTGGCGCTGCAGATTCCGGAGCTGTCGCCGCGTGAGCTGGCCGTGCGGTTCACCGACGAACGGAAGTATTTTGTCTCCGAAGCGTCGGTCTATCGCTTGCTCAAGGCGCATGACCTCATCACCAGCCCGGCCTATGTGGTGATCAAGGCGGCGAACGAGTTCAAGGACAAGACGACCGCCGTCAATCAGCTCTGGCAGACCGACTTCACCTACCTCAAGATCGCCGGATGAGGGTGGTACTATCTCTCGACCGTGCTCGATGACTTCTCGCGGTACATCGTCGCCTGGCGGCTTGGTCCCACCATGGCTGCCGCCGACGTCACGGCCACGCTCGACCAGGCAATCGTGGCCTCTGGTCTCGACCGCGGCACCGTCGCACTCCGGCCGAGGCTTCAAAGCGACAATGGCTCGAGTTACGTGGCAGACGATCTGGCCAGCTGGCTCGAACAGAAGGGCATGCAACATGTGCGCGGCGCTCCGTATCATCCCCAAACCCAGGGAAAGATCGAGCGCTGGCACCAGACCTTGAAGAACCGCATTCTGCTCAACAACTACTACCTGCCCGGCGACCTCGAACGGCAGATACGGGCCTCCGTCGAACACTACAATCACGTCCGCTATCATGAGAGCATCGACAACCTCACTCCTGCCGATGTCTACTTCGGCAGGGCTGAGGCGATGCTCGCCGAGCGAAAACGCATCAAGCGCAACACCATCGCAAACCGCCGCTGGCAGCATCAATTGCAAGCAGCCTAAATTCTAACCCCTGATGAGCCAGAGCCTCTCTTCGCGAAAAGCCTGATCAGTCTCAAATTATCTGACGACGGACACTTTCGTTTGGTTTGGAGGGGCACGCTCAGGAGGCGCCAGCGAGCAGTCCCACAGAACAACCAGTCTCCAAGCAAGCATTGCCGCCCGGGAACAACGATTCGAAGGCGGCGGCTCCCCCGAAGAAGCGATACGATCCTCGCGATCTCTGCATCACAAAAGAGGACGCCTGATCCGAACTCGTAAACAAAAGGCGCCAAATTGGCGGCCGGCTCATTTTCGATACTTTCTTGCTTCCTACCGGTCAGACCGTTGACGTAGGACTAGACGAAGTATTTTCTGAAACAGAGTATTTCTTCGGGTCTCTCGTGGCGCGTCAAGCATCCGATAGCGATCCAATCGTCAAAAATGGTCTAATGCGAAAAGATCGCACCATCCGCACCGTCCGAATCCCCGATGTGTTGAATGCACCTTGGTCGCAAGCCGATTTCTATATTTTTACCTGCCGGGATGGATCGCCGTTCAAAGTGTCCGAAGCCAACGTCAGAGTCAGTCCGTCTCTCTATAGTTCGATCTTGGCTGGTCGCAGTGTTTTCACCGCGTACCTCATTGCAGCGTTTGCCTTTCGGCCGACGCGCCCAGAGCGCTGGATAGCTTATTTGACTCCAATTCGCATCACATCCGGCATGGATGGTAAGGCCAGCTTGGGAACGCTGCAGATTCTGATGTTTTCGCTTGTTGTGTTTGGGTTGATAACATATTTCTTGATCAAAACCGGATTGCTCACGGACGTTTCAAGCACCGTACTGCTGTTGCTTGGCATCGCTGGCGTCGGATCGACCGTAGCTAAAGGGGCCGACCTCTCCAGGACAACCATCACGCCAGAGAATCGTGCCTGGCTGCTCAGGAAGCGGTGGCTTCCATCGAACGTCAATCCTACGACCAATGATGCACATTGGCGCGACCTGTTTTCGACCGACGGTGAATTTGACGTTTATCGCTATCAAAGCTTTATTTTCAGCCTGGCGGCAGGTGGTGCTCTCATAATTGGCGGGGTCACACAGCTCTCCTCTTTTGAGATCCCACAGACTTTGCTGGGCATTCTTGGGCTCAGCCACGTCGTCTATATCGGCGGAAAACTAGTTACGCCGACCTCAATGGCTGACCTCAACAAGATGATCGGCGAGTTGCGAGAGGCTGAGAAGAAATTTCGGTCTTCCTCGATCGCTGCGAACAATGGCGTCCTACCTGCATCACTGACCACGGCAGTCGTGCCAGCCACTCAAGCAGCTTATGATGCATACCTGACGCTCGCGCCTGACGTCGCTACATTGTTCACGGCACAAACCAACGTGCCCGTCCCCCCCCCCGACAAACATTCTGACGCGTGATCGTTTATGACAACGCAATCAACAGAGTTGTCGAACGAAACGTTCCGCCCATAAAAAGCGAGCCAAGGTGCTTGTTGCCAAAAATTCGTGTGTTGTTATCACCCTCTTCAAGAGCGCCATGACAGCCTCTTGCGAAACCAAGCCGAAGTCGGCCAAGGCGCAAGAAGCAAGCTGTGATGAAATTATGTCCGCACGAGCCGCAATCGCCTTTGGCAGTACAAGCGCGAAAGTCTCCTTTGCGTAACCGTGTGGAAATACGTCAGAGCCCAAGCGCTCACTCAAATAAGAACGGAGGAGTTCCTTGCCCGAGCGAAGTGCAAACGGAAGCTTCGCTCCAAAATTGATCAATCTCGGATCGCCGAATGGGCGGACGGGCCAAAGTCCTCGCGTCGCGAGCGGGCGAGCATGACAAAGACTTGCGAGCAGAGTTGTGGATAGAGTGGCGCTGATGGGGGCGCTAAAAAGGAAGGATGAACGAGCGACGTCGAGCCCGCGTTTCGTCAATAGGTCTTCTGCAAGCCCAAGCGCGATATCCAGATGGGGTGAAGAGGGAGATCTGGGTTCCCCCTCGTCGCTGCTGAAGCGAGCGCAAAGCTCGTCTCCTCCTATGCCAGTCCAGATTATTTCGCAGCCATCACCGCGAAACCGATCCCAGAGGGACCCGAACGCCTCAAGGTAATACTCTGAAATGAGTGGCAGACGTCCTTTCAGGTCAAGATCTATATCAATCGCCGGCATGTGGGCGTGCATTTCAACTTTGTGATCGCGGCAATTCAGTGCACTCAAAATGCTCGCTCGGCGGTCAATCTGCTTGGGGCTACTCCCGTCGCCCAATAGTATCCCGCCACATGCTAGCGATGCTACGCTCTCGCCAACAGCGATTGCGACGGCAGCGGAGTCCATTCCTCCGCTCAGCTCCACAGCGCTTGCGCAGAAGGCCGTCGGCCGCGAACGAACAACCGCCTGAAGAGTATCAGAAAACTCAAGGACATGATTGCTCTCCTCTCGTCCAGAGAGCTCAGGGGCTGATGAAGTTGTCGCGCCGTACTCAAATGACGTTTCCGATCTGTCGACGTACAAGGTGGAGCCAGCAGTCAGCAGGTTAACGCCAACACAGGCCTGTCGCGCAGAGTAGAACGTTCTCATCGACAGGTGATGCGCTATAATCTCCGCATCAATCGCTCGCGATTTATCCAAAAAATCGACGAAATCCCAGGAGAGCGTAACCGTACGAGTGCGCTCCTCCACGTGGAAGTAAATTGGGAGGCTGCCTATATGGCCTGCTCGTACTCGCAACCGAGGACCCCGGCGAGCGGCCTCGATCACAATAAAATCGAGCGGCCAGTGCATGCATTTCTGATAGTGCTGACGAAACTGATCCGTAGACGCATGGGCTATTAGGACCGGATGAACGTCAGCCCCGTCCGTCGCGACTTGACGCTCACGTATGACGAAGAACCATTGCTCAGTGTTCTTGACTAACGAACTCTCAAGACTCTTATGCTGGAACGGCCGGATGTAGCTTTCACCAAACTCTATCGAACAGCCTTTAACAGCAGGATCAACGTGTTCCAAGTCGGCTATCTTCAGAGTAGCCTTGAGCATTTGTTCCTCGACTTAAACGTTATCGCCTCTCGCGGGAGAGGCGATAACGGAGTTAAGAATGATCTTAAAGGTAGCCGTAGTTACTGCTGTCGTCAGGGAAAGGGGCCTTCTCTCCCTCGATAGTGGGAGGTGGCAACACCGGTAAGGGGAGGTCGTCCGTTGTATCGGGCCTCGATGGCCGCTTAGACGTGTCTGCAGTTGCGCTCTTCATGTCTGTTCCTATTGATAGCGTGATCGGGCTTCTCGTCGTGTGGCGCGGCAGCGTGTCGAGCCACACTATAACGTCTCTCATGTGAGAAACCGGGCGGCAACCTACCAAGATTTGGCGGGGTTGGATGACGGTGCTGGACAAAATTGGGTTGGAGTCTAGCCCGTCTTATTCACGATGAGCTTTGAAGTGGCTGGCGGGTGTGGCGTAAGCCGCTGATGGGGCGTAGGATTCGGTTGCTGACACCAATTCTGCGCTGACATTGAGGCCGCCACACCCGCCATGGTCGACGATACAATTCTGCCCTTCATATTTCCAGCGGTCGGACGCAAGAAGATCACAGCCGCTTTCGATGGCGGGCGACTGACGTCGGATGCAGGCGTCATGCTGCTGTCGCTGGCCGACGGTCATGCCAAGGTCTCGGAGAAACTGGCGCGCGTTTTTCCCGAGCGGCGCGATCCGGCCCGCATCGCACATCGCCTTGTCGATCTGATCCGCGCCCGGATCTTCGCCATCGCGTGCGGCTACGAGGACGGCAATGATCTCGACCAGCTGCGCAGCGATCCGGCCTTCAAGCTGGCCTGCGGCCGTCTACCGGACAGCGGTTTGAACCTCTGCTCGCAGCCGACCCTGTCGCGGCTGGAGAATGCCCCTGACCTGCGCGAGACGATCCGACTGAGCTATGCGCTTGTCGACCTGTGGATGGACAGCTACTCACGCGCGCCGGGCGCTGTGACGCTTGATATCGACGACACCGTCGACGTGGTGCATGGGCGTCAGCAGCTATCATTGTTCAACGCCCATTACGACGAGCACTGCTTTCTGCCGATCCATGTCTACGATACCCAGCGCAGCCGGCCGGTTGCGGTCGTTCTGCGCCCGGGCAAGGTGCCGGGCGGCCTCGAAGTTCGTGCCCATCTGCGCCGCCTCGTCCGTCACATTCGAAAGCGCTGGCCCACGACGCGCATCACCTTCCGCGGCGACAGTCATTACGCCCGCCCCGAGGCCATGGAGTTCTGCGAGCAAAACGGCATCGATTACGTCTTCGCCGTGGCCGGGACCAAGCCGCTCGCCGTGAAGGTCGAGCAGATCGCAGACGCGGTCCGCGTCGAACGGGCGATCGAAGGCAAGGCGGTAGTGCGGGACTACACCGAGGTCCGCCACGCCGCCGGCTCCTGGCACCACGAGCGCCGCATCGTCGCCCGCATCGAGGCGAGCGAGCACGGGCTCGATATCCGTTATGTCGTCACCAGCCTGGGCATCGGCTCGGCTCAATGGATCTACGACAGCCTCTATTGCCAACGTGGACAGGCCGAGAACCTGATCAAGCTGCACAAGAGCCAGCTCGCTTCCGATCGGACCAGCTGCCGCTCGGCGCTCGCCAATCAGGTCCGCCTCGTGCTCCACACCGCCGCTTATTGGCTCGTGCTCGTCGTGCGCGACAGGATCCCGAAACTGCGCGACCTCGCCACCGCCGAGTTCGCAACGATCAGGCTCAGACTTCTCAAGATCGCCGCTCGCATCGTCGAGACCACAAGCCGGATCCGCATCGCCTTCGCCGCAGCCTGTCCCGAGGCCGACCTGTTCCGCGGCCTTGTCAACGCATTCTTCCCTCAACCGCCGTGACCAACGGGGCGGCTGATGCCCCGTTCATCCCCATCGCTCCTCAAACGCGTTCCCCACATTCGACGCAAACCGCGGAAAACTCCGCAACCCTCACTCGCGACCCCACCCCGGGGAACGCAAATGTGGCCTTCTTCACGCGGGCACATCGTGAATAAGACGGGCTAGTAACGGTAAACGGCAGCAAATTCCGCAGAGCCGCATCTTTACGTGAGATCGTATGGAATCCAGATCGCAAGGCCATGTCGGCTCTCTCAGTGCAAGCAAAGCCCCATTCCTTGGATCCGCCGCAGATCAGGTCAACGACAGCACATTGTCGCCGGTTTCCGAAATTCTGCATGCGTACTGGCGATCCGATCGGCGCTTGCTTCTCATCGTTGCCACAGTGGTGCTGATCTCCAGCGCGAGCAGCGTCGCAGCCCCCTATGTATTTTCGAGTCTCATTGATCGTCTCCCGCGGGGGGACGGCATGTCGGCGCTTGCCTGGGGATTCGCCGGCTATGCGGTCCTGCTCGGCATAGCCTCCGCATTGCAGCGCATGCTGCAGTATCTTTCCTTCATGACAGCCGAGAACCTGGGCTTCATTGCGGCAACTCGCTTTTTCGATCGCATCCTGAGAAAAACCTCGGCCTTTTTTCTTGAGCACAATCCCGTGGAGATACAGAGGGCGGCCGCGCGCGGGTGCAGCGCGTTGACGACGTTGGTCCAGCTTGGAATTATGATAATCATCCCGGCTGCAGCGCAGCTTCTGCTTACGCTCGCTACTCTCGGTGTGCTCGTCAATATCCAAATCGCTGCAATCGTTGTCGCTTATGGGGCTGTCGCGATTACATTGGGGTGGAGTTCCACGCGTCGGGCGCACGTGTTTTTGGACCGGGCCATCGAAGCCGGACAGGAGAATGCACGTTTCGTCGGCAACGTCACGAACTCCATGGACACGTTGCGCCATTTCGGCAGTCATTCCTGGATGAGCCAGCGCTTTACGATGAAGGCGCGGGAGGTGCGCGATAACTGGCGAGCTTACGTGTTTCAACGACTGGCCTACATAGCCGTGCTCGGCTTAGCCATCGCGCTACAATTTGCCGTCACACTTCTCATTCTAATACCTGAATACCGGGCCGGCGCGGTCACGATCGGCGATATTGTGCTATTCAACACGATTCTACTCCAACTCAATATGCCCTTCGAGATGGTCGCGCGCGCGATCTCTGACGCGGCGCGGTCGCGAGCCGACCTCATTCCTCTCGCCAGACTGTGGGTCGCACCAGAAGAGCGGCGAACATCTCATGCTCATGATTTCACGCCCTCCGCTGGCCAGCTATCCTTCGAGGGCATTGGTTATGCCTACGACAACGGTCGTGGCGTTACGAATGTCTCGTTTATGGCTAGGCGCGGCGCCATTACCTTCCTTGTCGGCGAAACCGGATCGGGGAAGTCGACAATCTTCAAGCTCGTCCTGAAATCGATTGAGCCAGACTGCGGCCGTATTCTGGTCGATGGAACCGATATAGCGACCATCGATCACACGGATTGGTATGCCGCAGTTGCTGTCGTGCCGCAGGACGTGATGTTGCTCAATGAGTCGCTAGCCGACAATATTCTGCTAGGACGGCCCCGCGACGAGGTGCGCCTTCGCGGTGCGTCGGAAAACGCCGCTATTCTCCCCATTATCGACGCTCTGCCGGAAGGATTTGAAACAACCGTTGGAGAACGCGGTTTGAAGCTTTCAGGCGGGGAGCGGCAGCGTATTGCTATTGCCCGCGCGCTCTATGGCGAGCCGGCGATCCTTCTTCTCGACGAGGCCAGCTCCGCGCTTGACGAACGAACCGAGCGGGACATTTTGGACCATATTCGCAGCCTGGCGGAAGATGTGACCGTGCTGGCGATCACTCATCGCAAAGGCGTCATTTCTACAACCGACGTCGTGGTCGAGCTGACCGACTGCGGCTTGTCCTTGACATAGGCGAAGGGGATGATCAGCCCGGCGCGCTGATTGTCTGCACTGCAGGCGCATTGCTGGACGAGATGCCTTCGCAATTGCAAGAAGTTGCCCACGCAATTAAGACGATGGTGGGCATCTTTGGCTACTGTTCGAAACAGCGATTCATCGGGGTTGTCCGTGAAGAATGCAGATCGGCCTGAGAGATAGACAGAAGTTACCTGGATAAAGTATTCGATTTTGCAGGAAAGCCGGGTGTGGGGCCGCGGTTTCTTGCGTTTTGGGATTTTGCTTTCGCAGCGATTCGTGATTCCCTGACGGCGGGTCATCGGCATTGGGGACGGCGATGAGCAAACCGCGGGATGATCGCCAGAAAGACCTGTTGCTTCCGGCGCTCGATCAAATCATCGACATGGGCCACCCGCTGGTGCGGTTGGCGGCGCTGATCGACTGGAAGTTTCTGGATGACCGCTTTGGTTTGGTGTGCCAAACCGGGCCGGGGCAGCCTGACCTGCCATGCGCGGATCTGATCAGCAACACTTCCGCGATCGTCGGTACTACCGGAGAAGCGCGCCACGCTCGATATGCTCATAAAGCCGCCAGCTGCACTGCAGGAGCAAGCGTGTAGCCTCACTGCGCGCAGCTGAGGCTGAGTTAGCGGCTCGGCAGTCGCCATGACCGACTTTGCCAACCACCAGTACACGGAGCGCATATTTTGTCGCGATATGGCGAATGGAGAATTCTGGATCGACGAAGGAGGGTGGCGAACTTTGGATGCCTTGGGCCGCTCCTCAGCGAGGCATCTCGCCAACAACATCTCGCCCGATCTCCGTGCCAGCGCTATCGAGCACCGCTACGACCGTGGTACTAACAGTCTATCGTAGTCGGGGTCGCCCCCGAGCGACACGGGTACCGTACTGCCTCGCGAGATCTGCCGAGCTAAACATTTCACCCTCATCGTCTGGCTGTACGCGCCCGTTACGAATGATCGGGAAATAGTAGCGCTACATTGCAATGGTCCTCGTCCACAGCGACGATCATACGCCCATCTCAGGCCAGGACGTACCTGTCTAAAATTGTTCGCCGTCAGGACCTGTGAGACAAATTGAAGGATTTTGCGGAGGGAGGAAGATCGCCGGATGAGGGTGGTACTATCTCTCGACCGTGCTCGATGACTTCTCGCGGTACATCGTCGCCTGGCGGCTTGGTCCCACCATGGCTGCCGCCGACGTCACGGCCACGCTCGACCAGGCAATCGTGGCCTCTGGTCTCGACCGCGGCACCGTCGCACTCCGGCCGAGGCTTCAAAGCGACAATGGCTCGAGTTACGTGGCAGACGATCTGGCCAGCTGGCTCGAACAGAAGGGCATGCAACATGTGCGCGGCGCTCCGTATCATCCCCAAACCCAGGGAAAGATCGAGCGCTGGCACCAGACCTTGAAGAACCGCATTCTGCTCAACAACTACTACCTGCCCGGCGACCTCGAACGGCAGATACGGGCCTCCGTCGAACACTACAATCACGTCCGCTATCATGAGAGCATCGACAACCTCACTCCTGCCGATGTCTACTTCGGCAGGGCTGAGGCGATCCTCGCCGAGCGAAAACGCATCAAGCGCAACACCATCGCAAACCGCCGCTGGCAGCATCAATTGCAAGCAGCTTAAATTCTAACCCCTGATGAGCCAGAGCCTCCCTTCTCGAAATGCCTGATCAGTCTCAAATTATCTGACGACGGACAAACACGCGGAAGATGGCAGCTGGTGTTTGGAGCCCGACAGGCGCTGTGCCGCTGTCAAAAATCAAACAAACGGGACAAGCACCAGCGCTCGTTCGCTCGCAAAAATCAGCTCGTTCGAAGATGAATAACGGACCTGTGCCGCGGCCTGAGACGTCATCGTCGGCCTATTCGAAGCCAACAATGACATTGTTCGCATCGAGTGTATCGTGAAACGTTCATCACCCCGCTCGCTACAACCGCAGTTCAATTCGGGTCGACCTACCAAAACCGAGAGCAAAAATAGTTGGCGCGATGGTCAGGGTTGATCGTGTCCCCGGGCGTGGTGTAGCTGGCGGCGGGGCACCGCGTTCGCCGGCGTGGGCCGGGCCGGTCAGCTGGCGATAGCCGGAAGGCTGACGGTCGGATCATCACTCAACGGCGCGATGGTTTCCAGTGTCATGTAACGGGCACGCTGGACGGCCCATTCATCGTTCTGCTCGAGCAGGATCGCGCCGATGAGGCGGACGATGGCATCCTCGTTGGGGAAGATGCCAACCACCTCGGTGCGCCGCTTGATCTCGCCGTTGAGGCGCTCGATTGGGTTGGTGGAGTACAGCTTGGTGCGATGTTGCGGCGGGAACGTCATGTAGGCCAGCACATCGGTCTCCGCTTCGTCGAGGAAGTCGGCAAGCTTGGGCAGCTTGAGGCGGAGCTGATCAGCGACCTTGCGCCACTGCGCCGTTGCGGCCTCGGCATCGTCCTGGGCGAAGGCGGTGGCGATGAAGGCGGAGACGACGCGCCGCCCGCTCTTGCCGGTGTGCGCCAGCGCGTTGCGCATGAAGTGGACGCGGCACCGTTGCCAGCTGGCGTTGAGCACCTTGGCGACGGTAGCCTTGATGCTCTCATGGGCGTCGGAGACGACGAGCTTGACGCCGCGCAGGCCGCGGCGGGCAAGTTTGCGCAGGAACGCCGTCCAGAACGTCTCGGCCTCGGAGGGACCAATATCCATGCCGAGAACCTCGCGCCGGCCGTCGCTGTTGACGCCGACCGCGACAATCACCGCGACCGAGACGATGCGGGGCCGACGTCGGTTACGATTTCCTACAAGGCCGGCGGATTTATCGGCTGGATCTATTACGGCTCGGGATGCGTGCAGATCGTCAACCCCATGAGTCCATGCCCAACGCCGGGTGACAACAGGATGGGTGGTAGCCAGGATAGTCAGTGGAATGCACCCGGTGTTGGCCTAAGCGCCGAAATCATGCTCGCCGAGCGGTGGCGCGCAAGCACCGACGTCGCTTATCTTCCTTGGACCGACTTCAGCGGTCGTGACCACCATCTCGCCCGATGACCACCTTCGCTAATCAACGCGGGAATGGTGGCGGGGGAGTCAGGCCAACAAAGACCGATTCGACGACCGCAAATGAGGCGTATCGCGCCCGCCTACTGGACTAAGCTGCGCCCGCCACCAATACAATTAGGGCTCCTGGTGCCTTGAAGCATGTGCGAATTTACGGTCGGTGTGCACGACAACTTCAGCAGAGACCCTACCTGATTCAGGAGGTGATCTGCCGTGTAGATAGAGTTATCGACTTCGCTTCCATTCTCGGGGAGAAGAGAGTCTAGTCACGCGGGGGCTGAGCTTGAGCGTCAAGTGCGCGCCTAAGAAGAGCTGCGGCGATATGCCCTGCCCTCGACACAAGGACGAATGCGAGATGGGAAGTACGCTTCGTAGGCTCGCTGCTCAGCTTTGGAAAGCTGCTGGACTAGCCGCCGCTCATTTGCGTCTCAAGCGAAATGGAAAGGCCCAGGTTGACTAAGGCTTGCTGAAGGGACCCCGTGCGGCGCAAGATTGGAATTGAGCTCGTCCGTTGCCGAGATTCGCGTCGCCGCCGGTCAGACATCTCCTTGTGCTCCTGACGCGCATTCACGGTCTGAGATGCGCCTCTGCCCTCGTGAGTTAGCGCAAATGTGGCAGAGGCTTGCAAGTTGATCAACCTTTTCCATAGAGTCTCGAACGATGACAGAAGAGAATAAGCCCATAGAGCGGTCGGGCAAGGGCACCCGGAAGGCGAGCCAGCAGAGCGACAAGGCGACGCAGCGGAGCAACTCCGGTCAGCAACGCGGCTCGAAGCCGGAACAGTTCCAGGACACCCATAAGCCGCTCAACGCACAGGCCGACTCGAGTGAGATCTTCCCTAGCGGCCGTGCCCCGTCGGCGGAAACGATCCCGATTAGCTTAAAAAAATCGCGAATACCTATGGCGGCTACGCCACAATATCGTTCGAACAGACCAAGTCGTTTGTCGAGAAGCTCGCGCGCGTGCGCTCGCTTCATGAAGCTCTTGAGCTTCAGACCAATTGTCTGAAGCAGACCAATGAAACTCTCACCGCTGACTCGCAGAAGACCTGTGAGCTCCACAGGGAAATGGCCAAGCAGGGAATGGTGTATCTGGAGAGACTATGGTCAAGATAGCACAAACCGCGTTGGTCCCAACGCGCCACGCAGCTGCTCGGCCGCATTGGCGTCTTGCGTGGGGGAGCGGTTCGGAGCGTGTGCTTCCAAAGAGGAAGCGCATGCGGGATCCAGGACCCGGACATCCATCCATGGAAGCGAGGAAAATGCTCGCCGCCGTTTCCAGGCCTATGCCGACCGCATCGTGGTCCGTCAGCATGGAAGGATCGTCGCGGAGCATCCAGGATCCTTCGGCCGCAGGGAGACCACTTATGACGACCGGTCGTGCTCTTGGCGGAAGATCACGTCCTGTTCAGGGCCGCTGAGCGCCCGCCAGGCATCGATGCGCCGCCGCTCCAGCGCGCGTCGGATGTTGGGGTTAAGGTCGGTATGCCGGCGGCGCAGCTCGTCGAGCAGCCATCCGGCAGCTTCAACTCAGCCGTCCTCTCCAGAAACGCCCGCAGTTCAATCTCGACCGCCCTGGCGAGCAGGTTTCAGGCTCCATTCCGCAAAATTTCTGTCGGTGGATCATCAACCGCCGACCGCTGACAGAGGGTCAGGATGTTTGTAGTTTCGTCATGGCGTATCGCTCTCTTCAAGAGGTCCTGGCAGGCTTGACACCCGCCTCGATGCGCCGCCTCTCTCAGCCAGTCATCATCCACGCTCCCGCATAGCTCGTCTCTCGCAGCGTGGTAGAAAGGGATTTGGGGCGGTCAGTTACCAACTAGCAAACCGGCTCAAGCAGTCCCGCTCCGCGGGTCCATTTCACTCAGTTCGATGTCAGGGTGCAATTATTGATGTCAGGGTCCAATTACTGAAGTGGAAATTCACCCCGCCTGGGGAGGAGGTGATCTCAACGCCGTATTGGACGTTGCCGACGTTTATCTCCCCAAAGTACCCTTTCGACTTGATCCACTGAAGGACACTTTTGATATCCACCGTCCCGCTGTTAGTCTTCGAAGTGCGCAGGAATGAGATGACCTTGTGGCGATTTTCGCCTTCAAACACGTTCCAAGTCGCTCCGCCTACGTCGACGTTTGTGTAGACCGGTATAGCCGCCCCGGAAGGAGCATACTTGTAAGAAATGGGCTTGACGTTGCCGCCACCGTCAGGATTTCCGGTGTAATTAGGGTCCAGACTCATTAGATCCACCATACAAGAGCTGCGGTGAGGCAGACGGAGGCGAGATAGTTTCGCGCCAGCCTGTCATAACGGGTCGCGATACGCCTGAAGTCCTTCAGCCGGTTGAATGCACTCTCGATGCGCCAGCGCAGTTTGTAGAGGCGCTTTGAGAAGCTGTAGGGTTGTTTGCGATTGCTGCGGTTTGGAATGACCGGCTTGGTTCCGCGCGCATCCAGCTCCTCGCGCAATTCGGCGCTGTCATAGGCCTTGTCGCCGAGCATCCGTTTCGGAGGCTTGACCCTGCGGATCAGGCGTTCTGCGACCGGACAGTCGTGCGCTTCACCTCCGGTCAACAAAATCGCGATCAGGCGTCCCTTAGCATCTGCAAGTGCGTGTATCTTCGTGTTGCGCCCTCCGCGCGAGCGGCCAACAGCCTGCTTCTGCTCCCCCCTTTTCCGCCCGCTGCTGAGCGATGCGCTTTGACGTGCGTGGAGTCGATCATCTGCGTGTCTATCGATCGACCGTTGCCGGCAAGCGTGCGGAACAGGCTTTCCCATATGCCGCGCCGCGCCCACCGGGCGAAGCGATTGTAGATCGTTGTCGGAGGCCCGTAGGCTTCGGGGCAATCGGACCAGCGGCAGCCGCTTTTCAGCACATGTATAATGCCGCTGATAATGCGGCGATCGTCCTGCCGCTCGACACCGCGCACATCGGTTGGCAAGTGAGGTTCGATCCGCTGCCACTGCTCGTCGCTCAGCCAAAACAAACTCCTACTCACGATCCCAATCCTTCCCCAAAAGAGAATCAGTATCGTATTGTCGGAGCAGAACAATTAATGAGTTCTCACTCTAGTCCAGAGCATTATCTCGTGCTGATTTGAGTTGTCCCAGATATCGTAAGCGACGTCCCAGGCGCCGCTAGTCGGAACATCCTGATTGAAGGCGGATACTAGAGTGTTGATTGAACTGAGCGGCTTCCCGATATTGAAACCCTCATGGGGATAGCTCTTGATGCCATCAGTATCAGGCTGGTTCGACCATACCCCCCACTGGTTGATAGCACTCACCGAGATGGTCTGAGGCCCTGCGTCCCTGCCCCATACGTCGTTGTTCCAAGAGTAGCCATCGAGTGAAAAGCTCCCGTATCGATCATTAGAAGTCCATATCGGAGCTTTTGCCGATACCGGAAGAAGCGCATGTGTGACTGCAATCAGCACAGCGAGTACCTTCAGTTTCGCCATTCTCAATCTCCAACTTGGGCTTCTGTGCCCGCCGTCTGATCGCTCGCAAGAATTGGGCCATTTTGCGCACAGCCAGATCGCCTATTTTTCTTGGCTCAGTCGTAAGCGGTATGAGCTACCACGTCTGCGGTGATCAGCGTGCTGATCATCGCGACTGTGCAGCAGGATGGGCAGCAGCAGGCCGTGATTGACGTTGGCGGCGTCCAGCAGCGGCGCCCACGCGGACAGTCTGAGCTGCATCGCGGCATAGAAGCCCTGGCACCAGGGGCGCGGATCGATATCGCCATTGACGTCGCGCCGGTGTATCGGCTCGAACCGATCGGGCGCGGTCGAGAGGGTGTTGCTGATGTCGTTGTGGCGCAGCGCGACGGCGGAGATCGCGGCGAACTCCGGCGTGCCGCCATGGTTGAAAGCGTCGGCGTCGATCGCGAGCAGCGGGCAGATCCAGTCGATCGGGCTCATTGACACCGGTCCCGCGACGATCGCGGCGGCATAGCCGTCGAGCATGGAGATGCTGGTGGCGACAGGATGGCGATTGGCGCGAGCCTGGAGCCATCGCTCGAGCTCCGCAAGCGGCATCGCAGCTGACGTCATCGACGATGCTGTTTTATGGCGACGCGGGCTCATGCGGCAGCCTGTGTGGTACGATGGCGCGCCGCCTTCCAGTTCCAGGCGAGCAGCTCCTGCAGCTGATGGCTCTTGGTTCGCCCGAACACGATGCGCTCCAGCACATCGGTCAAGTAGGACTGCGGGTCGAGTTCACGGAGTTTTGTTCACGAGCGAAGCCAGGATCGCCCAGCTCTCGGCGCCGCCTTCGCTGCCGCTGAACAATGAGTTCCCCCGCCCCATCGCAATCGGGCGCATGGAACGCTCGACCGTACTGGAGTCGACCTCGACGCGGCCGTCGCGGAGGAACAGCGTCAACCCGTCCCAGTGATTGAGCGCATAGTTGATCACTTCTGCCAGCTTCGATTGGGAGAAGAGCTGGCCGACCATCCCGGTCAGTCGCGCCTTGAGTGTAAGCGGTATGAGCTACCACGTCCGCGGTGATCAGCGTGCGTAGCGGATCGGCATCCAATATTGGCGCAAGGCCTCGACGGCCGCTGGGATGTCGGCGTGAGCGTTAGGCTCGCGGCCGCTTTGTGGCGCTCCGAGCAGCGGACGGTTCTGATCGTCGCGACTGTGCAGCAGGATGGGTAGCAGCAGGCCGTGATTGCCGTTGCCGGCGTCCAGCAACGGCGCCCACGCGGACAGTCTGAGCTGCATCGCGGCATAGAAGCCCTGGCACCAGGGGCGCGGATCGATATCGCCATTGACGTCGCGCCGGTGCATCGGCTCGAACCGATCGGGCGCGGTCGAGAGGGTGTTGCTGATGTCGTTGTGGCGTAGCGCGACGGCTGATATCGCGGCGAACTCCGGCGTGCCGCCATGGTTGAAAGCGTCAGCGTCGATCGCGAGCAGCGGGCAGATCCAGTCGATCGGGCTCATTGACACCGGTCCGGCGACGATCGCGGCGGCATAGCCGTCGAGCATGGCGATGCTGGTGGCGACAGGATGGCGATTGGCGCGAGCCTGGAGCCATCGCTCGAGCTCCGCAAGCGGCATCGCAGCTGACGTCATCGACGATGCTGTTTTATGGCGACGCGGGCTCATGCGGCAGCCTGTGTGGTGCGATCGTGCGCCGCCTTCCAGTTCCAGGCGAGCAGTTCGTGCAGCTGATGGCTTTTGGTTCGCCCGGACACGATGCGCTCCAGCACGTCTGTCAGGTAGGCTTGCGGGTCGAGTTTATGGAGTTTTGCCGTGTTCACGAGCGAGGCAAGGATCGCCCAGCTCTCGGCGCCGCCTTCGCTGCCGCTGAACAATGAATTGCGTCTTCCCATCGCAATCGGGCGCATGGAACGCTCGACCGTATTGCTGTCGACCTCGACACGACCGTCGCGGAGGAACAGTGTCAACCCGTCCCAGTGATTGAGCGCATAGTTGATCGCTTCTGCCAGCTTCGACTGTGAGAAGAGCTGGTCCACCATCCCGGTCAGTCGCGCCTTGAGTGCCGCCATCAACGGTGCGCTCGTGGTGCGGCGGGTGGCCAGCCGCTGCTCCGCACTGCTGCCACGGATCTCCGCTTCGATGGCATAGACTGCCTGCAGGCGTTCGATCACCTCGCGAGCGAACGGCGACTGGGTCGTCTTGTACACCTCGACGAATTTGCGGCGGGCATGGGCAAGACAAAAGGCGAGCTGGATCGCGCCGCCATGATGGCGGGCGAGCGCCTTGTAGGCGGCATAACCATCTACTTGCAGAATGCCGGAAAAGCCCGTCAATTGTCCGGCGATCTCCTCCGTGCCGCGGCCGTTGGCGAACACGTAGGCAACCGCCGGCGGCGACGGCCCGCCCCACGGCCGGTCATCCATGGCATGCGCCCAGAACTGGCAGATGCGGGTGCGATGTCGTCCGGGATCGAGCACCGGCATCGGCGTCTCGTCGCAAAACACGCGCGGCGCAGCCTGGATCATCCGCAGTAGCAGTTTGTAGAGGCTCTTGAGCCACCAGGCGGCACGCTTGATCCAACCGGCGAGTGTCGCACGGTCAAGCTGGATGCCCTGGCCGGCCAGGATCTGAACCTGCCGGTACAGCGGCAGATACCAGGCGAACTTCGAGACCACCACGTGGCTCACGAGTGCTGTCGAGGCCATGCCACTCTCAATCAGGCGCGGCAGTACCTTTGCCTGGACCACGCCATCGGTGCAGCTGCGGCAAGCGTACTTGGGACGGACCGTCCGCAGCACCTGGAGCATCGCCGGGATCACGTCCAGCACCTCGCTGACGTCCTCGCCAATCTTGTGAAGCCGGCCTTGGCAGCACGGGCACGCGGTCACCTCCGGCTCCAGCACCTGCTCACAACGCGGCAGGTGCTTGGGCAGCGCACCGATGTTGCGGCGCGCTCTCTTGCGTGGTCTGTCGGGCGACTTTGCCGCAGGCGCATCGTCGTTGGCCGGTGCAGGCCGTGTGGCGTCGGTTTGAAGATCATCCAGCTCGAGCGCCAGTTGCTCGTCCACGAGCGCCGTAAGCCTCTCCGAACGCTTCCCGAAGATCATCTCCCTGAGTGTCTGCATGGCCACACGCAGCTTCTCGTTCTCGGCATCAAACGCGAGCACCATCTCGGTCAGAGACGCCGGATCGGTCGGGAGAGCGTCGGGACGAATCGCCATGATCAGACGATACATGTGCACGCTCCACGCTCCAATCCTCCTCTTACCCAACAACGGCCGGCTGCTTCACAGGCTTGGGTGAGACGCGCGTCCACTCCAACCCGTCAAGCGACTATCCATGTGAATGCCCCTCCTCGTGAGGCTCAGTGATTCTGAGATCGAGATGATCGAGCTCGTGATTGCGGAGTTTTCGAACAGCCTCAATCACGCGCGACGTGTTGGAGAACAGGTGCGCGCCCGAAGGGTGACGATCGATCAAAAGACGGCCCTGCCTGATCTGAACGTACAGCCAGTTCACGGGAATGTTCAATACGCCGGCGAGTTCCTGTGCGCTGAGCAAATCGGGTGAATGCCGCCATCGCGTGCGTTGCTCGGTAAGCCCTTTGAGGCCGGCCTGGAAGCGAATGCGCTGGACAGTGATCGGCAGCACCCCGTCTGGGCATTTTGGTGACCGGTGTCCTTCGCCCGTCAATATGGCAGCGATCTCGTCGTCGTGCAGCTTGGTTGCGGGCGAGCTCGAGGACGCGTTCTCGCATTTCCACGCCCTGCGTGAGATTCTCTACTGAATTGACGCGCACCTTTACCTCGATCTCGGTGACGGCTCCGCCGCGCCACACAATCCTCACCTTGACGAGGTCGTGCTCGCCACGATCGAGAATCACCTTGTCAATGAGACAGCGCAGCAGCGCCTTGCGTTTCGCGTCGGTCGTGCTTGAGTCCGTCCAGATCTCAGGCAGACGGCCGGAGAGGTGGACGACTTTGTCGTTCAGCGCCTTGTTGCCAAAGGTGATCTGAGCGATAGCCTGGGGAGACTTTAAACGGGCCAGGGTCTCCTCTGCCGCTCGAGCCTCCTTCAGAGCCGCCTCCCAACGGCGCTCGAGCTCGGCGGCGACGAGCCGGTTGTCGGGATCGACGCGGTTGAACTGACGTTCGGCGAGTGCTGCTTCGTAGCGTCGCCGCTCGAGCTGCTGCTCGGCATTGCTTCGTATTGCTTTGTACGTCTGCTGCTGAGCGCGACGAGCGCACGACAACGCGTCGATCTCGGCCGGCGCCAGCGCTGTAAGGAAGGCTTGCGCCACGGCGGCGTCGACGCGGGGAGCACGGATGTATTGGCACGCCGGCAACCCCTGATGTGAACGCAGGTGATTGCAGACGTATTCGGCGCGTCTCTTGTAGCGCGCGTACATCTTGTGACCGCATCTTCCACACCATGCGATGCCTTGCAGCAGTAGTTCGCCCTCACGTGGGGCCCCCCTCGTCTTGTTGCGCATGTATTCTGCTCGGTTGTCGCTGACGATGCCCCTGATCTTCTCGTAGCTTTGCCAAGCGATATAGGGAGGATAGCGGTCCTTGACGATGATCCGCCACTGCTCGATCGGCTTCGGCGCCTTCGTCGGTAATCTTCCCTCCGACGGTTTGCGCAGTCGTGTCCGTCCGTAAACGAAGGCGCCCGCATAGGCAGGATTCTTCAGAATCGCCGCGACCGCGGCTGTCGTCGCCCGCGCCCAATGCAGATCGCCGTGACGATCGCGGCGCGGCAGCTCCAGACCACGGTCGTTGAACTCACGCATGACCTTGGCAATGGTGCGCAGTTTCAGGAAGGTCTCGAACAGCAGCTCGAGCCGTTCCTGCACTTCCAGGTTCGGGTCCTTGACGACGACGCCAGAGGGATCGCGGACAAGGCCGATCGGTAAGGTGAGCGCAAGCTCGCCGCGCTCCGCCTTGGCAAGAAGACCAGCCGTCAATCGACTACGAATTGTATGGAGCTCGAGCTCCGATATCGTCCCCTTTAGGCCGAGCAGCAGTCGGCCATTCGCGCTGCCAGGGTCATAGACGCCATCACGGTCGGCGATGAGGCAGCCGTGCAGCCCGCAGATATCGAGCAGCGGATACCAATCCGAGCAGTTGCGGGCGAGACGCGTCACGTCGATCGACAGGATCAGACCAACCTCGTTAAGACCAACACGCCCGACCAGTTCCTTGAAGCCGCTGCGCTGAGCCGCCGACGCCCCACTGATGCCAAGATCAGCGTCGATGACGTCGATGCCAGCTTCGTGCCATCCGAGCTCGATGGCGCGTTGGCGAAGCGCGTATTGCAATCGCAGGCTCTCTTGGTTGGTCACAACCTGATGAGTCGTCGACTGCCGGATGTACACGACCGCGCGGCGCGCCAGGTGTATCGGCTTGACCAGCTCGGACTTCATGACTTGCCTCCGCCAGCACTGCGGCGACCTCGTTGACGATTTGGCGCTGCAGTGCCGTTGACAGCGTGGCCCAAAGGTCTTTCGGATCGATCGGCATCGTGTTCGAGCTGCTCAACCAGAGAGGTCAGATCGTGTAGTGCCTCGACGCTCAGCTTCGTTCGATTCTCCATCGACTTCCGTGGTTCGGTCGCCGCGACCGGAATCAAAAGGCTGGCACCGTCTCGATATTCGACCTCGTACGAAAGCGGGAAGCCCCCGCCACGATGAACCGAGCGGCGAATGACGCGGAACGTGCGGCCGAACAGCGGATGCGTCGGTTCGCACACTGTAACTTCGATGGCAGGTGATTCGTCAGACTCCCCAGAGGGGATATTTCGATGTGCCCTCGAGCAGCATCGCAAGCTGCGTCGCACTTAGATGCACCACGCCGTCGCGGATCGGCGGCCAGGTGAAGCACCCCTGGTGCAGCCACTTCGTTATCAGAACCATGCCGCTGCCATCCCACGCCAGCAGCTTCACTCTGTCCATGCGCTTGCTGCGGAACACGAAGACGTCGCCGCAATACGGGTTCGCGCGCAGTGCTTCGCTCACCAGCGCCGACAACGTGTGCACCGACTTGCAGAAATCGACCGGCTGTCTCGCCAGCACCACCTTGAGGTCAGATCGTAGCACAATCACCGGATGCCCCGAAGCGCCGCCAGCACGGTCGACAGCGTCGCCAGCTCCACGCCCGGTTCGACCCGAATGCGCGCCCCGTTCACCTCGATCTCAACCACCCCGCAAACCTTGGCCGGCGGCGCGGTGATCTCCAAAGGCTTCGTCTGTAGCGGCGAAATACGCTCGGGCTCGACAGCTGTCCCGCTACCGCTCTCGGCACAAATTTGGATCGGCACGAAGTTCGGCGCCTTGCCTACCACCGCCGCCGCAACCTGGCGTCGCCACACCGTAAGCAGCCCGCGCGAAACGCCATTGCGCCGCGCCACCTCGGAGATGTTCGCACCCTCCTCAAAGCTCTCCGCCACGATCCGGGCCTTCTCCTCGCCCGTCCACCGACGCCGTCGGCGCTCCCCCGTGATCACCTCGACGCGACGATAGGAGTCACCTTCCTGCCTGGCATCAAGCATGGCATTTGCCATCGTTCCACCTCCGCCGATTAGCTCATGCCAGGCTCTATCGCGCGCACGCCGAGGGGGGCTAGGTGTGGGCCTCATGCCGGTTACGAACGGTCAGCTCCGGCGTTTCAGTCGGAGAGGCATTAGGGGCGTTGGTGACGGATCTTTGAGACGATATCCGGACTTCTGATATCTGATCGCCGTTCGCGGATGCCCCTATGCGTTGACGTTGGAGCAGGTGCAAAACGGTGTGCACGACAGGCCGCTACCAGTGATCGAGCCAATGTGATTTCTTAAGAGCCCACGCCCTGTCTAAGTGAATGCGCCTTCCGTGAGCAACAATGCAATTGCCGGCAACGCGTCAAATGCAGTGCGGCAGATCTACACGGCTCATTCTAACGCCTCCCGAGCACGCTTGAACTCAGCGCGTCGACTCACGCATGTAGGTTTCTTGCTCCATCTTCAGTAACCGGTCCGCGGCGGGCTTGGCGATCAAGCAGCGCGGGGATACCGGCGGCTTGAACGGGACCACTGAACAAGTAGCCTTGTCCTTCTGTGCAACCATTGGCCACCAGATAGACGAGTTGGCCTTCGTCTTCGACTCCCTCGGCCGTGGTCGTCAAACCAAACCCTTTAGCAAGGCCGAGTATAGCACGAACGATCACCCGGCTGTCGGTGCTCTCGTCGAGATGCGACACGAAGCTGCGATCGATCTTGATCTTGTCAAGACGAAACGAAAGCAGCTGGCTAAGCGTAGCATAACCCGTTCCAAAATCATCGAGCGCGATGCGGACGCCGGCTCGACGAAGTTCGTCAATCACGGTCTTCGCAGCCCCGTTTCGTTCCACGAACGCGCTCTCGGTAATTTCAATCTCCAGGCGGCATGGACTAAAGCCGGTTTGCTCAAGGATTGATATAATGCGCCCTCCAAGCGCGGAATCCCGCAATTGAACAGGCGAAATGTTGAAGGCAAGCGAGAACGTCTTCGGCCACGCAGTGGCATCAAGACACGCGCGGCGAAAAACCTGATCTCCAAGAGCGTCGATGAGGCCAGTTTCTTCTGCAATTGGAATAAACACGTCGGGCGGGATATGCCCTAATGTCCTGTTTTCCCAACGCGCCAACGCCTCGAACCCGACGATGCGATTACTTTCGAGTGAAACCACCGGCTGGTAGTGGGGCTCGATAATATCCGCCGCGATAGCGCTCCGAAGCTCACGCTCAATATTGATGCGCCGCTCGACATGTATGTCCATGTCCGGTTCGAAAAAGCGAACACGCGACCTGCCGTCGCTCTGCGCGCGATAAAGCGCGCGTTCTGCGCGCCTGACCAATTCGTGGGGGTTGACGCCATCAAGCGGAGCGATGGCGATGCCAATGCCAAGACTAAGCTCGGCTGCGCCAGTCTCAATCGCGAAAGTATCGGCGGCGGACGCCACCATACGGCGCGCCAGGTTGGCGGGATCTTCGAGGGAGCTAATGCAGGGCAGGACGATCCCGAATTCGTCGCCTCCGATCCTCGCCAGGAGGCCATCCTTGCGCAAGATGTCGATAAGCCTTGTGGCAAGTTCGCAGAGTGCCTTGTCCACCGCTTCATGGCCGTGCGTATCCTTGATCCGCTTTAAGCCGTCGAGGCCGAGCATCAGAACAGCGACTTGATGCGTGTCGGTGGCGAGGCCAGCGCACAGATCAAGTTTCTCATCAAACAGGCGGCGGTTCGGCAAGCCAGTCAATGGATCGTGTCGCGCCAAATCGCGGACGTCCCCTTCTGCAATGGTTCGTGCGTCAATTCCGCGGGCGAGTTCTCGGTAGCGCCGAACACTAAAGATTGATAGTGCAATGCTCAGCAAGAACGCGACGAACACAATGAATATAATGTCGTCGAGTACCGAATCCACATAGCGCCGTCCCAGCTGCGCCAAACGGGGGCCAAGCCCATAGAGATGCGCTAAGAGTGAAGCGAGAACGACGCCGCCGAAAAGAGCAATGAAGTCTCTCGTGGCAGAACGGCTCCAATCGAAGTGCAATACTCGCAATCGTGGAGTTGAAATTCTCATCTCAGTCGAAATTTCGCAACGTAGAGTGATCCAGTGAGGTTGGTGCCCGCAGCGCGGTTGTTAACTGAGAACCAGATGTTGCGCCGATTGCCGAACTTCAGTTGCGGCTTCGGAAGCTGCAATGAGCCATCGGGTAGCGATAGTTGCCGGGCAGAAGTTGTGTTCGAGCGACCTGCAAGTTCGCACATCGTTAGCGCGGCCGAAGCAACGAGTTACATCTGCCACTTGAACACCCTGGAGCGCGAGCCGCTAGTTCACGTGGGATAGCAATCGGCGCGACTAGGTTCCTGTCAGTTGTGCTCCCTGATCCCGACATTCTGCCGAGTGCCTGGCCAGCGGATCGGTAATCGCGGCGCGCGCCAAGGGCCGGCCGCCTTGGCGAGGTGCGGCGGCTGCTGCCAGTTGAGCGCTCGACGGAACAATGGCTGTCAAGCGCTGTTGTAGCAAGCAACGACATGACAGCTCCCGGCAGCAACCTATTGTGGTGCGAATCTACCTGCAAATGTTGCAATGGATGGACCATGACCGAATAATTGTTAGTGGAGTTGCGGCTTTGACTCGGAGAATGATAGCGAGAACGGGCGTCGGGGCCCAGAGCACCAGAGACGAAGTGAGCGATGAAGGATAACCTAGGCGACAACCACGCGGTTGCGACCTTCAAATTTTGCACGATAGAGTCGCTGGTCGGCGACGTTCAAGAACCCGTCGAGCGTGTCTGCATCGCGCCCGAACTCCGACACTCCAACACTGATGGTGACGCCGACCGACGGTTCGGCTCCGACGTCGAATGCGGTGCGTTCGATGGCCGACCGAAGGCGCTCGGCGACCGCGCAAGCCGCGTCGAGCGTCGCCCCCGGCAGCAGTACCATGAATTCTTCACCGCCCACGCGCGCGACAGAGTCGTAAGGCCGGATTGCCTCCAGGCACTTTCGCACGAATACGCGCAGGACCTCATCGCCGACGCTGTGACCACGCGAGTCGTTGATATCCTTGAAATGGTCGAGATCGAGGGATAGCAGAGCCAATGGAGCACCGGTCCGTTTGGCACGCGCGATCTCTGCGCCGATATGCTCGATGAAGTGGCGCCGATTCCCGGCACCGGTTAGTGGGTCGGTGGCGGCGAGCCGCTCCAACCTTTGATTGCTCATTTGCACTTGCTGGAGTGCTTTTTGAGTGTCAGCCATCGATTTGGCCAGGCGGGCGGTCATTTCTTCCTGGCTATAGATGGTCGCGAACGATTGCGTTGTTCGGAAAGCTCGGACGACGCCATAACTGAGCAGAAAAAAGCCGCCAGCAAAGATCGCGTGAGCCAGCCACCACATATGATTCCACGGCGCGGCCAAAATGAATGCGAGCGACGATAACGCAAACCATGTGACAGAAACGCCGAAAACAAGCATCAGCGGTGAGTGAATCCGTCGCATGAGCAAGGCCGCGACGTTCAGCGCGCTGAATAGCAATGCGCCGCCCTCCATGGACAGGCGGACCACCGGATGCCCAGCATAGCGTGAATAGGCGACAAGTGCGACAGCTAGGTCCACCGTAAGGAACAGGCCAATCCACATGAGCCACGCGCGCGTGTCCGAGCGCTTCTCAAGCTCGTCTGACGGCTGGTTGTAGCTGAGTAGCCCGACGAAGAGCAAAATCGACATCGCCAGACGCGACGCCGGCCCATAGAGCAGAAACAGCCAAATATTGCGATGTGCCATCCCGGTGAAGGCGCCGTGCAGCGAATAGATCAGCACGAAGGCCAGAAAACCAAGGGTCAACCACCGCAACAACGGCTCGCCTGAAGACCGATAGCAACGCCACGTCACATATGTGACGAACAGCCCCTCGAGGGTGGCGACGGCGATGGCGAATTCGTGGAACAGGTGGTCTTCAAACTTCAGCGCGGGATCCTGCTGGAAATAAAGGTAAGCGATGAACTGAGTGGGCAGCAGGGCGAAGCCGATAATGAGAAGGCTCGTATACGCCTGTGTGATCAGCCGCAGCGCGTTGGGCGGCTCGTGCAACATAAGATTGGTACTCATATGCTATACCGTCATTCCATGATGATCCCGCGCGGTCCTTTCATGAACTCGCGGGCCTTTCTTCAGAGCACCTGGGGTCCTGTTGGACAACCAAAGTGAAGGCATCATGGTTCGTCTCCGGCGAAGTCATCCAACACCCCGGCACGGGTGATCACCGCTGCACGGGCGCCGAAGTCACAAGAGTTGCCTTTCCGTCCATCGGCTGCACTCATCCGAGCAGGGCGGCGACGCCGCCAGGATCGGCTTGCCATCGAGGAGCGGCCAAGTCCGCCACCGCGGGACCGTCGGTGCCGTGGCGGGTTATATGTTCGAGCCCACCACGTTCAGCCCACCCGCTCCGCTAAAGGTAAGGGTATCGTGCGTGTTCAGGACAGTATCCCAGCTGCTGCCCCGAGTCGTCACGATCTGCGACCCGTTCGAAAACGCGCCATCGGAAGATGAGGAAATCACGAGCCCGTTGAGGAAGGGATTCTGCGCACTGCCGTACTCAATCGTCTGCTTGCCACCCACCGGTAGCGCCGTTGCGACGATCTGTCCGGACTGGTTCGGCTCTGAGCCAACGCGCGTGATGAGCAACACCGTAAGTGTCAGGCCGCTTTGATTGATGAGTTTCTTGTATGCCATCTGTGACCTCCGTTACCTGCCGCGTGTCCCCGCGCAAAATGCGGGACAGAGGTTCCGCTATATACATAAGCTGGCTAAGCTAGGCCCCTGCCAGATCTTGTAGGCGGCCAATATTTGGAACCTGTCAGATAGTTTTCATCATGTAGAAAATGCGGTGCCGCTTCGGTGTAAGCACCTAACTGCCCACTGTTGCGGGATAGGCAACATCCCCGCTTGCTCGACACTGGCCAAACTGGTCGCTCTGGAATGCGGTATAGTAGTCGACACAGACACCATCGGCACGCCTTTGTCGTGGCGTCAAAGATGGCGCCATAGGACGAGAAGTAACCGCCGAAGATCGTGTCCCAGTAGGCGAGACATGCTGGATCCATTCGCCGGTATCAGGGATTCCGTATTGCCGCCCGCATCTCCATCTTCATAGCTTAGTAGCCCCCACTGGGCCGACAATCTCTTCAGCTTCACCACCACGCGGGATTCGTCGTTCCGCTTCCGCAGCGGCGAATTCACCATGATCGGGTTCAAGGTCGACGAGGAGCCGCTGCTGCGTGCCTGTAGCCTCGCCAGCGTAGCTGGCTCACCAGTGATATCGAGGGGTGCCGGTTCAAGGCCGCGAGTTGATAGCCTACGCGGGCGTGCATCGGCTGGTGCGAAAGCCGGCGCCCGATCTGTTCGGGCTCCAAGCTTCTCGCCGAGGCCTCATTCGAAATTCTGTGGCGTCGGACCGTTGCGTTTGTTCTTTTGGACACGCGGCTTGCCGAGACGCGCTGACTTACGGCGTTTAGGCGAGGTCTTGCAAGACACCGCATGTTTGGACGGCCGAGCAAAGAATTCGGACAAAATGAACGCCCAGCGTTTCGGCGATGCGATCGAGGAGATCAATTGTCGGATTTTTCGATTGCCGCTCAAGACTGGCCATGTAAGAGCGGTCCATCCCGGCTTGGTAAGCCAATCTCTCTTGGGAAATACCGCGTTTCGCCCGAATCCGACGCACATTCCAAGCCACTAGCGCACGAGTTTTCATGTGCCAAGCATGCCATTCGCTCTGACCGTCAAACCACTGACTATAACGCTACTATTAGCAGGGTGCAGACTCATTAATAAATGCTGAGGCGGTAGGGCTACTTTGCCGATCCAGTCAGGAGCAATCACGTTCGAAGGTCCCATGCGATGGCTCCCCCGCATCTCAGAAGGAGCGCTCGATGAGGCTGAGGCGATAACCGTGGCCTCCCGTGACCGGCGGTTCCGCTGCAACCTTGTTCGCAACCTCGGCGGCGCATCCAAGCGCAACCACCAACTAATGTGATGGACCGATCTGATTTGGCGATGGATTGTCGTGAGGCCGAGTCGTCATCTAATCAAATAGATTGTATTTTGGTGGCATAATTCCAGCAAACGGCCCAGCCGTCTTGCTCAAGCAGAACTTCGTCTGAACCCGCCCGTAACGCTCGCCGAGGCGATTGCACTCCGATGGCAAGAGCCAGCGTCGGCGCGCCACTCAGTGAACGAGTTGTCGAATGCGCCAAGGTCGGTTCGATCATTGGTCGGAGAAACGAGATCGCCGAATCCTTTGAAAAGGAGGCAACCGAGGGCAGATAGCTAAACCTTCTCGCAATTACTTACCGAAGCTCCTGACCTTTTCGCGGTTGAGTTCGTCGAATGGACGCGCTTTAGCCTCTTAGCTGGCGGGCAGCTACATGCGGTTCAATCTGAAGTCGACAGCGATTTTTTTGGTCGGGGCGGAAGCCTACGTTGGCTCTTTTACACGCCATTGCGGTCGGTCGCCAGAACCTCCAATGCCTTCACGAAGGCGCTCAATGGCTGCGTCAGGGCTAGCGCGAAGAAGGCGCTGAAGCAGCGCAAACAAATGGAGTGAACCATTCAAAAAAAAGTTTGGTCACCGGCAATTCGCCATAGGGCTCCGACCACGCCAGTGGAATTAAGAGATCTACGCTGGGCAATCGCCGCATCTCACCACAGAAGCCTCCGCCAAGCGGCAGAAACGCTCAGAATCAAGCAGTCGACGCTTAGTCGTCGCCTGCGCAATCTCGAATACAAGTTGGGCGGCGCTCTCTTCGAGCGCACTTACGCCGGCACGCGACCGACCCTTGAAGGGCAAGAATTCCTCGATGCCGCCCAGCGCATCGTGGATGAAACGGAAGCGATCGCCGCTCGCCTCAAGACTCATTGGCGAGGCGAGAGCGGCCGATTGACCATCGGCGTCCACGCCTCACTCTCAGCCGGCAATCTCCGGGCCACCCTCCTCGACCACCGGCACCGCTTCCCCGATGCTGATACGCATCTGGTAGACGGATCGAGAGACCATCTGATCTCCGATCTAGCCAGTTCCGCCATTGACGTCGCCTTTGTGGCCGAACCCAATTCAAGCTGGAGCGACGGGTGCTTGTCGCTCTGGAGCGAACGTGTCGTCGTCGCCCTCCCCAAGGGCCATCCGCTGGCAAGGCGTGATGTGGTTCACTGGGGCGAACTGAGGGAGGAAGCGCTTCTGTTGTCACAGCATGGCCCGGCACCGGAATTGCTCAAGCTTCTCGTCAGCAAATTGGGTGGGTCCGATCCGTGTTGGCTGCTTCACCATGATGTGGCGCTCGACCGGCTTCTCACTTTGGTGGGCGCGGGCTGGGGTGTCCTGCTGACTTTGGAAGGCGCGACCGGCGCGGCCTATCAGGGAGTGACCTTCCGCGAGGTCCATGATGCGGAGGGTCCGACGCGGCTGAGCTTCCGCGCTTATTGGCGGCAAGACAACTGCAATCCGTCACTGCGTCCGTTCCTCGCCCTACTTCGGGAACGCTATCCAGACCTCTCGGCTGATCCAGAGACGACCTGAGCCGCATTTCGGCGAGCTTTTGCAAAGGCGCGGTCGGTTGCCATGAAACGCTCGATCATCGGCGCGATTAATTTGGCAGGCTCGGCCGGCGTCGTCGCGCCTCCGCTACGCGTTAAAATCTCGGCGTAGCTCTTGAGGTCCCTGAAAACCGCCGCCGGCAGCTCGATCGTGAGCTTGACCGGCTTGTCGTCTTCAAGCGGCCCGAGCTTGAGCTTCGTCATGGCGTTCGCC
The DNA here is from genome assembly GCF_054060035.1 of Bradyrhizobium sp. USDA 3262. Lineage (NCBI taxonomy): Bacteria > Pseudomonadati > Pseudomonadota > Alphaproteobacteria > Hyphomicrobiales > Nitrobacteraceae > Bradyrhizobium > Bradyrhizobium sp. USDA 3262. Next base: position 9,039,682 of record NZ_JBSSCT010000001.1, read on the forward strand.
CCTTTCCGTACGGAGCCAATACCAAATCCCGCGTGACGATAACCCGCACCGGGAAACCTGGCCGGATGGTCAGCGTCGGCTGGATGTTGAGCTGGCGCTGCACGATCTGTTGGCCGGTCTGGCTGATGCTGTTGGACGCACCGCTACGGATCGCTTGAACGAGGTTGTTCTCATTTTGGCTCGTCCCCGCCTCCGCTCCGACGCTGAGCATGGTCGAGAGAGCGGCGGCCTTGAACAGCATACCCCAGTGGTTGTCGACCTCGTCCTCGAGTCCAGCATAACCACCAGTGTCAGCGCCAGGCTGGCGCTCCAGCACGATCGAGTTGCCGTCCGGCATAATGATGCGAGTCCAGACCAAGAGGATGCGGGACTGGCCGAACGCAACGGAACTGTCGTACTGGCCTATCAGTTTCGCACCCTGCGGAATCAGAAGATATTTTCCGGACGGGCTGTCCCAGACCGCCTCCGTGATCTGAGCAGTGACTTGGCCAGGCAGATCGGACCTAATGCCCGTGATGAGCGCGGCCGGGATCACGGTGCCAGCCTGCACGACGTAAGGTGAGGCCTTGGCCTCGAGCCGGTCCGGACTGACTGTGCGCTTGTCCGTCGCAGCGGTAAGGAAGGCCGTCTTGCGGTCCTGCATGTTCTGGGCGGACCCGGCGTCGACGGGCGGTGTCGCGGCTGGAGCCGCCACTATGCCGGCCGCGGCATTCGGGATGACTTGGCCGACACTCTGCGGTTGCTGAGCGGTTTGGGCGAAGAGGCGGCTTACCCGCGCTGCCTCGATTTCCTGGGATTTGTGCTGCGTCTCCGGGTCTGACGTCGCTGCCACGGTGTTCGGTGCAGCTCCGGCGTTGAGGATCGGCTTGCCGAGATCGCCGGGCAGCGGTGGCCCGAGCGGCGGCGCCTGGCGCGGCAGACCGGTATAGTCTTTCGGCAAGGCGGCGAGGCCGTCGGCCGAAGGCCTGTTCTGGGTGCTGAGCAACTCTTGGCCGGCCTGTTGCTTGTTCCCAGTCTGCAGTGCGTAGCCGAGCGCGCCCGCGACGGCGAGGGCCGACACTGCGCCGAGGCCGATCAGAACCTTGCGCGAGAGCCGCGTGACACGGGGCCGCTCGCCTCGAAGCCGAAGGTCCGGTGGCGCGACGGGCGGAATCTCGCGCTGATGTTCGTCTTCGCCATCTATCGCCATGCGCGCGGCCTTCCGTCGGTGCGGACGATGCGCACGCGCCGCTCGCTGTCCTTGTCGCCAAGACGCAATTCGGCGGCGGCGAACAGGCGGTCGACGATGTAGTAGTTGCGGTTGGCGCGATAGTTCACGAGTTCAGAGCCGCCGGCCGGACCGATGACGAACAGCGGCGGCATTTCGCCTTGAACGATCCCACTCGGAAACTCGATGTAAACCTTGTTCCCGTCGTCGAAGGCGCGCAGTGGACGCCAAGCCGGATCGTCGCCCTCAATTGAGTAGCGGAAGTTGATCGAGGCGAGATCGACGCCGGCCGCAATGGGCGCTGCGGTTTCAGCCGCCGCATTCTGCCGCCGAAGCGCAATGAGTTGGTCCTCGGGATACTGCCAGGAGACCGAGGCCATGTAGGTCTTCTCCGTAGAGCGCAGCTCAAGGAGATAGGTTCGCCGGTCGGTGTTGATCACGAGATTGGTGACCAATTCGGGCCGCGTCGGCTTGACCAGAATGTGGATCTTCCGGGTCGCGCCCGCCCCGCTCTCGGTATCTCCGATGATCCAGCGCACCGTGTCGCCGGCGGCGACCGGTCCGGAGCCAACGAGCTGCTCGCCTTCCTGCAGAGCGACATCGGTGATCTGACCGGGCGCCGTATAGACCTGGTACAGGGCTCCGCCGGAGAACGGATAGACCTGCACTGCGTTGATGAAGCCGTTGCGGACCGGCTGCACCCGTGCCGCGGCGTTGGCCTGTTTGACGCGAACCTTGGGGTCAGCGGCTTCGGGGACGCGCTTGCCGGAGACGAGCGGTTTCAACTGCCCCGGTAGCGGCAGGGGTTTTGGCAATTCCACGATCTGGACCGGCGCCGGCGGATCAGCGGTAAGCGTCGCCGGCTCCGCGGTGTCGTAATTGATGTCGGGCGGGATGAAATTGTGTGCGCAGCCGCCAAGCGCCGATGCGACCATCAGCAAAGCCGCAAAGGCGGGTTTACGGGGAGACGTATCGCCGACTTTCCGGTTTTGGTGAACGATAAGCTGCGAAGCCGGACCGCCGGCTCTTGAGAAAATCGGCGGGGTCATTGTCCCAGCTCCTTTGACCAGTTGATGGCGTTGACGTAGATGCCGAGTGGATTCTTGCGCAGCCGATCGGCGTCGGTGGGCGGCTGAATTGCGATCGTGAGGATCGCGGTCCAACGTGTGGTGCCGGCGAGCGCCCCATCCTGAAAGCGGTGTTCGACCCAGGCGACGCGAAAACTGTCGGGCGAGGCGCGGATGACGCTGGAGACGTCGATAGCGACCTGCTGCTTGCCGAGATTGGCGAAGGGGTCATTGGCGCGGGCGTAGTCGTTCAGCGCCACCGAGCCCGCCGTGGTCGTGAAATCATAAGCCTGCAGCCAGTTGTGCCTCACGATGATCGGGTCGGCCGGAAGCGAGCGGACGATCTGGATGAAGTGGGCGAGATACCAGGCAATCTGCGGGTCGTTCGGCCGGTAGTCGGCGGTGGCGGGTGCCACGGCTTGCGCTTCGCCGAGTTTGTCGACCTGCACCACCCAGGGAACGACGGTGCCGTGGGTGGATTGCCAGATGAGCCCGCCGGCGAGGCCGCAGGACAGGATCAGCGAACCGAAGGCCATCAGCCGCCAGTTCTTGGCCTGCACGCGGGCTGAGCCGATGCGTTCGTCCCAAACCTGGGCTGCGCGCTGATACGGGGTTTCGGGTTCGGGTGTACGGCCGAAGCGGACCGACGATCGCCGGAAGACTGACACTTTTTATTCTCCTCCCGAGAGGTCGACGGCGTGACCGCCGCCATGGCTGTCGCCGGATTTGAGGGCTTGCGCGGCCGTCTGCGCGCCGTGAATGACGACCTGATTACGCTTGACGCGCTGGGCCCAGGCGGGCGGACCGCTCTCGTTCGCTGCTTGAGATGCGGTTCCATCGTTTGCGGCGGCGCCGCTCCCGATGGTCCCCATCGTCGAGGAGCCACCGGTGTTGGCGACGCCGGCACGGGCGCCAGAGCTAAAACTTTCCGTCATTGCCCCCGTTGCTCGCGCAGCGGCGCGTCTGACGGGAGCTGCCGCGTGACTTGCCGCCGCACGGCCCACGCCGCCGAGACCGGACGCGACGCCGCCAGCGCCGGACCCACCGGCCGATGCAAGGCTGTAGGCGGAGGACGCACCGCCCGCCATCGCCGCACCACCACGCGCGGCGGCCGCAGCACCGGAGCCAGCTGCCATCGCTCCCCTTCCGGCCAAACCGAGCGCCGCGCCGCCGACCATTGCGGTACCGGCGACGGCAAGGCCGGTGCCGACGGCAGCGCCCGCGCCAAGCTGCGGCGCGCCGGAAACAAGACCGGTGGCGATGCCGGGACCGAAGATGCCGAGGCCGAGCATGGCGAGTGCCGCCAGCACGACGGAGAGCGCCTGCTCGATCGTCGGCTGGCCGCCGCCATAGGCTGACGTGAACTGGGAGAACAGCCCGGTGCCGATGCCGACGATGACGGCGAGCACCATGACCTTCACGCCGGACGCCACGACGTTGCCCAGCACCTTCTCCGCGAGGAAGGCGGTCTTGTTGAAGAGCGCGAAGGGAATAAGGATGAAGCCGGCGAGGGTCGTCAGCTTGAACTCGAGCAGCGTGACGAAGAGCTGCACCGCCAAGATGAAGAAGGCGATCAGCACCAGCAGCCAGGACAGCATCAGCACGGCAATCTGGACAAAGTTCGCAAAAAAGCTGGTGAAGCCCATCATCTGGCTTGCTGCGTCGAGCAGCGGCTGCCCGGCATCGAGACCGACCTGCGCCAGCTTGCCGGGTCGCAAAAAGTCCGCTTGCGAGATCGATGAGCCACCGGCCTTCAGACCGAGGCCAGCAAAGCTGTTGAAGATGATGCCTGAGAGCTTGTTGAAGTTGGTGATGATGAAGGCAAAGAAGCCGATATAGAGGGTCTTCTTCACCAGCCGCTGGAGTATGTCCTCGTCTGCGCCCCAGGCCCAAAACAGGCCGGCCAAGGTGACGTCGATGACGATCAACGTCGACGAGAGATACGTGACCTCGCCTTTGACCAGACCGAAACCTGAATCAATGTAGGTCGTGAAAGTATTGAGGAAGGTGTCAATAACCCCTACGTTGTTCAAGGCTTCTCTCCCTGCGTGGCGTTCGTCATCGGCTGAGTGGCCGGCGCGGCCTGCGGCAGAAGTGGCCGCGCCGGCCCGCCGAAGAAGCGCGCGCGGTTCTCCTTCCAAACCGCCTGGCAGTGCGGATCTTCGGCATCCTGGGGTCCGAGCGCGCTGCAGCGGCGCAGCTCGGCCGAGAGATCATCGGGAGCGGAGACAGAGGGGGCATCGGATACGGACCGTTCCGCCGGGCGCCGATGGATGACGTGCAGCGCGGCAAGGAAAATGGCGAACACGATGATCATCGCGCCAGCGCGAAGGATATCCGAGCGCTCCATGGTCGGTGCCTCAGTTGCCGCTGAACATAGTGACGTTGCCGGGCTGGTAGCCGCTGCGCGTCGCGAAGATCTTGTACTGCTGCTGGCCTTGCGATTCGGTCGCCGTCACGCGCGCCTGCTCCAGCGCGTCCGCCCGCCCCTTCGCGGCGAGAACCGCGACAAGATCGGAAAGCTGCTGGGAATGCAGGGCCAGGAGCTGATTGCCGGCCTGAGCGGCCTGCAGGGCGCCACTTGCCGACTGGCTGGCGGTAACCAGCGAGCTCATTGCGCTGGAGTTGGTCGAGATATTGCCGACGACGCCGGCTTGCACCTTTAGCGAGTCCTCGAAAGCGCCCACCGAGTTCTGCCAACGGGTTTGAGCCGCGGCAAACATCGTCGCATTGGAGCCCGTGGCCGCCGCCGTGCCGTATGTCGTGGAGTACGCCGTCTGGATGCGCTCGACGCTAAAGGCGATGTTCTGGGCCTGACTCAGCAGCGACTGAGTCCGTGCGACCTGTGCCTGAAGCTGGGTCAGCGTCGACAACGGCAGGTTGGCGAGGTTCTTTCCCTGGTTCACCAGGCTCTGCGCCTGATTGGTCAGCATCTGGATCTGATTGTTGATCTGCTGCAGCTCGCGCGCCGCAGTCAGCACATTCTGGCTAAAGTTGGTGGGGTCGTAGACGATCCACTGCGCGGAGGCCGGTGCCGTCAAAAGCGGCGAGATCGATAGAGCGAGCGAGAGAGCGGTCGTGGCGACGAAGTTTGCGCGCTGCGTCTTACGAGTGATCATGATTGTACCTCCAGGTTTGTCAGGTCAGGGATGAGATCGGCAGCCCAGAGCAGCTCGTGATCGGCGAGCCAGGCGGGCGTGAAGTCGTCGCGGCCGTGCTCAGCGAGCAACCGCTCGATTGCGGCATGGTCGGCCTTGGAAGACGCGGCGCAGAAGGCGAGCGCGACCGGCCCGAGGCCGAGCTCAAAGAGCCGATTGCCGCGGCGGGACTGGCAGTAATAGTCCCGCTTCGGTGTCGCCCGCGCGATGATCTCGATCTGGCGATCGTTCAAACCGAACCGCTGATAGATCGCGGCGATTTGCGGTTCGATTGCGCGCTCGTTCGGCAGGAAGATGCGCGTCGGGCAGCTCTCGACGATTGCGGGTGCGATGTTGCTGCCGTCGATGTCGGAGAGCGATTGGGTGGCAAAGACGACGGAGGCGTTCTTTTTCCGTAGCGTCTTCAACCACTCCCTGAGCTGTTGCGCGAAGGCCGGATCGTCGAGGACGAGCCAACCCTCGTCGATGATGAGGAGCGTCGGCCGGCCGTCGAGCCGTCCCTCGATGCGATGGAAGAGGTAGGTAAGAACGGCAGGTGCCGCTCCAGCGCCAATCAAGCCCTCGGTTTCGAAAGCCTGCACCGGGGCGAAGCCGAGCTGCTCGGCCTCCGCGTCGAGCAGACGGCCGGAGGAGCCGCCGACACAATAAGGTTGCAGGGCCTGCTTGAGCGCGGTCGATTGCAAGAGAACCGTCAGGCCGGTGATCGTGCGTTCCTCGACGGGCGAGGATGCCAGTGACGTCAACGCCGACCAGACATGCTCCTTCACGGTCGGGTCGATGGTGACGCCTTCCTTGGCGAGGATCGCGGTCACCCATTCGGCCGCCCAGGCGCGCTCCGCCGCATCGCCGATACGCGCCAGCGGTTGAAGGGAGACTGAG